>NZ_CP192030.1:4800000-9600000 GCF_050942935.1 Dactylosporangium sp. CA-233914 | reverse complement strand
TACTGCGGCTCTACCACGGCCGAACCGCGGGTCGACCACGGAAAGAATGAGAATTGACCGCCCTTTGCCAGGCTGTCCCTGCTCGGCCGAAACAGCGACGGACCGGCATGGGGAAGGAGGTGTATCAGAATGCTTGACCAGACAGATCACGGCGATCTGCTCGACGATCCGATCGGCGAGATGGACCTGACGGACCTGGATTTCCAGGGTGGCACCGCCGGCACCATTTGCATCGGAACGGTTGTTGTCTCGTTGTTCTTCTGCTCACGGAACACCCTCTGCGGCACATGCGGCATCGATTCCCGGGGCTGCTGCTGACGGCCGTGACCGACGGTCAACGTATCTGACCGCCGGAACCGGGTGGGCGGCGATGCAGCAGCGTCGCCGCCCACCCGGGCTTCGTTTCAAGCCGACCGGACCTAAGGAGTGACCTGATGGCGACGCCCGACATCGCGACGAAAGGCCGCAAGACCGGGGCGGACGATGTACTGGACAGCCCGGCCTGGTGGGGCGCGCTCACGCGAGCGGAGCGCACACGTGCACCGGTGCCGAGGACCGAAGCCGCCGGTGAACGCGGGTCCCGTCGGCTCGCCGCCTGGCTCGGCGGCCGGGCCGTCACTGGCGGCTTGACGCCGGACCTCTCCCGGTGGCACGAGCCGGGCCTCGGCGAGGACGACCTGAGGATGCTGCTCGGCGAGGCACCGGACAGTATTCGCGCGCGCCTGCCGCTGCCCGCCGAGTGGATGCAGAGCCTCGCGCGGGCCTGGTCGGCCGGTCCGTCCGAGCGCTGCCAGACGCGCTCGCCGGATGAACAGCACGCGGCTCACCTCGGGCCGTCCGCCGGCCTGTTGGCCCTGGTCCATCCGCTGACATCGTGGTACCGGCGGCGGTTGCAGCGCGAGCTGAACCGGCTTGTCCGCGAGTTCGGGCACCACGACGAGGTCCCGGAAAGCCATCCATTGCTGCGGACCAACGACGAAGTGCTGTTGCAGATGACGGCGCGCGTGCTCATCCAGCACCTCAATCGGGCGAGCCGAGCCGGCGCGCTGGCCGGCGACACCCCGGCATCGCGGTTCGCCGACTTTGTCCGGCAGTTGCGCGAGCCGGCCTATGCGATGCGGATTTTGTCGGCTCATCCGACGCTCGCCCGCCAGCTCGTCGAAGAGCTCGAGCGGTGGGTGACCGTCCGCCGCGAGTTGGCCGCGCGGCTGCTTTCGGACCTGCCGGCGTTACGCGGGGAGTTCGGCCTGGCCGCCGCATCGTTGAACGACGTGGTGGGACTACACGCCGGGGCCGGCGATACGCATCGCGGCGGGCGTAGCGTGGCAATTCTGACGTTCGACGGCGGTGGCCGGGTGGTCTACAAGCCGCGGGGCCTTGCTGTCGAGTCACACTTCTACGCACTTGTCGACTGGCTCAACGCAAAGGGGCTGGCCCATCCCCTGCGGCGACTGGCCGTGCTGGACCGTGGCGAATACGGCTGGGTCGAATTCGTTGCCGCGGACAGCTGCGCCGACGACAGGGCGGTGCGCCGCTTCTACTGGCGTCAGGGTGCCTATCTCGGCCTGCTTTACCTGTTGCGGGGCTCTGACATACATCTGGAGAATGTGATCGCGGCCGGTGAGTTTCCCGTGATCGTCGACCTGGAGGCCCTGTTCCAGCAGACGCCACCGACGGTGCGGGATCGGCCGGTTCCGGTGCCCAGGGAGGCGCCTGCGC
Organism: Dactylosporangium sp. CA-233914; assembly: GCF_050942935.1. Taxonomy (NCBI): domain Bacteria; kingdom Bacillati; phylum Actinomycetota; class Actinomycetes; order Micromonosporales; family Micromonosporaceae; genus Dactylosporangium; species Dactylosporangium sp. CA-233914. The sequence continues at coordinate 9,598,281 of NZ_CP192030.1, read as the reverse complement.
TGGCCGACGAGTCCGTGCTCGCGGTGGGCTTGCTTCCGCGTCGGGCACTCAGTCTGGACAGCGACACCGTGCTCGCCACCGACATGTCCGGAATGGCCGGCCGCGAAGGGGAGCTCACGCCGATCAAGGTGCCGCATTGGCAGAACTCGGGTACCGATCAGATGCGGCTGATCCGTTCCCGCATCGAGATGCCGGGCGCCCAGAACCTGCCCAAGGTGAACGATGTGGCGGTGGATCCGGCCGCGTACGGCGCGGACCTGATCTCCGGATTCGAGTCGTGCTACCGGCTGCTGCTCGCGAATCGCGATGAACTGGCCGCCACCGACGGGCCGATCGCCGCGTTCGCCGCGGACGAGATTCGGGTCATCGTCCTGCCGACCATGACGTACGCCAGGGTCCTGCAGGAGTCGTGGCACCCGGCGGTGCTGGCCGACGCCCTGGACCGGGAATGCCTCTTCGAGATCCTCGCCACCCTCCACCCGGATCTGCGGGCCAACCTGCTCGTCGCGACCAGCGAGATCCAGCAGCTCGCGGGCGGCGACATCCCCATGTTCCGGACCCGGCCCGACTCCCGCGATTTGTACGACGATCGAGGCGTGGTCGCGCGGGACTACTTCACCCGCTCCGGACTGGACCTCGTTCGCGACCGGATCGTCGCGCTCGGCGCGGCCGACCTGCGCCGGCAGCGCTGGACGGTTTCCGCGTCGCTGGCCGCGCTGCAGATCGACGGTGTCCGCCGCGATGCCCGGCCCCTCGGCCGGGATCTGCCGAACGTGGAGATCGACCGCCCGCTTGCCGTGCGCGCCGCCGTCCGCATCGGCGACCAACTGCTGCGGACCGTCGTGAGCAGCGCGCCGGACCGGCCGATGTGGCTGACGCTCGCCCTCGTCGGTGACCGCTACTGGAGTGTGGTCCCGACCGCGTTCGACGGCTTCGGTGGCTTGTCCGGCATCGCCGTCTTCCTCGGCCACCTCGGTGAACGCTCCGGCCAGCCGCGGTTCCGCTCGGCGGCCGAGTCGATCGCGGCGATGCTCGCCGAGCACATCGACGACCTGCTGGGCTGGTCCGAAGCGGACCGGAACATGCTGCGGGTCAGCGGCTACGGCGAGCTGGGCGCATACGTCTACGCCCTGACCCACCTGGGTGTCCTGTGGCGCTCCGAGCCGCTGCTGGCCCAGGCGCACCGGCTCGTTCCGGAGCTGACCCGGCGCTTCGCCGACGAGCGCTTCCTGGACGTGGTGTCGGGGACGGCGGGCGCGGCGCTCGCGCTGCGCGCCTTGCACTGCGTCGATCGCAGCGAGCAGACCTTGGCGAGCCTGTGTGCCGCCGGGGATCGCCTGCTCGCCACGGCCACTCCGGTCGAGTCGGGGCTCGCCTGGCCGCCGCCGCTGGCCGCCCGGTCGCCGCTGCTGGGCTTCTCGCACGGGGTGGCCGGCATCGCCTACGCGCTGGCCGAGATCGCGCGCGCGACGGGCGAACGCCGCTTCCTCGAGGCAGCCGAGAAGGCCGTGCGGTACGAGCATCGCCGGTATGACGCGAGTGCGGGCAACTGGCCCGATCACCGCACCGACACGCCGGAGGGCGTGTTCATGAACGCGTGGTGTCACGGCGCGGCCGGCATCGGGCTCGCCCGGGCGGGAATGCTTCGGTCCCTCGACATCCGCGAGGTGCGGGCCGACCTCGACGCGGCGGTCGCCGCCGTGCGGCGCGATCTCCTGCGGGAAGCCGGTATCACCGGCATCGGGAACGACAGCCTGTGCCACGGCGATCTCGGGCTCGCCGAGACCCTGCTCAGTGCCGGCCTGGCCACCGGTGACAACACGCTGGTCAGTCTCGCCCGCCGAGTCGCGCGAGCGGTGGCCCACGACGTGCTGTCCGGCCAGGAGCGCTGCGGGGTCCCGCAGGGACTGCACGTGCCGGGGTTGCTCATGGGCAGCGCCGGCATCGGCTACGAACTGCTGCGGGCCGCCGATCCGCAAGCCACGCCGAATGTCCTGCTGCTCGAGCCGCCGACGGCCGTGTCGCCGTCCGCGGGCACTGCGCCCGCAGCGTCCGCCGATCGTGTCGCCGCCGAGGAGGTACCGTGCCCCGCGTACCAGTGATCGTGCAGATGAGCAGCACCGAGTGCGGCCCAGCGTGCCTGGCCATGGTGCTCAGCGGTCTGGGGCGGGCCACGTCGGTCCGGCAGTTGCGAGCCGACTTCGGGGTCGGGCGCGACGGCACCAGCGCGCGCCGGATCGCCGAGGTGGCGCAGGAGTACGGGCTGGCGGCGCGGGGACTACGGGTGGACCGCACCGGATTGTCCGGCGTCCGCCTCCCGGCGATCGCGCACTGGGGCGAGGACCATTTCACCGTGTTGGAGAAGGTCGGGTCGCGCCGGATACGGATGGTCGATCCAGGGTGTGGGCGGCGATGGCTCACCCGCGAGGAGTTCTTCGCGGACTTCTCCGGCACGGTGCTGGAGTTCACGCCGCAGGAGGCGATGCAGCGGCGCAGCCGCCAGCTGCGCGAGAATCCCGTCCTGAGCTTCCTGCGTGACCTGGTTCGCCTCGCCCCGGCCCTCGTCGTGATGGCCATCGTGCTTTCGGCCGTGGTGCAGGTACTCGGGCTCGCCTCCGCGTTCGCCACCAAGTACGGCGTGGACGTCCTCGTCGGGCAGGGCGCGGACACGCTCGCCCTGTTCGCCGTCGGTCTCGGCGGATACGTTCTGGCGCAGACGCTCGCGACACTCGGCCGGGGGCTGGTACTGCTGGTGCTGCAACGGCGCCTCGACCGGGCACTGGGCGAGCGCTTCATGACCCACCTGTTGCGGCTGCCGTACAGCTACTTCCAGACCCGGGGCGCGGGCGACCTGATGGGCCGGCTGAGCAGCAACATGGCGGTCCGTGAGATGCTCACCTCGCAGCTGGTCACGATCGTGCTGGACACCCTGTTCGTTGTCGTCTACACCGCGCTGCTGGTGGCGGTCAGCCCGGCGTACGCGGCCGTGGTGGCAGTCCTCGCGGCCGCCCAGTTCGGCATCGTGGCGTCCACCATCCGGCTGGTGCACGAACGCGCGCAGCGCGAGCTGGCGGCGGCCGCGAAGTCGCAGAGCAGCGCGATCGACGCGCTGGCCGGGGCGGAGTTCCTGAAGAGCTCCGGGCTGTCGGCCTGGGCGCTGCGACGGTGGGTCGACCGCTTCGCCGAGTCGGTGCGCGCGGGGTATCAGCGACGGCGACTGGACCTGATCAACGAGTCGGCGATGGGCATGTTTCAGGTTGCGGCACCGTTGGCGCTGCTCGTCTTCGGCATCGTGCAGGTGGTCGGGGGCAGGATGTCGCTCGGCACGATGCTCGGCCTCAACGTCATCGCCGGCCTGCTGCTGACGCCGGTCGGGCAGGTGATGGGCGCACTGCGCTACCTGCAGACGATCGGCTCGCACCTGGAGCGCATCTACGACGTGCTGAACGAGGAGCCCGAGCCGGTCCGGCCACGCGCCGCGCAGCCGGCCGAGCTGCGGGGCGAGGTCGAGCTGCGCGGCGTCGACTTTCGCTACGACCTGGGAGCGCCGCTCGTACTCAAGGACATCAACCTGCGGGTCGCCCCCGGCACGAAAGTCGCCATCGTGGGGTCCACGGGCTCCGGGAAGACGACCCTCGTACGGCTGTTCACCGGACTGCTCCGGCCGACGGCCGGGACGGTGCTCGTCGACGGACGGCCGCTCGAGGACTACGACCTGGAACCGTTACGCCAGAGATTCGGCGTCGTCACGCAGTTTCCGTACATCTTCGGCGGCTCGATCCGGGAGAACCTGACGCTCGGCCGGGCCGGGGTGAGCGATGACGAGCTGCGCGAAGCGCTCCGCAAGGCGCAATTCCTGCCGGATCTGGAGCGCATGCCGCTGGGCCTCAGCACCAGCGTGGGGGAGGGCGGCGGCGCGCTGTCCGGCGGTCAGCGGCAGCGCCTGGCCATCGCTCGGGCATTGCTGGCCAGGACCAACGTGCTCCTGCTCGACGAGGCCACGAGCCACCTCGACACGCTCACCGAAGCGGCGATCGCCGCCGAGCTCTCGGCACTGGGCTGCACCCGGATCGTCATCGCGCACCGGATCAGCACCGTCATCGACGCCGAGCAGATCGTCGTGCTGCACCGCGGCGAGATCATCGAGCACGGCGGTCATGAGGAACTCATGGCGCTCGGCGGCCGATACGCCGCGCTGGCGCACCGGCAGGCGGGGCAGCTGCTGCAGCGGCAGTCGGCCGCGGCCGGCTGACGCCCCGCGATGTTGTACCGATCCGCATCGTTCAGACAGGAGACACGATGAACACGATCACCGAGGCCTGGAAGAACCCCGTCTTCCGAGCCACCCTCAGCGACACCGAACTCGCCGCGCTCCCGGCAAGCCCGGCCGGCACGGCCGACCTGTCCGTCGAGCAGCTCGACGGCACGGCGGGCGGCACCGCCATGAGCGTGTGGTGCGCGACCGTCGTCATCTGCTTGACGCTCACCCTCGCCCGGCAATGCACGGCCGCGGGGCTGTGTGTGTAGGAATCCGCGCCGCTGGTCGGCGAAAGGGTTTTCGCAAGGTTTCGCGATGGAGCACTGACGATCCTCAGTGGTGAGCGGCAGCCGGCTGAGGAGGGCAATGGCGTGAACACGAGTGCGGAGCGTTATCGGATTCTCGGCTCCATCGAGGTGCGCACCGGCGAGAGCTGGGTGGACGTGCCGCCGGCCAAATGGCGGGCCCTCCTGGCCGTGCTCCTCATCAACGCCAACCACATTGTCCCGGTCGACGAGCTCGAGCATCAACTGTGGCCGCAGTGCCCACCGCCGGCCGCCCGCAAGTTGGTACAGCACTACGTGAGCCGGGTGCGCCGCCTGATCGGCGATCCGCGTGGGCATGCGCTGCGCACCCGGCCACGCGGCTACGAACTCACGGTCGGCCGCGGCGAGCTGGACGCGGATCGATTTATGGAGCTGTCGGCCACCGGCCACCGAGCGCTCGTCGCCGGCGAGCACGTGGCCGCGGCCCGCCACTTCCTGGAGGCACTGTCGTGCTGGCGGGGCGGCGCCGCGCTGGCCAATGTCGGTGGCGTGCCGGCGGTCGAGATCGAGCGCTTCCGCCTGAACGAACACCGGTTGACCACGGTGGAGACTTGGCTGCGCGCCGAACTGGCCGGGGGCACGCCCGAGGCGGTGATTGCGGAACTCCAGGCACTGGTCGCGGCCCATCCCCTGCGAGAGCGAATGCGCGAGCTGCTCATGATCGCCCTGTACCTGGCTGGTCGCCGGTGCGATGCCTTGGCGGCGTGCCGGGACCTACGAGCCATCCTTCGGGAGGAGCATGGCCTCGACCCGGACGACTCGGTGTGCCGGCTGGAGCAGAAGATCCTCCGGGGCGAGCCGGTCGATCTCATGGTTCGCGGCCGGTTGCCGTCCCCGCCGGTGCCGGCCGCGCGTCCGCAGTGATCCGGCGCTGTACCGAATCGGCATCCGGGTGGCCGAGCTCACGAAAGATGGCCAGGGATTCTCGCCAGGAGCGGTCGGCGGCCGCGGCGTCACCGGCGGCGCCCTGCGCGTCGCCGAGGTGGGCGAGCGTGTCGGCCTCGTGGTAGCGGTCGCCGGTGTGGCGATGCAGTCGCAGAGCCCGTCGCAAGTAGCGAGTGCCCTGCTCATGGTCGCGCAGGTGCACGTGGGCGTAACCGAGGCTGTCCAACGTGTTGGCCATGCCGGAACGGTCACCCACCGCCTCGTGCAACACGAGCGCACGCTCGCAGTAGGCGATCGCCCGACAGAAGTGACCCAGCTGCGCGTGGTACCAGCCGAGTGCGTTGAGCGCGTCCGCCTCGCCGGCCCGATGGTCGGCGGCCCGGTACAGAGCGATGGCGCGATCGGTATGGCGAATGGCCGCCCAGTAGCCGCCCTGCCGGGCCAGCGAGCGGGCCAGGCCGCGGCGGGTATGGGCTTGGCCGACGCGATCGCCGAGTGACGTGTACAGCTCCAGGGCGTGGCGAAGATGGCTGTGCGCGTCATCGTGGCGGCCCTGGCGGGTGTAGGAGCGCGCGAGCCCGCGGTGGGCATCCGCCAGCGCCGGCCGGTCGCCCAGCCGCCGGGCGGCCCGCAGCGCGATCTGGTGGATGGCGAGCACGTCACGGGAATGCCCCCGAGGGTCGAGGAACCTCGCCGCGACCGTGGCAAGCCGGCAGGCGTGAACGTCGAACCCGGTGGCCGATGCTTGTTCGACCGCGGCCACCAGCACGGCGCGCTCCGCGGCGAACCAGGCCAGCGCCCGGTCGGCGTCGAGGTGCTCCTCGGGTGTGACCGCGACGTCCGGCGGGTCCAGAGCGATCGGGTCCGACTGGGGATACAGCGCCATCGCGGCGGCATGCGCCGCGTGCACGTAATGCTCCAGCGTGCGGCCGATCGCCGCCCGGCGCTCGCGTTCGGGCTCGACCCGGTGCACAAGCTCGGCCGCGTAGCTGCGCAGCAGGTCGTGGAAGGTGTACCGGCCGGGCAGGTGCTCGGTGATCAGATGGGCCCGGGCCACCTCGGACAGCAGCGACTGGGCCTCGCCCGCCGGGACGCCGGCCAGGCTGGCCGCGGCCGCGGCGGCGATGTCGGGCCCGGGGTGCTGCCCCAGCAGCCGGAACAGTCGTGCCGCAGCGTCGGAGAGCGTCCGGTATGACGAGGAGAACACCCGGCGCAGGTCGCTGGCCGCGTCCTCCCCGGAAAACGCGTCCAGCGAGCCCCGCGTGTCCTGCAGCTCGCTCGCCAACGCCGACAGCCGGAACGTGGGATGCGTGCTGGCTCGCGCGGCTGCGATGGCCAGCGCGAGAGGCAGCCCGGCACACCTCGCGATGATCTCGTCCACCGCACGCGGCTCGGCGGCCGTGCGGGCCGAGCCGAGCCGGTTGACCAGCAGCTGCCGCGCATCCGGCGCCGGGATCGCGTCGAGCACGAGCGGGACGGCCCCCTCGACCGCCGCCAGCCCGGTAAGGTGGTTCCGGCTCGTCACGATCACCATGCAGCCCGGCGAACCGGGCAGCAGCGGGCGGACCTGATCGGCGTCCCGGGCGTTGTCCAGGACGAGCAACATGCGCCGCCCGGCGACGAAGCTGCGGTAGAGCGCGGTCTGGGCCGCCGGCTGGGCCGGGATCCGTTCCGCCGGCACCTCGAGCGCGTCCAGTAACAGGTGTACCGCTTGATGCGGTTGCATCGGTGCGGCCGACGGATCGAACCCTCGCAGGTTGACATAGAGCTGGCCATCGGGAAACTGGGCTCGGTTGCGGTGCCCCCAGTGGACCGCAAGGGTCGTCTTGCCGACCCCCGCCGCCCCGGACACGACGGCGATCACGACCGCGGTGGCCTGCGCACCGGCGGCGGCCGCCAGGCGCCCGAGCCGGGCGAGCTGTTCGGCCCGGCCGGCGAACCCGGGCAGATCCAGGGGGAGCAGCGCCGGCGCGCCGCCACGCGGCGGCACGATCCGAGCCGGCCGTCCGGACGGCGCACCCTGCAGGATCGCCCGATGGACTTCCCGCAGCTGCGGTCCGGGCTCCACACCAACCGCCTCGATCAGCCGGTCGTGGGCCCGGGCATAGCACTCGAGCGCGCTCGCGGTCCGCCCGGCGGCATGCAGCGCCCGCATCAACACCGCCGTCAGCGGCTCGACCAGCGGATGCTGCTGCACCATTTCGGTGAGCGGTTCGATCATGACAGCGGGATCGCCGGCCTGGAGCTCGGCCTGGGCCCAGGCGATGACAGTCTCCAGGTGCTGCTGCTGCCAGCCGTCGCGCATCCGTGCGATCCATTCTCCTTTCAGCCCGGCCAGTGGCTCACCGCCCCAGAGCGCGAGCGCATCGCGCAGCAGTTTGGCCCGCTCACCGTCGGCGTGGTCCGGCGCCCGGCTCCGGTCCACCAGCCGCCGGTACCGGTGCACGTCAATCCGGTCGGGATCGACGTCCAGCACGTATCCGCCGGGCCGGCGCACGATCGGCGCCGGGTCGTCACCGTGCTCCGCAACCTGGATCAGCACTCTCCGGGCCCGCGCGATATGCGCGTACAGGCCGTCGCGGGCCCGTTTCGGCGGCGTCGGGCCCCACACGCGATCGATCAGGGCGTCATGGCTGACCATCCGGCCCGAGTCAACCAGCAACGCGGCCAGCACGAGACGCACGTGCGGCTGACCGGCCTCCACGCGCCGTCCGGCCGCCCATACCTCGAACGGACCCAGCAATCGAAACTCCAGCACGACAGGATTCCCCTGACCTGAATCGCAGTAACGGACCTTCTTGCCTAGAAATAGCCGTCCATCGATTTAACAGGTGGCGCGTCTCGTCCCCGCGCGCTCATCCCCGTGGTTGGCGATGGTGCTTGCTGCCGAGCCTGTAGGCAATCACCCCGCTCCGGCAAGGCGCTCCTTGTCCGGGACAGCTCGCCGGCTGTCCGTCCTGGTCGGGCGGGCCGGGCGGGGCCTGCGGGAGTCCGGTCCGGACAGCCCGGCGATCGCGCACGACGGCGAGCGGAACATCGGCTACCATCGACGCGCATGCGGGGGATTGACGAAGGGCATTCACAACTCGACCACGTCGCCAACCCATCCGAATTCGTCGGGTTGATGCGGCAACTCAAAGACCAGTCTGGATGCACATTCCGGGAGCTCGAAGCGCGGGCCGCGAGCCGCGGGGAGCTCCTGCCGCGCAGCACCATCGCCGATACCCTCCGGCGTAGCACGTTGCCCCGCGCCGACCTGGTCGCGCCATTCGTGCGGGCGTGCGGCGGTGGACAGCCGACTGTGGACGCCTGGCTCGCGGTCTGGCATCGGCTCGCGGCCGAGCCCTCCACGCCGCCCCAGGCCGACCAGGATGCGGATCCGCCCGTCGGGTCGAGTGGCCCGGCGGTGCCGCCGCCGGCGCGAGCTGTCCGCGTCCGGTCATGGCGGATCCCGGCGGCCGCCCTGGCGGTCGTCGCCGCCGTATCAGTCGCGGCCGTCGCCGGTGTGTGGATCTCGGATGGCAGGCAGCGCCGATCGGACTATCCGGCGATCTCCGCCGGCGGCTCCGCGCCGGCGAAGGTGGGCGGCCAGTCCGTGGCGTTGCCGGCGGGATGGGCGCGCATCCATCCGGTTCGTACCCCTGATCTCTGCGTCACCGAGGGAGTGGATCGCACCGGGCGATACGGCAGCGCGGTGGCCGCTCAGCGCCCGTGTGCCGAGGCCGAGCCGCCGAAGACCATCCTGGAGCCGGTCCGCGACGACCTCTACTTCATCAAGTGGGATCATCCAGCGCAGGGCGTCGGATGCCTGACCGTGATCGTCGACGGAGTGGGCCGCGATCTCCTGGAGCCCAGGAACGACTGCCAGGCCGGCCGGCCGAGCCAGCTGTTCCGCGTCGAGCCGGCGGGGACGACGACGCCCGTCCGGTATCGGCTGCGGCCCACCCACGCGGACCTGTGCCTCGGCATCAAGGACGATGACCGGGCGGCTGGGGCCGAGGTGGTCGAGGAGCCCTGCACCGGCGCGGCGGACCAGGAGTTCCTCATCGAGTTGCCGTCCGCCAACACGCAGTCGTAGCGATCGCGCGACCGGCCCGCATCTTCGTCACCCAGGAGTACAACCCCTCCACCACCGGGGTGCTCGACGACGAGTGGTCGGCACGCGAGAGAAATCATCGCGGCCGACCACTCGCCGGGCCAGAGAACCCCAAGGTCGACGTGTGCGCGTTGTCAGGACAGCAGGACGCGAACCTCGAACCGGCCGTCGTGCGGGATCCGCAGCACGTGCACGCGCCGGCGGCCGTCGCGCAGGTACGTGCGCGAGGAGGTGTTGAGCGTCGCTTGGCGAGGGGTGCCCCAGCGGAAGGTGATGGTGGCGCCGTTGCGGTGCAGCACGAGGCCGTCGGCGTTCGCGCTGGTGGTCTGCCCGTACGGGGCCGGTGTGCCGTCGGTGAACGCCACCTTGTCATCGGGCTGCAGTACCAGTGGAATCTGCTCGGTGGCAGCCGAGGTCACCTGCACCGACCGGGTCAGCTCGCCGCGCGCCACAGTCAGCTCGGTCTTGATCCGGCCGTCCGGGATCTGGTAGCGGACGCGTACCGGGGCCGAGCCGGGGGAGCGCGGCCCGCCGGTCCATGCCCGATCGCCGATGAAGTATTCGGCGGCCAGGTTGCTGCGACCGTCCGGGCTGCCGTTCGGCAGCACGGTCGACCAGCATCCGGTGTCGGTCTGCTGGGCGTGCACGATCGTGCCGGCCCTGGGGTGCCAGAGGAATCCGGTGCCGCTGCGCACCATGCTGGTGGGCCGGGTGCCGAAGAAGCCGCCGAAGTACAGGCCGGGGCGGCGGACGTACAGGTAGTCCTGGTCGACCACGCTGTCGCGGCGCAGCTCGGCGAATTCCGGCAAGCGCAGGTACGGCAGCGCCCTGATGGCCCGCCGCTTCTCGTCATCGCTCGGCAGACGCTCGCCGTACGGTGTGTGCGCGATGATCCGCGGTGAGGTGTTCTGCTTCGCGAGCGTCGGCGCCGGTCCCGGCTCGGCCGCCCAGGCGGCACGGCTGGCGGCGCGGTCCTCCCGCGAGGTGAAGAACGCGCCCAGGTTCGGGATCGCCGGCACGAACATCGAGCCGAGGTTGGTGCGGTCCGGGTCCGGCACGACGTCGTCGTAGTACGCGACACTGGTGCGGGCCGACACCGCGTAGTAGGTCAGCCAGCCCGAGCCGTCCGGCTCGCGCAGCAGGTTGTAGCTGAACCAGTCGGTGAACCGCCGTGCCATCGACAGGATGGTGCGGCTGCCGGTGCGCAGGTAGATCTCGGCGATCTCGGGAAGCATCACCTCGAAGTTGTAGTTGATGTCGCAGCCGTGCGGCTCGTAGAAGAAGCCGGCCGGGCTCTGGCCGTGCTCGGCGAAGTACTCGATACGCTCCAGCAGCCGGCTCTGCAGGTTCGCATCGGGCGTGAGGTGCAGCGCGACCGTGGATCCGGCGAGGCCGGCGGCTACCTGATTGGCCCATTCGATCGGTGTACGCCAAATTTCGTTGTCCGGGTCGAGCAGCCACTGCATTCCGCGCCGCAGCCCCTGCTCGATCGCCGGCCGGCGTTGCGGCAGGGCATCCGCGCGGCGCAGGTTCTCCAGCGTCTTGGCAAGATAGCCGAGGCCGAATCCGGTCGCCGCGAGTGAGTGCTCGGTGCGGCTGTACTCCGGCCACGCGCCGTCGGAGTGTTGCAGGCTCAGGTAATGCTGCAGCGCGGCGTCGAGCCGGCCGGCCAGCGCGGCGTCCCCGCGATAGGGGTTCCAGGGCCGGCGGTTGGCATGGAACCAGCTCAGGGTGAAACCATGCTCCTGTACACGGGCGTTGAACCAGGACGACGGCTCGCGCCACCAGCCGCCGCGCATGAAGCCGTACGTGGCGGGGTCGGTGGCCTCGATGTCGTTGACCATCGCCGGCAGGGTCGCCAGGTAGCTGGCGAAGCGCTGTTCGATCGGGGCGAACAGGGTGCGGTCCGGTGCGCCCGGCGGGAGTGGCGCAAGGAGGGGCAGGCCGTTCGCCACGACCTCAGCGGAGGCGTGAGTGGGCAATGCGGCGAGAGCAGCGGCGCTGGCTGCGACGGACAGCAGCGCCCGGCGACTGAGCGCTGCTGCGGGAATGGGGTGATTGACCATTGTGGACTCCCAGGCTTGCGGGTCGGCGAACCGCGCGCATATACGCATCGTGACGCCGGCCACGGGCAGGCGTGGCGGCGGCGATGGCCGAGTTTTGCCGCTGCGCTTCCCATGAGTCAAGGTGCTAATACGAATTATCTATCGGCGGACCGTCATCACGGCGAACGCTGACGGCCAGCGGCGTCATCGGCGGGGACCGACACCGCGAGGCCGGGAGGGTCGCCACCCAGCCTGGGCGGTCGCGCCGGACCACCGCACATGAAAGGAGAACGATGAGCCCGCGTCCGGCGAGGTGGTGGTATGCGGTACCGCCCGTGCTGCTGCTGGTGTTCCTGTGCTGTGGAGGCCTCGTCGCGGGCCGGACGACCGTGTCGGGTGAGCGTGAGGCGCGCCCGGTCGCGGGGCCCGGCGATTCGGTCCACTTCGTGCTCGAGCCCGGCGTCACGTTCACCGTGTACCAGAAGGCGCCGGCCCGGGAGGCGGGATCCAACTGCGATCTGGCGCCCGACGGCGGCGACGCGGAGGGGCTCGGTGCGGGCAGTGGCACCCACTACACCGAGGCGTTGCGGCACCGGCCGGAGCGGGTCCGGGCCGGCGGCGCCACGTTCAACTACGGCATGCAGGTGTCCGACCGGAAGCAGGTCGGCTTGACGATCTCCTGCAAGGGCGGGCCGATCCTGGTGGAGCGGGGATTCGAGCGAGCGTGGATCAACATCGCGGTGACCGCCCTGGCGGCGGTGCTCGCTCTGGCCGGCCTGGTAGTGATAGCGATCCTGCGCCGGTCGCCCGCCCGGCTCGGCCGGTGACGGTGAGGCGTTGGTGCCAGGCCGCAGCCGATCTGTCGCGCGCCGAGCGAACCCGGCATGCTTCGACTCGGAGGTCGTGCGCGGCTGAAGCTCCGTCGCGGCGGTCAGGATGGCTGGCGGGAGCCGTGAATCTGGATGAGCCCGTCGACACCGCGGAGGAAGGTCTCGCAGATCAGGGCTGGGTCGAACAGGCAGCCGGCCGCCATGGCGCCGTCGCGGAGCATGACGAAATGCTGGGCGGCCGGCTCAGCCTTGGTCTCCTCGATGCTCGTCATCAGGGTCTTGATCGTGTCCAGGAACCACTGCCTATGGGCGAGGACGGCTTGATACACGGGATGGGCGGGGCCGGGATACTCGGCCACGGCGTTCAGGAAGGCGCATCCGCGAAAGCCGGGGGATCGGATGCCCTCAGCGATCGACGCCGCAACGGCTCGGACAGTGTCGGTCGCCGAGGTGCCCGCGGCGATGGCCGTGTCCACCTGGCTGCGGATGCCTTGGTCGGCGCTCTGTAGATAGGCGAGGACAAGGTCTTCCTTGCCGGGGAAGTGCCGATAGAAGGTGGCCCGGGTCACCTTTGCCTCGGCGATGATCCGGTCGACGCCGACCGAGTGGATTCCCTCCGCGTAGAAAATCCTCGTCGCCGTGTTGAGGAGCCGTAGCCGTGCCTCGGACGGCCGGGTCTCGGCTTCGCTGAGCGCCATGAACTCATAGTAGCGATAGAACGTTCCGTCTTGACAGGTCGAGGCGGGGTCGTCATCGTTAGGGAGACAGAACGTTCGTTCTCTAGGGGTGGTGCTCCGGCCGCGGCACCCGCTGGCCGCAGCTTCGGTTGTAACCACCGAAAGGATCGCTATGACCACCGTTGCCGCACCCGGCATCTCGACGACGGCGGCAGCCCTGCGGCGGCTGTACTTCGTCCGCTTCGCGTTCGCTCTCGTCTGGGCCCTCGTGATGTTCCCGCTCGCCAAGCACCTCAATCCGCTCACCGGCACGCTGCTGGTGATGTACCCGCTGTTCGACGTGGTCGCCGCGGTCATCGACGCCCGCGCGTCGCGGGCCACCGGGTCGCCGGTCCTGCTGTACGTGAATGTCGCGGTCAGCGCGCTCGCCGCGATCGGTCTGGCCTTCGCCGCCGCGTCCGGCATTCCGGCGGTCCTGCGGGTGTGGGGTGCGTGGGCGGTCGTGGCCGGGCTGGTTCAGCTGATCGTGGCTGTTCCCCGCCGCCGGATGGGCGGCCAGTGGCCGATGATCATCAGTGGTGGCATCTCCGTACTCGCCGGCGGGTCGTTCATCGCCGCCGCGTCCGCGGACAACCCGGTGCTGACCAACGCGGTCGGCTACGCCGTCCCCGGCGCGATCTTCTTCCTCATCGCGGCCATCCGTCTGGGCCGCGCGGCGAAGGGCAACTGACATGGAGAACACCACGTACGACGTCATCGTCATCGGTGCGGGGCCGGTCGGGGAGAACGTCGCCGACCGGGTCGTGCAGGGCGGTCTGACCGCCGCCATCGTCGAGGCCGACGAACTCCTGGTCGCGATCGGCCGTACACCGAACACGCGGGACATCGGCCTCGACAAGATCGGCTTGAAGGTCGGCGGCTGGCTCACGGTCGACGACACCCTGCGGGTCGTCGGCGAGGACGGTGTGCTGGTCGGCGACGGGTGGCTGTACGCGGCCGGCGACGTCAACCGGCGTGTGCTGCTGACCCACCAGGGCAAGTACCAGGCTCGCGCGGTGGGCGACGTCATCGTGGCGCGGGCCAAGGGCGAAACGGTCGACGACCGTCCGTGGGGCCGGCACGTCGCCACGGCCGACGAGCGTGCCGTGCCGCAGGTCGTCTTCACCGACCCGGAGGTCGCGTCGGTGGGGCTGACCGCGGCTGCTGCCGAGGCCGCCGGAATGCGGATCCGGGTCGTGGAGCACGACCTGGCGGCCGTGGCGGGATCCGCTCTGCATGCCGAGGGATATCAGGGGCAGGCCCGGATGGTCGTCGACGAGGACCGCAGGGTGATCGTCGGCTTCACCCTCGTCGGCCCGGACGTCGCGGAGCTGCTGCACGCCGCGACGATCGCCATCGTCGGCGAGGTTCCGCTGGGCCGGCTGTGGCACGCCGTTCCGGCGTTCCCGACCGTTGGCGAAGTCTGGCTGCGCCTGCTGGAGGCGTACGGCCGCTGACGGTGAGCCGCGTACCCCTCGCTCCGTCGCGGTTCGGAACGAGGCGTGTGGCTGGCGCCCGTCACCGACGTGCGGAGCGCAGATGAGGCCGCCGCCGGGACTTCTGGAGTGTCGCCGAGGTGACACAGTTTCCCAAGCCGGCCTTGGGTGCGGGCCAAGTCGCTTCCAAGTCGCGGCCCGCAAGCTGCTTCCTGTCCGGCCCGGCGTACTCGTCGGCGAACGAGATTTCCAGACAGGGAGTGGGAACATGATGAGGTCCAGGGCGCTGCTCGGCGCCGCCGGTACTGTCGTCGCGGTCGGTGCGGCGCTGGCCTTCGGCGCGGCGCCGAGCTACGCGGTCGGCGGTCTCCAGCCGGGTATCGCGTACGGCTGGGGCGCCAACACCTTCGGCCAGACCGGTGCCGGTATGGCGGCGTCGCAGTACAACAGTCCACAGCAGACGGTCCTGCCGGAGAACGTCGTGCAACTGCAGAGCGGCGGTCGGGCCAGCTACGCCCGGCTGGCCGACGGGCGGTTGCTGTCCTGGGGGTACAACCTCAACTCCGCCCTCGGCAACGGCTCGACGATCGCGAGCACCCGCTCCCCGGCGCCGGTGCTGGGCATCGGCGGCACGGGCGCGCTCACCGATGTCGTCGACGTCGCGGTACACATGGAAAGCGCGATCGCGGCGGTGCTGGCCGACGGCACGGTGGTCGCCTGGGGCTCGAACACGAACCGGCAGCTCGGCGACGGCTCGACGGCTAGCGTCCGGGCGTATCCGGAGCGGGTGCTGACCGCGCCGGGCACCCCACTGACCGGTGCGGTGGACGTCGAGTCGGGCACCGAGGTGACGTATGCGTTGATGGCCGACGGCACCGTCACCGCGTGGGGGGCGGTGAAGTGCGACGGCACGCTGGCGGGCGCGACGCAGTTCGCGACGCCGGTGGCTGGGCTCACCGACATCCGGCAGATCGCGGTCGCCGGCGCGGTGGCCCTGTTCCGGCGCGCTGACGGCGCGGTGCTCTCCTGCGGCGGCGACGGGCGGGCACTCGGCCGGCCGTACGGCCCGCTGAACTCGCCGACCTCGCCGTACGTGCCGGTCCAGGTCACCGACCTCGGCCCGGGCAGCGACGTGGTGGACATCTCGATCAGCTCGGCGGCGACCGCGCTGACCGGGGACGGCCGGGTGTACCTGTGGGGCGAGAACACGCAGTACCAGCTCACCCCGCTCGGCGTGCCGGGTGGCCTCACGGTGCCGACCGAGCTGGTCCGGCCGGCCGGTGAACCGAAGATCGTCGATGTCGAGAACGACAACTCGCCGGTCACGTACGCGGTGCGGGCCGACGGCTCGATGCTGGTCTGGGGGTGCAACCAGTTCGGCATGGCCGGGATCGGCACGAGCACCATGCTGGTGAACCCGACCGTGGTCACCGTGCCGGGTCGCTCCATCATCAGCGTCGCCGCGGCGAACTGGGACGTCCTGGCGGTCACCGTACCGGCGGTGTGACCGGCACGCGCACGCGCAACACATCGCCTCGCCCGGGCCCGTCGGCCCGGGCGAGGTGGTCGTGTTTCGTCCACTATGGAGTGAGTGTGGCCACCGCCTGCCGCAGCGCCGGGTCGGGTGGGGACTGGACCGCGGGCGGGCGGCCGCGCACGGCGTCCCAGGCGGCTTTCCAGGCGGCGGCGGCGTCTCTGGCCGTGTTGTACCAGATCGTCACCGTCCGGCAGCCCTCGCAGCCGGACGGCACGCCCCAGGCGTCGACGCCGACGCGGCGGCAGAGGGTGACGGCGCGGTACAGGTGGATGTCCTGGCTCACCAGGAGCGCCCGGTTGATGCCGTAGACGTCGTGGGCGCGCTTGCAAGTGTCGTACGTGTCGAGGCCATAGGGGTCCACCACGATCCTGGAGCCGTCCACGCCGTGCCGGCCCAGGTACTCGCTCATCACCCGCACCTCGTTGCCCGAGCCGCCGTGCGCGTCGCCGGAGATCAGCAGCGCCTTCACCTTGCCGGAGGTGACCAGGGTGGCGGCCGTGTCGAGCCGGTTGCGCAGGAACGTCATCGGCTCCTGGCCGCCGGGGGCGAGCTGGGCGCCGAACACGATCGCGACGTCGGCGGCGGGAGCCTCAGCCGTCGGGACGACGCGGCCCGAGGCCGACGCTCGAATCCACACGGTGGGGGCGAGGGCGATGGCCACGATGACGACGGCGGCGAGTGCTGTGCGCCATAGGGCCCGACGGCTCAGACGGTACCAACGCCGGCCTTTGGGTTTTTGTTCTTCCTGCACCGGGGGTGAGGTGGGCATGCGGGCAGCATCGCACGCCCCGGCAAGGCGGCGATTGATCGGGCGACATGGCCGTCCTACGAGACCGCGCCGGACTGGGTGAGCAGGTTGGTGTACCAGCTGTCCGACGGGTGATTCGTCGCCGGGTAGTTGGCCGGCGGGTTCGTCGCGTAGCTCGCGCTGTCGAAGTCCCAGCCGCGAACGATGTGCCCGCCCTGCCGGGCCGCGGTGATGAAGGTTCTGTTGCTCGCGGTCGAGGCGTAGAACAGCGCGCCTTCCTGCAGGATGGCGGCGTCGCCGGACTGGTACTCGTCGAACGCGGTCTGGTCGTAGCGGATGCGGTCCGAGCCGACCAGGCCGGTCGAGTACAGCAGCGTCTGGGCGGGTGCGGCGCCGTCGGTGCCGGTCCGCACCGAGACTCGTGCGCTCCCGGCTGTCGAGGTCGCCGTGTCGAACAGGGCGTCCGAGGTCTTGCCGTTGGCGCTCCACGAAACCGTCATCGCGCCGGGGTTGAGTGTGCCGGTCCAGTTCCAGTTTTGGCTGTTCGACTGGCTGCGGTGGACTTCCCGCACGGTGGTGCCGCCGTTGGTGAACCGGATCGTCGGCAGGACCCCGTTGTCGTACTGGCGGCTGGGCGACCAGGTGATCTCGCCGTCCGCGCCGATCGTCCCGACGTGGTACCAGAGTGTGTCCGCGGTCTGTGACTTGTGCACCTCGACCAGCTGGCCGTTGTCGTTGAGCGCGACCGCCGGGGTGGTCCCGGAGTCGTAACGGCCGTGACGCAGCCACGTGATCCGGCCGTCGGTGCCGTAGGTGCCGGTCCAGTACCACAGTGAGCCGGACCCCGAGTCGTGCACCTCCACGACCTGGCCGTGCGCGTTGACCGCGACCGAGGGGTGGTACCCGGCATCGCGGCGGTACTCGGCGCGGGTGCCGGCGTGGCCGGAGAGCAGGGTCAGGACCCGGCCGCGAAGCGAGCCGACCGTACCCAGCGAGCCCGGCACGTCCTTGGCCATCAGCAGCCGCGACCCGAACGCATCGCGCAACTCCTGGTTGAGCGCGGTCAGGTTGCCGGCCGCGAACGACGGGTTGTCGGTCAGGTCGTCCTTGAGGTCGAGCATCACCACCAGTGGCGCGTGCGTCGGGTGCGCCGCGGACCACGCCGAGACGGTCTGCAGCCAGTCGCGCAGCAGGTTGGAGGCCGGGTTGCCGGTGTGGTCGACCGCGTCGCCGGGGGAGTTGTGCCCGATCGAGTAGTCGTGGTTGGCCGCGTACCCGTTGTCGTGGACGTCGAGCTCGATGAAGCGCACGCCGCTGTCGAGCTGGCCGGTGATCGAACCTCTGCTACCGCCCGAGTAGCTGTTGTGGGTGGCCCGGAAGACCGCCGACGCGAAAGGCAGACTGTCGCCCGGTGTGGAGGCCAGGCTCGCGGCCGGCACGGCCAGTGCTGCGGCGCAGGCGATGCCGAGCGCGACCACCGCCGCGGACGACCGCCGTCCGCGCGTGCGACGTAGTGCTGTCATGAAGGCCTCCAACTCGCGAGCGCGCCGCCCGGCACGTCGGCCTTTATCTATGTCATGCACTCGACGTCGGGCTCAATGTGCGCGCGGTGAACGTTCGCGGTCGGAAACTCAAATGTATCGATTGCGGCTCGGGCGGCTCAGGAGGCGCGGCGCAGCCGGGCTGTTGCGATCCGCGCCTGCTTCGGCGGGAACCGATGCGCTCGCGCTGGCGCGGCCGGCCGGCTGTGGCCAGCCGGCGTGTACAGCGGCTGCGTTGCGCTGCGCGCTGGAAGCTCGGTCTATCCGGCAGGGGCGAACCGGTTTCGGCGCCGGGTAGCGCGCCTGGTGCGGACCAGGCGGGTGATCGTGACGGTGAGGACCGCTGCCCCGGCAAGGGCCAGGGCGGTCGATCCGATGGCGGCGCCCACGCCTGGGGGGCGAAAGGCCTGGCTCGGGGCCCAGGGGTACGTGACGGCAGAGACGGTCACGTCCTCCTCGTCGACGCCGTCGATGGTCACTGGCCGCGGTGAACCGCCGTCGTAAGGGGTGAAGTCGCCCCAGCAGGTCGGGCCGTGACGGGGTAGACCGGTGCCGCAGTCCGTCGTGGTGACGCTGCCGCCAACGCCTATGCCCGGCACGAACGCGAGCAGCCACAGTATGCCGAGCGCCAGCAGGACCGGACCAACGATGAAGCCCGCGAAGATTGCGGCGCGTTGACGCATGGATGCCACGGTAAGTCCCGCGGGCGACCCGGCGCTGGGGTCAGGCGCACGCCCGCCTGGTCGGCGTGCTCAGATACCGTAGGTTATCGTGATGAAAGTCTGGGCCCAGCGAGGCCTGCACGCGCTGTGGCGGGCCGAGACCTGGTTCAGCCTCTGCTGCCTGGTCATTCTCGGGTTCGCAATGTTCGGGCTGAGATCCGGGCATGCAGAGTCACACAACGCACTGTCACTCTATGTAGCCATCCTCTCCGTGGTCCTGCTGCTGACGCTGCGGCGGGCCGCATTGGCGGTGTGGATTGTGGCCTGGTGCGGGATGGCGGCGCTGGCCGCCGTGCATGAGTGGTCGGCCGTCACCGCGGCCGCCCTCCAGTTGGCGCTGACCAACCTGTTCCTGCGGCGCGGCGGCCGCGTCCCGTACGTGGCCGCCGTTCTGACCTTCGCCGACCTGTGGCTCGTGCTGATGGTGCACGAAAGGACCCCCATCTTCGGCACGGCCACCGTCACCTTCGCCGTCTGGACGCTCGGCGCGGCCGGCGCGGGCGTGGCGGTCCGCTCACGGCAGCAGTACATCGGCGCGATCGAGGAGCGTGCCCGGTGGGCGGTGGAGACCCGGGAGGCCGAGGCGCAGCGGCGGGTGGCCGAGGAACGGCTGCGCATCGCCCGCGACCTGCACGACGTGGTCGGCCACCACGCCGCCGTGATCCGCATGCACACCGGTCTGGCCCGCCGCCTGATCCGCAGCGACCCCGACCGGGCCGAGACCGCGTTACGCGAGGCGGAGTCGGCGACCAAGACGGTGCTGCGGGAGATGGCCGGGCTGCTGCGGGTACTGCGCGAGTCCGACCAGGACGAGGCAGCCCCCGCACCCGGCCTCGCCGACCTCGATCCGCTGGTCGCCACCCTGCGCAGCGGCGGAATGGACCTGGCCGTCGACCGCGACGGCGACAGTTCGCGGGTGCCACCGCTGATCGGTTTGACCGCGTACCGGGTGGCGCAGGAGTTGCTCACCAACGCACGCCGGCACGGCCGCGGCCCGGTCACCCTGTCCTGCCGGATCGCCCCCGAGATGCTCACCGTCCGGGTAACGAATCGGGTCGCGGAGGCGCCGGATCAGCAGCCCACTCCCGGCTACGGCCTGCTTGGCATCCAGGAGCGGGTCCGGGCCGCCGGCGGGCGCCTGAGCGTGTCCCGGGACGATGCGACCTTCACCGCGGCCGTTGAACTGCCGCTGACCGTGGATGACGAGATCGAAGGATTCGACATGGCAGTGGTGCGGCGATGACCGACGGTGTCCGGGTGCTCATCGCCGATGACCAGGCCCTGATCCGCGCCGGGCTGGCCGGCATCCTCGGGTCCGAGCCGGGCATCACGGTAGCGGGTGAGGCCGCCGACGGCACGGCCGCCGTCCAGGCCGTACGCGCCGGTGGTGTCGATGTGGTCCTGATGGACCTGCGTATGCCTGGTATGGACGGCATCGAGGCGACCCGGCAGATCACCGCCGACCCGGGCGCCTCGAGCGGTGTCGCTGTCCTGGTGCTGACCACGTTCGAAACAGACGTGAACGTGCTCGACGCGGTGGCCGCCGGCGCCCGCGGCTACCTGGGCAAGGACGCCGACCCGGAAACCGTCGTCGACGCCATCCGGCTCGTCGCCCGCGGCCAGTCCCTGCTTTCCCCCAAGGCCATGGCCGCCCTCGCCAGCCGGGCGACCACCGCGGCCGTTCCCCCCGCGCGGCCGGCAGTGGCGCTCGACGCCCTCACGGACCGGGAACGGGAGATCGTCATCCTGGTCGCGACCGGGCTCACCAACGACGACATCGCCGGCCGGCTCACCATCTCGCCGCTGACGGTGAAGACCCACGTGAACCGGGCGATGACCAAACTCGGCGCCCGGGACCGGGCCGCGCTGATCGTCGCCGTGTACGACAGCGGCGCGCTCGGCATACCGCGGCCGTAGTATCCGCCCGCGGTGTACCGCCTCGGCCGTACGCCAGGTTTCTGCTGCTGGACGACGACGCGGCCGTAGGCATTCCGCCATCGTTGGGGACGTTCCGGCCTGTTCGCGGTGCCACAAGGTGCCGCGACCGGGTCGTCTCATCGTGCGCAGGAGGTTGCACCAACGTGGCTCGTTTCCTTTACCGGCTCGGCGTCGCCAGCGCGCGCCGCCGCGGGGTGGTCTTCCTGGTCTGGACGCTCCTGGCGGTGGTCGTCGGCGCCGGCGCTGCCACCGGCTTCAAGTTCAGCGACGGCGCGTTCTCGATGCCCGGCTCGGAGTCCAGCCGCGCCCTCGAGCGGATGGACAACTACTTCCCGGGCGCCGGCTCCGGCAACAAAGACACCGGCAGCGGCAGCCTGCAACTGGTCCTCGCCACTCGCGACAACTCCGCCATCACCAGCGGCACCAACCAGAAGCTGGTGGCGGCCGCGCTGGCGCAGGCGACGAAGGTCGACCACGTCGCCTCGGTCAGCAACCCGTTCGACGCCAAGCAGCCGTACGTGTCCGCGGACAAGACCACCGCGGTCGCGACGCTCGCCTTCACCGGGCTGGACAACGACAACTCCAAGACCACGTACGACCAGGTGCTCGCCGTCGCCCAGCAGGCCCGCGACCAGGGCCTCGACGCCGAGGTCGGCGGATCCGTCGAAGTCATGGGCGCCGAGGTCGGCGGCCCCAGCGAGATCGTCGGCGTCATCCTGTCCTTCGTCATCCTGATGATCACGTACGGATCGCTGGTCGCTGCCGGCGCCAACATCCTCGTCGCGCTGATCGGCGTGATCATCGGCGTGGTCGGCGTCCTGGCGTTCTCCGCCTTCCACCCGATCGGCAGCACCACCCCGACCCTGGCGGTCATGATCGGCCTGGCCGTCGGCATCGACTACAGCCTGTTCATCCTCGCCCGCACCCGGCACGAGCTGCGCGAAGGCCGCACCCTGCAAGAAGCCATCGGCCGTGCCACCGGTACCGCGGGATCCGCCGTCGTGTTCGCCGGCACCACCGTGATCATCGCCCTGGCCGGGCTGTCGGTCGTACGCATCGGGTTCCTCACCGAGATGGGCCTGGCGGCCGCCGCGACCGTCGCCGTCGCCGTGCTCATGGCCCTCACCCTGGTGCCCGCCCTCACCCGGTCGATGGGCAGCCGGATCCTGCCGCGCCGGGAGCGGCGCGGCGCACCGCCCGCGGCCGCACAGTCGAACCGCTTCACCTTCCTCGAGCGCTGGATCCGCCTGGTCGTACGCCGCCCCGCCCTGACCGCCGTCGCCGTGGCCGCCGTCCTGCTCGCCCTGTCCACTCCCGTCCTGAACATGAACACCGCCCTGACCACACCCGGCGGCGAGGACCCCGGCAGCACCCAGCGTGCCGCCTACAACCTGGTCGCCGACAAGTTCGGGGCCGGCTCCCAAGGCCCGCTGATCGTCCTGCTCGAAGGCCGAGGCGCCGGAGCCAAAGCCGCCGAGGTCGCTGGCGTGCTGAGCAAACTCGACGACGTCACCGCCGTGCACCCGGCCGGCGCCACCACCGGCGGCGACGCCGCCCTGATCCAGGTCATCCCGTCCGGCGGCCCGATCGACGCCAGCACCTACGATCTCGTCCGGGCGATCCGCGACCGAGCCGGCGACTTCGCCGGACTGGAGGTGTCGGTCACCGGGCAGACCGCCATCGACATCGACCTCAACCACGCACTGCGCAAGGCGTTGATCATCTACCTGGTGCTGGTCGTCGGCCTGTCCCTGCTGCTGCTGATCATCCTGTTCCGGTCGCTGCTGGTACCGCTGATGGCCACCCTCGGCTTCCTGCTGTCACTGGGCACCGCGCTCGGTGTAACCGTCGCCGTGTTCCAGTGGGGCTGGCTCAACGCCTTGTTCGCCGCGCCGGCCGGCAACCCGCTGCTGAGCTTCATGCCGATCTTGATCGTCGGCATCCTCTTCGGCCTCGCCATGGACTACCAGGTGTTCCTGGTCTCCCGCATCCACGAGGCGCACCGCAAGGGCCTCAATCCGACCGAGGCCATTCTTGACGGCTTCGGACGTACCGCTGTCGTCGTGGCCGCCGCCGCGCTCATCATGAGCTCGGTATTCGGCTCGTTCGCACTCAGCCCCATGTCGATCATCGCCTCCATCGGACTGGCGCTGACCGCCGGCGTGCTCGCCGACGCCTTCGTGGTCCGCATGATCCTCGTACCCGCCCTGCTGGCGCTGCTCGGCGAGGCCGCCTGGTGGATGCCGCGCTGGCTCGACCGGATTCTGCCCCACCTCGACGCCGAAGGAAGTGCCCTGGAGACCGCGCCGCCGGCGCAGCAGCGTCCGCTGGAGCCGATCGGTCACCTGTAAGACCATTGCGGCGGTGGGGTGCAGGCGCGCCCCACCGCCCCAGTACCGCGTGGGTCACGCACTTATATCGACGGTCTTGGCGCGTTTGCCCTACCGCGGCATACCCTGAGTCTGCATTGACCGGATTCTGATAGGGCGGGGTGCCATGCACAAAGCCGTCACCACGGAGGCCTCCGGCTTCCGTCTGCTCGTCGTATCCCCGGACGCGGAAACGCGTGGCGCGCTCGCGGCCCGGCTGAGCGTGGCCGGCTACACCGTCACGTCGACCGCGACCGGCGCCGGCGCGACAAGGCTGCTGACCGAGCGCCGGATCGACCTCGTCGTCATCGACGTCGCGATCCCCGACCTGCAGAAACTCGCCCAGGAACGCCCCACCTTCCCCTATCGCCCCCTGGTGCTGTGCATGGCCTCGTCCGAAGCACTCCAAGCGCTGATCCCCGAGGTCGGCACCACCGTCGAGGACTACGTCACCAAACCGTGCCGCACCCTCGAGCTGCTGGCCCGCGTACAAGTGCTGCTACGTGGGCGGTCGCCCGCATCGGCGTCCGTGCTGCGCTACAGCGACCTGGTACTGGACGAAGGCGCCTGCCGCGTGTGGCGGAGCAACCGGGCACTGCAGCTGACCGCGGCTGAGTACCGGCTGCTGCGCCACCTGCTGCTCAACACCGACATGGTGCTGTCGAAAGAACAACTCGCCTGGCACATCTGGGACGGCACTCGCGGCGCCAACGCGATCGAACGACTGGTATCGCGCCTGCGCCAGAAGGTGGATGAGCAGGCGCCCACCCTGATCCACACCCGGCGTGGATTCGGGTACTGGCTCGGCCGGCCGGCCACTGCCGGTATGTGAACTGATTCACGTCAGCGTCCTGTCAGGTTTCCGCAGCGGTCTCGTCAGGCCGATCTGCTTGCATGGGTCTCGCAGCGAGCGGAGAGAGGCCGCACCCGGCGGCTCTCGCCCGGGCACAAGGTTCTCGACGGCCCCGGCGCCGTCGCCCACGGTCCCGAGCCGCTGCCGGTCACCTGATGAAAGGACCCTCGCATGCGAATCGAGTTCGACGAGCCCAAATGCGTCGCAGCCGGGCAATGTGTGATGGCCGCCCCTGACGTCTTCGACCAGCGCGAGGACGATGGCGTCGCCATCGTCCTCGACCACAACCCTGGGCCGGAACACCACGATGAGGTGCGCGACGCCGCGGCGATCTGCCCGGCCGCCGCCATTCACCTGGTCGGGCAGTGAACCGAGTAGTCGTCGTCGGAGCCTCGGCCGCCGGCCTCACGGCCGCCGAGACCCTGCGCCGGGAGGGCTACGCGGGCACGATCACCCTGATCGGTGCGGAGGCCGACGCCCCGTACGACCGTCCGCCGTTGTCCAAGCAGATCCTGTCGTCGCGGTGGGAGGTCGACCGCCTCGCGCTACGCACGGCGGACCAATTGGCCGCCCTCGACCTCGACCTGCGGCTGGGCGTGCTCGCCACCGCCTTGGACCTCGCTTCACGTACGCTGCTGCTGCAGAGCGGTGATCGGCTCCGTTACGACGGCCTGATCGTCGCCACCGGCGTACGCCCGCGGCGGCTACCCGGGCAGGGCGCCCACGTCCTGCGGACCGCCGCCGATGCGGTGAACCTGCGCAGACGGCTTGTACCCGGTACCCGCCTGGTGGTGGTCGGCGCCGGGTTTCTCGGCTCCGAAGCCGCCGCCGTGGCCCGGGAACTGAGCTGTGACGTGACCATGCTCGAACCGGCACCCGTCCCGCTCGCCCACGCCGTCGGCGCCGACATCGGACGTGTCCTGTCGCTTGCCCACGTGGAGCACGGCGTCGACCTGCGTACGGGGGTGACGGTGTCGGCGGTCGCTGACGGCGGCGTACGCCTCGCGGACGGCACCCTCGTGCCCGCGGACGCGGTGCTGGTCGCCATCGGATCGCTGCCCAATACCGAATGGCTCGAGGGTAGTGGCCTCACGATCGATGATGGTGTGGTCTGCGACGAGTACAGCGCCGCGGCGCCCGGCGTGTACGCCGCCGGTGACGTCGCTCGCTGGCACAACCCCCTGTTCGGCCGGGCGATGCGCATCGAACACCGCACCAACGCCGCCGAGCAGGGTATGGCGGCCGCCCGCAACCTGCTCAATCCCAGCGCCCGCAGACCGTTCGCGCCCGTGCCCTACTTCTGGTCCGACCAGTACGACATGAAGATCCACGCGTACGGCCACCTGTACGGCCATGACGCCGTCCAGGTCGTCGACGGCGACCTGACCACGCGACGTTTCATCGCCGCGTACCACAAAGCGGACCGCCTCGTCGGCGTCCTGGCCGTGGGCATGCCCCCGAAGACGATCCGGCCCTGGCGGCAGACGATAGCCGCCGGCGCCCGCTCCCACTGATCGTGTACTCAATTCCGGAAGGAACCCGATGTCGCTCGGCTTTCGCGGTCTATGCAGCTGCGAGTGCCCATGCTCGCTGGACCTGCCGGATTTCTGCGTTGGTGGGTTGAGCTGGGCGGGAGCCCATAAATCGAGCGGCAATGAGGGTGCGTCGTAGCGCGGTGAGCATGTCGGTGAACGACGGGTCGGTTTTCGACAGGTACCAGGGTGCGTGGATGCGGCGGTCGGCGACGATCCCGGATCGGTGACCGTACAGCGCATACCAGAGCACGACGAGGGTGTAGACGTACATCCCGAACGCCCAGGTGCGGTTCACGGCTTCCGCGGTGCGGTTACGGGCCTGTCCGACGCCGAGGGTCTGGCGGGTGTCGAAGAACGTGACCTCGATCGCCCACCGGGCGGCGTAGCGGGCCACCAGATCGGCGGCGGTGACGCTCAGGTCAGTGGTGATCAGGGCCAGCATCGGCCCGGTTTCTCGGTCACGCACGAGGGTCATCCGTACCGGGTGGGGCCCGAACACCCCGTACCAGAGGCAGTCGAGGACCGCGATACGCACGGTGTCGACCCGCCCGTAACGCGTCACGGACACCGTCTGCCACACCGCGGTGGCGGCGGCCTCGCTGGGGGTACCGATCCGGGCGCCTTTCAATCGTGGCCGGCCCCGTTTACCGCTGCGGGCCGGTGCGCGGTGATACACCACCGCGTTGCGGGGCAGCCGGGTCGTCCATGTCACGGTGGCGGGCAGGTCCCGCAGGCCATGGCCGTGGTACGCGGCGTCGGCGACCACGTGGACCCGCCGGCCCGGCGTCCGGGCGGCGATGACGGTGATCATGTAGGCGGCCAACTCCACGGTAGAGGCGGTGCCCTTGCCCTGCCAGCGCCGGCACAACACCGGCAGGCACAACGGCCGGGACAGGAACGAGGGCCGCACGATCACCCCGACGACCACCCAGCGGTGACCGAACGCCAGCTTGTTCCGGGCGGGCGCCGAGCCGTCGTGGATCCATCCGACGCCGTGGACCTTCTTACCCCGACGGCGATGCGCGGTGTCATCGACCGCCAGGTGCAGATCGGCGCCGTCGGCGACGAGGTGGGTCAGGACCAGATCGAACACCGTCAGGCCGATCTGGTCGATGGTCCAACGCGTGGTCGAGAAGAACCGGTGCGCCCGATCATGCGACCAGGACGTGGCCATCCCGGCCCCGGTGAGCATCCCGCAGACCGTACGTTGCCCGGTCTGCGCGACCAACCCGACGACCATCGCGGAGAAGACCCCGAACGTCGGCGCCGTGAAACACCCACCGAAGGCGTCCAACAACCGACGCAACGAGATCGGTAGGCTGACTCCTGGAAGCATCGACGGATCACTTTCGGCAACGACAGTGGTACAAGGACCGTCGATGCTTCCGTCATCTCACCCCAAGATCACGCACTCCCAGGCCACCCGGCGTGTCACACCCACCGCCGACCCCTCATCAAAAACTGCGAAAGTCCAGCGATGTCGACCACATCGACGACGCCGCTTGACTTCCCGATGCCGCGAGCCCAGGGATGCCCCTTCGACCCGGCACCGGTCCTCCGCGATCTCCAGCACGAGGCACCGCTGACCAGGGTCAAGATCTGGGACGGCACCACCCCCTGGCTCGTCACCCGCTACGACGACCAGAAGCGGCTGCTCAGCGACCCACGCCTGAGCTCCGATCCGACCCGCCCCGGCTACCCCAGCCCGGCTCAGGCCGGCGACGACAGCGATCGCGGCGGCTCGCTCGGCTTCATCCTCATGGACGACCCCGAGCACGCCCGGCTGCGGCGCATGGTTACCGGCGCCTTCACGCTCAAACGAATCGAGGCGATGCGCCCCGCCGTGCAAGCGATCGTCGACCAGCTGATCGACGACCTGATCGCCGGCCCGAACCCGGCCGACCTGGTCGATGCCTTTGCACTGCCGGTGCCGTCGCTGGTGATCTGCGATCTGCTCGGAGTTCCCTACGCCGACCACGAGTTCTTCCAGGAGAACAGCAAGGGCCTGATCGACCTCACCGCGACCGCCGCCCAGCGCGGCGCCGCGTTCCAGGCGCTGCACCAGTACCTGGACGCCCTCCTCGAGACCAGGATGTCCGGCGACGGTGACGATGTCCTGTCCAGTCTCGTCCCGCGGGTCACCTCCGGGGAACTGACCCGCGCCGACGCCGCCGGCATGGGCGTCCTGCTGCTCCTGGCCGGGCACGAGACGACCGCCAACATGATCGCCCTCGGTACCCTGACGCTCCTGGAACATCCCGAGCAGCTCACCGCACTACGCGAGACCGACGACCCAAAGATGATCGCCGCCGCGGTCGAGGAACTGCTGCGGTACCTGAACATCACCCACAACGGCCGCAGCCGGGTGGCGCTGGAGGACATCGACCTCGACGGACAGACCATCAAGGCCGGTGACGGCGTGGTCCTGCCCAACGAGATCGCCAATCGGGACCCGGGCATTTTCGCCGACCCCGACACGCTCGACCTCGAACGCCGGCCCAACCGCCACGTCGCCTTCGGCTTCGGCGTCCACCAGTGCCTCGGCCAGCCACTCGCCCGCCTGGAACTGCAGGTCGTCTACGGCACCCTGTACCGCCGTATCCCCACTCTGCGGCTGGCGACCACCCTCGACCAGATCCCGTTCAAACACGACGGCGCCATCTACGGCGTCCACCGCCTACCCGTCACCTGGTAAGGAGCCCGCCACCATGCAGACTGCGGTGCGGTCTCATCGTCCGGTGAGAAGGTGGCGGCGGACCTTACCGCTGGGGTCGGCGCGAAGTTGGTCGGCACGTGCGGTGAAGGTGTCCGGGTCGAGGGTGGCGAGGGCGCGCCATGCCTCGCCGCGGATTCGCACGTTCGGATGGTCGAGGAAGGCGACGAGCCGGGTGGCATCGTCGCGGGTGCCCATGTCGGCCAGGCCGGCGAGTGCACCGATGATTGCGTCCCGGGTGGCGTTGGCGTCGATGAGTGTCGTGCGGTAGAGCGCGGCGGAGCCGGTGCGGCCGAGGGCGCGCAGGCTGACGCGGGCCAGGTAGCGCACCCGTGCGTCGGGGTCGAGCAGGGCCCGGCGGAGGTGCGGTTCGCTGTCGGGGTGGTGGGTGCGGGCCCGCAGCACCTTCCACCGGATACGGGGGTTGGGGTCGGATTCGAGCAGCGGCAGCAGCCGGCGTTGGACGGCCGGGTCGAGGCTGCGCGCGGTGGCCACCCCGGTGGCCCAGTGTCGCAGGGCCGGGTCGCCGGTGGCGACGGCCTGCTCGACGGAGGCGGCCGGCTCGATGGTGGCGAGCATGCGCAGGCAGCTCGCGGCGACCGCGGTGTCATCGCCGCGGGCGCCGGCCCACAGGGCGGCTCGGCCGGCCGGGTCACCGTCGATGAGCAACTCGCCGATGGTGCGCACGATCGGGCCGGCGCGGCGGCGCGCGCCGAGGCCCTCGATCAGCGGGAGGAGTTGTACGAGCAGGGCGCCGTGGCCAACCGTGAGCCGGGCGTGCACCGCGGCGGTGGCCTGTTGGCGGACGGGGTCGACCGGGTCGTTGAGGCGCAGCAGCAGGAACGGCAGGGCGAACAGCTCGTCGCTGGTGGCCAGCCACCGGACACCGGCCTCACGCAGGTATCCGGACCGGTCGAAGGTCAGCAGCGCCGCGACCGCGGCGGCATGCCGGCCGTAGTCCTCGGTCAGCGTGCCGACGTCGGTTCCGAGCATCGGAGCGAGCGAGCGGCGACGGCCCCGGTACGCACCCTCCAGGACGACGACGGCGCGCGGGGTGGCCACGCGCAGCAGGCCGCTGAGCCTTCCGGCTGTCCGCGCTGGGTCCTGGTCCCACCCGCGCAGGACCTCCTCGACGCCGACGATCAGGCGCTCGGCGTTCCAGCGCTGCGCCCATTCGTCGTGTCTCCACCGCATCGTTCTACCCGTCCCGCAGCCGGATGGCGACGCGGCTGCCCTTGCGCACGATAGCCAGGGACACCAGGGCGCCGCCTCGTATTTTGCCGGCCCGTCAGGCGTAGCCGGCGAGCAGGTTGGCCCGGAGGGTGGCGGCCAGCCACTCGCGGTATTCGTCGATGGTCCAGCCGCAGAGTTGCGTGAGGCGGGCGTACACGTCGACGGACGTGAGCGCGAAGATCTGGTCCGCGGCGCGCTCGACGCTCAGGCCCGGGCGCAGAGCGTCCACATCGGACAGGTGGGCGGCCGGACCGCGGGCGCCGGCACGGTGCTCCTCGTCCGTGCGGCGCAGCACGTCGTGCAGGGCGGCGTCGGCGGGCGCGGCGGCCTCGGCGGCGCGCAGCACCTGGTACAGCGGGGCGATCCGGGCCGCGACGCCTGACGCCATCGCGGCGTACAGCTCGAGCTTGCGCGCTGGGTCAGGCTCCTCGACGATCGCCCGCACCTCGTCCCGCTCGGCCTGCGGAATCGGACGGGCGTCGCCGGCCAGGGTCACGTCGTAGACGAGCTTGGCCAGGCCCGCCTTGCCGCCCGGGCAGGCGGCGTAGAGCGTCTGCACCGCCACGCCCGCGGCCGCCGCCACCTCCGCCATGGTCGCGGCGGCGTACCCGCGCTCGAGCAGCAGAGGGCGCGCGGCGTCCACGATCCGCCGCCGGGTCGCCTCCGCCTGCTCGCGGCGCAGGTCGCTGCGGTACGCCCGGCGGCCAGTGGTGTCGGTCATCGGACGTCATCTTGCCAGGACTTTCGGTGGAACGCTATCTAATGAATACTCAAGCCTCCAACCAATGACGAATCGAACGAGGAACGAGGAGGTGGCGGCCATGCGGACCGCCCTGCTGGAGATCGCGCGCACCTCGGCCACGGGCCTGGTCGGGCTCTACGCCGGAGGCGTGTTCTTCCAGGTGATCGCGCCGTCGCTGGGCCGGATGCCGGCGAGCGCATACGTGCCGTACTGGCAGGCGATGAACGCCGACTACGGCCGGGTGATGCCGCCGCTGCTGCTGTCCACGCTGGGGCTCGTCGCCGCGGCGGGCGCGCTGAGCTGGGGCCGCGGCTGGCCGTTCGCGCTCACCGTCGCCGCGGCCGTGCTCATCGTGGCGACCATCGTGCTGACGGTGACTCGGATGGAGCCGCTGAACCATCTGGCCGACGCGTGGAGCGCGGACCGGGTGCCGGCGGACTGGGAGGCGGTCCGCCGGCAATGGCTGACCTTGCACTCGGTACGTACGGTCGTGGCCGTGGCGGCGTTCGGGTGCCTGCTCGCCGCCCGCGTAACGGACCGCTGACCCGCCCGGCGAGGAGCCTGCGGCGGGGTCGGCTCGCAGATGAGGCTGGCATGGACCCAGGCCCGCACCTGGCCGGCCGCTCCCGCCCGGTCGGCGTCCATGGTCGGGCCGGTGTGGGTGTGGAAGCTGCCCGCTAACTGGGGACAGCCCCCAAATGGCCGGGTAGACTGTCCTGGACCCAACGGGCCGCGTAACACGGAGACGTCATGACCACCAATACCGCGGCAACGCCTCCGCACCGTGCCGACGCGCGCCGCAACCGCGAACGCTTGGTCGCTGCGGCCGCCACGGTGTTCGCCGAGGAGGGTGCGAACGCGCCGTTGGACAAGATCGCCCGGACCGCGGGCATCGGGAATGCCACGATGTATCGGCACTTCCCCACCCGGGACGCGCTGCTGGAGGCAGTCCTGCACGACGTCTACGGCGAACTGTCCGTTCTGGCCGAACAGCTCTGCACCGTGACACCCCCGATTGATGCGGTCGCCCGATGGCTGCGGGCCTTCATCGGCTTCTCGCAGTCCTACTTCGACCTGCCCGAGCCGATACTCGCCGCCGCGTACGACGAGGCCTCCGCACTGTACGCATCGTGCCAGGCGATGCGTTCCGTGGCCACCCACCTGATCACGCGGGCTCAGCAGGACGGCACGCTACGTGCCGACATCGACATCCTCGACCTGTGCGCGCACGCCAGCGGGATCGCCTGGGCCACACAACGCTCCCCGGACAAGGAGCAGACCACCCGGATGCTCGCCGTTCTGATGGACGGGCTCCGCGCGTAGAGAGACCGCGCGCGGTGTCTTGGGAAGGTACCAACACCACCCCACCGCCGTCTGCTGCGGCTCCGGGGTGGCCGCGGCGCATCAGATGACGGCGCTGGCGTGCGTGCCGAAGGTGCTCCGCCAGTAGGTGAGCGGCCGGCCCGGATAGGCCTCCGCGACCCGGACCGCGCCGATGACGATCGTGTGGTCGCCGGCCTCGACCAGCCGCGACACCGATACGCAGGCCCAAGCGTGCTTGGCGGCCAGCGCCGGCGCGCCGTCCTCGATCCGCCAGCCGACGCCGGCGAACTTGTCGCCGCCTCGCCGCGCGAACCGCACCGCAACCTCGTCCTGGTCGGCGGCCAGCACGTTGACGCCGACCATCGAGCCGACGACCAGCCGGGCCAGCAGGTTCGAGTCGGCGCCGAGCGAGACCAGCACCATCGGCGGACGCATGGACAGCGACGCGAACGCGCTCACCGTCGTCCCGTACGGCTCGCCGTCGCTGAGCGTCGTGACGACGGCCACGGCGGAGGCCACGCTGCCCATCGCCGACCGGAACGCCTCCTGGAGCAGCGTGTCGCCGCTACCGAGCAGCTCGGTCATGAGCGCACCGGGACCGGTCGCGGCAGGCCGAGGTTCTCGCGCAGGGTGGAACCTTCATACGCGGTGCGGAAACGGCCACGGCGCTGCAGTTCGGGGACCACGAGGCGCGTGAACGCCTCCACCGGGCCCTGCAGGTAGGGGAACCCCACGGCGAACCCGTCGGCGGCGCCGCCGTCGAGCCAATCCTCGACAATGTCGGCGAAGTCGTTGGCCGTGCCGGCGAGGATGCCGTGCCGCTGGCGATCCGCTGGATCCAGCAGAGCCGTGAACTCGCGTAGCTGCGCCTCGGCCTCGGCGCGGGTGTCTGCCACGAGTACTGCGGGGAGCACAGCGAGTACGACAAGCATGTCGGGATCGCGCCCGTGCGCCGCAGCGCGCCGGCGGACGTCCTCGCGGGCCTCCCGCGCGTGCCAGCCGCCGCCACCGGATGTGAGCACCAGGTCGGCCTCGCGTGCCGTGAGCTCCCGGCCCGCCTCGCTCATCCCTGCCTGCAGGATGATGGGGTGCCCCTGCGGCGGGCGGGCGATGCCGAGCGGTCCGGACACCCGGAAGCGCGCGCCGCGGTGGTCGAGCAGCCGGATCCTCGCGGGGTCGAACACCTGCGCGCTCTGCGGGTCGTGGACGAACGCATCGTCGTCGAAGCTGTCCCACAGGCCCTTGACGACGCCGACGAACTCCGCGGCCACGTCGTAGCGCTCAGGGGTGCGCAGCAGCCGGGGGTCGAGCCCGAAGTTCCGCGCCTCCGTGTCGAAGCGCGAGGTGACGACGTTCCAGCCGGCCCGGCCGCCGGAGAGATGGTCGAGGGATGCCAGGAGCCGGGCGAGCGTGTAGGGCTGGGTCAAGCTCGTCGAAGCGGTGGTGATGAGACCGATGTTCCTGGTCGCCGGTGCGATCGCCGAGAGGAGCAGCGTCGGGTCGAGCGAATCGTTCACCATCGACTCGTGCTGGTGCGATTCGTCGGGGCCAGGCATGACCCCGGTGGTTTCGCTGAGGAACAACGCGTCGAAGAGGCCGCGTTCCAACTCCTGTACGACCTTGATGAACGCCTTCACGTCGGTGGCCGGCCGGGCCGGGGTGTTCGGATGCCGCCACCCACGCGGGTGCGAGCCGGTCGAGTGGGTGATCGCGACCAGGCGGGCGTGCTTCTTCACGCTCACGCGGCACTCCTCCGCGGTCGGGAAAGGCCGAGGAAGTCCCGCAGTGTGGCGCCCTCCGGCGGGGCGAAGAGGCCGCGCCGGGCGAGGATCGGCAGGACCTCGTCGAGGAAGGGGTCGGCGTCGGCGGGGATCAGCGGGAACCGCACGGTGAAACCGTCGGCGGCGCCCGCCTCGTACCACTCGGCGATCCGGTCGGCGACCTGCTCGGGCGTGCCGACGACGAGCAGCCCACCGGTGTCGTCCGGTACGGCCGGGAGTGGCGTGTCGTCGTGGAGCAGGTCTTGCAGTTCGTCGCGTCGTTTCGCCGCCTCGTCCTCGCTCGAGGCGACGATGGGGCTGAGCCCCGGCCACACCTGGACGCTTCGCGGGGCTCGGCCGGCGGCGACGAGCGCGCCGTCGAGCCGTGCCCGGTAGGCGCACGCGTCGCCGATCGACCGGGCGGCGGCGAGCACGACGTCGGCCTGCCGGCCGGCGAACGCGATCCCGGTGGGGGTCGAAGCGGCTTGGAAGATGACGGGATGCCCCTGCGGCGGCCGCGACACGTTCAGGGGGCCGGCGACCCGGAAGTGCGTGCCCGCGTGGCCGACCGGACGCCGCCCCCCGGGCCGGAAGTACAGCCCGGACCGCTTGTCGGCGACGATCGCGTCGTCGGCGTAGCTGTCCCACAGCTCCCGCACGATCCGCAGGAAGTCCTCGGCGCGCTCGTAGCGCTCCTCGTGCACGTCGGGCTCGTTGCGCACGAAGCCGCCGGCCTCCCGCGGCACGACGCTCGTGTCGACGTTCCATCCGGCCCGCCCGCCGGAGATGTGGTCAAGGCTTGCGAGGCGGCGGGCGACGTGGAACGGCTCGTTGAAGCTCGTCGTCGCCGTGGCCACGAGCCCGATCCGCTCGGTGAGCGTGGCGAGGGCTGACAGGAGCGTCAGCGGCTCGAACGAGCTCGCCTGTGTCGTACGGCTGAGCGAGTCGAGATGCTCGCCCCGCACCGCCGCGACGTCGGCGACGAACAGGGCGGAGAACCCGGCCTCCTCGATCCGTCGCGCGTAGGCCGCGACGGCGGCCAGGTCGAGCCCCGCGTCCGGCTGCACCGAGGGATGCCGCCACGCGGCGAGGTGCCCGCCGGGCGGGAGGGCGATCGAGGAGAACCGCAGCGCGCGCCGGGTGGTCATGCGAAATCCTCCGTATCGCGCTCATAGCCGGATGCGGAAGCGCTCCGCTTCGTCGGCGGTGCGGCCTGTGTGGCGGGTGCCATGGCTGGTTTCCTCCCGCATGGGTGAGCGCACGGTCGTGGCCTCACTGCTGCCATGACGAACAGCCGCGAGGGGGCGGTCCCGCAGAGTGCGGATCGTCGATGGACCAGCACTAACCGGGGCCTCTCCCCATTTTACTGGGGACAGTCCCCGATTATAGCCGTACCGCACGCGTCCTGTCAGGGGAGGCGTTCCGTGGCGGCGCAGCTGATCTCACGCGCCCGGGAGAACGGTGACGTGACCCTCTTGCTCTCGGTCGACGGACCGCAGCCGGCGGGAGCCGCTGAGCCGGTTCAGTAACCGGCCTCGCGGTCGACCACCGAGAGGAGCGGTTCGCCGGCCGCGAAGCGGCGCAGATTGCCGGCGACGGTGTCGAACGACCGGCGCCGCGACTGTCGCGAGGTCGAACCGTTGTGCGGCGTCACAATCACGTTGGGAAGGTCCCAGTACGGGCTGCGCGACGGGAGCGGCTCGACGTGATGGGCGTCGAGGCCGGCGCCGGCGATCCACCCTTCGAGCAGCGCCCGCTCGAGGGCCCGCTCGTCGGCGACCTCGCCACGCGAAACGTTCACGTAGTAGGCGGTCGGCTTCATCGCGCGGAACTCGGCCTCGCCCAGCATCCCCCGCGTCTGCGGCGTGAGCGGCGCGGTGACGACGACGGCGTCACATTCCGCGAGCATCTCCGCGATCCGGCCCGGCGGATACAACGCCTCGACTTCGGCAGCGTCGCCCGGCGTACGGCGGGTCGCGAGGAGCCGCATTCCCATTCCCCGAGCGATCCTCGCGAGGTGCCGGCCCGCGTTGCCCAACCCGACCAGACCAAGGGTCCGGCCGGCCAGCTCACCGTGCATGGCCGGATCCCAGCGGTGCTCCTGCTGGGCCCGCGCCCAGTGCCAGCCACCGCGGTCGAGCAGCAGGAGCAGGAGGATCGCGTGTTCCGCCAACCCGATCGCGCCGTTGCCCACCGACGCGGTCAAGGTGACGTCGGGGCGAGCGGTCAAGCCGGCGGTGAAGGCGTAGTCCGCACCGGCGGTCCACAGGTGGATCCAGCGTAGCGCCGGGGCCGACGCCAGCTCGGCATCGCAGATCCGGCCGATCACCGCGACGACATCGCCGAAGTCGGCGTTCTCGCCCTCGGCCGGGAAACGCAGCTCGAGTCCGGGACCGGCGGCGTCGCGCAGCTCCTGCCGTTCGGCCTCGTCGAGACCGAGGCCCCGCACAACAACGGCAACGCGCGTCATCGGGCCGTTCCAGCCGGGTGGGGTGCCGTCGACCGGTGCCGGCCGGGGCTGAGGCGTTGCGGCCGTGTTCCCTCCAGGTCGAGGATCGCCGTGGTACCGGTCGGTACCGTCGTCTCGACCTCGATGCCGTCAGCCGTCAGGCGCCAGGCGATGGCGGCCTCGCCGTACGGCGTGACATGTCGCGCGGAAGCCCACGACAGGCCACCGCCGGGGCGCGGCCGGAACAGGATCTCGCGGTAGCCCGGCGCGGCCGGGGCAAGTCCCGCGACGACCCTGTGCATCCAGTCCGCCACGGCGCCGAGGGCGTAGTGGTTGAACGACGTCATCTGGCCGGGGTTGACCGTTCCGTCGGGCCGCAGGGCATCCCAGCGCTCCCATATCGTGGTTGCCCCCTGTGTGACGGCATAGAGCCACGACGGGCACTCCCGCTCGAGCAACAGGTTGTACGCGGTGTCCAGGTGCCCGTTGGAGGACAGCGCGTCCGTCACGAGCGGAGTGCCGACGAAGCCGGTCGCGATGCGGTTGCCGGCCTGCGCGACGAGCTCGGCCAGCCGGTCGGCCGCCGCCTCGCGTCCCGCCGCGTCCGGGATGAGGTCGAACGCGAGCGCGAGCGAGTAGGCGGTTTGTGCGTCGCTCGTCATCCGTCCGTTCGGGAGGATGTACCGGGCGGCGAAGGCCTTCCTGACCGCGTCGGCGAGGTCCGCGTATCGCGCCTGGTCGTCGGTTCGGCCGAGCAGGTCGGCCATCCGGGCCACAGCGCGCGCCGAGGCGGCGAAGTACGCGGTGGCCACGAGGTAGCGGTCCGTTGTCGCATCGGCCGGATCCTCGGGCGGCGCGGCGGGATCGAGCCAGTCGCCGAGCTGGAACCCTTCGTTCCACAGATGGTCCGGGCCGGCGAGGCGGTCGATGAGGTCGACCCACCGCCGGGCGCTGTCAAACTGTCGCTCGACGATCGCCCGGTCCGCGTAGCGGTCGAACAACGTCAGCGGCGTCAGCGTCGCGGCGTCGCCCCAGGCCGCGCCGGGCCGGATCGGAGTCCACATGAACCTCGACGGAATCACCGGTACGTACCAGGGGATCGTGCCGTCGGGCAGCTGTTCGCGGGCCACGTCCTGCAGCCAGCCGCTCAGCATGCCGGACACGTCGTAGAGGAACGTCGCCGTCGGGGCGAACACCTGGATATCGCCGGTCCAGCCGACGCGCTCGTCGCGTTGCGGGCAGTCGGTGGGAATGTCGAGAAAGTTCCCCCGCATGCCCCATACGACGTTCTGGTGCAGCTGTTCCAGCATCGGATCGGAGCAGGAGAACCAGCCGGTGCGCTCGAGATCGGTGTGGTAGACCCGGGCGACGACATCCCCCGCGGTGACGGCGGCGTCCAGGTCTCCCGGCCAACCGGTCACCTCGGCGTACCGGAAGCCGTGGAACGTGAACCTCGGCTCCCACTCCTCGGTGCGTGGGGTCGCGCCGGGGCCAGGGCCGGCCAACGTGTAGTGGTCCGTGGACCGGGCCGAGCGCAGCGGGCGGGTGTACAACTCGCCCTCCTGGAGCACCTCGGCGGTCCGGATGCGCACTGTCGTGCCGGCCGGGCCCTGAACCCGGATCCGGGGACGGCCAACGAGATTCTGTCCGAAGTCGATGATGCGCGCGCCGGTCGGCGAGGTGAGCACCTCGACCGGCGCGACCTCCTGCGTACACCGCACCGGAGGGCCGCTCGGCGCACGGAGTACGGCGGGGTCCTGCACGTGAACCGCGACCGGTGTCCACCGCGCGTCGTCGAAGCCGGCCGACGACCACCCGGGTTGCTCCTCGCGGGCGTCGTAGTCCTCGCCGTCGTAGTTTCCGGTGCGGATGATCGGGCTCGGTGCGGCCCGCCAGGACGCGTCCGTGGACACCGTCTCGGTCCGTCCGTCGTCGTAGCGCAGTTCGAGCTGGGCCAGCAGGGACAGGTCCGAGCCGAAGAGGTTGCGGAACCCGCCGCGCCAGCCCAGGCGCCCGCGGTACCAGCCGTCGCCGAGCCACGACCCGATGGCGTTGCCGCCCTCCTGGAGCAAAGGCGTCACATCGTACGTGTAGTAGCGCAGGTGCTTGCCGTAGACGGTCCAACCGGGCGACATGGCGTCGTCGCCCACGCGCCGGCCGTTGAGCTCGACCTCGTACAAACCGTGCGCCGTCACGTAGAGGCGCGCCGAAAGCAGGCCGCCACCGACTTCGAACTCCCGGCGGACCAGGGACGGGCGCCGGTCATCGGACTCGGGGTCCTCGTCCCACGCCGCGCCGACGGGCGCGGCCACCCAGTCGCCCGGTTCGAGCAACCCGGCCTCGAGTTCGGTCGTCTCCGACCACGGACCGTACACACCGTCGGCACCGGCGACCCGGACCCGCACGGTGGCCTGTTCCCGGGACGCCAGCGGGGTGGACGGCCAGGAAACCAAGACCTGCTCGGCCGATTCGACGCGGACGACCTCGGCGGCACCGCGCCGGAAGATCTCGAGCTCGTACGCGTGCTGGCGCCAGTGCGGTTCAGCCGTGGTTGTCCACGAAATGCGCGGAGCGGGCTCGCCGATGCCTCGGGCCTCGCGGTGATGTTCGATCCGCGGCGCGGAGGGCGTGCCCGGCATGCGTTGCCCTTTCATCGAAACGGTTGGGGGAACGCACTGTAACAACAGTTCTTGACACGTTTCAACCGTCGGAACCAAGATGGACCCCGTGCCGATCTACAGGCCGGGAGACTGGCTCAACGACGAGACCCGGCCGGCTGGCGCGACGTTCGCCTCCGCCGGGCGATTTGCCGTGCCGCTGGAGGGCGGCCGGTTCGACCGCCATTTCCACGACACGGCGGAGCTGTGGTTCGTCGC
Source organism: Dactylosporangium sp. CA-233914 (assembly GCF_050942935.1). Classification (NCBI taxonomy): domain Bacteria; kingdom Bacillati; phylum Actinomycetota; class Actinomycetes; order Micromonosporales; family Micromonosporaceae; genus Dactylosporangium; species Dactylosporangium sp. CA-233914. The sequence goes on along the minus strand of NZ_CP192030.1, from coordinate 9,559,350 downwards.
CGAGGGGCAGGCGAAGATCTTCGTCGACGGGGCCGAGCAGTACGTCCAGTCCGGCGACATCGTGCTCACGGTGGCGGGCGACGTGCACGACTTCCTTGAGGTGTACGAGACCGTCCGCGGCTTCTTCGTGGAGGGTCCCGTCCCGCCGGGCGGCCGCGGCGGACACCGGCACACCGACCCCGGGATGGCCGCCGGCCACGACGTCCCCGCTCGGCCGGTACCCGACGACTTTCCGGCTCGTTACCGGGACAGGGCTTCGCAGGAGGTAGCGGAATGAGGATCGCGGTCACGGGGAGCTCCGGGAAGCTCGGGCGGGCCACCACCACCCGCCTGCGCGACGAGGGCCACGAGGTGCTCGGCCTCGACATCGACGGGGAGCCCGGGCTCGGCTTCACCCGCGTCGACCTGACCGACTATGGACAGGTGCTCGACTCGTTGCTCGGCGTGACGGCCCGGCACATCGGGCTGGACGCCTTGGTCCACCTCGCCGCCATCCCGGTCAACGGGTTGGTGCCCGACGCGACAACATTCCACAACAACATGGTCGCGTCGTTCAACGTTCACTTCGCCGCACTGCGCGCGGGCATCCGCCGGATCGTTTTCGCCTCGAGCATCACCGCGATGGGCTTTCCGTTCGACCAGTCACCACCCGAGTTGCCGGTGACCGAGGACTACCGGGCCGCCCGCAACACGTACGGGTTGGGCAAGGTCCTCGAGGAGACGATGGCCGAGCAGCTCATCACATGGCAGCCGGAGCTGTCCATGACGGCGCTGCGGTTCACCAACGTCGTCGGTGCGGGCGAGTATGGCGGGTTCGCGCGGGCGTCCGACCCGGGCTACCGCCGGGACCTGCTCGGGTCCTATGTGGACGCGCGCGACGGCGCGCTGGCCGTGTCGCTCGCCTTGGCCAGGGGCGAGCCGGGTTTCGCGGTCTACAACGTCGCGGCGACCGACACCGGCCTCGACATCCCGTCGGCCGAGCTGGCCGCCCGGTGGTTTCCGGGCGTTGCGGTGGCCGCGGACCTGGGCGAGTTCGAGTCGCTGATGTCGACCAGGAAAGCACGTGACGTGCTGGGCTTCACCGCACAGCACCGCTGGAGAGACGAGTACCGCCCGGCGTGAGCCGGCCGGTCGAAGGAGACGATGTGGCACAGCTAGAGAGTCGGCGGGCGATCGTCACGGGAGCCGCGGGCGCGTTGGGCGCGGTCATCTGCGAGGTCTTCGCGCGCGAGGGAGCGAACGTCGGCGGGCTCGACCTCAACGCGGACGGCCTCGCCGCCACCGGTGAGCGGGTCCGGGCGGCGGGCCGCGAGTGGACCGGCACCGCCGTGGACCTCACCGACTTCGACGCGGTCCAGGATGCGACCGCCGGTCTCATCGACCGCCTCGGCGGGGTTGACGTCCTGGTCAACTGCGCCGGCGGCGGGGCGGTGAGCTTCTTCCACGAGATGAGCCCGGAAACCTGGCGCACGCAGATGGCGCGCAACCTCGACCAGGTCTTCAACGCGACCCGGGCGGTGCTGCCGTCCATGCTGGCCGCGCGATCGGGCCGCATCATCAACATCGCGTCGATCGCCGCCGTGTCGGGCGGCCGGCTGGTGCGCGGAGCGACCGCCTACGCCGCCGCGAAGGCCGGCGTCATCGGGCTCACCAAGGCGCTCGCCATCGAGGTCGCCGAGCAGGGCGTCACGGTCAACGCGATCGCACCGGGCGCCCAGGCGACGCCGGGCCGGGACAAGGACACGCCGGAGCGGCGCGAAGCGCTGCTGGCCCAGATCCCGACGCGGCTGCTCGGCAACCCCGAGCACCTGGCCGAGGCGATCGTGTTCCTGGCCGGCCCGGCCGGGGTCAACGTCACCGGCGTCGTGTTACCGCTCGACGGCGGCCACTCCATCTGACGGGTTCGCGGACGACCGGGAGGTCACGTTGAAACGGTTCGAAAAGGGCGCCCACTGGTTCGAAGAGGTCTACGGCGAGGGCAAAGCCGACGGCCTGGTCGAGATGCAGACGGGACTCGCGCAGGATCTGGCGCGATTCGGCGTCGAGTTCAACTTCGGCGACATCTACTCGCGCCCGGGCCTGACGCTCGCCCAGCGGGAGCTGCTCTCGCTGGCTTCGTTGGTGACGATCGGCGGCCTCGAGCCACAACTGCGGGGTCACACGAGGGGCGCGATCCGGGTCGGCTGCACGCCGACCGAGATTCTCGAGACGGTGATCCACGTGGTGCAGTACTGCGGCTTCCCGAAGGCGCTCAACGCCATCCGGGTGGTCACCGACCAACTCATCGAGTTGGGCGTGGAGATTCCCCCCGCGCTGGGCCCGGACGCCGACCGGCCGCGCGATTGAGCACGTGAATGCGTTTCAACAGAATCCGCCCGAAGGCGTCGTCGCATCGGGCGGAGTGGAGGAGGCAGAGTGTCGCCACTCATAGGAATTCAGATCGGCGCCATCTCGTTCGTTGACGAGGGCGTCGAGAAGGTGCTCGACACGGTCGTGGAGAAGGCGGCGGTCAACGCCGTGTTCGTCGCGACCCAGGCGTTCGACCGCGGCCTTGCCGGCCGCCAGACCTGGTACCGGCCGTGGCCGGGCCACGGCCCGCAGGAGAAGGACGACGTTCACCTCGGTGGATCGTTCGTCAAGCAGCACGCCGAGTTCTACGGCGGGACCGTGCTCGGCCCGCACCGAGCCCGGGATGCCGAGGTGGACGGCTTCGACGCACTCGCCGACGTGATTCCGGCCGCGCGCGAACGCGGCATCGCCGTGTATGCCTTCCTCCTCGAGAACACGCACTCCGGCCTGACCAAGCATGTTCCCAACTGGCCGAAGGTGCTGCAGGTCGATGCCTGGGGCCGCGCCGACGCGTACGCGTGCCTGCGCAACCCGGACTACCAGAACTGGTGGCTTTCTCTGGTCGAGGACCAGGTCAAGAGCTACCAGCTCGATGGCATCATGTGGGGATCGGAACGCAACGGCCCCTTGGACAACGCGTTGGGCGACGGCGGGTTCGCCCGCAACGGCAACCCGTACTGCTTCTGTCGCTGGTGCGTCGAGGCCGGCGAGCGCGAGGGCATTGACGTCCGGCGGGCGCGCCAGGGTTACCTGGAACTGGACCGCCTGCTCAACGACGAGGCCCCCGACGTGCCGGTCGGTGACACGTCCTTCATTCGCTTCCTGCGGCTCCTGGGCACCTACCCGGAGATCATCGCCTGGGACCAGCTCTGGCACCGGGCCTACGAGGAGTTCCAGGCCCGGCTCTACGGGGCCGTCAAGTTCCTCAACTCCGACGTCCGGGTCGGTTGGCACATCTGGCACCACAACTCGTTCTCGCCCTGGTACCGGTCGCAGATGGACTTCGCGAAGATGTCGTCCTATTCGGACTTCGTCAAACCGGTGCTGTACAACAACTGCGCCGGCTACCGGCTGCATCATTACATCCGGACCGTCGCGAGCCGTGTCTTCCGCGGGGTGCCGGAGCAGACCGTGTACGACCTGTTTCGAACCTCGCTCGGCTACGACGAGGCCGTCGCGTTCGACGACCTTCCGAGCGTCGGCCTCTCACCGGACTACGTACTTCGGGAGACGCGGCGTACGGTCGCGGCCACCGCCGGCACCGTAGCGGTGTATCCGGGGCTCGACATCAACATCCCGACGCCGGACCACGTCATCCAGACGACGCCGGACGAGGTCCGCAAGTCGGTGCGGGCAGCGCTGGACGGCGGTGCCGACGGCATCCTGTTGTCCCGGAAGTACTCAGAGATGACCTTCGCCAATCTTGAGGCAGCGGGCGAGGAAGTGCGTTCCCGGAGCGCCTGATTGCGAATCAGTACCAGGTTGTTGACCTGACAGAAACGAGCTTGTAACGTTTCATCACCCCAACGCGCCGGAGGCGGGAGTCCCTCCTTCGACGCGGACCTTGAAGGAGCCTGAACGTGAATATGCGCACCATGCCCCGCCGTGCGAGCGTTCCCGTCGCGTTCGCCGTGTTGACGAGCCTCGTCCTGGCGGGATGTTCAGGAGGTAACGACGACGCTCCATCGGGCGGCGCGAAGGAGTTCTCCGTGCTGGTCACGACGGAGAACACCCAGACCGGCAAGATGTTCGACGCCCTGAAGAGCAACCAGTGTTCCGACGCTCAGAAGCAGCTGCCGTACACCCTGTCGCAGACGCCCAGCTCGGAAATGCAGTCGAAGGTGCAGCTGCTCGGCGGCCAGAACGCCCTGCCCGTGATGTACGCCGGCACGCAGTCACTGATCGCACCCAAAGGCGACCTCCAGGCGTCTGGCCAGGTGCTAGACCTCAAGGAAACGTTTCAAAAGCTCGGTGTGCTGGACCAGGTGACGCCGGCCGCGCAGTCGGTGATCGAGCAGCTCTACGCCGGCAGCTTCCCGACGGTGCCACTGCAGTTCAACATCGAGGGCATCTTCTACAACAAGAAGATCTTCGCCGACCACGGCATCGCGATCCCGACCACGCTCGACCAGCTCATCGCCGCCGCCGCGAAGCTGAAGTCGGAAGGTGTCACCCCGTTCGTCGCCTCCGGCAAGACCGGTTGGACGATCAGCCGGTGGCTGGGTGCGATCCTCTACAGCCAGCTCGGACCGGACGCGCTGCAGAAGGTCAAGGACAAGAAGGCCAAGCTCACCGACGCCCAGTACGTCGCCGCGGCCCAGAAGCTGCAGGAGATGGGCAAGTACTTCATCGACGGCATCACGAACCTCGACTACGACACCATGAACGCGCAGCTGCTCAACGGCAACGCGGCCATGATGTACATGGGCACCTGGTTCCTCGCCGCGGTCAACGACCCCAAGCAGAACAAGGTCGGCGACAACATCGGGTTCTTCGGGGTCCCTGGCATCAAGGGCTACCCGGCGAACGTCGGGTCCCCGAACGCCATCAACGCCAAGCTGTACAACGACGGTGTCGGCTCGTGGCTGACCTGCATCGCCAAGAACTGGGGCTCCGAGTCGCTGAAGAATCAGGGCACGTTCTCCGGCTTCAAGGTGAACACCCCGGTCGACAACCTGCCGCCGCTCACGGCCGACATCCAGAAGAAGATCGACACCGCGCCGGCCAGCGTGCTCTGGTTCGAGGGCCTGTTCACCCCGAAGGCGAACAACGACTCGAGCGCGAACGCGGCGCCGCTGCTCACCGGCGCGATGTCCGCCAAGGACTTCATGGCGCTCATCCAGTCGGACCTCGACGCCGAGTCGTAACCCGACTGCCCCGCACCCAGCTCCACCAGCGAGGCGGCGGTGTCCGAGCCGGACTCCGCCGCCTCACCCCGCCTACACCCCGAGCCGCGGTCCATCCCAAGCGGACCCCAACGGAGAGGTCCTCCCGTGAAGCATGTCTTCGGGAACAAGAAGGCGATCGCGACCTTCCTGCTTCCCGCGCTTCTGATCTATCTGGGAGTCATGGTCGTCCCGGCGATCTGGTCCCTCTTCCTGGCCTTCATGCACGGCAACCCGGTCCGGGGGTTCGAGTTCACCGGGATGAAGAACATCAGCCGGTTGTTCAGCGATCCCCAGGCGGGTCACGCGCTGCTGTTCACGCTCAAGTACGCCATCGTCATCAGCGTGGGTCAGATCGTGCTCGGGTACGGCCTGGCGCTGCTGTACGTCTTCGTCCTGCGCCGAGCGTCGACGTTCGTCCGCACGCTCGTGTTTTTCCCGGTCGTGGTACCGACCGTCGCCGTCAGCCTCCTGTTCAACCGCATGTTCGCCTCCTCGCCGCAGGAGGGCCCGGTCAACGCGATCCTCGGTTTCGTCGGACTCGGTGACATCGACTGGTTCGCCGACGGCGGCAAGGCCTTCATCGTCATCGTGGTCATGGACCTGTGGCGCACCATGGGCTTCTTCGCGGTCCTGCTGTACGCGGGACTCATCGAGATCCCGGAGGAGATCCTGGAGTCGGCTCGCCTGGACGGCGCCGGCAATTGGCGGCTCGTGCGGCACATCGTGCTGCCGCTGTCGATGCCCGTGCTGCTGGCGACCGTCATCTTCAGCCTCAACGCGTCGCTCAAGGTGTTCGACTCGATCGTGGCCCTCAACAACGGCGGGCCCGGTTACCAGACGACGCCGCTGAACCTGCTCATGTTCAGGACGGCATTCAGCTTCGGTGACTTCGGCTACGGCAGTGCGCTCGCACTCGTCATCACGGTGGTGTGCCTGACCGTGACCCTGTTCGTCTTCCGCTCCTCCCGGCGCGACCTCACGAAGGACTGAACCGTGACCGCGATCAACGTCGACACAACTCCGCTTCCGCGGCAGGGGACCCAGCGCCGGGGGTCCGGCTCGCTCGCCCGCCGGCTCACCGGCGGCACGCTCGTCAAGGTGCTCATCGCGGTGATCATCATCGCGGAGCTCTACCCGCTGTTCTGGATCCTGACCAACTCGTTCAAGACGAAGAGCGAGATCGTCGACGAACCCCTGTGGTCCCTGCCGGGCGGGTTGCAGTGGCACAACTACGTCGACGCGTGGACGACCGGCAGCCTGGGCCACTACGCCCTCAACAGTCTCATCGTCACGGTGCCGTCCCTGGTGCTCATTCTTCTCCTGGGCGCCGCGGCCGGCTTCGCCCTGGAGGTGATGGTCTGGAAGGGCCGCAACACCATCCTCTTCCTGATCGTCGGCGGCATGATGGTGCCACTGCAGATGGTGCTGCTGCCGCTGTTCACCATCTACTTCAACTTCGGCCTCTCGGACGGCTACCTGCCGCTGATCATCACGTACGTCGGCCACGGGCTTCCGCTGACCGTCTTCATGATGGCCACCTATTTCCGCGCGGTGCCCCGTGAACTGTTCGAGGCGCTGGCAATGGAGGGCGGCGGGCCGTTCCGGGCGTTCTTCTCGATCGGGCTGCCGCTGATCCGCAACGGCCTCTTCACCATCGGGCTCCTGCAGTTCTTCTCGGTCTGGAACGATCTGCTGATCGCGCTGACGTTCAATGTGGACTCGAAGCTCTCGACGGTCCAGGTCGGCCTCCTGCATTTCAGCGACGAGTACGGTTCCGTCGACTACGGCCCCCTCTTCGCCGCCATCAGCATCACCGTGTTCGGCACCCTCGCCGTGTATCTCGTGCTCAACCAGCAGGTCATGCGGGGCCTGACGGCCGGGTCGGTGAAGGGATGATCGTCGACGCCCACACCCACATCTGGCCGCGCTGGCCCTACCGGCCCGACGTGCCCGACTCCGATTCCCGGGGACGGGCGGAGAACCTGCTGCTCGAGATGGACCGCGCCGGTGTCGATGCCGCGCTCGTGGTCAACGCGCACATCGAGCATGCCGGCGACAACAACGACTACGGTGCCGAGGTCGCGGCGATCCACAGAGGACGGTTGCTCCAGGTCGCCGACATCGACAGCCGGTTCGGGCCGGACTACCACCGGCCGGGCGCGGCGGACCGCCTCCGCGCGACCGTCGAGCGGTACCACCCGGTCGGCGTGTCCCACTACCTCGCCGCGGACAACGACGGCTGGCTGCGCTCCGCGGCGGGGCGGGAGTTCTTCCAGGTCGCGCAGGACGCGCGGCTGCTCGTGAGCCTGGCCGCACCGCCGGCGTGGTACGACGACCTCCGCGACACCGCTCGCCGGTTCCCGGACGTGCCGATCCTGGTCAACCATCTCGCGGTCGTCATGCTGCATCCCGACGGGATCGACGCGGGCCTGCGGCTCGTCCTCGACCGCGAAGATGTGCCGAATCTGCTGGTAAAAGTCTCCGGCTACTATTATGGGCACGACCGCCCGTGGGACTACCCATACCTCGACCGGTTGCCCATCGTCAAGGCGTTCGCCGAGAGCTGGGGCCCGGGCCGGATGGTGTGGGCGTCCGACTGGCCGTCGTTGCTGCCTCACCACAGCTACCGCCAGGCGCTGCAGGTGCTGCGGGACCATGCGGACTTCCTGAGCGAGGACGACATCAACCGCATCCAGGGCGGCACCCTGGAAACACTGCTACGCGAACGGGGACGACTGCGATGAGCGCGCCACGGCCACGGGTCGGTATCGTCGTGACCGCGGCGGGCCGCCGCCGCTACTTCTTCCCCGAACACGTCGCGCGCCTCGAGCGCTCCGCCGACGTCGTCTGGCTCGAGCTCGAGGGTCCCGACCGGGTGTTCGGGCCGCCGCCGCAGGACCCGGCACTGGCCGCGCGCGTCGCCGAGTTCGCCCGTGACCTCGACGCGATCGTCGTGAGCTACGGGTGCCCGCGCATCACCGACGACATCATGGCCGCGGCCCCGCGACTGCGCCTGATCGGTGACACCCACGGTGACCGGTTCGCGGCCCGGGTGGACGTGGATGCCGCGCACCGCCGGGGGATCGTGGTATCCGACACGACCAACGGGTCGTCGGATCCCGTCGCCGAGTGGGCGCTCGCGCTCGCGTTGATCGGCCTTCGCAATGCGGGCGCGCTGTTCCGCCGGTTGGTCGCGGGTGAGCTGCTCTGGCCCGACCGGACCGTGTTCCTGGAGGATCCCGGATATCTGCACGGCGAGCTCACCGGGAAGACGGTCGGCCTCATCGCCCTCGGGAACGTGGGACGCCGGCTGCTGGAACTCCTCAGACCGTTCCACGTGCGCGTGCTCGCCTGCGACCCGGGTGCCCCGGACGTTCTCGCCAACGCCTACGATATCGACCTGACGAGCCTGGACAACGTGCTGGAGCGGTCCGACGTCGTCATCAGCCTCGTGCCGCTGACGCAGGCGACGGCGGGGATGATCGGTGCCGAGCAGATCGCCCGGCTGCGCCCTGGATCAGTGTTTGTCAACGTGTCCCGCGGTGCCGTCGTGGATACCGAGGCGCTGGTAGAGCGGCTGCGGCAGGGTGACATCATCGCCTGTCTCGATGTCGTCGAGCCGGAGCCCTTGTCGATCGACTCGCCGCTGCGCACAATGCCTAACGTGTTCCTCAGTCCACACATCGCCGGCGTGACGGACGCCGCCGAGCCGAGGTTCTTCGAATACATGGTGGACGACGTCGAGCGCGTCCTCGCCGGTGTGCGTCCGCGCTACCGGCTGGTGCCGCGCGAGCCCAGTTCCTCGTGAGACGTGTGGTAGCCCTACAGTGAGCGAACGAGGCAACGGCGCGGTCAACAAGGTCGGCATTCGCGAGGTGGCGAAGCACGCGGGCGTCGCGCTGGGTACGGTGTCGCACTACCTCAACCACCCGGAGCGGGTGTCGGACCAGAAGGCGGAGCGCATCCGCCTCGCCATCGAGGAACTCGGGTTCGTCCCGAACATTGTCGGCCGGCAGCTGCGTCTCGGCGAGAGCAACGCCATCGCGTACATCGCGCCCGACTTCAGCAACCCGTTCTTCTTCACCCTCGCGGAGGGCGTGGAGGCGCGGGCGGCGGAGCACGGGCTGGCGGTGTTCGTGGTCAACGCGCACGGCAACCGCGAGCGGGAGGACCAGTACATCGGGCTGTTCGAGCGGTACCGGGTGCGCGGCATGCTGGTGGCGTCGTTCGAGCGGTTGGAGGACCGGCTGGCGGAGGTGCGCAAGCGCGGCACGCCGAACGTGCTGATCGGCGGCCGCGCCGTCTCCGACAAACAGCCATCGGTCTCCGTGGACGAGGTCGTCGGTGGACGGCTCGCCGGGGAGCACCTGCTGTCGCTCGGGCGCCGGCGGCTGGCCTTCGTCGGTGGACCGCTGTCGATCCAGCAGGTGGCCGGTCGGTTGCAGGGGGCCAGCCTCGCGGTGCGTGAGGCCGGGACGGCCACCCTCGAGGTGGTCGACATCGCGGAGCGCACGATCCGGGCCGGTCGGGCGGTTGGGCATCGCATCGTGGCCCGCGAGCCCGCCCAGCGGCCCGACGCCGTGTTCGCGGTCAACGACCTGCTGGCCATCGGCATCATGCACGCGTTCGTCACGGCCGGCGTGCGGATCCCGGAGGATATCGCCGTGATCGGCTACGACGACATCGAGTACGCGGAGTCATCGATCGTTCCGCTTTCCTCGATCCGCACGCCACACGAGGACTTTGGATCGGCAGCCGTGGACCTGCTGCTGAAGAACATCGAGTCCGGTGCGGTGCGTCATGAGGTGTTCACACCGGAGCTCGTCATCCGGTCCAGTACGAGCGGTCGGGCGCCCGCCTGAGCCGGGCGAGGAGCAGGGGAGCGGGTCGTCCGGGCCGGTCGTGGCGATCCGGCCCGGACGACCTTCCTTAGCGGGCGATCTGCTTCAGGTGCAGCATCCGGGCCAGCACATGGTCGAGCTCGTCGTCGCGGAAGACCTTCTTCCAGTCGTCGCGAAGGATGGATTCGCGTCCGTAGTCCATCGCGATGAGGCAGGCGTCGCTGAACGGGTTGTCGCCCTTCAACGTGTTCGCCAGCGCGACCTGGGTGTGGCCGAGCAGGATCGCCCGGGCCGCCGGCTCCGGAACGCCGAGGGCCACGGTCTCGTCGAGCGCCTCCTTCAGCAGCGAGCCGACCATGCAGGCGATGGTCTCGACCAGGGTCGGTTCCAGCTGGGCGAGCTGCTTGACCGTCACCCAGTGAACGTCGCCGACCGGGGCGAAGATGGCCCGCACGACCGTCTCCACCCGGTCCTTTACGGCCGAGTCGTCCGACTCGACGGCGGCGATCGCGTCCTGCCGGGCCGCTATGCCGCCGAACGTGTCCGCGTACTCCTCGGGAGTGTGGCGCTCCACGAAGACCGACGGGTGGCACGGGTGCGTGACCGCCTGGACGACCTCGTCGCGCCGGGTGAGCAGGCCGGCGTACGCGGCCGCCGGGTCGAGCGTGAGCAGGACGCTGCCCGGCTTCATCAGCGCAACCAGCTCGGCCGACACGGTCGCCAGCGCCAGGTCGGGGACGGCCAGGATCACCACGTCGGCATCGGCCACGGCGGTGGGCGAGTCGGTGAGCGTGCGGCCGGCCGCCGTCACGCGTTCCTGCCCGGCCGGCGAGTTCTCGCTGTACCAGACCTGGTGTGCCGTCCGGACGAGATTGTTGGAGACCCGCATCCCCATCTTCCCGCCGGCCCCGATCACCGCGATCTTCAAGGCGTCGGTATCACTCATTGCCGTGCTCCTTCTGATAGTCGCGGAGGTATTCGAGTGCGACGGCCGTCCAGCGTTGCTCTTCGGCCGCGGTCGCCGCGGGATCGCCCTGCCAGGGCAGCCAGTGCTCGACGATCTGGGAGATGCCCCGGCGCTGCGGCTCTACCGCACGCGCCATGTGCGCGTAGTCCAGCAGCCCCGTGCCGAGCGGGGCCCCGGTGAACTGGAACCCGACCCAGCCCTCGCTGCGGGTGAACGCGAAGTCCTTGACATGGACGTCCGCTACGTACGGGGCGCACAGCTCGACGGTGTCGCGGGGCAGGTCGAGCGCCGCGACACCGTTACCCGGGTCCAGGCATATGCCGAGCCGGTCCGAGCCGACCGTCTCGACGAGCCGGACCAGCTCGCGCACCGGTACCCGTTCGTACGTCTCGAGCACGAGCGTCACACCGGCCTGGTCGTAGTCCGGTAGCACGCGACGCAGCCGCTGCTCGGACTGCCCGAGGGTCGACTTGTCGCCCACCGGGTTGAGCATCGTCCGTACGACCGCGGCGCCGAGGACGTCTGCGAGACGCAGAAAGGCTGTCAGATGCTCCGTGGCGGTTCCCCGGGTGCCGAGCTCGAGCCGGATCCCGAGGTCGTCCGCGCGCTGACGCAGGTCGCGCAGCTCGCCGGGCGAGAACGTCAGAATCCTTGGATAGTCACAGATCTGGAACATGCCGACCCCGTGGGCCGCCGTTCGTTCGAGGGCCTGGCCGAGGGTCAGCGGCTGTGGCATCCGGTCGGATAGCTGCCAGAAGTAGGCGTACGTGCCGAGGCCGATCAACGCCGTCCTCCCGCTGCCGATGGCCGCGCCGCGGCTTCGTCGAGTACTTTGGCCAGGCGGGCCGGATCGTGCGCGAAGCGGCCCAGGAACAGCCCGTCCACACCATCGGCGAGTTCGCCGAGAAGCCCCGGGCCGGCGCTGCCGCCGTAGAGCACGGCTCCGTCCGGACGCCCGGTCACCTCGGCGAGCACCGCGCGTAGTCGCCGGGTCACGGGCGTGACCTCGCTCGCCGGCGCGGGCTGCGGGGCGCCGATGGACGCCAGCGGCTCGTAGGCCACCCACACCGGTCCGGCGGGCCGTCCGGTCAGCGCCGCGCGGAGCTGGGCTTCGGCGACGGCCATCGCGTCCTCGTGCGGCCGCGCACCGACGCAGATGAGCGGTGTGAGGCCGTGCCGGGCGGCGGTCGCGACCTTGGTGGCCACCGTCTCGTCGGTCTCACCGAACAGCCCGCGCCGTTCGGCGTGGCCGATCTCGACCACTGAGACGCCGGCCTCGGCGAGCTCGGCCGCGCTCACCTCGCCCGTGTACGGCCCCGGTTCGTCGGCGGCCACGTCCTGAGCGGCCACGCGGACCGGCGTGCCCACGAACGCGCCGGCGGCGCCCGGGATGGCGAGGTGGCTGGGCGCGACGAACAGCACCGTGCGCCCGTCCTCCAGCTCGGGCCGGCCGGCGACCAGCGCCGCGACGGCGCGGCACCAGTCGTGTGCGGCGCGCAGCCCGAAGTACATCTTGAGGCTCACACCGATGACCAGAGGCATGGTCAAGACGCTTCCTTCATCTCGTACCGCCCGAGCACGGCGAGCTTGTCGGAGCTGGCGCTGGTGGGGTCGAAGCGATAGCCGAGCCACTCGCGGACGAGCCGCCGGGCGAGCTCGATGCCGATGACCCGCTGACCCAGGCACAGCACCTGGGCGTTGTTGCTCAGCACGGACCGCTCGACGGAGAAGCTGTCGTGCGCCGTCACGGCCCGGATCCCGGGCACCTTGTTGGCCGAGATCGCCACACCGAGACCGGTCCCGCAGATCAGCAGGGCCCGGTCGGCCTCGCCGCGGGCGATCATCTCGGCGGCCTCGATCGCGACGCGAGGGTAGGGCGTATGGCCGTCGGCGTCCACACCGACGTCGACGACGGAGGCGACGAGGTCGCTCGCCTCCAGGTCCGCCTTGAGTACCTCCTTGTAGCGATACCCGGCGTCGTCGCCGCCGACGACGATCCGCAGGCGATCGGTCACGCTTCCTCCTCGAGTTGCGTCAGGCAAAGGGCGGCGGCCGTCATGGCGATGGCGAAGGACCGCGCACCCGGGTCCGGAGTGCCGAGGCTGCGCTCGGCGTGTGGGCGGGCTCGGCCGAGCCGGGGCAGCAGGTCCGCGGTGGCGTCGGCCGCGGTGGTGGCCGCCTGGGCCGCCGCGAGCCAGGCGGCCGCGAGGGAGCTCCCGTCGGCGATCCGGCGGGTCAGCCCGTCCACGAAGGGCGCGAAGGCGTCGACGAGCGTCTTGTCGCCCAGGGCCGCGCCGCCCTGTCGCCGGACGGCGGCGAGGGCATCGGCGACCGCTTCGGCGACCGCACCCGGCGTTGGCGCCTCCACGTCACCCAGACGATGGCCGACCGCGCGCAGCGTCGTACCCCACAAGGCACCGGAGGTCCCGCCGCCCCTGTCCGCCCAGGCGTCGCCGGCGATGGCCAGGACCTGCCCGCAGCCCAGGCCACGGTCGCGCGCGGGCCGGGCCGCCTCGGCCGCGGCCAGGGCCCCCCGTCGCATCCCGATGCCGTGGTCGCCGTCGCCGGCCACCGCGTCGAGGCGGCCCAGCTCGTCGGCCGCGTCGGCCACCGCCGCGGCGACGGCGTCGAGCACCGCGCAGGCCGTCGCGGCGGCCGCGCGGGACGCTTCGGACCCGAGCGTGGGTTCAGCGGCGGCCGGCGGCTGGGCTGTCGTCACGTCCGCGGCCGGCGTGCCCGCACGCCTGGTGAGCGCGGTCGGGGCCTTGCGGTAGGCGGGAGTGTCCGCCGGTGCGAGCCAGAGTTCCTCGAGCTCGTCATCGAGCCAGGTCAGCGTGAGCGAGGCGCCGGCCATGTCGAAGCTGGTGCAGAACTCGCCGACATCGGGATCGACGGTCGTGACACCGGCCTCGGCGAGCCGCCGGGCCACACCGCGGTAGACGACGAACAGCTCCTCGTACTTCACCGAGCCGAGACCGTTGAGGATGACTGCGACGCGACCGTCCGCCGGCGTGCTGACGTCGTCGGGCAGTTCGCCGAGGAGCCGGCCGACGAACAGCGCGGCCAGCTCGTCGGCCGTCGGCAGGTCGTCGTCGGAGATGCCGGGCTCGCCATGAATGCCCATGCCCACCGCCATGCGCCCCTCAGGCACGCGGAACAGCGGCTCGGACGCACCGGGCAGCGTGCAGCCGGAGAAGGCGACACCCAGCGTGCGGGTGCGGTCGTTGGCCCGCCGCACGACCCGCTCCACGTCGTCGAGCGCGGCACCCCGGGCCGCGGCGGCGCCGGCCAGCTTGAACACCGCCAGATCGCCGGCGATGCCGCGTCGGCGTTCGCGTGATTCGCGCGGTGCGCTGGACACGTCGTCGGTCACGAGCACGGTCCGGACGTCGACCCCGTCCGCCCGCAGTCGTTCCTGGGCTTCGGTGAAGTTGAGGACGTCGCCCGCGTAGTTGCCGTAGCAGAACAGGATGCCGGCGCCACCGTCAGCGGCTTGGGCCACCGAACGCACCCGCGCGGCGGACGGCGAGGCGAACAGGTCGCCCATGGCGGCGCCATGCGCCAGGCCCGGGCCGACGAGGCCCGCGAACGCCGGATAGTGCCCGGAGCCGCCCCCGATTACGACGGCCACCTCGCCGGCGGCCGTGCCGTCCTGACGGACCACGCCGCCAGGGACCCGGCGGACGAACCGTGCGTAGGCCGCGGCGAATCCGTCGGTCATCTCGTCGGCGAAGCCGACGGGGTCGTTGAACAGTCGGGTCATGGACCCCTCCTCAGCGCACGGGTGCCCATCATAGCAACCGGTTGACCGGTTTTGGGAAGTGGCTCATCGGTCCCGCCGCACGCTCCGCTATCGTGATGGCATGCCTGCGTACCGCGATGACCGCTCGGCGGAGATCGGTGCCGCGCTCGGCGCGCTGCCGTCGGGGAGCGCGGTGTCGGCGGTGGCGACGAGCCTGCTCGACCTGTTCACCAGCGGCAGCCTGGAACCCGGCACGCGCCTGCCACCCGAGCGGCACCTCGCGGCGACGCTGGGCGTGGGCCGTTCGGCGGTCCGTGAGGCACTCGCCGCGCTCGAGATACTCGGGATTGTCGAGGTGCGAGCCGGTGCCGGCACCTTCCTGCGTGGCAGCACCAGCGAGCTGCTGCCGCAGAGCCTCAGCTGGGGCATGCTGATCGGGCGGCGTCGCACCGAGGACCTGGTCGAGCTTCGCGGCGCGCTCGAGATTTACGCGGCCCGCCTGGCCGCGGAGCGGATGAGTCCGGACGGCGTCGCCCGTCTCGGTAGCCATCTGCAGCGGATGCGCCAGTCCCGCGCGGACATCCCCGCGTTCGTCGAGGCCGATCAGCGCTTCCACCAGGAGTTGGCCGACGCGACCGGCAACGCGACCCTGGTCGACCTGCTACGGATCATCCGCTCGTTGCTGCGGGTGTGGGTGGATCGTGCGGTGCACGAGCCCGAGCAGGTACGCCTCGCCATCGCCGAACATGTCGCGGTCCACGACGCGATCGTGGCGGGCAACGGTGACGCGGCCGCCTCGGCCATGGCGGTGCACATGGTCACCGCGGGCCGGCGGCTGCTGGCAGATGCGAGTACGGCGGGGGAGCCGGCCCGCTGATCGCGCCGGCGGCAGCCGGAAGCCGGTCGGGAGCCGACGCTGAAACGTATCAAAACTTTCGCCCGATGGCTTTTAAAACGTATCAACGGCCTGTACGGTGACCGCTGTGACCGACCTGTTCCCGGCCGATGCGGTCCTTGAGAACCTGTTCACCGGGGCCACGTGGGGCGAAGGTCCAGTGTGGTTGCCGGCGCTGCGTCGGCTGCGCTGGAGCGACATTCCCGGCAACCGCATCCTCGAGTACGACGATGCGAGCGGCACCACCCACGTCTTGCGGACCGATGCCGGCTTCTCGAACGGGCGGACCCTTGATCGGCAGGGCCGCGTCGTTCAATGCAGTCACGGCCGGCGGGCGATCGAGCGTGAGTCGCACGACGGCCCGCGGACCCTCGTGGACCGCTGGGAGCACGGACGGTTCAACTCGCCCAACGATGTCGTGGTGGCGCGCGACGGCACGATCTGGTTCACCGATCCGCCGTACGGCATCCACGAGAGCGGCCGCGAGGGCTACCCGGGCCGGCCCGAGTACGGCGGATGCTTCGTCTTCCGCTTCGACGAAGCGTCCGGCGCGGCGGCCCCGGTCATCACCGACATGGTGCATCCCAACGGTCTCGCGTTCTCTCCGGACGAGTCGGTCCTGTACGTGGCCGACACGGGATACCTGCAGGTCCCCGGAGGCCCGGCCGTCATCCGTGCGTACGACGTCGTCGACGGCGCGCATTGCACGCACGGCCGGGACCTTGTCGCTGTACGCCCGGGCGGCACGGACGGCATGCGGGTGGACGCCGAAGGTCGCATCTGGAGCTCCAGCGCGGACTCGGTCCAGGTGTTCACGCCGGCCGGCGAGCGGCTGGCCGGGTTACCGGTACCCGAGAAGGTGTCGAATCTGTGCTTCGGCGGTGACGACGGCCGGACACTGTACATCACCGCTTCGACGAGTCTCTATCGGATTCGGACCGCTACGACGGACGCGCGATACGCGGACCGATGAGGCGGCCGTAGCAGAAGTCTCGCCTCGCCCGGCGAGGCCGAGAAGCAAGGGGAAAAGCTTCCTCACGGTCGCGGCCGCCGAGCTCCTCTGATCCACAGTGGACACAGGATGGAAGGAACACCATGATCGACCGTTACGCGTCGCTCCTGAGCGCTCACATCCTCGCGAAGAGCGACGAGATGACGCGTGAACCGGTGGGCGTCCTCCAACACCCTTTCCTGGTCCCGAGCAGTCCCGACTCGCCGTACTACAGCGGCCATCTGTGGGACTGGGACTCCTGGTGGGCGAGCGTCGTGCTGGCACAGGTCGAGGCGGAGACCGGGCAACCGGGTCGGTACGCGCAGTACGAGGAAGGGAGCATCCTCAACTTCCTCGACCACACCACCGACGACGGCTTCGTGCCGATCCAGCTCAACCCCGAGGGGAGCCTCCGGCACGGTGACTTCGGCAGCGAGGAGGAGTACGCCCGGCACCAGAACACACACAAGCCGGTGCTCGTGCAACACGCCACCCTCCTGGCGCGGCGGCGCGGGGATGCTCAGTGGCTGCGACCCCACCTTCGCAAACTCGAGGCGTTCCTCACCGGCTACCTCACTCGCCACTACCACGAGGAGACCGGCCTCGTGTACTGGCAGACCGACTTCGCGATCGGCGTCGACAACGACCCGTCGGTGTACTACCGTCCGGTGAAGAGCACGGCCGCCATCTACCTCAACAGCCTGATGTATCGCGAGCTGCTGGCGTACGGGCAGCTGCTGGAGCAGCTCGGCGAGACACAGGAGTCGCTGCGGTGGCGGCGTCGCGCCCAGGACCTCGCGGATGCGATCAACCGGCACTGCTGGGACGAGCGCGACGGGACTTTCTACAGCGCCGACCTCGGGCTGCGTGCCGTCGACCCCGCTGACTGGCTCCACAGTGGAGCTCCGCGGGCCTGGTCGTCGTTGCTGCTGCGGATCGACAACTGGTCGAGCTTCCTTCCGATGTGGGCGGGATTCGCGTCCACGGAACAGGCGCAGCGGATGGTCGAGCGGATCCGCGACCCGCGAACCTTCGCCGCGAACTACGGGATCCGGTCGCTGTCCAGGCTCGAGAAGATGTACGACCTTCGCGCATCCAACAATCCGTCCAACTGGCTCGGCCCGATCTGGGGGATCAGCAACTACCTGGTCTTCCGCGGCCTGCTCAAGTACGGCTTCACCGACGACGCGCGGGATCTGGCGGAGAAGACGGTCCGGCTGTTCGGACACGACCTGGAGACCAACGGCTGCCTGCACGAGTTCTACCATCCGGACAGCGGCGAACCGATCATGACGAGGAACTTCCAGAACTGGAACTTCCTGGTCCTCCAGATGATCGCGTTCCTCAACAACCGCCCTATGGTGACGGAGTTCTGAGCGCGATTCCGCTGCGTTTCCCGCCGTGCTGGGCGCCACCCGGGTGGGGCGGCTGGCCGGACGTGTCGTGGGTGTCGCCGATCGAGTTCGTGGCCTGCTGCTCATCGCGGCGGCCCACGGCCGGCTCCTCCGGTCCAGGTTCCAGCGCCGGCGACTGTACCGCCGGTTCGCGCGGGGCGTTGCCCCTCAGGGGAAACACCGCGATGACGATGGCGTACGGGCCGGGTGAGGCGTCCGGCGGCGTGGCCGAGTAAGGGCTACGGCCCGGCCGCCCGGGAGGTGAACCCCCGCGTCGCGCTCGCATATCGCCACCCGGTTCGGGAAGCATGCCGGCGGCACACCCAGGAGCGCGGGGTAGCGCCGGATCCGGCCGCGGGCCGGACTGCGGCTCCAGGTCACGCGGTCGATGGCGCCCGCGTTCGGTGTGGCCACGTCACAGGGGGAAGGCCGCTCAGTTCACCACACCGAGCCGAAAGAGTCCACGCCACATGAAGTGCTCCACGCGGGGCCGCGCCGTGCTGGTCGGCGCCGCCCTCACCGCCACCGTCACGCTCGCCGCCTGTAGTGACACTGCAGGCAGCGGCGGTACTCCTACAGCGCCGACCAACGGCAGTGTGAGCGTCAATCCCACGTTCAACAACGTCGACGCGATGTTCGTCCGAATGATGATCCCGCACCATGAGCAAGCGGTGCAGATGGCCGCCCTTGCCGGGACGAAGGCGACCGATCCGGACGTCAAGCAACTCGCCGCCAGGATCAGCACCGAGCAGAAGACGGAGATCGCGACGATGAAGGGCTGGCTGGCCGCTTGGGGCCAGCCGACCACGATGCCGAGCTGTCCCGGCATGCATTGCATGCCGAGCGGCACGATGCCACATGGCATGATGCCCAGCGGGATGCCGACGATGCCGGGCATGATGTCCAGCGCCGACATGGCGAAGCTGAAGGCGGCGACCGGCAATGATTTCGACAAGCTGTTCCTCCAAATGATGATCACTCACCATCAGGGAGCGATCACCATGGCCCAGGCCGAGCTGGCCCACGGCACCAACCCGGACGCCAAGGCCCTCGCCGGCCGCATCGTGCAGACACAGCAGGCCGAGATCGTCGCGATGCAGCGAATGGCCGGCCACCTGTGAGTCAGCTGTCGGGGTCGAAGGCGCCGTCGAACTCGAAGACCGGGTTGGGCACGTCGTTGCCGCGCTCGTCGGTGATCGTGGCGGCGCCGACGAGCTTGGACGGGCCGCCGGCGACGTAGGTCGCGTCGGCGTGGGCCTGGACCTCGAACTTGCCCTGCCGGCGCTGGCCCTGGTCGTCGGTGAAGGTGATCATGCAGATCCAGTCGGGTCCGGGGCCGGTGTCGGCGACCTTGGGGCCGCCGCGATCGCATGCGGACGCGGGTACGGATCATGGCGGTTCAGCCTCCGGTGATGTCGCGGCGGCGCAGCGCCAGGTAGCCGATGACGAGACATGCGACGGTCCAAGCCGCGGCGACCGCGGCGGCCTGGACGAACGGACCCTGCTGGCCGCGGAGCTGGAGTTCGCGCTGCGCCGCCCCCGCCCCGCCGCGGAACTCGTGGACGCCCTGCGCGCCGCCGCCACCGACACCGCCGGGCTCATCGCGCTCGCCGACACCCTCCTGGCCGTCGGCGTCCAGGCCGCTCCCGACGCGGCCACAGCGGCGATTGGCCTGGCCATGGCCCTCCCGCCGGTCATCCAGCGGTACCGCAACGCCGCCGACCTCACCGGCACCACACTGCGCACCGACCTCGAGCCCACGCCACCGGTCCGCATCGACCCGGCCCGCCTCGAACGGATCACCACCAACCTGCTCGACAACGCCACCCGCCACGGCGCACCGCCGATCACCATCGCCACCAGCACCACCGACGGGTACGCGCGGCTCACGGTCCACGACACCGGCCCCGGCATGCCGGCCCAATTCCTGCCCCACGCCGCGGAACGCTTCGCCCGCGCCGATACTGCCCGCACCACCGCCGGCACCGGCCTCGGCCTTTCCCTCGTCGACGCGATCGTCGCCGCCCACGACGGGCACCTGTGGTGGTGCTCCGGCGCCACCCACCACCCGCAGCCCACCCCGGTACCGTGCACCCACCCCGCCACCGGCACAACGATCACCGTCCTGCTCCCGGCAGCCCCGGAACCGACCGAGCCGGCGACCGGCACGCCCCGAGCGTGACCGTGGCCGCCGCCGCCAGCAGCGACATCACCGGCCCGGCCAACGCCACCGTGGAACCGGTAACCGAAGCGGTGTAACCGTGGTTACATGGAAGTGTGAGTGGTGATCGGATGGCGGAGTCGTGGGTGATGTTGTGCTATCGGCTTCCCCGGGAACCGTCCACACCGCGGATCACGGTGTGGCGCAAGCTCAGGCGGCTCGGGGTGGCGCAACTGGCGGATGGGCTCGTCACGCTGCCCGCCGACGCCCGCACCCGCGAGCAGCTGGAGTGGATCGCCGACGAGATCGTCGAGGCCGGTGGCGAGGCGTCGATCTGGCTGGCCCGGCCCGCCTCCGCCGTGCAGGAGCGCGATCTTGCGGCCCGGATGGCTGCTGCCCGCGCCGCCGAGTACGAGGCGGTGATCGCCGCGGTCGGCGCCGTGTCGGCGGTGGGGGAGCGGGAGGCCCGCCGCAGCGGCGAGCGGCTGCGTGGCGAGCTGCGCCGTATCGGCCGCCGCGACTACTTCCCGCCACCGCAGCGGGATCTCGCGAACGCCGCGGTCCAGGCATTGCTGGCCGATGCCGCAGCACAGGAAACGGACACGGATGTGCAGGAGGTGTCGTGATGAGGTGGGCCACTCGAGCCGGGATCCACATCGACCGGGCCGCCTGTGCCTGGCTGATCCGCCGGTTCCTCGACCCGGACGCCGAGTTCCTGTTCGTCGCTGACCCCGCCGACCTGCCGCCGGGCGCGATCGCGTTCGACATGCGCGGGGTGGAGCTGTCCCACCATGTCGGCCCGGATGGGGCGGCCGACTGCAGCTTCGAGACGATCCTGCGCCGCCACGACCTGACCGACCCGGTGTTGTGGCGCATCGGGCAGATCGTGCACGAGGCCGATCTGGACGATGAACGCTACGACGCCCCCGAGGCGCCCGGCCTGGACGTGGTGCTGCGCGGGCTGTCCATGGTGTGCGACGACGAGCGGATGCTGGAGGTGACCGGGCCGATCTTCGACGGCCTGTACGAGTTCCAGCGCCGCGCCCTGCTGCTGGGCCGGGAGCCGGCATGAACAACCTCGACCCATCGAAGCGTGCCCGACCGCGAGGGGGCGCTACAACGCCAGAGCCCGAGACGGCCGCTGGTCGCGGTGCCCGGGTTGCTGGACCTGATGTGCGGACCGTGCCGCAGCGGACGTTCCTCGGCTACTTCCTCGGCCTCGGTACGTGGGGGTTCGGCGGGCCGATCGCCACCGTCGGCTACATGCAACGCGACCTGGTCGAGCGACGCGCCTGGCTGTCGCGGCAGGACTTTCTCGACGGCGTCGCCCTGGGCCAGACCATGCCCGGCCCCCTCGCCGCGCAGGTGGTGATGTGGCTGGGATACCTGCGCGCCGGCACCATCGGCGCCCTCGTGACCGCGGCGACGTTCATCGCCCCGTCGTTCCTGCTCGTGCTCGCCGTGGCCATCGTCTACGCCCAATACCAGGGCCTGCCCGTGGTGCAGGCGCTGTTCCACGGCATCGCCCCCGCCGTCATGGCCATCATCGCCGTGGCCGCGTACAAACTGGCCCGGATGACCAACCACCGCGACCTGCGACTGTGGGCGATCAGCCTGGTCCTCGCGGTGGTCACTGCGCTGACCGGCGCGGAGATCGCGCTGCTGTTCATCGCCGCCGGGCTGCTCATGATCGTCCTCGACGCCCCGCCCCGCTGGCTACACCGCCCCACCCGCGCCGCCGCCGTAGCGGTGCCAGGCCTCGGGCCGTTGGCGGGTAAGGGACTGGTGGGTAAGGCTCTGGCTGCGGCGGCAGGCGGCGGCACCCTCCTCGCGGTGGGCTGGTTCTTCCTCAAGGCCGGCGCGTTCATCTTCGGCAGCGGCCTGGCCATCGTGCCGTTCCTGCGCGAAGGCGTCGTCCATCAGCATCACTGGCTGACCGACGGGCAGTTCCTCGACGCCGTCGCGATGGGCCTGATCACCCCCGGGCCGGTCGTCATCACCGCCACGTTCATCGGCTACCTCGTCGCCGGCTGGCAAGGCGCCATCGTGGCCACCGTGGCGATCTTCACCCCGATCTTCCTCGGAGTGGTGGTGCCCGGCCGGTGGTTCATCCGCCACCGCGGTAACCCGCAGATCCAGGCCTTCGTCAAAGGTGCCACCGCTGCAGCGGCCGGCGCGATCGCCGGCGCCGTGGTGGTGCTGTCCCGGCAGACCATTGCCGACTGGCCATCCGCCGCCATCGCGGTGATCGCGCTCGGGCTGCTGCTCAAGTGGAAGATCAAAGAACCGATCCTGGTCGGCCTTGGCGCCGCCGCCGGCCTCGCCCTGCACTGGCCCCTGTGAACGCGCACCGATTCGCCGATGGCAACCGAAGTACGGCGCCGAACACATCACCAGCCGGTTTGCGAGGATGCGGTCGGGATGGTGGTCAGCAGCAGGGTGCCGCCGCCTGCGGGGCTGGTGATGGTGAGGTGTCCGCCGAGTGCCTCGACCCGGTCGCGGAGGTCGGTGAGGCCGGTCCCGCGGTGTGGGTCGGCGCCTCCGACACCGTCGTCGCGGATCGACAGGTGCAGGATGCCGTCCCGGGTTGCCGCCTGCACCCGCACCACCGAGGCGTGGGCGTGTCTGGCCGCGTTGGTCAGCGCTTCGGACACGACATGGTACGCGGCTGTCTCAACCACCGGGGGCATGCGCGGGCAGGTGCGCAGATCGAGGTCGACCGCTACCGGCGATCGGCGGGCGAGTGCCTTGAGCGCGGGTGGCAGGCCGCCCGCGGCCAGCAACGTCGGATGGATGCCCCGCGAGATCTCCCGCAGGTCGTTCACGGCACTGTTCAGGTCGCACAGGACGCGCGACAGTTCCGCCTTGGTCCGTTCCTGTTCCGGCGGCAGGCCGGCCTGCACAGTGCCGAGGTGCATGGCGACGACGAAGAAGTGCTGCAGCGCGCTGTCGTGCAGGTTGCGCTCGATGCGCTGGCGGGCCTGGTCGGTGGCGGCGACCAGCCGGGCTCGGGACGCGGCGAGCTCGGCCTGGCTGTCGGCGTTGGCGATGGCGGTGACGGCAAGGTCCACGAAGCCCGCGACGCGGGCCTCGGTGTCGGGTGGCAGCGGCTCGGGCTCGGCGGATGCAATGCCCGCCATGCCCCACAGCCGCCCCTCGACGACGATCGGCACCCCGACCGCGGAGCGGATGCCCTGCTCACGGGCGGTCGCGGCGGCGCGGCCGACAGCGGTTTCGAAGCTGTCCATCCGGGCCGGGCGACCGGTGTCCCACACCATCGCCAGGACGTTCTCACCCTCCAGCGGCCAGCGCATCTGGTCCGGCCGCTGGGCGGGCGGGTTGGTCGACACGATGATGGCCGTACCGTCGTACTCGTAGCGACACAGCCACGTGGCGTATTCGCCGAGCAGCCCGGACAGCTCCGTCGTGATCGCATCCAAGACCTGGGATGGACTACCGCCGTGCGCCACGAGGTTCGCCACCCGGCCCAACGCGGCTTGTTCGGCGGCCAACTGGCCCAGATGCTCTCGGCTTGCTTCCAGCGAGTCCAGCACGGCCGCGCGTTCGCACCCGGAGTGCAACAGCGACGCCAATGACGGCACGACCCGCTGCCGCAGCCGCAGGACCGTCCGCTCGGGCAGGTCGACCGGCACCACCAGGGTCCCCAGCCGGGCCGCGCCGGCGCACAGCGGAAACGCCAAGTGCCGGCCATTACCAGGGACGACGGCAAGGTGGATCGCCGCGTCCGGCAGGTCGAGCGATCGCGCGATGCACTGGGCGACCGCGGGCAGCACCTCGGGCGGATCGTCCGCGTGCAGCAGCAGCCGGGCCATCTCGGCAGTGAGATCAGACTCCTGGGCCTGGACGGCGTGCAGCCGGGACAGGTCCGCCACCGCGCTCGTCGCCACCGCGACGATGAGCAGAACCCCCAACCCGACGACCTGCCGCATGTCCGAGACGGCGAACCTCTCGACGGGCTGGACGTGGAAGAAGACGAACGCCGCGGTACTGGCCACCGCGATAACCAGTCCGAACCACATGCCCCACACCATCGAGGCCACCAGCACGCCAACGATGTAGATCATGCCTGGGTAGAACGGTGCCATGACCTGCTGGAGCGGATAGACCAGCAGGGTCTCCACCACGATCAGCAAGGCGGCGACCGCGATCCCCAGCCACCGAGGCGGGGGTGTCGGTCGCACCAGCCAGGACAGCGAACCGACATGCACTGATAACAGTCTAGTCCGCTGAATGGCAGCTGTGCTTGGCCGCAGAGCGGGGCAATCGCTCGGTCCGGGTGAGTCTGTCGGGACCCTGCGGATATTGGTTTGTACGAGTTGGGATGCCGACGCGCCGACCGTGGCGCAAAGATCTACGCCAAGATCCACGATCCACGGAGGTCATGTTGACTACCACGGCCATTGATCTGGACACCCTTTCCGTCAACACCATCCGAGGCCTGTGCATGGACGCGATCCAGCGGGCGGAGTCCGGGCATCCGGGTACGCCGATGGGGATCGCGCCGGTCGCGTACACGCTGTGGCAGCGGTTCCTGCGGTTCGACCCGGCTGATCCGATCTGGCCGAACCGGGACCGGTTCGTGCTGTCCGAAGGGCACGCCTCGGCGCTGTTGTGGTCGCTGCTGCACCTGACCGGGGTGCGAGCCGTCGACCCGGACTACGAGGTGCTCGGCCGTCCCTCGGTCACCCTCGAAGACCTCAAGACGTTCCGGCAGCTCGACTCGCGTGCTCCCGGCCACCCCGAGTACCGGTGGACGAGCGGGGTCGAGACCACCACCGGGCCGCTCGGCCAGGGGGACGCGACCTCGGTGGGGATGGCCATCGCCGGCCGGTGGCTGGCGTCCCGGTACAACCGGGACGACTTCCGGCTGTTCGACTTCGACGTGTACTCGATCACCGGCGACGGCGACCTGATGGAGGGCATCTCGTCGGAGGCGGCCTCGCTCGCCGGTCACCTGCGGTTGGCCAACCTGTGCTGGATCTACGACTCGAACCGGGTGACGATCGAGGGCTCCACCGACCTCGCGTTCACCGAGGATGTGGCCGAGCGGTTCCTGGCGTACGGCTGGAACGTGACGACCGTCGCGGACGCCAACGACCTCGACTCGGTGCAGCGGGCGCTGCACAACTTCCAGGCCGAACACGAGCGGCCGACGCTGATCGTGGTGCACAGCCATATCGGGTACGGCTCCCCGGTCGAGGACACCGCGCAGGCGCACGGCCAACCGCTCGGCCCGCAGGCCGTACGGGAGACCAAACGGTTCTTCGGCATGCCCGAGGACGTCGACTTCTACATCCCGGACCAGGTGTCCGAGTGGTTCGCGCAGGGCATCGGCGCCCGGGGTGGGGCGGCGCGCACGGCTTGGCAGTCGAGCTTCGCGGCGTACCGGGCGCGGTACCCGGAGCTGGCCGACGAGATCGAGCGGATGCAGCGACGGGAACTTCCGGACGGCTGGCAGGATGCGCTGCCGACCTTCCCGGCCGATGCGAAGGGTGTCGCCACCCGCGAGTCCTCGGCTCAGGTGCTCAACGCGCTGGCGCAGGCGGTGCCGTGGCTGCTGGGCGGCTCGGCCGATCTCGCCCCGTCCACCAAGACGCGGCTCACGTTCCCCGGCGCCGGCGACTTCCAGGCCGGCGAGCGGTCCGGACGCAACTTCCACCTCGGTATCCGCGAGCACGCGGCCGCGGCGATCGCCAACGGGATGGCGCTTTCCAAGCTTCGCTCGTACTGGTCGAGCTTCCTGATCTTCTCCGACTACGCGCGGGCCGCGATCCGGCTGTCGGCGTTGATGGAGATCCCGACGCTGCACATCTTCAGCCATGACTCGATCGGGGTCGGCGAGGATGGGCCGACCCATCAGCCGGTCGAGCAGCTCGCTTCGCTGCGGGCGATGCCGGGGCTGCTGGTCTTCCGTCCGGCCGACGCGAACGAGGTGGTCGAAACCTGGCGGGTGGTCGCCGGACTGCGACGCGAGCCGGCGGCGCTCGTGCTCACCCGGCAGCCGCTGCCCACCTTCGACCGCACCCAGGTGGCCGCCGCGGCCGGGGTCGCGAAGGGGGCGTACGTGCTGGCCGACCCGCCCTCCGGCGAGCCGGACGTGATCCTGCTGGCCACCGGCTCGGAGGTGGCGCTGGCGCTCGCGGCACGCGACGAACTCGCCGCCGGCGGGATCGGCGCCCGGGTGGTGAGCATGCCGTGCTGGGAGCTGTTCGACCGGCAGCCACGCCAGTACCGCGACGAGGTGCTGCCCCCGGCGGTCCGCGCCCGGGTCGCGATCGAGCAGGCGTCGACGCTCGGCTGGGAACGGTACGTGGGGGACGCCGGCGCGGTCGTCGGCATGCACACGTTCGGCGCCTCCGCGCCGCTCAAGCAGCTGCTGACCAAATTCGGGTTCACACCCGACCGGGTAGCGCAGGTGGCCCGGGAGCAGGTGGCCGCGAATACCTGACCGTCGAGGCGGCCGCACCCGAAGCCGGCAAGGAGGGGACGTGAAGGCAACCCAGACGCTGCATGTGCACGGGCAGAGCCTCTGGCTCGACAACATCACCCGGGGCATGCTCGACTCCGGCCAGATCCAGCACTACATCGACAAGTACTCGGTCACCGGGCTCACGTCGAATCCGTCGACCTTCGACAAGGCGATCGAGTCCGGCTACTACGACGACGCGGTCCGGGAGAAGTCCGCGACCGGGTGCTCCGACGAGGAGTTGTTCTTCGAGCTGGCGATCGAGGACCTGCGGCGGGCGGCGGACGAGTTCCTGCCGGTGCACGAGCGCACCGACGGTGTGGACGGGTGGGTGTCGCTGGAGGTGTCGCCGCTGCTCGCGTTCGACACGGCGAGGACGATCGCGGCCGCCAAGGCGCTGCACGCGCGGGCCGCGCGACCCAACCTGCTGATCAAGATCCCCGGAACGGCCGAGGGCCGGCCGGCGATCACCGAATGCGTCGCGTCCGGGGTACCCGTGAACGTCACCCTGCTGTTCTCGCCGGAGCAGTACGAGGCCGCCGCGGACGCGTACCTGGCCGGCGTCGAGCGCCGGCTCGAGCGCCAACTCGATCCCGCCGTGGGGTCGGTCGCCTCCGTCTTCATGTCCCGCTGGGATGCCGCGGTCGCCACCCGAGTACCGGAAGAGTTGAAGGACCAGCTCGGGCTCGCCGTCGGACTCGCCACCTACCGGGCGTACCGGCAACTCATGGACTCCGACCGGGTGCAGCGCGTGCAGAACTCCGGCGGGCGGATCCAACGGCTGCTGTGGGCCAGCACCAGGACCAAGGACCCGGCCGCCTCCGACACGCTCTACGTACACGGGCTCGCCGCGCCGTTCACGATCAACACCATGCCCGACGTCACGCTGCAGGCGTTCTACGACCACGGCGAGACAGGGGAGCCGATGCCCGCCGACGGCGACGACTGCGACGCGATGCTGGCCCGGTTCCGCGACGCCGGCGTCGATCTGGCCGGCCTCGCCGCGAACCTGCAATCCGACGGCGCGAAGAAGTTCGTCGCCGCCTGGAACGACCTCGTGGAAAGGATCTCCGCGCAACGCGCCGCGGTCGCCTGACGTGTGCACAACCGCCGAGGAGGAAACCACGATGACGACGCAGACACCAATGCGGATCGGCATGGTCGGGCTGGGCCGGATGGGCGGGAACCTGGTCCGCCGGCTCATGCGGGACGGCCACCGGTGCGTCGGGTACGCCCGCACCGAGAGCACCGTGCGGCAGCTCGCCGGTGAGGGTATGACCGGCGCGACGTCGCTTGCGGATCTGGTGGCCAAGCTCGACCGGCCGCGCGCGGTCTGGCTGATGGTCCCGGCCGCGGCCGTACAGTCCACACTCGACGAACTCGTCCCGCTGCTCGACCCGGACGACGTGGTGATCGACGGCGGGAACTCGTACTACCGCGACGACATCGCCCGCGCCCGGCAACTCGCCGCGCACCGGATCCACTATCTGGACTGCGGCACGTCGGGCGGGGTGTGGGGTCTGGAACGCGGCTACTGCCTGATGATCGGCGGCGAGGAGGCACCGGTCAGGCGGCTCGACCCGATCTTCAACACCATCGCCCCGGGCCGCGGCAGCGCGCAGCTCACGCCGAGCCGGACCCGGGACGGGACCGCCCCCGAGGGGTACCTGCACTGCGGGCCCAACGGCGCCGGCCACTTCGTGAAGATGGTCCACAACGGCGTCGAGTACGGGATGATGGCCGCCATCGGCGAGGGGCTTTCGATCATCCGGCACGCCAACGCGGGCAAGACCACCCGTATCGTCGACGCCGAAACCACGCCGCTGCGCGACCCGGAGGCCTATCAGTACGACATCGACGTCGCCGAGGTCGCCGAAGTGTGGCGGCGTGGTTCCGTCGTCGGATCCTGGCTGGTCGACCTCACCGCCGACGCGCTGGCCCGCTCACCCCAGCTGGACGACTTCTCCGGGCGGGTGTCGGACTCCGGCGAAGGCCGTTGGACGGTGCAGGCGGCGATCGACGAGAGCGTGCCCGCCCCGGTGATCAGCACGGCCCTCATGGACCGCTTCGAGTCCCGAGGGCTCGGCGAGTTCACCGACAAGGTGCTCTCCGCGATGCGCAGCGAGTTCGGCGGCCACGCGGAGAAGCGGGACTGATCCGGCTCATGGGCTGTCTGGCAGGTACCAGTGGTGCGGCGAGATGAGTTGGTGGATGGCGTCCGGGCCCCACAATCCCGGGTCGTACGGCTGGACGGGTGGCGGATCGTCGAGCAACGGGGCGGACAGCTCCCACAGCCGTTCGATGCCGTCGGCTCGGGTGAACAGTGACTGGTTGCCCAGCATCGCGTCGAGAATGAGTCGTTCGTAGCCGGCCAAGGCGTGCCGGTTGCAGAACGAGTCCGCGTACCGGAAGGCCATGATCGCCTCGCCCAGGCGCATGGTGGCGCCTGGCTCCTTGGCCAGGAAGCGAGCCGCGATGGAGCCCGGATCGTCGAAGTCGATGACCAGCTTGTTGCTGGGCGTGACGTTCGTGTCCGGGTCCAGTGCGAACATCCGCAGGGCCGGTTGTTTGAGCCCGAGGGTGACCACCTGCCGCTGCTGCCGCAGTGACTTGCCGGAGCGCAGATAGAACGGCACCCCCGACCAGCGCCAGTTGTCCACCTCGACACGCGCGGCGATGAACGTCTCGGTCTGTGAGGCGGGGTCGACGCCGGGCTCGTCGCGGTAGCCGCGGTACTGACCGCGAATCACGCTGGTGGCGTCCAGCGGCGACATCGCCTCGAAGACCTTGGTCGTCTCGTCGCGCAGTTGTTTGGCGGCCAGGGAGGTGGGCGGCTCCATCGCCACGAAACCCAGCACCTGGAGCAGGTGCGTGACGATCATGTCGCGGAACGTACCGGTTTCCTCGAAGAACCCGGCGCGGCCCTCGATGCCGATCGTCTCCGGTACGTCTATCTGTACGTGGCTGATGTGCTCGCGGTTCCAGATCGGCTCGAACAGTCCGTTGGCGAAGCGCAGGGCGAGGATGTTGTCGACCGATTCCTTGCCCAGGAAGTGGTCGATGCGGAACACCTGGGACTCGTCGAAGGTGCCGTGGACGGTGTCGTTGAGCGCCCGGGCGGACGCCAGGTCCGTGCCGAACGGCTTCTCCACGATGACACGCGCGTTGCTGCTGGCCAGCCCGGTGTCGCGGAGCATGCCGATGGTGGGTGCGAAGCCCTGTGGCGGTACGGCCAGGTGGAACAGCCGGCGTGGGCGGCCGCCGATCGCCTTTTCGGCCGCCGTCACCGCGTCGAGCAGCGGTTGCGGATCCGCCGGCGCCGCCGCGCCGAAGGACAAGGATTCGGCGAACTCGCGCCACGCCTCGCCGGTCGGCTCCGCCAGCCCGAACTT
This sequence comes from Dactylosporangium sp. CA-233914, assembly GCF_050942935.1. NCBI lineage: Bacteria > Bacillati > Actinomycetota > Actinomycetes > Micromonosporales > Micromonosporaceae > Dactylosporangium > Dactylosporangium sp. CA-233914. The sequence continues at coordinate 9,529,243 of NZ_CP192030.1, read as the reverse complement.
GGCCACAGCGTCCTTGGCGCCCCGGCGGAACTCGTCGTCGGTGTGTGCCGACCGGGCCGAGCCGACGATCCGATATCGGGCGGGCAGCAGGCCCGCCTTCGCCAGGCTGAACAGCCCGGGTAGCAACTTGCGTCTGGCGAGATCCCCGGTGGCGCCGAACAGCACGATCACGTGATCGTCGCGGGGTGCGCCCTCCCGCTGCGGCGTAACAGACTCCCTGGTACCGGAGCCGGGCGTGGCATATCGAACGCTCATGATCCCTGGTCACTCCGAACATTGCCGGGTGTTACCTGTGTTTACCTGGCCCATACCCGGCTCGGCGGGTCATACACCGATGACCGAGCCGGTGGGGGAGTTACCCGGTCGAGCAGGATCTACCGGCGATCCCGTCGGCCCGTTCGGCCTGGTTGCTGCCGGACCATCGCAGGTAGCGTGAGACAGGACCTCCGCGCGAGAACTCGCCGAACTCTTGGACCGACGATCGGAGGCCGACCGATGATCACCCATCCGGCGTTTCCGCCCGAGCCGTGGAACATCCGCGAGACCGGCCTTGACCTCTCCGTGCTGGCGCAGTCCGAGTCGGTGTTCGCGCTCTCCAACGGCCACCTCGGGCTGCGCGGCAACCTCGACGAGGGCGAGCCGCACGGGCTTCCGGGGACCTATCTGAACTCGGTGTTCGAGCTCCGGCCGCTGCCGTACGCCGAAGCCGGCTATGGCTACCCCGAATCGGGCCAGAGCGTCATCGACGTCACCAACGGCAAGCCGATCCGGCTGCTGGTCGAGGACGAGCCGTTCGACGTGCGGTACGGCGAACTGCGCTCGCACGAGCGCGTGCTGTCGCTGCGCGACGGGGTGCTGCGGCGAACCGCGGACTGGGTCTCCCCGTCGGGTCACCGCATGCAGATCTCCTCGGCCCGGCTGGTGTCGTTCACCCAGCGCGCGACCGCCGCGATCGCGTACGAGGTACGACCGGTCGACGCGCCGCTGCACATCGTGCTGCAGTCCGAACTCGTGGCCAACGAGCAGCTACCGGCGACGTCGGCCGACCCGCGGGCGGCGGCGGCCCTCGAGTCGCCGCTGCGACCCGAGCAGCGCATCGCGCACGACGCGCACGCACGACTGGTGCACAGCACCCGGGCCAGCGGGCGCAGGGTCGGCGCGGCGATGGACCACGCGGTGGACTGCCCGGCGGACGTGAGGACGGGCATCGAGTGCTCGCCGGACACTGCCCGGTTCACGCTCACCACCGGGCTGGCGCGTGGGCAGTCGCTGCGGGTGGTGAAGTTTCTGGCGTACGGCTGGTCCGGCCTGCGCTCGATCCCGGCGATCTCGGCCCAGGTGGAGGCGGCGCTGACGCTGGCCCGGGAGAGCGGCTGGGAGGGCCTGCTGGCCGAGCAGCGGCAGTACCTCGACGAATACTGGGCCCGTGCCGACGTCGACCTCGACGGCGACCCGGAGGTGCAGCAGGCCGTCCGGTTCGCCCTGTTCCAGGTGCTGCAGGCCAGTGCCCGGGCGGAGCGCCGGCCGATCACCGCCAAGGGGCTGACGGGTCCCGGCTACGACGGCCACGCGTTCTGGGACACCGAGTCGTACGTGCTGCCGACGTTGACCTACACGACCCCGCACGCCGCGGCCGACGCGCTGCGGTGGCGGCACCTGACGCTGCCGGCCGCCCGGGAACGGGCCCGGCAGCTCACCCTCGACGGCGCGACCTTCGCGTGGCGCACGATCGACGGCGACGAAAGCTCCGGCTACTGGCCGGCCGGCACGGCCGCGCTCCACATCAACGCCGACGTCGCCGACGCGGTGATCCGCCTCGTGCAGGCGACCGGCGACGAGGCGTTCGAGCGAGGCGCCGGATTGCCGCTGCTCGTGGAGTCCGCCCGGCTGTGGGCCTCGCTGGGCTGCCACCACCCCGACGGCGGTTTCCGGATCGACGGGGTCACCGGCCCCGACGAGTACAGCGCCCTCGCCAACAACAACGTCTACACGAATCTGATGGCGCAACGGAACCTGCGTAGCGCCGGGGAGGCCGCGAAGCGCCACCCGGCCGAGGCAGCCGGGTTGGGGGTGACCGACGACGAGATCGCCGCCTGGGCACGGGCCGCCGACGCGATGTTCGTGCCCTACGACGACAAGCTCGGCGTACATCCACAGGCGGAGCACTTCACCGACCTCGCGGTTTGGGACTTCGCCCGCACCCGCCCCGACCAGTACCCGCTGCTGCTGCACTTTCCGTACCTGCAGCTGTATCGCAAGCAGGTCGTCAAGCAGGCCGACCTGGTGATGGCGCTGTACAAGCGCGGCGACGCGTTCACCGCCGAGGAGAAGGCCCGCGACTTCGCGTACTACGAGCCGCTGACCGTCCGCGACTCGTCGCTGTCGGCCAGCATCCAGGCGGTGATCGCCGCCGAAGTCGGACACCTCGACCTCGCCTACGACTACCTGGGCGAAGCCGCCCGGATGGACCTCGACGACCTCGAACACAACACTCGTGACGGGCTGCACATCGCATCCCTGGCCGGCGCCTGGATCGCGCTCGTGGCCGGCTTCGGCGGCATGCGCGACAGCGGCGGGTCACTCACGTTCGCCCCGCGGCTGCCCGCGCCACTTGCCCGCCTCACCTTCAGCGTGCTGTGGCACGGGCAGCGGCTGTGCGTGAACGTCACCCGCACCGAGGCGACGTACTCACTGGAGGGTGACGAACCGATCGAGTTGGCCCACCACGGCCGGACTTTCCGGTTGACCGCCGGCCAGCCGGTCACGCGCCCCATCCCACCGGCCGAACCCGGTCCGCGACCCGGCCAGCCGCCGGGCCGCGAACCTGTCCGCCGCCGGCCCGGCTCCACGTAAGGGGGCAGCCGCTACACCATCCAGGCCATGTTGGAGGCCTGGGTCGGGTAGACGAACAGCGCATCCCGCAGCGCGTCGGCGCGGATATCCGCCCGGATGGCCAGGGCGAAGAGGTTCGAGAACTCGTCGGCCTCCGGGCCCAGCAGGTGTGCTCCGAGAATCCGGCCGCTGCCCTTCTCGATCAGGACCTTGTACATCGACGCCGGCTCGGCGACCCGCCGCGCTGAGTACCAGCTCGAGGTGTCCGCCTGTTTCACGTCGAAACTCAGGCCTTTGGCCCGGGCCTCCTGCTCGGTCATCCCCACCGCGCCCAGTGCGGGGATCGAATAGACCACACTGGCCCGGCCGCGGTAGTCGGCCGTGCGCTGGTTGCCGTTCAGGAGGTTTTCGGCGACGAGGCCGCCCTCGTACTGGGCGAAGGGCGTCTCGGGAAGACCGCCGCTGTTGGCCGCGTCGCCCGCCGCGTACACCGCCGGGTTCGAGACGCTCCGCAGGTGCTCGTCGACCCGGACCCCATGGCGATCGAACTCGACGCCGGCGGTGGACAGGTCCAGATCGTCTATCTCGGGTGCGCGACCGGCCGCGTGGACGACCATGTCCGCCTCGAACACCTCGGATCCCGAGTCGGTCGCGGCCGTGACCCTGAAGTTTCCCGGTGCTCCCTCGACGCTGATGACCTGAGTACCGGTCCGCACGTCGATGCCCACGTCGTGGGTGCGCGCCAGGAGCCGGGCCACGAGGTCCTGGTCGAAGTGTTTGAGCGGCCGGTCCCCCCGCTGCAGGATGGTGACCGTCGCGCCGGCCCTGGCCGCGATGTGGCCGAACTCGAAGGCGATGTAGCCGCCTCCGACGAACACGATCCGCCGAGGCAACTCCCGCAGGTCGAGAAACTGGTCGCTGCGGGTGAGGTGCTCCTCGCCCGGGATGCCCAGCTTCCTGGGCCAGGCGCCGGCTGCTACGACGAGGTGAGCGGCGTCGAGCACGTCCTCGCCGACCTCGATCGAACGCTCGTCACGGAAGCGTGCACGCCCGTGGAAGGTCTCCACCCCTTCCTTGACGAAGCCTTCCTCTCGCTGCCGGGGAAACGGGTCCGTGAACGTGGCCTTGAACCGGATCAGCTCAGGCCAGTCGATGCGCACGTCCCCGGCAACGCCTCGGCCCTCCATGCGACGTCTCCGATCGACGATCTCCGCCGCTCCCACCAGCACCTTCTTGGGGTCACAGCCGCGCAGCCCACAGGTGCCACCAAAGGGCCGGGAGTCGGCGATCGCCACGTTCCGGCCGGCGGCCTGGCATCGCGTGGCCACCGTTGAGCCGGCTTCCCCTGTTCCGATCACGACGACATCAAAGGATTTCTTCATGATCCATCCTTCTGCTCGCGCGTGGACAGTCCACAATCTTGCGAAGCTACCCGGGTTCACGGGTTCGACACATCCGCGGGCTCGACGCTTCGGGCGGCTGTACGGGATCGTCAGATCCGGTCCGGCGGTACTGCCAGACGGCGATCCCATCGCGTAGGCGCATGATGGGAAGAAGCGAGTCCGGTCAGTTGGGGAGTACCGTCATGACCAAGGACATCACATATCGCAGGATCTACGAAGAATCCTCGCCCGAGGACGGCAAGCGGGTGCTCGTCGATCGCGTCTGGCCGCGGGGGATGCGCAAGGCGGACGCACACCTCGACGAGTGGCTGCGTGACGTCGCCCCGTCCACCGAGCTGCGCCGTTGGTACGGCCACGAACCCAGCCGCTTCGACGAGTTCCGCCGCCGCTACCTCACCGAACTGCGCGAGCCGGCGCGGCGGCAGGCCGCAGACCATCTACGAGACATCGCCAACCACGACAAGGTGACGCTGCTGACCGCCACCCACGATGTCGACCACAGCCAGGCCGCCGTCCTCACCGACTGGCTGACCGGCGCCGGGAGATCCAGGGCTTGATCCGCTCCGGGAGCCGCGCGGGCGGCCGCTGTCAATCGTTGTTGCCAGCTGCCACCGGCTCCCGGCGGGCCAGCGGTGCGAGGGTGCGCTGGATGATGAACCACTCGGCGATCAGGACGTTGCCGAGCAGGGACATCCAGGCGCTCACGGTGTAGACGTCCTTGTAGGGCAGCCACGACACCGAGTGCATCAACGCGAGCAACGGCAACTGGTAGAGCCGCAGGGTCACCGCGGCGAAGGTGAGCGTGTAGTTGCGGATCATCCAGACCCGGTGCAGCTGGATCTCGCGCCGCCGGATCGCGCGGTAGGCCTTCGCGGCCGTGTACAGCCACGCGACGATCAGCGCGAAGAACGCGACCTGCAACGGGAAGCCGCTCTTGGTCACCGCCGCGGCGTACGCCGCCGGCACCGACGCTGCGACGACCGAGATGAGGTAGACACGGCCGAGCACCCGATGCAGCCGGGGGAAGCGGGTCCGCAGCCGGTGCACGAATTGCCACGGCCCGGTGATCAGCGCGATTCCGGCGGGCACCCCGTGGATCACCAGGCTGGTGTAGTACCCCGGTGTGATCCGGTCGAGGTTCGGAATGGTCGTCCCCCCGACCAGGTACGGCGGCACGAAGTATCCCGCGATCCCGAACGCGAGCACGGTCAGCAGCCCCCACAGGAACCACCACCAACGTCGGCGCACGGCCCGAGACATGACTGCAGTAGACATCTATGACTCCGATTTTCTGTACGGGAACGATCGCGAGGAATCGCGAAACCTGCCGGACCGTCACGTCCGGCATGGCAAGGGATGGGGGTCCCGGGGCTCGATACTGAACGCATCGCCAACCCGCCGCGTCGGCATGAGTTGCCTATTTCCGGCGCCTCGGCGATACCTAGTGCAGCCCCGCAGAAGTCCTGTCAGGGTTGGGTTCACGCTGTCAGGGGGCGGCCGTCGTAGCGCCATCGGAAGGGTTTGGCGGTCCGGCTGTAGTGGGTGATGAACTTGATGATCTTCGTGGCGAGGTGGTCGCGGGAGGTGAACTCGCCCCGGCGCAGCAGTCGTTTGGTCAGGATCGAGAAGAAGATCTCCACCATGTTGAGCCATGAGGCGTGCTTCGGGGTGTAGGTCACCTGGAACCTCGGGTGGGCAGCGATCCAGGCGCGGGTGGCCTTGGATGTGTGACTGGATCCGTTGTCCATCACCAGGTGGACGTTCAGATTCGTGGGGATGATCTGGTCGAGTTCGGTCAGGAACTCGATGAAGGTCTCGGAGTTGTTCCGTTCGATGATCTTCGGGTGGACCTGGCCGGTGGCGACGTTCATCGCGGCCATCAGCGAGACCGTGCCGTGGCGGACGTACTCGAACTCGCGGCGGGCCGGGTGTCCGGGACGCGCCCGGCGGGTTGGGTGTTTGCGGGACTTGGCCTGGATTCCGGTCTTCTCGTCCATGCTCAGCAGCATCGTGCCGGCGGGGATGTGCTGGTAGAGGTGGCAGATGGTCTGTGCCCTGGTGAAAAACTCGGGATCGTCGGGGCGGTTGAGCCAGCCTCTGACCTTGTGGGGCTTGAGGTCCGCGTCGGCCAGGATCCGTCCGACCTGACTGGCTGAGATCCCGATCCCCCGGGTCTGTGCCAGGTGCCCGGCGATCCCCTGGTGGGTCCACTGCGAGTCGGTGTCCGGCGGGTTGCTGGTAGCGGTCGCCACGATCAGCAGCCGCACGTCGAGGCCGTAGACCGGGGGCCGGCCTGAGCGGGGCCGGTCGACCAGCGCCTTTATGCCCCGGGCACGCCAGTCGCGCCGGGTACGCCGCACGGTGGTCACAGCACAGCCGACCATGGCGGCGATCGTCTCGTTCGGGGTCTTCTCCCAGGCCAGCAACAGGATCCTCGCCCGGCGGACCTCGCGGACCGGGGCGGTGGAGCAGCGAACCAGGTGGTTGAGACGGCGACGGCGGTGACGAGACAGGCGAATCGTGTCGCGGCTTCGCATTCGGGGCACGGGCCGCCATGATGCCAACCCGGCCACCATGCCCGTCGATGAGGCCGGGGTCCCGATCACCGGCCAGACCAGCGACCGGCACACTGGCGGGTATGCCGGCGCCCACCCGACGCGTCAAGGAAGACACCACGGCCGAGCTCGACCACCACGCCGAACGGCACTGGTCACAGTTGGGCGGGGTCGAGGTGCGCTGGCGCGGCGGGTACGGCTACGTCATCGGCTACCTCGACGACGACGAGACCGACCTCAACGCCCCGGAAGAGACCATCACCCTGTGCCGGATCGGCTATCTCGGCACCCCGGACGACTGGGCCTTCGCCCTCTACGACCCCGCCACCGACTCCTACCAGAACACCGTCCTGCCCGACGGATCCCTGACCGGCACCCTCACCGACATCCTCGACTGCGCATGCCGGATACACCTGGCCGACATCCCGCCCAGACCAACCCAACCCTGACAGGACTTCCGCGGGGCTGCACTAGACGCTGCGACCTTGGTGACCACGGCGGACCGGTGCCCGATCAGCGCAGGATCCGAAGTTCAGCGGGGCGACCTGCCTGAGCGTCACAGCTCCGGAGCGAGCAGAGCGGGATGCTCCTTGAGCTGTCGGCGCGAGGTGAGACCCAGCTTGCGGAAGATGCTGCGGAGGTGGGCGTCGACGGTGCGTTTGCTGACGAACAGCTGGGCCGCGGTCTCGTTCGAGGTGGCGCCCGTGGCCACAAGCCGGGCCACGGCCACCTCCTGGGCGGTGAGCCTCTCGAAGGAGAGCTCGGTGTGGTGGCCGACCCCCTCGCCGGCGGCCCGCAGCTCGTCCGCGGCGCGCCGCGCGAATGCCTCGGCCCCGGCCGCCGACAGCAGCTCATGCGCCATGCGCAGTTGCTGCGTTCCATCCTTGCGACGTCCGTGCCGGCACAGCCATTCGCCGTACAGAAGATGGGCTCTGCCGCGATAGGGCATCAGCGGTGTCTCGGCGAGGCACTCGACGGCCTCGCGGTAGTGATCCTCAACGCCGGTCACGAGCCCGCGAGCATACGCGACGATCCCTTGGCCGGACACGGTTCCGCGCGCCTGCGTACGCTCGGTCAAGGACTCCAAGGCCTGGGCGGCGACGTCGATCTCCCCGCACCGGACAGCGGCCTCGACCAACTCGGGCAGGGCGAGTCCGGTGAGGAAGAGACGGCTGGGCTCGGTCGCCCTGCGCGCTGCCGCGAGCGCGGCTGGGTAGTCACCGAGACCGTTGTTCAGTAAAGCCGTGACCCAGTCCAGATTGGTGACTTGCCCGGTCCCATCGGCGGTCACGTCTCGCACAGCTGTCTCGAACAGGTCGCGAGCCTCGTTGCGGCGGCCTCGGAGAGCGGCCAGCTGCAGCCGCGGATAGAGAAGCGGGGGATCGCCCGCCGCGTCGGCTATGGCTCCCTCCTCCGCGATCGCGGCGAGCGCCTGCCCGATATCGCCGATATACATGGCGTCGGAGGCCCTCTGTGCGAGGCCGAGCCTGAGCAGCACCGGCGAGCCTGATTCGCGGCCCGCCTTCACCAGCCATCCAGCGGTGGCGGCGAAGGTGTGCGGGTCCCAGAGCTCGGTGGAGATTATCGTGGCGAGCGCTGGCCAACGCATCCACATCGGCTGCTGATCGGAATGCAGCATGTCGCTGAGCATCGGGATGGCGACCTGGTGATCACCGGCGGCGAGCCTGAGCAGCGCGTCGAGGACGTCCGGCGCCATCGGTGGCGGCGCCGACCGCGCCGCGTCGAGGATCGCCGGGATGAAACCGCCGCCTCGGCCGACCAGAAGGCTCATTTCGAGCGCGTCCAGATAGCAGTCGCGAGCCCGGCCGGTGTCCAGGCGGGCCAAGCGCCGGGCGCCTGCGTCCATCAGCGCGGGTCCGGTGCCGTCGCCCGGCCGGGTGAAGGCAATGCGACCCTGCAAGAGTTCGACACTGGCGCGCTGGTAGTCGTCCAGCGCCGCGGTCCGTACCGTTGTGAGCAGTTCCTCGGCTGCGATCCTCCTGCCTGCCTCGAGATAGGCACGTACCGCGTCCAGGGTCCTTTCGACCCGCCGGCCGGTGTCGTGCGACAACTCGGCCGAGCGCTGCAGGAATGCGGCCGCGGCCGCCACCCCGCCGCGCGCTTGCGCGCGGGCGGCGCACCGTTGCAGGTCGGCGGCGACATCGTCGTCGGGACTGACGGCGGCCTGGGCGCGGTGCCAGGCCCGGCGGTCGGGGGCCACGATGGGATCGGTGGCCTCGGCCAGCGCGCGGTGGACACTGCGGCGCTCCTCGACCCCGGCCGCCCGATAGACAGCCGAACGCGCCAGCGGATGGCAGAACCGGATACGTGTGGAGAACTCGGCCAGTTCCACAGAGCAGGCATCGGCGCTCGCCTGTTCGATGTCGACACCGAGCATCCGCGCGGCCGGCCAGAGCAGGTCGGGGTCGCCGGTCGGGTCGGCGCTCGCGATGGTCAGCAGCAGGCGGGCACCGTCCGGCAGATCGGTCAGCCGGGCTCGGAACGCCTGCTCGATCCGGTTCGGCACCGAGCCGGTCTCAGGGGGCGCGAATCCACCGGCCGAAGGGAGTTCGAACAACGCCAGAGGATTGCCGTTCGCCTCAGCGACCAGCCGATCCCGCACCCGTTCATCCAGGGGGAAGGGGCTGCGCGCGGTCAAGAGTTGCCGGGCGTCCGCGTCGCTCAGCCCGCAGACGCGCAGCGCGGGTAACGTCGTCAGCTCACCTTCGGCGGCGGGCGATCGCAGCGCTATCAGGACGACGACTGGATCGGCGCCGATCCGGCGGGCGAGGAAGGCCAGCGCCCTCGAAGACGCCGCGTCCAGCCATTGAGCATCGTCGACCAGGCACAGCAACGGTCGCTCCCGTGCGGCCGCCGCGACCAACTCGAGGACGGCGAGCCCGACCCGGAACCGATCGGGCGCCGGCCATGAGTCCGAAGGCCACCTGCAGGGCATCATGATGGCGTTGCGGCAGTTCGCCCACATGTCGCAGGATCGGCACGCAGAGTTGGTGCAGAGCGGCGTACGGAAGCTCCTGTTCGAACTCGGCTCCGGAAGCGCGCACGACCCGGAAGCCCGCCGCCATCCGCTTCGCGTGCTCCATCAGAGCCGTCTTGCCGATGCCCGCCTCACCGCTCAGCACAAGCGCTCCGCCGGTGCCCGCACGCGCGGCCGTGATCAGTTCGGCGACATGTCCTGTCTCCACGTCTCTGCCGATGAGCGAATCGCTTCTGCGGACCGTTGCCTGCATGGCTGAAACGCTAGGCGGGCGCGCCGGCGGCCCGTGCGAGGGGATCTGTGCTGCCCGGCAGGTGGTAGACCACCAGCGTCTGCTCGGGCCGCTCGGCGACGTGGAACGCGGCGTGCGACACGGTGATCACGCCCAGCCGGGGATGCCGGAAGCGCTTGTGGCCCGCGTGGCTGAACTGGATGTCGTACTGCGGCCACCACTCGCGGACCTCGGAGCTCGCCTCGGTCAGCTCGGCCACGAGCCGGGTCACGCGCGGGTGGCCGGGATGCCGTCCCGCGATCGCCCGCAGCCGGGCCAGGATGTTGCGCGCCTCGCGCTCCCAGCCGACCAGCACCTCGCGGGCGGCGGGCTCGGTGAACATCCAGCGCACGACGTTGCCGCCCGGCGCGATGCCCCGGAACAGCTCGGCGGCGGCGTCGTTGGCCGCGAGGATGTCGTAGCAGATGCCGGTGACGTACGCGGGGTTGTCGCCGAGCAACGCCGGAACGCCCGCGACCTCGGGCGCGGCCTCCTCGGGGGCCTCTTGCTCGGGCGTCGCTCCCGCACCGGCGAGGCGGCGCAGGTGCTCCTGCTCGGCGCCGGTCAGCCGCAGCGCCCGGGCCAGTGCGTCGAGCACCTGGCCGGAGGGGCGTACGTCGCGGCCCTGCTCGAGATAGGTGAGCCAGGTGGCGCTGATGCCGGCCAGCAGGGCCAGCTCCTCGCGGCGCAGCCCGGGTGTGCGGCGGCGGCCGGTGACCGGCAGGCCCGCGTCGGCCGGGGCCATCCGCTCCCGGCGGCTGCGCAGGAATGTGCCCAGCTCGACGCTCACCCTAGAACCTCCAGTACCAGAATAAGGCGATTCTGGATACCACCTTACCGTGGCGCGAGGCTTACCTCATGCGAGCTTGGACTGTTGCTGCACAAGACGACGACGTACGCCTCCGCGAGGTACCGGCGCCCACGCTCCAGGGCGGTGGCGTACTCGTGGAGGTGCTCGCCGCACACCTCCCGGCGTACACGAGAATGGTGGTGAAGGGGAACCGCGGCGGCCTGCCGGTCCCCCTGACCCTGGGCCCCTCCTGCATCGGGCGCGTGACCGACGTCGCGCCCGACGTGTTCCATGTCGCCCCGGGCGACATCGTGCTGGACACGGCGCTGCTCGACGCGGGCGGCGGCGACGAGATCCTGGTGGGCTGGGTCGGCCTGGGCGGTTCGGGCGCCGGCAGCGAGCGCACGGATCGCATGCGTACGGTGTGGCACGACGGCGTCTTCGCGGAGCGCGCGCTGTGCGCCAAGGAGACGATGGTCAAGCTGCCCGGTGCCGAGAACTGTCCGGAGCCGGCCCGCCTGTCGTTCCTGCCGTGGCTCTGCATCGCCGCCGCGGGCCTGCACACCGCAGGTCCCCTGGCCGGCCGCGACGTCGCGGTGATCGGTGCGACGGGTCAGCTGGGCGGCGCGGCGGTGCTGGTGGCGCTCGCGGAAGGCGCGGCGACGGTGACGGCGGTGGGCCGCAACAAGGAGGCGCTCGACCGGCTGGCGGAGCTCGGCCCCCGCGTGCGCACCCACCGGCTGACCGGCGACCGCGCGACGGACGCGGCGGGAATCGGCCCGGTGGACGTGGCTCTGGACGCCCTCGGCGCCACCCCGACGGCGGACGCGACCATGGCCGCCTACGACAGTTTGCGGGGGCGCGGCACCCTTGTGCTCATCGGCGGCGTACGCCAGGACCTCACCATTGCGTACGGCGACCTGATGCGCCGCAGGCTCACCCTGCGCGGCTCCTGGATGAGTGATGACGAGACGGTGACCACGGTGTGGAACATGGCCCGCTCCGGGCTGCTGGATCTCTCCGCGGTCGAGCTGCTGACGGTCGGCCTCGACGACCCGGCGGCCGCCCTCGACCTGGCGGAGCGTACGACGGGCCTCGGCTTCGTGGCCCTCGTCCCCTGACCGTAGAAAGACCTCGACGTCACAGGCAAGATCCCCGGTCGGCGGAGTCGCCGATGATGGCCACGAGCATGCGTCGCAGGGTCTGGACCTGACGCTGGCTGAAAGCGTCCAGGACGGAGGCTTCGACGGCGGCGCAGGCCTCGGCCACCGTCGCTCGCAGCGCTTCGCCGTCGGCGGTGATCACGGGGATGCGCAGACGGCGGTCGCCGGGAGCGCTGTGGCGCACGACGAGACCCCTGCGCTCGAGCCGGTCCAGCTGGCTCATGAGGGTGGTCTTGTCCAGCCCGAGAGCTCTGCCCAGGTCGGACTGGGTGAGGCCGGGAGTCTTGCCGAGCGCGCTCAACACGATGTAGTCGCGCATCGTCAGGCCGTGCTGCTCGGCCACGTCACCGGTCGCGCCGCGCAGATGCTGGGCCGCCCGGTGCAGCAGCCAGGTGATCTCGGAGTCGACGGACGGGTTCGGGCCGACGGCCGCCGGTGCCGATGGTTGTGAGTCTCGCATCGCAGCACCGTACGTCGTCACCGGGATTGTGTCGCCGCCGCGGGCGCCAGCAGCGGGATGCCGTCGTATGAGCCGAGGTCGTGCGCGGGGACGATTTGCATCAGGCCTTCCAGGGCGATGATGCGCAGCAGGTCCTGGCGCAGCTGATCCGGATCGCTGTCGGCGAGTTTGCTCAGCAGCCACGGCCGCTCGACCCGCCTGCGGATGCCGTCGATCTGCCAGGTCAGATCGCCGATGAAGGTGTACCGCCGGTCGGAGGGCAGTGTCACGAACACGATCACCGAGCCGGTGGTGTGGCCACCCGCCAGCACGACGACCACCGATCCGTCATCATGCACGTCGTAGGTGTTCGTAAACCCGAGATACGGCCGGCTCTCGAACCCGTACTCGTGGACCTCGTGCCCTTGACCGACCAGGCGGAAGACCTTCCCGTCCGGGTCTTCGGCGGCGTACTGCCGTTCGTTCGCGTTCATCCAGACCGGCGATCCCAGCAGACCGTCGAGACCGCTCGTGTGATCCCAGTGGGAATGCGTCAGCAGTACGCCGAGGAGTCTGCGGCGGTCGTAGCCGACGGCGTCGAACTGCTCGCTGACCGTCCGGCCCGCCTGATACGGGGCGCGCATGAACCGGGGCAGCATCGCGACGTGCGCCGCGACACCGGCTCCGAACCCCGCATCGATCAGCAGATCGCCTTTCGGATGCTGCACCAGGACTGCGGACGCGGCGAACTGTCGCTTGTCGCGGAACGACCCGCCGCGTACGGCAAGCGCCGCACGGGTCTGATACGTGCCGGTCGGCAGGTGATACATCGCCATGTCCGCGGGCGGGTAAGCCTCGGGCAGCGGCTGGGTCCAGGCAGGTGGCTCGGCGAGCGACGACATGAGCGCGATTGTATGAGTCAAGAAGATCTGAGACAAGAAGGCCTCCGCCGGCGGACGCCGCCCCGCCCTGGAGCCACTCCGGGCAGTGACGCGTAAGGGCTACGCCAACTCGTCCCAGAGGGCCGCCGGGATCGGGTGCTCCAGCAGCGCCGCGCTCTGCTGCATCTCCGCCGCCGATCTGGCGCCGACCACCACGGCGGCGACCGATCGGTGGCGGAACGGGAACTGCACCGCGGCGGCCAGGAGCGAGACACCGTGGCGGTCGCAGGCGGCCCGGATCCGGCGGACGCCCGGGGACGTCTGGTCGAGCAGAGCGCCGCCCTGGTATACCCCGGCGGCCAGGACCGGCACGCCGCGTTCGGCGCACAGGGGCAGGAGATCGTCCGCACCCGAACGGTCCAGCAGGGTGTACCGGCCGGCCAGCATCACGCAGTCCACGCCGGGGTCGGGGGCCTCGCGGATGAAGCGGGCGGCGACGTCGGCGTGGTTGACGCCGAGCGAGACGGCCGCGATCCGGCCGGCGCGGCGCAGGCGGTCCAGGGCCGGGTACGCCGCGCCCAGGGCGGCCGCGTAGTTCAGGTCGGGATCGTGGACGTGCAGGACATCGACCCGGTCCAGGCCGAGGCGGTCGAGGCTGTCGGAGAGCGAGCGATACACACCCTCGGCCGTGAAGTCCAGGCGCGGGCCGACACCGGGCGGCGGGTCGGCCCAGATCGGCTGGCCGTCGGGGCCGTCCGGTTCGATGAGCCGGCCGACCTTCGTGCACAGGACGTACTCGTCGCGCGGACGGTCGCGCAGGGCCCGGCCGGCGCGGCGTTCCGAGCGGCCGTACCCGTACACCGGGGCCGTATCGAACAGCCGCACCCCGAGCCGCCAGGCGGCATCGACGGTGGCCTGCGCGTCCGCGGCCGAGACCGGAACGCGCAGGCCACCGATCGACGCGAGCCCCAGACCCAGTCGGGTGACCGACAGGTCCGTCCGGCCCAGGAGCACGCGTTCGTCCGCCTTCATGCCAGCGAATGTACCGCCGGTCCGCGCACGGTCCGCCGGTCCGTCCCGAGCAGAGCCGCGGTCGCCGTTGCGTTATGGGATCGGCGGCTCGGCATGATCAAGGCCCAACGCAACAGGGCCGCCTACGGCGCCAGTGGTGACCGCTCGACCACGGCGAACACCACCGGCGCTACCGGCAGCAGGGTGAACAGACCGGCCGTGGCGCGGGTCAGCGTGGCCGGCATCGGCCGGGGTCGGTGCAGCAGCCGGTGCAGGCGCTCCGCGGCATCCCCGCCATGGGCGGCCAGATGCGCACCCGGGTCCTCCGTGCCCCACCAGGCGCGGTTCCGCCCGGCGGCGGACTGCTGGGCGCGGGCCTCGGCCAGCGCGACGAGGGCCCGGGCCAGCACGATCGGCGGGTGGGAGCGCACCGCGACGTCGTCGGCGCGCAGCTCGACGAGCCGGTGCATCTGCCGTGCCGCGGTGGCGAAGCAGGGCGCCCAGGGGAATGCGTGGTCGAGCAGCCGCACCGTGCGCAGCAGCCGGTAGTGCCGGCCGGTGGCGTGCGCCCGCTCGTGGGCGGCGATTGCGTGCAGTTCCTCGCCGGTGAGGTGGTTGACGGCGGCCGAGGTGAGGACCACGTCCCGCTCGTCGCCGCCGGGCAGCAGGTAGGCGGCGGGCTGCTCGGCCGGCACGACCACGGCGCCGAACTCCGGCAGCGGCTGCCCGGCCGTGCGCATCAGCTGGCGCAGCCGGCACCGTTGCCGCCGCTCCGCGCCGGTCAGCCGCCACCCGGCCAGTGTCAGTCGGACGGCGAGGGCGACCAGCAGGCCCGCGCCGCACACGGCGGCGATCTGCGCGGCCGGGCCGTGCCTGCCCACCAGCGCGTCCAGACAGACCTGCCAGGCCCGGCAGGCGACGTTGTGGGAGCGATCCCAATGCAGCATCGAGGACGCCCCGACCAGCACCGTGCAGCTCAGTAGCGCGGTGCACCACATCTGCCAGGCGAAGATCCCCAGCCCCGGCGCCCGGGCCACCCAGCCGGCGCGAGCCAGCCGTGGCCCGGCCACCAGGACCAGCACGACGGCGTAGGCGGCCAGCAGCAATGAGGTCACGATCCGGCGATCTTCCGCTCGTAGGTGCTCAGCGCCGCCCGAAGCGCCGCCGCCTCCTCGAGGGTCATCTGCCCGACAAAATGCAGCAGCGCCTGCTCCCGGTCGCCACTGTCGGTCAGCGCCTCTCGCATGAGTCCGGCCCCGTGCTGCTCCCGGGTGGCCACCGGCTGGTAGAGGTGTGCCCGGCCATGAGGCTGCCGGCGCAGCCAGCCCTTGCGGTGCAGCTTGTCCATTACCGTCTGCACGGTGGTGTACGCCAGGTCGCGCTCCTCGGACAGGGCGGTGTGCACGTAGCGCGCTGTGACCGGCCCGTCCGCCGCCCACAGCTGCCGCATCACCGCTGCCTGCAGCTCTCCGAACACCGCGCACCCCCCCGGACCGGCGCCGGCGGTATCACCGGCCACCCGATGTTACGCGCTCCCCGCTTGCCGGTGCCCGCCGCGGACGGTGCTCCCAGCCGGGTTCCTACGCAGCATAGGAGCGGAAATCCAGCGTGAACAACACGAGAAGTCCTAGCCGGGCGAGGACATGCGGCGGCCACTGTTCGGCCGACTGGCCGTCATGCCGCACTCCTACGGTCTATCGGAGATCCCTTCGCCCCCTAGTGACAGGAATCGCAGCGATGTCTCGTCCCCTGACCGGCCGCACACGACGTGCGGTGGTCGCCATCGCCCTTCCGGTCGTCGGCATTGCGGCCGCCGCCGTGGTACTGACCGGGAGCCCGGCCGCGGCCGCGTCCACCACGTTCACCGCCACCGCCGACACCTACGTCCAGCAGAACACCCCGTCCACCAACTACGGCGGCGCCAGCCAGGTCGTCGTTGACAACTCGCCGGTGCGCCGAGTCTTCGTGCGCTTCTCGGTCAGTGGCCTGAGCGGCGCGGTCACCAGTGCCAAGCTGCGCCTTCACACCATCAGCTCCAACAACGGCAGCAGCAACGGCGGCACCTACCGCCTGATGAGCAACACGACATGGTCGGAGAGCGCCGCGACCTGGAACAACCAGCCTGCCATCGACGGTGTGACGGTCGGCAGCCTGGGATCGGTCGCCAAGGGCACCTGGTACGAGATCGACGTCACCAGCGTGGTGACCGGCAATGGCGCGTTCAGCTTCGGCGGTACCTCATCCAACAACGACGGCGCCTACTTCGACTCCCGGGAGACGGGCGCCAACGGACCACAGCTGGTCATCACCACGAACGCGCCGTCGCCGTCTCCCTCGGTGACATCCCCCTCGCCGAGCCCGTCGCCGACCGGGGGCGGCGACCCGGTGTTCGTCGGCGCTGGTGACATCGCGAACTCCGGCACCGGCGACTCCGCGACCGCCGCCCTGCTGGACAACATCCCCGGCACTGTCTACACCCTCGGTGACAACGTCTACGACAGCGGTACCACCACCGAGTTCAACACCTACTACGACCCGACATGGGGCCGCCACAAGGCGCGCACCAAGCCGGCGCCGGGTAACCACGACTACAACACGTCAGGTGCTACCGGCTACTACGGCTACTTCGGTGCCGCCGCCGGTGACCCGGCCAAGGGCTACTACTCGTACGACCTGGGCAACTGGCACATCATCACGATCAACTCCGAGATCGCGCACACCGCGGGTTCGGCCCAGGAGCAGTGGTTGGTGGCGGACCTGGCCGCCAGCACGAAGCCCTGCACCCTCGCCCTGTGGCACAAGCCGCGGTTCACCTCCGGCGCCAACCACGCACCGGACACCTCGTTCGACGCGATGTGGCGGGACCTGTACAACGCCAACGCCGATGTCGTGCTTGGCGGCCACAACCACCAGTACGAGCGGTTCGCTCCGCAGAATCCGAGCGGCCAGCTCGACACCGCTCGCGGCATCCGTGAGTTCGTCGCGGGTATGGGCGGCGCCGGCCACTACGGCTTCGGCACCATCCAGCCCAACAGCGAGGTCCGCAACGGCGACACCTACGGAGTGCTGAAGCTGACCCTGCACAGCAACAGCTATGACTGGCAGTTCGTGCCGGAGGCGGGCAAGACCTTCACCGACAGCGGCACCGGTACCTGCCACTGATCCCGTTGTGAACCAACGGTGAAAGCCGCCCCCGGGTCGTAGGCGCCGGGGGCGGTCCCACCGCCTTGTCAGCCAGTCGTAGGAAGAGTGTGCGCGTTGTACCTTTCCATGGTCGGCAAACCCAGCACATCTGACGGGCCCGATGCGCCGGGCGGTGGGAGCAGGTTCGGCGGCACGCGGCGCTGGTCTGTCGTCGGTGGCAACGTGTTCGCGCTCGGCGCGGTCAGCCTGGTCACCGACATCTCTGCCGAGATGGTCACCGCGGTCCTCCCGCTGTACCTGATGATCGGACTTCATTTGAGCCCGTTGGCCTATGGCGTCGTCGACGGGACCTACACGGGAGCCACCGCGCTGCTGCGCCTGGTGGGCGGCTACGTCGCCGACCGGGTGCGTCGACGCAAAGCCGTCGCAACCTTCGGCTACGGTCTCTCCGCGGTGTGCAAGCTCGGCCTGTTGGCCGCGGGCGCTTCCGCCACCGCGATCGGTGCGGTGATCACACTCGACCGGGCGGGCAAGGGTTTGCGCACCGCGCCAAGGGACGCACTGATCACCCTGTCCGCTCCGGCAAACGCGCTCGGCCGGGCATTCGGTGTGCACCGGGCGATGGACAGTCTGGGCGCCTTCGCCGGCCCGCTGGTCGCGCTGGCTGTGCTCGCCGCGGCGGGCCAGGGGTTCGACGCGGTATTCGTCACCAGCTTCTGCATCGCCGCCATCGGCGTGCTCATCCTGGTTTTGTTCGTCAGCGACCGCAGGGAAACCCGGCCGGCCACCGAGACGGTCTCCGCGCATGCGGTCACCGATCTGGTGCGTACCGGGCCGGTACGCCGCCTTCTGATCGCCGCCTGCCTGCTCGGCTTTTCGATGATCGGCGACGGCTTCATCTATCTGTTACTGCAGAAGCGCACGGAGGTGGCCATCGGGTGGTTCCCGTTGCTGGCCGTCGGCACGAGCCTGGTCTACCTGCTGCTCGCCGCGCCCGTGGGGGCGCTGGCCGACCGGGTGGGCAGGTTGCCGGTGATGCTGTGCGGCTACGCCGCACTGGCCATGGTCTACCTGCTGCTGTACGCGCCGATCGGTGGCTGGCTGCTGATCGTCTGCGTCCTCGTGCCGCACGGCGCGTTCTACGCGGCCACCGACGGCGTGCTGATGGCACTGGCCGGTCCGCTGCTGCCGGAACGGTTGCGTACCACTGGAATCGCGCTGATCCAAAGTGGACAGGCCCTGTCCTACCTGGCTTCCTCCGTGCTGTTCGGAATCGTCTGGCAGACCTGGGGGCCGGCTTTGGCCAGCCGGATGGCGGCGCTCGTCGTGCTGGTGACGATGGCCGCCAGTGCATTGCTGCTGAAAACCCAGTCCACCACTGCAAACCAGGACACCGAGCACTCGGAGGCGAACACATGACGGCGCTCAGCAAGCGAGGCAGGATCGCCATCGCGGTAGCGGGTGCCGTGGTGCTCGCCGCCGTAGCGGTGGGCTACACGCAAATCGCCGCGCAGCGCGACCGGAACCGGGCCGAGTCGCAGGTCGAGTTGGCGAACGAGGAAGACATGGGTCCAGGACCGAAGATGCAGATACTCACCAATGGCCGACTGTCCATGGTGTCGAGCGGGCATCCGGACGGGCCCCGCACGGTCACCTCGCAAGCCTGCGACCGGGCGTACGCTGCGGCGGGCACTGTGGTCTGCCTGCGCCCCGTTGACGCGTTGACCGGCACGCATCTCGTGGTGTTCGACGCTCAGCTGCACGAACGGCAGTCCATTGCGCTGACCGGCTTCCCGAACCGGACCAGGGTGTCGCCGAGCGGTCGCATGGTCGCCTGGACACTCTTCATAGATGGACATTCCTATGCGAGCGGCGGCTTCTCCACGAGCACCGGCATCCTGGACACCCGCACCGGCACTCTCATCCGTTCGCTGGAGGAGTTCGCCGTCGTCAAAGACGGACAGCCCTACCGCGCGGCCGACGCGAACTTCTGGGGTGTGACCTTCGCCGACGACAACCGCTTCTACGCCAGCATGTCCACCGGCGGCCGGCGCTACCTGGTGGAAGGCGACATCGCGGCCCGGCGGCTACGCACGCTTGCCGAGGACGTCGAGTGCCCGTCGCTGTCGCCGGATGGCACCCGCATCGCATTCAAGCACACCAACGGCGGCGCTGGGCAACAGGACCACAGTCAGGCTGCCCATGGCGGTCATGACGGACCTGGGATCACCTGGCGACTGTCCACATTGGACCTTGCCACGCTGCGAATCACGCACCTGGCCGAGGCCCGTAGCGTGGATGACCAGGCGGTGTGGCTGGACGGCGCCACCGTGGCCTATAGTCTGCAGCGCCCCGACGGGACGAACGACGTGTGGGCGGTGCCAGCGGACGGAACCGGCAGCCCCCGACTGCTCATCCCGGAGGCGAACTCGCCCGCGCCGCCCCAGTGACCATCGACGGCAACCGCTAGTGGGTGTTTGCGGTGGCGCCCGGTTCTACCGGTGATGCGCCACCACGGCGTGGCTATCCGCGATGTCCGGATCGGTGTGGATGGTGGCTGCGGTGAGCCGGGGGACGGCATGCAGTAGCCGGTGTTCGGCATCGACGGCGATGGCGTGGGCCTGCACCACGGTGAGGGCGTCCGACACGAGCAGGTCGGTCTCGGCGTGCAGGTGGTGGCCGATCCAACGCATCCGCAGTGCCGCGACACCGAGTACGCCCGGGGTGCCGGCGAGGATCTGCTCGGCCTTCGCGACGATGGCGGGGTCGACGGCGTCCATGAGGCGGCGGTACACCTCCCGGGCGGCGTCCTTGAGCACGAACAGGATCGCGACGGTGATGAGCAGGCCGACGGCCGGGTCGGCCCACCGCCAGCCGACGGCCACGCCACCAGCGCCAAGGAGTACGGCGAGTGAGGTGAACCCGTCGGTGCGGGCGTGCAGGCCGTCGGCGACGAGAGCCGCGGAGCCGATGCGGCGGCCGACCATGATGCGGTACCGCGCGACGAGCTCGTTGCCGGCGAAGCCGACGATGCCGGCCGCGGCCACCCACGGCAGGTGGGTGACGTCGGCCGGGTTGAACAGCCGGTCGATGGCCTCGTAGGCGGCGAACCCGGCCGATGCGGTGATGGTGAGCACGATGAGGATGCCGGCGAGGTCTTCGGCCCGGCCGTAGCCGTAGGTGTACCGGCGGTTGGCCAATCGGCGCCCGAGCACGAACGCCACCCCGAGCGGTACCGCGGTAAGCGCGTCGGCGACGTTGTGCAGCGTGTCGCCGAGCAGGGCCACCGAGCCGGACAGCAGCACGATCACCACCTGCAGCGCGGCGGTCACGCCGAGGACCAGCAGTGAGAAGAACAGTGCGCGGATGCCGTCCTTCGACGACTCCATCGCCGAATCGACCTTGTCCGCGGCGTCGTGCGAGTGCGGTGTGAGCAGATGGCTCAACCGGTGCCGCAACTCCCGCCGGCCGCCGGCGGACATCCGGTGGTCATGGTCATGATCGTGGCCGTGGTCGTGCTTGTCGCCATGGTCGTGGTGGTGGTGGTGACCCTCCTGCATAGACGTAGGATATGTGCTCATGTACGCACGCGACAACGCGGCAACTGCCAGCGATCGGCAACAGCCACCGACGAGCGCGCAGGTCGAGACGGCGGTGACCGCGCTTCGGATGCTCGCCGACCCGACTCGGCTGCGCCTGCTGTGGGAATTGCGCGAGGGCGAGCACGACGTCACGACCCTGACCGCCGCGGCCGGTGCGGCCCGGCCGGCGGTGTCGCAGCATCTGGGCAAATTGCTACTCGCCGGCCTGGTCAGCTCCCGTCGTGAGGGCCGCCGGGTGCTCTACCGCGCCCGCGGCGGGCACGTACGCCGACTGGTGACCGAGGTGTTCCACGCCGCCGACCATCACCTGACCGGCGCGCCAGAACACGACTGACAGACGGTCCTATCCGGACGATCGACAGGGCGTCGGCGCACCGACTGAAGTTCGTTGATAGCCTGGGATGCGATCGAACCCGATGTGTCGTACGCCCACGGGTCGCGACGAACCCCCGCAAGGAGATGAAGTGCTCAGACGACGGATGCTGCAGACAGGTATCGCGATCGGCGTGTTGGCCGTTTCCGTATTCGGATCGAGTTCCGCCGCCAACGCCTCCCCGACCAGCTTCATCGCCAAGGCGGTTCATGCCGGCGGGGCGGGTGCTGTCGCCGCCCAGGCCACCGGGGGTCTCACCTGGTACAACCGGTCCGTCACCGTCACGTCATTGAAGTTCTATGTCAAGGCGGGCGAATGCGGAAAGCTCTCGGTGTTCGGATCGCAAGGGGACACGGTCGTGGACGCCAAGGGTTGGGACCGCTGTGGCGGAACCACGGGCACTTGGGTGACGATCGGCAACGTGACGCTGGACGGAAGCGCGTTCTCCGGCGGGATCACCGACGTCACGATCTACGTGCGAGACGTTGACCACGAAATCGTCGGATACGCCGATTGCTACCGAGTCAATTCGTCTTGTTCCACCGGCCAGTACTGATGCACGGCTGACGCCGCCGGCCCGCACCCGGCGAGATGCGGGCCGGCCGGGCGGTGGACGGTTCGGCCTTGCCGATCCGCCGAAAGTACGGCCTCGTCCCCCACTATGGGCCGGGGCGGCTCAGGCCCGTGGCCCGATACGCCACTACCGCCTCCGCTGCAGGATCGTGCCATGACGATCGATGGGTCCCAGCGCACGGCGGCACGAGTCGCCGGATTCGTACTCCTGCTCCTGATGGCGGCAGGATTCTTCTCCCAGGCCTATGTGCCCGGCCAGATCATCGTGGCCGGCGATGCCGCGGCGACGGCACGCAACATCGTGGCGTCAGAACAGCTGTTCCGCATCGGCGTCGCCGTCGACGTCCTCATCTTCGCCGCCGACATCGTGATGGCCGTGGCCTTCTACATGCTGCTCAAGAAGGTGAATCCGGGCCTTGCCCTGCTCGCCCTGCTGTGGAGAACTGCGCAGTCGACCATCATGGCCATGAACGGGCTCAGTTTCCTCACGGCATCGTCGGTCCTGAGCGGCTCGGACACCGCATCAGCGCTCAGCCCGGACCAACTCCAGGCACTGGCGAACACATACGTCGGCGCGCATGCCGCAGGGTTCAACCTCGGGCTTGTCTTCCTCGCGCTGGGAAACGGCGTGTTCGCCTATCTGTTGTTCACGTCGAAGTACGTTCCCCGTGCCCTGTCCGCCTGGGGAGTTCTGGCGTATGTCGTGATGGCGGCAGGTAACCTCGCCACCATCGTTCTCTCCGGCCCTGAGGACACCGCCGGGGGCGTGATGATCCACTACCTACCGGCCTTCTTCTTTGAGGTGATCGCAGGCGGGTGGCTGCTGTTCAAGGGAGTGCGGGCACCCATGCCGGCCGAGCCCGCACCCGTACACGGATGAACCACGGGCCACACTGACCCGGCCGCACTGCGCCGGGCCAGGGAAGCCCGGCGCAGTGGGTCAGAGATCGAGGACCAGACGGGGCGAGGAGCAGCGCCCGACACAGATCATCATGGTGCGGCCGGTCGCCCGCTCGTCAGCGGTGAGCAGGGAGTCGCGGTGCTCCGGCGTGCCGGCCAGGACCCGGGTCTCGCAGGCGCCGCAGTAGCCCTTCTCGCAGTCGTAGGTCAGTCCGGGAACCGCGTCTCGGATCACCTCGATCAGCCGCTTCTCCGGCGGGACCCGCAGGGTTAGTCCAGTGCGAGCCAGATGTACCTCGAACTCGGCGTTCTCGGCCGGGTCGAAGGCCACCTCCAGCTCGTCACCGGCGGCGAAGCGTTCGACGTGAAGCTGCTCGCCGCGGCCGGCGTCGGCGCAGACCCGTTCCACAGCGGAGATCATCGCGCCGGGTCCGCAGCAGTAGATCGCGGTCTGCGCCCCGGCGCCGGCGACGATCGCCGCGATGTCCGGTACCCCTGCCTCGTCTTGGGGGATCAGCTCGAGCCGGTCACCGGCGATCGCGATCAGCTCGTCGCAGAAGGCCATCGAGGTACGAGACCGACCGCCGTATCGCACCCGGAACCGTACGCCCCGCCGGGCCGCTTCCCGAACCATCGCCAGAATGGGGGTGATCCCGATGCCGCCGGCGAGGAAGAGGTACTCCGGAGCCTCCACCAGCGGGAAATGGTTGCGGGGGCCGCGTACTGCGACGGTGCTGCCGGTCCGGGCGATGGTGTGGAGCTCCACCGACCCGCCGCGGCCGGCCTCTTCGCGTAGCACCGCGATCCGGTAGCGGCTGCGTTCGTCCGGGTTGCCGCAGAGCGAGTACTGCCGGACGCGGCCGGACGGGAGTCGCAGCTCGATGTGTGCTCCGGGGGCCCACTGCGGCAGGTCCTCGCCGTCCGGACCGGTGAGCCAGACGGAGAGCACGTTGTCCGCGGCCATGCGGACGTCGTCGATGACCAGGGTGTGCGGGCCGCTTTGGCTGACCATCTCGGCGGTTTCGGTGCCGGCCCGGCCGTGCGCGACGCCGGGCGTTCGCGGCCCGGGGGAGAAGACCGCGGGGATCGCGTCCCACCCGGACTGGTTACCGCTGGTCGGGTACGCGACCAGGCCTTCCTCGATCACCTGGTAGTCAGGCAGCCGGGTGAGCACCTGCGTGATCATCTCGCGGAACATCAGCCGGGCCAGGTGGGCCCCGGCGCAGCGGTGCGTGCCGATGCCGAAACTGAGATGCTGCGCAGCGTCCCGGTCCAGGCGGACCTCCTCCGGTTCGGGGAAGAACGCGGGATCGTGGTTGGCGGCCACCCAGGGGATCAGCACCCGCTCACCGGCTTTCACCGGGCAGCCGCCCACCTCGGCGTCGACCCGGGCGGTCCGGGCCATCGACTGGGACGGCGCGAAGACGCGCAGGAACTCTTCGGTGGCGGGGTCCAGCAGATCGGGGGAGTCGATCAGTCGCTGCCGCTGAGCCGGATGCCGGCTGAGGTGGACCAGGACCGAGCCAGTGAGCGAGGTGGTGGTGTCGACCCCACCGGCGATGAGTAGCCCGATGACCGAGACCAGTTCGTCCTCGCCGAAAGGTTCCCCGTCCGGGCGGCGCTGGGCGACCAGGTAGCTCACGGCGTCCTCACCCGGCTCGGCCCGCCGTAGGCGGATCAACTCCCGGATCCGCTGCTCCATGTAGGCCAAGCCCTCGGCGCCGCGGATCGCCCGCTCGGTGCCGGGCAACGCGGCGAAGATGTCGTGGATCGGGCCGGCGAGCCGGCCCCAGTCCTCCTCGGCGAAGCCGAGCCAGTCCAGGGTGACCGCGGCCGGCAGCGGGTTGGTCAGATCGCGGACGAAGTCGACCGAGCCCTCAGTGATGAAGGTGTCGATGATCCGCGTGGCGTGCCGGGCGACCATCGGCCCGAGCCGGGCGACCGCGTCCTGGGTCAACAGCGGGTTGATCAGGTCGCGGTAGGCGGTGGCGTCCGGCGGGTCCAGCTCGATCGGGTACTGCTCCAGTCCCGGCCCGCGTGGGATGACGATGGCGGTCCCGGCGCCGCCGGCGGTGGTGCGCGCGGAGGAGAAGGCGTCGTCGTCGCGGGCGATGCGGACGACGTCTGCGTATCGGGTGGTGTAGACGAAACCGCCGTGCGCGTCCGTGTGGCCGACCGGGCAGCTCTCCCGGAAAGCGCGGTAGTAGCTGACCGGATTCGCGGTGCACTCGGCGGAGTGGTGGTCGAAGCAGGTGTCGGATCGTGGCTTGGTCATGGCGGACGAGCTCCACGGGTGCGTTGACGCCGCGCGGTGTTTCCCAGCCGCGCCACTGGGGATCTGGTCCGAGCGTAGCGGGGTGCACATTGCGAGACAATATTTCGATTCGTGTACGCCCGGCCGGGGCCGACGTCGACTAGAACGTCAGCACGGCCTTGCCGACCGCACCGCTGCGGACGGCCGCGACCGCCTCGTTGATGTGCTCGAAGGGGAAGTACGTCAACAGCCGGTCGATCGGGAACCGGCCGGCGGCGTGCAGCTCCAGCAGCTTTGGCAGGAACACCTGGGGGATGCTGCTGCCGGCGATGATGCCGGTGATGCTGCGCCCGTTGAGGATGCTGCGCCAGTCGAAGCTCATCCGCTCGCTCGGCCCGACCCCGATCACCCCGCAGCGCCCGAGTGGGCCGAGTGCCTCCACCGCGGTGCGCAGCACATCCTCGCGACCGGTGGTGTCGATGGCGAAGTCGAATCCGTGTGGTGCGATCGCGGCCAGCGCTTCACGCGGGTCGGCGGCGGTTGAGTCGACCCCCTGGGTGGCGCCGAGCAGGCGGGCGGTGTCCAGCTTGCCGGCGTTGACGTCCACTGCCGCGATCACCGAGCAGCCGCTGATCCGGGCGGCCAGGATCGCTGCCATGCCGACAGCCCCGGCGCCGAAGACGACCAGTGAGGAGCCGGGAGGCGGCCGCAGCACGTTGAACACGCTGCCGGCGCCGGTTTGGAAGCCGCAGCCGAACGGGCCGACCAATCGCAGGTCGATCTCCTTGGCGATCGGCACGACTGCCCGGGCGGGTGCCACCACGTGGGTGGCGAACGACGACTGTCCGAGGAAATGCGCGTTGACAGGTGCGCCGTCGCGGGAGATGGCCGACGAGCCGTCCGGCCGCCGGCCACTGAAGTTGATCGCGTCGAACCGCCTGCAGTAGGCCGGGGACCCGCTCAGGCAGAGCCGGCACTGTCCGCACGAGGTGAAACTCATCGCGACGTGGTCGCCGGGGAAGACGGTGGTGACCCGGTCGCCCACCTGCTCGACCACTCCGCTTCCCTCGTGGCCGAGCACGGCCGGGGTGGGGAAGAACGTGGCGAACTCCAGATCCGTCCCGCAGATGCCGACACTGTCCACCCGGACCAGCACCTCGTCGGGCCCGGGCGGTTCGAGTTCCACGTCCTGCAAGGCGAACGGCGCGTTCGAGCCGTTCAGGACCGCTGCGGTGATGCGCACGCTTTCCTCCGGGGGCCTCATATAGCGAGACTGTATCTTGACATGCGGGACATCGGCGGTCAAGGATTCGTCCTATGGCTCACCTGGACATCCCCGCCGCCCGGCAGCTGATCGACGGTGCGTGGGTAGCCGCCTGCGACCAGGGCGACCTTTCGATCCTCGACCCGGCCACCCAGCAACCCATCCAGCCGGTGGCCCGGGCTCGGGCGGCGGACGTCGACCTCGCCGTGGCCGCCGCCCGTCGGGCCTTCCCGGCCTGGGCGGCGACCTCGCCCAGCGAGCGCGGGGCCATCCTGCGCCGCTGGGCCGACCTGATCGGCGAACACGTTGAGCAGCTCGCCGTGTACGAGGCCCGCGACGTCGGCAAGCCGCTCTCCGGAGGCCGGAGCAACATCTTCATCGCGCACGGGATCATCGACTACTTCGCCGGGGCGGCCGACAAGCTGACCGGGGTCACCCTGCCGACACGCAGTTCGGACTACTTCGGTTACACACAGCCGGAGCCGTACGGGGTCTGCGCGGTGGTGATCCCATGGAACGTACCGGCGGTGCTCACCGCGGCCAACGTCGCGCCCGCGCTCGCTGCGGGCAACGCCGTCGTGCTGAAGCCGTCGGAGATCGCCCCGCTCGCCCCGTTCGCCCTGGCCGAACTGGCGCGCCGCGCCGGCCTGCCGCCGGGAGTCCTGAACGTGCTCACCGGCCTGGGCGCGGAGGCGGGGGTGGCGCTCACGGGGCACCGCGACATCGACCACATCAGTTTCGTCGGCTCGACCGCCACCGGGCGCGCCGTCATGCGGGCCGCCGCCGAGCATCTCGTCCCGGTCAAGCTGGAACTCGGTGGTAAGTCCCCGAACGTGCTCTTCGCCGACGCCGATCTGGACACCGCGATTCCGGCGATCGTCTACTCCATCACCGAAAACGCCGGACAGAACTGCTATGCCGGCTCCCGGCTGTTGGTCGAGGAGTCGATCCGGGGCGAGGTGGTGGAGCGGGTGGCGGCGGCGATGGCCGCCGTGCGGATGGGCGCCTGGCACGAGGATCTCGACATGGGTCCGCTGGTGAGCGAGGCGCAGTACCGGCGGGTGCTGGGCTTCCTCACCGAGGCGCCGGGCAGCGGCGCGCGGCTGGTGACCGGTGGTGCCCCGGCGCTCGAGCGCCGCGATGACGGCTGGTTCGTGCCGCCGACCCTCTTCGACCGGGTCGACCGGTCCGCTCGGCTGGTCCGCGAGGAGATTTTTGGACCTGTTCTGGCGGTGGAGAGCTTCACCGGCACTGATCAGGCGATCGCGATGATGAACGACGTCGACTTCGGTCTGCTGGCCTGCATCTGGACCACCGACGTCTCGCGGGCACTGCGGGTGGCCCACGAGGCTCGCAGCGGCCAGGTTACGGTGAACCAGTTTCACGACGCCGGCGTCATCGGCTTCCCGTTCAACATGCAGAAGGACAGCGGCTTCAGCCGAGGCGGGGGCTACGCGGCATTGCGGGAGTACACCCAGGAGAAGGCGGTCGCCGTACGCCTGCTCGATCGTCGACGGTCGTGATCGGTTCGGGCGCTGGCTGACCGAGCCGGCGTTCAGTGGTGCCGGCGGGTCGGCGGCTGGCCCGTCGGCTCGGTAGAGTCGGCTCCTGACGGACCGGTGATTGCGAGGAGACGGGCATGGCAGGCGCGGGCGAGGATCTCGGCGGCGAACCGCCAGCCATCCAGACCGTGCAGCGGGCCGCCACGATCCTTCAGGCCTTCACTGTCGAGCGGCCCTGGCTGACCTTGGCCGAACTGACCGCTGATCTGGCGTTCAGCCGGGCCACCGCGCATCGATACGCCCGCGCGCTGCGCGCGGCGAACCTGCTCCGCTTCGACTCGGCCACCGCGACCTACTCGCTGGGCCCGCAGGCCCTGGCGATGGAGGCCGCCGCCCAGGCCGCGTTGCCGATCGCCGCCGCCGCCGAGCCCTACCTGGACCGGCTGACGCGGCTGACCAACCAGACCTCGGTGCTCAGCGTCTGGAACGGCGAGAGCCCGACGGTAGTCCGCTGCATGGACAACACCTCCGGCGACGTCCGGCTCAGCGTCCGCGCCGGCTCGCAGCTGGACCTGACCCGGTCCGCCCAGGGCCGGGTCTTCTGTGCCTTCCTGCCGCCGGCCGAGGCGCCCGCGGTCGCCCGGCAGCTGCAGCGCTCCGCTGAACTGCGCGCGGTTGTCGAGGAGGTCCGCCGGACCGGGCTCGCGGCCAACTCGCCCGAGAAGTATGGAGTACGGGTGCTGGCGGCGCCGGTCTTCGAGCGCACCGAGATCGTCGCCGCGCTGGCCGTGCTCGGCACCGGTGTGGCGCTGTCGGGGCCGGTCGAGGAAGCCGCCGCTGAGACGCTCAAGCGGGTGGCCCGGGAACTGTCCGAAGGGCTCGGCGCCGGCGAAGGATGACCCGCTCGGCTGCGGGCATCGGCCGTTGGCTGTCGGCTCAGCGGTTGGCGTGTCCGTTCGGGTTGCCGTTGACGCTGCCGAGTTCGGCGGTGACCACGGCGGCGACCCGTCGCAGCGCGGCGGCATGCGGCGAGGTCGTCCCCTCCGGCACCGAAGCAGTGGTGCCGACGATGGCCATCGCGGCGACCAGGGTCGAGCCACGGAAGATCGGCGCGGCGATGCTGCGGACTCCGTTGATCGAGGGAGTGTTGGCGGAGATGCCGGTGCGCCGGATCTTCGCGATTTCCCGGCGCAGCTCGGCGGAGCCGGCCAGCTCGTCGGCCAGGCCGGGCACGTCCTCCTCGGGCAGGAAGGCGCAGAAGACCCGGCCCTGCGCGGACTCGGTGCGCGAGAGCCGGGAACCGGTCCGTACGCTGACCCGGATGACGCGGTCGGTGTTGTCGTCGGCACGGACCACCACGGCGGTGTCGCCGTCCCAGACGCTCAGCACGGCGGTCTCGTCGACCTCCCGGACCAGTTGTCGCATGTGCGGCCCGGCGATGCTGATCACCGGCATCGCGGCGCGGGCGGCGGCCGACAGGGTCAGGATCTGCGGCCCGAGCGAGTACAGCGCTTCGCGTTCGTCGTAGCGGAGCAGGTTACTCTCCCGCAGTGCCTTGGTGTAGCGGTGCGCGGTGGCCTTGCTGGTGCCCAGGCTGGCGGTCAACTCGTTCAGGCTCAGCCGTGGTCGGCTGGCGGTGAAGGCGTTGAGGATCAGCGCCGCCCGCTGCACAGTCTGGATCGCCGGCGCCTGCTCGGCGATCTGCTCCTGCGGCGTGCTGTTGTCGTTGTCCCCCATGCTGCTTTCCTCCGCGCTGGGTTGCGGGCCGAACGCCGGCCGCGGGGTCGGTCGACGGCGTGGGCCGGGCGTAGTTGACGAAATATGAGACGTTATCATGCTATGCGGTACCACCGTTTGTCGATGCCGTGGCATGTCGCAATGCGATCTCGGCGTACAACCGGGCGAATCGCACCAGGTCCGGCACGGCGCAGCGGTCCCGGCGCGGGTCCGCCGGATCCGGCCCGGCGCTCGGGCCGAGCCGGACGGTGTCCACGCCTCTGCCGCGGAAGACAACCCCGTCGGTGGAGCCCCGCCACCCGCTGATCGATGCCGGTGGTTGACCGTGGACCGCCCCCCAGGCGGCGTGGGCCTGCCGGGCGATCGGGGCGTGCGCCGGTGTCGCGGCGGCCGCGTGGGTCAGCCAGCCGTCGACCGTCACCGTGCAGTCCTCAAGCGGGCCGTCGCGCAGCCCGTCGATGAGGATCGACCGGAGCTCGTTGGCGATCCGCGCTTCGTCATCGCCGGGGACGGTCACCAGGTAGAGGTGGAACTCAACCACCCCGGGCAGCAGATCGGGTTTGCTCGCCAGGCCGGCCTGGACGTGACCGATGCCGACCTCGGCGGCGATCTGGTCCGACCGCCGGGCCCGCGCCGCCAGATGCCGGCGCCGGAAGGCCTCCAGCAGCTCGACCACCGCGCCGAGATGGCTGATCAGGCCACCGGGCGGCAGTGCTGACTGCCGCGCGAGCACCGGGTGGAACCGGGTGCCGACCCGGACCCGGAGGAACATCGCCCCCGGCTCCTCGGTGAGAATGCCAGGCGGTCCGCTCTTGGCCACGATCGCGGCGGCCGGCAGCGGATTCCGGTCGAGATGCTGCTCGACCCCGCCCCTGCGGCTCGGCCCGGAATGGTGGCGATGGGTGCCGGCGCTGGCGAGCAGCAGGGTCAGCCGGTGGGGCAGGTCAGTGGCGCGGCAGGCGGTCACCGCGGCGGCGTACCCGACCAGGGCCGCCGCGGCGGCGCCCCGGGCGACGCCGAGGCCGAATCCGCTGATCAGCCCGTCGGCCCCGGGCCGGCTTAACGGCGCGATCGGCGCCGTCGATCCGGTGATCGGCTCGTCGGCGACCGGGTCGCCGGTGAGGGAGGTGTCCAGGTGTGAGTAGATCAGCAGCTCCGGCCGCTCGTCGAGCGCGGAACTGCCCACCAGATTCGCGCCGGCCGGCCCGACCGGGTCGACCCGCCAGCCCACCTGCGGCCAGCGTGTGGCGGCCCATCCGGCCATGCGGTCGGCTGTCGCCCGTTCCTGGCCATGCGGGCTCGGTGTGGCGGAGAGGACGTCGAGTGCGTCGAGGATCCGTTCGCCGTCAATGGCCTGCTCCGCTGCCCGGCGCAGTCTCATGTGCGGGTCGCTGGTCATCGGAACTCCCCGAGGGTGTTTTCTCATTCAAGATGCTATCTCGTATGTTGACAGACTCTGGCGGATATCTCTAGCGTGACCTCACCCCGATGGCGCTGTCTCGGCGCCGGGCGAGTCGCTTCAGTCCCAGCAAACGCGGGAGGGTCGATGGTCTACGTGGTCACCGACGAATGTGTCGACGTGCAGGACCGGTCCTGTGTTGAGGAGTGCCCCGTCGACTGCATCTACGAGGGGGACCGGATGATGTACATCAACCCGGAGGAGTGTGTCGACTGCGGACGGTGCGAACCGGTCTGTCCCGTCACCTCGATCTTCCACCTGGAGGACCTGCCCCCGGACCGGGCCGGCTTCGGCCGGATCAACGCCGACTTCTTCGCCGAGATCGGCTCCCCGGGCGGCGCCCGCAAGATCGGCCGGATCGGGCGGGACCACCCCGCCGTCGCCGGGGGTGAGGTCCGGTGACGAGCGCTACAACGGTGCCTTGCGGGCAGGTCGAGTCCGCGGCGGATCCGAAGCACCACGAGGTGGATCTGGCCATCATCGGCGCCGGTCCCGCCGGGCTCTACGCGGCGTACTACGCCGGATTCCGCGGGATCTCGGTGGCCGTGGTCGACTCGCTGCCCGAGCCGGGCGGGCAGGTCGCCGCGCTCTACCCGGAGAAGGACATTTTCGACATCGCTGGTCTCCCGTCCATCAAAGGCCAGCAACTGGTCGATGCGTTGATGGCACAGGCGGCGACCGCGAAGCCGACATTCCTGCTCGGCGAGAGCGCCGTC
This sequence comes from Dactylosporangium sp. CA-233914, assembly GCF_050942935.1. NCBI lineage: Bacteria > Bacillati > Actinomycetota > Actinomycetes > Micromonosporales > Micromonosporaceae > Dactylosporangium > Dactylosporangium sp. CA-233914. The sequence goes on along the minus strand of NZ_CP192030.1, from coordinate 9,497,376 downwards.
GATCTGACCCACGACGGTGACCACGTCCTGATCGGCACTGACGCCGGCAGCCGGCTACAGGCCAGTGCCGTACTCCTGACCGCCGGCATCGGCACCTTCACCCCCCGCGAGCTGCCGGTCGGCTCGGAGTTCGCCGGTCGGGGCCTGGGCTACTTCGTCCCCCGCCTTGAAGAGCTGACCGGGCAGGACGTGGTCGTGGTGGGTGGCGGGGACTCCGCCGTCGACTGGGCGCTGGCCCTGGAGCCGTACGCCCGCAGCGTCACCCTCGTCCACCGGCGCCCGCAGTTTCGCGCCCACGAGCGCAGTGTGGCGCTGTTGCTGGCATCCTCGGTGCGGATCCTCACCCCCTTCGAAGTCTGCGGCATCGCCGGGATGGAGACCGTCGCCGAAGTGACGGTCCAGGAGGTGCGCGGCGAGCATCGGGAGGTCCTGCCGGCCCAGGCGGTGGTCGCCGCCCTGGGCTTCATCGCCGACCTCGGCCCCATGGAACGCTGGGGCCTGCAGATGCACCGCCGTTACGTCACGGTCGACCGGTCGATGCGCACCAACCTGCCCCGCGTCTTCGCCGCCGGCGACATCACCGACTACGAGGGCAAGGTCCGGCTGATCTCGGTCGGCTTCGGCGAGGCCGCAGCCGCGGTGAACAACTTGGCTCCGCTGGTCAACCCGGCTTTCGGTACTGTCCCCGGCCACTCCTCGGACGCGGCATGAGCGGCTCGACGCCGGCCGGGTCCGGACTGCACCTGATCGCCACCGCACAAGGGCTGGCCCGGCTCGGCGACGACGGCGTCGCCGAACTGCTCGACCTGGACCATCCGGACGTGGCGGCGCTGCTGCGCGCCGGCGCCGGACTGGAGCCGGCCCGCCATGCGCCGGTGCGGGCGCGGATACCGCTGGCCGAGCTGCCCGGCGGACTCGCCGCGCCATTGGCCAGCACCCGGGCGGTCTGGGGCGTGGGGCTGAACTACCACTCCAAGGCGCGCTCCGCCGGCCGGGCCGTCCCCGACGAGCCGGTGCTCTTTCTCAAGTCCGCCAGCGCCTGGTCCGCTCCGGACGCGGCCGTGGCCCTGCCCACGATGAGCGGCCAGGTCGACTACGAGGGCGAAATCGCACTCGTCATCGGTCAGCGGATGTACCAAACCCCAGCGGCGCAGGCCTGGTCGCACGTGGCCGGGATCACCGGGGCGAACGACGTCACCGCGCGGGACGTGATGGTCGCGTCCGGCAATCCCGCGCTGGCCAAGAGCTTCCCCGGATTCGGCGCGCTGGGTGCGTCGGTCATCGAGCTCGCGGCGGTCGCCGACCGTGCCGCTATCCCGATCCGGACGACGGTCAACGGGGAGATACGCCAGGACTCGACGTCTACCGATCTGATCTTCGCGGTCCCCGAGCTGCTCGCCCGGATCTCCCGATACGCCGCGCTGGAACCGGGAGACGTGGTGCTCACCGGCACGCCGGCCGGCACCGGCCAGGACCGGGGCGTCTTCCTGACCGACGGCGACCTGGTGGAGGTGAGTGTAGCCGGCGTACTCCCGCTGCGCACCCGATTCTGCTCCGACCCCGTTCCTTCGTCACCAAGCAGAAAGATGCAACCGCGATGACCGTCAGCTCTGCTCCGTCTACTGCTCCGTTCGACCTCGTGCTGGCCGGAGGCACGGTGTTCGACGCCGCCACCGGTGCCAGCCGGGTGGCCGACATCGCCGTGGCCGGCGACCGGGTGGCCCGCATCGCGACCGGCCTGGCCGGCGAGGGTCGGCAGGTGATCGACTGCACCGGACAGTACGTGCTGCCCGGCCTGGTCGAGGCGCACACCCACATCTTCGCCGACGTATCCAAGGTCGGCGCACCGCCGGACGAGGCGCACCTGCACCGGGGTGTGGTGGCCGCGGCGGACGCCGGCACGGTCGGCGCGTCCACCTTCGCCGCCTTCGACAAGTACGTCGTGCGGTCGGCCCGGATGCGACTGGTCAGCTTCCTCAACGTGTCCGTACTCGGGTTGATCGATTTCCGTTTCGGCGAGCTGCTCCATCCGGAGACGCTCGTCGCCGAGGATGCCCTGGCGGTGGCCGCGGCCCACCCCGAGGTGGTCCGGGGCTTCAAGATCCGGCTATCCGAGGACGTGGTCGGGTCGCAGTGGCGTCCACTGCTCAAGCGTTCGCTCGCGCTGGCCGCCGAGGCCGGGCTGCCGTTGATGATCCATATCGGGGAGACCCCCGAACCGCTGCCGGTCATCCTCGATATGCTGCGCCCGGGCGACGTGGTGGCCCACTGCTACACCGGCAAGCCGTACGGGATCCTGGCCGACGGCAAGGTCCTGCCCGAGGTGTACGCCGCGCGCGAGCGGGGCGTGCTCTTCGAGTCCGCGCACGGCAGGAGCAACCTCAGCTTCGATGTGGCCCGCCCGGCCATCGCCGAGGGTTTCCTGCCCGACGTGATCACCTCCGACACCAGCGCCCGTAACTGGCGCGGGCCGGTGTTCGACCTGGTGACCAGCATGGCGAAGCTGCGCGCGCTGGGCATGACCATGGAGCAGATCGTCCCCCGAGTGACCCTCGCCCCGGCCCGGCTGCTCGGACTCACCGCGGAGGGCTACGGCACCCTCGTCGAAGGCGGCCCGGCGCACGTTACCGTGCTCGAGGACACCGCTGAAACGATCTTGCCCGACGCCGCCGGCAACGAGATCAGCGCGACCCGGCTGGAGCCCAGTCTGGTCCTCCTGGCCGGCCAGCAGGTCCCGACGGTGCCCTGGCGCGGATCGCCGGCGGCCTGAGGTTCCCGGGGATCCCAGGATGACCAGCAAGGATTCACATGCCGGGCGGAGCCGGCTGCGTGCCGCACTGCGGGGCACGGGTGAGGTCGCCGGCACCTTCCTGAAGCTGCCCAGCGTCGATGGGGTCGAGTTGGCCGCCCAGGCCGGCCTTGACTTCGTCGTGGTTGATCTGGAGCACTCCGGTCTCAGCGAGCCGGACGCGGCCGCCCTGGTCCGGCACGCCGCCCTGCTCGGGCTGCCGGCATTGGTCCGCCTGCCGGCCGTGGACCCGGCGCAGGTCAACCGGCTGCTGGAGGCGGGCGCCGCTGGGGTGCAGCTCTCCACCGTGCGCAGCCGGGCGCAGGTCCACGCGCTGCGCGCCGCCACCCGGTACGCGCCGCACGGTCAGCGCAGCATCAGCCTGGCGCACCCGTCGGCCCGGTACGGCGCCTTCGGGCTGGACCGGTACCTGGCGGCGGAGGCAGCCGACCCGCCCATCGTGGTGGCCCAGATCGAGACCGCGAGCACCGACGATCCGTTGTCGGATCTGCTTCACGGCGTCGACGTCGGTTTCGTGGGCACCACGGACCTGTCGGTGAGCCTTGGTGTCAGCCAAACCGGCGACCTTGCCCCGCTGGTCCGGCGGGCGGCCGAGATCGCCGACGCGGCGCGGGCCGCCGGCGCCGCCTTCGGTGGCTGGGTTCCCGAGCCGTCGGTGCCCGTGTTGGCCCGCTACGGCCTCAGCTCGGCCAGATACCTGGTGGTCGGGTCGGACCTGCAAGCGCTCGGCGCGGGGCTGCGGCAGCTGGCCCACCAGGCCCGCACCGGCTGATTGCCCCACCCATTGGCGAAGGGATAACGACGTGCTGAACCCGCACCTGTACCGTACCGCGATCAACTGGGACGAGATTCCGGCCACCGCCGTGCGGCCCGGAGTGCGCCGCAAGGTCTACTCGACCGACGAGGTGCTTTTCGCCTGGCACGAACTGAGCGTCGGGATGACCCTCAACCCGCACCGGCACGAGGACTTCGATCAGCTGGTGCTGATCCTCGCGGGCCGGTGCGACTACTACGTCGACGGGGTGCCGCACCCGATGGCTCCCGGCTCGATACTGCTCGTCCCGCGCGGCGCCGAGCACTACGTCGAGCCGACCGAGGGGCCGTGCATCAACGTCGACGTTTTCGCCCCGCCCCGGGCCGACTTCCTGCCGTACGCCTGGCGTCCAGCGCAGGGCTGAGATTCTGGAGGTGTCGTGACCGACATCGTCGTCGTGGGCAGCCTTAACGTGGACGTGGTGGTCCCGTTGCGGGAACTGCCCGCCGCCGGCCAGACGGTGCTCAGCGCCGACCATCAGCGTAGCGGCGGCGGGAAAGGCGGCAACCAGGCCGTGGCCGCCGCGCGTCTGGGCCGCTCCGTGGCGATGGTCGCCGCCGTCGGCGTCGATCCCGAAGGGGAATGGCTCACCGGCCTGCTCGCCGCGGAGGGGGTGGCGACCGGGGCGGTGCTCCGCGCGCCGCGCCCCACCGGCCAGGCGATCGTCATGGTCACCGCAGACGGCGACAGCACCATCGTGGTCAGCTCCGGAGCGAATATGTGGCTGGCCGCCGAGCATCTGCTGCCGTTCGCCGGCCTGCTCGCCGAGGCCCGGGCACTGCTTGTGCAGCAGGAGGTCCGGGCCGAGGTGGTCACCGCCTCGGTGGCGGCCGCTGGTGGCCTGGTGGTGCTCAACCCGGCCCCCGCCCGCCCGATCGATCGGTCGGTGCTGGCACGGGTGGACGTGCTGGTGCCCAACCGGGGGGAACTGGCCGCGCTGGTCGGTGCGCAACCCACGGGTGACCTCGACGAACTCGCCGCGATGGCCCGCTCGCTGGGCACCCGGGGGCCGGTGGTGGTGACCCTCGGCGCGGACGGTGCGCTGGTGGTGGCGCGCGACCGGGAATGCCTGGTGCCGGCCGAGCCGGTGACGGCGGTGGACGCCACTGGGGCGGGCGACACCTTCTGTGCCGGGCTTGCCGACGCGCTGTTGGACGGCGCCGCCATCGAGGAGGCGGCTCGGTGGGCGAGCCGGGTGGCGGCGGTGACCGTGACCCGGCCGGGAGCGATGGCCAGCGCGCCCCGCCGGGCCGAGGTCACCAGCGTCGGACCGGCGCCGGGACCGACCGGCCCGGTCGCCCAGCCCGGCAATCGGCAGCGGGCCTGGGGTTGACAGGCAGCGAGGCCAACGGCAGCATCGTATTGCGAGATAATGTCTCGAATTACGCAAGGGGAAGAAGGCGGTGAACGCGATGACCCAGCAGACGCCGGTACGTCCGCTCGGCGTACCCAGTGGTGCACTGGTCGATGAGGACTGGGAGGCATTTCGGTTCCGGGTACATCGCTCGGCCTACCGAGAGCCTGGCATCTTCCGGGACGAGATCGCTCGTATCTGGGGGCACACCTGGCTCTACCTCGGACACGAGACGGAGATCCCCAATGCTGGGGACTTCAAGACGCGCACCCTCGGCGGCCGTCCGCTGATCTTCTGCCGGGACTCGTCCGGCAAGGTGCAGGTCTTCCTCAACTCCTGCACTCACCGGGGCACCATCCTGTGCCGGCACAACGAGGGCAACACCCGCTTCTTCCAGTGCTTCTACCATGCCTGGGCGTTCAGCAACTCCGGCGAGCTGGCCGCCCTGCCCGGCGATGACGCCTACCCCGACGACCCCGGCTTCCGGGACTCGATGCGGTTGCGCCAGGTCCCCCGGCTGCAGATCCACGAGGGTTTCGTCTTCATCGCCTTCGATCCGGACGTGCCGGATCTGCTCACCCACCTGGGTCAGGCCGCGCACTACATGTCGCTCTCCGCGCAGATCGGCCCGCACGGCATGCAGACACTGCCGGGCGTCCAGCTCTACAGCGTCAAAGGAAACTGGAAGCTCGCCGTAGAGAACGCGATGGATGGTTACCACTTCGCGCCGACCCACAACACCTTCGTCGGCTATCTGCGGGAGACCGGGTTCGCGGTCACCGACGACGACCAGTACGCCTACGACCTCGGCGGCGGGCACGGGCTGCTCGTCCTCACCGGGCACAACGGACGGATCGGCATGGTCTGGGAGCCGCGCTTCGGTGACGAGGAGAAGCAGCGCACGCTCGCCAAGCGCCAGGAAATGCAGGCACGACTCGGCGCCGAGCGGGCGGCCGAGGTGGCCGACGCCAGCCGCATCCTCTACGTCTTCCCCAACCTGCTGTTGTTCGACCTGGAGGCGCTGACGATTCGGCAGCTCGAACCGGTCGCCCCGGACCGCACCGACGTGCGAGCCTGGCAGTTCGTTGAGGTCGGCGAGCCGGAATCGGTGCGTGCGTTGCGGATCAAGACAATGGTCAGCTTCGTCGGCCCGGGCGGGCTCGCCACACCGGACGACATCGAGGCGTACGAGGCGGTGCAGCGCGGCATCCAGGCGACCGCCGACGCCGCCGACCCCGCTCACGACTGGAGCGACATGTCCCGCGGCATGTCCAACGAGAAGCGGGGCAACAAAGGCCGCTCCATCGACGAAGGTGCCATGCGCAGCTTCTGGCGGCACTGGGCGAGCGTGCTCGGTGCCGGCGCGGGTTCCGGTGCTCCTGGCGCCGGCGGGGGACAGGACTGACCGCCATGACATCGTCTGCTATCGGCAACCGGAGAGGGGTCGTCAGCGTGGATCTCAGGGACGTGTCCCGGGCCGAGGTGGAGGACTTCCTCTACCACGAGGCACGCCTGCTCGACGAATGGCGGCTCGACGAGTGGTTCACCCTGTTCGAGGAGGATGGCCGGATGGAGGTGCCGACCACCGACGGGGCCGGGTGGGACAGTTCCTCGGCCGGATACTTCGTCTGCGACGACTACGACCTCATCAAGGCGCGGGTCAAACGACTGAAGAGCCGCAAGGCACACGCCGAGAACCCGCACTCGCGGACCCATCGGATGGTCTCGAACGTGGTGCTGTTGGAGGCGGGCGCGGAGACCATCTGGATCACCGCGAACTTCGTCATCCACCGCTACCGGGACGGCGGGACCTATACCTATGTCGGCCGCTACGAGCACGTGCTCAAAGTCGACGAGGACGGGCTGCGGTTCCGGGTCCGGCGGGCCGTCCCGGTGATGGAGTCGATGGATCCCGGTGCCCGGCTCAGCTTCATTCTCTGAGGGGTCACGATGATTAAGCACGTACTGCTCTTCAAGTTCCGCGACGACCTGCCGGCCGGCACCGCCGAAGACGTCCTGGCCGAGTTGGAGACCTTCCCGTCGCGCTATCCGGCGATGCGCAACTGGAGCAGCGGACCCAACATCAGCACCCGGGACGGCAGCATGACGCACGGCTTCGTCGTCGAGTTCCCCGCCGAGCAGGACCTGCTCGACTACCTGCACAGCGAGTCGCACGAGCGGTTCGTCCGTGAACGGTGGCGTCCGGTCATCGAACGCCAGGTCATCGTCAGCTTCCCCGGGTGAGGGGACGTCTCACTGAGCTCCTACGAGAGGGGTCGGAATTGTCCACCGCAGACATCACTCGCCGGCGCGCGCCGTACGGCATGGAGTACGCCCGTATCGAGGTGCCGGACCTGGCGGCCACCATCGAGTTCCTGCAATACCACGTCGGGCTGCAACTCGAACAGCACGACGACGAGTACGCTTACCTGCGGGCCGACATCGAACACCACAGCATCGAACTGATCAGCATCCCGCACCGGGAGAGCGCGCACACGGTGGCGGTGGGCTTCAGCGTGGAGTCCGACGAGGTCCTCGAGGACCTTCGGGAGCGGGTCACGGCCGCCGGCCACGAGGTGCTCAGTCTGGCCGAGCGGATGAAGGGGCTGTGCTCCCGCGGCTTCGCCGTACGCGATCCCAACGGCCTGATCGTCGAACTCTTCACCGAGTTCCAGGAGTACGCCGAGCCGCCGCTGATCGAGCTGCGCCCGCTGGACCTGGTGCACCCGTTCATCGCCACCGACAGGTACGACGAAAGCCTGGAGTTCTACACCCAGGTGCTCGGGTTCATGCCGTCGGACTACGTCGGCGACGTCACGGTCTTCCTGCGCGCCGAGGACCGCTACCACCACAGCCTGGCGTTGCAGCGCAACAAGGAGTACTACGTCGCGCACCTCTGCTTCATGATGAAGAACTTCGACCACGTGATGCGCGGCCGGGCTCGGGCGCAGTACAAGCAGGTGCCGATCGCCTCCGACCTGGTCAACCACTCGGCCTCGACATCGATCGCGTTCTACATGCACGATCCGAAACACGGACCGCGCTATGAGTTGTGCGACGGGCACCGGGTCTTCACCCCCGAGGAACACAAGACGCACCGGGCCCGGCGGATGGCCGTCGACCCCCGCAACATCGACGTCTGGCGCCCCGCCGCCGACGACTGGGGTCGCTTCTGACCCGGGGGACCCTCTTGCCGAGTTCGTGGACACACCAGGCGTGTTCCGTGATGCCGGGGTAGGTACTGATAGATCATCGTCGCTGGTGAGGTGAGGTCTCGATGTCGATGCCCTCGCCCCGCCCGCGCCGAGCAGGCCACCGACGGCCTGGAAAGCCGACTACCGCGCCCGCGCCGTCATCGAGGTCGCGGTCTGCGGCACCCGCCACGCCCGCTCCGCCGGGGTGGGCAACGTCGGCCTCGAGCATGCCTCGCCGCCGCCATCAACCATCCGCCTCGATGCCTGGTGGGCCAGCACACCCCTGAAACGCGCCCGAGCCGCCCACCTGAGCAGGCTCAACCTCGCGCTCGCTGCGTGCCAGGTCCTGCGGGGGCTCAACATTCCCCGGAATGCGTGAGGCGACGGGCCTCATGAATGACACGGATCTCGGTCTGCCGGCCTGCGGAAGCGGTCGCCGTACGCATACTCGACCGGACGTAACGCGGTTCTGGGGCCGCGAAGCGCTCAGCTGCGAAAGCCTCCTCAAAGTGTCCTACCGGATCACTTGACAAGATGGCGTCTCGCATAAAGGATTCGATCAATAGTGTTTCACGCTGATTAACTGTCGATACGGCCGCCGTATCTGCGTCCGTGATCGAGACGTACGTACCGCCAACACCCCCTTCTTCCAACGATCGCCACCAAGCGAGCCAGCGACGCGGAACGCCGCAGCCAGGACTGCCGGCAAGCCAGCGCCGGCGATGGTGCGTTCCCGCGGGCTGCGCCGCCTGGTCGGTGAGTGATGCCAACGGAGGACATGCCCATGGGTTTCCCCGTGGAGTCAGCAGTACGGATCACCGGCGCCAATCAGCCGGGCTTCGAGCAGATACTCACGCCGGACGCGATCGCGTTCGTCGCCGAGCTGCACCGGCGCTTCGGCGCGCGCCGCGACGAACTGCTCGAGCTGCAGCAGCGGCAGCAGGAGCGGATCGACGCGGGGGAGACCTTCGGCTTCCTTCCGGAGACGGCCGCCGTGCGCGAGGGCGACTGGCAGGTGGCCCCGCCCGCGCCGGGTCTGCTCGACCGCCGGGTCGAGATCACCGGACCGACCGACCGCCGGATGACCATCAACGCGCTCAACTCCGGTGCACGGGTCTGGCTCGCCGACCTCGAGGACGCCAACTTCGACGGCTCGTGGGTGGCGCATCCGGACCTCGTACCGCTGTGTCGTGACGAGTTCGACCGCGTCCTGGGCGCCGCGCCCCACCAGATCGGCAAGACCCGCGACGATGTTGTGCCCGATGCCGCAGCCCTGCTCGACCTGGCGTCCGCGGGAGCGACGGTGACCGAGGACGGGCTGCGGAACAACGTCAGCGTGGCGCTGCAGTACCTCGCGTCGTGGATGAACGGCACCGGCGCGGTGGCCATCTTCAACCTCATGGAGGACGCGGCCACGGCCGAGATCGCCCGCTCGCAGGTGTGGCAGTGGATACGGGCCGGCGTGGTGCTCGACACCGGACAGGTGGTCACCCGGGAGCTTGTCGATCAGGTCATCGACGAGGAACTGAACAAGCTCGACGGCGTTGCCGCGGCGCGCCCGCTGTTCGTCGAACTGGCCCTGGCCGAAGACTTCGCGGACTTTCTCACCCTCCCCGCGTACGCGCGGATGTCCTGAAAGGAACAGGTTGATGGCACAGATCGTAGGCGGGCCCGCGGCGTGGCGTGGGCCGGAGATCGCCGACTTGCCGGACTGGAAGATCGAGCTGACCCCGGCACACGTGGCCGAACTGCACGCTGCGCTGGCCGGGGTGGACCGGCCCGGGATCGGACTACGGGAGATCACCAAGGAGCGATTCCCGCTCCCGACGCTGGGCACGGTGCTCGCCGGAATCGTCGACGAGCTCGTCGACGGCCGTGGCTTCCTGCTCCTGCGCGGGGTGCCCGTCGAAGGGCTGACCGAGCGGCAGACGGAGCTCATGTACTGGGGGATCGGGCTCCACGTCGGCATCCCGATCCATCAGCGGGGCGAGGACGACCTGCTGATCCACGTGCGCGACCAGGGCGTGGACCGCAACGACCCGCTGGTACGGGGCTTCCAGACCGCGGCCCGCCTCGACTACCACGCGGACTCGTCGGACGTGGTCGCGCTGCTGTGCATCCGACCGGCCATGCGCGGCGGAGTCAGCACGATCATCAGCTCGGTCGCGGTGCACGACGAGATCGTGCGGCGCCGCCCCGACCTCGCCGACCTGCTGCACGAGCCGTGGTGGCACGACCGCCGATCCGGCAACGGTCCGGAGAGCTTCTTCCAGTGCCCGATCTTCGCGATCGAGGACGGCCGGCTGTTCGCACACTACGGGCGCGCCTACATCGACTCCGCGCCGCGCGGCGAGGGCGTGCCGGAGCTGACGCCGCAGCAGATCGAGGCCATGGACCTGCTCGACGAACTGGACAACTCGCCGGATTTCCCGCTGAACATGAACTTCGCGCCGGGCGACATCCAGTTCCTGAACAACTACACGATCATGCACGCCCGGACGGACTACGAGGACTACCCGGAGCCCGAGCGAAAGCGTGACCTGATCCGGCTGTGGCTCGTCCTCGACCGGGAGTTGGGGCTGCCGAAGGACTTCGTCGAGGGCGGGATCGTTCCCCGTACCGTCGCACGGCACGGAGCGGCCAGATGAGACTCGCGCGCATCGGTGCCGTGCTGACCGCGGTCAGCGTCTTCGCGCTCTCGGGATGCTTTTCCGACGGCGGCTCCTCCAGCAGGACCGACGCGTCGCTGGGCGCACCGCTGCGGGTGACGCAGATCGGCTTCCCCAACGAAATCACGCTGGTGTGGGCACTCAAGAAGAAGATCTTCGAGAAGCACGGCGTTGCCGTGGAGCCGGTTACCCTGGCGTCCTCCGCGTCGGCGGTCGCCGCAGCCGACTCTGGCCAGGTTGACCTGGCGTTCTCCGGCGGATGGGGCGCGATCCTCGCGGCCTCGCAGGGCATCAAGGTGAAGATCGTGATCGGTGCGTACTTCAACGCGACGCCGCCAGACCCGAAGCGTAGCCGGGGTGTCTTCGCGACCACGAAGAGCGGCGCGAAGACCTACTGCGACTTGGTCGGCAAGACCGTCGGGGTCACTGAACTGAACGGACCGGGCCAGATCTACCTCAGCGCGGCGGTCCGTAAGGCCGGGTGTGACGACACGAAAATCAAGTATGTGAACATCCCAAGCGCACAGATGGCCACCTCGATGGAGCGCGGCGCGGTCGACGCGATCAACGCCAGCGGCGTTGTCGGCCAGACGCTGGTCGGCAAGGGTGCTGCGATCTGGCTCGGCGATCCATACTCCGACGTGCAGGGACGGGTCAACTACGGAAGCTACGTCGCGTCGGAGAAGTTCGCGGCCGGCAACGGCGAGAAGCTCAAAAAGTTCCGGGCCGCGATGGACGAGGCGCTGCAGCAGATCAAGGATCCCGCGAACGAGGCGGAGTGGCAGGCGATGGCGGCCGAGTTCGGCAAGACGACCGTCGAGGCCATCCGGGCCAGCCAGTTCGAGGACCTGTCCAGCGAGGTGGACCCGGTCGCGCTGCAGAAGACGGCCGACATCGCGTTCGAGTTCGGCGCGATTCCCCACAAGGTCGACACCTCAAGCCTGCTGTACGAGCCGGCTGGATGAACACCGTGCGAAGCGGCTGGCGACGCGGCCAGCCGGTGATGTGGGGCGTGGCGGGACTCTGTCTCGTCGTCGCCGGCTGGTCCGCCGTCGTAGCGGCGGGCGTCGTGCCCGCGTCGGGCCTGCCCAGCCCGCTCGCGGTGTCCCAGGCGTTGTGGGGCCTGCTCAATGACGCCGACTTCGTGCGCGAGTACGTCGACACGCTCTCGACCTGGGCGGTCAGCCTGGGCCTCGCCGCGGTCATCAGCGTGCCGGTCGGCCTGCTGATCGGCTATTTTAAGCCGCTGGCCCAGGCCAGTGCCCTGGTGATCGACATTGGTCGCGCGCTGCCCGTGGTCACGCTGATCCCGGCGGCGATCGTGGTCATCGGCCTCGGGCCGCAGATGAAGATATCAGTGGTGGCCTTTTCGGTCTTCTGGATCATTCTGGTCAACACCATGTACGGCGTGCGCAGCGTCGAGCCGCTGACGTTGAAGGTGGCCCGGGCGCTGCACTTCGGCCGGCTGGAGACGATCCGCCGTGTACTCCTGCCCGCCACGCTGCCGTACGTGGTGACCGGCATCCGGGTCGCCACCGGGATCGCGTTCGTGGTGACGCTGAGCGCCGAACTGCTCGGCGCGACCAGCGGCGTCGGCACCGTGCTCGTGAGCTACCAGGAGGCGCAGCGGGTCGACTCGGTCTACGCCGGCGTCCTCGCGGTGAGTATCACCGGCATGGTGCTCAATATCTCGGCTCAGCTAGTGGAACGGCGCGTCATCCGCTGGCGCCCATCCAGGCAGGAGTGAGCGGTGCGCAGAATCGCCGTCCGGTTCGTCTCGTACGTATGGCTCGTGGTCGCGCTCGTACTCGTGGCCGAGGTCGTGTTGCGCTGGCGCGCCTCGGACTTCACCCCACCGCCCAGCCGGGTGGCCGATGCGTTCGTCGACCTCTGGCTGAGCGGGCCGGCGAGCCAGTTGTTCGTCTCCGACGCGTTCATCGCCGACGTCGGCCCGAGCATGTACCGCTTGGTGCTCGGCTACGCGCTCGCCATCCTTGTCGGCACGTTCGTCGGTGTGCTGCTGGGCCGCAGCCGGCGCGCGGAATGGCTGTGCGTGCCGCTGGTACGCCTCGGCGTCGCCACCCCGGCCGTGGTGCTCATCCCGATCGCGATCGTGTTGCTCGGCATCAACGATCGGATGCCGATCTTCGTGATCGCGTTCGGCTCGATCTGGCCGGTCCTGTTCAACACCATGGACGGGGTCGCCAGCGTCGATCGGCTGACGCTCAACAGTGCAAGGGCGATCGGGTTGCGCGGGCTCGACCTCTACCGGTTCGTGGTGCTGCCGGCCGCGCTGCCCCGCATCCTGACCGGTGCGCGGGTCAGCCTGGGAATCGCGGTGGTGCTGATGGTCAGCTCCGAGTTGTACGCGTCGACATCAGGCGTCGGTTACGAGATCCTCCTGCAGCAGCAAAAGTTCGATACGCCAAAGATGTTCGCCGGAGTGGTCATGGCTTGTGCGATCGGCATCCTGCTCAACGCGCTCTTCGCCCTGTATGAGCGGTGGGCGGTCCGTGGGCGGCCAACGGTAGGGAGATAAGGAAGATGAGCAACACGGGTACGGCCACCGCGGCGCTTGTCGTCGAGGGGCTGTCCAAGACATATGGCGCCAACGGCGTCGACCACCGGGCCATCGAGCGGGTGGACCTCGAGGTCTATGCCGGCGAGTTCGTCTCGATCGTGGGACCGTCCGGAAGTGGCAAGACCACGCTGCTCAATTGCGTGTCCGGGCTGCTTGCCCCGAGCTCGGGTCAAGTCCGCTCGTTCGGTGAGCCGATCGGTGACGGGCCGTCCGCGGAGATGGCGATCGTGTTCCAGGACTACAGCCGTTCGCTGTTCCCGTGGTTGACGGTTGAGCGCAACATCGGGTTGCCGCTCAAGCGAACCGGCGCCGGCAAGGGCGACGTGGCCGCTGCGGTCGACAGTCTGCTGGAGTCCGTGGGCCTGCCGCGATCGGTGATCGGCAAGTATCCGTGGCAGTTGTCGGGCGGTATGCAGCAGCGCGTGGCGATCGCTCGCGCGCTCATCAACAAGCCGAAGATCCTGCTGATGGACGAGCCGTTCGCCTCGGTCGACGCGCAGACCCGGATGAGCCTCGAGGACCTCACGTTGCGGGTCTGGAAGGAATGGAACAAGTCCATCCTCTTCATCACCCACGACATCGACGAGGCGATCTACATGTCCGACCGGGTGGTGGTGCTCAGCAGGGGCCCGTCGACCGTGAAGGCCACTGTGGACGTCCCACTGCCGCGCGACCGTGACCAGATCGCCACCAAGCAGGAGCCCTTGTTCGGCAAGCTCCGGAGCGAGGTGATGGATCTCGTCATGGGACAGTGAGTGGTGTGGGAACGCGGCCCGACGAGCAGGCTCATCGGGCCGCATTCCCGTGCTCGGTCCGGTCCGTGACGGGTTCTCCAACCGGATCGTGGCGGCTTCTGTGCAACTCGTCAGGTGGCTGGTGGGTGTGTGCTGGTCGGTTGGCGGGTATGCGGACTGAGCCGGGTCGGTTTTGCCGGCCCGGCTCAGTCCCTGCGCCGGGTGGTGGGGGCTCCGCCGGGTGTTCCGCGTCGCTACGTAGATCATCGAACGGGCTGGTCCCTGTGCTGGTGGCGGGCTCCCGGCAGCGTGCGATCGAGCCAGTTGTCGGCGGTTGTGCCGTAGGCGCTGCTGGTGTGTTCAGGCGGCCACCGCCTGGGTGTGTCGGCTGGTGGCGTGGAGCAGGCCGGTGGCGATGTCGGGGTGGAACGGCCAGCGGCGGGTGACGATGGCGTGCAGCCAGCGCAGCGGGGTGTCGCGGCGGGACAGTTGGGTTTGGTCGCGGAAGGTGGCCGAGGCGTTCTCGGCCGGGTTGAGGCCGGCGTGTTCGACCACGCTGCGGGCGGTCGCGAACCGGGTCAGGTCCCCGGTTTCGGCCAGGATCCCGCCGCGCCGACCGCGGACAAGGTGACCAGCAGGGGTGGGACTGGCGCTACTTCGCTCGTGCGAATTCGGGGACCGCAGCCGCCGCGTCGAACTCCGGCTTCAGGACGCCGGCCTTCTTGAACTGCTGTACGGCGTTGTCGAAGGCCTTCATGTCGATGTAGCCGGAGTACGCGATCTCGGCGACCTGGGTGAGTGTCTCCGCCGGGGTCTTGCAGTACTTGGACAGGATGGCGAACTTCTCGGTGTTGTTGGCCGGCTGCTTGGCCGCGTCGGCGGCCTCCTGCATGGCGGCGACGAACTTCTCGGCGGCCTTCGGATTCTTGGACAACCACGACGACGTCACGGCGTAGAGCGCGTTGGGAGTCGCCCCGACCTGTTCGAAGGTGGGGTTGCCGATTGATTTGCCCTTGCCACTTGCGGTGATCTTCTGGACGCTCGCGGCCGTGACGGCACCAGCGTCGACCTTTCCGTTCTCGACGGCCGGCTCGATGTCGGCGAAGCCGAGGGCGACGAACTTCGCGGTCGACTTCTGCCCGGTGGCGGCCTGGATCCATGCCTCGATCAACGTCACGATCGTGCCGCCGAGATCATTGACGGCGATTGTTTTCCCCTGCAGGTCCGCCGGGCCGGCGATGCCCGAGCTGTTGTTCACGATGATCCCCTGGCTGTCCTTGGTCGTTTCACCGCCGTCCGAGATGATCTTCATGTCAACGCCCTCCTGGATGGCGGTGAGCAACGCCTGAGGACTGACGAAGGCGACATCGGTCGACCCGCCCTGCAACGCCGCGATGCCCGCGGAGCCGGACTGGACGTTGACGAGCTTCACGTCGATTCCGTGCTTGCTGAAGATGCCCTTGTCGAGCGCGTAGAGGGACAGTTCGTTGCACAGCGACAGCGAGGTCACGCGCAGGGTTGTCGTTCCCCCGGATTCCGCGCCGCCCGCCTCGGCAGAGGGCGAGGCCGACGTACATGCCGAGGCACCGGCGGCAATTAACAGTGCGGTGCTGATCGCCGCTGTGGCTCTGAGTCTTGACAGCATCTTCTGTTCCTCCTGAGCAGGGTTCGCGATTGTGGGTGCATGGGTTGGCTTTACTGCACGGTCGTCTCGGCGGGACGCATGATCTGGCGGAAGATGTCACTGCGCAACTGCGCGAAGCGAGGTTCGAGCTTGGTCCTCACCTGGTCCCGGGGACGGGGCAGGTCGATGCGCAGATCGCTGACGAGGTGGCCGGGGTTCGCCCGCATCACCAGCACCCGGTCGCCGAGATACACCGCCTCGTCGATGTCGTGCGTCACGAAGACGACGCTCATCTGGTACTCGTGGCGTACGCGCAGCACGAGATCCTCGAGGTCGGCGCGAGTCTGGGCGTCGACGGCCGCGAAGGGTTCGTCCATGAGCATCACGTCCGGACGCACCACGAGCGCGCGGGCGATAGCCGTACGCTGCTGCATGCCGCCGGACATCTGCCACGGATAGAGGTTCTCGACAGCGTCGAGTCCGACCGCGGCGAGTGCCGCGCGAACCCGCTCGGCCGTCTCCGCCCGAGACAGCTTGGCGGCCTTGCCGGCGATCGCGAGGTTGCGGCGGACGTTCATCCAGGGAAACAGCGATCGGCCGTAGTCCTGGAAGACGACGCTGAGACCGGCGGGTGGGCGGACCACCCGCTTGTCGCCGAGGCGTACCTGTCCGCTGGTGGGTGCCAGCAGACCGCCCATCATCATCAGCATGGTGGATTTGCCGCACCCGCTCGGCCCCACGACGCAGACGAACTCCCCCTGGCCGATCGTGACGGAGGTCTCCGCGAGCGCGAGCCGGGGTTCTCCCTTGGCGCTCGGGTAACTCTTCGAGATGCTGTCGACAATCAGGTTCATGACGCGTCCTTTCGACGCTCCGGCTTCACAGTGCGCCCAGGCCGGTGCGACGCTGCCAGCGCAGCACCCGGCGCTCCAGCCGGGCGGCGGCGAGGTTGAGGATGAGGCCGATGATCGCGATGAGCAGGAATGCCGACCACATCGGCAGGTATCGGAATCTCTCCTGTGCGCGCAGCACCTCGTAGCCCAGGCCTTCGGTGGTGGCGTAGAACTCGGAGATGATGGACATGATCAGCCCCACGCCAATGCTGATCCGGATGCCGGCCATGATCTGCGGGGCGGCGGCGGGCAGGATCACGCGCGAGTAGAGTTGCCAGCGGGAGAGGTGAATGCTGCGGGCGCTGCGCAGCCAGGACTCCTTCACCGCGCCCACCCCGTCGGCAGTGTGGATCATGATGAGCCAGACGGTGCCGAAGAAGATCACGAAGATGTTCAGGCTGTCCGAGACGCCGAAGACCTGTAGCGCCACCGGCAGCAGCACGACCTTGGGCGTGGCCAGCCAGAACCGGATCATTGGGCTGTACATGCCCCGGATGATCGAGTTGCGGGCGACGAGCACGCCGCCGACCACGCCGACGACGAACGCCAGGAGCATCGCTCGGATCAGCCGCCACATGCTCGGCACCACGGTGGCCCAGAAATGGTCGGAGAAGAACGCCTGGGTGACGTCGGTGGAGAGCCAATCCCGCCGGAACTGTCCGGCGATCGCGGTGACCGGCGGGAAGAAGAGCGTCGGGTTCGCCCGGGCGTAGAGCTCCCAGAGCACCAGCACCACCACCAGCAGCCAGCCGTTGCGCAGCGACCGGACTGCCGCCCGGATGCGCTTGCCCAGCTGTGGATCTGACCGTTGCCGCGATTGTGCGGTAACGGGTTCAGACTTGGCGGTCGCGGCCTCGGCGATGGGGCTAGTCAACGGACTTCCACTTCACGATGCGGTGCTCCAGCCAGGTGATGGCGCCGTAGACGATGACGCTCACGACGCCGACGATCAGGGTTCCGGCGATGACGTAGTCCGAGCGGCCGGCGCGCTGGTACGACACCAGGACCGTGCCGACCCCGGACAGCGCACCCAGCAACTCGGTGCTGATGACCACGACCAGCGCGCTTCCCGACGCGATCCGGATACCGGTGAAGATCGACGGCAACGCGCTCGGCAGGGAAACGGCGAGCTGAGTGCGCAGCCAGGAAAAGCGCATCGACCTCGCCGCGTCGACGCGCATCGGTTCGACGCTCGACAGACCGTAGATCGTGTTGATCAGGATCGGCCACACGATCGCGTAGACCGCTACCGCGACCTTCATCTCGGTGCCCAGGCCCCACAGCAGGATCGCGATCGGGATCAGGGCGGTCGACGGGATCGCCCGGAAGGCATCCACCGTGACCGCCGTCGGGGCGGCGAGCCCGGGGATCGTGGACGACAGAGTTCCGATCACGACCCCGGTGAGTGTCGCCAGGCCGAGCGCGATCGCCCACGTCTGCATCGTGTCGAGAAGGCCGTTGCGGAACTCGGCGGCGGCGATCAGCTGCGGAACGCGGCCGAGTACCGGCACGGGGCCGGAGAGGGAGTTCTCGGGAATGAGGTTCACCACCCGGATCAACTGCCAGGCGAGCAGTACCGTGAGCACGCCGAGGAGGCCGAGCGTCACCGAGCGGAGTCGTCTTCCTATTTCCATGTCATCCCTTCCGGCCCCTGCCGTTACCGACCTACAGGCCCCAGTCGAAGCGGGGCAGCGCCGCGAGGCGGATGCTGAACCGACCCCGGTCGTCGACGGCGTTCGCGTCGCGCGTCTCGGTGCGGGACTTCACCACGTGCCGGCCGAAGTTCGGCGCGAGCGGGCGCCCCACGTCGCGCTTGAGCCAGAGCCGCATCAGGTGGCGGCGCCGTCCCTGCTCCGGCCAGTCGACGAATGCGGTACGGGAGTGCAGTGCGGCGTAGTTCAGCAACCACTGGATGTCGCCGGGGCGAAAATCCATGTCCAGTGCGATCCCGGGCACCCGGGCGATGTCGTCGAGCAGGTGCAGCAACTCGACCTGCTCGTCGGTTAGCCGGGGCACCTCCGGATAGTCCTGCGCCGAGAAAATGATCTTGCTGCCGGCGTAGATGCTGAACGTTCCCTCGACGTTGCTGACGATCGGCGAGGTGTAGTACGGCGCGGGCGCGTCGTGATCCTGCTTGTACCAGTCGAAGTACCACGGCTCCAGCAGCAGGTGGGCCAGCTCGGGGCGGCGGGTGAGCACCTCGTTGTAGAGGGTTGCGCCGCTGACCAGGCTGCTCGCCCCGCCGGCCTTCGCCGAACGCAGGCACATCAGCGCGACCACGTCGGAGCTGTCGGAGTGGAAGTCCAGCTCGTCGCGGATCTTGGAACCGAGGGCGGTGGGGTCCTTTCGGGTCTTGTCGGAGGTGGCGAGGATGTGGTCGAGAAGGTCGCCCAACTCGTTCTGCCGCATCGGGTTGCCGAGGTGGAGCCCGAGCACGAAGAAGATCGCGGCCGAGACGGCGTCGCTGTAGTGCTCGACGCGTAGGCCCCGGACGAGGACGAAGCCGGGGCCGTTGTCGAGGTCCGCCGCCCACCGCTTGAGGCCCGCCTCGCAGGTTGGCAAGGGGTACTGCTCGGCGGTGACGGTCCGCAGATCCGGGTCGTCGTCCACGAAGGCTCGCCCCACCCGCTCCAACTCGGCGATCTCGGGGTCGCTCAGCTGGTACTGCCAGGAGGTGCTGTCCGCGATCTCGTCACCCCGCCACGCGGCGGGCCCGTCGATGCGGTTAAGAATTGCTGTCATTGAATGCTCCCGAATGTAAAGTCGTCAGCGACCCACGGCGCTGCTTTGGACGAGAATCGGCGCAGACGGCCGGGCGTCCATCACTGGGAAAGAGAATTGTCAGGTCTGTTCGACGGCGGTTACCGCCGGAACATGGAGCCGATCGCCGCCGGTCGAGCGTGGCCGCGCACTATCGGACGGCCCGCGACGCGCTGCGGGCTGCGGGCTGGGCATTCAAAAGAGAATCATGATGCCGCCGACGGCGGCACCATAGCGAATGCCATGACGCTTCGGGTTGTTGCGAGCGCGCGTGTGGGTCGGGGTGACAGGAAGATAGGGGGTCGTCAGGCACTCCGCAGCCACTTCCTCACCTCCACTCCGCGTCTCGTCCTACAAGACGACATCTTGCAAGGGTTGGCAAGGGAGTGTCAAGGGAGTCGCGCCAGACGCCGCTGCCGGTCGGCCGCATCTACGCGTTGGAGCGTCCAGACGGCCAGGGCGCCGGCCTTCTCGGCGGCCAGCGCAGACGCGTCGGAGCGGACGAGTGCGCGGACGGTGTGGCCGCCAGCACCGAGCTTCAGGAGCGTGACGCCCTCAAGAGCGCCAGCCTCGCGGACGCGATGACACGTGCGCTCATCGCCCGCGGTGTGCCCGACCCGACCGCGGCTCTCGCGAGTGAACTGGGTGTCCTCGCCTTCAAGCGGGGATACGCCGAGTGCGGCTAGTTCGTCACCCCAATGTGCGTTCGGCGCAACTGGGCTCGCTCGGCCTCATCGATCAGGGCGCGCGCGTGATCGGCGTAGGTGATGTGCTGTGCCAGGTCGCCTGGCGCGAGGTGGTACACGCCGGCGGGCTTGCCCTCAAGGTCGAAGTTGCCCGATGGGCTGACCGCGACCCAGTCGAGGCCGGAACCGCGGATGATGTCCAGGGCCGTGCGGTGGGCCACGGAGAAGGGCTGGAACTCGGCCGGGAAACCGACCGAGTCCGCCATCGGCACGCCACTCGCGTCGGGCAGCAGCGACGCGAGGCTTACCCAGACGAGACGGCTCACCCCCGCCTCCTTCAACCCGGTGACGAGGCTCTCGGCCGCCGCCCGGAAGAACACGGAGGGATCGGCAGAGGCCTCAGCCACGGCCGCGATCGCCACATCGTGCCCCACCGCACCTCTGGCCACAGCCGCGGGATCCGTGACATCTGCCATGGACCGCACGAGCGGCGTGACCTCATGACCGCGCGCCCTCGCCTCCGCAACGGCCGTGCTACCAGCCTTACCACCCGCACCGAAAACAACGATCTTCAGCATGGCGACGACCATAGGCGAGGTCATGGTTACCGATCGGGTATCTATCCTCGATCCATGAGCCGCCCGGAGCCGGACATGTTCGATGAGCTGTGCCCTTCCTCGTTCCTGCCGGTACGCATGGATCACAAGTGGGCGCCGCTTGTCATGCGGTCGCTGGAAGCGGCGCCCCTCCGGTTCGGCGAACTGCACGCCGTGCTGCATCGGACGAGTCCCAAGGAACTCACCCGTGCCCTGCGCACCCTTGAACGCGATGGCTTCATATCACGCGCCGCGGCCGGCCGTGCCGTCACCTACGAGCTGACACCGCTCGGCCGGAGCCTGCTCGGCCCTCTCAAGGTTGTCTATGAGTGGACAGCGGATCACTGGGACGAGATCCTTGACGCTCGCGATCCCATTGAGGCATGAACACGTCTCGTGCGGAACCGCGAAGCGCGGTGTCTGACGGGTCAGGGACGCCTGGGGCGGCCCGGGGCGGGGGACAGGCCGCTGGTGGCCATCTCGTCGCAGATCTGGGGCAGTACCCGCGCGAAGCCGACGCTCGCGAACTGCCAGTTGTGCCCGCCGGTGTCGACGAAGCGGTGGTTGACGACGCCGGCGCGGGTGGCGTCGGCGGCCAGCTGCTCGCCCACGGCGATGCCCCTGGCGTCGTCCGCGCCGGCGCCGAACCACAGCGTCACGCCGGGGTACTTGCGGGTGCTCAGCAGCCGCGCGGGATCGTGGGCCTGCTCGGCGGCGAGGTTGCCGCCGAACAGCGCACTGAGTGTGTGCGCGGGGTTGCCGAGGTTCGGCCGTGCGTCGCCGCCGAAGTCGATGACGTGCCGGTAGATGTCGGGGTGGCCCAGAACGAGGTCCAGGGCGCAGGTGCCGCCCTCGGAGAACCCGACGATGCCCCAGCTTGACGGGTTGTGCTCGATCTGCAGGGTGCCGGTGATGAACGCGGGCACGTCCACGGTCATGTAGGTCTCGGCGTTGCCCTGAGGGCTGTCGACGCACTCGGTGTCGCCGGTCGCGGAGCCGTTCTGGTCGACGACGACGAGGACCGGCGCCCGCCCGTGATGCACCGCGGCGTAGGCGTCGTCGGTGGACTGGCCGTGCCCGGACTTGAGCCAGTTGATCGGGGTGCCGGGCGAGCCGACCAGCATGATGAGGACCGGCAGGGTCGCGCGGCCGGGGCCGAAGTACGCGGGCGGCAGGAACACGACCCCGGGACGATGCTTGAAGTGCGACCGGGACGCCGGAGCGTCGAGATCGACGATCACGCCCTGCCCGGGCGGGGTCCCGCCGGGTGCGGCGGTGCCGCCGATGAGATTGTGCGCTTGCTGGGCATCGATGGCCCCCGAATGGCCGAGGACATCGCCGACCTGCGGCCAGATGCCGTACTGCTGGTCGATGAGCATGAACGCCCCGGCGACCGTCGCCGGCACGGCGACCACGGCCGCCGCCCGGCGCCAGGCCGGCGCGCGACCGGCGGCGTGCCCGGCCGGGCTTCGGCGCAGGATGAGCGGGCATCCCGCGAGGGCCGCGAACCCGGCGCCGACCCAGATCGCGAACGACGGCGGGTACGCGTCGGTCACGGTGCCGGTAATCCACAGGCCGAACGCGATCAGGCCGACGAGCCCGGCGATCGACAGCAGCAGGATCGGCAGTGTGCGGGTGATCCACCGGCGCTCCCGGCTCCACCACGCGGCCACGAGCAGCGCACCACCCGCCGCCTCGGCGCCGGCGGCCACCGCATGATCGAGCAGCGACACGTGATCGAACGCCCCGTCGCGTGCCGCCTGCGCGATCCCGGCGACCGCGAGCCCCGCCGCGACCCCGGCCACCGCCACGCCGGCCTTGCGGCCACGAGAGCGTCTGCGCCGCCTGCGCGGGGGCGTCGCGGGAAGCTCGTGGGTCGGCTCCTCCGCCTGGTAGATCACCATGTTTCTGAGCCCCCCGGCCGAGATCCCACCATCGCAGACCAGCGGAAACATATCGACCACAACGCCGTTTCGGCAACAGCGGACAGTAATCGAACAGTGGCGCCCGCCGCGTGCGGGCGATTCACTCGTACGGTCAGTGCGCCGACGGTTCGCGTGGCGGCTCGGTCTCGTTCGCGACCGTCGTAGCGTTGCTGGGGCTGTCGAGGAGCCGCTCGACGTCCGCTCGATCGGGGTAGGACGATTGGGCGCCCATGCTCTGAACGGAGAGTGCGGACATGGCCGTGGCAAATCGGACCGCTTCGATAAGTGTCTTTCCGTTCGCGAGCTCGCACGCAGTTGCTCCGACGAAGGCGTCGCCGGCGCCGGTGGTGTCGAGCACTTGGACCCGGTACGCCGGCACGGCTTGCACGCCATGGCTGTCCGCAACGAGTGAACCTTCAGGGCCGAGGGTGATGACGACCGATCGGGCACCGGCTTCGAGCAGCCGCTTTGCCAGGTCGGGGTAGGACACGTCGGGGTTGCTTTCGCGCAGGACGATGCGCGCCTCGTGTTCATTGACGATCAGCGGGTCGCAGTGTGTCAGCAGTTCCGCGTTGAGAGCGTGCGCGGGAGCGGCATTGAGAATGATCCGCGCCCGGGCTGCGGCGGCTTTGGGTACGACGTGGTGGACGGTCTCGAGCGGGATCTCGAGGTTCATGACCAGCACGTTCGGTCCTTGCCAGGTGTCGGCCATTTCGTCGGCGAGATCCGGGTCGAGACTGTGATTGGCGCCGGGGGAGACCACGATGGAGTTTTCGCCGTCCGGGGTGATCAGGATCATCGCGGTTCCGGTAGCGCGGTCGACCGAGCGCACGCCGGTCAGGTCGACGCCGGCGTCGGAGAGGCTCTCGTGGAGGACAGTCGCGTTGGCGTCGTTTCCCACGCAGCCGAGAAAGCGGACAGTCGCGCCTGCGCGCGCAGCGGCCGCGGCCTGGTTTGCGCCCTTGCCGCCGGGATACACGCGCAGGTCGGAGCCGGTGAGAGTCTCTCCACCGCCGGGCCGGCGGGAAACTTCAACGACCAGGTCGGCGTTTGCGCTGCCGAGGACAACGACCGATGTCATGGACGGGTGTTCGCCTTTCGTGGATGTGCTGACCGTGCGTGGAGGGCTAGGCAGGCTGGTGCCGGGCGATGAGTTCGATCACCTCGTCGGCGATGGAGTCGTCGACATCCAGAAGGACTTGGCAGTGCGCTCCCGGCTGAGGGGGGAAGCCGGCGTAGATGCCGCGCATGTCGCACACGGTGGCGCCACGTGATGGGCCGCCCGAGCAATCGACCTCGACGTTGACGTTCGGCGCCGAACGGATCTTGAGTGTGCCCGCGGCGGCCGCGACTGCCAGGGTGTCGTGCATGGTCGCGGCCCACGTTCCGAAGGTGGTCTTTTCGAAGAACTCGCCGTAGAACTGCATGATTCGCGACATGTACTGGGCGGTGGGTCCGCCGGCGTCGAGAACCGCTCGGCGCTCCGGCGTGATCAACACCTTCATCGTCACGTCGAGTCCGACCATGATAATCGGCCAGGGTGCTCGGAACACCGCAGCGGCGGCTTCGGGGTCGTGGGCGATGTTAGCCTCCGCCGCTGGAGAGGTGTTGCCGGGGGCCAGCGCGGCACCTCCCATGATGGAGACTCCGGCGACGAGCTCGGGGAGCTCCGGGGCGAGCGCGAGCGCTGTCGCGATGTTGGTCAGTGGACCGACCGGAACGAGCCAGACTTCACCGGGGTTGGCCCGTACGATCTCGACGATTTGCTGCGCGGCGGTGGTCGGCGCCGCGGGACCGACAGGGGCGTGATCGTAGGCGTTGCCTTGCCCATCGTCGCCGTGCACGTGGTAGCCGAAGTAGTTCGGCGTGCGCAGGAGCGGGCCTGCTGCGCCCTGTGCGACGGGGACGTGTCCGGCGCCGACCAGCTCGAGGGTGTGAATCGTGTTGCGGGTGGCGGTTGGCACGTCGACGTTGCCCCAGACGGAGCCGACACCAAGCAGCTCGATGTCGGGGTGCAAAGCCGCGTACATGATCGCCATGGTGTCGTCAACCCCGGTGTCGCAGTCGAGGATCATCTTGGTGGCCATCTTTATCCTTCCAGGTGTGGGGCCGGCAAGCTCTGGTATCGGTCTGTGTCGCCGAGGTTAGGCGCCGGCGGCCAGGAGGGCCTTCTTGGCGCGTGCCTTGAGCGCCGAGCGGACGCGGATCGCGGCAAGCACGAGGGCGGCGATCGTGATGATGTACGGCGTGGTCAGCGACAGCGACGAGTTCAGGCCGGCGAGGGCGAGCCGATCGGCGACGGCGTCGGCGGCGCCGAAGATGGCGCAGGCGATGAGCGTTCGCCATGGGCGGCCCAGTCCGAACGTGAGTGCGGCGACGGCAATGAAGCCGCGAGAAGCGGTCATGCCGGCGGTGAACGAGCCGACAGTCGCCATCGCGAGCTGCGCGCCGGCGAGACCACAGAAGATGCCGGAGAGCAGGATCGCCATGAACTTGACCTTGAAGACGTTGATGCCGGCGGCGACGGCGGCGGGCTCGTCCTCACCGACGGCGCGCAGGTGCACGCCGTAGCGGGTGCGGTACAGGACATAGGCGTAGGCGGGGACCAGCAGGAAGGCAAGCCAGACCAGGATGGTCTGGTCGTTGATCGCCGGGCCGATGACCGGGATCTTCGACAGGAGGCCCAGGTCAAGGTGCGCAAGGTTCGCTTTCACACCGGAGGGCGTGACGCCGGCGTTGCCGTAGAACACGGTCAGCATCAGCACGGTGGCACCAGTGGCCAGGAGGTTGATACCGATGCCGACCACGATGAAGTCGGCTTTGAAGATGAGTGCGGCCACGGCGAAGATCAGGGCGAACACCAGCGCGGCTCCCATGGCGGCGAGGATCCCGACGTAGGGATTGGTTATCGAGCCGACTGCGACGGCGGCGAATGCTCCGACGAGCATCATGCCTTCCAGGCCGATGTTGAGGATGTTCCCCATGTGCGTGAACGCGCCCCCGATCGCGGCAAGCAGGATCGGCGCGATCTTGGCCAGGATGACTGCCAGCGTGCCGACCGTGAGAACCTGCGCGAGGATCTCGTTCACTTGGATTCTCCCTTGCTGAACGTGACCGGTTCGGGAGCGAGCGCGGCTCGCCTGCGCTTGCGCCGGCCGAGGACGAACGTCGTGGTGATGGAGATGATGATCAGACCCTGCAGCACGATCACGAGCGGGTAGGGAACGCCCGCGGCCTGGATGCCCGTGCCGCCGGCCATCATGGTGGCGTAGAACAGGGCGGCCAGCAGGGATGCCCACGGGTTGAGCCGGGCCAGGAGCGCGACGGTGATCGCGAGGAAGCCGTAGCCGGGGGAGAACACCTGGACGAAGCGGCCGCCGTTAGGTCCGAGCACGAACAGGGCGCCGGCGAAGCCGGCGATAGCGCCGGAGAGCATCATGACCTGGATCGACATGCGAAGGGTGGAGACGCCGGTATATTCGGCGAAGCGGTTGAGCTCGCCCATCTCCTTGCCCTTCAAGCCCCAGCCGGTGCGGTTGAGCACGAGTGCCATGATCACCACGATGGTCAGGGCGATCAGGAGGTCGGGTCCGAACCCGTACGCGGCGTCGAAGAGGGGCAGCCGGACGTCGGGGGAGATCTTCTGGCTGGCCGCGGCACCGGCGGTGGGGTCCTGGAACGGGCCGGTGACGAAGAAGTTCGTGATGAGCTTCGCGACTTCGGACAGCAGCAGGGTGGCGACGATGATGTCGACCCGCCAGAAGGCGTAGAGCACACCTGGTATCAGGCCCCCGAGCGCGCCGGCGAGTGCTCCGACGAGCAGGGCGAGGATGATGTGCAGCACGGGGGGAAGCCCGTTGAAGCTGAATCCGGCGACGGCGCCGAAGAACGCTCCGAAGTAGAGCTGTCCTTCCCCGCCGATGTTGAAGAATCCTGCGCGAAACGAGGTGATCGTGCCCACGGCCATGATCGACAGGATGGTGAAGGTCGCCAGGATGTTCGAGATACCGAACGGGGTGCGCCACCCGGAGGTGAAGAGCTCGACGTAAGCGGTGATCGGGTTTTTGCCGATCGCGAGAATTACGACGGCGCCGACCAGAAGGGCGACGACGACGGCGGCCACAGGCTGGCGCGCGACGGTCGCTGTCCTCGTCAGCCACGCCTTCAGCCCGCCCTTCCATGAGTCGTCATGCGGGGCTGCGGCGATTGCGCTGGTGGAAGTCGTGACCGGGCCGCTGAGCTTGGTGGCGGTGGTCGGCTCGGCCTGGTCCGCCACGCGTTCGTCGTCGATGAGGGTCTTGCCTGGTGCGGCGAGTTCTTCCTGGACGAGTACATGGTCTTGGGCGAGAGGGCCGTCGGTGGGCTTGACGCCGGCCATGGCGAGCCCGACGGCGGTCTCGGTCATGGTGTCCTGGGTGAACTCGGCGACGATCTGGCCGCGGTAGATCACAAGCAGCCGGTCGGAGAGACTCATGACTTCGTTGAGGTCGGCGGAGATCAGCAGCACACCTGCGCCGGCGTCTCGTGCCTCGACGATGCGGCGGTGTACGAACTCCATCGCGCCGACGTCGACCCCGCGTGTGGGCTGCGCGACCATCAGCATTGTCGGATCGGACGCGAACTCGCGAGCGATGATGACTTTCTGCATGTTTCCGCCGGACAGGGTACCGATGGGCGTTTCGGTGCCGGCTCCACGGACGTCGAACCTCTCGATGAGGGTTCGCGCGAAGGATCGCATCGCACTGTAGGAGAGCCAGCCGAAGCGGCTGATCGGGGGAGTCAGGTGGGTGGCGGCGATGTTCTGGGCGACCGACAGGCTGGGCGCCGCGCCTTCCTCGTGCCGGTCTTCGGGGATGTAGGCCAGGCCGTGCTCGCGCCGGCCGGCGACCGTCGCGCGGGTGACGTCCCTGTTGTTGAGTGCGATGCGTCCGCGCGGAGGCCCATACATGCCGGCGATCGCCGCGGCGAGCTCGGCCTGACCATTGCCTTCCACGCCGGCGATGCCGACGATTTCTCCGCTGCGGACGGTGAGGGAGAGGTCGTTGACGGCCAGGGCGCCGCGGTGGTCGACGGCGTAGAGGCCTTCGACCTTGAGCACTTCGCCTTTGGGCGTGGGCGGCGTGTGCTCGATCCGGAGGAGAACCTCGCGGCCGACCATCATCGACGCGATGTCGGACTGCTCGAGGCCGGCGGCGCGGCGCGTGTCGACTACCCTGCCGTCCCGGATCACGCTCACTTCGTCGGCGATGGAAAGCACTTCGCCGAGCTTGTGCGAGATGAACATGACGGCGCAGCCCTGCGCGGCGAGGTTGCGCACGACCACGAACATCTCTTCGGTCTCGGCCGGGGTGAGCACGGCCGTCGGCTCGTCGAGAATCAGGAGCCGAGTGTCGTGCGAGAGCGCTTTGACAATCTCGACTCGCTGGCGCTCTCCGATGGAGAGGTCTTCGACCTTGTCCTTGGGGTTGACCGCCAGACCGAAGGTCTCGGAAAGTTCCTCGACGCGCTTGTTCATCGCCCGCTGGTCGAGCTTGCCGTAGCGGGTTCGGATCTCGCGGCCAAGGAAGATGTTGCTGGCGACCGTGAGGGACGGAACAAGCTTGAAGTGCTGGTGAACCATGCCGATGCCGAGAGTGTCGGCCTTGTTCGCGCCCGTGATGACCACGGGCGAGCCGTCGAAGACGATCTCGCCGGAGTCCGGTTGCAGGTGGCCTGAGATCATGTTCATCAGGGTCGTTTTTCCGGCGCCGTTCTCGCCGACGATCGCGTGCACCTTGCCCGGGTACACCGTCAGCGAGATGTCGTTGTTGGCCACCTTGCGTCCGAACGTCTTCGTGATGTGCTGCAGCTCGAGGATGGGCCGGCTCGTCTGCACGTCCTCGTGCTCGCACTCAAGGATGGGGCGGTTCGTCTGCACGTTGTTTCGCGCCTTCTGTGTCGAGTGGGTCGGTGGGAGTCACACCGGTGACCCCCACCGACGTCCGGGGGTCAGCCCTTGGCGGTCGGGACGGTGATCTTCCCGTCGATGACCTGCTGCTTGTACTGGTCGATCTTGTCGATGACCGGCTGCGGGACGATGCCGCCGTTGTTGTCGAAGGTCAGAGCGACGCCGTTGTTCTTGAGCCCGTACGAGGTTGTCTTGCCGTAGGCGAGGTCGCCCTTCTGGGCGGCATCGATGGCCTGGACGAGGGAGTTTCCGACCTCCTTGAGCATGGAGGCGAGGACGTGCCCCTTCTGGATGGCGTTCTGGTTGCTGTCGACGCCGATGGCGTACTTGTTCGCGTCCTTGGCGGCCTGGAGGGCGCCGACTCCGGAGCCTCCGGCGACCTGGAACACGACGTCGGCGCCCTGGTCATACATGCTCTTGGCCTGGTCGTATCCCTTGGCGGAGTCGGAGAAGGACCCGACATAGCTGGTGAGCACCTTGACGGAGGGGTCAACGGCCTTCACGCCGGACTTGAAACCGGCGATGAAGTCGTTGATCACCGGAATGTCGACACCGCCGATCACGCCGACGGTCTTGCTGCCGCCCGAGAGCGGGAAGCTGGACTTGTCGGTGGTCGCCTCGGCGGCGAGCACGCCGGCGAGGAAGGACCCCTCGTTCTGCTTGTAGGTGATCGAGGCGACGTTGGGGGCGTCCACCACCGCGTCGTAGAAGATGTAGTGCTGGTTGGGGAACTTCGGAGCGGACCCGGTGACGATGTCGGTCATCTGCGAGGAGCCGGTGACGACGATGCTCCACTTACCGACGGAAACCGACTCGAGATTCGCCTTCCACTGGGTGGGGTTGTTGGCGTCGGCCTGGAGGGTGTTGGTCTGGTGCCCGTCCGTCTTCAGCTTGTCGAGGCCACGCTGCGCGCTGTCGTACATGCTCTGGTCGCCGAGAGGGCCGGCCACCACGTTCGCGATGGAGAGCTTTCCGTCGGTGTTCGACGGGCTCGAGGCGGTTCCGCCGCTGCATGCGGTCAGCATGAGCGCGACCGCTGCTGTAGCAGCGACTGGCGAGAGTGAGCTGAACTTCATGATGTTGCTCCTTGCTCAGGTGATTGCCGGTGCTTGCCGGAACGGGTTGTGGTGCGGGATCCGCCGGGCTCGCGGATGTCAGGGAGGTCGGCGGCAGGATGTGCGGCTGCTCGGTGTCCTGGTCCTCGGGGCCACCGATCAGCTCTGTCAGCCGGTTAACCCGCGGCGTCGGCCGTCGCCTCGAACGGTCGCGTGACTGTGGTCAGCGGCGGGAACGTTTGCGCGCTCATCCGGACGTCGTCGAACCCGGCAACGGCGACGGCGGCGCGACGTCCTGAGTCTTCGATCGCGCGCAGGGCGCCGATGGCTTGCAGGTCGGAGTTTGTCCGCGACAAGGCGAGGCTGCGCGCGACCGCGCTCGGGCGGTAGCCGATCTGGTCGATGGCGGCGAGTACGCGAGTACGAGTCTCGTCGCTGACGGGGTGCGAGCCGTTCGCGCCGGAGGAGCCGGCAGCCGGGCTCACGCCCGCCAGCCGGGCGACATCACTTCGTCCTGCCATGCTGCACCTCGTTGCGTGGTGGCCCTTGACCCGAGTTTCGCGACGGCTCGACATCGCTGCGATTGTCCGAATTGGGGCTGTTCGGGCGGCGGTGGATGGGGGCTCCAGTTGCCTGTCACCTCCAGGTGACGACGGATGCTACCGTCTTGTTTGTATACAAACAAGTTGCGGCAGCCGATCGGATGTCAATGACGAAACGACGAGTCTCCAGCGGGCCGAGCGGAGCCGGGCTGGGCGTGATTCGTGCGCTGCTGACGGTGGTGCTGCTGGCGGCCAACCTTCGCGCTGGCATCGCCGTGGTGGGTCCGCTCGCGGGGCTGATCGCGGCCGACACCGGGGGCCATATGGCCGCGTCCATGATGATCACTGTTTCAGTGCTGTGCTTCGGTCTGTTTTCGCCGCTGGTTCCCAAGTTCAGTCGCTGGTGGGGGATGGAGTGGTTGATCGCTGCATCGCTTGGCGCCGTTGTGCTCGGCCTTGGAGTGAGAGTGATCGATTCAATGGTCGCGCTGTGGGGCGGAACCGTTCTGGCCGGCCTTGGTGTCTCAGCGTTGAACGTGGTCATTCCGGCGCTGATCAAGCGCGACTTTTCCGAACACATCGCAACGATCACCGGCGCCTACATGAGCTCGCAGGCGGTGGCCGCCGCGATCGCGTCCTCGACGGCTCTGCCGTTGGCGGCGATCAGCTCCTGGGGTTGGCACCTTCCGCTCTCGGCGTGGGGGCTGCTTGGCGCTGTCGCGCTGGCGCTGCTGATCCCGGACCTGGTGTCGCGCCGTGGCGGCGGTGCCCCGGTGGAGCGTGCTCCCAGATCCCAGTGGTCGCCGTGGGCCTCGTGGCGCGGCTGGCAGATGGCGGTCTTCATGGGTGCGCAGTCGACGGTGTACTACGTCGTCTTGGCTGCGTGGCCTTCCATCGAAGCGTCGATCGGGGTGCCGCCCGTGCTCGCCGGGGTGCACCAGGGCTGGATGCAGCTGTGCAGCATCGCCGGCATCGTGTTGTGCTCGGCCCTGCTGCGCTGGATGCCGGCAGATCAGCGAGCGATCGCGTGGATCGCGGTGCTTCCGTTGGCCGCGATTCTGCTCGTGGTTGTTGCCCCTGCGCTGATCGTGGTGTGGAACTCGCTCATCGGAATCGCGATGGGGGTCGCCCTGGTGCACGCTCTGGCACTGTTCGGGGTGCATACACGAGACCACACGCAAGCCGGTGACGCCTCGGCGATGGCACAGTCCGTCGGCTATCTCATGGCGGCGGCCGGTGCCGTCGGCGCCGGCCTGCTGCTGGGCACACCGCTTCACGGCGGCGGAGTGCTTGTCCTGATCGGGTGCGTGCTGGTCGTGCAGGTCACGAGCGGGGTTCTGGCCAGCCGCCGCGGTTTCGTCGACGACCGCGGCCGCACGCGTACGCGAAACGCACCCCACGGCAGTATGCCGGACTCAGTGCTGCTCGATGGCGATCAAACACTCAGCGGTGAGCCAGAGAGCGTTACTGTCCGAATGAATCCCGGAGGAATCGAATGACCGACCAAGGCACCGTCATCCAGTACGATCTCGGCCTGAACGTGGGATATCTCCTGCGACGCTGCTCCCAAGACAACACTTCACGTTTCATGGAGGCAGCCCCGCCGGTGCTGTCACCGCCGCGGTTCGCGGCACTCGCCCGTCTGGTGCAGTTCGGCAGCGTGTCGCAGAACCGTCTCGGCCGGCTCATCTCCACCGACGCGGCCACCATCAAGGGCATCGTCGATCGGCTCAGCGCTGCCGGGGCGGTGAAGACCAGCCCGGATCCCACCGACAAACGTCAGCGCTTGGTCTCGATCACCGAGTACGGGGTGGAGCTCTACATCAAGGGCGTGATCGCCTCGAAGTCCGCCGCGACCCAGATGCTCGACAAACTGAGCAAGAGCGAAGCCGAGACCTTCATCGCGCTGCTGCTGAAAGTCGCCGGCAGCGACCCGGCAGCTGAAGTCGCATAACATCCGTCCGGACTGTGGGCACCAGGGCTTGCGCGCGTCTGGATTTGGATAAACTGACGGATGGTGAAGGAAATCCGCCACATGTCGGTGGCTCCTACCCGTGCCCAGTGGCTCGCGTCAGGGGGCGAGATCGACGCGCACCGGCACGACGATCACCAGATCATCTATGCCGCCCGCGGGGTGCTGGCCGTCACGACCAGCGAGGGATCCTGGGTCGCCCCGGGCACTCGCGCCATCTGGGTGCCGGCCGGCACGGTGCATGCCCACCGCGCCTACGGCGAGCTCGAACTGCACCTGGTGGGACTGCCCGCCACCAGCAACCCGCTCGGCCTGCAAACCCCGACTGTCCTGTCGGTCGGCCCGCTGCTACGTGAGCTGCTCATCGCCTACACCCGTGACGCCGGCGAGCAGAGCCCGGAACGCGACCGGCTGCGCGCCGTGCTGCTCGACCAGTTACGTGCCTGCGCTCAGCAGCCACTGCATGTGCCGACCCCCACCGAACCATTGCTGCGTGCAGTGTGTGCCCTCCTGCAGGCCGACCCGGGCGACAACCGCACACTCGCCGACCTCGGCCGTGAGGTCGGCGCCAGCGACCGCACCTTGTCCCGAATGTTCCGCCGCGACCTCGGCATGACCTTCCCGCAATGGCGGACCCAGCTGCGCCTGCACCATGCGCTGATCCTGCTCGCCGACAGGGCACCGGTGACCTCGGTGGCCCATCAATGCGGCTGGTCATCGGCCAGCGTGTTCATCGACGTGTTCCGCCGCACCTTCGGCCACACCCCGGGCACCTACCCCACGAGGTAGGTCCCAGGATCGCGTACAGCGTCGGCGGTTCGGGGGCGCGGCACGCCGGGATCGCGCAGAGTGCGGAACATCAGCCAGCTCAGCACCGGCATGACGGCCAGCGGCGCCAATGCGGTCCGTAGCGAGGTGGCGTCGGCCACGGCCCCGAGGACGGGGCTGACGAGACCACCGACGCTGACGGCCAGGCCCAGGGTGATGCCGCTGGCGGTGCCCACCCGCGAGGGCAGGTAGTCCTGGCCGAGGGTGATCTGCAGGGAGAAGGGGAGGTAGAGGCCGGCCGAGGTCACGGCCACGAACAGGTAGAACGCCGGTCCGGGTACCCACACCACGCCCGCGACCGCCACCGCCGTGATCGCGTACGACCAGCGGGAGACCGCCACCCGGCCCCAGCGGGCCGCGGCCGAGCCGCCCAGCACCGAGCCGGCCACACCGCCGAGGTAGAGCACGAACAGCGCGGCCGTCCCCGCCGCCGGACTCGCGTGCATGCGCTGCTGGGCGTACAGCGAGATGAAAGTGCTCAGCCCGATGAACGCGATCGACCGGAACACCACGGCCAGCGACAGCCGCACGAAGGAGGCGGTGTCGTCTTGGCCGGCTGGCGCCACCGCGCCGCCGCCGACGGGCCTGCGGCGGACCAGGGCGTGCAGGACGGGCAGGGCCGTCGCGGCACCGGCCAGGGCCGGCACGACCAGCAGCGGCGTCCAGTTCAGGCCCCCGGCGGCCGTGACCGCGGCGACCATCAGCGGCGCCAGCGCGAAGCCGACATTGCCCCCGGTGGAGAAGTACGCCATGGCTGTGTGGCTGCCCGCGCTGGCCAGGCGGGCCAGGCGCGCGGACTCGGGGTGATAGGCGGCCACCCCGATGCCGGAGACCGCCACGAACAGCAGGGTGAGCGCGTAGTCGCCGCTCAGCCCGCTCGCCGCGATCCCCACCCCGCCCAGCACCGTGCTGACGGGCAGCAGCCAGGGCATCGCCCACCGGTCGGTGAGCGCGCCGAACAGCGGCTGCGCGACCGAGGACAGCAGCGAGGCGGCCAGCACGATCCCGGACGCCGCCGCATAGGTGTACGCGCGTTCGGCGACGAACAACGGCACCAAGGCCGCGACGGTGCCCTGGTAGATGTCGACGCAGGCGTGGCCGACGGCGAGCAGGGCGATCGAGGTTCTCCTACGCACCCTCTGATGCTTCCAACCCGCCACTGTGTCAGGCTTCCGATAACCTGCCAGATGATGACGGAAATACGCCACATGCCGATGGCTCCGGCGCACGCCCAACGGGCCGGGCCGATCAGCAGCCGATCAGAATTCGTGAGACGGCGTCTGTTCCAGTGCGACGTCCCCCCAGGGCGACATGATCTCGGTGCAGCCCATGTTGGCGTTGTCGTGGCGCAGTACGGCTGACGGGCAGGCGAAGGAGTACGGGAAATTGGTGCGGACGGTCGTGACGGTGGGCAGCACCGCGACGAGTGCATCGAGGACCGGCTGGGGCAGGCTGCGGTCGGCGGTGATCCGACCGGCGCCGCTGACGTCGATGCGCGGCTGGTGGAACGCATGCTCCAGGCTCATCCCGTGGTCGACGAGGAAGGAGACGATCTGGAGGACGGCTGCGATGATCTTGCGTCCGCCGGATGCGCCGAGGGCGAACCGGCGGCCGTCGGCGGTCTCGCCGATCACCGGGCTGAAGTTGCCCAGGCACCGTTTGCCCGGCCCGAGCGAGTTGGGCCGGCCGGGGACCGGATCGAACCACATGATTCCGTTGTTGAGCAGCAGGCCCGTCGATGGGGACACGACGCGGGCGCCGAAGATCGACAGGA
Organism: Dactylosporangium sp. CA-233914; assembly: GCF_050942935.1. Lineage (NCBI taxonomy): Bacteria > Bacillati > Actinomycetota > Actinomycetes > Micromonosporales > Micromonosporaceae > Dactylosporangium > Dactylosporangium sp. CA-233914. The sequence goes on along the minus strand of NZ_CP192030.1, from coordinate 9,462,619 downwards.
GTGTCTGCGTGACGGAACACATGTTGCCGTCGCGGTCGACGACGCTGAAATGCGTCGTACACGTGGGTGCAAGCTCCTGGGCGTCGCCCATGCCGGCGAGCCGCTCGGTGTACGCGCGGTCGAGTGCGCGGGCGTAGGCGACGTAGCTCTCCGCGCCCGGCGGCCGCTCCACATCGGCCAATTCCGGCCCCAGGATGGCGAGCGCCCTTGCGAGGGTTGGGCCTCCGGTGAGGCCGGGCGTCGCGTGCACCCAGCCGCCGCGGTATCGCACCGTCCGCGCCGCCACGAAGCGCGCGCGGTAGTCGGCAAGGTCGGCGCCGCAGATGCGGCTGCCCTTCGCGCGCAGGTCGCGTACCAGCGCGTGGGCGACCTCGCCCTCGTAGAACTCGCGGGCTCCGAGGGCGGCGATGCGCTCGAGCGTCGCGGCCACCGCGCTCTGATCGAGGTGCCGGTCGGTGGTCGCGGTCCAGACGCCGCAGATCGGCCACGTGCCGTCGTCGAGGAACATGCGGGCGGCGTCCGGGTCGGCGGCGAGTGAACGCGCCGCTGAGGCGGTGAACAGCGTGGAGACCCAGTCGACGAGCAGACCCGTGCGGGCGAGGCCGACGGCCGGGGTGACGAGGTCCGTCCAGGGCAGGCGCCCGTACCTGTCGTGTGCGACACCCATCCCGGAGACGACGCCCGGAACGGCAACCGCGGTCGCGCCCTGGACGTTGCGGTTGTCGAGCACGGTCGGCCAGGGAAACATGTCGTTGGGTGGTACCCCGTCCGCCAGTGGGTAGTCGGCCGGGTCGAGCGCGCGCGGCGCTCGCATGCCGAAGTCCACCACGCCGGCCCGCCGCTCGTCGGCGCGCCAGAGCACCATGGCCCCGCCGCCCGCGGGTCCGCTCATCCACGGCTCGACGACGCCGATGGCGAACGACACCGCGACCGCGGCGTCGACGGCATCGCCGCCGGCTTCGAGCACGGCCGCCCCGATCTCCGCGGCCCGCGGGTGGGCTGCCGCCACGACCCCTCCGGCGCTCGGGACGACGGTCTTGCGCACGACCTGGGTGCGGGAGAAGTTGTCCATGACTGCGACTCCTGATCACATGGCGTGCGCGCGGGCGTACTGGACGACGTCGGCGTGGGTGGCGAACCAGACGCGGCCGCGGGCCTGGGCGTGTGCGATGAGCTCGTCGAGGATCCAGACGCGGGAGCGGTGGCCGATGTGGTGCGGGTGCAGCGTGAGCTGGAAGATGCCGCCTTCGTCCCACGCGGCGTCGAACTCGCGGCGGAAGATGTCGTAGACGTCGCCGGGTGACAGGTGCGGGCGCGCCCCGGTGGCGTGATGGGTGGCGAAGTAGACGGCGTCGTCGCGGATCCACTCGACAGGCAGCTCGATGACGCCGGTCGGCTGCCCGTCGAGGAGGAGTTCGTAGCAGTCGTCGTCGGCCATGAGCGACGAGTCGTACTCGAGGCCCATGTCCCGGGTGATGGCGAGGGTGTGCTCGCTGAAGTCCCACGACGGGGTCCGGATGCCGACCGGGCGCACGCCGGTGACCTGGTGCAGGGTGTCGGCGGAGCGCAGCTGCAGGTCGCGTTCGATCTGAACGGGCAGCGGCGAGGTGCGCTCGTGTATCCAGCCGTGGATGCCGATCTCGTGCCCGGCGGCTGCCAGCCGCCGCTGCTCGTCGGGGTGGAGCAGCGCCACCACCGCCGGCACGTAGAACGTGGCCGGCACGCCACGCCGCTCCAGGATGTCGAGGATGCGCGGCACGCCCCGGCGGCTGCTGTACTGCCCCTGGGCGAGCCGGCCGATCGAGCCGCCGCCCGCCCGCAACTCGGTCGCCTCGTGGTCGGAGTCGAACGACAGGGCGACCGCGCAGCGCGCGTCCGACGGCCATCCGGCGGGGCGCAGCGCGCGGCCGGCCCGCACCCGTTCGACGCGGGCACGCCACTGCGCTTCGCCCCACTCCCACGGCTCCGGCATCCCCATGCCACCTCCCTGCCGGAACCCTAGCCGCATATGCTCTCCAAGAGAACGGCCGTTTCTCTGAAGGGAATGTGAATGAACGGTGACCCGTCTCGACCCGTCATGCTGCTGCTCGTCCGCCACGGCGAGACGACCTGGAACCGCGAGTCCCGCTTCCAAGGGCAGCAGGACCCGCCGCTCAGTGCGCTTGGTCACCGACAGGCGAGCGCGCTCGCGGACCGGCTCAGTGGCGCGCGCTTCGACGCCGGCTACACCAGCGACCTGCGGCGGGCGCGCCAGACCGCCCGGCCCGTCGCCGGCCGGACCGGCGTCGAGTTCGTGCCCGAGCCGCTGGTGCGCGAGGTCGGCATGGGCGCCTGGGAGGGCCTGACCACCGCCGAGGTGGAGCGGGCGCACGGTCCACTGTGGAAGCAGTGGCGGGTACGGCCGCGCTGGGACCTCCCGCCGGAGGGCGAGGGCTCCGCGGCGCTCGCCCTCCGGGCGGACGCGATGCTGCGTCGCTGCGCGACCGGACACCCGGGACAGCGGGTGGTCTGCGTCAGCCACGGCGGCTTCATCCAGGCGGTGCTCAGCCGGGCCCTGTCGTGCCAGCCGTGCGGCCCGTACCCGTTCCAGGTACACAACGCCTCGATCACCACCCTCCGCCACGAGCGCGGGACCTGGTGGGTGGAGGGCGTCAACGACCACGCCCATCTCTTGACGCCCGCAGTCGACGCTCGCTAGCGTTTAAAGGAATTGACGTCCCGTTTAAAGGAATATACTGATGACTGAGACGGTGCGGGTCGGCTATGTCCTGCCGTCGCGCGAGCTCGCGGTCGCCGGCGACTTGGGCACGGAGCGCCTGCTCGCGCTCGCCGACATGGCCGCGTCGAGCGGGTACGACTCGCTGTGGGTCAGCGACTCGCCGCTGGGCCGGGCGCGGGTCGACGGACTGTCGTTGCTGGCCGCGCTCGCCGGCCGGCTCCCGCGGATGCACCTGGGCACATCGGTGCTCATCCCGGCGCTGCGCCACCCGGTCATGCTGGCGTACGTGCTCGCCTCGCTCGACCGCCTCGCCCCCGGACGGCTCACGCTCGGGGCCGGCGTCGGACTGCCCGGCCCGGCCCTGAGCGACCAGTTCGCCGCGGTCGGGCTCGCCGCGGACCGGCCGTTCGCGCGCATGGCGGACACGATCGCGGTGTGCCGCCGACTCTGGGGAGCCGAAGGCGCGGTCCGGCCGCAGAGCCCGTTCATTGACGTCGCCGAGCCGGTGGACGTACAGCCCCGGCCCTCGACGCCCGGCGGCCCGCCGTTCTGGCTCGGCGGCACCGGACCGCGTGCCCGGCGCCTCGTCGCGCGGCACCTCGACGGATGGATGCCATACCTGCAAGACGCGTCACGGTTTCGCGACGGGTGGGACGAGATACGGCAGTGCGCGGCGGACCACGGCCGTCCCGACGGCGCCCTCTCCGCGGCCTTCGTGCCGACAATCCTGATTGGACAGTCGCGGCGCACCGCGGGTGAGCTGCGCGAGTACTGCGTCAGGTACTACGGGTGCGACCCCGAGGAGCTTTCCCTGCGGCGGCCGGGATTCTTCGCCGGCGACACGCAGGCGTGCCTGGAGTGGCTCGCCCCCTTCGTCGAGGCCGGCGCGCGCACGGTCATCCTCCGCTTCGCCACCTTACGGTCGGCCGAAGACCAGCTGCTTCGCACTGCCGAACACATCATCCCCGCGCTGCGGCGGCTCCCGTCCGGGCGCGGCACTCATCAGGAGAACCCGTGAACACACCGCTCGTCACGGCCCCGGCCGGAGCGCTCGACCGCCAGTACATCACGCGGGCGAAAAGCGTCATCTCCGGCGGCGGATTCGGCACATTCAAGCTCCCCGACGACGTCGACTTCGTCCTCGACCACGCGCGCGGGTCGCGCCTGACGAGTCTTGGTGGGCGCGAGTTCGTCGACCACGTGCTCTCTTCCGGACCGATGGTGATCGGACACGCTCACCCCGACGTTGCCGAGGCGCTGCGCGCGCAACTGTCCCGCACGAGCACCTCGTACGTGCTCAACCGTCCCGCGATCGAACTCGCCGAGCACATCTGCCGCCTCGTACCCTGCGCCGAGTCGGTCAAGCTGGTCGGCGACGGCAGCGCCGCCACCTTCTACGCGCTGCGACTGGCCCGCGCCTTCACCGGCCGCACAAAGATCGTCAAGTTCGAGGGCGGGTTCCACGGCTACCACGACGCGGTCATGCATGGGACGAGGCCCGTGCTCTCCGGCAGTGCCCTCCCGCGGCCCGACTCTGCCGGCATCCCCGGCCTCGCGGCCGAGGACGTGCTGGTCGCACCCTTCAACGACGCCGGCGCGGTGGCGAACCTCCTGGCCGGGCACGAGGTAGCCGCCGTGATCGTCGAACCCGTCCAGCGCGCGATCGAGCCCCGGCCGGGCTTCCTCGGCGAGCTGCGGCGACTGACCTCAGCAGCCGGCGCGTTGCTCGTCTTCGACGAGCTGGTGACCGGGTTCCGCCTGGACATCGGCGGAGCACAGACCTACTACCGGGTGACGCCCGACCTCTGCGCACTCGGGAAGATCCTCGGCGGCGGGCTCCCGCTGGCGGCCGTCGCGGGGCGGCGTGACGTCATGGAGCTCGCGGCGCCCGGCCGGCCGGTCGGCCAGGGCGGCATCTGGCTCAGCGGCACGTTGAACGGCAACCCCCTGGCCGCGGTCGCCGGCCTCGCCACCCTGCGCGTGCTCGTCGGCACCGACGCGCTGCGCCGCGCGCACGAGCACGGGCGCCAACTGCGGGCCGGTATCGCGGAGATCGCGCGGCGACGATCCGTCCCACTCCAGGTCATCGGCCCCGACCCGGCCATCGAGCCGGTCTTCGCCGAGCACCCGATCGTCGACTACGCCTCGTACCAGCGGGCCGACCTGGCCGCGAGCCGCCGCTTCGGCGTCGAGCTCATCCGCCGGGGCGTCTTCGTCAATCCGGGGGCGAAGTGGTACACGTCCAGCGCTCACACCGCCGAGGACCTGGAGCTCACCCTCGACGCGGTGGACGCCGCGCTGGCCGTGACCCGCCCGGCGGGAGCCTGACATGAAGATCGGCCTCATCTCCGACATCCACGGCAATCCTGTCGCCCTCGACGCCACCCTGGATGCGCTCGCGTCCGAAGGCGTCGACCAGATCGCCTGCCTCGGCGACATCGCCTACGGACCCTGCCCCCACCAGACCCTTGCCCGGGTACGCGAGGCGTGCGTCACCGTCGTCGCCGGCAACGGCGACACCTGGCTGGCCGACCCCGGCGCCGTCGAGCGGGAGCCGGCGCTGCGGCACCGCCGGCTCAAGCCGGTGCGCGACCAGCACGTCGCAGCGCTCGCCTGGGCCCGAGCCCAGCTCACCGACGACGACCTCGCCTACCTGGGCGGCCTCCCGCTCACCGCCGAGCTGCCGCTCAACGCCGCCCATACCCTGCTCTGCTTTCACGGCTCGCCGCGGCACAACTACGACTTCATCCTCCCCACCACCAGCCAGCGCGACATCGACGACATGCTCGGCGGCCGGGTCGCCAGCGTGCTGGCATCGGGGCATTCGCACCAGCAGATGCTGCGCAGACACCACGACTTCACGCTCGTCAACGTCGGTAGCGTCGGGCGGGCGCCGATCCGGTTTCCGTGGCCGGTGTGGCTGCCCGACGCCCGCGACCTGCCCGACGAGGAGACCCACGGCGAGTACCGGGCGGTCGCGGAGTACGTCGTGATCACCGCGACCGACGACGCGATATCCATCGAGTTCAAGCAGCTGGCGCTGGACGCCGAGCGGGTACTGGCGATGACTGCCGACAGTGGAATACCCGGCGGCACCGGCTACTTCGGCGAGCTACGACCGCTTTCCGCGGCTGTGAAGCGCGTGTAGCCCGCCGGTGGCCGCAACGTCGTCACGGCTGCTGCGACAGGACCACGCGGTAGGCCTGCCACGCGGCGCTCGACCGCGGCAGCGTCTCGTCCATCCGGCCGCCGATCGCCAGGGTGATCCGCGCGGCCGCGACCTGCACCGGCTCGCCGAACCAGTGTTCCTTGCGCGCCTGGTAGCGGTCGGCCGGCATCGCGACGAAGACGTTGCCGACGACGCGGGCGGTGGCGTCCCAGACCGGCGCGGAGATGCCGACCGTCGCCGGTTCCCGGTGACGGCGGTACAGGGCGTAGCCGCGCCGCCGGGTCACCTCGACCTCCTTGCGCACCAGGGAGATGTCCTCGGCGGTGGCGCCGGCCAGCTCGGTGGCGATGATCTGCTCGCGCCGCTCCTCGGGGAGGAACGAGAAGATCCCCAGCCCGGTGGAGCCGTGCGTCAGCGGCATCCACTGGTGCAACTCCGTGACGTAGCGCAGCTGCTGCGTCGAATCGACCGACGCGACGAGCATCATCTGGTCGCGGCTGCTGTCGTACATGCCGAGCATCGCCGTCTCGTCGACCTGGGCGACGAGCCGGCGCAGGTGGGGCATCGCCGCCTCCCGCAGGCCGTGCCCCGACGTGGCCTTCCACGCCAGCCGGTAGAACTCGGCCGCCAACGAATAGCTGCCCTGCTCTTCGTGGGTGACCATCGAGGCCTGCTGCAGGAGGCGGAGCAGGCGGTGGACGCTGCTGGTGGGCATGCCGAGCCCGGTCGCGATGTCCCTGACGCCGTAGCACTCCTTGCCGCCGTCAACCATGAACGCGAGCAGCTGGACGGCCCGGGTAACCGGCTCCCGGGCGCGCGTGGTCTGCTCCGCCTCGGCGTTCGTGGCGGGTTCGGGGGTGGCGCGTTGGGGGGTGGCAAACACGTCGAGCATCTCCCGCGTACGCAAGCGAAGTCCTTCGACCGGGCGGCCGACAGTACCGCCGCGATTCCGTTGTAAGGGATAAAGCTATCACTGTTACGTTTCTGCTTCTGCACGGCGGCGGCCACGGAGGCTGGTGCTGGCGCGACGTCGTCGACCTGCTGCGCCGGGCCGGTCACCGCGTCTACGCGCCCACCTTGACCGGCTACGGCGACCGCGAGCACCTGCGGGCGTGCGTCCGTGACTTCGCGACCTTCGTACTCGACGTCGTCAACGTCGTCGAGCACGAGGAGTTGCGCGACGTCCACATTGTGGCGCACAGCCAAGGCGGCGTACTCGCTCCCCGCGTCGCCGAAGCGATACCTGACCGGATCGCGCAGGTGACCTGGCTGGCCGGGGTGGTACTGGCCGACGGCGAGCGCCTCGCTGACGTCGTACCTCCCGCGACATCCCTTCCCGGGACGACCGACCACCCCGACGGCTCCCGCACGGTCGACGTCGACGCCTGGGTCGCCGCGGTGATGCCAGAGGGAACGGCGCAGCAGCGGCGCTGGGTCGCGACCCATTTCCGTCCCAGTCCCCACCTCGCCCGCGTCGAGCCGGGGCGCCTGTCGGCGTTCCTCGCCCTCGGCCTGCCGACCGCCTTCATCGCCGCCACCGAGGACGTCTGCGTGCCGATCGATCTGGCGCGGCGTTTCACGGGCCGGCTGCCCGGCGCGAAGACCGTCGACGTCGCCGCCGGCCACGAGCTCATGGTCACCCGTCCCGCCGAGACGGCGGCGGCGATTCTCGCGGCTCAAGCGTGAACCGGCTCCACCGGTGAACGCGGCGCGATGCGCCACGGCGCCCATGGTGGCTCCTCAGTGAATCTTCAGTAAATCCATGCCCGGAGGGACGGTCGCGGGTTGACCCCGGCCTGCCGGATGTCGTTGAGTGTTTCTTACAAAGGATGGTCAATTCCCTTAAAGGAAACGGAGAGAACGCGATGACCACGGAGACGCTCCCGCCGGCAGCGGCGACACCCGCCGCGACGGCCGGCGGCCGCCGGTCCGCCGCCGGGCTGCTCCTGGCGCCCGCCGTCGCGGCCATGAGCGCGCTCATCGTGCTGCCGATCGTGGCCGTCCTCGCCCTGTCGTTCTTCCACTTCGACCCGCTCAGCCAGCGGCTTCAGTGGGTGGGCGTCGACAACTGGCGCGCCGTGATCAGCGGCGGGCCGCTGCGCGGCGCCCTGCTGCGCACCATCGGGTACGCCGCGGTGGTCGTGCCTGCCCAGGTCGTCATCGGGCTGCTGCTCGCGGTGCTGATCGACAGCGTCGGGCGGCACGGCGCGTTCTGGCGGGTCGTGCTCTTCCTTCCGTCGGCCTGCACCCTCGCCGCGATGGCCGTGGTCTGGCGCTGGCTGTTCTATCCCAACGACGGCGTGTTCGACCTGACGGTGGGGCGCACCGTCGGCGCGTACGACTGGTTGAACTCCACCGGCCTGTCGCTGGCCGCCGTGGCGGTCGTCGGGTGCTGGTTCGGCATCGGGTCCAGCATGATCGTGTTTCTGGCCGGCCTCACCACCGTGTCGTCGACGACGCTGGACGCCGCTCGGATGGACAAGGCCTCGGCGCTACAACGGTTCTGGCACGTGACGCTCCCCGCGCTGCGACCGGCGGGCACCTTCGCCACCGTCATCGCGATCGGTGACGCGCTGCGCGTGTTCGACCAGGTACGTGTCATGACCCAGGGCGGACCGCTGGACAGCAGCACGACATTGTCGTACTTGCAGTACACGATCGGCGTGGAAAACCTCGACATCGGCTCCGGCGCGGTCGTCAGCGTCCTGCTGCTCGTGCTCACCCTCGTCGCGATCGCCACGCAGCTCAGGCTCGGCCGCGACCACGCCTCGGCGGTGGCGCGATGACCACGAGGCGGATCGCCGTCCGGCCCGCGCCGCTGATCGCCACAGCGATCCTCACCGTTGTGACCGCGATCCAGCTGTTCCCGTTCGTCATGATGCTCTGGACCTCGCTCACCGACCCCGCACACACCCGGCCGGGATCGTTCTCGCTCACCGGGTGGACGCTGGCGAACTTCCGCGACGCATGGGCCTCGCTGGACTGGCCGCACCTGTACCTCAACAGCCTCGGGGTCGTCTTCCTCATCGCCGGGCTCCAGGTCGTGCTCGCCCTGCCCGCCGCCTACGCGTTGGCCCGGCTCCGCTTTCGCGGCGAGCGCGTCGCCTTCTGGCTCGTCATCCTCTGCATGAACGTGCCGGCGCAGGTAACCGCGATCCCGCTGTTCTACGCGCTGTCCCGCATCGGCTGGCTGGACACCTACCAGGTGCTGATCCTGCCCTGGATCGGCAGCGGCTTCGGCGTATTCCTGCTGCGGCAGTTCATCCTGTCGATCCCGCAGAGCGTCTTCGACGCCGCCCGCATCGACAAGGCGCGGCCGGTGGCGCTGCTGTGGCACATCGTCCTGCCCAACGTCCGCCCCGCGATCATGGCCTTCGTGACGTTCTCCGTGGTGCTGCACTGGAACGACCTCTACTGGCCGTCGGTCATGCTCCGGTCGAACGACGCGGCCACCGTCACGTACGCGATCGCCCAGTACGCCGGGCCGGACAGCTCGATCAGCTACGGCCAGCAGATGGCCGCCGCGATCCTGGCCATCGCCCCCCTCATCGCCCTCTACCTCGTCGCCCAGCGACATCTCGTCCGCGGGCTACAACTCACCAGCGGTGGCGAGTGAAAGCCACCGGCTGTCGTCCTCAAGGAGCATCCATGCCTACATACGGGCCCGTTCCCGGCACACACACCCGCCGCGGCTTCCTCGGCCTCCTCTCGTCCGGCGCGGCCGCGACCCTGCTCGCCGCCTGCGGCGGAGGAAGCGGATCCGGCAGCGGCGGGTCCGGCGGGGGCGGCAAACAGACTCTCCTGGTGCCGAACTACGCGACCGTCACCGCGCCGGTCAACGCCGCGTTCGCCGACATCGCCGGCCTTCCCGAGGTCGAGGTGGAGCTCGCGAGCGGGTCGAACTGGCCAGACGTCGACACCCGGCTCCAGCAGGACATCACCGCCGGCCGGGTACCGGAGATCGCGATGGTCGGGATCAACATGCTCCCGTACTACCACGCCAACAAGATCGCCCAGCCCCTCGACGAGCTGCTGCCGGCCGCCGGCTTCGACGCCGGCGCCTTCGACCCCGCCATCCTGGCCGCCGGCCGCATCGACGGAAAGCTCGTCGGCGTGCCGTGGGGAGTGTCCACGATGACCCTCTTCTACAACAAGGACATCTTCCGCGCGGCCGGCCTCGACCCCGACCAGCCGCCTCGGACCTTCTCCCAGCTGCGCGAGTACTCCGAGCGAATCGTGACCGCCAAGGCCGCACGGTACGGCGTCGCGACCAGCCTCATGCAGAGCTCCGGCAACTGGGTCTTCCAGAACTACCTGCTCTCCAACGGCGGCTCCATGATCAACGCGGACGGCACGAAGATAACGTTCAACGAGACGCCCGGGGTGCAGGTGCTGGAGTACTGGGCCAAGCTGGTGGCCGACAAGCTCAGCATGCCCGGCACCCTGCAGCAGATCGACGACGCACTGACCCGGCGTGACCTCGCGATGGTGCTCAACCCGTCGTCCGTGCGGACCCTGATCAGCAAGTCGCTCGGCGCCTCCCTCGCCGCGGCGCCGATGCCGGTACCCGACGGCGGGCAGCCCCGCACCCCGCCCGGCGGCGGCGCACTCGTCATCATCACCAAAGACAAGGCCAAGCAGCAGCAGGCGGCGACGGTACTGGCCGCGCTGCTCGGACCCCAGGCCCAAGGGCAGATGGTCACTACCAGCGGATACCTGCCGGTCAACAGCGAGGCCGCGCGCAAGGCCGCGGCGGATCCGCTGGTCGCCCCCAGCGTCGCGGAGCTCAAGACGCTCGTACCGTGGCAGAACTTCCCAGGCAACAACGCCAACCAGATCAACAAGTTGCTCGACGACGCCATCACCGCCGCCCTGCTCGGCAAGAAGAGCGCGAAGGCGGCCCTCGACGAGGCGGCCAGCGCCGGCGCCGCCCTACTCCCCAAGTGATCGACGACCGGAAGACCATTCGTATGACGACAACACCGGGCCCGCCGGACGGCAGCTCCGCCCGTGGCCACCGCATCGCCGTCTCGGCGCTGAACAAGGTCTATCCCGACGGGACCCAGGCCCTGCGCGACATCGACCTGACCTGTCTGCCGGGCGAGTTCGTCGTGCTGCTGGGCGCCTCCGGCTCGGGCAAGACCACCCTGCTGCGCTGCCTCGCGGGACTCGAGCCGGCGACCGCCGGCAGCATCGCCCTGGACGGCCGGGACGTCACCGCCACGGCCGCCGGCGACCGGGACATCGCCATGGTCTTCCAGAACTACGGCCTCTACCCCAACAAGACCGCGTACGCCAACATCGAGTTTCCGCTCCGGATGGCGAACATGCCGCGGGCAGCGCGCCGGGCCGCGGTCGCCGAGGTCGCCGCGATGCTGCGCCTGGAGCCGTATCTCGGCAAGCGCCCGGGCCAGCTCTCCGGTGGGCAGAAGCAACGGGTCGGCATCGGCCGCGCCCTGGTCAGACGCCCGGGCGTGCTGCTCATGGACGAACCACTGTCCAACCTGGACGCCGAGTTGCGCGTGACGATGCGCAAGGAGATCCGCGCAATGCAGCGGGCCACCGGCACCACCACCGTCTACGTCACCCACGATCAGAGCGAGGCGCTGGCGCTGGCCGACCGGTTGGTCGTCATGCGAGACGGCCGCATCGTCCAGAACGACCACCCGGAGACGGTCTTCCGCCTCCCGGCCACCGACTTCGTCGCACGGTTCCTCGGCGGCATGAACTTGCTGTCGATGAGTGACCCCGCCGTACGCGACGCCGTCCTCGGGCGCCTGCCGGACGGGTACGACACGTCCGCCGTCGCCACCGTCGGCGTGCGTCCGGAAGACTGGGTCGTGCCCGGGGAAAGCGAGCCGCGGCCCGACGACGAGATCGAGTTCACCGGCCGGGTGGAGGACAGCGAGCTCATCGGCCGCGAACGGCTCCTCTCCGTCCTGATCGGGGCAGAACCCGCTCAGGTACGCATCTCGGCCGACCGGCGGCCGTCCAATGTGGCCACACTCCGGGTCAAGCTACGATACCTGTCCCTGTTCGGACCCGACGGCGAGCGACTGTCCCCCGCCCCGCGCGCGCTCACTCCTGCCACCCACGAGGCGACGATCTGAAAGGCGGCGGCCACCGTGCCCCTGAACCCCGATGCCGCGGCGTACCTCGCCAACACGACGTCGTACGTCGCCAAGGTGCTCGACGGCGGATACAGCATCGACGCGGTCCGGCGCGGCCAAGGCGATGCCGCCGGCGCGGCGTTCGGCCCGCGCGACGCCGTCGCCACGGTGGCGGACTCGCGGGTACCCGGCGGGCCACCCATCCGGGTCTACCGCCCCGACGCCACCGCCCCGCTGCCGATCGTCCTGCACTTCCACGGCGGCGGATACGTCTTCGGCGACCTCGACACCCAGGACAGCGTGTGCCGCGCCATCGCCGCACGCACACCGGCCGTCGTCGTCGCCGTCGACTACCGCCTGGCGCCGGAGCACCCGTACCCCGCCGCGATCGACGACTCCTGGCACGCGCTCGAGTACGCGTACCGCAACGCCGAAACGCTTGGCGGAGACGCGGCGCGCGTCGCGGTCGGCGGCGACAGTGCCGGCGGCGGCATAGCCGCGGTCATGGCCATCCGGGCCCGCGACGCCGGGCTCCCGCTGCGCCTGCAGTTCCTCGTCTATCCGGTCGCCGACCATGACCCGTCAAGACCCTCCATGCGCGAGTACTCGGACGGCTACGGCCTGACGACACGGGCGATGGACTGGTACCTCCAGCAGTACCTGACCCGCGAGGCCGACTGGCGCGACCCCGAAGTCTTCCCCCTGAACCACCCGGCATCACTCGACGGCGTCGCCCCCGCTCACGTCGTGACCGTCGAGTACGACCCCATCCGCGACTCCGGCGAGGCATACGCCGCACGCCTGCGGGCCGACGGCGTGCGCGTGGTGCAGATCCGCGAGCCCGGCCTCATCCACGGCGCGTACCGCATACCCGGCACCATCCCAGCGGCCGCACGCATCCTCGACGACATCATCCACAGCCTCCAACAAGCCTTCGCGTAGCGGCCGGTTGTAGTGCGTCAGCTGCCGGCGTCCCAGAACGCATCAAGCGCCTGTTGGTCAGAGTAGTGTCCCCGTACCGCCGAGATGAGACCGTCGCGGAACGTGATCAACTGGCAGCCCGTGACGTCCAGTCCTCGGTCATCGCGGGCTCCGGTCGCGTGTTGGATGGCGACGACGTAGTGCTGACCCACTGCGACGTCGAGCAGCGCTGCTCGGAAACTGTCTCCCGACAGCGGACCCAGTTGAGCGAGGAAATCCTCTCGGATCGCCGTCCAGCCGATATGGTCGCCCGCGATTCGGCTGTTTCCGGGCAGGTGCCAACTTGCATCGGGGGCGAAGCAGGTCTCCGCCATCGTCCAATCGCGGCGCGCCAGCGCTTCGTAGAACCGGGTGACGACTTCGATCGCGGCCACTCCTTGGTGAGTCATCGCCATTCGATCCCTTCGTGACAGCGGAGCAGGTCGCGGCGCGCTGGGTCCGCACCCGGCAACCTCGACACCGCAGCTTATGTGCGCGGCGACGATCCGGGATGCTGATCGGGTGCGCGAGAGCAAGATCGATCCCTCGTCGCAACTATGAGCCTGTCCTGCGGGCTCACCGCTGGCTGGCGCGGCCGGCCGGAACCGCAAGCCGAGCCCGATCAGCGCAAGTATCGACCTACCCCGCGGTGAGGTTCTGGAATACGGTGTGTCCGACCGCTGAATATCCCGCACCGGAAGTAGCTCATGGCCATCAGCGTTTTCGACCTGTTCTCGATCGGTGTCGGGCCGTCGTCGTCGCACACGGTGGGGCCAATGCGCGCCGCACGGACGTTCGTCGAGGGGTTGGCCGACGACGGGTCGCTCGGGGAGGTGACGCGCGTGCGGGCTGAGCTGTTCGGCTCGCTCGGCGCCACCGGGCACGGCCACGGCAGCGACCGGGCGGTCGTGCTCGGCCTGCTGGGTGAGCGTCCGGAGACCGTCGACACCCGCACTGCCATCGACCGGGCGGACGCGGTCCGCGCCGCCGGGCAGGTGGAGGTGCTGGGCAAGCACCTGGTCGCGTTCGCCAAGGATGACCTCGTCCTGCACCGGCGTCAGACGCTGCCCTACCACCCCAACGGGATGCGTTTCTCCGCCTTCGCCGGCGATCGGCTGGTGCGCGAGCGTACCTACTACTCGGTCGGCGGCGGCTTCGTGATCGACGAGTCGGCGGCCGGCGCCGACCGGATCAAGGCCGACGACACCGAGCTGCCCTATCCGTTCTCGACCGCCGCCGAGCTGCTGCGGCGCTGCGCCGAGACCGGGCTGTCGATCAGCGGGGTGATGCTGGCCAACGAGACCGCGTGGCGTTCGCAGACCGAGGTGCGGGCCGGGTTACTGCGGATCTGGGCTGTGATGCAGGAGTGCGTGCAGCACGGCTGGACGAGCGAGGGGACACTGCCCGGCGGGTTGAAGGTGCCGCGCCGTGCCCCTGAGCTGTATCGCAGGCTGTGCTCGGAGCCGTTCGCGACCGACCCGTTGCGCGTCATGGACTGGGTGAACCTGTTCGCGCTTGCGGTCAACGAGGAGAACGCGGCCGGCGGGCGGGTGGTCACCGCCCCGACCAACGGCGCCGCCGGGGTGCTGCCGGCTGTCCTGCACTACTACTCGCGGTTCTGCCCGGGCGCGTCCGACGACGGGGTGGTGCGCTTCCTGCTGTGCGCGGGCGCGATCGGTGTGCTGTACAAGGAGAACGCGTCGATCTCCGGGGCCGAGGTGGGCTGCCAGGGCGAGGTCGGGTCGGCCTGTTCGATGGCCGCCGGCGCGCTGTGCGAGGTGCTGGGCGGGACGCCGGCCCAGGTGGAGAACGCGGCGGAGATCGGGATGGAGCACAACCTCGGCCTGACCTGCGACCCGGTCGGCGGGCTGGTCCAGGTGCCGTGCATCGAGCGCAACGCGATGGCGGCGGTGAAGGCGATCAACGCTGCTCGGATCGCGCTGCGCGGCGACGGCCGGCACATCGTCAGCCTGGACAAGGTGATCAAGACGATGCGGGAGACCGGGGCCGACATGAAGGTCAAGTACAAGGAGACGGCCCGCGGCGGGCTTGCGGTGAACGTCGTGGAGTGCTGAGCCGTCACCGGCGCGATCTTGTCGGCTCCGCAGCTGTCGTAGTGCTCCGTACCCAGCGAGCGGTGCCATCAGGAGTACCAGGTTCCACCCGGAGAACAAGAATGCCTCCTGTCAGGGCACGGACGCGCGACTAGCCTGCCGTGGGTGGAGCGATTGGCGATCGACGGGGGCACGCCGGTGCGGGCCCGGCCGTTTCCCGGTGTCCTCGAGCCCGGCGGGCGCACGTTCGGCGAGCAGGAGCGGGAGGCTGTGCTCGCCGTGCTGGACAGTGCGGTGCTCAACGCCACCTGTGGCGGGCCGTGGCTCGAGGACCTGGAATCGGCGATGGCGCGGCTGCACGGGGTGCCGCACGCGGTGGCCTGCTCCTCGGGGACCGCGGCGTTGCATCTGGCGGTGGCGGCCGTCGACCCGGAGCCCGGGGACGAGATCATCACGACGCCGCTGACGGACTTCGGGACCGTCATCGCGATCCTGGCCCAGAACGCGGTGCCGGTCTTCGCCGATGTGGACCCGGCCACCGGCAACCTGACGGTGGAGTCGGTGCGAGCCTGCCTGTCGCCGCGCACCCGGGCCATCGTGGTGGTGCACCTTTTCGGGGCCGCGGCGCCGGTGCGGGAGCTGCGGGCGCTCGCCGATGAGCACGGGATCGTGCTCATCGAGGACTGCGCGCAGGCGTACCTGGCCCGGCCGCCCGGCGACGGCCGGCCCGTGGGCGGCTACGGGCATGCCGGCTGCTTCAGCCTGCAGCAGTACAAGCATGTGACCTCGGGCGATGGCGGACTGGTGATCACGTCGGACGCGGCGCTGGCCGAGCGGATGCGGCTCTTCGCGGACAAGGCGTGGCCGCGGGAGGACGGGCGGACCCATCTCTTCCTGGCGATGAACTACCGGATGACCAACCTGACCGCGGCCGTGGCGGGCGTCCAGTTGCGCCGGCTGCCCGGCGTGGTGCGGCAGCGCCGGCAGCTCGCCACCCGGCTGTGTGACGCGGTGGCCGGCCTCGAGGGCGTGCGGATGCCCGCGAACCCGCACGACCACGCCTGGTGGGTCGTGCCGCTGATCCTGCCGGGAGGCGGCAACCAGCGGTGGGCACAGGCGTTGACGGCCGAGGGGGTCACCGCGCACGCGGGCTGGCTCAAGATGCCGGTGTACCGGTATCCGGCGCTCGCGCAGCGACGGACCTACGGCCGGTCGGGTTTTCCGTTGACCAGCCCACCGGCGCGGCACGAATGGCACTACCCGCCCGGGCTGTGCCCGGAGGCGGAGCGGCTGATCGAGCACACGCTGGTGATGCTGCCGTGGAACGAGAACTACACGACGTCCGACGTGGACGACATCGCCGCGGCGGTGCGCAAGGTGCACGCGGCGTCCAAGCATGGCGTTTTCTAGCCGGGCACCGTTCTTGTCGTGCACAGGGCCGGGGCTTGTGCGGATGCCACGGAATCCGCTGCGCCGCCGTGAGCCGCGGTTAGGGTCGGTACGCATGCGGATCACTGAGGTCACCGCGGTTGCGGTGCAGGTGCCCAGGCAGGTGCCGATGGTGGCGAGCCAGGGCGCCATCAGCGTCAGCGAGTTCGGCGTGGTGCGGATCGACACCGACGCCGGCGTCGTGGGCTGGGGCGAGATTGCGATGTCCTGGGGCCGGGTCGGGCGGGCACTCTGCGGCGATGTGGCGCGGAGCCTGGCGCCGGTACTGGTGGGGCTGGACCCGCGGGACGTGTCGGCGTGCGCGATGGCGATGCAGCGGGTCCTGCACATCACCCCGGACGGCGCACACGCGGCGCGGGCCGCGGTGGAGATGGCACTGCTGGACATCGCGGGCAAGGCGGCGGGTGTTCCGGTGTACCGGCTGCTGGGCGGACGGGTGCGGGACCGCGTCCCGATGGCGTGGCCGATCCCGTGGGGCACGCCGGCCGACACCGCCGACGCCGCGTCGTGGGCGGTGGAGCAGGGGTTCCGTACCGTCAAGCTGAAGGTGGGCCGGCCGGGGGAAGTGGACCGGGACGCGGTGGCGGCGGTGCGCTCGGCGGTCGGCGACGGGGTGGCCATCAAGGTGGACGCCAACATGGCCTACCGTTCGGCGGGCGAGGCGTTCGCCGCGCTGCGACCGCTGGAGGAGTTCGGGCTCCAGCTCATCGAGCAGCCGTTGCCGGTGCGTGACCTGGACGAGATGGCGCGGCTGCGCGACCGCCTGGCGACGCCGCTGCTGCTGGACGAGTCGTGCTGGGAACTGCGCGACATCGGTGAGATCGTCCGGCGGGGCGCGGCGGACGTGCTCAACGTCTACGTCGTGGAGATGGGCGGGCCGCTGCAGGCGTGGAAGGCGTTCGCGGCCGCCGAATCGGCGGGGCTGACCGGGTTGCTGGGCAGCCAGTGCGAGATGGGACTGGCGACGGCGGCGTGCGCCCACGTCGGCGTGGCCGTGCCGAACCTGGCGTACGAGTCGGACGTGGTGGGACCGCTGCGCTATCCGCGTGACATCGTGCTGAACCCGCCCCGGATCGAGGACGGGTTCCTCTACGCCCCGGACGGTCCGGGGCTCGGCGTGGAGATCGACGAGAACGCGCTCGACGCGCTGCGGATCGAGTAGTCCGGTGCCGCGGGCGGCGCCGGAGCGCCGCCCGCGATCTCACACCTCGCGCAGCGCTTCGGCGACGATCTCCACGGTGCGGTCGACGTCGGCGTCGGTGTGGGCGACGGAGAGGAACCACAGCCCGCGCGGCACGATGTTGATGCCGCGGGTGAACAGCGCCCGGTGGAACCGGGCGGCGGCGGCCCGGTCGGTGGCGGCGAAGTCGCGGTAGTCGAGGACCGAGCCGGATGCCGTGAAATAGGTCTGGAACACCGGTCCCGGGCCGTCGACGAGCATCGGCACCCCGGCGTCGGCGGCGGCGGACCGGATGCCGTCCATGAGGCGCCGTCCCGTCGCGTAGAGGTGCGGGTAGATCCGGTCCCGGTCGCGATCCAGGACGGTGAGGTTGCCGACCGCGGCCGCCATCCCGAGCGGGTTGCTGTTGAAGGTGCCCGCGTGCCCGACCTCGCCCCGGGTCACCAGCTCCATCACGGACGCCTTGCCCGCGATGGCGGCGACCGGCAGCCCGCCGGCGATGGCCTTGCCGAACACGGCCAGGTCCGGGACGACCCCCAGGTGCTCCTGCGCACCGCCGGGCGCCAGCCGGAATCCGGTGATCACCTCGTCGAAGATGAGCAGCGCGCCGTGTTCGCGGCAGAGGCGCTGCACGGTGTCGAGGAACCCGGGCACCGGGGCGATGCAGCCGGTGTTGCACAGCACCGGTTCCATGACCACGGCGGCGACGTCGTGACCGTGCTGGGACATCAGCGCGGTGAGCGCCTCGGCGTCGTTCCACGGCGCGACGATCAGGTCCGTGCCCGCGCTGAGCTGCTGGCCGCCGCTGCCGGGCACCGGCCGCGGGGACCGGGCCGGTCCGGCGCTGTCCAGCGCCGGGTGCAGGCTCCAGAGCGCGGCGTCGAGCCACCCGTGGTAGTGCCCCTCGAACTTGAGGATCTTCTGCCGTCCGGTGGCGCCCCGGGCGATGCGCCAGGCGCCGATCACCGCCTCGGAGCCGACGGTGTTGAACCGGATCAGCTCCGCGCAGGGGACCAGGCGGCAGACCAGCTCGGCGGCGATCACCTCCAGCTCGTGCTGGGCGGCATAGGCCTGACCCCGGGTGAGCTGCTGATTCACCGCGTCCACCACGGCGGGTGCGGAGTGCCCCAGCACCATCGGACCCTGCGCGAGGACGTAGTCGACGTATTCGGTGCCGTCGGCGTCCCACAGATGCGCGCCGTGGGCCCGGTCCACGTACAGGGGCACGAACTGGCTGCGTCGGGCGTCGCTGGAGACACCGCCGGCTAGTACCTTTTGTGCGCGTTCGTAGAGTTCGGCGCTGCTCATTGATGTCACTCTCCGTCTTCGTGGCGGTATCCGCCGGATGACCGTAGGCCGGGCCGCGCGGGATCTGTCAAGGTCGACCAAAAACTCGGGACCAGCAGGACAACAAAGCGCCTGGGATCACAGGAAGCGCGCTTGTCCATCTGTTGATCGCAACTTACGGTCATCGGACAGCACACGGGGTAAGGAGGCAGGGCGTGGATCGGTTGACCGTCGGCGTCGTGGGGACAGGAATCATGGCGCGCACGCATGCCGCTGTGTTGAACTCGTATCATCGCAGTGCCGTCGGTGGCTGGGTCAGCCGCGATCCGGCCCGCGCGACCGGGCTCGGCGACGCGCCGGTCTACTCCGACGTGCCGTCGATGGCCGCGGATCCGGCCATCGGCGCGGTGCTCGTGGCCACCCCCGATCACCTGCACACCGCCCCCGCGCTGGCCGCCATCGAGGCCGGCAAGCACGTGCTCATCGAGAAGCCGCTGGCGACCACGGTGGCGGACGCCCGGCGCATCCGGGACGCCGCGAACGCGGCAGGGGTCACCGTCATGACCCTGTTCAACCACCGCTGGGTGCCCGCCTACTGGCAGGCGCACGAGCAGACCGCCGGGCGCCGTCCCGTGCTGGCCTACGCCCGCAAGAACGACACCCTGTCCGTTCCCACGCAGATGATCGGCTGGGCCGGGCAGACAACGCCGTCGTTCTTCCTCTCCAGCCACGACCTCGACCTGCTGCTGTGGTATTTCGACGATCGCGTCGTGCGGGTGTACGCCAGCGCTGTGCACGGTGTGCTGCGCGAGCACGGCATCGACACGCCGGACGCGGTCCAGGCGCAGATCCAGTTCGCCGGCGGCGCGGTCGCCACCCTCGAGGCGTGCTGGACGTATCCCGACACCTTCCCCACCATGACCGACTCGTTCCTGGAGCTGATCTTCGCCGACGCGGTGGTCCACCTCGACCGCAAGCGGGAGCAGATTGAGATCGCCACTCCGGACCGCTTCAGCTATCCCCGCAACCAGCTCGCCGGCCGGGTCGGCGGCAAGCCGTCCGGTTCCGTGGCCGCCGCGGTCACGCACTTCGTGGACGCGGCGCTGGACAACACCCCGCCACTGGTCACAGTGGACAGTTCGGTGCATGTCACGGAGGTACTGACCGCGATCGACACGTCGTGGCGAAGCGGGCAGCCGGTAACTGTCGACATTGGAGAGTGAGACCCGATGAGGTTACGAGAGCTTGTACGCATGGGCGCCGCGGCCGTAGCCGTGTCGCTCACGCTGACCGGCTGCTTCACCCAGGGCAACGACGCGAAGAGCGGCGACGACAAGCCGGCCAACCTGACCGGTGAGTTCGAGGTCGTCAGCTTCTATCCCGAGGGCTCGCCGGAATACAAACGCCTGGAGGGGCTGGCCAAGCAGTTCGAGGGCCGCTTCCCCGGCGCGAAGGTCAAGCTCGTCTTCGGCGGCGGGCAGGACGTTCCGAAGATTCAGGCCAGGTGGCGGGCGGGCAACCCGCCGGAGGTGAACTACGGCTTCTTCGGCCGGCTGGCGGGCAACCCCGACGGCATGAAGTACGTGGAGGCCGGCCAGGTCCAGCCGCTCAGTGACGCCATGAGCAAGACCCTGACCGGATTCGACAAGCCGTGGAAGGACGCGGTGCTGCCGGCGGTCCGCACACTCATCACCGGCCCCGACGGCACCTACTACGCCGCACCCGAATCGGTGACCACCATCCAGTTCTTCTACAACAAGAAGGTCTTTCAGCAGCTCGGCGTCAGCCCACCGAAGACCCTTCCGGAGCTGTTCGAGGTGGCCGACAAGGTCAAGGCCTCCGGGGTGGCGCCCTTTGCCGTCACCGGCACCTTCGCGCCGTACATGCAGCAGTACCTGGACTACCTGCTGATGCGGCGCAGCGGCACGCAGAACACGCTCGACGCCATCGCCGGCAAGAAGGACTTCGCGTCGCTTCCCGGTGCTGCCGAAGCGGTGGCGGACCTGCACAAGATGGTCAGCTCCGGCTACTTCATGGACGGGTTCAAATCGGCTGACTTCACCGCCGCGCAACTCGCCTTCTTCCAGGGCAAGGCCGCGATGATCCTGATGGGCTCCTGGCTCATCGGTGAGATGAAGCAGAGCATCCCGGCCGACTTCGAGGTGGGCACGTTCGCGTTCCCGACCGTCCCGGGGGCGTCCGGCGACCAGACCGGCGTCTACGGCGGGGTCAACGTGCAGACGGTGGCCAAGCAGTCCAAGAACCCGGCGCTGGGCGTCGAGTGGCTGCGGTTCGTGGCGGAGAAGTCCAACCAGGAAGCCTTCGTCGCCGAGACCGGCAACATCTCCGGCTACGAGGGTGTCGCCGCGCCGAAGGGCTTCGAGGCGCAGGCCGAGATGCTCAAGCAGGCGAACGCCTTCACGCTGACCAACCTGGGCATCCTGGCGGAGCCGGCGGCGGTCAAGGACGCCTACGGCCAGGCGGTCGTGAAGCTCTTCTTCGGGCAGGCCGACGCGCCGACGACCGTGCAGAGCATCAACGACGGACTGAAGAAGGCCCGCGGTTAAGGGGTTCATGGCGATGAGACGGCAGCGGGCAGGGATCGTGGAGCGCCAGAAACGGCGTCTGGTGCTGCCCTTCCTGCTGCCGGTCCTCGCCGTCTACGGGTTCTTCATGCTCTATCCGGCGTTCAGCACGTTCTACGTCGCCGTCACCGACTGGGACGGGGTCAAGGTTCCCAACTTCGTCGGCCTCGGCAACTTCACCGACCTGGCGTCGGACCGGCTGTTCCGGTCCACCATCGGCAACACCGTCATGTTCACCGTGCTCGGCGCGCTCATCCTCTTCCCGGCGGCACTGTTCTTCGCCGCCGTCACGCAGAAGCTCCGCGGCGGCAAGTTCTACCGGTTCCTGATCCTGGCGCCGGTCGCGCTGTCGGTCACCACCGCGGCGCTGCTGTGGAAGTTTCTGCTCAACCCCACCTTCGGGTTCATTCCCGAGGCGTTGCGGCTGGTCGGGCTCGACGGGCTGGCCGACTTCGAACTGCTGGGCAGCACCTCGACCGCAATGCTGATGGTGGTCCTGGCCGCGGTCTGGCACGGGGTGGGCATCTGGACGATGCTGTTCGCCGCCGCATTGGAACGGGTACCGGTGGAGCTACGGGAGGCCGCCACGCTCGACGGGGCGTCGGGCTGGCAGATCTTCCGGTACGTGACCTGGCCGCTGATCTGGGACGTGACCCGCACGCTGCTGATTCTCTGGATGATCCAGGGCCTGCAGACGTTCGCCTTCATCATCGCCATGACCGGTGGCGGACCACTCAAGTCGACCGAGGTCATCGGCACCTACCTCTACGGGGTGGCATTCACCGAGGGCCGATTCGGCTACGCGGCGGCGATCGCGGTGGTCCTCTTCGGCGCGATCCTGATCCTGACCCTGGCCGTGAACCGGTTCTCCCGGCGCGAAAGCGAGCAGTACTGATGGTGGCAGCCCGTTCCCGGCGCATCGCGCTGCACCTGGCGCTGGTGTCCTACTGCCTCGGTTCGGTGGGCGCCTTCGTCTGGTGCGTGATGGTCTCGCTCAAGACCAACCCGGAGTTCTTCGCCACGAGCCCGTGGTCGCTGCCGAAGTCACTGGAGTTCGGCAACTACGCCGACGCCTGGACCACGGCGAAGATCGGCCGGTTCTTCGTCAACAGCCTCTACACGACATCGGTCAGCGTGACCGTGGGGCTGCTGCTGTCGGTGATGGCGGCCTACGTGCTGGCCCGGGTCTCCTTCCCGGGGCGGCAACTGGTCCGGCTGGTCCTTCTCAGCGGGCTGATGATGCCCGGATTCCTGGTCGTCGTCCCGCTCTACTTCATGCTGCGGGACCTGGGCCTGCTCGGGTCGCTCAACGGCCTGATCCTGGTCTACATCGCCTCGCAGATCCCGTTCAACGTGTTCGTCCTCATCAGCTTCTTCGCCTCCCTGCCGAAGGAGATGGAGGAGGCGGCCTACGTCGACGGTGCCTCGGCGAGCCGGACGTTCTTCCGGGTCGTGCTGCCGCAGGCGATGCCGGCGGTCACCAGCGTCGCGGTGCTCAACACGCTCACCACATGGAACGAGTTCTTCTTCGCCCTGGTGTTCCTCACCAGCGACGACGCGCAGACCGTGCCGGTCGGCATTCTCGGCCTCCAGGTCAACGCCCAGTACGCGGCGAACTGGGTGGAGCTCTTCGCCGGCCTCGTGATCACGATGATCCCGGTGCTGGTGCTGTTCGCCGTGGCACAGGAACGGATCGCCCGCGGTCTCACCGCGGGCGCGTTGAAGGGATGAACGTATGAGGTTGCGCATCCGCGAGGAGGTCGGCGTCGCCCGCGCAGGCGAGGTCGTCGTCGCCGGGGTGCCGGTGGCAGCCGGGGCGACCGGGCCGTTCACGGTCCGGGATCCCTCCGGCGCGGTCGTCGCCGCGCAGGAGCTGTGGCGCTCGGGTGGCTGGGCGACCCTGGCCTTCCCGGCCACCCTGGACGCCATGGCGTCGGCGGACCTCACGGTCGGCACCGGCTCCGGGGCGGCGCCGGCCCGTGCGGCCACCGCGGTCGCGGACGGCGACTCGGTGGTGCTGGACACGGGACGGGTACGGGCGACGGTGCGGCCGGACGCGTTCGACCCCCTCGGCGGCCTCGCGGGCCTGCGGGAGGCCCGGGTCCAGCTCGTGGACGGGGACGGCGTGGTGCACGCGGCGACGAGCGCCGCGGTCCGCATCGTCCACAACGGACCGCTGCTGGCCCGGGTGGAGCTCACCGGCCGGTACGGCACCTCGTGGGCGTTCGCCGCCACGGTCACCGCGACCGCCGGCGCACCGCACCTCGACGTGGAGCTGCGTCTCATCAACGACATGGACGGCGACGAGGCGGCCGTCGCGGAGTGGGCGGCGGTGCTCGGCACCGCGCCGATCCGCGGCGGCCTGTGCGGGGCGTTCGACGCCGCGCACCGGTCCTCCGGTCCGTTCACGCTGCGGCACCGCGGCGCCGGGCACGCGCGGGGCATCTTCGCCGCGTCCGAGGTCTCCGGCGGCTCGGACTGGACCGACGCCAGCTCCCCGGATTACCACGACCGCTGGGAGTGGGCCGAGCTGCACGGGCTGCAGGGCACCAACTGGGTGATCGCCGAGACCGAGACCGGGCCGGTGACCGTGGCCGTGCACCGGTTCGGGGAGAACCATCCGGCGGACCTCGCCGTCGGCGAGGCCGGGGTCAGCGTCCGATTCTGGCCGCGGGACGCGGGGGAGCTGCGGTTCACGCAGGGGGCGGCGAAAACGCGGCGGGTGCGGGTCATCGAGGGCGCCGACCGCCTCGGCGGGCTGCGCCTCGACCACCCGCTGGTGGGACACCCGCTCGACCCCGCCGGCGCGCCGCGCATCCTGCCCTACCTGCCGGAGCGCTACCCGAACCTTGAGGCCCACATCCGCGAGGAGCTCTTCGGGTGGTACCAGTCGGGCCAGTCCCAGGGCTTCCACGACCTCGGCGACAGCGTGCAGGGCATCACCACGGGGCCGCGGACCGGCTACTCCGCCAACAACGAGCACGACGCGCTCTACGCGCTGGCGCTGCACTACCTGCGCTCGGGCGAGCGGGCCCACTACGACTCGGCCAGCATTTACGCCGACCACCTGTGCGACATCGACCTGATCCACCACAGCACCCGAAACGCCTTCGAGGCCGGCGGGGTCCGTGCGCACGGCCGCGCCCACGTCCACTACGTCCGGGCCCGCACCCCGTCCGGCGAAGTGTGGTCCTCCATCGACACCGGCCACATGTGGACCGAGGGCCTGGTCCTGTTCGCCCAGATCAGCGGGGAGCAGCGATACCTGGACGCCGCCCGCCTGATCGGCGACTGCCTGATCCGGCTGCACGGCATCGGCTGGACCCGTCCCGAGCCCGGCCCGCGCAACAGCGGCTGGCCGCTGATCGCCCTCACCGCGCTGGCCCGCGCCACCGGCGAGTCGTCCTACCTGGACACCGCGGCCGCGATCGCGCGCCAGGCGGTCAAGGCGCAGGCAGACGACGGCCGCTGGCTCATGCGGCTGGGCCTGCACGACGACTACTGCGCCTGGCAGAACGCCGTCCTGCTCACCGGGCTCGCCAACCTGCTGGCGCTGCAGGACGACCCGGCAGTACGGGCGGCGATCGTCACCGGCTGCCGTTCCCTGGTCGATCTCGGCCGCAATCCCGACGGCACGTTCATCTACCTGCGGCGGTTCGACTACCGCTGGGCGAACCGGTCCGCCATGGTCCGCGAGGCCCTGGCGCTCGGGTTCGACCTGACCGGCGACGAGCGGCTGCTGGCCGCCGGATTGCAGGGCGGTGGCCGCTGGTACCGCCCCCGCGGCGCCGCCCCCGCGCTGAGCAACGACATCGCCGAGTGGCGCGGCCACCTGCCGTTCCTGGCCCGCGCGCACGACGCCGGCCTGCTCACCGACCTGCTGGAGGCGTGATGGCCCTCGACGTCAACGTCACTGTCGGGCCATGGCCGACCGACGACCATCCCGCCTGGACCCCCGCCGACGTCCGGGCCCACCTGGACCGCCACGGCCTCGACGCCGCCCTGGTCCGGCACAGCCGGGCCGTGCTCTACGACCCGGTCGCCGGCAACCGCGCCCTGCGCGAAGCGCTCGCGGGTGACGAACGTCTGCTGCCGGCGTACGTGCTCGGACCGCTCGACTGCGGGGAGTTCGGGCCGCCGGAGGACCTGCCGGCGCGGCTCGCCGCGGAAGGCGTGCGCGCGGTGTGGCTGTACCCGCGCAGCCACACCTGGTCGCCGGACGGCCCGGAGGCGGCGGGTCTGGTCGAGGCGCTCCGGGCGGCGCGGCTGCCGGTGTTCGTGGAGCAGGACGAGATGTCGTGGTCCGAGGTGGACCGGCTGGCCGAAGCCGCGCCGGAGCTGGACATCGTGGTCTGCGGTGTCGGCTACCGCACCCTGCGCCAGCTGATCGCCGTGCTGGAGCGCCGTCCCCGGGTGCACGTCGACCTCTCCTACCTCGCCAGCCAGCACGGCCTCGAACTGCTGGCGGGACGCTACGGCGCCGGCCGGGTACTGCTCGGCACCGGTGCTCCGGTCCGCGACGACGCGGCACCGATGTTCCTGCTCGCCCACGCGGCGCTCGGTGAGCGCGAACGCGCGGCCGTGGCCGGCGGTAACGCCCGCCGCATCCTGTCCTCCGGTACGGCGGGCGTTGCCGGTCCGCGTCCGGAGGGCAGGGCCTTCCCGCGGGCGGACGACGTCCTCGACGCGCACGCGCACATCGGGGCGTGGCCGGGCACGTGGCTGCCGCAGCAGGAAGTGGACGAGCTGGTCGCGGCCATGGACCGGGCCGGAACCCGGCAGGCGGTCGTCTCGCACCTGCTCGGGGTCTGGGCCGATCCGATCGCGGGGAACGAGCAGGCCGTCGCCGCCGCGCAGCGGCACCCCGGCAGGGTCTACGTCTACCTCGTCGCCGACCCGCACCGGCCGCAGGACGAGTCCGTGCTGGACCGCCAGCTCGGGCTGCCCGGCGTCGTGGGGATCAAGGTGCATCCGCACACGCACGAGTGCGCGCTGGACGACCGGCGCTACGACTGGATCTGGCGGCTGGCCCAGCGGCACGACGTCGCGGTCCTCGGGCACGCGTTCGCCGACACCTGGCACAGCGATCCGCGCCTGTTCGGCAACGTGGCCGCCCGCCACCCCGAGCTGCGGCTGCTGGTCGGTCACAGCGGCGCCACCGTGACCGGATTCCGCCGCACCATCGAGGTCTGCCGGGCACACCCCAACGTCTACGCGGAGATCTGCGGCTCGTGGATGACCGGCGGCTGGCTGCGCCGGATGGTCGACGCGCTCGGCGCCGACCGGATCGTGCACGGCACCGACGCGTGCCTCATCGACCAGCGCTACGGGCTGGGCCGCGTGCTCGGCGCGGACCTGACCGGCCGTGAACGCGCCCTGATCCTGGCGGGCAACGCCCGTCGCTTGCTCAACATTCCATGCTCATCTGGAGGAGACTGATGTTCCTAGCCCGCGTCCGGGTCGGCGCCGGTCCGGTGGTCCTCACCGCCCGGGTCTCACCGGACTCCCTGCTCCGGCTGGATCGGCTCGGTGTGACCGGCGACGATCCGGTCTCCGTCCTCACCGAGCTCGGCCTCGACCCGCTCACGAAGATGGTGCGCGAGGCGGTGCGGGCCGGGATCCCCGCCGACCGGCTGCTGCGGGTGGACGAGGTCACCTTCGAATCGCCGGTGCCCGCGCCGTCGAAGATCGTCTGCGTCGCGCTGAACTACGTGGCGCACGCCGAGGAGGGCGAGCAGGCGGTACCGCAGGAGCCGGTGGTCTTCTTCAAGCCGTCGTCCTCGCTGACGGGGCACGGCGCGACCGTGCACTGCCCGGCCCGGTCCCAGCGGCTCGACTACGAGATCGAGCTGGCCGTTGTCATCGGCGCCACCGCCCGCGACGTGCCGGAGGCCGACTGGGAGCGCGTGGTGCTCGGCTACACGGTGCTCAACGACGTGACGGCGCGGGACCTGCAGCTGGTGGCGATCGAACGCAACCAGCCGTGGGACCTGACCAAGGCGTTCGACACGTTCGGCCCCTGCGGGCCGTACCTGGTGACACCGGACGAGATCGCCGACCCGATGAACCTGGACCTGACCCTGACCGTCGACGGTGAGGTGCGCCAGCATTCGAACACGAAGCACATGGTGTTTCCCATCGGCAAGCTGATCGAGGTCATCTCCGACGGCATGACGCTGGTCCCCGGCGACATCATCGCCACCGGCACGCCCTCCGGCATCGGCCCGGTCCCGGACGGCGGCGTCATGGTCGCGACCATCGAATCCGTCGGTACGCTCACCAACCCGGTCACCTACGCCGCCGTTCCGGCGCTCTAGGGGGCGTGTCGCGGCCGGGAACACCGGATCACCGGTGTTCCCGGCCGCGCCGCTGTCCTCAGGTCAGGTGGAGCGTGGTGCGGCCGGGCAGAAGGGTGAGCGCGATCTCCAGGTGAGCGGTGCCGTGCCGCTGGACGACGGCACGGCGCAGCGGGGCGCCCGTCACGGTGGGGATCGGGGAGTCGCCGAGGGGGATCAGGATCGCGGCGTCCTGCAGGGGGAGCTCGGCGTCGATGTGGAGCAGGCCCGGCCCGGGCCGCAGCGTGACGCCCCGGCGGGCGCGTTCCCAGGCGCCGATCCGCGCCGCGGTCCACCACCGCAGGCCCAGCGAGCGGCCGAGCTCGACGATCGCGGCGGCCGCCCGGCGGGTCTCGGGGGACAGGCGCATGTTGGCGCCGTGGAACAGGCAGTGCAGGACGCCGTGGTGCGCCAGCACCTGGCCGAGCACGGCCTCCGCGATCGGCGGCTGGATCGTCCACGCCAGGTCCTGGAAGTGCAGCGGCAGCATGAGGACCGGCAGCGCGCCGAGCGGATACGCGACGTGACAGGTACCGAACGGGAAGCCCGCGTTGCCTTGGGTTCCCGGGCCGCGGGACCCGTCGACGAGGATGCCCATGGACACACACCAGCGGTAGAAGTCGTCCCAGCCCTCCCAGCGCAGGTAGTGGTTCTTGTTCGTGGTGACGGGACCGCCGGCGGCACGGGCCCAGGCGAGCTGGGCGGCCAGCTCCGCCTCGGTGAAGCCGCGGCCGGGGGAGTGTGCGTCGAAGTGCAGGCCGAGCTCGTGCCCCTCGGCCGTGATCCGCGCGATGGTCTCCGGCGACAGCGCCGGACCGCCGCCCGGCGCCGGCGGCAGCAGGCACCACGTCGCTGCGGTGCCGCACTCTGCGAACGTCTCGAGCGCCACCGTCGCGTCCGGGTCGGCGTTGCCGTCCGTGTCGTGTGACAGGTGCCCGATCGCGGGCACGCCGGCCGGCCAGTAGCCCAGCCACGGCAGTGTCGCGGCCGGCGCGAGCCACCACAGGGTGCGCAGCAGCACGTGCCGCCACAGGTCGGCGTGCGGGCGGTGGAAGTAGGGCGCCACCGCGTCCGGCGGCCAGGCGTGCGCGAAGCCGGGCTCGAGCACCTCGCCGGGCGGCAGGGCACGGTCCTGCTCGTAGGAGAGGGCGATGCCGTCGTCGACCTTGAGCACCCCGTCGTCGACCGGGGACGTGTTGTCCGAGGGCGGCACGCCGTCGGCGAGTACCGGCCATCCCTGCTGGATGCGGACCACCGACTGGCACAGGTCGGCCCCGATCACCATGACGGTGCCGGCGCCCACCCGGCGGACGGTGACCGCCGCGCTGCCGTCGCCCCAGCGCGCGACGACGGAGGCTGTGGCGGCGGGCGTCATGCGGACACCGCCGAAGGCGCGCAGCGGCACGTCGGGCGGGGTACCCCAGGCCGGAGCGGGGGCGAAGACGACCCGCCCCTCGGCGACGGGGGCGGTGACGCGGACCGCGGCCAGTCCGGCGAGGGGGCCGGGGTCGCCGAGGACGAGCAGGCGGCCGCCGCGGCCGAGCCACCGGCGCAGGGTCTCCACGTCGGGGTCGCCGGCGCCGGCGATGACGAGGACCGCGAAACGCGGATCGGGTGCGGGCACGACCTGGTGCGGCAGGCCCGCATGGGCGAGGATCTCGGTCAGGTAGCCGGAGAACGCCGGCTCGGCGCCGCCCTGGACCGGATCCAGGACGACGCCGAGCGGCTGAGCGAAATCGGTCACGGTGTCCATCTCATGAGCGAGGCGCCGCTGCCCCAGTAGACCCGGCCCGACGAGTCGAACGCGATGGTCCGGTAGTAGCTGGCGCCGACGTTGGCGAGGGTGGTGAGGCTGTCGGTGGCCGGGTCGATGCGAAACAGCGACCCGCCGGTCGTTCCGTAGACCAGGCCGTCGGGGCCGGTGGCGAGACCCAGCGGCGATCCGAGGGGGAACGCGCCCAGCTGCGTCACAGTCCGGGTGGCCGGGTTGAACGAGAACCACTTGCTGTCCGAGGTGACCCCGTAGACCTTCCCGTTGCCGGCGGTGGCGAGCGAGCAGATCCAGGTCGAGCCGGGCACCGGGACAGTGGAGTGCACGACCGACGAACTGGCCTCGTCGAAGACGAGCAGCTTGGCGTCGCCGGTGGCGGTCACGCCGTCGCCGTTGATGGTGCTGCCGACGTAGATCTCGCCCGGCCCGGCCGCGAGCGCGAACAGGTTGTGGTCGCCGGCGAGGTGCCGCCAGGACTGGGACTGGTAGGTGACCGGGTCGATCCGGGTGAGTGCGCCGCCGAGCTGGCCGTAGGCGGCCCCCGAGGCGAGGTACAGCTTGCCGGTCGAGCCCTTGACGAAGTCCCACGGGCGATACTGCTGGTCCCCGAACTCGCCGAGGTCGCGCGGGTTGCCGCCGGCGGCGGAGTCCGGGTTCCACGGCTGGGCGGGGTCGTAGGCCGTGACGACGTTGTAGGTGTACGACCCCATGAAGAGTTTGTCCGATGTGGACGCCATCGACAGGACCTCACCGGTGCGGCCCTTCGCGACCGGTCCCAGCACCGTTGTGGCCCCGGTGCCGGGGTCGGTGCGGAACAGCGCGTTGGTCTCGTAGGTCCCGCCGTAGATCTTGCCGTCGGGACCGGTCTGCAGCGCGGTGATGTTGGTCGGGGAGCCGGGCAGGGTGAGCTGCTGCCGCACGACCTGGCCGGTGCGCGGGTTGACCCGGCCGTACATTCCCTTGCTGCCGATACCGGTCAGCCACTGCTCGCCGCCGATGCGCAGCTCGCTGAGATGGCCGGAGACCCAGTCGGCGTCGCTGATCCGGGTGCACGCCTTGGTGACGAGGTTGTACCGGATGACGCCGGGCGTGGAGCCGGTGCAGGTACCGACCGCCCACGCCTCGTGTCCGGACTTGGGCAGCACCGTGTAGCCGGCCAGCTCCGGCACCTCACCGAGGAACTTCGGTTTCTGCCACGGCGGGGTGTTCAGGTTGAACCGCAGCACCCGGATGTCCGGGGTGACCATCTGTACGAGCAGATCGTTGCCGACGAGCGCGGCGTTGTACCCGAAGGAGTAGCCCGCGTACTGCGACGGCAGGATGTCGGTCTTCCGGCCGGTCCGCACGTCGAGGATCGTGGCGAAGGCGGGAGCGCCGCCGCCGACGAACAGCCGCCCTCCGGGCAGCGGCACGAGCGCCTTGGCGTACTTGTGGTCCGGGACAACGACACCGAGGTCGCGCAGGGCGCTGGTCTCCTGGTCGTACTCGAACACCTTGCCCGACGGGAAGGTGCCCAGGTAGATCTTGCCCCAGGGTGCGGCGGTGACGCCGAAGAAGAAGGTGTTGCCGAGGTCGGTCTCGGGTGACGTGGCGACGATGCCGAGCTGCTCGGTCTTCGGGTCGTAGCGCCACAGGTGGGCGCGGCTGTCGCCGCCCAGGGTGGCCAGGTACACGCGGCCGTCGGTGCCGAGCGCGGTGTGGTAGCCGCCCCACGAGCCGGTCATGGTCAGCTGCTTGACGAGCGTGCCGGTGCGGGCGTCGACGGCGAAGAACGTGACGCCCGGGGAGCTGGCGACGTAGGTACTCCCGTAGAGCATGGGATTGCCGTGCTTGTCGCGGCCCTGGACGCTGTCGAGGATCAGGTAGTCGGAGATCGGGACGCCGAGGTTCTCGACGGTACCGACGACGGCCTGGTTCGCCGCCGGTGCGGCCGCCGCGGGCGGTGCGGCGAGGCCGGCGACCACGAGGGTGCCGGCGACCGCCACGGCCAGGCGGCGCAAGAGGGTCGTGTTCAACGGTGCTCCTATCGCAGCGTTACGAAGAGGAGGGGATGGAACGACGGATCGCCGGAGCGCTGCCCGGCCATGAGCATGCTGATGCCGTTGCCGGGCGGCGTCCGGCTGCCGGAGCGGGCCTGCAGGAGGTTGGGCCAGTTGGCGGCCGAGACGCCGGGCACCGTGTGCCGGTCCAGGCTCCAGTCGCGGCCGTTGCGGCTGGTCGCCACGACCAGGTCGGCGCCGTCGGAGCTGAGCACGACCAGCGTTCCGTCCGGGCGCGCGACGATCTGGCTGTGGTTGCCCAGCGGGCCGACCGGCACGGGGGAGCCGGACGCGCCGCGCTGGTAGTAGAGCGTGCCGACGCCGTTGTCCCGCCGGTAGAAGACCGTGTGGACGGTGCCGTGGACGTCGACGGTGAGGTCGGAGGCGTCGACCCAGTTGCGGTCGCCGTCGGGAGCTGGATTCTGGGTCAGGTATCCACCGGCGAAGGTCCGTCCGCCGTCGGTGGAGTGCCACAGGAGGGCGCCGTCGAGGCAGGCCGAGTTGGGTGTACCGAGCACATACTGGCTGAACGACAGGTGGACGTCGCCGGATTGCTTGCCCGGCTGGACCCGTGGGTAGAGCCAGGCGCGCCCGGCCGGCGGGGTGCCGATCCGGGTGGTGTGGACATCGCGCCCGGTGCGGGTGTCGAACTGGTTGAGGTACAGGTCCCAGCCGTCGACGGCGTAGGCGCTGTAGAGGTAGTGCCCGTCGCGGGAGACGGCGAGCCCCTGGTAGTAGCGTTCCGTGCTGCCGGTGCGCACGGTGTAATCGGTGAACCGGGTGAAGTCGACCGACCCGTCGCGCAGCCGGGCGTCGAACTGGAGCCGGATCGCGTAGACGGAGGCCATGTCGGCGCCGGGCTTGGGCGCCACCCCCGGAAACGCCTCGGCGCCGGTGTAGCAGGCGACGTGCAGGTGCAGCCGCCCGGCACCGTCGACCAGCAACCCGACCGGCTGGTACACGTGGCCGGGCAGCCGTACCGCCTCGGTCCAGGTCTGGCTGTCCCGGGACTTCCACACCCGTGCCTGCCACGGGTATTCGGCGCCGTTGCCGTCCAGTGTGGCGGCGTAGTACCAGCGCCCGTCGAAGACGACCTTGGGTATTTGCGCGCCCCAGGTGGGGACGACGTTGGTGAGGCGCAGGGCGTCGGAGACGACGGAGGTGCACAGCCCGGCTCTTGCTCGGGCGAAGGCCGGCGAACCGGCGGCCACGGTCGCCGCGGCGGCACCGAGGCTGAAGAGGACCACGCGCCGGGAAACTGGTCTGACTGCCATGGATCGACGCTAGTCACCCGGGCTCGGGTGCTGGGGCGCCGTCATTGCGGTGCGGCGGCCGGAACTTGCGCTGTCGCGCTCAGCCGGCGTACTGACGCCGGTATTCGGTGGGTGTGACGTTGAAGGTGCGCTTGAACAGGACCCGGAAGCGCTTGGGGGAGCAGTACCCGACCCGGTCGGCGATGGCCTCGACCGGAAGTGCGGTCTGGGTCAGCAGCTGCCGCGCGTGGTGCATGCGCACGCCAGTGAGGTAGCGCAGGAACGTCGTGCCGAGCTCGCGCTGGAACAGGTGGCTGATGTAGAAGGGGCTCACGTAGACCGTACTGGCCACGGTGGTCAGTCGCAGATCCTCGGCGTAGTGGTCGCGGATGTACTGCTCGACCATCGCGAGCACGTGCCGCGCGGGCGACTGCGGCGCTTGGACCTCGACGATGCGCGGGAGCAGCTGCCCCAGCCACAGCATCAGGTAGGACCGCTCGTGGATCTCGAACATCTCCAGCAGCTCGTCGAGGGCGAGCCGGTCGAAGGCGTCGACCCAGTCGGCCGACCCGTCGGCGAGGCGGCGCTTCCCGGCCACGTCGAGGGCGTAGAGCAGCTCGGCGCCGATCCAGCGTCGCAGCACGTCCGGGGTGACGCCCTCCACCAGCGCCACCCGGTCGATCCAGCGCCGCAGCGCGTCGACGGCGCCGACGGCGTCGCCTTCGCGGATGCAGCGGGCCAGGTCGCCTTCAACCCGCTCCGGTAGCGCGGCGGCGCCCGCGCTGTTGTGGTCGTCGAAGAGATAGAGCCGGTTGCCGCCGCCGACGAGCTTGCGCTCGACGGCGCGCACCGCCTCGCTGGTGGCGGTCTCCAGCCGCGCCGGTCCCGCGTGCGGGTTGCTGACGCTGATGGTGACCGCGACGCCGGTCTCCGCGCTGACGGCGGCGAGCAGGCTGTCGGCGTACTCCTTGGCGGCGGCCATGAGCCGGGCCCGGTCGTCGCCGGCGAGGGTGACGATCCACGAGTCGGGCGGCACCAGGGCGATCCGGGCGCCGGCGGGCAGCAGGGACTCGGCGTGCTTCTGGGTCATGGCGACCTGGTCGGCGGCCCAGTCGTCACCCCGGGCGAGCCGGTTCACCTCAAAGTCGTCGATATCTGCGAGGACCGCGACGAGCAGGCCGGGGCCGGCGTCGTCGATCACTGTCACGGGTTGACCTAAGACGGTGCCGAATCGGGACATCGTGCCTCCGGCCGGTTGAGCAGGTCCGAGGTGGTACAGCGCAATCTCGCGCCCCTCGGGGATGGGTTGCCAGCTGATATACCACAGGTGGGTCTTCCGAGAAAGGGTGTCATATGGATATTGGCCGGCTGCGCGACGCGCTCAACGGCGTGCTCGCCTTCTCCCCGACGTTCTTCGGCGCTGGTGGTGAGCTCGACCTGGACGCCCTCGCGCGGCACGTCGACCGGCTCGCGGACACCGGTGTCTGCGGCGTGGTGGTCGCCGGTGGGGTCGGCGAGTTCTACGCGCTCGACGACGGCGAGCTGCGCGATCTGGTCGACGTGGCCGTCGACGCGGCAGCGGGCCGGATACCGGTGCTGGCCGGGGTCGGTCACGCCACCGACCGCGCCGCACAGCAGGCGCGGCTCGTGGCCGGCGCGGGTGCGGCCGGGCTCATGGTCAACCCGTTCTACTTCGTCCGGCCGGAGCCGGCCGGGATCATCGAGCACTGCCGGCGGCTGGGCGAGGCCGGCGGGCTGGGCCTGCTGATGTTCAGCACCCGGGACATGGTCTACGACGTGCCGGCGCTGCGAGCACTGTCCGAAGTGGACGCCGTGGTGGCGGTCAAGGACGAGGTCGGCGACCTCGACCTGTTCGCCGAGTGCGTGCGGGAACTGGGCGCCCGGTACGTCTGGATCAACGGCATGGCGGAGATCCCGGCCGTCGAGTACGCCGCGCGCGGCGCGGTCGTCATGACGTCGGGCATCGTCAACCTCGACCCCGTCCTGGCCTTGCGGATCTGGGACGCGGCCGAGCGCGGCGACGCCGACACGCACGGGCGGCTCCTGGCCGAACGGGTTGCGCCGATCGCCGCGCTGCGCAGCGCCCGGCCGGGCTACCACATCACGGTGATCAAGGAGGCGCTGAGCCTGCTCGGCACCGGGACGGCCACGGTCCGGCTGCCGCTGGTGCCGCTGCGCCCGGACGAGCGCGCGGTGCTGCGGGAGCACCTGACCCGCACCGGGTTCCCCGACCGGGCCAACGCATGATCGACCATCACGTCCGGTTCGGCCCCGAAGACATGGGGACCACCGACGCCGACGAGCTGATCCGGCTGCTCGACAACCACGAGGTGGAACGCGCCGTCCTCGGGCCGGTCGGGCGGTGGGTCGCGGTGGACAACCGGGAGGGCAACGAGGCTCTGTCGGCCGCGATCCGCCGCCATCCCGACCGGCTGCTCGGCTACGCCTGCGTCAACCCGTGGTACGGCATCGGCGCCGTCGACGAGCTGTGCCGCGCGCTCGACGCCGGGCTGTGCGGGCTGAAGCTGGAACCGGCCCGGCAGGGACTGCGCCTGCTCGACCCGCAACTCGAGCCGGTCCTGGGCGCCGCCGAGCATCGGGGGGTTCCGGTCTACGTCGTGACGGGGGTGCCGATCGCGGCCGAACCGTTGCAGCTCACCGAGCTGGCCCGGCGCTGGCCCGGCCTCACGTTCGTGATGGGCCGGTCCGGCCGTACCGACTTCAGCACGGACCTGATCCCCGCGCTCACCGCGGTGCCGAACATCGTGGCCGAAACCGCCTACAACGGCCCCGGCGACCTGCGCCGCATCGCCGGCGCCATCGGCGCGCACCGGGTCGTCTTCGCTGGCGACGTGCCCGCCAACGACCTGGGCCTGGAGCTGGACCGGGCCGCCCGCACCGGGCTCACCCTCGGGAGCCTGTTCTCATGATCCTCGACATGCACACGCACCTGCCCGCCGAGGACTCCCCGGCCTGGCGCTCCTGGCGCCAGGAGAACGTCCTGGCGGCGATGGATGCGGGCGGCGTGCACCGGGCGGTGGTGATGACCCTGGACGGGTTCTTCCGCGACACGCGGCGCGCCAACGACATCGTCGCCCGGGCCTGCGCCGGTTCGGGCGGCCGCCTGATCCCGTTCGGCACCGTCGACCCGCATCAGGGCGGGGCCGCCGACGAACTGCGGCGTTGCGCGCGGGAACTGGGGTGCCGGGCCATCAAACTGCACCCGTGGCTGCAAGGCTTCTCGCCCCTGGACGCCGCCATGGACCCGGTGGCCGAGGCTGCCGCCGAGACCGGCCTGCCGCTGGTGTTCCACGACGGCACGCCACCCTACTCGTCGCCGCTGCAGATCGCCGCGCTCGCGGAACGGTTCCCCGCCCTGTCCGTGGTGCTGGCCCACGGCGGCCTGTTCGACCTGTGGCGCGACGCGGCCGCCGCCGTCCTGCGCCACCCCAACGTGCACGTGACCCTCTGCGGCACCGCACCGCTGGGCATCTTCCGGCAACTGCTGGCGCTCACCGGAACCGCCCGGGTGAGCATCGGCACGGACAGCGGCTACGGCGACCCGGATCTGGCCCGCCACCGGCTCGCCGTGCACCGGCTGCTGCTGGACGAGCTGGACGAGTCCGCGGCCGCCGCGGTCGGGCACCGCAACGCCGAACGACTACTGGGACTGGACTGATGGACACCTCTGCCTGGATCTACCCCTGGGACGTCGCCGACCACGGCCCGTCCGCGCTGTCCCCGGTGGTGCGCGACGCCGGCCTCTGCGCCGTCAACGTGGCCGTCAGCTACCACAGCCTCTTCGCCACCGTTCCCGACAACCCGCGCCGCCACCTCGTCGAGCTGCCCCGCGGCATGGTCTACTACCGGCCCGATCCGGCGCGCTGGCACGACAGTGCCGTCAAGCCCCGGGTGTCGGCCTGGGTCGACGAGCTCGGTGACGCGCTCACCCTCGGCCGGGAGCTGGCCGAGCGGGCCGGCTGCGGGCTCACCGCCTGGACCGTCGGCCTGCACAACAGCCTCGGCCGCCGCCATCCGGAACTGGCCCTGCGCACCGTCTGGGGTGACGTCGTGACCGCGGCGCTCTGCGTGCGCAACCCCGCGGTGCGGGCATATGCGGCCGCCCTGGTCGCCGACGTCGGCGCCCGGGCCGACCGGGTGCAGCTCGAGTCGGCGCATTGGCTGCCGCTGCCGCACCACCCGCACGTCAAGCTCGCCCTGCCGCACCCCGTCAACCTGGGCATGATCGCGCAGATCTGCTTCTGCGACCACTGCCGTGCCGCGGGCGAGGCCGCCGGGGTCGACGTCGGCGCGCTGACCGCCGCGCTGCAACGGCGCTGGCAGCGCTGCTACGAGACGCCGGTACTGCAGCCGCTGTCCACCGAGGAGGGCTACGAGGCGTACCAGGCGGTGCGGGTCGAGGCGGTGACCTCGCTCGTCGCCGAACTGGTGGGGCGCAGCCCGGTGCCGGTCGAGTTCGTCACCTTCGGGGACCGGGCCGCCACCGGGGCGCACCTGGCCGACATCGAGCGGGCCGGGGCGGCGGTCCGGGCGCTCGCCTACGGCCCCGCCGAGCGGGTCAAGGAGGTCCGTGCGGCGGAGGAGGCCGCCCCCGACCGGCCGCGCTCGCTGCACCTGGGGCTGTCGCTGCTGCCCGAGCACGTCGCCGACCACGAGGCGTTCCTCGGGGCGGTCGACGCGGCCGGCGACGCGCCGTCGCTGTCCTTCTACCACCTGGGGCTCGTCGGCGCCGAGCGCCGTACCTGGCCCGGGAGCGTGCGCCGTGGCTGACGCGGTGCGGGTGGTGCTGGCCGGGTGCG
This sequence comes from Dactylosporangium sp. CA-233914, assembly GCF_050942935.1. Lineage (NCBI taxonomy): Bacteria > Bacillati > Actinomycetota > Actinomycetes > Micromonosporales > Micromonosporaceae > Dactylosporangium > Dactylosporangium sp. CA-233914. The sequence continues at coordinate 9,424,867 of NZ_CP192030.1, read as the reverse complement.
GTGACATCGCCACCACCGGCCATCTGCCGGCGCTGGAGCGCAGCGCCGACGTGGTCCTGGTGGGGGTGCTCGACAACTCGGCCGAGCGGCGCGGCGTCGCGGCGCGCCGCTACGGGGTGCCCGAGTTGGAGCGGCTCGACGACGCGGACGCCGACGCGGTGATCGTGGCGACCCCGCCGGAGGTGTCGCCGCACCTGACCGCCCACGCGGTCGGCCTCGGGCTCGACGTGCTCTGCGAGAAGCCGATGGCGGTGGACCTGCCGTCCGCGGAACGGGTCCGCGACCTGGTGGCGGGCAGCGACCGGATCGTGCAGATCGGGTTCAAGAACCGGTTCTCGCCACTGGTCCGGGCGGTGCGGCGGTGGCGGGACGAGGGGCGCATCGGCGGGCCGGTCGCCTTCACGCTGGGCGGCTTCGACGAGGCGTACGACCCGTCCGACACCGTCCACACCGGGCGGATCGGGCACTTCCTCGCCCACGGGCCGTCGTTCGTCCACGAGGGGGCGCACTTCGCCGACCATCTGGCGTACCTGTCCGGTGCGACGCCGGTCTCGGTGCAGGCGATCGGGGTGCGGTCGCGGGACAGCCTGCCGTCGGAGAACTTCGTCTCCGCCCTCGTCGGCTACGACAACGGCGACGTGGCCCGGCTGGAGATCGGCTGGCAGTTCCCGCTCTCCCCGGTCGGTGAGTTCCGCGCGCTCGGCCCGGACGGCATCGCCGTCGTCGACCGGCCGGGCCTCACCGCTACGCTGTTCACCCGGGACAGCAGCGAACAGGTGACGCTGGACCGACCCTGGAACGATGCCTGTTTCGACGCCCAGCTCGGCCACTTCGTCGACTGTGTCCGCAACCGGGTCACCCCGGAGACCTCGGCGCCGGCCGGCGTCGAATCCCTGCGGCTCGGCCTGGCGGTCGTGACGGCGATGCGGACGGGAGAAGCGGTCACGTGGGACTGATGCGGGAACGGGTCTACGAGACGATCCTGCAGGACATCATCGCCGGGCGGCTCGCGCCCGGTGACCGCATCACCGAGCGCGTGCTGGCCCGCAGCCTCGGCATCAGCACCACCCCGGTCAAGGAGGCCCTGCGCCGCCTGGAGAACGAAGGGTACGTGTCGGCAGTGCCGCGCACCGGCGTCGTGGTCAAGGAGACCGCGCTGACCTCGGTGGGTGACGTGGTGGTGGCTCGTGCCTGGCTGGAGGGGCTGGCCGCAAGGCTGGTGGCGGAGCGGTTCGCCGGCGGCGGGCTGCCAGCCGGGCAGCGGGCGGAGCTCGCCGAGGTCGTGGGCGAGATGGGCCGCGCACCCGCGGAGGCCGGGCTGGATCTGGAGCTGGTGGTGACCATCAACGCCCGGTTCCACGACCTGATCCGCACCATGTCCGGCAACCGGCTCATCGGGCAGTTCGTCGGCGTGCTGCTGGGCGTGGACAGCGCGCTGCGCCGGCACCTGCTCACCGACGAGGCGGAGCTGCGGCGCGGCCTGGCCGAGCACCTCGCCGTCTACGAGGCGGTGTGCGCGGGCGATCCCGACCGGGCGGAAACCCGGATGCGCGAACACATCCTGCGTTCGGCCAGCCGGGTCGTCGCCACCACCCGGCAGGAGGCCACCCCGTGAGGACGTTGCTGGCGGAGCTGACCCGCGACGAGGCGGCGCGACGGGCCGCCGGGGCGGTAGCGGTGGTACCGGTGGGAGCGGTCGAGCAGCACGGACCGCACCTGCCGGTGGGCACCGACCTGTTCGCGGTCGCCCACATCGCGCGACAGGCGGCCTCGCTGGCGGCCGGGACGGCGGACGTCATCGTGACGCCACCGGTGCCGTTCGGCTATTCGCCGTACCATCTGCCGCACGGGCCGACGGTGACGCTGCGGACCAGCACCCTGCATGCGCTGCTGTACGACGTGTGCGACTCGCTGGTGCGGTCCGGGTTCCGGCGGGTGTTCCTGCTCAACGGGCACGGCGGCAACGCCGAGCTGATCGCGGTCGTGGCGCGCGAGGCGGGGGTGGACCTCGGCGTGCTCGTCGGCGCCGGCTCCTACTGGACAATGGCGTGGGACGCGCTGGAGCGAGGCGGCGCCCAGGAACGCGGGCGGCTACCCGGCCACGCCGGCGCCTTCGAGACCTCACTGGTCGCCGCGCTGCGGCCGGACCTGGTGGTCTCCCCGCCGCACGGCCGGGACACCTTCGCGCGCAACCCGCGCGGATACGCCCGGCCGTACCATGTGGAGGACCCGTTGGCGTGGGCCGGGGAAGGTTTCTCCGACGATCCCTCGGCAGCCTCCGCCGCGGACGGCGCGCGCTGGCTCGACCTCGCCGCCGACGCGGTCGCACAGGCGTTGCAGGAGTTCGCCGCGCGCCCGCTCCGCTGACAGCTGGCCACCTTTACGGGACGGTGGCGCTCGGGAAGTCCGACGATGGCCATGGCTTCCCTGATCACCGGGTGTGGCGTGCAACCGGAAGCTCCCGCCGGGGCACAGGGCAATTCTGCGCCTCACGGCGCAATTCCCAACCGGCATACGGTGGGGCTATGACGCTGCAGGACCATCCTGAATACCGGACACTGCTCGAACGGCTCTTCGAGTGGCGCCGCGAGATCCTCAGCCGGATGGCCCGGTGGGACGAGTACGCGACGCTGCCCACCTATCCCCGGCAGGACCTGGCCAAGGAACCGGGCGTGACGGTGCGCGTGGACAGCTTCCTCGGCACGCACAACACCGACACCGTGACAGATGTGTACTTCCGGGTCACCGACGCGGCCAAGGGCGTCTGCGAGACCGGGGCGATCCCGTTCCCGGTCGAGCCGGTCGACGAGCCGACGCTGACCCGGCTGCGCAGCCGGTTCCCGCTCGCCGAGGTCGCCGGGGACGGCGACGACCTGAGCAAGGCGGTGCGGCTGCGCGACTGGATCAAGTCGCTGTTCCGCCACCTCACCCCGTTTCGGATGCCGGAGTGGAACGGCCTGCTGATCCTGGACCGGGGCTCGCGCGGCGTCGAGAACTTCATCTGCGTGCACTACTCCGTCGCGCTGGTGCAGTCGTGCCTGGCCATCGGCATGCAGGCCCGTATGGTCAACCTGCACCGCGGCATCGCCGACAACTACGTGATCGGGGACGAAGCGGTCGCCGACCCACCCGTCGACGAGCACGTGGTCGCCGAGGTCTGGAGCGCCGAGCTCGGCACGTGGGTCATGATGGACACCGACTTCGACTGCCACTACGAGCGGGGCGGCGCCCCGATGTCCGCCTGGGACATCCACAACGCGTTCATCCACGGGGAGCTCGACGCCGTCGTGTGCCGGCGGGGGCCGCACTCCATGTCCTTCAACGCCTACGGGGAGCGGCTGGCGGACGAGGACCGGTTCTTCGCCGAGACCCTGCCGTCGTACTACGCCCACGTCTCGGTGCTGATGCGCAACACGTTCCTGTCGGACCCGGACGGCCCGGTGACCGTCGCACACCTCACCGACGCGAGGACCGCGCCGATCCTGTGGCACCGCGGATCGGACCTGCGGCTGCAGCCGCACCTGATGGGGCCGGTGGTCGTCGCCGGCCCCTACCAGGACACCACCCCGATCCTCACCGACGGCAACCTGCGCACCGGCTGGGCCTCGTCCGACGCGCAGACCGAGCACTCGGTGGAGGTCACCCTGCCCGGCCCGCGGGTGCTGGGGCGGGTCGTGCTGCACTGGCCCGAGTACGCGCTGTACCACCGGGCGTCGCAGCAGTACCGGATCGAGGCCCGGATCGACGGAGCCTGGCACACCGTGGCGGAGGTGACCCAGCCGGTCGAGGCGCCCTATTCGCTGCACGACCTGGACACGGTGGTGGCGACGGCGGTACGGGTGATCCAGCCTGCCGGCGGCGGATTCCGGGACCACCCGAACCGGTTGTGGCTCAACCAGGTCGAGCTCTACGCGCCCCGGTCGGCATGAGCCGCATCGACAGCGTCGACGTCCGCACCGGTACACCGTTGTCGCTGCGGCTCTGATCTGAGGGCTACGGGAGCAGTGCGATCGCCACCGCCTGGAGCTGGTCCGTTGAGAGGCTCAGCTGCGGCCGGGTCACCTTGAAATGCGACACGCTCGGATTGTCCAAGTCCACGTTCACCCAGTTGTTCAGGCCGACCGCGACCCTGGGCGAGTCCGGACGAAACGCCTCCGACATCCTGCTGACCACGCCATCGGCAAGCCTGGTGTCAATGGTGCGCAGGATCGTGCCGTCGGCGAGCTCGGAGCTGACGCAGGTCGACCTGCCGGTAGTGTCGTTCCCGCAGATCGGCGTCCCCGGCGACATCTGCCCCACCGGCTCGTTCACGCTCACGGTCAGCAGCTGGCGGCCCGCAGCGTCGTAGACGTCGAGGAGTACCACGTAGGCCGTGGTTTGCGGGATCATCGACCAGTCCGGGTCGCAGGTGCCGGTGGTCACCGTTTCGGCATCGGGCATCGCGCTGTGCAAGGCCTGACGCAGGGCCGTGGTGAGCCGTTCGGCCTCCTCCGTCGTCGGGAGCTGCTGCTTCGTGGTGGCGGCGGAGGAGGCGCTGGGGCCCGGGGACGCCACGACCGGCACGCACTCCGGGGGTGGCGACGTGACCCCGGTGACCGCGGCCGGTGTGCGCTGCAATGCCAGCCCCAGGCCGGCCGTGCCCGCGAGCACGGCGACGACCGCACCGGCGGCGGCGAAGCGGGTGCGCAGGCGGCGGCGCAGGCCCCGCGCGACCACCGCGTCCAGGTCGAGGCGCGGTGGCGGTGCCGGCGGGTCGAGCTCGCGCAGGTCGTTGATCAGCGGGTCCATGAGGTCTCCTCCGTTGCGTCGTGGCCGGCCAGGCGCTCGCGCAGGGCGGCGAGCCCACGGGCGGCCTGGCTCTTGACCGTTCCGGTACTGCAATTGAGCGCCTGCGCCGTGTCCTCGACCGACAGGTCGCAGCAGTAACGCAGGACCAGCACCGCCCGCCGGCGCGGGGGCAGCTCGGCCAGCAGCGCGGACAGGGCCAGGCGATCGGCGACGAGGTCCGGCATGGTGCGGACCAACACGCGACGCACATAGGCGTCGATGTCGTCCGCGGCGGCGACCCGCGGCCAGTGCTGCAGGATGCGCACGAGCGCCGCCGACAGCACGTCGTCGGCCCGGTGCCAGTCGCCGCAGAGCAGGTAGGCGGTGCGGCGCAGGGTCGGCATTTTGCCGGTCACATACGCCCGAAACCCCTCGACGTCCTTTGCCATACCCTCCAGACACGGCCACCGCGCCGGGAGGTTGCCCGCCTGGCTTACAGACTGCGGGACCGGCGCCGGAGCCGCCGCGAGGGTCTCGCGTTTGGACTGCGCGGCCGGCAGCCCGTACCCGGAGCGGGCGGTCCAGTCCGCCAGGTCCGGCGGACAGCGGCGGTGTTGTGGCCGTCGGCTACGATGCGGGGCTCTGCCGGTGAACAGGAGATCGTCGATGGGCGTTGTCGCGGGGCTGCGTACGCGAATGCCGCTGGTGATTGCGGTGACCGTCGGTCTGATAGCCGTCGCGGTGACGTACGTGGTGCTCCGTCCCGACCCCGGGGAGGCGGGCGCCGACAAGCGAGCCGGCTGTGAACCCATCGAGGTCAGTTCGTCGACCGAGAAGGCCGACCTCATGATCGAGCTGGCCCGCCGGTACAATGCCTCCGACAAGCTGTACGGCGGCAAGCGGTGCGCGTCGGTTTCCGTGCACCGGCTCACGTCCGGTGCGGCGGCGGAGGCGCTTGGCTCCGGCTGGGATGAACAGCGCGACGGTGGGCCGGCACCGCAGGTGTGGACGCCCACCGCATCGTTGTGGCTCCAGTTGGCCCGCCACCGGGAGACCACCGGCGGCAAGCAGGTGGTGCCAGCGGCCGGCACGCAGATGCCGTCGATCGCGCAGAGCCCGTTGGTCATCTCGATGCCGAAGCCGATGGCCGAGGCGTTCGGCTGGCCGAACCGCGAGTTCGGGTGGAGCGACGTGCTGGCGCTGGCGTCCGATCCGCAGGGGTGGGGCCGGTACGGCCATCCCGAGTGGGGGCGCTTCTCCTTCGGCAAGGACAACCCGCACCGGTCCACGTCCGGCCTGGCCGCGACGGTGGCCACGTACTACGCGGCGACCGGCCTGTCCCGCGAACTGACGGCGGCCGATCTCACCCAGCCCAATGTGATCAACTTCGTTCGCGGGGTCGAAGCCGGCGTCCTGCACTACACCGACGATGCGGTGAAGTTCCTCGCCAACTTGGCCGAGGCCGACGCCAAGGGCGCCGCGATGTCGTACGTGAGCGCCGTCGTGCATCAGGAGCAGCTCACCTACCTCTACAACAAGGGCAACACCACCGGCGACCCGAAGGTGAAAGGCAAGGCGCCCACGGTGCCGCTCGTGCCGATGGTGCCGCGGGACGGCACGCTGATGCTCGACCACCCGTACGTGGTGCTGCCTTCGGCCAGTGCCGCACAACGGGAAGCAGCCGCGGACTTCCTCGCGTTCCTGCAGCAACCAGCCCAGCAGGCCGCGTTCGCGGCGATGGGCTTCCGCGACCACCAGGGCAACGCCGGTCCCGAGTTGACGCAGACCCTGCAGATCCCGGCCGGGCAGAAGCTCAACCTGATCCAGTCGCCCGTCGGAGAGGTCCTGGACAAGATCCTCGCCGGCTGGGACGACCTGCGCAAGAAGGCGAGGGTGCTGCTCGTTCTCGACGTCTCGGGCTCGATGAAGGAGAAGGCGGCCGGTGACATCAGCAAGCTGGAAGCCGCGAAGAACGCGGCGATCGCGAGCCTCGACCTGCTGCATCCCGACGACGAGGTGGCACTGTGGACGTTCTCGGGGCAGCGACCAAACGGTGCGCAGCCCTACACCGAGCGGCTGCCGACGTCACGCATCCGTGACGCGAAGCAGCAACTCACCGACATCATCCGGGCGCTGAGCGCCGATGGCGGCACGGCCTTGTACCACACGACCCGGGCCGCCGACGGGTACATGCGGGAACGGCTGGACGCCGACCGCATCAACGCGGTCGTGCTGCTCACCGATGGGCGCAACGAGTATCCGGCCGACAACGACCGGGCGAAGTTGCTCCGCGACCTGGACGGGTCACGCCTGGAGAACTCGGTTCGCATCTTCGGTATCGCCTTCGGCGAGGAGGCTGACCTGGACACGCTCGAACAGATCGCGAAAGTGTCGCGGGCAGCCGCCTACGACGCGCGCGACCCGGCCAGCGTCGACAAGATATTCAGCTCGGTGCTGAGCAATTTCTAGCGGGCGACGTCCGGCAACCGCGTCTTCAGCGGTCGAACACGATACCGAGGGCCACCCGCACCGTATGCACGATCACGGCGACCACGGCTCCCGCAGCCAGCACGGCCGCCGCGCCCGCACCGGCGAGGCCGCCGATCATGCTGCTCAGGGCACCGAGCAGCACGGCCGCTGCCACACTCCACGGATCGGTGAGGTGGCGGCGGATCGATCGCCCCCGCCCCGGTTCGACGGCCTCGTCGACGCGTGACGCGCGGCCCGCCGTCGTCGAGGCCGGCGACAGCTGCATGACTCGCTGCGGCGAGCCCTCCGGCACGGGTGACGGGCCGGCGGCCGTTGCACGCGCCTGCGCAACGGTCTCCTCCGACCCGGCATCGGCGGGCAGCCTCATCGTGACACCGGTGGGCGTGCGTTCCTCGCACGCGTCGAGCAGGATCAGTGAACCCTCCGCCACCACGAGCTCGGGCTGCTCCAGAACCGCCGGCGGCATCCCGAACGCGCGGTGCAGCAGCGTCGCGACGAGTGGGACGCGGCTCGACCCGCCGACGAGGAAGATGCCGCCGACGTCCGACAGCCCGATGCCCGCGCTGCGTACCGCGGCGCGGGTGACCGCGACCGTCCGCGCGATGACCGGTTCGGCGAGCTGCTCGAACTCGTCCCGGCTCACCGGAACGGTGTCGTCCAGGATCGGCAGGTGCACCAGCGTCTGCGAACGACGGCTCAACGACTCCTTGGCCAGCCGAGCGTCCTCCCACAGCTGCCACCGGGCACGACGGTCGGCGGCGGTGGCCGGTTGTCGCAACCGGTCCCAAGCGTCCGGGGCCCGCTGCGCGATCAGCCGGCCCAGGTGCTCCACCAGCGCGGCGTCCAGGTCCAGGCCGCCCACCTCGGGCAGCCCTTCACCGGCCAGTACCGTCAGCGCTCCTGCGGGGTCGCGCCGAACCACACCGGCGTCGAACGTGCCGGCCCCGAAGTCGTACACCACCGCGCACTGACCCGCGCCGACCCGGCCGACCTGGCCGAGGAAGTAGGCGGCGGCAGCGATCGGCTCCGACACGAGTGTCGGGCTCGGCAGGCCGGCACGGAGCGCCGCAGCGGTCAACCGGCTCAACCGCGACGTGCCCCAGGTCTCCGGATGCGTGATCACGACACGATCCGGGAGCTGGCCGACGACCTGCTGCGCCTCCGACGCCACCCGTCCCAGCACGGCGGCGACCAGGTCGACCACGTCGGTCTCGTGGCCGCCGAGCAGGACGATCCCGTCTGCCATCCTTCGCTTCGGGTTGGGCTCGTACCGATCCGGATGCACCCGCGCCGACCGCACGGCTTCGGCACCGGACAACACGTCGCCGGGGCCTTCCAGGAGTACCGCCGAGGGCAGTAACGGTGACCCATCGAAGAGCAGGGGACGTGCTTCACCGCCACCGCGACGCACCATGGCCACGGTGTTGAAGGTGCCGAAGTCAATCCCGAGCAGCACGCCGTGAGCCATCGTTGCAGCGTACGCGGCCCCCGCATTTCCGTCCCGCCTTGATCCGCGCGTCCGGCGAGCATTGCGCCATCCTCGATGCCTGACGCGCCCGGCCTGGCAACCTGCCCGGTCCGCATGGCGGTCTTGACTGTGACGTTACGTCACAGTCGAGAATGGGCACATGCGCATCAGTGAGCTGGCCGAACTGGCCGGCTCGACCGTCCGCACGATCCGCTACTACCACCAGATCGGCCTGATCCCGGTGCCGGAGGCCCGGCACGGCCGCCGCGACTACGACATGGTCCATCTGGCCCGCCTGGTCCGGGTCCGCTGGCTGGCGCAGGCCGGCATCCCGCTGGCGACGATCGCGGCCATGCTCGGCGACCAGACGCAGCCCGCCCCGGGCCAGGCCAACGGACGCCGGGAGTCGGTCCTGGATGACCTGCGGGCCAGCGTCGACGCCCTCGACGAGCAGCTCGCCGACCTCGGCGTGCAGCGGGATCGCATCGCCGGGCTGATCGCCACCGTTGAGTTCGACGGGCACCTCTCGCCGATGCCGGCTGCCCTGGTGCGCTTCTACGACCGCCTGGAGTCGCAAGCCGGCGACGAGCACGTGCGCCGGGTCATCCGCCGCGAGCGCGACTTCATGGAGCTGGCGTTCTACCGGGGCGACATGCCGCCGGAGTCCGTGGTCGTCTACGAGCGGCTCACCGAGGCCCAGCTCGCCGAGAGCCAGGTGCTGTTCGGCCAGATCGCCGAGCGCGTGAAGCGCCGCGACGAACTCGACGCCCGCGAGATCGCCGAGATCGCCGCCGCCGTCGTCGAGCGGATCACCCGGCAGCTCGGCCCGCAGCTGCCGGATCTGCTGCGCTCCATCGACCTCGGCCTCGCCCGGCGCGCCGCCGACCTCTACGTCCGGCTCAGCGACGCCCGGATGCGTCCCGTCCAGCGGGCCATCGCCGATGCCCTGCTGACCGTCATCGAGAAAGGGCAGGTCCAGTGACAGACCCGGTCATCGACGTCCGCGGGCTGGTGAAACGGTTCGGGAGGTTCGCGGCGGTCGACGGCCTCGACCTCACCGTGTCCGGCGCCTCGGTGCACGGCTTCCTCGGCCCCAACGGGGCGGGCAAGTCCACCACGATCCGCGTGCTGCTCGGCCTGTACCGCGCCACCGCCGGTCACGTCCGCGTGCTCGGCCTGGACCCGGCCGCCCACGCGGCGGAGGTGACCCGGCGGATCTCGTACGTGCCCGGAGAGGTCATCCTGTGGCCGAACTTCACCGGCCAGGAGGTGCTCGACGCCCTTGCCGGCCTGCGCGGCCGCCGCGACGTCGCCGCCGAGCGGCGCCTGGCCGACGATTTCGCGCTGGACACCCGCAAGCTCGTGCGCACCTACTCCAAGGGCAACCGCCAGAAGGTCGTCCTCGTCGCCGCCTTCGCCGCCCCCACCGACGTGCTCGTGCTCGACGAGCCCACCTCCGGGCTGGACCCGCTGATGGAGGAGCTGTTCCAGCGGGAAGTGCGCGACGCGGCGGCGGCCGGGCGCACCGTGCTGCTGTCCAGCCACATCCTCGCCGAGGTCGAGGACCTGTGCGACGCGGTCACCATCATCAAGGACGGGAAGCTGGTGGAGTCCGGGCGGCTGGCCGACATGCGCCACCTCGCCGCGTCGACGATCACGGCGCGGCTGCCCCGGGAGCGCAGCGTCGCCGTCGCGCAGCAGCTGCGCGGACTCGGCGTGGCCACCGAGCCCGACGACGGCATGGTGCAGCTCAGCGTGGCCCGGACCCTGGTGCCCGCCGTGCTCGGCGTGCTGGCCGAGACCGGCGCCGAGGACATCACCTGCACCCCGGCGAAGCTGGAGGACCTGTTCCTGCGGCACTACGCGGTGGCGGCACGGTGAGCCTCACGCTGCTGTTGCTGCGCCGCCACCGCCTGGTGCTGGGCTCGTGGCTGGTCCTGCTGGTGGGGCTGTGCGCCAGCACTGTCCAGGCCTACCAGGACTCCTACTCGACCGCCGAGCAGCGCCGGACCGCTGTCGAGCTGGCGCACCACAACACGGCCACCACCCTGCTCTACGGCCGGCTGCCCGACCCGGGCACGCCCGGGCAGATGTACGCCTGGGAGATCGGCGCCATCGTGACCATCCTGGCGGGCGTCATGGCCGTGCTCGTCACGGTCTCGGTCACCCGCGCCATCGAGGACGACGGCACGCTGGAACTCCTGCGCTGCTGTGGCCTGCCGCCCCGGCTGCCCCTGACCAGTGCGCTGACGCTGCTCGGGATGCTCGGCACGGTGCTGGCCCTCGGCACCGCCGCCGCGGCCGGGCTGTGGACCGGCCGGGTCGACGGCGTCACGTGGCCGGGCGCGGCGGCGTTCGGCGCGTCCGTCGGCCTGACGTTCCTGCTCATGGCCGCCCTCACCACGGTGCTGGCGCAGGTTGCCCCGGCCGCAGGGCAGGCGCGGACGGTCGCCTTCGCCGCGCTCGGCGTCGCCTTCGGCCTGCGCGCCTTCGCCGACACCCAGGATGTGGGCGCGCTCAACTGGTTCAGCCCGCTCGCCCTGCGCGCGACGGCGCAGCCGTTCACCGGCGACCGCTGGTGGGTCATCCTCGGCGCTCTGCTCGCCGCGGCCGTCCTGGCCGGGGTCGCGGTCGTGCTGTCGGGCCGGCGCGAGTTCGGCGCCGGGCTCGTGCGCCGCCGTGACACCCGCGGCTCCCGGCTGCGCCTGCGCACCGCCGCCGGGCTGGCCGCCCGGCTCGCCCGCGGCCGGCTGCTGTCCTGGACCGTCGTCGTGGCCGCCATCGGCGCCCTGTTCTCGGCCATGGGCTCCGGCAGCGTCGAGCAGAGCCGCGACGGCGACCTCGGCGGGTTCCTCGGCACACAGCTGGGCGCCGGCGATCCGGTGGCCGGCTACCTCGCCTACTGCGGCACCGTCATCGGGATCGTGGTATCCGTGTTCGCGGTGCTGTCGGTGACCGCGGGCGGGCAGTCCGAGCGGGCGGGGCTGACCGACGTCGTGCTGGCCAGCGGCGTGCGCCGGTGGGCACCGCTGGCCGCACAGGCCGGCGTCACCGCGGCCGGCTGCGCCGTCATCCTCGCCGCGACCGCCGCCCTCAGCGCGCTGATCGCGCCGCTGGTCATCGACGGCCAGGACGTCGCTTCGCGCAGCCTGGCCTACGTGGCCGGGCAGTGGCCGGCCGCCGTGGCGATGACCGGCTGCACGACGCTCGTCGTCGGGCTGCGCCCGCGCCTGGCCGGGCTGGCCTGGCTGCCGCTGGCCGCCAGCGCGCTCGTCGCCCTGCTCGGTGACCTGCTGAGCATCCCGCAGCGCGTCCAGGACCTGGGGCTGTTCCGGCACGTGCCCGACATCGCCGCCCCGAGCCCGCACACCGGCGCGCTCCTGCTGCTCGTGGCGGCGGGCGCGGTGCTGGGCGTGCTCGGCGTCGCCGCCACCACCCGCCGTGACATCACCACCGGTTAGGAATCACCACCGGATAAGGTGGTTCGCCGCCCCGATCACGTGAACAGCAATTGTCGTCCGGGCGGCGCGGAACGATCGCCGAGCGACGTTTCGCCAAAACATTTCCGAGGCGTGTAACAAATAGTCGGCGACGAACGCTGCGGCGAACCCGGCGGCGCGATTTCCCGCCATGGTTGAAACCGCCGGCCGGCCTTATTCGATATCGAGGCCGGCGACGCCGCGCAGCTGTGAGCGCCGGCCCAGTTGCAGCTTGCGGTAGACCCGGGTCAGGTGTTGCTCGACGGTGCTGACCGTGACGAAGAGTCGGCGGGCGATCTGCAGGTTGGTGTGTCCCTTGGCGGCCAGGACGGCCACCCGCAGCTCGGCATCGGTGAGCCGGTCCAGCGGGCCGGACGGGCGCGCGGTGTCGCCCGGCGGGTGCGGGTCGGCCCGGTCCCCGGCGGGCCCCATCGCCGCGATCCGCAGCTCCAGCGGCCGGGCGCCGCAGCGGTTGGCCAGCCGAAGGGCCGACGTCGCGGCCCGCCGGGCCGGCCCCGGCTGGTCGAGCTCCTGGTACGTGGCGCCGAGGTCGGCGTAGGCACGCGCGAGGCTGAGCCGGTCGCCGGACTTGCCCAGCAGGCCGATGGCCTCGCGCAGCAGCGCCTCCCCGGGCTGCGGCGGGCCCGCCGCAGCCACCGTGCACAGCGTGATGCCCCGGGTCCGGGTGGCCGGGCCGGTCAGCGCGAGCTGCTCCTCGGCCAGCGCGAGGGCCTCCTCCCGCTCGCCGATGGTGAGCAGTGCCTCCGCCGCGTCGGTGCGCCACGGCACGAGGTCGGGCCGGTCCAGTGACCAGCCCTGCATCAGCCGCCCGCAGGCGCGGAAGTCGTCCAGCGCCGGGCCGGGCCGCCCGGCGGCCAGGTGCAGGTGGCCCCGCGCGCTGAGGTACTCCAGCCCGAACACGGTCGCGAACACCGCGTCCGGCACCGGATGGTCCAGGTACAGGCTCGCCGCGTCGATCATCCCCATGCCGGTGTTCGCGCGGATCATGACGGCCAGCGGCGCGCCGGCCGCGGCGGCCCAGTCGGCCACCGGCAGCAGGGCCAGCGCCGCTGCGGCCCGCTCCACCGCCTCGGGCAGGTCGCCGAGGCGGGTGCTGACGCCGGCCCGCGCCACGCCGATCATCGCGCGCCAGGTGGGGTGCCCGCGCACGCGGTCGTCCTTGAGCAGCAGGTCGCAGGCGTCCGCGGCGAGGTCCGGCCGGTCGCCGTAGAGCAGCGCCATGACCGCGTACACCGCCGGCAGCACGCCGTCGACGGCCGGGCGGACGCCGTGCAGCACCTGCTGGGCTTCGCTCAGCGCGCCGGGATCGGGGCCGTCCAGCACGACCCGGCTCAGCACGTCGACGGCCCGGTGCCAGACGCCCTGCCGGCCGCCCAGCCGCCGACCGGACGGGTCCGCCCGCCCCGGCTGCGCCGCGCCGGCGGGCGCCTCCGGCCGGTCGGGCGCCGCCTCGATGCTCAGCCCCGGCGCGAGCGTGCCGGAGTACTTGGTGAGCAACTCCAGGTCGATCGCGACGCCGGGCCGGGAGTGCAGGTCGGCCAGGATGCGTAGCGCGTCGGCGTACTGGCCCTGCCACAACAGGTGGGCGAGCAGGCAGGTCACCTCGCCCGCGGAGAGCAGCCCGGCGTGCGCCGCGGCGCACAGCTGTGGCAGGTAGCGTTTGGCGGCGCTCGGGTTCACCCGCCACTGGGCCTCGGCGAGCGCGGCGGTGATCTCCGCACGCTGCCGCGGCTCCTCGGCCCCGTCGTGGGCGAGCCGCAGGTAGCCGATCGCGGTGGCACTGTCGCCGTCGAGCAGCGCCAGCCGGGCACCGTCCAGCAGCACGCCGCATGCCCAGACCGGCCCGGTCTCCCGGCCCGCCGCGAGGTGGCGCGCCACGACCGGCGTCGGGGCGCCGGCGGCGTGCAGGATGTCGGCGGCCCGCCGGTGCAGGCGGGTGCGCAGCTCGATCGGCATGCCGTCCAGCACGGCGTGCTCCGCGGCGTCGTGCCGGAAGCGCCCGGCGTCGAGCAGCCCGGACTCGGTCAGGATGTCGATGCCGGTGATCACGGACTGGTGGTCGGCGGCGACCACCTCGCCCACCAGCGGCACGCTCGTCGCCGCGCCGAGCACGGCGACGGCGTGGGCGATGTCCAGCAGCGACGACTCGGCCCGCAGTAGGCAACCCGCGACGGCGCGCCGGTAGGTCTCGCCTGGCACCGGTCCGTCGCCGGTGAGCGCATCGCCGGGCAGCTCCTCGGCCAGCGCCCGCAGCAGCAGCGGGTTGCCGCCGGTGATGGCCAGGCATTGCGCGGTCAGCCGCTCGGCCGTCTCCGCGTCCATCCGCTGCTCGAGCAGCGCGGTGACGCCCGGCGCGGGCAGGGTGCCCAGGCGCAGCTGCCGGACGTTGGGCAGGTGCAGGATCTCCGACTGCAGTAGCCGGCGCAGCCGCGAGTTGTGCGTACACTCGCCGATCAGCACCAGGATCCGCTGTGAGCGCGCGCGGCGGATCAGGTACAGCAGGCAGCTCAGCGACGGCGGGTCGATGAACTGCAGGTCGTCGACGACGATGACGAGGGGCCGCTCGGCGCACAGCGTGCGGAAGGCGGCGTGGACGCCACGCAGCAGCGCCGGGCTCACCGGCGGCGCGCCGTCGGGTGGGCCGCTCTGCGGCGCGTCGAGGACACCGCCGAAGAGCAGCCGGTCGGTCGCGTCCGCGCGGTCGGCGGGCAGCGCCACCCCGGCCAGCAGCTGGTCGATGACGCCCATCGGCAGCGCCTGCTCCACGCGCGAGGCGATCGCGGTGACCACGTGCGCCGCCGGGGCGACGTCCTCGCCGAAGGCGCGCAGCAGGGCGGTCTTGCCGGTCGCCGGCGCGCCGCTCACCACGACGACGCCGCCCCGGCCCTGCGTACATCGCTCGAACTGCTCCCGCAGCAGCTGCAGCTGGGGGCCACGCATGACGAGTTTCATGGTTCCCCCGCCCGCCGGTCGGCGCCGCCGATCTGCTCGGCGTGGCGTTGCTCACCCGGCCGCGGATCGCCCCGGGACGGCGCGCCGACAGTGCACCCGGGTGACCGGCGACTGCCGGTCCCGCCGAGCCCGTGGCGAGTCATCGGGTCCCCTCCGGCCGCGTGGCTGCCTGTGGTGCCGACTCATGTGATTCATTCCGCTCGATCGTCACCCGCCGTCCTGCCGCGTGTCAGGAGTCGTTGGTCACGGCCTGCCCGGGACCGTTGGGCCTGAGCGTCAATCGGATGTATCACGCGTTCGTTCCAATCCGGACAACACGGCGCCGGCGGACCGCGTGCGCACCGTGACGATCGTAGTGATCATTGCATTCGTGGGCCCCAGTAATTCGTCAACCCCTATGTTGTAGCGGGCCGTCCGAATGCGTATGTAGCGCGAACGTGAAGTTCATTTCAAAAATTGACTGCGATGTACGGGTAGCTTACGGGATCGACCGTAGGGGGTGCTTAGGGGATTTTTCACCGGCCCGGCCCGGGATACTCGAAGCGACGACAAATCGAGCTTCAAATCGATACTCGCGGACTCGATTACGGACATCGCTTGTTCGCTTCGAGTACGGACGGAATTCGACATTACGTGCTGTGACCCGCACCGGGATCGCCGAGTGACCACCAAGATCGCCGAGTGACGCTGAAGGGGCGGTTGGCGTGCAAGGCAGGACGGACGGGGCAGCCGCGCCCGGGGCGCGGACGCTCGTCGAGCACTTCCGCGGCGTGTTCCTCGACCGGCCGCAGGAGCGGATCTACCGCTTCCTCGCCGACGGGGAAGGCGAACCGCTCACCCTTACCAACGCCGAGCTGGACCGGCGGGCGCGGGCGCTGGCCGCCACCATGCGGGGGCGGTTCCCGGCCGGAGAGCGGGCCCTCATCGTGTGCCCGCCGGGCCTGGAGTACGTGACCGCGTTCTTCGCCTGCCTGTACTCGGGGATCATCGCCGTTCCCGTGTACCCCCCGAACCCGGCACTGCTCAAGCGCACCCTGCCGCGGCTGCTCGGCGTCATCGCCGACGCGCGCCCGGCTGTGGTGCTGGCGCCGTCGGACGTGGCCGTCCTCGCCGCCGAGGTGGGTGCGCAGGCACCGGGGCTGACGGAGCTGACTTGGATCACGATCGACGCCGTCGACGGCGGCGCGGCCGGGGACTGGCGCGAGCCGGTCACCGGCGGCGGGGACGCGGCCTTCCTGCAGTACACCTCGGGATCGACGGGGCAGCCGAAGGGCGTCGTGGTCACCCACGCCAACCTGCTGGACAACCTCGGGGCGATCCACCGCCGCTTCGTGGGCGCCGACAGCGGCACGCGGTCGGTGACGTGGCTGCCGCCGTACCACGACATGGGCCTGATCGGCGGCCTGCTCGTGCCCGCCTACGGCGCGCTGCCGGTGGCTTTCATGTCGCCGCTGTCGTTTCTGAAGCGTCCGGCGCGGTGGCTGCGCGCCATCTCCGAGCACCGCGGGGCGTACAGCGGCGCCCCGAACTTCGCCTACGAGCTGTGCGCCAGCCGGATCACCGACGAGGAGTGCGAAGGGCTCGACCTGAGCTGCTGGACGCTCGCCTTCACCGGCGCGGAGCCCGTCCGGGCCGACACGATCGACCGCTTCACCCGCAGGTTCGCGCCGTTCGGCTTCCAGCGGCGGGCGTTCTACCCGTGCTACGGCCTCGCCGAGGCCACCCTGCTGGTCTGCGGGGGCGAGCGGGAGGCCGAGCCCGAGGTGCGCCGGCTGCGCCCGGACGCCCTCGCGCAGCACCGGGCCGAACCCGCCGGATCGGACCCCCGGGCGCGCACGGTCGTGGGCTGCGGCCGGCCGGTCGACGGGCTGGTCATCGCCGACCCGGACCGGCGTACGGCCCTGCCGGACGGGCAGATCGGCGAGATCTGGGTCCGCGGCGCGAGCGTGGCCGCCGGCTACTGGGGGCGCCCGCAGGAGAGCGAGGAGGTGTTCGGCGCCCGCCTCGACGGCTCGGACGAAGGCCCGTTCCTGCGCACCGGCGACCTCGGCTACCTCGAGGCCGGCGAGCTGTTCGTCACCGGCCGGCGCAAGGAGCTGCTGATCGTCGCGGGCCGTAACCACTACCCGCACGACATCGAGCGCACCGTCGAGCGGTGCCATCCGGCGGTGCGCAGCGGCGGCGTGGTCGCCTGCGCCCTGACCGACGGCGACGAGGAGCGGCTGCTCGTGGTCGCCGAGGCCGACGGCGCCCCGGCCCGGCTCGACACCGGCGCGATCATCGCCGCGATCCGCACCGCCGTGGCCGATGAGCACGAACTGCGCGTGGACGTCGTCGCCCTGACCGGCCGCGGGTCGGTGCCCAAGACCTCCAGCGGCAAGCTGCAGCGCAGCGCCTGCCGCGACGCGTTCACCGACGGCAGCCTCCGGCCGTTCGCCACCTGGACCCTTGCCATACCGCCGCCGGTCACAGCCGAGCCGGCGCCGCAGCCGGCCCGGCCGCAGTCGCAGCCGGCGGTCGAGCGCTGGCTGACCGAGTTGCTCGCCGACCGCCTGGAACTGCCCGCCGGGGATGTCGACCCGCGGCGGCCGATCGCCGAGTACGGGCTGCGCTCGGTCGACATGGTCGGGCTGGTCGGGGAGCTGGAGCGCCGGTTCGGCCGGTCGCTGCCGGCCACGCTCGCGTGGCAGTACCCGACGATCGAGGCCCTCGCCGCCCACTTGAGCGGTGCCGCCGACCCGGAGCCGGACCCGCCGGCGCGCCTCGCCGCACCGGACGCCGAAGGCCCGGCCGAACCGGTCGCCATCGTCGGCGTCGGCTGCCGCTTCCCGGGCGGGGCCGACGACCCGCAGTCCTACTGGCGGCTGCTGCTGGACGGGCGCGACGCGATCACCGAGGTGCCGCCCGAGCGCTGGTCCGTCGAGGAGTACACCGACGAGGACCCGGCGGCGCCGGGCCGGACCACCACCCGGTGGGGCGGCTTCGTCGAGAGCATCGACCGGTTCGACCCCGGGTTCTTCGGCATCTCCGCGCACGAGGCGGCCCGGATGGACCCCCAGCAACGGCTGCTGGCCGAGGTCGCCTGGGAGGCGCTGGAGGACGCCGGGCTGCCGGCGGAGGCGCTCGCCGGCAGCCCCACCGGGGTGTTCATCGGCATCGCCACCAGCGACCACGCACACCTGCAGTTCCGCGATCTCGACCGGGTCGACGCGTACACCGGGACCGGCAACGCGGGCAGCATCGCCGCCAACCGGCTGTCCTACCTGTTCGACCTGCGGGGCCCGAGCATGGCCATCGACACCGCCTGCTCGTCGTCGCTCGTCGCAGTACACCAGGCATGCGCCAGCCTCGCCCGGGGTGAGTGCACGGTGGCGATCGCCGGCGGCGTCAACGTGATCCTCTCGCCGGCGCTCGCGATCAACTTCAGCAAGGCCGGCGCGATGGCCGCCGACGGGCGCTGCAAGGCATTCGACGCGCGGGCCGACGGCTACGTGCGCTCGGAGGGCGCCGGCGTCGTGGTGCTCAAGCCGCTCAGCCGGGCCATCGCCGACCAGGACACCATCCACGCGGTCATCCTGGGCAGCGCGGTCAACTCCGACGGGCGCACCAACGGGCTGATGGCGCCCAACCCGCACGCCCAGCGGGAGGTACTGCAGGCAGCGTACGCCAGCGCCGGCATCCGCCCGGCCGACGTGCACTACGTCGAGGCGCACGGCACCGGCACCCTGCTCGGCGACCCGGTCGAGGCCGGCGCCCTGGCCGGCGTCGTCGGCGCCGGCCGCGACCCCGAACGACCGTGCCTGATCGGCTCGGTCAAGTCCAACCTCGGCCACCTGGAGGCGGCCGCCGGCGTCGCCGGGCTCGTCAAGGCCGCCCTCATGGTCCGGCACCGCACGGTACCGCCGAGCCTGCACTTCGAGCGGCCCAACCCGCACATCCCGTTCGGGGAGCTGGCGCTGCGGGTGGCGGATCGGTCGCAGCCCTGGCCGTCACCGCAGCGGGCGCTCGCCGGCGTGAGCTCCTTCGGCTTCGGCGGCACCAACGCCCACCTCGTGCTCGCCGAGCCGCCAGCGCGGCCGGACGACGACGGGCCGCCCGCCGGGCCGGGCGAGCAGTCGGCGCGGGTGCTGGCCCTGTCCGCCCGCACCGAGCCGGCGCTGCGGCAGCTGGCGCAGCGCTACGCCGGGCGCCTGGACGCGGTCACCGACGATCGGCAGTTCACCGACGTCTGCTACGCCGCCGCCGTACGCCGCAGCCACCACGAGCACCGGCTCGCCTGCGTGGGCTCGTCGGCGGCCGAGGTGCGCGAGGCCCTGCGGGCGTACACCACCGGCCAGCCGCCGCCCGGCCTGACGCACGGTGCGCGGGTCGTGGGCCGCCGGCCGTCGGTCGCGTTCGTCTTCTCCGGCCAGGGCCCGCGATGGTGGCCCCTCGCCGCGGACCTGGCGGCCACCGAGCCGGTGTTCCGTACCATGATCGACACCTGCGAACGGCTGCTGGCAGAGCACGTCGACTGGTCGCTGACGCAGGAGCTGGCGCTGCCGGTGGAGCAGTCGCGGATGGCGGATCCCGCGATCGCGCAGCCGGCGCTGTGCGCGGTGCAGATCGCGCTGGCCCAGCTGTGGCGGTCGTGGGGTGTCGAGCCGGCGGCCGTCGTCGGTCACAGCGTCGGCGAGATCGCCGCGGCGCACATCGCCGGTGCCCTGAGCCTCGGCGACGCGCTGCGGGTGGCGGTCCACCGCGGGCGGGTGATCCGCTCCGCGATCGGCCGGGGGCGGATGGCGGTCGCCGCGCTGACCCTGGACGAGGCCCGGGCCCTGCTGGAGGAGCGGGGCGACTCCGCGGTGTCGATCGCGGCCGGCAACGGCCCCACCTCGACGGTCTTCTCCGGCGAGACGGCGGCGCTGGAGGCGCTGACCACGGCGCTGCAGGAGCGCGGGATCTTCTGCCGGACGCTCGAGTCGGTCGGCTTCGCCTCGCACAGCCCGCTGATGGACGGTCCCCGTGACGAGCTGCACGCGGCTTTGGCCGGGCTGAGCGCCCGCGCCGGCGCGGTCCCGATGATCTCCACCGTGACCGGCCGGGCCATCGCCGGGGAGTCCCTCGACGCCGGCTACTGGGCCGACAACCTGCGCCGCCCGGTCCTGTTCGACCCCGCCGTCACCGAGCTGGTCGAGACCGGCCACGACACGTTCGTGGAGATCTCCGGACACCCGATGCTCGGCGAGCCGGTCGCCGAGCGGCTGGGCGAGCAGCACGCCCGCGGCGCCGTCGTGGCGTCGCTGCACCGCGAGACGTCCGGCCGGACCGCGATGCTCACCGAGCTGGGCCGGCTCTACGCCGCCGGCTTCCCGGTGGACTGGCGGCGGGTCTTCGGCGCCGCCGGTGCGATGGTGGCGCTGCCGGCCTACCCGTGGCAGCGCGAGCGCTGCTGGCTCGACCCCGAGCCGCGCCGGGGCCGCGGCCGCTCGGCGCATCCGGTGCTGGAACAGGAGGTCCGCTCGGCCGTCGAGCCGCACGCGTGGCACTTCACCGGCCGGGTGGACGTCGGCGGGTACCCGTACCTTCGCGACCACTGCGTCGGCGATGTCGCCGTGCTGCCGGCCAGCCTGGTGCTCGACGCGGCCCTGGCCGCCGGCCGGCGCGGCCTCGACGACCCGGCCGTCACGGTCGAGGACCTTGCGCTGCGCCAGGTGAGCGTCGTCGACGAGAACGCCGGGCAACCGACCCTCCAGCTGGTACTGCGCCCCGAGACGCCGGGCCGGGCCACCTTCACCCTGTTCACCCGCGGCGGTTCGGCGCCGGCCGACTGGGTGGCGGTGGCCGACGGCCGAGCCGTCGCGGCGGGGCCGCCGGACGGTGCGGCGGCGGTGCCCGCCCTGAGCGACCTGCGGCAGCGGTGCCGGGAGGCCGGTGACCCCGTCGCGCACTACGCGGCGCTTTCGCGGGCCGGCCTGCGGTACGGCCCGGCGTTCCAGGGTGTCGAGGCGCTGTGGCGCGGCGAGGGCGAGGCCCTGGGGCGGCTGCGCGGGACGGTGGACCTGACCGGCGACCGGGACCGCTACCAGGTGCACCCGGCGGTGCTCGACAGTGCCCTGCAGGTGCTGGCCGCGGCGCTGCTGCCCGAGGGCGCCGACGCGCAGACCTACCTGCCGGCCTCGGTGGGCCGCTTCCGGCTCGCCGCCGGTGCGGCCGAGCCGCGCTGGGCCTTCGCGACGGCCGGCGAGCGCGGCCCGGACGCGGTGCGCGACGGGCGGGTCGTGCTGTACGCCGACGACGCCACCCCGGTGGGCGAGCTGAGCGGGATCACGCTGCGCCGGCTCGATCCCGGCCCGGCCCCCGACGCGGTCGGGGAGTCCTTGCTGCGGCTCGCCTGGCGCGAGGCGGCCGTGCCCACGCCGGCGCCGGGTGCGGAGCCGGGCGTCTGGCTGGTGCTCGCTGACCGGGACGGGACCTGCGCGGCGGTGGCCTCGGGTCTGGCCCAGCGCGGCGCCCGCTGCATCACGCTGCTCGCGGGCCGGGGCTACCGCAAGGTCGGCCCGGACCGGTACGAGGCCGATCCCACCCGCGCCGACGACCTCACCGCCGTGCTCGCCGACCTGGCCCGCGACGGCGCTGCGCGCTTCGCCGGCGTGCTGCACGGCTGGCCCCTGGACGCCCGGCCGGACACCGATGACATCTCCCTCGACGCCGTCTGCCTGGCGCTGGTCCACCTCGTGCAGGAGCTGCTGCGGGGCGCGTCGGTGCAGACCCCGCGCGTGGCGGTGCTGACCCGGGGCACGCAGGTCGTGGACACCGAACCCGTGGATGCCGCGGCGGTTGCGCAGTCGGCGGTCTGGGGGCTGATCCGGGTCCTGGCCGTCGAGCACGCCGAGCTGCGCCCCGTGGTCGTCGACCTCGACCGCACGCCGGCCGCGGGCGAGGCCGGCCAGGTGCTCGCCGAGCTGCTGGCGGGTGGCGCCGACGGCCAGGTCGCCCTGCGGCGGGGCCGCCGGTTCGTGCCCGGGCTGCGGCGGTGGCGGCCCGAGACCGGCGCCGACTGGGCCCGGCGGCCGTACGACCCGCGGCGGGACACCAACCACCGGGTGCTGGCGGCCCGGCCCGGCATCCTGGGCAGCCTGACCTCCACCGCGTGGCACCGCGTGCCGCCCGGCCCGGGCCAGGTCGAGATCGAGGTCGCTGCCGCCGGGCTCAACTTCAGCGACGTGCTCAAGGCCCTGGAGATCTGCCCGGGTGTACCGCCGGGCGTGGTGCCCCTCGGCGCCGAGTGCGCCGGGCGGGTGGTCGCCGTCGGCGACGGTGTCACCGGGCTGCGCGCCGGCGACCGGGTGATGGCCGTGGCCCCGTCCAGCCTGGCCGCATACACCACGACCGATGCGCGGCTGGTCGCGCCGGTCCCGCCGGGCCTGTCCGACGAGGAGGCCGCCGCCGTGCCGGTCGCCTTCCTCACCGCGGTGTACGGCCTGGAGTACCTCGCCCGCCTGGGGCCGGGGGAGACCGTGCTGATCCACTCGGCCACCGGCGGCGTCGGCCTGGCCGCCCTGCAGGTGGCCCGCCGCCGGGGCGCGCGGATGCTCGCCACCGCCGGTAGCGAGGCCAAGCGCGAGCTGCTGCGGTCGATGGGCGTCGAGCACGTCATGGACTCCCGCTCGCTCGCCTTCGCCGAGGAGGTCATGCGGGTCACCGCCGGGCGCGGGGTGGACGTGGTGCTCAACAGCCTGGCCGGCGAGGCGCTGCTGCGCAGCCTGTCCCTGCTGGCCCAGGGCGGCCGGTTCGTCGAGATCGGCAAGCAGGACATCTACGCCAACAGTCACCTGGGGCTGGAGATCCTCAAGCACAACCGGTCGTTCCTCGCGGTCGACCTGGAGCAGACGTTCAACGAGCGGCCCGGGTTCGTCGCGGAACTGTTCGGCGAGGTGCTGCGCGGCTTCGCCGCCGGCGAATTCGCCGCTCTGCCGGTGCGCGGGTTCACCTACGGCGAGGCCGGGGCCGCCTTCGGCCACATGGCCCAGGCCCGCCACACCGGCAAGATCGTGCTGCGGCCGGCCGGCGTGGACACCGTCGCCGTGCGCCCCGGCGAGAGCCCGGTCCGGCCCGGCGCCGCATACCTCATCACCGGCGGCCTCGGCGCGCTCGGCCTCCAGACGGCCGAGTACCTGGCCGGGCTGGGCGCCCGGCACCTGATGCTCGTCGGCCGCCGCGGGGCCACGGCGGACGCCGAGCCGGCCCTGGCCCGGCTGCGCGAGGCGGGCGTCGACGTCCGGGTGTGCCGGGCGGACCTCGCCAAGGCCGCCGACGTCGCCGCCGTGCTGGAGGAGATGTCAGCGACGATGCCGCCGCTGGCCGGCGTGGTCCACGCCGCCGGCGTGCTCGACGACGGGCTGCTGCTGGAGCTGGACCGCGACCGCTTCTGGGCGGTGGCGGCGCCGAAGGTGCTCGGCGCCTGGCACCTGCACCGGGCCACCGCCGAGCGGCCGCTGGACTTCTTCGTGCTGTACTCCTCGGCGGCCGCCCTGCTCGGCTCGCCCGGGCAGGGCAACTACGCGGCGGCCAACGCCGTCCTCGACGCGCTGGCCCTGCACCGCCGCGCGCATGGTCTTCCCGCGACCAGCATCGACTGGGGGCCGTGGGCCGAGATCGGTCTCGCCGCCCGGCCCGGGCGCGGCGGCGCGCTCGCCGCAGCCGGCGTGGCGGGCATCCGGCCCGCGGACGGCGTCGCCGCCCTCGACCGCCTGCTGCGCGGCGCCGCCACCCACGCCGCCGTCCTGCCGCTGAACCTCGACGCCCTGCGCGCCGCGGCCGGCCACGGGCTGCTCCCGGCCCTGCTGGCCGAGCTGGCCGGCGGCGAGGACGGGCCCGGCGATCGCGCCGGTCCACGCCCCGACGGCGCGGTCCGCGTCCGGATGCTGGCCGTGGAGCCGGGCCGGCGCCGGCGCAGCGTGCTGGAGGAGCACTGCCGCGCCGAGGCGGGCCGGGTGCTCGGCCTCGACCCCGCACGCATCGACGTCACCGAGCCACTGGCCGGCATGGGATTCGACTCCCTGATGGCCCTGGAACTGCGCCGCCGGCTGGAGATCTCGCTGGGCCTGACGCTGCCGGCGACCCTGGCCTGGCGCTTTCCCACCATCGAGGCCCTGGTGCCGTTCCTGGCCGAACAGATGGACGTCACCCTGGTCGCGGACCGGCCGGAGCGAGCCGCGCCAGGCGAGCCGGAACCGGCGGCCGGGCCGGACGACGAGCTTGCGCAGCTGGCCGACGACGAGGTCGAGCGGTTGCTCCTGAACAGGATCGTGCAGTTCGAGGAAGGGCGGCACTGAATGGCTTCGCCGGACCGTAACCCGGGCGCGGGCGACACCCTCAGGCGGGCGTACCTGGCCATGGAGCAGATGCAGCGGCGGCTGGACGAGTACGAGCAGGCGCGCAGCGAACCCATCGCCGTGGTCGGCATCGGCTGCCGGTTCCCCGGCGGCGTGAGCGACACCGAGGGGTACTGGCAGATCCTCAGCGACGGCGCCGACGTCGTCGCCGAGATCCCCGCCGACCGGTGGGACGCCGAGGCCTTCCACAGCACCGAGCCGCAGCAGCCGGGCCGGATGAGCACCCGCTGGGGCGGCTTCCTGGACCGTGTGGACGAGTTCGACCACGACTTCTTCGGCATCTCCCGCCGCGAGGCGGTGACCATGGACCCGCAGCAGCGGCTCACGCTCGAGGTCGCCTGGGAGGCGCTGGAGAACGCCGGGCTCGCCCCGGCGGAGCTGGCCGGCCGCCGCGGCGGGGTGTTCCTGGGCGTGTGCAGCTACGACTTCGCCGCCGAGCACTTCCAGCACCCGCTGGACCTGTCCGCCTACGCGAGCACCGGGACCTCCCACAGCGTCGTGGCCGGTCGGCTGTCCTACCTGCTGGACCTGCGCGGGCCGAGCCTGACCGTGGACAGCGCCTGCTCCTCGTCGCTGGTCGCCGTGCATCTGGCCGCGCAGAGCCTGCGCTCGGGCGAGTGCGACCTGGCGCTCAGCGGCGGGGTCAACGTCGTCGTCTCCCCGCTGCCCAGCATCGCCTTCTCCCAGTTCCCGGGGATGGTGTCCCCCGACGGGCGGTGCAAGACCTTCGACGCGCGGGCCGACGGCTACGTGCGCAGCGAGGGCTGCGGGGTCGTGGTCCTCAAGCGCCTCGCCGACGCGAGGCGCGACGGCGACCGGATCCTGGCCCTGGTGCGGGGCGGCGCGGTCAACCAGGACGGCCGCAGCTCCGGGGTGACCGCGCCCAACGGCGCTGCCCAGCGCGACGTGCTGCGCGCGGCGCTCGCGTCGGCCGGGGTCGGGCCCGAGCGGGTCGGCTACATCGAGGCCCACGGCACGGGCACCCGGCTGGGCGACCCGATCGAGGTGGAGGCGCTGGCCGACGTGTACGGGCGAGCGGACGGCCCGCCGGTGTACCTGGGTTCGTCCAAGACCAACATCGGCCACGCCGAGGCGGCCGCCGGCATCGCCGGGCTCATCAAGGCGGTGCTGTGCGTCCAGCGCGGCGCCATCCCGCAGAACGTCCACTTCACGGAGCTCAACCCGCACATCTCCTTCGCCGGCACCACGTTCGCCGTCCCGACCGCCCTGACGCCCTGGCCGGACGCCGGCGGCCCGCGGATCGCCGGGGTGAGCAGCTTCGGCTTCAGCGGGACCAACGCCCACCTGATCGTGGAGCAGCCGCCGGCCGGCGCCGAGCCGGAGGCGGCCGCGCCCGAGCGGCCCCAATCCGTGCTGGCCCTGTCCGCCAAGACCCCGGCCGCGCTGACCGCGCTGGCGCGCGGCTATGCGGCGCGGCTGGCGGCCGGCGGCGGCGTCGCCGACCTGTGCTACTCCGCCAACACCGGCCGCTCGCACTTCCGCCACCGGCTCGCGGCGGTCGGCGCCGACGCCGAGGAGATCGCCGAGAAGCTGGCGGACTTCGCCGACGGACTGCCCGGCGACGAACCGGCGACCGGCGAGGCCGGCACCGGCGAGGTCGTCTTCCTGTTCACCGGCCAGGGGCCGCAGCGGGTGGGTATGGCCCGGGAGCTGTACCGCACCCAGCCCACCTTCCGGGAGCTGATCGACCGCTGCGACGA
This sequence comes from Dactylosporangium sp. CA-233914, assembly GCF_050942935.1. Classification (NCBI taxonomy): domain Bacteria; kingdom Bacillati; phylum Actinomycetota; class Actinomycetes; order Micromonosporales; family Micromonosporaceae; genus Dactylosporangium; species Dactylosporangium sp. CA-233914. Next base: position 9,398,592 of record NZ_CP192030.1, on the reverse strand, counting down.
GATCCTCCGCCCCGAGCTGGAGACGCCGCTGCTGTCCGTGCTGTACCCGGCCGACCCGGATTCCTCGCCGATCAACGAGACGATCTACTCCCAGCCGGCCCTCTTCGCCGTGGAGTACTCCCTGGCGCAGCTGTGGCGCTCCTGGGGAGTCGAGCCGGCCGCCGTGCTCGGCCACAGCTTCGGCGAGTACGTCGCCGCCTGCGTGGCCGGGGCGATGAGCCTGGAGGACGGCCTGTGGCTGGCCGCGCAGCGCGGCCGGCTGATGCACCCGATGGGCGGCACCGGCTCGATGGCGGCGATCTTCGCGCCGGAGGAGCAGGTCGCCGACGCGATCGCCGGTTACCCGGACGCGGTGTCGATCGCGGCGGTGAACGGCCCGGCCAACACCGCGATCTCCGGCGAGCGGGCGGCGGTCGCCGAGATCTGCGCGGCCTTCACGGCTCGCGGCGTCGAGGCCAAGCTGCTGCACATCGGAACCGCGTCGCATTCCCCGCTGGTCGAGCCGATCCTCGAACCGCTGCGCCGCGCGGCCGAGCGGGTGACGTTCGGCCCGACCAGCATCCCGCTGGTGTCGAACCTGACCGGCGAGCTGTGGCCGTGGGAACGGCCGCTGGACGCCGACTACTGGGTGCGCCACGCCCGCCGGCCGGTGCGGTTCGCCGCCGGGGTGGCCACCCTCCTCGGGCTGCGGCACCGCACGTTCCTCGAGTCCGGGCCGGCGCCGACGCTGCTGGGACTCGTCCGTGACGGGGCCGGCGCCGGACCCGGGCTCGCGCTGCTGCCCAGCCTGCGGCCCAAGCACCCCGAGTGGCCGGTGCTGCTGTCGACGCTTGCCCAGCTTTACGCCCGCGGGGTGCCGGTCGACTGGCGCGGGTTCGACCGGCAGTACCGCCGGAGCAAGACGGCGCTGCCGACCTATCCGTTCCAGCGCACCCGGTGCTGGCCCGATCCGCGCCCCCGCCTGTCCGACCCGGCCGGTCCCCAGCCGGCCGAGCATGACCCGGACGACGACGGCCTGCTGTACCGCCTTGACTGGCAGCCGGCGCCGGCCACCGATGCCGCCGGCGCCGAGGGCGCCCGGCCGGCGTGGCTGATCCTGGACGACGGCGAAGGCATCGGGGAGAGCCTCGCGGCGGCGCTGACCGCCCGCGGCGAGCGGTGCGTGCGGGCCGGCGGCGACGAGATTCCGGACGTGATCGCGGACGTGGCCGGCGACGAGCCCCTCAACGTCGTGCACCTGTGGGGGCTGCGGATCGACGAGGAACCCGCCGACGTCGACGGCTTCCTGCGCGGGCAGGACCTCGGCTGCATGAGCGCGGTGCGGGCGGTGCAGGCGCTCGCGGCGCGCCCGGCCGGATCGGTCCAGCTGTGGCTGGTGACCCGCGGCGCCGTCAGCGCCGGCGGGCACCGGCCCGCCGCCGGGCAGGCCACCCTGTGGGGCCTGGGCCGCTCGCTGCAACAGGAGCAGCCGGCGCTGTGGGGTGCCCTGATCGACCTCGACCCGGCCGCGGCGCCGGCCGCCGCCGCGCAGGCCCTGCTCACCGAGCTGGACCGGCGAGGCGGCGGCGAGGACCAGGTGGCGCTGCGCGGCGACGGACGCCTCGTGGCCCGGCTCGTCCGCGCCGAGGCACCCGCCCGGCCCGCCGCCCTGCGGCCCGACGGGACGTACCTGATCACCGGCGGGCTCGGCGGCATCGGCCTGGCCGTCGCCCGCTCCCTCGCCGCCGCCGGGGCCCGGCGGCTGGTCCTCGCCGGCCGCACCGGGCTGCCGCCGCGCCGCGAATGGACCGGCCTGCCCGGCGAGCACCCGGCGGCCGCCCGCGTCGCCGCCGTGCGCGAGATCGAGGCGCTCGGCGCGAGCGTGACCGTCGAGTTGCTCGACGTCGCCGACGAGGCGGCGGCGCGCGCCTTCCTCGAGCGGTACGAGGCCGAGGGCTGGCCGCCGATCCGGGGCGTCGTGCACGCCGCCGGCGTCGGCGAGATCGCGCCGCTGACCGACCTGACGCCCGAGGATCTGCACCGGCACCTGCGCCCGAAGGCCGCCGGCGCGTGGGTGCTGCACCGGCTCTTCGCCGACCGGCCGCTGGACTTCCTGGTGCTGTTCTCGTCCACCAGCTCCCTGCTCAGCTCGCCGTTCGTGGCCGCGTACGCGGCGGCCAACGCCTACCTCGACGCGCTCGCCGCGCTGCGCCGCCACGCCGGGCAGCCCGGCCTGAGCATCGACTGGGGCATCTGGGCGGGCACCGGCCTGGCCGCCCGCGATGCCGGCGCGACCCCCGGCCTGAGCCGGGGCATGGGCCAGCTGGCGCCCGGCCAGGCGCTGCGGGTCTTCCACCGGCTGCTGGCCGCCGACGCCGGCCACGTCGCCGTCGCGCCGGTCGACTGGGCCGAGTGGGGCCGCCGCTACCAGGAGGTGTCCGGCTCGGCGCTGCTCGGCGAACTGCTCGCCGAGGCGGGCGGGCGCCGGACCGCCGGGCGGGTCACGGCCCCGCGCGCGTCCCTGCCGTCACGGGAGGCGCTGCTGGCGCTGCCCGCCGATGCGCGCAGGGAGCTGCTCGTCTCCGCGCTGCTGGTCGGCGTCGCCGCCACGCTCGGCGGTGTGTCGTCCGTCGGGCCCGACCAGCGCCTGTCCGACCTCGGCCTGGACTCGCTCATGGCCGTCGAGCTGCGCAACGAGGTCGAGCGCGGCCTCGGCGTGTCGCTGCCGATCTCGGTGCTGCTGGAGGGTGCCTCGGTCCGCACGCTGGCCGAGCACATCGTCGCGGTCCTCCCGGCCGGCGACGCCGCCGCGCCGGTCGGGGCGGCGGCGATCCCCCGGGCCCGGCGCTTCGACGACGTCGCCGGCGAGCTGCTGGCCGAGCTGGAGGGCAGCGCCGCGGGCGCCGGGCCGGCGGGAGGTGCGGCGTGACCGACGTGGCCGCGCGGCTCGCCGCGCTCTCACCCGAACAGCGGGCCCGGTTCGACCGGTTGCTCGCCGAGCGGGGCCTGACCGAGGACGCGTTCCCGATCTCGGTGATGCAGCAGGGAATCTGGTTCCTGGAGCAGCTGCGCCCGGGCAATCCCGGCTACGCGATCCCCGCCGCGGCCCGGCTGCGTGGCCCGCTCGACGTCGGCGCGCTGCGCCGTGCGGTGGACGAGATCGTGCGCCGGCACGAGATCCTGCGCACCACGTTCCACCTGCGCGACGCCCGCCCCGTCCAGGTGGTGCGCCGCGACGCCCGCGTCGAGGTGGGTGTCGCAGACGCCGGCATCGAAGGTGCGGACCCGCCCGCCGCGGCGCTGCGCCCGCTCGTCGCCGACGCCCTGCGCGAGCCGTTCGACATCGCGACCGGGCCCCTGCTGCGGGTGCGGCTGCTCCGCGTCGGCCCGGACGACCACGTGCTCGCCTTCGCGATGCACCACCTGATCTCCGACGGGTGGTCGGTCGGCGTGCTGCTGTCCGAGCTGTCCGCGCTCTACGCGGCGTTCACCGCCGGCGAGCCGTCGCCGCTTGCCGAGCTGGGGATCCAGTACGGCGACTTCGCCGCCTGGCAGCAGCGGTGGCTGACCGAATCGGATCTCGCCGCCGACCTCGGGTACTGGCGCGAGCACCTGGCCGGTGCCCCGGCGGCGCTGAGCCTGCCCACCGACCGGCCTCGGCCGGCGGTGCAGGGCTTCAACGGGGCCGGCGTGCCGTTCGAGCTGCCCGCCGCCGTCGTGGAGCGCCTGGCCGCCCTCGGCCGCACCCGCGGTGCCACCCCCTACATGGTGCTGCTGGCCGTCTTCCACGTGCTGCTGCACCGCTACAGCGGCCAGGACGACATCGTCGTCGGCGTTCCGATGGCGGGCCGCGGCCGGGCCGAGCTGGAGCCGCTGATCGGGTTCTTCGTCAACACGCTGCCGGTGCGGGCCGGCCTGGCCGGGCGGCCCACCTTCCTCGACGTGCTCGACCGGGTCCGCGACGCCTGCCTCGGCGCCTACGCCCGCCAGGCGGTGCCGTTCGAGAAGGTGGTCGAGGAGCTCAAGGTGCCGCGCGACCTGAGCCGGCCACCCGTGTTCCAGGTCGGCTTCTCCTACCAGAGCGACCCGCTGGACACCCTGTCGATGGGCGGGCTGCGGGTGCGTCGGCTCCCGCTGCACACCGACGGCGCCCGCTTCGACCTGGAGGTGCAGGCGTTCGCCGGCGCCGGCGGGGTGACCGGCTGGTTGGAGTACGACCGCGGCCTTTTCGACGAATCCACGATCGCGCGCCTGGGCGGGCATTTCCGGCGCCTGGCCGCCCTGGTCGCCGACCGGCCGGACGCGCCCGTGGGCCGGCTGCCGCTGCTGGAGCCGGACGAGCGGGCCGGGCTGCTCGCGGCCGCCGCCGGCACCGTCTCCCGGTGGCCGGGGCGCGGCTGGATCCACGAGTGCATCGAGGAGCAGGCCCGCCTGCACCCCGGTGGCGAGGCGGTGCGGTTCGAGGGGACCGGCCTGAGCTACGCCGAGCTCAACCGGCGCGCCAACCGGGCGGCGCACCGGCTGCGCGGCCTCGGGGTCGGCCCGGGCGAGCTGGTGGGCGTGGCCATGCACCGCAGCGTCGAGCTGGTGATCGCGCTGCTGGCCGTGGTCAAGGCCGGCGGCGCCTACGTGCCGATCGACCCCGACTACCCGCGGGCCCGGGTGAGCGCGATCCTGGCCGACGCCCGTCCGGCCGTGCTGCTCACCCAGCGGGCCCTGCGCGTCGCGCTGCCCCCGGCGAGCGTCCCCGTCCTCGACGCCGACGACCCGGACGAGTTCGCCGGGCAGCCCGACACCGATCCGGGCGTCGAGGTCGACGGCGAGGACCTCGCCTACGTCATCTACACCTCGGGCTCGACCGGCACGCCGAAGGGCGTGATGAACGTCCACGGCGCGATCCGCAGCCGGCTGCTGTGGATGCAGGACGAGTACCGCCTCGACGGCTCCGACCGCGTGCTGCAGAAGACGCCGCTCACCTTCGACGTGTCGGTCTGGGAGTTCTTCTGGCCGCTGATGACCGGCGCCACCCTGGTGCTGGCCCGGCCCGGCGGGCACCGCGACAGCCGGTACCTGCTCGACACGATCCGCGCCGAGTCGATCACCACCCTGCATTTCGTGCCGTCGATGCTGCAGGTCTTCCTGGCCGAGCCCGGGCTGGCCGGGTGCACGAGCCTGCGCCGGGTCGTGTGCAGCGGCGAGGCGCTGCCCCGCGCGGCCCAGGACGCGTTCTTCGCCGCCCACCCGGCCGCGCAGCTGCACAACCTGTACGGGCCGACCGAGGCCGCCGTGGACGTGAGCTTCTGGGCCTGCCGCCGCGGCGAGGACGACCCGCGGCCGGTGCCGATCGGCCACCCCGTCGCCAACACGCGGCTGTACATCCTCGACGCGCACGGCGAGCCGGTGCCCGCCGGCGTGGCGGGGGAGCTGCATATCGGCGGGCGCAACCTGGCCCGCGGGTACCTCGGCCGCCCCGACCTGACCGCGTCCCGGTTCGTCCCCGATCCGTTCGCCGAGGAGCCCGGGGCGCGCCTGTACGCCACCGGCGACCTCGCCCGCCACCGCGACGACGGCGCGATCGAGTTCCTTGGCCGAGCCGACCACCAGGTGAAGCTGCGGGGCTTGCGCATCGAGCTGGGCGAGATCGAGACCGTGCTCGCCGATCACGAGCGCGTCCGCGAGGCGATCGTCGCCGCCCGCGAGATCGCACCGGGCGACGTGCGGCTGGTGGCCTACCTGGTCGCCGACGGCGAAGCCCCGGCCCCGGCCGAGCTGACCGAGCACGTGCGGCAGCGGCTGCCCGAGTACATGACCCCGGCGGCGTTCGTGCTGCTGCCCGCGCTGCCGCTCACCGCCAACGGCAAGGCCGACCGGGCCGCCCTGCCCGCACCGGTCTTCGACCGGCCCGGCGGCGCCCGGCCGTTCGCCGCGCCGGGAACGGACCTGGAGCGCACCATCGCCGGCACCTGGCGGGAGGTACTCGGCGTCGACCGGGTCGGCGTCGACGACAACTTCTTCGACCTCGGCGGGCACTCGCTGCTCATGGCCCAGCTGCGGGTCGTGCTGGAGGCGCGACTGGGCCGGGAGGTGTCGATGGTCGAGCTGTTTCAGTACCCGAGCGTCGGCGCGCTGGCCGGGCACCTGTCCCGGCCCGGCCCGGACGGCGACGGGCTGTCCGCGGCGGTGGAGCGCGCCGGCAGCCGCCGCCACGGCCAGGCCGACCGCCGGCAGGCCGCTGCCCGCCGGGTCGACTCATGGAAACGGTAGGTCCAATGGAAACGGCATTTGACGGTGTACCGGACGATGGCGCGGGCCATGTCGCGATCGTCGGCATGGCCGGGCGCTTCCCGGGCGCCGAGGACATCGCGACCTTCTGGGACAACCTGGTGCAGGGGCGGGAGGGTATCCGCGCGCTGACCGACGACGACCTGCGCGGCAGCGGCGTCGGCGCGGACGAGTCCGGGCAGCCGGGCTATGTGCGGGCCAAGGGCGTGCTGCGCGACGCCGACCGCTTCGACGCGGCGTTCTTCGGCTTCAGCCCGCGCGAGGCCGAGCTGCTCGACCCGCAGCAGCGGGCCTTCCTGGAGTGCGCCTGGCACGCGCTGGAGGACGCCGGCCGCGACCCGGCCACGGCCGGCGGGCGCATCGGCGTGTTCGCCGGTTCGAGCCTGAACTCGTACCTGCTGTTCAACCTCCTGGCCAACCGCGTGGCGGCCGACGCGGCCGGCAGCTACCAGACACTGCTGGCCAGCGACAAGGACTTCCTGGCCACCCGCGTGTCGTACAAGCTCGGCCTCACCGGGCCGTCCGTCACCGTCCAGACGGCCTGCTCCACGTCGCTGTCCGCGGTGCACCTGGCCTGCCAGAGCCTCCTGAACGGTGAGTGCGACACCGCCCTGGCCGGCGGCGTGTCCGTCAGCGTCCCCCTCGCCGGCGGTTACGTGTACCAGCCGGGCGGCATCCTGTCCCCGGACGGGCACTGCCGGGCCTTCGACGCCGACGCCGCCGGCACCGTGGCCGGCAACGGCGTCGGCGCCGTGGTGCTGCGCCGGCTCGACGACGCCCGCCGCGACGGCGACGCGATCACCGCCGTCATCCGCGGTACCGCCATGAACAACGACGGCTCGCGCAAGGCCGGCTACACCGCGCCCGGCCTGGACGGGCAGGCGGAGGTCATCGCCGAGGCGCTCGCCGTGGCCGGCGTGGACGCCGGCAGCGTCGGCTACGTCGAGACGCACGGCACCGGCACGGCGCTGGGGGACCCGATCGAGCTCGCCGCGCTCACCAAGGCGTTCCGGCACCAGAGCGACCGGGCCGGCTACTGCGCGATCGGCTCGGTCAAGAGCAACGTCGGGCACCTGGACGCGGCGGCCGGAGTGACCGCCCTGATCAAGGCCGCGCTCGTGCTGCGCAACGAGGCGATCCCGCCCACCCTGCACGTCACCCGGCCCAGCCCCGCCCTGCAACTGGGCGGCAGCCCGTTCGTCGTCAACACGCAGCTGCGGCCGTGGCCGCGCACCGACGTGCCGCGCCGGGCCGGGGTCAGCTCGTTCGGCATCGGCGGCACCAACGTCCACGTCGTGCTGGAGGAGGCCCCGGCGTTGCCCGCCGCCGGGGGCGGGCACGGGCGCGCGGTGTACGTGCTGGCGCTGTCCGGGCGCACCCCGGACGCCCTCGCCGCGGCCGCCGGACGCCTCACCGAGCACCTCGAGCGGCCCGGCGCCGAGCCGGTGGACCTGAGCGACGTCGAGCGGACGCTCGCCCGGCGGCGCGCGTTCGAGCACCGCGCGGCCGTGACGGCCGGCGAGCGGTCCGAGGCGGTGGCGGCGCTGCGCCGGCTCGCCGCCGCGCCCCCGTCCCGTTCCGCCGGCCGCGACGCGCCGGTCGCGTTCCTGTTCCCCGGGCAGGGGTCCCAGCACGCCGGGATGGCCCGGGAGCTGTACCGCGCCGAGCCGGTCTTCGCCCGCGAGCTGGACCGCTGCGCGGAGCTGGCCGCCGGGCACCTCGGCGCGGACCTGCGCGCGCTGATCCTCGACGCGGGGCCGGACGCCGACGAGCAGCTGCGGCAGACCGCGGTTGCCCAGCCGGCGCTGTTCGCCGTGGAGTACGCGCTGGCCGGGCTGTGGCAGTCGTGGGGGATCCGGCCGCGGGCGATGGCCGGGCACAGCGTCGGCGAGTACGTCGCCGCCTGTCTCGCCGGGGTGTTCGCGCTGCAGGACGCCGTGCGGCTGGTCGCCGTGCGGGGCCGCTTGGTGCAGTCGATGCCGGCCGGGTCGATGCTGGCCGTGTTCCTGCCCGAGGCGGAGCTGGCCGGGTGGCTGGACGAGCGGCTGTGCCTGGCCGCGGTCAACACCAGCGGCGTGTGCGCGGTCGCCGGCCCCGCCGAGGCCATCGCGGACCTGCGGGGGCGCCTCAGCGCGGCCGGGATCGCCAACCGCGGGCTGCACACCTCCCACGCGTTCCACTCGCCGAGCATGGAGCCGGCCGTGGAGCCGCTCGCCCGTGAGGTCGCCGCTGTCGCCCGCCACGCGCCCGAGATTCCGTTCGTCTCCAACGTGACCGGTACCTGGATCACCGACGAGCAGGCGACCGACCCGCACTACTGGGGGCGGCACCTGCGCGCGCCGGTGCGCTTCGCCGACGCCGTCGCCCGGCTGCTGGAGGAGCCCGAACTGGTGCTGCTCGAGGTCGGGCCCGGGCGCACCCTCACCGACCTGGCTCGCCGCCACGCCGCCTGGACCGCCGACCGGGTGGCCGTGCGCTCGCTGCCGCACCCGGGCGAGGACGCCGCCGACGCCCGCCGGATCGCGAGGGCCGCCGGCGAGCTGTGGTCCGCCGGCGCGCCGCTTCACTGGGCGGCATACACGGCGGGGGAGCCCCGCCCGGTGGTGCCGCTGCCCGGCTACCCCTTCCAACGGCGCCGCTACTGGATCGACCCGGACCCGGCGCACGCACCGGCCCCGGCGGCGGCTGCCGGTGACGGTGGCCCGCGCCGGGCCGAGGAGATCTTCTCGGCCCCCGGCTGGCGGCGGCTGCCCGCCGGCGCCGGTGCCGTTCCCGCCGGCTCGGTGGTGGTGCTCGGCGCCGACTCGCCGATCGGCGCGGCCCTCGCCGACCGGCTGGCCGCCGCCGGGTCCGAAGTGGTCCGCGTCGGGGCAGCGACCCAGGTTTCGCGCCGTACGGACGGCGGCTGGAACCTCGACCCGGGCCGGCGCGAGCACTATGCCGAGCTGTTCGCCGCGCTGCCGGTCGGCCCGATCCATGTCGTGCACGCGTGGAGCCTGACCGGCGACGCGGACCGGGAGCTGGGCTTCGACGCGCTGCTCGCGCTCGCTCAGGGGCTCGGCGACGTCCGGGTCGCCGCGGCGATCGACGTGGTGTGCCACGGTGTCCTCGCCGTTACCGGGGACGAGCCGCTGGAGCCCGAGTACGCGACACTGCTCGGCCCCGCCACGGTGATCCCGCAGGAGCTGACCGGCGTCACCTGCCGCCTGCTCGACGTCACCGGCGCCGACCCGGCGAGCGCCGCCGGCCCGCTCGCCGCGCTGCTGGCCCGGGACACCGACGAGCGGGTGCTGGCGCTGCGCGGGCGGCACTGGTGGGCCCGCGAGTTCGACCCGCTGCCGACGGCCGGGGGCACACTCCGGCTGCGCGACGGCGGCCGGTACCTGATCACCGGCGGCCTCGGCGGCGTCGGCCTGGCCCTGGCGGAGGAGATCGCCGAGCACGTCAAGGAACCGGTGCTCGGCCTGCTCGGCCGCACCGCCCTGGTGGACGGCCCGGACGACGCCGGCTCAGCGGTACTCGGCCGGCTGCGCGCGCTGCGCGAACGTGGCGCCCGCGTCGTGCTCCTCGTGGCCGACGTCACCGACGCCGAGCGGCTGGCCACCGAGGTACACCGGCTGCGTGACGGCGTAGCGCTGCACGGCGTCATCCATGCCGCGGGCGTGCCCTCGGCCGGCCTCATCGCCGGCAAGACGAGGGCGGAGGCCGGCGCGGTGCTGGCCGCCAAGACCCGCGGGACGCTGGCCCTGCGCGCGGCCTGCGGGGACGTCGAGGACTTCGTGCTGCTGTGCTCGTCGCTGACCGCGGTGCTGGGCGGGCCCGGGCAGAGCGACTATGCGGCGGCCAACGCGTTCCTCGATGCGTATGCGCAGCTCTGGCGCCGCGAGACGGGCGCCCCGGTGGTGTCGGTGGCCTGGGACACGTGGCAGGGCGTCGGCATGGCGGCCGGGCTGGCCGAGCGGCTCGGCGGCGGCCGGCCGGGCGGTCATCCGCTGCTGCGGCTCGTGGAGCGCACCGACCGGTCGGCGACCTACCGGACCACGTTCAGCACCGCGGACAGCTGGATCGTCGACGAGCACCGGATCATGGGGCACGGTCTGGTGCCCGGCACCGCCTACCTCGAGCTGGTCCGCGCCGCCCTGGCCGACCGGGCGCCGGGCCGGGCCCTCGACATCCGCGACGTGGTGTTCACGCTGCCGGTCATCGTCCCCGACGGGCAGATCCGCGAGGTGTACACCACCGTCGAGCAGCACGGCGAGACCTGGCGGTTCGCGGTGCGCAGCCGCGCCGCCGACGGCTGGCAGGAGCACGCCGGCGGCGAGGCCGGCTTCGCGGAGGCCGAGCCGGGGCCGCCGGCGGACCTCGGCGAGCTGGTCCGCGGCTGCGACGTGGTCGAGGTCCTCGACACCGAGGAGACGCTCAAGCGCCGCCTCAAGCTCGACCGGGTCGAGCAGGGCGGCCCGATCCGGTTCACCTTCGGCCCGCGCTGGCGGTGCCTGCGTCGCATCGAGGCGGGCCGGCGGCGGCTGATGGTGACCCTCGAGCTGGACCCGGCCTACCACGCCGACCTCGACGACTACGCGCTGCACCCGGCACTGCTGGACGTGGCCGGCGCGGCCGCCCGCATCCACGCGACGGACATCTACTACCTGCCGGTCACCTACCGGCGGCTGTGCTCCTGGGCGCCGCTGACGGCCACGGTGCACTGCCTGGTCGACCTGGCCGAGCCCGACCCGTCCGGCGAGACGCTCACCTGCGACATCGACCTGCTCGACCCGAGCGGGCGCCGGCTGGCCCGCGCCGAGCGGTTCACCATCAAGCGCATCCAGGACGTGCCCGCGCTGATCGCCGCGATCGACGACGCCGCGGCCGAGCCCGCAGCGCCGCCGGCCGGCGCCCTGCAACGGCTCGCCCGCGGCATGAGCGAGCGGGACGCCCGGTCCGCGTTCGTGCGCCTGCTCGCGGCGGCGGAACTGCCCGAGCACGTGGTGGTGTCGGCGTACGACCTCGCCGCGCTGCGCCGGCTGGCCGGATCGATCACTCCCGAGTCGCTCGTCGCCGAGGCCGCCGCCGCGCCGCCCGTCGCTGCGGTGCACCCGCGCCCGGAGCTGGCCACGCCGTACGTGGCGCCGCGCGACGACGACGAGCGGGCGGTCGCGGCGATCTGGCAGGAGGTCCTGGGCGTCGAGCGGGTCGGCGTCGACGACGACTTCTTCGCCCTCGGCGGGCACTCGCTGGCCGCCGTGCAGGTCGGGGCGAAGCTGCAGCGGCACTTCGGCGTCCAGCTCGACCTGCGCGACTTCTTCGACGGGCCGACGGTCAGCCGTACCGCCGCGGCACTCACCGCCGGCCGCGCCGCGCCCGGCGAAGCCGACGCGATCCCGCGGCTGGAGCGCGACACACCCGGCTACGACGAGGACCTCGCCGACCTGTCCGACGAAGAGGTCGACGCGCGGCTGCGCGATCTGCTGGCCGAGGAGATGAAGGAGCAGGGGGAGAACGCATGAGCACTCCTGAGGCGGCCGGGCTCGACGGCCTGTCGGCGCAGCAGAAGCGGGCCCTGCTGGCCGCGCGGCTGCGCCGCGAGCGCCGGCACCGGTTCCCGGCGTCGTTCTCGCAGCAGCGGCTGTGGTTCCTCGAACAGCTCGCGCCGGGCAGCGCGGCCTACAACATCCCGAGCGCGGTGCGCATCCACGGCCCGCTCGACCTTGACGCCTGGCGGCGCGCCTGCGCCGACATCATGCGCCGGCACGAGGCCCTGCGCACCACCTTCGAGCGGATCGACGGCCAGCCGATGCAGGTCGTCGCCGCGGCCGCCGAGCCGGACTTCACCGTCGTGGACTGCGTCCACCTGCGCGGGCCGGACGACTGGTCGCGGATCGAGGCGCTGGCCCGCGAGGAGTTCGTCCGCCCGTTCGACCTGCGCACCGGCCCGCTGTTCCGGGTCCGGTTCCTGCGCCTGGCCGCCGACGAGCACGTCCTGCTGCTCACCCTGCACCACATCGTGGCCGACCTGTGGTCGATGTCGGTCGCCGTCGCCGAGCTGGTCGAGCTGTACCGCGCCCACGTCACCGGCCGCGAACCCGACCTGCCCGAGCTGCCCCTGCAGTACGCCGACTACGCCGTCTGGCAGCGCCGGCGCCTGGAGCAGGAGCCGCCGACCGGCGACCTCGACTACTGGCGGGAGGTGCTGGCCGGAGCCCCGCCGGTGCTGGAGCTGCCCACCGACCGCCCCCGCCCGGCGGTGCAGACCACCGTGGGCGGCTCGCGGCCGTTCGCGGTGCCCGGCGACGTCCTCGACGGCTTGCGGGCGCTGAGCCAGCAGGAGGGCGCCACCCCGTTCATGGGCGTGCTGGCCGCGTTCGGCGTTCTGCTGCACCGCTGCACCCGCGACGACGACGTGGTCGTCGGCGTCCCGGTGGCGGGCCGCGGCCGGCCGGAGATCGAGCGGCTGATCGGGTTCTTCGTCAACACCCTCGCCCTGCGGCTGGACCTGTCCGGCGGCCCGACGTTCCGCGAGCTGCTCGGCCGGGTCCGCCAGACCTGCCTGGGCGCCTACGCCCACCAGGAGCTGCCGTTCGAGCGGCTGGTCGAGCAGCTGCACCCGAGCCGCGACCTGTCCCGCCCGCCGATCTTCCAGGCGTCGTTCATCTACCAGAACATCCCGCTGCCCGCCCTCGACGTCGTCGGGCTGCGGCTGGAGCCGTTGCAGGTGGAGAGCAGTACCGCCCGTTTCGACCTCGAGCTGCAGGTCTTCGAGGGCGACGGCGGGCTGACCGGCTGGTTCGAGTACAACCGCGATCTCTTCGACGCCACCACCGTCGAGCGGCTCTCGGCGCAGCTCGGCGTGCTGCTCGCCGATCTCGTCGCCAACCCCGACGGCAGCGTGCGCCGGGCCCGGATGCTGACCGCCGAGCAGGAGCGCGACCTGCGCGAGCGGTGGAACGACACCCGCCGCGAGTGGCCGGCGCCGTTCGCCGCGCACGAGCGCTTCGAGCGGCGGGCGGCCGGCCACCCGCAGGCCGTCGCGCTCACCACCGACGAGGAGAGCCTGACCTACGCCGACCTGGACCGCCGCGCCAACCAGCTGGCCCACCGGCTGCGCCGGCACGGCGCCGGGCCCGGCACACTGGTCGGCATCTGCCTGGAGCGCTCGGCCGACATGGTCGTCGCGCTGCTCGCGGCCGGCAAGGCCGGCGCCGCGTTCGTCCCGCTCGATCCCGGCTTCCCCGCGGACCGCATCGCGTTCATGCTCGCCGACTCCGCGCTGCCGGTACTGGTGACCCGGCGGCCGCTGCTGAAGGAGATCGGCGCCACCGTCGACGCCCTGTGCCTCGACGAGCTGCGGGCCGAGCTGGACGCGGAGCCCGCCGAGCCGCTGGGCGTCGCGGTGCACCCCGACGACCTCGCCTACGTCATCTACACGTCCGGCTCGACCGGCCGGCCCAAGGGCGTGCAGGTGCCGCACGGCGCGCTGGGCAACTTCCTGTCCTCGATGCGCGAGCGACCGGGCATCGAACCGGGCGACGTGCTGCTGGCGGTCACCACGCTGTCCTTCGACATCGCCATGCTGGAGCTGCTGCTGCCGCTGACCGAGGGCGCCCGCGTGGTGCTCGCCTCCAGCGAGGTCACCGGCGACGGCCCGCGCCTGGCCGCGCTGCTGTCCGCGTGCGGGGCCACGATGATGCAGGCCACCCCGTCGATGTGGCGCATGCTGCTCGACGCCGGCTGGCCCGGCCGCCCCGGCCTGCGGGCGCTGGCCGGCGGCGAGGCGCTGCCGGCCGATCTCGCGCAGCGGCTGCTGGCCACGGGCGCGACGCTGTGGAACGTGTACGGGCCGACCGAGACCACGATCTGGTCGTCGGTGGGCCTGGTCGGCCCCGGGCCGATCACCCTCGGCGAGCCGATCGCCAACACCGAGCTGCACGTGCTGGACGGCGAGGGGCAGCTGGTGCCGCTCGGCGTCCCCGGCGAACTGCACATCGGCGGGGCCGGGCTGGCCCGCGGCTACCTGGGCCGGCCCGAGCTGACCGCGGAGCGGTTCGTGGCCGGCCCGCTCGGTGCCGGCCTCTCCGATCGGCTGTACCGCACCGGCGACCTGGTCCGCCGCCGCGGCGACGGCGCGCTGGAGTTTCTCGGCCGGCTCGACCACCAGGTGAAGGTGCGTGGCTTTCGCATCGAGCTGGGCGAGATCGAGTCGGTGCTGGAGCAGCAGGCGGCGGTCCGCCGGGCGGTGGTCGTGGTGCGCGAGGACACGCCCGGCGACCAGCGGCTGGTCGCCTACCTGGTCCCCGACCCGGCCGCCGAGGCCGAGGACCGCGCCGACGCCGACTTCGTGCCCGAGCACCTCGAGCGGTGGCGGCGGGTCTGGGACGGCGCCTACGACAGCTCCGCCGGCGAGGTCGACCCGCACTTCGACACCCGCGGCTGGAACAGCAGCCTCACCGGGCAGCCGATCCCGGCCGAGGAGATGCGAGACTGGGCCGGACGCACCGCGGAGCTGGTGCTGCGCGGCCGCCCGGCGAGCGTGCTCGACGTCGGCTGCGGCACCGGCCTGATCCTGTTCCGCGTCGCCGGGCAGGTCGAGCGGTACTGGGGCACCGACATCTCCACCGTGGCGCTGGACCGGCTGCGCGCCGCCGCGCCCGGCGCTGGGCCGGCCGGGGTCGAGCTGTTCGAGCGAGCCGCCGACGAGCTGGACCGGCTGCCCGAGCAGACCTTCGACGCCGTCGTGCTCAACTCGGTGATCCAGTACTTCGCCGACCCCGGCTACCTGCTGCGGGTCCTGGAGGCCGCGGCCCGGCGGGTGAACCCGGGCGGGCGGATCATCGTCGGCGACGTGCGCAGCCTGCCGCTGCTGGAGGCGTTCCACACCGCCGTGCGGCTGGCCCGCGCCGGGGCCGGCACCACCGCGGCCCAGCTGCGCGAGCAGGTCCGCCGGCTCGTCGAGGACGAGGAGGAGCTGGTCGTCGACCCGCGGTTCTTCGCCGCGCTGCCGGCCCGCATCCCGCGGATCACCGGCGTGCGGGTGGAGCCCAAGCGGGGTACCGCCGCCAACGAGCTGACCCGGTTCCGCTACGACGTGGTGCTGACCGTCGACGGCCCCGCCGAGCCGGCCGAGGTGCCGGCCGAGGACTGGGGCACCGCCGAGGCGCTGCGCGAGCGGCTCACCGGTGACCGGCCCGACCGGCTGGTCCTCGCGGGCGTGCCCAACGCCCGGGTACTGCCCTACGCCGAGGCGGCCCGGAGGCTGGCCGACGCCGCCGGCCCCGCGTCGCAGCTGCTGGCCCCGGCGCCGGCCGGCGCGACCGATCCGGCGGCGCTGGACCGGCTCGCCGCGCAGTGCGGCTACCGGCTCGACCTCGACTGGTCCGGCCACGGCCCGGACGGCGCGTTCACCGCGGTGCTGCGCCGCCTCGGCGACGACGGCCGGCCGGTCGCCGCCCTCCCCGCGCCCGGCGGGCCGCCGCCGGACCCCGTCTCGTGGGAGGCGTACTTCAACGGCGCCGAGCGTCGCCGCGCCGCCCGGCTGCTGCCCGCCCTGCGCGCCGCGCTCGCCCAGCAGCTGCCCGGGTACATGATGCCGTCGGCGTTCGTGCTGCTCGACGCGCTGCCGCTGACCCCCAACGGCAAGGTCGACCGGCGCGCGCTGCCCGCCCCCGGCGGCGCCCAGCGGCTCGCCGGAGCCGCCTACGTGGCGCCGCGCACCCCGGTCGAGGAGGTGGTCGCGGGGATCTGGGCCGAGGCGCTGGGCGCCGAACGGGTCGGCGTGCTCGACGACTTCTTCGCCCTGGGCGGGCACTCGCTGCTGTCCACGCAGGTGGTGTCCCGCGTCCGGGACGTGTTCGGCGCCGAGATCGCCCTGCACCGGGTCTTCGCCGAGCCGACCGTCGAGGCGATGGCCCGGATCCTGCTGGAGGACCCGTCGCGGCGCCTGGCCGTGGAGCGTACTGCCGAGCTGCTGGTGCAGCTGACCGGCCTGTCCGACGACGAGGTCGCCCGGGCGCTCGGCGGTTCGGCATGAGCGGGCGGTTCAACCTCTCGGCGGCCCGGCTGGAGCTGCTGCAGACGATGCTGCGGGCGGAGGGTATCGATCGGGCTCCGGCCCGCTCCATCCCGCTGCGGCCGGACCGCGCCGCGCCCGCCCCACTGACGTTCTCGCAGCACCGGCTGTGGTTCCTCGAGCACTTCGCCGAGCAGCATTCCGCGTACGTGATCTCCGCCGCGCTGCGGGTGCGCGGGCCGCTGCGCTTCGACGTGTTCGCCGAGGCGTGCGCCGAAGTGACCCGGCGGCACGAGGTCCTGCGGACGGTGTTCGTCGAGATCGACGGCCGGCCCTGCCAGATGGTTCGCGACGAGCTGCCCCCCGAGGTGCGGGTGAGCGACCTCGGCGCCGCCGCCGGGGACGTGACCGCCGAGGTCCAGCGGCGCGAGGAGGCGCTGATCGCCCGGCCGTTCGACCTCGCCGCCGGGCCGCTGATGCGGGTCGAGCTGCTGCGGCTCGGGCCCGACGACGCGGTGGTCCTGCTCAACCTGCACCACATCGTCTCCGACCGGTGGTCGATGGCCGTGCTCATGCGGGAGCTGACCCAGGTGTACGCCGCCCGGCTCGCCGGTGCCGACGCCGGCCTGCCCGAGCTGCCGGTGCAGTACCCGGACTTCGCCGTCTGGCAGCAGGGCGCGTCGTTCGAGGCGACGTGGGAGGCGGAGCTGGCGTACTGGCTGGGGCAGTTGCGCGGCAGCCGCGCCGACACCGGCCTGCCGAGCGACCGGCCGCGGCCGAAGGAGAAGACGTACCGCGGGTCGTCGGTGCCGGTCCAGCTCCCGCCCGACCTGGTCGCGGCAGTGCGTGAGCTGGCCCGGGCCGAGCGGGCCACCCCGTTCATGGTCCTGGTCGCGGCGTTCGCCGCGCTGCTGTCCCGGCTGGGCGACAGCGACGACATCGTCATCGGTACCCCGGTGGCGAACCGGACCCTGGTCGAGCTGGAGCCGCTGATCGGCCTGTTCGTCAACACCCTCGCCCTGCGCGTCGACGCCGGCGGCAACCCGTCGCTGCGGGAGCTGGTCCGCCGCGTCGGCAAGGTGTGCCTGGACGCCTACGCCCACCAGCACGTGCCCTTCGAGCGGCTCGTCGAGCGGCTGCAGCCGGAGCGTTCGCTGGCGGTGACGCCGGTGTTCCAGGTGCTGCTGTCCTACCAGAACGTGCCGTTCCCGGCCTGGCAGCAGGGGCCGGTGCGCATCGAGCCGATCGCGCTGCCGGCCCGCAAGGCCGAGTTCGACCTGCTGCTTGACCTGTTCGAGGACGGCGACACCGTGTGGGGACGGCTGGAGTACAGCACCGACCTGTTCACCGACGCCACCGCCGGGCACCTCGCCGGCGCGCTGGTCCGGCTGCTGTCGGCCGCCGCGGCCGACCCGGACCGCCCCCTCGCCGGGATCGCGCTGGACCCGCCGCCCGCGCCGCCCCCGGCCGCGCTGGGCGGCGATGATGCCACCGGCTGGGTCCACCAGCGCGTCGAGGAGCACGCCCGGCGGACCCCCGAGGCGACCGCGGTGCGCGTGGCCGGCCGCGACATCGGCTACGGCGAGCTGAACCGGCGGGCGAACCAGCTCGCCGGCCGGCTGCGCCGCGCGGGCGCCGGGGCCGAGACCGTGGTGGCGATCGCCATGCCCAGCTCGCTGGAGCTGGCGGTGAGCCTGCTCGCGGTGGCGAAGGCCGGCGCGGCCAGCCTGCGGCTGGACCCGGACACCGAGCCCGACCGGGTGGCCGCGCTGCTCGGCGGCAGCCGGATGCTGCTCACCCTGCGCCCGGTCGCCGCCGGACTGCCCGTACTCGGCGTGCCGGTGCTGTGCGTCGACGAGCTGGAGCACCTGCTGGCGGCCGGGCCGGGCGAGGACCTGGGCGTGGCCGTCGACGGCGCGCAAGCCGCCCGTCTGGTGCACACGCTGACCCCGGACGACCGGGTGGTGCTCGCCGTCGACACCTTCGCTGGGCTGCGCGGCACCGCGCTGCCGGAGCTGCTCGCACCACCGGCCGCCGGGGCACCCGGGCGCCCGTCCGGCGGCCGGCGCGCGTATGTGCTGGACCGTTTCGGGCAGCCGCTGCCCCCCGGCCTCGCCGGGGAGCTGTGCCTGGCCGGGCCGGGCCTGCCCCGCGGCTACGCCGGCGAGCCGGGGCTGACCGCGCAGCGGCTGGTTCCCGACCCGTTCGTACCGGGCGAGCGAATGCTGCGCACCGGCGAGATGGTCCGCCGCCGCGACGACGGCACCATCGAGGCGCTCGGCCGGCTGGACCGCCGGGTCACGGTGCGCGGCTTCCGCGCCGACCTCGCCGAGCTGGAGGCGGCGCTGGCCGCGCTTGCGGGCGTCGAGCGGGCCGCGGTCCTCGCCCCGGACGACGGCGCCGGCGGGCGGCTGGTCGCCTACGCCGAGACCGGCGCCGACCTCTCCGGCGAG
The DNA here is from genome assembly GCF_050942935.1 of Dactylosporangium sp. CA-233914. Taxonomy (NCBI): domain Bacteria; kingdom Bacillati; phylum Actinomycetota; class Actinomycetes; order Micromonosporales; family Micromonosporaceae; genus Dactylosporangium; species Dactylosporangium sp. CA-233914. The sequence goes on along the minus strand of NZ_CP192030.1, from coordinate 9,379,875 downwards.
CGGCTGCTGGACGAGCTGCGGCAGCGGCTCCCCGAGTACCTCGTGCCGGCCGCGGTGCTCACCCGGCCGCAGCTGCCCTCGCTGCCCTCGGGCGCCGTCGACCGCAGCGCTCTGCCCCGGTTCGAGGCGGCCCCCGCCGCCGGTGGCGGCGCGGCACCCCGCAGCGACCTGGAGCGCTTGATCGCCGAGGTGTGGCGCGCGGTGCTGGACGTGCCCGCCGTCGGCATCCACGACAGCTTCTTCAATCTCGGCGGGCACTCGCTGCTGGCGACCAAGGTGGTGGCGCAGTTGCGGACCGGGCACGGCCTCCCCGTGCCGCTGCGGGCGCTGTTCGACAACCCCACCGTGGCCGCGCTGGCCGCGTGGATCGCCGAGCAGGCGCCGGCCGGGACCGAGGAGCCGATCCCGGTAGCGGACCGGGCCGCCGGGGTGCCGCTCGGCTTCGCCCAGCAGGTGCTGTGCGAGCACCACCCGCTCGGCCCGGAGCATCCGCAGCACAACGTCGTCACCTCACTGCTGCTGCGCGGGCCGCTCGACGAGCCGGCGCTGCGCCGCAGCCTCGATGCCATGGTGGCCCGGCACGAGCCCCTGCGCACCCGGTTCGTGCACCGGCCGGACGGCTGGGTGCAGCTGATCGACCCGGCGGGCACCTGGCCGCTGAGCGCCCTCGACCTGCGCGGTACCGAATCCGGCGAACCGGGCCGGCGGCTGCGCGAGGTGGTCGAGGCCGAGCGGCGGCGCCCGTTCGCCCTCGACCGGGAGCCGCCGATGCGCGCGGCCCTGGTACGCATCGGCACCGACGACTACGCCGTGGTCCTCGTGCTGCACCACCTGGTCACCGACAACTGGTCCTACGCCGTGCTCGTGCGCGACCTGTGCGAGCTGTACCGGGCCCACGTCGAGGGCGGCCCGCCCCGCCTGCCCGCGCTGGAGCGCGACTACGCCGACGTCGTCGCCTGGCAGCAGGCCCGGCTCGCCGACGGCTCGCTGCGGGACCGGATCGCCTACTGGCAGTCCCAGCTGCGCGGCCTGCCGCCCGCCCCGGTGCTGGCCGCCGACGGGCCGGAGGCGGCCACGGGGTACAGCACGACCTTCACCGTCGACGCCGGGCGGGCCGCCGCGCTGCGCGCCCTCGCCCGCGGCCACGACGCCTCGCTGTTCATGGTGCTGATGGCGGCGTTCGGCGTGCTGCTGTCGGCGCAGTCCGGCCGCGACGACGTGCCGGTGGCCTTCCCCGAGGCCGGACGCGACCGGCCCGAGACCGAGCACCTGCTCGGCTACTTCGTCAACTACCTGCTGGTGCGCGCCGACCTGTCCGCCGACCCGACCTTCTCCGAGCTGCTCGGGCAGGTACGGGCGAAGACCCTCGACGGTTACGGCAACCGGGGAGTGCCGCTGTGGCGGCTCGACGGCGTCGCGGGCCCCGGGGACGCGCCGTTCCGGATCGTGTTCAACCTGCTCAACGCGCCGATACCGGACGTGCGGCTGCACGGGCTGCGGGCCGTCCCGCTCGACCTGGGCGGCGACCACGTGTTCCGGGAGGTCTCGGCCGACCTCGCGCCCTCCGACGTGGACCTCGCGCTGATCCTGCGGGAGGACGGCGACGTGGTGCGGGGCACCTGGCTGTACGCCCTCGATCGCGTCGAACCGCGCGCCGTCGCCGCCCTCGTGCGGCGCTGGCCGCGCCTGCTGGAACTGGTGAGCGACGAGCCTGGCCGGCGCGTCGGCGGCCTGCGGCGCGCGGTCCGGGAGGCTTGAGATGGGCCTGTTCGGCTACCTGCTGCGCACCGCGCGGGGCATGTTCGCCCTTGCGCTGGTGGTGAGCCTCGCCAGCGGCGGCACCGGCGCGGCGTTCATCGTCCTGGTCAACCTGGCACTGTCCGGGGGCACCCGAGCTTGGCTGGTGTGGTCGTACGCCGCGCTGTGCGTGGCCACCCTGGTAACCCGGTTCGTGTCGCAGCACCTGCTGTTCCGGCTCTCCCAGGGCGTGATCCTGCAGGTGCGGCGGCGCCTGATCGACGCCGTGCTCGGCGCGCCGCTGCGCACCGTGGAGCGGGTCGGCACCCCGCGGCTGTACTCGGCGCTCGCCGACGACGTCGTGGTGATCGCCGACGCGCTGCCGGGCCTGCCGGCCATCGCCTCCAGCGCCGCGTTCGTCCTCGTCAGCCTGGTGTACCTGCTGATCGTCTCCCCGCCGGCCGCCGCGGCCGCCGGCGTCGCCACGCTGGCCGGCGTCGCGCTGTACCGCCTGTTCTCGGTCTCCGGGCTGCGCTCCCTCGACGCCGCCCGCACCGAGCAGGACGTGCTGTTCGAGCACTTCCGGGCGGTCACCGAAGGCGTCAAGGAGCTCAAACTCAACCGGCGGCGCCGCGACGCGCTCACGGGCACCGAGCTGACCCGCACGGCGCTGGCCTATCGCCGGCACAGCGTGATCGGGCTGTCGGTGTTCGAGGCGGCCGCCGGCAGCGGTCAGGCGGTCTTCTTCGGCCTGATCGGCGCGCTGCTGTTCGCGTTTCCGCTGCTGTTCACCCTGCCCGCCCAGGAGCTGGCGGACAGCGTCGTGGTCGTGGTGTTCGCCGTGTCGAGCCTGCAGGGCATGCTCACCTGGCTGCCGGCCCTGGGCCGCGCCGCGGTCGCCCTGCGCACGGTGCAGGAGCGCATCGCCGCCCTGGATTCGGCGGAACCCCCGACGTCCGGCGCCCCGGTGGCTGCGTTCGATGGATGGCGTACCGTGCGGCTGCGCGAGGTCGTGCACGTCTACCCCGGGCCGAAGGGGGAGGAGTTCGTCCTCGGGCCCCTGAACTTCGAGTTCCGCCGGGGCGAGCTGCTGTTCGTCGTCGGCGCCAACGGCAGCGGCAAGACGACCCTGGCCAAGGTGCTCACCGGCCTGTACCCACCGGAGCACGGCCTGATCGAGGTCGACGGGGTGGCGGTCACCGACGCCAACCGCGACGCCTACCGCCAGCTGTTCTCGGCCGTGTTCTCCGACTTCTTCCTGTTCGACAGCCTGGCCGGACTGCCCGGCCAGGCTGTGACCGACCGGGCCCGCCACTACCTGGAACGCCTGCAGCTCGACCACAAGGTGAGCATCGCCGGTGACCGGTTCTCCACCACCGCCCTGTCGCAGGGGCAGCGCAAGCGGCTCGCGCTGCTGTCGGCCTACCTGGAGGACCGTCCGTTCTACGTGTTCGACGAGTGGGCCGCCGACCAGGACCCGGTGTTCAAGGAGTTCTTCTACTCCGAGCTGCTGGCCGAGCTGCGGGCACAGGACAAGGCGGTCGTGGTGATCACCCACGACGATCGCTGGTTCGGCGCCGCCGATCGGCTGGTCCGGCTCGATTTCGGCCAGATCAGAGCTGAGGAGGTGCCTCGTGGACACACGGTGGCTGGCGGGAGCTGAGCCCAGTTCCGGCGCGGCGCTGCGGCTGTTCTGCCTGCCGTACGCCGGCGGTGCGGCCGCGGCCTACCGGCCCTGGCGCGAGCTGGCGCCCCCGGGGGTCGAGGTGCTGGCGGTCGAGCTGCCCGGCCGGGCCACCCGGGTCCGTGAGGAGCCCTACGTCCGGCTGACCCCGCTGGTCCGCGCGCTCGCCGGCGCCGTCGCCGACGGCCTCGACCGGCCCTTCGCGCTGTTCGGGCACAGCATGGGCGCCCTGGTGGCCTTCGAGCTGACCCGGGCGCTGCGCCGGATGGGGCTGCCGATGCCGCGGCACCTGTTCGTGTCCGCGGCCGACGCCCCCGACGCGCGCCCCGGCGAGTCACGGCTGTTCGACGCGCCCGACGAGGAGGTCAAGGCGCGGCTGCGCCGGCTCAACGGGACGCCCCTTCACCTGCTCGAGGACGAGGAGCTGATGACGTTGATACTGCCCACGCTGCGGGCGGATTTCGCGGTGCTGGAGACCTACGAGTACCGCGAGGAGCCCCCGCTGCCGGTGCCGTTCACGGTGCTCGGCGGTACCGCCGACCCCAGCGTCTCGCCGGCCGCGCTGCTGCGCTGGCGCCGGCACAGCGCGGTCTCCGCGGAACTGCGACTGTTCGCGGGCGACCACTTCTACCTCAACACCGTCCCGGCCGAGCTGGTGCGGACCGTCGTGGAGCGCCTCGGCCTGCCGGAGTCCGTCGAGGGGAGCCGGTGGTGAGCGTGCTCGGCGCTTCCGCCGCGTTCACCCTGCTCACCGCGGCCGAGCGGGACGCGCTCGCCCCGGGCGTGATCGAGGCGTACCCCGTCTTCCCCACGCAGGCGGCGGCGTGCCGTGACGCCGCCGCGGCCACCGAGGTCGCCGCGGTGCGCCTGCCCGGCCGGGCGGATCCCGGCGCCGGCGCCGACCGGCTGCGCGACCTGGTCGCCCGGCACGAGCTGCTGCGCGCCACCCTGAGCCTGCCCGAGTCCGGCCGCTGGCTGCAGATCCTCGCCGCGGCCGGGCCCGATCCCGAGGTCCACGACCTGCGCGAGGCGGCGGCGGACGACGCACGCGGCCGGCTGAGCGCCCTGATCCGCGCCGAGCGATCGGCTCGGATCGACCCCGCCCGCGAACCGCTGCTGCGGCTGCACGTCGTGCTGGAGCCGGGCGGCGACGTGGTCCTGCTGGCCGCCGCCCACCGCGCGCTGGCCGACCTGGTCGACCTGCCGACGCTGCTGTGCTCCCCGGCCGGGCCGCCGGCGACCGGGACGACCGGGCATGCCGTCTGCGTGGCGGCCGAGCTGGAGGCCGCCTGGGATCTCGGCGGGCCCGCGAACTGGCGGGCGCTGGCGGACGGCTCGCCGTTCACGCTGCCCGCCGCGTGGGCGCCGCGCCGCGGCGAACCGGCCGTGCACCACCGCCTGCCCGTGCCCATCGACGACCTGATGGACGGCCTGCGGGGGCTCGCAGACGCCGCCGGGGTCGCGATCGACACGGTGCTGCTGGCGGCGCACCTGCGGGTGCTGGGCATGCTCACCCCCGAGCCGACGGCGCACACCGAGGCGCGGCTGGCGGCCACGCACGCCGGCGAGGGCTGCGCCGAGCCACTGCACTCCCTCGCCCTGCCGCTGGCGGTCAGCCGCGGTGCGGCGACCTGGCGGGAGCTGGTGGCCGGGGTGGGCGCCGAGGCGCGAGCCGCGTGGCGGTACCGCCACAGCCGCCCCGAGCCGGTCCGCGCCGAGGCCGAACGCCTCGCCGGCGCCCTGTTCGTCGCCCACCCGGCCGAGGCGGACGCGCCGGTGGGGGAGACCCTGGCCAACGGCCTGCGGGTGGACGCCTGGCCGGGGCGGGTCGTGCTGAGCGTCCACGGGGCCGCCGCGACCGGGCCGGACGCCGAGCGGCTCGCGGCGATGTACCGGCTGGTCCTGGCGGCGATGGCGGCCGGGACCGGCGCCGCCGACGCGCACCCGCCCGACGGCGAGGTCCGGCTCGTGCTGGACACCTGGGCCGCCGGGCCGGTCGCACCGCACGAGCCGGTGACCGTCGTCGACCTGCTCCGCGAGCGCGCCGCCGCGACACCGGACGCCCTGGCCGTGCGCGGCGCGGGCATCGCGATGACGTTCGCGGAACTGGACGCGCGCTCCGACCGGCTCGCCCGGCACCTGATCGAGCTGGGCGCCCGCCCGGAGGCGCTGGTCGGGGTGAGCCTCGAGCGTACGGCGGACCTGCTGCCCGCGCTTCTGGGCGTGTGGAAGTCAGGCGCCGGGTACCTCCCGCTCGACCCCGCACTGCCGGCCGAGCGGCTGCGGCACATGACGCTCGCTGCCGGCTGCCGGCTGGTCGTCGCCGGGCCGGCGCAGGCGGAGGCGCTGGGCGACCTGCCCGTGCGGATGGTGCTGGTGGACCGCGACCCGGCGGCCCTTTCCGCGCAGCCGGACGGGGCGCCGGACGTGCGCCCCGACCCGGCGAACCTGGCGTACGTCATCTACACCTCCGGCTCGACCGGCACCCCCAAAGGCGTGCTGGTCCAGCACGACGGCCTGGTCAACTACCTGCGCTTCACGCTGGACGCGTACGTTGCGGCGGGGCCGGGCGGCGCGCCGGTTTTCTCGTCGATCTCCTTCGACCTGGGCATCCCGAACCTGTTCGCGCCGCTGCTGGCCGGGCAGCCGGTCCACCTGCTGCCCGACCGGCTCGACGTGGCCGGGCTCGGCGAGCAGTTGGCCGCGGGTGCGCCGTACAGCTTCATCAAGCTGACCCCCGGGCACCTGGATCTGCTCACGCACCAGCTCGACGCGGGACAGGCCCGGTCGCTGGCCGGCATCGTCATCGCCGCCGGCGACGCCTTCACGGCCGACCTCGCGCGGCGGTGGCTGGATCTGGCCGGGCCCGGCGGCACGCGGGTCGCCACCGAGTACGGCCCCACGGAGATCACGATCGGCAACTCCGGCGAGGTCATCACGGCGGCGCCGGCCACCGAACTGGTCCCGCTGGGTGACCCCATCCCGAACACCACGATGTACGTGCTGGACGAGTTCCTGCGGCCGGCGCCGATCGGCGTGCCGGGCGAGGTGTACATCGGCGGGGCCGGCGTTTCCCGCGGGTACCTGGGCCGGCCGGACCTGACCGCGGACCGGTTCGTGCCCGACCCCTACGGCCCGCCCGGCGCCCGCCTCTACCGCAGCGGCGACCTCGCGCGCCGGCTGCCCGGCGGCGCGCTGGAGTTCCTCGGACGGGTCGACAACCAGGTCAAGATCCGGGGGTACCGGGTGGAGCTGGGCGAGATCCAGGCGTGCCTGTGCCGCCACCCCGGCGTGCGCGACGCCGTCGTGGCGCCGCGCCGCTCCGCCGCCGGCGACGAGCGGCTCGTCGGCTACGTCGTGCCCGCCGCCGGCTGGCCGCTCGACGCCGCCACCCTGCGCGAGCACCTGGCCGCACTGCTGCCCGAGTACATGATTCCGGCTCGGTTCGTCGCCATCGACCGGGTGCCGCTGACTCCCAACGGAAAGATCGACGTCCGCGCGCTCCCGGCGCTGCCGTGAGCGGTGGCGGATCCCGTCGTCGAGGAGAGATCGAGGAGAGAGCTGATGACCGTTCTTGACGCTACCCGCGGCACATCCCGGCCGCGCGTCGAGCACAGCATCGAGCTCGACGCGCACGAGCGCGCCGAGTTCAATGCCCTGGCCGAACAGCTTGTGCGCACCGCGCCCGGGCTCATCGACGACCCCGACTGGCTGGCCGCGGCCCGCCAGCTGAGCTGCCGGCTGCCCGTGCGGCTGCGGCAGGCGATCCGGCGGTACCGGCACGACCCGGGCCGGTCCGGCACGCTGCTGCTGGCCGGGCTGCCCATCGACGAGCACGGCCTGCCCGACACGCCCGACGTGCGGGAGTCGGTCGAGCGCGAGGCGGCCGGGCCCGCCGCCGTGGCCATGCTGATCGGCCAGCAGATGGGCGAGGTGGTCGCCTACCGGGACGAGAAGTCCGGCGCCCTGGTGCAGAACGTGGTGCCGGTCAAGGGCCTGGAGGACTCGCAGAGCAACGCCGGCTCGACGCCGCTGGAGTTCCACATCGAGAACGCCTTCCACCCGCACCGCCCGGACTACGTCGGCCTGCTGTGCCTGCGCGGCGACCACTCCAGTACGGCCGGCACCCTGGTGTCCTCGATCCGCAACGCCGTGCCGCTGCTCGACGGCGCCGACCGTGAGGTGCTGCTCCAGCCGCGCTTCCGCACTGCCGCACCGCCGTCGTTCCACAGCGGGGACGCCCGCCCGGCGCATCCGGTGCTCGCCGGCAGCCCCGAGGACCCCGACGTCTGCCTGGACTTCAACGCCACCGAGCCGCTGGACGACGAGGCCGACGCGGTGCTGCAGCGCCTGCGCAAGGTGCTGTTCGACGTCGCGGTGTCGCTGGTGCTGGGCCCCGGCGAGATGGCCTTCGTCGACAACCGCCTCGTGCTGCACGGGCGGTCGCAGTTCACGCCCCGCTACGACGGTCGCGACCGGTGGCTGCACCGCGTGTACGTCCACACCGACAACCGCCGCACCCGGGCTCACCGCCCCAGCGGCGGCCAGGTCCTGCTCTGACTCGCCGACTGTGTAGGGAGAGACGACATGTCCGCACCGACCGAGCCCGCCCACCTCGTCGTGGTCAACGACGAGGAACAGTACTCGCTGTGGTGGGCCGACCGGCCCGCGCCCGCCGGATGGCGGCCGGTCGGCGAGCCGGGCACGCGCGAGGAGTGCCTGACCCGCATCGGTGAGCTCTGGACCGACATGCGACCGGCGAGCCTGCGCGCTCGGATGGCGGGCGAGGCCCCGTGAGCTTCCCGGCGGACCGGCATCGCGAGGGCCCGCTCCACCGGCTCGGGCTGTGGACGGCGCTGCACCCGTGGCGGGTCAGCGCGGTCTGGGTCCTGCTGCTGGCCTGCGCCGTGGTATCCGCCGGGTACTTCACCGCGCACCTCACCGCCGGGGACAACCTGGTCACCGGCTCGGACTCGCAGCGCGCCCGGGACCTGGTCGCGCAGCGGTTCCCGGCCGCGACCGACGAGACCGACTTCGTCGTCGTGCACTCCGGCCGCCGCACCGCCGACGACCCGCAGTTCCGGCAGGTGGTGGCGCAGGCGGTCGGCCGCTACGGCGGGCAGCCGGCGGTGCGCACGGTGACCGACCCCTACACCGCGGCGGAGCGCTGGACGGCCCCGGACCGGCACACCGTGCTGGTCCCGGTCGGCCTCGCCGGCGACCGGCGCGACCGGCAGGCAGCGGCGCAACCGCTCGGCGACCTGGCCGCGCAGCTGTCCAACGGCGACGTCGAGGTCCTGTTCACCGGCGCGTCCCCGCTGGCCGCGGCCACCGTCACGCAGAGCTCGCAGGACCTGGCCCGGGCCGAGTCGATCGGCCTGCCCGCCGCGGCCGTGGTCCTGCTCGTCGCGTTCGGTTCGCTCGTGGCCGCCGCCCTGCCGCTGGGGCTCGGGGTCGTCGCCGTGCTGGCCGCGTTCGGGCTGCTCGGCGCGGTGTCCCTGGTCACGTCGTTCGACGTGTTCGTGCAGACCGCCGTCAGTATGGTCGGCATCGCGCTGGGCATCGACTACTCGCTGTTCATCGTTACGCGGTTCCGCGAGGAGCTGTCCGCGGTCGCCCGCGACGACCGGCCCGGCCGCGCCCGCGCGGTCGCTCGGACCGTGGCGACGGCCGGCCGCGCCGTGCTGTTCTCCGGCGTCACGGTGCTGGCCTCCCTCGCCGGGCTCTGGCTGGTCCGATCGCCGAAGGTGCACGCCATCGCCGTCGGGATGGCCGCCGCGGTGGCGGTCATGATGCTGATCGCGGTCACGCTGCTGCCCGCGCTGCTCGGCCTCCTCGGCCACCGCATCAACCGGCTGGCGCTGCCCTGGGCGCGCCGGTCGCTGGCCAGCCCGGACCCGGAGCACTCGGTGTGGGCCCGCATCACGGGGTTCGTCATGCGCCGGCCCGTGCTGGTCGCCGCCGTCACCGGCGCGCTGCTGGCCACGGCGGCGCTGCCGGTGTTCTCGCTGCGCTACGGCGTGGATCTCGGCGCCACGGCGGTGCGGGACTCGCCGGCCGGGCGCGGGTACACCGCGATGTCGGAGGCGTTCCCGCCGGGCGCCCTGTCCCCGGTCACGGTCGTCGCCGCCTCGGGCGGCGGGCCGCTGACCGACCCGCAGCTGGAGGCCATCGCCCGGTACACCGCGCAGGTCGCCGGCCGGCCCGAGGCGGCGGACGTCGTGTCGGTCACGTCCGTCCTCGACGCGCAACTCGGCGGGCACACCGCCCAGCAGCTGCGCTCGGCGCTCGGCTCCGGCGGCGGTACCGCCCTGGCCGGCCTGGTCAGCGGCGACGGTTCCGCCACCGTGGTCACCGTGGTGCCCAGTCAGGCCCCGGACTCCATCGAGGCCGGGCGCCTGGTCGCCGGCCTGCGCGCGGACGCGGAGCGGACCTTGGCCGGCGCCGGCCTCGCCGCCCACGTCGGGGGAGGCCCCGCCGAGATCGCCGACATCACGGCCGAGAGCTCGCGGGGCATGCCCGTGGTGGTCGTCGCCGTGCTGGCGCTGTCGTGGCTGTTGCTGCTGCTCACGTTCCGGTCGCTGCTGCTGCCGTTCAAGGCCGTCCTGATGAACCTGCTGACCTCCGGCGCCGCCTTCGGCATGGCAGTGGTGGTGTTCCAGCAGGGCCACGGCGCGGGGCCGCTGGGCGTCGAACGCACCGGGTTTCTGCAGGTAATCCTGCCGCTGTTCGCGTTCGCCCTGGTCTTCGGGCTGTCCATGGACTACGAGGTGTTCATGCTCTCGCGGATGCGCGAGGAGTGGGACGCCACCGGCGACAACCGCCGGGCCGTGCGGGCCGGCATCACCCGGACCGCCCGGGTCATCACCGCCGCCGCGGCGATCATGGTCGTGGTGTTCGCCGCGTTCATGTTCACCCGCGACCTGGAGATCAAGCAGATGGGCTTCATGCTGGGCCTGGCTGTGCTGATCGACGCGTCGCTGGTGCGGCTGCTGCTGGTGCCGGCGCTGATGCGGCTGATGGGATCGTGGAACTGGTGGCTGCCCGGCCGGCTTTCCCGCGTGCTGCCGCGCACGCCGGCCGAGCACTGAACCAGGCCGGGCCCGGCCTGGTTCAGTCGCCGGGTTCGACCAGTTCGACGAGGACGCCGCCGGCGTCGCGGGGATGCACGAAGTTGACCCGTGAGCCGGCGGTGCCGGTCCGCGGCGTCTCGTACAGCAGCCGGGCGCCCCGCGAACGCAGCTCGGCGCAGGCGAAGTCCAGGTCGCCGACGGTGAACGCGACCTGCTGGAGCCCGGGGCCGGAGCGCTCCAGGAAACGGGCGATCGTGGAGGAAGGGTCGAGCGGGGCGAGCAGCTGAACTCGCCCGGCCCCGGGGTCGGTGCCGAGGGCCATCATGGCCTCCCGCACCCCCTGCTCGGCGTTTTCCTCGACGTGCACGCACCGCATCCCGAAGACGCGCTCGTAATGGGCGATCGCCTCGTCGAGATCGGCGACCGCGACCCCGACGTGATCGATGCGCAGGAGTCCAATTCCGGCGATCGCGCCGGCCGGGGAGTTATCGACGGACATTGTTACAGTATATCGCCGCTCGGCACCCCGCGGCAATCGGCCGGCGGCATTTTCGCCGCTGTTTCTCGCGGATCGAAGTACCCAGCGGAATTGGCGCGCAGAACAGCTGCCGGAAATCTCCGCGAAAATTGTTCGCCGTAGTCGGGCGGTAACGTCGGCGCGGCAGAGCGACGTGGGAAGGTGCGTGTGGTGAACGCGATGTCGATGATGGCTGCGGCGCCCCCGGGCGACGTCTACGGCCACCTCAGAGATCTCTTCCGGACCGCCGGGGTTTGGCACCGGTACATCGACCATCCGCCGGAGGGTCGCACCGGGCCGGCCACCGAGCTGCGCGGCCACCGGCTGTCGCAGGCGGCCAAGTGCCTCGTCGTCGAGGTCGCCATCGGCCGTCGGCGGGCGGTGCACGCCCTTGCCGTGGTCGGCGGGCACCGCCAGGTCGACCTGTCCCGGGTGCGCGACGCCCTCGGCGGTCGCAAGGCGTTCGTCGCCGCCCGGGACACGGCCGAGCGGCTGACCGGCTGCGTCAGTGGAGCGATCGTGCCGTTCGCGCTCTGCGCCGGCCTGCGCCTGCTCCTCGACCATGACCTGCTGGGCGAGCCGGTGCTGTACTTCAACGCCGCCCGGCTGGACCGCTCCGTCGCGCTGTCCCTGCGCGACTACGTGTCGCTGGCGGCACCGCAGGTGGAGCGGATCGCGGCCGTCCCGGCATAATTACGGACCGGGGCCACCATCCCATTGATCATCACCAGCGCCCATATGTCGATGCCTTTGTCCGTTGCCAGCGAAATTGAATTATTTTTGCTGTTGCATCTGATTCGGATGGAGTTTCCGCGACTACAAGTTGGTCCGCCCTGATGATCGAGCCTGGAGGACGACGGTCCTGGACGTCAAGCCCCAGGCCACGAGTACCGACGCCCGGCGGGTCAGGCTCGGGGCGGAAAAACTCTGAGGCGGCAAGGTGAAGTTCGTTCGGAGTTCGGGTGAGACCGGCAAGGTGTGCCCATGCTGACTCGACGGCAAGTCCTCACCGGAGCGGCGGTGACGGCCGGTGCGGCGCTGCTGCCGGCCACCGCGGCCGCCGCGCACACCGACCACGCCGACCACGGGGGACACCCCGGAAACTCGGCCACGCCGTTCGCGCTCGGCGTGGCCAGCGGTGACCCGTTACCCGACAGCGTCATCCTGTGGACCCGCCTGCTGCGCGCGGGCCTGCCCAACAGGCCGGTCCAGGTCGAGTGGCAGGTCGCCCTCGACGACCGGTTCCGCAAGGTGGTCCGCTCCGGCTCGACGCACGCGCGGCCCGAGCTCGCGCACTCCGTGCACGTCGACGCCCGCGGCCTCCTGCCCGGCCGCGAGTACTTCTACCGTTTCCGCGCCCTCGGCGTGCTCAGCCCCACCGGCCGCACGAAGACCGCGCCGTGGCCGTGGCAGGACGGCGGCGCGCTGCGCTTCGGCATCGTCAACTGCCAGGATTTCCAGAACGGCTACTGGCCGGCCTACACCGGTGTGGCCGCCGAGGACCTCGATGTCGTACTGCACCTCGGCGACTACATCTACGAGTACGACCCGCACAGCCGCTTCGCCGACCGCAACCACACGACGCCGGTGACGCCGGGCCTCGACCAGCTCGTCACGCTGGCCGACTACCGGGCGAGGCACGCGCAGTACAAGGGCGATCCGGCTCTGCAGGCCGCGCACGCCGCGTTCCCGTGGATCGTCACCTGGGACGATCACGAGACCGAGAACAACTACGCGTCGCTGATCGACGAGATCGACGACACGGGCGCGCAGCACCAGTCGCCGGCCGACTTCGCCCGCCAGCGCGCCGCCGCCTACCAGGCGTACTACGAGCACATGCCGATCCGCGCGAACCTCAAGCCGGGCAGCCCCGACCTGCGCATTTTCCGCCGGTTCGACTTCGGCCGGCTGGCCCGTTTCAACGTCCTCGACACCCGCCAGTACCGCACCGACCAGCCCGGCGGCTTCCCCGGCGACTTCGGCCTGCCGCAGGCCGGCACCGCTAACGTCACCGGCACCCTGACCGGCGAGGACCAGGAGCGCTGGCTCGCCGACGGCCTGAACCACTCGCCGGCCCGGTGGAACGTCATCGCCCAGCAGGTGATGATGAGCCGCATCAAGCTCCCCAACCCGACCGGCGGTCTGCCCGCGATCCTGGCGAACCTCGACCAGTGGGACGGCTACGCCCCGCAGCGCACCCGCCTGCTGCAGCATCTGGTCGACGCGAAGGTCCGCAACCCGGTCGTTCTGGCCGGCGACATCCACTCGACGTGGCTGAGCGAACTGCGCGTCGACTTCGACAAGCCGGAGCAGAGCCCGGTCGCGGTCGAGTTCACCGCCACGTCGATCAGCTCCGACTTCCCGATCGCATTCGACGCCCCGCTGAAGGCCCTGAACCCGACCCTCAACCCCCACGTGAAGTACTTCGACGGCTCCCGCCGCGGCTACCTGCGCTGCGTCGTGGACCGCCACGAGTGGCGCACCGACGCCCGCACGGTCGACACGATCGAGGTCCGCCAGACCCCGGTAACGACGACCGCGTCTTACGTGGTCGAGTCCGGCACCTCAACCCTCCACACCGCCTGACCACACTTCTGCCCGCCCGGCGGCTCCGTTCCCCCGGAGCCGCCGGCGAGCGCCTTCCACCATCGCCGTTGCCCGCCCGGTGTCAGGGCCCGCCGCGGCCGGGCCGTCGTCGCCCTCAGCCGCCGAGCAGCAGGCGCACGGCGCAAGTACTCGAGTTCGACAGTTCGGGTCAGTGCCCAGTACACGGATCAGCCTGTCGCTGGTGCGAGCGAGCACGGTGAGCAGGGTGCCCGCGACATGCCGACACCGAGCAGGTCCGCCAGGGCCTCGCGGGCGCGCTCATCGGGCAGGTGCTGGTAGCCGACCAGAAAGGCGCCGATGGCGCGGACCCGCGGCCCGTACTGCGCCGGCGCGCCCACCTCGTCGGGCACGGCTGCCATCGTGACCGTCCCGCACTCGCAACGGCGGTGTGCCGGCCTGGAGTCGGTGATGCGGCTGGCCCAAGCGTGTGGGCTGCATGACATCGGGTCGCTCGACCGGGCGCACCTGCCGGGATTGTTGGCGATCGACCCGAATTAGCCCAACGCCGGCTGTCACGTTACAAAACTGTGACATCTGTCGATCCCCCGTACTCCGGTCCGGGCTTCCCACCTGCTCAAGCCGGTCGATTCGGTAGTTAGCGACGGGTGTGACCAGCGGATCGACGGTCCACAGTAGACGTCGGCGGCGACTCGTAGGCGCCCACCGTACCTGCAGCTTTTGCTGAGATCAATCAAAGTTAGACATGAATAGTTCTTTCTTTCATCCGTGATGACGTCTAGCTTCGATCACACAGACGAAACGCGGTCGTAACCGACCAACCGGCGGTGGGTCGTCCACCCGCTGCGGTGGGGCATGTCGGCGATGCCCCTCAGGTACTGCTGCTTCGAAATCCCCTACCGACAAGCCGTGGGCGGCCGTGCGCTGCCCGGAAGTGGATCAACGATGCACCACCAGGACACCCCATCCTCAGCGGCACCCGCGGTTTCGCGGCGTGCACTGCTGTCCAGGTCCGCCGCTGCGGCCGCGGTCATCACCGCCGCCGGCCTCCCCGTGCTCGCCACCGGTACGCCCGCACTCGCCCACGACGACGGCCCGGGCAGTGGCGGCGGTCGTGGTGCGGGCCGGCTCAAGGTCGAGCCGCTCATCCCCGGCCGTAACCGCGGCATCATCCTGTTCAGCGTCCGCGACCGCATCGGCGCCGCACCGGACGACAGCGGCGTGCCGTACGGGTTCGAACGGGTCCTCGCCCGGCTGGCCGAGATCGGCTACAAGGAGATCGAGTTCGCCGGGTACAACCAGCACACGAGTATCCTCGGCCGGCAGATCACCCCGGCCGAGATTCGCAAGATTCTCGACGACAACGGCCTCGTCGCCAACGGCACGCACACCACGATCAACGCGGCCGCCTTCGACGAGCAGCTCGACATCGCCGAGACACTGGGCATGAAGAACATCGGCACCGGCTTGGACCCGACGAACAGCGTGTACACCTCGGATTGGGACGCCGCCGCCGACCTGTGGAACGAGCTGGGCCGCAGGGCGGCCAGGCGCGGGATCCGGCTCTACACCCACAACCACGACGCCGCGTACAGCTTCCTGCTCGACAGCGGGCCAGTGGATGGCAGCGGCAAGCCGACGCGCTCGTCGGGCAAGCGGCGGCTTGAGTACTTCTTCGACAAGACCGACCCGCGGTACGTCTTCTTCGAGATGGACATCTACTGGGCGCACGTGGCGCGGTTCAAGTACCAGAAGTACACCGACCGGCGGGGCCGCGAGCAGACCGACCTCTTCGACCCGATCCTCACCGTGGCCGAGCGCACCAAGCGGTTCCCGCTCTTCCACGCCAAGGATGGCAACAAGAACCCCGCGCTGGCCAACGGCTACGAGATGACCCCGCTCGGCGAGGGGGACATCAACTTCCAGCAATTCTTCCAGACCATCGGCGATCAGGACTTCCACCACGCCAACTGGGAGCAGGACACGGCACCCGGCGGTGCGGCGCTGTCCGGGCAGTCCATGGACTTCGCCGGCCTCAGCTACACCAACATGTCCGAGCTCACCATCTACAAGCAGCGATAAGCCCTACCGCCAGTACGAAAGCGCGGCGGCCCGTGTCGGCGGCGGGCCGCCCCATAGGCACCGGAGAGCCCTCACATGACCCAGTCGTCACGATCACGCTGGTACGCCGTCCTCACCACCGCCCTGCTCGTCCTCGCCGGCGCGCCAGCCGCCCCCGCGGCCGCCGCGCCGGCCTCCGAGCCGACGGAAACCCAGACCGCACAGGAGAACGGACCGGCCGCGCTGCGCTCGGACCAGCGCCGCCCTGGCAGCTACAACGTCCTCGTGTTCACCAAAACCGCCGGTGCCCGCCGTCCGTCCATCGAGGACGGTGCCCGGACCATCGATCAGCTCGGCCGAGGCAACGGCTTCAAGGTCACCGTGACCCAGGACGCCCGCGTGTTCGCCGCCGCGAGCCTGGCGAAGTTCCGCGCCGTGGTCTTCCTCAACACCACCGGCGACGTCCTCGACGACACCCAGCAGGCGGCGTTCGAGACCTACATGCGCGCCGGCGGCGGCTTCGTCGGCGTCCACGCCGCGGCCGAGACTGAACCGAACTGGCCGTTCTACCAAACACTGGTCGGCACCAGCGTCGCCGGCGCCGTCACCGCCACCGGCGTGGTCGACGTCGCCGATCGCGCGCACCCCTCGACCGAGACGCTGCCGCGCAAAGTCTCGCTGACCGACCAGTTCTACACGTACACCACCAACGTCCGCGGCGTCGCCCACGTCCTGGCGACCCTCGACCAGCCCGACCACAGCGACCGCCCGGTCGCCTGGTGTCGTGACTACCAAGGCGGCCGGTCGTGGTACACCGGACTCGGCAGCACCAGCGGCTCCTACCGCGACCGCAACGTCCAGCGCCACCTGCTCGGCGGGATCGCCTGGGCGGCCGGCGTGGTCGAGGGCGACTGCGGCGCCACCGTCCTGGGCAACTACGAGAAGGTCACCCTCAACGACGAGCCGGGCGAGCCGATGTCCCTCGCGGTGCTGCCCGACGGTCGGGTGCTGCACAACACGCGCAGCGGGGAGATCCGGCTGTACGACCCGGCGACCGGCGCCAGCCCGGTGATCACCACGCTGCCGGTGTACCAGCACGACGAGGACGGGCTGCAGACGATGGCGCTCGACCACGACTTCGCCACGAACCATTGGGTGTACCTGTACTACGCGCCACCGCTGAACACACCCGTCGACAACCCGGCCACCCCCGGCGTCAACGAGGGCGACGCGCCGGCCACGAGCCCCGACGCAGGCGCGTGGGACGCGTTCAAGGGGTACAACCAGCTCTCCCGGGTGAAGTTCGTCGAGACCCCGACGCCGCACCTGGACATGGCCACCGAGCAGCAGATCCTCCGCGTCGGCACCGACCGCGGTATCTGCTGCCACGTCGCCGGCGAGATCAAGTTCGACGGCAAGGGGCTGCTGTACCTGATCACCGGCGACGACACCAACGCCGGCGGCTCCGACAACTTCACCCCGATCAACGAGTCGCCTACCCAAGGCCCCGGCTACGACGCGCAGCGCTCCGCCGCCAACACCAACGACCTGCGCGGCAAGCTGCTGCGCATCAGGATGAAGGCCGACGGTACGTACACCATCCCGGACGGCAACCTCTTCCCCGAGTGGGCGGACCGCGACAACAAGACCCGGCCAGAGATCTTCCTCATGGGACTGCGCAACCCGTTCCGGTTCGACGTCGACGCGGGCGGCATGGTCTACGTCGGCGACTACTCGCCCGACTCCCGCGTCGCCAACCCCGCGCGCGGCCCCGAGGGCACCGGCCGCTGGTTCGCCACCGACAAGCCCGGCAACTACGGCTGGCCGTACTGCGCCGCGCCCGACCTGCCGTACATCGACTTCGATTTCGTCACTCGCACCTCCGGGGCGCCGTTCAACTGCGCTGCGCCGGTCAACAACTCACCGCGCAACACCGGCCGGACCCAGCTGCCGCCGGTTGCCCAGCCCGACTTCTGGTACACGTACGAGGGCCGCACCCCGTGCCCCGGCGAGTACCTGGTCACGCCGCCGACCACCTGCGACTTCAAGTGGCCGGTCATCGGCACCGGCGGCGTCGGCCCGCACGGCGGCCCGATCTACAAGTACGACAAGCGCCTCAACTCGCCGACGAAGTTCCCGGAGTACTACGACAACGCCGTCGCCCTCGGTGAGTTCACCCGCGACAAGATCTTCATGATGCGCACCGACGGCCGCGGCAACCTCGTCGGCGTCGAGCAGTTCCTGCCCGGGTTCGTCTTCGACAACCCGATGGACATGGAGTTCGGTCCGGACGGCAACCTGTACCTGCTGGAGTACGGCGACGGCTTCTTCCGCGCCAACCCCGACGCGCAGCTGTCCGTCATCCGCTACGTGAAGGGGACCCGTTCGCCGGTCGCCGTGCTCAACGCGACGCCGACGTCCGGGCAGGCGCCGCTCACCGTCCAGTTCGACAGCACCGGCTCCAGCGACCCCGACCCGGGCGAGTCCATCTCGTTCGCCTGGGACTTCACCGGCGACGGTACCGTCGACTCGGCCGACCCGAGCCCGTCGTTCACGTACACCGCCAACGGCGTCTACACCGCCAAGCTCACGGTGACCGACTCCAGTGGCAAGACCTCCCTGCTCACCCGGCAGATCACCGTGGGCAACACCGCGCCGACCGTGACCGTCACGTCCCCGGTCTCCGGCTCCTTCTTCAACTGGGGCGACGCGGTGCCGTTCACCGTCACCGTCACCGACCCCGAGGACGGCCCGGTCGACTGCAGCCGGGTGACGGTGAGCTTCGTGCTCGGCCACGACACCCACGGCCACGGCCAGGGCTCGACGACCGGCTGCGCCGGCGTGCTCCCGACGCCGGCGGACGGCGCCGACCACGCCGGCGGCTACCTGTACGGCGGCATCAGCGCCAGCTACACCGACCTCGGCGCGGGCGGGCAACCGGCGCTGACCACGGTCGGCCAGGCTGTCATCCAGGTGCCGCGCCAGCAGGCCGAGTTCGCCCAGGTCAAGACCGGCGTGGAGACGGCACCGACCGGTGACACCGGCGGCGGCCTGCACGTGACCGGCATCGACCCGGGCGACGCCATTGCCTTCGACCCGATCAGCCTCGGCGCCGTCAGCACGATCACGATCCGGTACTCCGGCGGGTCGGTCACCACGGCCGGTACCCCGCGGGCGGGCGTCGAGCTGCGGCTCGACTCCCCGACCGGCCCCGTCGTGGCGACGGCGACGCTCAACGCCACCGCGGGCAACAACGCCTGGGCCAGCACTGCGGTCCCGGTCAGCCAGCCGGCCGGGACGCACAGGCTCTACCTCGTGTTCACCGCCGTCCCGGGCGGACCGGCAACCGGTCTGGTGAACATCAACTGGGTCGAGTTCACGCCCTGACCCGGTGACCGGCGCGCCGTACCGCTCTGTGCCGGGAGCGGTACGGCGCGAACCGTCAGCCTCGTGGACGAGCCTGTCGGCCAGCACGCCAGCTTCCCAAAGGCGCGTCACCGTGCGTGTCCCGGCAGTACTCCGGGACGCTGCGCAGGACCGGTAACTGCCAGATCGCGGTGAGCGTCCAGTTGGCCACCGACACCGCGTCGGTCGCGTCTGTTCTGCCCGGTGTCGTGGGACGACACCACGATCAGCGATCCGGTCAAGGCTGCTACCGTCCGTCAGCGACGGGACCGGGCCGGGATCGGCAACGACGTGCGGCACTGGGAGAAGTGGGCCTGGCCCTCGACATGCTCGACGAGATGATCGGGCAGTGGAGGCAGCCGAATCTGCCGGTGTTTGCCGATTCCGCCGACGGCGCCTGAACCCTGTTCCGGCTCGGCCTCGCCGAGCGCGGCCTGCGGGCGCGGGCCACTTCGAGACAGGTGGTGCTGCTGTCGATGACGACCGCCTCTCCGTCGGCGATCATGTCGGCCGCGGCTGCGGCGATGCGCTGCTTGGCCTGCCGGCCGTCATGTGCGTTCGGAAGGCAACGTTGCGAACGTAGAATGTGTGCGTTACGTTCGAAATCATGTTGATTTCGATCCGGGCCGCCCGGCTGGCCACCTTCACCTACTTCGGGCTCAACGGCTTCGTGCTGGGCATGTGGATCGTCCACATCCCAGCCGTCGAACATCGGACCGGCATCAGCCACGCCGTGCTCGGCTGGCTGCTGCTGCTCCTTGGGGCCGGCGCCTTCACCGGGATGCAGCTCGTCGGACCCCTCGCCGACCGATTCGGCGCCCGCCGAGTCGTGCCGCTGAGCGCGGCGCTGTGCAGCGCGGCACTCGTCCTGCCCGCCCTCGCCGTGAACGCCTGGACTCTCGGCGCGGCACTGTTGGTCTTCGGTATCGGCAACGGCAGCCTCGACGTCAGCATGAACACCCACGCCGTGCAGGTCGAGGCCGGGTACGAGCGTCCGATCATGTCCGCATTCCACGCCGTGTTCTCCATCGGCGGGGTGTTGGCCGCCCTGGTCGGCGCCCGGACGCTCAGCTGGGGATGGAGCGCGACGACCACCCTGATCACGGTCAGCTTCGTCACCCTGGCCGTCTCCGCGGCTGCCGCGACCGCATTGCTGCCACCTTCTGGACCTTCCGGCTCCCGTGAAAACCCGACGGTCAAAGCCCCCACATGGCGGACCACGCCGCTGCGCATCTGGGCGCTCGCCGCGCTCGCCCTGATGCTGATGCTCAGTGAAGGCGTCGCCAACGACTGGAGCGTGCTGGCCATGCGCGACGTGCTCGACGCACCCGCCGCTACCGCCGCACTCGCCTACGGCGCTTTCGCCACCGCCATGACGGGTGGCCGTTTCCTCACCGATCGAGTCGCCGCACGCTTCGGCTCCGTCGCCATCGTCCGCTACGGATCGGCGCTCGCCGCCGTCGCGCTGACGCTGACCGCGCTGTCGCCGTCGGTACCGCTGGCCATCGCCGGATGGGCGCTGTTCGGCATCGGGCTGTCCGGCACCATCCCGCAGCTCTTCAGCGCGGCCGGACACGCGGACAGCAACGCCGCCGGAGTCAACGTCTCCCGCGTCGCAGGCCTCGGCTACCTCGGGATGCTCGCCGGGCCTGCCATCATCGGGCCCCTCACCCACCTGATGCCGCTCAACCACACGTTCTTCCTGCCCGTCGCCTTCTGCATGTTCGCAGCCCTCACCGCGCACATTCTGCGAGCCGACCGGCAAGCGCTGCAGGCAACCGAACCGGTGGTCAGCAACCGCACCGCCTGAGCCACGCCAGGATGCTCGTCCACGCCATCGATGGGAGACCGCATGAACGCCGCCATCACCGTCAAGCCGCGCACTCCACGACGTGCACGCATTTCGTCCCAGCCGGCGGCAGTTCGAGACCGCCGGGCCGGCCTCGGCGCGAGATGAGCGGGCAGCGTACAAGTCTGGGCACGCTGCTCCGCCACGTCCACTTGAGAGGCTCGCTGTCGCGGGCGGCGCTGGCCGAATTGATGGGTGTCAACCGCAGCACGATCCTGACGCTGGCGGCCAAACTCGCCGCGGCCGGTCTGGTGCGGCAGGAGCGTCCGGCCGGCGCCACGGGTGTCGGCCGCCCATCGCTCGTCATACACCCAGACTCCGAGCGGGTGTACGTACTCGCCTTCGATGTGACGGCGGACCGGCTGGTCGCCGCGAGGGTCGCCCTCGGTGGAATGATCATGGATCGCAGGTCGGCGGCCCGACCGGCCGGAGCCAATGTTGACAACACGGTTGACGTGCTCGCCGAATTTGGCCGGGAGCTGTATTCGGCCGCCCCGGCGAAGTCGGTCTGCGTCGGCGTGGGCGTCTCCTGCAGCGGCACAGTCAGCCCGGGTGACGGACGAGTCTCGTACACGCCGCAGGTGAGCCGGGCGGACCAGGCGTTCGGCACCGAGTTGCAGCGGGCACTCGACATCGGACAGCCGGTAGCTGTCGGCAACGATGCTCACCTCGGTGCCATGGCCGAGTACAAGCGCGGCGCTGGCGTCGGCTCGCCGAACCTGATCTACCTGCACGGCGATGCCGGCGTGCGCGGCGGCGTTCTGCTCGATGGCAAGCTGCTTGGCGGTGATGGCGGATTCGGCTGCGAGATCGGACACATGCTGGTCAACCCCTACGGCGGCCGAGCCTGTCGATGCGGGGCCTGCGGCTGCCTGGAGGCGGAGACCGGTCCGTCTGCGCTACTGGCCGCCGCTGGCCGCTCCGGCGACCGACCCGGCCGGGACTCCGTTCGCGCGGTTGTCCGGGCTGCGGGCGCAGGCGACGTGACGGCGGCCTCAGCATTGTCCGAGATGGGCGGCTGGCTCGGCATCGGCGTGGCCAACCTGATCAACCTGATCAACCCCGGCGTGGTGATCTTCGGTGGAATACTGCGTGACGTGTACGCCGCGGCGGCACCACAGGTGGCCGCCCGGATCACGCAACACACAATGCCGGTGTCCCGGCAACGCCCGCGACTGCTCCTGTCCAGCCTCGCCGACGACGCCACCTTGATCGGCGCGGCCGAACTGGGCTTTGCCCCGCTGCTCGCCGACCCACTGGCGCAGGCAAAGCACAAGGCATGAGACGTTCGCACCAGCATTCGCAGAGGAATACTCGAAACCTGTGGATGAGCGTCGGGAAGCGTACGCTCCCGAACGAGTCCGAGTGCCCGCGCGCCAACGCGGGCCGGGAAGGCAACGAGGACCTGGTACGCGGCGTTGATCTCCCGAGTTCGCTGGTGCAGCTCAGGCCTCGACTTGACGTCACGCGTTTCCGGGTTTCCTCAGGCCGCGGGATCGCTCGGCATGGGGGAGAGCCTCAGCGGCGTCTTTCCTGGACGACGTGACGGTAGTCGGACACCTGGACACAGCTGTACGGTGTCGACGACCTGTTCGTGGAGCTGTCGGCGGCGCGGACGCCGGCGGTGGACGCCCGGCTGCGCGGGTACGCGCGGAAGCTCGCCGCCGGACCGGACCTGGTGCGCACGCTGCACGCGTACTACCGCCACGACATGAACCGGGTCGCCGCCGCGGCGGCGCTGAATGTCCACCCGGGCTCGACCATGGGCGTCCGCGCCCTCAGCGCCGCAGTGGCGCGCACTCTCGCCGACGGCGGCGGGTGATCGCCGCCGGTTTTGCGCGGTGTCGCAAATCCGCGGCGGAGGTCTTCGACAAATCACGAAGACCGGCAACCGGCCGTTCGGCACACTTGGCAGGCATCTGGGGAAATCAAGCAGCGTGGATATGTTGAAACGGACTCGTCGGCGCTTCGGCTGCCCACGATGATCGTGACAACGTACCGGTGCACGGCCGCCGACGGCGATGTCGCCACCGAGACCGCCGCAGCGCATTCGAGCTGGCCGGCGGCCAACAAGGATCCTCGGCATCACACCGCAGCACACCTAGGAGGAGTATCAACGTGACCAGACGACTACGGCGAGCCTTGCTCGCGGCCGTGCTGGGGATCGCCGTCGGCGTGGCCGGCACGGCGGTGCCGGCCGGCGCCGCACCCCGTCCGGCCGACGCCGCGCGGCTCCAGGCGGTCGGCGGTTTCGACTGGGCCAGCCTGGCCGTCAGCGTGGCGCTGACCGTCCTCGGCGGCGGCTCCAGCGGAGACATCGACGCGGCGGTCCAGCGGATCATCGCCGCCGTCGAGCAGTCCAGGACCGACATCCTCAACCACATCGACGCCATCGCGGCGGCCGACGTGCAGGCCTGCGCCCGGCAGCACACGATCGAGTTCGCCGACATCAACAACATGAGCCGCACCGTCGAACAGCTGTGGGCCCAGGACGCTACCAGGTGCGCGACGCTGGCGACGGCGTACCTGAACGCGGTGCAGAGCCAAGCCGCGGCCGACACCATCGGCCTGCTCATCGGCGAGATCTACGCGATCGCGATGGCGGCCCGCGCCAAGGGCGGCTTCGGCGTCAACCTGCTGCTGCAGGACGAGATCAGCAGCTACCACACGGTGATCACGAAGCTGGAGCCCAGCTGCGTGGAGCACAAGATCAGCGAGTACGACAGCCGCGGCCGGGTCGTCACCACGGAGATCCAGTACACCTGCACCGCCTACAACGGCGACATCGGCTACGACAGCGAGGACTACTACCGCGGCAAGCGGACCTCCCCGCCACTGGACCGCGAAGCGGTCAAGGACACCGCCACCCGCAACACCAGCCGGGCCGTGGCCAAGGCCGCCCTGCCCGGTCTGGAGGCGGTACTCCCGTAGCCACCACGCCCGGCCACCGCGTCGGCCGAGGGACAACCACGTCCCTCGGCCGGCTTCGCCGCGTTCGGTGCGCTCATGTCCACGAGTGAGGAACTGGGTCGGCCAAGCGCCGTTCTACGTCGATGCAGCCACATTGCCCTTGAGCGACGGCGGAACCGCCGTCGTCGCCCCGGCCGGCCGGGCCGAGGGGATGGAACGGGAGGCCACCGTGGCGGCGTACTTGTGGATCCTGGCTCCCGCAGTGGATCGAGACCGACCATGGCGCGCCGATCTCGCACCTGGCTGCCGAGGCGGACGGTGCCCGCCACGGCCGGCGCGGGAACCGTGCGGAGCTGGGACCCCGTCACCCCGACAGCCGGTGGGCAGTCGACGGCCTGGCCGGCTTGTGGACCGCTGCCGGACAAAGCCGCATCGCGGCGGCCGTCGACCAGACGATCTGGTTCTTGAGTGTCCGATGTGGAGCGATGGTGTGCTGATGCTCAACGGGAGATCGCGGCGCCGCTGATTCCGCGCAGTTCGTCGGCGGCCGGCGCCGCCTGGGCCGACGTGAGTCGGTTCCGGTCCGGAACCGTTCGGCGAGCAGCCGCGCCACGGCGCGTGCCGGGTGGAGCACGAGCAGATCGTGGCCGATCTCGGCGACGATGACGGTTTCGCCCGGTGCGATGGCGTACAGGTGCCGGGCGGCGACAGGGGCGGGAGGGCACTGGCCGTGTGCCGGCCGGCGTGGCCGGAGGTGACCGTGACGGCCCGCTCGAAGGCATACGGTGAGCACTGTGGTGAGGGCGGTCCCGCCCAGGCGGGGGCCGCGTGGTACCGGATCGATACCACGCGGCCGGAGGAACTGCTCAGACGCCCAACGGGCGGAGCTGAGGCAGGCCGGACAAGGCCGCGGGGCGGCTGGTGTTGCGGGTGGCGGCGTTCTCGGCCTGGGCACGGACGGGTTCGGCCGGGGCGTATACCCACGTGGACTGGCCCCAGTCGCCGTTGTAGGCGGTACACTCCCACCACTTCTCGCGCGGGGAGCCCGGTTCCTTGTTGCCCTTCTTCACGCAGTTCGTCGGGGTGAGCTTGGCGACGACCGCCTCGTAGCTACGGATCTGGTCCTGGATGACCAGGTTGATGCCGTTGGGGAGGCCGGCGCGGCCACGGGCGGCGATCACGATGGCGAACAGCGCGGGCAGGACGTGGCCGATGTTGTCGACCGCCTGCGGGGTCTGGACAGCGTTGACGTACGCGGTCGCCAGCGTCGCGCAGCCAGTCGCGTTCTGCGCCCAGAGCTGCCGCACCGTGTTCGACATGTTCTCGATGTCGGAGAACTCGATGGCGTGCTGGCGGGCGCAAGCCTGCACCTCGGCGCTGGCGATCAGGTCGGTGTGGGCGATGATGTCGTTCTTCGCGGCCTCGACGGCGGCGACGATCTGCTGGACGGCCGCCTTCAGCGAGGCGTCCTCGGAGCCGCCGCCGGCCAGCAGGTGCCCGGCGACCGCGACCACGAGACTGGTCCAGTCGAACGCCACCGCCTGCACCGCATTGATGCGCGGCGCCGCATTGGCCGGTGCGGCGGCGGGACCACCGTGACCGCGACGGCCAGGCCGGCGGCTATCAGGCAGTTGTACAGTCGTTTCCTCACGTTGCTCTCCTACTGTGCCTGTCCGGCGAGGATGTGTTTGGCCGCTGCCCAGCTGGAGTTCCTGGCGGCTTCGAGCTTGAGGTTCTCCAGGTTGACCGGCCCGCTGTGCCAGGTGTCACCGACCTTGAAGTCGTAGGCCTCGGCCGTCTCACCGTTGGCCGCTTGGCACTCGTGGCGGATCAAGATCTGGCCCGGGATGGGATCGGGGTTGCTGAAGCTCTTGCACGTCGGTTCCAGGTCCGCCACGATCTTCTGGTTGAGCTGGCGGTACGCGGCTTCGATGTCGCTGAGCCCGCCGGTCCATCCGGCGTCGGTGCGCGCGGCGAGCGTGATCGGGTAGAGCATCTGCGCGGCGAGACCGATCTGGTCCTTGGCCTTCTTCCCGACCACCCGATACTTGCTGCTCGCGTTCTGCGCGTAGCGGCCGACCTCCATGGCGAAGGACTCCAGGATGATCTCGTTGTCCCGGAAGTTGTGGTAGTCGAGCATGTCGATCCGGACCGAAATGGCCTGCCCCAGCACCTCGGCCGCCTCGATGCCGTCGGCGTGCTCGATGACCTCGTTCTCCAGATCGGTGAGCGCGCCGGTCACGATCCGGACGAACTCGACGATCTGTTCCGGCGTCGCGTTGCCCGACTTGTAGATGTTCCAGGCGATCAGGGCCGCGTCCACGATCGGGCTGCTGATGCCGTCGGCGTCGGCCCGGGCCGGTTGTGCCGTCCCGGTCAGCAGCATCGCGAGCGCGACGGCAGACGCCGCGATGCCACGTATGAGTCTGCTCCACATGGCGGGGAGTCTTTCGGCACCGGACGGTGCGCGTCTTCGTGAGCGGTGCGCAAGTACGCGGTGACGTTTGTCAATCCGCGTAGTGGTCCACGGCCAGTGTCCGCGCTACCGTCGCACTCAGCAGCCGGACGCCGACGGTTGAGCCGGGATCGATGCCGGTGACCCTGTGCACGCGGCGCAGCCGGTAGTCCAGCGTGCGCGGGTGGATGTGCAACGCGGCGGCGGTGCTCGTGCGGTTCATGTCGTTGACGTAATAGGCCCGCAGCGTCGCCACCAGGTCCGGGCCGGTGGCCAGCGCCTTCGCGAAGGTGCGCAACCACCCGTCGACCGCCGGCGTGCGCGCCACCGCCATCTCGACGAACAGGTCCGCGATCTCCGGCAGCCGCTCCGGACGATCCTGCGGCGGTGCCACCCGGCTCGCCTCGCGGGCCCACGCCAGCGTCTCGGCCAGCCCGCCGACCACGCCCTCCGCCGAGCCTACGCCGCAGGGATGCCCGATCAGCGCTGTCACATGGCGTACCCGCTGAAGGATCTGCGCTTTCGCGTCATTGCCGGGCGTGAGGACAGCGACCTCGTCGGCGGCGAGCCAGGTGGCCGGAATCCGGTCCACGGTGAGCGCGGCGATCACCTCGGCCTGTGTCCGCGGAGTTACCGGCTGCGCCGTCTTCAAGACCGAGATGTGGTACCGCCCGGCAAGGCGCAGGTCGGCGACAAACGGCTCCGCCGGCTCGTCGGCGAGCAGGGCACGGGCCAGGATCTCCAGCCGCGTCGACAACACCCGTGCGGCGCCCACGCCACGGGTGTAGCCGCGCAGGTAGGCGCTGCGGGCCCGGACGCCCTGGGCGCCGAGCCAGCCGATCATCCGCAGCAGGTCGGTGACATCCTCGGGGCGGGCCAGGTCGTGCACCTCGCGCACCATCATCGCGGTGTGCAGGCCGAGTACCTGCTGCTGCGAGGGCACCGACAGGCCCACCTCGGCCCGCTGGCGGCCCACCGTGGCGATGCCGGCCAGGTCCTTCTCGTTCAGTGGCAGGTCTGCCACGGCAAGATCGAGCGACCGGCGCCGGATGAACACCGCGAAGTCGTACATCCCGATGCGATCGTCAACGCCGGGCGGCATCGCCTGGTACTCGCCGACCTCGTTGGTGTACGTCTCGACCGCGTGCCGCGCGTTGACCTCGATCCGCTCGCGCAGGGCGTTGAACAGGGCACTCATCGATGCGGTTCCTCTCCGTCGCAGATGCTTCGGAGCAGTGACGGTTATGGATTGGTCGCTACGTTGTCGACCCTAGCAGACCGCGGGCACCGACCCCGCCCTCCAGCGAAGCAGCACGATCTGAGCCGACGTCGAGGAGGGGATCGGCCGGGTCGGGAAGGACCCGGTGCCCTGTCGTCCTTGCGGGGCCGGCCTTTGCGGCGTTTGCCGGGCCGCGCACCGCCCGCCGTAGCGACGTCACAGCCGCCGACGGAGGCCCCGCCCGACGCCCGCAGCGTCGACCAGCTCGCGGTGCACCGCGGCGACGTTGCCTCGCCAGAAACGCGAGCCGCTCCTGCGGTTGCGCGTCGAGCGTCAATCGCGGCCGAACGACATGGTCGGTCCGGCCCGCCGTCATCGGACTTCGTCCGCACCGTGAGCGCCGAGCTGGAGACCGGCCCGCGCCCGTGAGCGTCAGTTCAGGGTTGCGGTCATCGCGCCCACCCGCAGGCCGGCTGCGTTCCGCTCGACCGCGATGACCACGACCGGGCCCGGCACCGCCCGGCGCCACGTCAGCCGGTCCGCCCCCGCGGTCCCGGGCACCAGGCTCGGCCGCAGCTCCTGGCCGGCCCCGTCGATCACCACGAACGAGCTCAGCCTCGGCTCGCCGTCCGGAAGCTCGACCAGCACCCCGTCGCCGTCGCCGGCCGCGGTCACCCGTAGCGGTGGTGGCTCGGGGTCGATCCGCTCGTCGCCCGGGTGGCCGAGCGTCACCTGGACCAGCAACGGCCAGACCATCCGGGGCGGCCCGGTCGCGTAGCGTACGACCACCGCCTCGCTCGGCTTGTCGTAGCGTACCCGGTCGTCCACGCTCAGCCAGCCGCCCGCCGCGGGACTCCCGCCGGCCTCTGGCAGCGCCTGGCCGAGCCGGTCGAAGACGGGTTGAAAGCCGGCCACATCCGCGTATCGGGCCCGCGCCCCGTCGGTCAGCATCGCCCAGGCGCCGGACCCATCGGCCCGGCGGACCAGGTCCTCGAACCGGACGGCCGCGTCGTGGGCCGGGCGGCGGACGTCGGGCTGGATGCTGCACCCGCACGCCGGCTTGGTCCGCCCGGTCGCGATGACCACGACGGTCACCGCCGAGACGACGGCCGCCACCATGACACCCACCACGATCATCCGGCGCAACGGCATACCGGCTTGGACGTGGACCGGGGCCGCCCGGTTCCCGCGCCGGCCGGCGACGGGTGTACGGAATTCGGCGGCGCCGGGATCAACCGGACGACCGTGAGATATTCGTCAGCGACGATTGATTCGGTCGCTCGTAGGCTGCGGTCATGCGTTCGACGAAAACCGCCGCGATCCTGGTCGCCGCCACGGCGGTCCTGACCGCCATCGGCACCGGGTCGGCCTCCGCCGCCACCGACGCGATCGCGGGCGGGCGTTTCCGGCTGCCGGCCGGCGCGCCGACGCCTGGGGCCGAGTTCCGCATCGGATCCGCCTACCGCGTCACCAGCGGCACGCAGACCTACTCCTGCACGGCCAATCCCGACGGCAGCGGCACCTGGGCGACGAAGTCCACCCCCGAGGCGCAGCTGCGGCGGTACGGCCGGCCGCCGACCACCATGCATCACTACGCCGGGCCGCGCTGGGAGTCCGGCGTCGATCACTCCATCGTCGTCGGGGCGGTCGATCAGACGGTACCGAAGGACGGGACCATCGCGTGGCTGCTGCTGCACGTGGCGGCGCACGAGAACACCGCGCCGGGCGAGTTGGACCGGGTGGCGTTCATCAGCCGGGTCAACACCACCGGCGGCGTCGGCCCGACCGGCGCCTGCACGCCGGGCACCGACGCGCCACGGACGGTGCCCTACACCGCCGACTACGTCTTCTGGGTGCCGTGCAAGCTGTGACTCACATGCGGGCCCTGAGCACGTCGACCTCGCAGCCCGGCGCGAACGGGTCGAAGCCGTGCTCGATCAGCCAGCGGATCACGCACAGACTGCGCAGTGACCACCACGCCTCGATTCGTTCAAGATCGATGGCGTCGGTACCGTAACCCGCGACGACGTCCGCCAGCCGCTCCTCGTGCCCGAGCGTCAGGGTCGCGAGGTCGAAGTGCGCGTCGCCCTCGCTCGCCTCCGACCAGTCGATCACGCCGGTGACCGTGTCCCCGTCGACGAAGACGTGCGTGATCTGGAGGTCGCCGTGGATGAACACCGGCTTCCACGGCCGCAGCGCCGCCGCGGCGACCTCCCGGTTCCGCTCGACCAGCTCGGTGGGGAGCACCTTGTTCGCGACGAGCCACGCGCACTCCCGCTCGAGCTCGGCGGCGAGCACCTCGACGGTGCGCCCCGGCCACGGCGGCAGCGGCGCCTCGTGCAGCGCCCGCACGGCCGCCCCCGCCGCGGCCCAGGCCCCCGCCGACGCGGACGACGGCTCGCCGAGGCGGCCGAGTGCCGTGCCGGCGACTGCCGCGATCGCGAGCACCGGCGGCCGGCGCCACAGGACCCGCGGGGTGGGGATCGGCGCCAGTTCCATCGCCGCCACCTCGACCTCGGTCCGCACGGGGTCCCCGTCCACCTTCAGGAACACGTCGCCGACCCGCAGCGTCGCCCGCTCGGAGTGCGCGACGACGACCGCGACCTCCTCCACGCCCGCCCTCGTCTCAGTCAAGGCAGAACTCGTTCCCCTCCACGTCCTGCATGTTCAGGCACGACTCGTTGAACTCGTCGGCGACCAGCAGCCGCCCCCGCACCGCCCCCAGCGCAACGAGCCGGCGCGCACTCGGCCTCGAGCGCCGCCAGCCGCTCCGCCCCCTTCAGCCCGGTCCCGACCCGCACGTCGAGATGCACGCGGTTCTTCACGACCTTGCCCTCGGGCACCCGCTGGAAGTACAGCCGCGGCCCTACCCCGTTGGGGTCCACACACGCGAACCCGTGATACTGCCGCTCGGGCGGCAACGTGTGCTCATACTCGTCCCAGTTCGCAAACCCTTCAGGCGGCTGCGGTACCACGTACCCGAGCACCGCGCACCAGAAGCGCGCGACCCGCTGGGGATCCGCACAGTCGAACGTGACCTGAACCTGCCGGGCGGTCGCCATCCGATCACCATAGATGCGCGATCTTCACCACCGCCACGGAGTTAACCGTGGGTGTCGGCGAGCAGCCGGCGGACAGTGTTGGGCCCGAGGGCCCGGTAGGCGGCGTGGACGGCGGCCAGGTCCCATGCGTGGGTGCCGACCACGGTAAGGCTGCGGGGGCCGCGTCGCTGGAGGGTGCCGCGGACCACGAGCAGCCCGGAGTGGAACAGGGTGTGGGCGCAGGTGCGGTGGGTGCCGTCGAAGAACGCGAGGTCGATGAGGCCGGTTTCGTCGTCGAGGGTAGTGAAGATGACGCGGTGTCCGGAGCGGATGGGCGGGGTCTGGATGGCCGCTTTCACCCCGGCGACGAGGACGGTTGCGCCGTCGGCTCGGTCGGTGAGGCGGTTGGCGGGCAGGGCCCGCAGCTCGTCCAGGAGCGGGCGGTACTCGGTCATGAGGTGGCGGCAGGTGTCCATGCGCAGGAGGCGGAGCTCGGCGTGGAGTTTCTCGCGGTCGGTCAGGTCGGGCAGCGAGCTGACGGTGTGCGGGCTGGTGTCGGTGCCGGGAACGGTGAGCTGGGCGGCGTGGATTCGCGGGCGGTGGTCGAGCTGTGCGATGCGCTGGAGCGTGTCGCGGCGGGTGAGCCCTGGGGTGAGCGGGTCCAGGGCCCCGAGTTGGGCGAGGCGTTCGGCGGTCGGTCGGCTGGGGCGGGCGCGCTGCCACAGGTCGGTCAGTGAGGTGAAGGGTTGACCGGCGGTGATCCGGGCGATTTCGCAGGCGTGGATGCCGTAGAGGTCCGCGAGGGCGAGTCTCAGGCCGTATCCCTGGTCGGGGTGGTGGGGGTCGAGGGGTTCGACGCGGTAGTCGGCGCCGGAGCGGTTGATGTCCAGGGGCAGGATGGTGATGCCGTGGCGCCGGGCGTCGGCCAGCAGGAGCCGTTTGGGGTACATGCCGGGGTCGTGGGTGAGGATGCCGGCGTAGAACGCGGCAGGGTGGTGGGCCTTGAGCCAGGCGGACTGGTAGGTGGGGACGGCGAAGGCGACGGCGTGGGCCTTGCAGAAGCCGTAGGCGCCGAACGCCTCGAGGATCCGCCAGGTCTGCCGGATGACCGCGGGCCGGTAGCCGCGGGTGCGGGCCCGGGTGGTGAACCACTGGCGCACCAGGGCCTGGTTGGTGGTGTCGGTGAGGGCGCGGCGGGCTTCGTCGGCCGTGGCCCGGTCGCAGCCGGTCAGCTGGGCGATGATTCGGATGACCTGTTCGTGCCAGACGACGACGCCGTAGGTCTCCTTCAGGACGGGCACGAGGTCAGGGTGGGGGTACTGGGGGCGGCGCAGGTTGTGGTGGGCGGCGATGAAGGGGCGGACCATGTCGGCGGCGACCGGGCCGGGCCGGAACAGGGAGATGTCGACCACGAGGTCGTGGAGGGTGGTGGGCTGGAAGCGGCCGATGAGGTCGCGCTGGCCGGGGCTTTCGAGCTGGAAGCAGCCCAGGGTGCCGGTGGAGCGGATCAGTTCGAGGGCGGCGGGGTCTTCGGGAGCGACCTGGCGGGGGTCGTCGAGGTCGACGAGGCGGCCGGTGGTGCGGTGGATCTCGGCGACGGCGTGGGCCATGGCGGACTGCATCCGCACGCCGAGGACGTCGAGTTTGAGCAGGCCGAGGTCCTCGACGTCGTTCTTGTCGAACTGCGACATCGCCAGGTGCTGGCCGCTGCTGGGCACGACCGGGGTGCGGTCCATGAGTGTGTGGTCGGACAGCAGCACCCCGCAGGGGTGCATGGCGATCGATCGAGGGAGTGCGTCCAGGGCCTCGACGAGGGCCCACAGCCTGGTGCAGCCGGTGTACCGGGCGGCGACGGTGCGCAGTTCGGGCAGTTCGGCGAGGGCGGTGCGGGCGTCCTTGGCTCGGATGTCGGGGAAGGCCTTCGCCAGGCTACCGGTCTCGGCCGGGTCGAGGCCGAGCGCGGTGGCGGTGTCGCGGATGGCTTGGCGGATGCGGTACGTCTCGGGCATGGCGACGGTGGCCACCCGCTCGGGGCCGAAGCGGTCGAAGATGGCGCGGTACACCTCCAGGCGGCGGGCGGACTCCACGTCGATGTCGATGTCGGGCAGCGTGGCGCGGCGCGGGGAGAGGAAGCGCTCCATGAGCAGGCCGTGCCGGACGGGGTTGGCGGTGGCGATACCGAGGAGGTGCACGACCAGCGATCCGGCGGCGGAGCCGCGGGCGGCGACCCGGATGCCCAGGCGCCGGGTGTCGTCCACGATCTGGGCGACGGTCAGGAAGTACGCGGGGTAGCCGAGGTGCTCGATGACGGCGAGCTCCTCTTCCAGGCGACGCAGCATGGCCGGGTCGTGGTCGTAGCCGTGGGCGGCCATGGCGGCCTGGCAGCGGGTCGCGAGCAGGCGGGCCGTGGTGGCCGGGCTCGCGCCGACCAGCTGCGGTTCGGGGAGGTGGACCTGACCGAGGCCCAGGTCGCTTTCGGGGTCCAGGCGCAGTTGTTCGGCGCAGCGGGCCGTGGCGGCCAGCAGGTGTGAGGCGTCCTGGCCGGCGGCGCGGGCGATGTGCTCGGCGATGGCGGCCATGGCGGCGGGAGGTTTGAGCCAGCGTTCGCCGCGGTCGGTGTGCCGGGGGTCGATGCGGGTCAGGCGGCGGGCGGAGTCCAGGACGTCGGCGACGGGGGCTTGGCCGGGATCGGCGTAGCGGACGGCACCGGCCAGGACCGCCTCGATGACCTCTTCGGCGGCCAGGTTGAGCGTGCGCGCGGCCAGGGACAGGGAGCCGGGCCCCGTACCCTGCGGGTCGCAGTAGGCCACCTCGAGGCGCAGACGGGGCCCGAAGGTCTCGCGCCACGGTGCCAGCAGGGCCGCCGCCTGGTCGGGATTGCCGGCGCCGAGTGCCCGGATGGGTTCGGAGGCGGGGCCGAGGAGGGCGGTCAGGCCGGTGGCGTGGCGCTCGAGGTCGGCCCAGGCGAGCAGGGGCGGGGTGCCGGGGTGGGCGTGGGCGGCGCTGATCAGACGGCACAGTGCGGCCCAGGCGGTGCTGTCTTCGGCCAGCAGTACCACACGCGGGAAACGGTCGGCGGCGATCGCCCGCTCGCGTGCCGTGTGCCAGGTGACGGGCCGATGGTGCGCCGCGGCGTAGGGGGCGTGGGCGAGATCGGCGCCGAACAGCGGGCGCACCCCGGCGGCGGCGCAGGCCTTGGCGAAGCGGACGCAGCCTGCCACGGTGTCCCGGTCGGTCAGCGCCAGCGTGGTGATGCCACGCTCGGCGGCGCGCTCCGCCAGCTGCCCGGGGAGAGCGGCTCCGTAGCGCAACGAGTACCCCGAGACGACGTGCAGATGCGCGAAACTGGGCACCGCGACCTCCCCGCGAAGACCCTTCTATCAGCCTCTCTCATTCCGCGGCCGGGAGAAACGGTCCCGGCGATGCTCCTCGCCGGGTTGACGCCGAGGAGCATCGCGTTCTTCGGAACCGATCTCGAAGCGGTGGCGCTGCGGGCGACCGGCGCGGACCGGTGCGTCGTGATCTGTGGACGTCGCCTCCCGCCGGGCCAGCCGCCGGCCGGTTCACCCGATAGGCCGGTCGACGCCAGCTTCCGGGCGGCCGTTGGTCGAGGTCGGGTTCGGACGTTAGCCAGCGGTCGGATCGGGTAGCGCGCGAAACGCCGCGTTCGCGGGGCGGCTTCGTTGAGCGATCGGCCGTGGGGGGTCGGGTTGACCGAGACCAGTACCGAAACCAGTGTGGAACAGGAGCCGGTGGTCGCACCGCGGCCGGCTCGTCGTCGAGGGCTGTGGCTGTCCGTGGCCGCGGCGGCCGTGGTGCTGCTGACCGCCGGCGGATTCGTCACGTTCGGGCTGGCCCGGTCGGTGCCGGCGCCGCAGATCGTGCAGACCGTCCCGCGGACGTACGCGATCCCGGGCGCTGCGCCGGTGTTGCCGTGGCCGAAGGCCGGGCAGGCGACGGTCGAGATCGACGGACTCGGCCGGGTGGGCACCTTCGGCGGTTCACGACCCGTGCCGATCGCCAGCGTCGCCAAGGTGATGACCGCGTACCTCATCCTGCGGGACCATCCCCTGGGCCTGGACGACGACGGTCCCACGCTGACCGTCTCGGCCGAGGAGGCCGCCGCCTACCCGTCCCAGCTCGCCTCCGGCGAGTCGGTGGTCCGGGTGACGGCCGGCGAGGTGCTCACCGAGCGGCAGGCGCTCGTGGCCCTGCTCCTGCCTTCGGCCAACAACATCGCCCACATCCTCGCCCGGTGGGACGCCGGTGACAAAGCCGCGTTCGTGACCAAGATGAACCAGGCCGCGGCCCAGCTCGGGATGGCGAGCACGCACTACACCGACCCGTCCGGACTCGAAGCGGCCACCGTCAGTACCGCCGCCGACCAGGTCATCCTGGGCCGGCTGGCGATGCAGATGCCGGTGTTCGCGCAGATCGTGGCGCTGCCGCAGGCCGCGCTCCCCGTCGTCGGGCAGGTCAGCAACGTCAACACGCAGCTGTACCAGGACGGGATCATCGGCATCAAGACCGGCTCCACCGACGAGGCCGGCGGCTGCCTGCTCTTCGCGGCCGAGATCTCCGCGGAAGGGCACCGGTTCAAGGTCATCGGCGTCGTGCTCGGACCCGGCCCGAACATGACCGACGCCTTCGAGGCCAGCCGTCGCCTGATCCAGGCCAGCAGCGGCCTGCTGCACCGGTACCGGGTCGTGGGCGCCGGCGACGTCGTGGCGACCGTCCGGGGACCGATGGGCAGGAGCACGACGCTCGCCCCGAGCGGCGACGTGAGCGTGCTCGGCTGGCCCGGCCTGACCTACCGGGTCGAGACGCTGGGCAGCGTGCGGGGCCGCATCGCGGCGGGCGCCGGCGTCGGCACGCTCAAGCTCACCGCCTCGGGCACGGCCGTGACCGCCGCCCTGCAGGCCACGCACACGCTCAAGCCACCCAGCCGGTGGGAGAGAATCACGCACGTGTGAGCACCGGGTGCCGCGACGAGTCGTCGCGGCACCCAGGCTCGGTCGCCGCTGCGTGAGTGCGACACATGCCGGGAGAATACTGTCCTGGACCCTCTCCCGGTTCGCCGCGCCGAAGCCCGCCGATGCGGTAGTCCGGTGCGAGAGTCTCGTGCACATCTGTCAGACCGGGTCGGTCGAGGTGCAGGCGCTGCAGGGGCTCGATCTCGTTGTGGCGCCGGGGGAGATGATCGCCGTCGTTGGCGCCTCCGGCTCGGGCAGGTCGACCCTGCTGTCGATTCTCGCTGGCATCGAGTCGCCGGCCGCCAGCACCACCTCCGCCGAGGTGTTCGAGGCTGGCGCGCGGGCATGTTGCGGAGTTCCGGATTAACATGTTTTGGTGGGTTTGCTTCCCGTAGCACGCGATGAATAGGCCGGCTCCACATCCGGCGTTGCGTTCATAACTCCTTGTCCGATCGCTTCCAAGCCGAGTGCGGCCTTCCACGTGTGGCGACCCACGTGTGGAGGGTGATGCCTGATGCGCCCACGTATGCCGTCGCTGCTGTTGCGCCCGACGCAGCCGCCGTTGGCGCTCGGACTCGTGGTGGCAGCTTTGCTCATCGTGGCGGAAACCCTCGTGCTGTATCCGCTCGCAGGGGCCACCCACGCCAGTGTCAGGGGTGTGGTGTACCTGCTTGGCGTCTTGGTCGTCTCGGTCGTGTGGGGTGCCAAGCTGGGGGTGGTGACTTCGGTGGCCAGCGCCCTCACCTTTGACTACTACCACGTGCCGCCCTTCGGGGCGTGGAGCATCAGCGCGAGTGAGGATGCGGGTGAACTCGCGTTCTTTGTGTTCGCTGGTGTGTTGACCAGCGGTTTGGCAGGCCTGGCTCGGTCACGCGCTCTCGAGGCGTCCGAACGCAGTCAGGCGGGCGTCGCGGCGGAGTTGGCCGGTCTCGTGTTGGGCGCCGACGATGTACGGGCGGTGCTGGGTGCGGCGTCGCAGCGGCTCGCCGCGGCGTTCGAACTGCCATGGGCGGTGATCGCGCTTGAGGTGGTCGGCGCGGACGAGCGTCGGGCCGCGTTGCCGCTGCGCGTCGGTGCCAACCGGTCGGGGACGCTGCTGGTGCCCGCTGACCTGTCTGCTCGCACGCTGGTGCGGCTGCGGCAACGGGTGGTCCCGTCGCTGGAAACGTTGCTCTGCGTGGCACTCGAGCGGCAGGTGAGTCGCGAGCGGTTCTGCGGCCTCGTGGAAGAACAGACCGCATTGCGGCGGGTGGCGACGATGGTTGCCCGTGGCGCCTCGCCAGCCGAGGTGTTCAGCGCAGTCGCGGCGGAACTGAGCCGGCATCTCAACCTCGACACTGCGACGCTGATGCGGTACGAGCCGGACGGAACAGCCCTCCGCGTCGCGGGCGTCGGCAAAATGGCTCACGAGTTCTCGGTGACGCTCGAAGGCGACAACGTCACCGGAACGGTGCGGCGCACTGGCCGCGCGGCCCGGATGAACAACTACGACAACGCCGCGGGCTCCCTCAGCGCGATGGCTCGTTCGCTGGGTATTCGTGCGAGCGTTGCAGCGCCCGTGGTGGTCGAGGGCCGTCTGTGGGGTGCCGCCGTCGTGCTGACGTCGAATCCAGAGCCCATCCCGGCCGACGCTGAGGCGCGCCTCGCCGATTTCACGGAGCTCGTCGCGGCCGCGATCGCCAACGCGGACAGCCGGGCACAGCTGACCGCGTCCCGCGCCCGTATCGTCGCCGCCAGCGACGAAGCCCGTCGGCGATTCGAGCGGGATCTCCACGACGGCGCCCAGCAACGCCTCATCTCGCTCTGCCTCGAGCTCCACATGGCAGAAGCCGCGTTGCCACTCGGCCTGGAGACAGTCAAGGAGCAGTTGTCGCGCACGGCGAAGGGGCTGACCGGCGTTTTTGACGACCTGCGGGAGATCGCGCACGGGATCCATCCGGCGATCCTGTCCAAGGGAGGGCTCGGCCCGGCGCTCAAGACACTTGCCCGCCGAAGCGGTGTTCCGGTCGAGTTGCACATGGATGTCCTTCGGCGATTGCCGGAGTGTGTCGAGGTGGCCGCGTACTACGTTGTTTCAGAAGCACTCGCCAACGCCACCAAACATGCCCGAGCGTCCATGGTGCAAATCGATGTCGAAGCGCAAGACGCGATCCTGCAGATCCTGACACGCGACGACGGGATCGGGGGAGCGGACCCCGGCAAGGGCTCTGGCTTGATCGGTCTTCAGGACCGGGTCGAGACACTCGGGGGTCACATGGAGATCGTGAGCCCGGCTGAGCATGGGACGACGTTGCGCGCCACGATTCCGATCAGCGGCGGGTGAGCCGGTCCGGTTCGCTGTGGCTCGTCCTGGCGGCCACGGTCGCCTCGGCAATGGGGTGCACCGGCATCCTGTCGAGCCGACGATTGCTCTGGGGTCGTGTCTTGAAGCCGGCCGTGGTGCGCCGCAGGCGCGCTGCGGTCCAAAAGCCTACATCTGGATTTTCTCGTCCACGGCGAGGATCATGGTGATCTTTCGTGCCGCGCCGCGCGGCCGGGCCTGACACCCGGTCGCGCGGCGGCCGGGTCAGGCGCGGCGCCAGAGCGCTGGGACGACCGGCGGTTCCCAGCCGGGCAGCGAGGTGTGCCCCTGCACGCAGGTGTACGAAACGCCGCCGTAGGTGACGGTCTGGCCCGTGCGATACGCCGTCCACGGCGCCCAGGCGCTCGTCGCCGGCGGAGTCGTGGCCGGCGGGGTCGTGGGCGGCGGGGTCGTGGCCGGCGGGGTCGTGGGCGGCGGAGTTGTGACCGGCGGAGTCGTGGGCGGCGGAGTCGTCGCCGGTGGGCTGGTGTCGCCTGGTTCGGGCAGACCGCCGACGGTTTGGGCGATCCAGCCGCGCAGGCCGCCGGAGTCGGTGACGTCGACGTAGATGGACGGGGCGACACCGCAGGCAGTGTTCACCGTGCCGGAGCCACTCGTGGCGCCGACGACGATCCATTCGCCGCGGCTGTTCTTCTGAAACTGAGGGCCGCCGGAGTCGCCGTAGCAGGCGCCGGCGTTTCCGCCGGGGTTGTCGGTGCACAGTTCCTGGGCGCCGTTGACGATCGCGGGGCATCGGGAGTCGGCGACGATCGAGGTGTCGAGTTCCATCGCGACGTTGGTGAACCCGCCGCAGTCGACCTCCGGGCAGGTCTGGCCGAAGCCGACCAGCCGCGTCCTCGTGCCGACCGGCGGGGTCGAACGGGCGATCGGCGCCGGCTTGACGTTCGTCACCGGGGGCGAGAGCTCGAGCAGTGCCACGTCGGCGCTGCCGGGGGCGAACACCCGCCGGACCGTTTCAGAGGTGGCGACGGGTTTGGTGCGGTCGGTGCCGATGCCGACGTAGCCGTTGCGCCAGGTGCAGTGCGCGGCGGTGAGCGCCCAGTCGGGTTTGATCAGGATCACGGTGCAGGCGTTCCAGTGGCCGATCGGGTACGCCTCGGTAGCGGGCCGCGCGCCGACCAGCATCGGCGTCACAGGCCCGTCGCCGGCCGACGCGACGCCCGCCGCCACCATGAGACCGGCGGCCACAGTAGCGGCGCCGATCAGCGAGACCAGGATTCTGACGGGTTTCCGCATGCATGCTCCCCAGCTCAGAGTCAGACGAGATCCAGAATTCGATCCTTAATTGCCAACCTTGTTTACTAATACGTGACGAAAGGCATGGAGGTCAATAGCGATCGATGGGCGGCTGCGGCGGGGCGGGCCGACCCGACCCCGGGGTGGCGGCTGCGGTCGGCGCCGGGGCGCTCGAGGCTTGCCCGAAACGCTAAAGAGACCTTACTATTTTTCCCTGGTTCATTGACAGGTGACCATGCTCTGCTAGGTTCGGAGCGTTCGCCTGCCGGCTTGCAACCGTCAGGAGTGCGACGATGCCCCCATGCCCGGCGTGCCGGTCTCGCCACCCGTGCCCTTGTCGGCGCGCTCACGGCTGTCAATGCCGGTGCCACCACCTTGGGCGGCGCTGACCCGGGTCGGCAACCTCTACGTCGCCGCTAAGTCGGTTGACGGCGGCATTGCGGTGCAGACGGCGTCCACCCTCGAAGGCATTGCCGCCGCGCCCAAGCGCCAGGTGTGGAAGCCGGATGTACCACATCAGCTGGTGTTCCTGACGGGCCACCTCACCGGCATCAGCCACTCCGCGGCCGTCTGGGAGCAGCGGCACAACGACGCGCAGCGCATCGGCGCCATGGCTGCCCAGACGTATCTCACCGTGTTCCCCGCCCGCAATGCCACCGGCAACCGACTGCACTGGGAGTGACGTGATGGATCTGTCTCGACGGTCCTTTCTGGCCGGATCAGCCGCCGCGGTGGGTTCCCTCGCCCTGCCCGGAACAGCCAGGGCGGCAGCGCTGCCGGCTGACGTGTCGCGTGCGGTCATCGACTCGACGATGGCCCGCTTCACTCCTGCCACCTTCGGTGGGTGGAGCTACCAGAAGGCGCTGTACCTCTACGGCCAGTATCTGTTCTACAAGCGCACGGGCGAGTGGAAGTACCTCGAGTACATCAAGGCATGGGTCGACCGCTTCGTCACCGACGCCGGCATCTCCAACCAGTTCAACAGCCTCGACTCGATGCGGCCCGTGCAACTGCTGCCCCTGCTGTATGCCGAGACGGGCCTGTGGAAGTACCGGACCGCGGCCGAGCAGTTGCGGCGGCGCTTCGCCACCTACCCCCGTACGACCGACGGCGGCCTGATCCACAACGTCAACATGAAGGGCGAACTCTGGTGCGACGGGGTGTACATGGCCCTGCCGTTCCTCGCCCTCTACGGCCGCACCTTCGGTGACGCGCAGTACTGCTACGAAGAGGCTGCCAAGAACATGGCGGTCTACTTCAAGCACCTGAAGTCGGACAACGGGTTGATGTTCCACGCCTACGACCAGGACGGCTCGGCACCGTGGGCGAAGAGCAACGGCGGCCGGTCGACCGTGCACTGGGGGCGGGCCATCGGCTGGTTCGGCATGACTGCCGTGGACCTCCTCGAGGTGCTGCCCGCGAACCACCCCCGCCGGGCCTCCCTCATCGACATTGTCCGCCATCTGGCCGCCGGCTACCGCCGCTATCAGGGCGCCACCACGGGGATGTGGTACCAGGTCGTCAACAAGAGCACCGACACCCGCAACTGGCGGGAGACCTCCTGCTCCGCGATGTTCACCTTCATGCTTTCGCGGGGGGTCCAGCGCGGATACCTCGGTGAGGAGTACCGGCAAGTGGCCGCGAAGGGCTACAAGGGCGTACTCGGTCAACTCTCCGTTGGCGCCGACGGCCTGACCCGGCTCGTCGACATCTGCGAGGGCACCAACATCGGGGACGAGGACTACTACTTCAACCGCCTGCGCCGGGTCAACGACACACACGGGCTCGGTGCGTTCCTGATCATGAACGAGCAGCTCCGCGCACAGTGATGCGACAAGGTGCAACGATGCCGAACCCCTTGCGGTTCTGCCCGAATCCGACAAACGGAGCTGCGTGATGGCCTCCATCGACGACGTCCACCCTGACGCCCGCCACGACCGTTCGGCGGCGATCTCCCGACGGACCCTGCTCGCCCTGGCCGGGGCCGTCGGCGGCACCCTCGTCCTGCCCGCTCCCGCCGCGACGGCACCGCCGAGCACGCTGGCCGCCGGGCCGGTCGCCGAAGAGTACCGTCGTTTGCTGCTCACGCACACCCGCTGGGTGGAGCAGCAGTGGGATCCGGCGATCGGTGCCTATCGCGCGGCCGACTTCCGCTTCGCCGCAGTGCTCGGCAACGCCGTCCTGCTCACGACCGACGGGTACGATGCCACGGTGGCCGGCGTCGATGCCACCACCCTGCGGCAGCGCACCCTGGCCACGATCACCCGGTTCGCGGCCACGAACCGGCTCGCAGGCGGCTCCGAGTGGGGCCGCCGACTGTTCTGGGACTCGACGTTCGAGCTGTACTTCGTGCTCGCCGCTCGGCTGCTGTGGTCGGAACTGACCGCCGCGACCCGGGCGAACGTCGAGGCGATCGCCCGCGGCCAGGCCGCCTACACCTACGCGCTGGGAACGGGCAACGATCCGCTCAGTGGGTCCTGGACGCCGAACGGCAGCACCGGCGGGTTCCGCGGCGACACCAAGCTGGAGGAGATGGGCGTCTACGCGCAGGCCATCGCCCCGGGCCTCGCCTGGGCCCCGGCGGGCGATGCGGAGGCGGCGCGCTGGCGGGACCGGTTCGTGTTCTGGGCGGCCAACTCGAGCGGCCTGCCCGCCGCCGACCGCGCCAATCCGGCGGTCATCGACGGCCGCCGCATCGATGAGCTGATGACCGCGCACAACCTGCACGACACGTTCGTGGTGGAGAACCACGACTCGGTCAACCCGCACTACCAGGCCGAACTATGGCGTACCGCCGGGCGTACCGCCGCGCACTTCCTCGCCGCCGGTGTACCACTGCCGCAGGTCCTCACCCGCCAGCCGAACGGCCGCGAGCTGTGGGCCACACTGCGCCTGCTGGCCAGCGACGCGGGCGAGCCCGTAATGCCGATGGTCGCCGACCGCTACCACCTGTACGGCCGTGACGTACTGCCGCTGGCGTTCCTCGCCCAGGTGCAAGGCGACCGGCACGCCGCCCGCGCCGAGGCCGACCTCGCGTCGCGGCTGATGCCATACCTGCGGTACGCCCCCGAGAACCGGCTGACGAAGTTCAGCGGCGAGGAGAAGTACGAGCCGGAGGCGAGGGCCGAGCTAGCCATCGCGTACCT
Source organism: Dactylosporangium sp. CA-233914 (assembly GCF_050942935.1). Taxonomy (NCBI): domain Bacteria; kingdom Bacillati; phylum Actinomycetota; class Actinomycetes; order Micromonosporales; family Micromonosporaceae; genus Dactylosporangium; species Dactylosporangium sp. CA-233914. Next base: position 9,337,642 of record NZ_CP192030.1, on the reverse strand, counting down.
GTTCCACCGCTGGCGCACGACCGCCGTGCAACCCGTGACCAGCGGCGAGTTCTTCGCCGCGGCTGCGGGCGCCCGCACCTTCGGCGCGGACGCCGGGCTGACCGCACAGCAGACCAGCGCGGGCTTCGCAGCAGCTGTCACCAAACCCGGCCAGGTGCGCTTCCTGTGGCAGCCGGGCCACGACAACTGGCTGATCGACACCCGGGCCCCCGCGTTCCTGCCCGCCACCGCAGGGGCGCCGACCCGGCAGTGGACGGCCGCCTACACCGCCACACGCGACGGCATCGACGCCACAGCCACCGTGCTGCAGACCCCCGCCGGATGGGCCGGATACGCCACCCTGCCCACGGGCACCGTCGTGTACGCAGGCCCAGGTCCGTCCTCGCTCACCCTGTTCAACCTCACCATGCCGGGTGTACCGGGCCTCGACGGCAGCCGCACCTTCACCGGCCCGAACGGCACGGTCACGCCGCCGGCCGGGCTCGGCGACGGCGGCACCGACGAGGTCACCTTCCCAGCCCGTGCCGCCCGGCACGTACGCTTCCTCGGCCGCTCCGCCTCCGGCCAGTACGGCTACTCGCTGTTCGCCGTCGAGGCGTACGACACCAGCGGCACCGACCGGGCCCGCGGCCGTACCGTCACCGCATCGTCTGCCGACCCGAACTACCCGGCAGCGAACGCCGTCGACGGCAACCCCGCCACCCGGTGGGCCGTCGCCCGCGACGATCGCGGCCGAGCCGACAGCTGGCTCGCCGTCGACCTGGGTGCGACAGTCCAGCTCACCCGGGTTCGCCTGAGCTGGGAATCCGCGTACGCCACCGCGTACCTGGTGCAGACCTCCACCGACGGCACCACCTGGAGCACCGCGGTGACCGCGCCGAGCACCGCGACGCTAGGCGCATGGGCTCGCATCGACGACCGTGCCGGCCTGGTCGCACACGGCGCGACCGGCCCGATCGCAGCGTCCGCGGCCCAGGTCACGATCCCGGCCGCCACCCTCATCGAGGGGTACGCCGGCACAGGCACCGACCTCGCCGCCGCGGCGGCCCGCCGGCTGCCCACCGGCGGGCCGGCCACGCTCCGGCTCAGCGACGCCGACGGATACCTGACCCTGCTCAACCTCTCCCCGACCGCGGTCACCGGCGCGGCACTGACGTTGCCGAATGGTGACCGGCTGTACCGGGGCGTGTCCATCGTGCGCGCCGACGGCGGCCTGACCCTCACCGCATCCGTACCCGCCGGTGGCGGCGCCGTCCGCCCCGCCCGGTTCACACTGACCGGCCGCCCACCCACCGGCACCCGCTTCAACGTCGCCGACTCCCACCACCTCACGGTCACCGCACCCGCCGGGGCGGCCGTCGACGTGGGCCTGACCGCGGGCACCTGGTCGGTGCAAGCGCAGGTGCCGGCCGGCACCAGCCGTGCCTACGCCGTGCCGGTCACCGGCCCGGTCACCCCGACCTCGGACCTGGCCCGCGGACGCACCACATTCCCCACCTCTCCACTACCCGCAGGTATGGGCGAACCATCCCAAGCCGTCGACGGCAACCCCAGCACCGCCTGGCGCCCCGGTCCCAACGGCCGGATGGTCGTCGACCTGGCCGACACCCGCGCCGTCACATCGATCACCCTGACATGGACCGGCAGCAACCACCCGGCACCCACCATCGAAACATCCACCGAAGGGACGGCCTACGCACCGTTCAGCGGGCCGACGAACGCCCGGTACATCGCCGTAGCCGTGCCCGGCTGGCGCACCGGCGACGCTGAACTCTCCGAACTGCAAGTCGGCTGAGCTGACGAGATCAGCGGGTCCGGGCCAGCGTGGTGAAGATGCCGTAGCGGAGCTGGTCGACGACCACGAGCGGGCGCTCGTACGCGTTGGTCAGGCTGGTGTGCACGGTGACGCTGAACAGCCACCGCCGCCCGGGCGCCGGGGCCGTGTCGTTGTGCCCCAGCCACTCCTGCAGCCGCTCGGCGACCAGGCCGCCGGTGGCGCCGCTGCTGCGCCGGCGCGGCCACAGCGTCACCGGCAGCCGGGTGGACAGCGGGGCCACGCCCTGGCGGTCGAACCGGCGCCCGGTCGCGCCGGCCGACGACACGAGGTCGTATGAGTACCAGGCGCTGATCGTCACGTCCACGTCGGCCCCGTCGGTCAGTTCGCGCAGCGCGGCCTGCAGCGCGGCGCCGACCTCGGCGTGCGCCGGGTCCAGGCCGATGTCGATCGGCTCCGGGCGGATCAGCAGCGGGCTGGCCGGCGCCGGCGCGGTCACGTCGGCGGTCCGGAACACGAACGGCTCGCTCGTCGGCGCCTGGTCGCGGCCCAGCAGCCATTCGTTGCGCCGGACCGACAGGGTGGCACGGGCATTCTGGAACCGGGCCGCGTGCAGCCCGGGCCAGCGCATCGTCAAGGTCAGCCAGGCGGTCCGCGGTATCGCCACCGGCGCCCGGTAGTCCCGGACGTCGTCGACCGGCTCCTGCGGTACCAACGCCACCTCGATGCCCTCGGCGGTGCGGCAGGCGATCACCGGCCACTCCCCGGTCGGGCCGGCGACGGGCTGGCCCAGCCGGACGCGTACGACGGACAGGACCTCGGTGCCGTCGGGCTCGACGCTGCTGAGCGTCGAGATGCCGTACCGGTAGGTGAGCGGATCGGGCGCGGCCGGCAGTACCTGCGGCCACGTGTGGTTGAGCCAGTTGCCGGTGACCTCCGTGGCGAGGGTGGCCAGCGACACGGCCGCGTTGGCCGCACTGGCCGCCCGGGCGGCATCGGACGGGACGGCGTCGCCGCCGTACGCGGCGAGCAGGTCCAGCAGCGGATCGGCCACGGCCTGGTAGCGCGCGAGCGCGGTCACCATGTCGGCGGCGGCGGGCGCCTGCGGGCCAGCCTGTGGTGCGACGTTGAACGCGACTGTCAGCTGCACCTCGTCCTGGGCGGCGTGCTCGTGCGCGTAGGTCACGGCGTACGTCCAGCGGGCCGCGTCGCCGATCGTCGGGTGCTGCGGCACGGTCGGGTCGGCGGACTGGTTGACCAGCGCCGGCAGCACCGGATAGGCACGCAGCGGGATCGGGACCTGCGTGCGATCGAGGGAGGTGCGCAGGGCGGGCGGCCGGTCTGCGCCGCTCAGCGGCGGATAGAACGTGAGCCACCGCGACGACGGGTAGCCGGTGCTGCCGATGACGTGGATGTCGTGCTCCAGGTGGGTCACGTCGTAGTCCACCTGCACCGGGACCGAACTCTGCCGGGTCGGATCGGCCACCGAGAGCGCGAAGGTGACCGGGCTCGTCGACCGGTCCAGGGCCGTCTTCGCCGCGGCCAGCTGGTAGGGCACCGACGCCTGGGCGGTGGGCCGCGCGGTGCCGAGCAGCCGGGCCGGTGCCGACTCGTCGTCGATCCACGGGGAGACCACCTGCGCGTCGTACTGCACCAGCGCCGCGGTGTCGTAGGCGGGTGCGAGCTCGACGGCGAGGCGGTCGCGGATCGTCTGGCGCGCGGCATCGAGGTCGTTCGCCGTGGCCCGGCCGGGTTGCAGTACCTCCGCCACGCCCAGGGCGACCGCTCGGGCGAGGCCGCTCTTGGCCGCGAGCAGCCGGTCCAGCGCCGTTCGGGCCGTCGGATCGGCGTACAGGCCGCAGGCGTAGGCCGGCGACAGCACCGTGTCGATGTCCCGCAGGAAGCGCCGCGCCCACACCTCGACGTCGACGGCCTGGATGTCGACCTGCGGGCCGGCCACCAGGCGACCCTGCTCGTCCAGCGCCGGCAGGGCCACCCCGCGCCGGGTCTGCGGCTCGCGGTAGAGCGGGCGGATCGCGAAGCTGCGCGGCGGGACGGTCGTGCCGTCCGGCAGCCGGCCGACGTACACCTTGGACAGCCCGCCGGCGCCGAAGTTGACCAGCCACAGGTCCGCCTCGCCGGCCGAGCCGGTGGCCAGCCGCAGGTCGGGCAGGGCCGTGTGGAACGCGTCCGCGAACGGGCCGAGGGTGCGGGTGTCGGTGCTGCCCGTCGGGTCCACCGTGAACCGCGGCGGTACGGCGGTGTCGGCGTGCTCCGCCGGCCCGTTGCGCAGCCGCACGTCGACCAGCTCACGTGGTCGCCGCAGGCGCAGCGCGACCGTGAGCGGTCCGGCGACGGTGGCGAACGGTCCGGCGGCGGCGAACTCGACGGCGATGCTCACCGGGGCCGGCGGCAGCAGTACCGTCGCTGCGGCCCGCAGGAACGCGGTGTCGCAGTGGCCGGCCACGAGCTCGGCGACGGTCAGCGTCACCCGGATCGCGGCGAAGCGGGCGGTCAGGCTGTTGAGCGTGTCGTCCGATCCGGTCACGATCGACGTCGAGCGGCCCGGGGCGGTGAGCTCGACGCCGGGCTGGATCAGGCCGAGCACGGCCGCGTTGGCCAGGCACAGCGCGACCGGCTCCGAGCCGAGCGCGGCCGCTGCCGCCGCCGGGGACACCGGCCCGGTCCCGGGCAGCCGGGGCGCGGGCGTGGACAGTACCGCCCCGGCCGCCAGACAGCCCGGGGCGAAGGCGATCGCCTCGACGACGTCGGCAAGGGCGATCCCGGCGTCCTGCGCGGCGAACCGCCGGTGCAGGCCGGCCAGCGAGTCGCCGGCGACGGTGGTCTCCTCGTAGCGGACGTCGTCGATGATGAGCACGACGGCGCGGCCGGGCGCGAGGGTGCCCGGCATCGGGGCGTTGTCCTGGGCGAGGGTGAGCAGATCGTGGCCGGGGAAGAGCGCGGCGATCGCGGCCAGGGTGTCGGTGCCGCGCACGGGGTAAGGGACCCGGACCGTGCCGGGTTCGGGCAACCGGACCGCGCCGGGGATCAGCACCGTAGCGTCGGGCAGTGGCCGGTCGGCGTTGGCCGCCAGCAACTGCGGGGGCGGGCAAGCGAAGCGCCCGGCGAACTCCTCCAGCGTCTCGTCCGGCTGGACGCGTACCACCGCGGGATCGAACGTCCCGAGCGAGAGCAGGGTGCCCGCCGGGTAGATGCCCGGGGTCCCGCCGTTGCCGGCGGCGAGATCGGCTCCGCTGCCGTTGGTGTCGATGGTGTCGTCCGGCCGGGCCACGTAGTGGGTGGTGGCGAGCCGGGCGCCGGCCGCCAGCAGGCCCGGACGGTCGGCGTTCGCGGCGCCGAGGGTAGCCACGTCGCAGACCACGCCGAGCTCGCCGAACCGCGCGACGATCTGGTCCAGGCTGTCGGTACCGGCCGGAATCGACACGCCCTCGAACTCGAAGGCAAAGGTCGGCACCAGGATGTCGGTCCGGCCGGCGTTGTCCGTGGCCAGCAGTCCGGCAGTGGTGTGGTACCTCCTCGCGACGTCGCCCAGCGCCGCGGGCACCGGGCCCACCGCGATCTCGACGGCCGCCGTGCGCAACACGGAGCCGGCCCGCAGCGGCAGGACGCGGTTGTGCGGCAGCCGCAGCAGGTCACTGCCGCTGCCCGGCCGCGGCCAGCCGACGGGGGCCCCGGCCAGCACATCGGCCGCGCTCTGCCCGTCGCCGACGCTCCGGTAGGCCGGCACGACCGGGCCGGTGCCGAGCAGGCCGGCGGCCGGGCGGTCGGCGTTGACCGCCGCGATCAGAGCCGCGTTCACGCCGTACCGGTAGCCGATCTCGGCGATGGTCCCGCCGGCGAGGACCGGCGTCGCCGCGGCCGCCGCGCTGTTGGCGAGACAGGCCGCCGCGCTGAGCCGCCACAGGCCGCTGGCGTCGGCGGGCAGGGCCGCCGGTGTGCCGTCCTGGTCCTGGCGCAGCGACGTGACCACCGCCGCCTGTACCCGCCCGTCCGCGAGCTGGAAGCAGGCCTGGGCGAAGCGCTCGGCGGCCCGCGCCACCTGCGGCGCCACCGCGGTCGCGGTCCCGTCGAGGCCGGGCATGATGGTGGCCGGCTCGGCGGTCACCGTCAGCCGTAGCCGGACGCCCTGCGGTCCCCGGTCGACCCAGTAGGCCGTGGTGATGCCGGGCCAGCTGCCCACTCCGAGCACGGCGTCGGTGTAGCCGAGGGTGAGCCTGGCGGTGCCGTTGGGCCCGCCGGGCAGGGTGGTGACGTTACCCAGGACATCGCAGAGTCCGAGGTGGACATTGGCGCCCTGGCCGACGCCGCGGTACGGGTCGGCGTCCGGCGGCGGCAGCCCTGGCACCGCCGGGCAGGGTGAGGCCGGGCCGAACCGGGCCAGCGGCAGCACCTGCTCGTAGCGCCACAGGTCGGCCGCCGGTTCGTCCGGGACGGCGAGACCGGCCCGGCGGCGCCGGTCCAGCCGGGCTCGGCGCCACCGCGGCCGGCGCAGCCCGTCGTCGACCTGCGCCCAGACCGGGAGGCCCGCGTCCGGCAGCTGAAACGGCGCGTCCGGGATCGCATACCGCACGAGGCTGAACAGCTGCCGCAGCCGATACGTCGGGGCGGGGAGGTTCGGGTCCGGCGGCGTCAGGGTCACCCCGAAGCCGGCGCTGCCCTGGGGCACGACGGGTTCGACCGTGACCGCGCTGTCGTCGGCGGCGCCCAGCCACAGCGCGGTCACCGACGGGTCCAGACCCGCCGGGATCAGGGCACAGGTCTCGTAGGGGCGCACCGGCCGGCCGCCGGGCGCCGGCAGCCACGCATCCTCGGTCAGCACGAGCAGCGTCAGCGCGGCGACGCCGTTGTCATCGAAGGCGCTCGCCGGCAGGTCGGCGCCGTCGGCGGCGGCGAAGCCGATGGCGAACCCGGCCCCGCCGACCACGGAACCCTCCCAGAGCAGCCGCAGGAAGTCCATCGGGGCATCGAGGTCGGCGAACTGCTCGGTGGCTGTGACTGTGGCCGTGGCGGTGGCGAGGTGTGCCGGCGGGGCGGTCTGCTTGCTCAGGTTGGCCCGCACGACGAACGTGCGCGCCGGCGCCGCGTTGAGCACGGCCAGGCCGGACGGGTGGCCCGCGTCCGGCGCCGGACGGACGGCGACGTAGACGGCCGCCGGCTCCAGGGAGTGCCGCTCCCACAGGCGCTGCAGCGGGTCGCGGGCGGCCGCGTCGACGCCGATCAGCTCGTACCGGTGGGTCAGGCCGGCCAGCCGCCGTACCCGCAGCGGGACCAGCATGGCGAACGTCCAGCCGGACAGCAGCTCCGACTCGCCTGGGGCGTCCGGGCGTCGGGCCGCCCGGGCCAGCTCGAACCGGGTGCTGGTGTGCCCGGCCGCGTAGGCGATCAGGGCCGCGGGCAGCGGCCAGGCGCTCACCCCGGAGGGCGGCGGCGCCTTGACCGGGTCGTCGCCCGCGGCGCCGGTCGGGTCCGCCGGTGGCATGGTGATCGGTACCGGGGTCTGGATCTCGATGCGATGGTCCAGGCCGAAGGTGCGGGGGACCGGCTCGGCGCTCGGCCGCTCGGCCGGACCCTGCCCGATCACCGGGGTGACCCCGACCGAGCCGGCCGGATACCGTTCGCGCAGGTCGGCGTTGGTGTAGCGGTACACGAGCCGCGCCGCCGGGCCCAGCGTGATCCAGCCCGCGGCGTCGGCGTTGGCGGTCACGGTGAGCTCCAGCGCCACCGCGTTGTCCGGACCGGCCGGTGCCGGGGCGGGGAACTGCTGGCCGACGAGGTCGGCGATGGCGGTCAGCGGGCCGGTCGCGCTCGCGTGCCGGTCCGGGTCGTACACGGGCGCGGGCAGCCGGGTGCCGGAGAGCAGGTTGCGGGCGCTCCGCGCGCCGATCACCTCGGTCGCGTCGTCGAGCACCGCGGCGACGAGGTCGTCGATGCCGTGCACGAGCAGGTGGGCGATGCTCAGCGGCGCGCCGGCGCTGAACAGGGTCTGCTCGGCGAGCCGGCCGGCCAGGTCGTCCAGGCTCAGGCCGAGCCGATCGCAGAGCCAGCCCAGAGTGCGACCGGCCGGGTTGACGACGACATCGGGCACCGGCACGATCGCCAGCTGGGCCAGGATGGGCTGGGCCGCGACGTACTGCAGCAGCGTGTCCAGGCGGCCGGCGGCGGTGAGCAACCGCTCGGCCAGGTCGGCCAGGCTCTCCCGGGGCAGGATCGGCACGTTGGTGGTGGCCGGGATGCTGACCTCGGCGCCGGCCGACACCACCTGCTCGCGGAACCGCGGCCAGCCGGCCGGGCCCTGCTCGCCCGTGCCGAACCGCTGCACCAGGGCCAGTGCCCGGGCGATCGAGGCGATCGTGTCACCGGGCAGCGTGGTGTAGCGCCGGGCCCGGACGGGGTCGGCGTCGTTGTAGGCGGCCGGGACGAGCAACCTCGAGCCGGGCGGTACCGCGTCGCCGGGGCCCCAGGTGATGTCCGCGGCGTTGAGGTTGAAGACGGCGGTCGAGTACCACTCCGCCGAGTCCACCTCGGTCAGTGGCCGGTAGCGGGTGAAGAACACCGCCGCCACCAGCAGGATGCCCTCGTTGTTGGGGTTGGCGAAGCGCACCGGCGGCATCGTGAACTCCGCGTACCCGGCCAGGAGCTGCCGGTCCGTGGCCAGCGGGTCGGTCAGCCCGGCGGGGAACAGCGACTGCGGCGCCCGGGAGTTGAACCGGCCGGCGATCGCGGCGAGCGTGTCGCCCGCGGCCACCTGGTAGTCGATCGTGCCGAGGTCCAGGCTGGTCGTCGCGTCGATCGGGACGGCCGCGTTGTCGATGGCCGCGCTCTGCGGCGACACGCCCAGCTTGACCGGCAGCCGCGTGCCCGGCGGCGTGTCGGCCAGCGCCTGCTCCAGCTCCGGGTTCAGGAAGCGCAGCTCGGCCGGGCTCGCGCCGAGTGCGGCGGCGACACTGTCCACGGTGTCGCCGGCGCGGATGTGGTACGCCACGGACACGGTCGGGAACGCGTCGGCGATGCCGCGCAGCGACATCGGCCGGTCCTGCCCCACCGGCCGGCGGTTGAGCCCGGCGACGGCCGCGTCCACGGCGGCCCGGGCCACCATCAGGCACCAGTCCTGGAATAGGTACGTGCCGTAGGAGTGGTACGTCGCGGGCTGGTCGGGCGGCGGCGGGGTGGGCGGCCGCGGGGTCGGGGTGAGGTGCGCCGCGTACTGCGCCGCCTGCCACAGGTAGCGCGGGCCGACCGGGTGGTACTGCGCCAGGTTGTGCCGCGCCCCGCCGTGCGAGCTGGCCAGCGTGAGCAGCGGCGGGATCGGCAGCACCGTGCCGGTCAGCGGCTCGGCCGCGGCGTGCGCCGCGCGAGCGGGCGGCGGCTGGTCGGCGATGTCGAGGTGCAGGTTGGTGCGGAAGAAGGCGACCAGCTTGGCGATCTGGAACGCGTCGCCGACCGTCGCGGGCGAGTGGAGGTCGTCGGCGAGCGCGCGCAGTTGCGCCGCGGTCACCACGCCGGACGGGTCGTTGCCGGGGGTACCCGTGACCGCCGCGATCGACCACCGCAGCAGCGCCTCGACGAACTGCCGCGTGCTCGGCTCGGCGTGGTACGGCGCGACCAGCAGCAGCGCCGACCGGTAGTGCGGCGGGTTGCTCGGCGGCGGGGCCGGCGCGGACCAGGCCAGCGGGACGTCCGTCACGCTCAACAGCGGCTGCAGGTACAGCTTGGCGACGCGGGGCGAGTTCGTGAAGACCCGCTGCGTCGGGTCCCACGGCTCGGCCGCGGTCCGGCTCGTGCGCTGCAGGGCCAGCCGGCGCAGCACTTCCAGCCGGCGGCGGGGCACCCGGCCCGGCGGCGCGGCGATGCCGGCCCGCAGGCGGGCCTGGCTGCCCTGGTCGGTGCCGCCGGCGAGCAGCCACGGCGTCGGCCGGTCGGTGCCGAGGGTGAAGCCGAACGGGACACTGTCCGAAAAGGACAGTGGGATGGTGAACGTGCCGATCGTCAGCTCGGCGTTGACCTCCACGGAGAACGAGACCTGGACGTCGGTGGCGCGGTAGGCCTCCAGGGTGATGCTCGCCTCGGCCCACGCCTCGATCGTCACCGCGACCTTGAGGACCGAGAGGTCGAGTTGCCCGTACAGCTTGCCGTGGACCCCGACGACCGCGCTGACCCAGTGGTAGACGTCGGTCGGCGCGCCCGCGTCGGTCGGGTTGAACCAGGCGAACACGCCGTCGAAGATGGCGACCACCTCGACGTAGGCGCCGCCGGAGACGGGTCCGGCCCGGAACTCCTTGCCGATGCCGACCGCGAAGCCGATCCCGAGCTCCAGCACGGGCGAGAAGGTGCCGTTGCTGATCGCCGGAACCCGGCCGGAGGTCGCCGCGTCGAGCTTGCCGACGAGGATGCCGCCGCGGCCGAGCAGTGGCAGCACCTCGAACGCGAACGAGCGGCCGAAGTCGCCGCCGTGCGGGAAGCCGAGGTCGACCCGGAAGTCGCCGTTGGTGAACACCTCGACCACGAGCACGCCCAGCGTCACCGACACGGCGCCCAGCTGGAACCGGCGCACCGATTCGGGCAGCTCCAGCTCGGCCCGGAACACGCCGACGTTGCCGGAGACCTTGCGGTAGAGCACGTCGAAGCGCAGGCCGGCGAACGCGTCGGCCTTCTCGCCGGACAGGCTGACGGCCAGCCCGTAGACATCGGGATCGGCGAGCACGAGCGCGATGTCGGCCAGGCCGGCGACGCTGATGTCGAGGCCGACCAGCCATCCCGCCTCGGCGGCGAACTGCAGGCCCTCGCCGCTGGGCTGGTCGAGCGGGTTGGTGTCCGGGTCGTCCGGCGGGCGCAGCTGCGTGGCCAGCCGGGCGATCGCCTCGCGCACCGTGGTGGGCGGGTCGCCCTTGAGCCGGACCCGCTGCCCGATGCCGAGGTAGTTCAGCTTGGACTTGGCCGGTCCCTCGCCCGCGACCCGGGGCGGCGGGTCGGAGAGCAGGTCCCAGGACAGCGGGGCCTGCTCGGCCCGGTGCAGGATCATGACCACGGTCGGCTTGCCGGCCACCCGCTGCGCGCGCAGCCCGATGCCGGTCAGCGTCATCGTCGGCAGGACCACGGTGGCCTGGTAGGTCACCTCGACCGTGGCCAGCGTCGGGTCGATGACCAACCGGAACCGGGACAGGTCGATGCGGTTCAGCAGGTCCCACGGCGGTTCGAGGCGGAACCCGAGCGTCGGCGCCACCAGGCCCACGAGGTACTCGATGATCTCCCCGACCGTGACGTTGCCGACGTGGATGGTGATGATCTGGTGGCGCTGGTCGCCCTCCCCGATCCAGGCGATCTCGGCGGCGATCCAGTGGTCGTTGAAGGACACCTCGAAGACATAGGTGACCTCGCCGGCGGTCATGTCCGCGGTGATCGACAGTGCGAAGCCGGCCACCTGGAACCGGCCGGTGAGGCGGGCGCTGGCCGGCGACTGCGCATCGGTCCGGGCGATCTGGGCGCCGGCGGCGGCCGCGATGGTGAGCCCGCCCAGGATCTCCGGCGTCCACCGGGTGGCGATCGCGACGGACAACGCGAATGCGCCGGTCCCCATCGCGAAGCTGGCCGCGAGCTCGGTCAGCAGGAGCTCGAAGTCACGCCGGCGAGGCGCGCCGGTGAAGTGCGCGACCAGCGCGGCCAGGTCGACGATGGAGTCGGGGGTGAGACCGCCCTGGAAGATCCACTGTTGGCCGTCGTAGGTCGCGGTCAGCTCGACGAGGGGCTCGGCCGCACCCGGTGGCGCCAGCCCGGGCAACGCCAGTTCGCCCCGCAGGCCGCCGCTGATGCTGTTCTGGCCCGCGCTGATCCAGGCGCCGACTCCGACGAGCTCGATCGGGATCTTTCCGAGCAGCTCGAAGCGCAGCGCTCTGGTGAGCCAGGCGCTGGCCTCGACGGTGCGGGCGGTGAGGTCGGCCCCGATGCTCAGCTGGGTCACCGTCAACCCGCTGCTGGGCGGCGGCACGCCGAGGAAGCGGGCGAGCATCGCCTCGAGCGGGATCTCGCCCTCCCGTAGCTCGGCGTTGACCCGGAAGCTCGGGAAGAAGGCGCTCAGGCCGAGCACCACCTCGTCGTGCGGCCCGGGGCCGGTGGGCAGGTGCAGGCGGCCGAAGAAGCCGCCCACCAGGTATTCGGGCGTGGCCTCGCCCTGCCACCCGACCATCCAGCTCATGCCCAGATCGGACACGCTCAGGAACGGCACCGGCAGCGTCCAGCGGTGCGGCGACACCAGCGTGACGGCGACGTGGTTGAGGCTGGGCAGGGCGGACACGTCCGGCGCGATGAGGCCCGCCTCCAGCTCGCGGAACTGGAAGCCGGTCAGGACGTGCACGCCGGGCGGCGCGGTGAAGTCCGCCGCACCGGCCAGGCCGAAGGCTCGCGCCACGCCGGCGAAGCCGTCGCCGAGCGTCGGTCCTTCGCCCTCGAACTCGACCATGATGATCCACACCGCGTCGGCCACCAGGAGCTGCGCGAAGGCCCGGCCGGCGATCGGCGGGTTACCGCCCAGCTCCAGCGTCGCCACCGCGTTGAGCACGCTTCCCGGCACCCGCTCGCCGACCGGTTTCTCCCGGTCCGAGAAGCACAGCAGTTGCAGGCCGAAGCCGTGCAGCCGGACCGGACCGGCCGTGATCGCCGGGCGCCGCGACGTGGCCACCAGGTCGAGGTCGGGCGGATCGGCCGCGGAGGCCGGCAGCACCACGGTGCCGTCGACCGCCAGGGGCCACGGCGCGAAGAAGTCCTCGTACCGCTCGTACGCCTCGGCCGGTTGCAGCTCGCCGAGCAGGTGCAGCGTCGCGTCGGTGGCGCCTTCGACGGTCCGGGCGCGCAGGGCGGCCTGGTGCAGCGGCAGGTCGCTCAGGTACGACGGCAGCCGGCGGATGATCTGCTCGACCAGGCGCGGGCCGCTCGGCAGGTTGGCGAAAGTGTCGCCGAAGGTCCAGTCCGCCGGCAGGGCGAGGGTCAACGTGAAGCAGCCGCGCTGCTCGACGATGGTGTACTCGAGATCCGCGACCACGGCCACCACGTGGTCCGTTCGGGCCCCGCGCAGCCCGAACGAGCCGTAGCCTCGCAGCAGGACCCGCCCACCCTCCACAATGGGCGGCTGGACCCCGGTCAGCGGATAGCCCTGCCCGACGTGCAGCACCGCCAACGCCGGGCGCAGATCGTCGAGCGGCTCCTCGCCCGCGGCGGCGGCCAGGTCGATCCGGCCGTTGTCGGTGTTGTCCTGCAGCGCCCGGCGGACCTCCTCCAGCGTCGCGGTCACGGGAAGGCCCGCAGCCGACGAGGACGGGCCGCGCCGGCCGGAGGCCCGACCGGGACCGGAGGCACCGGCGGGGCCGCGAGCCGGTCGAGCAGCTCGGCGGTGGGCGTGTCGCGGCTGGACTCCCGGGTCAACGACACCCGGCCGCCCCGGTCGACGTGGAACTTCCACGTCACGCCGTAGGGCCGCCAGATCGCCGGGGGTGGCGGATTGATCGGCCGCATCTGCGGTGGCCAGATGTCGGCGGCCGGCGGGGTGTTGAAGCCGTACAGCGTCGTGTAGGTGCCGGTCTGGGTGAAGGCGGTGTAGCGGCCTTCGTGGGCCGGCCACCCTTGGCCCAGCGGGTACCGCAACGTGCGTTTCTTGATCCACGAGGTGAACGGGTGGAAGTAGTCGTACTCGTTGTACAGCGCCTGCGAGTGCACCCGGTTCGCTTTCCAGAACAGCTCCAGGACGCTCAGCGCCGGATGGTCCCAGCTCCCGTGCTTCTCGGCGCTGGCGACGAGGCTGTACGGGTCGATGTACTTGGCGAAGTCGACGATGTTCTGCTGCGGATCGATGCCCGTGAGGCTCTTCAGATCGAAGGCGCTGCTGGAGCTGCCGTGGTGCGGCACGGTCGCCACCTCCACGAAGGTGAAGAACTGCCGCATCTTCGCGATCATGTAGTTACAGGCCGCTATCGTCTGTCCGGTGGCGTCGCCGGTGAGCACGAAGGCCGAGTTGTTCGCCCGCACCAGCAGCACCATGGACACGGTGTTCTTGTTGTATCCCTCGCCCGTTTCGGCCGCCCACTCACCGCCTTCGAATTCCCCCCGGTCCGGCATCGCCCACAGATTGCCCATCATCATGTAGATCTGGACATTGCCGACGATGATGAAGGGATTGATGGGACCGAAACCTGAGTTGTACGGGAACGAACTGAAGTGGGCGGTGAACGAGTCCGGCTCTTCCCCGACAGGCATGTATTTGACCAGTTCCGTGTAGAAGCTTTCCGTGACGTTGGCCATCGAGCCGCCGAACATGACCTCCTTGACTACCAGCGTGTTCCTGGCGGGGTGGTCCGGGTCATAGACCCCGAACGCAGCCAACAGCTTGGGCAGCATGTTGTGGTGGTCTTTGTCGGTGTGCGAGACGAGCAGCACGTCGATGGTCGGCTGGGCCATCGTCTTGAGCAGGGACACGACAAGCTTGAGCGCCGGCTCGGGCTTCTTGGTGCTGCCCTCGGTGCCGAAGTCGACGAGGATGGTGTTGGTCAGCGTGCCCGCGTCGTCATAGATCGCGATGAAGTTGCCCATGCCCTGACCGACATCGAGGACGTAACAGTCGATGCTCGCCATCGGTGCTCCTAGGAGTAGGCGGCGTACCAGCCCACTGCAGTGGCCTGGTTGGTCTGTGAGTCGCCGAACACCAGCACATCGACCCCGTGCGGCGGGAAGCTCCAGCCCAGCGCCGAGAGCGCGAGCCGCTGCAGCTTCAGCAGGTAGGCCGGGTGCCCGCCGGAGCGGTCGACGAGGAACTCGTAGCCGCGGAAGCCCAGGCGCACCACGCCCTGCACCGGCCAGCCCGAGTCGTCCGGGCCCGGAATCCTCAGTCCACAGTAGACGGCAAGGTCGGCGTCGGACGACCCGGGCATCCAGGCCGCCAGCACCGTCGCGGACAGGCCGGCCGCCTCGGCCAGCGCGCCGCCGCTGCCCAGGTCCAACCGCATGGTCAGGGCGTACCAGGGCGGCTTGAGCGGCACCTGGTCGAGCGGGGCCAGGACCGGGGCGTAGCCGAGATCCTCCGGGCGCTGGCTGCCGGCCCCGACCGCGACCACCCCGGTGACCCTGAGCGGGAAGCCGGCCGCGAGGGAGCCGCGCCGCGCCTTGCTGTTGGCCGGGTCCACCCGCAGGCGGCCCTCGTCGACGGTGAAGGTCTGGTCGGTCGGGTCGGCGACCGGGAACGTCATCGCCACGGTGAGGTCGGCGAAGCGCAGATAGCCGTCCTGCGGCTGGACGCCCTCGGGCAGGATCTGCTGCGGCCCGAACGAGAACAGGTCGAAGCCGTCGAGCTGGGCGAAGCGCAGGTTGCCGTCGAGCCCGAACTCCACCGCGACGCTCGACTCGCCATCCGCGGCCCGCAGGGTGCGGACCGCGACCCCGAGCACCTCGATGGAGTCCAGGGCCGCACCCTCGGTCTCGTAGACGGCCCGCCGATCGAGCCCGAACCGGTAGCCGGGCACGCCGTCCTGGCGCTGGTACGAGCCGGTGATGGTCAGGCTGTTGCCGCCGACCGGGTCGAGCCGGTTCAACCGGGACCCGAACAGCTCGTTGACGATCAACTGCACCCGCGCGGACATGTCGGCGAGCGCGCCGCCGGCGAAGCGCACCTCCAGGCGCTGGGTGACGAAGTCGAACGGCACGGTCGTGGTCGGCGCCAGCTCGGTGTCGTCCTCGTACTCGATCAGCGCGAACGTCGCGGTGCGGCCCGAGGACAGCCCGTTGGTCGTGACGGTGAACGGTGTGTGGCTGAACCCCACGTGGTGCGCGTACAACTCGTCCGGGTCGATGCCGGCGGTGACGAAGCGCATCTGGTCGGGCAGGTCGGCCGCGGAGATCGGTGCGTTGAGGAACAGCACCCCCGACCATCGCGGGTCGACGACCACCTCACGGTAGAACCGGCCCAGCGGACTCTGCGGCGGTGCGGCCGCGGCGGCCTCGATCATCGCGGCCAGCCGCCGGTGGGTGGCTTCGACGTCGCCGGCCGCCTCGGACCAGCTCCAGGTCGCCGGCCGCGACACCAGATCGGCCAGCGACCGCTCCGACAGCTTGAACAGCAGCATCGTGGGCGCGTCCGCACCGGTGCGCCAGGTCTCGGGTGACAGGTCGAAGGCCCAGCCGTCCATCGTCACCCGCAACGCCCCGGTCGTGGCGTTGTCGAGCAGCGCCTGCGGGTCGGCGATCACCATGAACAGCTCGGTGGCCATCAGCCGGCCACGCAGGGTCGCGCTGACGTCGGTGAGTTCGAGGTAGCGCGGCGCGTCGCCGGGGAAGGAGGCGAGGAAGAGGCTGTCCCATCCCTGCACACCTTGCGCCGCGTAGCCCGCCATGCCGTGCGGCGTCACGCTCTGGACCGCCGATGTCGTCGGCGCGGCCCCGCCGATGCGGGCCCGCCGGGCCGGGGCGAGCACGGCCTGCTCCAGCCAGGCGGCGTCCGCGCCGTCGCCCGGGTCGAGGCCGAGATAGCAGCCCACCGGCAGCCCCGCGGGAGGTGCCGCGGCGGGCGCGGCAGGCCAGGCGGGCAGGGTCGCCGCCGGCAGCATGAGCTGCTGCAGGAACCCGTCCTGGTCGATGCTGTTCATGGCGAACCACGGCGCCAGCTCCGGCTGCGCGTAGTAGGCCAGCGCCGGCACGCCCGGAGCCGGCGGGAGCAGCTCGACGTGCGCTGTGGTGGCGGCCGAGGTCAGCACGCCGTCGGCACCGGCGAACGCCGGCTGACCGGCGATGAACCGGCACACGGCGTTCCAGGCGGGCAACCAGACGAACTCCAGCCCCGACAGCCCCAGCGCGAGCCGCTGGTCGGTCGGCGGTGCGGTGAGCAGGAACGCGCCGTCGGCGGTCAGGTAGTGTTCGACGCCGGCCCTGCCGGGGCTGACGTTGAAGACCAGCCGCGCGGGCCACGGGAACTGCGCGCCCTGCGGGGTCAGCTCCACCGGGTGCCCCAGGCGCGTGCGCAGGTTGCTGACCAACGGCACCGGATCGGCCAGCCCGATCGCGGTGCGCTGCGGCAGCGCCGGATAGAGCGGATCGAAGCTGAGCTCACCGCGCAGGGCCGCGCTGTCCGGCTGCAGCAGCGGCATGGGTACCACCCGTGATTCCGGCGTGGCGTAGCGCAGCTGCGCCGCCAGTGCCGCCGGTGCCGGGTTGCCCTCACCGCCCAGCGGCAGAATGGCCGCCCAGGCCCCCAGGCCGGGACCGGCCAGCGGGATCGATGCGCTGTTGGGCCGGCTGGCGAAGCCCGTGCCGTCCGGGGCCTGCAGCAGCAGATTGCCGTTGCGCAGGCAGAAGGCGGTGGCACTCGGGTCGCACCGGTGCAGTGCCGCGTCCGCGGGGACGACGAGGCTGTATCCGCTGAGCACGAATCGGGACTCGCGATCGATGGACCACCACATCTGGGCGCCGCTGCCGCGCGGGACGGCCCGCAGCTCGGCCACGACGGACTCGGCGACCTGGTCCGGATCGCCGATCCACATGCAGCGGACGTTGTGCGGCAGGTGCGCGGCCCGCCAGGCATCGACCGCGGCGAGGAAGGCCACGCCGTCGGCGAAGGTGCTCGCGCAGAACAGATACACCCCGCCGGGGTTCTCCCATGCCGCGTTGAGCGAGATCGTGTCGCCGAACCGCGGCGAAGGCCCCGGCCGGTAACCGGCCCAGTACCCGGGCACCGCGACGTGGTCGCGGCTGCTCAGCGCATACAGGTCCACATTGGGGGAGACACGTACAAAGATCGGATCCGCGGCCTTCGCGTGCGTGCCCCGACCTGTCGCCACGGACTCCGCCTTTGCCAAAGGTGGGTAATGCGTGCTGCGGCGAAGCATATGGCGCGCGTGGGTGGGCACAGATAACGCTTCAGTAACGGAAGGTGATGTTGCGACGGCGCCCGGTAATCGGTGATCCAGGTCTACCGGCCGGCCGGCGCCGCGAGATGCCGCAGTACCTGGTTTCCGCGATCCACGACGCGGCCGATCTCGCCACCCCGGACGCGGCGGCGGCCATCGACGCGTTCAACGAGCTGGGTGTTCGCCGGTCCTCGGCGCGCCCGGCACGGCCACCGTCATCGACAACCGGGGCGAGGAGGCGATGTTCACCGACGGTCCGTTCGTGGAGTCGAAGGAGTACCTCGCCGGCTACTGCCGCCATGGCATCAACGCCCAGGTCATCGCCGATCCACATGGCCGGCTGATGTGGATCTCACCCGCGTTGCCCGGCGCAGTCCACGACCTGAAGGCCGCCCGCACCCACGGGCTGGTCGACGACACCCACAAGTGGCTTTACCGGCTCGTTTGACCCCGTCCGGAAATACGACCGGACACTGATATGAGCAATTTTCCCCGACCGTTGGCGGCAATTCTCGATCGCTGCGAGCCATCATGATCGGCAGGCTTCCCTCATAGTCGATCATGGATGGATGGTGCGATGCCGGCCCTGCACGCCCGCCCGGTGTGGTTGACCGCCGTGCAGCGGCACCAGTTGGAGAAGATCGAAGAGTCCGCACCGGGACAGGTCCGGCCGCAGATCGTGTTGGACGCTGCCGCCGGGTACGCCAACGCCGCGATCGCCCGCCGGCGTGGGGTCAGCGTGGACATGGTGCGCAAGTGGCGGGGTCGCTTCGCCGCCGAGGGCATGCACGGCCTGGGCGACCGGAAACGCCCGGGCCGTCCGCCCTGGTTCGCCCCGGTGCAGTAGACCCTGGTCAAAGCGCTGGCCTGTGATAACTCAGCGTGGCGCTGGGTCGGCCCAGATAGCGGTCAGCGCGTCGACCAGGTTATTGGCGGTCTGTTCCCAGGTGGCGTCGGCCGTTCCGTGGTGCAGAGCCTGCTCCATCTCGGCGCACAGGTGCACGATGAGCAGCCGGCCCATGTCGGTGCGCTGGCGCCGTACATGCCGGGGTAGGGCCGGCAGGAGCCGGGTCAGCTGGTCGTGTGGGCGTTGCATCGATGGCAGTGCCATGACGTCGTCGATCACCACATCGCGCAGGGCGGGGTCGGTGGTGACCTGCGCGGCGAACCGGGCATACCAGCTAGGCTGATCGAGGGCCGCGTAGTGTTCGGTGATCGGTCGGACGAGACAGTCGACCCAGGTGCGCAGTCCGCCGGCCGTCTCGGCGCTGCCGAGCATGAGTGCCCGGCGCTGCTCGATGTCGGCCTGGTGCCGCCCGATGATCGCCCGCACCAGGTCGGTGCGTGTTCCGAAGTGGTATGCGATCACCGAGTTGTTCGCCTGGCCGGCGGCCTCGCAGATCTGCCGGTTGGAGACCGCGGCGACGCCGTGCTCGGCGAACAGTCTTTCCGCGGCCTCGATGATCAGACTGCGGGTGTCCTCGCCTCGCGGTGTGCGTGGTGGTGCGCTGCTGCTGGTCATTTTTTCCTGCCCTGAGCTGCTCGTACGTCCCGCCCTCAGTATAAGGGGGTTGTCTTATTAAGAAGAGTCTCTTAGTTTGAGTGGCAGGTCCGGCGAATGCCGTAAAGGGGGACGGGTGTGCACGACAAGATCGTGGCGGTCGGCGCCGGTGTCGCAGGCATCACCGCAGTCGAGACGCTGCGGCGGCAAGGGTTCGCTGGTCGGCTGGTTCTGGTCGGCGGCGAGCCGGGCCCGCCGATCGATCGGCCGCCGCTGTCCAAACAGGTCCTGACCGGTGCATGGGCGCTGGAACGCGCGGCGCTGCGGGAGGCGGGCCATCTCGCCGCATTGGACGTCACAGTGCGGCACGACACAGCGACCGGGCTGGACGCGTACGCCAGGCAGGTTCATCTGGCACATGGTGAGCCGCTGTCCTACGACGGTTTGATCATCGCTAGCGGCGCGGCTCCGCGTCGGCTGCCTTTCGGCCACGACCTGTCTGGAGTGCATGTCCTGCGCGACGCTGCCGACTCGACCGGCCTGCACCGGAGCATGCACGCGGCCGACCGGGTCGTGATCATCGGCGCCGGTTTCCTCGGCTCCGAGGTCGCCGCCGTGACGGCTGCCCTCGGCCGCCACGTCAGCCTGGTCGATCCCGTTGCCCTGCCGCTGCTCACCCCGCTGGGCGCGACCGTGGCGCAACGGATCGCCACCCTGCATCGGCAGAACGGTGTGCACCTCAGAACGGGTGTCACGGTGACGGGATTTCGCTCCGATACCGGCCATGTCACCGGCGTGCGACTGTCCGACGGCACCGAACTGGACGCCACGTGCGTCCTGGTGGCCATCGGCGCCCGGCCGGCTACCGGCTGGCTGGACTCGTCCGGGCTGCGGCTCGACGACGGTGTGGTCTGCGATGCGTTCTGCAAGACCGCTGCTGGTGTCTACGCCGCAGGGGACGTGGCCCGGTGGTACAACCCGCGTTACGGACGCCTGATGCGCGTGGAACATCGCACCAACGCCGCCGAGCAGGGCATTGCCGCCGCCACCAACCTGCTGCGGGGCGACACCACCCCGTTCGCCGCGCTGCCCTACTTCTGGTCCGACCAGTACGACATCAAGATCCAGGCGTACGGGGTGCTCGGCGCGGACGCTGACGTCGATCTCGACGACCTGGGCGATGGCCGGTTCGTCGCCCGCTACTCCCGCGACGGCCGGCTGACCGGCGTCCTCGGCTGGAACGCCGTCAAAGCACTGCGCCCCTACCGGGCCGAACTCCTGCAGAACGGAGAGATCCATGGAACTGCCGCCGTACCCGTTTCCCCAGCCCAGCGCACTGGAGCCGCCGCCGCAGTGGGCACAGCTGCGCGGTGAGTGCCCCGTCGCGCACATCCGGCTGGCCAGCGGCGATCAGGCATTGCTGCTGACCCGCTACGCCGACGTCAAAGAGGTGCTCAGCGATCCGCGCTTCACCCGCCAGCTCGACGCCGCCGACGCCGCCCGGGTGACCGAGAACGAGTCCGGCGGTGTGTTCGGTGCCGCGCGGGCCTCGGACATGATGACCGGCGCGGGACATCAACGATGGCGGCGCCTGGTCGGCGGCTACTTCACCGCGAAGCGGATGGCGGCCATGCGGCCGCGGATCGAGGCGATGGCCGAGGGGCTGTTGGACGCGATGCTGGATCAGGCCGCGCCGGCGGATCTGGTGTCGTCGTTCGCCTTTCCGCTGCCCGTGTGGGTGATCTGCGACCTGCTCGGCGTGCCGGACGCCGACCGGGACCGGTTCGGCCACTGGGCGGACACCATGCTCAGCCTCAACCGCTACACCCAGACCGAGATCGACGCCGCGCAGGCCGAGTTCGGGCGATACATGTGGGCACACGTCGACCGCAAGCGCGCCGATCCCGGCGAGGACCTGATCAGCGACCTGATCACGATCGCCGACAGCGACGACGGCCGCCTCTCGCA
This sequence comes from Dactylosporangium sp. CA-233914, assembly GCF_050942935.1. Lineage (NCBI taxonomy): Bacteria > Bacillati > Actinomycetota > Actinomycetes > Micromonosporales > Micromonosporaceae > Dactylosporangium > Dactylosporangium sp. CA-233914. Next base: position 9,316,503 of record NZ_CP192030.1, on the reverse strand, counting down.
GATCGAACTGGTCGGGACCGCGCAGGGCCTGCTCATCGCCGGCCATGAGACCACCGCGAACATGATCGCCAAAATGGTCGCCATGCTGCTGGCCGACCGCAGCCGCTGGGAACGGCTGCTGGCCGAACCGGCGCTGGTGCGTACCACGGTCGAGGAGGCGCTGCGCTTCGACGCCAACCCCGGCTTCGGCATGCCGCGCTATCTGTCCGAGCCGGTCACCGTCAGCGGCACCGAACTGCCGGCGGGCACCACGGTGATCAACAGCCTGGCCGCGGCCAACCGGGACGAGGACGCCTTCGCCGTCGCCGCGGACATGGACCTTTCCCGTACACCCAATCCGCACCTCGCCTTCGGCGCCGGCCCGCACTCGTGCCTCGGGCAAGCCCTCGCCCGCACCGAACTGCAGACGGCGTTGACCGTGCTGCTGACCCGTGTCCCGAACCTGGAACTGGCCGTGCCGGCCGAGGAGCTTCCCCGCCGCGAGGGCCTGATCGTCGGTGGCATCGAACGCGTCCTGGTCCGGTGGTGAGCCGTGCACATCGAAGTTGACCAGGAGAAGTGCTGCGGCGCCGGGCAGTGCGCCCTGATCGCGCCGGACGTCTTCGACCAGCGCGATTCCGACGGCGTGGTGCTGCTGCTCGACCCGGAACCCGACGAGTCGGCGCGAGCTGTGGTCACCGAGGCGGCGAGCGTGTGCCCGGCCGCCGCGATCGCCGTGACCGGATGATCCCCTGACACAGACCGGCTCGCCTTCGCGTTGTGGACGTTCGCCGAGGTACGCCTGGTCGCCCGCGACGAGCTGACGCGGACCGGCGGCGCCATCGCCGAGGCCGGCTCGACCTACCGCACCATCGCGGCGGCGACATCGACCGGTGGAGCCAGCCACTGACCCATTGTGCACCTCTAGTGATCAAGACTGTACTCAATGTAGCTTTCGAGTCTGTCCAGAGGTGGGATGGTGGCATGGCGGGTAACGAACCGGAGCCCGATCCTCGCTCGATCGCGAGCGGCCAGGAGTTCCTCGCGGCGCTGAAGCGATTGCGGCACGGTTCCGGGCACACCATCCGGGACCTCGCACAGATGATCGGCGCTCAGGACCCCGCGCACTCGGTGTCCTCCTCGACGCTCGGAGGCTGGTTCACCGGCGCGCATCTGCCCACCCGGAAGCTGACCGGTGCGTTCGTCGGCCTCCTGGGCGTGCTCGGTGAGAAGGACGAGGCGCGGGTCGCCGAGTGGCTGGCCGCGCTCGATCGGGTGCGGGCCCAGCCCGGGCCGCGGCCGGCCGCGGCACCGTCGCCGTTTCGCGGGCTGAGCCCGTACGAGGTCGAGCATGCCCGGTTCTTCCACGGCCGCGAGAGCCTGCTCGCCGACCTTCTGACCACGGTCGAGCAGCGGCAGGGCGCGCCGGTGATCGTCGTCGGTCCGTCCGGCTCCGGCAAGTCGTCGCTGCTGCGTGCCGGGCTGATCCCGGCCTGGGGCGGCCGCGGGTATGTGCTGTTCACCCCGGGGGAGCGGCCGCTGCGGACGCTGAGCGCGCACCTCGGCGCCGACGATCCGGCCGGCCGGCTGATCGTGGTCGACCAGCTGGAGGAGCTGTTCACGCTGTGCGCCGACGCGGCCGAGCGGGCGGCGTTCGTCGCCGCGCTGCACGCCCTCGCCGCAGCGCCGAACGCCGTCGTCTACGGCCTGCGGGCCGACTTCTTCGCCCAGGTCATGCGGCTGCCCGAGCTTTCGGCGGTCCTCCAGCACGGCCAGGTGATCGTCGGCCCGATGACCGAGCCGGAACTGCGGCAGGCGATCACGCAGCCGGCGCAGCTCGCTCAGCTGACCGTGGTGCCGGAGCTCGTCGAGGTACTGCTGCGGGACCTTGCTCCACGGCAGGACACCGACGGTCGCGCCGGTCATGAACCAGGGGCGCTGCCGCTGCTGTCGCACGCACTGCTGGCGACCTGGCAGCAGGCGTCGGGCCGGACGCTCACCGTCGAGGACTACCGGGCCACCGGCGGTATCCAGGGCGCGATCGCCCAGACCGCCGAGGAGACGTTCGCGGCGCTGGACGGCGAGGCGGAGCGCACCACCGCGCGGAGGCTCTTCCTGCGGCTGGTCCACACGGACGACGAGACCGCCGACGCTCGCCGCAAGGTGCTGCACTCGGAGCTGGTACAGCCGGCGACGGGCGCGGTCGTCACCGAGGTCGTCCAGCGGTTCGCGGCGGCCCGCCTGCTCACGGTCGACGGTGACACCGTCGAGATCACCCACGAGGCCCTGCTGTGGTCGTGGCCGCGCCTGCGGGAGTGGCTCGACGCCGACCAGACCTGGCGGCGCTACCATCGCCGGCTCGCGGCCGCCGCCCGGCACTGGGAGGAGACCGGCCGCAGCATCGACGGGCTGTACCGGGGCGGCATTCTGCAGCTGGCCCAGGAGAGCACCGAAGGCCACCGCGACCAGCTCAGCGGCGTCGAGCACGCGTTCCTCGAGGCGAGCCTCGGTGACCAGCTGGCCCGGCAGGTGACGGAGCGGCGCCGGGCGACCCGCTGGCTGGTGCTCATCGCCGCGGTCGTCGTCCTCGCGCTGCTCGCCGCCGGTGTCTTCGGCTACGCCATCGAGGTCCGCCGCGCCGGGGCGGCCGAGCAGGCCCGGGCCGAGGTCGCCGCCGCGCAGTCGTCCTCGCGCCAGATCGCCGCCAAGGCCGACCGGCTGCGCGAGCAGGACGTGTCGCTCGCGCAGCTGCTGGCGCTGGCCGCCTACCGGGTGTCGCCGACGCCGGAAGCCCGCTCCAGCGTGCTCAACGCGACGGCGGCACAGGCGGTGACCCGGCGGCGGAGCCCGGCCGGCCCGGTCAAGAGCGTCACGGCGACGGCCGACGGCCGGCTGGTGGCCACCGGCACGGACGCCGGCCCAGTCCAGCTGTGGACGACGGGACTCGCCGCCGGGCGCGTGCTGACCGGCCCCGCCCAGAGCATCGTGTCACTGGCCTTCACCCCGGCCGGGATCCTGGCCGGCGGCGGCAAGGAACACACCGTCTTCCTGTGGTCCACGGCCGGCGGTGACCAGCCGGTCGGGCGGGCCGCCGGGCCGACCGACGAGGTACTGACCGTCGCGACCTCCCCGGACGGCACCGTCCTCGCCGCGGCCTCCGCGGACGGCCACGTCTACCTGTGGAACATCCGCGACCCGGCGCGGCCCGTGCTGATCGCGACCCTCCCGTCCGGCGCGCCGGCGGCCGCCCGGGGACTCGCGTTCACCCCCGACGGCCGCACCCTGGCATCCGGCGGCTACGACTCCGACGTCCGGCTGTGGGATCTCGCGAACCCGGCCCGGCCGGTGCTCGCCGCGACCATGACCGAGCCCACCAGCAAGGTCTTCGCGGTCGCCGTCAGTCCCGATGGCCGGCATCTCGCGGCCGGAACAGGAGCCGAGCATAACGTGTACCGCTGGGACATCACCGATCCGCGCCGGCCCGTGCCGGACGGGCCGCCGCTGAGCGGCCCGGCCAGCTGGATCAACACCCTCGGCTACAGCCCGGACGGCGGCACGCTCGCCGCCGGAAGCTCCGACAACAACCTTTGGCTGTTCCCGCTCGGACCGGCCCGCGGCCCGGTCCGGCTGCCCCACCCCGATCCGGTCACCACCGCGTACTACGAGCCGGACGGGACGCTGCTGACCGTGGCGAGCGACGGGACCCTGCGCTCGTGGCACCTGCCCGGACCGGTCATCACCGGCGCCGGCGACTCGGTCTTCGCCCTCGGCTTCGACGGCACCGGCCACCGGCTCGCCGTCGGCGCGGGCGCCGCCGACAACAGCCTGGCCGTCTGGGACGTCACCGACCGGGACCGCCCCCGGCCGGAGCGGGCGCCGCTGCACAACCCGCCGGAGGCCAGCCGGTACGTCGGTACGGCCGCGCTGACCCCGGACGGCCGGGTGTTCGCGGTCGGCCGGGAGGACGGCAGCCTCGAACTGTGGGACGTGAGCCGGCCCGGCGTCTGGCAGCGGCTCGGCCCACCCCTGGCGGCCGCCGGAGCCCTGGCCGAGTCGATCAGCATCAGCCGCGACGGGCGGCTGCTGGCCCTCAGCGCCGACGACAACAGCACCCACCTGTTCGACATCGGCGACCCGGCCCGCGCCACCCGGGTGGCGGTGCTGCACGGCACGACCGCTGGGATCGTGTACCAGTCCGCGTTCAGCCCCGACGGCCGGCTCCTGGCCATGGCGAGCAACAACCACGACGTCTACCTGTGGGACATCGCCGACCCGGACCGGCCGCGGCTCACCGCCACCGTCAAGGGCTCCGCCGAGCCGAACTTCACCGCCGCGTTCAGCCCCGACGGGCACATCCTCGCGACCGGCGGCGTCGACAAGACCGTCCGGCTGTGGGACGTCACGAACTCCGCAGATCCCCGGCCGGTCGGCGTCCTCACCGGCCCGGTCGGTGAGGTGTACTCGGTCGCCTTCAGCCCCACCCGCGGTGTCCTCGCCGCAGGCAGCACCGACAACACGATCTGGCTATGGGACGTGCGCGACCCGCGCGATCCGGGTCACCTGGCGACCCTCACCGGGCCGACCGACGCCGTGCTCAGCGTCGCGTTCGCACCGGACGGCGCGACCCTCGCCGCGGGCGGCCACGATCGAGCGGTACGGCTGTGGAACACGGATCCGGAAGCGGCGGCCGCATGGATCTGCGCGACCGCCGGCTTCCCGCTGACCCAGGCGGAGTGGCAGCAGTACATTCCGGACCTGCCGTACCGCATGCTCTGCCGGTGAGGCCCTACGGCGCGGTGTAGCAGCCCGCGTAGAACCAGCCGATGTAGTGCTGGTTGCCGAGCCAGTCAATCGACGAGGCGTGGAAACCGGCGCAGACCTGCACGCCCGGGTTGGCGTCCACGGTGTAGGTCCAGTTCGTGCCCGGCACGCCGTACTGGCTGGGGCCGCCCGGGTTCCAGGCCGACTGGGTGAGCGCCAGTGAGGTGCTGGCGCCGCCGATCCGGGTGAGCCGGCCCCAGCCGACCCGGCCGCAGCCCGAGGCGTAGCGCAGCTCCTCACGCATGGTCACGCCGCCGACGTTGAAGTCGGTGTACTTCGGCGTACCACCGGTGCCGCAACCGGCCGGGTCGACGCCCGCGGTGCCGGCGTGGGCCGGGGCGGCCCCGCCGGCCAGGACGAGGGCGAGCGAGGCGACGGCGAGCGTGCCGGAGCGGGTGATTGCTGTTCGAGTCCGCATGGGGTAGTCCCTTCCGCAATGCATGCCCGCCACGGGCGGCGGGCCGTGGACCCACCGTCGTGAATCGCCGCGGCAGAGGTCCATACCCTGCGGCGATGTCCGGACAAGCTCGTACGGCCGGTGCGTTCGGAGTTGTCCGGACATCGCGCCGGTGGGTTTCCGGCGGCATGGCCCGGGCCCACGATCGTCGGCATGGGAGACCCGAAAGTCCTTCAGGCCCAGCAGTGGGTCAACGCGACCTACGGCCACATCACCGGCTACAACCCGTGCCCCGAAGACGGCCGAACCGGCTGGGCGACGATGTTCGCCCTCATCGAGGGGCTGCAGCACGAGCTGGGCATCAGCCCGGTCGTGGCGAGCTTCGGACCGACGACCGCGGCCCGCTTCGCCGCGCTCGGTGAGATCGGTCCGGATTTCCTCAACCCGCCGAACCCCAACATCGTCACGATCCTGCAGCACGGGCTGTTCTGCAAGGGCTACTGGGGCGCCGACACCTACGGGCAGTACACCGGCACGACCGTGACGGCGGTCCAGAGCCTGCGCTCGAACATGGGCATCCCGGCCGCTAACGGCACCGTCGACGTGCGGATCGCCAAGTGCATCCTCAACATGGACGCCTACGTGATTGTCGCTGGCGGTACCGACAAGATCCGTGACGTCCAGCGCTGGCTCAACGGCCGGTACTGGCAGCGGGACGCCTACACGATCGGCCCGTGTGAGGGCATCTACTCACGCGACGTGCAGAAGGCCCTCATGATCGCCCTGCAGTACGAGCTGGGCCTCAGCCCGAACGGCAACTTCGGCCCGGGGACGCAGGCCGGGCTGCGGGCGCATCCGCTCAACGTCGGCGACACCGGCATCTTCGTCGAGCTGTTCTCCGCCGCGTGCATCTTCAACGAGCCCGTCCTCGTCGACGTGCCCGCCGTGGAGTACCGCACGAACAGGCGCAGCACCTACGACGCCACGCTCGCCACCTTCGTCCGGGCGTTCCAGCGGTTCTCCCAGCTGACTCAGAGCGGCGCCGCCGACTACCAGACCTGGGCCCAGCTGCTGGTCTCGATGGGCGACGCGGACCGCCCGGCGGAGGGCTGCGACACCCGGTTCGAGATCACCGCCACCCGCGCGAGCTGGCTGTATGCCAACGGCTACCGTGTCGTCGGCCGCTATCTCTACGACCCGCCCGGCTCCACCCTCGACAAGGAGATCAAGCCCGGCGAGCTGCAGACCATCTTCAACGCCGGGCTGCGGGTCCTGCCGATCTACCAGGACAACGCCCGGGAGCTGTCGGACTTCACCTTCGTCAGCGGCTACCAGCACGCCGTCAACGCCCACGACCTCGCCGTCGGCTACGGCTTCAACCAGGGCACCGTCATCTACTTCGCGGTGGACTACGACGCCACCCAGGACGAGATCGACGCGGCGATCATCCCCTACTTCCAGGGCGTCGCCGCCGGCCTGTCCAGCCGGGGCAAGCGGTACGTGCACGGCGTCTACGGCTCCCGCAACGTCTGCGCCGACGTCACCGACCGCACGTTCGCGCGCTGCTCGTACGTCTCCGGCATGTCCTGGGGCTTCTCCGGCAACCTCGGCTTCCCGCTGCCGGCCAACTGGTCGTTCAATCAGATCAAGGAGTTCCAGGTCACCAACGGTACCGACGTCTTTGACCTCGACCGGGACGTGTGGCGCCGTGACATCGATCCCGGCACCGCGTCGGTCAACGACGCCGCCGGGGTCGCCGACACCTTCATCGCCTACATCCAGCAGCTGTACGACCTCGCCGTCGCCTACGGCGGCCCCCGGTCACCATCGCAGCTGGTGATGGAGTTCGTCCGGCAGGAGACGTACGGCACCCAGAACATCATCGACGAGATCGGCTGGGCGTACCTCATCGGCGACTTCGACGCGGGCTTCGTCGCCTACGCCCGCGACCACGGCGTCAGCGTGTGGAAAACGTTCAAAGACCCGTACAGCGGCTACGACCTCGGCGCCGAGCACCTCATGGCGACCGCCAACGGCCATTTCGCCAAGCCGCAGCCCACCGACCGTGCCGACGCCAACGGCGGCGACGTCGCCGGCTGGGCCGGTGACCTGATGACGTTCTACGCCGACTGGCGTCGGTCCGAGGAACAGTACGCCTCGGGCGAGGCGTTCGCCGCCGCCAAGCTCGCCAAACCCAACGTGTCGTCCGAGTTCGGCTTCAACGACCTCGTGGAGGACGCCGACGGGTACCTCATCGCCCGGGCGGTCCGCTCCGGCCGGACGATCGTCGAGGCGGTCCGCGACCACTACGCCAACGGCGGCGGACTACACCGGTTCCGCGACTACCGAAACGCCCGATGGGGTACCGCGGCCAACTGCTTCGACGCCGCATACACCGCCCTCACCAAGCTGGACCCCACCCTCGGCATCGCCCGCAAACAGCTCATCACCGCCAAGGGCGTGGCCCTGCTGCCCTCGCTCCTGGTCGAGCTGCCGGGCGGACAGGCGAAGCTGGCCGGCTTCGTCCAGGGCTTCGCCACCGCATTGCAAGATCGCATCACGCTGGAGGGACCGTGACCGTTGAGGTTTCCCGACGCCTGCTCCTAGCCGCGGCCCTCGCCAGCGCCGGAGCCGCAGCCCTGCCCGCCGGGCGGGCGCACGCGGCTCCGCCTGGCTGGCGCCGCAGTACCTCGGCGAACGGATGGCCGATCCTGAACCAGGCGGCCTGGCACCCGATCGAGGGCAGCGGCCAAAGCGTCCGCCTCGCCGACGGCGCCCCGGCCGTCATCCTCACCTACGTCGCCCGGCGGCTGCACTACGAATTCGACCGCCTCCGCCCGGGCGACATCGTCGGCATGACGGGCCCGGTGACGGTGGACTATGAGTCAAACGCACTGTCCGGGACGGCGTTCACGTTCCGCGTCCACGCCTATCCGCTGGACGTCCGGGGCGGGCTGTACCCGGCCGAGCTCGCGGTGGTCCGCGACATCCTCGCCGAGTTGGCCGGCGCCGTCACGTGGGGCGGCGACGCCACCCGCCCGAAGGAGTCCCACTTCCAGATCGCCCACCCACCCGGCCATTCCGAGCTCCGGCGCGCGGCCGGGCGCATCCTCGCCGCGCCCGGCGCACACCCGGCCTACATCCGCCATTCGTGACACCAGAGGAGGGCAAGGAAGATGAAGCCGAGAGTTGTGGTGGCGGCGCTGTTCGCAACCGTCGCCGGGGCGGTCGCCGGCCCGGGCGTCGCACACGCCGGACCTGACGCGGACGCCAAGGACCCGTATGCGTACGGATGCACCGGCAATGCGTCGGTGGTCGCCAGCGCGCCGGTGATCACGAATGCCGGCGCGACGCTGGGCACGGCGTACCTTTGGTACAGCTGGTCATGCGGCACGAACTGGTCCGCGGTCCGGGCGAGCGTCAACTCCAATGGGGTCGGCCAGCTCACGACCAACACCGTCAAGGCGTCGTATCCGTTCGAGTGGCAGCCGTACACCTGGACCGGCTACTTCGTCGCAGGGTCGCGCAGCTGGAGCGACATGATCTACGCCCCGACATCGTGCGTCACAGCCAACGTCTTCATCCAACTCGGCAACGGCGACGTCGGCGAAGCGTACTTGACCGACCCGACCTGCTGAGGCGACCACCCGGAGTTACAGCCGACGTCGAGCTCGACGTCCCGCTGCATCACCGTGCCGCTGCGTCTGCACGCGAGCGTCACGACCTGTCCCGGTCGATGGTTCCAGATCTCGGCGACGAACTCGTCGCCGATGCGGATCGCCGTGCCCGGCACCTCGATCAGCTCGTCACCGACCTGCAGGCTCCGGCGTGGCCGGACCGCCCGGGATCTGGGCGAAGTGCTCGTCCACGTGGGTGACAGGATGCCGCCCTGCGCAGTTCCGGTGTCGGTTTCCCGCAGCTGCCGATCCTGTCCGAGGACGCCAGACCGAGCACCAGCCCAGACCCCGGCACAGGCGACAGTCCCATGGCTGCTGCGGCAGCCGACCTTTCCACGTCACCACCATGCGACCGGCCTACGCGAGCAGTTGGACCGCGGCGGCAGCGTCATAGCCCCTCGACACGCATCGGCACACACGCTGACGTCGCGGGCTCGTTAAGTGCCGAGATAGCGCAGGATCGCCAGCACGCGGCGGCTGTAGCCGGTGGTGTCCGACAGGTCGAGCTTGTCGAAGATGGTGTTGACGTGCTTTTCGACCGCGCTCTGGGAAACGTGCAGGCGTTCGGCGACAGCGGCGTTGGTGTGTCCCTGGGCCATGTGGTGCAGCACGTCGCGTTCGCGCGGCGTGAGGCGACTGAGTGGGTCGCCGTGGCTGGTGGCGGACAACAGTTGGCGGACGACTTCCGGATCGAGCGCAGTGGTGCCGGCCGCGACGCGGTCGAGCGCGTCGAGAAAGTCGTCCACCTGGGCGACGCGGTCCTTCAGGACGTAGCCGACGCCCTCGGAACGGTCGGCGAGCAGTCGGGCGGCGTAGCGCTTCTCGACGTATTGGGAGAGGACCAACACCCCGATACCCGGCCAACGGCGGCGGATCTCCAGGGCTGCGCGCAGGCCGTCATCGGTGTTGGTGGGCGGCATGCGCACGTCGGTGACGACGACATCGGGCTGGTGCTGCTCGACGGCGGTGAGGAGTTGGTCGGCGTCCGCAGCGGCGGCCACCACCTGGTGGCCCTCGTCGGCAAGCAGGCGAGCCAGTCCTTCCCGCAGCAGTGTGGAATCTTCGGCGAGGACTATGCGCACGGCAGTTCCACCTTGATGCCGGTTGGCCCACCGATCGGGCTGTGTACCTCGAACCGCCCGTCCAGGGCGATGACCCGGCGTGCGAGACCCTGCAGGCCACTGCCCTGCGGGTCGGCGCCGCCAATACCGTCGTCACGCACCAGCATCTCCACTCCCGTGCCTCGGGCGCTGATCTCGATGCCGATCACGGTAGCGCGGGCATGTTTGGCGGCGTTGGTGATCGCTTCGCAGGCGACGAAGTACAGCACGGTCTCCACGGCCCGGGGCGGCCGGACCGGAACGGTATAGCTGATCTTGACCGGGATGGTCGAGCGTTGCGCGACCAGGGCCAGGACTTCGCCGAGGGTGCTGTGGTCGAGTGCCGACGGGTAGACCCGCCAGGCCGCCTCCCGCAGTTCGTCGATGGCGTGTTGGGCGTCCTCGTGCGCCTGGGCCAGGAGCTCCCGCACGGTGTCGGGATCGCGGCTGCGCCGGGCGCGGCCGAGCTGCATGCCGAGCGCGACGAGACGCTGCTGGAGCCCGTCGTGCAGGTCGCGTTCGATGCGTTGCCGCTCGGCGTCGACGGCGGCGATCACTGCGGCCCGGCTGGCGGTCAGCTCGTTGATCCGCCGCTGCAACGCCTCCCGGCTGCTGCCCTCCAGCAGGGTACGGGCCAGCCGCCGGTCCAGGGCGGCGACGCTGGCGATCGCCTGCAGATTCACCACCAGTAGCGCCGACCCGATGAGCACCTGCAGCAGCAGCTGCGGCACGGTCATGGTGCCGACCACGACCGAGCGCACCACGATCGCAGCGAGCACCAGACCAACGGCGAGCAGGCCGACCGTGAGCGCACCAAGCGCGCCGGGCAGCAGCCGCGCCGCCAGGAAGCCGAGTGCGCGAGCGTCGCTGACCTGCACCGGCGGCGGATCGGGCTGGCCAGCGAACCGCGCCAGGCGGCGCCGTTCATACTCGACGACCCGCCGTACGTATCCGAGGATCGCCGGGGCAACGCGGCGGCGAGCGGCCGGTGCGACCACAGCACAGGCCGTGACCACCCCGGCCAGCAGCAGCAACAGCGCCTCAACGGCCGCGGTGAGCACACCGACCGCCACACCAGCCAGCGGCCGGGCACCCTCGGTCACGGCCGCTAACCGTGACCGGCGGTGCGACGCCTCGTGGTCTGCCACGTTGCCCGCCCCCTCCTGTTGCTGCTCGCCTGCTTACAGCGGCCGGACACCGAGCCGGGTGCCCGGCCAACCCAACCTAGCCACCGTGCAGGCTGTGCTGCGCGGTCGCCTTGACGGTGCCCACCAGCCCGCCGCCGACCAGGCTGGCCACCACGAAGGCCAGCCACACCGCGGTCGCCAGCCCTGGGTGGTTGGCGCTCCACCGGCCGACCCGGGTCGTGAACGGCTGACGGGAAACCCCCGGCCGTGGCTTGGGGCCGAGTCGCGACGTCAGCCGTCACCGGTCGTCCTCCGCCCGGCGCGGCATGCCGTACACCGTGCCGCGAGCCTTCGGCGGCGGCGGGTTGCCGCGCTTGCGCACCAGCCGGGAGACGACGAAGAAGGCGACCAGGAGCGCACAGACGACGATGACGAGGTTCTGGAACGTACCCACGTAGGACTCGACGGCGTGCCAGTTCTCCCCGAGCAGGTAGCCGGCCATCACGAACACGGTGTTCCAAATCAGGCTGCCGAGCGTCGTGTACAGCAGGAACGTCGCCACCCGCATCCGCTCGATCCCGGCTGGGACGGAAATCAGGCTCCGGAAGATGGGAATCATCCGGCCGAAGAAGACCGCCTTCCCGCCATGCCGGGCGAACCACGCCTCCGTCCGGTCGATGTCATCCAGCTTCACCAGCGGCAGCCTCGCCGCGATCGCGCGAACCCGATCCCGCCCCAACACGACGCCGACGTAGTACAACGCGACCGCACCCACCACCGAACCCAGCGTGGTCCAGGCGATGGCGGCAAACAGGTTCATCTTGCCCTGACTGGCGGCGAACCCGGCCAACGGCAGGATCACCTCACTCGGAATCGGCGGGAACAGGTTCTCCAACGCCACCGCCAACCCGGCACCGGGACCACCCAGCCGCTCCACCAAGTCGGTCACGAACCCAACCAGACCACCATCCGGCGACTCGGCTTGCCTGGCCAACACTTCTGCATGCATCGACACGAACCACGAACGGATCATGCCAACGACGCTATGAGCCCGCTACGGTCGAAACCATGAGGTCGACCGCCGACCTCAGCAGGCGAACCTCAACCGGCAAGGTGCGGAAAACCACACCCAGGACAGCCTCACAACCAGGCCGCACCGGGCTCCGCACACTGGCTACCGCCACGCCAACACGGTGATGGTCAGCTCTTCTGAGATTACACCCGCAGCGATCCATCGCCGCCAGCCAGCTTGACCTGCAGACATCACCATGCCCTTCTCATTGATCAACCATCGGCGGGCGTGGCCGTGCAACGCCTGGCAGGCCACACCGATACCGCGGAACAGGCACCGGCCGCATACGTCGGGTCGATCCCAGCCGCTCCGTAACGCGCTCAAGCACGTCGAGCGAGACGAAGGGCTACGGCTCCGGCTGCAACGCCGGCTGGGTATCGGCCCCGGCGACCGGGCCGTGCAGCTGCCCGAAGACCCCGACCAATCCGCCCGCGCGACATCCGAAAGACCGCCGCGTCACCGTGACCCACCGCTGCCAGCGCCGCCCGGTATTGTGAACCTATGCGCGTGGTGCTCGCCGCCAGCGGGGCGGAGCAGTTCAGCGTACTGCGTGACACGTGCCTTGCGGCGGGTCATGAACCGGTTGCGTATGTGGTGTCGCGGTCGATGCGTCCTCGTTCACCTGTTGACGCGTGGATGGCGGCGTCGCTTTCGAAGCTTGTGACGCAACTGCCGGACGGGATTGACCTTCTGGTGCCGGCCAGCGGCGCTGGACTGGCCCGTCAACTCGTCGGTTACCGGCCGGATCTGGTGGTTGTGCACGGTTTCAACTGGCGGCTGCCGGTCCAGGTGCTGGAGATGGCGACGTACGGGGCGGTCAATATCCATCCGTCGTTGTTGCCGAAGTATCGTGGGCCCGCGCCGGTGTTGGCAGCGATCCGTGCGGGCGACCCGGGCATCGGGTTGACGGTGCATCGGATGGACGAGGGGTTTGACACTGGCCCGGTCCTCGTACAGCGCGATGGGATCGTCCTTGATGAGTGGGTCACACCGGCGCTGCTGTGGTCGCGGATGGGGCCGGTGCTCGCGGAGGCGCTCACTGCGTCCCTGAAGATGGTCGCCGACGGGGCGCCCGGCACGCCGCAGGGCGACGTCGGAGCGAGCTATGCCGGGTTCATCGAGCCGGAGTTCTCCGTCATCGACTGGGGCCGCACCGCCGCGCAGGTCCACCACCAGGTGCGGATGTTCGCGTACCTGGGGCGGGCGCCGGTCGGAGTGGTTGACGGTGTACGGCTGCGCGTGGTTCGCACCTCGCTGGCTGAGGCCGACGGGCTGTGCGTGGAGTGCGCCGACGCCCCGATCTGGATTGTCGAGTCCGCCCCGGAGGCGGATCAGCCGTCCGGGGCTTGACCCTGCAGCCGGTCACGCAGTGCCGTCGCAGCAGGGTCGTGGAAGTGTTCCAACAGCGCCAGGGCTTCTGCGCGGTGGGCCTGTGCGCTATCGGTGTTGCCGAGTCGATGGCTGGCGTCGGCCCAGGACGCGAGCGTGCACGCGTGGTGCCATCGGCTGTGCATGTCGCGCTGGGTGGCTGCGGCGACGGTGTAGAAGTCGACCGCCTCGTCGAATCGGCCGAGGTCCTGGTATGCATCGCCGGCGGCGGCGATGGCGATGGCTTCCCGGATCCGGTCGCCGACGCGTCGCTGGAGTGTGGCGGAGCGTTGGTAGGACTCCAGTGCCTGGCCGGGTTCGCCGGCGGCGCGTTGGATATGGCCGAGTTCGACGAGCCAGTGCCCGAGCCACATCGGGTTGTCGACATGTTCGGCGATGGTGATCGCGGCGCCGATATGGGCGGAGGCGCTGACGAGATCGCCGGTCTCCCGTCGTAGCCGGCTCAGGAGATACAGGGCATTGCCCTCGCCGAAGCGGTCGCCGGACCGGCGCAGCGTCCGCAGCGCGTCCTCCAGCGGGAGGGTGGCCTCGGTGTGCCGCTGCAGTTCCAGCAGCGCTTGGGCTCGGTTGGCGTCGAGGTTGCCGATCCAGTACCCGTCGTCGAGGTCGGCGGCGATGTGTCGTCCCTGGGTGAAGGCCGCCACAGCGTCGTCGAGGCGTCGGGCAGCCAACGCGACCAGCCCGAGCGCGTTGTGGGACATCGCCTCGCCGCGGCGGTCACCGAGGCGTTGCCGAATCTCCAGCGCGGACCGGTGGCTCGTCGCGGCGTCGTCGAGGCGGCCGGATTGCAGGTACGCAGCGCCGAGATTCGCGTACGTCCACGCCTGACCGGCAAGGTCACCGGCCGCGATGGCGCTGGTGAGGCCGAGGTGGCCGGTGGCCAGCCAGTCGTCGAAGGCGTTCTGCAGCGCGCAGATCCGGCCGAGGACCACGGCGAGTCGCCATGCGAGTGGGTGCAGATCCGCGTCGGCGGCGGCGCGGGTCGCGGCGGCGAGGTTGTCGCATTCGGTGGTGTACCAATGCTGTGCGGCGTCGGACGTCGCCAGCATCGGCGGCAGCGGGTCGACTTCCGCCGGGATGGAGTGGAGCATCGCGCTGGTGTCGAATCCGGTGAGGTGGTGCAGCACGGTGGCCGCGGCTTGGAGGTACCAGCTGACGAGTCGGCGCAGCGCGGCCGTCCGCTCTGTCTGGTCGTCGATGTCGCGAGCCTGGTCGTGGGCGTAGGCACGCAGCAGATCGTGAAACTCGTATCGGCCTGGTGCCCGCTGGTCGAGCAGGTGCGCGCCGACGAGGGCATCCAGGTATCGGCGGGTGGTGCGCAGATCGTGTCCGCCGAGCGCGGCTGCGGCCTCGGCGCTGAACTGGTTGCCCGGATGCAGGCCCAGCAGCCGGAACAGGCGGGCGGCGGGTTCGGGCAGTGCCCGGTAGGACCAGGCGAAGACGGTGCGTACGGCGTCGCTGTCGTCATCGTCGCCCGGGGTGAGTGCCTCCCACAGCGCTGACTCGTCGCGGAGGTCGGCGATCACCTCGTCGAGACGCATCATCGGCCGGCTTGCCGCGCGTTCGGCGGCGACCCGCAGCGCGAGGGGCAGGCGCGCGCACAGCCGTGCCAGTTCGACGAGTTCGTGGCGCCGGTCGTCGGTACGGTAGCGACTGGTCATGATGCCCAGTAAAGCAACGGCGTCGTCCTCCTGCAGCACGTTGAGTCCGACGCGGACCGCACCGTCGCGGGCGACCAGCGCGGACATGCGATCCCGGCTCGTCACGACGGTAAGGCAGGTATTTGTACCGGGCAGCAACGGGCGCACCTGGGCCGAGGTCGCGGCATTGTCGAGGACGATCAGGACACGCCGGCCGGCGAGCACCGACCGATACAGCGACGCCCGGTCGTCGACCTCAGCAGGGATCGCCCTCGTGGGGACGCCCAGGTCGCGCAGGAAGCGGGTGAGGATCTGACCGCCTGTGGCGGGCGCTCCCGGGTCGTAGCCCCGCAGGTTGACATACAGCTGGCCGTCCGGGAACCGGTGCCGGACGGAGTGCGCCCACCGCAGCGCCAGGGATGTCTTACCCACGCCGGCGGTACCTGTAATGACCGCGACGACCGTCGCGTGGGATTCGTGCCGCTCAGCGCCGAGCGCCCCGTCGAGCGCGGCCAGTTCGATGTGCCGGTTGACGAACGCGGACACGTCACCGGGCAACTGTGACGGGATGACCATAAAGGACCGCAGCCCATGGTGGTGGACGTGTACGCCACCGTGGATATCCCGGGCCTGCACGATGTCGCTTGAAGATCCGTTGGCATCCACCCGGTTGAGATGACTCTGCGGCTCCGCTGAAGGGGTAGACATACGGCGGCCGGGTCAGGGTGTCGGCGGGGGCAGTGGGGAGACCTCCCGGTCGAAGAATGAGGCCAGGGGTTCGCCCTCGTCATAGAGGGTTCGGGTAAGCCGTCGGCAGCGCTCGACCAGGCCGCGGTCACGGAACCGGCGGCCCGCGCACAGGACACCGTGTTCGTCGTAGACGGGCTGGTACAGCACCGTCGACCCGAGCGTGGCGAACTCCGGCAACAATCCGTCTGATTCCAGTTCAGCGATCTTGTCCGGGCCGATGACCCGGATCAACGCGCCGGCCCGCTCACGGGCGCGCAGCAGGTGCAGCTCCCATTGCAGGTACGGGATGATCGGCTGCTCGACGACCCGGACCCGGTATATGGCGAAGCCGTGCGCAGCAATCTTTCGGAAGTAGTCGGCCAAGTCGTCGCGGCGGGCCTCCAGCAGCCGCAGCGCCTCGCTCCAGTTGCCTTCGGCGAACGCCCGCCAGCTGTCGTCGCCGGGTTCGCGGAAGTGCTGCTGGCGTTCCAGCTTCCAGAAATCGTCCTCTTTGATCGACCAGAAGTCCCGGTCGAAATCAAGGAAGTAGTCGTCCAGCGTCAACAGCTCGCTGTCGACGCCATCAAGAAGGTCAGACATCCGGGATGTCGGCACGCGCGGCCAGCATCGTGCGGCGCGGGATGACCACCACGCGCTCACCCGGACCGACACGTGCGTCGGCGGGCAACAACGTCCGGTAGTGGTCAGTCAGGTCACGGCCGACAACCGCAACGTCACCGTTGTCGAGCTCCCAGATGTCTGGACAGCCGTTCTCCCCACCAGTAGCGTTCAACTCTTCGGGGGATCTGCCCCAGCGGCGCAAGAATCTTGCCGCGGTGTCCGGCTCCCAACCGACGCCCACAGCCACCTCCGATGATTCGCCGGACGGCATTGACTTTCGGTAATGCTACTAGCACATTGCTGTGAGCGGAACGAGACGCCCGTCGCCCTCGTACTCGCGACAAGGACTGCCGAGACGCGCTCAGCACCGCTCTCCGAACGGCAGCGGCCACCGATCCCGACTTCGCCGAGGCTCTGCGGGTTGTGTGGCGGGAGGTGATCGATACGGGGCGCCGTTTCCTGCACCCCTGCTCAGAACCGTTCTGGCCACTCGTTGCGGCACACGGCTCAAGCAGCGGGGTGGGCGCGCAGTCGATCGTCTTGCCGCCGTTCATTCTGCGTCAAGTGCGAACGGAATTGGCCGACCTGACGCACGTCAGGTCGAAGTCTCCAGCCTTGGCGTCCTCGACGAACGTGGTCCACTCATCTCGGCTGAAGGTCAGGATCGGGCCGTTGCCGTGCTGCTTGGTGTCGCGCACCTGGACGACATCCTCATGAAGGCGGACGTCCACGCACGACCCGTTGTTATTGCTGCGCGTGGACTTGCGCCAGGTGTCGTCGAGCGTGGACATGGCGTGCTCCCATCCTGGTCGCTCGTTCGTGGCTCCACGCGCTCGTGATCAAGGTGCGTGAGCACGGCTGGAATGGCGTGATCGGAGAGCGGGGCATCTTGTCGCTGCGGCCTGCTGAACGCCGCGACGTCTTGGCTGACTCTGAGCGGGTATGCCGAGCGGCGATCCCAAAGGGCACCTTGTGCATCCGCATCCGAGATGCGCTCGGGTCGGTCTTCGATGATGCCCAGTTCAGCGCCCTGTTCTCCGCGCGCGGCCGGCCGGCGCTGTCGCCGGGCCGGTTGGCGTTGTCTCTGCGCCAGAGCCAAGAATCCGACAGGCCCGGTCCTGGGTGAATCCTCGGCGTCGGTCGCATCGCTCCCCGAGGCTAAGTTGCTCCGCCCGACCCGTACGAACGGTCCTCGTCGTGGCCGACGATATTCCGGCCGTTGACGTTGTGCGTCAGGTCACATACGATGACTGACCGTACGAACGGTTAGTCAAAGGTGGAAGCAATGACCGAAGTTGTCGGGAACAGCGCAGAGTCCGCCGCAGCGAAGGGCTGCCCCATCGTGCATGAGGAGTTCTTCGAGTCCCGGAAGCTCGGTGCTCACTGGGCGCTCGGGGACCGCCTGCGTGAGCAGGGGACAGTCCACTGGAACACCCACGCGCAGGGCTATTGGATGTTCGCCGGGCAGGAGGCCGTGCGGGACATCTTCCGAAACCCGGACGTCTTCTCCAGCCAGTCCATCACCCCATGGGACCCGTTCCCCGAGTACAAGACGATCCCGACGATGGTCGACGGTCAGGACCACCTCAACTATCGGCGGCTGCTGAACCCGTGGTTCACCGCGGAGCGGGTCCGCACCGCCGAGTTGCAGATGCGCGCGATCGCTAGCCGTCGTATCTCCGAGATCAAGCCGAAGGGCCAATGCGACTTCCCGGCCGAGTTCGCCCTCGACTACCCCACTGAGGTCTTCCTCAGCTTCACTGGCATGAACGTCGAGGACACGCCGAAGCTGCGCGGCTGGGTCGACGACTTCTTCGCCGGGTACGGCGGCGACCCGGCGACTCAAGAGGCGATGGCCAACGGCATCGCCGGTCTCACCCATTACTGGCAAGAAGCGGTGAACGAGCGCCGCGGCGAGAGCGAGCCTCGTGCGGGCGACTTCGCGTCGTTTCTCATGCACCAGTCTTTCGGCGGTGAGCGGCCGCTGACCGATAAGGAGGTCGTGGACCTTCTGCTGCTCGCGGTCATCGGCGGCCTCGACACGACCAAGAGCCAGCTGAGCTATTTCTTTCGGCACCTCGCCGAGAACCCGGGCGACCGAAACCGGCTCGTCGCTGAGCCGGACATCATCCCGTCTGCGGTCGAGGAGGCGCTCCGCTTCTACACGATCACCTTCGGCGACGGTCGCAAGGTCACCCAGGACATTCACTTCCATGGCGTCGACCTCAAGGAGGGCGACATGGTGTGGGCGATGGTGGCCTCGGCCAATCGCGACCCGAAGGCGTTCGAGCGGGCCAACGAGTTCGTCGTCGACCGAAAGAAGAACCTGCACGCCGGATTCGCGCTCGGCCCGCACCGTTGCCTCGGCATTCACTTGGCCCGCGCCTCGATGCGGATCGCGACCGAGGAGTGGCTCAAGCAGATTCCGGTGTTCCGGATGAATGCCAGCGAGGAACTCACCGAGCGAGGCGCCGGCTCGATGCTCGCGCCCTGGTCGGTCCCCCTCGCCTGGAAGTGACACCGCAACGGCCCGAGACATCGGTGAGCACGACGAACCGGTTCTTGATCGGCCGGCCGCGCTGGTCCGCGTCATCGCCGATCCCGCGATCACCATCGGTCACAGCCGGATCGTGGTCCCTCGACGATGAGGTGCTCGAGAGCGTCACCTGCACCCAGTCGCGCCCTTCGTCTGTACCTTCGCGGGACCGCGGACCTGCCGGCGACAGGGGCCGAGCTCCGCTGTCCGGCGACGATCTTGACCGCTTCATCCTTGCCGTCGGCAGAAGGAGACATAGACCGTCCGTGACCCTGTCGCGGCGAGGACTCGTTCGCAGAAGAACTAGGAGATAGAGGCTGATGGTGAAGCTGACCATCGATCAGCGCATGTGCCAGGGGCACGGTCGTTGCTACGGCCAGGCGCCGACGCTCATCGAGTGCGACGACCAGGGCTACCCGGTTGTTCCCGAGAACGGGGTCACGATCCCCGATCGTGACCTGGCCGAGGAGATCGTGGACAATTGCCCCGAGCAGGCGATCACGGTCCACACCGAATGACCGATCGGCTGGCTGGGCGCCGGGTCCTGGTGACGGGAGCCGACGGTGCGATCGGCGGCGCAACCCACCGGCTGTTCGTCGCCGAGGGTGCCCGTGTCGTAGCCTCCGATCTCGTCGCGCGGAACGGGATCGTCGCCGATGTCTCCAACGAGGCCGACGTGAACCGGTTGGTCGCCAACGCGGTCGCCGAGCTCGGCGGTCTCGACGCCGTCGTTCACGTCGCCGGTCTGCTCAGGCCGGCGCCGGTGGCCGAAATGGACCTGGCCGGCTGGCAGCGGCACCTCGACGTGAACCTGACCTCGTCGTACCTACTGGCCCGGGCGACCCGGCCGCACCTGGCCGCCGGCGACGGGCCGAGCATCGTGCTCACCTCGTCGATCGGCGGTTTCAAGGGTGGTCCCGGCGGGACGGCGTATTCCGCTTCCAAGGGCGGAATCATGGCCTTCGCACGCACGCTGGCGACCGAACTGGGCCCGCAGCGGATCCGCGTGAACGCGGTCGCCCCTGGCTGGGTCGACACCGCCTTCAACGCCCCGTTCGTCGAGGCGATGGGCGGCCGTGAGGTACAGGAGCAGGTCGTCGCCGCCTCGGTCGCGCTCGGCCGGCAGGGGCGACCCGAGGAGGTGGCCGAGGCGATGCTCTTCCTGGTCTCACCGGGGGCGTCATACGTCAACGGACACGTCCTCGTCGTCGACGGCGGCTGAGCGCCACCCTCAACGCCCAGGGGGCCGCTGGGGTGTCGCAGCGGCCCTCCGTCGGTCGGGATTCAACGGACCGTGTACCCGCCGTCGTTGGCGTAGTAGCCACCGGTCATGTTCGCGGCCGCGTCGGAGAGCAGGAAGCTCACCAGGGCGGCGATCTCGTGCGGCGCTGCCACCTGGCCGCGTGGGTGCTGGGCGGTGATGAAGTCCTGCTGCTCCTGGATCAGCGTAGTCTCGAAGAGGTCGGTCCGGACGAAGCCGGGGCAGACGCAGTTGACCCGGATCCCGTCCTTCGCGTGGTCGAGTGCGGCCGTCCGGGTCAGGCCGAGGACCGCGTGCTTGGAGGCTGCGTACGCCGCGGTCTGCTCCGAGCCGAGCACACTCATGATCGAGCCCATGTTCACGACCGCGCCGTACCCCTGCGATCGCATCGCCCTCAGCTCGGCGCGGAGGCAGTAGAGCGTGCCATGCAGATTGACGTCGATGGTCCGGTGCCAGGAATTCAGGTCGATGTCGGCCACTGACGCTCGTCCAGTCCCGATGCCGGCGTTGTTCACCGCGGCGTCCAGGCGGCCGTGCCGGGCGACCACGTCCGCGACGAGTGCGTCCACGGCTGGGGCGTCGGCGACGTCGAGCACCGCCGGTTCGGCACGGCCGCCGTCCGCCTCGATCGCCGCGGTGACCTTCGTGGCGCGTTGTGCCTCGAGGTCCACCACTACCACGTGGTAGCCGTTCCGGGCCAGGTTGTGGGCGCAGGCCTCACCGATGCCACTGCCTGCGCCGGTGACCAGCGCGATCCGCTGCTGGCTGTTCGCAGTGGTGTTCATACCCGCACCCTCCCGCCGTCGACCACCAGTGAAGCGCCGCTGACGTAGCCGGCCAGGTCCGAGGCGAGCAGTAGGATGCTGCGCGCGACGTCCTCAGCGGTGCCGGCGCGGCGCAGCGGGATCGATTCCAGGTAAGCATCGGCGAGCTGCGTGCCGACCACCGGAACGTCGACCCTCGTCATCGTGGTCTCGATGAAACCGGGGTGTACCGCGTTGACGCGGATACCCTGCGGCCCGAGTTCGTCGGCGAGCGCCAGGGTGAGCCCGCGCACGGCGAACTTCGTGGTGCAGTACGCAGAAGCCTGGGCCGCGCCCTGCAGGCCGGCGACGCTGGACAGGTTGACGATCACGCCGTTGCCCCGGGGGATCATTGCGCGCGCGGCCTCCTGGGCCATGAAAAACGCGGCCCGGGCGTTCACCGCCGACATCCGGTCGAAGTCGTCCTCAGTGACGTCGAGGAATGGCGCCATTGCGAAGACGCCGGCGTTGTTGACCAGTACGTCGAGACCGCCGAGCTCCTCGGCGATCGCAACGGCCTTCGCGCGGTCGGCTGCCAGCGTCACGTCGGAGGTGACGAATTCCGCACGACCCCCCGCGGCGCGGATAACGTCCGCAGTCGAATCGCCTCCCTCGCGAGGCTTGCTGAGGCGGTCCGCGACTACGACCGTGGCACCTTCGGACGCCAACAGGACGGCTGTGGCGCGCCCGATCCCGCTGGCCGCCCCTGTCACCAGGGCCACCCGGCCCGCCATCAACTGATCCATGCAGGACCCCTTTCCGAGCCGCTCGCGACGCTGACAACCTGTGACGCGCACCACGTTACCCTCTTGACCGCACGTACGGTTAGTCCTATGGTTGCGGCCGCTGAGACGTACGTCACGACGTCGCGTGGATGGGAAGGAAGTGGCCTGAGGATGATGCCGTTCGTCATCGCCGGTCTCGTGGCTGGAGCGATCTACGGTCTTGTCGCCGTCGGCTTGGTACTGACCTACAAAGCCTCGGGCGTCTTCAACTTCGCGCAGGGCGCGATCGCCACCGTCTCGGCCTACACGTTCTACGAGCTGCACGTGGTACATCTGATGGCTTGGCAGCCGGCCGCGCTGATCGCGGTCTTTGGTGTCGGCTTTGTAGTCGGTCTGCTCTTCGAGCGGCTGGGCCGGGCACTGACCGGGGCCAGTCTGGCGATCCAGGTGACCAGCACCGTCGGTGTGGTCCTCCTCGTCCAGGCCGCGGTGCTGCTGCACTACGGCACCACCGAGGTGCGGATCGTGCCGGTGTTCCTCGCCGATGGGTTCTTCGCCCTCGGCGGCGCGAACGTCCTCTACGCGCAGCTGGTCACTTTCGTCATCGCGGTAGTGGCCACCGCCGCCCTGTACGCACTCTTCCGCTGGGCCCGGCTGGGCCGCTCGATGCGTGCCCTGGTCGACGACCCGGCGCTACTCGCATTGACCGGCACCAGCCCGAACGGCGTCCGCCGCTGGGCCTGGATCATCGGCGTGACCTTCGCGGCCGCCTCCGGCGTGTTGTTCTGCACCATCCAGCCGCTGGACCCGACGGTACTTACCCTGCTCGTCGTCCAGGCCTTCGGCGCGGCCGCGATCGGCGCGTTCCGGAGTCTGCCGATGACCTTCGCCGGTGGCCTGTTCGTCGGTGTCGCCGCGTCGCTCTCCACCAAGTACTTCACCGGCGGGATCCTCCAAGGTGTTCCGGCGGCCTTCCCGTTCATCGTGCTCTTCGTCGTCCTGCTCGTCTTCCCGAAGAAGTACCTGGCGTCCTCGGCCCGTCTGGTGCCGCAGGTGCGGGACCCCTGGCACGCGCCGGCACGCGTGCAGTTGATGACGGCACTGGTGCTGCTGGCTGTGCTCGCCCTGGTGCCGAACTTCGCCGGGATCCACCTCAACGACTGGACGACGGCACTCGCGACGCTGGTGGTGCTGCTCTCGCTCGGCCTGCTGGTGCGTGAGTCCGGCCAGCTCTCGCTCGGCCACGTCGCGTTCATGGCGATCGGCGTGGCCACCTTCGCCCGGTTGGCCGACCGTGGCTTGCCCTGGGTTCTCGCCTTTGTCGCCGCGGCGCTGATCGCGCTCCCGATCGGCGCCCTGCTCGCCATCCCGGCGATCCGGCTGACCGGCCTGTACCTGGCGCTGGCCACGCTCGGCTTCGGGATCGTGCTGCAGTACATGTTCTACACACAGGACTTCATGTTCGGCTTCAGCGGATCCGGTCTGACGGTGCCCCGGCCCGCCACCTTCGGGTTCGACTCGGACGCCGGGTTCTACTACCTGGTCCTCGCCCTCTCCGCGGCGGCCGCGCTCTTCGTCGTCGCCCTGGTGCGCGGCCGGATGGGCCGGCTGCTGCGCGCGATGGCCGACTCCTCGACCACGCTCGCCACGCTGGGTGCCTCGGTCAACGTCACCCGGGTGCTGGTCTTCTGCATCTCCGCTGCGCTCGCTGCGGCCGGGGGTGCCCTGATCGGCATGTCGCAGGGAACGGTGACACTGCTGGCCTACCCGCCGCTGCTGTCGCTGAACTACCTCGCACTGATCATGATCGTCGTCGGCCGGGCGCCCTGGTACGCCGTCTTCGCGGCCGCTGGTCTGGTGCTGGTGCCGTCGTATCTGATCAGCACCACCACCAGCTACTGGCTCCAGCTGGCCTTCGGCGTCTTCGCCATCCTGCTCGCGTTCGCTCCGCCGCAGGGCGCACCACCGGCGCTCAAACGGGTGCTCGACCGCTGGGGCGGGGCCAAGCCCGCGGTGCAGGCCGAGCGGCGCGCCACCGCCGAGCCGGAGCGGGTCGCCGACGGCGTCCTCGAACTGCGCGACATTACCGTGCGCTTCGGCGGCCTGGTCGCGGTCGACGGGTTCTCCCTGGTCGCGCCCACCGGCGAGATCACCGGGCTGATCGGCCCGAACGGCGCGGGCAAGACCACCACGTTCAACGTCGCCACCGGTCTGCAGAAGCCGACCACTGGCGACATCCTGCTCGACGGTCAACCGGTGCGCCGGCTCGGCCCGGACGCGCGGGCCCGGCTCGGCCTGGGCCGGACCTTCCAGAAAATGGAGCTGTTCGACTCGCTCACCGTGGCCGAAAACGTGAACATTGGCCTCGAGGGCAGTCTCGCTGGGCGCAACCCGCTGCGGCACGTCTTCGCCGGCGGCCGCGACCGTGCCGCGATCGCCGAGCGCGCCGCAGCGGCGCTGGAGAGCTGCGGCATCGCCGACCTCGCCGACCGCCCGGTGGCCTCGCTCTCCACCGGGCAGCGACGCCTGGTCGAACTCGCGCGCTGCCTGGCCGGTCCGTTCCGGATCCTGCTGCTGGACGAGCCGTCGTCCGGCCTGGATCCGGCGGAGACGGCGGCGTTCGGCGACGTGCTCGAACGGGTCGTGGCCGAACGCGGCGTCGGGATCCTGCTGGTCGAGCACGACATGGACCTGGTGATGCGCCTCTCCCAGCGGATCTTCGTCCTCGACTTCGGCAAGCCGCTCTTCGACGGCACCCCGGCCGAGGTCCGCGGGTCGGCGGTCGTCCAGGCGGCGTACCTGGGTCTGGACGAGGCCGAGCTCGATGCCCCGATCGACGACGCGATGGAGGTCGGCCGATGAGCAGCACCGCACCCGTGATCGAACTGGTCGGCGTCAGCGTCGCCTACGGCGCGCAGACCGCGGTCCGCGGCATCGACCTGAGCGTCCCGGGCGGCGCCGTGACCGCCCTGCTGGGGCCCAACGGCGCCGGCAAGACCACCCTGCTGCGGGCGATCGCCGGCCTGCAGCGCTGCGCCGCCGGTCAGATCCGGCTCGACGGCACCGACGTCACCAAGCTCGCCGCCCACCAGCGGGCCCGGCAGGGCATCTGCCTGATCCCGGAGGGACGTGGCATTTTTCGCAGCCTCACCGTGGCCGAGAACCTCAAGGCGCTCGCCGCTCCCGGGGTCCGCCGTGTCGACGAGGCGTTGGAGGCGTTCCCGGTGCTGGCCGAGCGCCGCCGTCAGGTGGCCGGCACCATGTCCGGCGGTCAGCAGCAGATGCTCGCGCTGGCCCGCTGCTTCCTGACCGATCCAAAGGTGATCCTGCTCGACGAGGTGTCGATGGGCTTGGCCCCACTCGTGGTCGACCAGATCTTCGCCTCGATCGAACGCCTCGCCGCCACCGGCGTCTCCCTGCTCGTCGTCGAGCAGTACGTCGACCGTGCCCTGGACCTGGCCGACCACGCCCACGTGCTCAGCCATGGAGACCTCGTCCACGGCGGGCCGGCCGACAGCCTGAGCCGCGAGGAACTGATCGGCAGTTACCTCGGAATGCACGCGTTACCGCCTCCCGGAACCCCGCCCGGGCGGCCTGGTGTGGCCCGCCACGCCAACCACATCACGACAGGAGAATCACCATGAAGTTGAAGCCCTGGGCCGCCGCACTGGTCGCCCTCGCCACCGGGCTGGCCATCACCGGCTGCGGCAGCTCCAAGAAGGGCTCGGACGCTGCCGCCGACGGTGGGCTGAAGGGCGACCCGGTCAAGGTCGGCCTCATCTGCAGCTGCTCGGGTCCGTTCGCCTCATCGCTTGGCTCCCTGCCCGATCTGGCCAAGGCATGGTCGACGTACCTGAACAACAAGGGCGGCATCAACGGTGCGCCCGTCGAGGTCGTGGTCGCCGATGACGGCGCCGACGCGACGAAGTCGCAGCAGCTGGTCCGCAAGCTCGTCGAGCAGGACAAGGTGCTGGCGATCGTGGACGAAACCGCGTCGTTCGACGCGACCTGGGCCGACTACGTCACCAAGAAGGCGATTCCGGTCACCGGCGGTGTCAGCTTCACTGTGCCGATGACCAGCAACGCGAACTTCTTCCCGGCCGGGGGCAACCTGGCCGCGGTCACCTACGGCCTGGTCAAGCTGATGGAGGACGCCGGCAAGAAGAAGCTGGCGCTGATGCCGTGCGCCGAGGCCCCGCTCTGCGACGGCTACGGGGGCCAGATCTCCCGGATCTCCGACGTGCTCGGTGCCGGCATCGACATTGTCTACCAGTCGAAGGTCGCGGCCACTGCGGCCAGCTACACCTCGCTGTGCCTGGCCGCCAAGAAGGCCGGGGCAGACGCGATGTACGTGGGCCACGCCGGTCAGGTCGTGGAGCGGATCGTCAACGAGTGCGTGCTCCAGGGCTTCAAGCCCAAGCAGTTCCAGGTCGGCGGCGACGTCGTCTCCAGCTGGTCGAAGAACCCGAACATGGACGGCGTTCCGATCGCCCAGCTGCACCTGCCAATGCACGACACCAGCACCAAGGGCGGCAAGGACTTCGCCGACGCGATCGCGAAGTACGCGCCGGAGCTGCCGAACGGCACCAGCTGGGCCGGCAGCGTCCTGGAGACCTGGACCGGTCTGCAGCTCTTCGCCGCGGCCGCGAACGAGGCGAAGGTCACCGCGAACTCGACCGGTGCGGACGTGAAGAAGGGCCTCTACGCGATCGCCGGGACCACCCTGGACGGCCTCACCCCGCCGTTGCACTACGTCGAGGGTAAGCCGACGCTGATCAACTGCTACTTCAACGAGTCGGTCGAGGGCGGCAAGTGGACGACGCCGGGCGGCGCCGCGCCGGTCTGCCTCGACGACGCCACGGCGGAGAAGGTGAACAAAGCCTTCGCCGGCTGACGAACGAACCGCGGGACCGCCCGGCGATCCCGGGCCGGCCCTGAAACCAGAGGGGAGAAGAGTCATGACCATTCGAGTGCGGCAGATCATCCTGCGTCGGGTCCCCCAGGGCGTGCCCGTCGCGGACGACGTCGAGATCGTGCAGGTTGACCTGCCCACACCAGCGGACGGCCAGTTGCTGGTCCAGAACCGATGGCTGTCCATCGAGCCGGCAGTGCGCATCCGGATGGGTGGCAGCGCGAGCTCCATCCCGAAGCTGCCGAACTACGAGATCGGTGCGCCGCTCGAAGGCGCCGCCATCGGTGAGGTCGTCGAGTCCAACGTGGATGGCTTCGAGAAGGGCGACATGGTCGTGCACTCGCAGGGTTGGCGCGAGGCCGCGATCATCGACCCGGCCAACCCGGCGCACCGGGTCTACCAGATCCCGCGTGGGGAGAACATCCCGTCCGAGGCGTACCTCGGCCTGCTCGGCCTGCAGGGCTTCACCGCCTACGCCGGCCTCTTCCACGTCGCGAACCTGAAGGAGGGCGACGTGGTCTGGGTCTCGGCCGCGGCCGGCGCCGTGGGCAACCTGGTGGCCCAGATCGCCAAGCTGAACGGGCACCGGGTGATCGCCAGTGCCGGATCGGCGGACAAGGTCGCCTGGCTCAAGGACACCATCGGTGTCGACGCGGCCTTCGACTACCACGACGGCGACCTGGTCGAACTGCTGGAGAAGGCGGCGCCAGCGGGCATCGACGTCTACTTCGACAACGTCGGTGGCGAGCACCTCGCCGCGGCCCTCGAGGTGCTCCGGCCCGGCGGACGGGTCGCGTTGTGCGGCCTGATCAGCACCTACAACGCCACCGAGCCGGTGCCAGGCCCGTCGAACATGTTCTCGGTGATCGCCAAGAATCTCACCATCAAGGGCTTCCTCGCCGTCCAGTATGCCGAGCACCTGGAGACGTACCGCGACCAGGCTCGACAGTGGATCGCCGAGGACCGGGTCCAGTACCGCGAGAACATCGTCCAGGGCCTGGACGCCGCCCCTGACGCTCTCGTCGACGTCCTCACCGGTCGCAACACCGGAAAGATGCTTGTCGACCTGCGCTGACCCCACTCACCACCAAGGGCCATTGCGGCCCGCGAACGGCGCGGGAGCGCCAGGAAAGGGACCACCATGTCGATCACCGTCATCCTCGACATGCCGATCAAGCCCGAACTGTTGGACGAGTTCCTCGCCCTGTTCAAGGAGAATCTGCCGGACAGCCTCGCCTACGAGGGCTGTGAGTACGTGCGCACCTACCAGGCCCAGGATGACCCGAACCGGGTGGTGCTGGTCGAGGGCTGGGCCTCCGAAGAGGTCTTCGCCGCCTATGGCGCCTGGCGTGCGGAGCGCGGCGACGCGGAGAAGTTCATGAAGTACTACGACGGCGCGCCGTCGCTTACCAAGCTGGTGGGGGCTCCGGGGTTCTGATCCCGGACCAAGGAGAAGCACCGCACGACCGGGTCGTGCGGTGCTTCTGCGTTCCTGGCGGTCTTACCAGCTCCGGCGGATCGGCGGGGGAGCCAGATCGGTGAAGCCGGGGTCGCGGTGGTACATGTACGTCGGGTAGGGCGGCAGTGTGGTGCTCGCCGCGTCCAGCCGTGCCACCTGCTCGTCGGAGAGGTCCCAGCCGACCGCGCCCAGGTTCGACTCGAGCTGGTCGAGGTCGTCGGCGCCCATTACCACCGAGGCCACCGTGGGCCGCTGCAGCAGCCAGTTGATCGCGATCTGGGGGATGGTCCGGCCGGTCTCGCCGGCGATCTCGTCGAGGACATCGACGACGGCGAACAGCACCTCTTCGGGGACCGGCGGGCCGTAGGCGCCGACGCGGTCGACACGGCTGCCCGGCGCCGCCGGCACGCCCCGGCGGATCGCCCCGGTCAGCCAGCCGCCGGCGAGCGGGCTCCACACCAGCGTGCCGACACCCTGGTCGAGGCCGACCGGCATCAGGTCCAGCTCGAAGTCGCGGCCGACCAGCGAGTAGTAGCACTGCTGGGAGACGATCCGCTCGGCGCCGAGCGCCTCGGCAACGGCTTGGGTCTTCACCAGCTGCCAGGCGGCGTAGTTGGAGACACCGAGGTAGCGCACCTTGCCATCGGCGACCAGCCGGTCCAGGGTGCGCACAGTCTCCTCGGCAGGCGTCCCGGCGTCGAAGACGTGCAGGTGCAGCAGATCGACGTGGTCGGTACGCAACCGGCGCAGGGTGTTCTCGACGCTGCGGGTCAGGTGGATCCGGCCAGTGCCGCGCAGGGCGGCGGACTCGCCCATCGGCAGGCCGACCTTGGCCGAAATGAGCAGGTCGTCGCGCCGTCCTTCGGTCGCGGCGCCGAGGATCTCCTGGGCCTCGCCGGCGCCGTAGACGTCGGCGGAGTCGAACAGCGTCACCCCGGCGTCCAGGCAGCGGGCGACGATCTCGCGGGCCTGGTCGACCGACGTGGTGCCGTACGGCGGACCGCCAAAAGTGCCGGTGCCAAGGGCGAGTTGAGGGACGAGGAGACCGGAGTCCCCGAGGCGGTTGAGGATCATCACGGGCCTTTCGGGTCGGCGAAACGCTCGGCGAGGATCCGCTTCTGGATCTTCCCGGAGCCGGTGGTGGGCAGGTCGGCGACCAGTACCACCTGCCGGGGGATCTTGAACTTGGCGAGGTGCTGCGCGCAGTGTGCGAGCACGTCCTCAGGGGTCAGCGCTGCCCCCGGCCGTGGCACCACGAACGCGATCCCGGCCTCGCCCCAGCGTCCGTCGGGTACGCCGACGACGGCGACGGTCGCCACCGCGTCGAGTTCGACGATGCGCGCCTCGACCTCGGCGGGGTACACGTTCTCGCCGCCGGAAATGTACATGTCCTTCCAGCGGCCGACGATGAAGTAGTAGCCGTTGCCGTCGCGGCGGGCGGCGTCGCCGGTGCGGAACCAGCCGTCGCTGAACGCTGCCGCGGTCGCCTGCGGATTGCGCCAGTACCCGGGGGTGACGCTCGGGCCCTTGATCCAGAGCTCGCCCACCTCGTCCGACGCGACGTCGTTGCCGTCCGGCCGAACGATCCGGATGCCGATGTGCAGCAGCGGCTTGCCGACCGAACCGGGTGGGGTGTCCGGGTCGTCGATGTCGGCGACGGTGCCGCTGGGTCCACCTTCGGTCATGCCCCATCCGTGGGCCAGGACGACACCCTTCGCGCGCCAGGTCTCCGCCAACGGGACCGAACAGGCCGCGCCGCCGACGCCGGCCATCCGCAACCGGGACAGGTCACTGCTGGCGAACCGTGGGTGCGAAGCCAGGGACTCGTACACCGTCGGGACGCCGAACACGTGGGTGATGCCGAGCCGGTCGTCGGTCAGCAGGTCGAACGCCTCGTCCGCCTCGAACTTGCGGGTGAGCACGACCGCGCCGCCGGCGTGCAGGACCGGGTTGACGTAGAGGTTGAGCCCGCCCGTGTGGAAGAAGGGGAGCAGGGCCAGGTGCACCGCGTCCGGAGTGATCCGCGCCGGCGGCGAGATGTTCACTGCGTGCCAGAAGGTCATCCCGTGGGTGATCTGGGCGCCCTTGGGCCGGCCGGTGGTGCCAGAGGTGTACATGATCGCGGCGACGTCGGTGAGGCGGAGCTTGACCGGACCGGGGGTAGGCCCGCCCGGGTCCGGCAGGTCCATCGGTGCGCGCGGTACGGACAGGCCCGCGGCCGTGCCGGCGTGCTCGTCGTCATGGAGCAGCACCCGTGGCCGGGCGTCGCTCAGGATGTAGGCGAGTTCGCTGGGGGTCAGCCGCCAATTGAGCGGGAGGAAGATCGCCCCGAGCCGGCCGCAGGCGAGCATCACCTGCAGGTAGCCGATGCTGTTCTGCGCCAGGATCGCGACCACGTCGCCTTGACTGGCGCCGAGCGAGCCCAGCCGCCGGACCCAACCGTCGACCGCGTCATCGAGGGTCGCGTAGTCCAGCGCCGTCGTTTCCGACGGGTCGACCAGGGCGAGCCGGTGCGGGCTGCGCAGGGCGTGGTGGCGGACCCAGTCGAAGACCGGATCGCTCACGTTTGCGTTCACCACGTTTCGTTCCTCCTTGACCGTACGGGCGGTCAGGAGCATAGTCTCTTCAGGTGCTCGGCGTCACCCTGCGTCGCGGATCGAGTGTGACATGATCTGCGGACACCCCGCTGGAACGGAAGGATGCGGATGCGGCGATCGGGAGGAACCAGCAAGGGCGACATCCTGCGCACCTTCGCTGCCAGCGTCGCCCGGGTCGGTTACGACGAGGCCTCGTTCCGTGAGGTGGCCGAGGAACTCGGCATCAGCAAGGGCACGATCGTGCACCACTACGGCACCAAGGAGCGCCTCTTCGAGGCCGTCCAGCGCGCGTACATGGAGCGCCGGCTGTGGGAGGCCGAGCAGATCCTCGCCGCCGGCGGTGGTGCCGAGGCACAGCTGACCGGCATCATCGCGCAGTTGCTCGTCGCCCAGCAGGACGACCGCGACGCCACCCTGGCCTTCGCCCGTGAGATCACGCGGTTCGGCTCGATGGACGTGATGAGGGACGTGCGCGAGATGCGCGCACGCTACGCCGCGATGCTCGAGGGCGTTCTCCGCGACGGCATGAACGAGGGCGTGTTCGTCGAGCACGACCCGGCACTGGTCGCGTTCCAGGTCTTCGGCATGTGTAACTGGGTGTGGACCTGGTGGCGTCCCGGCCACCGTTGGTCGATCGCGGACGTCGTCCGGACCTGGATGACGACCCTGCTCTCCGGTCTCGAGGTGCACCCCGGCAACCATGGCCTGGACGTGGACGCGATTGTGGCCCACGTGGGTGACACGATCGCAACCACCACCGACCCCGGATGGACGCCGGACGAAGAGTAGCCCGGATCAGATCCGGCCGCGGGCCAGCTCGCGCGCGATGATGTGCCGCTGGATCTCCGAGGTCCCGCCGCCGATCTCCATCAGCTTGGCGTCACGCATGAACCGCTCGACCGGGTACTCGTTGGTGTAGCCGTAGCCGCCGAGGATCTGCACCGCCTGGCTGCTCACCCGGGACGCGGTCTCCGCGGTGAACAGCTTGCAGGCCGAGGCGAGCGCGGTGAGCTCGGCGTCGTGGCCGCCGTCGAGGGCGCGTGCGGCATCGTAGGTCAGCGCTCGGCCAGCGGCGATCTCGGTGAACATGTCCGCGAGCTTGGCCTGGATCATCTGGAACTCGACGATCGGCCGGCCGAACTGCTCGCGTCCCCGGGCGTAGTCCAACGCGACCTCGAAGGCGCCCTGGGCCAGGCCGACGCTCTCCGCAGCCATCACGATCCGCTCGCTGTTGAGGCCGGTCATCAGAATGGCCCGGCCGTCGGTCCCGTCACCGAGCAAGGCCTCGGGGCCGACGCGGACGCCGTCCATCGCGAACTCCCCGGTAGGGGAGCCGTGCCAGCCCATCTTCGAGAACGACTTCCCGACCGCGACGCCGGGCGCGTCCAGGTCGATGATGAACAGTCCGAGCTGTCGCGGGTCCTCGTCGCTCGTCTTGGCGTAGACCAGGGCGAAGTCCGCGACCGGCGCTGAGGTGATGAAGGTCTTGGCGCCGGAGATCACCCAGCCGTCGCCGTCTCGACGTGCACGGGTGGTCATCGACAGTGCGTCCGAGCCGGCACCCGGCTCGGTGATGGCCAGGCATCCGATCAGGGAGCCGTCCATGAGAGCGGGGAGGTAGGCCTTCTGCTGCGCCTCGGATCCGTGCCGGACGAAGCGGGCGATCACCAGGTCCGCCTGGTGCAACACGGTCGCCGTGGTCGACAGGCACACCGCCGACATCTCCTCGGCCACGATGCACATCTCGACCAGGCCGAGGCCGACACCCCCGAGTTCGGCGGGCACGCACATCCCGAAGATATCCAGCTCGGCCGCCTCGGCCCAGCTCTCCCGGGGGAAGGTCGCGTCGATGTCGAGCTGCCGGGCGCGCGGCTGCACCTTCTTCCGCGACCAGTCGCGAATCAGCGCGCGCAGTTCGTCCTGGTCGGCAGTGAACTCGATCATGGCGGGTCCTTCCCCTGGGTTGGCTCGCAGTATACGGTATTGACCGTACGTACGGTTAAGGAGAGATTGCGCATGACGGAGCGCTCGGCACTGGTGACCGGTGCCTCCCGCGGCATCGGCTTCGCCATCGCGAAGGCCCTGGTTGCCGAGGGTTACGCATTGACCCTGGTGTCCAGGACCGGCGCGAATCTCGCCGACGCGGCGGAGCGGTTGGCGGGTCACGGTGTGCGGATCGTCACCCGTCCGGCGAACGTCGCCGACGATGCGGACCTGAGTGCAGTGGTCGATCTGCACCAGCAGGAGTTCGGCACGCTCGACGTGCTGGTGAACAACGCGGGGATGGGCATCAACGCTCCGCTGTCGGTCCTCGACCGACGTCAGGTCGACCTGCAGATCGCACTCAACCTGCGTTCGGTGATCAGCCTGACCCGATTGGCCCAGCCGATGCTGGAGAAGGCGGCACTAGCCTCCGGCCGCGCTCTCGTCGTCAACGTCGCGTCGATCTCGGGCAAGGTCGGCGCGCCCGGACTGTCTGTGTACGCCGCCGCGAAGCACGGTGTCGTCGGCTTCACCGACTCGATGAACCGCGAGCTTTACTCCACCGGCATCCGGTTCACCGCGCTCTGCCCCGGATTCGTCGACACCGCGTTGAGCGACTACGTCAAGGACCAGCTCAAGGCCGCGGACATGGTGCAGCCGGCCGACCTCGCCGAGGCAGTGCGGTTTCTGCTCCGGCTCTCGCCTGCGTGCCTGATCCCAGAGATGCTGTTCCTGGAGGCTGCATCACTCGGCATCGTCCCGACCGTAGGAGGACAGCAATGACGGACGCTTCGGCGTGGGCGTCGGGACGGCAGTCCTGGGACGCCGTCGGTGGGCGCACCTGGATCGGTAGCTTCCTGCGAATGGTCGAGGTGGACGGCGCCGCGGTGGCCGCCGAGGACGAGGCCGGCCGGTCGGTGACCCGCGCGGCACTGCTCGGCGCTGCCGTCGAGGCGGCCCTGGTGCTCCGCGCCGAACGAGCTTTGGCGCCCGGAGCGCACGTCGGCCTGCACCTGGAGAACACGCTCGAGAACGCCGCGCTGGTGATCGCGCTGGCCGGTTCCGGTCTCGTGGTCGCGCCGATCAGCACCAAGCTGACGGCTGCCGAGGTGCGCCGCCAGGTGAGTTCCAGCCGGCTCGCACTGGTGATCACCGACGGCGGCGAGGCCGACCTCGCCGCCGAGTGGGAACTCGGCATCCCGGTCCTCGACGCCGCTCACGTCGTTACCCTCGACGGCGGCCCGGTGGACCCGGCCGCGGTCGCCGAGTTCGTCGAGGCGGCGAAGCAGTGCCGGGTGACGGCCCCGGCGACCATCATCTGCACCTCCGGCTCGACCTCGCTGCCCAAGCCGATCGTGCTGTCCCACGGCAACCTGATGTTTGCGATCGTCAGTTGTCAGGAGTACTACGCGCTCAGCCCGCTCGACGTCGGCCTGACCTTCTTCCCCTGGTGTCACTCCAATGGGCACGTGAACCAACTGTTGTCCTGGCTCGCGCTCGGGGTGCGGATCGTGATCGCCGAGCGGTTCACCGCCAGCGGGTTCCCGGACCAACTGCGCAAGTACCGGCCGACCGTCGCCTTCCTCAACGGCACGCACGTGAAGATGGTGCTGGCCAACCTCGAGGGCGACGAGCCGATCGAGACCCCGCTGCGGATCGTGCCGACTGCGCTCGACCTGGACGCCGAGACCTGTGCGCGGTTCACCCGGATCTTCGGCGCGCTGCAGCGCAAGGTCTACTACCAGACCGAACTCTGCGCCCCGGTGGCGATCTGCGACCTGCACCCGGTCCGCTTCGAGTACAACAGCAACCCGATCGGTCACGTCGCGCTCTCGCACCGGATCCGCCTGGTCGACGCCGTGGGCAAGGACGTCAGTGTTGGAACGCCGGGCGAGATCTGGGTCCGCTCGGTCGTGCCTTACGGCGTCGCGCTCGGCCGGATCGACCACGAATCCGGGGACCTGGTCCGCTACGACCCCGATGACTGGTGGCGCACCGGCGACCTCGCCGTGGCCGACGGCGACGGCTACCTGTACTACGCCGGCCGGACCAGCGAGATGATCAAGCGGGCCGGGCACAACGTCGCCATCCCGGAGGTGGTCGACACCCTGCTCGAGCACCCGGCCGTGGACGAGGCCGCGGTGATCGGCGTCCCCGACGCGGTCCGCGAGGAGCAGATCGTCGCGTTCGTCGTCGGCGGAGCCGACCCGGACGAGGTGATCGCGTTTAGTGCCGAGCGCCTGGCGCCGTACAAGGTGCCGTCGGTCGTCATCGCCGTTGCGGAGCTCCCGCGGACCGACCTCGGCAAGCTCGACACCAAGGATCTGCGCCGGCAGTGGGACGAACGTGAGCAGGTGAACCGATGAGCAGCGCCGCCGTCACCGGGATCGCGGACAGCCGGCTCGGCAACGTCGCGCGCAGTCCGATCCAGACCTGCGTGGACGTGGCCGTGGAGGCCACCGCCGACGCCGGTGTCGGCCTGGACGAGATCGACGGCCTGATCAGCTTCGGGGTGCTCGCCGCGGAGAACGGGCGCGACGTGCACCGCCACCACATCCGCCTCGCCGAACAGTTGGGCCTGGGCCCGCTGCGCTGGACCGGGACCTCGAAGCTGGGGGGTGGTGCCGCCGGTCAGACCCTGCGCGAGGCGGCGCTGCTCGCCGCCGCCGGCAAGGTTCGGCACGCGCTGGTGGTCGCCGGTGACTCCTTCCGCACCGGGCTCGGCCGCGACAACGCCCAGGGCGCGTGGATGGACTTCCACGACCAGGAGCTCGAAGGGCCCTACGGACACACAGCTCCTGGCCAGTGGGCGATGGTGACCCAACGCTACGCGCACCGGCATGGCTGGAGCCGCGAGGAGCTGGACGAGGCGCTGGCCCAGGTGGCGGTCTCGGCCCGGCAGTGGGCGGTGCTCAACCCGGCGAGTGCGGCCACCGAGCAGCTCACCGTACCCGAGGTCCTCGCCTCGCCGCTGGTCGCCGACCCGATCCGGGTGCTGCACTGCTCGCGTTCGATCGACGGTGCCAGTGCGTTCGTGGTCTCGGCGACCTCGGCATTGACGTCGGCGCAGCGCGACCGGTCGGTGCCGGTGCTCGGCACCGGGACCCGGTACAGCCACTACTACATGGGCTCGTTCCCGGAGCTGGACGGCACCGTCACGGACCTGGCTCGGGCCAGCTTCAACGAAGCGTACGAGGAGGCCGGGCTCGGCCCGGATGACATCGACATCTTCTACCCCTACGACGGGTTCGCGTACATGCCGCTCTACCAGCTCGAGGCCGCCGGCTTCGCCGAGCCGGGCAGAGCCGTGCACCTGTACCGCGAGGGCGCGACCTCCCCGGGCGGGCGGCTGCCGTGCAACACCCATGGAGGTGCGCTGAACCACGGGCTCCCGGCGTTCCCCGCCGTGCTCTTCTTCCTCACCGAAGCGGTGCGTCAATTGCGCGGGGAGGCGGGGGAGCGTCAGGTGGACGGCGCCCGGCACGCGCTGCTGCACGGCCTGTCCGGTTGTGGCGGCATGAACGCCTCGTTCCTCCTCGGAGCTGCATCATGAGCACGTCCGTCGCGGGTTCCTCGATCCCGCCGCAGGAACCGATCGCGTTCCGCACGGTCCGGCCCACCGAACTCGGGGTCGAGTACTGGGAGCGCACCGCGCAGGGCGAACTGCCGCTTCGGGTCTGTTCGGACTGCGGCCAAGCGCGGATCTATCTGACCTCGGTGTGCCCGCAGTGCCACGGCCGGGACAGCACCTGGACGACGTCCGCGGGCGAGGGCACCGTGTTCGTCTCGACGGTCGTCCGCTACCGGCTCTCCCCGGAGTTCCCGGACAGCTACGTGTTCGCCTTGATCGACCTCGACGAGGGCGTGCGGATGATGGCCAACGTCCTTCAGGACGGCGAGCCAGAGCTGGTCCCGATCGGTAGCAGGGTCCGGCTGACCTTCGAGGAACTGCCGTCCGGTCAGCACCTCCCGCAGTTCGTCCTTGCTGATTCCGCAAACTCGCGTCGACCTGGTCGTCGCGACCACTGATCTGAGGGCGATGCCGAATCGCGCGTGAACGCGAGCGATGAGATCCCTTGCTGCGCGGGTTTCGGCATGTGCGAACGTCACGGGCGAAATCCGGGTCGTCCCGAGGTTGACTGACCGTTCGTACGGTCAGTACGATTTCCGTCATGCAAGCTCTGCGATGGCATGGCCGTGGCGACGTCCGGCTGGAGGAGATCGAACCGACCGGCCCCGTGGCTGCCGCCGAGGTCGAGATCGAGATCGCGCTCTGCGGCATCTGCGGCAGTGACCTTGCCGAGTACGCCGTCGGACCGGTCGCGATCCAGGACCGGCCACACGTGCTCACCGGCCACCGCCCGCCGGTCACCCTCGGTCACGAGTTCGCGGGCGTGGTCACCGCGGTCGGTGACGGCGTCCGAGGTGTCGAGGTCGGCGACCGGGTCGCGGCCGATGCGACCCTGCGCTGCGGCTCCTGTCACGAATGCCTGACCGGCCGCTACAACCACTGCGCACTCGGCGGCTCGATCGGGCTGGCCTGTGACGGCGGCTTCGCGGAGAGCGCGCGGATCCCGCAGGCTTGCGTGGTCCCGCTCCCCGACGGCGTCGACCTGGCCGCCGGTGCCCTGCTCGAACCGCTCGCGGTCGCCTACCACGCGCTGGTCCGGTCCGCTGTGACCGCCGGTGGCACAGCCGTGGTGATCGGCTACGGCCCGATCGGCGCCGCGGTCGCTCTGGTCGCGCGCTCGATGGGTGTCGCCGTGCTCGTCGTGGAACTCAACCCGCAGCGGGGTGCCCTGGCATCCCAGCACGGCCATGCGCTGTTCACGCCGACCGGTGAACGCCGCGACGACGCCCGCGCGATCCGCGGCCTCGCCGGCGGCGGTGCCAACGCCGTCATCGAGTGCAGCGGGAGCAAGGTCGGCCTGGAGTCGGCGCTGGAGCTGACCCGGCGGGGCGGCAACATCGTCGCGGTCGGGCTGTCCAAGGAGCCGGTCACCGTCGACGCCGCCCGGCTGGTGCTCTTCGAACGCGGCCTGCTCGGCGCACTCGGCTACCAGGGCGACCTCGCCACCGTCGCCGGCATGATCGCCGCCGGGGCACTCGACCCGGCGCCGCTGATCAGCAAGGTGATCCCGCTCGCCGAGGCGCCGGCCGAGCTCGCCCGGATGGCGGCGAACCCGGGCGCCGATCTCAAGGTGCTCATCAACCCGACGAGGGCAGCCTCGTGAGCAAACCGGCGGTGACCCTGACCGAGGACGACGGGGTCCTCGTGGTCGTCCTCGACCGGCCCGAAGCGCACAATGCGATCAACGCCGAGGTCGCCGAGGCCCTGGGCCGCGCGATGGACCTGCTCGACGCGCGCGAGGACCTGCGCGTGGGAGTGCTCACCGGCGCCGGTGGTGCGTTCAGCGCGGGCATGGACCTCAAGGCTTTCCTCGCCGGTGAGCAGGTGGTCCTCGACCGTGGCTTCGCTGGGATGTGCACCCGGCCCACCGCCAAACCGCTGCTCGCCGCGGTCGAGGGCTGGGCGCTCGCCGGCGGCTGCGAGATAGCACTCGCCTGCGACATCGTCGTCGCCGCCGAGGACGCGCGGTTCGGACT
The DNA here is from genome assembly GCF_050942935.1 of Dactylosporangium sp. CA-233914. NCBI lineage: Bacteria > Bacillati > Actinomycetota > Actinomycetes > Micromonosporales > Micromonosporaceae > Dactylosporangium > Dactylosporangium sp. CA-233914. Next base: position 9,278,068 of record NZ_CP192030.1, on the reverse strand, counting down.
GCCGGAGACGCGACGCGGTCTCATCGCCGCGGCCGGCGGGCTGCTCCGGCTGCCCCGGCGGATCACTCCGGGTGCGGCCAAGCTGATGGCGCTCACCGGTGTCCCGGTCGCGGGCGTCGAGGCGCACCGCCTCGGCCTGGTCGACGTGCTCGTGGAACCCGGCACCGCCCTGGAGCGGGCCGTGGAGCTGGCCCGGGAGATCGCCGCTAACGCACCGCTCGCGGTCGTCGCCAGCAAGGACCTCATCGACAGTGCGGCCGACCGGCCGGTGGTGGACGGCTTCGCCCACCAGGCCGCGCTGGCCGACCGGATCGCCGCATCCGACGACGCCCGCGAGGGAGCGGAAGCCTTCGTGGCCAAGCGCGACCCCGCGTGGACCGGTCGCTGAACGACGACGAACCGAAGGAGTAGTCATCATGCAAGCGATCCGCCTGCCGCGGCTCGGCCAGACCATGGAGGCCGGGGTCATCCGGCACTGGTCCGTGGCCGAGGGCGACGCCTTCGCCGAGGGGGACGTGCTCTACGAGGTGGAGACCGAGAAGGCGAACATCGAGGTCGAGGCCAAGTCCGCCGGATTGCTCGCCCGGATCCTGGTGTCGCCGAGTGATCACGAAATCGCTGTCGGGACCACGTTGGCCGTGGTCGCCGACCCGGGCGAGGCCGTGGACGACGCCGCGGTGGCCCGCTTCTTCGGCGGCGACCAGCTGGCCGCGGCAGCAGTCGTATCGGCAGCAGTCGTACCGGAGGCCGCCGAGGCGGTCATCCCGGAGCCGTCCAGCGGCCGGGTGAAGGCGGTGCCCAAGGCCCGACGCGTCGCCCGCGACCTGGGTATCGACCTAGGTGCGCTCAGCCCCGCCGACGGCCGGGATTACATCCGGGTCGAGGACGTGATGGCGGCCCTCGCTCCCCCCGTTGCTGCCCCACAGGATGCGCTGGCGCCGTCCGCACCGCAACGCCCGATCGACGGCGTCGCCGTCGCCGCCCGGATCCCTTTGCAGGGCGTCGCCAAGGCGATGGCCGAGACGATGGCTCGCACCGCGCACGAGGTGCCGCAGTTCGTCCAGCAGGTCAGCGTCGACGCCGCGGCCCTGGCGGCCCGGCTCAAGCGGCTGCGCTACGAGGGGGTGCACGTCACCTACACCGACCTGCTCGTCTCCGCGCTCGCGCACAGTGCCGCCGAGGTGCCCGAGGTGAACTCCTCCTTCGGTGACGGAGAGATCGTGCGGTACGCCGACGTCAACGTCGCTGTGGCGATGGCCACCGACCGCGGCCTGGTGGTGCCGGTGGTCCGCCAGGTCACCGGGATGGACATCGCCGAGGTCGCCCGGACCACCAAGGAGCTCGCCGAGCAGGCCCGCGCCGGCCGGATCGGTCTCGATCGGCTCAGCGGCGGCACCATCAGCCTGTCGAACCTCGGCGCGTTCGGTATCGACACTGGCTTCCCGATCGTGAATGCCCCGCAGTGCGCGCTGGTCTTCGTCGGCAAGCTGGCGCAGGAGCCGGTGGTCGTCGACGGCCGGATCGAGATCGGCACCCGGATGCAGCTGGCGATCGCGTTCGACCACCGGGTCGTCGACGGGATGACCGCGGCCCGATTCACCCAGGCCTTCCGCGCCCGGATCGAGGCAGGCGGATGACCGTGCCCAGTACCGGAGGCGACAGCGTGCTCAACGGCGAGTCCAAGGTGGCGATCTACCGCACGATGTACCTCGCCCAGCAGTGGGAGCAGGAACTGCTCAGGATGCTGGACGAGGGACTGGTGTCCGGCTTCTACCACGCCGGCCGTGGCCACGAGGCGCTCGAAGTGGCATCGATGGCGATGCTCCGTGACGACGACTACCTGCTATACGACCACCGCGGTTGCGCGCACATGATCGCCAAGGGAATGAGGCTGGTCGAGCTCTTCGGCGACTTCCTGGCCAACGACAAGGGCTCCACCAAGGGCCTGGGTGCCGGCATCGTGCACATCGCCGACCCGGCGCACGGGGTGCTCGGCCAGTCCGGGACCCTGGGCGGCGGTCACGTCCTCGCCGCGGGTGTCGGGCTGTCGATCAAGCTCCGGAAGACCGACCAGGTGGTGGTCAACTTCTTCGGAGACGGCGCTGCGAACCGCGGCACGTTCCACGAGGCGGCGAACGTGGCCGGCGCCTGGAAGCTGCCGGTGATCTTCGTCGTCCAGAACAACGGGTGGGCGATCTCCACCCCGCAGCACGCGGTCACCGCGGTGGAGTCCTTCGCCGAGCGGGCCGCCGGGTACGGGATGCACGGTGTCTCGATCGACGGCACCGACCCGTGGCTGGTGCACGCCACCGTGACCGAGGCGGTGGAACGCGCCCGCCGCGGGGAGGGCCCGACACTGGTCGAGGGCACCGTCCCGCGGCAGCGCGGCCACTACGAGGGTGACCCGATGACCTACCGCAGCCCCGAGGAGCTGGAAGCCGCCCGCGTTGCCGACCCGGTGCTGGCTACCCGGGCCCGACTGCTGGCCGACGGGACCGCGACCGGGGACGCGCTCGTGGACCTTGAGAAGGACGTCGCCGCCGAGCTCGCGGCCGCCCGCGAGGAGGCCCTGACGGGAACCCTGCCGGGACGCGAACGGCTTGACGAAGGACTGTACGCATGACCCGGGTGATCAGCTACGCGCGCGCCATCAACGAGGCGCTGGCCGAAGAGCTCGCGCGGGACGAGCGGGTCTTCGTGATGGGTCAGGACGTGGGCGCCTTCGGCGGTGCGTTCGGCGTCACTCGCAAGCTCTTCGACCGGTTCGGCCCAGACCGGGTGATCGACACCCCGATCTCGGAGATGTTCCTGGTCGGTGGAGGCGTAGGCGCCGCGATCACCGGGCTACGCCCAGTCGTGGAGCTCCAGTACGCGGACTTCCTGTGGAACGCCGGCGACGAGATCGTCGGGAAGATGGCCAAGTGGCGCTACATGCACGGCGGACTGTTCACCGTGCCGATGGTGCTCCGATTGCCCGAAGGCGCTGCCGGCGGCGCCGGACCCGAACACTCCAGTTGCCCGGAGGCGGCGCTGCTGCCGGCGCTGGGCACGCACATCGTGATCCCGTCCACGCCGTACGACGCGAAGGGCCTGCTCAAGTCGGCGATCCGTGACGACAACCCAGTCGCGTTCTTCGAGCACAAGGGCATGTACGGCCTCAAGGGCGAGGTGCCCGAGGAAGAGTACACGATCCCGCTGGGCCAGGCCGACGTGAAGCGGGAGGGCCACGACATCTCCGTGATCGCCTGGGGCCGGATGGTGCACCGGGCGCTCGAGGCAGCCGAGTTAGCCGCCGCAGAGGGCATCTCGGTCGAGGTGCTCGACCCTCGCGGCCTGCGCCCCCTGGATACCGAGGCGATCGTGCGCACCGTCGAGAAGACCGGCCGGGTGATCATCACCCACGAGGCCGGCCGCACCGGCGGTGCCGGGGCCGAGATATCCGCGGTGATCGCGGAGACCTGCGTGACCAGCCTTGAGGCTCCGATCCGGCGGATCTGCGGTATCGAGACTCCGATCCCGCAGAGCGTGCACCTCGAGCAGTTCGCGATTCCGTCGGCCGAGGAGCTCCTGGCCGGCATCCGCGACGTGGCGTCGTTCTGATGGACGACCCGATCGTGGTGGTGGGCGCCGGCGTAGCCGGCGTCCGGGTCGTCCGACGCTTGCGACGCGGTGGCTACCGCGGGCCGCTGGTCCTGGTCGACGCACAGACCGAATGGCCCTACGACAGGCCGCCGCTGTCCAAGCAGGTCCTGCGCGGAGAGCGCGATCTGCCGGTCCTCCTCGACGAGGAGGCTTGCTTGGCGCTCGACGTGGACTGGCGCGGCGGCTCACGCGCCGTCGGTCTCGACGCGCACGCGCGGTTCCTCAGGCTCCACGACTTCGGTCTTGTCTACTCCACTCTCGTCATCGCCACCGGATCCCGTGCACGGCGGGTCCCAAGTCTCCAGGGGGCGGTGCTACGCAGCTATGCCGATGCTGTGTCGCTGCGCGCGGTCGCCCGACCCGATGCCACCGTGTTGGTCGTGGGCGCCGGGCTGATCGGCTGCGAGGTAGCGGCGAGCTGTCGTGCACGTGGAGCCGACGTCCACCTGGCAGATACCCTGCCGAGCCCGACCGCCCGCGTCACGGGTTCGATCCTCGGGGCCGAGGTCGCTGCTCTCCATCGTGAGCACGGCGTGGTGCTGCACCTGGAGACGACGGTGACGAGGACCGACGCCGACGGTGTGACGCTGTCCGACGGAACAGTCCTGCGGCCGGACCTGGTCCTTGAGGCGGTCGGTGCCGAGCCCGACCTGCGCTGGCTGGCCGGCTCCCGTCTCGTCCTCGCGGACGGCGTCGTCTGCGATGCCGAGCAGCGCACGAATCTGAAAGACGTCTATGTCGTCGGCGATGCTGCCGCTCCACTCGGCCGGCGGAGCGAACACTGGACGGCGGCGACCGAGCAGGCTGACCGTGCGGCTGCCTCGATCCTCGGTAAGCCCCGGCCTGCCGACCAACCGCCGTACTGGTGGAGCGATCAGTACGACCTGAAGATCCAAGGCCTCGGCTTGATCGACCTCGCCGACGAGGTCGTCATCGGCATGGCTGGTGGCGGCCGCCTCGGAGTGTTCGGAAGTAAAGGCACACTCGTCGGGGCCGTCGGCCTCGGCGCTTCGGCGGCACTGATGCGGCTGCGCGCGTCGATCGCCGAGGGGTCCCCGCTCGGCGACGCGGTGGCGACACTCGAGGACCCAGTAGCGCACCGGATCGAGGACGCTCGCCCCCTTGTCCGGGAGCGTGCATGATGCGCATCCAACAGCTCGGCCGGATGATCATCCGTTTCGCTGGTGACCCCGGCGATGGCATGCAGCTCACTGGTGACCGGTTCACCCAGGAGCCGGCCGCGTTCGGCAACCACCTGGCGACGTTCTCGAACTTCCCGGCCGAGATCCGGGCTCCTCAGGGCGCGCTGCCGGGCGTCTCGTCGTTCCAGGTGCACTTCGCCGACCACGACATCCTGACCGCAGGCGACGCTCCGGACGCGCTGGTGGCGATGAACCCCGCCGCGCTCACGGTGAACCAGTCGGACATGAAGCCCGGCTCCGCGATCATCGTGGACTCCCACGACTTCTCCTCACGGAACCTGCAGAAGGCGGGCTACGACGGCAACCCGCTCGAGGACGATTCGCTGGCGGGCTACGACCTGTCGGTGCAGGATCTGACCGGGATGACCGGTCGAGGCGGTCATGGAGTTCGGGCTGACCCACAAGGACGCCCGGGCGAAGAACATGTTCGCGCTCGGCCTGCTCTCCTGGATGTACGGACGGCCGACCGAGACCACCATCGGCTTCCTCAGCGCGCGGTTCGCCAAGGCTCCGGACATCCGGGACGCGAACATCACCGTGTTCAAGGCCGGCTGGACCTTCGGCGAGACCACCGAGCAATTCGTGGTCCAGTACTAGATCAAGCCGCCCGCGCTTCCCCAGGGGCACCTACCGGAACATCTCCGGCAACCTGGCGTTGGCTTACGGCCTGGTCGCCGGCGGCGTGCGCCCAGGCAGCGCTGTCGGCTGGTGCGCTGCGGTCGTCGAGGATTGAGGTGATCGGCAGCGGGCAGGGCTCGCTGACCGTACCGGAGATGGCCGCCGAGGCCCCGGCCGCCCTGGCCGAGATCACCCGCGGCACCTTCGCCGTGGCGACTGACCCGATCCCGCTATCCGATGTCGAACGCGCCTGGGCGCGACCGGTCGACAGCAGCAAACGCATCGTTCTGACCCGGCCCTGACCTGGCCACACGGACCCCGGGCAAGCATTGCGAACCGCGCTGCGAGGGTTGAATGTCCTTGCGCACCGCACGCTACGCTGAGCTCGATCCTCATCGCCGACGCCGGTAGCGGGATCATCCACCGACATCTGGCCGGCGTCTGCATGGACAGCCGCCTGACGTGTCGAGCGACAAGTTGATGGCAGTGGTTAGCAACAGCACTGCCATCAACCTCGATGCGCGAGCGCGGCGAGCCGGGACCACCCCGGAGGCTGGGCTCTGGATCACATTGAAGGATCATCGGCCGGTGCCATCGTCGGCGGGACGGCCGCGGTGGGCTACTTGTTCGGCCGGCTGGCGCGACTTCGTCCGCCCGCTCGACGAGGCCCTGCGCACCATCGCCGGGTTCTTCTTCATCCACGCCGCCGAGACCGCCGGCACCGCGGGCGAGGCCGCCGGCAGCGGCAGCTACGAGTTCCTGCACGCCACGTTCGGCGAGTACCTCATCGGTCGCTTGGGCCGGCCGGGAGCGGAGCCGTTCCCGTGCCCGCGCGTGCGCACGCGGCCTCCGCGGGCGGGGCGCCGTCAGCCGCTACAGCCGAGCGCCGGCCCGGGGTCTGCGCGCGTCTGCCGGTCACCGGCGCCGGAAGACCCCGGAAGGCGCAGCGGCCAGCAGCCGCTGCGCACGTCGCGGTCGGCACCGACACGCGCATCCTCGATCGCGCAACACGGGCGCGGGTACGTCGACGATCTCGTGCGCGTGCGTATCCCGTCACGATGTCGTTCGGCTCGGCAGCATGGTCACTGCGGTTGCTGCGGCCTCGAAACAGCGCTCCCGGCCGAACCCGCCGAAGCCCGCGCCAGCGGCCGGTCCGGCTGCCGGGCTGCTCGACGAACCCCTCACGCTTCGCTCCAGGCCGGCCGCAGGTGACCTCAACCTCGTCCGCTCCCTCGCCGAACGCGGCATCGGCGTCCGCTCCCTCGCCGACCCACTGCCCATCAACACTGCCGACGAGGGCATAGGCCGCATCGCGTTCCTGCTGCTGGCCCTGTTCGCAGAGATGGAACGCACCTTCACCGCCGAACGCGCCGCCAACGCCCGCGCCGTCGCCGAAGCCAACGGCCGCCACGTTGGCCGCCAAATCGCCCACCCACCCGAAAAGATCGAATACGCGCGGCTACTCAAGGCCCAAGGCCACAGCCTCGGCGCGATCACCGCCAAGACCAGCATCCCGAAGACCTGCACCGCTACCTCACCAACACCCCCGCAGGTCAGCCGTGAGTGGACATCCAGCGCAAACCCCCGCACGTCAGCCTTGCCAACGCAGCGTCACGCGACCTTCCCGACGTCCGAAACGCGCAGATCACCCAACGATGTCGTGAGGATGTGGCGCTGGCTCACGTTCCGCGTGGGGGTGATTGATGTTCCGTCCATAGGTCAGCGCGGTGGCTGAGTGAGTCCGTCTACGTTTGGTCGAGGAGATGCTGCCAGGGCGTGACCGTGTCCACGTAGACCACCGCGTCGAACGCCGCCACGGGGTTGACCGGCGTTGCCTGCCCGCCGGTCATCATCGAACTGGTGGTGGCGAACCGGGCAGCGATGGGTCCGCTGGCGGGGACCTTGCGCAGGTCGAGCAGGTAGCGCGGTGCCCCAGCGGTGGTGAGCAGCGCGTCGAGGCTGTCGGGGGCAAGCGGCGGCATGTCCTCGATGAACGTTTCGGTGTGACCTGGCGGCCCGTCTGGGATGGGCCGGTGCAGGAACAGGTCACCGCCGCCGAAGCTGGTGGCGATGACCACCATCTGGTCACCGAGTGACGCGGCCAGATGCTCACCGAGCATGGTGAGTTGGTCGTTGACGATCGGCGGTGCTGAGAATGGCCATCGTTGGACGTGTCCGTTGGCCGCGCCGATGACGATGCGGGCTTCGCGTTGCAGGATCCACTCGACGTTCTCGGCCATCATCGCGTCACGGATGTTGGCGCCTTCGTAGGTGCGTTCGGCGCCAAGGGCGACCGCCTGCAGGAAGGCGTCTGTGTGGCGGGCGGTGACCGCGCACCGGTATGCCAGTTCGAATGCTTCGTGGTTGGAGCGGCTGGTGTAGACCACCCGCATTGCCTGCATCCGCTCGGCCAACGCTCCGACGCGGGCGGTCATTTCGTTGCGGACGGCCGGTTCCAGCGCGATGTACGCATGCAACGCCGGGGCCGCCCAGGCAAGCCCGGTGCGGTCGGCGGGCAGGTACTCGAACAGCGGCAGCAGGCGACTTCGGACCGCTTCGGCGTAGGCTGGGTCGACCTTGTCGAGGTATTCCACGGCGATGTTGATCGACGGCATTGCCGACGCGCTGGAATCTGAAGGGTCCATGCCGTAGAAGCGGACCTGGCGGTCATGGGTGGCGTTGAAGGAGCGGAACCATTCCAGCTGGTCGCGCATCTCCACGCATCTGCCCATGTTGTAGGTGATCCCGTGGTGCAGCAGCTCATCAACGTCCCCCGGGCCTCCGGTGATCCACTCGTTGACCGACAGGCCCTCGGGGAAGCCAGATTCCATGACGAAGGCGGTGAACCCGAGCTCGCCGAGCAGGAATCGGGTCAGGCGGTGGCGTACCTGGTAGAACTCGTGAATCCGGTGCGTGCTTTCCCCGATCGCGACCACCCGCGCATCACCGACGATCTCGCGCAGCGGTTCCAGGTCGCTGAAGTCATCGTCGTCGGGATCGATGGTTCGCAGCACCGCGGCGTTGGCCCGCAGCCACGCCCCGACATCATCCGTGGTCACCGACAGTCCTTTCGTCGTATTCGCCGAGCTGGCGGGCCTGCTGGACGTATTCGACGACGGCGGCGACGTCGCCGGCGTCCAACCAGGCGACGCGGTCGGCCATCCCCTGATCGATCACGGTCCGGTTGTCGCGCCACATCGCGGCCAGCGCCGTGTTCAGGCGACCGTCGTCGCCGGTCGTGCCACGCAGCGCCGTACCGATCTCCGTCCACCGGCCGGCAAGGGCCCGTACGCGCGGGTCGCCTGCCGCTACGCCGTCGCGCAGGAGCGTGCGCAGTTGCTCCACCAGCCCTAGCCATTCCGCCTTCAGCACGGTGATTGTGTCGTCGCCCAGCTCCCGCGCGTGCTGGACAACCGCCTCCCGCTGCTGTGGGGTGAGGTAGGCGTTCGCGTGTACGAGTGGCACAGTCGCCTCCAGCACCGTCAGGAACGACCCGGAACCGGGCATGCCTGACCCGTCAACCTGCTCCAGCAATGCCTGGATCCGCCCCCGTAGCTCAGCGATGCCCGCCGCCCGGGCATCCAGATCCGCCAACTGCGCGACAAGGATCTGGCGCAACGCAGCCGAATCGTCGGCTGTGTTGAGCACCGTCCTGATCTCCTCCAGTGGCAAACCCAGCAAGTGCAGGGCCCGCAGCCGATACAGGCGACGCACGTCTGGGTCGGTGTAGCGGCGATGCCCAGCCGGGGTCCGCTCACTCGCCGACACCAGGCCGATCTCGCCGTAGTAGTGCAACGCCCGCACCGTCAAACCGCTGGCTCGGGCAAGCTCACCGACACTCCAGCGCCGCTTCCTCCCGACTACCTTCACAGGCTTGAGGCTAGAACCTCACGCGGCGGGAGGTTCAAGAGGCCGCGCTGATGGCTCTTCTCACAGCCACGCGCGTCATCGGCAGATCAGGATGGCGAGGCAGCTACCACCGGAGCCTCCCACCGTGACGCACTGGCATCGCCGGGCAGTGGGCTTCTGGTGCTCTTTTGAAAGGCATGCCGCACGCCAAAGTCGACACCGTCAGCCAGGACCGTCCCCAATCCCACACTGCCCGCCGCCCCGCCACACTTCATGTGCCAGAACCCGGAATTCCCCGGGGCTGCGCTCAGGTAATTCCCCAAGTAGTGGGCCTCGTTGTAGTTCTACTTGGTGGTGTTGGTGGTTGTCGAGCTGGCGCGGCCGGGTCGTTTGTTGGGTCGGTAGCTGGGGCCGTTCATGAAGACCTGGTGGCTGGTGTTGATGAGCCGGTCGAGGAGGGATTCGGCGACGACGGGGTTGGGGAACAGTGGGTACCAGTCGGTGGGTGACCGGTTCGAGGTGGCGATCAACGATCGTCCGGCCTGGGCGCGTTCGGAGATCAGTTCGTAGAGGTCGTCGGCTTGCTGGGCGGTGAGCTCGCGCATGGCGAAGTCGTCCACTTACTCCGAAGTGGGAGTAAGTGGACGACTTCGCACTCCACCGCAGCCCGGCGGCGGTGATCATGCGTGGGATCGGGCACCTGCCCGGATGTGGACCAGGAAGTACACCTGAACCAGACAGCCAACACCAAAACCGCCAAAAAGGATTAACAATAGGCTTACAGACACCCCTTTACCCGGTGCGCTTTGCGCGCGGCCGGTCCGGCGCCCTCGGTCGTGAGGGCGCTGCTTTTGCTGTAGTGCGGCACGGTGGAGCGCGAGCGGGGCGTTGACGCGGACCAAGTGGGTCCTTACCGCGGTTGGGGAGTAGGACGGCAAGCCGCCCAAGCTAGCTTGGTTGTGGCGCCGGGGTGCAGGACCAGCGGCCGTCGTGCCAGCCGCAGGTCTGCTCGTAGCCGGAGCGGAACGACCCGAGCCAGGGGATGTCGTCCTCGTAGCGCCTGGGTGGCGGTGTGGGTGCGAAGTTCGCCGCGTCGTCGGTGCTGCCGCTCCCGTCGTAGCGTGCGACGGTCGGATAGGGGTAGACCGGCCGGGTCCGTACGACGGTGTCGTCCTGGCGTTTCGTGGCGACGAGCCGGTCGGGTGCGACGCCGTTCTCGACCCAGGCGAGGGTGGGGGTGAGCGCGTCGATCGCGTCCGGTCCCTGTCCGTCACCGCAGTGGGCGACGCCCGGCAGCATGAACAGGCGGGCGAACCGCTGCGTGGCGTCCGTCCCGCCCATGCGCTCGGTGAGGGCGTGGTAGTAGGCGATCGTCCCGTACGGCGAGATCGCCTGGTCTGCCCAGCCGTGCCAGAGGAGGAGCTTCCCACCCGCGGCGCGGAAGGCCGTCAGGTCGGGGTCGGTCGCGTCATAGATAGCGGCCTGCTGGGCGATCTCGCGGAACGTCGCCGAGTCGTAGTGCAGGTCGTGCAGTGTCATCGACGGCCGGGCGGACGGGTAGGCGAGGTACTTCAGCGCGTTCGTCGCGTTGGCCTCGGCCACGGCCGGGTCGCCGGTGGCGGTCGGGGTGACCCAGCGGGCCCAGTTCGCTTCCGAGCCCACGGGCTCACCCCCCGGGTACATCCGCCGGCCCCGCTCGTCGCGTGGCCCGTCGTACAGCTTGCGTACGGCCTCGATCTGCACGTCGGTGAGGCAGTTCGCATTGTCGGTTCCCGTCGGGCAGCGCAGGCTCCGCGGATCGAACGCGCAGGCACGCGGGTCGTCGATCTGGCCGTCGGCCAGGCCGTCCCGTGCGTCGCACTCGCGCAGGACGGCGGCGTGCAGCGCGGGAAGCTTGGCGGCGGTCAGGATAGGTCGGCCCCGCGCGTCGGTGTTCGCCGTGGCGTGCCAGCCCGCGGACCACACGATGAGCGACGTGAGCAACGACGCCGGGGCTCCGGCGACGATGCCGTCGAAGTCATGCGGGTACCGCTGCGCCTCGGTCAAGCCCTGGTGGCCGCCCTGCGAGCAGCCGTCGAAGTATGAGTAGCGCGGGCCTTGTCCGTAGTAGAGCGCGATGAGCCGCTTGGCGACGAGCGCGACGACGTGGTCGGCCCGGTAGCCGAAGTCGACCCGCAGCTGCGGGTCGGCACCGAAGGTGGCGTCGAAGCCGGACACGCCGACGTGCCCTTCGTTGTTGGTGGCTACGACGAAGTCGCCGCGGGTCAGCGGTACGCACCCGTCCGTCGCGTCGGCGAAGAAGTCGACACTGCCGCAGAACGCCCCGCACCCGGTCTGCAGATACCGTTGCCGCCACGTCTTGGTGGGCAGGAGCACGTCGAACTGGATCTGCGGCGCCGCGATTCCCTTGACTTCGCAGGCCGCCCAGCCGCCCGGCGAGGTCGTCGCGGTCGCAGACCCGATGACCGCCGCAGCGCCGGGCGTCCCCGACAGGTCCTGCCCGACGAGAGCCGCGCAGTCGATCCTCGGCAGCACCACGGGAGGGCCGGAGGCCGAACCGTCCGCCTCGCCGGGCATCCCGGCCACGGCCGTACGGGGCGCGGCCTGGCCACCGCCGGCCAACACGAGGACGGCGAGCACGATCGGTAGCGCCCGGAATCTAGCGGTGCGGATGGCGCGTCCCGGCGTCCGGCCCCATTCACGAGCGCGCATACCTGTCCTCCGTTCCGCGGCGGACGCGTGCTCGCGGGATCTCGGCCACGCCTGCGACCCCACGACACGAGCACGGAAAGCTAAGTACGGCCGCGAACAGGTGTCAATACCGAACCGGACATCCGGAAATCGCGCCGGATCCCGGCGAAATCCGTCACGCCCTCTGACCAGTTTCCATTACCGCTGGTAATCATCGGTATTTGCTAGTTGAACGCGGACGCGTTGCGGGACTGAATCCGTGGCTACGCGCTGGCCGCGCTGGCGCACCCGGATGAGGCGCGCTGCGTGGCGGCGGGGTGCCTGCGGCGATCGAGATCCGCCCGGATCCCTTGCCGGACCGACCACCGCCCTGATCAAGCAGGCGTTGGGCTGACCGTCGGCGCGGGCGGGGCCGCCGGACCGAGATCGCGTGTGTGCACCCACCAGTGCGCGTAGGCCGCTGCGGCCTCGGGCTCGACGCGTGGGAGCCGGTCGTATGGGTGGTGTTCGTCGCGGAGGCGGTAGCCGGCGCCTGCGGTGCCGCGGTGCTCATCGAAGGTGCAGTTCTGGCCCGGGTACCGGCGAATGCGGCTCATGACGCCGGGCATGCGGCGTTCGTGCCAGTCGCCGACCGGGCCGGCGTCCGGGCCCTGGTAGGCGTCGGTCCAGGCGTCGCGGAGCCAGAGTAGTTCCTCGACGACTTCGCCGTGCAGCATCCAGCATGGCGGCAGGGCCTCGCGAGCCGCCGTGTATCTGACCAGGACGTCCGCGACCCACGCGGTCAGGTCGGTGAGCAGCGCGACCGCCTGGTCGGCGTCGGCTGTGCACCAGCTCGGCCGCGGTGGGCCGGTGGGCCTACCAGGGCCGGGCTCCATGAGGCCGGCGGGCCGGGTTTCGACCAGCAGCGGGGCGCGGGCCGCGCATCATGTCGGTGCGGGTGGTGCCGCTGGCGTAGTAGGTGACCTGCGGGTCGCGGGCTTCGCCGGCCCAGCTGGAGATGTTGCGCAGGTCCTCGCCGTTGCTCATGCCGCCGTAGATGAGCTTGGCGGTGGTTGCGGCGAGGATGGCCTGCTGCTCGTCGGCGCCGTAGCGGGCGCGCAGCTGGGCGAGGGACTGCACCGCCCACATCGTCACGACGCCCCGGCCACCGCCCTCGCTGACCAGGCTCGGCAGGCTGCGCAGCGGCGCGATGTTGGCGACCTCGTCGAGGGCGAGCAGCAGCGGGTCGGCGAGCCGGCCGCCGGGGGAGCGGGCGGCGAGCTCGGCCGCGTGCTGGGCGATCGAGTCGACCAGGCCGACGATGAGCGGTGCGATCGCGTCCTGGTGGTGTGACGGGCCGACGATGAACAGGGTCGAGCCGGTGCGCAGGAACTGGTCGAGGTCGAGGTCTGTGGCGGCGGTCGAGGCGAGTACCGTCGGCTCGGCTGTGGCGTCGAGGCAGTTGCGGGCCACGGAGAAGAAGCTGCCGCGTTCGCGGTCGCCGATGTGCTCGACCGCTTGGAGGTCGTCGGCCCAGCCGCGGGCCGCGGTCTCGCTGTGGCGGAGGATGTCGGCGGCGGTGCGCAGGTCCTGCTGGGCCAGCCAGCGGCGGACCTGGGTGAGGTCGGCCCCGGCCAGCGCCGCGGCGTGGAAGGCGCCGCGCAGCAGCATGGCGGCGCCGGCCCGCCAGTGCTCGCCGTCGGAGATGCCGCGCGCGGCGACCGCCGTCATCGCCGCGACGCGCCGGTAGCACACTGCCGGGTCGGCGCATCCGGCCAGCGGCGACCAGCGCAGGCCCGTGATCCCGGGCTCTGAGCCGAACGGGTCGTAGACGTGCACGCGGCCGCCGCGCCTGGCGGCGAGGTGCGCGCGCCAGCCCGCGCAGAAGCGCAGCAGGTCGCCGCGGGTCGACGTGGCGACGACGGGGCCGGCCCAGCTCATGAGGGCCGGGATGATGAGGCCGGAGGTCTTGCCGTAGCGGGGCGGGCCGACGATGCCGACCGAGTCCTCGGGGCCGGACCAGCAGCGGCGCAAACCGTCCGCGGGGTCCAGGCCGAGGTACACCTGGTGGCGCGGCTCGACCCGGAACGGCGGCAGCGGCTGGGTCACGGCGCTCACCGGTCCCGCTCGACGGTCGACACCGACGGCCGGGCCGGCATGGTGACGGGGGCGGGCCCGTCGTCGCGTAGCGGATAGGTCCGCCCTGGTTCCTCGATCGCTTCGAGCCGCAGCTCGGTTGGCGGGTGCGTAGCCAGGATCGCGGCGTCCCAGCCGGAGCGCTCGCCGTCGAAGGAGTGACGCAGATAGCTCAGGGCCTGGTGGAGCCCGGTGCGGTAGCCGGCCCGCGCGGCCGCCGTGTCGGCGCGGTATTCGGCGGAGCGCCAGGCCGCGGCCTGGATCGGGATGACGATGTACCGCACGGTGACGATCACCGACCAGAACACGAACCGGATCAGGTAGTGCAGCGGCCGGTTGTGCACCATCCGTGTGAGCCGGGTGGCGATCTCGTAGAGCAGGTACAGCGGCAGCGTCACGCCTTTGGCCCAGGCGAGTGCGATCGCGTCGCCGTCGCGCCAGTGCGCCAGTTCGTGTGCGATGACCGCGGACACCTGGCCCCGGTCGTGGTCGAGCTGTTCGAGCAGGCCCTGGTTGACGACGATGTGGCGGATGCCCGCGGACGCGTTTGCCTCCCGCCGGTCGTCGATGAGGATGTGCGGCAGCGAGCGCAGCCCGAGCCGGTCCGCGACCTCGTGCACCATCGGCATCAGCCATTCCGCCTCGCGCCGCGACAGCCGGCGGGCACCGGAGACGCGCAGCCGCAGCGGCTCGGTCGCGACCGACCACAGCGGGTAGAGCGCGCCGACGAACACCGCGACCACGACCTGGCCGATCGCGAACGACACCGGCCAGAGCGCGTCGGAGGTGTACATCCGCTTCCACGGCTCGGCGAAAGCCAGAAACCCCAAAGTCCAGGCGCCGTTGAGGCCGCCGACGATCGCCCCGACGATGCCGCCGATCTGGATGCTGGCGCTCGGCAGCAGCTCGCCGGCGCTGAACGGCAGCGGCAGCACCTACTGCAGCAGCCGATCGACGCGGGCGACGATCTGCGGGCCGAGGAACGAGCCGTGGAACAGACCCACCAACGCGCCGATCACGGCACCGGTCGCCGCCATCATGATGGTGAACGGCACGTTGAACCAGGCGCCGACGATGCCCGCCGCGGTGCCCCGCAGGTTGCGCAGCACGATCGCCCCGAGCCAGGCCCGGGCGCCCGGACCACGGCCGAGCCGGACGGCCGGCGGCACCAGGGCCCGCACCCACTCGCCCGCCGCCGGCGCCCGCTGGGCCGCCACAACGGGGACGGGCTCGACCGGCGCACCACAGCGGGGACAGGCCGCCGCCCCGGGCGGCAGCAACTGCCCGCACTGATCGCAGTACGTGTAGCCTCCCCGTCGGCGCGCACCGGCCTCGATACGGCAGGACGTCAGCCTAGCGGGAGGCGGCTAGGCTGGGCGGGCCCGTTCCGTTGGTAGAGGAGGCCGCCGGATGCCGCGCGACGCCGAAGAACGCAGGCTGGAACCGTTCGAATGGAACAGCCAGGAGTCGGTCCGCTACGAGGTCGCCATCGAAGTCATCGGCGAGGGGGTGGCGCATTACTCTGCGCTGCTCGACGCCGCCGAGGCGGCCGGCGACGAGCCGGAGGCCGAGCGTCTCCGCGCCGAGATGGCCGCCTGCGCCGAGGAACGCCGCCGGCTGCGCGCCACCGACCATGAGGGCGTCACCGAGGTGCTGCGTAAGTATCGCGAGCTGCTCCGCGCGCCCGGGGACCGCGACGCGTGACACAGCCCATCGACCCCCGGCGCTACCTGCTGTCCGACGAGCAATCGCAGCGCATCTTCAACACCCGCATCGTCCCGAATGAACTCGCGCGCGGCGTGCCGCAGGACGACCCGATCGTCGTCTTCGTCGCGGGCCAGCCCGGCGCCGGCAAGACCCGCACCACCCAGGCGGTGCAGGATCGTCTCGACGAGCGTGGTGGAGCCGTCGTCGTCAACTCCGACTTCTACAAGCCCTACCATCCGCAGTACGGGCGGCTGCTGGCGGAGGACGACCGTAACGCCGCCCCGTACACGAGCATGGACGGCCGCCGCTGGATGGCCGCGGCCGAGCGCCATCTCATCGAGCATCGCGTCGACACCATCATCGAGACCACAATGCGAGACCCTGGCGACTTTGTTGAGCCGGCACAGATGTTCCGTGACGCCGGCTACCGCGTCGAGGCCGTCATCATGGCGGTCCCCGAGCCGCTGAGCCGGCTCGGGATCGTCGACCGATACCACACGCAGGTCGCGGAGCAGGGACACGGCCGCCTCACCGCGCGGGAGAACCACGACGCCTCCTACCGCGGCGTGCTCGAGGCGGCCCGGGCGATCGACGAGGACCGGATCGTCGACGCGGTCGACGTCTACCGCCGTGGCGGCGACCGCCTGTATGGCAACGACCTGACGCCCGACGGCGAGTGGCGCGAGGCGCCGGCCGCGGCCGCCGCGATCGAGTCCGAGCGGGCCCGGCCGTGGACGCCCGCCGAGACGCAGCGTTTCGCCGGCGATGTCGAACGGGTCGCGGCCGGGGCCGGCCCGCAGTGGCGTCCGGAGCTGGCCGGCATCACCTCGCTGGCCGAGCCGCTCGCCAGTCCGGACGTGCCCCTGCCCGATCTGCGGGACGCGGCGAGTGAGCAGCCGTCGGCCCCGGAGGTCGACGCGGCGACGCTGGACGGCATCCGGCGCGCCGCGGCATCGCTGCACCACGCACGGCAGGAGGCCGACCGGCAGGCTCCCGCGTCCGAGCCGGAGGAGCCGCGGCCGGACCGCGACGTCGACCGCTGAGGCGACGCGGCGCACTCGCCGGCAGACTGGCCGGGTGCCGAATGTGAACCCCGACCGGTGTGGTTATCCCGAGCGTCGACGGCAAGACCAGCACTTCCGCGCTCGGACGCGCGTCGCGGCCGACGCGCTGCGCGGGTTCGATCCGGAAGGGCGCGTGGGGGCCGAGACGTCGACGGCCTGGCACCGCGCCGGTGGTGGTCGGGGTGGACCGAGACGCCGTGGACGTAGATGTCCGGAGCAGGCGGCGGTATCGGTTGGTGGATCTGCTGCGGTGCGGATTGGGCAGGCGTCTAGAGTCGTCGTGGCCGCACGGCCGGGGCAAGGTCCGGCCGTGCCGGTTGGCGCACCGTACCAGCGCTACCCTGTCGAAATATCGAACACGGTGCGGTATTTCGAAAGGACTATACATGCCCCGCGTGGTACCTGCGGTCATCCGCGCCCTCGACATCCTTGAACTCTTTCTGGACCAGCCCCTGCTGTCGGCCCGCGAGATCACCGAGCGGCTAGGCCTGCCTCGGACCACCGTCCACGAGTTGCTCGTCACGCTGGTCGCCCGCTCGTACCTGATCTCCGTGCCCGGCCAACCGGTCCAGTTCCGGCTTGGCATGCCACTGTTTCAACTTGGCGCCGCGTTCGCCGGCCAGCTGGACCTGGTCCGCGAGGCGCAGGACGTGGCGCAGGAGGTTGCTGCCGCCTGTGACGAGGCCGTGCACGTCGCCGTGCTCAACGGCGCTGACGTGATCTACCTGGTGAAGGTCGACAGCACGCACCCCGTCCGGATGGTGTCCGCGGTCGGCCGGCGGCTGCCCGCGCACTGCACGGCCGTCGGCAAGATACTGCTGGCCAGCCTCGACCCGATCGACCTCGACGCGCTCCTGCCGCCCGGCGACCTGCCCGTCATGACGCCGGACAGCATCACCAACCCGGAGCGGTTGCGCGCTGAACTCGATCGCATCCGCGCCGAGGACGTGGCGGTCGACGACGGCGAGTCCGACAGCGCGGTCCGCTGCGTCGGAGCGCCGGTCCGCGACCACACCGGCGTGACGGTCGCGGCGATGAGCGTCTCCGCGCCGATCATCCGCTGGACGCCCGCGGCGCACGCGGAGTGGACGCGGCTGGTCCGCGCGGGCGCCGCCGCGTTGTCGACCCGGCTGGGGTACCGCGCACCGCGCTGACCCGCCATCCGGCGCACGATGCCGGCAACTGGCCATCGACGTCATTGACACCTCACACACGGTCCTCTACCGTCGCGTCCAATCGAGATATCGAAATGTGTTCGAAATATCGAACGACGCCCTGCAGGGGTGCTCACAAGAACCTGCCGGAGTGGGTCGCAGTGTCCTGTATGGACTGACGATCCTCGCCATCCTGCTCGCCTACGGAAGGGGGCACCGCATCACCTGTCGAGCACCGGGCACCATCCGTGGATGTAGCTCTTCAAAGCGGTCGCCGAGCCTTCGGACCATGCATTGGCTTACTCGGAGTTCACGCCGCGGCGGTCGGCGGTTTTTGCAGGTGTCAACCGGAGGGGTGGCATGCCTCTCCGGCTGCCTTGAGCGTGCAGCGATGAGGCGAGACGAAGGAGGCAAACGGTCATGGAGGACAACCCGTTGTGGTCCCGGCGCGGCTTTCTGGGAATGGGCTTGGGAGTGCTCGGCGCGGCCGGTCTGGCCGCGTGCGGGGACAGCCCCTCGAAGTCGGCCCCCAAGGTGCAGCCGGAGGTTCCGCAGGAGCTCATCGACGCGGCGGGGCCGCTGAAGGGCTCCTCGATGGGCGTGTTGTCGCAGAAGCTGTACTCCACGGCGGCGAACGCGGCCCTCGACAGCTCGATCAAGACCTTCGCCGACACAACCGGGACGACGATCGAAAACAGTCTGGTCCAGGCGGACGCCGGCGACGTGGTGGCCAAGATCGACGCCGAGGTGAAGGGCGGCGTGGCCCGCGACCTGGCGTTCATGACGGACTCGCGGTTCGTCGCCCAGTTCCACGCGCTGGGCGATCTGGAGGACGTGAGCGACGTCGTCAAGGCCCTGACGGCCAAGTACGGCGAACCCACGGCGGAGTCGAAGAACTTCTGCGTCTTCGACGGCAAGTGGTACGCCATCCCCTACCACTTCATCGGGATCGGCTCGTTCCTGCGTAAAGACTGGATACAGGAGAAAGGCATCGCCCCCAAGGAGGTCTACACCTGGGAGGAGCTGCGCGACCTGTGCCTGGCGATCTCAGACCCGGGCAAGCGCCGCTACGGCTGGGGCATGACCGTGAACCGGTCCGGTGACGCCAACGGCATGATCGAGGCACTGATCAACGCCTACGGCGGCTCGATCGTGGACAACGACGGCCGGAAGGTCATCTTCGACTCCCCCGAGACCGTGCAGGCGGTGACCTTCCTCGGCGACATCTACACCAACCCCAAGTACGCACCCATGCTCCCGCCGGGCGTGGCGTCCTGGACCGACTCCAGCAACAACGAGAACTGGCTGGCCGGCATCCTCGGCTACACCCGCAACCAGTTCAGCGTCTACGCCGACTCCAAGACCAAGAAGAACCCCGTCTACGACAAGACCCACGTGTTCGCCGACTGCATCGGTCCGGCGACCGACACCCCCCTGCTGCTCGGTCAGTCCCAGGGTTTCGTCGTGTTCAAGAGCGCCAAGAACGCCGGGCTCGCCAAGCTGCTCGCGCAGTACCTGGTCAGCGCCAAGGCGCTGCTCGGGGTGGCGAAGGAGGCGCCCGGCCTGGCGCTGCCCGCCTGGGACAAGGTCTGGGACGCCGACCCGTTCTTCACCAGCGGTGACCCCGCGTTCCCCGTCCTGCGCAAGATCACCCAACTGCCGCTGCCGCTGAAGACGAAGACCGGCCTGGCCTTCCCGCAGAAGGCCAACGCGGGTCAGCAGGCCGCCGTCGGGGCCTACGTCCTCACCGACATGATGCAGCAGGTCGTCCAGGGTACGGCTCCCGCCAAGGCCGTCACCGCCGCCCACGCGAAGATGGTGCAGATCTTCAACCAGCAGGGGCTGCCGCAGTGAGCTCGGTCCGCACCACGCCGGCCCCGGCGGCGACGGCACCGCAGCCGGGGCGCGGCTCGCTCACCCCGGTCCAGCGCCGGCTGGGTCGCGACTGGCGGCTGGCCGCGCTGTTCCTGGCGCCCACGGCCGTGCTGGTCGGCGGGCTCGTGCTCGTGCCGATCGCCCGGTCGGTCGTCACCAGCACGACGGAACGGCACGGGCAGGACAGCGTGTTCGTCGGCCTGGACAACTACATCGCCCTCGCCGGCGACGAGCAGTTCCGCACCGGCGTGGTGAACTCGTTCGTGTTCACCGCGTACGCCGAGGTGTTCAAGGTAGTGCTGGGGCTGTCCGCGGCATTGCTGCTGCATCATCGCCGTCGCGGGCGGGCCGTGCTGGCCGGGCTGCTCCTGCTGCCGTGGGTAGTGCCGACGGTCGTGACCGCGTTCAGTTGGCGCGCACTGCTCGACCCGATCTTCGGCAGTGTCAACACACTGCTCACCGACTCACGGATCGGACCGCTGCTGGCCGGCGCGCACCTGGTGGACATCTGGCCCGCGGGCTGGCTGTCCGACGCGTCGCTGGCCATGCCGTCGGTGATCCTCGTCAATGTGTGGAAGGGGGTGCCGTTCTTCACCATCACGTTCCTCGCGGGGTTGAAGGCCATCCCGGCGGACCTGTACGAGGCGGCGACCATCGACGGCGCCTCGTCGTTGCGGCGGTTCACCCACGTGACCCTGCCCGGACTGCGTCACGTGATCACCGTGACGGTGACCCTGTCGTCGATCTGGACATTTAACAACTTCGACCTCATCTGGTTGCTGACACAGGGCGGCCCAGGCGACGCGACCGCGCCGTACGTGCTCGTCGCCTACTCGAAGGCGATCCTGCAACTCCAGTTCGGTGCGGGGGCGGCGGTCACACTCGTGATGCTGCCGATCATCGGCGGCCTGGTGTTCGCCCTGGTCCGGTTGATGCGCCGGAACGACGCCGACGCGCCTTCCCGACCGCCCGGGGCGGTGCGCAAGGCAATGCCATGGGCCGTGGCTGTGACGGTCGCCGGTCTGCTGGCCGGGGCGTCGCCACAGATCTTCTGGAAGGCGGCGCTGGTCCTCGCGGTGATCCTGCTGGTCGCGGCGGCGGTCGGCCGGATGGTCTCGGCGTTCCAGACCTGGGGGCATCGCCGGGCGTCGTCCCTCGTGTCGGGCCTGGGGTCTGGCGTCGCGCTGGCCGTGTTGCTCGTCTTCGTGCTGGGCCCGCTGTACTGGATCGTCGTCACGGCCTTCAAGTCCGAGGACCAGATCGTCATGCACTACAGCGACCTGTGGCCGACGCCGTGGACCCTGCAGCAGTTCGGTGACCTGTTCACGAACCAGCCCTTCGGCCGCTGGTACCTCAACACCGTCTTGGTGTCCCTGGCGTCGACCGTGGCGGCACTCGTCTGCGCCGCCCTGGCAGGCTACGCACTGGCCCGGCTGCGGTTCCGCGGGGCGCAGAGCTTTACCGTCACGGTGCTGCTCACCTACGTAATGCCGGGAGCGCTGCTGTTCATCCCGCTCTACCAGCTGCTCATCGGCGTGCGGCTCAACGACTCGTTGTGGTCGCTGGTGGTGACGTACCCGACCTTCACGCTTCCGTTCGCCACCTGGCTGCTGACGGGATACTTCTCCTCGATCCCCATCGAGCTCGAGGAGGCCGCGCTGGTCGACGGCTGCACCCGTCTCCAGGCGTTCCGCCGGGTGATGCTACCCCTCGCCAAGCCGGGCCTACTGGCAGTCGGACTGTTCACCCTCACCAATGCCTGGAACGAGTTCCTCTTCGCCTTCGTGTTCCTCACGAAGGACGAGTACAAGACGCTCCCCGTGGGAATGCAGGCGATGATCACCGGGGACGTCGTCCCGCAGGGGCAGCTCGCCGCGGCGTCGCTGCTCGTCAGCATCCCCGTCGTGCTGATGTACGCCTTCGGACAACGCTTCCTGACCGAAGGACTTACCGCGGGCGCGGTGAAGGGCTGACCTCCCGCCCGGCCGGCAACGCCGGTGGCCGGCTCCGCAGCCCCGGTCTCGGCATTGGCTTCGGCCTGGACCACCAGCTGGCGAAAAGCACGTACGACTTCAGAGAGTGCAGGCCTTGAACATCGTCAGGTACGAGTTGGACGGCGACGTCCATGTCGGGCTTCATACTGATGGCACGGTCACCGAGGTCGAGGGCGTATCGGCGCTGGCGCAGTTGTGGCAGCTGCCGGCCACGCAGTTGCGGACGCGGTTGTCCCGGTCCGGGTCGGGTCCTGTGGTGCCGCTGTCCAGGGTACGGTTGCTGGCCCCGGTCGACGCGTCGACCGAGGTGTGGGCGTGTGGTGTCACCTATCAGGTGTCGCGGGAGGCCCGAATCGAGGAGAGTGAGCGGGCCGCGGATGTGTATTCGCTGGTGTACGACGCGCAGCGGCCGGAGTTGTTTTTCAAATCGGTGCCGTGGCGGGTTCGCGGTCCTGGTGCGCCGATCGGTATCCGGGCTGATTCCGAGGTCGATGTTCCGGAGCCGGAGCTTGCTGTTGTGATCAATCGGTTCGGTGAGATCGTTGGTTACACGGTCTGCAACGACGTGTCGTCTCGCAGCATTGAGGGCGCGAATCCGTTGTATCTGCCGCAGGCGAAGACCTACTACGGGTCGTGTGCCCTCGGTCCGTGGATAACGCCTGCCTGGGATGTCAGCGATCCGTATGAACTCGCGATCGGCCTTGCGATCGAGCGGGACGGTCGCGAGCATTGGCGGGGCCGTACCAGCACGTCGTTGCTGCACCGGCGTTTGGATGAGTTGGTCGGTTACGTCATGCGTGGTGATGTTCATCCGGATGGCGCAGTGCTGTCCACTGGAACGGGTCTTGTGCCGTCGGCGCCGTTCACCCTGGCCGATGGTGACACGGTGCGGATCACCATCGACGCGATCGGTACTCTGACCAACCCGGTCCGGCGCGGAATCCCTCAGGAGTACACACCGTGATCGTCAGCATCGACCCAAGCACCGGCGCCACCACCGAGGTTCTCGACGTCCCCGCCGAGGACCTCGACCGGCTGGGCAAGCGCGCCCGCGCCGCACACCCGAACTCGAACGGGGCCGGGCGCTCCGGCCGGGCGGCGATGCTGCGGGCCATGGCGGCGGCGGTCGAGGGGCGCCGCACGGCGCTGGTGGCGGTGGCCGACCGTGAGACGGGCCTGGGCCCGCAGCGGCTGAACGCGGAACTGACCCGCACGGCGTACCAATTCGGGCTCTTCGCCGATGTGCTCGACGACGGCGCGTACCTCGAGGCGGCCATCGACCACGCCGGTTCGACCCCGATGGGTCTGCGCCCGGATCTGCGCCGGAGTAGGCGAGTTGATCGCGACGGCCAGGGGTGTCAGGTCGTCGGCGCCCAGCGCTCTGCGCCGATCGTCGAGCAGCGATTCGAACGCGGCGACGGCGACAATCGCATCCTCGGCATCTCCGCCACCGGGCGACGTACTGACGGACGTCAAGGGTGTCGGGGTGGTCCAGGCAGTGCTCGCGCAAACAGGCGTCCAGCAGCACCTCCAACGCGGCGGGCCACGAAGGTCCATGTGGGCCCTCCTGTTCTCCGCCGCGGCTCCGAAGCTCCGTACCGGCACACGCCATCGGCTGTACGGATGGTCCACTCCGGTTGCCGGGCCCCTAACCTGATTCGGTGACCGCGGGCGGCTATCGGCTGGGCATCGACTTCGGTACGTCCAACACTGTGGCCGCGCTAGCCGGGCCCGACGGGCGGTCCCGACGCCGACGATCCCGCCCCTCGGCACGCCGTGGGCGGCGCTCGACCCGGACCGCGACCCCGGCAGACCGGTCACCGCCGCACCACGGCCCGCCGCCGCACCGAAGAGCCTATGCGGACCGCCTCTTCCTACGTGGCATGGTCGAGGGCCCGCCCGCCGAGACGACCTGGCTGCGGCTGGCCCACACGACCGTCCGCGGCGAGCACCACATCCGGGCCGGCTGGAGCCGCGACGGCGTGCACTGGAACTGGGGCGGCACCTGGACCCTTCCGCCGGGCCCGGCGCCGCGCATCGGGCTGATGACACACGGCGGCAACGATCCCGGGCAACCGCTCAATTCGACTACTTCCGGGTGTACCGCAGCAGCTGACGACGAAGGACGACAGTGTGGCTTTTGCCATTGCTGCCTCCCACGTTGACGGCGATCGTGATACCGGCCAGTTCGATGGTGAGGGTGTCGGCCGTGCGGCTCGGGTCGGCGACGGCGAGTTCGATGCGGTCGTCGAGCTCCCGGATGACGATGGAGGCCGGCCCGCTGCTCGTGATGCCCGCGATCCGGCCGGCCGCAAAGAAGTTGGCGGCCGTGATGCGGGATCGCTCGTCGTGGACGGCCTGGACGGCGGCGGTGTTGGCGAGGATGGTGAGACCCGGCCGGTCGGCCCGGTCGGCGGTCTGTTGCAGGGTTGCGCCGGGCAGCACGGCGTAGGCATAGGTGTCGTGTGTGGGCTGAGTCCCGTGGCCGATCCAGATGGTGCAGTACGGGCGGGTGATGGGGTCGGACAGCGGGTCGGTGGGCCCGATGTCGCGGTAGGAACCGGTTCGGGCCTCGCCGGCGGCGTGCAGGGCTGCCGGGCTGAGCAGGAGGTATCCGGCGACTCCCGCGAGGTGTGCCCACCGTGGCCGCTCGAAGGCGCGTTGCCAGCCGGTGCCCGTGTGGCGGTGGGCGTCCACGGTGAGCTCGATGGGCCCGACGCCGTGCATGTTCCTGTTCTCAATGGTGGTGTGCATGGGGCGGACACCGACGGCGGTGATCGCGGCGCCGAGGGCGATGACGCTGTCGTCGAGGCAGAACCACGACTTGGTGGCGCGCAGCGACGAGGCTCCGCCGGCGGTGCCGAGGCCGTCGTACTGCATTCCGGCCGCTCCGTAGAGGCCGAGTGCTGCGCCGCCCGACCATGGGGAGCCGGTGCTCGAACGGTCACCGTCGCCGCCGGCCAGCGGCAGGGTGTCGATGGTGGTGCCGGGCAGCCGGTAGGGGTCAACGGTGGGCCAGAAGCCATCGGCGTAGTGGCCGGGGTCGCTGGCGAGATAGAGGTAGGTCATGCCGGCGCCGGTGTGCCAGCCGCGAAGGTTCTCGTTGTCGACGTACCCGCCTTCGTAGCGGCCGATGCGCGCCGAGCTCATGGCGATGACGAAGGCCCAGCCGGGCCGGCGATGGATCACGCGTTCCATGTCGGGGAACAGGCGGTGCCCGACAGGTTCCGGGGCCGCCTCGATGCTGTCGTCGCCGAGGACGGCCTTGGCCAGGGCGAGCTGCGGCAGGGTGGCGTGCTCGGCGAAGCGTTCGTAGGCAGTGCGCTGGATCCAGCCCTTCGCCGCCGCCCGATACCGGCCGGCGCCACCGGCGGTGGCGCTTTCGGCCAGGCGCAGCAGCGCGCCGATCGCCATGCGGCCGTCGCGGTGATCCGGGCGGTAGCTGCGTGCCACGGCGCGGCCGCGAACGGCGTCGAAGACGAGGCCGTTCCACACCACCGGCGCGTAATTGTTCAGTGCTGCGGTGTAGACGTTGCTGCTGTCCGGGTGGGTGATTTCCCACGGGGTCCCGGCGAGCAGGGCGAACAGGTTTGCCAGTCCCTCGAGCAGGATCAGCCCGTAGGTGCCGGTGTACGGGATGTTCTGATGCTGGATGAACGATCCGTCCGGGTGCAGGCCGTCACCCGTGACTGACCAGGCGAAGGTGTCGGCAAGGTGCTCACGGCCGAGGCTGATGCCGGAGGCGTCGCCGGCGAGGATGCCGGAGATCACGGCGATACGGCACATGTCGCTGCGGTTGGCGCCGGTGGAGACGCGAACTCCGGCCTGCTGCCGGGTGGGATCGGGCATGAAGCGGGCGACGGCAGCCAGCCAGCCGGCGAGCTGGTCTTCGCTGTAGTGGCCGTGCAGCAGCACGGCGGTGTCGGTGAGTGCTTGTGGTACGCCGATCTCCCAGTCCCACCAGTTGCCGGTGGGTGCCGCGCCCGCGTGGTAGGCGCGCTGATGCAGCCAGTCCAGGCCGTCGATGACGGCGTCGGCGATGGCGGCGTCGCCGTGCTGGGTCGTGCCGCGGGTGTGGTAGGCGATGGCCAGGGTGCGCAGCTGCTGATACGACTGCCGCATCCCGGCCGACGCCGCTGCGCCCGTGATGGGCAGGCCGGGCCACAGCACCGCACGGCCTTCGCCGGTGTCCATGGTGGACAGCAGCCGGCCGGCCTGCCCGGTGAGGTGGCTGAGGCCGTGCTGGAAGTAGGGGTCGGCAGTGTCGATGTCCTGCCCGGTAATGATTCCGGCCCACCGTTGCCGCAGCATCTCGAAGGTCTGCCGTGAGGCCATTACATCTCCGCTACGTGCGCCGCGAGGCGGGTGCTGGGTACTTCATAGTTGTAGATGGCGACTTTGCCGACGGCGCCTTCGAACCAGGAGGCGAAGTCGCGGGTGCCGATGCGCAGGGGTGCGGTGCCGTTGCCGGGCACGATGGTGTAGTCCTGCAGATTGTCCTGGTCGCGCAGGACCCCATTCTTGTACACCTTGGTGTATCCGGTGGGGTAGGCGGCGCTGGTGTCGACGGTGTTGATCACAAGGGTGTAGTGGATCCACTGCCCCGCGGTGACGGTGTCCTGGAAGTAGCTTCCGGCGCCGAGGCCGCCGCCGAGGTTGAACGAGTATCCGGAGATGCGGTTGGGCCGGCTTTCGTCGTTGATCAGGGAGTACATGCGGGCCACGTACTCGTGCTGGCCCGTTGTGCCCTTGCCGAGCCAATGCACGTAGCCGGTGCTTTCCTGCTGCGCGAACTGCAGGGTGTCCGGGCGCAGCCACGCCTCGACGGTGATGCGGCTGGTGGTGGGGACGCTCAGGTAATCGGCGTCGTCGATTTCGGCATACTGACTGGCCGCGTCGAATCGTGTGGCCGGGTCACCGTTGGGCATGGTGGTGACGGCCGGTGAGCCGACGTAGGTACCGGTGTGGCCGTTCCCGCTGCTGTCAGCGACGGTGCCGGCGGCATCGCCCAGGCGCCAGTAGGCCACGGGGGAGTCGGCGAGCACCGCCTTGTCGTAGGCGGACCCGACCGGCGGGGCGGCCAGGTCGGTGGCGGCGACGTTGTCGGTGCGGACGTCGCCGTTGAACGAGATGACGCCCACCTTGCCGGCGGCCAGGCCGGTGGCGGTGCCCGTGAGCTGCTGGACGCCGTTGACCCACAGGGTCAGCGTGTTGCCGGTGACGGTGCCTTTGAGGTTGTACCAGGTGCCGACGGCCATGGCGTAGGTCTTGCTGGCGACCGTGGTCAACGCTCCGCCGACCTTTGCGCGGATCTTCAGCTGGCCGTCCTCGAACACGAACAGGTAATAGTTGCTGGTGTTGCTGTAGCGGGCCATCAGCCCTGCGGTGCGGTCCCGGGCGGCCGACCATCCAGCAACCTTGATGTCAGCCTGGATCTGCACATCGGTCGACGCCGCGTCGCCGGCGACGGAGCGGGCGGTCGCCGAGGTCGTGCGGTAAACCTTGGAGCCGTCGGTGACGATCGAGTAGGAGCCGCTGAGCACCGAGAACCCATTTGCGACACTGTCCTCGAAGTCTTCGCTGACGGATGTAGCCGCCAGCGCCTGCTGCGGTGCCGCCAGCACCATTGCCAGCGCGGCACTTACCCCGGCCACACTGACCGATCTGCGCCAGATGCTCATGGCCGTCATACCTCCGCCAAAGTGATCAGGCAAGATAGATGGGCGTTCGGTCGCTCAGGCTAGCTGATCTCAATGGACGGACTCAACGGAATGACGTGCCACGACATCCGCGGGGACGGGCCGGACATTCCATTGAGTCCGTCCCCGGCCTGCGCATAACGTCGACCGGGTGGATCGTCAGCTCGACGGGTTCGGTATCGGCATGCTGCACCCGGCGGTGGGCAAGCAGTGGTGCTGCGCATGGGGCCAGGGTTCGCAGCGCACCTACGACGGCGTCTGCGATCTGGCCGCCGATCCGGAGCTGGTGATGTGCAACGGTGACTTCACCGCCGTGGTGTTCGGCGCCGGCGGGCCCCGGGCGGGGCAGATGCGCATCCACGGCCCGCATCCGCGGATCTACGTGCGCGGCAACGACTCCCGGGCGATACCGCCGGGCATTGCCGAGGCGGACAAGTGGCACAATGTGGAGATCACGTTCTATGCGTACAGCACCGCCGGGTCGCCGGTGGCGTGGGCCGGGCTGGAGGCCGTGGCGCGGACCAACCATTTCCCCGACGATTGGCAGTGCACGTCCGGCGGTTACGGGGCGCGGATGCTGTTCGACGGCCGCATCGACTTCGAGAAGGAGGTGTACCACGCGCCGAACACGAACTTCCAGACACCGGCGCTGACCGGCCGCTGGACCGACGCCCATGGCAGCGTCGCCGGGCGGCTGCCGCTGGGGCGCTGGATCGGGTTCAAGTTCGTGGTTCGCAACATCGACGCCGGCAATGACGGCGACTGGCGCAGCGATCGCGCGGTGCACCTCGAGCTGTACAGAGACCTGTCCATCGGGGACGTGACCAACCCGCTGCCGCCGGCCGACGGCGGCGACTGGGAGCTCGTCGCGGCCTACACCGATCTGGGCCGGCTCAGTTCGGGCACGCCCTGCACGCATCGGGTGTCACCCGACGATGATCCATACGGCTCGGCGAGCAAGCCGTTCCTGTGGCCGAACTACTCCGTCTACCTGCGTACCGACGGGTTGCCCGCCGCATTTCCGCAGTACTACAAATGGTTCAGCGTCCGCGAGATCGCTCCGGCGCCGGACCGGCCGTGACGCGCGGCAGCGACATCCGGGCCGTGGACGCCACGGTCACGTTCCGGTCGGTCACCTTCACCGCGCCCCTCAACCTCAGCAGCGGCAGCATCCGCGGTCTCACCGAGGCGACCGTGCAGGTCACCGCCGAAACCCGGCGCGGCCGGCGGGGCTGGGGCACCGGCGTCGTGCTGCTGTCGCACCCTTGGGCCTGCAAACCCCGTCCCGGCGTGAGCGGCGATGACCCGGCCGAGCTGGACCGGCGGATGCGTGCGCTCGTCACCGCCGCCGCCGCCGGGCTGGCCGGCGCGGGATATGGTGACCCGCTGCAGCTGGCCGCGCGCATGCGCCACGCCGCGACCGCACCCGGCCTGCCGGCGCTGGCCGCGCAGGTGTGCCTGGCACCAGTCGACGCCGCAGTGCATGACGCGTGGGCCATGGCCGCCGGTCGGTCCGCCTACCGCATGTATGACGCCGGGTGGCTGAACCAGGACCTCGGCGCCTACCTCGGCCCCGCCTTCCGCGGCCGGTATCCGGCGCACTACCTGCGCCGCCGGCCACACCGGCGGCTGCCCTACCAGCACGTGGTGGGGCTGGCCGACCCCGTGACGCGGCTGCGGCAGGAAGCCGGCGGGGCCCGCTGGTTCAAGGTGAAGATCAGCGGTGCCGGCGCCGCTGGGGACGCCGCCCGGATCGTGCAGGTGGCGCACGCGGCCGGCCCGGGCGCCCGGCTGTGCCTCGACCCCAACGAGGGTTTCGCGCACCCGTCGGGACTGCACGACGTGCTGGGCCGGCTGCCGGCGGCGGTACGGTCCAGGATCAGCTACGCCGAGCAGCCGATCGGCCGTGACGCACCCGGCGGGGCGGATCTGACCGCGCTGGCGACGCACCTGCCCATCCTCATCGACGAAGGATGTACCGACGCCGCCGACCTGGACCGCCACGCCGCGGACGGATGGTCCGGCGTGGCCGTCAAGACCGGCCGGGGCGGCCACAGCCAGGCCCTGCTCGGCTACTGCTGGGCGCGCCACCACGGCCGGTTCGTCACCGTGCAGGACCTCACCAGCACCGGCGGCGCGCTGACCCACATGGCAGCGCTTGCATCCTGGCTCGACTGCTCCGTGCCGTGCCTGGAGGCCAACAGCCTTCAGTACTGTCCGCACGCCAACACCGGTACCGCCGCAGCCCTGCGGGTCGAGGCGGGCATGATCAGCCTGGCCGCCCTGCCCCGCCGGGGCATCCGGTAGCCGTCCCTATTCGCCGAAGGAATCAATCGGGGGGATGACCTCGTACCTTCGGCCGACAGAGAATGAATTCATTCCGCGGTGGTACGTGCCAAGAGTGCTTCAACCTGCATCGTAACTGTTGACAGGGTCTCGAATTCGCTTACGCTTCACCGCATGGCGACCATAGATGGAATGAATTCATTCCATGGCGGGCTGAAATTCAGGGCCCTTGCGCATCATTTGCGTGAGCGAATCAGTGAGGGGCAATGGCCCGTGGGTTCGCGCCTGCCGACGGAGCGGGAGCTGGCGCACACGCATCAGGTAGGCGTCAACACGGTGCGGCGCGCGGTGAACGTGCTGGTCGATGAGCAGCTGGTGCAGCGCCGCCAGGGGTCGGGCACCTTCGTGATCGGCACTCCGGCCCGGTCCCGGCCGCAGCAGCAGCGGTTTGTCGGGGTACTGGTGCCGTCGACGTCCTACTTCTACCCGAAGGTCATCGATGGGATCGAGCGGGTGATGAGTACGGCCGGCGCGCGTGTGCTGCTGTCGAGCTCGGACTATGACGTCGGCCTGGAAATGGAGCAGACCCGGCAGCTTCTTGCCGCTCAGGTCAGTGGGCTGCTGCTGGTGCCGAATTTGCACGTGATGGACGATCCGCAGGGTTACGTCGACCAGATGCGCGCGTTTCCGGTGCCGTATGTGCTGGTGGAGCGGCGCCCGCCGCGGCCGGAGCCGGATGACCCGACCGCGTTCGTGTGCAGCAACCACCTTGCCGGCGGATACACGGCGGTGCGGCACCTGGTGGAACTCGGTCATGAGCGGCTGGGACACCTGGGCCGGCTGCTCACGGGAACGTCTGAGCCGGTCGCGCAGGCGTTCACCGCGGCGGTGGCCGCGTTCGGGCTTGAGGACGTTCCGCAGGCTGTGCAGCGGCGGGAGGAGTGGTCCACCGAGGAGATCGCCGCCTACGCGCGGATGTGCAAGGAAGAGGGCATCACGGGGGTGTTCTGTCTGGGCGACCGCGACGCGGCCCGGCTGGTAAAGCAGGCGCGGGCGATCGGTCTCGCTATTCCGCGCGATTTGTCGATCGTGGCCTACGACGACGAGACCGCCGATGTGGGGGAGGTTCCGTTGACGGCGATTTCGCCGCCGAAATCGGAGGTGGGCGCGCTGGCCGCCGAGCTGCTGCTACGCCGCATGGAGCGGGGGCCGCAGACCGCGGTTCCCCAGGTACAGCTGCAGCCGCGCCTGGTGGTGCGGGCGTCGACCGGCCGGGCTCTGGCGAGGGCCGGGAGATGACGTTGCGAATCGGGCTCGTGGGTGCCGGTGCGGTCGCCGGGCTCCATGTGCAGGCAGCGGCGCAGCTGCCCGGCATCGAAGTCGCCGCCGTGTGCGACATCAAACCAGAGGCCGCGCGGCGGCTCGCCGGTATGGCCGGGGCCGAGGCGTACACCGACGTGACACAGATGCTCGCCTCCGGCTTGGACGCGGTCATCATCATGGTGCCGCACGCACTGCACGCGCCGATGGCGCTGCAGGCCGCCGAGCACGGCGTGCACATCCTGATGGAGAAGCCCATGGCCACCGAGCTGGCCGACTGCCAGCGGATGATCGACGCGTGCGCCCGCAACCACGTGTGCCTGGCCGTCGGGCATGTGCAGCGGTACCTGCCGGATGTGCGCCTGGCGCAGGAGTTCCTTGCCTCCGGGCGCATCGGCGCGCCGGTGCTCATCCACAATCGCCGCAGTGTCCGCTACGAGAGCGGCACCCGGCCGGACTGGTTCTTCGACCCGGTGCTCGCCGGCGGTGGCGTCGTGATGAACATCGGCACCCACGCCATCGATCGCTCCCAGTTCCTGGCCGGCTCGCCTGCGCGCACGGTCCACGCGCGGACCTGGCGGCGCCCGGGCTTTGACGTGGAAACCGACATGACGGCGCTGATCCAGATGGCCAACGAGGTCACGGTCACGGTGACGGTCACCAGCACCGGCATGCCGCCGGGTGACGAAACACAGGTCATATGCGAGGACGGGGCACTGCGGATGTCGCACGACGACGGCCTGTGGTGGTACCAGCGCGGGCAGGCGAACCTCCTGCTCGCACCCGACGAAGCGCACCTGCGGGAAGCGTTCCGCCTGCAGCTCGCCGACTTCGCCGCCTGCTGCGCCGCCGGCATCGAACCGGCGAGCGGCGGAAGCTACGGCCAATCCGTGGTCGCCGCCGCCACTGCCATGTACCGGTCCGCGGCCACCGGTGAAACAGTTCCCGTGAGCATCTCGCCCTGGCAGGTGCCGGCATGAACCGGCTGGCCTTCAGCACACTCGGCTGCCCGGGCGAGCCCGTGGGCCACGTGACCAGGCTCGCCCGCCGGCACGGCTACGAGGGGGTCGAGCTGCGGTGCATGGACGGCGAGATTCTCACCCCGTCCGCCCGAGCCGCCGAGCTGGCCCGGGTCCGGGACCAGTTCAGCGCCGAGGGTGTCGGCATCGTCTGTGTCGCCTCCTACGTGCAGGTTGCCCAGCCGGACCCCGGCGCAGTCAATGACCTGCTCCGGCATGTGGTGATCGCCGAAGCCCTCGGCGCGCCGTTCGTGCGGGTGTTCGGCGGCGGCGCGCACGCGCCGGCGGTGGACCGGCTCGGCACCGTAGCGGCCAGGATTGCCGGCAGCCCGGTGACGGTACTGCTTGAAACCCATGACAGCTTCCTGACCGGCGCGGCGGTGGCCGCCATCTGTGCCGAGGTCGCCTCACCACAGGTGGGTGCCCTGTGGGACGTGGTCAACCCGTGGCGGGCCGGGGAAACCCCGCAGCAGACCGCCACCGCGCTGGGCGGCTGGCTGCGGCACGTGCAGCTCAAGGACGTCGCAGCCCCGTCCGAGCTGGCACCGGTGCTCCCGGGGCGCGGCGCGGTGCCGCTGCGGGGGGTGCTGCGCGAACTCGCCCGGGTGCACTACGGCGGCTGGTTGTCCCTGGAATGGGAACGCGCCTGGTACCCCGACGCCGCCCCGCTCGAACAACCCCTCGCCCAGCTGCGCTCCCTGCTCGAGGAAGACCTGACATGAAGAACCTCGACGACCTGTATGACGCCCTGTCCACACCCACCGCCGGCGCCGTCGACAGCCTGTCCCGGCTCGACGGCGACGTGCTGCTGCTCGGCGCCGCCGGCAAGCTCGGCCCGGAACTGGCCATCATGGCCCGCCGCGCCTTCGACCGCACGGGCCGGGCCAACCGGGTAATCGCCGCGGCCCGCACGTTCGAACCGGAGCTCGCCGCGCGGCTGGAGGCCGCCGGTGTGCGGCTGGCCACCGCGGACCTCCTCGACGACCGGATGCTGGCAGCGCTGCCGGACGCGGCGAACGTGATCTACCTGGCGGGCAAGAAGTTCGGTACCACCGGCGCTGAACACCACACCTGGGCACTCAACACGTTCCTGCCCGGCGTGGTCGCCTCCCGGTTCCGCGACTCGCGTTTCGTCGCGTTCTCCACCGGCAATGTCTATCCGCTGACCCCGGTCACCGGCGGCGGCGCCGACGAGACCACCCCGCCTGGCCCGGTCGGCGAATATGCCATGTCGTGCCTGGGTCGCGAACGCGTCTTCGAAACCTTCTCCCACCGCTACGGCATCCCGGTCGCGATCGTGCGGCTCAACTACGCCGTGGAGATGCGCTACGGGGTGCTGCTGGAGATCGCCCGCGCCGTGCACGCCGGCCGGCCGGTCGACCTGACGATGGGCAACGTCAACGTGATCTGGCAGGGCGACGTCAACGCGATGACCCTGCAACTGCTGGAGCACTGCAACACGCCGCCGCTGGTTATCAACATGGCGGGACCGGAAACCGTGTCGGTGCGATGGCTGGCCCACCGGTTCGGGCAGCTGCTCGGCCGGGACCCGGTCTTCACCGGCCAGGAGCAGCCCACCGCCCTGTTGAGCAACGCCGCCCGGGCCCACCGGCTGTTCGGCTACCCGTCGATGGCGCTGCCTGGCCTCATCGAGCACACCGCCGCCTGGGTCGCCAACGCCGGGCACATCCACGGCAAAGACACCCACTTCCAGCAACGGGACGGACAGTTCTGATGCCCGCGATCCTGCCCCACCCGATCGCCACGATGCTCCACGATGGGCAGCTCATCCCGGCGCATCCGCTGGCGCTGCACGACGATGGCACCCTCGACGAGCAGCGCCAGCGGGCACTGTCGCGCTACTACCTGGCCGCCGGGGCCGGCGGCCTGGCCGTCGCCGTGCACACCACCCAGTTCGGCATCCGGCTGGCGGGCCTGCTCGAGCCGGTGCTGCGCCTGGCGGCCGAGGAAGCCGCATCGGCCGCTCGGCCGGTGATCCTGATCGCCGGGGTGTCCGGCCCCGGCGAACAGGCGGTCGCCGAGGCCGAACTCGCCGCCGGCTACGGCTACCACCTGGCGATGGTGATCCTCCGCGGGCTCGACGACCTGTCCGAGGACGAGCTCGTCGACCACATCGCCGCCATCGGTGAGGTCATCCCGGTGTTCGGCTTCTACCTCCAGCCCGATGTCGGCGGCCGCCACCTCGGCCCCGACTTCTGGGCCCGCCTCGCACGGCTGCCCTGCGTGGCCGCGATCAAGATCGCCCCGTTCAGCCGGTACTACACGCAGGATGTCGTCCGGGCCGTGTGCGAATCTCCCCGGGCCGACCGGATCGCCCTGTACACCGGCAACGACGACGCGATCCTGCACGATCTGCTGACCCCGTTCACCTACCGCGTCGACGGGCGGCTGGTCACCAAGCGCATCACCGGCGCGTTGATCGGGCAGGCCGCGGTGTGGACCCACACGGCCGTGCAGCTGCTGCAGCAGGCCCACGCGGCCGTGCGGGCAGGCCGGGTTCCCACCGAACTGCTGACGGTGGCGTCGCAGTGGACCGACGCCAACGCGGCCCTGTTCGATCCCGTGCACCGCTTCGCCGGCAGCATCGCCGGGGTGCATGAAGTCCTGCGCCGGCAGGGTCTGCTCGCCAACCTGCGGCTGCTCGACCCGTGCGAAGGACTCTCGGAAGGCCAGGCGGCACAGATCGACCGGGTCACGGCCGCGTACCCGCATCTGCAGGACGACACGTTCGTCGCCGCGCAGCTGGATCAGTGGCTGCGGAACTCGCGCTGATGGACACCACCGTCGTGCGCGGCACGCTGGGGCTCGATGACACGTTCGGGCCGTGGCTACAGGCGTTGGAAGCCGTCGGCCCGGCCGGGCGTTTCGATGTCCCCGATGATGCCGAGCTGGTGGCGATGCTGGCCCGGCTCGACGTCTCCGCCCGGGAACACCCGGAGATCGCGGCCGCGCTGCAACGACTCCACGCGCCGGGGCCGTATCGGTGGCTGCTGCAGCGCCAGGCCGGTCGGCTGATCGCCTCGATGGGGGATCCGGCACCCTTCGATCCCGGTCCGTCCCTGCCCGGCGCCGGGCCGCAGGATCGCTGGTTCCACCTGGCCGCGTTTCTGGCCTGCTACCCGGCGATTCTCGGCTACCACTCCGAGCTGGGCATAGCCGCACAGGTGTCCCAGGCCAGCCTGGCTGACCTGGGCAACAAGACGGCCGTGCACCGCCGTATCCATGGCAGCGGCGGCATGGCCAAGCAATACATGGTGCAAATGTCATTTCGCGGCATCCTGTACCGGCTGGGACGGTTGCAGTACACAATCGTGCTGCCGGCCGCCGGGAGTGCCGGGCTGGAAATCCACATCCCCGAAGATGGGCCCCTGGCCCCGCAGGCGGTCGACGATTCGTTGCAGCATGCGACGAGGTTCTTCGCCCGTCACTTTCCCGGCGTGGCCGAAGGCGGGCTGCGCCTGGTGTGCAAGTCGTGGCTGTTGGATGCGCAGCTGGCCGAATATCTGCCCGCCGACAGCAACATCCTGCGGTTTCAGCGCCGCTTCACGGTCGACGACGCTGACGACGCTGACGACGCCGGATTGCGTGACGGCGCACAGCTGTCCGAGGCGGACCGTGACATCACCGAGTTCGTCTTCCGCAAGCAGATCACCTGTCACGCGCAAGCCGAAGCACTGCCGGCACGCACGACGCTGGAACGTGCCGTCGTCGCGCATCTGATGTCGGGGCGTCACTGGCGGGAGCCGCATGGCCTGCTGACGCCTCCGGCGGCCCGCGGCTGAAACGCCGCTCCGAACCACCACCTCTCAACATAACCGGAGTCCCGTTATGAATCGTACGACCACCAGATGGACGGCGGTGATCGCCGGGCTCGCCCTTGTCCTGGGGACGGCGGGCTGCTCGGACACGGCGCAGGACGGCGGTGCCGTCACGCTGAAATGGCAGACGTACAGCCAGGAGCGGCTCGAGTTCTACAAGCAGGCCGCGGCCGAGTTCAGGAAGGAGTTCCCGAACGTCACCGTCGTGCCGGAGACGCTGACGGAGGATGACTACAAACAGGCACTACCGCTGAGTTTCCGCAGCAAGACGTCGGCGGACATCTTCGTCTACACCTTCCCGACCGCCGGCGACTACTTCGAGCTCTCGGACGTGCTGGCCAACGGCTGGGCGCAGCCGCTCGACTCCACTGTGCTGCCGGCCGATTTCCGGTCGCGGTTCCGTGACACGTCGAACTTGATGGAACCGATCTACGGCAACAACGGCAAGATCTACACCGTGCCGCGGCCGCCGTCGACCGGTGCGATCGGCTACGGCTATATGTACTTCAACAAGGACGTCATCGCCAAGGCTGGGCTGGCGCAGAGCATTCCGCAGACCTGGGACGAGTTCACCGCGGCGTGTCAGGCGATCCGGGACAAGGCGGGGGCGTCCTGTTTCGCCCAGCCCATGCAGGGGCCGGATGAGATCGACCGGCTGCTGATCCCGTTCATGTCGGTGAACATGAAGGGATACAGCCCGGGCCGGCCGTCGCTGTCGTCGGGCCTGTTCACCCAGACGACCGATCCGCAGTTCGTCGCCGGGATCCGGTATCTGCGGTCGCTGTACGAGGCCAAGTTCGCGTTCCCGGGCCGCTACGACAAGACCGCGGCCCGGCAGGCGGTCGCCAACGGGCAGGCGGCGTTCTACTTCGACGGCGGCTGGATGTCGTCGGTGTTCCTGGGCACCTTCAAGTTCACCAACTTCGGTGTCGCGCTGCCGCCGGCGAAGTCCGCAAGCGCACCCGGCGGTTATCTGGGCCGAATCGGACAGGGGCCGCCGCTGCCCGAGACGTTCATCAGCGCCCAGAGCAAGCACCCCAAGGAAGCGACCCAGTTCCTGGAGTGGATGACTCGCCCGGACGGCTGGTACACGCAGCACTTC
The DNA here is from genome assembly GCF_050942935.1 of Dactylosporangium sp. CA-233914. Lineage (NCBI taxonomy): Bacteria > Bacillati > Actinomycetota > Actinomycetes > Micromonosporales > Micromonosporaceae > Dactylosporangium > Dactylosporangium sp. CA-233914. The sequence goes on along the minus strand of NZ_CP192030.1, from coordinate 9,240,892 downwards.
CACGAGAACGGATTCGACATCCTGCCGTGGGCGGACCCGGCGAAGGTCGCCAACTGGCTTCCGGCCGACAACCCGACCCGCGACCTGCTGCCGCTTGACCCGAAGGTGCACGTGCTGGCGCCGCAGCCGGCGCTCAAGTGCCCTGACCTGGCCAAGTCCGAGGCACTGACCAAAGTGGACAGCATTCAGGAGAACTGGGTGGCTTCCACGATCGGTCAGTACCTGACCAACGGCGGGGACTGGGTCGGTATGGCCAAACCGATTGAGGACAAGCAGAACCAGGTGTTCCAGGACGCGCTCAAAGCCGAGACCGGCAAGGGGCTGAAGGTGTCGGCGAGTTGTTTCGCGGAACCGTCGTGGGACGGCCTGACGGCGTTCGCGTACGCGGCCAAGTAGCGATGAACGGCGGCGGGGCACTCGGCCTGCCCCGCCACCCCGTGGGAGATAGAAGGTCAACGATGAAGCAGGTAAAACGCGGGCTCCTTCGCGTGCGCACCACAAGCACTGGAATGCTGATAGGGCCGTCCGAGGCCGGCTACGTATACCTGGCGATCCTTCCGTTCGCCCTGCTTTTCCTGGCCTTCACCGTCTGGCCGCTGGTCCGCACGGTGCAGTTCAGTTTCTACGAATACGGCGGCATAGGCCCGCTGAGTCAGGCGCCGTTCGTGGGGCTGGACAATTACACCGATGTCCTGGATGACCCGCTGTTCGGCCGGTCCTACGCCAATACGTGGGCGTTCACCGTCGGCCAAACCTTGATCAAGCTGCCGCTGTCGTTCCTGATCGCGCTGCTGCTGACCCGCAAATGGCTCAAATGGCCCACCCTGTTTCGTACTGTGTTCTTTCTGCCGTGGCTGATGCCGGCCTCCATCGTCGCCATGGTTTTCTATTATCTGCTCAACCCCGCCAACGGCGCCATCAACGAGGCCCTGCTGGACGCGCACCTGATCGGGGAGCCGGTCGACTTCCTCGCCAACGGGCCGATCGCGTTCGCCACCATCGCGGTCATCTCCGTCTGGCAGATCATGGGCCAGTACGTCATCTTCTGGATGGCCGCCCTGCAGTTGGTGCCGCCGAGCCTGTATGAGGCGGCCGAGGTGGATGGCGCCGGGGCGTGGCAGCGGCTGCGCCACGTCACCCTTCCGCTGGTGCGGCCGATGGCCGTCATCATTGCCTCGCTCGGGCTGATCTGGTCGCTGGGCATCTTCGACTGGGTGCAGATCCTGACCTCGGGCGGGCCCGGCACCGACACCTATGTCGTCAACTTCTACATCTACGAGAAGGCCTTCGCCAACGCCCGTGCGCAATACGGGATCGCCAGCGCGGCGGCGTTCATCTTCGGGATCACCGTCCTCATCGTCTATGCCGGCGTCGGGCATCTGGTCAACCGCGCACAAGCCAAACGCAAAGAATACGGAGTCTAGCCATGCGCACCTCAAGGCTGCGGCCCGGCCGATGGACGCCGGCATCCATCGTCGTCACCATCGTGCTGCTGGCGGTGTCGTTCCTGTGGCTCTATCCGTTCCTGTGGCCGGTGTTCTCGGCGTTCAAGAGTTCGCAGGAGATGTACAACGCGGGGTTTTCGCTATGGCCGCAGCAGTGGACCGGGGAGAACTTCGGCCGCGCCTGGTCCACCGCCAGCTTCAGCCGGTACCTGATCAACTCGGTGATCTACAGCGTGTCCAGCACCGCGCTGACCGTGGTGGCCGCCGCGCTGGCCGGCTATGCCCTGGCCAGATACCGATTCCCGGGCGGCCGGCTGCTCAACATCCTGATCCTCGGGTTTCTGTTCATGCCCACCGCGACCAGCATCCTGCCGGTGTTCGACCTCATCGACAGCATCGGACTGCTCAACACCATCTGGGGTGTCATTCTGGCCCTGACCAGCGGGGTCGGGTTCAGCACGCTGCTGTTCCGAGGCTACTTTGCCGCCATCCCGCAGGAACTGTTCGACGCCGCCGCCATCGACGGTGCCGGGTTCCTGCGCACCTTCCGGCACATCTTCCCGCTCACCCGACCCATCATCGCCACCACCGCGATCCTCGGGTTCACCTCGAGCTGGCAGGAGTACTTCGTGCCGCTCATCTTCACCCTGGGCAATCCCGAGCTGCGCACGGTGTCGGTCGGTCTGCGCGCGTTCACCCAGCAGTACAGCGTGGACATCTCCGGGTTCGCCGCCGCCGTCACCCTGTCGATGATCCCGATCGTGCTGGTGTTCGTGTTCTTCCAGCGTTACTTCGTCGAGGGCCTGGCCGGCGCCATCAAAGACTGACCATTACAGATTCATTCCGTTGATTTCTTCCATTTCATGAGCCTAACGTCGATATATCCGAGATGTGCATCTCCAACCGCTCGCAGAAGGTAGGGCAGCACATGCGACAAAAGGCAGGAAAGGCAGACAGGCGCGGCCGGACGGCCCGGTTTGCGGGTTTTGCGGCGGCCGCTGTTGCGGTTTCACTGCTGACGGCACCGGCCGCGGTCGCCGTCACCTCGGTCAACGAAAACTTCGAAGACGGCACGGCCGACGGTTTCACGGCCGCCACCGGGGCCTACTCGGTCGTGACCGACGGCACGAAGGTCTACAAGACGACCTCGGCCACGGCCCGCGCGGTGTTCGGTGACGCCGCCTCCACCAACACGGAGGTCCAGGCCGACGTCAAGGTGGCCACCTGGTCGACGAGCACCGACCGCACCGCGGGGCTCATGGCCCGCTACACCGACACCAACAACTACTACATGTTCATCTACGAAGACGGCCGGCTGAAGATCCGCAAGAAGATCGGCGGAACCATCACCGACGTCACCAGCAAGGCCTTCACCCTCAACACCGGCACCTGGTACACCTTCAAGGGCTCCGTCAGCGGCAGCGCAGCGACCATGTGGGTCAATGGAAGCCAGGAACTGACCGGTACCGTCAGTGGCCTGTCGGCGGGCAAGGCCGGGCTGTTGTCGTTCAACGGCGACGTCCGCTACGACAACGTCGTGGCCAACGACCTCGCCGGGCCACCAACCACGCTCGACGCCTTCGGTCTGAAGAAGCTCAACCCGTCCGTGGGCAAGGAATGGTTCAGTAACTGGCGCAACGGCAACGCCCGCACCTACAACGGCAACAGCAACCTGTCCGTGGACCCGGAACTGGTCATGTCCGGTGGGGAGTTCACCGCCGACATCTACGGCAGCAGCGGCACCCGCGCCGGACAGATGCGCGTGTACGGCGACTACCCGCGGGTGTATGTCCGCAAGAGCGACTCGACATCGGTCCCGCCGGGAATCCCGGCCACGGACAAGTGGAACAACGTCGAAATCACCTACTACGCCTACAGCACCGGCGACTCCGGAGTCGGCTGGGCCGGGCTCGAGGCGGTGGCCAAGACCAACCACTGGCCGGACTCGTGGCAGTGCACCTCCGGCGGGTACGGTGCCCGGATGCTGTTCGACGGCCGGGTCGACTTCGAGAAGGAGCTCTACCACGACCCGAACACCAACTTCCAGGCCGCAACCATCTCCAACTACTGGACGTCGGCGGAAGGGTCGGTCGGCGGCAAGCTGCCGCTCAACCGGTGGATCGGGTTCAAGTTCGTCGCCCGCAACATCGACGCCGGCAACGACGGCAACTGGCAGAACGACACCCAGGTGCGCCTCGAGCTGTACAAGGAAATGTCGATCGGCAACGTGACGAACCCCTCCGCTCCGGCCGGCGGCGGCAACTGGGTCCTGGTCAACTCCTACACCGACAACGGCAACCTCAGCTCCGGCACGCCGTGCACCAAGGTCACGTCACCCGACGATGACCCCTACGGAGCGGCCAGCAAGGCGTTCACCTGGCCGAACTACTCGGTCTACCTGCGCACCGACGGCCTCACCAGCTCCATTCCGCAGTACTACCAATGGTTCAGCGTCCGCGAAGTCGCACCCATCCCCGCGAGCTGAACCACCCCCTGTACGTGGGTGCCCGCCCCGGGGCGGGCACCCACGCCGGCGCGGACCCGACCCTGAAGGTTTCATGATCAGTGTTTTTGATCTATTCAAAATCGGCATCGGCCCGTCCAGTTCGCACACGGTCGGGCCGATGCGGGCCGCGAACAGGTTCGTCGCCGGGCTCAAAGCCGACGGGAAGCTGGCGGTGACGGCGAGGATCCGCGCCGGACTCTTCGGCTCACTCGGCGCCACCGGCCGCGGTCACGGCAGCGACAAGGCCGTCCTGCTCGGCCTGGCGGGGGAGGACCCGGAGCCGGTCGACCCCGCCACCGCGGACGTGCGCGTGGCGGCGATCAAGGCGGCCGGCGAGGTCGAGGGCTTCGCGTTCGACCTGGTCCTGCACCGCCGCCGCACCCTGCCCCACCACCCCAACGGCATGATCTTCACGGCGTTCGACCGCGGCGGCAACTGAGGAGAACGCCTCGATCTCCGGCGCCGAGGTGGGTTGCCAGGGCGAGGTCGGCTCGGCGTGCTCGATGGCCGCGGCCGGGCTGGCCGAGGTCCTCGGTGGCACGCTGCAACAGGTGGAAAACGCGGCCGAGATCGCCATGGAGCACAACCTCGGGCTGACCTGCGACCCGATCGGTGGCCTGGTGCAGATCCCGTGCATCGAGCGCAACGCGGTCGCGAGCATCAAGGCGATCACCGCCGCGCGGCTGGCCCTGCGCGGCGACGGCAACCACTTCGTCTCGCTCGACAAGGGCATCAAGACCATGCGGGAGACCGGCGCCGACATGAAGGTCAAGTACAAGGAGACCGCCCGCGGCGGGCTCGCCGTCAACGTCCCTCGACGCGCGACACGCTGATCGGGCTGGTCGATCGGGAGCTGGCGAAACTCGCGGACCGGCTCGGGATCCCGGCGGACCGAGTGCCGGAGGCCGAGCCGTTGTTCGCCGCGCCGGAGAGCCGGGGCATTGGGGCGACGACGCAGGCCCCGGGCGTCGGTGCCCTCACGCGGGAGCACGAGCGGCAGACGTTCGTGTGGATCGAAGAGCACGCGTCCGCCACCGATGGCCTCGGAATCAGCCCGGATGACTTCGCCGAAGCATCCTGGCTGGCGCAGGTGCGCGTCGGCCTGTCCGAGCCGGGGCAGAGCACGCCCGCCAACCTGTCGGTGTTCGCGTCGCAGGTGCCGGCAACGCCGAGACGGCTTCCCGAGGTCCTCATCGAGGCGGTCAAGCAACGCCCGCACCGGCAGTTCATCGTCCTCGACCGGGACGGGCAGGGTGCGCTGTCACCCCAGGACGTCAACCGGATCAACCTCACCCTCGAACAGTTCCGGACCGGGCGCAGTCCGCTGACGGTCATCGTCCGCGGCAGCCTCGATGCCGACATCAAGCGGGTGCTGCGCACCTACGGCAGCGGCACCGTCCTCGAGGTCGCGAGTGGTCTCGATACCGGTTTCGTCGCGGTCTCCGCCGCCGGCGACTTCAGCTTCCAGCCGGGCGAGGTGTCACCCCAGCTGGACGTCGCACTGCTGGACGCCGCGGCACGGCTGGACACACCGACGGTCGAGACCGCCCCGGTCGACGAGACACTCGGTGGCTGGCTCTTCACGATGCAGAACATCCAGGACCAGCACGCGGCGCTCCAGGATCAATGGCAGAAACTCGGCCAGGACGGGATCGCCAAGCGCGTCGACGCGATGATCGCCCGCGTCCCGGACGAACCGGCGGTGGCGGTGCTCAAACCGCTGCTGGCGTTCGGCCCCGACCACGACATCGTGCCCCGGTTCTGGACCGCGCCGGAGATGGACCGGCCCACCACGATCGTCCGCGAGTTCGCCACTGCACTCAAGACCGGAACCCCCGACACCGTCAGCTTCACCGCCTTGGCCGACGCGGTCACCCGGGGAACGGACCCGGAGACCCGGCACGGCTACGGCCCGCACGTCACCACGACGATGCTGGAATCCGTGGCCAGGGCCGCCACCGGACAGTTCGAAGACGCCAAATACTTCATCGACGTCATGAAACAGCAAGGAAACCTGACCCCAGACCAGAAGGTGGCATGGTCACAAGCCATCGACAGCCTCCGTGCCAGCATGCCGCAAGCCGTGACCCAGCTGACCACACTCCAAGCAGCGATCCTCGAATGCTGAAACACCCAACCCGCTGACCGGCACCGAGGAGACGGAGGGCCGCGAGTCCCACCCCGGTAGGTCCTACAAGGACGGCGTCCCTGCAAGAAACAGGGATGCATGCGTCTTATGCTATCGACACCGAGTCATTCCTCAAACGAGACCGTGACGTCGACGGTACGAGCGGCGGGCGCCAACAGGTGCGGCATGACGTTCTCCAGCAGGTGGGGGATGGTCAGCCGACGGATTCGGCGGAGGTTTCGGTGAGGTGGTCGTGCAGGCGCTGCCGCCGCGAGTCGTCATCGCGTAGCGGGCAGGTGGTGCAGTACGTCTCCTGCGGTGGGCCGGTCTCGGCGGCGCTGCGGTAGTACAGGCAGCAGGTGCCCCGGACCTGGAACAGCCGCCGCCCACCCGGGTACGCGACCGGGAACGGGCGCCCGGCGGCCAGGCGAACCGGGGCGTGCCGGGCGAGTGCGTCCACCAGGCGCCGGCCGTGCTGCCAGGCCGCTTCGGCGTCGCGGCCGGCCAGCTGCGCCACCCAGATGGCGGTGCCGGCGACCTCGTCGGCCACGCCGCCCCACAGGTTGCGCAGGCTGAACGGCACGCGGGCGCGGATCGCGGCGAGCAGTGGCGTCAGGGTGGTTGCGGCACGCTGCGCCCACCACTCGTCCAGCGCGGCCTCGTCGGCGACGACGACGCTGTGCGGGTCGGCCGCGGCCGGATCCGAGGGCAGGACGGCGACGGCCGGGGTGAGCACCGCCCGGCGTTCGAGGTACCCCTCGGCGTGCACCCGGACCGCGAGGTTGCCGACCGCAGGGTCCGGGCAGCGCCCATCGAGCACCATTGCGGCGACGGCCACCCCGGCGACGGCCTCCCCGAACTGCATGCCGAGCATGCTGCCGGCAACGCTGCGGCGGCCGTGCACGGTGTCGAGCTGCGTCAGCCAGGCGTTCACGTGCCCGCCGGCTTCGGCGCCGGCCAGCGGCACCCATCCGTCGTCGTCCGGGATGACCGCGAAACCCGCGTACGGGTCCAATGCGTCGAGCCTGGCGGCCGTCTGCGCGACGGGAGCCTCCACTTCCACGCGAACCCACCCTCCCGAGTCCCGTCGTGACGTTAAGTTAGGCTACCCTAAATGGCGTGTCAACATGCTGCGACCGGGCGGGCAGCGCCGGTGCCCCGAGCCGGTGCCCGGCGGCGGACCGGTGACCACCACGCCGAGACTCGGGCTCACGCCGTGGCGGCGGTGGTCGCGGCCACCGGCGTGCTCTGGCCGGCGTTGGCCGTCCTCGCCGTGCCCGGTGCCGCGGCGATGTGCCTGCCCCTTCTTGGCGCACCGGCGGCGTGCTGATGCACCCGCATGATGCTGGAGCCGACCTGCGCGTTCCAGCCCGGGTCACCGGCAGCGTCGGCCTGCAACTGCTGCACGATCCGGTCCAGATCCGCGCCGACATCGAGTCCACCATCTGCAGCCAGGGCGCCCGGGGCCGGGCATGCATGGTGCTCCGAGGATATTCGGTTAGCCTAACTTTACATAGAACGAGAGGAGTGGCGATGGGCGAGGTGGGTGGCGTGCGCCTGCGTGGGGAGAGCTTGACCCTCTCCTATGACGACCGCACAGTGGTCCAGGACCTGACCGTCGACATCCCGGACTCCGGGTTCACCGTGATCGTCGGGCCGAACGCCTGCGGGAAGTCCACCTTACTCAAGGCGTTGGCGCGAATCCTGAAGCCCAGTTCCGGAGCGGTCCACCTCGACCACACCCTGATCCAGCGCTACTCCACCAAGGAGGTGGCGCGTCGGCTCGGGCTGCTGCCCCAGACGTCGATCGCGCCGGGCGGGATCACCGTCAGCGGCCTGGTCGCCCGAGGGCGGTACCCCCACCAGTCGCTGCTGCGACAGTGGTCGCCGCGGGACGAGGCCGCCGTCGGTACCGCGCTTGAGCTGACCCGCACCGCGGAGCTCGCCGACCGCTTCGTCGACGAGTTGTCCGGCGGCCAGCGGCAGCGGGTGTGGCTCGCTGTCGTGCTCGCCCAGGAAACTCCGATCCTGCTGCTCGACGAGCCGACCACCTATCTCGACATCGCCCACCAGATCGAGGTCCTCGACCTGTGCGCGATGCTCCACCAGGACCGCGGGCACACCCTCGTCGCGGTGTTGCACGACCTCAACCAGGCATGCCGCTACGCCAGCACGCTCATCGTGATGCGGGAGGGCCGGATCATCGCACAGGGCGCGCCCTCGGCGATCGTGACCGCGGAGTTGGTTGAGGAGGCGTTCGGGGTGGCGTGCCGGGTGGTGCCGGATCCGGAGTCCGGCACACCGATGATCGTTCCCAGGTGGACGTCGCGGCGGCTCGTGCTGGCTGCCGAGGTGGCCCTGTGACAGTCGTCGAAGCGCGGGTCTCCGCACCACGCGCCCGCAACGGCCTCGCCACCAGGTCCGGTGGGCTGATCGTCGCCGTGGCCGTGCTGGTGGTGCTCTGCCTGCTCAGCCTGGCCGTCGGGGCGCAGTACATCCCACTCGGCACGGTGTGGCGCGCGCTGTGGCGTGACGACGGATCGGATGCGGCGTTCATTGTCGCGGACCTGCGGATCCCGCGGACCCTGCTCGGACTCGGTGTGGGGGCGGCGCTCGGGCTGGCCGGCGCGCTCATGCAGGCGCTCACCCGCAACCCCCTGGCCGATCCCGGGCTGCTCGGTGTGAACATCGGGTCGGCGGCCGCCGTGGTCGTGGCGATCGCGCTGTTCGGCGTGCGGACGCCCCTCGGGTACGTCTGGTTTGCGTTCCTCGGCGCCGGTGCGGCGTCGGTGCTGGTGTACCTGCTCGGCGCCACCGGCCGGGTCGTTTCGCCGGAACGGACGGTCCTCGCGGGCACCGCGGTCGGGGCCGCGCTCGGTGCTTTCATCCTCGCGGTGCTGCTGCTGTCCTCCGAGGCATTCGATTCGTTCCGGTTCTGGGCGCTTGGCTCGTTGGCGGGGCGGCGGATGGACGTCGTCGTCGCGCTGGCCCCGTTCATGTTGGCGGGGACCGTGCTCGCGCTCGCCCTGGCCCGGCCGCTCAACGCGCTCGCGCTCGGCGACCAGATCGGCGCTGCGCTGGGCCTGCGGCTCGGCCGTACCCGCCTGGCGACGGCGGTCGCGGTCACGCTGCTGTGCGGGGCGGCCACGGCAGCCGTGGGCCCGATCGGGTTCGTCGGCCTAGCCGTGCCGCACCTGGCCCGGATGATCGTCGGACCGGACCTGCGCTGGGTGCTGCCGTACTCGCTGGTCCTGGCGCCGATTCTGCTGCTCGCGGCGGACATCGTCGGGCGGGTGGTGCTGCCCTCCGGCGAGCTGGAGGTGGGCGTGGTCACCGCGTTCCTCGGCGCCCCGGCGTTCGTGGTGCTGTGCCGCAGGCGCCGGATTGCGCAGCTGTGAGCACGCAAGGGCGCAGCGTGCGGGCACCGCGGTCGCGAACCGGGGAGGTCCTGTGAGCAGCATCTCGACCCGGGCCCGGGCGGGGCGGCCGATGCGGGTGGCGCGGGCTTACGGCCTGTCGGTCCGCTGGGAGCGGCGCGCGGCCCGCGCCGCCGTCGGACTTTCCGTCGCGCTGGTGCTGCTCGGTTTCGCCGCGCTGCTGACCGGGGCCGTGGCGTTCCCGCCCGCGGACGTCCTGGCGAGTCTGGTCGGGGAGGGCAGCGCGGGCGCGAACTACTCGGTGCTCCGGCTGCGCCTGCCACGGCTGGCCACCGCGATCGCTGTCGGCGCCGCCCTCGGAATCGCCGGCGCGATCTTCCAGACGATCTCGCGGAACCCCCTCGGCAGCCCCGACATCATCGGTTTCACGACCGGGTCGGCCACCGGCGGGCTCGTCGCCATTCTGGTGCTGGGCGCGGGCGGGACCTCGACGGCGACGGCAGCCGTGGTCGGCGGGCTGATCACCGCCGTGGTGGTGTACCTCCTGGCCTACCGCCGGGGGGTCGACGGCTTCCGATTGATCCTCGTCGGCATCGGGATCAACGCGGTGCTCGTGGCGGCCAACAATTATCTGATCGCCCGGGCGAGGCTGTCGGCGGCGCAGGAGGCCCAGGTCTGGCTGATCGGCAGCCTCAACGGCCGCACCTGGTCGGATGCGCTGTCCGTCGCGGTGGCGCTCGCCGTGCTGCTGCCGGTGGCGCTGGTGTACGGGCGGCGGATGCCCGTGCTGGAGATGGGGCCCGACGCCGCGCGCGCCCGCGGCGTCCCGGTGGAGAGCACCACGCTGGCGCTGGTCGGCGTCGGCGTCGCCCTGACAGCGATGGCGACCGCGGCGGCCGGACCCGTGGCGTTCGTCGCGCTGGCCGCGCCCCAGCTTGCCCGCCGGCTGACCCGCACCGAGGGGGCAGGGCTGGTCACCGCCGCGCTGATGGGTGCTGTGGTGCTCGTCGCGAGCGATGTCCTGGCCCAGCGACTGGTCGAGTCGCGACCGCTGCCTGTCGGGATCGGAACGGGGCTGGTCGGCGGGGTTTACCTCGCCTGGCTGCTCGCCCGGGAGTGGCGGCGGGGCGCGGGGTGACGGCGCGACGCGGGGCTGTGGCAACTGTCGCAGTCGATCGTTGAGACAGGGCATTCCCGCGGCTCCGACGTTAGGTTAGGCTAACTTCACTTGCCTGCGGTGCCGGTACGGATACGAGGAGTGCCTTGATGTCCAGCAACCCCTTCGACGACGAGAACGGCGTGTTCTACGCCCTTGTGAATGACGAAGGTCAGTACTCCCTTTGGCCGACCTTCGCGGAGGTGCCTGCGGGTTGGACGATCGAGCACGGCCCGGAGTCCCGGTCGACCTGCCTGGAGTACATTGAGCGCACCTGGACGGACATGCGCCCGCGCAGCCTCGTCGAGCGCATGGAGCGCGACGAGAAGGCCCGAGCCGGGGCCCCCGCCGGCCCGGCGCACTCCGCGTAGGCCCGGCGAAGGGCTGATCGTGTCGGTGTCGTCCCTGACGCTGCCCGGCCTTTTCGGCGCGCAGCGCCGTCGTTCCCCGAAGGCGACCGCGGTCATCGCGGGCGGCGAGCGGCTGAGTTACGCCGACCTCGACGAGCGGGCGACGCGGCTGGCGCGCCGGCTCGTCGCGGCAGGCGCGGGTCCTGAGCGGATCGTCGCCGTCGCCGTGGGGCGCTCCGTCGACCTCGTCGTGGCCATGCTGGCCGTGGTCCGCTCCGGCGCGGCGTACCTACCGCTGGATCCCGCCTATCCGGCGGCCCGGACGGGGTTCATGCTGGCCGACGCGGCGCCGGTCGCCATCGTCGTGGACGGTGTCGGCACCCCGGCCGGCGCCGAGGACATCCCGCAGGTGCCGATGGAGGGCCCCGCAAGCGGGGCGGTGCTGCCGGAGATCGACCCGGCTTCACCGGCGTACGTGATCTACACGTCGGGCTCCACCGGGGTGCCGAAGGGTGTCCTCGTGCCCCATGCGAGCGTGGCGGCGCTGTTCGCCGCGACCGCGCAGGTGTTCGACGTGGGCCCGGCAGACGTGTGGTCCTGCTGCCACTCCGCGTCGTTCGACTTCTCGGTGTGGGAGATCTGGGGGCCGCTGGTCACCGGCGGCGCCACCGTGCTGATGCCCACCGAACTGGCCTGGTCGCCGCCCGATCTGCTCGCCGCGCTCGCCGCCCACGGCGTCACGGTGCTGAGTCAGACCCCGTCGTCGTTCGACCGGCTGGTGCAGGCCGAGCAGGCCCGGGAGGCGGCGGAGGAGCCACCCCTGCCGGTACGGACCGTCGTGTTCGGCGGTGAGGCGCTGGATCCCCGGCGGCTCACGAGCCGGCTGGCGACCGGACCGCGGCTGGTCAACATGTACGGCATCACCGAGACGACGGTGCATGTCACCCACGTCGACACTGGTCCCGGCCTGCCACCGTCCATCGGGCAGCCGCTCGCGGGGCTCGACGTCGGGCTGCGCGACGAGCGGCTGGCCGCCACGGAATCCGGTGAGATGTACGTAAGCGGGCCTCAACTGGCCCGGGGCTACCTGGGGCGGCCGGGGCTCACCGCCACCAGGTTCGTCGCCGATCCGGCGGGCGTGGGCACCCGCGTCTACCGCTCGGGCGACCTCGCTGCCCGGCACGACGGCGTGCTGACGTTCGCCGGCCGGTCGGACGCGCAGGTCAAGCTGCGGGGGTTCCGCATCGAACCGGGCGAGGTGGAGGCGGCCGTCGCCGCGCACCCGTGGGTCGCCGCGTGCGCGGTCGCCGTGGCGGACGGGCAGCGGCTCGTGGCCCACGTCGTCGCGGCCGGGGAGCCGTTGAACGAGCGCGGCCTCGCCGAGGTCCGCGCCCACGCCGCCGCGCGGCTGCCCGCACACATGGTGCCTGCGGTCGTCGTCGGGATCGCGGAACTCCCACTGACCCCCAATGGCAAGCTCGATCGGGCCGCGCTGCCCCGGCTGCCGATGCCCGCTGCGGCGACCTCCCCCCGTCCCGATCGGCGTGAGCTGCTGCGTCGCAGGCTCGCCGGAACCGCCCGAGGTGACCGATGAACGCTGTACCGATCTCCGTCGACGCGCTGCGCGCCACCCTGGCGGCGCTGCTCGAGGAGGAGCCGGAGGACCTGCACGACGAGACGAACCTTATCGAGTGCGGCCTCGACTCGATCATGCTGATGCGACTGGTCGCGGACTGGCGTCGCACCGGTTACGACGTCACCGTCGCCGCGCTGGCCGAGCGGCCCACACTGGGCGCGTGGAGCCGACTCCTCGCCGCGGCCCCCCCGGGGTCGGTGGCGGCCCCGCAGCCGGAACGAACGGCGGCGGCGGCCGATGCGGACCGGCCGCTCGGCTCGATGCAGCATGCCTTCTGGGTCGGCCGGACCGATGGACAGTACCTCGGCGGGGTCGCCGCGCACCTCTACACGGAGTTCGACGGGACCGACGTGGACCCCGTGGCCCTCACCCGCGCGCTGGCCCGGCTCGTCCGCCGCCACGATCTGCTGCGGTCGCGGATCACCCCGGAGGGCAGGCAGGTCGTCGCCCCGCCGCCCGAGCGGGTCGAGCCGGTGGTTCACGACCTGCGTGAACGCGCTGCCGACGAGGTCGAACGGGAGCTCGCCGCGCTGCGCGAGCGATACTCGCACCAGGTGCTCGACATCGAGGCGGGCGAGGTGTTCACCGTCGCGTTGAGCCTGTTGCCGGCCGGCCGGACCCGCCTGCACTTCGACGTGGACATGGTGGCCGCGGACGCAGTTTCGTACCGGATGCTGCTGGCCCAGCTCGCGTCCGATGTGGACAGTCCCGCGCCGGCCTACGACTACGGCCGTTACCTGGCCGACCGGGCCGCCCGGCCGCGGCCCGCAGGGCACCGGGAGTACTGGGAGGAACGGCTTGCTGGGTTGCCCGGCGCTCCGGCCCTGCCCACGGTCCTGGTGCCCGCCGGGACCCCGCCGCGGGTGGCCCGACGCCACGTCGTGCTCCCGCCTGAGCGGCGTTCCGCACTGGCCGCGGCTGCCGCCCGGCACGGGGTCACCACCGCCGCCGCCGTCGCCACCGCGTTCGCCGAGACGGTGGGGCACTGGAGCGCGGGCCCGCGCTTCGTGCTGAACGTGCCGCTGTTCGACCGCGAGCCGCTGCACCCGGCGGTGGGCGAGGTGGTCGGCGACTTCAGCAGCTCGGTGATGCTGGAGGTCGATCTCACGGATCCCGCGTCGTTCCTCGACCGGGCCCGTGGCGTCCAGCGTCGGCTCCACGCCGACGCCTCGCACGCCGGTTATCCCGGCCTCGACGTGCTGCGCGACATCACCCGGCTCGACGGCGAGCGCGCGCTCGCGACGGTGGTGTTCACCAGTGCGCTGAGCCTCGGTGACCTTTTCGCCCCGGAGGTCCTCGCGCGGTTCGGCGAGCCGGTGTGGATCGTCTCGCAGGGCCCGCAGGTGCTGCTCGACGCGCAGATCACCGAGTTCGGCGGCGGGGTGCTGATCAACTGGGACACCCGCGAGGAGATGTTCGCACCGGGTGTGCTCGACGCGATGTTCGACGCGTTCCACACGCTGCTCACCCGGCTCGCCGAGGACGGGGACGCGTGGGGGCGCCCGGCGCCGGCCGGCTTCGGCGGGGATGCGCGGGTGGTCGACGCCAACGGCTTCGGCCGGCCTGAGGGCGTCCTCGGCCGGGTCGCGGGCGACGACGGCCGACTGGGCATCCGCCGTGGCGACACGATCGAGATCCGCGGCGCCGTCTCCGATCAGGTCGTGGTCCGCGGGGTGCCGGTGCTGCCGGTCGACGTCGAGGAGGCCCTGCTGGCCGATCCCCGGGTCACCGCGGTGCGGGCGGTCCTGCGCCCCGGCCGCCCGGCTGCCGCGGTGGCCGTTGTCACCGGCGAACCGGCGGAGATCCTGGCCGACCTGCGCACCCGCGTGCCCGGCCAGCTCGTCCCGGCGGAGTTGCGCGCCGTCGCCGAGCTGCCCGACGTGGCCGGCGCGCGGGCACTGCTCGACCTCGCGGAGCCCTGCGCCGAAACGGTCGCGCCGCGTACCGCACTGGAGCGGGTGATCGCCCGGGTGTGGGCCGAGGTGCTGCCGGTCCCGGAGTTCGGTGTGTATGACGGGTTCATCGCGCTCGGCGGCGACTCGGTGCTGGCCGCATTCGTGGTGTCGCGGCTGCGCGAGGATCTCGACACGGACGCCGTGACGATCCGGGCGCTGTTCGCGGGTGAGACCGTCGCGGGGCTGGCGGCCCGGGTCGTCGAGGCTGCCGGTCCCGGGATCGAGCAGACCGCTGCGGTGGTCCTGGAGATCCTGACGGAGATCGACGAACTGTCCGACGAGGACGTCGCCGCCGCGCTGGGGAGCGAGTGATGACCGATCTGACGCCCTGGCCCGCGGACCTCCAGCAGCGGTACCTGCGGGAAGGCTACTGGGGCGCCGAGACGCTCGACGAGCTGTTCCGTGGATGGGCGGCGCGGTTCGGCCCCCGCACCGCGGTCGTCGCGGGGCAGCGGCGGTTGACCTACGCCGAACTCGACGCCGCGGCCGACCGGACCGCCGGCGGGCTGCGGGCGCTGGGCGTCGCGGCCGGTGACCGGGCGGTCGTGCAACTGCCGAACACCGCCGACGTGGTGATCGTCCTGCTCGGCATGCTCCGCGCCGGGATCGTGCCGGTGCTGGCACTGCCCGCCCACCGCCGTTCCGAGATCGAACATCTGGTCCGGCTCTCCGAGGCGGTGGTGTACGTCGGTCCGGACCTCCATGAGGGCTTCGACCACCGGGTGCTCGCCGCCGAGGTGGCCGACGCCTGCCCGACGCTGCGGCACGTGGTCGTTGCGGGCGATCCGGGGCGGTTCACCGCACTCCGGGACCTGCCGGATGGTGAGCCGGTCGGCGGCCGGGCCGATCCCGCGGGCATCGCGGTGCTGCTGGTCTCGGGCGGGACGACCGGGCGGCCCAAGCTCATCCCGCGCACCCACCGGGACTACGCCTACAACGCGTTCGCCAGTGCCGAAGTGTGCGGACTGTCCGCGGAGGACGTGTATCTGGTCTGCCTCCCCGCAGGGCACAACTTTCCGCTCGCCTGCCCCGGACTGCTGGGGACGTTCTCGGTCGGCGGCAAGGTCGTCCTCGCGCCCGCCGGCAGTCCCGACGTCGCGTTCGGACTGATCGAGGCCGAGCGGGTCACCGTCACCGCGCTGGTTCCCCCGCTCGCCCGGTTCTGGCTGGAGGCCGCGGAGTGGGACGGGCGCGACCGGTCGAGCCTGCGCCTGTTGCAGGTGGGCGGCGCCCGGCTCGACGCGGAGACCGCGGCGCGGGTGCGCCCGGAGCTGGGCTGTGCGTTGCAGCAGGTCTTCGGGATGGCCGAAGGGCTGCTGAACTACACGCGCCTCGATGACCCCGAGGAGTTGGTCCTCACCACGCAGGGCCTGCCGCTCTCGCCGGCGGACGAGATCCGGGTGATCGGCAAGGACGGCGTGGAGGTTCCCCCGGGCGAGGTCGGCGAACTGTGGACGCGGGGCCCGTACACGTTGCGCGGCTACTACCGCGCGCCCGAGCACAACCGGATCGTCTTCGCCGAGGGCGGCTGGTTCCGCACCGGCGACCTGGTGCGGGCCCTGCCCACCGGCCACCTGGTCGTCGAGGGGCGGGTGAAGGACGTGATCAACCGGGGCGGGGAGAACGTCTCGGCCACCGACCTGGAGGAGCACCTGCTCGCCCACCCGGCGGTGGCGCAGGCCGCGGTCGTCGGGTTGCCGGACCCCGCGCTCGGGGAGATCGCCTGTGCGGTCGTCACCCTCGTGCCGGGCAGCGAGCGGGCGCCGAAACTCAAGGAGATCAAGGCGTTTCTGGCCGAACAGGGCCTGGCCCGGTTCATGCACCCGGACCGGCTCGTGGTCATCGACGTGTTGCCGGTGACCGCTGTCGGGAAGATCAACAAGAGAGAGATCGTGGCACGCGTGACGATGCCTTGACGGCTTTGTTAGGTAAGCCTAAGTTAACTTCGAAATACTGCGCATTTTCGCCGACACACCACGGAGTGGACGAGATGAACCCGACAACGACCGGCGACACCCCGCGCACATTACGGTCCCGTGTGCGCCGCGGCGGAGTGCTGACGGCAATCGCGGCACTGCTGCTCTGCGCCGTCGCGGCCTGTGGCGACGACGGTGCCGACGACGACACCGGCGCCACTCCGGCCGCGGCCGCCGCCGATGCCTTCCCGCAGACCCTGAAGAGTCCGTTCGGTGAGACCATTCTGAAGGCCGCGCCGAAACGCGTACTGGCCCTCGGCGTCGCGGAGCGGGACACCGTCCTCGCGCTCGGCGTCACCCCGGTCGCCGCCGGCGGCTACGGCGAACTGGATTCCTGGTTCACCACCGCGCTCGGCGGCAAGAAGGTCGAGAACCTGGAGATCTCCGACGGCATCCCGTTCGAGAAGGTCGCCAGCTTCGGTCCGGACCTGATCATCACCGGCTGGGGCAAGGAACAGGACTACAAGCAGCTGTCGGCCATCGCGCCGGTGCTGTGGCAGGTCAGCGGCTCGTTCAGCACCAACTGGCGGGACCAGGTCACCACGATCGCCAAGGCGCTCGGCAAGTCCACCGAGGCACAGAAGCTGATCACGGAGACCGAGGCGAAGGTGAAGGCGGCGGCCACGGCCAACCCCGGCTTCGCCGGCAAGACCTTCACGTGGAGCACCTACGACCCCGGCCTGGTCAACACCGTCGACCTGCCGACCGCCCCGGTCACGCGCTTCCTCGGCGACCTCGGCCTCAAGCTCAAGCCCGAGCTGGCGAACCCGCAGAGCGAGTACTCCCGGGAGATCAGCCCCGAGCAGCTGACCCAGATCGACGCCAACGTGATCATCATTTACCCGAGTTCGGCCGAGGCCAAGGCGGACCTGGAGGGCCTGCGCACGTGGCAGAGCCTCGCCGGGGTGAAGGCTGGCGGCGCGGTCTTCCTCGACGACGCGCTGGCCAACGGCCTCAACTCACCGACGCTGCTGTCCATCCCGTTCGTGCTGGACAAGTTGACCCCGCTGCTGGCCAAGGTCACCAAGCAGGCCTGATCCGCCGTCCCCGCCCCGGCCGCACCGCACGAGGTCCGCGGCACCTTCGATCGAAAGAGGAACGGACCCGTGACCGAGCTGCACCCTGCCCGCGACCCCCGTGCCGCCGACCGCAGGCGGGCTCTGCTACGCCGACGGCTTGCGGAGGCGGGGGCCGCGGTCGGGGCGCCGGACCAGCGTCCTGAGCTGCGGGCGGCCGGGCGCCGGGAGGGCCCGCTCTCGCCGGCCCAGCTGCGCATGTGGTTCCAGCAGCAGTTGGACCCGGGGAGCGCGGCGTTCAACGTCACGCTGCGGATCGAACTTCGGGGGCCGCTGGACACCGCGGCCCTGGAGTGGGCCTATACGGCGCTGGTGGCGCGGCACGAGGTGCTGCGCACGACCTACGCGCCGGGCCCGGACGGGGCCCCCGTGCAGCGGGTCGGTCCGGCCGTCGCGGTGCCCGTACCGGTCGTCGACCTCGGCTCGGAGTCCGAGGTGGACGAGCGGGCGGGCGCCGCTGCGGCGGCACCGTTCGACCTGAGCCGCGATCCCGTGATCCGGCTCGCCCTGTACCGGCTCGGCCCGGAGCACCACGTCCTGGTGCAGGTCGTTCACCACATCGCCTGGGACGGCATGACGTGGAGCGCGCTCTCCCGCGACCTCGGCGCGCTGTACCGCTTGCGCGTCGATCCGGCCGCTCCGGCACCCGAGCCGCATCCGGTGCAGTACCTCGACTTCACCGCGTGGCAGGCCGAACAGCAGGACTCCACACGACTGACCGCCCAGCTCACCCACTGGCGGCGGGTCCTCGATCCGCTCCCCGAGCCGCTCGCACTGCCCGTGGACCGGCAGGTCGTGCCCGGTGCGCGGGGTGGACGGCGGGTGCGCGAGTTCGCCCCCGGATTCGCGGCCCTGATCGCCGGGTTCGCCCGCGCCGAGTCCGTCACGCCGTTCATGGTCGTGCACACCGGCCTCGCGGCCCTCCTGCACCGCCTCACCGGCGCGACCGACGTGCCGATCGGGTCGGCCGTCATGAACCGTGACCATCCGGACCTGGAACGGCTTGTCGGGGACTTCGGCAACACCCTGGTGCTGCGTGCCGACCTCGCCGGACGGCCGACCTTCCGCGAGGCGTTGCGTCGTTGCCGGGACGTGAGCCTGGACGCCTTCGCCCACCAGGACCTGCCCTTCGACCGGCTCGTCTCCGAACTGCGGCCGGACCGCGGCACGGGCGAGGCCGCGCTGTTCGACGTGCTGCTGGTCTTCCTGACCCAGGATCTGGGCGGCCCCCGGCTGCCCGGGATCGACCTGCGGTGGCGGACGGTGCACAACGGCGCCATGCAGTTCCCGCTCTCCCTCGAAACGTTCATGATCGGGGAGCGGTTCGAGATCGAGGCGACGTTCAGTGCCGACCTGTTCGACGACGCCACCGTGGACGCGATCCTGGCCCGGCTGGAGCGGTTGCTCACCACGGCCGTCGCGGGTCCGGACCGGGCGGTGGCGGACCTCCCGCTGCTCTGCGGCGACGAGCGCCGCGAACTCCTGCGCGGTGGCGAGGAGCGGGTCGAGGTGCCGCCCGGGTCGCTCGCCGAACTCGTCGAGGCGCAGATCCGACGCACACCGACGGCTCCCGCGGTGGTGGCCGGGGACCTCCGCCTGGACTACGCCGCACTCGACTCCCGCGCCGAACGGCTGGCCGACCGGCTCACCGCCGCCGGGGCCGGACCGGAGCGGATCGTCGCGCTCGTGCTGCCCCGCTCGCCCGAGCTGGTCGTCGCGATGCTGGCGGTGGCGAAGACGGGTGCGGCGTTCCTGCCCGTGGACCCGGCGTACCCCGCAGCCCGGATCGCCACGATTCTCGGCGACGCGCACCCGGTCGCACTGGTCACCACCCCGCACGGGCCCGCCGGTCCGAACCGGGTGCTGATCGGCGGGACTGACGAGGCCGGCGAAGCCGGCAGGGCTCCCCGCCGCACCCCTGTCCGGCCGGGCCCCGACCACCCGGCCTATGTGCTGTTCACCTCCGGCTCCACGGGCCGGCCCAAGGCCGTCGTCATGACCGGCCGAGGCCTCGTCAACCTCCTGACTTGGCACGCCGGTACCGCCGGCGGGTGCGGACCCGCGCTGCAGTTCACCAGCCCCGGGTTCGACGTGGCGACCCAGGAGATCTTCGCGACCCTGACCACGGGCGGGGCGCTGGTAGTGCCGGACGATGAGACCCGCGTCGACCCGGCGGCACTCGTCCGGCTGCTGCGGGAACGGTCGGTCGCCGACGTCTACGCGCCCAACCTGGTGCTCCAGGAACTTGCCCGGGCCGCAGCCGCCGAAGAGCTGCCCGCCCTGCGCCGGATCCACCAGGCCGGCGAGGCGCTCGTCGTCACGGACGCGCTGCGGGCGCTGCTGGACCGGCACCCCCACGTCGCGCTGCACAACCACTACGGCCCCACCGAGACCCACGTGGTCACCGCCCAGCACGTCACCGGGGATCCGGTGATCGGGCGTCCGGTGTGGAACACCCGGGCCCTCGTGCTCGACGCGGGCCTCCAGCCGGTTCCCGACGGCACCCTCGGCGAGCTGTACATCGGCGGAGCGCAGGTCGCGCGCGGCTACCTGGGACGCCCGGGGCTCACGGCCGAGCGGTTCGTCGCTGACCCCCACGGGCCGGCCGGAGCGCGGCTCTACCGCACCGGCGACCTGGTCCGGCGGCGGGCCGATGGCGCGCTGGAGTACCGCGGACGGGCCGACGACCAGGTCAAGGTACGCGGCGTGCGGGTCGAACCGGGCGAGGTCGAGGCGGTACTGCGAGCGCATCCCGCGGTCGAGGCGGCTGCGGTGCTCGTGCGGGCCGGCGCCTTGGTCGGGTACGTGGTGGGCAAGGCCGATCCCGCCGCGCTCCGGGCCCACGCGGCCACCCTGCTGCCCGACGCGATGGTCCCGGCGGCGGTCGTCGTGCTGGACGCGTTGCCGCTCACCCCAAACGGCAAGCTGGACCGCCGGGCCCTGCCCGCGCCGGTAGCCGCCCCCGCCGCCGCGGCCCCGGCAAGCGCGCTGGAGTCGGCCGTGCGCGACCTGGTGGCCGAGGTTTTGGGCATGCCGGTGGCTGGCGTCGATGACTCGTTCTTCGCGCTCGGCGGGCACTCCCTGCTCGCCGCCCGGCTGGTGACCCGGATCCGCGCCGAACTGGGCGCCGACCTGCCGATGCGGGCGGTCTTCGACGCCCCGACCGTGCGCGGGCTGGCCGCCCTCGTCGCTGCGGCCACCCCGGCCGCCCGGCGGGCCGCGCTCGTCGCCGCGGACCGCCCCGGGGAGATCCCGCTGTCCGCCGCCCAACGGCGGTTGTGGTTCCTGTGGCGGGTCGATCCGACGTCGGTGAGCTACCACATGCCGCTCGCGCTCCGGCTCGACGGCGCCCTCGACGTCGAGGCCCTGCGCGCCGCGCTCGCCGACGTCGTCGACCGGCACGAGAGCCTGCGGACGGTCTTCCCGGAGACTGACGGCCGGCCCCGCCAGGAGGTGCGCGACGCGGTTCGAGCGGCGCTCCCGGTCGCGGAGCTGACTCCCGGCGCGCTCACCGCGCACGCGAGCCTGCCGTTCGCGCTCGACCGCGAGATCCCGCTGCGCGCCGTGCTGTTCAAGGCCGGGACCGGACACCTCCTCTCGCTGGTCCTGCACCACATCGCCGGCGATGACTGGTCGACGGACGTGCTGCTGCGCGACCTCGGCTCGGCCTACACCGCCCGCAGTGCCGGCACCGCGCCGGCGTGGGAACCGCTGCCCGTCCAGTACGCCGACTATGCCCTGTGGGAGCCGGATTCCCCCATCGAGGACCTCGACTTCTGGCGGGAGCAGCTCGCGGGTGCCCCGGACGAGCTGGACCTGCCCCGGGACCGGCCACGCCCGGCCCGCCCGACGGGGGTTGGTGGGCGGATCCCGTTCACGGTCCCCGCGTCGGTTGTCGGGGGCCTACGGGCGCTGGCACTCGCCGAGGGCGCGAGCGACGTGATGGTGCTGCACGCCGCCGTCGCGGCGCTCCTGCACGCCCACGGCGCGGGCACCGACGTGCCGCTGGGGACCCCCGTCGCCGGGCGCCCGGACCCGGCGCTCGACGAGGTCGTCGGCTTCTTCGTCAACACCGTCGTCCTGCGCCACGACCTCGGCGGGGACCCCGCCCTGCGCGTGCTCGTGCGGCGGGCCCGGGAGACCGCGCTGGCGGCGTACTCGCGCCAGGACGTGCCGTTCGACCGGGTCGTCGACGCGCTCGTCCCGGACCGCTCGGCCGCCCGGAACCCGCTGTTCCAGACGCTCGTCACGTTCGGCACGAGCACCGGTTCCGTCGACGGGTTCGCCGGGTTGACCGTCCGGCGCGAGTGGGTCGCGCTGCCCGCGGTGAAGGTTGACCTGTCGGTCGACGTCGTCGAGGAGCGGGAAGAACTGGTCGGCGCGCTGGAGTACTCGGCGGACCTGTTCGACGCGGACACGGCCAGGGAGTTGGTCACCCGCCTGCAACGGATCCTGTCCACCATGGCGACGGCGCCGGACACCCGGCTCGGCGCGGTCCGGATCCTCGACGCGGACGAGCGGGCGGCGTTGGCCGCCGCCGGGACGGGACCGGCCGTCGATGCCGAGGGCACCGTCGTCGACGTGCTGGACGCCCTCGTGCGCGACCGTCCGCACCGCACCGCGCTCGTGGCGGCCGACGGCCGGCTCACCTTCGCCGAACTCGGCGCGCGGGTGGACCGGCTGGCCGGGGTGCTCGCCGCGCGCGGGGTCGGGCGCGGGTCGCGGGTGGCCGTCGTGCTGCCGCGGGTGCTCGACGGGCTGGTGGCCCCGCTCGCGGTGTGGCGGGCGGGCGCGACCAGCGTGCCCGTGGATCCGGACCACCCCACGGAGCGGATCGCGCACCTGCTCGACGAGGCCCGCCCGGAGGTCGTGCTGACCACGGCGGCCGTGGCGGACCGGGTGGCCGGGCGCCCGGGGGTGCTGCTGGTCGAACAGGAGGGCCCCCGCGCGGCGGTCACGGCACGGCCGGGCCCGGCCGACGCGATCTACGTGATCTACACGTCCGGCTCGACCGGGCGGCCCAAGGGCGTCGTCGCGACCCACGCCGGCGTGGTCAACCTGTTCGCCGCGCACCGGGCGCGCCTGTTCGGCGACGGGGGCCCCCGGCGGGTGCTGCACTCCATGTCGCTCGCCTTCGACGCCGCGGTGGACTCGCTGCTGTGGCTGCTCGACGGGCACGAGCTGCACCTGCTCCCCGAACGGCTGATGGGCGACGCGACCGGCATCGTCGACCTGGTGCGCGAGCGCCGCATCGACGTCCTGGACCTTCCGCCGTCGTTCCTGGAACCCGTGCTCGCCGCCGGACTGCTGAGCGGTGAGCACCGGCCCACGCGGGTCGTGACCGGGGTGGAGGCCGTCGGCGCGGCGCTGTGGGAGGCACTCGCCACCGCACCGGGACTGACGGCGCACAACCTGTACGGCCCCACCGAGACCACCGTCGACGCGCTGGGCGCCCGGATCACGCCGGGCGTGCCCCCACACATCGGCACCCCGGTCGGCGGCGCGCGCGTCGCCGTGCTGGACGCCGCGCTGCGGCCCGCCCCGGTCGGCGTGACCGGCGAGCTGTACGTCGGCGGCGCGGGCGTGGCGCGCGGGTACCTGGACCGGCCGGGCGCCACCGCCGAGCGGTTCGTCGCCGACCCCCGGGTGCCGGGCGGGCGGATGTACCGCACCGGCGACCTCGCGCGGTGGACACGGCGGGGCACTGTCGAGTTCGTCGGCCGGGACGACGCGCAGGTCAAGATCCGCGGCCATCGCGTCGAACTGGGCGAGATCGACGCCATCGTCGCCGCCGACCCGCGGGTCGCGCAGGTCGCGACGGTGGTCCGCGAGGACCGGCCGGGCCTGCGCACCCTCGTCTCCTATGTGGTGCCCGGCGCAGCGGTCACGGCCGAGGAGCTGCGCGCCCGGGCCGCGGTGGCGCTGCCCGGGCACCTGGTGCCAAGCGCGTTCGTGCTCATCGACGCCTTCCCCCGTACGCCGAACGGCAAGCTGGACCCGCGCGCCCTGCCCGCACCAGCCCGTCGGGAGACCGGCCGGGCGCCGTCCACCCCGACCGAGCAGCTGCTCGCCGGGATCGTGGCCGAGGTGCTGGGGCTGTCCACAGTGGACGTCGACGAGTCGTTCTTCGCCCTCGGCGGCGACAGCATCGTCTCCATCCAGGTTGTCGCGAAGGCCCGCACCGCCGGCCTGGCGGTGTCCCCGCGCGACGTGTTCGAACAGCGCACCGTCGCCCGCATCGCCGAACTCGCCGACCGCGCGCGGGCCACCCATGCGCCGGCGGACACCGTCGACCCGCTCGGCGAGGTGCCACCGACCCCGATCGCGGCTGGCGTGCTGGAGCGTGCGGCTCGGTACGGCGGGGCGATCGACCGCTTCGCCCAGTCCGTGTACCTCGCCGTCCCGGCCGGGACGCCCCGCACGACGGTGGAGGCCGCGCTCCAGGCGGTCCTCGACCGTCACGACATGCTGCGTGCCGAGCTGCATGGCACCGGGCTGCGGGTGCGGCCGGCCGGGTCCGTCCGGGCGAGCGACCTGCTCACCTGCGCAGACGGGATTGCGCCCGAGGCCGCGTACGCGTGGGCGGTCGGGCGGCTCGACCCGGGAGCGGGGGTGATGGTCGCGGCCGTCCTGGTCGACGGCGTGCGGCTGCTCGTGGCCGCCCACCACCTCGTGGTCGACGGCGTGTCCTGGCGAATCCTCGTCGAGGACCTCGCCACCGCGGCGGAGCAGGTCGCACGCGGGGAGGCCGCGGTGCTGCCGCCGGTCGGCACCTCCTTCCGCGCCTGGTCCCTCGCGCTCGCGGGGCGACCCGCCCCGGATGCCGGGCGCACGGTCGTGCGGGGCGGCCCGGCGGCGGCGCGCGAGTCCGCGCTGCTCGGCGCCCGGCTGCCCGATCCCGCCCGCGACCGCGCCGCCGACACCGCCGAACTCCGCGTCGAGCTGCCGCCGGCGCTCACCGAGGCAGTGCTCACCCGTACCGCGCCGGCGTTCCACGGACGCCCGGATGACGTCCTGCTCGCCGCCCTCGGGCTCGCGGCAGCCCGGATCGCGGGGCGGGCTGAGCCGCTGACGGTCGCCGTCGAGGGCCACGGTCGCGAGGAGGACGCGGTGCCCGGCGCCGACCTGTCCCGCACGGTCGGCTGGTTCACCACCGAGTTTCACGTGGTGCTCGACCCGTCCGGGGCTGCCGGCGGTGTGGTGAAGCGGGCCAAGGAGGCCCTGCGCGGCATCCCGGACCGTGGGCTCGGCGGCCTGCCCGCCGACGCGGTGAGCGAACTGGCCTTCAACTACCTGGGCCGCCTCAGCGCGGGCGCGCAGCGCCCCTGGCAGCCGGTCGCCGACGTGCTTCCGGTCGGCGGTGCGGACCCGGCGATGCCGGTCACGGCCACGATCGCCCTCGACGCGTTCGTCCAGGACGGCCCCGCGGGCCCGGTGCTGCGCGCGACCTGGACCTGGGCGACCGGGATCGTCGACGAACCGCGGGTCGCCGAACTCGCGCGGCGCTGGGCCGAGGCTGTCGACGAGATCGTCGGGGACACGACCGCGGCCGGGCACACCCCGTCCGACTTCCCGCTCGTGCGTTGCACGCAGGCCGACGTCGAACGCTGGGAGGCCGCCCACCCTGGCCTCACGGACGTCTGGCCCCTGTCGCCGCTGCAGGAGGGCCTGCTGTTCCACGCCCTGCTCGACCGGACCGGCACGGACGTGTACCTGGTGCAGACCGTGCTGGACCTCGCCGGCGCGATCGACCCGGAGCGGATCCGGGCCGGCGCGCAGGCCCTCCTCGACCGGCATCCCGCGCTGCGCGTCGCCTTCGCCCGGGACGCCGACGGCGCGCCGGTCCAGGTCGTCGCCGACGGGCTGCGGGTGCCGTTCACCCACGTCGACACCGCCGACCCCGCCGCGCTCGAACACCTGCTCGCCCGCGACCGGGCCGCCCGGATGGACCCCGACACCGGCCCGCTGATCCGGTTCCTGCTGGTCACCACCGGCCCGGACCGCGCCCGGCTGCTCATCTCCGCCCATCACCTGCTGCTCGACGGCTGGTCGACCCCGGTCGTGCTGCGTGATCTGGCCGCCCTGTGCGCCGACACCGCGCTCCCGCCGGCGCGTTCGTACCGTGAGTTCCTGGCCTGGCTCGCCGGGCGCGACGCGGACACGAGCCTGCGCGCCTGGTCGGCGGCGCTGGACGGCCTCGACGAGCCGACCCTGGTCGCCGGGCCCGCCGCCGCCCGCCCCGACGGCCTGCCGGACCGCGTCGAGGGCGCCCTCGGTGTCGAGGCCTGGACGGGCGTGTCCGCGCTCGCCCGCCGGGAGGGCGTCACCCCGAACACCGTTGTGCAGGTCGCCTGGGCACTGCTGCTCGCGGAGCTGACCGGCCGCCCCGACGTCGTGTTCGGCGCCACCGTCTCCGGCCGCCCGCCGGAGCTGCCCGGCGTCGAGGAGATGGTCGGCCTCTTCATCAACACGCTCCCTGTCCGCATCCGGCTGCGGCCCACGGAGACCCCGCGGGAACTGCTCCGCCGGGTACAGCGGGAGCAGACGGCGCTGCTCGACCACCAGCAGGCCGGCCTCGGCGCGATCCAGCGCGCCACCGGCGTCGATGAGCTGTTCGACACCCTGACCGTGTTCGAGAGCTACCCGGTGGGCGATGCCGGCGACGTCGGGGCCCTGTCGATGACGGACGTCTCCGCGGCCGACGCGACCCATTACCCGCTCACGCTCAGCGCCCGGGTCGGCGACACCCTCGAACTGGCCCTGGACCATCTCGGTGACGTCCTCGACGTGCACGGCGGCGCCGCGCTGGTTCTGGACCGCCTGTTGGCGACGGTCGGGCAGCTCGCGGCGCACCCGGACCGTCTGCTTGCGCACCTGGTCGTCCACCCGGCGCCCGCCCCGCTGACGGCCGCGCCGGCCCCGGACGCGCCCGGGCGCACGGTGCTCGACGCCTTCCGAGCCGCCGTCCTCGCCCGTCCGGACGGGCCGGCGCTCGTCGCCGGGGACACCACGCTGACCTTCGGCGAACTCGACCGCTGCGCCCGCCGGCTGGCCGTGCACCTGTGCGACCTCGGCGTCGGACCCGAGACGAGGGTCGGGCTCGTGCTGCCCCGCACCGCGGACATGGTCGTCGGGATGCTGGCGGTGTGGGCCGCGGGCGGAACGCACGTGCCCGTCGACCCCGCGCACCCCGCCGAGCGGATCGCGGGGGTCCTCGCCGACGCCGCTCCCGTCGTGGTCCTCACCCACGCGGCGGGCGCGGCCGGCCTGCCCGGCGCCGTCGTGGTCCTCGACGACCCGGCTACCGCCGCGGCGATCGCGGGCCGCGCCCCCGGGCCGGTGGCCGACCCGGATCCGCACGGCGCCGCGTACGTCGTCTACACGTCCGGCTCGACGGGCCGGCCCAAGGGCGTGACGATCGCCCACCGCGGCCTCGCGACGCTGGTCGCGGCGCACCGTGCCGCCGTGATGGAACCTGCCGCGCGGCGGCTCGGGCGGCCCCTGCACGTCCTCAACTCGCTGTCGTTCGCCTACGACGGCACCGTCGACCCGATCGCCTGGATGCTCGCCGGGCACACCATGCACGTGCTGCCGGACGCGCTGATGGGCGACGCCCGCGGCCTCGTCCGCTACGTCCGTGAGCACGGCGTGGACTTCGTCGACATCCCGCCGTCCTTCCTCGACCTCGTGCTGGAGGAGGGCCTGCTGGCCGGGGCGCACCGGCCGGCCGTCGTCGCGACCGGCGCCGAGGCGATCGGGCCCGGGCTGTGGGAGCGGCTGGCCGCGGAGGCGACGGCGCCGATCAACTTCTACGGCCCCACCGAATGCACGGTCGACGCCCTGTTCACGCCGATCGAGGCCGGCCGCGCCCCGCACATCGGCCGGCCAGTGGCGGGCACGACCGCGACCGTACTGGACGCCTTCCTGCGCCCCGTCGCCACTGGCGCGCCCGGGGAGCTGTACGTCGGCGGCGCCGGGCTGGCCCGTGGCTACCTGGACCGGCCCGGCCTCACCGCGGAACGGTTCGTGGCCGGGCCCGGGGGCGAGCGGCTATACCGCACCGGTGACCTGGCCCGCCCGCTCGCCGACGGCACGGTCGAGTACCTCGGCCGGGCGGACGACCAGGTCAAGATCCGCGGCTTCCGGGTGGAGCTCGGTGAGGTCGAGGCCGCGCTGGGCGTACATCCCGGGGTGCTCCAGGCCGTCGCGCTCGTCCGCGGCGGGCGGCTGGTCGGCTACGTCGTCGGCGAGGTGGACGCCGCATCGGTGCGGGAGACGGTCGCCGCGCGGCTGCCGGCGCACATGGTGCCCGCCGCCGTGGTCCGCCTCGACGCGCTGCCTATGACCCCCAACGGCAAACTCGACCGCCGGGCGCTGCCCGAGCCGGCGCGGGAGTCCGTGGGCCGGGCGGCGGGCACCCCGACCGAGCGCGTGCTGGCCCGGCTGTTCGCACACGTGCTCGGCACGGACGGGGTCGGTGCCGACGAGTCGTTCTTCGACCTCGGCGGCCACTCGCTCGTCGCCGTCCGCCTGGTCTCGCGAATCCGGGCCGAACTCGGCGCCGACCTCTCGGTGCGGGCGGTGTTCGACCATCCGAGCGTCGCGGAGCTGGCCGCCGTGGTCGACAAGGCGGGCGACGGGGCGGCCCGCGCCGCGCTGGTACCCCGCCCGCGGCCGGAGATCCTGCCGCTGTCGTTCGCGCAACAGCGGCTGTGGTTCCTCGACCAGATGGAGGGTCCGTCCGCGGCGTACGTGCTGCCGTTCGCGATCCGGCTGTCCGGTCCTGCGGATGTTGACGCGCTGCGGGCCGCCCTGGCCGACGTCGTCGGCCGCCACGAAAGCCTGCGGACGGTGTTCCCGTCCACGGACGGCACGCCGCGCCAGGAGATCCTGACGGACCCGGCCGTGCCCCTGCCCGTCGTCGACACCGACGACCTCGACGCGTCCCTCGCCGAGGACGCCCAGCACACCTTCGCGCTGGACCGGGACCTGCCGATCCGGCTGCGCCTGCTGCGCGACGGGGACGGCTGGGTGCTCTCCCTCGCGCTGCACCACATCGCGGCCGACGAGTGGTCCGGGGAGCGTCTGCTGGCCGACCTCGACGCGGCCTACACCGCGCGGGTCGCCGGTGAGGCGCCGAAGTGGGCGCCGCTGCCGGTGCAATACGCCGACTACACCCTCTGGCAACGGGAGCAACTCGGCGCGGAGGATGATCCGCGGTCGGTGCTGGCCCGCCAGGTCGCCTACTGGCGCGAGCGGCTGGCCGGGCTGCCGGAGGAGCAGGCCCTGCACACCGACCGCCCGCGCGGCGACACCCCCTCGCACCGCGGTTTCACGGTGGAGGCCACCGTCGCGGCGGCCGACGTCGCCGCCCTGGACCGGCTCGCCGTCGAGACCGGGACGACGCCGTTCATTGTCACGCAGGCCGCGGTCGCGCTGTGGCTGCACGCGCACGGCGTCGGCGACGACGTCGTCCTGGGCACGCCGGTGGCGGGCCGCACCGACGTCGCGCTCGATGATCTCGTCGGGTTCTTCGTGAATACGCTGGTGCTGCGCACGGACCTGTCGGGCGACCCGACCCTGCGCGCGGTGCTCGCCCGCGCCCGGGAGGCGGCGCTGGGCGCCTACGCCCACCAGGAACTGCCGTTCGAGCGCCTCGTCGAGCTGCTGAACCCGCCCCGCTCGGGCGGCCGGCACCCGCTGTTCCAGACGAGCGTGATCCACACCGCGGGGGCGGCGGACGGCATCCGGCTCGGCGGGCTGGAACTGACCGAGGTCCGTACGACCTGGGGCACCGCGCGTTTCGACCTGAGCGTCGACACCCTCGCCGGCTCTGCCGGAGAACCGCTGACCCTCGCCGTGACGTTCAGCGAGGACCTTTTCGACCGGGCGACCGGCGAGGCGATGACCGCACGGCTGGCCCGGGTCTTCGCGGCGCTGGCCGCCGACCCGGACGTGCGGGTCAGTGGGCTCGACGCCCGCACGGACGCGGAGCGGGTGCCCACCCCCCTGGCCGCCGCCCCGGCCGTGCCGGACCGGACGCTGTGGCAACTGTTCACCGCCACCGCCGCCGCCCAAGCCGACAACGCCGCGCTGACCGGCCCGGACGGCGTCTCGCTCAGCTACGGCGACCTGCGTGAGCGGGCCGAGCGCCTCGGCCGCAGGCTGGCGGCAGCCGGTGTCGGCCCGGGGTCACGGGTCGCCCTGCTGCTGCCCCGCACCGCCGACCTCGTCGTCGCCGTTCTCGCGGTGACGGCGGCGGGCGCGGCCTACGTGCCGATCGACCCGGCCTACCCCGCGGAGCGGATCGCGTTCATCCTCGGCGACGCCGCCCCCGCGGCGGTGCTGGTCACCGACGCGACCCGCGCCGTCGGCCCCGCCGACGCGATCGTCCTGGACAGGGGCGACGTCGCGGAGGCGGAGCTGCGCAAGGCCGACCCGGACAGCACCGCCTACGTGATCTACACGTCCGGTTCCACCGGCACGCCGAAGGGCGTCGAGGTGAGCCACCACAACGTGGTCGCGCTGCTGGCCGGCATCGAGAGCCTGTTCGACTTCACCGCCGACGACGTGTGGACGCTGTTCCACTCGGCCTCGTTCGATTTCTCGGTGTGGGAGATGTGGGGCCCGCTGACCACGGGCGGACGGCTCGTCGTCGTCGACCACGACGTTGCCCGCGATCCGTCGCGCTTCCTCGCGGTGCTCGACCGGGAGGGCGTCACGGTCCTCAACCAGACCCCCACGGCGTTCCGTTCGCTCGACGCGCTCGACGCGACCGGGGACCTCGCGCCCGCGCTGCGCTACGTGATCTTCGGCGGCGAGGCCCTTGACCCGTCCACCCTGGCCGGCTGGGAGCGGCGCAGGCCCGACGCGCGCGCCGTGAACATGTACGGGATCACCGAGACGACGGTGCACGTCACCTACCACGAGGTCAGGGCGGACGAAGGCGGCAGCCCGGTCGGGTCGGCCATCCCCGGCCTGCGCGTGCACCTGCTCGACGAGGCGTTGCGTGCGGTCCCGCCGGGCGTCCCCGGCGAGATCTACGTGTCCGGGCCGCAGCTCGCCCAGGGTTACCTATGGCGCGCCGGCCTCACCGCGGCCCGGTTCGTCGCCGGACCCGGCGGGGAGCGCCTCTACCGCTCCGGGGACCGCGGCCGGATCCGCCCCGACGGCGGGCTCGACCACCTCGGCCGGGCGGACGACCAGGTCAAGATCCGCGGGTTCCGGATCGAACCCGGCGAGATCGCGGCCGTGCTCGCCCAGCACCCCGGCGTGGCGCAGGCGGTGGTCGTCGCCGCACCCGATCCGGCCGGCGCGCTCCGGCTCGTCGGGTACGTCGTGCCGCGCGTCGAGCCGGACCCGGCCGGGCTGCGCGGCTGGGTCGCCGATCGGCTGCCGGCGCACATGGTGCCCGCCGCGTTCGTCACCCTGCCCGCGCTGCCGCTCACGTCGAACGGCAAGCTCGACCGCAGCGCCCTGCCCGAACCGGTGACGCAGTCCAGCGTGAGCCGGGCGCCCTCGTCGGCCACCGAGATCGCCGTGGCCGGATTGTTCGCGCAGTTGCTGGGAGCGGACGCGGTCGGGGCCGAGGACTCGTTCTTCGACCTCGGCGGGCACTCGCTCGTCGCCACCCGGCTGGTCTCGCGGATCCGCGCCGAACTCGGCGCCAACCTGTCCGTGCGCGCGGTCTTCGACACGCCGACGGTCCGCGGCCTCGCCGCACAGGTCGACGCCGGGTCGGGCGGCGCGCCCGGGGCGTTGACCCGCCGCGAGCGCCCGGCGACGGTGCCGCTGTCGTACGCCCAGCAGCGGCTGTGGTTCCTCGACCAGTTCGACGGCGCCTCGGCGGCCTACGTGCTGCCGTTCGCGATCCGGCTGACCGGCCCGGTCGACGTCGCGGCGCTGCGGGCCGCGGTGCGCGACGTGGTCGGCCGGCACGAGAGCCTGCGCACCGTCGTCCCCTCCACCGGCGGCGTCGCGCGCCAGGAGATCCTGCCGCCGGACGCAGTCTCCGTCCCGGTTGTCGATCTCGCCGACGAGGAGTTGGAGGCGGCACTGGTCGCGGCCTCCGGACACCACTTCGCGCTGGCCACCGAGCCGCCCGTGTGGCCGCAGGTGCTGCGCCTGCCGGGTGGCGACGTCGTGCTCTCCCTCGCGGTGCACCACATCGCGGCGGACGAGTGGTCGGGGGAGCGGCTGCTGGCGGACCTGGACACCGCCTACCGTGCGCGGACCGCCGGCGGGACTCCACAGTGGACACCGTTGCCCGTGCAGTACGCGGACTACACGCTCTGGCAACGCGAGCAGCTCGGGGCCGAGGACGATCCCGACTCGGCGCTGACCCGCCAGGTCGCCTACTGGCGCACGGCCCTCGCCGGGCTGCCCGACGAGGTGCCGCTGCCGACCGACCGCCCGCGGCCCCTGGTCGCCTCGCACCGCGGCACGACGGTCGCCTTCACGGTCGACCCGGTCGTGGCCGCGCCGCTGACCCGGTTGGCGCGGGAGGCGGGAGCTACGGCGTTCATGCTGACGCAGGCCGCGGTCGCGGTCTGGCTGAACGTCCACGGCGCCGGCCCTGACGTGCCGCTCGGGTCGCCGGTCGCGGGCCGGACGGACGTGGCGCTCGACGACCTCGTCGGGTTCTTCGTGAACACGCTGGTCCTGCGCACCGACCTGTCCGGCGACCCGACGCTGCGCGAGATCGTGGGCCGGGCGCGGGAGGCCGCGCTGGGCGCGTACGCCCACCAGGACCTGCCGTTCGAGCGGCTCGTCGAGATCCTCGACCCGCCGCGCGGGATCGACCGGCATCCGCTGTTCCAGACGAGCATCGTGCACCGCGCGGGCGGCGCGGCGGTGACCTCGCTGGGCGGGCGGCCCGCGCGGCAACTGCACGCGGAGCTGGACACCGCGAAGTTCGACGTCGCCGTGGACCTGGCCGAGAACGCCGCCGGTGGGCTCGACGGCGCCGTCACCTTCGCCGCGGACCTGTTCGACCGTGGCACCGCAGAGGCGATGACGGCCCGGCTCGCCCAGGTCTTCGTAATCCTCGCGGCGGACCCGGACCGACGCCTGAGCCGCGTCGACCTGCACGGCCCGGACTCACCGACCGCCGGTGGCCTGGCCGTGCCGAGTGCCGGCAGCCCGGTCGAGCCGGACGCCGGTGCCCTGGCCGTGCCGAGCGCCGGCAACCCGGCCCAGCCGGACGTCAGCGTCCCGGCCGTCCCGGCGTTGAGTCTCGTCGACCTGTTCCGCCGGGCGGCGGACGCACACCCCGACCGGGTCGCGGTCACCGGCCCCGACGGCCCGGCGCTGTCCTACGCCGATCTCCGCGACCGCGCCGACCGGCTCGCCCGTGTCCTGCGCTCGCGGGGGGTGCGGCCCGGGGACCGGGTCGCGCTGCTGCTCCCGCGCACCGCGGACCTGCTCGTCGCCGTCCTCGGGGTGGCCGCCGCAGGTGCGGCCTACGTGCCGATCGACCCGGACTACCCGGCCGAGCGGATCGCGTTCACCCTGACCGACGCCGCCCCCGCCGCGGTGCTGGCCACCGGGGAGACCCGTGCGGTCGCCCCTGCGGGCGCGTTCCTCCTCGACGGCTCCGACGCGCCGGGGGAGGAACTGCCCGCCGTCGACCCGCAATCCGCGGCGTACGTGATCTACACGTCCGGTTCGACCGGCACCCCGAAGGGCGTGGAGGTGAGCCACCGCAACGTCGTCGCGCTGCTGGCGGGCACTAAGGACCTGTTCGACTTCACCGCCGACGACGTGTGGACGCTGTTCCACTCGGCGGCGTTCGACTTCTCGGTGTGGGAGATGTGGGCGCCGCTCACGGCCGGCGGCCGGGTGGTCGTCGTCGGTCGCGAGGTCACCCGCGATCCGGAGCGGTTCGGCGCGCTGCTCGCCCGTGAGCGGGTCACCGTCCTCAACCAGACCCCGACGGCCTTCGCGGTCCTCGCCGCGACCGACGCCGCGCTGCCCACGCTCCGGTACGTGATCTTCGGCGGCGAGGCCCTCGACCCGCTGACGGTGCAGGGGTGGGCCCGGCGGCACCCGCAGGTCGTCCTCGTCAACATGTACGGGATCACCGAGACGACGGTGCACGTCACGCACCATCCCGTCGCGCCGGGCGCGTCCGGCAGCCCCATCGGCGGCCCGGTCCCGGGCCTGCGGGTCGAACTGCTCGACGAACTGCTCCGGCCGGTGCCGCCGGGCGTCCCCGGCGAGATGTACGTCTCCGGCCCGCAGGTCACCCGCGCCTACCACGGCCGGCCGGGCCTCACCGCGACCCGGTTCGTCGCGGGCCCGGACGGCGGGCGCCGGTATCGCTCCGGTGACCTCGCCCGGATGCGGGAGCACGGTCTCGACTACCTCGGCCGCGCGGACGACCAGGTCAAGATCCGCGGGTTCCGGATCGAGCCCGGCGAGATCGCCGCCGTGCTTGCCGGGCACCCCGCGGTGACGCAGGCGGCGGTGATCGTCCGCGAGGACACCCCGGGCGCCCGCCAGCTCGTCGGATACCTCGTCGGTGGCGCGGGGGAGGACCTGCGGGCCTGGGCCGCGGCCCGGCTGCCCGAGCACATGGTGCCCGCGGTGACGGTCCACCTCGACCGGCTGCCGCTGACCGCCAACGGCAAGCTCGACCGCCGTGCCCTGCCGGCCCCCGTGCGGGAGCGCACCGGCCGGGCCGCCGACACCCCTGTCGAGGAGCGGCTCGCCGCGATCTTCTGCGAGGTGCTGGGCCTGGCGGCGGTCGGGGCGGACGACTCGTTCTTCGAACTGGGCGGCGACTCGATCGTCTCCATCCAGCTCGTCGCGCAGGCCCGTGACCGGGGCATCGCGATCACCCCGCGGGACGTGTTCGAACGCCGTACCGTCGCCGCCCTCGCGCAGGTCGCCACCGTCGCCACCGGGACGGCCGAGCCGGAGGGCGCCGGTGTCGGCGCCGTCCCGGCGACGCCGATCATGCGCAGGTTCCTGGACGCGCCGGTGTCGGCGACGCGGTTCTGCCAGGCCGCCCTGCTCACGGCCCCGGCCGGCACCCGCCGCGAGGACGTGGTCGCCGCGGTGCAGGCCGTCGTCGACCGGCACGACCTGTTGCGGGCCCGCCTGGCCGGCGACGCCCTGGAGGTCCCGGCGCCGGGAGCCCCCGTCGGGCCGCTGGTACGCCGGGTCGCGCTCGACGGCGTTGCGGTGGGCACGCCCTGGACCGCGCAGCCGGTCTGGCCGCGCGTCGAGGCCGAACTGGAGGCCGCCGCAGACCGCCTCGACCCGGCCGCGGGCCGGATGGTCCAGGCCGTGTTCCTCGACGGTGGGGCCGCCGGCGGGCGCGTGCTGGTGGTCGTCCACCATCTCGTCGTCGACGGGGTGTCCTGGCGGATCCTGGTGCCGGACCTCGTCGCCGCGGCGGCGGGAGCGCTTCTCGCCCCGGTCGGGACGTCCTTCCGTACCTGGGCCCGAGGTCTCGCCGCGGCGGACCGGACGGCCGAACTGCCGTACTGGCGCGACGTGCTCGCCGACTCGGAGGAGCCGCTGGGGCGCCGGGCGTTCGACCCGGCGCGGGACACCGTCGCCACCACCCGCGACGTCGAGGTCCGGGTGCCGGTCGACGTCACCCGGGCCGTGCTGACAGCGGTACCGGAGGCGTTCTACGGCACCGTGGACGACGTCCTGCTGGCCGCGCTCGGCACCGCGGTCGCGCAGTGGCGGCCCGGCCGCGGGTCCGTGCTCGTCGAGCTGGAGGGCCACGGCCGGCAGGAGGAGGCCGTGCCCGGCGTCGAACTGTCCCGCACGGTCGGCTGGTTCACCACGGCCCATCCGGTCCGGCTGGACCTGGCCGACGTGGACCCGGTGGACGTCCTCGACGGCGGCGCCGGGGTCGGCCAGGTCGTGAAGCGCGTCAAGGAGGGTCTGCGGTCGGTCCCGGGCCACGGCCTGGGCTACGGGCTGCTGCGGCACGTGCACGGCGAACTCGACGGCCTCGCGGTCCCGCAGCTCGGGTTCAACTACCTCGGCCGCTTCGGCGCCGGGGAGGCGGCGGCACCGGAGGCCACCGGTTGGGCGGAGGCGCCGGAGCTGGCCGGCTTCGGCGGCACCACCGATCCGCGGCTGCCCGCGGCGAACGTCCTCGACGTCAACGCGGTCACTGAGGACGGGCCGGACGGCCCTGTGCTCTGCGCGACCTGGACCTATCCGACGGGCCTGCTCGACGACGACGGGGTGCGGACGCTTGCGCATCTGTGGGTGAGGGCACTGGTCGCGTTCGCCGCACACGTAGCGGCCGGGCACGGCGGCGGTCACACGCCGTCCGACATGGCGCTGGTCGACCTCGACCAGGCCGATCTCGACGAGCTGGAAGCAGAGTGGGGAACATCGTGAACGCACCGGTCCGGAAGTCCCGTATCGAGGAGGTCCTCCCGCTCTCCCCGCTGCAGGAAGGACTGCTCCACCACGCGCTGCGGGCCGCCGAGGACGGCACCGCCGACGTCTACACCGCCCAGCTCGTGCTGGACCTCGACGGTGCGGTCGACGCCGGGCGGCTGCGCCGGGCTGGGCAGGCGCTCCTGGAGCGGCACGCGAACCTGCGCACGGCGTTCACCCACCAGAAGTCGGGACCGGTGCAGATCGTCCTGCGCGAGCTCGCCCTGCCGTTCGCCGTCGTCGACGTGACGGGCGAGGCCGATCCCGAGGCGGCCTGCGCGCGGGCCCTCGACGCCGCCCGCGCCGAGCCGTTCGACCCGGCGCGCCCGCCCCTGATCCGGCTGCTGCTTGTGCGACTCGGCGCGGACCGACACCGGCTGGCGATCACCAACCACCACATCCTGCTCGACGGATGGTCGACGCCGCTGCTGGTCGGCGACCTCCTCGCGCTGTACGAGTCCGACGGCGACGCGGCCGGGCTGCCGCGCGTCCGCCCGTTCCGTGACTATCTGGCCTGGCTCGCGGGCCAGGACCGGGACGCGTCCCTGCGGGCCTGGGCCGGGGCGCTCGACGGCGTCGAGGCGTGCGTGGTCGCCTCCGTGCACCGCGACGGCGCGCCGGACCGGGCGGAGATCCCGCTGGCCCCGGGGACCGTCGCCGGGCTGCTCCGGCTCGCCTCGGCCACCGGCGTCACGCTCAACACCGTCGTCCAGGTGGCGTGGGCACTGCTGCTCGGCCACACCACCGGCCGCCGCGACGTGGTCTTCGGCGCGACGGTCTCCGGCCGCCCTCCGCAGGTTTCTGGCGTGGAGTCGATGGTCGGGCTATTCATCAACACCGTGCCGGTGCGGGTGGACCTGAACCCCGCGGAGCCGCTCGACGCGCTGCTGCGGCGGGTGCAGGTCGAACAGGTCGCCCTGCTCGACCACCACTATCTCAACCTCGCCGACGTGCAGCGCACCGCCGGCAAACGGGAGCTGTTCGACACCCTCGCCGTGTTCGAGTCCTACCCGGTCGACACCGGCGCGCTCGACGAGAGCCGCCTCGCCGTCCGCGCCGTCGAGGGCCGCGACGCCACGCACTACCCGCTCACCCTGCTCGCCCATCCCGACAACGGTCTGGAACTGGCGATCGCGCACCGCGTCCCGGACGCGACGATCGAGGGGCTGCGCCGCCGCTTCGGCCGGATCCTGCGCACCCTCGCCGAGGCCCCGGCCACGCGCGTCGGCAGCCTGCCGGTGCTCGACGGCGGCGAGCGTGCGGCCCTGCTCGACGTCCCGAACCGGACCGCGTCGGGAGAACCCGCGGGCACCCTCGCGGCAGCCCTGGAGGCCCACGACCAGGGGCGCACGGCCGTCGTCGCCGGGGACGTCCGGCTGACCTACGGCGAACTGGATGCGCGGGCCAACCGGCTCGCCCGGCTGCTCGTCGCGCGCGGGATCGGGCCCGAGGATCTCGTCGCCGTCGCCCTGCCGCGCACGCCCGAACTGGTCGTCGCCGTCCTCGCCGTGATCCGGGCCGGCGCCGCCTACCTGCCCGTCGACCCGCGCTACCCCGCGGACCGGATCCGGCTCGTCCTCGACCACGCCCGCCCGACGGCGGTGCTCACGCGCGCCGGGGTGGCGCTGCCCGTCCACGCGGCGTCGGTCGTCCGGCCCGACGACCCGGCCCTGGCCGGGCTCTCCGCGGAGCCGCTCACCGACGCCGACCGGGTGCGCCCGCTCGACCCCGCCCACCCGGCCTACGTCATCTTCACGTCCGGCTCGACGGGCGTGCCGAAGGGCGTGGTCATCCCGCAGGCCAACGTCGTGCGGCTGGTGGACTGGGCCGCCGCGCGGCTCGGTGCGGGGGCGCTGGAGCACACGGTGTTCTCGACGTCGCTGAGCTTCGACGTGTCGGTGTTCGAGCTGTTCGCGCCGCTGCGGGCCGGCGGCACCCTGGAGATCGTCGACGACGTGCTCGCCGCCCCGGACGTGGCGGACCCGTCCCTCGTCTCCGGCGTGCCGACCGCCGTCGAGACGCTGCTCATGGACGCCCAGCTGCGCGCGCGGAACGTTGTGCTGGCCGGCGAGGCGGCCCCCCGAGGGCTGGTCCACGCCCTGCAGCGCCACGCCGTGGTGCACAACTTCTACGGCCCCACCGAGACGACGGTGTACAGCACCGCGCACCGCACCCGGCCCGGGGACACCGGTCCGGTGCCGATCGGCACGCCGGCCTGCGACACCACCGCGTACGTCCTCGACGCCGCGCTGCGCCCGGTCCCGGCCGGCGTCGCGGGGGAACTCTATCTGGGCGGACTGCAGCTGGCCCGCGGCTACCTGCGCCGCCCCGGGCTGACCGCGGGCCGGTTCGTCGCGAACCCGTTCGGTGGCGGGCGCCTGTACCGCACCGGCGACCTCGCCCGCTGGCACGGCGGCGAACTGGAGTACCTGGGCCGCACCGACGACCAGGTGAAGGTGCGCGGCTTCCGCATCGAGCCCGGCGAGGTCACCGCCGCGTTGCTGGCCCGTGGCGCCACGGGCGCCGCGACGATCGTGCGCACGGACTCGCCGGGCGGCCCCGAGATCGTGTCCTATGTGGTGGGTCCGGCCGACGCCAGCCGGCTGCGCGCCGAACTCGCCGAGCGGCTGCCGGAACACATGGTGCCGGCCGCGGTCGTGGTGCTCGACGCCCTGCCGACGACGCCCAACGGCAAGCTCGACCGGGGCCGCCTGCCGGCCCCCGAGCGCGTCGGTGCGAGCGTCTCCCGCCGTCCCGCGACACCGCAGGAGCAGGCGCTCTGTGACCTGTTCGGCGAGACGCTCGGGACGCCGGTCAGCCTCGACGACTCCTTCTTCGCCCTCGGCGGCCATTCGCTGCTGGCGACGCGGCTGGTCGCCCGGATCCGGAAAGTTCTGGACCTCCGGATCCCCGTCCGTGCGGTGTTCGACGCCCCGACCCCGGCTCGCCTGGCCGCACTGATCTGCGCGACCGAACCCGTCGCCGCCCCCGCCACCTCCACCGGCGCGGTGCCGCCCGCTGCCCCGGCGACCTCCACCGACGTGTCGCGGCGGCTCCCGCTGGTCGCGCGGGAGCGGCCGGCCGAGCCGCCGCTGTCGTTCGCGCAGCAGCGGCTGTGGTTCCTCTACCGCCTGGAAGGGCCGGGCTCCACCTACTCGATCCCGTCCGCCGCGCGGCTGCCACGCGGCACGGACACCGCGGCGCTGGCCGCCGCCGTGCGCGACGTCGTCGACCGCCACGAGAGCCTCCGGACGGTCTTCCCGGACCGGGACGGCGTTGCCTACCAGCGCATCCTCCACGAGTGGACCCTCGACGTCCCGGTCGTCGACCTCCCGGCCGACGGGCTGGAGGCCGCTCTCGCCGAGGACGCCGACACCCCGTTCGCACTGGAACGGGACCTGCCGGTGCGGGCCCGGGTCCTGCGCCTGCCGGACGGGGAGTTGGTGCTGTCGATCGTCGTGCACCACATCGCCGGCGACGAGTGGTCCACCACCCCGCTGCTCGCCGACCTGGGCGAGGCGTACGCCGCGCGGGCCGGTGGTCGGGCGCCCGCGTGGGCCCCGCTGCCGGTGCAGTACG
Organism: Dactylosporangium sp. CA-233914; assembly: GCF_050942935.1. Lineage (NCBI taxonomy): Bacteria > Bacillati > Actinomycetota > Actinomycetes > Micromonosporales > Micromonosporaceae > Dactylosporangium > Dactylosporangium sp. CA-233914. The sequence goes on along the minus strand of NZ_CP192030.1, from coordinate 9,201,294 downwards.
CGGACTACACGCTCTGGCAGCGCGACATCCTCGGCACCGAGGACGACCCGCGCAGCCTCGTCTCCCGCCAGCTCGCCCACTGGCGGACGGCCCTCGACGGGCTGCCCGTCGAGATCCCGGTCCCCCGGGACCGTCCCCGCCCGGCGGTGCCGACCGGTCGCGGCGGCACTGCGCCGTTCACCGTGTCCGAACCGGTCGCGCGGGCGTTGCGGGCGCTGGCCGCCGACGCCGGGGTGAGCCCGTTCATCCTGGCCCAGACCGCCGTCGCGGTCGTGCTGCACAAGCTCGGCGCCGGCCCGGACATCCCGCTGGGCACCCCGGTCGCGGGCCGCCCCGACGAGGCCCTCGACGACCTCGTCGGCTTCTTCGTCAACACCCTCGTGCTGCGCACCGACCTCTCCGGCGACCCGACTCTGCGCGAGGTGCTCGGCCGGGCCCGCGAGACGGCCCTTGCCGCCTACGCCCACCAGGACGTCCCGTTCGAGCGGGTGGTCGACGTCATGGCGCCGGAACGGGCGCTGAACCGGCACCCGCTGTTCCAGACCATGGTCACCTACCAGGTCGCCGAGAACCCGACCGCCGGCGCCCTCGACGCCGAGGCACTGAGCGTCGAACTGCGCACCTCGAAGTTCGACATGAGCGTGGACTTCGTCGAGGACGCGGGAACGGTCGGCGGCACCGTCAACTACGCCCTTGACCTCTTCGACGCGCAGACCGCGACCCGCTTCGCCGACCGGGTCGTGCGGGTGCTCACCGCCTTTGCCGAGCAGCCCGACGCGGCGCTGCGCACGGTCGAGGTGACCACTCCGGCAGAGCGGTACGAGGTGGTTCACGCGTGGAATGACACGGCGGTGGGGTGTGTGGGGGAGTCGTTGCCTGCGTTGGTGGGGGAGTGGGTGCGGCGGTGTCCGGGTGCGTTGGCGGTGGTGGATGGTGGGGTGCGGTTGAGTTTTGCGGAGTTGGATGTGCGGGCGGCGTCGGTGGCGTCGCGGTTGGTGGCGGTGGGTGTGGGGCCGGAGCAGGTGGTGGGGGTGTGTGTGGAGCGGTCGGCGGATTTGGTGGTGGCGTTGTTGGGGGTGTTGAAGGCGGGGGCGGCGTTTGTGCCGGTGGAGCCGTCGTGGCCGGTGGCGCGGCGGGTGCAGGTGTGTGGGTCGGCGGGTGTGGTGGCGGTGGTGGCTGCGGATCCGGTGGTGGGGGCGGATCTGGGGGTTGTGGTGGTGGCTGTGGATGGTCTGCCGGTGTCGGGGTGGGTGGATGTGCCGGTGGATGCTGAGGGTTTGGCGTATGTGATGTTCACGTCGGGTTCGACGGGTGTGCCGAAGGGGGCGATGATTCGGCATTCGGCTATTTGTGCGCGGTTGCGGTGGCAGCAGGGCGGGTCGATGTTGGGGTTCGGGCCGGGAGATGCGGCGTTGTTCAAGGCGCCGATGGGTTTCGACATTTCGGTGAACGAGATTTTCTTGCCGCTGGCCTCCGGTGGTGCGGTGGTGGTGGCGGAGCCGGGTGGTGAGCGGGACGCGGAGTATCTGCTTGATCTGGTGGTGCGTGAGCGGGTCACGTTCGTGTATGTGGTGTCGTCGATGTTGGACATGTGGTTGCAGATGCCGGCGGTGGGTGCGGCGGCGGCGGTGTTGAAGCACGTGTGGTGTGGTGGCGAGGTGCTGACGCCGGAGTTGTTCGATCGGTTCCGTGCGGTGTTCCCGGCGGTGATGTATCACGGCTATGGGCCGGCGGAGGCGACGATCGGGGTGTCGCACGTGTCGTATCGAGGTGGTCAGCGGCGGGATCGGATCTCGATCGGGGTGCCGAATCCGAACACGCGGATGTATGTGTTGGACGCGGGTTTGGTGCCGGTGCCGCCGGGTGTGGTGGGTGAGTTGTATTGCGGTGGTCTGCCGTTGGGTCGCGGTTATGTGAACGCGCCGGGATTGACGGCGTCGCGGTTTGTGGCTGACCCGTTCGGTGGTGGGCGGTTGTACCGCACCGGTGACCTGGCCCGGTGGACCAGTGATGGGCTGCTGGAGTTCGTCGGCCGGGCCGACTATCAGGTGAAGATCCGTGGGATGCGGGTGGAGTTGGAGGAGATCGAAGCCGTGCTGGCCCAGCACCCGGCGGTGCGTCAGGCGGTGGTGACCGTGCACGGCAATGCGGTGCATGCCTACACCGTCGGTGATCCTGTTGACGTGTCGGGTTGGGCCAGGCAGCGTTTGCCGGAGCACATGGTGCCGGCGTCGGTCACGGTGCTGGATGCGTTCCCGTTGATGGCCTCGGGCAAAGTCGACCGGAAGGCGCTCCCCGCCCCGGTCACCACCCCGGCCGGTGGCAGGGCCGCCGCGACCGTCACCGAGGTACTGGTCGCCGGGCTGGTGGGGCAGGTTCTCGGCCTTGACACGGTCGACACGGACGCGTCGTTCTTCGCCCTCGGCGGAGACTCCATCATCGTCATCCAACTCGTAGCCCGCGCGCGGGCAGCAGGCCTCATCCTGTCCCCACGCGATGTGTTCGACCACAAGACCGTCACCGCACTCGCCCGACTCCTCGACGAACGTGCCCCCGCCGCCGGGCCGACGACGCTCGCCCACCGGGAACTGGTCACGGTCGCTCCCGGTGACCTCGCCTGCTGGCGCCGCGCGTACCCGGGGCTCACCGAGGTGTGGCCGCTCTCCCCGCTCCAGCGTGGCCTGCACTTCCACGCGGCGCTGCACAGCGAGGACATCTACGTCGCGCAGACCGTTCTGGACCTCGAAGGCCCGCTCGACGCGCAGCGCCTGCGCACAGCGGCGACCCGACTCGTCGAGCGCCATCCCGTGCTGCGGACGGCCTTCGTCGAAAACGTGGACGGCACTCCCGTCCAACTCGTAATCGATGGCGTGGCGCCGGAGTTCACCGTCACGGACGATCCGGAGGCGGAGAACCGGGAACGGCTGCGCCCGTTCGACCTGGACGCGCCGCCGCTGGTCCGGTTCGTGCTGATCCGCCGCGCGGCCGGACCCCGCCTGGTGATCACCAACCACCACATCGTGCTCGACGGCTGGTCCACCCCGCTGCTGGTCCGTGACCTGCTGGACCTGTACGCGGGCGTGCCCGCCGCGGAGCCGCCGTCGTACCGCGGATACCTGGCGTGGCTCGCAGACCAGGACGTCGAGGCGTCCCGACAGGCGTGGCGGCACGCGTTGCGCACCGCGGAAGAGTCCACCCTGCTGCTGCCCGGGGCGGCCGAGCAGCCGACGGTGCCCGTCGGGGTGTCGGTCGACCTCGACGCCGCCCGTACCGCCACGCTCACCACGCTCGCCCGTGGCCGCGGCGTCACCCTCAGCACCGTTCTCCAGACCGCGTGGGCGGTCCTGCTCGGCGGGCTGACCGGTCGCACGGCGGTCACCTTCGGCACCACGGTCGCGGGCCGGCCCCCGGCGCTGCCCGGCGTCGAGGACATGATCGGGCTGTTCATCAACACCGTCCCCGTCCACGTCGCGCTCGCGCCCGCCGAGACCGTCGGTGCGCTCCTGGAGCGGGTGCAGACCGAGCAGGCCGCCCTGCTCGACCACCAGTACCTGGGTCTCGCCGACATCACCCGGGTGAGCCCGGTCGGCGGCGGCGAGCTGTTCGACACCCTCACCGTGGTCGAGTCGTACCCGCTCGATGAGGAGGCCATCGGGGCCGCCGAGAGCGCGTCCGGCCTGCGCCTGGCCGACGTGGAGGGGCGCGACGCCACCCACTACCCGGTCGTCCTGGTGATCCGGCCCGGCGAGCGGCTCGGCCTGGAGGTCAAATACCGGCCCGACGTGCTCTGCGCCGCCGACGCCCGCCTGCTGCTCACCCGCCTCGACCGCGTGCTCGCGACGATGACCGGGAAGCCGGAGTCCCCCGTCGGGCGCATCGACGTGCTGACCGCCGCCGAGCGCGAGTCAGTGGTTCACGCGTGGAATGACACGGCGGTGGGGTGTGTGGGGGAGTCGTTGCCTGCGTTGGTGGGGGAGTGGGTGCGGCGGTGTCCGGGTGCGTTGGCGGTGGTGGATGGTGGGGTGCGGTTGAGTTTTGCGGAGTTGGATGTGCGGGCGGCGTCGGTGGCGTCGCGGTTGGTGGCGGTGGGTGTGGGGCCGGAGCAGGTGGTGGGGGTGTGTGTGGAGCGGTCGGCGGATTTGGTGGTGGCGTTGTTGGGGGTGTTGAAGGCGGGGGCGGCGTTTGTGCCGGTGGAGCCGTCGTGGCCGGTGGCGCGGCGGGTGCAGGTGTGTGGGTCGGCGGGTGTGGTGGCGGTGGTGGCTGCGGATCCGGTGGTGGGGGCGGATCTGGGGGTTGTGGTGGTGGCTGTGGATGGTCTGCCGGTGTCGGGGTGGGTGGATGTGCCGGTGGATGCTGAGGGTTTGGCGTATGTGATGTTCACGTCGGGTTCGACGGGTGTGCCGAAGGGGGCGATGATTCGGCATTCGGCTATTTGTGCGCGGTTGCGGTGGCAGCAGGGCGGGTCGATGTTGGGGTTCGGGCCGGGAGATGCGGCGTTGTTCAAGGCGCCGATGGGTTTCGACATTTCGGTGAACGAGATTTTCTTGCCGCTGGCCTCCGGTGGTGCGGTGGTGGTGGCGGAGCCGGGTGGTGAGCGGGACGCGGAGTATCTGCTTGATCTGGTGGTGCGTGAGCGGGTCACGTTCGTGTATGTGGTGTCGTCGATGTTGGACATGTGGTTGCAGATGCCGGCGGTGGGTGCGGCGGCGGCGGTGTTGAAGCACGTGTGGTGTGGTGGCGAGGTGCTGACGCCGGAGTTGTTCGATCGGTTCCGTGCGGTGTTCCCGGCGGTGATGTATCACGGCTATGGGCCGGCGGAGGCGACGATCGGGGTGTCGCACGTGTCGTATCGAGGTGGTCAGCGGCGGGATCGGATCTCGATCGGGGTGCCGAATCCGAACACGCGGATGTATGTGTTGGACGCGGGTTTGGTGCCGGTGCCGCCGGGTGTGGTGGGTGAGTTGTATTGCGGTGGTCTGCCGTTGGGTCGCGGTTATGTGAACGCGCCGGGATTGACGGCGTCGCGGTTTGTGGCTGACCCGTTCGGTGGTGGGCGGTTGTACCGCACCGGTGACCTGGCCCGGTGGACCAGTGATGGGCTGCTGGAGTTCGTCGGCCGGGCCGACTATCAGGTGAAGATCCGTGGGATGCGGGTGGAGTTGGAGGAGATCGAAGCCGTGCTGGCCCAGCACCCGGCGGTGCGTCAGGCGGTGGTGACCGTGCACGGCAATGCGGTGCATGCCTACACCGTCGGTGATCCTGTTGACGTGTCGGGTTGGGCCAGGCAGCGTTTGCCGGAGCACATGGTGCCGGCGTCGGTCACGGTGCTGGATGCGTTCCCGTTGATGGCCTCGGGCAAAGTCGACCGGAAGGCGCTCCCCGCCCCGGTCACCACCCCGGCCGGTGGCAGGGCCGCCGCGACCGTCACCGAGGTACTGGTCGCCGGGCTGGTGGGGCAGGTTCTCGGCCTTGACACGGTCGACACGGACGCGTCGTTCTTCGCCCTCGGCGGAGACTCCATCATCGTCATCCAACTCGTAGCCCGCGCGCGGGCAGCAGGCCTCATCCTGTCCCCACGCGATGTGTTCGACCACAAGACCGTCACCGCACTCGCCCGACTCCTCGACGAACGTCCCACCCAGGCACCGGCCCGCGGCGCCGAGGTCGACGCGCCTGGCACCGGGCGGATCCCGATCACCCCGATCGTCGCCGAGATGGTCGGGCGCGGCACCGAGTTCCGGCGGTTCTCCCAGGCCGTGCTGCTCGCCACCCCGACCGGCACCACCCGCGCCCACGTCGCCGCCGCGCTCGGCGCCGTCATCGACCGGCACGACGTCCTCCGCGGCCGGCTGCGCCGCTCGGGCGACGAATGGGTCTTCACCGCCTCTGCGGCCGGAACCGTCTCCGCGGAATCGGTGCTGCGCCACGTGCCCGTGCCCGGCATCGAGGGTGAGGAGTTCCGCGCCACCGTCGCGGCCGAGTTCGACGCCGCCGCCGACCGCCTCGACCCGGCCGCCGGCACGGTCCTGCAAGCGGTCTGGTTCAACGGCCCCGACCGCGGCCGGCTCCTCATGCTCGCCCACCACCTCGTCGTCGACGGGGTCTCGTGGCGCATCCTCGTGCCCGACCTGATCGCCGCGGGGGAGCAGGCCCGGGCCGGGACCGCGCCGGACCTGGCGTCGGTGGGGACATCGTTCCGCGGCTGGGCCCTGGGACTCACCGCCGCCGACCGCGAGGCCGAACGGCCGTTCTGGGAACAGGTGCTCGCCGGGCCGGATCCGCTGCTCGGCGCGCGTCTGCTCGACCCCGCCCGTGACCTTGTCGGCACCGCCGAGGAGATTGAGGTGGCGTTGCCCACGGCGGTCACCGAGGCGGTCCTGACCCGGGTGCCGGCGGCCTTCCGCGCCGGCGTCGAGGACATCCTGCTGACCGCGCTCGGGCTCGCTGTCGTCGAGCACCGGGCCGCGGGCGGCACCCCGGCGCCGTCGGTGCTGGTCGGGCTGGAGGGGCACGGCCGCGAGGAGTCCGCCGTGCCGGGCGCCGACCTGTCCCGGACCGTCGGCTGGTTCACCACCGTGTACCCGGCCCGGCTCGACCTCGACGGGATCGACCCGACCGACGGGGCGGCGGCCGCCGCCCGGGTCAAGGAGCAGCTGCGTGCCGTCCCGGACCGCGGCATCGGGTTCGGGCTGCTGCGCCCGCCCCTGCACGCGGCCCCCCAGATCCGCTTCAACTACCTCGGGCGCTTCGACACCGCCGGCCACGCGGGCGGAGGGGACCGTTGGGACACCGCCGACGAGTTCGGCGCCCTCGGCGGCGCGGTCGACGACGGCACCCCGGTCTCCGCGGCACTCGACATCAACGCCATCGTGGAGGCCGGCCCTGACGGGCCCGTCCTGCGCGCCTCCTGGGCCTACGCCAGCGGCGTGCTCTCCGCGACCGAGGTGCAGGCGCTCGCCGACCGCTGGATCGCGGCGCTCACCCGGCTCGGCGGGATCACGCGGGGCCGGCTCACCCCGTCCGACGTGCTCGCCCCGGTCACCCAGGAGCAGCTCGACACCTGGCAGCGCGACCGGCCCGGCCTGGTTGACGTGTGGCCGCTGTCCCCGTTGCAGGAGGGTCTGCACTTCCACGCGACCTTCGACGGCGGCGGCACGGGCGAGGATGTCTACCTCGCCCAGACGGTCCTCGACATCGACGGCCCGCTCGACCCGGACCGGATGCGGGCCGCTGCCGAGGCGCTGCTGCGCAGACACCCCAACCTGGGCGCGGCGTTCGTGCACGGCCGCGACGGCCGTCCCGCACAACTCGTGCAGGACGATTTCCGGCCCGAGATCGTCGTCGTCGACCTGCGGGCGGACCCCGACGGCGCCGAGGAGCGGGTGCGCGAGGACCGGCGGCGGCCCTTCGACATGACCCAGGCCCCGCTGCTCCGGTTCACCCTGATGATCCTAGGTGGGGACCGGCACCGGCTGCTCGTCACCAACCACCACATCCTGCTCGACGGATGGTCGCTGCCACTGGTCGTGCGGGACCTGTTCGACCTCTACGCCGGCACCGCCGGCCCGCCGCCCCGGCCGTTCCGCGACCACCTCGCGCGGCTGGCCACGCTCGACCCGGCCGCCACCTACGCGGCCTGGGACGAGGCGCTCGACGGCTTCGACCACCCGACCCGGCTCGCGACGCCGGGCGGCGGCCCCGCCGAGTCGCTCACCGTCGAGCTGCCCGCCGGGCCGGTCACGGCGCTGGCCCGCGCCGAGGGTGTCACCCTCAACACGGTCGTGCAGCTCGCGTGGGGGTTGGTGCTCGGGGTCCACACGGGACGCGACGACGTCGTGTTCGGCACGACGGTGTCCGGCCGGCCGCCCGCGCTCACCGGCGCCGAGGAGATGATCGGACTCTTCATCAACACCGTCCCCGTGCGGGTCCGGTCCCGGGCCGGCGCGACCCTGCGGGAACTGCTGCGCAGGTTGCAGGCGGAGCAGGCCGCGCTGCTGGACCACCAGCACCTCGGCCTCGCGGAGATCACCGCCCGGACCGGGCACCCCGAGCTGTTCGACACGCTGCTGGTCTTCGAGTCGTACCCGGTCGACGGCGCGGACGTCACCCGGGCGCAGGAGGCCGGCGGGCTGTTGACGTCCGGGGTGGACGTGCGCGACGCCACCCATTACCCGTTGACGCTGGTGGTGACCCCGGTCGACGACGGCCTGCGGCTGGAGATGGTCCACCGGCCGGGCGTGCTCGGCGCCGGCACCGCGGCGGCGCTGCTGGGCCGGCTGCACCGGGCGCTCGACGCGCTGACCGACCCGGATTCGCCCGTCGCCGCGCTGGACCTGCTCGAACCGGAGGAGCGCCGCGCCCTCGCGGACACCGGCCACCGCACCGGCGCCGCGCCCGACACCCTTCCCGGCCTGGTCACCGCCCAGGCGGCCCGCACGCCCGACGCCGTCGCGGTGGTCGACGGCGGGCGGGAGGTCACCTACCGCGACCTGACTGCGAGCGCCCACCGCCTGGCCCGCCATCTCGCCGACGCCGGGATCGCAGCGGAGGACGTCGTCGGGCTCGCGCTCCCGCGGACCGCGGACCTCGTCGTCGCCGTCCTCGGCGTGCTGGCCAGCGGCGCGGCGTACCTGCCGATCGACCTGGCATACCCCCCGGACCGGATCGCTTTCGTGCTGGCCGACGCCCGGCCCTCGGCGGTGATCACCCTGTGCGGCACGGACACCGCGCTGCCCCAGGAGACCCGCCGGATCGTGCTCGACGATCCCGCGACAGCCGCGGCACTGGCCGCACGGGACGGCTCGCCGCTCACCGACATCGACCGGGCACGCAACCTCGACCCGGACCACCCCGCGTACGTGATCTACACGTCGGGCTCGACCGGAGTGCCCAAGGGCGTGCCCGTCCCGCACCGCGGCGCGGTCGGGCTGGTCCGGTGGACGGTCGCCGAGCTGGGCGCCGAACGCCTGCGCCGCACCGTGTTCTCCACGTCGCTCAACTTCGACGTCTCGGTGTTCGAACTGTTCGCCCCGCTCAGCACCGGCGGCGCGATCGGGATCGTCCCGGACGTGCTGCACGCCGCGACGGCCTTCGCCGACGGGGCGGCGACGCTGTTGTCGGGCGTGCCCTCCGCCGTCGACGCGCTGGTCGTCGACGGCGCGGACACCCTGCCGCCGACGCTGGTCCTGGCCGGCGAGGCGCTGCCGCGGGCGCTGGCCGACGCGCTGGGATCCCGTGCGGTCTTCAACCTGTACGGCCCCACCGAGGCCACCGTCTACGCCACGCACCACCGCGTGCGGGCCGGCGAGCGTGGGCCCGTCCCGATCGGGCGGCCGGGGGCGGACACGGACGCGCTCGTGCTCGACGCGGCCCTGCGCCGGACCCCGCCGGGCGCGGTCGGCGAGCTGTACCTCGCCGGTGACCAGTTGGCCCGCGGCTACCACGGGCGCGCCGGGCTCACGGCGGGCCGGTTCGTGGCGAATCCCTTCGGCTTGCCGGGGGAGCGGCTCTACCGCACCGGTGACCTGGCCCGCTGGACGCACGCGGGTGAGCTGGAGTACGTCGGGCGGGCCGACGACCAGGTCAAGGTCCGCGGCTACCGGATCGAGCCCGGCGAGATCGAGTCGACGCTGCGCGCCCATCCGGCGGTCTCCCGCGCCGTGGTGGTGATCGCCGAGCAGACCATCCTGGCATACGCGGTGGCGGCGGCGACCGGCGCCGAACTGCGGGCACACCTGGCGCGGACCCTGCCGGCCCACATGGTGCCCGCGCAGGTCGTCGTCCTCGACGCGTTCCCGTTGACCCCCAACGGAAAGCTCGACCGTCGCGCGCTTCCGGCTCCCGACCGGGTCAGCGGGACGGCGGCCCCGACGCCGGCCGAGCTCCCGCTGTGCGCGCTGTTCGCCGAGGTGCTGGGAGTCGCGCAGGTCGGCCCGGAGGACTCGTTCTTCGAGTTCGGCGGGCACTCGCTGCTGGCGGTGCGGCTCGCCGCCCGGCTGCGGGCGGAGACCGGCCGACAGGTCTCGGCGAAGGTGCTGTTCGAACACCCGACCCCGCGGGCGCTGCGGTCCCGCCTCGACGGTGGGGCGCCGCCAGGACTGGCACCGGTGCTGACCCTGCGTCGCGGGACCGGGCCGGCGTTGTTCTGCCTGCCCCCGGCAGTCGGCTTCGGCTGGACCTACGCCCGGCTGCTGCCACATCTGTCCACCGACATGCCGGTGCACGCGTTGCAGGACCCGGTCGGGCGTTCCGGCCGGACTGCCTGGGACAGCGCCGACAGCTACGCCGAGGAGATCCGCCGGATCCAGCCGCACGGCCCGTACCGGCTGCTCGGCTGGTCCTTCGGGGCCGCACTGGCCCACCTCGTGGCAGCGCGGCTGACCGAAGCGGGGGAGCGGGTGCCCGTCGTCGTCATGCTCGACGGTTACCCGTTGCCCGAGCGGCCCTCCGGCGCCGAGGAGCCGCTCAGCGAATCCGACGCGGTGTACGGCCTGCTGGCCTTCACCGGCCACGAGCCCCCCGAGCGGCCCACCGTCGACGACGCTCTGGCAGCGGCCGCAGCGGAGTCGAGTGTGCTGCACGGGCTGGGGCGCCACGAGATCGCCGCGCTCGTCGAGAGGCTGCGGACCCTCGGAGAGATCCCGCTGGGCGGCCCGCTTCCGCACGTCGACACGGCGGTGCTGTTCCTCGCCGCGACGGAGGGGGACCGGGACCCGCGCCACCGCGCGCAGGACTGGGCCCCGCTCGTCGCCGGCGCGGTGCGCGTGCGCGACATCCCCACCACCCACCTCGGTCTGCTGACCGAGGAGACCCTGCGCGCCACCGGCCCGCTGATCCGTGCCGCACTGGATGCGGCCGACACCGAGGAGAACTGATGCGAGTTGTGGCGTTCGGCTACATGACCTGGGGTCGCCGGACCATCGAGGCGGTCCTCGCCGCCGGGCACGAGGTGCCGCTGATCGTCACCCACCCGGACAGCGACAACGCCTACGAGAAGATCTTCAACGAGTCCGTGGCCGAACTCGCCGCGGACTACGGCATCCCCGTGCTGGTGCGCAACCGGGCCACCGACGACGAGGTCAAGGCCGCCATCGCCGCCGCCGAGGCCGACATCATGATCGTCTCCAACTGGCGGACCTGGCTGCCGCCGGAGGTCTACTCGATCCCGCGGCTGGGCACCCTGAACGTGCACGACGCACTGCTCCCGGCCTACGCGGGCTTTGCCCCGCTCAACTGGGCGCTGATCAACGACGAGCCCGAGGTCGGCGTCACCGCCCACATGATGAACTCGGAGTTCGACGCGGGGGACGTCGTCCTCCAGCGCTCCACGGCGATCACCGACGACGACACCATCGTCGAGCTGTTCGACCGCACCCTGGCGATGTTCGGCCCGATCACGGTCGACGCGCTGGCGCTCATCGACTCCGGTCGTCGGGACTGGGCGCCCCAGGACCGCCGCGCCGCCTCCTACTTCCACCGCCGCACCGAGGAGGAGAACCGGATCGACTTCACCTGGAGCGCCCGGGAGCTGTTCAACCTCGTCCGGGCGCAGGTGGACCCGTACCCGAACGCCTTCTGTTACCACGGCGCCACCCGGCTGCGTATCCTGGCCGCTCGCGAGACGGAGAAGACCTACGGCGGAACGCCCGGCCGCATCTTCATCCGGGACGGGTCCGGCGTCGTGATCGTGGTCGGGGCCGACGCCCGCCGGGGCCGCAACACCGGCCTGCGGATCGACCGGGTCCGCCTCGACGACGGTACCGAGCTCGACGCCGTCGAGTACTTCCCGCACATGGGTGGCTACCTCACCTCCCACCCCGTCGCGGGGGCCTGACGTGCCGTTGGTCGCGCTGAACGGCATCCGGATCCACCTTGACGTGGCCGGCCCCGACGACGGGCCCCTCGCCGTGCTTGTCATGGGCACCGGGAGCCGGGGGCGGGTGTGGTCGCTGCACCAGGTGCCTGCGCTCGTCGCCGCCGGCCACCGGGTCGCGACCTTTGACAACCGCGGCATCGCCCCGACGGACGAGTGCGCCGACGGGTTCACGATCGACGACATGGTCAGGGACACCGCGGCCGTGATCGAACACCTCGGCGGGGGCCCGGCCGCCGTGATCGGCACGTCGCTGGGCGCCCGGATCACCCAGGAGCTCGCGCTGGCCCGGCCCGATCTCGTCCGCTGCGCGGTCGCGCTCGCCGCGCACGCCCGGATCGACCCGGTCGGGCGCACCCTCTCGGCGGGGGAGCGGGCGCTGTACGACGCGGGCGTGGTGCTCCCGCCGCGGTACCACGCGGCTGTCACCGCGCACCTGAACCTGTCCCCGGCAACCATGCGCGACGAGGTCGCCGTGCAGGACTGGCTGGACCTGTACGAGCTGACGGGGTCGCGGGTGACGCCGGGGGTCCGGGCCCAGTTGGCGCTGGGCGAGGACGTGGACCGTCGCGTGGCCTACCCGGCGATCCGGGTGCCGCTGCTGGCGGTGGGGTTCGCCGACGACCGGCTGATCGCACCGCACCTCGCCGCGGAGGTGGCCGCGATCGTCCCGGGCGCGCGGCACGTTGAGATCGCGGACTGCGGGCACCTCGGGTACCTGGAGCGGCCGGAGGCCGTCAACGCGGTGATCCTGGATTTCCTCGCTCAGAGGGGGTCTGCCGGCCTCTGCTCGCCTCAGCCATTGGGCGGCTCCGGCTGCGCTCAGGCAGCGGTCCACGCCTCCCACAGCCGGGCGTAGTGCCCGCCCGCGGCGAGCAGTTCGTCGTGCGTGCCCCGCTCGACGATCCGGCCCTCGTGCATCACGACGACGGTGTCGGCGGTGGCCGCCTGGGTCAGCCGGTGCGCGATCACGATCCCGGTGCGGCCCTCCAGGGCCGCCCGGGCCGATCCCTCCAGCCGCCGCGCGCCCGCGCTGCCGGCCTCGGCCGTCGCCTCGTCGAGGATCGCGACGGGCGGATCGGCGAGCACGAGGCGGGCCAGGGCGAGCTGCTGGGCCTGCACCACGCTCAGTTCGTGCCCGCCCGCCCCGACGACGGTCTCCAGGCCCGCCGGAAGCTGCTCCGCCCAGCCCAGCGCGTCGACGGTCGCCAGCGCCGCCCGGAGTTCGGCGTCGGTGGCGGCGGGTGCGGCCAGCCGCAGGTCGTCGGCGAGGGTGCCGGCGAACACGTGCACCTCCTGCGTGACCAGCGCGATGGTCCGCCGTAGGTCGGCCTGGCCCTGGTCGGCGAGGGGAATCCCGCCGAGGTGCACGGCGCCCCGGGTCGCCGGGCGGATCCCGGCCAGGATCGCGGCCAGTGTGGTCTTCCCGGCGCCGCTCGCCCCGACGAGGGCGACGCGGGCGCCGTCCGGGACGTCGAGGTCGACGTCGTGCAGCACGTCGTGTCCGTCCACATAGGAGTGCCCGACGGCGACGGCCTTGACCGACCCGTCGGCGGCCCGCACCGGGTGGAGCGGCTCGGCCGGTGGCTCCAGGTCGACCACCCCGACGAGCCGGGCCAGCCCCGCCGTCGCGGACTGTACCCGGTCGAGCAGGAACAGCAGCGCGTTGATCGGGCCGAAGAGGTTCGCGAAATACAGTGCTGCGGCGCTGGCCGCACCGATCGTCGCGTCGCCCGACCGGACCAGCAGGAACCCCACCACCAGGACCGCGGAGAGTCCGATCAGCTCGGCGAGGTTGAGCCGGCCGAAGAAGCGGGTGTGCAGCCGGAGCAGCCGGACTGCGACGTCGATGGACGCGTCTACGCGGGCCCGGATCGCGGCCAGGTGCGGGTCGGCCAGGCGGAACGCCCGCACCGTGCGCGCACTACCGACGCTGTCGAGAAGCTGCTGCTGCTCCGCGCCGGTCACGACCCGCTCCTCGGCGTAGACCCGCCCGGAGCGGCCCACGTACCAGCGGGCGGTCCACGCCTGCACCGGGACGGCCAGCAGCGCGGCGGCCCCGAAGCGCCAGTCCAGCGCCGCGAGCCCGACCATGGTCAGTCCGATGACCAACGCCGACCGGGCGAAGTCGGGGAACGCCGAGCGGACGGCCTCGCTGACGGTGGAGACGTCGTGGGTGACGCGCGAGGTCAGGTCACCCGACCCGCCCTGCTCGATCCGGGCCAGAGGCAGGCGCAACGCGTGATCGACGAACTCCTCGCGTAGCGTGGCGAGCATCCGCTCACCCACCTTCGCCACCAGCACGAACCCGGCGACGGCGAGCGCTCCCTGCACGAGGGCGACCCCGGCCAGCGCCAGCACGGGGTAGGCGAGCGGGCCCGCGTTGCCCCCGGTGCGGGCCGTGACGGCGAGGTCGACGACCCGGCCGAGCAGCGGCGCCGTGAGCAGACTGACCGCGGCGGACCCGGCCAGGGTCAGCAGTGCGACAACCGCCGTCGTGCGGTGCGGCCGGATCAGCTCCCACATCGCCCGGCGCACGCGGGCCGGCGTGGCGACGGGAAGGATCTGGGGGTTCATGCGAGCACCGTAGCCCGGTAGTCGGCGTCGTCGCGCAGCAGCGCGGCGTGCGTGCCGGCCGCGGCCACCGCCCCGTCCCGCAGCACCAGGACCGTGTCGGCGGCGGCCAGCAGCGTCGGGCTGGTGGTCAGCAGCACGGTCGTGCGGCCGGCGCGCAGTGTCCGCAGGCCCTTGGCGATCCGGGCCTCGGTGACGGTGTCCACGGCGGTCGTCGGGTCGTGCAGGACCAGCACGGGGGCGTGGGCGGCGAGCGCGCGCGCCAGCGCCACCCGCTGGCGCTGGCCTCCGGACAGTGATGAGCCGCGCTCGGCCACCGTGGTGTCGTACCCGTCGGGCTGGGCGGCGGCCACGGTGTCCGCGGCAGCCGCCGCGATCGCGCCGGCAGGGTCGCCGACGGCTACCGCCGTCAGGTTCTCGTGGAGGGTGCCGGTGAACAGGTCGGCGTCGTGCGCCGAGACGAGCACCGCGCCCCGCAGCGCGTGCGGGTCCAGTTCGGTGAACGGGCGGCCGTCGAGCAGCAGCCGCCCGCGGTCCGGATCGCGTTCCCGGGCGAGCCAGGCCAGCAGCGTCGAGGCCATCGGCGGATCGGTGACCACCCCGAGCATGGTGCCCGGGAGGGCGACCAGGTCGACGCCGAGGCCGTCCGCGGATTCCGCGACCCCTTCCAGGCGCAGCTCGCCGCGCACGGGTGCGGTGGGCGTGGCCTCGCCGCCGGTCACCGCGCGCGGCGCGTCGAGCACGCCCGCGATCCGGTCCGCGGACGCGCGACCGACCGCGAACACCGCGGCCAGCTCACCCCCCACCTGCATCGGCCCGCCGAGGAACTGCGCGAGGCCGACGGCGGAGACGAGCCCGCCGACGGTGAGCGACCCGTTCACCGCCAACAGGCCGCCGACGAATGCGACCAAGGCGAGGAACAGGCCGTTCAACGCCAGCACGGCGCCCTCGTACCCGCCCTGGGCGCGGGCGGTGGCGACCGTGGCGCCCAGCGAGCGGTGGCTGACCCGACGGTAGCGCGCCAGGGCGTGCTCCTCCGCACCGATGCCCTTCAGCACCCGCACCCCGCGGACCAGGTCGGCCGCGACTCCCGCGGCATGGGCGGCCTCCTCCTGCTGGGTCGCGCTGCGCCGCTCGACGGGCCGGCTCACGAGCTGCACCAGGTACAGCAGCGGGGGTGTGCCGAGCAGGACCAGCAGCCCGAGCGGCACGGACATCGTCAGCAGCGCGGTGCCCGCGACCAGCAGCCCGACCACCGCGGCGATCCCGCGGGGAACCATGAACGCCACCTCGGACACCCGGCGGACGTCCGAGGTGGCGATGCTGATCACGGCCCCGGGCGGGCGGCCCGCCTCCGCGCCGCCGCGCGCGTCGAGGATCCGCCCGGCCAGCCGCATCCGCAGGTCGCGTTCGACGCCGGTCGCCGCATGGAGGGCCTGCCGGGCGCTGAACCGCCAGCACAGCGACAGGGTCAGGAAGGTCGCGGCGAGCACCGCCAGCCACCATGCGAGCCCGGCGGCGTCACCGCTCGCGATCCCCCGGTCGATCACGACGCCGATCAGCACCGGAACGAGTGCCTCGCCGGCCTGGTAGCCGGTGCCGAGCAGGGAACCCAGCACCACTGGGCGGCGACTGCGCCGGAGCGCGGCGCGCAGCAGGGAGCTGCCGGGCGACGGCACCGACGAATTCTGGCGAGGCTTGCCCGACCTAGGCAAGGCGGACGGTTGCTGCGGGCACCACGAACGGCGCGACCGAGCCCAGCTTCTCGCAGGTCTCCTCGAACTCCCGCTCCGGCGTCGAGTCGACCACGATCCCTGCTCCGGCGCGCAGCCACGCCTTGTCGTCCTCCTGGTACACCGCGCGCAGCACGAGGGCGGCGTCCAGCGAGCCGTCGGCGTCGATCGCGACGACCGCACCCGAGTAGAGGCCGCGACGGTCGTCCATGCGGGCGATCGCGTCCAGCGACTCACGTTTCGGGATGCCCGACGCGGTCACCGCCGGGAACACGGCCTCCAGCGCGTCCCACGCCGAGCGGTCCTCGGCGAGGTCGCCGTTGACGAACGAGGCGAGGTGCTGTACCGAACCCCGTTCCTTGACCCCCATGAATTCGCCGATGCGCACGGATCCCGGCGTGCAGATGCCGCGCAGCTCGTGCTGGGAGGTGCGCACGGAGACGGCGTGCTCGAAGACCTCCTTCGGGTCGTTCTCCAGCTCGCGACGCGCCGCCGCGTCCAGCGCGGCGCCCCGGCCGAACGCGCGGGTGCCCGCCAGCGGCTGCGTGACGACGTGGCCCGTCCGGTCGACCGACACGACGATCTCGGGGCTGAAGCCGGCCGCCTCCGCGCCGTCCAGGCGCAGCACGAACGACCGCGCGGGGGTGTTGCCGCGGCGGCCCCGCTCATAGGTGGACACGACGTCGACCGGGAAGGGGATGGGCACCGACCGGGACAGGATGACCTTCTGGTACTGACCCTGCCGGATCTCCTTGACCGCCTGCGCGACCCGCTCGCGGTAGTTGGCGCCGTCGGCGGTGATGTCGACGGCGGCGGCCGGCCCGACCTCCGGCGCGGTGTCGGCGGTCAGCAGGTCGCGCACCCGCGCGCGCGCCGCCGCGTCGACGCCGCGCACCACGGCCCGGCCCGCCTCCAGGGTCACCTCGACGCGCGGAACGATCAGCCGGACTGCCACGCCGTCGGGCTCGGCGGCACCGTTCAGGGCCAGTCCCGGCACCAGCGAGGCGAACCCGAAGTCGACCCGGCCGTACGCCCGCCAGCCCGCGATCGGCAGCCGCGACAGCGTCGTGTGCAACGCCTGAGCGGGGGAGCCCGACCACGACCGCTCGGTGACCTCGCCGCCGGACTCGACCCGTACCCGCCGCGCGTCGAGGGTCACCGTGGCGAGCGCGTCCCCGGCGAACGTCCACGTGCCCGCACGCTCGTAGACGACGTAGTCGTCGAATCCGGACCGCGCCAGCCGGGTTGCCAGGTTCAGCGGATCGGACGACCCTGTCGCGATCTCTTCACGGACGTACTCGGTCACACCATCTCCTTGTCGTCGGTGCGGCGGGTCGGTCAGCCCGCCGCCGAGCGGCTGGGGCGGCACCGTGTCGGTTGTCACGGCTGGCCGGCAGACGTCGCGACGTAGCCCGGTCGCGCGACCACCTCGGGGTCGCGGCGACGTAGCACCGACTGCAGGATGTCCCCGGACCGGACAGCTGTGTTGGACAGCAGCGACGACGTCAACCCGTGGGTGTGCTCGGTGCCGCCCTGGAGGTAGATACCGCACTCCATCGCGGTCGTGGTCTCCACCCGGTAGTCGCGGGCGACCCGTAGCCGCCCCTGCGGGTCGCGCAGGCAGAACCGGTCGGCGTCGTGGACGAGGCGCGTCGGGTCCGCCGGGCGGTATCCGGTCGCGTAGACCACCACGTCGGCGTCCAATGTGGTCGTCTCGCCCGTGGACAGCGAGTGGACCGCGACCCGGGTCCCGTCGGCGGTCTCCTCGATATCGGTGATCTGCGACAGGTTGAACCACCGCAGCCGTTCGACGCCGTGGACCTTCTCTTGGTACGACCGCCGGTACAGCTCCTCGATGAGGTCCAGGTCGACCACCGAGTAGTTCGTGTTGCGGTGGTAGTCCAGCAGGCGCTGCTTGACCGGGCCCGGGGCGACGAAGTAGTCGTCGACGGCGGCCGGATCGAAGATGCGGTTGGCGAACGGACTGTCGTCGGCAGGGCTGTACCCGTACCGGGAGAAGACCGCGCACACCTGGGCGGCCGGGAACCGGGTGTGGAGGAAGGCGACGACCTCGGCGGCGCTCTGGCCGGCGCCTACCACCACGAACCGGGTCGAGCCGCTGCGGGGCAGGTCGTCGACCCGGTGCAGCAATTCGTCGCTGTGCCAGACCTGGGCGGTGCTCGACCTGCCGTCGGGCAGGAACGGCTCCAGCCCCGGCGCCATGACGACGTTGCGGGCCCGGTAGACGACCGGGGCCTCACCGGGCGCGTCGGGCGCGGCGACGACATCGAGGAGCCTGACCACGCCGTCGCGCACCACCGGACGGATGTCGGCGACGGTGTGGCCGTAGGACACGAGGTCGTCGACCTTCTCCGCCGCCCACTCGAGGTAGTCGTGGAACTCGGCACGCAGGGGGAACAGCGTCTTGTGGTTGATGAAATCGACGAGCCGCCCCCGGTCGTGCAGGTACGACAGGAAGCTGTACCGGCTGGCGGGGTTGCGCAGGGAGACGAGGTCCTTGAGGAACGAGACCTGCATCGTCGCGTCCTCCAGCAGCATCCCGCGGTGCCAGCCGAAGCGCGGTTGTCGCTCCAGAAAGTGCGCGGTGACTGCCGCATCCCTGGACACCTGCGCGTTGTGTTCGCTCACCGCCACCGCCATCGCCAGATTCGACGGCCCGAAGCCGATCCCGATCAGGTCGAAGACGGGTAACGGGTCGGTCGATGTGTCCGCTGCGAGAGCCTGTGACATGTCGATCCCATCACTTGGGCTGGCCGCGTGACGCGGTTCAGCGAACGGGTCGGACGACGTGCGACATGGTGCCTCGTTGAACCGCACGCCCATCGGAGCCGGCGAGGTCCGATTTGGTTAGGCTAAGCTAACTTACGTGGCGTGTCGAGGGCTTGGTCGATGCTCTGCGAAGTGATATGAATCCACTCCGCAGCCGTTGCGCAATAAGGCAACGCCGCGCTCATGGCCCTATCCGCGTGGTGGCCACACGCGCCGCTCGGCGCTGTCGCGTCGGAGAGCGCCAGGATGGTCGGGTCGACGCCGAGGAGCCGTCAAGATCACCGTCGGGACGGGTGGAGCGGGTCCTCACCCGGTGGCGTCCAGGTCCTGGAGGCGCAGCCCCCGGGCGCCACCGCGCCGGCAGGCTGTTTCGGTGTGCAGGCGGAGCAGGAGCGCGTCGAGGACGGTGTCGTTGCCGGTGGTGCGGACGACCAGGTTGATCTCAGTCAGTTCGTCGGGTGTCAGTGCCCGTCGGGTGCTGGGCAGCCGCCGGGTTTGCGGACCGGTGGGCCGGGCTCTCCGTGGCCTGGATGAGTGCGTCGACGATGGCCTGGTTGTAGAAGGCGCGGGCGGCGGCGATGAGCAGCTCGCCGGCGTGGCGGCCGCCGCGG
The DNA here is from genome assembly GCF_050942935.1 of Dactylosporangium sp. CA-233914. NCBI lineage: Bacteria > Bacillati > Actinomycetota > Actinomycetes > Micromonosporales > Micromonosporaceae > Dactylosporangium > Dactylosporangium sp. CA-233914. Next base: position 9,181,714 of record NZ_CP192030.1, on the reverse strand, counting down.
CTGTTGCGTCGGGCTGGCCGCTGCGGAGCGGTTTGGTCAGCCGCGCGATCAGGCATGGGCTCGTCGGCCCGGATGCGGTGAGCGCGTCGGCGGGCAACGGCGTGTGACTGCCGTGGTGCTCGAGGAGCGCCCGTGCCTGCTGCTGTTGCGTGTCGTCGCGCCAGGCGAGGTTGTCGGGGACGACGGCGACGAGCCAGCCGCCCGGACGCAGCAGGTGCCAGGCCAGCCGGACATGCTGAAGCCAGAGGTCCGGGCTACTGCCGGCGAGTCGTTTCGTGGTGAGTGTAAGTACGGCGCCTCGAGCTCGCCGGGGCGGGGCGTCGCCGAGGGTTGAGCGCAGGCGTCTCGCGTTGTACTAATCGACCCATCCGGCAGCGACCCATTCGACATCGTCGATTGTGCGCAGCCGTCCCGTACGGAACGGGGAGTCGTCGCGGATCGCTTCGTCCTTGAGCAGTCCGATCGTCGTGGCGGCGAGAGCGTTGCGTGTCCGCCACGACCCCGCCAGCCGACCCCAGGTCGACCACTGCCAAGACTTACGGCCGATTCACACTTCAGACCTCGTGACAAAGGGCCGACCCCAAGCAAGTGGGGTCGGCCCAACCGCTGCCGATTCAGTGGGATGACGGGCTCAGGGCTTGACCCGCAGCAGATGCCCGGCGTCGTTACCCCAGTACAACCGGCCTGAGGAGTCGAACGCCATTGTCCGGTAGTACCGGACACCGGGGCTGGCGACCGACTCGAACGAGTTGTCTGCGGGATTGAACCTGAAGATCGAGTTTGCGGAGCCTCCGTACAACATGCCGTCAGGTCCGGTAACGAGGTCGTACGTGGTGCCGAACGGCACCTGACCGGACGCGATGATGCTCGCGGTGGCCGGGTCGAAGCGGAACCATGCGCCATTATCTGTCGTCCCGACTACCGAACCGTCGGGAGCCGTGGCCAGTGCGAGGATCTGGTTGGCCCCGGGTACCGGAACGAGGGATGTCTCGACGGAGCCATCGACCTTCACAACGAGCAACTTTGCACTGCCGGGCAGGTGGGTGTCATCTCCGATAGTGCTGCCCCCGGCGACGAGGCGGTCGCCCGCTGAGGTCACCGACCAAAAGTGCTGATCACCCGCCAGACCTCGAAAGGACTGCACTTGAAACGTAGTCGGATCGATAGCAGTGAGTGCGCCGCGGGTCACGCCGTATGCGGCTCCAGAGGCGACCCAGATGCGGTGATCAGGGCCGACAGTCATGTCCCACGGACGGTACTGCTGGTCGCCGACCGATCCCAACTCGTAAGGATTACCGCCCAGGCTCGAACTGGGCGCCCACGCCTTAGTCGGGTCATACACGGTGATGACGTTGTACGTGTACGAGCCCATGAACAGCTTGCCCGCTGCGGAATGCATCGAGTAGATCGCTCCGGATCGACCCGGCGCGACGTTGCCGAGGACCTCCGTGTTGCCACTCTTCGGGTCGTAACAGAAGAGAGCGTTCGTCTCGTATGTACCTCCACACATCCTGCCGTCAGGAGCCTGGGCTAGCGAGGTGACATTGGTCGGGTTGCCCGGCAGGCTGAGTTGATAGGTCTTGAGTTCGCCAGTGTCGGGGTTCCATCGACCAACCTGTCCCGTCAGACCGACACTCGCGTACCATGTCTCGTCGCCGATCTTGATGGGCCACACCCGTGGCCCCGATGCCCACGTCGACGGGGTGTGCGTGGCGTCGATCCGGTAGCCGTCATGGCGAGGCCGGCCGGTATAGAAGACGGACGAGCCGGCATGATCCGGATCCGGGCCGACGGCGATGAAGCCGTTCCCCTGGTATGGCGCGAAGCCCATCCCTGTGATCGTCGGCACCTCATCGATGAAGGCAAGCGTTCGTGCGTCGAATCGGAGCACCTTGCTGTCCGGCGTCACAAGTTGGACATATATGGACTTTCCGATGCGGACGGCGTTGTATGCAAAGGAGTATTTCGCCGTATAGGTTTCCGGGAGAATACTCCGAGTCTTCCCCGTGACGAGATCCAGGACGAGCACCCGCGCTGGACTGGACTCGGCGATGAGAAGGTGCCGGTCGTCAAGCGCAAGTAATCCCTTCGGAAACGTCTCGGTTGCCAGGACGAAACGAAGGGCGCCGGTCGCCGGATCGTACTCGTAGATGCCCTTGCCGTAGGCGCCGCAATAAATCTTGCCGTTGGGTGAAGCCTCCATGCCGAAGCAGAACAGTCCGTCCGGTGCGGTGGCCGCGATACGGATCTTGTCCGTTTTCGGGTCGTATTCCCAGATCTCCGGTTTGCTTCGGGCATTCAGCGGGCCTAGATAGACGCGACCATTCGTCCCGAGGGTCACGTGATACCCCCCGTAGGCGCCAGGCATGACCAGTTTGGTTCGGATCTTGCCGGTGACGGGGTCAACCCCGAAGAAGGTCACGCCGTCGCTGGGAGTGTTGTAGGTACTTCCGTAGAGCGTCGGCCGTCCGGCTGCATCCTTGCCAAGGACGGAGTCGAGGATGAGGTAATTGCTGATCGGGACGCCAAGGTCCTCGACCGTTTGATCCTGGGCAGACGCCGCCGGCGCGACCATGAACGACGCAATGAACATCAGAACCGCGACCGCGATGCGTGGCGTGTTGAGACGGAATCGTGATCTTGTCTGTTTGGACGCATTCATAGGTGAACCCTTTGGGATCGCCGAGGCTCGCCACTCGAGTGTTGTTGAGGGCCTCGTGAATGGCCTGTCGTCGGTGACATTCGGCCCGTGTGGTTGAGACTAGGGGGCACACAGGGCCTCGGAAGCCGGCAATGTTGCGCTCACCACGCGGTTCTTGCGCTATTTGCATCCATCGGCCGGCATCACCCGACTGCCGCGAGGAGGTCAGACATACCATCGGTCAGAGCGGGTGACCGGGATGGGACGCATGCACACATTCGCGGTCGCGCCGGCTCACGTCGACTGCGGTGGCCGGGTTGTCGGTGTGACCGAAAGGTGAGTGCGGATGAGCGCGCGGGCGTTGACGCCAGCGCCGCCATCATCGCCCCGGCAGGATGGAAAGTCGAACAACAGCTGCTTCAACAGGACAACCGGCGCCTACGCGAAGAAGTCGACCGCCTCAAAGCCGCGGTCCGCCGCAACCTCGGCCAGCAACTCGACCAATTCGGCGCCGCCGACCTCGGCACTCGCGTCGATGAACTCACCGTGCTGAACCAGCGGCTCCAAAGCGATCTCGAAAGCGCGCAGGCGCTCATCACCGACCTGGCCGGGCAACTCAACGAAACACACGACGATCTAGCCGCAGCTCGGACCAGCATTCGCCAACTGATCCGAATCGAGAACACCGCCAGCGCCACGCCCTGAACGTTGGGCGGCCGGGCCACGCGCGGCCTGCTTTGAGCTAACGCGACTTCCGCGGGCGGGACCCCCACCGGCCAATTTGCCGACGGCGGATCCCGCCCTCGCCGTCGCCCGTACCAGCTGGCTGGCGCCCTGGTGTCGGCGTACGGGCTCAGTTGCACAGCCGCGTACGCCAACTCGTACAAAGCAATCATTGGCCTTGGTAACTGGGTGCGCGCGCTCGGCCGACGAGACGACTGCCTCACGCGAAGGTCACCGACTACGCGATGTGACGCGCAGGCGGGTCCAGCGGCGTCCGGAGCCGATGTGCGGAAGTTGGGCAATAGCAAGTGGTCGATGGCCCCGCCTGAGCTGTCTGGCGGTGAGGGGTTGGCCGGCTCGCCGGCCAGCGGGTCGGCTCGCCTGCCCACGCCGGGTGCGGGCGGGGGCCAGAAGGCTTCCGGTGTCAGTCGGTGAGGCCGGCGTCGTGGGCGAGTAGGGCGACCTGGGTACGGTTGTTGAGATCGAGTTTGGTGAGTAGGCGGGAAATGTGGGCTTTCACGGTGGCCACGCTCATGAACAGCTCGCCCGCGATCTCGGCGTTGGACTTGCCCCGCCCGACGGCGATGGCGACCTCGCGTTCGCGTTCGCTGAGCTGATGCAGCGCGGTGGTGGCGTGCTGTTGCCGGGCGGCGGCGCCGGTGTCGCTGAGGTGGGCGATGAGCCGTCGGGTGACGGTCGGCGACAGGATGGGTTCGCCGGCTGCAACCCGCGCGATGGCGCGCAGGATCTCGGCGGGTGGCGTGTGTTTGAGCAGGAAGCCGCTGGCCCCGGCGCGCAGGGCGCGCAGGACGTACTCGTCAGCGTCGAAGGTGGTCAGGACGATGACCTCGGGTGGGTCGGGTCGGGCGCGGAGTCGCTCGGTGGCGGCGAGGCCGTCGAGGGTGGGCATGCGGATGTCCATCAGCACCACGTCCGGGGCGTATGCGTCGACGGCGGCGGCTACTTCGCTTCCGTCGCCGGCCTCGCCCACCACGGCGATGTCCGGCGAGCCGCCGATGACCATGGTGAGGCCGGCCCGCACGAGCGGGTCGTCGTCGACGATGAGGACCCGCACCGGTGCGTTCACGTTGGGCTCCTTGTCCGTGCTCACCTGGGCCGGAGGCTGATTCCGACCGCGATCAGAGGGTAGGCCACGGTAGCCAGGCCCTGAGCCGGAAGTCACCGGCGGGGGTGGGGCCGTGTTCGAGGCGTCCGCCGGCGAGGGCGGCCCGTTCGGTGAGCCCGATGAGGCCGATGCCGGCGCCGGGGATGCCGGCAGGGCTGGTCTCGGCCGGGTACGGGTTGCGGATCTCGACGGTTACGCCGTCGCGCGGGGTTGCCCGGACGGTGACGGCCACCTCGCCGTCGGGGGCGTGCTTGCGGGCGTTGGTCAGCCCTTCCTGCACGATCCGGTACGCGCTGCGCCCCACACCAGCCGGTACGGCGGAAAGCGCGTCGGTCTGCCAGTCGAGCCGTACCCGCATCCCGGCGCGCCGCGATTGGTCGACGAGGTCAGGGAGGTCGGCCAGGGTGGGCTGCGGCCGTTCCGGCGTCTCGTCGGACCGGTCGACACCGGTACGGAGGACGCCGATCACCTCCCGAAGGTCCTCCAGCGCCTGGTAGGCGCTGTCGCGGATCACCCCGGCGGCACGGGCGACCTCCTCGGGCGCGGCGTCGGGGCGTAGCTCCAGCGCCCCGGCGTGCAGGCTCAGCAGGGACAGGCGGTGGGCGAGCACGTCGTGCATCTCCCGGGCGATCCGGTTGCGTTCGCCCTGGCGGGCTTCGGCGACGCGCAGTTCCTGTTCGGCCTCGACCCGCCCAGCCCGCTCCCGCAGCGACTGGCGTCGGGCCCGTACAAACATGCCCCAGGCGAGTACCGCGGCCGCGAAGACGACGCCCAGCACGATCTCCGACGGGGACCCGACTGGGACGTCGGGCCGAACCAGCAGCGTCAGGAACAGGACGAGCGCGTACCCAGCCACGATCGGGGCGACCACCGCGAAGCGCCGGTGCACCGCGACGGTGAACAGCGCGATGAGCGCCGCGCCCGCCGCCGACGTCGAGTAGACGCTGACCAGACCCGCGACCACGGCGAAGCCGACCGGCCAGCGCCGGCGCAGCCATACCCCGAGACAGCACAGCCCGCCGAGGATGAGGTCCACGGCGAGCGGCGCCGGTGCGATGTGTTGCGCGCGGCTGTCGAACAGGGTCTGCACCGTGACGCCGACGGCCAGCAGGAAACAAAGGGCGTCGACCAGCCGATCGCGCGCCGTGGGCCCGGCCGGGCGCACCGGGTCGTTGCCAGCACCGCTGATCACGCCCGCCGGTAGCGGGCTCCGATCCTGCGGGTCCGCCGGGGCCATCATGATCAAAGGGTACGGCCGGCCGGGCCCCACGGCATCCGACCAAAGTCGATCCCCAGGTGTAGACCTTCGGCCCACCACCATCGACCTTGGCTCGTAGCGGCGTATCCGGCCGCTCCAGCAATCTGTTCCACATCACCGGAACGGACAGCCAAAGAAGACTCCGAAACCAATTCCGACCATTCCTACGCCAACGAATGACGCGGAAAGGGAAATGAGACCCGATCAGCGACATCCGAACGAAAATCTCGACGCTGTGGATCGTCGTAGTGCTCACTATGATCTACACGGACATCGTCAGTTACCTGGACCCCGAACTCCTTCGGGGAATCATGTCCGGATACGCGGACGGCACCCGAATCACCCAAACCCTCCTGGTCGCGGCGGCGGTCACGGGCGAGATTCCGATCCTGATGGTGTTGCTGTCGCGGGTACTGAAGCCGACGGTGAGTCGGTGGGCCAACGTCGCGGCGATGCTCGTCCAGGTGGGCGCGGCCTCGGTACATCCCTGCCGCCACTCCGGCGGAGGGACCGCTCCTCTCGAAAGAAGAACCGATGACCATCCGAAGGAAAACCCCGAACCTGCTCGACAACCCGCCGATCCCCGTGCAGGCCAAGCTCGCCGCCGCATGGACCAGCTTCATGTTCCTCTACATCTACGTCGACTACTTCCACCTCTACAAGCCTGGCGTCATCGACAACATCCTGGCTGGCGTCGTCTTTGAGTTCGACATCAGCCCGACGTTGTTGACCATGATGCTCACGTCCGTGGCGATCCCGGCCCTGATGGTGATGCTCTCCATGACGCTGCCCGCCCGGGTGAACCGCGCCACGAACCTCGTCGTTGCATTGCTCTACATCCCCTACTCGGTGGTCAACGCGGTAGGGGAGTCCTGGGCCTGGGCCTCCTTCTACGGCCTCTCCATCGGAATCGAGGTGCTGCTCCTGGCCTTCATCCTGCGCTCCGCCTGGAAATGGCCTCGAACCCCCGCCGTCCCAGCCGGTCCCGCGACGACCGACCTTCGACAGTAGGTATCCGTGTAAGTCCTACGGCGTGAAGCCCGCCGCCGCGGCCGGGTGTGCCTTCTTTGCCGCCCGGATCAACGGCGTCTGTCCCCACGCGGTGCGCGCATCCGGATCGGCCCCCCGGTCGAGTAACTCACCGACGAGCCCAGTCGATGGCGCCGCCCTGGTCGAGGACCCCAGGGCCTTTGCAAGGTAGGTATTTGACCGGTTCGTCGGGTCCGGGATAGCCACGCCCGTTGCGGCAGGCTCACAGGACGAGCGCGGCCCTGTGGTGATCATGCAGTTGTCTACGCTGGATGATCAGAAGAAGGACCGCGCTCGTGGCTGCATCATCGCTGATTGATCGCCCCACCGCAGGCCACGACATCGTCATCGTCGCCGAACTCATGGGCCACAAACGCCTCGCCCCCGAACTGGTCGGTCCGGGAGTGACCTGGACACCCGAGTGGCTCCTCCGGACACCGGATACGCCCTCCTCTGTGTTTCGGTGTGGATTGCACGTAGGGCGCGCGGCCGTCGTTGTCGAACGGCTCGCCGAACACCACATCGGCATCCAGGGCTTTCTTCTACCGGCCGATACGCGTGCGGCGCAGAAGGGCGTTTCCGGATCAGCGCATGATGCGACGGCGGCGAGCGCGCTGGCGGCACGCGGGAGAGCAGTAGCGGGCTGGCCGTCCGGTGTTCTTGACGCGCAGCGGGCTGCCGCACTCGGCGCAGGAATCGGGACGCTCGTCGTCACGTAACTCGGCACCTTTCGTGACGCCGGGCCGCCGCAGGCTGTTGAGTAGCTGCCAGATGAGTCGCGTGCCGCCAGCTCGGCTCGGGTGGGCCGAACACAGCGTCGCGCCGCCGGCGATCAGCGCGTTCAAGTCTTCAATATGCAGCTTCGCATCGATCGTGCCAGCGCGCTTCGCGCTGTGCAGCAGGCGATCCAGCGCCTCACCGAACCTCCGGGCCGCCGCGGCGAAGGTTGCGTGCGGCCAGCTGCGGTCGGCCACCAGAGCGTCGCAGAGGTACTTGCCCCGGGCGCATTTCTCGATCACCTCGAACAGAAAGCCGAGCAATGCGTCGCCGGGCGTTGCCCGGGCGGCCCACCGGTCGGCTGCCGACACCAGGTCGTCGAGATGCTGCGCGAAGACCGCCTCGACCAGGATCGTCTTGCTCGGGAAATGCCGGTAGACCGTGCCCGCACCCACACCGGCGCGCTGGGCGACCCGGCCGAGCGGAACCTCCAGCCCCTCGGCGGCGAAGGCCTGGGCTGCGGCGCGCAGCACGAGCTTGCGGTTCCGGACGGCGTCGGCACGCATGGCGGTCATGTCACGCAACCCTTGCCGGCCGCTCGGAAACGGGTGGAGCATTCCGCATCATGACAGTATCCACCACAGTTCTGGTCACCGGCGCCACCGGCAAGCAAGGCGGCTCGGTCGCTCGGCGGCTGCTCGCCGAGGGGCGGTCGGTGCGCGTGCTCGTACGGAAAGAAGCGACGGCATCCGCCGCGGCACTCGCCGCGGCCGGCGCTGAGCTCGCGCAAGGCGATTTCGACGATCCGGCGAGCCTGCCGGCCGCCCTCAAGGACGTCGCCGCCGTGTTCGCCATGCAACCGACCGCCATCAGCCCTTCCGGGCCCGACACCGAACTCGAGGTCAGGCGCGGACGGGCGCTGATCGACGCCACAGCCACAGCCGGGGTCGAGCAGGTCGTCTTCAGCACCGTCGCGTCGGGATCGGCCGCAAAGGTACGTATCGAGCGACATCTTTTCGACACCATCGCGCTACCGACGGTTCTGCGGCCGGTGCGGTTCATGACCAACTACATCGGCACCGGGGTGCTGGGTCTCGACGGCATCTCCGGCGGAGTACACCGCCACCTCTTCCCGCCAAACGACCCCATGCAGGTCGTAGCGTTGGAAGACATCGCCGACTTCACGGCACTGGCATTCGCGGCGCCGGAACGGTTCGCCGGCCGCACGCTGGAACTGGCCGGCGACCAGCCAACTCCCGTCGAGGCGGCCGCGGCGATCAGCGAGGCCACCGGCATCCCGGTCCGCTACGAGCAGATTACCGACGACGAGGCCGAGGCGCTCGGGCCGGTCATCGCCGAGACCAGAAAGCGCTGGCAGGCCGGCCACCGCTGGCACGCCGACATCGAGGCGCTGCGCGTAATCCATCCCGGGCTGCGGACCTTCGCCGACTGGCTCAACGAGTCCGGCGCCGCGGCGATCCGCGCCCACCTCCTGGCTGCCGGCTGACACTCAGCCCAGCGTGGTGTTCTGCAGCGATGATCGCGCTGCCACGGGGGCGTCGCACGCACGTGCGACGCCCCCGTCGAAAGGACTATCCAACAAATGACGTACTCAATCCTCGCGATCCTGTTCGGCAGCGCGGATGCGTCGGGCGGTGGAGAGGAGCCCGGCGGTGCCGTGGAACAGGCTGCGGTCGCTGATCCGCCGGAACGGCGCCGGGTCGGTGATGCAGCTGTACGCACCCGGCGAGTCGTATAGCGGCTCGCCGATTCGTGGAGTAGAACGTGGACGCAGCTGGTGAATCGTCGAGCAGGAAGCGGGTTCACGTGGGCCACGATACGGAGATCGAGGGCTTCGTCGGTCTTGTCAGGTGTGCGCGACGTCGACCACGACGGCCGACAGTGTGGCTATGAAACGGACGATGATGACGACGCCCGACGATCAGATGGCACCGGAGTCACCGCTGCTTCCGTGGTTCTTCAACGAGCCGGAGCTGCGCCGAATCATCTCGTCCGATGGCCAGATCTATCTTCGCGATCCGCGCTCCGGCGAGGAGTGGCGACTGGAGTCGGTCGAGGGCATGCTGTTGCGCGGCGATGACTGGCTGGAGCCCGCGACTGGAAAGAAGAAGAAAGAGGAGACGGAGACCGAGGCCGAGGAGGACTGGCCGTTCGATGAAATGGTCATCGTCCGGCACCTGGATCGGGAGCGTTGGCGCTGCGCGGACTGTGCAACCGAGTCGACGATGGTGTACTTCAGCTGGATCGAGCGGAGATGCCCGTCGTGCTGGTCGTTCACGGTCGATGTGGTCGAGGCGGAGACGGTGCCGCCCCGGCCCGCGCAGTTCGGCAACATCGGCTTACCGCCTCTTGGTATCCACAACGTCTTGGAGAACTACGACCATGTGTGGGGAGCGTCGGCCAACGACGACGCCAAGATGCTGTGGAAGCTGTCCAACGCCTATGGGCGTGAACGGGGCGGCTACCCACACCTGTACCTGCTGATGCTGCTGGCCGAGTCATTGGTCGGTCTGCCGGCTCACCAAACGGACCCGTACCGGTTCAATCTCGTGCTCAACGTTGGCAATGTGGTCCAACGGTACTTCCGGGTTACCGGCTCCGCATACGCGGCGAGAGCGGCGCTGGACGCCTTCGAGCGGGCCGCCGGCGTGGACGAAGATTCGGTACCACGGTCATTGGCCCTGCACAGCTTCGCGATGGCGGTCGTCGCCATCCTCGACGTCTACGACGAGGATGAGGCTGGGCGGATAACGGACCGCCCGGACCTGCGCCGCCGGGCCATTGAAGCGGCCCGGGAGGCGGCTTCGCTCGCGGAGATGGTTGCCGAACGTGACCCGGAAGGCGCCGCCGCGCAGCTCTTCCGCATCAGGTACGCGCTGGCTGACCTGCTGCGTGGGGGGACGCCCTCTGATGCCGACCTCGACGCGGCGCTGGAACTCCTCGACGGACTCGACATGTCGCTGGCCGGTTCACTTGCAACGGACGTGACAGCGGCGCGGCTGGAAACGCGGCTGGCGCTTCGGCCACCGGCCGAGGCGAACGGCGACATCGACCCGGCCGACGGGAGCGAACAGATCCCCGACGAGGGACTTGAGCCCTGGATCGCGGCCGCGAACGAACTGCACAGGCTGGTCCTTGCCGGCGAGCCAGGCAAGATCGGCCACCGGTGGCGGTGGTCCCTGGCGATCGGCCGGTTCCTCACGCGGCTGGGTGCCATCGAAGAGGCACAGCCGCATCTCAAGTCCGCGGTCACATATGTCAAGAAGGACACCGCGTTCGAGGTCGACCCGGTCGCCCTGGCCGGCGACGCCGAACGTCTCTACCAGGCGTTCAACGTGCTCGCCACCAACTACACGAGCATCGGATGGGCGTTCGAGGGCCTGGCGCTGCTGGAAACGTACCGCGGGAAAGTCCTCGAAATGGCGTCCCTGACCGATGAGGGGCGCGCCGTGCGCATGATCGAGGCGGAGCGCGAGCGCGAGGAGCAGTACTTCGGCGGCATGTTCGGCCCGGACGACACACCGACCCTCCGCATGGTCGAGGAGCGGGCCGGCGAGGAGGTGACCGGCCGCCGGTTCGGGCAGTTCGACGACGACTACGCGCTGCCCGGTCTCGCCGAGCGTGTCGATGAGTTGCTGGCGCGGCTGGCGGACGAGCCGTCCGCTCTGATGTCGCTGTCAATGGACCGAGCCGGTGCCGAGGTGGGCGTACGGATGTCGGCGGTGGTGATCCGCCCGCCGGGGACGCCTGAGCCGCGCTTCGGGTCGCACACCTGGACGCTCGACGACGACCAGGTAGCGGCACTGCGTTCCCAGCTCTATCGGCGGCCGGGCTCGTTCCGTGAGAAGCGACTGCACGCCCTGGGCCGGACGATGTTCGACTGCCTCCTCGCGCCGCTGGCCGGGCAGCTGGACGGCTTCGGCTGCACGCGGGCGCTGGTCGTGATGCCCAGCGCGCTGAGCAACCTGCCGATCGAGGCGGCCCGACCGGCCGCAGGCACGGACGGCTCAGCGCCCGGTCCTACCATCCCCCACGTCGCCGTCATGCCGGCCTTCACGTTCGGCAGCGGCACCGCGGCGAAGGAACGGCACCCGGGCGAGGAGCGGCTGCTGATCATCGGGTACAACGGTGAGGATCTCCATTTCGTTGACGCGGAGGCTGCGGCATTGCGGGACCTCTTCGGCGACCGGGCGACCTACCTGCCGGGCGCCGAGTGCACGAAGCGGCTCGTCGTGGAGCACCTCAACGGCGGCTTCGATTTTGTCCACCTGATCTGTCACGGCACCTACGACGACCGGCATCCGCTCGAGTCCTCGCTGCACTTCAGCGTCCGGCGCGAGGTCGAGGCGTTCCGGTTACGCGCTCGCGAGATCGAGACCATGGTCCGGTTCCCCCGCCGCCCGGTGATCAGCCTGTCGGCATGTTCGACGGCACTGACAGCGGAGAGCCGCTCCAACACCTGGAATGGTCTGCCCGGTGCGCTCCTGCGCGCGGGCGCCCACGCGCTCATCGGTACGCGCTGGCCGATACGCGACGAGGCCGCGGCGGCGATGATGGTCGACTATTACCGCCGAGTGAGGCATTCTGGAGCGTCGGCTCTCCAGTGTTTCCTGGCGATGCAGGACGATGAACGCCGGCGTGGACGCGCCGAGGACTGGGCGAGCTTCGGTTACCTCGGCCAGCCCTGACTCCGAATCCCTGATCATGAAAGGACGGGACCACTGATGGCCGACGAGTTGCAGGTGGACGTCGTCGTCGAGAGCACCGACCCCGCAGCCCTGGCGACCGTCGAGAGCGGGCTTGCCGGGCTGGTGCCCGCCCGCGCGGACACCACCCGGGACGTGACGACGATCCTGACCGTCTCGGCCGCAGCCGTGGCGCTGGCGAAGGGGCTCGTCGAGCTGTGGCAGACACTACGGACGAAGCCCAATCAGCCGAAGGTCAGCATCGAGGTGGAGTCAGGCGCGACGCTGGTGCTCGGCGACGTCCAGTCAGTGGGGGAGATCGAGCAGTTCGTCGCCGTGCACTCGGCTGCCGGGAACTGAGAGTTTGGGCATCCGCGCAGTACGCGACGTCCGACACGGAACCCGGTGTCGTCGGCCGGTGCTGTTCCTTTCGTCGTTCGGCAAGATCGAGGCGGACATCCCATGAGGTTTGCTTGTCAAGCAGCACCTTGTCCGCCCCGGGTCGCGCCACCAGACCCGCCTGGCCGCGCCGACCAGCAGCTGCATCGCAAGGTCGATGTCGCGCCCGCCGGTGGCCTGCCGGGCCATGCCGACCTGGTGACGCACCTCGGCCGGCTCGCCCGAGGAACCGTTGTGGAAGACACCTCCAGCCACGTCAACCTCGACCGGTCCCGCGGCCGCAGCGCCATCCCCGCGACCTGCGCCTTAATTCGTTCGACCTGGCCGAACCGGCCCAGCTGAAAACCCAACTCCGCCGCGCCGAGCAGGCGGGCGGCCTGTGTCTGCGGGTCCGGACTCAGCGCCGCCGCCCGCTCCAACCACGCGGCAGCCGAGGCGATCGCACCGCGGCGACGTGGGCCGGCTGGATTACATTGACCAGATTCGGGATCTGCTGTACCACGCCAAGAGCGGCAAGGCGAAGCTCGACCAACTCGCGGAAGTGTCGCTCGATCGCGCCTACACCATGACCGGCGGCCTGCTCGCCCTGCGGGCGGACCAGCTGCGCGCCGTCGGCGGATACGACCCGTCGTTCCGCCGGTGCGCCTGTGACGACATCTACGTGCAGGTGCGGCTGCTCAACGCCGGTCACGTGTTCCGCTACGACCCGGCCATCACCGCGTACCACCTCCACCAGCACGCGAGCGTGCGGGAGTTCCTGTGGCGCGCCTACTCGGGTATTCCGCGCGGCCTCGCCCGGCTGCTGCAGCGCTGCGCCGAGTACGGGCTGCGGATGCCGTTCGAGGGATACGTCATGCACGTGCCCGTGCACACCACGGGGCTGCTGATCCTGGGCATCGTCGCCGCCGCTGCCGGCTGGCCGTTCGGCGTGGCACTCCTGGCGGCCGGGCTGGTGGCGCAGAGCGTGGAGGTCCGGCCGCTGTTCACCACGAGGCGCGGCGACTATCCGGTCGCGGTACGGCTCGGTGCGGTGGCGACCTATGAGCGCAAGGGAGCGTTGGCGGCTTCCGTGGCTCATCCACATCGGAGCCCCGACCGTGGCTGTGGCTGCCGTTCTCCGAAAGCCTGCGGTCAAGCTCGGAGACCGGCTCGCGGACACCGTCGGCGACATCGCCGACGACTGCCTGAGGCGCCTGTACGAAGCGCGGAAGGGCATATCAGGGAGCTGTCCTGATCGAGTCCTGATCGAGCAAGCTACGGGAATGCCCGAGGTGCTGCTCGACCGGGACTGCCGCCGGAAGCGTGGAGTCAGCTCGCAGGCATTGTTGATCGCGGCGCATTTGACGGGATCCCCGGTGACTGCGACCAGATCCGGTACGAGGATGGGGCCTGGCGCCGCCCTTGGTAGCGCGCCATCGCGACGTTGCGCAATCCACAGGCTGGAGGCGGACGCCTGGGCCATCGGCGCACGGGCGGGTTGCCCGGGGTCGGCACCGTCGCGGACGCCGGTGCCGACCCAGTGCTCGGGCCGCCTGGTCAGGCGAGTGAATCACTTTGGGCGAACATGGAGTTGCACGGGATGGATATTCCGTCGCAGAGCAGGCCGCCGCCGCCGCTTCCGCCGCCGGCGTCGTAGTACTGGTAGATCTCGGTCGGCCCGTATCCGAACGGGTTGTCGAAGCTGCCCTCCCAGTCGACCCCATACGCGCCGGGCATCCCGTATGGGTTCGGTGGGTAGTACGTGATGGAGCCGGCGACGACGGCGTCCTTGGGCAGCAGGGTGTACCGGTTGCCGGTGAGGTCGCCGCCGTACTCGACCATGACCCAGTCGCCGTTGTCGTCCTGGTAGAAGTAGACGCTCCGGCCACAGCAGGGGGTGAGCCAGTCCACCGGGTTATTGCCCCCTGGTGTGCTGGCGTCTCCGGTGCCCGTGGTCGTCGGGTCGCTGCTGCCGGTGACGGAACTCTCCGCGACCCACTGACCCAGCCACAGCTCGAAGATCGAGCTGCCCGGCGGCGGGTAGCTGATCCCGGGCGGCGCGGAACCGCCGCCCGAACTGGACGTCCGGCTGCAGTTCCAACGCCCGGAGTTGTCGCGGCAGGCGTCGTTCATCGTCTCGAAGACGGCGGCGTGCATCTGGTCCGGCGTGGGCTCGGCCCGGCCCTGCTGCGGCTTGGTGAGCACCTGGTTGAACGTCGGCGGCTTCGGCCACAGGCCTGGGCATTTCACCTGCAGCCAGGTCGAAAGCGCTCTGCCCAGCGCGATCGTACCGGCCCGGTTCGGGTGGTGGCTCTCCTGGAACGCATGCAGTTTTTCGCCTTTGGCCAGCAGTCCGAAGTCGGCCAGCCATGGGTTGAAGTACGAGTTCGGCTGGCCGGTCTCGTGGCCGGCGACCACGCTGGTGCCACCGGGTCCGGCGGTGTTCGGGTCGAAGATCTCGATCTTCGGCTGGTTCGGGTGGTTGGCGTTGAACTGGTTGACCGCTGCGCGGAGCGTGTCGTTCAGGGCGACGGCGTACCCGTACATCGCGTCCAGGGCCCCTCCGGTGAGGAACGGGGTGAACGGGTTGCCGCTCGCCTTGACCCCCACCGGGTAGAGGCTGACCACAATCAGCGCGCCCGGAGCGGCGGCGTGGGTGGTCGCCAGGGAGCCGTAGATCTGCTGCTGGACCTGGGGCAGGTTGGCCGTTTCCCGGGCGATCGCCCCCCGGACGTCTCTCTCCTGCCGGGCCATCCAGGGTCGGATCAGCTCGCCGCTCAGCAACGCCGAGGCAGCAGCCTTGATGTATGACGCGAGTGCGACCTCAAGGATGTCGGCGTAGTGGGCGTCGTTGCCGCCGAACCCGTAGAGCACGACGTTGGAGTCCTGCCGGATGCCGTCGGCCTGCGGCTGGTTGCGCGGCCCGCCGGTGTCCGGGTCGACCTGCGGCAGCACGAGGTGTTTGGTCTGCGCCCCGGAGGAGGCGAGGAAGGTGAGCCGGTCCGGCCCCCAGTCGGTCTCGATCTGCCCGTCAATCACCGAGATCGACGGAGCCAGTGGTCGGTTGGTGGTCTCCAGGTAGAGCCAGGCCATCGCCCCCGGGGCGTAGGGGGAGCGGTGGCGCCAGAACGTCGAGTAGCCCTCCCCCGCCTCGTACGCCCCAGTTCCCTCACCGGAGCTGAAGCTGTCGCCGACGACGCTCACCACGCGTGGGGTGGAGGCGGGCAACGCGGTGGACCCGGCGCCACCGCAGCCTGGAACGGTCGGTGGCGCGGCCAGGGCCGGCGGGGCGACCTCCGGCACGGCCAGGCTGCCGACGACAAGCGCCGCCGTCAGCAGGCTGGAGGTGATGGCACGGCGCCGCACCTGGGCAGCGAGCAGCATTTTGCCTCCTGTCGATGCGATTCATTGAACGGTCGGACAGTCAATGTGAGAAGTGTTCAGCTTTGATCGCCCGATGTCAATGGCGATTGGAGCGGCGTGCCACTGGGGCCGGCCCGGGTTCCCGCACTCGCGCGGACCGTCGTTGGCCGCAGTCCTCCACGCGCCGTGGTCCGGGACGACGCTTGGGCACCGGCAGCGCGGACACGAGGAGCTCACACCAGTTCCCACCTGATGCTCCAGTTCGCTGCCACGACAGCGCCGGCACCGGACAGGCCGTGGGCTAGAGTCAAGTTCCACACGTCAGGAGGCAGCTGTGTCGCCGCGATCCGCCAAGCTCAACCGTGAGCTTCGGGCGCGGTCCCAGGAGCGCATCCTGACGGCGGCCCTGGAGGTCTTCGCCGAGCACGGGTACGAGACCGCGACGATCTCCCAGGTCACCGAGCGGGCACAGGTGTCCAGGGGGCTGATCCCGTACTACTTCCGGACCAAAGAGGAACTCCTCGCCGCGATTCTGGACCGCTGGCTGGGCAGCGTCTTCACGCTGCTGGACGGGCTCGACACGGCGGCCACGCCCGACGAGCAGCTCCGCACGGTCATCGACCGAGTCCTGGTCACCGCCCGGGAGCGGCTGGACGAGCAGCGGCTGATGCTCTGCCTGATGGTGCAGCCCAGCACCCGCAAGGTGTACGCCCGGGTGGAGCGGACCCGGGTCGCGGAGGCGACGGCCTTCGAAGACGCGTTACGGGCGATCTTCACCGCCCGCGGCGCCGCGAACCCTGCCGTCGAGGAGGTCCTGTGGCGCAGCCTCATGGAGGGCGTCCTCTTCAAGCTCGTGGTGTACACCGACAGCTACCCGCTCGAGGCCATCCGCGCCCGGCTCTACGAGCTGTACGAGCTCGGTGAACCCAAGCCGCTCGGCTCCACAGGCGAGACCCCGACCATCCGGCTCCGGATACCGTAACGAGGACCGCCGACGCGGCGCCACGCTGTGGTTGACTCGGTCGTGTGTTGGCCTCCAGCCCGTACCATTCGGAGACTCGGTTTGGCTACGCCGTCCTGGGAGTGCTCGTTTGATCAGTCCATTGAGGACTTTGCGGCGGCGGACCCGGACCGTGGCGAGATCGGCGACCGGTGCCGGCGATGTCTGCACCGCTGGAGGGCGTTGGTCGCGTCCCTGATGTGGTCGGAGTTGGTTGTAATGCGCGACGTACTGCCCCAGCGTGGCGAGCAAGTGCTGGGCATCGTAGATCAGCATCCGGTCCAGATACTCCCGGTAGGAACCTTCCTCACGGACGGCCCCCGCACAGATCCAAGCGCGCGGAAGTACCGCACTGGGCTCCTGCCTTGAGTTGTGGCTGCGAAGCGCGCACCCGGGAAGGGATGCATCACCGGCGCAGCAGGCCCGCACGCCGCTGCCTTCGACCCAACGCCGAGGCTTCCCACGGTGCGTGGAATCGGTTATGCCCTGCATTGGCGGAAGTCAGGACGCCGATCAGCACACGAAGCACGGCTGGGGCGAGCATGCCATTCGCATGTGGCCGTCATTCCTGAGCCCGGGCCGAGCCGTGGGCCACTGGCAACCGCTGGCGCACCGGGCACACCCAGCTGACCGAACCCCTCGCGACTGCAGCACCGCAGCCTTCGTCGTCGTTCATCTCGTCCGTCGTGGCCTTCTGCAGATGTACGTCAGCGCGGGTGGTACGTTCCGCCAGACGCATCGGCTGGTGATGACCTCGTCGAAGGACTCGTCCAGTAGTTGGCGCAGTCGGCGGGCGCCCGATAACTGCAGTGCGTGCAGATATGCGAAGGTGGTGAAGGCGGCGTCCGGGGCCAGTAGCCGCCCGACGTCCGTGAGGATCCTGCCCTGGCGTGCCGGTGGGATCAGTGACCATGGCAGCCCGCTGACAACCGCATCGACCCGCTCGACACCCCGGGCTTCGAGGACGGCGCCGAGATCCGAGGCGTCGGCGGTGACGACCTCGAGGTGAGACCGGCTGTGGTGCAGTCGTGAGGCGAGACGTCTATCGATCTCAAGAGCGATGTGACGCGAGCCGGGCTGGAGGCGGCGGCTGATCGCGTCACTCACGGCTCCGGTGCCGGCGCCGAGTTCCACCACCGTCGACGGGCGTGTGCTCGGAACGATCTGGGCGAGGCGTCGGCAGAGCCTCGCGGCGCTCGGCGCGATCGCGCCCACGACGGTTGGATTGCGGGCTGCGGCGCTGAGGAAGGTAAGCAGGTCACTGGTTGTCATCGTCACGTCGATAGTTTGCTGACCCGCGTCAGGGTCCCACCTCGTCACCAGGACCTGTCCGCGCGGCCGATGGCAGGAGGGGCCTCCTCCCAAGGAACGATCCGGTTGGTTGGCGGGGACCCTACTGTCGGAGGGTGCCGTTCAGTTTCCGACGCCGTCCTCGGTCCTCGTACGTCCGGCTGCTACCCATCGTGTTCGCCGTGTGTTACTTGTCGATGGCCGACCAGCCGGGCAACCCGGTGGACGGCTGGTCGTGGGCGGTCGGACTGACAGCGGCCGCGCTGACCGTGCTCGGTCAAAGGACGCCAACCGTGGCGGTCTGCGGCCTCGCCGTGTTGCTTGTCATCACCGACCGAATCGGCACCCACGCGGACGTGGTTGTGCTGCTGGCCACAATGATCAGCCTGGTGGATCTGGCCCTGGTCCGGCGTGGTTGGCGCTTCACAGCCGGTGCCATATCGGCCGCGACGGCCATGTTCGTGACGTTCGTCGATGTGCCGTTCGCCCAGCTGCCATTGCCGTTCTATCCGATCATCGCCGCGGTGATCGGATGCCTTGTCGGCGCGCCGGTGCTGCTGGGTCTACGCCTGGGCGCCGCCCGCCAGACCGCGGCCGAGGCGACAGAACGAGCGGTGGAGTCGGAGCGGCAGCGCGAGGCGGAAATGGCTGCCGCACGGGCCATCGAACGAGCCGCGATCGCTCGCGAACTCCATGACATCGTCGTGCATCATGTGGCATCCATCGTGCTGCGTGTCGGAGTGGCGCGACACCTCGGCAGCGGAGGAGATGCCGATACCAAGGCGGTGTTCGACGACGTCCATGCCACCGGTACCGCGGTCCTGGAGGATCTGCGCCGGTTGGTGGCAGTGTTGCGGGAGCCGACCACTGCCGGCGACGACCCGCCCGCACCGGTGCTCGACCCGGCCGACCTGCCCGATGCCCTGGACCAAGCGGTCAACCGGATCCGTCAATCCGGGCTTCCAGTGACGGTCATCGTGGACTCCGCGATGTCTCAACTCGATGCCGTACGGGGTCTCGCGGTGCTTCGGGTCGTGCAGGAGGGCCTGATCAACGTGCTCAAACATGCCGGACCGGAGGCGACAGCCACATTGCGGGTAGTCGCGAGCACAAGCGGTGAGGTGTGCGTAGAGATCACCGATGACGGCGGCCCGACGAAGATGGCGCCGGTTCGTGGCGGAGGGCACGGTCTGATGGGTCTGCGCGAGCGAGTGACCCTGCTCGGCGGCCATCTCGAAACCGGCCCGGTCCCCACCGGCTGGCAGATTCGGGCTATCCTGCCCGCTGGCGCGGACGCCGGTGCCCGGCCGACGGTGGCGACGTGACCATCCGGGTACTCCTCGTCGACGACCAGCGTTTGGTGCGAGCCGGCTTGCGAGCATTGTGCGCGCCCGAGGATGACATCGACGTGGTGGGTGAGGCGGCCGACGGGCAGGAGGCCGTACGACTCGCCGATCGGCTCGCCCCCGATGTCGTGCTGATGGACCTGCGCATGCCGCGTATGGATGGCATCGCCGCGACAACGGCAATCCTGGCCCGCCGCCCGCGCACCAGGATCATGGTGCTGACCACATTCGATGACGACGATCACCTGTACCCGGCACTTGCTGTGGGCGCGTGCGGTTTCCTGGTGAAGGACGCGACACCATCGGAGTTGCTCGACGGTATCCGAAGGGCTGCTCGAGACGAGAATCCGTTTAGTCCTGACGTGCTACGCCGGGTGGTGAACCAGGCCATCTTGTCCCGGAAGAGTCCCCAGCCCACGCCTGCCGTGAGCCTGGTTGAGGTAACCGACCGAGAACGTGACGTACTCGCCCTGCTCGGCGCAGGCCTGTCCAACGCCGAGATCGGGGAGCGGCTCCGGCTTGCCGTAACCACCGTGAAAACCCACGTCGCGAACCTCATGACCAAGACTGGAAGCGCCAACCGGGTACAGCTGGCCGTACTCGCGGCACGGATCGGTCTGACGGAAGCGGCATCCCCCGATCACTATCAGCACGTCGAGGGTGTCCAGATGGGTAGGGGCGGTCCGCACGAGGCCGGCCTACCGCAATCCCAAGGCCCGCCATGACCCAGGGGGCGGGTCGAATGCGCCACCTGGCGGGTGAACCACGATTGCGTCGTTTCCATCGTGATCTTGCTGGTCACGATAGATCTGGGCGGGCCGGGGATCGATGGGTACGAGGCTTCAGGTATGACAGCAGTCGACCAAGACCCAAGCCCCGACCCGGAGCCTCGCCCGCCGAGCCGTCTTGCCCCTGCCCTTGCCGAGAATGCCATCCGGGCAGTTCAGGCCGCCTGTTCGTATTGGTGGAGGATGCCGCCGAGGTGATCGCGTCTTCGTATGTTCAGGCGGGCGATCTGCTGCGGATCGGCGGTTGGACCCACCGTTGACAGCGGCGTCCACGGTCGCCGCGGTGTAGACCGGTTTGAGGCCGTCGCGAGCCGTTGCGGTCGGTGTAGGAGGCATACCGCAGCAGCGACGGCTTGCTGATGACAGCGCGTCCGTATCACCTGCCTGGCGGTCAGGTGTCGGCCTGGACGCGCCAGGCGATGGCCGGGTCAAGAGGGTAGGGACGTTCCGGTGGCAGCAGCCGTCGAGCCTTGCCGGTCTGGCCGGCCCGGACAAGCACGGCGACCTTGTGAACGGTGGGGGTGAGGTCGGTCAGCCCGGCGACCCAGTCCTCGGCGTAGGTACGGATCAGCGCGCGGCCGACGCCGACCTGGATACTGTAATGGTTGAGTGCCGCGCCCCCCAGCGATCGTTCCGGATCCCATTGCACGTGCACACTTGCGTTGTTGAACGCCGCACTCCAGGCGGCGGTACTGCCATGGACGGCCGGTTCGGGTGAGGTGAGGACGGCTTGCGTCAGCGCCTCCTCCCAGCCGGCGCGGGTGATACGGACCGCCAGGATGCGCTCCTGGCCCGGCTTGCGGCCCCAGTTGCTGCGGTGCATCAGCCACAACAGTGACGGTTTGATCCAGGTCATGCGCGTGAACGAGAACGGCGCCACGAACCGTCCGGCGGCCAGCGCCGCGTCCGCTACGGCCGGCGGATATGCCTGGTACACCACAATCGTGCTGGTATCGAAGTCGGCGCGGATCTGGCGCTGCGTCGGCATCGGACGCCTCTCCCTTCGTCCGGCGATCTCATCGGTGCGACCCTGCCATGCCGCTCACCGGTCCGGCGAGCCGATTTCCGCCGACCCGCGAGGTGCGACGAGTTGTTTACATCGAATTTGACGATCGAGAATCGTCCCCGAGATGCCGTCGTCGAAGCGCGTTCAGTCTGGCCAATGTCAGTGCACCGTCCGGTGCGGGCTTCTACGGCCGACGAACGCTGGCAAGCGCTGGTCCGTAGTCCTCTGGTGGCCCATGGCCAGCACCGCCTGTAGCGGCCCACGGAAGAGCAGTAGTCGCGTAGGCAGACGTAGGCGCGGCAGCGCCCGCACCTGCGCGGACACTCCCGGCTACGGTGCGGGTGTCAGATCGTTGCGGCCGTCGTCAAGAGCGGAGCAGGCCTGCACACCGCTGCCTTCGACCCAGTTCCAGGCTTCGGCAGGACGCTCCCGTCAGCACCGTGATCACGCACCGCGAAAATGATCACCAATTGCGCAGCGGATGCAAAAAAGTCAAGCAGTGAGGTACAGAAGCCGAAGTCACCACAGCCGACGCAAGCGGACGCCATCACCCTGCTGACCTTGGACGCCTGAGGGGGCCGAGCAAGCCGACGCCGCGCAGCACTGATGCAGCAGTGCACTCGTACGGGACGGCGTCACGATACTGCACGGCCATGCGCAGTCGACCTTCGGTGGCGTCTCAGCTGGCATCGGCCCGCTTGCTTCGTTACTCGGGACCGAGACCGCAAGGCACGGGCTCATGCTCGCGTCGGCCCACAATCGTGCGAATGCCAGCATCGATGAGTGGGAAGAGATCGTTACTGACTACGGGTGCGAATACCTCACGACGCCTCCAACAGAGCTATTGCCGCGCCTCACCGCCGACGTCGTCGTCGTCCAGTTCGCCATGGCGCATGCCAACGACGATGCCGAGCGGAAGGAGCTTTCCCGAGTCGGAGCCATGTTGGCGGCGTTTACCGCGAAAACTACCTCCAACACGGTGACCTCCCCGGGGCTCGCCGATGGTGGCGCACCGCTCGCCGAATCGCTGACGAGTCCGGCGATCTCGCCACTATTCTTTGGGTGCGAGGCCAGGAGATTATTCGCGCGCTCTACGACCGGCGCGATATCGACGTCGTCCTGACGCTAATTGGTCAGGCTGAAGCCCTTGCCTCCCGTGCTAAGATCTCGATGCTCCCCTCGTTCCTCAGTGGCAAGGCCCAGGCCTTCGCAATGGCGGGCAGATCGACTGATGCTCGCGTAGCACTCCAACAGCTCGAACACATTTACGCCAGACTGCCGGATGAAGTGACGGCCGTACGGGGAGGGGAAACTGACCTGAAGTGGCCGGCAAGTAAGTATCTCTTTACGGCGAGCTATGTATATGCCCATTCGGGCGTGCTACCCGAAGCTGACAAGGCTCAGTAGCAGGCGTTGAAGCAGTACCTGCCCGGCCATGTTCGCGCTCCCGTGCAAATCAAACTGCATCGCGCGCTGCGCATGGTCACGGCCGGCGAAATTGCTGAAGGGCTACAATACGCTCGGACGACTATGACAGACCTTCCACATTCCCATTACGTTCGTCCGATCATCGACGGCGCCTACACGGTGCTGGCTTCGGTGCCGGTCGAGCAACACGGTCGGCCGGCATATGCCGACTTTGCAGACTACCTTGCCACCTCACAGTCATTGAGGTATGGCCAAGCTTGACGAGAGGCCGCTTGCATTCAATGGGCACTCGCGAACTCATTCTCCGGCACCACAATGCCTCCGCTACTCTTGAAATGCGCGGCAAGATTGAGCCGGTCTATGCGGCATCACATACGGACGTGATCGCGGTCGACCCGTTCTTTCATCCAGATCGCTTTTGGGAGCGCCTGGTTGATATGTACTCCCAAGCTCAGGGTTTCGAGCTGATAGGCGGCTATGTCGATGGTCAGATGATCGGCTACGGGTTCGGTTGCACACGCGCCGCCGATCGAGCGGGAAGCATCTGGGACGACGTTCGAAACACCATCCCAAATTTCGCCATTCCCGCCGAGCCGCAGCCGGTCTTTATCTTCAATGAGTTCGCCGTTCACCCTGACCATCAGAATCGAGGGTACGGCCGGAGGATTCTCGAAGCCCTCCTTGTGCGCCGCTCAGAAGCTATCGCCAATCTGTATGTCAGGCCGGACAACCCTGCCCGCGCTCATTATCTCGCCTGGGGTTGGCGCAAAATCGCGCAAAAGAAGCCTTTCGACGACTCTCCGACCTTTGACTCTCTGATCAAAGATCTCCGGGTGCTCTGATCCGGTGTAGCAATCCGCTGACCGATCGGCGCGGCACTTGTGATCCGTCTCGACGCCGAACGCTGCGCCCCGGTGCGACCGCGGAACCTGTGCGGCTGTGGTGGTCCGCAGACGCCGTCCATGACGGTCAGGTCCCGGACCCTGTGCTCCTGGCTGCGACGGAGATAGAACGCGCCGTCAGTGCTATGGCCTGCGTGGCATGTGCGGGCGCCGCCGTCACCGGACCCGGAGGGCGGGGACGGCTTCGAGCAGGCTCTTCGTATAGGGGTCTTTCGGGTCGGAGAGAACCTCGGCGGTGGTACCGGACTCCACGAGCCTGCCGTTATGCATCACTCCGACCTGGTGGGACATGTACGCGATGACGCTGATGTTGTGCGAGATGAACAGGTAGGCGAGCCCGAGTTCGGTCTGGAGCCTCCGGAGCAGGTTGAGGATGTTGGCCTGCACCGAAACGTCCAGGCTCGACGTCGGCTCGTCGCATACGACGAGCTTCGGGTCGCCCGCCAGGGCGCGGGCGACACAGATGCGCTGGCGTTGCCCACCGGACATCTCGTGCGGGAACCGTCGAGCGTGATCCGCCTTCAGGTCCACGAGCTCCAACAGTTCGACGACCCGGTCGCGTGCCTGACGTCGCGACTTCGCGAGTCCCTGGATCTGCAGCGTCTCCCCAAGCGTCGTGCCGATCGTGAAGCGGGGGTTGAGCGCGGAGTAGGGATCCTGGAAGACCATCTGGACGTCCCGCCGGAACTGACGCAGCTCGCGCGAGCTCGCCCGGGTCACGTCGCGCCCGTTGAGTTCGATGGTCCCTGCCGACGGCGGCAGTAGGCGCATCACCATGCGGCCCATCGTGGTTTTCCCCGAACCGGACTCGCCGACGATGCCGTAGGTCTGGCCGGCCTCGACACGCAGGTCGACGGAGTCCACGGCGGGCCGGGCGACCAGCCTCGTTCCCACCCGTTGCCTGAAGGTCTTGCTGAGCCCCCGCACGTCCAGCAGCGGACGTGGGACCGCGACGTTGCCCACCTCACCCACGGACGACCTCCTGCAGCTCGTCGGACTCCCCGCCAACAACCGCGTCGACGTTCCAGCAGCGGACCGCGTGCCCGCCGCGCTCCACCAGGTCTGGGCTCTCGACCCGGCAGCGCTCTGTGACGAAGCTGCAGCGGGTGCTGAACCGGCACCCGCGCGGGATCCGGTCCAGGGTCGGCACGGTGCCCGGCACCGAGAAGAGGTCCTGCGACGGGTCGGTCTGCAGGTCGGGTAGCGCCGCGATGAGCCCGCGCGTATACGGATGCAGCGGCTCGGTGAACAGGTCCCTCGCGGACGCGTCCTCGACGACCTCCCCCAGGTACATGACGAGCACCCGCGAGCAGAGCTCTGAGACGATGGCGAGATCGTGGCTGATGAAGACGATCGCGGTGCCCCGGCTCTCGTTCAGCTTCCGCAGCACGTCCAGGATCTGGGCCTGTACCCGCACATCCAGGGCGGTGGTGGGCTCGTCAGCGATCAGCAGCAGCGGGTTGCATGCGAGCGCCATCGCGATCATCACGCGCTGTCGCATCCCGCCCGAGAGCTGGTGCGGGTACTTGTGCACACACCCCTCTGCGTCGGGGATCCCGACGGACTCCAGCAGCTCGATCGACCGCCGCCGGGCACCCGCCTTGTCCATGTCGGTGTGCAGCAGCGACACCTCGTCGAGCTGGGCGCCCACTCGGGTGAGCGGGTTCAGCGAGCTCTGCGGGTCCTGGAAGATCATCGAGATGACCGAGCCGCGGATCCGGCGCATCTCCTCCTCGCCCAGCCCCAGCAGCTCCACGCCGTTGAGCCGGATCGAGCCGGCGTACGCCGTGGTCCGCTCGGGATGCAGCCGCATGAGCGACATGGCAAGAACGCTCTTCCCGCAGCCCGACTCGCCGACGATGCCTACGATCTCCCCTGGGGCGACATCGAAGGCGACCCCGTGACCCGCGGTCACCGGGCCGTACGGGGTGAGGAAGCTCGTGCTCAGGTCGCGCACGGACAGGACAGGTTCGTTCATGGCGCACTCACCTCTCGTCGCTGCACGAATTGGCGCCGGAACCGGCGGATCCCGCGGATGTGTGCGCTGCGCGGGTCCAACGTGTCCCGGAGGGCGTCGGCGAGCAGGTTGATCGCGATGACGACCACGACCAGCGCGAGGGACGGGAAGGCGACCGTCCACACCGCGCTGAAGAACACCTGCTTGCCCGCGAAGATGATGTTGCCGAGACTCGCGATCGGGGGCGAGACGCCCACACCGAGGAAGCTCAATGCGGCTTCGACGAGGATGGTCTCGGCGAAGACGAAGCTGAGCTGGACGACCAGGACGTTGATCGTGTTCGGGAAGATGTGCCGCAGCAGTATCCGCGGCGCGGAGGCGCCCTGTGCCCGGATCGCCTCGACGAAGAGCTCCTCCTTCACACTCAGCGTCCGCGAGCGGACGACGCGGGCGATTGACGGAGCGAAGACGGCGACCAGTGCGATCACCACGTTGCGCAGCCCCGGTCCGAAGGACGCGGCGAGCGCGAGCGCGAGCAAAATTCCCGGCACCGCCATGAACCCGTCGCAGGCACGCATGATCAGCTGGTCGAGTATGCGGAAGTATCCCGCGAGCAACCCCAGCACCGCGCCGATCAGCCCGGAGAAGAACGCGACGATGGCGCCGAGCAACAGCGAGGTGCGCAGACCGTAGATCACCCGGGTGAACACGTCGCGTCCGACGTCGTCGGTGCCGAAGGGGTGTGCGGCCGACGGGCCCTGCAACCGGTCGGCGACGTCCACGGCATATGGGCTCGAGTCTGAGAGCAGCGGGAACAGAGCGGCGATCAGGATTGCCGCCGCCAGCAGGGTGGCCCCGATCCAGAAGCGGGGATCGGTGGGCATCAGCCGATTGCGTAACCGTCTCACGGGCGGTTCCGGCGAGCCTTGGTCCCGGTTCCCCGCTGGTTTGGCGTCCGGCGAGCCGGTACGGCCAAGCGTCAGGTTCGACATGGGGAAGTTCACTCCTTTCAGTAGGAGATACGCGGGTCGATCACCGCGTAGAGGAGATCGACGGCAAGGTTGAGCAATGCATAGGTGATCGTGATCAGCAGGACGACGCCCTGGATGACCGGCAGATCACGGTGGCTGATGGACGTCACCATCAGCTGGCCGAGCCCGGGGATGTTGAACACGGTCTCGGTGACGAGTGCGCCTGCGACCAGGCTGCCGAAGCCGAGGCCGATCACGGTGAGGATGGGAATCGCCGCGTTCTTGAGCGCGTGCCGGTAGACGACCCGGCGTGCCGACGCCCCCTTCGCCCGCGCCGTGCGCACGTAGTCCTGCTGCAAGGAGTCGATCAGCGAGGCCCGCGTCATGCGGATGGTGAGCGCCGCGTGCACGATCGCCAGCGAGACGGCGGGCAGGACGAGCGTGTGCAGCCAGGGGCCGAGGCCCTCCGAGAACGGCTTGTAGCCCAGCACGGGAAACCACTTGAGGGTCACCCCGAAGAACACGGCGAACAGCAAGGCGATGACGAAGCTGGGGACCGCCATGCCCAGCAGCGTCACCCCCATGACCGCCGAGTCGACGGGGCCGTTGCGCCGCCGCGCCGCGGCGATGCCGAGCGGGATCGCCACCACAGCGGAGAGGATCTGCGCGAGGATGGCGAGCGAGACCGTCGGTGCGATGCGCGGCAGCAGGATGTCGCTGACCGGCTTGTCCTGGTAGTACGAAAAACCCAAGTCGCCGTGCAGGATGCCGCTCAGCCAGTGCAGGTACTGCATGGGCGCCGGATCGTCGAGCCCCATCGAGTTGCGCAGCGCGGCGAGGGCGTCGGGATCCGGGTTGTCGCCGAGCAGCACGGTGGCCGGGTCACCTCCGCTCAGCCGCAGGAGGGCGAACACGATGAGCGAGGCGACGAACAGGGTAGCCACCAGGCCCACCAGGCGCTTGAGCACGATGGGAAGCACGGGCGGGATCCTTTCACTGAGCCTGGGCGCGGTCATTTGATCGACCAGAGGATCGGGCCGTCCATCATGCGGACCTTGATGTCCCTGCTGACGGCGTACGGGCTGTTGTAGTCGCCGACCTTGGTCAGCGGCCGGTACTCCTCGAAGGCTGTGAGGATCGCGGAGTACTTCCGCGTGGCCTCGTCAAACGACGCACTGGCACGGTAATCCGAGATGGCGGCGTCGAGCTCGGGCGAGTTCGTCCAGCCCGCGTAGTCCTTGTTGAAAAAGATCATCGCCGAGGGCTCGGGCTTCGGCGTCTGCGCCGCGACCAGGATGTCCCACGCGGCCGGATTGTCCCGGGTGGCCAGGTAAGTGGTCGAGTCGAGGATCTGCAGCTTCGTGGCGAAGCCGGCGGCCTCGAGCTCCTGCTGAAGCACCGTCGCACCACGGTTGGAAGGGTCACCCTGCACACCGACAATGACGATCGGCCGCCCGTCGTAGGACGAGGACGCGAGGTACCGCCGGGCCAGCTCCAGGTTGTGCAGGTTGTAGGAGCGTTCGTCCGTCGTCGCGGTCCACTGCGGCTGGTTCCTCAGCATGATCCCCGGACGAAGGTCGTACAGCTCAGGCGCGGTGAAAGAGGCTCGCATGATCGCCTGGTTGTCGATCGCGGCGTTGACGGCCAGCCGGGCGTTGAGATCGGTGAACGGCCCCCTCCGCTTGTTGTAGTTGAGGTACAGCGACCCCTGGGGATCGGAGACCCCGTAGAGGTCTCGCGAGCCGGCCACCCGCGACCAGTCGTCCGGCGTGACGTTGGCGATGTCGTAGGCAGCGGTCTCGGCCCCCGCGAGCAGGCTCTGCAGGTCCGGGCTGCGCTGCACCTCGATGGTCTCGTAGGTCCCCGTGCGGTCGCCCGCGAGCCCGTCCGGCTCCTCGGCACGCGCCACATAGCGGTCGAAGCGGGTGAAGACGATCGACTGGTCCTTGTCGAACGAGGCCAGCTTGTACGGCCCTGTCCCCACGAAGGTCTTGAGTGGCTTACGCCCCGCCTTCTCGGCGATCTTCGCAGGCATCACGGCCGCCAGGTTGCCATCGTTGTAGCCCAGGATCTGTAACGCGACCACGTTGGGCTTACGCATCGTCAGTGTCACCGTGGTCGGTGAGTCGCTGCGCCACTGCGCCCCGGGGAACGCCGTGCGCCCCTGGGACGACAGGGTCGTCCACCGTCGCATCGAGGCTACGACGTCTTCGGCGGTGAGCTCGGAGCCGTCGTGGAACAACACTCCCTGGCGGAGATGGAAGACGATCTGCAGGCCGTCTGCGCTGACGTCCCACGAGTCCGCGAGCATGGGTCGGACGTTCCACTGCGAGTCCGTGGTCACCAACGACTCGAAGACGTTACGGGCGAGCACGGAGGCGGGGACGAGGGTGGTCAGTGACGTGTCCAGGGTCGGCGGAAGGCTGCTCAGACCGATCACCAGGCGCGAATTGGAGCGGCCGCCTGCCGAGCCCTCCGCGGCGCAGCCCGCCAGGCCGAGCAGCAGCGCACAGGCGACCACGAGTCTCAGGGACTTTTTCACGGAGCATTCTCCTACGCGAAGTCGCAGAGTTTGGGGGTGTGCTTACGGGGTGTCACCGCAGTCTGGCAGCCGCCGATGCGCAGGACAATCGGCGGAATGTTAACGCTACTTAAGCACGCATTAAGGCATGCATTCCCAACGGTGCGCGAATTCCCTAGAGAGGCTTCAGCTGTACTTAAGTATCGTTCACATTCTTGCGCAGGTGGTGAAGTTGATTCCCTTCTAGAGTCAGGTGCGTTCGCTGCCATGGAGGGACACCGAAGATGTCTGTACTAGAGGGCGCGCTCGTCCGCGGGGGGACGAGCAAGTGCTGGATCTTCTCCGTAGTCGCAATGGACCGGATAGCTGCCTCGTACGACGAAATCCTGGCGTTCACGTTCGGAGGGTCCGACGCCCACGAGCTCGACGGCGTCGGCGGTGGCACTTCGGTCAGCTCGAAGGCGGCGATCGTCGGGCGGTCGCCCGACGACGGCGCGGATGTAGAGTACCTCTTTGCGCAGGTCGGGCTCGGTACGGGCACCGTCGAGTGGGTGAGCAATTGCGGCAACTGCGCCACCGCGGTCGGCCTTTACGCGGTCGGCTCCGGTCTCGTGCCGATTCAGGGCGATGTCACGGTCGTGCGGTTGCGCAACCGGAACACCGGCGCGATCCTCGTGGCCGAGGTCGAAACCCCGCAGCGGCGGCTGCCCGACTTCGGCACCGCCCGGGTGCCGGGTGTGACCACCACGGGAGTGGGCGTCGGACTGCGATTCACCGATCCGGAGGGGAGCACGACCGGCGTGCTGTTGCCGACGGGCAGGCCCGTCCAGGTCCTCGATGCAGACGGCGCCCCTCGGGTGACGTTGATCGATGCAGGCACTCCATCGGCGCTGTTCGACGCGCGCGACTTCCCGCCGCTGGGCACCTCGCTGGACACCGAGTCCGCCAGCAGGCTCATCGCGCTGCGACCCGCCGCGGCGGTGGCGATGGGCCTGTCCGCCCCAGGGGTCCCCTCCCCGGACTCGATCCCGAAGGTCGGCGTCGTCGGCCCCCCGGTCGACTATGTCACCACGGCCGGGGAGGTGATCCCGGCGGAGGCATACGACATCCGGGCTTGGATGATCTCCATGCGCGCACCGCATCCGGCGATCGGGCTGACCGCCGCGGTCGCCGTCGCGACCGCGGCGGTTCTGCCGGGGTCGGTCTGCTCGTCCTGGGCGCGGTCGCAGGTGAACCCCCTCGACGTCCGCATCGGGACACCGTCCGGACTGGTGCGGGTGGCTCTGGACACCACCGGCGCCACGGGCGACCACGCGGTCGGGTTGGTTGCGGCGACCCTGCGCCGCGCGGCACGCGTGATCGCCAGGGCACAGATCCAGCTCCCCTATCCCACCCATTCCGATGCGCCGGCCAGGAAGGCCTTGTCGGCCGCACGGACCACCGCCTGAGAGAACGCGAAATGACATCACCGGCCGAAGGCCACACGTCTCCTGAGTTCGAACCGGTCCGCCAGGCGTTCGAGGCGCTGCTTCGCGACGACTCCGGCTACAGCGGCCAGTTGGCCGTCTACTGGCGGGACCGGCTCGTGGTCGACCTGACCGGCGGGCCCGAGCTCGCGCCGGACAGCGTCATCGGGGTGCACTCCGCCACCAAGGGCGTGGCCGCGCTGTGCCTCGCCCTCCTGGTCCAACGCGGACAGCTCGACCTCGACAAGCCGGTCTGCCACTACTGGCCCGAGTTCGGCCGGCACGGGAAGCAGGACATCTCGGTGCGGCAGCTGTTGTCCCACCAAGCCGGCCTGCTGGGCACGGCGGACGGACTGTCCACGGAGGACTTCTGCTCCCGGCGGGCGGCCGAGCTCTTGGCGGACGAACGGCCGGTGTGGCGCCCGGGCAGCGGATTCGGCTATCACCGCAGGACCATCGGCGCTCTGATGGAGGAACTGACCCTTCGCGCGACTGGCCGGACGCTGCAGGAGCTCTACGCGGCCGAGATCAGGGACCCGCGAGAGGTCGACTTCTACCTGGGGCTGCCGGCATCCGAGGAGCACCGGTTCGTGCCGACGCGTTATGCCCCGGCACCGCACGTCATGCCGCCCGCCGGGCATCCCGGCAGCCTCTGGGCGTTGGCGCTCGGCAAAGAGGACCGGATCCCGCCGAACATCGAGCGGCTACGCCGATACGGCCCGGTCGCCAACGGAGGCGTCGGCAGCGCCCGCGGGCTCGCCCGCGCCTATGCCTGTGCCACCGAGGACGTGGGTGGCGAACGACTGCTGACACCGCAGACCGTCGCCACCTTCGCGCAGCAGCAGGTGTTCGGTACCTGCCTGGTGACCCAGCGGCGGAGCGGATACGGCATCGTCTTCGAGCGTCCCCACCCCGACGACGCTTACGCCAGCTTCCAGGCGCTGGGCCACCGGGGTGCCAACGGGTCCCTCGGCTACGCGGACCCGATGTTCCGGGTCGCCGTCGGGTTCGTCCGCCAACCCGGAGTGGTCGGCGGGATGGCACCCGAGGTCAGGACTCTGACTACGCTGATCCGGGAGTGTGCCATCGCGGCCGAGGCGGGGGCATCGTCGTGACGGGTCGGCTCGCCGCGGCGCGGGAGGCGATCAGACAGCGTCTCGCAGGGGCACAGTCCACCGCGCTGCTCGTCCGACGGGCGGGCCGGGATCTCATCGTGGTCGGTGACGTCGCCGCCCCCAGCTACGTGGCGTCCGTGCGCAAGAGCATCCTCGCGCTGCTCTACGGCCCGCACGTGTCCGCTGGGCGCATCGACCTCGACGCAACCCTCGCCGACCTCGGCATCGTCGACCGGGAGCCGCTGAGCGACCTCGAGCGGACCGCAACCGTCCGCGACCTGCTCACCTCACGCTCCGGCGTGTACCACCCCGCCGCCAGTCCCGGTGGTGACGTCCCGCTCGCCCGCGGCAGCCACCGGCCCGGGACCCACTTCGTCTATAACAACTGGGACTTCAACACCCTCGAGGAGATCTTCCGCCTGCGGACCGGGTGCACGGTCCACGAGGCATTCGAGCAGCAGCTGGCCCGGCCGCTGGGACTCGCCGACCATGATCCGGCGGCGCACCGACCGCTTGGGGTGCCGCAGCGGTCGCGCCATCTTGCACACCATCATTTTCTGTCGGCGCGCGAGCTCGCCCGGCTCGGCGAGCTGGTGCTCCACGACGGCGTGCACGAGGGACGAAGCCTCGTGCCGGCGGCTTGGCTGGCCGCGGTCCTGCAGCCGCACGTCTTGGCGGACGCGATCGGGATGCCCTCGTTCGGGGACGCTGCCTTGGACTACGGCTACCTCTGGTGGCTGCCACGACGCCCGCCGGGCCATCCGTGGGCAGGCGCGGCCCTGGCCGCGGGCAACTACGGGCAGTACCTCCTCTGCCTCCCCGCGCTGGACACCGTGGTCGTCTACCGCGTCAGGGTGTCCGACGCCTTCGCTATCGCCCGCAACACCGGTGGGGACATCGCGACCGAGGAAACCACCGGGCTGGCGGTGCACGACTTCCTGACCCTGGCTGAGGACATCCTCGATGCGCTGAGCTGACCCATCCGCCTCAGGACCGGTCCCCGTGCTGCGCATCGAACGATGACTCGATCGCCCGGGCTTGCTGGAGGCACCGGGCCACCCCCTCTTGGGCGGCCGGGCTCAGCCGACGGTCGGCCAGGTGCGCCACAAGCACCCGCCGCTTGGCCGCCGCGTTGGCCACCGGGACCAGGGAGATGTTCGGCCGCACCGAGGTCATGGCCAGGCGGGGTGCGATCGCCACCCCCAGCCCCACCGCGACCATGGCCTGGACCTCGCCATAGTCGTTGGCCCGGAAACGGATCCGCGGCCGGAAGCCGGACGCCTCGCAGAGCCGCTCCAGCATCTCCGTTGCAGGATGGTCGGTGCGTGCTATCCAGTCGTCCTGCCGGAGCTCGGCGATGCTCACGCTGGACCGCCCGGCCAGTCGGTGCTGGTCTGACACGACGAGCATCGCGGGATCGTCCATGAGGTGCAGGTAGGTCAGCGATGAGTCATCGACCCGGGCCCAGTCGTAGTCCCACAGCAGCGCGATCTCGACCTCGCGCAGTTGCAGGGCCCGCACCAGATCGTCGAACCGGGCGCTGATGATCTTCAGCTCGATGTTCGGGAACTCCGCGAGAAAGTCCCGAACCAACAGCGGGATCAACGACGACCCCGCGGTCGGGAACGTCCCGATACGCAGGGCGCCCGCGTTCAGGTTGAGTAGCTCCGCCAGCTCAGCCTCCGTGGCCTGCAGCTGCATACGCAGCCGCTCGGCGTTGCGGGTGACGACTCGGCCCGCGTCGGTGAGGCTGACTCCGCGTGCCTCACGGACGAGAAGCTGCTGTCCGACGTCCCTCTCCAACTTGGAGATCTGTTGCGACACCGCCGAGACGGTGTAGCCCAGAGCAGCCGCCGCCGCGGTGATCGAGCCCAGCTCGGCGACACGCTCCAGCACGAGCATCCTCGTGACGTCTAGCATGGCAAATCTCTCGTCGGGCGCCGCGGGTCGCCGCGGACAGCGGATCTGATGGTCACGACCCTACCCGCCAAGCGGCCAGCCCTCCCGAGTGGTTCGCCGCGACGACCCACCAAGAGCGGACAGCAGCGCCGTGTGACTGCTGTGGTCGTCGTTTCCCTCGTCGGACGCCTCGTTGAGCTGAACGAGTGATTTCGAGCGGGGTGGAGGAGTGCGGGCGAGCAGGACTCGCAGCCGGAATACGTGATCGGCGTCTGGACGCTGCTCGAAGAGCACATGAAGCGGGTGCGGAACTCAAGTTCGGGGCGACCCGGCTCGGGTTCGCGTTGTTGCTGAAGTTTTTCGAGGTCGAGGCCCGGTTCCCGGAGTCGGTCAAGGAGGTGCCGGCCGCCGCGGTGGAGTACGTCGCCCAGCAGGTCAAGGCGCCTTCGGAGGCGTGGGCGGACTACGACTGGCAGAGCGAGGCGATCCAGCGGCATCGAGATCTCCAACAGCGGCACGATGATCCCGCCCGCCCAGGTCCCTCAGCACGACTCCTTGCCTCGAAAGCGTTCTGGCACCGCGCGTCCTCTCACCACGGCCGCCTCGTTCGCCGCGATCACGGACTGCCTGCACGACCGGATCTGGCATTACCGCTTCACGCCGTAGTGTTGCTGGTGGTCGGCGACGAACTGGAAGCGTTCACGCGGTCGCGAAGTAACGAGAATCCGGCGCCCATTTGCAGGTCTGCCGCAGTTCCCTCGGTACGCGGGATGTCGTTTTCTCAACATCGCGGAATTTCGTACCATCGAGCATCGTCGGCCGCTCTCACCCGGGGGCTGGAGCGCATCCCCCCGCCGAAGCGCTGGCGAGGATCAGGTCCGCGGCGCCGGAACTGCGCGGCGTGGCACGAAGGTCGCCGACATCGTCATGCAGCAACGGGCAGACCCGGCACCGACGCCTCAAACAGCCCGGGCGTCGTGCTGTTGCTCATGGCCAGTTCTCCGCTGGTGTTGTTGTCGCTGTGGTAGGTGAGGGTCACCTTCAGTTGCGTCGGCGGGTCTGTCGCATCGGTGACCTTCACCGAGAACCGGGAGACGGCCGAGGCACCACATCCCTGGTCCAACAGATAGTTGGGTTTCGCGCTGACCGGACCGACGATCACCGGTGGCGTGGCGTCGGCGCGGCGGGTTGCCGTCGCCGACGCACGGGGGCCGGCGGACTTCGTCGCAGGGGGCGTCGTGGTCGACGCGGGTCGGGTGGTGGACCGGTCGGACGGCGTGGATGACTGCGTCGGGTCCGGACCGGCCGGCGATGGCGAGAAAGCCGGCGTGACAGTCGCCGACGGAACTGGGGCTGGGGCTGATGCTGAGTTCGTCGGTGGGTTGGCCGTCCGTGATCGGCTGGGAGAACTCCCAGCGACTGGGAGTTTTTGTTCGGTCAGCTCCGTTCGACCCGGGCCTTGACCGACTTGACCGACTATCTGCACCGCGTCGGCGTTTCCACCGAACTGCTCGGCACGGAGCCGCAGCGATACTACGAGCTCGCAGCCGCGGACGCCGAGGCAGCAGCGCTGCCCACCACACCACAGCACGAGCGGTATGCCGGCCAGCGACACTCACTTCCGCTGCTGCCGGCCGCGCCGGCCGGCAGCGACGACAACAAGGCACAGTTGGCTCGACTGGCACATCCTTCTCGCGGTGCATTGCGTCGCCAAGAATGCCCGCTTGGTGTGCCGATCGTCCGTTACGCCCGATAATCTCGGCGGGGTACGCGAGCTGTCCCTCGCGCCGGAGCCCGGTCGCCGGCGCCGAGCCGGCACCAGTGCCGTGCCGCCGCCGGCAGCCGGACGTGGCCGAGGCTGCTGAGCCGGAAGATGCCGTGCTCGTCAGCAGCGACCACGATCAGGCCTGCGTACGCCTGCAGGTGCAGCCGGGTGGCGTCCGTCCAGCCGAGCGCCCGCATCAGGGCGGCGTCCGCGACCCGCCCGTTCGTGTCGACCGTCGCCAGCCCGAACCGCAGCGTGCCGGCCGGACGCTGGGTGAGCCGGGCAAGGGGGAGCGGTCCGCGCGGGCGCATCGAGCCGGTCGTGATCGGGGAACGCGACTGCGGCAGGACGGGCGGGGATCGGACCGGCGCTCATCGCAACCACCCCGCCCAAGCTGCGCCGGAGCGGCCAGGGACATGCGGCGGATACGCCGAAGCCGCGTGCTCGATTGCACTCGAACACGCGGCCCTCAGATACAGCATGTGTGCTGGGTTTTTGTGTCGAAGGGGGGATCCCAGCCCACGCTTTGTGGCAACCTGCACAACGCAGGTGTCCATACGAGAATCTTATAGCGTTGACCGCTGCGGCTTCAATGTGTCCTGTCGCCGCGGCCACGTGATGGTGCTTTTCGGAATTGTGGGACGATTTGGCGGTGAGCTCGCTCGACGATTCGGTGGATGGCGAGATCGGCCGGCTGCGCCGGGAACTGGAGCGGTTGCGAGCCGAGAATGCCAGGCTGGCTCGTCTGCTGCAGCTGCGTGGTCTGGACACCGCGCCAGCGCCGGAGCAGCTCGCGGCGCCGGTGGTAGCGCCGGGTCTGGTCACGATGTCGTCGCCGGTCAGGGACAAGCTCGCATTGTTTGCCGACCGGTTCCACGCTCGCACGGATGTGTACGCGCTGCGGTGGGAGAACGGCAGGACCGGCGCGCAGGGGTGGATGCCTGCGGTGGCCGGCGGGTGGCGCAAAGGCATGGATCGCCGTTCCGTGGCGTACTTGTCGCTGACGAATGAGGTGCTGGCGGACCATCTGGTCGGCAAATTGTTCCTCGGGCTATATCCGCTGTGGCGCGACAATACGTGCCGGTTCCTGGTGGCCGACTTCGACGGGCCTACCGCGATGCTCGACGGGCTGGCATATGTGAAGGCGGCTCGCGGTGCGGGCGTCCCGGCCGCGTTGGAGATCTCGCAGTCCGGGCGGGGTGCGCACGCGTGGGTCTTCTTCACCGATGCGGTCGCGGCCGCGGTGGCCCGTTCGGTGGGGACGGTGCTGGTCCACGAGGCGATGGTGCTGCGTGGCTCGATGGACCTGACGTCGTACGACCGGCTGTTTCCGAACCAGGACGTGCTGCCGGACGGCGGTTTCGGGAACCTGATCGCGGCGCCGCTGCACGGTGGGCGCCGCCGCGACGGCCTCACGGCGTTCCTTGATCCCGGCACGCTCGAGCCGTACGACGATCAGTGGGCGTTTCTGTCGACCCTGGACCGGCTCAGCCCCGGTGACGCGGCCCGGGTCGCGAAGCGGGCGACGCAGGCGGTGGTCGGCAACGCCGTGACGGCGGTACACCGGTCGGAGGTGACACGGGTGCAGCCCCGCTTGCCGGCGGTGGTCGCCGCGGAGCTCGGTGCCGGGCTGAGCCTGGACGCGTCGCAGCTCACGCCGGCGGCGTTGGCGACGTTCAAGCATGCCGCGTCAATGGCCAACCCGAAGTTCTACGAACTGCAGCGGCTGCGCAAGTCGACCTGGGACACGCCGAGGTTCCTCCGCGGCTATGACCTCACCCTCGACGACCGCCTGGTTCTGCCGCGCGGGCTGCGCCACACGGTTGGCCGCATGATTGAGCAGGCTGGCTCGAGGCTGGCCCTGACCGATATCCGAAATCCGGGCCGGGAGATCGAGGTTGCCTTCGCCGCGGAACTCACCGCCACGCAGACCTCGGCCGTGAGTGCCCTGCTCGCGCATGACGACGGTGTGCTGGTCGCGCCGCCGGGCTCGGGCAAGACGGTGATGGCCTGTGCGGTGATCGCCGAACGCGCCACGTCCACGCTCGTGCTGGTCGACCGCAAGGCCCTCGCCGAGCAGTGGCGGGCCCAGATCGAGCGGCTGCTCGGCGTGCGACCCGGTCAGCTGGGCGGCGGACGGACGAAGCTCAGCGGTGTCGTCGATGTGGTCATGCTGCCTTCGCTGGCTCGCCGCGCCGACGTCGCGGAGCTGACCGGCGGGTACGGTCACGTCGTTGTCGACGAGTGTCACCACCTGGCGGCGGCTGCCTACGACCATTCCGTGAAGCGGATCGGTGCGCAGTTCTGGCTGGGGCTCACCGCTACCCCGGATCGGCGCGACAAACTGGGCGAGCTCGTCACGTGGCAGCTCGGACCCGTCCGACACACCATCAAGCCTGGCCAGCCCGGAACGCTTGAGGAGGCGCTTGCCGATGTCGGCGGACCCCAGCGCCTGCTCCATGTGCACGAGACCGCATTCCGCCACGACGACCAGGAGCCGTCCGCTGCCGCCGTCCTCGCCGCCGCGCACCGGGCCCTTGTCGCCGACCCGGATCGCAACGCCCAGATCGTCCGCGACCTCACCGCCGCCCTCGGCCGCGGCCGGAACTGTCTCGTCCTGACCCGCCGCGTCGCCCACCTCGACGCCTTGACGTCGATGCTCGCCGAGCGCGGCCATCAGGCGCTGGTGCTGCAGGGTGGCATGTCCACCGCTGACCGGAAGGCTGCCGTCCGCCGCCTCGCCGATGCGAAGGCCGGTGACGGCGTCCTGGTCATCGGCACGACCCCGTTCATCGGTGAAGGCTTCGACGCTCCGGCCCTGGACACGCTCTTCCTCGCCGCGCCGATCTCCTTCGACGGTCTCCTCGTCCAATGCGCCGGCCGGGTCGTCCGGTCTGCCCCGGGTAAGGACACCGCCGAAGTGCACGACTACCACGACCCGGCCGTGCCGATCCTCGCCGTATCACTGCAGCGCAGGATGCCGGGCTACCGCGCGCTCGGCTTCCGCCCTTGAACGGCTCGGCGGCTGGGCCACCCCGTAGACTCTCCTGCATGAGCGCAGACGCTGTCGGCCGGCACATGCCGGCCATCGCCACGCTCGATGACCTCGCGGCGATGATGGCCGCGGACCCGCACGGGCACCGCTACGAGCTGAGCCCGGAGGGGGTTCTGTCGATCATGCCGCCGGCGGACGGTGAGCACGCACTTATTGCAACGCGAATCATGGCCTGGCTCCTTGCCGCCGGGTGGCCCGTCGACCAGATCGCGCAGGTGGTCGGGTTGGCTATCCCGGGCGCCGAGGGCGTCTCCGGCGGGCGCATTCCCGATCTCGTCGTCTGGGGACAGCCACCGGCGAATCCGCGGCAGGTGTGGCTGCCAGCGGCAAACGTGCTGCTCGTGGTCGAGATCGTGTCACGTGGCTCGGAAGCGGCCGACAAGGCGGCCAAGCCGCGGGAGTACGCCGGTGCGGGGATTCCGCAGTACTGGACGGTCGACCGGGACGCCGGCCAGACGGTCACGATGTACCGGCTGGTCGGCGATCGGTACGAGATGCGGGCGGCCACCCCGCTGGCGTGGGTGCTCAACACCTCGGTCACCGACCACCTGAGCCTCAACTGACCGCGGGTCGACCAGGCTCGGGGCCGCCATACCGAGACGACTCGAGCCGTTGATGGGCCTGACGCTGCCTGCAAGCGTCACCCGACGTGGTGGTCATGCGGAGCGGTTCAGCCCGCCGGGGGAGGTGATGGTGTGGCCGAGCGTCCGGAGCGCCTTTCGGAACTGTGACTCGTGTTCGACCGGTACGGCGAGGTGGCGGTCTCCGACCAGCGTGCACAGGGTGCGCAGTCATCTATCGAGGGCTTCGACCCACTTCCAGCACTGTCCGACTTGGACGGTATGCCCGTGTCGATCAAAAAACGTACGCCACCAGTTCGTCACGGCTCATCGTCCTGGGGTCCCGCTGCCCGGTTGTCGTGTTCGCTCCATCCACAGCTTGATCTTCTCGGGACTCGTGGTCGCGTAGCGAGGATCCCGGAGGTGTTGACCTCGCCGATCCGCTTGCGCAGTTCGCCGGGCCGGACGTCACAGTCCCCGCTGACGCAGCGCACCAAGGAAGTTGCGCTTCCGGCTGTGCACCGCCTTCAGCCGGGCCATCTCCGCCTCGAAGTCCCGCCCGGCCCGGGCGAACACGCCCCTGAGCGTGACCAACAGGTCGGCGGCCTGTTCGTACCCCATTGTGTTGGTCTGTGCCACGGCCGTCTCAATGATCGGAAGGTAGATCGCGAGGGCTTCGGCCGGATGGGTCGCCGACCGTCGGTCGGTGACCGCCAGCCGGGTCTGCTGATCGCAGCGGTACCGACCGACGGCCTCCCACGCAGCCTCGTCCTCGTCCTCCAGCAGCAGCACGCGCACGTACACGTCGCCAGCGCTCCAGAGGCTGGAGTCATCGGCTCTGTGCCGCAGCAGCGACCATGCCTGTTCACGCTGCTCCGGCCAGCGCCCGGGGTCGGCGGCGAGGATGGCCGCCCGCAGTACCCGGTAGGTCTCGACACTGCCCTCCGAATGGAACCGTGCCTGCCACAGCGCGATGACGTCGTCGGTGCGGCCAGCCTCGGTGTACAGCTCCACCAGCAGATCCGCGAGCCCGCTTGCGCGGTGATCCCAGCGGTCGACGCCGGCACGACCCCGTTCCAACCACTCGATGGCCTCGGCCGTCCGGCCGTCGTTCAGCAACAGTCGCGCGATGTCGACATAGCGTTGCGGGCTGGACAGGTCCTCGGCGTAGCAGGCCACCAACGCGTCGAGGTCCCCGGTCGCCCGGATGAGCTCCTCCCGCAGCATGCGTACCGTCCAGTCCGAGGGCTTGGTGGTCTTGGCGGTCTCCAGCACCGCCCAGTAGGCGTTGAGGCCCTCGACGCCCAGCAGGTCGGCGATGTCGGTGATGCTCACCTCCAGCCCATCGGGGGCACCCAGGCGAAACTCCGCGAACCACTCGCCCAGTTCCGCGGGATTCGGCGGATCGGTCTCACACGCCTGGAGGTAGGCGTCCCACGCGGCGCCAGCCGAGTCGATCGCGGCACCGCTGTGGTCCTCCGACCGCTGGGCGGCCTGGCAGACCAGGCAGAACGTTCGTCGCAGCAGGGGCTGCACCTCGGTGGCGCGGTCGGGAACCAGCGCGGCGAGGGCCTCGATGACCGCGTCGGCGCCCTCGGCGTACCCGTCCTCCTCGCCGTAGTTGATCCAGTCGATCTCCAGCCGCTCGACCTGTTCGGCCAGGAGGCCGAGGTCGACGGTCGCTGCGTTGGCCATCGCGCGTAGCAGCATCCGCTGGTACATGGCCGGGTCGTCGCTGGTTTGCTGCCATACCAGGTCGACCAGTTCGTCGTGCCCGAGTGACGCGATGAACGCGCGTACATCGATATCCGTCGCTGTGTTGGTCCGGACGTTGCCGGTGGCCCGTTCCCGGTCCAACAACCGCAGGCCAACGGCGACGCAGTGCTTGCAGAAGTTGCCCTCCTCGCCGTACGGGCAGTTGCACTCGCCGTCCAGCCCGCCGTCGGTGTCGTATAGCCGGACCTGGTAAGGGTCTGTGCCCCGTACGGTGGCGACCACGCCGTCGGGTAGGTCC
The DNA here is from genome assembly GCF_050942935.1 of Dactylosporangium sp. CA-233914. Taxonomy (NCBI): domain Bacteria; kingdom Bacillati; phylum Actinomycetota; class Actinomycetes; order Micromonosporales; family Micromonosporaceae; genus Dactylosporangium; species Dactylosporangium sp. CA-233914. The sequence continues at coordinate 9,140,690 of NZ_CP192030.1, read as the reverse complement.
CGTAGGTTGCTCACCGCCTCGACATACCCCTGGCCCCGGCTGAACGATCGTCCGCCGGCCAGATCTTCCAGATCGACTTCCGTGAACCAGGCCATGGCCGCACCGTACCCTCATCCGCAGCGAACCCATTCCCGGGTCACCGTAGGGTGGTGCCGACACCTGTCGCACCTTCTGTGAGCTGGGCGTCGGCTCCATCGCGTTGGGGCGGTCGAGGGTGAAGCCGTCGACGAACCGCAAGCAGCCCCGGTCGGACACCAACCGGCCTGGATCGAGGGCGTGTTCGATCTCAGCTTCCACGGGTCCGTGCGGTTGCTCGTGGTGCTCACCGGGGCCTCCATCGGGGACGTGTGCGGGTCAGCTGAGGCTCGGCATGGATCGCGTGGAAGCCCGAGTCGTCGCCGAGGTGGAAGAAGATGCGACCGTCGAGCGTGCCGTCCTCGGCGAGGGCCGCCCAGCCACGACCGGAGACCTGGTCGCCCTCGTCGCTACCCTCCCAGGTGAACTCGAAGCAGGGCCGCCCGTCGCGGGTCGCCTCGCGGCAGTCCATCCATCCGGCGACGGCGATGAACCCGAACTGCCCGGTCCCGTCGTGGTCGAACTCGATGAACCCGGGCTCCACGAGATCGATGGCGTCTGTGTCCCACAGCTCCATCGACGTGATCCGCCACCGTCCGGTGAAGTCTGCCTGGCTCGTCATTCGGGTCTCTCCACGTTCATGTATGTCGCCGCTAGGGCCTATCTGGCGGATCTTGGAGGGTTACAGTGTGGCGTGGCCAGTGATCTGTCCGATGTGGAATGGCAACGGCTCGCGCCGCTGCTTCCCAGCATGGTTCCACAGCGTGGTGGGCGGTGGCGTGACCACCGGCAGGTGATCAACGGCATTCTGTGGCGGATCGACAACGGTGCGAAGTGGCATCAGGTGCCGGAGCGGTACGGGCCGTGGAAGACCTGCTATCACCGGTTCTCGCACTGGGAGTCCGACGGGACTTGGGCACGGATCGAGCAGCGGCTGCAGGCCGATGCTGACGCTACCGGTGACCTGGACTGGCGCGGTCAGGCCGACGCGACGATCGTACGGGCGCATCAGCACGCGGCGGGTGCGCGAAAAGGGGGCTGAGCGCGGATGAATCACGTGCCGCGCAGGCGATCGGCCGGTCCCGGGGCGGGTTGACCACGAAGGTCCACCTCCTTGCCGAGGGTCGTGGCCGGGCTCTGGTCAAGCGGCTCACCGCGGGGCAGGCCGCCGACACGAAGGAGCTGGTGGCGTTGCTGGACGCGGTCGCTGTCCCACGCCCCGGTGGTGTGGGCCGGCACCGCAAGCGGCTGGACCATCTGACCGCGGACAAGGCATACGGGTCCAAGGCCAACCGGCGGTCGCTGCGCGCACGGGGCATCCCGCACACGATCCCGGAACGTGCTGATGTGCGGGCCAGCCGCGCCCGCAAGGGATCACGGGGTGGCCGACCCCCGAACTTCAACGCAGCACGGTACAAGGATCGCAACCAGGTCGAACGAGCATTCAACCGGCTCAAACAGTTCCGGGCTGTCGCGACGAGGTACGACAAGCTGAAATCTCGTTACGAGGCAACAGTCACCGTCGCCTCGATCGTGATCTGGCTCCGCGCCAGACCTGATCGCGCTACTTCAAGATCCGTCAGATAGGCCCTAGGCCGTCGTTCAGGGCTGGGTGCCACTCGGCGGCCAACTCGGGACGCACTGCCGCCAGGTTATTGACTGCGGTCACTACCTTATTCGCGCAGGCCGGGCAGCCACTGCCCTTAACGGTGCGGTTCTCGACCCTGGTGTGCCAATCGTGTCGGCAGGTGCCGCACCGCCACCACACCTTGACCTGGGCGCCCGGGTTGACGTCGTACGGCGTGACATCGCCGTTGCGCGTGGGGTGCCACTCGACCAGAAGGCCTGGGAATAGGTCCGCAAGGGACGTGCCGGGTTTGGGCGTGCTGCGGAACTCGCTGACGCGCCGGTCACCGCACCGGGGACAGCCTACGCCAAGCCGCGCCCGGTTACCGATCATCGCCTGCCACACATGGCTACAGGCGTCGGTGCGGCAGCGCCACCAGGCCATGAACTCCGATCCTGGGGTGAACTCGGTCGGCTGGAGGCCTTCGTTCCGGGTGGGGTGCCACTCGGCGGCGAGTTCGGGATGCAGTACCGCGATGTTGTAGGTGGCACGGGCGCGACTGTTCGTACAGTCTGGACACACCTTCTTTGCGGTGACCTGGTGAGCTACGGTGCGCTGCCACTCATGTCCGGCCTCGCACCGCCACCACCATTTGTCCTTGCTGTTGCCGACACTTACCATTGCCGCGGTCCGGCCGTTGCGCTCGGCGTCGAACAGCGAGGCGGTCGCAGGTTCCTGTTCAGACCCGGATCCGTGGATAGCGGCGGCGTGATTGACGCATATCACTGATGGGCGATGGGTGATGCGGTGTTTCTGCCGGTGGGTATGGTTGTGGCCCGGTGGCGCCGGGTTCGCTGGTCTCGGTGGGGTGTTCGGGCCGGTCGGGCCTGGTGGTCAGGTCCAGATCGGTAGTCGGCGCAGTCGGGGCAGCACTTCGGCGAGACCTTGTTGGTCTGGGGGTAGTCGCAGGGTGAGCTGCCCGGCGTGGCGGACCAGCCGGGCCGGGACCGTCAGCAGCCGATGCCGCAGGGTGCCCAGATGGGCCCGGCCGCGTCCGTCACCGCCGTCCAGACCGGCCAGTTCCTGCAGCCAGGCGGACAGGTTCACGGCCAGCAGCGCACCCCACATCCACACCGTGTTCGCTGCCCGGCTGGCTGAGGGCAGGTGCCGCAGCGCGGCGCCGTGCTTGGCGTCGCGGATGCGGTCTTCGATGTCGGTGCGCATCCGGTGCCACGCCTCGACCGCGACCGCCCTGGCTGGGGTGGACACGTCCAGGTTGGTGGCGATGAACGAGTACGCGTACACGTGGCCGACGAGGCCGTCCAGAGCCAGGGCGAGTTGGTCCTTGGGGATGGTGCGCCGGCGACGGGCCCGTGGATCGGTCGAGACGTCGGCGGCGCGGACCTTGACCCGCCGCACCACGCACGTGGTGCCCGGTGGCCACCCGGCCGGCGCGTAGTCGCAGACGGCAACCTGGGCACCCTTCATCCGCTTTGCCGTGTGCCACGCCGTGTCCGGGACCGCGGCGGCGGCCCGCCAGACCGCCGGGTTGCGGGTCACCCCCAGGGAGAAGTCGCAACCAGCCGCCACTGCGGCGGCCGCGATGTCCTTGGCGAAGTAGCCCACATCGCCGCGCACCTTCGGCCGCACGCTGACCCCGGCCACGCGCAGGGTGGCCACGCTGCGTTCGATCAGCGATCCCGCCCCCGGGCGCGGGTCCTCGTCCCCTGCGAGCAGGTCCGCCGCGGTGACCAGGCCGGCCTCCGCCCACGTGGCCACGTGCGGACGCCCGGCCCGGGCACCCTTGTAGCTGTAGGCGATCCCTTCCTTCTTGGCCCCGTAGCACTCCACATCGGTGCCGTCCAGGTCGATGGTGGCCCCACCCGTACGCAGCACCGCGCGCCGTCTGGCCGGCAGCAGTCCCACCACCCGGCCCACGATCTCCCCGATGCCTTCCTCTACCCCGGCCACCTGGGCCGGGCCGAACCGGTCAGCAAGCTGCACCGCGGTGGTCGAGGCCGGTGTGGCCACCGCCGACAGCGCCTCCCCGGCCGGATCGGCACGGCGGCGGTCCAGCCCGGTCCAGAACTGCGCACCGCACATCTGCGCCTGCGCCACCGCGACCAGGAATTGCCCCGCGGACAGGCCCCGGTCCCGCTGCTTGATCGCACCGACTGCGTCGTCCAACGCGGCGGTCACGCCCAACCGGCCGACCAACTCGGCCACCGCGACCACACCCGACACCGGCGTCAACGACGCGTCCGGTGCGCCGACACGCACCCGACCTGCCAAACCAGGTATCCTCTGCACCGAACGGGTGTCCTTCTCACAGCGACGGATTGGTCCCTAGACAAGTCCAATCATCCCTGCTGACAAGGCATCCGTTCATCTATGCCACGCCGTGTTGTATCCCTATCCACGGATCCGGGTCAGAGAGCGAGCGCCCGTGGGCCGGGACCTGTTTGGCCTGCGAGATCGCCCATCCTTTGCAGTGCCGGCAACCGTTTCCGTTCAGCGCCCGCGAGGCGATGGTGGCCTCCCACGCCTCGTCGCAACGGCGGCACAGCCACCATGCCTTGCGGTTGGAGCCCGCGACCACGTCCTGCGGTGTGATCGTGTTGAGGGTCGGGTGCCATTCTTCCGTGAGGTCCGGGTGCGTGGTGGCCATGCAGTTGGTCGAGTCCACCACCCGGTTGGCGCACCGCGGGCACCCTCGCCCGCCACCCGCGCGGTTGTCAGGGCTGGCCTGCCATCGGTATTCGCATGTGCGGCACACCCACCAGAACTTTGTCCGGGAGCGGAACGGCACGGTGTCGGCGGCCATGCCGTTTGTCTGGTGGTCCCACTCCTGGGTGAGCTCAGGGAAGTCGCCCAGTTTGATCCCGGACCGTCGTTGCGGCGTCACAGAGTCTGGCCTCTCCACTCGAAACACGCCGCGTTCGTCCTGCTCGAGGCCATCATACCGGGTTCTCATGACGCCCTTCGCAGCCAACTCGTTGACGGCTGTCAGCGTCGATGTCGTCGACCGGGATAGTTCCGGCTCGTGTATGTCGCCCGGGTGTGGTCCGGTTCTGCATAGACGATCATCCGTGCCGCCGGTCGCTGGGTGCGGCGTGGGGATGCCGTTCTGCTCGGTCACGTCTAGGCCGTGTCTCTTGGATCTCTGGTGGTGAGGTCGCGGAGCCAGATTTTGATGGTTGCGACGTCGATGGTGGCCAGGTACATGAAGGCACGCTTGTCGTAGCGCGTGGCCACGGCTCGGAACTGTTTGAGTTTTGCTGACCGCGCGTTCGACGGTGTTGCGTTCCTTGTACCGCTCGGCGTCGAACGCGGGTGGGCGTCCGCCGGCGGCGCCGTGTTTGCGGCGGTTGGCTTGCTGGTCGGCGCGTTCGGGGATGGTCGCGGCGATCCGGCGGCGGCGTAGGTCGGCGCGGATCGCGTTGATGGAGTACGCCTTGTCGCCCAGGATCCGGCCGGGGCGGGTCCTGGGCCTGCCACGGCGGCGGGGAACGCGGATGCCTGCCATGACCGCCGGGTAGCCGATACGGTCGACGGAACTCTCGACGCCGAAGCAGGCGCCATTGCCGCGATCGCGATGCTGAACCATTTGCCAGAGCAGGGCCTGCCACTCATCGTGGCAGCCCTTCGTCGGGCGCCGGCGGTCGGCAGAGAGGTCGCGCTGGCGCTCGGCCAACACTTCCGGCATCGAGCATTGACAGTCGTCGGCTGCGACGACGCCATCGCAGAGCTCTATGAGTGGCTCGCCGTACAGTTCCCACCGCAAGCCGACCCGGCGGACAGGGAGGCGCACTTCGTTTCGCCCCGGGAACAGCTGGGGTTCTGGAGAGACGAAGTGCTCCATGCCCTGGTGCAACGCGGCACCGAGAGCAGCCTCGCAGCGCTCGAACAACTGCAGCGTCGTCAACCTCAGCTGCCGCTGGACCGGGCCGTCCTGTTCGCGGGGGAAGTCACCCGCCAGCAGACATGGACCCCGCCGGCGCTCGACCACTTGGACCAACTGCTGCAAGACCGCCGGCGACGGCTGGTCACCGACGCAGCCGACCTGCAGGCGGCCGTCCTGGAGGCTTTGGAGACGATCGACGGGTGGCTTACCGGTGAAACTCCGCAGGCGTTCGCCCTGTGGAACGTCACCAAGATCCCCGGAGATCCCAAAGACGAGAACAGAATCTCCGACTGGTACTGCCACGGCCTGCGCCTGCTGCTGAAGTTCTCCGGCATCATCATCAACCGAGAAGTAGAGGTCCGCCGCAAGCCAGGAGCCGGCATCGGCGAGCGACACGACATCCGCGTGGACGCAACCGACAGCGCTGGCAACACGATCTGCGTCGTCATCGAGGTCAAGGGCTGCTGGAACGACTCCACCATGACCGCGTTGACCAAGCAACTCGTCGGGCAGTACCTCAAGCCGGCCCGGTCATACCCACGGCGTGTACCTCGTCGCCTGCTTTCCGCCCGAGCAGGTAGACGGTGACAAGCGCTCTAAAGTTGCGCGGCACACCCCTGCCGGATTGCTCGAAGACCTCGCAGGTCAAGCGCAGCAGCTTTCGCCGCAACTCAACGTTGCGGTCGTGGTGCACGACATCGCGCTTCCCAGGTAAAGCGCCCCAGTGCGCTGCGACAGCATGCGGAGCTGGCTTGCCATGCCTGAGATCATGGTGGTCGTGGTTGCTTTCGACGGTGAAAGCGACGCCCGGTGGTCGTACGATCCGGACAGCCGCATTGGAGACGACAGCGGCTTCGGGCAAGTCTTCCGAGGAACCGGCCCGGAAGACGAGGCCGTCGCTGTGAAGCTGGTCCAGCTGCGCTGGGACGTTGAAAGTGCGCGACGTCGGCGCGAGCGAGAAGTCGAGATCTGGAGCGCGGAGCCCGATGTCGGCCGTACGGACGGCCTGTGGCTGCAGGCGGGTCGAGTGGGCGAGGACCCCGTGTCGAGAAACGACCGATTTTCTGGACAGTGCCCGCGACATGACAGCCGGTGAGCCCCCCAATCCGGCGGGCTGAAGGTGTCTGAGAAACGTGTTGAGAATTTACGTCACCAAAAGTCCCCGCGAGGCTCCACAGTTGGAGAGCCGCAACTCGGCCGTGTCCGGCTTCGTCGATAAGGGCTGGAAACGGTCCGCGTGGCACAGATAGCCTCACTGCCATGCCTGACGGTGAGCGTGAGTTAATCAGTCGCCGTGCTCGAAGTGCGTTCCGAGACCTGGCCTCCGGGGTCTTCGTGAGCGCCCTCCACGAGTACTGGCGCGACGAGGGCTTCGCGCCATTCGCTGATCCTGGCGGGGATTCCGGCGTTCGCCGCCGCATCTTCGATGGCTACGCGGCGCAAGTGGACTGGCGAGACTATGGCCAGGTCGACCGTGCGCTGCGTGTGTTCGAGCACCTGCTACGGCATTTTCATCGTGAAGAGCGCTTCGAGGACTCCACCTTCGACGACGTCAGGGAGTACCTGGCCGATGACGGCTTCCGGCTCGATGAGCGGTACCGCATCCAGTGGATAAACCCGCCTGGCCTGGAGCAGCGGCTCCGGTCGATTACGGACCCCTCCGGTATCCGCATCGAACTTGAGCGAGCCAGACGCAGTGCATCGTCTGATCCCGCGCAGGCCATCGGCGCCGCCAAGCAGTTGATCGAGGCCACCGCGAGAGTGGTACTCCTCGCTCGGGGCGTGACGGTGGACCAGCACGCCACCGTCCCGGTCCTGGTGAAGAAGGCGCAGGAGGCGCTCCACCTCCATGTGTCACAGGTCGCGGCGGGAAGTCCTGACGGTGTCGACGCGCTGAAGAAGGTCCTCGGCGGGGTTTCAGCCATCGCGATCGGCATCGGCGAGCTGCGCAATCTGGGCTACGGCACCGGTCACGGGCAGCCGACCCTGCCGGCGGGTCTTGGCGAGCGTCATGCGCATCTGGCGGTCAACGCGGCCTCGACCTGGTGCCAACTGCTCCTCGACACCCTGGCGGACTCCAAAGCGCCCTGGCAGAGAGGAGCGCCGCCAACCGCGAGCGGCGCGCAGGTAGTAGCGGCCCCGGTCGTGACTCCATGACGTTCGCAAAGCCGATTGAGACCCACTACGCAGGCTGCCGTTTCCGCTCTCGCCTGGAGGCCAGGTGGGCGGTTTTTCTCGATCGTCTCGGGGTCGAGTGGGACTACGAACCGGAGGGGTACGAACTGCCCTCCGGGCGTTACTTGCCTGACTTCCTGCTGCACCTCCCGCAGCCGGTGTGGCTAGAGATTAAACCGGGGAGCGACAGTGTCCACCGCGGCGAACGGCGCTGGGCGGATCTGGTCCGCGGTACGGCCCGGCACCTACTGGTGGCCTACGGCACAGTCCGCGACGAAGACGCACTGGACCTCGGTGTTGGCATGGACATCTATTGCCCCGACAGCGCCAGCCCCAGCGTCGCCCTCGCCGCGGCTGTGGCAACGGCGGCACGGTTGGACTGGGAGGACACGGCCGCGGGCACGACCCTGGCGACGATCGCCGAGGCGTACGCGATGCCGAGCCATGATCCGACCTGCGGCTTCACCTACTGCGGCAACTGCGACGTCATCGCAATCCACTGCCCTTGCATGCGACGCGCGGTATGCCGGGTGACGGGCCTGCGTTGCGGCGACGCCGTGCACCCGCGCATCGTCGCCGCGCATCGGGCTGCCCGGTCTGCTCGGTTTGAATGGGGCGAGAGCGGCGCGTAGCGCGCCGACCCCGGCTCACGCCAGCGCGGGCCGAACACACCGGTCGGCCCCCCTGCCCGGTTTGAGCCGCCGATGGTCCAATAGGGGCGTCGGCGTGTATCCGCTGGCTCAGGCCACGTCCTGCTCGGTCGGCGGCCAGCCGGGCACGGGCAGCCGCGCGGCGGTGGCCGCGATGACCCACGCGTCGCCACCGATCAGCCGCGTGACGAACCGGTGGGCCAGGAGCGCAGTGTCAGCCTCGATCCGCCCGCCGTGCGCCGGGCTCACGAGCGTCACGGTCGTCGGCGCAAACGCGGATGCTCGATGCACCGGACCGTGCCACAGTTGACGCGTGTCATCACAGGTCAGTCGCGATCACCACACCGTCCCGAAGCTGTACCTCAAGGGCTTCTGCGGCACCAGGGGCGCGGACAAGGGAATCGTGCTGGCTCGCTACCGCGACGGTGGCGAGAAACGGTTGACCATCAAGGAGGCGACCGTCGAGCCGGACTTCTACGACACCGGCGACGGCTCGACTCCCGACGACTCGCTCGAGCGCTGGTTCGACCGTGCGGTCGAGAATCCGGTCGGCGAACTGATGGGTGCTATTCGCAACGGCACCCTGCCGACCGTGGAGTCCGACCGTGAGGCTGTGGCGCGGTTCGTGGCCGCGCAGATGGTGCGGACGATCGCGTTCCGCACGCGCATGGCCGACATGAGTTCCCACCTGGGCCCGTTGCTGTTCTCGATGGATGTGCTTCACCGGGCGATCGCCGAGGACCCGTCGCTCACGCAGGATGAGGCCGCGCTGACCAGCCTCCAGCGGCAGATCGCGGAGCGCGCGCCGGACGAGGTCCGCCACCCGGACCGGCAGGCGGCGATGCGGAACATGGTCCGCGAGGGTGACCGCCTCAAACCACTGCTCCTGTCGATGCGATGGCTGCTGACTTACTCGGACCGGCCGGTGCTGGTAACGGGCGACACCCCTGTGACGGCGGTAAGCGGTACGGGAGAGGTCTCGTTCCTGCCGATGCTGCTGCCCGAGCAGCACGAGGTCCAGATTCCCGTGACGCCGCACCGGCTTCTCACGATGACGCCGTTTCCCGCTCTGGGCGCCTCCTCGAACCTGTCGCGGGAACAGGCGATCCTGGTCAACGAGTCGATCGTGCGAGGCTGCTCGGCGATGGTGCTTCGCCGGCCCGACATGGCCTGGCCCTCCGACCTGGTGCTCCCGAGCGTCCGAGCGTCCCTCGCGCCGCCTCGGGTCACGGTATCGGCCGGGGCCGGCGGTGCGCCGACGGTGCCTGTGTGGCCCGTCGTGGTCGAGCGGGCGTTCAAGGAGGCGCTCGAACTGCTCGGCGGGGATCCGGACGTGGCGTAGGCGAATGAGGACCGAGATTGGGCCACCTGATTCGGTTGCCCAATCTCGGCTCGCGTAGCGCTTCTGCGAGTCGCGCGGTCGGTATAGTCGGGCGCGGTCCATCCATGTCCTCTGCAGCAAATGGGAGTCGTGTGACGACGGACATCGAAGCAGCCGACGACGATGGTTCAGTTGACCGGATCTCGCTGTACGGGTTGGTTCATGATGGCGAGGCGTCGGAGCGCGACAAGGTCATCCAGGTCGTTGCGCTCCTCACGACTGTGCTGCGCCATCACGGGATCGACGTCCGACCTGTAGCGTCCTCGGCCGGGCGGGCGTTGGTTGTGAACATGCCCGCTGGCCACGCCTCCGTCATTGAGGTGACCGTCTCAGCGCGGAACGATGTGCACGACGAAGTGCTCAGATTGCAGCGGGCAGCCGCTGCGGCGCCGCGGTTTCGACACGTCCTGCTGTCGATGGAGGGCTACACCGACGACGACATGCGTGTGCCGCATCCTGTTGATGCGGCGGGAGGCTTGATCCTGATCGACCGGACGCACTTCGAGGCGATCCTGTACGGACTGATCGACCCTGAGGTGCTGTTGGCAGAAGTCGCGCACCACGCGGACTTCGAGCAGCGACCCTGGACAAGCCTGACTGACCTCCTAGTCATGGAGCCGGCGTCCGATCCCGCACAATTCCAGCGGGCAGATCGACGGCCTGCGCCGTGGAACATTGTCGGTCAAGCGCACGCCCGGGTGCGCGTCCGACATGTGCTGACCGGTGACCGCGGTTGGGGTTCCCCACATGGGTTCACGGCGGCTGATGGCCAGCTCTTGCTTACCGTCGAGCACGGCATTGTGCAGGCAGACCTTGCCCGGGGGTCGGTTGGCTGGCTGCTGCCGCTCCTCGGCTGCCATGGTGCGCCGTTGGTTCGAGATGACGGCACCGTTCTGGTGCTGTGCCGCGACGGCGTGGTCGCCTGGAAGGACGGAGTTCTGACTCCGGTCGGTGGCGGCTTCACCAATGCTCGTGCGCTCATGGAGGGACCCGGCATGAGTGTCTGGGTCTTGGCCGGACACGGCACGTCGTTAGGTGACAGTGACGGCACGCTTGCTCTGACCAGGCTCGGCGACGGTCCTGGCAGGCAGCACACTCACCGGATCTACTTCAACGCCGATGTCCGTACCGCGGGCTGGCTGGAAGATCTGCGGTTCTTTCTCGCCGCGCCTGGGCACTCTGCGGTCATCGACCTCGCCCGTAGCAGTGAGGTTCGGCCCGAGGATCGGATCGAGTCTCCACACGACCGCCCCAACCACATCGTTGTGATCAACCCGCGGCGAGTGATCACCGCCGCAGCAAGCCCCAACGGCGTCCATGCCTCTGTCTACCGAACGGACATCGACACCGGCACCAGCACATTGATCGCGGAGTTGAACAGCAACCGCGTGGACGGCCTGGCCCGCAACACGGCTGGTGATCTGCTGCTCCTCGGCGACGTTCGCGGCAACGACGTCACCACGCCATGCCCGATTGTCGTTGCGATCAGTCCCGTGTCGGCCGGCGTCCCCGCTGCCGCTGCGAGCGGTCCGCCGCCCGAGGTGAAGGCACCGAACGTTCCGGTAGCGACGAACGGCGCTCACGGTCAACCTGACCTCGCCGAGCCGACCGGGCTGTCAGCAACGCCTGCCGAAGACCTCCGCCGCGTCAGCATCGAGGCTCGAGGCATGCGGAAAGACTACAAACTCGATCCGCGTCCACTTGTCCCTGCTGGCGGTCAAGGCACCGTGTTCGGAGCCGTCCACAAGCCGACAGGGCAACGAGTCGCGTTCAAGCGACTTAACCAGACGACGACCGCCTATCGGGCCCGGATGCGCCGTGAGATCGAAGCAGCGCAACGGTTCGGCTGGCACCAGAACGTCATGCCAGTGCTGGACTTCGACAGCGCTGCCGACTGGTTCGTCATGCCGATCGCCAGCCACAGCGCACAAGGCGTCGCCGCCGACCTCGCTGATGACGAGGCTCTTCGCAAACTGATTGCCGCGATCTGCGAGGCACTGCGGGAACCGCACCAAGCGGGCTGGATCCATCGTGACCTCAAGCCCGACAACGTTCTCTGGCTCGAGGACCGGTGGGTCGTCGCCGATTGGGGTCTGGGGCGTCGGCCGCGCGGCCAGACTACGGACCCGAACCGGACGCGCGCCGGGACTGAATTCGGTACGCCTGGATTCGCCGCGCCGGAGTTGTGGCGCGATGCGCACGCCGTAAGCGCTGCGGCCGATATTTACAGCATCGGTCAGATTATCGGTTGGGCGCTGACCGGCGCCTGGCCTGCGGTGAACGTGCCGCTGCTGCCGTCGACTGGTCCGTGGCGCAACGTCGTGAAGGCTGCGACGCAGGCTCTGCCGGAGCTTCGTCCCGCCACTGTCGATGACCTCCTGCTGCTGATTGCGGTCGAACTCGATCCGCCGGCCGAGTTGCCAATCAGCCGCGCTGAACACCTACTCGCTCGGGTGCGCGACGACGATGATGCAGCGCTGGATGAGCTTGTGCGGCTCATCGCCGGGCGCGCCGGCGACTACGAGCTCTACATGGACGTGCTGACCGAGCTTATAGACGAGCAGGTCCGGAAGGCTGTGACCGGAAACCCGTCCGCGTTCCGCGACATCGTTCAGGCAGTGCCGGACCTGCACAGCAACACTGGTGTCGTCCTCGAGTACGGCGACGTCGACCGCCTCGTCACATGGTTCCTCACAGTCGCTTATCAGGCTGAGAAGATCGAAGAATGGGATCTGATGGAGGACGTTGCCGACGCGATCCTCTACCTCGATCTCTGGGACCGCTGGAACGTGCAATCCGACATCCGCGCGTGGTTCGCGACGCGAACTGGGCACGCTGCGGCGGTTGTCGCAGCCGTCATTCGACGCAACCCGGACAACCACCGGCACTTTGTCGACCTGGTCGACGACCGTCAGGTGGACCACCGCATACGTGCCGCCCTTGTCTCCACGTCGGGTCGCGCCAGCTGAGTCGGTATCGTCGGGTTCCGCCGACGATCCGCGTTCGGCAGGCAGGGGTCAAAAGGGGGTGGTGATCATCGGCGAGATCGAGCGCCACGTCCAAGGCGCTGACCAGGAGCACGCACCGCTCGACCGAGACGGATTTCTCGACCTCGACGCCGCTGCCGGCATCATGTCGGCTGGGGACCTTGCCGGACGGCCGGGAAGCTTTGTCCTGCTCGCACCGGGCGGCGTCGGAAAGTCCGTCGTCTTGGATGAACTGCGGCGGCGGGAGGATGGCCTCAACGTCGATCTGGTCGGGCTTCGTGGCGCTGAAGTAAGCCGGGCGATCGGCGATGCGCTCGCGTTCGGGAAACCGATCTACCTCGACGCTCTGGACGAAGCTCTGCAGACCGAACGTGCCCTCGTCCGGCTGGTGAACCGCGCGATGTCCGGATCCGGAACTGACGGGATCAGATGGCGGCTTGCGTGCCGCCCGTCAGCATGGACCAGCGCATTTGTCGACGGTGCCGCGCCTGTCGAAAAGTTGCGCCTGCTGCCGATGACGCGTGAAGCAGCCCGCCGTCTGCTTGCCTCTCTCGATGTCGATGAGCGCTTCCTGGATGTGCTGGCCGTGGCGGGCCAGAGCCGGTTAAGCGCCTCGCTACTGCATTTCATAGCGGTGGCTCGGCAGTGGCAGCAGGACGGACATCTTCCCAGCCGGCGCGCAGACACCCTGGAATCTGAGGTCCAACGGCTGCTGACCGAGCGGGAGGACATCCGGCAGCCGTTGTTGGCAGGCGTGGACATCCGGCGCCGGACAGCCGGCCGTTTGGCTGCCTTCGCGGCGTTCGGCGGGATTGGCCGGTTCGCGTTCCGCACCGGCGCAGGTCAAGCGGCTGTTGCGATCGCCGAACTACCGACCGCACCTGAGCCCGACCGCCCAGATGCAACCATTGGGAGCGAGGTCTACGCAGAGGTACTGGGAAGCGCCCTGTTCGACACCGCGCCGGGCGATACCGTCGCCTTCCGGCACCGAGAGTATGTGGACTATCTCGCTGCGAGATACGTGATGGACCGGACGCCTGTGAGGTCTCAGGTCGCCGGCCTGCTCGGTCTGACCGACGGAGTGCTGCCCCGCTCGATGGTCGCAGTCGCGGCGTGGATGGTGGCGCTGCGCCCGGAGCTCGCCGACCTCGTGGCATCCGCCAACGCGATTGCCGTGATCGATGAGCCTGAGGTCGGCCTGCATCCCGCCGCGCAGGCGACGCTCGTAGACGCGCTGCTCGCGGATGCGCGGGAGAATGACGTGCCGCCGCGGTGGTCATTGGACCTGTCGGCTGTCGTCCATCCCGGGCTGGCGGGCCAGCTCACCGACCGGCTGAGGATCGGGGTTGGCTCACCGTACGAGGCGTGGTGGATATGCCGATTGGCCCTGGCCGGACAGGTCTCGGCAGTCACCTCCTCGGTGTTGGCGATTGCTCTCGACGGTCGTCACCCGTCCTGGGCCCGCCGGCCAGCGATCGCCGTAGTCGTTCAACTTGGCAATGAGCCCGAGCGGTCCGCCCTGCTCGAAGGTCTGAACCTCGATCCAGACGCGGATCCGGACGACGAACTGCGGGCCGGACTTCTTGACGGGCTCTACCCACGGCACATGACGACGACCCAGATGCTTCCGTTCGTCACACGGCCCCGACAGTTCAACGTCATCGGCGCCTACCAGCGGTTCCTTCTGGAATTTCCCGCCAGGGTTACGAACGATGATCTTCCTGAGGTCATTGCCTGGGCGCGTACGGTCCTGCGGTCGTCGATCTCCATCGAGTCCCGCCAGTGGGTGATCGGATTGTCGGTTCGGATCGCGGAGCAAGCCATTGCCGCATCCGATGACCCGGCAGTTTTGGTTCCGCTGTCCGAGCTTCTCGTCGACCTGCTCGGAGACAGACGCGTCAGCGCGCATTGGGCCGAGGACGCATCCCGGCGCCGACATCTGGCCGTCGCCGTCGCAGCGCAACTCGACGAACAGCGGTGGCCCGTCCTAATCCAACTCAGACTCGTCACCACCGCCGACGTCAACTGGCTTACCGACACCGTTCACCAGGAACGCAGCACCGGCTGCTGCCAAGTGCTCGCCCGATGCCTTCAGCATCTGACCGCCCCGCCCACACCAGCGGAAGACGATCAAGAAGCCGGTGAGCACGAAACCGGAAACCGTCTGGACCTGGCCAAGCTGCAAACGGCGATTGTGGCTGTCCGACAGACCCTCGCCGCGTGGGCCGACATCCCGGCCGCCCTGACACCGACTACAGAATTGGAACAGCTATTTTCGTGCGACCTTACGTCCAGGCCGGGCTGGTCGCTGCTGACCCCGGATGAGCAGCAGGAGATTCTCGACCGAGGCCTCGAGTACGTGTCCGGGCATACGCCGGACCCGGGCCTGTGGCTCGGCAAGGCGACAATCGGGCCCAACGTCATCCGCGACTGGTCCGGGGTGTACCTGCTGACGACGCTTGCTTACCACGCACCGGACCGCCTCAGCAGGCTCTCTCCGACGGTGTGGGCGCAGTGGGCGCCTGCGATCGCGAACGCCTGGGCCTACCGCAACGTGGACCTGCTCGGGGGGCTCGTCGACATTGCTCCAGGCGAGGCTCAGGCCGAGATCCGTAGTGCGGTGCAGGAGGCACTCGAAAGCCGGGCAGATTGGAAACGCGCACCGCTGTACAGGTACTTCGCCCAAGACCTGGCGCCTCAGCTGGCCGTCAGCGTGTCACGGCGCCGCTACTCCGACGACCAGGCCGCGGATGTTCTGGCCTTCCTGATCGAGCATGACCCGGAGCGTGCCGTCGCCGCGGCACGATCGGTAGCGAGCGGCGACGACTCGGAACTGTCCCGAGCCGCAAACCGATATCTCGCTCGGGTCGACAGCAGCGAGGCGATCAACCGCCTGCAAGGTGAACCGCTTCCATCCGGCACGTTCCTGGAACTCCTTGAGGGCCTCGACCTTACGACCGTCGACAACGACGGGCTGACCGCCCTGGCCTGCCTCCTCCTCAAACGGCTCCCGCTTGCCGAGAGCTCCCAAGACAGCGATGGCTGGCACGACAGTCCCGCACAGCGGGAGGCTCGGATGTGCTACCACGTGGTCGAGATGCTGGCCACGCGCGGCCTCGCCACAGAACTGAGGACGCTTGCGGACGGGCTGTCGCCGCAGGGGCAGGCGCTCATTCGCCATCATCTGCGTCAGGCCCGACAAGCCGCAGCTGACAATGCCCAGATCCACCTCGACCCGGCCGGCGTCCTCGCGCTCGTCGGCCGCTCTGATCTCCGGCTCATCCGCAACTCCGGCGACCTGATCGACGTCGTGATGGATCACCTCGATGAGTTGCAGCACGAACTCTCGCGCAAAAGCGGGTTCCGCGACCTATGGTCGCGAGATGGCAAGGACCTTGGCAGCGAGGATGACATCACCGACTGGGTGACGCGTCGGCTGAACGATCGGCTCGGCCGCGACCGCATTATCCTCACCCGGGAGCCCCAAGTCGAACGGCTCGCGGTTCAAGGCTCCGGAACACGCATCGATCTCGCGGTCGATGCTCCAACCAGCACAGCGCCTGTCGGGATCGCGAGCGCGACCATCGAGGCAAAACTGTTCAGCAACGCCAAACTCCACACCGCGCTACGCGACCAACTCGTCGGTCAATACCTTGCGGCCAAAGGCGAACGGCACGGCATCTACCTCGTGTACTGGATTCCACCCGAACAGCGAACCGACCGCTCGCAGAAGTACGCCGACAAACAGAAACTCCTCGACGACATGCAGCGCTGGGCAGCGGAGGTAGCCCCACAGTTCAGCGTGAGCGTCTACGTCCTCGACGTCAGCTGGCCGACCCGTGAACGTTGACGAGCATGGCTGCGCTACTCCGGTGACCTACCAGTGCCGGGGCCGGACTCAAGGTCCCGGCACCGATCGCCTCCTGCACGATGTACTGGTGGATCTCGCCGACGACTGTGCCGCACATGCAGCTTCCAGCCGGGTTCTGTCCAGCCGCGTCGTACGAATCATGCTGTGAACGGAGGGCACAGCCAGCCGGTGCTGGTCCTGGCCGGCCGGTTGAAGAGCGAGCAGCAATAGGCCGACCTCGAGCGGCACAGCTTGGATTACGCAGCGGCTTGGCGCCACACCATCGGAATGCCGCCGTCGTGCCACGTCGACACACGTCTGGACAGGTGCCAGTTGCTTCGGGCGCGGCAGCCGGAGTACGGAACTACCTTCTGCGGCCATGTCTCGCTACCGTCGCACTATGACAGGTCCCGGCGTCGTCCGTTACGCGCTTCTGTTTGCCGGAAGTCGTGTCGGCAGCAGGTGAGTGCACAGCTGTGTGAGGTCTTCCTCGGCGATCGCATCGACGACCAGAACGAGCGCCGGTTCCTTCAGCGGCTGCGAGTTGACCTTGAACGACGTGGTTGCCCCGCCCGCATCTACGCAAACTTCATCACCCGCAGCTATCAGCGCCAAGTGGACTTTCTCGTCAGCACCGCGCACCGACTTGTCCACGTCGAGCTGAAGACGGTCGATCAGCAGTTGCCGCTTGTCTCAGACCTCAACGGTGTGTGGGAGCAGCAACTGCCCGATGGGCGGCGGCGGCCTCTGGAACGAAACTTCTACCGGCAGGCCCAACAAACGACGCAGGCCATCAGCGACGACATGCACGCTCTTGTCGTCCGCGGCGAAGTCCCTCGTCCAGCCGGCAAGTTCTACAGCAGCATCCACACCGTCATCTGTACCTACCCGGACATCCCCAGCGGCTCCAGGCTGAGCAGGCATCGATACGTCGACATCGCCGGCTACGAACAACTTCTCGAACTGCTGTGCAATGACGGACCGCGGCCAGCATGGACCGATGAGCACTGGTCCGCGTTCGTCCGCTATCTGCAGCTTGTTGGCGAATCGTCCGACAGCGCTGAGGAGGTTGAGCGCTGGGCCAGCCTCGCCGCGTTGCAGGACTACTGTCGTCGCTTCCTAGCCGCACGCAGTCAGAATCTTCCGCCGCTGGTTCCGCTGCCGGCGCTCAGCGGGCAGGTGGCTGTTGCGAACCCACTCGAGTTCTTGATGGAAGCGGTAGCGACTCAGAGAACCGTCGTGTTCGTCGGGCCGAGCGGCGCCGGCAAGTCACATGCCGCTCGGCATGCCGCCGTCGCGGTTGCTGAGGCCGGCGGTGTTCCGCTCTGGGTCCGGTGCGGCGAGTACCAGCGTGGCCGATTCAGCCATGCGCTGTCTCGTGCAGTCGCTCCGTTCACGACGGAGGCGTGTATACCGCTGCTTCGTCGTGTCGCCGATACCGGCAGCGCGGCCGTCGTCATCCTCGATGGACTTAACGAGTGCGCGCCCGCCGACCGAGGCGAGCTCATTGAGGGTCTCAACGCACTGCATCTGCGCTGGCCGATGGCCACCATCATCACCTCGACGGAACCGGTCGAAAGGCCCGACGCGGAGGTCACCGTCCTTCATGCTCTGCTACCCGACGACAACGCACGCAGCACGCTGCTTTCCGCCTACGGCCGACCGGACGGACTGGTCGGCGCCGAAGCATTCCGGACCCCCATGGAACTCGCGATGGCAGTCGAATGCGGGGAGTCACTGCCCGCGGGCGCCACGTCCACTGAACTGTTCGATGCGTACGTCTCCCGGCTGTGCCCGACAGAGCAGACTCGTGCCGGGCTACGCCAGCTCGCGTTCGAGATGGGCCAGAGGATGCGAGGATCGTTGACCTTGCTGGAAGCCAGGGTCACGCTGCACCGTCGGGCCGGTGCAAGCGGCCAGGAGTCGGTCATCGACGCGGTGCTGAGTTCTCCGTTGCTCAGCCCGACGCAAGGCCACGTCGCGTTCCGCCACGAGACCCTGGCCCGGTTCCTCGCCGCGGAGCATCTTCTGCTCGACGCGGCCGACGGCCGTGCCCTCGCCGAGTCACTCCGCGATCCCCGAAACCTCGATCTGCACGATCACGTTGTCGCACTCGAACCTGATCCCGACCGCAAACGCGACGTCCTTCTTGAGATGGCTGATGTCGACTTGCTGTGCGCCGCGGTCCGCGGGGACTACGGAACCGCAACCGCGCAGGCCATCAGCATGGTTATCTCGGCAGCTCTCACGGAAGCTTGCGCCGCCCTTGACGAAGCCCGGTTGGTGCGGGAAGACGGCATGCCGGATGTCGACTGGAGCTACTGGACCGCTGACACGTCGCGAAGCATCGTGCAGCAGGCGCTGCTCGGGGCAGCGGGGGCGTGCCTTGCGGACGGCTACTTTCTCGACGAAGTCGGGACGCTCCTCGATCGCACCGACAACCGCTGCGCCGAGGAAATGCGCCGACTGCGAGCTGAAGGACACAGATCGGCGGTCAGCACCGTCGTCCATGCGACCTACGGCAGACTCCAGTACGGCAACGAACGCGAACGTCGCCGGTTGGCCGCGTCAGTGGTTGTCAACGGCTGCGAGCACCCCTGGAGGAGGCGACGACGGCTAGCAGGACACTCACCGACACGTACCCTGTGGGCATCGCCTGGCCAGCGTCGGTGGGGCCGGCTCACAGCAACGCTGCTGCTGATCGATGCCGAGGACCCTGCAGATCTGACGTTGCTGCCCGACTTGTTCTCCGCCGCCTGGAGGGCGGGCGGCTACCACATGCGCGTCGCAGCACTGACGGCTGCAGATCAAGCGGCGTACCGCGCGGACGAGGCTACCCGTCAGCGCATGCGAACCGCGCTGGACGAGTGCGGCGGAGAAAACATCCTGCTGAACGGCCTGCTGTTCGAGACGTTGGCGGCCTACGACGCCATCGAACCGCTGAACACCGAGGAGTCCATCCGGGCACAGATCGCCGGAATACTCGCCCGTCCAGCCGACCCTCAGGCGTGGCAGGACGCCCAGAGCATCATCGGTATGCACTTCGAGGACCAGCGGCTGCACGGACCCTACAGCGAGGTCATCTCGTCCCTCGGGGACGCGGAGTCACTGCGGCTGCATGTCATGGCCGCGCGCAGCAGCACGTTTCCTTACAACCGCGACTGGATCATGACGGAGATCGTCGAGCGCCTCGACCATGCCGACGCCGACACCCGTGAAGTGCTCCGCGACGCAGTCCTCTACATCGACTGGAGCCATCCCTTCAGGCAGGAGATCGTGTCCGCACACCTCATTGCCCTGCACGGGTGGGCGAAGCTCGCCGATCGCCTTCCTACGGCACCCCCGACCGATGACCAGCCCCCCAAGAGGGCGTGGCGCATCATCGACGAGCTGCTGTTCGCCGCGATCGTCGGCAGCTACGACGACGAGGAGGTGACGGCGCTGTGGACCGAACTGCGCGGGCCTCTCGCGGCGGCGGCCGCCGATGTACTCGCGCACCTGCAGTCCGTCAGCACCTGGAGAAGAGAGCTGCTGCAGCCATCACACTACGAACAATTGCTCACCACCTGGCCGGACCAATGCCGACAACTACTTGAATGGTGCATCCAAAGTCCGGACCGGATCACCGCAACCTTCAGCAACGGCCCTGCCCACAACGCCCGACAGTACCTCGTCGGCGCCCTCGCCCACGTCGGCACCCAGAGCACCGCTGAACTCCTCAAGCCGCACATCACCGACCCAGACATCGGAGCGGCAGTGGTCGCAACGATCCGCGCGATCGAACGCCGGCTAGAGATCTCAGGCAGGTAGAGCCAGCATTGTCTTGTCAGCACTTCGGAAGGGCGACATCCGACCATGACGGCCAGCGTCCCGTACCAGTCGCTGCGATACCTCATCCGCGCCACCGGTACACCCGAGGTGACCACCAACAACCTCCTGGAAGCGCTGCTCATAGCCGACCGTGCGATGTACCGGGCGTTCGTCGACGCCGTCGGCCACCTCACTGGCACCGATCTATCCGACACCCGGCTTAGCCGCGAGACCTACACCGTCGATGAGGTGACTGGCAAACAGTCCTTCCGAGACTTCACACTGGCCCGCGGCGAGGACACCTCGTGCATCATCGAGACCAAGGTGGACTCATCCCTGACATCCGCCGATCAGGCCACCCGGTATTTGCGCCAGTTGCCCGAGGGCGGCGCGCTCGTCCTGGTTACCAGGGCGCCGCTCGTCAGGGCACTGGCCGTCCAAGCTGGTCAACAGCTCGGCGTCGCGCTGCAGGAGCGCAGCGGCATTCACCGAGGCGAGGTTGATGATCGCAAGGTGGTCCTCTTGTCATGGACACACTTGCTGCACGCAGTCGTCGACCCAGCCGGCAAACCGTTCGACGAACTGCTCGCGTTGGATGCTGCGATTGAGGGCATCAGCGACTTCACGCCGTTCAGCGCGGCGGTCAACGACATAGCCGTCGCCAGAATGGTGAGCCAGGTCGCAGACGTCGCGGAGGAGGTCTGCACGAGCCTCGCCGGGCAACTGGCGGACGCTGGTGTCCTCGTTGACTGGGTGAGCGCCGTCAGAACGAACGGCCGGGCGGTATGGGTCACGGTGGCAGTGCTGCAGCACGAGTTCTGGGTGGGCTACGACGCGGACTACTGGGCGACTGTCCCCGGTGACCCGAATTCCGACCACTCCGGGCACCCCACCGCCACCCCACCCAGCCCGTTCTGGGCCGGCCGGTTCAACTACCGCGTACGGCGGGCAGTAGCGGCTGCCGTTGCCGAGCGCCGCGAACGGCTGGATCGGCTGGGTGTAACCCGGCCGCTGAGAGTCGCCCTGGGCGCGCCGTTCGACACGGTCGTCGCCATGCTGCTCGAACAGGCAGTCGCGCACGTCGACGCGATCAGCGCGGCCCTCCATGCAGACCCCGGCGTACCCCAGTCGCACACGCTTCCGTCAGAAGGGGAAGACGCCGAGATTCAGTACGAGACTGGCAGCGAGGTCGGCGATCAGGGCTAGTGCATCAGGTGAAGCGTTGCGGTTGCACTCATCCGCCGATGACAGCGCACCTCAGTAATCCGACTTCCGTTCTCGGCTCTTGCACGAAGGCACGTCGGCTCGGCGCCCTCCGATAGGTTACTGCGACACGTCCAAGATCGTTTGGAGGAGGAGTTCCGGCACAGCTGTCAGCGCCTCGGTCAGCAGGTGCTCGATCCGTACGGCGACCTTGCTGTTGTCCACGGCGATGTGGTCCGCCCAGGCCTCGGGGTGGTATCGGGCGAGCATGGACAACGCGAACAGGACGGCCCACCACGCCATGACCGGGTGAAGGGAGTCGGTGTTCGCGCCAACGGCTGGAAAGACATACCGGTCGTGCAAGCGGTAGCTGGTGGTGTGTGAGAGCGCGTCGGCGGTTCGCTCGTGGTATCCGGTGTGGCTGCAGGGGTACGCCAGGTGGACGGTACCGCCCTGCCCACCGGGATACACGCCCTGGGATACATCGCTGTGTGTCCGGCGAGCTTCGGGTACCGGTCAAGATGAGCCTCCAATGCTGGCGCGGCGCCCTGGTGCTGCGGGGGCGGCATGAGGCCGGACGCAATGCCTGTCACGATGAGCTGCACCGGCGGAGCCGTCGGGGCCTGAGAGAGCACGCTGAGCTCGTCGACGGTCACCGGAAGCGGTCCGGCGTCGTTCGGGTGGTCGAGCGGAAAGGCCTGGGCCTCGGGCAAGGTGTTCCACAACTCGCCGAGGGCTACCGGGGCGGTGTCGTCCCATACGGGAGAGCCGAGGATCTTCGACAGGCGCGTAAAACTGCCCGCGGCTGTGTTGTCGCAGTGGAACTGGACGTCGGCGAGGGCGCCGACGAGGGTGGACGTGTTGGCCTTGATGCCGTGCCCGATAAGCGGGTATTCGTTGTTGTGCACGTGCTTGGCGGCAGCAGCGATGGCCCGGCCTCCTTGTGACAAGCCGTAGAACAACAGCAGCGGGCGGGTCGCGACGCCCACGCTCGTGGCGGCGGTGAACATCTGCTGCGCCTGTTCGAGCGCGGCTGCGTAGGTCTTTCGGCGCCCTCCTCTAATGCCGGCGGGCGGCTCAGCCCGGGTTGACCGAAGCGCTGCCCAAACGAGATTAACGTCCGCCTTCGCTGTCACTTGACGATCGTCCGCTTACTAACCACGACGAGATGCCAGCGGATTCATCGACCCACAGGTGCTTTGGCCGCATACCAACTCCGACTTGTCCCAGCTCGCTGCCTTTGATCTTGGGTCGCAACCGCCGGCCTCCTTCGCTGCGTACGACCATATTTGTCGCGCTGGCGTAGCACTTCCGGATCGGCGTCCTCACTGACGCCCGCCGCCTTGGCCGCCGCGAAGTCCGCGTCGGTGACCTGTACCGGCCGCGCATTGACCTTGCCGACCAGCGTGTCCAGCGGCACCGGCAGACCGGCGTTCGCGAACGCCGCCGCCCGCTGCTCGGCTGCAGCATGGCCCGGTCCGTTCACGATCCGGTCGACCAGTGCCCGGTGTGCGGCTTGCTTCTCGTCCTCGCCCGGCACGACATGCTCTGCTGCGCAGCTCGGCTCGATCCTTCACACGTGGCCTCGGCCAGCCGCCGCTGTCCATCGCTTCAGGCCCAGGAATGGCAGCCATCTCACGTTGTGGCGAACATACCCTTATGTGACCTGTCGTTGCTCATCGGAGTGTTCAAGTCGGCAATTGACCACTCGGAACGTCGTCGACGGGGCGCATGAGCGGGTGCGGCTGCCCGGTCATCGCGGCGAGGGCGGTGGCGACGGTTTGAAGGTCGGCGCGGATGTAGGTGGTGGCTGCTGGTCCGGTGGTGTCGGTGTGGCCGGCGTAGGCCGAACTCGATCGGCATGTGGGGATCGTCTGGTACGCGGCCACCGTCGCCCGGAGATGGCGGGAGGGCGATGCGATTTCCGAGGAGGAGTTCCGGGCGATGGTGAGGCCACGCACGCGCGCGGACTCGGCAGCCGACGAGTAACAGCACCGGCCCGTAACGCCAGCACTACCAGGTCTGGGTGCCCGCGGGTGGACATCGCCAGCTACTTCGATCAATATCAGGGATGTTGGAACGGGGGTTTCGCATGGACCGCAGGTCAGCACCGCACGCAACCGGCTCGACAACATCTGCTGCACGGCCGGCCGCGCTTGCCGAGCACCTGGACTTGCGGTGTCCGAAGTGCCGGGGCATCGATAAGGTGGGCAAGGTAAGCGCGCAGTACGCGGGCAGTACGACCCGGACCACGATCCGGACGCAGCAGCAGTCGCTGACCGGAGAGTGGTACACGACAGAGGCGACGGCCATCACCCGGACCGACCTGGCCCGGCAGCTCGCGCCCCGGCGACAGCCCGCGTTGTACCTGCTGCCGGCTGCGGCCGCGGCGATCCTCACGGTCATGCTCCTGTGCAGCGTCGGGCTGATGGCCAACGACCCCGGCGGGCTGACCCCGACCGGGGCGCTCGGCGTCGTGATGGTGCTGTTGATCATGGCGGGTCTGCTCGCCGGCGCGATCGCGTTGACCGTCGTCTTGTGGCGGCGGCACCAGGCGCAGCTGCCGGACTTCCATCGCCGACTCCGGCACTGGCAGAGCCAGTTCTACTGCGCCCGGTGCGACATGACATTCGTACCGGCGGCTCGACGGCTGCCGACCGCCGACTGATCACGTTTCGCCCACCTTCGCCTCCGGTCATGGGGCGAGAGTCCCAGGGCGTGAGCTGCTGCAGTCCGAAGCTTCCGCGCGCACCGGGATAGCCGCGACGCATCCCGTCTGCTTTGCGACGATGCCGCGTGCCGGGCGTGCAGCGTCGCAGTGTGCCGCAGCCGTGGTCGCAACTCGCGTCGCTGCCCGGCAAGCGGCGGCAGACGGTGTCGCAGCGCGATCGCCGTGCTGACGCGTCGTCAGCGTGACTTGGAATAGCCGTCACGTCGGCGCGCTACTCATCCCGGCGGTCGACTATCAGGCAGCCAGTGCAGTGAGTCCTCGCCGGCACCATTGCGACACGGTCGCATCGTGAGCGCGGCCACGTCGCTACCGTTGCCTGCGTCGATAATCCGGAACTCGACGTTCCCCAGCCCGCCTCGAATCCGGCGAACGGTCGTGGGGATGCGGAGTCTTCGCTACAGGGCTGTGCCCTACGGGAGTATGGCCGCACCGTTCAGACCACGGCGTCATGCACCGGGCGATGCGACGCCGTGGCATCGGCACGGTGGCAAATGTCGCAGCGACCGTGGTGCACGTCGCAGGCATTGTTTGATGGTGCGACCTCGCTGGCCGGGGATGGTCGGTCGTTCGGGTTGCTGTCGTACAGCGCGTCCGCAGGGTCGACGCTGCGACGGCGGTGCTGCCGGCTGCGACCGTGTCGCATCAGGTCGCCGGGTGTCGCAGGAACTCGCACCGCGGTGACGTTCCCCCGCACACGTGCCCACACGTGCTGACGCGTTCCGGGCGGAGGTGCGTTGCGGGCAGGGTCAGATTCGTGCTCATCACGGTCATCGCCTGGTCGTTTCCGCGGCGGGTCGTGTGGTGTGCCGTACTCGACCGACACGGGGGAAGCATAGACAGCGACGATCGCACTGCGACGCAAGCACCGTCGCAACCGCCGCAGCCCGCTGCGACAGGCGACGGCAGCCGTCGCAGCGGCGGTGGCCGGCATCGCAGGAGCCGCCGGCCTGGCTGGTGGAGCGGCTGGCTGCGACGGCTGGGTCGGCCCAGCGGCAGGCATCGCGAATGACCACCGCCGTCCCGCCGGGCGCCGCGGCCGATGACGACACTGCTGTGCCGTTGGTCGTGGCGGTGTGGCACCTCGCTCGGAGGGTCCGGTCCAACGCCGAACGCGTGGTCCTGGCCGGATCCGGCCTGACCGTGCCCGACTTTGTCGTGCTCCACCTGATCTCCTCGCAGCCGCAGGTGCGGGTGCTGGACCTGTGCCGGCAGATCGCGGTGGCGAAAGCGACGCTGAGCGACATCCTGGCCAAGCTGTCGCGGCGCGGGTTCGTCAGCCGCGAGCGGCCGGCGACGGATCGGCGGACGGTGGTGCTGTCCTGTACCCCAGCTGGCCGTGCCCTGGTCGCCGAGATGGCCGAGTCCCTGCGCGTCGCCGACCGCACCTACGTGCGCGACAACGACGACCTCATCGTGCTGTGCGCCGCCTTGAGCGCGGGCATCGCCGAGCTGGACACGGCGGCGTGACCAACCGCCGTCCGCTCCCCGGCCCGATCGCGTCGCTGCTGGCCGCGCGGGACACACGCCGGATGACGGCGATCGGTGAGCCGTACGCAACAGATCTGGACCGGGCCGTCGCGGCCGTGCCGCTGCTGCGCCACGCGTTGCGCGCCGAGCAGGACACCGGCACAGGTCCGCCGGTCGGCTGGTTCACCGACCAGGTCGTCGGGCAGATCGCCGAGCTGCTGCGGGCACCGGCACAGGCGTGGCAGGGCGAGCTGTGTGGCAGCTTGACCGACGCGACGATCCGCACGCTGCTGCCGCTGCGGCACGCTCAACCGGGCACTGTGCTGTACCGGTCGACAGCCGCACATCCCCATGTCGCCGAGGCGGCGCACGTCCTCGGTCTGGACACCGTGGTCGTCGCGGCGGACCAGCGAGGCGTGCTCAACCCCTCGCAGCTGGTGGCGGAGATCCGGCAGCGTCGCCCATCAGCGGCGGTCGTCGTGGCCACCCTCGGCACGCCGGCGACCGGAGCTCACGATGACGTGGCAGCGATCCGGGCCGCAGCCGAAGGGCTGCCGATCCGGGTGCACCTGCATGTGGACGCACCGCTGGAAGGTTTGGCGCTCGCCGCGCGGGCTGCCCCGCAGACACCGGCCGGGTTTGACGCTGGCGCGGACAGCGTCGTCGTGGCCGGGGACCAGTTCCTGCCGGTGCCCCTGCCGTGCGCGGTGGCCGTGCGCCGCAGCCCCGGCCCGACGGCGGTTCGCGCACCCGTTCCGATCACACCCGTCATCCCGGCCTCGCCCGCGGATCCGGCAACCGGGCACAGGCGGTGGTCCGGCTGCGGGTCGGGGCACGCGGCGGTGTTGCTGTGGCAGACCCTGCAGGAGTACGGCGTCGACGGGCTGGCCCGGCGCGCCCGGCGCAGCGACGCGCTGGCCGGCTACACCCTGCGCCGGCTGCACGAGCTGCGCTGGCCGGGCTGGCGGCATCCGGGGTCGATGACCGTCCTGCTGCAGCCTTCGTCCGCGCTGCTGCTGCGGCGGTGGTCGCTGCCGGTCGAGGCGGGCTGGGCACGCATCGTGTGCGTGCCGGGGGTGACCGAGGCGCACATCGACCGGTTCATCACCGAGCTCAGTCACGAACCGCCGCCTGTCCCGGTCGCCGCCAGCGTCGCACTCACTCCAAGCCCGGACCGGGATCTGGACCACAACGAAGCTCGCCCGCCGGGAGTTGCCGCGGACACCGACGTTGTCGCGCCGATCGCCGTCGACCGCGCGCCGTCGCGGGCGGCATGACATTCATCGCCTGACCGTTTCTGGGAGGAATCGCGTGCACGTGTCCCGACGTACCCTGCTCACGGTCGCTGCAGGAGCGGCCGCGCTGATGCCCGCCCGCCCGGCTGTGGCCGTTCCACCGCCGCCCGGACCGCCGCTGCCGTACACAGGCACCGCCCCGACCGGCGAGGAACTGTGTTTCCTGCCCGCGACCGTGCAGCTGGAACTGCTGCGACGCCGGCAGATCTCCGCGGCCGAGCTGATCCGGGCGCACCTGGCCCGGATCCGCCGGATCAACCCGGCGATCAACGCCTTTGTGTACCTGCTGCCCGAGGAACAGATCCTCGCCGCGGCGCGGGAGGCCGACCGCCGGTACCAGGCCCGGACGAACCGGCCCTTGGAAGGGATGCTGCTGGCGGTCAATGACCTCTTCGACTACGTCAAAGGCGTCCCCAACACCTTCGGCTCCCGGCCGTTCCACCAGCTCGGGTTCACCGCCCCGTTCACGTCGGTCTACATCCAGCGGCTCATCGACGCGGGTGCGATCGTCGTGGGCAAGACGAACAGCGCTGAGCTCGGGCACAAGGGCACCACCGACAATCTCGTGTTCGGGTCGACGCGGACGCCGTTCGACCTTGACTACAACGCCGGCGGGTCCAGCGGCGGCGCCGCCGCCGCGGTCGCGGCGTTCCTGGTGCCGCTCGCGCAGGGCTCCGACGCCGGTGGCAGCGTCCGTATCCCGGCGGCGCTGTGCGGGGTCGTCGGGTTGAAACCGACCCAGGGCCGTATCCCGCAGGACGCGCCGCCGTTGCCACACACCCCGATGCTGACTCCCGGCCCGATCACCCGCACCGTCACCGATGCCGCGCTCCTCATGAACGTCATGAGCGGCCCGTCCCCGGTCGACATGTTCTCCCTCCTCGACACTCCGGCCAGCTACACGGGCAGGCTGTCCGGGCGGCTGCGCGGTGTGAAGGTCGCCTACAGCCCCGATTTGGACCTCTTCCCCGTCGATCCGGCCGTCGCCGCGACCGTCCCGGCCGGGCTCGCCGCGCTGCGCGCCGCCGGCGCCACAGTCACCACCGTGCGCCTGGGCCTGGACCAGATCCAGATCCACCCGCTGTGGTCCCCGGCTGGGCGGCCGGTCACGCAGGACGACCTGTCCGCGCTCTGGGTGACCCTGCAGTCGGTGCTGTACGCGCACGGCCGCGACCTGCTCCTCGTCGAAGGCGCCCCCGTCGACCTGCTCGACCCCGCCGTCACCGACCAACTGTCCCCGGACCTGGTCGACATGATCCGCCGCGGCGAAGCGACCAGCGCCGTGGAGTACCAGCACGCCGTGTTCCTGCGCGTCGCGGTCAACGCCGCCCTGGAGCGGGCCTTCGCCGGCTATGACCTCATCGCCTGCCCGACCCTCGCGGTTCCCGCCGTGCCGAACGGTCCTACTGGTTACACCGTCGGGCCGAGGTCGATCAACGGTGTTGGGGTCAACCCGCTCATCGGTTGGGCCTTGACGTATCTGACCAACTTCACCGGCCACCCGAGCCTCACCGTCCCGGCCGGCATGGCCGGCCGGTTCCCGATCGGCCTGCAGCTCATCGGACGCCGCGGCGCCGACGCCGCGGTGCTCAACGCCGGCTACGCCATCGAACGGCACCGGCCCTGGTACACCGATCTTCCCCGACACTGATCGGTGACTGGCGAACAACCCGCGCAGCCCGTGACGGCCAGCCGTCATGGGCTTCTCGCAACAGCCGCCCGACCGAAGGGCAGCTGCCACCACGTCCTGCGTCGAACGGCTGTCGGCGTGGGGTCGGCGCAACGAGCCGACGAATCGCGTCGCCGTTCAGGGACGGTCGAGCTCGATCGTGATGCGGTGGACCAGGGCCTCGAGAAGGCGCCGCCCACCGGCCAGCCCGATGAAACGATGTTCGGTCTCCACCACCTGCGGCGCGATACTGCGCCACAGGTGGGCGCCGTCGTCGGTGAGCTGTAGCAGCACCTGGCGACCGCTCTGCAACACTTCCAGCCGAGCCACGGCCCCCCGCCGGGTGAGCCGGCCGACGACCTCGCTGAGCGTTCCCCGGCTCATGCCCACCCGGTTGGCCGCGTCAACGCTGCGGATCTCCGGATTGCCGGCAACCATGCGCAAGACCTGGAACTCGCTCCAGGTAAGCCCGTTCGGTGCCAGGACCTCCGCCAGTACGGCGCCCTTGAACCGTTGCGCGACCAGGTCGAGCGCCGACACCAAATCCGGACTGCTGGGCCCGTGCGATGGCAGCGCCGGGTCCGCTGCTGCCTCGGCTCCCGGCCGGCGGCGCCTCGCCGGAAGCTGCGGGCTGGTGGCTTCTGCGACCGCAGTCATGAGCGATTGAGGCAGGCCGTCGTGCAGCACTGACCTTGCCGTGTCGGGCGAGTGGGCTACTTTCATCCGATCGTCGTTCGTGTTCAATGCGGGTCCCCGTTGGCTGTGGTAGGCCGAAGCGGTGTGCAGGCCGAAGACACCGCACTCGGAGACGACGGGCAGCGGCATCCATCGGTGTGGCCAGCCACCCACGAACGTCAACACATCGGCGTCACTCAGCGTGCGTTTGGCAACACGCCGACGATCGTACGCTGCAGCGGCAAAGTCCGATGTCCGTGGCCATCGACGATGATGACGATTCTCGACCGCACCCAGCCCGACTCGGCTCGGTTTGCCTGATGCTCGGTGTATCCGATTATGTCTCGAACGGGCAATCGTCGCCGCCCGTCGGGCGACCCGGCAGCGGCTACGACCCGCCAACCACATCAACGGCCGTAAACGCCGCATCGTGAGGCAGCGGCCAACGCACCAGGACAAATCACGTCAAGCCGTAACTCGCGCGGGCCGGTACCGCAGGGCGACCGCCCCCGACCGGAAATCCTGGCGCCTCACGAGCTTCAGCTCAAGCCGCTCGCCTAAGCCGGCGAGCAACGTCGGCCCGTGTCCGGCAAGGACCGGCTGCACAAGGAACTCGTACTCGTCGATCAGTCCCAGATCTGCCAACGCCAGGGGGAGCGTCACGCCACCCACCCACAAGCCCTCGCCTGGCTCCTGCTTGAGCCGCTGAAGCGCTTGCCCCAAGTCGCCTCGCACCAGCTCGGCATTCCAATCGACCCCGCTCAGCGTGCTCGACACGACGTACTTCTTCGCCCGGTCGATGGTCTCGGTGAACGGGATCTGCCACTCACCCATCCAGTCAGGCCACGTGCCCGTGGCCGGCTGCCGCCACGCCGACTCCATCATCTCGTAGGTCACCCGACCGAACAGCAGGGCATCGGCTCGCTCCATCTCAGCGGTCCAGTAGCGCATCGACTCCTCGTCCGGGGGGAGCCCTGCCTCGTGATGACAGCAGCCATCGAGCGTGACGTTGATCGAGTATCGAAGTGCTCTCATCTCGTTGCTCTCCCTTGATGCGCGCCCCGCGTTCATCGGACCCTACTTAGACGACCGCCGGGGCCATTTCTCATCGGTGCCCCGATCGCACTACATCAACGCCGCACCGCGCTGTCACAGAACGCGCGGTGCCCGGCCCAGCAATCGTTCCCACCAACGCCGGCTCAGAGTCACGCTCCGAACGTCGCAAACGTTGCCTGACGCGGCACTAGCTGTGGCGACAGGTGATCCTGTGGTCGGTGTCGCCTAGGCTTCGACTGTGCCGGCCTTCTCAACGCAGGACCATCCCGGCCTTCCTCGAATGGCAGGCCGGCCAGTTGTCCTTCAGTGCGCCGATGCGGGTGCCTCGCAGGCCGCAGCGAGCCTGCCTGACCTTAGCCTCGATCCGTGGACCGGATTGCTCCGCCGTGACCAGAACCGGTGTGGAGATGTGACGAGAGTGCCCTGCCAGCTGGGATGATCGGGTTTGTCTAGGACCCTGACCGGACCAGCGTGGAAGGACACTCTCGGTGCAAGCATCTCATGCCTGGCGCGGTGACAGCGCGGTGTTCGATGAGGGCAACCTCGTGTCGCACGCGGGCCTGGTGCCGCTGCTGGAACTGGCCGAGCAGACGGGACTGTCACAGCTGCTGGACGAGCACGTGCGGTTCGTCGACGAGCGGGTCAAGTCCGGGGCGGCCAACGCGACACCGAAGCTGACCTCGATCGTCGCTGGGATGGCCGCCGGCGCGGACAGCATCGACGACCTCGACGTCATCCGCGCCGGTGGGACGGGCAAGCTGTTCAGCGGCGTCTACGCCGCTGCGACGCTGGGGATTCTGCTGCGGGAGTTCACCCACGGCCACACCCGGCAACTGTCAGCGGTCCTGCGCCGGCACCTGCTCGCCCTCGCCGCGCGCACCCCGCTGCTGGCCGGCATCGACGAACGCGTGTTCATCGACATCGACTCGCTGCTGCGCCCGGTCTACGGCCACGCCAAGCACGGTGCGTCGTTCGGCCACACGAAGATCGCGGGCAAAACCGTGCTGCGCCGGGGCCTGTCCCCGCTCGCCGTCACCATCAGCACCCCGAACGCGGCGCCGGTCCTGGCCGCGGTCCGGCTACGAGCCGGACGCGCCGGCTCCGGCAGGGGCGCGGCGAGCATGGTCACCGAAGCCCTCAACACCGCCGTATCAGCCGGCGCGGACCCGGCGAACATCCTGGTCCGCGGCGACTCCGCATACTGCTCCGGCAAGAACGTCACCGCGGTCGTCAAAGCGGGAGCACAGTTCTCGTTCACGATCACCCGCAACCCCGCCGTTGACGCCGCCATCGCCACCATTCCCGATGAGCAGTACACACCCGTGCGCTACCCCGGCGCGGTCATCGACCCGGACACCGGGCAGCTGATCTCCGACGCCCAGGTCGCCGAAGTCCCGTACACCGCGTTCACCGGCACCCGCCACGAAACCACCGGCCGGCTCGTCGTGCGCCGCGTGCTCGACGCCAACACCCAGGACCCGCTGTTCCCGGTCTGGCGCTACCACCCGTTCTTCACCAACACCACCACACCGGTCACCGACGCCGACCTCACCCACCGCCAGCACGCCATCTGCGAAACCGTCTGGTCCGACCTCATCGACGGCCCCTGGGCCCACCAACCCTCCGGCTCCTTCCCCGCCAACGCCGCCTGGACCATCCTCGCCGCGATCTGCCACAACCTGCTCCGCGCCGCCAGCACGCTCACCGGCACCACCCGCTACACCAAAGCCCGAGGCGCCACCCTACGCACCCACCTGATCACCATCCCAGCCCGGCTCGCCCGCCCCCAACACCGCCCCACACTGCACCTACCCGCACACTGGCCCCGCGCCGCAGCCTGGCTCACCCTCTGGAACGCCGTCTTCGCCACCTGAGACAGACCACCCCCTGCCGCACGCACCACCACGCAACACCCCACCCGCAACCAACCCGACGGGCAGGAAACCGAGCACGCTGGACCGAGGGCCAGCAGCACAGCCACACCCTCAACCCAACAAGATCAATTCGATCTCATCCAAACACCCACGCAAGCGCCGATCCACGGATCGAGGCTAAGTCGGTCGACCCGGGGCCGGTCACCTCGCTGCAGGTGACGTACGACGACGCCTCCGGACGGGTCGCCACCATGCAGGACGGCGACGGCGCGGCGTGGACTGTCACCCAGCCCGTGTTGAGTAGTGGCAGCCGGATCGTCACCGTCGCCTCGACCGGGCGCGACTCGGTCACGTACGGCTACGACCCTGCTCGCGGCGACGCCCTGGTGAGCCGTAAGACCGGTGTCGGCACCGAGCATTGGGACTACGACGCCAACGGGTACGTCAACAACTACAAGGACGCGAACGGGCGCGAGCGGCAGATTGCCCGCGACGCTCGCGGCAATGTCGTGGCCGACAGTGTCTTCCGGTCCGGTATCTGGGCGATGAAGACGTACGGCTACTACTTCAACGCCGCGGATCCACTCGATCCGCGCAACGACCGGGTCGTGTGGAACTCCGGCGCCCGTAACGGCTGGGACATTGATCCGGCCAACCGCATCACGTACGAGCTGGACGTGGCCGGTCGCACGACGAAGATCGTCAACCCGTCACTGGCTGGCGCCGTGTCGCCCACGGAGACGATCGAGTACACCACCGGATCGGAGACGGCCGTCGGTGGCGGGACCGTCCCTGCGGGACTGGTGAAGCGATCGACGAACAAGCTCGGCGGCGCGACCACATACGAGTTCGACTCGCGCGGTAACCAGGTCCGCTCCACCGACCCGCTGGGCCTGAGCACGGCCTACGGCTACGACTTGCTCGGCCGGAACACCTCCCGCACCCAGAGCGCTGTCGTCGACGGTCAGACGGTGACGTACGGAACTTGGACCACCACCTACAACGCGGCCTCGCTCGTCGACAACGAGACCGCGCCCGGTGTTACGAACCCGGTCACCAACGTGACCCATGCCAGGACAACGTACACGTATGACGCCGGCGGGCACGTCACGACGACAGCCCTCGCCGACGCCACCGGCGGTGACGCCAACCGTATCTGGACCTACACCTACGACACACAGGGCCGGCGACGTACGTCCACAGGGCCCGACAACGGCACGACGACGCAGGAGTGGAACACAGCCGGCGACATCGCGAAGGTAACCGAGCCGAACGGGCTCGTGACCGAATACCGCTACGACGACCTCCGCCACCTCATCGAGACCACCGCCGTCGGGACGGGCGTCGATCCCGCGGACCCGAACGCCAACCGGCTCGTGCTGGAGTCGCGGGCGTACGACCCGGCCGGGCAGCTGGCCAGCGTCGTGGACCCGATGGGCCGGGAGACTGACTACACGTACTTCAGCGACGGCCTGCCCGAAACGGTGAACCTGGTCCGCCGCGACGGGCAGGGCAACATCACTTCCACCGAGCAGCTTGCCAAGTATGAGTACGACTATGGCGGCAACCTCACCCGGGTCATCGGCGCAGGCGGGGTCATACGCGACTACGACTACGACGACGGCGGCCTGCGCAACCGCGAAAGCATCGACCCGGCTGGCATCGCCCGCTCGACCATCTCCACGTTCAACGCGGCCGGGCAGGTCACCCCTCAGCGGCGGACCAACGGATTCACGTTCATGCCCAATCGCTCCGCCGAGACCCCCTACCTGTTTGACGCCGGTGGCTCCCAGGTGGACCCGGCCGGCGACCGGTACGCCGACGGCAACGTGACCTTCACGTACCGCTTCACATTGCCCGCCGACACAACGACTGCCACGCTCAACGTCGAGATCGACAACCAGTACGTGGTCCAGCTCAGCACCGACAACCAGCACTGGCGCGAGGTGCTGCGCGAGACGCGGGACGTCCGGAACGGCTCAAACCGAGCCCAATGGTTCCTCAACCTGGCCACCGAACTCGCCACCTCGAAGACGATTTACCTCAAGATCGGCGACAGCCAGCCCGCCAACGGCTGGGGCGGTGCGCTGTCACGCGTCGCCATGGAATACACGCGGGCCGGTGACAAGCCCTCACTGACCACCATGACGTACGACGTCAACGGCAACCAGACCGGCATCTCGATCGACAACACCGGCGGCAGCCCGGCGACGCTGACCAGCCAGATCCAGTACGATCCGCGCGGCCTGGTCCGGCGCATCATCGACCCCGCCGGCGCCACCACCGACCGCACGTATGACAGCAACGGCGAGCTACTGACCGAGACCCAGCCATCCCGGACCGTCTGGCGCAACGGCGTCTCCACGAACGCGGTCCGACCGGTCACCACCTACGGCCGCAACACCTTCGGCGACCCGACCAACCTGCGCGACGCCTACGGCAACCTCACCTCGGCCGAGTTCGACGGGCTCGGCCGGCCCACCCGGGCAACCCTCCCGCCGTACACGCCACCGGGCGGCACCGCGCTCACACCCACGGCCACGTCCAGCTACACCCTCGACGGCCAGCTCGCCCAGCAGACCGATCCCCTCGGCCGCACGACAACGTTCCAATACGACAAGTTCGGCCGGCTGACCCTGCGGACCGATCCCGACCCGGACGGCGACGGACCGCTCACCGCTCCCCAGTGGTCGAACGCATACGACCGCGCCGGCGAGACCACACAGACGATCGATCCGACCGGCGCGCAGACCACGGCCACATATGACGACCGCGGCCAGCAGATCACCACGACCGCCGCCGAGCGCGTCGCGGGCCAGACCCTCTACTACACAACCACCTACGGCTATGACGGCGCCGGCAACCGCACCAGCGTCAAGACGCCGCTGAACCACACCACGACCGCCGAATACAACGCCGCCGGTGAGGCCACCAAGGTCGTGAACCCGGCCGGCACAACGCAGGAAAGGCGCTACAACGCGATCGGCGGCGTCACGGCGCAGATCCTGGCCGGCACGCGGGCCACCAGCTACATCTACGACGCCGCCGGCCGGCAGACCGGGCGCGCCGACCACCTCGTCACCGGCGGCGTGCTGTCGGCACCGTTGCGCACCACCCAGACCACGTACGACGCGGCCGGACGCCCCCTGGTGATCACCAGCGCGGAAGGCCGCAAGACCGAGTACACCTACGACGGCGCCGGTCAGAACGTGGCCGTCACGCAGCTGCGGGACCCGCTCGATGCCGGGACCGCCGTCACAACGCAGCTCGGCTACGACGCACTCGGCCAGCTGACCCGGGTCGTCGACGGCAACGGTCACGCGACCGACACCGGCTACAACCCCTGGGGCCTGCCGACGGACCTCACCGAGGGCGGCAATGCCACCTGGACCACGGTCTACGACGCGGCGGGACAGGCGATCAACACCACGGCTCCCGGCGGCGTGTCGACTACCACCACCTACGATGCGCTCGGCCGGATCGTGGCCGAGAGCGGCAGCGGAGCGGAACAACCCACCATCACCCGTACGTACGGCTACGATGCCGCCGGGCGTTTGACCCTCGCCAGCAGCCCGACCGGCGACACGACCTACGTCTGGAACGACCGGGGTCTGCAGACCGGCACGTTCAGCACGGCCGGCGACGCGACGTTCGGTTACGACGGCGAAGGCAACCTCATCAGCCGTACGGATGCGTCCGGGTCGGGCGCGTTCGGCTACGACGCGGCGGGTCGCCTCACCACGATCACGGATGCGCTGACACCGCGGGTCGCCACGCTGACGTACGCGCCGACCGGCGAGTTGGCCGGCATGAGCTACGGCAGCGGCAAGCCGTCCCGGGCCATGACGTACGACGACCTCGGCCGGCTCAGCACCGACACGGTGAAAGATGCGCTGGGCGCCTCGGTCCTGTCCACGACCTACACCTACGACCGCGACGACCTA
Source organism: Dactylosporangium sp. CA-233914 (assembly GCF_050942935.1). Classification (NCBI taxonomy): domain Bacteria; kingdom Bacillati; phylum Actinomycetota; class Actinomycetes; order Micromonosporales; family Micromonosporaceae; genus Dactylosporangium; species Dactylosporangium sp. CA-233914. The sequence goes on along the minus strand of NZ_CP192030.1, from coordinate 9,104,377 downwards.
CCGAAGACCCGCAACACCAACGGCTTCGCCGGCGGCGGGAACAACGCCTACGGCTACGACGGCCTCGGCCGCCTCACCACCTGGACCCGACCGGACGGTCAGCAGATCACCTACGGCTACGACGCCGCATCGAACCTGACCACGACTACCGGGCCTGGCGGAACCCGGACCAACACCTACGACGCGCGCAACCGCCTGCTGACCGCCACCGGCGGCGGCGAGCCCAACATCACCAGCACCTGGACCGCCCGCGGCACGCTCAGCACGAGGACCACCAACGGGAGCACGGTCCAATACGGCAACAACGCGTTCGACCAGCCGACGTCGGTCCAAGCAGCCGGCTTCACGGTCCAGTACACCTACGACGCCCTGGGCCGACTGGCCCAGCGCAATGGCACCAACCTGCTGTACGCCGACCTGACGAACAACGCCGTCCGCGCACCCACGGCGTTTGGCGATGCGCTGATCTTCCGCACGCCCGCCGGCACGGCATTCTCGGACAAGTACGGCACCGATCCCGGCCGACTTCTGGTCAACGACCAACAGCATGGCGACCAGCTCGGCGCGATCGGCAACCAGAGCGGCAACGTCCTGGCCTCCCGCAGCTACACGCCCTACGGGCAGACCACCGCCAGCAGCGGACCCTTCTCGACCGGCTTCCAAGGCGGGTACACCGACTTCAACACCGACCTGGTCAACGCGCACGCCCGCTGGTACGACCCGGCGACGGCAGGCTTCCTCGCGCGTGACCCGATCGACGTCTCCGTCGACCGTCAGTCGGCCACCAACCGCTACGCCTACGGCTACGGCAGCCCCCTGGCCAACGCCGACCCCACCGGCAACTGCCCCCCGTGCGGCGGTGTCGCGGCCGGCATCGCCGTCGGTGAAATCGTCGAGGGCCTGATCCTGTTCACCGTCCTTTACGCCGGGGTAACGGTGGCCGCCAACAACTACGCGAAGAACTGCGGCGGCACGGACGGCGGATGCTGGCCACAACAGCAGCAGTACAGCTCGTCCCAGTACATGGCCCCGTCCATGGACCAGATCCGTGGCCTCGTCTCGGCGATCGGCGACCTGAACCTCTACGCCGAGGTGAACCGGCAACTGGCCTGGAACGCGACACCTGCAGCCATTCTTGCCTACATCGAAGCGCACTACTTCACCGTGCCGGCGGTGAAGGCCTTCAACGAGGCCAACAACATTACCTTCGGTTCGTCCGGCACTGCGGCGGGTGTAACCACCGCGCCGTCGGACCCGGTGTCAGTGCCGATCACATCCGACCCGCCAATCGCCGCCCCGCCACCACCCATCACCCAGGCACCAGCGCTGGTCCAGCCACCCATCAACCTAGCCGGCGCCGGCGGCCAACTGATCACACTGTCGTCGCCGGCACAACCGCCGGCGCGACCGCCGCGAACCTGCCGAACGTTCTGGCGGCCAGCGCGAGCGACGCGGACGACCAGAACCCGCTGTTGATCCCCTCGACCGCGAACGCGATGGTTAACTGGTACGCCCAGCAGGCGATGGCAGACCTCACCGGCACGAAGGATCCGCAGTGCAACGACGACGAGACCAAGGCTTTCCTGCAGGGCATTGTTGAGTGGGCTGCCACCTTGGTGACCGACAGCTTCGGCCGCGGCGGCATCAACGGCAAGGTGTCAGCGGAACAGTGGCAGGCCGTCGAAAGAGGCAAAGGGTTCCCGAGCCCCGAGATGCAGCGCGGACAAGTCGTTCATGATCTGACGGCGGATATTCTTGAACTCATGTTTCCGGAACAATGGAAGTATCGCAGAGGCGGAACTGGGGACGCCAAGGGTCCCGATTATACTCACCGAAATACCGGCTATAGAGTTGAATTGAAGACTGGCGGCGGTGACCCGCACAAGCCCGGAGGCGAGTTCAAGAGGTTTGTGGTAAGGGGTCCGGAGAACCGTAAGGCGCTCTACCAGGATTGCGGCTGGGCGCAGTACCACATCCCCAGGGATTAAGGACGGAGACCGGTACGGGATGCAGCTGGTGAATGGATTTCTTACGGCGAATGCCGAACACGTTGTCGAGATCAATGCCCTCGAATTCGCCGCTGGGCGCCCGGTCGTGGACTTCTCTGCGTTGGATGCAACGTTCGAGCGTTGCTCGTTCCGGATGTTGCGGCTCGAGGAGTTCGTGGTGGGCTCCGGAAGCTCGGTATCCGAGTACGTCGACTGCGTCTTCGATGGGATGCAGGCGGATCTGCTGCGTGGGCGGGCGCGGTTCGTGCGTTGCTCGTTTCGTGACGTTGCGTTCGGTCGGGTGTCGGGTCGGTCGATTTCGCTGATCGATTGTGTGTTCACGGGAGTGCTGGAAGATGCGGAGTTCTGTGCCCGGGACGTCGGCGGCGACGGCGGGGAGAACGAGTTCCGCGGCAACGACTTCAGCGACGCTGACCTGCAGCAGGTCGGCTTCCGGTACGGAATCGACCTGTCCGCTCAGCGTCTGCCGGAGGGAGGCGACTATGTCTACGTTGCGGACCTCGATGCCGGGCTGGCGGCGGCGCGGGACGCGGTCCTCGGCTGGCCTGCGGCGCAGCGGGACAGTGCGCAGGAAAAGATCGGCATCTGGACGGCGGAACTCGAGTCAGGACAACGGCAGCTGCTGCTGCGCCGGTCATTGTGGGGAACCGACGAGGCGGGCCGTGGCCTGCTGGACCTGTTCGGTCGGCTTCGGTAGGTGCGGTACGGAATCGACGCGGAGAGTTGGCGGCGTGGAGTTTTGGGACAGATATCCGATCTCGATGATGATCGTCTAATCTGGCCAAAATCCCGCGGATCGTGGCAGTGAGGTCGACCCGGTTCGAGTGCGTGACGTCCGTCCGTTCATATCGATCGTCAGCGAAACTGGAACCACGGGGCGGGGCGTGTGGTGGTCTGGGCGACCGGCAACGGCCGCAGGTCTCTCATCCGCACGGCGTTGGCGGAGCGAATCGGAGCTTCACCCATATGCTGGACATGTCAGGTTCGGACGGCGACCTCCAACGGTTTAGGTGACGGCGTCGGCCGCCCAGTCTCCAGCGCCAAAACGCGGCCGCGGCCGGCTCGGCCGTGGGGGGCATTCATCAGGCCTTGTCGCCGAGCACCGCGAGCGGTGCGGGCCCCGTTGACGTAGATGGCGTCGGTCCATCGGCCGCGGGGTGTGTCCCGCCATCGGCGAAGTTCCGCGGCGAGGCGCTGGTCGATCCACCGTGCGATGGCGCCCTGCGCGGTCGTGCCGAACCAGCTGCCGAGGACAGCGGTGATGACGCTCATGCCTGCGATCATGGAGTCGGCCATTGCGGCGAGCACGGGTGCGGCTGGGGACGGTGCCGTGTCGTCAGAGGTGTTGCAGTACGTCGCTGGCGTGCATGATCTGCTCGTTGGTGACGTCGCGGTGGGTGACGGCCCGGACCTGCTGTGGGCCGACGGCGACGAGCAGGACGCCACGGCCACGGGCGGCCGCGGCGAATGCGGGGGCAGTCCAGCGGGTTTTGGTGAGGTCGAGTAGGACGATGTTGGTGTGGACCCGGCCGGGGTCGACAATGCCGCTGAAGGCCAGGGCGTTGGCGAGGTTGCGGGCGCGGTCGTGGTCGTCGGCGAGTTGTGCAAGGTGGTGGTCGAGTGCGTAGCGGCCGGCGGCGGCGAGGACGCCGGCTTGGCGCATGGCGCCGCCTGCTCGAAGCCGTAGCCGCCGCGCGTCGGTGATGAGGTCGTGTGACCCGGCGAGGACGGCTCCGGCCGGCGCACCGAGTCCTTTGGAGAGGCAGACTGCGACGGTGTCGAACTGCCGGCCGTAGGTGTCGAGTGCGGTGCCGGTCGTGATGTGGGCGTGCCAGAGACGGGCGCCGTCACAGTGCAGGGCGACGCCCGCGCGGCTGGCGACGGTGTGGAGGGCGGTGAGCCGGTCGAGCGGGTGGATGATGCCGCCGGGGAGGTTGGCGGTCTGTTCGATGGCGATCGCGCCGGTGCGCAGCGCGAAGCCGCCGCCGGTCCGGATCATGCCGGCGATGGTGGCGGGGTCGATGAACCCGTCGGGGCTGTGCCAGGTGCGGGTGGTGATGCCGCCGTGGACGGCGGCGGCGCCGCCTTCGTAGCTGACGACGTGGGCGTCGTCGGCGCAGAGGAGCTCGCCGCCGTGCGGTACCAGGGCTTGGACGGCGACTTGGTTGGCCATGGTCGCGGTCGGCAGGAACAGTCCGGCTTCGTGGCCCAACAGCCCGGCGACGCGATCCTCGAGCGCGCGGACGGTTGGGTCCTCGCCGTAGACGTCATCGCCGACGTCAGCGGCGGCCATGGCGGCACGCATCCCCTGGGTGGGCCGGGTGACGGTGTCACTGCGCAGGTCCACGACGCGTTGCTGGTGACTGCTCATGCGTCTACTCCGTGGTGAGCCGGGATGGTGTCGGCGAGGTGGGTGATGGAGGCTGCGACATGCTCAGGCTGTTCGAGCGGGAGGTCGTGGCCGCCGTCGACCCACCGCACGGGGACGATGCGGCCGGCTCGGTCGAAGGTGTGCAGGAGCGCCTGCAGGTGCGTAGCGGCCGCTGCGGGATCCCTGGGCCGGGCGAGGACCGCAACGGTCGGGGCGGCGGTCGCTGCGAGGGCCGCGGCCGGGTCGTGGCGCCAGAGGCTTCGGGCGGCTTGGATCTCGTGTTCGACGGCGAGCCGAAGCCCTACTGGTCCGGGATGATCCGGGGCGGTGGTGGGGTCGGGTTGGTAGTTGGCGAGCAAGGCGGGGACGGCGGCAGCGGGAAGTCCGTGGCCGCGGGCCCAGGCGGCGAGCATGGCGGGTGTTGGGGCGATGCGCCGGTTGAGCAGCATGCGGTACTGCGCCTCCCACCAGCTGGCCCCGAACAGGATCTGCGGGCTGTAGACGCCGCCGTCGACGAGGCACAGCCTGGCGACGAGGTCGGGTCGGCGGGCGGCGAGTTCGAGTGCGATGGTGGCGCCGAGGCTGTGCCCGGCGATGACGCATGGCCCGGTCGCCAGGGCGTCGAGCACCGCTGCGGCGTCGTTGGTGAAGGCGTCGACGGTGTAGCCGCTGGGTGGGGTGCTGGACTGGCCGTGACCGCGGTGGTCAAACCGGATCAGGCGCAGGCCGGGTAGCCGATCGGCGACAAGGTCCCACCAGCGGTGCGTGCTGGCCAGCCCGTGCAGCAGGACGACGGGCGGCCCGGCCGCGACAACAGTCCCGCAGGTGTCGTAGACGGCGAGGTTAACGCCTGCGGCGACGGTGACCACGCGGTACGGGTTCGCGAGGGTGACGTTCACACGGCGCTCCTCGATGCGATGGCCGGGCCGAGCGCCGGGGCGGGGGCGAGGTCGTCGATGGCGGCGGCGATGCCGGCCGGGGTGCGGTTGAGGGCCACCGCGACGTACGGGACTTCGAGGCCGAGGACTTCGCTCAGCGCGACGCAGAGCTGGGCGACGAGCAGCGAGTGCCCGCCCGCGTCGATGATGTCGGTGTCCGGGTGCACAGGTCGGTCGAGCGCGGCCGTTACGACATCGAGCACGGCGGCCAGCGACCCGCCTGGCAACAGATCTTCCCTGTCGTGCGTCGCCGGCGCTGCGGCTGTTGCTTGCGCTGCCCGGAGGGACTCGCGGTCGACCTTGCCGGCGGCGGTGAGCGGCAACGCCGCGACCACGTGGATGGCGGGCACCGCGTGCGGTGGCAGCAGTGCCGCGGCGTGCCCATACAGTGCGCCGGCGAGGTCGGCCTCGGGCAGCCCGCCGGTGTAGTCCGGATCGGCGGCAACATGCGCGATGAGCCGGCCGGCGACGGCGACGACCGCGCAGGCGCGCACGGCGGGGTGGGCGGTGAGGATGTGCTCGACCTCGCCGAGCGTGAGCCGGTGCCCGCGGATCTTGACCTGGTCGTCGGTGCGTCCCAGGTAGACGAGGACACCGTCGGCGCGCCGGGTGGCGAGGTCGCCGGTGTGGTACCAGCGGCGTCCGCCTGTGTCGGTGGTGAACCGGGCGGCGGTGGCAGCGGGGCTGGCCGCGTAGCCACGGGCGACCCCGATCCCGCCGACGACGATCTCACCGACCGCACCTGGCGGCTGAGGGCGGCCGTGCTCGTCGACAACCTGGACGGTTACGCCGGGCAGCGGCGTGCCGATGTGCACCTCCTGGCCGGGATGGAGCTCGCCAACGGTGACGGCCACGCTCGCCTCGGTCGGCCCGTAGCCGTTGAAAAACCGGCGTTGCGGGCTGGCCCAGCGTTCGACCAGACGCGGCGGGCATACCTCGCCGACTGCGACGACGGTGCGCAGGGCGGGCAGGTCGTCGGAGGGGAGGGCGGCGAGGACCGAGGGGGTGAGCGTGGCCACGTCGACGCGGTGTTCGCGTAATGTCCGGGCCAGGGTTGGTCCGCCCGTTCGCGCGGTGTCGGGGGCGAGCACGAGCGTGGCACCGGCGGTGAGGGTCATGAGGATCTCGGCCATCGCGGCGTCCCACGACCAGGCGGCGAACTGCAGCACCCGGGTCTCAGCGCTGACGGCGAACCGCCGCGAGAGGGCGGTGGCCATGTTGATGACGCCTGGGTGCTCGATCAGCACACCTTTCGGGGTACCGGTCGAGCCGGACGTGAACACCACGTAGCACAGCGGGCCCTGCACTGGCTCCAGGCCGACCGCTGTTGCTGCGGCTGCCGGCAGCAGCGGCGAAAGGTCCGGGATGGGGTCGGCGGCGCGGACGAGGCGGACGGCGGAGGTGGCGGCCATGTACTGCAGGCGCCGGGCTGGCCAGTCGGGGTCGAGGTAGAGCACGGCACCGCCGGCCCGCCAGACCCCGAGCACCTGGACAAGCCCGTCGACGGATCGCGGCCGCCAGACCCCAACCACCTCGTCCGTGACGACGCCAGCCGCGGCGAGCTGGGCCGCGACCGCGTCGGCCCGGCGAGCGAGCTCCTGGTAGGTCACTGCCGTGCCGGTCGCGTCGATGACCGCGACCGCGTCGGGCGCCGCTCCGGCCTGCTGCCAGATCAGATCCGCGACGGTGCCCATCGTGGCGATGCTGCCAATGCGCGGGCTCATCGGGCACCCGCCGTGTCGGTGCGGTCGAGCTGGACGGGCAGGTGTGCCAGGCCGCGGAGGTTGGCGTTGTGCCGCCAGCGGCGCCCCGGCCGGGGCCGCAGGCGCGTGTACCGGGCGGTGAGCATGCGCACGGCGGTGTCGACCTCGAGCCGAGCCAGCGGTGCGCCGAAGCAGGCGTGCGGGCCGTGGCCGAACGTCATCGGGCGGCCCGGCCGGTCCAGCCGGATCCGGTCCGGCTCGGGGAACACGGCCGGGTCGCGGTTGGCGGCGGCGAGCATCAGGACCGCGCTCGCCCCGGCCGGCAGCACCTGGCCGGTGGACAGGGTCACCGGCTGCAGGAGTCGCCGCGCGGTGTACTGCGTCGGCGGGTGCAGCCGGCCGAGCTCGGTGACGGCGTCGGGGACCTGCTGCGGGTCCTCTCGCAACACTGTCCAGAGGCGAGGTTCGTCAGCCAGGGCCATGAGGACGGCGGAGAGCAGGTTCGTGGTGGTCTCGTTCCCAGCGGTGATCAACATCATGAGGTTGGCGATCAGCGCGTCGCGGCTGATCGCGCCGTCGTGCATCGCCGCGACGAGCACATCGATCATCGCCGTGCCGGGCGCCTTCTCGCGGTCGGTGACGTGCTGGCGGAGAAACGCGGCGAGTTCCGCGACGGTGTGCAAGGTCGCCGCCCGGTTGGTGGTCGGCACGTGCCCGGGGGCGGCGACCACGTCACCCCAGGCCAGGGACCAGCGGCGGATCGTTGCGGTGCTGACGTCGGCCGGGATGGCGAGCAGCGCTCGGGTGACGTCGATCGGGATCCGGGCGGCAAACCCGGTCACCAAGTCAGGCATGGACTCGCCGGTCAGGTCATCGAGGGCTGCGGCGACCGCGTCCGTGACCAGGCTGGCGAGGCGGGTGCGCACGTGCCGGACCTGGACCGGTTCGGCCAGCACGCGGCGCAGCCGGCGATGCTGCTCGCCGTCGACGAACGACACGTGCAGGTCCAGCGCCGCGAACGCCTGCTCCAGACCGGCGCCCGGGAACCGCGCGAGCATGCCGGCGTGGTCCATCACGACCGACGCGGCCGGGTGCGCCAGCACCGCCCGGACGTCGGCGTGCCGTGGCACCAGCCATGCCCCGAGGACCGGATCGAGCACCGTGCCGGCGTCCAGGAGCCGATCGTAGAAGCCGCTCGGATCGGCGATGGTCTCCGGCAGCTGCAGCTGCAGCAGGCTCAGCCGGTCGAACTCGTGGGCGGCAACGGTGGACATGATGCTCCTTCAACCAAAGGGGGGTGGCGCGGTCACCGCACAACGCGTGCCGCGGTGGCCAGGGGGTCAGGCGGGCCGGTGAGACGCTGCGCAGCCGCGGCGAGCAGCCGATCGCCGGCCAGCCGGGCGAGGGTCATGCCGGCGCCATCCGGGTTGGCCGGTGCCAGCCAGCGCAGCGCGGCAAGTTGTGGCGGCTGCCGGTCGGCGTTCGGCGCGGCGCGGACAACGAGCAGGCATGGCACGTTGGCCGGGATACGGACGTGATGCAGCAGAACCGGCTGTGTGGTGACGCGAAGCCACCCGGCTACCGGCGGCGCGGGTGGCATGGCGGCGGCGATGAGGTCGGCCCGCTGCCCGGCGTCGGTGGCTAGGCCGGCGACCGCGGCCGGGTCGTGTGTGATGGTGACGCGCAGGGCGTCGATGAGGCGGGGCAGTAGCTCGGCGGTGGCGTCCCAGGCCGCGGCGAACAGCGCGCTGCACAGGGCGGTGATGTCGTCCAATGGCACGAGGTCGGCGCCCGCGCCCCGGCAGGCCAGCAGGTCGTCGACCACCGTATCTGCCTGGTTCGGGTGCAACACGCCCGTTGGTGCCGCCGCACGGTCACGCACGAGGCGGCCCACGATCTCGCGCAGCACCGCGAGCGGCAGCACCGCCTCCGTCACCGGTGCGATGCACGCATCCGCGAGCTGGTCACGGAGCGAGCGGACTCGGTTGATCGTGGTGGCGCAGACGCCGAAGATCGAGCTGACCACCGCGCGCACCAGCTGGTCGACCGGCGCACCGCCTCCAGCCGGCCACGAGGTCGCGCCGCCGGACATATCGGCGAGCGTTGCAGCGACCTGGTCGGCGTGGACCCGGACCCGGTGGCCCCAGACGAAGCCAGCCTGCACGGTCGCCGCCGGCCAGACGATCCGCAGCATCGCCCGCGCTCGCACATCCAGCGGTACCGCCGGCGCCCGGATCGGTGACCGGGCCAGCGCATCGCGCCAACCGTGCGAATCGTCGCCCAGCACGGCCGGCACGGGCACTTCGCCGAACGTCGCTGGATCGCAACACGCCTGGCCGACGACGGTGTCACCGGCGATCAGCCACAAACCGGAGGGTTCGTCGAAACCGACGTGCTCCCCTGCCGGCGCGCGGCGCGCGAGTGCTGCCGCGGTGGCGTTCGGGAGCGCCGCCAATGGGTCGAAGCGCAAGGTCTGGCTGGCGGCAGGCGTGGGCGCGGTGTGCTGCGGCGTGGTCACCGTCAAGCCCCCCGGCCCTGACGGCGACCACGCCGCGGATACGGCCGGACCCGTTCGGCCACGACCAACAGCACATGCCGCGTTCGCGGGTCCGGGATCAGCTGCTGCTCGACGGACGCGACCGCCGCACGCAGCTGCGCCGCACGCTGCCGCCCGGACTCGGTGGCCAGCAACTCAACCTGCCGGTGATCGCGACTCGGGGTACTCCGGCTGACCCACCCCAACCGCTCCAACCGGGCCACGGCGCTACGCGTCGTGCCCTGCGCCATCCCCGTCGCGGCAGCCACCACATGCATCCGCATGGCGTCCTGGCCGTCGATGATCGCGGTGAGCGCCGCGAACGCGGTCCAACTCACCCCGGCCGGCTCGAGCACCCGCCGTTCGACCTCACCACGCAGATGTGCGGCCACCCGCGCCACGGCGAGCACCGCCCCGGCCGGCGACGTTGCCGGCGCATGTGTCGGCCGTGCGCCGGACGGCCCGGACGTCGGCGCGGTCACCGGCTGCGGTTCCACAACCGATGGGCCGTCCAGCCCTTCGGCCGGTGCCGGCCTCGATACGGCGGCGCGAACCTCGCCGTCCAGCCCACGGCCAGCCGACGCCAGACGGGCGGTTTCCTCACCTGGTTGCTCGTCATCGAAAGGCCCCCGTCGGCGTCAACGCGCACACGCGCAGCAGTCAGACACGCGTCCCGGCTCCCAGACCCGAAGGTCGTCTGGAGGGGGAGACGCACGCCTCGACCTTGCCGGTCCCGCCGGTCCGGCGATAGTTGGCCAGGGTTAGCCAGTTTTCGATGCCGCCGGAAGATGCTGTGAGCGGCCGGTGCCACGATGCGCCGTGACCTCGATACGCCTGCCGCCGAGGCCGGCATACATCGCCGCCGCCAGACGAGTCCTCGATGCGGTCAACGTTGCGGCGCTCTGGTACCGAAGACCCGTGACGAGCTGGGCAGCACGGAGCGCGCGAACGCGGGACTTGGATGTTCGCCGTGGGGAGTCGTGCATCGGCGCAGCATGTGCGCCTGGGCGACTCGCGGGTTGGGCTGCGTTGCTGCGCAGCCCAACGGGCCGCGCTATTTCTGCGGGCGCGCCAGGTCGGCCTTGGCCCGGTGGAGCAGCACACGACCGAGCGCACGGTCGTGCCCGATCATGCGCCGGTCGCCCGGCACCCACGACGCGGCGCACTGCGTGCAGAACATCGCCCGCCGCCAGGCCGTTGCCGCCGCCGCGTGGGCCGCGCCAAACTGCTCGTGGGCCCGACGCCGGGCCAGCGCCTTCAGCCCGGACACCACAGCCACGACCACCGCGACCGTGCCGAACAACTTGAACGCGACGGCGTTTTCCTCAGACGGCGAAGCGGCGGTACCGAACGCCAAGAACGCGAACAACGCGACCGCGCCGACCGCCACGCGAACAGACCGCTGCCATGACGGCAACTGGGCCGGCGGCGCCAGCGCGGCGGACAGTCCCGTCTCGGCTCGCGCCTGACCCGTCGAGCGGCCGTGCACGCCACCCGGGCCGTGCCGGAGCGCGATGTCGATCTGCGCCCGGCCGGACTCGTACAGCATCGGGACCGCCACCGCGTGATGCTCACGATCACGCGGGCAGCGATGCGCCAGCGAGCGGCCCGACCTGGCGCCACCGGTCGCCGCAGTGCCCCCACGGGCGGTCATGTCGTTGTTGCTCATCCCGCGCCACCTACTCCCGCCATCGAAGAGATCGATACCCGCAATGCTGATTCGCCCCGTTTCTCCTGTCCACCCCCTTCGGACACGGCAGGCTCAACATCCGAAGCTCCGGCGGTGCCACGGCCTGCACGCGCGTCGTCGCGGTCCTGCTCGGTGATCAAGCCTGCCTCGACCCAACTCCGCATGACGCGGCTCGCGTAGTTGTTCGTACCGGCCACCCGATCCAGGTCTGCCCCGGTGACCGGAATCCCGGCGGCGCGGCACTGCTGGAAGTGGGACCACATCATGCTCTGCGCGTCGCCGTCAGCTGCCCGCGAACCGGCTGCCAGCGGCGCGACCGCGCGGTCCGGAGCGTCCTGGCCCCCTGGACCGTCGTCTCGTCTCGTCTCGTGACCGGCCGAGACTCCGTCCCGTCTCGTCTCGCCGCTCACGCGGTAGGCCGGTCTTGTGCGCTCGACTCTCGTCTCGTCTCGTCTCGACTCCAGTCTTGTCGGCAACGGCGTCTCGTTTTGCGAGACTGTCTCGCTCAAGTCGGCGGCGTCGACCAGCGCACTGGGCTGGCCGGCGAGAGTTCCGGCCAGAGTCTCGTCTCGCCCGGCTTGGCGAACCTTCTCGAGACCTGCGGCGGATTCCGGATCACGGGCGGGTGTCTGGTCTCCGTCGAGCCGACCGATTCCTGTCGAGGCCGTCGCGGTCGAGCCCGCAGCCGCTCCGAGAAAGGCCGGCTCCGAGGCAACCCCGCCATGGCCTTGGTCTCGCGCATCGTGCGTCGGCTGCTGTGCCGCGTTCCCGTCTCCGCCGAATGGCCCGGGCTGGGCCGGGACGACAGCGACGGTGCTGACGGCCCCTGCGGTGTCGATGGCCAGAGTGCTGCGCTGCCGATCGATCTCCGCCCGCAACTCTGTGACGACTTCAGCGAAGAGCCGCTGGAATGACCCGGCCGCCTCGGCGACTACCAGGATCAGCAGCGGCCCGCAGGCGTGGATGCCCAACCCGACCCAGTCCAGGCCCAGCACCGGGCCAGCGATGTTGAGCGCTAGCGTCATCGTTGCCGTGATCCACCGCAGCGCGGTTACCCACCCGGCCGTGCGGCCGTACTGGTGCATGATCCGGTCGCCCCACAGCCCGATGCACATCGCGAGGTCCACCATCAGCGGCAGACCCGGAGCAGTCCACCGCAGCACGCCGTGCTCGATGAGCAACGGCGTGACATTGACCGCTCCGTAGACCATCACGCCGAATGCGATGCCCCACACGGCGCGGTTGATCCACCCGCCGGTCCGCTCCACAACGGCGACATCGCGCTCCAGCCGACGTACCCGACGCTCACGCCAACCCGGATCGAGACGATCCTGATCGACGTCAGGTCCGGGGCGCGCACGTACGCTGCTCTTTGCCATCTCTCTTGCACTCCAAGTCGAAAGAGGGGTGGACGGCCTCAGCGGGCGGCAACCCGCCGAGGCCACCTTGATCAACTAGCGGTGTTGCCAGCCGGAGGGCCGCACACGGGGTGCTTGGCGAGGCTGGCCAACTACCGCAGGTCACGCAGACACGGCATCGTGTAGGCGACGTTCCGGACACGCCGACGGGGGACAGGAAGATGGACAGCACGGCTCGGACCATGACGGCCTGCGGGGCCGCGGCACTCGTAGGTCTCGGTGCCGGACTCGCACTGGCACGACAGCTCACGAAACCTGATCGCCTCAGCCCCTCGGCAACGGACCGCCGGATCGACCTGTCTCGGCCCAGCGTCGCCTACCTGGCCGGCTACATCCGCGGCTTCGAGGATGGCGATTCCCGAGCCGCCGCGTAGCTCCTACCGGCCCCAGCCGGACATCCCGCCGCCCACGATCGCCCCCTTGCTGGCTCACGCCAGCGAGGGGGCGATTCGCATCCGCGACACCACGCAACGACCGCCGCGCGATGCTCTCGACCGCCGTGGGTTAGCGTTCGCAGCGTGAAACCGGTAGCAAGATCGGTAGCGAAACCATGCCCGGATCCACCAGGTCCCACAAGGGCACAGAGGGTAATCGTTGCAGCTCAATACACCTGCTGTGACCGGCTATGATCTGCCAGATCCTCCCGAGGCGACACCTTGTAATCGGAAGGTTGGGGGTTCGGCCGGTGAGACCGTGCCCGGCTCGGTAAGCGCCATGGTTAGACCCGTTCTCGGACGCTGGCGGTATGGGCGATCAGGCCCGATGTCAATGCCGGGGCGAGGGGATGTGACTCGCCGGTGAGCGCTGCGAGCGCAGCGGCGACTTCGTGGAGTGTCGCCCGAACGTACGTGGCGGTGACGCTGGCGTCGCCGCTCATGTGACCGGCGTATGCCTGCGCGACTGCGTAGCCGAATTGGCGTTCGACCCATGTCAGCGTGGTGTGCCGCAGCCAGTGGGTGCTGATCTGCTGGGTGATCACCCAGGGGAGTGCGCGTCCGATCCGTTTCCAGAGGTGGTCGTATCGGCGCCGGGAGATTGGCCGTCCGTCACGGTAGCGGAGAACGGGAGTGCTAGGTGAGGCGTGGCGTTCCTCGATGTGTTGCAGCAGGTGACGCATCAGGGTGGGGGAGACCGGTTGCCACCGAACTGTCTCGCCCTTCTCCTTCAATAGGATGAGGCACTGCTCCGAGTCAAGGTCCGACGGCAACAGCGCGAGCGCGCCGCCTCGGCGGCACGCAGTCTCGGTGTGCAGGCGCAACAGCAGGGTGTCCAGATTTGGATCGTCGCCCGTGGCGCTCGCGACCTGGTTGATCTCTGCCAAGCGGGTGTCAGCGATCGCCCGGCGGGTGCTGGGCAGCCGGCGGGGTTTCTCCACTTTCTGGGCAGGGTCATCCGCGGCGGTCAGGTACCCGTCCGCGACGGCCCGCTTGTAGAGGCAGCGCAATGCGGCGATGAACAGCTCCGCGGCGCTGCGGCCTCCGCGTGCGTTGCGCCGCGGCACGACGTTCGCCTTGATTTGCTGAGCCAGGCGTTCGATCTCGGACGGGGTCACCTCGTCTAGACGCCGGTCTCCCCAAGCATCCACCAGCCGCTTCCAGTACGAGCTGTAGGCGCGGCGGCTGCCGCTCCCCACGGCGTCAGCTACGACGGGGACGTACTCAGTGAATGTGGGTATCTGCCGACGGTCGCGTGCGGCCTGGTGCAGGTCGGCGGGGGAGACGCCGAGACGGTCCAGCAACAGCAGGGCGGCGTCGAGGTCCGCACGTGCGGCGGTCATGTGGCGTCACCGCCAAGCACAGCGCGGTGACGATCGGCGATCATTGCGTCAATGGCGGCCGGTGGATGAATCACGAGCCGCCGCTCGGCTGGCTCTGCGGCGATGAGCAGCCGATCGGCCGGCGAGATCGCACAACGGCGCCGCACGACGGCCGGAATGTACAGGTGACCCTGCCGGCTGACTGTGAATACTCCCCGTGGGCTGGCGTCGACGAGCAGCAGCCCATCGTGCTCCTGGATCGCGTACCGGGTGCCGGGCTTCCAGCCCATGACCCGGACGATGGCCTGATCGGCGAGCCTGCCGTTGCAGTCGATCGCCGGCAGGGCGTAGACCGTCCGGCGGGTCCGCCGATCGGTGAAGGTCGGCAACGGCAGCGGACCACGGACGGGTCGTCTCGTCGCTGCGTGGCCGCTCGTCGTGTTCGCGAGGGAAGCCGGGACGACTGCGGGCACGATGCTGGTCATGGACGGCACCGCCGTGCGGCCGAATCCAGCACAGATGCGTTGGTGGAGTGTTCGAACGCGCTCGAACACGGCTGCGTCAAACAACGCAGGGATGCTATGGGTTGGTGTCGAAGGGGGGAATTGAACCCCCACACCCAGCACACACGCCGAAAACGTGTGTGCATGCGGATAGCGTAGCCAGCCCGGTACAACGGTTCAACTCGGAACTGAGCGGACGATCCGCATAGCGGGATCGACGCACGTGTTGATGGTCTCGGTCTACGCCACGTGCGGTACGCGGAGCCGTGCGGTTTCGGGGCGTAGCGGCACCTTGCACGGCTGCGGTCCTTTCTGCCGTGTACCGTGCCGTGTCGTGGACGGCGGCATGAGCGCAGCGGTGACCGGACGAAATGACGCGCTCGGCGTGCTCGCGGACCAGCGGGACCCGGGCGACCGGATCGCGCCGGCGCTGGAGCACCTGCGCGGCATCGGCCTGTCCGCGCCCAGCGCGGAGCTTGCTGGCGCTATCGGCGTGGCACTCAGCCACCGGAGCCATCTCCACGAGCACACCGCCGACCTGCCCGGGGTGACGGCCGGCCTGCTGGACGGCCTTCGGGGACTCGGCCAGACGTTCGTCCGCCGCCAGGCCGGGGTCGAGTCCTACCGCCGGATCCCCGGCGCGTCCGCTGGCGCGCTCAGCGAAGCCGTCTCGAACATCGTGAGCAATCTGCCCGGCTGGACGGCCACGCAGCCGTGGCTGCTGCGGTCGGCGGCGCTCGGGCAGAGCCTCGTCGGTGGCCAGGTCCCGGCGAAGGTCCCGGCCGACCTCTGCCGGCAGCTGATCGCGGTACTCTGCCTGGCTGGCCGCTTGGACGTCGCGGCGGACCTGCTGCGCGACGTCATGGCGATGGACGGCCGGGATGTCAGCCCGGCCGCCCGCGACCCGAAGTCGTTTCTGGACGCGAGGTTCGGCATGAACGGCCTGACGACAACGGTCGAGCCCCAGGGGGCCGATCACAACTCCGGGTATCGTGCGCGGGTCACGGACCCGCGGGGGCGCAGCGGCAGCGGTGGCGCACCGGGCAAGAAGTCGGCGCTTCAGGCTGCCTACCTGGACTATCTTCGGCGGCACATGCCGGAGGCGCTGCTCGCCGCGCCGAAGGCTCCCCCGACGCGGACGGCGCCGAAGATGCTGACCGGCATCGCCAGTGCCGCCGGGTGGCCGCATACCGCCCAGGTCCGCCGCTTGCTGCAGCTCTTCGGGCTGCCGCACGGCACGGCTGGCCTCGTGTCCCAGGCGTTCGTCCACTCGTCCTGGGCCTTCGAACACCGCACGGAGCTGCAGGCGGCCGACCAACGGGACAACACCGCGCTGGCGTTCGTAGGCTCCTGCGTCGCGATGTACGAGCACGCACTGGTGTCGGTCCGGCACGTCGTCGCCGAGCCGCCCGCCGAGTACACGTTCCGCAACCTCGACAACGACGGATACGCGGTACTGTTCGACCGGACGGGCATCGGCCCCGGCCTACTGCTTGGCACCGGGCAGGCGGCCGTCGGCATCTCGCCGGAGATGGCCGCCACCGCCTTCCAGGCGATGATCGGCGCAGTCTTCGTCGGCACCGGCTACCCGCGCAGCCTTGCGCAGGTCTGGCCGGCGAAATGGGACGCCGTCCTCGCGGAGATGGTCCCGGCCGCCCCGCACGACGCTGATCCGACGACAATCCTGGAGCAGCACACCAACGCCCTGCGCCTGCGGGTGGAGCGCGAGTACCACGTCTCGGGCCCAGATCACGCCACGACCTACGTCACCACCACCACGCTCATCAGCGACGTGCTCGGCGCCCAGACCATCCTGCAGGGGCCATCGGCCACCTCGAAGGGGCGCTCAAAGCACGACGCCTCCGGCGTGATCCTCGGCGTTCTCGACCTCCTCGCCGAGCCCGACTTCCCGGACCGGCTCCGGGACAGTTTCGCCGACGACCGCACGCTCGCAGACTTCCTGCTCGCCCACCAGGCCGCCGTGCTGGTCGACACCCCGGTCGCGGCGACGACCTGGAGCCGGTTCCGCTTGTTCGGCACCCACCTTGCCGCCTCCCTGGAGCGGTTGACGCGCTGGGCACGCAACGCGGACGCGGCGCTTCGGAGTCCGGAACCCATGGGCGGCAGCCAGCCACGGCTCGAGGAGCTCTTCCGCGCCGTACTCGAACGCGACTTCCGGTCGGGCGAGGCGCTCGACGCGCGGCTCACGGAGGCGCTGCACACCATCGAGCAGATCGCGCGCCCGACGGGCGTCAAGCCGAGCCACGTCAACGAGCTGATCCAGCTGTGCAACGTCTACCGCTGCCTCGGCGCGGACGATCCGGGCGGCGACCTGGGTGAGGCCGCCGACGAGTGGCGCCTGCTGTACCGCGGCCGCCTGCTCGCCGCGGAGATGTCCGGCACCGTCGTCGACGGGCGGGAGCGGGCGGTGCTCGACGCGGCCGTCGCGACCGTGCTCGGTCGGAAGGCCACCGCGGCGGTGTCGCTGGCGCACGGCGACCCGGTTCGCATCCTGGTCCGCCTCGTCGACGGACCCCGCCCACACCCGGCCAAGGTCGAGCGGGTGTGCGAGCTGTGGTCCGAGGTCACCCCAATGGTGATGCTGGCACCGGTGCACGACGGCATCGAAATGACCGTCACCCGGGCTGCCCCGGAATCGGCGCCAGGGCCCATCCTGGCCGCCGTCCTCGCCGCGACCCGGCCGAAGGCCGAGCCGTACCGGGCCGGGATCGCGGACCTCCTGCACGATCTCAAGAACCAGATGACGGCGGCCAGGCACGCCGTCGCGGACCTGTCCAACGATCCTGTTGCGCGCCTTGAGCAGCGGCTCGCTGGCGAGCGGCACCTCACGGCGGCCAAGGTCATCGCGCTCAGCGTCCGAGCGGCCGCCTCCCTCCTGGCGCCGGCGCCCATCGACGACGGCCGCACGGAGCTCGGCAGCTACCTGCGCCGGTACGGAACGGCCGCCATCGGATGGCTTCCCGCCGACGTCGCGCTGCGGGTACCGCCGGCCGGCCGCGCAATCGACGTCGCGGTCGACGGCCGGACGCTCACCGCGGTGCTGGACAACCTGATGCGCAACGCGGTCGAGGCATTGCCCGGCGGCGGCGCGATCTCGCTCGACTGGACGGCCGACCGGTACGAGGCGACGATCGAGCTGCACGACAACGGTCCGGGGTTGCCGCCCGAGGTGGTGCAGGCGCTCGACGCCGGCCGGCGCGTGCGTAGCACCAAGCCAGGCGGCAACGGGCTCGGCCTCCTGGGGGTCAGATCGCTGCTCCGGCGCGTCGGCGGGCGGCTCACCGCCGTCCCGACGCCCGCCGGTACCACCTGGCACATCACGCTGCCGCTCGCGCCCACCGTCACGCCGGAGGACCCGTGACCGACCACCTCGACGGGACGCTCGTCCTCGTCGCCGACGACCAGCCCGACGTGGCCCGATCGATCTGCAGGCCGCTGGAGAAGGCGGGCGCCCGCCTACGCTTCGTACCCGATGGGGAGGCGGCGCTGGCCGCTGTCGCCGACCGGCCGGTGGACCTACTCCTGGTGGACATGAAGATGCCACCAGACCACTGGGGCGGACTCTGGCTGCTGGAGGAGCTGCGGCGCGGCGGCTGGAGGATCCCCGCGCTTGCCCTCTCCGGCGAAGGCGCGGCGCAGCAGATTACCCGGGCGGTGCGGCTCGGCGCGCGCGACTGGGTGGACAAGGACAACGCGGGCGCAGAGCTCGTCGAGCGCTGCGTCCTGGCCGTCGGCGACCAGCGGGCCGACGCCCTGGACCGGGCCGCGCGGCAGCTGCCCACCCCGATGGCGTACCGCTTCGACCGGTACGTGCGCACCACTGATCCCGAGAAGCGGCTCCTCGAAGGGCTGCACACCCTGGAGTCCGTGTTCCGGTTCGCGTCGGTCGTGGGGCTGGCCGGAACGCCGCCGACCCTCCTCCGCGGCGTACGCGCGCAGCAATTCGGCGCGCCGAGCATGGGAACCTGGCTCAACGTCTGCGTCGCGCTGGACGACCTGCCGAACGCGGGGCCGGACTTCAAGCGCCTGTGGTCGTACCTCGCCCCGGACCGGGGCGGCCGGCAGGCGCTGCAGCAGTTCGTCGCCGTGCGCAACGGCTTCGCGCACGGCCGCGTCGTGGACGGCGCCGACCACGGCCAGGGCCTGGACACGCTCCTGCGCCGGTTCGCGCAACGGGCCCTGTCCGCGTGGCGGGCCGAGATCGCTCTCCCGCTGTCGATGACCTACGACGGCGAGCGGTTCGCGGTCGAGGTGCTGAAGGCGCGCGGCGCGGGGCACCCCGCCCCGGACGTGCTGAACACCAGCTTGCCGCTGGTCAGCAACGCGCCGGTCCTGACCCACCCGGACCGGCCGCCGCTTCCCCTAGCGCCGTGGATGGCGGTCCGGATGCCGGGCGGTCCGGAGACCGCGCGTTGCCTGCTGTTCGACGGCGCCCAGCGCACGTCCGGCGGCCCGGCGCTCGATACACCACTGCGCTACTCGGCCGGCGACGGTGACGGCGGGGCGGTGACCGCCGCGGGGAGGTGGGCGTCCGTGCTGCTCTGGGCTGCTCCGTAAGTCGTAGCGCTGAGGGCTGCGGCCCGGAGGGTGTCGGAGGCGAGACCGCTCGAACCCTGATGTCGGTACTACGCGAAGGTGCGATTGGCGTTGGGCGTCGCCAAGCGGAACAAAACGGAGCCGCGCATTCGGCTGGCAGGTGCTGTCCTTCCAGTCGAGCAACGAGCTGACCCTGAGGTTTGGGAACCGTCGTGCCGCCAAGGCCGTTCAAGCCTTGGCGGCGGGACAAGTCGAATGCCGGCTGTGAACGGCGTCGGTGAGTCGTGCGCGGGAGAACCGCATGCACGGTTCGATGCGGCGGGAGCTCGAAACGGAGCACCATGGCCACGGTCACGGCAGTGGGACAACCGGCGGGAAACCACCGGAACGCGAAGGCTGCCGGTTCTACCGCCATACCACCGCGCCAGCTCCGACCCTGCAATCTCTCTGTAGCCGGGCGGCGTGTGGTGTTTGATGCGAGATGCTGAAACCCTGTTCCTGTTATGATATCCGTATGAGTAACCCGCCCCTCGGCTACTTTGAATCACTCATCAACTTCCGCGACAGGCGCTTCACCTTTGACGCCGATTGCGTGGGAGCCGAGGTGCGGTTCTCGTACAAGGGGCAATATTTCCTGATTTGCTTCCCCTATTTTGATTTCTCAGACAGGGGCGGGTTTGGGCACCCTAAGCCTACATTCCAAGGAACGCGGCTGACCATGAAATGGCTCATCAGAGAGAGCGATCGCGATTCGTTCGGCCGAGCGAACTCATGGAATGACAACAGTCAGGAAGTACGCAACTTTACATGTAACCAGTTTGTCGTCCGCTCCAGGGGGAGGATGACTGCCGCAGAAGCGCGAGTGGCCAAGAAGCACCTGGTGTCATGGAGGGAGAGCTTTGCGAAGTGGTTTGAAGTCCTAGAGTATGAGGACCTGACAAACGACGGATCCAAAGTTCGGCAAGCGGAGAGTCTAGAGTCGTTCTTTATACCCGCGGACAAGTCGAAGACAGAAAGAAGGATAAAGAGCGTCATCGAACGGCAACCCGTTGCCATTACTGTCGTCCTCACTGATGGCGTCCCAAGGGCAAGCCTCAAGCGCGTCCTGCGGCTCAGTGCTTCCGGCTTGTATCCGCCCGGCTATTACGCGCAACTAATTAGCGCCCTAAAGTACTTCAATCGAGAGGAATACCGCCAGAGCATCCTTGATTCGGCTACGGCGTTTGAAACGTCCCTCATTAAGCTGCTCGATGATCGTCTGGCGACGGCTGCAGCCGGTCAGAGAAAGCTCATTGAGGACAAGTATGGTCAAATCGTCAATCTCTCGATTGCTTTACGTGCGCTGGGTGAAGCGTTGCCGCCACAAAACGACATCCAAACAAAGATAGCACAGCCGCGGAACCGGGCCATACACCAGGGTGTAGAGCCGTCCGAAAGTCAGGCAAAGGACGCGCTTCTGTTCGCAAAGAGCTTTATTTATTCCAAGTTTCCCCTTCGTTGATGGCGGAACCGGTACACCAGCGGTCTGCGCCGCCGTGATCGCGGTGGCAGCAGACAGTGTTTGGGCTCGTCGACAATCTATTGGCTGCCTTATCTTCCTAAATCTCGCCGAACAGCTCGAGCTCCTCGCGGGCTTGGGCTCTGGTGCCAGCTGACAGCTCGGCGTCCGTGGACAGTCGGCGAAGCATGTTCTCGGCTTCAAGTTGGCGCCGTTCCAGCAGTTCGCCGAGCGAGGTGATGAGACGTTCGATCGGCATTGACGACTTGGCCGCCGTATAGGCGAACGGGTCACCGGAGTCAAGCAGCGTGCCCCCTGCGAGGGCACGCAGCGAATCCGGAAGGTACTGGTTGTCGATCAGCGCATGCAGGCCGGCGGCGTCAAGTCGATCGCTTCGTGGCATGGTGGTGAGCAGTGTGCTGATGTCGACGTAGTAACGGGTTCCGAGGTCGTCTCCGCCTGTCAACAGCATCAGCATTCTGATGGCGTTGCCTGCAGTGGGGCCAGCGGCGCACAGTTCTTGTATCGCGGTCAGCCGATCGGCATCTTCCTGGTCAGGATCGACGGATAGCGCGAGTAACAGCTTGACACCTCGCAGCATCGATCTGGGCGATGGTGGACGCTGCGAGAAGCCGCTCGGGACTCCCGGTGCGCCAGTTCTTGACAGCGTCGACAAGGATGGCGACCGTCGTGTTGCCAACATGCAGCCCGTCAGCGATGAAACGCTGCACCAGGCGCAGCACGTCCTCATCGGGGTACTCGCCAAGCAAAGCGGCTATCAGCGGATCGGGATCCTCACCCTGGTCCTGCCAGATAGTGCCGAAAAATCGTAGCATCTCGAAGTTGTAGGCGATTTCATCGGTGAAACG
Source organism: Dactylosporangium sp. CA-233914 (assembly GCF_050942935.1). NCBI lineage: Bacteria > Bacillati > Actinomycetota > Actinomycetes > Micromonosporales > Micromonosporaceae > Dactylosporangium > Dactylosporangium sp. CA-233914. Next base: position 9,082,529 of record NZ_CP192030.1, on the reverse strand, counting down.
AGCGACCATCGACGCACGGTCCTTGGCATCAACAGATGACATCACCTCGGCCAGTCGCCAAGCGGCGAGATATTCCTGCATCGTCTGGTGGACGAAGGTAAAGTGCCCGTCCGGGCCGGCGGTGACGATGCCCGTACGGTACAGCGCGTCGTGAACCGCTCGCCGCCACCGTCTCGGTTCGTGCGTGAAGCCTCGGATACCTCGCTCGGCCGCGTCTGCAAGAGCTAGATCGAGAATGGGCGTATCGCCATACTCGCACTGTAACGCGTAAGCGGCCGTCGACAGCAGCGGAATACCGTACTGCTGGAGTTCTTGTAGATGACCGGATGCGCCGTCCTCGGATGGTCGCTGGAGTAGTTCGACGTAGTCGCGGTACAACAGCGCCAGATTCCGGGGGAGTGTCCGATGCGGGCTCTCGCAGATCAGGTTGCACAGCATCTCGGTGACCAGCGCCGGGTGCCCATGACGTCGTCCTACGATCGACGAACCGACGGCCAGCACCTGATGGGCAAGGCGATCCGGATCCGGCAGGCCGTAATGCTCGAACCACCTAACGGCGAAGCGGAGAACGGTCGAACTATCGAACGGCAGCAGCGTCGCGAACCCGCAGTCGGATTGGAGCGGAGCCAGATCGTCATCTGGCAGCGGGCGGGTGGCGACGACGAACCGCCACGGCCAATGATTGAGACCATCGGCAACCGCATCGATCGCGATCTTCCGTCGCTCGATCTCTTGGATCTCGTCCAAGCCGTCCACCAACACCAGCCATCGACCGCCCGGCTCCGGCGCCGTGCCGAACAAGGAGGCAGGTACACCGTGGACGAGCTTGCTGCTCAACTCGGCGACCGCACCGTCACGGATTGCCTCCGCGAGTGGCTTTCCCGCAGCCAGATGCCGGGCATGGATCCGGACCGGCAGGTACGAGACCGGACTGGCGTTCATCCATGCGGTGACGGCATCGGTCATGAGGTTCGTCAGCAAGCTCGATTTGCCGACGCCGGGCGCGGCGTACACGACGAGGTGCTGATGCCGCTCCAGCAGCGCTCCAACCGTCTCGAGCGGTAATGATGAGTGGTCGACGTCAGTCGGCTTCCGAGCGTCTTCTGACAGTCTGGGAGGTTGGTAGACCTGAGCTGGTGCGGGGTACCGGGAACTTCGAGGACGAGTCTTGGCCGCCCGCATTGTTGCGTCGAGGAAGCGACGGAGATCTTCCCTTGCGGTCGACTTTGGCGGTAGCCGTAAGAAGCGCTCGGCGATCCAGCGGAGGTCGGGCGCGGCGAGCTGGGTAGCCAAGGCATTGCCGTCGATGACCTCCAACCGCACGTTGTGCGTCGACCAGGCCCAGCCTTGAAGCTTCTGCTGGCGTCCTTTCGCGAGATCAGCTTCGCAGAGCGCATAGATCGCGTGGACCGGTCCGCCTGAGATCACCTTTGCGACATCAGTTTTGATCTTTGTTTCTAGGTCGTCGACCTGCAACGTGCAGACGCCCACCGCGATCCCACTGGCCTCGTCTGCGGCCGCGTCGATGTATGAGCGGAAGGTCTCGAAGTCGCGGCCACCGTCGCCTCCCGCAGACACAGGCCCAGTTGAGGGCATGATCCGACGACTGATCCTGGCCTGCGCGAAGTGTCGGCAGATCTCCTCAAAAAGATGGTGGGCGTTCTGAGCCCGCAGCTTGGCCAGAAAGAATCGGATCTGCGCCTCATCGGTGTCGCGCGTCGGCTCAGCCACGACACCAAGGTAATTGTATCCATGTCCCCATGCCAGGAAGCTCGAGCTGGGCGACGACCGACTGCTGATACTCGGCCTCGTCTTCGGGGCGCAAGTGCCCGGGCGCTGTCGGCGACCCTCAGTTGCATCGCCGGGATTTTGCTGGGCATGACTGTGTCGACTCGCCGGCCGCGCAAGACTGCCACTATGGGCTGCCAGTAGCTGCCGTAGGCGCGTTGGGCGCCGGGCCCGCTGCGGCGACGACTTGCGGCACGTACTCGTCAACGGTGGGACGTGGTGGCTGCGCGTCGTGCTGGAGGTCGGCGAGGGTGACGTCGAGTTGTGCGAGCGCCGCCCATGCTGATGTGAGCCGGTCTGGTCAGCTGCCATGTTCGGCTCGAACAGTGCCGCGAGCAGACGGGCATGGCGCGCGCCGGGTGGACAACGAGAAGATCACGGCCGAGGTCGGCGACGAGGACGACGGCTTCACCCGACGTGATGGCGCACAGCGGCCGGGCGGCGATCGGGATGGCGAGTTTGCGGCTGGCGCCGACCAGGTGGCGGCCGGTGATGCGGAGGTGACCTTGATGGTCTGATCGGTGACGTCGAGTCGTACCTGGAGGCCGGGGTGCCAGCCGAGCCGGTGCAGCAAGGTGCAGGCGCAGATCCGGGCCGGATAGGTCGAGTCGGGCGATGTCGAGGTCCGGGCTGTTCGGCGGCGTGGGTGTGGTAGGCGGCGGTGGGCTGGGCGGGGCGGTGGCGCTGGGAGGGACCGGGGGAGCGGCGCAGGGATGCGCGTGGCGATCATGTGTTCGTTCACGGCCGGGACGCTGCGCTTCATGGCGGTCATCGTTCTCACCAACCGATGACCGGACGCACACAGACCCGACTGTGGGTCGCCTGCTCGGGTCAGCCAGCGTGCCTGCCGACGCGCGTGCCGGAAGGTGATGTTGGTGAAAGCGCACCAAGATCGGGCGAAGGGCGATCGGGTTAGAAGTCCAGCACACACAACGGAAAGGCGTGTGCATGCCGATGGCGTAGCGAGACGCGCCGACTGGATCAAACGGTCGGGGCAGGCAGGGCGCGAGGCCAAGGAGTCGCTCGGCTTCAGTGCTGAGCCACAGTGGACGGTGCTGCGCCGCCTCCGCCTCCGCGGATCGTGGTTCGGGTGCCGTAGCGAGCCGCTGGCGCAACGCCGCAGTGCTCGCCAGCGCCGGCTCGTTCGATGGGACGGTCGCCGAGGCGGTGTTGTTCCGTTCGGTGCGGCGCAGCAGGCCGCCGAGCTCTCGGGCGGTAGGATTCGTGGCCGCGATCAGCGCGGTCAGGGTCTACCGCCGACACGGGAAGTTCGCATGCGTGACAACGACGTGGGTATATTGCTGCAGGCGGCGCAGGAGATGCCAGACGCTGCGCGACGGGGGCGAGAGCTGGAAGCCATCACCGCGGACCTCTTCCGTCGCGATCACTTCCGAGTCCAGCTCAACCCCGGTGCGGCTCGGCCACGACAGACCGACCTCATCGCGATCAAAGTCACCGACATCTTCCTCGTCGAATGCAAATGGCGAAGCGATAAAGCTAACATCGACGATATCGACTCCCTGCGCTCGCGGCTCCGACGGGCTGACACGCACGCCATCGGCATTTTGCTCAGCTACCAAGGTTTCACCGAGCCGGTGCTGGCCGAAGTCTTGGCCAACCGTGCCCAGCCGATGCTTCTCCTGTCGGGCCGCGAGCTGGAGCAGGTTGCGACTGGATTCTTCACACTTTCGGACCTGTTGTGGCGCAAACGCCAAGCCCTGCTCGTCAACGGCGAAGTCCTGCTTGACGAACCAGCAGAGCGGCGCGCGGAACGCCTTGTCCGGCTACCCGAGACGGAATACGAACTGCTCTGGCCAGACGGCACGCAAACACGTTCACTAGACTGCGCCGGCGACTTTGGGCAATTCGTGTTCACCCACGACCTTGCCGACATCGACTGGGTTCCCGCCTCCGGTGTGGGAGTCACCCTCGACATCCAGCCCCGGGCGTACCACGCGGGACAGCTCGTCGAGTTGCTCAACACCATGGCCAACCTCGGCTGGGTGACATCCCACGCCCGCTGGAGTATCCAGCAGTCCCGCCGCAACTGGCATGGATGGGGACCGCACGAGTTCGTGGCCGAGCTGGAGAGATGGGAGGAGCGGGCGAAGACCGAAGACGCACACCACAGCGAAGAGGTCTTTTACACCGACGTTTGCGACGGCGGCTTCTACACCATCGCCGCCACGATTTCCGCATCTACTTCACGCCAGATGTGGAACCTCAACATATCGTTCCAGCTTCAAGGCCACCCGCTGGACACGCGACCGCTCCTCGAACTATGCCACACGCTTGGCGTACACGAGAACCTCTACCTGCGGCCACGAGATGCGGAGTCCGTTCAGCGAATCCATCTGCGCCATCGAGCTATCGGCATTGGTGGAATAAGAGCACTGGTGACCGCGCCTGAGCCAGATACAGGAATGGGATTTAGTCGCTGGGTCACCGGAGTGGTGATCGATAACCCATTCATCGCCGGTCACGATCACCTCGAAGACGACGAGGCGCTCGATCTGAGCATATTCCATGACTGCGAGCTCCTGGTCTGCGACCTCGGCGAACACCATCCACTTGATGGACGGCAGTACGGCTACCACCTCAAGCGGGTTGAATACGCCCGGACCACCGATGGTCCGGCGATCAGAGTCGTGGCCAATTGGAGCTATGTCGACAGCTCTGCCATCACGGCTGGGCCCGCCGGGGCGCAGGCGATAGAAGATCAACTGCATACTGCCGATGCGTAGTCCCCTATGGCCGTTCCAGGTGAGTCCTCAGCCCCCCGTGAGCCCACCTATTTTCTAAGCGAGACCATGGGGCTGCGGCCACTGGGACGCTGCGGGGATGCAAAATAGAGGATCTTGAAATCGTCCGCGCGGAGTCCTCTGGACGCGAACAACTCAAGTTGCTTTGAGCGGCCGGAGGATGACGTTGACAGTGTCGAAGCGCCGGCGTCAGGGATCGCCGGGTAGTTCGGGCGGCGATTCGGTCGGTGTTCACTCGAGTCTGGTGCTGTCGATGGGGATCAGGTGGTCGTGGGAGACCGCCACGATACAGCCCAGCCCGAGCACGGCCACGTCGGCCCGGAATGCGCCGTTGTCGCCGCAGTCATAGTCATATCCAGGGGCCCAGTTCGGCCTCGGTGACGAACTCGATGTGCTCGGGGATGCCGGCGGCCGCGCAGCGCTGCGGCTGGGCGGTCCACGAGCGTGGCAGATAGACGCGCCAATCGACCAACGATAAGGATAACATTGACATTAGGCGATGCGCTGGCCGAGCAGCATAGGCTTGGTTCATCCGTCGAGCGCTGGTGGCCGTAGGTCCACCTGGATGTCCCGCAACGTCTTGCGGTGTTCGTCAGACAGCTGCCGCATCAGCCCATCGATGAGCTCTTCCTGTCGGGGCTGGCCAAATGCAAGCCGGTAGAGCGCGGTCGACGCGAGCAGCCGGGACAGGCTCGAGGCGTCGCGGGTGTACGGTGGCACAAACAAGTGTCGTTCGATTTGTGCATCTCCTGGAAAGACCCAGTACGGCATGATTTCGGTCTCGCCGGATGGCCGTAGCCGAGCCGCCTCCTCAAACATCGCCTGCCACGGGTCGCCGTCGGTCGATACCGGCAGTCCGCATTGGGCGGCCACGTTCTTGCGTACCGCATGGTTCTTGTACCGGTGTACCCGTCCTTCGCGCTGTTCCAGATCGACCGGGTTCCGTGGCAGATTCCAGTGGACGACGGCGTGACAGTACAGGTGAAAATCGAGTCCCTCCTGGCCAATAGAGGTAGTGGCGAGGACGAACGGCCAGAACGGGGAGTTGAAGGCCTGCATGACATGTTCCGTGCGGACAGCGGCCTGCTCCTCGTCGCGGCCTTGGTCGAACCTTGTCGCGTAGCGCCCGCGCATCGACCGGCCTACCAGACGCCCGCCGTCGACGGCGTCGACGTGGTAGCTCGCAGTGCGAAGTGTCAGTGCGGTGGCCATGTGCTTGGAGAGGTCTGGGATGTTGTCGGCGTCGTAGCGCTGGGACTCGGCGAGGACGTGGACGTACTCGTCGAGCATGGCCTGCAGATTGCCGTCCACGCCGTATCGCAGGCAGGCACGCCAGAATGTCTGGTCGTCGCCGCGGCGCAGGATCGCGGTCGCTTCAGCGCCGTTGAACATCGACCGGAACGCCCAAGCGATCTCGGCGGCGGCCCGGAGCACGTCCAGCGGATCCGCGTCCGGGATGACCCGTCGGATCGCGCGGATCGCAGTGATCGCCGGCGACCCCATAGCGAGCTCGGCCAGGACCTGAAGGAGGTCCGGCGGTGGTGCGCCGATCTCCGCAGGAGTCGCGTCCTCAGCGACGTTCAACCCATAGTCCAGGTGCTGCCAGAACAGCCGCCGGTCCTCTTCCGATTGGTCGGCGTCCTGCCCATCAAGCCAGAAAGCAGTAGGTACCTCCTGCTCGTCGAGCTTCAAGTCGAGCATCATCAGCGCGAGCCAGTACCACGATGGGTCCGTCGTCCCCTCCCGGTACCCGAACGTGATGGCGTCGACGGCAGGGCGCAGTCGGTCGGCGACTGCGGCGAGCACCGCGTCCGAGGTGGCGCTCACGCCCGACGCCCGTAATTCGTGAGCGATTGCGAGCGGGTCGAAGGCGTCGGCGAGCGCAACGCTCGGGTGCAGTACCAGGTATGAGGTCATAGTGGTGGGCTTGCCGTCTTGTACGGCGAAGCGCAGCGGTCGGGGAGCGCGGCGGTTCGCGTCCGCGCCGTACCGCATCGCGTCGTTGCTGCCGACGGTTTGGCGCTCCACCTCGTAACTGGTGAGGGCACTGATCGCTGTTGGCGCGGCGTTCCAGGCGGAGAAGACGAGGCGTTTGGTCAGCGCCCGGGCCTCGGCGGGGGCGAAGTCGCCGGACGGCTCGTAGTACGGCGCGGCGGGCGGTACCCACAGCAGCCGGTGCGCGGCTGGCCTGGCGATGTCGGCGAGCAGGCGGCGGAGCCGGGCGTTGCCGACGTCGACCTGACGGTAGCGATCGATGTCCTTCCAGCGCAGTGCGGCGGGGTTGGCCGGGAGCTGCCGAGTCAGCCGGGCTGCGCGCGCTGGATCTTCCAGCGCCTCGACGACGTTCCGCTTGACCTTGTAGTTTTCCTGGCCGAGGAAGCTGAGCAGGTACGGCGTCGACTTCCACAGCTCGACCAGCGCATGGTCGTGCGCCGCACTATCATGGGCGGCGTCCGCGGCGAGGCGCGCTGCCGCCACGAACGCGCGGATGTCCTGTGCCGACGGCGCGGTGACGGCGCCGGTCGCCGTTGCCAGCATGCCGTTCCGGTCGTCAGTGCTCGCTAGCCGTTCGGTGCGAACCATCACCTTGCGTAGCCGCGCAGATATCTCGGCGGCGGCTTCCCGTGCCGGTTCGGGGCCGTCGGACGGGATCCGCGTCAAACACTGTCGGAGGCGCCGCAGGTCCGCGGTGAGGCCGGGCGCGCCGGGCTCGCCGGTGAGGAATTCTATGGTTCTGAGCAGGTCCCGGTAGTGCTCTTCTTCTCCGCTGGCTCGCTCGACGTCCGTGGTATGCATGCGGTACGGCGTCGCGGACAGCAAGAGCGTCCGGGTGGCCTCCATGTTGCCGCGGGCGTGCCCCTCGATGAGGCGTTCGACGAGCACTCGCGTGTCGGTGTCCGTATCGTGCAGCAGATCGGCGAAGCGCTGGAACTCATCGAAGATGACGAGGCTCGGCCGCAGGAGCGCCGCGCCGGTCGCCGCGAGCGCATGGCGGATGTTGCCGACGAACATCTTGCGCACGACAGCGGTCTCCGGGGCTCGCCTGGCGTGGCCTTTCCGGTACTGGGCGGCGAGCCACTCCAGGCATTGCTGGAGGGACTCGTCCGTCTCCGCGCGGAAGCGGCGGTCCACCGCCTTCAGCTCGGCCGTGAACAGGCCCTTGGTGCCGTGGGCCACCGCCAGGTTGCGCCGGTTGAGCTCGGTGGCGAACCGCTGCCGGAGATCAGTGAGCTTGCCGTCTTTGCCGCCGATCTCGCCGGCGAAGACCCGGTAGGTCCCGACGTCCTCGACCAGGTCAGATCCCCACGCGAGGGATAGGAACCGGTGCGCGAGTGCCCGTTCTCGGAGCTGTCCGAGACCCGTGCGGTGCTGCAGGGACGTGGTGGGGGTGAGGGCGACGATGTTCACTCCGTGCTTGAGGTGCCCCTGCTGGCCGGGCAGTAGGGATAGGCGGCCACCGGTCTTCACCTCGAGACCACTCGGCGCGAGCTTGCGGGCGTTCTGTTCGGCAATCGCGCTGTTGGAGCAGACGTACACGATGTCGATGCGGCGGTCGCCACGACGGTGCAGATGGGCTACCGCTTGCGCGATCACCGCGCGAGCGACCAAGGTCTTGCCCAGGCCGACCTCGTCGGCGACAAGGAACCGTGTCGTTGCGTCCTTGTCCATGTACATGCGGCGAAAGGTGTAGACAGCGGTAGCACGCTGGAAGTCCTTGAGCATCGCGAGCTCGGTCTTCGGATCGATCACCGTGCGCCTCTGTTGCGTTGCTCCTGCGCGACTTGCCAGACCGCGTCCCACAGCGCCGTGAGCTCGGGCGGCAGCGGTTGCTGACCTGCCTCGCGCATCGCGGTCAGAAGCTCGGCGACCTCGGCGAGTTGCGCCGGCTCGCGTGCGGCCGCTCGGACCATCAGTTCCGTCAGCGGCATCCGGTCGTATCCGGTGTCTGACCAGTCCTGGCTGACGGCGCGCTCGATGTCCTCGCCGCTGATCAGCAGCTCTTCGTCGGTGAGGAGGGCGATGAGGTACCGCAGCAGCCGCTCGTTGTCACCGAGCATTTCGGCCAGGATGCGTTGCTGCCGGTTGGCGGGTGAGTCGACCAGATGGCAGCGCACCGCGAACACGGTGCGGCAGTCGCCGACAGTCAGTTCGACCGCCAGGAACGGGGTCAAGGTACGCACCGTTGCGGGGTACCGGCACTCCAGCCGACCGTCGTCGCGCGAAACTGCCGGGCGGTCGGGTTTGGCAACGGTGACCGGCCAGCAGCGGATCTCGACATCGGCAGGCAAGAACAGTGGATCGTCGGAGGTGTAGGTGACCTCGTACTCGTCCGATTCGCGCTCGGCCACCACTGCGGTGAACGGCACGTCGGCCACAGCCCGTCGGATGTGGTCGAGCACGTCGACCTCCGGTGGAGTCGTGTCCTCGCCCTCCGGCGGCATCCACTCCAGCAGCAGGTCACGAAACGACTTGCCGGCGGAATCGTCGTCGCCTGTCTGGCGGAGCAGCGCGTTGACCCCGTGGCGACCAGGAGAGCCCGCCATTTCCAGCAGCACCTCGACGTTGCGGGAGAACGCCGGCTCGGTGGCGTTGGCGCTGCCCGTCCACCATGTCGTGCCGCGGTCGGCGTCGATGACATACAGCTTGACGTGCAACCCGTTGAGAACACGACCCGGGTCGCCGACGCTGCCGGCCGAGGTGTCGATGTCCTGATCGAGGACCACAGGGTTGAGGGTGAAGCAGGTGTACGGCGCGGTGGCCTGGCCGGCGCCGGACAGCGCCTCCGGACGCGACACGAGGACTCGTCGCAGCCGTGCCTCCGGCATCCGGTCTAGCGTCTGTGCGCTGAGAAAGGGGGAGACGACCAGGAGGCGGTCGCACCGGTCAGGAAACGGCCATGGTGAGGCGTGCATCCCGAACGAATGCAGCGTTGCCTTGGTGAATCCGTCGGGCAGCGTGAATCGTGCCCGGTCGAGCTCAGACGCCAGTGTCGAGACGGCGACGACACCAGCCGGGGGAGGGCCCACCAGCGCCATGCCCGGTAAAGCACGGAGAAAGTCGCCGACCCCGGCGATCGGCTGCCCCTCGGGGTCGCTGTCGAGCACAGTCATCGTGTCCCAGGATCGATCGAACGTCAGGTTCCGGGTGCCGATCAGGAGCCGATAGGCGTACGAGCCGTCGCTGTCGACGTAGCGCAGCGCCCAGAGCTTCGGATGGAAGACACCACCGCCGGGCGCCCGTACCGGCACGACCGCGTCCTCGACGAAGCCGAGCAGAGTCCGGCGGGCGAGCACCGGCGGCGCGATCTGCGCGGCATCGCAGAACACAGTGACGCGACCGGCGGTACGGCGCAGCGCGTCGAGCAGACCGATCGGGGTCGGCTTGGACTCGTCGCCGCCGTCGCTGTCGCCAATGGCGAACAGCGCGTACGCGGTCGGCACCACCAGGAGGGCCGACAGGTTCAGCGTGTACGTCGTTCCGACGGCGACGTCGAGTGTGAAGCCGGGTGGCGGGCGCAGACTGTCGAGGAGGGTAAGCCGCTGGTCAGGTGCAAGCATTTCGAACCTTCCTACGCCAGGCCGTCACGTAGATCGGCCAGAAGACGGCGGACGGTCGGCCAGCGATACGTCTGCCGTGCCGCGCCCAACGGCTCGCCACGCCAAGACTGCAGAGCGGACATGTCACTCAGCCGTGCGTAGCGGCCCTTGAGGGACTGCTCTTGCGCCACCAGCGCGGCAGCGAGGCTACGGTTCGTCGTCGCGTCGCGAGGACTGCGGATCGCCGAGGTGATCCACTGATGGAGGAACCGTTGGGTGACCGGCCGGACCCGGGCGCCGGCCATCGGCACCACATCCCAGAACTCGTTCGGCTGGGACCACCAATCAGCGAGTTCACCCTTGGATGCCGTCATCGCCGTCACCCAGTCGGCGAGTTGGTCGTGTAACCATGTCGCGAGATCGTCGCTGTCGACACCGCACCGCCGCTCGGCCTCCGCGCAGAGCAGCACGTTGTAGAGCAGCTGAGCGCCGAAAGTGACAAGGGAGAAGAGCTGCCCGTGTCGCAGAAGGTCACCCACCGACTGAGGAAGGCCGAGTATCGGACCTTCCCATGGCGCCCATGCCTGCAGCCAGCGGTCAGGGTCAAGAGCGATGATCGCCAGAAGAGATGGTTGTTCCTCGCCGCCAGTCAGGTCAAGTCTGGTCTGCGCCATCCGGTCCTGGAGATATTGAGCCTCCTTGCGGGTGACCTGCAGGTCAACGCCTTCGTCAGGGAATCCAGGTGGGGCGTCCGGCAGGCCCGGGTCCCACATGAGCTGGGGCGCAACCGCCAGCTCAGGGTCCCGATCACGTGCGGAAACAGTGCCGCGCCGAGTGAGGGCATCACGGTACTGGCTGAGGCTTAGCCGGGCGTCACGGCGGATCCCCCATGAGCCGAGCCCGTACCAGTAGATCGACGAGGGAAGACGGGACACCCGCTGGCGGGCGCGGTATCCGATGACGCCCACCCCGCGGCCTTCCGAGTTACGCAGCGACTCGATGAGCCGCAACTCCCGACTGCGCAACTGGTGCTCGAATCGTCGTCTGTCAGGCCGGGCAACCTCCAGATCCTGAAGAATCCACGGCACGAACAGGAAGTATCGCAGTCGCGTCTGGATCGTCGAAGTCCCGGGGAAGAGCCGTTCGGCGAAGGCATCCCGGATCCCACCGAGCCCGAGCGGGTCTAGTGCCTCCTTGTCGTCCAAACCTGCGATCGCCGCCCGCACCTGTCGCGTCTGCTGGTCGTCGGTGTCCAGCCAGCCGATGGTGGATACGCCCCGGTATGTCATCTACACCTCGGTCAATCGGGAGCGAGCTTCCAAGACGTCACGCAACAGACGCCAAGGGCGCGAGAGTTCCCTAAACTACAGCGTTTGGTCGCCATGCTCAGCCCGCCGCGACGGCGCTGCGGCCCGCGCATCTCGCCCGCCGGGCCTTGTCGACATTGAAGCTGACGCCCATCGAGGTCGTCATCGACGGTGCTGCGATGTACCCGGGCGTGTTCGACGAGCTGATCCCGTCCGCGTGGCACCACGTCGAGCAGTACGCCAACAATCCGATCGAGCCCGATCACAGCAGGCTTCGGGGGGCTGAGCCGGGCGGCGTCCGCCTGTTCAGACTGCGCATGACCGCCAGGAGCACGGCTTTGTAAAGCTCCGGCCAACGCTTGTCGCGGACCACCCCCGCGTGCCAACCATGCAGTTTCAACCTCAACCTCGCTTACCGAGTGTAGGCAAGCCGGCGCTGGCAGCCCGTACCGACGTCGAGGCAGAGCCATCGCGACACAAGTCGCACAAACGGCTCTGCGGCTCCACAAGCCTGCGGCGGAATGATTTTCCACAACGGACGCATGTTGCGGTTGCCCACTTCGCATGGCACTCGGAACAACGAAAACGGCCGGACTTGTCAGTCAGCACCGCGCCTTCTCCGCTTATTCCGCAATTCACGCAATGCGCGGAGCGCCGCGCCTCTTCGCGCCTTCTAGTCGCAGCCGCCTTCAAAGCCTGCTTCTGTCGCTCACGCTCGTCGGCATCCTGCGCCATTTTCACGCGGTGGCGTTGCACCTCGATGAGGTCGTTCATCTGTTTCCGCACATGACGACCGGGGTAGGCAACAGCAGCACGTGCGCCTTGCTCAAGCAAATCAAGTGCCTGGGAGAAGTCGGCGGCGCGGATGGACACGTCCACTGACACCAGGAGCGAGATCAAGACGTCCTCAGGGGCCGCTGACGACGCTTGTACATCCCTTGGTCCACGCTCTCTCACAAGAGATATTGTGTGAGGCGCCAGGCCGGTAAGCATCCGCCTTTCGGCGGGCAAGACGCTGGGCCAGCATCCCGGCAGGATCTGTCACCCCTCAAGGAGTGGGACCGTGCCAACTTGTTGATAAGTACTGGTTGTGACCGTTTATACCGTTCCTGGCTCGGTGCGGGCGAGCGCTGGTAAGGGTCAAGGTCGGTCAAAGGTCCGATCCGCGAAGCGGGCCTAGGTCTTGCCGCCCCTCCTATACCGCGTACGAGCGCTGGCGACACCCACCGACTGGCCGTGGCCAGCTCCGGACGAGAGCCGCGGCGCCGCGCTGCTGGTCGAGCGAGGCCCGCCGCCAGCGCCGAGGCGATCACCGTCGCCGTAAAGGTGTTGCGTCCTGCTTGAACTGTCGCGAGCATCGATCTCAGGTTCCTGCAAACAGAAGGGCGATGTCCGCCGTGGACGGGACACAGGCGCTTGACGACGACCGGCAAAGACCCGATGGCGTTGCGTTTCGGCTTCTCATGGATCTCGCTGAGAACGCCCTCGAGCGTGGGCTGGCGCAGGAGGAAGCGGTTCGCGTGGCGACCACCGCGTTCGTCGAATCGTTGCCGACCTTCGCCGGCATCATGACGACCTCGCTGCATCGCAGGAAGGCCGATCTCATCGCTGACCGCGCGCGAGAGCGTGCGGCGCTCGCCGAGCGCATCGACGAGCTATGGGGAACCGCTCTGTCGACATACGAAGCCGTCGCACAGGTCGCCGCCGAGATCAACGCTAGGGTGTACAACGCCTACGTCGAGGACAACGATAATTCGTCCGACGTGACGGCCGAGGTCGCTTTTGTGCTGCATGCACGAGCGTGCACCACAGCGGCGGAGGTGCTGTGCCTCATGCGGTCGGGCCTCGCTGACGGGGCGGCTGCTCGACGGAGAACCATCCATGAGCTGTCGGTCGTCTTGAACCTGGTCGTTGACCACCAGCAGCTCGACCTCGCGCAGCGCTACGTCGACTACGCCATTGTGGAACGCTGGGGCGACATCGAGCAGCATCAGTTGCATGCGGCCGCGCTGGGCTACGCGCCGATTCTCGCGCCAGTCGTCGCCGAAGCCGAGCAGCAATACCAGGACATGCTTCGCAAGTACGGAGATAGCTTCCGCAAGCGGAACCGGTGGGCGGCTCCGTTGTTCGCCGCGGAACGCGACGTTCAGTTTGTCGAGCTGGAACGGCTCGCGGGTCTGGAACGCTGGCGTCCGCTGTACCGGGAGTCCAACCACCACGTCCATGCTGGACCCTTCGCAGCCGAGCGCAGCATCCAGCTTCTACCCGTGGGTCAGACCATCCGCATCGGCGCTCACGACGAACACGATGTTTCCGAAGTCGGCACGAGTGCTCTGATTAGCCTGCTGCAGTGCACCGCTGCGTTGGGTGGACTTGCCGACGTCGGTGAGGATCCCGAGTACCTCATGATGTTGATGTGCATGCATGAACTCGTCGACCACGCGGGCCTAGCGTTCGAGCGCATCGCCAGCCGACTGTAGCCGACGCGGCGGGCGTGTAATGCGCATGCGCTCGCCGGCAACGGTCACGCGGGCCAGGCCGTCCGTCGGTGGTGAACCACAGAATGCTGGCAATTGTCCCGTGATCTCTGCATCAGTCGCCCGTGGCACTCGCACCGACGACCGTCATATGGGCGAACGCGGCGAAGTTCATGGTCGAGGGCGCCGTCGACATCACCGGCGCCGTCATCTGCCTCATCGGCGTCGCCGTCATCATGTACGCGCCACGCCACTGACCCGCTGGACCCTCGGCCTCTCACCGCGGTCACGCCGCCAGGTGCTGTCGCTCGGCGTCGACAAGAGTGCGCGGAACACCGGGTTCCGTTCCGGACGTCCCGGGCTCCGACGCCCGCCGGATCGTGACTTTCGTGGCCAAGGTGCTCGATCATCTCCTCGTTGAGCGCGGTCTCCGATACCGTCTTCGTCAGGTGCTTGAGCAGCCCGTCCCGGCCCAGTCAGCGATAACCCTGCTCCTTTGGCCAACCGAACCAGCTCCGCTGCGGCCCGCTCCTCAGCTGAAGGCTCAGGGTTCCTCTTCCGCGCGGTCACATCATCCAGGGTCGCGGTCATCACGGCACCCTCCTCACCAGGCATGACGCCCGGTAGGTCAGGCCGGAAACACCGACTTGCTAACCACAGTCCCGCGGAAGGGGGCACGTGCGGGCGGCAGTGTCGTTGAGGGCACTCCCCGTCGCTGCATCTGCGTCGATCCGATCAGCGATCACCTCGACCAGGTTCCGCGCAAACTGACTCGCGTCGCCTGCCGCACGGCCGACCGATAGACCGACGCGTGCGGCCTGCACCCATGTGAGAAGGCTTTCCCGTGCCTCGCGAGCGACGTGGGAGAGGATCGTCAGTAGTGTCTCGGTCGCCTCCGCTGGGTTCGTCCATGCGTCTGCTCGGCTGGAGTACAGCGCGACCGAACGAGCAGCCCATCCTCGCGATTCTGCGAGATCGCAGAGTTCCTGTGGCGTCAGGACAAGGTCGACCACGTTGGTGCCTGCCAGAATGAGGGCATCCTGGCGCAACGCGTCCACACTTAGCTCGGCGTCGATCAGCGCGGTGATGAGCGCGAAGGTTCCGAAGGCCTCGACATCTTGGGCGGCGGCAAATGCCCGGATCGCGATGTTATCGCTCCACAACGGCAGGCTGCGCTGTTCGGCTACCGCAATTGGCGCGTACCAGAGCCCCGCGTCGGCCGGGGCGGAAGCCGCAGCAAGATCCACGATCGTCAGGTCGCGAGCCGGCTCATCGAGAGCGATCGCGCATTGGCGGAGCTGTTGATGTTCGGCCGACGTCGGCTCGTGGCGTACCAGTACGTCGTTTGCCGCGTCATAGGCAACGGTGTAGAACGAGCCCGGTGAGCGGACAAACTCGCGGCGCCCGGCGTCGATGTCGGCGAGCGCGACTCGGGGCAGCAACACCTCGGCGAACGCGGACCGCAGTGCCGGCGACCGATCAGGAATGCGCGTCGCAACGTAGATGGCACTGGTCTCGATGACCGTAGGCAAGATGATCACAACAGAAGAGCTACGGGCGTGGTTAACGATACGACGCGGCTGCTGGGCCTTGACGGCCTGGCCGTGGTCGGGGTCGCCAGCGACCCCGACGTGCCGGTGGTGCACCTGGTCACCGCCGATGAGCAGGCACGACACTGCCCGGACTGCGGCACCGGGCACGGCGGTCCAAGGCCGCCGGTTGACCCGGCCGCGTGACCTGCCGATCGGCGGCCGCCGACCACAACTGGTGTGGACCAAACGCCGCTGGCGCTGCGACGAGCCGGCGTGCCGACGGCGCACGTTCACCGAGTCGGTGCCGGCCGTGCCACCACGCAAGCGGCTGACCAGCCGGCTACGGGCCTCGGCCGGAGCCGCGGTCGCCGATGCCGGGCGCACCGTGGTCCAGGCGGCCCGCGACCATGCGGTGTCCTGGCCGGTCGTCGCGGCGGCGTTCACCGACCACGCCCGGGCGGTGCTGCCAGCCCAGCCCGAGCCGGTGCAGGTGCTGGGTATCGACGAGCCCCGCCGAGGCCGGTCGAGATGGGTCCTCGACGAAGCCACCGGCGTCTGGCAGACCACGGTGGATCGCTGGCACGTCGGGTTCGTCGACCTGTCCGGCCGGCAGGGCCTGCTCGGACAGGTCGAAGGCCGCACCGCCCAGACGGTCATCGACTGGCTCGACGGCCGCGACCAGGCCTGGCGCGACGCGGTGGCGTTCGTCGCGATCGACATGTGCACGATCTTCAAGTCCGCGGTCCGCCGGGCCCTGCCGCAGGCCACCCTGATCGTGGACCATTTCCACCTGGTCCAGCTGGCGAACCAGACCCTCACCGAGGTCCGCCGCCGCGTCACCGTGCGCCATCGGGGCCGGCGCGGACGCAAAGGCAACCGCGAGTGGGAACTACGCAACCGGCTCACCCGCTGCGCCGCCCGGATGCGTGGCGAACACGTCGACGCCCTCCTCGACGAACTCGCCGCCCTGCCCACAGCGATCGGCGCACCGATCACCGCCGCGTGGCACGCCAAGGAAGACCTCCTCGACCTGCTCGCCACCGCCCGCACCCACCCGGACCGCGAACAGGTCCGCGACCTGCTTACCGGTTCTACCGCCGCTGCGCCGACGCCGGCCTTCCCGAACTGGAACGCCTGGCCACGACCGTCCAGACGTGGTGGCCGGAAATCCTGGCGTTCCTGCACACCGGGATCACCAACGCCGGGTCCGAGGGCACCAACCGGGTCATCAAGACCGTCGCCCGCGACGCCTACGGCTTCCGAAACCCCGTCAACCAGCGCCTACGAACCCGAACCGCCACCACCCGCAAAGCCCGCGGGCATCTCGACCCCCGCTAACTTCGAAGAGCCAGCAAATGCCGACCGAACAACGAGTTGACGAACGACGACTTGCCGACGGACACCTGCCCGATGACCGTCAGCGTCGCGGTCGCACCGATACGGCTCCGAAGACGGTCGACGAACCCGGCGTCAGTCAGCACCGTCCGGCCCGCCATGTCGAGATTCGCCGCGGCCGCGAGATCGCCGACGCGGGCAGTCACCACCGCGAGCCGGTCGACCTCCGGGCTGGCACTGAGTTCATCCCATGTCCACATCAGCCATCCCATTTCTGAACGCGAATCTTGCTCGTGGCCGCCACGGACGCCATTGAAGCACTTGCGTTCCATCTGTGCCGCCGCCGAACAGTCGATACGCCGCTCGTTGTTTGGGCATATCCGGCAACCGTTTCTCCGAACGAATCCGGGAAGGGACCCTGTGGAAGGAAGACGCCGTGCAGGGTTGCCGCCCGGACGGCCGGTCACCGGGCGTGCCTACGGCCCGGGCCGACGCTATGCGGGCAGTTCGTCGGCGCCGGCCGGCCGGAACTCGAAGAGGTAGACGCCCGCCGATCCAGGTACGGCGATCGTGGAGGAGCCCGGAAGCCACACCGGCTTGCCAACCGAGCCGTCGACCCGCATGATCGTCGCCCTCGTGCCCGACGCGACGTCCCAGACCTCGATCGCACCGGTGGACTGAGCAGGTCCCGTCCCGGCGATCCAGGCACCGTCAGGAGAGATCGCCAGTTCGTGCATGCCTCTTTCTTCCGCATCGAGAGTACGGACGTGAACCCAATCGGCGGTGTCCCAGATCTCGACGCTGCCGTAGTTGACGGCCGCGAGCCACGCGCCGTCAGGTGCGACATCCAACGACCAGACCGAACTGTCTCCGTCAGCGAAATTTGCGATTTTGGTCCAGGTCCTGGTGTCCCAGATGCGAATGCTGCTGTGCCAACTCGACACGGCGAGCCACGCGCCGTCGGGAGCGAACGCCATGTCGGTGATATTTTCGGCGACGCCCGGCAGCCGGGCGTGCTCAACCCAACCGGCTGCCTTCCAGATCAGGACTGTGCCGACCTGGTCGCACGTCGTGGCGATCCATACCCCGTCGGGTGAGACCGCCAGCTTTGGCGACGGTCCAAATGAATCCGCATCGCGGATTTTCGTTTCCGTCCATTCCCACGTCGAAGTGTTCCAGGCCACAACGCTGCCTTCGTGCCCGAGCCCGACAAGACCACCTCCGTCCGGACTGGCCGCGAGGGCTCGAACGGTCAGGGTCGCCTCCAGCGTCAATCGGGGCTCGGCGCCGGTCGCGTCCCAGATCCGCATGCTGTGCCTGGAAGGTTCTGGCTTGCCGAATCCCCAAGTTCGCCCGTTGCCTGTCGCTACCGCGGCGATGTGGGAACCGTCTCGGGTCACCACGAGATGGTGTACCCGATCAGTGCGGGCGGTTGTAGCTTCCGCGACACCACCCGATGCTGCATCCCAGAAGAAGACCGCCCCGTACGGATCGCCGGTGGCAACCCACCGTCCATCAGTCGCGATTGTCATTGAGACGACGTCCATGCGTGTGGCGAAGCGAGCCCGCTCCCTCCAGGTTGCAACGTCCCAGACGATTGTCATGCGTCGTCCCGCGCCCGCGAGCCACGAGCCGTCCGGTGCGACGGCAAGGTGGCTCGCGGGACTGTCCAGGCGGGCAGTCTCGGTCCACGTCGTGGTGTCCCAGATCCGGCTCGTTTCGTCGTCGCCTGTCGCCAACCACGTGTCGTCCGGCGAGATCGCCAGCGCTCGCACCGCGCCGTTTCCGAGCGAGAGGTGGGTAGACTCGGTCCATCTCGCCGTATCCCAGATCTTGACTATCCCGTTCCGGCCGCCGCTGGCGAGCCAGGTACCGTCACCGGATACCGCGAGCGAAAATACATCGAGCTTGTGCCCAGCGAGTTCTGTCAGCTTCTTGTCGGCTGCGAGGTCCCAAACGTGGATGGTGCCGCGACCGTCACCGACGGCGAGCCAGCGACCGTCGGGGCTGGCGGCAAGCGACCTCACACCCAGGTATTGCCCGCTGAGGCGACGAGACTCGGTCGCGGTGACCATGTCCCAGAGCAGGACATCATTGCCACCGATGGCGAGCCAGCTGCCGTCCCCGGCGACCGCCAGGGCGTGCACGCCCTGCTCGCGCACCGGCAGTCGTCCCCGCTCGCTGCCGGTGGCCGGGTCGTAAAACCGCACGGCTTGTTCCAGCGAGTCCGCGACGAGCAGAACGTTGTCGGCCGGATTCACGGCGAGCGCGGCGACCATGCCGTTGCCCGGTATGATGCGTAGCAAGGCATCATTCGGCGCGTCCGGCAGCGGCCATCGATTGACCAGCATCGCATCGGTAGCCGCGGCCTCGGCGCGGACCACCCGGTCGTGCCAGGCTGGGTCGTCGCGCAACCGGCTCAGCAGGATGTGGAACACCGCGTGCTCCGGATTTGTCGGTCCGAGCAGGTGCGCCATGCGCGACAGGGTTCGGGAAAAGGTCGCCGTATCGGGGGTACGGACCGCCGCGAGGTCGGCGGTCAGGCTGGCCGGGCCAAACCTCGGCAGGCGAATCGCATGCCACCGCAGATCGAGCGCCAAGGCTTCAGCTTCGCCATGACGAGCCGCTGCCACCAGGTGACCCACGAGGTTGTCCCACTGATATCGGTCATCGGCCCGCATCTGCCACCAGGCGATGCCCGGCAGTTGGTGGCCTGCAGCAGTTCTGGGAAGGTCGGCGGCGATGGCGTCGACGAGGGTGGCATTCAGTCGGCCGAGCGCATCGGGGCCGATCTCGTTGCGCAGGAAGGCGCGAATGATGTCGTGGAGTCCGATGGTCGGGCCACCGTTCGGCAACGTGGTCAGCGTTACGAGGGAGAGCCGCCCGAGCCGAGCACACAGTCCGGCGCTCTCACCGAACGCCATCCCCGATGTCGCAGCCCACAGACGGGCTACCAGCTCCACCGGTATCTGTTCGTCCTCGGCAAATATCCCCAGCTCGAGCAGACGGGCCCGGGCCTCGTCGTGCAGCAGTCCGGTGCTCGCCTCCACTGTGGCCCGCACTGCGCGGGCGCGCTGCGTGGGAATGTGGAGGTTCAGCTCGACAGGATCGGTGCGCATGCTGTCGACGGCCGCCGGCCCCGCCTCGTGGAGCTTGGCCAACAGCTCCCGGGCCGCCGCGGTGATGTCGACGCCCGCTTCGAGCCGGTCGGCGAGGACCCGGTTGGACAACCGGAGCAGTAGTGGCCACCGGCCGGTCGCGTCGAGCATACCTTTGGTCAGCATCGGTGGTAGGCCGGGAAGGCCGAACGTCAGCACCTGTCGTGCCTGTTTGCGCGACATCTGATCGACGAGAACAGCATGCGCGCCCGGCGGCAGCGCGGACGGGATCCTGGTGGTGACGAGCCGGACCGTCTTCGGGCCACCGTGCAGAAACGGCACCAGCTGATCCGCTTCCCAGACGTCGTCGAGCACCACCAGCCGGCTCGGACCGTGGTCCAGCACGCGACTCAGATGCTGACCTGCCGCCTGGGGATCCACGTATCCTGGACGTACCCCGGTGATCAGTTCCGCGAGCTCGTTCACTTTGGAGGCGATCAGGATGGGGGTTCTGGCTTCGGATCCGATGGTGATCTGGTAGATATGGCCGCGAAACTGCCTCCGCACCTGGCTGCTGTCGCAGACCATCGCCGCGAGCGTCGTCTTGCCGAATCCGCCTGCCCCGTGCAGGGCCGTCGTGATGCCGACTTCGCGTCGGCCACGACGCAGCGCACGAATGACGTCGTCGAGCTCTCGCTGGCGGGGCACGACCCAGTTCGCCACCGGAACGGCCGCCGGCGGCGCGGGCAGTTCGTTGTCGATCCGCCCACGCCACCACTCACTCACCGACGGCCCGAACGCCCCCACCACGGCCGCCACCGACGCGGCCACCACCGTCCAACCCTTCTTTCCATCAGCCAGCGCCGCCCACGCCCCACCACCGGCCACACCGGCAGCCACCGCCGCCCACGCCAACCGTCGAGGCACGCCCCCAGCCCAGCGCCGAATCACGCTGACACGGTACTCAACCTCATCGACAACGTCCCTCGGCCGGACGTACCGACAGCGCACCCCGACTCAGCAGTAGCTCGGCAGGTGGGCGGCGGCCCGGAAGTGGGTCTAACGAACCGACGGCGATGTTGCTCGGGGTTACCACGAGTACCACACGGAAGAACCGGGAGGGACACGGACATGACACACCGCCGCGACACCAACTGGGCAAGCCCGTTCAGGCCCGCAGGGTCAGCGCGCTGATCCGCTGCCGCAGCCAGCGCGCCTCGGTGGCCTCCTCGTCGCGATCGGCGTCGCCGAGCACTGCTGCGGCGCTGACCGCGGCCCGCATAGCGCCGTGCCGGTCGCCGAGGCGCAGCCACAGCTCGCCCAGCACGACCAGAGCGGCCGCCTGCTGGCCGGCCGCGCCGACGGCGCCGAAGGTGCAGGCCGCGGCGTCCAGGGACTGCTCGGCCCGCAGGGCTCGTCCCGCTCGACGCCCAGCAGGCCCAGCGCCAGCCGGGCATGGGCCTCCACCACCCGGTCGCCGAGTTCCTCGGCCAGCTGCAGCACCTGCGACGGCTCCGATGCCCCATATATTTGTCAAGCGGTTCGTGGGGTTTGGCCTGCGGGGTTGAGCTGTTGGATGAGCTGGTAGATCTCACGGGCGATGTAGCGCTTGAGGCAGCGGATGGCTTCGCGGCGGGTGCGGCCTTGGGCGGTGCGGCGGTCGAGGGAGTCGCGGGTGCGTTGGTCGGTGCGGGCTCTGGCGAGCGCGATTCGGTAGAGGGCGGCGTTGGCGCGGCGATCGGCGCCGCGGTTGAGCCGTCGTCGGCGGGTTTTGCCGGAGGAGAATTCGACGAGGCTGACGCCGCAGAGCGCGGCGAAGGAAGCTTCGGTGTGCATCCGGTCGGGGTTGTCGCCGGCTGCGACGAGAAGAGCGGAGGCACTGTCTGGGCCGATCCCCTTGCGTTGCAACAGATGCGGGGCGTGGGTGTCCAGTACTGCGGTGATCTGCCGCTGGAGTTCGCGTTCCTCGGCGGTGAGGGTTTGGATGCGTCGGGCAAGACGGCGCAGCGTGTATCGGGTGGCGGTGGCGACGTTGGTGGGGGTGGTGTCTGGTAGGTCGGCGCAGCGGCGGATCAGGGCGGCGTTGGTGCAGCCGGCGAGCTGGTCGCGCAGGCCCGGGTCGGCGCTGATGATGACGGCCTTGAGTTGGTTGATCGTTTGGGTGCGGGACTTCACCGCGGAAGCTCGGGCGAGGCGGAGCAGGCGCAGGATCTCCACCGGTCCGTCGGCGGTCTTGGCGGTGGTCGTGGCCCGCTGGACAGCACGGCGTGCGCAGCGGCGACAGCGTCGACGGTGTCGGTCTTGCCGTGGCGGCGGCGGGCGGCGCGGTCGGGGCGGTTGACTTCGATCACGGTGATGTGGTGGCGGTGCAGGAAACGGCTCAGTGCGGCGCCGTAGGAGCCGGTGCCTTCCACGCCGGCATACTCCAGGATGCCGAAGCTGCGGGCCCAGGTCAGCAGCTGGCGGTAGCCGGTGGCGGTGGTGGGGAAGGTCGCATCGCCGAGCTGGACGCCGAGCGTGGTGATGACCGCGGCAACGTGGACGTCTTTGTGCGTGTCGACGCCGAGAATCACCTGGTTCAGGTCCCGGGTCGGGCTGACCGGCTGGGTGCCTGGCCGGACCTGGATGGGGCATCCTGGGCATGGCGTGTTCGTCCTTCCGATGGCTCGTGGGGCGGATAGCCATCGCCGGACCGGTGGGGCGGTCAGAACTGTGACGGTGCGCTTGTTCGCAGCAAGGCCCCTATCGGGACACGCTCTACCGGTCCGGTGACAGCATGCGCTCCCACTGCCGACGGCCGACAGATCGGCGCCAAGGCATCGAATGAGCCAGTTGCGTTACGGGTCAGACCGCAGCAGCCGGAGCACGGCTTCAGACTCTCAAAGCCGCAAACCGAGACTCACAGTATGCGTTACGCGTGCCGGGTGTCACGGCCTCCGCGACCCGGTCGATGTAGTCGGCGAATGTCGGCATCTCGCGAGGCGCGGGGTTGCTGAGCAGTTCCTCGGGCGTGATCCCCAACTGCGTCAGCAGGACCCGCACCGTGTCCAGCTCGGCGCGTTTGCGTGCGGTCATCCGCGGTCACCGTCACCGGGAAGAAGGTCGTGCCGCCGCAGCATTGCGTCGACTACGGGGATCAGCGCGATACGCACAGAACTCTCCCGGTCGCCCGCCACCCCCAATGCGACGCACGAGGCTCGCCGACGGTTCCATCACCATGCGGGCTCCACCGCACGACGTTGGTGAAGGCCGGGGCGACCGGCTCGATGATCTCCCACCCCTCGGCGATCAGCCCGTCACCCCCGATCCGCCAGATGTTGACGACCGCGAACTCCGGCCCTCCGCTGGGAAGCCAGCGCCGCGAGTGCACCACCTCACGATGGCCGTACAGCGGAAGGATGCCCGGCGCGATCCTGTACAACACCACGAGATCCAAGCGGGTGCGAGTACCAGTTCAGGTGGGCGGCTACCCACTCTTCCAGGGCCTGCACCCATGGGGGCAACCTCGGCACTGATCCGTATGTTCCCGAAGGGGTCCTACAGTGGATTCGTGAGTGGTGATGGGCGGCGGCAGCCGCCGGCCGTCGATCCATGGGGTGAGGACTACGGCGATGTGCCGGAGATGCTCGCAGGTGCGGAGTCTGCGTCCGTAGAGGAGGCGGACACCGCCTGGGAGCGCATCTTTCAGCGTCTGTTCGGTGTGAACGGTCGCTACCCGTCGTTGGACCGCCTTGCGCCGGTGATTGCAGCGGCAGTGCCGCATTTCGTGGCGCTGGCCCGGTCGGCGCCGCATGGGCGGGCCACGGCGCTGTCCGCGGCCGGGCGGGCGGCGGACTCGGAGCGGTCGTTCCGACCGTCGTCGGAGGAGCGCGGCGCGCTGCAGGCGCTGGCGCCGAGAATGGTGCCGTTGCTTGATGATCCGGATGCGGCGGTGCGCGCCTCGGCGGTGTACGCGTTGTCCCAGGCCGGCGTCGATGCGGGTCCGCTGCGGCATCGGCTGGCGGTGGAGGCGGAGCCGGATGTCCGGGCGGCGTTGCTGCTGGCGCTCGGGGCGGAAGCGGTCGGGACGCTGGAGTTGGAGGGTACGGTTGCGGTCGCGGCAGCGTTGGTGAGCGTCCGGGCCGGGTTGCCGTTGCCGCCCAACACGGCGGCGGCGGTGTTGTCCGGTGCGGAGGCGCCGGCCGACTGGCGGCGTCGCGAGTTGACGCTGGCGGACCTGCTGTGCGCGACCGATGGTGCACTGCTCGACGCGTTGCCGTCGACGGTGCCGGTGCTGCGGGCGGTCGAGGACTGCTGCCGCTGGCATCGCCTGGCGCGGGCGTGGGCGGCGCAGTGGGCCGGGCGGCTGCTCCTCGACGACGACCCGTCGCTGCGGGCGGCGGCCGTCGACGCCGTGGCCGCGACGGGAGCGGCGGCGGCGCCGTGGGCCGACGACTTGGCCCGGGCCGCAACCCTCGCGGACACGCCGGCCGACGCGCGTGAGAAGGCGATCTGGGTGCTGGGCCGGCTCGGCGACCCGCGTTGGGTGCAGTTCGGCGGGTGGACGGCCTGCGGTTGGCCCGTGCTGAGCGCGACACAGGTCGACGCGGTGGGCGCGCTGCTGGGGCGGGCGTCCGCGGCCGGTAATGCCGAGGTCGTGGTGACGCTGGCCGATCAGTTGCAGAGGCTGGGTGCGCGAGCATCCGCGCTGGCGCCGCAGCTACGGGCGGCCCGTGCGCTGGCACCTCGGGAGGTGGCGTGGGCGCTGGCCCGGATGGACGCGGCCGAGCCGGCGGATTTGCCGGCGCTGCGTTCGCTGCCCAGCGAGGGCTTCGCCGAGCTGGCGTTCGCGTGCCGGCGGTTGACCGGTGACCGGTCGGTGGTCGTCGAGGCGATCCGGCAGGCGATCGACGCCTCGGAGCTGCCGCAGGTCGCCCTTGGGCTGACGATGGCCGTCGACGCGGGCCTGAAGTTGCCGGGGCTGCTGGAGACATTGCGGAAGTGGCAGCGGCCCGGCGATGCGCCGCCGAGGGTCCACCGCGCGCAGCTGGCCGCGGCCCGGGTCCTGGTCGCCGCCGGTGAGCCCGTGGACAAGATCCTGGCAACCGTTCGTTCGATCGCGGGCCAGGGCGGGCTGAGCGCCGGACTCTCCGCGTCGCTCGCCGCCGATCTCGGCTGGACCGAGCTGATCGACGACCTGCTTGTCGCCCTCGATTCGACCACGGACCCGGCTCCAGTCGCCGAGGCGTTGTGGCGGCTGGGCGTGCCCGCCGACGATCTGACGCCGAGACTGCTGGCCGCCGTCGAGGACGGCCTCCGGTCGGCCGAGGCGGTGCAGGCCTTGGTGACGATCGCCGCGACGAAGGCGGCCCCGCGGCTGGATCGGCTCGCTGAGCGCGACCGGTCCGTCGTCTACGACCACCGCCCGCACATCATGGTGTGGTGTGACGACCACCTCAGGTCCGACCTGCGAGCGGCGGCCGCCACACTCGGCGATCGATGCGGGCCGTGACCTCCGCCAAACTCCAAAGCTGGCTGCAGCTACTGGGCAAGCCAGGCGCCGACTGTCAGTGGACAGCCTGCTTGTATCGCCAGCTTGCCATGACGAGTAGCACGGGGAGCCGCCACTCGGCCGCATTCAACTTGTGTTTGATGGCGAGGGTAGCGAGGACGTCGTTTTCGTGGTCCTCGTCAGTGTCCGGTGCGGTCGCTGCGGCGGCCTGCACCACGCTGAGGATAAAGGCGAGGTTCTCGGGTGATATCCAGATCTGCGCGAGAAGAGCCTCTCGGCGGATCTGCTCGTCCCTTTCGCTGATCGGTACGAACGGACCGATGCCAAAGTCGCTGTCGTTGCCCATATCGTCACCCCCTGCCGTAGCTGCGTCACTCAACGCTATGGCCGGTCCATCGGGCATGACCATGACAGGTAGGTGGAAGTCCCTGACATGCTTGGCGGGGTTGCGCCTGTCCAGCGGCCGAATGCCTACGCTCATCGCCATGCGGCTCGCGGTCATTGATCCACTACCGATGTACCGCCAAGGCGTCGTCTCCGTTCTGTCTGCAGCCGGCCACGTCGTAGAGACGCCAGACGATCTTCTGGCGTGGTTACGCCGCGGGCATGACGGCTTGGTGCTGCTGACCCTCGACACCAGCACGAGTTGGGACGCGCTCGGGCGTCTGCGGGCCGCTACGAACGAGTACCCAGTCATCGCGATGCTCGCCGAGGAGTCGGCCGCCGCGGGCGCGAAGGCCGTGCGAGCCGGTGCACGCTCTGTTCTGCCCCGGGGCACGAGCGCAGCAGTGTTGACCCGTACCGTGGAGGCGACGGCCGGGGGGCAGGCCGTGCTGCCGGCAGAGGTGGTGGCTGCCCTGCTGTCCGGGGTGGCATCCACCGACCGTGGCGAGAGCATGCTGACGGCCGAGCAGCGGGTGTGGTTGCGCTACCTCGCCGATGGGATGACGGTCGCCCGGCTTGCCGAGCAGGTCGGATACTCCGAGCGGGCCATGTTTCGACTGCTTCAAACGCTGTATCGCCGGCTCGGTGCCCGCACCCGCATCCAGGCGATCGTCCGCGCTCAGGAGCAGGGCTGGCTGGTTCAGGACGTCACTGACCCGGGGCTCACCTAGCCGACGGCTGGACCAGATCCCGTTCAAGAATGGCCAGCACCGGGCGCAGTCGCTCGCGTTCGGCTCGATCGACGGCAGTCTCGTAGACCAGGAACGTCATGAACTTCGCATGGCCGGGTGCCGCCTGGGCCGTGTTGGGCCGGGATTTGTTGATCGCGTCGACGGCCTCGTGGATGGCCGGTCCGCCAGCCTCCAGGTGCAGGCCGCACAGTGCCAGCCCCGCGAGCTCCCACGCGGCGAAGTCCTGGCCGTCGTTGCCCGTACGCTTACGTGCCATCATGAGCAGGCTCTCGAAGGCGGCGCGAGCTTCGTTTCGACGCCTCAGCCGGCGAGCGGCCACCGCTCGTATGGCGATCACGATCAACGATCGCTCCGCATCGCGGTAGCGCTCAGCGAGCGCAGCCTCGCGTCGGGCGCGGCGAAAATCTTTCGTCCTCAGCCGCACCGCGCAGATCGTCAGACGGGCCTGGAGCCCGGTGAACGAGTCGTGGTTGCGCAGCGCCAGTTCAAGGGCCTGCCGGGCATACGAGAGCGCCTCGTCGTCGCGGTCCTGCGCGAGCCGCACGTCCGCCAGCGCGTCTAGACACAGCGCACGTAGTGATTCGTCCGGATGGCGGTGCTCAATCTCGCGAGCCTCCTCGACGACGCGTTCCGCGTCGTCGTTGCGCTGCACGTCCAGGTAGAGCCGGGCGAGCCGGACGGCCACGCGAACCCGCTGCGGCGAGCCCGCGTCCGTCGTTTTGTGCGCTCGCTCCATCAACTCGACGGCGTCGGTAAAGCGGACCTCCCGCCGGCTGGCGCGCGCCAAGCCCTCAAGGGCGCTGGCTCTCACCATCGATGCGCCGGGCGCCAGGCGGAGGGCCTCTTCGAACTCCTCGTGTGCTTTCCCGGCATCGCCGCGCGACCAGTGGAGCCAGCCCAAATGCAGCCTGGCCGTCGCTTGGATCCCAGGGACCCCGCCGTCCAGGTCGAGCACCTGCCGGAACGCCTCCTCGGCTCCATCGAAATTTTCGCCGCGGTGGAACAGGTAGCCGAGAACGTTGTAGTTCGCAGGTTGGAGATCAGGGCTGATCTGCTCAGAGATCTTCTCGCGGCGCGCTCGTAGGCGGAGGTCGGGCCGGCCTGGACCGGCGGTGTCGATAGCGATCATTGATTTATACGCCTCGATGGGTAGATCGGCCCGTAAGAAGGCATCGATCTCCGGAAAGTAGGCCGAGCGCCCTGCCTGGTGCGGCTCGGCAGACGAGACGCGCTTCAACTTGAGCCGAAGGGCGGCGGTGCGCAGCAGCCACCGCATTCGCTGTGCCTCGGCCTCCGGAACGTCACTCCAGTCCAGGGCGCGCTGCGCCTCCCGGATCGGCAGAAAGTACAACCCGTCGACGTTCCGCACTACGTAACGGCTCAGCTCGCCAAGCTCCTGCTGGATGTCCTCGAGGCTTATCTCCGGCTCAGCTCCACTATTTACGACAGAGGTGACGTCGTCGGCGTTGACAGGAGCGGCGAAGGCGGCAAGGGCCTCATACACCCTTTTACCCTCCGGCGAGAGCGTCTCCATAAGTCGGCCGATCAGGCGTTTGCGGATGTACCCGACGTCATCGGACTGTCGGACCCAGGCGCGCACCTTAGCCGCTAGATCCGCCGCCGGTGGACTCTTCCGTCGTTCGGTAATGGCGTCGAAGAGCTCCGCGAGCCGCAGCTGGCCCCCGAGGTCGCGCCACAAGCGCCGCAGCGTCTCGTCGTCGAGGAAGGCAGCCGTCCGTGAGCGGCTGTCGCGTCTTTCGCCGACGACGCTCTTGAAGTAGCCGAACGGCAGCCCGCGTACGGTGATGGGCCTTCTCGGCAGCCACCTCTCGTGCGAATCGGAGCGCTGCGGCAGCACATTCGTCACGAGGATGACCCGCACGCGGTGCCGGGCAATGGCGAGCGCCTGGAACGCCTCGTCGAGCGCGAGATCGGTGAGGTGTCCGTCCTGGTCCAGCAGGAGCTCCGCGTTGTCGATGACAATGACTACGCGCTCGGAATGGTACCGGGCGAGCGCCCTCTCCAGACGACCCAGCATGGACTCGTCGAACGGGGGGCCGGAAAGATCGGTCGAGTCGCCGCCTGCGGCGAGGTCTCGCACGAGGGTGTCCGCCGAAGGGTGGTCGGTCGGAGTGACCTGGTGCGTGTGGTAGGGGACGTTCAGCTCCTTGACGACCCGCGTGACGAGCTCCGTCTTGCCGACTCCCTCATCCCCCTGGACGACGATCACGCGGGTCCACCGACTTCGCAACGCCCACCGGAGTCGCGAACGTTCGCTGTTCCGATCTACGAACAGCGGGGCTGCGTCGCGCCGGTAAAAGGATGGCGGTGGATCCTTCCGTTGCGGTCGCATCAGGGCGTATACGGCAATAGCGGTCGTGATAATTCCGCCGAGCTTGTCGCCGACGTCCAAGGCGTTCTGCGGGCCGTTCAGCTGGTTGTTGGTGACCAGCCCGGCGAGCGCGGAGAGAGCGCCGGTCCAGAACGCCACCGCGATGATCAGGCAGGCAACGCCGACTCCGACCCGTGCCCTGTTTCGCCTAACCCATCCCACTCCGTCATCATGCCGTTACCTTCTGCCAGAATGAATAGCCCTACCGGACGATGGCATCGCCGCCCTTGATTGCGTCGCCGCCGCGACGGCACCGGCTCCGGATGTCGAGAGATCCCCCACCCGTCGTCCGACCGTCAGGTCTCCCCGAACAGCGTCAAGAGGGTGGAAATGTTCTAGATCGGTAGATCGGCTGACCGATCTCGATCGGCGCTATGGATGTTCCGATCGGCGTCTTGACGCGGCGACACTAGCCTTCGGCTTCGGCCTGGTCGGCCTTGAGATCTCGGTCGATGATGCGTTGCAGTTCGGCGTGCAGATCGCGGTAGAGCTGGCGGGCCTCGTCGCTGAGCGTGTCGTCATCGGCAAGCGTCTGTGCGCGGTCGCGGTTGTCGATGTTCTGCTGTGCCGGCTGTCCGGGTGTCCAGGATGCGCGGGGCACTCCGGAGACGAGCAGCTCGCCGTAGATCTGGTTGCGGTTGATGTTGGGGTGGCGGTCGAGGGCTTCGACGAGCTCGGCGACGAGTACCGGCTCGTCGAGGACGAAGTTCGGGCAGTGGGCCAGCGACTCGGCGAGGAACAGCAACTCGTCGTCGGTGCCCTGCGCAGCGATGGTCGTGATGGCGGTTGTGGCGCCGGCGGTGGGTCGAATACCGGCGATGGCTGGCCAGATCTTGCTCCGCTGGAGCCGCCGCATGCCGGCGGTTTCCGCGGAGCGCTCGACCCAGGTGACCAGCGCACTGGGATAGTCGGCGAAAGGACGTTCGAGTCCCCATCCGGGTCGCAGCAGCTGCGATCCGCCACGCTCGGCGTGGAGGGCGAGGACGTCGAGGACGTCGCCGGGCAGCGCGTCGGCGAGCGCCATGAGGGTGCCGCGATTTGCGGTCTGCAGCTTCGGCAGCGCGCGAAACAGGTCGAGGATGGCGCGCCGTTCAGTGTCGCTCATGGCCGCCACCCACGTCTCCGGGTCGGTGCCCTCCGCGATCCAGATGGCGGACACGACTGCGTCCGGCGCGGTGGGGACGAACGTGAGCAGCAGCGGGACGGTGCCGAGTGGGTCTGCGCGGAGCAGCGCGCCAGTGCTTTGGACCGCGGTGTACTGGATCGCCGGGTCGGGGTGTGTCGTGGCGTCGGTGATCACGATCGCGGCGTCGGCTGCCACTGCGCTCCAGCCGCCCCGGAAGAAGCCCTGCAGCGCGCCGGTGAAGACCGTGGACCGGCTGGTAACCGCGACCTGCAGCGCCTGCAGGAACTCGGTCCGGTCGTCCAGGAGGGTGTCGAGCACGACAGCGACGGCGGCGTCGAGCGGGCTTGGCGGCGCCGCGACGATCGCGTCGAACACGGCCCGCCGGTGCTCTGGCCGCTCGTTAAGGACAGTCCGAAGCGTCTGTTCCAGCCCTGCGACAGGCCCGGTCTGGGTTGCGGCGATGACGGTGACGCGTTCGGCGAGCCGCTCGACCAGCGCACGGGCGTCGAGGGCGTCCTGCCAGAGCCGGACAGCGAGCTGTTGGCGAGCTTGTTCACGCCGCGCAACGGTCCGTTCGTAGTGGTCGACGGCGCTCTGACCGTCGCCGGGCGTCTTGCCGTCCGTGTCGGGGTCGGGGGCGAGGTCTGCGAGGGCGAGGCTGTCGTGGTCGGCGGTCGCGAGGAGGTCGGTGAGCTCGTCCTCGTGGTGCGCCTCGATGGCGGCCAACAGCGTTCGGCTGCCGTGGCGGATGGAGGCTGAGGTCGCGTGTTCGGCGGTCCAGGTGACGGCGGCTCGGATACGGCAGCGGATGAGCGGTTCGGTGGTGTCTGCGGCCGCGGTGGACAGCACGGCGAGGGTCTGCAGGTCGTCGTCCTCCCAGGCGAGGATCGTCTCCTCCGGCATCGTCTGACCGAAGTAGGCGACCGGCTCGCCGAGCGCGGCGCCGAGCAGGCTCGCAGCCTCGACGGCCGGTGCGGCGTCGGCGCCGGCCAGGACTGGGGCGAGCAGCTGACGAATACGGTCGCGAAGTGCCCGGACAGAGGCCGGTGCGACGGTGTAGGGCCGGAACTCGATGGCATTGAGCTGCCAGTGCTGCGTGGTGCCGGACTTGGCCAGCAGCGGCTCGATCACCGACAGCGGGCTGCGGCACCATGAGGCGTCGGTCGGCTCGGCGAGCCAGGCGGCGACCCGATCCACCAGTACGTCGGCGGTGGCGACGCCCGCTGGGGCGCCGAGTTCGGCGAGCTGCTCGATCACGCGGACCGGATGGTCGGGGTCCTGGTGGGGCGGGCTGGCGTCGGTCCGGGCGAGCCCCCAGAGCAGGTCGAAGCCGTCGGCCAGCAGCGCGGCGTCGGTGCGAGCGCAGATGCCGGCCAAGCGGGCGCAGCGTCGGCGTACGTCGTTGTGGGTCAGCCAGCCGCGTGGGACGTTCGGGCCCGAACTCGTGATCGCGTCTCGGAGTAGCGGCAGCACACTGGCGCCCTGCGTCGCAGCGACGGCGGTCAGCGCGTCGAGCGCCTCGCAGCGCACCGCGTGGTCAGCGGTCGTGAAGCGGGCCCGGAAGTCGGTCCAGCTGGAGCTGAACAGATCCGGTGCAGATGCGGCACCGGGTTCGACGTGGTCCAGGCGCCAGTCCAGGTTGGCGAAACTGGTCAGCAGCATGAGCTGCTGGTCCGGGAACGCTTGCCAGAGCTGATCGACGAAGCCGCTGTCCTGGCCCATCATGACGGCCTGTTCGGCGAGCAGGTGATCGCCGAGGAGGTCCGGGACGACCCCGACGAGGCCGTCACGGTTGAGCAGTACGCCGTGGCCGTTCAACGCTTCGATCACCTGCAGCAACTCGCCGCGGCCGATGCCGAGGAAGCTGGCGAGCGCGTCGAGCAGTGGCAGGTCGGCGAGGCGGATCTGGGTTAGGGCGGCGATCGTGGCCAGGATCTTCCTGGTTTGCGAGCCAGTGGCGCCGGGGACGCCGTCGGTGACGGCCTCACCGTAGCGGGTCATGATCTCGTGTTTCAGGTCGGCGTTGACGGCCAGCGGGGTGGTGAGCTCGTTGCGTCGGATCAACTCGATCGCCAGGACCGCGAGTAGCGGCGTGGCGCGGGCCGCCTGGGCGAGGCCCTCGGCGAACGGCGCGGTGAGATGCACCTCCTCCTGCAGGGCGGCGACGAGTTGTCTGGCGGCGGACGCGGTCAGCGGCGTGACCTCGTGGACCGTGAGGTCGGGCAGGCCGAACTTGGCCGCCACGAGCGCCCGCTCGCAGAGCACCCGCCCGCCCGGCCGGCCGGTGAGCACGACCCGCACCCCGCTGGTGTTACGCGCGTACCGCAGCAACCCGTCGAGGCCCGCCGGGTCGCGGTGGATGTCCTCGACGAGGACGATCGCCGGCGCCACGGGCAGTTCACCAAACGCGTCCTGGTCCAACGTGCAGCCGTCGGCGCGGGCGAGCACCGGCACCGTCTCAAGCTCGTCCCGGACCTGGCTGAGGGCCGCCAGCGCTAGACGAGACTTCCCGCGGCCGGCGGGTCCCTCGATGAACGTGACCCGCGGACCGGCGGGATCGCGCAGCGCGGCGACGATCGCGGCGACGTCGGGGTCGCGGCCGACGAGTGCCGCGCGATGGTGGAATCGGTCCTTCGGGTCCAGCAGCGGCGCGAAGTACGCGTCGAGGAACACGAACGCGTCGGTGCCCGGGTCCGCCAGGAACTTCCGGCGCTCTGTTTCGCCGAAATGCGTGTCGAGTAGTGCGCGCGCGTCCTGGACCAGCAGGGACCGGACGTGATCGCCGAGGTCCTCCTGGTCCCAGATGTCCCAATCGGGGAGTTTATCGATCCTGGCTCGGACGTCCGCGCCGGCCTTTCGCGAGTAGACGATGATCCGCCGGTCGGCGGTTTCGCCCGCCTCCGACATCTCGTCCATGACCTTGTCGATGGTGGCGTCGGTGAGTTTGGTTAGGTCTTTGCAGCTCCAGGCGCCGTGGGTTCCGTCCGAGTAGGTGCCGCGATGGTCGACGCCGCCCTGCTTCTGCCCGGTTGTGCCGTTCCGCGATGAACTCACCAGGCGCGGGTCCGCGCCCGGGATGCGGGCCATGCGTTTGAGCAGGTCGCCGAGAAACTCCTCCAGGGCATATCCGCCCATACCAGACGTCGGGAGGAGTTCGCTCATCTCCCCACACTATCGGGGTGCGGTCGATGTACCGGTGTGCGACATAGTGCTGTGTGCGGGAGCGCCGGAACCGGAAGCCTGAGCCGGCGACTGCAGCACGAGTCGAACTCGCCGATCCGACACAACCGGTCATAGGCTCCGGACCACGCAGCCCGCGCGCGGAGAGGGCGTCGGTGTTCAGCTGGTAGGTTTCGGGGTCTCCCGGCCATGCCACGCGATCAGCGCACCCCCGCGACCTCCCGAAGTCGCGGAACGTTGAGCGTTCATCGTTCACTGTGACCGAGATGGGGCCGGAATCGCGCGACGCTTCAGGGCCGGGTCCGATCAGAGACACACCTCGTCTCGCTGTTCTCGGGCGGCGCGGTGCCAGCCTGGTCCGCGGTGTCCGTCCCTGGACCGAACATGTGCGCGATCGGCATCCAGCCCTCGCCCAGATCCTGCCCAGGGGCGGCGCGGTCACCAGGTCGTCGCCTGCGAGGCTCACCCAGGTAAACCCGGCCTTCGTGGCGGAAGGTGGTGTCGAAGACGACCACGGACGTATCGAACACCTCGTCCTCGACGGGGAGCCAGCCCTTGGTGTGCAGGTCGTGTCCACGCTGGGTCGGGATGCTTCGGCGACGCCATGCCGCAGTGCTGCGACGCAGGGGTGTTCAAAGCTGCATTAGACCACTCGGTGGCCGTCGATGGGCTGTGCGGGCGGGTGCGGTTGGCCGGTCATGGCGGCGAGGGCGTGGCGACGGCTTGGAGGTCGGCGCGGATATAGGTGGTGGTAGCTGGTCCGGTGGTGTCGGTGTGGCCGGCGTACGCGCGGGCGGTGCCGTGTCGAAGGGGGGGACCCCAACTCATAGCAGCCCTGCATGAAACAGGGATGCAATCTTGCAGCGTGTGCCCGTCTGGTGACCGGCGAAGGGCCTCTGGGAACGGGCCTCTATATTGGCGCGATGCTCGTGGGACTCGATGAGATCGACTGGTCGGCGTACGAGGGGGCCTACGGCCCGGCCACGGAGGCGCCGGACATTCTGCGGGCGATGGCCGACCCCGATCCGGAGGCCGCCAGCGAGGGCCGGTACGGTTTCTACTCGTCGATCTGGCATCAGGGCAGCGTTTACCCGGTGACCGTGGTCGCCGTACCGTTCCTGGTCGAGCTGGCGACCACACCCGGCGTACACGAGCGGGAAGACCTCCTCGTCACCCTCGGCATGCTCACCGATCCGGAACAGAGCAACGGCCCCGACCTGCCGGCGGTCCGGGACGCGATCGCAGCCCGCAGCGGCGCCCTGGTGCCGCAGCTCGCCGATGCGGACCCGGAGGTCCGAGCGGGCGCAGCCTACGCGTTGACCCGCTGCGGGCCGTACACCTTGGAGGCGCTGCGTGGCCGGTGGGCGGTCGAGTCCGAGCCCGTGGTCCGGGCCGCGCTGCTGCTGGGCATCGCGCACCACGAGGGTCCCGCGTGCGCCGATCTGCTGTGCACGGCGGCCACCGACGAGGCGGCTCCGGTCCCGGCGGCGGCCGCGCTCGCGTACGCGAAAGCCGGGCTCGCGCTGCCGCCGCAGACCGTGGCCGCGATGGCGGCGGCCTTCGCCGCCGAGGAATGGCGCACTCCCTGGGCCGGGGGAGGCGTGCTGGACGAGGCGCTGGAGCGGCTCGACGCCGAGTCGGCCGATGCGCTCGCGGTGGCGTTGCTGGATGGCGGAGGTGCGCCCGCTGGACGCGTCCGACTGGCAGGAGCCTTGCGTTCCCGGTTCCGGGCAAAACGGTCTGCGCCGTCGGCGCTGATGCCCCGGCTACGCGCGCTGCTGACCGACCCGGACGAGAAGGTGGTAAGCGCGGCGGTGGATGCGGCCCTGCATGCCGGCACAGCCGCGTCGGCGGTCGCCGACGAGTTGGCCCGCATCGCCGCCGGTGGCCTCGCGGCCGTCCCGGAGCGGACGGATGACCCGTTTTCCCGGTCCACGACAGGTGGCCTGGCGGTGTACCCGGAACCGGCGAATACCGCGCTGACCGTTCTGGTCCGGCTCGGTGACCGGCGCTGGCGGGAGCCCATGCTCGCCGCGTGGGCGGCCGGCTGCTGGACCTCCGCCGACCGGCTGCTCGACGACTATGTGCCGCAGTTCGATCCGGTCGCCCTGGACGGGGTGCGCCGCCGGATCACCGCGCTGCTCGGCGCCCGGGTGCCCGGCAATCCGATCATCGAGGCGGTGACGTCGCTCGTGGGATGGGGTCCGGACGCGGCCCCGGCGGTTCCGGAGCTCATCGCCGCGCTGCCCGCCGCCAGTGCCGCCGCCCCGCTGGCGCTGGCCGCGATCG
Source organism: Dactylosporangium sp. CA-233914 (assembly GCF_050942935.1). NCBI lineage: Bacteria > Bacillati > Actinomycetota > Actinomycetes > Micromonosporales > Micromonosporaceae > Dactylosporangium > Dactylosporangium sp. CA-233914. The sequence goes on along the minus strand of NZ_CP192030.1, from coordinate 9,047,079 downwards.
GACCTGCCGCGCACGAGGCCCTACCAGCCCTGCGCCGGGCCGGCGACACCCGGGCCGGGCACGCCGTGTGGCGGCTCACCGGCGATCCCGGGCTGCTGGTAACCGCTGCGGCCGAGATGCTGGAGCGCGTGCCGCCGCACGGCATGGACTACGAGTTGAAGCTTGTCGCTGACACCGGTCCGGCGGCCGTGCCCTTGGTGCCTCGGCTTCGCCCGATGTTGACCGGCACGGCCGAGCGGACCATCCCGGCCCGTCAAGCGCAGATGGCTGCTGCGCGAGTGGTGTGGGCGGCCACCGGTGACGCGGCCGCGGTGTTGCCGACCGTCGAGGCCGTGCTGCGCGCCGGAGACGTATCGGCCCGAGAGGCCGCCCACCTGGCCGGCGACCTGGCACCCGCCGCTGCCGGCTTGCGGCCGCTGCTGTACGAGGCGTTGGACAACCGGTGGGCCCGGGTCGATGCCGCCTGGGCGCTGTGGCGGCACGGCGTGGACCCGGTCGAGCTGGTGGATCCGCTGCTGACCGACGCCGCAGACCCGTACGGCGGCTCGGAGGCGGTGGCGCTGCTGGTGGAGATGGGCGCGACCACGGCCGTGCCCGGGCTCACCGAGCTCGCCGAGCGCGACGAGCGGGTGATTCTTTACGGCACCTGGGACGACACCGTCTGGGAGGACGACAAACTGCGCCGGGAGCTTCGGGCAGCGGTGACCGCGCTGAACTGATCGACTCTTCGCCTGAGTGGAGCGGCTACGTACCGCTTACCGTGGCCGTACTTGAACCGTGAGGACTACGCCGAATTCGGGACGGCTCGGGGTCGCTCATGCCGGATGTCGGTGTTCAAGCGAGCGGAGCGTTAGACCACCCGGAGGTCGTCGATGGGCTGTGCGAGTGGGTGTGGGTGGCCGGTCATGGCGGCGAGTGCGGTGGCGACGGCTTGGAGGTCGGCGCGGATGTAGGTGGTGGTTGCTGGTCCGGTGGTGTCGGTGTGGCCGGCCTAGGCGCGGGCGGTGCCGTAGCCGAAGTGTCGTTCGACCCAGGTGAGGGTGGTGTGCCGCAGCCAATGCATGCTGATGCCTTGGGCGGCGACCCACGGCAGGTGCTGGCCGATGCGGTGCCAGAGGTAGTCGTAGCGGCGGCTGGTCAGGGCGGCGCCGTTGCGGTACCGCAGCAAAGCGTCGGTGGGCAGGAGCGCGCCGCGGACGGCGGCGTGCTGGGCAAGGCTGGCGGCGAGGTCGAGGCTGATTGGTTGCCAGCGGACGGTGCCGCCCTTCTCGCGCAGCAGGAGCAGGCCCTGCTCGGCGTCGAGGTCCTGCAGCCGCAGCCCGAGACCGCCGCCTCGACGGCAGGCCGTTTCGGTGTGGAGGCGGAGCAGCAGCGCGTCGAGGATGGTGTCGTTGCCGGTGGTGCGGGCGACCAGGTTGATCTCGGTCAGTTCGTCGAGCGTCAGGGCCCGTCGGGTGCTGGGCAGCCGTCGTGGTTTGCCGACCCGGTGGGCCGGGCTGTCCGTGGTCTGGATGAGTCCGTCGGCGATGGCCCGGTTGTAGAAGGCGCGGGCGGCGGCGATGAACAGTTCGCCGGCGTGGCGTCCGCCGCGGCTGTTGCGGCGGGCCTGGGCGCTGCCGGTGACGTGTTGCCGCATCGCCTGCAGGTCGCTGGCGGTGACGCTGTCGATCGCCTGGTTTCCCCAGGCTCTGGTCATGCGCTGCCAGTAGCTGCGGTAGGCACGTAAGGCGCCGGGACCGGCCGCGGCCAGGACTTGGGGGAGGTAGTCGTCGAATGTCGGCAGTGCTGGTCGGGCGTCGTGCTGCAGGTCGGCGAGGGTGACGCCGAGCTCGGCCAGGTATGCCCAGGCGGCCGCGAGTTTCGCCGGATCAGCGGCCATGGCCATCTGCGATCAGCCGCACGTGCAGGTCCGCGAGGAGTCGCGCCACGGTGTCCTCGGGGTGAACGACGAGCAGACCGCGATCGAGGTCAGCGGCGAGGACGACGAGGTCGCCAATCGCGATGGCGCACATCTGCCGTACCGCGGCCGGCAGGGTCAGGTCGCCGCGGGCACCGACCAGCGGGGCACCTGCGTGATCCGGCCAGATCAGGATCGCGGGATCGGCCACGTCGGTGCGCAGCCGCTGGCCGGGACGCCAGCCAAGCCGCTCGAGGAGCAGCCGGGCCGATACCCGCCCGGACCGGTCCAGCCGGGCGATGTCGAGCTCCGGGAGAGCCTGCGGGGGAGAGGTGCGCGGGGACGGCAGGCTCGGCAGCGGCGGAGGCTGCGGCCTGGGCCGGGGGAGTGGAGCGGGTATGAGCGCCGCGATCATCTGCTCGGCTGCGGCCGGGATGGTGCGCCTCGCGCCGGTCATCGTCGTCGCCCGAAAGTGGCGCTGACATACACATACCCGACCGGGTTGTTACCCGCTCGGGTCGGCCGGCGTGCCCACCAGCGATGATGCAAGGATGCTACGTTGGTGAATTGCCACCAAGATCTGTGTCGAAGGGGGGACTTGAACCCCCACGCCCTATACGGGCACTAGCACCTCAAGCTAGCGCGTCTGCCATTCCGCCACTTCGACCGGCTGAACCATTGTACTCGGTGTCTTCCGACCCCGTGCCAACGGCCACGCGAGACATTACACGGTCCTGGGCGATCTTGACGAATCGGGGGGTCGACACGCGGAGACCCCCGGCGCGAGGGTGCCGGGGGTCTCGGCGTGCCGGGGTGGCCGGAGGGGGGAGCCGGCCGCCCCGTGTCTTGGTTCCGGTTTGGTGGTTGCCGGGGCTGATGATCGATAAACGTGATTCGTCAAAGATCTTCTTCCCAGGTCGTACGGCGGGAGAGGGCGTCCCGTACCTTGTCCACGACGCCTAGGGCCGGGTCGACGACCTTGTTGAGCGGCGGGGTCGACGGGGTTGCGGGGTGGGGTCTGGTCGGGGCGGCCGAGCGGGCGATCTCGACGCGGTTGCCGAGGCGGACGAGTTCGGGGCCGGTGCAGCGCTCGCGCAGGGCCGGGAAGAGCTCGGTGCCGGTGCGGCGGGCGTGGGCGCGGACGTGTTCGGTGACCGTCGCCAGGGCTGCCTCGTCCGTGGCGTCGTGCAGGCGGCGGAGGGCCACGAGGAGTTCGGTGTCGGCGGCGAGTTCGCGTTCGGCGAGTTGGGGGCCCTCGGGCAGTACCGATGCGACTGTTGGATAAAGGTATTGCTCCTCGGTGCTGATGTGCCGGGCCAGCGTCGCCACGAGGACGTCGGACGCCGCGGGCTCCGTCGCGGCACGCAAGCACAGGCGGCCGAGCCGGCGGTGCTCCTCCTCCAGCAGTTCGATCATGCTGGGGCCGGCGGGCTCCAATTCGTCGTCGGGCACACCCGGCACGGGTGGCAGTGGGGGCAGTGGGGCCGCACTCACGGGGGTACCTCCTCGCATCACTGGTGGTGACGGGCGGGTACCCGGGCGGGCATTTCTTGAAACGGCAGGTTACTCGCCAGTATCGTCATCTGGCATGCATAATCTTCAGTAAGGGGAGGCCTCGCGGCTTCTTCGCCTCAATGAGCGACTCGATTGGGTACGTCGACTGCCCCGGCCGCTCCTTCAGTGCGGGCGTTCGGAGGCCTCGATGGCCGGCGTCGCGGCGTTCGCTCCTCGCTTGACGCGGCGCTGGCCCGCTGAAGTCGGGGCTGTCGGACGTGAAGATCCGGCTGGGCTGAAGCGGCTGTGGCAGGTGGGCGGCGCGGCCTCGTCCGCCGAGGCGGGCCGGCACGACCGGGTCCGGCAGTGCTTGATCGAGTTCAACGGCCATCTCGCCGTGGCCGGGAGCCGCGTACGGGGTCGTCTTCGGGTCTCCACCTGGGATTATTTCCGCCCCGACGTTTCGGGCCGGGGTGTCGGCGGCGGCTGGTGAATCACAGGGTGATCCCCTGGCGACACAGTGTAGCCGCTGCCGGACCACCCGGAAAACTGTCGGAGGAGCCTGATATGACTTCACCCATGGACGCCACCGACGAGGTCATCGAAATCTGCCGCGACCTGCTGCGCATCGACACCACCAACACCGGCGACCTCGACACGAGTGCCGGGGAACGGGTCGCCGCCGAGTATGTGGCGGAGAAGCTCTCCGAGGTCGGCTTCCAGCCCGCGATCCACGAGAGCGCGCCGGGGCGTGCCAGCGTCGTGGCCCGGTTCGAGGGCGAGGACCCCTCGCGCGACGCGCTGCTGATCCACGGCCACCTCGACGTCGTGCCCGCCGACGCCTCCGAGTGGTCCGTCGACCCGTTCGGGGGCGAGATCAAGGACGGCTACCTGTGGGGCCGCGGCGCGGTGGACATGAAGGACTTCGACGCGATGGTGCTCGCGCTGGTCCGGCAGATGAAGCGCGAGGGCCGCAAGCCGCCGCGGGATGTCGTGCTGGCGTTCGTGGCCGACGAGGAGGCGGGCAGCACCTACGGTGCGCAGTATCTGGTGGACGAGCACCCCGGCTACTTCGAGGGCGCGACCGAGGCGATCGGCGAGGTCGGCGGCTTCTCGGTGAGCGTGGGCGGGGACCAGCGGCTCTATCTGATCGAGACCGCCCAGAAGGGCATCGACTGGCTGCGGCTGCACGCCAAGGGCCGGCCCGGCCACGGCTCGATGATCAACGACGACAACGCGGTCACGGCCCTGGCCGAGGCGGTCGCCCGGGTCGGGCGGTACAAGTTCCCGGTCGTACTCACGCCGACCGTGCGGGCGTTCCTGGAGCAGGTCTCGCAGATCCTCGGCATCGAGTTCGACCTCGACGACCCGGAGCAGGCCGTCGGCAAGATCGGGCCGATCGCGATGATCATCGGCGCGACACTGCGCAACACCGCCAACCCGACGCGGCTTGCCGCGGGGTACAAGGACAACGTGATCCCCGGGCGTGCCTCGGCCACCATCGACTGCCGCACGCTGCCCGGGCAGTCCGAGATCTTCGAGGAGGAGCTGCGGCGCATCGTCGGGCCGGACATCGAGCTGGAATACATCCAACGCCAGCCGGCGCTGGAGACCACGTTCGACGGGGCGCTGGTCGAGGCCATGAGGGCGGCGCTGCGGGCCGAGGACCCGGGGGCGCTGCCGGTGCCGTACATGCTCAGCGGGGGCACCGACGCCAAGCAGTTCGCCAAGCTCGGCATCCGGTGCTTCGGCTTCGCGCCGATGCTGCTGCCGGCGGACCTGAACTTCGGCGCGTTGTTCCACGGCATTGACGAGCGCGTTCCCGTTGAGGGACTACAGTTCGGCGTGCGAGTTCTCGACCGGTTCCTGCAGCAGTCCTGATAGACAGTGATCACAGTCAGTGATTCGACCAGAGCTTCATCGATCTCAGGGGGAGTCCCATCATGACCGACCGGCACGCGGAGCTTGACGCCGCGATCGAGCGCGTGATCGCGGCGGCGCGCGAGCATCTTGCCGCGGTCAAGGCCGCCAACGGGCGGGCCGACGACGACGAGGTGTGGCGCGCCTACGTCGAGCTCAACAACGCCTCCAACAGCTACGACGAACTGCTCCTCGACGAGTTCGGCGAGGTCACCCCGTGGGACGTCGAGGCGATCGACCCGGAGGAGGCCGACCGCCAGTTCGGCGTCGGCATCGTCGACGGCGCCGAGGCCGAGGACCCGCACCCGCGGGTGATCTCGGTCCGCCAGCGCCGCGACTACCGCGTCCCGAGCGTCGGCGCCCTGCTCGCCGTGGCCGAAGCCGCCCGCCGCGCCAACCCCGGCGACGGCGACAGCGCCGCCGTGGAGACTGTCGGTGAGGCCGTCCTGGAGCTGATGCAGGCCGGCGACGGCTCGCTCGGCGCCCTGGACATCCCGGAGCTCGAGTCCCTCGACGGCGTGGTCATCGTCGCCGAGGTCGAGACCCCGCTCGACCCGGAGACCTACGAGGACAACGACGGCGCCGGGCCGTTCGCCCTGTCCGCCGCCGACCGCGTCGTCGACCGCCTCGACGAGCACGCCTTCGTCGACGTCGACGACGAACTGGCCGAAGGCGAGGACGAGGACGAGGTATCCGGGCAGGCCGCCGCGGACGAGGCCGCCGACCGCCGCTGACCGTTGCGCACCGCACCGCCCCGCGTCACGGCGCACCGCCCCGCGTCACGGCGCACCGCCCCGCGTCACGGCGCACCGCCCCGCGTCACGGCGCACCGCCCCGCGTCACGGCGCACTGCGGTCCGGCGCGTCACGGCGTGATACGCCGGACGCCGCCGGCCGTGCCGCGGGGCGGGCTCGGGGCCGCGTCCCGGCACCCGCCGCTGCAGCGTGTCGGTGAGCCGGGAGGCGATGGGACCTCCGGCGTGATGTCGGCCGGGCACGACAGCGGGCGGCGCATCGTGCGCATCCCGCACACGAGGAAGGCCGGCCTGACCGACGCGGATGAGGCGAACATGCGCAAGGTCGTGGAGTACGTGCACCGGCAGCCGGTGGCGCCACTCGCTGAAGCGGTGAGCCGGGCGGGGTGGCTGCGCGCAACCGCCCCGCCCGGGAAAGCCGAATCAGCTGTAGTCGAGCGTGAAGTTGTTGCAGACGAAGTTCGACTTGCCCGCCGTACCGCTCAATTCGAAGCCGAACTGGATCTGCCCTACGGTGACGTCACCCCACCAGCCGTTGGTGCGCAGCCAGTTCATCACGGCCAGCACGTCGACCGAGCCCGAGTTGGTGCTCGACGTGCGCACGAACGAGAATACGGCGTTGGCGCCGTTCGAACCACGGTACACGTTCCAGGTGTGCCCGCCGGCGCTGACGTTGCGGGCGCTGGGGACCGCGCCGCCCGAGTCGTAGGACTCCGCGATCGGGCCCACGGCGCCGCGCTGGTTGGTCCAGATCATGACCTCGTACGCGTTGTTGTTCGCCCAGATGTCGTACGCGGTCTCGTAGTCGCCGTCGGCGGGGACGGAGACGTTGAACGTGCTGCGCACCGAGCCGAGGGAGCTCAGCGTGCGGTTGAGGGTCTTGCCCGTGTGCGGGTAGCTTTTCACGCCGCTGGTGCGCGGGTGCTCGGCGACCACGCCCCAGTTCATGCCGGTGCGCGCCCAGATCGTCTGGGGGCCGGCGCCGCCGCCCCATACGTCGTTGATCACGGTGTACCCGTTGTTCGTCCACTGGTCCCACGCGCCCGTCGCCACCCAGGCGGCGTCGGACGGCACGCCGCCGGGGGTGCCCGACGTCTGCGACGGTGTCGGGGACGCGCTGGTTCGCGACGGGGTCGGCGTCGGGGAGTTCGTGACGGTACCGGTGCAGGCCGTCCCGTTCAGCGTGAAGCTCGCCGGCACCGGGTTGCTGCCGTTCCACGAGCCGTTGAAGCCGAACGAGGCGCTCGCGCCGGTGGCGACCGAGCCGTTGTACCCGACGTTCTTCGCCGTCACCGTGGAGCCGCTCTGCGTGACGGTGGCGTTCCAGGCCTGGGTCACCGTCTGGCCGGCCGAGTACGACCACACGAGCGTCCAGCTCGAGATCGGATCGCCGAGGTTGGTGATCGTGACGTTGGTTCCGAACCCGCCGGGCCACTCGTTGGTGATCTGGTACCCGACCCGGCACCCGGCCGCGGCGGAGGCGGGCAGGGCGATGGCCACGGCCCCGGCCGCGCTGAGGGCGACCACGGCCCCGAGGGAGAGCGCAAGAGTACGACTTCGCATGGCGGTACGACCTTTCTCACTGACCGTTGTCGATGCGCTTCGACACGGCAAGCTAGACCCGCTCACGAAGCCGGTCAATGCGAACGAATCACCCGGCGCCGCGAGCGCGGGCGGGGCCGTGAAAATTACCGGCGGGCCGGGCGCTACCCCCGCCGTCCATGACGGGTCAGTCGCCACGGCTCGGCATCGACGAGGGGGGTGCTGCTCGCCGGCGCCAAGGTGGCGTCGAGGACCTCGTGGCCGCGGTGCTGACCCGGATCATGGCCGGGGCCACCCGCGTCGCGGGGCCCGCCGACGCCGATCCGTAGTGCCGTGCTCACGCATCCGGCGAACTGGGGGCCGCCCCGCCGGGCGCTGCTGGTCGAGGCGGCGCGCCTGGCCGGGCTCGCCGACGTCGAGCTCGTCGCCGAACCGTACGCGGCGGTCGCCGCCTCCGCCGCGCACCACGGCGGGGTGCTGCCGGCCGGCACCTGCTCGTCTACGACCTCGGCGGCATCTGCGACGTCACGCTGCTGCGCCGCGACCCCGACGGATTCCGCTCGGCCGGCTCCGACGGCCTCGACGACATCGGCAGCCTCGGCATCGACACGGCGATCGTGGCCTCCCTGCAGCGGTTGCATGGTCCACTGTGGACGAATTCGGCGGACCGGCGGCAGCTGTGGGGCGACGTGCGCCCGGCCAAAGAGATGCTGTCGCGCTCAAGCGGCACCATCATCATGATCCCGGCGCTGCGGCCGGGAGGCGCCGCTGGGCCGCGAGCAGCTGGAGGAGCTGGCCCCACCCGGCCCTGCGCCCGGCGTGGTGATGACCCGCCTGCTGCCGGTCGGTGCGCGCGTGCACCCGGCGGAGGTCGGCGGCCTGTTCCTGGTCGGCGGCGGCAGCCGGGTGCCGCTGGTGGCGACCATGCTGCACGAGGCGCTGGGCGTCGCCCCGACCTGGCCGGGCAGCCCGAGCTCGTCGTTGCCGTTGGCGCTCTGCGCCTAGCAGCCCCGCCGGAGCTGCCGACGCCGGCTCCGGCGACGTTGTCACGAGAGTCCGGGTCGCCGGGACAGTCGCCAGACGCAGAAGAGAAGCCGGCCCTGGGCGGCGCGGGTTCACATGGACCGCCTACGGCCGGTTGCTGCACCTCGGCCGCGGCCGCGCGACGGCGCACGTAACGGCAGGTAGCTTCAGTATCACCACCGAGGGCTGGATCTGCTTCTCGTACGCCCCGATGGCCTGGCAGGACATCTACTAGCGGCCGATTGGTCCGGCCTGCGGTGTGTGCGCGGGCCGGACCACGTGAGAAGGGTGCCCGGCATGGAGTTTGTGCCCCCGCACGAACGGGCGACGGTGCTGGCGCGGCTGCGGGCCGCTGGGGACGAGACGCGCCGGGCGGTGCTCGCAGCGGGCCTGCCCGTGGCCGGGATCGTGGACGCCGGGCGCGCCGACGGTGGGCCCGGCCTCGAACGGTTCGGTGGGTCGGAGGGCGCCGACGGGCGGGTGACCGTCGTACGGATCGCGTACGGCGGCGTCGGGCCCGGCGCGCCGCGGGCGCTGGTGCAGACCGCGCGCTGGGACGCAACCCGCGTCGAGTCCGGGCCGCTGCGCTGGATGGTCGAACACCACCTGCGCCACGACGGAGAGCGGCTGTCGGCCGTCGCGTGGCACCAGGCCGACACCGAGATGGTCGTCGACGGGCGGGCCGTGTCCGCGAGCCTGGTGCGGGCCGGGGAGTGCTGGGCCACGCGGTGCGAGACCGGCGGGGCCGAGCTCACAGTCGTGGCGCGCGGCTGGCGGCCCGACCCGGTCCGGCTCGTCACCATCGGCGACCTTGCCGCGGTCTTCGACGCGCCGCGGCCGCGGCCCGAGCTGCTGCGGCGCGAGCCCGAGCCGATCCTGCCGGAGCTTGCGCGGGAGCCGTACCGCAGCCTGGTGGAGACGGTCCTGGCCCACCAGCGGCGCCACCGGGAGTGGCTTGCCGACGGCGGCCTGGTGCCCGAGTTGCCCGCCTACTGGTCGACGCTGCGCGCCGACGGCTCCCGCGACGAGTGGCTCGCGGCCTGGGCGGCCTGGGCCCGGACCGCGCAGGCCGGGTAGGCTGCCCGGCCGCGCTTAGAAGGCGGCCCGCTGCGTGTCGAGGTACGCCTCGAGGCGCTCCGGCACCGAGGCGCCGCAGAACAGCGTGCCCTGGGCCAGCCGGCACCCGGCGGCGGTGAGCGTGCGCAGCTCCTCGTCGTCGCGGACGCCGTCCACGGCCACGTCGATGCCGAGCTGGCGGGCGAGGTTCACCACCGCGGCGACGACCGGGGTCTCGGCGCCGGCGAAGGTGCCGCGGTCGACCCGGACCAGATCGAGAGGGAGGCGGCGCAGCAGGCTCAGCGAGGTGGCCTGGACGCCGAAGCCGTCCAGGGCCGTGCGGGCGCCGAGGGCGCGCAGCGCGGCGAGCCGGTCGACGAGGTCCGGCGGCTGCGGGTCGGGGACCGTGAACTGCACGACGAGGCGGGACGGCGGGAAGCCGGTCGCGGCGACCAGGTCCACGAAGGCGTCGTGGGCCAGCAGCGCGGGGGAGACGGTGACGGCCAGCCACAGCGGTCCGGAGGCCGGGGGGACGGCCCACGCGGACAGCTGGCGGCCGGCCGCGGCCAGCAGCCAGGCGCCGATCTCGTGGTGCAGGCCGAGCTGGTCGGCGACGGGCAGGAACTCGGTGTCGGCGACCGCTCCGAGGCCGGTGCGGCGCCAGCGGGGGCGGGCCTCGACGCCGGCGACGCGACCGGAGCGCAGCTCGATCACGGGCTGGAAGAGCAGGTCGAGCTCGCCGCGGCCGAGGGCGCCGGGCAGGTCCTGCTCGATGGTGAGGCGGCGGCGCAGCAGGGTGGCGGTGGCCTCGTCGTACCACTGCGGCGGCTGGGCCGGGCCGAGCTGGCGGGCCCGCTGCAGTGCCAGCTCCGCCCGGCTCAGCGCCCGGTCGCCGTGCTCGGTGCCCGGGCTGCCGGGGACGTGCTCGGCCAGGCCCGCGGAGGCGGAGAGGTGGGAGGCGACGCCGAGGACCGGGTACGGGTCCGACAGCAGCGTCAGCAGGCGGCTCGCGGTCATCTGAGCGTGCACGGCTCCGCCGGCGGTGAGCACGGCGAACTGCTCGCCGGTGAGGCGGGCGGCGGCCTCGCCCGGGCCGATGGCGGTGCGCAGCCGGCGGGCCGCCTCGACCAGGACCGCGTCGCCGATCTCGTGGCCGCGCAGCTGGTTGACGCTGGTGAGGCCGTCGAGACCGAGGACGATGAGCACGCCGGGCGCGGTGCGCTCGGCCAGCAGGCGGCGCAGCTCGGCGCGGTTGGCCAGACCCGTGAGCTGGTCGGTGCGGGCGGCCTGGTGCAGGGCGTGCTCGAGCTGGCGGCGCCGGCTGATGTCGCGCACGTGGACGACGACCGCGCGCACCGACGGGTCGTCGCGCTGGTCGCTGACGCTCCACTCGGTCTCGCGCCACAGGCCGAAGCCGTCGCCGAGGCGGGCCTCGACGAGCGTGTCGCCGCAGCGCAGGGCTGCGGCGACCGCGTCGACGTCGTCGGGGTGGACGCGGTCGAGCAGCGGGCGGCCGACGACGTCGCGGTCGGCCAGGCCGAGGCGGCGGTCGGCGGCGGGGGACTGCCACCGCACGACGAGGGCGTCGTCGAGCATCATCGTGACGTCGGCGGAGCCGGCGACCAGGGCCCGGAAGCGCGCCTCACGCTCGGTGATCCAGCGGGTGTACTGCCGCACGTCGGCGACCCCGAGCGCCTCCCGGATCGCGATGATGAGCACGCCGACGATCGCCAGCACCGCCGAGATCGGGTCGAACCGCCCGGCGACGACCAGGTGGTAGGCGGCGGCGACGAGCGCGCCGGCGAGGGGGAGGGCCAGCAGCGGGTAGCGCGCGAAGCTCCCGTCGGGGCTCGGCACCGCCGCGGCCTCGGCGGGCCCGCCGGGCGGCAGCGCGCGGCCGGCCAGCAGCGGGCCGGCGACCAGCGGCACGCCGACGGCGAGGACCCAGCCGCCGCCGAGGTGGTAGTCGAAGATCAGTACGAGCGCGGTCTGGGCGATGATCGTGACGAGTACCCCGAGGCCGCGTACGAACGCGCCCGGCTGCATCGGGGCGGCCCGCATGGTGCCGACCACGGCGGAGCCGACCGCGACGGCGGCGACCAGCACCGCGGTGAGGCCGGCGCCCTTGAGCCCGGCGGCCTCGAAGACCACGAGCCAGGCGATGAAGAACAGGATGACGCCGGTGCCGACGCCGTCGAGCAGGCGCCGCGCCCGCCCGAGGTAGGTGGCGGCCTGCCCGGGCAGGTGGAACAGGCCGATGAGCAGCGTGCCGGCGACGAGGAACAGGCCGATCAGCGGCAGCTCGGCCGCCAGCGGCACGTCGGGGAACAGCACGTGCGGCGCGACGACGGAGGAGACCCCGGCGGCGGCGATGGACAGCCCGCACAGGGCGAGGCCCGCGCTGACCGGGCGGTGCCAGCCGGCGTCGCGGTCGCGGCGGCTGCGCACGAACAGGCTGGTGGCGCGCGCGGCGGCGACCAGTCCCGCGACGGCGAGAGCGAACCCGGCCGGGATGAGCCCGGCGAGAGCCGCGGCCAGTGCGGCGGCGCTGAGCGTGACCGATACCGAGACCAGCAACACGCCGCTGAGTGTGGCGTACGCCGCACAGCGCAGCAAGGATCGGCGATGTTACGTTGTGCGACCGTCGCGGCGTCCGGATCGGGCGCTCGGGCTACGTGCTGAGGCCGGGCAGCGAATCGTTGGTCACGCGGCGGCGGAGCATCACCTGGCGGGTGCCGTCCGGGTAGAGCCGCACGCGGGCCAGCTCCCAGCCGCCGTACTCGGCCTGAATCGTCAGCTGTGCGTTAGCGGTCATCCGGTCGACATTCGACGGTAACCGCAGCGGCACATACTCGTAGTCCATGCACCGATACTGCTACGCCGCAATGCGCTGCACCAGCCCTTCCGCGCCGGTGGCATCCGACCCGGCGACGGCCAGGTCCCCGCTCGCCTCGTCGACGGCGACGGCCAGCGGCAGCCGGACCGTGCGGTGCCGGGCCACCTCCCGGGGCGTCCCGCCGCTCACGTCGTAGCCCACCACCTCGTTGCGTTGCGTGACGGTGACCCACAGCACGCGCCGCCGCGGGTCGGACGCCACGCCCCAGGCGCCGCCCGGCACGGGGTAGCGCTGGCGCAGCAGCAGCGGCCCGGTGTCGTAGATGAGCAGCTCACCGTCGCGCGCGTCGATCACCGCGAACCGGCTCGGCCCGCCCGGCGCGCCCACGGCGGCGACACTCACCGCCCCGTCCCCGGCCCGCAGCGCCTCCTGGCGGGCTCCGGTCGCCGCGTCGTACACGGTCAGTGACGACTGTCCGGCGTCGATGACCGCGATGCGCTCGTCGTCGGCGGCGAGCGCCGCGGGGCGGCCGCCGGTGTGAATGGTCCGGACCGGTTGCCCGCCGGACGAGAGGATGATCACGTCTCCCTGCGCCGGCAGCGCGACGGCGGTCCAGTCGGCACTGCGGGGCACGGCGATCGCCCCGCCCTCACCCGGCAGCGGCCACAACCGCCCCGCGGCGATCCCGGTCCCGCCCGCGCCGGGTGCCGGCGTGCCGCCAGGGGTGGTGCCGGTCCCGCCCGGGCCGGACCCCGGGGTGGTGCCGGTTGGGCCGGGTGGCAGGTCGAGCACGGCCGAGCCGACCACGGCCCGGAATCCGCCGCCCGGGACCGCGACCACGCTGCGGGGTTTCGCGGTGACCGTCAGCTCTGTGAACGACGTCGCAGGCTCGTGGCGTACAAATGCTGATTTGTCCGAAATTGCCACCAGATCGGTGGACAGGGCGACGCCGATCGGGACCTCCGGCAGCCGCGCCGCTGTGCCGTCCGGGTCGGCGGAGGGGGTGGGTGCCCAGGTCGGGGTGGGCATCGTCGCGTCGGGATGGCTGCTGGACGGGGCGCCGGCGTCACACGCGGTGAGCAGCAGCGCGCCGGCCAGCACGATGGGTGGGGGAAGCAAACGGCGCAGCATGATCCGCCAAGCGTAAGCGGGCCTACGTCTGGCGCTCCGGGTAGCCCGACGTGGGCGCCGAGACGTCGTCGAGCGCGGCGCGGATCTCGCGCGGGAGCACGATCTCCTCGGTCTGCAGCGCGCCGAGCAGCTGGCCGACCGTGCGGGCGCCCAGCACGGGGGCGACCACGCCGGGGCGGTCGCGGACCCAGGCCAGCGAGACCTCCAGCGGCGACACGCCGAGGCCGCCGGCCGCCGTGGCGACCGCCTCGACGATGCCGGCGCAGCGGTCGTCGAGGTACGGGGCCACGAACCGCTCGAAGTGCGGCGACGCGGCGCGGGAGTCGGCGGGCACGCCGGTGCGGTACTTGCCGGTCAGCACCCCGCGGCCCAGCGGCGACCAGGGCAGGATGCCGATGCCCAGGGCGGTGCAGGCCGGGATCACCTCGCGCTCGATGCCGCGCTCCAGCAGGGAGTACTCCACCTGCGTGGAGACCAGCGGCGCGCGGGCGGGCCAGGCGGCCTGCCAGGTCGCGGCGCGGGCCGTCTGCCAGCCGGAGAAGTTCGACACACCCGCGTAACGGGCGCGTCCGCTGCTCACGGCGGTGTCGATCGCCGAGAGGGTCTCCTCCAGCGGCGTGTCGGGGTCGTACCCGTGCACCTGCCACAGGTCGACGTGGTCGGTTCCCAGCCGCTGCAGGGACGTGTCCAGGGCGCGCAGGAGGTGCCCCCGGGAGCCGTCGCGGCGGCGGGCCATGCCCGGGCGCAGGCCCGCCTTCGTGGCGATGACCAGCTCATCCCTGGGCACGAGGCGCCCCACCAAGGCGCCGATGACGGACTCGGCCTCGCCGTCGGCGTAGACGTCGGCGGTGTCCAGCAGCGTCCCGCCGGCGTCGCGGAACGTCTTGAGCTGGGCCGCCGCGTCGTCGGCGTCGGTGTCACGGCCCCACGTCATCGTGCCGAGGGCCAGCCGGGATACCGCCAGCCCGCTACGGCCGAGCGGTCGCTGCTGCATGCATGGAACGATACGGCCGGATGGCGCCTTCGTACGGTAGGCGGGCCCCGGGCTACCCTGGTGCCGCCCGCGCAGGGATCGCGCGGGGGCCTTTTCCTCAAGGGCACTGGAGGCAGTTGTGCGGCTTGCGTTGAACCTCGGTTACCTGTCGTCGTGGAACGACCCGGCCGGTCACCTGGCCGTCGCGCAGGAGGCCGACCGTCTCGGTTTTTCCTGCGTATGGGTGGCCGAGGCGTACGGTTCCGACGCGCCGAGCATGCTGTCGTGGATCGCCGGGCAGACCGAGCGGATCGAGCTGGGCTCCGCCGTGTTCCAGATCCCGGCCCGCACGCCCGCGATGACGGCCATGACCGCCGCCACGATCGACAAGCTCTCCGGCGGCCGTTTCCGCCTCGGCCTCGGCGTGTCGGGGCCGCAGGTGTCGGAGGGCTGGCACGGCGTGCGGTTCGCCAAGCCCCTCAAGCGCACCCGGGAGTACGTCGACATCGTCAACCTGGCGCTGACCCGCAAGGTCGTGCAGTACGACGGCGAGTTCTACACGCTGCCCCTGCCCGACGGCCCCGGCAAGGCGCTCAAGCTCATCCTGCACCCCGTGCGCGAGCACGTGCCGGTCTACCTCGCCGCGGTCGGGCCCAAGAACCTCGAGCTCGCCGGCGAGATCGCCGACGGCTGGCTGGCGATCTTCTTCTCCCCGGAGTACGCGGGTGAGTCGCTGGCCTCGATCGGCGCCGGGCGGGCCAAGGCCGGCAAGACGCTGGACGGCTTCGAGGTGGCCGCGAGCGTGCCCGTCGTGTTCGGCGACGACGTCGCGATGTGCGCCGAGCTGGTGCGCGCCTACGCGGCGCTCTACGTCGGCGGCATGGGCTCGCGCGAGCAGAACTTCTACAACGCGCTGGCCACCCGGATGGGTTACGGCGAGGCGGCGCGGGAGGTCCAGGACCTTTACCTCGCCAAGCGCCACCGGGACGCCGCGGCCGCCGTACCGTTGGAGTTCATCGACCGCACCTCGCTGCTCGGCCCGGTCGAGCGGGTGGCCGAGCGGCTGCAGGCGTACAAGGAGGCCGGCGTGACGGAGATCTCCACGCTCGTGTTCGGCGACGCGGACTACTCCATCGGCGTGATCCGCCAGCTCGCCGACGCGTGGGAGAAAGCGGGCCTGGCGTGACCGGTCCGCAGCAAGGGGCCCGGCGTCGGCCCGCGGCCGGCGAGCGCGGCGAGGAGGCGGCATGACGACCGTACTGCTGCTGCGCCACGGCCGGACCGCGACCAACGCGACCGGCATCCTCGCCGGCCACCAGCCCGTCGGGCTCGACGAGGTCGGCCGGGCCCAAGCGGTCGCCGTCGGCGAGCGGCTCGCCGCGGCCAAGCTGCCGCTGGCGGCCGTGGTGAGCAGCCCGCTGCCGCGCTGCCGGGAGACGCTCTCGCTCGCCCTGCCGGTCGTGACCGACGTCATCGAGGACGACGGCATCGTCGAGTGCCGCTACGGCGACTGGACCGGCCGCCCGCTCAAGGAGCTGGCCAAGGACCCGCTGTGGGCGACCGTGCAGGCACACCCGTCGGCGGCCCGCTTCCCGGGCGAGGACGGCGAGTCGATGGCCGAGATGTCGGCCCGCTCGATCGCCACCATCCGGGGCTGGGACGCGCGGATCGCCGCGTCACACGGGCCCGAGGCGGTCTGGCTGGCGTGCAGCCACGGCGACATCATCAAGGCGGTCGTCGCGGACGCCCTCGGCATGCACCTGGACATGTTCCAGCGCATCGCGGTCGAGCCGGCCTCGGTCACCGTCATCCGCTACACCCCGCTGCGCTCGTTCGTGCTGCGCCTCAACGACACCGGCGGCGATCTGTCCGGGTTCCAGCCACCGGAGAAGTCCGAGGGTGAACCGTCGTCGGATGCCGCCGTCGGTGGCGGTTCGGGCGGTTCGGTGTGATCTTGTGTCCGACTGCGGCACACGCCGCGCTGAGTGGATAGAGTTCTGAGCATGAGCCACCACGTGTACGCATTCGAGCCGCCGGAGCGGTTCGTTGCCGGCACCGTAGGTGCGCCGGGGGAGCGGACCTTCTTCTTGCAGGCGCGCGGCGGCGGTCGGCTGATCAGCGTCGCCCTCGAGAAGGTGCAGGTCTCCCTGCTGGCCGAGAAGCTCGAGGAGTTGCTGCAGGAGGCCCATCGCCGCTTCGGCGTCGACCTCACCGCGGAGACGGTCACCGAGACCACCGACAACGAACCCCTGGACACGCCGCTCGACGAGGAGTTCCGGGTCGGCACGCTCGGCCTGCAGTTCGACGTCGACACCGCCACGGTGGTCATCGAGGCGATCGCGGTCGGCGAGGAGGAGACCGAGGAGCGCGAGGGCGAGCTCGAGGAAGACGAGGACGACGAGCTGATCACCGCCGACCGGGACCGCCTGCGGGTCCGGCTCACCCCGGCGGCCACCCGCGCCTTCATCGAGCGGGCCAAGCGGGTCGTGGCCTCCGGGCGTCCACCGTGCCCGCTGTGCGGCCAGCCCCTCGACGCGCGCGGTCACCTCTGCCCGCGGCACAACGGCTACCGCCGGTAGCCCCGCGTGCCGGCCCTGCCCGAGGACGAGGCGCTCGAGCTGCTGCACCACGGCGAGCTGGAGATCGAAGGCCGGCTCATGGACGCGTCCAACGCCACCCTGCGCTGCGTCGTCACGCGCGGCGACACGGTGGCGCGGTGCGTGTACAAGCCGGTCAGCGGCGAGCGGCCGCTGTGGGACTTCCCCGACGGCACGCTCGCCGGCCGGGAACACTGCGCCTGGCTGCTGTCGGAGGCGACCGGCTGGGGCATCGTCCCGCCGACCGTCCTGCGCGACGGCCCGCTCGGCCCCGGCATGTGCCAGCTGTGGATCGACGAGGAGCTGCAGTCCGACGACCTGCTGCTCGGGTTCGTCCCGGCGAACAAGGTGCCCCGCAGCTGGCGGCGGATCATGTCGGCCCGCGACGAGCGCGGCCGCCCCTACGTCCTGGCCCACGCCGACGACCAGCGCCTGGCCCGCCTGGCCATCTTCGACGCGATCGCGAACAACGCCGACCGCAAGGGCGGCCACGTGATCGACACCGTGGACGGCCGCGTCCACGGTGTCGACCACGGCATCTGCTTCCACGCCGAGGACAAGCTGCGCACGATCATCTGGGGCTGGGCCGGCGAGCCGATCCCGGACGACGGGATCGAGGTGCTGGAGAAGCTGCGCGCGCAATACTCCGCCGGCCTCGCCGAGGCCCTCTCGCAGCACCTGACCCCGGCCGAGGTGGGCATGGTCTCGGTGCGCATCGGCGCGCTGCTCTCGCGCCGGACCTTCCCCGAGCCCGACGAGGACCGCCACGCGATCCCCTGGCCGCCGATCTAAAGAGCTGGAGCTACAAAACAGTCCGGGTGTACGCCTCGTCGCTGCGATGTGGTCTGACACAGTGGCTGTGCCGGGCTCGTCCCGGGGTTATCGAGGGCACCATTCCTGCGCGGACCGGCATCGTGATGGTGTCGATTGACTCGCCATCACACGGCCATGTGGCCTCACGTGCGAGCGGGCCGCGAATCCGATGGCGCATCGCCGCATCGTCAGCTCTTGGTCGGGCCCCCGATGTCGAAGAGGTTGCCCTCCGGGTCGGCCAGGGTCGCCCAGGCCGTGCCGTACTCGTCGAAGTCGCCGACGTGCTTGGCGCCCAGCGCGACCGCGCGCTCGACCGCGGCCGGGATGTCCTCGGTGTGCAGGTCCAGGTGCACGCTGTTCTTGCCGGGGGTGCGGTCGGGGACGCGGATGAACATGAGCACGGGCGTCTCGCGGGCCGCGCGGCCCGCCGTCGCGAAGAACTCCGACGCACCCGGGTCGACCTCCCGGCCGAGCAGGTTCGCGTAGAACCCGGCCAGCTCGGCGGCGCTGCCGGCGCAGTCCACGGTCACGTTGGCGAGCTTGATTTCGGACATTTCGTGTTCTCCTCCTTGTTGTGGCGTTATGTCGGGCGCTCCGCGCCGCGACATAACGGATTTTTCGCCTGTCGGGTTATATGTCCGATAAGTCGTGGCGCGGAGCGCCCGACTTATCGAGCTTCTGGGCGTGACGACGCGACCGGCCAGCAGACCTCGGTGCGGAAGCGTTCGGCGTCGTCGGTGTGCTGCGGCCCGACCAGGTACTGCTCCAGGATCGGCTCCGCCAGCGCCGTGTCGTGGGCCGCGACGTGGGCGCCCAGCGCACCGTAGGTGAGGTCGCAGTCCGCGTACGGCCCGGCGTGTACCGCCACGGCGTAGCGGCGCGACGGCAGGACCGACCGGCGCGGATCGCCGTCGAAGGGGCCGGGCAGGACGGGTACGAACGCGACCACCTCACCCTCGTCCTGCTCGAAGAACTCGCCCGAGTAGGTGCAGCCCGCCAGGCCGGCCGGATCGGCACCCCGGCCGGCGAGGGCGGCGAACAGCGCGCCGAAGGAGTCGCGGCACCAGGCGGCCACGTCGGGGCGGGCGACGCGGCCGGCGAGCCGCAGGACGGTGGCGGGGGCGTGGGTGCGGTACAGCACCGTGACCGGCGGCGCCGCGTCCAGCAGGCGGCGCAGGGACGCGACCACCTCCCGGGTCCGGGCCAGCTCGCCCTCCATGCGCGAAAGGTGCCGGGCCAGGGCGTCGGCCCGCGGCCGCTCGCCCGGGGCGGCCAGCAGCCCGCGGATCTCGGCCAGCGGCATGTCCAGGCCGCGCAGGCGCCGGATGAGGTGGGCGTCGACGACCTGCTCCGGCTGGTAGCGCCGGTGCCCGGTCTCCGCGTCGACCTCGGCCGGCACCAGCAGCCCGATGTCGTGGTAGTAGCGCAGGGTCTTCGCGGACAGGTGGCACAGCCGCGAGAACTCCCCGATCGCAACGCCCGTCGTCATGCGAACAGTCAAACCCTTCCAGCGACGGGAAGTGCAAGGGGCGTGCGTACCCGAAACGCCTGGCCGCAACGGCAACCATCGTCACATCCTTATCCGGGGCGCTCGCGGATACCCTGTTGGTCATGGAGTCATGGATCGCACCGGCGCTGCCGAGGCTGCCCCGTCCCGGAGCCGGCGTCGCGCCGCTCGCCCTGTTCGACTCGGCGCGCCGGGAGATCGCGCCGGTCGAGATCGACGGGCGTCCCGCGACCATGTACGTCTGCGGCATCACCCCCTACGACGCCACCCACCTCGGCCACGCCGCCACGATGATCGCGTTCGACCTGGCCAACCGGGTGTGGCGCGACGCCGGGCACGAGGTCGACTACGTGCAGAACGTCACCGACATCGACGATCCGCTGCTGGAGCGGGCCGCCCGCGACGGCGAGGACTGGGTGGTGCTCGCGATGCGCGAAACGGCGCTGTTCCGCGAGGACATGGAGGCACTGCGGATCATCCCCCCGAAGCGTTACGTCGGGGCGGTCGAGTCCATCCCGCAGATCGCCCGCAAGGTGTCGTCCCTGATCGCCTCCGGGCACGCGTACACGCTCGAGGACGGCACCGGCGACGTGTATTTCTCCGTCGCCACCGCGCCCGAGTTCGGCTACGAGTCCAACCTCTCCCGCACCGAGATGCTGCGCCTGGCGGCCGAGCGCGGCGGCGACCCGCAGCGGCCCGGCAAGCGCGACCCGCTCGACCCGCTGCTGTGGCGCGGCCTGCGCGAGGGCGAGCCGGCGTGGGACGGCCGGGAGCTCGGCCCGGGCCGGCCCGGCTGGCACATCGAGTGCGCGGTCATCGCCCAGAGCCTGCTCGGCGACACCGTCGACGTGCAGGGCGGCGGCAACGACCTGCTCTTCCCGCACCACGAGTGTTCGGCGGCGCACGCCGAGGCACTGTCGGGCAAGGCGCCGTTCGCCACCCACTACGTGCACGCCGGCATGATCGGCCTCGACGGCGAGAAGATGTCCAAGAGCCAGGGCAACCTCGTCTTCGTGTCCCGGCTGCGCGGCGACGGCGTCGACCCGATGGCGGTCCGCCTGGCGCTGCTGGCCGACCACTACCGCAACGACCGGATGTGGACCGACGACGTGCTCAAGACCGGCGAGCAGCGGCTCTCGCGCTGGCGGGCGGCGGCCCGGGCGGGCATCGGCCCGTCGGGGGCGGAACTCGTCGCCCAGGTGCGCGAGCGCCTCGCCGACGACCTCGACGCGCCGGGCGCCCTGGCCGCCGTCGACGCCTGGGTCGACGCGACCCTGGCCGACGCGGGCGACGACCGCGAAGCCCCGGCGATGATGGCCACCGCGGTCGACGCCCTGCTCGGCATCAAGCTGTAGTTCGCTCGTTACACCGGTTGGGACTCTTCGACGCCGGCCACTCGTCGGACGGTGGCCGGCGACGGAGTCCCGCGCAGCAGCCGCTCGTGGGCGTACTCGCAGAAGACCGCGTGCTCGTAGACCGCCCGCGGCACCTCCAGGCGGCTGTCGACCCGCACCGCGACGCCCGGCGGTGACCAGGTGCGGAACACCGGGTCGCCGGTCAGGTCGGACAGCACCGCCATGAGGTGGGTGTCCAGGCGCAGCGAGTGCACGGCGCGGCGGTACTGCGCCGCGGACAGGCACAGCGCGAACGGGATGTTCATCAGGCACAGCGCCGACTGGATGTCCAGCCGCAGCAGGCGCCGGGTGCCGGGCTCGGCGTCGACGGGGCCGACCGTGAGCATGGTGGTGTCGAGGGCTTCGGGCCGTACCGGCGAGAACTCCCGGCGGCCGAGGGCGCCCAGGACCTCGTAGACGTTCACGTCGTGCTCGATGACCGCGCGGTCGCCGAGGCGGCGCAGCCCGGCGGGGCGCAGCGTCACCTCGGGGACCCCGGGCAGGCCCGTGTTGCGGGCGACGAAGACGAGCAGGTTCGTCTCCACGACGAAGTGCCGCACGAGCAGTTCGCCCGCGACCGGGCTGACGCAGCGGCGCAGAAACCACACGCACAGCGCGTCCATGAGCCCGTGCGCGGTGAGCCGCCCGGGCACGAGCCGCCGTGCCACGACGGCCAGGGCCACGAGGGCGTTGCAGACCGGGCGCAGCACGGGGTACAGCCAGCGGCGCGACGCGGAGCGCTGGTCGGCCAGCACCAGGCGCAGGGTCGCCGGGTCGATCGGCTCCCGCGCGGCGAGCTCGTCCCAGATCCCGTCGGTCGCTGGATCTCCTCCAACTGCCGGACATTTCACCGGATCTCCTCCAGTTGCAGGACGTAGAGCCGGGCGACGATCCGCGCGGTGCGCACGATGCGGGCGCACGCCCTCGGGTCGGCCATGACCGGTGCCAGGAGCCGGTGGAGCTCGCCGATGTGATCGTCGTCGTGCTCGCCGTGGTACCGCAGAAAGCTCACCTGCTCGTCGGTGAGCCCCAGGGTGTCCTTGAGCCGCCGCGCCCAGCCGAGGGCCTTGGCGGTGCCGAGCCCCTCGATGACGAACATGGCCCCGAGCAGGTCGACCGGGTCCGGCTGGGAGGCCTGCTGGAGGATGAACGCCGACAGCGCCTCCGAGCCCGCGTTCTTCTGCGCCGAGCGGATCGCCGCCGGGTCGCCGCCGACCGCGACGAAGTCGCGCTCCAGCAGCAGGAAGTCGCGGTGCTCCGCGGCGGCGTGGCGGATCGCGGAGCTGCGCAGCTCGAAGCGTTCCGCGGAGAAGTTCGACGCGGCCCGGGAGATCCAGCGGCCGCCCTCGACGACCTGCTGGCGCAGGTTGAGCAGCAGCGCGCGGTAGTCCTCGACGGTGGCGGTGCCGTCCTCGACGCGGCGGACGATCGGCACCCGCGCGAGGCGCGTCTCCAGCTCGGCCCACACCTCGGCGAGCTCGTCGAGCAGCTGGCCGGGGGAGACGCAGGTGAGCAGCGCGAACGCGATGGTGAAGCGGCCGGACTCGGGCACGGCGAGCAGGATCCGGTCGCCGGGCGCGAACCGGCCGGTCCGCCAGGCCTCCTCGAGCATGACGAAAATGCTGGCGGCGCCGGTGTTGCCGCAGGTTTCGAGGTTGGAAAACGACTTTTCCGACATTTCCGGAATATGATGAAAAATCTGGTTTCTGAAGGTGTTCGCGCTGTAGTGGCACAGCACGTGGTCGATCGAGTCGAGGTCCACGAGGTCGCGCACGCGGTCGACGCCGAGGCGGACCAGGCCGGGCAGCGCGGACACGTCCTGGCGCAGCCGCAGCAGGCCGGCGGCCTCGGCGGCGGCTGCGGTCCGCGCGTCGAGCCAGCCCGCGCCCGCCTGCATGCCGGCGGGGTGCTCGTGCGCGTAGGAGACGCTGCGCACCCACTCGACGCGCAGGCTGGGCCGGTCGGCCCGCGGCCGGTTCTGCAGCACCACCGCGCCCGCGCCGTCCGACAGCGTCCAGCGCAGGAACTCCGCGTCCGGTGTCGGCCGGCCGCCGGCCGCGAAGCGCCGCTGCGCGAGGACCCGGCTGACCAGCTCCGAGCCGACCACGGCGGCGGTCGCGTGCTCGCCGAGCGCCACCGCCGACGCGGCCGCCTTCAGTGCGGCCAGCGACGACGCGCAGACGCCGCCGGCGCTGAGCAGCTCCATCGGGCCGGTGCCGGCGCGGCCGTGGACCATCGCCGCGAAGCCGGGCACGAGCTGGTCGCCCATGGTCGTGCCGGTGGCGAGCATGGTGACGTCGGCCATGGTCAGGCCGCCGTCCTTCACCGCGCGCTCGAGGGCCTCGGCGGCCAGCTCCTCGTTGCTCGGGCCCGGCTCGCCGTCGTCGCCGACCGCGTAGTGGCGCGTCCGGATGCCGTTCGCCGCGAGCACCCGGGCCCGGCGGCGGGCCGTGGCCGGGTCGGTGCCGCCGAGGCGGGCCGCGATCCCGTCGTTGCCGACCGGCTCGCCCGGCAGGTACGCCCCGCACCCCGTGATGTACACCGCTGACGTCTGTCCCATGGGGACCATTCAGCCGCGGGCGGGGGCCCTGGCGGATCCGTCCGGCGACTCAGCCGGGCTGGGTATCGCTACCTGAGTAACCCGGCCCGGTGCCGCACAGCTTGAACACACCGTAACATTGTGAGGAAAATTCACATAATCTCCGCTACGAGCCGTTACCGGTGGCCACCAGAATGTCGAGCAGGCGAGCCGTCGCGGGCGGGTCCGGGGGGACACCGTACGCCGCCACGCCGACGTGGCGTTCGCCGCCGTGCAGCGGCACCGTCTGCACGTCCGGTGAGCGGTGGGCGCGCAGTGCCAGCTCCGGCAGGATCGTCACCCCGAGCCCGGCCGCGACCAGGGCCTGCACCGCCACGTAGTCGTCGGTGGTGAACGCGATGTCGGGCGCGAACCCGGCCGTCGCGCACCGGCGCACCAGGCTCTCCCGGCACCGCTCACATCCGGCGATCCAGCGCGCCCGGGCGAAGTCGGCCAGTTCGCCCGAGCGTCCGGGCCGCGTGACCAGGTGCAACGCCTCGGTGAACAGCGGCGTGACCCGAAGGCCGTCGTTCGATTTGTCCGAAAAATCGAAAATAACCGACAAATCCACCTCGCCCGATCGCAGCAGCCGCAGCGCCAGCGGCGGCTCCGCCTCCACGAACTGCAGCGTCACGTCCGGATGGGCCTCGGCGAACCGCGCGGCGGCCAGCGGCACGAACGAGCCCAGCGCCGACGGGAACGCCGCCAGGCGCACCCACCCCGCGCGCAGCCCGCTGTGCTCGGCCAGCTCCGCCTCGGCGGAGGAAAGCCGGCCCAGGATCTCCTCGCCGCGCTCGGCCAGCAGCCGCCCGGCCGGGGTCAGCCGCACCCCGCGCCCGACCCGCTGCACCAGCTGCGCGCCGGTCTCGGCCTCGAGGCGGGCCAGGTGGTGGCTGACCGACGGCTGCGCATAGTGCAGGGCCTCGGCCGCGGCGGTCACCGATCCGTGCCGCGCCACCGCCACGAGCACCCGCAGTCGCGTCACATCAAGCATGCATCAATCGTGTCTATGATTTTCGGCCTTAACAAGCATTGGATTTATCGTTCGTACCGCGCGAGCCTCATCCCATGCTCACGATGCGCGACGTGCTCGCCGCCCGCCGGGTCATCGCCGGCCACCTGCAGCCGACCCCGTCTTGGTCCTACCCGCTGCTCGACGAGGCCGCCGGCCGCCGCCTCGTGGTCAAGCACGAGAACGCCCAGCCCACCGGCGCCTTCAAGGTCCGCGGCGCCCTGAACCTGCTCGCCACGCTCGACGACGACGTCGTCACGTACTCCACCGGCAACCACGCCCGCGCGATCGCCTACGCCGCCCGGGAGTACGGCCGCGCGGCCACCGTCGTGATGCCCGAGCACGCGAGCGAGCTGCGGGTCCGGGCGGTGGAGGCGCTCGGCGCCCGCGTGGTGCGGCACGGGGCGAACATGGCCGACGCGGAGGAGCGCGCCGCGACGCTGCCGGGCCGGCTGGTCAGCCCCGGCGACGAGCCTGCCCTGATCGCCGGGGTCGCGACGCTGTACCTGGAGCTGTTCGAGCGCCACCCGGGCCTCGACACCGTCGTCGTGCCGGTCGGCTCCGGCACCGGCGCGGCGGCCGCGTGCCTGGTCGCCGCCGCGGTGGCGCCCGGCTGCCGGGTCATCGGCGTGCAGTCGGCGGCGGCGCCGGCCGCGCACGACTCGTGGACGGCGGGGCGGTGCGTGCACCGCGGCAACCACACCCGCGTCGACGGCCTCGCCACCGGCCGCGGCTTCGCCGCCCCCCAGGCCGTCCTGCGCGAGCACCTCGCCGGCTTCGTGCTGGTCGGCGACGACGAGATCGACGCCGCCCGGCGCCTGCTGGCCACCCGCGCCGGCACCCAGGCCGAGGGCGCGGGTGCGGCGGCCCTCGCCGCGGTGCTCGCCCGGCCCGACCTCATGGGCGCCGCCGTGGCGGTGGTGGTGTCCGGAGCCAACGCCACCGAATTGGAGCTTGCCCGTTAGGCGCATCGTTCGTACCGTTCGCCGATTCGCGGCCCGGCGGGCCCGGCGCGCGGCGGGGGATCAGGTTACGTCGATCAATACGGACCTGCCGCCCAGGTTCGGATACCCCCGTCGAAGGAGAGGTCTGTCATCATGACCGGTCCTGAAGAGCGCAAAGCCCCGCCGGCGGGTGACCGCAGCCCGTGGAACTGGCTGCTGATCATCCCGATCGCCGTACCGCTGCTGACCGTCCTGTTCAACGCCGACAGCCCCCGCCTGCTCGGCTTCCCGCGCTTCTACTGGCTGCAGCTGGCCTTCATCGTCCTGGGCGTGGGCACCACCACGCTCGTCTACCGGATGACGAAGAGGAGGTGAGCGGCCGTGTGGCGTGAGCACGAGCTCGAGATCGGCATCTTCGTCTTCCTGTTCCTGGCCGTGAGCGCCATCGGCTTCGTCGCCGCCCGCTGGCGCCGCCCGGACACCCTGGCCCACCTCGACGAGTGGGGCCTGGGCGGGCGCAGCTTCGGCGGCTGGATCACCTGGTTCCTCGTCGGCGGCGACCTCTACACCGCGTACACGTTCGTCGCCGTGCCGGCGCTGCTGTTCGCCTCCGGCGCGGCCGGGTTCTTCGCGGTGCCGTACACCGTCATCGTCTACCCGCTGGTGTTCCTGGTCCTGGCCCGGCTCTGGTCGGTGTCGCACCGGCACGGCTTCGTCACCCCCGCCGACTTCGTGCGGTCGCGGTTCCAGTCGCCGACCCTGGCGCTGCTGGTCGCGATCACCGGGATCGTGGCGACGATGCCGTACATCGCCCTGCAGCTCGTCGGCATCGAGTCGGTGCTCAAGACCATGGGCGTCACCGGCTCCGGCACCCTGGCCCGGCACCTGCCGATCATCGTCGCCTTCGCGATCCTGGCCGCCTACACGTACTCCAGCGGCCTGCGCGCCCCGGCGCTCATCGCGTTCGTGAAGGACATCCTCATCTACGTGGTCATCCTCGTCGCGGTGTTCTACCTGCCGGCGAAGCTCGGTGGCTGGGGCGCCATCTTCGACGCCGCCGACGCGAAGTTCGACAAGACCCCGGCGCTCGCCGACGGCGTCCTGCTCAATGCCGACAACCAGGTCCAGTACTTCACGCTCGCCCTGGGCTCGGCGCTGGCCCTGTTCCTGTACCCGCACAGCATCACCGGCGTGCTGGCGAGCCGGAACCGGGACGTGATCAAGCGGAACATGTCGGCGCTGCCGGCGTACAGCTTCCTGCTGGGCCTCATCGCCCTGCTCGGCTTCGCCGCCATCGCCGCGGGCGTCACGCCGTTGAAGAACCCCAACGGCACCAACGACAACAACACCGTGGTGCCGCTGCTGTTCGACAAGATCTTCCCGGACTGGTTCGCGGGCGTCGCCTACGCCGCCGTCGGCATCGGGGCCCTGGTCCCGGCGGCCATCATGTCGATCGCCGCCGCGAACCTGTTCACCCGCAACATCTACCGGGAGTACCTCAAGCGCGACGCCACCCCCGCCCAGGAGGCCACGGTCTCGAAGGTGATGTCACTGCTGGTGAAGTTCGGCGCGCTGCTCTTCGTCGTCTTCGTCGACCCGCAGTTCTCCATCGACCTGCAGCTCATCGGCGGCGTCGTCATCCTGCAGACCCTGCCCGCGGTGGGCCTGGGCCTGTTCACCCGCTGGTTCCACCGGGGCGCCCTGGTGGCCGGCTGGGTCGCCGGTATGGGCCTGGGCCTGTGGATGCTGTATCAGGTCGTGAACCCGGCCACGAAGCGGCACTTCGCCGGTTCGGCGTTCCCGCTGAGCGAATGGGGCCTGGACACGAAGAAGACCATCTACGTCGGCTTCGTGGCCGTGATCGTCAACCTGCTGGTGGCCGCGATCCTGACGCTGGTCCTGCGGGCCGCGTCGGTGCGCGACGGCGGCGACGACACGCGGCGCGAGGACTACTTCGCCGAGGCGGGCGACCCGCGCGTCCCGGCCCCGGCGTCCCCGGCCCCGGCCCCGGCGGTCGCGCCCGACCCCATCACCTGACCTACCCGAGCGCCAGCCCGGGCTCGTCGTCGGGGAGCCCGGGCCGCGGCGCCGGAATGCGGTACTCCTCCGTGAGCTGCGTCATCGGCCCCGGCCAGGCCGCCTGCGCGACCTCGATCGGCTTGTGGTCCTCGTCGAAGGCCACGTGCAGCAGCACCAGCACCGGCGTGTCGGGCCGGATCTGCAGCAGCTCGGCCTCCTCGCGGGTGGGCAGCCGGGCGCTGACCTGGTCGCGGGCGGACGCGTAACGCCGGCCGAGCTCCTCCTCGACCTCCTGGTAGAGCGGCCGGTCGAACACGTCCGGCCGCTCGATCGAGGTCCCCCGCACGTCGTTCGGCCGGAACCACGACGCCCCGACCTCGACCGGCGAGTCCCCGGTCCGCACGATGTGCCGCCGCACGAGCAGCGGCGCCCCCGCCTGCAGCCCGAACGCCTCGGCGACGTCCGCGGGCGCCGGCATCTGCGCCACGATCATGAGATGCTGCCGGTATCGCGCCGCGAGCTCGGCGTGGTATCCGCGCTGGGAGCCGTATCGTCCGCGGGAGAGCCGGTTCATCCGCCGCTTGGTCCCGCGCACGAACGTCCCCGACCCGGGCCGGGTGATGAGCAGCCCCTCGATCCGCAGCTGGTCGATGGTTCGCTGCACGGTCTGCTTGGCGACCCCGTACTGCGCGGCGAGCGCCGGAATGGACGGCAGTCGCTCCCCGGGCGCCCAGTCCCCGCGCTGGATCTGCGCCCGGATCTGCGCCCCGATCTGCCGATGCGGAAACTCCGCGGCCCCCGGATTGATCGTCATGCGTCTCAACCTAGCCTCCTAGGATGCAATACGCAACGTGTTCGAGCACATTCGCCGAGCGGAAGCCGTTGCGGGCGGAGCCACATTCTGAGAAGTGGTTACCGCGGCCGTTGACGGCAGGCCGTAGGGTGCCTGCATGCAGGTGACTCAGTCCGCGAAGCTGGCCAACGTCTGTTACGACATCCGCGGACCGGTCATGGCCGCCGCCAAGCGCATGGAGGCCGACGGCCACCACATCCTCAAGCTCAACATCGGCAACCCGGCGCCGTTCGGCTTCGAGGCGCCGGAGGAGATTCTGCAGGACGTCATCCTCAACCTGCCGGCCGCGCACGGCTACGGCGACTCGAAGGGCCTGCTGTCGGCGCGGCGGGCAGTGGTGCAGCACTACCAGCAGAAGGACGTCCACGGCGTCGACATCGAGGACGTGTATCTGGGCAACGGCGTCTCCGAGCTGATCGTCATGTCGCTGCAGGCGCTGCTGGACAACGGTGACGAGGTGCTCATCCCGTCGCCGGACTACCCGCTGTGGACGGCGTCGGTGTCGCTGTGCGGGGGCCGGCCGGTGCACTACCTGTGCGACGAGTCCAACGAGTGGATGCCCGACGTCGAGGACATCGCGGCGAAGGTGACGCCGCGCACCAAGGCGATCGTCGTGATCAACCCGAACAACCCGACCGGTGCGGTGTACAGCCGCGAGCTGCTGGAGCGCATCGCCGAGGTCGCCCGCCGGCACGACCTGCTGATCTTCTCCGACGAGATCTACGACAAGATCCTCTTCGACGAGGCGGAGCACGTCTCCACCGCCGCCGTCGCGCCGGACCTGCTGACGATCACGTTCAACGGCCTGTCGAAGGCGTACCGGGTGGCGGGTTTCCGCACCGGCTGGATGGTGCTGTCCGGCCCGAAGGCGCACGCGACGAGCTACATCGAGGGCCTCGACGTACTGGCCAACATGCGCCTGTGCCCGAACGTGCCGACGCAGCACGCGGTCCAGACGGCGCTGGGCGGCTACCAGAGCATCAACGACCTGATCCTGCCGGGTGGCCGCCTGCTGGAGCAGCGCGACATCGCGTGGAAGATGCTCAACGAGATCCCGGGCGTGTCGTGCGTGAAGCCCAAGGGCGCGCTGTACATGTTCCCGCGTCTGGACCCCGAGGTGTATCCGATCAAGGACGACCTGCGCTTCGCCCTGGACTTCCTGAAGGCGGAGAAGGTCCTGATCGTGCAGGGCACGGGCTTCAACTGGCACCAGCCGGACCACTTCCGCATCGTCACGCTCCCGCGCGTGGCGGACCTGGAGACCGCGGTCACGAGGCTGGGCCGCTTCCTGACGACCTACGTCCAGGACTGACCGAGCCCCTGGCGCCCTGCTCGCGGGGCGCCCGGGGCTCGCAGGCGTTACCAGGCGCCGGTGGCCGACGGGCCGGCCTGGCCGCCGCGGCGGCGCAGGTACTTCTCGAACTCCTGGGCGATCTCGTCGCCCGACAGCGGCTGCAGGCCGGCGTCCCCCGCGCGTTCCTCCAGCTCGCGGACGTATTCGGCCAGTTCCGCGTCCTGCTCGGCGGCCTGCTTGAGCCGCTCCTCCCACTCCGCGGACTGCTTGGCCAGGTCGCCGGTGGGCACCGGCAGGTCGAGGATCTCCTCGAGGCGGTGCAGCAGGGCGAGGGTGGCCTTCGGGCACGGCGGGTTGTTGGCGTAGTGCGGCACGTGCACCCAGAAGGACACGGCCTCGAGGTCGGCGCGCACGCAGGCGTCGTGCAGTATCCCGACGATGCCGGTCGGGCCCTCGTAGCGGGTCGGGATGAGGCCCAGGCGCTCCACCGTCTCGCTCGAGGCGCCGGTCGGGGCCGAGCCGCTGACCGGCAGGGCGCGGGTGTAGGGCACGTCGGCGAGCAGGGCGCCGAGCAGCACGACGCGGCTGACCTCGAGGGAGTGGCAGACCTCGAGGACCTCCTCGCAGAAGGTGCGCCAGCGCATGCTCGGCTCGATGCCGCGGATCAGCACGATGTCGCGCTCGGCGTCGGGCGGGCTGGCCACCGCGAAGCGGGTCGTCGGCCACTCGATGCGCCTGGTCTCGCCCTCGGACATCAGGACCGTCGGCCGGTTGACCTGGAAGTCGTAGAAGTCCTCGGGGTCGAGCGAGGCGATGGTCTCCGCACCCCACTCCTGCTCGAGATGCTCGACGACGGCGGTCGACGCGTCGGCAGCGTCGTTCCACCCTTCGAACGCGGCAATCGCGACAGGGGAGCGCAACACGGGCAGGCCGTCGAACTCGGTCACGGTCCCAGCCTACGTGGAGCGCCGCGAGATGGCTTGTCGGCCGCGCGGGGACGATCCAGATCGGGGTGAATGCCCTGGGCGACGAGCGCCGGGGTGAGATGTCACGCCCGGTACGATGGCCACAAGATCTCTCGGTACGCTCCGGGAATGCGAAACGGTCGCAGGTCCTGGCTGGTCGCCTTCGTCGCGTTTTTCCTGGTCTTCGGGGCGTGGTGCTTCGCCGCGCCGTTCGACGGGCCGGCGGACGAGGTCCAGCACTCCATCCGGGCGGCCGGGGTCGCCTCGTTCGACCCGGGGCAGATCTTCGCGCGGCCGGCCGTGGTGCCCGACGCGTTCGGCAAGCCCGGGATGGGGGCCTACCAGCGGGTACCGGTCGGGATGGACGCCCACGCGGTCTGTTTCGGGTTCAAGCCGCACGTCTCCGCCGCCTGCGCCACCGGGCTCTCCGGCGGGCCGGTCGGCGAGGTGAGCACCAGCGCGGGGCGGTACAACCCGCTGTACTACTTCGCCGTCGGCGTGCCGCTGCGGCTGTGGCCGAACTGGGGTGGCCTGCTCGTCGCCCGGCTGATCAGCTCGGCGATCTGCGCGGCCCTGCTGGCCTCGGCGTTCGTGTCGCTGCTGCGCTGGTCGCGGTTCGGGCTCACCGCGGCGACGCTGCTCGCGGTGGCCACCCCGATGCTCGCGCACCTGGCCGGCGGGGTGAACCCGAACTCGGTGGAGATCGCGGCCGGGATCGCGTTCTTCGCCGCCGGCATCCCGTTGCTGCTGGAGCCGCCCGATCCGGTGGCCAAGCGCTCGCTGGTCACGCTGCTGGGCATCAGCGCGGTGCTGCTGCTGACGCTGCGCTCGGCGGGGCCCGCCTGGTTCGCGTTCGCGCTGTTCGCGCTGGCGGTGCCGGTGCGGTGGCGGTGGCTTATGGAGTACTGGCGGCTGACGCGGGTGAAGCTGTGGACCGGCGGGGTGCTGCTGGCCGCAGTGCTGTCCGCCGCCTGGATCGTCGGCATGAGGACCGGTGAGCTGGTGCCGCCGACGCCGGGGGAGTACAGCTTCAAGACCGGTGAGGCGATCGCCATCTACGCCGACAGCTGGTGGGTCTACGTCGAGGGTCTCATCGGCGTCGCCGGCTGGTTCGACGTGATCATGTGGACGCCGTTCTACCTGGTGTGGGCGGTGCTCGTGGGCGGGCTGGTGGTCATGGGCGGGGTGCTGGGCGACTGGACGATGCGCTGGCGGTATCTCGTCGTGCTGCTCGGCGGTGTCGCGCTGCCCGGGTTCCTGCAGGTCAGCCAGGCCAACATGACCGGTTTCATCATCAACGGCCGGTACATGCTGCCGCTGCTTTCGGGGCTGCCGCTGCTGGCGGCGTGGACGCTGGAGCGGCGGCTGTTCGACGCGCGCCAGTCGCGCACGATGACGCGCACGATGATCATTTTCCTGTTGCCGGTACACCTGGTGCTGCTCGTGTGGGCGATGGTGCGCTGGCAGCGGGGCATGCCGACGCACGCCGGCGTCGGCTTCTTCAACCCGCTGGTCGGCAGCTGGCATCCCCCGACCGGATCGCTCACGCCCCTGGTGATCATGATCGCCGGGCTGCTGTTCACCGCCGTGGTCTTCTGGCGCGTCCCGCACGACGAGCCGGCCCCCGTCCTGCCCGGCCCCGGGGAGGCGCCGGCCGACGAGCCGGCCGCCAAAAGCGACGGTGTGAGCGAGCCCGGGCTTCCCACCCAGCGGGAGCTGGCGTCCGATACGTGGCGGGAATCGCGCCTGCCCTGGGCGGATTCCTCGCCGGGCGACCGATAGCCTTTGGGTATGGCGGACCTACTGAAGACGCTCGCGGAGCGGGTGCTGCTGGCCGACGGCGCGATGGGCACCATGCTGCAGGCGGCCGAGCTCACCCTCGATGACTTCGAGGGGCACGAGGGCTGCAACGAGGTGCTCAACGTGACGCGCCCGGACGTGGTCCGCGGCGTGCACGAGGAGTACTTCGCGGCCGGTTCCGACGCCGTGGAGACGAACACGTTCGGCGCGAACCTGGCCAACCTCGGTGAGTACGGCATCGAGTCGCGCATCCGCGAGCTGTCGCAGGCCGGTGCGCGCCTGGCCCGGGAGGCCGCCGACGCGCACAGCACCCCCGAGCGGCCCCGGTTCGTCCTGGGCTCGATCGGGCCCGGCACCAAGCTGCCCACGCTCGGGCACGCCCCGTTCGCGGCGCTGCGTGACGCGTACTTCGAAAACGCCGGCGGCCTCATCGAGGGCGGCGCCGACGCGCTGATCATCGAGACCTGCCAGGACCTGCTGCAGACGAAGTCGGCGATCATCGGGGCGCAGCGGGCCTTCGCCGCCACCGGCCGCACGCTGCCGATCATCTGCCACGTCACCGTCGAGACGACCGGCACGATGCTGCTGGGCTCGGAGATCGGCGCCGCGCTGACCGCCCTGGAGCCGCTCGGCATCGACCTCATCGGCCTCAACTGCGCCACCGGCCCCGCCGAGATGAGCGAGCATCTGCGGTATCTCGCCCAGCACGCGAGGATCCCGGTCTCGGTCATGCCCAACGCGGGCCTGCCCCAGCTCACCGCCGACGGGGCGTACTACCCGCTGCAGCCCGACGAGCTCGCCGATGCGCTGCAGCGCTTCGTGCTCGAATACGGCACCGGGCTGGTGGGCGGCTGCTGCGGTACGACGCCGGCCCATATCAATGCCGTGGCGCGCAAGCTCGGCGCCACCGCGCCGGTCGCCCGCCGGCCCCAGGTCGAGCCCGGCATCGCGAGCATCTACCACCACGTGCCCTTCCACCAGGACGCGAGCGTCCTCATGGTCGGCGAGCGCACCAACGCCAACGGCTCGAAGGCGTTCCGCGAGGCGATGCTCGCCGCCGACTACCAGACCTGCCTGGAGATCGCCCGCCAGCAGGCCCGCGACGGCTCGCACATGCTCGACCTCAACGTCGACTACGTCGGCCGCGACGGCGCCCAGGACATGCGCGAGCTGGCCGGCCGCTTCGCCACCGCCTCCACCCTGCCGATCATGCTCGACTCGACCGAGCCCGAGGTCATCGCGGCCGGTCTGGAGATGCTCGGCGGGCGGTGCATCGTCAACTCCGTCAACTTCGAGGACGGCGACGGCCCCGGCTCCCGCTACGCGCGGATGATGCCGCTGGTCAAGGAGCACGGCGCCGCGGTCGTCGCGCTGACCATCGACGAGGAGGGCCAGGCCCGCACCGCCGAGTGGAAGGTCCGCGTCGCCGCCCGCCTCATCGACGACCTCACCACCAACTGGGGCATGCACGTCGAGGACATTCTGGTCGACTGCCTGACCTTCCCGATCACCACCGGGCAGGAGGAGGTCCGCCGCGACGGCATCGAGACGATCGAGGCGATCCGGGAGATCACCCGGCTGTACCCGGGGATCAACTTCACCCTGGGCATCTCCAACGTCTCCTTCGGCATCAACCCGGCCGCGCGCCAGGTGCTCAACTCGGTCTTCCTGCACGAGTGCCAGCAGGCCGGGCTGACCAGCGCCATCGTGCACGCCTCGAAGATCCTGCCGATGAGCCGCATCCCCGACGAGCAGCGGCAGGTCGCCCTCGACCTCGTCTACGACCGCCGGGCCGAGGGCTACGACCCGCTGCAGAAGTTCATCGCGCTGTTCGAGGGCGTCGACGTCGCCTCCGCCCGCGCCTCCCGCGCCGAGGAGCTCGCCGCGCTGCCGCTGTCCGAGCGGCTCAAGCGCCGCATCATCGACGGCGAGCGGGCGGGTCTGGAGGCCGACCTCGACGAGGCCCTCACGGGCATGCCGGCGCTGACGATCATCAACGACGTGCTGCTGGACGGCATGAAGACCGTCGGCGAGCTGTTCGGCTCCGGGCAGATGCAGCTGCCGTTCGTGCTGCAGTCCGCCGAGGTGATGAAGGCCGCGGTCGCCTACCTCGAGCCGCACATGGAGAAGTCCGACGACGACGCCGGCAAGGGCCGCATCGTGCTGGCCACCGTCAAGGGCGACGTGCACGACATCGGCAAGAACCTCGTCGACATCATCCTGTCCAACAACGGCTACGAGGTCGTCAACATCGGCATCAAGCAGCCGATCTCGGCGATCATCGACGCCGCCGAGGAGCGGCGGGCCGACGCGATCGGCATGTCCGGCCTGCTCGTCAAGTCCACGGTGATCATGAAGGAGAACCTGGAGGAGATGAACGCCCGCGGCGTGGCGCAGCGCTGGCCGGTGCTGCTCGGCGGCGCCGCCCTGACCCGCGCCTACGTCGAGGACGACCTGCGCGCCCTGTATCACGGCGACGTCCACTACGCCCGCGACGCCTTCGAGGGCCTGGCCCTGATGGACCGGGTCATGACCGCCAAGCGCGGCGGCGCCCCGGTCGTCGACCCCGAGCGTGAGGCCGCCCTGGCCGCCCGCCGCGAGCGCCGCGCCCGCACGGTCGAGGTCCGCGAGGACCTGCCGGCGCTGGACGACGCCTCGGTGCGCTCCGACATCGACTACGCCGCGCCCGTACCGAAGGCGCCGTTCCACGGCACCCGCGTCGTGAAGGGCATCCCGCTGGCCGACTACGCGGCCCTGCTCGACGAGCGGGCCACGTTCCTGGGCCAGTGGGGCCTGCGTGGTGCCCGCGGCGGCACCGGCCCCTCCTACGAGGAGCTGGTGGAGACCGAGGGCCGGCCGCGGCTGCGGTACTGGATGGACCGCCTCGCCTCCGACCGGATCCTCGAGGCCGCCGTCGTCTACGGATACTTCCCGTGCTATTCCGAGGGCAACGACCTCGTCGTGCTCGACGAGAACGGGCACAGCGAGCGGGCCCGCTTCTCCTTCCCGCGCCAGCGCCGCGACCGCCGCCTGTGCATCGCGGACTTCTTCAAGCCCCGCGACGCGGGCGAGCTCGACGTGATCGGCATGCAGCTGGTCACCGTCGGCCAGCCGGTGTCGGACTACACCGCGAAGCTCTTCGCCGAGAACGCCTACCGCGACTACCTGGAGGTCCACGGGCTGTCGGTGCAGCTGACCGAGGCCCTGGCCGAGTACTGGCACCGCCGCGTCCGCGAGGAGCTGGTCCTGCCCGACGGCCGGGCGCTGGCCGACGAGGACCCGAAGGACCTCGACGGCCTGCTGCGCATTGAGTTCCGCGGTTGCCGCTACAGCTTCGGCTACCCGGCCTGCCCGGACCTGGAGGACCGGGCCAAGACGGTCGCCCTGCTGCGCCCGGACCGCATCGGCGTGAGCTTGTCCGAGGAGTTCCAGCTGGTGCCGGAGCAGGCCACCGACGCGATCATCGTCCACCACCCCGACGCGTCCTACTTCAACGCCAAGTGAGGTTCCCGACGCTTCGGCCGACCCGCTCGCGAGCCCCGGCCCGATACGATCCTCGCTAGTTTTGGCGAGGGTCGCAGGGCCGGGGGAGGCGTCGGTGCAGGGGTTCGGGGATCTGGAAGCGGCGCTCATGGAGCTGCTGTGGCGCCGTGAGTGCCCCACCACCGTGCGCGAGGCCCTGACCGAGCTCACCTGGCACCGGGAGCTGGCCTACACCACGGTGATGACCGTCATGGACACGCTGCACCGCAAGGGCTGGCTCACCCGCGAGCCCGCCGGGCGCGCCTACCGCTACTCCCCGGCGCTCACCCGTGACGAGTACGTCGCCCGGACCATGCACGAGGCCCTCGTCGACAGCGGCGACCGCCTCGAGGCCCTCACCCAGTTCGTCGGGCGCATGACGCTGGACGAGGCGGCGGCGCTGCGGGAGGCGCTGAGCACGTACGAGCGCCGGATCGCCGGCCGGTGAGCCCGCTGCTGCTCGTCGTCGGCCGCCACGACCACCGGGCCCGCGCCTTCGCCGTCGCCGGCCTCACCGCCCTGGCCCTGCTCGGCACGCGGCTGCTGCTCAGCGCCGGCCGGCTGTACCAGACCCACCGCTGCCTGCGCAGCCGCCTGCGCCTGCTGGTGCGGCTGGCCGGCACCCCGGCACCGGTCCCCGGCGCCACCGTCGTGCCCCACCCCGAGCCGGCCGCCTACCTCATGCCGGGCCCCCGCCTGCCCGGCCGCGCCGCCGATATCGTGATCACCTCGGCGGCGGTGGACCGGCTGGCGGCCCCCGAGCTCTCGGCGGTCCTCGCCCACGAACGCGGCCACCACACGGGCCGGCACTTCGAGGCGACCCGCTGGATGCGGATGCTGGCCCAGGCGTTCCCGTGGGCGGCCTGCTTCCGCCTCGGCCACCGCGAGGTCGACCGCCTGGTCGAACTGTGCGCGGACGACACCGCGGCCCGCAGCGCCGACCGCCTGGACCTGGCCCGAGCCCTGGTCGCCCTGGCCCCGGCCGGTCCGGCAGGCTCGGCTGGTCCGGCGGGCTCGGCGGGCTCGGCCGGTCCGGCGGGCTCGGCTGGTCCGGCGGCTCCGGCTCGTCCGGCAGGCCTGGCAGGCCCGGCCCCGGACCTGGCCCTGCACGGCGGTGACGCCCTGGAGCGGGTCCACCGCCTGCTCGACCCGCCGCGACCGCTGGGCGCCCTGTCCCGCGCGGGCGTCTCGGCGGGCTGCACGGCCCTGCTAGTAACGCCCCCGGTGCTGGCGGTGCTGGAGCGCTCGATCGCCGCCTGGTGACCGCCCGGGCGATCGGCCGAGGGTGTTGTGCCGGCTGCCGACGTTGCCGGCGCGATCAGAGCCGGTCGCCGGCAGGGGGGACAGCGGGTACGCCGGGCCTCAGGAGCGGAATGGTGATGTGCGTGAGCGGCCCGATTGCCGCAGCGTACAGGAGGGTCCCGACCCCGACCGACC
The DNA here is from genome assembly GCF_050942935.1 of Dactylosporangium sp. CA-233914. Lineage (NCBI taxonomy): Bacteria > Bacillati > Actinomycetota > Actinomycetes > Micromonosporales > Micromonosporaceae > Dactylosporangium > Dactylosporangium sp. CA-233914. Next base: position 9,009,718 of record NZ_CP192030.1, on the reverse strand, counting down.
CGCCGAGCAGCCAGCCGACGGCCAGGACGGCGATTTCGATGACGGTGCGGACGAGCCGGATCGAATGTCCCCTGGCCGCGAACGCGGTCGTCAACCCGTCTCGGGGCCCCGGCCCGAAGCCTGCACCGATGTACAGGCCCGTGGCGAAGGCGTTGAGCAGGATGCCGGTCATGAGCAGGAGCGCCTGCAGGGCAAGGCTGTGCGGCACTGGTACCAGCCAGACCGTGACGTTGATGCACAGTCCCACCAGCACAGCGTTCGCGAGCGTGCCGACGCCGAAGCGTGCACGCAGCGGCAGCCACAGCAGCAGGACGACGACGCTGGCGAGGATCGCCCAGGTGCCGACCTGTCCTCGGAACGTACGGGCCAGGCCTTGGTGCAGGACATCCCACGGGTCCACACCCAGGCCGGCCTGCAGGATCAGCCCGCTGCTCAACCCGTAGAGCGCCAATCCGCACAGCAGCATGGTCCAGCGCAGCACCACACGGTCGGTCGGCAGCGGTAGAAGCAGGCGCACGGCCCTAAGACTGGCCGAGTTGGTCCGGCATCGCCAAGACCAATTCAGGGTTGGTGGTATGGCCGAGCTCGAGCGGCGTTCGGCGCACCTGGATCTCGCAGGACGCCCTACCCATACCTTGGCGGGCGAAAATCCGGCAAGGTGCGGCGGCCGCGCCGGAGTCCGACCAAGGGAATGGGTATCCGTTCCGGCGCGGCCGCCGCACACTCTACTACTAGTGTGTTTCGTAGAGGTTCCGTCAGTTCGACCCGATCGACAGGCCCGGTCCGCCGTCCGTGATCTGGGTGCCCTGGGCGAAGTTCGACTCGAACTGCGCGCGTAGCGCGTCGAGCTCGGAGAACTCGGCGCTGTGCATCGACTCGCTGCCCTGCGCCACGAACACCGAGTCCGACTCCTCGGTGTCGTGGGAGTAGTTGGTGAAGTCGGTCGACTCGAAGTGCGACCCGTCGGCACCGGTGTACTCCACGTGGCGGCCCGTCTCGAAGTCGGTCGACTCCGACGCGCTGTGGTCCTGCGCGAACACGCCGAACTGCGACTGGTAGTCCTGCTCGCTGCCGGAGGCCTGGTGCAGCTGCTCCAGCTCGCCCGACTCGTGGCCCATCTCGAACTCGCCGTACTCGCTCATCTGCGGAATTCCTTTCTCGGGGAAGATGCTTGGAACACTACTAGCGGACGTCGTAGGTTGATTCCCCCATTCGTGCCAGCAAGGGCCGCCGCTACGACCGGACGTCGTACGTGGTTTTCGGAGCGTTCGTTGGGTACCGTCGTCGCCGTGCGATTTGTGATCATCGGAGCGGGCGCGGTCGGCGGCGTGGTCGCGGGCCGGCTCGCGGGGGCCGGCGCGGACGTGGCGGTCGTCGCGCGCGGCGCCCACCTGGAGGCCATCCGCCGCGACGGGCTGCTGCTGCGCCAGGCCGGCGGCGACTCCGTCCACCGGCTGCCCGCCTACGCGACCCCGGACGAGGTGGACTGGCGCGCCGGCGACGTGGCCGTCCTCGGCGTCAAGAGCAACGACACCCAGGGCGTGCTGCAGCGCCTGCCCCGCGACGTGCCGGTCGTGTGCCTGCAGAACGGCGTCGCCAACGAGCGCGCCGCCCTGCGCCTCTTCCCGCAGGTGTACGGCGTGTGCGTCATGCTCCCGTCCGGACACCTCAGCCCCGGCGTGGTGCTCGCCCAGTGCGACCCGGTCCCGGGGATTCTCGACATCGGCCGCATTCCGCACGGTACCGACGAGATCTGCGATGCGATCGCGGCTCAGCTGCGGGCGGCCGGCTTCCACAGCGAGCCGCGCGAGGACATCATGCGCCGCAAGTACGCGAAGCTGCTCATGAACCTCGCCAACGCGGTCGAGGCCCTGTGCGGCCGCGTCGAGGCACTGGACGAGGCCGCCGAACCGCTCCGGGCCGAGGGCGAACGCGTGCTGCAGGCCGCCGGCATCGCGTACACGAGCGCCGCGGAGGACGCCGAGCGCCGCGGCGACATTCTGCGGATGGTCCCGGTCGCCGGCGAGGAGCGCGGCGGCGGCTCGACCTGGCAGAGTCTCGCCCGCGGCACCGGCGCCGTCGAGGCGGACTACCTCAACGGCGAGATCGTGCTGCTGGGCCGGCTGCACGGGGTCCCCACGCCGGTCAACGAGACGGCCCGCCGCCTGGTCGTCGAGGCCGCCCGCCGCGGCACGGCCCCCGGCTCGATGACCGCGGCCGAGTTCCTGGCCGCGATCGCGCTCGCTCGGGCATAGCACGGGACACGGCGCTCGGGCTGGGGCGAGTGGCGCCTGGGCCAGGGCGCGCGGTGGCCGGGACAGGCCGAGTTCCTGGCCGCGATCGCACTCGCGCGGGCGTAGCGCGGGACACGGCGCTCGGGCTGGGGCGAGTGGCGCCTGGGCCAGGGCGCGCGGTGGCCGGGACGGGCGCGATGATGGGCCGAGGCCGGATCGGAGCGAACGCGGCGATCGGGGTGAGGCGGTGCGGCAGTGCATCTACGCCGACGCACCCACGTAGCGCAGCCGGGCCAGGCCGTCCCTCGTCACGGCCGGGGCGGTGAGGGCGCCCCGGTCACCGGCGCGAGGGGGCGCAGGTTCGCCTGGCCAGGCGATGTCCTCCTCGGCCGTCTACTCGACCTTCCCCATGGTCCAGCGCAGGAGCGGCGGCGCCATGAGCCAGGTGATGATCGCGACGGGCACGACGATGGTGGCGGTCGTGAGTTTGCGCACGGAAGCGCCGTGCAAGGCCCGGTCGGCAACCCGGGCTTGGCAGGATCCGATCCGTGGCGATGCAGGCGGTGCTCTTCGACATGGACGGGACCCTCGTGGACAGCGAGAAGATCTGGGAGGTGGGGCTCAATGAGCTTGCCGCCCACCACGGCCGGGCGCTGTCCGCGCAGGCGCGGCGCGACATGATCGGCACCAACATGGCCGACTCGATGCGCATCCTGCACGAGGACCTCGGGCTGCCGATGACCCGGGCGGCGATGGACGGCAGTGTCGTGTGGCTGGAGGAGCGCGTCAAGGAGCTGCTTGGCGCCGGGGTGCTGTGGCGGCCGGGGGCCAAGGAGCTGCTCGCCGCGCTCAAGGCCGAGGGGGTACCGCTGGCGCTGGTCACCGCGACCCACCGGCACCTCGTGGACGTGGCGCTGCTGACCATCGGGGCCGGCAACTTCGACGCCGTCGTCGCCGGGGACGAGGTGGACCAGACCAAGCCGCACCCGGAGCCGTACCTGACCGCGGCGCGGCTCGTCGGGGCCGAGGCCGGCAACTGCGTGGCCGTCGAGGACTCGCCCAACGGTATCCGCAGCGCGCGGGCGGCCGGGTGCGCCGTCCTCGCCGTACCATGTGAAATTGATCTTGATCCCGAGGGCGTGACCCTCATCGGATCGCTGCTCGACGTGGACATCGACTACCTGCGCAAGCTCGTCGGATAAACCGGACGCCCGCGGCCCGAAAAGAGGCCGCGGGCGCCCACCCCCGAGCGAAGTGTCAGTCGTGTGCGATGGCCTGCAGGACGTTGACGCGGGCGGCGCGGATCGACGGCAGCACCGCTGCGATCACGCCGACCAGGGCGGCCAGCACCAGGTACGTGCCCATCTGCGTCCACGGGAACGCCATCGTCGTGAAGCCCTCGTCCTTGAGCGCCCGCACCACGGCCGAGCCGAGGCCGACGCCGACCCCGAGGCCGAGCAGCGCGCCGAAGACCGAGATGACGACCGCCTCGACGGTGACCATCCGCATGGTCTGCGCCCGGCGCATGCCGATCGCCCGCAGCAGGCCCAGCTCCCGGGTCCGCTCCAGCACCGACAGTGCCAGGGTGTTGACGATGCCGAGGACCGCGATGAGGATCGCCAGCGCCAGCAGGACCTGGATCATCGTGAGCAGCTGGTCGAACTGCGCCGACTGCCCCGCCACGTACTCGGCGCGGTTGGCGACCGAGACCTCCGGGTTGTCCTTGAGCAGGGTGTCGACCTGCCGCTGGACGTCGGCGACCGAGGTGCCGGAGGCGATCTTGAGGTACCCCCACGAAGGCTGCTGGATGCGGAAGTCCGCGATGACGTCGGGCGAGACCACGATGCCGGCGGTGGTGTTGCTCTTGGCGTAGATGCCCACGATCGTCACGTGGTGCACGTCGCCCCGGCTGAACTGCATGTCGACGCGCTGCCCGACGGCGAGGTTGCGCCGCTTGGCGGTGTCCGGGTCGAGGATCGCCTGGTCCTTGCCGGTGAACTGCAGCACGCCCTGCTCGGCCTTGAGCTTGAACATGCCCGCCCACGCGGCCGCGTCCGGCACCGCCGAGACCGAGCCGAGATCGGCGCCGATCTGGCCGTGCTCCCAGTACTCCGACGCGGCGCTGGACACGCCCGGGATCTTCGCCGCCGCGTTCATCACCGCCGGGTCGAACGTCGCCGGCCCGTTCTGGTCCCCGTCGCCGGAGATGATCAGGTCGACGGTCACGTCCTTCTCGGCCTGCTGCGACAGGCTCTGCTTGGCCGAGGCAAGGATGACGTTGACGCCGGTGATGAGGGCCAGGCCGACCATGAGCGCGGCCGCGGTGATCGCCGTGCGGCGCGGGTTGCGCCCCGAGTTGAGCCGGCCCAGCTTGCCCGGCACCGACCAGGAGAACAGCCGGCCGAGCAGGCTGACCACCGGGCGGGCCAGCAGCGGCGTGAGCAGCGCGATGCCGATGAACGTGATCAGCACGCCGCCGAGGATCAGCCACAGCGTGGTGTTGCCGCTGCCCTTGCCGGCCAGGCCCAGGCCCAGCAGGGTACCGCCGGCCGCGCCGACGAGCGCGCCGCTGACCGTGAGCTTCGTCAGCGGCCGGTCGGGCGTGGCCACCTCCTGCAGCGCGGCGATCGGCGGGATGCGGCTGGCGCGCAGGGCCGGTAGCACCGCGGCGACGACCGTCACGACCAGGCCGACCACGAAGGCGCTGATCACCGCGGTGAGCGGCACGCCGACGGAGGCCAGGGCGACGCCCGTGAGGTTGCCGAACAGCCACGCGAGCAGGACCCCGACCCCGATGCCGGCCGCGAGCCCGAGCACGGACGCGAGCAGCCCGATGGCGACCGCCTCGGTGAGCACCGAGCCGAGCGTCTGGCCGCGGCTGCCGCCGAGCGCCCGCATCAGCGCGAGCTCCCGGGTGCGCTGGGCGACGATGATCGAGAACGTGTTGAGGATCAGGAAGGTACCGACGAACAGCGCCACGCCGGCGAAGCCGACGAGGACGTTGTTGAAGAAGCCCAGGCCTTGCTTGAAGTCCTTGACGGTGGCGTCCTGCAGCTCCTTGCCGGTCTTGACCTGGTAGTCGGCGCCGAGCGCGGCCGCGACCCGGTCGCGCAGCGCCTCGTGCGTGACACCCGGCGCGGCCTTGACGTCGATGCTGCTGAAGACGCCCTTCTCGCCCAGCATCAGCTCCTGGGCGACCGGCGTGGTGAACATGACCTCGAGCGAGCCGCCGATGGAGTCGCGGTCGCCGCTGTACCCGAAGATGCCCACCAGCTTGAAGGTCTTCTTCGGCTGCAGGGTGAGCACCCCGACCTCGTCGCCGACCTTGATCCCGGCCGCCTTGGCCGTGGTGACGTTGACGGCGATCTCGTTGTCGGCGCTGGGCCCGCGGCCCTCGCGCAGCTTCAGCAGGTCGCTCTCGCCGGTCCAGTTCTCGCCCAGGCGCGGCGGGCCGAACGTGGTGACGACCTTGCCGTTGCTGCCGATGACCCGGGCACCGTCGGCGGCCGCCTGCGCGCTCACGCCGGCCACGCCCGGCACGGCCTCGATCTTGCTCACCTGGTCGGCGGTGATGCCGCTCTGCTGCTGCTGCGGGCCGTCGAAGCCGGCGTCGGCGAGCTTCGGCTTCTTCGTGACCTGCACGTCGGTGCCGGAGTACACCGAGGCGAAGAGGCTGTCGAACGAGCGGCCGAGCGTGTCGGTGAGCACGAACGCGCCCGACACGAACATCACGCCGAGCACGACCGCGAGCCCGGACAGGATGAGCCGCAGCTTGCGCGACAGCAGGCTCTTGAGGGTGGCCTTCAACATGAGTCTTCAGCCCACCTTGGCAGCGACATTGTCGAGGCGCTTCAGGCGGTCCAGGACGGCGTCGGCGGTCGGCGCGTACAGATCGTCGACGATCTGGCCGTCGGCGAGGAAGACCACGCGGTCGGCGTAGGAGGCCGCGACCGGGTCGTGGGTCACCATGACGATCGTCTGGCCGAAGTCGCGCACGGAGTTGCGCAGGAACGACAGCACCTCGGCGCCGGAGCGGGAGTCGAGGTTGCCGGTGGGCTCGTCGGCGAAGATGACCTCCGGCCGCGAGACCAGCGCGCGGGCGCACGCGACGCGCTGCTGCTGGCCGCCGGAGAGCTGGCTCGGGCGGTGCGAGAGCCGGTCGCGCAGGCCGACCGTGTCGATGACGGTGTCGTACCAGGCCGGGTCCGCCTTACGCCCGCCGATGGACAGCGGCAGCAGGATGTTCTCCTGCGCCGTCAGCGTCGGCAGCAGGTTGAACTGCTGGAAGATGAAGCCGACCTTGTTGCGCCGCAGGTTCGTCAGCCCCCGGTCCGACAGGTCGGTGATCTTGGTGTCGCCGACGTACACCTGCCCCCGCGTCACGGCGTCGAGCCCGGCGAGGCAGTGCATGAGCGTGGACTTGCCCGAGCCGGACGGGCCCATGATGGCCGTGAACCGGCCCTTCTCCAGCTCCACCGACACCCCCGCGAGGGCGTTGACCTGCGCCTCGCCGGAGCCGTAGACCTTCCACACGTCGACCGCCCGCGCGGCCACCTCGGTGCGCGTCGCAACCGATGCAGTCATGATTCCCCCTGGTAAATGGTGTGGACTCATACTCGCCGCGGCCATTGGCGAAAACGTCAGTCCGCAGGCCTAGCCCGCCACGGATATTGCGGTGGGGGAGCGTCCCGAGCCGGCCTCAGGGTCTTCCCCGACCCGGTTCGGCAGCGCTTTGTCAGATACGCGCAAAGAGCAGGGCCGCGGCCACCCGGAGGCGGCCACGGCCCTGTTCAACCATGGTTCTACTCGTACGCGATGGCACCCAGGACGTTGAGGCGAACCGCTCGCAGCGACGGGATGAAGCCCGCGACGCCGCCGACGACGGCGGAGGCGATGAAGTACACCACCATGAGCCCCCACGGCAGGGTGACCGCTCCGAAGCCGAGCGCGTCCTTGAGGGCCGTCACGATCGCCGCGCCCAGCCCCGCGCCGACGACCAGCCCCAGCACCGTGCCGAAGACGGTGATCACGATGGACTCCGTCGTCACCATCAGCCAGGTCTGCCCGCGCCGCAGCCCGACCGCCCGCAGCATGCCCAGCTCCCGGGTGCGCTCGATGACCGACAGCAGCAGGGTGTTGATGACCCCGAGCACCGAGATCGCGAGGGCCACCAGCAGCAGCACCTGGACGATCACCAGGGCGATGTCGAAGGTCTGCTGGTTGGTCTTGACGTACTCGTCCTTCGTGTACGCCTGCACCTGCGGGTTGTCCTTGAGCACGTCGTTGACGGCGTCCTTGAGCCCGGTGGCCGAGGCCCCGCTCCTGGCCTCGACGAACACCTGCCACGGCTGCGGGAAGGAGAAGCCCGCCTTCGCGTCGTCGTAGTCCACGACGATGCCGCCGGCGACGTTCGTCTCGCCGGTGATGCCGACGAGCTTCAGGCTCTTGGTCTGGCCCTTGGCGAACGTCACGCTGATGGTGTCGCCGAGCTTGAACTTGCGGTTGTCGGCGGTCTTGCGGTCCACCATGAACTCGCCCGGGCCGAGCTTGTCGATGCGGCCCTCGTCGGGCTTGAGCTTGAGCACGGTCACGGCGGCCGCCGGGTCGAGGTAGGAGGTGACGTACTGCTGCTGCCCGTCGATCTCCACGGCGTCGGCGGTGAAGGCCGCCACCGTCAGCGCGTCCGGCAGGTCGGTGATGCGCTGCAGCTCGGCCGGGGTGACCACCGGCGGGATCTCGCTGGTCTGCTGGCCGAGCACGACCACGTCGGCCTGCAGGTCCTTGTCGAGGGTGTCGCCCAGCGCCGTGGACAGCGAGCTGAAGATGGTGCTGATCGCCGTCACGATCGCGATGCCGATCATCACCGCGCCGGCGGTGATGGCCGTGCGGCGCGGGTTGCGCGAGGAGTTGCGCCGGCCGAGCTTGCCCGGCACCGACCAGGACAGCACCGAGCCGAGCGCGGCGACCAGCGGCCGGCTGATGATCGGGGTCAGCAGCGCCACGCCGATGAGCAGGCCGAGCACGCCGCCGAAGACCAGCGCCAGGGTCGCGCCGCCGGCACCGGCCAGGCCCCAGCTCAGCGACCCGATCGCCAGCGCGCTGACGATCGTGCCGGAGACCGTGAGCTTGGTCAGCGGCCGGTCGGGGGTGGCCGACTCGCGCATCGCCGCGATCGGGGCGACCCGGGAGGCCTTCAGCGCCGGCATGAGCGCCGCGACGATCGTCACGCCGATGCCGATCGCGAACGAGGCGATGACGGCCGAGATCGGGAACCCGAGCCCGGCGACCTGGGCGCCGTCGGCGAGCCCGACGAACGCGTACGCGCCCGCCGCACCCAGGCCGAGACCCACGAGGAAGCCGAACACCGAGCCGACGATGCCGATCAGCAGCGCCTCCAGCAGTACCGAACGCAGAATCTGACCCCGCGCGGCCCCCATCGCCCGCAGCAGCGCCAGCTCCTGCGTGCGCTGCGCCACGATGATCGAGAACGTGTTGAGGATGAGGAACACGCCCACGAGCAGCGCCACGGCGCCGAAGCCCAGCAGCAGGTAGTTGAAGTACTTCAGGAAGCCCTTGATCGCCTCCGAGGACTGCTTCGACAGCTCCTGGCCGGTCTGCACCACGAAGTCGTCGCCGAGCCCGGCCTTGACGGTGTCGCGCAGCTGCTCGTCGCTCACCCCGCTCGCGGCCTTCACGTCGATGACGTTGTACTCCCCGAGCGCCCCGAGCATCGCCTGCTGCGCCTTGGCGGTGGTGAAGAAGACGGTGCTCTCGCCCGCCATCGAGTCCCGCCCGCCGGCGTACTGCATCAGCCCCACGATCGTGTACGTCGCCCGCTGCTGGTCGCGGGTGACGACGTCGATCGGGTCGCCGAGCTTGTAGTCGGCCGTCTCGGCGAGGCCCTTGTTGATGACGACCTCGTTGTCGGCCTGCGGCCCGTGGCCCTCGGTGAGGTGCACGAGCTCGTCCTCGCCGGTCCAGTTCCCGCCGTACTGCTGCCCGGTCTGGTTGACCACGACCTTGTTGTTGCTCCCGATCGGCACGGCGCCGTTGAGGAACACCTGGCCGGTGGCCTTGGCCACGCCGTCCATCTTCGCCACCCGGTCGACCGTGGAGGCCGGGAACGGGGTGTTGTCCGAGTTTCCGCCGCCCTGCTGCTGGACCGGGGACTTCGCCGAGACCTGCACGTCGGTGTACGTGTAGATGTTGGCGAACAGGTTGTCGAAGGTGCGCCCGAGCGTGTCGGTGAGCACGAGCGAGCCGGACACGAACATGACCGACAGCACGACCGCCAGGGTCGACAGCGTCAGCCGCAGCTTGCGCGCCAGCAGGCTCTTCAGCGTCGCCTTGAGCATGGCGGTCAGGCCACCTCGTCGGCGAGCCGGCCGGCGGCGCTGTCGAGACCCTTGAGCTTGTCCAGCACCGCATCGGCGGTCGGCTCGCGCAGCTCGTCGACGATCCGGCCGTCGGCCAGGAAGATGACGCGGTCGGCGTACGAGGCCGCGTTGGGGTCGTGGGTCACCATGACGATCGTCTGGCCGTACTCGCGCACGGAGTTGCGCAGGAACGACAGCACCTCGGCGCCGGAGCGGGAGTCGAGGTTGCCGGTGGGCTCGTCGGCGAAGATGACCTCCGGCCGCGAGACCAGCGCGCGGGCGCAGGCGACGCGCTGCTGCTGGCCGCCGGAGAGCTGGCTGGGCCGGTGCCCGAGCCGGTCGACGAGCCCGACCGTCTTGATGACGGTGTCGTACCACGCCGGGTCCGCCTTACGCCCAGCGATGGACAGCGGCAGCAGGATGTTCTCCTGCGCCGTCAGCGTCGGCAGCAGGTTGAACTGCTGGAAGATGAACCCGACCTTGGTCCGCCGCAGGTCGGTGAGCGCCCGGTCCGACATTCCCGTCAGCCGGGTGTCACCGACGAAGATCTCCCCCCGCGTGACCGAGTCGAGCCCCGCGAGCGTGTGCATCAGCGTCGACTTGCCGGACCCCGACGGCCCCATGATCGCGGTGAAGTGGCCACGCTCGAGCTCGACGCTCACCCCGTGCAGCGCGATGACCTGAGCCTCGCCGCTGCCGTACACCTTCCACACGTCAACCGCGCGGGCGGCGACGCCGTCCCCGGTCGTGACAGTCGTGGTCACGCTCAGTCCCCCTCGGAAATGGACACACTCTTGCTTGTCCACCTCACGCTAAGGGACGCCGGCCAGCCGTCCCTCGTTCCCGAGAACGAGGTCAGGAGCCGGGGCGGACCAGCCCGGTCTCGTACGCGAGAACGACGGCCTGCACCCGGTCGCGCAGCCCGAGCTTCGTCAGCACGTGCCCGACGTGGGTCTTGACGGTCGTTTCGCTCACGGACAGTGCCCGGGCGATCTCCGCATTGGACAGACCCTTCGCCAGCTGTACCAGCACCTCGCGCTCCCGGTCCGTGAGGCTCCGCAGGTCCTGCGGCGGCGCCGCGTTCGGGTCCGGCAGCGCGTCGGCGAACTTGTCCAGCAGCCGCTTGAGAATCCGCGGCGCCACGACGGCCTCGCCCGCGGCGACGGTGCGGATGGCGATGACGAGATCGTCGGCCGGCACGTCCTTGGCCAGGAACCCGCTGGCCCCGGCCCGCAGCGCCCCGACGACGTACTCATCCAGGTCGAACGTCGTGAGAATCAGTACCCGGACCGGCAGCTTGGCCTCGACGATCATCCGCGTGGCCGCGACCCCGTCCATCCGCGGCATCCGGATGTCCATCAGCACCACGTCGGGCAGCAGGCGCCGGGCCAGCTCGACGGCCTCGACCCCGTCCCCGGCCTCCGCCACGATGTCCAGGTCGGGCTCCCCGCCGAGCACCATGCGGAACCCGGTGCGCAGCAGCGGCTGGTCGTCGGCGAGCAGCAGCCGGATCGGACGCGCCTCGCTCAACTCGCCAACTGCCTCTCTGCCGGTGCCTCGATCGGAATCCTCGCGTGCACACGGTATCCGCCCCCGGGTCGCGGCCCGGTCCGCAGGGTCCCGCCGTAGAGCATCACCCGCTCCCGCATGCCGAGCAGCCCGTGCCCGACCGCCGCGGTCCCCAGCTGCGGCCCCCGCCCGGTGTCACAGATCTCCACGGTGACGTCGCTGGCGCTGAACGACAGCCGGACCTCGACCGAGGCCGCGCCCGCGTGCTTGAGCGCGTTGGTGAGCGCCTCCTGCACGATGCGGTACACCGTGAGCGAGATCCCCGGCTCGACCACTTCGGGCTCCCCGTCCACCCGCAGCACCGCCGGCACTCCCGCCTCCCGGATCTGCTCGACCAGCCCCTCGATCCCGGCCAGCCCCGGCTGGGGAGCGAGCTCGCCGGCGGGCTCGGCCTCGGTCCGCAGCACGCTGAGCAGCCGCCGCATCTCCCGCAGCGCGGTCCGCCCGGTCTCCTCGATGGTGGCCAGGGCCTCGTCGGCCGCGGCGGGATCGCGGGCCAGCATGCGCCGGGACCCGGTGGCCAGCACCCCCATGACGCTGACGTGATGCGCGACGACGTCGTGCAGCTCCCGGGCGATCCGCCGCCGCTCCTCGGCCACGGCCTTCTCGGTGAGCGCCCGCTGACTGGTCTCGGCGGTGCGGGCCCGGTCCTCCAGCGCCGCGATGTACGCCCGCCGGGTCGCGACCGTCCGCCCGACCGTGAAGCACACCAGGGCCGACATGCAGTTGAATGTCAGGGCAAGCTTGATGTCGGGGTAGAACTGGCTCTGCGCGGTCTGCCCGACGAGCGAGACCAGCACGATCCCCGGCACCCACATGGCCACCGCCGCGGCGAGCGCGCGCCGCACCGGGAGGTAGGCGGCCGCCGTGTACGTCATGACGATGACCCCGAGCCCGCCGTCGACCAGGTGCAGCCCGCCGAGGAAGGGCACCACGGCGTACAGTGACGTCCAGGCCACGGCGAACCAGAGTGCCCGCCGCCGGACGGCGACGACGGCCAGCCCGAGGACGTCGTACACCAGCTGCGCCTCAAGATTCCGAATCCCGATCGCCCGATGAGCGACGGACTCGACGGCAACGGTGACAGCCGCGAGCATGATCGTGAGCGCCACGTCCTGAACGAGCGGCGGCACCCCACGCCACCCCAGCACTTCCTTGACGCTTCGCACCCTGTCGACGGTATCGGCCCCGAACGCCCACCCATTCATCGCCGCATACGACAGGCCCTCCTCCCAAGGGATGACCCGTCCCACCGCGAGGATGACTCGTCTTTCCCCGCGATCCGCCAATCACGACAAATCCCTCTTGTATCACGTTGACCGAAAAGTCCGACAAATCCGGGCGCAAGCCCGCCCCGGGCCCCGCCGACCAGCCGAGCCAAGGCGTGACGGCCTTCAACCCCGGCGCCGCGAATGATCGCCCGCTACCGCAGGCCGGCCCCCGCCAGAGCGGACCACAGCGGCGCGCACCGCCCACGAACCACGACAGCGGCGACAAGGCGGGGCACAACGGCCCGGACCACGGCAGCGCCCCGCAGGTCCGACCCGGCGCAGCGAGACTGCTTCGACCACGACGGCGCACGTCGCCGCCCGAGCCCGCGGTTCCGGCGCGGCGCAGCGCGGCGCGGCGGTTTCGACCAGGACGGCGCATGTCGCCGGTTCGATGAGGCCCGCCACGGCGGGGTATCGGCGTTGCCGAGCCGTCTTGTCGTCGCCTTCGGTCCAGCCAGCTACCGTCACGTTGGGTAGCATGCCTCAACGCGGCGTGTGCGTGCACCATTTGACATTTCCGCCAGCCGTGTGGGGCAGCGGGTCCGGCTGGATTCTGGGAAAATGAATACATGGGGCAGCTGCAATTGTTTAGCAAGTCTGAATTGGCTGCCATGCGTGACCGGACCAGGTCGCGTCGTTATTCCGCGGCGAATGAGGAGTTCCGCCGGGAACATGCCCGGCATCGCGCGTGGGGCCTCGCTCAACGACATGCCGAGAAACTCCGCCGAATACGCGCGAGCACCCCATCGGCAAGCGTGGCTGCCGATGGCCGGGAAGGCTCAGTGAACGAACCAGCCCCGGCCCCCGCCCCGACCTCAGCGCCACATACGACCCCGGCATGGCCGAGCCGAAACCCCGGCACCGCGCACGGCCACGGCCACGGCCACGGCGCGGCCGCCAGCCACGACCACGACCACGACCGCGACCTCGGCGCGGCTGCCGGCCAAGGCCCCAGCCAGGACCTCGGCACCGCCAGCCAAGGACAGGGCCTCGGCACGCCGCTGGCCGAAGCGCCGCCGCCGGCCGAAGCGCCGCCGCTGGCCGAAGCGCCGCCGCTGGCCGAAGCGCCGCCGCTGGCCGAAACGCCGCCAGTGGCCGAAACGCCGCCAGTGGCCGAAACGCCGCCAGTGGCCGAAACGCCGCCAGTGGCCGAAACGCCGCCAGTGGCCGAAACGCCGCCAGTGGCCGAAACGCCGCCAGTGGCCGAAACGCCCGCGCGGCCCGGACCACCCCGGGATCGATACCGGCTCGGACGACCACACCGCAGTGCCGCACCCGATGCATGGCGCCGATCAACCCGGCTGCGCCTCGCAGCGCCGGGCCGCACCCACTGCATCAGCGCCATCCCGCCGGCCCGTCGGCGCGGCGCGGGCACGCCCGCGAGAATCCGCGCCGGCCCGCCGACACGACACCGCGAAGCAATACCGGCGAGCATCAGCGCCGGCCAGCACATGAGAGCTTTTCCCGGGAAATGTCACGCACGAAATCCGTCCAACCCTATCCCAACGGACCACCGGCCAGCATTTCCGAGCGCCTCAAGAACGACGACGACGCACGAGGCACGTGCGTCGACCGTTTCCTTCACAATGGGTGGCGTGAAGCTGCGTCGGCGCAAGAAGCTGCAGCAGTGCGTTGCGGCTGCGCTCGTCTCAATCTAACGCTACAGCACGCCACCAAATCATCGACACCTCACGCTGCGCAGCGTGACATTCCGACCACCGAAGGCGGCCTGGGCGAACGGCAGGCAGGCATTGACAGCGACATGTGACCGCACTTGCCCCCCCATCGGGGTTCCGGCCCGGCGCGACGCGACGGCTCAACCACAGTGGCGCCCCACAGTTCCGACCCGCAGGAGCACGACGGCCTCCACCACAGCGGCCCACCACAGTTTCGACCAGGCGCAGCGCGACAGCCCGGACCGCGGCGGCGCGAGCGTCCCGCAGGTTTGACCCGGCCCAGCGAGGCGGCTTCGACCACAGCGGCGCATGTCGCCGCTCGCTACCGCGGTTCCGGCCCGGCGCGGCGGCTTCGACCACGACGCTGTGTACCGCCGGACCGCCACGACAGTACCAACCGGCCCCAGCGCGACGGCCTGAACCACGGCAGGCACCCACCACCGACGAACCCAACTGCCTCCCCGGAAAGGGATCCTCAAACCCCGCGATCAGTCCCGCTCGACAACCAACTCACCCGAAGACGAGGCCAACCCGGGAAACGCCGGCGGCGTCCCCCCATAGGCCGGGCAAAGCGCCTGATGGGCACACCACCCACACAGCCGGCTGGGCTTCGCCCGGAAGTCCTGGTTCACGGTCGCCAGCTCGATCGCCTGCCACAGCGCCAGCAGCGTGCGCTCGAATCGTGCCAGGTCGTCCGCGTCCGGCGCGAAGTCGCAGACCTCCTGATCGCGCAGATACATCAGCCGCAGGACCCGCGGCACCACGCCCCGGGTCCGCCACAGCACCAGCGCGTAGAACTTGAGCTGGAACATCGCCCGGGCCTCGAACGCCTCCCGGGGCGCCCCGCCGGTCTTGTAGTCGACCACCCGCACGTCGCCGGCCGGGGAGACGTCCAGCCGGTCGATGATCCCGCGGATGACCAGGCGCCCGTCGACCTCCGCCTCGACGTAGGACTCGCGGGAGGCCGGCTCCAGCCGGTTGGGGTCCTCGAGCGCGAAATATCCCCCGAGCAGGTCCCGGGCCTCGGCCAGGAACTGCTCGACGGTCAGCTCGGTGCCCGAGAAGATCTCGGCCAGCTCCGGCTCCTGCTCCACCAGCCGCGCCCACTGCGGCGCGGCCAGCTCGGCGGCCCGCTCCGGCGTGCGCTCGCCGGCCGGCGCGTCGAACAGCACCTCCAGCACCGCGTGGACCAGGGTGCCGCGGGCCTGGTCGGGCGTGGCGCGCTCGGGGAGGCGGTCGATGCTTCGGAACCGGTAGAGCAGGGGGCAGGTCTTGAAGTCCGCGGCGCGCGACGGCGACAGGGTAGGCAGCGCGGGGGCGCTGTCGGCAGTGGTGGCGGAGGTAACGGGCACCGTCATGCCCAAGAGGGTAAACGGGGGGTACGACGAAAACTGGTTTCGAACCCGCCAGCCCGTAGCATCGGGGACGATGGACGAACACCGCACGGCATCCGCGCCGGCGTCGCCGGCTGTCCGCCCGCAGCCCCGGGAGCGCGGGGCGGGGATCCCGCTGGGCCGGCTGGCCGGCGTGCCGATCTACCTCGCCCCGTCCTGGCTGCTGCTGGCGGTGCTGATCACGGTCACCTACGGGCAGTACATGACCAGCCGGTCGGAGACGATCCCGTTCACGACGGGGCTCGCGGTCGGGTTCGGGTTCGTGGTGTGCCTGCTGGTCTCAGTACTGCTGCACGAGCTCGGGCATGCGGTGACGAGCCGGCGCAGCGGGATCGGTGTGCGGGGGATCACCCTGGAGATGCTCGGCGGCTACACGGAGATGGAGCGCGAGGCGCCGCGGCCGGGCGTGGAGCTCTACGTCTCGCTCGCAGGCCCCGTCGTCTCCCTCGTGCTCGGCCTGCTCGCGGCGGCGGCCGCCGCGGTCCTGCCGCGCGGCGGGATCGCCGAGACGTTCGCGTTCCAGCTGGCCCTGTCCAACATCGTCGTGGCGGTCTTCAACGCGCTGCCGGGGCTGCCGCTGGACGGTGGCCGGGCGCTGCAGGCCCTCGTGTGGAAAGCCACCGGCGACGCCAACACCGGGCGGATCGCCGCCGGCTGGGTGGGGCGGCTGCTGGCCCTCGCGACCGCCGGCGTGGCCCTGCTGCTGCTGGGGTCCCCGCTCGTCAAGGGGTACTTCGGCACCCTGTTCACCCTGCTCGTGGCCCTGACCATGTGGGTCGGGGCCGGCCAGGCGATCCGCCACGCCAAGGCGACCGCCCGCCTGCCCCCGTTCAGCGCGCGGGAGCTCGCCCGGCCGGTCGTGGCGGTGACGGCCGACACGCCGCTGTCGGAGGTCGACCGGATCGCCGCGCTCGGCGGCGACGAACGCCGGCCCGTGGTCGCGGTGGTCGACGGCGGCGGGAGCCTGGTCGGGTTCGTGCACGGGGCGTCGGCGCGGGCCGTACCAGCCGAGCGGCGGCCCTGGGTGCCGATCGGCGACGTGACCCGGCGTATCGACCGCGATCACGTGCTCGCCGGGGACCTGCGCGGCGCGGAGCTGCTGCAGGCCATCAGGGACGACCCGGGCGGAGACTACCTGGTGGTCACCGGAGAGGATGTGCACGGCGTCCTGCGCGGCGCCGAGCTCGTCTCCCTCGTGGCCCCGACCCGGCGGCCGCGCAGGCCGACCGTCCGGAGGAACAGCACGTGACCGTGGAGAGCCCCGTCGAGAACCCGTCCGCCGTCCGGAGGGGGCCCTTCCGCCCCGGCGACCGGGTCCAGCTCACCGACCCCAAGGGCCGGATGCACACCATCGTGCTGGAGGCGGGCAAGGAGTTCCACACCCACCGCGGCCGGCTGGCCCACGACGAGCTGATCGGCCTCGCGGACGGCAGCGTGGTGACCTCGACCGGCGGCACGCAGTACCTGGCCCTGCGCCCCCTGCTGAGCGACTACGTGCTGTCCATGCCCCGCGGCGCCCAGGTGATCTACCCCAAGGACGCCGCCCAGATCGTCGCGATGGGCGACATCTTCCCCGGCGCCCGGGTGCTGGAGGCCGGGGCCGGCTCCGGCGCGCTCACCTGCTCGCTCCTGCGGGCCGTGGGGCCAACGGGGAGCGTGACGTCGTACGAGATGCGGGAGGATTTCGCCGAGATCGCCAGGCGCAACGTCGAGGCCTTCTTAGGCCCGCAACCAGGCTGGACCCTGCGGGTCGGGGACGTGGCCGGCTGCGAAGATGCCGGGTTTGATCGGATAATTCTGGACATGCTCACCCCCTGGGAGATCCTTCCGCTCGTGTCGAGGGCGCTGATCCCCGGCGGGGTGTTCATCGGCTACGTGGCAACTACGCCCCAACTGTCGGAGTTGGTGGAGGCCTTGCGCGAGGATGGTGGGTACACGGAACCTCGTGCGTGGGAGAGCCTGGTGCGCGACTGGCATGTCGAGGGTCTGGCCGTGCGGCCCGACCACCGGATGATCGCGCACACGGCGTTCCTGGTCAGCGCCCGGAAGCTCGCTCCGGGCGTGACCGCGCCGCCGCGGCGGCGCAAGCCGAGCAAGGGGGCCGAGGCGTACGCGGCGCGGCGGTTGGCGGCCGCCGCGGCCGCACGGGCAGACGAGGAGGCCGAAGGGCATGAGCCGACCGAGCTTCAGTGACCTACCCGCGGTCTTTCCCGACTGGTCGCCGTACCCGGATCTGGAGTCGGCGGCCCGGGCATACCTGCGCGATCCGGACATCGCGCTCGACGCGCTCGCGGGGGTGCTACGGGGCCAGAGCGTCCTGGGCTTCACCCTGGAGCGGTTCGTCAACGACGTCAACGGCGTCTGGCAGGAGGTCGTGGTCTGCGACGGCAACCGGCTGATCCTCTGGCACGGCGAGGACATCCCGCCGGAGGAGGCGCCGCCGGGCTCGATGACCTCGTCGCTGCGGGTGGTGGCCCTCTCCGCGGTGACCGAGGTCGGCTGCCGCCGGCGGATCAGCCGCAACCCGAACGGCACCTACCGGGTCGACAGCGTCGACGTGTACCTGCTGCTCACGTCGCTGGACGAGGCCAACGTGGCGGCGGAGGAGGCCGGTTCGGTGATCCGCCACGACGCGCTGCGCTTCGGCAAGACCCTCGACGACGGCGGCGCCGGGCAGATCGCCCGCCTCGAGGAGTTCGCCCGCCTGGTGAGCTCCCTGGTCGGGAAGCCGATGCTCTAGCTTTCAAAGATTTTTTCCGGGCTCGGGCCGCGTCACTTGCAGACCGCTGCTCCCGCCAGACACCGGGCCGGGGCCCAGCTTCGCTGGCCCTGGCCCTGCCAGGTCCGCGTGGCCACGTGCAAAAGCAGCGCTACCTGCGCAAACGCGTCAGCCCTCAGTGCCCGGCGTCCGGGCGGCTCGGTCGTCGGCGGCGGCCCTACCTGCGCAAACGCGTCAGCCCTCAGTATCCGGCGTTCGGGCGGCTCGGTCGTCGGCGGCGGCGCTACCTGCGCAAACGCGTCATGCCTCGGCGTGCGGGCCGCTCGGTCGTCGGCGTCCGGCGCTCGGGCCGCTCAGTCCTCGGCGTTGGGTCCGGCGACGGGCACGTCGTCGGCCTGACGGTGCACGTGGATACACTCCCCGGGGCACTCCTTGGCCGCGTCGATGACCTCCAGGCGCAGGTGGGAGGGCACGTCCACCCGGCTGCCGGGCGCCAGTCGCAGTTCGCCGTCCGGCCCCTTGACGTAGGCCAGCCCGTCGACGTCGAACTCGAAGACCTCCGGTGCGTATTGCACGCACAGCCCGTCGCCGGTGCACAGGTCCTGGTCGACCCACACCTGCAGCGTTTCCTGGGCAGTCTGCACGCTCACGCCCCTGACGCTACCCGAAGCCCCCGAAACCGTGCAGGGGGCCGTGACACACGCCGCAACGGGTTCGGAAAGGGTGGTGGATAGGGGCCGGTGAGCATCCCGGATTTGTAAACACCCGGTGGCGCACGTGTTCGAGGGGGCCTGAACCGGCGATCAGCAGTTAGTGTTAGAGCACAACGTTCAAAGCCCCCGGGGAGGTGGGACGTGGCACGCAGCGACGACGCGGAGACGCGCGCCGCACGATGGGAGAAGGACGCCCACGATCTCTCCACGCAGGTCGCGTTTCTTCAGGAGGAACTCGCCCTGGTGCGGCGCAAGCTGACGGAGACCCCGCGACACGTGCGACAGCTCGAGGAGCGGCTCGCGGCAGCGCAGGCGCAGATTGCCCGGCTGACGGAAAACAATGAGCGGCTCGTGGCCACCCTCAAGGAGGCCCGGGCCCAGATTGTGACGCTGAAGGAGGAGGTTGACCGCCTGGCACAGCCGCCGAGCGGTTACGGCGTCTTCCTCGCCCGCCACGACGACGGCACCGTCGACGTGTTCACCGGCGGGCGCAAGCTGCGCGTGGCAGTGTCCCCGGCGATCGAGACCGAGGAACTGCGCCGAGGCCAGGAGGTCCTGCTCAACGACGCCCTCAACATCGTCGACGCGCTCGGGTTCGAGCGGGCCGGTGAGGTCGTCATGCTGAAGGAGGTCCTCGAGGGCGGCGACCGTGCCCTCGTCATCTCGCACGCCGACGAGGAACGGATCGTCCACCTGGCGCACACCCTCGCCGACGCGCCCCTGCGCGCCGGCGACTCGCTCATGATCGAGCCCCGCTCGGCGTATGCCTACGAGCGGATCCCGAAGAGTGAGGTCGAGGAGCTCGTCCTGGAGGAGGTGCCCGACGTCAACTACGAGGACATCGGCGGCCTGTCTCCGCAGATCGAGCAGATCCGCGACGCGGTGGAGCTGCCCTTCCTGCACGCCGACCTGTTCCGGGAGCACAAGCTGCGCCCGCCGAAGGGCGTGCTGCTCTACGGCCCGCCCGGCTGTGGCAAGACCCTCATCGCCAAGGCGGTGGCCAACTCGCTGGCCAAGAAGATCGCCGAGCAGCGCGGGGAGGAGCGGCAGACCAGCTACTTCCTCAACATCAAGGGTCCCGAGCTGCTCAACAAGTATGTCGGCGAGACCGAGCGGCACATCCGGCTGATCTTCCAGCGGGCCCGTGAGAAGGCCAGCGAGGGCACGCCGGTGATCGTGTTCTTCGACGAGATGGACTCCGTGTTCCGCACCCGCGGCTCCGGCGTCTCCTCCGACGTGGAGAACACGATCGTCCCCCAGCTGCTCAGCGAGATCGACGGCGTGGAGGGCCTGGAGAACGTCATCGTCATCGGCGCGTCGAACCGGGAAGACATGATCGACCCGGCGATCCTGCGCCCCGGCCGGCTCGACGTGAAGATCAAGATCGAGCGGCCGGACGCCGAGGCGGCGAAGGACATCTTCTCGAAGTACATCCTGACCGACGTGCCGCTGCACCGGGACGACGTCACCGAGCACGGCGACTCGGCCGAGGCGACGGTGGCCGCCATGATCGACGCGGTCGTCCTGCGGATGTACTCCGAGACCGAGGAGAACCGCTTCCTCGAGGTGACCTACGCCAACGGCGACAAGGAGGTCCTGTACTTCAAGGACTTCAACTCCGGCGCGATGATCCAGAACATCGTCGACCGGGCGAAGAAGATGGCGATCAAGGACTTCCTGTCCAGCGGCCAGAAGGGCGTGCGCCTCCAGCACCTGCTGGACTCGTGCGTCGACGAGTTCCGCGAGAACGAGGATCTCCCCAACACCACCAACCCCGACGACTGGGCCCGCATCTCCGGCAAGAAGGGCGAGCGGATCGTGTACATCCGCACGCTCGTCTCCGGCGGCAAGGGCGCGGAGGCCGGCCGGTCCATCGAGACCGCCACCAACACCGGCCAATACCTGTAACGGGTGAGCACGCGATGAGCGGGCGGCGACCTCAGGGTCACCGCCCGCTTACGCTTGGAACAATCTGGCCCGTCCGGTGTGGGCAGGGCGGCGGTCTCTACGACTAGGGTTGTGGCATGAGTGTGCGGCGCGTGATGGGCACCGAGGTCGAGTACGGCGTTTCCGTGCCCGGCCAGCCGGGTGCGAACCCGATGGTCACGTCCTCCCAGGTGGTCAACGCCTACGGGGCGCGGCCGGAGCTCACCAAGGGCGGCCGGGCCCGGTGGGACTACGAGGAGGAGTCGCCGCTGCGCGACGCCCGGGGATTCACCTATTCGGGTGCACTTTACGACCCCGCGGAGGCGCTCGCCGACGAGGACCTCGGCCTGGCCAACGTGATACTGACCAATGGCGCCCGGCTCTACGTCGACCACGCCCACCCGGAGTATTCGACGCCCGAGGTGACCAACCCCCGCGACATCGTGCTGTGGGACAAGGCCGGCGAGCGGGTCATGGCCGAGGCCGCCCGGCGCGCCGCGACCATCCCGGGCACGCTGCCGATCCACCTGTACAAGAACAACACCGACAACAAGGGTGCCAGCTACGGCGCCCACGAGAACTACCTGATGCGCCGGCAGACGCCGTTCGCCGACATCGTCATGCACCTCACCCCGTTCTTCGTCACCCGGCAGATCGTCTGCGGCGCCGGCCGGGTCGGCATCGGCCAGGACGGGTCGGGCCCGGGCTTCCAGATCTCCCAGCGCGCCGACTTCTTCGAGGTCGAGGTCGGGCTGGAGACCACGCTCAAGCGGCCGATCATCAACACGCGCGACGAGCCGCACGCCGACGCGGACAAGTACCGCCGCCTGCACGTGATCATCGGCGACGCCAACCTGTCGGAGATCTCGACCTACCTCAAGGTCGGCACCACGTCGCTGATCCTCGCCATGATCGAGGAGAAGGTCCTCTCCGGCGACCTGGGCATCGCGGACCCGGTCACCGAGCTCAAGTCGGTCAGCCACGACCCGTCGCTCAAGCACCTCATCCGCATGCGGGACGGCCGCCGCCTGACCGCCCTGGACATCCAGTGGGCGTTCTACGAGCGCGCCCGCGCCTTCGTCGAGGGCCGGCAGGGCGACGATGCCGACGAGATCACCCTCGACGTGCTCGACCGCTGGGAGGACGCGCTGGACAAGCTCGGGCGCGACCCGATGCTGTGCGCCGGCGAGCTGGACTGGGTGGCCAAGCTGCGGCTGCTGGAGGGCTACCGGGAGCGCGAGTCGCTCGGCTGGAGCTCGCACAAGCTGCAACTGGTCGATCTGCAATACTCCGACGTCCGCCCCGAGAAGGGTCTCTACCAGCGCCTGGTCGCCCGCGGCTCGATGGCGACCCTGTTTTCCGAGGAGGAGATCCAGCGCGCGATCGTCGAGCCGCCGGACGACACCCGGGCCTACTTCCGGGGTCGCTGCCTGGCCAAATACCCGGCCGAGGTGGTGGCGGCGAGCTGGGACTCCGTCATCTTCGACGTGGGCCGCGAGTCCCTCGTCCGGGTGCCGATGATGGAGCCCGAGCGGGGGACGAAGAAACACGTCGGGGCGCTGTTCGACAAGTGCCCGAGCGCAAAGGATCTGCTCGAAGCGATCACTTCCGGGTAAGTTCGATGCAGCGGTTCGTTTGGTGGTCCCCCCGAGGAGGATGAATCATGGCTACGAGGGATACGGGCGGACAGTCCCAATCCGGCCGGTCGCGCCGCGACGAGGAAGAGGACGTCGCCGCGCCTGAGGTCAACCCGGAGACAGCCGAGCGGGTCGAACAGCTGGGAGAGGACGTCGACGACCTGCTGGACGAGATCGACTCCGTGCTCGAGGAGAACGCCGAAGAGTTCGTCCGCGGATACGTGCAAAAGGGCGGCGAGTAGCCGCCACCACAGGCCGCCCGTCCGGTCACCCGGGCGGGCGTACCTGTCCGCTCCACCCAGCCCAGACGGCGCCCGTCCGCTCTACCTGGGACGGCCAGTGCCCGTTCGCTCCACCAAGTCCAGGCGGTGCTCTTCTGCTCCACCAGGTTCGAGGGGTGCCCGTTCGCTCTGCCTGGGGCGGGCGGTGCCCGTTCGCTCCACCCGGTTCGAGCGGTGCCCGTTCGCTCTGCCTGGGACGGCCGGTGCTCGTTCGCTCCACCAAGTCCAGGCGGTGCTCTTCTGCTCCACCAGGTTCGAGGGGTGCCTGTTCGCTCTGCCTGGGACGAGCGGTGCCCGTTCGTCCGGCCGGACGGCGGCCGTCCGCTCGCCCGGCACGCAGGGCGTCACCGGCCGACCGGCACGGGGGCGTTACCATTTCGCCGGCCCCGGGCTGGCGGTGCCTGTTCGCTCCCTCTCGGTCGTCGGCCGGCCCGCACGGGGCGTGACCGGTTCACCGGCCCGGACGGACGGTGCCGGTTCGCTCCATCTCGGTTCCTCGCTCCATCTCGGTTCGCTCTACCTCGGTTCGTCGGTTCGCTCTACCTCGGTTCGCTTCATCCCGGTTCGCTCCACCCCGGGCGGCAGCCGTGGCTCGCCCCACGCGGGTGGCTGCGTCGGCTCACCCGACCTGGGCGGCGGACGGTCGGCTCGCTCGACTTGGGCGGCTGTCGGTTCGCTCGACCTGGGCGGCGGCCGCCGGTCGCTCCGTCGGGGCGGGCGGTGCCCGTCGGCTCCACGCGGGTGGCGGCGCCTGTTCGCCCACAGCGTGGTGGCGCGCCGCGCACAGGCGGCGTCCGGGCGTATTGTTGGCCCACCACAGTCGATCACTCCACCCGCACCAAGGAGGGCTCCGTTGCCGTCGGGTCTTGACCACTCAGGGCGCCCGCCCGCCGCGTTTCACGCCACCGGGACCTCGTCGTTCACCGAGTTCCTGACGAGCGTGGCGCCGGAGATGCTCCCGGGGCGGCGGCCGCTGCCGCCGGGGATGGCGGCCGACGTGAGCGCACACGCCACCACGATCGTCGCGATCGCCTGCTCCGACGGCGTCCTCATGGGCGGCGACCGGCGCGCGACCATGGGCAACCTCATCGCCCAGCGCGACATTGAGAAGGTCTTCGCGGCCGACGCGTATTCGCTGGTCGGCATGGCCGGCACCGCGGGCTTCGGCCTGGAGATGATCCGGCTGTTCCAGGTCGAGCTGGAGCACTACGAGAAGATCGAGAGCAGCATGCTCTCGCTGGTGGGCAAGGCTAACCGCCTGGCCAGCATGGTGCGCAACAATCTCGGCGCCGCGATGCAGGGCCTGGCGGTCGTGCCGCTGTTCGCGGGCTTCGACCTCGACGCCAAGAGCGCCGACAAGGCCGCGCGCATCTTCAGCTTCGACGTGGCCGGCGGGGTCTACGAGGAGCGCGGCTACGACTCGATCGGCTCCGGCTCGCTGTTCGCGAAGGGCTCGCTCAAGAAGCGCTACCGGCCCGGCGTGACCACCGAGGACGCTGTGAAGCTCGCGATCGAGGCGCTCTACGACGCCGCCGACGACGACACCGCGACCGGCGGCCCCGACCTGCTGCGGGGCATCTTCCCGGTGATCATGACCGCCACGGTCGAGGGCACCCGCCGGCTCAGCGACGACGAGACCCGGGCCGTCGCCGAGCAGATCATCGCCGAGCGCTCCGAGAACCCCGGCCACTAAGTCCCCAGCCCTCAGCCCTCCACCAGCAGAAGGAGAACTCGCCACCGTGGCCATGCAGTTCTACGCCTCGCCCGAGCAGATCATGCGGGACCGCTCGGAATACGCGCGCAAGGGCATCGCCCGGGGGCGCAGCGTCATGGTGCTCAGCTACGAGGGCGGCGTGCTGTTCGTGGCCGAGAACCTGTCGACCGCGCTGCACAAGGTCAGCGAGATCTACGACCGCATCGGCTTCGCCGCCGTCGGCCGCTACCCGGAGTTCGAGGCGCTGCGCGCCGCCGGGGTCCGCCTGGCCGACCTGCACGGCTACTCCTACGCCCGCGGCGACGTCACCGGCCGGCAGATCGCCAACTTCTACGCCCGCAACCTCGGCGCGATCTTCACCCAGGAGCAGAAGCCCTACGAGGTCGAGATCTGCGTCGCCGAGGCCGGCACGACCGCGGACGACGACGAGCTCTACCGCATCACCTACGACGGCTCCGTCCAGGACGAGCAGGGCATGGTCACCATGGGCGGCCAGTCCGACGCCATCGCCAGCGCCGTGAAGAGCCGCCTGCGACCCGACCAGACGCTCGCTGAGGCCCTGAAACTGGCGGTCGAGGGTCTGGGCAGCGTCGGCGGCGAGGGCGGCCAGCCACGCAAGCTGGCGGCCAACCAGCTCGAGGTCGCGGTCCTGGACCGCAACCGCCCCGGCCGCACCTTCCGCCGCCTGACCGGCCTCGCCCTGACCGCCATCCTCGAGGACACCACGACGCCCCCGAAGGACGCCGACGTCGAGGAGGCCCTGGAGGACCGCCCCCAGCCGCCCTCCTCCCCGAGCACCCCCGCCGACAACGCCTCCGGCCCGTCCCCCTCCGAGGACGACTCGTCCGAGGACGAGTAACCCTCGCCGGGACAGCGAGCCACCAGTTGGGGGAGGCAGTCCCCGGCGGGGGAGCGTCCGTCACCGTGATCACGTTCAGCCGACGGCAGTCCTCACCAACTGGGGAAGGCAGGCCGGTGAAGGCGCGTCCGTCGCCGGAATTTGCGCTCGGCTGACGGCGATCCTCGTCGGCTGGGGAAGGGCGTCGGTGGGGGCCGTCCGTTGCCGGGATCGCGCACGGCTGACGGCAGTCCTCACCCGCTGGGGAGGCAGTCCCGGTGGAGGGGAGCGTCCGTTGCCGGGATTGCGCACGGCTGACGGCGATCCTCGCTGGCTGGGGGAGGCAGCCCCCTGGTGGAGGGGAGCGTCCGTCGCCGGGATTGCGTTCGGCCCACGGCAGTCCTCGCCGGGAGCGCTCGCACGAGGCCGTCCCTCGCCGGAGGAGCGCCGTCGCCGCGCCCAGTACGAGGCCATCCCTCGCCCGGGCAGCGCCCGTCCCCCCTGCTCGCACGGGGCCGGTTTTTCGCCGGAGGCGTCCATCGCTGCGGCGGTAGCCCACGCCGGGGCAAGCGGCCCCGGACCGCGGCCGGCCGGTCGGTTGTCAGTCCGTCCAGAGGGGCGCGACGATGATCGGCCGGTACTGTCCGGATTGCGGCAGCGGCACCCGCTCGATCGCGCCCGTCGTCACGTCCAGGCGGACCAGCGGCACCCCCAGGTCGTTGGTCCCGTGCCGCGCCGGCACCAGCACGTGCGTGGCGTCCTCCCACACCGGCCCGCTCAGCAGGGCGTCCGTCTGGCTGCCGCCCGGCAGTTGCAGGCCCCGGCCCTCGGTTGTTACCGGGTACGGCAGTTCGTGCAGCATCAGCATCGGCGGGTTGTAGACCCACTGCTGCAACCATCGCCCGCCGGGTGCGAGGGTGGCGAGCGGGTCGACCTCCAGCGGCACGAGATTGTCGCGCGAACGCACGAGCAGTGTCGGGTGCCCGCGGTCGCGGGCCAGCATGACACCGCTGTACGGGTCGATCTGGCGCAGGTCGAACGGCAGCGGCTCCGGGTCCTCGCCGGGCCGCCAGCGCACGGGGCTGCGGCCGTCGTGCGCGTAGACGAAGCCGCCATGGATGCCGTACACGCCGGCGTTCATGTCCTCGAACCGCCCCGGCGGCATGACGTGGTCGGTGCCGTCGCCCAGCGTGAAGCAATGTACCCGCGACCAGGCCCGCCGGCCCAGATGATGCTCGGCGGCGGCGAAGTGCTCCCCGTCCGCGTCGACCCGCCCGCCTCCGATCAGCCCGGTGCCGAGCAGCACGAACTCGCCGTCCGGGCGGACCAGCGCCGCCTGCGTCGAGGCCAGCAGGACCGTGCCGTGCCGGGTCTGCATCGCCCGCGTGACCTGAGCCCTCGGCCAGGTCGCGAGCACGATGGGCGCCCCGTCGCGCCACACCACCAGCTCGCCGTTGGATCCGACAAATCCCGCTTTAGGGGGCGGCCCCTCCGGGACGTTCGGCTTCGGCGGCGACGCGCGGCTCGTCGACACCCACTGCAGGCGCGCCCCGTGGTGCATCCGGTGCGAGGCCGGGAAACCCCCCAAATCGTACGCAACTGCCGAAGCGACTTCCGGCGCCGGACCAGCCGCCGGGCGGCGTGCGACTGGCGAGGCCGCCGGGTCCGATGCGGTCGCCACGTCCGTTGGGGTCGCCAGGTGCGGGGCGGTCGCCGGGTGCGCGACGGGCGGCCGGGCGGGACCAGCCGCCGAGGCCGGAACCGGTCTCGAGCCCGGCGCCGCACCGGGCCCCCGCTGCTTGGCATGAACCGTCGGCGACAGCGGCGCGTCATCGGCGCCGTCGTCGGAGTATCCGGACATCACCCCGTCCGCGACGGCCCGGGACAGCACCGCCCGCGCCTGCGCGACCGAACACAGCATTCGATCCGCGATCCCGGCCACGGTGAGCGCCGCTCCCGCCTCGCCCGCCCACAGCACCAGCATGACCAGGTCCGCGACGCCGTACCGGAACCCGTCGCCGCCGCGCTGGCTGCCGCCGAGCAGGGCAGCGGACCGGGCGATCCACCGCGGCGGCTCGACGGGCGCGTCCACGGGCCAGAACCGCACCAGGTACTCGGAGGACTCGCCGCCGGGGCGACGGCAGAACCGCATCCGGTACAGCCCGGGCTCCCCGAGCCGGAACGAATCCCGGGCGCCGCCGGTCACCATGCTCAGCCCGACCACCCCGCCGGTGCAGAACGGCGACTCGACGATCTCGGGCCAGTCGTCGTCGGCCGGCGGGGGCTCGTCGTGGACCTCGAGCCGCACGTAGTGGTATTGCCCGTGCCCCCGCCCGTCGACCCACCCGTCGCCGGCCCGGGCGATCGACCCGCACGGCTGCGTGTCCACGCCGTACTGGCCCAGCCGCTCGTCGACCCGGACCCGGGCCGGCGACTCGGGGCCGCTGTCGACGATCAGGAAGGTGCTGTACTCCGGCCAGTACTCGTGGTCCTCGAACGCCCGCAGCACCCCCACGCCGCTACGCCCGGATCATCGCCAGGAGCAGGACCACGAACGCCCGGCCCAGGTAGATGGTGGCCTTGACGGGGGAGTTGCTCGGCGTCCCGGCCATCCGCGGGCGCATCGCGACCGGAATCTGGGTGATCCTGTACTTGTTGCGGGCCAGCCGCACCAGAACCTCGATGGTGTCGCCGAGATACTCCGCCGGGTACCAGTGCGCGAAGAACTCGATCGTCCGCCGGTTGCACGCCCGGTGCCCCGACGTCGTGTCGGTCAGCCGGGTGCGGGCCAGCCGCGAAAGTACGGCGGAGAGCATCTTCATCGCCCACCTGCGCGGCCCCGTGACGCTGTAGCCGCCTTCTCCGGCGAAGCGCGCCCCGATGACGAGGTCGTGATCGTCGAGGGCGTCCACGAGCTTGGGGATGTACCGCGGGTCGTGCTGCCCGTCCGCGTCGACCTGGATCGCCACGTCGTAGCCGTGGTCGCGGGCGTAGCGGTACCCGGTGCGCATCGCCCCGCCGACGCCCAGGTTGAACGGCAGCTTCGCGACGATCGCCCCCGCCTCGGCGGCCCGCACGGCGGTGTCGTCGGCCGAGCCGTCGTCGACCACGATGACGTCGACCGACGGCAGTTCGCCACGGACCTCGCGTACGACATCGGCGATGGACGCGGACTCGTTCCACGCCGGGATGATGATCAGGACGCGCTTACCGTTGATCATCGGAGAGCTCCCGCGCCAGGTCCGGCGTCAATCCCTGCTCGGCGTGTGACGTCCCGTCCTGCGGCCGCGGCCGCCCCAGCTCGCTTCTGAGCAGCGCCAGGTCCTCGGCCAGGGTCCGGGTCTCCTCCTCCAGCCGGCTGACCTCCCAGCTCAGGTGCACCGTGACCAGGAGCAGGAACACGATGCCGAGGAAGAGCACCAGGCTCACGCCGGAGGCGATGCCCAGCAGCTTCGCCGTGCGGTCGGTGATGAACGGGAAGAAGGCCAGTGGCAGCATCACGATGCTGACGGCCAGCCAGAGGATGGCGTACTTCTCCTGCAGCTGCCGCCGCCGCAGCAGCTCGACCATGAACGCGAGGACGGCCAGTGCGGTCAGTCCGGTGACGATGGTGAGCTTCAACGCGGGTCTCCCGCCGTGTGTACCGCGAACGCCGGGTCGGCGAGCGCTGCGGTCAGCATGGCATGCCAGGGCCGCATCGGCTCCAGCCCGGCCGCGGCCCAGCGCCCGTGGCCCAGGACGCTGTACGACGGGCGCTTCGCCGGGCGCACGTAGGCCGCGCTCGTGGTCCGCCGCACCCGGGCCGGGTCGTGCCCGGCCGCGGCGAAGACCGCCTGCGCCAGGCCGTGCCAGGAGGTCTGGCCGGAGGCGGTGCCGTGGTACACCCCGGCCGGGGCGCCCGCGTCGGCCAGGGCGACCAGCCGCTCGGCCAGGTCCCGCGACCACGTCGGCTGCCCGACCTGGTCGTCGACGACCTCGACGAAGTCGCGCTCGCGGGCCAGGCGCAGCATCGTGCGCACGAAGTTGCCGCCGTGGGCGCCGTAGAGCCATGCGGTACGCACCACGTAACCGGTGCCGGGCAGCGTTTCGAGCACGGCGCGCTCGCCGGCGAGCTTGCTGCGGCCGTACGCGTTGATCGGCGCCGTCGGCGCGTCCTCGGTGTAGGGCTCGCTCGCGTCACCGGCGAAGACGTAGTCGGTGGAGACGTGCACCATCCGGGCGCCGGCGGCGGCGCAGGCGGCGGCGAGGGCGGCCACGGCGGTGCCGTTGACCGCGGTGGCGCCGGCCTCGTCCGCCTCGGCGCCGTCGACGTCGGTCCAGGCCGCGGCGTTGAGCACCACGTCGTGGCCCTCGACGAGATCGCGGACCTTGGCCGGGTCCGTGACGTCGAGCTCGGCCCGGGTCGCGGCGGTCACGTCCCGCCCGGCCGCGGTGAGGACCGCGCGCAGGTCGTGGCCGAGCTGACCGCCGGCCCCGGTCACCAGGTAGCGGCTCATGCGCCCAGCGCCGCCCGCGCCTTGAGCGGCTCCCACCACGCCCGGTTCTCCTTGTACCAGGCCACCGTCGCGGCGATGCCCTGCTCGAAGGTGACCTGGGGGGTGTAGCCGAGCTCGCCCTGGATCTTCTCGATCGACAGTGAGTATCGCCGGTCGTGGCCCTTGCGGTCGGGCACGTAACGCACCGCGGAGTCCCAGTCCCGCCCGGTCGCGGCCAGCAGCACCTCGGTCAGCTCGCGGTTGGTGAGCTCCCGCCCGCCGCCGATGTTGTACACCTCGCCGGGGCGGCCCTTCTCCAGGGCGAGCTGGATGCCGGCGCAGTGGTCGGACACGTGCAGCCAGTCGCGGATGTTGCCGCCGTCGCCGTACAGCGGGACGGTGCCACCGTCGATGAGGTTCGTGACGAACAGCGGGATCACCTTCTCCGGGAACTGGTAGTGCCCGTAGTTGTTCGAGCACCGGGTGAGCACCACCTCCATCCCGTGGGTGCGGTGGTAGGCCAGGGCCAGCAGGTCGGAGCCGGCCTTGGAGGCCGAGTAGGGCGAGTTCGGGGCGAGGGGCCACTCCTCCGTCCAGGAGCCCTCCGCGATCGAGCCGTACACCTCGTCGGTCGACACGTGCAGGAAGCGCCCGACCCCGGCCGAGCGGGCCGCGTCGAGCAGCACCTGGGTGCCGAGCACGTTGGTGGTCACGAACGGGCCGGCGCCCAGGATCGAGCGGTCGACGTGGGACTCGGCGGCGAAGTGCACGACGGCGTCGTGGCCGGGCATCAGCTCGCCGACGAGCGCGGCGTCGCAGATGTCGCCCTCCACGAACGTGAGCGCGGCGTCACCGTCGACCGGGGCGAGATTGCTGCGATTACCCGAATAGGTGAGCTTGTCCAGCACGGTCACGGCCGCGCCGGCGTACGCGGGATAACCCCCGCTGAGCAGGGTGCGCACGTAATGCGAGCCGATGAAACCGGCGCCGCCGGTGACGAGGATTCTCACGGGTTCGGGAGTCTAGTCCAATACCCAGATGTCAGAGTCGACCCCGGCCGTGTGCAGCCCGTAAGGTGGCCGGGTGCGTGGCATCATCCTCGCCGGTGGGACCGGCTCGCGTCTGTGGCCCCTGACCAAGGCCGTGTCGAAGCAGCTGATGCCGGTCTTCGACAAGCCGATGATCTACTACCCGCTCACCACCCTCGTCATGGCGGGCATCCGGGAGATCCTCGTGATCACCACGCCCGAGGACTCCGAGCAGTTCCGCCGGCTGCTCGGCGACGGCTCGCAATGGGGCCTCGACCTGCAGTACGCCGAACAGCCCCGCCCGGAGGGCCTGGCCCAGGCCTTCGTCATCGGCGCCGACTTCATCGGCGACGACAGCGTCGCGCTGGTGCTCGGCGACAACATCTTCCACGGCGCCGCCCTCGGCCAGCGCCTGTCCGACAACGCCGACGTCAAGGGCGGCCGGGTCTTCGCCTACCCGGTGGCCAACCCGCAGGACTACGGCGTCGTCGAGTTCGCCCCCGACGGGCGGGTCCTGTCGATCGAGGAGAAGCCGGCCCGGCCCAAGTCGCGTTACGCCGTCCCCGGCCTGTACTTCTACGACAACCGGGTGGTGCAGATCGCCCGCGACCTCAAACCCAGCGACCGGGGTGAGCTGGAGATCACCGCGGTGAACGCGGCCTACCTCGAGCGGGGTGAGCTGCACGTCGCCGTGCTCGATCGCGGTACGGCGTGGTTGGACACGGGTACCTTCAACACGATGGTGCAGGCCGCCGAGTTCGTGCGGGTCATCGAGGAGCGGCAGGGCTTCAAGATCGGCTGCGTCGAGGAGGTCTGCTGGCGGGCCGGGCTGATCGACGACGAGCGGCTGCGGGACCTCGCCGAGCCGTTGCGCAAGAGCGGATACGGCGAGTATCTGCTCCATCTGCTGGATTGGAAGAACTGACCGGCGCGACGCACAATCTCAGGCGCCTACCCCGACCGACACGCTACGGAGCCGCGCACGTGAAGATCCGACAGCTCTCGATCGACGGCGCCTGGGAGATCACGCCCGTGCTGCACGGGGACCCTCGCGGCCTGTTCACCGAGTTCTACCGCTTCGACCACCTCGCCGCCGAGGTCGGGCACCCGCTGCGCCTGGCCCAGGGCAACCTGTCGGTGTCCTCGCGCGGCGTGGTGCGCGGCATCCACTTCGCCGACGTGCCGCCGGGGCAGGCCAAGTACCTCACCTGCACCCGCGGGGCGGTCCTGGACGTCGTGGTGGACATCCGCGTCGGATCCCCGACATTCGGGCGCTGGGAGGGCGTGCAGCTCGACGACGTCGAGCGCAAGGCGGTGTACGTCGCGGAGGGCCTCGGTCACGGATTCTGCGCGCTCACGGATGACGCCACCCTCACCTACATGGTGTCGGAGACCTTCAACCCGACCGGCGAGCACGGC
Organism: Dactylosporangium sp. CA-233914; assembly: GCF_050942935.1. Classification (NCBI taxonomy): domain Bacteria; kingdom Bacillati; phylum Actinomycetota; class Actinomycetes; order Micromonosporales; family Micromonosporaceae; genus Dactylosporangium; species Dactylosporangium sp. CA-233914. Next base: position 8,977,448 of record NZ_CP192030.1, on the reverse strand, counting down.
ATTCACCCCCTCGACCCGGACCTGGCCATCGTCTGGCCGGCGGACGAGCCGCAGCTGTCCGCCCGCGACGCCGCGGCGCCCTCGCTGGCCCAGCTGCTCGACTCGGGCGCTCTGCCCGACTTCGCCACCTGCCAGGGGTATACGGAAAGTCTCCGCTCCCAATAGGTTCGAATCGGCGTTCAGGCGGCTAATGTCTGTACATGGACCGGCGAATTTTCGGCCTTGAGACCGAATACGGGGTCACGTGCACCTACCGGGGACAGCGCCGCCTGTCGCCGGACGAGGTCGCCCGCTATCTGTTCCGGCGCGTCGTGTCGTGGGGCCGTTCCAGCAACGTCTTCCTGCGCAATGGCGCGCGCCTCTACCTGGATGTGGGCTCCCACCCGGAATACGCGACGCCCGAATGCGACTCGGTGCCCGACCTGGTCGTCCACGACCGGGCCGGCGAGCGCATCCTCGAAGGGCTGCTGGTCGACGCCGAGCGCCGGCTGCACGACGAGGGCATCGCGGGCGAGATCTACCTGTTCAAGAACAACACCGACTCCGCCGGCAACTCGTACGGCTGCCACGAGAACTACCTGGTCAGCCGGCACGGCGAGTTCGGCCGCCTCGCCGACATCCTGATCCCGTTCCTCGTCACCCGCCAGCTCATCTGCGGCGCGGGCAAGGTGCTGCAGACCCCGCGCGGCGCCGTGTACTGCCTCTCCCAGCGCGCGGAGCACATCTGGGAGGGTGTGAGCTCGGCGACCACGCGGTCCCGCCCGATCATCAACACCCGCGACGAGCCGCACGCCGACGCCGAGCGCTACCGCCGCCTGCACGTCATCGTCGGCGACTCGAACATGAACGAGGTCACGACGCTGCTCAAGGTCGGCACCGCCGACATCGTGCTGCGCATGATCGAGGCCGGCGTCGCCATGCGCGACCTCACCCTGGAGAACCCGATCCGGGCGATCCGCGAGGTCTCGCACGACATCACCGGCCGCCGCCGCGTCCGGCTGGCCAACGGCAAGGAGATCTCGGCGCTGGAGATCCAGCAGGAGTACTTCGACAAGGCCACCGAGTTCCTGGACCGCCGGGGCGCCGACGCGGCCACCAAGCGGGTCATGGACCTGTGGGGCCGGGTGCTCAATGCCGTGGAGACCGGCAACCACAAGGACGTCGAGCGCGAGGTCGACTGGGTCACGAAGCTGGGCCTCATCGAGCGATACCAGGCCAAGCACGACCTGCCCCTGTCCCACCCCCGGGTGGCGCAGATGGACCTCGCCTACCACGACCTGCGCCGCGGCCGCGGCCTCTACGGCCTGCTGGAGAAGCGCGGCTCCGTCGACCGCGTCGCCACCGACCTGGAGATCTTCGAGGCCAAGGAGACCCCGCCGCAGACCACGCGGGCCCGCCTGCGCGGCGAGTTCATCCGCCACGCCCAGGAGCGCCGCCGGGACTTCACCGTCGACTGGGTCCACCTGAAGCTCAACGACCAGGCGCAGCGCACCGTCCTGTGCAAGGACCCGTTCCGCGCCTACGACGAGCGCGTCGATCGGCTCATCGCCAGCATGTGACGTGCGGGCCCCGGGGGATTACGCTGGCCGCGCTATGGATGAGTTGCCGGACCAGCCGCCCCCGAGGCCGAAGAAGCTCGAAGCCGACTTCAACCCGGACCGCCCGGCCACCAACCGGTTCGGCCGGCGGCTGCAGCGCATCCGCGAGGAGGTCGAGCGCAACCGGACCGTCGGCCCGAAGTATCCCACCTGGCTGCTGGCCACGATCCTGATCGTCATCATCGCGGCGTTCGTCCTGATCGTGATCTACGCGTGAGGCGGTTGGGCCTGCTCGCGGCCGCGGCTGTGGTGCTGTTGCCGGCCTGCACCGACGACGGCGCCAAGCGCAACCCGCTCCCGGCCGGCCCGACCACGGCCCCGGAGGCGTCGCCGCAGCCGCTGCCGTCCCCGAGCCTGCCGCCGCTCGTCAACTCCGACGGCTGCCAGGGCCTCATCGCGCCCGCCCAGATCCAGCAGGCGACCGGCCTGCCGGTCACCGCGAGCCAGGGCGACGGGGCCGCGGCGGTCGCCCAGTACGGCCAGGCGGTGCAGACCCTCGGGCTGAACGCCCACGCGCGCATGTGCCCGTTCGGCAGCGCGGCGGGCGACCAGGTGACGGTGGTCGCGCTGACCTTCCCCGACGCGGGCCAGGCCCAGAAGCTGTGGACGACGATCGCGTCGCTGGAGACGGTCGGGGGCGTGGGCGAGGCGGCGCTGAGCGACCGGTCGAAGACGCTGCTGACCCGGCGGGGCAAGGCCATCGTGGCCGTGTACCTGGTGGTGGCCGCGGCCCCGGAGGCCGACCACCTGCCGCAGCTGCGCTCGGTGGCGAACACGGCCCTGGCCAGGGCGTGATCTATCGGCCGGCGATCCCGGCGGCCCGGCGGCCCGCGGCGGCGGCCGACAGGAAGTAGGCGCGGTCCTCGGTGAAGCCCCGGCCCATCGTCGACAGTTTCACCGGCAGCGCCATCAGTGCGGGCTCCAGATCGGCCGACGGGACCTCGACCAGGGTGTGGGGCGGGCACAGGGCGGCGAGCGCCGTGCGGACCCCCTCGGCGAGATCCGCCGGCAGGTCCGCGGGCATGACCAGCTCCGCCGGGGCCAGGGCGACCCGGCCGAACGCCGTCACACTGTGGTGGGACACGCCCCGGTGGCGGGGGCGGGGGTCGGCGTCCGAGATGCGCGGGGCCGCGACCGGGTGGCCGCCCAGGGCCGCGACCGCGTTCACCGCCTCGCCGGCCGCCACACCCGAGAAGCCCCAGCTCGTACCGGTGCCGAGATTCCCCGGGCCCTGCGTCACCACCGCCAGGTCCGCCCGCAGGCCGTGGCGGGCCGCCAGCAGGCCGCTGTGCACATTCGTGGACTCCAGGTCGCCGCCGAACGCCTGGCCCGTCGTCACCGTCCCCGCGAGCAGCGGGTCCAGGGCGTCCAGGGTGCGGGAGAACCAGGCCGGCAGCGCCCCGCCGTCGCTCATCACGTACGCCACGCGCAGGTCGGGCGACACCGCCAGCGCGCCCGCCAGGATCGCCGGCAGCGCCGAGTGCAGGTCCGCGACCACGACCGGCATGCCGCCCAGATCGGTGGCGCCGGCCAGAGCCGCGCGCAGGGGAGAGGCCTCCTCGTCGGCGGCCAGGACGATGGACTGCAGCGGGGTGTACCTCGCCTTGACCACGTGCCCGGGGACGTCCACGTCCTCGGGCAGCCGGTCCGGTACGGCCACGACGAGCGCGTATCCGCCCGTGCCGAGGCCGAGGGCGAGCGCGTTGAGGTTGAGCAGGACGCGGTCGCCCGGCCGCGGGGCGCCCACCAGCGCGGGGTAGGCCAGTGCGCGTACGAAATCCGGATCTTCCGCCCTTCGCCGCTCGACGGTGACGTCGAGCTCGACGCAGCCGCGCCACTCGCGGCGGACGGCTTCGACGGTTCCCCAGCGCCAGCGGATCACGGCGCACACAGTAACGCAGCGACACAGCGCGCTGCCGTGGTGACGGTGTGAACGCTCACCGCGTGGATGGCGCAGAACAGGCGTTCGGGCTGGTAGGTTCGCTCCGTGTCGCGGATTCGAACCGAGCGCCTGGTGAATTTGGTGATCTGCCTGCTCGCTACGCGCCGTTTCCTGACCGCCGAGCAGATCGCCGCGATCGTCCCCGGCTACGAGCACGATCCCAACGACGAGCGCGACCACGAGGCGTTCCAGCGCAAGTTCGAGCGCGACAAGGCGGAGCTGCGCGAGCTCGGCGTGCCGCTGGAGATGGGCACCGCCAGCATCTTCGACAACGAGCAGGGCTACCGCATCGCCCGGCGGGAGTATGCGCTGCCCGACATCCCGCTCGCCCCCGACGAGGCGGCGGCCGTCGGCATCGCGGCGCGGCTGTGGCAGCAGACCGGGCTGGCCGCGGCGGCGTCGTCGGGGCTGGCGAAGCTGCGCGCGGGCGGCATCGACGTCGACCCGCACGCGACGCTCGGGGTCGAGGCGGTGGTGACCGTGGACCCGGCGTTCGAGCCGCTCACGGCGGCGGTGCGCGACCGGCAGGCGGTGACGTTCTCCTACGAGGTGCCCGAGCGCGACAGCGCCGGGGTGCGGCGGCTGCAGCCGTGGGGCGTGGTGTGCTGGCGCGGCCGGTGGTATGTGGTCGGCCACGATCTCGACCGCCGCGCCGAGCGCTGCTTCCGGCTCTCCCGGATCGTCAGCGGGGTGCGGCGCAGCGGTCGCCGCGGGGCGTATGAGCCGCCGAAGACGGACCTGATCGCCAAGGTCGCGCGCTCCAGCGGGCCGGTGGAGCGGACCGGGCGCGCGACGGTGCTGGTGAAGAAGGGCAAGGTCGCGGGAGTACGGCGCTGGGCCGAGCAGTGCGTGCCGGGGCCCGACGGCGACCGGCTCACGCTGAGCTACTCCGACGCGGAGCTGTTCGCGAGCTGGCTGGTGGGGTACGGAGCGGATCTGCTCGTCCTCGACCCGCCCGAGGTGCGCGACGAGGTCGTGCGCCGGCTGCGGGCCATCGCGGCCGCCTACGATCCGGCGGGCGCCCGGGCGCAGATCGGGGTGCCGGCGTGACGAACTCCGCGGACCGGCTGGGCCGCCTGCTCAACCTGGTGCCCTATCTGCAGGCCCGCCCCGGCATCACCATCGCCGAGGCCGCCGCCGATCAGGGCATCACCGGCCGGCAGCTGCGCGAGGACCTCGAGCTGCTGTGGCTGTGCGGCCTGCCGGGATACGGCCCAGGCGACCTCATCGACATGGCGTTCGTGGGCGACAGCGTGACGCTGACCTACGACGCCGGGATCGACCGTCCGCTGCGCCTCACGCCCGACGAGGCGCTCGCGCTCATCGTGGCGCTGCGGATGCTCGCCGAGACCCCGGGCGTGACCGCCGGCGACGGCGTCCACCGGGCCCTGGCCAAGATCGAGCACGCGGCCGGCGACCTGGCCGACGCGCCCGTGGCGGTCCACCGGCCCGGCGACACCGACCGCCTGGAGGAGCTGCGCGGCGCCGTCGACCGGCGCCGGGCCCTGCGGATCACGTATTACACGGCCACCCGCGACGAGACCACCGAGCGCATCGTCGACCCGATGCGCATGCTCGTCGTGGGCCGCTGGGCGTATCTGGAGGCGTGGTGCCGCCGCGCGCAGGCGGTCCGGCTCTTCCGCGTCGACCGCATCGACGCCTCCACCGAGCTCGACGAGCCCGCGCAGGTGCCCCGGCAGGCGCGCCCCACCGACACGCGCACCGGCAGCCTGTTCACCCCGACGCCGGATCTGCCGCTGGTGACCCTGCGGGTCGGGCGGGGCGCGCGGTGGATCACCGAGCAGTATCCGTGCGAGACGGTCGAGCGCGGCCCCGGCGAGCACTGGACGGTCTCCCTGCGCGCGTCCGATCTGGACTGGGCCCGGCGGTTCGTGCTGGGCCTCGGCGCCGAGGTCACCGTGGTCGCCCCGGCGCAACTCGCCGAGGCGGTCGCGGCCGAGGCGAACGCGGCGCTCGCCGCCTACGTGCATTAAGGTCGATCACGTGCTGTGGTGGATCTCGGGCGGTCTCGTCGTGCTCGCGCTCATCGTCCTGGTCGTCGTCGCGCTGAGCGTCATGAGCCGGCTGCGCGAGTTCGACAACGCCGCGCGGGCGATGCAGGCGCGCCTGGAGGACGGGCAGCGCCGGGTCGAACCGCGTCTGGCCGCCCTGCAGCACACGGTCGAGCAGATGATTCCGCAGCTCGAGGCGATGCAGGCCGCGCAGTCGTCCCGCCAGCCGTCCGTAGAGAACAGTTAACCAACTTTGCGGATTAACCAGGGCAAACCGCACCTTTGTCCGCTCAGGTGGTTGACGATCAGGTGGACGAGCGTCAACACTCGTCAAGACTTCAGCGGTTGGACCCTTTTCAGCTAACCCGGCCTCTGCCCTCACCCGTCAACGGTCAGTACGATGGGCGAGGCAGCTCGAATACAGTGAGGTGGCTTCACATGGGTGCAGTTAGGCCGTGGCACATCATCGTTCTGGTGGTGGTGCTGATCCTGCTGTTCGGCGCGAAGCGCCTGCCCGACGCGGCGCGTTCGCTCGGCCGCTCGATGCGGATCATCAAGGCCGAGACCAAGGGTCTCGCGGACGACGACGTCGACGCCAAGGCCGAGGCGCAGTCGGGCCGTCAGCCGCTGCAGGGCGAGATCGCGGACAACCAGCCGTCGCCGTCCCCGCGCGTCGACCCGGTTGACCACGCTCGCGAGCGCTGAGGCGCGCTCGGGTCGTGAGCATCCTCGCACGGCGGCGGGACAAGCAGCCGTCGAACTTCGAGCGCGCCGCAGAGGGTTCCATGACCCTCTTGGAGCATCTGCGGGAGCTCCGGACCAGGCTCTTCCGGGCGTCCATCGCGATCGTCCTCGGCCTCATCGTCGGCTACCTGCTGCACACTTACATCCTGCACATCCTGCAGGATCCGTATTGTTTGCTGTCCGAGAAGCAGGTCCGCCAGGCCAACAACGGCGACCTGCCCGCGGGCTGGCAATGTCAGTTCGTCGCGCTCAAGGTGACGGACCCGCTGCTGCTGACACTGAAGATTTCGCTGTACGCCGGCTTGATCCTGTCCTCGCCGTTCTGGATGTACCAGCTGTGGGCGTTCGTCGCCCCCGGCCTGCACCGCAGCGAGCGTAAGTGGGCCTACGTGTTCGCCGGCCTCGCCGCCCCGCTCTTCGCGGCCGGCGCGGTGCTGGCGTTCATCGTGGTCTCGAAGGGCCTGGAGTTTCTCATCAACTTCATGCCACCGTCGACGTCGCTTTTGCTGGAGGCGATGGCGTACGTCGACTTCGTCACCGGCATGATGCTCGTCTTCGGCGTCGCCTTCGAGTTCCCATTGGGCATCATGCTGGCCAATATCGCCGGCATCGCCACGGGTAAGCGGCTGCTGGGCTGGTGGCGCATCGCGGTGTTCGTCTTCTTCGTGTTCGCCGCCGTCGCCACCCCGACGGCCGACCCGTTCGGCATGACGTTCCTGGCCCTGTGCATGTCGGTGCTGTACTTCGGGGCGGTCATCTTCGCCCTGGTCAACGACAAGCGCCGGAACCGCAACCGCCCGTCCTACGCGGGCATCGGCGACGACGAGGTCTCCTCGCTGGACTACGATGTCGAGCCGGTCGAGGGGGCGAGCCCGATCGAGGGCTACGACCCGGTCGACGCCCCGACCCCGGTGGCGTCTCCGACCCCGGTGGAGCGCCCGCGCCCGCTGGACAGCCGCTTCGACGACATCACGTAAGCACGGTCCGCGTTGATCCGGCGCCCCTGGCCTCGCAGGCCAGGGGCGCCGGCCCGTTCCCGGCCTCCAGGTCCGACCACTCCGTGCCCGGCCATAGCGCACCCAACCGCACCGACCTCGCGCGCCACGCCCCCGTGCGCGGCAGGTCCAACTGTGCCTGTCCACCTGTCGCACGCCCGCGGCCCGGCAGGTCCAAGCGTCGAGACGCGATCTTGACGCTGCCGATCTCTCTTGGGAAGCCCGCCTGTGTCGGCCGGCCTGCCTGTGTCGGCCGGCCTGCCTGTCCCGGTCTCCTGGTCCGACCACTCCGTGTCCGGACCTGGAGCGCCCAACTGCACCGACCTCGCGGGCCGCGCCCCCGTGCGCGGCAGGTCCAACTGTGCCTGTCCACCTGTCGCACGCCCGCGGCCCGGCAGGTCCAAGCGTCGAGACGCGATCTTGACGCTGTCGATCTCTCTTGGGAAGCCCCCTGTGTCGGTCGGCCCGCCTGGCGTGACCGGCCCTGACCCTGCCCGCGCCCGTCTGCCTGGCGCGACCCGCCCCTGCGCCGGCCCGCCTCTGCGCCGGCCCGCCTCTGCGCCGGCCCGCCTCTGCGCCGGCCCGCCTCTGCGCCGGCCCGCCTCTGCGCCGGCCCGCCTCTGCGCCGGCCCGCCTCTGCCCCGGCCCGCCCCTGCGCCGGCCCGCCCGCGGCGCGGCAGGTCCGAACGCCAGAGTGCCGCCGCGTCGAGGCGAGATCTTGATCTGCCGTTCTTCTCGTATCGGATTTATATCGCGCCAGGAGATAAATCCGACATGCGAAGTATCGCCCGCTGGCCGGGATCATCGCCACGCGTGCCGGCGTCACGGGCTTCACCTTCGACGCCGGGGACGCCCGGCGGTATCGCTGATGGCCACGTCTGTGTCGACGGCCGCTTCGGGCTGTGGTGCGAGCGCCCGGCTTGTCGCGTCGGGGCGCGGCTGGTCGCTCACGGCATGGTTGAACGTTTACAGTCTGCGCCGTGAACATCGCGCTGCTCGCCAATCCCGCTGCCGGCAAGGGGCGGCGCGCCGCGTTGCTGCCCGCGGTCGTGGAGCGGCTGCGCGCCGACGGGGCCGTCGTCGAGGTGCTCGGCGGGGACAGCGCGGGCGAGGTGCGGCAGCGGGCGCACGCCGCGGTCCGGGACGGGTGCGGGGCGATTGTGGCCATGGGCGGGGACGGGACCGTACACCTCGGGCTGCAGGCCGTCGCCGGGACCGGGGTGCCGTTCGGGATCGTGCCGGCCGGGACCGGCAACGACTTCGCGGTGCGGCTCGGGCTGCCCGGCTCGCCCGTGGCCGCAGCCGGTGTGGTGGCCGACGCGCTGCGCGACGGGCGCCGGCGCGCGATCGACCTCGCCCGGCTCGAGGGCGGCGACGGCACGAGCGCATGGTTCGGGGCGGTGCTGGCGGCCGGGTTCGACGCCTTCGTCAACGAGCGGGCCAACCGGATACGGTGGCCGCGGGGTCCGCAACGGTACAACCGCGCGATCGTCGAGGAACTCCTGGCGCTCAAGCCGCGGCGATACCGGATGACCCTCGACGGCACCGCCACCGAGTTCGACTCCGTGCTCGTCGCGGTCGGCAACACCGAGAGCTACGGCGGCGGTTTCCGGATTGTTCCAGGTGCCGACCCGACAGATGGCCTCCTCGACGTTGTCGTGGCCGAGCCGCTCGGCCGCCTCACCCTCATGCGGCTGCGCCCGAAGGTGCTCAAGGGCACGCACGTGTACGACCGCCGCGTCACCACCCACCGCGCCAAGGTCGTGGAGCTGGCCGGCGCCGGCGTCACCGCGTACGCCGACGGCGAGCGGATCTGCCCGCTCCCGGTGACGATCACCTGCGTCCCGGCCGCCCTCACCCTGGCGGCCTAACCGGCGGCGCCCGCCCGTCCTCGATCGGCTCGTGCTTACACGTACTGCGGCACTTGCGCGTTTCGCCTCGCCGGACGCTCGCGGCATTTGCGGAGCTTGCGGCGTTCTCATGAGCTGGCGGGCGTCGGGGAGCGGAAGCGTAATGCGTCCCCGACGCCTGAATTGCCCGGAAACAATGTATAAGTCGGATAAGTCGTGACTCCGTCAGGAGTCGTGACTTATCCGCGCGGAAACCTAGGCGGCGTTGCGGATGCGGACCTTCACGCCGTTGGCCGAGGGCTCGGTCGAAATGTCGGACTGCTCCACGCCGTCCGGGATCGAGAAGCTGCGGCTGAACGAGGACGAGCTGGACGACGAGGACGAGAAGTGCGCGCCGGCCGCGTCGTGGCTTTCCGAGGTGCTGCCGCCGCTCGCGCCCTTGATGGTGAGGCGGCCGCCGCCGACCTGGACGTGCACGTGCGAGGGGTCGACGCCCTCGACCGTGATGACCAGGTCGTCGCCGTCGGTCGCGGTGCTCAGCCGGGCGGAGTGGGCGTGGTGCGCGGCGTTGCTCATGTCCTGCTCCAGTCGGGCCAGAGCGCTCGTGGGGTCCCAGCGGTTCAACGGCATGACGTACCTCCGCAAGAATAGCTTTGTCGTTTCCTTGCACTGTCGTCGCGGGGGAACGGCGCGACAAGCGCAGAGCCGGTGTTGCGACACTGTTTCCCGATGCGGGGGGAATCCAACCGTGTCTCAAAGCAGACGCAGGATGCCCCCGAGGCCATGTACCTTGCCCGGTTCACTCTCCGGGAGGACAAGGACACTGCAGCCGGCCGCCGCCGCGCCCGCGTCCGCGGGGGTGTCGCCGACCATGAGGGCGCGCTCCGGGTCGACGCGCAGGGCCGCGCACGCCTTCCAGAAGATCGCCGGGTCCGGCTTGGTGCGCCCGAACTCGTAGGACAGGACGAACTCGTCGACCAGGTCGGCGAAGCCCAGGTCGGCGGCGAGGGCGCGCAGGTCGAAGCCGATGTTGCTCACCACCGCCACCGGCACGCCGGCCGCGCGCAGGGCCCGCAGCGTGGGGACCGTGTCGGCGTAGAGCTCCCAGCCGTCGGCGACCAGCAGCCGGTCGTACAGCGCCGTGGCCAGCGATTCGTCGACCGTGGCGGCGAGGCCGGTGTAGCAGGCGCGGTGGGCGTCGGCCGAGAGGTCCCGGTCGGCCCACACCTCGGCCAGGTGGGCCGGCACCCGGTGCGGCTTCGGCCCACCGGCCCGGCCGGCCGTGGTGAGCCGGTCGGCGAGGACGGTCGCCCGGCCCCGGTCGAGGGTCGTGCCGATGCTCTGCGCGGCCAGGGTCACCCAGCGGACCGGGTCCTCGACCTGCGCAAGTGTCCCGTGGAAGTCCAGCAGCACCGCCTCGATCGTCCGTCGGGAGGTGAGTGACTCATCGCTTTCCGGCACGCCAGCACGATACCCATGAGCGGATCCGGGCATCTTTCGCCTAGCCTTGGGAGCGTGAGCGGTACCGAGGAGTTTGGATCCAGCCCCGCCGACCGCTACGCGGCGGCCCGTGAGCGGGCCGACAGCGCCTCGAAGCACCCGGCGCTCACCGATTTCGCCGACGGGCTCGAGTTCGACCTCGACCCGTTCCAGGCCGAGGCCTGCGCGGCCCTGGAGCGCGGCACGGGCGTGCTGGTGTGCGCCCCGACCGGCGCGGGCAAGACCGTCGTCGGTGAGTTCGCGGTGCACCTGGCGCTGGAGCAGGGGCGCAAGTGCTTCTACACGACGCCGATCAAGGCGCTGTCCAACCAGAAGTACAACGACCTCGTCCAGCGCCACGGCGTCGAGCGGGTCGGGCTGCTCACCGGGGACAACGCGATCAACGGCGACGCGCCCGTGGTGGTGATGACCACCGAGGTGCTGCGCAACATGCTCTACGCCGGCTCCGCGACCCTGCACGGCCTGTCGTATGTCGTGATGGACGAGGTGCACTACCTCGCCGACCGGTTCCGTGGCGCGGTCTGGGAAGAGGTGATCATCCACCTGCCCGAGTCGGTGACGCTCGTGTCGCTCTCGGCGACCGTCTCCAACGCCGAGGAGTTCGCTGACTGGCTCGTCACCGTGCGGGGCGAGACGTCGGTCGTGGTGAGCGAGCACCGGCCGGTGCCGCTGTGGCAGCACATGCTCGTCGGCAAGCGGATGTTCGACCTGTTCCACGACGCGGAGGCGGCGCAGAAGCACGACGTGCATCCGGAGCTGCTGCGGTACCACCGCGAGATGCTGCGGCGCGTCGAGCTGGCCGGCGGCGACCTGCGCCGCGGCAAACGCGGCCGCTGGAGCGGGCCCTACCGCCCGGAGATCGTCGAGCGGCTCGACCGTGAGGGGCTGCTGCCGGCGATCCTGTTCATCTTCAGCCGGGCCGGCTGCGACGCCGCCGTCCAGCAGTGCCTCGCCGCCGGGCTGCGGCTGACCGGCCCCGACGAGCGCGCGGAGATCCGCACCATCGTCGAGGAGCGCACCAAGCACATCCCGAGCGAGGATCTGCAGGTCCTGGGATACTGGGAGTGGCTCGACGGCCTCGAGCGCGGCCTCGCGGCCCACCACGCCGGCATGCTGCCCGCGTTCAAGGAGGTCGTCGAGGAGCTGTTCGTGCGCGGGCTGGTCAAGGCCGTGTTCGCGACCGAGACCCTGGCGCTGGGCATCAACATGCCGGCCCGCTGCGTGGTGCTGGAGCGGCTGGTCAAGTTCAACGGCGAGGCCCACGTCGACCTGACCCCGGGGGAGTACACGCAGCTGACGGGCCGGGCCGGCCGGCGCGGCATCGACGTGGAGGGCCACGCCGTCGTGGTGTGGGCGCCGGAGGTCGACCCGCGGCACGTCGCCGGGCTCGCCTCCACCCGCACGTATCCGCTGAAGTCGAGCTTCCGCCCGTCGTACAACATGGCCGTCAACCTCGTCGGCAGCGTCGGCTTCGCGGAAGCGCGCGAGCTGCTGGAGAGCTCGTTCGCGCAGTTCCAGGCGGACCGCTCGGTGGTCGGCCTGGCCCGGCAGGTGCAGCGCAACACCGAGACCATGGACACCTACGCCGGGGAGATGGCCTGCCACCTCGGCGACTTCGAGCAGTACTTCTCCATCCGGGTCGCCATCGCCGAGCGTGAGAAGGCCATCGCCCGCCAGGGCGTCCAGCAGCGCCGCGCGGCGGCCCTGGAGTCCCTGGAGCGCCTGCGCGCGGGCGACGTCATCCGCGTCCCCGCGGGGCGCCGCTCGGGCCTGGCGATCGTCATCGACCCCGGCACCGGCGGCTTCGGCGAGCCGCGCCCGCTGGTGCTCACCGAGGACCGCTGGGCCGGGCGCATCTCCGGCGCCGACTTCACCGCCCCCGTCGAGCCGCTCGGCCGGGTCCGGGTGCCGCGCCAGTTCAACTACCGCTCCGCCCAGGACCGCCGCGACCTCGCCGCCCAGCTGCGCCGGGTCGAGTTCGCCCCACCCGAGCGCGGCCAGGCCGGCCGGGCCCGCAACAGTGCCGCCGCCGACGACCACGAGCTGGACTCGCTGCGCGCGTCGCTGCGCCGCCACCCCTGCCACCGCTGCCCCGAGCGCGAGGAGCACGCCCGCTGGGCCGAGCGGCGCTGGCGCCTGGAGCGCGACACCGAGGGCCTGCGGGGCAAGGTCGCGAGCCGCACGGGCTCCCTCGCGCGCACCTTCGACCGCGTCTGCGGGCTGCTCACCGACCGCGGATACCTCACCGAGGCCGGCGGGGTCAGCGACGCGGGCCGCATGCTCGCCCGGATCTGGTCCGAGACCGACCTGCTCGTCGCCGAGTGCCTGCGCCGCGGGCTGTGGGACAAGCTCGGCCCGGCGGAGCTCGCCGCCGCGGCCAGCGTTCTGGTCTACGAGGCGAGGCGAGAAGCGGAAGACCGGGCGTCCGTACCCCGGGGAGAGATCAACGACGCGATCGACGCGACCCTCAAGCTGTGGGCCGACCTGCGCGAGGACGAGGACTCGCGCGGCCTGTCGCTGACCCGTGAGCTAGATCTCGGCTTCGTCTGGCCGATGTACCGCTGGGCCCGCGGCGAGTCGCTCACCAAGGTGCTCGGCAGCGTCCACGGCCTTGAGGGCGACATGCCCGCCGGCGACTTCGTGCGCTGGTCACGCCAGGTCCTCGACCTGCTCGGCCAGCTCGCCGACGCCGCCGGCGCGCCCGAACCGGTCCGCCGCACCGCCCGCCAGGCGATGACCGCCGTGACACGCGGCGTCCTGGCATACAGCGTCATGGGATGACTACCGAGCGATTTTTCCGTTCCCGCGGGTGATGCGGATTAGAAAAAAACGTTCGGATCCGCAATGATGCTTTTCGCCGTGGCACCGGTTGGAGGGCACAGTGGGTCAGCTGCACCATTTCACGTACGGCGCGATCACACCGATCTTCGCCTTCGCCATGTCATTCCTGGGCTCCCTGCTGGGACTGGTGAGCACGGCCCGGGCCCGCATCGCCACGGACACCCGCCGCCGCGCCTGGCTGCTGGTGCTGGCCGCCTGGTCGATCGGCGGCACCGGCATCTGGGTCATGCATTTCATGGCCATGGTCGGCTTCAGCGTCCAGGACAGCCCGCTGCGCTTCGACGTGCCGATCACCATCGCGAGCTTCTTCATCGCCGTCATCACCGTCGGCGTGGGCCTGTTCATCGTGGGCCTGGGCCAGCCGAAGCTGTGGAAGGTCCTCGTCGGCGGTCCGATCACCGGCGTGTCGGTCGCGTTCATGCACTACACGGGCATGAACGCGATGAACGTCAACGGCACGTTCGAGTACAAGACCAACCTCTACATCGCCTCGTACGTCATCGCGATCGTCGCCGCCACCGTCGCCCTGTGGTTCACCCTGGTCGTGCGCGGCATGATCGCCACGGTCGCCGCCGCGGCGGTCATGGGCGTCGCGGTCTGCGGCATGCACTACACCGGCATGTACGCGATGGAGGTCCACCTCGGCCACACCGGCGAGGCCGTCCACGGCGTCGACGTGAACTGGTTCCTGGCCCCGATCGTGCTGTTCGTCCTGGTCGTGGTGATCGCCCTGGCCAGCGCCGTGATGGCGGTCCCGTCGGAGCGCGAACAGGCCGAGGCGGCCGCCGTCCGCGACAAGATCGCCGCCGGCCAGGCCATCCGCGCCGCGTCGGGCCCGGTCTTCGGCGGCGGCTCGGCCGCGAGTGGCGGCACGCTGGGTGGCGGCTCCCCGACGCAGGGCGGCAAGGCGCCGGGCCAGGCCTTCGCGGCCCGCGCGGCCAACGGCATCGCCGACGCCCGCCGCATGCGCAACAACAAGTAGCCCCCGCGGCGGCCTCGCCGCCATGTGCGTCCTACGCGACCGGTACCCGATGTTTCGGGACCGGTCGCTGGTCGTTTCGGGCTTGTCCGATATGCCGGGCGCTTCGCGCCGCTTCGCTGCCGGCATATCGGATTTTTCGCCTGTCGGGGTATGAAATACGGTAAGGGATATTGGCGAGCCGAGTTATGGTCCCGCGGTCATTTCCGTCATTTCAGTATTGGCGCGATATGTAGGACGTGCCACGGTGCCGTAAATGTCGGACTATTCGTTGGGCGGGGCCGAGAGCATGCGTGGGTGCGTGGCGGGGCTTTCCGTGCGCGCCTGTCGCCGTGGTGGGCCGGCATGGGTGGGTATCGAGCCCGTTGCGGCCCGGCGATTGCCGTTCCGGGCGGCGGCGCGAACGCTTGCGTCGCCGGGCGATGCGTGCTTGCCGCCGTGGTGGGCCGGCGTCGACCGGTCAGCGCTCCAGGTGGCGGTACGAAGCCCGGCTTCGCGGGGCGGCGCCGGACAGGGATCGGCGGGCCGGCCGAACTCTGGTGAAACGCCGGTTGCCCGGCTGGACAGCTGACAGAGCGGGTGAATTCACGCGATCGGGTGCTGGGGCGCGGGATACTTGGTCGGTGACCGAAGACGCCCGGCCTCGCCCCAGGATGCGCTCCGTTGGTAGCACGCTCGAGGAGTTCGAACAGGATCTCATCAGCAACCTGTACTTCCAACGCGGCACGACCCTGGAGTCGGCCAGCGGCTCCGACGGATACCAGACGCTCGCGCTCACCGTGCGGGACCGGCTCGTCGAACGCTATGCCCGCACGGCCGCCGCGCACTACGAGGCCAACCCCCGGTTCGTGTACTACCTCTCGGCCGAGTACCTGTTCGGGCGGCAGCTGCGGCAGAACCTGCTCTACACCGACACCGAGCGGTTCGCGCGGCCGATCGCGCAGCGGCTCGGGGCCGGCCTGGAGGACCTGGAGGCGTTCGACGTCGAGCCGGGGCTGGGCAACGGCGGGCTCGGGCGGCTCGCCGCGTGCCTGCTCGACTCCATGGCCACGCTGGACATTCCGGCGGTCGGTTACGGCATCCGGTACGAGTTCGGGATCTTCAAGCAGGCGTTCCGCGACGGGGCGCAGGTCGAGCGGCCCGACGACTGGACGTTCTACGGCAACCCGTGGGAGTTCCCGGCGCCGGACGATCGGCAGGTGATCGGGTTCTACGGCACCACCGCGCCCGCGCTCGACGACCCCAGCGGGCTGCGGCGGCAGTGGACGCCCGGCGAGACGGTGCGGGGGGAGCCCAGCCACATGCTCGTGCCGGGATACGGCACGCAGACCGTCAACATCGTCCGCCTGTGGCAGGCGCGGGCCAGCCGCGAGTCGTTCGACCTGTCGCGCTTCGGTGCCGGGCAGTACAAGGAGGCCGTCGAGGACATCACGGCCGCCGAGAACATCTCCAAGGTGCTGTATCCCGACGACAGCACCGAGCAGGGGCGTGAGCTGCGCCTGAAGCAGCAGTACTTCCTCGTCGCGTGCTCCCTGCGCGACATCATCCGCCGATACCGCCTGCGCAACTCCGGCTGGGACGCGTTCCCGGCGAAGGTCGTGATCCAGCTCAACGACACGCACCCGGTCATGGCCGTCACCGAGCTGATGCGGCTGCTGGTCGACGAGTACCGGCTGGACTGGGACCTGGCGTGGTCGATCACCCGGCGCACGTTCAACTACACCTGCCACACGCTGCTGCCCGAGGCGCTGGAGACCTGGCCGGTGGCGCTGCTGGAGCGGCTGCTGCCCCGGCACATGGAGATCATCTACGCGATCAACTACTTCTTCCTGCAGGAGGTCGCGGCGACGTACCCGGGCGACCCGGACCGCCTCCGCCGGCTGTCGATCATCCAGGAGGAGCCGGAGAAGCGGGTGCGGATGGCGCACCTGGCGGTCGTCGGCTCCACCGCCGTCAACGGCGTCGCCGAACTGCACACGAAGCTGCTCACCGAGACGACGCTGCACGACTTCGCCGAGCTGTGGCCGCAGAAGTTCCACAACGTCACCAACGGCGTCACGCCCCGGCGGTTCGTGCGCATGGCCAACCCGCGCCTGTCCGGCCTCATCAGCGAGCGGCTCGGCGACGAGCGGTGGCTCACCGACCTCGACCGGCTCGACGGGCTCGTGAACGCGGCCGACGACCCGGGGTTCCTGGGGCGGTGGCGCGAGGTGAAGCGGGCCAACAAGACCGACCTCGCGGCGCTGGTGGAGAAGTCGACCGGGGTGGTGATCGACCCCGGCGCGCTGTGCGACGTGATGATCAAGCGCTTCCACGAGTACAAACGGCAGCATTTGAAGCTGCTGCACGTCATCACGCTGTTCAACCGGATCCGGGACAACCCGGACCTCGACGTCGTGCCCCGCACGGTGCTGTTCGGCGGCAAGGCGGCGCCGGGGTACCACGCGATGAAGCTGCTGATCCGGCTCGTCAACGCCGTCGCGGACGCGGTCAACACCGACCCGGTGGTCTCACGGCACCTCAAGGTCGTGCTCCTGCCGGACTACAACGTCACCCGGGCGCAGGTGATCATCCCGGCCGCCGACGTGTCCGAGCAGATCTCCCTCGCCGGCAAGGAGGCGTCGGGCACCGGCAACATGAAGCTCGCGCTCAACGGGGCGGTCACGATCGGCACCCTCGACGGGGCGAACATCGAGATCCGCGAGCGGGTGGGGCCGGAGAACTTCTTCCTGTTCGGCCTCGACGCGCGGCAGGCCACCGACTTGCGCCAGCACTACAACCCGCGGTCGTACTACGAGAGCGACCCCGAGCTGCGCGCGGCCATCGACACGATCGCGCACGGCGTCTTCGCCAAGGGCGACCGGACCCTGTTCGCGCCCGTGGTCGAGGCGATGCTCGGCCGCGACGAGTACCTCGCGCTCGCCGACTACCGGTCGTATCTGCAGTGCCAGGAGCGCGTCGAGCAGGCGTGGCGGGACCAGGACGCCTGGGCGCGCATGTCGATGCTGAACGCGGCCCGGTGCGGCTTCTTCTCCTCCGACCGGACCGTCCGCGACTACTGCGACCTGATCTGGCGCGTCGACCCCGTGCGGGTCTCGGGCTGAGGGGCGTTCGCGACTCAGTTCGCGGCCAGTGCGTCGATGATCCGCTTCGTGGCGCCGGCCAGGCCCCAGCGCTCCGCCAGGGCGATGAGCGCGTCGGGGTCGGCCGGCGCGGACGGCAGCTTGGTCTCCAGATTCGCCAGCGGCACGGCGCGGGAGACGGCGACGACCTCGCGGGCGCGGGCGAGGTATTCCCGGCCGGCGATCAGCTTCGCCCGCAGGCCCGGCGCGAAGCCCGACGCCGGGTCGTCCAGCGCGGCCAGGATCGCGTCGAGGCCGCCGTAGCGGTCCACGAGCCGGGCTGCGGTCTTCTCCCCGACGCCGGCGACGCCGGGCAGGCCGTCGCTCGGGTCGCCGCGCAGGGCCGCGAGGTCCGCGTAGCCGGCCGCCGGCACGCCGTACTTCCCGTGCAGCCCGGCGTCGTCGAGCACCTCGAGCTTGGCGACGCCGCGCCCGCAGTAGAGCACCCGCACGGGCTTGGCGTCGTCGATGACCTGGAACAGGTCCCGGTCACCGGTGGCCACCTCGACCGGGCCGGGCTCGCGGTAGGCGAGGGTGCCGATGACGTCGTCGGCCTCGAAGTCGGGCGCGCCGACCGCGGTGATGCCGAGCGCGGCGAGGAACTCGAGGATCACCGGCACCTGCGCCGCGAGCGCGTCGGGCACCTCCTCGCCGCCGGCCGGGGTGAGGCGGTGCGCCTTGTACGACGGCAGCAGCGCCACCCGCCACGCCGGGCGCCAGCTCTCGTCGAGGCAGCAGACCATCCGATCCGGGCGCCGGCCACGGATGAGGGTCGAGAGCATGTCCAGGAAGCCGCGCACGGCGTTGACCGGCGTGCCGGCCGGGGCCTTCGCGGCGGCCTCGGGCACGCCGAAGTACGCGCGGAAGTAGAGGCTGGCGGAGTCGATCAGCAGCAGGGGGCGGTCCACCGGCCCAGATTACTCAGCGCAGCACGTGTATGCGTGCCGTGGTGCCGGTCGGGCTGGCGTGTCGCTGCACGAGGTCGGCCAGGTAGTGCACCATCACCAGGCCGCGGCCCCGGCCGTGCGGCGGGCGGAGGCGGCCGATCATCACGTCGGTGAAGTGGCCGAAGTCGCGGACCTCGCAGACCACGCGGGTCGTGTCGTGCCAGGTGCGCAGGGTCCCTGACCCGCCACCGTGCTGGATGCTGTTGGTGGCCAGCTCGTTGACGGCGCTCTGCAGGTCGACGATCCGCTCCGGCGGCAGGCCGGCGTCGAGCCCGGCCTCGGCGACCCGGCGGCGCACCTCGACCAGGCTCTCCAGCTCGAAGCGCAGCGTGGTGGCCCCGGCCGGCGGCTCGGAGAGGGGCACGTTGGCGTCGTCGTTGGCGCCGTAGGGGTCGTAGGTCCCGCTCGGGTAGCGCCCGTTGTCGTCGAGCATGACCGGGTGGGTGCGGTGCGCGTCGTCGATCGTGCGCCGGTCGAGGCGGGCGAGATCGTACGCGCACAGGATGGTCGCATCGCGCCCGGCCAGCGCCACGTTGATCATCGCCTCGTGCTGCACGCAGGCCGGATACTCCTCGGCGGTGCGGCCCGGCCACATCGGCTGGCCGATGATGCGGACCCGGCGGCCGGGGTGCTCGTCCATGAACCGGCAGATCACCCACGGGATGATCCGGCCCGGGTTGCGCCCGGACCTGGTCAGGTCGAGGAACTCGACGCCCTCGGCGAACGCGCCGAGCCGCTCCCGCAGCAGGGTCACGTTGCGTGGCGTGGCGGCGACGACGGTCGGCTCGTCGAGGGAGAATCCCTCGTAGATGAACTTCATCGTGCCGTCGAGGAAGCCCACGATGCCCTCATAGAGCAACGCCTCGTGGACGAACGGGTCGGCGACCCGTTCGCTCGGCGTCGGCGCGCTGGGGCGGCTCATGAGGAAGCGTGGCTCATCTCGGTTCGGCGACAGCCTCGATGCGGCCTTGTTCGAGGGGGTGTTGTTGAAGTCGTTCTCTACTTACTCAACTGACAGCTTACTTACTCAACTATCGCCCTCAGACTACGCCATGATCCGCTGTCGGACACCCATCCGGTGGCCCGTGCCCCGCACACGGGCCCCGTGGGGCACGCAAAACAAAACGACCGTTAAGATTGTGTGTGTGGAGTTGTACTCTCCGGACCGCCTCGAGGCCGCCCGGCGGGCCGCCGCCGAGGCCGGCCTCGACGCCCTGCTCATCTCGCCCAGCGCCGACCTGCGCTACCTGACCGGCTACGACGCGCACGCGCTGGAGCGGCTCACGCTGCTTGTGCTGCCGGCCGACGGCGAGGCGACCCTCATCGTCCCGCGGCTGGAGCGCCCCGCGGCTGAGGCCTCACCCGCGGAGTCCGTCGGAGTCCGGCTGGTCGACCACGCGGACGGCACGGACCCGTTTGGCATCGTCCGCGACCTGCTCGGCGGCCGGGTCAAGACCGTCGGGCTCGGCGACCGCATGTGGGCCGAGCAGGTGCTCGCCCTGCGCGACGCGCTGCCGGAGGCCGAGCAGGCCCTGGCCGGGGCGGTGCTGCGCGGCCTGCGGCTGCGCAAGAGCCCGGCCGAGATCGAGGCGCTACGCCGGGCCGGCCGGGCCATCGACGCCGTGCACGAGCGGATGGGGGAGTGGCTGCGGCCGGGGCGGACCGAGGCGGAGGTGGCCGCGGACATCGCCGCCGGCATCCGCGAGGCCGGGCACGCCACGGTCGAGTTCACCATCGTCGCCGCCGGGCCCAACGGCGCCAGCCCGCACCACGGCGTCTCCGACCGGGTGATCCGCGCGGGTGAGCCGGTCGTGGTCGACATCGGCGGGAAGATGCCCGACGGCTACTGCTCCGACTCCACCCGCGTCTACTGCGTCGGCGAGCCGCCCGCGGACTTCGCCGCCTACTACGCCGTGCTGCACGAGGCCCAGCGCGCCGCGGTCGCGGCCGTGCGCCCCGGCGTCACCTGCGAGTCCGTCGACGCCGCCGCCCGCGACCGCATCGCCGGGGCCGGGCACGGCGAGCACTTCCTGCACCGCACCGGCCACGGCATCGGCCTCGACGGGCACGAGGACCCCTACATCGTGACCGGCAACGACACCCCGCTCGAGCCCGGCATGGCCTTCTCCATCGAGCCCGGCATCTACCTCGCCGGCCGCCACGGCGCCCGGATCGAGGACATCGTCGTGTGCACCACCAGCGGCGCCGAGCGGCTCAACACCATCGACACCGAGCTGGTGATCCTATGAGCGGTACGGAGCGGAGCGGAGTGGCCGCTCATCGGAAGTGCAGGGGTTTCAGGCCTGTCCCGGAGCGGAGCGGAGGGGCTGGTCTGAGCGGTACGGAGCGGAGCGGAGTGGCCGCTCATCGGAAGTGCAGGGGTTTCAGGCCTGTCCCGGAGCGGAGCGGAGGGGAGGGGCTGGCATGAGCGTCGACCGTCCGTTCCTGAGCGAGGAGGGCGCCGCCCTCGTCGGGCTGGTACGCGAGATCGCCGACGGGGAGCTGGCGCCGCGCGTGGACGATTACGAGGCGCAGCGGCGCTTCCCCCGCGAGCTGTTCAAGCTCCTCGGCCGCGCCGGGCTGCTCGGCCTGCCCTACTCCGAGGAGTTCGGCGGCGGCGGGGTGCCGTATGAGCTCTACCTGCAGGTCCTCGAGGAGATCGCGGCGCGCTGGCTCGCGGTCGCCGAGGGCGTCTCCGTGCACAGCCTCGCCTGCTACCCGCTGGCCGCCCACGGCACCGACGTGCAGCGCAAGAAGCACCTGCCCGACATGCTCGGTGGCGAGCTGCTCGGCGCCTACTGCCTCTCCGAGCCGCACAGCGGCTCCGACGCGGCCGCCCTGAAGACCCGCGCCGAGCTCGGCCCGGCCGGCTACGTCGTCACCGGCACCAAGGCGTGGATCACCCATGCCGGCCAGGCCGACTTCTACGACGTCTTCGTGCGCACCGGCGGGCCGGGCGCGTCGGGCATCTCGTGCTTGCTCGCCGACGCGGCCACCCCTGGCATCGCGGCGCAGACCCCGGAGAAGACCATGGGCCTGCGCTCCTCGACCGTCGCCCAGGTCGCGTTCGACGGCGCGGTCGTCGGCGCCGACCGGCTCATCGGCGAGCCCGGGTCCGGGTTCAGGATCGCGTTGAACGCCCTGGACGGCGGCCGGCTCGGCATCGCCGCCTGCGCGGTCGGGCTGTCCCAGGCCGCGCTGGACTACGCGGCCGCCTACGCCCGCGAGCGCGAGCAGTTCGGCCGGCCCATCGCCGAGTTCCAGGGCGTCGGGTTCATGCTCGCCGACATGGCCACCCAGATCGCCGCCGCCCGGGCGCTGTATCTTTCCGCCGCCCGCCTGCGCGACGCCGGCCGGCCGCACACCGCGGAGGCGGCCAAGGCCAAGCTGTTCTGCACCGACACCGCCATGCGGGTCACCACCGACGCCGTGCAGGTTCTGGGCGGCGCCGGCTACGTGTCCGACCACCCCGTGGAGCGCTACATGCGCGAGGCGAAGGTGCTGCAGATCTTCGAGGGTACCAACCAGATCCAGCGCCTCGTGATCTCCCGATCCCTGTAACCGGTTGCGGGGCACGCTAGGGTTCGATCGTGGAAGAGACCGATCGCGCGATCGTGGCGGCGCTGGCCGCCGACGGCCGCCTGTCCTACACCGACCTGGCCGAGCGGGTCGGGCTGTCGGTGTCGGCGGTGCACCAGCGGGTGCGCCGGCTCGAGCAGCGCGGCGTAATCAAGGGCTACACCGCGCGGGTCGACCACGACGCGCTCGGCCTGTCGATGACCGCCTTCGTCGCGATCCGCCCCCTCGACCCGTCGCAGCCCGACGACGCCCCCGATCGGCTGGCGAAGCTGCCGCAGATCGAGTCGTGCTACTCGGTGGCCGGCGAGGACTTCTACATGCTGCTGGTGCGCGTGGCGAACCCGCTCGCCCTGGAGCGGCTGCTGCAGGAGATCCGCTCCGCCGCCAACGTCACCACCCGCACCACCGTCGTGCTCTCCACCCCCTACGAGCACCGGCCTAGTGTCGCGTGATCCTGGTTGTGTTATGCCGGGTCGGTCGTTGATCCTGGCGCCATGCTGACCGACGCCCGGACCGCGGAGCTGCGGGGCAGTGATCAACAGCCGGGATGTATCGGCTGGCCTGGAAGACGGCTTCCCATGCCGCGCCCCGCGAACAGGTCCCGGCCGCGGTCCGAGCCCGGATCCCGGCGTTGACCCGGGCCACGCGGTCGGGTGGAGACCGGACTGTCGCATTGGTCGAGCCTGCAGCGTCCACATATCCCAAACGCACCGAGAGCCCGTCGCCGACCGGCAGAAGCTGGCTGAACATGATCGAGATCTGGTCCGGGATGACACCGGAGGCCGTATGGCCCTATATTGGTCGACGTGACGGCAGCAGGATCGGTGCGGCGGCACGGCCCGAACAAGGTGATGCCATGGCGGTATGAGGGTCCAATGTCAGTGTTACGGCTGCCGCTGGATGTCCATGATCCGGGGGTGCGGCGGCATGTGGAGCGGGTGTTCGCGGCGGTGTTCGCGGTGCGGCGGGCAGTCCAGCGCGACGCCCGCGCCAAGGTAGATGCGTACTGGGCAGCGCACCGCGCGCGAGCCGTTGCCAGTCCGGCTGCGGTGCGGGATCGGCTGGGGTTGACCCGGACGGGACTGGAGTATGCCGCGTACCGACACCTGGACCGTGCCCCGCACCTGCGCCGCTACTGCACGAAAGCCGTGGCGATGCATGTCGCTGACGGTGTGTGGCAGGCCGTGGACCGGCACCTGTTCCCCGACGCGGCCGGGCGCCGGCACGGCCGGCCGAAGGTCGGTGGCTGGTGGGCGTTCGGGCGTATTCCGGGGCGGGCGCGTTCGCATACCAGGGCGCGGAAGTGGGAGACGTTCCGTCTGGCCGGGACCTTGGTGGGGCATGACGCGGTGTTCGACCGGGCCGGGCGGTTGTGGCAGCCACGGCGGATGCCCGCCGTCACCCCCACCGCCGGCGGACAGCCGGTGCGGTCGTGGTGGGACCACGACGGCCCCCTCGCCGTCGTGCTGACCGGCACCGGCGCCCGGGACCTGGCGCTGCCGGTCCGCCTCCCGCAGGGTCCGGGCCGCCGGCCGGTACTCGAGCACTACCTCGCCGACCCGCGCCGCTGGCACAAGATCGACCTGGTCCGGTATCGCGACCCGGGCGCACTGGGTGGGTGGCGCTACGAGGCGCACCTGATGATCCTCGCCCCCGGCTACACCTCCCCGACCGTCGTGGCCCGCCGGCAGGCGGCCGCGGCCCTGCACCGGCGCGGCGGCGTCGATGTCAACGTGTCCAACCTGGCCGTCGTCTCCGTCCCGGTCGACGGTGGTGGCGGGGTGCGCGCCACACAGATCACGAAGACTGGCGCCGATGCGGACCGTCTCGCGGCGGAACGGTTGCGGCAGCGGCGGCGTGACCGCGCCCTGCAACGCTCCCGCCGCGCCACCAACCCCACCCAATACCGGCTCTCGCCCCGGCAACAGCAACGGGCGCAGCGCCGCAACGCTGCCGGCCTGCCTCCCGTGCAGGTGCCAGTGCCGGGCGGCGCCCGTGTCGCCAACACGGCGGGTATCCCGGTGCAGGCGTACCACCGCGACCAACTCTCGGCTGGTTATCAGCGGTTGCGTGCCCAGGCCGCCGCCGACGGAGCCGCCCGCACTCAAGCCGGACACGCCCGCGCCCGGACCGCCGCCGCCAGCATCGTGGCTACCCACGGCGCGAACCTGGTCGCCGAGGCCGGTGACCTGCGGGTGTGGGCACGGCGGTGGGGCCGCGGCATCCACGCCTTCACCCCCGGCACGCTGCTGGCCGCCGTCGACCGGGAAGCTGCCAAGGTCGCGGCCCTGGCCGATGGCGGGCTGGTCCGGGCCGCCACCCGGCACACCGCCTGGACCCAACGCTGCCTGTGCGCCGCCCGCGTCCCCAAACAGCTGCATCACCGCCGTCACACCTGCCCACAGTGTGGCCTGACCGGCGACCGGGACCTCGTCGCCGCCCTCGTCGGCGCGCACACCGTGCTCACCGACCCAGCCGTGCCCGGCACCGCCCGGGTGGATTGGGTCGCCGCGCAGACCACCCTCGCCGCCCACGGAGTGGATGCCATCAACGAAGGGCTGCAAGGAGCCCTGCTCGAGTCAAGCGGACACCACCGCCCCGACCGGCACCCAACCGGTGCCCGGCCGCGGCGGCCGCAGCGCAGCACCAGCCACCCCACCCAGGATGGACGGTGCCGGCGTGCTCGGCGAACTACCGGAACGACGCCCTCGACAACCCCGGACCAGACCTGCACCCCAAGATGCGGGACCACACCGGAACGACGAGACGCACAACCCGGACTGTTCCACAACCCGGACACCAAACCCGAGTATGAACAGGCCTTAGCCTGCGGCCGTCCTGATCGCCTCCCGGACCCGGGCGGTGTCGGCGAGGTCGTCGAGGGCCACGTGGGCGCCGGCCGCCTCCAGGGTCGCGCGGGTGTACCGCCCGGTGGCCACGCCGACCACGCCGACCCCGGCCGCCAGCGCCGCGCCCACGTCTTCGGGCGTGTCGCCGACGAGCACGATCCGGTCGAAGTGCCGGTTGTGCCGGGCGTGGCTGTTGCGCCGGGCGATCGCCACCAACTCGGCCCGCACCTCGTGGCTCCAGCCGTAGGCGCCGGCCTCGAGGTCGAGATAGCCGGTCAGCCCGAACGGCCCGAGCTTCACCTCGGCGATGCGCCGCACGTTGCCGGTCAGCAGCGACTGCACGGTCTCGGCCGCCACGGCGGCGAGCGCGTCGGCGGCCCCGGCCAGCGCCCGCCCGCGCGCGGGCAGCAGGTGCGCGAGCGCGTCGAAGGCGATCTCGGCGCCTTCGCGCAGGTCCTCCAGGTGCGGCTCGGTCACCGGCACCCCGTTGAGGCGCAGCATGTCGGCCGCGATGGCCCGGTCGGTCCGCCCGGCCATCGGCGGCTGATGCACCACCGGGGTGCCGAAACGCCGCAGGAACGCCAGGTCGTACGCCTCCCGCCCCAGCCCGTCCACGTCGACCAGCGTGTGGTCCACATCCCAGAGCACCAGAACCCCGTCCACTCGGTGCAGCGTAGTCGCAACGGGCACAATGTGGTGATGGGTGAGATCGTGGTCGTACGGCACGGGCAGACCGAGTGGAGCGCCGCCGGCCGGCACACCTCCACGACCGACGTGGACCTCACGCCCGAGGGCGAGGAGGGGGCGCGGGTGCTGAGCCGGGCCCTGGCGCACCGCTCGTTCGTCGCGGTCGTGAGCAGCCCCCGGCGGCGTGCGCTGCGCACCGCGGAGCTCGCCGGCCTCGTCGTCACCGAGGTCGACAACGATGCCGTGGAGTGGGACTACGGGGCGTACGAGGGGCGCACCTCGGCCGAGATCCAGGCGGAGGCGCCGGGCTGGAGCCTGTGGTCGGACGGCTGCCCGGACGGGGAATCGCCGGAGCAGGTCACGGACCGGCTCGACCGGTTCATCGCGAAGCTGCGCCCGATGCTGGCGCTCGGCGACGTGGCGGTGGTGGGCCACGGGCACGCGTCGCGCTCGCTGGCGGCCCGGTGGCTGGTGCAGCCGGTCGCGTTCGGCGCGCACCTGACCCTGGGCACGTCGACCGTCTCGGTGCTCGGCCACGAGCACGACATCCCGTCGCTGCGGATGTGGAACTCGCCGCCTGTCTGAAGCGTCGCAGGCCCCGGTGTCGATCCGGGCACTCCGCCCTTATGAGGGGCGGCCGAGCAGCCGACGCTCAGCCTGCGGTGTGGACAGTCCACAGTGGATGGCACGATTGCGAGACCGCAGCCGGATTCGAACCGGCGTACACCGCTTTGCAGGCGGCTCCCTCACCGCTCGGGCATACGGTCGCGGCGGAGCTGACGCGCCCCCGGCTGGACTCGAACCAGCGGCCTCCAGGTTCGGAACCTGGTGCTCTGTCCGCTGAGCTACGAAGGCGTGCGGGCGGAGGGATTCGAACCCCCTCAGCGAAGCAACTGGTTTACAGCCAGCCCCGACTCTCCAGCGTCGGCGCGCCCGCGTGCGGGACCGGCCGGCCCCCGTAAGAACGCGGCCGGTCCCTGATGGTGTTACGGCTCCGGTGCCCGGATTCGAACCGGGACCTTGACGGTTAACAGCCGTCTGCCCTGCCGGTTGGGCGACACCGGAACGTCGTGACGTGGTGGCAGGGGCGGGATTTGAACCACGCGATCTCCGGCTTATGAGGCCGGCGAGGACGACCGATCTCCTCTACCCTGCAAGTGCGCCACCGGGGAGTCGAACCCCGAACTCACCGACGAAGAGTCGGTCGCTCTACCGTTGAGCCAGCGGCACATCGAAGCGCGGACGGGACTCGAACCCGCACTGTTCCTGGG
Source organism: Dactylosporangium sp. CA-233914 (assembly GCF_050942935.1). NCBI lineage: Bacteria > Bacillati > Actinomycetota > Actinomycetes > Micromonosporales > Micromonosporaceae > Dactylosporangium > Dactylosporangium sp. CA-233914. Next base: position 8,950,532 of record NZ_CP192030.1, on the reverse strand, counting down.
TGAAAACCAGGTGACTCTCCCAATTCGTCCACCGCGCCAGGCTGTGATCGTGCGTGCCCCCGGCGCGATTCGAACGCACACCGTCGGCGTCCTCAACGCCGTGCCTCTGCCGTTGGGCTACGAGGGCATGTTGATACGAGCGGCAGCCGGGACTCGAACCCGGGACCTTCGCCATGGCGAGGCGATGCTCTGGCCTGACTGAGCTACAACCGCGTGGGTGGTTCCATCGTGCGCACCGCCGACCGGAATCGAACCGGCGACCTCGACCTCGACAGGGTCTTGCTCTTCCGCTGAGCTACGACGGCATGTCCGTGCTGGTGCTGCGTCGCCCGTCCGGGGGTTGAACCCGGTCTGCCGGAGTGAGAATCCGGAGGTCTACCTGCCGCAACCTCACGGGCGCCCGAAACTGCGTGGACCTGAGCGGATTCGAACCGCTGACCCTCGGTCTGCCAGACCGATGCGCTACCACTGCGCCACAAGCCCATCATTTCTTGTGCCATCCATTGTGAACTTGTCAATGTTCGATCCCACGCGGGGATTGTTTTTCGGGCACGGCGAAATTGCCATTTCCGCCGTCGTGAAATGGTGGTTCGTGGTACGAAAAAGCCGCCCTGTCCCCGGTGCGGGGCGGGCGGCGGAGGCGATGCCAGCGGGCTGCTAGCTTCTCCACCGACCCCGGATGTCATTGCAGTTGAGCAGGGCATAGCCGTTCTCGGCCCCCGCGCCGAGCGACATGAGCCGCATGGCTTCCATCTCGGGGTGCCGCTTCATGGCCATCTCCTTCTCCGTGATTCTGGTCCGTGGGTGCTTCTCGGTGCTGATGAATACACTACGCATTCCCGCGCCCCGGCACAATGCATTTATCGCGCCGGCGTCAATTTCGCCGATAGGCGATGGCGGGCGCAGGCGGTACCTTGCCCTCATGTCGCAGGTGAGCCCCGGTGAGCCACCCGTTTGGCTGCTGGACGTCGACGGGGTCATCAACGCCAAGCGGCCGGGGTGGGGCGCGGTGCCGTTCCAGGGGCGGGCGTACGCGCTCGGTGCCGAGTGGAAGCTGCGCTGGGCGCCGGCGCTGACCGCCCGGATCCTGCGTCTGCACCGCGACGGCTTGGTCGAGGTGCGCTGGTGCTCGACCTGGTGTGCTTGGCCGGGCGAGCTCGACCGGGTGCTGCGCATGCCGGGCCTGGACCGCGCGTTCGGGGAGGTGCCGGACTTCGCGATCGCGAAGCTGGCCGCGGCCCGGGCGGTCCTGCGCGGCGGGCGCCGGCTCGTGTGGACCGACGACACCGAGGTTCCCGAGTCCGGGCCGCTCTACGACGAGCTGACCTGCGGCGGCCGTGCACTGCTGGTCCGGCCCGACGAGCGGCGCGGCCTGCAGCCCGCGCACCTGGATCGGATCGAGGCCTTCCTTCGCGGTACAACATGAGGGTGAGGGCGAGCACTTTGCAAGTGAACGTTCTGCGTGGAATATTATCTGCATGACCGACTATGGCCACGACCTGCGATTCGGGACCTTTCTGCCCGCCGAGGCCGCCGACGCCACCGAGGCGCTGCGGCTCGCGGTGCGCACCGAGGAGCTCGGCCTGGACATGACGAGCCTCCAGGACCACCCGTACCAGGCCCGCTTCCTCGACGCCTGGACGCAGCTGTCGGTGATCGCCGCGCACACCGAGCGCATCTCCGTCTTCCCCAACGTCGCCAACCTGCCGCTGCGCCCGCCGGCCGTGCTCGCCCGGGCCGCGGCCAGCCTCGATCTGCTCACCGGAGGCCGGGTCGAGCTCGGCCTCGGCGCCGGCGGGTTCTGGGACGCCATCGATGGGATGGGCGGCCCCCGGCGCGGCCCGGCCGAGGCGGTCAAGGCCCTGGAGGAGGGGATCGCGGTCATCCGGGCGCTGTGGAGCGAGGAGCGCTCGGCGCGCGTCGACGGGGAGTTCTACCAGCTGCGGGGCGCGCACCCCGGGCCCGGCGCCGCGCACGACATCGGGATCTGGGTCGGCGCGATCAAGCCGAAGATGCTGGCCCTGACCGGGCGGCTCGCCGACGGGTGGCTGCCGAGCTCGCCCTACGTCCCGCCTGCGGTGCTCGCCGAGTCCAACCGGCGCATCGACGAGGCCGCGGTCGCGGCCGGGCGCCGGCCCGAGGACGTGCGGCGGCTGTACAACATCGCCGGGACCTTCCACGGCGACGGCCGCGAGTTCCTGCAGGGGCCGCCGAAGGTGTGGGTGGAGCAGCTCGCCGAGCTGGCCGTCACGGAGGGCATGAGCGCGTTCATCATCATGGTGCAGGCAGGCGGCGACAACGACCTGGAGCGCTTCGCCATGGAGGTGGTCCCGGCGGTCCGCGAGCTGGTCGCGGCGGAGCGGACCCGGCCGGGGCCGGGCGGCATCGAGGCGGAGGAGCCGGAGACGTCCGAGCCTTCGGAACAGATCGTGGTCGCGCCGGCGAAGTCTGGCGATCGGCCTCGCAACGCCACGCTCGCGACCCCGACGCCCGATGACGGGACCCGGCTGTCGAGCGTGCGGCTGTGGAACGAGTCCGAGCGCCCGGCCGGCCCGGACAGCGACCTCGCGGTGCAGTACAGCACCCGGCAGCGCGCATCGGGCCAGCACCTCGTCGACGTGCACAACCACCTGCGCCAGGAGCTGACCCAGCTGCGCGACCTCGTCGACCAGGTGGCGGCCGGGGCGATGGACCTGGGCCGGGCCCGCTCGATGATCAACACGATGGCGATGCGGCAGAACAACTGGACCCTGGGCACCTACTGCGAGAGCTACTGCCGGGTCGTCACCACCCATCACACGATCGAGGACGTGAGCCTGTTCCCGCGCCTGCGGGCGGCCGACCCCCAGCTCGTGCCGGTGGTCGACCGCCTGGAGGCGGAGCACCACGTGATCGCCGACGTGCTGGAGCGGGTCGACCGGGCCCTGGTGGCGATGGTCGCCGAGCCCGAGGGCATCGGCGAGGTGCGGGCAGCGGTCGACCTGCTGACCGACACCCTCCTGTCGCACCTGTCCTACGAGGAGCGCGAGCTGATCGAGCCCCTGAGCCGGCTCAACATCCTCTAAATCCGCGTGCTCTGCCGGGAGATGTCCCAGAGCCGGGCGGCCGCCTCGGGCTCGAGCGCGTACGCGGCGACGCCGGAGCGGGTGCCCGGCCGGTTCGGGGCGGCTTCGGCGCAGTCCTCGTAGTACTTGCCACCGACCCCGTCGGCCAGCGGCGAGCCGGCCAGCAGCGCCGAGGTCGCCGCGCCCTGCTCCGGGGTCTTCCAGCGGATCGGCACCCCGCCGTTGGCGGCGGTCGCGCTGCGCACCAGCTCGTCGACGTCCACGTGCCGCTGCAGGTTGGTGCGGATGCCGCCGGGGTTGAGGGCGTTGACCCGGATCCCGTCGCCGGCCCACCGGCGGTCGGCCTCGACGGCGAAGAGCACGTTAGCCGTCTTCGACTGGCCGTAGGCGAGCCACGGGTCGTACTCCCGGCGCTCAAAATGAATGTCGTCGAAGACGACGGGGGAGCGCAGGTGCGCGGTCGAGCTGACCGCCACCACACGCGCGCCGCCCGCGGCCCGAAGCGCCGGCAGGAGCCGGTTCACGAGCGCGAAGTGACCGAGGTGATTGGTGGCGAACTGCAGCTCCCAGCCCTCGGCCGTGCGACCCGGCGGCGAGGCCATCACGCCCGCGTTGTTGACCAGGATGTGCAGGGGACCCGCCCAGGCCTCGGCGAACTTCTCGACCGAGGCCTGGTCAGCCAGGTCCAGAGCCTGCACGTGTACGGCCTGGTTGCCGGTCGTCGCCGTGACGTCCGCGGCGGTGCGCTCGCCCGCCTCGACGTTGCGCACGGCCAGGGTGACCTCGGCGCCGGCGCCGGCCAGCGCCCGAGCTGTTTCGACGCCGATGCCCGAGGCGCCGCCGGTGACGATCGCGCGCCGGCCGGACAGGTCGACGCCCGCCAGGACCTCGGCCGCGGTGGACTCGAATCCGAAGCTCACTGCTGTACCTCCTGCTCTGAGCCGACCCAGAGGCGAGCGGCCGCCTGCGGGTCGAGGGCGTAGGGCTCCACGCCGGTGCGGGCCGGCCTCGGCGCGGTCCTCCTCGCCGGCGGTAACATCTCAATCGGAGGAGCCTCCAGATGTCCTAACCGTAACCGGAGGTGCCTCCGATTGCCCCACTCTGGAGTGTGACGTGACCCACCCCGCCCGTCCGCTGCGCGCCGACGCCCGCCGCAACCGCGAGCGCCTGCTGGAGGCCGCCCTGAAGGCGTTCTCCGCCGAGCCGGCCGGCGAGGTGTCCCTGGAGCGGTTGGCGCGCGACGCGGGCGTGGGCATCGGGACGCTCTACCGGCACTTCCCGACCCGGGAAGCGCTGATCGAGGAGGTGTACCGCGCGGAGCTCGCCCGCATCTGCGACGCCGCCCCGCGCCTGCTGACCGAGCACCCGCCCGCGGAGGCCCTGCGCACGTGGATGGACGGCTACATCGACTACCTGGCGGCGAAGCGCGGCCTGGCGGAGGCCCTGCAGGCCGTGATCGCGGCCGGCGGCACGCCGTTCGCCCACAGCCGCGACCGACTGGTGGGCGCGGTGACCCAGTTCCTGCGGGCCGGCGCGGGCGCGGGCCTGCGCACTGACGTCGACCCGCTGGACGTGCTGACCGCGCTGAGCGGCATCTCGCTCAGCGCCGGCGCCCCGCAGCAGCGCACCCAGGCCGGCCGCCTCCTGGACCTACTCGTGGACGGCCTGCGCTACGGCGGCTGAGTCGCCCTTGCACGATCGCCATCCATGAGTGGGCCGGAGCCGTGCCGCCTGGACCCCCGCCCGAGCCTCCGGCGAGGGCGAGGGCGAGGGCGAGGACGGCGTGCTCGCGGGCCGACCTGACGTGGATGCCGGACGCCTTCCGGCCGCCGGATCGACGCGGCGCCGTTGCGAGGTTCCGTGCGCCGTGGCCCGTTCCGATCTCCACACGGTACAGCATCCCAAAAAGTTGGATCTATCCTCGCGACGCACTGTGACCCGGCCGTCACGAACTTACCCGTTCTCGTCCTTCTCGCGCTGGATGGCCAGCTCCAGGGCGAGCACGGCGCACAGGATCAGCAGGTGGTTCTCGCCGTCGGCGATGTTGACGGCGTAGCTGTCGCGGATGCTCAGCCAGCGCTTCGACACGCTGGCGACGTCGCGGCCGCCCCGCTCGACCGTGAACTCGTGGTCGAAGAGGTCTCCGGACATCTCCAGGTCGTCCGGGCCCGGCACGTCGATGGTGAACTTCTCGCGGAACGGCGTGAACAGCTTCTTGCGCACGTCGGCCGCCTCCTCGCCGCCGATCTCGATGCGGTACGTCGGCCGCAGCGCGATGAGCTTGCGATACACGGACGCTACCTCGTTGCCGGACGGGTCCTCGATGACGAGCCGGTCCCGCAGGCTCAGCACCTTCCCGTCCACGTGCAGCACCTTGCGCCCATGGTCGTCGGTGACGTCGAAGTCGTCGCCGATGTCGAAGAAGCGCTCCTTGATGACATACATGCCCTCGATTGTCGGCCCGCCCCGCCACTTACGCCCGCCGGGCCAGCGTGAGCGTGGCCCGCAGGTCCAATACCGTCCCGCCGCCGAGGCGCTGCAGGGTCGCCGCGAGCACGCCCAGGGTCCGCTCCTGCTCGGGCGCGCTCTTGGCCCGGAACGGCCCGAAGGTGCGGACCAGCCGCAGGTACGCGTCGGCGTCCAGCGCCAGGTGCCGGCTCGACCGCTCGGCCCGCACGTCCGCCCACAACCCGGACGCGAGCACGTCGTCGTGCGGCTCCGCCCGTGGCTGCGCCGGCCGCGGGTCGACGCTGGCGAAGGCCTCGTCGAACGCCCGCTCGTGGCCGGGGTCGGCGTAGGCGTACCGATGCCCGAAGATCGCCAGCGTGCCGCCGGGCCGCAGCGCGTCGAACGCGAGCCGGTTGCGCCGTCCGGGGTTCAGCCAGTGCCAGGCCAGCGCGCACCCGAGCACGTCGGCCGGGCCGGCCCCGCCGTCCTCGAACCGCCGCACCAGCACGGCCACGTCCGGGAACCGCGCCCGCAGGAGCGCGGCCATGCGCTCGTCGGGCTCGATGCAGGTCAGCCGGCCACCGAGGGCCCGCAGCACCTCGGTGCCCTTCCCGGTGCCGGCCCCGACCTCCACGACGTCCGCGGGTGCCGAGCCGTGGTATCGGGCGATCGCGCCGGCCAGCTCCGGCGAGTAACCCGGCCGGACCTCGTCGTAGACCTCGGCCACCTCACCGAAGCGGATGCCATCGCTCACCGCCCGATGATAGAAACTCCGAGCCGCATGAGCCGCCTCGGCAGTCGCACCGCAATCCAGACTACTGCGGCACTCGCGGAAGCTGGGAGAGGATCGACTCGTCGGTGATGGATTCGTCCTCGGACAGGAGCAGGATCTTGCTCAGCACGACGCTCGTCATCGGGTCCTCGTCGGCGAACGGGAGGAACAGCCGCGTGTGGGGTTTCGTGCCGAAGGCCGCCGGGACCACGCACAGGTGGCCTGCCGGGTCCAAGTGGATGCTGCCGCTGTTGAGGTGGACCTGGTACGTGGCCCGGGAACCGCGCACCACCGCCGTCGTCCCCTCGATCGTGACCCGGGTCAGGTTCAGGTCGCGGATCAGGGCCGCCAGCAGCTGGGCCCGGCTCTGCGCGGCCAGGGGAGAGGCGTAGGCGTCGGGATCGGTGCCGGCCACCGAGACTACCAGGTCCAGGTCGCGCATCACCTCCGAGAAGGCAACGGGATCCACGGACTCCAGCGGTACCGCCGTGGCGCCGTCCAACATGGACAGTTCGCCCAGGACCACGTCGTCCAGGCCGAAGTAGCCGTGGAACTCGCAGCGCAGGGCCGCCGTCAGGCCGCCCGGGACCGGCCTCGTGGCCGGATGCTCGTCGTGCTCGTGCCCCACCCGCCAGCCTCGCGCGGACAGGAGTTGGCCGGCCACCTTGCCGTTCACCCGGTGGTTCGCGAAGCGCGTCGAGTGGTCGCGGGTTTCGCGTTCGGCCGGCGTGAGCAGGTACAGCTCCCGGAACGCCTGCCGAACCGGCTGCTTGACGCGACTCGCCACGATCTGTGACTGCCAGTGGGAGAGGGTGCCGCGCTCGTACAGATGCCAGGGGTGCACGGCCGTCAGCGGGTGGCCGGTGTCCACATCGGACAGGAGGCCGATGGTGCCGGCCGCGTCCAGCCACAGCAGCGACGGCAGCATCGCCGCGCCCGCCGGGAGGCGACGCAGGCGCTCCAGCTCGTCCGGGGTCACCGTGCCGGCCGTGGCGACCAGGCGCTCCAGCAGGCCGGTGCGCATGCGGCGGGCCTGGTCGCGGAGGCGGTCCTGGTGCTCGCGCAGCGCCGGATAGCCGGGGTGTTTGCGGATCTCCTGCGGCACCGAACGCAGGCGCTTGCCGGCCCTGTCGACCTCGATGGCCGCGTCGGTGCCGTCGGCGTGCACGGTGGCCGTGTAGTCGCCGTGGTGCAGCACCGCCGGGGTCTGGGCGATCTCGGCCTCGCAGTGCCACTCCAGCCGCGCCGCGTCCGGGAAGCCGGCCACCTGCGCCAGGTGCACGAGGGCCAGGTCGACGGCGGCGGCGTGGGAGTGGCGGCGGTTCGGGCCGAGCTTCGGGCCGCGCTTGGCGACCTCCCGCAGGAAGGTGTACCGCGACAGCGCCGTCTCGCCCGGTTCCAGCGGCAGCAGACCGTACGCCGCGATGCCCTCCAGGGCGTTGTGCCTGACCCGCTTCTCGACCGCCCCGCGGTTGCGACCGAGCGCGGCCTCGACCGCCTCGCTCGGGCACAGCCCCAGGATCCGGGTCGTGTCCTGCTCGCCGGCCTCGGCCGCCGCCGCCTGGATCTCGGCGAGGTCGTACGGTTCGGTGCCGTCGCGGCACAGGAGGTACAACTTCAGGCCTTGCGTGAGGCCGCGCACCGGCAGCAGCGCGTCGGCGTCGCCCGCCAGGCTCCGCAGCTCGAACGCGCGCTCGACGTCGGTCGGCGGGCGGGTCGCCAGCCACTCGACCAGCTCGGCGCGCTCGGCGTCGGTGAGGTCGGCGGTGCCGAGGACGTCGGCGTGCGGCGGGTTGCCGACGATGGCGCGGCGTACGAACCTCAGGCCGCGCGGGCGCAGGTGCTTCGGCGTCGCGCCGCGCCAGAACAGCTCGTCGGCGACGTCCCGCACGAATGGGCGGCACGCGGCCTGCGCGTCCTCCAGGGCCTTCCACAGGTGCGGATACGCGGCGAACGTGCGCTCCACAGTGGACTCATCCAGCTCGCCCAGCGCCTGCAGCGCGTCGAGGGCGCGGGCGACGGCGGGCGGGCGCGGCGCGCCGAAGCGGCCCAGCAGCAGCAGGTGCAGCAGCCGCGCGTCGCCGCGCTCGATCGCCGCGTCGACCAGGGGTTCGGGGCGGAACCAGCGCTCCCCGACGAGCATCGCCAGGCGTTCCGCGCGGCTTCTCGTCGGCCACGGTACGTCGAGCAGCCCCGCCGCGTCCCGCCGGTCGAGGACCGGGAACGCCCGGTCGAACGCGGCGTCGAGCGCGGTCACGACGTCGGCGATGTTGCCCCGCAGGTGGCCGCCGCTGCGGGGGATCTCCTCGCCGGACTCGATCCGGGCACGCACCTCGTCGGCGAGCGCCGTCAGCGCGTCCCGGTCGCCCGCCGCGGCCAGCTCCCCGGCCCGCCGCGCCAGCTCCCACAGCGCCGCGCGCTCCTCGGCGACGATCTCGCGGTACACCTGCGGAATCTCGACCATCACCGTCACCCGCCCACGAGCGGCACGAGGCGCAGGAACAGGATCGGCTCGCCGGCGCCGACCTCGACGCGCTCGTCGAGGCGCTCCAGGCGGCGGCCACCGGCGAACACCACGAACGCGCCCCGCTCGAACGCGCGCCGCGCCCGCTCCGCCTCGGCGGCGGCGTCGGGCGCGGCCCGTCCGGCGGCGGGCGGCGCGGGCAGGCGCACGACACCGGTGGGCGCCTGGGCCGCGACGTCCTCGGGGGTGAGGTACTGCCGGTCGAGCACCCGCCGCCCGCGCGCCCGATCCTCGGCGAGCAGCCGCACCTGCTCCGCGACCGCCCGGTCGATCAGCTGCGCGACCGTCGTCGCCGCGTCGGCCTCGACGCGGGCGACCGGCATCTCGTCCCGGTCGCGCCCCGGCACCCGGCTGCGCACCTCGACCAGCATCGGCGCTCACCTCCCCGCCGGGCATCCTGTCATGCCAGCTGCGGATAGACCGTCCTGAGGTCGGCCGCGAGGCCCGCCTTCGCGTAGGTCGCCGCGTCGTCGACGAGGATCTCCAGGTCGCCGCGCTCGATGCCGTCCGCGACCGCGCTGGCCACGAACGCGGGCTCCAGCTTCGGCACGTCCCACTGGCGCATCATGTCGGTGTCGGCCGCACCGAGGTGCACGGCGGTGACGACGGTGCCCTGCGTGGCGAGTTCCAGGCGCACGCCGTTGGTGAGGCTCCACTCGGCGGCCTTGGCGGCGCTGTACGACGTGGCGTTGAGGTACGTCACCCAGGACAGTGCCGAGAGCAGGTTGACGATCGCGCCGCCGCCGTTGCCCTTGAGGATCGGCGCGAACGCCCGGACCATCCGCAGCGTGCCGAAGTAGTGGGTCTCCATCTCCAGCCGGATGTCGTCGAGCCCGCCGTCGACGAGGTTCGCGAACGTGGCCAGGCCGGCGTTGTTGACCAGCAGCGTCACGTCGCCCGCGGCGGCCGCCGCCGCGTCCACCTGCTGCTGGTCGGTGACGTCCAGGCGCAGGACCGTGGCGCCGGGGATGTCGACGGCGCCGGGGTCGCGCGCCCCCGCGTAGACCTTGGCCCCGCGTCCGGCCAGCTCGCGCGCGATGTACAGGCCGAGCCCGCGGCCGGCTCCGGTGACGAGCGCGACGGCGCCGTTCAGCTCCATTTGGTTACCCTCCTGAGATGTTGCGGTCACGCTAAGGCAGCCTGTCCGGCGCGTCTTCCGCCGTCCGTCCGGAAGCGCCCACCCGTTCCGACGCTCGGTGAACCGGCGTTCCGGGACAATCGGATATGTCCGCGCAATGGCCCGCCACCCGCGTCCGATGCGGCTTCGCGCGACAAGTCGGGCGGCTTCTCGCACGGCGGCCCGCCGCGACGCCCGGCCTCGGCGATCTCCTTGGGCAGGTGCAGCGGCAGCGAGACGCCGCCGGCCGCGGGCGGAAACCGGCCCGCGGACGGCGGCGTCGAGCTGCTCAGAAGGCGTTGACGGCGACCGCGGTGTAGGCCGTGTCCGCGGCCGGTGGCGTGGTGAAGCGGGCGTTGGGCAGGTACAGCCGGTGTCCGAACTGCGCGATCGTCGTCGGCACGTCGAAGCGCGGATCGGTGCGTTCGGCGCGCACGGAGCCCGAGGTGCCGGCCTTGGACAGCTGCACGGCCACCACCTTGTTGTCGCGGTTCTGCACCACGTAGAGCGTGCGGCCCGACAGCCACAGCCCGTCACCATTGACGAACGTGCGCTCGCCGGTGTCGACGCGCTTCGTGGCGCCCGTGCGCGGGTCGATGCGGAACAGCAACCCGGTGTTGGACTGCACCGCGATCAGCGCCCGGCCGTCGGGCGTGGCGGCGATGCCGTTGAGGTTGTTGACGCCGGGGGTGAGGACGAAGTCGCCGGTGAGGGGCAGCTTCGTGGACGAGTCCGGCAGCTTGCCGTGCCGGCCGGTCGTCACCTTGTACAGCACCGCCTGGCGCGAGTCGGTGAAGTACGCGGTGTCGTCCAGCAGCACGACGTCGTTGACGAACGTGGTGTCGGTGGTGAACTTGTAGGAGGCCAGCACGGCGCCCGTGCGCGTGTCGACCACGCGCGCGTCGCCGCCGCCACCGCCCGCGACGAACAGGCGGCCCCGGGCGTCGATCTTCATGCCCAGGGAGGCGGTGCCGGCCGGCGGGCTGAGCTGCGCGCCGGCGCCGCTGACGAGGTTGACCCGGTAGATGCGCCCGTCGGCGCGGGAGCCGAAGTACGCGAACGCGCCCGGGCCGATCGCGATGCCCTCGGGCTGGAAGCCGTCGGGCAGGTCGAGGGTCGTCGGCAGCGGGCGGCCCGCCCCCGAGGCGTTGGCCTGGGCCGGTCCGGCCAGCAAGGCGGCCGTGATCGCGGCGGTGATGGTCAGGATGACGGTCACGCGTCGATATACGGTCATGTGCGGGAGTACCCCCGGCTCGCTCGGACGGTTCAGGCCGCCGCGTCGACGAAGCGCCGGATGCGCTCGACCACGTCCGGCGGCGGGGCGAGGAACTGCAGGCCAACCTCGCTCTGGGCGCCCTGCCGCACGCAGTGCATGACCCGGGCGTGGGCCCGCACCGGGGCGCCGTCGAGGGCCAGCTCGACCGTGACGGTGTCGCCGGAGCGCACGGGTACCTCAGCCGCCGTCTCGCACCGCAGGCCGCCGATGCTCAGGTCCACGAGCTGGCCCGACACCGTCTCGGTGCCGCCGTCGACGCCGAAGCGGACCGACCCGCTCGCGGCGATGCGCTCGGCGTGGCGGCGCTCGAGGCGCTCGGCCAGGGCCGACATGCCGTCGATGCGCTCGCGGGTCTCGTTGACCCGGCCGGTGAGACGCTCGACGGTGGCGTGCTGGTCCTGGGCGACATTGTGCAGTACCGCCGTCGCCTCCCCGATCCCGTTCACCCCCGTGACCATCGCGCGGATCGTGTCGGTCATCCGCGCCGCCGTGCGCTCCAGCTCCGTGATGGTCGCGGCGATGCGCTCCGTGGACTCGGCGGTGCTGCCGGCCAGGTCCTTGACCTCGTTGGCGACGACCGTGAAGCCCCGCCCGGCTTCCCCGGCCCGGGCCGCCTCGATCGTCGCGTTGAGCGCCAGCAGCCGGGTCTGCGCCGCGATGCCGGCGATGAGCTGGGTGGTGCCGTCGACGTGGCGCAGGCTCTCGCCGAGCGCGGCGACGACCCGCTCGGCCTCCCCGGCCCGCTCGATCACCGACGCGGTGGCCCGGTCTGCTGCGGTGACCCGCTCCTCGATGGTGCGGGCGGCCGCGCGGACCTCGTCGACCTGCGCCACGACGTCGACGAGCTCGGCCGAGATCGCCCCGACCGACTCGTCCACGACGCCCTGCGCCCGCTCGCGCAGCTGCCGCTGCCCCTCGCGCTGCTGCTCGTAGCTCGCGCGCAGCTGCTCCTCGCGCACCTGCTGGACCTCGCGCAGCTGCTCGTCCTGCTCGGCCAGCCGCTGCCGCGAGCGCTCCAGGGCCCGGCCGATGTCGCCGAGCTCGTCCTGGCCCGCGGGGACCTCGCGGGCCGACAGGTCACCCTCGGCGGTCGCGGTGACCGCGGCGACGGCGAGCCTGACGTCGTGGCGGGTCCGCCACCACACGGAGGCCGCGAACCAGATCGCGGCGATCGCGGTGACGGCGGTGACGGTGAGGTTGACGGTACGGTTGCGCGCCAGGTGGTCGTACCGCGTGCTCAGCAGCCGCCGCAGCGCCGCCGTCGCCGGCCCGATCGCCGCGTGCACCCGGGCGGCGGCCGTGCTCGCGTCGGCCGGGCCGGGGGAGGACAGCCCGGTGGCCAGCGTGGCGGAGAGCGCGGCGAGGGCGTCCGCGGCGGCGTCGAGCGGGCCCAGGTCCGCGGTGAGGCCGCCGTCCGCGGTGTGGGCGGTGGCGGTTTTCGTATCCGTACGAAGCGTGCTGGCCGCCCCGTCCAGCGCGCCCGCGGCGACGGCCTGCGCGGCGACCCGGTCCGTGAGGGGTCTGGTGGCGTCGGGGGCGGCCGCCTCCGATGCGGCCGCCAGCGCCCTGGGCAGCTCGACGACGAGCGCGTCCATGACGTAGAAGCTGTCGAGGTCCGGATCGAGGATGAGGCCCGAGTTGTCGCCGATGCGGGTGACCAGGTCCGCCAGGGCCGACGCGGCCGCGGGGCCACCGGCGGCGGGGACCGCCGCGATCCGGTCGTCGAGGCCGAGCCAGGGGTGCTCGCCGGCCTTGGCCCGCAGGTCCGTCAGGTCCGGCGTCCTGCCCGCGGCGATGTCGGTCAGCGCGGTCAGCGCCGGGAGCACGACCGCGCTGCCGTCGCGCTCCTTGGAGATGAAGTCGAGCTGGCCGCTGACCGAGGTGCTGTACGCGTACGTCGTGCCGAGGCCGGGCACCAGCAGTACGACCATGAGAACCGCCAGCCGGGTGCTGGTGCGGACCCGGTCCGACAGCCACAGGACCGGTACCAGGAACGTGGGCCGGCCGCGGCGGGCACTGGCGCGAGTCGCGCCGGAACTGCTCATGCCGGGCTGATCGGCCCGGGCGGGCACGCGGATGAGACAAATGCCCCGCCCGGACCGTCGCTGTTACAAGAGGCGTCGTTACAGGAAGCGGTACGCCGTGCCGCCACGCACCGGCGCGACGCGGACGCCCGCCGACGGGTTGGCCGCTTCGACCATCTTGCCGTTGCCGATGTAGATGGCCACGTGGCCCGGCAGGTGGATGACGTCGCCCGGCATCCACTGCCCGGAGGGCACCTGGCGGCCACGGGCGGCGATCTGCTCGCTCTGGTGCGGCAGCTTGATGCCGACCCGGGCGTAGGCGGCCATCACCAGGCCGCTGCAGTCGTAGGCCTCGGGGCCCGCCTTGGCGTACACGTACGGCTTCCCGACCTGCGCGAGCGCGAAGTTCACCACCGTGCCCGCGGCCCCGGACGGGGGAGCGACGGACGTCGTCGTGCTCTTCTTCGTGGTGCTCTTGCTCGGTGACTTCGTGGTGTTCTTGCTCGGCGACTTCGTGGTCGTCCTGGTCGTCGTCTTGTTCTGCGTGGTCTTCTTCTGGGTCGTCTTGACCGGCACCGGCGCGGGCGGGGCCGGGGGGACCGCCGCGTCGCGCTGGGAGGCGGCGAGGACCGTCAGGTGCTCGCGATGGGCCTTGTCGATGCGCTCGTAGGCGGCGAGCAGGGTCTCCTGCTCGGCGAGCGTCGGGGCCGGGGAGCCGGACGCGCCGGTCCCGGCGGTTGCGGCGGACCCGGCGGTCTGGGCGGAGTCCGTTCGAGCGGGTGGTTGGGCCGCGGCGGCGGAGGGGCCGAGCCAGACGGCGGAAAGGGCTAGGGCAGCGGTACCCGCCGCAATGCGGTGCAGCGGCTGTCGTGCGTTCAGGTCGGCTCCATGGTCGGCCCGGTGCTCTCACGCGTGTCTCGGGCGGGAGCGCCGCGCGTGGTGGCCGGCGCTGACCCGAAGTACCGGGCGGAAAGGGATGGATCGATAGCCCGACCCCCAAGGGGGCCGTCGGCGACGCTAAGCCAGGAACACGACGGTTGCGGAAGGTCGTGACGTTCCTCACCGGCTATCTCACCCGCTGTTGTCCGGGTTTCGGGATACTTGTCCGTACCGACCGGACAACCTTTTCCGGCCGTTAGGACGTCCGGATCGCGCATTCGACGGCTGCGCGTTTTGGGCGATTTATTGGCTTACTCCGGATCCGGGGTGAGCGCCATGGGTTCGGGTCTGTACTCGCCCACCGCCTCGGTGTGCGCCGGCGCGGGCCGATCCGTGTTCGCCGCGTGCGAATGCACCCGCGAACCCGACGACCCGCGGCGCGAGATCACCGCGAACGCGACCAGGCGGACCGGGGACGGCGGCGGGGCCAGGCGCCCCGCACCCCAGCGGACCCACAGCGCGACCCGCCCCGCCGCGGCCTCCGCGACCAGCTTGTCCAGCGTGCGGCGCCGGTCGGCGTGGTCCACCTCGACGACGACGGGGGCGGCACCGCCGGGCCGGGCGATGCCGACGTCGACGACGGAGAACTGCTTGTCGTACGGCGGCGGCAGCGGCACCACGCTCGCGGCCCGGCGGTACGCGCGCCACCCCTGGGCGACCGCCCACTCCACGGTGGCGGCGACGAGCAACTCGGTGACCTCGTCGGTGCCGCGATCGGCGAACGTGAGCCGGCCCAGGTGCGCGCCCAGGGATGCGGCAACCCGCTCACCATCCATGCCGAGCACCCTAGACTGCCCCTGGTGAGCGCGAAGCTGCCGCCCGTCACGCGCCTGCGCCGGGCCTACGCACGGGCGACCCGCCGCGCGGGCGGCGACTGGGCGGCGCTGGTCACCCTGGACGGGCGCGTCGCGGTCGACGACCGCGCGGACCGCAAGCTCAAGGCGTACAGCATCCAGAAAATGGCGATCGCGGCCGCCCTGCTGGCCAAGGTCGACCGGGGCGGTCTCGGTCTCGGCCAGAAGATCCGGCTCGGCCCGGCCGACGTGCTGGGCGGCAGCGGCCTGTATCACCTGCAGCCCGTCCACGGCGACGACCTCACCGTCGCCGGGGTCCTCACCGCCCTGCTGACGTTGTCGGACAACACCGCCGTGCGCCTGTGCGGCCGGCTCGTGCCCGGCCCGGAGATCAACGACGTCCTGTCCGGCCTCGGCCTGACCCACACGCGCGTCGAGCCCACGGCCGACCCGGCGCGGTTCTTCCTGGGCGACACGACCCCGCGGGAGACCCACGACCTGCTGGCCCGCCTGACGGCGGGCACCCTCCTGGCCAGGGAAACCACCGCGTTCCTGCTGGGCGCGTTACGCTCCGCGGCGGGTTATCACGATGGCGTACGCCACGAGCTCCCCGGCCCCGGCCGCGCCCGCGTCGCCACGAAGCACGGCGCCGACCGCGACGAGCGCGGAGCGGCCCGCCACGAGGCCGGCGTGATCTTCACCGCCGACGACCGCCCGGCCCTGATCTACGCACTCTTCGCCGACGCCCTCGGCACCGCCGCGGATTACGGCCCCACCCACCCCGCCGTCGCCGCCCACGCCGACTTGGGGCGGGTCATGCTCGAATGTTGCTAGGTTCGATGGATGACGCAGCGGTACCGCGAGCAGTCGCGCTTCAGCGACCCCGGCCGGTTCGGTGAGCTCCTCGACGAGCTGCCGGAGGACCTTGCGGAGTTGATGGCGGTGGTGCGCAACGTGGTCGTGCACTACCGGGCCGCCGGCATCGCGTTCACCGGGCCCCGGCTGGCCGAGATCGACTCCCGCTGGGTCGCGAAGATGCTGGAGCTGGACCAGCAGCGCTTCCCCGGCCCGCTGCGTGAACCCCGCCCCGAGGCGGAGCGGGTGGTCGGCTGCTGCCGGGACTTCGCGCTGCTCACGATCGCCGCGCTGCGCCGCCGCGGGGTGCCGGCCCGCAGCCGGGTCGGGTTCTCGCCGTACTTCGCCGAGGACTGGAACTACGATCACGTCGTCGCCGAGTACTGGAACGGCCGCCGCTGGGTGCTCGCCGACCCGCAGCTCGACCCGGCGGCCTACCCGTTCGACACCGCCGACGTGCCCCTGTTCATCACCGCCGCCCAGGCCTGGACCGCGCACCGGCGCGGCCTGATCGACGCCGACCGTTACGGTGTCGACCCGGCCCTGCCGTTCCGCGGCCACCAGTTCCTGCTGGACAACGTCCTGCTGGAGGTCGCCCACCGCCAAGGCGACGAGGCCCTGCTGTGGGACCAGTGGGGCGCCATCACCGACCGCACCGCCGACGAGCTCGCCGAGCTGCTGCTCTTCGCCGACCGCGGCGACACCGACGCCGAGCGGTCGCTGGCCAAGCGCTACGCGAGCGACCCGTCGCTGCACCTGACCAACCGTGTCCACTGCGCGTCCCCGAGCGGCTTCGACGGCTGGGTCTCGATCTAGTGCGCTGACCAGGCTGATCACTCTGGCCCTATACGCTGCCGGGGGAGTGCTCCGCCCCGGCCGTCATGGCGTCGATGAGGGCCACCACGAAGAGCTGGTAGAGGCCAAACTCGGTCGTGCGCACCTCGAGATACGCCCGCGCCCACGCGAGCAACCGGTCGGTGAGGTCGGCGCGGGCGAGCTGCCGCAGGGCGTAGCCCAGCGGGAACACGATGTGCAGCTCCGGCGGCCGGTGCTGCTCGACGTACTCCAGCTCCCGCTGCGCGACCGAGGCGAGTTCGGCGTCGTCGCGCGCGGCGAGCACCAGCAGCCACACGCCGCGGCCCATGGCGGTGTCGCCCTCGTGGTACCGGTCGATCCAGCGGTGCAGCATGTCGACCATGTGGGCCCGCTCCGGCGCCGGAAACTCGATGGGCGCCGAGAGGGCCAGCAGCATGCCGCCCCGGGTGCCCCAGTTCGCGACCAGTCGCGCCTCGAGCCACTCGAACGCGGCGGGCACGATTCGCAGCGCTTCGTCGGCCAGGTACGGCGACCGGCTGAGCAGCGCCAGCAGCGTCGACCAGACGCCCTCGTTGCTCTCCGGGCGGGACAGGAGCCGTTCGTACACCACCGGCAGCATCGCCCGCGCCTGCCGCTCCACCTCCGGCGACCGGCCCGGCAACTCCAGCAGCGCCGCCCAGATGCCCTCGTTGTTCTCGTCCCGCCCGAGCAGCCACGAAAGGACCTTCGGCAGGATCTGCGGGGCCTCGTCCGCCAGATCGGCTGAGCGGCCCAGCAGCCCCAGCAGCGTCGCCCAGATCGGCTCGTTGCTCTCGGGCCGGGAGAGCAGCCGCTCGACAACGCTCCGCACGATCTGCCGCGCCTCGTCGGCCAGCTCCGGCGACGATCCGACCACGGAGAGCAGCGTGCTCCACGCGCTCACGTTGCCCTCGTCCCGCCCGCTCAGCCAGGTGAACGCGCCCAGCGCGATCCGGCGCCGCTGCCCCACGAGGGCCGGCGACCGGCCGAGCAGCCCCAGCAGCGCGGCCCAGACTCCCTCATTGCTCTCCGGACGGGCGAGCAGCCGCTCGAACGCGACCGGCACGATCCGCCGCGCCTCGTCCGCGAGGTCCGGCGAGCGGCCCAGCAGCCGTAGCAGGGCGGCCCACACGGTCTCGTTGCTCTCGGGGCGGGCGAGAAGTCGTTCGAAGACGATCGGCACGATCCGGCGGGCCTCGCCGGCCAGGTCGGGGTGCGAGCCGAGGAGCGTGAGCAGCCCGCTCCACGCGCTCTCGTTGCCCTCCGGTCGTTGCCGCAGCCATTCCAGCAGCTGCGGCACGATCCGCCGCGCCTCGTCCGCGAGGTCCGGTGACCGGCCCAGCAGCCCCAGCAGGGACGCCCACACGCCCTCGTTGTTCTCGGGGCGGGCGAGGAGTCGTTCGAAGACGATCGGCACGATCCGGCGGGCCTCGCCGGCCAGGTCGGGGCTGGAGCCGAGGAGCGTGAGCAGCCCGCTCCACGCGCTCTCGTTGCTCTCCGGCCGGTCCTGCAGCCACTGGAAGACCTGCGGCACGCTGCGCCGGGCCTCCTCCGCGAGGTCCGGCAAGCGGCCCAGCAGCCCCAGCAGCGTCGACCACGCGCCCTCGTTGCTCTCGGGGCGGGCGAGGAGCCGTTCGAAGACGATCGGCACGATCCGGCGGGCCTCGCCGGCCAGGTCGGGGCTGGAGCCGAGGAGTGTCAGCAGCCCGCTCCACGCGCTCTCGTTGCTCTCCGGCCGGTCCTGCAGCCACTGGAAGACCTGTGGCACGATCCCTGCGGCCTCGCCCGCCAGGACGGGCGAGGAACCCAGCAGCGTCAGCGCCCCGGTCCAGACGCTCTCGTTGCTCTCCGGCCGCTCCTGCAGCCACTCGATGACCTGCGGCACGATCCGCCGGGTCTCCTGCGCCAGGCCGGCCGAGCGGCCCAGCAGCCCCAGCAGGGCCGCCCACACGCTCTCGTTGCTCTCGGGGCGGTCGAGGAGTCGTTCGAACAGCGCCGGCACGATCCGCCGGGTCTCCTGCGCCAGGCCGGGCGAGCGGCTGAGCAGCCGCAGCAGGGCCGCCCACGCGACCTCGTTGTTCTCCGGCAGCTCGAGCAGCAGGTCCGCCACCCGCGACACGTTCGCCGCCGCCACCGGGTCCCCGGAGCGCACACCGTCCTCGGTGGCCGCGAGGATCCGGGTGATGATCCGGGCGTCCACGTGTTCGGTGGTCATCAGCCAGTCCGTGACGGCGCCGGAGATCCGCTCCCGGGCCGCCGTGTCGATCTCCGCCCGGCCCAGCAGCTCGACCAGCGCGGCGACCGCCTGGCCGTCGGGCGTGCGCCCGGCCGTCGGCGCCTCGACGAGACCGTCCTCGAGCCAGTCGCAGACGTGTTGCAGCAGATCAACGGCCTTGGGCGCCGGAAGGCTGCCGATCAGCCAGGCGACCTGGTGGGCGTCCGCGCGCCAGTCCAGCTCGCCGCGCAGGGCGCTGATCAGCCGGTCGACGACGATGTGCCGGATCTCGCCGCCCATCCGCTCGGCGATCTCGACCGCCTCGACCGGCCCCTTGGAGAAGTCGGCGTGCCGCAGCGTCCAGGGAAGGTTGACCTTCACCAGGAAGTCGCGCTCCTGCGGATGCGTCGCGGCGGAGGCCATGTGGTACAGCTGCCAGGCGGCGAGCCAGCTCTGGCTGTCCTGCGCGGTCAGGCACTTGCGCAGCACCGGGCGGAAGTTCAGCCGGGCGGTGCGCGAGGGCCGCAGGTGCCGTACGAGTGCGCACACGGCGTGCGTCTCGATCGCGCCCTGCTCCACGGCCCGGCTCCAGCGCACCGCGAACCGGTTGACCAGCGCGCGCTCGCGCTTGCGGGGCGAGGACAGCACGGCCAGGATCAGCTCGGCCACCTGGGCGGTGGTCTGCGGCACCCGCACCGAGACGTCGACGACGAGCCGCTCCACGTCGAGGTTGCGCAGCGGCAGGTGGTTCCACGCCTCCCGGGCCACCCGGGCGTGCGTGGAGCCGATGAGCCGCAGCACGCCGGACGACGGCTCGCCGTCGCCCCGGACGGAGAAGATGTGCCACCCCTCCCGGGTCACCAGATCCTGCAGCTCCTGCGTCAGGTAGCTCGGCGGCGTGTCGACGAGCGTCTGCAGCAGCAGCTCGCGCAGCAGCGGCTCGGGGCACATCACGTAGTTGCGGTGGAAGTAGCACGCGACCGCGAAGGCGACGACCTGCCACGGCAGCCCGCGGTGGTCGGCGGCCGGGTCCAGGGGGACGCCGCCGTTCAGCGTCGTCCAGATCCGCTGGATGATCGTGCCGAACGACTCGCCCGCCGCCGCCTCCATCGCGATGACGAGCAGGTCCTCGTCGGAGGCCAGGGCGGCGGCGGGCTCCCGGTCGTAGAGCAGGGCGAGGCTGCGGCGCTCCTCGTTCGACGGCCGGGAGACGTCGATGGTGCGCCCCACGACCCGGCGGCCGAACAGCCAGTGCGCGAAGCGCTGGAACAGGAAGTCCGGGCTGGCGCTGAGCACCGCGATCCCGTGGTGCTGGGGCCGGCTCAGCGCGTTGAGGAAGTCGACCCAGCCGGAGTTGGCGAAGAACGGGTCGTCGAGCAGCACCAGCACCGGCAGGCCGTTCCCGGCGAGCTTGTCGAGCGCGCCGATGTACGCCGCGGTGTCCTGCGGCGAGACGCTGCGGGTGCTGATGCCGAAGTCGGCGACGACGCACTCGCCCGCCAGCACGAGCAGCGCGGCGACGCGACGCACGAGCGTGCTCTTGCCCGCGCCCGGCGCCCCCTGCACGACGATCGCGTGCAGGCGGGAGTCGGTGCCCCGCACGCACGGCTCCAGCAGCTCCGCGCGGACGGTCGCCAGCAGCTCGTCGGTCTGGTCCCGCTCGATGAACCGCAGCTGCTCGTCGAAGCCGTGCACGACGTCGGCCCAGTCCGGCGCGCGGGCGACGAAGACCCGCTTCTGCTTGCGGGACTGCTCCTGCAGGTAGTCCCGGTCGACGGTCAGGAACGGCGCGGGGTCGTCGCGGCCGCTGCGCCCACCCACGAAGACGATGTCGTGGCCGGCGACGTACGTCCCCTCCAGGCGAACGTCGCCTTCCCTGGCCACCGGGCCTTCGACGTGCAGCCGCTGCGCGCTCGCCGCGGTGTCGGCGGCCGGATTCGGCGTCCGATCGGGCACGGATCGCTTGCCTCCCAATCAGCCGAAGGTGATGTCGTGGCCGGCGACGTAGGTGCCGTTGAGCGTCACGTCGCCGTTCGCGGCCACCGGCCCCTCGACCGTCGTGGAGCCGTGCGACTCGCCCGCGCTGTCCGTCCGGGCCGCCGCCGCCACGAGGTCCGCCAGGATGTGGTGGCGCACCACGTCGGCGGTGGTGTTGCCCGGCGCCGCCGGGTCGAGGATCGACGAATGGCTGCCGGCGATCGTCGACGCGCCCGGAAACGCGGCCTGGGCCGAGGCCGGCAGGACGATCCGGTCACTGTCGCCGGCATAGACGTGCAGCGGTATGCGACATTGGTGCTCGTCGGTGCGCTCGGCGTTGACGACCCCCCGCAGCACCGTGCGCTGGGTGTCCATCACCTGCTTGTTGAGCATCTCGAGGCTGCCCGCCTGCGGATGCCGCCGGTAGCCCAGCACGTGCCGCAGCGACCGGACGTAGTCCGAGCCGTTGTTGGGGCAGGCGAGCATGACCACCGACACGATCCGGTCCAGCTCGCGGCCCCGGCCCTGCTGCAGCATCCAGGCGAGGAACCGCTGCACGATCAGGCCGCCCTGGCTGTGCGTGACGATCGCGACCGCCGCTGCCTCGCCGAGCGCGACGGTGTATCGGCTGGCCAGGGTCTGCGCGATGTCGTCGTAGTCCGGGATCCGGCTCGGGGCGAACGGCAGCCGCGGCCGCTTCGGCGAACGGTATCCGAACGGGTGAATGTCCAGGCCCGCCAGGCGCTCGTCCGCCGACCAGGACGCGGTGAGCCGATCCCAGGTCTGGGGCGAGGACCAGAAGCCGTGGACCGTCACGAGGGTCAGATTGATCATCGGCTGTACCTCCAGGTGCCGCTGGGCCCGTGCGGGACGCTGTGTAACGTTGAGCCTACAAAGGCATCTGGGCTCCGGCATCCACCGAACCGGCCGCCGGGCGGCAGTATCGGCCGAGGGACTCCGGGGTGGCGACGATGAATCTCCTGGTGATCGGCGGTAGTGGTCGGCTCGGCCGGGCGCTGCTGGGCAAGGGCACCGCCGCGACCTACCACCGGCGCCCGGCGGACGTGCCCGGCGTCAGGTGGTACAGCCTGGATATCCGCAACCGCGACGATACCCTGACCCTGCTGCGGCGCCTGCGCCCCGCGGTGGTCGTCAATGCCGCCTTTGCGCAGCACGACTGGGCCACCACCGCCGACGGCGCGACGCATGTCGCCGCCGCGGTCGCGGACGTCGGCGCGCGCCTCGTGCACGTGTCGAGCGACGCGGTGTTCGGGGGCCGGGCGGAGCCCTACGACGAGCGATGCTCACCGGACCCGGCGACACCGTACGGCGCGGCGAAGGCGGCGGCCGAGACCGCGGTCAAGGGCCTGGTCCCGGCGGTCGTCATCGCCCGGACGTCACTCATCGTCGGCGGCGGCGACTCGGTGCACGAGCGCAGGGTGCACGACCTGGTGTCCGGGGCCGTGGACGGTGCACTGTTCACCGACGACGTGCGGTGCCCGGTCCACGTCACCGACCTGGCCGCGGCCCTGCTGGAGCTGGCCACGTCCCCGTTCTCGGGCATCCACCACGTGGCGGGCCCGGACGCGCTCAGCCGCCACGAGCTGGGTGTACTGATCGCGCGCCGCGACGGCCTGGACCCCACTCGCCTGCGGGCGGCGCGGCGGGCCGAGGCCGGCCCGCCCGGCCCCCTCGTCGTGAAGCTCGACTGCGCCATGACCCGGACCCGGCTGAGCACTCGCCTGCGCGGCGCCCGCGAGTTTCTGTGACCGTGGGCCGGATTCAGCTTCATCCGCGGCGAGTGGCGCACGACGGCCACGCACCCGTACGTCCCCGGCACGACCTTCCACGGCCGCGCGAGCTTCGCCTGGCACGAGGACGGCGCCTTCGTCATCATGCGCTCGGCGATGGACGAGCCCGAGATCCCCGGCGGCCTGGCCGTCTTCGGCGGCGACGACGCCGCGGGCACCCACTTCATGCTGACGTTCGACGAGCGCGGCGTCTCGCGCAAGTACGACGTCACGATGTCGGCGGGCGAGATGACCTGGGCCCGCGACGAGGCCGGCTTCGCCCAGCGCAACGTGATCACGATCGCCGCGGACGGCGCCGGCATGACCGGTTCCGGAGCGAAGCGGAGGAGGCCGGTCATCATGGGCTCAGTTCAGATGGCATGCGGCCGGAGCGAAGCGGCGCCTTGTCTGGGTCGATCACCGCGAAGCCTCATCGAGCCAGACTGGGCGGAGGACGCATGACGGGCCAGGGCCGGATGTCCCGCGACGGCGGCGCCTGGGAGGACGACCTGGCCGTGCGATACGAGCGGGTGCGCTGATCCCGCACGACCCGGCGCGGGCCCGGGCTACTGCTCGGTGAGGTATCGGGCGAGGCGCCCGGCATTGTGCGCCCGCACGGCGTCGTCGACCGCGTCCCGGTCGGACAGGTCGACGCCGCCGGCGGCCAGCTCCACGGCGATCTGCTTGGCCGGCCCCCACGCGGCGGTGTCGTCGAAGGCCTCGGTGAACGCGGGAACGAACGCGTCGATGGCCTGGACCACCGGATCGATCCACTTGGGCGGGACACCGCGGCGGTCCAGGGCGAAGCGAACCCACCGGCGCAGCGCCTCCGGCAGCGCGGCCCGCTGCTCGGCGTCCAGGACCGCCTTGCGGGGCAGCCAGTCGGCGAGGAACAGCCCGACCGAGCCGGGGCTCCAGCACAACGGGCCGCTGACCAGGTAGCCCTCGCCGTAGTCGAGGAACAGCTCGGCCAGCGACCGCACGGCCGAATCGTCAACCGGTCCGTCGGCCGGCCGGGCCATGAAGTCGTCCAGGAGCCGGTCGCGCTCGGCGTCACCCGATGGTGTGTGCTCGGGCCAGCCGGGAAGGTGCGACCGGCACCGTGCCCAGGCCAGCGCCCGCAGGTCGACGAAGTCCTCGTCGTCCTGCCGGGGCAGGGTCATGTCCGTCGTGCGCAGGGCGTCGGCCAATTCCGCGAGCACCTCACCGACCGGGCTCTCGACGAGCGGCATCGGCGCCTCGCCGGGCTCCCGGAGCTCTTCCCAGGACGCGGCGGCGCGCGGATCGAGCAGTGCGAGGCACTCGACCAGCACACCCCCGGCGAGCGGGATCTGCGCCATCAG
The DNA here is from genome assembly GCF_050942935.1 of Dactylosporangium sp. CA-233914. Lineage (NCBI taxonomy): Bacteria > Bacillati > Actinomycetota > Actinomycetes > Micromonosporales > Micromonosporaceae > Dactylosporangium > Dactylosporangium sp. CA-233914. The sequence continues at coordinate 8,926,559 of NZ_CP192030.1, read as the reverse complement.
CGTGTGCGGAACCGGACCGGCATACTCGACGAACAGCACGTGTTCGCTGTCCCAGACGTCCACCGCCCGCCACGCCCTCAACGGCTCGACCGCGGGCTCGTCGAACCACGGCGGCACCGGATGGTGAGCCGACAGGGTCTCGATGGTGCCGTCGAGCAGCGACCACTCGTCCGGTGGCGCGACGCGTCGCAGCGCCGCCACCGCGGCCAGGCCGTGCGCCGACGGCCGGCCCGACACCCGGCCGACGACCTCCAGGCAGAGCTGGTGCTCCGGCGCCCGCTCGCCGAGTCCGGCGGCCAGCCACGCCTGACCGAGCCAGCCGCTGGCCCACCGGTCGACCTCGAGCACACGCTCCTCGTGCCCGATCGAGGCGGCGTCGCGCAGCAGGCGATCCGACAACCGCAGTTCCCGGACCTCGCGCTGCGGGCGTTTCGCCCGGCCCCGTCCGGCTGGGCGTCCACGGCTCTTCGGCATACCCCAGTCCACCACACCGCCCCGCCCGATCGGCACCGGGTGCGGTCTCGACGCGCCGCCAATGCTCAGGACGGAGGCTGGGCGGCGACCAGCTTCTCGAAGATGGGCATCGGGTCCAGCGAGGCGTAGGAGGCGAGGTTCTCCGTCACGTGCAGCGCGGCGCAGTTGCGGTCGATCACCACGACCAGGGGGCGGCGCCGCGTCGCCGGGTCGAAGGTCACCACGAAGCTGAGCTGGTCCGGGAACCAGACCCCGCAGGCAGGCCCGGTCCGGCCGCGGCACGGGCAGGCTGTTGAGCAGCCGGACGAAGCTCTGCACGTCCTTCGTCAGCACCTGCGGCGGGGCGATCGTCGGGGCTGGCGTCAGTGATGGCGTTCACGCCGAACGGGATCAGCTCGCCGCCCACGTCGGCCGGCAGGAAGCCCATGTCGTAGCGCGGAATCGTCGCGCAGTTCACCGCCTGGGCGCCCGGCCCGAAGGCCACCGGGGACGGGGGCGCCGAGCCGGTCGCCAGCGGGCCGACCGGGGACAGGCCCGCAGCGGGTACGCGAGGTGATTTCTGTATCACTCAGTGTAGCGAGAGCCAGTATCTCGCGTCCCGCAGGCGGGCCAGGGCTCGGCGATCATGCTCCGGGTCGACCGCCGCGATCAATATGTCGAGGACCGTCAGGTGGTCGGCCTCCGTGCGGGCCGGGTGGTGCAGGCGGCGCAGTTCGCGGCGCCGGCGAATCCGCTGGAGCACCGGTTGGCCGATATAAAAGACCGGCGTCGCCACCACGTTGGCGATCAGCAGGGCCGTCGCGCCGCGGCCGAGGATCAGCAGAGCGGCGGTCAGCGTGATCAGGTAGACGCCCGTCAGGTACACGCTGCGGCGACCGGTGCCGGTGCCGAAGCGGCGATCGATGTGGTCGCCGCAGGCGATGACCGCCTCGTGCAGGTAGGCGCCGGCGTTGCCCAGGGCGTTGGGGCGGTCGTCGAACGCCTCGGGCGTCCGGGACGTCCAGCGGGCCAGCTGCACCTCGCGGATCGTCCCCGCCACCTCGTCGTTCAGCCGGACGATGAGGTGGGCCAGGGGACCGCTAGACAGATGCTGCCGGCGCATCGGGTTCCTCCGTGAGGGGCGTGCGGGTCAGGAACACCCCGGTGGTGAGCAGGGTGATGTCGGCGTGGCTGATCAGGGCCGCCTGCCAATGCGTGGACCCGGCCCAGCGGAACCGCACCGCCGGTGGCAGCGTCGGCGGGGACGGGTGCTGCCGGAGGAAGGCCAGGGCCGCCGCGGCGGTCTCGCGGCGGGCGGCGGCCAGGAGCTCGGGGATCGTGCCCTCGAGGTCGGCCGGGTCGCAGCCGGGCCCGGATTCGGCGCGAAGCTTCGACACGACGCCGGGGACGCCGACGAGGATGATCACGATCAGTGCCGCCAGGATCTGCAGCGGCAGGGTCAGCGTCACCCACATCGACACCAGTGCGCCCAGGGCCCACGTGGTCAGGACCGACACCGTGAACCAGGCCGGGTCGCGCCAGGGCGGGTGGGGGCGGAACCGGGCGGCGCGGGCCAGGGCCCGGTCCGCGTTCTCGGCGCAGGTGCGCAGGTCGGCCACGCCCGGGAGGTCCGGGTCCAGGGCTCGCACGCGCCGGTGCAGCGTCGCCGCGGTGCGGGACGCCGTTGCCAGATGGTCGCGGAAGGCGGGCTGCATCGATGCCCAGGGTCGCAGCGGCGGGTGAACCGTAGCGGTACCGACGTCTCAAGAGTTGCTCAAGGTTGCCTTGGAGTCGGTTCTGTCGCGGATCGGACTGTGACGAATGCCCGACTGTGGATGTGCCCCAGAATGGCGCGGGTGAGTCCGACGCCGAGCGCCGCCGAACTGACGAACACAGCGACCGCCGTCATTTCCCCGCAGCGGGCCGCGCCAGGCACGACCGTCGCCCCGCCGCGGGGGCGGGGGCGGGTCGCCACCGCCGGGCTGGTGGTCACCGGGCTCGCCGTGATGCTGCTGGGTTACCTGCGCATGGCCCGCGGCAACGGCACCAACGCGGACGGGTCGGCGAACGCGCTGCAGGCGTGGGACATGCTGCACGGCAACGTGGGACTGTCCGGCTGGACGCTCAGCGACGTGTCGTTCTACCCGACGGAGCTGGTGCAGTACGCGCTGATCGAGCTCTTCTACGGCCTGAACCACGACGTCGTGCACGTCGCGGCGGCCATCACCTACGTGCTGCTCATCGTCTTCGCGGCGCTCGTGGCGCGCGGGGACGCGACCGGGCGGGCGGCCTGGGTCCGGGTCGGGATCGTCGTGGCGGTCATGCTCGTGCCCGAGCCGCACGCCGGGTGGGCGATCGTGCTCAACGTCCCCGACCACACCGGCACCGGGGTTCCGCTGCTGCTCACCGCGCTGCTCATCGACCGCCGCGCGGCGCTGCGCCGGTGGTGGCCCGTGGCCGTGACCGCGGTGCTCGCGGTGGCGCAGCTCGGCGACCCGCTCGCGATGTACATCGGCGCGCTGCCCCTGGCCACGCTCGCGATAGTCCGGCTCATCGCGGCCTATGTGCGGAAGTCCGAAAAGTCGGGCATCGACGCGCACCTGCTGGTCGCCGCCGTGGCGTCGGTCGCGATCTCGCACGCGGCGGTCCGCCTGATCGGATTCTTCGGCGGATACCGGGTACACCAGCCGATCGCCGAGTTCACCACGCTCGCCGAGGTCCCCGGCCACCTGCTCATGCTGGCCCGCACGACGGCGGTCGACTACGGCGCCTACTTCCCCTTCCTCAACGACCACGGCGCGGCGCTCACGGCGGTCAACTACGCCGCCGGCGCGGTGAACCTGCTGCTGATGCTGGTGGCGCTGGCCGCGACGATCGTCACGATCACCCGGATCTTCACCGGGACCGGCCCGGACGACCGGGTCGCGCAGTGGCTGGCCATCGGCGTCGCCGTGAACGCGGCCGCGTTCGTCGCCTCGACCCAGGCCGCCGACATGGCCAGCGCCCGCCAGGTGGTCGCGGTGCTGCCGTTCGGCGCGGTGCTGGCCGCGCGGGTCTTCGGCGACCGGGCCGCGCTCGACCGCAGCCGGGCCCGCAAGGCGGTCGCGGCGGTGCTGGCCGCGGTGCTGGTGACGGGGTTCACGGTCCAGGCCGCGACGGCCCGGCCCGCCCCGGCCGAGGCGACCGAGGCGGCGCACTGGCTGGAGGCGCACGGGCTGAAGTACGGCCTCGGCGCCTACTGGGCCTCCCACACCGTGACCGTGGTGACCGACGGCCGGGTCACGGTCGCCCCGGTCGTCGACCAGGTCCCGCGGGCCTTCCACTGGGAGTCGCGCGCGGACTCGTTCGACCCGCGCCGCCACGACGCCCGGTTCATCATCGTCGACCGGAGCCTGGAGGTGTACGGCACGCTCAGCGGGGTCGTGCTGCGCTTCGGCGCCCCGATCCAGCAGGTGGACCTGCAGCGGTGGACGATCCTGGTGTACGACTACAACCTGCTGCTGAACCTGCCGCGTCACCGCTCCTGAGCGCGCGCCTCCGCGGCCGTGCGCAGGCCCTCGGCCTCCATGCGGATGTAGGCGCGGATCAGCTTCGAGTAGAACAGGGTGATCACGCGGGCCAGCGGGCCGGCGAAGGACAGGGTCAGCTCGGCCGTGCACGTGCCGTCACCGTTGTCGATCGCCCAGTGCCCGCCCACGTTGCGCACGCCCGGCACCGACGCGGAGGCCCACTCGAAGCCGTGCGCGTCGACCTTCGTGACGGTCCAGGTCGCGGGGCGCAGCTTGGGCTGCTCGACGACGACGGTCTCGCCGACGGCCAGCGGGCCCGTGCCCGGGCGCTCCACCCGGGACACCGAGGCGGTCCAGGAGGGCCACTCCTGAACCGCCTTCATGATCTCGCCGGCCACGGTGGCCGGAGCCCCGATGGTGATGGTGTCGCGGAAGTCGACGCTCATGAAAGAGAAGTTAGCCGAGCTTCAACCACAGCGCGCCGAGGGGTGGGACCCGCAGCACGACGGAGGCCGGCAGGCCGTTGTGCGGCTGGCCCGTGGCCTCGACCGCGCCCATGTTCCCCACACCCGACCCGCCGTAGACGTCGGCGTCGGTGTTGAGGATCTCCGACCAGTGCCCGGTGAAGGGCAGGCCGATGCGGTACCCCTCGTGCGGGTGCGCCGCGAAGTTCACGACGACCGCGACGACCGACCCGTCGGTGCCCCAGCGCAGGTAGGAGAAGACGTTGCCGCCGGAGTCCTCGTTGTTGATCCAGCGGAACCCGTCCGGCGTGATGTCCTGGCTCCACAGGGCCGGGGTCTGCCGGTAGGTGGCGTTGAGGTCCCGCACGAGCCGGGACAGGCCGGCGCGCATCGGGTCCTGCAGCAGGCCCCAGTTCAGGCCCCGCTCCTCGCTCCACTCCTGCTCGTCGCCGAGCTCACAGCCCATGAACAGCAGCTGCTTGCCGGGGAAGGACCACATGTAGGCCAGCAGCGCCCGCGCGTTGGCGACCTTCTTCCACAGGTCGCCCGGCATCTTGCCGACCAGCGAGCCCTTGCCGTGCACGACCTCGTCGTGGCTGATCGGCAGGACGTAGTTCTCGCTCCACGCGTAGACCGTGGCGAACGTCATCTGGTTGTGGTGGTACTGGCGGTAGATCGGGTCCTTGCCGACGTACGTCAGCGTGTCGTGCATCCAGCCCATGTTCCACTTGAAGCCGAAGCCCAGGCCGCCGGAGTCGGTCGGGCGGGTCACGCCCAGCCAGGCGGTCGACTCCTCGGCGATCATCATGATGCCGGGGTGGTGCTTGTAGACGGTCGCGTTCGCCTCCTGCAGGAAGGAGATCGCGTCGAGGTTCTCCCGGCCGCCGTACTGGTTCGGCGCCCACTGCCCGTGCTCGCGGGAGTAGTCGAGGTACAGCATCGAGGCGACCGCGTCCACCCGCAGTGCGTCGGCGTGGAACTCCTCGCACCAGTACAGCGCGTTGGCGACCAGGAAGTTGCGCACCTCCTTGCGGCCGAAGTCGAAGATGAGCGTGCCCCAGTCCGGGTGCTCGCCGCGGCGCCAGTCGCCGTGCTCGTACAGCGGCGTGCCGTCGAAGCGCGCCAGCGCCCAGGAGTCCTTCGGGAAGTGCGCCGGCACCCAGTCCAGGATCACGCCGATGCCGGCCTGGTGGAGCCGGTCGACGAGGTGGCGGAACTCGTCCGGCGAGCCGAAGCGCGCGGTCGGGGCGTAGTAGCCGGTGACCTGGTAGCCCCACGAGCCGCCGAACGGGTGCTCCATCACCGGCAGGAACTCCACGTGGGTGAAGCCGAGGTCGGTGACGTACTCGGTCAGCTGGTCGGCGAGCTCCGCATAGGACAGCCCGGGCCGCCACGAGCCGAGGTGCACCTCGTAGATGCTGACCGGCTCCTGGTGCCTGCGCCGCTCGGCCCGGGCCGCGACCCAGTCGCCGTCCTTCCATTCGTAGCCGGAGCGGTAGATGACGCTCGCGGTGGCCGGCGGGGTCTCGGTGTGCTGGGCCAGCGGGTCGGCCTTCTCGACCCAGTCGCTGTCCGGGGTCAGCAGGCGGAACTTGTACTTCTGCCCGGCCTTCGCCCCCGGCACGTACAGCTCCCACACGCCGCTGCCGCCCAGCGAGCGCATCGGCAGCCCGTCGTGCGCGTCCCAGCCGGTGAAGTCACCGACGACCCGCACGCCCCGGGCGTTGGGCGCCCACACGGCGAACGCGACGCCGTCCTCGCGGACCTGGGCGCCGAGGACGCTCCAGAGCCGCTCGTGGCGCCCCTCCTGGATGAGGTGCAGGTCGAGCTCGCCGAGGGTCGGCAGGTGCCGGTAGGGGTCGTCGGCGAGCGTGCCGTCGGTGTCGAGGCGGTAGTCGTGGACGATCCCGGGCACCTCGGCCTCGAACACGCCGTCGCCGTGCACCTGGTTCATCGGGTAACGGTCGCCGTCGACGATCACCGCCACCTCGCCGGCACCGCGGCGCAGCGCCCGGATGACGGTGGTGTCCGTGCCGGGGTGGGCGCCGAGGATGCCGTGCGGGTCGTGGGCCCGTCCGGCGATGAGGTCGTCGAGATTCATAGAGGTGCTCACCTTGTCGTCAGGTCGGAACCGTTCACCATGCGCTCGATCGACTGCAGCGGGATCTGCAGCCAGCCCGGCCGGTACCGCGCCTCGTACGCGCTCTCGTAGACCGCCTTGTCCAGCTCGTAGGCGCGCAGCAGCGCGGTGTCGTCGCGCGGGTCGTATCCGGCGGCGGCAGCATAGCCGTCGCAGAATGCGTTGCGGTTACGGTCCACCCACTGCCGGGCCCGGCGCACGAGCTGCTCGTCGTCGGCCTGGCCGAGCAGCAGCTGGTAGGCGGCGTACTCGTACGAGCGCAGCATGCCGGCGACGTCACGCAGTACGGAATCCGGCTTCCTTCGCTCCTGCACCGGCACGCCGGGCTCGCCCTCGAAGTCGATGAGCAGCCACGACTCGGGCGTGCGCAGCACCTGCCCGAGGTGCAGGTCCCCGTGGATGCGCTGGGTGCGCACCGGCTGCCCGCCCACCGCCCGCAACATCACCGCGATCTCGCCGGCCATCCCGGCGAGGTCGGGGACGATCCGCACGGCGCTGTCGAGGCGGGCCAGCATCGCCTCGGTCGGCGGGGGAGTGGCCTGCGTGCCCAGCTCCGCGGCGAGGGTGCGGTGCACGTGCGCGACCGCCTCGCCCAGCCGCGCGGACTCGCTGGCGAAGTCCCCGCCGACCTCGTCGGGGTTGAGGTCGTGTTCGGCGAACAGGTCGCGAGCGCTGGTGGCGGCCATCGCCCAGCCCTCGGCGGAGTTCTGCGCGTACTCGGTCACCATCGCCAGCGCCAGGTGCTCGCCGTCGGCGGTGTCGCTCTCGATCGCGCCGAGCAGCCGGGCCACGTTGGGGCAGCCGGCGCGGGCCAGGACCCGGTTGAGCTCCAGGTCCGGGTTGACGCCGGCGGTGACGCGGCGGAACACCTTGAGGATCGCGGCGCTGTCGAAGACCACGCTGGTGTTGCTCTGCTCGGCGCCGCCGATGCGGGCGGGCGCGTCCACCGGCAGCGCCACCCCGGGCTCGGGCACGAACCGGACCCCGTCGACGACGGCGCCGGTGTCGATGAGCGCGAGGATCCGCTGCGCGGAGTGCTCGTCGTAGAGGGCGTCGGAGGCGGTGCGGTCGCCCACGGCGCCGATCAGGGCGGCCGCGGACAGCTCCGCGGCCACGTCGAGGTTCCAGCCGACGAAGACCTGGTACCGCTCCGAGTCACCGTCTTCGAAGTGTGCGTCCAGTAACACGTGGTCGAGCCCGTCGGGCAGGTGTGTGACGCCGGCGGTCTCGACCCCGTTGAGGGTGCGGGTCCGCCCCGCGTACCACCGCTGATGCGGCAGCCAGTCCTGGTACGGCAGAGAAGTCATGGCTCTCCTCTAACTCTGCTCTACCGGCGCGCTCAGCCCGAACCAGTAGAAACCGTGCCCCGGCAGGGTCAGCAGATACGGCAGCTGGCCGATGGCCGGGAACTGGACGTGCCCGGTGAGCTCGATCGGCGTGTACCCGGCCCAGTTCTGCAGGTTCAGCTCGATCGGCTGCGGGAAGCGGGACAGGTTGTTGACACACAGCACGACGTCGTCGCCGTGCACGCGTACGAACGCCAGGATGGACGGGTTCGAGCCGCCCAGCTCGCGGAACTCGCCGGCGGCGAAAGCCTCGTGGCGGCGGCGGACCTGCAGCATGGTGCGGGTCCAGTTCAGCACCGAGGTCGAGCTCTCCTTCTGCGCCTCCACGTTGACCGCCTGGTAGCCGTAGACGTGGTCCTGGATCACCGGCAGGTAGAGCCGGCCCGGGTTGGCCTGGGAGAAGCCCGCGTTGCGGTCCGGCGTCCACTGCATCGGGGTGCGTACCCCGTCGCGGTCGCCGAGCCAGATGTTGTCGCCCATGGCGATCTCGTCGCCGTAGTACAGCACCGGCGAGCCCGGCAGCGACAGCAGCAGCGCGGTGAACAGCTCGATCTGGTTGCGGTCGTTCTCCAGCAGCGGGGCGAGCCGGCGCCGGATGCCCACGTTGGCGCGCATCCGCGGGTCCTTGGCGTACTCCGCGTACATGTAGTCGCGCTCCTCGTCGGTGACCATCTCCAGGGTCAGCTCGTCGTGGTTGCGCAGGAAGATGCCCCACTGGCAGTTGGCCGGGATCTGCGGGGTGTGCGCCAGGATCTCCGAGATCGGGAAGCGTGACTCGCGGCGCACGGCCATGAAGATGCGCGGCATCAGCGGGAAGTGGAAGGCCATGTGGCACTCGTCGCCCTCGCCGAAGTACTCCACGACGTCGGCCGGCCACTGGTTGGCCTCGGCGAGCAGGACCCGGCCCGGGTACTCGTCGTCGACGACCTTGCGGCAGCGGCGCAGGAACTCGTGGGTCTCGGGCAGGTTCTCGCAGTTGGTGCCCTCGGACTCGAACAGGTACGGCACCGCGTCGAGCCGGAACCCGTCGATGCCCAGGTCCAGCCAGAACCGCAGCACGTCGATCATCTCGCGCTGGACCTCGGGGTTGGCGTAGTTGAGGTCCGGCTGGTGGGAGAAGAACCGGTGCCAGAAGAACTGCCGCCGCACCGGGTCGAAGGTCCAGTTCGACTCCTCGGTGTCGACGAAGATGATCCGGGCGTCGCTGTAGGCCTTGTCGGTGTCGGACCAGACGTAGTAGTCGCCGTACGGGCCGCCGGGGTCGCGCCGCGACTCCTGGAACCACTGGTGGGAGTCGGAGGTGTGGTTCATGACCAGGTCGGTGATGACCCGGATGCCGCGCTTGTGCGCCGCGTCGAGCAGGTCGACGAAGTCCTCGACGGTGCCGAACTCCGGCAGGACCTTGTAGAAGTCACGGATGTCGTACCCGCCGTCGCGCAGCGGCGAGTCGTAGAAGGGGGGCAGCCACAGGCAGTCGACGCCGAGCCACTGCAGATAGTCGAGCTGGCCGATGAGCCCCTTGAGGTCACCGCCGCCGTCCGCGTTGGAGTCGGCGAAGGCGCGGACCAGCACCTCGTAGAACACGGCCCGCTGAAACCAGCGCTCCTCCGCGGGCAGCACCCGCGCCTGGCCGAAGTCGCTCGACGACGGGTGCTCGACTGCGTCGCTCATGCTCTACCCACCTGCCTGCCTTGCCACCACCACCGTCACCGGTGGCGATGCACCGTGAACACGTGTGCCGGCTCGTAGTAGGGGTCGAGCCGGACCGCGTTGTGCTGTCCCCAGTCGAACGTCGCGCCGGTCATCTCGTCGCGCACCGTGAAGCGCTCATGCCAGTCGAAGCCCAGCGCGGGCATGTCCAGGGTCGTGTTACCCCACTGCACGTTGTGCGAATCCAGGGACACGACGACCAGCACGGTGTCGTCGGTCTCCGGGTCGCGCTTGGACCAGCACAGGACCTGGTCGTTGTCGATGCCGTGGAAGACCGTGTTGCGCAGCCGCTGCAGCGCCCGGTGCTCCCGCCGCACGGTGTTGAGCCGGCGCAGGTAGGGCGCGAGCGACTCGCCGTCCAGCTCGGCGGTGGCCCAGTCGCGCGGGCGCAGCTGGTACTTCTCGTTGTCCAGGTACTCCTCGGCGCCCGGCCGCGGCAGGTGCTCGAAGAGCTCGAAGCCCGCGTACATGCCCCAGGACGGGCTCAGCAGGGCGGCGAGCACCGCGCGGATCTTGAACATCGGCGGGCCGCCGTGCTGCAGGTGCTCCGGCAGGATGTCCGGCGTGTTCGGCCAGAAGTTGGGCCGCATGTAGTCCGCGGCGGCGATGAGCTGCTGGACGTACTCGCGGATCTCCCAGCCCTGCACGCGCCAGGTGAAGTAGGTGTACGACTGCGTGAACCCGATCTTGCCCAGCCCGTGCATCATCGCCGGCCGGGTGAACGCCTCGGCCAGGAACAGCACGTCGGGGTCGACCGCCTTGACCTCGCCGATGAGCCAGTGCCAGAAGCCCACCGGCTTCGTGTGCGGGTTGTCGACCCGGAAGATCCTGACGCCCTGTGCGACCCAGTGCAGGACCACCCGCAGCACCTCGGCCCGGATGCCCTCGGGGTCGTTGTCGAAGTTCAGCGGATAGATGTCCTGGTACTTCTTGGGCGGGTTCTCCGCGTAGGCGACGCTGCCGTCGGCGCGCGTGGTGAACCACTCCGGATGCTCCTTGACCCACGGGTGGTCCGGCGCGCACTGCAGCGCCAGGTCCAGGGCGATCTCGACGCCGGCCCGGTGCGCCTCGGCGACGAACGCGCGGAAGTCCGAAAGTGTCCCCAGGTCCGGGTGGATGGCGTCGTGGCCGCCCTCCTGCGCGCCGATCGCCCACGGCGAGCCGACGTCGTCGGGGCCGGCGACCAGGGTGTTGTTCGGGCCCTTGCGGTTGATCCGGCCGATGGGGTGGATCGGCGGAAGGTACACCACGTCGAAGCCCATCTCCGCGACCTGGGCCAGGCGCGGGGTGGCGGAGGCGAACGTGCCGTGCTCGACCGGCTTGCCGTGCTCGTCGACGACGGCGCCCTCGGAGCGCGGGAAGAACTCGTACCACGCCGAGAACAGCGCCCGCTCCCGGTCGCACCACAGCGGCAGCGCCTCGCCGCGGGTCACCTGCTGGCGCAGCGGGTGCCGCCAGAGCACGTCGCCCAGGTCCAGCCCCGGGGAGACCCGCGCGAAGAGCGGGATGCCGGCGTCGTCGAGCGCGCCGGCCGCGCCGAGCGCCCGGCCGCGCTCGTGCTCCGGCATGCCCTCGGCGGCCTCGCGCAGCAGCGCGGCGCCCTCGGCCAGGTCGTTGGCGAGGTCCTCCAGTCCCTGGCCGGCCGCGATCTTCTTCGACACGGTGCTGTGCCAGGTCAGATACGGGTCGCTGAACGCCTCGACGGCGAAGCGCCAGGCGCCCACGGCGTCCGGCCGGATCTCGCCGAGCCAGGTGTCGGAGCCGGGCGGCCCGGGCCGCAGCCGGTTGAACGGCCGCTCCTGCCCGTCCGGGGCGATGAGCACCACGTTGCAGCCCATCATCGCGTGGCCCTCACGGTAGGACACCGCGGAGACCGGCACCGCCTCGCCGACGACGGCCTTGGCCGCGAAGCGGCCGCCCTCGATCTGCGGGGTCACCTGCTCGATGGGGAACCGCTGGCCGACGCCGACCGCGGGGGCGTGGAAGGAAGCCGCCGGCGACTCGGCCGTCTCCTGGGGCGCGACCGGCTCCTCGGACAGGGCGATCTCTGTCTCGGTCGGCTGGGTCGTCGCGATCTCGGTCTTGAGCGCCTCGGGGGGATTGCCCATGATCCTCACCGTATCGAATTCGTCCGGCGGCTGCAGGGTGAAGCGGTGCCAGTCCTCAGGGCTCGACGCGCTGCCCCTTGCCGACCACGATGATGCCGCCTTCGGAGACGGTGAAGCGCTGCCGGTCACGCTCGAGGTCAACGCCGATCTCGGCGCCCTCGGGCACGACGACGTTCTTGTCCAGGATGGCGTTGCGGACGACGGCGTGCCGGCCGATGTCCACGCCCTCCATGAGCACCGAGCCCTCGACGTGGGCCCATGAGTGCACCTTGACGTTGGGGGAGACGACCGAGTTCTCCACCAGCGAGCCGGAGATGACCGCGCCGGGCGAGATCACCGAGCCGATCGCCCGGCCGACCCGCTCGCCCCAGCCGTGCACGAACTTCGCCGGCGGCCAGGGGCTGTTGCCGGTGTAGATGGGCCAGTCGAAGTTGTACAGGTTGAAGACCGGCTGCACCGCGATGAGGTCCATGTTGGCCTCGTAGTACGAGTCCAGCGTCCCGACGTCGCGCCAGTAGCCGCGGTCGCGTTCCGAGCTGCCCGGGACCACGTTGGTGCTGAAGTCGTACACCGCGGCGTCGTTCTTCTCCACGAAGTACGGGATGATGTTGCCGCCCATGTCGTGCTTGCTGGACGGGTCCTGCGCGTCGCGGGTCACGGCGTCGATGAGCGCGTCGGTGGTGAACACGTAGTTGCCCATCGAGGCGAAGATCTCGCCGGGGGAGTCCGGCAGCCCCCGGGCGTCCTTGGGCTTCTCCCGGAACGCGCTGATCTCCCGCCCGCCCGGGCCGACCTCGATCACGCCGAACTGGTCGGCGCTGGACAGCGGCTGGCGGATGCCGGCGACGGTGGCCAACGCGCCCGTCTCGATGTGCTGGCGCACCATCTGCTCGGGGTCCATGCGGTAGATGTGGTCGGCGCCGAAGACGATGACGTAGTCGGGACGCTCGTCGTTGATGAGGTTCAGGCTCTGGTAGATGGCGTCGGCGGACCCGGCGAACCAGCGCGGCCCGAGGCGCTGCTGCGCGGGCACCGGCGTGACGTAGTTGCCCAGCAGCGTCGACATCCGCCACGTCTTCGTCACGTGCCGGTCCAGCGAGTGCGACTTGTACTGCGTGAGCACGACCATCTTGAGATAGCCGCCGTTGGCCAGGTTGGACAGCACGAAGTCGATCAGGCGGTAGATGCCGCCGAACGGCACCGCGGGCTTGGCCCGGTCCGTGGTCAAGGGCATCAGCCGCTTGCCCTCGCCTCCGGCGAGGACGATCGCGAGGACGTTCTTGGCAGCCATGGGCCAGACGCTAAACGTGTCCGGCGTGTTGCGCCAGACGATCAGCAATTACTGTTTGGGGCGTGCGAGTAGATCTGCTCACTCGAGAGTACCCGCCGGATGTGTACGGCGGCGCCGGCGTGCATCTGGAGTACCTCGCCCGCGAGTTGCGCAACCTGCGATCCGCGGCGCTCGACGTGCGTGTGCACTGTTTCGGGGCGCCGCGCGGCGAGGCCGGCGTGACCGGTTACGCCGATCCGGCCGGGCTCGCCGGGGCCAACGCCGCCCTGCGCACCATGGGCGTCGACCTGGAGATGGCCGCCGGCTGTGCGGGGACCGACATCGTGCACAGCCACACGTGGTATGCCAACCTCGCCGGCCACGTCGCGAAGCTGCTGCACGGCGTGCCGCACGTGGTCACCACGCACAGCCTCGAGCCGCTGCGGCCGTGGAAGGCCGAGCAGCTCGGCGGCGGCTACGCGCTCTCGTCCTGGTGCGAGCGGACCGCGATCGAGGCCGCCGACGCCGTCATCGCCGTCTCGGCCGGGATGAAGGCCGACGTGCTGCGCGCCTACCCGTCCGTCGACCCCGACAAGGTGCACGTCGTCTACAACGGCATCGACACCGAGCAGTACTCGCCCGACCCCGCCACCGACGTGCTGGAGCGCCTCGGCGTCGACCCGCTGCGCCCCAGCGTCGTCTACGTCGGGCGGATCACGCGGCAGAAGGGGTTGCCGTACCTGCTCAGGGCCGCCCGCTCCCTGCCGCAGGACACGCAGTTGGTCCTGCTGGCCGGCGCCCCCGACACCCCCGAGATCGCCGCCGAGGTCACCGCGCTCGCCGACGAGCTGCGGGCGACCCGCACCGGCGTGGTCTGGGTGCAGGAGATGCTGCCCAAGCGCGAGGTCATCCAGGTGCTGACCCACGCCACCCTCTTCGTCTGCCCGTCGATCTACGAGCCGATGGGCATCGTCAACCTCGAGGCGATGGCGTGCCAGACCGCGGTCGTGGCGACCGCGACCGGCGGCATCCCCGAGGTCGTCGCCGACCACGAGACCGGGCTGCTCGTGCCGATCGAGCAGATCGGCGACGGCTCCGGCACTCCGCTGGACCCGGACCGGTTCGTCGCCGACCTCGCCGGCGCGATGCGGACCCTGCTGGAGGACCCGGCCCGGGCGGCGGCGCTGGGCCGCGCCGGGCGGCAGCGGGCCGTGGATCACTTCTCGTGGGCGGCGATCGCCGACCGGACCCTGGCGGTGTATCAGTCCGTCACGTGATCGCTGATCAGCTGGCTGATCGTGTCCGGCTGCTCGACGTTGGCCAGATGGGCGGCGTTCGGCACCACGACCAGCCGGCTGTTCCTGATCCTGCGATGGATCAGCTCGCCGTGCTCCGGCGGGGTGGCCGGATCGTCGGCCCCGGCGATGACCAGCGTCGGGGCGGCGATGCGGGCCAGGTCCTCGCGCAGGTCCATCGCCGCGATCGCCTCGCATCCGGCCGCGTAGCCCTCGGCCGGGCAGGCCGCGATCATCGCTCGGTACGAGGTCATCCTCGTCGGAAGCGCGGCCCGGTAGCGCGGGGTGAACCAGCGGCCGAGCACCGCGTCGGCGACCGGCTGCATCCCGCCCGCGCGCACCTGCCGGGCCCGGTCCAGCCAGCCGTCGGAGGGCGGCAGGTGGGCCGAGGTGCAGATGAGCACCAGGCGCTCGATGCGCTGCGGCGCGTTCGCCGCCAGCCACATGCCGACCATGCCGCCCAGGGACAGGCCGCAGTACGAGGTCCGCTCGATGCCGAGGCGGTCGAGCAGGGCGAGCACGTCGCGGCCGAGGTCCTCGATGCGGTACGGGCCCTGCGGGACCGGGGAGGCGCCGTGGCCACGGTGGTCGAAGCGGACCACCCGCAGGCGGTCGCCGAAGCGGGGCAGCTGGGGGCGCCACATGTCGAGGTTGCTGCCCAGCGAGCCGCCGAGCAGCAGGAAGGGCGCACCGAGGGGGCCCGCGGTGCGCTGGAACAGCGTCGTTGCCGTCACCGCCTTCTTGTACCACCTCGCTTCGCTCTCGGCGGAATGGTGTGGGCGTGCGTGTGCGATATCTTCGTTCTCGGGCAGTGCGCCTGCCCGCGTCACCGCTGGTGACCAAGAGGCCTCGACTCAGCGCATCCTCCCTTCACCGCGAGGGCGGGTGCTGGGCTGGCGCCCGCCGGAAGGCGTCGATGCCCCATGTTCGAGCGTTTCACGGACCGTGCCCGCCGCGTCGTCGTGCTGGCCCAGGAGTCCGCCCGCACCCTCAACCACAACTACCTCGGCTCCGAGCACCTGCTGCTCGGCCTGCTGATGGAGGGTGAGGGCGTGGCCGGCGCCGCCCTGCGCGTCCTCGGCGTGACCCTCGACGCCGCCCGCCGCGAGGTCGAGGACATCGTCGGCGTCGGCGCCCACGCCCCGACCGGCCACATCCCGTTCACCCCGCGCGCCAAGAAGATCCTCGAGCTGGCCCTGCGCGAGTCGCTGCGCCTGGGCCACAACCACGTCTGCACCGAGCACGTGCTGCTGGGCCTGATCCGCGAGGGCGAGGGCACCGCCGCGCAGATCCTCCTCCGCCTGGGCGCCTCGCCCAACGCCATGCGCGCCCAGATCATGGACGCCCTGACCGGCCACCCGTCGGCCCTCGCCGAAGCCCCGCAGGGCAGCGTTGTCCTGGACCAGTTCGGCCACAACATCACCGAGGCGGCCCGCACCGGCGCCCTGGACCCGGTCATCGGCCGCGACCGCGAGATCGAGCGGGTCGTGCAGATCCTGTCCTGCCGCCGCAAGAACAACCCGATCCTGACCGGCGAGCCCGGCGTCGGCAAGACCGCCGTCGTCGAGGGCCTGGCCCAGCGCATCGTGGCCGGGTCGGTGCCCGCCGCGCTGGCCGGCCGCCAGCTCTACTCGCTCGACCTCGGCGCCCTGGTCGCGGGCTCGCGCTACCGCGGCGACTTCGAGGAGCGCCTCCGCAAGGTCCTCAAGGAGATCCGCACCCGCGGCGACGTCATCGTCTTCATCGACGAGATCCACACCCTGATCGGCGCCGGCGCCGCCGAGGGCGCGATCGACGCGGCCAGCCTGCTCAAGCCGCTGCTGGCCCGCGGCGAGCTGCGGACCATCGGCGCCACGACGACGGAGGAGTATCGCCGCTACATCAGCCGCGACGGCGCGCTGGACCGCCGCTTCCAGCCGGTCGTGGTCGAGCCGCCGTCGCCGGAGGAGACCCTCGCCATCCTGCGGGGCCTGCGCGCCGGCTACGAGTCCCACCACGGCGTGACCTACACCGAGGCGGCGCTGCGGGCCGCGGTCACCCTGTCGGACCGTTACGTCCCGGACCGCCGCCTGCCCGACAAGGCGATCGACCTGCTGGACGAGTCCGGCGCCCGCACCGCCCTCGCGTCCCCCTCCGCCGTTGCCTCCTCCTCCTCTTCCTCCTCCTCCCCGGCCGCCGTTGTCGACCGGGACCGCATCGCCGAGGTGCTGGCCGCCTGGACCGGCATCCCGGTCGGCACCCTGTCGGCGGACGAGGCCGAGCGGCTGCTGGCTCTGGAGGAGTCCCTGCACCGCCGCGTGGTCGGCCAGCACCACGCGGTCCGCGCGGTGGCCGAGGCGATCCGCCGCTCCCGCACCGGCCTGTCCGACCCCAGGCGCCCCACGGCGTCGTTCATCTTCGCGGGCCCGTCGGGCGTCGGAAAGTCCTCGCTGGCCAAGGCCCTGGCCGAGCACCTGTTCGGCACCGAGGAGGCCCTGATCCAGCTCGACATGTCGGAGTATCACGACCACCACACGGTCTCCCGCCTGGTCGGCGCCCCACCCGGCTACGTCGGCCACGACGACGGCGGCCAGCTGACCGAACGCGTCCGCCGCCGCCCGTTCTCGGTCATCCTCTTCGACGAGATCGAAAAAGCCCACCCAGACGTCTTCAACGCCCTGCTACAGATCCTGGAAGACGGCCACCTGACCGACGCCCAGGGCCGCCGCGCCGACTTCCGCCACACAATCCTGATCCTGACAACAAACCTGGGCACCCCCACTTCCCCAGCCGGCTTCACCGCCCCACCCCCACCGTCCCCCTCGTTCCCCCCACCCCCCACCCTCACCGCCACCCCGCCCTCTCCCACCCCCATGCCTCCCAAGCCCACGTCTGCGAGCTCCGACCCTCCTCCCCCCGCGTCGGGTTCTGCTGTGCCCGTGTCTCCCGCGTCGGGTTCTGCTGTGCCCGTGTCTCCCGCGTCGGGTTCTGCTGTGCCCGTGTCTCCCGCGTCGGGTTCTACTGTGCCTGCCTCTCCCACGTCGGGGCTTCCTGCGCCTACGTCTCCCACCCCCGGCTCTCCCACGCCCAGCTCTTCCGCCTCCGGGCCTGCCGCGCACGGCTCTTCTTCGTCCAGGTCTGCTGCGTCCGGCTCTTCCTCCTCCGGGTCTGCTGCGTCCGGCTCTTCCTCCTCGTCTGGGCCTGCTGCGTCGGGCTCTTCCTCGTCTGGGTCTGCTGCGTCCGGCTCTTCCTCCTCCGGGTCTGCTGCGTTCGGGTCGCAAGGGCCGAGATCTCTCATGCCGGGGTCTCCCGATCCCGCCTACGCTCGGGACCTGCGACGCCATTTCCGCCCCGAGTTCCTCAACCGCATCGACGAGGTCCTGGTCTTTCACCCGCTGACCACCCCCGACCTCCTGGAGATCGTCGACCACCACCTGACCCGCCTGATCGCGGAGCTACAGTCCCGAGGCATAACGCTCACGGTCACCGCCTCGGCCCGCCACCACCTGGCCGCCGCCGGCGCCGACCCGACTCTGGGCGCACGCCCGGTCCGCCGAGCCATCCAACGCGAACTGGAGACCGAACTCTCCACCCAACTGCTCCGCTCCACCCTGCCCCCGGCCGCCACCATCACCGTCGACACCCCGCCCCACCCCCAGCCCGCGGGCCCAGCCATCACCGACCGCCACCTGACGTTCACCATCACAGCCACCCCCGTCCCACCACCGCCCGCCACCTCCACCCAGCCCTGCGAACCCGACCGAGTCCAAACGCCCTGACCCCGTCGCTGGAGCAGCGGTCCGTGCCTTGGTGCCGTGGCCGCTGACGGTGCCGGTCGGGCGATGCCGATGCTGTCCGCCCTCTACGGCCGGGATCTGCACGCCCCCGACGACCCGCCTGCCCGCAGCTGCGGCTCGTGTCCGGCCTGACCGCCGGCGGATACGTCGATGAGGCCGCCGATCCCGGCCCCTCCGGCGGCCGCGGGCTCTCGACGGCGGGTTTCCAGCCGCGGGCTCTCGGCGGCGAGCCCTCGGCGGCATGCCGTGCAGGCTGGCCCCGACGTCCGCGGCGCTCGGTGGCGCCTCGTGCCGGGTGCGGCTCACGGTGGCCGGTCTGCTCCTTGCGGCCTCCGAATGTTGTCGTGCAGGCCGACGCCGCCGCCCCACTCGCATCCTCGCGTCGGGCGTCGCTTGCTGTCGCCCGTTGGCGGCTCTCCTGCGGCGACGAGCTCAGGGCGCAGCGGTGCGGAGGCCGTTGACGCAGCCCTTCGGGCGCGCGCCCGGCCTCCTGCGGGGCGTCCGTGGTCACCGCCCGCAGGCCTGGGTCGCGGAACGTGGGCATCAGGTCGGGTCAGTAGGTCAGGGCGGGAGCGTCGGACTCCTGGGTCGGGAGAACGACGATCTCCGAGGGGAGCACCGTGCGGGTCGAGGGGTCGTCGTCGAGCCTGATGTCGTACGCGATCGGGCCGCCGGTGGTGAACCAGTGAGCGCCCAGGACCGTGCCCTCGCGGCGGGGGCCCTTGCCCGGCTGGCGCACCCGTGTGCCGGGGGCATGGCCGTCCTCGGCGATGACGAGCAGGGCGTCGAGGGTTTGGCGTACGCCCGGCCAGGGGGCCGGCGGAATCCGTGGGTCGCCGGCCGGGTCCTCCGTCGGGGTGCACAAGCGGCGGTGGGCCAGGGTCAGCAGGTCGGCGGCGTGGCGGGTGGCCGGCTCGGGATGGTGCTGGGCCGCGGCCAGGGCGGCGTCGATGCGGTGCCAGCGGGCGGCGGCCCGGGCCGTGAGGAACGTGCGGGCGGCTCGGTCGACGTCGGCGCAGGTGGTGTCGACGGCCGTCTCCTCGCCCAGCTCGGCGGTCCAGGCCAGGTCCAGCGGGGCGGGGATCAGGCCGGGGGCCTCGTGGGCCACGACCAGGTACACCATCGCGAGGAGCTCCGGGCGTAGGTCGCCGCCGTAGAAGTCCAGCTCCTTGAACTCGCCGGGCGGGAAGCGGTCGGTCAGATGGCGGGCGCGGCCGGCGGGGAGGCGGGCGGCCGTGCGGGTGGCGGCCAGCTTGTCCTCCGGCGTGCGCTCTTCGCGGCCGAGGATGCTCCAGCGGCCCCGGGCGAGGGCCACCGGATACACGGTGCGGCCGGTGTTGGCCAAGGTCTCGCCGGGGGAGAGGCCGGCGGCCGCCAGTTGGCGGGCCGCGATCGAGTACGGGACGCCGGTCTGGGCGGCGTGGGCTCGCACGGCTCGGCGCCGGGCGCGGTCGCGGCCGGAGCGCGACCGGGAGCGGGAACGCTGGGCGGGGGCAGGGGCAGGATCACCGGCCGGCGGCTCTACGGACGCAGGCGATGCCAGGCCGTCGGGTGCGGTTGATGTGGGGCTGTCGGATCCGGCGGACGTCGAGGTGTCGGGTGCGGAGGACGGCTGGCCTCCGGACGCGAGCGATGCAGGGTCGTCGGGTGTGGGTGACGTCGGGCTGTCGGATGCACCGGGCGTTGAGGCGTCGGGTGCGGGGGACGCCTGAGCGCTGAGCGTAGGGGACTCCGGGTTCTCGGATGCGGGGAGTGCCGGGCCGTCAGACGTGGCGGATGTCGAGGCGGCGGCGTCGTGAGGTGCGGGAACCGGGGTCGTGGGGTGCTGGGTGTGGTCCTGGTCGGCCATGTCGAGTCCTCCGGCGTCGACCCACGCTCGCACCGATCGGACGGCGAATGCATCCGCCGGGCAGCATCGAGCGTGCCCAGACCGGTGCGCTGAGTCGGAGCCTCTTGGCCTCGGGCCCGGTCGGCGTGGGCGGCCGGGCAAGGCTCGGGCAGGCGCACTGCCCACCCACACAATACCGCCCGCCGCCCATCGCCGCCTGCCCCCGTTCACAGCGCCGCGAAGGAGCGCACGGCCAGGGCCGAGCCGACCAGGAGTACCAGTGCGGCGGTCCCGGTCGGGGCGAACCGGGCCAGCCTCGGGCCGGGGCGCAAGCGGGTCGGCCAGCTGTCGCGGACGCGGATGAGCACCAGGCCTGCGGCGGTCAGTACGGCGGCCATGCCGGCGCCGTACGACAGGACGAGCAGCACACCGAACCACGTCCGGCCCAGGGCGATCGCGCCCAGGAGGACCACCAGGGCGGACGGGCTGGGGACCAGGCCCCCGGCCACGCCCATGCCGATGATCGACCAGCGGCTCGGGCCCGCCGGATGGGCGTGGCCGGCGTGGTGATGGTCGTGCGAGTGGGAGTGCGGATGAGTGCGGCGGCGGAGCATCGTCGCTCCGATGAGCGCCACCAGCAGGCCGCTCACCACGCCCAGCCAGCCCAGGACCGTCTCGCCCGCCAGGCCGGCGACCGACGTGAGCAGCAGGCCGAGCGCGAGTACCCCGCCCGTGTGCGTGAGCGTGACGGTCGCCCCGACCGCGAGGGCGTCCCGCGGCCGGCCCCGGCGCCCGGCGAGGTACGCCGCCATCACCGTCTTGCCGTGGCCCGGCAGGGCGGCGTGCGCCCCGCCGAGCAGGAGCGCCAGCAGTACGGCCAGAATCCCGGCGAACGGCGTGAGCTCCCGGCTCGCCGCCCAGCCCCGCAGGCGCTCCTCGGCGGCGGAAAGCCATGACGGCAGCGGCGACGGCCCGGGCGGCGGTGACGAGGCCACCGTGGAACCGCCGGGCTCGACGGCCAGGCGGGCCGAGCGGACGTCGGGCGGGGAGCTGAGCAGGTCCTCGGGGTAGGTGCGCAGACCGTCGGTCCGGCTGGCGGTCGGCAGCGGTGACGACACGAGGTGTACGCCCTCGGCGACCGCGGTCAGCTCGCGCCATCCGACACGATCGTCGCGGTAGCGGCTGGTCACCTCGGCGACGGCGGACCTGGACAGGTCGGCCGGTGCGGACAGTGTGCACTCCAGACGGCTGGTCCGCAGCCCGGCCGCGCCGTCGGAGTAGGAGACGGACGACGCGTCGACGGTGAATCGGAGCGGCCCGCCGGCGATGCGGACGGCGAAGGCGGCGTTGAAGGCGGCGCACTCCGTGGCGGCGTCCAGCGACGGCTGCTGCAGGGTGGGCAGCTCGGCGAAGTCGACGGTGACGGCGGCGCCGACCCGGGACGGGGTGAACGTCAGCGCGGTGAGCTGGTTGACGGAGAAGTTCCCGAGCGGATGTGCGCTCGCGGCGGCAGGGGACAGAACCAAAACCGCCACCAGAAACGCCATAACAAGTGAGACCCGCCGCATCACGGCTCCAGGGAGGACAGGGCCCGCAGCGCGGCCGGGGCGTCGATGGGGGAGAAATGCGGGTTGAGCGAGAGCGCCAGCTGCAGCTGCAGCTTCGCGGTGACGCGGTCGCCGGTGCCGAGCGCGATCATGCCGTGGTGATAGGCGATGGTCGGGTCGAGCCGGCCGAGCGCCTCGGCCCGCTGGATGAACGGCAGCGCCTCCGCTGGGCGGCCGGCGGCGTTGCGGCTCCAGGCCACGGCGTCGGCGACCTCGGCGAACTGGCGGCGGTCCCACTCCCGCTCGGCCATCGCCACCGCCTCGGCGGGGCGCCCGGCGGCCATGGCGAGCGCGGAGGCGCCCAGGTCGTCGGTGCCGCCGTTGGCGACGAAGAGCTGGTGGGCGGCCTCGGCGAGCTTGAGCGCCGGGGCCGGGTCGCGGCCGGCGGCGGTCAGCATTCGGGCCTGCTCGACGAGGGCGTCGACGGTCGGGGCGCGGGCGACGACCTTGTCGAGATCCGCGAGCGCCCGGTCCAGGTCGCCGGAGGCGGCATCGACGCGGGCCTTGAGCTGCCACAGGCCGACGACGCCGTCGTCGGCCGCCAGTCCCAGCGACACCTCCCGCGCCGCGGTCGCCACGTCGCCCGCGGCCCAGGCCAGCGCGGCCAGGTGCTGGTGGCAGAACGCGATGTCGGCAGGCTCGGTGGCGGCCGCGAGCGCGCGCCGCATGAGCTCGGCCGCGTCGGTGCGCCGCCCGTGCTGCTCCAGGTCGTAGGAGGCTCGGGTGTAGGAGGCGAGACCCGGCTTGAGGTCGAGCATGTGCTGCACGGCGTCGGTGGCCTCGGCCGGGTGCCCGAGCTGCGTCTCGGCGTCAGCCAGCACGCCGTAGGCGGTGTCGGAGAACGCGTCGGCGGACAGCGCCTGCTGCGCCAACGACCTGGCCCCGGCGAAGTCGTGCCGGGCGTTGGCCAGGGCGCCGAGGCCGGCGAGGGCGAGCGCGTTGCCGGCCCGCACCTGCAGGGACTTGCGCAGCGCGCCCTCGGCCTTGGGGTAGTAGGACGGGTCCGCGGCGGCCCGGGCCTGCTCCAGATAGGCGGAGCCAAGGGCCGCCCAGGTCGTCCAGTCGCCGGGGACCTCCCGCAGCCGCTGCTGGTAGGCGGCGATCGTCGCCGGGAGCTTCGCCTCGGGCGGGGCCGCGGTGAAGGACGTGGACACGGCGGTGGGGCGCCCCGCGACCGCGCCCAGCCCGAAGAGCAGCGCGGCGGCCAGCGTCACCGTCAGGATCGTGCGGAGTCGCATCGCTTGCCTCCTTGGCAGGTGCCGGGGCGGGCCCGCGGGCCCGCCCCGGGGAACGGGTCAGGACAGCGGGGAGCGGCGCCGCCGCCACCAGCCGAGGAACAGGGCGGCGCCGAGCCCGGTGGCCAGCGCGGAGGTCCCGACGGTCACCGCGGTCATCGCGGTGCCGGACTCGAAGGCCGACGGCGTCGGGTTGAGGGCTTCGGCGGCCTGGGACGCGCTCGGGGACACGGACGAGGACGCGGAGGAGGCCGGCGCGGACGAGGCACGACTGCTGTTGGGCAGCGCGACGTAGGGGAACGAGCCGGAGAAGGCGTTGTCGTTCGCGTCGACCTTGTCGCCGGCGGCGAGGGCGTCGACGAGCCTGCCGGTCACCGCGGCCCCCTCGACCGCCTGCAGCGAGATGTCCACGACGTCGTCGGTGAGCCGGCGGCCGTTCGGGTAACCCTGCAGGTCACCGCCGAGCACCCCGAGCCGGTTCGGCTGCGCGGTGACCGGGACGCCGAGGTTGAGCCGCAGCATCTCCGACGGCCGGAAGTTCGCCGGATCGACGTCGGCGTTGTTCAGCTGCGAGTTGAGATCCGCCTTGATCGGGCCGCCGGCCTTCGTGGTGATGCCCGTCAGGAAGATCTCGCTGAGGTCGGTGCGCGGGGTCGCCGGGGCCGGCACCTTGTAGATGCCCTCGATGAGCTTCGGCAGTTCCGGATCGTTGACCCGCTGCACGACGGCGGGGATGCAGGCGTCCTGGTCCGGGCCGATGGCGTTGAACGCGTCCTTGAGCCCGGCCGGCACGACCACCTCGTTGACCAGCGGGTTGCCCAGCCGCGAGACCTGGACGCGCTCCGCGGTGCGGATGTCGCCGGACGCGGACGGGCCGCTGAGCCTGGTCCTGGCGCGCTCGGTGGTGCTCCACACGCCGATGACCGGGTTGCGCTTCGGGTCGCCCTTCAGCGCCACGTCGGTGAAGGGCACCTGCAGGGCGATGGTGTTGACGTTGTATCCCGCGAGCGTGTCCCGGCCGACCTCGCTCAGATCCCCGCCGTAGAGCAGGTCGAACACCCGCAGGTCGAGGTAGAACGGATCGTCGGCCTGCCCGGCGAAGACGTTCCAGCCACCCGGCAGGCGCTTGTCGGCATCGGCGCGCAGCTTCGCGTAGTCGGGCATCGTCGCGCGTCCGACCCGCGACGGGGCGACCGGGGCGCCCGAGACCCGGGTCTTGAACGGCTCGCCGTGGAAGGACGACTCGAGGGTGTAGGTCTGGCGGAAGAGCAGGTTCTCGTCGTCGAGCGAGGTGACCGGCCCGTTGGCGTAGAGGAAGGTGTTGCCGCCGCGCTTGTCGACATTGCTGAACGTCCAGCGGAACACCGCGTCGGGCTTGGCGTCGCCGTCGTTGTCGACGTTGATGAGATACACGGCGTCGGTGGCGAAGGGGTAGAAGTTCGGGCCGCCGTCCGGGTCGGAGAACGGCTGCCAGTTGGCGACGAACGTGACGTAGCCGGCGCGCTCGGGACTGACGAACGCGTAGAGGTCGGTGTTGTCGACCGCCGGGTCGGCGGCGATGAGCGGCGCCTCCCGGTGGCTCGACGCGGCCGAGGAAACCGGCCCCAGGCCGGCCAGCGCGACGCCGGCGGCCACCAGCGTGGCGGCCCCGGCCCGCAGGACGGAAACGATTCGCATCTGCGTGGTCCTCCCACATCCGTGGCGGTCCGAGCTGTCGAACCGCCTGCGGGAGGACTTCGGAGCAGTGCGCGCAGCCGGTTGGCCGCTGTCCGGTTGTGGTCAGCGACCCATCCGGGCCGTGGGCTGGGAACGAATGCCGGGGATCAGCGTTTGACGCGAACGCCGGGGATCAGTGCTTGACGGCGGCGAAGGCGACGGCGGTGGCGGCGCCGCTCGAACGGCGACGACGGTGCGGGAGGGGCCGGGGACGAGAGCCAGGGATCAGCGCCGACGCCGAGTGGGCCGTGGCTGTGGGCCGGGGACGAGCGCTGAGGATCAGTGCTTGACGCCAACGCCGACGCCGACGCGGGACGGGGGCCGGGAACGAGTGCCGGGGGATCAGCGCTCACGCCGACGACGACGGGGGAGGGGCCGGGGAGGAGTACTGGGATCAGCGTTTGACGCCGACGCCGACGACGGTGCGCGAGTGGCCGGGACGAGTGCTGGGGATCAGCGTTTGACGCGGACGCCGACGTAGGCCGCGTCCGGGGTTGAGCGTTTTACGCCGACGCCGACGCCGACGCCGACGCCGACGCGACGCGACGCGACGCCTTTGCCGTTGCGGGAGGTGAGCCGGGGACGAGTGCCTGGGGTCAGTGCTTGACGCCGACGCCGCCGTAGCCGTGTGACGTGGTGTCTTCGCCTGGCGCTGGGCGCCACTGGCCGGCCCAGACCAGGCCGGGGTTGAGCATCTCGTAGCCGTCGAAGAAGCGTTGGATCTGGGCGTGCGTGCGCGGGACTATCGGGGCGTTCGACGTGCGGTAGACCTGCGTTCCCTGTTCGGCCGGCGCCGCGTCGACTCCGTCCAGTGTCAGGTGCGAGACCACCAGGTGGCTGCCCGGGGCTGTTGCGTCGTGCAGACGGGCGATCAGGCTCCACGGGTCAGCCTCGTCGGGCACGAAGTGCATGATCGACACCAGCATGATCGCCACCGGCTCGGCGAGGTCCAGGTGGCCGCAGACGTGGGGGTCGGCCAGCAGTGCCTCCGGCTCGCGCAGGTCGGCCAGGGCGACCGAGACCCGCTCGTCGTCCTTGACCAGTGTGCGGGCCTGTGCGACGGCGACCGGGTCGTTGTCGACGTAGACCACCCGGCCGTCGGTGTGCTCGTGCACGTTGCCCTGCGTGGGCAGGCCGGCGCCGATGTCCAGGAACTGGCGTACGCCGGCCGCCTGGGTGAGGTGTCGCACGGCGCGCTGCATGAACCGCCGGTTCGTGTGCGCGGCCGCCGGCGTGTCGGGGAAGATCGCCAGGATCTTCTCGGCAGCCTCCCGGTCGGCGGCGAAATTGTGGTAGCCGCCGAGGTAGTAGTCGTACATCCGCGCGACGTTCGGGACCGTGGCATCGATCGACATGAGCGCAACAATATGGGGTGCCGGGTGCGAACGCGCCCCTCGTCTTATGCCGTGCGGCAAGTTCTTGTAAGGTGGAGGCGTCCCGCCTCGCCTGGGTGACATATCCCCATGCGGCCGGGTCCGTCCAGAAAGCGGCGGCCCCGGAGGGCTGCGCCGGCGCTCAAGACATGGGCGCTGTGAGCGTCACTCGATCGGATTTCGGGCGCGCCTGCCTGCAACCGCAGGGTTTCCCGCTCGTACCCCACGCAAACCCGACCGTTTCGGAGTGCCGTGGCGCCGGTCGTGCGGTACCGGATGGAAAGGCTGAACCCTGTCATGAGTTCTGACGTCCTGAGCGGCGACGTGCAACAACACGAGACCCGAACCCGCGCCAACCGCGAAACCGACGCCCGGGCCAAGGCGCTGCTGTCGCTGCTCGCCGACCTTCCGGCGGGCACCGACCGCGACCGCGTCCGCGCCCGGCTGATCGAACTGTACATCCCGCTCGCCGAGTATCTGGCCCGCCGCTTCCGCAACCGTGGCGAGCACCTCGAGGACCTCGTCCAGGTCGCGAACCTCGGGCTGATCAAGTCCGTGGACGGCTTCGACCCCGGCCGCGGCGCGGCGTTCACCAGCTACGCGATCCCGATGATCGTCGGTGAGCTCAAGCGCCACTTCCGCGACAAGGGCTGGGACGTGCGCGTCCCGCGCCGGCTGCAGGAGCTGCGCCTGGAGATCGGCAAGGTCTCCGGTGACCTGGCCCAGGACCTCGGCCGCTCGCCGACGGTCGCCGACCTCGCCGCCCGGCTGGGCGTGAGCGAGGAGGAGATCATCGAGGGGCTGGACTGCGGGCAGGCGTACCGCGCGCTGTCGCTGGACGCCCCGGTCGGCGACGCTGGCGACGGCGGGGCCTACGGCCTCGGCGACCTGCTCGGCGGCGACGACCCCGACATCCGCAACGTGGAGAATCGCGAGGCCCTGCGCCCGCTGCTGGCCAGGCTGCCGGTGCGGGAACGGAAGATCATCGCGATGCGCTTCCACGGCAACCTCACCCAGTCGCAGATCGCCGCGGAGCTGGGCATCTCCCAGATGCACGTCTCCCGGCTGCTGGCCGGCGCGCTGCGCGGCCTGCGCGAGCAGCTCACCCGCGAGGACTGAGATTTTTCGCGACCCGCCTGGCGTGCTTGGCGTGCCGGGCGGGTCGCAGCCCGTACCGTAGGTCGCCGAGGGGGTGGGCGAAATGGGTAAATCGGGTAAATCGCCGGAATTGAAGTGGGTGCTTCGGCCCAACCACGCGGAGCTGGCCGAGCACGACGGCAAGGAGATCTACGCGTTCGGCGACACCGACGCCGTGGGCCGGGTCGAGGTCACCCTCACGGACGGCACCCGCGTGCGAGTCCGCCGTACCGAGCTCATCCCGTGCTGAACGGCTAGGTTCTGTTCGTGAATGCGTAGCGACGGGTTGCTCGTAAGGCCACATGGCCGTATGCTGGTGTTGCTTGACGCACTGCCCGGGGCCGCAAGGGGCCCTGCCGAGTCAACCGGACACCACCGTCCCGGCACCGCATCATCCAGATGCCGATCCGCGACGGCCGCAGCGCAGCCCCAGCCACGTCGGCTGGGGCTGGCGTGCTCGGCGAAGTATCGGAACGATGCCCTCGACAACCCCGGGATGAGACCGGCACAGTCGCTGTGCCGGACCACACCGGAACGACGAGGCGCAAACACCGGACTGCTTCATAGCTCGGGGCACCAACCATCAGTTATGGACAGGCCTTAGGTTTTCGGGGATGGGCAACAACAACGCGTTCGAGATCGTCTGCGAGATCGAGCCGCCGACGCGGCCGGACATCCGCCACGTGCGGCACCAGATCGGGGTGCTCGCCCCGGTCGCGCACGCGTTCCTCATCCCCGACAACCACATCGGCCGGGCCACGGTCTCCAGCATCGCCGTGGCGCACGAGGTGGCCGCGATGGGCGGGCGCAGCATCGCCTGCCTCAACTCCCGTGACCGCAACCTGCTGGGCTTCCACCGCGACCTGCTCACCGCCGCGGCGTACGGCGTCGACGAGTTCCTCTTCGTGCACGGCGACAAGCCGGCCGCCGGTCTGCGCTCCGGCGACCTGACCGTCCGCACCATGATCGCCGAGGCCCGCGCGATGGGGGAGCGCCCGGGCTTCACCCGCCGCACATCGGCGTCGCGGCGGCCCTGCGCCGGGTGCCGGCCTGGAAGCGCGAGGCCGACGTGGTCTTCGCGCAGATGTGCTTCGACACGGACGCGCTCCTGCGCTGGCGCGAGGAGCAGCGACTGACCCAGAAGGTGTACGCCGGGGTGCTCGTCCTGACCAGCGCCGCCATGGCCCGTCGCCTGGCCGCCATGATCCCCGACATCGACATCCCGCCCGCGCTCGTCGAGCGTGTCCAGGCCGACCCGCGCGCCGGCGTCGCGGCCGCCTGCGAGCAGGTCGAGGCACTGCGCGCAAGCGGCGCCTTCGACGGTGTGCACCTGGTGACCGTGTCCCGCTACCGCGAGGTGGCGCTGGCCCTGCAGGGCTGACCCGGTCAGCGGTGAAAGACCTGGCGGTACGTCGTCGGGGTCACGCTCGTCTGCCGGGCGAAGTGGATGCGCAGGTTCGCCGGCGTGCCGAAGCCGGTCCGGCGCGCGATCCGTTCGATGGAGTCGTCGGTGGTCTCCAGCAGCTCCTGCGCCAGCCGGACCCGCTGCCCGACCAGCCACTGCAGCGGGCTCGTGCCCACGCTCCGGCGGAACCGCCGGGCGAACGTGCGCGGGCTCAGCCGCGCCTCCCGCGCCAGGTCCGCCACCGTCAGCGGCTGGTCGAGGCGCTGCCGGGCCCACTCCAGCGCCCCGCCGAGGCCGTCGTGCACCCACGGGCGCGGCGGCGGCGCGGCGAACTGCGACTGCCCGCCGTCGCGGTGCGGCGGCACCACCATCCGCCGGGCCACCTCGTTGGCGACCGCGGCGCCGTGGTCGAGCCGGACCAGGTGCAGGCACAGGTCGATCGCCGCGCCCGTGCCGGCCGAGGTGAAGACGTCGCCCTCCTCGG
The DNA here is from genome assembly GCF_050942935.1 of Dactylosporangium sp. CA-233914. Taxonomy (NCBI): domain Bacteria; kingdom Bacillati; phylum Actinomycetota; class Actinomycetes; order Micromonosporales; family Micromonosporaceae; genus Dactylosporangium; species Dactylosporangium sp. CA-233914. Next base: position 8,897,703 of record NZ_CP192030.1, on the reverse strand, counting down.
TGTAGAGCACGTCCGGGTCGAACGTCACGCGCGGGTAGCGCTGCGCGAAGTCGAACGCGTTCATCCAGTGCGTGGTCGCGCGGCGCCCGTCGAGCAGCCCGGCCGCCGCCAGCACGTACGCCCCCGTGCAGATCGCCACGATCCGCCGTCCGCGATCGTGCGCCTCCCGCACCGCCGCGACCAGGTCGTCCGGCGGCTCGACCTGCCGGGCCCGGGCGAACGCGGGCAGGATCACCGTGTCCGCCTCCGGCAGCGCCGACAGCGGGTGCGGCGCGTCGACGCTCAGCCCCGAACGCGCCGGGTGCCGGCCCGGGGCTGAAGCGCAGAACCGCAGCTCGTACCACGGATCGGCGAGGTCGGCGCGGTCGATGCCGAACACCTCGCAGGGCACCGCCAGCTCGAAGACGGGCATGCTCTCGGTGACGGCGACGCCGACGACGTGCCGGCGGCCGGGCTCCCGCGTCATGGCAGGAATCTATCGCAGAACGACATTCCTGCCACTCGCCGCTTCCCGCGGTACGGCATGAGGATCTTTGTCGTGATGACCGTTCCGCAGGGCGCGGCCCTGTCCATCGGCGCCGTGCTCGGCACCGGCGTGATCGCCCTGCCGGCGCTGGCCGCCCAGATCGCCGGCCCCGCGTCGCTGCTCGCCTGGGCCGCCCTGGTCGTGCTGTCCGTGCCGCTCGCCGCCACCTTCGCCGCGCTCGGCGCCCGCTACCCCGACGCCGGTGGCGTCGCCACCTACGCGCGCACCGCGTTCGGCCGTCGCGCCGCCGCCGTCGTGGGCTGGTCGTTCTACTTCGCCGTCCCGGTCGGCGCCCCGGCCGCGGCGCTGTTCGGCGGCGCGTACGTCGCCGCGGCCCTCGGCGGCGGCACCCGCACGACCCTGCTCACCGCAGCCGGGCTGATGCTCACCGTGACCATCGGCAACCTCGGCGGTGTGCGCGTCTCCGGCCGCCTCCAGCTCGGCCTCGCCGCCCTGCTCGTCGCGCTGCTGCTCACCGCGACCCTGACCGCGTGGCCGCACGCGAGGGCCGCCAACCTGCACCCGTTCGCCCCGCACGGCTGGTGGGCGATCGGACCCGCCGCCGCGGTGCTGGTCTGGGGCTTCGCCGGCTGGGAGGCGGTCACGTCGCTGGCCGCCGACTTCCGCCGGCCCGGCCGCGACCTGCCCCGGGCCACCGCGATCGCCCTGGTCGTGGTCGCGGTGCTGTACCTCGGGATCGCCGCCGCCAGCATCGCCGTGCTCGGCCCGGCCATGACCGCCGGGTCCGGCGGGGCCCCGCTGGCCGAGCTGCTCGCGATCGGCGTCGGCGGCAAGGTCCGGACCATCGCCGCCGGCGCCGCGGTGCTGCTCACGCTGGGCACCATGAACGCGTACTACGCCGGCGCCGCGAAACTGGGCGCCGCGCTCGGCCGCGACGGTGCGCTGCCGGCCTGGTTTGCCCGCGGAGCCGCCCCCGGCGCGGTGCCCCGCCGCAGCCTGCTGGTCGTCGCGCTGCTCGGCGCCGTATCGCTCGCGGTCGTCGCCGCGACCGGGACCGGCACCCGTGCGCTCGTGCTGCTCACCAGCGGGTGCTTCGTTCTGGTGTACCTCATGGGCTCCGCCGCCGCCGTCAAGCTCCTGCCTCGCAGCTCCGCCGCCCGCCGGTGCGCGCTCGCGGCCCTGGTCGCGTCCGTGGGCCTGATGATCGTCACCGGCTGGTACGTGCTCGGGACGCTGGTGATCGCGGCCGGCGCGCTGTTGTACACCCGCCGGAGTCCTTCCGAAGAAAAATCCGGCCGCGTTGTCGATTCCGTGGCGGCCTGATTGACGTAGGAGTGTCAGGAGACAACTTCGTCATTGAGGAGCCCGTGATGGCCCAGTACCTGATTCTGATCTACGAGGACGAGGCCGGCTACGCCGAGGCGGACCCGGGCCTGCTCCAGGAGGTCATGGACGCCCACAACCGCTTCGCCGGGCAGGTCGGCGAGCTCGGCGGCACCCTCGTCGGCGGCAACGCGCTGCGGGAGACCACGACGGCGACGTCGATCCGCGGCGACGTGGTCACCGACGGGCCGTTCGTGGAGACCAAGGAGGTGCTCGGCGGGTACTACCTGATCGACGCCAAGGACCTCGATCACGCGCTGGAGATCGCCAAGCTCTGCCCGGCCCGCTTCGGCGGCGTCGAGGTACGTCCGGTGATGATCTTCGAGTAGAGCGGGTGACATGAACGCCGCCGGTGCGAATGCGGACGGGGTCCGGTCGGCGATCGCCGACGCGCACCGTCGCGAGTGGGCCCGCGTGCTCGCCGCGACGGTGCGCGTCGCGCGCGACCTGGACCTGGCCGAGGAGTGCGTGCAGGACGCGTACGTCTCGGCCATGGACGCCTGGCTGCGTCAGGGCGTGCCGGCCAACCCCGGCGCCTGGCTGACCACGGCGGCCCAGCGTCGCGCCCTCAACGCCCACCGGCGGGCGGCGACATTGCGCTCGAAACTGCCGCTACTGGTCGTACCGGATGCGCCGGATACGCCGCAGAGCGACGATCCGTTCCCCGACGACCGCCTCCGCCTGGTCTTCACCTGCTGCCACCCGGCGCTGGCCCGCGAGGCCCAGATCGCCCTGACGCTGCGCCTGGTCTGCGGCCTCACCACCGCCGAGATCGCCCACGCCTTCCTCGTCAGCGAGCCGACCATGGCCGCCCGCGTCACCAGGGCCAAGAAGAAGATCGCCGCGGCCCGGATCCCGTACCGCGTGCCGGAGTCCGGCGAGCTTCCCGACCGCCTCGACGCCGTCCTGACCGTGGTCCACCTGGTCTTCACCACCGGCCACACGGCCCCGACCGGCGACGCGCTGCTCCGCCACGACCTCGTCGACCGCGCCCTGGAGCTGGCCCGGACCCTCTGCGCCCTGATGCCCGACGAGCGTGAGGCCGTGGGCCTGCTCGCGCTACTGCTCCTGCACGACGCCCGGCGGGCGACGCGGGTCGCGCCGGACGGCCGGATGCTGCTGCTGCCGGAGCAGGACCGCGGCCGGTGGGACGCCGACCGGATCGCCGAGGGCCTGCGGCTGGTCCGGGCCTGCCTGCGCGGCGGCCGCCCGGGCCGCTTCGCGCTGCAGGCGACGATCGCCGCCCTGTACACCGAGGCCCCGACCTACGCCGAGACCGACTGGAGCCAGCTGCGCGCCGTGTACGACCTGCTGCTGGCGGCCTGGCCCTCGCCGGTGGTGGCCCTGAACCGGGCCGTGGTGATCGCGATGCTCGACGGGCCGGCGGCGGCCCTGCCCCTGCTCGACGCGCTGGAGGAGGACCCCCGCCTGGCGGCCTACCACTACCTGCCGGCCGCCCGCGCCGACCTGCTGCGCCGGCTCGGCGACACCGAGGCCGCCCGCGCCGCCTACGAGCGCGCCCTGTCCCTCTGCGACAACGCGGTCGAGCAGGCCTTCCTCCGCCGTCAGCGGGACGGGCTGGATGGTTGAAGCGGCGCCAGGCCCACCCCAGTCGCTTCTGTCGGATTTATGACCTGCCAGGCGAAAAATCCGACATGTCGCCCGGAGCCGGTCACGAATCGGGCCGGGCACCCGGGAAGGGTGTCCGGCCCGTCCGCAGCGCCGCGCGGTCCGTGGCAGTACCGTGCGGCGCCTCCCACAGGAGGGGCTAGAGGGCCAGATGCCGGGGCCGCGGCGGCCGCAGCGTGGCCCCAGTCACCGGGCTGGGGCCGGCGTGCTCGGCGAAGTGCCGAGACGATGCCCTTAGGGGGCGGCCGGAGTCTGGGGCGCGGTCTCGCCGATCTGGTGCTTGGCCGGCTTGATCAGGGAGGCCAGGCCGCCGATCAGGGACATGCCGATCGCCAGCCAGAAGACGATCACCAGGCCGTCGTGGAACGGGCCCGAGACCAGGTGCGGGAAGAACTCCCGGCCGGTCAGGGTGGCCGCGTTCGCCGCCGGGAGCTGGTTCAGCAGCTGGGGGCCGAGCAGGGACTGGATCGGGTTGTACCCCAGGAACGCCGCGAACAGCGTGCCCACCGGTGGCAGGTTCGCGATCGTGCCCGCCGCGTCGGCCGGGACGCCCTGGGCGGTCAGGCCGCTGCTGAGCGAGCCGGGCAGCGAGCCGGACAGGCCCGCGATCATCAGCGAGAAGAATACGCCGATGGACAGGACCATGCCGGCGTTCTGGAACGTGGCGCGCATGCCCGACGCGGCGCCGCGCAGGTGGGCCGGGACGCTGGACATGATCAGCGACGTGTTCGGCGCGGCGAAGAGGCCGCCGCCGAGGCCGTTGAGGAAGACCAGCAGGGCGAAGGCCCAGTAGGAGAAGTCGGTGGGCAGGATGAGCAGGCCGCCGAAGGACAGGGCCATGATGATCAGGCCGGAGGCGGCGAAGAGCCGCGGGCCGTACTTGTCCGACAGGTGCCCCGAGATCGGGCCCGCGGCCAGGAAGCCCACGGTCAGGGGCAGCAGGTAGATGCCGGCCCACAGGGGCGTGGACTCGTAGGAGTACCCGTGCAGCGGCAGCCAGATGCCCTGCAGCCAGATGATGAGCATGAACTGCAGGCCGCCGCGGGCGATCGAGGCGAGCAGGCCCGCGACGTTGCCGGAGGCGAACGCGCGGATCCTGAACAGGCCGAGCGGGAACATCGGCTCGGACACGTGGCGCTCGATCCAGGTGAAGATCGCCAGCACCACCACGCCGCCGATCAGGCCGGTCAGCACCCACGGGTTGGTCCAGCCCTGGCTGTGCCCGCCGTACGGCTGGATGCCGTAGGTGATCCCGGCCAGCAGTGCCGTCAGGCCGAGCGCGAACGTGACGTTGCCCCACCAGTCGACGCGCCCGGGCCGGCGCAGTCCGGTGTCGTGCAGGCTGCGGTACGCCCACACGGTCCCGATCAGGCCGATCGGCACGTTGACCCAGAAGATCGCGCGCCAGTTCCACTCGGCCAGCAGGCCGCCGAGGACCAGGCCGATGAACGAGCCCGCGATGCCGGCGACGATGTTGACGCCCAGGGCCATGCCGCGCTGGGCGGCCGGGAACGCGTCGGTGAGGATCGCGGCCGAGTTCGCCATGAGCATCGCGCCGCCGACGGCCTGCAGCACCCGCCAGCCGATGAGCCACAGCGCCCCGCCGGCGCCGTCGAACGGGTCGAGCGACAGCGCGATCGAGGTGATGGTGAACAGGGCGAAGCCGAGGTTGTAGATGCGCACCCGGCCGTACATGTCGCCCAGCCGGCCCAGGGTCACCACGAGCACGGCGCTGACGAGCATGTACCCCATCAGCATCCACAGCAGGTAGGAGACGTTGCCGGGGCTGAGCGGGTTGAGATGGATGCCGTTGAAGATGGCCGGCAGCGAGATCAGCACGATCGAGGAGTTGATCGTCGCGATCAGCATGCCGAGGGTGGTGTTGGACAGCGCCACCCACTTGTAGTGCGGGTGGTCCTTGCCGCCCGACAATGCGCCCCGGAAGCCGGACTTGCTGGCGCCGGACGCTTCAAGAGTGTCGGTCACTTGGCGAGCCTCTCCAGCGCTGGCAGCGCAGCCGCGATCAGCGCCTCTTCTTCTTCCGACAGGTCCACGAGCAGGGCGGCGACGTGTTCGGCGCGCACCGCGCGGCGCCGGTCGAGCAGCTCGACCCCGGCCGGCGTGACCCGGACGAGCACGACCCGCCCGTCGGCGGGGTCGGCGGCCCGCTCGGCCAGCCCCTCTCGCTCGAGGCGCTGGACGAGCTGGGTCATCGCGGGCTGGGTGACGCCCTCCGCGGCGGCGAGCTCGGTGAGCCGCCGCGGTCCTTCGCGCTCCAGTCGCCGCAGCGTCGAGGCGGCCGTGAGGCTGATGTCGTTCGGAGGGTTGCCCTGCCGCAGGAGGCTGAAGAGCCGTTCGACGGCGACCGTCAGGCGCGCAGGATCCAATGCGGTACGAGCAGCGGGCATACTCAATTCGTATCACGTGCTTATAGAAGTGTCTTATGTAGTGCGAGCAAGTTCACCCACCCTTGACGCCCCTGACACAAAGCACGACGCCGGCCGGAGCGTGGGCTCCGACCGGCGTCATGCGGTACCGCTGCGAAATTACATGCAGTTCGGGCTCTCGGTGATCGTCAGCCCGTCGACCAGGTTGCCGTAGCCCTCGTCGGTCGAGGCGCTGTCGATCGCGGTCAGCGTGACCCGGGTCGAGGTCTGCATCGGCCCGGTCTTGTACCACCCGTAGAGCCGCTTCCAGCGCGCGTCGTCGGACGAGTTGGAGTAGGCGTACGCCGAGCCGACGCCGTTGACCTGGCCGTCGTTGCGCGGGGTGCGGCCGAAGTGGATCTGCGTGGCGTCGACGTCCTTGCCGCCGGAGCTGTCCCGGGCCCGGATCCAGAACGACCAGTAGATCTTCGTGTTCGGCTTGGTCTTGATGTCCTGGTAGATCGAGTTGCCCTGGCCGGTCGCGTTGATCTCGGCGAACTGCTTGCCGAACCGGGGAGCGACGCCCATGTTGCCGCCCCAGATTTCGATCTTGCCGGCCGGGTCGTCGGTGCGCCAGCCCGGCACGTCGTCCTCGTCGAACTGCATGTAGTCCTTGCCGCCGAGCCGCGGCGACTCGAAGCCGCCGTTGACGGTCAGCTCCCGGCAGGGCAGCGCGGCGGGCTTGCCCTTGGTGGGCTTCGCCGGGCTGAAGGTCGCGCCGCCGTTGCCGCCACCCGGGCCGTGGCCCGAGTCCGCGGCGTGGGCGGGCGCGCCGATGAGCGTCGCCAGGAGCGAGGCCGCGCCGATCACGGGCAGCATCCGCTTGTGGTTGAGCATGGTGATCCCCCGTCGTCCGCCACGGCTGCGCTGCCGTGGCACCTCCGACGTGAGCCAAACACGCTGGTCTGCGCAAATCCGGGCAGATGAGGGAAATTCCGTATTTCGGGCATATTTCCCAGCCGTTCGGTCGGCCGGGAGCGCCCTACGCCGCGGGTTTCGTGCGCCGGCGGGCCAGCGGCCGCGCCAGGGGCTCCGCGGCGCGGGCCGTGATGGGGCCCAGGACCGCCAGCATGAGCACGTACGCGGCGGCGAGCGGCCCGACTCGCCCCGCGGCAGCAGGGCCGCCCGGCGCGTACCCGCCCGGGCAGCGCCACCCCGGCCCGCCGCGCCGCGATCCATCCGGTCGTGAGCTTCGACAGCACCCCGCACAGCGCGAGCACCGCGGCGATGCCGAGCATCGGCGGCGGCGCGCGGGTCGGTCCGCAGGCCGAAGAAGACGAAGAAGACCGCCGCGAACAGGTCCCGCAGCGGGGTCAGCAGCTGCCGGGCGGTGTGCGCCAGCGGCCGGGCAGCGCGATGCCGAGCGGGAACGCGCCGACCGCGGCCGAGACCTGCAGCAGCATCTCGTCGCTCTCGCCGGCCACGAAGCGCTCCACGATCCCGCCGAAGCGCAGCGCCACGAGCGGGACGAAACTGATCGTCGCCGCGGGCGTTCAGCCGTGCTGGGCCCCGGCCAGCTCGGCGGCGGCGCGCACCAGACCGGCGGCGACGTCCTCGGCGTGCTCGTCGGTCAGGCGTGACAGCGGCATCCCGCAGCTGATCGAGTCCGTCACCGGCAGCCCGCCCGCCCGGACCGCGACCGCGATGCAGCCGATGCCGGGCACCAGCTCGCCGCGCTCGTACGCCCAGCCGCGCGCCCGGCAGTCGGCGAGCGCCGCATCCAGCTCGGCGCGCTCCACCACCGAGTCCGCGGTCCGCGCCTCGACGCCCGCGTCCACGATCGCCTCGACCTCGGCGGTGTCGCGGCAGGCCAGGATCGCCCGGCCGCTCGCCGCGGAGATGGCCGGAAACCGCCGCCCCACCAGGGAGCCGGCCAGGTCGTGCGAGGCCTCGCGGCTGGCGAGGCAGACGATCGCCGTGCCGTCGAGGCGGACCAGCCGCACCGACTCGTCGAGCTGGTCGCGCAGCCGGGACAGGATCGGCCCGGCGAGCCGCGCGGTGCGGTCACCCCACAGATACGCGCTGCCGGGCCGCAGCGCCCCCACGCCGATGCCGAACGACGCTCCGTCGGCGTCCGTCTCGACCCAGCCCCGCGCGACCAGCTGCGCCAGCCGCCCGCGCAACACGCTCTCGGGCAGCCCGAGCTGCCGGCACAGGGCCTCGAACGTCATCCGATCGGGAGCGGCGGCCAGCCGCTCGAGCAGATCGAGGGTGGGGCTCTCATCGGCCATTCGCGGTCTTTTTCCTATCCGCCGCGCGCTAAACAACCTTGACTGATTCAAGTCTAGCCATGCCCCGCCACGGCCAAGCCGTGACGGATCGACTACCCTCAGTGAAGCGCTCCAGCTCCCAGCCGGCCCCGCTAGCGGGCGCGACCGGGCTTGACCAGGGGGAACGGCAGGGTCTCGCGGATCGTCCGGCCCGTCAGCAGCATCACCAGGCGGTCCACGCCCAGCCCCAGCCCGCCGCTGGGCGGCATCGCGAACTCGAAGGCGTCCAGGAAGTCCTCGTCGAGCTCCATCGCCTCCGGGTCGCCCGCCGCCGCCCGCAGCGACTGCGCCGTCAGCCGCGCGCGCAGCTCCACGGGGTCGACCAGCTCGGTGTACGCGGTGCCGAGCTCCATGCCGAACGCCACCAGGTCCCACCGCTCGGCCAGGCGCGGGTCGTCGCGGTGCTGGCGGGTCAGCGGGGAGACGTCGACCGGAAAGTCGGTGTAGAAGGTCGGACGGACCGTGGCGCCCTCCACCAGGTGCTCGTACAACTCGAGCACCAGCTGCCCGTGCGTCCAGGTGTCCTGCCAGGCGACGTGCAGCTTGTCGGCGAGCGTGCGCAGCTCGGGGACGGTCGCGTCCGGGGTCACGTCGGTGCCCGCGGCGCTCGACACCGCGGTGTAGACGGGCACCACCGGCCACTCGTCGCGCAGGTCGACGACCTGCTCGGCCCCGGCGAAGTCCCGGCGCAGCACCGGTTCGTCGCCCGCGGCCGCCAGGATCAGCTCGCGGACCAGGCCCCGCATGCTCGTGTAGTCGCCGTACGCCTGGTAGGCCTCCAGCATCGTGAACTCGGGGTTGTGGGTCGCGTCCACGCCCTCGTTGCGGAAGTTGCGCCCGATCTCGAAGACGCGCTCGACACCGCCCACCGCCAGGCGCTTGAGGTACAGCTCCGGCGCGATGCGCAGGTAGAGCCGCATGTCGTAGGCGTTGCTGTGGGTGATGAACGGGCGCGCGTTCGCCCCGCCGTGGATGGGCTGCAGGACGGGGGTCTCGACCTCGACGTACGCGTGGCCGTGCAGGGCCTTGCGTAGGGCGAAGGTGACCGCCGAGCGCGTGCGCACCATGTCGCGGGCGGGCTGGTTGACGATCAGGTCGACGTGGCGACGACGGACCATCGCCTCCGGGTCGGCCATGCCCTTGTGCTTGTCCGGCAGCGGCTGCAGGCACTTCGCGGTCAGCTCCCAGGCCTCGGCGAACACCGACAGCTCGCCGCGTCTGGTCGTGCCGACCTCGCCGGCGACGCCCACGTGGTCGCCGAGGTCGACCGTCGCGGCGAACTCAGGCCGGCCGGCCAGGACCACCTGCAGGTCGCCGGTCCAGTCGCGCAGCGTCGCGAAGCACAGGCCGCCGTGGTCGCGCAGCCGCACGACCCGGCCGGCGAGCGCGACCCGCTCGCCGGTGCGCCGGTCGGGGGCGAGGTCCGGGTGGGCGGCGCGGACCTGGGTGACGCTGTGGGTGCGGGGGAAGCCCGGCGGGTACGGCTCGATCCCCGCCGCCCGCAGCGCGTCGAGCTTCGCCAGCCGGATCCGCACCTGCTCGGGGCGCTTGCGGGTGTCGATGACCGGGGGAGGGGTGAGCTCCTCCCCGGTGATGATCAGCTCGCGGCGGTCGGCGGCCAGGGGCACGGCCGAGCCGCGGCGCAGGAGGGTGCGCAGCCGCGGTACGACCACGAAACCCTCGGCGAGGCCGGAGGCCAGCCCGACCTTCGGCAGGTCCCGCACGTCCTCGAAGCACAGGAAGCGCGGCACCCACTGCGGGTTGTACTTCACGTTCGAGCGATACAGCGACTCCAGCTGGAACCAGCGCGACGCCACCAGCAGCATCGCCCGCCACAGCCGCAGCACCGGCCCCGCCCCGATCCGCGCGCCCTCCTCGAACACGGCGCGGAACACCGCGAAGTTCAGCGACACCCGGTGCACGCCGATGCGCTGCGCCTGGCGCATGAGGGTCGCCACCATGTACTCGATCAGCCCGTTGTCGGATTGCCGGTCGCGGCGCATGAGGTCCAGCGACAGCCCGCCCGCGCCCCACGGGGTGAAGGACAGCACCGCGACCTCGCGCCCGTTCGCGTCGTAGGCCTCGACCAGCACGCAGCGGCCGTCGTTGGGGTCGCCCAGGCGGCCCAGTGCCATCGAGAAGCCGCGCTCGGTCTCCGTGTCCCGCCAGCGCGTCACCAGCTCGATGATCCGGGCCATCTCGTCCGCGGGGATCTCCGCGTGGCGGCGGATCCGCACGGTGTACCCCGCCCGCTCGACCCGGTGCACCGCCTGGCGCACCTGCCGCAGCCGGGGCGATTCGAGGTCGAAGTCGCGCACGTACAGGACCGCCTCGTCGCCGAGCTCGATGACCCGCAGGCCGGCCCGGGCGTACGCGGTCGCGCCCTCCTCGCCGGCGCCCATCACGGCCGGCGTCCAGGCGTACTCCCGCGCCTCGCGCAGCCACGCCTCGATCGCGGGCGTCCACGAGTCCGGGTCGCCCAGCGGGTCACCACTGGCCAGCGAGACGCCGAAGACGACCCGGTAGGTCACCGCCGAGCGGCCCGACGGCGACAGGATGACCTCCTTGTCGCGGCGGGTGGCGAAGTACCCCAGCGAGTCCCGCTCCCCGTGCTCGGCCAGCAGCCGGCGCACCGTGCGCTCCTCGTCCGGGTCCAGCGAGGCGATCATCCGCTGCGAGCGCAGCAGGGCGAAGAGGGCGGCGAACAGCGCGATCGCGCCGAAGGTGCCCAGGACCAGGTTGATCCAGCCGGGGGCGCGCCCGTGCCGGTCCACGTCGAAGGCGAACGCGCCGCCCAGCACGGTCCGGCCGCTGTACTCCAGCCGCTGCACGCCGGGCCCGATCGAGCCCGGGAACAGCTCGACCAGGCCCCAGCCGAGCAAGGTGGACACGACGAGCAGGACGCCGAGGGTGGCCAGCGCCTTGGGCAGGCTCGCCCGCTGGACCCGGGCGCGGAACTCGCCGCGCGCCAGCCACAGCAGGCCCAGCAGCGCCGCGGTCACCACCAGGTTGGTCGCCGCGGCCGCCACGCCGTGGAAGGGCAGTCGCAGCTCGTGCGCCTCGGAGCCGCGCTCGCCGACGTCGGACAGGACGAAGGCGTCGTAGAGCCCCTGCACCGCGAACACCGCCGCCAGCAGCCAGAACGTGATCCGCTTCCGGTTGTGCACGCCGGCGGCGAGGGTGATGAGGAAGGCGGCGTACCCGACGTTCGCGGGGGCCGGCACCAGCAGCGCGTCGATGCTCGCGCGCACCGGGTGGACGCGCGACCCGAGCGCGACGCTCACCGCGGCGACCGCGCACAGCACGGCGACGACCAGCAGGCCGGCCGCGAACCAGTCGGGAATACGCTCTCGCTTCACCGGGACATCATGCCCCTGACACTCAACTGTTCTCCTGGATGTACCGCTTCGGGTCCTTGTCGGTGAAGGTGAGGCCCCTGCCGCTGGGATGCTCGCCGTAGAAGGTGAGCCACTGCTCACCCAGCTCGATGCGCAGCTTCATCCCGGCGAGCTTGCGGAAGTCGGGCAGCACCTCGTCCTCCTCCTCGGTGAGGTGCTCGCTGTTCTCCTTGCGCGCGTCCCACACCGCCTCCCACCACTCCTGCGAGCCGACGGCGTGGCGCTCGGCGGCGTCGATCGCGTCGCGGATCTTGTTGTGGTCGCGGATGGCGTCGTCGGTCTCCTCCTCGGCGTCGCCGCTGTGCCGGCGCAGCAGGCGGGGGTACAGGATCCGCTCCTCCGCCTCGGCGTGGATCCGCAGGTGCAGCGCGAGCGCGTCCCACACGGCGGTGAGCTGCTCCTCGCCCTCGCCCTCGGCGTCGTCGAGGCGGGCGAAGCCGCGGCGGAAGGCGGCGTGGTCGTCGAGGATGAGCGCGGTGATGTCGTCCATGCGGAGGTTCATCACCTCAGCCGGACGATTTCAAACCACCCGTTTCAGTCGGCGTCGTGGAGGTTGTAGCCGCGTTTGGTGAGCTTGGTCTCGATGGTGTGGCACACGTGTTCGAGGACGGCGACGCGGGCGTATCGCTTGCTGTCGCCGGCGACGACGTGCCAGCGGGCGCGGGGCCGGTCGGTCCTGTCGAGCACGTCCTCGACCGCGGCTTCGTAGTCGGCCCGGCGTTCACGGTTGCGCCAGTCCTCGTCGGTGAGCTTCCAGGATCGCAGCGGATCGTTGGCCCGGTCCTCGAAGCGACGCAGCTGCTCCTCGGCGGACACGTGCATCCAGAACTTGATGAGGATCATGCCTTCGGCGGTCAGGGTGCGCTCGAACTCGACGATCTCGTCGTAGGCCCGCCGCCATTGCTTGGGGGTGGCGAATCCCTCGACGCGTTCGACGAGCACGCGTCCGTACCAGGAGCGGTCGAGCACCGCCATGCCGCCCCGGCCGGGCAGCACGGCCCAGAATCGCTGAAGAAAGTGGTGCCGCTTCTCGTCGTAGGTGGGAGCGGCGAACTGCGCGACCCGGACGTGGCGGGGATCGAGCGGAGCGACGAGGCGTTTGATCGTCCCGCCCTTGCCGGAGGCATCCCAGCCCTCGAAGAGGACGCACAGGGGCGGCCCGATCTTGTGGTCGCCGAGCTGGCCGCCCAGGAGCAGGCGCAGCCGGAGAAGACGTTGCTGCGCCGCCTCGAGCCGCCGCTCGGCCTCGTCTCGCGGAAGATCCGCTGAAAGATCGACTTCGGAGAGCCGGGTCATGCTGCCGTACCAGCCTCTGGTCCGGGATGTTCGCGGGGTGTCCGACTGCTGTTTGCCTTCACGATCCGAGCCTGTCACAGGCGCGACGCGTCGGCACAGCCGGTCCGGCAGGACGCGTGCCCACGTCCGAGAGCAGCTCGGTTGCGGCCGGATGGCGCGATCGCGGCGGGTACTCCCCGCGGCGATGAGGGCGCCACCGAGCCGGCGCGAGCGTGATGCGCGCAACTGAGCTGGGGCTGAGGATCTTCGCCGTTTCGCTACCTGACGGTGGGATCGTGATCGCGTGAGCACGTCACGCAAGACGGCACTGCGGGTCACCGGCCTGCTGCTGGTGCTCGTCGTGGCCGGGCTCACGCTGCGCACGAACCTGCCCGACCTCGGCCAGACGCTCGACGTGCTGGGCTCCGCGCACCCGTGGTGGCTGGTGCTCGCCGCCTGCGCGGAGATGACCTCCCTGCGGCACTTCGCCCTGCAGCAGCGGCGGCTGCTGGCCGGGTTCGGGGTCCGGATGTCGGTGCCGCGCGCCATCGCCGTCACCTTCACCCGCTCGGCGATCTCGTTCAGCCTGCCCGCCGGCTCCGCGGTCTCGGCCGGCTTCGCCTTCCGCCAGTTCCGCACCGCGGGCGCCACCCGGCGTGCGGCCGGCGCGGTCGCCGTGCTCTCCGCCGTGCTGTCCGGCGTGGCGCTGCTGCTCATGTACGGCGCGGTCGTGCTCATCCCGCGCGGTGGCGCCACCGGCAACACCGACACCCTGGTCACGGTCGTGGCGATGCTGGTCCTCGCCGGCCTGGTGTTCCTGCTGGACTTCCTGCTCTCCCCGCGCCGCCCCGGCCCGCCGCCCGACTTCGGCGAGCGGCTCGTCGCGCACCGTGAAGCGCAGGAGCCAGGCCGGGCGCCCGGCGGCTGGCTCGCCCGGTCGCGGGGTGCCATGCGGCGCACCCGGGACGACCTGCGCCGGCTGCCGCGCCGCTCCTGGGTGCTCTCCCTCGTGCACGCCACGGTCAACTGGGGCCTGGACTTCGGCTGTCTGGCCGCGACCGCCGCCGCGTTCGACATCGACGTGAGCCTGGTGCGGCTGGCCACCGTGTATCTCACGGTGCAGCTGGTGCGCCAGGTGCCGCTGAGCCCGGGCGGCATCGGCGTGGTCGAGGTCGCGCTGCTGGCCGGGCTCGTCTCCGCCGGCGCCGGGCACAGCCCGGCGGCGGCCGCGATGCTGGTGTACCGCCTGCTGTCCTGCTGGCTGATCATCCCGCTCGGCCTGCTCGCCTACACCACCCTGCGCCGCGCCCCCAAGATCCCGGACGCGCCGGCGGTCCAGCCGCCCGCGCTCGCAAGCCGACGTTAGGACCGACTTCACAACAATCTTTCAAATCTCACAGGGATTCTGTTAGATTCGGCGCGTGCCCGTGCCGGACCGCCTCGACCTGACCCTCCGCCTCGTCCGTGGCAGCGGCCGCCTGAGCCTGGCCGAGCTCGCCGAGCGCCTCGGCGTGTCCGAGATGACCGTCCGGCGCGACCTCGACGCGCTGCAGGAGCAGGGGCTGGTCCGCCGGGTCCGCGGCGGTGCCGTCGCGCTCGACGTGCCGGTCGAGCGGGCCGGGTTCGCGGTCCGGGAGCGCTGGTCGGCCCCGGTGAAGGCGCGGCTCGGCCGCGCCGCGGCGGAGCTGATCGAGCCGGGCGGCACGGTGCTGCTCGACGCCGGCACCACCACCGCCGAGCTGGCCGCGCACCTGCCGGCCCGGGCGCCGCTGACCGTGGCGGTGCTGAGCCTGCAGGCCGCCGCGCGCCTCGCCGACCAGCCCGGCATCCGGCTGCTGGTCATCGGCGGCGAGTCCCGCGCGGGGGAGCGCAGCCTGGTCGGCCCGCTCGCCCTCGCCGCCCTGGACCAGCTGCGCTTCGACACGTTCGTGATGTCGATCGGCGCCGTGCACCGCGACCTCGGCTGGTCCGAGTTCGACCTCGACGACGCCGCCGTGAAGCGGGCCGCGCTGCGCCGCGCCGGGCGCACGATCGTCGTCGCCGACGCCACCAAGCTCGGCGTCCAGGCCTTCGCCCGGGTCGCCCCGCTGGAGGCCGTGGACGCGCTGGTCACCGACGCCGAACCGGAGAACGAGACCCTCGCCGCCGTGCGCGACGCCGGCGTGCGGACCGTGTTGTCAGAAGGAGACGCCTCATGATGATCCTCGTGGCCGGCCCCTACCGTTCCGGCACCGGCGACGACCCCGCCCGGCTGCGGGCCAACGTCGAGGCCATGAACGACGCCGCCGTCACCCTCTTCCGCGCCGGCCACCTGCCCGTCACCGGCGAGGCCCTGGCCCTGCCCCTCATAGAACAGGCTCAGTTCCTTGGTCGTGGACCGGTCGGCGCCGTCGACACCGTCTTCGACGAGATCTTCCACCCGATCTCGTCGCGCCTGCTGGAGCGCTGCGACGCCGTCCTGCGCATCGGCGGCCCGTCCGCGGGCGCGGACGAGATGGTCGCCCAGGCCCGCGCCGGGGGCAAGGCCGTCTTCGCGTCGCTCTCCGAGGTCCCGCCCGCGTGATGGATGTCGTACCAGCTGTGTACTTCAGCAAGCGCACGACGGCCCCGTGACCGTATCGGTCACGGGGCCGCCCGCGCGAGTCGCCGGACTCAGTGCATGATCACCGGGGCCGGGGCGCCCGCGCCCTCGTCGTCGTTGAGGTGCGAGACCTCCCGCTTGCGGGGCAGGAACGCCAGCGGGACGAACGTCGCCAGCACCAGGATGAAGCCGACCCAGTAGGTCGAGGCGAACGCGTCCGCGACGAACTCGAGGCCCTTGCGGATCGTGTCGGCCCCGAACGCCTGGATGATCTGCGGGCCCTGGACCTTGTCGTGCGAGCCGATCGCCGCGTCGGCCAGCGTCAGGGGCCCGCCGGTCTGCGGGTTGGTCGCCCCCGGGATCGCCGGCGCGTCGTTGAGCCTGCTGGTCAGGATCACCGACATCACGGCGCCGCCGACCGAGCCGCCGATCTGCTGCAGGATGTTCACCAGCGTCGAGCCGCGGGCCACCTCGTGGTTGGTCAGCGTCTTGAGCGCCGAGGTCATGATCGGCATCATCGTGCCGCCCATGCCCAAGCCCATCACGAACAGCGAGCCGCACAGCAGCAGGTACGACGTGTCGGCACCGACCTGCGTGAACGTGAAGAACCCGGCCGCGATGAGCACCATCGCGAACGGCACCGTTCGCCCGACCGGGATCCGGTCCGCCAGCGTGCCGGCGATCGGCATGGTCAGGATCGCGCCGATGCCCTGCGGGGCCATGAGCAGGCCGGCGTCCAGCGTCGACTCGCCACGCACCTGCAGGAAGTAGCTCGGGAAGAGCAGACCGGCGCCCATGAACGCGATGACGAAGACGAACAGCGAGACCGCCGCGACCGTCAGTCGCCGGTTGCGGAACAGCCGCAGGTCCAGCAGCGGGTGCTTGGGCTTGAACGAGTAGAACACGAAGCCGATGACGAGCAGGCCGCCGATGAGCATCGGCATCCACACCTTGTTCGCCGAGATCGTGCCGGCCTCGGGCCACGAGGACACGCCGAAGAGGAGCAGCGCCAGGCCCGGCGAGAGCATCAGCATGCCGAGGAAGTCGAAGGACTCCGAGGGCTCGGTGTGGTCCTTGGGCAGCGCGAAGGCCGCGTAGACCAGCGCGATCGCGCCGATCGGCAGGTTGATCAGGAAGATCCAGTGCCAGCTCGCCGTGTCGATGAGCCAGCCGCCGAGGATCGGGCCGCCGATCGGCCCGAGCAGCATCGGGATGCCCAGCACGGCCATGAGCCGGCCGATACGCTGCGGCCCGGCCGCGCGGGTCATGATCGTCATGCCGAGCGGCATGAGCATGCCGCCGCCGAGGCCCTGCAGCACGCGATACGCGATGAGCTGGTCGATCGAGTCGGCGGTCGCGCACAGGCCCGAGCCGACCGTGAACAGGAACAGCGCCAGCATGTAGAGCCGCTTGGTGCCGAACCGGTCCGCGGCCCAGCCGGACAGCGGGATGACGGTCGCCAGGGCGAGCGTGTAGCCCGTCATGGTCCAGGCGACACGCGCATACGTCGCGTCGAACTCGCGCATGAACGTCGGCAGGGCCACACTGACGACGGTCACGTCGAGAATCGACATGATCGCGCCCAGCACGATCACGCCCGCGATCTTGAAGACGGCGGCGTCGAGTTTCTCCGGCGCCGCGCCGCCGCTCGAGGCGACGGCGGCTTCCTGTTGGACCACGTGCTTGCTCCCCCCAGCGTGTGCAACTCACACGTACAAGTGTTTGGTTTCGCTGGACAGCGTACGCGTCACGCATTTGGGGCTGCGACCGAGATCCGCAGGCTGCGCCACAGGTGCAACCGCCGCAACCTCGCTCGCCCGGCCGAGGTCCAACCGACTAAGGCTACGCTAAGCTCGACGAGTGAACGCCGCCGACCACGACCTGGACGCGCACCCCGTCCGCCGCAACACCAAGCAGCGCGACGCCGTGATGTCGCTGCTCAGCGACGTCGACGGCTTCTACAGCGCCCAGGAGCTGCACGTGATGCTCCGCGAGCGCGGCGCCAACGTGGGCCTCACGACCGTCTATCGCACCCTGCAGTTGCTCGCCGACTCCAACGAGATCGACATCATGCAGGTCCCGGGCAGTGACGCGCGTTACCGCCGCTGCAGTGACCGTCATCACCACCACCTGGTCTGCCGAGGCTGTGGCCGCACGGTCGAGGTCCTGGGCCCGGCGGTCGAACGCTGGGCGGACCGCATCGGCGAGGAGCACGGCTTCACCGACGTGAGCCACACCCTGGAGATCTTCGGCACCTGTTCCAACTGCAAGCACTGACCCCGCGCCCACCGGCGGCTTACGCCGTGCGGGCCGCCGCGCACCGGCGGCCAGGACCTCCCCGCCGGCGCGAGCCCGCCGTGGACGGGCCCGGTTCCTCGCGGTGTCGCTCGAGGCCGGCATCGCGCGATCGCGGCGGTCGTGACGCTCGCCATGGCGCACGCGGAGCTCGACGCGATCATTCGAGACCCGCGTGCGGCACGACGTCGAGCTGCCGGGCGTCCGGCGGGTCAGAGCAGCTCGTGGAGGGCCTCGAACAGTAGCCAGGCGCCGAAGATGGCGAACAGGGCCGCGGCGCCGTACTTGATGGCCTTCTCCGGCAGGTGGCGGCCCAGCTGGCGGCCGATGACGATGGCCAGGGCGTCCGCGGCGACCATGCCGACCGTGGAGCCGATCCACGTGCCGAGCCAGCCGTGCTGGGTGGCCAGCGTGATGGTCGCCAGCATCGTCTTGTCGCCGAGCTCGGCCAGGAAGAACGAGACGCCCACCGCCAGGATGGCCGAGCGGGTGGTGCGCTCGGCCTTGCCGCGCTCCTCGTCGGTCAGGGTGTCGCCGCGCAGGGTCCAGGCGCCGAAGCCGAAGAAGGCGATCGCGGCGACCAGCGAGATCCAGCCGGTCGGCAGGGCCGCGCCGAGGCCGTAGCCGACGGCGACGGAGACCAGGTGCACGATCGCGGTGGCGACGGTGATGCCGATGAGGACCGGCACGGTGCGGAAGCGGGTGGCGAACGTCAGCGCCATGAGCTGGGACTTGTCGCCGAGCTCGGCGACGAAGATGACGCCGAAGCTGATGGCCACGGCGGCGAGGAACGCGCTCAAGTGGAACCTTTCCCGGGGCGGCCGGGAGGTGAGGCTGGACGACCTCGACCCGGCCGTCCAGCTTGTTGAAGAACACAGCCGACAGCGAGGCCGAAAGTCTCGTCCGCTTCCGGGGGCCGGAAGCCGCGCGGCCGGGTGCCGCAAGCGGCGCCAGTATGTCGACCGGGCAGTTGAGGACTACTCCCCTTCGTGCAGGTACACCATAGCTGATCTCGGTCGCGGCGGGCACGACGGGAACGGTGAGCCGCGTCGCAGCCCGGATGCCGTGCCCATCGGTGCGGCATCCGGGCCGTTCGCGCCGGGTGGGTTACCTGCGCTTGCCGGGCTTCGTGATGCGGTCGGTGCCGACCTTGTCGCGCAGCACCTCCGGGACCAGCACCGAGCCGTCGGCCTGCTGGAACTGCTCCAGGATCGCCGGGAAGATGCGGCTGGTCGCCAGGGCGGAGCCGTTGAGCGTGTGGACGAACTTGTTGGTCTTCGAGCCCGGCACCCGGTAGCGGATCCCGGCCCGGCGGGCCTGATAGTCCCCGGCCCAGGAGACCGACGAGACCTCCTTGTACTTGCCGGTGCTGGGCATCCACACCTCGATGTCGATCGTCTTGCGCATCGAGGCGCTGGCGTCGCCGGCGGCCAGCAGCGAGCGGCGGAAGTGCAGGCCGAGGTCGTTCACGAGGCCCTCGGCGTAGTCGACCATCTCCTCGAGGGTCTTCTCGCCGTCCTCCTGGGTGGTGAACTGGAAGATCTCCACCTTGTTGAACTGGTGGCCGCGCACGGTGCCGCGCTCGTCGGAGTGCGAGCCGGCCTTCTCGCTGCGGTAGCAGGGCGTGTACGCATACGCCCGGTGCGGCAGGTCCCCGGTTTCGAAGATCTCGTTCTGGTAGGCGCCCAGGATCGCCGTCTCCGACGTCGGCAGCAGGAACCGGCCCCGCTCGTCCTCCCCGGTGGCGATGTGGAACACCTCGTCGTAGAACTTCGGGAACTGCCCGGCGGCGTAGCCGGCCGAGTCCAGCAGCAGGTGCGGCGGGAGCATGAACTGGTAGCCGGCCGCGAAGTGCCGGTCGATGAACCAGTTGACCAGCGCCCACTCCAGCCGCGCGCCCCAGCCGGTGTAGATCCAGAAGCCGGAGCCGCCGAGCTTCACGCCGCGGTCGAAGTCGACCAGGCCCAGGTCACTGGCGAGCTGGACGTGGTCGCGGACGTTGTCGATCTGCGGCGGCTCGCCGTAGACCCGCACGACCTGGTTGGCCTCCTTGCCACCGGCGACCACGTCGTCGGCGGGCAGGTTCGGCAGCTCGCTCATGGTGGTGTCGAGGTCGCGCTGGGTCTGGGCCAGGCGGTCCTCGAGCTCCTGCAGGGCGGCCTTGGCGTCGCGGGCGGTCGGCTCGACGGCCTGGCCGGCGGCCTTGGCCGCGGCGAACGCGCGCGCCTCCTCCTTGCGCCGGGCCCGCTCGGCGTCGATCTCGCCGATCAGCTCGCGCCGGCGCTTGTCCAGCTCGGCGATGGAACTCAGCGCGCGGGACACCTCGGACGCATCAAGCCTCTTGGACAGTCCGGCCTCGACCGAGGCCCGGTCCTTGCGAATCAACTCGATGTCGAGCATGCTGCCGCGCACCTTCGCTTGAGTAAAGGGAGAAAACCCGGACGCTCAGGATGCTACCGGGCGGCCCGCAGCCATTTTCTCCACCGCGCCCATCACGAGGTCGATGCCGAAGGCGAAGTACTGGTCCAGGTCGGGCGGGGACTGGTAGGTCTCGGCGAGGCGGACCATCTGCGGATAGCGCTCGGCCGACAGGCTCTGCAGCTGGATGCGCTGCTGGCGCAGCCACTCGCCGACCTGCTCGGGCGGCACGGAGAGCGGGCAGCCGGGCTGGGCGTGGACCAGCCCGATCGTGGCGTGCAGCAGGTAGGAGGCGACCCAGTAGCCCTCCTCGAGCGTGAACCCGGCCCGCTCCAGCAGCGCCAGCGCGTCGTCGGTGGCGCGCGTGAAACTCTCCACGGCCTTCTTGTCGCTCGCGTGCAGCAGGTCAGGCAGGCACGGGTGGGCACGCATGGCCCGCACGAGCGCCTCCACCATCGCGCGCAGTTGCACCGGCCAGGGGTCCGCGATCTGCATCGCCCCCCGCGGAGCGGTGGCGGCGCGGTCGGCGCGCACGTCGGCCAGGACGTGGTCGATGAGGCCGAGCAGCAGCTCGTCCTTGTTCTTGAAGTGCCAGTACAGCGCCATCGGGGTGACCCCGAGCTCCTGGGCGAGCCGGCGGATGGTGATCGCGTCCAGCCCCTCGCGGTCGCCGATGAGCAGGGCTCGCTCGGCGACGGCGGTGCGGGTGAGGCGCTCGGCGGAGGTCTTGGGCGGCACTTGACAACTGTACAACGTATGGGTTCTCCTCTACAACGTACATGTACGACGTACAGGTACACCGTATAGGGGGAGCATTCACAATGAGAAACCGCTGGCTGGCCCTGGTCGCCGTCGCCCTGGGCACCTTCATGACCTACCTGGACAACAACGTCGTCAACGTGGCGCTGCCGTCGATCCAGCGCGACCTGCAGCTGAGCATCTCCGGGCTGGAGTGGATCGCGAGCTCGTACATCCTGGTCTTCGCCGGCCTGCTGCTGGTCGGCGGACGCCTCGCCGACGTCTTCGGCATGCGCGGCATGTTCTTCGCCGGCCTCGGCATCTTCACCGTCGCATCCGTCGCCGCCGGCCTGGCCGGCAGCCAGGAGGTGCTCATCGGGGCGCGGGCGCTGCAGGGCGTCGGCGCGGCGCTGCTCACCCCGACGGCCCTGGCCCTGCTCACCGAGCTCTTCCCGGACCCACGGGAGCGCGGCGCGGCGGTGGGCATCTGGGGTGCCGTCGGTGCGCTCGCCCTCGCGATCGGGCCGCTGACCGGCGGGTACCTGAGCCAGCACGCCTCCTGGGGCTGGATCTTCCTGATCAACGCCCCGATCGGCCTGGCCACCGCGATCCTCGGCGCCCTGACGCTGCCCGCCGGCCGGCGCAGCCGCAACCGCAGCCTCGACCTGCCGGGCCTGCTCACCAGCGCCCTGACCCTGTTCGCCCTGACCTTCGCGCTCATCGAGGGCGAGTCGCGCGGCTGGACCTCCGGCGTCATCCTCGGCGCGTTCGCCCTGGCCGCCTTCGCCGCGATCGGTTTCGTCGTCATCGAGCTGCGCACCGAGCACCCGATGGTCGACCTGGCCTTCTTCCGCCTGCGGGTGTTCAGCGGGGGCCTCGCGACCATGGGCCTGTGGGCCTTCGGCGTCTTCGGCATCTACTTCTTCACCGCCATCTTCCTGCAGAACGTCCTGGGCTTCTCCCCGACGGAGGCGGGCTCGGCGTTCATCCCGATGGCGCTGCTCATGGCGGTCATGGCCACGCTCGCGCCGCGGCTGGAGGCGCGCTTCGGCGCCGGGCGCACGGTCGCGGCCGGCATGGCGCTGATGGCCGCCGGCGTCGGCGGGCTCGCGAGCGTCGGCGAGGGCTCCGGGTACACCGACCTGCTGCCCTGGTTCGCGATCTTCGGCCTCGGTGGCGGCCTGCTCGTCCCGCTCAACAACGTGGTCCTCGGCGCCCTGCCGCAGGCCCGCGCCGGCATCGCCTCGGGCATGCTCAACGTCTCCCGCGAGGTCTTCGGCCTGCTCGGCATCACGATCCTCGGCGCGATCCTGTCCAACCGGCAGAACGCGGCGAGCGGCGCGCCGCTGCACCGGTTCCTGCAGGGGTACGAGTTCTCGCTGGTGGTGGCGGCCTCGCTGGTCGCGCTCGGCGTCCCGATCGCCCTGGTGGCGCTGCGGCGGCTCAGGACGCCGGAGGCGCCGGCGATCGCCGAGCGCGAGCCGGAGCTGCAGTCGGCATGACCGCCGGGGGAGCGTCCACGGCGCAGTGCGACCAGGGCTTCTCCTCCACCATCACCGCGCGGCCGCCGGCGCCCTCCGCCGGCGGCAGCGCCTTGATGTTGCGGATCGTCACCGCGGCCAGCAGCCCGCCGAGCGCGCACAGCGCGGCGCAGATGAGCACCGCCCGGTGGAACCCGGCCGACAGCAGCGCGGGGGAGTCGTAGGCGGCGCTGGTGATCCCGGCGGCGGCCGGCAGCACCGCGACGGCGACGAGCCCGGCCGCCCGGGCCACGTCGTTGTTCACCGCCGAGGCCATCCCGGCGTGGGTGGCCGGGGCCGCGGACAGCGCGGTCGAGGTCAGCGGCGCGACGGTGATGGCCAGGCCCAAACCCAGCACCAGTACCGCGGGCAGGACCTCGGAGGCGTAGCCGCCGGTGCCGTCGATCCGCGCGTACAACGCCATCCCGGCCCCGGCGACGAGCGGCCCGACGCTCATCTGCAACCGTGGCCCGATCCGCGCGGCCAGCGCCCCCGAGCGCGCGGACAGCAGCAGCATCACGATCGTCACGGGCAGCAGCGAGACGCCGGCCTGCAGCGGGGAGTACCCGGACACCTGCTGCAGCTGGATCGGCAGCAGGAACAGGGCGCCGCCGAGCGCGCCGTAGATGATGAACGTGACCACGTTCGTGGCGCTGAACTGCGCCGAGGCGAACAGGCCCAGCGGCAGCATCGGGTGGCGCAGGTGCGCCTGGCGCCACAGGAAGGCGGCGATGAGCAGCGCCCCGGCGGCGAGCGCGCCGAGCACGGGCGCGCTGGTCCAGCCGAGGGCCTGGCCCTCGATGAGACCGTACGTCACCCCGATCAGCCCGGCCGTGACCAGCGCCCCGGAGACCAGGTCGACCCGGCCGCTCGCCTCCTCGTCGCGGGACTCGGGGACGTGGCGCCAGGTGAGATACACCACCGCCGCCGCGATCGGCACGTTGATGGCGAAGATCAGTCGCCACGACGACGCGCCGAGGCCGACCAGCCATCCGC
Source organism: Dactylosporangium sp. CA-233914 (assembly GCF_050942935.1). Classification (NCBI taxonomy): domain Bacteria; kingdom Bacillati; phylum Actinomycetota; class Actinomycetes; order Micromonosporales; family Micromonosporaceae; genus Dactylosporangium; species Dactylosporangium sp. CA-233914. The sequence continues at coordinate 8,874,287 of NZ_CP192030.1, read as the reverse complement.
CGAGGAACGGCCCGATCGCGGTGGCGACGCCGCCGAGCCCCGACCACGCGCCGATCGCCTTGCTGCGGTCCTCCTGCCGGAACGACGCCTGCAGGATCGCGAGGCTGCCGGGCGTGAGCAGCGCCGCGCCGACGCCCTGCAGCGCCCGGGCGGCGACCAGCGTCCAGCCGCTCGGCGCGACGCCGCACAGCACGGAGGCGAGCGCGAACCAGACCACGCCGGCGGCGAAGACCCGGCGGCGGCCGTATCGGTCGCCGAGCGCCCCGGCGAGCAGCAGCAGCCCGGCGAGCGTGAGCGTGTAGGCGGTGACGACCCATTGCAGCACCTGCAGGTCGGTGCCGAACGAGCGCCCGATCGCCGGCAGCGCGATGCCGACGACGGTCGCGTCGATGGAGGCGATGCCGGAGCCGAGGATGGTGGCGGTGAGCACCCAGCGGCCCGTGGCGCTGGAGAACGCGAGGCGGCCGGGTGCGTCCGCGGCGGAGGTCATGCCCACAACCTAGTCCGGTTCGAGTGAGGTCCTCAGTTGCGCAGGCCCTTCACCCGCACCTTGAACGACATCGCCGGGCCCGGGGTCGGGGCGGTCTTCGTCGCCAGGGTGTAGTCCGGGCTCTCGAGCTCCAGGTCGAGGCGGTGCAACAGCCGGGCCATCGACAGCGCCATCTGCACGTCGGCGAAGCTCTTGCCGAGGCAGGTGTGGGGCCCGCGGCCGTACGGCGAATACGCCCCCGGCTGCAGATGCTCCGCGCGCGGCTTCTCGTAGCGCGTGATGTCGAACTTCGCCGGCTCGGGGAAGTACTCCTGCATGAAGTGCGGGACGGTGGTGCCGATGTACACCATCTCGCCCTGCTTGATCGTGTGCCCGGCGAAGGTGAAGTCGCGGGTCGCCGTGCGGATCAGGGCCACCGCCACCGGGTACAGCCGCATGGTCTCCATCAGCGCGTAGCGCGTCGCCGGCAGCCGGCGCACGTCGTCGTCGCTGATCGGCCCGCCCGAGAACACGGCGTCGGCCTCCGCCCGGATCCGCGCCAGCACCTCGGGGTGCTTGAGCACGGCGTAGAGGAACGCGGCGGTGGTGTTGGCGACGGTGTCCAGGCCGGCGACATACGGCCCGGTGAGCGTCATCACCAGGTCCTCCTGCGGGACCAGCCCGGGCCGGTTGAGGTGGGCGTCGATGAGGTCCTCGACGAGGATGCGCCGCTCCGGCGGGGTCTGTCCCGCCCGCGCCTTGAGCTCGGCCGCCATCCGCTCGCCGAGCTCGAAGACCCGCGCCTTGGCCCGCTTGTACCTCGGGTTCGCAAGCAGCACCCGCGGCCGCTGCCGGGTGACGAGCACGTTGAGCACGTAGAGCGTCAGCAGCCGGATGTCGGGCACGTGCTCCCGCGGGGCGTTGCCGGTGAGCAGCTCGCCGAGCTGCTCGGTGACGAGGTACTGCATCGCCTGCACCACCGGGACCGTGGAGCCGGCCTTCCAGTCGCGCTCCAGCACCCGGTCGGTGATCTCGATCAGCTCCGGCCCGCGCCCCTTGATCGCGTCGCGGGAGTAGCCGCGGCGCATCAGCTCGCGCAGCTCCCGGTGGCTCTCGCCGTCCTCGCCGGTCAGGGTGCGGGTCGCGCCGTACTCGTCGACCATGCCCTGCCAGAACTCCTTGGAGCGCAGGCACTCCCGGCCCTCGCGGGAGTTCATGAAGTTGGCCGCGTCGGCGCCGGCGATGACGGTGCAGGTCTTGTTGAGCAGCTTCATCCGGAAGACCGGGCCGTGCTCGCGATAGGCCTTCACCAGGAACGCCGCCGGGTCACGGCCCATCTCCAGCGCGCTGCCCAGGACCGGCAGGCCCTTGACCGCCGGCGTCGTGCGAGCCGGTGCCTCATCCGTGACCGTCACGTGCACCCCCTTTGTTCACGTGCACGAGGGTATCGAACTCGATCGCTTTTAGGTGCCCGGCACGTTACCGGTCGGTGACAAGCTGCAACCAGGCCCGACTGTTTGCGGTGTAACATCCTTTTGCTACGGTCGCACCGCGGACCCGAGAGGCGCTGCGACGGATACTCCTTTCCGCCACGCTCGGTCCGCCGTCAGAAACGAAGGGCGCCTCCGACACGGAGGGCGAAACGTTGCGCACCATCGCCGAATTCGTCGCCGGCCTGCCGAAGGTCGAGCTGCACGTCCACCACGTCGGCTCGGCGACCCCGGCCACGGTGGCCCGCCTGGCCGAACGCCACGCCGGCGCGACCCCCGTTCCCGCCGACCCGCAGCGGCTGGCCGAATACTTCACGTTCACGGACTTCGCCCACTTCATCGAGGTGTACCTCTCCGTCGTGGACCTGATCCGCGACGCGCAGGACGTGGCGACCCTGACCTACGACATCGGCGCGGGCCTCGCCGGGCAGAACGTGCGATACGCGGAGCTGACCCTGACGCCGTATTCGTCGATCGCCCGCGGCATCCCCGCCGAGGCCTACTGCGAGGCCGTCGAGGACGCCCGTGCCCGCGTCCTGCGCGACCACGGCACCGAGCTGCGCTGGTGCTTCGACATCCCCGGCGAGGCCGGGATTCCGTCCGCCGACGTGACCCTGGAGACGGCCCTCAAGCAGCGCCCGGACGGCCTGGTGAGCTTCGGCCTCGGCGGCCCGGAGAGGGGCGTGCCCCGCGAGTGGTTCGCCCCGCACTTCGCCCAGGCCCGGGCGGCGGGCCTGCGCAGCGCCCCGCACGCGGGCGAGTCGACGGGCCCGGAGACGATCTGGGACGCCCTGCGCCACCTGGGCGCCGAGCGCATCGGCCACGGCATCGCCGCCGCCCGAGACCCGGACCTGCTCGCCCACCTGCGCGAGCACGACATCGCCCTGGAGGTCTGCCCGACCTCCAACGTCTGCACCCGCTCGGTGCCGTCGCTGGCCGAGCACCCGCTGCCCGCCCTGGTCGCGGCGGGTGTGCCCGTGACCATCAACTCCGACGACCCGCCGATGTTCTCGACCACGCTCAACGAGGAGTACGTCGTGGCCGCGCAACTGCTGGGCCTGGACCACGCGGGCGTGGCGGAACTGGCCCGCCAGGGTGTGCGCTACGCCTTCCTCGACGAGCCCCGCAAGGCGGCGCTGCTGGCCGAGATCGACGCCTACACCGCGGCGGCGACCGCCTAGCCCTCAGGCGGACGCCGAGAGACGGATCACCTCGACCTCGCCGTCCAGCCGGAGCGCTCCGGCGGCGTACGGGACCAGCAGCGTGTCGCCCCGCCGGACCGGCAGGTCGTCGTGTTCGCCGGTCAGCCGGCCCGCGCCGGCCACCACGACCAGGACGCTGCAGCCGCGCTCCACGCGGTCGCCGCCGTGCAGGCGGCGGGCGGCGAAGAAGCCGTCCGCGGCCTCGGGCAGCAGGCGGGCCGGGGTGCCGCGCAGCCCGTCGAGGCGTGACGGCGTCCAGGCGCCGCGGTCGACGCACTGCAGGGCCAGGTCGTAGCCGAGGCCCAGGTGGCCGTCGGCGAGGCCGAAGCCCTCGTACTCCAGCAGCACGGAGAAGTCGGTCGGCTCCTGGACCTCGACCAGCAGGATGCCGTCGCCGATCGCGTGCGGCAGGCCGGCCGGGCAGAGGATCGCGTCGCCGGCCGCGACCGGGACCTTGTTGGTGGCGGCGAGCATCGCCTCGGTCTTCTGCCCGGCCACCCAGCCGGCCAGCTCGGCGGCCGCCACGTCACGGGCGAAGCCCAGATGGACGTACGCGCCGGGCCGCGCGGCGACGATCACCCACGCCTCGGTCTTGCCGTACGGCGAGGCGAGGTGCGCGGTGGCGAAGCGGCGGTCCGGGTGCACGTGCAGCGGCAGCCGCTGACCGGCGTCGAGCAGCTTCACCAGCATGCCGGTGTCGGCGCGGTCCGGGCCGAGCCACCAGCGCGGGTCCGCGGCGATCGCCTCGGCCAGCACGCGGCCGTCGGCCAGGGTGGACAGCCCGGCCGGGGCGAGCCCGAACCGGCTGGTCACCGAGCCCACCCAGTCCTCGGGGCGGTCGGGCAGCGCCGGGCCGTTGCGGAACTCGGCGATCCGGCCGGCGCCACGGTAGAACGTCTCGGGCTGGTTGGCGGGCAGTACCTCGATGGTCATCGGTCTCCCTTCAGGGCCAGCTCGGCGAGGAAGCCGCCGACGAACGTGTCGCCGAGCCCGACGGTGGTGGGGTTCGCGACGTCGAGCGCGAAGCCGGGGACGCACTCGACCCGCTCGCCCAGGCGCGCGCGCAGCGCCGCCGCGAAGGCGACGGACTCGGGCCGCCGCGGCAGCCGGCGCAGGCGCTCGACGTCCTCGTCGGTGAAGTCGTCGCCGTGGCAGTAGCGGGTGGCGGCCATGACGGTGCCGGTGTCGAGGGCGCCGGCGTAACCGCCCGCGCCGAGTGCCAGGGCCCAGTACTTCGTGTGCAGCACCAGCGTAGGCACCGGGATGAGCGCGTGCACCGCCGTGAGCGCCGCCGCGACCTCCTCGGCCGAGAGCAGGTCGACCGGGTGCCCGAGGTACGACTGCAGCTCGTCCTCGTTCAGCCCGTACACGTCGATCTCGCTCAGCAGCGCTTCCCGGACCCGGCGGCTGAAGGCAGGCTCGTGGTACGCCGCGTCCTCGAAGTAGGTCACCGCCCCGGCCGGCAGCTGCCGCATGTGCGCCTTGAGGGAGGCGAGCCGCTCGTCGAGCTCCGCCTCGTCGAGCATGGCGTTGAATCCGGAGATCAGGAAGACGTCCGCCTTGGCCAGCCGGTCGCCGAGGTCGGCGGTGAGCAGCATGGCGCCGTTGGCCGGGTCGTTGACGTAGATCAGGCGGTTCGGGAACGGCGCGGTGATGTCGATGTCGCCCGCCCGGACCCGCAGGCCCTGGTCGTACTGGACGATCAGGTGCGGGTAGAAGGTTTCCCCGGAGCCGCTGTTGGTGTACTCGCTGCCCGCCGGCAGCAGCCGGCGGAAGGTGTCGTTGACGCTGACCAGGTGCAGTGTCGACGGCACGCCGAGCCGGCTCATCAGGATTCCGGCCCGGACCGAGGTGCCGCCCAGCGTCTCCCGGTGCGGGAACCGGTTCGCGAAGGCCGACAGCGCCGGGGCGGCGGCGACGAAGTGCTCGCCGCCCCCGCCCCGGGCCACGTATCCGAGGATCGACACCACGAGGTCCCGCTCGCTGGTCACCCGGGCCGGCGACGTCAGTTCCGCGGCGACGATGCCGTGCTCGGCGACAAGCTGTTCCAGGACACCGGCGGTCAGCTTCAACTCGTAGTCGACGCAACCGCCGAGGCCCAGGACTACACGGGACGCGTCGGGCATGTCAGTAGAGCGAAGCCTTGCCGGCGGCGCCGAACAGCTCGATCTTCTGCGCGGCGACCACCTTCATGGCCTCGATGCAGGCGGGCTGGATGGCGTTGGGCTCGCGCACCTTCTGGTCGCTGCCCAGCACCTCGCGCATCTTGTTGTGGTAGGCGATCTTGATATCGGTGGAGATGTTGATCTTGTTGATTCCGATCCGCGCGGCCTCGCGGATCTCGTCGTCCGGGTTGCCGGAGCCGCCGTGCAGCACCAGCGGGATCTGCACCCGGCTCTTGATCTCCTTGAGCAGGTCGAGCTTCAGCTCCGGCTTGAGGTGGGCCGGGTAGAGGCCGTGGAACGTGCCGATCGCCACGGCGAGGCTGTCCACGCCGGTCTGCTCGACGAACGTGACCGCGTCGTCGGGGTCGGTGTAGATGATCTCGGCGGCACCCGCCTCGGCGTAGGTGTCGTTCCCGCCGATCGTGCCGAGCTCGCCCTCCACCGACACGCCGAGCACGTGCGCGGAGTCGGTGACCTTCTTGGTGATCGCGATGTTCTCCTCGAACGGCTTCAGCGAGCCGTCGATCATCACGGAGGTGAAGCCGTACTGGATCGCCTGCAGGATCTGCTCGTAGGTGGCGCCGTGGTCCCAGTGGATCGCGATCGGGACGCTCGAGTTGTGCGCCCGCTCGACGATGCCGGCGATCATCTCGCGGCCGATGTGCCGGACCTCGTCGGGGTGGATCCCGATGATCAGGGGGGCGTTGGTCTCCTCGCTGATCTCCACGATCCCCCTGAGCATCGCCCAGTCGCTGATGTTGAAGGCGGGCACGGCGAAGCTGTGCTCGTTGGCGACGTCCAGGATCGCCTTGCCGGTCGTCAGCATGTTCTGTGCTTCTCCTTTTTTGCGTGCGATTGCTGTCAGGCCTTGACGGCGCCGGCGGTGAGCCCGCCGATGAACCGCCGCTGGAACAGCAGGAAGAGGACGAGGACCGGAATGGACCCGAGGATGCTCATCGCCATCATCTGGTTCCACTCGTACGAGTGCTGGCCCATGAGCATCTGGATGCCGATCGGCACGGTGCGCATGTCGTTGGTGCGGGTCAGCGTGAGCGCGAACAGGTACTCGTTCCACGAGATCATGAACGTGTAGACCCCGACCGCGATCAGGCCGGGCACCGAGATCGGCACCAGGATCCGCCACAGCGCGGTCCAGCTGGTGCCGCCGTCGACCTTGACGGACTCGTCCAGCGCCCGGGGCAGCGTGTTGAAATACGCGGTGATCATGATGACCGCGTACGGGAGGGTGAACACCATGTGCGTGAGGATCAGACCGGGATAGGTGTTGTACAGCCCGAGCGCGACGACGAGCCCGAAGTACGGAATGACGAGCGTGATCGGCGGCACGGCCTGGACGCTGACGATCACGGCGTTGATGGTCTTGGAGAACGGGAACGTGTAGCGGCTGAACGCGAATCCGGCCAGCACTGCCACCAGCAGCGTCAGGATCGTCACCGCGAGGGCGACGATGTAGCTGTTGAGGAAGAACCGCAGCTGCTCGCCGCTGCCCAGGATCTCCTTGTAGGCGTCGAGCGAGAAGCTCTTGGTGATCAGCTCCGGCGGATTTCCGAACACCTCCCCGTTGGCCTTGAACGAGGTGGACAGCATCCACAGCACCGGCAGGCCGGCGAACAGCCCGCCGATGACGAGCCCGGTGATGACGCCGGCCTTGGCGAGGGTGCGACGGGTCTTGACGTTGATGGCCATGCGTCTCACCGCTCCCGTTGCTGGCGCACGTAGAAGAAGGCCAGGACCATCGTCAGCAGCAGCACGATCACGGCGGCGGCGGACGCGGTCGCGAACTCGTACTCGCTGAAGGCCTGCTTGTAGGTGTAGGTGCTGAGCATCTCGGTGGCGTTCAGCGGCCCGCCGCCGGTCATCATCCAGATCAGCGCGAACTGCTGCGACGTCCAGATCAGGTCGAGCACCGCCATGCTGATGATCACCGGGCGCAGCTGGGGCAGCGTCACGTGCACGAACCGCTGCAACCAGTTGGTGCCGTCCACGGCAGCCGCCTCGTACAGGTCGTTGGGGATACCCTGCAGCCCGGCGAGCAGGCTGATCATGAAGAACGGGTAGCCGGACCAGATGTTGACGAACGTGACCGCCCACAGCGCCTTGGCCGGGTCGCCGAGCCAGTCCACACCGTGCTGGATGACGCCCAGCGTGTGCAGCACGTAGTTGACCACGCCGGACGGGTCGAGCAGCAGCCGCCAGATGACGGCGATCACCGCGATCGTGAACAGCCAGGGCAGGATGTAGACGATCCGGAAGATGGCCTTGGTGACCCCGCCCAGCAGCTGGGTGTTGAGCATCATCGCGAAGCCCAGGCCGAGGACCAGGTGGGCCACGGTGCTGACCGAGATGAAGATGGTGGTGTTCTTCAGCGCGGCCAGGAAGTCCGGGTCGGTGAGCACCTTGGTGTAGTTGGCGAACCCGGTGAACACCGAGTTCTCCTGGATGATCACGTTGTCCCGGAACGAGTAGCTGATCACCATGACGATGGGGACCACCATCAGGACCACGATCAACAGCACCGTGGGGGACAGATAGCCGTACGGGATCAGGCGCTGGGCCAGGCTGGAGCGGGACCGGCCGGGCGTGGCCTGCTCCTCGGCGGGCGCCGCGGTTTTCGGTGCCGTCATGGATGTCATGGCTGTCTCCTAGATCGGGCGCCGTGCCGGCGGACCGGCACGGCGCCCGGGCGGGCTACTCGATCACCGACGACCAGGACTGCTGCGACTTGGCGAGGGCGTCCTTGACAGTCGTCTTGCCGGTGAGCACGAGCTGGAGCTGCTCGTCGAAGCTGCGCATCAGGTCTTCGGACTTGGGCAGGCCGACGAACTCGTTGGCCGGGTAGCCCTGCTGGTAGATGTCGAAGGCGGTCTTGAACATCGGGTCGCTGTTGCTGAAGTCGGGCTTGGCGTTCTTGTTGCCCGGGAAGCCGTTCGCGATCGTGCTCAGCTTGGCGTTGGTCTCCTGGCTGAGCAGGTAGGACACGAACTTGAACGCCTCGGCCTTGTGCTTGGTGGAGTTGGAGATGCCGATGCCCCAGGACGCGTACGGGATGCCGCGCTTGCCCGTGAAGCCGTCCTCGGCCGGCAGGGCCGCCACCTCGAACTTCAGGTCCGGCTTGTTCTTCTTGATCAGGTTGATGTGCGCGAGCGAGTCGATCATCATCCCGACCTGGCCGTTGGTGAACTTCTCGACCTTGTCCTGTTCCTTCATGGTGAGCGCGCCGGGGGCGATGACGCCCGCGTCGTTCAGGCTCTTCACGAAGTTGACCGCGCTCTCGACCGGCGCGCTGGTGAGGTTGGGCTTGCCGTCGTCGGTCAGCATGCTGCCGCCGGAGGCCCAGAGCCAGGACATGACGTCGTTCTGGACGCCGTTGGGCACAGCGGTGTCGAGCGGGAGCGCCCAGCCCTTCACGTCACTGCCGGTCGCGCTGATCTTCTTGGCCGCGTCGAGGAACTGGGTGCGCGTGGCGGGCACGTCGGCGACGCCGGCCTTGGTGAGCAGGTCCTTGTTGACGAAGAGCGGGTAGACGAAGTTGACCACCGGGATCATGTAGGTCTTGCCCTTGACCTGCACCTGGCTGGCGAGCTGGCTGGAGTCGTAGTTCGCGTCGCTCATCAGCTTGGACAGATCGGTGATCGCGCCCTGCTTGGCGAAGTCGTTGACCCAGGCACCGTCGAGGCCCACCACGTCGGGCAGCGTCTTCGACGCGGCCCCGGTGATCAGCTGCTGCTTGGTCGAGGCGTACGGGGCGCTCAGCAGCTTGATCTTGATGTTCGGGTTCTGTGCCGTGAAGTCGTTGACGATCTTGTCGAACTCCCCGGCCGGAAGCTCGGCCCCCCACCACTGGGCGAACTCCAGCGTCACGTTGCCGCCCGAGGCGGTGTCGCTGGAGGCGCTCGAGCCGCACGCCGCCACGAACGCGATCGTCGCAGCCGCCGTCACCGCCCCTATCACTCGCTTCAGCCGGGTTGCACGAACGGTCATGGCGGGCTCCTTGTATATCGAGATCTTTCTGTTCTGTGCTGTGTTGGCGTCACGTTAGCAGCGTGTTACGGATCTGGACAAGAGAAGAACGGCAGAAAACTGCGAAGTACGGCATACTGTTGCGCGAAGGGGTAGAGACGACAGCCGTGCTAGCTGTAGTTTGCCTGGTCGGGGCCGCCTTTGCGCGGGTCCTGCCCGACCTTGCGGCATCGCGCGGCTCTACGCGGCAATGTGCGCGGTGCACCCGGATTTGTGGCATACTGCCGCACTGACAAGGAGGAAACAGTGAGCGTTGGCAGGGACGAGCGGCAGCGCCACCTACCTGCCGGACGCAAGGCCCAGCTGGCTGCGTATGTCGCCGACACCGGCCAGGTCACGGTGGGCGAGCTGGCCGAGCGTTTCCGTGTCTCCATCGACACCGTGCGGCGCGATCTCGATCAGCTGGCCGCCGACGGCATCCTCGTGCGCACCTACGGCGGGGCCGTCAGCCTGTCGACGGTCTTCCGCACCGACCGCGCCGTCGACCAGCGGCTCTCGGTGCAGGAGCAGGAGAAGGAGAAAATCGCGGCGCTGGCCGCGGCCCTGGTCCAGGACGGCTCGACCATCATGATCAACGGCGGGACGACCACCCTCGCGCTCGCCCGCAACCTCGGCCAGCACCGCGACCTCACGGTGGCGACCAACAACCTGCTGGTGCCGGGCGCGCTCCCGCCCACGGCCATCCGCGACATCTACGTCTTCGGCGGCGCGGTGCGCTCGCTCACCCTCGCCACGATCGGCCCGGTCAGCTTCCGCGCCAACACCGGCGCCGAGCTGGACATCAGCTGCGACCTGGCGCTGATCGGCGTCGGCGCGCTCGCCGCCGACGCCGGCTACACGACGAGCAACCTCGCCGAGGCCGCGATGATGCAGGAGATGATCTCCCGGGCGGCCCGCGTGGCGATCCTCGCCGACTCCTCCAAGTTCGGCCGCCGCCTGTTCGCCCAGGTGTCGGAGCTCAGCGCCGCCGACTACCTGATCACCGACACCGCGCCGCCACCGGACCTGCGCGACGCCCTCAAGTCCAGCGGCGTGGAGCTGATCACCCCGGCCAAGGCCCTGGCCCCACGACAGGCGTGACCCTGGCGCCGCTACTCGCCGCGCCGCCGCTCAACTCCCGGTCCAGGGTCTCCCGCGCGTCACGCATCGCCTAGGCGTACGCCGGTTCGCCGAGCCGCCGCGATCGATGCGCTGCCGCGGCGAACGCGGCTTCGCACTCCTCACCACCCGCTGGCACGCCCTGCAACACACCTCCGCCAGCCCAACCAGAATCGGCGACTTCGTCAAAGCGGCACTCATGCTCACCCAATTCGAGCACCGCTACCTGCCGGCTTCTTATTGAGATCACCTCATTGCGAAGGAAACGGTCGACGCGCGTGCGTCGTCGTCGTTATTGAGGCGCTCGGAATTGTGGTCGGTGGTCCGTGGGGATAGCGCTTGACGGGTTTCGTGCGTGATATTTCCCGGGAACAGCTCTCATGTGCTGGCCGGCGCTGATTCTGGCCAGTATTTCTTCGCGGTGCCGTGTCAGCGGGCCGGCGCGGATTCTCGCGGGTGCGCCCGCGCCGCGCCGGCGGGTCGGCGGGATGGCGCTAATGCACGGGATGGCGCCAATGCAGTGGGTGCGGCGGGCGCCGCGAGGCGGAGCCGGGTTGATCGGCGCCATGCGGCCGGGTGCGGCACTCCGGCGTGGTCGTCCAGGCCGGTATCGATCGCGGGGTCGTCCGGGCTGCGCGTGTGCTTCGGCCGCGGGTGGTGCTTCGGCCGCGGGTGGTGCTTCGGCCGCGGGTGGTGCTTCGGCCGCGGGTGGTGCTTCGGCCGCGGGTGGTGCTTCGGCCGCGGGTGGTGCTTCGGCCGCGGGTGGTGCTTCGGCCGCGGGTGGTGCTTCGGCCGCGGGTGGTGCTTCGGCCGCGGGTGGTGCTTCGGCCGCGGGTGTGTCGAAGCCCTGTCCTTGGCCGGCGGTGCCGAGGTCCTGGCTGGGGCCTTGGCTGGCGGTCGCGCCGTGGTCGTGGTCGTGGCTGGCGGTCGCGTTGAGGTCGTGGCTGGCGGTCGCGTCGAGGTCGTGGCTGGCGGTCGCGTCGAGGTCGTGGCTGGCGGCCGCGCCGTGGCCGTGGCTGGCGGTCGCGCCGTGGCCGTGCGCGGTGCCGGGGTTATGGCTGGGCCATGCCGTGGTCGTGCGTGGCGCCGAGGTCGTGGTCGTGCGTGGCGCCGAGGTCGTGGTCGTGCGTGGCGCCGAGGTCGTGGCCGTGCGTGGCGCCGGAGTCGAGGTCGAAGTCGCGGGTGGGGCCGGAGCCGGGGGCGGAGTCGAGAGCGGGGCCGGTTCGTTCACTGAGCCTTTCCGGCCGTCGGCAGCCACGCTTGCCAGCGGGGTGCTCGCGCGTATTCGGCGGAGTTTCTCGGCGTGTCGTTGGGTGAGGCCCCACGCGCGATGCCGAGCATGTTCCCGGCGGAACTCCTCATTCGCCGCGGAATAACGACGCGACCTGGTCCGGTCACGCATGGCAGCCAATTCAGACTTGCTAAACAATTGTAGCTGCCCCATGGATTCATTTTCCCATAATCCAGCCGGACCCGCTGCCCCACACGGCCGGCGGTAATGTCAAATGGTGCACGCACATGCCGCGCTGAGGTTTGCTGCTCAACCTGACGGAGGCTGGGCCGTCGGCCACAAACATGCCGAATGCCGTGCACCCGATCATGGCGCCAGGTCACTCCGGTACTTCGCCCCGGCGTCTTGGTGCTTGATGCAGGCAGGATGGACCGATGGCGACGACAAGACGGCCCGACAACGTCGACGCCCCCACCGTGGCGGGCCTCATTGAACGCTGCCTGCGCGAGGGCAACAGTCGCGACGATCCGAGCAGCGAGGTCATCGAGCGGATGTACGACCACTGCACCGAACAACGCATCAAGGAGCCCGCCACGCAACGGCAGATGTTCGTCGCCGGCGCAAACGGGATCGCCGGCACGGTCTCCGGCGACCGCAACCAGGTCTACACCATGTTCGTGCACCCCGGGCTGCCGGTCGCGGCATAGGACGGCTCCTCATGCGCCACATCGAGGCGCTGGCCCTGATCGACGGCTACGACCACAGGGAAACCGGCGCGAGCATCACAGCGCATGACTTCTACCGCCGGCTCGGCTGCATCGACGCCCGCTCCACCGGGACAGCGTTCGGCTTCAACTCCATCCTGCGCCGCGATCTGCCCTGACGGAAACAGCTACCGAGCCGGACGGCAGCTGCACGCTCATGCCGCAATCCACGCATATGTAGCGCCGCCGCCGGTTCGCGCGGCGTCACTGTCTGCCACCAGCTCGGCGCGACCCGGGACCGGGTTGTAAAAGGATGGTTGCGTGCGAGCGGCGCTGGCCGCTCCCCGTGGCTTGGTGACGGGTTCGCGCATCTGCCGGGGATGTCGAGGCTGCGGTCTGCCCGGAGGTACGAGTTCTGGTCCTCCGTGGGTTGAGGGCCCGGTATCGAGGGTGTCGGACGGCGCGGCCGGCGAGCAGGCCGATGCCGTCGGCAGGTGGCAGTGCTGATCGCGTCGGCGAAGGCGAGCCCGGCACAGGTCAGGTCGGTGCGTGGGAACGCCGGCACGAGGGTGGCCTGGCTGGGTGGGGTCAAGCGTGCGCCACCGGGAGCGGATCTTCCATCGGCCGTACGGTGATCTTGTTGGCCAGCCAGCCACGGGTGGCGGCCGAGACCGCGACAGCGGCGGCGAACGTCAGCCAACGGCCGGTCGATGGCCGGTGTCGTGGGCTGGTATGAAGACCCGGCGTGGCCGCCGGTCCGAGGTCGTTTTTGGTCGAACCCATCGAAGTGCGGGGGCCTCGCCCGGCCGTCTCGTCGTGGTCGGTGCCGATCGTTTCGTGTTTCGGATCGTGATCTTCTCGACCGGGAGTCCGGTTCCAGGCCGGCCAACTCGGTGATCAAGCGGCAGGCCTGCAGCAATGCGGAATCCGCAGTCCTGTCAGATCAAGGGATGACCCGCGACAACCCCACGATGCAACGGGCTCAATCGGTTCACACCCGGGCGCCGGGTGAGGCTTCGCCTTCGGGGCGGCGAAGTTGGCACGACCGCATATCTGCGGGCGACCGGCCGCGGGGCCGGGCCGTAGGGCGATCTGAAGGAAACCGTAAGGGCGCTTCGGCATAGTCGTTGTCACAAGGGCGGGCGGCACGGGGCCGCCGCCACGGATCGACAGGAGCTGGCAGTGCGCAAGATCATCGAGTCGACGTTCGTGTCCATGGACGGGATCATCGACGACACGCGGCCGTCCACGGCCTCTCGCGCGGAGCCGCAGCACTGGGGCCAGCCGTACTGGGACGAAGAGCACATCAGCTACACCATGAAGCTGATGGCCGGCGTGGACGCCATGCTGCTGGGCCGGGTGACCTTCGAGGCCTTCGCCGAGGCGTGGTCGGGCCGCGACGACGAGGGTGCCCAGTTCATGAACGGCCTGCCCAAGTATGTGGCCTCGCGGACGCTGACCGCGGTCACGAGCTGGAACGCCACCCTCATCGAGGGCGACGTGGCCGAGGAGGTCGCGAAACTCAAGGAGCAGCCCGGCGGGAACATTCTGAAGTACGGCACCGGCGAGCTGGACCGTACCCTGGTCGAGCACGGCCTCGTCGACGAGTTCCACTTCTGGTACTTCCCGGTCATCGTCGGCGCCGGCAAGCACCTGTTCGAGGGTGCCGGGTTCGACACCACCCATCTGAAGCTGGCGGACGTGCACCAGTTCGGCTCCGGGATCGTCGTCCACGTCTACGCGCCGAAGTAGCCGCGACGGCGAAGGTCAGGCCCGGTCCCCGTCCAGCAGGGACCGGGCCGCTTCGGGCGTCAGCTCGCCGCCGCGGGCGAACAGGGCGGCGAAGTCCGGCTCGGCGGCCCGGACCGCGGCCGTGATCCGGTCGATCTCGTCCCGATCCGGCGCGGGCCCGGGCTGCTCGTGCCGCCGCCGGGTGGCGTCGGCGGCCCCGAGCAGTTGCGCGGCCAGGCCGGGGCGACCGTCCAGCACCAGGGCGTCGGCCATGCCCACGAGCGCCCACGCCATGCCGGCCGCGGAGCCCTGCCCGCCACAGATGTCGAAGGTTTCCCGGTGCCAGGCCAGTGCCGCCGCCGGATCGTTGCGCTGCCCGGCCAGGAGCCCCAGCTCGGCCAGCACCATCGACAGGTAGGGCGGAGGGCTGCCGGCGCTCTGCTGCTGCCGGGCGGCGGCCAGCAGCCACCGCAGGTGTTCCTCGGCCAGCTCCAGCCGCCCGGACCGGCGGGCGGCGAACGCCAGGCTGATGGTGGCGAACACCTCGCCGGCCCGCTGCTCCTGCTCGGCGGCGAGCCGCCGCGCCCGCTCCCCGTGCTCGCAGGCGCTCGCGTAGTCGCCGGTCTGCACCGAGATCCAGGCCAGCCAGCCCAGCCGGCCGGCCACATCGGACCACAGCCCCAGATCCTCGGCGATCCGCAGGCCCTCCCGGCTCAGTCGGCCCGCCTCGGCGTGGTCGCCGGTCATGTCGGCCAGGCCGATCAGCCAGCCGGTCGCCTGGAGCACGCCCCAGTCGTCACCCAGCGCGCCGAACAGCTCGGCACTGCGCCGCGCGTCGTGCTCGAGCGATTCCGCATCGCCCCGCATGTGCGCGAGCATCGCCCGGGTGCCCAGCACGGCCGCCTCGCCCCAGCGGTCCCCGCTCGCGTGGAACGTCTCCAGTGCCCGCTCCAGCAGCTCGCTGGTGGCCGTCGTGTCGCCGAAGTCGATGATCGAGCTCGCGAGGAACCACTCGGCCCGGGCCCGCTTCGCCGGATCGGCCGCCGGGTCGTACCGCTGTAGCACCTCAACCGCGCGCTCCGGCCCGGCCTGCCCCTGCCGGATCGCCAGGCCCGCCTCCCAGGCCTCGGCGGCCGAACGCGGCGCGGCCGATGCCTCGCCCGGCCCGGCCAGCGCACCGGCCAGCTCCCGGCGCGCCTCGGTGAGGCGGCCACGCAGGAACCAGTACCAGATCAGCGCCTCCGCCAGCCGCAGCGCCGGCCCGGTCGCGCCCTCGCGGCGGAACGTCTCCGCGGCCACCCGCAGGTTCGCGGCCTCGGCGTCGAGCCGGTGCAGCCACTCCCGCTGGCCGGGCCCGCGCAGCTGCGGCTCGGCCTGTTCCGCCAGGGCCAGGTAGTGCTCGGCGTGGCGGCGCCGCAGCGCGGCCTCCTCCCCGGCTTCCCGCAGGCGCTCCAGGCAGTACGCGGACACCGACTCCAGCAGCCGGAACCGGGGCCCCTCGGTGCGTGTCACGAGTGAGCGGTCCACCAGCCCGGTGACTAGATCGAGGACCTCGCCGCCGCCCACCGCCTCGGCCGAGGCCAGTGTGCAGCCGCCGGCGTGGACGGCCAGCCGGCGCAGCACGATCCGCTCCGGCTCGGCCAGCAGCTGCCAGCTCCAGTCGATCACCGCCGCCAGGGTGCGCTGCCGCTGCGGTGCGTCGCGCGGTCCGTGACGCAGCAGCCCGAACCGGTCCCGCGGCACACGCAGCCGGGCGGCCAGCTCGGTGACGCCCAGCGCGGGCACCCGGGTCGCGGCCAGCTCCAGGGCCAGCGGGATGCCGTCGAGCCGCCGGCAGATCTCGGCGACGACGCCGAGGCCGGCGCTCTGCGGTTCGACGGCAAGCCCGGCACGCGTCAGAAAGAGCTGGACCGCGGGGGAGCGGGCCAGCCGACCGGGGTCGTCGGTGTCCGGAATGTCCAGCGGTGGCAGCTCCCAGCGCGCCTCGCCGCGCAGCCGCAGCGGCTCCCGGCTCGTGGCCAGCACCCGCAGGCCGGATGCGGCCGGCAGCAGTGCACCCAGCAGCCCGGCCACCTGTTCCACCACGTGCTCGCAGTTGTCCAGCACCAGCAGCGCCCGCCGGTCTCGCAGGGCGGCGGCCAGACGGTCGCCGGCCGGCGCCGAACCGCCAGGTGGGTCCGGGATGGACAACGCGGACAGGACCGGCTCGGCCGGGTCGCCCCGCCCGTCCCAGGTGGTCAGGTCGACCAGCCAGGCGCCGCCGGGGTAGGTCTCGGCCACGGCCCGGCCGACCGCCACGGCCACGCTGGTCTTGCCGACCCCGCCCGGGCCGGTGAGCGTCACCAACCGGCCCGACCCCAGCAGCTCCCGCACCCGCTGGACCGCCTGGTCCCGGCCGATCAGCTCGGTGACCGGTGCCGGCAGGTTGGTGGCGGGCCGCGGGTTCGCCGCCGCCGGTCGCGGCGGGTCCTCGGCCGGGTCTCCGGACAGGAGGGCGCGCTGCAGCGCGGTGACCTCCGGGCCGGGGTCGAGGCCGAGCTCGTCGGCGAGTTGCTGCCGCAGCCGCTGGAAGCTCTCGAGGGCCTCGTGCGTCCGGCCGGCGCGGTGCAGGGCCCGCATGTGGGCGGCCCGCAGCCGCTCCCGGTACGGATGCCGGGTCACCAGCTCGCCCAGCTCGCCGACGAGTTCGCGGTGCCGGCCGAGGTCGAGCCGGGCCTCGGCGGAGGCCTCGACGGCGCTCAGCCGCTGCTCCTCCCAGCGGGCCGCCGCCGCCCGGGCGAAATCCTCGTCGGCGAAGTCGGCCAGGGCCGGTCCACGCCACAGGCCCAGCGCCTCGGCCAGCAGCCCGGCGCGGGTGCGGGGATCGCCGGCCGTCTGCGCCGCCTCGTGCAGCAGCGCGGTGAACCGTGCGGCGTCCACGGCGTCGGGTGTGGCCCGCAGCGCGTAGCCGGGGGGCTGGGACACCACGCAGTCCCGGCCGCCCGGCTCGGCTCCTTCCAGGGCGCGTCGCAGCTGCGAGACGCGCACGTGCAGCGCGGCGCCCGGATCGGCCGGTGCCGCCTCACCCCAGAGCGACTCCACCAGCCCGTCCACGGACACCGCACGACCCTCGTGGAGCAGCAGCGCGGCGAGCAGGGCCCGGACCTTGCGACCGGGAATCGTGACCGGTTCCCCCTTGTCGGTCCACACGGCCAGCGGTCCCAGCACCCCGAAATGCACGGCACCAGGCTACCGACCTCAGGACGGGGTGGTGGGGGAGTCCAGCCAGGCGTCGATCAGGGACGTGAAGTCGCGGCCGGTCCGGTGGTTGACGAAGGTGACGAAGGCCGCCCGGTCCTGGGCGGTGCCGGTGTGGGCCGCCGACCAGGCCCGGCCCAGGGCGAAGAACTCCCGGTCGCCCAGGGCCTTGCGCAGCTGGTGGAGCATCAGGGCCGGGCAGAGGTACACGTTGTTCTCGGCGAAGCTGTCCGCCTTCGGGTGGCCGGGCGGGCCCAGGCGGTGGCGCAGGTCGGCGTCGGCGGAGCGGGCCGCGCGCTCCCAGCGGTCCATGGCCGCCGGGTCGCTGCCGGCGCGGTGCAGCTGCTCGAGGTAGGTGGCCCAGCCCTCGTTCAGCCACACGTCCTGCCAGGTCGACGGGCCGACCGCGTCGCCGAACCACTGGTGGGCCAGCTCGTGCAGCAGCACGTCGGAGGCGGTGGCGGAGTCCTTGAGGACGGGGGCGCCGATGGTCATCATCTGCTGGGTCTCCATCGCCGAGGCGGACGGGACCAGCACGGCGCCGGTCGAGGGGAACGGGTAGGGGCCGAAGCGATCCTCCAGCCACTGGACGTACTCCGGAAGACGCCCGAGCGAATCCAGCGTCGCGGCGTCGGAGGCCGTGCGCGTCCACAGCGTGATCGGCAGGCCGTGCGGGCCCGTGAGCTCGGTCTTCGTGTAGCGGCCGACGGCGAGCGTGGTCAGGTAGGAGGCGACCGGATATGTCGACGAGTAGTGGAACGTGCCGCCCGAGGCCGGGCCGGGGGTGCCGCTCGCGATCGCCGACCAGCCGTCCGGGACCGTCACCGCGATGTCGTACAGCGCCTTGTCCGAGGGCTGGTCGTTGGCCGGGTACCAGGTCGAGGCCCCGTAGGGCTCCTGCATCGTCCACAGGTCGCCGTCAGGGGTGACGGTCAGGCCGAGCGGCTCGACGTCGCCGCGGTGGGACGGCATCGGCACGGTGGCCGGGGTGCCCGCGTAGGACACGCCCAGCGTGGTCACGGCGCCGGCCGCGAGCGGGTGGTCGACGACGAGGTCGCCGTCGGTGATGCGGCCGGTGGCGGCGGCGCCGTCGACGCTTAGGCTCTGGATGCCGTACGCCGCCGAGAAGTCGAGCCGGATCTGCGGCACGGCGCTGACCGCGCGGAGGCGGATCGTGGCGGTTCCGGTCAGCGTGCGCGGCTGCGGCGCCCAGGTCAGGGCCAGGCCGTAGTGCAGGACGTCGAGGGACGGGTTGCCGTACGCCGGATAGATCGGATCCGCGACCGGCGCCGAGGTGCCGTCGGAGTTGGTGCGGTCCTGCACCGTGACGGCGGGCAGAGGGCGCGACTCGACCGGGGCGGGCGTGCACCCGGCGAGCAGCAGCACGGTGACCATCGTGGCCAGGGCGCGTCGCATCGGCCCAAGGTTAACGGCAGCCCAGCGCATCGCGGAGGGCCGCGAGGTTCGCGCGCATCGTCGTGAAGTACGTCTCCCCGTCCTCGACGCCCTCGATCGGGTCCAGCACCGCGGCCTTGGCGCCGACCTCACGGGCGACGGTCTCCGAGAGCTTGGGGCTGACCAGCGACTCGAAGAAGATCGTGGTGACGCCGCGCTCCTTGGCCAGGCGCGCCACGTCGCGCACGCGCTGCGGTCCGGGCTCCTCGTCCGGGTTGAGGCCGGTGACCGGGACCTGGACCAGATGGTAGCGGGCGGCGAGGTAACCGAACGCCTCATGACTGGTGACCAGGTCGTGCCGGGCGCAGTCGCTCAGGCCGCGCTCGTACTCCCCGTCGAGCTCGTGCAGCCGGGCGGCGAGGTCGTCGGCGCGGGACCGGTATCCGCCCGCGTTCGCGGGGTCGGCGGCGTCGGCGGCGGCGAGGCGGCCGGCGACCTGCTCGGCGATCGCCGCCAGCCGCACCGGGTCGAGCCACACGTGCGGGTCGGCGTCGTGCAGCGGCTCGACCCCGGACACGTCGAACGTGCGGTCCTTGTCCTGCAGGTCCACGGCCTCGTCGACGGCGGGCTGGAAACCGCGCAGGTAGAGCACCAGGCCGGCGTCCTCGAGCGCGGCCAGCTGGCTGGGCTGCAGCTCCAGGTCGTGCGGCTCGGCGCCGCCGCGGGTGAGGTTCTGCACGGCGACCCGGTCGCCACCGATCTGCTCGGCGACGAACTGCAGCGGGTAGAACCCGGCCACGACCCGGACCCGCCCGTCGTCCGGCTGTCGGTGCACCGCGCAGCCGCCCAGGGTGAGCAGGACCGCGACGAGTGCCGCTGCCCTCCACCGCATGCCGCCCAGTCTCGCCGCTGATGACAATCATTGTCAAAAACGCATGCGTGTCGAGAACCGCGGCGCGGCGCCGACCGTTGGGCGAGACTGACCCGCGAGGAAGGGACGAGACCGATGCCACAGCTGCGCGTACACAACTTCTGCATCTCGCTCGACGGCTTCGGGGCCGGCCCGGACCAGAGTCCGGACGACCCGATCGGGGCCGGCGGCGAGCGGCTGCACGAGTGGATCTTCCAGACCCGCGCCGGCCGGGCCATGGGCGGCCGGGAGGGCGGCTCGACCGGCCTCGACGACGAGTTCGTGCGCGCCGGCGTGGAGGGGATCGGCGCCACGATCATGGGGCGCAACATGTTCGGCCCGGTGCGCGGCCCCTGGTCGAGCGACCCGGAGTGGTCGGGGTGGTGGGGGCCGAACCCGCCGTTCCACCACCCGGTCTTCGTCCTGTGCCGCGAGCCCCGGCAGAGCATCGCGATGCGGGGCGGCACGGTCTTCCACTTCGTCACCGACGGTATCGAGAAGGCCCTGGAGCGGGCGTTCGACGCGGCCGGCGGGGCGGACGTGCGGCTGGCGGGCGGGGTGGCGACGATCCGGCAGTACCTGCGCGCCGGCCTCGTCGACTCGCTGCACCTGCCGATCATCCCGATCCTGCTCGGCCGCGGTGAGCGCCTGCTGGACGACGGCCTGACCGGCTACGAGGCGACGACGTTCACCGCCTCCGACGCGGCGGCCCACGTCGTGCTCACCCGCACGCGACCGTGAGGCGGCCGGGCCGGGCTACTCGTGCAGGCCGCCCGCCACGACGTGGATGAAGGCGGCCTGCACGTCGTCGACGCTGACCGCGTTGTCGACGTACGCCCCCAGGGGCTGCAGGGCCGTCTTGAGCCGGTCCGCCGCGTCCTTGCGGCCCAGGACCACCACGCTGATCGTGACCGGCCGCTGCGGGTCCTTCAGCGCCGTGAGCTGCTGCACGGCCGCCGCGACCGCCTGGGCGTTGGCGCTGTCCTTGTTCGCGTCGTCGGTGAGGATGAGGACCTGGTTGAACATGTCGTCGTGCCAGTCGTCGCGCACGGACCGGTAGGAGGCGACGATCGTGTCCAGCAGGCCCGCGCCCGCCTTGTGCGTGCTCAGCGAGTTCACCGAGCGGGTGAAGGCGGCCCGGGACGTGTCGTCGAGGCGGTCGGTGGGCAGCAGCTTGCGGTAGCCGCCGGGCTGGCCGGGGCTGATCTCCCACAGGCCGAGGCGGGAGCCGACCGGCATGAGGTCGCCGACCACGCGGCAGCCGGCCTTGAGCACGTCGAGCGCGGACTGCTTGCCGCCGGCCGGGGCGTTGGTGACGGCGGCGGGGCCGGAGCCCGCGATGTCCACGGCGATGAGCAGGTTGCCGCGGCGGTCCTCCGGGTCCCAGGTGGCGAAGACGTGCTGCACGTGGTGGGCGGCGAGGACGTCGAACGGCGGGGCGGTGGGCTCGGGCAGGGCCGAGCCGCCGTCGAAGGGCGGCCGGGTCTGGCCCGGGCCGCGCAGGCCGGCGGCCGAGATCGCCGCGCGGGCCTCGGTGGTGGTGAAGGCGGCCAGGAGCTTCTTGAGGGCCGCGGCCCGCTGCGGGTCGCGGACCGCCGCGGCCGCCGGGAGCCAGGTGTACCGCATGATCGCCGTGTGATCCGTGCCGGGGAGGTAGACGCGGCCCGGCGGCGCCAGGCCGATGGTCGGCAGCAGCGCGTACTCGGGGACGAGGCCGACCTCGCCGGCCTCGTTCGGGGTGGCGGCCAGGTCGTGGTTGACCGTGCGGGTCACGGCCAGGGCGGTGTTGAGCGCCAGCGAGGAGGCGTCCATGCCCTCGGAGAGCCAGACCGCCTCGCCCACGGCCCCGGCCGCGACCAGGCCGTCGCCGGACAGCGTCGGGTCGCGCACCACAAGGCGGACGCCGGCGCTCTTGGCGTCCAGGAGGTTGGCCAGGGCCAGCCAGCCGTTGCCGGCGTTGCGGATCCGGTCGGCGGTGGCGCCGTCGGTGACCATGAAGATCGGCGTGGTGGCCAGGGTCTGCCCGGCGGAGCTGGCGCGCTCGCCGACGTCGTCCTTGTCGGTGGCGACCAGGAACCCGGGCGGGGCGACGGCGGCCCAGGCGGCGTCGTCGGGAATCCACACGTCGGCGTTGACCTGGGCGAGTTCGCCGGCGGCGGGGCGGCCGTCGGCGCTGGTGGTGTCGACGAGCACGCAGTCGGGGCCGGCGCGCAGGGAGCGGGCGGCGGCCGAGACGACGGTGGAGAACGACGACGCGGTGACCACCCGCAGTGTGGTCGGGCAGTCGGTGCCGTCCACGGCGTTGCCCCGCCCGTCGTGCAGCACGAACCAGCCGGCGCCCGCGACGAGGCCGACGGCGAGGAGGAGCACCAGCCCGCGCGTCAGCGCGCCGATGCCCGCCTGATGCTTGCCCATGTCTGCAACCGTCCGCGGTCGAAAAGGGTGTGCACTGCGGCCTGACCGCGGCAAAGTATGACATTGAGCGACGCGGATTCCGGCCGCCGTCCACTGGTCGGCGGGCAGCATCGGCCGTTCGGATGGGGCATTCTGGGCAGATCCGGCCGATCCATGGACGTACGGTGACGCCGCCGACACGGTGGCGTCGGAAATCCGGCAATTGGCCAATCCTGGCGGTTGGCGCGGCGGGTCGGCCGCGGGCGAGGAGCTGTACGCGGGGGCGGGTGGGAGCGTGGCGAACGATCATCCACTGTGGACGAGGTGAACGGCACCTGAACGGCGGATTGATGATCAGGACTTGCCCCGATAGAGCAGAATCGGAGCGTGAAGCGGACCGGACCCCTGATCGTCCTCGTGCTGGTGCTCGTGGTGATCGGTGCGGTCGTCGGCAACCTGCTCGGCCGCGGCGCCGGGCCGGGCGGCGGCGATCTCAAGCAGATCAAGGCGATCATCGGCTCCGAGAAGGAACGCTTCTTCGCCGACCCCGAGGTCAAGGCGGCGCTGGCCAAACATGGGTTCGCGGTGCGGGCCGACGCGGCCGGGTCCCGGCAGATGCCGACCCGGACCTCGGGCTACGACTTCGCGTTCCCCAGCAGCAAGGCGGCCGCCGAGGAGGTCCGCGCGCACGGCGACCCCAAGGGCGACAACGTGGTCGTGTTCTCCTCGCCGCTGGCGGTGGCGACCTTCAAACCGATCGCCGACCTGCTGCAGACCGCCCACCTGGCCGCCCCGGATCCCGCCACCGGGGTCTGGCGGCTGGACCTCAAGGCCCTGGCCGCGGCGAACCGCAGCAACCTCAAGTGGACCGACATCCCGGGCAACATCACCCGGCCCGTCGCGCAGAACGTGCTGGTCGCCACCACCCGGCCGCAGGACTCCAACTCCGCGGCGATGTTCGCGGTGCTGCTCGACCAGGCCACCGGGGGCGACCTCGCCGCCGTGGCCAAGCTCTTCACCGACCAGGGCGCGGTCGACACGACCAGCGAGGAGCCGTTCGAGGCGTACCTGCGAAGCGGCGGCAACTCCGCGCCGATGGTGCTCGTCTACGAGGCCCAGTTCGTCGACCACGTGGTCAACGACAAGAACGCCGACCAGCAGGAGACGCTGATCTACCCCAGCCCGACGCTCGTGTGCGAGCACACCATCGTGCCGCTGAGCGCCGACGGCGTGGCGGTCGCCAAGCTGCTGGCCACCGACCCCGAGCTGCAGAAGCTCGCCGCGAAGCACGGCTTCCGCACCGCCGACACCGCGCTCACCGCGCCGGTCTTCGCCAAGGTCCGCCCCGGCGGCGCCGCGCTGCCGGCCACGATCGACGGTGCCGTGCCCAACCCTGATTTCAATACCCAGCAGGCGTTGCTGACGAGGCTTGAGGAGAAGATGAAATGAGGCGGTTCGGCGTCGCGCTGCTGGCGGCGGCGTTCATGCTCGCCGCGTGCACGGAGTCGGGCGCCAAGGGCGGCGCCACCAAGCCGGCCGGGAGCGAGGAGCCCTACCTGAAGGGCTCCGGCACCCTGCGCGTGCTGGCCGGAAGCGAGCTCACCGACCTGCAGCCGATCCTCGACCAGGCCAAGCAGGCCACCGGGGTCGAGGTCAAGCTGCAGGCGACCGGCACCCTCGACGGCATCGAGAACGTGGTGTCGGGCAACGCCGCCAAGAACTACGACGCGATCTGGTTCGCCAGCAACCGCTACCTCCAGCTGCACCCCGGCGCCGGCGACAAGATCGGCACCGCGACGAAGGTCGCCACCTCGCCGGTCGTGCTCGGCCTGCGCGCCTCGGTCGCGCAGCAGCTCGGCTGGAGCAACCGCCGGCCCACCTGGTCGGAGATCGCGGTGGCGGCGGGCGAGCACAAGTTCACGTACGGCATGACCAACCCGGCCAGCTCCAACTCCGGCTTCTCGGCCCTGGTCGGGGTCGCCGCCGCGCTCGCCGGCACCGGCGCCGCCCTCAACGCCGAGCAGATCGCCCCGCTCACCCCGCGCCTGCGGGCGTTCTTCGCCGGCCAGAACCTCACCGCCGGCTCCTCGGGCTGGCTCGCCGACGCGTTCACCAAGAACGCGATCGAGAAGAACGGCCACGCCGTGGACGGGCTCGTCAACTACGAGTCGGTGATCCTGTCGCTCAACGCCTCCGGCAAGCTGCCGGAGAAGCTCACGGTGGTGTACCCCTCCGACGGCGTCGTCACCGCGGACTACCCGCTGACCCTGCTGGCCGGCGTCTCCGAGCAGACGAAGACCAACTACGCGGCGGTCGCCGACTACCTGCGCCGCCCCAGCGTCCAGCAGCAGATCATGGCCAGGACCTGGCGGCGCCCGGCGGTGCCGAACCTGAGCCTGAGCCCGGAGTTCGGGCCCCAGGACAACACGCTGCCCGAGCTGCCGTTCCCCGGCAAGCTCGACGCGGCCAACGCCCTCATCGGCGCGTTCGGCGACGACCTGCGCAAGCCCGCCCGCACCATCTACGTGCTGGACCTGTCCGGCTCGATGAAGGGCGAGCGCATCCAGGGCCTCAAGAACGCGCTCGTCGGGCTCACCGGCGCCGACACCAGCCTGTCCGGGCAGTTCACCCGGTTCAACGGCCGCGAGCAGGTGCTCATGGTGCCGTTCAGCTCCAAGCCCGGCCAGGTGCGCCGCTTCGACGTGCCCGAGGACAACTTCCAGCCGACGCTGGACGAGATCCGCGGATACGCGGGCGGCCTGAACATCGGCGGGGACACCGCGATCTACGACGCCCTGCTCGTCGCCTACGACCAGGCGGCCGCCCTGGCCAAGGACGACCCTGACCGGTTCACGTCGATCGTGCTGCTCACCGATGGCGAGGTGACGGCCGGGTCGCGGCTGGACGCCTTCCGGGCCCGGGTGCCGCAGCTGGCGAAGATCCCGGTCTTCACGATCCTCTTCGGCGAGGGCAACGTGGGGGAGATGCAGCAGATCGCCGACCTGACCGGCGGCAAGTCGTTCGACGCGCGGACCGGGTCGCTGCCGGCGGCGTTCAAGGAGATCCGCGGGTACCAGTGAGTCAGCAAGAGTTCAAGCCCCGGGAGTGGTGAACGCCCGGGGCTTGGGGTAGATCAGGAGCATGACGGAACTCTCGCTCGACGACTACGTGGTCGAGGACGACGATGACGACGACCCGGTGCTGCTGCGCAAGGACGGCCAGCCGGTCGACACGTGGCGGGAGGACTACCCCTACGACGCGCGTATGACGCGCGCGGAGTACGACCGCACGAAGCGCCTGCTGCAGATCGAGCTGCTCAAGCTGCAGAACACGATCAAGGACCGCGGCGAGCGGCTGGTCGTGCTCTTCGAGGGGCGCGACGCGGCCGGCAAGGGCGGCACGATCAAGCGCTTCATGGAGCACCTCAACCCGAGGGGCGCCCGGGTCGTCGCGCTGGAGAAGCCCAGCGAGCGGGAGTCCACGCAGTGGTACTTCCAGCGCTACATCCACCACCTGCCGGCCGCCGGCGAGATCGTGCTGTTCGACCGGTCCTGGTACAACCGGGCCGGCGTCGAGCGGGTCATGGGCTTCTGCAACCGGGCCGAGTATCTCGAGTTCATGCGCCAGGCCCCGGAGCTGGAGCGCATGCTGGTCCGCTCCGGCATCCGCCTGGTCAAGTTCTGGTTCTCGGTTTCGCGAAATGAACAGCGAACTCGTTTTCTGATCCGTCAGGTCGACCCGGTCCGCCAATGGAAACTGTCGCCCATGGATCTGGCCTCGCTGGACAAGTGGGACGACTACACCGAGGCCAAGGAGGCGATGTTCTTCTATACGGACACCGCCGACGCGCCCTGGACCGTGGTGAAGAGCAACGACAAGAAGCGCGCCCGGCTCGAGGCGATGCGGCACGTGCTCACCCGTTTCGACTACACGGGCAAGGACTTCGAGCTCGTCGGCACGCCCGACCCGCTCATCCTGGGCCCCGCCGCACTCGCCGACGACGCGACGGACGACGCGCCGCGCCTGTAGGAAATGGCGAAACAATTGATCGGCGATTGCGTCGGTAATGACCCGCCGGGCGGTTGAGCAGTTGGCTGTGTCAAGGCCCACCCCGGGCGTTCACGACACGCTTGTTCACGTCGTAATGTGTAGCGGTGCGGGAGCTCGGGGCGGCGTTGTTCGGTAAGCACGTCATGCGCGCTTACACAAATGACGACGAGATCCGTGACCTGCTTTCGGACTTCGTCGGGCGGGTCGTGGCCGCCGGGCACCGCACGGTGATCTTCTTGGACGCCGACTCGGACGACCTCGCGGCCGCGCTGGCCCGGGCGGCGGCCGGCGCGGCTCCCGGGCAATATTCGGCGCTCTACTTCGGCACCAGTCAAACCGGTTCCTTCGGCGGGCCGCTGTTCAGTGTGGACGACAAGCTCGCCGCGCTCGGCGGGATCGCCGCGGACGCGCTCGCCGCGGGCTGGCCCGCGGTGTCGGTCGCCGGCGAGATGGTGTGGACCCGGCGGGCGGGGTGGACGCCGAGCGACCTGCTGGCGTACGAGACCCGGGTGAACCGGCTCTTCGGCGACCCGCGCGTCACCAGCCTGTGCCTCTACGACCGCCGCGCCTTCGGCAAGGAGCTGCTCCTGCGCGTCGGCGCCGTCCACCCCGGCCCGCTGCTGGGCTTCACGCTCGGCGGCTGGGGCGCCCACCTGCGCCTGTCGGGCGAGCTGGACGCGTCCAACGCCGGCTCCCTGCCCTCGATCCTCGACCTGGTCGCCGACGCCGACTCGGTGGTCCTGCTCGACGCGAGCGACCTGGACTTCGTCGACGCCGCCGGGGCCGGCACGATCGTGCGCTTCGCCGCGTCCCGCCCGAGCCGCCACACGGTGGTCCGCTGCGGCCGCGGCGTCCGTCAGGCCCTGCAGCTCGTCGGCGCGGAGTCCGTGCCGAGCCTCGTGCTTCGCGATCGCGTCCCCGGGGTATGACGGGCCCGTGACCGCTTCC
Organism: Dactylosporangium sp. CA-233914; assembly: GCF_050942935.1. Lineage (NCBI taxonomy): Bacteria > Bacillati > Actinomycetota > Actinomycetes > Micromonosporales > Micromonosporaceae > Dactylosporangium > Dactylosporangium sp. CA-233914. Next base: position 8,847,222 of record NZ_CP192030.1, on the reverse strand, counting down.
CCGCCCGTGTCTGCCTCCTCTGAAGGCCCCCTCGTCGCGGCGGCCGCCGCGCGGGGCGTCGCCACCTGGTACGAGACCACCGGCCGTCGCCGCGTCGACATCGACCCCGAGGTCGTGCGGGCCGTGGTCGCGCTGCTGGAACCCCGCACCGCCGGGGCCGCCCCGGTGGCCCCGCGCGTCGCGCTGCCCGAGGTGCCCCGCACCTGGGGCTGGATGATCCAGCTGTACGGCGTGCGCTCGGCCGCCTCCTGGGGCGTCGGCGACTTCGCGGACCTGGCCGCGTTCGCCCGCTGGGCGGCGCAGACCGGGGCCGGGGCGGTGCTGGTCAATCCCCTGCACGCGGTCGCGCCGGTCGGTGCGATGCCGGCCTCGCCGTACTCGCCGTCGTCGCGCCGCTTCGTCAACCCGCTCTACCTGCGGATCGCGGACCTGCCGGAGTACAGGTCCGCGGATGCCGATGTGCAGGCCCGCGTCGACGCCCTGCGCCCGCCATCGGGCCCGCCGGACGCGCTCATCGACTACGACACGGTGTGGCGGGCCAAGCGTGCGGCCCTGGAACTGCTGTTCACCGATGTTCCGGAGCCGTTCGAGCCGGCCGAGCCGGCCCTGCGCGACTTCGCCACCTACACCGCGCTGGCCGAGGCCCACGGCGTCGACTGGCGCACCTGGCCGGAGGACCTGCGCCGCCCCGGCCCGGCCGCGTACGCCGCCGCCGACCCGCAGCGGGTCGCCTTCCACGCCCGGCTCCAGCGCCGCTGCGCCGAGCAGCTGGCCGCCGCCAACGCCGCCGCGGCCGGGATGGCGGTCGGCATCGTCCACGACCTGGCGGTCGGCATCGACCCGGCCGGCGCCGACGCCTGGACCCTGCAGGACGTCATCGCGGCCGGCGCCCGGGTCGGCGCCCCGCCGGACGCCTTCAACCAGCAGGGCCAGGACTGGGGCCTGGCGACGTGGCGCCCGGACCGCCTGGCCGCCACGAACTACGCGGCGTACCGTAGCCTGCTGCGCGGCATCTTCGCCCACGCCGGCGGCCTGCGCGTCGACCACGTGGCCGGCCTGTGGCGCCTGTGGTGGATCCCGCCGGGCCACGGCGCGGCCCAGGGCGCCTACGTCCACTACGACGACGAGGCCATGCTGGGCGTGCTGCTCGAGGAGGCGATCCGGGCCGGTGCCGTGGTCGTCGGCGAGGACCTGGGCACGGTCGAGCCGGTGGTCACGCGGACCCTGCAGGAGCGCAACATCCTCGGCTCGGCGGTGCTGTGGTTCACCCGGGACGACGACGGCGCCTTCGTCCCGCCCTCGCGGTGGCCGCCCAACGCCGTGGCGAGCATCTCGACGCACGACCTGCCCACGGCGACGGGCTTCCTGACGGGCGAGCACGTCCGGGCCAGAGACGCGGCGGGCGTGCTGACCCGGCCGGTGGGGCAGGAGCAGGCGGCGGCCGAGCAGGACCGGGCGGCCCTGCTGGCCCTGCTGGCGGCCGAGGGCCTGGCGACCCGCGACAGCACGGACGCCGAGATCGTCGTGGCCATGCACCGCCTGCTGACCCGCACCCCGTGCCGGATCCTGCTGGCCTCCCCGTACGACGTGCTGGGCGAGCCGCGCCAGCCCAACCTGCCGGGGACGACGGCCCAGTACCCCAACTGGCGCATCCCGCTCCCGCTGCACCTGGAGGACCTGACCGCCGACCCGCGCATGCGGCAGATCGCCGAACTGCTGCGCGACGAGTCCTAACCGGGCAGGTTCACCTCGCCGCAGAGGTGGACCCGAACGCCTAGCTCCGCCAGCATCGCGGCCTTCACCAGCAGCGCCTTGTCCGCCGTCGCGGCGTCCGGGGCGTAGGCGACGTTGAGGTGGTTGGCCTTGTGCCGGGCCATGAACTGGTCCCGGCCCACGCCGTGCAGCACCGCGTGCATGATCGGCCAGGCCGGCGTCGTGGCCTTCGAGCGGCGCTCGGACTCCTCCGCCGGCAGGGACACGGCCGAGGCGCGGCCCAGATCGGCGTGCAGGGCGCCGCCCTGGACGAAGACGCGGCTCCACACGACCTCGCCCGGCTTGCAGATGCCCTTGATCGTCGAGCCGCCGAGCGGGAAGTACACGGGGTCCTGCCGCCAGCCGACGGCCTCCGCGTAGCCGGTCGCGAAGTGCGACGGCGGGACGGAGCCGGAGATCTCCCAGACCCACACGAACCGCCCGTCGTACTCCTCGCCCCACCGCACGTCGTGCAGCGTCGTGGCCGGGTCCAGGCCCATCGCGGTCCAGATCCGGTTGGTGACCAGCGCGTCCACCGCCACGCCCTCGTCGGCCTCGTTGAAGTGCGGCAGCGGGCGGCCCTCCCACAGCACCCGGGAGCCGTCGCGGGACGTGACCGGCGGGCGGTCGGCGTTGTTGAGCAGGCCCTCGGCCAGGTCGGAGGCGGGGCAGAGGTCCTTGAGACCCTGCTGGTACTGGATGCCGGCCGCGTCGAGGCCGAAGTCGTCGCTGATGCGCAGCGCCGCGATGTACATCTTGTACTGCCACGAAAGCTGCGCCTCGGTCAGCTCCGTCGCCTCGTCGGTGCCCAGCCGGAAGGTCATGCCCGCGGCCGCGAGCCACGCGCCGACCGCGTCGGCCTCGGCGTCGGGGACCCGCTGCATCTCGGCCCACAGGGCGCTCTGCGACAGCCGCTCCTTGTAGATGCCGATCGGGTTGAGCAGCTCGTCGTCGATGATGGCGTTGTACATCCCCATGCACCCCTCGTCGAAGACGCCGATGATCGCCTTGTCGGCGAGCAGCTGCGCGGCGAGGGCCCGGCCCAGCTCGGTCTCGGCGTTGCCGGGCAGCGTCTCGGGCAGGTCGGCGACGTGGGACGCGTCGTGGGCGATCGTCCCGGTCTCGACCCAGCTGCGGATACCGGCCTTGAACCAGTCGTCGGTGAAGTCGACCGACCAGATCGTGGAGTACGCGACCCCCATCTTCGCCATGCCGGCGTTGACGCCGAGCAGGCCGACGAGGCCGGGCCAGTCCCCGGCGAAGTTCGCCACCGTCAGGATCGGCCCGCGGTGGGTGCGCAGGCCGGCCAGGACATGGTGGCTGTACTGCCACACCGCCTCCGCCACGATCAGCGGCGCGTCCGGCGGGATCGTCCGGAACACCTCCAGCCCCATCCGCTGGCTGGAGATGAACCCGTGCCCGGCCTCGGGGTCGTAGTCGTGCGCCCGCTTGACGGCCCACCCGAGCTCGGCGAACGCGGCGGTGACGGCGGCCTCCATCGCCTCCTGGGTGGGCCAGCCGGCCCGGTTCGCGGCGGGGCGCAGGTCGCCGCTGGCGACGAGGTACGCGGTGCGCGGCTCGGCGGCCGGGCGGGAGGGTGCGGCGGGGAGGGCGTAGGTGCTCATGGGGTTCCTCCGGGAGATGTCACGCGAGCAGCCGCTGGCGGGCCGCGAGCGTGTGGGCGATGGTGCGGGTGGCCGGGTAGAGGTCGCGGTACAGCGCGTAGAGCTCGTCGTACCCGGCGCGGGCGGCCGGGTCCGGCTCGACGGTCTCGGCGGCGGGGTTCCAGGCGTCGATGTCGGCGGGGCCGTGCGCGGCGGCGGCGAGGAAGGCGGCGCCGTACGCCGCGCCGATCGTCACCCGCGGCACGACCTGCGGCAGGCCGGTCACGTCGGAGACGATCCGGGTCCACAGGCCGCCCCGGGTGCCGCCGCCGACCGCGACGACCCGGCGGATCGGGGCGCCGGCCGCCCGCAGCGCCTCGACGTTGTGCCGCACGCCGAGCGCGGTCGCCTCCAGCGCGGCCCGGTAGAGGTCGCCGCGCGTGTGGGAGAGGGTCAGCCCGGCGACGATCCCGCGGGCGTCGGGGTCCATGATCGGCGTTCGCTCGCCGGCGAGGTACGGCAGCATCAGCAGCCCCCGCGCCCCCGCACCCGACGCCTCCGCCTCGGCCAGCAGCGCCGGGTACTCCGCGCCGGTCAGCTCGCGCAGCCACGCCGTCACCGCGCCGGAGGTCGCCATGCCCCCGGCGAGGCTGCGGGTGCCGGGCAACGCCCCGACCGTGCCCCACATCGCCGGGGTCGCGACCGGCCGGTCGACGGTCGCGATCAGGAACATCGTCGTGCCGTACATCAGCATCAGATCGCCGGGCCGCTGCGCCCCGACGCTGACGGCCTCGGTCCACGCGTCGATGGTGCCCGCGACGACCGGCGTGCCCGCCGGGATGCCGCCGATGCGCTCGCGCGTGTGCCCGGCGACGTCACCCGGCCAGACCAGCGGCGGCAGCTCCAGACCCGGCGCGATCGGCTCGGCCCAGGGCCGGTGCCAGTCCAGCGCGTGCGTGTCGAACAGCGGAGTGCACTGGCTGGCCGAGTGAAAGTCGAGAACGTAGGAGCCCGTCAGCCGGTACGCCAGCCACGACGCCGGCATGAACAGCCGCCGCGCCCGGGCGAACATCTCCGGCTCGTGCTCGGCCAGCCAGGCCAGCTTCGGCCCGACCGCCTGCGAGGACAGCACGGACCCGCAGCGGGCGAGGATCGCGTCCGGCCCGCCGAGCCTCGTCGTGAGCGCCGCGATCTGCTCGGTGGCGCGCGTGTCGACACCGTAGAGCACGGCCGGGCGCAGCGGGACGCCGTCCGCGCCGGTGAGCAGGGTGCACGGCCCCATGCCGCTCACCCCGACCCCGGCGATCTCGACACCGCCGGTGAGTTCTTCGATCAGGCTCCGGGTTTCGTACCACCACAGCTCCCCGTCCATCTCGACGTGCCCCGGCCGCGGGCGGTCGACGGAGTGCTCGCGTACGGCGGAGCGCAGGACCGTGCCCGCCCCGTCGACGACGACGGCCTTGCTGCTGGACGTGCCGATGTCGACGCCGAAGTAGTACGTCATGGGTGCTCCCGGGTCCGCAGGACGACGGTCTTGGCCGGGCCGGCGTCGCCGCCGATCCGTTCCAGCAGCAGGTTCGCGGCCGCCTCGCCCAGCTCGCGGGCGGGCACGTCGACGACCCGGATGCCGCGCCGGCCGAACGAGGCGAACGGCAGATCGCCGAAGACGGCCAGGCCGAAGCCCGGCGGGGCGAGCCCGGCGTCGTGCAGGGCGTCGAGCGCGCCGGCGGCCATGAGATTGTTGGCGACAACCGCGGCGTCCGGCGGGCGGGGCAGCGCGAGCAGGTCGGCCATCGCCTGCCGCCCGCCGTCCACGCGATAGTCGGCGTAGCGCAGCAGCTCCTCCAGGTCCCCGGCCCCGGGCCCCGCGTGCCGGGCCGCCGCCTGCCGCCAGCCCGCCATCCGCAGCTGCGCGGTCTCCACCGAGCTGGGCCCGGTGATGCAGGCGACCCGGGTGAACCCGGCCGCGAAGAGCGACTCGGCGGCCGAGCGCCCGCCGGCCCGGTTGTCGACGGTGACCGCGTCGACGTCGGCCCGGGCCAGGCTGCGGTCGACGGCGACGACGGGCCGCCGGTGCGCGACCAGCCGGCTCACGTCGGAGGCGTCGTCCGCCGGGGCGAGGATCACGCCGGCCATGTGCTCGGCGAGGGCGATGTCGATGTACGTCGCCTCGCGGTCCGGGTCCTCGTCGGTGTTGCACAGCACGACCGAGTACCCGGCGGCCCGGGCCCGGTTCTCCACCCCGCGGGCGAGCGCGGTGAAGAACGGGTTCTCGATGTCGGGGATGATCAGGCCGATGACGGCCGAGTGCTGCCCCCGCAACCGCCGGGCGGTCCGGTTGGGCGTGAACGCGAGCTCCGCGGCCGCGGCCCGCACGAGCCGCTCCGACTCCGGCGACACCCGCGCCCCGTTCATGACCCGGCTGACGGTGGCGGGCGAGACTCCCGCCCGGGCGGCGACTTCGTAAATGGTCACCACGAGCGGAAACCCTCGTCCAGAGACCGCCGCAGCGCCCCGATCCGCCGCTCGCGGCTGGCAACACTGACGGCGGCATCGGGCTCGAAGACCTCGAACGCGTGCACCCCGCCCGGCACCAGCTCGAACACGGTCGGCACGCCGGCCGCGGCGAGCCGCCGCGCATACAGGTCGTCCTCGTCCCGGAACAGGTCCCGGTCCCCGGTGTCGATATAGGTAGGCGGCAACTCGCCCAGATCGACGGCCCGAGCCGGCGCGGCCAGCGCATCGGCGGCGCGTCCGCCGAGGTAGGCCGCCCAGGCAACGTCGGCGAGCCGCCGATTCCACACCGGCGTGTCGGCCGGCTCGTGCGCACTGGGGGTTTCATGCCGGTCGTCGAGCATCGGGTAGTAGAGATGCGCGGCCGCGATCTTCGCTCCGCCCTCATCCCGGTTCAGCAGACACAGCGCGGCGGCCAGCCCACCACCGGCGCTACCCCCGGCCACGACGACCCGGGCAAACCGATCCGCACACCAGGCAAGCGCCGTGCGGCAGTCGTACAGCGCAGCGGGATGCGGATACTCAGGCGCCAGCCGATAGTCAACGGCCACGACCGCGGCTTTGACTTGGGCGGCCAGATCGCAGCAGAAGGCATCGTCATACTCGGCGGCCCCGAGAAACATGCCGCCACCGTGAATCCACAGCACACAAGCCTCTCCTGCACCGTGCAACCGCAGCCGCACGCCATCGGCCTCGACGACCGTCGGCGGCACGGCGGGTCGCGGCGGCGGGTTCAGCTCACGCAGCCGGTCGTCGACGGCGCGAACGATCGCCACGTCGAGCGGCCCGTCGGGCAGGTGCGCGGTGAGCGGTTCGGGCTTCACCGGGCGCCGCCCTGCAGGGCGTCGATCTGCGACAGCAGCGCCGACGTCTGGCGCGCCGCGATCGTCAGCAGCAGCGGGGCCACCGCCAGGGCGAGCACGCCGGCCGAGGCGGCGGCGATGAAGGCTCCGATCACCGTGAGGCCGGTGAGGGTGAGGGCCCAGGCGGGGCGATACGCGGCGAGGATGACCCCGCCGCGCAGCGCCGCCAGGCCGCGCTTGCCCCGAACCGCACCGTAGGCGAGCGCGTAGGGCCCGACGAGCAGGGCGGCCGCGGCCGGCACTACGCCCCAGGGGGCGATCAGCGCCAGGCCGGCGACCGACAACAGCAGAGCGAGAACCGGGTCCACCCGCCGCAGCGCCGCCAGCCGCGGCCCGTCGACTCGCCCGGCGTTGGCCTTCGCGTGCGGCCCGTCGACTCGCCTGGCGTCAGCGTCCGTGTGCGGCCCGTCGACCCGGTCGGTGGCGGGGGTCGAGTGCCGTCCGGTGGACCGGTCGGCCGTGGGCGCGGGCGGCGGGGTGTCGGCCCGGGACACGTCGGCCGTCAGGGCCGCCAGGCCGGTCAGGGTCAGCGTCAGCGGCAGGGTCGCGGTGGCCGCCAGCCAGCCGGGGGCGCCGGTGAGCAGGGCCGTGGCCAGGGGAGCCGCGGACAGGACCGTCACGGCGCCGGCGGCCAGGGTGCGGGGCAGCTCGTGCCACCAGGCGGTGGCTCCGGACCAGGTCAGCACGGGCAGGGTGGTGGTTTGCATTTACAGCTTCAATCCGCTCGATGCGATGGACTGCACGATGTAGCGCTGGGCCACGACGAACACGACCAGGACGGGGACGATCGCCATCGCGATGCCGGCGGCGATGGTGCCCAGCGAGCCGGTGGAGAAGCGGCCGGCCAGCAGGACCAGGCCCACGGGCAGGGTCTGGCGGTCCGTGTCGCTGATCATGACCAGCGGCAGGAGCAGGTCGTTCCACCAGTACGTGAAGCACAGGATGCCCAGCGTCGCGATCGACGGGCCGGACAGCGGCAGGATGACCCGGGCGAAGGTGCGCAGGTGCCCGGCGCCGTCGAGCTTGGCCGCCTCCTCCAGCGCGTAGGGCAGCGCCAGGAAGTGCTGGCGCAGCAGGAAGATGCCGAACGCGCTGAAGATGCCCGGCAGGATCAGCGCCCACAGCGTGTTGGTCAGCTGCAGCTTCGACATGACCAGGAACAGCGGCACGATCGTGACCTGGATCGGGATCATCAGCGAGCCGATGACGACCGCGAAGAGCACGCCCTTGCCACGGAACCGCAGCCGGGCGAACGCGTAGGCGGCCGTGGAGCAGGTGACGACCTGGGCGAGCGTGATCGTGGTGGACACGACGATCGAGTTGAGGAAGAACCGGAAGTACGGCACCTGTTCGGTGACCTTGCCGAAGTTCGCCGCGGTCACGTTGTCCGGATCGAACGACGGCGGAAGCCGGTACAGCTCCGCGTCCGAGCCCGAGAACGCGCCCCGGAAGATCCACAGAAACGGCGCGGTGATGGCGATGGCGGCGAGGATGAGGATCAGAAACGTCGCCGTCCGGGACAGAATTCGGCTCATTCGTAGAACGTCCATCTGCGGGAGAGCCGGAACTGGATCGCGGTGAGCACGATGAGTACCAGCATGAACGTGATGCCGATGGCGGAGGCGTAGCCGAGGTCGAAGTCGCCGAACGCGCGGTCGTAGAGGTACTCCACGATCGTGCGGCTGGCGTCGCCCGGACCGCCCTGGGTGAGCACCCGCGGCTCGGCGAAGATCTGGAACGAGTTGATGGTGTTGATGACGACGAGGAAGAAGATCGTCGGTGACAGCATCGGGAAGGTGATGCGCCAGAACCGGGTCCAGGCGTTGGCCCCGTCGACGATCGCGGCCTCCTTGAGCTGGTCCGGGATCGCCTGCAGGCCGGCGATGTAGACGAGGATCGAGAACCCGATCGTCTTCCACGAGTTCACGACGATCACCGACACCGGCGCGAACGCCGAGGAGCCCAGCCAGTCGATGCGGTCGATGCCGACCAGGCCGAGGGCGTAGTTGACCAGGCCGAGGTCCTTGTTGAGCAGGAACCGCCAGATCAGCGCGACCGCCGAGGCCGACACCACGAACGGGAACAGGAACGACAGCCGGAAGAACGCGCGCAGCCAGCGGGGCATGCGCGTCTCCAGCAGCACGGCGAGCAGCAGGCCGAAGACGACGTTCACGGCCAGGATGGCCAGGGCCATGTAGGTCGTGGAGCCGTACACCCCCAGCAGCCGCTCGTCGTGGACCAGGCGGTCGAAGTTGGCCAGGCCCACGAACTCGCCGTCGCTGAGCAGGTTCCAGTCGTAGAAGCTCAGGTACAGCACGCCCGCCGTCGGGGCGAGCACGAAAACCAGGAAGGTCACGATCGACGGGGACAGGAACCCCAGGGCCGCGAGCCCGTCGCCGCGCCGCCGGCGGGGTGCCCCCCGGCCGGGGTCGGCGACGACCGCGGCCGGAGGGATGGTGCCAGATTCCATGAGGTCAGCCATTTCAGCAGGTGACGATGCTGCTCAGCTCGCCCTGCATGTTCTTGAGGCCGTCGGAGACGCTCGCCTCGCCGGCGAAGATGAGCTGCAGGTGGCGCAGGACGGTCGACTCGAAGGCGCTGTACTTCGCCGGCGCCGGGTACGGCACGAGCGTCGGGTACTTGTCGATGCTGTCGTAGTAGAGGTCGGAGTTCGCGGGCGGCACGCCGACCTTGGCGATGGTCTGGGCGAGCGAGCGGCGCGACGGGATCGAGTCGCCGGGCTTGTCGGGGGTGCCGACGTACTGCTTCTCGATCTCCTCGCTGACCGTGAACTTCTGGTATTCCCACGCCAGGTCCGGGTTCTTGGACGACTTGAGGATCGGGTAGCCGGCGCCGCCGAAGACCGTCTTGTAGGTGTCGCCCTTGGGGTACAGCTGGATGTTGAAGGCCTTGAACCCGGCGGGCAGGAACGTCGCGATCGGCCAGCGTCCGGCGCCGAACATGGCGACCTGGCCGTTCTGGAAGCGGGTGAACACGTCGCTCATCGGCATCGGCGCCGGGGCGACGCCCTGCTTGATGAGGTTGGACAGGAACGACACGGCCTTGTTGACCTGCGGGGTGTCGGCGGTCGCCTTGCACACGTCGTCGCTGGTCAGGTTGCCGCCGGCGTTGGCCACCCAGGGCATGATGCCGGGGAAGATCTCGTTGCTGGCCCAGGTGAAGCCGTACCGGTCCGGCTTGCCGTCGCCGTTGGTGTCCGCGGTGAGCTTCTTGGCCGTGGCCTCGAAGTCGGCCCACGTCCAGTCGGCCTTCGGCGGCTCGACCCCGGCGGCCTTGAACACGTCGGTGTTGTAGTAGACGACCATGTCGTTCCAGCCGTACGTCAGCGTGACGACGTCGCCCTTGACCGTGAAGCCGTCGATGAGGCCCTTGGCGATGTCGCCGGTGAGCGTCTTGGCCTCGGCGTCCTTGTCCAGGTACTTGTTGATCGGCAGCACGAGGTTGTTGGCGTGCACGAACTGCGCGCCCTCGCCGGAGATGACCATGAGGTCGGGGTGCTTGCCGGAGGCGATGAGCGTCGCCACGTTGGCGTAGTAGGTGCCCCAGTTCTCGCCGGTGACGGGGGTGAGCGTCACCTTGGTGCCGGCGTGGGCGGCCGTGAAGGCGTCGGCCGTGGCCTTGTTGCCGGCCTCGGCGGCCGGTCCGTAGTTCCAGTAGACGATCTCGAGCGACTTGTCGCCGGAGGAGGACCCGGAGTCGTTCGAGCAGCCCGCCAAGGGTGAGACCGCGAGCGCGGCGGTCGCGCACAGCAGCGCGAGCTTGCGTAACGGGGTGTTCATGAGCCTGCGTCCCTCTCGGATTGGGAGGCGGTTGGGAGGCGGTGCGGTGGGCACAGTGAAGTCCAAGAAATCGATTTCGTCAAGGACCCCTCCCGAGGCTTTGTATGTTGGCCCTGATCAGGCAATATCTCTTGTGGTATCGATTGCAGTAGCGGGCCGACAGCGGCCGGTTACGGCGCCAGTTCGGCGCGCAGCACGACCGTGCGGGGCGGCTGGGCGTCGCCGGCGATGCGCTCCAGCAGCATCGTCGCCGCGGTGGTCCCCAGGTGTCGGGCGGGCAGCCGGACCTGCACGACGGCCGGTGGGGTCAGGAACATGAACGGCAGTTCGCCGACGACCGCCAGGCCGAACCGCGCGGGGTTGACGCCGGCCTCGAGGATCGCCTGCAGTGCGCCCACGCCCATGAGGTTGTTCGTGGTCAGCACCGCGTCGGGCGGCTCGGGCAGCGCGAGCAGGGCCCGCATGGCCGCGTGCCCGCCGTCGGCGCGGAAGTTGGCGTGCTGCAGGAAGCCGTCCGGGACGGGGGCCCGCCGCGCGGTCATGACCTGCCGCCAGCCCAGGAACCGGTCCTCGGTCGCCTCGATGCCGACCGGGCCGGCGATGCACGCGATGCGGCGGTACCCGGCGTCGAAGAGCGCCGACGTGGCCGCGATGCCGGCGGCGCGGTTGTCGACCTTGACGGCGTCGACCGGGTACGGCGTGGTGCGGTCCACGGCCACGACCGGCCGCCCGAGCGAGGCGATCGCGCCCAGGTCGGCCTCGTCGGAGGCGGGCGCCAGGATCACCCCGGCCATCTGCTCGGAGGCGGCGATCTGCAGGTAGCGCAGCTCCTTGCCCGGGTCGTCGTCGGTGTTGCACAGCACCACGGAGAAGCCCGACTCCTGGGCCCGGTCCTCCACCCCGCGGGCCAGCGCCGTGAAGAACGGGTTCTCGATGTCGGGGATGAGCAGGGCGACGACCTCGGAGCTCTGCTTGCGCAGGCGGCGGGCGGTCTTGTTGGGCGTGAAGGCCAGCTTGGCGGCGGCCTCGCGCACGGCCCGCTGCTTCTCCGGCGACACGGTGTTGCCGTTGAAGACGCGCGAGACGGTCGCGGGCGAGACACCCGCGAGCGCCGCTACCTCGTAGATCGTGGCCATGGAACGCCACTCTAAGGCGTCTTGACAGGCGCGGGGTGAGGATCTACCTTGCGTGAAATCGATTTCACACACGCGGTTTCATGGTTCATGGAGGTCGGTTGTGGCGCTGTACACCGCAGACGCGCGCCGTGCGGTGGCGTTCCCGCTCGGCGGGCTCGGCACCGGGCACGTGGCGCTGTGCGGCGACGGCGCGCTGCGGCAGTGGCAGCTGGGCGGCCCGCCCAACCACGCCGGCCTGCTGCCGGACAGCTTCTTCGCGCTGCGGGTCTCCTCCCTCGAACCGCCGGACGACGTCGTGCGCCTGCTGCGGGCCGCGCCGCTGCCGCCGCACCCGCGCCCGGCCGCGAACGTCTCCGACGCCGACGTGCCCGACGCGGACGTGACCTGGCGCTGGCCGTTCGTGGCCGACACGACCTTCGAGGCCGCGTACCCGTTCGCCCGCGTCACGTACCACGACCCGGCGCTGCCGGTCGCCGTGGCGCTCGAGGCGCACACCCCGTTCGTGCCGCTGGACGCCGAGGCGAGCGCGCTTCCGCTGGTGCGGTACCGCTTCACGATCCGCAACGCGAGCGCCGGGTTCCGCCACGGCTTCCTGCTCGGCGCCCTGCAGAACGCGGCCGGCTGGGACGGCGTCACGCCCATCCGTGGCACGCGCGGGGCCGGCTACGGCGGCAACGTCAACCGGCTCCTGCGCCGGCCCGGCCAGAGCGGGGTGCTCATGGACCACCCGGGCCTGGCCGAGGACGACCCGGCCGCCGGCGAGTTGCTGCTGTGGACCGATGCCCCCGCGGCGGTACTGCCCCGGGCCCACGACGCCGACGCCCTGCTGCGCTTCGTGGAGACCGTCCGCCTGGTGACTCCGACCCAGCTCGGCGACTACTCCGCGGCCGCCCTGCGCTCCGCCCTCGCCTACGGGGCCGCGCCGCTGCGCGCGCCGAGCGGGCCGAGCCCGGCCGGGCACACCTGGGACGCCGGGGTCGCGGCCGCCTTCGCCCTCGCCCCGGGGCAGTCCACGACGATCGACATCGTCCACGCCTGGTGGTTCCCGAACCGCTACGCCGACCTCGACCGCTTCGGCCCGCAGCACCGGTACGGCCCGACGCGCTTCTGGGTCGGCAACCACTACGCGACCCGGTTCGGCGGCGCCCTCGACGTGCTCGACGCGTACCTCGCCGACGCGGACCGGCTCGACGCCGCCTCGCGGGCCTGGGCCGACGCCGTCGCCGCCAGCGACCTTCCGGAGCCGCTGCGGGAGACCATCGCCGCGCAGGGGACGCTCGTGCGCTCGCCGAGCGTCTTCCGCACCGCCGACGGCCGGACGTTCGCGTTCGAGGGGGCGCTGGGCGCCTCGACCCGCAACTGGAACGGCGACGCGGGCGGATCGTGCCCGCTCAACTGCAACCACGTCCTCAACTACGAGCAGGCCCTGGCCCGGCTGTTCCCGTCCGTGGGCCGGGACATGCGCGAGACGGAGTTCGCCGTGCAGGCCCCCGACGGGTCGATCCCGCACCGGGTCGTGCTGCCGCTGTACCTGCCGCAGCTGCACGGGGTGCCGATCGGCGGGCCGGAGCGCCCAGCCCTCGACGGGATGCTCGGCGCGGTGCTGAAGACCTACCGCTCGGTGCTGGACGGCGCGGGGGTCCCGTGGCTGCGGTCGCACTGGGCGTCGCTGACCTCCCTCATGTCGTACATCTCCGAAAAATGGGATCGATCGGGCGACGGTGTGCTCCGCGGCGACCAGCCCTGCACCTACGACATCTCGCTGCACGGCCCGAACATGTTCGTCGGCGGGCTGTGGCTGGCCGCGCTGCGGGCGATGGAGGAGATGTCCGAACTCGTCGGGGCGGAAGGGGCATACCGCGAGACGTTCGAGAAGGCGGCCATCGCCTACGACGCCGAACTGTGGAACGGCGAGTTCTACGCACAGCCGAGCACGGGGCAGGAGTACGACTTCGGCGCCGGCTGCCTCTCGGACCAGCTGCTCGGCCAGTGGTGGGCGCACGAGCTCGGCCTCGGCCACATCCTGCCCGCCGACCGGGTGCGCACGGCGCTGCGCTCGATCGTGCGGTACAACCTCCGGACGCACTTCGAGCCGCACGGGTATCGCGAGTTCGCCGACGGCGACGAGACCGGGCTCGTGGTCTGCTCCTGGCCGCACGGCGGGCGCCCGGCCGTCCCGCTGCGCTACTGCGACGAGGTGTGGACCGGCGTGGAGTACCAGGTCGCCGCGCACTGCCTCTACGAGGGCCTCGACGAGGAGGCGCTGGCGATCGTCCGCGGCGTGCGGGCCCGCTACGACGGCACCCGCCGCAACCCGTTCAACGAGATCGAGTGCGGCGACCACTACGTGCGCGCCATGGCGGGCTGGTCGCTGCTGACGGCCTGGAGCGGGGTCCGCCACGACGCGACGGCCGGCACGCACACCCGCGGGGCGCGCGCCGGCCGCTTCCCCTACGTCGCCGGGACCGCCTGGGGCACCCTGACGGTCGCCGAGGACGGCTCGGTCACGCTGTAGCCGGGATCTGCTGCAGCATCCAGGTGTTGCCGTCGGGGTCGGCGAACGGGACGTACAGGATGCCGCCGAGGTCCATGACCTCGCCGGCGTCCACGCCCCGCTTGAGCAGCGCCTCGCGGGCCTGGGCGGCGTCGTCGACGACGAGGTGCAGGCCGCGCAGGGTGCCGGGGGTCTGGTCCAGGCCGGGCAGGTCGCGGTAGAGCAGGATGGAGCACGCCGACCCGGGCGGGGTGAGCTGCGTGACCCGGGAGCCGTTGCCGGGCTGGATGTCGTGGTCGACGTGGAAGCCGAGCCGGTCGGCGTAGAAGCTCAGGGCCGCGTCGACGTCGGTGACCGGCACCGGCACCAGCTCCAGGCGCATCGTGAACTGCCCGGCCAGGTAGGCGTCGAGGTTGGCGTATCCGGCGTCCAGGCCCTCCTGCATCCCGGAGCGCAGCGCGTCGTCGCGCAGCTGAGCCGATTCGTAGAGCACGTACGTGGTGATCCGGGTCCGCCCGCCGAGGTCGGTGAACGTGACCGTGTTGCGGGTCGGCGCCCAGCCGCCGCTCCACGCCTCGGTGCTGACCAGCCGCGCCGGCCGCTCGATCGCCAGGAACGTGCCCGTGATCGCGAGCTCCTCGCCGGTCCCGCAGCGCCACAGGTAACGGAACGCGCCGCCCGGCCGCAGGTCGATCTCGCAGACCGGCATCGTCCACCCGGGCGGCCCGACCATCCAGTTCGGCAGGTGCCGCGGGCTGGTGTGCACCTCGAACACCAGCGCCGGCGGCGCCGCCACGACCCGGGTGATGCGCACCCCGGCCTCGCCGTCCAGCTCGAAATCGGTCACGCCCAGCGGGTCACTGCTGCTCATCGTCCGGCTCCTTGACGTCGTCCTGGAGAAACTGCAGATAGGCGTCCAGGCGCGAGTAGCTTTCGTCCCAGAAGCGCCGGTACTGCTCGGCGAACACGGCCACCTCCCGCAGCGGCCCGGCCTCCAGCCGGCAGGGCCGCCACTGCGCCTCGCGCCCGCGCGAGATCAGCCCCGCCTGCTCCAGCACCCGCAGGTGCTTGGAGATCGCGGGCCCGCTCATCGCGAACGGCGCCGACAGCTCCTTCACGGTGGCTTCGCCCTCGCTGAGCCGGGCCAGGATGGCCCGCCGGGTCGGGTCGGCCAGCGCCGCGAAGGTGATACTCAAGCGATCAGTGGTCATGTCGATCAGTGGTCATGTTGTACCTAACCAAGTGGTTACCTAACCTATCGGTTATTTAAGCAGCTCATCGCGCTTATCGTCAAGAGGAGTCCTCCGTGCGGATCGACGCCGCCCGCCCCATGGCCGCCTGGGTGGCCGTCCTGGCGACCCCGGACGGCCCGCTGCTGGCCCCGCACGGCGACGGCGGCACCCGCCTGTTCGACGCCCGCACCAAGACCTCACGCGGCACCTGGCCGGCGCTGCCGCGGGCGGCCGCGTCGCTGCCCGGCGGCCGGACGCTGCTGCTGGCTGCCGGCCTGGCCGGCCCGCGCCGCCTGGACCTTGCGACCGGCGTCGAGCTGCCGCCGGTCGACGACCCGGCCGAGGTGTGGGACGTGGCGGTGGCCCCGCTGCCCGGCGGCCGGATCGTCGCCGCCGGCGCCGGCCCGGGCGGCCTGCACCGCTGGGACGCCGCGACCGGCGAACGACTCGCCGCGGCCCCGCTGCTGGGGCCGCCCCTGCGCGCGGTGGTGGCGGCGCTGCGCCCCGGCGGTGCGACGCTGATCGCCGCCGACGACACCGCGCTGTACCGCTGGGACGCCGCGACCGGCGAGCCCCTCCGCCCGCCGCAGTACACGGCCGCCGCCGACCTGCAGGGCCTGGCCCTGGCCCCGACGGGCCGCGAGATGCTGGTCGGCTGCGACTGGGGCGGCGCGGTGCGCCGCTGGGACCCGCACACCGGCCAGCCGATCGGCGAGCCGGTCCCCGTGCCCTCCCCGGCCCGCCTGGCCGGCTGTTTCCCCGGCCCCCGCGACCGCCCGTGCGCCCTGCTGCTGGCCGCCGACGCCCGCTTCGACACGGCCGTGGCCTGCGACCTGGAGCGCGGCGAGCGCATCGCGATCCCGGCGCGGACGCGGGCGGTCTACACCCTCGACGGCCGCACCCTGGCGGTGCTGGTCCACCCCGGCGGGCAGCTGACGGTCGAGCCCCTCTACGGCTGAGCGTTCACACGATGGCGGCCGACTCGCCGGGCAGCGTGAGCCGGTCGGACTGCAGCACCACCGCGTCGTCGGTCGCGAAGTGCACGCACTCGGCGACCAGCGGTACGGTCCGCGGCTCCCCGGTCACGTTGGCTACCACGGTGTGCTCGCCGCGGCGGATCAGCAGGACGCCGTCGTCGTGGACCACCCGGACGCGGTCCAGGCGCGGGTCCGACAGGCCCGGCAGGCGCTTGCGCAGGGCGATCAGGCGGCGGTACAGCGCCAGCCTGTCCTGATCCATCGCCGCCCAGTCCAGGTGGGAGCGGGCGAACGTCTCCGGGTCCTGCGGGTCGGGCACGTCGCCGGGCGGCCAGCCGTGGGCGGCGAACTCCTCGCGGCGGCCGTTCGCCACCGCGGCGGCCAGGGCCGGCTCCGGGTGGCTGGTGAAGAACTGCCACGGGGTGCGGGCCGCGAACTCCTCGCCCATGAACAGCATCGGCGTGAACGGCGAGGTCAGCAGCAGGGTGGCGGCGACGCGCAGCAGGCCGAAGGAGAGGCTCGCGGTCAGCCGGTCGCCGGTGGCGCGGTTGCCGATCTGGTCGTGGTTCTGCAGGCACACGACGAAGCGGTGACCGGGGATGCGGGCCCGGTCGACCGGGCGGCCGTGGACGCGGCGGCGGAAGGAGCTCCAGGTGCCGGCGTGGAAGAACGCCGACTGCCACACCGTCGCGAAGCACTCGGGGCTGCCGAAGTCGCCGTAGTACCCCTGCCGCTCCCCGGTCAGCATCGCGTGCAGGGCGTGGTGGACGTCGTCGTCCCACTGGGCGTGCAGCCCGTAGCCGCCGCCCTCCCGCGCGGTGACGAGCCGCGGGTCGTTGAGGTCGGACTCGGCGATGAGCGTCAGCGGCCGGCCCACCGCCGTGGACAGCGCGTCGACCTCGGCGGCGAGCTCCTCCAGCAGGTGCGTGGCGCCGCGGTCGACGAGCGCGTGCACGGCGTCGAGGCGCAGGCCGTCGGCGTGGTAGTCGCGCAGCCACTGCAGGGCGCTGTCGATGATGAACCGGCGGACCTCGCCACTGTCGGCCTCGTCGAGGTTCAGCGAGCGGCCCCAGGTGTTGGCGCCGGCGGACAGGTACGGGCCGAACTGCGGGGTGTACGCGCCGGACGGGCCGAAGTGGTTGTAGACGGCGTCGATGATCACGCCGATCCCGGCCTGGTGGGCCGCGTCGACGAACCGCTTCAGCCCGTCGGGCCCGCCGTAGGACTCCTGCACCGCGTGCCAGCCGACCCCGTCGTAGCCCCAGTTGTACTCGCCGTTGAATGCGTTCACCGGCAGCAGTTCGACCAGGTCGACGCCCAGCTCGGCCAGGTACGGCAGCCGCTCGATCGCCCCGTCGAACGTCCCCGACGGCGTGAACGTGCCCACGTGCAGCTCGTAGATGACGCTGCCGGCCAGCTGCCGCCCGGTCCAGGCCGCGTCGCCCCACGAGTAACGGGCGTGGTCGTAGACCCGGCTGCGGCCGTGGACGCCGCCGGGCTGCCGGCGCGAGCGCGGGTCGGGCAGCACCCGCTCGTCGTCGTCGAGCGCGAAGCCGTAGTCGGTGCCGTGGCCCGCGGCCGGGTCCCGCGCGGTCCACCACTGCCCGTCGGCGGTCATGGGGATGGCCTCGGTGCCGCTGTGCAGCACGACCCGGTGCGCCGCCGGCGCCCAGACGCGAAATTCCATGGTTCAGCCCTTCACCAGCAGCGCGACCGGGTACGTGGCGAGCAGGTCGCCGAGCGCCGGGGACGTGACCGGGCGCCCGGTGAGCGCGTCGGTCCACTCGCCGCCCGGCAGCTTGAGCTCGGTGTCGCCCCACCCGCCGGCCGCGGCCAGCCCGACCGGCAGCCGGGTCGCGACGCCCAACGCCCCGCCGCGGTCGAAGGCGACGACGTGCCGGTCCGCGGGGCCGATCGCGGCGACCGGCCGGTAGCCGGTGAACAGCTCGGGGCGGCCCCGGCGCAGCCGCAGCGCGCGGCTGACCACGAGCAGCTTCGCGGCGCCGGAGACGTCGACCGGCGGCAGCGCGCGGCCGTCGGCGACGGCCGCGTCGAGCGCGGCGAGCAGGTCGGCCCGCTCGGCGAAGTCGACCGGGCGGCGGTTGTCGGGGTCGACGAGGGAGTTCTCCCACAGCTCGGTGCCCTGGTACACGTCCGGCACGCCCGGCATCGTCAGCTGCACGAGCTTCTGGCCCAGCGAGTTGCTCCAGCCGGGCGGCGTGATCCGGGTGGCGAAGTCGTGCACCTCGCGGCGCAGGCCCTCGTCGTGGAAGACCTGGGCGAGGGCGGCGTTCACGGCCGCCTCGAACGCCTCGTGCGGGTCCGACCACGACGTGGAGCGGTTCGCCTCCCGGGCCGCCTTCAGGAAGTACTGCCGCAGCCGCTCCTGCGAGATCGGCCAGGCGCCGACGATCGTCGGCCAGAACAGGTCCTCGAACGACGGGTCGGGCAGCGGCGCGGCGGCCCGCCAGCGCTGCCCGAGCTCGGCCCACTCGGCGGGGACCTCGCTGAGCACGGCGAGGCGGGCCCGCACGTCCTCGTCGCGCTTCGTGTCGTGCGTGGACAGCGTCGTCATGCCCCTCGGCCAGTCGCGCTGCCGGCGCGCCTGGGCCTCGTGGAACTCCTGCGGCCCGACCCCGAAGCGGCTGGGGTCGCCGCCGACCTCGTTGAGGGCGACGAAGCGGTTCCAGCGGTACATCGCGGTGTCCTCGACGCCCTTGGCCATGACGGCCCCGGTGAACTGCTGGAACCGCAGCGCCAGCTCGTCCTGCGGGTCGTGCAGCCGCGCCGCCGTGGCGTCGATGCGGTCCTCGAGCTCCGGCCGCTGCTGCCGCGTGCGGGCGACGGCCTCGTCGAGGTGCTCGACGGCGTCCGGCAGATACGTCCGGTACACCCGGAAATTCGCCGCGATGCGCGCGAGGACCTCCGGATCCCCGCCGAGGCGGGCCATCCGGTTCAGCTCGGCGGTGAACAGCCGCCTGGTCACCTCCAGCTTCTGGGTGTGCGCCGCGTCCTGCCACGATTCTTCGGAGAGGTCCGCAGAATCGGGATCGATGAACAGCCCGCACACCTCGGCCAGCGCGTCGTAGCCGGTCGTGCCGTCGACGGGCCACCGCGCCGGCAGCGCCTCCCCGCGCTCGAGGATCTTCTCCACGACGAGCCAGGCGGCCGGGGCGTGCTCGCGGAGCCGGGCCAGGTAGGCGCCGGGGTCGCGCAGGCCGTCGGGGTGGTCGACCCGGATGCCGTCGGCGAGCCCCTCGCGCACCCAGCGCAGGATCTCCGCGTGCGTGGCCGCGAAGACGGCCGGGTCCTCGACGCGCACCCCGGCGAGCTCGGTGACGGCGAAGAACCGCCGGTAGTTCAGCCGCTCGTTGCCCTCCCGCCAGTACACGAGCCGGTAGTGCTGCCGCTCGTGCACCTCCTGCGCGGTGCCGTCCCCGGTGCCCTCGGCGATGGGGAAGCGGTGCTCGTGGTACCGCAGCTGCCCGCCGTGGATCGTCAGCTCGGATAGCGACGGCGAGCCGAGGACCGCCACCACGACCGGGCCCGCGTCCCAGTCGATGTCGAACCAGTCCGCGTACTGGCTCGCCCGCCCCTTGGCCAGCACGTCCCACCACATCGGGTTCGCGGCCGGGGAGAACAGGCCCATGTGGTTGGGCACGATGTCGACGACCAGCCCGAGCCCCTCGGCCCGCAGCGCCGCGACGAGCCGGTCCAGCGCCGCCGCGCCGCCGAGCTGCGGGTTGACGACGCGGGGGTCGACGACGTCGTAGCCGTGCGGCGAGCCGGGCGTCGCGGCCAGCAGCGGCGCCGAGTACAGGTGGCTCGCGCCGAGGTCGCGCAGGTAGCCGGCGAGGCCCGCGGTCGTGTCCAGCCCGAAGTCCGGGCGCACCTGCACGCGGTAGGTGCCGCTCGGGACGCTCATGCGACCTCCGCTTCGCTCCGGCCGCACGAGCGAAGAGCTGTGTTCATGATGAGCGGCCCCTCCGCCCAGTCTGGCTCGATGATGCTCCGCGCCGATCGACCCAGACCAGGCGCCGCTTCGCTCCGGACCGCTCATACCGTGCGGTCCAGCACGACGAGGGAGCGGTCCGGCACCGTGATCGTCCCGCCGGCGGGGTAGCTCACGCCGTCGCGGGCCGGGCCCGTCGCGGTGGCGATGACCAGCTCCCACTCCTTGCCGTACTCCTGCGTGGGAACGACGAAGTCGAGCGGCTCGTAGTGGGCGTTGAAGCACAGCAGGAACGAGTCGTCGACGTGGCGCTCCCCGTGCGAGCCGCGCTCGGTGATGCTCTCGCCGTTGACGAAGAGCATCAGCGCCTTGCCGAACTGGTTGTCCCAGTCCTCGCCGGTCATCTGCCGCCCGTCGGTGGCGAACCAGGCGACGTCGGGGATCCCGGCGCTTTCGGCGCGGGCGACCGGGCGGCCGGTGAAGAACCGGCGCCGGCGGAAGACCCGGTGCCGCTCGCGGAACAGCGCCAGGCCGCGCGCGAAGGCCAGCAGCTGCTCGTCGACGTCCTCCCAGTCGACCCAGCTGATCTCGTTGTCCTGGCAGTACGCGTTGTTGTTGCCGTGCTGGGTGCGCCCCAGCTCGTCGCCGGCGCAGATCATCGGCACGCCCTGGCTGAGCATGAGCGTGGTGAGGAAGTTGCGCCGCTGCTTGGCCCGCAGCGCGTTGATCGCCGGGTCGTCGCTCGGGCCCTCCGCCCCGCAGTTCCAGGAGCGGTTGTGGTTCTCGCCGTCGCGGTTGTCCTCGGTGTTGGCCTCGTTGTGCTTGTCGTTGTACGACACCAGGTCGTTGAGCGTGAAGCCGTCGTGGCAGGTCACGAAGTTGATGCTGGCGAAGGGCAGCCGGCCGTCGTCCTGGTACAGGTCGGCCGAGCCGGTGATGCGGGAGGCGAACTCGCCCAGCGTCGCGGGCTCGCCGCGCCAGAAGTCGCGCACGGTGTCGCGGAAGCGGCCGTTCCACTCCGTCCACAGCGGCGGGAAGTTGCCGACCTGGTAGCCGCCCGGGCCGACGTCCCACGGCTCGGCGATGAGCTTCACCTGGTTGACGACCGGGTCCTGCTGCACGACCTCGAAGAACGTCGAGAGGCGGTCGACGTCGTAGAACTCGCGGGCCAGCGTCGAGGCGAGATCGAAGCGGAACCCGTCGACGCGCATCTCGGTGACCCAGTAGCGCAGCGAGTCCATGATCAGCTGCAGGGTGTGCGGGTTGCGCACGTTGAGGCTGTTGCCGGTGCCCGTGTAGTCGGTGTAGCGCCGGTTGTCCTCGTCGTCGAGCTTGTAGTAGTGCCCGTTGTCCAGGCCCTTGAACGACAGCGTCGGTCCGAGGTGGTTGCCCTCGGCCGTGTGGTTGTAGACCACGTCGAGGATGACCTCGATGCCGGCCGAGTGCAGTGCTTTGACCATGCCGCGGAACTCCTGCACCTGCTGGCCGCGGTGCCGGCGGGCGTAGCCGTGGTACGGGGCGAAGAAGCCGATCGTGTTGTAGCCCCAGTAGTTGGACAGCCCCAGCTCCACCAGCCGCTGGTCGTGCACGAAGTGGTGGACCGGCAGCAGCTCCAGCGCCGTGATACCCAGCCGCTTGAGGTGCTCCACGATCGCCGGGTGGCCGATGCCCGCGTACGTGCCGCGCAGCTCCGGGGGCACGTCCGGGTGGCGCATCGTGAGCCCGCGCACGTGGGCCTCGTAGACCACGGTGTGGTGGTACGGCACGCGCGGGGCGGCGTCGTTGCCCCAGTCGAAGTACGGGTTCACCACGACCGCCTTGGGCATGAACGGCGCCGAGTCGGCCTCCGACATCCGCTCGGGGTCGGTGAAGTCGTAGCCGTACACCGCCGGATCCCAGGCGATGTCGCCGTCGATGGCCTTCGCGTAGGGGTCCAGCAGCAGCTTGTGCGGGTTGCACCGCAGGCCCCGGGCCGGGTCGTAGGGCCCGTGGACCCGGAAGCCGTAGCGCTGCCCCGGCTCGACGCCCGGCAGGTACGCGTGCCACGCGAACGCGTCCTTCTCGACCAGCCTGATGCGCTCCTCGGCGTCGTGGTCGTCGAAGAGGCACAGCTCGACGGAGTCGGCCACCTCGCTGAAGATGGCGAAGTTGGTGCCCTGTCCGTCGTAGGTCGCGCCCAACGGGTACCGGTGGCCCGGCCAGACCTGCATGCTCGCTCCTGCTCTATCGCTCGGCACCGCTGTCCAGCGCAGCCGTTGTCGCCACAGTGTTACGTGTGTCGAAAGTTCACGCGCGGGTACGCGCGAAGCTGGCTGGGATATGCCCCACGAGCCCAATAATGAATCGTGCCCGGCCGCCGGTCGGATTCCCGACACGGTTGCCGGATGAATCTCCGGCGAATTCCGCCGTGGCGCACGTTTGAAGCGAGGGGGTACGGATCATAGTTGGGCACATGCCCCCCGGATCGGTGATGACCTTCGGCCCGCATGCCTGCGCAACCCCCGCGGGATTCGAATCCGAATGGCTGGTCACCGACGGCCTCGGGGGATACGCGACCGGCACCGTGGCGGGGCTGCGCACCCGCCGCTACCACGCCCTGCTCGTCACGCCGCAGCGCCGGGTCGCGCTCGCGGCCCTGGACCCGCTCCTGCGCCTGCCCGGCGGCGCCGAGCACCGCCTCGCGGTGCACGAGTGGGGCTCCGGCGCGCTCGACCCGGTCGGCCACCACCTCCTCGAGTCGTTCGAGATCATCGATGCCGTGCCCCGCTGGCGCTGGCGGATCGGCGAGTACGTGCTGGAGCGCGAGGTCGCCATGGCGTACGGCCGCAACACCGTCGCCGTCGTGCACCGCCTCGTCGCCGCCCCGCCCGGCGCCCAGGTCCGGCTGACGCTCGGCGCGCTGTGCACCTGGCGCGACGCGGACGCCGAGCGCTTCCGCGACGGCCCCGAACTCGTCGTCGGGCGCACCGAGGACGGCGGGGTGCTCGTCGAGGACGGCGCGTACCGGCTGGACGGCCCGGGCTGGGTGCCCGGCGGGGAGTGGTACCTCGACGCGTACCACCGCGAGGAGAGCGCCCGCGGCCTGAACCCCCTCGAGGACCTCTGGTTCGCCGGCACCTTCACCGCGACCCTGCGGGCCGGCGAGACCCTCACCGTCATCGCCCGCTCGGACGAGATCGACGCGCCCGCGCCCGACGGCCCGGCCGTCGTCGGCGAGGCCCGCCGCCGCGCCCGCAAGCTCGTGCGCCAGGCCGCCGCCCGCGGCGCCGCCGACCGGCGGCTCGTCCTGGCCGCCGACCAGTTCGTCATCACCCGCGACGGGGTGCCGGCCGTCGTCGCCGGCTACCCGTGGTTCGGCAGCTACCTGCGCGACACGATGACCGCCTACGAGGGCCTGTTCCTGCACACCGGCCGCGCCGCCGAGGGGCGCCGGCTCCTGCAGTCCCACGCCGATCTCGGCGCCCGGATGCGCACCGAGGAGCTCGGCGACGCCGACGGCCCGCTGTGGTACGTCCACGCCGTCGAGCGGCACGTCACGCGTACCGGCGACGACGCCCTGGGCGCCGAGCTGCTGCCGGCGATCGAGGCGATCGTCGCCGCCTACACCAAGGGCACCCGCGACGGCGTCACCGTCGACCCGCTCGACGGCCTGCTCGCCCTCGACGCCGAGCACGCCGGGCTCACGTGGATGAACGCGCGCCTGCCGCGGGGCCCGGTGACGCCCCGCGACGGCAAGCCGGTCGAGCTCAACGCATTGTGGGCCAACGCCCTCGGCGCCCTGGCGGCGCTGCGCGAGCGCTGCGGCCGCGACGCCTCGGTGGTGCACACCCGCCGCGACGCCGTGCGCGCCCAGTTCGTGAAGCGCTTCCGCGCCCCCGACGGCTGGCTGTTCGACATCGTCGACGCCGGCCCGGCGCCCTATCCGAAGGGCGGCTCCGGCGTCCACGACGACTCGGTGCTGCGCCCCAACCAGCTGCTGGCCTTCAGCCTTCCGTACGCTCCCGGCGCCGACGAGCCCCAGCTGCGCGACAACGTCCTGCGCGCCGTCGGCGAGGAACTGCTGACACCGCTCGGCCTGCGCACGCTTGCGCCGGGCGAATACGGGTACGCGGGTGTCCACCGGGGCGGCGTGGTCGCCCGGGACGCCGCGTACCATCAGGGAACCGTGTGGCCGTGGTGGCTCGGTCCGTACGTCGACGCGCTGTGCGCCGCCGGCCGCCCGGTGGACGCGCTGCCCGCCGCGGTTGAGGCACATTTGGGCGAGTGCGGTCTCGGGTCGGTCAGTGAGATCGCGGAGAGTGACGCACCACACCGCCCGACGGGTGCGCCGTTCTCGGCCCGCTCGGTCGCCGCGGTGCTGCACGCACGCGTAACCATCAGGCAAAACTGCAACTTGCAGATCTCCGAAAAAACGAAATTGGCCCGCGAAGCCAGACCGCGAACCCGTCGGAACGCGCTACGGTGACAGTCGGCGACGAGAGGTATCCGCTATGCGCGTATTGATGATCGCCTGGGAATTTCCGTCGAGTGAAGAGTTAACCGCCCGCACCGGCCGGGTCGCGCCGCTGTCGGCCGCCCTGGTGGCGGCCGGTCACGAGGTCACGGTCGTGAGCCGCCACCGCCCCGGCGCACCCGCCAACGAGACGTTCGGCGGTGTCCGGGTGGTCCGCGCCAGCGCCCTGCCCCCGTTCGACGACACCGACCTCGGCCACACGATGGCGGTGAACCACCTGCTGGCCGAGGCCGCGATCCGCACCGCACCCGCCGGCGGCTACGAGATCATCCACGCCCAGGGCTGGCTGGTGACCCACGCCGCGATCACGCTCAAGGAGCACTTCGGCATCCCGTTCGTGGCCACCCTGCAGGCCACCGAGGCGGGCCGCCACCAGGGCTACCTGCCGGGCGACACCAGCCGCTGCGTGCACTCCGTGGAGTGGTGGCTGGGCTCCGAGGCCTGCCGGGTCATGGTCCCGACCGAATACCTGCGCTGGGAGGTCCAGCACCTCTTCGACGTCCCCGCCGAGCGCGTCGACGTCGTGCCCAACGGCATCGACCCCGACATGTGGACCGCCGAGCCCCGCGCCGTGCTGCAGGCCCGGCTACGCTTCGCCGGCGAGGGCCCGCTGCTGGTCCACGCGGGCCGGCTCATCGCCGAGAAGGGCGTGCAGGACCTGCTGGAGGCGATGCCCGCGATCCGTGAGCGCCATCCCGGCACCCGCGCGGTCGTCGTCGGCGACGGCTCCTACCGGGGCACCCTGATCGAGCAGTCCCGCCGCCTCAAGCTGCACCGCGCGGTCTCCTTCCCCGGCACCCTGGACCAGCCGACCCTGGCCGCCGTGCTCGCCGCCGCGGACGCGTTCGTCGTGCCCAGCCGCTACGAGCCCACCGGCACCGTGGCCCTGGAGGCCGCCGCCTCCGGCGCCGCCATGGTGGTCGCCTCGACCGGCGGCCTCGCCTCGATCGTCGAGCACGGCGTCACCGGCATCCGCTTCCCCGTCGGCGACCCCGACGGCCTCGCCGACGCGGTCGCGGCGCTGCTGCAGGACCCGATGTTCGCCCAGACCCTGGCGTCGCGGGCCCGATCCATGGTCCGCGAGCGCCACTCGTGGCACGCGATCGCCGCCCGCACCGCCGCCGTCTACGGCGCCGCCGTCGAGCAGTCCCCGGCCTTCGAGGCCCGGCGCGCCGCGGCCAGCGGCAACGGCCTGCCGGTCGTCGTCGTGCCGCCGGGCAACCTGCTGGCCGACCCGCCCCGGGTCCCGGTCGGCGAGCGCCCGGCCAGCCTGATCCGCGCCGCCGCCGACGAGGCCGCCTGGCAGGCCGGCGCCGACGCGGCCCGGGCCGCGCTGGCCGCCGAGTCGGGCCTGTGGGACGACGCGCCGGCCGCCCGCGAGGCCGCCGGCCGCGACGCCGCCGCCCGGGCGGCCGCGGCCCCGTTCGACGTGGTCATGGCCGCCGTCGAGCGGAGGTGATCCTCACGGCTGGCGCGCGTGCGTTTCCAGCCACTCCTGCAAGGGCCGGCACCCACGGAGGAACACCTCGACGTGGGTGCGGGCCTTGGCGGTGCCCAGCCAGGGCTTCAGCGGGAACTGGTGCCAGGCGATGAGACCCTTGTGCCGCAGCAGGTCCGCCCGCGGGTGCTCCTTGTCGAACCCGCGCGGGACCGTCTTGAGCTGCTCGTGGGACGTCACCGACCAGCCCTTCGCCGCCAGGTCCGCGACGATGCCCGCGAGCCGCTCTCCCGTGAGGTCGTCGGCGACCGCCTCCCGGTAGCGGGCGAGCCGGGCCGAATCCATCATGTACGCCCCGGCGCCCGCGGCCAGGCCCGCCGCGGTCAGCTGGAGGTAGCCGCCCCGCTCGAACGAGGCCGAGCACTGGGTCTTGTACGGGGACTTGTCGGTGCTGAAGCGGACATCCCGATACGGGCGGAAGATCTTCGCCGGGCCGAACTCCGCCTCGAGCTCGGCGAGCAGCTCCGTCATCGGGGCGCGGACCTTCTCCTCGTACGTGGCCTTGTGCGCGGTCCAGTACGTCTTGGAGTTGTCCGCCTCCAGACCGTCGTAAAACTCGAGCGCCTCGGCGGGCCAGCCACGGAACGTCACGCCTCGCAGCTTACGACGTGACGCCTCGCCGCTACGACGTGACGAGGAGGTGGCGGTTTTCGTGGCGGAACTCCGCATGCCATGACGGTTCCGCGGATTTTGTCGTACCCGTGTTCTAAGGTGTTCCTACGACCCGAGGGGGTGACCGATGACCTGGACGGCAGCCGTGTTTGCCCTGATCAGCCTCGTGCCGGGGCCGAGCCGGTTCGTCGGGCGCCAGTTCTTCCGGTCGTGGTGCCGTGGGTTCCGGTCGTGGCGCCCTGGGTTCCGGTCAGCCGGCCCGGCGGCGGGCGCGGCGCATGGCGAGCTCGTCCCCGGCGGCGAACGGGTCCTCGGTGCTGCTGCTGCTGACGGCGGCGGCCGGCACGGCGGGGATCTCCTCGCCGGTGGCGGCGGCCTCGGCGGGCAGGTGCGACAGGGTGCCGGCGATCTCCTTGAACGCGCCGGAGATCGCGATGCCGAAGACGCCCTGACCGCCCTGGAGGAGGTCGACGACCTCTTCGGGGGAGCGGCACTCGTAGACGGTCGTGCCGTCGGAGATGAGGGTGATGCCGGCGAGGTCGCCGACGCCGCGGGAGCGGAGGGTGTCGATCGCCTTGCGGATGTTCTGCAGCGAGACCCCGGCGTCGAGGAGGCGCTTGACGACCTTGAGCACGACGATGTCGCGGAACGAGTAGAGGCGCTGGCTGCCGGAGCCGGTCGCGTCCCGCACGGAGGGGACGACGAGCCCGGTGCGCGCCCAGTAGTCGAGCTGGCGGTAGCTGATCCCCGCGGCGTGGCAGGCAGTCGGCCCGCGATATCCGACGTCGTCGGCGTCCGCGATCGAGATGCCGGTGGCCCCGAGGTCCGCGCTGGTCCCGCTGCTCGCCGGGGCGCCGTAGCCAGCGGTTTGGTCGGCGGGCGTGCGGGAACCGAGGTTCGAGGGGTTCACCTGAGCGTGCTCAGTGGCATGACCGGATATCCCGGGATCGGGCGGCTGTTGCATTGCGACCCACCTCCAGCGTCAACACCCGCAACCCTATAGCGCACCTTGAGGGTCTGCGGGGAGGTAACGCCGCGACACGCCGCGTGTCGGGGCGCGAATGCTTGCGCGCGCCCCACCCGGGCGACTGATATGTGTCGGCGACGCACCCCGACGGTGCGGTTGACCCATGCCCGACGCTACCCGCCACCGAGCTTTCGACAAGCACGTTCACCGAACTGCGCAGCAGAATCCGCCCTCGTCACCCGCCCGGGTGCCCCCGGATTCCGCCCCTCCGCCCCTACCTCACCCACCGGTCGAATCCGGAGACGGATACCGCTCACATACCGCTCACATGCCGCCCAGCACCCGCGAACTCGGAACCATCCCGCGAAGACGACAATTCACCCATCCGGTGTGCCCAGGTCCTCGCCCGGCCCGGCCCGGCCAGATTGCCATGCCGTCCGTCACCCCCGCGGCTCACCCGCTGCGTGATCCCAGTCCCGCCGCCTCCGGTATGACGACTCGGTCCTCGGCCGCGCGAAGGCCGGGCGTCGGGGGGCTTGTCAACGCGCTGACCGCCCGCCGGTTCGCCGCCTGGCCGCCTTCCGCAGCGGGGCGGGAGCCTGGCCGGCAGAAGCTCGCCTTGGGGGCGCACCCGCCACCGGAGGCACGGCCGGGAACGGTTGCGTGGCGAGTGATGGTGTCTCCATGCGTGCGTACGGCCTGACGCAGGGTGGGCGGCCGCTCACCGCGGCGTGGCCAACGGCGACGGCGGCACGGCGGGGAGCGACGTTTCCGCCGAAGGAACGTAAGGCCATAGGTTCAACGGCGCACAAGGGTGCGGCGGGCGAGAGCCCGGCGGGTAGAAGCTCGCCCTGAGAGGGGCGCCCGTTATCGAAGGCACGGCCGGGAACGGCTGCGTGGCGAGCGATGGTGTGTCCATGCGTGCATACGGCCTGACGCAGGGTGGGTAACCGCTCATTGCGGCGTGGCCAACGGCGGCGGCGCGGCGGGGAGCGACGTTCCGCGGTGCGGCGGGCGAGAGCCTGGCCGGTAGAAGCTCGCCTTGAGAGGCGCACCCGCCACCGAAGGCGCTGCCGGGAACGGCTGCGTGGCGAGTGACGGTGTGTCCATGCGTGCGTACGGCCTGACGCAGGGTGGGTAGCCGCTCATTGCGGCGTGGCCAACGGCGGCGGCGCGGCGGGGAGCGACGTTCCGCGGTGCGGCGGGCGAGAGCCTGGCCGGTGGAAGCTCGCCTTGAGAGGCGCACCCGCCACCGAAGGCACGGCGGAATGGTTGTGTGGTGAGCCTGTCTCCATGCGTGCGTACGGCCTGACGCCGGTGGGCAAAAGGTCGGCCGCTCACTGCGGCGTGGCCAACAGCGGGAACGACGTTACGTCCAAGGAACGTAAGGCCAGAAGTCGCAACGGCCCCAGCAGCTTGCCTGGTTTGTCCCGTTTCTGCCGCTCGCTCCGGTGCCGAGGCTACGCCAGCCGGGCTTGTGCCGCCCCTGGCGTCCGTGTCGCGGCATCCCGGGGCGGGTTGGCCTGCCCGGCCCCTCCTCCTCCCGCCCGTGGCCGTAGCGCGGCGGGGCGGGAGGGGTGTCAGCCGGCGAAGTCCTCCGGGCGGACCTGCTCCAGGAACTCGCGGAACTTTTCGACCTCGTCCTCCTGCTCGTCCGGGATGACGATGGCGGCCTCGGTCAGGACCTGGTCGGCGCAGCGGATCGGTGCTCCGACGCGTAGGGCCAGGGCGATCGAGTCGCTCGGACGGGCGGAGACGCGGACGTTGTCGCCGATGACCAGCTCGGCGTAGAAGATGTTGTCGCGCATCTCGACGATCTCGACGGCGTGCAGGGGGGCCTTCAACGCCGCCAGCATGTCACGCATCAGGTCGTGGGTGAGTGGGCGGGCCGGCTTGACGCCCTGCTGCTCGTAGGCGATCGCGGTGGCCTCTACCGCGCCGATCCAGATCGGCAGGTAGCGGTCGCCATCGACCTCCTTGAGCAACACGATGGGCTGATTGGTAGGCAGCTCCACGCGAACCCCGACCACATTCAGCTCTCGCACTGCCGCCTCCGTGTCGACTTGCCTCTCCCTGCACGTTACACGGCCTCCACCGCACTCGTGCCACCCGCGAGGCCCGTGTGATGTGCCGAGTGGCGAAGATCGCCCAGGGAGAGCCGCGGACGAAATGTGCCGTTTACCTAAGATTCTCCCGCAAGGCGGAGGCCGCCGCACCACAATGTGGGGGCCGCGACCGGACCGCGATCGGCGGACGAACGCCGGCGGGCCGGGCGCGCGAGGGCTACTTGCCCAGGATCTCGCGCAGGCCGGCGCGGACCAGGGCGGCGTGGACCCGCTGGGTCAGGGCCGCCAGCTCGTGCACGGTGTCGGCGGCGCGGGCGCGGCCGGCCGGGCTGTTCTGCCTGGTCAGCGGGGTCACCAGCTGGCTGAACAGGCCGATCTCGCGATCGGCCGCGGCCCGGTAGGCCCGCAAGTGCCGCGGCTCCAGCCCGAACTCGGCCAGGCGGAGGGCGGCGGTGGCGACCTCGAGGGCGTCGGCGTCGTAGCCGGCGCCGGGGCGCGGCTTGAGCAGGCCGTGGTCCTCGAGAGCCTTCAGCGCGGCGTCGGTCAGGCCGGTCTTGGTGAGCAGCTCCTCGCGGGTGAGGCGGGTCTCGGCGGGCGCCTCCTGCGGTGCCGCCGTGGACACCTCGGTCAGCGGCTCCCGCATGGTCGCGAGGTGCTCGCGGATCACCCGCAGCGGCAGGTACTGGTCGCGCTGGGCGGTCAGCACGTAGCGCAGCCGGGCGACGTCCGTCCACGTGTACTTGCGGTAGCCCGCAGGGGTGCGCCGCGGCTCGACCAGGCCCTCGGTCTCCAGGAACCGGAGCTTGGAGATGGTGACGTCGGGGAAGTCGCCGCGCAGGTGCGCGAGGACCTCGCCGATGCTCATGAGACGCTCACCCCGGGTGAGCTCGTCACCCGGGGTGGGGGAGTTCCAGGCGGCCGCGGACGCCGTCATGGCCTCAGCTCTCGTCGGGGCGCGGTCCTGCCACGAACACGAGGCGGAACTTGCCGATCTGGACCTCGTCGCCGTTGCTCAGTGTGGCGGCCTCGACACGCTCGCGGTTGACGTACGTGCCATTGAGGCTGCCGACGTCGCGAACCGTGAAGGTGCCGCCCTCGCGGTGGAACTCGGCGTGGCGGCGGGAGACCGTCACGTCGTCGAGGAAGATGTCACTGTCGGGGTGCCGGCCGCTCGTGGTCACGTCGTGGTCGAGCAGGAAGCGCGCGCCGGCGTTCGGGCCGCGGCGCACCGCGAGCAGGGCCGTGCCTGGTGGCAGGGAACCCGACATGCGGGTGGGCACCATGTCGTTGTCCGGCCCCTCGATGGCATCCTCAATGGCGCCAAGGTTGAGCGTGGACGTGACGTCGAGCGGGGGGAACTCGTCGTCTGGGCGCGTCATCGAACCACCTCACGGTCGTATGTCGGGGTCAGCCGGATGCACCGAATCACCTTGGGCGCATACGGTTGACTGAGCGAGCCTAGTCACGCGCGAAATCGCCGGTCAACCGGACGCGCGGCAGGGCGGTGAGTGAAAAACTGTCAGGCGACGGTCAGTTCGCCATAGGCCTTGGCGTCGAGCAGGTCACCGACGGCGGCGGGGTCGGTCGCCTTCAGCTCGACCAGCCAGCCCGCGCCGTACGGATCGGAGTTGATGAGTTCCGGCGCGCTCTCGAGTGCGGAGTTCACCGCGACGACCTCGCCGGAGACCGGCGCGTAGATCTCCGAGACGCTCTTGGTCGACTCGACCTCGCCGAGCGCCGCCCCGGCCTCGAAGGAGGCGCCGGCCTCGGGGAGCTGGACGAAGACGATGTCGCCCAAGGAGTCCTGCGCGAAGTGCGTGATACCGATCCTGAACGTGCCCTCACCGGCCGGGGCGAGCCATTCGTGTTCGGCGGTGTACCGCAGATCCTCGGGAATCACGTCAAGTCCTTCGGGGTCGTCTCGGCAGGGCTCAGGCGGGCTTGGCGTAACGCAGCGCACCGGCAGTGTGCAACGCGTTCACGTGCACCGGATCCGATTCGCGCACGGAAACCGTACCGCCGTGCTGCCGGACGCTGTCCACGACCCCTCCCGGGATGTTCAGCGCCGTCCGCATGGTGTCCGGTCCTCCGATGACCGTGATCGTATAGGGCGCGGCGATCGTCGTCCCGTCGACCACCAGCCTGCCCCCAACCGGAGCGTCCACGAAGTACGTCGAGGCGACGACGCGGACCGCGGGCCCACCGGCGCCGGCGATCTGCATGGCCTCGGCCCCGGCACCGCGCAGCTCCTCGACCGCATCGAGCACGGTTTCGGATTTTATGGCTTCCGTACCCTGTGCGAGCTCGATCTGCAACCCCGGCCCCTCGGCGGGTAGCGTCCCGGCGAGGATCCCCAGCTCGTCGGCGCGCTTGCGGGCCTCGGCCAGCGCCGCGTCGCGGCCCTGGGCGCCGGAGTCGAGCTGCCGCTGGGTGTCCTCGAGGTCGCTGATCTCGCCGCGCAGCCGCTCCTGCTGGGCGTCGAGATCGGAGAGGATCCGCACGAGGTCCTCCGGCCGGGCGGAGGAGAGCCCGGCATCGGTACCGCCGGCCTTGAACTGGACCGCGACGGCGAAGCCGAGCAGGGCCAGCAGCACCGCGATGATCAGGTTGGCGGGCTTCTTCACCGCGTCACGCCCGGAACAGGTGCCGGCGGATCGCCGCCACGTTGCCGAAGATGCGCACCCCGAGGACGACCACCACGCCGGTGGACAGCTGCCCGCCGACGCCGAGCTTGTCGCCCAGATACACGATCAGGCCGGCGACCAGCACGTTCGACACGAACGAGATGACGAACTGCTTGTCGTCGAAGATGCCGTCGAGCTTGGCCCGCACCCCGCCGAAGACCGCGTCGAGCGCGGCGACGACGGCGATCGGCAGGTACGGCTGCAGCCCGAGCGGCACCGTGGGCTCGAGGAAGATGCCGGCCGCAACCCCGATGGCCAGGGCGATCACGGCGATCATCGCGTGGGACCTCCAGAGGGAGCCGCCGACGCGGGGGCCGGCGTGGTCGGTGCGGGAGTTCTGGCGTACTTCAGCGGCGGCTCGGCCGCGCCGGCGAGGGTCAGGTTCGTGCGCTTCTTCACGCTGAACTGCATGCGGTACTGCTCGATGTACCGCTTGAACCGCTTGGCCGTCGCGGAGTCGCCGAACGTGCCGGCGATGTCCGCCGGCCCGATCGCGGTCACCTCGTAGGGGCTGGTCACCGGCCGGAAGTCGACCAGGATGACCCCGCCCGCGGCCCGGATCGTGCTGGTGGCCGTGAGTCGCTGGCCGTTGACGGCGATCGCCTCGGCGCCGGCCTGCCACAGGCCGTTGGCGATGTCCTGCAGGTCGCGGTCGAGGACCAGGCCGAGGTTCTCCTGCTCGGTCCGGCCGGTGACCGGGTCGACCTGCGGCGGCGCGTCGACGATGCGCACCGCGACCCCGTCCCCGGTGACCTTGCCGGTGCCGTTGCCCGCCGCGAGGTTCTTCAGGCGGGTCGCGCTGTCGCTGTCGGCGAGCGCGTCGTCGCGGGCCCGGTCGACCTGGGCGCGCAGCTCGGCCTCGCGCCGCTGCAGGTCGTCGGAGGTGCGCTGGCGCGCCCGGACGTCGGCGACGAGGTCGTCGCGGGCCTTCGAGGCGCTCGGCTCGCCCGCCACGGCCTGGTGGTAGGCGACCGCGAGCAGGAACCCGATGGCCAGCATCGCGACGGCGCTCACCCAGCGGCCCCACCTCGGCGGGGGCGCGTCGCCGCGCCGCTTCGCCGCCGCGGCGTAGCCGGGGTCGAGCGGGTTGCGGAACAGCTCGCCCAGCAGGTCGTCGCGGCGCGGCGAGCTCACGAGGAGTCGGCGGCCTTGAACTGCACGGCCCGGCCCGCGCGGACGTGAACGGCCGCCTGGATGACGTAGAAGACAGCGGCGACCCAGTACAGCACGATGCCCCACCACAGCAGCGCCCACCCGGACGGCTGCGCCCAGGAGCGCGCCCCCTCGCTGAAGTGCGCGAGCAGCATCATCGGGAAGCCCATGAGCAGGATCGCGGTGGCGGTCTTGCCCACGTAGTGCACCGGCGGCGGCCCCTGGCCGAGGATCCGCAGCACCAGGAGCACGATGACCATCACGGCCTCGCGGGCGATCAGCGCGATCGTGAACCACCACGGCACGACGTCGCGAAACGTCAGCGCGAAGAGCGTGGCCAGGATGTAGAGCCGGTCGGCCAGCGGGTCGAGCAGCTCGCCGAGCCGGCTGACCTGCTTGAGCCTGCGCGCCGCGAAGCCGTCGACCCAGTCGCTGAGCCCGCCGACGGCGAGCACGGTGACCGCCCAGCCGGTGGCGTCGGTGGCGAGGAAGAGATACAGGAACAATGGCACGCCGAGCAGGCGCAAGAAGCTGATGAGGTTCGGGACGGTGAGCACCGGCCCGAGACCCTGCCGGTCTGCCACGCCGGGAATGCTAACAGCCCGCACGGGTGACCTTGTGGAGGCGCTCGCGCCCCGGCGGGTAGCCTCCGGCGGCATGAGGCGGACGATTGCCGTTTTCCTTGTGCTCGTACTGCAGGGATGTTCGCATTCCGCGCCCCGGCCCCCGGCCACGCCGCCTCCGGCGGACGCGTCGGCCCTCCCGGCGGCGCAGGGTGCGGTGGGCGCGGCCCCGTCCGCCTCGGCGAGCGCCGCCGCAGGGTGCACCATCTTCCCCGCCGACAACGTCTGGCACGCCGACGTCTCCAAGCTGCCGGTCCATCGCGACTCGGCCGCCTGGGTCGCGAGCATCGGCGCCGCCGCCCGCGCCCACCCCGACTTCGGCGCCGGGTTCGGCATCCCGGTCACGCCGGTCCCGGCCGGCCAGGCGAAGGTCAAGGTGACGTTCACCTACGCCGGGGAGAGCGACCCGGGCCCGTACCCGATCCCGAAGACCGCCCGCGTCGAGGGCGGCCCGGACGCCGGCGGCGACCGCCACGTGATCGTGCACGACAGCGCGGCGTGCAAGGCGTACGAGCTCTACGACGCCCACCCCAATGCGGACGGCAGCTGGCGGGCGGGCTCGGGCGCGGTGTACGACCTGCGCGGCAACGCCCTGCGCAAGGCCGGCTGGACCTCGGCCGACGCCGCGGGCCTGCCGATCCTGCCCGGGCTGCCGCGCGCCGACGAGGCCGCGGCCGGCCGGATCGACCACGCGATCCGCTTCACCGCCCCGAAGACCCGCGACGCCTTCGTCTGGCCGGCCCGCCACGCCGCCTCGTCCGCCTCCGACGCGGCCCTGCCGCCGATGGGCGCCCGCTTCCGGCTCAAGGCGTCGGTGGACATCTCGAAGTATCCGCCCCAGGCCCGGGCCGTCGCCCAGGCGCTGAAGACGTACGGCGCGATCCTGGCCGACAACGGCTCCCCGTGGTTCTTCTCCGGCACCGACGACAGCAAATGGAGCAACACCCAGCTCGATGCCCTGAAGGCGTTGAAGGGCAGCGACTTCGAGGCCGTCGACTCGTCGCTGCTCATGGTCGAGGTGAACTCGGCCCGCTGCCGCCCCTGACGCCTACTTGAACAGCGCGACCGTGAAGTCCGCGCCCTGCGGGTGGTAGGCGTGGTCGATGCGCCAGCGGTCGGTGAGCGCGGCGGCGAAGCGGGACAGGACGGCCGGATCGGCGTAGAGCTCGCCGGCGGCGCGGGCCGTGTCCGGGCGGTTGGCGCTGAGGAAGTTCGCGGCGACCGCCCGCCCGGCGATGTCGTACGCCTGTTCCAGGATGGCGAGGTAGTAGAGGGGGTCCGCCGGGTCCTCGAACTGGAAGATGCCGCTGGCGAAGACGTAGTCGTGGCGGCCGCCGGGGGCATCGCCGGCCGAGACGCCGGGGACGCCCCGGGACTCGGCCAGCGCGACCATGCGCGGGTCGAGGTCGATGCCGCTGTAGTGCAGCGGGAGGTCCGTGTCGCGGAGGTGGAAGTAGAGGTCGCCGGGGCCGCAGCCCCAGTCCAGGACGGTGCCGCCGCGGTAGTCGGCGTTGCGGACCAGGGCGTCGAAGCGGGCGCGCTGCAGCTGCTCGCTGCCCCAGCCGGCGACCCGCCAGGTCGGGCCGGCGAAGCC
Source organism: Dactylosporangium sp. CA-233914 (assembly GCF_050942935.1). NCBI lineage: Bacteria > Bacillati > Actinomycetota > Actinomycetes > Micromonosporales > Micromonosporaceae > Dactylosporangium > Dactylosporangium sp. CA-233914. The sequence goes on along the minus strand of NZ_CP192030.1, from coordinate 8,811,189 downwards.
GAGCGCGTCATGGAACGAGCGGATGGCCGCCGGCCGTGGCGGTGCCACCGAACGGTCCCCGGAACCGGCCGGCTCGGAATGGGGCAGGTTGAACGGCGACGGTCGCGGGGACGGTTGGTCGATCATCGGGAACCTTCGATCGGACGGTCGGGCCGGCGTCCGGCGGTTTCTCTCAAGCAGCCGAAGGCTGTCCCACCCGGCCCGGCCGTAAACATCAGCGACCGAGCCGGACGCGGACGAGGAGATCGTTGAGGGCCGGGGCGGCGGAGGGGGAGGGCGGGAGCTTCGAGGCGCCCCGGGCCGACTCCAGCTCGGCGGTCAGGCGGGCCACGTCGGACTCGAGGCGCTCGGGGGAGACGAGGGCCGCGGGCAGCCGGTCGTGCTCGCCGGCCCGCTTCGCCTCGATGAGGTCGGGAACGTAGGGCAGGGTGTTCAGCACGCGCAGGTCGGCCTGGATCTCGCCGGTGCGCATCAGGTGGATGCCGGTGTGCAGGACGCGCAGGGTGTAGAGGGCCGGCTTCAGCTCGCCGGTCTTCGTGAACAGCTGCCACTGGCCCGCGGCGAAGCCCAGGTAGTGCCGGGCGTGCTCGGGGGTCAGGCAGTGCGGGGCCAGGGACTTGAGCTCCGCGTGCAGCGCGCCGGTGCGGATCACCAGCGGCGAGAGGAGCTGCTCCAGGACGTAGCCGTTGGGCTTGAGCAGCAGGCGGATGAACTTGGCCAGCTCCTGGCTGACCACGTCCAGCTCCATGCCCTCGCGCACGCCGCCGGACTCGACCGTCTCCGGGCCGGTCATCACGCCCACGACCGCGTCGAGAGGCAGGACGTGACAGGCGCGCAGGTCCAGGTCCGAGTCGAGAGAGGCGAAGCCGTAGAGGTGTGCGCCGCTCACGGTGGCGAAGATCAGCGGGTACGGGTGCTCGTCGGCCACCTCGCCGGCCCACGCCGGGACGTCGTCCGGGACCGCGGGCTGGGCGGCGGCGGATGGCCGTGCGGCGGCCGGTGTCGCCCCGGTCCGCAGCTCGACCAGGAAGCGCTCCACGGCGGCGCGGTCGGGCTCCTCCGGCAGCTTCGACTCGGCCTCGGCGGCGGCCAGGCCGGCCGAGAGCGACGCGGCCAGGGACTGGAACTCGTCCCAGGACAGCTCGCCGCGGCGGATCGCCAGCAGCTCGTCGCGCATGGCGGACACGTCGACCAGGACCTCGCCGGTGCGCAGCACGTGCGCGCCCGCGCGCAGCAGGCGGGCCATGTGCATCGCCTGCTTCCAGCGCACCTCGCCCGTGCGGGCCCGGACGCTGGTGAGTTTGCCCAGCTGGTCGCGGGCGTAGTCGCCGTAGGTGCGGGCGGCCCGGCGGGACAGGAACGCCGGGCGCAGCTCCAGCAGGGCCCGGCCGGCGTCCGTGACGTGCTCAACCAGGGGCGAGGACAGGCACTCCCACACGGTCGGGTTCGCGGCCAGGGCGAGGGTGCAGGCCCGCTCGACCTCCCACGAGAACTGCTCCGGCAGCGGGCCCTCGACGTGCGTGGGTGGCTTGTCGAGTGACCAGAACGCGACGCTCGGGGCCTGGAACACGCCCCGGCGGTCGGTGTCCGAGGCGGGGCCGGCCAGGCCGTACGCGCGGGAGCCGACGATCGCCGAGTAGATGGTGTGCTTCGCCACGATGGTCAAGTCCTGCACAGTTGGTAGGGTAGGCGTGCCGGCAACACCCGCGTGGGAGAGACCGCTCGCACCACCGCAAGCGGCGCCGAAGGGGCAAATCCTCCCCGGAACCTCTCAGGCAAAAGGACCGCGACGGGTTGGCACCTCTGGAGTCTGCGACAGAGGGGGAGGGAGCGCATCCGATCGCCCTGTCCCCACAAATCCAGAGAGTGTGGCTATGACGAGTTTTGCCGCGCGGCATATCGGCCCCTCCACCGACGAACAGGCCCGCATGCTCAAGACCGTCGGGTATTCCTCGGTCGAGGAGCTCATGACCGCCGCGATTCCCGGCTCGATCCGCTGGCACCAGCCGCTCGAGCTGCCGCCGGCGGCCTCCGAGGCCGAGGTGCTCGCCGAGCTGCGGGCGCTCGCGGCGGCGAACCGGACGCTGGTGTCGATGATCGGGCTCGGCTACTACGGCACCCACACGCCGCCGGTGATCCTGCGCAACGTGCTCGAGGACCCGTCGTGGTACACGGCCTACACGCCGTACCAGCCGGAGATCAGCCAGGGGCGCCTCGAGGCGCTGCTGAACTTCCAGACCGTCGTGGCCGACCTGACCGGGCTGCCGGTCGCCGGGGCGTCGCTGCTGGACGAGGCGACCGCGGCGGCCGAGGCGATGACGCTCGCGCGCCGCTCGTCGAAGGTCAAGTCCGAGGTGTACGTCGTGGACGCCGACGTGCTGCCGCAGACCCTCGCCGTCATCCGGACCCGCGCCGAACCGCTCGGCATCGAGGTGCGCGTGCTCGACCTGGCCGTCGAGGAGCTGCCGGCGGAGTTCTTCGGCCTGCACCTGCAGTACCCGGGCGCCTCGGGGGCCGTGCGCGACCACGAGGCGCTGGTGTCGCGGGCCCACGAGCGGGGCGCGATCGTCACCGTCGCCGCCGACCTGCTCGCCCTGTGCCTGCTGCGCGAGCCCGGCGCGATCGGCGCCGACGTCGCGGTCGGCAGCGCCCAGCGCCTCGGCGTGCCGATGGGCTTCGGCGGCCCGCACGCCGGCTACATCTCCGTCCGCCAGGGCCTGGAGCGCACCCTGCCCGGCCGGCTCGTCGGGGTGTCCAAGGACGCCGGCGGCGCCCCCGCGTACCGGCTCGCGCTGCAGACCCGCGAGCAGCACATCCGCCGCGAGAAGGCGACCAGCAACATCTGCACCGCGCAGGTGCTGCTGGCGGTGACCGCGAGCATGTACGCGGTGTACCACGGCCCGGACGGGCTGCGCGCGATCGCCGCCCGCACCCACGACATGGCGGTCCGCCTCGCCGCGGGCCTGCGCTCCGGCGGGGTCACCACGCAACATCCGGCGTTCTTCGACACCGTCACCGCGCTCGTGCCGGGCCGGGCCGATCAGGTCGTCGAGGCCGCCGCCGCGCGCGGGATCAACCTGCGCCGCGTCGACGCCGACCGGGTCGGCATCGCCTGCGACGAGACCACGACCTTCGGGCACCTGCGCGACGTGCTCGCCGCGTTCGGCCTGTCGCACGTCGACGTCACCGCGCTGGACAGCGCCGACGCGGTCCCGGCGGGGCTGCGCCGCGCCTCGGAGTACCTCACGCACCCGGTCTTCGCGAGCCACCGCTCGGAGACGGCGATGCTGCGATACCTGCGCCGGCTCTCCGACAAGGACTACGCGCTGGACCGCGGCATGATCCCGCTCGGCTCGTGCACCATGAAGCTCAACGCGACCACCGAGATGGAGCCGATCACCTGGCCGGAGTTCGCCAACGTGCACCCGTTCGCGCCGGCGGCGCAGACCCAGGGGTACCACCGCCTGATCGGCGATCTGGAGCGCTGGCTCGCCGAGGTCACCGGCTACGACGCGGTGAGCCTGCAGCCCAACGCCGGCTCGCAGGGTGAGCTGGCCGGGCTGCTGGCGATCCGGGCCTACCACCGCGACCGCGGCGACACCCAGCGCGACGTGTGCCTGATCCCGTCCAGCGCGCACGGCACCAACGCCGCCAGCGCGGTCATGGCCGGCATGCGGGTCGCCGTCGTGGCCTGCGACGAGCTCGGCAACGTCGACCTGGCCGACCTCGGCCGGAAGATCGAGCAGCACCGGGAGCGGCTCGCGGCGATCATGGTGACGTATCCGTCGACGCACGGGGTGTACGAGACCGGCATCGCCGAGCTGTGCGCCCGGGTGCACGAGGCCGGCGGGCAGGTGTACGTCGACGGCGCCAACCTCAACGCGCTGCTGGGCTTCGCCAAGCCCGGCAAGTTCGGCGCGGACGTGTCGCACCTCAACCTGCACAAGACCTTCTGCATCCCGCACGGCGGCGGCGGCCCCGGCGTCGGGCCGGTCGCGGTCCGCGCCCACCTGGCGAAGTTCCTGCCCTCCCACCCGTTCCTGGCCGCGGACGCGCCGGTCGGGCCGGTGTCGGCGGCGCCGTTCGGCTCGGCGGGGATTCTGCCGATCCCGTGGGCGTACCTGCGGCTGATGGGCCCGGACGGGCTGAGCCGGGCGACGGCGACGGCGGTGCTGGCGGCCAACTACGTGGCGGCCCGGCTGCGCAAGCACTACCCGGTCCTCTACACCGGCGCCGAGCAGCTCGTCGCGCACGAGTGCATCCTGGACCTGCGCGGGATCACCCGGGCCGGCGGCGTGACGGTCGCCGACGTGGCGAAGCGGCTCATCGACTACGGCTTCCACGCCCCGACGATGTCGTTCCCGGTGAGCGGGACACTCATGGTCGAGCCGACCGAGAGCGAGGATCTGGGGGAGCTGGACCGCTTCTGCGACGCGATGATCGCGATCAAGGCGGAGATCGACCGGGTCGCGGCGGGCGAGTGGCCCGCCGGCGACAATCCGCTCGTGAACGCGCCGCACACGGCGGCGGTCGTGACGGCGGACGAGTGGGAACACGCGTACTCGCGGTCGGTGGCGGCCTACCCGAGCGCCGCGGCGCGCGAGGCGAAGTACTGGCCGCCGGTGCGCAGGATCGACGACAGCTACGGCGACCGCAACCTGGTCTGCTCGTGCCCGCCGACCTTCGCTTACGAAGAGTGATTCCTCGTAACTACGGAACGTTACGGTTACGCGGCGCCCACGAGGCTGTGCGGCGCCGGGCCTCGGTGCGGCTCGATCACGGAGCAATCGGGCAGAAGCTCGCCGGTGTCCTCGAAAATGATCACGCCGTTGCAGAGCAGGCTCCAGCCCTGCTCCGGGTGGCTCGCGGCGACCCGGGCGGCCTCGCGGTCGGTGTCTTCGGCGGTGGGACAAGGGGGCTGGTGCTGGCAGAGCATCGGGGGTCTCCGATTTGAGAGGTTCTTTTGAAGCCTGTGCGGTTGTTCACATGACCAGTGATGCACGCTACTACGGCCAACGACACTATTCCGAACATGTGACGGCACAACTTGGGGATAATCCACCCTTCGTATGAGCACACTACGGCCGGTTGTCGGGTATGGACCCGGGACAGTGGATCTTCACCCGCCCGGGCTACCCGACGCTTGCCGTGCCCATATTTGGGAGCGCTCCCGGCTCGAATGGTACGCAATCGACGGTGGAGACCCACTTCGATTACTGAGCGAATTCGCAGCATCGCACGGCGTACCCCTGCATGACATTTCCGGCTCACCCACTGTCACCAATTCGTTCACCTGTGGGATTTCGGTCCTGCTGTCGCCACCCTCGGTAACCCCCTCACCGGCACCCTCCGTGCCCGATCTGGTCGCTGTCGCCTATACCCACGGCCCGCCCCGCGACCGTGTTCCGGGGGCGAAGCCGGGAACTGTCGGAATGTGGACACCGTCGTGGAGCGAGGCGGAGCACGCCGCGGCGGTGGAGTCGGTCCGCCGCGCGATCGCCCGCGGCGACGTGTACGTGGTCAACCTCGTCGGCCACGCGAGCGCCCCGTTCACGGGTGATCCGTCCGCGGCCCTCGCCCGCGTCGCGTCGCTGCCCGGCGCGCGTTATGGCGGCGTCCTCTCCGGTGCGGTGCGCAGCGATTCCGCCCCCGCCCCGGACGCCGGCCGGAATGGTCCGAGCGATTTCACCGATTCGGGCGGCGTAACCCTTCGTGGTGATTCGCGCAACATGACCGATTTCGTCCGTTCGCACGGTTTCGATGATTCGGGCGATTTCACCGGATCCGGCGATGCGAAACGTTCCTGGGATAGGCGCTGGTGGATCGCGTCCGCCTCGCCCGAGACGCTCGTCGAGGTCCGCGGGGGCCGCGCGATCACCCGCCCCATCAAGGGAACCCGCCCCGCCACCGCCGACGGCCGCGCCGAGCTGCTCGCCTCCGCCAAGGAGCGCGCCGAGCACGTGATGATCGTCGATCTGGAGCGCAACGACCTGAGCCGCGTCGGCGAGGTCGGCTCGGTCCGTGTCGACGAGCTGTTCGCGCTGCGCCGCTGGTCGGGCCTGTGGCAGGCCGAGTCGACGGTCAGCGCCCGCCTGGCCCCCGGCGCCGGCCTCGCCGACCTGCTGGCGGCCGTCTGGCCGGGGGGCTCGGTGACCGGCGCGCCGAAGCGGGCCGCGATCGCCGTCGCCACCGAGCTGGAGCCGGTCGGCCGGGGCCCGAGCATGGGCGCGTGCGGCTGGATCGGCCACGACCGGCACGGCCGGCTGAGCGTCGACCTCGGCCTGACCATCCGCACGGTGGCGATCGCCGGCGGCCGCGCCCACCTGTGGGCCGGCGGCGGCATCGTGTGGGACAGCGACCCGGACGCCGAGGTCGCCGAGGCCGCGGCGAAGACGGCCCCGATCCGGGCGGCGCTGCGCGGCTAGCGCGTCAGTGGTGGTCGCGGCGCAGGGACACCTCGAAGGCCCGCGCCGACGGCTCCGGTGCCTCGCGGAAGGACGCGAACAACGTGCACGACAGCGGGGCCTCCGGGGAGGTGACCCGGTGGGCCGTCAGGTGCGGCGAGTCCCAATGCACCCGCGGCAGGTTCTGGCTCGGGCCGAAGCAGGCGTCCAGCTCCGCCCGCGTCAGGGCCGGCTCCGTGAAGCGGATCTCCACCGAGGCCAGGCCCGCCCGGTCGTTCATGAACAGCTGCAACCACGCCGTGCCCGGCGGGCTGGGCTGGACGAACAGGCGCCCGAAGTCGTCCTGGGTCGGGGCCGGCAGGCCGAGCAGGGCCGCGACCTCGGCCGCGTGCTCCGTCGTCACGCCGCAGACGCGCCGCGCCCACGTCCACAGCAGATCCGTGGTCACCGGGCGGGCCACGAGGTCCAGCAGGTGGCTCGGGGTCGGCGGGCGCCGCCACGCCCGCGGCCAGTCGTCGAGGCCGGCGAGCTCGGCACCGTCGACGATGAGGGTGTACAGCGGCTCCGCCGGGAAGTCGTTGACCCGGACGGTCAGCGTGCGGCCGTCGACCTTCGCGTGATACGGGAACTCGCCGTCGCCCGAGTGCTCCCAGGCGATCGGGCGCTCAGTCAGGGCGGTCAGTTCGGTCATGACGGTCCTCAGGACGGCAAAGCAGACCCCGACAGCGTAGGCGGTGTCTGCAAACCCACAGTTGAGGCGGGTCACAGTCACCCCTTTCCCGCCTCGGCGACGGATAGCGTCGAGATCGTTATGCGCCGCTACCTCATGTGGAGCATCGGGCTCCTCGCGTACATCGTCGCCGTCTTCCACCGCTCCTCCCTCGGCGTGGCCGGGGTCGCCGCCGCCGAGCGCCTCGGCGTCGGCACCGCGCTGCTCTCGACGCTCTCCATGGCGCAGCTCGCCGTCTACGCGGCCATGCAGATCCCGGCCGGCGTCCTGCTGGACCGCTTCGGCTCCCGGCGCCTGCTCGTCGCCGGCGGCGTGCTGATGGTCGCCGGCCAGCTCGTCTTCGCCTTCGCCGGGGACATCGGCACCGCGATCGCGGCCCGCGTCCTCATCGGTGTCGGCGACGCGATGACGTTCATCAGCGTGCTGCGGATCGTCGCGATGTGGTTCCCGCCGCGCCGCAACCCCCTGCTGGTCCAGGCCACCGGCGTGGTGGGCCAGCTCGGGGCGCTCTGCTCGGCCGTACCCCTGGTGCTCCTGCTGCGCCACGCCGGCTGGACGACCTCCTTCCTGATCGCCGCCGGCCTCAGCGCCGTGGCGGCCGTGCTGGTCCTGACCTGGCTGCGCGACCAGCCGCGCCGCGCCGCGATCCGGACCGCCGGCGCGCCCGCGGTGCCGGACGTGCGCGGCGAGGTCGTCCGCGAGACCGTGCGGCGGGAGCTGGGGCTCAAGCGCTCGTGGGCGCACCCCGGCACGCGGCTGGGGCTGTGGACGCACTTCGTCACGCAGTTCTCGGGGTCGGTGTTCGCGCTGCTGTGGGGCTACCCGTTTCTGACCCAGGGCGAGGGCCTCGCCCCGGACACCGCCGCGCTGCTGCTGTCCCTGCTCACCGTCGGCGGCCTGGTCATGGGGCCGGCCATCGGGCACTTCTGCGGGCGGCTGCCGTACCACCGCTCGAGCCTCGTCCTCGGCATCGTCGGCGCGACCGCCCTGGCCTGGACCGCGGTCCTGGCCTGGCCCGGCCGCGCCCCGCTGTGGCTGCTGATCGTGCTGGTGCTGGTCCTGACGGTCAACGGCCCCGCCTCGATGATCGGCTTCGACTACGCCCGCTCGTTCAACCCGGCCGACCGCATCGGCGGCGCGACCGGGATCGTGAACGTCGGCGGGTTCACGGCCTCCATCGTGCTCATCGTCGCCGTCGGCGTGCTGCTGGACCTGCAGACCGCGCCCGGCGCCGAGCACCCGTCGCTCGCCGCGTTCCGCTGGGCGTTCGCCGTGCAGTACCTCCTGTGGGCCTTCGGCGCCGCCCAGGTGTACCGCTACCGGCGAACCACCCGCCGCCGCGTCGCCGCCGATGACCTAGCCCTGGCCGCCGCTTAGGGTCCGCCACAGGAACTCGAAGGCGAGTGCCCACTTGAAGGCCAGCTGCGCGTTGTCGGCCGCGCCGCCGTGGCCGCCCTCGATGTTCTCGTAGTAGGTCACGTCCTTGCCGTGCTCGCGTAGCAAGGCCACCATCTTGCGGGCGTGGCCGGGGTGGACGCGGTCGTCGCGGGTCGAGGTGGTGATGAGCGTCGGCGGGTACGGCACGGCGTCGCGCACGTTCTGGTACGGCGAGAACAGCGACAGGTACGCCCAGTCCTCGGGGTCGTCCGGGTCGCCGTACTCGGCCATCCACGACGCGCCCGCGAGCAGCAGGTGGTAGCGGCGCATGTCCAGCAGCGGCACCGCGCAGACGATCGCGCCGAAGAGCTCCGGGTAGCGGGTCAGCATCACGCCCATGAGCAGGCCACCGTTGGAGCCACCCTCGGCGCCGAGCCGCTCGCGGGTGGTGACGCCGCGCTCGACGAGGTCCGCGGCGACGGCGGCGAAGTCCTCGTAGGCGCGCGGGCGCTTCTCCCGCAGGGCGGCCCGGTGCCAGGCCGGGCCGTACTCGCCGCCGCCGCGGATGTTCGCCACCACGTAGGTGCCGCCGCGGGCGAGCCAGCCGCGCCCGACGATCGAGTTGTACGCCGGCACGCGCGAGACCTCGAAGCCGCCGTATCCGGACAGCAGCGTCGGGCTTGGGCCGGCGTCGGGGCGGCCGACCACGAAGTACGGGATCTGGGTCCCGTCGGCGGAGGTCGCGAAGAACTGGCGGGTCTCGATGCCCTCGGCCGGGAAGTACGCCGGGCCCTGCTTGAGGATCGTGGGCGGCTGCGCGGGGGCGGCGAGGTCGCCGTGGCGCAGCGTCGGCGGGAGCGTGAAGCCGCTGGACAGCAGCAGGTACTGCTCATCGCTGTCCTTGTTCGTGTGCCACACGTCGGTCTGGCCGAGCTCGCTGCCCAGCACCGTGCGGTGCCATTCGCCGCCGGAGTGCGACAGCAGCTCCAGGCGGCTGCGCACGTCGGCCAGCAGCACCAGGATCAGCCCGGTGCGGGTCCACTCCGCGTAGCTCAGCGACGTGTGCGGGTCGGGGCTGAACAGCACCGTGAGGTCGCGCTCGCCGGCGAGGTACGACTCCAGCGGCGCGATCAGCAGCGAACCGGCCGGGTGCGTGGACCCGCCCACCTCCCAGTCGGTGCGCACCCGCACCAGCAGCCACTCGCGGTGCACGGAGACGCCGGCGTCGTGGGGGACGTCGAGCTCGGTGAGCGCGTCGCCGGTGCGCAGGTGGCGCCGCCAGTGGAAGAAGTCCGTGGCCTGCCGGACGATCGCGCGGTGGCCCGGCCCGGACGGGTCGGTGGTGATGCTCACCGACACGTCGTCGGGGGAGCCGGAGAACACGACCGGGGCGTCGGCGACCGGGGTGCCGCGCCGCCACACGCGCACCTGGCGCGGGTAGCCGGACGTGGTCATGGAGCCGGGGCCGGTGTCGGTGCCGACGTAGACCGAGTCGGCGTCGATCCAGCTCACGCTGCTCTTCGCCTCGGGCAGGGTGAAGCCGTCCTTGACGAACTCGCCCGCGTCGAGGTCGAATTCGCGCACCACGGCCGCGTCGGCGCCACCGCGGGAGAGCGAGACCAGGCAGCGGTGCTCGCCGGCCAGCGGTCCGGTGCGCAGGAACGTCGCGCCCTGCCACACCCAGTTCTCCCCCTCGGCCTCGGCGAGCGCGTCGAGGTCCAGCACGCTCTGCCAGTCCGGCTGCCCGGTGCGGTACGACTCCAGGGTCGTGCGCCGCCACAGGCCCCGCTTGTGCTCGCCGTCCTTCCACAGGTTGTAGACCCGCTCGCCGTGCCAGGCGATCATCGGGATGCGGTCGTCGGCGTCGAGGACGGCGCGGATGCCCTCGTCGAGCTCGGTGAAGCGATCATTGCCGGTCAGCGCCGCGACCGTCTCGGCGTTGCGCTCGCGGACCCAGTCGAGCGCCCGTTCGCCCTCGACGTCCTCCAGCCACAGGCGCGCGTCGTCCGGGGTGATCGGTTCCGTCATCGGATCAGTCTGACCGAACAGCCGCCGGTTCGCCCAGCCGCCCGCGCTCGCGTTCCCCCCGCGGGATCGCGCGGGGCAGGGCGGCGGTGGTGAATGCCAGGCTCACCCCGAGCGGGACGGTGACGACGTCCAGCAGCGGGTATCCACCTTGGGGAAGTTTGTTGCGTGTTGCGCAAGCTTGCTGAACACGCACTTTTTGCTATCGTGGGAGACATGGAACCGGGCCTGCGTGAACGCAAGAAACAGGCGACCCGGCGGGCGCTGGCGCTGGCCGCCCTGCGGCTGACCGTGGAGCGCGGCTTCGACGGCGTGCTCGTCGAGGACATCGCGGCCGAGGTGGGCGTGTCGCCCCGGACGTTCAACAACTACTTCTCCAGCAAGGCCGAGGCGATCTGCGCCCTGCCGGTCGACCGCGCCCAGCGGGCGGGGGCGGCGCTGCGGGCCCGGCCGCCGGAGGAGCCGCTGCGCGAGGCGATCGAGGCGGCGATCCTGGCGGAGTTCGCGGGCGGCCAGGCGCCGGAGTACGTGCCGGACCGGGTCTGGTTCGCGGGCCTGCGCACGGTGCTGGCGACGCCGGCGATCCAGGGCGAGTACCTGCGCGTGCGCCTGGCGATGGCGACGGCGCTGTCGTCCGCGATCGCCGAGCGCCTGGGCACGCCGCCCGACTCGCTGATGCCGGACGTGATCGGCGGGGCGGTGGCCACGGCGTGCGATGTGGCCACCGGCCGCTGGCTGCGCGCCGACCCGCCGGTGCCGCTGCTCGGGCTGCTCCAGGCGGCCCTGCGCCACCTGGCCGACTACTGACCCGGCCGCCGGGTTCGCTGCGGCCCTCCGGCAGGTCCTGGCCTAGTTTCCTAGGACGTCTTACGCGCGGTGGCTAGGGGGCCGGGGCACGCGTCAGCCCAGGGTTACCAGGCGGTCGCCGAGATCGGTGCGGCGGTAGTTCACCCGCCGGCCCGCCCGTGCGGCGACGATCAGGCCCGCGTCACGCAGCGCCGTCAGGTGGTGGGAAGCGGTCGCCGGGGCCAGCCCCAGCCGTTCGGCGACGTCTCCCGTGCTCGACGGGGTCGTCAGCAGTGTCAGGACCGCCGCCCTGGTGCCGCCCAGCAGCGCCGCCAGCGGCCGCGGCGGGGGTGGTGTCGCCGCGGCGAACAGGGCGCCGACCGCGCGCGGCGGATACCACACCGCGCGGCCCCGCCCCGATTCGAGAATCCATGCGGCGGTGCCCGTGAACGCGGTCGGCAGCACCAGGAGCGGGTTGCCTCCGAGCGTCCACGGCGGGTGTTCGGTGTCCTTGAGGTAGTCCAGCTGCAGCGCGTCGGGGTTCCAGCGCAGCCGCGGATGCAGGTCGGCCAGCAGCGCGCCGGGGCCCGGGAAGGCGGCCGTGGCCGTGCGGTGGGCGATGTCGTTGTCCGCGGCGGCGCGCAGGCGGGGCCACAGGTCGGCCAGCGCGACGCGGAAGTACTGCCGGATCTGCGGGATCAGCCGCGCCAGCAGGGCCGCGGGGTCCTCGGCGGGCAGGCCGGCGGCGGCGAGCTCGGCGGCGATCCGGTCGGGCGGGGTCGCGGCGACGGCGGTGAGCTCGGCCTCGAGGGTGGGGCGGGCGGTCTGCGGTACCGGCGTCAGGAAGTCGGGGATCGCGCCGGTCGGCGGGGCGAGGACCCGCCAGAGGTCGTCGAGGCCGGCGACGGCCGGGGCGACGCGGGCGCGCCAGCGGGCGTGCTGCCACGAGGTGCCGCGCAGGGCCATGGTGCTGGTGACGACCTCGGTCATCGGGGAGTGGGCGAAGCGCAGGCGGAGCAGGTCGTCGGGGGTGAGCTCCAGGCGTTTCACGGTTTCATTCGAGCACGGTCGAACGGCTTCGGCGAAGTCGGGCGGGCGGCCTAGCTTCGCCGGCATGCGGTACACGAACTTGGGGCGCTCGGGGCTGAAGGTGAGCCGGCTGTGCCTGGGGACCATGAACTTCGGGTGGCAGCTCGGCGAGGCCGACAGCCACGCGATCCTGGACCGGGCGCTGGCGGACGGGATCAACTTCGTCGACACGGCGGACATGTACGGGGCGCGGGACTTCGAGGGCACGAGCGAGTCGTACATCGGGTCGTGGTTCGCCCGGACCGGCCGGCGTGACGAGGTGGTGCTGGCGACGAAGGTGTACCAGCCGATGGGGGAGGGGCCCAACGACCGGGGGCTCTCGGCGCGGCACATCGTCGCGGCGTGCGAGGCTTCGCTGCGGCGGCTGGGGACCGATCGCATCGATCTGTATCAGATGCACCACGTGGACCGCTCGACCCCGTGGGAGGAGATCTGGCAGGCGATGGACGTTCTGGTGGCGCAGGGCAAGGTGTTGTACGTCGGCAGCTCCAACTTCGCCGGCTGGCATCTGGCGGCGGCGCAGGCGGCGGCGATCCGGCGGCACACGCTCGGGCTGGTGTCGGAGCAGCTGAAGTACAGCCTGCTGACCCGGCATGTGGAGCTGGAGGTGGTGCCGGCCGCGCAGGCGCTGGGGATCGGGCTGCTGCCGTGGTCGCCGCTGGCGCAGGGGGTGTTGTCGGGGGCGCTGCGCAAGCACCGGGACGGGGTGGCCGGGCGGACGACGTCGCACGCGGCGGCGCGGGTCGAGCAGCACCGGGCGGTGCTGGAGGTGTACGAGGCGTTCTGTGCCGAGCTGGGGCTGGATCCGGCGGCGGTGGCGCTGGCGTGGGTGCTGTCGCGGCCGGGTGTGACGGCGCCGATCGTCGGGCCGCGCACCCCGCGGCAGCTCGACCTGGCGCTGGTGGCGCTGGAGTCGTCGCTGGGCGATGACGCTGTGGCCCGGCTGAACGAGATCTTCCCGCCGGTCGGCAACGGGGGGCCAGGGCCGGAGGCGTGGGCCTGGTAGGTGTCGGGCGGTTCGGGGGCGGGGTCGCCGGGGTGGACGACAGCGCCGCGGAGATCCTGTCGGGTGATCGGTGCGAAGTCGTCACGGGGCAGTGACTTTCGGTTAGTGGCAGCTCATCGTGGTCTTTCGGATGCATGCAGTGAGTGCGTTCCGTGCTCCATGGATGGGGAGATGGTCGATGAGGAAACCGAGAGCGGGCCGGCGATGGGGCCGGGGCGTGGTGGCCGCCGCGGTGGCGCTGGGGGTGCTCGGCGCGGGTGTTCCGGCCGCGGCGGCCCGCGCGGCGGACCCGGTCACCGGGGCGAAGGCGGGCGGCGGCTTCCTGGCCGGAGAGTGGCCGGCCGGGGCGGGTACGACGCTGAAGAGCGTCCGGTCGATCGTGCGGGCCGACACCGGCTCGGCGGCGTCGCTGACCGGGCAGGGGGTGGGCATCGCGCTGATCGACACCGGCATCGCACCGGTCACCGGGCTGCCGGCCGGGCAGGTCGTCAACGGGCCGGACCTGTCGTTCGAGTCGCAGTCGGCCCAGCTGCGTTACCTGGACACGTTCGGCCACGGCACGCACATGGCCGGCATCATGGTCGGTAACGACACCGCGGGCGGCACCGTGGGCCTCGCGCCGAAGGCCAAGGTCACCTCGGTGAAGGTCGGCACGGCGACGGGGGCGGCCGACGTCACGCAGATCATCGCGGCGATCGACTGGGTGGTGCAGAACCGCAACTACGACCCGGCGAACCCGATCCGGGTGATCAACCTGTCGTACGGCACGGCGGGCATGTCGGCGCAGAGCGTCGACCCGCTGATGTACGCGGTCGAGCAGGCCTGGCAGGCCGGGATCACGGTCGTCATCGCGGCCGGCAACGACGGTAATGCCACGACGGCGCTGACGAACCCGGCGATGGACCCGTTCGTGGTCGCGGTCGGCGCGTCGACGACGAAGCAGACGACCACGACCGGCGACGACGAGCTGGCGACGTTCACCAACGGCTCGACCGCGGCGCGCAAGGTGGATCTGCTGGCGCCGGGCATGTCGATCGTGTCGCTGCGGGACGTCAACTCCTACGTCGACGCGACGTACCCGAACGCCCGGGTCGGCGACACCGGCTTCAAGGGTTCGGGCACCTCGCAGGCGGCCGCGGTGGTGTCCTCGGCGGCGGCGCTGCTGCTGCAGCAGCGGCCGGGTCTGGCCCCGGATCAGGTCAAGGCGCTGCTGGTGGGCGGCGCGACGACCCTGACCGCGGGGAACACGGCGGGCAAGGGGCTCAAGGAGCTCAACGTGGCCCGGTCGGCGGCGCTTTCGACGCCGGCGGCGACGCAGAGCTTCGCGCGGGGCACCGGGACCGGTTCGGTGGAGACGGCCCGCGGCGGCAATCACCTGACCGCGGACGGTGTCGCGCTGACCGGCGAGATGACGCTCTTCGGCCCGTTCAACAACGCGGCGTGGGCGTCGCTTTCGGCGCAGAAGACGTCGTGGAACGGCGGCGTGTGGATGGGCTACCGGATGGCCGGCGACACCTGGACGGGGGTCGGCGGCGACGGCGGTACCGGGCAGATCGCGGGGTTCGCCGGCAAGTGTGTCGACGTCATGAACCGGCTCAGCAACAACGGCACGCCGATCCAGCTGTACGACTGCAACAACACGCCGGCGCAGTACTGGCAGCTGCGGTCCGACGGCTCGGTGCGGGCGCTGGGCAAGTGCATGGACGTGACGGCGGCGGCGAACCAGAACGGGACGAAGATCCAGCTGTACGACTGCAACGGCACTGCGGCGCAGCAGTGGCGGGTCACCGCGGCCCGGCAGCTGGTCAACGTGGGCTCGGGCCGGTGCCTGGACGTCGCCGGCTGGAGTTCGGCCAACGGCAACCAGCTGCAGCTCTGGGACTGCCTGGACCAGGACAACCAGCGCTGGGTGCCGCCGTACACGTCGCGGACCTGGTCGGCGGCGACCTGGGGCGGCACGCCGTGGACAGGTGTGGGCACCTGGAGTGATCCGGAGTGGTCCGGGCAGTACTGGACCGGCCACTACTGGTCGGGTCACTACTGGTCCGGGCACTACTGGTCGGCCGACGACTGGTCGACGGCGGGCTGGTACTGATTGTCGCAATTGTCGGAGATGCCGGGTGCGCCCGGCATCTCCGACATTCGGCTATCCGGCGTGCTCGGCCAGGACCGCGTCCGACAGCGCCGGCCACGCCTCGGCTGCCCACTCGCCGAAGTCGCGGTCGGTGAGGCAGGCCAGGGCGAGACCGGCGGCCGGGTCGACCCACAGGAACGTGCCGGTCTTGCCGAAGTGGCCGAACGTGCGCGGCGAGTTGTTCGCGCCGGTCCAGTGCGGGGACTTGTGGTCGCGCAGCTCGAAGCCCAGCCCCCAGTCGTTGGGGTCCTGGCGGCCGAAGCCGGGCAGCACGCCGGTGACGCCCGGGTATTGCACCGTGACCGCCTCCGGCATGAGGTCGGGCACCAGTGACGGGTCGAGCAGTTCCTGGCCCAGCAGGGCGAGGTCGCAGACCGGTCCGACGGCGCCGGCGGCGGGGGAGCCGTCCAGGCGGGTGCCGCCCATGCCGAGCGGGCGCAGTACCGACTCGGTCATCAGCTCGGCGAACGTGCCGCCGGTGCGGGTCAGCACGAACTCGGCGAGCAGTTCGAAGCCGCGGTTGGAGTAGATGCGCTTGCGGCCGGGGGCGGCCAGGATCGACCCCTCGTCGAAGGCGACGCCGGAGGTGTGGGCGAGCAGGTGGCGGACGGTGGCGCCGTCGGGCCCGGCGGGCTCGTCCAGCAGTAGGTCACCCTTGTCCACCGCCACGAGGACCGTCAGGGCGGTGAGCAGCTTCGTCACCGACGCCCACGGCAGGGCGTCGTCGGGGCCGTGGCGGTCGCGGACACCCTTGGCGTCCACGACCGCCACCGCCGCGGTCTGTACGGGCCAGCTGTTCACCAGGTTCAGTGCGCTCACCCGGTTGAACCTACGGCAAGCCGTTGAGGAACGGGCGCTGGGCGTTCTGGAACTCCCAGTTGTAGTACCGGTCCCAGTTGATCGACCAGGTCATGAGGCCGCGGAAGGCGGGCGAGGTGCCGCCGCGCAGGGTGTACCCGCCGCAGCCGGAGCCGCTCACGAGGCAGTTGACCGCGGTCTGGACCACGGCCGGGGCGACGTAGCCGTTGCCGGCGCTCACCGCGGCCGGCACGCCGATCGCGATCTGGTCGGGGCGCAGGCCGGGGAAGGTCTGGCCGGTGTTGGCGACCGGGAAGCCGGCCTTGAGCATGTCGGTCATGGCGATGTGGAAGTCGGCGCCGCCCATGGTGTGGTACTGGTTGTCCAGGCCCCAGATCGGGCCGGAGTTGTAGTCCTGGACGTGCAGGATCGTCAGCGAGTCGCGCAGCGCGTGGATGACGGGCAGGTAGGAGCCGGCCCGGTTGTCGCCGGCGCTGGTGCCGCCGTAGAACTGGTAGCCCAGCTGGACGAAGAACGTCTCGGGCGCCATGGTGAGCACGAACTTGGTGCCGTACTTGGCCTTGAGCGACTTCAGGGCGCTGATCAGGTTGACCACGACCGGGGTGGTCGGGTTGCGGAAGTCGCTGTCGCCGGCGTTGAGGTACAGCGAGTGGCCCTCGAAGTCGATGTCGAGCCCGTCGAGGCCCCAGCGGTCGATGATCGCGCTGACCGAGCTGACGAAGGCGTCGCGCGCCGCGGTCGTGGTCAGCTGGACCTGGCCGTTCTGGCCGCCGATGGAGATGAGCACCTTCTTGCCCTGGGCCTGCTTGGCCTTGATCGCGGCGAGGAACTCGGCGTCGGACTCGACGTTCGGGCACTCCGCGGCCGGGCAGCGGTTGAAGCGGATGTCGCCGGAGGTGACGCTGGTCGGCTCGCCGAAGGCGAGGTCGATGACGTCCCAGGCGGCCGGGATGTCGGCCATCCGGACGTATCCGGAGCCGTTGGCGAAGCTGGCGTGCAGGTAGCCGATGAGCGCGTGCTTGGGGATGCCGGTCACCGGGGTGGTCGGGCTGGTGCTGGGGCTCTTGGACGGGCTCGGGCTCGCCGACGGGCTCTTGGAGGGGGAGGAGGAGGTGGGTGGCGTGGTGGTGGGCGGCGTGCCCGGGCCGTCGAGGGCGATGTCGTCGGCGTTGTACGCGCCGGTGCCGTACCAGCCGTGCAGGTACACCTGGACGGAGGTCTGCCCGGCGGCGGTGGTGAACGGGAGCGTGAGCTTGGTGTAGGCGGTGGCCGAGGTCCAGGTCGACGCGCCGCCGGTCACGCCGAGGTAGACGTAGCTGCCGCGGACCCACGCGGAGAGGGTGTAGGCGGTGCTCGGCTGGACGGTGACGGTCTGGGTGCACTGGGCGTTGTCGGAGGCGGTGGCGTTGCCGTTGAGCGCGTAGGAGCCGGAGTGCACGGGTGTGGTGACGGCGGCGGACCCGGAGCCGGTGCACGACCAGCCCGACAGGTTGCCGCTTTCGAAGCCGGGGTTGGACAACAGGTTGGCCGCATACGCGTTGGTGGCCACGAACAGGCCGGTGACCAGCAGGCATGCGGCGCCGAGTATGAGCGCGATGCGCTTCATGGGCGACCTCCATCGACGGTGGTCGCCATTATTAGGTTTGTTAACTGTTCATGTCCAGAGGTCTTAACCCGCCCTTCATGATGGCGGCGATCCGGCACCGGGCCGCGGGCTGCGCTTGACGTCGGCCGGCGACCCTGCTTCGCGCTCGGCCGGGAAGTCCGGCGCCAGGGCACCGGACTTCCCGGACATTTCACGATTTATACGCGTACGGGTGTTTCGGTGGCCGGCTCCTGGGACAGGTGGTGGCGCAGCTTCTCGCCCTCGATGTCCACGTTCGGCAGGATCCGGTTCAGCCAGCGCGGCAGCCACCACGCGGCCCGGCCGAGCAGCGACACCACCGCCGGCACGATCGTCATCCGCACGATGAACGCGTCGATCGCCACGCCGATCGCCAGCGCGAAGCCCATCGACTTGATGATCGGGTCCTCGACCAGGATGAAGCCCGCGAACACCGCCGCCATGATGAACGCCGCCGCGGTCACCACCCGGGCGCCGTGCCCCATGCCGTTGATCGTCGCCTGCTGCGGCGTGTCGCCGTGCACGAAGTCCTCGCGCATCCGTGACACCAGGAATACCTCGTAGTCCATCGCCAGGCCGAACAGGATGCCGATGAGCAGGATCGGCAGGAAGCTCACCAGCGGCCCGGGATGGTCCAGCCCGATCAGGTCGCCGAGGTGGCCGT
The DNA here is from genome assembly GCF_050942935.1 of Dactylosporangium sp. CA-233914. NCBI lineage: Bacteria > Bacillati > Actinomycetota > Actinomycetes > Micromonosporales > Micromonosporaceae > Dactylosporangium > Dactylosporangium sp. CA-233914. The sequence goes on along the minus strand of NZ_CP192030.1, from coordinate 8,792,531 downwards.
CCTGGAACACCAGCACCGTGATGCCGAAGGTCGCCCCGACGGTGAGCAGGAACCCGGCCGCCGCCTTGAGTGGCACCAGCAGCGAGCGGAAGACGAGCATCAGCAGCAGTACCGACAGACCCACCACGAGCAGCAGATACTCCGGCATGGCGGCGGACAGCTTCTCCGACACGTCGATGCCGAGGGCCGTCTGGCCGGTGACCGCGAAGTCGGCCCCGCCGATCGTCTTGAGCTTGTCGCGTACGGCGTGGACGAGGTCCTCGGTTGCCGTGTCCGTCGGCCCGGTCTTCGGGATCAGCGCCACCAGGGCGGTCTTGCCGTCGCGGCTGAAGTTCGGCGCGGTGGCGGCCAGCAGGTCGGGGGTGCCGGTGAGGCTCTGTATCGCCTCCCCGACCTTGGCCTTTGTCGTGTCCGGCGAGTCGCTGGCCACCACCAGCGCCAGGCGCCCGTTGAAGCCCGGCCCGAAGCCCTGGTCGATGAGGTCCGCGGCCTTGCGCGCCGGCGTGTCCTGCGGCCCTTCGCTCGCCCCCGGTAGCGCGATGCGCATGTGCGAGGCGGGGATGGCCAGCGCCGCGAGCCCCAGCACGCCGACGAGGATCACCGGCACCCGCAGCCGGATCATCCACCGCGCCCAGCGGAACCCGAAGCTCTCCGGGTGGTGTGCCGCCGCGCCCTCGGCCAGGGTCTTGCGCTGCTTGCGGGCCAGGATCCTCGTCCCGGCGAAGGCCAGCAGCGCCGGCTGCAGCGTGATCGCCACGAGCACCGCGACGGCCACGGTGCCGGCCGCCGCCAGGCCCATCACCGTCAGGAACGGGACGTTCACCACCGCCAGGCCGGCCAGCGCGATGACGACGGTCGCACCCGCGAACACGACCGCCGACCCGGCCGTGCCGACCGCCCGCCCGGCCGCCTCCTGCGGTGCCAGGCCGTCGCTGAGGTTCTGCCGGTGCCGCGAGGAGATGAACAGCGAGTAGTCGATGCCGACCGCGAGCCCGAGCATCAGCGCCAGCACCGGCGCCGTGCTCGTCAGGTGCACCACGCCCGACAGTGCGAAGAGCGCGGCCATGCCCGCGCCGACGCCGAGCAGCGCGTTGAGCATCGTCATCCCGGCCGCGACCAGCGACCCGAACGTCACCAGCAGCACCACGAGCGCGATGACGACGCCGATGCCCTCCTTGCCGCCGACCTCCGGCTCCTGGTTCATGACCTCGCCGCCGTGCTCGACGCGCAGCCCGGCCTGCTCGGCCGCCTTGCCCGTCTGCTCGTACTCGGCCCGCTGGTCCTTGGTGACCTTGTCCGCCCGGTCGGCGAACTGCACGGTGATCAGCGCGTAACGCTCGTCGGGGGACAGGGCCTTGGTGGTGTACGGGTCCAGCGCCCCGACCACGCCGGGCAGCTTGTTCGCCTCCCCGACGAGCCCCATCACCGCGGCCTTGTTCTGGTCCGTGACGAGCTTCGCGCCCTCGGGCGCGGCGATGACGATCGTGCCGGTGGCCCCGCTGGCCTCCGGGAACTGCGTCGTGAGCGCGTCGATCGCGCGCTGCGACTCCGTGCCGGGCATGGTGAAGTCGCTGGAGGTCGGCCCCTTGAACGCGAGGGCCGCGCCGCCGAGCGCGCCGAGCACCACGACCCACAGGATGAGCACCAGCCAGCGATGCCGGAACGAGGCCCGGCCGAGCCGGTAGAGCAGAGTAGCCATGACGTTGGCGTCCTAACGGTTTCAGGTGAGCGGTGCGAGAGCGCGCGTCGCGGCCTCGATCAGCGCGGCGCGCAGGTCTTCGTCGGAGTACCGCTGGTCTTCGTACTCGATGCCGAACGCGATCGCCGGAATCCCGGCGAGCACCAGCTTCGCGGCGATGACGGTCCCGGGCGAGTCGCACGGCCCCGCGAGGACCTCCCAGATCCGCCTGGTCATCCCGTGGACGTTGCGCAGGCCCGGCTGCCGCAGCAGACTCGGCAGGTCCCCGTAGATGATCTGGATCTCCTTGCGGAATCGCATCGACAGATCCACGAACCCCTCGATCGCCGCCGCCCGCGCCGCAGCGCCCTCAAGCCGCTCGAGCCGTTCGCAGAGCTGCTCGAGCTCCGCGATCGCCGGCGCGCACAGCTCGGTGAAAATCGCTTCCTTGCTGTCGAAGTGGTACAGCAGCGCCGCCTTGGAGCACCCGACATCGACCGCGATGTCATGCAGCGAGGTCCCCTTGTACCCGGCCGCCGCGAACTGGCGCGCCGCCGCGGCCAGAATCTCATCACGCGTGTTGCTACGAACCACGACTCACCTCCACCGCGCCGCCCGACGACCTGTCCGATCGGTCAGTTCCCTCGCCCGCCAGCATGCCTGGCCGATCGGTCAGACTCTGACCGATCGGACAGTTTTGAGAGCCACCTCACAGCCCTCCGCCTTTTTTGGGGACCCTGTAGGCGATTCGGTGATCTGGTCGGCATGGCCGTGGGGCAGAGGCGCCGGTCGATCAATATCGGGCAAGGATCTCAGCCGGTGTCGGGCCGGGCCGGTCGCTGGTTCCTCACCCGGGGCCACCGGGACGGTGGGTCGAACGCGTGCCTGGCCGCAGGCACGGACCGTACGCCGAGCGCCGGATCGCTACGATGGCTGCCCACGGTGACGGTACGCGCAAAGGAGCGCCGGTGACCCGACAGACCTGGCGGTCGGTGCTGGACGGCCGCCTCGACCACGCGGTGTCGGCCATGGCCGAGCTCGCCGACTCGCGGCCCGGCAACCCGAAGGCCCAAGCCCTGTTCGACCAGTTCGCGGCGGCCGATCCCCGCGCAGTCCGGCGGGCGGGAAGCCTCATCACCAGGCCCCTTCCGGTGCGTCACCCCGACAGCCTGGCGTTCGCCCCGGATCTCTGCGAGTTCGCAGTGCTCGGACGGTTGGGCCAACGCAATCGTGTGGAGATGTTCGACCTGCCCACCGGCGAGCCGCGGGACAGTTTCCTCCTGCGCCCGGATCGAGAGGGGGATCCGCTCTACCGCGATGTGGTGCATCTAGGCGACGCCATCGTCGTGACCGAGTCGTACAACGGGCCGCGGAACCACCTTTCGATCGTCCGGTATCGTCGTCCCGGTTGGGTCCGGGAGGTCATTGCCGAGCCGACCTCGTGGTTCTATCCGGGCATGGCCGCCGTCCCGGGCGGCTTCATCGTGGGCGGGGCCGGCGAGTTTCTGATCGGCAGCGGGGACGGCCCGATCCGGCAGGCGCCGGCCGATGGCGACGTCACGGTGTTGGCCGGCGACCCGATCAGCGGCCGGGTGGCGGTCACCATCCGCCCCACGTTTCCCGAGCCGCCGTCGTTCGCCGTCCTCGACCCCGATCTGCGGGTTGTGGCCCGCCACACGGCCCGGTCGGAGACCGACGAGGTCGCGATCGCCTGGTTCTGCGGGCCTGATCGCGTGCTGACCTGCGGGATGTGGAAATACCTGCGCGCTTGGGAGGCCGTCGGTGGGGAGCTGGTGCAACAGGGCGGCGAGTACCTGCCGAAGTACGAGTTGCAGTTCCCCACGCATCAGTTCCCGCTCGGGCTCACCTACGTGCCCGGCCACGACCTGGTCGCACTGGAGTTCCCGGCCGCGCCGCCGCGCTGGTACGACCCGGCCCGCCTCGACCGGGTCGAGGCGCCGGATCCGTTCGGCAAGCAGGGGTTCCCGCTGTGGATCTCACCCGGCGGTGAGTACGCGCTCCTCGAGGACCACGACGGCGTTCTGGAACTGGCCGACCTGCGGCTGGCGAACCTCGTCACCCGACCCATGGCGGGGCTGGGGCCGGCGGACCTCGAGCCACTCGCCCGGCGTGAGGGACAACTCGACGACGACGCGAAGCTGGTGCTGAGCCTCCTGCGGGCCCGCTTGGCATACGTGTGACCGTCGCCGAGCATCGCATCGAGCCGCGGTGACGTCCTGCGATGCACGGGGGCGGGTCAGAGCGTTGCGCGGACCGCGGTTTCCAGTGGGGGAGGACAGGTGCCGCCGTGGAGGGCGTCCAGGGCCAGCAGGGCGGCGCCCACCACCGGAGGTTGGGTCAGGACCGTGACCTCGGCGTTCGGGGACAGGGCCGACACGCGGGCCAGGAGGTCGTCGTGGAGCTGAGCGTGGCGGGCTGTGAGAACGCCACCGCCCAGGACGATGGTGTACGGCGCGGTGAGCAGGTCGAGGCGGGCGGCCGAGACCCGGATCAGGGACTCGATCTCGTCGGCCAGGCGGGTCACCACGCCGGTGGCGATCTCGTCGCCCTCGGCGGCCACCTCGAACAGCACCTCGCACAGTTCGTCCAGGCGGGACATGGGCAGGTCGCCCAGGTGGAAGGCGATCGTCACCGCCTCCACCGTCGGCCGCCCGAAGTGGGTGCTGACCGCGGCTTGCAGGGCCGACGCCCGGCCGCGGCCGTCCTCGGAGCGGTTGGCGTGATACAGGGCCAGGGCCGCCAGGTGGTGGCCGCCGCCCCAGTCGCCGGAGAGCTGGCCCAGGGCTGGGAAGCGAGACGTGGCGCCGTCGGATCTCCGGCCGGCCGCGTTGATGCCGGCGCCGCAGACCACGCCCACCGCGTCGGGGTCGGCGGTCCCGGCGCGCAGCAGAGCGAACAGGTCGTTGTCGACCGTCGAGGCGGTGGCCAGCGCCAGGGCGGCCACTGCGGTGTTGAGGCGTTCCACCTCGACGGGGAGGTCGGCGCCGGCGACGTAGACGCAGAGCTGGTCGAGCTCGATCGACGCGGGCAGGGACGCCTTCGCGCGGGCCTCGGCGACCAGGGCCGCGAGCTGGGAAAGGGCCCCTTCCAGGCCCAGGACGTGCGGGGAGGTGGTCGGGCCGGTCACGCGGGACAGGATGCGGCCGTCGGAGTCGCCCAGGACCACGTCGGTCTTGGAGTTGCCGCCGTCCGCCGCGGCGTAGAGCCGTGCGGTCACGACAGCCAGGCCAGGTGGGCGCGGTTGGCGGACAGCAGCTCGTCGGTCAGGCGGGAGGCCTTGGCATGCTGAGCGACCAGCGGGTGGGCCAGCAGCGCCCGATACACGCGGTCGCGGCCGCCCCGCAGGGCCGCGTCGACGGCCAGTTCCTCGTAGGCGGAGACCGCCGCGACCAGGCCGGCCAGCTCGGGGATCAGCGGCGGGGCGGGCAGCGGGGTCGCGCCGCCGGAGCCGACGCGGCAGGTGGCCTCGATGACGGCCTCGTCGGGCAGGAACGGCAGGAAGCCCCGGTTGCGGACGTTGACCGCGTGCCGGGCGCCGTCGTCGCCGTGCAGGGACGCGATCAGGCCCACCGCGGCCTCGGAGTAGAAGGCGCCGCCGCGCTGGCCCAGCAGGTCGGGTTTGGTGGTCAGGGATGCATCGGCGTACAACTGCAGCAGCTGTTCCTCGATCTCGGCCACGCGCTGGCCGCGGGTGGGCCGGCCGCGCTCCTCGGCCACCACCTCGTCGTGGCAGTAGAAGTAGCGCAGGTAGTACGACGGGACGCAGCGCAGCGACGCGAGCACCTCGGCCGGCAGCTGCAGGCCCCCGGCGATCTCGTCGAGGCCCTTGTCCAGCAGCTCGGGCAGACGGTCGACGCCGTCGACGTAGGCGGCGCGCTCCCAGGTCAGGTGGTTGAGGCCCACGTGGTCCAGGGTCACCGCCGCCGGGTCGACGCCCAGGGCGGCGGCCCAGCGGCGCTGAAAGCCGATGGCGACGTTGCACAGGCCGGCGGCGCGGTGACCGTCGTCGAGCAGGGCGCGGGTGACGATGCCGACCGGGTTGGTGAAGTTGACGATCCATGCGCCCGGATCGGCGCGGCGGGCGATGTCCAGCACGACCGGCACAGTGCGCAGGGCCTTCGCGAAGCCGCCGGCACCCGTGGTCTCCTGGCCCACGCAGTCGCAGGCCAGGGGGAACGTCTCGTCGCTGATGCGGGCCTGCTGGCCGCCGACGCGCAGCTGGATGACCACAGTGGACGCACCGGCCAGGGCGTCGTCCACATCGGACGTCCAGCGCAGCCGCGTGTCGCTGCCGTGGTGGCGCAGGAGGCGCTGGGCGAACGGGCCCACGACGGACAGGCGCTGCTGGTGGGGGTCCAGCAGTACGATCTCCGAAACGAACGGCGCCAGCCGGGCGAACCCGTCGACGAGCTCCGGGGTGTAGGTGGACCCGCCACCGACGACGGCGATCTTCAACCCTTGACTCCTGTCAGTGTCACGCCCTGCACGAAGGCGCGTTGCGCGAAGAAGAACAGCGCCACGACCGGCACCATCGTCAGGATGGTCGCCGCGCTCACCAGGTTCCACTGCACGTGGTGCAGGGTGCGGAAGGAGGCCAGGCCCAGCGAGAGCGTCCAGTTGTTCTCGTTCTCGCTGGTGTACAGCAGCGGACCGTAGTAGTCGTTCCAAGCGTAGAAGAACTGGAACAACGCCGCGGCCGCAATGCCCGGCCGGGCCATCGGCAGGACGACCCGCAGCAGCGTGCGCCACTCGCCGCAGCCGTCGACGCGGGCCGCGTCCAGGTATTCGCCGGGGATGGTGACCAGGAACTGGCGCAGCAGGAAGATGGAGAACGCGTCGCCGAACAGCATCGGCAGCACCAGCGGCCACAGGGTGCCGGTGAGGCCGTAGCCGGCCCACAGGAGGTACAGCGGAACGGTTGTCACCTGCGGCGGGATCATCATCATGCACACGATGACCACCAGGACGGCGCCACGGCCGCGCCAGCGCAGCTTCGCCAGGGCGTAGGCGGCCGGCACACTGGACAGCAGCATGAACGCCGTCGCGAGCACGGCGTACAGGACCGTGTTGAGCAGATACCGGGGCATCGGCGTGCGCGCGAAGACGTGCGCGTAGTTCTCCGGATGCCAGGACGTCGGCCAGTACTGCGAGGTCAGCGCCTGCGCGTCGGACATGAAGGAGGTCAGCAGCAGGAAACCGACCGGCGCGACGAACATGACGCACAGCGCTATCGCGAGGCTGTGCCGGGCGATCCAGACGAGCTTGCCGTTCACGAGGCGGTCTCCGGGTCGACGGTACGGCGCAGCAGCAGCAACGACACCCCGAGCGCGACCACGAACAGCACCACGGCCAGGGCGTTGGCGTAGCCGAGCGCCCCGTAGCGGAACCCGACCACGTACAGCCACAGCGGGTAGGTGAACGTGGAGCCCTCCGGGTAGCCGAACGTGGAGGAGATCCCGGCGCCGGTGGTGGCCTGGCCGCTGGCCGCGCTCGCGGCGACGGCGGCCTGCGTGAAGTACTGCAGCGTTTGGATCACCCCGATGACCGCGGTGAAAATCACGACCGGCCGGATGTGTGGCAGCGTCACGTGCCGGAACCGCTGCCACGCGTTGGCGCCGTCCAGCGCCGCCGCCTCGTGCTGCGCGACCGGCACGTCGAGCAGGGCGGCGAGGTAGAGCACCATGACGTCGCCGAGGCCCCACACGCACAGCAGGACCAGCGACGGCTTGGACCAGTCGGGGGAGTTGAACCACAGCGGCGGGTCGAGCCCGAGGTGCGCCAGCGCCGTGTTCACCGGGCCGACGCCGGGCTTGAGCAGGTACACGAACGCCAGCGTCGCCGCGACCGGCGGGGCGAGCGCGGGCAGGTAGAAAATGGTGCGGTACCACCCGCTGCCCCGCTTCAGCTTCGTGAGCAGCATCGCGCTGGCCAGGCCCGTGAGCATCCGCGCCGGGACCATGACGATCACGCACCACAGGGTGTTGCGCGCCGCGGTGGCCAGGAACGAGTCGGCGAACATGTGCCGGTAGTTGCGCAGGCCCACCCACTCCGGCGTGCTCAGCAGGTCGAACTTCGTGAACGAGAAGTAGACCGCGGACACCAGCGGGTACAGGAAGAAGACCACGATGCCGACCGTCGCCGGCGCCATGAAGGAGGCGACGGTCAGCGCGTGGCGCAGCTTGTGGTGCACCCTCAGCCGCCCAGTTGCAGCAGCGAGTTGATCTGCTTGTCGGTGTCGGCGAGTCCGGCCTTGAGGTCGGTGGCCTTGCCGCTCTGCCAGCTGTCGCAGAAGGTCTGGAACGTCTCCTGGTAGGCCGGGCCGGCCGAGGACGGCGGGGTGGTCGTGGTCTTCGGGTTGTTGAAGATGTCGATGAACGTCTTGAACTCGGCGTCGAGCTTCAGCTCCGGCGAGGCAAGGGCGTCCTTTGTGGACGGAATGTTCTTGAGACTGTTGGCCAGCTTGACGATCGCCTTGGTGTCGGTGGTGAGGTACTTGATGAGCTCCCACGCCGCCTCAGGGTTCTTGGCGGTCCTGGAGATGCCGATGACGTTGCCGGTCACGTAGCCGGCGCCATAACGCTCCGATGTGGACGCCGGCATCGGCGCCACCCCGAAGTCGAGGTCCGGGGCCTGGTCCTTGGCGAACGCGATGCGGTACTCCCCGTCGATCGCCATCGCGATCTGGCCCTTCTGGAAGGCGTTGGCGTCGGAGTACTCGTCGCCGAGCCCGGCCCGGAACGCCTCGAGCTTGTCGTAGCCGAACCAGTCCACGAGGCTCTTCTGCCACTGCAGCAGCTGCGGCCAGCCGGCGTCGCCGCCGATCGCCGAGGAGCCGTCGCCCTTGAGCCACTGGGCGCCGACCATCGGCCCGAGGTGGCTCGGCGTGTTCTCGTAGAAGCCGAACAGCGGCAGGAACCCGGCGGTGGTGATGGTGCCGTCGGCCGAGCGCTTCGTGAGCTTCTTCGCGTCCTCGGCGAACTCCTCGAGCGTTCTGGGCGGGCCGGCGATCCCGGCCTCGGCGAAGAGCTTCTTGTTGTAGTACAGGCCGTACGCGTCGGCGAGGACCGGCATCGCGCAGCGCTTGCCCTTGTACTCGGTGTACTGCTTCACGGTCTGCGGGAAGGCGTCCATCGAGACCTTGTCGCGACCGATGTACGGCGCCAGGTCCAGCCACGCGCCGGATGAGCAGAACTGCCCGACGATGTCGGTGGAGTACGACAGGCCCACGTCCGGGCCCTGGCCGCCACCGATCGCCTGGGTCATCTTCGAGTCGTCCTGCCCGGACTTGACGACGACCTTGATCTTCGGGTGACTCGCTTGGAAGTCGGTGACGACCGAGTCGATCGCCTCCGCCTCCCGGTCGGTGAAGAAGTGCCAGAACTCGACGGTGCCGGAGACTTCCGCGCCAGGCTCGGCGATCGGCTTGTCCTTCGGCCCCGGGGTGCAGGCGGCCGTCAGCGCGACGGCCGCGGCGAGCACGACGAGACGACGCACGGGGTACTCCTCACTGGGGGGTGGGTTGGCGCAGGGCGGCGAGGAGGTTCTCCCGCACCGCGTTCACCGCCGCGTCGCCCGCGCCCAGCAGCGGCGCGTCGCCGTCGACGGTGCTCACCGCGATCGCCGTCGGCAGCGGCGCGGCGTGGGACATGGCCTCGGTGACGGCGTCGCCGAGCGGATCGCCGTAGACGCGCGCGAGCTCGCCGCCGATGACGACGAGCGGCGGGTCGAGGACGGCGACCACGGCGGCGAGGCCGAGCACGATGCGGGCGGCGAGCACTTCGAGGAGCTCGCTTCTGCTGCGGTACTGTGCTGAGAGAGCCCGAACCGCGTCCGGCCCGACGAGGTCGTGGAAGTCCCCGTCACCGACCGGGATGTAGCCGATCTCCCCGGCCCCGCCCCGGGCACCCCGCAGGATCTGCTTGTTGCCGAGATCGATGGCCAGACCGAGGCCACTGTCGCCGAGCCACAGCAGCACGAACCCGTCAGCGCCCTGCGCCGCGCCGTGGGCCCGCTCGGCGAGCGCGGCGAGGTTGACGTCGTTGTCGACGCCGACGCCGGTGCGCAGCCGCGCGCCGAGCTCGTCGACCAGCCCCGGCCGGCTCCACCCCGGCACGTCGACGTGGTGGATGACCCGGTCCCGGGGGTCGAACGATCCGGCCACGGCCAGTTGCACGTGTGCGACCCGTCGCGGGTCGGCGTCGCCGGCCGCGCACAGTGCCGCCACGGTGTCCTCGATCGCCGTCGCCGGATCTGTTCTCGCGAAATCAACCGGTACTTCCTGTTGCGCCCGCTTCGCGCCACGCAGGTCGTAGAGCGCGGCGGTGAGCGCGGGGGCGTGGTCGCGCACGGACATCGCCACCGCGTACGCCGCGTCGGCGTTCACGGCGTAGACCTCCGCGTTCGGCCCCGGCCGCCCGGTCTCGTGCCCGACCCCGACGACGAGCCCGGCCTCGGCGAGGCGGCGGATCGCCTCGGAGACGGTGGGCTTGGACCGGCCGGTGAGCCGGCGCAGCTCGGTGCGGGTGAGCTCGCCGTGGTCGAGCAGGTGGCCGAGCGCGGCGGACTCGTTGAGGGCCTTGAGCAGCTTGGAGGATCCCCCGAGGGCCACGGTCCCTCCTCGCAACTAATAGACAGATTGACTAACAGTTGCAGGCAAAGGTAAGCGCCGTCACATGCCGCTGTCAATGCCCTGCTGGCCGGCCACCCGACTGCCTTGGGTGGCCAGGGTGTCACGCTGCGCAGCGTGAGGTGCCGACGATTTGGTGGCGTGCTGTAGCGTTAATTTTGAGAGCGGAGCCGCGACGCACTGGGCTATGTGTTCGATTGCCGCGCACTCGGTTACGTGTTCGCTTCCCGCGCGCTGGCCTATGTGTTCGGTTCCCGCTCTCGCGAACTGGCGGACGTGGTTGCCGCCGCTGCGTGGCGGTCGACCGGGTCAGCCGCGGCGGGCGTGCCAGGTGGCGATGAGCTCGTCCGCGTCCAGGGGGCGTAGGATGGTGGGCGGGCCTTCGATGAGGCCGCGTTTGGCGCGCTCGATGCGCACGTTCAGCTCGGCGACGGCCCGGCGCAGGGACTCCTCGGTGCGGAATCGGCCCAGCTCCTCCGGCAGGTCCTCCACCTCCCGGCGCAGGCGCAGCGTCGGCGGGATGCCGCCCGGCAGGCGCTCGCGGCGGGCCAGGTCCTTGACCCACCAGTCCTCGTCGTAGAGTTCGCCGTGGTCGGGCAGCGGGCGGCCCGCGCCGGGCAGGTCGTCGAAGTCGCCGCGCTCCTGGGCCTCGCGGATCTGCCGGTCGATGTGGGACTCATACCAACTGGTCATTGCCGCCCAGTCTACCCGTGGCAGGATCTTGGTCGATGGAGCATGTCGAGCGGTACGGTTACCCGGCGCTGGCGCTCCTGGTGCTGCTGGAAGGGCTCGGCATCCCGACCCCCGCGGTGACCGCCATCGTCACGGCCTCGGCACTCGCCGCGCACGGGCAGCTCTCCCTGCCGGTCGTCGCGGTTGTGACGTACGCGGCCGCCGTGGCGGGGGACAACCTCGGGTACCTGCTCGGCCGGCGCGCCGGGCGGCCGGCGGTGCTGCGGTTCGGGCGGCGGGTCGGGCTCACCGAGGAGCGCTTCGCGCGGGCCGAGCGGTTCATCGCCACGCGCGGGAAGAACATCATCGTGATCGCGCGGTTCGTGGACGGGCTGCGCCAGAGCAACGGGATCATCGCGGGCGCCACGGCGCTGGCCTGGCACGCCTACGCGATCCGGGACGCGATCGGCGGGGTGCTGTGGACGGCACTCTGGGTGAGCGTCGGGGCCGTGGCGGGGAACAACCTGCACACTCTGCAGCGGTATCGCCTGTGGGTGCTCGTCGTCGTCGGCGTCTTCGCGGTTGTGGCCGTGGTGCGATACCTGATCAAGCGGCGCCGCTGACCCGCCGGGCCGAACGGGCTAGTTGAGGGTGCCAAGAAAGACTACTTTATGTCACCGCATGGGTGCATTGCGTGACGGGATTTCGTGAAATATCCGTCCGGACCTCGCATTTCGGGTTAGGTGGAGGGCGCGACGGACGTTCCCCGTCGATCACTCGTCGAAAGGTCGTCATCATGAAACGCTGGCTCATCCGGTCGGTGCAGGTCGCCGCGCTGGCCATGGGTGGCCTCGCGCTCACCGGGACCGCCGCCCACGCCGACTGGGACAGCGGGCCCAACGTTGGGTTCTTCAACGGCAACCAGAGCTCCACCACCATTCAGACGCCGGTCAACATCTGCGGCAACTCGCTGGCGATCATCGGGTTCGCGAGCGCGAACTGCAACGGTGGCGCGGTGGCCTACAACGGCGACGGCGGCGCGTTCAGCGGTGCCGGCGGCTCCAACGGCTACGGCAACAGCAACGGTTACGGCAACAGCAACAACTACGGCGCGAACAGCTACCACAAGAAGCACAAGAAGCACCGCAACGGCGGCGCGGCCAACGTCAACTCGGCCGACGACCGCGGCGGCCGCAACGGCGGCGGGGCGCTGGCCTACAACAGCAACGGCAACTGGACCACCGGCTACAACGTCGGCCTCGGCAACGGCAACCAGTCGTCGTTGACGGTGCAGGCGCCGTTCAACGTGTCGTGCAACTCGGTCGCGCTGATCGGCTTCGCATCCAGTTGCTGAGCGAAGCCGGCTGAGCCGGCCTCGGCTGCGGGAAGCCGGCTGAGCCGGCCTCGGCTGAGGACGCCAACCTCAGCTCAGCATGCCTCAGCTGAGCAGCGAACGTCAGCTGAGACGCTGAGCAGCCAACGGCCGACCGACGTAGCGGGGCACCGCCTGCCCCGGCCACGTGGAGCGTTGACCGATGCCCGCAGGAACAGCCCTTCCGCGGTACGGCATCGGTCAACGCTCTTGCGTTCTTCAGGGGATCGGCACGGCACGGCCGGTGACGGACACCCCGCTGGCGGGATCGGCGTCGAGGCCCACCCGCAGCAGGCTCGGGCGGCCCAGGTCGTGGCCCTGGTGGACCGTCACGGTGGCGGGGACGGGCACCAGGCCCAGCTCGCGCAGGTATCCGCCGAACGCCGCGGCCGCCGCGCCCGTCGCCGGATCCTCGTAGACGCCGCCGGGCGGGAACGGGTTGCGGGCGTGGAAGACGAACTCGGACTCGCGCCACACCAGGTCGACGGTCGTCCAGTCGTGCTCGGCCATGAGGTCGCGCAGCGCCGGCTCGTCGTAGTCGAGGTCGGCCAGCCGCTCGCGGGTGGCGACGGCGACGACCGGATGCCAGGCGCCGGCGAACGCGGCCCGCAGCGGCAGCGCCGGGTCCAGCTCGCCCGGCTCGTACCGCAGCGCCGCCAGCAGCCGTTCGCGCACGTCGCCGGGGATCGGGGCGCTGGACGGGGCGACGCTGCGCAGGGTCGCGCTGTTGCCTTCGGTGTCCACGGCGATCTCGCCGACGCTCGCGGCGAGGCGCAGCGGGCCGGGGCCGAAACGCTCGGCGAACGCGACCGCGGCGGCGATCGTCGCGTGGCCGCAGAAGGGGACCTCCGCGAGGGGGCTGAAGTAGCGTACGGCCGCGCCGCGTTCGCCCGCCGGGGTCAGGAACGCGGTCTCGGAGTATCCGACCTCGGCCGCGATGCGTTGCATGCGCACGTCGTCGAGGCCGGTCGCGTCGAGCACGACCCCGGCCGGGTTGCCGCCGCCGGGATTGTCGGTGAAGGCGGCGTATCGCAGGATCTCCATGCGGTCGACGGTAGGCCGCGGCCGTCACGACGGCGGATGCCAATCGGCCGGCGGTGGCATGTCGCCGACCGCCGGCCGAGGGGCGTTCCCAACGTGGAGCGAGTGTTACTTGTCGGCGACGCCGAGGTGCGGCTCGCCGCCGCCCGAGTGGAGCTCGGTGCCCTCGGTGAACGCGGCGTCGAAGCGCGACTGGAGCGCGTCGAGCTCGCCGAACTCGGCCTGGTGCGAGCTCTCGGAGCCCTCGGCGGCGAAGGTGTGGTCGTCGACGGAGGCGTCGTGGCTGTAGTTGGTGTAGTCGTCCGACTCGAAGTGGACCGCGGCGGGCTGGTCGTACTCGACGTGGTGACCCTGCGAGAAGTCCGTCGACTCCTGGGCGTGGTGGTCGTTCTCGTACACGCCGAACTGCGAGTGCGCGTCCGCCTCCGAGCCGTGCGCCTGGTGCAGCTGGTCGAGGGCGTCGTGCTCCTGACCCGCCTCGTAGTGGCCGTAGTCGACGTCGTGGCCAGTGTCGCCGGCGTCGAAGTCGCTCATGGAGAGTTCCCCCTCGTTTGCTAACAGACTGCGATGTCACCGACGTTACGGACTGTGCGGCATTCCGGAATCCCCCAAACGTGCCACGCGTCACATCCTGTCAGCCGTCCGGGCGGGGGACATCCGGCCTCACGTGCTCGTATTCACGTCCAGCTGTATCCGGCGACCATCGACAGATCAACGACACAGCAGCGGACCGTGTGCAAGCCGTGACGGCGCGCCGCGAAAACGACTGGGCCGCAGGAAGCGCCTCTGCGAGCATCGGCGGATGGTGCGGGCATCGGGGGTACGTATCAGCTGGGCGCAGTTGCCGCCCACGGTCCGCGGCGCGGTGGAGGACATCGTGGGGGAGCCGGTCGTCGAGGCGGTTTCGCAGCGCGGCGGGTTCTCGCCGGGCACCGCCGACCGGGTCGTCACCGCGGGCGGCCGGCGCGCGTTCGTCAAGGCGGTCGGGTCCGTGCTCAACCCGCGGACGCCGGCGATGCACCGGGCCGAGGCCCGGGTCGCCGCGCGGCTGCCGGAGGGGACCGCCACCCCGCGGCTGCTCGGGCTCCACGACGACGGCGACTGGGTCGCCCTGGTCTACGAGGACGTCGAGGGCCGGCACCCGCACACGCCGTGGCGGCCGGACGAGATCGACGCGGTCCTCGCCGCGCTGCGGAAGCTCGCCGTGCCGGTGACCGGGCTGCCGTCGCTGCGGGAGGAGTCGGTGCCCGGCTTCGCCGGCTGGCACAACCTCGCCGCCGACCCGCCGCCGCGCCTCGACCCGTGGGCCGCCGCGAACCTCGGCCGGCTCGCCGACCTCGCCGACGAGGGGCTGGCGGCGCTGGACGGCGACCGGCTCGTCCACGGCGACGTGCGGGCCGACAGCCTGCTCATCCGGCCTGACGGCTCCGTGGCCGTCGTCGACTGGCCGTTCGGCTGCGCGGGCCCGGCCTGGTTCGACACGCTGACCCTCGTGCTCAACGTCCGGCTGTACGGCGGTGAGCTCGCCGACGACGTCATCGACGCCGACGAGGCCGCGATCACCGGCTGCCTGGCCGGGCTGGCCGGCATGTTCACCGACCTGGCCCGGCATCCGGCGCCGCCCGGCCTGCCGACGCTGCGCAAGTTCCAGCAGGACCAGGCCGACGTGATGCTGCCGTGGCTGCGGCAACGGCTTGCCGCGCGGCGAGCAGGTTGAGCGGGGCCGCCGTGGCGAAGGTCAGGAGAGTGGCGAAGCCGTCGCACCGAACACCGCGCGTATCAGATCGACGCGGCCGCGGGGATGCCGAGGGCCGTGGCGAAGGCGAGGACCGCCGGATGTGACGCCGCGCCCGCGCGGTAGGCCAGACGGGTGCGGCGGCGGGTCGGCAGCGGGGTCAGCGTCACGCCGGCGGGGGCGTCCCGGGCGGCCAGCTCCGGAATCAGGGCCACGCCCTGGCCGGCGGCGACGAACGTCAGGACGGTGACGAAGTCGTCGGCGTGGTGGCGTACGCGCGGGGTGAAGCCCGCCGCCTCGCACGCCCGCACGGTCATCGTGTGGCACAGCGTGCCCTGGCTGGCGAGGATCCACGGCTCGTCGCGGCACTCGGGCAGTGCGAGCGGGGCCCGCGCGGCCAGGTAGATGGTCTCGTCGAGCAGGGCGGTGGTGCGCAGGGCCGGGTCCGGCTCGATCGGGACCAGGTCGTAGTCGTGGACCAGGGCCACGTCCAGCCGGCCGTCGCGCAGCAATTGTGGTACGACCGCCGGGTCCAGCTCCTGAACGCTCAGCTCGAGCGCCGGATGCGCGCCGCCCAGCGCGACCAGGGCCGGCGGCAGCAGGGTGCGCATCGCGGTCGGGAACGCGCCGATGCGCAGCGGACCCGACAGGCCGGTGCGACCGGCGGCCAGGGCGGCGTCGGCGCGTTCGAGGGCGGCCAGAACCTCCTCGGCGTGGGCGACCAGCGTGCGGCCGGCCGGCGTGAGCGTGACCCGGCGGCCGGTGCGCGAAAGCAGCGCCACCCCGGCCTCCCGCTCCAGCGCGGCGAGCTGCTGCGACACGGCCGACGGGGTGTACGTGTGCGCGGCCGCGACCGCCGCGATCGTCCCGTGCTGGGCGAGGTCGCGCAGCAGGCGCAGCCGCCGGACGTCGAGCATCAGCTCAGCTTACGCTCGCCGCCACGAACGTGAACTGGTTCTGGCGCTCGTGACCGGCGAGGCTGGACCGCATGGACCTGAACGGGATCTTCGTGCCGCTCGTCACGCCCTTCGACGCGGACGGCGCGGTGGATCGAGGGGCGCTTCGCGCATTGGCCGAAGGTGTACTCGCTGAGGGCGCCGCCGGCCTCGTCGCGCTCGGCACGACCGGCGAGCCCGCCACGCTCTCGGCGCGCGAGAAGGCGATCGTCGTCGAGACCGCCGC
The DNA here is from genome assembly GCF_050942935.1 of Dactylosporangium sp. CA-233914. Taxonomy (NCBI): domain Bacteria; kingdom Bacillati; phylum Actinomycetota; class Actinomycetes; order Micromonosporales; family Micromonosporaceae; genus Dactylosporangium; species Dactylosporangium sp. CA-233914. Next base: position 8,776,204 of record NZ_CP192030.1, on the reverse strand, counting down.
GGCGACCGGCGCGCCGCTGCTCGTCGGGGTCGGCGGCAGCTCGACCGCGGCCGGTGTCGAGCAGGTGCGCGCCCTGCCGCCGGGGACGGCCGCGTTGGTGCTCGTCCCGCCGTACACGCGACCGGGTGAGGCGGGCGTTGTCGCCCACTTCCGCGCCGTCGCCGGGGCCGCGTCCGGGCCCGTCGTCGTCTACCACGTGCCGTACCGCACGGGTCAGCCGCTGTCCGTGGACACCCTGCTGGAGTTGGCGGCGATCCCCGGCGTGGCCGGCATGAAACTCTCCGACGGCGCGATCACCGCCGACACCGTCGCCCTGTTCGCCGCCGCCCCGGAGCACTTCGCGATCCTCGGCGGCGACGACGCCGTCATCTCGCCGTTGCTGGCGATCGGCGCGAGCGGCGGCATCCTGGCCTCGGCGCACGTGGCCACCGCGCGGTACACGGCCCTGTGCGACGCCTGGCGCAGCGGCGACGCGGCGACCGCCCGCGCCCTGGGCCCGGGCCTGGCCGAGCTGTCGGCGGCGCTGTTCGCGGAGCCGAACCCGGCGGTGGTCAAGGCCGTCCTGCACCACCAGGGCCGGATCCCGACCCCGGCGGTCCGGCTGCCGCTGTTGCCGGCGACCGCGGCCGCCCGCGACCGGGCGCTGCTGCACATGGCGAAGGCCGGCCACCACAACGGGTGACCGGCCTTGAGCCAGGGGTGATGGAACGTCAGTTGGCCGCGACGCCGAACTGGCCCTCGCCGCCGTGGACCTGGGTGCCCTCGGCGAACGCCGAGTCGAAGCGCGACTGCAGGGCGTCGAGCTCACCGAACTCGGCCTGGTGCGCGTTCTCCGAGCCCTCGGCCACGAACACGTGGTCGTCGACCGACGCGTCGTGCGAGTAGTTCGTGAAGTCGTCCGACTCGAAGTGCACGGCCGCCGGCTGGTCGTACTCGACGTGGTGACCCTGCGAGAAGTCCGTGGACTCCTGGGCGTGGTGGTCGTTCTCGTACACGCCGAACTGGTTGTTGTAGTCGGCCTCCGAACCCTGCGCCTGGTGCAGCTGGTCGAGGCCCTCGTGCTCCTGGCCCGCCTCGTAGTGCCCGTAGTCCATGTCGCTCATCTGTATCCCCCTGGGGAAGTCGTTGTCGCTGTTGAGGAGAACGTTAGGGGTACGGCGAGCGGGTTTGCTCCCGGAAACGTGCCAGCGCTACCGCTGCGGGCCGTCCTCGCGCTTGCGCAGCTCCTCCTCGCGCCGGCGCAGGTCCGCCTCCCACTTGGAGAACATCTCCTCGTCCGCGCGGCGGTTGCGGGCCAGATCGCGCAGGAACTCGGGGTCGTCGTCCGGGGCCACCTGCCGGGCCCGGGGCCGCTGGTCCTCCGGGAACCCGTTCCCGGGCCGCCACTGCGCCCCGGCGCCGGCCCGGGCGGGCTGCTGCGGGCGGCCGGCGACGAACCAGGCGATCCAGCCGACCGGCGAGAACAGCAGGATGATGAACACCCACGCGACCTTCGGCAGGTTTCGCACCAGCACCTCGTCCGTCGACAGGCAGTCGATCAGCGCGACCACGAGCACGACGAGGTCGATCAGGAACAGCAGTCCATAGAGGCGAATCACGCGGGACATCATGCCGCTGCGGGCCGCCGCTGTCCGCCCCGTGACCGGACTGCAATGATCGCGGCCCCCGACCGGCGCTATGGGGTGATCCGGACGCGGAGGTATCCGAGGTCGAGCTCGCAGCGGCGCAGCCGGTCCAGGGTGGTGCGGCCGGCGTCGAGCGGGATCAGCAGGGCGTGGCCGGTCCGCTCGGGGCGGAGGTCGCCGCGGCGCTTCGGCGCTTCGGCGGCGGGCGGGCGGGCGTGGTGCCGCTCGGGGCGGCCCGGGCCGAGGCGCTGCCGGACGTCGGACCAGCGCCCGGCCGGAAACCGCAGGCCCTCGTCGGCCAGCACCAGGTCCACCGGGATGCCGCGCTCGTCGCGCAGCGGGAACGCGACCAGGGTCCGCTCCCCGGTCAGCTCGGCCAGGGCCAGCATCCGTAGCGCGGTGCGGCGGGTGACGTGCAGCTCGCCGGCGCGGGTGAGCACGGCGGCGCACAGCGGCCGGGCCGGGCGCAGCACACGGTACTCGTACGGGCCGACCCGGACATCGTCGCGGCGCGCGGGGCGCAGGCGGGCGCCGGCGGGTGGTACCGCATAGGGTTGGACCTCATGGTGCGCATCGAACGACTGGTCACGTCGGGCACGTTCTCGCTGGACGGCGAGACCTTCGACGTCGACAACAACGTGTGGATCGTCGGTGACGACGAGGAGGCCCTGATCATCGACGCGGCCCATGACGCCGGGGCGATCGTGGACGCGCTGGGCGGCCGTCGCGCCGTCGCGATCGTGTGCACGCACGGTCACGACGACCACATCGATGCCGCACCCGAGGTGGCGCTGCGCACGGGCGCGCCGATCCTGCTGCACCCGGAAGATCTGCCGCTGTGGCACATGAGGCACCCCGCTCTCCAACCGACCACGCACCTTACCGACGGGCAGGCGATCGCGGTGGCCGGTGCCGAGCTGACCGTCCTGCACACACCCGGCCACAGCCCCGGCGCGGTGTGCCTGCACCTGCCGTCGGAGGGCGTGGTCTTCTCCGGCGACACGCTGTTCGAGGGCGGCCCGGGCGCGACCGGCCGATCGTTTTCGGACAAGCCGACGATCCTCAGGTCGATCACCGAGCGCCTCATGACCCTGCCGCCGGCCACCGTCGTGCACACCGGCCACGGCCCCGACACGACCATCGGCGCGGAGGCCGGCAACATCAAGTAGCGTCCGGCATCACGGCGACTCCGCGATCCTTTCGAGGATCGCGGCCGCACGCAGCACCGCGTCCCGCTCGCCGGTGGTGAGCTGCGCGGCCATCACCGACGCCAGCCACTCGTCGCGGATACGCATGTCCTCGCGCAGCGCCGCCCGCCCGGCGTCGGTGATCGAGAACACCCGCTGCCGCTTGTCGGCCGGGTTCGCCAGCCGGACGGTGTGCCCGTCGTCCTCCAGTTCGGCGAGCACCCGCGTCACCGACTGCGGCTGCAGCCGGTCCGCCGCCGCGAGTGCCCCCGCGGCCATCGGCCCCTTCCGCGCGAGGTGGCCGAGCAGGCTGATCTTCGTGAGGCTGAGCCCGTCGGCGGACCGCTGCAGCTGCAGCCGCCGCGAGAGCCGCTGGGTCGCGCGCCGGACCGTGCGGGCGGCGCTCAGATCGGGGTCGGGCTCCACGGGCTGCCTCTTCTTGGACGGTTGCGCTCACGCTACGCGACTGAGATATTCAGCAGGTGCGTAATATCTGGTCGGCGGCCGCCGGGTTCGCCCCGGTGCTCGCCACCGTCGCGACCCTGATCCCGGTCGCCGGCGCCGCGCACACCGGCATCGGCGTCGTCGTGCTCGGCGCCGCCGTCAGCCTCATGGCCGGCCGGTCGGCGGGGCGTCACGGCCCGTGGCGGCTGCTGCTGGTACCGGCCGGGGCCCTGATCATCGCCGCCTTCGCGGTGCTCTTCCACGCCGCCCACGCCTACGGCGACGCGTTCTTCGTCCTCACCGTGGCCGCCGCGACCGCCGCGCGCGCGTTCGGCCCCGTCGCCGGCCGCCTCGGCCGCGCCCTGGTCCTGCCGCTCATCGGGATGCTGATCGCCCCGGTGAACCCCGGCGGCCATCCGCTGCGCACCCTGGCCTGGGCGACGCTGGCGGTCTTCGTCGCCGAGGCGTACGTGCTGGCGGCCCGGCTGATCCGCCGTACCGAGGCCGAGGACGAGTTGCCGAGCACCGCTTCCGCTCGCATCCACGTGTGGCGCGGCGTGCAGTCGGCGCTCGCCCTGACCCTGGCGTTCACGGTCGGGCAGGCGGTGTTCGGCGAGCACTGGGCCTGGACGGTCATCAGCGCGTACACGGTCGGCGCCGCGGCCCGCTCCCGCGGCGACGCGCTGCTCAAGGGCGCCCATCGCACCCTCGGCGCGCTCGGCGGCACCGCGCTCGCCACGGTCCTGGCCCTCGCCGTCGGCGACCACCGGCGGGTCGCGGTCGCGCTTCTGCTGGCGGTCCTCGCCGCGGGCTACTCTCTGCGCCAGTACGGCTACGCCTGGTGGGCCGCGAGTGTCACCGCCGCCCTGGCGCTGCTCTACAGCCTCCTCGGCATGTCCGGTACGGCGGCGCTGCCCCTGCTGGGAACCCGCCTGGTCGCGGTGGTCGCCGGCGCCGTGTGCGCGATCCTGCCCGCTGCCCTGATCGCTCCCATCCGCACCGGCGCGGTCGTGCGCAAGCGCACGGGGGAGTGCCTGCGCACCATCCGCGACGGCGACCACGCCCTGGCCCTGCGCCGCCTGACGGCCCTGCGCGAGGCGGCCGCGCCGCTGTACGCCGTCCGGCGTTTCCACCGCCGCCGCGAGCTCGCCTGGGTCGAGGCCCTGCGGGCGCTGGAGCCGGACCTGCGCACCCTGACCGAGCACCCGGACGACCCGGAGGCGGCGAGCCGCGTCCGCCGCGCCCTGGGCCCGGTGGCCGAGGACCTGCGAGCCGCGGCCGCGGTCTTAAGTCCTGCTTAGATGCCGGGTCCGGGGCGGCGAGGCGAGAATTTTCCACATACAGTTCGCGCATGGGTGTGCTGCGCGAACTGGTCGTGATCGGCCTGCTGTGCTTCGTGGTGGCCGCCGCGATCCGCTTCGCCAGGGCAGGCCGCATCGGCGACCGCCTGGACCCCGGCCGCCTGCTGACGACGGCGGTCTCCGCGGGCGTCCTCGGCGCGGTCCTGGTGACCCTGACGGCCGCGGTGCTGCTGGCCATGCACCGGGCCGACGAACGCGGCGGCGACGCCGGCGAACTGCGCGGTGCGGTGCTGCTGACCGTAGGCTGCGCGGTGGCGCTGCCGGCCGCCACCTGGCTGACGCTACGCCTGATGGGCATCCGCCCGGCGTGGTTCGCCGCCCTGGGCGCCTGGTCCCTGCTGGGCCTGTGCAGCGGGGTGGCCCAGGCCTACCTCCCGGGCGGCGCGCTCCAGCCGGCCTGGTTCTACGGCCTGCTGGCGGTGCTGCCCTTCGCCACGGGCGCCCTGGCCGCCGACCCGGCCCTGTCCCACACCCGCCCCCCGATCCACGACGACGTCACGACCCCGGTCCGCTGAACCTCACCGGTCCCGCCAGGACAGCGGAGAGACGCTGGTCGCCGCCTCGGCGATCCGGCGGCCGGTCTCGGTCTTCAGGCCCTCGCGGGCCGAGTCGATCCATCCGTCGTGCCGCGCTTCGTACTCCTCAACGGCGCCCTGGACCATCTCGCGGCTGCGGTCGGGCAGGTGCTCGGTCTGATCGGCGGTGATCCGGCGCGGCGCGGGCTTGGTCAGGTAGGCGGTGGCCGTGTGCGGCAGGTCTCCGGTCCGCGTCTCCTGGCTGTCGTGCCACAAGGCCAGCAACGCCGCACGGGCCGGGTCCGCCCCTTCTTCGGCCGCGATCATCGCCGCCAACTGTGCGACCCTCATCGTGTGCTCGGCGACGGGTCGCGCACACCCACATGCCACCATCCGGATCGCCTGATGCGTTTCAACAACCCCAGTTCGTACCCGAATGCGGCAATCGCATCGGCGTCACCCGGCACGTCGGGTCTTTGGCTGGACAGCCCGGACGCGGTGCTGTGGGAGGACGCCCCGTCTATCCGGTGAGTTCCTGGTCGGCTCGTTCCAGGAGGGCATCGCGCTCCGCCGGGCTCGACGTCAGCGCCGCGGCCTCGCGGAAGAGTTTCGCGGCCAGGTCGTGGTTGCCCGACCTTGCGGTCAGGTCCGCCTCGGCGGCTGTCGCGTGGGGGTAGTCGTCCAGTGCGCCGCCGGCCCGGGCCTCGGCCAGCAGGTGCAGGCCGGTCGCCGGGCCGTGGGCGTAGCCGTGGGCCACCGCGCGGTTGAGGGCGATCACCGGGGTCGGCTGCCGGGACCACAGTGCGTCGTAACACTCCGCGATGCCCGGCCAGTTGGTCGCCCCGGCCGATGGGGCCGTCGCGTGGTACGCCGCGATCCGGGCCTGCAGCGCGTACGGGCCCGACCCCGCCGACTCCAGCAGCGCCACGCCCTCCGCGATCGCCTCGCGGTCCCACAGCGTGCGGTCCTGCTGCTGCAGGGTCAGCAGGCGGCCGTCCCCGGAGCGTCTGGCGGCTCGGCGCGAGTGCTGGAGGAGGAACAGCGCGAGCAGTCCGGAATTTCGGACACGTCGCCGGGCAGCAGCGACAGCAGCAGGCGGGTCAGGCGGATCGCCTCGTCGGCGAAGGCCGGGGAACCGTCCGGGTTGTAGCCGTTGGTGAACAGGACGTACAGCACGCCCAGGACTCCTGGCAGGCGTTCGGCCAGGGCGGGGCCCTCCGGCACGCGGTACGGTATCCGGGCCTGCGTGATCTTCGCCTTGGCGCGGGTCAGCCTTCTCGTCATCGTCGCCTCGGTCACCAGGAAGGCGCGGGCGATGTCGGCCGTGCGGACCCCGCAGATCGTGCGCAGAGTCAACGCCACCCGGGCCTCCAGCGGCAGGGCCGGGTGGCAGCAGGTGAAGATCAGGCGCAGGCGGTCGTCCGGGAAGGCGTCCGGCGGCTCGGCGGGCGCGGACAGCAGGGCGGCCTCGCGCAGCTTCACGCGCTCGACGCTCGCCCGGCGCAGGACGTCGATCGCCCGGTTGCGGGCCGTCGTCATCAGCCACGCGGCCGGGTTGCCGGGAATGCCCGCCGACGGCCAGCGCTGCACGGCCGACGCCAGGGCCTCCTGGGCGCAGTCCTCGGCCAGGTCCCAGTCGCCGGTCAGCCGGATCAGGGCCGCCACGATGCGCGGATAGGCCTCGGCCGCCGCGAGCGCGACGGCCGAGGCCGGGTCCGAAGGGGGCGACGTCACTGCTCGAGGTCGGCGAACGGGCGGATCTCGATGCGGCCGGCGTAGGCCATGGGGTGGGTGCGGGCGACCTCGAGGGCCTCGTCCAGGTCGGCGCACTCGAGCAGGTCGAAGCCGACGATGACCTCCTTCGTCTCGGCGAACGGACCGTCGGTGACGAGCAGTTCGCCGTCGCGCACGCGCACGGTGGTCGCGGCCGACGGCGGGGCCAGGACGCTGCCCTGCAGACGGCGGCCGGCCCCGTCGTTGGTGCGCACCCACTCGTTGATGTCGGGCGCGGCCGACGGGTCGGTGTCCGGCTCCGGGTCGCTGCAGACGAACATCATGTACTTCATCAGGGGTTTCCTCTCCCACGAAGAACGATTCCAGCCTAGTGACGAACGGGCCGGGCGGATCCGGACAGCTATCGCAGCGGAAACCGGTCGTTGCGGAAGAGGTCGACGAAGATCTGGTGGTCGGTGCGGGCGCGGTCGCCGTAGGAGTGGGCGAAGTCGACCAGCATCGCCACGAAGCCGGGCTCGTCGCGGTCCACGGCGGCGACGATCGCCTCCTCGGTGGAGAAGTCGACCAGGTCGTGCGCGGACTCGTCGTCGGCCACGGAGTGCATCCGGGCGGTGGCGCGGCCGAGGTACGCCATGACGCCGGAGAGTTCGGTGAGCTCGTTGACGTCGCTCCAGTCGAGGTCGGTCGCGTACGGTGACACCTCCGCCACCAGTTGCCCGACCCCGCGCAGCACCGTGTGCCCGGCCCAGGTGTCCGCGTGCGCCTGCAGGGCGCGCTGCGACTCCGACGTGCGGTGCCCCTGATGGCGGAAGTAGTCGCGGACCCGTGGATCGGTGATCCAGCGTGACACGGCCGGCGTCTGGCCCTGCTTCATGTACAGGATCACGTCGTTCTCCAGCGCCTGCGTGTGCCCCTCCAGCAACAGGTTGTAGCTGGGCAGGCCGGCCGAGCCGATGCCGACGCCCTTGCGCAGGACGATGTCCTTGATCCGGTACTGCTCCGGCCGGGTCGAGTCCCAGGCCGGCAGCGTCGGCAGGTAGGCGTCGAAGGCGGCGACGACCTCGGCGCGCAGGTCGTCCCCGACCGGATGGACGCCGTCGGCCGTCGTGAAGCGGCGCTCGTAATCCTCGATGACCGTCTGCGAGTCCAGCAGCGCCACACGCGTGTTGAGCCGGGCCCGCTGCAGCACGTCGTGCAGCACACCGTCCGTGGTGTCGAGGGTCAGCGAGCCGATCGCCCCGCCACCGGCGATCCCGCGCAGCTCGGCGAGGTAGGCGCGCGCGTAGCCGGAGACCAGCTCGCCGATCGCGGCGTCGGAGATCGCCTTGGAGTATCCGATCAGCGCCACGCTCGCCGCGAAGCGCTTCAGGTCCCAGGTGAAGGGCCCGACGTACGCCTCGTCGAAGTCGTTGACGTTGAACACCAGCGTGCCGGCGGAGTTCATGTACGTGCCGAAGTTCTCCGCGTGCAGGTCGCCGTGGATCCACACGGCGGAGGTGCGCTCGTCGAGGAACTCGTCGCGGGTGCCCTGCACGTCGGCGTAGAAGACGCAGGCGCTGCCGCGGTAGAACGCGAACGGGGAGGCGGCCATCTTGCGGAACTTGCGGCGGAACGCGGCCGGGTCGAGGGCCATCAGGTCCCCGAACTCGGTCACGAACACGTTCATCAGGGCTTCGGCGCGATCCATCGCCCGAAGATACAAAGCCGGTGCAGCCCCGGCTTGCTACATTGATCAACCAGTCGAACCCCCAGCGAAGGACCCCCGTTGACCGGCCTGGTGCTCATCGTCATCGCCCTGCTCGTCGTCGTGGTCGTGCTGCTCGTGCTGCTGCTGCGCCGCCGGCCGGCCCCCACGGGCGCCGCCGCGGCGCGGGATCCCTTCCGCGACACCGGCGAGGACGCGTTGCGCGGCGATCCGCGCACGCTCAAGGCCGGCGACCTGGTGGAGATCCGCGGCACGACGTACACGGTGCGTGGCACGCTGGTCTACACCGAGCAGTCGTGGAGCTGGGCCGAGCACATGCTCGATGACAGCACCGGCGGGCCGAAGGTGTGGCTGAGCGTCGAGGAGGACCCCGACCTGGAGCTGTCGCTGTGGCACGAGGTGCCCGGCGCGACCGTGAGCCCGGGGCCGCAGTCGCTGGACTTCGACGGCCGCCGCTACGCCAAGGACGAATCCGGCAAGGCCAGGTTCACCTCGAACGGCACCACGGGCCTGTCGGCCTCGGGCACGGCGAAATACGTGGACTACGAGGCGAAGGACGGCGCGCTGCTGTCGTTCGAGTCGTACGCGGGGCCGGGCGAGGCCGACCGGTGGGAGGTCGGGCGCGGCGAGACCCTGCTGCGCGGCGAGGTCCGCGTCTGGTCGCAGGGCGGCTGATCGGTGCTCGTCACGCTCGAGGTGCCCTACGCCGACACGACCGCCGCCGACCTGCGCTTCGCCCTGGACATGCCCTCGCAGCCGGCCCTGCGGGTGCTGCGCGTCGGCCCGGTGACCCTGCGCCTGCTGGGCGCGTCCCACCAGATCCACTGCGGCCCGATCAGCGAGACCGTCGCCTACCTGCCGGCCGCCGGCACCGCCGTGCCCGAGCGGTTCGACCGGCCCGGATATCGGTTCCGGGCCGAGATCCGCCGCCTGGGACCCGAGGCGTTCGCGGCCGAGTGCGCCGAACTGCGGGCGAGGGCGCTGGCCAAGCAGGCCCTGGGCGGCGTCTTCGGCGGCGCCCGGGACGCCCTGACCGTGCTGGCCGCGACCCCGGACGGCTGGTGGACCGCGCACGCCTACCCGCAGACGGGGGAACTGGTCCTGACGGAAACGAAGGTGACGCTCCCATGAGACGGATCTGGTACCTCGTGGCCGGCTGCCTGGGCGCGGTCGGCCTGCTCATCGGCGGCATCACCGTGTTCTCGGGCAGCTTCAGCCCGCGATCGTACGTGTCGCAGCACTACCAGCGGGCGGCGGTGCGCGACATCGGCACCGAGGCGCGCGCCTACACCAGCACGAAGTCCCCGACCCGGGTCGCCGACGAGATCTCCCGGGCCTGGTCGCCCGCGGGCCGCTATGCCGACGGCACCGGCGTCTACCTGCGGTACTCCGAGGACTCCATCGTGCTCAAGCCCAGCGGCACCGGCACGCTGATCCTGGTCGAGGCGCTGCGGACCGCGTACCGCCGCTACTCCGGCACGGTCGGCGGCAGCGGCTGGGTCGGGCGCGGCGACGGCATCAGCAGCCGCGGCGGCGGCCCCGGCAGCGGCAAATAACCGCGGAAAGTAGCGATCAGCATGCTCGAACTCGTCACCGACCTCGCGGTCACGCTCGGCTACGCCGGGGTCGGCATCCTGCTCATGGGCATCGGCGCGGTGCTCGTCGACGTCGCCACGCCCGGCTCGCTGCGGCACCTGATCTGGGTCGAGCGCAACGCCAACGCCGCGGTCCTGCTCGCCTCCAACCTGGTTGCCGTCGGGGTCATCGCCACGACCGCGATCGTGGCCAGCGACGGGCACTTCGCGCAGGGGATCGCCGCGACGGTCGGGTACGGCCTCATCGGCCTGCTCGTGATGACCGTCGCGTTCGTCGTCGTCGACATGCTGACCCCGGGCCGGCTCGGCGAGCTGCTCGTGCACCCGCAGCCGCACCCGGCCGTGTGGATCACCGCGGCGGTGCACCTGGCGGTCGGTGCGATCATCGCCGCGGCGATCCTCTGATGTCGAAGAAGCTCATCGACGGCATCTGGGTCGGGGTCGTCGTCGTGGTGATGCTGTGCGTGTTCGGGTACTGCTCGACGAGGAGCGACGACGGGGACTCCTCCGTGGCCGTCCCCGCGCAGGACGCGCAGTCGGTCGCCGACGACCTGGCCCGGGCCGCGAAGGCGCACGAGGTCTGCTACGGCTGGCAGCTGCTGGACTCCACGACGCCGGTGAGCTCCGGCTCCAACCTGGGGCCGGGCGTCAAGGTGTCCGACCGGGCCGACGAGTGCCCGCGATACATCGAGGTGCGCGGCACGTACCACTGGTACCCGGACAGCAGCGAGTCGGAGGACTACGCGCGGTACAGCATCGTCAGCAACGTCACCGGGGGCCGTGACATCGACCCGGCCGGACTCGACCGGCTCGGCGCCGGCCCGAGCCGGCTGCTCGACGACCCGGCGGCGGCGATCCTGGACGCGGCGGAGGCGTTGCCGCTGCTGGCCCAGGAGGCGGGGGCGGTCAGCGGTACCGTGGCCGAGCCCTCCCTCTCCGCGAGCCCCGCGCCGCTGTCCTCCGGCGGCAGCGACTTCTGGCGGGACCGCTGGGTGCTGGTGGTGATCAGCGGCTCGTTCCTGCTGGCTGCCGTGGTGACAGCCGTCCTGGGCTTCGCGATCAATCGCCGTCAGTCGGAAAATCCCGAATGAGCCGGTTCCGCCGGACCGCGGTCCTGGCCGCGGTCTTCGTCTGCGCCGCCTGCGGGCTGGTGTACGAGCTGGCCCTGGTCGCCCTCGGCAGCTACCTCATCGGCGACACCGCCGCCCAGGCCTCGATCGTCCTCGGCGTCATGGTGTTCGCGATGGGCCTCGGCGCGCTCGCCGCCAAACCGCTGCAGAAGCGCGCCCTCGCCGCGTTCGCCTGGATCGAGCTCGCCCTCGCGCTCTTCGGCGGGCTCTCGGTGCTCGCGCTGTACGCCGCGTTCGCCTACCTCGACCTGTACGCCCCCGCGCTCGTGGCCATGGCCCTGCTGCTCGGCGCGCTCATCGGCGCCGAGATCCCGCTGCTGATGGTCCTGCTGCAGCGCATCCGCGCCCAGGACGCGGGCAGCGCCGTCGCCGACCTGTTCGCCGCGGACTACGTCGGCGCCCTGCTCGGCGGCCTCGCCTTCCCGTTCCTGCTGCTGCCCGTCTTCGGCCAGCTGCGCGGGGCGCTCATCGTCGGCGCGGTCAACGCCGTCGTCGGCCTCACCGTCGTCGTCGCCGTGTTCCGCCGGGACCTCGCCCGCCGCGGCGGCACCGCGCTGGCCGCCGGCGCGCTCGCGGTCCTGGCCGTGCTCGGCACCTGCTACTACTACTCGACGAAGTTCGAGGTCACGGCCCGTCAGCAGCTGTACGCCGACCCGGTGGTCTTCGCCGAGCGCAGCCGCTACCAGCAGATCGTGCTCACCCAGTCCCTCGACGGCTCCGACGTGCGCCTGTTCCTCAACGGCGACCTCCAGTTCGCATCAATCGACGAATACCGATACCACGAGGCCCTCGTGCACCCGCTGCTGGCCGGCGCCCGCGGGAGCGTGCTGATCCTCGGCGGAGGCGACGGCCTGGCCCTGCGCGAGGTCCTCAAGTACCCCGACGTCACCGCCGTCACCGAGGTCGAGCTCGATCCGGCGGTCATCCGGCTCGCCCGCACCGACCCGCGGCTGCACGCGCTGAACCGGAACGCGTTCGCCGACGCGCGGGTACACCTGCTGAACCTCGACGCGTTCGCCTGGCTGCGCGAGCAGAGCGCCCGCTTCGACGCGATCGTCGTCGACATGCCCGACCCGGACGAGACCGCGACCGCCAAGCTGTACTCGGTCGAGTTCTACGCGATGGTCCGCCGGGCCCTCGCACCCGGCGGCCGGATGGTGGTCCAGTCCGGGTCGCCGTACTTCGCGCCGCGCGAGTACTGGTGCGTGGCCGCGACCCTCGCGGCGGCCGGTCTGGCGGCGGTGCCGTACCACGTCGACGTTCCGTCCTTCGGCGACTGGGGCTTCTTCCTCGCCGCCGAGGGCGCCCCGCCCGCGCTGACCCTGCGCCCGCCACCCGAGCCGCTGCGCTTCCTCGACGCGGACGTCCTGCGCGCGGCGTCGGTCTTCCCGGCCGACCGCCGCCGCGTCGACGTCCCGCCGTCGACGCTCATGGACCCGAAGATCATGGAGTACGCCCGCCAGGAGTGGAAGGGCTACTGACCCCGCCGTCGGTCGGGCCGGCTCAGCGCTGGTTCGCCTCCTGATACTCCTCGCCGGGGACGGGTTCGAGCCACGTGGTGGGGTCGGCGCCGCCGGGTTCGGCCTCGAGCATCGCGAGGTGGCTCATGAAGGTGCCGGCGGCGGCGCCGTGCCAGTGGTCCTCGCCCGGCGGGCAGATGACGGTGTCGCCGGCCCGGATGCGCAGCACGGTGCCGTCGCGGGTGCCGACCAGGCCGACGCCCTCGGTGACGTGGAGGGTCTGGCCGACGGCGTGGGCGTGCCAGTTGGTGCGGGCGCCGGGGGTGAAGCGCACGAGGGCGACGGTCATCCGCGACGGGCCGGTGCCGTTGTAGATCGGGGTCAGGTAGACGTCGCCGGTGAAGTTGCGCGCGGGCGTCTTGACGGTGGGGCTGACGGGCTTGAGTTCCATGTGCCGGTCCTTCCGCAGGTCAGCGGGGGCCGCGGGCGGGCGCGATCCGCAGCTCGTCGGCGGCGCCGATCCGCTATCGCACTTCCCGCGGTCGCGGCGTTGAACCAGACGGGCCAGCTGCCGGTCAGCGCGGGGTCAGGCCGTCGGCGACGAGCCGCAGGCCGCGGCCCTTGGCGGACGCCGGGAGGCGCTGCTCCATCACCAGGGTGCCCGCGATGACCGCATGCAGCTCCGCCGTCGTCAGGTCGGCGCGGACGGCGCCCGCCTCCTGGGCCCGGCGCAGCAGCACCGCCAGCGCCGCCTCCAGGCCCGCACCCGCCTCCAGGATCGCGGCGCCCACCTGGGACGGCTCGGTCAGCGCGGCCGACAGCGCCAGGTTCTGGCCGGCCTCCGTTGCCAGGCGGCGGAAGAACTCGTAGAACGCTGCGCCCGGGTCCGGGGCGTCGGCGAGGGACCCGGCGGCCGCGGTCAGCTCGGTCAGGCGGTCGGCGACCACCGCCGCGAACAGGGCGTCCTTCCTCGGGAAGTGGCGGTGGACCGTGCCGGGGCCCACGCCCGCGCGGCGGGCCAGGTCGTCGAGGCTCACGGCCGGGCCTTCGTCCGCGAAGGCCGTCCTGGCCGCGGTCAGGATGCGCTGGCGGTTGCGTACGGCGTCGGCGCGAGGCATGGCGGCACCACCCCTGGAAAGCGGGGCGAGCGCCCCGATCGTTCGGGAAAGGACGGACCGCATGATTATCGTGACCGGCGCGTACGGGCCGTACGGGCGGCTCGTCGTTCAGCACCTCCTCGAGCTCGTCGCGCCCGGGACCGCGTTCGCGAGCGCGGTCGAGGGCTGGGCGCGGGGATGACGATGAGCGGTGCGTGAGCGAAGCTGTGCCGAGCGTGGGACAGCAGGTGAATCCGAGCCGAACAGCTGGGTGGTTCGGCCGTTCCGGGGCAGGCGATGCCGGGTCCGGGCGGCTAAGCTGCGGATCTTGTGTCGATGTCTTGCGTGACGTGTGGAGCCCCCGGGCACGACACCGACGGTCGATACCTCTGCGTGCGCCACGGTGGCGTGCCGTCCGCGGCCTTCCTCGCCGCCCTCGTCGGCGAGGGCGAAACCACCACCCGCCCGGCCCCCGAGGTCGCGCCCGAGGAGACGGCGGAGCACGAGGACGAGATCCTGCAGGACCGGCCGCCGGCGGCGATGCGGGCGTACACCTGGCTGTTCCTCGCCGTGACCGCCGTGCACGCCGTGCTGCTCGTCGTCGACGTGCTCGTGCTGCGCCGGGAGGACAAGGCGCTGCGGCAGTACGCCGTCGAGCAGGACTACCTGCAGGCCACCAGCGCCCAGGCGGTGTTCGCGCTCGTGGACCGGGTCGGGGCCGCGGTCAGCGTGGCGCTGTGGGTGACGCTGCTGATGTTCGCCGTCTGGTTCGGCCTCGCCGGGCGGGTCGTCGACCGGATGGGGCGGGACCGGCGCACGGTGCTGCGGCACTGGACGTACCTCGGCTGGCGTCTCGCCCTCGTCCCGCTCGTCGTGTATCTCTTCGCCGAGGCCGCCCGCGACGAGATGCGCCCGGCGGAGCGGTTCGCCTTCGTGGAGGAGGCGCTGTCGGTCAACCACACGGCGATCATGTTCGTGTCGTTACGCATCGTGATGCTGGCGATGCTCGCCGGATTCGTCGTCGTGGTCTGGCGCCGGCTCAGCCCGCAGAAGCCGGACGCGCTGCCGTTCTGAGCGGTCTCGGCCGGGTCGTGGCCTCCAGATCCGTCACGCGCTATTCCTACACGTAGGCTGGAGTCGTGGCGAGGTACTTCGACGTGCATCCGGACAATCCGCAGCCGCGGCTGCTGCAGCAGATCGTGACGCTCCTGCGTGAGGACGGCCTGATCGCCTACCCGACCGACTCCTGCTACGCGCTGGGCTGCCAGCTCGGCAGCCACCCCGGCCTCGCGCGCATCCGCGACATCCGCCGCCTCGACGACCGGCACCACTTCACCCTCATGTGCCGCGACTTCGCCCAGCTCGGGCAGTTCGTGAAGATCTCCAACGCGGTGTTCCGGCTGGTCAAGGCCGCGACTCCGGGCAGCTACACGTTCATCCTGCCGGCCAGCCCCGAGGTGCCGCGACGGCTGCTGCACCCGAAGAAGCGCACGGTCGGCGTGCGCATCCCGCAGCACACGGTGACCCAGGCGCTGCTGGCCGAGCTCGGCGAGCCGCTGCTGTCCAGCACCCTGCTGCTGCCCGGCGAGCACGAGCCGATGACGCAGGGCTGGCAGATCAAGGAGGCGCTCGACCACCAGCTCGACGCGGTCGTCGACGGCGAGTGCGGCACCGAGCCGACCACCGTCGTGGACCTGTCGGAGGACGAGCCCGAGATCCTGCGGGTCGGCGCCGGTGACCCGGGCCGGTTCGAGCAGTAAAGAACCCAAGTGCGTGCTGCCGGACGAGCTGTTGCGGACCCGCCCGATACGGAACCTGGACAACGCGGCGGCCGTCTACGCCTGCTTCGTAGTGGCACCGTGACACTGACTGTTACCACGAGGACGTCCTGCGCGGCACCCGCACGCCGGGCGAGCCGCCGGACCGGCTGCGCGCCGGCCACCTGACCGGGGGCCGGCGCTGGTCGGCGCCCGGGGTCAGCGGGCGCGGAAGGGCCACCAGCGGCGGGTGGCCGGGCGGTCGGACAGCACCGACCTCGCCTTGGCGCGGTCGCTCGCCGTGCAGCCGGGGGTCACCAGCATCAGCTGGGCCAGGGACGCCTCGATCGTCACCTGGCGCGGGGCGGCCACGGCCGCGTCCAGGCGGGCCCGCACCAGGTCGCGGACCTCGCGGCGGTGGGCGGGCACGCGGAACGCGAGCGTCACCAGGGCGAACAGGGCCGCGTCACTGACCCAGTCCTCGACGCCGAAGGCCAGGTCCAGCAGCACCTGGCGGCGGGTGGAGGCGGCCCACGGCTCGTCCGGCGCGTGGTGGAGCAGGCCTAGGCAGACCCAGGGCTGCATGAGGCGGTACCAGTACGTCGGCGTCGAGCGGGCCAGGTGCGCCCAGCGCGGGGTCGCCGGCGGCTCCGGCAGGTGCGACAGCAGGCCCAGCAGGTCGTCCAGTCGGAGCTTGCCGAGCGGGGCGGCCTGCAGGTAGCCCGACAGCATCGACGGCCAGGCCTCGCCGCCGACCTCGTGCAGGGTCGCCACCGCGGCCGCCGACGGGGCCGGAACCGCCGGGACCGGGTGGACGCCGTCGTAGCGCCAGAGCGCGGACCGGGCCGGGCGGCGCAGCGCGACGCGGATGTCCGGCGGCGGGAACGCACTGATGTGCAGGTCGAGCGGGCCGATGACCCGGCGGGCGGCGACCTGCGCGCTCGGGGGCTCGGCCGCGGTCAGGGTCATGCGCTGGACGTTGACCTGATCGCCCTGGGCGCGGCGGGCGGCGATCTGGTTCGCGGCCAGGCAGATCGCCTCGGTGGGCATCGGCACCCAGTTGAGCCACGGGCGCGCCGAGCCGGCCAGGGCGAACACGATCTCGGTCGTCCCGCACGGGTGCGGGTCGTCCCGGACGGCGACCAGGTCGGCGACGTCGCCCTTGGCGCGGAAGCGCAGGGCGTGGCGGGCGGCGTCGCGGTGGGGGAACTTCGGGTCGCCCGCGAGGCGCCGCAGCTCGCCGTCGGGATCGTCCGGGATCATGGCGCGCAGGATAGCAACGCCGTCGATGCCGCCGTCGGCCCCACGGCGGCCGCGTCTAGCGGGTGACGAGGTCGTTCGCCGTGCGCAGCACCGGGGCCGCCGACCACACCGCCGGGTCGGTCACGTCCGTGCCGCGCACGCGCAGGGTGACCGACTCGCCGGGGAGCAGGGTGAGCAGCTGGCGGTCGACGGTGGCGGCCGGGTCGACGCGGTCCGGGAACACCGCGAGGTCGCGCAGCAGGGTGCGGGCCGTGACCACGAGCTCGACGCCGCCGTCGGCCCGGCGGGCGGTCACCTCGGCCTCGGGGCGCGGGTAGGCCAGGTCGACGTCCTCGGCGAAGCACCACAGGGCGCGCTCGCCGTCGCCGTCGGCCACGATCAGCTCGGCCGCGGGGTGCTCCGGCGTGGCCAGCTCGGGCGGCAGCGGCACGGTCGCGGCGCCCCCGGCGGGGACGGCCAGCTCGATCACCGCCTTGGCGCGCCGGGCACCGTCGAAGGTGAGGCGGCGGACCTCCAGCCGGGCCGTCCACGGCCGGTCGGTGTCGTTGACGGCGACGATCGCCGGGGCGCCGTCGCGCGGCTGGATGGTGACCAGGCGCTCGGAGTACACCCGGCGCAGGGCGAACCACAGCGGCTTGCGGCGGCCGTCGCCGTCGACCGCCGCCCACGACGTGACCGGCCAGTTGTCGTTGAGCTGCCACACGATCGTGCCCATGCACAGTGGCTTGAGCGAGCGGAAGTGCTCGATGCCGAAGGCGATCGCACGGGCCTGGTTGAGCTGCGTGGCCCAGTGCCAGTCATCGAACGAGTCCGGCGCCGGGAAGTGACCCTGCAGGCCGCGGGCAAGCTTGTCGTTGCCGCCGATGGCCTTCTGGTGGTGCGCGACGCCGGGGGAGTGGGGCGTGAGCGGCTCGTCGCTGACCGCGCGGCGCAGGGTCGCGAAGGCGGGCGGGGCCTGGAAGCCGAACTCGGCGACGAACCGTGGCCGGTAGGTGCCGTAGTGGCGGTAGTCGTGGGTGTTCCAGACGTCCCAGATGTGCATGGTGCCGTGCGCGGGGTCGTTCGGGTGCAGCGTCGCGTCCCCGGAGTAGGGGCTGCCCGGCCAGTACGGGCGGGTCGGGTCGAGGTCGGCGACGATCCGCGGCAGGAGGCGCAGGTAGTAGCCCTCGCCCCAGGTGCGGCCCTGCAGCTGCTCGGGCCAGCCCCAGTCGTGGAAGCCCCAGATGTTCTCGTTGTTGCCGACCCACATGACCAGGCTGGGGTGCGGCATGAGGCGGACGACCTGCTCGCGGGCCTCGGCGGCGACCTCGCCGGCGATCGGCTCCTCCTCGGGGTAGGCCGCGCAGGCGAACGGGAAGTCCTGCCCGACGAGCACGCCGAGGGAGTCGGCGAGGTCGTAGAAGTCCTCGCTCTCGTATCGCCCGCCGCCCCACACCCGCAGGTAGTTCACGCCCGCGGCGACCGCCTGGCCGATCCGGGCCGCGTAGCGCTCCCGGTCGACCCGGGTGACGAACGCGTCGTCGGGGATCCAGTTGACCCCGCGCACGAAGACCGGCTCGCCGTTGACGCGCAGCACGAACCGCGACCCGTCCGCGTCGGCGGCGGTGTCCAGCTCGACCGTCCGGAACCCGATCTGCCGAGTCCATTGATCGAGTTTGCCTGCCCCATACAGCGTTACCGACAACTCGTAGCGATGCGGCTCGCCGTGGCCCCGCGGCCACCAGCGACGCGCGCCGGGCACCTCGACGGTGACGACGACCGAGGTCGCGCCGGGGAGAACCTCGACCGAGGCAGCCACGCCGGCGACCGACACGGTGACCGTCAGCGGTCGGTCGGCGGTGCGGTGTGGGTCGGCCGGAAACTCAGTGCGGTGTGGGTCGGCCAGGAATTCAGTGCGGTGTGGGTCGGCCAGAAGCTCAGTGCGGTGTGGGTCGGCCGGAAACTCGGTGCGGTGTGGGTCGGCCAGAAGCTCAGTGCGCTCCAGGTCCACGTGGACCTCGACCCGGTCGGCGGAGACCAGGGGCCGGACCCGGGCCAGGCGGGCGGTGGACCAGGCGTGCAGGCCGATCGGCTGCCAGATCCCGGCGGTGACGACCGTCGGGCCCCAGTCCCAGCCGAAGTTGCAGGCCATCTTCCGGATGTACTGAAACGGTTCAGGGTAGGCGTTGGGGCGCGGGCCGACCGCGTCGCGGACCGCCTCCGCGTAGTCGTACGCCGAGTCGAACCGCACGCTGAGCGTGTTGCCGGCCGGGCGGATCAGGCCGGTGACGTCGAAGCGGTATCCGCGGTGCATGTTCGCGGTGCGCCCGACCTCGGTGCCGTTGAGCGTGACGGTCGAGACGGTGTCCAGGCCCTCGGCGACGAGGTCGATGCGGTCCCCGGCGAGCCCGTCGGCGTCGAAGGCCGTCTCGTAGACCCACGCGGTGCGCCCGATCCAGTGCAGCCGCTCCTCGTTGTCGTCCAGGAACGGGTCGGGGATCGCGCCCGCGGCGAGCAGGTCCGTGTGCACGCACCCCGGCACGTTGGCGGCGAGGGGGCCGTCGATGGGTGCGGGGTCGGCGGCGCGGACGGTCCAGCCGGAGTGCAGCGGACGCAGAACTGGCATGTAGTGCTCCCGACTGAACCGGATAAGTAATCGAGTCCAAACCCTAGGTTTGCCCGAGAAGCGGTGTCAAGTCAACTACCCGCCCATGAATGGGCGGGCTTGCGGATCACTGCCTTGCTGGCTGCAAGGTCAGGCCGCGTGTGGGCGATTGACTGCGCCCCAGCCCACGACACCGCGTGCAGCGATGTTGAGGGCCGCATTGTGATCGGCGTGGGCAACGACCCCGCACGATCGACAGTTGAACGCTTCCTGGTCAGGGCGGTTCCGTTTGTCCCGATACCCGCAGGCTGCGCAGGTCTGGGAGGTGTACCGGGGGTCGACTTCGACCAGCGGTACACCCGCCCGGCGGGCCTTGTAGACAAGGAACTCGCCGAGTTGGTGGAACGCCCACGAGTGCAGCGTGACCCGTTGGGGCTTTTTCAGCCGGACCCGGTCGCGGATCCCCGTCAGCTTCTCGACGGCGATCCCGCGGCCGGTGCGTGCAGCCTCGGTCACGATGCGCTTGGCGATGCGATGATTGACGTTCGCGGCGTGCCGCGCTTCCTTCTTGCGGCGGCGGGTCAGCAGCCGCTTCGCCGACTTGGTGTCCTTGGCCTGCAACCGCGTCCTGAGCCGCTGCTGACGGCGACGGTAGCCGTTGAGCTTCGTGCCTGCGTAGCGGGTGCCGTCGGAGTCGTAGGCGATGTTGACGATGCCCATGTCAACACCGAGGAACCCGGTCGGGTCGAGCAGCTCCGGGTCGGGGATCTCGACGGTGGCGTAGAGGAACCACATGCCGTCGCGGTGCACAAGGTCGGACTCACCGATCGGGTGGGCGGCGACCGCCTTGACCTGGTTCGGGGAGCCGGTGAACGCCATCGTCTTGAGTCGCCCGTTGATGGTCCAGATGGAGACGGTGCGGGCGTCGTGCTGCCACGACAGCATCCGCGCGTCGTACGGCTGCGCGGCATCCCAGCGGAAGCTGATCGGGTTCGACTCGGCGGCACGGCGGCGCTTCGACCCGGGCTTGCCGAGGTTCCCCGCCTTGATGTTCGCCGCGAGGGTCTTGTAGGCGTCGGCGACCTTCTTGATGACGTGCTGGGCGGCCTGCGCACCGAGCGCATAGCCGTCCTTGACGTCGTGGTAGGTGTGCCGCCGCAGGTTGTAGTTGCGGTAGCAGCGAACGTCCCGCGCCAGCACGGCCACGTCCGAGGCTGCGGCGTTGCAGGCGCGCAGGCTCGTCTCCAGCGCCGCCGCCTGTTCAGACGTCGGCAGGAGCTTCACCTGTACGACCAGCTTCACACCACCATCGTACCATTTGGTCTATGTCACCTCGATGGACCCCAGACCCGGATGTGCGTCGGGGTCGCTCAGTCGTGCACAACCTGCATGCGCACTTGGTCTTCACCACGAAGTACCGGCGCGGCGCACTCACCGACCCGATCCTCACCCGCTGCCAGGAGATCATGGCCGACGTCTGCCGCGACTTCGGCGCCGAACTGCGCGAGTTCAACGGCGAAGACGACCACGTCCACCTGCTGGTCCACTACCCGCCGAGCGTCGCCCTGTCAAAGCTCGTCAACTCCCTCAAAGGCGTGTCCTCCCGCTACCTGCGGCAGGAGTTCGCCGGACACCTGCGCAAGTACCTGTGGGGCGAACACCTGTGGTCGCCGTCGTACTTCGCCGGGTCATGCGGCGGCGCGCCCCTCGCAGTGGTCAAGGAGTACATCGAAAACCAGAAACGTCCCGGTCCGTGACGGCGTTCCTCCCGGCCCTGAAGGGCCGGGGTTCCCGCCGTACCAACTGCTGAACCGTTCAGCGGGTGCGCGGCGGGCGCGTCGACTGGCGGGCGGTCAGCGTGCCGGGCGGCAGGGTCAGCCGCGTCTCCCCGCCGCCGCCGATCGCGGTCAGCAGCGCCCGCGCGGTCAGCTCGGCCTGCAGCGCCGGCACCTGCACGACCGCCGTGATCTCGGGGACGGTGATCTGGCACAGGTCGGAGTCGTCCCAGGCGACGACGGAGAAGTCGGCGGGGACGGTGAGCCCCATCTCGTGCGCCACCTTCAGCGCCGCGGCGGCCATGACGTCGTTGTCGAAGACCAGCGCGGTCGGCGGGTCGGCCAGGCTCAGCAGCTCGCGGGTGGCGCGCATGCCGTCGGCGGCGCTGTAGTTGGTGTAGACGGCCCGGTAGTCGATGTCGCCGGCCGCGGCGACCGCGGCCGTGTAGGCGGCGTCGCGCCGGGCCGTGTGCAGCAGCTCGCGCGGGCCCGCGACCCGGAAGACCGAGCGGTGCCGCAGGGCCCGCAGGTAGCTCACGATGCTCTGCGCGGTGCCGGCGGTGTCGGCGTCGACGGAGCTCAGCCCGGCCAGGTCGAAGCCGTCGAGCTCGGAGTCGCCGCCGCCGATCACCGCCGCCGGCAGGCCGATCTCGCGCAGCGCGGCCGGGCGCGGGTCGCCGTGGCGCAGGTCGGTCAGGATGACGCCGTCGACGTGGCGGCCGGCGTACCATCGGCGGTACACCTCGATGGTGTCGGCGAATTCGTCGACCAGATGCAGCACGAGCGCCACGTCGTTGCGGTTGAGCTCCGCCTCGACGCCGCTGAGCATCTGGGTGAAGAACGAGTCGACGACCATGACCCGCGGCGGGCGGACCAGCACCATGCCGACGGCGTTGGCCCGGGCGGTGCCGAGCGAGCGGGCGGCGATGTTCGGCGCCCAGCCGAGCTCGCGGGCGGCGGCCAGGACCCGCGCCCGGGTCTGCTCGGAGACGCCGGGGCGGCCGTTGAGGGCGTAGGACACGGCGGCCTCGGACACGCCGGCGTGCACGGCCACCTGCCGGATCGTGACCCGTCCCTGCTGCTCACCCGATGCTGTCATCGCTCGGCACCCTACACGCTCACTTCGCCGCGCCGGCGGTGAAGCCGTTGCGGACGGCGATGCCCTTGATGATCACCACCGTGGCGTGCCGAACTTCTGGCGAGCGGCGTTGGTTACCCGCTTCAGTCGTCAAGCAGCTCGTCGGCGGTCATCAGTGCCCGGACCCCGAGCCGCCCGCGGATCTCGTCGCGCTCGCCCAGGTCCTCCACGACGCAGGCGAGGCCGAGCCAGGCGGCGCCGATCTCGGTCACCATCTCCCGGATGGCCAGGGCCTGCCCGCCGCTCTCGACCCAGTCGTCCACGCACAGGACCCGGTCGTGCGGGCGGACCAGGGCGCGGCGGAAGCTCAGCCGGGCGCCGCCCTCGTGATATCCGGCGGGCAGCCGCCGGGACGCGTAGAGCCGCGGCCCGTGCTCGGCGACGCGGTCGTTCTTGCGCACCTCGACCAGCCCGACGCCGAGGTGGGCGGCGACGAGCGCGCCGAGCAGCGTCCCGCGCGACGCTGGGCCGAGCACCACCGTCGGCTCGCCCGGGATCAGCGCGCTCAGGGCCGCGGGCAGATCCCGCAGGACGACCGGATCGCGCCACCACTCGGTGATGTCGGCGAACACCACGTCCGGGCCGCCGCGCCAGTGGAAGCCGACGCGCAGCCGGGTCCGCAGGTCAGGCACCGAGAGCCGGCGCCGGCTGCCAGCGCCACTTCGGGTGGCAGTCGGGGTCGTTGGCGGCCAGCACGGCGCGCAGGACGCCGTCGGGGTCGCAGCTGTAGAGCCCGGAGCTCCACACGTTGTTGACCTCGAGCACCGCGAACTCGCCGGTCTCGGTGCGCCCGACGTCGATGACGGCGGTCGGCGGCACGTCCTGCGCCGGCAGGTCGGCGAGCATGAGCGCGACGAACGCCGCGGCCTCGTCGTGCCAGGAGGCGCGGTGGGTGCGCAGCGACGGGCTCCACTCCTCGCCCTCGACGAGATACGGCGACCACGCCACCGGCTGCCGCCCGATGGTGAAGACGCGATACTCCGAGGCGAGGTCGAGCCAGTGGTCCATGATGATCAGGGTGCTGTCGGCCCGCAGCCGGGCCGTGCGCAGCCGGTTGCGCAGGTCGTCGGCGTTGCGCACCCAGGCCGCGGAGAAGGCCGGGTGCTTCTCGTCGGCGAGCTTGGCCACCGCCGGCTTCGGCCCCACGAAGTCCGGCGCCTCGCCGACGCTGACGAGCCGGATGTCGCGCCCGGTCACGTCCTTGGGCAGCGAGGCGAACCAGGACGGCGAGGCACCGTAGAGGCAGATGTCGGCGCCGCCCGCGATGAGCGTGGTGAGGTAGCCGCCGGCCGCGCGCCACGCCACCCCGTCGGCCGAGTGCAGCCCGTGGACCTCGGCCGGGTCGCCCGGCAGCTGCGCGACCGGCAGGCCGATGCGCTGGGCGGCATGCGTCAGCGCCGCGCTCGCCTCGGGGGAGCGCACGCGCATTGCCAGGGTCCGGAACTGACGCACCCTCACATCCTGCCAGCGAGCCTCGCCAGTGTCGTTACCGGAGGCCACAGACGGCACACCCGGCCGTCAAACGCTCACCGAGGGCAGTCGTGGTGACACTTTCGGGGGCATCAAGGTCGACTTTTAGCATGAAAGGTAACAAATCAGGCACGGTGTCAGCATGGCAACCGAGCTTCGGACGCGGCCCGTCGTACCGCCGCTGGTCCGCCGCCGCCAGGCGGTGCGTCGCCGCCGGCTGGTGATCGCCGTCACGCTCCTCGTCGTCGCGCCCGGCCTCGCGGCCCTGCGCACCTACGCCCACGACGTCGACCGCGGCGTCCGCGTCCTCGGCGTCGACCTCGGCGGCCGCTCCCGCGACGACGCGCGCCGGGTCCTGGCCGCCGCCCTTGCGGCCCGGGTCCGCCAGCCGGTCGCCGTGCGGGTCGGCACCGAGCCCGCCGTCGTCGACCCCGCCGCGGTCGGCCTCGCGGTCGACGTCGACGCCACCCTCGAGCGCGCCGGGCAGGCCTCGCCGCTGCCGTTCGCCCACGAGGACGTCGACCCGGTCGTGCGCGTCGACGGCGACCGGCTCTTCGCCGCGCTCATGGACCACCTCGGGGCGCAGGGCGACGCGCCGGTCATGCCCGCGGTGCGCTTCGACGGGCTGCGCCCGGTGCCGGTGTACCCGGAGCCGGGGCGCGGGCTCGACCGGTCCGCGGTCGCCCGGATCGCCGCGGCCGGTTGGCTGCGCCGGCCGGTGCTCGAGTTCCCCGTGGTCTCGCTGGTACCGCGCAGCGCCCGCGCCGACGTCGACCGGATGGTCCGCGACCTGGCGAGCCCCGCCGTGGCCGCCCCGCTCGTGCTGGCCACCCCGCGCGGGGAGGTCAACGTGCCGGCCGCCGGGATCGCCGCCGCGCTGCGGATCGAGTCGGACGCCTCGGGCACGCTCGTGCCGTCCCTGGACGCGGCCGCCCTGCGCAAGTCCGCGGCCACGGCCCTCGCCCGCGTCGAGATTCCCGCCACCGACGCCCGCTTCGAGGTCACCGCCGGCCGCCCGGTCATCCGCGGCGAGACCGACGGCCGCCGGGTCGACCTGGACTCGCCGGCGATCCTGCGGGCGCTGCGCTCCACCGCGACCCCACGCCGGGTCGAGGTGCCGATGACGACGGCCTCGGCCGGCACCACGGCGGCGAGCCTGGCCAAGCTGGGCGTGACGGCCCCGGTCGGCGCGTTCACGACCCGCTTCGAGCCCGGCCAGCCCCGGGTGGTGAACATCCGGACCATGGCCGAGGCGCTGCGCGGCATGCTGATCCGGCCGGGGGAGACGTTCAGCCTCAACGAGCGCGTCGGCGACCGTACCCACGCGAAAGGCTACGTCGACGCGCCCGGCATCGAGGACGGAAAGATCAAGAACACGCCGGGCGGTGGCGTCTCCCAGGTCGCCACGACACTGTTCAACGCGGCGTACCTGGCCGGCCTGGCCGACGTCGAGCACCACCCGCACACCTACTACTTCGACCGGTATCCGGCGGTGATCGAGGCGACGGTGGTCTTCGGGTCGCTGGACCTGCGGTTCCGCAACGACGGCCCGAGCGGCATCCTGATCGACACGGCGACCGGCGACGACTCGGTGACCGTGACCCTCTACGGCACCAGGCGATACGACGTCTCCACCGTGTACGGCCCCCGCACGAAGATCGTCCAGCCGAAGACGGTGTACCTGCAGGAGTCCGACTGCAACGCGACGGCGGGCGCGCCCGGGTTCACGCAGGAGGCGTACCGGGTCTTCAGCCGCGACGGCAAGGAGCTCCGGCGGGAGCGCTTCGCCTGGCGTTACGACGCCGAGCCGAACTTCATCTGCGGCTCGCCGCCGGCCTGACCTGCGCCGACCGCCTGCGATCAAACCCGCACGCGCTCGCCCGCCGGGTCGTACAGGGGGCGCAGGGAGGCGCGGATCGGGTACGCGGACCCGGCGATCTCCACGGTCAGCTCGCCGCCGTCGAGCCACGCCTGGTCGAGCGGCTCCTCGCCGGCGTCGAGCATCGCCAGGCCCACGGCGCCGCCGAGGGTGTGGCCGTAGGAGGCGGCCCGCACGTATCCGGCGTCGCGCCCGTCGCGGCGCACCACCTCGGCGTGGAACAGCAGCGCCTTCGGGTCGGTGACGAGGACCTGGACCAGCCGCCGGGTGAGCGGCCCGCGGGCCTTGCGGGCCAGCACGGCGTCGCGGCCGATGAAGTGCTCCTTGTCCAGGGCCACGGCGAAGCCCAGCCCGGCCTCCAGCACGTCGTCGGTGTTGTCGATGTCGTGGCCGTAGTCGCGGTACCCCTTCTCCATGCGCAGGCTGGCGAGGGCCTTGAGCCCGGCGTGGCGCAGCCCCCGCCCGGCGCCGGCGGCGACCAGGCGGTCGTACACGTGCACCGCCTGTTCGGCCGGGACGTACAGCTCGTAGCCGAGCTCCCCGACGTAGGTGATGCGCAGGCACAGCACCCCCGCGTAGCCGATCTCGAGCTCGGCCGCCCCGCGGAACGGCAGCCCGACCGGCCCGCCGGCGGCCGCCTCGAGGATCTCGCGGGAGCGGGGGCCCTGGACGTTGAGCTGTGCCCAGCCGGAGGTCACGTCGGTGGCGAACGCGTGGCGGTCGCGCAGGTGGCGGCGCAGGCGGGCGTGCACGTGCCGGTGCGCGGTGTCGGAGGCGACGACCCAGAACCGGTCCTCGTCGAGCTGGGTCACGGTCAGGTCGGCCTCGATCGTGCCGCCCTCGTTGAGCCACTGCGTGTAGGTCACCCGCCCCGGATGGCCGATCCGGTTCGCCGAGAGCTCCTCCAGCACCGCCCCGGCCTCGCGCCCCTGGACCAGGAACTTCGCCATGAACGACATGTCCATGACGATCGCGTCCTCGCGTGCCGCCCGGTGCTCGGCCGCCCACTGCGGGAACCAGTCGGGCCTGCCCCAGGATAGGGTGAAACTTCCGGAATATCCGTAAAAATCGGGCATCTCCCAGCCGGACACGTCCCGCCGGTACGGGCGCAGCGGCTCCAGCCGGTCGTGCAGCGGCGAGCGGCGGGCCCCCCGCGCCGAGGCGAAGGCCTTGTCCGGGAAGTGGGTCGCGTACACCTGGCCGAGCGCCTCGGCCGTCCGTTCCGCCCGGTAGGCGCGGTTGCGCTGGTACGGCTGCAGCCGGTCGATGTGCATCCCGGTCACGTCGACGTCGGGCCGCCCGTCGGCGATCCAGGTCGCGAGCGCCCGCCCGATCCCGCCGCCGGTCAGGATGCCGATCGAGTTGAGCCCGGCCGCGACGAAGTAGTTGCGCAGCTCCGGCGACTCGCCGAAGACCGGCGCGAGGTCGGGCGTGAAGCTCTCCGGGCCGCAGAAGAACGTCCGGATCCCGGCGGTCGCGGTGACCGGGATGCGGGCCATCGCCTTCTCCAGGTAGGGCGCCATGCGGTCCCAGTCCGGCGGCAGCGTGCCGAAGGAGAAGCCGTCGGGCACCCGCTCGACGCTCCACGGGGCGGCGGTGCCCTCGAACAGCCCGACCATCAGGCCGCCGGTCTCCTCGCGGTAGTACCCGTACGACCCCGGGTCCTCCAGCACCGGCAGCTGCGCCGTGACGCCCTCGATCGGCTCGGTGATGAGGTAATAGTGCTCGGCGGCCTGCAGGGGCACGCTGACCCCGGCCTCCTCGCCCAGCTGCCGGGCCCACATCCCGGCGCAGTTGACCACGACCTCCGCCTCGACGTCGCCGAAGGGCGTGCGGACCCCGGCCACCGTGTCCCCGCGGCGAAGGGTCCCGGTGACGGGTACGCCCTCCCGGATCCTGACGCCCCGCTGCCGTGCGCCCTTGGCGAGCGACATGGTCACGTCCACCGGGTTGG
Source organism: Dactylosporangium sp. CA-233914 (assembly GCF_050942935.1). Taxonomy (NCBI): domain Bacteria; kingdom Bacillati; phylum Actinomycetota; class Actinomycetes; order Micromonosporales; family Micromonosporaceae; genus Dactylosporangium; species Dactylosporangium sp. CA-233914. The sequence continues at coordinate 8,748,531 of NZ_CP192030.1, read as the reverse complement.
CCCGCCCGTCCTCCGCCACGTAGAACCCGGCCAGGACGTCGTCGGTGCGCGCGAGCGGGAACAGCTCGCGGACCTCGGCGGGGGAGATCTCGTGGACGTCCACGCCGAGGTGCCGGTTGAAGGCGGCGACGCGGCGGTACTCCTCCAGCCGCCCCTCGTCCGCCGCGAGCTCGATGAACCCGCACTGCCGCAGGCCGGTCGACAGCCCGGTCTCGGCCTCCAGGCTCGCGTACAGGTCGCGGGTGTACTGCCGCATCCGCGTCGAGGTCTCCGACAGCGAGCCGAACGTGACGATCAGCCCAGCGGCGTGCCACGTGGTTCCGGCGGTCAGCCGGTCCCGCTCCAGCAGCAGTACGTCGGTGACGCCCGCCTTCGCCAGGTGGTACGCCACGGACGTGCCGATCACGCCGCCGCCGACGACGACCACGCGGGCCCGTTCTGGGAGGTCCATGCGTGCACTCTAGTGCCGCAGGGGCGCCCGGGCGCCTCCGCCGAGTTCGCCCGAACGGCCACCCGGCGGTCCTGACCTGGGCTTTTCGGTGACGGCCGGGAACATGTGAGCCGAGAATCGCAAAAGTCCGCGAACGAGCGATCCGGCGAGGTAGCCTCGTTGGCGCTGCCGCTGATGATATGTCCACAGTGGACCGAATCGGCGCCGGATCCCCGTGAACCGGCGTGAGCCGGGACACAGCTGGATTCATTCACGTCGGTCGTGAAGTTCATCCATCGTCGGCCGGGAACACATCCCGGACCGGCGGCGTTCGTTACACAACCAAGTCACCAAGAGAGGGTGAACGCCATGGCCATCAGCACCGACTACGACGCGCCACGCCACCCGGCCGGCAACGACCTCGCCGAGGACAGCCTCGAGGAGCTCACCGCCCGCCGGACCAACGGGCAGTCGGCCGCGGTCGACGTCGACGAGAACGAGGCCGGCTTCGAGCTGCCCGGCGCCGAGCTGACCGACGAGGAGCTGACCGTTCCCGTCGTGCCGATGCGCGGTGACGAGTTCCGCTGCTCGAGCTGCTTCCTCGTCCACCACCGCAGCCAGCTGTCGCGGGAGAAGAACGGCGCGCCGATCTGCACCGAGTGTGACTGAGCCCCTCAGCCGCGGATTCTGACCCTGGTCAGATCCTCGGCGACGACAACCTCGCCGTCGAAGACCGCTTCCGCCTCCCGCCGGAAGCGCGACGGGTCGTCGTAGCGCTGCGAGAAGTGGGTGAGCACGAGCGTGCGGACCCCGCTTTCCGCGGCCACCCGAGCCGCCTGCCCGGCGGTGAGGTGCCCGTGCGCGACGGCCAGTCCCTCGTCCTCGGCGAGGTAGGTCGACTCGATCACCAGCACGTCGGCCCCGTCGGCGAGCCTCAGCACGCCCTCGCACAGCCGCGTGTCCATCACGAACGCGAACCGCTGCCCCCGCCGCGGCTCGCTCACCTCCGAAAGCCGCACTCCGCGCAGCTGCCCGACGCGCTGCAGCACGGCGATCTCCGGCCCGGCGATGCCCCGCTCCCGCAGCCGGTCCGGCAGCATGCGCCGCCCGTCGGGCTCCACCAGGCGGTAGCCGAACGCGTCGATGCCGTGGTCGAGCCGGAACGCCTCGAGCCGGAACTTCGCCGTCTCGGCGAGCACCCCGTCGCCCGTGACCGGATGCTTGGTGATCCGGGCGGTGTCGTAGAACGGGGTGGCGTTTCGCAGGCGGTCGAAGTACACCTCCCCGCTGCCCGGAAAGTAGGCCTGCACGTCGTGGGGCGAGCCGTCCAGCGAGATGCGCTGGATGACCCCCGGCAGGCCGAGGCAGTGATCGCCGTGGAAGTGTGTGAGACAGATGCGGGTCACGTCGCTCGCGGCCACGCCGGCGTGGACCATCTGCCGCTGCGTGCCGTCGCCCGGGTCGAACAGGATGCCCTCGCCGTCCCACGTCAGGAAGTACCCGTTGTGGTTGCGCAGCCGGGTCGGCACCTGGCTGGCGGTCCCCAGCACGACGAGCTCACGAGGCGACATTCCGCGGACTGTACCGCCGCGAGTGCCGCCCGCCGCCGGGTGGACGGCGCGCGGGCGTACTCTCGCGGGCTCCGGTCAGCAGGCGTTGAGCATCGACTGCAGCGCCGTCTTCTCCGACGACTGCAGCTTGAGGCTGTAGGTGTACTTGACGCGGATCCACATGCGCGCGTACGTGCAGCGGTACGACGTCAGCGGGGGCTGCCACGTCGACGGGTCCTGGTCGCCCTTGGACTGGTTGACGTTGTCCGTCACCGCGATGAGCTGCGGGTGCGTCAGGTCGTTGGCGAACGCCTGGCGCTGGGCCGTCGTCCACGAGCTCGCACCCGAGCGCCACGCCTCGGCCAGCGGGACCACGTGGTCGATGTCCACGTCGGAGCTCGCGGTCCAGGTCGCGCCGTCGTAGGGGCTGTACCAGCGGCCGGACGTCGCCGAGCACGAGCTGTTGGTCACCACCGACGTGCCGTCGCGCTTGAGCACGGTCTCGCGCGTGTCGCACGAGCCGGAGATCGTGATCCAGTGCGGGAACTTGTCCCGGCTGTACCCGCTCATCGACCCCTCGCTCGCCACGGTGAGCGCGTTGAGCTCCGACTGGGCCGTAGTCTTGGACGGGATCCCGGGCGGCGTGGCGCCGGCCGGGCCGGCGAGTCCGGCGACGATCCCGGCGCCGGCCACGACGACGACCGCGACCGCCCTGGCAACCTTCGACATGGGCAACTCCCTTCACTGCCTGCTGACAGGGAGCAACCTTTCGTTCGGCCGTGAACGAGGCTCGTCCCCGGCGTGACATCGGATCTAAGGATGCCAATACTTCGGTTGATGTTGAACCCGTGAGGACGGCGTGCGGGGTCCCGGCCGCGGCGATCGTTCGATCGTGGCGAAGAAGCCGGGGTCACGTCAGCGGGACAGCCTGCTCCGGGCGATGCGCTGGCGGGCGGCCTCGTAGAGCACCGCGGTCGCGGCATTGGCGGCGTTGAGCGAGCTGGCGCTGCCGGCCATGGGGATGCTGACGGTCTGATCGGCCAGCTCGCGCCAGGAGGAGCTCAGTCCCTTGGTCTCGTTGCCGATGAGCAGCAGCGTAGGGCCGGTCAGATCGAAGTCGAAGATATCGACGTCGCCGTGCTCATCCGTGCCGACGAGCTGAACCGGCGTTCCGGCGGCCCGGTGCGTGTCGAGCCAGGCCATGACCTCGTGCGCTGAGGGCACCCGGACGGTCGGCAGCGCGAACAGCGATCCGGTGCTCGCCCGTACGGACTTGCTGTCGTAGACGTCGGCGGCATGACCGGTCACGATGACACCGTCGGCCGCGAAGGCGTCCGCCGAGCGGATGATGGCCCCGATGTTGCCCGGGGTCGTCGGGCGGTCGAACAGCACGCCGAGGAAGTCGCCGGACACCTTGATGCGGTCGAGGTCGTCGTCCGGAATCTCCATCACCGCGATCAGCTCGGGTGCCTCCTCGTGCTTCTCGCCCAGTTCGGCGAGAAGTTCTGAAGCCATGGCCACCTGCTCGGCGAACGTCGTACGGAGCAGATCCTGGGCCCAGCCCGAGAGCTGGTGCTGCATGTCGAAGATCAGGGTCCGGATCGGCCAGCCTTGCTCGACGGCGACGTTGATCGGCCGTACGCCCTGGACGAGGAACTCGCGTGAACGCTGCCGCTTGCTCCGGTTCGTCAGCAGCGCCTGCCATTGCTGGAAGCGGGCGTTCCTGGTGGTGATCCGCTGCGTGGGTGCCACCCGTTCCTCCAGGCCATGATCACTGAGCATCGTCGTTCGGGCGGCCACGACCGCTCTCCCCGTGCGTCCTAACGTTACCGAGCGGCGCCGGCCAATCCGCCGGGGTGGCCGCCCGGCGGACCGTCAGTGTCCTTCGCCGAAGTCTGCGAATGTCAGACTTAGGTTGCGAGGCTGGCGCCGACGCCGATGGAGCAGCAGCTGTTGTCCGGTCTTGGTCAGGTTGGCGGATTCTCAGGCAGTCGGCAGCCTTTCCGACGGATTCTCGTGCAGCGTGGCGACGGGGCCCGATATGTACATCTATGTGGGGAAGAGCGTCTCAGGCAATTTGGCGATTCTCAGTGGATCAATGGCGTCCGGACGGGCTTGACGTGCTCGCGGGAAGTGCAGGCGGGCGTGCTGCGTCCTTGCCAGTTTGGTGACGCTGCGCAGTGGCACAGGTGATCGACCGCAAGTGCCGCGCATCCGAATTTGCTTGATATGCGTGCACCCGGGAACGGCTGCGCGTTTGTGGAGCTGGCCCAGTACGGTCGGGTTGCGTCTTTGGTTGATCTGCACCGCGGCTTCCGCGACGAGGAGCGGCGCCATTCGGCCCAGGCGGTCGTCATGCAGTACCTGGCGGACGACCCGCTCATGCCGATGTCAGAGCGCTGTTTCGTCGCTGTCATAGAGGTCGAAATCGAGAGGCACGTCCACCTTGGCGGACCGGTGTAGAAGCCGCCCTGGCCCGCTGTGCTCATCCGCGTTGAGGAATTCGGGAGTCGGGTTGTCGCCTCCGCCGGGGCAGGCATCGAACTGGACCAGACTGTGTCACGATTCCGGTTATGAATCCCGACTTCAACATGGCACTGATGGACGTGGATGTCATCGTCGCCGATCCGTTGAGACTGCCCAGTGGCCGTTTGGTCGCTGCTGAGCCGCCCGGTCTCTTCCCGGCCGGGGAGGTTGCCCGTTGGGCATTCGCCGAGACGATCGCCCCGGGCGAGTATCCCGTGGAGGTACTGCGCGAGCGCGGCTGGGTGATCGCCGCGCGGGTCATCGTTTGCCCCGGGCCTGTGCACGAGTGGCGGCCGGCTAAGGTGGCCGGACGGCCGGATTGGGAACATTGCTTCTTCCCGGTCGACGGCGCCACAGGGTCGTTCGGATCGGTCGAGGTGTTCGAGACGCTGACCGATCCCGAGGCCAGGGAGGACCTCATCGCCGACCTCTCCTTCGGCTCCGGCGAGCCCTACATCACTTATGTCGACGAAGACACGGGTCTCAATCTGATCAGCTTCGCCCTTGGCGGCGACGGGAAGTTCGAGACCTGGGTCGGCTATACCGCGGCCGGCGACGCGGCGTGTTTCCTGACCGATTACGGCGATCTGTGCGGCCGGGACGATCGGCGAGGCGCACGCTCACGTCACTGATGGCGTGCGATGGCAGCCGGCGGACCGCATGCTCAGGTGCGCGGACATGCCGCGATGGGATCGCCGCCACCTTGCGAGAGACATACCAACAGTTACCCACGGTCACGGCGGTGTGGAAGGTTGATCTCCGGGGAAACTAGTCTAGTCACATCCATCACAGCCGCTTGACCTACCGAATCCGCCACCATCGTTGAGAATCCTCGCCGGCTCAGTCTCGCCATACCTGTCGCAGTCCAGCTCACGGATACATGCCGATGACATGATTCTTGGGACATCGAAGCGCAGCCCCTGCATGCTCATGCCGAAAGTCGGGTCCGGAGCGTCGGGATCGTCTCAAGCTATATGTCGAATGCCAGCTTGGTGTCATGATCATTCGACATGATTGTTGAGACCGGACAGCTGTTCGGCGCGCCCCCGATAGCGATGGGAGATCGATGATGCGCGTGCTGCGCCCGGTGGCATTGGCCGCGGCCCTCGCTGTGATGGCGGCGACCCCGGTGGTGGCCGCGCCGGCGGCCTCCGCGCAGACCATGCGGGACCGCCAGTGGTACCTCACCACGCTGGACGTCGCCGCCGCGCAGAAGATCACTCAGGGCGAGGGCGTCGTCGTGGCCGTCCTCGACAGCGGCATCGGCAAGCACCCCGACCTCGACGGGCAGGTGCTCGCCGGCATCTCCTACCTCGGCGACGACAACAGCCTGGCCGACGACTCGGGCCACGGCTCGGGCATGGCCGGTCTCATCGTCGCCGAGGGGGGCAACGCCGACCATCTGCTCGGCATCGCGCCCGAGGCCAAGGTCCTCTCGGTGCGCATCATGACCGGCAGCGCCCCGGCCCCGGGCACCTGGACGCGCATCCCGGATGCCATCCGGTGGGCCGTTGACCACGGCGCAAAGGTGATCAATATCTCGGCGGGCGGCCAGGTTGAGGCCGGCGGCCTGGAGGCCGTGCAGTACGCGCTGGACCACGACGTGCTCGTCGTGGCCCTGACCGGCAACGCCAAGGAGTTCCCCGGCCGCACCGCCGTCCTCGAGCCGGCCAGCTTCCCGGGCGTGCTGGCGGTCACCGCCGTGGACCGCGACAGCAAGGTGTGGGACGGGGCGCTGCACGGGCCGCAGACGGTGCTCGCCGCACCGGGTGTGGACATCCCGATGGTCTCCGCCGCCGGCGGCGGCCGCGTCGTCGGCTACTACGAGTCCACCAACGGCACCAGCAACGCGACCGCGATCGTGTCCGGGGCGGCGGCGCTGATCCGGGCGAAGTACCCGCAGCTTCCGGTGAAGGACGTCGTGCAGCGGCTCATCGCCACGGCCGACGACGCGGGTGCGCCCGGGCGCGACCCCGAGTACGGGTACGGCCGGCTGAACCTGGTCAAGGCGCTCACCGCCGACGTGGCGCCGGTCGCCGCCAACCCGCTGCTCTCGGGCGTGCAGGGGGCTCCCGACGTCGAGGCGGGCAGCCACACGTTCCCCAACGCCCTCGGCGATGCGATGATCCAAATGCTGATCATCGGCGCGGTCTGCGTCGGGGTGCTGCTGCTGGCCGGGCTGATCCTGCTGCTGACCCGGCGCCGCCGGACCTGAGCGCGCTCAGCCCTCGCGGATCGTGCGATCCAGTCGTGCACCACCGTCGTGGCCCCGCCCACGACCATGATCCGCGGAGTCCGCAAGGTAAGTCTGACCATATGCCCGCCCGCCCGCGCAGACCTACCTTGCGAGCTATTGCTCAGACTAGGGGTTGAGCGGGACGGTCTTGGGCTCCTCGCTCAGGCGCACCGTGCGCTCCGGGTCGAAGGGCGCGGCCGGGGCCGGGGGCTCGTCGTCGAACTCGTCCTCGGCGGGCGGGACCCATTGCGGTACGACTCGATGGACCGTGGCCAGGACGCCCGCGATGACCAGGCCAGCGGTGCCGGCGATGCCCAGCGCGCCGCCCGCGTAGGCGGCGAAGAGGCGGCGGCGGCTCAGGTCGTCGACGGCCTGGGAGATGACGTCGTCGGTGAGGTACAGGGAGAGGGCGGCCCCCGCCAGCAGGCCGGCGGCGATGAGCGCCAGGAAGGTCGTCGTGTAGGTGCTCGCCGGGCCGTAGGTGACCCCGCCGTGGCGGCGCTGGGCGACGACGATGAACACGGCCGCCACCGCGGCCCAGGCTCCGACGACCAGCAGGGCCGCGACCGCGTCGCTCGGGCGGTGCCAGCCCGCCGAGAGCGTGGCCACGCCGACCAGCGCGGCCAGGGCGGCGCCGACGAGCGCGACCGGGCCGCGGGCCTTCGGGGGCACGACCAGCAGCAGCGCGACCACGACCGAGGCGGCGACCGTGGTGTGGCCGCTGGGCAGGCTGTTGCCGGCGGCGACCCGGTCCACGTCGACGCCCAGGTGCGGGCGGTAGATGAGGTCCTTGAACACCTGCGTGGTGGCGTTCGCGCCGCCGATGAGCAGCACCACGCCGACGGCCAGGGCGAGGCGGCGGCGGGCCAGGGCGATGAAACCGATGGCGATCGTGGCGACGGCCAGCGACACGACCGAGATCGTGCTCAGGGTGTCGTGGACGAACAGCGTGATGTGGGACCGGCCGATGCTGTTGCCGGAGATGGCGACGTAGTCCAGGCGCTGGCCGTGTTCGCTGTGCACGAAGAACCGCCAGACCGCGACGAAACCGGCCGCCTGGACGGCCGCCGCCACCAGCAGCCACCCCGCGAGCCCGACAGGCCACCCACGCATGGGTGGCAAGATAGCCCAACTACGCCACTTTGCGCTCATCGCGGATTTTCTTGCCACGGGCGTACCCCATGGGATCGGCTGTCACCCATGCGCTCGACGCCCTACTGGCCGGTCCTCACCCACCCCGTCCTGCGGCGCGTGCTGCCCGGCATCGGTGTGTCCGCGCTCGGTGACGGCATGTCGCTGGTCGCGATCAGCTGGCTCGCCCTGCAACTGGCCCCCTCCGGCGCGCGGGGCGCCTGGGTGGCGGCGGCGGTCGCGGCCTACTCGCTGCCCAGTGCCCTCGGCGGCGCGCTGCTCGGGCGGTACCTGCGCCATCGCCCCGGCGCCCAGCTCGCCGGCTGGAACGCGATCCTGCGCGCGAGCGCCCTCGCCGCGATCGTGCTCGTGCACGCGGCCGGGGCCCTGCGGCCGTGGCTGTACGTCGCGCTGCTCGCGGCCTCGTCGCTGCTCGCGGCGTGGGGCTCGGCGGGGCGGTACACCCTGATCGCCGAGACGCTCCCGCCCGAGCATCACCTCGCCGCGAACGGGGTCCTCGGCGCGATCGGCGAATGCGCCACGATTGTCGGCCCGCCCCTGGCCGGCCTGCTCATCGGCTGGACGGGCGCGGCCGCGGTGCTGGCGCTGGACGCCGCGAGCTTCGCGGTGCTGGCGCTGACCTTCAGGGCGGCGGTCGTACCACGCAAACCCGACGCGACCGGCCCCGCGCCCGGCCTCGGCGGGCGCACCCAGCGCGGCCTGATCGCCCTGTCACTGCTGTTCTTCCTGTTCTTCGGCCCGTTCTACGTCGCGCTGCCGCTGCACGTCGCCGACGACCTGCACGCGTCGGCGACCCTGCTCGGGGCCTACTACACCGCGTTCGGCATCGGCGCCGTCGCCGGCGGGCTGGCCACCGCGTACCTGCGCCGGCTGTCGCTGTGGCCGGCGACGATCGGCATCGTGCTCGCGTTCGGCGCGGCCTTGCTGCCGCTGGGCCTCGGCGCGCCCGCGGCGGTGAGCCTGCCGGCGTTCGCGCTGGGCGGGCTGTGCTGGGCACCGTACCTGCCGACCGTGCTGGCCCTCTTCCAGCGCACCACCGCGCCGGCGCACCTGCCGCAGGTGCTCGCCGCGTTCGGGTCGGTCGCCGCGATCGCGATCCCGCTCGGCACGGCGGCCGGCGGCCCGCTGGTGACCGCCCTCGGCGCCGAGCACACGCTGCTGGCGAGCGCGATCGCCACGATGCTGCTCGGCGTCGCGGCGGCAGCTGTCATGATCGTCGGGTCATTGCGGGAGAAGTCAGGTCATTTGCGCGAGAAAACGCACCCCGGTGGGTATACGGAACGTTGACCGGGGCGAGGAGGCCGTTACGGACATGGTGCTCGTGGGCTACACGGTCGAGGCGACCGACGGCGAGGTCGGCGCGATCGACCGCAGGACGTACGAGGGACGGCAGGTGCTGGTCACCCGCGCCGACGGGGCCCTGCTGAAGGTGGACGTGAACACGGTCGAGCGGATCGATCACCGCGACCACAAGGTCTACCTCGGCGTGAGCCGCCGCGAGCTCACGCCCCGCTGACCCGGCCGTTCAGCGGTTGGCGGGCTCGGGCTCGCCCAGCGAGGCGTTGGTCCAGCGCAGCGCCGCGAGCAGGTCCCCGGACAGGTCTGAAACCGGATCGGCGACGTCGGTGGTCGTGCCCTGGTACTGCCGCACGTCGCGGAGAACCTCGCCCAGTTCGCCGCGGCCGTGGACCGCGTCCACGACCTCGGCGGTCAGCGGGAGCTGGTCGGTCAGGCCGCCGGCCGTGGCGCCCAGCAGGTCCGCGATCGCGGAGAGCAGGCCGACGGTGAACGCGGCCGGGCCCGCGCCGGCGCCGCGGCGCTGCGCCACCGTCTGGCACATACGGGCGCGGACCACCGCGCCGGTGAGGACGGATTCGTCGCCGTCGGCCAGGTCGGCGACCACCATCAGCGTCGCCCACTGGCGGACCTGGGGGATGCCCACCAGGACGACGGCCTGGAAGATCGACGAGACCGGCTGCTTGAGGCCGTTCGCGGCCGCGTTCACGCCGCGCAGGATGCGCACGGCCAGCGCCGGGTCACGCTCGATCGTCGCCACCGCGCGGTCCAGGTCGACGTCCTCGGCCGCGAGCTCGGCCAGCAGGCGGACGCGGGCCACCCGGGTGGGGTTCAGGGCGTGGGTGGTGACCAGGTGCGGGCGGCTCAGCGCGTGGCCCTGGAAGAGTTCGAAGCGGTGCCGGATCGCCAGCTCCAGCAGTTCGGGGGTTTCGATGCGCTGGGCGATCAGGCGGATGCGCGGGGCGCGCCGGCACTGCTTGACGAGCCGGGCGATCCGGTGCCGGTCGCCGGCCAGCATGTCGATCTTGACGTAGTGCACGTGCGGCAGCAGGCGGGCCGTGGCCGGGTCGCCGTCGAAGCCGTCGATCGCCAGGCGGTGGCCCTGCCCGGTCAGCGCGGCCGCCGCCGCCACGACCTCGTCGTCGACCTCGATGCCGGCCGTCAGCTCCAGGCCCACGCGGCCCGGCGGGAACGGCAGGGGCAGCTCGCCGACCAGGAACTCGCGGGTCAGGTTGACGAAGCACGTCTTGTCGCCGACCAGCTCCTCGATGCCGAACGCGGTGAACGCCTCGACGATGACCCGGCTCGTGGCGGCACTGTCGCGCACGGTCGCGTGGTGCACGTGCGGGCCGTCGCGAAACAGCAGCTCGTACGCCGCGACCTGACCGCTCGCGTCGTAGAGGGCCTGGCGACCGATGTGCACGGGGCGGGTACGCTCCACGCCGATACATCGGCCGGAAGCGGGCGAAATGTAGATCATGCGGCGAATCAGGACCGGCCGGGACCGCGGATCACGAGGCGGGGCGGGATCTCGGGGCGATGATCTGGCCGGTGTAGGCGACCGCGTCGAGGTACGCGCGGGCCGTATCCTCCACCGGCAGCGGCGCCGCCAGCAACATCGGCAGGTCGGAGGCCTCGTACGCGGCGACCAGCGACAGCAGCTCGCCGAGCGGGCCGGCGCCGGCCACCAGCGCCTCGGTCACCTCCTGGCTCAGCGACAACCGCACCGCCAGCTCGGCCGCGGGCTGGCCCAGCAGCTCGGCGACCGCGGAGACCAGCCCGACGGTGAACGCGGCCTCGGGCGGCAGGTCCATGCGCCCGGCGATGTTCTGGCACATCCGGGCCCGGGTGATCGCCGCCGACAGCTGGTGCGTGCCGGGGTCGTCGAGGTCGCTGACCAGCATGAGCGTGGCCCAGTCGCGCAGCCGGTCCACGCCGAGCAGCAGCACCGCCTCGTGGACGGAGGAGACCTTGACCGGCAGGCCCAGCGAGTCGGCGTTGGCGGCGGCCGTCAGGCGCAGGCTCAGGGCCGGGTCGCTGGTGACGAGGCCGACGACGCGGGCCAGGGGGATGCCGGGGCCGACGAGGAGGCTCAGCAGCTCGACCCGGGCCAGTCGCGACGGCGAGAGGGCCGCGGCGCTGACGACCTGGGGGCGGCCCAGGACGTACCCCTGGAAATAGTCAAACCCGAGCGCCCGCGCGAGATCGAGCTGCTCCGGTGTCTCCAGCCGCTCCGCGACCAGCTTCACGCCGGCGTACTTGCGGCAGCGCTCCACCGTCGCGTCCAGCTTCTCCGGCGGCGTCTCGAGCACGTCGATCTTCACGTACGCGGCCAGCTCCAGCAGCGGCTCGTGCCCCAGGCCGAAGACGTAGTCGTCGAGCGCGATGCGGAACCCCTGCCGGACCAGCCCCGCGACCGCGGCCACGACGGCGTCGTCGATCTCGACGGTCTCGAGGATCTCGAGCACGACCTGCTCGGCGTCGAAGGGCAGCGGCAGTTCCCCGACGAGAAACTCCCGGGTCAGGTTCACGAAGCACAGCCCGCGCCCGCACAGCGGCTCGATGCCGATCTCGGTGAACGCGGTGATCAGCACCCGGCTGGTGGCGTAGGCGCCGCGCTCGTCGGCACCGACGGCCCCGGCGTCGCCGCGGAACAGCAGCTCATAGCCGTGGACGTCGCCGTCCCGGTCGAAGATCGGCTGGCGGCCGACGTGCACGGCACCGGAAGCGGGGAACATACCGCACTCATCGTCCCGGCCGGCGGGGATCTGCGGATTTCCGGCGGTTCCGTTATGCGGCCGCGCCGGCCAGGGCGTGGACCTTCCAGCCCAGGTCGGCAAAGCCCGAGGCCACCGCCACGTGCGCGCTCGCGGTGTTCGCGGGATCGTGCAGATATATCGGTACGGCACGATCCGCCACGATCCGCCGCGCCGCCCGGGCCACGAGCCGTCTGGCCAGGCCCTGCCCGCGGGCCCGCTCCTCGGTGCCGACGGAGATCTCGATCCCGGTGGCGTCGTGCGGCTTGAGCCCGACGCCGGCGAGATAGTCCCCTGAGCCCGGCTCCCGCGCCACCAGCACCTCGCCCGGGAACGGCCGCAGCCAGTCGGGCAGGCCGGGGGAGTCCGAGGGCTCCCACTTCCCCGCGTCCGGCAGCGCCGCCGGCGCCTCGCTCCAGCGGAACACCCCGGTGAAGAAGTGCTGCCCGGGCCGGTCGACGAGGGCCGGCAGCCGCTCGGCGAGGACCGCCTCGAGCTCGCCCGGCGTGGTCGCGGCGACCAGTTCGGCGACCGCGTCGCGGCTGGCGGGCGGCACGCAGAGCACGCCGCGGCCGTCCGCGTCGGTCACGCCGAGCGCGCGCTGCTCGCCGCCGTCCCAGCGCGGCTGCTCCCGCAGCGGGCTGCCGACCACGACCAGCCCTCCGGTGGACGGCCAGCTTCCGAGCCACGCGCGCAGGAACCGATCAAGCACCCAAGCATCTTAGGGTTGCTGACGGTACTGCGCGTTCATCACCTCGGCCACGCGCCGCGTCCAGTCCGCGGGCCCCTCGACGGTCCAGTTCTCCCCCAGCGCCATGAACAGCGGCCGGCCGCCGTCGGCCAGGCTCGACCACTGGGCCTCGACGTCGCTGTGGATCGCGTACACCCCGACGCCGACCTCCTGCCCGGCGGCCTCGCAGCGCCCGCGCCCCAGCGCCGCCGAGGCGTCCACCGGCTCGTAGCCGGTGCACGGCAGGCCGCGGCGGTCGAGGTACTCCACCAGCGCCTGCGGCGAGGCGAACCGCTGCGGCGCCGTCTCGGCGGCCTCGGCGGGCTTGCGGTCGATGCGCCCGATGAGCATGACCAGCACCGCCCCGGCGATCACGACACCGACGGCGAGCGCGGCGATCAGCCCGGCGGGCGGCCGGTGGATCGGGTGCTGGCGCGGGGGTGGCGGCGGCAGCGGCTGGGTGGCGTCGTCCGGGTCCGGCGGGACCGGCATCGGCGACGGCAACGGCTGGGTGGCCGCGGTGTCCGGGTCGGGGCTCGACGAGGGCGGATCCAGGTGGTCGAGGGGCTGGAGGGGCTGCTCGGTCACGCGAGAAAGCTACCCTGGCCCGTTGCCAGACTGAGCATGTCCGAACGTACAGATCTGCTCAGGGACTTATGGGCATCCGCACACCGCCACCTCGGCCCGGGTCAGGCGGCCGGCAGCGACACGGCGATCTCCTCGCCGAGCCGGGCGCCGCCGGTCAGCTCCAGGTCGTCACCGCTCCAGAATTTGCCCGGGTCGTACCAGTTCGCGCGCTTCTTCTTCGCCAGCAGCCCCATCTCCTCGTACGTCACGGCGACGACCTCGGCGCAGTACGCGGTTTCGAGGGATTCAGCTTGGTAGGGGCCGGCCAGAGATACCGCTCCGCTGGTGGCCTCGCGCAGGTGGGGCAGGCGGCCCTTGAGCCAGCGCCCGGCCAGGCGCGCGGTGGACGGGAACGGGGTGCCGTCGAGGCGGGCGACGGTCCGCAGCACCGCCTCCTCCATCGCCGGGCCGACCTCCGGGAACAGCTGGCGCAGCCAGGCCCGCTGGCCGTAGCGGCGGCCCCAGACGAGGACCGCGTCGCGCAGGTCGTGCAGCTGCACCCCGCGCTGGCGGTGACCGGTCCACATGTCGGGCAGCGACCGGCCCATCTCCGCGTGCCACATCAGCGGCGGCATGTCGTCGAGGACGACCGCCATGCCCACGTGGTTGACCGGGCTGTTGGTCAGGGTCTGGATGGCGCGGTCCGCGGTCGTGCGGCCGCGGAACACCCACAGGTCACCCGTGCGCGTCATCCGCACGGCCTCGTCGAGATCGACCATCACTGGTACTACCCTAGGGCCTCATGCGGATCAAATGGTGGAAGGTCGTCGGCCTCGCTGGTGTCGTCGGCGTGGCGGCGACGGGGGTCATCGTGGCGCGGGCCGAGCGCAAGCGCCGCGCGTACACGCCGGAGGAGATCCGGGAGAAGCTGCGCACCCGGCACGCGATCGCACAGGACCCGACGAGTCGCGGCTCACGTAGTAGTGACTCCTGAGGTCACATAGGGTAGGTGATGTGCAGCCACTGACTTCCCAGGCCGACCCCGTGCGGGTCCTGTTCCTCGAAAACATCCACCCGATCGCGGTCGAGCGGATGCGCTCCGAGGGCTACGAGGTCGACACCGTCGGGCGCGCGCTCGACGAGGACGAGCTGATCGCGAAGCTCGACGGGGTACACCTGCTGGGCATCCGCTCCAAGACCCAGGTCAACGCCGACGTTCTGGCCTCCGCCCCGCAGCTGCGCGCGATCGGCGCCTTCTGCATCGGAACCGACCAGATCGACCTGCGCGGCGCGGCGGAGTCCGGCATCGCGGTCTTCAACGCCCCGTTCTCCAACACCCGCAGCGTGGTGGAGCTGGCGATCGCCGAGATCATCGCGCTGACCCGCCGGCTCACCGACAAGAACGCCGACATGCACAACGGCGTGTGGAACAAGGACGCCGAGGGTTCCCACGAGATCCGCGGCCGCGCCATCGGCATCGTCGGCTACGGCAACATCGGCACGCAGCTGTCGGTGCTCGCCGAGAACCTCGGCCTGCGCGTGTACTTCTACGACACCTCCGAGAAGCTGGCGCTGGGCAACGCCGTGCGCTGCAACTCCCTCGACGAGCTGCTCGAGGTCGCCGACATCGTCACCCTCCACGTCGACGGCCGCCCCGGCAACAGCGGCTTCTTCGGCGAGGAGCAGTTCGCCAGGATGCGCCCCCACAGCATCTTCCTGAACCTCAGCCGCGGCTTCGTCATCGACCACGACGCCCTGCGCCGCCACCTCGACAACGGCCACCTCGCCGGCGCCGCGGTCGACGTGTTCCCGAAGGAGCCCAAGGCCAAGGGCGACGAGTTCGTCTCGGCCCTGCGCGGCCTGCCCAACGTGATCCTGACCCCGCACATCGGCGGCTCGACCGAGGAGGCGCAGTCGGACATCGGCTCGTTCGTGGCCGAGAAGCTGCACAAGTACATCGCCGAGGGCTCCACCACCCTGAGCGTGAACCTGCCGTCGCTGAACCTGCAGCAGCTGCCGGACACGCACCGCATCGCCCTGCTGCACCACAACGTGCCGGGCGTGCTGGCCGACGTGAACAGCATCTTCGCCGGCCACAAGGTCAACGTGGAGGGCCAGATCCTGGCGACCCGCGGGGAATACGGCTA
Organism: Dactylosporangium sp. CA-233914; assembly: GCF_050942935.1. Lineage (NCBI taxonomy): Bacteria > Bacillati > Actinomycetota > Actinomycetes > Micromonosporales > Micromonosporaceae > Dactylosporangium > Dactylosporangium sp. CA-233914. The sequence goes on along the minus strand of NZ_CP192030.1, from coordinate 8,733,141 downwards.
TCTGCTCTCGGACATCGCGGTCAACTACCCGCAGGAGATCCTGACCCAGCTGGCCGGCATGGCCACGACGGTCCAGCTCCGCGTCCTGTCCTGACCTGACCGACCACCGCCGGGCGGGTCGTCGCCTCCAGAGCGACGGCCCGCCCGGCGTCCGGGCCGATCACCGGCATCCGCCACGCCCGCTACCGCGGCATCGCGAAAACCCACCTCCAACACGTATTCTCCGCCGTCGCCCTCAACCGCGAGGTTCGGCGCTGACCGGTGCCTCCCCGATCACCACGGCGCTCATCGCCGCGTCGTTCCGCTCGCCCCGGGCCGCCGACGCGCTGCGCGAGTTCTGGCGGGACCGCTTCACGCGCTGTGCCGGGATCGTCGCGCGGGAGTTACTGGTCGCGGCGACGGCCCCGCTGTACTTCCGGATCGTCCTGATGCGGGAGGAGGCCGACCCCGACGCGTGGGCCGACCGTGCGACGATTGGGTTACTCTCAGTTGCATGATGGCTACTTGGCGTGTCGGCTTGCTCGCGATCGTCCTGGTGCTCGGCGGGTGCGGCGGCCAGCACGACTCCGGCGAGGAGGGCTCCGCCGTGGCCGGGTTCGACGCCGGGATCACCGGGATCGTCAACCCGTCGGACACCCCCGGCGGCACGCTGCGGCTGGCCAGCGCCAACGACGTCGACTCGTGGGACCCGGCGCGGTCGTACATCAACGCCGTCTACAACCTGCAGCGGCTCTACGTGCGCACGCTGCTGACCCCGGCGGCCGAGCCGGGGACCGTCGCCCTGGTGCCGGACCTGGCGAAGGGCCAGCCGGAGGTGTCGGCCGACGGCCTGACGTACACCTTCCGGCTCCGCGACGGCGTGCGCTTCGAGGACGGCAGCCCGATCCGGGCGCAGGACGTGAAGTACGGCATCGAGCGCCTCTTCGACCAGGACACGCTGTCCGGCGGCCCGACCTACCTCATCGACCAGCTCGACCAGGGCCAGCACTACCCCGGGCCGTACTCGGCGACCGGGGACCTCAAGTCCGTCACCACGCCCGACGACCGCACGATCGTCTTCCACCTCGCGGAGCCGTTCGCCGACTTCCCCTACCTGCTGGCCATGGGCGTCGCCGCGCCCGTGCCGCAGGCGGCCGACACCGGCGAGCGCTACGGCGACAAGCCCGTGAGCTCGGGGCCGTACCGCTTCGAGAGCATCGACGCGGGCCGCAAGGTCGTCTGGGTGCGCAACGCGGCGTGGGACCCGGCGACGGACCCGGTCCGCAAGGCCCTGCCGGAGCGCATCGAGCTCACCATCGGCACCGAGCCGACCGAGATCGACCAGCAGCTGCTCGACGGCACCCTCGACGCCGACGCCGGCCAGGGCGGCGTGCAGCCCCCGACGCAGGCGAAGATCCTGCTCGACCCGGCCCTCAAGGCCCGCACCGACCGGCCGACGAACGGCTTCGTGCAGTACGCGGCGATGAGCACCCGGGTGGCGCCGTTCGACAACGTGCACTGCCGGCGCGCGGTGCAGTACGCGGTCGACAAGAGCGCCGTGCAGACCGCGCGCGGCGGCGGCCAGATCGCCGGGGGCATGCTCCCGCCCGGCATTCCCGGCTACGACGAGAGCCTCGACCCGTACCAGACCCTCGGCGGCAAGCCCCAGCCGGACAAGGCCCGCACCGAGCTGACCCGGTGCGGAAAGCCCGACGGCTTCTCGACCGTCATCGCCACCACCAGCAGCCCGCGCTCGATGAAGACCGCCGAGGCCGTGCAGTCCGCGCTCGCGCAGGTCGGCATCCAGGCGCGCATCGACCCGTCCGACCCGTCGCTCTACGCCCGTTCCGTCGTCGGCAGCCCGGAGAACGTGCACAAGAAGGGGTACGGCATCATCCTGTCGGCCTGGAGCGCCGACTTCCCGACCGGCTCCGGCTTCTACCCCACCCTCATCGGCGGCCGGGAGATCCTGCCCAGCGGCAACAACAACTACGCCGAGCTCGACGACCCGCTCATCAACAACCAGCTCGACGACGTGCGCACCATCACCGACCAGGTGCGCGCGGCCGGCGTCTGGCAGCAGATCAACGCCGCGGTCATGGACAACGCCTCGATGCTGCCGCTCACCTACGACCAGGTGCTCAACTACCGCAACCCGCGCCTGACGAACGTGTTCGTGAACCAGTACTACGGCACCTGGGACGTCACCGCACTGGGCGTCGCCAAGGTTTGACCGGAACCGTCCCGGGATATCCGAACCTTATGGCTAGGATTGATCACGCCAAGACTGATCACACCGGTGTTCCACGGGTCGACGAGGCCATCGACCTCGACACCATCCGGGACGAGGCCGAGCAGATCGCCGTGCCGGCGTTCGACTACATCGCGCAGCCGATCGACGCGGTCGTCGACGGCGTCCTCGGCCACGCGCACGAGGAGGACAGGGACTCCGAGAATACCCAGGTCCCGGAGGAGTAGCGCCCCGTCATGGGGCGCAGCTCGCCACGCGGCGCCAGCCCGACGAACGCCTCGAGGTAGGCGTCGCGGTCCGTCCGGCGCAACGAGCATCGGGCGAAAGGGCGGCCGACGCCGTGGACCCAGGCGGTGCGGCAGCGGTAAATCGCGCTCTTGAACGCGGTGCCAGCAGCTTGAGCCCCACGCTGCCGTGGTCCTGCGAGCGAACCCGTGCTCTACGGCCCTCTCCTGAGCACCGTGACCCCCCTCCCGGCGTCGCCCAGCCGTTCGTCGATCCACGCGACGATCTCGTCGTCGGTCTCGCTCATCGCGCGCCCTCATCAGCCGCAGCGTGCACCGCGCCGGCTCGCGTGCCCGGTTTCTGAGCCGGCCCCGCGCCGGCTCCCTGAGCGGTTCGCGCGTCGGGCCGTTCGGTTGTTTGCGCACCCGGCCCCTCGGTGGTTCGCGCGTCCGGTCCCTGGGCTGCTCGCGCGTCGGGCCGTTCGGTTGTTTGCGCACCCGGCCCCTCGGTGGTTCGCGCGTCCGGTCCCTGGGCTGCTCGCGCGTCCGGCGCCGGGTGGGGGAGCGGGTGGGCGCCCTGCGGCCGGAGCCCGTCGAAGATGATCGCCAGGTAGCGGCGCCACAGGTCCGGCGGTGCGCCGGGATGGTGACCGGCGACGTGGTTCGGCGCGCACATCAGCAGGAACAGGTCCGTGCCCGTCACGTCGTCGCGCAGCGCCCCTTCCTCGCGAGCCCGGTCGGCGAGCGCGTCGATGGTCTGCCGCAGCCGCTCCTGGACCCGTGACACCTCCGCGTTGCCCTCGTTCGCCCGGTGCAGGAACGACAGGTCGCGCTGCTGCCGCTGCTCGGCCGCCACCGTCATGAACTCCAGGAGCGCCGCGCCCGGATCCTCGGCCTCGCGCAGGTGGTCGCCCGCCTCGACAAGCACCTCGACCCGGTCGAGCACGATCGCCGCGATCAGGTCCTCCTTCGTTGCGAAGTGCCGGAACACCGTCCCCTTGCCGATCCCCGCCCGCCGCGCGATGTCCGCGATCGACGCCTCCAGGCCGCGCTCGGCGAACTCGTCGGCGGCGGCCGCGAGCAGCAGTCGTCGGTTCCGAGCGGCGTCGGCTCGCAGCGGTCGGCTCATGACCCCACCCTAGCACAACGCGACCGCTCGGTCCGGTTAATGTTGACCGGGCGGTCCGGATGGGATAACGTGACCGCATGGTCCGTTTGAACATGCAAGCTGTCGTTGCTCGCCGGTACGGCCCACCCGAGGACTACGAACTCGCCGAGATCCCGATCCCGCAGCCCGGCCCGGGCCAGATCCAGGTCCGCATAGACGCCGTGTCGCTGAACCCGGCCGACGTGCGCCTGGCCGCCGGCGACTTCCGGGCGACGGTGCACCTGCCGTTCCCGCACGTCCCGGGCAACGACTTCGCCGGCACCGTGACCGCCGTGGGTGAAGGCGTGACCGCCTTCACGGAGGGCGACGAGATCTTCGGTTTCGCCACTCCCCGCGCGCTGCGCCACATGGGCAGCTCGTCGCTGAGCACTGGCACGCTCGCCGAATACGCGGTCTTCGAGGCCGACACCCCGTTCCTCGCCCGGCGCCCCGCAGTCATCGACCCGTCTCAGGCGGCCGCCCTGCCAACGGTCGGCCTGGCGGCCCGCGCTCTGATGGCCACCGCGTCCACCGCCCCCGGCGACCACACCGATCCCAAACCGGGCGATCGCAAGCCAGGCACTGGCCGCGGACCCTCTACCGATGCCCGATCGGCCGTCGATCCCGGGTCCTCCACCAATCCCGGACCGAGCACTGATAGCGGACGCTCCATCGATTCTGGTCCGGCCACTGATCTCGGCCCCTCCACTGCTCTCGGACCCTCCACTGCTCTCGGACCCTCCACCCATCTCACGCCATCCACCTATCTCGGGCCGGGCACCCGTGTCCTGGTCGCCGGCGCCACCGGCGGCGTCGGCACCACGCTGCTGCCGCTCCTGGCGCGCACCGGCGCTCACGTCGTGGCGACCGCCCGCGACGGCGACGCCGACCTCGTGCGCGAGCTCGGCGCGTCCGAGGTGGTCGGCTATGACAGCTACCCGAGCGATGTCGACCTCGCCGTCAACCTGGTCCTGCCCGGCGACCGTCTGGATCCGCTGATCGCGGCCGTGCGCCCCGGTGGACGCCTGCTCACCATCACCTTTCCGCCGCCGCCCCCGCATGACAAGGTCGACGTCCGTCTGGTGCTCGACATGGAGGCCCGGTTCGGCGGGATGGCCGAGGTCGCGGCGGACGCCGAGGCGGGGCTGTTGCGGGCCCGGATCGCCGCGGAATACGAGTTCCCCGACGCCGTCCGCGCCCTCACGCATTTCGCGAGAAGGCACAAGAACGGGAAGCTGGTGGTGCGAGTACGCTCTCGCACGTGAAGATCGCCGCTGAAGTCCTGATCGGAGTCGTGGCCGCCCTGCACCTCTACTTCCTGGTGCTGGAGATGTTCCTCTGGACGGCCCCGCGCACCCGGGCGGCGTTCGGCACGACGGAGGAGTTCGCCAAGGCCAGCAAGGCACTGGCCGCGAACCAGGGCCTGTACAACGGCTTCCTGGTCGCCGGCCTCGTCTACGGCCTGATCGCCGACAGCCTCGCCTTCAAGGTGTTCTTCCTGATCTGCGTCATCGTCGCCGGCCTGTACGGCGCCGCGACCGCCAGCCGCCGGATCCTGCTGGTGCAGGCACTCCCCGGCGCCCTGGCCCTGGCCGCGGTTCTTCTGGCCCGCTGAGTAAGGCGGTCTGCCTGGCCTGCTGAGCCCGACCGGCCCCTGCCGGCAGGCTCGGCCCGCCTGACCGCCCAGGTTTAGACCAGCCGCGGGCGGTGGCGCGCTCGCCGTGGAACGCGAGGCCCGGTCCGGAAGCGACACGGGTTCGCGGATGTGCCGCGGCCCGCGGTTGCGTGCGCCGCGGCCCCGGCGGCGTGCTGGTCGGCGTGGTCGAGGTGTTGGCCGCGACGCCAGCCGACGCGCTTCCCGTGTTGGTCTTCGGGCCTGCTCTTGCCCAATCCGATCGGTCATATCATCCTGCGATGCAGATCGAGCAGGTTCGGCAGGCGTATGCGTCCGTCTCGGAGCTCTACATCGAGTTGTTCGGTTCGAGCCAGAAGGTCCACGCCGGCGATCTGGGCTTCATTGGACGGCATCTGGCGGGCCGGCCTGGCCCGGTGCTCGATTTGGGCTGTGGGCCCGGCCATATCACCGGGCACCTTCGCTCGCTAGGCGTCGATGCGACGGGAATCGACATGGTCCCCGAGTTCATCGCGCATGCGCGGGCGGCCCATCCGGACGGTAGGTACCAACTCGGGTCGATGGAAGACCTCGATGTTGCCGACCACTCGATCGCCGGCATTCTGGCCTGGTTCTCGTTGATCCATCTACCGCCGCAAAGGATCGACGGCGTGCTCGCCAAGTTTCGGCGGGCAATGGCCCCGGCCGGAATGCTGGTGCTCGGTGTCTTCGACGGTGACGAGGTGGCTGCCTTCGACCACAAGGTCGTGACCGCCTATCGCTGGCCCGTGGACGAGCTCGTCGAGCGGCTGGCGCTCGCCGGATTCGCGGAGGTCGAGCGTCTGCGGCGGCCCAGCGAGGGCACGCACCGGCCGTACGCCGCCGTCGCGGCAATTGCCGTCGAAGCATGAGTTGAGCCGCGGCGGGCGGCTTGTGATGGTGTGGTGAAGAGGGGCCGCCGGGGCGGGCCTATATTGACGCGCGTGCGGCTTCTCGTGGCGGGGGCCTGTTCGGTGGATGTGTTCGAGCCGGGCGTTCCCGACGTGAAGTCCGCGCATGTCGATCCCATGGTGGACGTTGTGGCGCACGTCTGGGCTGGGCACGTCGGCGGGGCCACGTTCCCGTTCGCCGAGGGCGGGCCTGCCGGGCGGTCACCGAGGACTATCTATCGAAGGTCGACTGAGCGCCATGTGCCGTTCTCGGCCCACCAGACCACCCCGGCCTTGACGGCGCAGACGCCGGCGTTGGGGGTCAGGGTCTGGTCGGTGGAGGTCTGCAGGTCGTACGCGATGAGGGCCGTCTTGTCGTCGCGGTATGCGGTGAAGAGCTCGTAGCGGCCGGCCACGGCGTTGTCGACGGTCACCGCGACCAGGTCGCCCGGGATGCGGCGGCGGGCCGTGCCGTCGGGGTGGCGGGCGTCGAAGAGGAACTTCTCGCCGGCGGTCACCATCGAGCGGCACCAGGCCGGCGTGCAGACCACCGACTCGGCGGCGGCCTTCGTGACCGTGCGACGCTCGCCGGTCTGCGGGTTGGCCAGGACCAGCGGCGCGGCGTCGTCGACGCTGAGCAGCCACGGCCACGTCGTGTGGCGGAAGCGGCCCTCGAACGGGACCGTGGTGACCGGGCCGCCGGTGACGGCGACGCTGCGCAGCTCGGTGCGCGGGGCGTCGTCGGGGGTGGCGGCGATCCAGTGGACGCGGCCGTCGGCGACCACGAGGTCGTACTCCGAGTCGAAGAACACGGCGGCGCCGGTGTCGGCGGTGAGCGAGGCGGGCGGGGCGCTGCCGTCCAGCGGGGTGCGCCACAGCCGGGTCTCGTAGGCGCCGTCCGGTAACGCCGCGGACTCGGCCCAGTAGGCGAAGCCGCCGGCCGCGGTGAAGCCCAGGAACTGCGCGTAGCTGGACTTCGGCAGCCGGCTCAGCTCGCGGTCGCCGGACGGGGAGCGCAACAGCAGGCGGTCCGCGGAGTCGTCCGGCGTCGGCGCGGTACCGATGGAGAGGGAAGCATCGGCGAAGAACAACGGGGTGTAGTCGGACCCGTCGGCCAGCTTGGCGCTCACCGACGCCGCCGCGGCGAGCGACGGGGCGGCGGCCGGCGCCGGCGCGGAGGACGGCGGGGGAGCCGGGGCGCGGTGGACGGTCGCCAGCAGGACGCCGCCGGCGGTCAGGGCAACCCCGAGGGCGATGAGCGGGCGCACGTTCTTCACCGCCGCACCGTAACGGGTGTTGAATACGATTTTCAAAACGCAGCGCCGTGAGAGTTTCACACTGTCGAAGCGCTTGACCTGCCGCCGACCTGGGGTGGCGTTGACCCCGGACAGTGACCGATCACACCATCCGCGCATGCGAAACAGATCGAAGAGGCTCAGCGCCTGTGCCGTGGCGGCCGTGGCGGTCGCGGCCATCGGCGTCGCCGTCCAGACCGCCGTGCGGCCCGCGGAGGCCGCTGCCGCCGACCCGTACGCGTTCAAGAACGTGCAGATCGAGGGTGGCGGCTTCGTGCCGGGCATCATCTTCAACCAGTCGCAGTCCGGGCTGGTGTACGCCCGGACCGACATCGGCGGGGCCTACCGCCTCGACACCTCCACCAACCGCTGGGTCCCGCTGCTCGACTGGGTCGGGCAGGACAACTGGGGCTACAACGGCGTCGCCAGCCTCGCCACCGACTCCGTCGACCCCAACAAGGTGTACGTGGCCGCCGGCATGTACACCAACAGCTGGGACCCGAACAACGGCGCGATCCTGCGCTCGTCGGACAAGGGCGCCACCTGGCAGACCAGCCCGCTGCCGTTCAAGATCGGCGGTAACATGCCCGGCCGGGGCATGGGTGAGCGCCTGGCCATCGACCCGAACAAGAACTCGATCCTGTACCTCGGCGCGCCCAGCGGCAACGGGCTGTGGCGCAGCACCGACTCCGGCGTCACCTGGTCCAAGGTCACCGCCTTCCCGAACCCGGGCAACTACGCGCAGGACCCGAGCGACCCCAACGGGTACCTGACCGACAACCAGGGCGTCATCTGGGTGACGTTCGACAAGCGCACGGGCACGGCCGGCAACACCACGCAGACCATCTACGTCGGCGTGGCCGACAAGCAGAACACGGTGTACCGCAGCACCGACGGCGGCACCACGTGGTCGCGGCTGGCCGGGCAGCCGACCGGGTACATCGCCCACAAGGGCGTGCTCGACACCTCCGGCGGTTACCTGTACCTCGCCACGAGCGACACCGGCGGCCCGTACGACGGCGGCAAGGGCGACGTGTGGAAGTACAACACCGCCACCGGCGCCTGGACGCAGATCAGCCCGATCCTGTCCAGCAGCACCGACGACTACTTCGGCTACAGCGGCCTGACCATCGACCGCCAGCACCCGAACACCATCATGGTCGGCACGCAGGTGTCGTGGTGGCCGGACGCCATCTTCTTCCGCAGCACCGACGGCGGCGCGACCTGGACCCGGATCTGGGACTGGACGAGCTACCCGAGCCGCAGCTTCCGGTACAAGATGGACATCACCCGCTCGCCGTGGCTCGACTTCGGCACCAACCCCCAGCCGCCGGAGGTCACCCCGAAACTCGGCTGGATGAACGAGTCGATCGAGATCGACCCGTTCAACTCGAACCGTTTCATGTACGGCACCGGCGCCACGATCTACGGCAGCACGGACCTGACCACCTGGGACACCGGCGGCCAGATCACCATCAAGCCGATGGCCCCGGGCCTGGAGGAGACCGCCGTCCTCGACCTGATCAGCCCGCCGACGGGCGCCCCGCTGATCTCGGCGCTCGGCGACATCGGCGGATTCCGCCACACCAACCTCGATGCCGTACCGCCGGCGATGTTCAAGTCCCCGACGTTCACGTCCACGACGAGCCTGGACTACGCCGAGCTCAACCCGAGCGTCATCGTCCGCGCGGGCAACTTCACCGACTCGGACCGCCCCAGCGACAGCCACGCGGCGTTCTCCACCGACGGCGGCGCGAACTGGTTCCAGGGCAACGAGCCGGGCGGCATCAACGAGGGCGGCACCATCGCGGCGAACGCCGACGGCTCCCGGTTCCTGTGGGCGCCGAAGAACAGCGCCGTGGTGTACTCCGTCGGCTACGGCAACAGCTGGACGCAGTCCAGCGGCATCCCGCAGAACGCGATCGTCGAGTCCGACCGGGTCGACCCGAACACGTTCTACGGGTACTCCGGCGGCTCGTTCTACGTCAGCCACAACGGCGGCGCCAGCTTCACCACCGCCGCGACCGGCCTGCCGAGCACCGCGAAGTTCAAGGCCGTGGCCGGCGCGACCGGCGAGATCTGGCTGGCCGGCGACACCGGCGGCCTCTTCCGCTCGACCAACGGCGGCACGTCGTTCACCAAGCTCACCACGGCGACGGCGGCCAAGGCGGTCGGCTTCGGCAAGGCGGCCCCGGGCCGTACCAACCCGGCGGTGTTCATCGTCGGGCAGGTCGACGGCAAGAACGGCGTCTTCCGCTCCGACGACGCCGGCGCCAGCTGGCTGCGGGTGAACGACGACGCGCACCAGTACGGCAACATCGGCGAGACCATCACCGGTGACCCGAGGATCTTCGGCCGCGTCTACCTGGGCACCAACGGCCGCGGCATCATCTACGGCGACCGGACCGGCCCGCAGCCCTCGTACTCGGTGTCGCCGTCGGCGTCCGGCTCCCGTTCGCCGTCCGCCTCCGCTTCTGCCTCTGCCTCCGCCTCGCCCTCGCGGTCGGCGTCGGCCTCCGCGTCGCCGTCGGCTCCGGCCGGGGCATGCAACGTGGCGTACAGCGTGACGGGTTCATGGGGCGGCGGCTTCCAGGCCGCGGTGAAGATCACCAACAACTCGTCCACCGCCGTCAACGGCTGGACGCTGAAGTGGACCTTCGCCAACGGCCAGACGATCACCCAGATCTGGGGCGGCGTGAACTCCCAGTCCGGGGCGAACGTGACCGTCACCAACGCCGACTACACCAAGACCATCGCCGCGAACGGCGGATCGGTGGACTTCGGCTTCCTCGGCAGCTGGAACAACTCGACGAACGCGAAGCCGACCGCGTTCACACTCAACACGACCACCTGCTCGGTAAGCTGATTCTCCGAAACGCCGGCCCCTGCGACGCCAACCGCAGGGGCCGGCGTTTCACTCTGCCGTAGGGTGTGGTCGTGACTTTCCGCCGCGCCACCGTTACTCTCTCGGCCCTCGTCCTGCTCCTTGCCGGCTGCTCCGCCAGCAAGAGCGTCACCACCACACCCCTGCATGGCCGGGCCCTTGGCGCCTCGTCCGCCTCGTCCTCGTCCTCGTCGTCCTCGTCCGGCCGCTGCGCGTACACCCCGCCCGCAGCCGACGCGAACGCCGGCGCGGCCACGAAGGACGTCGGAACCCCGCCGGCGGCGGCGCGCGCGGCCAAGGCGACGATGCGGATCACCACCAACCTCGGCCCGATCGAGATCGCCCTGGACGGGGTCAAGGCGCCCTGCGCGACGGGAAGCTTCGCGTTCCTCGCCGGAAAGCACTTCTTCGACAACAGCAAGTGCCACCGGCTCACCACGTCCGGAATCTGGGTCCTGCAGTGCGGCGACCCGTCCGGCACCGGGTACGGCGGCCCGTCGTACCGTTACGACACCGAGAACACGGGCGCGCCGTACAGCCGCGGCACGGTCGCCGTCGCCAACGCGGGCACGCCGAGCACGAGCGGCAGCCAGTTCTTCTTCAACTACAAGGACAACCCGCAGATCTCGCCGGACTACACGATGCTCGGCACGGTGACGACGGGCATGGACGTCGTCGACAAGGTGGCCGCGGGCGGCATCACGGCCGACGACCCGAACGGCGCCGGCGGCGGCCCCCCGAAGACGGAGATCGTTCTACAGTCCGTCACGGTTTCTTACTCGTAGTGAGCTGGCGCGCTGAGATTTGGACGCGTCGGGTAAGGTAGTGAGTCTAGAACGGCACGGCCCACGGACACCCGTGCCGCTCTGGCCCCGCGTTCGTTGGCGTGGTGGCCGCGGTCGATAGGCTGGCGGCCATGGGTTCTCCCGAGCGCCGCCGGCTGGACTGGCCCGACCTGCGCAACGCACGCGACGCGGGCGGCCTGCCCACGACCGGCGGCGGCACGATCCGGGCGCGGGCGCTCGTGCGGTCCGACTCGACGCACCGGCTCGCCGCCGAAGGGCTCGCCGCGCTGCGCGAGCACGGCGTGCGCCGCGTCATCGACCTGCGCGGCGCGGACGAGGTCGCGTTCTGGCCCAGCGTGCTGGCCGACGACGAGGCCTATCGGCTGCTGCCCTTCGTCGATCCCGTCGATGACCCCGCCAAGGACCTGCCGGACCTGGCGCCGATGGCCGAGATGTACGGGCTCAGCATCATCGGCAACGCTCCGCACGTCGCCGCCGCGATCGCCGCCGTCGCCGATGCGCCGGACGGGGCGGTGCTCGTACACTGCGCCGCCGGGCAGGACCGGACCGGGATGCTCGTCGCGCTGCTACTGCGGGTCGCGGGCGTGCCCGACGAGCTGATCGCCGAGGACTACGCGTACTCGGCCGTGTGCTGGCAGCGGCCGGGGGAGTGCGAGCCGGCCTCGATTCTCGCCGCGCTGGAGCTCCTCGACGAGCGGTTCGGCGGCGTCGAGGCGTACCTGCGCGCGCACGGCGTCACGGAGGCGCAGCTCGACGCCCTGCGTGCGCGGCTGGTCGCGTGACGCGGCCGGAGCCGGTGGCCGGCTGATGCGCGCGGTCGTCTTCGACTTCTTCGGCACGCTCACCGATCCCGGCATCGAGGGCGGTCGGCGCGACGCGGCCGCCGTCACCGCCGCCGCGCTCGGGGTGCCCGCCGCGGCGTTCTGGGCGGCGATGGTCGCCTCGTTCACCGAGCGCATCACCGGCGTACACGGCGGCACCCGCGACGTGCTGCGCGAGATGGCCCGCCGCTGCGGCGTCGAGCCGGGCGAAGTGCGCCTCGACGCCGCCGTCGAGGCGCACCACCACGGTTCGGTGCCGCTGTGGAAGCCCCGCCCCGGCGCGCTCGAGCTGCTCGCGGCGCTGCGCGGGCGCGGGCTGCGCCTCGCGGTGCTCAGCGACTGCGGCGCCGAGCTGTGCCAGGGCTGGGCCGGCACGCCGTACGCCCCGCTCGTCGATGCGACCGTCTTCTCGTGGCAGGAGGGAACCCGCAAGCCCGACCCGCGGCTGTACGCGGCGGCCGCCGAACGGCTGCGGACCGCTGCGGACGAGTGCTGGTACGTCGGGGACGGCGGCAGCCGCGAGCACCAGGGCGCGCTCGCCGCCGGCATGCGGCCCGTGCTGGTCACCAACGCCGGGTATCCGGGCGCGGGCCGGCACCGCGACGACCCGGACCCGTACGTCCCCGCGGACCTGATCGACGATCTCCCGCAGCTGCTGGCGCTGACGAACGCCTGGGACCGCCGCCTACAGTAGGCCGGCGGCCAGCCGCGCGTTGCGTTCGGCGAACTCGCGCCAATCGGCCGGGGTCGCGGCCAGGTAACGCTTCGCGCGCTCCGGCGGGCACGGGCGCTGCGTCCACTCGTCGAGGTGGCCGTCGCGCACCCGGAACAGCACCAGTACCCCGTCCGCCCAGCCGGCCGCGCGCAGGTCGGCCGGCTCCAGGGCCGCGACCCGCTGCGGGCTCGCGATCCAGTCCAGCGCCTCGAGCTCCTCCTGGATCTGGGCGGCCAGCTCGAACGAGAGGTTCTCCGACGCCCGGTCCCGCAGCGCGACGAGATCGGCCCGGGCCGCGGCGAGGGCGTCGGGGTCGCGGCCCAGGATCGCCGCCACGGACGCGGACAGCGCCTCGCGGTCGTCCGGCGTGATGCCACGCTTGGCCGCCATCTCGCGCTCCGCGCCGGTCAGCCGGGCCGCGGTGTAGGCCAGGGGGCGGATGCGGTGCAGGCCGGAGAGGGCGGCGCGGCCGCGGGTGCCGCCGAGGTACGGGCCGAAGCAGCCGGGCATCGGGGAGTACGACAACCGCAGCCCCGGCGTGTCCGGCCCCGGGTCGAGTCCGATGTGGACGACCGACTCCTGGCCGTCGCGGGCGCGGTTCCAGCGGGGTTTGCGCCGCTTGAGCAGGTTGCGCTCCAGCCACGCGGCCTCGTGCACCGACTCGCAGGCCACCGCCTCGACCGTGTGCACGAGCGGCATCATCCGGCGCAGCCGCGGCCGGTCGCGCAGATCGGACCAGTATGACGCCACCCGCGCCCGCAGCTGCGAGGCCCGGCCGATGTAGAGGATGCGGCCCTCGGCATCGCGGAAGCGGTACACGCCAGGCGTGTACGGCAGGCGGCGGGCACCCTCGGGCATGGACACGCTTTGTAGTATGCGCCGCCCGCGGTCCTCGCCGTTTCGGCCTCTGGGCCGCCCCGGTGGGGCTACTTTGGTGTTGGAGTACACCAATGCAACACGCGGGGGCAAGGTCAACTACATCAATGACGCTGAAAAAGACTCTGCAGTACGGCATCATCGCCTTCCTCATCTGGTTCGTCGCGTTCCGCCCGGACGCCGCGGCGCGGGTCGCCCGCGAGATCGTCACCTTCATCGCTCAGCTCGGCGTCGGTTTCGGCGACTTCTTCACCAAGGTGATCAGCTGACCCGGCGGTAGGGTCGGGGAGTGCACTTCTGCCAGCGCTGCGACGACCCGATCGTCATGGCACCGCGCGGCGACGAGGCCGTGTGCCCGGACTGCGGTCACGCCGAGCCGGCCCGCCGCCTGCCGCTGTTCGTCGTCACCGGCGCGGCCGGCTCCGGCAAGACCACGATCTTCCCGTACCTGGTCGCGGCGCTGCCGGACTGCCTCGTCTTCGACGCCGACTGGCTGATCGGCCCGTTCGAGCGCGCCTGCGAGTTCGGCGAGGTCGACTGGCCCGCCCTGCGCGACGCCTGGCTGAGCGTCGCGCACGGCGCGGCCCAGAGCGGCCGGCACACGGTACTGCTGGCACCCTTCACCCCGGACCAGCTCGACGAGCTCGCCGGCCGGCGCTGGATCGACGGCGCGCACTTCGCCGTGCTCGACTGCGCCGACGACGTGCGCACCGCCCGGCTCGAGGCCCGCTCCCGGTGGCGCGAGCGGGCGATCGAGCGCCACCTGGCCTTCGCCGCCCACCTGCGCGCCACCATCGACCCGGTGGTGCGCACCGACGACGCCGACCCGGCCGAGTCGGCCGCCCGCGTCGCGGCCTGGGTCAGCAGCCGTGCCGTGCCAAGCTGAGGACAGCGGCACGAGGCTGGGGCGTCGGAGCGTCCTGGGCCCGGTCACACGACGGGGACGGTGCGGCGCATCGGCCCGAGGTGCGGCGGCCGCCGTACGTCAGGCGACCGGGAAGTTGTAGTACGTGTCCGGGAACGGCTCGTGGTCGAGGGTGTAGTGCCACCACTCCTTCGGGTAGTTCGTGAAGCCGCCGGCGGACATGAGGCCGGTAAGTAGCGCCCGGTTGTCGCGCTGTGCCGCGCTCACGCCCGTCGCCGCCGTGTGCGCCAGCGGGTCGAAGCAGTCGAAGCCGGTACCCATATCGATGGTGTTGTCCGGGAACCGCCGGCCCGCCGGGGCGGTGCACGACACCAGCGGGTCGTCCGCGCGATACGCCGGCTGCGTGCGTGCCGGCATCGCCACCAGCGTCAGGTCGAGCGTGCTGCCCCGGCTGTGCGCGGTGGGCCCGCCGATGTAGCCGTCGTCGAAGAGCGCGGACTTGTCGACCTGCGGGTAGAACTCGTCCTTCATGCGCTGATCGGCGTCGCCGGACCAGCGGATGAAGTCGTCGACCGCCTGCTGGGGACGGTAGCAGTCGTACACCTTGAGGCTGTACCCGCGCGCCAGGGCGCTCTGCTGCACGCGGTGCAGCGCCTCGGCCGCCTGGCGGGTGAGCAGGCAGCGCGGCCGCAGGTATCCGGTGACCGGCCGGCCGACGAAGTTGTGCGGGGTGGCGTACCGGATGTCGGACAGGATGCTACTGTCCACATCGGACAGTGTCACGAAGCCGGCCGGAAGCGGCGCGAGCGACGCGGACGGGCTCGGTGCCGGCACCGGCGACGACGATCCCGCGGCGGCGGGGGCCGTGGCGGAGGCGGACGGCGGTGGCGCGGACCGAGCCGGGCCACCACACGCGGCCAGCAGCAGGCAGGCCATCACGGCGATCAGCAGGCGCACGCCCGGATTATTCGGCGTGCGCGCCGGTCGATGCGGTGCCGGGCGCCGCGCGTGCCACCCGGCGGACGGCCAGGCCCGCCACCTGGGTCCTTCACCCGGCCCGGCGGGCCGCCCCCTTCGCCGCTCGCGAAGGCCTCGACGATCCCGTCGGACGCGGTCGCGCTGTCGAAACCTGCAGCGGCATCACGAGCCGCTGGCCGCGGCCGCGCGTCAGCATGCCGGGACCGTGCGGGGCTTGCGGGGCCGGGGAAGGAGATGCCCCGGCCCCGGAAGGGAGCGGAGCTCAGGCCAGGCGGCGGATGTCGCCCAGCGCGCGGTAGAAGCCGCCGCGGGAGGCCTCGCGGATCTCCGAGACCAGGTAGCGGGCGTTGGGCTCGCGGATGCCCTTCGGGAACTGGACCTGCCAGTCCTGGTGGTAGCCCTCGCTCACCACGCGGATGCGCAGCCGGGAGCCTTCCTGCACGCACTCGACCACGATGCCGTCGGTCGCGTCGTGGGCGACCTCGACCGTCGTCGACGGGGCCACGCGGCTCATCTGGGCGGGGGCCTTCACGTCGACGAAGTCGGGCACGACGCCCTGCTCGGCGGCGCGGACCGCCTCCTCGCTCGCGTCGATGCACGCCAGGGAGCCGTCGGTGGTGACGATGTAGAGCTTCTCGTCGTGATACTGCATCGAGTAGGCGCTGCCGCAGCCGGTGCCGAGCTTCCACAGGCGGGTGCCGTCGGCGGCGAAGCAGTAGACCGACGAGCGGTGGTCGCCGGCGAAGACGTAGCGGCCGTCGGAAGAGGTGGCGTTGGAGAAGATGGTGTCGTCGCAGCGGTAGGTGATGCCCTTGGCGCCGGACTTCGTGAACTGCTGGACCGCGTTGGAGGACAGGCCCGCGTAGACGGAGTCGGACTCCTGCCAGCCGAAGAGGACCGCACCAGTGGTCGGCTGGTGCCACAGCTCGGCGCCGGTGCGCCAGTCGTAGCTGGTCACGCCCCGGTAGTGGCCCTGGTAGACGGCGGTGGCGTCGCAGCGGACCATCCAGCCGGCGGCGCCGCGGCCCTGCTTGCGCCAGAGGAACTCGTCCTCGTGGTCGATGCTGCACACGCCGCCCTGGGCGTCGGAGACGCCGAGGATGCCGTCGTGGATGTCCAGCCAGTAGATGTCGATGTCGGGCGCGATCGCGTAGGCCAGGCGCGGAACCTTGCCGGACAGGTCGTAGACGTTGCCGTCGTCGCAGCCGGCGTAGATCCAGGCGTCGTCGGCGACGATGCACTTCACGCCGTCGGGGAGCTGGAACTGCCGCTCGACCGTGGCGTCGTGGCGCAGGACGGTGATCGCGCCGCTCTCGTTGCCGACCATGCACACGTCGTTGTCGACGAAGATGCCGTAGGCGGGCGCGCCCGAGCGGTATTTCCACAGCACCGGCGCGGTCTTCGCGGTCGAGCGCTGGCTCACCATCTGGCGGCGGGTCACCGAGCGCGCCGCCCGCTGGCCGGCGACCGCCGGGGCGTAGCCCTTACGGACCTTCTCGCCGATCTTCTTCGCGGCGTCGGCCTGGGCCTTCGCCTCGTCGGCGTAGGTCTTCGTCTGGGTCTGCCCGGCGTCGCCGATGCGTCCGTATCGGACCGACATCTGGTTGCCGTCGACGGTGACCTCGTAGAACTTGTGCGCGCTCCCGGTGTCCTCGGACAGCTCCAGATACGTCGTCTGCGACATCGCGCGAACCTTTCTCGTCTTGAGGGGGTCGGCGTCAGCGTAGCGACGGGGTACGACAGAAAATTCAGGTACATTCGCATCGTCAGGTCATCGAGCACGAGGAGGGGTCATGCGAGTTCGTGTCACGTCCCGGCCGCTGTCCACCTCGCCTCTGAAGGACCTGACCCGTCTTGAGCATCCTCAACCTCGGCATCGTCGCGCACGTCGACGCCGGTAAGACCAGCCTGACCGAGCGCCTCCTGTTCGACGCCGGCGCGATCGAGCGCCTCGGCAGCGTCGATGCCGGCAGCACCCAGACCGACACGCTGGAGCAGGAGCGCCGCCGCGGCATCACCATCAAGACCGCCGTCGCCACGTTCGGCATCGGTACGCTCACCGTCAACCTCATCGACACGCCCGGCCACCCCGACTTCATCGCCGAGGTGGAGCGGGCCCTGCGCGTGCTCGACGGCGCCGTGCTCGTCGTCTCGGCCGTCGAGGGCGTGCAGGCCCAGACCCGGTTGCTGCTGCGCACGCTGCGCCGCCTGCGGGTGCCGACGCTCGTGTTCGTCAACAAGACCGACCGGGCCGGAGCCGACCCCGACCGCGTGATCGGGCAGATCGGCGACGCCGTGCCGATGTGGCGCGACTGCGCGGAGGCCCTGGCCGACCACGACGGCGCGGCCTTGGCCGCATACATCAATAATCGGGCATATCCCGAAAAAACTGTAAGGAATCTCACGGCAAAGAACGTCATCCTGCCCGCGTACAAGGGCTCCGCCATCACCGGCGAAGGCATGGCCGAACTCACGCGAGGCATCGCCGAGAACCTGCCGAAGGCGAAGCGCAACGCCGGCGCAGCCCTCCGCGCCACCGTATTCAAGGTCGACCGGGATCACGCCGCTTACGTCCGCGTATTCGAGGGCACACTGCGGGTCCGCCACCGAATCGGCGAGGAGAAGGTGACGGCGATCGACGACGGTCGAAGGGAACACATCGGACCGGGCGAGATCGGCAAGGTGTACGGCCTGAGAGCGGTACGAATCGGCGACACGCTCGGAACCGGCAAACGCGTCGAACCGGTCTTCGCCCCGCCGACCATGCAGGCCACGGTCGAGCCGGTGGACCGCGGACAACGCAGCGACCTGCACCGGGCCCTGACCCGCCTGGCGGAACAGGACCCGCTGATCAACCTCCGCCTCGACGAGGAGCGCCAGGAGCTCAAGGTCTCGCTGTACGGCGAGGTCCAGAAGGAGGTCATCCGCGACACGCTCAAGGAGGAGTACGACCTCGAGGTCACCTTCGGCGAGACCGTCACGCTGCTGCTGGAACGCCCCGCCGGCACGGCGCGGGCCGGCGCGGTCCGGGGCCGCGACGGCAACCCCCACCTGGCGACCCTGGAACTGCGGGTCGAACCCGGCGAGGGCATCGACGTGCGGGTCGCGGTGCCGCTGGAGCACATCCCGATGTACGTGTACAAGACCGCCCAGGCCTTCCGCGACGCGATCGAGCGCTACGTCCGCGACGCCTTCGCCCGCGGCGGCCTGCACGGCTGGGACGTCAGCGACGCCCGGGTCACGGTCACGCGGTGCGGGTACCAATCCCCGGTCACCACCGCCGCGGACTACCGCCGCCTCGTCCCCGAGCTGCTCGGACGGGCCCTGCGCGAGGCCGGCACGGTGGTGTGCGAGCCGGTGCGGCGCTTCGCGATCGAGGGCCCGGCGGACGCGCTCACGGCCACGCTCGGCGCGTTGCCGAGGTTCGGCGCGGTCCCGGAGCCGCCGGACGTCGCCGGGGCGAGGTTCACCGTCGGCGGCACGGTCCCGGCGGCCCGCCTGGCCGAGCTGGAGCGGGCGCTGCCGGGCCTGACCCACGGGGAGGGCACGGTGGAGGCCGGGTTCGATGGGTACAAAATGATCGGGTGCTGCACTTGAGGTTGATCAGCCCGCCCGCCGATACCGAGCGCGTCGTCGGGCTGCTGAAGGACGAGGCCGGGGCCACCAACGTCGTCGTGCTGGCGGGCGCGGCGCGGCAACCGGCCGGCGATGTCGTGCTCGCCGACGTGGTGCGCGAGGCCGGCAGCCCGGTCCTCGCCGCGCTGCGCGGCCTCGGCCTCCACGAGCGCGGCTCGATCGCCATCGAGCACGTCGACGTGGCCCTGTCCCGCACCGCCGAGCGCGCCGCCGACGCCGTGCCGGGCCTGGGCGGGGACGCGGTGGTGTGGGACGAGATCGAGCACAAGACCGGCGAGGAGACCGAGCTGTCGGGCACGTTCCTGGCGATGCTCGCGATCGCCACCGTCATCGCCGGCATCGGGGTCCTGCTCGACCAGCCGATCCTCATCGTCGGCGCGATGGTCGTCGGTCCCGAGTTCGGGCCGCTGGCGGCGCTGTGCGTCGGGATCGTGCGCGGCCGCGGCCGCTCGATCCGCCGGGCGCTGCTCGCGCTCGGCGTCGGCTTCCCGGTCGGGATCGTGCTGACCATCCTCACCACGCTCGGGCTGGACGCGCTCGGCCTGGTCGACGAGGGGATGCTGCTGCGGGAGCGGCCGCTGACCGACTTCATCTGGCGGCCCGACGCGCTGTCGTGGGTGGTCGGGTTCTTCGCCGGCATCGCCGGGATGCTGTCGCTGACCTCGGCGAAGGCCGGGCCGCTGATCGGCGTGCTGATCTCGGTGACGACCGTGCCGGCGGCGGCCAACATCGCGGTCGCGCTGGCCTACGGGGTGCCGCACGAGGCCGGCGGCTCCGCCCTGCAGCTGCTGATCAACCTGGCCGCGATCGTCGTCGCCGGCGTCGCGACGCTGCTCGTGCTGCGACGGTTGTGGCGGCATGCCTGAGCTGCGGGAGGCGCTCGACGAGGCGCTGGCGGATGTGCCGCCGGCCCGGCTGGCGGAGTCGGTGCAGCGGCTCATCGCCGACTACCGCGGCGGCCGCCCCGCCGACGAGCCGCTGCTGCGCGGCATGGTGGACGCGACGGCCTACGCGGCGTACCGCATGCCGGCCACCCACGCCGCGGTGACCGCCGCGCTCGGGCAGCTGTCGCCGATCGCCCCGCGCAGCCACACCGATCTCGGCGGCGGCACCGGCGCGGCGGCCTGGGCGGTCCGCGACGTCTACGGCCCGATCCCGGCCACGGTGCTGGACCAGGTGCCGGAGGTGCTCAAGCTCGGCGAGCGCATCGCCAGGCGCGAGGGGTTCCGGTGGCAGCCGTGGCGGCTCGGCGAGCCGGTGCCCGCCGCCGACCTCGTCACCGCCTCCTACATCCTGACCGAGCTGGACGAGCAGCGGCAGCGGGAGCTGGTGGCCGCGGCGAGCGAGGCGGCGGCCGTGGCCGTGGTGCTGATCGAGCCCGGGACGCCGCCGGGGTACCGCCGGATGCTCGCCGCCCGCGACCAGCTGATCGAGGCCGGCTGGCACATCGCCGCCCCGTGCCCGCACCAGCTGGGGTGCGGGATGCGGGGCCGGGACTGGTGCCACTTCGCCGCCCGGGTCAACCGCTCGGCGCTGCACCGGCGCCTCAAGGACGCGAGCCTGGGCTACGAGGACGAGAAGTACACCTTCGTCGCCGCGGTCCGCGACGCCGCGCCGGCGCCGGGCCGGATCGTGCGGCATCCCGCGTTCCGCAAGGGGCTCGTCACCCTGCAGGTCTGCCACGGCGACACCGGCGTCGGGCCGGTGCTGGTGTCCAAGCGGGAGGGGCCGCGCTACAAGGCGGCCCGGGACGCGGAATGGGGCGACGGATGGCCGCCGCCCCACTCCACTGTGGATTTTCAGCAGTTGGTACGGCGGGAACCCCGGCCCTTCAGGGCCGGGAGGAACGCCGTCACGGACCGGGACGTTTCTGGTTTTCGATGTACTCCTTGACCACTGCGAGGGGCGCGCCGCCGCATGACCCGGCGAAGTACGACGGCGACCACAGGTGTTCGCCCCACAGGTACTTGCGCAGGTGTCCGGCGAACTCCTGCCGCAGGTAGCGGGAGGACACGCCTTTGAGGGAGTTGACGAGCTTTGACAGGGCGACGCTCGGCGGGTAGTGGACCAGCAGGTGGACGTGGTCGTCTTCGCCGTTGAACTCGCGCAGTTCGGCGCCGAAGTCGCGGCAGACGTCGGCCATGATCTCCTGGCAGCGGGTGAGGATCGGGTCGGTGAGTGCGCCGCGCCGGTACTTCGTGGTGAAGACCAAGTGCGCATGCAGGTTGTGCACGACCGAGCGACCCCGACGCACATCCGGGTCTGGGGTCCATCGAGGTGACATAGACCAAATGGTACGATGGTGGTGTGAAGCTGGTCGTACAGGTGAAGCTCCTGCCGACGTCTGAACAGGCGGCGGCGCTGGAGACGAGCCTGCGCGCCTGCAACGCCGCAGCCTCGGACGTGGCCGTGCTGGCGCGGGACGTTCGCTGCTACCGCAACTACGACCTGCGGCGGCACACCTACCACGACGTCAAGGACGGCTATGCGCTCGGTGCGCAGGCCGCCCAGCACGTCATCAAGAAGGTCGCCGACGCCTACAAGACCCTCGCGGCGAACATCAAGGCGGGGAACCTCGGCAAGCCCGGGTCGAAGCGCCGCCGTGCCGCCGAGTCGAACCCGATCAGCTTCCGCTGGGATGCCGCGCAGCCGTACGACGCGCGGATGCTGTCGTGGCAGCACGACGCCCGCACCGTCTCCATCTGGACCATCAACGGGCGACTCAAGACGATGGCGTTCACCGGCTCCCCGAACCAGGTCAAGGCGGTCGCCGCCCACCCGATCGGTGAGTCCGACCTTGTGCACCGCGACGGCATGTGGTTCCTCTACGCCACCGTCGAGATCCCCGACCCGGAGCTGCTCGACCCGACCGGGTTCCTCGGTGTTGACATGGGCATCGTCAACATCGCCTACGACTCCGACGGCACCCGCTACGCAGGCACGAAGCTCAACGGCTACCGTCGCCGTCAGCAGCGGCTCAGGACGCGGTTGCAGGCCAAGGACACCAAGTCGGCGAAGCGGCTGCTGACCCGCCGCCGCAAGAAGGAAGCGCGGCACGCCGCGAACGTCAATCATCGCATCGCCAAGCGCATCGTGACCGAGGCTGCACGCACCGGCCGCGGGATCGCCGTCGAGAAGCTGACGGGGATCCGCGACCGGGTCCGGCTGAAAAAGCCCCAACGGGTCACGCTGCACTCGTGGGCGTTCCACCAACTCGGCGAGTTCCTTGTCTACAAGGCCCGCCGGGCGGGTGTACCGCTGGTCGAAGTCGACCCCCGGTACACCTCCCAGACCTGCGCAGCCTGCGGGTATCGGGACAAACGGAACCGCCCTGACCAGGAAGCGTTCAACTGTCGATCGTGCGGGGTCGTTGCCCACGCCGATCACAATGCGGCCCTCAACATCGCTGCACGCGGTGTCGTGGGCTGGGGCGCAGTCAATCGCCCACACGCGGCCTGACCTTGCAGCCAGCAAGGCAGTGATCCGCAAGCCCGCCCATTCATGGGCGGGTAGTTGACGTCTGATCGGCCACGAACGACGAGATCCACGCCAGGGAGGCGTTCCAGTTGATGGTCAGCTCGTTGGTCGACCAGGACTGGATGTCGTCCATGTAGCACAGCTGCGGCTTGCAGCCCTTCAGGGCGGCGCTGGCGACCTCGTCCTGCAGGTTCGAGTTCGGGCCGCCGGCGAGGGTGCCGCGCGGCGGGTTCGGCAGCTTCGGGTCGAGCTGGTGGGCGTACCAGCGGCTGTGCTGGTTCTTGGACGCCTTCTCGCCGTAGCCGGTGACGTAGGACTGGTTCAGCGCGTTGCGGCCGAGGATGTAGTCCATGCCCGACTCCACGCCGTCGCGGTACTTCGCCTTGCCGGTGAGGTCGAACGCGGTGGCGACCACGGCGAGGTTGTTGAGGATCATGCTGTTGGAGGCCCAGTCGTAGCCGGCGTTCGGCGCGTACGGCTGGCCGTACGCCTGGCCGTCCATGGTCTTGAGGTACCGCTCGGCGCCGTCGACGACGGACTGCCGCACCCGGTCGCGGTCCGTGAGCTTGCTGTCGACCGTGGCGAGGTCGAGCCGGCCCAGGGCCGCCGTGTTCTGCCAGTCGAACGGCGCGGCGAAGACGTCGGCCTTGTGCAGCGGGGAGCTCGTGACGGCCGTGGCGTACTGCTGCTCGCCGGTGGTGAGGAACAGCTCCGCGGCGGCCCAGTAGAACTCGTCGGTGACGTTGGTGTCGCCGTAGGCGCCGCCGCCGGTGGAGTCGGAGTCCGGCGCGTACATGCTCGGGTGCGCGAGCGCCGCCGCGTACGCGGTCTTCGCGACGTTGAGCAGCTTCTGCGCGTACGCCTTGTCGTAGGATTCGAACACGCGGGCGCCCTGGGCCGCCGCGGCGGCCAGGTTCAGGGTCGCGGCGGTCGACGGGGCGTGCAGCTGCCGCTGCTGGGTGTCGGCGGCCGGGTCGGTCGGCAGCCCGGTCCAGCCGGCGTCGTGCACCTTGTGGTGGGCCATGCCGGCCAGCGGCTGCCCGGCCGGGACCTGCATCTTCGTGAGGAAGTCGAGCTCCCAGCGGGCCTCGTCGAGCACGTCAGGAGTCTTGCCGCCCTGCTCGGGCAGGCGCAGGGCGCGGGCCTGCGACGCCTTCGGGGAGCGCTCGTAGATGCTCATGAGCTGGGCGACGGAGATGCCGCCGTTGACGACGTACTTGCCCTGGTCGCCGGCGTCGTACCAGCCGCCGGTGACGTCGAGGGTGTAGTCGCAGGCGCCGTTGACGCACGGGACCTTGCTGTCGCCGCCGCCCGGTGTGTCGGCGGTGTGACCGGCCTTGCGCCCGTAGCCGGGTGCGATGTTGTTGTCGATGGCGATGCCGCTGCGCTGGAGGTAGAAGAACGACAGCGAGTCGACGCTGAGCTGGCGGTACGCCAACGGATCGAGGTCGAAGGGGACGCTGGCCTTGCCGTCGACCTCGAGGGTGTAGGTGTGGCCCGTGCCGTGGTAGGAGCTGAAGTCCACGACGTGCGTGTTCTGCCCGGAGCTCGGGTCCATGCCCCGGGGCTGGGACTCGCCCGCGGCGACGACCTTGCCGGCGTTGTCCTTGAGCTGCCACGGCAGCGGCGTCGTCGAGTCGGAGATGACGGTGGCACGCTTCGGGCCGTCGGGCAGGTAGCCGACCTGGTTCACGCGCACCGGCGTGTCGGGGATGTGGTCCGGGGTGGCCGGGAAGGCGTACGCGCTGTCGGCGCCGCCGGTGCCGGGCACGCCGGGCACGTGGCCGTCACGGCCCGAGAAGACGATCGGCAGCGTGATGGCGGGCACGGCAATGATCGCCGCCACGGCCGCCAGGCGGGCGCGCCGGGAGAACGGGAGGGCAGGCAGGCGCACGAGGCTCCTTCCGGTCGGGGCAAAAGGGGGGAATACGGGGTGATTGCGGTGTGTTCCGGCGAACCTAGCGGCCGACAAGCCGCGTGAAAAGGACATAACGTCCCTGATGTGACCTGGGCCACACTGGAGGGCGCGGGTTGGCACAAACGCTCCTACGACTGGCGTACGCCATCGGTGCCGTATATTCCTTGGCAGGCATATAGCGAGGAGGGGACATGTTTGATCCCGGTCCGGCCGCCGAGGTCGCCTACACCGCCGCAAAGGACGGTCGCTGGACGCTGCGCTTCGTCCGCGATCTGCGACACCCGCCGGAGCGCGTCTGGCGGATGCTGACCGAGCCCGAGGCGCTCGCGCGCTGGGCGCCCTACACCGCCGACCGCCCGCTGGAGCGGACCGGGCCCGCGGTGCTGTCGATGATCGACGGGGAGACCCCGCATCCGCTGCCCGCCGAGATCCTTGCGGTGCGGCCGCCGAGGCTGCTGGAGTACACCTGGGGAGAAGATCGTCTTCGCTGGGAGCTGGAGCCCAGTGGCGACGCGACCCGCCTGACGCTGTGGCACACGCTCGCCGACCGCGACTTCGTGCCCAAGGTCGCCGCCGGCTGGCACCAGTGCGTGCGGGTCATGCAGCTCGACCTCGACGGCACGCCGCACCCGCCGGTCCGCGGTCAGGGCGCGCTCGCCTACGGATGGGCGGAGCTGGAGGAGTCGTACCGCAAGACGCTCGACCTGTAGCGACGCCGCAGCTCAGACGCTCTACACGACAGGTATACACGGCATGTATACCTGTCGTGTAGAGTGCTTGGCATGTCCATCGGTCAAGCGTTCCTGGGGCTGCTCGAGGCCCGGCCCCGCCACGGCTACGACCTGAAGCGGGCCTATGACGAGCGCTTCGGCGCCGATCGCCCGCTCGCCTACGGTCAGGTCTACGCGACCCTGTCCCGGCTGCTCAAGCACGGCCTGGTCACCGTCGACAGCGTCGAGTCGGGCGAGGGCCCCGACCGCAAGCGCTACGCGATCACCGACGCGGGGGTCGCCGACGTCGAGCACTGGCTCGCCCAGCCGGAGAAGCCCGAGCCGTATCTGCAGAGCACCCTCTACATGAAGGTCGTGCTCGCCCTGTTTACTGGCCGCGCGGCCGCCGACGTGCTCGACACCCAGCGGGCCGAGCACCTGCGGCTGATGCGCGAGCTGACCCGCCGCAAGGCCGCCGGCGACCTGTCCGACCAGCTCATCTGCGACCACGCCCTGTTCCACCTCGAGGCCGACCTGCGCTGGCTGGAACTCACCGCCGCGCGCCTCGACGACCTGGCGAAGGACGTCCGGCGATGACCGCATTGCTTGCTGCCGAGGACCTGCACAAGACGTTCGGGTCGACGCCCGCGCTGGCCGGGGCCTCGATGTCGGTCGCGGCCGGCGAGGTTGTCGCGGTGATGGGGCCCTCGGGCTCGGGCAAGTCCACGATGCTGCACTGCCTCGCCGGGATCATCCGGCCCGACTCCGGCCGGGTGCTGTATCGCGACCAGGAGCTCTCCGCCCTCTCCGACGCCCGCCGCAGCGCCCTGCGCCGGGGCGAGTTCGGCTTCGTGTTCCAGTTCGGCCAGCTCGTGCCGGAGCTCACCTGCCTGGAGAACGTCGCCCTGCCGCTGCGCCTGGACGGCGTGCGCCGCCGCGACGCCGAGCAGCGCGCCCGCGACTGGCTCGACCGGCTGGAGATCGACGACGTGGCCCAGAAGCGCCCCGGCGAGGTCTCCGGCGGCCAGGGCCAGCGGGTCGCGGTCGCTCGCGCGCTGGTCACCGGCGCCCGCGTGGTCTTCGCCGACGAGCCGACCGGCGCGCTCGACTCGCTCAACGGCGAGCGGGTCATGCGCCTGTTCACCGCCGCGGCCCGGGAGAGCGGCGCCGCCGTCGTGCTCGTCACCCACGAGCCCCGCGTCGCCGCCTACTCCGACCGCGAGATCGTCGTGCGCGACGGCCGCGCCCTGGACCTGGAGCGGGCCCGATGACCTCGCCCCGCGCCCACGGCCGCCCAGGCCCGCTGCGCCGCTGGCTGTCGGAGGTCGGCCTCGGCGCGCGGCTCGCGCTCGGCGGCGGCCGGGAGGGGCTGCTGCGCACCGCGCTGACCGCGCTGGGCGTCGGCCTGGGGGTGGCGGTCCTACTGCTGTCGGTCTCCGTCCCCAGCATCCTCGACGGCCGCCACCACCGCACCGACGGCCGCGACGACCTGCACTTCACCGGCGACACGCCACCGAGGACCGAATCGACCCTTCTCATGCTGCGGGTCGACGACGTCTACCGCGACCGCTCGGTGACCGGCCGGTTCCTGCACGCCGAGGGCGCCCGCCCGATCCTGCCGCCGGGAGTGTCCGCGCTGCCGCCGGACGGCTCGATCGTCGTCTCCCCGGCGCTGCGGGACCTGTTCGCCACGCCCGGGGGCGCCCTGCTGCGGCAGCGATACCCGCAGCCGATCGCCGGCACCATCGCCAAGGCGGGCCTGTCCGGCCCCAACGAGCTGTATTTCTACGGCACCCGCGACGACCTGACAGAGTCCGACTCGAGGGTGCAGCGGCTGTCCTACTACGGCTCGGCGAGCAGGGACGATCCGCTCCCGCCGATCCTGCTGCTGCTCGTCGTGGTCATCTTCGTCGTCCTGCTCATGCCGGTGGCCATGTTCGTCGCGGCCGCCACCCGCTTCGGCGGCGAGCAGCGCGACCGGCGGCTCGCCGCGGTCCGGCTCGTCGGCGCCGACACGTGGATGACCCGCCGGATCGCCGCCGGCGAGGCGGTGGTCAGCGCGGCGCTCGGCGTGCTCCTCGGCCTCGCGGTCTTCTACGCGGGTCGCGGCTTCGCCGAGCGGTTCGAGCTGTCGGACATCAGTGTGTACGCCTCCGACATCCACCCCGCCCCGGCACTTGCGGCCCTCATCGTCGTCGCCGTGCCCCTCGCGGCGCTGCTCATGACCCTGCTGGCCCTGCGCCGGGTCGTCGTCGAGCCGCTCGGCGTGGTCCGCCGGGCCACCGCGCGGGCCAAGCGGCGCATCTGGTGGCGCGTCCTGCTGCCGCTCGTCGGCGCCGCCCTGATCGTGCCGCTCATCGGCGACAAGGCGCACCGCTTCAACGTGTGGCAGGCCGCCGCCGGCATGATCCTGCTCCTGCTCGGCGTCGCGACCCTGGTGCCCTGGCTCTTCGACCGCCTGGTCGCCCGCCTCGGCGCCGGTGGCCCGGTCGCCTGGCAGATCGCGGTGCGCCGCCTGCAGCTCACCGGCGACAGCGCCCTGCGGGCCGTCAACGCGGTCGCCGTCGCCGCGGCCGGCACGATCGCGCTGCAGATGCTCTTCGCCGCCGCCCTGGCCGAGAACACCACCGCGACGAAGCAGGACGTCGCCGAGGCCCAGGCCATGGTCATGGTCAACCAGAGCCGGCTGAGCCCGGTGCAGGGCCCGGCCGACATCGCCGCGGAGCTCGCCAAGACGTCCGGGGTGACGGCGGTGCACACGTATCGCCAGAACTACGCCCGCGTGGACGACGGCCCTCTCGATCCCGGCTCCGGAGCCGACTTCTTCGAGATCGTCGTGGCCGACTGCGAGACGCTGCGGATGCTGGCGACCCTGCCCGGCTGCGCCGACGGCGACGCGTTCGCGGTCGACCCGGCCTCGTTCGCCCAGCCGAACATGGCCGGCCCGGACACCACGGCCCTCGCCGGCAAGCCGATCGTCATCGACAAGGGCTCCGGCGGGGACGAGGGCGACCCGGGCCTGCGCTGGACCGTGCCTGGGCAGCTCAAGACGGCCAGGGAGCACCGCGACGCGTACGGCATGGACCACGACGGCCTGCTGCTGACCCCGTCCGCGGCCCCGCCGTCGTGGACGGCCGGGGTCTACCTCACCCTCGTGGGCCTGGACCCGGGCAACCCGGACGCGGCCGAGCATCTGCGCAACGCGGCCATGCGCATCGGCCCGACGACGAACGTGAGCATCCTGGCCTCGCACGCGACCGACAAGACCTTCGCGAGCATCCGCCGGGGCCTGTTCGCGGGCGCGACGGTCGTGCTGGTCCTGGTCGGCCTGAGCCTGCTGGTCGGCACGGTCGAGCAGCTGCGCGAACGCCGGCGGACGCTGGCCGCGCTGGTGGCCTTCGGCACCCGCCGCGCCACGATGGCGTGGTCGATCCTGTGGCAGACGGCCCTGCCCGTGCTGCTGGGCCTGGTCGTCGCCGCGGCGATGGGCGTCGCGCTGGGCGCGGCGTTGCTGCGCATCGTGGCGGTCGAGGTCCGCCTGGACTGGCCGGGCGTGGGGATCGTCGCCGCCATCTCGGCGGCGGTCGTCCTGCTGGTGACGGCCGCGAGCCTGCCGCCGCTGTTCCGCCTGATGCGCCCGGAGGGCCTGCGCTTCGAATAGACCCGCGGCCGCCCCGGCCGAGCCCGCCGCGCCGCGGGCCCGGCCGGGGTTGCGCCCGGGTGGTGTACTGGTCCCGTGATGACGTGGGCGCGGCCGACCGGGATCGGCTTCCTCGTGCTTGCCGTGCTGGCCGGGATCGCCGTGCGGGTCGAGATCGGGCACGAGCCGACCTCCTGGATGCTCACGGCCGTCTACGCCGTCCTGGGGGTCGTCGCGGCGGTCATCGGGGCGGCGCTCATGGTGCTCGGACAGCGGGCCAGCAACCGGCGCTGAGGGGGTCCAGGGGGAGGACTCCACGCGTCAGGGGGAGGACTCCACTACCTGGGCGCGGGCCAGCGCGGTCTGGGTCCGGATCTCGGCGGTGCGGCTGCCGCTGGCGTGGTGGGCCTGCGCCGCCTGGCGGGCCGCCCGCAGCGCGCGCGGGCGGTCGCCCCGGGTCAGGTGGATCTCGGCGATCGTCGTCAGGGCCTGGCTCTGCAGCAGCCGGAAGCCGCTGCGCTCGGTCAGGCGTAGTGCCCGCTGCGCGTGCTCCAGCGCCGTGTCCAGCCGGTCCAGGTCGTGCAGGGCGCCCGCCAGGCCGATCGACGCGGCGGCGCGGTGGTATGCCGTTCCCACGTCGCTGAGCAGGGCGCTCGCCTCGCCGTACAGCTCGGCCGCGCGGTGGGGCCGGCCCACGCCGCGGCTCGCGTCGGCCAGGGCGATCAGGGCCTGGGCCGTGCCGTAGCTGCCCTCCAGGTCCCGCGCCGCGGCCACCGCCGTCGTGGCCAGGTCCAGGGCGTGGTCGTGGTGGCCCAGGTCGTTGTGGATGGCGGCCAGCAGCGACAGGATCGTCGTCTCGTGGAAGCGGTTGCCGACCTCGCGGCACAGGGTCAGGGCCTGCTCCGCGCGGGTGAGGGCATCCTGGAGGCGGCCCATCGCGTGGTACGTGCCGGCCAGGGACTCCAGCAGGTAGGCGGTCGTGCGGGCCGCCTCGCCCAGCGGCTTGGCCATGCGCAGGCTCTCGTCGAAGCACCGCATCGCCTCGACCAGGCGGCCGGTCACGTGATGGTGGTGGCCGAGGGAGTCCAGGAACGCGACCAGCAGGTGGGTCGAGCCGTGCTCGCGGGCCAGGGCGATCGCCTTCGTGTGCTGCTCCAGGGCGTCGTCCGGGCGGCCCAGCTCGTCGTAGAAGATCCCGAGGTTGTTGCGGGCGCAGGCCAGGCCCTCGAACCAGCCGCCGGCCCCGGCCAGGCGGATGGCCGAGCGCAGCGACTCCACGGCCTCGTCGTGGCGGCACAGCCACTGGTTGGCGTGCGCGAGGCCGATGAGCATCGCGGCCTGGCCGTTGACGTCGGCGTACATCTCCGCGGCGGCCAGGCCCGCGCGGCTGACCGCCTGCCAGGCGAACAGGTGACCGCCCTGCGACAGGAAACCGCGCAGGGCGTCGGCCAGGCGCCAGGCCATCTCCGGGTAGCCGTCGGCGACCGCCTGGCGGACCATGGCGACCAGGTTCTGGCGCTCGGCGTCCAGCCAGGCGCGGGCCTGGGCGGTGCCGCAGAACTCGCCGGCGGCGGAGCTTTCGCCGTACGGCAGGCGAACCAGCTGCGGATAGAGCTGCCGCGCGGCGGCGTCGACGCTGCCGAGGTACCAGTCGTAGATGCGCCGCAGCGCCGTCTCGCGCTCCTGCGCCGGGTCGTCGCCGGTGCTGCGGGCGCGGGCGTAGGAGCGCAGCAGGTCGTGGAACGTGAAGCGGTCCGGCGCGGACTCGACGACCAGGTGGGCGGCGGCCAGGCGGTCCAGCAGCGCTTCCGCCTCGGCGCTCGGCCGGCCCGCCAGCGCGCCGGCCGCGGCCGCGGTGAAGTCGGTGCCGGGGGCCACGCCCAGCAGGCGGAAGAGGCGCTGGGCGTCGGCGGGCACGGAGCGGTAGGAGACCTCCAGCGCGCTGAGCACGGCCCGCTCGCCGTCGACGGCCAGGGCCGTGAGCGGGTCGGCGGCGCGCAGCTGGGCGACGTGGGCGGCGAGGCCGCGGTGGGGGTGGTTGGTGAGGTCGGCGGCGCTGATGCGCAGGGCCAGCGGCAGGTAGGCGCAGGCGGCGGCGAGCTCGGCGGCGGCCTCCGGCTCGGCGGCGACCCGGTCCGCGCCGAGCATGTCGCTCAGCAGGGCTCGCGCCTGCTCCGGCGGGAGGATGTCGAGCGTGATGCGGCGGGCGCCGTCGTGCGCGACCAGGCCGGTCAGCCGGTCCCGGCTGGTGACGACGACGAGGCAGCCCTGGCCGCCGGGCAGCAGCGGGCGGACCTGCTCGACCGAGCGGGCGTTGTCGAGGAAGAGCAGGACGCGGCGGCTGGCCAGCATCGAGCGGTACAGCGCGGAGGCCGCGTCCAGGTCGTCCGGCACCCGGTCCTCGCGCAGCCCCAGCGAGCGCAGCAGCCCGCCGAGGGCCTCGATCGGCGGGACCGGCCGGTCGAAGGAGGCGTAGCCGTGCAGGTTCACGTAGAGCTGGCCGTCGGGGAACCGGGCGGCGACCCGGTGGGCCCAGTGCACGGCGAGGGCGGTCTTGCCGACGCCGGCGGTGCCTGCGATCGCGGTGATGACGACCGGCCCGCCGCCGGACGCGGCCTCGGGCAGCATCGCGTCGAGCCGGGCCAGCTCCTCGTCGCGCCCGACGAAGCCGGGCACGTCCGCGGGCAGCTCGGCCGGGGTGGGCGGGCGCGCGGACAGGGCCATCGGCGGCTGCGGCACGGCCACCGGGGGCACCGGATCGCGGGGCGCGGCCTCGGTCTGCGGGTCGGAGCGCAGGATCTGGCCGTGCAGCTCGCGCAGCTGGGCGCCGGGCTCCAGGCCGAACGACTCGCGCAGGGTGCGGCGCAGCTGCTCGTAGGAGTCGAGGGCGGCGACCCGGCGGCCCTCGCGGTGCAGGGCGATCATGAGCTGGCCCCGCAGGCGCTCCCGCAGCGGGTGCTCGGCGACGAGCTGCGTCAGCTCGGCGATGCGCTCGTGGTGGCGCCCGGCGGCCAGCTCCACGTCCATGAGCTCCTCGGTGGCGGCCAGGCGCAGCTCGTCGAGCGGGTCGGTGACCCGCCGGCGTAACCAGGGGCCGGCCACGTCGGCCAGGGCCGGGCCACGCCACAGCCGCAGGGCGGTGCGCAGGAAGGCGGCGGCACGGTCGGGGTGCTCGCTGGTGCGGGCCCGGGCCACCAGCATCCTGAACCGGGCCACGTCGACCTGCTCCGGCGCGACCTCCAGGGCGTAGCTGTCGCCCTTGGTCACCAGGCGCACCCCGTGCCCGGCCGCGTCGGCGGCGTTGAGGTGTCCGCGCAGCCGGGCCACGACCACCTGCAGGGCCGCCCGCGGGTCCGGGGGCGGCTCGCCCTCCCAGATCAGCTCGGCGAGCCGCTCGTTGTGGATCGGGCGGCCGCCCTCGAGCAGGAGCAGGGCGAGCAGGCAGCGCTCCTGCCGCCAGCCGAGCTTGATCGGGCGGCCGGCGACGTCGGCCTCGACTGCGCCGAGTAATCGAAACTGCACGATCGAACACTATCGCTGAAACGCAACGTCGTTCGGTAACGGATTATTCGAGCCTGATAAATGGGGCCGCAAGCGAACCGCAAGCGGGCGCGGCATCGCGCCGCAACCGGTGCGCAGGGGCCGGGCCCGATAGTGACCGCCATGCGGACGTATCAACTGGGCCGCGGGCCGAACCAGCCCGTCGGCGACGTGGACGTGTTCCGGTGGGACGGCTACGAGGGCGTGGGTGCGATGCCGTTCCGCGCGATGTGGTACCAGGTGCCGGCGGGCGGCAGCAGCCCCGCCGACCAGCACCCGGAGCTGGAGTTGTCGATCGTGGTGGCGGGCGCCGGCGCGGTCGAGGTCGACGGGCGGGCGCCGGTGGAGGTGCGCACCGGCGACGCGTTCCTGCTGGAGACCGAGGAGCGGCACGTCGTGCACAACCGCCGCCCCGACGAGCCCCTGGTCGTGTTCTCCGCCTACTGGTTCGCGAAGGAGGCCGGCAATGGCTGAGCAGGAGCCGCTCGTCGACGTCGTGTCGATCCCGCCGCCGACCGCCAACGGGCCGCTGCACGTCGGGCACCTCTCCGGGCCGTACCTCGCCGCCGACTTCGCCGCCCGCGCCGCCCGGGCCCGCGGCGAGCACGTGCTGGCCATGGCCGGCGTCGACGTGCACCAGAACTACGTGCTGACCCGGGCCGAGCTCGACGGCGTCGACGTGGACAAGATGGTCGAGGGCT
The DNA here is from genome assembly GCF_050942935.1 of Dactylosporangium sp. CA-233914. Classification (NCBI taxonomy): domain Bacteria; kingdom Bacillati; phylum Actinomycetota; class Actinomycetes; order Micromonosporales; family Micromonosporaceae; genus Dactylosporangium; species Dactylosporangium sp. CA-233914. Next base: position 8,700,137 of record NZ_CP192030.1, on the reverse strand, counting down.
ACCGCGACGACATCGTGGAGGCGTTCCGCCGGGCCCGCATCTCCTACGACCACTTCGTCGACCCCCGCTCGCCCGGCTACGCCGAGGCGATGGCCGCGATGGTCGGCCGGCTGGTGGAGCGGGGCACGCTGCCGCTGCGGGAGCTGGAGCTGCACCGCTGCGCCGGCTGCGCCCGGACCCTGCACCACTCCTACGTCGAGGGCCTCTGCGGCGCCTGCGGCCACGAGGCCTGCGGCGGCGGCTGCGAGGGCTGCGGCGGCTTCACCTGCGCCCAGACGATGGTCGAGGTCCGCTGCGCCCGCTGCGGCGGCACCCCGGTGCCGTTCACCGCGACCGTGCCGGTGCTCGACCTGCAGGCGCACCGCGCGGCGCTGCAGTCGCTGTGGCTGCGCGCCGAGCTGCCCGTCGACGTGCGCGCGCTGATCGACACCGCGCTGCGCCGCCCGCTGCCGGCGATCCCGGCGGCGTACCCGACCGACTGGGGCGTGGCCCTGACCGGCCCGCTGACCGGAATGCGCGTCGACGTGTACGTCGAGGTCTGCCTGAACTTCGTGCGCGGCGTCGCCCAGGCCCTGCGCCCCGGCGTGCCCGAGGACCCGGCCGCGTTCGCCGACGTGTGGCGGCGGCGGGTCCGTGGTATGTGGAACTTCTACGGCATCGACAACGCGTACTTCTACGGCATCATGTGGCCGGCCCTGCTCGCCACCGCCGGCGTCGACCTCGGCCGCCTCGCCGGGATGAGCGTGGTGAACCGGTTCTTCACCCTCGACGGGTTCAAGTTCTCCACCAGCCGCAACCACGCCATCTGGGCCAACGAGCTGCTCGCCGAGGCCGACCCGGCGATCGTGCGGCTGTTCCTGGCGTTCAACCGGCCCGACCGGGTCGGCAGCGACTTCACCCGGGAGGCCTTCGAGGCGTTCGCCGCCCACGTCCGGCCGCTGCTCGACGGCGCCACCAGCGCGGACCCGCTGCCGCCGCAGCTGCTGGCGGCCGAGCGGCAGCGCGGCGAGCTCGCGCTGCGCTACGCCGGCTTCGACGCCCCGCTCGCCGCCCGCTCCCTGCTGGCCCTGCTCGCCGCGGGCAGCGACGACGCCGCGACCTTACGGTCCGTGCTCACCGGCGGCCGCTGATGCGGGTCGGCATCGTCGGGGCCGGGATCGCCGGGTCGCTGCTGGCCTGGCGGCTGGCGCGGGCCGGGGCGCAGGTCGAGCTCGCCACCGGCCCGGCGGGGCTGCGCGACGCCACTGCCGCGTCCGGCGGCGCGGTGCGCGGCTACGAGCCGCTGGCCGAGCAGCGCGAGCTGGCCAGCGCCAGCCTGGCCGAGCTGCGCGCCGACGCCACCCTGCGGCGCTGGGCCGGCTTCCGGCCGCTGCCGACGGTGATCGTCGGAACGGCCGAGGACGAGGCGCTGGCCGGGCTCGACGCCCGCCGCATCGGCGAACGGGAGCTGGCCGCGCTCGGCTGGGCCAACCTCGCGCCCGGCACCACCGCGGTGCTCGACGACGGCGGCGGGCGCATCGACCCGGGCGCGCTGCGCGACGCGGTGCTCGCCGACCTCGCCGATCGCGCCACCGCCCGCGTCGCGCCCCGGCTCGCCGGCGAGCCCGACGTGCTCGTGTACGCCGCCGGGGCGTGGACGCCGGGGCTGCTCGCCCGGGCCGGGCTGCCCACGCTCGGGCTGCGGGTGAAGGCGATCCGGTACACCGTGCACCGCTGCCGCGGCCCGCTGCCACCGATCTTCTCCGACGGCCCGCTGTACGGCATCCCGCTCGACGACGGCCACCTCCTCGCCGGCGTCGCCGCCGAGGAGTGGGGCGTCACCCCGGGCGCCCCGCCACCCCGCCCGCCGGCCGACGTCGCCGCCATGCTGCGCCGCCGCCTGCCGGGCCTGCGCCTCGGCCCGCCCGTGCGGCGGGCCGACGCCACCGACTGCTACGCCGACCCGCCGGTGCTGCGCCTGCGGGAGGTGCCCGGCACCGGTGGCCGGGTCCGGGCCTTCACGGGCGGCTCCGGCGGCGCGGCCAAGACCGCGCTCGCGGCCAGCGCCAAGGCGGCCGAGCAGATCCTGGCCGAGGTGCGGCACGACCGTGCCCCGGCCGACCACCCCCACCACACCCAGGAGGAATCGCGTGCCCACCCCTGATGCGCTGCCGTCCTATCAAGTGGCCGGCATCGGCGCCGGCCCGGCCAACCTCAGCCTCGCCGCCCTGTTCCCGGCGGCGAACCTCGGCAGCGGAGCCGCTTCGATCGCGCTGTTCGACAGCCAGCCGGGCCCGGCCTGGCACCCGGCGCTGCTGAGCCCGGGCGTGCGGATGCAGACGTCGTGGATGAAGGACCTCGTCTCGCTCGTCGACCCGCGCCACCCGCTGACGTTCATGAACTACCTGGTCACCTCGGGCCGGCTGTTCGCGCTGCTCAACGCCCAGTTCGACACGATCCCGCGGCTGGAGTACGTGCGCTACCTGACCTGGGCCGCCCGCCGCATCGAGGGCATCCACTACGACACCACGATCGAGCGGATCAGCTACACCGGCGACGGGTTCCTGCTGCACGCCGGCGGCCGCCCGGTCGCCCGCGCCGAGCACGTGTCGATCGGCGTCGGCACCCGGGCCACCCGCCCGGCCTGGATGGAAGGGCTGCCCGGCACGGCGTTCATCGCCGACGACCTCGGCCGGCGCATCGACGGCCTCTGCGCCGACCTCGCCGCCCCGATCGCCGTCGTCGGCGGCGGGCAGACCGGCCTGGAGTGCGTGCTGAAGCTCATCAACGCGGGCTTCACCGACATCCGCTGGCTCGGCCGGCGCCAGTGGTTCCAGACCATCGACGACTCGCCGGTCGCCAACGAGTTCTACCGCCCGGCGCACCAGCAGTTCCTGCAGCAGCTCTCCCGCGGCACCCGGCGCCGGCTCGTGGTCGAGCAGGGCCCGACCGGCGACGCGCTGACGCCGGGCGCGCTGCGGGTGCTGTACCAGTCCAACTACGACCGCATGCTGGACCTGGACCGGTTCCCGGCGGTGCTGTACCCGGGCCGCGACGTCGTGTCGGTCGCGGCCGACGGCGGGGACCTCGTCATGCGCTGCGACACCCCCGGCGGGCGCGAGGAGCACCGGGCCCGGCACATCGTCGTCGCGGTCGGGCGCGAGGCGAGCCCGGTGCCGTTCGACGACGACCTGGCCGAGCGGGTCGAGTACGACGACGACGGCGACATGCTCATCGAGCCCGACTACTCGCTGCGCTGGAAGGGCATGAACGGGCACCGCATCTTCGTGCTCAACCGGGCCCGGTACAGCCACGGCGTCCCCGACGCGAACCTCACCCTGCTGCCGGTACGCGCCGCGACGGTGATCAACGCGATGGCCGGCCGGCCGGTGTTCAACGTCGTCGACGACCTCTGCCCGGTGCGGTGGATCGCATGAGTACCTACGAGGGACTGATCGTGCGGCCCGAGCGCCCGAACGGGGCCGTCGGGCACTACCACCAGGACGGCTCGCTGGTCTGGGCCGAGTTCTCCGGCGGCCCGGTGCGCTCCGGCCGGCTGGTCGGCACCTGCGGCGCCGACGGGGTCATCAGCGCCGCCTACTGCCAGGTCATGGCCGACGGGGCGGTGGTCGCCGGCACCTGCGTGAGCACCCCCGACCGGCTCGCCGACGGCCGGCTGCGGCTCACCGAGCGCTGGCGGCGCGCCGACGGTTCCGTGGGCGTCTCGCGGATCGAGGAGGTGCGGGGATGACGGGCCGGCCGCGGGTGCTGCTGGTCGGCACCGGACATCGGGAGTACCGCGGCTATCTGCTGGAGCAGATCGCGCCGCAGTATCGCCTGCACCTGCTCAGCCCCGGCGAGCCCACGTGGGAGGCGCCGTACCTGTCCGGCTCGACCCGCACCCCGGATCTCAGCGACGTCGACGCGATGACGGTCACGGCCAAGGACCTCGGCGACGTTGCCGGGGTGCTGTGCTGGGACGAGGCGTTCGTGCTGCCCGTGGCCCGGCTCGCCGAGGCCCTCGGCCTGCCGGGCCCGGGATCGGCGGCCGTGGCCGCGTGCCGCGACAAGCACCTGACCCGCACCGCACTCGCCGCGGCCGGGGTGCCGCAGCCCGAGTCGGTCCTCGTGGCCTCGGTCGAGCAGGCCCTGGCGGCGGCCGCCCGGATCGGCTACCCGGTCGTGCTCAAGCCGCGCGCCCTGGCCGCGAGCCTCGGTGTCGTGCGCGCCGACGCGCCGGCGGACGTCGCGGCGCACTTCGCCTTCGCCCGCGACACCACGGTGCCGGGCGCGCCCGCCTACGAGGTGTCGGTGCTCGTGGAGAGCTACGCCGACGGGCCCGAGATCAGCGTCGACGCGGTCGTGCACGGCGGGCGGGTCACGCCGATGGTGCTGGCCCGCAAGCGGCTGGGCTACCCGCCGTTCTTCGAGGAGCTCGGGCACCTCGTCGACGCCGCCGATCCGCTGCTGCGCGACGAGGCGGTGCTGACGGTGCTGCGGCGGACCCACGACGCCCTGCGCTACCGCGACGGCGTCACGCACACCGAGCTGCGCCTCACCGCCGCCGGGCCGGTCGTCATCGAGGTCAACGCGCGCCTCGGCGGCGACCTGATCCCGTACATCGGCGGGCGCGCCACCGGCGTCGCCCCGGGCCTGGCCGCCGCCGCGGTGGCCTGTGGACGCTCGCCCGGCGTCGGCTGCGACCGGAGCATCGTCGCCGGGGTGCGGTTCCTCTACGCCGCGGCCGACGACACCCACATCGAGACCATCGGCTTCGAACGCGAAGGGCTGCCGGACGCCGTCGACCGGACCGTCGCGATCGCCAAGCCCGGAACCGTGGCCTCGCCGCCGCCGAAGGGCACCACGTTCGAGCGGCTCGGGTTCGTCACCGCGGTCGCGCCCACGGCGGCGCAGGTGTCGGCCGCACTCGACGCGGCCTCGGGTGCCCTGCGGGTGACGTCGTGACCGAGGTGCTGCAGGAACACGAGCGGCAACAGCGGGGCGATGCCGGCGTCCTGGCCACGCTGCGGGCGACGCCGGCGCCGGTCCGGGCGCTGCTCGCCGGCGTGCTGGTCAACCAGCTGGGGACGTTCTTCCAGGCGTACCTCGTGCTGTTCCTCACCGCCCGCGGCTTCACCTCGGCGCAGGCCGGCTGGGCCCTCGGCGTGTACGGCGCCGGGCTCATCGCGGGCCTGCTGACCGGCGGCTCGCTCGGCGACCGGATCGGGCCGCGCCCGACCACGCTGCTGAGCATGGCCGGGTCCGCGGTGCTGCTGCCGACGGTGCTGTACCTGCACCAGTACGCCGCCGTGCTCGTCGTCGTCGCGCTCGTCGGCGCCACCACGCAGCTGTTCCGCCCGGCGGCCGCGGCGATGCTCGCCACGCACACGGCCAAGCATCGCCGCGTGATGATCTTCGCGCTGTACCGCCTCGTGCAGAACATCGGCGCCACCACCGCGCCCCTGCTCGGCGCGGTCCTCGTCGCGGTCTCCTACGACCTGCTGTTCTGGGTCGAGGCGGCCTCCACGGCGGCGTTCGCGGCCCTCGCGATCTTCCTGTTCCCCCGCGGCGCGAAGGAGCAGGCCGAGGCCGGGCCGCGCGGCGGCTACGGGGCGCTGCTGCGCGACCGGCGCTACGTGCTGTTCCTGCTCGCCATGTTCCTCAACGTCTTCGTCTACGTGCAGTACGTCGCCGTGCTGCCGCTGGCGATGCGCGCCGAGGGCCTGGCGACCGGCTGGTACGCGGCGATGCTGTCGCTCAACGGGTTCATGGTGGTCGCCTTCGAGCTGCTCATGACCAAGGTGACCCAGCGCCGGCCGCCGCGCTGGGTGGCCGTGGCCGGGTTCGCGCTGCTGGGGCTGGGGCACTCGCTGTACGGCTTCCAATGGGGCCTGGCCGCCTTCGTCGCCGGCACTGTCGTGTGGTCCCTGGCCGAGCTGATCGGCGGCCCGACCATGTTCGCCTATCCGGCGCTCGCCGCGCCCGAGGAGCTGCTGGCCCGCTACCAGGGCGCCGCGCAGGCCATGTACGGCCTGGGCGCCGTCCTCGGCCCGGTCTGCGGCGTCGCGCTGTGGCTCGCGCTCGGCCCGCCGGTCTGGTGGGTCTTCGGCCTGGTCAGCCTGGCCGGGCTGGCCGCCGCCTGGACCGGGATGCGCCACGCCGGCGCCGCCCACGAGTCGTAGGAAGGACGTCGAAGCGATGGAGGACAAGCAGTACGCGGTCATCGTCGAGCCGGTCTCGACGGGCCACGAGTACGCGGGCGCCTTCCGCGCCGAGGGGCTCGAACCCGTCGCGGTGATGGTGGCGCCCGACGCGGTCGACGCGGTGCACGACACCTGGCACCCGGAGAACTTCGCGGCCGTCCACGTGCTCGGCGACCGCGGCGTCGCCGAGCTGGCGGAGGAGCTGCGCCGGTACGGTCCACAGTGGCTGGTCGCCGGCTCGGAGATGGGCGTGGAGCTGTGCGACGCGCTGACGGCGATCCTGTGCCCGGGCACCGGCAACGACCCGGCGTCCACACTGGAGCGCCGCGACAAGTGGCACATGGCCCGGGCCCTCGCCCGGGCCGGGCTGGCGCACCTGCGTCAGCGCTGCTCGGCCGACCGCGACGAGCTCGACGCGTGGATCGCCGAGCAGGGGCTTTCGGGGGAGCGGTTCGTGGTGAAGCCGCCGAAGTCCGGGGCCACCGACGACGTGCACCTGATCCGGCCCGGCCAGGACTGGCACCCGGTCTTCGACGCCATCCTCGGCAAGATCAACTATACCGGGATTCGCAACGAGGCCGTGCTGGTGCAGGAGTTCGCCGAGGGCACCGAGTACCTCGTCGACACCTACTCCGTCGACGGCCGGCACGGGCTGGTGGACGTGTGCCGATACGCGAAGAGCCGCCGCGACGACCGGATCGGCATCTACGAGCGGGTCCAGTTCCTGCCGCCGGACGACCCGGACGTGGCCGAGATCCGCCCGTACGTCTTCGCCGTCCTCGACGCGCTGGGCATCCGCAACGGCTGCGGCCACAGCGAGGTCATGCTCACCAAGCACGGGCCGCGGCTGATGGAGACGGCGGCCCGCCCGGCCGGCGGCGGCCACCAGATGATCACCCGGATGTCCACAGGGGACAGTCAGATCGCCCGGACGGTCGCGCACCGGCTACGGGGGGAGTTCAAGGCGTCCTACACCCTCGGGCAGCACCTCTCGGCGGTCTTCATCTCCTCGCCGGCGGCCGGGATCTGGCGCAACGGCGACATCTTCGACGGCGTCGACGCGCTGCCGACCTTTGTGGACAAACACTTCCCGTACGGCACCGGCGACCTGGTCCCGGCCAGCGACGACCTCGTCACCTACCTCGCGTGGGTCATCCTCGCCGGTCCCGACCCGGCCCAGATCGAGGCCGACTACTCCCACATCAAGGCCATCGAGGGCCGCATCGAGATCGAGAAGGTACGTTCATGAGCCGCAACGCCGTCACCGAGGCGTACCTGGCCGCGGTCGCCGCCGGGCGGATGCCGGCCGACGAGCTGGCCAAGGCGGTGCGCGCCTGCGGGCTCAACGACGCCTACTACGAACACGGCCACCTGTCCCGGCCGCTGCTGCTGAGCCGGGCCGAGCGGGAGCGCCTCGACGCCGACCTGCGGTGCCTGCACGCGGCCCTGGCGAGCCTGCCGGACCGGCTCTTCGGCGGCGACGCGGGCGCGTTCGCGGCCGCCGCCGGAGCGCAGGGCCCGCAGACCGACGCGGCCCGGACAGCGAAGGGGCAGGTGACCAGGCTGTCGCGGGCGGACCTGTACACCGACGCCGAGGGCTTCAAGCTGCTGGAGCTCAACGTCAGCGGCGCCGTCGGCGGGCTGGAGAACGCCGGGCTCAACACCGCCTACCTGAGCAGCCCGCACTTCGCCGAGTTCGCCGCCGGACACGGCCTCGAACACATCGACACGATGGCGGCACTGTGCCGGACGCTGCGCGAGGAGACCGGCATCGCCGACGGGCGGCCGGTGGTGGCGATCGTCGACTGGCCGGAGAGCTTCCCGCAGCTCGAGACGGTGCTGCGCGCCAACGCCGAGCGGATGGGCCGCTACGGCATCGACGCGCTGGCCTGCCACGCGGGCCAGGTGCGCTGCCGCGACGGCGGCGTGTTCGTCGACGGCCGCCGCATCGACGTGGTGTACCGCCTGTTCCTGCTCGAGGACCTGCTGCGCCCCGACGGCCCGGCGCTGCTGAACCCGTTGCTGGACGCGGCGGCCCGCGGCGAGGTGGCGATGTTCACCCCGATCGCCTCGGAGCTGTACGGCAGCAAGGCCGCCCTGGCCCTGCTCTCCGACGAACGCAACCGCGACTCGTTCGACCCGGCCGAGCTGGAGGTCATCGACCGGGTGCTGCCGTGGACGCGGATGCTGCGGCCGGGCCCGGTCACCGTCGACGGCGAGCGCGCCGACCTGCTCGCCTACGCCCGGTCGAACCGGGAGCGGCTGGTGCTCAAGGCGACCATGCTGCACGCCGGCGCCGGCTTCGTCGCCGGGTGGCGGTCCACTTCGGACGAATGGGACCGCGAGCTGTGCCGCGCCGAGGGTGGCCCGTACGTGCTGCAGCGCCGGGTCGTGCCCGAACCGGAGCTGATGCCGGAGCCGGACGGCACCCTGCGGCCGTGGGTGGCCACGTGGGGCGCGTTCCTGACCACCCGCGGCTACGCGGGCACGTTCGTGCGCGCCTCGGCCGACCTTTCCGCGGGCGCGATCGGCTACACCTCCGGCGCGCTCGCCGGCTGCGTGTTCCACGAGCACTGAGCGGCGATCGCGCCGGCCGGGTCGAGGTAGCTGGCGGCGACGAGGGCGATCCACTGGTACACCGCGTCCTCGTTGTCCGCCAGCGGCCCCGGCACGTAATGCGGCGAGGTCAGGCCGCGCTGCACCGACTCGCACGCGGCCCAGTCCTGGCGGTTGGTGAGGTCCCAGAAGCCGACCGCGTAGGCGGTCTCGGTGACGCCCGCGGGGAACAACCAGCTGCACTCGATCTCGGTCCGGCCCGGGGCGAGCGGCGTGAGCCGGTGCGTCATCACGTAGTCCGGGTGGGCCGAGATCAGCAGGTTGGGGAAGAGCGCGACGTAGAGGATCGTGCGGCTCGGCGCCCCCTCGATGAACACGCCCTCGCTGCGCCCGTCGAAGGACATGGTCTCGGCGTGCTCGCGCAGGTCCATGGTGCCGCCGACCCAGGCGCCCGGCAGCGTCCAGTTGTCGCCGGAGGTCGGCGGGGAGACGCGGCACAGCTCGGGGTGGATCAGCGGGCAGTGGTAGCACTCCTGGTAGTTCTCGACGATCGCCTTCCAGTTGGCCTCGACCACATAGGTGTGCCGGGCGCCGGCTTTCAGGCCCTGGATGTCGTACGGCATGAGCAGACCGGAAAGCGCCCCGGTGTACGCGGCCACAGGTGGTGCCTTCGCGGCCGCGTTCACCAGCAGCCAGCCGTGCCAGACGGCCACCGGCAGCTCGACGAGGCCCAGCTCCGCCGGGTCGAACGCGGCCGTGCCGGCCATGTGCGGGGCGCTCGCCAGCGAGCCGTCGAGGCGGAACGCCCAGCCGTGGTACGGGCACACCGCCGCCGGCCGGTCCGCGCTGTCGCCCTCGGCGAGCAGCTCGTGCCCGCGGTGGCGGCAGACGTTTGCGAACGCCCGGGCGTTGTCACCCTCGAAGGTGAGCAGCACGCCGACGTCCCCGGCGCTCACCGCCCGCTGAGTGCAGCCCTCCGACAGCTCGTCGAGCCGGCCGAGGCACGTCCAGGCGCCCGCGAAGAGGTGGCGCCGCTCCCAGGCCAGGACGGCCGGGTCGGTGTACGCCTGGGCGGGCAGGGTCCGTGAGGAGCCGAACGGTCGCAGCGCCGGCTCGATCCCGGCCGGATCGAGCGGCGCCGCGGAAATCTCCGTCATGCCTTCATATCGTGCCTCTACGCCTCGCTCAACGCCACCTTCGCGTGGAGCGTGCGCAGCGGCCCGGGGGAGTACCAGTTGAGCCGGCCCAGCGCCCGCACGATCGCCGGGACCAGGACGCCGCGGATCAGCGTCGCGTCCACGATGATCGCCAGCCCGCAGCCGATGCCGAACATCTGCAGGAAGCTCACGGTGCTGGTGCCGAAGGCGAAGAAGCTCACCGCCAGCAGCGCCGCCGCGGCCGACACGAGCCGCCCGGTGCGCGCCAGTCCGGTCCGCACCGCCTCCTCGGTCGGCACCCCGCGCCCGTGCAGCTCGGCGATGCGGCCGATGAGGAACACCTCGTAGTCCATCGACAGGCCGAAGACGATGCAGAACATCAGCACCGTCATCGCGGTGTCCATCGGCCGGGGCGTGAACCGCAGCCAGGAGGCGAGGTGGCCGTCCTGGAAGATCCAGGTGAGCACGCCCATCGTCGCCGACAGCCCGAGCACGTTGAGCACCAGCGCCCGCAGCGGCTGGATCACGCTGCCGGTGAACAGGAACAGCAGCGCGAAGGTGGCCAGCACGACGATCGCGATGCCCAGCGGCAGCCGGGTGCTGATCGCGTGCGTGGTGTCGATGAGCCGGGCGTCGGTGCCGCCGACGTACGCGGTGACCGGGGCGGGCACGTCCCGGGCCGCGCGCACCAGCGCCTGGGCCGCGTCCGACTTGGCGGCCAGTCTGCTCGCGAGCACCAGCCGCTCCCCGTCGGGCCGGCTCAGCGCCGGGTTGCCCTCGCTCACCCTGATACCGCCCGCGAACGTCCCCGCACTGCTCGTCACCCGGGCCGCGTTGTCCAACCTGGACAGCGCCGTCGAGTAGGTGGTGAGCGCGTCCCTCGGCACGGCCCCGTCCAGCACCACGTCGACGCCGGCCGGCTGGTTGCTCGGGAACCCGGTGGCGAGCCGGTCGGCGACCAGCCGGCCGTCGCTGCCCGGGCGCAGCACGCCCTCGTCCGGGGTGCCGAAGTTGACCCCCGCCAGCGGGCTGGCGGCGAGCAGCAGGCCCGCGACGACCGGCAGTGCCGCCAGGGCCGGGCGGCGCATGACCGCACCCGCGAGCCGGCCCCAGAACGGCGAGTCGGCTCGCGGATCGGTGTTCTTGCGCAGGCGTCCGGCCTCGACCCGATGCCCGAGGACCGCCAGCAGCGCGGGCGCCACCACCAGGGCACCGAATGCGGCGATGACGACGACGCCGATGCCGGCGTAGGCGAAGGAGCGCAGGAAGTACAGCGGGAAGACGAGCAGCGCCGTGAGCGCGGTGGCCACCGTCGCCGCGGCGAAGAGGATGGTCCGCCCGGCCGTCGCGACCGTTCGCGCGAGGGCCCGCTCGGCGTCGCGATGCCGCTCCTCGCGGTAGCGGCTCACCATGAGCAGCGCGTAGTCGATGCCGAGGCCGAGCCCGAGCGCGGTGGTGAGGTTGATGGCGAACACGGACACGTCGGTGACGGCGGACAGCGCGGACAGTTCGGCGAAGGTGCCGACGATCGCGACGCCGCCGATGGCCAGCGGGAGCAGGGCCGAGACCACGCTGCCGAAGACGAGGATGAGCAGCAGCAGCGTCAGCGGCACGGCGATGGCCTCCGCGATCGCGAGGCTGCGCGCGACCTGGGCGTTGACGTCGACGTTCACGGCCGCCTCCCCGCCGGCCCGCACGCTGAGCGCGTCATGCTCCCGCGCGTAGCGCTCGATCAGCGCCCCGGCCCGCTCGCGCCGCTCGGTCTCGTCGCCGTCGACGTGCGCGAGGATCAGCGCCTCGGTGCCGTCGGACGAGCGCAGCTCGGGGATGCCGGCGCTCCAGTACGACACCACGTCCCGCACGCCCGGCTCCTGCTGGAGCCTGGTTGTGAGCTCTTGCCCGGCGGCCCTGGCCTCGTCGACGTCGCCGCTGTTCGCGTGGGCCAGCAGGACGAGGTTGGACGAGTCGCCGAAGCGCTCGTCGATGAGCCGCTGTGCCCGCGACGACTCCGACGCCGGGTCGTCGAACCCGCCCCCTTGCAGTCGCCCGAACACCCCCGCGCCGGCGATTCCAGCGACGACGAGCAGCAGTAACGCGACAACCAGGACAGTTCGGGCGTGCCGCTGGATGAATGAGCCGTACCGGTACAACACCAGGTCCCCCTACGGGATGTTGACGGCGTAAACTTAACGGTGTCAACATCGGACCATATAGTGTTAACGCTGTCAACATCCGGCAGGATGGGAACGTGCCTTCCAGCAAGATCAGCCGCCATTCGTACCATCACGGCGACCTCGCCAACGCCCTGACCGGCGCGGCGCTGGAGCTCGCCCGTGCGGGCGGCCCGGACGCCGTGGTGCTGCGCGAGGCGGCCCGCCAGATCGGCGTCTCCGCCACTGCCGCGTATCGGCACTTCAGCTCCCGCGGCGACCTGATGCACGCGGTGAAGGACTGCGCCCTGGCCGAGCTGGCGCAGCGGATGGAGCAGGAGCTGGCTCGCGTCCCCACGACCGGCGACACGGTCACCCAGCTGCGCGCCCGGATGCGCGCGCTGGGCGCCGGTTACATCGGCTTCGCCCTGGAGAAGCCGGGCCTGTTCCGCACCGCCTTCCACCACAGCGAGCCGATGACGGGCCGCCACGGCATCGACCCCCTGCAGACGGCCCCGTTCAAAATGGTGATCGCGACCCTGGACGACCTGGTGGAGTCGGGCGTACTGTCCCCGCGGCGCCGCCCGTTCCTGGAACTGGCGGCCTGGGCAACCGTCCACGGCCTGGCGGAGCTGATCCTCGACGGCCCGATGCGCCACCTGTCCCCGGAGATGCAACAAGCCGCAGTGGAGCGAGGCTTGGACATGGTGATCGACGGAATTACAGCGGGTTAGCACTGGTCGCGGAGCGTGACGCGATTTTTCGGAGGATGGTACGGTCTGGAAAGCGGAACGCCGGACCCGAGGTCGCCCGCCGTGCAGGTGCCCGCCCGCCAAACGGTCGCCGCCCGCGACGCGGTCATCGTCCGGCCTGATGAGCCTCGGCCTCCTCGACGCCTGCGGCGCGGCCGAGGGCGAGGGCGAGGGAGTTCGCGGTCTGGGTGGGGTGAGGTGGTTTGCTACCTGGGGGTTAGGACGGGAGCCGCCGGCGCCCGGCGAAGCCGAGGTCGACGCGGTGATACCAGTCGAGCTCCCGATCGCCCTCCAACCAGCACAGCAGGACGTCGTCCCCGTCGAGCCGGGCCGGAAAGTCCAGCAGCAGCGGCGCCAGACCCTTGAGGTGCGCGCCGGTCTCCTGTACCGCCGTGATCAGCTCGTCCAGCAACGCCTCGGCCGCCTTGAGTTCGGGCATCCCGCCCAGGTCCGTCGGCCGCCCGCCCGGGCTGAGCGCCGCGGCCAGCTCGGCGGCATCGGCGCGCACCGCGACGAGCCGGTCGAGCGTCGGTCGAATCCGAGCCAGTTCCGCGCGGGCCTCGGTCACCGTGAACAGCGCCATGGCCCACACCATGCCACCGCCGCCCCCGGCCCCCACGACCGGGTCCACATCGCCCCTCACCCAGGCCGCCGCGCCGCCGGACCTGACGGAATCCGCGCGGCGAGGTCTGACGGGGTCGGCGGCGGGTCCGGTGGAGTCGGCGGCGGGTCTGACGGGGTCGGCGGCGGGGTCCGGTGGAGTTGGGGGCGGGTCTGACGGGGTCGGCGGTGGGGTCCGGTGGAGTCGGTGGGCCGGCCAGTTCCACGGTCACATCCGCGGCGCACCGACGGTGTCGGGGACGGACAGCGGGGTCGGGCCGGACGGGGCCGACGACGGCGGGATCTTCTCAACGGGTCTTGGTCGAGCCGGGGGTGCGAGGGTGGGGCGTTCGGGCGTGCGGGCCGAGGGACGCCGGCGTTCGGGTGCGCAGGTCCCGGGTGGGGGAGTCGGGGTGTGCGGTGGTCCAGCCGTGCAGTGGTGCGGCTCCGAGGGGCGGGGGCGGGGGTAGCCTCCGATTGTGGACGAATTCGCCCGGGTGGCGGAGGGGCTGGAGGCGGCCTGGGCCGCGGGCACCGATGATGAGCGGAAGCGGCTCGGGCCGCGGCTGGACTCGGCGCTCGTCGGTGCGGCCGGGCTCGACGGTGGCGCCGCGGTGCTGGCTCGGCGGGCGCGGCTGGCCGATCTGCTCGCCGAGATCGACGGGTGCCGGGATCGGGCGGCCGGGCACCTTCGCGGGATTCTCGACTCGCAGGTGCGGCTGCTCGACGCCGGGCACCCCGATCTGGTGTTCAGCCGGGCCGCCCTGGCCGGTGCCGACCCGGGCGGGAAGGGCGTTGAGGTGCTGGAAGGGCTCCTCGGCGAGATTGGCGCCCGGCATGCGGTTGGCGCGTACGTGCGGTTGCGGCTCGGGCAGGCCTACGACCGGGGCGGTGACGTGCACACCGCGCGGCGGGTGCTGCGGCGGGCCGTTCCGGACGCGGTTCGGGTCGCGGGGGCGGATCATCCCTACACGCTGGGGCTGCGGTTTGCCCTGATCGACGTGTACGAGCGGGACACGGTGCGATACGCCGGGCTGCATCGCGGTGCGCTGCGGGCCTTCCGGAGTCTTGTGGGGGCGCAGCGGCAGTATCACCGGGCCATCGAGAGTCTTGAGCGCCTCCACGGGTCCGGGGCGCCTGTCGTGCTGGTCAATCTCGAGCGGCTGGCCGATCTCTACGAGCGGATGGGGACGCTCGGGGCGGCCACGGCGCAGTACGAGTATGCGCTGCAATGGCACGAGTTCCGGCACGGGGCCGACGCGCCGCAGACCCGGGCCGCCCGGGACACGCTGGCCCGGGTCTACCTTCGCGGCCGGCACCCCGAGCGGGCGGTTCCGCTCTACGCGGCCGGCGGCGAGGAGGAGGCCGGGGACGCGCTGGACGATCTGGCCGAGGCCCACCTCGCGGCCGGGGACGACGCCGCGGCGCATGACGTGTACGAGCGGCTGCTCGTCCTGCTGGCCGCGCGGGACGGGGCCGACGCGCCGGAGACCGTGCGGTACATGGCCGAGGTGGGCGAGGCTTTCGACGAGGCGGGGCGGCCGGCGCGGGCCGTCGTCTGGCACGAGCGCGTGGTCGAGTCGTTGACGCGGGCTGAGCCGCGGGACGAGCGGGCGCTGGCGGTGGCCCAGGAACACCTCGCGGCCGCCCGGGCCGGGCTGGCCCAGAGCGGCACGTAGGCCCCGCCGGAGAAGGAGCGAATCAGCGCAGCCCAGGGCGCGCGCCCGGGTTCGAACCCGCCAGTCCGGGCGACGCGCCGGTCACCCGATCGAGGGTGGTGGGCGCGACACGGAAGCGCCAGGCACCGCACGGTACCGATAAATCGGGCATTTTGCTTTTATCGTCTCTTTGGGTCGTCGTTGGCGGTCCGTTCGGATGATGCGGGTGCAGGGGCTTCGGATGGTATTGCGCGGCTTGGCGGGCATTCGGCGGCTGGTGGGGCCGGCCGTTGGGGGCATGATCGGGGTCGTGGCGTTCGCGCCCGGCGCCCACGCCGAGGTGGTCCGGCCGCGCGTGCCGATGCCGGCACCTCAGCCTCTGCATCCGCGTCCGTGAACGTCCCGGCCGCGTCCGCCTGGCCGTCGCCCGCGCCTTCGGGTTCGGCCTCGGCGGGCGCGGCCGGGCGGCCACGGGCCATGGCGGCGGCGCCGTCGACCTCCGCCGCGCCGGGCGGCGTCAACGCGGCCGCGGCCGCCGTCACCGTGCGCGGGCGGGCCTGGAACGACCGGGACCGCGACGGGATTCGCGACGCCGGGGGAGCCGGGCAGCCGGTCGCCGTCTTCGCGTCCGGGGAGCTCACCGGCGAGTCCAAGACCGACCTCACGCGGCAGCTCGTCGACCGGATGCGCGGGCGCGACGCCGGTGACGGCTACTCGTAGCAGACGGTGACCGGGCGCGACGGAACGTACGCGGTGACGGGGACCGTCATCGTGCTCATCGGGGCCGGGCCGGTCGATCGCGACGGGAACATCACGAGTGTCGAGTGGGCGTTCACGCGGTACGCGGCCGGGAACGGCCACAGCCATCGCGTCGGAGACCCCGGACACGACCGGCTGCCCCGGCTCGGCGAACGGGACGAAGTCCGAGCCCGCGCACCGCGGGATCACCGGCGGCCGATGCTCGCCGTGACCGGCCCGAACGTGGTGGCCGTCGGCGGTGTCGGGGCGGCCCCGGTGTGTGCCGGGTTTGTCCTGGTCCGGGCCGCGCGGCGGCGCGCCTGAGCCCTTCGGGCGCGCGGGGGCAGGGGTTGTTGAGCATCCGCGGCGGTCAACGACCGCCGCGGATGCCATGATGTTTGCTGTGGCGCGGTTCGGGGCGGTGTCGTCGGTCGACGGGCAGCGGGCGGCCGTGGAGCGGGGCGGGCGGCTCAGCGTCGTCAACGCGAGCGGGATGGTCGCGCACGTGCTGGACATCACCGGCGTCGGCGGGCTGCTGCGCCCGGGCAGTGCCGGCCGTCACGGGCTTCGTCCGCGGATGGGCGGCGGCCGCGATGGGTGAGCACCAGCCCGGGCCGGGGGAGTCGATCGGATACAAGCTGGTGTCGGACCTCGCGGCGGTGCGCGCGTTCGTGACCGACCGGGCGCTCGCGCTCGGGTTGTCGCGCGACCGGGCCGACCTGCTGACGCTCGCCGTCAACGAGCTGGCCACGAATACGCTGCAATACACGCACGAGGGCGGCGAGGTCCAGCTCTGGGCGGAGTCCGGCGACGTGTACTGCGATGTCGTCGACCAGGGCCCGCTGCGCGTGTTCGGCGCCGAGATGCCGCCGGCCGAAGCGGTCCGCGGGCGCGGTCTGGCGATCGTCGAGATGGTCTGCGACCACGTCGCCGCGTTCACCGGCGCCCACGGCACGGTGGTCCGGATGCGGCTCGGCCTGGCCTGACTACGCCGCGCGAGCGGGCCGTTCGATGATCTGGCGGGCCGTCCCGCACGACCGCCGCGATCGCGTCGGCGCCCTCTGCCATGCCGCAGCCGGGCGGCCGCGGCGGCCGTGCGGTGGGTCAGCTCGCCGAGCAGGCCGGCGTCAGGGTGCCGGCGGTGCCGGTGCCCTGGAAGCCGAACTCGGTGTACTGGCCCGCGTTCACGTGCCCGTTGTACGACACGTTGCTCCAGCTGTTCCCGGACCGCGTGACGTTCCAGGAGTTGGTGACCGTCGCCCCGGCGGGCAGCGTGAGCCCGACCGCCCAGCTGTTGATGGCGGCCGGCCCGGCGGTGACGCGCACGGTGACCACGAAGCCACCCTGCCACTGGTTGACCGAGGTGGTCGCGGTGCAACCGCCAGAGGACGGAGGCGACGACGGGCGCGCCGACGAGGACGACGCGCCCGGCGTGGGCCCGGAGCCGTTGAGCCCCATGAACTCGATCGCCATCGCGGCCTGGCCGGCCATCGGCAGGGAGTGTCCGACGCCGGCGATGCTGATCCCCTCGACCGGCGGCGCGACGCCGGCCCGCCCGTAGCGGGTGCGGGTCCAGCCCGGCTGCGGGGTGTCCGTCGAGACCGGGGTCTGGCTGACCCCGAGCACGTTGGTCCACTGCTTGATCTCCTCGCCGAAGTTCGGGTAGGCGAGGGTCGTGTCGGTGGTTCCGTGCCAGACCTGCATCCGCGGCCGCGGCCCGGAGTAGCCCGGGTAGGCGTTGCGGACCATGTCGCCCCACTGCTGCGGCGTGTAGCTGCGCTGGCCGCTGGAGCACTGGCTGTTCCACGACGAGCCGTCGGTGGTGGCGAAGCAGCCGAACGGCACGCCCATGAACGCCGCCCCCGCCTTGAACACGTCGGGGTAGTCGCCGAGCAGGACGTTGGTCATCATGCCGCCCGAGGAGGCGCCGGTGACGTACACCTGGTTCGGGTCGCCGTTGTAGTGCTGCTCGGCGTAGGTGACCATCGACATGATGCCCACCGGGTCGCTGCCCCCGTTGCGCGTGAGTGCCTGCGGCGACGAGACGTCGAAGCAGTTGCCGCTGCGGGTGGCGGAGGGGTAGATGACGATGAAGCCGTACTGCGAGGCGAGGTTCGCGAACTCGGTGCCCGAGTAGAACGCCGGGCCCGAGCCGGTGCAGTAGTGCACGGCGACCAGGATCGGCGGCTTGGCCTGGACCCGGTCGGGCACGAAGATGTGCATTC
Source organism: Dactylosporangium sp. CA-233914 (assembly GCF_050942935.1). Classification (NCBI taxonomy): domain Bacteria; kingdom Bacillati; phylum Actinomycetota; class Actinomycetes; order Micromonosporales; family Micromonosporaceae; genus Dactylosporangium; species Dactylosporangium sp. CA-233914. The sequence continues at coordinate 8,682,119 of NZ_CP192030.1, read as the reverse complement.
GCAGGTTCGTCGGGTTGGTGCCGAAGTTGGTCACCTCGGCCAGCGTCGCGGCCTGCGCGGGCTGGGCGACGATGAAGATGCCGACGAGCGCGGTGGCCACCGTGGCCGCGATGGCGAGCAGACGGCGCATGTCAGCTCCCCGAGCACGTGGGTGTCAGCGCGCCCGCGGTGCCGGTGCCCTGGAAGCCGAACTCGGTGTACTGCCCGGCGTTGACGTGCCCGTTGTACGACACGTTGCTCCAGTTGTTGCCCGACCGCGTGACGTTCCACGAGTTGGTGACCGTGGTGCCCGAGGGCAGCGCGAGCCCGACCGTCCAGCTGTTGATCGCCGACGATCCCGCGGTGACGCGCACGGTGACCACGAAGCCGCCCTGCCACTGGTTGACCGAAGTCGTTGCCGTGCAACCGTTTCCGGTGCCGCCGGGGTTCGACGGAGAGACGGAGGGCGACGGGGAAGCGCTCTGGGAGACCGGCGGCGGCGACGAGGTTCCCCCGGCGTTGAGGGCGTCCAATGTGGAGTTGTACGCGGCCTTCTTGTTGCCGTTGTTGTCGAACAGCAGCGGGGTGTCGCCGCTGCGCCACGAGTCGCTGTCGCGGATGCCCCACACCGTGATGCCGGTGCAGCGGGAGACGGCCAGGCAGGCCTTGACCACGCTGGCGTACGAGTTGGCCTGGGCGGTGCCGGAGCCGGCGATGTCCAGCTCGGTGATCTGCACGTCGACGCCGAGGTTGGCGAAGCGCTGCAGGTTGGCCTGGTAGTCCGAGGGCAGCGGGGAGCCGGAGTTGATGTGCGACTGGAAGCCGACGCAGTCGATCGGCACGCCGCGGGCCTTGAAGTCCTGGACCATCGCGTAGACCGCGTTGCTCTTGGCGTTCTGCCCGTCGGTGTTGTAGTCGTTGTAGCACAGCTTCGCGCCCGGGTCGGCGGCCCGCGCGGTGCGGAAGGCGACCTCGATCCAGTCGTCGCCGGTGCGCTGCAGGTTCGAGTCGCGCCGGGCGCCGTTGCCGCCGTCGGCGAAGGCCTCGTTCACCACGTCCCAGGCGTAGATCTTGCCCTTGTAGTGGGTGGCGACGTTGGTGATGTGGTTGACCAGCGCGTTGCGCAGCGCCGTGCCGGACATGTTCTGCGCCCACGACGGCTGCTGCTGGTGCCAGGCCAGGGCGTGGCCGCGCATCCGCTGCCCGTGCGCGTTGGCGTGCGCGACGATCTGGTCGGCGCTGCCGTAGCTGAACTGCCCCTGGGTGGGCTCGGTCGCGTCCCACTTCATTTCGTTCTCGGGCGTGATCATGTTGAACTCGCGGTCGAGAATGCCGCTGTAGGTGGCGTCGCTGAGCTTGTAGGCGGCGACGGCGGTGCCGAAGTACCGCCCCTTCTCCGCGGCCGAGGCACCCAATGTCGTGGCGGCCTGGGCGCTACTCGCGAGGCCCACGACGACGGCGATCGCGGCCGCACCACCGGCCAGCACGATCGCGCCCCGGGTCCTTGCTCTGTTCATGGCGGGAGACCTCCGAACGTATTCTTGCCCGTTGATTCGCGGGCCGTCTCCAGCATTCCCGGGAATGCGCGGAAAAGATACGTCACGGAGGGTCTCACCAGGTCGAAGGCGTTATCGATAATGCAATTCGTGAAACTTACAAGTCCATGATTATCGCCAATGTTTCAACCCTTTACTGAGCCGGTTAGGCCGCCCACGATACGCCGTTCGGCGAACACGAAGAAACCGATCGCGGGGATCATCGAGGCCGCCGTGTAGGCCAGGATGCGGGCGGTGTCCTGGGAGTATTGCGTCTGGAATGCCGCCACCCCGAGCGGCAGCGTGAAGTCCGTCGGGTCGGACAGTACGAGCATCGGCAGCAGGTAGGCGTTCCAGCTGGTCACGAACGCGAGGATGGCCACGGTGGTGAGCGCCGGGCGGCTCAGCGGCAGCAGGATCCGCCAGAAGAAGCCGAGCCGGCCGGCGCCGTCCATGGCCGCCGCGTCCTCGAGCTCGCCCGGGATCGCGTGCATGAACGGGCGCAGGATCACGATGGTGATCGGCAGCGAGAACGCCGCCTCCGGCAGGGCCACGCCGAGCGGGTGCTCGAGCAGATTGAGCTGGCGCAGCAGGAGGTACAGCGGAAGCGCCGCCGCCGTCACCGGGAACAGCAGGCCGATGGTGAACAGCGTGTACAGCCCCTCGCGGCCCTTGAACGTGTACCGCGAAAGAGCGAACGCCGCCATCGCCCCCGTGGCGACCGCGAGGAGCGTGGCGATCGCGGCGATGAACGCGCTGTTGCCCATCGCGCGCCAGAACACGCTCGAGGAGAGTACGTCGGTGAAGTTGCTCAGCACCCACGGGTGCGGCCAGCCGGCCGGGGACGTGTTGATCTGGGCGTTGGTGCGGAAACCGCCGAGAATGGTGAACAGCAGCGGGACCACCGTGATCCCGACGACGACCACGGCCGCCAGGTAGGTGAGTGTGCGCTTGGCCATGCGTTCACTCCACGATGCGGGTCAGGGCGCCCTCGGTGTCGCGGCGCAGGGCGAAGCGCTGGTAGATCAGCGCGAAGATGAAGCACACGACGAACAGCACGACGGCGATCGCGCTGCCGTAGCCGAACTCGTAGCGGCTGAAGCCGTGGTCGAGCAGGTAGGTCGCCATGGTGCTGGAGGCGTTCGCGGGGCCGCCCAGCGTCATGATCCAGACCAGGTCGAACAGCTGCAGCGAGCCGATGATGGACAGGAAGATCCAGATCCGGATCGTCGGGCCGAGCAGCGGCAGTACGATCCGGCGGGTCGCCTGCCACGCCGTGGCGCCGTCGGTCGAGGCCGCCTCGCGCAGCTCCGGCGGGATGCTCTGCAGGCCGGCCAGCAGCAGGATGATGCCGAAGCCGAGGTACTTCCACGTGATCACGACGAACAGCGTGTAGAGGACCAGGTCGCCGTTGGCGAGCCAGTCCTGGATCAGCCCGCCGAGGCCGACCGCCTTGAAGATCTGGTCGACCAGCCCGTCCGGCTGCAGCATGAGCAGCCAGACCACCGCGGTGATCGCCTCGGAGAGCACGTACGGCGCGAACACGATCAGCCGCAGCGCCGCCCGCCCCTTGATCCGCCCGTTGAGCAGCAGCGCGATGGCGATCGACAGCGGCAGCTGGATGACGACCGAGAGCACCGCGATGATGACGTTGTGCAGCAGGGAGTGCAGGAAGACCTCGTCCTCCAGCACCCGCGAGTAGTTGCCCAGCCCGAACCACGTGCGCGGGCTGAAGCCGGTCCACTTGTAGAAGCTGTAGTAGACCGCCGCCGCGATCGGCAGCAGCACGAAACCGACGAACAGCACCAGCGCCGGGGTCAGCAGCAGCGTGAGCTCGAGCCGTTTGGCCCGGCGCCCGCCCGGCCGACGGGCCGGTCGCGACGCCCCGCGACCGGCCCTGGCCGGTGGTGCCGCCGCCACGGCGATACCACCCGATTGCGTCACTTGTTCGCGACCGCCTTGGTGAATGCGTCGACGATGCCCTGCGGCGAGCCCTTGCCGGCGAAGAAGTCCGCGATCGCGTCGTTCAGCGCCGACCCGACGCTGGTCGGCAGGGCCTGGTCGAAGTACGTCTGGATGTAGGGCGCGCCGTTGAGGTACTCCTGGACCGTCTTGAGCGACGGGTCCTGGATCGCCGAGATCGCCTTCGGGTTCGACGGCAGCGTCGCGGTGTTCGTCTGCACGAGCTTGGTCTGCACGTCGGTGCTGGCGATGTACTTCAGGAAGTCCGCGCACGCCGGTCCGGCCTTGACCGCGCAGGAGAAGCCGTCGCCGCCGCCGAGTGCGGTGCCCGGGGTGCCCTTGCCGCCCTCGATGGTCGGGAACGCGAACCAGCCGAGCTTCTGGGCGTAGTTCTTGTCCTCAGTCAGCGGGATCATGGTCGGCAGCTCCCAGTCGCCCTGCAGTTCCATCGCGGCCTTGCCGTTGGCGACGAGGCCGGCCGAGCTGCCCGCGCCCTGCTGGGCCGGGGTGCCCAGGAACGCGTTCTGGAACGGGTTGGTGGCCAGGAACGCCTTGAGGTCCTCGCCGGCCTTGACCCAGCACGGGTCGTCCATCTTGAGGTTCTTCACCGTGGCCTTGACGGTGTCGGTGGAGCACTCGCGGATGGCGAAGTACGACCACCAGAACGCGTCCGGCCACTTGTCCTTGCCGCCGAGCGCGATCGGCGCGATGTTCTTGGCCTTGAGCTTGGTGACGGCGTCGTTGAGCTCCGTCATCGTCTTGGGCGCCGCGGTGATGCCGGCCTGCTCGAAGAGGTCCTTGCGGTACCAGAAGCCGACCACGTGCAGGTCGTAGGGGATGCCGTACTGCTTACCCTCCACCGCCCAGCCGTTCGCGGCCGCGCCGAGCTCGCCGATCCACGGCTTGACCAGCTCGGTCATGTCCAGGATCTTGCCGGACTCGACCTGCGTGGCCAGCGCGCCACCACCCCACTGCTGGAAGATGCTGGGCGGGTTCGGCGACTGCAGCGCCACCGAGATCTTCGTCTTCAGCGCCTCGTTCTGGGCCGGCTCCACCTTGAACGTCACGTTCGGGTGGTCCTTGTGGTATTGGTCGGCAATCGACTGCCATACGCCGAGGCCCGGTTCCTGGTTGGCGTTGTGCCACCAGGTGAGCGTCACCGGGGCGTTCGCGTCCGTCGGTGCGTCCTTGCTGTCGTCTCCGCAGGCGGTGAGGGAGGGGAGCGCCACCGAAAGCGCGATGGCGATCGCGGCCAGCCTCCGTGGGGTGCTCAGGCGGACGTTCAAATTGATCATCTCCTGACGGGGGCGTGGGCGAGCTTCAGGGCTCGGCCCTCGATGACCGCAGAGTCTGCGCCTCTGTTACGAGCGTTGTCAATCGTTGTCGATAACGTTATCGGACGTTATTGTGCCCTCGTGAAGCCCAGTTCCCGAGTCACGATCCGTGATGTGGCGGCCACCGCCGGCGTCTCGGTCGCCACGGTGTCCAAGGTCCTCAACGCCCGTTACGGCGTCTCCGCGGCGACGAGCGCGCACGTCCAGGCCGTGATCCGCGAGCTGGGTTACGAGGCGAGCCTGGTCGCGCAGAGCCTGCGCAACCACAAGACCAACGTGATCGGAATCCTGGTCGCCGACCTGGAGCCGTTCTCGACGGAGCTGCTCAAGGGCGCGGCCAAGGCGATCAAGGGAACCGGATACGAGCTGGTCGTCTACTCGGCCGGCGGGCGCTCGGTCGACCACGCCGGATGGGAGCAGCGATACCTCTCCCGCCTCTCCGGCACCCTCGTCGACGGCGCCGTGCTGGTCACCCCGACCGTGGTCGAGGTCGACTTCGGCCAGGCCGTGGTCGCCGTCGACCCGCACACCGGCCCGACCGGACTGCCCACAGTGGACTCCGACAGCCTGCTCGGGGCGCGCACCGGCGTACGGCATCTCATCGATCTCGGGCACCGGCGCATCGCGCTCATCGGCGGCCGGACGGACCTCGAGTCCGCGAAGCTGCGCGAGCAGGGCTACCGCGAGGAACTGGCCGCGGCCGGTATCGAGGCCGACCCCGCGCTCATCCAGCCCGGCAACTACGACGCCGACGACTCCGCGGCCGCCGCCCGGCGGTTGCTGGAGCTGCCCGACCGCCCGACGGCGCTCTTCGCCGCGAACGACACCTCGGCCATCGCGGCGATCGAGGTCGCGGTCGCGATGGGGCTGCGGGTGCCGGAGGACCTCTCGGTCGTCGGCTTCGACAACGTCCCCGAGGCGGCCCTGGCCACCCCGTCGCTGACCACCGTGGAGCAGCCCATCCACGAGATGGGGCACCGGGCGATCGACCTGCTCATCCAGCTCATGAACGGCGAGACCGTCGAGAACACCCATGTGCGGCTGGCCACGCGCCTTGTGGTGCGGCAGTCGACCGCCGCCCTCTGATCGTCTGAACGGAGCAAAAAGCGTGACTGACAGCGCGTGGCGGGACACCACGCTGCCCATTGCCCAGCGGGTGGCGGACCTGATGGCCCGGATGTCGCTGCGCGAGAAGGTGGCGCAGATGTACGGGGCCTGGCTCAACGTCGGCGAGACCCCCGGCGAGGTGGCCCCGCACCAGAACGACCAGGCCCCGGACCCGATCGACTGGCCCGAGCTCATCCGGCACGGGCTGGGCCAGATGACCCGGCTGTACGGCTCCGCGCCGGTCGAGCCGCTCGCCGGCGCCCGGCACGTGGCCGACCTGCAGCGCCAGATCATCGACGCCGGCCGCTTCGGCATCCCGGCGATCGTGCACGAGGAGTGCCTCACCGGCCTCGCCGCCTGGAAGGCGCCCATCTTCCCGACCCCACTCGCCTGGGGCGCGAGCTTCGACCCGGCGCTGGTCGAGGCGATGGCCGCGCACATCGGCGCCACCATGCGCCGCCTCGGCATCCACCAGGGCCTCGCCCCGGTCGTCGACGTGGCCCGCGACCTGCGCTGGGGCCGCGTCGAGGAGACCATCGGCGAGGACCCGCACCTGGTCGGCACCATCGGCGCGGCCTACGTGCGCGGCCTGCAGTCCGCCGGGATCGTCGCCACCCTCAAGCACTTCGTCGGCTACTCGGCATCCCGGGCCGGGCGCAATCTCGCCCCGGTCTCGATCGGCCCCCGCGAGCTCGCCGACGTGCTGCTGCCCCCGTTCGAGATGGCCCTGCGCGCCGGGGCGGGCTCGGTGCTGAACAACTACACCGACATCGACGGCGTTCCCGTGGCCGCCGACCCGTCCCTGCTCACGGCGCTGCTCCGGGACCGGTTGGGCTTCGACGGTACGGTCGTGAGCGACTACTTCGCCATCGCGTTCCTGGAGAGCCTGCACGGCGTCGCCGCCGACCGCGCCGAGGCGGCCGCCGCCGCACTGCGGGCCGGCATCGACGTCGAGCTGCCCGGCGTCAACTGCTACGGCGGTCCGCTGCTCAAGGCCCTCGAGGCCGGCGACGTCGACGAGGCCCTGATCGACCGGGCCGTGGAGCGCATCCTGCGCCAGAAGTGCGAGCTCGGCCTGCTCGACCCCGGCTTCCGCCCCGAGCCGGACTACCTCGCCGACCCCGCCGACCTCGACGACCCCGAGGCGCGCACCATCGCCCGCCGCCTCGCCGAGCGCTCGATCGTCCTGCTGCGCAACGACTCCGGCGTCCTGCCGCTGCGCCCCGGCACGCGCCTGGCCGTCGTCGGCCCTGGCGCGCACCGCCCCGACGCGCTGTTCGGCTGCTACTCGTTCCCGCGCCACGTGGGCGTGCACCATCCGGGCCTGGAGCTGGGCGTCGAGACACCCGCCATCGTCGATGCCCTCGGCACCGCCTTCCCGGTGTCGTACTCCCTGGGCTGCCCCTTCCTCGGTGGCTCCGACGAGGACATCGCCGCCGCCGCGCAGGCCGCCGCCGCGGCCGACGTGTGCGTGGCGGTGCTCGGCGACCTGGCCGGGCTCTTCGGCACCGGCACCTCGGGGGAGGGCTGCGACGCCCCGGACCTGCGGCTGCCCGGCCGCCAGGAGGAGCTGCTCGAGGCGCTGCTGGCCACCGGCACCCCGGTCGTGCTCGTCGTCCTCGCCGGCCGCCCCTACGAGCTGTCCCGCCAGGTCGACCGCCTCGCCGCCGTGGCGTGCACGTTCTTTCCCGGCGAGGAGGGCGCCGCCGCCCTGGCCGGCGTGCTGTCCGGCGCGGTCAACCCGTCCGGGCGCCTCCCGGTCGGCTTCCCCGGCGCCGGCGCGTCCCAGCCCTCGACGTACCTGGCCGCCCGGCTCGGCCGCCGCAGCGACGTGTCCACAGTGGATCCGAGCCCACTCTTCCCGTTCGGTCACGGCCTCGCCTACGCCGACGCGCAGTGGGGCCCGGCGGCGCTGAACCCCGCGGACGGCTGGGCCACCGACGGGGAGATCGAGCTGACGGTACCGCTGCGCAACCCGCACGACCGCGAGGTCAGCACGGTCGTGCAGGTCTACGCCCACGATCCGGTGGCCTCGGTGGCCAGGCCGGTGCGGCAGCTGCTGGCGGCCCCGCGGGTGGACCTGGCGCCGGGCGAGTCGCGGACCCTGATCGTGACGCTGCACGCGGACCTGCTGTCGTACACGGGCCGCGACGGCCGGCGGATCGTCGAGCCCGGCGACGTGGAGCTGTTCGTGGCGCGCTCCAGCACCGACGTCCACACCGAGTTCCGGGTTCCGATGGTCGGGCCACCGCGCGAGGCCGGCACGGCCCGTCGCCTGCACCCCGGAATCATCCTGCTGCCCTGACGTTGCTCCCGGGGTGACGGCGCGCCGCCTCTGCTCGGGCGGCGCGCCGTTTTATGCACCGAACTTTTGTTGCGCCCACGTGAATCTTGCTTCGATCCGCCTGGCCGTCTGGACCCCTGTCCGCGCTACGGTCCGTGACCAACGACCAATTGCCGATTACCGGATTGCTGATATTCGGTAATCAATAATCCAGCCCGGCGTCGCCGGGACCCCGGCCTGCAGCGGCGGCCACGCCACGTTCCCCGCCCGGCCGGCTGACCTGGTCCTATGTCGCTGACCTGGTCCTATGTTGTGGTCAGGGTCTGACTGGACCGGGTTGCCGTCGCGCCGGGGTCGGTCGTGCCCGGTGCGGTGCATTCTGCCATCGTCGCGACGAACGCGTCCGGGCGCGAATCGAACCCGAGCAGCTCGCGCTGCCGGTCGGCGCCGGTGCCGTGCATCAGTAGCCGGCCCAACTCGCTGCGAACAGCGAAGGCGTCACCCGCCTCGGTCAGCGCGGGCGTTGCCTTTCGCAGCAATGCCCGAAGGCGGTCACCGACCGAGCTCGTACTCGTCAGGTGCGGGTAGGGCGGCCGTGTCTGCAGGAATTCGCTCTCGCCCGGTGGGTAGCTGCGATCGCCCGGCGGGTAGGGGCTCCCGGCCGGTAGACGGTGGCTCTCGGTCAGTGGCGGGTAGTGGCCCTCGGCCGGTGGGCAGCGGCCGTCGGTGGGCGAGACGGAGCCCTCGGTCGATGGGTAGCTGTGATCGGTCGGTGCGAAAACGCTGTCACTAGGCGGATAGTGGTCGTCGCCCGGTGGAAAACGGTTCTCGCTTGGTGGCTGGTGGCCCTCGGTCGGTGGGAAAGGGCTCTCGGTTGGCAGGTGGTGGCCCTCGGCACACGAGAAAGGGTCTTCGGTTTGTAGGTGGTGGCCTTCGACCCAGGGGACGCGGCCTTCGGTTGGCGGGTAGTGGCCTTCGGCGCGGGGGAGACGGCTTTCATTTGGCGGGTGGTGGCCCTCGGTCAGTGGGCAGTGGCGGTCGGTCGCCAGGCCGTTCCGCGCGGCCGCGGCCAGGGCGACCTCGAGTTCTCCGGCGGTCGGGGTCTCGGACTCGCGGTGGTGGCGGGCGTCGTCGATGAGAGCGGCGACCAGTGCGCGGACGAGGCCGGCGAACATTACGGTGTCGGACGTGTCGAGGCAGGTGTCGGCGATTCGCACCTCGATCGTGGGGTAGCGGCTGGAGAGCCTCGCCAGCAGGTGCACCCCGCCGGCGTCGAGGGCGGAGCCATCGGCGATCAGGGCGGCGACCGCGCGGTCGTACTCGGCGGCGCAGGTCCACGCCCCCGGCGCGCGAAACGTCGGCCAGCGGCGGCGGGCTTCGTAGCGGCGGCTGCTGTATCCGCAGTCCATCCCCTCCGCGAGCGGTGAGTTTCCGGTCACGGCCAGTAGCGCGGGTAGCCATGGTCGCAGGCGGGTCAGCACGTCGACGGCCAGGTCGCGGTCGGCTATGCCGATGTGCACATGGCATCCGCAGGTGCCGGCGGCTGCTGTGGTTGCCTCGGGATAGCGGTCGGCCAGGCGGCGGTACCGTGCGTCATCGGTCAGCGACCCCAACGGCCCACGCCGAAACGGCGGCGCGCCCGTCGCCACCAGCCGCGCCCCGAACCGCAGCGCGGCCCGCGCAGCGAGCAGCCGAAGCTCGGCCAGTTCGTCGTACAGCCGATCGAGCCGAGTATGCACGCTGGTCACGGTCTCCAGCTGATACGCCGTGTACTCGTGCCGAAACCGTCCGTCGCCATCCGTGATTCCGAGTATGCCGGCCGCCACCGGCGCCACTGCGCCGTCGGGCTCCAGCAGGAGGAATTCTTCCTCGACTCCAACGGTGAGCATCGTGGCCTCCCCTCGGCGAACCGGGCCGCCGCGGGTGAAGCGTCACCCCGCCCGGCTGCCCCGCGCGTCATCCCGCAGGGGTGAGCGGGTGGGGAGATTTGCGCCCTCGCGGTGAGTGAGTGCCGCCGCGTCCGTCGGGCGAAATCGTTTACCGTAGGCATGCGCTACGCTGAGTAGTCAAATAAGCATTTCAGGGTGATCACTGCTGCGCTCGCTCAGCGGCGCCGGCCGCGGGGCCGCGTCCGCGCCGCTGCAGCATGAGGATCTCTGCTTCGCGCGGCCGGCCATCCTGCGGCGGTGAGCGGATGGCGCCTCACGGTGGGCGTGGCGGTGTCGTTGACGCTGGCGGCCGGGTCCAGGGTTCAGGTGGCAAGTTTCGCTTCGTGGCGGTGAGCGGATGGCGTCTCACGTGAGCGTGGCGGTGTCGTTGAGGCTGGCGGCCGGGTCCAGGTGGCGAGTTTCGCTCCGCGACGGTGGGTTCCGCTCCGTGGCCGTGACGACTCGGTGTGCAGGAGGACCACTTTGGTGCCGTAGAACCGGGCCGCGGTTGGCGTCTCACGGTGGGTGTCGCTCGGCGAATTCAGTCGCCGGGGGTGAGGCATCGCCCGTGGATGGCCCCGCCTCATCCCCGGCGGGTGAGTGGTAGGCGGGCCCCCGCGCAGACGATCGGGTGAGGAGGTGCGAGATGTGCCGATGGCTGGCGTACTCGGGATCGCCGATCCTGCTGGAAGAGCTGTTGTACAAGCCCGAGCACTCGCTGATTGACCAGAGCATGCACGCCAAGCTCGGAGTGGGGACCACGAACGGTGACGGGTTCGGGGTCGGGTGGTACACGCCGGGTGGGCGGCCCGAGCCGACGCTGTTCCGCGGGATCGGGCCGGCCTGGGGGGACGATAACCTGCGCGAGCTCGCCCGGTCGGTCGAGTCTGGCTTGTTCCTGGCGCACATCCGGGCCAGTACCGGGACCGCAGTGCAGCAGAGCAATTGTCACCCGTTCCGCTACGGACGGTGGCTGTGGCTGCACAATGGGCGGATCCGCGGGTACCAGGAGCTGAAGCGGTCGCTCGTCATGGCCGTCGATCCCGATCTGTACCCGCACATCGGCGGGTCCACCGACTCCGAGCTGATGTTCTACCTCGCGCTCACGTTCGGCCTGGAGCGCGAGCCCGTCGGTGCCGTCGAGCGGATGGTCGCCTGGATCGAGGACGCCGGGCGGCACAACGGTATCGAGTATCCGATGCAGATGACCGTCGCGACCACGGACGGCGAGCGGCTGTGGGCGTTTCGCTACTCAAGCGAGCACAGCAGCCGGTCGCTGTACTGCAGCACCGCCATCGAGACACTGCGGCTCATGTACCCGGACAACCCGGCGCTGCAAACGGTGTCGGCGCAGACCCGCATCGTGGTGTCGGAGCCGATCGGTACGCTGGTGGGGGCCTGGCAGCCGGTGGCGGAGTCGAGCTACGAGCTGGTGAGGCCGGGCGTGGACGTGACCGGCCCGTTCCGGCCGGAACTCCCCGCGACGGCCGATCCGGAGCGCGGTGCGCAGTTGGTCGCCGGCCAGGTCACAGAGCTGTAGAGCCAGCGCGGCAGTGCCAGCGAAGCAGGGCCAGCGCAGCAGAGATAGCGCAGCCGAGCCAGCGTGGCAGTGCCAGAGCTGTAGAGCCAGCGCAGCCGAGCCGGTGCTGCAGTGCCAGCGCAGCAGTGCCAGCGGACGACGCTGCGAAGATAGCGCTGCAGAGACAGATCTACGCGGTGCGCATGGTGCTGGAGGGGCTGGTCGCCGCGCGGGCCGCCAGCGCTGCAGAAGCCGGAGACAGCACTGTAGAAGGCCTTAGGTTAGAGCCGGCGCGGCGGACCGGTGGTCGCTCGCCCGGCCGCCACGCGGTGGGAGCCGGGCGGGCGAATCGAACAATGGACCGTCAGACGGCCCGGGCCACCGCGATCGTCGCGGACAGTCGCGGGCCGGCCTCGTAGAACATGTACTCCACGCCGCCGTCGGTGCCGAACGACGGCGCGGCGCTGCGACCGCTGTCCGGGGCCGCCGACCGCGCGGAGTGGAACACGCCCAGGTGTACCTGGCGGTCGAAGGCGTTGCCGACCTCGGTGAGGAACATGTTGCCGCCGTTGCCGTGGTACACCACGTACGCGGTGCCGTTGCGCTTGAGCAGGTGCGCCCCGGAGATGTCGGTCTGGCCGTCGGCGCCGGGCGTGACGAGCGGGGTGGGGTCGAACTTCCAGGATTTCGCGTCGCTGGACCAGCCCCAGAAGATCTTCCTGGTGCCGCTGGTGACGCCCATGAACAGCATGACGTACTTGTTCCCCAGGCCCGTCACGGTGTGCTCGAAGACGCGGGCGTACGAGGTCTCGGTGGTGCCGGGGACCATCGACGTGTTCAGGACGACCCCGAAGTACGTGTAATGGATTCCGTCCGTCGACCAGGCCATGCGGGTCGTGTTGTTCTCGCCGTGGAAGTAGAGATAGAACTTCTTGTTCGACGCGCTCCACAGCACGTGCGGTGACGAGACGTGGCTGACGGAGTAGTACGGCGACCACGTGTTGGAGACGATCGGGTTGGCCGGGTATTCCGTGAACGGCCCGGCCAGGGAGTTGCCGTAGGCCAGGCAGATGCCGCCGGGCGCGTTGTGCGGGGCGTAGTAGAGGTAGTAGCGGCCGAGGCCGCCGCTGATCTTGTCGTACACACCCCGGATGCACGGGAAGATCAGCTCGTTCGTGGGGCTGTAGCGCAGTGCCGACTTGGTGAACGGCACGCCGATGTACTGGTAGTTCGGGAATCCGGCCGGCGCGGCGGACGCCGGCGAGGGGAGCTGGAGTGCGCCGATGGCGGCGGCGCCTCCTGACAATGCGGCTCCCCTGAGCAGCTGGCGGCGATTCATGGATGGGAGTGTGTTCCCGGCCGAACGCCCCGGTCAAGGTGCTAATACGAATTATCAGCGGCAACCGGGGACTTGACGAACCCGGGTCGATGGGTTCAGGATGGCGACCCATCAAGTGGTAATGCGCATTAGCAGGACGGAAGCCATCGTGACCGGAACCCCCCGCCGCCTGACGCAACGGGACATCGCCCGGATGACGGGCGTCAGTCAGGCGACCGTGTCGCTCGTGCTCAACGGGCGTTCGGACGGCGACGTGCGCATCGCGCCGGAGACGCGTGAGCGGGTGCTGCAGGCGATCCGCGACAGCGGTTACGTCGCGGACCCGATCGCCCGCCGGCTCGCCGCGCGGGACAACCGGATCATCGGCGTGTTCACCTACGAGCCGGTGTTCCCGGCCGGCAACAGCGACTTTTACCACCCGTTCCTGGTCGGCATCGAGGAGCGGGCCGAGGCCCTGGGCAGCGACCTGCTGCTGCTGACCAGTGCCCCGGTGGTCGACGGGCGGCGGCGCATCTTCCACGAGGGCAACCGGCTGCGCCTGGCCGACGGCTGCGTCCTGCTCGGTCGCTCGCTCGACCGCGAGGAGCTGGCCCGGCTGGTGGCGGACGGGTTCCCGTTCGTCTCCGTCGGCCGGCGCGACGACGCCGGTGGTCCCGTGCCGTACGTCGGCGCGGACTACGCCGGCGCGACGGTGACCCTGGTGCGGCGGGCGGTCGCGCTCGGGCACACCCGGCTGCTGTACATGGGGCAGGGGGAGGGGCCGGAGTCACACGCCGACCGTAAGGCCGGCTTCGACCGCGGCGTCGCCGAGGCGGGCGTGACCGGCCTGCACCTGCCGGCTGGCGACCTCGACGCGGTCCTGGACAGCGGCGCGACGGCGGTCTTCGCCGAGGAGCACAGCGAGGGCGTGGCCCTGGCGGCGCGATCGGCGGAGATCGCAGAGAAACGGACGAATACCCCGTCAGGCGAAAAATCCGATAAGTCGCGGCGCGGAGCGCCCGACTTATCGCCCAGCCGCGCCGGCCGCCCGGTAGGACCGGCGGCCGAGCTGTCCATCGTCACCCTCGGCCAGCCGACCAGGAACGTCACGGACCCGACCGGCACGGAGTTCACCGGTTTCAAGATCCCGAGGCGCGAGATGGGCGCCCAGGCCCTCGAGGTGCTCACGGCCCTGATCGACGGCAAGAAGACCCAGCGCCAGCGGGTGCTGACGTGCGAGCTCATCCCCGGAACAACCCTCAACGAAAGACGATAAATCGTAAATGTCCGAAATGCAGACTGACGTGCTCGTGGTCGGGGCCGGCCTCGGCGGCGTCGCCGCGGCGCTCGCCGCGCTCAGGGCGGGCCGCAGCGTCGTGCTCACGGAGGAGTACGACTGGATCGGCGGCCAGCTCACCAGCCAGGCGGTGCCGCCCGACGAGCATAGCTGGGTGGAGCAGTTCGGCGTCACGGCCAGCTATCGCCGGCTCCGTGACGGCATCCGCGAGTACTACCGGCGTCACTATCCGCTGACGGCCGCCGCGCGGGCGTGGCGCGACCTGAACCCGGGCGCGGGCCACGTGAGCCGGCTCTGCCACGAGCCGCGGGTCGCGGTCGCCGTGCTGGAGGCGATGCTCTCGCCGTACCGATCCAGTGGGAAGCTCAGGGTGCTGCAGCCGTTCGTCCCCGCGGCCGCGACCACCGACGGTGACCGGGTGACCGCGGTGGCGCTGCGCCACCGCGACACCGGCGAGACGGTGCACGTCACGGCACCCTACGTGCTGGACGCGACCGAGACGGGCGAGCTGCTGCCGCTGGCCGGCGTCGAGTACGTCACCGGTTTCGAGTCCCAGGCCGACACCGGCGAGCCGAGCGCGCCCGCCGCCGCCCAACCGGCCAACATGCAGGCGGTCTCGGTGTGCTTCGCGGTCGACCACGTCGACGGCGACCACACCATCGACCGCCCGGCGCGTTACGACTTCTGGCGCGAGTACACCCCGCCGTTCTGGGGCGGCCCGCTGCTGTCGTTCCGCGCGCCGAGCCCCCGCACGCTGCTGCCCACCGAGCGGGTGTTCGACCCCAACCCCGGCGACGACCCGCTCGCCGTCGACGCCGACCAGCGGCGCAACCCCGGCGACCACAACCTGTGGACGTTCCGGCGGATCGCGGCGCGGCGGCTGTTCACCGACGGCGCGTACGACAGCGACATCTGCCTGGTGAACTGGCCGATGCTCGACTACTTCGAGCACCCGGTCATCGACGTGCCCGACCCGGCCGTGCACCTCGCCGCGGCCCGGGAGCAGGCCCGCTCGGTGCTGTACTGGCTGCAGACCGAGGCGCCGCGCCCCGACGGCGGCACCGGGTTCCCGGGGCTGCGGCTGCGCGGCGACGTCACCGGCAGCGCCGACGGGCTCGCCCAGGCGCCGTACATCCGCGAGTCCCGGCGCATCCTCGCCGAGTACACGGTCGTCGAGCAGGACCTGGCGCTGGCCGTGCGTGGCGACAAGGGCGCGGTGAGCTACCACGACTCGGTCGGCGTGGGGATGTACCGCATCGACCTGCACCCCTCCACCGGCGGCGACCACTACATCGACGTCGGCTGCTGCCCCTTCCAGATCCCGCTCGGCGCGCTGATCCCGCGCCGGGTGGACAACCTCCTGCCCGCCGGCAAGAACATCGGCACCACCCACGTCACCAACGGCGCCTACCGCCTGCACCCCGTCGAGTGGAACGCCGGCGAGGCCGCGGGCGCGCTGGCCGCGTTCTGCCTGGACCGCGCGTGCACCCCGCGCGCGGTGCGCAACAACCCCGTCCTGCTGGCCGAGTTCCAGGCCCGCCTGGACAACGACGGCGTCGAGCGGCAGTGGCCCGACGTCGCCGGTTACTGACACCCCCGAGGAGTACCGCAGATGAAGTTCCGTTTCGCAGCAGCCGCCCTGTCGGCCGTTTCCATACTCGCCCTCGCCGCGTGCGGCGACGACAAGGGCAGCACCCCCGCCGCCGCCGAGACCGGCCCGGTCGAGCTGCGCATGACCGTCTGGTCGGCCAACGAGGCCCACCTGAAGATGTTCAACGACATCGCCGCCGAGTACAAGACGGCGCACCCGAACGTGAGCGTCAAGTTCGACCCGCTGCCGTTCGAGCAGTACACGACCACGATCACCACCCAGATCGCCGGCGGCAACGGCCCGGACCTGGCCTGGATCCTCGAGGACTCCGCGCCGGACTTCGTCGGATCCGGTGCGCTGGTGCCGCTGGAAAAGCTGGAGAACCCCGACGATCTGGCGCCGGCGGCGACCAAGCTGTGGCAGAACGGCGGGAAGCTGTACGCGTACCCGTTCTCCACGTCCCCGTTCGGCGTGTTCGTCAACACCGACCTGCTCAAGCAGGCGGGCCAGGACAACCCGGCCGACCTCGTCACCGCCGGCAACTGGACCTGGGACAAGGCGTTCGCGATGGGCGCGGCGGTCAACGCCAAGACCGGCACCGCCGGCATGGTCGTGCGCGACTTCGACTACAAGACCTGGAGCAACCTCTCCGCGGTCTGGACCGGCTGGGGCGCCCAGGCCTGGAGCGCCGACGGCAAGACGTGCGGGTTCAACGCCCCGGAGATGGTCGAGGCGATGACCGCGCTGCACAAGGCCATCTTCACCGACAAGGCGCTGCCCGGCCCGGGCGTGTCCGCCGACTTCTTCACCGGCCAGTCCGCGATGACCATCACCCAGATCTCGCGGGCGTCGCTGCTCAAGGACGCCAAGTTCGGCTGGGATCTGGTGCCGCTGCCGGCCGGGCCGAAGGGCAAGTACGCCGTGGTCGGCCAGGCCGGTCTGGGCGTGCTGAAGAAGGGCAAGCACGCCGGTACGGCCGCGGACTTCCTGGCGTTCTTCACCAACCCCGCCAACAGCGCCAAGCTCGCGCAGTACTTCCCGCCGGCCCGCAAGAGCCAGCTCAACGCCGAGACCTTGGCCAAGACCAACCCGCTGCTCAAGCCCGCGCAGCTGCAGTCGGTCGTCATCGACGGCATCTCCACCGGCGTCGTCAAGCCCAGCCACACCAGCTCGGCCGAGATCGCGCAGAACGTCCGCGCCTCGCTGGACCCGCTGTGGAAGCCCGACGCCGACGTGAAGTCCGTGCTCGACACCGTGTGCACCGGCCTGAAGCCGCTGCTGGCCAAGTGACATGAAGTACTGGACCGCGCGCCGGCGCGACCACCTGGCCGGCTACCTGTTCATCGCGCCGCAGCTCGCGGGCACGATCCTCTTCGTGCTCGTCCCGCTGGTGCTGGTCGCGTGGTACAGCCTGCACGAGTGGAACGTCCTCGCCGACGAGTTCACCTTCGTCGGCGGGGACAACTACAAGCAGCTGGCGGACGATCCGAACCTGCCGAAGGTGCTCGCCGCCACCGGCCTGTTCTCCGCCGGGCTGCTCGTGCTCAACCTGAGCCTCGCCCTGCTGCTGGCCGTGCTGCTCAACCAGAAGCTGCGCGGCACGGTCGTGTTCCGCACGCTGTTCTTCTCGCCGGTCGTCGTGTCCATGGTGGCGTGGACGATCGTGTGGGGGTTCCTGTTGCAGGACAACGGCGGCGTCAACGGCGTCCTGGATTCGGCCGGCATCCACGGACCGAACTGGCTGCGGGGCGAGACCACCGCGATGATCTCGGTGATCGTCGTGCAGGTGGTCAAGAACGTCGGGCTGAACATGGTGCTGTTCCTCGCCGCGCTGCAGGGCGTGCCGTCGGGCCTGTACGAGGCCGCGCGGCTGGACGGGGCGAGCGCCTGGCGGGCCTTCCGCAGCATCACCCTGCCGATGATCAGCCCGACGATCCTGCTCACGTCGATCATCACCGTGGTCGGCTCGCTGCAGGTCTTCGCCCAGATCGCCGTGCTCACCCAGGGCGGGCCCGGCACCTCGACGACCGTGCTCGTCTACTACCTCTACCAGCAGGCCTTCCAGTTCCATCACTTCGGCTACGGCGCCACGCTCTCGCTGGTGCTGTTCGCCATCGTCCTGATCCTGACCACCGTGCAGTGGCAGCTGCGCAAGCGATGGGTGTTCCATGAGTCCTAAGTCCCGTCGGGCCAAGACGGCGCTCTACGGTCTGCTGTGCGTCCTGGCCATTCCCTTCGTCTTCCCGACGTGGTGGATGGCGACCTCCTCCGTGAAGCCGGTGAGCGAGGTCTTCCGGTTCCCGCCGTCGCTGATCCCGTCCCACGTGGACTTCTCGGCGTACAAGCACGTGTTCCAGGCGCAGCCGTTCGCGCAGCAGTACCTCAACAGCATGTACATCGCCATCGTGTGCACGATCGGCACGCTGGTGGTGTCGTCGCTGGCCGGGTACGCCTTCGCCAGGATTCGCTTCCGCGGCCAGAACGCGCTGTTCCTGCTGGTCCTCACCGGCCTGCTGGTGCCCAGCGAGGTGACGATCGTGCCGCTGTTCCAGATGTTCCAGCGCTGGAACATGATCGACACCCACTGGCCGCTCATCCTCGTGCCGATCTTCGGCGCGCCGAGCGTCCTGGCCACGTTCATCATGCGGCAGTTCTTCATCGCGCTGCCGGCGGAGCTCGAGGAGGCCGGGCGCATCGACGGCCTGACCCGGTTCGGCCTGTTCCGGCAGGTCGCCCTGCCGCTGGCCCGCCCGGCCCTCGGCGCGGTGTCGATCTTCACCTTCCTGCACAGCTGGAACCTGTATCTTGAGCCGATCGTGTTCCTGTCCACCCCCTCGAAGTTCACGCTGCCGCAGGCGCTCACCCAGTTCGTCGACGTCTATGGCGGGCCGGCGTGGAACGTGCAGCTGTCGGCGGCGACGCTGACCGCCATCCCGGTCCTCGCCGTCTTCGTCATCGCCCAGCGCCAGTTCATCGAGGGCCTCGCCCACACAGGACTGAAAGGCTGAGCCGCCGTGCCGCTGTCCGACTTGACCCACGAGCAGTGCCTCGCCTACCGCAGCTCGGCGCCGGAGCCGCCCGGCTTCGACGAGTTCTGGGCCGGGGTGCTCGCCCAGGCCGAGGCGGACGGTGGCCCGGCCGTTTTCGAGCCGGTGCCGACAAGCCTCAAAACGCTGCAGGTGTACGACGTGAGCTTCCCCGGCCACGCCGGCCAGCCGGTCAAGGGCTGGTTCGTCGTCCCGGCCGGCGCCGAGGGTCCCCTGCCGTGCGTGGTGGAGTTCCCGGGGTACAACGGCGGCCGAGGGCTGCCGGAGGACTGCCTGCTCTACGCCTCGGCCGGCTACGCCCACCTCTTCATCGACGTGCGCGGCCAGGGCAGTGGCTGGCGGCGCGGCGACACCGGCGACGCCGAGCCGGAGGGCACCGGCCCGCAGCACCCGGGCTTCATGACCCGCGGCATCCTCGACCCGGCCAAGCACTTCTACCGCCGGGTCGTCACCGACGCGGTGCGGGCCGTGCACGCGGCCCGCAGCCACCCGCTCGTGGACCCGGCCCGGGTCGCGGCGACCGGGGTCAGCCAGGGCGGCGGGCTCACCCTCGCCGTCGCCGGGCTGGTCCCGGACCTGGCCGCGGTCGCCGCGGACGTGCCGTTCCTGTGCGACATGCGCCGCGGCGCCGAGCGCGCCTCGACCGGCCCGTACATCGAGGTCGCCGGCTACCTCAAGGTCCACCGCGACCGGGTCAGCACCGTCTTCGACACCCTCGCCCACTTCGACGGCGTGCACTTCGCCAGGCGTGCGAACGCCCCGGCGCTGTTCAGCGTCGCGATGATGGACACCACGTGCCCGCCCTCGACGGTCTTCGGCGCCTACCACAACTACGCGGGCCCAAAGGCGATCGAGGTGTACCACTTCAACGGCCACGAGGGCGGCGAGACCGTCCAGCACGCGGCCCGCCTGCGCTTCCTGAGCGACCTCCTGCAACCTTGAGCAACGCGCAATCGGCACCGGCCTCATCATCGGCTGCCCGAGGCGTGGCCACTGATTTTGCGCGCGGTGGCGTGGGTCGCACCGCGACGTAGCACGATGGTCTCCGGCGTCGGCTCAGGCTTGTCCCTGCTCTGGCCGGCGGCAGCGCGGGCTTACCCGGGGAGTCGCCCGGATGTCCCGGGAATCCGTGCTACGACAAAAGCGGATGGTGGTTTGCCCGATAAGTCGGGCGCTCCGCGCCGCGACTTATCGGATTTTTCGCCTGACGGGTCATAAGTCCGATTAAGGAGGTTATGGCATGACTGAGCGCACCGCGATCACCAATGTCCGGATCTTCGACGGCGAACGGCTGACCGAGCCGCGAACCGTCCTGATCGAGGGCGGCCTCATCGCCGCCGGGACCGGCCCGGCCGGCGCGCGGATCGTCGACGCGGCGGGGGCGGTGCTGCTGCCCGGCCTGATCGACGCCCACGTACACCTGCACGGCCGCCAGACCCTCGAACAGTTCGCTGAGTACGGCGTGACGACGGCCCTCGACATGGCGGCCTGGCCGCCGGACCTGGTCCGCGACCTGCGCGGCATCCCGGGCCTGACTGACATCCGTAGCGCCGTCACCCCGGCGATCGGCCCCGGCGGCATGCACGCCCGCATGCCCGGCATGCCCGCCGAGGCCATCCTGCGCGATCCTGCCGACGCCGAGCAGGCGGTGGCCAACCGGATCGCGGAGGGCTCCGACCACCTGAAGATCGTGCTGGAGGAGCCGGGCGCCGGCGGCCCGTCCGAAGGGGCCGCAGCCGCGTTCGTGGCCGCCGGCCACGCCGAGGGCCGCCGTGTGGTGGCGCATGCCACGTCGCCGGGGGCGTACGCGCTGGCCCTGCGCATCGGCGCGGACTTCCTCACCCACGTCCCGCTCGGCCCACCCCTGGAGGCCGGTACGGTCGCGAGAATGGCCGCGGACCACCGGGTTGCCATCCCGACGCTGAGCATGATGGAGGCCATCGCGGGGGCATCCGGCCACCCGGAGACCTTCGCGGGCGCCCTGCGCAGCGTGGCGCTGATGCATGCGGCCGGCATCCCGGTCCTGTCCGGCACCGACGCCAACGCCACGCCGGGCGGCCCGTGTCCGATCCGCCACGGCGAGAGCCTGCACCACGAACTGGACCTCCTGGTCCGGGTGGGCCTGACCCCAGCCGAGGCCCTACGCGCGGCCACGAGCGGGCCCGCCGAACACTTCGGCCTGCTGGACCGCGGCACCGTGGAGCCGGGCAAGCGGGCCGACCTGCTCCTGGTCGGCGGCGATCCACTGACGGACATCACCGCAACCCGCAAGATCATGCACGTCTGGTGCGGCGGCATACAGCGGGTCTGACCCCGACTTTCCGCCCGCCATGGAAGGAGACGGCACGGGTCCGATCGATCACCTGAGTTGTCCAGGTCCCGTGCCCGTAGCGGTAGGCTCCCCGGTCGTGGCGGACGACACCGCGGTTCGGCTGGCGGGTGTGGCGGAGAGGCTGGCGGCGTTGGGCGGCCGGGATGACCTGGCTGGTGAGTACGGCGTGGCGAGCCATCATTTCCGGCTCCAGCGGCCCGCGGCAGAGTCGGCCGTCGCCGAGTTCGAGACGAGTCACGGAGTCCGGCTGCCTGAGCATTACCGGCGCTTCGTGATCGAGGTCGGCGACGGCGGGGCGGGGCCCGGAACCGGGTTGTTGCCGCTCGCCGACGTCTGCACGGTCGAAGGCCGGCCGGGCTGCTGGCCGGGGCATTTGACGCGTGCGTGTCCGTATCTGCCGGGCCCGCGATACCCCGGGTGGTCGGAGGAGCTCTACGAGGACCCACCGGGGTCCGACCAGGTGTGGCTGCCGGGCACACTGCTGGTGTGCGGCGGGCAGCTGCAGACCCGCCTGATCGTGACCGGGCCGGCCTGCGGGCGGCTGTTCAACGTCGATGCCGACCACGAAATCGTACCGTACGTCGTCGAAGACCCGGACTTCCTGTGCTGGTACGAGCGGTGGCTGGACGAGGTCGACGAGGGCATCCACGGCTACTGGTTCGGCGAGAAGCCGCCCGGCGGTGAGG
Organism: Dactylosporangium sp. CA-233914; assembly: GCF_050942935.1. NCBI lineage: Bacteria > Bacillati > Actinomycetota > Actinomycetes > Micromonosporales > Micromonosporaceae > Dactylosporangium > Dactylosporangium sp. CA-233914. Next base: position 8,660,200 of record NZ_CP192030.1, on the reverse strand, counting down.
CCGAACTCGTGGCGATCCTCGACCGCGACCCGGCGGCGCACCGACGGGCCCGAGCAGCGCATTGGCTGTGGGAGTTGCCGTCCCTCGGCTTCGCCGGGCGGGACGCACTGCGACACGCCGCCGCAAGCGACCCGGACGCGAATGTCCGCGCAACCATCGTTGCGGCCGCCCAGGGAAGGGTGAACCGCCACGGCCTGCGTACCGCCTCACCCGACGACGTGGCTCGGTACGCCCGGTCGAACGAAGGCATCGCGGTCGAAGCTCTGGCCGAGCTCGACCGGCTCACCCTCGATGACCTCGAACCGGACCTGCACGGCACGGATGTCGAGCGGCGCCGCACGGCGGCGACCCTGCTCGCGTTTCACCTTCGCGGCGCCCCGGCCGACCGGTGCCAGGCGGCGATCACGCGGCTGCTCGACGACCCGGACAAGGTTGTCCGCTCCCGCGCCGTGCTGGCGGTTCGCACCTTCGGGCTCACCCACCTGCATCCGATCCTCGAGGCCATGCTGACGACTGAGCCCGAGCCATGGAATCGGCACCACCTGCGGTGGACGCTCACCGGACCTACCTTCGGCATCTGATCGTACGACGAGCTGAAGCGCGAGGCTGACCGACGGGACCCAGACGCCGGAATCGCTTGATCACGTACGCACTCATGCCGCCGTTGGTGCGCGGCGGCCAGCTGGCGCACATTGCAGCGAGTAATCGGCCCGGTAAGGCCAGGACTTCCTGTCGTGCCGATGAGCGCGCGTGTTTCGTGCGTCGTCGTCATTGTTGTGGCGCTCGGAATTTCTGGTCGGTGGTCCGTTGGGATAGGGTTTGACGGATTGGGTGCGTGGCATTTTCCGGGTACAGCTCTGGAGTGTTTGCCGGTATTTCTTCGTGGTGCCGTGTCGGCGGGCCGGCGCGGATTCTCGCTGGTGTGTCGGCGCTGTGCCGACGGGCCGGTGGGATGGCGCTGATGCGGTGGGTGCGGGCCGGCGCTGGGTTGGTCGGTGCCATGCGTCGGGTGCGGCACTGTGGCGTGGTCGTCCGGGCCGGTATCGGTCGCGGGGTCGCCCGGGCCGCGCAGGTGCTTCGCCTGGTGGCGGTGCTTCGCCTGGTGGCGGTGCTTCGCCTGGTGGCGGTGCTTCGGCCGGTGGCGGCGCCGAGGCCCTGTCTTTGGTCGGCGGTGCCGAGGCCCTGGCTGGGGCCTCAGCCGGCCGCGCCGTAGCCGTGGCCATGGCCGGTGGCGGCGCCGAGGCCCTGTCTTTGGTCGGCGGTGCCGAGGCCCTGGCTGGGGCCTCAGCCGGCCGCGCCGTAGCCGTGGCCATGGCCGGTGGCGGCGCCGAGGCCCTGTCTTTGGTCGGCGGTGCCGAGGCCCTGGCTGGGGCCTCAGCCGGCCGCGCCGTAGCCGTGGCCATGGCCGGTGGCGGTGCCGAGGTCGTGGCTGGGGCCTCGGGCGGTCGCGTCGCGGCCGTGTCCGGCCGCCGCGCCGAGGTCGTGGTCGTGGCCGTGCCCGGTGCCGGGGTTGTGGCTTGGCTATGCCGGATCGTGCGCGGTGCCGAGGTCGTGGCCGTGCGTGGCGCCGAGGTCGTGGCGGTGGCCTTGGCCGGTGGCGTGGCCGGGGCCGGGGCCGGGGGCGGTTCGTTCGCTGAGCCTTCCTGGCCGTCGGCAGTGATGCTTGCCGACGGGGTGCTTGCGCGTATTCGGCGGAGTTTCTCGGCGTGTCGCTGGGCGAGGCCCCACGCGCGATGCCGGGCGTGTTCCCGGCGGAACTCCTCATTCGCCGCGGAATAACGACGCGACCTGGTCCGGTCACGCATGGCAGCCAATTCAGACTTGCTCAGCAATTGCAGCTGCCCCATGAGTTCATTTTCCCAGAATCCAGCCGGACCCGCTGCCCCGCACGGCTGGCCATAATGTCAAATGGTGCACGCACATGCCGCCGTGAGCGCACGGCGGCCGGCCAGTGCTCGTCACAGACGGTGACTGGCTCGGCGAGGCCAAGGCTTCCTGTCCCGCGACGCGGGCGCGCGGGTGGCCAGGTCCTGGGTGCTCGGACGTGGCGATCCGCCGGTGGGTCAAGGTGTGGGCGGCCGACGGGCTCGAACAGGTTCATGCCCTGGTCCTGGCCGTGTCCGATCGGATGATCGGGCTGCGGCTGGGTGGCCTGGCCGTCGATGGCTGTGCGGAGCTGTGGGAGGAGACCGACGGCTACTCCAGCGCGCCTGCGACCGCCTGCTGGAGCCTTGACGGCGGTCGGCGGTGGCGCGCACGTTGGCCCGTCGCCGGTCCGACGGGGCAAAGGTGGCCTGCCGTGAGCTAACTGTCGGGCGGCTCTCGGGCGCGGCGCGGAGCGGTCGACTTGTCGAAAACGCGCCGTGATGCCTGGGTGGCATCACGACGCGGGGTTGGGTAGGCGCCCGGGCGAGCAGCCGCGCGGCGAGGCCGGGGACCGCACACCGGGCTGGGGGTGGGTCAGCTCGCGACGTTGACGATCTCGCGGCCGGTGTTGAGGGTTACGTAGGCGTTCTGGCCGTAGACGTCGAGGTGGCCCACCGCGTAGGCCACGCCTGACTTGAACGGGGCGCCCTGTGACGTGACGGGGACCTTGACCTTCTCCGTCGCGCCGGTGCAGGCCTGGTTGTTGAGGTAGCCGCTGCCGTGCGTGGTGCTGGTCGGGCTGACCGTCTGGGTCACGTCGACCTGGAGTTGGTAGTGGGCCCCGGCCGGGCAGGTGACGTTGACCGTGACGATCGTGGCCGCGCCGTTCGCCTTGAGCTTGGCCGTCTTGACGATTTTGACGGCCGAGCCGCCGCTGGACTCGGATTGCAGGTTGACCGCCGCGCCGGCCGGCACGGCGAACGCGAGCACCGCGCCGAGGGCGAGAGCACCGGTGCCGAGGTGGGACTTCTTGAGCTTCACTGCGATTCCTCCCCGTTCGTTGATGGTGCGGACTCTTCACTGGGGCGCGGGGCGGCCATGCCGGCGAGTACGCCGAACAGCAGTGGCACGACCGCCAGCTCCCACAGGAAGTCGAAGGCGCTGTGCACGGCGAGGGCGGCGATCGCCGCCACCGCGCCCGCCCACAGCGGATTGGTGCCCCGGCCCCGCCACAGCAGGACGACCGCGGCGACGCCGAGGGCGGCCAGCGCGGCGAGGCCGACGGCGCCGAGGTCGACGAGCCACTGCAGGTACTCGTTGTGCACCCACCGGCTCACCACGAGCGTGCCGTGGACGTCGAACCAGAAGTACCGCGCGCGGCCGGGCCCGGTGCCCAGCAGCGGGTGCGCGCCGGCCTGCTCCAGCGCCGAGCGCAGCGAGCCCGAGCGCCCCTGCGAGGCGAGCGTGAACCGCCGGTTCAGCACGGCGTCCACTGTGGACGGCATGGGCCGCGTCGCGGTGACGGCGAGAGCGGCGGCGGCGCCCGCGCCGAGCAGGGTCCAGGCCGCCGCCAGCGCTCCGCCGTGCAGTTTTGGCAGCAGTACCGCGAGCAGGCCCCCGAACACCAGCCCTCCGGCGGCCAGCAACGGCCGGGGCGACGCGTCGGCCGGGAACGACGGCACCAGGGCGGCCAGGGCGATCGCCGCGCCGACGAGCGCCGGCAGGAGATGGCGGAGCACAGGACGTACTGATGCGAGGAAAGCCAGACAGAGCACGCCCGCGGCGAAGGCCAGCCAGCCCGCCCGGCTCAGCGTGGCGGCCAGCCCGGCCAGGATCGCGTACAACATGACGGCCCAAACCAATGATCCCGGCTCGGCGAGCAGCAGCGCGAGCGCGATCAGCCCGGCGGCGGCCAGCACCGCCGCGGCGGCGTTGGGGTAGGTGAGCGTCGACGCGCCCCGCCATAGCGTCGACTCGACCAGCACCGACCAGCGCTCGACCCGCCACGCCACCCCCGCCCAGGCGGTGATCGCGACCAGCGCGCCGAGCCCGGCGAGCCCGGCCGCCAGATCCCGCGGTCGCGCCCGGCGCCCCGCGACGACGCCCGCCAGCAGCGTCGCGAGGGCGAGGACGATGCCGGCCGCGGTCGTGAACCCGCCGGCCGTGGCCGCCCGGACCAGCGCCCACCCGGCGATCGCGGCGGTGGCGATGGCGAGCCACCGCAGGTCCCGGTCGAGCCGCCGGTTCCGCGCGAGGGTCAGGCCGAGCGCGACGAGGGCCAGGGCGCTCACCAGGATGCGGCCGGGCAGGTAGAACCCGCCCTGCGCGACGACGCCGGCGGTGACCGCGGCCAGCAGCGCCAGCGTCGGCGCCGGCCAGCCGCCGACCGACTCCGATCGCGCCGGAATCGCTTGCAGCGCAGGCGAATCCACCAGAACCACCCTCCCCGTCAGAGCGTCTGCCGCGACCGACTATAGCGATTGCTGACGATGCGTGAGGGTATGGTTTCTGACTGCAACCTTTCGGGCCGCCAAAGCGTGTGGTTCTGCCGGGCGGCCTCAGCAGGTCACGTCGACGTCGAGCACGGCCACCTCCTGCGGGCCGATGAGCACGACGGTGCCGGGCATCGGCTCCTCGTCGTCGTCCTGGTCCCAGTCGACCGGCAGGAACCCGGTGCCGTGCAGCCGCGTGGGCCGGACGCGCTCGAGCAGGGTGTCGAGCAGGTCGTGGCTGAGGTACGCGGCGACGTGGTCCTCCGGCAGCCGCGGATACTCGCCGGTGCCGTCCCAGTCCGCGCCGAGGTCGTTGAGCCCGCCCCGGGCCACGTTCAGCAGTGCGGCGCGCAGCTCGTCGGGGGTGAGGGGTGCGAACCGCGGCTCGTCGCCCTCCGCGGCCAGGTCCTCGTGGGTGCGCGCCCACCAGGCGAACGGCGTCTCGTCGTCACGCGGGCCGAAGTGCACCCGGAAGGTCACCGGGTTGTTGTTGTTCACCCACAGCAGGTCCATGAGCAGCGTCAGCAGGCAGGGCAGCCGGGTGCCGGCCGGCGGCGGCTCGACCGCGGGCGCGGCCGCCAGCGTGATGCGCAGGACGGTGTCGTTCCAGCCCCGCATGAGCAGCACGAGGTCGTCGCCGGGGAGGCGGCGCAGGCTGACGTACTTGCTGGCGAGTTCGCTCGCGAGGTGTCGCCGCAGGGCCTCGCTCTTCGCGCCGGTCACCGGGAGCCGCTCGGCCAGCAGTGCCGTGACCTCCTCGAGGTCCGTGATCTCCTCGCCGTCGCTCCACTCGGCCCGGGGCTGCAACTCGACGCGCCAGCCGGGCGTGGCGCCGCGGGTCGAGGCGGCGAGCAGCCACAGGGCCGAGACGGCGACGGCGTGCGGGTCGTTGAGTGCCATGCCCGCGAACGGGGCGGGCGGCGGGTGGCGTTGCCAGGCGTCGGTATAGCTGGTGATCTGCTCCACGGAGGTGATCGAAGCACACGCGGTACACCTCCATTGACAAGAATCTTTACTGATCGATATGGTGAGAGCGCTCTCAAGGTCCAGCCCAGCTATCCTTGCGACAGCCGCGAGAGCGCTTTCTCATGCCCTGCCCCGGCCGCCGCCACCGGGTGCCCGGTCGGTGCGGGACCACCGTCCGCGATGGAGGACACCGCCATGCTCCTCAAACGAAGAGTGCTCGGGCTCCTCGGCGCCCTGGCCCTGGCCGGACCGGCCGCTGCCGTCGTCTCGGCCCCGGCCGCGCACGCCGTCGGGCCCAGCATCCTGCCCGTCACCGTGACCAACTCCACCGGCCGCGGCGACGCGGTCTATCTGTACGTTCTCGGCGTCCAGCTCAGCAGCGGCCGCCTCGGCTACGTCAACTCCGCCGGCACGTTCACGGCGTGGAGCGGCGGGCAGATCCCGCCCTCGCCGGCCCCGGACGTCTCCATCGCCGGCCCCGGCAACGGCGGCTCGACCACGATCCGCTTCCCGCGCGGCTTCTCCGGCCGGGTGTACTTCTCCCTCGGCGAGAAGCTCAAGTTCTTCCTGACCCCGGACGGTCTCGTGCAGCCCGCTCCCTGGGCCGCCGGCGATGCGAACCAGAACATCCTGTTCGACTGGAGCGAGTTCACGTACAACGACGACGGCCTGTGGCTCAACAGCTCGCAGGTCGACATGTTCGCCATTCCGCACGCCGTGACGGTCACCGGGGCCAGCGGCGCCACCCAGCGCACCGGCGACCTGGTCAACGACGGCCGCAACGCGGTCATCAACCAGATCAAGGCGCAGGCGGGCTGGGCGAACACCGTCTACACGCGCTCGGACGGCACCGCGCTGCGCGTCCTGTCGCCGGGCAAGGCCGCCGGCGCCGGGCTGCTCAGCGCCACGCTCATGGACTCGTACATCAACAGCGCCTGGAACGCCTACACATCCAAGACGCTGACCGTCGTGCCGTTCGCCGACCAGCCCAACACCAAGTACTTCGGCCGGACCAGCGGCAACGTCATGACGTTCACCAACACCTCGGGCGCCGTGGTGGCCTCGTTCAACCGGCCCGGCAGCGCCGACGTGTGGGGCTGCGCGGGCAACCTGCCGGCCCCGAACGACCAGGTCGTCGGCCCGATCTCCCGGACGCTGTGCGCCGCCCTGAACCGGGGCACCCTCGGCACCGTCGACACCCAGCCGGACCTCAACTCGGCCGGCTTCTACAAGAACAGCCCGACCAACCAGTACGCGCGCATCATCCACGCGAACATGTCCGACGGGCGGGCGTACGCCTTCCCGTTCGACGACGTCGGGCACTTCGAGTCCCTCGTCACCGACTCCGACCCGCGCTCGGCCTCGATCATCCTGAGCCCGTTCGGCGCGGGCGGCGGCGGCACCGGCCCGATCTCGTCGACGACCTGGTACAGCGCGGTGAACAAGAACAGCAACAAGTGCGTGGACGCGCGTTCGTCGGGCACCGCGAACGGCACGGCGATCCAGCAGTACACCTGCAACAGCACGTTCGCGCAGCAGTACCAGTTCGTGCCGACCAGCGACGGGTACGTGCGCATCAACAACCGCAACAACGCCGCCCAGGTCCTCGACGTCAACGGCGTGTCGACCGCGGACGGCGCGACGGTGCACCTGTGGGCGTACGGCGGCGGCAGCAACCAGCAGTGGCTGCCGGTCTCCGAGGGCGGCGGCTACTACCACTTCGTGAGCCGCAACAGCGGCAAGTGCCTGGACGTGCCGAACGCGTCGACGGCCGACAGCGTGCAGCTGCAGCAGTGGACGTGCAACGGCACGGGCGCCCAGTCCTTCCGCCTGGCCTGACATTTCCGTTGGGGCCCTGGGGTTTCCCAGGGCCCCGTTCAACATTGGTACGGCTCGGGCTCGGCCACCCAGCCGGCGACGAGCACCAGCCCCGTGTCGCGGTGCACGGCCGCGAACCCGAACGGCCGGTCGAAGCGCACGTTCATGTAGCGCACGCGGTAGTACTGCTCGGGCTCCTCGAAGCCCGCGCCGACCATGTCGGACGCGGTGACGGCCGCCGCCTTGAACCCCGCGGCGCTGAACTCGGCGACCGCGTCCTGCTTGGCTTGGGAGACCGCCATCGGCTCCGGGCTGATCCCGGGAAAGTGCCCGCGGGACGTGTCGGTGGCCGCGGCGAGCCCGAAGATCTCGGCGTGCTCGAGCAGGTCGTGCGAGCCCGCGACCCGGAACCGAACGGTGTCCATCGACAGCCCGGGCGTGTCCTCGAACATCGAGATGTGCTCGCGCACCGTGACCCCGGGCGCGACGGTCACCGTCCAGTCGTCGTCTCCCTCCCGGTCGGGACGCGCGTCCCTCCGCAGAGCGGAGCCGTCCTTGCCCGGCTTGTCGTCACTCATGGCGTCGATCGCCGCGGGCAGCACGGCGGACGTGGGCCGGGTCTCCTCCCCGAGGATCAGCACCACGTCGACGTCCTCGCGCCCCTCGACGGTGAGGAGCGTGATCACCCCGGCCTCGGTGTCCACGGCCCGCAGCGTGCGCAGCCCCTCGACGCCGTCCAGGTATCGGTACAGCAACGCCACGTCCTGCCCGGCCCAGGGTCCGCGCATGATCGACGCGGGGTCTTCCTCGAACCGCTCCACCCACGTGGTCCGCACCGACAGCGCGCTGGCCAGCACCATGAACGAGTCCTCGGAGACCTCGATCGGCATCGCCGCGATCTCCCCGTCCGTCTGTGCGGCCGCCCAGGCGTCGAGCACGGGCTGATCCTTGGCCGGGTCGCCGGTGAGCGTGCCCCGCCGCCGCTCGGGCACGGCCGCCGTCCACGCCTCGGTCAGCGGCAACGTGTCGCGCGCCCAGACCCCGGTGGCCATCCGCGTGGAGGGCGACTCGGGCAGCTCGAACCCCTCGGGCGCGACGCCCATGAGCTCATCGCGGGCCGCCCCACCGGCGAACGGCGCGAGGAGCGCGAGCAGGACGTGCACCCCCGCTCCGGACAGCACCGTCCCCTGTCCGTCCAGTGTGGACGCCCACCGGGCCGTGAGCGCGTTGGCGTCGGCGATGGCCTTACTCGTCGTCATGCGCGGCACCCTATGCGTCTGCCGCCGCCGGGGCTGCCCCGCTATCCTTCGAACGGCTCCGGGTCGCTCACCCATCCGGCCACGAGCGCCAGTCCGGTCGGCCGGTGCACGGCCACGAAACCGAACGGCCGGTCGAAGTCGACGATCGCGATGCGCTTGCGGTAGGTGACTTGCTGGAAGTACGCACCGGCAAGCGTGGCGAACGCGGTGACGGCCGCCGCCTTGAACCCCTCGGCGGTGAACTCGGCGACCGCGTCCTGCCTGGCCTGGGAGATCGCCATCGGCATCGGGCTGATCCCGGGAAAGTGCCCGCGGGACGCGTCGGTGGCCCCGGCGAGCCCGAAGATCTCGGCGTGCTCAAGCAGGTCGTGCGAGCCGGTGACCCGGAACCGGACGGTGTGCACGTGCAGCTCGGGCTGGTCGTCGCTCGCCTGGCACTCCCGCACGCTGACCCCGGGCGCTCCGGCGACGGGTGTCTGCCCGCTGCCGCCGATCTCCGGTTGGCGAATTGTCGCACGTTCCAGAAGTGTGTCACCATATGTCACATTTCGTGGCGATTTGGTAGCATCGCCCGATCCCGGCGGTACGGCGGCGTCGATCGCGGCGGGCAGCACGACAGCGGGTGGCGCGCCGGCCTCCCCGAGGGCCAGCACCACGTCCACGTCGTCCGCGCCCACGACGGTGACCAGCGTGAGCGCCCCGGCCGCGGTCTCCACGACCCGCAGCGCCTGCAGTGCCCCGGCCCCCTTCGTCATGCGGTGCAGCCCGGCCTGCTGCCGTCCGGCCCATGCCCCGTCCTCGGACTCCTGGAGGTCGTCGGTGAACGGCTCCGCCCACGTGGTCCGCACCGACAACGCGCTGGCCAGCACCATGAGCGTCCCGTCGGTGACCTGGACCGGCATCGCCGCGATCTCGCCGTCGGTCTGGCGGGCCGCCCACGCGTCGAGCACGGGCTGATCGACGGCGGGGTCGCCGGTCAGCGCGCCGCGCAGCGGCTCGGGCACGGCGGCCTTCCAGTCCTCCGTCAGCGGCACCTCGGCCCGCGTCCAGACGCCGGTCGCCATCCGCGTGGCCGGCGAATCGGGCAGGTCCAGCTGCTCGGGCGCGATGGCCAGCAGGTCGTCGCGGACTCGCCCGCCCGCGAACGGTGCGAGCAGCGCGAGCAGGACGTGCACGCCCGCCCCGGACAGGACCGTGCCGCTATTGTCCAATGTGGACGCCCAGCGGCTCGTGAGCGCGTTGGCGTCGGCGATCGCCCGTCCCGTCGTCATACCCCGCAGCCTAATGCGCCGGTCACGCCAACCGCCGCCCCGCGCCGGCCGACCCGCCACGCCCTGCGGTGCGTGCGCGCGGCCTTACAGAGGCGGCTTGTTGCTGGGGACCAATACGCTGACAGTTGGTGCTTGAAAGTGGGATCGTTCACGGGCGGTCGAGGCTCAGCTGGTCCAGCCAGTCGTCGACCGGGTGCCCGAGCTCCTCGGCGAGGTCGAGCCACTGCCCGGCCCGCGCGGGGTCCCGGGCGACGCCGTCGCCCATGAGGTGCATGACGCCCAGTGTCGCCGCGGCCCGCGGGTTGCCGGCCCGCGCGGCGCGCTCGTAGTAGCCGACTGCGAGTGCCGTGTCCTTCGGCGCGCCGTTGCCGGTCGCGTGGGCGGCGCCCATGTTGTACAGGGCCCGGTGCTGGCCCAGCTCGGCGGCGCGGTGCAGCCAGCGGGCCGCCTCGGCGTCGTCGCGCTCCACGCCGGTGGCGGTGGAGAACAGGACGTACAACTCGAAGGCCGCGTCGGCGTTGCTCTGCCCGGCCGCGCGCAGGTGGTGCTCGACGGCCGCGCCCGCGTTGCCCAGCCACTGTTCTATTAGGCCGTACTGGTAGCCGGCCGCGCCGTCGCCGCGGGCGTGCGGGCGCAGCAGGTCCCGGGCGAGGTGCTGGGCCTGCGGCGACGCGTCGCGGGACCACCGGGCGAACAGCATCGCCCCGTCGCGGTCGCCCAGCGTCGCGGCCTCGGCGAAGCAGCGCAGCGCCCGGCCGGCCGGATGCTCCGCCGGGTCCGCGAACGGCAGGTCGGTCCGCCACTGCGCCGGTGGCAGCCGATCGCCGTCGGTGCCCAGATAGCACAGGCCCAGCTCCCGCCACGCCCGCGCGCTGCCCGCCGCGGACAGCCCGCGCACGACCTCCTCCGCCGCCTGCAGCGGCAGCAGGCCGATCATGAGATCCCCGCGGGCGATCCGGTGGGCCAGCTCCACGTAGTCGTCCTCGTTCACGATTTCTGTCGTACCCCCTGGTTAGGCTGCGGGTATGGCCGAAGCATTCGACTCCCTTGAGCAGTACCACACCGCGATCGCGCAGATCCGCGACGCCGCCGCCGCGTATTACAGCGGCCCCGACCTCGCGATGGACGACGCGGACTACGACGCGCTCATGCAGCGGGTCGCGGCCACCGAGCAGCTGCACCCCGAGTGGAAGCCCGAGGACTCGCCGACCGAGGTCGTCGCGGCCGGCGAGGGCGTCGTCGGCGACGTGGTGCACAGCGAGCCGATGCTCAGCCTCGACAACGTGTTCGACGAGGACTCGCTGCACAAATGGGCGGCCCGGCTGGACCGTGTCCTCGGCCGCCCCGCCGCCGGCTACACCGTCGAGCCGAAGATCGACGGTCTGGCGATCGCGGCCCGCTACGAGCAGGGCCGGCTCGTGCAGGTCGCCACCCGCGGCGACGGGCGGGCCGGCGAGGACGTCACCGGCCAGGCCAAACGGGCCGCGGGCCTGCCCGAGCGGCTCGCCGAGCCGGTCACGATCGAGGTCCGCGGCGAGGTGTTCATGACCGACGCCGACTTCGAGGTCGCCAACGGCATGCGCACGGCCACCGGGGAGCCGCCGTTCGCCCATCCGCGCAGCGCCGCGGCCGGCACCCTGCGCGCCCAGGACCGCACCTATGACGCGCCGATGTCCTTCCTGGCCTATGGCGTGAAGGGCCTCGGCGACGGCCCGCACTCGGCGGCGATGGCCGAGCTGCGCCGGCTCGGCGTCGCCTCGACCGCCGGCATGCCGGTCTGCGCGAGCATCGAGGAGATCCTCGTCGCCGTCAAGGAGCTCAGCGAGAACCGCGCCGCCCTCGGCTACGGCATCGACGGCGCCGTCATCAAGGCCGACCAGCCCGCCGACCGTGACCTCGCGGGCTCCTCCAGCCGCGCCCCGCGCTGGGGCATCGCCTACAAGTTCCCGCCCGACACCCGCACCACCCGCCTCAAGGCCATCGAGGTCCAGATCGGCCGCACCGGCGTCATCACCCCGGTCGCCGTCCTCGAGCCGGTCCAGATCAGCGGCGTCATCGTCACCTCGGCCACCCTGCACAACTTCGACGACCTGGTGCGGCGCAACGTCCGCCCGGGCGACACCGTCTTCGTCCGCCGCGCCGGCGACGTGATTCCCGAGATCACCGGCGCCAAGCTCGACGAGCGCCCCGCCGACTCCGTGCCGTTCGAGCCCCCGGCGGTCTGCCCCCGCTGCGGCGGCGAGATCGACCGCACCCAGAAGCGCTGGCGCTGCACCACGGGCCGCGCCTGCGGCGCCCGCGAGGCCCTGTCGTACTACGCCAGCCGCGACTGCATGGACATCGAGGGCCTCGGCGGCAAGATCATCGACATGCTCATCGCCGCCGGCCGCGTCGCCGACCCGGCCGATCTCTACGACCTCGACGTGCCGACGCTGGCCGCCTTCGACCGCATGGGCGAGACCTCCGCCACCAAGCTCGTCAACGCCATCCAGGCCTCGACGTCGCAGCCGCTGGGCCGGGTGCTGACGGCGCTGGGTGTGCGCATGACGGGCCGCTCGATGTCCCGCCGCCTGGCCGCCCACTTCGGCACCATGGACGCGCTACTGGCCGCGACCCCGCTGGACCTGCAGGAGGTCGAGGCCGTCGGCCCGGAGCGCGCGGTGACGATCGCCGCGGAGCTGGTCGAGCTCCGCCCGACGATCGACCGCCTCGCGGCCCGCGGCGTCAACCTGACCGAGCCCAACTTCCGCCCCCGCCCCGCCGCCCCCGGCACCGACGGTGCCCTCGCCGAGTCCCCTTCGGCCGCCGACCCCGACACGCGCCTGCCCCTGCAGAAGGAGGACGGCACCCCGATGACGGTCGTGGTGACCGGCTCGGTGCCGGGCCTGACCCGCAACGAGGGCAACGAGGCGGTCGAACGCCTGGGCGGCCGCTCCTCCGGCTCGGTGTCAAAGAAGACGGACCTGGTCGTGGTCGGCGAGGGCGCCGGCTCCAAGGCCGCCAAGGCGGAGGAACTAGGCGTCCGCATCATGCCCGCCGAGGAATTCGCCGACCTCCTGCGCACCACGACCACCTAACGCGCCGCCGGGTCGCGCCGCCGGGTCGCGTCGTGCCGGTCGGGTCGCCGGGTCGCGTCGTGCCGGTCGGGTCGCGCCGTGCCGTGCCGTTGCGGTGCGGCTGGGTTCGCCGTGCGGCCTGCTCACCGTGTGGTTGGGTTCGCCGTACGGTTGAGTTTGCGCACGGTCGGTCCGCTGAGCGGCTGATTCTCCGTGCGGTTGGGTTCGCTGTGCGACGGCTGCGTTCGCCGCGCGGTCGGCTCGTTGTGCGATTGGCTTGCCGCGGGGTCGGCCCGCTGCGCGCTTGAATTGGCCGCGCGGTCGGCCGCCCGCGTGGGTCGGCTTGCGCTGCGCGATCGGCCGGCTGTGCGGCTGGTTCGCCCCGCGGCTGGCCCACTGTGCGGCCGTGCGATCGGCCCGCTCGACAAGGGGTTCGCCGGGCGGTTGGCCCGCTGTCCGGTCGATCCGCTCTGTGGCTGGTTCTCCTGGCGGTCGGGTTGCGGTGTCTTTGGTTTGCGGCTTGGTTGGTTCGCTGCATCGCCGCCCGGCTCGTGGTGTGTTTCCGGCACATGGTTCGGTTTGCCGCATGCGTCGTCCGGTCGGTATCGGTGGGGCGGTGGTGTTCTGGTCGTGAGCTTGAGCGAGGAAGGCTGCGGCCGGCGCCTGGTTGTGATGGCCGTGGCAGACGGCCAGATCGCGGGCAGCCCTGATGCCATAGTCCCGTCACACCGGCCGGGGGAGCGGCGTCCGCGAAGCGCTCCAGGGTTCAGCACAGGGAGCCGCGATGGCCCCACTGTTTGCCCGATATTTCGGATATATGAGCCTTTAGTGGTGACTGGGCGGTTGTCGAAAGGAGGTGTAACTCTATACAGTGTAGAGAAATCTGCTACCGGGAGGTTTCGTGCGGGTCAGTTCGTCTGCGGTATCGCTCAACGTTTCGGATGTGGCGGCTTCCAGCTGGTTCTTGCGGGAGCACTTCGGGTTTCACGAGGAGATGGCGGCCGACGGGTTCGCGTCGCTGACCAGGGAGGACGTCGGGGCCAACGTGATCTTTCTGCGGCGCGGGCTGGCCACGTTGCCGGACGATCAGCGGGACGTCCACGCGGCCGGGGTCATTCTCGCGTTCGTGGTCGATGACCTCGAGGGGGAGCTTCGGCGGCTGCAGGAGGCGGGGGTGGCGATCACCATGCCGCTGACGGTGGAGGAGTGGGGGGAGCGGGCGTTTCAGGTACGCGATCCCAATGGCGTGATCGTCCAGCTCGTCGACTGGAACGGGGGCGCCGCCGCCTGAACGGGCCGCGGCCCCCGGCCGGTGGAGGCGGGGGCCGCGGCGGGCGTCAGTGGGCGACCTTCCAGAGCCAGACGTCGTTGACGTGATCGCCGGGGCCGAAGAGCTGGTCGGCGACCTGCCGTATGGCCTCGCTGTTGCCGTGCTGGTCCGCCAGCACCAGGTAGTCGGCCTTCCAGAAAGCCAGGTCGGTCTTGGCCTGGGCGAGCTGGTCGGGCGTGATCTGCTGGACGGTGCCGTGGTCCCCGGCGGTCTTGAGGATCTCCATCGTCGGGCGGCCCGGGGCGTAGAACATGGCGGCCTTGTTCGGGTCGTCCGGGTTCGGGATCAGGAAATAGCCGCCGGCGATCTTGAAATCCAGGTCCGCCGTCGTGGCCCAGCGCATCGCGTCCATGGACTCGTACCAGCCCAGCGGGATGGCGACGACCGTCGAGTTCTCCGGGATCGTCCGGCGCCACTCGCCCGTGCTGAAGAACGCCGGGATCGGGGCGTGCGGGGAGGCCGGCTGCGGGGTCGGGATGAGGGGTACCAGGGCGACCGTCAGAGCGACCGCCCACAGCCAGCGGGCCGCGGGCGTGGTCACCTCCGGTGCGGGGCGGACGGCTGTTCTGACGCCTACCGCCCCTTGAGACCTTTCGGGCGCCAGAGAGTCGGCGGCGTCGGGGTCGGCGGCGGGGCGCTCGCCGGCGACGACTGGCGTTTCGTCGTCGGCCGCCCTGCCGTCGGGGGCGGGGTTGACGCCCATGATGTATCGGTCGACGAGCATCGCCAGTACCACGCCCACCAGTGGGGCGATCACCAGGCTGAGGCGGGTGGGCACGACCGAGTCGAACAGCGGCAGCTGGTGCACCCACTCCCAGGGCCCGTGGTAGCCGGTCTCTTCGCCCTTGTACCGCACCACCGTGCCCAGCGACAGCGCCGCGAACACCACCGCCGTGATGATCAGCGCGCGGGCCGCCTTCTGCCGCCACAGGGCCACCGCCGCGGCCGCCAGCAGGCCCAGCAGCGGCCAGCCGAAGAAGGTGTTCTCCTCGGTCGGGCCGCCCATCTTGTCGAACACCGACAGGTCGTCCGGCGCGAAGATCGAGCGCTGGCTGAACCCGCCGAAGGATGCCAGGTCGGAGCTGAATCCGTGCACGAACTCGGGCAGCCCGTGGTAGGCCTGCGGGCCGAAGAACTGGTGGTACAGCGGATAGGCGAGGAGTACTCCCGCGAACGCCGCCCCGATGGCGACGGCGGGCAGCGCCGCGCGGATCGACGGCAGGTAGTCGCGCGGGCGGAGGTACGTCAGGAGGAACACCAGCATGGCGACGGCCGTGAAGAACAGGATCTCCTCGTTGATGAAGCACTGGTACACCACCAGAGCGCCCAGCACCAGGCCCCGGCGCAGCGTCGGGCCCGGCTGGCGCAGGCGGAACACGTTCCACACGATGAACGGGATGAGGAACTGCCCCGCGATGTTCGGGTGCCCGGTGCTCTGCGAGATCATCGAGGGGGCGAAGCCGCAGAATAGCCCGCCGACCCATGCGGCGGTGCGGGTCGAGACGACATGCCGGGAAAGAATGTAGTACCACGCGGCCGCGGTGCCGGCGAGGGCGATGGTGTCGATGAGAACGAGAGTGACGCCCGCACCGAACAGTAACGTGATCGGAGCCAGGGGTAGCGCCAGCCCGAGAACGGATGTATTCGCCATGAGATTGACGCCCAGTGGCGCATTCAGTTGATCGGTGAAGAACGGGTTGTCACCGTGAGTGAACAGGCGTGCCGCGTGCGTCAGGACCCACTCGAAGAAGATGTGGTCCTGCTCGTTGTCGGCGAATATCCGGCCCTGTGGATCTGCCCAGAGGTGCTGCAGCACCAGCACGGCACACGCGACATAACTGAGCAGCGCTGCCGCCGCAACCCGGACCGTGCGGGTTCTCTCCCGGACATTCACGGTGCCACCATAGTTGCCGCCCAAGGTGCGCCGCAGGGGCTGGTGGGGGACTATCAACGCCGATACACTACGCCCGTTCCGCCAGATATGATCATGATTCACGTAGGGGTGCAGAGTGCCGAAGTCGGACGCGGCAATCCTCGGCGACCAGGCGATCCAGTCGGAGGTGCTCGAGGGCCTGGCGATGGCGAAGAACCATCGCAAATGGTTCGTGGCATTCGCGACGCCGTACCTCGGTGACCACCCGATCGAGGTCAGCGCCGGTCTTGGGGACTACGCGGCGGAGTGGCTCGAACACGCCTCGAAGATGACGCTGACCGAGGCCGACTCGGGCCGCATCGTCGCCCTGAAGGAGCGCTTCGCCGACCACCCGGGCGTCAGCGTCCGCGAGCTCCTGCTGCCCAGCGAGGTCACCGCGGACCACAGCGCGGCGATCTCGTACAACGTGCTCGAGCACATCGACGACGACATCGGCGGCCTGCGCACCATGCGCTCGCTCGTCCGCCCGGGCGGCTACGTCATCATCGTCGTCCCGGCCTTCCCGTTCGCCATGGGCCCGGCCGACATCGCCACCGGCCACGTGCGCCGCTACACCAAGAAGACGATGCGCGCGGCCCTCGACGCGGCCGACCTGAAGATCGTGAAGCTGCACTACGCCAACTCGCTCGGCCTCATCGGGTACTACGTGTCGACCTGCCTGCTCAAGCAGATGCCCGGCCCCGGCCCGATGGTCAAGTTCTACGACACCACGGTCGCCCCGCTGACCCGCCTCATGGAGCGCGGCATCCGCCCGCCCTTCGGCCAGTCGGTCATCGCGATCTCCCGCCGCCCGCTGGATAGCTGAGCGCCGCAGCACAACCTTCCGCAAGTACCCGCGCCGCGAGTGGCCCGCCACATCGCGGCGCTTTGCGCTTCGGTGCCGATTTCCGGAAACGGACGAGGTCCGCCGTTTCATCGCCGAGCGCCTGGAATGTGTGACAGCGCCACCGGGAGGTGCTCGGCGCCGGCCCGTGCCTTCGGGGCCCCTCGCTGTGACTGGCGGGGAAGTGGCGCTGCTCGGGTGACCGATCCAGAACATGGCGCCGAGGGCCGGCCTCGGCGCGGACACCGCTCCGCCGGGCGCGACCCGGACCGCGGCCGGGCGGACCGGTCTGAAGCCGATGGGCCGCGCGTTCGTGGTGAGTCGGGGCGTGTGTCGGAGTTGCCGGTCCAGGGAGAGCAGGCGTTGGGCTCTCTGCGGCTGCGGGGCCTGGAGGGTGCGGCTCGGGGTGGCCGGGCGGTGTGGGAGTGTTCGTGTCCGGGCAGGGTAGAGCCAGCGGATGAGTGGAGCTGACTGCAAGCCGGGCGAGGACCGCCGGCATCGGGTCGTCGTGGCGGCGCAGGCGGAGCCGGACCGTTGCTGGTTCGGGTTCGGGCGGCCGACCGAGCAGGTCGGGGCCGACGGCCGTTGCCGCGAGGGCGGCATTCTGCAGACCACGCAACAGTACATCTGGGCGTTCACCGCCGACGACCGGAACCGGGCCGTCTGGTGGGGTACCGTCGCCAACACCACGGCCGGCGGGCTCGCCGCGGTCGGGCCCGACTTCACGGCCGCCGGGGCCGGGGAGCTCACGCAGCCGTTCCACGACCCGGACAACGTCACCGTCGAGTTTGAGGGCTCCTACAACGCCGTGCACCACGTCGGGCCCGTGCTCGGGGCCGTGGGGGACGCGATGCCGGTGCAGGTCTGGCAGTACGACATCGACAGCGGTGAGGCGATCAACCGCACGCCCGCCCGCGAGCATTTTCCCGCGATCGACGACGTCGTCGGGCTGCGGGCGGCCGGGTCGCTCGGCGACGTGGTGTTCATCGGGGGCATCGAGACGGCGCTCGACCAGGGCGCGCAGGCCGGCGGGACCGTGGTGCTGCTGGCCTACCGCGCCAGCGACGCGACGTTCCTCGGCTGGCGGCGGTACCCGGCGTGGAACAACGTCAAGAACTTCATCGTGGCCGACGGGCGGCTGTACTTCGGCGTCGGGCTCGCCGAGCCGGGCCGGCCCGGCAGCGGCTCCGGGCCCAACCGGCCCACCGGCGCGGTGCAGCGCTGGACCGGCGACGTGCGGGACCCGTTCCGGTTCGAGGAGGTCGGGCGGCTGGGCAACCAGCCCGCGTACTTCACCGTCCACCATGGACGGATCGTCACCGGCACGTGGCCGGGGACCGGCAGCGAAGAGCACGCCGGCGTGTACGTCAGCCCGCCGCTCGACACACTGTCCATATCGGACAGCGACCGGTGGACGCCGGTGTTCTCCACGGCCGGGTTCTTCCCGGACCCGGTGACCGCGCGCAGCATGGTGTCGTTCGCGGTCACGTCGTTCGAGGGCTGGGTGTACGCCACGTTCGGCATCCCCAGCGTGGAGCCCTCGATGACGCACCACCTGGCCGCGTATCCAGGGATTCCCCGGCACACGGTGCCGCACCTGGCGCTGGCGTACCTCAAGAGCTCACCCGCGGGCGTCGTGTATCGCATCAAGGACCCGGGCGAGGCGAACCAGCAGGTCGAGCTGCTCTACGGGGAGCGCAAGTACTGGGTGTACGACCCGGACGCGGACGCCGAGGGCACGTGGACGCGGCAGGACAACCTGCTGCACCAGGACCCGAAGTTCGGCGGCGGCGGGTTCGACGACCGGTGGAACGAGTATGTCGGGTGGGGCGCGAACGTGTTCCGCGGCAAGCTGTACATGGGAACCTTCCACACCGGCAAGGTGCTGCGCGACCTGACCCTCAACCCGCGCACCGGCCTGCTCGCCGGGGTCCTCGGCCACCGGGTCAGCGAGGTGGAGCTGCGGCTGCTGCGCCGGCTGGCGTTCCCGGACCGGCGCACCGCGGGGCAGGTGTGGGTGTTCGACGACGCCGACAGCCCCGCCCGCCCGCTCACCACGACCGGGTTCAACAATGCCTGCAACTGGGGTGTGCGCGGCGTACTGCCCGTCGGTGACGAGCATCTGTTCTTCGGCACCAATCAGGGGTGGCAGTACCCGACCGAGCCCCGCGACAACCCGCCGCGCCGCGCGGGCTGGCAGCTGCTCAAGATGAGCTGAGCCGCCACAGCCCGGCGAGGCCCGGGTGGGCCGGGCGCGGGGCGGCGCCGACGTGCGCGAGCGCGGCGACCGTGTTCCAGGACGAGCCACCCAGCACCACGGCGGCGGGCTCGACGCGGGCGAGGACGCCCCGCAGCGGCTCGGCGTCGATCGCAGCCCCGCCGCCCCAGGGACCGCACCGCCGAGGGGGGTCCGCGCGGCGGCGTCGCTCCGACCCCGGCGACGTCGAGACGGGGCATGGCCGCATTCTCGGATCACACGGGCGCCGTGCACGCAACCGCGCGGGGAGGCGGGACACGATACCGTCGGGCGGGTGTGGAGACGCCTGCTTCCCCCGGTGTGCTGTGCCGGCGTGGGGCTGCTCGCGATCTGGCTCGGCGGCGCCGAGGCCGGGCGGCCGGACGCGCGGGTGGCGGGCTTCGTGCGATCCGGCGGCGTCGTGGTCCTGGTCATGTCCCTGCTGGCGGTCGGCTGGGTATTGCTCGCCCCGCACCTGCCCGGCGCGCACGGGGCCGGGGTCGGCCGCGAGGACCTGCGCCGGCTCGCCCCGACCCGGGCGGAGCTCGCCGCGCGGCTCGGCTGGGAGGTGCGCAACACCGACCCGCGCCTGCTGGCCTGGGCCCGGACCGGCATCCTCGCCGAGGGCACCGAGCGGCGCGCCAACCACGTGCTGACCGGGCTCATCGACGGGTGGCGGTTCGCGGTGTTCGAGTACATCCGCCGGATGCCCGGCGCCGACGAGCCGATCGGCACCACGGTGTGGATGGTGATGCTGCCCGCGCCGGCGCCGCCGTTCGAGGTCTCGGTCGAGGAGGTAGACCCGCCGGTGCGGGACCTCATGCGCGCGGGCGGGCTCGTGCGGCTGCAGGCGGAGGGGGCGACGCTGCTGACGTACCACCCGGGCTTCGCCTCCGGCGGCGGCCCGCAGGCGATCGTGGTCGCCCGGGCCGAGGCGCTCGTCGCGCTCGCCCGGGCGCTCAGCGCACCAGGCGCCACGAGCACTCGGTGAACGGGCCGGGCCGGTCAGCTCGTCGTCGGCGTTGACGTGGAACGGGTCGCCGGCGATGTGGACCTCGCGGGCCCTGAGGCGCACGACCTCCCCGCCGACGACCACGAGCCGCCGGTCGCCGCGCCCGCCGAGGCGCTCAGCTCGCGGGGCTCCAGCCGAGCGCCGGGCCGAGGCGGGTCGCGATGTCGGTCAGGATCTGCACGTAGTCCTCGTGCTCGAACGTGAACGGCAGCGCGAACGCGACCTCGTCGATCTCCCGGAACGCGGCGTGCGCATGGAGCCGCTCGGCGATCTGCTCGGCCGGGCCGACGAGGTCCGGGGCGAACATCATCCGGGCCGGCCCCTGCGGAGTGGCGGTGCGCGGCAGGCGCTGGGCGGCGTACTCGGCGTACTTCTGCCGCTGCGAAGGCGTCGCGCCGTCGGTCGGGATGACGACGAGCCCCTGCGAGACGCGGGCGCGGGAGCCGTCGGGGTGGGCGGAGCGGAACGCGCGGACGTGGGCGAGCTGGATCGCGGCGAAGTCCGGCGCCGGGTCGTCGGGGTCCTCGGCCTTCACCACACTGCTGGTGAGCAGGTTCAGACCTTGTTCGCCGGCCCACTGCGCGGAGCGCACGCTGCCCCCGCCGTACCACATCCGGGAGCGCAGGCCGGGGGAGTGCGGCTCGACCCGCTCCGAGAACACCTCGAAGCCCTCGGTGCCGGAGAAGTCGCTGGCCCGCTCCCCGGCGACGAAGGCCAGCAGGCGCTCGACCCGGGCGTAGCTGAAGTCCTCGGCGTCGGCGGTGTCCGGGTAGAGCGCGGCGCGGACCCGCTCGTAGTGCATCGGCGGCCCGACGCTCACGCCGGGGTTGAGCCGCCCGCCGGACAGCAGGTCCACGGTCGCCAGGTCCTCGGCCAGGCGCAGCGGGTTCTCCCAGCCCAGCGGCATCACCGCGGTGCCCAGCTCGATCCGGCTCGTGCGCTGCGACGCGGCCGCGATCACGGTCAGGGGCGAGCTGATGCCGTGTTGCAGGTGCCGGTGCCGCAGCCAGGCGCTGTCGAAGCCGAGGCGTTCGCCCAGCGCGATGACCTCCAGCGTCGCGTTGTGCCCGGCGGCCGGGTCGGCGGGGTCGAACAGGCCGATGGTGAGGAAGCCCAGCTTCCGCAGGGGCTCGCCGGGTGCCGGCATGGGTGCGCTCCTCGGTGGTTCAGGTGGACGGTGATCTGGGAATGGATCGACCGGTCCGAACCCCCTTCCGGAGGCGGTCACTGTCGGCACAGGCCGTCCTGTATCGCATCGCCATTGTCCTGCTTGTCGTCGCCGCGCTGCCGGTGCCGGCGCGTGGCGTAAATCTCGCCTACCTGGCGTGCTCCTCACGCCACTCAACTCTTAGCCTCGATCCGTGGACCGGATTGCTCCGCCGTGACCAGAACCGGTGTGGAGATGTGACGAGAGTGCCCTGCCAGCTGGGATGATCGGGTTTGTCTAGGACCCTGACCGGACCAGCGTGGAAGGACACTCTCGGTGCAAGCATCTCATGCCTGGCGCGGTGACAGCGCGGTGTTCGATGAGGGCAACCTCGTGTCGCACGCGGGCCTGGTGCCGCTGCTGGAACTGGCCGAGCAGACGGGACTGTCACAGCTGCTGGACGAGCACGTGCGGTTCGTCGACGAGCGGGTCAAGTCCGGGGCGGCCAACGCGACACCGAAGCTGACCTCGATCGTCGCTGGGATGGCCGCCGGCGCGGACAGCATCGACGACCTCGACGTCATCCGCGCCGGTGGGACGGGCAAGCTGTTCAGCGGCGTCTACGCCGCTGCGACGCTGGGGATTCTGCTGCGGGAGTTCACCCACGGCCACACCCGGCAACTGTCAGCGGTCCTGCGCCGGCACCTGCTCGCCCTCGCCGCGCGCACCCCGCTGCTGGCCGGCATCGACGAACGCGTGTTCATCGACATCGACTCGCTGCTGCGCCCGGTCTACGGCCACGCCAAGCACGGTGCGTCGTTCGGCCACACGAAGATCGCGGGCAAAACCGTCCTGCGCCGCGGCCTGTCCCCACTCGCCGTCACCATCAGCACCCCGAACGCGGCGCCGGTCCTGGCCGCGGTCCGGCTACGAGCCGGACGCGCCGGCTCCGGCAGGGGCGCGGCGAGCATGGTCACCGAAGCCCTCAACACCGCCGTATCAGCCGGCGCGGACCCGGCGAACATCCTGGTCCGCGGCGACTCCGCATACTGCTCCGGCAAGAACGTCACCGCGGTCGTCAAAGCGGGAGCACAGTTCTCGTTCACGATCACCCGCAACCCCGCCGTTGACGCCGCCATCGCCACCATTCCCGATGAGCAGTACACACCCGTGCGCTACCCCGGCGCGGTCATCGACCCGGACACCGGGCAGCTGATCTCCGACGCCCAGGTCGCCGAAGTCCCGTACACCGCGTTCACCGGCACCCGCCACGAAACCACCGGCCGGCTCGTCGTGCGCCGCGTGCTCGACGCCAACACCCAAGACCCGCTGTTCCCGGTCTGGCGCTACCACCCGTTCTTCACCAACACCACCACACCGGTCACCGACGCCGACCTCACCCACCGCCAGCACGCCATCTGCGAAACCGTCTGGTCCGACCTCATCGACGGCCCCTGGGCCCACCAACCCTCCGGCTCCTTCCCCGCCAACGCCGCCTGGACCATCCTCGCCGCGATCTGCCACAACCTGCTCCGCGCCGCCAGCACGCTCACCGGCACCACCCGCTACACCAAAGCCCGAGGCGCCACCCTACGCACCCACCTGATCACCATCCCAGCCCGGCTCGCCCGCCCCCAACACCGCCCCACACTGCACCTACCCGCACACTGGCCCCGCGCCGCAGCCTGGCTCACCCTCTGGAACGCCGTCTTCGCCACCTGAGACAGACCACCCCCTGCCGCACGCACCACCACGCAACACCCCACCCGCAACCAACCCGACGGGCAGGAAACCGAGCACGCTGGACCGAGGGCCAGCAGCACAGCCACACCCTCAACCCAACAAGATCAATTCGATCTCATCCAAACACCCACGCAAGCGCCGATCCACGGATCGAGGCTTAGTTAGGGGCGGTCCCGCCGGTCGTAGCCGGTGCGCGCCTCGGCCACGGCCGGCAGGTTGCTCGCCGCCCACTCGGCCAGGTGCTGGAACAGCGGTCCGAGGCTGCGGCCCAGATCGCTGATCTCGTACTCCACCCGCGGCGGAATCTCCGGGGTGTAGGTGCGCACCACCAGCCCGTCGCGCTCCAGCTGCCGCAGCCGCTGGGTGAGCACCTTGGCGGTGATCGTGCCGATGCGCCGCTCCAGCTCGCTGAAGCGCTGCCGGCCGTGCTGGTTCAGCGACCACAGGATCGGCGTGGTCCACCGGCTGAACACGAGGTCGACGACGGGCGTGATCGGGCACGCCAGCTCCGGGATGGTGTCCTCGTTCATAGTCACTTTCCTCTAGGTACCTACTATCTTCGTGATGCTAGCTTTCCGCTCATGATCGTGGTTACCGGAGCTACCGGAAATGTCGGACAACCCCTGGCGGCGGCCCTGAGCTCGGCCGGCGTGCAGTTCACGATGGTGTCGCGAAACGCGCCGTCGGTCGTACCCCCTGGTGCCCGCCATGTCCCGGCGGACCTGGCCGCCCTCGGGCCGGCCCTGCGCGGCGCGGATGCCCTGTTCCTGCTCGTGCCGCCCGCCGGCGTGGACGGCGCCGCGGTGCTCGCCTCGGCCCGGGCGGCCGGGGTCTCGCGCATCGTGCTGCTGTCCTCCCACGCCGCCGGGCTGCGTTCCTCGCACGCGGCCCTCCTGGAGCTCGAGGAGCTGGTCAAGGCGTCCGGTCTGGCCTGGACCGTGCTGCGGCCCGGCGGCTTCGCCAGCAACGCCTTCGCCTGGGCGGCGTCGATCCGGGCCGAGCGGCGGGCCTTCGCGCCGTTCGGTGACGTCGCCCTGCCGGTCGTCGATCCGGCCGACATCGCGGCGGTGGCGGCGGCCGCGCTGCTGGACGATCGCCATGCCGGGCAGACGTACGTGCTCACCGGGCCGGAGCCGACCACCCCGCGCGAACGTGTGCGGGCGATCGCCTCGGCGTTGGGGGCGCCCGTCGCGTTCGTCGAGCAGACCGCCGAGCAGGCGCGGGCGGAGATGGTGCGGGTCATGCCCGCCTCGATCGCGGACGGGACGCTGGGCATTCTCGGGCAGCCGTTGCCTGCCGAGGTGGCTGTGAGCCCCGATGTGTCGCGGGTGCTGGGGCGCCCGGCGGCCCCGTTCGCCGCGTGGGCCGAGCGGAACGTCATGGCGTTTCAGGGGTGAGCTGCGACCGTTCAGTGGCGCGTGATGGTCTGGCTGGTCAGGCCGCCGATCAGGCGATGTCGTAAGACCGACTTGCCGATCATGTCCCGGCGCGCAGCAGGTACAACAGGGAGGAAGGCCGGTTGCTGCGAACTAGGGGTTTGTGCCGATGGCTGGCATGGTGCCGTTCACCAACAATTACTCGGACCACTCCACGCGCGAGGGGTACCAGTTCGAGTTCAACTGCATGCGCTGCGGGAACGGGTACTCCTCCTCGTTCCAGCACTCCGTCACCGGCTTCGGCGGGAAGCTGCTGCGCATGGGCGGGGACCTGCTCGGGGGCGAGATCGGCTCCAAGGCGTCGCAGATCGGCTGGGACGCCCAGTGGATGCGTGACGGCGTGCGCGGGTCGACCCGCGACAAGGCGCTCGCCAAGGCCGCCGAGGAGATGCAGGTCCACTTCAACCAGTGCCACCGGTGCGGGCAGTGGGTCTGCGAGCAGGTCTGCTGGAACAACGAGCGCGGGCTGTGCACCAGCTGTGCGCCGCGCCTGGACCAGGAGATCGCCGGGATGCAGGCGGCCGCGCAGGTCAACCAGCTGCACGAGAAGATCCAGCAGGTCGACTGGACCCGCGACGTCAACTATCGCGACCAGGCCGTCGGGCGCTGCCCGTCCTGCATGAACGAGACCGGCGGCGGCAAGTTCTGCCAGCACTGCGGCACACCGCTGGCCGCGGCGCCGCCGCAGCAGAAGCGGTTCTGCGGCAACTGCGGCACGCCGTCGCAGCCCGGGGCGATGTTCTGCGCCGAGTGCGGCTCGTCGACGGCCTGACATGCACTACCGCCTCATCGCCGACGGCGGTGCCCTGCTCGACGAGGGCGAAGGCACCGCCGAGATGGCCGGCGGTGCCCTGGTCGTGACCCCCGAGTCGGGCCCGGTCCTGCGGGTCGCGCCCGCGGACGTCGTCGAGATCGGGGAGCCGCAGCCGTACGTCATCGGCCTCGCCCTCGCCGACGGCGCCCGCCTCGAGCTCAGCCGCCTCGGCGTCATGCGCACCCAACTGCTCGCCGAGATCGGCGAGGCCCGGGTCGCCGACACCGAGCAGGTCCTGCTGCTCGACGGGGTCGGCACGGCCGAGGCATTCCCGGGCTGGGCCGACGGCTCCCCGGCCGAGCTGCGCCTCTACGACGACGCGCTCGTGATCGTCCCCGACGGCGGGCTCGCCGAGAAGGTCCCCTACGCGTTCATCAAGTCGGTCTCGACCGACAGCACCGGGTACACGATCGGCATCGAGGTCCCCGGGCGCCCGCCGATCGCGGTCGGGCGCCTGGCCCGGCGTACCGGCGAATTCTTGGAACTGCTGCGGGCCCGCACCTCCGCCGCGGCCGGGCGCACCTCGCACTTCCTCGCGGCGCTGCTGCCGGGCCTCGGCCCGGTCGCCCTGCGCTCGGTCGCCGCGCTGCTGCGCGACGGTCTCGCCGCCGCCCGCACCGACCTCGAGGCGGTCGAGCCGACCGTCTTCCCCGCCCTGCTGGACGCCGCCTGTGCGCCCGACCGGGCCGCGGGCGCCCGCGACCTGCTCGCCCGGGGCCAGGCGTTCCTCGGTTTCAAACAGACGGTGTCAGTACAGCGTGAGGGCTCCGGCGCCGCCCCCTGGCGCGACTCCGCGCGCCCGCCCGTGCTCGACCACGACGGCCGGGCCGGCTACTTCGCCGCCGGGCTGCCGGGCATGTTCGCGGCCGGCATGACGGCGAGCCTCGGCTTCGACGGCCCGTTCGACGCCTACGGCCCTCCGCTCGCCTACGGCCTGCTCGGCACGATGGGCGGCTTCCAGAACGCGTACGCCGGCGGCCCCCACCTGCCCCGCGACGTCTTCCCGCACGAGCGGGTGACCCCCGCGCACACGGACTACGCGGCGCTGGCCGACCCGGTCGACCCGGCGGTGCTCGCGTTCCTGCTGTGCCTGACCCCGTCCGGGCACCTGGTGTACGAGGTCCTCAACGCCGCCGACCACGCCACGTACGTCTTCACCTGCCGCGACACGGACCAGGCCGCCCAGCTCAACCGCGCCCTGGACCTGCTCGGCTTCCGCGTCGAGGGTATCCACTCCGACGCGACCTCGGCCGCCTCCCGCTACCGCAAGGCCGCCCAGCGCCTGCCCGCCCTGCGCGTGCTCCGCGAGCGCTTCGTGGGCCGGGCCATCCACACCGAGGGCTGGTCAGGGCAGCTGCGAAACCTGCTCGGCTGAGCGCTGCCATTTCTGGTCCGGCGGGCCGCGGCCCACATCGTCCAGGTGTCGGCCTCACCGCGCCGGTCGTCGAACTACACCTGGAAGTCCTCGATGTCGACGAGCCGTAGCCCGGCGCGGCGCGGCGCGGCGTGACCCAGCATGCTCATCGATCCGACCAAATCCTCGCCGCCGAAAACGCGGAGCGTTACGATCCGCTCACGTGTCCGAGTTCACCCAATGCGGTGCGGATCCGCGCGGCGGCGTCGTCCAGGGCGGCGGGGTCCGGGTTCTGGTCGACGCGGGCGAAGTCGAAGTCGCCCATGCCCCAGGTCGGGAACACGTGCAGGTGCATGTGCGGCACCTCGAAGCCGGCCACGATCAGCCCGGCCCGCGGCGCGTCCCACGCCCGCTGCACCGCCTGCCCGATGCGCTGCGCCACCTGCGCGCACTTGGTGAACAGCCCGTTCTCCGCGGCCGTCCACTGGTCCACCTCCTGGCGCGGCACGACGAGCGTGTGCCCGGGCCGCAGCGGCGCGATGCTGAGGAACGCCGCCACGTCGTCGTCCTGCCACACGAACCGCCCCGGCAGCTCGCCGGCGAGAATCTTCGAAAAGACGCTGCTCATGGATTCTGACCCTATGATGAGTCCGCTGCGGCCCGGCAGTCACCCCGGCACGTGTACTTCAGGTGGCGCGCCGATGGCACTCTGAGGCCGTGCACGGGGTCAATCTTCGGGCGTTGCTGGCCGTGGTGATGCTCGGCGGCTTCTACGTGCTCGGCGCGGCGCTGTTCGGGGCGCTGGCCTGGCTGGCCGTGTGGACCATCGTGGCCTTCCCCGGCTCGGCGGACGCGCATGCGGTGACCGCACTCGCCTTCGCCGCGGCCGGAGGCCTGATCATTCCCGCGGTACAGCTGCTGCGATCCGCTCCCGAGGCGCTCGACGTCGGGCATGTCGTGGGCGAGGACGAGGCCCCCGGCCTGTGGCGGGAGGTCCGGGACCTGGCCGCGCTGGTCGGGACCCGGCCGCCGGACGAGATCCGGCTCGTCGCGGAGCCCGCCGCGTTCGTCTGGCAGGACACCGGCGCCCTGGGACTGCGCGGCGGGCGGCGGTACCTCTGCATCGGCGTCCAGCTCCTGCAGGCCTGGCCGGTCGCGCGGGTGCGCGGGGTGCTCGCCCACGAGCTCGGGCACTACGCGGGCCGGCACACCGGCCTCGCCGTGACCACCTATCGCGGGATGCAGGCGATGTCCCGCACCGTCGAGCGGTCCGGCGAGTACAGCCCGGCCGGCATCATCCTCGCGTTCTACCTCGGCATCTACGCCGCCGTCGCCTCGGCCGTGAACCGCCGCACCGAGTTGGAGGCCGACGACGTCGCGGCCCGGGTCGCGGGCGGCGACGAGCTGGCGGCCGCCCTGCAGGATCTCGGCACCCTGTCCGAGACGTGGGACCTGGTGGTGGCCAGCTACACGCGCTGGGCCCGCACCGGCGGGTACGAGCCCGGCGAGCTGCTGGAGCGCTTCGCCCAAGACCCACGGTACGTCCCCGGCCTGCGCCCCCCGCCGCCCGGACCGTTCGACAGCCACCCGCCGCTCGCCGACCGTGTCGCCCGCCTGACCGGGCGCCCCGCCGACGGCCCGGTGGACCTGTCGCCGGCGACGAGTCTGGTGGCCGGGCCGGACGTACTGGCCGCCGCGCTGCGCACCCGCGACTTCCACGACCGCGTCGAGGCGGCGGCGCGGCACGAGGCGAAGCTCGACGCGAAGCGGCTGGAGCGGGCCGGCGGGCTCGACGTGGCGCTGGCGCTGCTCGGCGCCGGGCGGGCCGGCGAGCTGGAGCGGCGGCTCGGGGAGAGCCCCGGGCAGTACGTCGTCGCCGCCGCGGTCGCGGCCGGCCCGGCGCGCTGGCTGCACGACTGGTCGCGGGCCCTGCGGGTCGATCCGCCGCGCCTCGGCGAGGCCGTGGCTGCGGCCTGCGCGGACCCGGCGGCCGTTCCCGCACTCGTCGCCGTCCTGGCCGACCTGGGCGTACTCAAGCGCCGCAACGCGCCGCTGCCGCTCGGGGCCCTGTCCGGGGCCGGGCGCCTCGCGGACGAGCTGTTCACGCTGAGCTTCGGCCCCGACGGCCGCCGCCGGGTCGACCTGCGCACGTTCCCGGCCGCGCTCGCCGCGGCGGCCCTGACCGACCTGCGGCTGCGCGGCTGCGTCACCGTCGACGGCACCCTCACCGCGACCGGCGAGCCGGCCGGCGACCCGTTCCTGGATGCGGTACTGGAGCGGGTCGCGGCCAGCCGGTCGCGCCCCGTCCACGCGTGGCTGGAGGAGCTGGGCCCGGACGTCGTGGAGACGGTCGCGGCGCGGCAGCGTCTGCTGGGCCGCTACCAGGAGCGCTCCGGCACCCACGCCCACAACGACCGCGTGGACCGAGCGGCGGCCCCGGCGGCCCGCGAGCGCATCCTGACGGCCCTGGACGCGGGCGAGCTGGACGGCCCCGACGTTGCCCTGGGGGTGCTGCTCTGGGCGGCGGAGCTGACCGGCCCGGTGCTGGGCGTGCGAGCGGCCCAGGCACGCTGGCTCCTCGGCCGGTTCGGCACCCAGGACCCAATCGCCCGCGCGGTACGAACCGTGACCGGCCTCGACACGAAGCTGCCGACAACCTCGGAAGGTCCCTGATGAATATCGGACTTATGTCCTGAAAGCCGAAAATTCCGATAAGGGCGACCCGCCGGGTGGTCAGGATCGCGCTGTCGCCCGTTGGGTCACCTGTTTCCGCTGCTCAGCGGTTTTTGTCGTACCCCTGTTCTCTAGGTTCTTGTCATGGGTGAGGTGCTGGTCGGGATCGCCGAGTCGGAGTGGTGTGGTCGGTTGGATGCGATGTTGGCTGAGCAGCGTCGTCGTGTGGCTCGTCGTCGTGCGGTCCGTGCCGAGTTCGCTGAGGCTCGCCGTCGTGGTTTGGAGGCGCGTCATGCTGAACGTCTGGCCCGCTTGGACGCCGAGGCTCGCACCGCTGAGATTGCGGCTCATTGGGCTGAGCAGGATGCCCGAGCGGCTCGTCGCCGTGCTGTGGCGGCCCAGCCCAGCCCGGGCTGTCCGCCGACTCGGCCCGATTCCGGCGGTCCGGTTCCTTCGCCAGAATCCTGTGGTCCGGGTCCCCAGCCCGACTCCCGTCGTCCGGCCGTTCAGTCCGATCGTCGCTGTCCGTCGGATCAGCGCAAGCCGGGTTGTCTGCCGGCCCAGCCCGCCTCCCGCGGTCCGGGGCTCCAGTCCGACTCCCGCCGTCCGGCCGCCCAGCCCAACCCTCGCTATGAACCGTCCGTGCCCGCGCGGCCAGGGCCGTCTCGCCCTCGCGACCTTGCCGGCGCACCATCGCAGTCATTGCCGCCGCCGACATCTCGTGCGCAGTCGCCAAGGCTATCGTCGCCGCCGACGTCCCGTGCGCCATCGCCAAAGCCTTCGCCGTCACCACGTTCCCAGGCTGCACCGACGTCACCGCGCCCCCGACAGGTCCAGTCGCCGCGTTCTCGACCGTTCGAGTCGCCGTGTTCCCGGCCTGTGCAGTCGTCGTGCTGTCAATCCGTGGCGTCACCTTCGCCCCACCGGCTTGGCCGTTGCGGCGATGCTGTGTCACCGTTGCTGCCGCAGCCACGGCCGAGCGGTTCCGGCGACGCCGTGCCGACGCCGATCTTCCCGGCACCCGCTACCGGTCGGGCCGCCGCCGCAAGGGCGCATCCCTATGCCACCGCTGAGCTCCGCTGTGGCCACGCCGCCACGTGCTACTCCCAGGCCGCGTCCACCTCGTCATCCGCGCATCCGATCTCGCCGGCTGTCGCCTTGGACCGTCTGGGGGTGTGGAGGCGGTCGCTGGGCGCGCGGTTCGAAGACATCACCATGGCCGGTCCTGGGCCGGTCGCTTTCCGCGTCCGCCGACTCGGGTGGTAGGGGTCGAGCTGGAGCGCGGTCGCCGCCGGCGTGGCCGTGGTGTCGTCACCGGGCGGGGTCGAGGCTCCGCTGTTGCCGAGCCGGCCACCGGGCGTCACCGGCCGACGCGAGCCCTGGCCGTGCGGTGTGCGGCTCGAGCTGTCGCGACGCGGGCGGGTAGGCGCATGAAGAAGCTTGTTCGTCGAGCTCCGAGTCGCGACGCGGAGTGGCCGAACTTATCGCTGACGGCGAGTGAGCTCCGTGGACAGGACGCGGCGGAGGGAGTCGACGACCTGGGCTGGGGTGAAGCGGGTCAGGGCGGCCGTCTCCGCGCGGCGCAGCGTCGAGCCCAGAGACGCGTCGGGGGTGTCTCGCACGACCGCGATCAGCCATGCCTCCAGCAGGGTTGGGTCGTCGGGCAGCTCCAGGTCGGTCTCGCGCGGGGGTGGGGGTGGGGCTTCGCCGGTCGGGAGGGGAGCGCCGCAGGACGC
Source organism: Dactylosporangium sp. CA-233914 (assembly GCF_050942935.1). Lineage (NCBI taxonomy): Bacteria > Bacillati > Actinomycetota > Actinomycetes > Micromonosporales > Micromonosporaceae > Dactylosporangium > Dactylosporangium sp. CA-233914. The sequence continues at coordinate 8,629,235 of NZ_CP192030.1, read as the reverse complement.
GTAGAGGGCCGGCGGGATGCCGACGCGGAATGGGTGGACGCACGTCGGGGTGCCGGTCGCGGCGTTGACCCGGTGGCCGCGGGACGGGTCGTACGGGTGGGCCGGGCCGGGGCGGTCGGCGACGTCGAACGCGCCGAGCGGCAGTGACTGGCCGGGGCACGCGACGCAGGTCGCGTCGCGCAGGTCGTCCGGGGTCGGCAGGGCCACCCGTCGAAGGGTACCGTTCCGCGGCGTGACAACTCCCCGCATCGGTCCTGGACGCGCCCGGCAGGGCATCATCTATCGGCAGGGGGCGCTCGGGCGGGGTCCGGCAGGTGATCGAGAACGTGGTCGCGGAGCTGGACCTGAGGATGGGGCTGGCCGGCGCGGCGAGCGTGGCCGAGGTGACGCCGGAGCGGCTGGCATGAGGAGGCGATTGGCAGTACCGCTGCTGGTTTGTGCCCTGCTCGCGGCGTGCGCGAAGCCCGCGCCGCCGGGAACGGTGCTGCCCACCACCGCGTGGAAGGCCGCGCCGAGCCCGACCCAGGAGGCGACCGGCTGCCCCGAGGGCGGCCTGCGGATCGTCGCGGACCGGGGCGACGCTGCGGCCGGATACCGGGAGATGTCGCTGCACCTGACCAACTGTGGCGACACCGCCGTGACCGTGAACGGCCGGCCCGAGATCGTCGTGCTCGGCGAGGACAAGTCGATCCAGGAGATCTCCGTCGTGCCGAGCCAGCACTGGAGCCAGTCCCCGCACCCGGTCGCCCTCGCCCCGGGCCAGAGTACGACCGCGGTGCTGGCGTGGCGCAACACGTACACGGCCTCGGACGAGCCCCCGGTCAGCGGCGTCTACCTGTCGGTCGCCGCGACCCCGGGCGGGCCGCGCCAGCTGGTGAAGCCGCCGGTTCCGCTGGACCTGGGCAACACCGGCCGCCTGGAAGTCAGCGTCTGGCTGTAGCCAGCAGCGTCCGGGCGGCGGTGCGGGCCGACTCCGCCGCCCGCCGGTCGCCGTGGTGGTCGGCCCGGGCCGTGGGCCCCCGAGACCAGCGTGAGCAGGTGGCGGCCGGCCTCGGCCGGGTCGGCGGCGTCCGCGGCCCCGGCGATGCCGGTCAGCAGCGAAAGGCGCCGGTCGAGATGGCGGGCGGCGACCGCGCGGGCCGGCCGCGTACGGCGCCGTGTTCATGGCCGTCACCGCGATCGCCCGGCAGGCGGCCGGACCGCGCCCGCAGGCGCCCTGGCGTGGGCCACCGCGCGGTGCGGCGGCCCACGCGCGGCTACCCGAGACCCGGCGGAACGTCCGGGCCGGTCCGCCGGCGCAGGACCACTGCCGCAGCTGCGCGCCGCCGGCGGCGCCCCAGCCGGTGTCGTCGAGGCACTTGCCGCTGTGCTGACGGTGCCGCCCCGCCACGTGAACGTCTCATCTCTGTCAGGCGTACAGGCGGATGTCGGCGACGCTCCACCAGTTGCCGGTCGATGCGGTCGAGGTGACCCGCAGGTACCGGGCGCGGGTGGGGCGGATGTCCACATTGGTCAGCTGACCGGTGCCCGTGCCCTGGGCGAGCGTCGTCCAGTGGGCGCCGTCGTCGCTGCCGGACAGCCGCCAGCCGCGGGCGTAGTCGCCGGTACTCGCGCCGCTGTCGATCGCGACCCGGCGGAAGGTGCGCGCCGAGCCGAGGTCGACCTGGAGGTACTGCCCCGGCTCCTGCGCCGTGCCGCTGGACCAGCGGGTCGTGGCGTCCTCGTCGACGGCGAGGGCGGCGTCGGGGCTCGCGGGTGACGACGTCGCTGTCGCGCCGGCGATCGGCAGCAGTCGCCGGCCGTCCTCGAGCACCTTGCTCTTCGGCCAGGTGAACGTGGCGAGCGAGCCGCCGGGCAGGGTGTAGTCGAACGAGTGGCCGCCGACCGCGACGGTGAAGGTCCGCGGCGCGTCGTTCTCGTTGTGGGCCACCAGGACCGTGGAGCCGTCCGGGTTGCGGAAGGCCACGTCGGTGACCTCGCCGTTCCAGCCGGTCGTGCCGAAGCTGGTGCTGGCGATGCGGACGGCGCCGGGCTTCACGAACTTGGACAGGTGCCCGATCGTGTAGTACTCGGCGTCGGTGGTGAAGGTCCCGTCGTCGCTGACCGTGATCAGGCCGGTGCAGGTGCCGCAGCCGCCGAGGTGCGGGCCGCCGGCCGGGTCCAGCGCGAGGTTCCAGGTGACCGCCGACTTGGCCCAGTTGCGGGTGACGCCGACGGTGATGGTGCGGGCGTGCCACTTGAGGGTGTCGGTGAAGTACTGCGCCGGGGTGTCGTTCGCGCCGTGCGAGCCGGAGCACTCGGTGAACCAGATGCCCTTGCCGGGGTACGCGTCGTGCAGGGCGGTCTGCGCGCTCGGGTCGCCGTAGTAGCAGTGGTAGGCGGTGCCGGCGACCCAGCCGGCGGCCGGGTTCTGCAGCAGCTTGTACGGGTAGTTCGCCTCCGGGTCCTGCCCGGGCGGGGTGTTGGCGATGTCGTTCGGATGCGTCTGCCAGTTGTGGTCGTAGCCGAGGATCTTCGTGCGCGGGCTCACGAGCCGCAGCAGTGGGCCGAGGATCTCGATGACCTTTCCGGCCTGCGTGGTGCTGAGCCCCATCACCGGCCCGCCGCCCGCGTCGCGGTTCTGCGGCTCGTTCTGCACCGTGATGTAGTCCACCGGCACGCCGGCCGCGGTGTAGGCGAGCACGAACCGGGTCAGGTAGAGGGCGTAGGCGGCGTACACCTTCGGGTCGTCCTTGAGCTCCCCGCTGGCGAGGGAGTCGCCGGTCTTCATCCACGCCGGCGGGCTCCACGGCGTGGCCATGACCTTCAGCTGCGGGTTGAGCCGCCTGGCCTCCCGCAGCAGCGGCAGGATCTGCGCCTGGTCGTGCGCGATGCTGAAGCGGGTGAGCGGGAAGTCCGTCTGGCCCGGGGGCATGTCGTCGTACGTGTAGTGCTCGGGCTGCGCCGTGAAGTCCGACGCCCCGATCGGCTGGCGCAGGAAGCTCACGCCGACCCCGCGCTCGGGGTCGAACAGCGCCCGCATCGCCTCGGCCCGTTTGGCGGGCGAGAGCCGGTAGAGCACGCTCGCCGACGAGTCGGTGATCGACGCGCCGAAGCCGTCCATGCTCTGATACGTCCGGCTCGGGTCGAGCGTGATCGTCGTGAGCCCGCTCGCCGTGGTGCCGAACGGCACGGAGGCCCGCTCGTGCATCAGCTCCGACCGATCGATCGTGGTCACGAACACCCGCGCCGAGGGCGCCGCGCTCGCCTGCGCCGCGGTGGCCCCGGTGAGCCCGGCGGCGACCGCGGCTGACGCCATCACCAGGGATAACACCTTCTGCTGCATCGCATCTCTCCCAGCGGGGTGGCCATCTGAAACAAATGAAACACAAATGTAACGAAGTGCAAGCAAGCACAGCATCGGCCCCGACCAATTGTCAAGAGCGCGAATTTTCGCCTGTTTCATTCGTTCCACCGTGATCGGGCATACTCGGCGGGTGGTGTTGTCGCGGCGCTGGTCGGTGTTCCTGGTCCTGGTGGGCGTGTGGAGCTGGGTCATCTGGCCCCGGTTCCTGCTGGCCATCTGGAAGGACGACCGGGCCTGGGACGCCGCCGGGCACCCGACCGGCTTCTTCTGGATCCACGCGGTGCTGATCGCCGTGTCGCTCGCCATCGGCACCGCCGTCGCGGTGCTGGGCATCCGCGGCTGGCGGCACTCCCGGCGTTCCTGAAGAAATCCCCGTCGATTCGCGGAACCTTTTCGAGGCCTGCGCAGTAGGGAGGGCGAAGGGGCCACGACGGGGAGGAGCGACCGACAGATGCGAAGTTCCACCGAAGACCCGCCCGGTGAGCGCGACGCGCAGTTCCAGGCGTTCATGGCGGCATCGACACAGCGGCTGTACCGCGTCGCGATCCTGCTCACCGGGGACGCGAGCGAGGCCGAGGAGCTGACCCAGAACACGCTCGTGCGCACGTACACGGCGTGGGATCGGCTCGAGGGCGGGGACGCCTACGCGTACGCCCGCCGCATCCTGGTCAACCTGCACAGCGACTGGTGGCGGCGCCGAAGGCGGCGCGAGCGGCCCGTGCCGCAGGTGCCCGACCGGGCCGCGGCCGGCGCTGACCCGGCCGAGGCGGCGGCCGACCGGGCCGGCCTCGCCCGGGCGCTGCGGCAGCTGTCGCGGCGGGAGCGGGCGGTGATCGTCTGCCGGTTCTACCTCGACCTGACCGAGCAGCAGACGGCCACCGAGCTCGGGGTCGCGCTCGGCACGGTGAAGAGCACCACCGCGCGGGCGCTGCGCAAGCTGCGCGTCGACCCGCAGGTCAGCCCGCTCGCACACCACCAGGAGGCGAACTGATGCACACGATCGACGACCTGCGCCGCGCCCTGGCCGAGCGGACCGAGCACCAGAGCACCCGCCTCAACTTCGCCGACGTCAAGCGCGCGGCCGGGAAGCGGCGGTTCCGCACCCTCTTCGCGGGCATCGCCGTGGCCCTGACCCCGATCCTCGCCGCCGGCGGCGCCATCGCACTCAGCCCGGCCGGCCCGTCGCCGCGGCCCAGCCACAACGCGTCCACCGCCACGGCCGCCCCGCAGGCGTTCGGCAGCACGATCATGCCGCCGTCGGCGGTGTCCTCGTTCCCGCCGCCGGCCGGCCCGTACACCCAGACCGGACTGCGCTTCGGCGACGCCGAGGAGGTGGTGCTGTGGAACGTTGCGGACTACGGCCCCCACGTCGGCCTGCGCCACGACACGACCGGCGCGATCCGGGACCTGGGCTCGCTCGGCACCCCGGACAACACGGACAACAACACCTTCTCCTCAACGATCGCGGAGGTGCTCGACCGGCATGGCAGCATCATCGACGTCGGCCTCTTCCACGCCGCCGGCGTGAAGGTCAAGGTCACCGCCGGCGGGCACACGGTCGAGGCCACCACCGCGCCGGCGCCGGGCTACCCGAACGCGACGGTGTTCTGGGTCCGCCGGGGCGGCGTCGCGGCCGCCGAGACCAGCGACCCCAACGGTTCGACGCCGGACGCGGTGTTCACCGCCTACAGCGCCAACGGCACCGCGCTGGGCACCACGTCCTTCGTCCAGCGGGTCGACAGCGCCGTCAACCGCGACGACCGTTCCACACTGCTCGGCGACCGCATCCGCACCGGCGTCACCCTGGCCGACGGCGGCGAGCTGATGTTCTGGTTCGACGGCGACGACCGCTCGGCGATGGTGCACGCCGGCAGTGACCGTGGCCAGGGCACCATCCAGGAGCTGACCATTCTCAGCTCGCTGCAGCGCCCGCCGTCCGCACCCGGCTTCTACCTCGGCATCCACGAGTTCCCGGTGCCCGGCGGGAAGGTCGTGCAGGTCGGCATCTACGTCGGCCCCGCGGCGAAGGTCGAGATGGCCGGCGACGGGGGCGCCCCGCGCGGCTCCGGCGCGTGGAGCGCGCACCCCGAGCTGCGGGTGCTCTGGGGGGTCGGCAGCGGCCGCCCGTCCGCGATCGCCTGGAACGCCGACGGCTCGATCAAGGAGGTAACCGACTTCCGTAACTGACCCCATAGGCCGGCCGCGGCGGCTGGACATCGAGATCGGGGGATCGCATGGCTCGCGACATCCGCAGCGTCGAGGACGTCCTGAGGCTCCTCGACGGGCTGTTCGAGCCCGATGCGAACCGATGGTCCGCCGCCGCGGCCGAGTGGTGGGGCGGCTTCCGCGCCGACCACGACGCGGAGCTGTGCCGCACCGGTCGCCTCGAGAACGGCCTTCGGCGCGGACTTCCGGTGCACCGCCCTGTTCCGCCGCGACCGGGAATATCGGGGGCGGCGTTTCGCGGGGCGGCGGTACGCTGGCCGGGCCGGTCGCGGGACTGTCCGCGCGACTTCCGGAACCCGCCTCTGAAGCGATGCTTCGCAGCTCGCACGTCGAACTCCCCGACCGGCACTCAGACATCGCGCCGAGGGGGAGGCTGTGGAGCTGTCGGAACTGACGGCGTGCGAGGACGTGGTGATGTTCGTCAACGCCGCCGTCGCCGCGACCGGGCAGCGGGAGTTCTACGGCGACCTCGGGCAGCAGCGGCTGTCGCTGGCCTTCCTGCACGACTACGTGCGCGTCAACTACCGCGAGATCTACGCCGCCACGCTCGCGCTGGACATCAACGACTTGAACGCCGCCACGATCGTGCTCGGGCTGCTGCGCACCGCCCAGGAGGCGCCGCTGCCGCAGCGCAAGCTCGAGGGGCGCCTCATCGCCGCACGGCTGTCGCGGCTGCCTCCCCAGCGGGTGTACCGCGTGCTACGCACCCTGCGCGCCGAGGGCATCAACAACCGGCGCACGCGGGCCATCGTGCGGGACTGGGTCGCGGCCCGGCCCGACGTGGCGTTCGACGCGGTGAAGTATCGCCGCGCCCTCGCCGCCGTGGCCGGCCACGCGCACCTGAAGCTGCCCGGCGAGGTCGGCACGATGCTGTTCGACTGGCGGCGCCCGGCCCGCTACGCCACGCCGATCCTGGAGTCGTGGCGCCGCGCGCACTACGACAAGCAGGCGCTGTTCGACCTGCCCTACACGGTCGCCGAGGGCCTCGCCTCGAGCCGCCGCCGCGGCATCGGCCGAGCCGAGTTCCTGCGCGCGATCGCGCCGCGCCTGAGCGAGCTGGAGCGGCTGCGGCTGCAGCGTTCGGGCGCCGCGGTCGAGGGCGTCGCGGGAATCGCGCTGGACCGCCAGCCGCTGACCCGCCTGGCGCTCTACGTGCTGTCCCTGCCCCGTCCCGAGCGGGCCCGCCGCCGCGACGAGCTCACCGCGGCCCTGCGCACCGCCGCCCGCCGCGCGGCCGGGCGCCAGGCCGGCACCTGGGGCGACGTCGTCGCCGTGCTCGACGACAGCTACTCGGCGTCGGGGTCCGCGGTGAAGCGCCGCCGCCCGCTCGCCGTGGCGCTGGCCGCGCACTACCTGCTGGAGGCGCTTTCGCAGCGGTACCATCCGATCTGGCTCAACCACACCGGCGATCCGCTGCTGGTCCACCCGGCCGGCGCCACGCCGCTGGGGGAGCGGCTGCTCGACGGCCTCGCGCGGCGGCCGGAGCGGCTCGTCGTGGTCTCCGACGGCTGGGACAACGCGCCGCCGGGGCTGGCCGCGGAGGTGCTGCGGGTGTGGCGGCAGCGCCTCGACCCGGACGGGCGCACGTCGATCGTGCACCTCAACCCGGTGTACGACGGCGATGCCTTCGACGTGCGCCGCCTCTCACCCACCGTGGCGAGCGTCGGCGTGCGCGACGCCGAGGACGCGGCGGCGCTGGTCGAGCTGGCGCGCTTCGCCACCGGCACGGCGACCTTCGCCGAACTGCGCGCCCACCTGGACGAGCGAGTGGAAGGCTTCCTGCGATGATCCCCGGCCTGCGCACCGGCCCCGCCCAGACGTGGGGCGCGGTGCGGATCGTGCCGCTGCTGCGCGACGCGCCGGTCGCCGGGCTGCGCCTGCACGCGCGGCTGCACGCCGACGAGCTGTCCATTGTGGAGCTCGGCCCGCGCGAGGCGTACGTCGCCTACGTCCCGCACGCGTTCGTGGCCACGTGGACCGCGGACGGCTCGCCCGCGGCCGCGTTCGGCACGCAGCTGCTCGACCCGCACGAGCCCGGCCTGCCGCGCGTGGCCGGCCTGCGCTTCCGCCGCCGCATGACCCGCCGCGAGGACCGTGGCCGCCTGCGCTTCCTGCCGCTGCACCTGGCCCTGGAGGGCTACCTCGGCCTGCAGTTCGACGGCCCGCCGGTCGCCTGGCAGGAGTGGACCCGCGCGGCCGTCACGCGGGGCCTCTCCCCGCGCGTCGAGGAGTCGTACCGCGGCGCCGCCGTCGCGGGCCTCGACGACGCCCTGCGCGTCTTCGAGATCCACCCGGGCCAGTGCGGCGTCGCGCTCTACCTCGCCGATGCCCTCGCGAGCGTGTTCGTCGTGCCCCACCCGGACGACTACCGGGCCCTGCACCCGACCCTGCTGCAGGACTTCTACGGCGAGCTGCTCTACCACTACACGCAGCTGTACCCGCACCTCGACGGCTTCCACCAGCCCCTGGACGCCGGCCGGGTGCACACGGTGGACGACCTGCGCGACGAGCTCGCCCGGGTCCGCGCCGAGTGGGACACGTTCCACAACGAGGTGATGTTCTCGGTCCAGGCCCTGACGACCGCGGCCGTGTACCGCCTGGGCCGCTTCACCCTGTCCCGCTTCCTGCCGCCGTTCGACCCGGTGCTGGACAACCACATCGGCGAGACGATCACCGACCAGGATGGCACCGTGGCGTATCTCAAGACGTTCCGCCTGTCGGCCGCCCAGGCCCGCCGCGGCCACCTGCTGTCGAAGCTGGCGGCCCACGACTGGAACCTGGACGCCACGGCCGCGGCCCTGTCCACCGACCGCGCCGGGCTGGTCCTGCGCCTGGACCGCGCGGGCTTCGGCCACCTGCTGCGCCCGGACATCCTCGACGCCTGCCGCGCGGCCGCCCGCCCCCGCTGAGCGCACGGTGCCGGGGCGGCTCGAACGGGTCGCGGATGGGTCCGCCGTTTCCGCGACGGGCCGCGCGGCCGCCCGTCGCCGTCCAGCGGGGTCGTGGATAAGTCCGCCGCTTCGCGACTGACTTATCCGATATTTCATGAAATACCGTCCGATCTGCCGAGGTGGTCATCGTCGGCGACAAATCGGATCTGTCGCTCGGCTCGGCGTGGACGTGGCAGTGCTCGGTTCGGGCATGGCGCCGGTCGCGGGCCGTGGATGCGGCCGGCGCCATACCGCCCTGTCGTGCCGTCCCCCCGCGGCCACCGGGGGAGGTCACCTGGCTGCCGGTGAGCTTGTGCGATCGCGTGCTTCGCTTCCGGTACCACCAGTTTCGGCAGCTCCCCGCCCACCCACCGGCACTTTCGCGCGAAGCCACCCGATCGATGTCGTGTTTGGCCCCGCGCCCGCAGGGGCATCAATCCCTCGACCGGAAAACGAGCTTTTCGAGGAGGAGCAGTGACTGTCACCGGAATCATCACGGCGCTCATCGTCGGTCTGATCGTCGGTGCGCTGGGTCGGCTGGTGGTTCCCGGCCGGCAGAGCATGTCGATCCTGGTCACGATGGTGGTTGGCGTCATCGCCGCCCTGCTGGGCACCGTCCTGGCCAACGCGATCGGCATCTCCACCGACACCCCGGGTGTCGACTGGGGCGAGCTGCTGGTCCAGGTGCTGCTCGCGGCCGTCGGCGTGGCACTGGTCGCCGGCCTGAGCGGCCGTGGCCGCCGCGCCCTCTGACCGGCGCGGGCCAGCTGAACAACACCACCGACGCGCGGAACCCCGGCCAACGGCAGCCGGGGTTCCGCGCGTTCGGGGCCGCGTACAGTCCGGGCAATGGTCTCGATCCCGCCCCGGCTCGTTCCCGTCGAACTCGGCGACCTGGTGCTGCGCGCGCCGGTCGCGTCCGACGCCGCGGCCGTGCAGGCGGCCTTCGCCGACCCGGAGCTGCTGCGGTGGAGCCCGCTGTCGTCCGAGCTGCCGGACGATCCGCGCACGGCCGCCCTGGAGTGGATCGAGGACCGGGCCGACTGGTCGCCGGGCACGCGGCTGGGCTGGGCGGTCTCCGACGCGACCAGCGGGCCGCTGCTGGGCACGGTGTCCGTGCGCGTCATCGACGCCCGGGCCGGAAACGGCATGATCGGCTACTGGACGGTCCCGGCCGCGCGGGGCCGCGGGATCGCCACCCGGGCGGTGCGGGCCGCCGCGCGGTTCGCGTTCGACGTGGCCGGACTGCACCGCATCGAGCTCGCTCACGCGGTCGGCAACCCCTCGTCGTGCCGGGTCGCGCAGGGCGCCGGGTTCGCGCTGGAGGGAACACTGCGGGAGTCGTACGCGTACGGCGACGGCCAGCACCACGACGAGCACCTGCACGCCAAGCTCCGCACCGACCCGAACTGAGAGGCGGGTTCAGGACAGCGGCGGCAGCCGTTGCGGGTTGCTCAGGACGCCCGCGAACAGCTCGCCGCGCTCGGCCAGCCGCTCGCCGATAGTACGGATCGTGAACCCGTCCGGCCGCAACGCCGGGTCGTCGAGCTCGTCCCACGCGATCGGCGCCGAGACCGGCGCGCCGGGGGCCGGGCGCGGGCTGTACGGCGCGACGAGCGTCTTGTTCACCGCGTTCTGCGTGAAGTCCAGCCGGGCCCGGCCCTCCCGCCCCGCGCGCTCCCACGCGAAGCTGACGAGATCCGGCACCACCGCGCCGATCGAGCGCGACAGCTCCTCCACCCACGCCCGCGTCTCGGCGAACGACGGCCCGGGTCGCACCGGCACCCAGATCTGGATGCCGCGCCGCCCGCTGACCTTCGGGTACGCGGCGACGCCGAGGTGCTCGAACGCCGTGCGGTGCAGGCGCGCCAGCACCAGCAGGTCCGCCCAGGCCGTGCCCGGCCCGGGGTCGAGGTCGACGAGCGCGTACGACGGCAGGTCCGGCCGGTCCGTCGGCGAGGTCCACGGGTGCCACTCGAGGCCGCCGAAGTTCGCCGCCCAGACCAGCGCCGCGGGCTCCCCGGCCACGAGATACTCGGTGCCGGACGACGGCTCCCGCCAGCGCGGCAGCCAGTCCGGGGCGCGCCCCGGCAGCGCCTTCTGCCAGAAGCCCTTCGTGTCCGAACCACCTGGGAACCGGTGCAGGTTCAGGGCCCGCCCGGCGAGATAGGGCACGACAGTGCAGGCGATCGCCGAGGTGTACCGCAGCAGCTCCCGCTTCGTCACCGCCGGCTCGCCGCCCCGCCCGGGAAACAGCACCTTCGACAGGTTCGTCACCCGCAGCCGCCGCCCGAACACCTCCCAGGTCCCCGCCTCCCCGAGCCCGTCCAACGCGGCCAGCTCCTCGTCGCTCACAGCACCCCGGACGGGCACCGCGGCCCGATCGGCGGGCAGCTCGGAGCGCCACTGCCAGTGCGGGTCGGCCTTCACCTCGTCGCTGGATCGTCCACTGAGGACGGAGCGCGGAAACGCCGCCGGGTCCCAGCCGTCCACGGCGTGCTCGTCGCGCTTGTGCATGAGCAGCCACTCGTCCCCGCGCGTGCGCACGATGACGAACTTCCCGCGCAGCTTCTGCCCGTGCAGCTCGATGTGCAGCTCCCCACGCTCCAGCGCCGCCCGCGGGTCCGGGTCCTTGTACGGCACCCACGCCCCCGTGTCCCACACGATCACGTCCCCGCCGCCGTACGTGCCGGCCGGGATGACCCCCTCGAAGGCGACATACTCCAGCGGGTGGTCGTCGACATGAAACGCGGCCCGGCGCACCTTGGGGTCGAGCGAGGGCCCCTTCGGCACCGCCCAGCTCACGAGCACCCCGCCGACCTCGATCCGGAAGTCGTAGTGCAGCCTGCGCGCCCGGTGCAGCTGCACGACGAACCGCAATTCGCCCACGTACTCCAGTGTCCCGCGTCCCACTCCTCCGGAATGCGGGTAGTCCGCACATATCGGACGACTGGGGCGGGTGATGAGGCGCTGGGCGGTGCTCGCGTCGGTGTCGTTCGCTCTGGCCGGAGCCACCCGGCAGACCCGTCGACCGTCCGCGCTGCCGTCCGCGCCGGCCCGGCGTTCCTGGCGATGCTGCGAGGCCTGGCGGTGGTCGGCCGGCGTGCCACTGCGCGCGAGTCCAACGCCCCGGCGCGGTCCCGGTCAGCCCGGTCCCGGCAGTGGACGCGCGCCCACATGCCAGCGGATGGTCGGGCTGACGCCAGGCAGTGGCGCGAGGGCCAAGGCCCCACGGCCCGGACACGTCAGGCCGAGCCGGCGCGGCGGGCGGCGGTCTCGGCGCGGACGGGGCTCGCGCGGCTGCTGCGGATCAGCGCCTGCAGAGCCACCGCCGCCGTGGGGGCCAGGTCGGTGGCGGACAGGTCGTCGGCCAGGATGCCCGAGTCGCCAAGGTCGTAGGCGCCCGCCAGGATCGTCAGCTCGACGCGCGGGGTGCGGCCGGTCACGTCGGGCAGGGTGCCGTTCCAGTGGTGGTGCAGGCGGGCCGTGAACTCGATGCCCGCCTCCTCGGCCAGGGCTCGGCGGGCGGCCTCCTCCGCCAGGCCGCGCCGTGCCGTGTCCGTCAGGGGCTCGCTCGCCGGCTGCAGGCGGGCGGCCGGCAGGGCCCACTGGCCGGGCTCGAAGAAGGCGGTGGGGGAGCGGCGCCGCAGCAGCACCGCGCCGCCCGGGTCCACCAGCAGGGCCAGGGCCAGCCTCAGGGGCGGGGTGGACGGGTCGGGGACGGGCACCTGGGCGAGGGTCGGGCGCAGGGATCGTGCGGATGGATCGAGGCCTGGGCGCGGGTAGCGCGCAGACGCCTCAGCCGCCCGCAGCGACGAGCGCGTGGACGCCTCGGCCGCCCCGTGCGAAGCGAGCGCGGACGCCTCAGCCGCCCGCAGCGACGAGCGCGCGGACACCTCAGTCGCCCCGTGCGAAGCGAGCGCGGATGGCTCGGAGGCCGGGTGCCCGGAGCGTTGGGACGGAACGAGGCCGGGGCGAGGGAAACCCGCGGCGAGCGCGGACGGGCCCGGGGCAGGGGCGGCTCGGCTCAGGGCGGTCAGGACGCGGTGGCGCAGGATCGCGTGCTGGCCGCGGCAGCGGGTCGGCGGGCCCTCCGGTGGGCACACCAGCTCGGCGCCCAGCACCAGCTCGCCGGGGCGGAACTGGTCGCGGGTCAGGTCCAGGTCGGTGCCGTCGGGCAGGCGATTCCACCAGTGGTCGCCGGCCGGCTCCCCGCCCGCGGTGACCCGGCCGCGGATCAGGTCGCCGCCGAGGACTTCGCGGACCACGAGGGCGGTCGGGCCGCCCTGGCCGCGGGACGGGTTGCCGGGGTGCCAGTCGGCCAGGTCGGACGGGTCACATGTCTCGGGACCCCAGGAGCGTCGCAAAAGGGGGAGCAACATGGTCGCATCATGCCCCAGGGGTACGACAAAAACGCGTCGCCACAGGTCACGGCCGCGAACCGGCGAACAAAACCGGTCACGGCTCAACCCTCGGCGTGCCACTGGCGGAACAGGGCCAGCTTCTGGCGGGCCCGGTCGTCCACCTCGGCGCTCAGGCCGTTGGTCTCGGTGAAGAAGGCGATCGCCGCGGTCAGGTCGCCGCACTCCTCGATGAGGCGGGCGCGCAGGTCGGTGCCGTCGTAGTACCGCTCCCGGCCGGAGGCGCCGACGAGCTTGGCCAGGATCTGGATGAGCTCGCCGGCCTCCTCGGCGAGCTTCGCCAGGCCGGGCCACGTCTCGGAGCCGATCTCATACGGCCCGGCCTTGCCGAATTCGAAATCATCCAGGGAGTGCTCATCCAAAGGGCTCAGGCCTCCGACGGCATCAGGATCCACAGGATCGGGTACACCAGGATCTGGCTGCCGGGGATGATCAGCAGCGCGAGCACGAACAGCAGCCGTGCCATCCAGGGGTCGAGCCCGAAGCGCTGCCCGAGCCCCGCGCACACGCCGCCCAGGACCCGGCCGTGCACCGGCCGGACCAGACCCTGCCGCCGCATCGAGCCGTACACGCTGTCCATCGCGGTTCTCCAATCTGACGTTCACGACCCTTTCAGCATGGGCGCCGGGGCACCCGAGCGGCATCAGGGAAGGGCCCTGGGCTAGCCCTGACCCGGGACCCTGGCCGCGATCCGCTCGATGATGCCGAGGTTGAACCGCTCGTGCTCGAGCACCTCGAGGCCGAGCGACTGCGCCCACAGCAGCGGCCGCCGGCGGAAATGCTCGCCCTGCAGCGGCACCGTGACCGCGTCGGCCAGCGCCTGCAGGGCACGCACGGGCAGTACTGAGGAAGCCACATGGTCGGCGAGCAACAGCCGGCCCCCGGGGCGCAGGACCCGCACCATCTCGGCGAACGCGGCGCGGCCGTCGGGGATGGCGCAGAGGCCGAACGTGCACACGGCGGTGTCGAAGGACGCGTCGGGCAGGTCGAGGGCCTGCGCGTCGCCGAGGCGCAGGTCGGCCTCGACGCCGAGGCCGGCGGCGCGGCGGCGGGCCACGTCGAGCATCGCCGGGCTCCACTCGACCGCCGTCAGGCGCACGCCGGGCGGGTAGTGGGGCAGGTTGAGCCCGGTGCCGAGGGCGACCTCGAGGGTGTCGCCGGTGGCCCGGCCGGCGATCCAGGGGCGGGTGTCGCGGAAGTATCGCCGCTCCGTGAGGCTCATCCGCCGGTCGTAGTCCCCCGCGTGCTTGTCCCAGAACCGCCGCAACCGCAGCTGCCTTCCCGTATCCGGCACCCGCCCAGGGTATCGGCCCTTGTCGAGGGGCCGCTCAGCTTCCGAGGACCCGCAGGGTCACCGCGGCCAGACCGGCGAGGATCTCGGCGAAGTGGCCGGAGTTCAGGCCCGCCGACTGCACCACGACGTCGTGCGCGCGGCCGCCCGCCGCGAGCGCGCCGCCGTCGTGATAGGTCTCGTACGGCGAGTCGCGCACCTGCTGGATCGCGAACGAGAACAGGTTCTCGTGCCGCTCCTCGGACTCGGTGCGGTTGTACTGCCGCCGGAACCGCTCCCGCATCGCCTGGAAGCCGGTGCCGTCGCCGCCGTGCGGCTGGGGCACCACGGAGGCGTACGTGTCGCCCGCGAACCGCACCGTCCATCCCGACGCCTGGTGCTCGGCCGCCTTCGCCGCCACCGCCGCCTGGATGCGGCGGATCTCCTCCTCCGGCACGCCCTGCGCCCGCAGCCGGGCGATCCGGGCCGCGTTCTGGCCCGCGACGAGTTCGCCGGGCTCGAGGCCGGGACCGCCGACGCCGCGCTCGCGCAGCCGCCGCCGCACGGCGTTGCCGACGAGCCCGGTCGCCTCCGGGCCGAGCATGTCCAGCGGCCCGACCGAGTCGACGGGGTGGCGCAGGTACGCGCCCAGCAGGTCGGCCGGCACGGCGGCCAGCCCCTGCGGGTGCCCCACGGGCACCGGGGGCAGCGCGAACAGGTCGGGCGGCCCGTCGAAGTCACCGGGCTGCTGCCGGAAGCGTCCGAACATGAGCCCATGATGGGGCCGGCTCCGCTCGGCGTCCGTTGACTGACGCACGCCTGACAGGACGGCTGCCTGGACGCCGACCCACTGCGCTGCGCCGTCGACCAGGCGGCCTTCATCCTGCTCGTCGCCGAGGGCCGAGGCCTGCCGCTGCTGCCCGGCGCCCGGTACCTGCTCGCGAGCGCCGGCACGCCCGCCCTCGTCGTCGGCCGGGCACCACACGCGCCCGAGGCCACCCCCGGCCGGGCGGGCCTGCACCCAGACCGTCGAGCTCGCCTCTGCCGTCCCGGCGACGCCCCCGCGCCCGGAGGAGCCCGCGAAACTGTCCATCATGGACAGTCCCAGCGCCACCCTGATCTTGTCGGGCCGATCGGCCGAGGGTTTACGGCCCTGGCCTACCTTGGCCGGCCCAGCAGACCGTCGAGGATGCTGTCGAGTGCGGCGGACGGTGGGGCACCGTCGAAGTCGAACGTCACTACCGCGCAGGTGTCGCGGGTGACCCGCACCTCGCGGGTCTCTCCGACCACGTCGCGCAGCATCAGCACGTCCACAGTCCTCGGCTCGGACGAACAGCCCAGGTACGGGACCTCGCCCGCGGCCGTCTTCGCCGCCGCCTCCACCGCCGTCGCGGTGTCGCGGGCGACGCCGCGGTCGAGGACCTGGCGGGTGCGGTCCCAGTTGCCGTCGGGCCCGCGCACGTACCGGCACGCCGTGACGACCGCGAGAGGCACCGGCAGATAGCGGTAGTCCTGCCCGTAGGTGTGGATCCAGACGTCGAAGGCCGGATCCGGGCTGTACCTGCCGTCGGCCGGTCCGCTCGTGAGCCGCTGGACGCAGCCGGCCGGGTGCACGTCGGCCGGCCTGGCCACGGCGAGCTCCTGCGCCGTGAACCTGGTGTCGAACGCCTCCACCGCGTCGCCGTCCTGATAGCGGGTGATCGCACCGCGCCGGACGAACCCGCAGGCGGTGGCGAGTTCGACGGTCGCCTTCGCGCCGTCGCCGTACTCCAGGGTGAGGTATCCGCCGCCGTCGCCGGCGATGAAGCAGGGGTCGCCGCCGGATTTGGCCGGGAGCCCGTTCAGCACAGTGACCAGGCCGGCGACATCGCGGGTGAGGACGAGCCGCCGCGGCGGGCCGGGGCGGCGCAGATGCAGCTCGGGCACCGGGTTGTAGCGGCACAAGACGGCCCGGACCGCGCCGGGCGGCGCCAGGTCGCCGGGCGCGGTGGACGGCAGTTCGCCGTTTCCGTACGGGAACTGCGGCGGCGTCGCCGGGCAGTCGCCGGCGACCGGGCGTTGCGGACCGGCCGTTTCGCTCGTGTCCGGGTGGGCGTTGGCGACCGCGACCGCCCCGCCGAGCAGGACGAGGACGACGCACGCTGCGGCCAGGACGTCGGTGCGCAGCTGCCGGCGACGCACCCGGCGGCCGACCGCGGCCAGCCGGTCGGGCGGCGCCGCGAGGTCGGGCACCAGCGTGTCGAGGATCCGGCCGATGTCACGGCCGCCGTCAGGATGCGTCATGGTGCTCGACTCCCTCGTCGGTGAGCAGCGATCGCACGGCGGCGTCCGCGCGCAGCCTCTCCAGGCCGCGGAAGGCCAGGGTTTTCACGGTGCCGGCCGAGCAGCCCAGCAGCTCGGCCGTCTCGGCGACCGTGCGGTCCTCTACGTATCGCAGGACGATCACCGCTCGCTGACGGCTGGTCAGGCGAGCCAGCGCGCGGCGCAGCCCGTCGCGGGCGGCCGACTCGGCGGCGACGTCTTCGGCGCCGGCCCGGTCGGGCGGCGCCGCGCTCGGCAGTTCCCCGCGCCACTGTCGCCGCCACCAGCTCAGGTACGTGTTGTAGAGCACCCGCCGCACGTACCCCTCGGGATTGCCGCCCTCGGCGATCCTGTCCCAGTGCTGCCAACTGCGGGCAAGCGCGGTTTGCAGCAGGTCCTCGGCGCGCCCGGAGTCGCCGGTCAGCAGCCACGCCGCGCGCAGCAGCACGTGGGAGCGCGCGGCCACGAACTCGGCGAAGCCTTCGGGTGGTGCAGGTGCTCGGGTCATCCGGGTCCTCCTGCCGGTACAACCGCGTGGGAGCCGCCTGCGGTTGACAGGTCATGGCGGACAACAGGCAGGGCGCACAAGCATCAAGCCCTCACCAGGCGACGATGCCGTTTTCGTCGAAGAAGCCGCCGGTCGGGCCGTCGGCGGGGAGGGTGGCGAGCCGAACCGGGGCGATCGCTCCCTGCTCCACGGTGCGGTCGCCGTCCGGAGACATGTCGGTACGGACGTAGCCGGGATTGACCGCGTTGACCTTGATCGGAGTGGACCGTAACTCGGCGGCGAAATGCACCGTGATGGCGTTGACCGCTGATTTCGACGAGTTGTACGCCAGCGTGTTCCACTCCGCTCGCCAGTCCGGGCCGCTGGTGAGCGTGAGCGACCCCGCACCGGAGGACATGTTCACGATCCGGCCGGCGTCCGCCTTGTGCAGCAACGGCAGCATCGCCCGGGTGACCGCGAAGACACCGAACACATTGGTCTCGTACGTGCGACGGAGGACGGCGACGTCCAGACCGCTGGGCGGCGCATCGTCCAGGGCGATGGCCGCATTGTTGACCAGCACGTCGAGCCGGCCGAAGCGCTCTTCGACGGCATGCACCGCCGCATCGATGCTCGGCTGATCGGTGACATCCAGCGGTAGGAACACCGCATCCAGTCCCTGCGCCTGAAGTTGCCGAACCGCCGCTTGGCCGCGCGTGGTGTCGCGCGCTCCGACCAATGCCGTATGGCCCAGCATGGCCAGCTGTCGCGCAATCTCCAACCCGATGCCCTTGTTGGCCCCGGTCACGAGACCGACCTTCCTGGCAGCCTTGTCGGTTGTCATCCATCCCCTCCGCATCCCGCCCCAACGTTCGATACGTCCCACTGGGTTGGAACATCGTCTCAACCGGGACCGCAGTGAGAGCAGGGTCCCTCTGGTCCTCGTGGGGTGCCAACCACCGGCCGCCTCACGCTGTGCGCCGTCGAGCCTGTCGCCGGGCCGAGGGCAAGGTCGCGGCGGTCCGCAAGCTCCAGAAGCGCGGCCGGGCCGTGGCGATTTTGGGCGACGACGTCAACGACGCCGCGATCGAGGCCGCCGACCTGCGCCCGTCGACGCCATCCGGCTGTCGCGGGCCACGCTCGGTACGATCCGCGGGAATCTGTTCTGGGCCTTCGCCTACGACGTCGTGGGACTGCCGGGCCTGCGCAGCCCGATGGTGGCGGGCGCGGCGATGGCGCTGTCGTCGGCGTTCGTCGTGGCCAACAGCCTGCGGCTGCAGGGGCTTCCGGTTTTTGTCGTACCCCGCGGCTATGGTGCCCGCATGACTCGCTTCCTCGACGTCACCGTGCCGGTCCGCCCGCTGGCCGAGGCCGCCGCGCTGGCCGTTCGCCTGCTCACCGCGCGCTCGCCGCAGCCGGTCCACGCCGCTGTCCTGCTGCGGGCCGAGGACGACACGGTGACCCTGTCCGCCACCGACGGCGCCCTGACCGTCCGCCTGCGGGTCCCGGCGACGGTCCACACCCCCGGCGAGTCCCTGGTGTCCCGCCGCGGGCTGGCCGACACCCTGACGGCGCTGCAGGCCCCGCAGGCCCGGCTCCTGGCCGAGGGCAGCCGCCTGGCCGTCAAGGTCCCCGGCGCCCGCTTCGCCCTGCCGGTCCTGGCCGACGACTGGCCCGCGGTCCCCGCCCTGCCGCCGCAGACCACCCGCGCCGAGGGCCCGGTACTGCGCACGGCCACGGCCGCGGTGTCCGGCGCCGCCTCCCGCGAGCACGCCCTGCCCATCTTCACCGGCGTGCGCCTCCGCGCGATCGGCGGCACCCTGTCCCTGCTCGCCACCGACCGCTACCGCCTCGCCGCCGCGACGCTCCCCATCACAGCCCCGGCCGCCGCTTCGCCTGCCCCAGCGGCCGATCCCGACACCGCGCTGGGCCTAGGCTCGTCCGGCCGCGATTCGCACAGCGGTGGCTCGGTTGGCGGGCGCTCGGCCGGCGGCAGTGCGGCCGACGGCGGTGCGGCCGACGGTGGTCCGGCGGCGGCGATCGGCCCGGTGGCGCAGTTCGAGGCCCTGGTCCCGGCCGGGCTGCTGACCCGCATCGCGCCGGTCCTGGGCCGCGCGGAGACCGTCGGCCTGCACGTCGCCGGCGAGCTGTTCGGGTTGTCCTGGCCGGGCGGCAGCGTGGTCACCCCGACCCTCGGCGACTCCTACCCGGACGCCCAGTTCGACCGGCTCCTCGCCGTGGAGCCCGAGTGCGTCGTCGAGCTCGAGGCCAACGCGCTGGCCGCCGCCGTCGAGCGGGCGGCCGCCTACGCGGGCCAGCATGGCCGGGTGACGCTGCAGTCCATCGAGGGCGCGCTGCTGGTGCGGGCCGCCGACCCGCTGCGCGGCGAGTCCGAGGAGACCGTCAAGGCCGTCGTGCGCTCCGGCCAGGCCACCCGCGCCTACCAGGCCCGCCTCCTGACCGACGCCTTGCACGCCTTCCCGGGCGAAACGGTTGCCCTGCGCATCCAGCCGGCCCTGCGCGCCACGGAGGTGACCACGCCCACCGCGGACCTGCGCTACCTCATCGTCCCCATGCGCCCCGACGACCAGCCCTGACGGAAGCCGACCGGCAGGCCGCCGGGTCGTGCCCGACCGGAACTTCGCCAGGGCCGGGCCGCCCACCACGGCCATGCCCACCACGGCCACGCTCGCCGCAGCGGGGTCCTCGGCGACGTTGCCGCGTCGGTGCGACGGGTGGTCAGATCGCGCCGCGGCGAGGGTCGTCGGGCAGCCGGTCGCCCGGGCGGACCAGGCCGTTCTGGTAGGCCAGCACCACCAGCTGCGCGCGGTCCCGGACGGCGAGTTTGGTCATGGCCCGGTTCACGTGGGTCTTCGCGGTCAGCGGCGACAGGAACAGCCGGGCGGCGATCTCCTCGTTGGACAGCCCGTGCGCGGCCAGGACCATGATCTCCCGCTCCCGGTCGGTGAGCTGGTCCAGGCCGGCCGACACCTGCGGCGCGGGCGGTCGGAGGTTGGCCAGGAACCGGGCGACGAGCCCGCGGGTCGCGGCGGGGGACAGCAGCGCGTCACCGGCGGCGACCACCCGGATCGCGGCGAGGAGATCGTCCGGTGCCACGCTCTTGCCCAGGAAGCCGCTCGCGCCCGCCTGCAGTGCGAGGACCACGTTGTCGTCGTCCTCGAACGTGGTCAGCACCAGCACCCGCACCCCGGCCAGGCCGTCGTCGGCGCAGATGCGCCGGGTCGCCTCCAGCCCGTCGACGCCCGGCATCCGGATGTCCATGAGCACCACGTCGGCGCGCTGGCTGCGGGCGAGGTCGACGGCCTCCCGGCCGTCGGACGCCTCGGCGACGACCTGCATCCCGTCCTCGGCATCGATGATCATTTTGAAGCCGGCGCGGATGAGCGCCTGGTCGTCGGCGAGCAACAAACGGATCGTCACGGCTGCTGGTCTCCTTCCCCACCGGTGCCGGTGGTGTCGTCGAGGTACCCGATGCCCGGGTCGTGGACCGGCAGGGTCGCCCGGACCCGGAACCGGCCGTCGGGGGCGAGGCCGGTGGTGACGGTACCGCGCGCGACGGCGGCCCGTTCCCGCATGCCGATCAGCCCGAACCCGGAGCCGCCCGCTCCGGCGGGCCAGGACCGGCCGATCCGGTTGGTCACCTCGACCGTGACCGTCTCGGCGGTCCAGGCGATCGTCAGTTCGGCGGCGCCGTCGCCGTAGCGGTGGGCGTTGGTCAGCGCCTCCTGCACGATGCGGTACGCGGCCAGGTCCACGATCGCCGGCAACGGCCGTGCGTCGCCGGCGGTGCGGGCGGCGACCGCGAAACCGGTCGCGGTCAGGTTGGCCATCAGGTCCGGGACGCGGTCCAGGCCCGGGGTCGGCTCGGTGCTGTCAGTCTCACCGGGCTCACGCAGCACCCCGATCACGGACCTGATCTCGCGCAACACGGTGTCGGAGGCCTGCCGGATGTGCTCCAGCACCGGCCACACCAGGTCCGGGTCCTTGCGCAGCACGTGCCCGGCCGCGCCGGCCTGCACGTTGATGACCGCGATGTGGTGTGCGACCACGTCGTGCAGTTCGCGGGCGATCCGCAGCCGCTCGTCCATCACCCGCCGGCGGGCCTCGTCCTCACGGGTCTGCTCGGCCTGCTGGGCCCGCTCGGTCACCTCCGCGATGTAGGCGCGCCGGTTGCGCGCCGCGTCTCCGACCGCGGCGCCGCCGTAGATCCACGCGAGCAGCCCGAACGTGTCCAGCCGCCACCAGTCCCGGGCGTCGACCAGCATTCCCGCGACGAACAGGGCGCCGGCGACACCGAGCGCGAGTGCCCACGACCGGACCCAGTCGGTGTCGCGGACGACGGCGTATATCAACACGCCGAGCGTGAGCGTCAGCGTCGCGGCCGGCGCCCTGGCGATGATGGCGGCCAGCGTCACGGCGGTCCCGACCAGCAGCGCCGGGATCGGCCACCGCCGCCGCGCCAGCACGCACGCGACGCTCACCACGGCGGCCGCGACCGCCCGGGCGTGGCTGACCGGCCACTCGACCTGCGCCACCACCGATGCGATCAAGCCCACGAACAGCAGGTCCACCAGCCACTGCTGAACGCGGGCCAGCCGGTTGCGGTTCGGGTAGGACGCGTTTGATCGCATCTTCACGACGGTAGGCCAGACCTGTGCGGTGTGCCGTCGTACGCCCGCAGTAGCGAGGCGGCGGCGCGGTTACTGCGACCGTGGTAGCCGGTGCCTGCGTGCGGACGACGATCCGCGCTGCGATCACGGCGATCGTGGAGCCCGTACTCGTTGCATCCGACGATCATGCGAAGGACTGCTCCTGTGGCGACCTTGTTGTACCGGCTCGGCCGGTTCTCGTTCCGGCAGCGCCGCCTGGTGGCCGTGCTGTGGCTCGCCTTGCTCATCGCGTTCGGCGTCGGCGCCGCGAAGCTCTCCGGGCCGCTGAGCGACACGCTGTCCATCCCCGGCACCGAGTCGTTGCAGGCGATGGACGTCATCAAGTCGAAGATGGGCGGCGACTCCGGCGACGGCGCCACCGCGAAGGTTGTGTTCACCGTCTCCGGCGACGCGAAGCTCACCGACCCCGCCCAGCAGGCGGCGGTCGAGCGGGCCGTCGCCGAGCTGGCCAAGGCGCCGAAGGTCACCGGGGTCGTCGACCCGTTCCAGGCCAAGACCGTCTCCCAGGACGCACGAACCGCATACGCCACCGTCGCCTACGACGTGAAGCTCGACGATGTCGGCACCGCCGACCGCGACGCACTCATCGCGGCCGGCCGCACCGGCCAGACCGACGGCGTCCAGGTGGAGTTCAGCGGTGCGGTCACCCAGGGGACCGCCGAGGGCGGCGGCACCGAGTTGCTCGGCGTGGCCATCGCCGCGCTCGTGCTCGCCATCACCTTCGGCGCCATGGTCGCCGCCGGCCTGCCGCTGCTCACCGCAGTGCTCGGCGTCGCCGTCGGCATGCTCGGCATCCAGATCGCCACCGGCTTCTTCGACCTCAACGCCTCCACCTCGGCGCTGACCACGATGCTCGGCCTCGCCGTCGGCATCGACTACGCCCTGTTCGTCGTCTCCCGTTACCGCCACGAGCTGGCCGCCGGCCGCGACGGCGAGGAAGCCGCCGGCCGCGCCGTGGGCACCGCCGGTTCCGCGGTCGTCTTCGCCGGCCTCACGGTGATCATCGCCCTGGCCGCGCTGTCCGTCGTCGGCATCCCGTTCCTGACCTCCATGGGCATCGCCGCCGCCGGCACCGTCGCCGTCGCCGTGCTCATCACCCTGTCGCTGCTGCCCGCCCTGCTCGGCTTCGCCGGCCGGCGCATCCTCACCAAGCGCCAGCGCGCCGCAGCCGCCAGCCACGCGCGGTCGGCCAAGACCCCGTTCGGTGAGCGGTGGGGCCGCCTCGTGCTCCGCCACCGCATCCCCGTGCTCGTACTGTCCCTCGGCGCCGCGCTGCTCATCGCCGTGCCCGCCATGAGCCTGAAGCTCTCGCTGCCCGACGACAGCACCGCCAGCCCCACCAGCACCCAGCGCAAGGCGTACGACCAGCTCGCCGCGGGCTTCGGGCCCGGCTTCCAGGGCCCGCTGGTCATCGTCGTGGAAGCCGGCGCGGGGAAGGCGCAGGCCGCCGCCGCCCAGGCGGGGCAGACCATCGCCAAACTCGACGGCGTCGTCGCGGTCACCCCGCCGAACGTCAACCAGGCCGGTGACACCGCCATCCTCACCGTCATCCCCGCCAGCGCCCCCACCGCGGACGCCACCAAGGACCTCGTCGCCGCCATCCGCGACCACGAGGCACAGATCAGGACCGACACCGGCGCCACCATCGCCGTCACCGGCACCACCGCGCTGAACATCGACGTGTCCAACAAGCTCGTCGGCGCGGTCGCGCCCTACCTCGCCGTCGTCGTCGGGCTCGCGTTCATCCTGCTCCTGCTCGTCTTCCGCAGCATCCTCGTGCCGCTGAAGGCTACCCTCGGGTTCCTGCTGTCCGTCGCCGCGACGTTCGGCGCTCTCGTCGCGGTCTTCCAGTGGGGCTGGCTCGCCGACGTCTTCGGTCTCACCAGCACCGGCCCGATCATGTCCCTGATGCCGATCTTCCTCGTCGGCATCCTCTTCGGGCTCGCCATGGACTACGAGGTCTTCCTCGTCACCCGCACCCGCGAGGAGTACGTCCACGGCGCCGCGCCGGACGACGCGATCGTCACCGGCATGCGGCACGGCGCCCGCGTCGTCACCGCCGCCGCGCTCATCATGATCTCGGTCTTCGCCGGGTTCATCTTCACCGACCAGGACATCATCAAGTCCCTCGGCTTCGGGCTCGCCTTCGGCGTGGCCATCGACGCCTTCCTCGTCCGCATGACCATCGTTCCCGCGGTCCTGTCGCTGCTGGGCCGCTCCGCCTGGTGGCTGCCCCGCTGGCTCAACCGGCTCCTGCCCAACGTCGACGTCGAGGGCGAGGGCCTCACCCGCAAACTCGCCGCCGAGCACACCGACCAGACCGACC
Organism: Dactylosporangium sp. CA-233914; assembly: GCF_050942935.1. Lineage (NCBI taxonomy): Bacteria > Bacillati > Actinomycetota > Actinomycetes > Micromonosporales > Micromonosporaceae > Dactylosporangium > Dactylosporangium sp. CA-233914. Next base: position 8,605,237 of record NZ_CP192030.1, on the reverse strand, counting down.
CGCGACAGCCCGTGAACGTCTGACCCGGCACGGGCCCGGCCACCTGGCCCGGGATGCGCACAATGCGCATCCCGGGCCTGGCCGGCTCCGCCCTCGACGTAGATCTCCGCGCCGGTGATGCAGGTGCTCGCGTCGGAGGCCAGGAAGACCACGCCGTCGGCGGCGACGACGGCCGGACCGCTACGTCATGGTGGTCAGCGAGGGCAACGCCGTGCACGCGGCGGCCGGCCTGGACCGGCCCACCCTGCGGGCCGTCCCGAACCGGCCTTGAGCCGCGGGCGGTCAGACGGTGTAACGGACTCGCCGGGTCGGGCGGAAGGGGCCCATGACCAGGCCCCTCTCGGCGCCGCCGCGGACCGCGAACTGCATGCCGGCCCGCAGCGGGACACCGTAGATGCGCACCGTGCGGCGGGCCTCGTAGAGCGGGGAGAACGGGGGCTCGTAGTAGCAGGTGTCGCCGTGGCGGGGGACGTGGTACCACAGGTCGCCGGTCTGCAGGCAGGTGTCGATCTGGGCCTGGATCGCCAGCGTCGCGGCCGGGTTGGGGTCGCGACGCCACATGTCGGCCACCGCCTGGCAGGCGTGCGGGTCCCGCTTCCAGCGGCTCAGGGTGATGCGGTCCGTCATGCACCAGATGTCGAAGCGGGGGCCGGCCAGTAACGCGGGCATCGCGGCCAGCTGGCCGACGCGGAACCACAGCTCCAGGGCCCGCTTGAGGTTCTGCTCGATGAGCTCGTGCAGGCCCGCGTGGTGGCGGCCGGTGCGCAGGCCGGCCGCGTAGTCCACGGCGGCGGCCGCGGCGGCCGTGTCCTGGTGCAGGCGGTTGACCGCGGATTCGTACTGCGGCGGCACGCCGGGGCGGACCAGGGCGTGCAGGGCCACCTCGACGTGCTCGCGCACCGGGGTCACCGCGGCCTGCAGGGCCGTCAGGTGCTCCGGCGGGCAGATCGCCACCTCCGCCCACGCCGGCAGGGGCGCGGGCAGGGCGGTGTGCATCGCGATGTCGTACTCCGGGTTGGCCCGCGCCTGCCGCGCCCGCGACACCCAGTCGCCGACCGCGGTCAGCCAGGCCGCGGCCTGGTCGAACGTGACCGGGGGGACATAGCCGGCGGTGCCCGGTCGCGCGGCGTAGTCGGCGTCCAGGAACGTCTCGCCGAGGGTCTGCAGGACGAACGCGTTCCACGCCGCGAGCAGCTGGCTCGCCGCGGCCGGGGGCGCGCTCCACAGGGTCGGCAGGCGCTCGCGCAGCTCGTCGGCGGCCAGGATCTCGTCATACGCCGCCCGGCCGGCCGAGCGCAGCGCCTCCAGGTAGACCGTGTCCCGCTCCCCGGCCAGGCCCGCGCGCAGACGCGTCAGGAAGCTGGGCTGGTGGGGTTCGGACATCCCCACAAGGTAATGGGTGGAATCCAGATCAGCTGGCCTGCGCGGACGGGGTGTCGACCTCGGCGAGCTCGCTCATGTCGACGCCGGCCTGCGCCAGCAGCTCGGCGACCCGGCCGATCGTCAGAAAGTCGACGACGTTCTCGCCGTGGATCAGCCGGTACCACCGGGAGCCGCTCGGGTGCCGCACGACCTCGACCCGCCAGTCGCCGCCGGGTGTCTGCATCGCGCCGATGACCTTCACGCAGCGAGGCTACTTGCCCCGCTGAGCAGTACAAAGGCTAGATCCACAAGTACACCCGGGTAATTTGGCGGTGTGGAAGGGCCGTGACGGGTTCGAGGGCGCGCAGGCTCAGGCGACGGAGGTCAGGGTCGCTTCCCGCCCGGGCTCGCGGACCTTGCGGGCGTCCAGCGCGAAGCTCAGCCCGGCCAGCGCGAAGCCGATCACGCCGAGCGCGACGCCCACCCAGCTCGGCGCGATGTAGCCCCAGCCGGCCGCGATGACCAGGCCACCCAGCGCCGCGCCGAGGCTGTTGGCGATGTTCATCGCCGACTGGTTCACCGCCGCGCCCATGAGCTGGGCGCCCGGTGCGACCCCGATCAGGCGGGACTGCATCGCGGGGCCGAGGAACAGCCCGGCGGCGCCGATGAGGAAGGCGCCCGCGAACAGCGTGTAGCGGTTGTGGGCCAGCACCGCGAAGGCGGCCATGCTGACGATGAAGATCACGAAGCCGGTGAGCAGGCTGCGGCGCAGGTTGCGGTCGGAGGCCCAGCCGCCCAGGGCGTTGCCGACCGTCATGCCGAGCCCGACCGCGACCAGCACCCACGGCACGGCGCCCTCGGACAGGCCGGCGACGTGCGTGGTCACGGGGGCGATGTAGCTGTCGATGGCGAAGAAGCCGCCGAAGCCGGCCGCGGCCGTGACGGCCACCAGCCAGACCTGCGGCTTGCGGAACGCGCGCAGTTCGGCCCGCGGTGAGCCGGCCGGGTCGGCGGGGGTGGCCGGGACGGTCATCGCGACGAAGACGAGGGTGAGGGCGAACATCGCGGCGATCGCGAGGTACGCCGGCCGCCAGCCCGCCGCCTGGCCCAGCCGCGTGATGACGGGCACGCCGACGACGTTGGCGGCGGTCAGGCCGCCCAGCACCGCGGCGAAGCCCTTGGCCTGGCTGCCGGGGCCGAGGATCGAGGCCGCGAGGAGGCCGGCGGCGCCGAAGTAGGCGCCGTGGGGCAGGGCGGCCACGAAGCGCGCGACGAGGACCAGCCAGAACCCGGGGGCGAGCGCGGAGGCGACGGTGCCGAAGGTGAAGAGCCCGAGCAGCCCCACGACCAGTGTCTTGCGGGGCAGGCGGGCGGTCAGCGCCGCGATCGTGGGCGCCCCTACGACCACGCCCAGCGCGTAGGCGGTGATCATCCAGCCACCGTGCGCCACGGCCCGGGCGGGCGATTCGGAGTACAGCTGCGGAAGAAGATCCTGCGAGATGTCCGGGAGCAGCCCCATGGCCACGAACTCGGTCAGGCCGATGCCGAACCCGCCCAGCGACAGGGCCAGCAGCGCGGTCCAGCGGCGGACCGCGGTCAGGTTCTCCATGGCGGCAGTTTAGCAACAGTGTTGCGTTATAGGATGTGGTCATGGACACGCCCGGCGCCGGCCTCGGCTATCTGCGCGAGTACAACGACGCGCTCGTCGTCGGGCTGGCCCGCACGACGCCGCAGTTCGACCGGGCGTCGATCGCCGAGGCGACCGGGCTCACCCCGCAGGCCGTGTCGAAGGTCCTCGCCCGGTTGACCGGTGACGGGCTGATCGAGCCCGCGGGCGTGCGCCGCCGCGGCGTCGGCAAGCCGGCGACGATCTACCGGATCGTGCCGTCGAGCCGATACGCGATCGGCGTGCACGTGGCCCGCACCCGCGTCCGGCTCGTCCTCACCGACCTGCTCGGCACGGTGGTGGCCGGGGCCGGGGCGCCGCTGCCCGCCGACTTCACCCCGGACGAGCTGCTCGACGCCGTCGATGGGGCGCGGGCCGAGCTGCTGCGGCGCCGGCCCGTCGACAAGGCGCGGATCCTCGGGCTCGGGCTCGGCATGGTCGGGCCGCTGGATCACGCCAACGGCATCGTCCGCGACGCCCACCGGCTGCGGCACTGGCACGACGTTGCGCTGCGGGAGATCGCGGAGCGGCGGCTGGCTCTGGCCGTACACCTTGACAAAGACGTGACCGCGGGCGTCACGGCGGAGGCCTGGCGGCGGGGGCGCGAGTTCCGTGACGGCGTGCTCATCATGGTGGAGTCCGGGATCGGTGCCGGCCTGTGGCTCGGCGGGGCCGCCTATCGCGGGGCGCACACCAACGCGGGCGAGTTCGGGCACACCGTGGTGCAGTTCGGCGGGCCCCGGTGCGTGTGCGGGCGGGACGGTTGCCTCGAGGTCCTGCACGACCGGGCGGTGGCCGCCGGCGACGTCCCGCTGGCGGCCCGGCTGCTCGGCGTCGGGGTGGTCAACCTGCTGCAGACCACCGACGTCGGCCACGTCGTGCTGGCGGGCGCGGACCTGCTGCGGCACCGCGAGGTCTACGTGGATGCGGTGGCTTCGGCAGTACGTCATGAGGTGCCCCGCGCCGACTGGCTCACGGTCGACGTGTCCGTGTCGGCGCTGGGCGGCGACGTCATCGCGGCCGGGGCGGCGACGCAGGTGCTCAACGCCGCCTACGGCCCGCCGTCACTGGGCGGCGGCGCCGGCCAGTGAGCTGTGGATCGTGAAGACCAGGTCGAGGCCGGTGATCTGGAAGATCCGCAGCAGCCGCGCGTGCGGGATGACCAGCTCGACCACGCCGGCCGTCTCCGCGAGCCGCTTGTGCACGCTGATCAGCACGCCCAGGGTCGTCGAGTCGAGGAACCCGACGTCGCTCAAGTCCACGACGAGGGTGGACGCGCCGTTGTCGACCAGCTTGTGCAGGTAGGCGCGCAACTGCGGGGCGGTGGCGACGTCCAGCTCACCGCTCGCCGTGACCACGGCGCGCGGCCCGTCGACCGTCGAGGTGACCTCCATCGGCGTTCCGCCCCCTTCGTCGCATGCCGGAGTTTCCGGCATGTCCGTTCGTGCGCTGTTCGTACTTTCGTCCGGGCAAGCATACGTCCGAACGGCCGATTACTCTCGTCCGTACGGGTCCCATGTCAGGTGCTTGCTGAAGCGGACCAGCGTGCCGGTGTCCTCGACCGACACGACGTCGAGCCGCTCCACGACCGCGGCCAGCACGTGCAGGCCACGCCCGTTCTCCTTCAGCCGCGCGGGCTCCCCGTCCGGCTCGGCCGGTTCGACCGCCGCCACCCGCGCGAGGTCGAATCCACCGCCGTCGTCGGTGACCTCGATCACGCACTCGCTGTCGTCAACCGTGACGTCGATGTGGTATGCGCTGGCGAGGCTCGCGTGCGACACCACGTTGCCGCACGCCTCGGTGAGGGCGAGCCGGATGTCGTCGCGGCAGTCCTGGGTCACGCCGGCGCCCGCGAGGGCCCCGTCGAGCGTGCGCCGGGCGTCGCGGACCAGGGCGGCGTCGCGGGGCAGTTCGAGCGAGAACCGCAGGCGCATGTCATGCTCCGGCACGTCTTCCTCCTTCGTTCGCGTCCACGGCGTACCCATCACACGCACACCGAAAACTGTCGTACCCATCGGGCAGGATGCGGGCATGGAGATCCGGGTCGCGCACCACCGCACGAAGACCGCCGCCGCAACCGCCACCGTCGTCGACGTGACCTCCCGCGGCCCCCACCCCTGGGTGCGCTTCAGCCCCTTCTATCCCCACGGCGGCATCCCCGTCCCGCTGAGCCCGGGCGCGACCGGCACCTCGGTCGAGGCGATCTGGCAGGCCCTGAAGGTCTTCGAGACGGCCGACGTCGACCGCGCCCTGCTCACCGCGACCCGCATGACGGGCCTGAAGCGCACAGTCCGCCGGCACGGCCCGGTCCGCGGCCACCGCGCCGGCCTCGACTCACCCGACCTGCTGGACTATGAGACGGCGCGGCGCCGCATCTACCTGCCGGCCTACCGCCACGTCCTCGACCACCACCTGACCGACGAGCTCGCCCGCCTCCGCAAGCTCGCCGAGTCCGGCCCGGTCGCCCTGCTGGACTACACGACCAACGGCGACGTGAGCGACCTGTCAAAGCCCCTGTCCCACGCGGCCCTGATCCGCCTGCACCTGCTGAACGAGTGGCCCACCGGGTGACTGCGGCCCGGCCCGACCTGAGGAGCGGCTCGATCGCCGCCGATGACAGCCCCAAGCCCGGCCCCGCCGCGCCCGATCGTTCCACGGCAAGTTCCCGCGGCGGACGGTCGTGTGGCCGCCGCGAACGCTGCCCGGCGGCGCCCGCCTTCCCCTACCGACTGGTCGGGCGGCGAGGCGGACCGTGCCCGCCGAGCGCAGCGGCGACAAGGCCACCAGGGACCGCCTTCGTCTGGGGCCGGTTGGGTGGCCGCCGCGAACGCTGCCCGCCGCGAACGATGGCAACCGCGGCCAGCGGCGCCCACCAGCCACGTGTTGTCACGGAGTGCTGGCCGTGTGACCCTCTGTGGGCGTCGTGTTGTTCTCGCGGCTCGGTGCCTGATGTTCGCTGGTCGGCCCCGCCTCGCTATCGACCGCGATGCGCGGCGGCTGCTGGTACGTGTTGTCGTGGTGTGCTGGCCGCGTGACCCTCAGTTGGCGTCGCGTCGTTCTCCGCGCTCGGTGCCTCATGTTCGCTGGTCGGCCCCGCCCTGCCGGCGACCGAGCGCTGGCGGACATCAGCCAACGGCCATCGATTGGCGGGATCAGTTGGCGGTGCTGGTGCGGGTGCCGGTATTGGCACGGGTGCCGGTGCCGCGGGGGCAGGGGCCGTAGCTGATCACGGTGTTCGTGGTGGCGTCCAGGATGACGTACGTGTCGTTCCGGACGATGTTCAGGCGACCGCCGGGGATGGGAGTGCCGGTGCAGTAGCTGGGAAGCGGGACGGGACGGCCCTCGCTGAGCGGTTTCGGCGCCGCCGGGGGGAACGCGGCGGCCAGCCCGAGGGCGAGCAGGACCGCGGCGCGGGTGCCTGGGGCGAGACGGCTCAGTCGCGGCCCCACCCGGCCGCGTGCCTGCGTGCCCGCCGGGAATCCGCCCGTGCCGGCCGCGGATGTGGCCGCCACCAGCAGGCTCGCGACGCCGGTGGCAATCGGACCCGCGGTAGGGGAGTGCTGGCCCGCGGCGGCGTCCGTGCGAGGTTCACCCGCTGGAGGCGGGAACACGGCGAGACGGCCGAGGTCGATGACCGGTCCCGACGGGGCGTCGACGTCCGCGGTCGCGGGATCGGCCTGGGTCAGGTCGAGTGGGTGGTGGCCGTCGCGCATCGGGTCCATTGTTCTTCACGGTAACGCCGCGCCACGCACCACGCTCGATCCGTTCGCCGGGCCGGTCACTGGGAGAACTCGCAGATCACGGCGGCCGGGGTGGCTGTGTATGTGTCCTGGGCGGCCGGTGAGCAAAAGGCCTGGGGCCCGGCGGGGCTCGTGCAAGCCTTGGAGTGTCAGGCCCGCCTTCAGGGCGGCCGTCGGGTGTCACGACGCCGGCCGCGCCGCCAAGATGCTGTGACATGGCCGTCGTAGGTCGTGGACCAGATGCGGTAGCCCGAGACCGTGTCGATGTCGGCCGGTGGCTCGCCCGGGTGGGAGGTCCGCGTCCAGGATCGTGCCGGTCTCGCTCAGGCGGGCCCTGACGTTCGGCTCGGTGAAGCTGGGGTCGGCGGAGGCGCGTAGGAGGGCGGCGCCGGTACGCCATGCGGGGACGGTACGGAAAGACCGACACAAGGTGTCAGGGTTTCGTGGCAGTGTCCCGGGCATGCAGACAGCAGCGAAGAACAGCATGGCGGGGAAGGTGGCGCTCGTCGCGGGGGCGACCCGGGGGGCCGGGCGGCAGATCGCGGTACAGCTCGGGGCGCTCGGGGCGACCGTGTACGCGACCGGGCGGACCACTCGCGCGCAGGCCTCGGAGATCGGGCGGCCCGAGACGATCGAGGAGACCGCCGACCTGGTCACGGCGGCGGGCGGCACGGGGATCGCGATCCAGGCCGACCACCTCGACCCGGAGCGGGTGCGCGAGGTCGTGGCGCGCATCGACGGCGAGCACGGGCGGCTCGACATTCTCGTGAACGACATCTGGGGCGCCGAGGGGATGTTCGCCTGGGACAAGAAGCTGTGGGACGACGACCTGGAGCGCGGGCGGCGGCTGTTGCGGCTCGCCGTCGACACGCACATCAACACCAGTCACGCCGCGCTGCCGCTGCTGGTGCGCAAGCCCGGCGGGCTGGTCGTCGAGGTGAGCGACGGGACCGCGGACTACAACCGGGACCGGTACCGGGTGTCGTTCTTCTACGACCTGGCCAAGGCGAGCGTGACGCGGATGGCGTTCGCGCTGTCGCAGGAGCTGCCGGAGTTCGGCGGCACGGCCGTGTCGGTCACGCCGGGGTTCCTGCGCTCGGAGCTGATGCTCGACCACTTCGGGGTCACCGAGGCGACCTGGCGCGACGGGATCGCCAAGGACCCACACTTCGCGATGTCCGAGACGCCGGTGTACCTCGGGCGGGGCGTCGCGGCCCTCGCCGCCGACCCGGACCGGGCGCGCTTCAACGGGCGGTCGCTGTCCAGTGCCGACCTGGCCGCGCAGTACGGGGTCACGGACGCCGACGGCAGCCGGCCGGACTTCTGGCGGTACGAGACCGACGTCATCGGCGCCGGGAAGGACGCGCCCGCCGAGGACTACCGTTAGGCGGTGCGCGCGTCCCGGCTGATCTCCATCGTGCTGCTGCTGCAGGCCGGCGGATCGCGGACCGCGGCGGAGCTGGCCGAGGCCCTCGAGGTCTCCGAGCGCACGATCTACCGCGACATCCTCGCGCTGTCGGCCGCGGGCGTGCCGGTCTACGCCGAGCAGGGGCGGGCCGGCGGCTACCGGCTGCTGGACGGATACCGCACGAAGCTCAACGGCCTCAGCCCGGCCGAGGCGGAGGCGCTGTTCCTGTCCGGGCTGCCGGGGCCGGCCCGCGACATGGGGCTCGGGGAGGCGCTCGCCGCCGCGCAGCTGAAGGTCGCGGCGGCGCTGCCCGAGTCGCTGCGGGCGGCCTCGGCGCGGGCGCGGCAGCGCTTCCACCTCGACGCGCCGGGGTGGTTCCGCGACGCCGAGCCGCCGCCGCTGCTGGGGGAGCTGGCACGGGCCGTGTGGGAGGACCGGATGGTCGCGCTGACCTACGCCCGGGGCGGCACCGAGGTGACGCGACACGTGGCGCCGCTCGGGCTCGTGCTCAAGAACGGGGTCTGGTACCTCGTGGGCCGCGTCGGCGACGCCCCGCGCACCTACCGCGTGGACCGGGTGCGGGCCGCCGCGGTCGGCGACGAGCGGTTCGGCCGCGACGAGGGGTTCGACCTGCCGTCGTTCTGGGCGCAGCGGGCCGCGGAGTTCGAGCGGGCGGTCCTGCGGGAGAGCGTCACCGTGCGGCTCAGCCCGCAGGGGCTGGGGACGCTGCGGTACCACGTCGAGGCGGTCGCCTACCGGGCCGCCCTCGACGGGGCCGGCCCGCCCGGCGCCGACGGCTGGGTGACCGTCGCGCTGCCGGTCGAGTCGGTCCCCGTCGCCTACACCCAGCTGCTCGCGCTGGGCCCGGACGCCGAGGTGATCGCCCCGGCCGAGCTGCGGGAGCTGATCGTCGGGGCGGCCGAGCGGACCGCGGCGCTGTACCGGCGCCGGTAGGAGGCCGCGGCGACGAGCAGCGCCCAGCCGTAGCCGCCGGCCGCGAGCGCTCCCGGGCTCACGGTGCCCAGCAGCAGGAGCGTGCCCGTGCCGTACACCGTGAGCAGCCCCGCCGCGGCCCACACCCCGGCCAGGGGGATCCCCACCGGCGCGGGCCGGATGAGTCTCAGCATCAGCGACCAGGCGGCCAGGGCCGCGCCGAGCACGACCGCCAAGCCGTACCACGGCAGCCGGAACCCGTCCACGAGGAACGGCACCACCGCAAGGCAGCCCGCGTACGCGTACCACCGTACAACCTTCGATGCACCCGCCATGGTGACCAGGGTCCCGCCGGTCGATGAGACCAGGCTGAGCGAACCTGTGGATCACTCAGCTTCCTGTCCATCACTCAGATTGGGCGTCGATGATGCGGTCGAGAAACGCGTCGAGCTTGCCGCCCAGCCGGGCGGTCTGCTCCTCGACGCTGAGCGTCTCGTCCAGCCTTCCGCCCGTGCTCGGGCGCCGTAGCCCGCGCACGTACAGCGAGCAGCCCAGGTCGGAGCAGAGGTAGACGCCCACGGAGTCGCCGTTGCGCCCCGCCTTGCCGGTGCGCCGCCCGGTCATCAGGGAGACACCGCTGCCCGGATGCACCGTCAGGCACAGGGAGCACATGCCGCGGTGCAGGTATCGCCGTTGCTGCTGCGCCACCCGCAGCGACAGCGCGACGAGCCGTCCGCCATGCTGGGTGGCGACGTAGGCGCGGTCGGGGGCGCCCGGGTCGCGCCAGCCCAGGAAGTCCAGGTCGGCCCAGGGGCGCTCGGCCAGGTCGCGGGGGACGTGGGCGCGCTGGGCCTCGCCCTTGGAGCAGTTGACGAAGGCGGCCCGGATCTCGGGTTCGGTCAATGGTCGCACGCCACCGACGGTACGGCTCCCTAATGCTATTAGGCAAAGCATTAACTGGCTTAGGCTGCCGGCGGCCTCCGTGTGACGACCGCCACGGCTCTGATCGTCCCTGATCCGGGATATTGTCCCGGATATGGGAGACGACCTCGAGGTCCGGCTCGCCGGGCGCCTCGCCGAGCTGCGCACCGAGCGCGGCTGGTCGCTCGACGAGCTGGCCCGGCGCGCGGACGTGAGCCGCTCGACGCTGTCGCGGCTGGAGCGCGGGGAGATCAGCCCGACCGCGGCGCTGCTGGGGCGGCTCTGCGCCGCCTACGGCCGGCCGATGTCCCGGCTGCTGGCGGAGGTCGAGCCGGAGCCGCCGCAGCTGGTGCGGGCCGGGCAGCAGCCGGTGTGGCGGGACCGGGAGACCGGGTTCACCCGCCGCTCGGTGTCCCCGCCCCACCCCGGGCTGCGCGGCGAGGTCGTCGAGGCGCGGCTGGCGCCCGGCGCCGACATCGCCTACGACGAGCCGCCGGTCGCCGGGCTGGAGCACCACCTGTGGGTCATCGGCGGCGGGCTGGAGCTCACCGTCGAGGGCACCACGCACGTGCTCGGGGTCGGTGACTGTCTGCGATACCGGCTGTGGGGCCCCAGCCGCTTCGTCAACCCCGGCCCGGAGGCGGCCCACTACGTCCTGCTCATCGTGCTGCCCTGAGGAGCCGCGTTGCCCACGATCACCAGGCTCACCCCGCGGTCGTACCCCGGCCACGTCGACCGCCTCGCCGACGTCCTCGCCGACGTGGTCGCGCACGGTGCCTCCGTTGGCTTCCGCGCCCCGTTCGGCCCCGGCGACGCCGCCGCGTGGTGGCGCAACCGCGAATCCGCCGTGCGTGACGGCAGCCTCAACGTCTGGGTCGCCGAGGACGGCGGGGACCTCCTCGGCACCGTGAGCCTCGCGCTGGAGGCCAAGCCCAACGGCCGCCACCGCGCCGAGGTCCTCAAGCTCATGGTGCACAGCCGGGCCCGCGGCCGCGGCGTGGGCCGGGCGCTGCTGGGCACGGCCGAGGTGGCCGCCGCCGGCGCCGGGGCGACGCTGCTGCTGCTCGACACCGCCACCGGCAGCCCGGCCGAGCGGCTCTACGAGACGGCGGGTTGGATACGCTACGGCATCGTGCCCGACTACGCCGCCGACCCGGACGGAACCCTCGAGGACTGCAGCTTCTTCTACAAGCGCCTGGAGCCGTGACATGGAGGTCGACGAGACCGTTCTGGCCGGCCCGCCGCTGGGAGGAACGCAGCTGTGGCAGGCGCTGGTGGACCATGCGCGGCCGTCGCTGCGCCTCACGCCCGGCCCCGGCCCGTCCTGGCTCGGCGGTGAGCCGCGCACCGGTCCCGGCTTCGCCTGGCCGCACACCCCCGACGGCCGGCCGCTGCGGTTCCTCGCAGGCATCGCCGCCGACGAGCTCGCCCCGGACACGGTGCTGAACTTCTTCTACGACGTCGATGGGCTCGACCCGCACTGGCACGTGCATCCCGGCCCGCCGGGTCCAGGCACCGGAATCCCGCACGCCGCGACCCGGGTGCTCACGGTGCCGGAGCGCTGGGAGGAGCCGGTCCACGCGCTGTGGCAGGCCCGGCCGGGCGAGGCCAACCAGGTGTACCGCCGGATCGCCCGCCGCACCGACGGCCCCCTGCACCGGGTCCTCGGCTGGTCGGACCCGCTGCAGGAGCCGATGCACGAGCCCGGCTGGCAGCTGCTGCTCCAGCTCGACAGCGACCCCGGGGCCGGCTGGGAGTTCGCCGACGCCGGGACCCTGTACTTCTGGATCCGCGACGAGGACCTCGCCGCCCGCGACTTCAGCCGCGTGCGAGCCGAGGGCCAGAGCCACTGAGCCCGGCGCCGCGGCCCCGCAGCGGCAGCAGGCCGGCGAGGAGCAGGGCGGCGGCGACCGGGATCAGATCGAGCGTCACGGCGATCATGAGGAACGCGAACAGCACCGCGACCGGGCTCCAGGCCGGCAGCCGGTGCGCGCGGACCAGCTGGACCAGCAGCGTCAGCAGGCCGAGCTGAAACACGGCCGGGCCGAGCACCTGAAGCGGGCCCGCCAGCGGCGCCGCGTCGGCGAACGACGGCGCCAGGTCCCCCGCGATGACCCACAGGAACGACACCATCCCCGCGAGGGTGCCGATCACGGCCAGGTTCGCCGCGAGCCGGTTGCGGAAGTCGCGGAACGGCAGCATCCTGCGGCCGCCGACGGCGAGCCCGCCCAGCAGCAGCATCGCGGCGAAGAACATGACGTGGCCCGTGTTCCACATCCAGGCGCCCTTGTCGTGGCGGCCGTCGAGGCCGTCGATGAGCCGCAGCGCGCCGTAGCCGAACAGCAGCACCGGCGCCGCGAGGGCGCTGGTGCGCACGAGAGGCGAAGAGGTCATGCCACGAGCGTCGTCGCCGGCGCCGATGCGGACATCCGGGCAGAACCCCGGCCGTACCCGGAGGTCCGCCCCAGCCGGAACCCCGAGCGCGCCGCGATCCCGGCCCACGCGAGGACCACGCCGGGAGCGCGAAGACGCGAGCGTGTCTTCACCCACGCGTCGAAGACGGCCGGCCGAATTCGACGGCGATCTCGTGGAGAAGCTGGTCGCACCAGGCGGCGAACGGGGCCCGGTCGCCGCGGACGGGGTGAACGCGGTTGCTCAGCACCACGACTCCGTACCCGCGGCCCGGTTCGAACCAGATGCGGTTGCCGACGAACCCGGAGGCGCCGTAACCGTCGTGGCCGGCCTGCGGGCCGCCGATCCCGCGGGCCGGGTGCAGCCACCAGCCGGCCGCGAACCGCTCGTTGCCGCTCTCGGCCAGACACGGCGGCGCCGGGCCGAACTGGGCCCGGGCCTTCGCCACGACCAGGTCGAGGGTGCCGAACGCGCCCGCGTGCCCGCCGTAACCGCCCATCGCCGCCGCGTTCTCGTCGTGCACCTCGCCGCAGATCAGGCGGCCGCGCCACGGGCAGTCCTCGGTCGCCACCGCCGGCGCGACCGGCCCGCCCATCCGCAGCCCGCCGCCGTCGAGCGGCCGGCCGGTGAGGTCCTCGACCATCGCGCCGAGGATGATGTACCCGAGGTCGCTGTACACCGGCCGCGGGTGCGAGGGCACCGTGTCCAGGGCCGCGTCCACGATCGCCGCTGCGCGCAGCGTCTCGTAGAACCTCGCCGTGGCCGGCAGCCCCGAGCGGTGCGCGAGCAGGTCGTCGATGCTCGCGCCGCCGGCCGCCCGCCCGGCCGCCCGCGCCCACAGCCGAGCGATCGGGCGGTCCCTGGGCAACCCGAGGCCGAGGACGTTCGGCAGCGTCACCAGTACCTTCGTGAGACTGGCGAGGTCCCACCAGCACTCGTCGGTGACCGGCCGTCCGGTCGTCAGGTCGGCGACGCCGTGCACCTGCCGGGCCAGGACCCGCTCCCGGTCGAAGACGGCCACCGCGACCGCCGGCATCGGGGCGCTATCGAGGCGCATGGCCGGTGACCGCTTCGTGCAGGGCCCGGGCCGCCCGGATCGCCGAACGGATCTCCTGCAGATAGCGGTCGGCGCCGGACGCCCCGGGCGGCTGGGGTGTCGTGGCCCGTCGCGGATCGAACCCGACGGTGTCGATGCCGCAGCGGTACCGCAAAGCCAGGATCCGGATCGCGTCGCAGTGCTGGAACGGCACGTAGATCGGCGAGGTCACCACCAGGATGCGCTCGTCCGGCCGCGGGTTGGCGCGGGCCGCCCAGTGCTCATAGGTGTCCGCGGTGTTCGCCCGCGGCGCCCCGGGATCCCGCGGCGGAGCGACCGACACGTCCGGCTCCAGGCCCTGCAGTCGCAGGCCCGCGGCCAGGGCGTCGGCCTCCGTGGCGCAGCCCTCGACGCCCGGCACCACGCGCTCCTCGGGCCCCAGCGGGCGCAGGCTGCCCAGCGCCGTGATCGTGCCGAACGCCCGGGTCGCGGCCAGGTGTGCGGCGTGCTCGGTGCGCTGCAGGCAGGCGCGGGCCATGCCGCCGAGGACGAGCACGTGCGCGTACTGCTCCTGCGGCGGGTCGATCGCGCCGGTCAACCCGAGGTCCCCGGCGGCGGCGAGGGCCGCGGCGGCCAGGCGCGGCGGCAGGTCGACCCGCACCCGGTCCCGCTCGGCGCCGCCGAGGCGGCCGCGGAAGTTCCAGTGCGTGTCGGAGAAGTCGTCGAGCCAGGCCAGCAGCGGGCCGGCCGCGATGTCGGGCTGGTCGCCGCCGAACGCGGCGACCAGCCCACGCATCGCGGGCGAGCCCGCCCAGCGCAGCAGCCGGGCGGGGAGCAGGCCGGGGTCGAGCCCCGGCGGGCAGCCGGCGAGCAGCGGGTCTACTTCTCTTCCTGCAGGTCCGCGTAGACGTTGTAACCGTGGATCCAGGCTACGTTGTCCGCCAGCGAGACCAGGCGCGCATTGCGCTCGTCGGCCGGCGGCCCGTCCGGCAGCTGGAAGCAGGCGGCGTTACCGCGCGAGCCCATCTGGATCTGCCGGGTGCGGGCCTTGCGCAGCTGCTCGTACTTCTGCAGCGCCTCCGCCGTGGCCAGCCCGTCGGCGGACAGGTAGTGCGCGAGCGCGGCGACGTCCTCGATGGCCTGGTTGCTGCCCTGCCCGGCGTGCGGGAGCATCGGGTGCGCGGCGTCGCCGAGCAGGGTGACCCGCTCGGTGCTCCACTTGCGCAGCGGCTCCCGGTCGTACAGCGCCCAGCGCCCGACCTCCTCGACGTTGGACAGCATCGACACGACGGTGTCGTTCCAGCCGTCGAACGCCGCGACCGCCTCGGCCGGCTCGCTCTTCGACGACCACGACTCGAGGGTCCACTCGGGGTCCGGCACGTACGCCACGAAGTTGATCAGCTCGCCGCCGCGGACCGGATAGATCACCAGGTGCCGGCCGGGGCCGAGCATGAAGGTCAGGCCCATCGTGTCGGCGCCGGGGACCTTCTGGGCCGGCACGAGCCCGCGGAAGCAGCTCATCGCCGAGAACACCGGCTCGTCGGGGCCGGTGACGTGATGGCGGATCACGGAGCGCAGCCCGTCGGCGCCGATCACGACGTCGGCCTGGACCTTGCTGCCGTCGGCGAACTCGACCTCGGCGCCGTCCGGCGACTCGTGCACGGCGGCGGCCCGGCGCCCGAGCTGCGGCTCGCCGTCGAAGGCGTCCAGGAGCACCTGGTGCATGTCCCCGCGGTGGATGCCCAGGAACGGGCCGCCGAAGCGCTCGTCGTACCAGTCGCCCATCGGGTGCTCGTAGAAGATGTCGCCGGACTGCCAGTGGTGGAACTGGATGCGCGGGAGATTGCTGGCCGCGGCGCGCACCGCCGGCCCGAGGCCGAGCTCGTCGAGCACGCGCACGCCGTTGCCGCCGAGCGCGATGCCGGCGCCGATCGCGCTCAGCTCGCTCGCCTGGTCGTAGACGTCGACCTGGAAACCCTTGGCCTGCAGGGCGATCGCGGCGGTGAGGCCGCCGATGCCCGATCCGATGACGGCGATGTGCAGCGGTGACGAACCCATCCGGTACTCCACGTATGCGAGGGATGACACAACGAGACGGACAAATGGCCCATGGGGCGACGGAAGCCTATCCATCCCTCACCTGGGCTTTCCAGCGTCCGGTGATGAATCTTTCATCGCATTTGCCAGGACGCGCGCCCGAAACCTGTTTCGGAATTGTCAATGCGCTGGTCAGCGGCCTTCAATCCGACCCAGTGGACATCGCATCGAGGAAAGTCCATTTGATCGAACACGGAAGGCTGAGCATGACACGACGAAGAAGGCTCGCGCTGTGGTTCGCCGCGGCCCTGGCCGGAACCGGCGCGGTCGCGGTGGTCGCGACCCCGGCATCCGCGCACGGCGCGATGATGCAGCCGGGTAGCCGCACGTACCTGTGCTGGAAGGACGGCCTGTCCGCCACCGGCCAGATCCAGCCGAAGAACCCCGCCTGTGCCGCGGCCGTCGCGCAGAGCGGCCCGAACTCGCTGTACAACTGGTTCGCCCTGCTGCGCTCCGACGGGGCCGGGCGCACCGCCGGGTTCATCCCCGACGGCAAGCTGTGCAGCGCCGCCGCCACGGTGTACGACTTCTCCGGCTTCGACCTGGCCCGCAGCGACTGGCCGCTGACGCACCTGACCGCCGGCGCGACGATGGAGTTCGACTACAGCAACTGGGCGGCCCACCCGGGCACGTTCTCGCTGTACGTCACCAAGGACGGCTTCGACCCGGCCAAGCCGCTGGCCTGGTCGGACCTCGAGTCGACCCCGTTCCTGCAGGTCACCAACCCGCCGCAGGTCGGCTCGCCGGGCACGGCCGACGGGCACTACTACTGGACCGGGAAGCTGCCGACGGCCAAGTCCGGCCGGCACCTGATCTACTCGGTCTGGGCCCGCTCGGACAGTCAGGAGACCTTCTACGGCTGCTCCGACGTCACCTTCGACGGCGGCAACGGCCAGGTCACCGGGGTCGGCGACGGCACCGGCGGCGGGCCCACCGGCGGCCCGAGCGCAAGCTCCACCTCGAAGCCGCCGTCCAACCCGTCGAGCCCGTCCGCGTCCGCGTCGACCCCGGGCAACCCGGGCGGCACCGGCGGCTGCACGGCGACGTACACCGTGACCAGCAGCTGGCAGGGCGGCTTCCAGGCCGACGTGAAGGTGTCCAACCCCGGCAGCGCGCCCATCTCCGCGTGGAAGGTCGGCTGGAACTACACCGGCGGCCAGACCGTCGCCCAGGGCTGGAACGCCACCGTCACCCAGTCCGGGACCGCGGTCACCGCCACGAACGTGGCCTGGAACGGCACCATCCCGGCCGGCGGCAGCACCAGCTTCGGTCTGCTCGGCAACGGCACCACGGGCACCGCGCCCACGGTGTCCTGCGCGGCGAACGGCGGCAGCCCGACGTCGCCGAGCCCGTCCGGCACCCCGAACACCAGCCCCAGCCCGAGCACCAGCACCAGCCCGGGCGGCGGCACCTCGACCGGCTGCGGCGCCGCCGCGTTCTGCGACGGCTTCGAGAGCCAGACCGGCAGCGCGGTGTCCGGCGCGTGGACGACCTCGTTCACCAACTGCCAGGGCTCCGGCACCGCCACGGTCGACTCGACGGTCTCGCACAGCGGCGGCAAGTCGGTGCGCATCAACGGCGCGGCCGGCTACTGCAACCACGTCATGGTCAAGCCGACCAAGGACCTCAGCGGCCTCGGCTCGGTGTGGTACGGCCGGTTCTACGTCCGCCACACCACCGCCCTGCCGTCCCAGCACGTCGCGTTCGCGGCGCTGAAGGACAACGGCGACGGCGGGAAGGACCTGCGCATGGGCGGGCAGAACGGCGCCCTGCAGTGGAACCGCGAGTCCGACGACGCGACCCTGCCGGCACAGAGCCCGGCCGGCGTCGCGCAGAGCCGCCCGCTGCCCACGAACTCCTGGAACTGCGTGGAGTTCATGGTCAACGGCAGCGGCACCCTGTCGACGTGGCTCGACGGGACGGCCATCCCCGGCCTGACCGTGGACGGCACGCCGACGGCGGACATCGACCAGCAGTGGCTGGCCCGCTCGTGGAAGCCGGCGGTGACCGACCTCCGGCTGGGCTGGGAGGCCTACGGCGACGGCGCCGACACCCTCTGGTACGACGACGTGGCGATCGGCGCCTCCCGCATCGGCTGCTGATCCCCGCGTCACTCCCGGCGCCGGTGCCCTCAAGGGCATCGGCGCCGGATCCTTGTCGCAGATATGTCGGGCCGTCGCGGAACAGCAGCGCAACCGCCGACTCGACGACCTCCAGGTGCTGGGTATCCCCGTCGATCCGGGTCTGAAGGCAAGGCCGAGCCCGAGCACGGAGCGCGCGGTGCCCAGGAGCGCGGCGATCTGCTCGGCCGCCCCCGTCCGTCGTCGGACCACGCACGCACATCGGCCTCGGCGCGGTCGCCGGAGGACTCGGCGGCCGCGGCTGCCCGGCGTCGAGGCAGAGCCGCAGGCCCGCCCGCCGCCGCCGAAGCTGAGGCCCGCCGCGGCCGCGACCTCGATCATGCGGCCCGGGTGGCGGCGGCTCATGCGCCCGGCGGGGACGGTTGCCCCGTAACCGAGCCGCCCCGACCAAGGGAGAACTCCGTGACCAGTGCGACCGCCCAGCGCCAGGAATCGCCGATGATGGAGCACGGGGCGGGCATCGAGCACCCGCTCATGCTCGCCGCCATGATGTCCCGCCGCCAGGAGAGCGGCAGCGTCTTCGAGCACCCGCTCATGCTCGCCGCCATGGCTGGCCGCCACGGGCGGCCCGGACTGGGCATCGACCACCCGCTGATCCTGGCGATGCTCATGCGCCGCCGCGACGAGGACGGCGGCTCCATGATGGAGCACCCGCTCATGCTCGCGGCACTGCTCTCGCACCACTGACCCCGCCCCGTCCCGACGTCCCGACCCCCGGCCCGGCCGCGTCCGCCGGGCCGGGCCGCCCCGACCCCAACTCGGTCGCATCTGCCCAAGCCGGGGCGGGCCCATTCCGATTCCAGCCCGCTCGTGTCTTGCCGGGCAGGGCCGTCCTGATTCTGGCTCGGTCGTGTGTGCGAGGCCGTGCCGTCCTGATTCCCGGCTCGGTCGTGTCTTGCCGGTCTGAGCCGTCCTGATTCTGGCTCGGTCGTGTCCGCCGGGCCGGGCTGTCCCGAAGGAGCCTGCCGATGCCGGATGAGGAGCCCGTCGACGCCCTCATCGACGACCTGATCCGAGAGATCCTCGACGAAGCCAGCCGCAGCGGCGGCGCCCGGCCGGTCGGCGGCGTCCTCGAATCCGTCATGTCCCTCACGTCCCGCCTCGCGCCGGGCCGCCCGTCGCCGCTGCTGGAGCACATCTTGCTCGTCGAGGCCCTGGCCGGCTCGTTCGCCGACGCCCTGGCGCCCGCCCTGGCCGACGCTCTGGCGCCACGGATCGTCCAACTCCTGGAAGGCGGCGAGCACGCCACCATTCGGCGGTCCGGATCCCGCCCGCGCAAGTCCGACGCCAAGTAGCCGAAACGCCGGAGCCCGCCGCTCGGTTGAACGACCGTGCCGTCTTTCGCCCGGGCGTCGCTCGCCGTGCAGCTGGCCGGCGCGGCGCTGCTCGCCGGGCGGGCATGGTGGCCGGAACCGGGCCAGGAGCCGGCGTCGGCCCGGGACCGCCTGCTGCTCATCGCCGCGGCCGCGGGGAGGGTGGCGGGGGATGCGAGCACCGGACCGTACAGCCGGATCCACCTGGTCAGATGGGTGCGCACCGGCGCCGGTGCGATCCGCTTCGACAGCGAGCGGTGGCGCGCCGCCGACGGCTCCGGCCGCCTCGTCGAGCGCCGTCTCGACGCGCCCGGTGCCCCCGCGGTCCGCACCGACTACCCACCGGGCAGTCTGCTGCTGCGCACCGCCGACCCGGCGGACGGCCCGACGGCGGTCGCGACGTCCCTGCTCGACATGATCGGAATTCGGTACCTCGACCGCCCGGCCCGCGCCGCCGCCCTGCGCACCCTGGCGTCTCTGCCCGGCCTGGCCGGCACCGGTCCGGCGTTCACCCTGACCGCCGGTGCGAACCGTCTGACGATCGTCGTCGACCCCGCGACGGCCGAGCTGACCGGCTGGCAGTACGACGATGGCGAGCGCGTCGAGATTCTCTCGCGCACCCGGGTGCCCGGGTTCGCCTGACCCGTGCGGCCCCCGCCGGGTTAACCTCTGCGGATGCTCGACGGGGACTTCGAGATCCACCTGACGCTCGCCTTCGACCCGCGCCTGGAGGCGTTCGCGGCCGGGCACGGCATGAAGTACGCCCGGATCGTCCTCGACCGCGGCACCACCCCCGACCAACCGATGCTCACGCTGCGCTGCCGCGGCACCCTCGCGGACGCCGCCAGTGCCGGCCGGGACTGGGCCGCGCGCCTGGCCGCCGGCGGATACGCGGTGCGCCGCCTCAAGGTCGAGGCCTCGCCCTTCAACCGCGGCATCCCGCAGTCCGCGACCGATCTGCCACCCGGCCATTACTTCGAACACCACGTCAAGCTGGTCCTCGCCTCCGCCGACGCGCCCGGCCGTGCCGCCGCCGGGTTGTCCGCCGACCAGGCCGCTGCCCGGTTGTCCGCCGAGCGGACCACCGGCGGGTCGCCCGGCGACCGTGCGGCCGGTGGACCGTCCGACGGCCAGATCGTCGGCGGTGCGTCCGGCGATTTGGCCGTCGCGGAGCGCATCGGCCTCGCGCACGGCGCCCGGCTGTCGCGCAACGCGCGTCGCGACGCCGGCGGCGGGCGCCACGAGCGGTTCCTGACCCAGCGGTGCCGCGACTGCGGGCAGCCGGAGGCCCGCGAGCGCCTGGCCGCGCTCGTGGCCGACCTGCGCGGAGCCGGGCTGGTCGTTGCCGAGGTCGAGGAGGAATACGTCGCCGTGGATACCGACCCGTCGGTCGACGCCGGCTGGCTCGCCGCGTGAACCCGCGGCGCTCGGCGATCGACCACATCCTGACGCTGGTGGGCCAGTCCGCCCTGGCCGACTCGCTCGTGCTGCGCGGCAGCGTCACGATGCTGGCCTGGGCCGGATCGGCCGCCCGCGAACCGGGCGACATCGACTGGGTCACCCGGCCGGTCGCGGTGCTGCCGCAGGAGCGATTCTGGCCTTACCCGTATGTCGACGGCCCCCACCGCATGCGCACGGACCCGGAGACGGTGCACATCCGCCCGCGTGACGAGCTGTGGGCGCCGGACGAGCTCGACGCCGAGGGCTTCCGGCCCCGGCTGCCGCCGGAAGGCCTGCACTGGCTGCGCCAGGAGGAGATCGAAGCTGACGGGGTCCACTGGGACGTGGTCGCCCTGATCGCGGCCAGCCCGCAGACGCCCGACGGTGTGCGACTCGATGCGGAGAACGTTCAAGTCGGCAACCTCTCCTCCTACTATGCCTACTCCTACGGCGAGGACGGTGGCGGCGGCGTGCGGGTCACCGTGCCCTTCGAGGGCTGCTCGGTGCAGCTCGACTTCGCCTACGACGAGGCGCTGCCGGAGCCGCCCGTGGCCACCGCGATTCCGCGGGCTGACGGCAGCCTCGGGGCGCACTGGACCGCGTCGCCCGCGCTGTCGCTGGCCTGGAAACTGCAGTGGCTCGCCGCCGAGGGGCGGGACAAGGACCTTTACGACGCCGTGTTGCTGGCGGAACTGCCCGGCCTGCAGCTCTCGCCGCGGCTTCGCCGGCTCTCCGGGATTGCCGGTGTGACCCCGGATGAGATTCGGCAGTGGCCGATCACTGACGACACCGTACTCCCCGGCGGCGCCGCCCGCTGGCTCGAACGTCTCGCCGTGGCTCTCGGTAGATCCATCATCGACTCACCGTGATGTCGGCGGCGGCGGGCTCCCATCGATGCGCCCGGCGGACGTAGGCTGGCCGGCATGTCGTACTCGTCGTTCAAAGAGGCCCGTGACCTGCTGCTGGCCACTCGGGAGGACTATTCCGCCGCGGTGGAGCAGTTCCGCTGGCCCGAGCTCGGCGAGTTCAACTGGGCGCTGGACTGGTTCGACGCCGTGGCGGCCGGAAACGACGCGCCCGCGCTGTGGATCGTCGAGGAGGACGGGCGCGAGCAGCGGTTCTCCTACGCGGAGATGTCCGCCCGCTCCAACCGCCTCGCCAACTGGCTACGGGAGCAGGGCGTGGGCCGCGGCGACCGGCTCGTGCTCATGCTTGGCAACCAGGTCGAGCTGTGGGACACGATTCTGGCCGCGATGAAGCTCGGCGCGGTCATCATCCCCGCCACGCCGCTGCTCGGCCCGGCCGACGCCCGC
This sequence comes from Dactylosporangium sp. CA-233914, assembly GCF_050942935.1. NCBI lineage: Bacteria > Bacillati > Actinomycetota > Actinomycetes > Micromonosporales > Micromonosporaceae > Dactylosporangium > Dactylosporangium sp. CA-233914. The sequence continues at coordinate 8,583,455 of NZ_CP192030.1, read as the reverse complement.
GACCGGGTGCTGCGCGGCGGCGCCGGGCATGTCATCGCCACGGCGGCCGCGGCGCCGAAGTTCTCGGGCGTCGACCCGGCGGTGACCCGGATCGCCGTCGGCGGCGAGGTCGAGGGCTGGCTGCCCTACACGCTGGCCGACGACGCCACGTTCACCCCGGACGGGCCGACGCGGGCCTCGGACACGCTGCTGCTCTACTTCACCTCCGGCACCACCGCCCGGCCGAAGCTGGTCGAGCACACGCACGCGTCCTATCCGGTCGGACACCTCTCCACGATGTACTGGATCGGGTTGCAGCCCGGCGACGTGCACCTCAACATCTCCTCGCCCGGCTGGGCCAAGCACGCCTGGAGCAACGTCTTCGCCCCGTGGAACGCGCAGGCGTGCGTGTTCATCTACAACTACACGCGCTTCGACGCGGCGGGCCTGATGCGCGAGATGCAGCGCTGCGGCGTGACGAGCTTCTGCGCCCCGCCGACGGTGTGGCGGATGCTCATCCAGTCCGACCTCGCGCAGCTGGCAACCCCGCCCCGCCTGGTCGTCGGGGCCGGCGAGCCGCTCAACCCGGAGGTCATCGAGCAGGTCCAGAAGGCGTGGGGCGTGACGATCCGCGACGGCTTCGGCCAGACCGAGACGACGGTGCAGATCGCCAACCCGCCCAACCAGCCGGTGAAGCCGGGCTCGATGGGCCGCCCGGTCCCCGGATACACGGTCGCGCTCATCGACCCCGTCACCGGCGACCCCGCCGACGAGGGCGAGATCTGCCTGGGCCTGTCCCGGCGCCCGCTGGGCCTCATGAACGGCTATCACGGCGACCCTGCCCGCACCGACGAGGCGATGGCCGGCGGCTACTACCACACCGGCGACATCGGCTCCCGCGACGCCGACGGCTACATCACCTACGTGGGCCGCGCCGACGACGTGTTCAAGGCCTCCGACTACCGCATCTCCCCGTTCGAGCTGGAGAGCGTCCTGATCGAGCACGACGCCGTGGTCGAGGCCGCGGTCGTCCCGTCGCCCGACCCGGTCCGCCTGGCCGTGCCGAAGGCGTATGTGGTGCTCGCGGCCGGCTGGGAGCCCAGCGAGGAGACGGCCCGCAAGATCTTCGAGCACTGCCGCGCTCACCTGTCGCCGTTCCAGCGCATCCGCCGCATCGAGTTCGCCGAGCTGCCGAAGACCATCTCGGGCAAGATCCGCCGGGTCGAGCTGCGCGGCCAGGAGGAAGCCAAGCATCCGGATCCGGCGAGCCGGCCAGCGGGGGAGTTCTGGGAGGTCTGATGGAGCTGCGAGCGGAGTTGTGCGCGGTCGAGGTGCCGCCGGAGCGTTACGCGGAGCTGACCGCGGCCGCGGAGGACATCGTCGACCGGATCGCGGACGGGGAGGACGTCGGGGCGGCGATCGAGGCGTTCAACGCGGCGACCGGGCATCAGTATGACGCGGAGAGCTTCCGCCTGCGCTGCTCCGACGTCGACGAACTGGTTCGGGAGGCGGCGCAGCCGGTGCCGGTCCGCGTGCCCGGCGTGAGCCGGGAGGAGCTGGCCGAGGTCGTCCGCCGGATCCGCGCCGTGGAGGGCGACACCGATTACTACCTGGGGGTGCTGGAGGCCAACGTGCTCGATCCCCGCGTCAGCAACCTCATCTTCTGGCCGAAACCGGGGTTCGAGAACGCCACCGACCTGCAGATCGTCGACGAGGCGCTGCGCTACCGGCCGTTCGTGGCCGGGGCGGACGGGACCGTCACGCGGTGAGACGGTAAGAGGGACGAGCGCTGGAATCTTCAGGCGAGGTCGGCGGGGATGAGGCTGTACACCGCCATGTCCGCGCGGGTGCCGGCGCGATTTGGTGCGAGGCTTCGCAGTACGCCCTCGAAATGGAAGCCCGCGGCCTGCGCGGTCCGTCGCGACGCCGTGTTGGCGGTGTCGGCCTGCAGGTGGACGCGCTCCATCCCGCGCTCCGTCAGCGCCCACCGCGCCACCTCCGCCGCCGCCTCGGCGGCGTAGCGCCGCCCGCGCGCCCACGGCGCGGTCCAGTAGTGCATCTCCGCGGTGCGGGCGGACCAGTCGGTGTTGAACAGCGACACGTGCCCGGCCAGCCGGCCGCCGGCGCGGGGCTCCACCGCGAAGCCGATCCCGCGGCCGTCCTGGCGCTGCCGCTCGATGGCGGCTGTGCACCAGGCGACGGCGGTGGGCAGGTCGGCGCCCGCGTACGGATACCCGACGGGCGCGTTGCCGACGAACGCCGGGTCCTGCCAGGCGGCGTGCACGTCCGGGGCGTCCGACGCGGTGAGCGGGCGCAGGACCAGCCGTTCGGTGGTGAGCACCGCGAGCGGGAAGACCTCGGCAGCGTGCAGCATTCCCGAAACATAGCCCGCTCAGCCGGATCCGGCGATGACGCGGGCGACGAGCTCGACGCGCTCGGGCAGCGGCGCGGGCGGGACCTCGACGAGCTCGTAGCCCAGCCCGCGGTACACCTCCTCGTGGATGCGCTCGAAGCGCTGCGACTCGCGCAGGTCGATCCGCCGCGCCGCCGTCGGCACGATGAAGCCCATCAGGCGCACGAAGAGGACGCGGCGTTCGTACGTCTTGTCGCGCTCGATCCGCGTGGCCTCCGCGGCCAGCGCCGCCGTCGGGATGAGGTTGCTGTACGCGGCGAGCGCGAGGGTGCACACGGGCGAGCGGTCGAACACCTGGATCGGCCCGCGCGCCGCGAGCTGCCGCGCCCGCTGCACGGCGACGATCCGGTCGAGGAACGCCGGCCCGTCGGCCTCCAGCTCCGGCGTCGCGCCGATGACGTCGGTCGCGGCCTCGTCGATCACCGGGTATCCGCGTTCGCGCAGCGCGCGGGCGATCGTGGTCTTGCCGGCGCCGGGCGCTCCGGTCAGCACATACCTGCGGGTCATGGCGGCCTCCAGGGGTCGGGTTAGGTTGGATGGCATGGCGAACGTCGCGATCGTGGGCCCGGGTGGCGTCGGTGGGCTGGTCGGCGCGCTGCTGGCCCGCGCCGGCCACGACGTGCTCTACGTGGCCCGTCCCGAGACCGCGGCCCGGCTGAACGCGGGCGGCATCGAGGTGCACAGCGTGCGGTTCGGGAATTTCACCGTCCCGGCAGCGGCCGTCGAGGCGCTGGGGTCGCCGGTGGACCTGTGCGTGGTGGCGACCAAGGCCACGACGCTGCCCGATGCGCTGCAGCGCGTCCCGGCGGGCGGTGCGGACCTCATTCTGCCACTGCTCAACGGCGTCGACCACATGGGCGTCCTGCGCGAGCGTTACCCGGCCGCGCGGGTCGTCGCCGGCTCCATCCGCGTCGAGAGCACCCGGACCGCGCCCGGCCGCATCGAGCACACCAGCCAGTTCTGCCTGGTCGAGGTCGCGGGCGACGGCGCCGAAACCGTCGCGGCGCTGCTCGGCGGGGCGGGCCTCGACGTCGCGGTCCGCGACAGCGAGTCCGAGCTGCTGTGGGACAAGCTGTCGATGCTGGCCCCGCTCGCCCTGATCACGACCGCGGCCCGGGCCGGCGTCGGCACCGCCCGCGAGATGCGCCGCGACGACCTCGTCGACATCGTCGCGGAGGTCGCCGCGCTCGCCCGGGCCAACGGCTGCCGGACCGACCAGGAGGCGGTGCTCGGCCTCGTCGACCAGATCCCGGCGCCGATGAAGTCCTCGATGCTGCGCGACGCGGAGGCGGGCCGGCCCCTGGAGCTCGACGCGATCGGCGGCGCGATCCTGCGTGCGGGCAAGACGCTGGGCATCCCGACCCCGGCGACCGAGCGGGTGGTGACCGAGCTGCGACAGCGCGACAACGCCGCGTCACATTGAGAGATCCAAGTTTTCCGGGGATGGTAGGGTCTGGAAAGCGGAGTGGGACCCGGGTCACCCATGCCGCTGGTAATGCCGGGCGACCGCGTGAAACGCCTCCTTGGGCCGCCACGGCTCGCCGGGGATCGTGCTCACCAGCCGGACTCCGCGTCGGTTCATGCCCGCACGGTGACCCCTGCCGTAGCGTGAAGGTCAACCGGCGCCGGCCGGCGATACGCGCGGGCCAGCAGCGCCGAGACGGCGATCGAGGCGACCGCCATGACCGCCATCGCCCGCCCGGCCGGCATCGTCTGGGCCACGGCGCCGGCCAGCGTCGCACCGACCGCCTGCATCGTGACCATGCCCGAAGTGTGCAGGCCCAGGGAGTGACCGCGCAGCTGCGCCGGGGTCAGTTCGACGAGACGGTCCTGCAGCAGGAGGCTGCCGCAGTACCCCACCGAGGCGATCACCACGAGCGGCAGCGCGACGGCCAGGGGCGGGGCGGCGGCGAAGGCGAGGTAGGGCACGGCGAGCAGCAGCTGGACGGGGGTCGTCAGCGGGCGGCGTAGCCGGGCCGGCAGGAACCGCCCGGCCAGCATGTCCCCGGCGAGCATGCCGAGGGCGGCGGCGACGAACAGGGCGCCGGCGGAGCCTGGCGAGTACGGGACGAAGAGGGCCTCGCAGCCGACGATCAGGCCGTTGGGGATCCACAGGCCCAGGTAGACGGCCCGGCGCGCGGGCGAGGACAGCAGCTCCCGGTTGCCCCGCCAGGTCGCCCGGATCGAGGCCCGCCCGGTGGTGCGGGGCGCGCGGGCGGACAGGCCCAGGCGGGCGACCAGGGCCGCCAGCAGGCTCAGGGCGGAGCTTGTCAGCAGTACCGCCGCGGGATCGAGGGTCGCGAGCAGCAGCCCGCCCGTGGCGAACCCGGCGATCTGCATCGCGCCGACCGACATGTTGAGCAGCGAGCGCCCCAGCAGGTAGCCCTCGTCGGGAACGATCTCCGCCAGCAGGCCGAAGCGGACGCCGCCGCCGATCGACGCGCCCAGCCCCTGCAGCAGCACCACGCCCAGCACCGCGCCGATCGGCAGCCCCGGGATCGCCAGGACCGCGGTCGTCAGCGCGGTGAACGCGGCCAGGCCCGCCAGGGCGGCGCGCGGCGGCAGCCGGTCGGCGGCCGACAGCAGCGTCGCGGCCCCGACGACCTGGGCGAACGACGAGCCGAACATGCTCAGGGCGGACAGCAGCGGGGAGCCGGTCGCGCCGTAAACGAGCGTGGCGAGGGCGATGCCGGCCACCGTCTGGGCCGCGACCTGGGCCGAGACCGTGGCGAACAGGGCCCGGAACTCGGCGGCGGCGAAGAGTTCGCGGTACGTGCGCATGATCGGCAGTCTGGGGCCCGCATCGACGGCCACGGTAGAGTTTCGGTTGGAGGCGAAACCATGGGGTTCTGGCGGATCTCGGCCGACGTGCTGGCCGGCAGCCGGTTCGTGGTCTCGCCGATGGTGGAGACGGTCGGCTGCCTGGCCGCGCTCAACGGCCAGCACCGGGTCTCGGCGAGCCAGCGCGACTGGCTCACGACGGCGCTGCCCGCGTTCCGGGCCCGCTGGGCCGGCGACCCGTTCGCCCTGCCGTTCCTGCGCGACGCGATCCGGCCGGGCTGGCTCGCCGACTTCCTGGTGAAGCCGCCGCGGAGCGAGTCGTTCGAAGCCGAGCTCGCCCGGCTGGCCGACACCACCGACGAGCAGGCCCGGCAGGACATCGCCGAGACGCTGGACCGGCCGCTGGCGCCGGTGCTGCACGAGCCGGGCGTGGTGGGACGGGCCGCGGCGCTGGTGGAGTGGGTCTGGCGGCATACGGTACGGCCGAGCTGGGACCGTCGCCGCCGCGTCTTCGAGGCCGACATCGTGTCGCGGACCGAGCGGCTGGGCACCGGCGGCTGGACGGCCGTCCTCGACGGCATGCGCCCGGGAATGCGCTGGCTGGGCGACGGCCGGCTGCAGATCAACACCTACGACTACCCGCCCCGCGACATCACCGGCAGCCGCCTGCTGTTCGTCCCGACGACCGCGCACCGCGGCTGGGTCAGCTGGGAGGAGCCGGCGGACGTGCACGCGGTCGTCTACCCGTGCACGGGATGGCTGGCGCAGGGACCGGATACCGTACCGCCGGAGGCGCTCGCCCGCCTGATCGGCCCGGCCCGGGCGTGCATCCTGATGCTGCTGGACGCCCCGAAGAGCACGACCCAGCTGGTCGCCCTGACGAGCCAGCCGTTGGGATCGGTCGGCGGCCACCTGCGGGTCCTGCTGGACGCGGGCCTGACCGACCGCCGCCGGGCGGGCCGCTCGGTTCTGTACTACCGAACGTCCCTGGGCAACGCGCTGGCGGCTACCACCAGCCCTGGCGGCGGGCCCAGCCGAGCAGGGTCGCCGACATCACGGCCATGATGACCAGGACCGCGACCAGGTGGGAGGTCTGGGTGTGGTCGTTGACGATGAGGTTCATGCCGTACACCGATGACAGTGCCGTGATCGGCAGCGTGATGGCGGCGATGACCGCCAGGCGTTCGGCCGCGATCGTCATCTTCGTGTCGGTGCGGGCCTTGTAGAACTCGATGACGCCCTGCAGATACTCTCGCTCGCCGTCGGCCACCGTGCGGACCCGGGCGAACTGGTCGACGACGTCGGCGACCAGGTGCTGCGCGTCGGCGGGGACCGCCCGGGGCAGGCCGGCCAGGCGGCCGTAGATCGCGCCGCCGAGCGCGGCCATCGTGCGCACGGCCAGCAGACCGTGCCGGGCCTGGAAGAGTTCTTCGAGGAACTGCTCGGGGTTGCCGAGGTGGCCGGCGGTGACCCGCTGCTCCAGCCGCCACACCTCGCCGGTGACGTCCTCCACCATCGTCTCCTGCAGCCGGCTGATCGCCGAGACGATCGCGTAGGACAGCTCGAACGCCGAGGCGGGCGAGAACCGGCCCGACTCGATGCGGCGCAGCACGTCGCGGGTCTGGCGCAGCGGCACGTCCGGCGGGACGGCGGGGTTCACCGGGCCGTGGATCGTCACGAGGTATCGCGGCCCGATGAACTGGTCGAGCTCGACGTAGTGCACGTGCCCGCGGGCGCCGGAGTGCGGCGCGTGCAGGATCACGAAGACGTGGTCCGTGTACGGGTGGACCTTCGGCACGCGGTTGCGTACGGCGGCGTCGCGCAGGGCGAGCGGATGGAAGCCGAACGCGTCGCCCAGGGTCGTCGCGGCCTCGGGGTCGCAGGTGGCGACGTCGACCCAGACGATGCCGTCCTCGCGCGTGAGCAGCGCCGGCAGCTCGTCCGCGGTGTGGGTGGTGACCCCGCCGGGCAGGATGAGCCGGACGTCCATGCGGCGAAGCATGCCAGCCCGCCCCGCCGCCCGCCAGGCGGGGAACCGTGAACTTTCTCAGCGCGTCGCGGCCGGTGACGCGGCGATAGCACCGTCCAGATCTTGCGGCAGCGGCCTGGGCCTCCCCACCGCCCGGCGGATCGTGCTCGATCACGCGGGCGCGATCGAGGTGGCCAGTGCGGTCGACGAGGGCAGCACATTCCGGGTCGAGCTACCGCTGAGACCCGCTAGGGAAGCCGGTCGGTGGCGTGCGTTCCTTCGATGTCCTGAGCTTAGCCGACACCTCCAAATCCAGCCCCAGCCGCGTAACTGGACCATCACCTTCCGTCAGACCTCGATGTGGGAGCCCATGATGACCGTGCGGTCGCGGGGCAGGTAGAAGTGCTCGGCGGCGTCCGCGGTGATGTAGGACGTGGCGATGAACAGGCGTTTGCGCCAGTCGGCCATGGTGGGCGAGTCGCCCCGGCGTAGCTCGATCTTCGACAGGAAGTATGACGCCTGGTCCAGTTGCGGCGCGCCCTCGGTCGTGCCCGGGTCGAGCAGGCGCAGCGCGACCGGGAGGTTCTGGGTGTCCATGTAGCCGAAGCGGACCGTCACGTGGACGATCCCGTCGTCGGCGTAGCCGAGGTCGTCGACGGTGATGCGCTGCTCGTCGGGCACGCGCGGCACCGGCTGGGTCTCGATCGACAGGATCAGCACGTGTTCGTGGCGGACGTGGTTGTGCTCGACGTTGGCCCGCATCGCCAGCGGCGTGGTCTCCTTGCCGCGGTTGAGGAACACCGACGTGCCCGGCACCACGCGGGTCAGCGACGGGTCGGTGCGCAGCCGGTTGATGAACTCCCGCAGCGGGCCCTCCTGCCGTTTGCGCTCGGCGGTGACGATCTCCCGGCCGCGCCGCCACGTGGTCATCACCGTGAACGCGGTCAGGGCGATGAGCAGCGGCAGCCAGGCGCCGTGGACGAGCTTGGTGAGGTTCGCGCCGACGAAGAGCAGGTCGACCAGCAGCAGCACGGCCCCGCCGCCGATGAGCACCCAGCGCGGGGTACGCCACTTGCGCCGGGCGATGTAGAAGAACATCAGCGTGGTGATGGTGATGGTGCCGGTGACCGCCATGCCGAAGGCGAACGCCAGCGCCGCCGAGCTGCGAAACGCGAAGACCAGCGTCAGCACGGAGACCATGAGCAGCCAGTTGATCCACGGTACGTAGATCTGCCCGATCTGCTCCGCGGACGTGTGCGCCACCCGTAGCCGTGGCAGGTAGCCCAGCTGCGCGGCCTGCGAGGCGACCGAGTACGCCCCGGTGATGACCGCCTGCGAGGCGATGACCGTCGCCACGGTCGCGAGCAGCACCAGCGGCAGCCGCAGCCAGGACGGCGCCAGCAGGAAGAACGGGCTGGCGACGTGCGCGGGGTTCTGCAGCACCAGCGCGCCCTGCCCCAGGTAGCTCAGGATGCACGCCGGGAACACCAGCAGCAGCCAGCCGCGCGTGATGGCCCGGCGGCCGAAGTGGCCCATGTCGGCGTACAGCGCCTCCGCCCCCGTCACCGCGAGCACGACGGCGGCGAGCGAGAAGAACGCGATGTCGAAGTGCCCGGCGAGGAACCCGACCGCGTAGGTCGGGGAGAGCGCCTTGAGGATCGCCGGGTGCCGGGTGATGCCGTCGATGCCGAGCCCGCCGATGGTCACGAACCACAGGATCATCACCGGGCCGAACACCTTGCCGACCGCCGCGGTGCCGCGCCGCTGCACCAGGAACAGCGCCACGATGATGACCGCGGTGATGGGCACGATCAGCTCCGCCAGCGAGGGCTGGACCACCTTGAGGCCCTCGACCGCGGACAGCACCGAGATCGCCGGGGTGATCATGCTGTCGCCGAAGAACAGCGCCGCGCCGAAGATGCCGAGCCCGGCGAGGAAGGCGGCGGTCCGCCGGCCCCGGGTCTGCCCGCCGAGGCGCCGCGCCAGCGTGATGAGGGCCATGATGCCGCCCTCGCCGTCGTTGTCGGCGCGCATGGCCAGCAGCACGTACGTCACCGTCACGATGATCGTCACGGACCAGAAGATCAGCGACACGACGCCGTACACGTGTTCGGCGCTCACCGGGACCGGGTGCGGGTCCTCGGGGTTGAACACCGTCTGCAGCGTGTAGATGGGGCTCGTGCCGATGTCGCCGAACACCACGCCGAGCGCGCCGACGACCAGCCCGACACTCACGCTCTGCTGTCGTCCGCTCACGGCATGAACCCCCTTGAGCCCGGTACTGCCCTTCGCGCGGACAGTACAGGGCCCAAGGGTCGTGCGCCCCCGTTAGCTGGATACGAACGAGCGCACCTCGGCCAGGATCGTGCGAGTAACGGCGGGGGAAGGCGCGCGGGAAGGTGGCTGCGGGCTACTGCACGTGCAGGACGTGCTCGACGCGGGCCAGTTCCAGGGTGCGCGTGACCCGCGGGCCGGGGGAGCGCAGGGTCAGCCGGCCACCCTCGGTCCACAGGCGGCGGTGAACGTCCAGGAGCATGCCGATGCCGGCGGCGTCGATGAACGGGCACTCCGCGAGATCGACCACCAGGCGGGCCGGGCGGAGGTCGACGGCCTCGTGCAGCAGAGCGGAGAAGCGGGGTACCGATGCGGCGTCCAGCTCCTCGGTGATCACCACCTCGATTATCGGGGTCGTGGGGTCGGCGATGTGCATCTCCCCAGCGTTCGGCGTCGATGTGGAGAACCTTTCCCGGAACTGTGACGGTTGTATGACTTCGCATCCGCCGAGGTCACGGGGGTGGGGCCAGGTGGTGGGTGAGGCCCCGCGGACGGCATGATTCCTCTATGGCAGGCGTGCTGGTGATCGAGGACGACGACCGGATCCGGCTCTCGCTGTCGCTGGCGCTGGAGGACGAGGGATACACCGTCCGCGGCGCGGCGAGCGCGGAGGAGGGGCTGGTCGCACAGCGTGAGGAGGCCGCCGACACGGTGCTCGTCGACCTGATGCTGCCCGGCGTCGACGGGTTCGAGTGCATCCGGCAGCTGCGGCGCAGCGACGACGTGCCGATCGTCGTCATCAGCGCACGCGACGACACCCACGACATCGTGGCGGCGCTGGAGGCCGGGGCCGATGACTATCTGATCAAGCCGGTCGCGGTGAAGGAGCTCTCGGCCCGGCTGCGGGCCCTGCGCCGGCGCGGGCGCACGGTGCAGGCGATGTCCAGCCTGCACTTCGGGGACATGGAGATCCAGCCGGAGGCGGGGGAGGTGCGCATCGGCGGCGAGGCGGTCGCGGTCACCCGCACCGAGTTCCGCCTGCTCTGCGAGCTCGCCGAGCACCCCGGGCAGGTGCTGAGCCGCCAGCAGCTGCTGCAGCGCGTGTGGGAGTACGAGATCGGCGACGAGCGGCTCGTGGACGTGCACGTCGGGCGCCTGCGGCAGAAGATCGAGAAGGACTCCAAGCAGCCGCGGTACCTTGTGACCGTGCGCGGCATGGGGTACAAGCTGCAGCGATGAGCAGGTGGCGCGCGGGGCTGCGCACACGGGTGGTGGCCGGGTTCGCGGCCGGGGCGCTGACGCTGTCGGCGTCGATGGCGCTGGTGTCGTACGAGGTGACGCGCAGTGCCCTGATCGGCGGCCGGGAGCGCTCCGCGGTGCGCTCGGCGACCTTCGACGCGCGGGTCGTCGCGGCCGGGCTCAACACCGACCGGCCCGACATCGCCGCGATGCTGCGCTCGCTGGACACCGGCGGCAACCGGCGGGTCCTGGTGTTCCACCTCGGGCACTGGTACGCGCGCAACGCCGACAGCGGCGCCGCGACCGCCGTGCCGCAGAGCCTGCAGCGCATGGTCAGCGACAGCGGCCAGGGCATCCAGCGGCTGCGCGTCGACGGGGTGCCGGTCGTGGTCGTGGGCATCCTGCTGACGCCGGCGACCGCGCTGTACGAGATCGACTACCTGCGCGAGCTCGACCAGACGCTGCGGACCCTCGGCTGGGTCCTCACGCTCGTCGCCTCGGCGGTCGCCGTCGGCGGCGCGGGCCTCGGCTGGTACGCCACCCGCTACGTCCTGCGCCCCCTGCGCTCGGTCGCCGACGCCGCCCAGGGCATCACCGCCGGTGACCTCAGCGCCCGGCTCGACCCCGCCACCGACCCGGACCTGGAGCGCCTGTCGACGTCGTTCAACGAGATGGTCGACCAGCTCTCCCGGCGTATCGAGCGCGACCGCCGCTTCGCCGCCGACGTCAGCCACGAGCTGCGCTCCCCGCTGCAGACGCTGGCCGCCTCGGCGAGCGTGCTGGAGCGCCGCCGCGACCAGCTCGACGAGCGCACCGCCACCGCCGCCGGCCTGGTCGTGGCCGAGCTCGACCGGTTCCAGTCGCTCGTCGACGACCTGCTGGAGCTCTCCCGCGGCGACCTGCCGGCCCAGCTCGCCCCGGTCGACATCGGTGAGCTGGCCCGCCGGGCCGTCCAGCGCCGCGGCCTGGACCCGGCGATCGTCCAGTGCGCCGAGACCGTGCGCTGGACCGTCGACCGGCGGCGCATCGAGCAGGTGCTGGTCAACCTGCTCGACAACGCGGTCACCCACGGCGGTGGGCCGGTCGCCGTGCGCGTGGCGGGTCGCGGGCGCGATGGCAGCATCGAGGTCGACGACGAGGGCCCCGGCGTCAATCCGGCCGAGCGCGACGTCATCTTCGACCGGTTCGTCCGCGGCCGCTCCTCCGGCGCCCGCGGCAACGACGCCGGCACCGGCCTGGGGCTGTCCCTGGTCGCCCAGCATGTCGCCGCGCACGGGGGCCGGGTCGCCGTGCTGGACCGGCCCGGCGGCGGCGCCCGCTTCCGCATCGAGCTGCCGGGGGCGCGGTGAGGCCGCGTCGCTGCGCTGCGGCCGTCGCCGCGGTCCTCGCGCTGGGCGGCTGCGGGGTGCCCACCGACAGCGAGCCGCGCCCGATCGAGCCGTCGGTGACCATCGGCTCCTACGAGGGCCCGATGGGCGGGCCCGTCGTCTCGCCCGGCACGGTGGTGGAGCGGCTGTTCCTGGTCCGCGACAACCAACTCGTCGCCGTCGACCGGCGGGTCGAGTCCGTTCCGAGCCCGCAGCAGCAGATCGAGGACCTGGTCACCGGCCCGACCCCGCAGGAACGCGACGCCGGGCTCGACAGCGCGCTGGCCGGGACCGACATCATCACCGGCGTACAGCTGCGAAACGGCACCGCCGTCGTCGGGCTGTCGGCGGACAACCCGATCCGCAACGACGAGATCCTCGCCTACGGTCAGATCGTCTGCACCCTGTCGGCCCGCGCCGACATCGTGGCCGTGCGGTTCACGCAGGAGGGCCGCACGATGGAGGTACCGGGGGCCGACGGCGCCCTCACCCGGGAGCCGCTGACCGAGGACGACTACGCGAGCCTGATCTCGCGCTGACCACCGGGCCGCTCCACGACGAGGCTGAACTGGTCCACGCTGCGGATGAGGGCGGCGAGCTGCGTGAAGTCGACGGGCTTGCGGAAGTAGAACTCCGAGGGCACCCCGAAGTCGCGCAGCAGCTGCTCCTCCAGCGGCGAGCTGGTGAGCACCACGACAGTCAGGTCGGCCAGGCGCGGGTTGCCCAGCACCCGGTCGAGCACCACGCGCCCGTCGACGCCGGGCAGGTTGAGGTCCAGCAGCAGGATGTCCGGGGTGGGCGCCTCGGCGTACGCGCCGCGCCGCTCGAGGTAGTCGATGGCCTCGAGGCCGTCGCCGAGCACGGTCAGCGGGTTGCGCAGCCGGTGCTCGCGGAACTCGTCGACCGTATACGCGACATCGCCCGCGTCGTCCTCGACCAGCAGGATGTGCGCGAGGTCCATTGGCTCCTCATATTTTATTGCAACTGTGCAATATTCCGCTCTTACGATAATGCACCTGCCTGGCCCGGATCCACCCGGCGGGCACTGTCGACACTGACCCGGATGTGCGACCCGCTGCGCAGGTCGCTGGTACACCGCCGCTTGATCTGGCTGGGGGCTGACGCCGGCGGATGGTCATGTGGGTGCGGCGCGGGGAGCTGATCGTACGGTCGATGGGGTCTCGGCTTCCGGGCGGGAGCTGGGGCTGCCCGACGAGGGGTGGTGGCGGTCGTGGGAGACCTCCGCCGATCCGGTGGGCGGCGCCCGGTCGATGTACCACGGCCGCCTGACCGGCGGTGCCCGCGTCTGATCAGCGCCGGTCTCGCCGCTTGCCGGCGGTGCGGGGACGGGGGGCGTCGTCGACGGCGGTGCAGAGGCCGAAGACGCGGGCGTGGTTGGTCCAGCCGTTGACCCGGCCGTGGTTGTTGCTGATCTGGACTCGCCTGGCCGCGTGGTCGACGGCGGAGACCAGGTGGATGTACACGGTGCCGGCGACCTTGGCCAGAACGATGTCGCCGGGCTCGACGCGGGCGGGGTCGACCGGTTCGACGGTGACCAGGGCGCGGCTGCGGATCAGGGGCGTCATCGAGTTGCCGGTCGGGCGGAAGCGGACCGTTTCGCCGGCGGCCACCCGGGCGGCCATGAGGTCGAGCATTCCCATCGTGACCACAGCGTCGCGGCGAACTGGCCCCGCCGCGACCGATTTTTACGGGCGGGCCGGCTCGCGGGTGCTGCCGTCGCCAGCACATGCGTCGCCCATGCCGGAAGCCGCGTCGCGACCGAGCGGCGCAGCGGTGTCCGCGGTGAACGTCGTGCTGCGCGCGGGTGCTGGTTCGTTGCCCGCGGTGGAAGGCGTGTTGTGGTCCGGCGGCGCCGTGACGTCTGCGGTGGGAGCCGTGTTGCGCGCGGGTGCTGGTTCGTTGCCCGCGGTGGTTGGCGTGTTGGCGGAGTGCGGCTCGGGTGCGTTTGCCGTGGAAGGCGGGGTGCTCGAGGCCGTCGCGGCGGGGGCCGGGCGGCGGCGGTGCAGGAGCAGCGCGGTCAGCCCGCCTGCCAGCAGGCCCCAGAACGCCGAGCCGATGCCCAGGATCGTGGTGCCCGACGCCGTCACCACGAACGTGACGACAGCGGCCTCGCGGCCCTCCGGCTGGGTCACGGCCGAGGCCAGCGACGAGCCCAGCGCCGGCAGCAGCGCCAGGCCGGCCACCGCCACCACCAGGATCGGCGGGGACAGCAGGACCAGCGCCATCGCCAGGGACGCGCCCAAACCCAGGGCCAGCTGGCCGCCGCCCATCGCGACGGTCGCGACCCAGCGGCGGCGCGGGTCCGGGTGGGTGTCGGGGCCGGCGGTCAGGGCGGCGGTGATCGCGGCCAGGTTCACCGCGTGGCCGCCGAACGGGGCGACCGCCGCGTTCGCCACGCCGGTGACGACCAGCAGCGGGCGCAGCGGCGGCGTGTAGCCGTTGGCCGCCATGACCGCCATTCCCGGTACGTTCTGGGCCGCCATCGTCACCAGGAACAGCGGGATCGCGATGCTCACCACGACCGAGAGATTGAGCGTGGGCGCGCTCAGCACCGGGTGCGGGCTGAGCGACGCGCCGGCCAGGGTGCCGCCGGTTCCGTGCACGGCGATGGCGGCCACGGCGGCCAGCAGCGCGCCCGGCACCGCCCACTGGCGGGCGAAGCGGAACAGTACCGCCCAGGTCAGCACGACCGGGGTGGCCAGCAGCGGCAGGTCGATCATGGCCCGGACGGGGGCCGTGCACAGGCTCAGGATCACGCCCGCGAGCATGGCGCCGGCGATCGGTGCCGGGATCGCCGCGATCGCCCGGGTCAGCCAGGGCGACAGGCCGGCGAGGACCATGAGCGCGGCGGCGACCAGGAAGGCGCCGACGGCGGCGGCGAAGCCGCCCGGGACCGGGCCGGTGGCGGCCAGCAGCGCGGCGCCGGGGGTGGACCAGGCGATGGCGATCGGCATCCGGTACCGCACGCTGAGCCCGATCGCCGTCGCCCCGATCGCCAGGCACACCGCGAGCAGGCCCGAGGCGGCCTGGGCCGGGGTGGCGCCGACCGCGCGCAGGCCGGCCAGCACGACGGTGAACGAGCTGGCGTAGCCGACGAGGGCGCTGACCAGGCCGGCCAGGATGGTGGGGAGGATGCCGTGCCGCATGTGGGTCCTTCGCCGATCGTTCCGTAAACGGAACGCAACAATAGCGGCATGGACGTTGGCGGGACAACCCGGATCGATCCGGCCGTGGGTGAGCGGCTGCGCCGGATGCGCGAGGCGCGCGGGGTCTCGCTCTCCGCCCTGGCGCGGGCGGCCGGCATCGGCAAGGCGACGCTGTCGGGGCTGGAGCACGGGACCCGCAACCCCACGCTGGAGACGCTCTATGCGGTGGCGGGGGCACTCGGGGTACCGCTGACGGCTCTTGTTCTTGGACCGGGGGAGCTGCCCGCGTCGGCCGTGGACGTGCGCGGCGCGGCCGTCACCGCGACGCTGCTGGAGGTCTTCGAGGAGCCGGGCGCCACGTTCGAGCTGTTCTGGATGCGGGTGCGCCCCGGGGTGGCACAGCGCTCGCCGGCGCACGCGACCGGGGTGACCGAGCACATCACGGTGTACCAGGGGATGCTGCGGGCCGGGCCCGAGGGCGCGCCGCTGGCCGCCGGGGCGGGTGAGCACGTGACCTTCCGCGCGGACGTGCCGCACGTCTACCTGGCGGCCGGTCCTGAGGAGGTCGTCGCCAACCTGCTGATCAGGTCGCCCACGGCCCTGGGCCGGTGAGCCGCGCGATCACCTGGCGCAGTTGCGGCGGCTCGAGGTGCTCGTCCAGCGCCGCGAGGCCGGCCGGGTCGAGCCAGGCGTGACCGTGGAGGCTCTGCTGCTCGTCGGGGAGCAGCCCGGTCCGCACCAGCGCGGGCCGCTCGGCGGCGAAGCGCGCGAGGAAGAACTGCTCGACGGCGACGTTGCGCACCCTGTTCCAGACCGTGTCCCGCTCGACGTCGACCCACCGGTCCAGCACCGCCCCGGCATCGAGCCCGGTCTCCTCGACCAGCTCCCGCCGGGCCGCCTGCAGCGGCGACTCGCCCGGATCGATCCCGCCACCGGGCGGCTCCCACAGCCAAGAGCCATCGGCGGGATCTTTCCAACGCAGCAGCAGTACCCGCTGTGCCCCGTCCAGGCACACCACCCGCGCCGCCGGCCGGCTCCGAGTCTCCACGATCCGACCCTATCGGTTTCGGTGAACCCGCGTACGCCCGCGAAGGCGGCACTCGGGTCGCCCGCGTCCGCTTCGGGTCTCCGCCGGCGCCTTGCCGTGACGCTTCCCCCGGTGCCGTTCCGCGGCCGCCTTCGGGCCACTTCGACCGTTTCTGATCGCCATGTGCGCCTGCTGCTCGTCGTTTGTGCCTGGTGCTCGCCGCACGCGCCGCGGCTCGTGTGGCGGCGGTTGGCGTAAAGCGATCATCAGCCGCGTCCGGCGACATATCCTGTGCCCAGCGCGGTGATCAACGGCGGGGCGGGGGGACGGCGATGCGCGACCAGCTGATCTTCGGTGTGGGCCGGGTGCTGTGCGCGCTGCCGCTCGCCGACGTCGTCGAGACCGTACGGCCGCTGCCCGTGCAACCCCTCGCCGCCGGCGGGGGCGTCGTGCTCGGGGTTGCCGTCATCCGGGGCGCCGCGGTGCCGGTCGTCGACACCGCGGCGCTGCTCGGCGATCCCGGGGCCGAGCCGGTCCGATTCATCACGGTTCAGACGCCGGGCGGGGTCGTCGCCTTCGCCACCGGCGCCGTGGTCGGGGTGCGGGCGATCGCCCCGCCGTCGAACGGAGCGCCACCGGGCGGTGGGGCGCTGGTCGAGGCGGTCGGCGTGCTCGACGGGCAGCCGCTGCTCTTCCTGCGCCCGGAGGTGGCCCTCGAGCACGCCGGCCACCTGCTGGACGGGCTCGGAGGTGGCTTCCGTGCCGTCGCGTGACCTCGGGGCGTCGGCGGGCGTGGGTGAGCTTCGTGCCGCCGCGTGATGGCGGGGCGCTCGTCGAGCGGCTGCGGCGACTGCTCGCCGAGCGGCTCGGGATGGCCTTCGACGACAAGAAGGACGCGCTGCTCGCCGAGATCCTGCAGCAGCGGGCCACGCAGCACGGGCTCACCGATCGCGGGTACCTCGACCGGCTCGCCAGCGCCTGGAGCGCCGAACTGTCGGCGCTGGCCGAGGCGCTGACGGTCAACGAGACCTACTTCTTCCGCAATGTCGAGCAGTTCCGGGCGCTCGCCGAGGTGGCACTGCCGGCCCGGATCCGGGCCGCCGGGGACCGGCGGCGCCTCGCGCTGCTCTCCGTCGGATGCTCGACCGGCGAGGAGGCGTACAGCCTGGCGATGGTCACGGCCGCTCAGGTCCCCGAGGCGTGGGAAGTCGGGATCGTCGGGCTCGACGTGAACCGCGGGGCGCTGCGCAAGGCGATGGCCGGGCGCTACTCGCTGTGGTCGCTGCGCGAGGCACCCGAGAGCGCGCGCCAGCGGTGGTTCCGGCCGGCCGCCGACGGCGTCGAGATCGACTCACGGCTGCGGGGCCGGGTGCGATTCGTGGAGCACAACGTGGCGCGGGACGATCCGGTGTTGTTCGCGTACGGGGCGTACGACATCGTGTTCTGCCGCAATCTGCTCATGTACCTCACGCCCGACACGGCCGCCGCGGTGGTCGAGCGCATCACGCGCGCGCTGGCGCCCGGCGGCTTCCTGTTCCTCGGGCACACCGACACGCTCGGGCGGCGGCCGGCGGGACTGACCGTGCACCATTCGCACGGGGCGTTCTACTACGAGCGCGAAACGGCCCCGGCGCGCACGGCCGAGCCGGTGGCCGACGTCCGCCCGCGCCCCCGGGAGCGGGCCCTGCGGCTGCTGGGGGAGGAGCGCTTCGCCGAGGGGCTGCGGGCGCTCGACTCGATTACGGGCGCCGAGGCCGACCGCCCCGAGACGTGGCTGCTGCGCGGGTGCCTGCTGGCCCACCTCGGCGACACCGGCCGGGCCGCGGACCTGTGCCGGCGCCTGCTGGAGCGCGACGCGCTCTTCGCCGACGCCCACCAGCTGCTCGCCGACTGCTACGAAGGCGACGAGCGCCACGATGAGGCCCGGCGGCACCATCGGATCGCCTCGCAGCTCGACGCCGGGTTCGCGATGCCGCGACTGCGGCTTGGCCTGCTGGCGCGGCGGGCCGGGGATCGGCGCAGCGCGGAGGAGGAGCTCGACCGGGCCGTGCGCCTGCTGCGCGAGGAGACCGATGAGCGGATCGCGCTGTTCGGGGGCGGGTTCGGGCGCACGGCGCTGATCGCCCTCTGCCGGGCCGAACTGGCGGCCGTCTCGTGAGCGCCCCGACCGCGCCGCCCGGCCCGCCGCCCGAGGAGCCGCAGGAGGCTGTCCACGGCCGTGTCGCAGCCGGCGCGCCACCGCAAGCCGAGTTGCACGTGGGCGGTGTCGAGGGCGCCGGGCCCCAAGGGACGCCGCCTGAGGATCGGCTGGCGCGGCAGTTGGCGGGGCTGCGCGCGGAGTTCGATCGCTCGTTCGCTGATCCGCCGCGTACCGAGGTCGCCGGGCACGACGATCTGCTCGCGATCCGGGCCGGTGGGGTGCGGTACGCGCTGCGGCTGCGCCAGGCCGCCGGGCTCTTCCCGGACCGGCCGGTGACCCGGTTGCCGGGGCCGCTCGGCGCGCTGCTCGGGGTCGCGGGCTTCCGCGGGGCGATCGTGCCCGTCTACGACCTGGCCGCGGTGCTGGGAACGCGGGGTACGCCCGCCGGGGACGACCTGCCGCGGTGGCTCGTGCTCGCCGCCGGGTCGCCGCCGGTGGCCCTGGCGTTCGAGGCGCTCGACGGGCACCTGCGGATCCCCAGTGAGGGGCTCGTCGAGGAGACCGAGGGGCACGGGCCGCACGGCTGCCTGCGCGGGATCGTGCCGCTGCCCGACGGCGCCCGGCCGATCATCGACGTGCCGGCGGTGCGGACCGCCATCGAGGCCGCGGCCGGGCGTTCGGCCGCGCCGCCACCGACGCCCGTGACCGGGCCGGATGCCGCGCAACCGTTCGGTGTCGCGACCGCGCCGACCGGTGTCGCGGCCGGACCGGACCCCGTCCCGTTGGTCAGCGCTGCGGCCGCGCAAGCAGCGTTCCCGCCGGATGCCGTTTCGCGAAGCGGCGGCTCGGCCGGGCACGGCATTGCTTCAACCTCGACTACCGATAGGTAAGTGTAGATGGCACGACAGTGGACGTATGGGCAGCGGCTGGGCTTCGGGTTCATCGTCACGGCGGTGTTGACGCTCGTCACCGGGGCGGTCACCGTCTGGGCGCTCAACACGGTGGTCGCCGGCAAGGACCAGGTCATCGACGTCGGCGTCAAGGGGCTCGCGGCCGCCCAGGAGCTGCGGGTCGCCGTCGAGGCCAAGAGCAGTGCGGCGCGGGCGTACCTGCTCACCGGCGACCAGCGGTACGCCCAGCAGATCACCGCCGCCCGGGCCCAGTTCAGCGCCGCGGCCGAGCGGATTCGCGAGGTGCTGGACACCACCGAGGAGCGGGACCTGCTCGACCAGGCGGCGGCGGGTGAGCAGCGCCACCAGGAGGTGCTGCAATCGGTCATCTCCCGGCGCGATGCCCCGGGGGCGAACCTCGACGCGGTCAGCTCGGCGTTCGAGAGCGACGTCGTGCCGCAGCGCGATGCCCTCGACCGCAGGATCACCGCGCTCGTCACGCTGCTCGACCGGGACCTGCACACGTCGCAGGACGCGGCTTCGCGGCGGGCCACGGTATCCATCGTCGTCGTGGTCTCGATCGCGGTGCTCTCCGTCGGGTTCGGCATCGTCAGCGGGCTCACGCTCAGCCGGGCCCTGACCCGTCAGGTCGCCGGTACCGTCGGGCACATCCGCAGTTCGTCGGCGCAGCTGGAGGCCTCCGCCGGGCAGCAGGCCACCGGGGCGCGGGAGCAGGCCACCGCGATGAGTGAGATCACCACGACGATCGAGGAGCTGCTCATCACCTCCCGGCAGATCGCCGAGGGCGCGCAGCGGGTCGCGAAGATCGCCGAGGAGACCGCGGCCGCGGCCGGCGCGGGGGACTCGACGATCGAGGAGGCCCGCGCGTCCATCGCCGCGATCCGCCGGCAGGTCGACCTCATCGTGCAGCACATGCTCGAGCTCGGGCAGCGTTCGCAGCAGATCGGCGGGGTGGTCGAGCTGGTGTCGGAGCTGGCCGAGCAGACGAACATCCTGGCCATCAACGCGACCATCGAGGCCTCGGGGGCGGGGGAGTGGGGGCGCCGCTTCGCGGTGGTGGCCGACGAGATCCGCAAGCTCGCCGACCGTACCGCCGGAAGCGCCAAGGAGATCCGCGCGCTCATCGAGGACGTGCGCGGGGCGGTCAACACCACCGTCATGGCCACCGAGACCGGGGCCAAGGCGGTCGACGCCGGCACCCGGCAGTTCAACGCGGTCACCGACTCGTTCCAGCAGATCGCCGACCTCGTCGCGTCGACGACCGAGTCGGCCCGCGAGATCGAGCTGTCGACCAAGCAGCAGACGACGGCCGTCGAGCAGGTCAACGTGGCGGTCACCGACACCGCACGGGTGACCCAGGAAAGTGAGACGAGCGCCGTGCAGACCCGGCAGACCGCCGCGCACCTGACCGGCCTGTCCACCACCCTGCTGCGCCTGGTCTCGGCGGACACGTCGACATGAGCGAGGCGAAGGACCCGCTGCGGTACTTCCGGATCGAGGCCCGCGAGCTCGTCGACCAGCTCGGTCAGGGCGTACTCGACCTGCAGGCCGGCGACGATCCGGAGCCCGTCGCCCGGTTGCTGCGCCACGCCCACACCCTCAAGGGGGCCGCCCGCGTGGTGCGCCAGGGTGACCTCGCCGACGCGGCCCACGCTCTGGAGGAGATCCTCGTACCCTTCCGCGACGCCGCCTCGCCGGTCCCCCCGCCCGTCGTCGGCGAGCTGCTGTCGCTGACCGACGCGATGTCCGCGATGGTCACCGCACTGTCGGCGCCCGGCCAATCTGATGTGAGCGAAAAATCCGAGGTGCCGGACGCGGTGGCGGCCACGCCGGCCGCGGCAACGGCGGCCACCGCGACGCCGGAGCCCGAGCGCGGCGCGGGAGCCGACGTGGACGAACTGCTGGAGGCCGTCGACGAGGCGCACGCGAGGTTCGCGCCGCTGCGCAGCCAGCTGGCCACGCTCGAACGGGCAAGGCGCACCGCCGAGGGTCTCGCCGAGCGGCTGCGCGCCGCGGCCCTCGCCGGCGCGGGCGGCGGCTGGGAACGAGACATCGGCGCGAGCGTGAGCGGCCCGGGAGCCGGCGCAGGCGGTGGGCGGAAACGGGGTGTGGGCGCGGGCCTGAGCGGCCCGGGAGCCGGCGCGGGCGGTGGATGGGAACTGGGCGTGAGCGGCTTTGGAGCCGGTGACCGCGGTGCCGCCCTGGCCGGCGCGCTGGCCGCCGATCTCACCGCGCTCGGCCGTCGCCTCGCCGAGACCGTCGAGCAGGTCCAGCGCGAGCTCGACGACATCCGCGGCCGTGCCGAGCGGCTGCGGCTCGTTCCCGCCGCCACCGTGCTGAGCACCCTGCACCGGGCCGTGTACGACGTGGCCGGCGCCGAGGGCAAGTCGGTGCTGTTCGACAGCCGCGGTGGCGACCTGCGCCTCGACCCGCACGTGCTCGCCCAGGCCGGCAACGCCCTGCTCCACGTGGTCCGCAACGCGGTCAGCCACGGCGTGGAGCCCGAGGCCGAGCGCGTCGCCGCCGGCAAGGAGCCGCAGGGCCGCGTCAGCATCGACGTGCGCCGCCGGGGGCGGTTCGCCGCGTTCCGCTGCCGCGACGACGGCCGCGGCTTCGACCTCGACGCGGTTCGCCGTCAGGCCGAGCGCCGCGGCCTGCTGCGATCCGGCGCCGAGGCCGACGTGCGCGAGCTGATGCGCCTGCTCATGCACGGCGGAATCTCCACCTCCGAGCAGGTCACCGGCGTCTCCGGCCGCGGCATCGGCCTCGACGCCGTGCGCGACGTCGCCGAGCGCCTCGGCGGCGAGGTGTCGTTGAGCACCGAGCCGGGCCGCGGCACCACCGTCGAGCTCGTCGTGCCGCTCGCGCTGGTGTCACTGTCCGGCCTGGCGGTGCGGGCCGGCGGGGTCCTGGCCGCGCTGCCGCTGGACGCGGTGCGCACCTGCGTGCTGCTGCCCGCGGTCGAGGCGGCCGCCGCGACCGCGGCCGGCGCGCTCGCCCACGACGGGCGGGTGCTGCCGTTCCTGCCGCTCGCCCGGGTGCTCGCGGACAGCGGGGCCACGGCCGGCGACGGCAGCGGGCGCGGGGTCGCGGTGGTGCTGAGCGTCGGGGAGCGGGTCTTCGCCGTCGGCGCCGACCGGCTGCTGGGCACCTCGACGCTGGTCGTACGGCCGCTGCCGGACCTCGCCCCGGCCGCGGCGGTCGTCAGCGGCGTCTCGCTCGACGCGGAGGGCAACCCGCGGATCGTTCTGGACCCGGCCGGGCTCGCCGCGTTCGCGGGCACCGGTGCCGCCCCCGGGCCGCCCGCGGCCGGGCCGGACGAGCCGCGGCCCGAGCCGGCCCCGATCCTCGTCGTCGACGACTCGCTCACCACCCGCATGCTGGAGCGCAGCATCCTGGAATCGGCCGGCTACCGCGTCGAGCTCGCCGCGTCCGCCGAGGAGGCGCTGGAGCGGGCCAGGCAGCGACAGTACGCCCTCTTCCTGGTCGACATCGACATGCCCGGCCTGGACGGGTTCGCGTTCGTCGAGCTGACCCGGGCCGACCCGCAGCAGCGCGACGTGCCCGCGATCCTGGTCAGCTCGCGCGCCTCGGCCGAGGACCGCCGTCGCGGGCTCGCGGCGGGCGCGGCCGCCTACATGGTCAAGAACGAGTTCGATCAGGAGCGGCTGCTCGGCCACATCCGCGACCTGGCGGGGCCGCCGGCATGATCAGGGTGCTCATCGTCGAGGATTCCGCCACGGTACGGCAGTGCCTGCGCGAGGCCCTGACACCCGCGGCGGGCTTCGAGATCGTGGGCGAGGCGACCGACGGCGCGGAGGCGGTCGAGCTGTGCCGGCGGCTGCGCCCCGACGTCATCACGATGGACGTGGTGCTGCCGGTGATGACCGGGCTGGCGGCCACCGAGCAGATCATGGCGCTCGCCCCGACGCCGATCCTGGTGGTCTGCTCGGCGGACCGGCGGGAGCTGTTCACCACGTACGACGCCCTCGCCGCCGGCGCCGTCGACGTGCTGGAGAAGCCGCGCGGCGACGCATCCGACGACACCTGGGCGCAGCGGCTGCGTACCGCGGTCAAGGTCGTCTCCCGCATCCGGGTGGTCACCCGGCGCCTGCCGGTCCCGCCGCCCGCCCCGGCCGCCGTGGCGGCGCCGGCCGCGGCCGCGATCCGGGCGGTCGTCGTCGGCGCGTCCACCGGCGGCCCCGGCGCGATCGTCCGGCTGCTGCGCGCCCTGCCGCCCGGGTTCGCGGTGCCGGTGCTGTACGTGCAGCACCTGGCGGCCAACGAGTCCTTCGCGCAGGCGTTCACCGGGTGGCTCGCCGAGCAGACCGGGCACCTGGTCGGGTACGCGCGCGGCGGCGAGGCCCTGTCGTCGCTCGGCGGCCGGGTCACGATGGCCCCGCCGGACCTGCACCTGCTGATGCGCGGCGGGCACCTGCACCTGTCCGCCGCGCCGCCGCGGCACTCGTGCCGCCCGTCGGTCGACACGCTGTTCGAGTCGGCCGCCGCGGACCTCGGGCGGCAGGCGGCCGGCTGCCTGCTCACCGGGATGGGGCGCGACGGCGCCGGCGGGCTGCTGGCGATGCGCCGGGCCGGGGCGGTCACGTTCGCGCAGGACGCGGCGAGCTGCGTGGTGTACGGCATGCCGCGGGAGGCCGCCGCGCTCGGCGCCGCCGAGGAGAGCCTGCCCCCGGAGCAGATCGGCGCCCGCCTCGCGGCGATGGCCGGCGCGGCGGCGACCGGATCGGGCGAGGGGAGGGTCGCGTGGCGAATACCGTCCTGATCGTCGACGACAGCCTCACCGTCCGCATGGACCTGGGCGAGGCGTTCGAGGACGGCGGCTTCCGCACCGTGCTGTGCCGCGGGCTCGGCGACGCGCTGGCGGCCTTCGAGTCCGAGCAGTTCGACGTCGCCGTCCTCGACGTGCGCCTGCCCGACGGCGACGGCGTCGATCTGCTGCGCCGCCTGCGGGCCCACCCCCGCCACGGCAGCGCGGTGGTGCTGCTGCTGTCCACCGAGGCCGAGGTCCACGAGCGGCTGCGCGGCCTGCGTACCGGCGCCGACGACTACGTCGGCAAGCCCTACGACGCCGCCGTGGTTGTCGCCCGCGCCCGGGACCTGCTGCGCCACGCCCCCGCCGACGGCGACCGCAGGCACGTGCTCGTCATCGACGACAGCCGTACCTTCCGCGAGCTGCTGCGCCAGCATCTGCTCGACGGCGGCTACGAGGTGACGGCCGCGGCCAGCGGCGAGGAGGGGCTGCGCCTGGCCGGGGCCCGCCCGCCGGACGCGATCATCGTCGACGGGGTGCTGCCCGGCATCGACGGAGCCACCGTCATCCGCCGCGTGCGGCTCGACGCGAACCTGCGCAACGTGCCGTGCCTGCTGCTGACCGCCTCCGACGACTACACCACCGAGCTGCAGATCCTGGAGGCGGGCGCGGACGCGTTCGTGCGCAAGCAGGAGAACCTGGCCGTGGTGCTGGCCAAGCTCACCGCGGTGCTGCGCAAGAGCGCCGCCGCGCTGCCGCTGCCCGACGCCGGTGGCGCGCGGCCGGCCCGGGTGCTGGTGGTGGACGCCGACAGCCAGTACCTGGAGTCGATGATCGGCTTCATGCACGAGGACGGCTACGAGGCGGTGCTGGCCCGCTGCGCCGACGACGCCCTCGCGATGCTCGCCGTGCAGCCCGCCGACTGTACCGTCATCGACCTGCACCTGCCCGAGATCGACGGCCGCGAGCTGTGCGAGCGCATCCGGGCCGTGCCGGGCCTGCTCGACATGCCGATCATCATCGTCGGCCACGACGACGTACTGCTGGAGTCCCTCGCCGCGGGCGCCGACGACTACGTGCGCCGCGCCGACGGCACCGGCACCCTGCGCGCCCACGTCCGCGCCCACCTGCGCCGCCAGCACCTGCACGAGCAGAACCGCCGCATCCGCGACGAGCTCATGCGCCGCGAGATGGAGGCGGCCGAGGAGCGCGCCGCCCGCCGCTTCGCCGAGGCCCGCGCCGAGCTGGTCGAGGAGCTGGAGTGGCGCAACCGGGAGCTGGAGGCGTTCAGCGGCTCGGTCTCGCACGACCTGCGCTCGCCGCTGCAGTCGATCCTCAGCTACAGCGAGCTGCTCGCGGAGGACGCCGACGGCGAGACCGCCCGGCACCTGGGCCGCATCCACGCCGCCGCCACCCGGATGAACGCCCTCATCGAGAGCCTGCTGCAGCTGGCCCAGGCCAACCGCGGCCAGATCCGCCGCGGCACCGTCGACCTCACCGCCCTCGCCGAGGACGTCGTGGAGGAGCTGCGCCAGCGCGACCCCGACCGCAGGGTCCGCGTCACGGTCACCGCGCGCATGTCCGCCGCCTGCGACGGCGAACTGGTCCGTGCCGTCTACACCAACCTCGTCGGCAACGCCTGGAAGTTCACGTCACGCACCCTGAACCCGGCCATCGACATCGGCTGCGACGGCCCGGCGTTCTTCGTCCGCGACAACGGCGCCGGCTTCCCGGCCGAGCGCGCCGAGGAGCTGTTCCGCCCGTTCGGCCGCCTCCACGACACCGCCGACTACCCGGGCACCGGCATCGGCCTGACGACGGTCCAGCGCATCATCGACCGCCACGGCGGCCGCGTCTGGGCCGAGAGCGAGCCCGGCCGCGGCGCCACGTTCTCGTTCACCCTCGCCGTGTGAAAAGCCTCGTCAGGGCCTCGGCGATCCGGTTGCCGAGGCCCTGACGGGTCAGGAGGAGCTGCGGGTGTCGCCCTCGCCGGTGTGCTCGGCGGCCATGTCGACGCCCTTGTCGATGTGCTCGCTGTACTTCCCGCCGGTCTTGTCGTCGGCGAAGTCACCGGCCTTCTCCAGAGCCTCGTCGACCTTCTCGTCGTGCTCGTCCGCGAGTTTCTTGACCTTGTCGAAGAAGCTGTTCATCGTGCCACCCTACCCAACCCGTCCGCCGCCACACCGAAGAAGTCGCCACCCTTGCGCCTGACGTCGTCGGTGCCCCAGGCGCGCTCCTCGGCGCTGACCTTCCGCAGGTGCGGGATGTGCTTGGCGCAGTGGATGTAGGCCTCCTCGACGTACACGTTCACCCAGCGCTCCGCCCGCCGCCCCGGCACCGGGTCGACCGGCAGGTGCGGGAAGTCCCGGCGCATCTGCTCGTCCGGTGCGACGGTCGCGTGGCCGTTGACGTGCAGGCCGATCACGTCGCGGAAGAAGTCCACGAACAGCAGCCCGACGTTGGGGTTCTCGACCAGGTTGCCCACGCTGGCCATGACGCCGTTGCCGCGGTACTCCGGCCACGCCAGCCGCCCCGGCGCCAGCACGGCCACGAACCCGGGCGGCCCGGCCCGCAACGTGCAGTCGCAGTTGCCCAGCGCGTCCGCGGTCGAGACGAACATCATCTCCTGCCGCCCGACGAACTCGATCATCCGCTCGTTCAGCGCCGGCAGGACCTGCTGGCGGTAGAAGCGCTCGGCCCGTTCGACGGTCCCCGCCCGCTTCTGCATGAGTCGCTCCCCGGCCGAGCCGGCTGCCTGATGCCCGATGACTGCGTCAACGCCTCCCATCGCAGCAGC
The DNA here is from genome assembly GCF_050942935.1 of Dactylosporangium sp. CA-233914. Taxonomy (NCBI): domain Bacteria; kingdom Bacillati; phylum Actinomycetota; class Actinomycetes; order Micromonosporales; family Micromonosporaceae; genus Dactylosporangium; species Dactylosporangium sp. CA-233914. The sequence continues at coordinate 8,556,620 of NZ_CP192030.1, read as the reverse complement.
GTCACACGTTCCCGGCCCCCGCCTGTCGCACATCGTGTGCGAGCCAGGGGCGCAGCGCCACCGCGGTGGCGCGCTCGACGGCCCGCTGTACCGCGGCCGGGTCCGGCGCGGGCCCGTCGCCGAGCAGCGCCTGCAGCGCACTGGTGACCGCGCCGACGAACGCCCCGACCAGCGCCGCTGCCGTCACCACGTCCAGCTCGCCGGGGAACGCGGCGGCGAGGCGCCGGGCGAGCTCCTGCTGCATGTCCAGCTGCAGCTGCAGGCTGCGCCCGCGCACGGCCGGGATCTCCTGGATGAACCGCAGCCGCAGCGCCCCGAGCCGGCCGGTCAGGTCGTCGCTGGCCGCGCCGACCAGGCTCAGGGCCCGCAGCAACACCTGTGCGGGCGTGTCGTGCGGCCCGCGGTGCTCGATCGCCTCCACGGCGGCCCGCAGGCGCCCGTCGGTCTCCGGGAAGAGCAGGTCCTCCTTGCTGGCGAAGTATCCGAAGAAGGTCCGCGTCCCGATCTCCGCCGCGGCGGCGATGTCGGCGATGGTCGTCTGCTCGTATCCGTTGCGCTCGAACAGCTCCACGGCCGCGCTGACGAGGGCCTGGCGGGTCCGGGCGCGCTTGATCTCCCGCAACGACATGCCGTACAGCATATCGCACTCGATGTTAATTGGCACTCATTGCAAACTTGCACTGAGTGCGGATACCGTGGAGTGCATGACGCCTTCGGTCCTCATCTCCGGCGCCGGCGTGGCCGGCACCACCGCCGCCTACTGGCTCGCGCGGCACGGCTGGCGGGTCACCGTCGTGGAGCGCTCCGCCGGGCAGCGCTCCAGCGGCAACCCCGTCGACGTGCGCGGCCCGGCCTGGCCGGTCGCCCGCGACATGGGCGTGCTGCCGGTGCTTCGCGAGCGCGCCACGCACGCCGACGGCGTGCGCGTCGTCGACACCGCCGGCCGCGCGATCGCCCGCCTGCCCATGCAGACCTCGCCGGACGCGCTGGAGATCCCGCGCGCCGACCTGGCCGCGGTGCTGCACCGCGCCGCGAGCTCCCACGCCGACTTCCGCTACGACGACTCGATCGTCGCGATGACCCCGGACGCCTCCGGCGTGGACGTGGTCTTCGACTGCGCCACCCCGCAGCGCTTCGACTTGGTCGTCGGCGCCGACGGCCTGCACTCGGCGGTCCGCCGCCTCGAGTTCGGCCCCGAGTCCGAGCTGGTCGGCCACCTGGGCGTGTGGGTCGCGACCCTGCCGCTGGGCTCGGCGGCCGACGATCCGCGCAACGTGCTGATGTACAACGAGCCGGGCCGCCTGGTCTCGCTCCACCCGTCGAGCGGCAAGGCGCTGGTGGCCTTCATCTTCCGCGGCCCGGCGATCCCCGGCCTGGATCACCGCGACGCCGAGCGGCACCGGGCGATCGTCACGCGGGCCTACGCCGGGGCGGGCTGGCGGGTGCCGGAGCTGCTGGAGCGGCTGCCCGAAGCCGACCTGTACTTCGACAGCGTCAGCCGAGTCGCCCTGCCGACCTGGACCCACGGCCGCGTCACCCTGCTCGGCGACGCCGCGTCGTGCGTCTCCCTGTTCGGCGAGGGCTCGAGCCTGGCGATGGCGGGCGCCCACACCCTGGCCTCCAGCCTCGCCACCGCCGGCTCCGACGTCGCCGCGGGGCTGCGCCGCTACGAGGCAACCCACCGGGCACTGACGGACGCGAAGATCCGCCACGCCGGCCGCGCGGCCGCCCTGGTGGTCCCCAAGACCCGCCTCGGCTTGGCCGCCCGCAACGCGACGGCCCGAGTGCTGAGCCGCCGCCCGGCAGCAGCCGCGTAGCGGCCGCGTTGCGAAGCGGGATTCCCCGATCCCACCACGGCCGGTCGACGGCCAGGGTGCGCCGGCTTGACGGAGCCGCGGCGGCCGGCGCGGTCAGTGCGGCAGCGCCCGGGGCGGCAGCCGCAGCAGGCACGGACCTGAGGCTGCTCGGCGATCCGTCGCCAGGCGGCCAGGGCTTCACCGACCGCGCCGGGCCACAGGCCGTGCGATGCCCAGTCCGCGGCCGTCTTCCACTCGATCCAGCTGATCTCGTGCTGACCGCGCCGGTCGAGTCCGCGCACATAGGGTACGTCACGACAGAGCGCCTCGTAGCGGCCAGCCGCTGCGATCGGCGGGCAGGGACTTCAACTTGCTACAGCGACGCTATGGGCGTCGACCGGGTCGGTCTTGCGACCCTGCCCGGTGCCGAACGCCCGCACCCGGGCGGACAGCTTGGCCGGCACGTCGATGACGGTCTCGCCGTCGGCGACCAGACGCTGGGCGACGTGCCGGCCGATCCCGGCGCAGCCCTCCACCGCCCATGTCCGGTCGGAGAACCGGCGGCCCGTGGCAAGCATCCGCGCGTGGCCGCACTGTGGACGATCGGCGAGGAGGGCAACGCCACTTCGAGCTGGGCATACCCCTCTTGAGCCACTCCCGGCCACGGTGACCAGCGGGCGCAGGCCAAATGAGAGTCACACCCATATGCTGTGGACAGCCGATGATGAGAGCCACCCGCTGGTCACCTCGACCCAGCCTGGCCGGGCTGGGTCGTACATCAAGTGAAACAAGTAGCCGATTTCCGCGAACCGCAGCCGGCGCGGTTTCTTGAACCGTTCCTCAACCGCGGACGGCGACCATCGAGTGCATCAAACGGGTCGCGCTCGTAGACTCTTGGAAATCGCTCAAATCTATTGCTTTTCCTCCCTCAAATTTAAATGTTTTCGGCTCTTGGTTTCAGCTTGCATCCGTAAGAGTGCTGGCTGCAATGATCGGGGATCATGATTCCGATCGCGGCCGGGACTCACGGCAGCCATCAGGTCCAAGCCAAAAGTAAAAAACAAAGAGCATTTCAAATTTCAGGAGGAAGGGCAATAGATTTGGGCTGTCCCCGAAGAGTTTACGAGCGCGACCCGTTTGATGCACTCGGTTGTCACCGTCCGCCGTTGAGGCACGCTTTGAGCATCGGCGGTGGCGGCGAGCGTCGAGTGCGCGGTCGGCTGTGCCGATTCGGCGCCGTCGGGCACCGGCGCGGGGTGATCATGGAGGGGTGACGCTCGACGCCCTGCTGGTTGAGGTGGAGGCCTGGCTGCGCCGGCATGCGCCGGCCACGGCCGCCCAGCTTGCCCCGCCGGCCACCGATGAGGACATCGCGCGATTGGAGGCCGCGGTCGGTTTCCGGCTCCTGCCCGAGGTGGTCACGCTGCTGCAATGGCACAACGGTGCGGGCGATCAGGACGGGGCCTTCACCCTCGGGCCGCTCCACAGCATGCTCAGCGCCGACGCGATCGCGAAGACCGCGCACATGCTCATCAAAATCAATGACAAGTCGCGGCTGGAGATGCCCGACTACCACTGGTGGAGGCGTACCTGGATCCCCGTAACGTCGGACTGGTGCGGGGCACACCATGTCGTGGACCACGGTCCCGACACGCCCGGCCGCGTCCTGTACTGGGATCACGAGACCGGCGAAGAACTGCTCGGCCCCTACCATCCGAGCCTGACGGCGTTCGTTGCCGAGTTGCTCGACGCGTTGCGGCACGGCACACCGATCGGCGACCTGCGCCCGATCGTCACCGCCGACGGCGAGTTGGACTGGGACTGACGCCGGCATTCGGTTCTCGTCCCACAGAACCTCGAGCGACTCGCCCGCCTCGATCGCCCGTTCATACATCACTTGAAGTAATCGCTACCCACAGACAGTCCTTCCCGGGACCAGCATCCGATCTGCAGCACCGAGACTGCTATGCGCGCAGCAGGTTTGCACGCAGGAACTCGTCAGTGAGGCGCTCGGTCTCGGGGCCGTTCTCGGGCAGCGCCGCGCCGTGGCACTGGGGCAGCCGACGCACGGTCACCGTGACGCCGTCGTCGGCCAGGCGGCGAGCGTAGGCCATGCCCTCGTCCCGCAGGACGTCGTAGTCGCCGAGTACGACCAGGGCCGGGGGAAGGCCGCGGAGGTCACGCGCGTGCATGGGAGACGCGTACGGTTCGTACGCGTCGGCCGGTGAGGCCAGGTACATATCCCACATCTCGATGGCGTTCTGGCGAGTCATGACGTATCCCTCAGCGAAGAGGCGCAGGGACTCGCTGTCGCAGCTGCTGTCGGTGACCGGAATATTGAGCACCTGTCCACGCAGTGGCGTCTCGCCCCGGTCTCGGCTCATCAGCGCGACCGCCGCCGCCAGGTTACCGCCGGCGCTGCCGCCGCCGACCGCGATCCGGTTCGCGTCGACGCCGAGCTCCCCAGCTTGGGCGGCGACCCAGGTCAGAGCTGCGTAGCAGTCCTCGACCGGGATCGGAAATTTGTGATCCGGTGACATCCGATAGTCGACGTCGACGACGACGACCCCGAGTTCACGAGCGCGCTCGGCGTGCACAGCGCCGCCGGCTCGCAGCACCTTGACCCCGCCATTGACCCAGAAGCCGCCACCGTGGAAGTGCAGATAGGCCGGCACATCGGTCGCGCCGTCCGGGCGGTACACGATCGCCGCGATCGACCTGGCCGAACACTGCGCGCAGCCCGACCAACCGCACGAACCGGTGACCGGGATGCGTACCTCCGACACGTCGACGCCCTCGAACATCGGAGGGGTGGTCCCGAACACGCCCAGGTCAAACAGCCGCGTGTGCTGGATCTCCCGCAGCCGAGCGATCTCGGCGAACCACAGGTCACGGGCGACCGGGTCGGCCGGGGGCTGCCGCTCGGCGGGAGCCCGGCCATCATCCAGCAGCGGCGTGACCTGTTCGATGATCTCGCGAAGTCGGGGTTGGGTCACCAGGTCCATGCGCCGGGACGATACGGTGCGCCCTGCTCGCCGTACAGCGAATCGGACCGCCCTGCGGAACGTCACGAAAGCTCGACCGGCAGGGGTGTGCACGTCGACGCCAACCAGCACGCCACTGTGGGGATCGCGTCTCACCCTCGTCGCCCGTTGACCAACACCTCGGGCGCGCAGGGGCCGACGCCACCAGGCCGCGACATCAGGCCGCCGGCCGGTGCCGGTATGGTCCAGTGCTTCGTTGACGGCTTTCGTTCCCACTCACCGCTGCGGGGCAGTCCCGGACTTCCACCGGGTTCCCTCTTGCTACGCCCACCCCTGGCAAGGGTGAGCGAACCAGGCGCGGCAACACCGCATATGAGAGTCATCGAGAAGGCGAAACACCAGATGTCGTATCGGCATGTCGCGAACGCCACAACCTGCCGCCGGGGATTGACGCCGCCGCGACCTATCGACAGACTGACGGTCACAACTGCATAGCCGTGCGTTGATGGGGGAAGTCCGGTTGAAGTCCGGCGCTGGCCCGCAACGGTAGACGACGAACACCGACGTGTTGGTCGTGAGCCCGAATACCCGTCTTCGCGCGTGGTTTCTGCACCTCCCTACCCGTCGTGGCCCACGGGTCGGAGCCACCGGGCGTGCCCGGTTTCTCTCGACTGCCAGGGCCGGAGAGGCACCGCCCGATGGCTGTCCGCCGGCACCGCGCACGCACCCTGATCACCGGGGTGCTCGCCGCGCTCGCCCTGTCCACCGTCCTGCTCAGCGTCGAGGCCGGCCCGGCCGCGGCGACCGCCCCGCCCACGGTCAACCGGCCCGACGCCGCCGCCGGGTGGCTGGCCCGCCAACTCGTCGACGGCGAACGGTTCGAGGTCGTCTTCGACGGCGTCGCCTACCCCGACCAGGGCCTGACGATCGACGGGATCTTCGCGTTCGCCGCGGCGAAGGTCGCCGACACCAACGCCGCCAAGGCCACCGCCTGGCTCGCCCGCCCGGAGATCCTGACCGGGTACATCGGCGACGGCACCGAGGCGTACGCCGGGGCCACCGCCAAGCTCGCCCTCGCCGTACAGGTCCGCGGCGGCAACCCGGCCGCGTTCGGCGGCGTCGACCTCATCGCCCGGCTCCGCGGCCTGCAGAGCGCGTCGGGCCGGTTCTCCGACCGCTCAGCGTTCGGCGACTACAGCAACCAGTTCACCCAGGCCCTCGCCCTGATCACCCTCAGCCGCACAGCTGGCGGGGCGCCCGCGTCGGGCGCGGCGTACCTGGCCGGCGCGCGCTGCGCCGACGGCGGGTACCCGCTCTATTTCGGCCAGCCGGCCTGCGTCAGCGACGTCGACGCCACCGCCCTCGCCGTGCAGGCCCTGCTCGCCGCACATCGGCCCAGCGACGCTGCGCCTGCGATCGCCTGGCTGATCTCGGTCCAGCACGCCGACGGCTCGTTCGCCGACGGCTCCGGCACCGTGAACGCCAACAGCACCGGCCTGGCCGCGCAGGCCCTCGCCGCGGCCGGCCGCCCCCTGGTGTGGCTGAAGGCCCGCAGCTTCCTGCTCACGCTGCAGGTGCGCTGCGCCGGCCCGGCCACCAACCGTGGCGCGATCGCCTACACCTCGGCCGGCTTCGACCCGGCGACGGCGGTCCGGGCCACTGCACAGGCGGTTCCTGGCCTGACCGGCGGCGGTCTGGCCACGCTGTCCGCCGCCGGATCGAAGCCCGCCGCGCCCGTACTGGCCTGCCCATGACCACCGCCGTCCACAGTGGAGGAACGATGACGTCCACCCTGCGCCGCGCCATGTCCACCGCCGCAGCCGCCCTCGTCGCCACCGGCGCGCTCGTCCTGGCCGAACCGGCGCCCCTCGCTGCCAACGCGTCGGCCTGCTCGCCGGGCACGGGCGTATCGGTGGTGGTTGACTTCGGGTCGCTCGGCGGCGGCGTGGTCACCGGCTGCTACGCCGGCGACCCGGCCACCGGAGTGGCCGCGCTGACCGGGTCCGGGTTCACCGTCACCGGCACCCAACGCTGGGGCCTGGCGTTGGTGTGCCGGATCAACGGCCAGCCGACCGCGGCGACCGAGCCGTGCGTGAACACCCCGCCCGCGTCGGCGTACTGGTCGTACTGGCACGCCACCCCAGGCGGCGCCTGGACCTACAGCACACTCGGCGCCTCCTCGTACAACCCGGCGATCGGCACCGTCGAAGGCTGGCGTTTCGGCTCCGGCCAGCAGCCCTCGATCACCGCCCCCTGACCCTCGACCCGGCGCGGTGTCACGCCTGCGTGGCACCGCGCCAGGTCGCCTCCGGAAGGTCCCCCGCATGCGCCCCCGCCCGTACCGCGCCGCCGCCGCCGCGCTCGCCGCCCTCGCCGTGACCGGCGTCGCCGCCGCGACCGCGCTCGCCGCCCCGAGCCTCGCCCACCAGGCCGCGGGTCGCGACGCTGCGACGTGGCTCACCACGCAGCTCGAGGATGGGGTGCTGACCAACTTCGGCATGCCCGACATCGGCCTGACCATCGACGCTCTCCTCGCCCTGCGCGCGACCGGTGTCGCCCCGGCCACCGCGAACACCGTCACCGACCGGGTCGCGGCGAACGCGGCCACGTTCAGCTACTACGAGATCGACTACGACTCCGACGGCGACCTCGACCGGATCACCGACGCCGGCTCCACCGCGAAACTCCTCGTCGCCGCCGTCGCCGCCGGCCGGGACCCGAAGCACTTCGGCGGCCTCGACCTCGACGCCCAGACCCGCGCCCTCATCGCCACCAGCGGCCCGCACGAGGGCCGGGTCCGCGACACCACCCCCGAGATCTACGGCGGCGACGCGAGCAACACCTTCGACCAGTCCCTCGCCGTGCTCGGCCTGACCCGCTCCGGCGGCGCCCCGGACGACACGGTCGCCTTCCTGATCCGCCAGCAGTGCCCGGCCGGCGGGTTCCGGCTCAACCCCGACCCGGGCGGCGCCGCCTGTGCCGACGACGGTGTCCCCGACGTCGACTCGACCGCGCTGGCTGTCCAGGCGCTCCTGGCCGCCGGTCTCGCCCCTGGCGCGGCCGGCGCGGCGGCGAAGGGCGTCGCCTGGCTCAAGACGAAGCAGGCCGCCGACGGGTCGTTCCGCAACGGCCCGCAGCAGCCGGACCCGAACCTGCCGGCCGTCGCCAACAGCAACAGCACCGGCCTCGCCGGTCAGGCCCTCGCCGCCGCCGGTGCGACCGGCGAGGCCGACAAGGCGGCCGCCTGGGTCGCCGGGCTCCAACTGGCCGGCAGCGCCGACCAGGGTGCACTCGCGTACAGCGCGGACGCGTTTGCCACCGGCTCGATCGACGACATGGTGCGTGATCAGTGGCGCCGCGCCACGGCCCAGGCCCTCCTCGCCCTCGCCCAGGTCCCCCTCGGCGACATCGGCCAGCCGACCGCCGGGTCGCCCTCGGCCTCCGCCCCGCCGTCCGCGTCGGCTTCGGCGTCGCCGTCCCGATCCGCGTCCGCCAGCCCGTCGGCGAGCGACTCCGCCAGCGCATCGGCCAGCGCCTCCGCGTCGGCCTCCGCGAGCGCGTCGCCGACCACGGCCGCGCCCACGACGCCCGGCGGCGCCCTGCCGATCACGGGCGACCCGATTGTGCGCATCGCCGCCCTCGCGGCCGTGCTCATGGGCGTCGGCGCGGTGCTGCTCGTCGTCGCGCGGCGACCCCGGACACCATGAGCGTCCGGCTCGTTCGGGCGGCGGCCGCCGTGCTCGTCGCGGCCACCGCCGCGGTCGCGGTGCCGGCCCCGGCCGCCGCGGCCGGCACCGCCGGGTATTGCCCCGATGCCACCGGGGTCACCGTCGTCGTCGACTTCCACGAGCTCGGCGGCGGCGTGGTCATCCGCTGCGCGCCCGGCGCGCAGGGCAGCGGTCTGACCGTGCTGCAGAACGCCGGGTTCACCGTCGCCGGCACCAACCGGTGGGGCCTGGCGTTCATCTGCCGCATCGAGGGCAAGCCGACCGCGGCGACCGAGCCGTGCGTCGACACCCCACCGGCGACGGCGTACTGGTCGTACTGGTACGCCGCGAACGGCGGCTCATGGACGTACAGCGACAGGGGCGTCAAGAACCGCACCCCACCCCAGGGCAGCTTCGACGGCTGGTCATTCTCCAAGAACCACACCGGAGGCACCGCACCGAAACCCGGCGCTGCACCGTCCCGACCGGCCCCGCCAACACCACCGCCCGCCACCGGCCAGCCGGCCCCCGGTGCAGCCCGCACCACCGCCGCAGCCCCGGGCACCACCGCGCCCACCCCGAGCACGGCTCCGGCGAGCACGTCCGCGCCGGCCGCGGCCGACGCGGCCGGATCACCGGTGCCGAACCCGTCAGCCACGGCGAGCGACGAACCGTCCACGACCTGGATGCCGTCCAGCACGGCGCCGACGGCGGACGTCGAAGCGACCCGAACGGCGTCCGGCGTGCCGATCGGCACGCTCGCGGGCGTGGCCGTCCTCGTGGTGCTCGCGGCCGCCGCCGGGGTGGTCGCCTGGCGGCGCCGCCAGGCGAGGGACTCCTGACGGTGGGACGGCTGCCGCGGGCGGTGCATCCAGGGGCATGGTGGCTGTGGGCCCTCGGCCTGGCCACCGCGGCCAGCCGCACCACCAACCCGATCGTCCTCGCGCTGATCATGGCCGCTGCCGGGTACGTCGTCGCCCGCCGCCGCTCCGACGCGCCGTGGGCCCTGGCCTTCCGGCTGTACCTGCTCCTCGGCGCGTTGATCGTGGCCAGCCGGCTGCTGTTCCGGATCATCTTCGGCGGCGGAGGCGGCACCCACGTGCTCGTCACACTGCCGGAAATCCCGCTCCCCGCGTGGGCTGCCGGCATCCGGGTGTTCGGGCCGGTCGCCGCCGAAGAACTCCTCGGCGGCCTCTACGACGGACTCAGGCTGGCCGCGATGCTCGTCTGCCTCGGCGCCGCCAACGCCCTCGCCAACCCCAAACGGCTGCTGAAACTCGTCCCCGCCACGCTGTACGAGGCCGGCACGGCGGTCATCGTCGCGCTGTCCGTCGCCCCGCAACTCGCCGAGAGCGTCCTGCGGGTCCGCCGGGCCCGCCGGCTGCGCGGCGGCGCCGGCAAAGGTGCGCGGGCGCTGCGCGCGATCCTGCTGCCCGTCCTCGCCGACGCCCTCGACCGGTCGCTGACCCTGGCCGCCGCCATGGACTCCCGCGGCTACGCGCGCGCCGGCACCACCCCACGCCCGGTCCGCGTCGCCACCGGCGTACTCGTCGTCGCGGGGCTGCTCGGCGTCTGCATCGGCGTCTACGGGCTCCTCGACGCCACCACCCCGCGCGCGCTCGGGCTGCCCGTCCTCGCCGCCGGCGGCGCGGTGGCGGCGGCCGGGCTGCTGCTCGGCGGGCGGCGGGTGCAGCGCACCCGGTACCGGCCCGACCCGTGGCGGTGGCCCGAGACCCTCACCGCCCTCGCCGGCGTCGGCGCCGGGGCGCTGCTGTTCGCCTCCGCCGCCGTCGACCCGGCCAACCTGTACCCGTCGCTGAGCCCGCTCACCTGGCCACAGCTCGGCCTCCTGCCCGCGCTCGCCGTCGCGGTCGCGGCCGGACCGGCCTGGCTCACGCCACCGCCGCCAACGAGCGCGCCCACTGAGCCCCCGCCCCACGCCGAGCCCGTCGAGGTGACCGCATGATCGAATTCGACCGGGTCACGGTCACCTACGCCGGCGCCGCCGCCCCGGCGCTCCGCGACGTCACCCTCACCCTCGGCGAAGGCGAACTGTGCCTCGTCGCCGGGCACACCGGCACCGGCAAGTCGACGCTGCTGCGGGCGGTCAACGGCCTCGTCCCGCACTTCACCGGAGGTACCCTCGCCGGCCGGGTCGTCGTCGACGGTCGCGACACCCGGACCCACCCGCCGCGCGAGCTCGCCGACGTCATCGGGTACGTCGGTCAGGACCCGCTGCACGGGTTCGTCACCGACACCGTCGAGGAAGAGCTCGCCTACGGCCTCGAGCAGCTCGCCTTCCCGGCCGCGACGATGCGCAAGCGCGTCGAGGAGACCCTGGACCTGCTCGGCATCGCCGAGCTGCGGGACCGGCCGCTGCGCGCGCTTTCGGGCGGGCAGCAGCAGCGGGTCGCGATCGGCGCCGTCCTCGCCGCCCACCCGCGGATCGTCGTCCTCGACGAGCCGACCTCCGCGCTCGACCCGACCGCCGCCGAGGACGTCCTGGCCGCCATCACGCGGCTCGTGTACGACCTCGGCATCACCGTCCTCGTTGCCGAACACCGCCTCGAACGCGTCGCCCACTACGCCGACCGGCTGCTCTACCTGCCCGGCGACGGCACCGTCACCGACGGGGCGCCCGCCGAGGTCCTTGCTGGCGCGGCGGTCGCGCCGCCGATCGTCGAGCTGGGCCGCCTGGCTGGCTGGGATCCGCTTCCGCTGTCGGTCCGTGACGCCCGCCGCCGCGCCGCCGGACTGCGCGAGCGGCTCGCCGGCCTCGAGCCGCCCGCCCGCGGTGCCGAGGCCGGCGACCGGCCGGCGGCCCTGCGCGCGGAGGGCGTCGTCGTGCGGTACGGCCGCCACGTCGCGGTCGCCGGCGTCGACCTCGACTTGGCCGCCGGGTCGGTTGTGGCGCTCATGGGCCGCAATGGCTCCGGCAAGTCCTCCCTGCTGTGGGCGCTGCAGGGCTCCGGGCTCCGCCAGCGCGGGACTGTCACGGCCGGCGGCGCCGACCCGGCGCGGCTGTCCCCGGCCGAGGGCCGCCGCCACGTCGGGCTGGTGCCCCAGACCCCGGCCGACCTGTTGTACCTCGACACGGTCGACGCCGAGTGCGCCGCCGCCGACCACGAGGCCGGCACGGCCCAGGGCACCGCCCGCGCGCTGCTCGACGAGCTCGCCCCCGGCATCCCTGGCGACCGGCACCCCCGCGACCTGTCCGAGGGCCAGCGTCTCACCCTTGTCCTCGCGATCCAGGTCGTCGCCGCGCCGCCGGTGCTGCTGCTCGACGAGCCCACCCGGGGCCTGGACTACACCGCCAAGCGCCGGTTCACCGCGATCGTCCGCGGTCTCGCCCGGAGCGGCACCGCGGTCGTCGTCGCCACCCACGACGTCGAGCTCGTGGCGGCCCTCGCTGACCGGGTCGTGGTCATGGCCCAGGGTGAGATCGTCGCCGACGGCCCCACCGCCGACATCGTCGTCGCCTCGCCCACCTTCGCCCCGCAGGTCGCCAAGATCCTGCACCCGCAGCCGTGGCTCACCGTCGCCGACGTCGCCGAGGCCCTGCAGTGAGCCGCCCCGTCCGCGTCCGGCCGCGCGCCGCGCTCGTCCTGGTGCTCGCCTCGGCGGCCGGGCTGGCCGCGTTCTTCTGGCCGCTGTTCGTGCCGGCTCAGCCGGAGGCGGTCGCGCGCACCGCCGACGCGCCGCTGATCTTCGTCGGGCTGTTGCCGGTCCTGGTCGCCGTCATGGTTGCCGAGCTGACCGGCGGCGGCCTGGACACCAAGGCCGTCGCCATGCTCGGCGTGCTCTCGGCGATCAACGCCGCGCTGCGGCCGCTCGGCGCCGGCACCGCCGGCATCGAAACCGTCTTCTTCCTGCTCGTCCTCGCCGGGCGGGTGTTCGGACCCGGGTTCGGGTTCCTGCTCGGCTCGACCTCGCTGTTCGCCTCCGCGCTACTCACCGCCGGCGTCGGCCCCTGGCTGCCGTTCCAGATGCTCGCCGCGTCCTGGGTCGGCCTCGGCGCCGGCCTGCTCCCGCGCCGCCCCCGCGGCCGCCTCGAGGTGGCGATGCTCGCCGGATACGCCGCGGTCAGCGCCTACGCCTACGGGTTCTGCATGAACATGTGGTTCTGGCCGTTCAGCCCCGCCGCCGACACCCAGCTCTCCTACGTCCCCGGCGCCCCCCTCGCCGAGAACCTGCACCGGTTCGTGCTGTTCACCGCCACGACCTCGTCACTGGGCTGGGACACCGGCCGCGCCGTCACCAACGGCGCCGCCGTCGCCGTCCTCGGCGCCGCGGTCCTCGCCACGCTGCGGCGGGCGGCGCGCCGGGCCGCGTTCGACGCGCCCGTCGACTTCACCACCGACCCCATGCACATTCGCACGCCTCGACCGAGCCCGCCGGCGCCCTGACGGCCCTGCTCGTCCAGGCCGCCGCCACCGCCGGGTTCGTCCTGGCCCACGACTTCTGGCCGTTTGTCGCCGCAGTCAGCATCGCTGCCGGCGCGAAAGCCGCCGGCGTCGCCGCCCGCAGCCCGCTCATCCGCCGCCACGGCGGCGACCGGCCCCAGCAGTTCCCGCCTATCTCCGCGCCGTCACCAACATCGGCGTCTCGGTCGGCGCACTCTTCGCCGGCTGGGCCGTCCAGGCCGGCACCGTGAGCGCGTACAACCTGATGGTGTTCGCGATCGCGCTCACCGCGGCCTCAGCGGCCTTCCTCGCCGTCCTTCCCCCGACGCCGGCCGCTGGTGGGTCGGTGGACGGCAACCAAGATCTACTAATCTGGCGGACCGGGCTATCCGCCGCTGGGTTCGTGCTGCTCGTTGCGGCGGGTGGGCTGTTCCGGCACGGGCCGGGGCGTGGTGTCGCTCAGCAGGGCGTGGCGGGTGGCCAGGGCTCGCAGCAGGTGGGCGATCTCCGCCTGCGGGACGCCGGCCCGCGCGCAGGCTCGGCGGAGCCGGTTGTCCAGGGCGTAGCGGCCCGGTTCGATCGGGACAAGGCGGCGGCCGGCCAGGTCGAGGACGCCGGCCAGGACGTGTTCGCGCAGGACCGGGGCCGGGGCCTCGCCCGCGCCCGGCAGGGCGGTGTTCCAGCGGCGCAGGCGGCGGGTCAGGGTCAGCGTGGACACCGTGAGGCCGGCGATCACCGCGGCGGTCGCGATCAGCGGGGTGACGTGGTCGTCGGCGAGGCGCCCGCAGGCCAGGACCGTCAGCGCGGCCAGGGCGGCACCGGCCGCGGCGCCCGGCAGGGCCGCCATGGCGACCGGGACGGGGGTGGCCGGCGGCCGGACCTTCGACAGCGTCGCCAGCAGGGGCGCGGTGTGCACCGGCCAGGTCCAGGGGCGATCGAGGACGTCGTCGAGCAGCCGGCCGTACGCGGTGCCGCGCGTCACCCGGAACGCCTGCCACCGCCCCGCCACGATCGGGCCGGTGTCGTGGTCGCGGCCGGCCAGCAGGGCGGTGGCGAGGCCGCGGTCGAGCTGGGCGCGGTGGACGAGCGAGGTCGGCCAGCCGGGGTGGTCGGGGCAGCGGGCGAGGACGGCGCGCAGCACGGCCGGCTCGTCCGAGGCGCGGGTGACCGCGTCGAGGGCGAGCGGGTCGCCGGACGCCTCGGCCGCGGCGATCGCCGCCATGGGGTCGCGCCGCGCGAGCAGGGTGAGCGGGGCCGAGCCGGGCCGGCCGGTCGCCGCCAGCCGGGTCAGCACCGCGTCCGCCGGCGGCGCATCGTTGACGGCGGCCGTGGCCTCGTCGCCCGGCGTGGTGGGCGAGGCCTGCGCGTGCGCGCCGGCGTCGAGCGCGGGGAGCAGCGTCAGCAACCGCGAGAGCCACAGCGGGTCGCGGGCCGCCGGGGCGGTGCCGGCGAGGGACTCGATCTCGGTGCGGGCGGCGCGGCGTACGCCGTCGTCGTCGCACGCCCTCGCGGCCAGCGCGGCCCGGAACAGCAGGCGGCGGTCGGGCAGCGCCGACAGGTCGTCGATGATGCGCCACCGCAGCTGCTCACCCGCCTCCGCGCACGCGCCGACCACCCGCGTGAGCAGCCCGGCGGACCAGGGCCGCTGGGTGCGCAGCCGATCCGCGAGGGTCTCCCAACCGCCGGGGGTGAGCACCGTTGCGGTGTCCGGGGCGGGCGGCTGCGCGGCGGATGCGCGCTGGGGTGGCGGGGGAGCGTCGAGCACCGGTGACGTCGGGGTGGGAGCGGTGAAGGGCGGGGCCTCAGGGAGTACCACCGCGGGAATGTGGAAACCGGGGACCGGCTCGGCGTGGGAGAGGGCCACCACCGTCGATGCCGGGGATGTGCGCGCCAGCGGGCCCGGGAGGCCGGCGACCGCCGCGCGGACCGCGCCGCCCGCCTGGTCCAGGCCGTCCAGCAGCACCAGGTAGCCGTGCGGGGTCGCCGCCTCGGCGGTGACGGCGCGCAGGATCACGTCCGCCGTCACCGGGGCGTCCGCGGCCAGGTGGGCCAGGTCGACAAGGACCGGGCGCTGGGCGACGGACGGGTCGGCGGCGGCGCGGCGCCAGGCGGCTCGCAGCAGCCACGGCAGCGGGCGGGAGCCGGCCGCGCCCGGTGCCGTCAGCAGCCACAGCCGCTCGCCGCGCCGGCCGAGCAGCGCGGCCGGGTCGATGCGCTCGCCGGCCGGGCCCAGCAGGGCCGGGGCCTCGGCCCGGTCGAGCGGGCCGATCTCCAGGTGGTGGGTGGCGTGCCGGCGTAGCGTTCGCTCCGCCGCGCGCCAATGCAGCCGGTTCGAGGACATCGGCGTCGAGGCTCCGAGCGGTGGGCAACGATGGCAGCACAATCGTGTCGCCCGCCGTCACTGCCTGTAGCCGATTCGGCCCCGGATCCTCCGATCGGGGGTCGCCCGTCGGTGGCCCTACCGGGCCGCGGCCCGCAACGACTGCGGCGTTCGGCCGGTTCTGGGCCGCGCCGGAAGGGTGCTTCGCGCACTGCCGCATCGATGCGGACGGTGGGCGCGCCTGAAGCAGGCCCGATCAAACGAAATCGCGCGCGATGCGGTCCGCGGCGGCCAGCATGTCGCGCGCCACCGGTAGCAGGCCGAGTTCGGTCAGCAGCAGGCCGGTCGACACGCGCTCGGCGTTGCCCCACTGCCAGATCGCCGTCTCGTCGCGGCCGGTCCGGGCGGCCAGCCACCGGGCGCGGGCGCGCGGGTCGGGGGCGGCCAGCAGGTCCTCGGGGTCCTCGCGCATGAGCACGCCGAGGTCGTACTCCGCGTCCGCGAGCAGCCCGTCAGGGTCGACGAGCTTGAAGGTGCCGTCGGCGGCCCGCAGGGCGTTCCACTGGTGCACGTCGCCGTGTACGAGCACCGCCCGCTCGTCGTCGTGGGCGGCCGCGCGCCGCTCGCAGCAGTCCAGGGCGTGCGCGACGGTCCGCTCGGCGCACGGCCGGCCGGTGCGCTCCCAGGTCGCGGCGATGAACTCGGCGAGCCAGCGGGCCTTGGAAAGCCCGGTCGGCAGGCCGGACTCCGGGGCCGGGCGCCAGATCCGGGCGGCCGCGTCCGTCAGGATCTCCAGGCGTCGCGGCAACGGCAGGTTCAGGTCGCTCAGCGCCGGCCCGAGGCGCTCCATCAGCAGCGCCGAGCGCGCGAAGTCGGCCCGCAGCAGACGCGCGCAGCCTTCCCCGCCGGCCAGGCGCAGGACGGTGGCCTCGTGCCGGGCGTGGTCGCCGGGGCGCTGGACGAGCAGCTTCAGCACCGCCGGGGTGTCGTCGTCCAGCAAGGCGTCCACGACGAGGGCCTCCGTGCCTGCGTCGTACACCTTCCCCAGGCGCAGCCCCCACCGCCGCTGCAGGTCCGCGAGCAGCGACGGGACGCGGGCCGGCCAGTCCGGCGCGCCGGCCGCGACCGCCTTGGCCCGCACGATCTCCGGGATCTCCATCAGCTGCGCACCCTCTCAGCCATGGCGACACTCTGACACCCGCCCGCGAACTTCCCGGCCGCCGTCCCCACGACGCCCCCGGCCGACGAGGGCGGCGCTGCGCATGACAGATGTCATGGGAGGGCGGGTGACGCGATGCAGTCTCATCCGGATCGATCCGCGGCCATGCTGAGGGCATGACGAACGAAGCGGTACAGCTGGCCGGCCTGACGAAACGGTTCGGGCCGGTCACCGCCGTCGACGGCCTGGACCTCACGATCCGCCGAGGTGAGGTCGTCGCGCTGCTCGGCCCGAACGGCGCGGGCAAGTCAACCACCATCGACATGCTGCTCGGGCTGCTGCGCCCCGACTCCGGCGACGTGCGCCTCTACGGCGAGGCCCCGGCCAAGGCGATCGCCCGCGGCGCCGTCGGCGCGCTGATGCAGACCGGCGGCCTGCTGCCGGACCTGACCGCCGAGGAGACCGTACGCCTCGCCGCCGCCCTGCAGCGCGACCCGCGCGACGTCGCCGAGGTCATCGAGCGCGCCGGCGTCGCCGAGTTCGCCAAGCAGCGCGTCGGCGGCCTCTCCGGCGGCCAGCAGCAGCGCATCCGCTTCGCCATGGCCCTGGTGAGCAACCCCGACCTGCTCGTGCTCGACGAGCCCACGACCGGCATGGACGTCGAGACGCGCCGCGCCTTCTGGGCCTCGATGCGCGAGGAGACCGCCCGGGGCCGCACGGTCCTGTTCGCCACGCACTACCTCGAGGAGGCCGACGACTACGCCGACCGCATCGTGCTGCTGCGCGCCGGCCGGGTCGTCGCCGACGGTACCGCCGCCCAGATCAAGGCCGCCGTCTCCGGCCGCACCATCCGTGCCACCGTTCCCGGCGCGGACCTCGCCGGCCTCGCCGGCCTGCCGGGCGTCGAGCGGGTCGAGACGCGCGGCGACGCGGTGCTGCTGCACTGCGACGACTCCGACGCGGCCCTGCGCGCGCTGCTGAACGCCACCGCCGCGCACGACATCGAGGTCACCAGCCGCAACCTCGAAGACGCCTTCATCGCCCTCACCGTCGCCGGGAGCACCCAGTGAACATGACCTACCTCCGCCTGGAGACCATGCGGCTGTACCGCAACAAGCGCCTGGTCATCTTCTCCACCCTGATGCCGGCCCTGCTGCTGCTCATCATCGGTGGCGTGTCGGTCGGCGGCGACGCGGACGCCCGCAAGTACGTCATGGTGAGCATGGCCCTCTTCGGCGCCATGACGGCCGCCATCTCCAGCGGCGGCACCATCGCGGTGGAGCGTGGCCTCGGCTGGAACCGCACGCTGCGGCTCACCCCGCTCTCGCCCGGCGCCTACGTGCTCAACAAGGTGTTCCTGGCCCTGCTCGTCGGCGTGCCGCCGGTCATCGTGACGTTCCTCATCGGCGCGCTGGGCCTGCACGTGCGCCTGAGCGCGGCGGAGTGGATCCTCTGCGCCGCGGGCTCGTGGCTGTCGTCGCTGCCGTTCGCCGCGCTGGGAGTCGTGATCGGCTACCTCGCCAAGCCCGACAGCGTCCAGCAGGTCTCCGCGCTCATCAACCTGACGCTCGCCGCCTTCGGTGGCCTGTGGGTGCCCGTCAACCTCATGCCGGACGCGCTGCGGTACATCGCGAAGCTCACCCCCTCGTACTGGACCGGCCAGGTCGCCCGCAGCCCCCTGGACCACGGCCACATCGACGGACAGGCGATCGTCGTGCTGCTCGGCTGGACGGTGGTCCTGGCGCTCATCGCCCTGCGCCGGTTCCGCGTGGATACGGCCCGCGCTTAGGCTTCCCTACCGTGACCGGCATCCCGACCAACCAGCTCGTCCGCCGCCCCGCGGCCAGGTTCTTCTGGCTGTGGGCGGCGGTCTGGCTGTTCTACATGGCCGGCCCGGTCATCGACGCGTGGCACCGGCCCGAGGTCTGGGAACGGGCCGTGGGCCTCGCGGCCGGGCTCGGCTTCTGCGTGCTGTACCTCGCGGGCTTCATGTGGGCGCGCCGCGAGATGCGCGAGACCGGCCGCCCGCCGTCGCTGGCCCAGGCCACGCTGCGTCTTGCGGGCCTCGTCGCCCTCGCCACGATCCTGACCCTCCTCGTCGGCGAGTCCGGCCTCACCGCCCTGGTGTACGTCGCCGTCACCGCCGTCTTCTCCTTCCCGCCCCGCGCCGCGTGGAGCGTGGTCTTCGCCTCCGCGATCGTCGCCGGCGCCCTGCCGCGGGTCGTCCCCGGCTGGGACCGCTCCGTTGACCTGACCTTCGCGGTGATGGTCGCGGCGCTGGCCGTGTGGGGCGTGACCCGCGTCGTGCAGCGCAACGCCCAGCTCGCCGAGGCCCGCGAGGAGATCACCCGCCTGGCGATCGCCGCCGAGCGCAACCGCTTCGCCCGTGACCTGCACGACCTGCTCGGCCACTCGCTGACCGTCGTGTCGGTCAAGAGCGAGCTCGCCGCCCGCCTGGTCCAGCTCGCCCCCGAGCGCGCCGAGGCCGAACTGGGGGACATCCAGCGCCTCGTGCGCGAGGCCCTCGGCGACGTCCGCGCCGCCGTCGCCGGCTACCGCGAGATGTCCCTGGCCACCGAGCTCGCCTCGGCCCGCAGCGCCCTCGACGCGGCCGGCATCGAGGCCGACGTCCCCGTCACCGGCGAGGAGGTCGAGCCGGAGCGGCGGGAGCTGTTCGCGTGGGTGGTCCGCGAGGGCGTCACCAACGTCGTACGCCACTCCGAGGCCAAGCACTGCTGGATCCGCCTGGGCCGCTCCACCGTCGAGATCAGCGACGACGGCCGCGGCCCCAAGGGCCCCGAGCTCGCCGCCGACCCTGCCGCCGGCCCCGCCGGCCACGGCCTCAACGGGCTGCGCGAGCGCCTCGGCGCCGCGGGCTGCGCCCTGAGCATCGGCCGGCGCGACGGCGGCGGCTTCACCCTGCGCGCCTCGGCGGCGTGACGGCTATCGTGTCGGCGGACCAGGGTCCGGAGGCGGTCAGGTTTTCCGGCGCAGGACGCGACCAACGTCCGTGATGCGCTGCGCGCGGCGATCCTGGCCGGCGAGTCGTCGAGGCGCAGCTGAGCGACCGCTTCCGGGGCGAGCCGGTTCAACGTCCGCGTCGCCCTGCAGGACCTGGCCGGCGAAGGCCTGATCGAGATCCAGCGCAACCGCGGTGCCCAGGTCCGCAAGGTCTCCCTGGACGACGACCTCGGCTGACCCGGGTGTCCGGCCGGATATGCCGGGCGCTGCACGGCCCGGCATATCCCGGTTATGTTGTGCGCCGGCCGGCCTTTCGGTTCCTTCGCCGCTGCGCGAACGGCAACGAGTGCCCGGCGGGAGCCCTCGGGCGGGCCGGCGGCGGCGTCGACGAGGGGGATCGGCCAAGGCGCAGCGTCCAGACGGCGGTCGCGGCCAGGGCGGCGGCGGCCACCGTCTGGACGCGGTAGTCGAGCGAGGCCGCCATGGCGCCGCCGAGGAGGAGGGCCGGGCCGGTCGGTGCGAACATCAGGGAGTTGGCGGTGGCGGCCGCGCGGCCCAGGAGGCGCTCCGGGATCAGGCGCTGCAGGGCCGTCACCGCGGCGATCAGCGGCGCCGGCAGGCCGAGGCCGATCAGGACACTGCCGGCGACCGCCGGCCACGTCCAGAACGTGACGCGGCACAGGGCGCCGGCGGTGAAGAGCAGCAGGCCCAAAGCCGAGTAGCCGCGCTCGCCCAGCCTGCGCATCAGGGTGCCCGCCAGGAGGCCGCCGGCGACCGAGCCGAGGCCCTGGGCGGCGGTCAGGACGCCGGCGAAGGCCGGCGGGCGGTGCAGGGCGTCGAGCAGGGCGAACGTGGCGCTGCTGGACAGGCTGGACGCGATCATCGCGGCCGCGGCCACCAGGATCAGGGCGCGCAGTTCGCGGTTGCCCAGGACCGGCGCGGTGGCGGCCGGGGCCGGATCCGCGGCCTCGGGCCGGGGTGGGTGGGGGCGGAGCCGGGCGAAGGCCACGGCGGCGGCCGCGAAGGTCGCGGCGTTGAGCAGGGCCACCGACGGGCCGCCCAGCCAGGTGAACATCGATGCGCCCACCGCCGGGGCGACGAGCTTCATGCCTTCGGTCACCGTGCGGGTCAGGCCGTTGAAGTCGCCGCGCAGGCCGGCGGGGACCACGGCCGGGAGCAGGGCCGCCTCCGCCGCCCCGATCAGGACCGCGCCGGCGCCGACCAGGGCCAGGGCCGCGAAGACGAGCCAGACGTGCCCGGTGGCCGCCGCGGCCATGACGGCGGCCAGGGCCAGGTTGACCCCGACCAGCAGGCGGCGCCGGTCGACCCGGTCCGCGACGCCGCCGAGCGGCGGGCCCAGCAGCAGGGCCAGCCACATGCCCGCGGCGACGGTGCCGGCCAGGGCGTCCGAGCCGGTGCGGGTCTTCACCCATACGCCGGCGGCCAGGGAGAACGCCGAGTCCCCGAACCCGGAGACGAGCACGCCCGCGAGGTACAGCCGTGCGTTGGGGTCCCCGAGGACCCGTGCCGTCGACCAGGCCATACCCCCAATAATATGCTTGGGGGTATGGCGGACGATGTCCTGCGCGCGCTGGCCCACCCGCTGCGGCTGCGCATGCTGAACCTGATGTGGCCGGGCCCGATGTCGGCGGCGGAGCTGGCCCGGGAGCTGTCGGTCTCGCACGCCCTGGCCAGCGAGCACCTGCGCCGCCTGGCCGCGGCGGGCCTGGTGGAGCTCGCCGAGGAGCGCGACCGGCGCGGCGGGCGAGAGCGGCGGTACCGTACCGTCCACGGATCTCCGCTCTCCGACCAGCGCGAGGGCACCGCGTTCCTGGCCGAGACCCTCGCCCACGGGCTGCGCGAGCGCGCCGCCCGCCGCGACCCGGCGAATCCGGGTGTGACCACGGACGGCGAGCTGTGGGTGGCGCCGGAGGCCTGGGAGGCGTACCGCACCGGCCTGCAGGCCCTCGGCGACGCCCTGCACGAGGCCGCCCGCCCGATTCGAACCCCCGGCACGGTCCCGATCGCCGTGACCGTGCACGCGTTCCGGCTCCGGCCGTGAGCGGCGCTGGCTACTCGCCGGGCAGGGTGCGGTACAGCCGGATCGACACCACGGCGAGCCACGTGAAGATGATGGCCACCCCGGCCACGAAGCCGAGCGTGAATCCTGGTGCGCTGCTGCTCGAGGCGATGCCCGCGAACGCGAGCAGGAACGCGGTGCCGGAGAGCCGGGAGTACAGCGCCGCGCCGCGGTCCTGGTGGCGGGCCAGCACCCAGGCGGCGGCGACCGCGCACAGGAAGCCGATCGCGCCCGCCACCAGGTGGGCGACGCCGTGCCAGGTCACCGTGCCGGGGCCGTCCGGCGTGCCGGCCGGGAAGCCCATCGCCGGGTCCGCGCGCAGGAGGCCGGCGGCGATCAGGCTCGCGCCGAAGACGGCGACCAGGCGGGCCGTCCAGCGGCTCTGCGGCACGGCCCGGGCCAGGCCGGCCGCCGCGGCCAGGACCATCAGGCCGGTGGCGACGAAGTTGGTGACCTGGATCCAGCCGAGGTCGCCGTTGCTGAGCAGGCTCCAGGCGTGCCGGGTCACGTCGAAGCCGTCCCGGGTGAACGCCTGGGCCAGGCTGACGATGACGTAGACGGGACCGGCCAGCACTGCGTAGCCGAGCAGCGAGCGGGTGACACGGGCGCTCATCGCGGGTTCCTCTCTCGGGCGGGTGACTTCACCCCTCCCTCGAACAGGAGCGCCCGGGATCCGACATCGGGTCCCAAGATCTTTTCTACCAGACGTCGCCGGCCCGGAAGTCGCAGGTCAGGACGCCCTGCAGCGGGATCGCGGCGACCGGCAGGACGTACGTGCTGTCGTCGTCGTCCGGGGTGGCGGCCGGGCCGCGCGGGGAGAGCACTGCCGTCGTGCCGGGCCACAGCGTCCAGCCGCGGCGGGCATAGAGGCCGGTGGCGGCCGCGGAGGCCGACAGGGCGCCGATGTCGTAGGCCGCCCGGATGATGCGCTCGGCCTCGTCGAGCACGGCGGTGGCGTAGCCGAGCTTCTGGTGGTCGGGGTGGACCGCCACGGCCTCCAGATATCCGGCGCGCAGCGGGACGCCGTCGGCGAGCAGCGCCCGCTGCACGACCGCGGCGTGGGCGACGATCCGGCCGCCCGCCTCGGCGAGCACGTGCAGCCCGCCCAGGGCGTGGGCCCAGTCGTGGTCGTCGAAGCCGCCGTCGAAGGCCGCGTCGAGCACGGTCCGCAGCTGGGCGCGCTCCCCGGCGGTCAGGTCGGCGGTGTGTACGGTCCTCATCGCATCCGGGCCTTCTTCCGGTTCTCGGTGACGATCCACGCGATGTCGCGGTCGGCCGACGCGGCGTAGCGCTCGAAGACCGGCAGGCCGGCGGGCCGGTCGGCGGCGACGGCGACGCTCCAGCAGTACCCGAGGGCCTTGCGCAGCGTCCGGACGTCCTCGTCGGCGCGCGTGGCCGCGGGGCGGGCGGCCAGGGAGTCGGTGACCGCGCGGCACACCGCGACGGCGCGGGCGGCGGCGCCGGGAGCCTTGAGCAGGCGGGGCTCGCACAGGCCGGCGACCGCGGCCCGCTGCACGAGCGGGTGGGGGTCGCCGGCCCAGTCGTCGGCCAGCTCGAACAAGCGCGGCGGGTCGACGTCGCCGAGGCGCTGCAGGGCCATGGCGACGCCCTCGCGC
The DNA here is from genome assembly GCF_050942935.1 of Dactylosporangium sp. CA-233914. Lineage (NCBI taxonomy): Bacteria > Bacillati > Actinomycetota > Actinomycetes > Micromonosporales > Micromonosporaceae > Dactylosporangium > Dactylosporangium sp. CA-233914. Next base: position 8,533,594 of record NZ_CP192030.1, on the reverse strand, counting down.
ACGCGCCAGCGCCCGTCGGCCGCGTGCCGGCGCAGGCGGGCGGGCACGTCCGGTGCCGACGAAACCAGCAGAGGACCGAGGGACACCACACCGCAGAGGACGAGGTATTCGTCGCCGCCGGCGATGAACGCGTCGATCTGCGCCGGCTCGGCCGTGTCCGCGACGGCCTGCGCGAGCTCGAGGTTGGCCCGTGGTCCCGGCAGGCCGCCGTGTTCGCGCAGGAAGTCCGGCCACGTCGCGGCGGGCAGCTCCCGCAGTCGCGCCGCGAACTGCTCACGACGGCCCATGCGGGTAACGCTAACGCCTCAGCCGGCGAACTCGCGCGGCTCGACCATGACCAGCCAGTTGCCGCTGTCGTCGCGGAAGACGGCCTCGACGCCGTACGGGCGGTCCTCCGGCTCCTGGATGAATTCGACGCCCTTGGCGACCAACTCGGCGTGGGTCTTGCGGCAGTCGTCGACGCGCAGGCCGAGCCCGCCCATGCCGCCCTTCTCCAGCTGGCGGCGCACGAACGCGGCCGCCTCGTCGTCCAGCGGCGGGCCGGGCGTCATGAGCGTCACCTGGAGCTCCGGCTGGTTCGGATGGTTGACCGTGACCCACCGGAACTCACCCATGGTGATGTCGGTGTTGGCCGTGAAGCCGAGTGTGTTGACGTAGAAGTCGCGGGCCTTGTCCTGGTCGAGGACGTACACGGTGACGAGCGAAATGTTCGTAATCATGAGACGGAGGTTACTCGCCGTGACCGGAGGCGCCTTCTCGAAAATTGCGGACCACCCCGGCCATGAACAGCCAGCATCCCGGGATGTGCGGCGCGCCGGCGGCGGCCCAGCGGTCGCGGTAGGCGATCGGGCTCTCCCCGACCACCCGGGTGAACTTCGCCGAGAACGAGCCGAGGCTGGTGAATCCGACGGTCATGCACACCTCGGTGACCGTCAGGTTGGCACCGCGCAGCAGATCTTGAGCGCGCTCGATGCGCCGCCGGGTCAGGTAACGCATCGGCGTCTCGCCGTAGGCCCGCCCGAAACAGCGGATGAAGTGGTACTTCGAGACGCCGGCGACCGCCGCGACCCCGTCCAGGTCGAGGTGTTCGCGGTAGTTGCGGTCGATATGGTCGCGGGCGCGGCGCAGGTGCGGCAGCAGGTCGACCGGCACGATCACCCCGCCACTCTATGATCATCACCCTGGGTGAGTTCTTCATATACCGAACGTCATCAACGTCTCCGTGGGGCTGCGCGAGCCACGCGCCGTCCGTTAGCGTGGCCGGGTGCTCGGCAACAAGAGGTCTCGATATGTTCTGACCGCCGCGGCCGCTGTGGTGCTGCTAGGGGTGCTCGTCGGCGTCGTCGCGTGCGGCGGCGACAGCAAACCGAAGTCCGACGCCCAGCCGGGCGTCACCGCCGGCAGCCACTCCAGCGTCGAGGCGTCGCCGTCGCTGGAGCCGCCGGTGATCCCGACCTCCGCGGCCCCGCCCTCGCCGAGCCCCACCGACGCGCAACCGTCCCCGTCGAATCCGGCGTCGAGGGCGGCCGAGGACGGGTTCAACGTCCGCCCGCCCGGCACCGGCCACGGCCCGGCCGACTCGCTGTTGCGCACCGCCGGCACCAACGTCGCCCTGACCTTCGACGACGGCCCCGACCCGGTGAACACGCCCGCGATCCTCAAGGTGCTCAAGGACAACGGCGTCAAGGCGACCTTCTGCATGGTCGGCTTCCGGGTCCGCGACCATCCCGAACTGGTGCGCCAGATCTACGCCGACGGCCACACCCTGTGCAACCACTCGTGGCAGCACCTGCTCAACCTGGGCAAGCGCGACCCGTCCTACATCGAATGGGACCTGCGCCACACCAACGACATGATCCACGCCGCGGTCGGCAACGACGCCCCGATCAAGTACTTCCGCGCGCCGGGCGGCAACTTCACCCCGAGCCTGGTCGCCAAGGCCAAGGAGCTCGGGATGACCTCGATCTACTGGGACGTCGACCCGCAGGACTGGAACCACCGGCCCGACAGGAACGACCAGACCCACATCGACCGGGTGATCGCCCAGGTGAAGAGCCACGTCCGCCAGGGCTCGATCATCCTGTCGCACGACAACGGCCAGCCGGACACCATCGTGGCCTACCGCACGCTCATCCCCTGGCTGAAACGCTACTTCGTCCTGGAGGGCCTGCCCACCGGACCCGGCGCGGGATAGGCAGCGCGCGCCGCAGGTTAGCGAGACCGGCAACTGGTCAAGAGGCGGGCGCCTCACCCCTGGACCTGCCGCGCCGCGGGCGCACGGCGCGCGGGGAGATGCAGGCAGGGCGCCTGTTGCCGGTCGCGCTCAAGCGAGGCGGGCGTCGAGGGCGGCGCGGTCCGGCAGGAACCAGGCGTCGCGGCCGCGGTTGGACTCGCGGATCAGGTCGCGCAGGGCGGTGCTCGCCTCGACGTGGGCGGTGATGTCGCCGATGACGGCCAGGCGAAGGCGGTAGTTCACCAGTTTCTGCAGGATCTCGCCGGCCACGCCGGTGCGCAGGTTGTAGAAGTCGTCGGCCAGGCGCGGCGCGGGGACGACCAGCAGCTCCGCGTCGTGGCTGAGCGCCTCGCCGACCAGGTCCGCCGCGCTGAGCTCGGCGCCGTAGCGGGGGCCTTCCGCGGCGAGGACGAGGGCGCTGATGCCGTTGATCGTCTCCTGCTCGGTCACGGCACGCACGCTACCGGGGGAGCCGGTGCAGCAGCACGTCGTTTACGCTGCCGGCGGCGAAGGTCACGGTGAGGTAGGTGCAGTGCGGCTGGCGGCGGCGGTCCGTTGGCGAGCCCGGGTTGAGCAGGCGCAGGCCGCCCGGGGCGACGCTGTCCCACGGGATGTGGGAGTGGCCGAAGACGAGCAGGTCGCGGCCAGGATACGCGGCGGCGCAGCGGGTCTCGCGGCCGGACGCGGGGCCGGTCTCGTGCACGACGGCGAGGCGCACGCCCTCGAGCTCGGCCTCGGCGACCTCGGGCAGGCGGGCGCGCAGCGGCGGGCCGTCATTGTTGCCGTACACCCCGATGAGCCGCGCCGCCCGCGCCTGCAGGGCGTCCAGGAGCGCGACGTCCACCCAGTCGCCCGCGTGGATGACGACGTCGGCGGCCTCCACGGCCGCCCACACCGGCGCGGGCAGGTCGCGGGCCCGCTTGGGCACGTGGGTGTCGGCGAGCATGAGCACCTGCATCGCCTGCCACCCTACGGCGCCCGGCGATCCGGTGCCGCCCGGCGAGCACGCTCCCCGGGTCGTGGCATAGAGTCGGGGCGTGGAGTGGCTGCGGAGATGGCCGGTGTACCGGCAGCTCACCGGTCCCGATCCGACGGGCCGGGGCGATGCCGTGCGCTCAGCGCGCACCGACGCCGTCACCGCCCGCACCACCCAGGCCGACTCGGTCGCCAAATCTGTCTGCCCCTACTGCGCGGTCGGCTGCGGCCAGAAAGTGTTCGTCAAGGACGGCCGGGTCATCCAGATCGAGGGTGACCCCGACAGCCCGATCTCGCGCGGCCGGCTGTGCCCGAAGGGCTCGGCCAGCAAGAGCCTGGTGACCAGCCCGCTGCGGGCGACGCGGGTGAAGTACCGGCGGCCCTATGCCACCGAGTGGGAGGAGCTCGACCTCGCCACGGCGATGGAGATGATCGCCGACCGGGTCGTGGCCGCCCGCGAGCAGACCTGGCAGGACACCGACGACGAGGGCCGGCCGCTCAACCGCACGCTCGGCATCGCCAGCCTCGGCGGCGCGACCCTGGACAACGAAGAGAACTACCTCATCAAGAAGCTCTTCACCGCGATCGGCGCCCTGCAGATCGAGAACCAGGCCCGCATTTGACACTCCGCCACCGTCCCCGGTCTGGGGACCAGTTTCGGTCGCGGCGGTGCCACGGGCTCCCAGCAGGACCTGGCCAACGCTGACTGCATCGTGATCCAGGGCTCGAACATGGCCGAGGCCCACCCGGTCGGCTTCCAGTGGGTGATGGAGGCCAAGGCCCGCGGGGCGAAGGTCATCCACATCGACCCCCGGTTCACGCGCACCAGCGCCGTCGCCGACATGTTCGTGCCGATCCGGGCCGGGTCGGACATCGCGTTCCTCGGGGGCGTGGTCAACCACATCCTGAGCAACGAGCTGGATTTCCGGGAGTACGTCGTGGCGTACACCAACGCCGCCACGATCGTCGGCGAGGACTTCCGCGACACCGAGGACCTCGACGGGCTGTTCTCCGGCTTCGACCCGCAGACCCAGGCCTACGACCCGTCGTCGTGGCAGTACGAGGGCCACCTTGGGCAGCACGAGCCCGAGCACGGCCACGTCACAAGGGAGAGCGCCGGAGGGTTGCGGCACGAGTCGCACGGCCCGCCGGTGCCCGCCGACGCCCAGCGGGACGAGACGCTGCAGCACCCGCGCTGCGTGTACCAGATCCTCAAGCGGCACTTCTCGCGATACACGCCGGAGGTCGTCGAGCAGGTGTGCGGCATTTCGCCCGAGGACTTCGCCGCCGTGTGCGAGGCCTGGACGCGCAACTCCGGGCGCGAGCGCACCACCGCGCTGGTCTACTCCGTCGGCTGGACGCAGCACTCGGTCGGGGTGCAGTACATCCGCACCGGCGCGATCATCCAGCTGCTGCTGGGCAACATGGGCCGGCCCGGCGGCGGCATCATGGCGCTGCGCGGGCACGCGAGCATCCAGGGCTCCACCGACATCCCGACCCTGTTCAACCTGCTGCCGGGCTACCTGCCGATGCCCAGCGCCGGCCGGCACGACACGTTCGAGGAGTGGGTCGAGGCGATCCGGCACCCGGGGCAGAAGGGCTTCTGGGGCAACGCGCGCGCCTTCGCGGTCAGCCTGCTCAAGGCGTACTTCGGCGACGCCGCCACCGCCGAGAACGACTACTGCTACGGGCACCTGCCGCGGATGACCGGCGACCACGGCACCTACCAGCAGGTGCTGTCGATGCTCGACGGCAAGATCAAGGGGTACTTCCTGCTGGGTCAGAACCCGGCGGTCGGCTCGGCGCACGGGCGCGCCCAGCGCCTCGGCATGGCGCAGCTGGACTGGCTCGTCGTGCGGGACCTGTACGAGATCGAGAGCGCCACGTTCTGGCGCGACTCCCCCGAGGTCGAGACCGGCGAGATCGTGCCCGGGGAGTGCAAGACCGAGGTGTTCCTGCTGCCGGCCGCCTCCCACGTGGAGAAGGAGGGCACGTTCACCCAGACCCAGCGGCTGCTGCAGTGGCGCCAGAAGGCGCTCGACCCGCCGGGCGACTGCCGCTCCGAGCTGTGGTTCTTCTACCACCTCGGCCGCATGGTCAGGGCCCGGCTGGCGGGGTCGAAGCTGGAGCGCGACCGGCCGGTGCACGACCTGGCCTGGAGCTACCCCACCCACGGGCCGCACGAGGAGCCCTCCGCCGAAGCCGTCCTGCGCGAGATCAACGGCTACGACACGGCCACCGGCGCCGTGCTGTCCGGCTTCAACGAGCTCAAGGACGACGGGTCCACGGCCTGCGGCTGCTGGATCTACTCCGGCGTCTACGCGGGCGGCGTCAACCAGGCTGCCCGGCGCAACCCGGCCACGCCCGACGACCCGATCGGCCTGCGGTGGGGCTGGGCCTGGCCGATGAACCGGCGGATCATGTACAACCGCGCCTCCGCCGACCCCGACGGCCGCCCGTGGAGCGCACGCAAGGCCTACGTCTACTGGGACGAGGCGAAGGGCGAGTGGACGGGCCCGGACGTTCCCGACTTCGAGAAGACCAAGCCGCCGTCGTACCGCCCCGAGCCCGGCGCGTCCGGATCCGCCGCCATCGCCGGCAACGACCCGTTCGTCATGCAGGGCGACGGCAAGGGCTGGCTGTTCGTGCCCAGCGGCCTGGTGGACGGGCCGATGCCGACGCACTACGAGCCGGCCGAGTCGCCGGTGGACAACCCGCTGTACACGCAGCAGGCGAACCCGACCCGCAAGCGCTACCAGCGCTCCGAGAACCCGATACACCCCGCGCACAGCCAGGTGTTCCCGTTCGTGTTCACCACCAGCCGGCTCACCGAGCACCACACCGCCGGCGGGATGAGCCGCACCCTGGACTACCTCGCAGAGCTGCAGCCGGCGATGTTCGTCGAGGTCTCGCCCGCGCTCGCCGCCGAGCGGGGCCTGACGCACATGGGCTGGGCGCACGTCATCACCAGCCGCTCGGCGATCGAGGCCCGGGTCATGGTCACCACGCGGCTGCGGCCGTTGCGCATCGACGGCCGGCCGGTGCATCAGATCTGGCTGCCGTACCACTGGGGCAACTCCGGCCTCACCACCGGCGACTCCGCCAACGACCTCATCGGCATCGTGCTCGACCCCAACGTGCTGATCCAGGAGAGCAAGGTGGGCACCTGCGACGTGCGCCCCGGCCGCCGTCCGCGCGGCGCCGCGCTGCGCGCCCTCGTCGAGGACTACAACCGGAGGGCCGGCCTGTGACACAGCGGATGGGATTCTTCACCGACACCAGCGTCTGCATCGGCTGCAAGGCGTGCGAGGTGGCCTGCAAGGAGTGGAACGCCGTCCCCGCCGACGGCCTCGACCTGCTCGGCATGTCCTTCGACAACACCGGCCAGCTCGACGCGAACTCGTGGCGGCACGTCGCCTTCATCGAGCAGCCCGCGCCCGGCGACTCCCAGGACATGCGCTGGCTGATGATGTCCGACGTGTGCAAGCACTGCACGCACGCGGCCTGCCTCGACGTGTGCCCGACCGGCTCGCTGCTGCGCACCGAGTTCGACACCGTTGTGGTGCAGGCCGACATCTGCAACGGCTGCGGCTACTGCGTCTCCGCCTGCCCGTACGGCGTGATCGCCCGCCGCGAGGGCGACGGCCGCGCCTGGAAGTGCACGCTGTGCTACGACCGCATCGGCGACGGCCTGCAGCCGGCCTGCGCGACGGCCTGCCCGACCCAGTCCATCCAGTACGGCCCCCTCGACGAGCTGCGCGAGCGCGCCGAGGCCCGGCTTTCGCAGCTGGACCGGCCCGAGGCGCGGCTCTACGGCCACGACCCGGGCGACGGGGTCGGCGGGCAGGGGGCGTTCTTCCTGCTGCTGGACGAGCCGGAGGTGTACGGGCTGCCGCCCGCCCCGGTCGCCAGCACGCGTAACCTGCCCCGCATGTGGAAGCGGGCGGGGCTGGCCGCGCTGACGATGGCCGCGGCCGTGGCGGTGTCGTTCCTGGGGCGGCGGCCATGACACGAGCGGGGCGGGACCGGCGGCCACAGGGCCGCCGCGAGCACGGCGGCGAGGACGTCCAGGTCCCCCGGGCCGACTTCCGGTCGTACTACGGGCGGCCGATCCTCAAGGCGCCGGTGTGGGAGCACGACGTTCCGGCGTACTTCTTCACCGGCGGGCTCGCCGCCGGCAGCGCACTGCTCGCCGCGGGCGCCGACCTGACCGGGCGGCCGAGGACCAGGCGGGCCGCGCGGCTGGCGGCGCTCGGCGCGCTCGGCGTCAGCACGTACTTCCTCATCAACGACCTCGGCCGGCCCGAGCGCTTCCACCACATGCTGCGCGTGGCCAAGCCGACCTCGCCGATGTCCGTGGGCACGTGGATCCTCAGCGCGTTCGGCGGGGCCGCGGGCCTGGCCGCCACCACCGAGGCGCGCCCGCGCGGGATCGTCGGCGCGGCCGGGCGGGCCGCCGGGATCGGGGCGGCCGCGCTGGCGCCGGCGCTGGCCACGTACACCGCCGTCCTGGTCACCGACACCGCCGCCCCGTCGTGGCACGCCGCCCGCGACGACCTGCCGTTCACCTTCGCCGGCAGCGCCCTGGCCAGCGGAGCCGCGGTCGGCCTCATCGCCGCGCCGCCGGACGAGGGCGGCCCGGCCCGCGCGCTCGCGGTCGCCGGGGTCGGCCTCGAGCTGGCCGCCACGCACCGCATCGAGCACGGACTGGGGCTGCTCAGCGAGCCGTACCGCACGGGCAAGGCCGGCCGGCTGCTGCGCGCGGCCCGGGCCCTGAACATCGCCGGCGCGGCCGGGGCGCTCCTCGGGCGGCGCAGCCGGGTGCTGTCGGCGCTGTCCGGGGCGGCCCTGCTGGCGGGCTCGCTCGCCACCCGCTTCGGCGTGTTCGAGGCCGGGGTGGCATCGACGAAGGACCCGAAGTACGTCGTGGAGCCCCAGAAGGCCGCAGAGTCCGGAGCGTGAGGCTGCTCGTCGACGACCTGCGCGACTTCCTCGACTCCGCACCCGCGCACGTGGCGCGCACCAGCGCCGCGGGGATCGAGGTGCTGCGACGGCACCGCCACGAGCGCATCGACGAACTCTGGCTGGACCACGACCTCGGCGACGACCCGTCAACGAGAGCCAGCACCCCGGTAACCAAGAAAGCCCCAAAGAGGATTTTTAGATCCTTCGGGCGGCGTCCCGTCTCCGTCTGGTTCAGATGTTCCCCGACTGTCAAGGGATCGCGCAACGTCAGTTGCGTTCGGCGGCGAGGCGCTCGCATCGTTGGGTGCCCCATGCACCCAGCGAGCGGAGGGCTTCGTTGAGTGAGATGCCGTGCTCGGTGAGGGAGTACTCCACTCTGGGTGGGACCTCGCGGTAGACCTCGCGGTGGATGAGCCCGTCCTCCTCCATCTCACGCAGGTGCTGGATGAGCATTTTCTCGCTGACGCCGATGAGGCCGCGTCTGAGTTCACCGAAGCGGCGGGTGCCGTAGTTGTTCAGCTCCCACAGGATCAGCGACTTCCACTTCCCCGACACCACGTCCATCGCGGCGTCGATGCCGCAGATGTAGGGGCCGCGCCTAGCGTTCGATCTCATCGAGTTCTCCCTGCGCTCGATACTTACCAACACGTAAGTATTGAACAAATTAGTGGGTACTAGCCAACACGAAGGTACCCGCAGACGATGGTGATCGGCGCGCCGTCATGTCACCGAGCGGAACGAAGGAACATCTGATGACCACCAGCACCACGTTCCTGGGATTGGGGGCGATGGGCAGTGCCCTCGCCGGAGCGGCCCTCGACGCCGGCCGACCCACGGTCGTGTGGAACCGCAGCCCGCGTCGGGCGCAGGCCCTCGGCGGGCGCGGCGCCGTCGTGGCCGGCAATGTGAAGGAGGCGGTAGCTGGCGACGGAGTGATTGTCGTCTGCCTGTTCGACCACCAGTCCGTGCATAGCGTGCTCGATCCGGTCGGCGCCGGCCTGTCTGGGCGCACGGTGATCAATCTGACCACCACGACGCCGAACGAGTCGCGCGAGCTCGCGGCGTGGGCCGCCAAGCGCGGCATTGTCTACCTCGATGGTGCGATCATGGCTGTCCCGCAGATGATCGGCGGCCCGGGTTCGGCGATCCTGTACAGCGGCTCGGTCGCCGCCTTTGAGCAGCACCGGCCGCTGCTGGACCGGTGGGGTGCCAGCAGCTTCTTCGGGCCGGACGCTGGTATGGCCTCGCTCTACGACATGGCGATGTTGACCGGCATGTACACGATGTTCGCCAGCTTTCTGCACGGCGCGGCGATGGTTGGCGCCGCGGGTGTGTCGGCGACCGAGTTCGCCGAGGTGCAGGTGCCGTTCCTGGCCGCGATGACTGGCCGGCTGGCTGGCTTCGCCGCGACGGTCGACGCCAAGGACTACACCGGGGAGGGCCAGCAGAGCCTGCAGTTCACCGAAACGGCGCTGGCCACGTTACTGCGGGCCACCGCCGAACAAGGCGTCGCCGTCGAGGTACTCCGGCCGGTGCACGACATCGTGCAACGCCAGATCACCGCCGGATTCGGCGACCACGGCACCGCCCGCATCTTCGAGGAACTGAAAGGCGCGCGATGAGCCGCACCGGCACACCAGCCCCGGTCACCGTGATCGGCCTCGGCCCGATGGGCCGGGCGATGGGCACTACCCTGATACAGGCCGGGCATCCGGTCACCGTGTGGAACCGTACGCCCGGCCGGGCCGACGACCTCATCTCCGCCGGGGCCGCGCTGGCACCCACACCCGCCGACGCCATCGCCGCCAGCGGCCTGACCGTCATCAGCCTCACCGACTATCAGGCGATGTACGACATCCTCGCCCCGGTGGTCGATGACGAGCGGCGGCCTGCCGCACTGGGAGGCAAGGTTCTGGTCAACCTCAGCTCCGACACGCCGGATGCGTCGCGGCGGGCTGCGGCATGGGCGACAGAACACGGTGCGAGTTTCATCACCGGCGGAGTCATGGTGCCTGCTCCCGCGATTGGGAACCGCGGCGCGTACGCGTTCTACAGCGGGCCGAAGGACGCCTTCGACACGCATGAACCGGTATTGAGGGTGATCGGCGAGCCGAAGTACCTCGGCAGCGATCCCGGCCTGGCCCAGCTGTTCTACCAGGCCCACCTCGACGTGTTCCTAACCGCCTTGTCGAGCCTCCTGCACGCCACGGCTCTTGTCACCGCCGCGGGCGTCCCGGCGGCGGACTTTCTGCCCGGCGTGCTGAGCACCCTCACGGGCATTCCGGCGATGATCGGCGATGGCGCGCAGCTGGCTCAACAACTGGAGGCCGGCGAGCACCCCGGCGACCTCAGCACAGCCCTGATGATGGGCGCCACAGCCGACCACATCGTGCGGACCAGCGAGACCTTCGGCGTCGACGTTGCATTGCCGAAGGCGGTCAAGGCGCACTACGACCGGGCGATCGCCGCTGGCCACGCAACCAAGAGCTGGACGGCACTCTACGAGGTGATCAAAGCCGACAGCTGACGGAAGCACTCATGCCGGCGCGGATGGTGGTGTCCAACGCCCTCCGCGCCGGCCCTGACGACCAGTCGGCGGCTATCGGTTGCGGAGGCTCGTGTACTCGCCGCGTGCTGCACCGGTGGCCTTCGACCAGAGCGAAGCAGGGGACAGGAACAGGCCGATCTGGTCGGCGAGGAGCGCTGGCGGTAGCTGCGATGCGAGCGCGGCACGTGCGCCGTTGCGGGCGGGCAGGATCCGGTGCAGCCCGAGGTGGGTGATGCGCTCGCGGAGGCGTTCGGCGGATAGGGCCGGTTGCCTTGGCTCCTGGGAAACAGCCACTGTGTGCCGGTGGAGCGAGTCCCGCGAGTGGCTCGCGGAGTCGTATCGGGGTGTCGGACAGCGCCAACGTGAACGGTGCGTTCGCGCAATAGGTGCCGTGCCGGCTGGAGACGTTCGTCGTCGTCCATGCCGGTACGCAGTTCACGGCTGCTGGCCGCGGGGACATCGAGGTCGGGATGCAGGCAGCGGTGCTGACGGCCCGCTGCACGAACGCGCGCAGCGCGGGGCGGTGACTGGGTAGCTCGCCCACCCAGGCGTCCAGCTGTGATTGGCTGACGTCCGAGAGGTGGCCGCCTGCGGTGGCTACGGCGGTGGCGAACTGCGCGGCGACTCGGGCTCGGGTCAGTGGCCAGTCGACAAGTTGTGGGCTTACGGTGACGCCGGAGTCGACTTTCTGCTGCAGCGGGCGAGTGACGGCCCACCGGACGTAGCGGCGCACCATGGCCCGCAGCGGCTCGGGCACCGCGCCCACCAGTGTGTCGATCCGCTGGTGGTAGCTGTCCAGAGTCGGTGCTTGCGGCGGCAGCAGCCCGGCGACGACCAACGCGATGCGCAGGCGCCGTCGCACTGATCACCCGCCGGGTGTCGGTGGGCGGCACGTCACCGGACGCGGAGGGTGTGGCCGTCGTAGGGGATCAGCTCGCCGACGACGGGGTAGCCGGGGATCTCGCCCGCGATCAGGAGGCCGCCTGAGGTCTGGGCGTCGGCCAGCAGCAGTAGCTCGTTTTCGTCCACCGGGCCGGAAGCCAGGTGGGGGCGGACCCAGTCGAGGTTTCGGCGGGTGCCGCCGCTGACGAAGCCGTCGTGCAGGGCCTCGCGGGCGCCGTCCAGGTACGGTACGGCCGCGGAGTCCACGATCGCCGTCACGCCGCTGGCGCGGGCCAGCTTGTGCAGGTGGCCCAGCAGGCCGAAGCCGGTCACGTCCGTCGCGCACTCGGCGCCGGCGGCCAGGGCGGCCTCCGAGGCGGCGCGGTTCAGGGTGGTCATCGCCTCGACCGCGTGCGGGAACGGCTCGCCGGTGGCCTTGTGGCGGCTGTTCAGCACGCCGATGCCCAGCGGCTTGGTCAGGGTCAGCGGCAGGCCGGGGCGGCCGCGGTCGTTGCGCAGCAGGCGGGTGGGGTCGGCGAGGCCGGTGACCGCCATGCCGTACTTCGGCTCGGGGTCGTCCACCGAGTGCCCGCCCGCCACGTGGCAGCCGGCCTCGCGGGCGATGTCGAGGCCTCCGCGCAGTACGGACGCGGCCAGATCCATCGGGAGCACCTCCCGCGGCCAGGCCAGCAGGTTCACCGCCACGACCGGGCGGCCGCCCATCGCGTAGACGTCGGACAGGGCGTTGGCGGCGGCGATGCGGCCCCAGTCGTAGGGGTCGTCGACGACGGGCGTGAAGAAGTCGGCGGTCGCCACGATCGCGGTGCCGCCCTCGATCGACACGACGGCCGCGTCGTCGCCGTCGTCGAGCCCGACGAGCAGCTCGCCGGGGCCCTGGGGCGCCTGGTCGCCGACGAGGCCCGCGACCACCGCCTCCAGCTCGCCGGGCGGGATCTTGCAGGCACAGCCGCCGCCGTGCGCGTAACCGGTCAGCCGGATCGTCGCCGTCACGCCGGCCAGTCTATGCCCGCGCGCCCGGCGGTGATTGTCAACGATCCCGCCAGCGCTCTCAGTAGCGGGCAGACTTTGGCCGTTTCCGCCGAGCACCCTCACCCGGCCCCGTCCGCGCCGGCCCGGGAGGCGCTGCGGGAGGCGATCCAACACGGTGACTACCTGCCCCGCGAGCGGCTCCGCCGCAGCACGAGCGGATCATCGCCGCGATCCGCCAGCGCGACCCCACGGCGGCCGAGCCGGCGATGCGCGCGCACGTCGCCGGCGTCATCGAGCATCTGCGCGGCATCGAGGTGGCCCGGCCGTGAGCGCTACCCCGGTGGTCGCGGTGCTCGGCCTGGGATAGGCCGGCGGCGGTTCGCGATCGACCTCGTCCCGGCCGAGCTGCGCGGGGCCCCGGCGACTGGAAAAGCTCAGCCCAGGGGGAACAGGATCGGGCTGAGTAGGTGCTGGGTGCGCCCCGGGGCCGGCTCGTTGGCCAGGTGCGGCACGATCGCGGCACGCATGCCCGCGATGAGCTCGGCGCGCTCGGCCTCGCTCAGCCAGATCGCGTGCTGGCGGTAGCCGACCTGGTCCGCCGCCGGATCGGCGCCCGGGTCGTCGAGGTAGGCCTGATATTCGGCCAGCAGCGCGGCCATCGAGGCGGCGAAGGCCCGGCGATGCTCGTCCACGGTCGCCGCGGCGGCGCGCTCAGCGGTGACGGCGGCGCGGGCGGGCTGCAGGCGGTAGTGGCGCTCGACGAAGCCGCGGACCCGCTGCTGGCCGGACTCCTCCAGGATGCCGGCCTCGGCGAGCAGGGCGACGTGGCGATACACGGTCGCCTTCGACGCGTCCGCGATGCGCTCGCACAGCTGCTGCGTGGTGAGGCTGCGGCCGCCGGAGAGGGCGTGGACGATGCGCAGCCGCACGGGGTGCAGCAGCAACTCGACGGGGTCCATTGGCTTATGTTCGCACACCTGATAATGTTCGCATCCATGCGAACAATGCCACGGGGTGAGCTCGTCGCGGCCGGTGGGCGCAGGATCGCGCTGTACCGCGCGGGGTCGGGCGCGCCGCCGGTCGTGCTGCTGCCGGGGGCCGGGCTCGTCGGGCTGGAGTACGACAACCTGCTGCAGGGCGCGGCCCGGCTGACGACGGCGGTCACCTACGACCGGGCCGGCACCGGCTGGAGCGACGACGCCGAGCTGCCCCGCCCGGCCGCCGACGTGGCCGGCGAACTGCGCGACGTGCTGGCCGCCGCCGGGATTCCGGGGCCGTACGTGCTCGCCGGGCACTCGATGGGGGCCGTCTACGCGCGCCGGTTCGCGCAGCTCTTCCCGGACGACGTCGCCGGGCTGCTGTTCATCGACCCGGGGCACGAGGACATCCTGAAGTTCCTGCCGCCCGAGGTGGTGGCGCTCAACGAGGAGATGAAGCCGGCCTGGGACGACCTGCCCGACCTCACGCCCGAGCAGGTCTCGGCCGCCGGGGCCGCGCTGCGGGCGCTCTACGCCCAGTGGCCCGACGACGTCCGCGAGCCGCTCGTCGAGCACCGCCTCGCGCACTGGCGGACCGGACTGCGCGAGGGCCGCAACCTCGAGACCGACGTCTACGCGGAGCTCGCCGCCGGCGGCCCCCTGCCCGACGTGCCGCTCATCGTGCTGACCGCGGCCGACGTGAACCCGGTGTGGGCCCAGCACATGCCGCCGGAGCTGCTCGCGCGCGCCCACGACGGGGTCCGTGCGCTGCACGCGGCCGTCGCCGCGTCGGTTCCGCGGGGCGAACAGCGCCTGGTCGAGGGCGCGTCGCACCAGTATCTGCACGTGCAACGGCCCGCCGCGGTTCTCGCCGCCCTGCAGGATCTCCTCGGGATGTACCGGTTGAACCGGCGTTGAACCTGGGCTGTCCGGATGGCCGATCTCTTCCGCCGGGGCGCTGGGGGAGAAGGGCGAGCTGCGGTGGTACGCCAACGATCCCGTCACCGGCACCCTCGGCCTCATCGCCCGCGACCTGGTGACGCCGACCCCCGGGTGCGACGCGCTGTTCCCGGACGCCTCGCGCTGCTCGATGGACAGCTGCGGCAACCGTGCCAAGCAGCAGCGCCGCCGCGGCTGATCAGCCGGGCTGCCCGGCGGGCACGGCCGCGGGCGCCGGGGCCGCGGAGGGGTGACTGCGGGCCGTGGCCAGCAGCAGCAGGAAGCCGGCCGAGCACAGCAGTGCGCCCGCCACGTAGGCGTAGCGGTACCCCAGGTCCGCCGACAGCCCCAGCAGCGGCCCCGCCAGGATCGCCGCGATCGGGTACGCGTTGCCCGCCAGGGTCGCGGCGCGGCCGGGCTCGCCGGGCAGGAGCTCCTGGGCGTAGGAGATGCCGAGCCCCTGCACGGCGGCGATGAAGCTCGCGTTGAGCGCCTGTAGCGCCGCGACCTGCCAGCTGTGCGCGGCCAGGGCGACCAGCGCGTGGTACAGCACCCCGAACCCGCTGCCGAGGATGATGAGGCGGCCGAGCGGGTAGCGGGTCGACAGCGCGCCGAAGCCCAGCATCAGCGGGATCTCCAGCGCGGCGCACAGGCCGAGGACCAGGCCGGCGTCGCGGACCTGGGCGTGCAGGGTGTGGCTGAGGTACAGCGACATCGCCTGCACCCCCAGCACCCCGGCGGCCTGCATGAGCGCGAACGCGGCGACCGTCGTCCACACGGCCGGTCCCGCGCGGCCTGCGGGCGGGCGCTCGACGTGCGCGGGCGGGGACGCCTCCTCCAGTCGCAGCAGCACCACGGCGGCGGCGACGAGGTACATCGCGGTCGCGGTGAGGTACAGCGCCCGGAAACCACCGGCCTGCAGCAGGAACGCGGCCACGGGCGGGCCCGCCACCCAGGAGACCGAGAACACCATCCGCAGGGTGCTGATCGCCATCGCCGCGTGGGTCGAGCCGCGCTGCTGCAGCACCTCGCGGGCGTAGGCGAACGACTGCGGGAACAGCGCACCGCTGAGCGCCGTGAGGGTCATGGTCAGCGCGAGCAGCAGCCAGTACTCGCGCACGAACGCCGTCGCCGCCGAGCCCGCGGCGCCGGCCAGCGCCGCGGACAGCAGCAGCCGGCGGCGGATCGGGCGGCGGTCGGAGAGGCGGCCGAGCAGCGACGAGGAGACGATCCCGGCGACGGGTCCCGCGACGAGGAACGCCCCGACGTACGCCGGCCCCGCGCGCACCTCGGTGCTGAGGAACAGCGACATGAACGGCCCGACGACCGCCGTCGACAACCCGACGAAGAAGAACATGACGCCGAGCGGGACCAGGGTCCGCCCGGCCCGTCCGGCGACGCCCGCGGGCGAGTCGACGCTAATCCCCGAAACCACCTCCGCACCTTACGCGAAGGCGGGGGAGCGCTCTCCCGAATATTTCCTGGATCACGTCAGGGCTCCCAGCCGGTCGTGGCTGCCCACACCTCGGCGGCCACGATGACCAGGTCGACCACCGGGTCCTTGACGTCCGCGTACTCGCCGACGTCGTCGAGCCGCGCGGCCAGCGCGACCTTGAACGCGGCGTACGCGTCCACCGCCGCCGGGTGCGCCCGCAGCCAGTCGCGAAACAGCAGCGCGACCCGCTCGTTCGGCGAGCCGGCCACCCGCACGTGCAGGTTGATCAGCTCCGGCTCGTCGCGGGTGTAGAACAGCTTGCGCCAGCGCTCGGGGTCGTCGCCGCGGCCCGCGGGCACGTGGTCGTGCTCGTAGGCGCGGCGGGTGAAGCCGATCGCGGCCAGCGGCGCGTCCAGCGTGCCCCGGTCGAGCGCGGCGACGCTCATCTGCAGGTCGTACACCGGCTTGGCGGCCATGCCCGGGATCGACGTGCTGCCGATGTGCTCGACGCGCAGCGCGTGCGGCGCGGCGGCCGAGTGCACCTCGGCGGCGAGCTCGCGCCCCCGCCCGGCCCACGCCTCGTCGGCCGGGGCGATGTGGACCGGCATCAGGCCTCCGCCTGGCGGCGGGCCTTCGCGCGGCGCTTGCCCTCGTGCATGGCCTGGACCCGGGGGACCGGGATGGTGTGGCCCTCCGCGACGAGGTCGGCGGGGACCTCCTGCGGCTGGGGCATCTGCGCGGCCCACGGGTCGGCGTCGCCGAGCAGCCCCGGCGCGGTGTGCACGGTGAAGTCGCGCGGGTCGACGCCGTCGAGGTCGCCCCAGCCCAGCGGGTACGACACCGGGCAACCGGGCCGCAACCGCGGGCTGTACGCGCACACGACCGTCGCCCCGCCGACCCGGGTCGGGTCCACGAACACCTTGCCGTGGCGGTCCTCGCGGATGAACGCGGTGGTCGCCAGGGCCGGGTCGGTCCGCTCGGCCCGCGCCGCGATCGCCCGGGTCGCCGCGGCCACGTCCTCCATCGGCGTGGGCACGATCGGTACGAAGATGTGCAGCCCCTTCGCGCCGCTGGTCTTCACCGCCCCGGCGAGCCCGGCCGCGGCGAGCGTCTCGCGCACCAGCCCGGCGGCCCGCACGACCAGCCCGAAGTCGTCACCCTCCGGCGGGTCGAGGTCGAGCACCAGGTGCGTGGTGTGCGCCCAGTCGTCGGCGCGCACCAGCGTCGGGTGATACTCCACCGCCCGCTGGTTGGCGAACCACAGCAGCGTCCGCCGGTCGTCGCACAGCGCATACGCGACGTCGCGCTTGGACGTCTCGGCCCACATGTGCACGGTCCGGACCCAGTCCGGCGTGTACTTCGGCACGTTCTTCTGCATGAACTTGTCCTGGCCGCGCATGATCCGCACCACGGACAGCGGCCGGCCGCGCAGCACCGGGATGATCCGGTCCCGCACGGCGTCGAGGTAGTCGACGAGGTCACGCTTGCTCGCGCCGGCCCCCTCGAAGATCGGCTGGTCGAGGTTGGTCAGCGCGACCCCGTCGCGTTCCTCGGCGGTGCTCACCGTCACACCGTATCGGTTCACGGCCCCGCCGCCGGATTTCGGCTACAGCAGCAGGTCCATGTTGATGACGCTCGCCGCCTTCATCCCGCCGGCCGCCGCCACGATGACCTGGGACATGGGGTCCGTGACGTTGCCCGCGACCCACACGCCCGGCACGGCGGTCTTGCCCATGGCGTCGGCTGGCACATAGGTGGCGACCGGCACCCCCTGCATCTCGAGCACCTCGGTCTTCAGCCCGAGATCGTCGAGGAACCCGGCCCGGGCGGCCAGCGTGGTCTGCACGACGATGGCGGCGCGCTCGACGAACTGTCCGCCCGCCACGTGTACTCCCTGTGCGTCGACCTTCTCCACCGCTCCTTCGACGATCCGCACGCTCGCCGGCACGCCCGGGACCTCGTGGTTGTTGGTGAACAGGACGAGGTCGGCGGTCCACTGCGTCCACAGCAGCGCCGCGTGCGCGACCAGCGGGCTCGTGGCGATGATCCCGATGGGCTGGTCGCGGACCTCCCACCCGTGGCAGTACGGGCAGTGCAGCACCCAATGCCCCCAGCCCTCGGCGAGGCCGGGGATGTCCGGCAGTTCGTCGACCACCCCGGTGGTGACCAGCAGTCGCCGCGCCGTGAAGCTCGAGCCGCCGGCCAGTTCGACCCGGAAGTCCTCGCCGTCGCGGTGCGCGCGCTCGACGGTGTCCTCGACGATCTCCACGCCGTAGGACCGGGCCTCCTCGCGGCCGATCCGCAGCAGCTCGCCGGGCGGCGTGTTCTCCCGCCCCAGGTAGTTGTGCACGCCCTCGGCGGGCGCGTTGCGCGGCTGCCCGCCGTCGACGACCAGCACCCGCCGGCGGGCCCGGCCCAGGGTCAGCGCCCCGCTCAGCCCGGCGGCCCCGCCGCCGATGACGATTACGTCGTATCGCTCGCTCATGCCCTCGACCATCCCTCGCGTCCGCGATTCTGGCAAAGATCTTTGCTGGAATGGCAAACTGGAGTCGTGGACGAACACATCGGCCCGCGGCTGCGCGCCCTGCGCGAGCGGCGAGACGTGACCCTGACCGCGCTGTCGGCCGAGACCGGTATCTCGGTGAGCACCCTGTCCCGCCTCGAGTCGGGCGGCCGCCGCCCCACGCTCGAGCTCCTGCTGCCCCTGGCCCGCGCGCACGGCGTGACCCTGGACCACCTGGCCGGCACCGATTCCCCGGACGACCCGCGCGTGCCGACCCGCGCGATCGTGAGCCACGGCGTGACCCACTACCCGCTGAGCCGCCGCCCGGGCGCACCCCATGCCTTCAAGCTCGTCTTCCCGCCCCGCACCCCGGCCGACGGCGTCCCGCAGCCGAAGACCCACGAGGGCTACGAGTGGCTCTACGTCCTCTCTGGCCGCCTGCGCATGGTCCTCGGCAACCACGACCTGATGCTGAACTCCGGCGAGGCGGCCGAGTTCGACACCCGGGTCCCGCACTGGTTCGGCAACCCGACGGACCACGCCACCGAGGTCCTGAGCATCTTCGGCCCCCAGGGCGAACGCGTCCACCTCCGCGCCCGCCCGACCTGACGAGCGCCCCGACCTCCCCGGCCCTGCCCGGCCCTGCCCGGCCCTGCCCGGCCCTGCCCGGCCCTGCCCGGCCCTGCCCGGCCCTGCCCGGCCCTGCCCGGCCCTGCCCGGCCCTGCCCGGCCCTGCCCGGCCCTGCCCGGCCCTGCCCGGCCCTGCCCGGCCCTGCCCGGCCCTGCCCGGCCCTGCCCGGCCCTGCCCGGCCCTGCCCGGCCCGGCCTCCCCGGCCCCGCGTGGGACGCGGAGCCCGGGCGGTTCACAGGTGGCGCACAGCGTCTTGGCAAGCTTGGGACAGGCCCGGCCGGAAAAGTCGGCGCCATGACCACGACGACGCTGCCCAGCCCACCGCGGCCCGCCGCCGGGCCCGGCCCCCGCCACGAGGCCAAGGCGGGCCGCCCGGCCTGGCAACGCCCGGCGCTCGCCGGGCTGCTGCTGCTCACCGCGGTGCTCTATCTCTGGCGCCTCGGCGAGTCCGGCACCGCCAACGGCTTCTACGCCGCCGCGGTCCAGGCCGGCACCCAGAGCTGGAAGGCGCTGCTGTTCGGCTCCCTGGACGCCGGCAACGTCATCACGGTCGACAAGCCGCCCGCCTCCTTGTGGGTGATGGGCCTCTCGGGCCGGATCTTCGGCTTCAACTCCTGGAGCCTGCTGGTGCCCCAGGCCCTGGAGGGCGTGGCGGCGGTGGCGCTGCTGTATGCCACCGTCAAGCGCCACTTCGGCGCCGCCGCGGGCCTCGTCGCCGGCGCCGCCCTGGCCCTGACCCCGGTCGCGGTCCTCATGTTCCGCTTCGACAACCCCGACGCCCTGCTGACGCTGCTGCTCGTCGCCGGCGCGTATTGCACCACCCGGGCCGTCGAGAAGGCCTCGCCCGGCTGGCTGGCGCTGGCCGCCGCCGCCCTGGGCTTCGCGTTCCTCACCAAGATGCTGCAGGGCCTGCTGGTCCTGCCCGGGTTCGCCCTGGCCTACCTGATCGCGGCCCCCACGGGTCTCGGCCGCCGCTTCGTGCACCTGCTCACCGCCGGGGCGACCCTGGTCGTCTCGGCCGGCTGGTTCGTCGCCCTGGTCGCCCTGTGGCCGGCCGGCTCCCGCCCATACATCGGCGGCTCCACCGACAACAGCCTGCTGGAGCTCGCCCTCGGCTACAACGGCCTGGGCCGCATCCTCGGCGGCAACGGCAACCGGGGCGGCGGTGGCGGTGGTGGCGGCATGCAGAATGTCGGCTTCGGCGGCGCCACCGGCATCACCCGCCTCTTCGGCGACAGCATGGGCACCGAGATCAGCTGGCTGCTGCCGGCCGCCCTCATCGCCCTCGTCGCCGGCCTGTGGTTCACCCGCCGGGCGCCGCGCACCGACGCCACCCGCGCGGCGCTGGCCATCTGGGGCGGCTGGCTGGTCGTCTCCGGCCTGGTCTTCAGCTACATGTCCGGCACCATCCACCCCTACTACACCGTCGCGCTGGCCCCGGCGATCGCCGCCCTGGTCGCCATCGCCGGCCGGGAGCTGTGGCGGGCCCGCGCCGCGACCCCGACCCGCCTGGTCCTGGCCGCCATGGTCTTCGTGACCGCCGCGTGGGACTTCACCCTGCTCTCCCGCGACGCCACCTGGCTGCCGTGGCTGCGCTGGGCGGTGCTGATCGTCGGCGGCGCCGCGGCGGTCGCCATCGCCGCGTTCGCCGGCCAGGCCACGCCGTCCGCGGCCCCCGCCGCCTCCCGGACCGCCCGCCGCCTGGCCGTGGTCGTGGCCCTGACCGCGGTGCTGGCCGGTTTCGGCGGCACGACCGCCTGGGCCGTCGCCACCGCGGGCCAGCCCCACGCCGGCTCGATCCCGGTGTCCGGCCCGACCGCACGTGGCACGGGCGGCTTCGGCGGCCGCCTGGGCGGCGGCAACGGCTTCCCGGGCGGCGCGCAGAGCAGCGGCGGCAACGGCTTTCCGGGCGGCGCACAGAGCAGCGGCAGCGAGCTGACGAACCTGCTCAAGGCCACGACGACGAAGTGGGCGGCGGCCACCTCCGGCGACCAGTCGGCCGCCGAGCTGGAGCTGGCCACCGGCAAGCCGGTCATCGCCATCGGCGGCTGGGACGGCAGCGACCCGGCCCCCACCCTGGAGCAGTTCAAGACCTGGGTCGCCAAGGGGCAGGTCGCCTACTACGTCTCCGGCGGCCGGGGCGGCATGGGCGGCGGCAACAGCGAGATCGCGACCTGGGTGGCCGCGAACCACACCGCCCAGACGGTCGGCAGCACCACCGTCTACAAGCTCACCTCCTGACCCGCCAACGCGCGCGGCGCGCGCCCGGACGGCCACGCCCGGGCGCGCGCCGCGTCTTCGCCCGTTCACCGGCGCCCCGGCGGGAACGCATGCCGCGTTGCCACGACACCGGCACGACGAAAGCTCCACGGGCCACACGCTAACGCCGATTTTCGCGGCTGGGCTTTTCCGGGGCTGGGGAGAGTCGAGGACGTGGTCCGGGGATGGTGTCGGGTCGTTACGGCGTTGCCAGGTAAGGAAGCCGTAGGCCCGAGGTCGTTCACACACGTATCATCGAGTGAGGGGTACTCGCTGACTGATCGACCTGGTTCCTAGTGGTGTTTCGGCGGCGACGATCCCGATACGGGCGAACCGGCGGCGGTACCCCTGAGGCAAACCCTTGTAGTTTGAGGACTTGTAGGGCCTGGAAGCATCGAAACGGCCGACGTGCCCAGCCTTGACTCTGGACCGGCCGCGAGCGGTGTGGTTGACTACCGGCATTGACCAGTCAGCGAATAAACCTCAGCCCATCGCGATGCCCGGACGACCCGCCCGTGCCGGTGGGGAGTTCTTCACCGATCCTGCGCCCGGTCCGCAGCGCCGGTACGAGGCGTTGCGCGCCTACCTGCTCGACGGCGAGCCCGCACACAGCGTCGCGGCCCGGTTCGGGTACACCGTCGCCGGACTGCACTCGGCGGTGGCCGACTTCCGCGCCGGGGCACGGGACTTCTTCGCCCCGGCGCGGCCCGGCCCCAAACGCGCTCCGGGCAAGGACGCCGCCCGGGAACGGATCATCGCGTTGCGCGCGGAGGGCTACTCCATCGACGAGATCGGCCCGGTACTGGCCCGCGAGGGCATCGGGTTGAACCGGACCGGGATCAGCGAGGTGATCACCGAAGCCGGACTGCCACGGATCTGGCGGCGCCCGGACGCCCAGCGCGGCGGACCCCGCCGCGACGACCTGCCCCGCGCCCGTGCTCTGCAACCTGACGACTACCACGCCCTGGCCACCGGCACACCGACCCGCCTGGCCGGACTGCTCCTGACCATCCCGGACCTGCTGGCCCTGGACCTGCCCGACATCGTGGGCCGCGCCGCCTACCCCGGCACCCGTGACATCCCAGCCCTGAGCTACGTGCTGAGCCTGCTGGCGCTGAAGCTGACCGCCACCCGACGCGTCTCACACGTGCACGACATCGCCGCAGACCCGGCCACGGCCGTGTTCACCGGCCTGACCGCGCTGCCAAAGACCACCGCCCTGACCAGTTACTCCTACCGGCTCGCCCACGCCAAGCAGGCCGCGTTCCTGACCGCACTCGACAGATCCATCATCCACAATGGACTAGCAGTCGGCGAGGTCGTCAACCTCGACTTCCACGCCGTCATGCACTGGGGTCAAGACCCGGCGTTGGAGAAACACTACGTACCCTCCCGCTCCCAACGCACCCGCAGCGTGCTGACCTTCTTCGCCGAAGACGCCCACAGCCACGCCCTGCTCTACGCCAACGCCGACCTGTCCAAAACCACCCAAGCCGGCGAAGTCATGGCGTTCGTCGAGCACTGGCACGCCACCACCGGCCACGACCCCGATCTACTCGTCATGGACTCCAAAGTCACCACCCAGGACCAACTCTGGGCCCTGACCCAACGCGGGATCGGGTTCATCACGCTCCGCGCCCGCACCGCCAAACTCACCGCCGCGCTGCATGCCCTACCTGCCAAGGCATGGACACCGATGACCGTCGACCGTGCCGGCGGCAAGACCCGCACCGTCCGCGTCATCGACAACCCCACCACACGCCTGAGCAAATACCCAGACACGCTGCGGCAGTTGGCCGTCGCCGGACTCGGCCACGACGAACCCACCCTGCTCATCACCAACCGCGAACACCTACCCGCCAAACAGATGATCGAGACCTACGCCCGCCGAATGAACATCGAGCAACGCCTCGCCGAGGCCATCCGCTCCTTCAGCCTGGACGCCCTAGCCGGCGCCGTCACCCTCAACATCGACCTCGACGTCGTCCTGTCCGTCCTCGCCCACGCCGTCTGCGCGGCACTGCGCCGCCGCCTGCCCGGCTACGCCACCGCAACCCCCGACACCCTGCAACGACGCTTCCTGTCCACCGGCGGACACATCCTCACCCGCAACAACCAGATCATCGTGCGCCTCGACCGCCGCGCCTACTCACCCGTCCTCCGCCAAGCCGACCTCCCACAACACGTCACGGTTCCCTGGCTCAACGGCCGCACCCTGCGCTACGAGTACACCTGACCAACCCGCAAGTGAGGGCCAATTCGCTGCGTGAAAATCGGCGCTAACGCGACCCACCGACACTTTTGTGCCGCGTGCTACGCCGGGGGCAGTTCCTTGGTGTGCCGGGGGATCAGCAGCAGGACCGCCACGCCGCACACCCCCACGACGAGCAGCCCGATGAAGACGTTGTGCGTGGCCGCGTACAGGCTCGCGCGCACGTAATCGGCGACGTGCTCCGGCATCTGGCCGGCCTTGAGCACGATGTTCGTCGCGTCGGAGCCCTCGCCCAGCGACGGCTTCACGTCCGGCGGCGCGGCGGCGAAGCGCCGCTCCAGCGTCGTGTTCGCGATCGCGCCGAACACGGCCGCGCCGACCGCGCTGCCGATCGAGCGCGCGAACATGTTGGTGCCGGTGACCACACCGCGGCGGTCCCAGCCCACCACCGACTGCACGGCGACCAGCGTCGGCGCCGACGCCAGGCCCAGCCCGACGCCGATGACGAAGCAGACCGCGGACATCATGGCGACGGTGGTCCGCTCGGTCAACAGCGCGCACATGGCCGAGCCGGCGAGGGTCACCAGGCCGCCGATCAGCGCCGTATTGCGAAAGCCGATGCGCAGGTACATACGCCCGGACAACGTCGCGGCGATCGGCCAGCCCAGCGTCATCGCCGCGAGCACGAACCCGGCGACGAGGGCGCCCGTGCCGAGTACACCCTGCGAGAAGTTGGGCACGTAGGAGCTCAGTCCGATGACCGTCGCGCCGACCGCGATCGACGCCAGGTTGCCGCCGACGAGCGTGCGGTGCCGGAACACCCACAGCGGCAGCACCGGCTCCTCGGCGCGCCGCTCGACGAACACGAACGCGGTCACCATCGCCGCGCCCAGCACGAAGATGACGACGCTCGGGGCGGACAGCCACGCCCAGGTGATGCCGCCCTCGAGCGTGCCGAGGATGAGCAGGGTGCAGCCGCCGATGAGCAGCGCCGCGCCGAGATAGTCGATGCGGTGGGCGCGCCGGGCGACGTTCTCCTTGAGGTGCCGCGCGAGCATCCACGCGGCCACGAGGCCCAGCGGCAGATTGACGAAGAAGATCCACCGCCACGACAGGTACTCCGCGAAGACCCCGCCCAGCGTCGGCCCGACCACGGACGCCACGCCCCACACGCCGGCGAGGTAGCCCTGCACCCGGGCGCGCTCCTGCACCGAGTACAGATCGCCGATGATCGTCATGCTGATCGGCTGGATCGCGCCCGCGCCGATGCCCTGCACCGCCCGGAAGATGATCAGCGTCAGCATGCTCCACGCGGCGCCGCACAGCAGCGAGCCGACCAGGAACACGGCGATGCCGAAGAACATGACGGGCTTGCGGCCCAGCACGTCGGCGAGCTTGCCGTAGAGCGGCGTGGTGACCGCCGCGGTCAGCAGATAGATCGAGAAGAGCCATGGGAAGTGCGCGAAGCCGCCGAGGTCGCGCACCACCGACGGTACGGCCGTCGCGATGATCGTGCTGTCCAGCGCGACGAGGCCGGTGGCCAGCATGACCGAGCCCAGCACCGGTCCGCGCTCCGAGCGCAGGCCCACCCCGGCCCGCTTGGTGAAAGTGGCCTCCTGCATTGCCACACCTTACGACGGCGGCGCGGCCGGGTGTGCGGGGCGCCGTTGTGGTATTTCAGACTGGGTCACGGTCGAGCCGAAATGCCCGCGCGGCGGGATCGGTGGCTCTGGTACGGTCCGGGGATGACCACCACGACGCACGCCCTGATCGTGTCGGCCGTGATGCCGGCCGGGCGCCTGCGCCCCCGGCGTCGTGCCCTGGTCTGCCAGGCCTGACGCCCGCATCCTCGAGCTTCGGCTGATCCCCGCACCGCCGCGGTCCTTTCCCGCGTGCGGCTGATCAGCCGGTCGGGCTGAATTCCGCACCGCAGCACCGGGGCCCTTCCGCGTCCGCATCCGTCGCGCACGACAGGGAACCTGGTCGATGTCTTCTCGTTTCCGTTCCGCACATCCGCGCGCCCGTCGCGTCTACGGGCAGAACTTTCTCGCCGATCCGGCCGCGCTCCGCCGGGTCGCCGACGCCGCCGGCCTCACCGGGCACCAGGTCGTCGTCGAGGTCGGCGCCGGCCGGGGCAGTCTCACCGCCGAGCTGCTGCGCCGGGCCGGGCGGGTGATCGCCTACGAGGTCGACCCCGCCATGGCGGCCACGCTGCCGCGCCGGGCCGGGCTCACCGTGCGTACCGGCGACTTCCTGGCCGCCGAGCCGCCGGCCGGGCCGTTCGCCGTGGTGGGCAACATTCCGTACGCGCTCACCTCCGCCGTCGTCGCCTGGTGCCTGGCCGCGCCGGGGCTGACGTCGGCGACGCTGCTCACCCAGCTGGAGTACGCGCGCAATCGCACCGGGGACTACGGGCGCTGGTCCCGCCTGACGATCGAGACGTGGCCGCGTTTCGAGTGGAGCCTCGCCGGGCGGGTGCCCCGCGCCGCGTTCCGGCCCGTGCCCCGCGTTGACGGCGGCATCCTCCGCCTCACCCGGCGGCCGGAGCCGCTCATGGCGGCGGGGAGTCTGCGGGTGTACCGCGAAATCGTGCATCTGGGCTTCAGCGGTGTCGGTGGATATGGCGCTCGTGCTGCTGGTCTCGATGTTCGTGGCGATGGAGGTCGCTGCCTACATCGACGCACTGCCCGACGGTGCGACGAAGGACCGCCCAGGCCAGGCGCCCGGCAGCGCGGCCGGCCAGCCGCACAATGTGGACTCCGCCGCGACCCGGACTCCTGGCGCGGCCGCGGCGTCAGGCAACGCCCCGCACGTGCCGGGCTCGGTCGGCCCCGAGGCCCGCTTCGCCGACGTCGCGCTGCCGCTCGCGAAGCCGGCCGGCAACGGCGACCTGAAGCTCTCGTCGGCGTTGGCCACGTCCACCGGGGTGGTCGCGGGCTCGGTCGAGCTCACCGGCGAACGGACCGCACGCTCCACGGTGTACCAGAACCCCGACGGCACCAAGACCCTGCGCACGTACGAGTCCGACACGTTCGTGGCGCTGCCCGACGGCACGTTCCAGACTCTCGACCCGAACCTGCACGCCCGCCCCGACTGGCGGCTGGCCCCGAAGATGGCGGCCGCGGCGTCCTTCGCCCCGACCGCCTCCGGCACGCTGGCCACGCTCGACCTCGGTGGAGCGCGCGTCGGGTTCGGCCTCGCCGGTGCCGCGGCCGTCAAGGGCAAGGTGAACGGCGATACCGTCGCGTACCAGTCGGTGCGGCCGTTCGCCGACATCGAGCTGAGCACGTCGGTGGCCCAGGTGAAGGAGGACCTGGTCCTGCACGGCCCGCAGGCGCCGACGAGTTGGCTGTTCCCGCTGCAGCTGAGCGGGGTGACCGCGGAGCTGGACCCGGACTCGGGCGAGGTCCTGTTCCGCGATCCGGCGGGCAAGGTCCGCGGCGCGGTACCGCCCGGCTGGATGGTCGACGCCAACATTGGCCCGAGCGGCGAGGGTGCCGTTTCCACCGGGGTGCGATACAGCCTGGAGGAGTACGGCACCGGCATCGCCCTGCGCGTGGACCTCGACGCCGAGTGGCTGTCCGACCCGGCCCGCAAGTTCCCGGTCCGGGTCGACCCGACGGTGCGCTACGGGCCGACCGACGACACATTCGTGTCTTCGCACGACTACGCCAACACCAACAACGGCAGCATGGACAACCTGCGCGTCGGCACCTACAACGGCGGCACCGAGAAGTCCGCGGCCTACCTTGCCTTCGACACCGCGATGGCCGCGTTGCGCCCGAAGTACGTGCTCGGCGCCTCGCTGAACCTGTACAACTACTGGTCCTACTCGTGTCAGCCGCGGCCGGTGACGGTGTACCCGGTGCTGCAGACCTGGGGCGCCGCGACCGCGAAAACGTGGCCCGGGCCATCGTACGCCGCCGACCGGCCGCTGGTGACCAAGTCGTTCGCGCATGGCTACACCGGCTGCTCCAGCGGTGCTTGGGAGAGCCTGCAGATCCCGGCCGACCGGATGACCGACATCCTGCACTGGCGGGAGGCGGCCTGGGGCTTCACCGTACGCGCCTCCGAGACCGACAGCTACGGCTGGAAGCGGTTCAACTCCGGCAACAACGCCAACGCCTCGAGCCGGCCCTTCCTCGACGTCAACTACGCCGACCAGGGTGTGTCGTTCCAGCTGCTGACCAACTACTTCGACCCCGCGGTCACGGTCGCCAGCGGCAGCACCCTCAAGGTCCGGGTCACCAACCAGGGCTCGGTCACCTGGACCCCAGGCGGGCCGGAGGCGCTGAGCTACCGCATCTTCAACAGCGCGGGCCAGCAGGTGTACATTCATCCGAATATATCGGTACCATTCAATGTATCGCCGGGTGCGTCGTACGACCAGGTGCTCACTGTCCCGGCTGCCCCCGCCCTCGGCACGTACACCATGAAGATCGACATGGCGAGCGCGGGTGGCTGGATGCACGACGTGTTCGGCTCGCCGAGCGGCGACCTGACCTATGCCGTGGCGAACTCGGCCCCGACCATCAAGGGCAACTCGCCGCCGAACAACGGCTACGTCTACGCACTGCGCCCAACGCTCTCGGTGGACTACTACGACCCGGACAACACACCGAACGCCCGCAGCATCCTGTTCAAGATCTGCAACGGTACCCCCGCCGCGCCGGTCGGCTGCCGGGACTCGGGCTGGACCAACGCGAACCGGTGGATCGTGCCCGACGGCGTGCTGAGCTGGGGCAAGTCATCGTTCTGGTACGTGACCGTCTCCGACACCCAGCTCACTAGCCCGCAGATCGGCCCCTTCCAGCTGACCCCGAAGGTGTCGCAGCCGGCCATCACCAGTCATCTGTCGACCGCACCGGCCGACGCCGACATCTCTGGCGTCGACCCGCAGGTCGGCAACTACTCCGGCACCGTCACCGATGCCAGCGTCGATGTGCCCGGCCCGCAACTGGCCGTGGTGCGCACGTACAACTCCCAGGACCCGCGCCGCACCGGCGCGTTCGGCTCGGGCTGGACCACGTCGCTGGACCAGCGGCTCACCACCGAGCCCGACGGCAACGTCGTGGTGACGCTGGCCAGTGGCCTCACGGTCCGCTTCGGCCGCAACGCCGACGGTAGCTACGCCGCGCCGGAGGGCCGCAACCTGACCCTGATCCGGACCGCTGCGGCCGGCTCGTCCCCGGAGCGCTGGACGCTGCGCGACTCGGCCGGCGCCCGGCGCGGATTCGACGCCGGCGGGCGGCTCACCGACGTCACCGACGCCGACGGCCGCGTGCAGACGATGACCTACGACTCGAGCGGGAAGCTCGTCGTGGTCATCGACGTGACCAGCGGCCGGAAGCTGATGATCACCTGGGCCGCCGACCACGTCATCGCGGTCGCCGCCGACCCGCCGGCGGCTGGTCAACCGGCCCCGACTTGGACCTACGTGTACACGGGGGCCGACCTGACGCAGGTCTGCTCGCCGCTGTCCGCGCAGTCGTGCGTGTCGTACGAGTACACGGCCTCCTCGCACTACCGCTCGCTCGTCCTCGACGACGGCGCGACCGGCTACTGGCCGCTCGGCGAGGCGGAAGGGGCCGTCGCGGCCAACGCCGCCGCCCGGCGGGCCGGCGAGTGGGACGCCACCTACACCTACCCCAGCTCGGTCAACCGCGGGCTGAACGGCGCCTTGGCCGGCAGCACGGACAAGGCGGCCGGCTTCGCGAACAACACCCTCCCCCGGGTCCAGCTGCCCAACGGTGTGCTCAGCAGCGCGCGGTCGTTCACGATCGAGCTGTGGTACTCCATTCAGAACGCGGGACCGATTCTGTGGCAGGCGAACGACGAGCAGGCCCCGGACGGCTCATCGGGCGGCGCGGTGCTCACGGCGCTCTCCGATGGATCGCTGCGGGCCGGGCTGCGCTACATCGACGGCAGTGGCACCGTGACCCGGGCCCAGATCACGTCCGCGCCGGCCGGGTTCCCCATCTGGCGCCACGCGGTGCTGACCGGGACCGACAGCCGGCAGGAGCTTTACGTCGACGGTGCCTTCGTCGGCGCGGTCGACGGGCCGCTGGTGAACTTCTCGCCCGCGGGCCAACTGCTCGTCGGGGGCAGCCCGGGGACGCTCGCGTTCACCGGGAAGGTCGACGAGGTCGCGTACTACCAGCGCCCCCTCAGCGCCGCCGCGATCAAGGCCCACTACGACGCGCGGGTGCAGACCAGCCGCCTCACGAAGATCACCGAACCCGGCCCGTTTGTCGCCGAGCAGATGGCGTACGACCCGGCATCCGGACGGCTGACCACGCTGACCGACCGGAACGGCACCACGTGGACGCTGTCGGCGCCCACACTCGCCGAAGACAAGGCGAAGGTCACCATCACCTCGACCGGCCGCTCCGCGATCACGTACGCCTATGACCCGTTCCGCGGCAACCGGCTTGTCGAGCGCCGCACCGAGGACGGCACGCGGCAGTGGCAGTACAACGACGCCGGATTCGTCTCCGCAACCGTCGACGAGAACGGCCACGCCACGACCTACGACACGGACTCCCGCGGCAACGTCGTCGGCGTCACGACCTTCCGCGGCGGGTACCACACCAAGCGCTTCGGCTACTACCTCAACGCCGCCGACCCGCTCGACCCGCGCAACGACGCGATGATCTGGCAGGCTGACGCCCGCTCCGCGTCGGAGACCGACACCACCTACCGGACCTCGTACGACCTGGACAGCGCGGGGCGGGTCACCGGCGTGACGTACCCGATCCCCGCCGGGCAGAGCACGCACCCGGTGGAGACCTTCCAGTACTCCGTCGCGGGCGCGCCGGCGGAGGGCGGCGGCACCCTGCCGGCGGGCCTGCTGACCGGGTCGGCCGGCCGCAACGACACCTGGACCTACTTCTACTACAACAGCAAGGGCGACCTGGTCCGCACCACCACCCCGGGCGGCCTGGAGACCCGCTTCACGCGCGACACCCTGGGCCGGCGCAAGTCGGAGGTGAGTAACCCGGGCTGGGGTGAGTACGCCACCACGACGTACACCTACACGCCGACCGGCCTCATCGCCACCGAGACCCGTTCCGGCATCACGGACGTGACCAACACGACGCTCGTGCACACCCGCCGCACGACGAACACCTACGACGCGCTGGGCCGGCGGACCAGCGCCGCCGTGTCCGACCTGACTGGCGGCTACGCGACCCGCACCACGACGTGGGGTTACGACCCGGCCGGCCGGCTGACCTCCACGCAGGACCCGACGGGCGCGATGACCACCCAGGAATGGGGACTGCTCGGCGACGTCACCAAGCAGACCCTGCCCAGTGGGCTGGTGCTCGAGCACGTCTACAACGACGACCACCAGCTGGCCGAGACCGCGGCCACCGGCAGCGGCGTCAACCCGGCCGACCCGGTCGCCACCCGGCTCGTCCTCGAGGCCCGCGCTTACGACCCGGCCGGCCGCCTCGCCACGGTGACCGACGCCGCCGGGCGGCAGACCACCTACAAGTACGCCGATGACGACCTGCTCACCGAGGTCTGGCGGGCCCGCACACCGGTCAGCGGGGGCGAGGGCGAGGCGCCGCCGGCCGACCTGACGCTCATCGGCAGCCGGACCTACGACAACGCGGGCCACGCGACCAGCGTCACCGACGCCGGGCGAACGGTCGCGACCACGTACGACGCGGCCGGGTACGTCGCGCAGCAGACCATCCCCGTTAGCACGCCGGCCCGCGTGGTGCAGTACACCTACAACCTCGACGGCACCCGGCACACCGCCAAGATCGACAGCCCGTCCGGGGTGCGCATGTTCCTCGGGTACAGCTACAACGCGATGGGCCAGCTGATCCAGGTCCTGGACTACTACGCCGGCTACGAGTACCCGTCGATGGGCCGGCCGGTTGAGTACTACGACCGTGACCCGCGCGGCCTGGTCACCATGTCTTCCCTGGACGGCGTCACGACGATGTACCAGTACGACGCGGCCGGCCAGCTTATCCAGGCCGAAGGGCTCACGGTGCCGGTATGGACCGGCGGTGTCTCGTCCTTGGCGAAGCGGACCACAACGTACACGCGAAACACGTTCGGCGAGGCGACCGCCGAGGTCGATGCCGGGCTGCGCACCGAGACGACCTACGACGCGGCGGGCCGGCCCACGAAGGTGAAGCTGCCGGCGTACACCCAGCCGGGGACGCTGACCACGCTCCAGCCGACGGTAAAGCTCGAGTACGACCCGTCCGGCAACCTGACGACGCTCACCGATCCGCTCAACCGGGTCACGACGGCCGGCTACGACAAGTACGGCCGGCAGGTGAGCGTCACCCAGCCGGACCCGGACGGTACCGGACCCAAGACAGCCCCGGTCACCACGACGAAGTACACGGTGACCGGCGAGGAGAGCGAAGTCACCGACGCAACCGGGGCCCGGCGGCTGACCACCTGGGACGCATTCGGCCGGATGGCGAGCGTCGGTGCTGCCGAGCGTAATGGGTCATCGACGCTGTACTACACCACGGCCCTCGGCTACGAGGACAGCCCGTACCGGCCGCTGCCGACGACCGTCACGAGTCCTGTCGGCGGGGTCACGAAGCTCGCGTACACCCCGGCTGGGGAGCCCTCCCGCATCACCGACCCCACCGGCCGATTCGCCGAGTTCGCCTACGACGAGGCGGGGCGGGTGGTACGGCAGCGGCAGGGCCTGCATTCCGGCACCACCGACACGTACATGACGACGGTGATCGCCTTCGCCTACGACACCATGGGTCGCGAGACGGCGACCGCCATGTGCGCAACGGCCGACGACAGCACCTGCCTGACCACGCCGTACAGCAAGACGACCACGACGTACAACTGGGATGGCTTCCCGCAGACGCAGACGAGCGGCGAGGGCCGGGTGACCCGGTTCGAGTACGACAACGCCACCCGGCTCACGTCGGTCACGCAGCTGAAGAACGCGGCCGACGAGGCCTCGGCGGTCACCGTCCAGCTCGGCTACGACGTCCACGGGCGCCGCACTCGGGTGGTGGACGGCAACGGCAACGCGACCGACTACACATTCAACTCGCTCGGCCTGCCGGAGTCGACGGTCGAGCCGGCGACCGCGGCCCACCCGGGGGCCGCCGACCGCACCTGGACGACGGTGTACGACGCGGCCGGCCAGCCGGTGACGCGAAAGCTGCCTGGCAACGTCAGCCGGAGCCGGACCTTCGACGCGCTCGGCCGGCTGACCACGGAGACAGGCACCGGGGCCGAGGCCGTCACCGCGACGCGGACGCTGGACTACGACGCCGACGGCCGGATCGTGCACATGGGCGGCCCAACCGGCGACACGACATACACCTGGAACGACCGCGGCCTGCTGACCCAGTCCGCGGGCGCGGCCGGCAACGCGACCTTCGCATACGACGGCGACGGGCGGATGACGAGCCGGACCGATGTCGCCGGCACGTCTGCCATGACGTACGACGGGGCCGGGCGCATCCTCACCGCCACGGACCCGCTGACCGGAACCACGCAGAACTTCACCTACGAGACTGTCAGCGGGCGGCTGTTCAAGGTGCAGTACGGCACCGGCGCCTCGGAGGTCTACACCTACGACTCGCAGGACCGGCAGATCTCCACCGAGGCATGGCGCGCGCCCGATGGCACGGTGCTGCGCAGTATCGCCTACGACCGCGACCGCGACGGCCTGCTGACCTACAAGCGCACCGGCGCGCAGACGACCCAGAACCCGGGCACCACCTACGCCTACGACGGTCTCGGCCGGCTCACCAGCGCCACCACGGGCACAGCGGTGGACGCGTACGCGTACGACGACGCGTCCAATCTGGTCTCCTCGACCGTGCAGGGCACGACCCGCACCGCCACCTACGACCAGCGCAACCGGCTGCTGTCGGCGACGTCGACCGGCGCCGCCCCCGGCAGCGAGACCTACTCTTGGAGCGCCCGCGGCGCCCTGGCCACGGCGAACGTCAACGGCGCCGCCAGCACCTACACGTTCGACGCGTTCGAGCGCCTCATCCGGGCCGTCACCACCGGTCAAACCCTTGACTACACGTACGACAGCCTGGACCGCCTGGCCCAGCGCAACACCTTCAACACCGTCTACGACGACCTGACCAACAACGCCGTGGAGGGCGCCACCTCCGGCCAGGAGGCGACGCTGTTCCGTCTGCCGGACGGCCTCGTCACCTCCTCGAAGGTTGGCACCGGCCCCGGCCAGGCCCTGCTCACCGACCGTCAGCACGGCGACGGCATCGCGACCGCCGACCCGGCGACCGGCACCGTCACCGGCACCGCCGACTACAGCCCGACCGGAACCCGCACCGCCACCGGCGCCACCGTCCCAGTCGGCTTCCAGGGCGGCGCGACCGACACCGGCACCGGCATGACGAACGCGGCCGCCCGCTGGTATTCCCCCGGTTTGCGCGGCTTCGCCTCCCGCGACACGATGACGCTCGACCCGCAGCCGGTTTCCCAGATCAATCGCTACCTGTACGGCAACGGTGCCCCGACGACGAACGCTGACCGCGACGGCCACAACTGCAACCCCTGTAGCCCGAAGCCGCCGGACGGCCCGGACCGCAACCCGCCGGGGTCGGGCGACGACGGCGGCGGCAACTGTGCCGTGTCGTACGGCAGCAACTGCTCCGACGATGGCTCGGGCCCGTGCTACCTGCTGGTGCGCACCGGCTCGACCTGCTCCGACGAGGGAAACGCCGCCATCGGCGAGGCCCCGAAGACCCCGGGCGGCGGGGGCGGAGGCGGCGGGGGTGGCAGCAAGAAGAAGAAGTCCGGCAAGCCCAAGGGACACCCAAAACCCCCGGTACCGCCGCGCAAGCCGATCGGCTCGGAACCCAACCAGCGCCCGTCGAGCGTGGACCTCAACGGCGGCCACCCGATCGGCAACGAGAACACGATCGTGACCCCGCCGACGGTGACGCAGTGCCTGGACGACTGCGCCAACGGGCCGAATATCGTCCCGGCCTATGTCCCCACGCACGATCCCAGCCCGTCCGGCTGTCCGGGTGCGGGCTGCCCACTCAATCCCGACGGTCGGCCGAACCACAACTACTGCAATTTTCCAGGGATGGATACCTTCTGCCAGGCTATCGACTCGTTCTGGGGTCTCCTCGACTGGTTCCATACCTGGGCACAGCGGATCTGTAAGGCGATCTGCGACATCCTCCTAGTGATTTTTGGCGCCGTGATGGCCGAGATCTGCGCGCTTTCAGGCGTTTGCATCTTCGTATTCAGTGTAATAATCGGCCTGATCGCGTTCGGAATGTGTTGGCTCAAAGATGATCCCCAGGACGGCTGGAGCGAATTCGGGTGTGTGATGGCCGGGATTCTCGAGGGCAAAGGCGGGGAGAAGGTGTCCGAATACGGGAAGCGGGCCATTCCGCTGATCAAGCGAGTGTGGGAGGAGCGTAAGAAGCTGTGGCCATGGTGACGAAGCGACGGCTGCTGCGCGCCGGCAGTATCGCGTTCTGGGTCGGCGGTTCGCTGTCGATCGCGCTGACGCTCGGCATAGCTCGCCTGCTGACCACGTACGCCTTGATCGGCGCCGTGTTCATCGTCGGCATCGTTGTCCACCTTCTGCGCGCCCGGAAACGGCCCGACAACACCGGCAACGGTCCAGGTGCTGGTTAGGGCCGCACGACCGTGGTGAAGCCGCCCGCCGGGATCAGGACCCGGATTCGGCCCGCGGTCGTCGTGTAGTGCTCCATCTCCTCACCCGCCGGGTCGTTGACGCTCACCGTCGCCGGGGCCTCGCCCGGCACCACCACGTCGGCGGCGCGCGTGCTCGTGGCCAGGCTGCGCAGCAGTGACAGGTGCGCTCCCGTCGACGGGTCCGACAGGGCCACCGAGTGCAGCTCCGCTCCCTCCACGCGCATGGACGTCTCGGCGATGCGGGCGACCGCGGCCATGTGCGGGTCGCCGTCCAGGGCCAGCATCGCCAGCAGGCCGTGGATCGTGGACTCGGCGCCGGCGTCGCGGTGCACGACGCCGGTGTTGTGGCGCTCGGGGCGGTCGATGCCGTCGTAGGTGACGCCGGTCGCCGGGTCGTACATCGGGGCGCCCGCCGGGTTGTTGCCGAAGAACCACGAGCCCGCCACGCCGGCGAGGGTCCGCAGGGCCGGGCGGCCGGTCGCGGCGGCGGTGGCCAGCAGCGACTCGACCCGGGAGTGGGCGCCGTAGGCGAGCTGGACGCCGTCGAGGGTGAGCGCCTCGCGGGCGCCGGGCAGGCCCGCGCGGAGGTTGTCGGGGCCGCCGCCGACGAGCAGGTACGGCGTGAACGAGGCCGCGTCGGCCAGCGCCGCGTCGCGGGCCGCGAGGTCTCCGCCGAGCGCGTAGACTCCGGCGAGGGCGGCGGGGGCCAGGCCGGCCCAGCCGTGCCACTCGGTGCGCGAGCGGCCGAACGGCAGGACCGCGCCGAACGGCCACGTCCACGGGGTGCCGGTGCGCATCGCGGCGACCGCCTCGGCCAGCTGCTCGAGGACCTTGCGGGCGTCCTCGTCGCCGGTGCTCGCGGTATACGCGCACAGGCCCAGCAGCGCCTCGCCGGTGAGGTCGGCGCCGTCGGCGATGAGCCAGGCGGGCGTGGGGGTGTCGTCGACGAGGCGCCACTGGCCGTACCGGCTGAGCACCTGCCGCCGGATCGCGCCCACGGCCAGGCGCAGCCGCGAGCGCAGGAACATCGCGAACGGCGGATCGTCGCCGTCGAACGCGGCGAAGCCCTCGCCGAGCGCCCAGACGGTGCGGGCCAGCCACGCCGACTCGCCGGCGTCGGACGGGTCCGGGGTCTCGACCGGCTCGGCGCTCGGGTTGAGCCGGCCGTCGAGCTGTTGCCACAGCACCACGTTGCCGGCCCGCGGGTCCGTGTCGTCATCGGGCGCGGTCTGCAGGTAGCACAGGCCGCGCAGCAGCTGCCGGGCCGCCGAGCGGCTGGCCGTCGCGCCGGTCGCCCGCCAGTGCCGGATGTAGACGACGGCCGCGCGGGCGATGTCGTCGGCGTTGAAGGCGCCCTGGGTGTACCCGCCGTCGCCGATCCGCTCGCCCCCGCCGGCCGGCAGGTAGCCGCCGTCGGGCAGGCGCTCGGCGTAGGTCCACAGGACCTCGACCGCGGGCTCCTCGCCGAGCCGGTACGTGGTATGCCCGGGCGCCGGCGGCGGCGTGATGCGGACCCGCAGCGAGTCCAGGTGAGCCAGGTTCGTCAGCACGGCCGCGGCTCTACCCCCGGCTCAGCCGGCAAACGCCCACCCCCGGGCGATCGCGTCGCGAACGCCGGCGCCGGCCCGCGCTCAGGGGAGCGGCGGGCCGGCGCCGGGCCGGACCGGTCAGTCGACCTCGACGGCCGCGGCCGCGAACTGGGCCGAGTACAGCCGCGCGTACGCGCCGCCCACGGCCAGCAGCGACTCGTGCGTGCCCTGCTCCACGATGCTGCCGTGCTCCATCACGAGGATCAGGTCCGCGTCGCGGATCGTGGACAGGCGGTGGGCGATCACGAAGCTCGTGCGGCCCGCGCGCAGCGTGCTCATCGCGCGCTGGATCAGCACCTCCGTGCGGGTGTCGACCGAGCTCGTCGCCTCGTCCAGGATCAGGATCGTCGGCTCGGCCAGGAACGCGCGGGCGATCGTGATGAGCTGCTTCTCACCCGCCGAGACTCCCGCGCCCTCCTCGTCGATGACCGTCTCGTAGCCCTCCGGCAGGGTGCGCACGAACCGGTCGGCGTGGGCGGCCTCGGCCGCGGCCGTGATCTTCTCCTGGGTCGGGTGGTCGGCGCCGTACGCGAGGTTCTCGGCGATGGTGCCCTGGAACAGCCAGGTGTCCTGCAGCACCATGCCGATCTGCTCGCGCAGCTCGTCGCGGGACATCGTGGCGATGTCGACGTCGTCGAGCAGGATGCGCCCGCCGGTCAGGTCGTAGAAGCGCATGATCAGGTTGACCAGCGTCGTCTTGCCGGCACCGGTCGGGCCGACGATCGCGACGGTCTGGCCCGGCGCGACGGTCAGCGACAGGTCCTCGATGAGCGGCTCGTCGGTCTTGTACCGGAACGACACGTGCTCGAAGGTGACCTTGCCGTGCACCTGCTCCGGGCGCGCCGGGGCGGCCGGCTCCGGGGTCTGCTCGGCCGCGTCGAGCAGAGCGAAGACCCGCTCGGCCGAGGCGACGCCGGACTGGATCAGGTTCGCCATGCTCGCGACCTGGGTCAGGGGCTGGGAGAACTGCCGGGAGTACTGCACGAACGCCTGCACGTCGCCCAGCGTCATCGTGCCCGAGGCCACCCGCAGGCCGCCGACCACGGCGACGAGAACGTAGTTGAGGTTGCCGATGAACATCATCGCCGGCTGGATGAGGCCGGAGATGAACTGGGCCCGGAACGAGGAGGCGTACAGCGCCTCGTTGTGCTCCTGGAAGGTCTGGGCCGCCTCCTCCTGCCGGCCGAAGATCTTCACCACCGAGTGGCCGGTGAACATCTCCTCGATGTGGCCGTTGAGCCGGCCGGTGGTCGCCCACTGCTTGACGAACTCCGGCTGCGACTTCTTGCCGATGCGCGCCGTGATGAACACCGACACCGGCACGGTGACCAGGGCGATGACGGCCAGCAGCGGGGAGATCCAGAACATCATGCCGAGCACGGCGATGATCGTCAGCAGCGAGGTCATGAGCATGCTCAGCGACTGCTGCAGGGTCATCGCGATGTTGTCGGTGTCGTTGGTGGCCCGGCTGAGCACCTCGCCGCGGGGCTGCTGGTCGAAGTAGCTCAGTGGCAGCCGGGCGAGCTTGGCCTGCACCTGCTCGCGCAGCCGGTACACCGTGCGCTGCACCACGACCGTCGTCAGCCGCGCCTGCAGCAGGCCGAAGATCCAGGCGAAGACGTACACCACGGCGACCCACAGCAGCACGCGCTCCAGGCGGCCGAAGTCGATGCCCTGCCCGGGCACCAGGTGGCTCATGCCGCTGAGCAGGTCGGCGAAGCGGTCGTTGCCCTGCGCCCGCAGCGCCTCGATCGCCTGCTCCTTCGTGGCGCCGGCCGGGATGCGCTTGCTGACGATGCCCTCGAAGATGACGTCGGTGGCGTGGCCAAGCAGCCGCGGGCCGAGCACCGACAGCACGACGCTGGCGATGCCGAAGACCAGGATCGCGGTGACCAGCAGCCGGTCCGGGGCGAGCATCTTCAGCAGCCGCTTGGTCGAGCCCTTGAAGTCCTCGAGCTTCGCCGGCGGCCCGCCGGCGCCCATCATCATCCGGCCCGGGCCGAACCCGCCGCCGGGCCGAGCAGCGCCTGCGGCGCCGCCCGCGCCGCCCGCGGGACGATTCGGTGCACTCATGCCAGCCCCTCCGCTTCGCTCCGGGACAGGCCTGAAACCCTGACCCTCTGATGAGCGGCCACTCCGCTTCGCTCCGTACCGCTCATGCCGCCGCCTCCTGCTCGGTGAGCTGGGACAGGACGATCTCGCGGTAGGTTTCGTTGTCGTCCATGAGTTCCCGATGGGTTCCGGTGCCCACGACGCGGCCCTCGTCGAGCACGATGATGCGGTCGGCGTCGCGGATCGTGCTGACTCGCTGGGCGACGATGACGACCGTCGCGCCGGCGATCTCGGCCCGCAGCGCCTCGCGCAGTGCCGCGTCGGTGGCGTAGTCCAGGGCGGAGAAGGAGTCGTCGAAGAGGTACACCTCCGGGCGCGCCACCAGCGTGCGGGCGATCGCCAGCCGCTGCCGCTGCCCGCCGGAGACGTTCGTGCCGCCCTGCGCGATCGGCGCGTCGAGCCCGTCGGGCATCGCCCGCACGAACTCGGTGGCCTGCGCGACATCCAGGGCCTGCCACAGTTCCTCGTCGGTGGCGTCGGGCCGGCCGTAACGCAGGTTGGTGGCGACCGTGCCGGAGAACAGGTACGGCTTCTGCGGCACCATGCTCACCGTCCGCGCCAGCAGCGCCGGGTCGAGCCGGCGCACGTCCACGCCGTCGACCAGGACGGTGCCGCCGGTGGCGTCGAACAGCCGCGGCACCAGGTTGAGCAGGGTCGTCTTGCCGGCACCGGTGCTGCCGATGATGGCGGTGGTCTGGCCCGGGTGGGCGACGAGGTTCACCCCCGCCAGGACCGGGGCCTCGGCGCCGGGGTAGTGGAAGGAGACGTCGCGCAGTTCCAGTTCGCCGTGCACGTCGATGCCGGTGACCGGGTCGGCGGGCGGTTCGACGCTGGACTCGGCCTCCAGGACCTCCTGGATGCGCTCGGCGCAGACCTCGGCGCGGGGGATGAGCACGAACATGAACGTCGCCATCATCACGGACATGAGGATCTGCATGAGGTAGCTCAGGAACGCCGTGAGCGCCCCGATCTCCATGTCGCCGGTGTCGATGCGGTGCGCGCCGAACCACAGCACGGCGATGCTGGAGACGTTCACCACGAGCATCACGGTGGGGAACATCAGCGACATGAGCCGGCCGGCGGCCAGGGACACGTCGCGCAGCTCGGCGTTGGTCTCGGCGAAGCGGACCCGCTCGTGCTCGTCGCGGACGAACGCGCGGATCACCCGGATGCCGGTGATCTGCTCGCGGATGACCCGGTTGACCAGGTCGATGCGGACCTGCATGAGGCGGAACAGCGGCCGCATCCGGACCACGATCACCGCGATCAGCCCGATGAGGATCGGTACGACGACGAGCAGCAGGCCCGACAGCGGCACGTCCTGCTTGAGCGCCAGGATGACGCCGCCGAAGCACATGATCGGCGCGGACACCATGAGCGTGAACGTCATCAGGACCAGCATCTGGACCTGCTGGATGTCGTTGGTGGTCCGGGTGATCAGCGACGGGGCGCCGAAGTGCCCGACCTCCCGCGCGGAGAGCTGCTGGACCTTCACGAACAGCCCGGCCCGCACGTCGCGGCCGAGCGCCATCGCGGTGCGGGCGCCGTAGAACACCGCGGCGGCCGAGCACACGATCTGCACCAGCGTCACGGCGAGCATGAAGCCGCCGATGCGCAGGATGTAGCCGGCGTCGCCGTTGACGACGCCGCTGTCGATGATGTCGGCGTTGAGCGTCGGCAGGTAGAGCGTGGCGAGCGTCTGCACCAGCTGCAGCACCACCACCAGGGTGATCGGCCCGCGGTAGGGCCGCAGGTACGTTCGCAGCAGACGTATCAGCATTGTCTCAGTGGTCTCCCCGGTTTGGTGGTGCGGTGGGTTGCTGCAGCAGACCGTCGAGCAGGACCGCGACGATCTCGTCCGGCGCGAAGTCCTCGCCGGGCAGATCGCTGCGGACCGCGCTGACGACCAGGGCGAACAGCAGGCGGGCGGTGGTCTGCGGGCTTCGGCGCAGCAGCGCCTTGTCCGGTTCGATGAGGGCGGCGACGGCCTCGGTGAGGCGGCGCCGGCCCTCCATGAGCGCCGCGAACGGCGACGCGTCGGGCGGGAACGGCGTGGTGCGAGCGAGCATCATCAGCGATACCGAACCCTCGACCCGGCGGATCAGGATCGCCGCCGCGTCGCTGAGCCGCTGGCGCAGGGGGGCCTCGGGGTCGATCGCCGACAGTGCGCGCAGCACCGGCCCGGCCTCGAAGGCGCTGCACAGCGCCGCCGAGATGAGCGAGGCCTTGTCGGGGAAGACGCCGAAGATGGTGCCCTCGGCAACCCCGGCGGCCTCGGCGATCTGCCGGGTGGTGACCGCCGCGCCGTGGGTGCGCAGCAGCGGCAGCGTGGCGGCGATGAGCGCCGCGCGCCGTTCGTCGGGGGCCAGCGCTGGTACGCGCCGCCGCCGGGCCTGCTGTTCCGCGTTCACGGCAGCACTCTATGAGCGAGCACTCACTCAGACAACCGATTTCTTCGAACCGGAACCTGCAACCGCACCGCAACGCTGTGTCGCGAGGTTCGGCGCCCGGATCGGGGAACGATGATCACGGACCCGTGGAGAGGAGGGCCGCCATGAGCGACGTCGACGAGGAAGCACGGCTGTCGGCCCTGTACAGCTACGGCGTGCTCGACGCGCCCCGCCCGAAGGCGCTCGACGAGCTTACCCAACTGGCCGCGTCCGTGTTCGACACCGCCATGTCCACGGTCACCCTCGTCGACCGTGAGCGGCAGTGGTTCGCCGGCAAGACCGGCATCACCCCCGACGAGACGCCCCGGGAGATCTCCTTCTGCGCCGAGACCATCCCGACCCGCCGCCCGCTCGTCGTGCCCGACGCCCGCGCCGACGAGCGCTTCCACCGCTACCCCAACGTCACCGGGGATCCGTTCATCCGCTTCTACGCCGGCGCCCCGCTCATCGAGGAGGACGGGCACGTGCTCGGCGCGCTCTGCGTCAAGGACAGCCGGCCCGGCGACTTCGGCCCCCGTCAGCGCGACACCCTCGACACCCTCGCCCGCCAGGCCGCCGGCCACCTCTCGCTGATGCGCAGCCGCCTCATGCTCGCCGAGCTCGGCGACGAGCTCGTCCGCGCCACCCAGCGCGAGGAGGACCTGATCGCGACGATCTCGCACGAGCTGCGCACGCCCGTCACGGCGATCCAGGGGTACCTCGAGCTGCTCGCCGAGGACGAGCGCCTGCAGGAGTACACCCGCTTCGTCGAGCCCATCTACCGCAACGGCCAGCGCCTCGTCGGCATGGTCGAGCACCTGCTGACCGGCACCCGCCCGGCCGGCGCGCCGCTGCTGCTGCACCGCAGCCCGGTCGAGCTGCACATGGTCCTGTCCGCCGCCGTGCAGGCCTGCGCCGCGGCCGCCGAGCCCCGCGGCGTCGAGCTCGTCGTGCAGACCCCGACCGAGGCCTCGGTCGTCTCCGCCGACGTGGTGCGGCTGACCCAGGCGGTGCAGCAGCTGGTCCGCAACGCGATCCTGTTCAGCCCGCCCGGCGGCAAGGTCATCGTCCGCGCCGCCTACGAGCCCACCCCGGCCATCGAGATCACCGACACGGGCGTCGGCATCCCGCCGGACGAGCTGCCGTACGTCTTTCAGCGCTTCTTCCGCGGCCGCCACGCCCGCAGCCAGGCCGTCCCGGGCGTCGGCCTGGGCCTGCACATCGCCCAGGAGGCCGTGGGCGCCCACGGTGGCCGCCTGACCCTGACCTCGGCCGGGGCCGGCACGACCGCCCGTATCACCCTGCCCTGAGGCTCAGCGAGTAAGTTTCACGCCCCGAACGCTCATCACCATGGATGTCTCCCGGGTTCGTTGCCAGCCCGGGGTGACGCCGACCACACTGCGCCTACCTCGTGGGAGCCGAGCAACTCTGCCGCGCCCCGGACTCGAGGAGGTACCCCTTGGCAACACTCGCCAGACGCGCGCTGTGGCCCGCCGTAGCCGCCGCCGCGTCACTCATCGCGGCCGTGCTGGTCGCACCCGCCCCCGCGCACGCACACGGCGTCGCGCTCGTCCCCGGCAGCCGGACGTACCTGTGCTACGTCGACGGCCTGCAGGCCAACGGTCAGATCATCCCCAGCAACCCCGCCTGCGCCGCCGCCGTGGCCCAGGGCGGCCAGCAGCCGCTCTACGACTGGTTCGGCGTGCTGCGCCCCGACGCCGCCGGCCGCACCACCGGCTACATCCCCGACGGTGAGATCTGCGGCGGCGGCACCACGAAGTACGCCGCCTACAACGCCGCCCGCGCCGACTGGCCCACCACGCACCTGACCGCCGGCTCCACGATCCAGCTGCACTACAGCAACTGGGCCGCCCACCCCGGCACGTTCCACATGTACATCACGAAGGACGGCTACGACCCGACCAAGCCGCTGGCCTGGTCCGACCTGCAGTCGTTCTGGAGCGTCACGGACCCGCCGCAGTCCGGCGGCCCGGGCGGCTTCAACTACTACTACTGGGACACGACGCTGCCGGCCGGCAAGACCGGGCGGCACATCCTGTACATCCAGTGGGTCCGCTCGGACAGCCAGGAGAACTTCTTCAGCTGCTCCGACGTCGTCTTCGACGGCGGGCACGGCGAGGTCACCGGGGTCGGCGGCAGCCAGCCCTCCGGCTCCCCGTCGGCGTCGCGGTCCGCCTCGGCGTCACCCTCAGTGTCGCCGTCGGCGTCGCGCTCGGCCTCGGCCTCGGCGTCCCCGTCGTCCCCGGCCGGCGGCGGCAGCGGGTGTACGGCGACGTGGGCGCTGCAGCCCAGCCAGTGGGCCGGGCACTTCCAGGTCAACGTGACCGTCAAGAACAACGGCTCGTCGACGCTCAACGGGTGGACGGTCCGGTGGACGTACACCGGCGGTCAGGGCTTCGAGGGGGCGCCCTGGAACGGCACCCTCACCGGCCAGCCACCCAACGTCGCGGTGACGAACGTCGACTGGAACAAGGTCCTCGGGCCCAACGCCAGCACGTCGTTCGGGTTCAACGCCACGGGCACCGCACCCGCGAGCGCCCCGGCGCTGACCTGCACCAGCCCGTAACCCCCCGCTGCTGACGGCGGCGCCGGCACCGACTCGGTGCGGGCGCCGCCCCGACCCTTGAGGCTTCCCGTGACCCACTCGTCTTCCAGCGGTACCCGCATGCAGCGCCCGGCCGTCCCCGCCCACCGGCCGCCGGAGCCCGAACCGCCCCGGCGCCGCGGCGTGCCGCCCCTGTGGCGCTACGTCATCGGCTTCGCCGCGATCGCCGCCATCCTCGCCGCCGTCGTGTTCGTCACGCAGAAGTCCGACCCGCCCCCGCCGCCGGCCGAGACCGTCCACAGCGTCGAGGGCGCGCTGGGCAACCGGCAGGCGGCGACGCTGGAGGTGTCCAGCGGCGCCGAGTCGGTCATCATCCACGCCGAGCCCCTCGACGCACTGCTGTACCGCGCGTCGACACTGCCCGGCAGCAAGGTCGAGCCGGTCGCGGAGGAGGCCGGCGACAACGTGCGC
This sequence comes from Dactylosporangium sp. CA-233914, assembly GCF_050942935.1. NCBI lineage: Bacteria > Bacillati > Actinomycetota > Actinomycetes > Micromonosporales > Micromonosporaceae > Dactylosporangium > Dactylosporangium sp. CA-233914. The sequence continues at coordinate 8,489,217 of NZ_CP192030.1, read as the reverse complement.
CTGCGCCTCAACGGCACTGAGATCGCCGGGCAGGCCACGGTGCACGTGTACCTCAACGACAAGGTCCGCTGGCAGCTCACCCTGGCCGGCGGCGGCCTGCGCCAGGTCGTCGACTTCGGCGGCGGCCGCCTGTCGGGCATCGAGGTCCAGTCCGGCGTGCAGGAGCTCGACGTGACGGTACCCAAGCCCGAGGGCACGATGCCGATCCACGTCGGCGGCGTCGGGCGCCTGGCCGTCCACGCCCCGGCCGGCGTGCCCGCGCAGGTGAAGCTGGGCGACAACGGGACCATCGGCGAAGTACGCCTCGACGACCAGGTCACCAAGAACGTCTCCGGCGCCAGGACCCTGACCGGCCAGGGCTGGGACACCGCCACCGACCGCTACGCCCTGCAGGTCGACACCGCGGCCGCCGCCGTCTCCGTGGACCGCCGCCCCTAAACCCGCGTCACCTCCGCCTCGGGCTGCCGCCCACGCCGCGGCGGCACCCCGAGCAGCGGCATCCTCCACAGCGTCACCTCGGGCGACTGGCCCGAGAGGATCAGCAGCCGCCGCATGCTGATCCGCACCAGGTGGTGCGCCACGAAGAACAGCCACACGGCCAGTGGCACCTCGATGGCCAGCGCGGTGGCGAGGCTCACCCACCGGTCCGGTCCGGACGCGGTGAGGATGTCGAACCACGCGTCACACGACAGCAGGGTCCCGCTCACCAGCGCCCACAGCACCACGACCTGCCGCCGCCGCAGCGCCGCCAGCGCGGTGCACGTGAGCGTGATCCCGAGCGCGACGTCGAACCCGACCCAGGTGGCCCGCCAGTGCCCGGCGAGGTATCGCGGGGGCAGTCGGAACGCCAGCGTGATCACCCACGGAATCATCAGCACGCTGGCTACCCCGACGACGATGACGAACTGCCGCCGCACCCGCTCGGCGGCGGCCACGGACCGCCGCGCGACCCGAGGCGCGAGCGCGGCCAGCCGCCGCGCGAGGTCGGCCCGCTCCTCAGCGGTCATCGAACGCAGCTCGGCGTCCCCGATCACTCATCGACCATACGTTCCCACAGGCTTCGACGACCCGCCGGGAGCGCCACCCACAGCCACCTCACAGCCACGTCCGGCCACCCCGCACTCGGCCTCCTGTATCTGCGCGATGCGAGGTCGTCCAGCCCTCGCATCGGGTTGCTGCCGGGCGGTGCGGCCGCGACCCACCCCGCAACCCCCGGAAACGGGAACGGGCGACAAACCCGAAAAATCCGGATTTGTCGCCCGCTGGACGGCAAGCGGCTCAGCGGCCGCGCACGGTGCGGTAGCGGCTCACCAGGCCCGCCGTCGAGGAGTCCAGCGCCGACAGGTCCGGGCTGTCCGAGGTCAGCGCCGGCTCGATGCGCTTGGCCAGGACCTTGCCCAGCTCCACGCCCCACTGGTCGAAGGAGTCGATGTCCCAGATCGCGCCCTGGACGAAGACCTTGTGCTCGTACAGCGCGATCAGCTGCCCCAGCACCGCCGGCGTCAGCTCGTCGGCCAGGATCGTCGTGGTCGGGTGGTTGCCGTGGAACGTGCGGTGCGGCACCTCCGCCTCGGCCACGCCCTCGGCGGCCACCTGCTCCGACGGCTTGCCGAACGCCAGCGCCTGGCCCTGCGCGAAGAGGTTGGCCATGAGCAGGTCGTGCTGGCCGCCCAGCGCGCCGAGCTCGGCGACCGGCTTGGAGAAGCCCAGCAGGTCGGCCGGGATGAGCGCGGTGCCCTGGTGGATCAGCTGGTAGTACGCGTGCTGCCCGTTCGTGCCCGGCGTGCCCCACACGATCGGGCCGGTGGCCCACTCGACCGGCTTGCCCTCGTGGTCGACGGACTTGCCGTTGGACTCCATGTCCAGCTGCTGCAGGTACGCCGTGAACCGCGAAAGGTAGTGGCTGTACGGCAGCACCGCATGCGTCTGCGCGTCGTGGAAGTCGCGGTACCAGATGCCGAGCAGCCCCAGCAGCAGCGGCGCGTTCACCTCCGGCGGGGCGGTGCGGAAGTGCTGGTCCATCTGGTGGAAGCCGTCGAGCATGGCGCGGAAGCCGTCCGGGCCGAGCGCGATCATGAGCGACAGGCCGATCGCGGAGTCGTAGGAGTAGCGGCCGCCGACCCAGTCCCAGAACTCGAACATGTTGGTCGTGTCGATGCCGAACCTGGCGACCTCGGTCGCGTTGGTCGACACGGCCACGAAGTGCTTGGCCACGGCCGCGTCGTCACCGAGGGCGTCGAGCAGCCACGTGCGCGCGGCGGTGGCGTTGGTGATCGTCTCGATCGTCGTGAACGTCTTGGACGACACGATGAACAGCGTCCGGGCCGGGTCCGCGTCCCGCACGGCCTCGTGCAGGTCGGCGCCGTCGACGTTGGAGACGAACTTGAAGGTCAGGGACCGGTCGGTGTACGCGCGCAGCGCCTCGTACGCCATGGCCGGCCCGAGGTCGGATCCGCCGATGCCGATGTTGACGACGGTGGTGATGCGCTCGCCGGTGTACCCCGTCCACTCACCCGAGCGGATGCGGTCGGCGAACGCGGCCATGCGGTCGAGCACCGCGTGCACCTTCGGGACCACGTTCTCGCCGTCGACGAAGATCTCGGCGTCGCGCGGCGCCCGCAGCGCGGTGTGCAACACCGCCCGGTGCTCGGTGAAGTTGATCTTCTCCCCGCTGAACATGGCGTCGCGCAGCGCGAAGACCCCGCGGGCTGCCGCCAGGTCCAGCAGCAGCCGCAGGGTCTCGTCGGTCACGAGGTGCTTGCCGTAGTCGATGTACAGGTCGCCGGTCGCCACCGAGTACCGGCTGCCCCGGTCGGGGTCTTCGGCGAACAGGTCGCGCAGGTGGACCTCTGCGAGCTCCGCGCGGTGCTTGGCCAGCGCGGCCCACTCGGGCAGATGGTTGAGCCGAGGCATCAGGAAACTCCTAGCGAGTCAGCGTGGTACTCCACTCGCTGATTCTGCCCCTTTCGCGTTCGTCTCGTCGCGGCTGTCCCGATCATGCGAAGCCCCCGTCCGCGGGCCCCGCCGGCGCAGTCCCTCCAGGATCGCGGCCCCGGTCGCGACGGCGACAACCAGAAGGACACTGCCCGTCGGTACGTCGAACAGCTTCAGCGCGCTCGCGATGAGCACGATGATCAGGGCCGCCCGGACCACCCCCGCCGGCGCGCGGGACGACAGCCGCGCCCCGATCAGCACGCCCGGGACCGACCCGATGAGCACCGCGGCCGCGAGGTCGAGCTTGAGGTCGCCGAACAGTGCGTGCCCGAGGGCCGCGGAGATCACCAGCGGAATCGCCTGCACCAGGTCAGTGCCCACCAGGTCGCGGGGCCGCAGTGCCGGGTACAGCGCCAGCAGGATCACGATGATCAGCGAGCCGGACCCGACCGAGGTCATCCCGACCACGAGCCCGCCCACCGCTCCCAGCAGCACCGTCGGCACGGGCCGCACCGTGATCGGCTTCGCCGGCCCCGAGTCGTCGCCCGAGTTCTTCCGGTACGTCTTGATCAGCAGCCCGACCACGGCCAGCAGCAGCGCCCCGCCGAGCGCCAGCTTGACGACGTCCTGGACCCCGTCGCCGCCCCCGATGGCCCGCATGAGCAGCACGCCGAGGAACGCGCTGGGCACGCTGCCCAGGCACAGCCACCGCACGAGCGACCAGTTGACGGTCCCGCGCCGGGCGTGGACCCACCCGCCGAACGGCTTCATCACCGCGGACGCGGCCAGATCGCTGGACACGGCGGCGAGCGGCGGCACCCCGAAGAACAGCACCAGGATCGGCGTCATGAGCGCACCGCCACCCATCCCGGTGAGCCCGACGATGACCCCGACCCCGAACCCGGCGAAGGCGAGCAGTGGATCCATGCCGAGAAGTCTGCCCACGAAACCCGATGTTGTCCACTAATTAGGTCGACAAAGGTGAGAAGTCCAACCCCCGGGAGACGCCCCAGCGTGGCCAGGGTCAGGAGGGGACCGCGTAGCGGTTGAGTTCGATGACCGTCACCGACCCCGAGCTCGAGTGCGGCCACCAACGGCCGGAGCCGCCCCCGCCCGCGCCGGGCTGCTACCGTCTGACGGGTCCGGGCGCACTTGTAGCGGCCCCGGCAGGCACGGGCCCGCGGGCGGCGGCATGATGGGATCATGACCGTTCGTGCCGGCCTGCTGCGGGTTTCCGGCCTTGTCCTGCTGGTCGCGATGGTCGTGGTGGCCGCGGTGCTCGTCGGGGTGCCCGACCCGCAGCAGCTGCGCAGCAACGTGGTGGCGCTCGGCTGGTGGGCTCCGGTGGCGTTCGGGGCCCTGTATGCCGTGGTGTCGCTCTCGCCGCTGCCGAAGACGGTCTTCACGCTGGCCGCCGGGGCGCTGTTCGGGCTGGTGGCCGGGGTCGTGGTCGTCGTGACCGGGGCGATGCTCGGGGCCGTCGCGGCGTTCTACCTCGGGCGGCTGCTCGGCCGCGACACGCTGCGGTGGCTCACCGGTGGGCGCCTCGACCGGCTCGACACCCGGCTGGCGGGGCACGGGCTGCGCACGATCGTGCTGGCCCGGCTGATTCCGATCGTGCCGTTCACCGCGGTCAACTACCTCGCCGGGCTCACGTCCGTCCGGCTGCGGGACTTCACCCTGGGCACGGTGGTGGGCATCCTGCCGGCCACCACCGCCTACGTCACGGTCGGCGCCTACGGCTGGCAGCCGGGGGCGTGGCCGATGTGGGCGGCGCTGGGCACGCTGGTGGTGCTCACCGTCGGCGGGCTGGCCCTCGAGCGCCACCGGCGCCGTCGTGACCGGGCCGTCGTGACCGGGCCGTCGTGACCGGGCCGTCGTGACCGGGCCGTCGTGAAGGACTCAGGAGTGTAGCGGCCAGCCGGCCTTGGCGATGACCTCTTGGGCGGACTGGTCGACGGACCGGTCGTGGGTGGAGACCTGGAGGTCCCGGATCGCCGCGAGGTCGGTGCGCCCGTGGTACAGGTCGACGAACGCCCGCAGCTGGGCGCGCCAGTATTCGTTGGGCTCCCGGGCGGTCACCCGGTCCTTGAGCACGGCCTCGGGGGCGGTCAGCTCGCAGACGGCCACGCGGGCGTCCGGCACGGCCGGGCGCAGGCGCAGCAGCTCGTCGTGGTCCGCGATGACCGTGGGGATGACGAGGTGGCGGCCGGGGATCGTGGCGTAGTTCGGTCAGATCGCCCGGAGGTTGTCCAGGGTGAAGGTCCGCCCGGGGCTGGGGTGGACCAGGCTGATCTTGTCCAGGTCGATCACGCCCCAGGCCACGTCGGCCTCCCGCAGCAGCTCGGCGACGGCCCGCGCCGGCGTGGTCTTGCCCGAGCCCGGCGATCCGTGCAGGGCGAGGACATCGACAGGACGCACACCCGGAAGGTATTGCGGCGGCGGGCGCACCCGGTTTTCCCCGCGGTCGGCGCGCCTGCGGGAGGCGCGCCGACCGCGGAAACGCCGTCAGCCGCGCTCGACCAGGTGACCGACCAGGTCCGGGGCGCGCAGCTGGGCGCCGGAGCCGTCGCGGCGGGAGTCGGGCGCCGGCAGGTCGCGGGGGTCGCCCTTGGTGTTGGCCGCGACCGGGCGGGGGCCGATCCAGGCCCGGACCAGGTGGGACTCGCCCTTGAGGAAGCGCTGGGCGCGGACGCCGCCGGTGGCGCGGCCCTTGGCCGGGTAGAGGCGCAACGGGGTGACCTTCGCGTTGCCCATCGTCGCGGTGACGACCATCGGCTCGCCGTGCTCGGCGTCGGCGGTGACGATCGCGCCGAAGAAGAGCGCCTGGACGCCGTCGGCCAGGCTGATGCCGGCCATGCCGCCGCCCTTGAGGCCCTGCGGGCGCACCAGCGAGGCCGGGAACCGCAGCAGCGAGGCGTCGGAGCTGACGAAGGCGAGGGTCTCGGAGCCGTCGGTGAGCCAGGTGGCGCCGATGACCTCGTCGCCGTCGCGCAGGCCGATGACCTCGAACTCGTCGGAGCGCACCGGCCACTCGGGGGCGCAGATCTTCACCATGCCGTTGCGGGTGCCCAGCGCCAGGCCGGGGGAGCCGGAGTCGCGCTCGGCCAGCGGGGCGATGCCGACGACCGTCTCGCCGGACTCCAGCGGGACCAGCTCGGCGGTGGACATGCCGCCGCGCAGGGAGACGGTGCCGGGCTGCTCGGGCAGGACCGGCAGCGGCAGGACGTCGACCTTGAAGGCACGGCCACGGCTCGTGACGAGCAGGACCTGGCCGCGGGCGGTGGTGTGCACGACCGCGCGGACCGCGTCGTGCTTGTCGCGTCCGGCCTTGCGGCTGCCCTCGGGGGCCTCCTCGGACTCGGCGGCGGTGCGGGCGACGAGGCCGGTCGCGGAGAGCAGGACCTGGCACGGGTCGTCGCTGACCTCGAGCGGTCCGGCCGGCACCGAGGCGGCCAGCACCTCCTTGAGGTCGCCGTCGATGAGGGTGGTGCGTCGGGGCGTGGGGTGCTCCTTGACCACGGCGGCCAGCTCGTCGGAGACGACCTTCTTGAGGACCTTCTCGTCGTCGAGGATCTGGCTCAGCGCGGCGATCTCCTCGTTGAGCCGCTGCTGCTCGGCCTCCAGCTCGATGCGGTCGTAGCGGGTGAGCCGGCGCAGCGGGGTGTCGAGGATGTAGGTGGCCTGGATGTCGGTGAGCCCGAACTCGCTCATGAGCCCAGCCTTGGCCGCGGCCGCGTTGTCGCTGTCGCGGATGAGCGCGATCACGCGGTCGATGTCCAGCAGGGCGATGAGCAGGCCGTCGACGAGGTGCAGGCGGTCCTGGCGCTTCTTGCGGCGGAACTCGGTGCGCCGGGTCACCACCTCGTAGCGGTGGTTGAGGAACACCTCCAGCAGCGCCTTGAGCCCGAGCGTCCGCGGCTGGCCGTCGACGAGGACGAGGTTGTTGACGCCGAAGGACTGCTCCAGCGGGGTGAGCCGGTAAAGGTCGGCCAGCAGCGCCTGCGGGTTGACGCCGACCTTGCACTCGATGACCAGGCGGGTGCCGTTCTCCCGGTCAGTGAGGTCCTTGACGTCGGCGATGCCCTGCAGCCGCTTGGTCTTGTTCACCTCGTCGGTGATCTTCTCGATCACCTTCTCGGCACCGATGCCGTAGGGCAGCTCGGTGACCGTGATCGCCTGCCGGCCGCGGCTGCCCTCCAGCAGGCCGATCTCCACCCGGCCGCGCATGCGCACCACGCCGCGGCCGGTCTCGTAGGCCCTGCGCACCTCGTCCAGGCCGAGCAGCAGCCCGCCGGTGGGCAGGTCGGGGCCGGGGACGAACTCCATGAGCTTGTCCAGCGACGCGTTGGGGTGGTTGATCAGCCAGCGGGTCGCGGAGACGATCTCGGCGAGGTTGTGCGGGATCATGTTGGTCGCCATCCCGACCGCGATCCCGGACGAGCCGTTGACCAGCAGGTTGGGGAACGCGGCGGGCAGCACCGAGGGCTCCTCGAGCGAGCCGTCGTAGTTGGGCCGGAAGTCGACGGTGCCCTCGTCGAGCTCGCCGACGAGCAGCATCGCCTCCCGGGACATGCGCGCCTCGGTGTATCGCGAGGCGGCGGGCCCGTCGTCGGGGGAGCCGAAGTTGCCGTGGCCGTCGATGAGCGGCACGTTGAGCGAGAAGTCCTGCGCCATGCGGACCATGGCGTCGTAGATCGCGCTGTCGCCGTGCGGGTGGTACTTACCCATGACGTCACCGACGACCCGGGAGGACTTCACGTGCCCCCGGTCGGGGCGGTGCCCCTGCTCGTTCATCGAGAAGAGGATCCGCCGGTGCACGGGCTTGAGCCCGTCGCGGGCGTCGGGCAGCGCCCGGGAGTGGATGACCGAGTAGGCATACTCCAGGTAGGAGTCCTCCACCTCGGTGGTGAGCGGGTTGTTCAGCACCCGCGCGCCCGCCTGATCGAACGCGGACAGGTCGGCCTTGACCGCCTTGGTGCTCTTGCGTGCCATCGTGAAGTGTCGGCCTTCCGGTCTCAGGCGTCGATCGTCTCTTGGTCGACCCGCGCCGCGGAGTCGATCAGCCAATTGCGGCGGGGCTCGACCCGCTCGCCCATGAGCAGCTCGAGGACCTCCTCGGCCCGCTCGACATCGTCGAGGGTGATGCGCCGCACGGCCCGGGTCGCCGGGTTCATCGTGGTCTCCCACAGCTCGTCGGCGTCCATCTCGCCCAGACCCTTGAACCGCGGGATCGGCGTCACGACCTGCTTGCCGGCCTTCTCCAGCCGGGCCACGGTCGAGGTCATCTCCTGCTGCGTGTAGGTGTAGATCGTCTCCGGGTTGCGCCCCTTCGTGACGATCTTGTGCAGCGGCGGCACGGCCGCGTAAAGGCGCCCGTCGGCGATGGCCGGCCGCATGTACTTGGCGAACAGCGTGATGAGCAGCGTGCGGATGTGCGAGCCGTCGACGTCGGCGTCGGCCATGATCAGAATCCGCCCGTAGCGCATCGTGTCGAGGTCGAAGGTGCGCCCGGAGCCGGCCCCGAGCACCTGCACGATGGCCGAGCACTCCTGGTTGTCCAGGACCTGCTGGATGTTGGCCTTCTGCACGTTGAGGATCTTGCCGCGGATCGGCAGGAGTGCCTGATACTCCGAGGAGCGCGCCATGCGGGCCGTGCCCAGGGCGCTGTCACCCTCGACGATGAACAGCTCGCTGCGCTGCACACCGGTGGAGCGGCAGTCGACGAGCTTCGCCGGCATCGACGCGCCCTCCAGCGCCGTCTTGCGCCGGGCCGCGTCCTTCTGCTGCTTCTGGGTGAGCCGGACCCGGGCCGCGTCGACGATCTTCTGCAGCACCGTGCGCGCCTCGACCTTGGTCTTGCGCGCCTCGATCCAGGCCTTGACGTGCTGCTCGACGACCTGCTGCACGACCCGGGTCACCGGGGCGGTGGACAGCTCGTCCTTGGTCTGCGAGGTGAACTGCGGCTCGGGGATGCGCACGTGGATGACCGCGGTCATGCCCTCCAGCACGTCGTCGAGCGTCGGCAGGTCCTCCTTGGGGCGCAGCAGGCCGCGGGTGTTGCGGATCGCGTCCGTCAACGCGCGGACCGCGCCGCGCTCGAAGCCGCGCCGGTGCGTGCCGCCGTGCATGTTGCGGATGGTGTTGGTGAACGACTCGACGACCCGGTCGTAGCCGGTGCCCCAGCGCAGCGCGATCTCGACCTCGGCGCGCCGCTCGACGTTGGCCTTCATCACGCCGTTCTCGTCGGCGGCGTTCTCCTTGTAGGTGCCCTCGCCGACGATCAGCAGCGTGCCGCAGACCGGCTTGTCCCCGCCCGGGGCGAGGAACTCCACCATGTCCGCCAGGCCGTTGGGGTAGTGATACGTCTCTGTGGTGATCGAGCCCTGGGTGGCGTCCTTGAGCACATAGGTCACGCCCGGCACCAGGAACGCCGTGTTGCGCAGCTTCGCGCGGACCGCCTCGGGGTCCAGCGCCGCGCCGTTCTCGAAGTAGCGCGGGTCGTGCCAGTAACGGGTCGAGGTGCCGGTGGACGAGCCGCGCTTCATCCGCCCCTGCACGCTCAGCCCGCCGCGGCGGGTGAACTTCGCGCCGGCTCCGGTCCCGTCGAACTCGCCCGGCACGCCGTGCTGGAACGACATGTGGTGCACCTTGCCGTCGCGGCGCACGGTCACGTCGTAGCGGGTGGACAGGGCGTTGACCGCGGAGGCGCCGACGCCGTGCAGGCCGCCGGAGGTCTTGTACCCCGCCCCGCCGAACTTCCCGCCCGCGTGCAGCCGCGTGAGCACCAGCTCGACGCCGGACATGCCCGACTTGGCGTGCACGCCCACGGGGATGCCGCGCCCGTCGTCGTCGACCTGCACCGATCCGTCGGCGTGCAGCGTCACCTCGATCCGGGTGGCGTGCCCGGCGATGCCCTCGTCGGTGCAGTTGTCCACGATCTCGTTGAACAGATGGGCGACGCCCCGGCTGTCGGTCGAGCCGATGTACATGCCCGGGCGCTTGCGGACGGCGTCCAGCCCTTCGAGGAGCGTGAGGTCGTCGGCCCCGTAGAAGGTCTCGGGTTGTGCGGTCAACTCGGCTCTCTCCAATGGTCCTGGTCTCTGTGCTGCCCGCAGCGTAGACCTAGGGTCTGACACTTTTTCGGCACCCTGGCGGCGTGTGGCCCCCGACGCCCCGTTCTCCGGATCGGCGCAGGGCGAAACCACGGCGCTTCGCGCTACAGGCCGCGACCATGCATGATACTGCGCGCCGCGGCCGGACCGGCCGCGGCGCGCAGTGCGGGGGACTAGAGTTCGATGAGCGTGCGACCGGCGCTGTACTGGCGTACCGCCGCCAGGATCTCGTCCTCGGAGCGGTCGGAGAAGTTCAGCGTGGCGGTCAAGCCGGAGCCGTAGAACAGCTTGAGCATCGCCGAGTCGACCGCCGTGAACGCGCCGAGGCTGCCCTCCACGCGCGGGTCGCGGGGCTTGACCACGAGCATCTTCTCCAGCGCCCAGCGCCGCCGCCGGATCCGCTCGATGCCCTCCCACGGCAGCCAGATCGCCTGCCCGCGGGTCGGCCGGGTCTTGATCCACATCCCGGCCGGGCCCATGGCGAGCACCGGGCCGCCCGAGGTGAGCAGGAAGACCTGCAGCGCGATCGCGGCGAACATGACGAACGCCCCGCAGCCCATCAGGGCGACCAGCGCGACGATGTCGCCGCTGGTGTGGTTCGGGTCGTCGGCGGTCAGGACCATGCCGAAGGGGCACCCGATGAGCAGGAGCAGCATGACGGCGATCGGGACCATGATGACGAGGCGCCGCACCGCGCTGGGGCGCGCGACGAACGGCAGGTTCTCGGGGATGCGCCGGGTCACGGGGGACTGGGGGCCGGGCGGGACCCGGTAGCCGCCGGGCGGCAGCAGCTCGCCGGAGATCGGCACGTTGGCCGGGGGCCGTGGTGGCGCGGGAGGTGGAGGAGGCGGCTGGGGCCGGTTCCAGGCCGGCGGCCTTGGTCCTGACGTGGGCCCGGACGCGGGGCCGGAGGGGGACGACGGCTCGGGCGGCTCGCTCACGGCGCCACCTTAGCGCCGCCGCCCACGCCCGTCACGGGCCGCCCGTGCGCTCCACCCAGGACCGGTACGGTCGCTTCGGGTCATCGCCCGCATCCATGTAGTGCTCCCGCAGATCGGTGCGGGTCATGAACACCGCCGTGAAGATCAGCAGGGCGACCGCGAGCAGCCCGGCCGTGCCGTGGGGCCACACGTACCAGGCCGGGACGACCTGCGCATACTCCTCGCGCAGCAGCTCGGGTTCCGCGCCGGTCGGCTCGACCGCCCACTCCGGCCCGCCGACGAGGAAGCACAGCGTCGTGAGTGAGACGAGCGGCGCCACGATCCAGACCGCGACCCGGACCTTGCCCGACGGGCGGCGCATGAACACGGCGACGGCCGCCACCATGACGACCGTGACGGACGCCGTCTCCAGGGCGCTGGTCAGGTCGGCGCGCACCTGCGCCACCTGGGCGGCGGAGACCATCCGCAGGTGCAGGGTGCCCAGATGGATCAGGGCGGCGGCGGACAGCGCGGCCGAGACGGCCAGCAGCAGCGTCGCCGCCGTCATCGACCACTGGACGAGCCGGACCTGCGTGGACACTCGCATCGACGAAGCCTCCCCCGAAGTCGCGTCCACCGTAGTACGTGTGCGCGCCGCCGTGGGGTATTTCAGCCGCCGACGTGAATGCCGGGGCGCCGCGCCGGGTCCGGCTCGGACGAGCGGATGATCTCGCGGACCACCGGGGCCGTGTCGCCGCGGCCCAGGATGAGGTACCGGAACAGGTGGACCAGCGGGCTGCCCTCGGCCCACTCGAAGTACGCGTGCGGCCGCACCCCGGTGGCGTCGCGCAGGGCCAGCAGGATCGCGGCGATCGCGTTGGGTGCCGCCGGGCTCTCGGTGCGCAGCACCCGGTAGCCCTCGACGTCCACGCCGCGCACGGTCAGCGTGCCGGCGAACGCCGACGGGTCGACGACGGAGACCTCCAGGAACAGGATGTCGGCGCGGCCCGGGACCGGGTTGATGCCGCGCTGCTCGGCCTCCTTGCCCGCGTACTCCGCCCGGTCCCCGGCCTGCCGGCGGTTCGCCACGATGTTGAGCTCGCCGTCGTGCTCGATCGACTCGGTGACGAAGCGGCGGGCTTCGTCGTCGAACTCGATCGCGTCGGCGCGCAGCTCCGTGGTGCGGCTGACCCGGGAGACGAGCGACACGACGATGATGCCGGCGATGAAGACGGCGGAGATGACGATGCCGTCGGGCTTCTCGATGACGTTGGCGCCCAGCGCGTACAGCAGGATGAGCGTCAGCACCGTGAACGCCGAGCCCGCCAGGCGCTGACCGGCCCGCAGCGCCGAGATCGTGACCGCGACGGCGCCGGAGACCATCATGGCCAGGATGCCGGTGGCGTACGCGCCGGCCTGCGCGTTGACGTCGGCGCCGAAGGCGATCGTGATGCCGATGCTGATCGCGGTGTAGACCAGCACGATCGGGCGCACGGCGCGGCCCCACTCGGGCGCCATGCCGTAGGCGGGCAGGTACCGCGGGATGATGTTGATCAGGCCGGCCATCGCCGACGCGCCCGCGAACCACAGGATGAGCACGCTGCTGATGTCGTAGACGGTGCCGAACGCCTCGCCGATCTTCTCGTGCGCGAGATACGCCAGGGCGCGTCCGGCCGCCGCGCCCCCGGCCTCGAACTCCCGCTCCGGGATCAGCACGGTGGTGATGAAGCTGGTCGCCACGAGGTACACCGACATGATCGCCGCCGCCACGGTCAGCAGCTTCTTCGTGTTGCGCAGCCGCGACGCGCGCCGCTGCTCGGGGCTGCGGCCGTCGGCCGCCACCAGCGGCATCATGCTGACGCCGGTCTCGAAGCCGGACAGGCCCAGCACCAGCGACGGGAACGCGACCAGCGCCGGCACCAGGAGCCCGAACCCGCCGCCGTGCCCGGCGTTCAGCGCGTGCGTCCAGTTCGACAGCGCCCCGGCGGTGGTGAACACCTCGACGAGGCCGACCACCACGATGACGGCGTTGAGCAGCAGGAAGATCCCGACGAGCGGGATCGCCACGGCGACGGCCTCGCTGAAGCCGAGCAGGAACACCCCGCCGAGGATCAGCAGCAGGATGACGGTGATGAGCACCTCGTGGCCGTGCAGGAAGTGCGGGAAGACCGGGTTCTCGATCATGTGTACCGAGGCGTCGGCGGCCGACAGCGTGATCGTGATGATCCACGACGTGGCGACGAAGCCCAGCAGCACCAGGACGAAGATCTTGCCCCGCCAGAACGGCAGCAGGTGCTCCAGCATCGCCACGGAGCCCTGCCCGTGCGGGCTCTCCTTGGCCACCCGCCGGTACATCGGCAGCATCCCCAGCAGCGTCAGCGCCACGATCAGCAGCGTCGCCAGCGGCGAGAGGGCCCCGGCGGCGAGCGCGGCGATGCCCGGCAGGTAGGACAGCGTCGAGAAGTAGTCGACGCCGGTCAGCGACATGACCTTCCACCAGGCCTGCGGCTTGGCGTGGGCCTCGTCGCTCTCCGGCCCGACCGGCGCGACGCGGTGCTGCAGCAGCCAGCGGCCGATCGGGCCGCCCGGGCGCCGCCCGGGCTCGGGGCGCTCGACGCGGGCGGGCAGCAGGAGCTCGGTCATTGTTCCCTCTTACAGCCAGCCGGACTTGCGGAACAATCGGTGCAGGAAGAACATGCCGAGCCCCATCACCAGGACCGTCGCCCCGAAACCATAGCCCCAGTGGGTGCCGGGCATGTGATCGAAGTTCATGCCGTAGACCCCGGCGAGCGCGGTCGGCACGGCGGCGATCGCGGCCCACGCGGCGATCTTGCGCATGTCGTTGTTCTGCTCGAGCGACACCTGGGCCAGGCGGGCCTGCAGGATCGAGTCGAGCAGTTCGTTGTACGACCCGACCCGCTCCACGACCTGGTTGAGCCGGCCGAGGACGTCGATGAAGTACTGCCTGAGCCCCATCGGCAGCTCCGGCGACGTGTCGGTCAGCAGCCGCAGCGGCGCCTGCAGCGGCACCACCGCCCGCTTGAACTCCACCAGCTCCCGCTTGAGCTGGTAGATCTGCTGCACGTCGCAGCCGCCGTGGCGCAGGAACGCCGTCTCCTCGAGCTTCTCGACGTCCTGCTCGACCCGGGTCGCGACGTCGTGGTACACCTCGATCATCCGCTCCGCGACCGCCAGGCCGACCGACCACGGCCCCTGCCCCAGCAGGCCCGGGCGGCGCTGCAGCCCCTCCCGCACGTCCGCCAGCGCACCGGCCCCGCCGTGGCGCACCGACACCACGAAGTGCGCGCCGATGAGCAGCGACACCGCGCCCGTGTCGACGACCTCGGAGGTCTCGGTCAGCTCGCCGTGCTCGACGTATCGCGCCGTGCGCAGCGTGAGCACCGTCACGTCGCCGCGCCGCTCGATCGCCGGGCGCCGGTCGACGGCCAGGATCTGCTCCACGGTCGCCTCGTCGACCCCGACGAGCTCGGCGACCGCGGTGAACTGCGCCCAGCTCGGCTCGAACAGCCCCAGCCACACGAACCCGCCCCGGCGGCGGCGCGCGGCGGCGTAGGCGTCGGCGAACGGGGGGTGGCCCGGCTGGCGGCTGCCGCGCACGTACAGCGCGCAGTCCATGATCGCCGCGTCCTCCTCGGGGCGCGGCAGCAGCTGCGGCAGCCGCTCGGGTGGCTGGAGGCCCTGCAGCACCCGGCCGATCAGCCGGCCGACGCGCCGGCCGACCCTGGTATCGCTCATGAGGCGACACGGTACCGCCGCCACGCACGTCGGGCTCGTGTCGGGCCGTGTCGGTCCCGTGTCGGCGGCGCGGTGGACCGTTCTCGACATGGCGAACGATCCGATGGTCGAGGCCGCGGGCCTCGTCAAGCACTTCGGCCGGACGAAGGCGCTGCAGGGCGTCGACCTGGTCATCCCGCGCGGGACCGTGCACGGCGTGCTCGGCCCGAACGGCGCCGGTAAGACCACTGCCGTGCGCATCCTGTCCACGCTGATCAGGCCCGACGCCGGCACCGCCCGCATCGGCGGGCACGACGTGGTGCACGAGGCCGAGAAGGTCCGCTCGGCGATCGGGCTCACCGGGCAGTACGCCTCCGTCGACGAGGACCTCACCGGCCGGCAGAACCTGGTGCTCTTCGGCGTCCTGCTCGACCTGGGCCGCCGCAGCGCCCGGGCGCGGGCCGCCGAGCTGCTGTCGTGGTTCGACCTCACCGAGGCGGCGGACCGGCCCGCCAAGACGTACTCCGGGGGCATGCGCCGCCGCCTGGACCTCGCCGCGAGCCTGGTCGGACGCCCCGACGTGATCTTCCTCGACGAGCCGACGACCGGCCTGGACCCGGCCAAGCGCGAGGACATGTGGGACGTGGTGCGCTCCCTGGTGCGCGACGGGTCCACGGTGCTGCTCACGACGCAGTACCTCGAGGAGGCCGAAGCCCTCGCCGACGAGATCACGGTCATCGACCACGGCCGGGTCATCGCCAACGACACCCCGGAGCGGCTCAAGCGCATCGTCGGCGGCCAGACCCTCGAGGTCCGCCCGTCCGACGCCCGCGACCTGCCCCGGGCCGCCGAGATCCTCTCCCGGGTCTCCGCCGGTGCCGCCGCCGAGCAGATCCGCGCCGGCGTGCTGGCCGTCCCCGTCGACGGCGACGCCGCCATGGCCGAGGCCGTCGCCCGGCTCACCGCCGAGGGCATCACGGTCACCGAACTCTCGCTGCACCTGCCCTCGCTCGACGAGGTCTTCCTCACCCTCACGTCCGCCGGTAGCAGCAAGGTCCCCTCGGAGGTCTCGGCATGAGCACCATCACCCTCGACCGGCCCGCGCCGAAGCCCTTCAAGCTGCTGCGGCACTCGCTCGAGCTCACCAGGCGCAGCCTCATCAAGACCATGCGCACGCCGGAGGCGCTCCTCGACGTCACCGTGCAGCCCGGCCTGCTCATGCTGATCTTCGTCTACGTCTTCGGCGGCGCGGTCTCCGGATCCACCCACGCCTACCTGCAGTACCTGATGCCGGGCATCCTCGCCCAGACCATCGGCATGGGCGCGATCTCGATCGGCGTCAACCTCAACACCGACATCGAGAAGGGCATCTTCGACCGGTTCCGGTCGCTGCCGATCCCACGCTCGGCCCCGCTGATCGGCGCGGTCCTCGGCGACGTCGTGCGCTACGTCCTGGTGTCGATCTCCACCTTCGCGTTCGCCTACCTGATGGGCTTCCGCCTCGGCACCGACCCGCTGCACGCGGTCGCCGGCTGCCTGCTCGCGGTGATCTTCGGCCTCGGCCTGAGCTGGGCGCCCGTCTTCGTCGGCATGATCGCCCGGACCTCGGGCGCCGTGCAGGGCATCGGCTTCCTGGTCGTCCTGCCCCTGACCTTCGCCTCGAACGTGTTCGTCGGCACCGGGACCCTGCCGGGCTGGATGCAGGGCTTCGTGCGCAACAACCCGCTGACCCACCTGGTCGAGGCGATGCGCGGGCTGTTCCTGGGCACGCCCGGCTACGGTGTGCACGTGTGGTGGACGCTGGGCTGGTCCGCGGTCCTCACGGCGGTCTTCATGCCGCTGGCGCTGGCCGCTTACCGCCGCAAGGTCTGACTACCGCAGTTGTACGTCCACGAGCTCGCGGATGCGGTCGGTGACCTCGGTCATCGGCCGCTCGCACCACGCCGCCAGCCGATCGGCCCGCGCCGCCGCGTCGCCCAGCACGGCATCGACGACCGGGTCGGCGCCGTCGGAGAACAGCTGCGACGCGTTGGCCGCGCACCGCTCCGCCAGCGCCCACAGCTCCTGCGCCGCCGCCGCTGCACCGCGGTGCGCCGCGAGCGCCGAACCGCCCATCGCCCACGAGCCGAGCCCGGGGACGTCCAGGACGCTCAGCGCCTCCTCGCGCGCGTGCTCCAGCAGTTGTACCGCACGAGCCGCGCCCTGCCCGCCGTACGCCCGCAGGTTCAGCACCGCCGCCGCGACCGCGAAGACCACCCGGATCTGCGGCACCGGCACGCCCAGTCCGTCGGCGATCGCCGAAGCCCGCTCGGCGTGCGCGACGGCCTCGTCGCGGCGCCCCTGGACCCACGCGTGCAGCCCCAGCCCGAGGTGCGCCTGGGCGGCGTCCATGACCTGCAGGCCCATCATCGCCGGCTCGGCCGCCGGGGCGTCGGCGGCCTCGCGCAGCCGCTGCGCCGCCGCGTCGTCGCCGTGCCCGGCCAGCTGGACGTCGAGCATGATTCGGATCGAGCCGGCGTCGTCGGCGGCGCCGAGCAGCTCCATGTGGTGCGCGCTGCGGCGCAGCCACTCCCCGGCGCCGGACTGGGTGCCGATCGCCTGGGCGGCCATGCCCATGCCCCAGTGGTCCCCGACGAGCTCGAAGTTGCGGTAGGCCCGCTCGACGTCGGCCGTACGGTCGGCGACGTGGACGAAGTCGCCGCGGTTCTCCCGGATCGCGGAGCGCATGAGCAGGCCGAAGCCCTGTGTGTACGGGTCCGGGTGGACGATGAGCCGCTCGGCCGCCGCCAGCCCTTTGTCCGGATCGGGCTCCGCGAGCGCCGGCATCAGGTTCGCCAGCGCGCTGACCCGCGGCGAGATCTCCGCGCCCCGCCGCGCGACGAGTCGCCGCAGCATCCGCATCGGGAGGGTGAACGCCCGGCGCGAGTCGGCGGCGAACGCGTTGAGCCCGGCGAGCAGCCCGATCCACGCGAGCCGCTCCGCGTCGGCGGTCTCGATCAGCACGCCGGCCCGCCGCTTGCCGGGGTCGTCGGCGCTGAGCAGCCGCATGGCCCAGGGGACGACCTCGAAGTACAGCCCCCGGATCGTCCACAGATGAAACAGCGCCACCGCGATGTCCACGGCCGCGGGCTCGTCCCGCCCGGCCGCCCACCGCAGCGCCGCGACCAGGTTGTCCTGCCCGTCGCAGCAGCGCGCGAACGCCCCGAGCTGCCCCGGCCCGAGAAACTCGGCGTGCAGGCGCGGCGCGGCCTCCCGCGCCCAGGCGACGAGCCCGTCCATGGCCGCGTCCCGCCCGCCGGCCGCGGTGAGCCGCGCCTCGCCGTACTCCCGCACGGTCTCCAGCATCCGGTACCGGCTGCCGTCCTCGAGCACGAGCAGCGACTGCTCCACCAGGGCCGCGAGGTGTACGGCGAGCCAGCGCCCCGGCAGCCCCGACACCGCCTCGGCCACCTCCCGGGTGAACGGCGCGGGGATCACCGCGAGCCGCTCCAGCAGCCGCCGCTGGTCGTCCTTGAGCAGCTCGCGGCTCCAGTCGACCATCGCCCACAGGCTGGCGTGCCGCTCGGGCAGCCCGCGCAGCGCGTCGTCGAGCAGCCCGAACCGGTCGTCGAGCCCGGCCAGGACGTCCTCGATGGGCATGTGCCGCAGCCGCGCCGCGGCCAGCTCCAGCGCCAGGGGAAGATTGTCGAGCCGCCGGCACAACCGCACGGCAGCCTGTGTCCGCGTCGTGAGCTCGGCGTCTTCTGGCCCGCTCGCGGTGCTGCGTCCGCCGTGGTTCGCGTCGCGGGCGCCGTTTCGGCCGGACCGTGCACCCGAACCGGTGCCCGGGCTGCCACCGGCCGGGACCTTTGCCGGATTTTTCCCGATATCTGGCGCTTTTTCCGCCCAGGTGATCTCGGCACCGCCGGCGCGGGCCCGGGCGGTCAGCAGGGCGAGGGCCGTTGCGTCGTCGAGGGCGTGGAGGCGGTGCACGATCTCGCCCGGAAGTCCGAGCGGGGCCCGGCTCGTGGCCAGCACCGCGACGTCGGGCGCGGCGGCGAGCACCTCGGCCACGGCGTCGGCGGCGCCGTCGAGGATGTGCTCGCAGTTGTCGAGTACGAGCAGCCCGGACAGCTCATGCAGCCGCTCGTCGGTCTCGGCGGCCTTGCCCGGCGTGGGGTCGGCGGCGGCGAGGACGGCGGGCAGCACCCCGGCCGGGGAGCGCACGCCGGCCAGTTCGACGACGTGGACGGCCCCGCCCTCGGCCGCGGCGCGCCGGGCGACCTCGGCCGCGAGCCTCGTCTTCCCGGCGCCGCCGACGGCCACGACGGTGACGAGCGGCGCCTGGCCGAGCGCCTCGCGCACGGCGGCGACATCGTCCTCGCGGCCGACCATCGCGGTGGCGGCTCGCCGCCAGGCCGGCGGCAGCCCGCGCGCGGGCCGAGGGTTTCCCGGGGGATGCTGCGCAGTCGTGGTGGTGGCCGGTTTCGCATCCAGCTCGCCGAGCAGGAGGGCGAGGTGGGTGTCGGTGACGAGCGGCGACGGGTCCGTGCCGTAGAGCTCGGCGAGCGTCTCCCGCAGCCGTTCCACCACGGCCAGGGCCTCGGCTTGGCGGCCCTGCGCGGCGAGCACGCGGATCAGCAGCGCGGCGGACGGCTCGTGCGGCGGGGTTCGCTCGATCAACCGGGTGAGGTCGGCGATCAGGTTGCCGGCGCGGCCGGTGTCGACGACGGCCTCGGCCTGGATGGCCACCACGTCGGCGAAGAGGGTGACCGTCGCGTTGCCGGTCAGGTCGGGCGAGCGCGGGAAGAGTTCCCGGGCCGCGCCGGCGTGGGCGGCGGCGCCGGTGGGGTCCTGACGGCGCAGCGCGGCGCGGGCGGTGTCGAGGCGGGCCTTGACGAGTACGGTATCCGGCTCCACCGCATCGGCGGCCACCCGGTAGCCGCCGGCCACGGCGTCCACCGGCAGCCCGAGCCGCCGGGCGCGGGCGATCAGCGCGTGCACGGCCCCCGCGGTGTCCGCAGGCGGCGCGCCGCCCCACACCGACTCGGCCAGCGCGGCCGGCGTGACGGTGCGGCCCCGGGCCTCGACGAGCGCGCGCACGACGGCGGCGAGCCGCTCACCCCGCACCGGGCGGCCGTCGACGGCCAGCTCGCCGAGGGTGGTGATCCGCACTGGGCAAGCATGCCACCGCGCCGCGGGCCGGTCGCGCCGTAGTGCCCCGGCGGGCGTCGTTGTCTGGGACGCGGCTCAGTGGGTGGCGGGCAGCTGGGTGTCGTCGAGCAGGGCGTAGAGGAGGGTGCCGAGGACCACCAGGGTGCCGGCGAAGACGGCCCAGCCCAGGGCGATCCCGGCGATGACGACGACCACGGACTGGATGACCAGCGCCGTCACGGCCATCGCCCTGGCGTGGCGGTTGCGGGCCGCCGCCGCGGCCAGTCCGGCGGCGAGGACGACGAGGAGCACGGCGAGTACGACCCCCGTGATCTTGGCTGCCGCCTGGGCCAGCGACGGGTCGGTGCCGTTGAGTGACATGGAGTACGCGTCGATGACCCCGCCCAGCGCGACCAGCACGACGCCGATGACCAGGCCCTCCAGGAGGATTCCGACGGCCGCGATGAGCAACGCCAGCGTTCGCATCCGGCCAAGTTACTCCCTGGTAGGGGTTGGTTCAAGGGTATCGATGCCCAGGTGTGCCGGGGACTGCGCGTCCGGGATCAGCGGCGTCGCGGCGCCGCTGCCGTCCGCGGGGGCGGACCACACGTCGGCGTGGTCGCGGCCGCGGGACGGCGCGTACATGACGGTGCGCTCGTCGAGCCAGGCGATCTGGTCGTCGACCGAGCGGGTCTCGGCCAGCATGGCCGGGCGCAGGGTGGCGAGGTCGAGCACGGCCGGGCGCCAGCTCTTCGTGGCGTCGCCGCCGACGGCCTGCTTGAATGCGAACAGCGACGGGCACTCGACGTTCTCGGCCAGGGTGCGCACGGTGCGGGCGGCGAGGTCGCCCCGCACGAGGTACCGGTGCCCGTCCGCCGACATGGTGGCGTAGAACGTGCGGTCGTCGGCGGCGAACGTGACGCCCGAGAAGTTGACGTCGGCGACCCGATCAGGATGCGCGCGCGTTGACGCTCCACAGGCGGACCGCGCCGTCCGCGCCGGCGGAGGCGAGCACGGCTCCGTCGGGAGTGAAGGCCAGTGCGAGCACCGCGCCGTCGTGCCCGTCGAGTGTGTGCAGGTGCGCGCCGGTCGCCGGGTCCCACAGCCGGATCGTCGTGTCCAGGCCGGCCGAGGCGAGCAGGGTGCCGGCGGCGTTGAACGCGACGGCGGTGACGGGCTCGGTGTGGCCGGCGAGGAGCGTGTGCTGCCCGCCGGTCGCCGGGTCCCACAGCCGCACGGTCGCGTCGGCGCCGGCGCTGGCCAGCAGCGTGTCGCGGGGGCCGCCGAACGCGACGCCGAGCACCGCGCCCTGGTGGCCGTGCAGCGCCGCGCCGCCGTGGCGGGGCAGCGGGTCGCCGTGGTGCAGGGCGATTCGGGCGCCGTCGTCGCCGGTGGCGAGCACCGCGCCGTCGCGGCTGAAGGCCAGGGCGTGGATCGCGTCGCCGCCGGGTGGGCGGTGCGGGTACGGGCGGCCCTCGGCGAGGTCGAACAGCCTGATGGCCCCGTCGCGGCCCGCGGCGGCCAGGACCCGCCCGCCCGGGTGGAACACGACCGAGGACGCGCCGCCCGGGTCGGTGTCGAAGACGTCGCGGCGGCGCCCGTCGGCGGCCAGCCACACCCGCAGCGTCTTCGCCGGCCGGCGCGGGTTGCCGCCGGCGGAGGCCAGCAGCATGCCGTCGGGGCTGAACGCGACCGCGCGGACCGGGCCGTCGTGGTCGGCGAGGGTGTGGCGGACCTGGCCGCCGGCGAGATCCCAGACCCGGACCCGGCGATCGTCGCCACCCGCGGCCAGCAGCCGGCCGTCGGGGCTGATCGCCACGGTGTTGACCGGCGGGGCGCCGCGCACGATCCCGCCGAGGGAGAGGGTGCGCAGCAGGGCGGGCCGGATGCGCGGGCGCGCGGCCGACGCCGGGGCGAGCGCCGGCCCGGAGCGGGCCGTGGGCTGCACGCTGCCGCAGGCGACGGCGACGTCGGGGTGCTCGGCGGTCAGCGGCGCGATGCGCAGCGCCCGGTGCAGCACGTCGGCGACGAGCGGCGTGCGGCTCACCCCGCCGGCCAGGAACACCCCGGCGACGTCCTGCGGGGCGACGAGCGCCTCGCGCAGCACCGCGACGGTCTGCTCAATCGTGCGCTCGACCAGCGGGGCGGCGGCCCGCTCGAACTCGTCGCGGTGGATCGGCAGCGCGCCGAGCAGCGGGACGTACAGCTCGGCGACCGACGCCGCGGAGAGCTCCTCGCGGGCGACCCGGGCGCCGTGCCACAGCCGCAGCCGGGCCGCCGCCTCCTCCGGGTTACGCGGCCGGTCGAGGCGGTCCCAGGCCGGGTCGGCGCCGGTGCGGGCGCGGGCCAGCCGCACCACGGCGGCGTCCAGGTCGACCCCGCCCGCGTCGAGCAGTCCGCCCGCGGCGGCGATCGTGAGCCCGTCGGCGGCCTGGCGGACCACGGTGACGTCGAAGGTGGCGGCGCCGAGATCGTAGACGACGAGGCAGCCGCCGTCGGGGACGCGGTGGCCCAGGACGCTCGTGCAGTATCGCGCGGCGGCGATCGGCTCCGCGACCAGCTCGGGCGCGTCGAACCCGGCCAGGCGGGCCGCGTCCGCGAGCAGCCGGCGCCGGTCCGGGCGCCACGCGGCCGGGTGGGTGAGCACGAGCGGCCCGGACCACGACGGGGCCGCGGCGGACACGACCCGCTTGAGCAGCGAGGCGTACGCCTGCGGCTCGGCCGCCGAGTCGGCTTCCGAGCGCCACGGCCGGATCGTGCCGTCGGGCGCGGCCAGTGCCGCGACGGCGGTGGCCGCGCCGATGTCGATGCCGAGGCGGTGCCCCGCGAACGTCACGCACCCATTGTCGGAAACGCCGCTCGCCGCCGGGCATCGGCCGCTCGGACCGATCGTCATATCAACGGATGAACGCTGCCTTAAGCGCACGGGCGAACCGCTCGGTGTCCGCCTCCGTGGTGTCGTACGCGGCCATGTACCGCCGCATCGGCCCGCCGGCCCACCGCGAGCCGTAACGGCCCAGCTCCGCATCGTCGTGCGGCGGCAGCGTGGCGAAGACGGCGTTGGTCTGCGCCGCGAGGCCCACCGCCGCCCCCGGCACGGCCGCGACCGCCTCGGCGATGCGGGCCGCCGCGGCGTTGGCGCGCTGCGCGTTGGTACGCCACAGATCCCCGCTCAGCAGCGCCACGAACTGGGCCGCCGTGAACCGGGCCTTGGACAGCAGCTGCATGGCCTGCTTCTGCACCAGCCGCCGCGAGCCGGCGAGGCCGGGGTCGAGGAACACCACGGCGTCGGCGGCGAGCGCCCCGTTCTTGGTGCCGCCGAACGACACCACGTCCGCGCCGGTCGCCGCCTCGGCCAGGCCGGTGCCCAGCGCTGCGGCCGCGTTGGCCAGCCGGGCGCCGTCGACGTGCAGCCGCAGCCCGTGCGCGTGCGTGGCGGCGGCGACGGCGGAGAGCTCCGCGACCGAGTACACGGTGCCGAGCTCGGTGGGCTGGGCGAGCGACACCGCGCGCGGCAGCGGGGTGTGGGGCGGGTCGCCGGCCCGGGCGAACGCGGTCACCTGCTCCGGGGTGAGCTTGCCGTCCGGGGTCGCCACGGCGGTGAGGCGGGCGCCGGTGAAGCGCTCCGGCGCCGCGCACTCGTCGGTGACGATGTGCGCGGAGGCGGCGCAGAGCGCGGTCTCGTACGGCCGCAGCAGCGACGCGAGCGCGATGACGTTGGCGGCGGTCCCGGTGACGGCGAACACCGTCTCGGCGTGGGCCCCGAAGTGCGCGCGGAACAGCTCGCCCGCGCGGGCGGTCACCGGGTCCTCGCCGTAGGAGGGCGCGTGGCCGGTGTTGGCCGCCGCGATCGCCGCGAATATCTCGGGGTGTACGCCCGCCGTGTTGTCGCTGATCAGGAACATGCCCGCAGGTTAGTGATCGCGTCGTCCGGCCGCACCCCCGGCGATGCCGACCAGGACCGCTTCCAGCATCCGCTCGAACTCGGCCTCACTTCCGAACCCGGCTTGCAGGGCAGCCAGGGCGGTCAGGGTCGGATACCGGGCCGGATCGAACGCCGGTGGGGCCGTGCCCGTTGCGGGGTCGCCGCTCCCGTCGGGATCCGTGCTCAAGATGGCGAGCAGGTACCCGTTGAGGAATCCGAAGAGAACCATGGGGGCGTCAGAGATCGTCTGGTCCGCGATCTCGGCGCGACGCATCGCGGCGGCCAGCCGCTCCAGCGCCTCAAGGGCCACCGCCGAGGTCTGCGCTCGGGTCGTCAGCAACGGGAAGATTCGGGGATGGCGTATCGCCATGTCACGGTATCCGCGGGCCATCGCGCGCGCGACGTCCGTCCACTCGTCCGGCCACTGCGCGGCGGTGGCCGAGACCTCGGTCAGGACGGCTTCGGAGACGGCGTCCAGCAGCGCGGCCTTGCCCTTGATGTGGTTGTAGATCGACATCGGATCGACGCCGAGCTCGGATGCCAGTCGCCGTACCCCGAACGATTCCAGACCCTGACGGTCGACGAGCTCCACCGCCGCGGCGGCGATCCGCTCGCGGCTCAGCCCGGCCGGTTTGCCTTGTGTGCGCTTCGCCACTCGTCGCCCTTTCGCCTTTGCTCAACCTACACTGTAGGTTATTTGTAGGTACGTTCCTCCAGGAGGCCGGTCGCGACCATCGGAGCGAAGGAGACAGTTCGATGACCAAGACCCGTCACGGGCGATCAGCCATCGGCGCGATGTACGCGGGCCTCGGGCTCACCGTCGTCGCGATGATCGTCCCGTACGTCGACCGGGCGACCGGCAACGTGCTGGCCGGCCACATCCGGGCCGGCTATCCCGCCTACACGCCGCAGCGCGTCGACGCCGCGATGATGACGTACCTTGTCTATCTGTCGGTTCTCGGAGCACTCGGCATCGTGTGCTGGTTCTGGACCATCCGGGCGGTCAGGACGAGCAAGCGGTGGACCCGCGGTGTCGCGACCCTGTTGCTCGCGCTCGGCGTGAGCATCGCCCTGTTCAACCTGCTCGTGCGGGACACTTCTGGGGACACGGGCCTGCCGCCGTTGCTGGGTTGGGTCGGGATGCTGCCGTGCCTGGCCGGACTCCTGGCGGTCACGCTGCTGTGGAAGAGATCGCAGGCGTGACCGAATGCCTACCTGCGCGCACCTCGGTGCGCTCAAGCGCGAGCTGTACGAAGGCGGCGGCCGGCCGGGGCGTTCATGCCGCGATATGCGGTCGCCTGGCCGCACCGCGGTCTCCGTGCGGGCAGCGCCGGGGTCTGCGTGGTCGTGCGGTCGGAGGCTTCTGGTGCCGGGTTGTTCCCCGTTCATAGCTGTATTGTCCGATGTGGACCGTGCGGTCCGGGAAGGACGTGTCCGGGGTATACCGCGTCGTTCGCGGCGGTGATCCGGGTTCGTGCGGTTGGCCGCCCACGGCCCGAGGAACGTGGCTTGACGTTGACGTGAACACGGCGCCCTCGCGCGCTTCGGCGCCTGCGAGGTGTGCCCGCACGCCGCGCGCATCCGGGAACGGCTCGGGCGGAACGGGGTCGCGAAAACACACTGCGTGCCCTTAGCCTCGCACCCATGTGCGGGATCTGCGGGGTGGTTCAGGTCGACGGCGCGCCGCGCCAAGTGGTCCTGCCGGATTTGCTCGACCGTATGACGGACGCCATGGCGCACCGCGGGCCCGACGACCGCGGCACCTTCCAGGCCGACGGGGTGGCCTTCGGGGTGCGGCGCCTGAGCGTCGTCGACGTCGAGGGCGGGCGCCAGCCGTTCGCGAGCGAGGATGGCCGGGTCGTGGCGATGCAGAACGGGGAGCTGTACAACCACGAGGCCCTGCGCGCCGGGCTGCGCCGCGACGGCCATCGCCTCGTCAGTCGCTGCGACACCGAGATCCTGCCGCACCTGTACGAGCGCGACGGCCCCGGCTTCCCGGCGCGCCTGCGCGGCATGTGGGGCCTGGCCGTGTGGGACGGCGCTCGCCGGCGCGCGGTGGTGTCCCGCGACCGGCTGGGCATCAAGCCGGTGTACTACGCCCGCGCCGGGGACCTGCTGTTGTTCGGCTCGGAGCTCAAGTGCCTGCTGGCCAGCGGGCTCGTCAGCACCGAGCTGGACTACGAGGCGATCGACGTGTATCTCGCGCTGGGCTTCTTCGCCGGCCCCGGCACGCCGCTGCGGGCGGTGCGGAAGCTGCCGCCCGGCTGCACCCTGGTCGTGGAGGACGGGGACGTGCGCGTCGAGCCGTACTGGCACTACCCTGAGCCCACTCCCGACCACGCGATGACCCTCGACGACGCGGCCGCCGGGCTGCTGGAGCGCCTCGACGACGCCGTGCGGATGCGCCTGATGAGCGACGTGCCGCTGGGCGCGATGCTCAGCGGCGGCCTCGACTCCAGCCTCATCACTGCGCTCATGGCCCGGCACCACAGCGAGCCGGTCAAGACGTTCTCGATCGGCTTCCGCGAGGACGGCGCCGCGAACGAGCTGGCCGACGCGCGCTTCGTCGCGGGCGTGCTCGGCGCCGAGCACCACGACGTCGAACTGTCCTACGTGGACGATCAGGTCGACCTCGAGGACCTGGTGTGGCATCTTGACGAGCCGGTGGCCGACCTGTCGGCGCTGGGGTTCCTGGCCGTGTCCCAGCTCGCGGCGCGGCACGTGACCGTCGCGCTGTCCGGGCAGGGCGCCGACGAGCTGCTCGGCGGCTACACCAAGCACCGCGCGGCCCGGATCGCGGGCGCGTGGCGGCGCCTGCCCCGCGGCCTCGACGGCCTGCCCGCGCTCGTCGCGCGCCACGGCCCCCACCGCACCCGGCGCGCCGCGGCCACCCTCGCCGCCCGCACCCCGGCCGAGCGGCTGCTCGCCGCGAGTGGCCGCGTCGACGAGCGGCTGCGCGGCGAGCTGTTCCGGGGCCCGCTGGGTGGCCCGCCGAGTGGCGCCGCCGCCCGGGCCGTGGCCGCGCTCACCGCCGATCTGACCGCGGACCACGACGGCGATCCGCTGGCGACGGCGCTGTATCTCGACGGGCGGCTCGCGCTCGTCGACGACATGCTGCAGTACTTCGACCGCACCTCGATGGCGCACTCGCTGGAGGTGCGGGTGCCGTTCCTGGACCATCACGTCGTCGAGTTCTGCGCGACGATCCCGAGCCGGCTCAAGGTTAGCGCCCGCCTGGAGACCAAGCACGTGCTCAAGCACGCGGCGCGGGGGCTGGTGCCGGACCGGATCGTCGACAAGCGCAAGCTGGGGTTCCTGCGCTCCGCGTCGACGGGCTGGCTGCGCGCCCAGCTCGGCGCGGCCTCGTCGGACTTCCTGCTCGGCCCCGATCCCCGCTACGGGGAGTTCCTGGATCGGGCCGTGGTCGAGCGGATGGCCCGCGCGCACCGCGACGGCGCCCGCTCCGGCGACGTCCACCTCCTGCTGGCGATCCTGATGCTCGAGGTCTGGCTCTCCTCCTATGTCCCGCGGGCGGTGAGCGCAACGGGCCTCAGCGGTGCCGCTCCGCTCTCTTAAGCACCCTAACGTAGTGAAACAAATTCACGTTTCCGTCGTCTCGCTGCGTGGTCAGACGGTAACCAGGTTCACCGGCGTCGACCCGATGCGCCAGGATAGCGCGGTGGAGATCGTGCTCAGCGTGCCCGAGACCGTGCTCGCCACCTACGTCGTCGCGACCACCAGTCCGCCCGCCGACCCCGCCGCCGCGGCGCGCCGGGCCGCCGAGCGGATCACCGAGCCGCTGCGCGGGGCCGTGCTCAGCATGCTCGGCGGGCCGCTCATGACGGTCAGCGTTGTGCCGGTCGGGGAGGCGCCGCCGCTGCCGATCGAGCACCTGCGCGTCTTCGGCGCCCCGCCGCAGCGCCTGCGGGCCGTCGCCGCCGCCACCCACTTCGTCGTCTGCCGGGCCGTCTTCCAGGCCGGCTGGCCGCCCGCGCACGAGTGGCACGCCCGGGCGGTCGCCGCCGGCATCGCGCTGGATGCCGGTGGGGAGATCGTCGACCTGTTCACCCCGCAGCTGCTCGACCCGGACGCCGCGCTCGCCTCGCTGCCCGGACCGGACGGGCGCACGGCGCTGTCGCGCTGGGTCGTCGTGCCGCAGTCCGCCGGCGACCGCGGGCTGTGGATGACCACCCGGGGCCTGGGGCGCTTCGGCCTGCCGGAGCTGCAGGTGATCGACGCCCCGCCGGCCCTGGCCCGGCCCTGGACCAGCGCGCTGACCGGCATCGCCCGGGCCCTGACCGTGCGCTGGGCCCAGGCGATCGACCGGGTGCGGGGGGAGGCGTTCGTGCGCATCCCGAAAGACCTGACCATCAGCGCCGCCGATGCCGTCTGGGCCTACGGCGACGAGCCGGGCCCCGAGGCCCCGCGGCGCACCGCTGCCGTCCAGCTGCGCCTCGACCCGGCCGAGCACCCCGACCAGGACAGCTTCCTCACCGTCGTACCGCCGGACGAGTACCCGTCCTCGGCCGGGGAGTTCTTCGCCGGGGTCGTGGCCGACCTCTTCGGCGCCGAGCCCACCACGGTGCGCTACGCGCCGGCCGACGAGCGCATGGAGGCGGCCGTCGCCACCGCCCGCGAGGCGCTGCCGTCCGCCCGGAGCCGGTTCCTCGCGGGGGAGTTCGGCGGCGAGCGCCACCTGATCGTCAAGCACCGGCTCCAGCGCGGCGAGGACACCGAGCTGGTCTGGTCGACCGTCACCGCCTGGCCCGACCCGCGCCGGCTGCACGGGGTGAGCATGTCCGACGCGCGGATCGACCCCGGCGTGCGCACGGGCCGGCCCGTCGTGGTCCGCGGGCCCGCGATCGTGGACTGGGGCGTGTGGATCGACGGGGAGGGGATCGTGGAGGGCGGCTGGACGAACCGGCTGCTCACGCAGGACTGACTCGCTCCGGTCGGGCCGGACGGCACCGTGCGGGGCTCGACGCCGCGCTCGCTGGGCTGACCGTGGCACTCCTGGTGATGCGGCAGATCACCACGGTTTCCGCAACGGCCGTCGGCACCGGCCTGGACCTGGCCTGCGCCTGGGCGAGGACGAGATGCGGCTGCGGGCCGGGTCGTGCGGCACATCGAGACCGACAAGATCGGCGTGGAGTCGCACACCGTCGCGCGGCTCGGCAACTACATTCGGGCGCATCCTGCAACCGGCTGCAACAAGGTTTTCATTGACCGTGGTCGTTGTGAGCCTCTAGGGTGCCTAGGAAAGCGCATTCCCGAGGAGGGTACCGCTATGCGACGCAGATCCGTGCTGCTCGCGGGCGCGCTGGCCGGCATCGCGGGCACGGTCGCGGCCGCCCGGGAGGCGTCGGCCTGGCCCGGCCCGTACATCACCGTCGCCGCCGACGGATCCGGCGACGTGAGCACCATCCAGGCGGCCGTCGACGCGGTGCCGCCGGGCAACGCCGAGCCGTTCACGGTGAAGATCAGGCCCGGGACGTACGAGGGCCAGGTCGTCATCCCCGCCGACAAGCCGCACATCGTCCTGCGGGGTCAGGGCCCCGACCCGACCGCGGTCGTCATCAGCGACAACCGGGCCAACGGCACCCCCAAGCCCGACGGCACCACCTGGGGCACGTCCGGCAGCGCCTCGGTCACCATCTCCGGCAGCGACTTCAGCGCCCGCAACCTGACGTTCGCCAACACCTTCGACGAGGCCGCTCACCCCGAGATCACCAACCGCCAGGCCGTCGCGGTGCTCACTCGCGCCGACCGCATCGTCTTCGACAACGTGCGCTTCCTGGCAAACCAGGACACGCTGTACCTCAACAGCCCCGACGCCGCCGTCGTCAGCCGCGTGTACCTGCGCAAGTGCCACATCGAGGGCGACGTCGACTTCATCTTCGGCCGGGCCACCGCCGTGCTGGACCGCTGCGCGATCCACTCGCTCGAGCGCGGGTCGGCCACCAACAACGGCTACGTGACCGCCGCCAGCACGAGCCTGCCGAATCCGTACGGCTTCCTGCTCAGCGAGTGCCGGCTGACCTCGGACGCCCCGCCCGGCACCGTCGCCCTGGGCCGCCCCTGGCACCCCAGCAACGACCCGGACGCGGTCGCCGAGGTGACGATCCGCGACTCGGTCCTCGGCGCGCACATCGCCACGACCCCCTGGACGGACTTCGGCACCTGGCCGTGGCGGGACGCGCGCTACGCGGAGTACCACAACCGCGGCCCCGGCGCCGCCGTCACCCCTGATCGCCCGCAGCTGACCCGGGAGCAGGCCGTGACCCGTACGATCGCCGCCTACCTGTCCGGTTCCGACGGCTGGGACCCGGTCCGCTGATCCTCAGGTGGCCCGCGACGAGGGGCCGCGACGGTGGGTAGTCTCCGCCGCGTGAACGAACGCGCCCGTGACGGATACCTGCTGAGCACCGACCCCGCCCGCGTCGACAGGTCCACCGTGCACCGGTGGCTCGCCGAGGACTCCTACTGGGCCGCCGGGCGCGAGTTCGAGGTGGTCTCCCGCTCGATCGACGGCTCCGTGCCATATTCGATCCTGCACGACGGCGCCCAGGTCGCCTTCGCCCGCGCGGTGACCGACCGCGCCACCTTCGCCTGGATCTGCGACGTGTACGTCGACCCGGCGCACCGCGGCCGGGGCCTCGGCGTCTGGCTGGTCGACGCGATGGTCGAGGACCTCACGGCGGCGGGCGTGCTGCGGCTACTGCTGGCCACGCGCGACGCCCACGAGGTGTACCGCCGCAGCGGTTTCGAGCCGGTCGCCGGCCCGCAGCGATTCATGGAGATCGACCGCCGCCCGACCCGGGCCGCGATCCTCGCCCACCTGGCCGACGGCCCGGCCCGCTGAGTGTCGACCCCATCCTTTGCCGGACTGAGCGCCGGTAAACTTCACGGTCGCCGGAAGATCTGCGCCGCCACGCACCGCTGACGTACGGAGGCTGCGGTTTGTTCGTCGACGAGGGACCGTTCCCGTTCCTGGCGGAGCTGCGCGGGGCGTGGCGGGACATCCGGGCCGAGTGCCTGGCGCTGCCTCCGGACGCCTACGAGCCGTGGGTACAGCGCGAGATGTACGGCGAGGGCTGGAACATCTACGGTCTGATCGCGTTCGGCACGCCCATCGACGAGGCCCTCGCGGAGTGCCCTCGCACGGCCGCCGCCCTGGCCCGCATCCCGGGCCTGACGACCGCCGGCTTCTCCCGTATGGTCCCCGGCACCCACATCCGTCCGCACGAGGGCTGGGTGACGACGGTCTATCGGGCCCATCTGGGTCTGGTCGTACCCCAGGGAGATTGCGCCCTGCGCGTCGGCTCGCAGACCCACGCCTGGGAAGAGGGCGCCACCTTCGTCTTCGATGACACCGTCGACCACGAGGCCTGGAACTACGCAGACGGCCCGCGAATCGTGCTGCTGTTCGACTTCCTGCGCCCCGGCCACACGATGGACGAGGTCGGCGACGACGAGATGCCGCCCGAGGTTGCCGCCGCTCTGCATCGCCGGACCCGGACAAGGTGATCACCGCCCCGAGCCGTGGTGGTCGAACACGTACGGTTCGCGCGCGCGGGAAGGGGCGCCGGCCGGTCGGCGCGCGTCGCGGTGACCGGCCGGCCACCTCAGGCTTTGCGGGGGTGGGTGCTGAAGAACTGCCAGATCGAGTCGGTGGCGTCCAGCGCCTTTGACGGCGGGGGCAGGTTGAGCAGGCGCTCCACCGTCGGCATCGACACGCCTCCCGGCCACTGGTGGCCGGCGTCGGCGATGGCGATGAGCTCGACGTCGCGTCCGTCGGGGCAGTGGGCCACGGACGTGGTGACCGAGCCTGCGGCACGCGTCTGCGCAGCGGAGCACCGGTCGGTCTTGCGCCAGCTGGTGATCTGGTCAGGCACGGATCCGACGTCGATTTTGACCGGGATCAGCCCCTTGCCGTCGTTGTTCATCTTTCCCGGGCGGCCGTCGTACGGAACGATGTCGTCGCCGGTGCCGTGGACGTGGATCACGGAGATCGGTGCCGGCGACTTGCATTGCCCGAGCAGCTTCCCCGCCACCACCCCGATCGCGGCGAACGTGTCGGTGTCGCAGGCCAGGCGGTAGGACAGCATCCCGCCGTTGGATATCCCGGTGGCGTAGACCCGGGCCGGATCGATCGGCAGCCCGTCCGAGACGGCGGCCACCATGGCGCGGATGAACGCCACGTCGTCGACGCCGTCGTGGGCCCCGGGGCCGCAGCAGTCGGGGCTCACGACCCAGGATCGCAGCAGACCGTCCGGATACGCGACCACGAACCCCCGGCGGTCGGCCTCGGCGTCCCAGCCGTACGCCATCTCCGCCTGGCGGCCGTCGCCCAGGGCGCCGTGTAGCATCACCACCAGCGGCACCGGCTTGGACATCGACAGGTTCGCCGGCCGGTACACATGGTACGTACGCTTGCGGCCGCCGACGGTGATGCTGTGATCGGACGACCCCGTGACAACGGCCGGGCTCACGGGCTTCGGTGCGCCCGCCGCTGATTTGGCCGAAGCGGTCGGCGTGGCCGTCCCCCGCTCGGGCGAGCGGGCCGCGTCGCAGCCGATCAGCACGATGAGCACGGCCACGGCCGCGACCGTCCACACGGTACGCCGCACGGACGCCGCGTTTCCGGTTCGTCGGTTCATGATGCCTCCGCCTCTCAACTCCTCGCTGGTGACCGCCGGCCGGTCGGCGCACGGCACCGACCGGCCGGAGGAGGTGCTTGGGTTACTTCGTGGCGGAGGTTGGCAGCCGCAGCAGCTCCCAGCCGCCCTCCGGGACGTCGTCACCCGTGTTCGTGCGCAGGTTCATCGGGTTGGCCATGCCGAGGTAGATGCCCGATCCGTCGGCCACCATCGTGCGGATGCCGTAGTTGAGATAGTTGCCGAGTCCGGTGGTGTCCACCGCCTTCGCCGGTTCCTGCGGGCTGTCGAACGCCCACAGGTCGGCGCCGTAGGACTTGGCGTCCTGGGTGCCCAGGGCGGCCGCGATCCCGGGCAGGGCCCCCGCCGGCGAGTACTTGCTGATGTAGCCCCAGTCCATGGTGCCGACGTACAGCTTGCCCCCGGTCACCACCATCGACCAGGTGTAGTTGTTGTACGGGTTGCCGAAGCCCGACGCACCGTACTTGGGCTTGTACCCGGTCGAGGCGAGCGACCAGGCGCCCGTGCCGTTGTTGCCCTTCGGGTCGTACTTGGGCAGCTGCGACTCGCCGTAGAGCAGGTCGACCGCGGGGCGGCTCGTGTCGACGCCACCGGCGCGGAAGATGCTCACCGTGCGCTGGGTGTTCTTCACCGCGAGGCCGGCCTGCTGGCCGTCGGTGATCTTGTAGTTGCTGATCAACGCCTGCGTGGACTTCAGCGGCACGTGCATCGTGCCCCAGTACAGGTACCCGCCGTAGGAGGCGAGCGCGCCGAGGCCGTACGTCCGGGCCACGACCGGGTCCGGCTCGTAGCTGTTGACGCTCCACACCTGCTTCCAGCTCCTGGCGTCGTCCGTGGTCAGGCCGGGTCGCCCGTCCGCGAGGCGCGGGCTGATCCACACGGCGGCCGAGTTGGCCCTGGTGTACCCGCCGAGGCTGGGCCAGGTGGTGGCGGCGATGCGGCCCTGGTGCACGACGATGTCCGCGACCTGCGCCGGCAGGTTGGCCACCACCGTGTACTTGAACGGGTTGGACCGGTCGCCGGAGAAGCGCAGCACCGCGCCGCCGCCCGCGCCGTCGGGCCCGATGCCGACGCCGGCGTAGAGCGCGCCGTCGGCCACCACGAAGTGCCGGATGTTGCCGTACGTGTTGAGGCTGGTCGAACCGAGGTAGCGGCCCGAGTTGCTGTCGAAGGCGAAGAGGTTGATGCCGAACAGGCTCGGGCCGCCCATCAGCACGATGCCGTTGTTCGAGCCGGCGGCGCGGATGCCGACGGTCGTGTTGATCCGCTGGCTGTCGTCGCTGGACTTGCGGGTGATGTCGCCGGTCTTGTCGGTCAGCTTCTTCGACGACGTCTCGTACAGGTACACCTTCGGGGGCCGCCAGTCACCCAGCGCCCCCGCCAGGCCCCGCGTCTGCTTGCCCAGCTGGCTGGAGCCGTACTCGCACACGTAGTCGTCGTTCTTGACCGGCGTTTTCTGCGAGAGGCTCGTACCCAGCGTGAGGCACTGGACGTTGGCACCCGTGCCGAACCAGACCCGGTCACCCGACTTGGTGAGGCCCCACACGTACGACTGGTTCACCTTCGGCTGCCCGCTCTCGCACGGCGGCCCCGCTGGGTACGGCTCGCCGACCCCGGCGAAGCACTCGTCCGGTGTGGCCTTCGCCAGCACTTCCGGTCCCGAGGTCACCTTGGTCGTGTCGGCTTGGACGGCGCCGCTGGCGGCCGGGGTGGCGGCGAACACCGGAATGGCCGCCAGAACGGCGGCAGGGAGCAGAGATCGGGCGAAGAACCGGATCCTGTGCATGCTTGTCCTCTCTTCAGGTACTGGCTCGTCGGCGGCAGTCGCCGCGGACGTCGGGAAAGGCGGGATGAACAGACGAGGGGCCCGGGCCCACTGAAGGGCGGGATGTGCGCAGGCTCGTACCGTGACGGGTACGGCGAAGACAGCTGTGCCCGCACGCTGGGTGGAGCGGGCGGCCGAGCCTGCCGAATACGCCTTCACAGGTGAGCGGGTCCGGGCTGGAAGGGCCAGCGAACCGGACGGCCTGCGGCATGCGTGCATCAGCCCGAGGCGTCTACATCCAGGTTTGTATCAGACGGCCGGCGCGGGAACGGGACGATCGGCGAAGAGAGTTCTGAATTTCCGGGGACGGACGCCTCTGCCGTGTTGTACGAATGATGGGTCGCGGCCATCGCGTGCTGGAAGGCGCCGCGGACGGGCCGGCTGTGGACGCCGGCGGCGCGCACGCCGGACGTGAGCATGTCTGTCCGGCCCGACGGCCGGAATTTCGCTTTGCCGGAGCACCCAACTGACTCGGCGCACAGGGCTGCGTCGTCGGACCGGTGTGCGCGCCTGCGCCATCCAACCAAGCTTCCGGCACACCTGACCGAAACCAACGGGAGCCTGATGAGTACTGCAATCGGCGGCAACGAACTGGTTGTCGCCATCAATCCGTGTGGCGCGGTGGAGCCTGGTCCGCGGATCGTGGCGGCCGCCGGTGCCGGTGGCGGGCTCGGGGTCTTCGACCTGGCCGGCGGCGATCGCCAGGCGTTGCGAGCGCTGGAGAAGGCGGC
This sequence comes from Dactylosporangium sp. CA-233914, assembly GCF_050942935.1. Classification (NCBI taxonomy): domain Bacteria; kingdom Bacillati; phylum Actinomycetota; class Actinomycetes; order Micromonosporales; family Micromonosporaceae; genus Dactylosporangium; species Dactylosporangium sp. CA-233914. Next base: position 8,454,221 of record NZ_CP192030.1, on the reverse strand, counting down.
GTCGTGGTCGCAGGTGCCGATCGGGGTGCGGGTGCCGGCGGGCTGCTCCGCCACGCCGGCCGACGTTGAGCGGGCCGCGAACGGCCGGGTGAGCCTGGTGGTTCTGCCGGCCGGCGGCGGGTGGCCGGTGAGTGAGACGGCGCGGCGGCATCGGGTGCTTGTGGAGGTGACCAGCCGTACCGAGGCGCATGCGGCGGCTGCGGCCGGCGCCCACGGGTTGATCGCGCGCGGCTGCGAGTCGGGCGGCCGATGCGGCGAGCTGAGCACGTTCGTGTTGCTGCAGCAGTTGCTGGCCGACGAGGCACTGGCCCTGCCGGTGTGGGCGGCCGGGGGCATCGGGCCGCGCACGGCGGCCGCGTGCGTGGTCGGCGGGGCGGCCGGCGTGGTGCTGGACAGTCAGCTGGCGCTGATGCCGGAGTCGGACCTGCCCGACGACGTGCGGGCCGTGATCGGGCGGATGGACGGCTCGGAGACGGTACTGGGCGAGGGCGGGCGCGGCCTGCGCCGCGACGGCCGGCCGGACGGCACCGGCGAGCTGCTGGCGGTGGGTCAGGACGGCTGGATGGCGGCGGTGTTCCGCAAACGGTGGGGGAGCACGGCCCGGGCGGTGCGCGGCATCCGCGCGGCGATCGAGGCCGCGGCCAGGGACGCCGCCGCGGGCGGGACGCTGGCGCCCGGCGCGGCGCTGGCCCGGGCGCTGGGCGTGCGGATCCCGGTGGCGCAGGGGCCGATGACGCGGGTCAGCGATGTGGCCGGCTTCGCCGATGCGGTGGCCGGCGACGGCGCGCTGCCGTTCATCGCGCTCGCGCTGGCCACCGGCGAACAGTCCCGGCGGATGCTGCGGGAGACCGCGCAGCAGCTGGGCGAGCGCCCGTGGGGCGTGGGCGTGCTCGGCTTCGCCCCGGAGGACGTGCGGGCGGCGCAGCTCGCGGCGGTGATGGAGGTCCGGCCCCAGGTCGTGATCATCGCCGGCGGCCGGCCGGCGCAGGCGAAGGCCCTCGAAGCCGACGGCATCAGCGCGTTCCTGCACGTGCCGTCGCCGGGGCTGCTGCGGCAGTTCCTGCGGGCCGGCGCGCGGCGGTTCGTCTTCGAGGGCGCCGAGTGCGGCGGGCACGTCGGGCCGCGCACGAGCTTCGGACTGTGGGAGGCGCAGGCGCTGGAGCTGGAGGAGTTCCTCGATGACGCGCCGGCCGGGACCGCCGAGCAGGTGCAGGTGTTCTTCGCCGGTGGTGTCCACGACGCGCGTTCGGCGGCGATGGTGGCGGCCATGGCCGGGCCGCTGACGCGCCGGGGCGTGCAGGTCGGCGTGTTGATGGGCACCGCGTACCTGTTCACACGCGAGGCGGTCGAGCGGGGGGCGATCCAGCCGCTGTTCCAGCGCGAGGCGCTGGAGGCGACGGTCACCGCCCTGCTGGAGACGGCACCGGGGCACGTGACGAGGTGCCTGCACACGCCGTACGTCGACGACTTCCACCGGATGCGCCAGGAGCTGGTCGCGGCCGGGGCGCAGAGCCGGCAGGTGTGGGAGCAGCTGGAGATGCTCAACGTCGGCCGGCTCCGGATCGCCAGCAAGGGCAAGCGCCGCCAGGCCGACGAGCTGGTCTCCGTGGACGAGGCGGGGCAGCGCGGCGAGGGACTGTTCATGGCGGGCCAGGTCGCCGTGCTGCGCGACACGCAGACGACCGTGGCCGCCCTGCACGCCGACGTGACCACGGGCGCGCGCAGCTTCCACGCCGGCCGGATCGCCGCCCTGACGCAGACGTTCGGGCCGGACGCCGCGGCGGCCGAACGGGAGCCGGCGCGGCCCCTGGACGTCGCCGTCGTCGGCATGTCGTGCGTCTTCCCGGGCTCGCCGGACCTGGCCACCTTCTGGCAGACGATCCTCGGCGGCCGTGACGCGATCACCGAGGTGCCCGCCCAGCGCTGGCCGGCGGACACCTACTATGCGCCCGAGGCGGAGCCGGGGCAGGCGGGCCGGATCAGCGTGTCGAAGTGGGGCGGCTTCATCGAGCCGGTGCCGTTCGACGCGATCGGGTACGGCATTCCCCCGGCGGCGCTGGCCAGCATCGACCCGGCCCAGCTGCTGGCCCTGGAAGCGGCCCGGCAGGCGCTGGCCGACGCCGGCTACGACCCCGGCTCGCCCGCGGCCGACCACTCGCGCACCGGGGTCGTCTTCGGCGCCGAGGCGGGCAGCGACCTGGCCAACGGAAAGATTCTGCGTACGTCGCTGCCCGCCTATTTCGGTGAGGTGCCGGCCGAGCTGGCGCAGCAGCTGCCCACGGTCACCGAGGACTCGTTCCCCGGCGTGCTGACGAACGTGATCGCCGGGCGGGTGGCGAACCGGCTGGATCTGGGCGGGCCCAACTTCGCCGTGGACGCCGCCTGCGCCTCCTCGCTGGCCGCGATGGACGCCGCCTGCAAGGAGCTGACCACAGGCGGCAGTGACCTGATGATCTGCGGCGCGGTGGACCTGCACAACGGCATCCACGACTACCTCATGTTCAGCTCGGCGCACGCGCTGTCGCCGACCGGGCGGTGCCGCACCTTCGACTCCACCGGCGACGGGATCGCGCTGGGGGAGGGGGTCGCGTGCGTCGTGCTCAAGCGGCTCGCCGACGCGCAACGCGACGGCGACCGCGTCTACGCGGTAGTCAAGGGGCTGGGCGCGGCCAGCGACGGGCGGGCGCTCGGGCTGACCGCGCCGCGAGCCGATGGCCAGCGCCGGGCGCTGGACCGGGCGTACGCGCAGAGCGGCGTCTCACCGCGACAGGTCGGCCTGCTCGAGGGGCACGGCACCGGCACCGTGGTCGGCGACCGCACCGAGCTGCAGACGTTGACCCGGTTGTTCGTCGAGTCCGGCGCGCGGCCGGGCAGCTGCGCGCTCGGCTCCGTGAAGTCGCAGATCGGGCACACCAAGTGCGCGGCCGGTCTCGCCGGGGTGATCAAGGCCGCGCTGGCGCTGTACACCGGCGTCCGTCCGCCGACGATCAACCTGACCCGCCCGAATCCGGTCTGGGACGCGCGGACCAGCCCCTTCGCCTTCTACACCGAGGCTCGCCCGTGGGCGGAACCGGCGCAGCGGCGCATCGCCGGGGTGAGCGCGTTCGGCTTCGGCGGCACCAACTTCCACGTGGTGCTCGCCGCGCACCCGCACACGCCCGAACCGCGCCACGCTCGCGACGAATGGCCGGCGGAGCTGTTCTGCTTCCGCGGCCGGGACCGGGCGGCCGCGCACCAGGCGGCCGACCGGCTCGCCGGGCTGCTGCGCGGCGCCGGCCGGTTCGGCCGGCCCTGGCGGCTGCGGGACCTGGCCGCCACCGCCGCCGCGCAGTCCGACCCGCGCTCCGGCCCCGTCCAGGTCGCGATCGTCGCCCGCGACGTCGCCGAGCTCGACCGGCTGCTGCGCCGCGTGCTCGCCGGCGAGCACGACCCCGGACAAGGGCTCGTCCAGCCCCCGCCCGGCGCGGACACCGGCAAGCTGGCGCTGCTGTTCCCGGGCCAGGGCAGCCAGCGCCCGGGGGCCCTGGCCGAGCTGTTCGTCAGCTTCCCGGAGCTGCGGGAGTACCTCGAGCTCGGGGCGCAGTGGGCGGAGCTGCTGTTCCCGCCCACCGCCTTCGACCCGGCCGACGAACGCGACCAGCAGCGGCGGCTCCTCGACACCCGGGTGGCCCAGCCCGTGCTCGGCATCGGCGGGCTCGCCGTCGGTCACCTGCTGCGCCGGCTCAACGTCCGTCCCGACCTCGCCGCCGGGCACAGCTACGGCGAGCTCGTCGCGCTGTGCGTGGCCGGCGCCTACGAACCCTCGACGCTGCTGCGGCTCAGCCGGCAGCGGGCCGAGGCGATCCTCGACTCCGCCGGCGACGATCCGGGCACCATGGCCGCGGTCAGCGCCACCGCCGAGCGGATCGTCGCGGTCCTGGCCGACGCCGGCCTCGCCGACCAGGTCGTCCTGGCCAACCGCAACGCCCCGGCCCAGCAGGTGATCTCCGGTCCCACCCCCGCGGTGGAGTCGGCCGTCGCCGCGTTGAAGGCCGCCGGCCTGACGACGCACCGGCTCAACGTCGCCTGCGCCTTCCACAGCCCGCTCGTCGCCGGAGCCGTGGAGCGCTTCGCGGAAGTGCTCGCCGCCGAACCGGTCGCGGCCCCGGGCATCGCGGTCTGGTCCAACCGCACCGCCGCCGCCTACCGCGCGGACGCCGACGAGGTGCGGCGCGAGCTCGCCGCCCAGATCGGCGCGCCGGTCCGCTTCGCCGAGCAGATCGAGGCCATGTACGCGGCCGGCGCCCGGACCTTCGTCGAGACCGGCCCCGGGTCGGTGCTCACCCGTCTCGTCCAGACCGTCCTCGGCGATCGGCCGCACCTGGCGATCGCCTGCGACCGCGGCACCGGCGAAGGCCTTCGCGACCTGCTCACCGCAGTGGCGCAGCTGGCCTGCGCCGGCGTGCCGGTGCAGACCAACTGGCTGTTCCACGGCCGCGACACCGCCGAGGCCACCCCGGCCGAGCCGGACGACCGTCCTTTTTGGACAGTGGACGGCCAGCTCGTCCGCGACCGCGACGGCAACAGCATCCCCGGTGGCATGACGCCCCCACGACGCATCAAGGAGTTGTCCATGACCGCAACTATCGAACCCCCCACCGGCGGACGCGGCAACCGGTCCGGGCGCCAGCCCCAGGACGAGATGCTCGCCGAGTTCCTGCGCACGCACCGCGAGCTGATCGCCTCCCAGCGCGACGTCGTGCTCGCCTACCTCGGCAGCGACATCGGAGGTGGAAACGTGCCGGTCTCACCGGCGCCGGCAGCGGCACCGGCGAGTCAGCCCGTGCCGGTGTCCCCGGCCCCGATGCCGGCTGCGGCGCCGGTCCCAGTGCCGGCCGTGATGCCGGCTGTGGCGCCGGTCCCAGTGCCGGCCGCGATGCCGGCTGTGGCGCCGGTCCCAGTGCCGGCCGCGATGCCGGCCGTGATGCCGGTTGCGGCGCCGGCGTTCACGCCGTCCCTCGACGCGAGCCCGGTCGCGACCGCGGTCGCGCAGTCGCCGGGGCTCGACTTCCAGGGTGTGGTGCTGACGGTGCTCAGCGAGCGCACGGGCTACCCGGTCGACCTGATCGACCTGGACCTCGACGTGGAGGCCGACCTCAGCATCGACTCCATCAAGCGGGCCGAGGTGGCCGGGGAGGTGGTGGCCCGGCTCGGGTTGTCCGCCGAGGGCGACGAGTCGGAGCTGGAGGACCTCGTCCGGGCCCGGTCCGTGCGGGCTATGGTCGGCTGGCTGACCGCCCGGCTGGACGTCGCGCCGGCCGCGGCGGGCGTGCCGCTTCCCCGCATCGGCACCCCGGCATCGGCGGCGCCGGCCGCCGCCGTGCCGGACGCGTCGGGGTTCCAGGGTTCGGTGCTGGCGGTACTCAGCGAGCGCACGGGCTACCCGGTCGACCTGATCGACCTGGACCTGGACCTTGAGGCCGACCTCAGCATCGACTCCATCAAGCGGGCCGAGGTCGCCGGAGAGGTGGTGGCCCGGCTCGGGCTGTCCTCCGACGGCGACGAGTCGGAGCTGGAGGACCTCGTCCGGGCCCGCTCCGTGCGCGCCATGGTCGGCTGGCTCACGACCCGGGTGAACGCCGCCGTGGCGGAAATGGCGCCGGCGACAGCCCATGCCCCGGCGACAGCCCACGCCCCGGCGTCGGCCCACGCCCCGGCAACGTCTCACGCCCCGGCGATACCCGTGCAGAGCCGGACCGCGCCGGTCGCGAGCGGCGGCGAGGCACCGTCCGGCGGTGACCCGCGGCCGGGTGTCGCGCCGACGCGCATGATCCCCACCCTCGTTCCCGTCGCGGACCCGCCGAGCCAACCGGCGACGGCGCTCGCGGGTGCCACGCTGCTGGTCCTCGGGTCCGGCCCGGCGGCCGAAGGGGTGGCCGGGCTGCTGAGCCGGCACGGGGCGAGCGTACGCACCGGCACGCTCGCCGAGCCCGGCCCGGTCGAGGGGGCGGACGGGCTGATCCTGCTCGACGGGCTGAGCGCGGGCCGGGCTGCGCTGCTGCCCGGCGCGTTCGAGCTGATCAAGCGGGTCCTGGCGGGCGGGCCGCGCTGGGTGCTGGCGGCCGCCGACGCGAACGCCGGTGCCGGCGCGGACGGGCTGCGCGGCCTGCTGCGCACCGTCGCCCTGGAGTATCCATCGACCACCGCGCGGGTGGCCGTCGTGGACGTCACACAGCCCGCGGACCGCCTCGCCGCGCAGATCGTCGAGGAGCTGCTCACCGGCGGCGACGCGGCCGTGGTGGACCGCAGCGGTGGCCCGCGCCGCGTGTACGAGCCGGCGCCGGCGAGCCTCGGGCCGCTCGCGGCCGGTGGCGCCGGCCCCGCCGGGGACGGTGTGGCGGAGGCCCGGGCGGCCGGTCTGGACCGTGACTCGGTGGTGGTGCTGGTGGGCGGCGCGCGGGGCATCACGCCCTGGTTCGCCCGGGCCCTCGCCGCGGCCACCGGGTGCCGCATCGAGCTGGTCGGCCGCACCCCGCGGCCGGAGGGCCCGCAGGATCCGGTGCTGGCGGCCGCCACGGACGAGGTCTCGCTGCGCTCGGCGCTCGCCCGCCAGGGCATCGCCTCGCCGGCGGAGATCGCCCGCCGGGCCCAGACGATCATGGCCGGCCGGGAGGTCGACGCCACGCTGCGGGAGCTGACCGAGCTGGGGGCCCAGGTGCGCTACCACAGCCTCGACGTACGCGACGCGCAGGCGACCGACCGGCTCATCGCGGCGATCCACGGCGAGTACGGCCGCATCGACGGGCTGGTGTACGCCGCCGGGGTGATCGAGGACAAGCTGATCGCCGACAAGGACCCGCAGTCCTTCGCCCGGGTCTTCGACACCAAGGTGGCGGGCGCCCGGGCGGTCCTGGACGCGCTGGACGGCCGGCACTGCGCGCCGCGGTTCGTGGTGTTCTTCGGCAGCGTCGCGGCGACGCACGGCAACCGCGGCCAGGCCGACTACGCGGCGGCCAACGACGCCCTGGAGTCGATCGGCGCCCGCTGGGCAGCCCGCACCGGCAACCGCTGCCTGACCGTCCACTGGGGACCGTGGGCGCCGGCCGAGGGCCACGGCGGCATGGTCACCGCGGAGCTGGGCCGGGAGTACGCCCGGCGCGGCATCGCGCTCATCGACCCCGAGGAGGGGGCGCTGAGCCTGCTGGGCGAGCTGGCCTGGGGCGATCCGGCGCTCACCTCCGTCGTCTACACCGCGTCGGGACGGTGACGGCGTTGCACGGCGACCAGACGGCCATCGTGGGCATGGCGGCGCTGCTGCCCGGCGCGGGCGACCTGGACGACTACTGGCGCAACCTGGTCGAGGGGGCCGACGCGATCAGGGAGATGCCGTCGAACCGGGTGGACCCGCAGTTCTACGACCCGGCGCAGCCGCACCGCCCGGACCGGCTCTACTGCCGGCGGGGCGGGTTCGTGGACGACCTGGCCACGTTCGAGCCGGTGAAGTTCGGCATCATGCCGGCGTCGATCGCCGACATCGAACCCGACCAGCTCATCGCGCTGCGGGTGGCCGCGGCCGCCATCGACGACGCGGGTGGCATGGACCGGCTGCCGGCCGGCGACCGGGTCGGCGTGATCCTCGGCCGGGGCGGGTTCCTCAGCCCGGGCCAGGTCCGGTACTACCAGCGGATCCGGATGTCCAACCAGGTGATCCAGGTGCTCCGCGACCTGCTCCCGGACCTGCCGGAGAGCCGGCTGGAGGTGGTCCGGCAGCGGTTCGTCGAGCAGCTCGGCGAGCATCATCCGGAGGGCGCGATCGGGGTGGTGCCGAACCTGGCCGCCTCCCGGGTCGCCAACCGGCTCGACCTGCGCGGCCCCGCGTACACGGTGGACGCCGCCTGCGCCTCGTCGCTGGTCGCGGTGGACCAGGCGATCGCCGAGCTGCACCGGGGCCGCCTCGACGCGGTGCTCGCCGGGGGCGTCCACCACGTGCACGACGTCGGCTTCTGGGCGGTCTTCAGCCAGCTCGGGGCGCTGTCCCGGCGGGGGGAGATCCGGCCGTTCGACAGCGCGGCGGACGGGCTGCTGATCGGCGAGGGCACCGGGATCGTCGTGCTCAAGCGGATGGCCGACGCGGTGCGCGACGGCGACCGGATCTACGCGGTGATCCGCGGCAGCGGGGTGTCCAGCGACGGGCGCTCCACGAGCATGGTCAACCCGGCCACCGCCGGGCAGACGCTGGCGATCCGCCGGGCCTGGGCGGCCGCCGGCCTCGACCCGGCCGCCCCGGACGCGCTGGGCATGCTGGAGGCGCACGGCACCGCCACGCCGACCGGCGACGCCGCCGAGCTGGACACGCTCGCCGAGGTGTTCGGCCCGCACGCCGGGGGCCCGAAGCCGGTGCTCGGCTCGGTCAAGTCGATGATCGGCCACGCCATGCCCGCGGCCGGCGTCGCCGGGCTGATCAAGGCGGCCCTGGCCGTGTACCGCGGCGTGCTGCTGCCCACCCTGCACTGCGACGACCCGCGCCCGGAGCTGGCGCGGACCCGGTTCGCCCCGATCGGCTCCGCCCGGCCGTGGGAGAGCGACGGGCCGCGCCGCGCCGGCGTCAACGCGTTCGGCTTCGGGGGCATCAACGCCCACGTGATCCTGGAGGAGACGCCGGACGCGGTGGCGGCCCGCCGTGGCGGCACCGGCCCGAGCGGGCCGGTGCCCGGGCTCGCGGCGGCCGGCGTCGAGCAGCCCGACGAGGTGCTGTGGCTGGCCGCGCCCGACCCGGCCGCGCTGGCGCGCCTGCTCGACGCGGACGACAGCACGGTCCGCACCCTCGGCACCGCCAGGGCGCGGCAGGCCGGCGGCGCCGCGGCGGGGAGGAGCGCTGCCGGATCGGCATCGTCGGCCCCGACGCCAAGCGCCTCGCCACCGCGCGCCTCGCCGTCGCCCGCGGGCAGTCCTGGCGCGGCGCCCGTGACATCTGGTTCAGCCCGGCCCCGCTGCTGGCCGGCGCGGCGCCCGGCCGGCTCGCGTTCGTGTTCCCCGGCATCGAGGCCGGGTTCAGCCCGCGCACCGCGGACGTCGCGGCGCACTTCGGCCTGCCCGACCGGCAGTGGTCGGCCGCCGACCTGGGCCGGCACGGCGGCGGCCTGGTCGAGGTGGGCAAGCTGCTCGACGACGCCCTGCGCCGCGTCGGGATCACCCCGGACGCGCTCGCCGGGTACAGCCTCGGCGAGTGGACCGCCGGGGTCACCGGCGGGCTGTTCGGCGAGCTGTCCAGCGACGAGGTCGTCGCCGAGCTCAACTCGGCCTCGGTCGAGGTGCCCGGCCACGCGTTCGCCGTCGTCGGCTGCTCCGCCCAGCGGATCACCCCGCGGCTCGCGGGCTACCCGGGGGTGGTCCTGTCCCACGACAACGCGCCCGAGCAGTGCATCGTCAACGGACCCGAGGGCGACATCGACCGGCTCGTCGAAGCATTCCGCGGCGACGGCCTCGTGTGCCAGAAGCTTCCGTTCCGCTCGGCCTTCCACACCCCCCTGTTCGCATCCGGGCTGGAATCGATCGGCGCCGCCCTGCGCCGGTGGGAGGTGCACCAGCCGCGGGTGCCGGTCTGGTCGAGCACCATCACGGCGCCCTTCCCCGCCGATGCGGACAGCGTCCGGGAGATCTCGGTCCGGCACATGCTCGAACCGGTCCGGTTCCGCGAGACCGTCCAGGCCATGTACGACGCCGGGTTCCGGGTGTTCCTGCAGGTCGGCATCGGGCAGCTCGCCTCGGTCATCGACGACAACCTGCAGGGCCGCGACCACCTCGCCATGCCGGTCAACGTCGCCCACCGCGGCGGCCTGAACCAGCTGCGCCGCGTCGCCACGGCCCTGTGGGTCGAGGGCGCCGCGCCTGACCTGCGCGTCCTCGACTCGAAGGACACGGGCCACGCGCGAGCCGCGGCGCCCGCCACCGACCGGCCCGCCCGCCGCGGGCCGCTCACGAGGCTCGAGCTCGGCGTTCCGCTGATCAGCCTCGGCGACGGGGCCGGCGAGCTGCTCGGCATCCTCGCGCCCGCCGCCGGGCCGGCGATTGCCCGGGACGGCGCGATGGCGACCGCCGTGGCGACGCCGGCCGTCGTGCCGGCGCAGGCCGTCGTGGCGACGCAGGCCGCGGTGCCGGCGCCGAGAGAGCCGGCCCTGGCGGCGCTGCACAAGCTCGCCGGGCAGTCCAGCGCCGCGGCGGAGCTCGCCTCGCTGCTCAGCGGCGCGACCGGCGGCGTGGGTACTGGCGGCGCGGTCACCGGCGCCGTCGGTACCAGCGGCGGGAACGGCCACACCTCGCCGGTGCCGCCCACGGACGTCCACCGAACGGTCCTGCGGGTCGCCCTCGACACGATGCCGTACCTGCGCGACCACTGCTTCTTCGACCAGCCCGACGACTGGCCCCAGCCCGACGACCGATGGCCCGTGGTCCCGGCCACCACCGTCATGCAGCACATGATGGACGCGGCCCAGCAGGCGGCCCCCGGCGCGCGAGTGGTCGCCGTCCGCGACGCCCGGTTCAACCGCTGGTGCGTAGCGTCGCCGCCGCAGGACGTCGAGATCACCGTCAAGCCCACCGGACCCGGCCGGCTGTCGGTGACCTTCGGTGGCTACGCCCGCTCCACGGTCGAGGTGGCCGCCGACTACCCGGCCGAGCGTCCGGAGGTGTGGCGGCACGACCCGGCCACGGAACGGCCCCCGCGGATCAGCGCCGAGCAGATGTACACCGAACGGATCGTCTTCCACGGTCCCCTGTTCCGGGGCGTGACCCAGGTCCACGCCGTCGGTGACGCGCACGTCCGGGGCGTCCTGACCGCTACGCACCCGCCCGGCGCGCTGCTGGACAACGCCTCGCAGCTCATGGGCAACTGGCTCTTCACGGCGCAGGAGTTCGGGGCGCTGCCGGTGGGGATCGGGCACGCGCGGTTCTTCGGACCGGAACCGGCCCCGGGCACGGCGGTCGACTGCGTCGTGCGGATTCGCTCGCTGGAGGCCGCGCGACTCGTCTTCGAGTCCCAGCTCTCCATCGACGGCAGGGTCTGGGCGCAGCTCGAGGGATGCGTCCACCGGCGGTTCTTCAGCCACCCCGCGATGCGGCCGGCCGAGCGCATGCCGCAGCGCCATCCGATGTCGCTGCGGCAGCCGGAGGGGTGGACCGTGGCGTTCGACCGCTGGCCCGATCTGGTCTCGCGCGGCCTGGCCGCGCGCGGCATCCTCGGCGCCCGCGGCGGGGCCGAGTACGAACAGCGGCCGGCCGGCTCGCGCAAGCAGTGGCTGCTGGGGCGGATCGCGGCCAACGACGCCGTGCGCTTCCAGCTGTGGGACGACGGCCACACCGACGTCTACCCGATCGAACTGACGATCAGCAACGACCCGAACGGGCGGCCCCGGGTCCACGCGCGCCCGGGCCGCGGCTACCGGGAGTGCGACGTCTCGATCGCCCACCTCGCCGAGGTCGCCGTCGCGATCGCCAGGCCCCGCACATCCGGCGCGCCGGCGGACGCGCCCGGCGTGGGCATCGACGTCGCCGAGATCACCGACCATCCGGACAGCACGATCGCGTTCGCGCTGTCCGACCCCGAACGGCGGCTGTTCGAGGAGCAGGTGACCGCCGGCGAGGACCGGCGCCTGTGGTTCGCCCGATTCTGGGCGGCGAAGGAGGCCGCCGCCAAGGCGGAGGGCACCGGCCTGGAAGGCGACCCCCGGCGGTTCCGGGTGGTGGCCGCCGCCCCGGCCGCGCTGAGCGTGGCGGTCGCCGACCGTGTCTACCTGGTCGCCCATCGAGAACTGTCCAACCCCGAGGACCTGCCCCCACGACGCTACGTCGTCGGCTGGACCTGGGGACCCGAGCCCGTCCATCCAACCGGCCGCCCGTAGCGGCACGTACAACGAGAGAGGACAGCACATGCACGCTGACCGAGCCACGATCCTCGCCGAGGTCGCGGAGATGCTGCACGCGATCCGCGACCACGCCGGAGTCGACGGCGAGATCACGATGTCGACCAGGTTCGACAGCGACCTGGAGATGGAGAGCATCGACGTGGTCTCCCTCGCCGGCCGCCTGCAGGTCCGCTACGGCGACACGGTCAACTTCGCCCAGTTCATCGCGGGCCTCGACCTGGACTCGGTACGGGACCTGAGCGTCGGCCGGCTCGTGGACTACATCGCCGACGAGCTCGACAGCGTCGCGGCCGCCGCCGGCGACACCGGCGGCGGGCTCGGCAAGGTGGGTACGCCGGCATGAGCATGGTGCTGGCCAACGACCTGTCCATCCATGTGGAGCAGCTCGCCCCGCCTGAATCGGCGTCCGGCGCCCACGGCGTCGCCCCGACCGCCGTGCTGATCCACGGTCTGGCCCTGGACACGCTGGCCAGCTGGTACCTCACCCTGGCCCACCCGCTCGCGGCCGCCGGCTTCCACGTGGTCATGTACGACCTGCGCGGACACGGGCACACCGAACGCCCGCCGGAGGGTTACACGCTGGACGACTTCGTCGACGACCTGGCGGCGCTGCTGGCCGCGCTCGGCATCACCGGCCCGGTGCACCTGCTCGGCAACTCGTTCGGCGGCACGATCGCGTTCGGCTACGCGGCGCGCCACCCCGAGCGGGTCGCCGCCATCGCCAACGTCGAGTCCGTGCCGCCCACGGCGGCGTGGCTCGAGCGGATTCCCGGGTGGCTCGACCGGGCGGCCCCGTACCTGCCGGGCGGTCACGGTCTCGCCGAGGTCAACGCCGAACCGGGGAAGCGCGGCGGCCGTCTGGCCCGGGCCGTTCGTGAGGTGTTCGGCTCGACGAGCCTCCGGCGTGACGTGCCGGCCAGCCGGCTGCCGGCCGAGGAGCGCATCGCCGCGATCGGGTGCCCGGTCCTGTGCGTGTACGGGGGCGAGTCGCGCTTGGGTGCGCTGGCCCCCGACGTGCTCCGGCTGCTGCCGCAGGCCCGGATCGTCACCGTGCCCGGCCAGCGGCACACCGTCCTGGTCGATCGGCCGAACTCCGTCCGCGACATCGTCCTGCCGTGGCTGCATCAGGCCCGCGGCCTCCACCGCGACGAACACCAACTCGTATGCATAGACCAATAGGAATATCCATGGATGCAGAGACCCATGACCACGCCATCATCATCAACACCGGCCGGTGCGGATCGACGCTGCTGTCCGACCTCATCGCCGAGCAGCGCGACACCCTCTCCGTCCAGGAGTTCTTCGGATGGGTGGCGCCGCGGGCCGCCGCTTCGCAGGTGCTGACCGGCGCGGAGTACTGGTCGACACTGAGCAGCCCCAGCCCGCACCTCGCGGCCCTGTTCCGGGTCGGGCTCACGCCGCCGGAGGTGCGCTACCCGGCGGACGGCCGCTTCGCCTTCAACATGGTCGACCTGCCGCAGATCCTCGCGGCCACGCTGCCGAAGATCTCGCCGGACCCCGACCGCCTCTTCGACACCCTCGCCGGGCTGGTGCCCGGGTTTCCGGCCCAGCCGCTGGCCCGGCACCATCGGATGCTGCTGGACCTGCTCACCTCGCTCACCGGCCGGCGGCGCTGGGTCGAACGCTCCGGCGGCTCCAGCAACGTCGCCCCGTACCTGCTGAAGAACTTCCCCGACGCGAAGATCGTCTATCTGACGCGGGACTGGGCGGACACCGCACAATCGATGAGCCGGCACTCCTGCTTCCAGCTCATGCAGCTGTGCGTGGAGTCCATCGGCCTGTACGGGCTCGACCCGTTCCGGGTCATCCCCGGCCAGCGCGTGCCGGAGGGGGCGGAGCGCTACCTGCCCGGGCGGCTGAGCGCCGAGATGCTTCGCGAACGAGGCCGGGACGTGCGGCGCTACCGGGGACTGTGCGCGTTCCTCGCCAGCCAGGCCGAGCAGGCCATCGCCGACGCGCGGCCGCGGGAGCTGCTGACGATGGCGTACGAGGACCTCGTGGACGATCCGCTGACGCAGCTCGGGCGGCTGGGTGAGTTCCTGGGCTTCGAGGACTGGCAGTCGTGGGCGCACCGGGTGGCCGGGGCGGTGCGGACGCGCCCGGCAGAGCGCGAGGCGCCGGCCTTCGCCGGGTCGCATCCGATCGCCGTGCACTAATACCACGATTGGATGAACATGATCGATTTGGACTTCGCGGACAGGGTCGCGCTGGTCACGGGGGCCGGCTCGGGCATCGGCGAGGCCTGCGCGTCGCTGCTTTCGAGCCGGGGCGCCGGTGTTCTGGTCGCCGATGTCGACCTCGAGTCGGCCACGCGGGTCGCCAAGGCCATCGGCGATTCGGCCCGGCCCCACCAGGTGGACGTGACCGACCCGCGAGCGTGCGAGGCGATGGTCGCCGCCGCGGTGGAGGCGTTCGGCCGTCTCGACGTGGCCGTGAACAACGCCGGCATCAGCGGCCCGCGGGCGCTCACCGTCGACTACCCGCTCGACGGCTGGGCGTCCGTGATCGCGGCCAACCTCAGCGGGGTGTTCTACTCGATGCGGGCGGAGATCCCGGCCATGCTCGGCAACGGCCGTGGGTCGATCGTCAACATGGCCTCGATCATGGGATCGGTCGGCTTCGCCCGGCAGGTCGCCTACGTGGCGGCCAAGCACGGCGTCGTCGGCATGACCAAGACGGCCGCCCTGGAGTACGCCCGGAGGGGAATCCGGGTCAACAGCGTCGGACCGGGCTTCGTCCAGGCGCCGATGCTGACCCAGGAGAGCGCCGCCGGCGCGGCCTTCCTGCACCCCACCTGCCGGCTGGGCCGCCCCGAGGAGGTCGCCGAGCTGGTCGCCTTCCTCGCCTCCGACCGCGCCTCCAACACCACCGGCTCGTACTTCCTCACCGACGGCGGCTTCACGGCGCAATAGGACCTGGACGGCAGAGTATGACGACGACACACCCGGACCTGCTCGTGTCCGATCCACCGTCGGCGAACGCGGCACTGGTGCGGGCCGTGCTGAGGCGGGCGGCATCCGCGCGCCACGACCCGGTCCCGCAGCGGCGGATCACCTACGAACGGGCGGCCGAGACGTTCGGTGCCGCGCCGGCCGACGCCGAAACGGTGCCCGCCGGGGCGGCGTCCGGGACCTGGATCCGCCCTCCCGCCGCGGGCCGGCCCGTCCTGCTCTACCTGCACGGCGGCTTCTACTGCATCGGCTCGGCCCGGACGCATCGGCACCTCGCGGGCCGGCTGGCCGACCTCGCCGGGGCTGCCTGCCTCGTCCTGGACTACCGCCGGGCTCCCGAGCACCCCTTCCCCGCCGCCGTCACCGACGCCCTCGCCGCGGTGGAGACGGTCCGGGCCGCGGCGCCGGACGCCCCGATCGTCATCGCCGGGGACTCCGCGGGGGCGGGCCTGGCCGTGTCGGTGGCGACGCGCCTGCGCGACGACGGGGCCCGCCCGCCCGACCTGCTGGTCCTGTTCTCGCCCTGGGCCGACCTGACCTGCTCCTTCGGCAGCCACCGGGAGCTGGCGGCGGCGGATCCGGTGCTGGACACCGAGGATCTGCTGGCGATGGCCGCGCGATACGCCGGCGGCGCCGATCGGCGGCGGCCGGAGCTCTCGCCCGTCCTCGGTGACCTCGCCGGCCTGCCACCGGTGCTGGTCCAGGTCGGCGGCCAGGAGGTGCTGCTCGACGACGCGCTGACGCTCGTCGAGGGCGTCCGCGGCGCCGGCGGGCGCGCCGTGCTGCACCACTGGCCGCACATGTTCCACGTCTGGCAGTGGTACCACCCGATCCTGCCCGAGGGTGCCCGGGCGCTGCACGACGCCGGCGAGGTCATCCGGGCCGCCACCGCGGTGTGACGGCCCGCCGGGCGGCTACCGCAGGTGCAGGTACTGCGCCGGGTCGAAGCGACGGGTGCGCCGCCAGTACTCCTGCGCCGGGAACGGCCAGTTCTGCGCCGAGCGGCCCGCGGCGTTGACGAACCAGCCGCCGACCTTCGAGAAGCCCCAGGCACGCTCCGCGTTGGCCGCGTCGACCTCCGCGTTGAAGGCGTCGCAGACCTCGCGGCGCACCTCGACCGCCCGGTGCGGTGCCCCGAGCAGGTGGCGGACCGCGTCGAGCAGGTAGGTGACGCCGCATTCGGACATGTAGATGATGCTGCCGCCGTGCCCGGCGAGGTTGGTGTTGGGCCCGTAGAGGCAGAACAGGTTGGGGAAGCCCGGCACGGTGAGGCCGAGATACGCGCGGGCGTCGCCGTTCCAGGTCCGGTGCAGGTCGACGTCGCCGCGGCCGGTGACCGTCATCGGGGCGAGAAACTCCGACGCGGCGAAGCCGGTGCCGTAGACGATCACGTCGGCGCGATGCTCCACGCCGTCCGCGGTCCGGACCCCGGCCGGCGTGATCCGCTCGATCCGCTCGCTCACCAGCCGGACGTTGTCGCGCCTGAGCGTGGCGATCCAGGTGCCGTTGTCGCGCAGGACCCGCCTGGCGCCGACGGGGTAGGCGGGTATCACCAACGGCTCCAGGTCGGGGCGCCCGGCGAGCTGGCCCCGCAGGTAGCCGGTCAGGGCCGTGCGCAGGCCGTCGTTGACCGCCGAGACCGCCCGCTCCGTGGGCGGGTGGTCCCAGTCGACGACCCAGCCGTCGAGCACGCGGTGCAGCCCCGGTGCCAGCAGCCAGAAGCGGTACCAGGCCGCGTAGTACGGCAGGTGCTGGTGCAGCCAGCGCAGCCCGCTCGCGACCGGCTGGTGGTAGTTCGGGGTGGGCCGCAGCCAGGGCGGCGTGCGCTGGAACACGCGCACCTCGCCCGCCGTCCTCGCGATCTCCGGGATGAACTGCACCGCACTCGCGCCGGTGCCGATGACCGCGACCCGCCGTCCGGCGAGGTTCACGCCGTGGTCCCAGCGGGCGGAGTGGAACGCCGGGCCGGCGAACTCGTCGCGGCCCGGGATGTCGGGCACGTGCGGCCGGTTGAGCTGCCCGACGGCGGTGACCAGCACAGTGCTGGTGGCCGTGCGCACACCGTCGGGCGTGTCCAGGGTCAGCCGCCAGCGGCCCGCGGCCTCGTCCCAGGCGGCGGCGCGCACCCCGGTCTCGAAGCGGATGTGTTCGTACAGGCCGTTCTGCTTGGCGAAGTCCGCGAAGTACTGCCGCAGATTCTCCTGGGTGCCGAAGTGGTACGGCCAGTCCGCGCGCTGCGCGAACGAGTAGCTGTACAGGTGGCCGGCCACGTCGACCCGGCACCCCGGGTAGGTGTTCTCCAGCCAGGTGCCGCCGACGTCGCCGTTCTTCTCGTAGACGACGACCGGCACGCCGGCCTGCTTGAGCCGGTGGGCGGCGAGCAGCCCGCTCATGCCGGCACCGACGACGGCCACCTCGACGTCGCGCGCGCCGGGCAGGTCGTCGCGGTTCCAGCCGGGTGCCTTGGGGTCCGCGCCGGGCGGCACGATCTCCTCGGCCAGCAGCGGTACCAGGTCCGCGGTGTCCATGCCCAGCGCCCAGCTGGTGATCCGGTGCAGGGTCCGCGCGTCCAGCGGCGGCACCGGCGCGCCGTCGCGCAACCGCGCCAGCAGGCCGGCCGCGAGCGCCCGGGCCTCCTCCCGCCGCCGGGCGGTGAGCCCGCCCTGCGGCAGGAACAGCCAGCCCTCGCAGCGCAGGTCGTCACGCAGGATCGAGGTGTCGCCGGTCAGGTGCGCCACCGTCATCAGCAGGGCGGGCACCTCGGCGTCGCGAAGATGTCGGCGCAGTTGCGCATCGTCGGCATTGATCATCATTGGCAGGTCTCCGGTCGAGTCGGCGCGGCGCCTGGTCTGAGTCGATCGGCGCGAAGCTTCATCGAGCCAGACTGGGCGGTCGCCCGGACAGAGCCGTGTGGAAGCCACCGGCCGCAGCCGGCCGACCAGGCACGCGCGGGTTGTCGTCGGCGATGAGGGCCGATCGACGCCGTTGCTGATGATGAGCGCGGGGACTGGCGGCGGATCGACCGTGCGGGCGGCACTCGATCGCGGCAGGACCTCGCCGGAGCACCGTCGGCTGGTCAGCGGCAGGATGGCAAACGCTGGCGGCCTCGGCGCGCGCCGAGCGTAGCACGCCCGTCACGCCGGCCGCGGGCGAAGACCGGGAAGAAGAAACCCGGGTGGAGGCGGCGGTCGGGCCGCCTCAGTCCTGGGCCTCGTACTGGCGGAACACCCGGTCGATGCGGCGGTCCGGGATGATCCACATGATCGCCACGCCGACGTAGCACGCCAGGGCGATCCCGACTCCGGCCCAGCCACTGCGGTCGATCATCAGGGCGCTGAGGATCCCGGCGAGGTAGAACGGCGGGGAGATCTTGCCCTTGACGTCGATGCCGACGGCCTGCCGCAGCGGCGACTCCGGTCCCTGCTGCCGGATGATCACCGTCTGGAGCACGAAGTACGCGACGGCCGCGCTGAGCAGGTTCACGCCGTAGATGACGACCGGGGTCGGCTCGAACCTCGAATCGTTCATCCAGGCCGTCGTGAACGGGAACAGCGACAGGCAGAACAGCAGCGCCAGGTTCGCCCACAACACCCCGCCACGGATCCGGCGTACCAGATGGAACATGTGGTGGTGGTTGTTCCAGTAGATGCCGACGTAGACGAAGCTGAGCAGGTACGTCAGCAGCCCGACGCCGGTCGTGTGGACGAGGTCGGTGAGGCGGTGGCCGGCCGGCACCTTCAGCTCCAGCACCATGATCGTGATGATGATGGCCAGTACCCCGTCGCTGAACGCCTCCAGCCGGCTCGTCCTCACCGCGCCGAGACTCGGCGGTCCCTCCGCTGGACGAGCTCGTCCTCGTCCACCAGGGTGAGCATCGGCTTGCCCGGTTCGCAGAGCATGCTGACGGTGAAGCGCACCGGGATGTCGTCGCGGTTGTTGCCGTCCTGGTAGTGGATGACGTCGCCGCCCGGCTCCCAGAACACCTCGCCGGCCCGCACGACGCGTGGCGGCTCACCTTCGAGCTCGAACACCATCTCGCCGTACAGCACGTAGCCGAAGGCCGGTCCGGGGTGCCGATGCGCAGGGGTGCCGGGGTCGCCCGGCGGATGCTCGACGACGATGGTCATGGCGTGCGCACCCGCCGGGATGAACGGCGGCTGCACCTCCTGCAAGACGGTGACCGCCGAGCGCCACGCGTCCGATCGCGGCTTGGGCCCGGCGGCGCTCGATTCGACGTCCGGCATGCAAGGACCTCCCTGGCTGGAGAATGACTTCGGGGGCCGCTCGCCCGTGGAATCCGGCGAGAGGCCGCTGACGCCAGGCTGCGTCCTTCGGGGCGGTGTGCGGCTCGCCCGCTGCGGGCGAGATGACGAGCCGGGCGCCGGATTCGATCCCTGGTGAACGCCCGGACGGCCGTGACGGGCAAGGTCCGCGAGGTCGAGATGCGGGAGGTCTCGGCCGCGGAGCTGGGTCCTACCATCAACGACTCGTGGCCGGTCCGCCGTCCATGGTGCGGCCGCCCCCGTCCGCATCGGCCGCACCACCGATGGCGGGCCGGCCACCGACCTGATCGTATATGATTGTGGCCCCGGCGGGCCTCTGTCCAAGAGCGGATGTGGCCAGTGCACGCAGAGCCGTCCAAGCACGAGCTCGCCTACCGCGAGATCCGCGAACGCATCATCGACGGCCGATACCGGCCCGGGCACCGGCTCGTGCTGAGCAGTCTGGCCCGGGAGCTGGACATCAGCCCGGTGCCGGTGCGCGAGGCGATCCGGCGGCTGGAGGCCGAGGGCCTGGTGGACTTCGAGCGCAACGTCGGCGCCCGGGTGGCGACGCTGCAGGACGACGAGTGGGAGCAACTCGTCGAGATGCTGGCGCTGCTGGACGGGTTCGCGTTCGCGGCCGCCGCGGCGCGGGTGACCCCGCAGGACATCGCGGAGGCGCGGCAGTACAACGCGCAGCTGCGCGCGGCCGCCGCGGCGGAGCGGATCGACCACGGGGCGGTGATGCTGCTGCACCGGCGGTTCCATCGGGTGCTGTACCGCTGCTGCGGCAACCGCTACGTGATCGAGTCGCTGGACGGGATCTGGGACCGCATCGACGCGTCCCGGGTGCTGATGACGCTGTATCCGGCGCTGCGCCTGTCGACGGCCGTGGACGAGCACGACGGGCTGCTGGACCGGCTGGAGCGGGGCGAGGACGACGCGGCCGTGCTGGAGTGCTGCGCGCGTGAGCACAACCTCAACGCGATTCGCACGATCCGCAAGAACGTAGCTTGAACTCAATTGAGAAGACCGGCATCCACGGGGGAAGATGCCGGTCTCGCTTTCAACTATACGACGCGCTCACGTGTCCCGCCAGTGGCAGTTCCATGACGGTTTCGTCATCAAGATCCGTTACGGCCGCGCCGCACCGACCGGGACCTTGGGTGTGCGCAGGCCCCTGGGCAGCGTGGGCTCGTTGGCGGCGAGCTCGACCTCGATGAAGCTGGTCTCGTGCCGCTCGGCCTCGTGGGCGGCGTGGCCGCCGCGCAGGCCGAAGAGGCGCTTGGAGAGCAGGATGTACAGCACCGCGACGATGTTGATCACGAGTGCGCCGACGCGGGTGAACGTGATCTTCTCGGTGAGCTCGTAGATCTCGATCGGCAGGCCGAGTGAGGTGGCGACGACGGCGAAGTACTCACCCCAGCGCTTGAGCATCCACAGGCCGATGCCCTCGATGAGCTGCAGGGTGCCGTAGAGCGCGAGACCGGCCGCGACCCACAGCAGCGTCTTGGACTCGGCCTCGATGACCGTCCGGATGGTGTGGATCATCGCGGAGTCCTCGAACTTCCAGCCGATCTTGTCCATGAACGGCCGGAGCAGCGGCAGGTCCTCGTTGAATGCGCGCTCGACGCCGTCGCGGTGGCTGCGGAAGTGGAACACGCCGTAGGCGGCGGCGAGGACGAGCAGACCCTTGATGAACCGCTCCAGCGACAGCAGGCGCAGGATGAGCGCGTCGCGCAGGGCGCGCCCGCGCAGCACGATCGGTGCCTGCTCGGCGGGGCCGCTCTGGTGCGGCTGGCCGATGACGAAGTCCCCGCACCGCAGGCAGCGCCACGCGGGGCCGACCGGGGTGGCGGCGTGCAGCCTCTCCCGGAACTCGTCCTCGTTCGGGGCGTAGGTCACGTGTCCGCGCCGCGCGCAGGTGCGTAGGTTCCAGTCCACGCGACCTTGATACAGCATTTATGGCAGATGTGTGACGTTCATGTCGGCTTGACGCCTCGTATCGCTTGTCTGGTGTCGCTCGGCCTGCTCGCGGCCGACCTGCACCGGCACGCGCGGCGACGCGTGCTCGTGGCGGCTGGTGGCGACCAGCAGGAGCCCGACGAGGATCGCCGCGACGATGCCGTCGAGCCAGTAGTGGTTGGCGGTGCCGGCGACGACGAGCAGGGTCAGCGCCGGGTGGGCGAGCCACATCCAGCGCCACTTCGTGCTCGTGGCGTGGATCAGGCCGGCCGCCACGACGAGCGCCCAGCCGACGTGCAGGGAGGGCATGGCCGCGTACTGGTTGCTCAGGGTGTCGGCCTGCGGCGGCCCGTAAACCGAGGGGCCGTAGACGGCCGCGGTGTCGAGCATCCCGAGCCCGCTGAGCATCCGCGGCGGGGCGAGCGGAAAGATGAAGTGGATCACGAGCCCGGCCGCGGTCAGCCACGCCAGGATGCGCCGGAACCGCAGGTAGTGTTCGGGGCGGAAGAAGTACATGAAGAGCAGGAACGCGATCGTGGCGGGGAAGTGCACCACCGCGTACAACACGTTGGCCGTCCGGACCAGGGCCTCGGCGCTGAGCAGCAGGTGCTGGACGCCGGCCTCGTCGGGCAGGCGTAGCGCGCGCTCCAGGCGCCAGACCAGGTTCGCGTCGGCGTAGGCGGCGCTCACCCGCCCGTCGACGGCCAGCCGGCCGACCTTGTATGCCAGGAACAGGCCCAGGACCAGCAGAAGCTCGGTCCAGGCCCGGGGACGTAACCGTGTGGTGCGCTCTCGTTCACCTACTCCAGCCCCCGTGTTCATCATGAGAAGCTACCTGATGTTGCGGTTGACGCAATATTCCTGATCCGGCACCCAGTTCGTGTTGTGCGTCACGACTTTGTTTATGCTTCAAATTTTTAGGGGGTTAGGGGTTACATGAGCACTCAGGCAGATCAGGCGATCGCCGCCCTCCGCAAGGGCCATGAGGACCTGTCCGCGCTGGTCGCGGGGCTCACGGCCGAGCAGCTGACCGGCCCGTCGGCGGCCGACGAGTGGGACGTGTCGCAGGTCGTCAGCCACCTGGGCAGCGGCGCCGAGATCAATCTGGAGGCCGTGCAGGCCTCCCTCGAGGGCCGGCCCGCCCCCGAGTTCGAGTTCAACAAGGGCGTCTGGGCGCGCTGGGACGGCATGACCCCGCAGGAGCGCCAGGCGGCGTTCCCGGTGGCGAACCAGAAGCTCGTCGAGGCGTACGAGGCCTTCACGCCCGAGCAGCGCGAGTCGCACAAGATCGACGTCGGGTGGATGCCGGAGCCGGTCGACGTGGCCACCTCGGCGCTGCTGCGGCTGAACGAGTTCGGCTACCACGACTGGGACGTGCGCGCCGGCCTCGACCCGTCGGCCGCGCTCGCGCCGGAGGCGGCCGCGCTGATCAGCGACCGGGTCGAGGGCCTGTTCGGCTGGATCGCCAAGCCCGCCAACCTCGACGGGCGCACCGCGAACCTCCTCGTGCGCCTCACCGACACCGGCGAGGTCCTGGGCCTGCAGCTGGCCGACCCGGTGAAGCTCGGCGCCGCGCCGGATTCGCCGGACGGCGAGCTGTCGCTCACGCTGGAGGCCTGGCTGCGGCTGGCCGCGGGCCGGCTCAAGGCGCAGTACACGCCCGCGGACGTGCGGATCACCGGCCCGATCAGCCTCGACGACCTGCGGGCGGTCTTCCCCGGCTACTGAGCGGCGCATCCGGCACCGCGGGCCGCGCGACGCGGCCCGCGGTGCTCTCGGTCGAAGCGGATTACTTCTTCGCCTTCAGGCAGAGCACGTCGCCGTTCTTGCCCTCCTCGCCCTGCCAGAACGAGTTCGTCGCGTCCGGCCACCGGTCGCAGACCGAGCTGAACGGGGTGGTCCTGGGCTGGTCGACGACCTTGCCGAGCACCTCGTACTCGGCGTCCGCGCTGTCGCACTTGACGATCTTCAGGTTGTCGTCGCCCGGGTTGTGCAGGCAGTCGCCGATGTTCGCGTTCATGGCGGCATCGCGGTTGAAGAACCAGGCGAGGCCGAGCAGGACGCCCAGCACGACGACCAGGGTGACCAGAATCGTGACCTGCCGGCGCTTGCCACCGCCCTTGACCTGCGGCTGCGCCTCCGGCGGAAGGCCCGGCTGGGTCCCGGGCTGAGGCGGGATCGCCGGCTGAGGCTGGGGCTGCGGCTCGGGCTGCGCGGGATTGGCCATGGTGGAGCCTCCAGGGTCGGATGGGGTACCGGCCAGGCCTACCGGCTGCGGGTCACGTTGGCCCGAAACTGTCCGTATTCCGACTTGAGTCCGCGCCGCGGTGTCCGGCCGCGGGTCGCGGGATCATCGCGACGTGATCGTCGAGGCATGGGTCTCACATGTCGATCGTGGAGGTGCCAGGCCGCAGCTCTGGCAGCGCCATTCCAGCTGTTCGGGTCCGCGACTTCACCCATCTCGGCTTGACGTTTTCCCATATGGGAAAATAAGGTGGCTGCCGTGGCACGAGCAGCGACGACGTCGGACGCGTTCAACGCGATCGCCGAGCCGCAGCGCCGGGACATCCTGGCGCTGCTGCGGGCGGGTGAGCGGCCGGTGACCGACCTGGCCCAGGAGCTGGGGATGAGCTTGCCGGGCGCGTCCAAGCACCTGCGGGTGCTCCGCGAGGTGGGGCTGGTGCGGGTCCGCGGGGCGGGCAAGCAGCGCCTCTACGGCCTGGACGCCCGCGGGCTGCGGCCGGTCCACGAATGGGTCGGCGGGTTCGAGCGGTTCTGGAACGAGAGTTTCGACCGGCTGGACGCCTACGTGCAGGACCTCAAGCAGACACGGCAGGAGGAATGACCGATGGCAGCGGCACGGCGAGAAACGCGGGCGGAGCCGGCGACGGCCGACCGGGAGATCGTGATCTCCCGGGTCATCGACGCCCCGCGGGAGCTGGTGTTCGAGGCGTTCACCGAGGTGCGGCACCTGTCGCGGTGGTGGGGTCCGGAGAGGTTCACCACGACCACGCGGTCGTTCGAGTTCCGCGAGGGCGGAGTCTGGGACTTCGTGATGCACGGGCCGGACGGGACGGACTACTCCGAGTGGATCACCTGGACCGAGATCGCCCCGCCGGAGCGGATCGCGCTGCTGCACGGTGAGTCCCGCGGCGACCCGAACGCCTTCGAGTCGGTCCTGACGTTCGAGCCGGACGGTGCGGCGACCCGGATCGTGATGCGCACGGTGTTCCCCACCAGGGAACTGCGCGACGAGGCGGTCGAGAAGTACCACGCGATCGAGGGCGGCCGGCAGACCCTGAGCAACCTGGCCGTCTACATCACCGAGATCGTTCGGAAGGGAGCGGAGGGCTGATGGCCGGGAAAGTGTTCTTCAGCGTGACGATGTCGCTCGACGGCTTCATGGCGCCGGAGGCCGTGCCCGTCGAGGACGTCTTCTCGCCCGAAGGCCAGAACGACCCGAGGGTCCAGCGCTGGATGGCGCAGTGGTCGCAGCTGCAGGCGTGGGCGTTCCCGCAGCGGTGGTTCCGGGAGAACCTCAAGCTCGGCGAGGGCGGCGAGGAAGGACTCGACAACGACATCGCACGGGCGACGCACGAGCGCACCGGCGCCAGCGTCATGGGCAAGCGCATGTTCGACGCCGGCGAGCTGGCGTGGCCGGAGGAGGCGCCGTTCCACACCCCGGTCTTCGTCGTGACGCACACCAGGCGTGACCCCTGGGAGCGGCCGGGCGGGACCACGTTCCACTTCGTCAACGACGGCATCGAGCCCGCGCTCGACCGGGCCCGCGAGGCCGCCGGCGACCGCGACGTCCGCATCGCCGGCGGCGCCGAGACGATCCTTGCGTACGTGAACGCCGGCCTGATCGACGAGTTCTCGATCACGCTGTCGCCCGTGCTGTTCGGCTCCGGAATCCGCCTGTTCGAGGGCGTGGACGCGGCCCGCGTGGCCCTGGAGCCGGTCCGCGCGGAGCCCTCCCCGAGGGTGACGCACCTGACCTACGCCGTGCACCCACGGTAGCCGCGCCACCACTCCACCCCTGGCGACCACGGCCAACTGCGAATAGCGACCTTGCCGTTCGGGGCCGCCGACGATGACGGCTGCCGACCCGGGAGTCGGCCGGCACCGCTCCCTCAAGATCATCGCTTTCTTGCGGCGAGTGGTGAAGCGGCGTGGATCGTCGGGGCGCCATCCGGGTAGTGGTCTTGCGTATTGGGCGACGCGTGGCTGCTGGAGCAGCACGACAAGGGCTTGGCCGGGTTCGGTGGGGTCATCGGGCGGCAGGGCCTAAACCGCCATCGGCGATGAGGAACTACACGAGGGTGCTCGCGGTGGCGATCGCGGCGCTCGCGTGACGGCGGAGCGTGCGGTGCGGCTCGCCGGGGCGGTCCTGGAGCAGGACCTGCCAGCCGCCGTGCGGGCCGGGCCCGCCGGGGCCAGGTCGGCGTCGAGGCTGAGCGGCACGCCGGTGCCGAGGCGCTCGGCGACCAGGCGGGCGCGGCGGTCCGCCGCCCCGGCCCGCGCCGTCGCGGTGAAGTCGCGGCGCAGGCCTGGCGGGAGCGTGAGCCTCCGGCCGCCGAGGCGGGCGTGGCGCCAAGCTCGTCGCTCGAATACGCCATTGACTCGCCGCTGCCGCCGTCATCGCAGGCCCGTCGCGGTCGCGTGGACTACCGGGAGGCAGTGGTGGACAGGGCCAGGCGAGGCCAGGACAGCCGTCGCCAGCCGGGCCGCTCGTCGTCGCGGCGGCCTGGCCGGACGCCGCGACGAGGGTGGTCTCCTCGGATCGCGCGGCGTGGGGCGCGCCGGTGGCGGTCAGGGAGGCCACCACGCCGAGCGGATCTTGCCCTCCCCGGGCGAGCCGTTGCCGTCGAGTTTCGAGACGGTGGCTGCACGGGGAGGGGCGGGGGGCTGTGACCGGCCTGGGAGGCCTGTCAGCGCTCGACGACGCGGCGCAGGGAGTACGTCACCGCGTGCAGTCGGGCCGGCTGGCCGATGATCATCGCGGCGCGGTCGTACGCCTGCCAGCCCTCGGCGCCGGCGCGATTGAGGTGGCGCAGGTCGTTGAACCGCTCGTCCGTGCCCCACCGCTGGACGCCACCGGGGTGGTGAAACACGGCGTCCCAGTCCTCGAACTTGTCCGTGCCCAGCGTGCCGGCCGCACGGTACTCCAGTCGCGCATATTCCCATTGCGTCACGCGGTACATCATGCCCGACATCGAGCTTCTCCACGCTCACGCATCCACGCGAAGTACTGTCGGTGGGTGGAGCGAGAACGAGACCGCGACGAGACCGGGCGGGCCCGCAACGCCCGGCCCCGCGACGAGCTCGGCCGTCCGCTGCCGCACGGGGCGCCGGGCGTGCCGACGATGCCCGAGGACCTGTCGCTCGGCCCCGCCGACGCGCTGCGGGAGGCGCAGCGGCTGCTCGACGCCGGCCGGCCCTTCCACGCGCACGAGGTTCTCGAGGCCGCCTGGAAGGCCGCGCCCGAGGCGGAGCGGGAACTCTGGCGCGGCCTGGCCCAGCTCGCCGTCGGCCTCACGCACGCCCGGCGCGGCAACGCGCAGGGCGCCGCCCGGCTGCTGGACCGGGCGGCGCTGCGAATCGCCGGCTATGCGGCCGATCCGCCGCACGGCGTCGACGTGAACGGCCTCGTGGAGTTCGTCCGCGCGGGCGGCAGCGGGGTGCCCCGCCTCAGGTCGTGAGCGCCGGGGCCGGGTCCGTCGTGCGGATGCGGCCGGCGAGCAGCCACAGGACCAGGGCCACCTCGCCGACGACGGGCAGGACGAGCAGGACCGGCGAGGCCGGGGTGCGTAGCAGGTCGCCGAGGTAGCCGACGCAGCCGAGCATGACCAGCACGCCGAGCGCCCTGGGCATCAGGCCGGAGCGGTAGATGACCAGGCCGAGGGGGAGCAGCCACAGGCCGAAGAAGATCTGGCCGACGAGGTACCCCTGGGCGAACACGTCCATGTAGAAGCCGGCGAGCCGCTCGTCGGGCCCGCGCGTGGCGGCGACGAGCGCGGCGTAGTGGTTGAGCACGTTGACGGCCATCACCGCGACGGAGACCGCGTTGCACACCAGCGCGGACATGGCCAGCCAGCGCGAGACGGGGGAGAGCAGGGCGTACAGCACGAGGGCCACGGCCAGGAAGCAGCCGACGTTGACGAGGTCGCTGACCAGGCCGGCCCGGAACAGGTCGGCGTGCTGGCGGATGTGCGCCGCGGTGGCCGCCGCGTCGCCGGCCACGACGAGCCGGCCGCGCACGAAGAACTGGCTGAACCCTCCGCACACGGCCACGATGAGGTAGAGCGCGCCCGCGATCCGGGCCAGGCCCTGCTGGGACTTCATGATTGCTGCTCCTCGGGATAGTGAAAGACCGCTTCGAGTGGTACGCCGAGCACGCGGGCGATCTGGAACGCCGTCTCGAGCGTGGGGGAGTACTTGCCCTGCTCGATCGCGATGACCGTCTGCCGCGTGACCCCGATCCGCTCGGCCAGGTCCGCCTGGGTCATCTCCCCGTTGGCGAAGCGCAGCGCGCGGATCGAGTTGGTGACCCGGGTCGGCTTGCCCACGCCTTACATCCCCCGCCGATACGCTACGATCTTGACGACGGACGACACCGCCGCCGCGAGCGCGAACGACAGGTACAAAGAGTTGGCGATCCAGAAGTACGGCGCCTCGCGCATCGCCAGCACCAGCGGCACGATCGCCCCGACGCTCATGACGTAGAAGCCGACGAACTCGCCGCGCCGCCCGATCTGCCGGTCCCGCTCGTCGCCGCCCTTCTCCGCCTTGGCCGCCCCGCCGGCCGCGAACGCCTCGACGACGATGTTGAGCACGATCGCCCCGCCGATCGCCACGAGCATCGGCACCACGTAGTGACTGGCGGCCAGCCCCGCGGCGGGCGCCCGCACGAGCAGCGTCACCGTGTAGGCCACGGGCACGACCACGGCGACGACCGCGTAGATCCAGGCTCGCTTCTCCTGATAGGACATCGCGCTCTCCGGTCTGCGTGTAAAGCATCTTTGACACGATCGAAGGTAAAGTAGACCGGACACCCTGTCAAGAATTCTTTACACGCGCTCGGTCGCCATGCGCCGGGCCCGGCCGTGAGAGCCGTCCTGGCCGGCGGCAGTGGCCTGCTCGCCGCGGTCGCGGGCGGCCCGGCGCTGATCGTGCTCGTCCTAACGCTGCTGGCTCTGACCGGCTGGGTCCTTGCCGCCGCGGCCGCACCGAGAACGCCGTCGAGATCATCACCGCCGTCCGCGCCGGAGACGTTGGCACCCGGGCCGGGGCTGTCAGCCGGGGAGCGTTCGACGCTGATGTGGAAGGCCTCGAGGCGGCGCACGACGCGCATCAGGCCGGTGAAGTCGACCGGCTTGGCGATCCCCTTTCCGGCGACTGGTGCGCCCCGGCCAGGTCACCGCGGGTGCGGCCCGTGAATCTCCGGCCCCGCCCCATGGGGGTGACCGGTTGCCGCTACCTTCTACGCGTGGCGTTCACGATCGGCACGATCGGCGGGCACGGTGTCGTGCACGCCGAGGGCGAACTCGACGTCGGCAACGCGCCTCAGCTCCGGGAGGCGGTCAACGCTGCCCTCGACGCCCAGCCGACGCTCGTGGTCGACCTGTCCAACGTCAGCTTCATGGACTCGGTGACGCTCGGTGTGCTGATCGGGGCGTTCAATCGCAGTCGCGAGGCCGGCGGCGGGCTCGCCGTGGTGTGCACCGACGAGCGGGTCCGCCGGATCTTCCGCATCACCGGGCTGGACATGGTTTTCGCGCTGCACGGCACCGTCGAGAGCGCGGTCGCGGCGCTCTAACCGGGCTCGGGCATGGACAGTAGCGCTCGGTGGCGCCGGGAACCGCCGGTGAGGCGGTGGTCCACAGGGCGATGCGGACGACCTCCCAGCGATACGCGTCGAAGGCTACCGCCGTCGTGCGCAGCTCGGGGTGCGACACCAGGGCGGGCACTCCTCGCCCCCCGTACGTGCCAGTAGGTACGGCCCCTTCAGCCCTTCCGGAGCAGGGCGTCGATCTCGGCGATCTCCTCCTCCGTGTGCCGGCCGAGGATGAGGTCGAGCTCGAGGCGCTCGGCCGGGGTGCGGTAGGCCGCGATCTCCCGGGCGAGCTGACGGCGGGCCTTGCGGGCCGCGACGGCGGTGCGAATGCGCTGTGCGGTGGTCTCCATGAGCTCGACTGTATCGATTCAGAAAGATCATCTCGTGTAAATATCGCGTGACGGCGAGCACGCACGGGGTGAGCTGCGGGTGCAGGATGTTGATGTGCGCGACGTCACCCCCGCCCCGGGCACCCTGGAACCGATCGAGACCGCCTCACGCGACGAGCTGGCCGCCCTGCAGCTCGCCCGCCTGCGGCACACGCTCCGGCACGCCCACGAGCACGTGCCGCACTACAAGGCCGCCTTCGCCAAGAGCGGCATCCACCCGTCTGACGTAACTGACATTTCCGATTTGTCAAAGTTTCCGTTCACGACCAAGGAAGACCTCAGGGCGAACTACCCGTTCGGCATGTTCGCCGTGCCGCGCGAACGAATCGCCCGCATCCACGCCTCGTCCGGCACCACCGGCCGGGCCACCGTCGTCGGCTACACGAAGGCCGACATCGACACCTGGGCCGACCTGATGGCGAGATCGATCCGCGCCTCGGGCGGCCGGCCGGGCGACATCGTGCACGTGGCGTACGGCTACGGCCTGTTCACCGGCGGGCTGGGCGCCCACTACGGGGCCGAGCGCCTCGGCTGCACCGTCGTGCCGGTCTCCGGCGGCATGACCGAGCGGCAGGTGACCCTGATCCGCGACTTCCGGCCCGACGTCATCATGGTCACGCCGTCCTACCTGCTCGCGATCGTCGACGAGATGGTCCGCCAGGGCCTGGACCCGCGCGAGTCCTCGCTGCAGGTCGGGATCCTCGGCGCCGAGCCGTGGACCGAGGACCTGCGCGGCGAGCTGGAGCGGCGCCTGGACATGCACGCCGTCGACGTCTACGGGCTCTCGGAGGTGATGGGCCCGGGCGTGGCCAACGAGTGCGCCGAGACCAAGGACGGCCTCACGATCTGGGAGGACCACTTCTATCCGGAGATCATCGACCCGCGGACCGGGGAGGTCCGGCCCGAGGGCGAATACGGCGAGCTGGTGCTCACGTCGCTGACGAAAGAGGCGATGCCCGTCATCCGGTACCGCACCAGAGACCTCACCCGCCTGCTCCCCGGCACCGCACGGACCATGCGGCGGATGGAGAGGATCACCGGTCGCAGCGACGACATGATGATCGTGCGCGGCGTGAACGTCTTCCCGACCCAGATCGAGGAGCTGTTGCTGCGCCAGGCCGCGCTGGCCCCGCACTTCCAGTGCGTGCTGTCCCGCGCCGAGCGCCTGGACGTGTTGACGATACGCACGGAGCGCCGCCCCGACGCCACCCCCGAGGACGCCGCCGCGGCGGCGACCGCCCTGGAGCAGACCGTGAAGGGTTCGATCGGCGTCACGGTCCGCGTCCAGTTGCTCGCCCCGGGCGAGGTCGAGCGGTCGGCCGGCAAGATGCGCCGGGTGGTCGACCAGCGCTGATCAGGACAGGGGAGCGTCGATGGCGTTGCGGGCGATGGCCTCGCAGTACCACCGTCCGCTCGCCTTGATCGTGCGCTCCAGCGTCGCGTAGTCGACCCGGATCAGCCCGAACCGCCGGCTGAACCCGAACGCCCACTCGAAGTTGTCCAGCAGTGACCACACGAAGTACCCGCGCAGGTCCACGCCGGCCGCGATCGCCTCGTGCACGGCGGCGAGGTGCCCGCGCAGGTAGTCGATGCGCTCCGGGTCGTCGACGCCGCCGTCGGAGTCGGGGCGGTCGTCGTACGCGGCCCCGTTCTCGGTCACGTAGATCGGGCGGTCGCCGTAGTCGCGGTTGATGCGCAGCAGCAGGTCCCGCAGGCCGGTCGGGTCGACGGACCAGCCCATGTGCGTGACCGGCCCCGGCGTCGGATGAAACCGTACGCCCTGGGCGGTCGGGTAGGGCGTGTTGTGGTCCAGCACCCCGTCCGGCGCCGCGCTGACCAGGTCCGGCTGGTAGTAGTTCACGCAGATCGCGTCGACCGGGGCCGAGATCGCCGCCAGGTCGCCGGGGTGCACGAAGTGCCAGTCGGTCAGCTCGCGGGTGTCCTCGACGGTGTCGGCCGGGTACGACCCCTTGAGAACCGGGTCGAAGAAGATCCGGTTGAGCAGGCCGTCGATGCGCCGCGCCGCGTCCGCGTCGGCCGGGCTGTCCGTCAGCGGCCGTACCGCCCCGGCGTTGAGCGCCACCGACACCTGCCCGGCCACGCCGGCCGAGCGCAGCGCGGCGACGCCGAGGCCGTGCGCGAGCAGCAGGTGGTGGGTCGCGGTCAGCGCGCCGACGTGACCGCGGCGGCCGGGCGCGTGCCCGCCGGTGCCGTAGCCGAGGAACGCCGAGCACCACGGCTCGTTGAGGGTGTTCCACATCGCCACCCGGTCACCGAGGCGCGCGCCGGCGGCGGCCGCGTAGTCGGCGAAGCGCAGCGCGGTGTCCCGGCTGGTCCAGCCGCCGGTGTCCTCGAGCTCCTGGGGCAGGTCCCAGTGGTAGAGGGTCGCGACCGGGCGCACGCCCGCGGCGAGCAGCTCGTCGACGAGCCGGTCGTAGAAGTCCAGGCCGGCCTCGTTGACGCCGGCGCCCCCGGCCGGGCGGATGCGCGGCCAGGCGATCGAGAACCGGTACGCCGACAGCCCGAGCTCGGCCATCAGCCGCACGTCCTCGCGATACTTCACGTAGTGCCCGGTCGACGTCGCGCCCGTGTCGCCGTTGTCGATGCGGCCGGGCTGGGCCGAGAACGTGTCCCAGATCGACGGGGTGCGGCCGTCGGCGCCCACGGACCCCTCGATCTGGTAGGCGGCCGTGGCGGCGCCCCACCAGAAGGTCGAAGGGAAGGTCAGCCGGCCCTGCGCGGCCTGGACCGCCGTCGTGCTCACACGTATCACCCCGTGTCGAAGTCGTCGCTGTGCGGGAGGTGCTTGGAGAGCGCTCTCCAAGTCGCGTGACCAGACTGCGACCGCCTGTGGGCGGGTGTCAAGGTCCCCAAGGGCGCCGATCCCGACGTACGGCCGCAAATGCGTTGAAAAGATCTTGACGATCGACCGGCAACTCTTGACACGGCCGAAACGCCGGGACAACACTGCGTGCAATCGGAGAGCGCTCTCCAAACCGCCGCCGCGCTCCCCACACACCCCGCAAGGAGCCCCTCGTGCATCCGGCGCACCCCACCGCCCCTGCCTGGCGGAAACTGCTCACCTCGCGATGGCGCATAGCCCTGGTGCTCGCCGTCGTCGCCGCCGTCGCCGTCGTGGTCGCGCCGTTCGCGCGCGCCGCCGACGGCCTGATCTCGCAAGGCAAGCCCGTCACGGCCTCGTCGACGCAGTCCGACGACGTGGCGCCCAGCTTCGTCAACGACGGCAACGCGGGCACCCGCTGGGGCAGCCAGTGGAGCGACCCGCAGTGGATCCGCATCGACCTCGGCGGGACCGCCACGATCAGCCAGGTGAAGCTGTCCTGGGAGGGCGCCTACGGCAAGGCCTTCCAGATCCAGACCTCGGCCGATGACCAGAACTGGACCGACATCTACAGCACCACCACCGGCACCGGCGGGGACCAGACGCTCAACGTGACGGGCACCGGCCGGTACATCCGCATGTACGGCACCGTGCGCGGGTCGGGCTACGGCTACTCGCTGTACGAGTTCGGTGTCTACGGCACCATCGGGGGCACCACGAACCCGACCGGCGGCGCCTGCGGTACCACCGACGTCGCCCAGGGCAAGACGGCCACGGCCTCGTCGTCGGAGGGCGCGGCCAACGGCCCGCAGTACGCCTTCGACGGTGACGCGGGCACCCGCTGGAGCAGCCAGTTCAGCGACCCGCAGTGGATCCAGGTGGACCTGGGCTCGACCCAGTCGATCTGCCAGGTGGTCCTTTCGTGGGAGGCGGCCTACGGCAAGGCATTCGCGATCCAGACGTCGGCCAGCGGCACGTCCTGGACCGACATCTACTCCACCAGCACCGGCACCGGCGGCACGCAGACCATCCCGGTGACCGGCTCCGGCCGCTACGTGCGCATGTACGGCACCGCGCGCCCGGGCGGCTACGGCTACTCGCTGTGGGACTTCAAGGTCTTCGTGGGCGGCGGTACGAGCACCCCGTCGCCGACCCCGTCGACCTCGCCGACCCAGGAGCCCGGCTGGACCACGGTCTGGCAGGACACCTTCGACGGCGCGGCCAACACCTCGCCCGCGGCGGCCAACTGGCTCATGCGCACCGGCACCCAGTTCCCCGGCGGCGCCGCGAACTGGGGCACCGGTGAGGTCGAGACCGCGAGCAACAGCACGGCGAACGTGTACCTCGACGGCGCCGGCAAGCTCAACATCAAGGCGATCCGCGACGGGGCCGGCAACTGGACCTCCGGCCGCCTGGAGACCCAGCGCACCGACTTCCAGGCCGCCCCGGGCGAACAGGTGAGGTTCACCGCGCTCGTCAAGCAGCCCGACGTGGCCAACGCCGCCGGCTACTGGCCCGGCTTCCGGGCGACCGGCGCGGCGTACCGCGGCAACTACAACAACTGGCCCGGCGTCGGCGAGACCGACATCATGACCGACGTCAACGGCCGCAGCCAGCTCGCGCAGACCCTGCACTGCGGCACCGCCCCGGACGGGGTGTGCGGCGAGTACAACGGCCGCTCCTCGGGCCTCGCGTCCTGCGTCGGCTGCCAGAGCGGCTACCACGAGTACACCCAGGTCATCGACCGCACGAAGACCGACGAGGAGATCCGCTTCTACCTCGACGGCAAGCAGTCCTGGATCGTGCGGGAGAGCCAGGTCGGCGTGACGGCGTGGAGCAACGCCGTGCACCACGGCTTCTACCTGCGCTTCGACCTGTCGATCGGCGGCTCGCTGCCCAACGCGATCGCCGGCTTCACCACCCCGACGCCGAGCACCACCTCCGGCGGCATCCTCTCCGTCGACTCGGTGACGGTCTCCAAGGCCACCGGCACCGTCCCGGCCGCCATGACCGACCCGGCCACGCCGGCCGGCCCGAGCGTGGTCAAGGTGACCGGCAGCCAGGGCAACTGGCAGCTGCAGGTCAACGGCCAGCCGTGGGAGGTCAAGGGCCTCACCTACGGCCCGCCGCAGGGCGCCGCCGACGGGTACCTGCGCGACCTCAAGAACATGGGCGTCAACACGGTCCGGACCTGGGGCGTCGACGACGCACAGACCCCGGAGCTGCTCAACCGGGCCGCCCAGCAGGGCATGAAGGTCGTCGTCGGGCACTGGCTCAACCAGGGCGCGGACTACGTCAACGACACCACGTACAAGAACAACACCAAGACCGAGATCGTCAACCGGGTCAACGCCCTGAAGAACAACCCGGGCGTGCTCCTGTGGGACGTCGGCAACGAGGTCATCCTCACCATGCAGGACCACGGCCTGTCCGCCGCCGACGTGGAGGCGCGCCGCGTGGCGTACGCCAAGTTCGTCGACGAGCTCGCCGTGGCCATCCACGCCGCCGACCCGAACCACCCGGTCACCTCGACCGACGCGTACACCGGCGCGTGGCCGTACTACAAGGCCAACTCGCCGCACCTGGACCTGCTGGCCGTGAACTCCTACGGCGCGATCGGCAACATCAAGCAGGACTGGATCAACGGTGGGTACACCAAGCCGTACATCGTCACCGAGGGCGGGCCGTCCGGCGAGTGGGAGGTTCCCAACGACGTCAACGGGGTGCCTACCGAGCCGACCGACCTGCAGAAGCGCGACGGCTACACGGCCAGCTGGAACGCCATCAAGTCCCACCCGGGCGTGGCCCTGGGCGCGACCGAGTTCCACTACGGCCTGGAGAACGACTTCGGCGGCGTGTGGCTCAACACCTATCCGGGCGGCTGGCGCCGGCTCGGCTACGGGGCGCTCAAGCAGGCCTACAGCGGCACGCCGCTTTCCAACACGGCCCCGCAGATCACCTCGATGACGCTCAGCAACTCCACCGCCGTCCCGGCGGGCGGCCAGTTCACGGTGAACGTCGCCGCGAGCGACCCCAACGGCGACACGATCCGCTACAACCTGATGGCCAGCGACAAGTACATCACCGGCGGCACCGGCTTGCGCAACGTGAACTTCACGCAGAACGGCAGCACGTTCACGGTGACCGCGCCGGAGAAGATGGGCGTCTGGAAGATCTACGTGTACGCCTTCGACGGCCAGGGCAACGTCGGCATCGAGACCCGCTCGTTCAGGGTGGTCGCGCCCAGCATCCCGGGAACGAACATCGCGCTGAACAAGACGGCCACGGCGTCGAGCTACCAGCCCACCGGCACGAACGGCCCGCAGCTGCCCTCCTACGCGGTGGACGGCAACTACGGCACCCGCTGGGCCAGTGAGTGGCTCGACACGGCCTGGATCACCGTCGACCTCGGGTCCAAGCAGACCTTCAACAAGGTGTTCCTGGCCTGGGAGGACGCGTACGCGAAGACGTACCAGATCCAGACCTCCGACGACAACGCGAACTGGACGACGATCTACTCGACCGCGGCCGGCGACGGCGGGTTCGACGACGTCAACGTCAACGGCAACGCGCGCTACGTCCGGGTGAACGGCCAGGTCCGGGCTACGGCGTACGGTTACTCGCTCTGGGAGTTCGGTGTGTATCGGTAAGTGATATGCGGTGAAAGCGCTCTCTGGGCAGAATGCCTGGAGAGCGCTTTCCCTGTGTCGTGCTATAAAAGCGCGTGATGAGCGAGAAACGGCGACCCACCCTGGAAGACGTGGCCGAGGCCGCGGGCGTCTCGCGGGCCACCGTCTCGCGGGTCATCAACGGCGTGCGCAACGTCGACCCGAAGCTGCACGAGATCGTGTGGCAGGCCGTGGACGCCACCGGCTACGTGCCGAACCGGGCCGCGCGCTCGCTGGTCACCCGCCGCAGCGGCACGGTCGCGCTGGTCGTCTCCGACGCCGTCTCCCACGACGACGACCCGTTCATGAAGCGCTTCTTCGCCGACCCGTTCTTCGGCCGGATCGTCGGCGGCGTGATGAGCGTGCTGCGGCCGAAAGGAATCCAGCTCGCCCTGCAGATCGTCGGCACCCAGGAGGCCCGCACGCGGCTCGTGGGGGACCTGGGGCAGGGCCAGGCCGACGGCGCCGTCGTCCTGTCGCTGCACCCCGACGACACGCTGCCGCAGCAGCTGTGCGAGGCCGGCATCGCGGCCGCGCTCGTCGGGCGGCCGGCGCAGCCGGTCCCGATCTCGTACGTCGACCTGGCCAACGACGCCGGCGGCTCGCTCGCCGCCGAGCGGCTGCTGGAGCGCGGCTGCACGCGGCTGGGCATGATCACCGGGCCGGCGCACGTGCCGGCCTCCCAGGACCGGCTGACCGGGTTCCGCCAGACCCTCGCCCGGCACGGCCACGCGTGGTTCCCGACCGTGGAGGGCGGCTTCACCTACGAGTCCGGGGAATTGGCGATGCTGACGCTGATGAAGCAGTTCCCCGGTCTCGACGGCGTCTTCGTCGCCAACGACCTCATGGCGCAGGGTGCGCTCATGGCGCTGCGGACCCTCGACCGGCGGGTGCCCGAGGACGTGGCCGTCATCGGGTTCGACGACAGCAGCGCGGCGCTGGACGCCCGGCCGCAGCTGACCACGGTCCGGCATCCGCTGGAGGACATGGCCGCGGAGACGACCCGGCTGGTCCTGGCCCGCATCGACGATCCTTCCCTGCGCGTCGAGTCCGTCATCTTCGACCCGAAACTCGTCGTGCGTCAGTCGGCGTGAAACAGCGTCTTCGCCCGGTCTCGGCTCTTCCGCACGTAGGTTGACCGGTGCGGGTCCGGATTCGCCGGATCCTCGCCGTAGGCCAGATCCTCGATCAGCCCGGCGCGGGCGTAGAACAGCGCACGTTCCCGCAGCGGCGGGGGCGGCGCCGGGGCCTGTGGACCGAGGTCGCGCAGCAGCAGCCCGTAGTCGTACGCCGGGTCACATAAAGCGGCGTCGCTCCAGTCGATGATGCCCGTGACCCGCCAAGTTTCCGGATCGACAAGCACGTGCTCGGCACCCAGGTCGTTGTGCGAGAACACCAGCGTCGTCGCGGGCGCCGGCGGTGCGGCCTCGAGGAACGCCACGGCCTCCGGAAGGTCCACGGTCATCCCCCGCAGCTCGTCCAGCCAGGTAGACGGCGGATCGGCGTCCTCACTCACCAGCCCGGCGAACCGCGCCGGCGATTGCGCGTGCAGAGCCGTGAGCACCGAGGCGAGCGTGTCCGCGATCGCCGTGAGGTCGGGCGGTTGCAGCAGCATCAGCGGTACGCCGGGAAGCAGCGCATACCCCATCGCCCCATCGGCCACGAACGCCGGCTCGGGCACGGCGACAATGCCGTCGAGGACGCCCGCGATCTCGCGCAGCAGCCGCGCCTCCCGCTCCACGTCAAGCGCCTCAGGATCGCCCGGAAACCGAACCACCCAAGCGCCATCCACCAGGTACGCGGTGTTGTCCAGCCCCCGCCCCAGCGGCTCGACCAGGTCGCCGGCAACCCCCGAAAGATTGCGCCGCACCACACCACGCACGTCGTGCTCCATGCCTGGCATGCTACGGGCGGTTCGCAACGTACACTGGTGCTGGATAAGTCGCTTCCCCCACGTAGAGTCTCCGACAATTGGTCCCCTCGGAGGCGCCGTGCGGTCAGCCGCGCGGGCCGGGTGGAAGCCGCCACGACGGTGCATCAACACGCCGACTTCCAGCCAGATCGGTTCCAGCTCACCGTCGGGCCCTCTGAATCTGTGCACGCACTGAACCAGGCCGATTCGCCTCGCGACTTCGAGCTCGACGAACAGGATCCTGCATGCGTTGCCCCGCCCGCCAGTGCGCCCGCGCCGCGGCAGTTCACGCCGCTCAGCATGGTCTGGCTCGCATCGGTCGGTGATGCCGGGTGGCCAGTTCGCCGACCAGGCAGACAGCGGAGCCCCGACTCCGCCTGGTAACGACATCACGGTCACGTCGGGGGCGACCGTGCTCCCGCTCGTGCGCGACCCCCACCACCCGAGGCGCCGAACCCGGGAAGTGACCGCCCCCGCGTCGTCGGCCATGGTGATGTCGTCGAGCCGCGCGCCCAGCGACTGCCTTCAGGTCTTCGTCTGGTGGTCCAAGGCGATAGCCGGTGAGATCGGGCGCGCTGGTGGCGCGGCGGACGCGGCCCGGGTGGAGCACATGACGGCCGGGCTGCAGCGGGGCTCACCGGCGGCGAGCGATGCGCCGGTGGGGCGGCGGGCCGACGGGTGGCGGTTGCCGGGGCCGGGCAGGTAGGCGGTGGCGCGGCGTCGCCGGCACTGCTCGGCCGTCGCGGCGGTGGCGATACAGCATCGCCACCGCAACGGCCTCGCTGCTGCGGCGGTGGCGGTGACGCGACGGATCGACAGCACGACGACTGGACAGGTCGGGAGCGCGGTGACCGGACCGGCCGTGGGTGCGGCGACACCGGTGCATCCTGCGAACGCGGCGACTGGACCGGCCGTGGGTGCGGTGACGCCGGTGCAGCCTGCGAACGCGGCGACGGCGAAGGCTCTGGCGAAGGTGCACGGGACACCGGCCGCGACGGCTCCGGCGATGGTGCAGGAGACGTCGGCTCCGACGGCTGCGTACGAGATGTCGGCGGCGCGGAGGGCTGCGCCGGTGGGGCGGCGAGGTCGCGGGGGCGAGGTGGTCCGGGCGGGGCGGGCACGGACGGATCGGAGCGAGGGTTGGGCTGGGTGGCCGGACAGCGGGAGTCGGGCTGAGTCACCGGACCGCCGGAGTCGGACCGGGTTAGTGGACAGCCCGGGTCAGGCTGGGCCGACGGACGGCGGGGACTGGGCTGGGTCGGCGGACGGCCCGGGGTGGGTTGAGTCGACGGACGGCCTGGGTTGGGCTGGGTTGGCGGGCGGCGGGTGTCGGGCTGACTCCCTGGACGGCGGGGGTCGGACTGGGTTGGCGGACGGCCCGGGGTGGGTTGAGTCGACGGACGGCTTGTTACCGGACGGTGAGAGTCGGATTGAGTTGGCGGGCGGCGGGTGTCGTGCTGACTCGCTGGACCGCGGGTGTCGTGCTGGGTTGGCGCACGGCCCGGGGTGGGTTGAGTCGACGGATGGCGGGGGTTGGGCTGGGTTACCGGACGGCGGGAATCGGATTGGGTTGGCGGGCGGCGAGTGTCGTGCTGACTCGCTGGACCGCGGGATTCGGGCTGGGTTATCGGACGGCCCGGGTTGGGCTGGGCCGACGGATGGCCTGGGTTGGGCTGGGTCGCCAGAGAGCGGCGGCGGGCTGCTCGGGCATCCTGTTCGGCCCAGTGGGCGGTGATTTCGGCGGTGCGGGCCTCGGCGTCCAGGCGGGCCAGGCGCTCGGCGTGGCGGGCCTCCAAGCCGCGGCGGCGGGCCTCGGCGAACTCGGCGCGGACCGCACGGCGTTGGGCCACCCGGCGGCGGTTCTCGGCCAGCATCGCGTCCAAACGGCTACGCCACTCCAAATCGGCGGCTCCGGTCAGCACCTCGCTCATGGGAAGAACATAGAACAGGGGTACGACAAAACCCGCTGACCAGGGAAAACCGCGGCCCGGCCGCCGCCGAGGGGTGATAGTGCGATTTTGCTTGCGGTCGTATTTGTCCGATTTGTAATATCCCAAGTGAAATAGAGAAGGAGCGGGGACTCCGGCATGCTGTTCGGGTGGACGCCGACATCGCCGTGGACGAACGTCTGGTGCGCAGCCTCGTGCGGGCGCAGCATCCCGACCTGGAAGGACCGGTGTGGTCGGTGGCGGCGGGCTGGGACAACGCCGTCTATCGGCTCGGTGAGCGGCTGGCGGTCCGTCTGCCGCGCCGCAAGGTCGCCGCCGAGCTGGTGCGCAACGAGCAGCGGTGGCTTCCCGGCCTCGCCGCGTCCCTGCCGGTGCCGATCCCCGCCCCGGTCCGCGTGGGGTGCCCCACCGAGGCGTACCCATGGCCGTGGAGCATCACGCCCTGGCTGCACGGCACGGTGGTCGCCGCGACCCCGGTGCCGTCGCGGATGGCGTTCGCCGAGCAACTGGCCGCGTTCGTGAACGCCCTGCACGTGCCCGCGCCGCCCG
Organism: Dactylosporangium sp. CA-233914; assembly: GCF_050942935.1. Classification (NCBI taxonomy): domain Bacteria; kingdom Bacillati; phylum Actinomycetota; class Actinomycetes; order Micromonosporales; family Micromonosporaceae; genus Dactylosporangium; species Dactylosporangium sp. CA-233914. The sequence goes on along the minus strand of NZ_CP192030.1, from coordinate 8,413,976 downwards.
GCGCCCCCGCCAACCCGGTGCGCGGCGTGCCGTTGCCGACCCGCGCCGGGGCGATGGCCGAGCGCTTCGCCTCCGGGCGCGTGCCGCTGGATTTGCGGCCGCTGTGGGAAGACCTCGCCGCCGTACCCTTCTGGGCCGGCCCGCCCCTGTGGGTCCACGGCGACCCGCATCCGGGGAACCTGTTGACCGGCCTCGACGGCCGCCTGTCCGCGGTGCTGGACTTCGGCGACCTCACCGCCGGCGATCCGGCGACCGACCTGGCCGCGGCGTGGCTGGTCTTCGACGCCCCGGCGCGAGCGGTGTTCCGGGCGGCGCTCGCGGGCGTCGACGAGAACACGTGGCAGCGCGGGCGCGGGTGGGCCCTGAACATCGGCGCGGCGGTGGCGGCCGACCCGACCGGTACCCGCGAAATGCACGCGGTCGGCGCCCACGCCCTGCGGCAGGTCCGCCTGGGCTGACAGTCCGACGGCCTGGAGAGCGCTCTCCCGCGCGGAAGTGCGCGACCCTGGCCACTACGTGCGACGCTGCCGAGCTGGCCGGGCGACCAGCGCGCCGGGCCGCCTGTGGGGGGCGGCGGCTGGAGTGCCGGGGCGGCCCGAATCGGGCATTCTCGCTGTTGACACCGGTCCGGGCGGCCGGGAAACTGGATGATGTACGGAGAGCGCTCTCCAAAGGATCGGGTGCCGGCGGAGTGCGCTGTCCGGGGCGGCCAGTGCAGCGGGTCAGCGGGCCCGACGGGGGCTGGCTGGGTCGCCCGGCCGGTTGCGTACGGGCGACGGGAGTTCGGGTGGTCATCCAGGCGGGGGCTGCCCGAGCGGTTCCGGGGTCTTCAGGCGGAGACGCCCGCGCGCCGGTCGGCGACGTCGTCCGGTCGGGTGCCGGGCGTTCCGCACAGCCGTCGTGGCGGTGACCGGGTTGGGGTCCCCGCCACCGGGGTGCGTCCGCGCGAGCGGCCGCACCCACGCCGACCTTGCGGTTGCGGCGGTCCGTAACGGGCTCTGGGCGCCCGGGGCCGGTCGCAACCGCAGGCTCGGCCGAAGGGCGGGGCCCACGCCCCGCCGAGACCGGGTTGACACTTCGTTCGAGAGGCGAAGAAACTCGGATCAGGCGCGATCGCGAGGCCGGACCGGGCGCGCCCGGACGGTGTGCCGATGGCGCGACCACGCCCGGATCGACGTCCGGCCGCCGACCGGCGGGCGGGCACAGGACCGCCGCCGCCGAGGCGGCCGGGCCGACAAGGAGGCCCAACCGACATGCGACGCCGACCGCCGCCACGGCCGACCGCGCTCATCCCGACCGTTTCGATCGTCCTGCTCCTGGCCGCCGCGCTCGCCGCGTGCGGCGACGCCGCGCCGACCTCGCAGCCCGCGTCGGGCGCGGGCGCCGCGCAGTCCGCGTCGGGCGCGGGCGCCGCGCCGGCCGCGAGCGAGTTCGGCGGAACCGACCTGGCCTGGGTCGAGCTCATGATCCCCATGGACGAGCAGCTGCTGCCGGTGCTGGACCTGGTGCGCAGCAAGGCATCCGACCCGTCGCTGGTCGCGCTCGCGGGCGAGCTGCGCGGGGTGTACGACACTGAGCTGCCGCGGCTCAGGGCGCTCTCCGACCAGGCCGGCCTGCCCAGGGATAACCCGCACAAGGGTCACAAGATGCCGGGCCTGGTCGATGCGGACCGGCTCGCCGTGCTGCGGGCGGGCGCGGGCGCGGACTTCGAGCGGCAGGCCGTCGACTGCCTGCGCGAGCATCTCGACCAGCTGGCGCGGCTCGCCAACTCCGAGATGACCAACGGCACCAGCCCCACGGTGAAGGCCCTGGCCCAGCAGGTCGCCCAGTCCCGCAGCGGCGCCAGCGCCCGCCTCCCGAAGTAGCTCGAACCGCGCGTATGCGAAATGTCGGATATGTCGCGGCGCGAGGCGCCCGACATATCCGACAAGAGCCGGCGGTGCGACGCGTCAGGGCCGTAGCAGGGGGCGGGCCACCGCCGCGACCAGGGCCGTGATCGCCGCCGCGAACCCCAGCAGCGCCACCGGCGCGCTCACCAGCTGGGTCAGGATGCCCAGGCCCAGGACCGGCACCGCCAGGCCAAGGTAGCCGCCGAGGAACAGCCCGGCCAGGGCCTCTCCGCGGATCGACGGCGGGGCCAGGTCCGCCACGGTCGAGATCGCGCCCTTGAGCAGAGCGCCCGCTCCGGCGCCGGCCGCGATGCCGCCCGCCAGGAAGGCCGGCAGGGACTCGGCCCAGACCGCGGCGGTCACCGTGGCCAGGCCGAGGACGATCAGGGCCAGGCCGGTCGCGAGCTGGTCGTGCAGCGGGCGGCGGCGCAGCAGTACCTGCGTGATCGCCCCGCTGCCGAAGACCAGCGACGCCACCGCGCCGGCCAGGGCGCGGGACGGGTGGTGCAGGGTGCCGGCCACGAAGGCGGGCGCCAGGGACGTGAACAGGCCCAGGACCGACAGGGAGGCGAAGGCGCCCGTCGCCGCCGCGAAGTAGCGCGGGCGGGCGGCGGCCGGCACGCCGACGCGCTGCGGGCGGTAGCGGCGCGGTTGCGCGCGGACGGTCTCCGGCACCAGGGCGACCGCCGGCGCGGCGACGAGCAGCAGGCCGAGGAAGACCAGGTACGGCGTGCGCAGCGGCGACGATACGTACTGCGCGAGCACGCCGGAGACGATCGGGCCGATGGCGAAGCCGCCCAGGTTGGCCACCGTGGCGACCAGGTCGCCACGGGCGCGGCCGGCGTCCGGGCGGGCCTTGGCGTGCAACTCCGACAGGTGGGCGGTAGCCGTGGCGGTGATCATGCCGATGCCCAGGCCCGACAGGACCCGGGCGGCGATCACCACGCCGAACGCGGTCGAGGTGGACAACAGCGTCGCGGCCACGGCCTCCAGCAGGACGGCGGGCAGCAGCACGCGGCGGCGGCCCAGCCAGTCCGAGACGTGGCCGGCGAGGAAGAGGCTGATGATGACGCCGAACGCGTAGGCGGCGAAGGCGACCGTCACGGCGATCGTGGAGTACCCGTCGTGCCGCTGGTAGAGCGCCCACAGCGGCGTCGGCACCACGGTGAAGGCGAGCGAGACGGCGAAGGCGAACGCGATCGCCCAGAAGCCCTGCTCGTGGCTGAGGCGACGGTCGCGGGCGGTCTCGGGCGCCGCCGGGCGGGTCAGGACGGTGGTCATTGGCACACTGTCGCTCAGCAGTAGTAGCACCGCCAACGAATGTTCGTGCTGGGCAGCATCACCAGATGCGATGATGTCGCTCGTGGAGCTGCGGCATCTGGTGTACTTCGTGAGCGTCGCCGAGGAGCGCAGCTTCACGCGCGCGGCCCAGCGCCTGCGCGTCGTGCAGTCCGGGGTCTCCGCGGCGGTGCGCGCGCTGGAGCGGGAGCTCGGCGCGCGGCTGTTCGAGCGCAGCTCGCAGCGCGTGGAGCTGACCGACGCCGGGGCCGCGCTGCTGCCGGCCGCGCGGGCCACCATCGACGCGGCCCAGGCCGCCCGGGACGTGGTCGCCGAGGTCCGCGGCGGCCTGCGCGGCACGCTGCGCATCGGCACCCTGATCTCGGTCGGCTTCGTGGACCTGCCGGGGCTGCTGGGCCGGTTCCGCGCCGAGCATCCGGGCGTCGACCTGCGCCTGCGCGCCGCCCCGACCGGCTCCGCGGGCCTGGCCGGCAGCCTGCTGGACGGCGAGCTCGACGTGGCGTTCCTGTCGCTGTCCGGCCGCGCTCCGGGCGGGCTGTCGGTGCGCACGCTGGCCGCCGAGCCGATCGTCGCCGCGCTGCCCGCCGCCCACCCCCTGGCCGCGGCAACGGTGCTCACACTGGCCGACCTCGCCGACGAGCCCTTCGTCGACTCCCCGCCGGGCTACGGCAACCGCGCCGAGGTCGACCGGGGCTTCGCGGCCGCCGGGCTGCGCCGCCGGGTGGCCCTGGAGGTGGCGGATATCGCGACGGTCCGGCAGTACGTCCGCGAGGGCCTCGGCGTCGCCCTCATCCCGCGCTTCTCCGCCCCGGACGAGCCCGGCCTGCGCGTGGTGCCGATCGCCACGCCGCTGGAGTGGACGTTCGCGGTCGCCACCGCCTCGGCCCGCCGGCCGAGTGCCGCCGTCCGCGCGCTGCTGGGCCTGGTCGACGCCTACCGGACCTGAGCGGCGGCGGTGGTGGGCGGGCTCAGTGCAGGGTGAGCTCCTGGGCCAGCTGCACGGGGTTGCCGTCCGGGTCGGCGACCCAGGCGACGAGCAGCCGGCCACGCCACTCGCGCGGCGGGCGCAGGCCGGGCGCGCCGCGCACGGTCAGGTCCGCGTAGGCGCCGGGGACGTCGTCGGTCCACAGCACCACGGCGGCGCGCTGCCCCGCGTCGAGCGGGTCGAGGCCGTGGTCGTCGCGGGTCGAGCGGGACGAGGCGATGCCGAGCCGGCAGTCGTCGAGCATCAGGTCGACGTGGATCGGCTCGCCGTGGTCCGGGGTCCGGAAGACCTCGGTGAACCCGAGCGAGCTGTAGAAGGCGGCGGTTCGGGCCAGGTCGGCGCTGAACAACACCACCTGCGGGGCGCGGTAGGTCGGTGGCACGCCGCAGATCCTAAGCCAGCGGCCCGGTTCGCCAGAGTCGGTGGCGGCGTCGTCGCGGTAAGTGCTCTACTGGAGGGTGGCGCCCAGTCTGGCACGGCTGGGCTCCGCGCTGGTCTACCCAGACCAGGCGACCCAGGTCTGGCGTGCTCCCCGCCGACCGGGTCCGCGCACACCGTCGTCGCACGGCCGTGCGCAGGGTGAACGTTCCTGGGAGGTGCGAGAAATGCCCGACGTGTTGGCGAACGCGCGTGCCGAAGCGCTGTTCGTCTCTACTGTGCAGTCGTCGGAGGCGCCGGGGCCGGTCGACGTGCGCAGGGCCGTGGCCGAGTCCTTCGCGCGGCTCGGCAGCCGCGGTTGCGCGGCCGGCGTGGCCGGCGAGTTCGGCGACCATCCCGAGGTCGCGGTCCAGCGGATGCGCTGGGCGATCGCGACCGTGAGCACGGTCTTCCGGCGCCGCCGGCCGACCTGCGGCCGGGCCAAGACCCCCGCCGCCTGCAGCCGCTGATCCCGCGCCCGCCGACGCGCCCCGCTCAACCTGGCGGCAGGTCCAGCAGCAGTGGCAGGACCAGCGCCACGTAGAGCAGGGCCGCGGCGAGCGCTTCAGCCGTTCGCCGCGCGGGCATGGGCGAGGCCTGCCACCGCCGCGACGACCGCCGCCCGAGCCGCCGGCAGGCCGGCGCCCCGGGCGCGCAGGGCCCGGCCCGCGGCACCGTCCGGACCGGCGTGCCCGGTCTGGGCCGAAACCCGCGAAGCCGCATCGGGCCAGACCGGATGCAGCAGGCCCAGCAGCAGGTGCTCGCACCCGATGTAGTTGTGGTGCAGGTCCATCGCCTCGCTCGCGGCCAGCTCCAGCGCGGCCACGGCCGGGCCCGAGAAGCGCGGGGCGTCGCCCTCCGCGGCGAGGGCGGCTGGGGTGTCGTCCTCCCCGGCCGGGGCGGCGGCGAGGTCCGCGGCGAGGGCGGCCGGGTCGACGCCGAGGGCCGGCAGGAGCCGTACGGCCAAATTGCTCCCCTCGGCCAGAATCCCGCCCAGCAGCCCGGCGCTCGTGACCGCACCGCCGGGGCCGGCCTGGTCCAGGGCCAGGCGCAGCGCGGCGCGGGCGCGAGCCGTGTAGTGCGGCAGGCGGGCGGTCAGGGCGGCCTCGTCCATAGCTCGCAGATCATCGGCACGCAGGGCGTTGGCGCGCCGCACCGCCTGCTCCAGGGCTCGCTGGCAGATGGTCGAGGCCGGGATGCCGCCGCGCTCCACGGCCGCGGCCAGCTCGTCGGGCAGGTCAACGTCGATCTGGATGACGGTCATACCCCCTGTATACCCCCACTGGGGTTAGATTGGCAACGACCGGGTGGTGCGCTTCGCGCTCGGCTTGCATCCGGCGCACCCGCTGGACTGGAGATGTGCCTGACCGCCGTCGCGTTCACGGGGCTGATCCAGTTCCTCGGCCCCGCCGGCCGGCGGACTCCGCGTCGACGCCGCCGGAGCAGGCGGTGGCGCTGATCCGGGCGGAGCCACGGCGACGGCCCGCTGCGCCTGCGCGTGCCGGGGCCGCGGTTGCCGGCCACCCGGACGCGGCGGAGGCGGACCGCCGAGGCGGTGACCGGCAGGCCGGGGCGTACATCCAGCGGCACCGCTCCTTCGCCCAGGCGCACCAACCACGAGTGGCACCAGACTCTGCACCTGCTCGCGCGACGAGGCGGAGGGCTACTGCGAGCCGGCCCTCGACGTGCGCATGGTCGCGGTCGACTGGCTGGTCTTCGAGTCCGACCGCATCCTGGAGCCGGTCCAGGACTCGCTGATCGCGGTCATCCGCGCCCGCGTCGGCATCTGAGCGCGGCTCACGCCGAGAGGCCGTACCGTGCGAGCACCGCCCCGGGCAACGGCGCCCCGAACCCGTCGGCCTGCCCCAGGGCACTGCCGACGTCAACCGGTAGCCGCCAGGTCAGCACCCGGCCACTGCCGAGCGCGCACAACAGCCGATCGGGGCCGTCGAGCCAGCGTAACTCGAGGACGTCGGGCCGCTCCTGATGGCCCTCGTCGGGGAGGTCGAGCTCGGCCACCGCAACCCCGTCCGCCGTGCGCCACAGCTGAACGACCCGCCGTTCGCCGCGGGGACTGGGCACCGCCACGGCGAGCAGCCGGCCGTGCGGATGCCAGGCCAGCACCGCGATCGGGCCGGCCCCGCACATGCACTGCGCCACCGTCGTGCCGTCGCGCGGGTCGACGATGTCGATCCGGCCCGCCGCGGTGCCGATCGCCAGCAGCGTCGATCCCGGCGACCACGCCACGACGCTCGCGTCGGCGGGTCCGAACGGGCCCGCGCCGGTCCCGTCACGGACGTCGACGGTCCGCACGCCGCGGCCGTCCTCCTTGATGGCCAGGCGGCTCCCGTCGGGCGCGAGGACCAGCGGCGCTCGCCCGATCTCGGTGTCCTCGAGCGTGCGAAGGCGCTCCCCGCGCTTCGGGTCGAACAACTCCAGCGCTGTCGTCCTGCCGCGGTCGACGCGCAGCAGCAGTGCGCCATCCGGCGTCCAGGTCATGGCGCGGGCGTCCAGGCCCGGCACGTCGTGCAGGACGCCCCGGGTGAGCGCACCGGCGTCCAGCACGGCGAATCCTCGCCAACCGGCGGCCGCTACCCGGTCGCCCTCCGGTGACCAGGAACAGCTCACGATCTGCTCCCCGGTCGCGGAATCGACGCCGAGCGCCAGCGCCGATCCGTCGTCCAGGTCGATGATGTCGATGCCGCTGGGGGTCACCGAGGCGACCTGGCTCCAGTCCGGTGACCAGTAGGACCGCCTGGACAGGTCGAAATGGGAGAGGAGAACCCAGCGCTCGGCGGTGAGGTCGAACATCGCCGCACCGCTGCTGCCGATCACGGCGATCTTTCCGGCCGGATGCGCCACGACCGGCGAGGCGGTGCCGATCGACCAGGAACGCAGCGCCGGGCCGGTGTCGCGAGAGGGCCAGGGCACCACTTCGCGCCGGACCGTCCGTCCGGCGTCGTCGAGGAACCACAGCTCCGACCGCCGGTCGTCGATGGTCGCATGGACGACGAGACGGTACGGCGGCGCGAGCCAGGCCACGCCGACGATGTCTTCGACGCCGGCCCGGTCGCCGAGCGCGAGCCGCTGGTAGTGCTCGCCGGTGTCGGCCCGCCACACGTCGAGGTTCGAGCGGCTGCCGTCGAGCGTTGCGAGCAGGGCACCGTCCGGCGACCACGCGACGCCCCGCACCCTACCGGCGGGCACCGTGAACGTGATCCCGCCGCCGGAATCGGCGATCGTGAACAGCGTGATCGCCGAACCGTCGACGAGCGCGATCGTGGTGGCGGTGGGGGACCAGATCGGGACGGCGCCGTACGGAACCGGACGCTCGTGCGTGCTGCGGGGCGGCGAGGCGTGATCGTCCGAGGCGTAGAAGGTCAGCGTGTCGCCGGCGACCTGGGCGTGGCGGGTGCCGTCCGGGCCGAACCCGAGCCCGCGGGTGCCGAAACCGTAGGCGAGGTCCCGGTGACCGACGAGCCGGAAGGGAGCGGTGGTGTAGAGCGCGAGGCGGTTCTCCTCGTTCACCGCGAGCATCCGCCCGTCCGGGCTGAGGACGGGGTCGCGGCCCGGGTCGACGAGGTCGCAGCGCAGCAGGCGCCCGTCCGGGGACCACCGGCTCAGGGCCCCGGCATCACCGATGGTCACCAGCTCGGTGCCGTCCCACGCGAGGGCGCGGATGTCGTCGGCGTACGGTGCCGCGGCGGGCGACACCTCGGGCCGGGTGGTCAGCGCCCACAGGGTCAGCACGGCCGGGGCCGCCGGGTCGGCGTCGAGCTGCGTGGCCGCCGCGTGGGCGAGGGCGATCGCCTGGCTCCGGTCGGTCCGGCGCATCTGCTGGGCGGCGGCCGCGGCCGCCGCCGCGCGGCCCGCGGCATCGCGCCGCTCGCCGAGGTCCGAGGCGGTGATGAGGTCGGTCAGGTTCGGCGAGGCCCCCAGGCGGGTCGCGATCTGCCCGGCCTCGCGCAGGGCTCCGCCGCGCAGCAGGAGGTCCGGGCCGCGGCCCGTCTCGGCCCAGCGGGCCGCGGTCGACTCCAGATCGCCGCGGGAGCGCAGCAGCGCGGTGTGCGCGTCGGTCAGGGCGGCGAGCCGGTCCCAGCGGCGCAGCAGGACCTCGTGGACCAGGACGAGTGACCGGCCGGCATTCGCGTCGACCAGGAGACGAGCGTCGCGCAGGTCGGCGGCGGCCGCCCGTTCGGTCTCCGGCAGTTCCTGGACCGGTGCCGCGCGCAGGGTCGGGCGGTGGCCGTCCCAGCCGGCGAGGCGCAGCAGGAGGGCGTCGAGGTGGGCGGCGCCGTGCCGGTCGGCCGCGGCGCGGTAGGCGCGGTCGGCGTGCTGGGTCAGCGAGCCCTCGATCCGGTTCACGCGGTCGTAGGCGTCCGTGCCGATGACCGAGCCGGCGTGCGGCCAGATCGCCAGCATCAGCTGGTTGACCAGCGGCAGGGCGTCGCCGCCGGCGGCCTCGGCGACGATCTGGTCGAGCAGGCCGGGTTCGAACGTCACCCCGGCGGCGCGTGTCGTGCGGTCGAGCATCGTGCGCAGCCGGGCCGAGTCCAGGCCGTCCAGCGGGATCGGCACCGGCCGCGGCGCCCCGCTGGCCTGCTGCAGCTCGTGCAGCGACTCCGGCCGGACCGCCGCCACGAGCCAGACGCTGCGGTCGGCGGCCAGCAGCCGTTGCAGGTATTGCCACAGCAGCCGCCCCTCGCCGGCCGCCGGACCCGTGAACAGCTCCTCCGCCTGGTCGACCACGATGACCCGGCGCGGGCGGCGGCCCGGGATCTGCCGCAGCGCGGCGAGTAGCCGCTCCGGCGTCCGCTGGGGGGTCTCGGCCTCCCGGCGCAGTTCGGCCGCGAGGTCGGCCAGGCCGGAGCTGCCGGCCCCGGCGGCGTCCAGCAGCGCCTCGGCCAGGCCGTTGAACGGGTCGGCGCCGGGCCTGATCGGACCGGCGACGAGCCGCGTGGCGGCCAGCGCCGGGATCAGGCCGGCCTGCAGCAGCGAGGACTTGCCGACGCCCGACGGGCCCACGATCGGCACCGTGCGCTGGGCCGGGGTGCCGCCCGGGCCGTCGAGGCGCTTCACGGCGGCGCGGACGTCCTCGTCGCGGCCGAAGAAGACCGCGGCCCGTTCGGCGGTATACGCCTCGAGGCCGGGGAACGGGCTCTCCTCGAGCCGCCAGGTCACCCGGCGCCGCAGCAGCCCCCGCCGGCCCAGCTCCCAGACCAGGATCGCGACCGCGACGCCGGGCAGCCACCAGGCGGCCCCGGAGGCGAGCCAGTGCAGCGGCGGCCACCACGTCGCGACGTCGGCGGTGATGAGGTTGGTGCCCAGGCCGATGATCGCCCCGAGGAACAGCGAGGCGAGATCCAGTGATCGCGGCGAATCGGAGCGCACCCCTCCATAGTGACGTGCGCGGGCGAGGGCCGCAGTGGTGCGGTCAGTGGCGCGGGGCGTACATGATGACGGCCACGCCCGCCAGGCAGATCACGGCGCCGAGCACGTCGTAGCGGTCCGGGCGGAACTTGTCGACGACCATCGCCCAGGCCAGGGAGCCCGCGACGAACACGCCGCCGTACGCGGCCAGGATGCGGCCGAAGTTGGCGTCCGACTGCAGCGTGGCGACGAAGCCGTAGGCGCCCAGCGCCGCGACGCCCGCGCCGATCCACAGCAGGCCGCGGTGCTCCCGCACGCCCTGCCAGATCAGCCAGGCGCCGCCGATCTCGGCCAGCGCCGCGACGAGGAACAGCAGGATGGAGCGGGCGAGCGTCACGGCCGGCCGGCCTCGCGGGCGGCCCGCTCGACAGTCGCGTGGAAGGCGGCGAACTCCTCGGCGGTGCCGAAGGCGAGGCTGTCCTTGCCCGGGCGCCAGCCCGTCGCGCCGTCGATGAGCTCGCGCAGGATGTCGGCGTGGCCGCCGTGGCGGTCGGTCTCGGCGATCAGGTGGATCAGGATCTGGTGCAGGGTCACGTCCGCGGTCTCCGGGCGCCACCACGGCACCCGGCCGGGGGCGTCGAGGTCCAGGGCCTCGATCGTGGTGTCCGAGTGCGCCCACACGCGGCGATACAGCCCGACGATGTCCTCGCGGGACTCGTCGGGGGTGACCCACATGTCGGCGTTGGTCTCGGCGCACTCGTCGAACCACGGCAGGGGCTCGGGGAAGCGGCGGCCGAAGGTGTCGCCGAGGTAGCCGGCCTCGACCGACGCCACGTGCTTGACCAGGCCGAGCAGGTTGGTGCCGGTGGGCACGATCGGGCGGCGGGCGTCGTACTCGCTCAGGCCCTCGAGCTTCCACAGCAGGTTGTCGCGGCCCAGCTGCAGGTATCGCCGCAGGTGCTCCTTGCTCATGAGGCGATCCGGTAGCGCGCGACGAGGTCGTCCATCACCTTGTCGAGGCGTTCGTCGACGACCTGGCGGGCCGGGTCCTCGTCGAACCAGGCGGCGATCTCGCGGGCGCCCCGGTGGAACGGGATCGTGGCGGCGTAGTCCGGCACGAGCGAGCGCACCTTGGAGTTGTCGAAGACCATCGAGTGGGACTTGTCGCCCAGCAGGCCGGCGCCCCACTGCGGGTCGGCGGCGGCGATGGCCGCGGACGGGACGTGGACGATCCGCGCGGTGGTGCCCAGGGCCGCGGCGAGCTGCTCGGCGATCTGGTTCCAGGTCAGCACGTCGTCGCCGGTGATGCCGAAGACATCGCCGATCGCACGCGGGTGGCCCAGCAGCGGCACGAACGCGCGGGCGAAGTCCTCGTGGTGGGTCAACGTCCACAGCGAGGTGCCGTCGCCGTGCACGACGATCTCCTTGCCGGCGCGCATGCGGGCCGGGACCGTCCAGCCGCCGTCGAAGGGCACGAGGGTGCGGTCGTAGGTGTGCGAGGGGCGCACGATCGTGGCCGGGAAGCCCTTGTCGCGGTACACCTGCACGAGCAGGTCCTCGCAGGCGATCTTGTCGCGGCTGTATTGCCAGAAGGGGTTGCGCAGCGGCGAGGACTCCACGATCGGCAGGCGGGCCGGCGGGGTCTGGTAGGCCGAGGCCGAGCTGATGAAGACGTATTGCCCGGTGCGGCCCCGGAACAGCTCGATGTCCGCGCGCACGTCGTCGGGCGTGAAGGCGACCCAGTCCACGACCGCGTCGAACGTGTGCCCGGCGATCGCCTCGCGCACGGCCGCCGGGTCGTGGATGTCGGCCCGCAGCACCGTGGCCGGCTCGGGCAGGGGCCGGTGCCGGGACTCGCCGCGATTGAGCACGTAGAGGTCGATGCCGCGCTCGACGGCGAGCCGCGAGCAGGCCGAGCTGATGATCCCGCTGCCACCGATGAACAGAACCTTCACGATGGCCACCCTACCGAAACGGGCTCAGCTCTCCACCCAGCCGTGACTGCGGGCGAAGCTCACGAGGTGCTGGCGGGCCTGGGCGATCTGGCTGCCGGTCAGCGACGGCACGTGCTGGATCAGCAGCTCGGTCACCTCGGCGGCGAACTCGCGGCTGGACAGCACGTCGCACAGCCCGTCGTCGTCCCCGCCCGCCGCCGCCGGGCCGCTGACCGGCGTGAACGGCGCCGCGGCGGTCGCGGTCGTGCGGCTGGGCTCGCGGCGCGGCGGCGGCGTGTCGAGGATGCGCACGGTGGCGACCTTCAGGCCCCGCTCGCCCTCCTCGACCTCGTACTCCACCCGCATGCCCGGATGGACCAGGTGCCGCTGGTCGCCGAAGTCGTTGGCGTGGACGAACACGTCCTCACCGCCGGCGTTCGGGGCGATGAACCCATAGCCGCGCACCTCGTCGAACCGCAGAATCCTGCCCGTCTCCACCGCAACCACCACCCACCAATGAAAAGCCGCCACCACCAGGAAGCGAAGTCCGGCCTACAGCATAGGACCCGTCAGGCGCTTCTTCTGCACCTTACCCATCGCGTTGCGGGGCAGCGCGTCTACGAAGTGTACGGCCCGGGGGCGTTTGTGGGCGTTGAGGTGCGCCGCGACGAAGTCGATGAGGTCCCGCTCGCCGACCGCGGACGAGGTCACGACGAACGCGGTGACGGTCTCGCCGAGGTCCTCGTGGGGCACGCCGACGACCGCGGCCTCGCGCACCGCCGGGTGGGCCAGCAGCGCGTCCTCGACCTCGCCGGCGCCGATGCGGTACCCGCCGCTCTTGATGAGGTCGGTGGAGGCGCGCCCGACGATGCGATGCCAGCCGTCGGGGGCGATGCGGGCCAGGTCGCCGGTGCGGAACCAGCCGTCCGGGGTACGGGCGGCCGCGGCGGGCTGCCCGCGGTACTGCCGAAGCAGCATCGGGCCGTCGACCCACAGCTCGCCGATCGTCTCGCCGTCGTGCGGGGCGTCGGAGCCGTCCTCGGCGACGATGCGGGTGCGCACGCCGGCGACGGGGACCCCGACCTGTCCCGGGCGCCGGTCGCCGTCGGCGCGGCTGGAGATGGTGATGAGCGTCTCCGTCATGCCGTAGCGCTCGACGGGGCGGTGCCCGGTGAGCGCGTGCAGCCGCTCGAAGACGGGGACGGGCAGCGGCGCGCTGCCGGAGACCAGCAGCCGGGCCGGGCGCAGGGCGCGGGCCGCGGCGGGCTCCGCGCAGACCCGCGACCAGACGGTGGGGACGCCGAAGTAGAGGGTGCCGCGGGCGGCGGCGTAGGCGGCGGGGGACGGGCGGCCCGTGTGGGTCAGCGGCGAGCCGTGCCGCAGGGCGCCGAGCACGCCGAGGATCAGGCCGTGGACGTGGAACAGCGGCAGGCCGTGGACGAGCCGGTCGCCGGGGGTCCAGTCCCACGCGTCGGCGAGCGCGTCGAGGCCGGCCTCCACGGCGCCGTGGGTGAGCTCGACGCCCTTGGGGCTTCCGGTGGTACCGCTGGTGTACATCACGAGCGCGACGTCGTCCGCGGCCGGCGGGGCGAACGCCGGGCCGGAGAAGTCCCGGAACACCTCGACGGGCACCGCGTCCGGGAAGCGGTCGGGGCGGTTGCCGAGCGTGACCGCCGCGCCGGAGTCGCGCAGGATGTGCTCGCGCTCGGCCGGTCCGGCGTCGGCGGGGACCGGCACCACGGCGGCGCCGCCGATCAGGGCGCCGGTGACCGCGACGACGGTCTCCAGGCTCGCGGTGGCGTCGACGGCGAGGGTGGCGGCGCCGGCTACCTGGGCGGCGACGGCGTGGGCGGCGTTGAGTAACCGTTCCGCGGACAGGCCGCGACCGTTCACACTGACAGCGGGTTGCGGGTCGGTACCGTGGGCGTGCAGACCCTTCAGCAGGCGCATGGCCTCCATCGTCACACGAGCGTGGCGCGGGGAAACGGCCGGATCACGATCCTATCCATCATCTTGACACTCCTCTTTGTGAGCGTTAACACTGTGGCGGCAACGCCCCAGCAACAAATTCGAGATCGCGCCGGTGGCAGCGTTCACACCCTTGACGCCCCGCCCGCCGGTCGCTGCACGCTGCCTCCTGAGGGGGAGAAGTGAAGTTCACACGCATCGCCGCGTCCGCCGTAGGACTCGCGGTCGCCTTCAGCGTCACCGCCTGTGGATCTTCCGAGAAGACCGCGGACAAGGAGGCCAACGCCCCCGCCGGCGCCGGCGCCGGCGCCCTCGTCGGCGTCACGATGCCGACCAAGTCTTCGGAGCGGTGGATCGCCGACGGCAACAACGTCAAGGCCGCGCTGGAGAAGCTCGGCTACAAGGTCGACCTGCAGTACGCCGAGAACGACATCCCGACCCAGGTCAACCAGATCGAGAACCAGATCACCAAGGGCGCGAAGCTGCTCGTCATCGCCTCGATCGACGGCACCGCCATCACCTCGCAGCTGCAGCAGGCGGCCGACAAGAAGATCCCGGTCATCGCCTACGACCGGCTGATCCGCAACTCGCCCAACGTCGACTACTACGCCACGTTCGACAACTACAAGGTCGGCGTGCAGCAGGCGACCTCGCTGCTGGTGGGCCTGGGCCTGAAGAAGGAGGACGGCTCGGACGGCACCGCCCAGGGGCCGTTCAACATCGAGCTGTTCGCCGGTTCGCCGGACGACAACAACGCGACCTTCTTCTTCAACGGTGCGATGGACACCCTCAAGCCGTACATCGACAAGGGCACGCTCGTGGTCAAGAGCGGCCAGACCGACTTCAAGACGGTGGCGATCCTGCGCTGGGACCCGGCGACGGCCCAGAAGCGCATGGAGGACCTGATCACCAAGACGTACAACGGCGGCACCAAGGTACAGGGCGTGCTCTCGCCCTACGACGGCCTGTCGATCGGCATCCTCTCGGCGCTCAAGAGCGCGGGCTACGGCACCGCCGGCCAGGCGTACCCGATCGTCACCGGCCAGGACGCCGAGGTCGCCTCGGTCAAGTCGATCATCGCGGGCGAGCAGTACGCGACGATCTACAAGGACACCCGCAAGCTCGCCGACGTCACCGTCAAGATGGGTGACGCGGTGCTCAAGGGCGGCAAGCCCGAGGTGAACAACACCAAGGACTACGACAACGGCAAGAAGGTCGTGCCCTCCTACCTGCTCGACCCGGTCGTGGTGTACAAGTCCAACTACAAGACCGTGCTCGTGGACTCCGGCTACTACACCGAGGACCAGCTCAAGTAGCTTGCCCCGCCGAAGGCCCGGGCACGATCGCCGCCCGGGCCCTCGGCGGTTACGAGGGAGACAGCATGACCGAGGCGCTCCTGCAGATGCGGGGCATCACCAAGACGTTCCCGGGCGTGAAGGCCCTGGACGACGTCAACCTGACCGTGCGCCGGGGCGAGATCCACGCCATCTGCGGCGAGAACGGCGCCGGCAAGTCGACCCTGATGAAGGTCCTGTCGGGGGTCTACGGCCACGGGACGTACGAGGGCGAGATCCTCTTCGAGGGCGAGCCCTGCCATTTCAGCGGCATCCGCGACTCCGAGCGGCGCGGGATCGTCATCGTCCACCAGGAACTGGCGCTGATCCCGTACCTGTCGATCGCGGAGAACATCTTCCTGGGCAACGAGCGGGCCGGCCGCGGTCTCATCGACTGGAACCGCACCAACGCCGACGCCGCGCAGCTGCTGGACCGGGTCGGGCTGCACGAGAACCCGGTCACCCCGGCCATGGACATCGGCGTCGGCAAGCAGCAGCTGGTCGAGATCGCCAAGGCGCTGTCCAAGCAGGTGCGCCTGCTGATCCTGGACGAGCCGACCGCGGCGCTCAACGACGAGGACTCCGCGCACCTGCTGGGCCTGCTGCGCGGCCTGCGCGAGCAGGGCGTCACCTGCGTGATCATCTCGCACAAGCTCAACGAGATCGAGGCGATCGCCGACTCCACGACGATCCTGCGCGACGGGCGGACCATCGAGACCCTCGACATGCACGTGCCGGGCGGGGTGAGCGAGGACCGCATCATCGCCGGCATGGTCGGCCGTGACCTCGAGCACCGGTTCCCGCCGCACACCCCGCACATCGGCGCGGAGATGCTGCGGATCGAGAACTGGACCGTGCACTCCCCGACGCAGCATGGCCGCAAGGTCGTCGACAACGCCTCGCTGACGCTGCGCGCCGGTGAGATCGTCGGGCTGGCCGGGTTGATGGGCGCCGGGCGCACGGAGCTCGCGATGAGCGTCTTCGGGCGCAGCTACGGCGTCGACATCAGCGGCCAGGTGTACAAGCACGGGCAGCCGATCAACGTGCGCTCCGTGCAGGAGGCCATCGCGCACGGCATCGCCTACGCGACCGAGGACCGCAAGCGCTACGGGCTCAACCTCATCGAGGACATCCAGCGCAACGTCTCCGGCGCCGCCCTGGGCAAGCTGTCCCGGGGCGGATGGGTCGACGACAACCGGGAGTTCCAGGTCGCCGAAGCGTACCGCGGCAGCCTCAACATCAAGGCCAAGGGCGTCAGCACCGTCGCCGGCACGCTGTCCGGCGGCAACCAGCAGAAGGTCGTGCTGGCCAAGTGGATCTTCGCGGACCCCGACGTGCTGATCCTCGACGAGCCGACCCGCGGCATCGACGTCGGCGCGAAGTACGAGATATACACGATCATCAACCAGCTCGCCGACCAGGGCAAGGCGATCCTCGTCATCTCCTCCGAGCTGCCCGAGCTGCTCGGCATCTGCGACCGGATCTACGCCCTCTCCGCCGGCCGCATCACCGGCTCGGTGGAGCGTGCCGAGTTCTCCCCGGAGCGGCTGATGCGCCTCATGACCAGGATCAAGGAGTAACCCGCAATGACCACAGTGGTCGAACCCGCGGTCGAGCCGGCCGTGACCCCACCGACGCGGTTCTCGGTGAACCTGCGTCAGAGCGGCATCTACATCGCCTTCGCCGCGATCGTGGTGTTCTTCGCGATCCTGACCGACGGCTCGCTGCTGGAGCCGCAGAACATCTCGAACATGGTCATCCAGAACTCGTACATCCTGATCCTCGCGATCGGGATGATCCTCATCATCATCGCCGGGCACATCGACCTGTCCGCGGGCTCGGTCGTCGCCGTCACCGGCGCGCTCGCCGCCGTGCTGATGGTGAAGGCGCACCTGCCCTGGCCGCTGGCCATCGTGGTCACGCTGCTGGCGGGCGCGGCGATCGGGGCGTGGCAGGGCTTCTGGATCGCGTACTTCGGGATCCCGGCCTTCATCGTCACGCTCGCCGGCATGCTCGTCTTCCGCGCCCTCACCATGACGACGCTGGGCAACCAGGGCATCGGCCCCTTCGCCGACGACGTGCGCACCCTGTCCAACGGCTTCATCCCGGGCTTCCTGCACAACGTCGGCCTGGGCCCGCTCGGCGGGGCCGACCTGTTCACGCTGCTCGTCGGCGTCGCCACGGTCGTCGGCATCGCCGCGGTGCAGTGGCGGGCCCGCCGCGGCCGTATCGGCTACGGCCAGGCCGTCGACTCGCTGCCGGTCTTCTGGGTCAAGCTCGCCGGCGCCTCGCTCGTGCTCATGTTCGTCATCGTGCAGCTGGCCCGGTTCAAGAACCTGCCGTGGGTGCTCGTCCTGCTGGCGGTGCTCGTGCTGACGTACACCCTCATCTCCCAGCGCACCGTCTTCGGCCGGCACATCTACGCCGTCGGCGGCAACCTGCAGGCGGCGAGCCTCTCCGGCGTCAAGGTCAAGCAGGTCACGTTCTGGATCTTCGTCAACATGGGCATCCTGGCGGCGATCGCCGGCATCATCTTCGCCGGCCGGCTCAACCTGGCCGGCCCCACCGCCGGCAACGCCTTCGAGCTCGACGCGATCGCGGCCGCGTTCATCGGCGGCGCGGCGGTGCAGGGCGGTGTCGGCAAGGTCGTCGGCGCCATCACCGGCGGCCTCATCATGGCCGTCATCAGCAACGGCATGTCCCTCAACGGCGAGCCGCCGGAGCGCGTGATGCTCGTCAAGGGCATCGTGCTGCTCGCGGCCGTCGCCTTCGACGTGTGGGCCAAGCGCCGGGCCGGCCGCTCCCGCTGATCGTTGTTCGGGTGTCCGGTGGGAAGGGAGGGATGGACCGCCTTCGGGGCGTCGGCGGTCCATCCCTCGCCGGCCGGGTTTACCCCTCGCCGGCCACAGCTACATGTTCGCGAGCGCGACCGCGAACACGGCCGCGGAGGCCGCCAGCATGCCACCCAGCGCACCGCCCATGGCCAGCATCGCCGTGCGGGGCCGCAGCCACCGGCGCAGCACCAGATAGACGCCGGCCGCGCCGATCAGGGCCATCACGGCGAGGTACGACACGAAGAGGAAGCTCGCCCCGATCAGCAGCCCCGCGGCCACCGAGACCAGGGCGTTGCCCGGCCGGCCGAGATCGCGGGCCAGCGTCAGCCAGGTCACGCCCCCGGCGAACAGGGCGGCCACCGCGACCGAGCCCGGGTACCACACGTAGGCCAGGCCCAGCATCAGCGCGAACACGGCGATGACGCCGCCCGCCGCCATCAACGCGCGGCTCGGGCGAACCACCACGGCGACCCCGCCGGCGTAGGCGGCGGTCAGTCCGATGAGTATCACCAGTGAGATATCCACGGTCGCGATGGTATCGCCGGGCCGCTACCCCGCCGGGCTCACGCGATGAACCTCCACAATTCCTCCGCGAGCGCCTCCGGGCGCTCCAGCTGCGGCAGGTGGCCGGTCCGCTCCAGCAGCACGAACCGCGCCCCCGGGATCGCCTCGGCGAAGGCGCGGCCGTAGCCGGCGTCCGCGATGCCGTCACTGTCGCCCCACAGCACAAGGGCCGGCAGCCGTACCGCGCCGAGCCTGGCCCGCAGCGTGGGGTCGACCATGTCGCCGGCGAGGGCCTCGAGCGTCGCCCGGTTCGCGGCCATCACGGCCCGGGCCGCCTCCGGCATGGATGTCGGGTCGATGACGCGCCCGGTGGGGTCGTAGTAGCTGGCCCGCGCGATCTGCTCGAAGGTGAGCGAGAAGAAGTCGACGACCGGGTGCCCGGGCACCTCGATCCCGACCCCGTCGACGACGACCAGCCGTGCGACCCGGGGACTGCCGAGCAGGGCCAGCTCGGCCGCGACCCACCCGCCGATCGAGTTGCCGACGACGGTGACGTCGGCGAGGTCCAGCTCGTCCAGCAGTCCCTTGTAGACGGTCGCGAGCTCGCGGACGCTGCCGACGTCCGCCGGGCGCTCGGTGCCGTCGAAGCCGGGGTGGGTCGGGGTGATGACGCGCACCGGCCGCTCGGCGGCGAGGCGGTCGGCGAATCCGGCGACGGACGTGGGTCCGGCGCCGCCGTGCAGGAGCAGGATCGCGCGGCCCGCGCCGCGCTCGGTGTAGGTGACGGTCATGAGGTCCTCCTGAGGTAGACGAGTCCGGTGGCGATGCAGGCGGTCGGGATCAGTGCGGTCGTGAGCACCTCGTCGATGCCGGCCCCCGCCCCGGCCCGCTCGGCGGGGATGCCGCCCAGGACGGCCGGGCCGAGCGTGGCGCCGATCTGCCGCAGCGCGTTGTTCGCGGCCCTGGCCGGTCCCGGCGAACTTCGCCGGGACCGACTGCAAGCTCCGGTCGATGACGCCTCTCGGCGCCATCGAGGCCGCGGCGGCCGCGGCGCGCGACGGCGGAGGCGGTGGCCATGACGAGCCCGGGCGCGGCGAGCCGCCAGGTCAGCCCGTCGCCGCCGGCGGTCAGCAGCGACGCGGCCCCGGCCCCGGTGGCCGCGGCGATGGCGCTGAGAGCGCCGTTGACCGCGTATCGCCGCGCAGGCGAACGCCACGGTCCGGTTGCATCAGCTGTCACGGCAGCGACCTCATGTAAGGAAGCTTATATCAGCATGTTGATATCAACAAGCTGATAAAGTTGGCCGCATGACGAGGGCGATTTCGGAGATCGGGCTGTCGGTGAAGCGGCTGCAGATGCGCCACCACCGCGAGGGGAACGCGGCGCTGGCCCCGCTGGGCGTGAGCCTGGTGCAGTGGGACGCGCTGCGCCACCTGCACCGCAATCCGGAGGCGTCACTGCACGACCTGGCCCAGCTGACCTTCCAGACCGACCAGTCCTTCGGCACCCTGGCCACGCGCATGATCGACCGCGGTCTGATCGAGCGACTGCCGGGGCCCGGCCGCGCGATCCGCCACCGCCTGACGGACAAGGGCGAGGCCATCCGCGAGCAGGGCCAGCGAGTCCTGGAGGGGGTCCTGGAGCGCTCGTTCGCACCGCTGACCCCGCAGCAGCTGGCGATCTTCGACGACCTGCTGCAACGCCTCCTGGCGTGACGGCGCCCCCGCCCGGCGGCGGGCGACGGTGAGCCGGTACGACCCGAGCCGGCTCGACGAGATCCGGGCCAGCTGACGTGCTCGAGCAACACCTGCCGTCCCGCTATCCCGGGAAAGCCGGGATCAGCGGACGATCCGGCGGGCCGGGCGTGGGGGTGCGGCGGTCTCCGCGGCGAACGGGTCCAGCTCGATGGCGATCCGTGCGCCGCGCAGCGAACTGCGCTCGATCACCAGGCGGCCGCCGGCCGCCTCGGCCACCCGGCGGACGATGTCCAGGCCCAGGCCCGTCGAGCCGGCGCCGCTCGCGCCGCGGCGCAGGGCGTGGTCCGGGTCGGCGATGCCGGGGCCGGCGTCGTCGACGATCAGGCCGCGGGCCGAGACGTGGACCTCGAAGCCGGTGCCCTCCGACGTGTGCTGGAAGACGTTGCCGAGCAGGCAGTCGACGGCGGAGACCAGGTCGGACTCGGCGACGGGGAGGTAGACGGGCTCCTGGCCGCCGGTGACGCGCCACGGGCGGTTCTGGTCCTCGGCCAGCACCGACCAGAACGCCAGCCGGTCCGCGACGACCTCCACGAGGTCCGTCGTCTCGGGAACGCGGTCGGCGGCGGAGCGGCGGGCCTGGGTGATGATCTGCTCGATCTCGTCGTCGAGGGCGTCGAACGCCTGCCGCATCCGCTCGCCGATCGGGCCGGGCGGCATCGCGTCGGCGTCCAGGCGCAGGGCGGTCAGCGGGGTGCGCAGCCGGTGGGAGAGGTCCGCGGCCAGCTCACGCTCGGCGTCGGCGAAGGCGACCATCTGCTCGGCCATGCGGTTGAAGCTGCGGGCCGCGTCGCGCAGCTCCGGCGGGCCGTCGGGCTCGACCCGGGCGTGCAGGTCGCCGTCGCCGAACGCGCGGGCGCCCTCGGCGAGCTTGCGGGTGGCGCGCACGATCTGGGCGCCGAGCCGGTCGGCGACGAGCGTGGAGCCGGCGACGAGGACCACGGCGAGGCCGGCCAGGGCGAGCCACGCGGCGCCGACGCCCTGGCTGAGCTCGCCGTCGGAGACGTACACCTCCACGACCGCCGTCCGGTCCCCGTCGAGCACGACGGTCTGCAGATACGCAACCCCGCCGGGCGCGTCGGCGGTCAGGGAGCGGCGCTGGTGCGCGGCCCGGTCCACGTCGGCGGGGTTGGCGTGGCTGGTGCCCACGGTCGCGTCCCCGACGAGGTGTACCGCCAGCCGCCCCGACTGCCCCGCCGGAACGGTCGCCACCGCGCGGATGAGCGACCCGGAGCCGTCCGGCGCCGAGGCGAGCGCGGCCACCATGGCGTCGGCCTGGTATCGCGCATCGGCGAGCGCCCGGTCGTGGGCGATCTGCTTGGTGACGTACGCCAGGGGCACGAGGAACGCCAGCGCGATCATCGAGGTGATCGCGAGCGACAGCCGCATCAGCGCGCTTCTCATGCCGGCGGCTGCGCCGGGTCGACGAGCATCACCCCCACGCCGCGGAAGGTGCGCAGGTAGCGGGGCTGGGTGGCGCTCTCGCCGAGCTTGCGCCGCAGCCACGACACGTGCACGTCGATCGTCTGGTCCTCGCCGGAGCGGTCCGGGCGCTGCCACACCTCGGTGAGCAGCTCGCGGCGGCTCACCACCCGGCCGGCCCGCTGGGCGAGGTAGGACAGCAGGTCGAACTCCTTCTTCGTCAGCTGCAGCGGCCGCCCGTCCAGCGCCGCCGAGCGCTGCTGCGGGTTGACGTGCAGCCCGCCGACGGTGACGCCGGCCGGTGGCTGGGCCGGGCCCGGGGTGCCCTGCCCGCGGCGCAGCACCGCGTTGATCCGCGCCGACATCTGGGCGCTGGAGAACGGCTTGGTCACGTAGTCGTCGGCGCCGGCGTCGAGCAGCCGGATGATGTCGCGCTCGGAGCGGCGGGCGGTCGCCACGATCACCGGCGCGTTGGAGATGCCGCGCAGCATGCGCAGCACGTCGAGGCCGTCCATGTCGGGCAGGCCCAGGTCGAGGATGACCAGGTCCGGCGGGTCGGTGGCGATGACCCGCAGGGCCGACCCGGCGTTGCCGACGGGGCGCACGACGTGCCCCGCGTCGGTCAGCGCCCGGGACAGGGCGCCCGACACGGCGACGTCGTCCTCGACGAGCAGGATGAGCGGCATGGCGCACAACCTATCGCCACCTGGCTTGGCGCCAATAGCTGGGCCGCGTGCGAGAATCCTGCGATGCGGGTTCAACGAGGCGCGGTGCCGGTGCTGCTGTGGTGCCTGGCCACCACCGCGAGTATCGGGGTGGCGTCGCTGGCGCTGCGCCCGGTCCTGCGCACCGCCGTGCCCCAGGACTCGGTGCCGGTCGCGGCCGGCGATGAGCACGGCGACCGCCGGGTCGCGACCCAGACCCTGCCACCGCCGTCGGTAGCCGGCTCCGAGCCGGCGACGGTCATCGTGTCCGACCCGCCGTCGGCGCTCACACCGCGGCCCGTCACCAGCAGTACACCGCAGAAGAGCCCGACCACGACGCCGCCCCGGACGACCGCGGCGGCCCGGGTCGTCGACGGCTGGACGGTGACGACCGGCTCGGACGGCGTGGACGTGTATCTGAAGTCGTTCCGCTCCGACGGCGGCGACGCGGTCATGCGCATCCGCGGCGGGGTCGTCTCGCTCGTCACGGCCACGCCCCGCGACGGCTACTCCGTGTCGCAGGCGCAGACCGAGCCCAGCCGGCTGGTCGTGCAGTTCATCGCGGCCCGCAACGACGTGGCGTACCTCGTCGACTGCCTGTGGTGGCAGAACGGCCCGCACGGCACGGTGACCCGGGTCGGCAACTGAGCCTGACGATCAGGAGCCGCTTCACCCGGTCATTATCCTTCCTTATATCCACGTTAAATGCGTTATTCGTGACCGCCGAAAATCATCGGGACAACTTAATGCGCACCTAATAGAATCGGCCCCGGGCCGGGACTTACCTTCAAGCGGTGACCCCCGATGGTGAGGAACCCATCAACGGTGCCAGTGTGGCTCTCTCGACGCAGGAGCCGCCACCGCCGGCCGAGGAAACGACGCCCGAGCCCGAGCCCGAGGTCGTCGCGGAGGAAGTCGCGCGGCGCGACCTCTGGCGCCGCGCGCTCGCGGTCGTCGTGGTGCTCGTCGCGGCCTTCGCTGTCGTCGTGCTCTGGGCCCGCCCCGCGCACGAGCCCGGCGCGCCCCCGCTGCAGCCGCCGAGCGACGAGGCGTACATCTCCGGGTCGCTCAACCCCACCGACCTCGCGTTCCTGCAGCTGATGATCTCGCTGGACAACAGCGCCCTGCCGCTGTTCGACCTGATCAAGGACGAGCCGAAGCTGCAGGCGATGGCCGGGCCCGCCGCGGCCGGCCACCGCGACGAGCTCGTCGCGCTGCGGGCCGCGCTCGCCGCCGGCGGGGGCATCGAGAACCCCACCGAGCACGCCGGGCACGACCTGCCGGGCATGGTGCTCGACGACGACCTCGCCGCCGTGCGCGACGCGCCCGCCGACCAGCGCCCGGCCCGGGCCGTCGCGGTGCTGCGCGAGCACCTCACCGGCACGACGAGGCTGGCCACCTCGGAGGGCACGGCCGGCTCCGACCCGGCCACGAAGGCCGCCGCGGCGCGGGTCCTCGACGCGCACAACAAGCTCCTGGCGGCGTTGCCGACGGTGTAAGTTTCCGTCCGCTGTGCCGCTCTGAGCTGCTAAAACGCGCCGCTGTCCGGTCACCGGCGGTGCGCGAGGCCGTCGAGGTCCTTTAGAACAACGGCATGAGGAGACTCTGGGCCGCCGTCGCGGCCAGCAGCATGGCCCTCGTCGGGGCCGTCGCCGTGATCGGGTTGAACAGCACCGCGTCGGCGGCCACCGGCGGCACCGGCACCGGGTACCTGAGCACGCAGGGCGCCCAGCTCATCGACGCCACGGGCACCAAGGTCCGGCTCACCGGCCTCAACTGGTTCGGCATGGAGACCGACAACAAGACGTTCCACGGCCTGTGGGCCCGGCCGTGGAAGGACCACATCGACCAGATGGCGAGCCTCGGGTACAACACGATCCGGGTGCCGTACTCCGAGGACGCCCTCAAGCCGGGCGCGCAGGCCAACAGCGTCGACGGGTACAGCAACCCCGACCTGGTCGGCCTGACCCCGTTGCAGATCCTCGACAAGGTCGTGGACTACGCGGGCAGCAAGGGCATGCGCATCCTGCTCGACCGGCACCGCCCGACGAGCGCGGGGCAGAGCGCCCTGTGGTACGTCGCCGCGGCGCCCGAGTCGACGTGGATCAGCAACTGGCAGATGCTCGCCCGCCACTACGCGAACAACCCGACCGTCATCGGCGCCGACCTGCACAACGAGCCGCACGCCGACGGCACCGACCCGAACGGCACCGGCGCCTGCTGGGGCTGCGGCGACGTTAACCGCGACTGGCGCCTCGCCGCCGAGCGGGCCGGCAACGCGGTCCTGGAGGCCAACCCGAACTGGCTCATCGTCGTCGAGGGCGTCAGCTGCCCCAGCGGCGGCAACGCCAACGCCTGGGACAACATCCCCGACGAGCCGTGCGGCTGGTGGGGCGGCAACCTGTCCAAGGCCGGGCAGTACCCGGTGCGGCTCAACAAGCCCAACAAGCTCGTGTACTCCGCCCACGAGTACGCCAACTCCGTCTACCATCAGGCCTGGTTCGACGACCCGAGCTTCCCGGACAACCTGCCGGGCATCTGGGACCAGTTCTGGGGCTACCTGCAGAAGCAGAACGTCGCCCCGGTCCTCGTCGGCGAGTTCGGCAGCACGCTGCAGAACCCGCAGGACGCCGTGTGGCTGCAGAAGCTCATGCAGTACATGGGCACCGGCGTCACCGGCATGAACTTCACCTACTGGTCGTGGAACCCCAACTCCGGCGACACCGGCGGCATCGTCGGCGACGACTGGAAGACGGTCAACCAGCAGAAGCAGTCCATCCTGCAGCCGTACCTCATCCCGCCCGTCGGAGGCGGCACCGGCCCCACCGGGTCGGCGAGCGCGTCGGTCAGCCCGTCCGGCTCCCCGTCGGCCCCGCCGCCGAGCGGCGGCTGCACCGCCACCGTCAAGATTGACAACGCGTGGCAGGGCGGCTTCCAGGCCAGCGTCACCGTCAAGAACACCGGCACCGCGGCCGTCAACCCATGGACCGCCACCTTCACCGTCCCGTCCGGCGTGACGCTGCAGAGCGGCTGGAACGCCACCGTCACCCAGTCCGGCACCACGTTCACGGCCGCGGCCCCGAGCTGGGCGCCGTCCCTGGCCGCGGGCGCGTCGGTCACGATCGGCTTCACCGCCAACGGCCCGTCGAGCCCGGCCCCGTCCGGGGTCAAGCTCAACGGCGCCACCTGCTCGTAACGCTGGGGATGAAACGCGGCCCGGGGAGGGATTCGGCGCCTTCCCCGGGCCGCACCCGCTTTTCCGCCCGCCCGGAAGGCAGCATCGGGCCGCGCCGCGGGGGATCGTGTTCGGGTGACCCAGCCCGACGCCGCCGCCCGGAGCCGGACCGTGCCGCACGCCGTCGACGGCGACGAGCACCCGGACGACCGGACCTGCGACCGCCGCACCGCCAGGGCCACCGACGCCGACGCCGGACGGGCCCGCGCCGCGCTGGTCGCCCACGGCTTCGACGGCGCCGTGCCCGGCCTCCCTGTTCGCGCCGCGGGAGTGGACACCGCAGGAACTGCTGGACGCCCGGGCCCGGTACATCCGCCAGACCGTCCGCTTCGCCCTGCCGTGCTACCCCAGGCCGGCCGGGGACGTGTCCCGGTGCCCGCCGGAGACCCAGCGGGTCGCCCTCGAGCTGCGCATGGAGGGCTATCCGGACACGACCGTCCGGCTCGCCCGCGCCGGCGATCCGGCCCCGCGCGGGAACCTGCTCTACGCGGTGCGCCTCGGCGGCCGGTGCGTCATCGGGCACTTCAACCACGCCACCCCGCGGCAGGGCGCCCAGTGGATCACCGAGGCGGGGCCGTCCGAGCTGTGCGTCCCCGGGTGAGGCTCAGGCGCGATACAGCTCCAGTGACGACAGCTGACCCGCCGGCTGGACGCTGTTGGCGGTGAAGACCAACCGGACGTAACGCCACTGCGAGCCCGGCAGCGCGATCGTCGCGCGCTGCCCCGAGGCGGGGTCGAAGCTGTACGGCGCGGCGGCCACCAGCGTCGAGAAGGTCTTGTCGTCGTTGCTGACCCGGACCTCGATCTTCTGCGTGCGGGCCGGCCACGGGCCCAGGGGCGGCAGCTGCAGCACGGCCCGGCGCAGCTGCGCCGGCGCGCCCAGGTCGACCTGCACCCACTGCGGGAACGCGTTGTGGCTCTCCCAGTAGCTCATCGGGTCGAGGTCGGTGACGTTGCCCGAGCCGTAGACCCCCGCGTGCCCGCTGTCGCGCGTGCTCTTGCCGGCCGCGAGGTTGACCAGGCCGTCGGTGAGACCGGGCGGCGCCTGGCTCGACGGGTCCGCCGACGGGCCGGCGGAGGCCGCGGACGTGCCGGGCTCCGCGGCCGAGGCGCTCGACGGCGCCGAGGCCCGTGCCGAAGCGGTGGGCGAGCCGCTCACGGACGGATCCGGCTCCGAGGAGCCGGCGGCTCCGGGCGCCAGGCCCGGCGCGGTGCGCTGCTCGCCGGTCGCGCTGCCACTGTCGAGCGGAGCGGAACCGTCCGGCCACACGGCGACCACGCCGGCCCCGAGCGCGACCGTGGCCACGGCGGCCGCGCCCGCCAGCACGAGCCGGCGCCGCCCGCGACGGACCCCGGCCCCGGCGACCGGCGACTCGGCCGCGGGGGCGGCATGGACCAGCGGCAGCACCTCGGCGCGCGCATACGGCTTGGCGGCGGCCCCGGTGCCGGTGACGCCGGGGTGGCGCTCGGCGAGCTCCCGCGCCGCGGCGAGACCCCACTCGGTGGCGGTCCCGGCCACCTCGAGGTCGACGGCGGCGGGCACGTCGGTGAGGGCGGCGGTGAACAGCGTGGACAGCGGCGGCCAGAGCAGGTCGTTGACGTCCAGCCCGGCGGTGCCGACGACCACCCGATATCGCCCGCCCTCCACCGGCACGACGTCGGCGTCGGTGTAGGTGCTCTGGACAGCCTCGGGCTCGGTGAGCAGGACGCGCGGCGAGAGCACGGCGGGTGCCGGCGAGGCCGGGTCGGCGATCAGCCGGCGGGGCGAGAGCACGACCGGCGGCGGGACGGCGTTGCCGGCCGACGGTGGCGGCTCCACCGCGGTCGCGACCCCGGCGCGGCCGACGGGCGGCGGGAGCGGGCCGGACGGCATCGCGTGCAGGCCGTCGCCGGCGACCCGGACGATCCAGCCGAGGTCCAGCACGTAGGTGGATTCGTCGATCGCCAGCAGGCCCGGCTGGGGCGCGGACGAGGCGGCGACCTCCTCGACGCCGCCGGGGTGGCAGCGCAGCAGCCAGGCCGGCTCGGCCCAGGTCGGGTGGAAGGCCGCGTCGAGGGCGTAGGCCACGATGTCGCCGGACGGGGTGTGCAGGGGCAGGCCGTTGAGCAGGGTGACCGGCTCGCCGAGCGCGGCCGCGGCGGCGAAGGCGGGGGCGCGGCCGGCGCCCTGGCCGGGGGCGATCGCCGCGACGTCGACCGTGGCCCGGACCGCCGGCGGCAGGGTGCGCAGGGCCGCGGCCAGGGCGGGGCCGTTCACGGTGGAGTCGAACAGCAGCCGTGGGCGGCCGGGGTCGACGGCAACCGAGTCCGCCAGCCGCGCCACGCTCACCGCGTCGGGCAGCCGGACGGTGTCCTCGTCCGGCTCGGCGGCGTCGGGGACGGTCGACAACAGCCAGCCGGCGGGGACCGCACGGGCGGTCAGCGGCCACGCGGTCGACTCGGGGATGAGGGCCTGCCAGGCCGGGGCCGGCCAGCGCAGCCCGGCGACGGCGCGGCCGCCGTCCGCAGTGTGGCGCCACCATCCGGACGCGGTGAACAGGGTCCCGCCCGCGGACGCTGCGACCGGGCCGTCGCCGGGCGCGACCACGGGCAGGTCGAGCACCGTGGCCAGGGCCGATGCGGCGTCGCCGGCGGCCCCGAGCAGCACCACGCCCTTCAGCGCTTCGCCGGCCGGGGGCGCCGGCGCGAGGCCGGGATCGTCGGCCGGTGGTGGTGGTGGTGCGATCGCGGCCCGGACCGCCGCGACGAGCTGGGACGAGGGGAGACCAGCGGGCGCGACCACCGCGAGCCAGCCCGTGGGGACGGTCACGGTGGCCGTGGCCTCGCCGAGCAGCAGGCACCGATCCGTCCGGCGGGCGGTCACCTGGTTGGGCTGCGAAGTCACCCCGGCACCCTACCGCGCCCCACCGACACGTACCGCCCGGCATGAATCCCGCCGGAACGCTCGGTGACGATGAACGTCTCCGCCGTGACGACGACCCGCCACCATCGGGCGATGGTGGCGGGCCGGAAAAGCGGAATTAACACAACGGTGTCAGCGGACGTAGATGACCGGCTGCTTCGGCGCCGCCATGCCGCTGCCGATGAAGTACGACGGGTGCGGCGGCTGGTTGTACGCGGTGTTCTGCCACGCGATCGCCTCGCGGTACTGGCTGTCGTGCATCAGCGTGTACAACTTCGTCGTGGTGGGCGTCGGCGTGCTGTAGATGCGCAGCGCCGTGTTGTTCGTCGTCGGCCAGATGACCTCCTCGCGCCAGTCGCCGAACAGGTCGGCCGACAGCGACGGCGTGGACTTCGTGCCGTTGTTGGAGTGCACGTCGGCGCCGGTCAGCAGGCGGGTGTCGCCGCTGGTGCCGTACTTGTCGATGTGCGTGCCGTCCAGCAGCTCGCGCGTGGTGTCACCGTCCCACCAGATCACGAAGTTCGTCGAGCCGGGCTTGCGCGAGGACACCACCGCGCCGCTGGGGGAGCGCAGGCCGTCGGCGGCCGCGGACCACGACTCGGCGCCGGGGCTGCCCGCCCAGATGTCGTCGCAGACGCCCCGGCCGTTGTCGCCGTTGGCCGGCGTGGTCCACAGGACCTGGCCGGTGCGGGCGTCGGCGAAGTACGATGAGGGCTTCGAGCCGTCCTCGTCGACCTTGAACTCCTCCAGGCCGGGGCGGGACGGGTCCAGGTCGCCCACGTGCATCGCGTCGCCGTGGCCGTTGTTCGTGTTCCACAGCTTGGCGCCGTTGTCGTCGATGGCCATCGCGCCGTACACGATCTCGTCCCTGCCGTCCTGGTCGACGTCGGCGATCGCCAGCTGGTGGTTGCCCTGCCCGGCGTAGGAGCTGTTGCCGGAGCCGTTGCTGTCGAACGTCCAACGCCTGGTCAGGGCCCCGCCGCGGAAGTCCCACGCGGCGATGACCGTGCGCGTGTAGTAGCCGCGGGCCATGATCAGCGACGGGCGCTTCCCGTCCAGGTACGCGGTGCCGGCGAGGAACCGGTCGACGCGGTTGCCGTACGAGTCGCCCCAGGAGGAGACCGT
Source organism: Dactylosporangium sp. CA-233914 (assembly GCF_050942935.1). Taxonomy (NCBI): domain Bacteria; kingdom Bacillati; phylum Actinomycetota; class Actinomycetes; order Micromonosporales; family Micromonosporaceae; genus Dactylosporangium; species Dactylosporangium sp. CA-233914. Next base: position 8,384,300 of record NZ_CP192030.1, on the reverse strand, counting down.
GCCGCGCGGCGGGTCGTAGTTCACCGTCGACATCGCCGCGCCGGTCTGGCCGTTGAACATGGTCAGGAACTCGGGGCCGGACAGGATGTACCCGCTGGAGTTACGGTAGTCCGCGTTCGCGTCGCCGATGACCCGCCCGGTGCCGTCCGTGGTGCCGTCGGCGGTCTTCATCGCGACCTCGGCCTTGCCGTCGCCGTCGTAGTCGTAGACCTGGAACTGCGTGTAGTGCGCCCCGGCGCGGATGTTGCGGCCGAGGTTGATCCGCCACAGCCGCTGGCCGTTGAGGCGGTACGCGTCGACGTAGACGTTGCTCGTCACGCCCGACTGCGAGTTGTCCTTCGCGTCGGCCGGGTCCCACTTCAGGACGATCTCGTACTGCCCGTCGCCGTCGAGGTCGCCGACGGAGGCGTCGTTGGCGCTGTACGTCGAGCCCGGCGGCGAGATCGGCACGTCCAGGTAGCCGCCGCCGGTGAAGCGCAGCGAGGCCGGCGAGGCGGCCTGCTCCACGCCGCCCACGACCGCGCGTACGGTGTAGGAGGCGTCGGCGGCCGCCCCGCTGTCGAGGTAGTTCGTGGAGTTGGTGACGGTCGCCACGCGCGTGCCGGCGCGGTAGACGTTGAACGACGTGTCGAACGCCTCGGTGCCCAGCAGCCGCCACGACACCAGGTTCCCGCTGCCGGAGCGGACCGAGATCAGGCCCCGGTCGAGGTCCTCCATCTGCCGCCCGTTCTCACCCTGCGGCGGCGTCGGCGACGGCGAGGTGGGCGGCGTGGAGGTCGGCGTCGTGGTGGCGCCGGTGCAGGCGACGCCGTTCAACGCGAACGACGACGGCACCGGGTTCGCCGACGTCCAGGCGCCGTTGAAGCCGAACGAGACCGTCGCGCCGGTGGCGATCGCCGCGTTGTAGCCCGCGTCCACCGCCTTCACCGTCGTGCCGCTCTGCGTCACGGTCGCGCTCCACGCCTGCGTCACCGACTGCCCGCTCGCGAACGACCAGGTGAGGCTCCAGCCGCTGATCGCGTCGCCCAGGTTGGTGATGTCGACGTTCGCGCCGAAGCCGCCCTGCCACTGGTTCGTCACGGTGTACTGCACCCGGCAGCCGGCGGCCGCGGCGCTGGCGATGTGCACCGCCAAGGTGGCGCCGGCTCCGGCCGCCAGGATCGCCGCCGAGGCGGCCACTGCTCTTCGCACGTCTGCTCCTCTTCCGCGGGGCCGTTTCGGCGGACGGTAGACCTGCGGGGAAGCGCTTCGAAAGCGGTCGATCCCGGGACCGCGTGCGACGGTCCCGGGATCGTGAAACTTACCCGGAAAGCGCTTACCCCAGGCGGAACGACTGGGCTGCCGTTGCGTTGCAGGCGTACTGCACCAGCTGCACGCTGTCGGCCGTGGACGCCGCCGGGGTGTCCAGGCACTTGCCCGAGGCGCGGTTGACGAAGTGGTAGTAGCCGCCGCTCTCGGCGACCGGCAGCCACTGCTGGTTCGTCCCGCTGCTGTACGCCCACAGCTGGATCGGGGCGTTGTCCGAAGTGGACTTGTTCGTCACGTCCAGCGACTGGGCGGAGTCGCCGCGGTTGTCGATGCGCACGTACCCGTCGCCGGTGGGCTGGAACCGGTACTGCTGCGCGTTGGTGCCGTTGCAGGTGTACTGCTGGATCGCCGTGCCGTTCGCGGTGCCGGCCGCCCGGGCGTCCACGCACTTGCCGCTGTTCTTGTTGACGACCTGGTACCAGGTCCCCGGCTGGATCGGCCCGGACGACGGCGAGGCGGGCGGGGTGGACGTGGGCGGCGTCGAGGCCTGTCCGGCCAGCCACAGGATGCCCTGGACGATCCAGCGGTTCTGGTTCGCGCTGTCGAACGTCGAGGACGTGCGCGTGTTCGTGCTGTAGTTCATGCCGTTGTGGCCGAAGTTGGCGTACAGCATCCGGTAGTTGCGGTTGGTCCACAGGATCGGGTAATAGCCGCTGTACCACGACTGGTTCGGGTCGGTGCCGACCGGGAAGCTGCTGGGATCGACGGACGCGAGAATGTCGATGTTCGGGTTCTGCCGCAGGTCGTTGCTCCACGAGTACCACTCCGACACCGCGGAGGTGAACGTCGCCGGCAGTCCGGCCGTCGACGGGTGGTTGCGGTCCTCGACCTTGTACGTGATGCGGGTCGGGCCCCACGTGTTGGTCTGGAACGCGCCGGAGCCGAGGAACGTGTTGTAGTACCAGCTCCACGAGTTCGGGTCGGTGGTGAAGGCGCTCACGTGGAAGCCCATCCACGCGCCGCCGTTCTGCATGTACTGCTGAAAGGCGGCCCGCTGCCCGGAGGGCGGCGCGTTGTCCAGGAACATGATGACCTTGTACTGCGCGAGGCTGCCGGTGTTGAGCCGGCTCCAGTCGGTCGTGGCTTCCCAGGTGAAACCGTTGGCGGCCCCCTGGGCGGGGAACCAGTCCTTGGCCTCTTTGTCGAAGTCGATGTGGGCGGCGTCCCAGGTGCCGTTGTAGAACGCGAGCACCTTGAACGGGGTGGCGGCGAGGGCAGGGCGGATCACGAGACCCACCCCCACCGCCGTCAACAGGGCGAGCGCTGCCAGCGCCAGCTTTCTGCGCACGGTTGGGGGTTCCTTCGGGTGAAGTCGGGTGGAGGGATGGGCGGATCCGCTCTGTCGCATCATCGGGCATCGATGACACCCGGCACAAGGTAAAGAGCCCTAATAGTTAAAGTAAGTCGCCAATTAAGTTCTTCGGGCAGGTCAGAGCCGGTGGACTCGACTGCGTCGGCGCGGGCGCGCTGCCGGTACGGCGTTACCGTGCAAGTGTGCGAAAAACGGGTCGTCGGGAAGTCGGCGGCGCTGCGATGATCGGGCGGTGATGCACGAGGGGGAGGCGCACACCGACGCCGAGCTGGTCCGGGGTCTCGTCGCGGCGCAGTTCCCGCGATGGGCCGGGCTGCGCGTCACGCCCCTGCCGTCGTACGGCACCGACAACGCGATCTACCGGCTGGGCGACGCCTACAGTGTCCGGCTGCCGCGCATCCCGGCGGCGCTGGGGCAGGTCGAGCTGGAGCGGCGCTGGCTGCCCGTGCTCGCCCCGCACCTGCCCGCCGAGGTGCCCGAGCCGGTCGCGGTCGGGGCACCGGCGCTGGAGTATCCGCACCCGTGGGCGGTGTACCGCTGGATCGAGGGCACCAACCCCGTGACGCCCGACGGCCTCGCCGCGCCCCTGGCCGCCTTCGTCGCCGCGCTGCGGCGCATCGACACCGCCGGCGGCCCGCCCGCCGGCCCCGGCGGGCGGGGCGGGAGCCTGCGCGGGCGCGACATGACGGGCTGGATCGCCCAGCTGGCCGGCGAGTACGACCCGGCCCTGCTGAGCGCCGTCTACGAGGCCGACCGCTCGGCGCCTGCGTGGGACGGCCCGCCGGTGTGGGTCCACGGCGACCTGCACGCCGGGAACCTGCTGGTCCGCGACGGCGGGCTCGCCGCGGTGCTCGACTGGAGCTGCCTCGCCGTCGGTGACCCCGCGGTGGACCTGCTCCCGGCCTGGCTGCTGCTGGACGCCGCCGGGCGCGCCGAGTTCCGCGAGCGCCTCGACCCGGACGAGGCGAGCTGGCGGCGCGGCCGGGCGTGGGCGTTCGCGATGGGCCTCGCCGCGCTGCCGTACTACCGCGACACGAACCCGTTCCTGGCGAACCTCGGCCGCTACGCGATCACCGAGGTCCTGGCCGAGGTCGGTTGACACGGGCCCGGGCGCCCCGCGGCTCGATGCTCAGGCGTAGGTGTTGAGCAGGTCGCCGCTGTCCAGCACCGTGCTGAGCTGATGCAGCTTCTCTTGCCGTTCTTGAGCTGGCTCTTGAGCTCGTCGGTGGACAGGCTCAGCGCCTTGGACACCGAGGCCGGCGGGTCCTGTCCGTCCTTGGGCCGGTGCGAGGCCAGCTCGATGGTGTACGAGCTCCAGATCGCGCTGATGCCGCTGATGGAGGTCACGTCTGCTCCGTCCGTGGTGCCGTACTGCCGGATCATGCTTCGCCCTCGCCGAGCCTTTGCCAGCCGGACGGGTGGTTACCGGCTCGCCGGGTAGGTTGGTGCCGTGCTCGACTGGGGCGAACGCGACACCGCAGACATCGACCGCGACTGGCTGGAGGCCGCGGCCGGTCTCGCTCGGGCGCGCGGCGGCGCCGCCCAGCTCTGCGTGGTCCGCGACGGGACGGTGGTGCTCGACCGCGCCTATGGCTGCGGGCCCGGCGCGCTGTTCTGGATCTTCTCGACCAGCAAGCCGTTCGCGGCCCTGCTCGTGCACCGGCTCGTCGAGCGCGGCGCCCTCGGCCTGGACGACCCACTCGCCACGCACTGGCCGGAGTTCGCGGCGCGGGGCAAGGAGCGCATCACGGTGCGCCACGTGCTCCAGCACCGCTCCGGCCTGCCCGTCGCCCGCTCCTCGCTGCTCGACGCGCTGGCGATGACCGACTGGGACGCGTCCGTGCGGGCGGTCGAGCGGGCCCGCCCGCGGTTCGCGGCCGGGGAGGGGCCCGCGTACCAGTACGTCAGCTACGGCTTCCTGCTCGGCGAGCTCCTGCGCCGCGTCACCGGCGATCCGGTCCGTGAGCTGCTGGCCGCGGAGATCCTGCACCCGCTGGAGATGCGCGACACGTACCTCGGGCTGCCGGACGAGCACTGGGGCCGGCACGTGCCGATCCACGGGCGCGCAACGGGGCCGCAGGTCGCCGCCGCGTATCTCAACCGCCGCTCCACCCGCCGGGCCGTCATCCCGGCCGCCGGGGTCTCGACCACGGCCCGCGACCTCGCGGTGCTCTACGCGCAGCTGGTCGCCGGCGGTGGGCGGCTGCTGAGCCCGGCGACGCTCGCGGTCGCGACCACGCCCACCAGCGACGGCACCGTCGACGGGCTCATCCGCCTGCCGATCCGCTGGTCACACGGGTTCCAGCTGGGCGGCCCCGGCCTGGATGCGGACCGGCCGCGCCCGTTCGGCCGCACGTCGAGCCCGCTCACCTTCGGCCACAACGGCAGCAACGTCTGTGTGGCGTGGGCGGACCCGACGCGCCGGCTCGTGATGGTGTATCTCACGAACCTCCTCGAGCCCCGCCACGACGGCGCCGCCGCCCAGAATGCGGTCAGCGAGGCCGTCCTGGCCGCCTGCCCGCCGGTGCCGCCCAATCCGCCGAACCCCGCGAATCGGGACGGTCACATCCGGCCGTAAAGGTCGCGGAGCAGGCCGATCTCGCCGCCGTGGTGCATCGTTTCGCGGTTCACGTGCGCGATCAGGCCGCCGCCATCGGATCGGCGGAGAAATAGGCGCCCCGGCGTCCCAGCGGGGTCCGCATCGCCTCGTCGTCGAGGGCCGCGATGCGATCGCGTCATTGCCGGTAACTGTCGTGCAGCATCGCCGGGCCGCCGGCCGCGTCGTGCGGGAGATCCCCGGGAACGTGGCCCGGGTCGAACATGTCGGGGTCGCCGGGCTCGCCGGCGGCCAGGAACGCGGCGCGGCCGGTCCCGGTCGGCGGGCCGGGAACGCGGCGCGGCCGGTGCCGGGCGGCGGGAAGAACGCGCTCGTCCGCGTGGTGAAACAGCCGACGGCGAGGTGCATCATGCGCCAGGCGATCGTGGTCGGCGGCGGCGGCGTGGCGCGGGTGGCGGCGCCGTCGACGCGGAATCGGCCGTCGTCACCGGCCCGCACGCTCCAGCAGCCGGCGACCGGCTCCCAGAAGTATTCGGGGTCCGTGCGGCCTTTCAGGCGCGGCCACAGGTGGGCGTCCCAGTAGAACTCCAGCTACGCGACGAGCAGGCGGGCCCCAGTCCGGCGGCGGTGCGCTCACGCGGTTAGCCTAGACCGGTCAAGGCGGCGGTGCCGACCTTGTAATTGAACCGACACGATCGGTGAAGAACTGATTTCCCCGGCTATCTGGCGGGAAATCAATCTATTGGCGATACTGTTTTCCACCGGGCTCCTTTTCCTAAGTGGTCCCAGTCACCCATGGGAGGTCGGCCGTATGGCCAAGCGTGTTATCCAGGAACTGATCGACGATCTGGACGGTAAGCCCGCGGATGAGAGTCTGACGTTCGGCCTCGACGGCGTGCAGTATTCGATCGACCTGTCCAAGAAGAACGCCGAGAAACTGCGCGCGGCGCTCAAGCCCTACATTTCCGCGGGCACCAAGGTTGGGCGCAGCGCGACCGTTGGGGCCCGAACCGCCTCCGGCCGGGGGCGCGGCACCACGCGCGGGGACCGTGACCAGAACCGGGCCATCCGGGAATGGGCCCAGGGTGCCGGATTCCAGGTTTCCGACCGCGGCCGCATCAAGCAGGAGATCGTCGACCAGTATCACGCCGCCAGCGGCCGTTAATAGCGGCCCGTTCCTTCTCAAGGCCGGGCGGGCGGCGCCGATCGGGCAGGGGTGAACCTGGTCGCGGTGCTCATCGTCCGCAACGAGGCGGCGAATCTCCCCGGTTGCCTGTCGTCGCTGGGCGGTGTCGTCGACGGCGTGCACGTCCACGACACCGGCTCGGCCGACGCCACCGTCGCGCTGGCCCGCTCCCTCGGCGCCACCGTCAGCACGGGGCAGTGGCGTGACGACTTCGCCGCCGCGCGCAACGAGGCCGTCGCGGCGGCCGGGCACCCGGACTGGGTGCTCAGCATCGACGCGGACGACCGGGCGGTCGCGGCCCCGCGGCGGCTGCGCGCCGTCCTGCGGGGTGCCCGGGCCGGTGCGCTGCTGGTGCGGATCGACAACCGGCACGACGATCTGCCGTACACCCACAGCGCGCCCCGCCTCTTCCGCCCCGCCGCCGTGCACTGGGAGGGCCGCGTCCACGAGCGGCTTCTGCCCGGCGACGGAGCCTGGCCCTCCGTCCCGCGTGAGGCGCTGCACATCGTGCACCACGGCTACGAGAACCCCGAACTCCGCCGCCGCAAGGCCGAGCGCAACATCGCCATCGCCGAGCGGGTCCTGGCCGAGTTGGGCGATAAATCGGAAATGTCGGAAATGGCCGCGACGGAGAGCGGGGGCGGCGCCGGCGGCCATGCGGCGAGTGGTGGTGGGTCTGCTGGGAGTGAGGGTGGTGCCGGTGGGCGTGCGGTGAGTGGTGGTGTCGGCAGGCGTGTGGCGAGTGGGGGTGGGTCTGCTGGGAGTGAGGGCGGCGCTGGCGGGCGTGTGGTGAGTGGTGGTGTCGACGGGCGTGCGGGATGTGAGGGCGGGGCGGGGCGTGATGAGCTGGTGGCGATCACGCTGCTTGACCTTGGGCGCAGTTACGTCGGGGCGGGGAGGCTGCAGGAGGCCGTCGACGCGTTCGAGCGGCTCCGCGGGCGGACGGCCCTGGGCGACCGGCAGTGGGTGCTCGGCACCGACGCGCTGGCCCGTCTGCTGCTGGGGGCCGGGCACGACGACGTCGTGGTGTTCCTCGCCCGGCAGTTGCGGGAGCAGGGCGTCGATCGGCAGTACTGTGACTGGCTCGAGGCCCAGGCGCTCGCCCAGCTCGGGCACGCCGACGAGGCGTGGCGACTCCTGCGCGGCGTCCGCCAGGTGATGGACCCGGCCGGCCGCGTCTACCCCCCGTCCCACCTGGCGGCGCTCAAGCGCCTCCTCGGCGAGCTCGTCGCCGTCCGGCCGCGCGGTTAAAGGTCCGGACCGAGGCGCTCGCTCATGAGCGGCCGGATCGACACCGGCCCGCCGGTGCCCGCGGCGATCTCCACCGCGCGCTCCAGCGAGTCGACGTCGATCAGCCAGTACGACATGAAACTCCCCGGGCCCGTGCCGCCCCGGACCGCCACCGTCAGGCCCGGGTCGGTCATCCAGCCGCAGTCGAGCAGCTCACCGGCCAGGTCGGCGGGCGGCGCCGCCCCCTCGGCGTGCAACAGCAGGAACCTCGTCATGCCCAGAGGTCGGAGCCGGGGCGCGGAACACTACACGGCGGCGCGGGGCTCGCCGTGGTACGTGCCGAAGGACCACAGGTTGCCCTCCGGGTCGCGCACCGCGAACTCGCGCGAGCCGTAGTCGGTGTCGTTGAGCTCCCGCAGCACCGTCGCGCCGGCGGCGGTCGCGCGGCGGTAGAGGGCGTCGGGGTCGCGGCACACGACGTAGCAGCCGGCCATCCCCGGCGTGAGCTTCCAGGGCGAGGCGCCGGCGTCGCGGTCGCTGCCCAGCATGACGCCGCCGCCCTCGGGCCAGCTCAGCTGGGCGTGCTCGACGAGGTCGCCCTCGCCGTACACGGCGGTCTCCTCGAAGCCGAACGCGTCGACCAGGAATCGGATCAGGGCGCGGGCGTCGCGCGCCCGCAGCGTGGGCCACACCTGCGGCGGCGGGGTCTTGTCGTCATCACTCATACAGCCGAGTCTGCCGCGGCCAGGTCCACCGGCGATTGCACGTTTCGGAACTCCGCCGCCCACCAGCGCGCCGGCGGCAGGCCGGCCAGGGCGGCGAACTCGCGGGTGAGGTGGGCCTGGTCGTAGTACCCGCAGGCCACGGCCAGCTCGGCGAGCGGGTACGCGCCGGCCGCGTCCTGCAGCAGCCGCCGGGCCCGGTCGAAGCGGGCCACCCGGGCGGCGACCTTCGGCGACAGGCCGATCTCGACGCCGAAGCGGCGGGCCAGGTAGCGCCCGCTCCACCCCGTCTGCGCGGCCAGCTCCGCCGGGCTCACCGCCCCGCCGGTCGCGCACAGCCGCCGCCAGGCGAACGCCACCTCGGGCGCGGGTGCCCCGCCGGCGTCGGCGCGCCGGGTCAGCAGCTCGTCGACGACGCGGAAGCGGTCCGGCCAGCTCGCGGCCAGCGCGGCGCGCTCGCGCAGCTCGGCCGCGAGCGGCCCGAGCACGTCGGCGCCGTCGAGGTCGGCCCCGGCCAGCTCGCCGGCGGGCAGGCCGAGCAGCGCCCGGGCGCCCAGCGGCGACAGGGCGATCTGGATGCCGGAGCTGGTGCCCTCCTGCTCGATGAGGGCCGGGGTGGTGTGCAGGCCGCCGACCAGGGTGTCGTACACCCCGGGCGGTGCCGCCGGGTCGGGGTGCGCGGCGACCCGCAGCGGCTCGTCGAGCGTGATGACGAGCGTGAGGTACGGCGAGGGCAGGCCCCGGTGCCGGCCCGGCGGAAGCCCGCGTTGCGCGTAGCCGGTGTAGAAGGCCGCGTGCGGGCGGACCGCCGGGGCGGGCCGCCAGCGAACGTGCGCCGACTCCATGCGCCCCAGCCTAAGCCCGGCGCTCAGGCGGTGCGGCGGTCCGAGCGGTTCATCGGCCAGGTCGTCGTGGGCGGGGCCAGGTCCGGCTCGGTGATCTGCTCGGTGGCGTCGTCGGCGAGGGCGGCCTGCACCGTGCGATACGTCGGGATGGTGCTCAGCGTCCCGCCCTCACGCAGCGTGTGCACGACCTGCGCGTTCGGCGCGGCCAGGACCAGCGAGCCGCCCTGCTCGGCGGCGATGCCCGCGGTCACGCGCAGCATCGTCACGCCGGTGCCGTCAATCGTGGCGACGGCCGCCAGATCGACGACGATGCGCAGCTCCGGTCGCAGCAGCGCCTGGGACAGTGCCGTCTCCAGCTGCATCGCGCTGGCCGCCACCAGCGCCCCGTGACAGGACAACACCGTGGCGGCAGCGAGTCGTTCCACCGCGAGGGTCAGTGCTGCCATGATGCGACGATACGGATTGCGGTGACGTTGGGTGAACCGCTGTCCAGCCGGTAACCCCGGCCGTCCGGCCGGTGCCCGCACCACCGGACGTCGCGGTGGGTGATCGTCTGGACGGCGGCGACCGTCGCCCGGCCGGATGATTCCGGCGCGATTTCGCCCCGGTGTGCAACCCGATGACCGGTTCGCGCGTCACGGTTTCGAGCTACCGCGATCCGACCGTCACGCTGAGTGATCGACCTTCATGGATGACCCCGGCCGTGCTCGCCTGCCGTGCGATATTGACGATAATCACGGTTCTGTGGCAATCGGCAAGAGTGCCAACCCCTTGCGAAAACCCTTCGGCCTTCGGCGTGGCGCCCACCGGTATGGACGGCGACGATAGTGTGCGTTGTCAATACGATCTCGAACCCGGCGCCCGGGGCCAGCGGTGAACCCGCTCGGTTCCGCGTGTCGTCGTAAGGAGGTTTCATGGTGAGAAAAGGCCTGGCCACGACCGCGGCTGTCGCCTTGGCCATCCCGGTGCTCGTCGCGTTGCCGGCCGCGCCGGCGCTGGCGGCCCCGGCGAAGGCCCCGGAGAAGGCGTCCGCGGGCGTGTCCGACGTGCGGGAGATGACCCGCACGAACTTCACGCTGGACGGCAAGGTCGTCGACACGTCGAAGATGGCGAGCACGAAGGCGCAGCAGCGCTCGACGCTCGCCGCCGCCGGCACGCCGGCGGTCGGCACCGTTCGTCAGTGGCTGGGTTCGGACGACTTCAACGGCACGCTGTACCGCAAGGACTACGTCCTTCGCGGTGTCGGCGAGCACATTGAGGTCTGGGTCGCCGTCGACACCTCGTTCCCGGCCAGCGACTGCCGCAACCAGGTGGCGAACACCACCACGGTGACCGACGCCCAGGTGGCGAACTTCATCAAGGAGTTCGACACCAACATGTACCCGAAGGAGACCGCCGCCTTCGCCACCCCGCCGGACCGGGACGGCAGCAACGCACTGCTCGGCCCGGACAGCAGCGGCAACGGTGGCGTCTACACCGGCGCCGGCAACAAGACGGTGACGCTGGTCGACAACGTCCGGGACGACAACTACTACAACTTCCCGGCCGCGCCGACCTACATCGCCGGCTTCTTCTCCTCGCAGTTCAACGAGCTGTTCGACCGCAACGTCATGACGATCGACGCCTACGACTGGGAGCACCGCACCGGTGCCAACCCGGTGGACGCGCCGACGTCGGACCTGTGCACCAGCCGCCCGGCCCGCCCGCGCCTCTACGAGGGTACGTTCGCGCACGAGTGGCAGCACCTGGTCGAGTACTACTCGGACCCGAACGAGACGACCTGGATGAACGAGGGCCTGTCGGACTTCGCGCAGACGCTCACCGGGTACGTCGACGGGACCAAGACGGTCTTCGACAAGGGCGGCGACAGCCACCTGTACTGCTTCCAGGGCTTCGGTGGCGTCCAGACGCCGTACAACCCGAACCCGCGCGACTGCAACGGTGCCCAGAACTCGCTCAACCTCTGGGGTGAAGGTACCAACGGCAACGGCGTGCTCGCCGACTACGGCAACGCCTACGAGCTGATGCTGTACCTCTACGACCGCTTCGGTCAGGACATCATCGAGCGGCTCCACCGCGACGGTGATCTGCAGGGCCTGGCGAGCCTCGACGCCGCCGTGAAGGCGGAGGGCGCCAAGGACGTCTACTCGGTCCTGCATGACTACCAGAGCATGGTGCTGCTCGACAAGATTGTCGGCGACTCGCAGTGGGGCATCGTCCTGGGCGCCGACAAGAAGAAGGTCACGTCCAAGAGCCTGCGCTCCACGGTCAACCTGGACAACCCGCACTCCAACGACAAGCCCGGTGCGGCCCCGAACGGTGCGGACTACGTCCTGTTGCAGAAGAACGGCAAGGCGCTGGCCGGCAAGGACCTGCGTTCGCTGAAGTTCAGTGGCGCCACGTCCCTGCCGACCCTGCCGCTGGCCTGGACGCTGGTCAACAACGACCCCGACCGCTCCGGCAACTCGGTGCTGTTCTCCGGCAACGCGAACAACACCGACGCATCCGCGGTCCTGTCGGTGACCGTGCCGACCACCAACCCGACGCTGTCCTTCCTCGCGAAGTACGGCGCCGAGCTCGGCTACGACTACGGCTACGTGCAGGTGTCGACCGACGGTGGCAGCACGTACACCTCGATCCCGGGTGACAAGACCGTCGACGCGCCGCTCGGCCCCGGCCTGAACGGCACGACGACCGGGTTCGAGCCGCACAACTTCGACCTGTCGGCGTACGCCGGCAAGTCGATCCTCGTGGCCTTCCGTTACGTCAGTGACGGCGGCGTCAACGAGGGCGGCCTCCTGCTCGACGACATCAAGCTCGGCGGCACGCTGCTGAGCGACGGCTCCAGCCTGGCGCCGTTCAAGTCGCCGACGCAGATCAAGCCGACCACGGTCAAGAACTGGAACGTCAAGCTCGTCGGCATCGACGAGGCCCACGCCTTCGCGTGGCAGTTCGAGTTCAACGGCCAGAACAACCTGCAGCTCAACTGGATCCAGCTGGCGCTGCTGTCGCTGTTCCCGAAGGTCGTGGCCATCGTGGTCTACGACGAGCCGACGGAGCAGGTGCAGCAGTACGCGCCGTACACCCTCACGGTGAACGGCGTCGTCCAGCCGGGCGGCGGCGGAGCCTGACGGTTGGTGTTCTGAAGGCGGCCCCATCGTCCACCGCGGACGGTGGGGCCGCTTTAGGATTCGGCGGTGCCGCAGACGCCGAAGCCACCGCTGGAAATGCCGCTCGTCCGCGTGCGGTGCGAGGGGGAGTGGCACGAGCTCCGCTTCGCCGGCGGCCGGCTCACCGCGGTGGACCGCCCCGGCCACGTCGAGCGCGAACTGGCCCTGCACGCACTGGGCGGCGATCCGCCGGGCGGCTGCGCCGGCGCGGCGCTGGCCTGGCGCACCGGTTCCCGCCGCACCCTGCCGCGCGCCCTGCGCGCCTTCCGGGCCGAGCTGCAGCACCATATCGAGGCGGGCGACGCCGGCACGGTGGAGGCGCTGCTGGACGCCGGGATGGATCCCCGCGTGACGTTCCCGGACGGCCTGACGCTGCTGCACCTGCTGCCGTGGCTGGCGCCCGGCCCCGCGCGGCTGCGGCTGCTGGACCGGCTGCTCGCGGCGGGCCTGGACCCGCGGGCCCGTTCGGCGCGCGGCTACACGGTGCGTGCCATCGTCGCGCACCGGGAGGCCGGTGCGGAGCTGCTCGACGCCCTCACCCGGGCGGGTGGCTGACAACTCACCCCGGCGGCGCACGCCGCGGCCCGCTTGAATCCCGCCCTCCGGGGCATGAGCGGCGTGGGTGGCGGTCCTTTTGTCAGCAACTGCGAATACCGGCAGGGAGATACGCTAGGCCAGAGGTGCGTGACGCGTGGTAGTGTTTCATCGATCAATATCGATGATTGCTGTTCATCGGGAGAACCTCATGACCGCTACGACGGAGGCGGCCCTGCGGCTGCCGTTCGACCGGCCCAACGTCCTGCAGATCGCCCCGCTCTACGACGTGCTGCGCCGCGAGGCGCCGATCACGCTGGTGACCACGCCCGCCGGGGACCCGGCGTGGCTCGTGACCGCCTACGCCGAGGCGCGGCAGATCTTCGGGGACAAGCGGTTCGGGCGCTCGCACCCGGAGCCCGAGCGGGCCTCGCGTATCACCCACGCCGCGCTGCAGGAGGGGCCGACCGGGGACTACGAGACCGAGGAGCGCGAGCACACCCGGATGCGGCGCATGCTCGCGCCCGCGTTCTCCGCGGCCCGGATGCGCCGGCTCGGCGCGCACATCGAAGAGCTTACCCAGCGCTGCCTCGACGACATGCAGGCCGCCCGGGATGCGCACCCCGACGAGCCGGTGAACCTGCACGAGCTGCTGTCGTTCCCGCTGCCGGTGCTGGTGATCTGCGAGCTGCTCGGGGTGCCCTACGAGGACCGGGGACACTTCCGGCGGCTGTCGGAGCGGGTCGGGCTCATCGACGGCGGCGCGGACGCGCAGGCGGCGATGGCGGAGTTCAGGGAGTACACCTCCGGGCTGGCGGACCTCAAGCGCGCGGACCCGCAGCCCGACGTCATCTCCGACCTCGTCGCGGCACAGGCCGACGACCCGACGCTCGCCGACGACGAGGTGGCGCGGCTCGCGGCCGGGCTGATCTTCGCGGGGCACGAGACCACGTCGACCCGCATCGATCTCGGCACGCTGCTGCTGCTCGCGGACCTGCGCCGGCGCGACCGGTTCCTCGCCGACCCCGACGGCGAGGTCGCGGCGACCGTCGAGGAGATCCTGCGCATCACCGCGCCCGGCGGTCTCGGGCTGCTGCGTTACGCCCATGACGACGTCGAGGTCGGCGGCGTCACGATCGCCCGCGGCGACGCGGTCATCATCTCCAGCAATGCCGCCAACCGCGACGCGAGCGTCTTCGCCGACCCGGCCGAGTTCGACGTGGACCGCCGGCCCAACGTGCACCTCGCGTTCGGCCACGGCGCGCACGTCTGCATCGGCGCCAACCTCGCCCGCACCGAGCTGCGCACCGTGTTCCCGGCGCTGCTGCGCCGCTTCCCGGGCCTGCGGCTGGCCGTGGACGTCGACGAGATCGAGGTCCACAACAACCGGCTCACGGGCGCGGTCGACCGGGTCCCAGTGGTGTGGTGATGAAGGCGGCGTGGTGATGGAGGTGGTGTGGTGATGAAGGTCCGGGCCGACACCTCGGTGTGCGTGGCCTCGGGCATGTGCGTGCTCAACGTGCCCGACGTCTTCGACCAGCGCGAGGAGGACGGGCTCGTCGAACTCCTCGACGAGCAGCCGCCGCAGGAGCGGCACGAGGCGGTCCGCATGGCCGTGCTCGGGTGCCCCTCCGGCGCGCTCAGCGTCGAGGAGTAACGTGGGGTCCACGCTCGGCAAGGTTCGCGGTCACGATTTGGACGCGTGTATTACGGTTGAGGAGCCAAACGGACGCCGCGACGCCGCAGTCACACCTGCTTGACGTGCCGGCCGCGGGAGGCGGATGCCACCGCGGCCAGCAGCGTCATCAGCGTCGCCGCGCCGAACACCACCACCAGGCCGTCGTGGAACGGCTGCGCGATGAGGTTCGGGAAGAACTCGTGGCCGGTCAGCGTCGCGGTGTTCGCGGGCGGCAGGGTCGGCAGCACGCCGCTGGGCGCCAGCAGGTGCTCGACCGGGTTGCTGCCCAGGAACGCCGCGAAGAGGGTGCTCACCGGCGGCAGGGCGGCCACCGAAGCGGCCACGTCGTGCGGCACGCCCTGGGCGGACAGGCCCGTCGTGAGCGTCTGCGGCAGCGTGCTCGCCAGGCCGGCCACCATCAGCGAGAAGAACACGCCGATGGACAGTGACGTGCCGGCGTTCTGGAACGTGGCGCGCATGCCGGAGGCGACGCCGCGCTGCCCGGGCGGGACGCTGCTCATGATCGCCGAGGTGTTCGGCGCGGAGAACATGCCCTGGCCCAGGCCGCTGAGCAGCAGCAGGCCGGCGAAGAGCGGATACGGGAAGTCGATCGGGATCAGCAGCAGCCCGGCGAAGGAGGCCGCCACCAGCAGCAGGCCGGTGGTGGAGAACAGGCGGGCGCCGAAGCGGTCGGAGAGGTAGCCGCAGATCGGGCCGGCGACGAGGAAGCCGGCGGTCAGCGGCAGCATGAAGATGCCGGCCCACAGCGGGGTGTCCTCGAACTGGTAGCCGTGCAGCGGCAGCCAGATGCCCTGCAGCCAGATGATGAGCATGAACTGCATGCCGCCGCGGGCGACGGCGACCAGCAGCGCGGCCAGGTTGCCCGCGGCGAACGCGCGGACCCGGAACAGCGCCAGGCGGAACATCGGGTGCGCCACGCGCGACTCGATGACCACGAACGCGATCAGCAGCAGCACGCCCAGGCCGATGCCGCCGAGCACGCGGGGGCTGGTCCAGCCGGTGGGGTGGCCGCCGTAGGGCTGGATGCCGTACGTCATCGAGGCGAGGATCAGCGCGGTGCCCGCGGCGAAGGTGAGGTTGCCGGCCCAGTCCACGCTCGCGCGGTGGCGCTCACCGGTCTCGCGCAGGCTGCGGTACGACCAGATCGTCCCGACGACCCCGACCGGCACGCTGACCCAGAACACGGCCCGCCAGTCGATCGTGGCCAGCACCCCGCCGAGCAGCAGGCCCAGGAACTGCCCGGCGAGCGCGGTGATCTGGTTGACGCCCAGCGCCATGCCGCGCTGGCGCGCCGGGAACGCGTCGGTGAGGATCGCCGCCGAGTTGGCCGTGAGCATCGCCCCGCCGAACGCCTGCACGATGCGCCAGCAGATGAGCCACATCGCCCCGGCGCCGGCGCGGAACGGGTCGAAGGAGAGCGCGACCGAGGCGATGGCGAAGATCAGGAAGCCGAGGTTGTACATCCGGACGCGGCCGAACATGTCCCCGAGGCGCCCGAGCGCGACGACCAGCACCGCGGAGACGAGCAGGTACCCCATGATCATCCACAGCAGGTAGCCGATGTTGCCCGGCGCGAGGGGGTCCAGCCCGATGCCGCGGAAGATGGCCGGCAGCGAGATGATGACGATCGAGGAGTCGATGGTCGCCATGAGCATGCCGAGCGTGGTGTTCGACAGTGCGATCCACTTGTACCGGTCGGGCCGGGTCTCGGTGAGCGTCGCGATGCTCACAGCTCCTCCGCCAGGCGGTCCAGGAGGCGGGCGGCCTCGACCAGGGACGCCTGCTCGGCGGCGCTGAGGTGGCCGATCGCCTCGGCCAGGGCCTGGGTCTTGAGCGAGCGGCGGTCGGTGATGAGCCGGCGGCCCTCGTCGGTGATGCTCATGAGGACGCGGCGCCCGTCGCTGGGGTCGGGGGAGCGGCTCACCAGGCCGCGCTGCTCGAGGGCCTGCAGCGTGGTGCCCATCGCCTGCGGCTTGACCCGCTCGTGGCCGGCGAGTTCCCCGGGCGCGGCCGGGCCGACGCGGTCCAGCCGCGACAGCACCGAGGCCTCCGACAGCGTCAGATCGCCCGGCACATGCGTCTGCCGTAACCGCCTGACCAGCCGCCCGACGGCGATCTGCAGCGCGGCGGCGGTGCTCTCGATCTCCATATACTAAATGTAGACTGATAAACCTGGACTGACGAATTGGCGTGGCGCCCCCTCCGGATCGTCGTCCAGGAGGTGCCGTTGGCCGAGACCTTGGGTGGCGGTGTCACCGGCGACCGCGCGGTTCCGTCAAGTGGCGGGTTTTGATGTCTGACGCTTCGGGCACGTGCTGTCACAGATGGGCACGTCGTCGTGTCCGCAGGCGCCTGGGAGGTGCACGTTGGCTGACACACAATCCGCATCGGCCCCGACCGGCGGAGTGATCCGAAGTCTGATCCCCGCCCGGATCGACCGCCTGACGTGGGCGCCCTTCCACACCCGGATGGTGATCGCGCTGGGCGCGGCCTGGGTGCTCGACGGCCTCGAGATCACCATCGCCAGCGCCGTCGGGGCCGTGCTCAACAAGCAGGAGACCCTCGGACTGTCCAGCACGCAGGTCGGTGCGATCGCCACCGTCTACCTGCTCGGCGAGGTCTTCGGCGCTTTGTTCTTCGGCCGCCTCTCCGACGCCCTCGGCCGGCGCAACCTGTTCATCGTCACCCTCGGCGTCTACCTCGCCGGCAACGCACTGACCGCGCTGACCTGGGGCAACGACGTCGCCGGGATCATCTTCCTGTACCTGACGAGATTCATCGCCGGCGCCGGCATCGGCGGCGAGTACGCCGCCATCAACTCCGCCATCGACGAGATGATGCCCGCGAGGTATCGCGGCCGCGTCGACATCGGCGTCAACGGCACCTACTGGGGCGGCGCGATCGTCGGCACGCTCGGCACGTACGTGCTGCTCAACCACATCTCGCTGAACATCTCCTGGCGCCTGGGCTTCCTGATCGGCCCGATCATCGGCCTGCTGATCTGGAACCTGCGCCGCCACCTGCCGGAGAGCCCGCGCTGGCTGATCATGCACGGCCGCGAGCAGGAGGCCGAGGAGGCTCTAGCCCAGATCGAGCGCGACGTGGAGCGCTCCGGCCAGCGCCTGGGCCCGGTCGACGAGAACCACGCCCTGCAGGTCAAGCCCGCCGCCGGGCACGGCTACCTGGCGCTGATCAAGGTCCTGTTCACGCGGCTGCCGGCCCGCTCGACGCTGTCGGCAACCCTGATGATCACGCAGTCGTTCCTGTACAACGCGATCTTCTTCACCTACACCCTGGTGCTGTCGAAGTTCTACCACGTCGATGCCGAGAAGACCCCGATCTACCTGATCGCCTTCGCCGTGGGCAACCTGGCCGGCCCGCTGCTGCTCGGCCACCTCTTCGACACCCTGGGCCGGCGCAGGATGATCGCCGGCACCTACATCCTCTCCGGCGTCCTGCTGGCCGTCTCGGCCTGGATGTTCGACGCCGGCATCCTCAACGCGTTCACGCAGACGCTCGCCTGGTGCGTCATCTTCTTCTTCGCCTCGGCGGGCGCCAGCTCCGCGTACCTCACCGTCTCGGAGATCTTCCCGCTGGAGATCCGCGCCCAGGCGATCGCGGTGTTCTTCGCCATCGCCCAGTGCTTCGGCGCGATCGGCCCGATCTTCTACGGCTGGCTGATCGGCGAGGGCACCGACCCGGGCAAGCTGTTCATCGGCTATCTGATCGGCGCCGCGGTGATGATCATCGGCGGCGTGGTGGAGACGTTCCTGGGCGTCGATGCCGAGGGTCGGTCGCTGGAGCACGTCGCGACGCCGCTGACCGCGGTCTCGGTCGGCGGCACCCGCATGGACGAGTAACGGCTCGGCATCGCTGCGTTGCGGTTGAGCGGCACCCGGTTCCCCGGTCGCCGCTCGCTCAGGACGGTTCCCGTGTCGTCCATTCCAGCAGTGACCGCCAGTCGGCGGGGGAGGGCCGGTGATCCGCGTCCTCGCCGATGCGGACCTCGGCGCGCGGCAGCCGGGCGGCGATGAGCGGGGCGTCGGGGACCGCGCGGCCGGGGTCGTGGCGCCCGGCCCAGACCAGGACCCGGCAGGCCACGTCGCGCAGGCGGAAACTCCAGCGGTGGATGTCGGTGGCGAGCCAGTCGCCGGCCACGCCCCGGTGAACGTCATCCCGGGCGTACCCGGCGGCGGCGCGGGTCACGTAGCGCCGGCCCAGCCCCGGGACGTGCCGCAGCGCCCAGACCTGCCGGCGCTCCCGCCCGTGCACGGTGTGCAGTTCGCGGTCCGGGCCGGTGAACGCGGCGACGACCACGCCGGTGAGCCGGTGCGGGAAACGGGCCCCGCAGGCCACCGCGTACGGCGCGCCACCGGAGAACCCGGCGACGCCGAAGCACTCGATGCCCAGCGTGCGCATCAGAACCTCGACGTCGCCGGCGACGCCGAGCAGGGTCGGGCGCCGCGCCGGGGTGGAGCGGCCGTACCCGGGCCGGTCGACGGCGATGAGGCGGATGCCGGCCAGGGCGTTGCCGTCCGGGCGGTCGGCCGGGGAGCCGGGCGTGCCGGGCAGGAACACCACCGGCGCGCCGGCCGGGTCGCCGTGCTCCGCCCAGCTCAGGCGCCGCCCGTCGGGCAACGTGAGGTCCATCAGATGCCTCCAAGGGGACCGTCGCCTTGAGGCGATGGGTGCATTGGACCTCCCGCGGAGCGGGGCAGGGGTAGGCGACACGAACGTGTAGCCGTCACCTGCAGCTGGATGTTGGCGGTGTGTATTATTGCCATATGGCTCCTGGGTGCAGTGCAGGTTTCCGCCGGGGCGGCGTACGACCTCGGATACCCCACATTGTGTGGTGCCCGAAGTACCGCCGCCCAGTGCTGACCGGCACGATCGAGCCGTGGCGTAAGGAACGTGCCCGGTGAGGCGCGCGTACAAGTTCCGGCTGCGCCCGACCAGCAAACAGGCCGACGCGCTCACGGCGTGCGTGGAGGACCACCGGCAGCTCTACAACGCCGCGCTGCAGGAACGCCGGGATGCCTACCGGGCGGCGGGTGTCTCGATCCGCTACGGTGAGCAGTCCGCTCAGCTCAAGGACATCCGTCGCGCCGACCCGGACCAGGGCCGCTGGTCGTTCTCGTCCCAGCAGGCCACCCTCCGCCGCCTCGACAAAGCCTTCGCCGCGTTCTTCCGCCGCGTCAGGACTGGTCAGGCGCCCGGCTACCCTCGATTCAAGGGGGTTGGCTGGTTCGACACCGTCGAGTGGCCGAAGGACCGTGACGGGTGCCGCTGGGACTCCACCCCCGATTCGGGCCAGACCCGCGTCTACCTGCAGGGCGTCGGGCACGTGCGGGTGCACGCGCACCGCACGGTGGAAGGCGCTGTCAAGACGATCTCGGTCAAGCGGGAGGGTCGCCGCTGGTTCGTGGTGCTGTCGTGCGATGAGGTTCCCGCTAAACGACTGCCCGAGACCGGCAGCGCAGTCGGAGTTGATGTGGGTGTCGCGTCGTTCCTGATGACCTCCGACGGTGCGCAGATCCCCAACCCGCACCACGGCCGTCGCAACGCCGGACGTCTTGCTGCCGCACAGCGTGACCTCGCCCGTAAGAAGCGTGGCTCGAACCGCCGGCGGAAAGCCCGTGAACGGGTTGCCGCACATCACGCGCGGGTGCGTCGGCAGCGGCTTGACCACGCCCACAAGACGGCGTTGTGGCTGGTCCGTCACCACGATGTGATCGCGCACGAAGACCTGCGGATCGCCAACATGACCCGTTCTGCGTCCGGCACCGTCGAGAAGCCGGGCGTGCATGTCACCCAGAAGTCCGGGCTCAACCGATCGATCCTTGACGCGGGTTGGGGGGTGTTCCTCAACGTGTTGCACGCCAAGGCTGAAAGTGCCGGACGTGTTGTCGTTGCGGTGAACCCGGCCAACACCTCTCGCACGTGCCCGGAATGCGGGCATTGCGCGCGGGAGAACCGTGTCACCCAAGCTGGCTTCGCCTGCGTCTCCTGCGGATTCGCCGCGCACGCGGACGTGGTCGGCGCCACGAACGTACTCAGGGCCGGACTGGTCCTTCTGTCCGCCTGAGCGGGCGAGAAGCCGCCCCGTTCACGGGGGCGGAGGAGTCACGTCAGCCGGTGAACGCCACGTCCATGAGCTGGTCGAGGGCCAGGTAGCCCACGAAGCCCAGCACCGCGGCCGGGACCAGCGCGACCAGCGTCAGCAGGCGCTCCGCGACACCACAGCCGAGGGCCGCCGGGATGGCCAGGCCGATCGCGGCGACCACCGCCGCCTCGCCTGCCGGGCGCGCGGTCGCCAGCAGATAGGCCGCCTCGGCCAGGAACACCCCGCCCAGCGCGCACACCGACACGACCCGCCGGCCCCGCCGCTCGTCCCGCCACCACGCGCCGGCCGTCGCGAACACCGGCCCGGCCAGCAGCCCCACCGCGGCCCACTGGGCCGGCCCGGTGGGCACGGCGCCGCCGATCGGCCGGTGCTCGAGGACCGCCAGGCCGCCGTAGTACCCCGCGACCGCCCCGACGAGGAGCGCGGTCCCCGCCAGCCAGGTCCGCCACCGCCCGTCGCGCAGGATCGCCCCGGCCGCGAACGCCCCGGCCGCCCACACGGCGCCGGAGTTCACCAGCCGGTCGGACCCGCCGGGCAGCAGCCCGTTGAGCAGCAGCGTCGCCACACCGAGCGCGACGCAGGCGAGGACGGCTCGCATAGGCGCTCATCATCGCAGCCCCGGGCGGGGGGTCCGCAGCCCCGTGCCGCCGGGTGGACGGCCGGGGCGGCGACCCGCATAATGCGGCGGCATGCGCGTGCTGTTCACCGCAGTACCCATTTACGGCCATCTGCTGCCGTTGCTCCCGCTCGCCGAGGCCGTCGTCGCGGCCGGTGACGAGGCGGCGTTCGCGGCGCCCGCGTCGATGGCGCCGCTGGCCGGCGAGATTCCGGTGCACCCGGCCGGGCCGGAGATCGAGCAGTTGCTGGCCGAGAACGACCGGCGCACCGGCGGGGCCGACATGTTCGACCACGGGGATGTCTCGCCGGTCGCCGCGCTGTTCGCCGGCACCCGCGTGGACCTCGCGTTCGACGAGACCCTGGCGCGGGCCCGCGAGTTCGGCGCCGGCGCGGTCGTCGCCGACGAGTACGACGCCGTCGGGCCGATGGTCGCCGCCGCGCTGCGGATCCCGCTGGTCCAGCACGCGATCGGGCTGCCGGTCGCGCCGCCGCCGCTGGTGCCCGCGATGGCGGCCCTGCTCGCGCCGCGCTACGCCGGGCGCGGCCTGCGCCACACCGCCCGGGTGGCCCTCGTCGACCCGTGGCCGCCGGCGCTGCAGGAGCCGGGGTGGGTGCCGCCGGCCGACCGGCTGCCGATCCGGCCGCGCCCGTACGCGGGGTCCGCCCCGGCCGGGCTGCCGCCGTTCGCCACCGAAGGGCCGCGCCGGCGCGTGCTCGTCACGCTCGGGACCGTGCTGCTCGACGCGGGGATGCTTGATGCCCTCGTCAACGCCGTCGCGGCGCTGGACGGCGTCGACGTACTGGCCGTGGTGCCGCCGGGCGTCGCGCGTTCACTCACCGACCATCGGAGCAATGTCAGATTTGTCGGTTTTGTCCCCATGGCGCAGCTGCTCGCGGGCGGCGTTGAGGTCATGGTGGCCGCGGGCGGCGCCGGGACCGTGCTGGCCGCCATGAGCCGAGGCATCCCGATGGTGCTGTGGCCCAAGGGCGCCGAGAAGCCGATGAACGCCGAGCGCGTCGCCGCGGCCGGCGCCGGCATCGTGATCGACGACCCGGCCCGCGCCGCCGAGGCCGTCCTCAAGATCCTGGATCAGCGGTCGTACTCCATGAGCGCCGCCGCCGTCGCCGAGCAGATCGCCAGCACCCCGCCCCCCGCCGCGGTCTGGTCCGCCCTGCGGGACCGGCTGGACTGAGGGACCGGCTGGGCCACGCCCGAGGTGCACCCCGAATCACAGCCCGGTCTCAGGCGGTGGCTGGCACTGCGTGTCATCATTGGCCGATGGCGACTACTGAGGCGGTTCCCGGCGCGGCGGCACGGCGGCGGTCCCTGCTGCGGCCACTGGCGTTCGCGGCGACGTTGGGGTTCGTGCTGGCGTTGCTGTTCGGGGTGCCCTGGTGGTCGCTCGTCATGGCCGGCAACGACTGGCCCGCCGCCGTGCAGGTGGGCGGGACCCTCGTGTTCGCCCTCGCGCTGGTGATGTTTCCCGTCACCATGTTCCTCGGGCACGGGCGGCGGGTCGACTGGGCCGCGCGGATCGGTGACACCATCCTCGGGGCCGTCTGGATCCTCTTCGTCTGGGCCGTGATCGGCGACGTGCTGCGGCTCGGGATGCTCGTCGGCGGGGTCGACGACCCGGTGCGCTCGCGCGTCGCGGCCGGGTTCACCGCCGTGGTGGCGCTGGGGCTGGGCGTCTGGGGATATCGCGAGGCCATGCGCGTTCCCCGCGTGCGCCGCGTCGAGGTGACGATTCCGCGGCTGGGCAAGGGGCTCGACGGGCTGAAGATCGTCCAGCTCACCGACACCCACTACGGGCCGATCGACCGCGTGCGGTGGTCCCAGGGGGTCACCGAGGTCGTCAACTCGCTCGGGGCCGACATCGTCGCGCACACCGGGGACATCGCCGACGGCACCGTCGCGCAGCGCGTCGAGCAGGCGGCGCCGCTCGGGGACGTCAGGGCCGGGCTGGCGCGGGTGTACGTCACCGGCAACCACGAGTACTTCGGCGAGGCGCAGGGCTGGCTCGACCACATGCGGGCGCTCGGCTGGGAGCCGCTGCACAACCGGCACATCGTCGTCGAGCGCGGCGGTGACCGGCTCGTCGTGGCCGGCGTCGACGACCGGACCGCGGCCGGGACCGGCCTGGAGGGGCACCGGGCCGACCACGCCCAGGCGCTGGACGGGGCCGACCCCGACCTGCCGGTGCTGCTGCTCGCCCACCAGCCCAAGCAGATCGACGCGGCCGTGGCGCACGGCATCGACCTGCAGATCTCCGGCCACACTCACGGCGGGCAGATCTGGCCCTTCCACTACCTCGTGCGCGTCGACCAGCCGGTGGTACAGGGACTCACCCGCCACGGGGAGCGCACCCAGCTGTTCACCAGCCGCGGCGCCGGCTTCTGGGGCCCGCCGTTCCGGGTGTTCGCCCCGAGCGAGATCACGCAGCTCACGCTGCGCTCGGCGCGGTAGACCGGCGGCCCGCCCCTTGGTACCGTGGGGTACCAAGGGGGTGGGGTCATGCTGGCGGGGACGGCGGTCCGGTGGGCCACGAAGCACGGGTTCATGCGGGCGGGCATCAGCGCCGCCGCGCGCAAGGGCGACGAGCAGGCCCGGTTCTTCTCCGATCCGGGCGTGCGCGAGAACCCGTACCCCTTCTACACCTCCGTCCGCGAGGCCGGGCCGGTCGTGCCGGGCCGGCTCATGTGGGCCACCGCGCGGCACGACGTCGTCAGCCAGGTCCTGCGCCACGACGCGTTCGGGGTCGGCTTCACCGACCGGCCGCTGCCCGCGCCCGTGGCGCTCGCGTTCCGGTTCAGCCGGCGCAGCTCGCCGATCGGGCCGGTCGACCCGCCGTCGATGCTCGTCGTGGACCCGCCGGACCACACGCGGTACCGCCGCCTCGTCTCGAAGGTCTTCACCGCCCGGGCCATCGAGGGGCTGCGGCCGCGGATCGAGCGCACGTGCGCGGAGCTGCTGCGGGACAAGCCCGCCGACCTCGTCGCCGACTTCGCCTCGCTGCTGCCGGTGACCGTCATCGCCGAGATCCTCGGGGTGCCGCTGGACATGCGCCGGCAGTTCCTGGCCTGGGGGCACGCGGCGGCGCCGACGCTCGACCTCGGGCTGTCCTTCTCGACGTACCGCCGCACGGAAATCAACATCCGCAAGGTCAACAACTGGATGCGCGGGCACTTCGCCCGGCTGCGCCGCGAGCCCGGCGACGACCTGCTCAGCCAGCTCGTCCAGCTCGACGACCTCGGTGAGGACGAGCTGCTGGCGACGGCCGGCCTGCTGCTGGCCGCCGGGTTCGAGACCACCGTGAACCTGCTCGGCACCGGCGCCTGGCTGCTCATGCGCCACCCCGAGCAGCTGGCGCTGCTGCGCGAGGAGCCGCAGCGGTGGGGCAACGCCGTCGAGGAGGCGCTCCGCTTCGACCCGCCGGTGCAGATCACCGCGCGGGTCTGCCGCCGTGAGGCCGAACTCGCCGGCGCGCACATCCGGCCCGGGCACGTGGTGATGGCGATGCTGGCCGGCGCCAACCGCGACCCGGCGGTCTTCGCCGACCCGGACACGTTCGACGTGACGCGCCCCAACGCGCGCGAGCACCTGTCGTTCTCCGGCGGCGTGCACTACTGCCTCGGCGCGGCCCTGGCCCGGCTGGAGGGCGAGATCGGGCTGCGCATGCTCTTCGAGCGCTACCCGGACCTGCGCATCGACGGCGAGCCGCATCGACGGACCACCCGGGTGTTGCGCGGCTTCGACGCACTGCCGGTGACGATCTGACCAGGGACGGGTTCCCGGGTGCGCCATCCGGCCGCCCGCCTGTGCATTCCAGCATCGCTGAAACGGCGCCGGATCGGGTTGTGACGGCGCATTCGTGAGCGCGCCGCAGCATGCCGGCCGTGCGTCCGCGGAGCTCGTGGGCCGGCCGGCGGTGGCGTACGTCCTCGGCTACGACCGGATGCCGCGCGGGTCCAGGGCCGGTGAGCGCACCTTCGTCCGGTCGGCATCCCGGCGGCGTGATCGGCATCCTGGCCCCTGAAGGGACAACGCGAGGTTCCTACGGCATGCTGTTCGCGTGCAGTTCGAACTCGGGACCGACGGCCCGAAGGTCATCGTGGTCGGTGTCGACGGATCGGACACGTCCATGCGCGCCGGCGCCTACGCCGCGGGCCTGGCCCGCCGCCAGCGCGCCCGCCTGGTCGTGGTCTACGTGACCGGCGCCCCGGCGGCGAGCCGCCTGGTCGCGGAGGCGGCGGGCGCGGTGGAGCAGGCCATCACCGAGTCGATCGAGGACATGCGCCGCCAGGTCCGCGAGGGCGCCCTGCACACCGGCGTGCCGACGGACTTCGTCGCGGTCCGCGGCGACCCGTACCAGGAGCTGGTAAGGGTGGCGACGGAACTGCGAGCGGACGCCGTCGTGGTGGGCGCGAGCCGCAGGTTCGGCCACCGCTTCGTGGGCTCACTGGCGGTAAGGCTGGTCAAGTCCGGCCGCTGGCCCGTCACCGTCGTCCCCTGACCGCGGCACGACGACGCGAAGGAGGCCGCGCGGGCCCGCGACATGGCCGCCTCGACCAGGGTTCGGGTCACCATGGCAGGCCCCGCAGGTCGATGAGGCCGTCCGGCCATTCGGACAGCGGGCGGCGGCCGGGGCGGACGAAGGTCGGGAACTCGCCCTCGTTGACGGTGCGGGCGTCGCGGACCGACAGGAAGCGGGTCGGGTTCGGCACCCGGGTCCAGCCGGTGCTCGCGTAGAAGCCGGTGACCGCCTCGCGGCACTGCAGGAAGCCGAAATCGACGGCGAGCGGGCCGGATGCCAGGGCCGAGTCCAGCGCGTCCATCAGGGCCGCGCCCAGGCCCTGGCCCCGGCGCGCGGGGAGACCGCCACGTCGCCCACGCCGGCGATCAGCAGTTCGCCGGCCGGGGTGGCGACCAGGCGGCGTTCAAGGCCCAGGTGAGCCAGAGGCGGGCCTGCTTGCGGGCCCACGACGCCGGCCACGAGCGGTCCGCGGCGAACTGCGGGCCGGGGAACGCCGCCTGCAGCAGGGAAGACAACGACCGGTGGTCGGCGGAGGTCAGGGACGTTTCCCAGGCGGTCCGGACCCGCATGTCACTGGAACTTGCGGGCCGAGCTGTCGCGGTTCTGGGCGCCCGGCGTGTCGGTGAAGGCGCGGCGCAGGTGTTCGTGCTCCGTGCGGCGCTCCTCGGTCACGTCGCGCAGCGTCACCACCATGCCGCGGACCAGGCGGTCGTCGCGCAGGTCGCGGAAGATGACCTCGAGCAGGACCCGCGTGCCGTCGGGGCGGCGCAGGGTCCACTCGTCGCGGGTGGCGCCCGTCGTGTCCGAGCCGGCGCGGGACACGGTGCGGGCGACCTGTTCGCGGTCCTCCGCGGCGACGATCTCGCGCAGCGTGGCGAACGGCGTCGGCCAGATGCCCAGGACCTCCGCCGCCGACGGGCTGGTGTAGCGGATGCGCTGGTCGTCGTCGAGGACCAGGACCACGTCGCCGGCATGCTCGGTCACCGCGCGCAGATACTCGTCGCTGTCGCGGCGGCTCGCGGCCTCCGTCAGGCTGATCCTGGCCAGGGCGAGCGCGGCCTGGCCCGCGACCACCGAGACCGCGTCGATCGCGGCCAGCAGGTCGCGGCGGTGGCCGGCCACGTAGAGCACGCCGGCGTCCAGGGGACAGACCAGCACGTGGTCGTACTCCGCCAGCTTCGCGCCCCACAGCGGCGGGATCTCGCCGACCGGCTGGATGTGCGGCGCGGACAGCTCGCCCAGCGGCAACAGGTCGGTGAGGCTGAAGTCGACGACGATGGCGTGCGGGGCGCCGGCCGGCAGCAGCGTGCGCACGGCGGACTTCACCGCGGCGGCGACCTGGCCCGCGTCGGCCGCGCCGACCAGGACCGTGCCGGCCTGGCGGAGGGCGCGCTCGCGGCGCAGGGCGCTGCTGTGCTTGCCGATCGCGTCGCTGAGCCGGACGACCAGCAGGAGCAGGGTGATGCCGGACGTGATGGCGATCATCGGGCCGTCGTGGACGCCGCCGGTCAGGGACTGCACCAGCAGCATCAGCGGGGCGAGCGCGACGCAGGCCAGCAGCAGGGCCAGGCCCAGGCCGTGGACCGGCTCGCGGGGGGCGCGCACGGCACCGGCCGGGGGCGCGGTGAGCCGCGCCATCGACGGGAGCAGGGCCGCGGCGCCCCAGGTGCCGTAGAGCACCGCGTAGGCCAGGTCGGCCGCGCCGCCGGGGCGGACGCTGCCGTCGGCCACGCCGACGCCGTAGGCCACGTCGCCGATCAGCATGCCCACGGCGCCGACGGAAAGCAGGATCGCGGACGGGTTGCGCGGGGCGGCGGTCACCAGCCGGACGGTCACCACGAGGACGATCACGTCGCCGAGGGTGAACGCGGCCTGGGTCGACCAGTCGGCGGGGCTCATGCCGCCGGCCAGGCGCGGGGAGGCGATGAAGACCCAGCCGGCCAGCAGTGCGGCGGTGCCCAGGGCCAGCAGGTCGACCAGGCGGGAGCGGTCCTCGAGGAAAGTGCCGGTGCGGGTCAGGCCGATCAGGGCGGCCGAGACGATCGGGAACATCGCGAGGTAGGCGACCTCGGCCAGGGCCGGCGGGCGGTCCGGCGCGAGGCCGTAGAGGAAGTCGCCGATCATCATCGCGACCAGGGCGGCGGCCAGCGCCCACCACAGGGCCGGGCGCTGCGGGCGGAAGCGCGCGATGCCGGCGACGATCGCGCCGGCCGAGCTCAGGCCGATCCCGGCCCACGCCACGGAGTCGAGGCCGGGCCGGGCGACGAGCATGGCGACCAGAGCCGTGACGAGCACGGCGAAACCAACCAGGAGTCGCCTTCCGCTCAGCGCGCCCATCGACATCCTCACCGTAGGTGACGTCCTCTATACCACATCGTGGTTGTTCAGCCCAGATCCCGCAGGTCCGAAAGCAGCCAGGGGGTGACCCATTCGCGCCGCTCGCGCGCGGTTTCGCCGACCACGGCCCGGCTCGGCATCTCGATCAGGAGCAACAGACAGAACTGGATTCGGTACAGCATGAGCCGGGCCCGCTCCGCCTCCGTGAACGCGTGCGGGACGCGGCCGTAGTAGCCGTGCAGGACCGGGTGCGACGGCTCCTGCTCGATGCGCCGGCCGATCGCCGGGGACACGAAGTCGTAGAGCGGGTCGCCCCAGAAGTACCGCTCGCCGTCGACGAGGCCGGTCAGCTTTCCGTCCTCGTGCAGCACGTTGCCGTCCCACAGGTCGAAGTGGACCAGCGCCGGGGCGCGCACCTCGGCCAGCACGCCGGTATGCCGGTCGATGGCGGCCATGATCCGCTCCTCGGGCACCGGCAGGCTCACGCCCCAGTCCCGCCCGTCGGCGAGCAGGTCGGCGGTCATCGCGGTGAACGCCTCGGGCCACGTGTCGCCGCCGGCCCGACCCTCGCCGTCGTAGCCGAACCGGGTCCCCTCGACCGCGTGCAGGCGCCGGAGTGCCTCGCCGAGCTCACGGCGTACGACCTGCTGCTCTTGATCTGTCGCCGGATCGCTCAGCGGCCGCCCCGGCAGCAGGCCGACCAGGACGACGTCGGAGTCGGCGGCGAGGACCGGCGGGACCGGGACCCCACCGGCGGCCCCGGCCAGGCGGTAGTAGCGCGCCTCGGCGGCGATCACGCCCCGCTCGTAGCGCAGCAGCGGCACGCCGGGCGGCGGGCCGATCTTCGCCACCGCCTCGGTGCCGTCGTTGAGGGTGACTCGCCAGACCGCGGCGAACGTGCCGCCGGAGAGCGGTCCACAGTGGACGGCGACGCGGCCGAAGCGCTCGTGCAGCAGGGCCGCGACGGTCTCGGGCGTCAGCTGGCGCTGGGTCGGGCTGATGGCGGCGGGCACCCGGACACCTTACGCGCCCGCGCCGGCCGCGCCGCGACCGTCCGGACGACATTGGCGATGATCGTTGTGGTGATCGAATTCTCCATTGATTGAAATTAGTGGATAAGAAAGGGTGGTGCGGGCGACCTCGCCGGTCATAGCGTGCATGAAACAGCCTGACTCAATGGGGAGGCCAAGTGAGGAAAAGGCTCGCGAGTATCGCCGTGGCCGGCCTGATCGCCGGGACCGTGGTGATGGTCGCACCGGCACCGGCGGGCGCGGCACCCTCGTCGCCGCACGGTGACCTCGAGGCGGGGATCCGGCGGCAGCTCGCCGCCGGGATCCAGGTCGTGCCGAAGCAGGCCGCGGCGGGCAAGCTGGCCGCGACCAGTGCGGCGAACCCGTACACCGCGCTGCTGCGCGACCCGGCCAAGGTCGACAAGTACTACTGGTCCGAGCAGGCCAGGACCCGCTCGGCGGCCCGCGCGCAGCAGAAGACCGCCCAGAAGGGGCTGGCGGCCGTGGCGAACCCGATCATCCACGACGAGGCGGAGCCGAAGGGCACCCACGGCTCGAACGACTCGCACGCGACCGCCGAGCTCATCAAGGGCTTCGGCACCGGCAAGAAGCTCAACAACCGCGTCCGCGTCCTCGGCCAGCTCTCGCCCGAGACCGTCAGCCCGTCAGCGCTGAACCCGGCCACCGAGGACGACGGATCGATCCCGCTGGCCTACGAGTTCGGCCTGGGCAGCCTGCGCAACGGGTTCACCACCACCGGCACGATCGGCGACGGCCCGCACGGCAGCGCCGGCGACGGCAGCGGCGACTTCGACTTCGCCAAGGTCCACGCCCGCGCCGGGCAGCAGCTGGTCGCCGGCACCTCAGGTGCGCTGGACACCGTCGTGGGCCTCTACGACGCCGGCGGCGTGCTGGTCGCCTCCGACGACGACAGCGGACCGGGCCTGAGCAGCCTGCTCGACTTCACGATCCCGGCCACCGGCGACTACTTCCTCATGGTCGCCGGGTACGGCCTGGGCACGGTGCTGCCCGAGGACCCGTTCGACTCCGGAAGCGGCCTCGGCACCGGGCGCGAGGGCGCGTACAACCTCGACGTCTCGCTCGCGTTCCCCGACCTGGACTTCTACGCCGTCGACCTGCTCGCCGGCGACGTCCTGGGCGGCTCGGTGACCGGCGTCGGCACCCGGCTCACCGTCCGCGACCCCGGCGGCCGGATCGTCTTCGGCTCCGAGCAGGACGCGAGCTTCATCTACGCGCCCGCCGCGCCGCTGCCGGGCGGTGGCAACGCGGTCGTGTCGTACGTCGCCCCGCGCGGCGGCCGGTACACCGTCGAGGTGGGCGGGCTCGCCGGGCAGTACGACATCACCGTGGAGGCCTACCGGCCCGGGCCCGAGGCCCTGGACCAGGGCACCACGCAGACGCTGTTCCTCGACTTCGACGGGGCGCGCGTCAACACCGCGATCTTCGGCGGCCCCGGCGTGCGGCAGCTGAGCCCGCTGCAGGGCTTCCTGGGCCGGTGGGGTCTCACGGCCGCCGACGAGGACAAGGTCATCGACCAGGTGATCGCCGCCGTGCGGGAGAACATCCTCGCCGACGCCAAGGCGCGCGGCACCGACCCGCGGGTCGGGCTCACGATCCTCAACAGCCGCGACGATGCGGACCCGTTCGGCCGGCCCAACGTGCACCGGATCGTGGTCGGCGGGACGATCGACGAGTCGGGGATCGACACGATCGGGATCGCGCAGTACATCGACCCGGGCAACTTCGCGACCGAGGACAGCGCGATCGTGCTGCTCGACACGCTGAGCGATCCGAGCGGCGCCGCGTCGCTGAACACGTACATTACGCCCGCCTCCAACAAGATCAAGTTCATCGGGCGGGCGCTGGGCAACGTGATCTCGCACGAGGCCGGGCACCTCTACGGCAACTTCCACACCGATCCGCTCAACGAGACGCCGAACCTCATGGACGCCGGCGGGGCCTTCCCCGGCCTCTTCGGGGTCGGGCCGGACAACGTCGGCGGCACCGCGGACGACTTCGACTACGACTTCGGCGAGGACGTGTACACGCCGGACGAGGGTCTCGCCGGGACCGAGGACACGCTGAACACCACGGCCTGGGCCCTGGTGAAGGGCAAGGCCAAGTAAGGTACGTCACCTGCCGGAATGGCGCGCGTCCACGGCGGGGTTGACCCCGTCGTGGACGTGGTGGTGATCGGGGCCGGGCAGGCCGGGCTGTCGGCCGCCTACTGGCTGCGGCGGCGCGGCCTGTCCTTCGTCGTGCTCGACGCCGATGCGGCACCCGGCGGCGCCTGGCGGCACCGCTCGCCGTCGCTCGACGTGTCGGCGCTGCACCGGATCTTCGACCTTCCGGGGTATCCGTTCACGCCGCCCGCCTCCGGACCGGCGGCCGCCGTCGTGCCGGCGTACTTCCGCACCTACGAGTCGCGGCACGCGCTTCCCGTGCTGCGGCCGGTCACCGTCCACTCGGTGTCCCGCGCCGGGGAGTCCCTGCTCGTGGAGGCGTCCGGCGGCGATCACCTCACCCGCGCCGTGATCAACGCGACCGGCACCTGGCGATCGCCCTACGGGCCCTACTACCCGGGCATCGCCGACTTCTCCGGACATCAGCGGCACTATGCGCAGTATCGCGGCCCGGACGAGTTCGCGGGGCGGCGGGTCCTGGTCGTGGGCGGCGGGAACTCGGCGATCCATCTGCTGGCGGAGCTGCCCGACGCGTACTGGGTGACCCGCCGCGAGCCGGTGTTCCACGACGCCGAGTTCACGGCGGAGTACGGCCGGACGGTCGTGGCCAAGGTCGCCGAGCGGGTCGAGGCCGGCCTGCCCCCGCGCAGCGTGGTGAGCGTGACCGGCCTGGGGTACACCGCGCTGGCGCGCCGGGCCCTGCGCCGCGGCGCCCTGGTCCGCCACCCCATGTTCGACCGGCTGGTCCGGGGCGGTGCGATGTGGGGCGATCACTTCGAGCCCTTCGACGCGATCATCTGGGCCACGGGCTTCCGCGCCGCGCTGTCGCACCTCGCCCCGCTGCACCTGCGCGAGCCCGGCGGCGGCGTCCGCATGGCCGGCACGAGGGTCGTCCGCGAGCCCCGCCTGCACCTGGTCGGCTACGGCCCGTCGGCGAGCACGGTCGGCGCCAACCGCGCGGGCCGGGCCGCGGTCCACGAGCTTTCCGCCCTGCTCGCGCCCCCTGTCGGCATAACCCCCCCTCTGTTAAATCTCGACGGCAGGGTCCGAGGGTCTAGACATTGACGTGGGCGACTGCCAGAGTCTCCGCCGTGGCTGACAATGGGTTACCGAGCCTTCGCGCTCGGGTGAGGTCGGTGGCCGGCTCCGTGAAGGCGAACCCCGGCCTCTATTTCGGCGCCTACCCAGCCGCCGACTGGCCGCTCATCATCGCCGCCTGGACCGCCGCCGACCTGCTCCGCCTCGCGCCGGCAGCCCCGCACGTGGCGGTGACCCTCCACCGCGACGGCAGCCTGTCAGCAACCGTCTGCGGAGCGACGGTGACCGCCCCGTCGTCGGGCGACCAGCGCCCGCTGCCGGACATCATCCGCGCCGGCATGTGGTACACCGAGCTGTCCCGCGCCACCACGGTCACCATCACCCCCGAGTGCCCACCGGTGGTGCTGGGCCCCGAGCGTATGTGGTCGGGCCTGACGGTCACGATCGGGTCCACATTGGATGCGAGCCTGTTCGGCCTGCCCGAGGGCACCTGGTGGCGCGACGGCGTGCCCCGCCTCGCCAAACTGCTGGCCGCGCCCCGCCACCGCCTCCCCGGCGGCCGCCGCGTCCACATCACCGACGGCTCCACCGGCGAGACCGCCGCCCTGCCGTAGAGCGTGTTGGGTAACTGAGTGACAACGGCCCGTATCAAGCCGCCGTCGCTCGGATGTTCTGGTAGCGGATCTGTTGCCCAGCAAGGCGGCTCAGGTTCGGCGGCGGGAATCCAACTCCGGCAATCCGCGACACGGCGACATGCGGCGCAGTCGTCACGCAGTCGCGGGACGCTGGCTGAGCGGCGGTAGCTGGCCCGTGGCGGCCGATGCTTTCAGTGCCGCCAGGATCGCGTGTATCGCGGGACTGTCGTCGCCGGCTGCCGCGATCAGCCGGTCGGCCTGCTGTTGATCGCCGAGGTAGACCTCGGCGACGGCGCGGATCTGCATCATCAGCGCTCCCGTGCGGGGGTAGGCGCTGGTGATGCTGTGGGCGCCGACGAGCAGGCCGCGGGTTTCCAGGGGTCGGTGGTCCAGGAGCCTGACGATGGCCAGCCCGATGCGGGCGTGGATGTCATCTGGTCTCAGCCGGAACGCGAGCTCACCGATATCGATGATCTCGTCGGTGTCGGCGCGGCTGACCGGCGCGCCGTCCACGATCGCGACGTACAGGTATTGCATCCCGAAGAGCGTCGCGAGACGGCCGGCGATGAGCGATGCGTGATTTGGATCGGTACGTTCGTCGTGCGCGATAGCGCTGAGCCGCTCGGCTTCGGCGACGATCCGGGCCCGGTCCTCGTCGGTATCGACTCGCGGGCGCCGCTCGAACGCCGCGAGGAGCACGAGTGGATCGTCGCTCGCGGCAACGATCTCATCGATCCGTGCCCCGTCCACGCGGCCACCTACGATCGCGTGGACCGTTCGTACCCTGGCTGCGACGCGCTGCCTGCGCTCGAGTTCGGCACGGGCCTTGCCCGGGTTCAGCGTCCAGCGCAGCACGTTGGATCCGTCTGAACGCAGCCCCGACGGCAACCGAAATGGCAACAGGTTGAGCAGGCCTGTGGCGAGGCCGGTCACCGTGGCCACGACCAGGGCGTACCGCGCCAGTACCGGCATTGATTCCGAGGCGAGCTGATAGGTCAGCGCCGCGCACCCGAGGTTCGCCAGCGGCCCACCAAGCGCGAAAACCACGGTCCGTACCGCCAACGCAGCCGAGGACGGTCGTAGCCGAACCACGACCATGCTGTGTGACCGCAAGCTGATCCGCACCCTCGTGACCGGCAGGCCGGTCAGCAGCGCGGCAAGCAGATGCCCTCCCTCGTGGATTATCAGGTGAGCGACGATCGCAACCATGAGGGCAGCGACGGTGACCTCGACGCCGATTGGTCCCTTACCACTGCGCAACCCCCAGGCGACGGCTGCACCGACAATCACCAGAGCAAGCGGCCAACGCCACGGGCTTCTGGCAACGCTGTTCCGGACGTCGCTCATCCGCGCACGATACGCACCGCCGTCGAGCGATGGCCGAAGATCGCGAACTGTTGCCGGCGCATTAATCCGGCCTTCAAGGCACTTCGACGGGTGATCAGCCGGCGGTTGGCGAGGCATGCGGCGCCAGCCGTCACCAGGCCCAGGCGCTCCAGGCGGCGGATGCCGGGGAACACCGCGAACTGGGTCCAGCCCGCGGCGAGGTCGGCGACGAGCCGGCGCACCTCGGGCTGCAGCCAGGTCGGCGCCGGGCCGGCGGGCGGGACCGCGTCCGGGGCGAGCTGCAGCAGTTGGTTGCTCAGGGGCCAGCCGCGGCGCCCGTCCGGCGGCAGCGAGTACACGGCCTCGATCGACACCATGGCCGCAGTCTGCCAGCCGCGATCAACCCAGGTGCAGGCCTCGCCCCGGCCAGCGGGACCGCAGCCAGCGGTCGTGGGACGCGACGACGAACGCGCCCGGGCCGGTGGCGAGCGCCTCCTCCAGTTCGTCGCACAGTGCGGGCGACAGGTGGTTGGTCGGCTCGTCGAGCAGGAGCAGGTCGGGCGGGTCCGCGATCAGCAGCGCCAGGTCGAGCCGGCGGCGCTGGCCGACCGACAGCTCGCCGACGGGGCGCGCGGCGTCGCGCGGGGCGAGCAGGCCGAGGCTGCGCAGCGGTACCGACTCCGCCCGCTCCTCGCCGAGGACCGCCGCGTAGGTGGCCAGCGCCGTGCGGTCCGGGCGCTCGAAGGTCGTGTCCTGCGCGAGCAGCCCGATCCGCAGGCCCGGCCGGCGCCGGACGCCCTCGGCCGGCAGCCGCCCGGCGATGACGGCCAGCAGCGTCGACTTGCCGGTGCCGTTGGCGCCGGTGACGAGCAGCCGGTCGCCGGCCGGCAGGTCGAGGCGGTCCAGGCGCAGCCGGCCCGGCACCCGCACGTCCCGCAGCGCGACGAGCAGGCCATCAGCGTCGGTGGCGAGGGCCGGGGCGCGCAAGCGTAGCGGTGGCGGGGGCTTGCGGACCTGTTCGCGGGTCAGCGTGTCGAGGCGGCGGGTGGCGTTGCGCACGCGGCGGGAGATCTGCTGCTCGACGCGGCCGGTGGTGCGGCCGAAGTTGAGCTTCTCGTTGTCGCGCTTGGCCCGGTTGTGGGCGACCTGGTGGGCGGTGACGGTGGCGGTGCGGCGCAGTTCGGCGAGCTGCTCCTGCTCCTCGGCGAAGCGGCGCTCCCAGCGTTCGCGTTCGGCGCGGCGCTCGGCCTGGTAGGCGGTGTACCCGCCGCCGTAGCGGACCGGGCCGCCCACCGCCGGATCGAGGTCGATCAGGTCGGTGCAGACGGCGTCGAGGAAGGCCCGGTCGTGGCTGGCCAGCACGATCGCGCCGGGCAGGCCGCGCAGCTGCTCCTCGAGGAACGCCGCGGCGGCGTCGTCGAGGTGGTTGGTCGGCTCGTCGAGCAGCAGCGCCGACGGGCGGCGCACGAGCAGGGCCGCGAGGGCGAGGCGTCCGCGCTGCCCGCCCGACAGGGTGGCCAGGCTTCGCGCATGCGGTACTGCCGAAAGCCCGAGCCCGTCAAGGACGATGCCGGCCCGCCGGTCGGCGTCCCAGGCGTCGATCTCCTGGGCGCGCTCCAGCAGGACGGCGTAGTCGTCGAGGCGCCCGTCGGCCAGGGCCGCGTCCATGCCGGCGACGCAGTCGCGGGCCTCGCGCAGCGCGTCGGCGACGACGCCCGCGACGGTCTCGGCCGGGTCGTACGGCATCTCCTGGTGCAGGTAGCCCAGGTCGGGCGGGCGCACGACGGTGCCGCCGTCGGGCTCGTCGGCGCCGGCGAGCAGGCGCAGCAGCGTCGACTTGCCGGTGCCGTTCTCGCCGATCAGGCCGATGCGGCGGCCCGGGGCGGCGGTGAGGGACACCCCGTCGAGCACGCGGCGGGCGCCGAAGGTGCGGACGAGGTCGTGGGCGAGCAGGGGTGCGGGAGGCAAGGCAGACCACCGGAGGGTAGACACTTCCGCCCGCCGGGCAGTCAGCCTCGGTCGCGGGCGCGGGAAGGTCCGGTGATCACATCCCGTCCAACGTAACCCGCACCCCACGGCCCCGCAACGTGATTTCCGTCAGACGCTGATGTTCCCGGCGCCCTTGAGCGACCGGCTGATCTTCTTCTTGTCCACCATGGCGTAGCAGCGGGCGGTGTGGTTGCCGGCGGCCCAGTCGGCCTTGTTCGCCGTCATCCAGTACCCGTAGTACAGCGCCTTCTGCGACGCCCAGCTGTTGCGGCTCATCCCGATGTACGACAGCATCTTCGCCTCGCACGTCTTGCCGAATGCCGCGTCGTAGGCCTTTTCGTCGGCGGGGTAGTCGTTCCCGGGGCTGGTGACGGTGCCGACGTACTCGGTGTCGTGCGGCTGGTCGCACGGCGTGGCGGTGATGTCGTCCCAGCTGTCCTGGCTGACGCCGACCTGGGTGCCGCAGCCCAGCCGCAGCGCGTCGCCGCCCTTGGCCAGGGCGCCCTTCATCGTGGTGGTGCGCGGGTCCAGCTTGCCGAACTCGGAGCGCACGGCTGCGATGTCGCAGCGGTAGTATCGCGCGCCGCCGTCCCACTGCCGCTCCGGTGGCACCCTGACGAGCACGACGACGCGGCCGTCCTGCCACTGCGCGCCGAGGTAGTCGTCGGCGGCCTGGGAGCAGTCCTTCCACGCGTCGGCGAGCTTCGCGCTCTGCGGTGAGGCCGAGCCGCTCGCCGCGTCGCCGGTGAAGTGGCCGACCTTCGCCGTCTCGAAGGAGTGCTCCATGTCGCACGGCTTCTGGGTCCCGAGCGTGTAGAACGCGTCGGCGACGTCGGTCGCCGTGCTCGTCCAGCACGAGCCGGCCTCGGGCTCGGGCACCTTGGCCGCGGCCAGCATGCCCCAGTCGTCGACCAGGTCCCCGTCGCCGGCCTTGACCTGCCCGCAGCCAGTGGACGCGCCCAGCAGCGCCACGGCGCACGCCAGCAGCGCGATGCGCTTCATCAGATTGCCTCCCCCGCGAATGATGCGAGGGCACTATGTCAACTTCTTGATCGCCCCGGAATCAACCGAACAGCCGACCTCAGCGCGCCCGGCCGCGGCGCTGCCGGTCGGCGGGGCGGGCCGGCCCGAGCAGCGCGTCGAGGTGCGGCGCCGGCACCGACTCGGCCCCCGCGATCTCGCGCACCGCGGTCGGCATCGCGTCGAGCTCCAGGCCCGGCTCGCCTCGGCGCCCTGCGGCATCGAGGTCTTGAACGCCCCGAGCCGGCGGGTCACCGCGTTGCGCTCGGCGGGGCTCGGCTCGATCGGGCAGCCGATCCGCGCCCGGATCGCCGCCACCTCCCGCATGACCGCCCGCGCGAACCCGTTGACGAGCGGGTCGTCGAGGATCAGGTCGCGGCGGTCATCGGCCGGGTCTCGGCGTCGAGTGACCAGCCGCGCTCGCGCAGGCCCGTGAGGGTGGCCCGGTGGCCCTGCGGGCCAGGACCTCCAGCGGCTCGGCGATTCGGGCGGCGGGCACCGTGCAATCCTTGGTCGCGCGGGCGTTTCCAGGAGGTTCTCCTCGAGCCGGGCGAGGCTGGCCCTACGGGCCAGGACCTCCGGCGGCCCGCGATCCGGGCGGCGAACACCGTGCAAGCCCTGGTCACGCCGGCGCTTCCAGGAGGTTCTCCTCGAGCCGGGCGAGGGTGGCGTCGGGCAGGGCGAGGTAGTCGCGGACCGAGCCGTGCCGGGTCCGCAGGTCGGCCAGGAAGTACGTCATGGTGGCGGCGGGGGACAGCAGCCACCGGCGCGGCATCTGCGCGACCTCGGGGTTGAGCGCGCGCAGGAACGCGATGCTGCGCTCGGTCGCGGCGCTGGTCAGCGCGTAGTCCGCGGCGATGACCTCGTCGGGGACGCCGAGCGCGGCCAGGGTCACCGCCGACACCACGCCGGTGCGGTCCTTGCCGGCCACGCAGTGCACCACGACCGGGGCGTTGTCGGCGTCGGCGATGACCTCGACGGCCCGGGCGACGGCGGCGTGCCCGTCGCGGGCCAGC
The DNA here is from genome assembly GCF_050942935.1 of Dactylosporangium sp. CA-233914. Classification (NCBI taxonomy): domain Bacteria; kingdom Bacillati; phylum Actinomycetota; class Actinomycetes; order Micromonosporales; family Micromonosporaceae; genus Dactylosporangium; species Dactylosporangium sp. CA-233914. Next base: position 8,345,885 of record NZ_CP192030.1, on the reverse strand, counting down.
TCGAGGTAGCGGTTGGCGAGCCAGCGGGCGTCGTCGGTCTCCTCGGGGTCGAGGGCCTCCTCCCACTCGGCGTGGACGGGGCTGATGTGGTGATACGTCAGCCCGTCGAACGCGTGCACGCGCCCGTCGCGGGCGATCTCCCGCGGCCGGCGCAGGTCGATGACGGTCTTGACGCCGAGCTCGGTGAACGTGGTGGCGTCGGCGGGGTCGATCCGGCTGAGCGAGTCGGACCGGAACAGCCGCCGCCACCGGGTGACCCGCCCGTCGGCCGTGGCGTATCCGCCCAGGTCGCGGAAGTTGAACAGGTTGGGATGGTCGTAGTTCCGCACGGCATGGACCCTACTGGTTCGCGCGGCCGGTCGCGGCCCCGCGCGGAGCCCGGCCCGGCATGGCGGAGCTCTCACGATGTGTCCGTGCGGCCGGCGTTCTGCGGGGATGGGGGAGGATTGAGGGCGTGGCGCGCAGACCGCACGAAGTTGTGACCGAACCGATCGGGGCGCTGCTGGCCAGCGTGCCGAAGAGCAAGCCGAGCTGGCTCACCATCGTCAAGACCACCGCCGCGGCGACGATCGCGTGGATGCTGGCCCGGCAGTTCGGCGAGAACGCCGCCGTGCTCTTCGCGCCCGTGATCGCGGTGCTGACGCTGCAGGCCAGCGTCTACGGCTCGATCGCCACCGGGCTGCAGCTGCTCTTCGCCAACCTCGTCGGCACCGCACTGGCCGGCGCCTGGACGAAGCTGCTCGGGCTCACCTGGTGGTCCCTCGCGCTCGCCGCGTTCGCCGCGCTGGCGGTCGCCCGGCAGATCACCAACACACCGCTCGCCCGCAACCAGCTCACCATCGCCACGCTCGCGGTGCTGGTCCTCGCGCCGGTCGCGCACGGATACGGCCAGTGGCGCTTCATCGATGTCGCCATCGGCTCGGTGGTCGGGCTCACCATCGCCGTCGTCGTGCCGGAGCGGCCGCGCATCGCGCACATCCGGGCCACGCTCGACACCTGGGGGCGGACCGCGGTCGCGGTGCTGTGCAGCGTCGCCGACGAGCTCAAGGGCGCGGACGGGCCGCTGGAGCCGGACGGGCGGCACGCCTGGATCGCCGAGTCCCGGCAGCTCAACGAGGTCGGGTCCGAGGCCGTCGCCGCGGTCGCCGGGGTCGAGGAGGTCACGCTGCTCAACGTGTTCGCCCGCGGGTTGCGCCGCGACGTCGAGGACGTGCGGCGCCAGCAGCTGTGGCTGGTACGCATCACCCTGCAGGTGCGGGCGATCTCGCTCGCCGTCGACCGGCTCTACGACCGGCCGGGGCAGCCGCCGGCGCTGGAGCGCGAGACGCTGCGGGCCCTGCTGCTCGCCCTCGCCGATCTGCTGCGGCGGCGCCTCGATGGCGAGGAGCCCGTCGACACCTCGCTGCGCGCCGGGTTGATCGCCGCCGTCGAGCGGGTGCACACCGTGTTCCCGACGGCGCTGGCCGCGCTCGACTCCGTTTCGCTGCTCGGGCGGCTCGACCAGCTGCGCCAGGACATCGCGGGCGAGACGGCGGAGGCGCTCGTCGACGCGGACACGCTGCCGCGCAACTCGTCGAAGGGCAGGTGAGCGAAGTTCGTTCATCGCAGTCAGCCATGCGTGAACGACCGCTCCTTGCCTCGCTCGTTCTTCATAGGGCAGGCTAACCTTCGTTCGGCACGAGGGCGGGCGAGGCGGGGGACGGATGGCGCGCGAGGAGGAGTCGCTCAGCGACCTGCTGGGCGGCTGGCGATCGGCTGTGGAGACCGCCGCCCCGGTGCTCGGGTTCGCGGTGGGCTGGCTGGCCGGCGGGCACTCGATCCCGCTCGGTGCCGGGATCGCGGTCCTGGCCGGCGCGGCCGTCGCCGGCTGGCGCCTCGCCGCGCGCAGGCGCCCGATCGGCACCGTGTTCAGCCTGCTGGTCGTCTGCGTCGGTGCGCTGGTGGCGGTGCGCACAGGCCGCGCCGAGGACTTCTTCGGCGTCCGGGTGCTCACCAACGCCGCCAGCGCGCTCGGCTGGGCCGCGAGCATCCTGGTCCGCTGGCCCCTGCTCGGCCTGGTGGTCGGCACGGTGCTGGGGCAGAAGGCGCGGTGGCGGTCCGATCCGGCGCTGCTGCGGGCCTATCAGCGGGCCAGCTGGGTGTGGGTCCTGCAGTACGTCCTGAGGCTCGCCGTCTTCGTCCCGCTCTGGTGGGCCGGGGCGGTGCTCTGGCTCGCCGCCGCGCAGACGGTCCTCACCTGGCCGCTCGTCGCCGCGTGCCTCGCGGTCAGCTGGTGGGTGCTGCGCCGCTCACTGCCCGCCGGGCACCCCGGGATCCGCCACCCCGTCCCGGTCCGTGAGCGCGGCGAGCGCCTCGTCGACGGTGTCGGTGAGAATTAGGACCCGGTCCAGCGCCGTCAGGTCGAAGATGCGCCGAATCCGCGCGTGCGGGCAGACCACGGCGAACCCGCCAGCATCCCGCAGCCGCTTGTGGATCGACACCAGCACCCGCAGCGCCGTCGAGTCGAGGAAGTCGACCCGCGACAGGTCGAGCACCAGGCGCGTCGCCCCGTCGTCGAGGATCCGGTGCAGCAGGGTGTGCAGCTCCGGCGAGGTGGCCACGTCGAGCGCCCCGGTGGGCGTGACGACGGCGCACCCACCCACGGTGCCGGTCGCGATACCGTCGGTCATACCCGCCCCCACGGCCTGCAGCGGTGCGTCAATCGAGGTCCCTCTCCGGTCGAGCTTGCGGCATGGTACCGCCCCGGCCCGCGGCGCCGGCGATCCCACGCCCGGACCATTCCGTGCGTGACCCCTCGGCGCCTCCCGCCGTTGAGCCCTGCGACACGACCGCATCACCTCACGACGCCGCGACGGGATTGGACTCCATGGACGGGACCGCCACCGAACAGCTCAGCATGACCGCCGCCGAACTGTCGTTCCTGCTGGCCAGCGGCGATCGGCAGGGTCAGACCCCGCGCCTTCTGGGCCTGGGCGACGCCGACCGCACCGACGCCGTGCTAAGCGCCGGCGTGGGCTCGCTGCTGCTGCGCCACCTGGCCGCTCCGGTCGAGGGCAGCCGGCTGGAGCTCGCCCCCGCCGTGGCCGCGGTCGCCGCCGGGCTGCACCGCCCGCGCGGCTTCGTCCAGGTCGGCCTGACCGCCGAGGACCACACCGACGGTGCCCTGCTGCTCGACGCCGGGCACATCCGGCTGCTGGTCGCGGCGCGGGCGTACCGCTGCTACGACATCACCCCGATCCCGGCCGACGCCGACCTGCGCGATCCGCTGCTGGCCGTCGCCGACAAGTTCCTGCACCGCCACCGCCCGGCGCTGGCCACCTTCACCGCCTCGTCGACGGCCGACTTCGAGCGCGGCGTCCAGCCGGCCCGCGCCACGCTGTCGTCGTCCGCCGAGGGCACCTGGAAGGTGGCGGCCCGCGACGGGACCGAGACCTCGGCGGACGACTTCGACATGGCGGCGAAGGTGCTGCGCGAGGAACTGGCCGGCATGCTCCCGATGGCCCCCGTTTCCTGAGGTGGCCGTCATCGAGGCGATCGGCGCGCGCGACCCGGACCGGGCGGAGCCGGCGATGCGCGCGCACCTCGACAGCAAGCTCGGCCTACTATCGGGACTCGCCGTTCACGCCCAGCCGTAGCCGGAGCGCAGCTGCGCGGCGACGCGGTCGAAGCGCTCGCGGTCGAGCACGGCCCCCTCGCGGCGGATACCGTCGGCGTCCACGGTGAGCACCCGGTCGAGGCGCACCCAGCTCGGGCGCTGCTCCCGGTCCCAGGTGCCGGGGCCGAGGGCGTACCAGTTGCGCTGGCCGTCGCGGTCGGACTGGCTGGAGAGCATCAGGCCGAGCACGTCCCGGCCCTTGCGCCCGACGACCAGCACCGGACGGTCCTTGCCCTGGCTGGGGTCGTCCTCGTACGCCACCCACGTCCACACGATCTCGCCGGGGTCGGCGTCGCCGTCCAGCGCCGGGGAGTACTCCAGCAGCTTCTGCGTCTCGTGCTTCAGCGGGGGGCCGGGGACCGGCCCGCGGGCGGGCTTGCGCGCGACCGTCACCGGGGCGGGGGAGGAAGGGGCGGGACGGCGCATGCCCAGCCGCGTTGCGACCGCCTGAAGAAGTCGTTTCACGCCGACGACCATAACGTTCCCCGTCTTTACGGTCTTGTCCGCGGCAGGAACACTGTGCCCCATGTACGACTTCGATGTCCTCGTGCTCGGCTCCGGGCCGGGCGGGCAGAAGGCCGCGATCGCGGCGGCGAAGCTCGACCGGCGGGTCGGCGTCGTCGAACGGCGCAACATGATCGGCGGGGTGTGCATCAACACCGGCACGATTCCGAGCAAGACGCTGCGGGAGGCGGTCATGTACCTGACCGGCCTCAACCAGCGCGAGATGTACGGCCAGAGCTATCGCGTCAAGGAGGACATCACCGTCAGTGACCTCGGCGCCCGGACCACCCACGTGATCGGCCGGGAGATCGAGGTCATCCGCAGTCAGCTCGCCCGCAACCGGATCCGGCTGCTGCCGGGCACCGGGCGGTTCGTCGACCCGCACACCATCGAGATCTCCGACGAGCAGGGGCGCGAGTCCCACGTCACCGCCGACAAGATCATCCTCGCGGCCGGGACCCGCCCGGCGCGCCCGGAGAGCGTCGAGTTCGACGACGTGACGATCATCGACTCGGACGGGATCCTCAACCTGGACAAGGTGCCGCACTCGATGGTGGTGGTCGGCGCCGGGGTGATCGGCATCGAGTATGCGTCGATGTTCGCGGCCCTGGGGACGAAGGTCACCGTGGTCGAGCGGCGCGACCGGATGCTCGACTTCTGCGACCTGGAGATCGTGGAGGCGCTGAAGTACCACCTGCGCGACCTGTCGGTGTCGTTCCGCTTCCGCGAGTCGGTCGCGGCGGTCGAGAAGCACGGGCGCACCGCGGTCGCCGTCCTGGCCAGCGGCAAGCGCATCGCGGCGGACACGGTGATGTACTCGGCCGGGCGGCAGGGCGCGGCGGACCTGCTGTCGCTGGACAAGGCGGGGCTGACCGCCGACGCGCGCGGCCGGATCACCGTCGACGAGCACTTCCGCACCGAGGTCCCGCACATCTACGCGGTCGGCGACATCATCGGCTTCCCGGCGCTCGCCTCGACGTCGATGGAGCAGGGCCGCCTCGCCGCGCACCACGCCTGCGACGAGCCGGTGCGCGCCATGCAACAGCTGCAGCCGATCGGCATCTACACCATCCCGGAGATCAGCTTCGTCGGGCGGACCGAGGACGACCTGACCGACGCGAGCATCCCGTTCGAGGTCGGCATCTCCCGCTACCGGGAGCTGGCCCGCGGGCAGATCATCGGCGACTCCTACGGCATGCTGAAGATCATCGTGTCGCCCGAGGACGGCAAGATCCTGGGCGTGCACGTCTTCGGCACCGGGGCGACCGAACTCGTCCACATCGGACAAACCGTGATGGGGTGCGGCGGGACGGTCGACTACCTGGTCGACGCGGTCTTCAACTACCCGACGCTCGCGGAGTCGTACAAGGTTGCCGCGCTTGACGCGATGAACAAGATGCGGTCGGTGTCGCGCCTGAGCGCGTGAGCGGGGTTAGGGTCGGCGCGTGACGAGGCTTCGGGGGATCCTGCTCCTGCTGTGCGCGCTGGCCCTGCTCACGCCGCTGGCCGCCGCCTGCGACGACGGCAAGCCGTCGGTCGACGAGCGGTTCGCGGCGTTCCTCGACGCCTGGCGCAAGGCCGACTTCACCGGCTTCCAGGACCTGCTCACCCAACAGGGCCGCACGCTGAACCCGGCCGCGGCCAAGGAACTGCTGGCCGGGACCGAGGGCGACCTGTCGGCGCGGCGGCCGGCCCTCACACCGCACGGCAAGGCGGTCGTGCAGGCCGCGGACGCCACGCTGAGCGTCGGGGTGTCGTGGCCGCTGCCGGACGGTCGGACGTGGACGTACGACACGAAGGTCGCGGCCCGGCTGCTGGGGCAGCGCTGGCAGCTGTACCTCGGGGCGAGCACCGTCAATCCGGGGCTGGAGGACGGCGAGCACCTGGCTCTGCGCTCGACCCCGGCCAAGCGCGGGATCGTCACCGCCGCCGACGACAGCCCCATCGTCAGCGACACCCCGGTCGTCTACGTCGGCGTCGAGCCGCAGCGGGTGCCCGACGTCGCCGGGCTCGTGCGGCACCTCGACGCCGTGTTCCGCTCGGTGCAGGTCGAGGTCGACGTGCAGGGCCTGCCGGCGAAGCTGCAGGCCGCCAAGCCGGACGCGTTCGTCGACGTCGTGACCCTGCGCAGGAGCGACTACGCACAGATCGCCCGCGACCTCGGCGCCGCCGAGGGTGTCCGCACCCGCGACGGCGTGCTGCCCCTGCCGCTGACCCGCACGTTCGCCCGCGCGCTGCTGGGCACCTCGGGCACCGTGACCCGGGAGCTCATCGACGCCGGCCAGGGCGCGCTCAAGCCCGGCGACATCGCGGGCCTGACCGGCCTGCAGCGCCGCTACGACACCCGGCTGCGCGGCCTGCCCGGCGTGCAGATCGTGGCCCTGGACAAGGGACCCGGCCGGGAGCTGTTCACGCTCCCGGCCCAGGACGGCGCCACCGTCGCCACCACGATCGACCCGCGCGTGCAGAAGGCCGCCGACGCGGCGATCGCCACGACCGCGAAGCCCTCGGCGCTGGTGGCGCTGCGGGTCGGCGACGGTGCCGTGCTCGCCGCCGCGAACGGGCCGGGCGCCGCGGGGTACAACCTCGCCTTCCTGGGGGAGGTCCCCGGGCCGGCCTGGCCCGCGGACCCCGCCGCCCTCGGCGTCGGCGCCAGGTGGGACGCGCTCGGTGCGGACGTCTTCACCGGCCGCACCGCCCAGAGCGGCGTGGTGGCGGCCCCCGTCGGCTACGCCGCGGCCGCCGCCGCCCTGTCCCGCGGCAAATGGCAGGATCCGGTGCTGGTCAAGGGCGGCAAGCCGGCGGCACCGGGCCCGGTCGTGTCCGGGACCCTGAGCGTGCCCGGCCTCAGCGTCGGCGTCCGCGGCGACATCGCCTACTGCGTCTACGTCACCGACGCCGGCCACGACGTGACCGATCCAATCGCGGAGGCCTTTCTCGCCGCGATCCGGTAGCGTCCGCCTCGTGCCCTTCGGTTGACGTCGCGCCCCTGAACCCCTGCCCGCCGATGTCCGGCGCCTGAGCCGGCGCGGGGTCGGGTGGGCACTGCTGTCCGACGCGGTGCCGCTCTACCCGCTCTACGCCCTGCTGTTCACCGACACGGGCCTGTCCGGCGGGCAGATCTCGCTGCTGTTCGCCATCTGGTCCGCGGTCGGGATCGCCGCCGAGGTGCCCACCGGCGCGCTCGCCGACCGGTTCTCCCGCCGCGCCTCGCTCGTCGCGTCCGGGCTGCTGCAGGCGTCCGGGTTCGCGCTGTGGACCGCGCTGCCGTCCTTCGCCGTGTTCGCGGCCGGGTTCGTGCTGTGGGGCCTGGGCGGGGCCCTCCCCAGTGGGGCGCTCGAGGCGCTGCTCTACGACGGGCTCGCGGCGGCCGGACACTCCCACCGCTACGTGCGCGTCTGCGGACAGGTCACCGCGGCCGGGCTGATCGCGCAGGTCCCCGCGGCCGTGGCCGCCGTGGCGCTGTTCCCGCTCGGCGGGTATCGGCTCGTCGGCTGGGTCAGCGTCGCCGTCTGCCTCACCGCCGCCGCCCTGGCCGCCCGGCTGCCCGAATCCGTCGCGGACAGCGACGAGGAGTCGTGCGCGGACGGCTACTTCGCCACGCTGCGGGACGGCCTTCGCGAGGCGGCCCGGCGCCCGGCGGTGCGCACCGCGGCGCTCGTGCTCGCGGCCCTCGCCGGCCTCGATGCCTTCGAGGAGTACTTCGCGCTGCTCGGCGCCGCCTGGGGCGTGCCGACCGCGGTCAACCCCGCCTTCACCCTGGTGATCACGCTCGGCGGGGCCGCGGGCGCCGCGCTCGCCGGGCGCGCCGGATGGCTGCCGGGCGGGGGCCTGGCCGGGCTGATGCTGGCCGCCGCGGTCGCGCTCGCCGGGGCGGCCGCACTCGACCGGCCGGCCGGGATCGTCCTCGTCGCCGTCTTCTATGCGTTGTATCGGCTGGTGCTCGTCGTCGCCGACGCGCGCCTGCAGGCCGTGATCGCCGGCGCCGCCCGGGCCACGGTGACCTCGGTCGCGGCGCTGGCGACCGAGGTGTCGGCATTCCTGGTGTACGGTGCCTGGGCGTTCGGCGGTGTCTGGTGCGTGGCCGCGCTGACCGTCGCGCTGTCGATTCCGTTGGCCGGCGCGGCAAAGGGTGGGAAACGTGCGCGTGAATGAATCGGATCGGCGGTTGCCCTGCGTAAAGGTCATCGTCGCTCGGCGTAGATAAGTCGGGCGCTCGGCAGTACCATCTAAGTCGCTAAATGCGCAAAAGCCTGCAAAGGCGTCGGGCCGGCCGCTCGGAACGATCCTGCCAGGTACTCCTCATTCGGCAGCGAACTGGGTAGCGTCTGCCTCGCTGCGGTCAACCGCGGGGCGGGCAAGGCGTTGCAGATAAGGGCAGCTGGGAGTGAACGGGTCGGCACGTGGGGTGCTGGCGGGCTACGTCGGCGCGATGGCGGTCCTGGTGATCGCCAACTTCGCCCTGCCCGCGTTCCACCTCGTGCTGTGGTCGGCGATCGGCTACGCCTCCGTCGCGGCGATCCTGCTCGGCGTACACCTGCACCGCCCCCGCCGCCGCGCGCCCTGGCTGCTGCTGGCCGCCGCGGTCGCCTGCTTCATCACCGGTGACCTGACCGCGGACGTGCTCACCCGCCTGCTGCACCGCTCCGGCTTCCCGTCGCTGGCGGACGCGTTCTATCTCACGATGTACGTCCTCATCGCCGCCGCCATGGTCTGGCTCTACCGCCTCGGCGTCGTGCGCCGCGACCCCGCCGGGCTCTTCGACGCCGCCACGCTCACCGCCGGCCTGGGGCTGCTGTCGTACATCTTCCTGATCCGCCCGTACGTCGAGAACGAGTCGCTGTCGATGGTGGACCGCAGCATCTCGATCGCGTACCCGCTCGCCGACATCGTCGTGCTGCTCGCCGGCGCGCGGCTCATCGCCTCCGTGCGCCTCAACACCGCCGTCGCGCTGCTGGCCGCCGGCGGCGCCGGGCTGCTCAGCTCCGACGTCGGCTACGGCCTGCGCCAGCTCGCCGGCGAATGGGCCACCGGCGGACCGGTCGACATCGGCTGGGCCGCGTTCTACGTGCTGTGGGGCGTCGCCGCGCTGCACCCGTCGATGGTGCAGCTCACCGAGCCACAGATGCAGCGCGGCGGCGACGAGCGGCTCGGCCGCCTGCTGCTGATCGGCCTGTCGCTGTTCATCGCCCCGATCGTGCTGTTCGTCGAGATGCGGGGAGGCCGGGTGCGCGACGCCGCCGCCATTGCCGCCGTGTCCGCGCTGCTGTCCGGCCTGGTCCTGCTGCGCCTGGGCCGGGCGGTCCGCGCGCAGCGGCTCACCGTCCAGCGCGAGCGACGCCTGCGCAGCGCCGGCGCCGCGCTGCTCATGGCCACCGACGAGGACGCCGTGATGCGCACGGTCCGCGTCGCCGTCGCCGACCTGCTGCCGCCCGGCCGCCCGCACGCCGTCGCGCTCGGCCCGGCGCTGGGGCCGAAGGCGTCGATGCCGTACCGCTCCGTCCTCGACCCGCGGGTCGCCGCCGAGCTCGGCGCGTTCGAGGTGACCCTGTGCTGCCCGCTGGCGCTGGCCGACGGGCGGGCGGCGGAGCGGGCGCTGTACGTCGCCGCCGACGAGGTGCTGCTCGTCGGGCTGCAGGAGGCCGCGCAGATCCTGGCCACGCAGGCGGCGATGGCCGTGGAGCGCATCGCGCTGGGCGAGGAGGTCGGGCGGCGTAACAGCGAGGCGTACTTCCGGACCCTGGTGCTCAACACCGCCGACGTCATCCTCATCGTCGGCGGCGACGACCTCGTGCACTACGCGAGCCCCTCCGCGCAGGCGCTGTTCGGCTCCGACCTCGTCGGCACCGCACTGCCCGCCGCGTTCGCCGCCGACAGCGCCACGGAGGTCGGCCGGCGGCTGCGGGAGGTCCGCGCCGGCATCGCCGCCCGCCCCGGCGACGACCTGCGGGTGACCGGCCCCGACGGCCGCCCGGCGCTGGTCGAGGCGACCTTCCGCGACCTGCGCGACGAGCCCACCGTGCGCGGTGTGGTCGTCACACTGCGGGACGTGACCGAGCGCAGCCGGCTGCAGGCCGAGCTGTACCAGCGGGCCACCTTCGACGCGCTCACCGGCCTGCCCAACCGCGAGGTGTTCCTGACCCGGGTCCAGGAGGCCGTCGCCTCCGGTGCGGAGACCGGCGCCACGGTCGGCGTGCTCATCGTCGAGCTCGACGACTTCAAGGTCGTCAACGACACCTTCGGCCACAGCGCCGGCGACGAGCTGCTGGTCGCCGTCGGGCAGCGGCTCACCGAGGCGCTGCGGGCCGTCGACGGCTCCTACGGCGCGGCCGGGACCGTCGCCCGGCTCGGCGGCGACGAGTTCGCCGCGCTGGTGCGCCGGGCCGGCACGTCCGCCGAGGTCGAGCGGGTCGCCGAGCGGGTGCTGCGCAGCTTCAAGGCGCCGTTCGAGCTCGCCCACGGCACGGTGACCGCGACCGCCAGCATCGGCGTGTCCACCACCACCGAGGCCGCCACCGCGCAGGAGCTGTTACGCCACGCCGACCTCGCGGTGTACGTGGCCAAGGACGCCGGCCGCGACCGCGTGCGGCGCTTCGAGTCCTCCCTGCACAGCGCCGTCGTCGAGCGGCACAAGCTGCGCGCCGACCTCGACCGGGCCATCGCCGACGAGGCGTTCCTGCTGCACTTCCAGCCCATCGTCACCCTCGCCGACGACCGCACCCGCGGCTTCGAGGCCCTCGTGCGCTGGGACCACCCGACCCGCGGCATGGTCCCGCCCGACGAGTTCATCTCCGTCGCCGAGGAGAGCGGCCTCATCGTCCCGCTCGGTGCGTGGGTGCTCACCAACGCCATCACCGCCGCCGCGCAGTGGCGCATCGCATACCCCGGCGAGGAGATCTACGTCTCGGTCAACGTCTCGGCCCGGCAGTTCCGCTCGCCGGACTTCGCCCAGTGGGTCCTCGCCGAGATCGACCGGCTCGGCCTGCCGCCCGGCGGCCTGCTGCTGGAGATGACCGAGAGCCTGCTGCTGCACGACGACGGCGAGGTCGCCGCCGAGCTCGCGGCCCTGCGCCAGGCCGGGGTCCGGATCGCCATCGACGACTTCGGCACCGGTTTCTCTTCGTTGTCGTACCTGCGCCGCCTCCCCGTCGACGTGCTGAAGCTGGACAAGAGCTTCATCGACACCGTGGTCTCCTCGGCCGAGCAGCACGCGGTCGTCGACATGATCGTGCAGCTGACCCGGATCCTGAAGCTGCAGGTGGTCGCCGAGGGCATCGAGACCGAAGCGGAGCGCGAGCTGTTGGTGACCATGGGTTGCGATCATGGCCAGGGTTATTTGTTCTCACGGCCGTTGAGCTACGGTGACGCGAGCCAATGGTTGTCGGACGATGCATCGGGGCCTCAGCGGAGAGGCCGCTCGGCGGCCTGAAAAACCCACCGGAGGGCACGTGTACGCCTCGGAACTCGCCACCGAAGTCGACCTTGATCCCCGATACAGCGGCATCGCCCGCCTCCGCGCCGAGACCCGCTTCTACGACGCCGTCATCGACGAGATCGACGGCCGCCGCATCCGGATCGGCGAGCACTGGCTGACCGACTGGGCCTCCTGCAACTACCTCGGCTTCGACCTCGAGCCGCAGATCATCGGCGCCGTCGAGGAGCAGCTGCGCCGCTGGGGCACCCACCCGAGCTGGTCGCGGATGCTGGGCAACCCGGCGCTCTACCCGCGGATCGAGGAGCGTCTCGCCGACCTCCTCGGCGCCCCGGACGCCCTGGTCCTGCCGACCATCACCCAGATCCACCTCTCGGTCATCCCCGTCCTCGCCGGGCAGGGCACGATCCTCATCGACTCCCGCGCCCACAAGACGATCTGGGACGGCTGCGTCTTCGCCCGCGCCCAGGGCGCCACGCTGGAGCGCTTCCGCACCCTCGACCAGCTCGCCGGGCTCCTGCCGGCGGCCGCGGCGAAGGGCGGCCCCGTGCTGGTCTGCATGGACGGCGTCAACAGCATGACCGGCAACATCCCCGACGTGCGGCAGTATCTCGACCTGTGCCGCGCCCACGGCGCCGTCCTCTACGTCGACGACGCACACGGCTTCGGCGTCATCGGCGCCCGCTCGCACGACGAGAGCAGCCCCTACGGCACGTCCGGCAACAGCATCATCCGCTACTTCGGCGAGTCCTACGACAACGTCGTGCTCGTCGGCGGCTTCTCCAAGGCGTACAGCTCCCTGATGGCGTTCCTGGCCGTGCCGACGGTGCTCAAGAACCGCCTCAAGTCCTCGGCCGCGCCGTATCTCTACTCCGGCCCGTCCCCGACCGCGTCCCTGGCCACCGTCCTGGCCGGCTTCGACGTCAACGCCGAGCGCGGCGACAAGCTGCGCGCCGAGCTCTACCGCATGTCGATGCGCGTCCTCAACCACGTGCGCGGCCTCGGCGTCTTCACCCCCAACACGGACGACACCCCGATCATCGAGCTGCCCATCGCCCTGGACCGCGACCTGGTGGCCGTCTCGGAACTGCTGTGGCAGCGCGGCCTGTTCGTGACGCTGGCGCCGTATCCGGGCGTGCCCCGCGACCAGGTCGGCTTCCGGGTCCAGGTCACCGCGGCCAACACCGACGCCGAGATCGACCATCTCAACGCGGTCATCTCGGAGTTGGCCGGCGCCGGCGTCTTCCAGGAGGCCCGCGAGGGCAGCGCCAGCTGATCCCGGCCCGCCGTAGGGCGCGATGCTGGGTGCGTGACCCGTTCTCACCCCTGGACGGGCTCGGGCTGCTGCGGCTGTGCTGATCTTCGCGAAGTGGCCCGCCATGGCGTCCAGGTGGCGACGTGCCCACTGCCTCGGCGAGGCGGCCAGTAGCGGCCGGATGACGCTGCGAAGTATTTAAGGTTCGGATTTTTTCGGGTCGTCTACCGTAAGTGGATAGAAGGAACGCCCGCCCGCGAGGGAGGTCCCTCAGGGGCGGGCCGCTATCACGGATTCATGCTGTGCTGCCGCTTCACCCCGAGCTGCTCGCACGACGCCGCCGAGGCCATCACCAGACACGGCGCCGCGCGCGGCCTGTGGCTGGCCACCCGCCGCCTGGCCCGCTGCCGCCCCGGCGGCACCCACGGGCTGGACCCGGTCCCGATCTGAGGTCCCGTCCGAGCGCTTACCTTTCCGGTTCGCGGCCCCCGGCTGTTCGTGGCCCCCGCTATTCGTGGCCCCGCTACTCGCGGCGCTGGTGGCTCAGACGCTCCGGGTGACCAGGACCGGCGACGCGGCGTGGTGCACGACCATCTGCGTGATCGGGTTCGGGCGGGGCTGCTCGTACCACCCGACCCGGTGGGCCCCGACGATCAGCATCAGCGCGTCGCGGGCCGCCTCTGTCAGCGTCTCCAGCACCCCGGTGTCGCGGCTGTCGAAGTGCGTCTCGACCTCGGGGTGGCGCAGCAGCCACGGTTCGAGCTCGGCCGCGACCACCCGGTGCGGCCGGGCCCGGCCGGCGTGCATGGCGACGAGCGGCACGTGGCGAGCGGCCGCCTCGCCGTAGCCGAACGCGAGCGCCCGCTGACTCGACGGCGACCCGTCGACCCCGACGACGATCGGGGCATGGGCGGGCAGCGCGGCCATCGGGTCGGCCCAGCGCCAGCCGTTGTTGACCACCAGGACCGGGCAGTGCGCGAACGCGGCCAGGTGCGAGCCGACCGACGCGTCGAGGGCCCCGCCCTCGTGGACCCGCCCGCCGATGACCACCAGGGCCGCCGTCCGCGACTGCTCGCGCAGCACCCGCGCGGGCGACCCGCCGAGCGTGACCGTCTCGACCGCGATGCCGGGCTGCCAGGTCTTCGCCTCCGCGGCGGCGTCGAGCGCGACGCCCTGCCCGTCGGCCGGCCCCTCCCATGACAAGGCGTGCACGATGCGCAGCAGGCGGCCGTGCCGGGCGGCCTCGTCGGCGGCCCAGCGAGCGGCCCCCGTCGACGCGGCGGACCCGTCGACGCCGACGACCACGGGACTGTGTTCCAGCAGCATGACGCACCCCCCTTCCCCGTTCCACCCTCCCTCTCCCGCCACCCCGGGAGCAAGGGACGTTTGCGCAGCTGAACGACGCTGGGGCGCCGGACAAATCGGACGAGTTGCCGCGTCGGGCCGGCGAGCGGTTCGCTCTGGAGGCGCCGGGCGCGGGGTTCGAACGCGTCACGGCGGGCAGTGACCGGCGCATGAGCACACCTGTCGTACTCATCACCGGGGCCCTCAGCGGGATCGGGCGGGCCACCGCGCTCGCGTACGCCGAGGCGCACGCCACCGTCGTCGCGGCCGGGCGGCACGACGAGGCCGGCGCCGACCTGGTCGACGACCTGCGCGACGCCGGTGGCCAGGCCGCCTACGTGCACGCCGACGTGCGCCGGGACGACGAGGTCCGCAGGCTCGTCGCCGCCACCGTCGAGCGGTTCGGCCGCCTCGACGTCGCCGTCAACAACGCCGGGACCGAGGGGTTCACGGGGCCGATCGAGGAGCAGACCCCGCAGACGTACGCCGAGACGTTCGAGACCAACGTCCTCGGCACGATGCTGAGCCTCAAGCACGAGCTGCGCGCGATGGTCCCGCGGGGCGGCGGCAGCATCGTGAACGTCTCGTCGATCTACGGGCACACCGGGGAGCCGGCCCTGCCGGTGTACGCGGCCAGCAAGCACGCCGTCGAGGGGCTCACGAGGTCGGCCGCGCTGGAGGTCGCCGGGGCCGGGGTGCGGGTGAACGCGGTCGCGCCCGGCCCGGTACACACGCCGATGCTCGACCGTTTCATGCCGACGCCGGAGGCCGTGGCGGTGTCCGCTTCCCGGGTGCCGATGGGCCGCATCGGCACCCCCGACGAGATCGCCGACGTCGTGCTGTTCCTCGGCTCCGACCAGGCCAGGTACATGACCGGCCAGGTGGTCACCGTCGATGGTGGCGCCTCGGCCGGCTGAGTGACACCCGTCGCTTTCCCCGGTAGCTGATCGTGTACGGTCCCGTTCGACCGAGATCGCGAGGGGAGCGCGGGACCATGCACATCAACGACTTCTGGGTGGCCATCCCGATCGGCCTGGTCATCGGAGTGCTCGGGCGCCTGGTGCTCCCCGGCCGCCAGTCCATCGGCGTCTTCATCACGTTCCTGATCGGTGTCGGCGCCGCGCTGCTCGGCACGCTCGTCGCCGAGCTGGTGAACCTCGACGACAAGGCCGTCGTCAAGATCTGGAAGATCCAGTGGAGCTGGTGGGAGCTGGGTATCCAGGTCCTCTTCGCCGCGGTCGGCATCGGCCTGGCGAACATGCTGACGTACACGAAGCTCGCCTCCGGCAACCCGCGCCCCCGCAAGCGCACCACCCGCAAGAAGCGCACCAAGAAGACCGAGGACGACTGATCACTCGTCCAGCCAGTTGATGGGCCCCGGCTTCGGCTTGGGCCCGAACAGCGGCCGCGGGACGTGCCGCGGCGTGGCGGGCGGTGGTTTCGGCGGCGGCTCCGGCTCGCTCTGCCAGGGCTCGGCGGTCTCGTACTCGAACCCGTCGACCGGCACCGCCTCGACCCGGATCCGGGTGATGGCGGGCGCCGGCGTCCGCAACGGCCGGACGGCCAGCTGTGGCGGCGCCTCCTCCTTGGGCTCCTCGCGAACCTCCGGCACCGGGCGGGGCCGCGGCGGGGCGGGCGGCCGGCTGAAGACCCCGGCGGCGGTCTCCCGGTTCGCGTACCGGTAGCCCCGGACGGGCGGGGGCTCCTCGGTCTCCTCGGCGCGGCGTCTCCATCGGGGCATGGCGGCACCTCCTGCCCTGCTGTACGGACAAATCGCCCCCGGGGATCAGCGCCTGTCGGCGACCGCGTCCCGAGCTGAGCGGCTGCTGCTCGGGGACCGAGTGTTTTCGGTTGACGGTCGGCGCGGTGCTCGGCAGCATCCCGCTCATGGACGCGACGACGCGGGCGAACCGGGCCGTCTGGGAGACGGCGTCGCAGAAGCACGTGCAGGAGTACGACGAGCTGCTGGCCGAGGCGGCGAGCGGCTCCTCGCTGTTCGGGGCCGAGCGCGAGCTGCTCGGCGGGATTCTGGGCCGGGCGCCTCGGGTGGTACACCTGCAAAGCGGCCACGGCCTGGAAGACGTCGCCCTGGTCAAGGCCGGCGCCCGCGAGGTGGTGGGCGTGGACTACAGCACCGTGGCGACGGGCGCGGCCCAGCGCCGGGCCGACGAGCTCGGCGTGGCCTGCCGCTACGTGGTGGCCGCCCTGCCCGGCGCGCCGCTGGCCGATGGGTGCGCGGATCTGGTGTATACCGGCAAGGGCGCCCTGATCTGGATGCCCGATCTGACGGCGTGGGCCGGGGACGCGGCCCGCCTGCTGCGCCCGGACGCCCACCTGTTCATCTACGAGTCCCACCCGGCCGTTCCCCTGTGGACCTGGGACGAGGACGAGCCCCGCATCCGGCCCGACCGCAGCTACTTCGCCCGCCGGCACGTCAACGACACCTTCCCGGCACGCGGGGCGGTCGAGTGGCAGTGGACCCTGGGCCACCTCATCACCGCGCTGGCAACGGCCGGCCTGCGGCTCGTGCACGTCGCCGAGTACCCCGACCCGTTCTGGCGCCCGTCGCACGTGCGAGCGGCGGCGTGGAACGGCGCACTGCCCAACGCCTTCTCGATCCTCGCCCGCCGCCCCGGGCCGCCGGTGTAGGCGTGCTCGGCCGATGCCGGCCAGAAGCTCCTCGTGGCGTACCCGGCGAAGTCCCGGCGGCTGCAGTACGGTGAGCCCATGCGGGCCATTCGCGTCATGGCCGATCTGCGGGTCGGCGACCTCGAGGCGGCCAAGGAGTTCTACGCCGGCTTCCTGGGCCTCGGCGTCGAGGAGTTCAACCTGGGCTGGGTCGCGCGATACACCTCGGAGGACCGCCAGGCCATTGTCCAGCTCCTCACGCGCGACGCGAGCGCGGCCGAGGACCCGGTCATCTCCGTGCACACCGACGACGTCGAGGCGGCCTACGCCGAGGCGCAGGCGCTGGGCTACGAGATCGTGCACCCGCTGACCACCGAGGCCTGGGGCGTCCGGCGGTTCTTCGTACGAGACCCCGACGGCAACGTGGTCAACATCGTGGGCCACAAGGACTGAACACCGGCCAGGCGGTGCCTTCGCAGGGTCATGGTCATCGCAGGAATGCGGCGATGGTGACGGTGGCATGCAGCGACACGCCGTCGATGTCGAGCCTGTCGGTCATGTCGCTCTCATCATCGCGGTGACGACTAAACCTCACCGATCGCAGCGGCCTGGATCGAGCTGTGCAGGGCGGGGCCGATCGGTCCGCTCAGCTTGGTGAGTTCCTGGATGCGCTGTTTGCTGGCGCGTCTGGTCTTGCGGTCGAGGACGAGCTTGAGGTCGCCGGCGGCAATGATGGCCACGAGTGCGGCGTCGGCGGGGTCGATGCTGCCGATGGGGTTGTGCAGGGCGGTGTTGACCCGGTCGAGGAGTTCCTTGCGGACGCGGGGGTCGCGGATGGTCACCTTGGTGGTGGGGAACAGCCCGAGAATTCTGTGGGGTTGGAGGTGGACCCAGCCGCCATCGTTGAGCTGCTGGCGTACCGTTCGGACGGCGGCGCGGCCGCGTTCGTCGGTGAGGTGGCCGCCCCGGTAGAGGTCGGCGAGGGCCGCGGCGCGGAGCATGGCGCCCAGGTAGGTGCCCAGGCCGACCCGGCCTTTGTCCGGGTTGTAAGCCAGCAGGAAGATGCGCTGGGGGAGGCTGTGGGGTACGGCCATGTCATGCTTCTTTCGGGTCGCGTGTGGCGGGGGATACTGCGACGCCCCTGGTCAGCGCTGCTTTGACGATGCGGATGGCCTCGTTGGCGTCGATGCCGACGCTGGCGATGACGGCGGCGTATTCGGCGGCGGCGCGACTGGCCCGTTCGCGTCCCTTCTCGCCGGCCGCGGACACGAACGAGCCGGCTGACCCGCGGGTCTCGATCAACCCTGCCTCCTCCAGCTCCCGGTAGGCCCGGCCGACGGTGTTGACGGCCAAGCCGAGGTCTGCGGCCAGCCGACGGATCGTCGGCAGCCGGGTGCCCACGGCGAGCGTGTGGTCCTGGATCTGCCGGGCGAGCTGAGCACGCAACTGCTCGAACGGCGGGACGGGCGAGGCCGCGTCGATGACGATCATTCGGTTCACGATGCGCTCATGACGTGCCGCGCCACCATGGCGGTCCGCTCGGTCCGCGCCTCGATCAGGGCCTGCGCGATGACGCTCAGGACGATGAAGACGAGCCAGACAACGTTCCACCACCCGAATGTGGTACTGAACACCGACACCACCGGCAGCGACCACACCGACCACACCGACATCGGCACGGCGCCGACTCGGGCATCGTCGACCCGCATGATGACGTCAGCGCCGCCGGAAGCTGGCGAAACGCCCTGCCGTGACGGTCCGGCCCCGGGCGCCGGTCGGCGAGCCTTCGAGCTTGGCGAGGACCGCCTCGGTCATCGGGTGCTCGAGGCGGTCGAGGGTCTGCGGGGCGCGCCGCCAGGCGGTGCGTGCGGCGGGCTCGTCGTCGCGCCGCAGGTTGATGATGGTCTCCTCATCGTCGGCGGCATCGGGGTCTCGGCAATCGCGCACCGCAAGGGTGTCCAGGCCCCCTCTGGTAACAGGCCTTCGACTCGGCGTGGCTGGCCCAGGCTGTCCCAGGCCGCGGCCTCGCGGCTGCCGTTCTTGCGGGGCGGTTCCATCCCGGCCCGGCGGTGCAGTGCAGCCGCGAA
This sequence comes from Dactylosporangium sp. CA-233914, assembly GCF_050942935.1. Classification (NCBI taxonomy): domain Bacteria; kingdom Bacillati; phylum Actinomycetota; class Actinomycetes; order Micromonosporales; family Micromonosporaceae; genus Dactylosporangium; species Dactylosporangium sp. CA-233914. The sequence continues at coordinate 8,326,980 of NZ_CP192030.1, read as the reverse complement.
CCACGCCAGCGCCGCGTCCACGTCCGGCAGCCAGCCGGCCGGCACGACGGACCCGGGACGCTCACGCTGGCTGTGCCATGCCGGTGTGGGCGTCCCGCGTGTCAATACGACGTGGGGCTGGCCGCGGAACGGTGTGGACAGCCGGGCCCGGCCGCCTCAGCACCAGGCGGTGTATTCGCCGGCGAGCTCGGCCCGGACGGCATGAACCGGTGAACAGATCTGCGGTGTCCAGTACGTTGTCGCGGTGCTGATGTAACAGATGTACACCCCGAGCCACGAGCTCTGGCTGTATCCGGTGTCCTGCTTCGCCACAAGGCTGCCACCGCCGACGCATCCGAGCCCGGTCGGGTACACCACCAGGCGCTCGCCGTCCCCGCCTGACGGTCAGGGGCGGCTCAGGTTGGCCAGCAGGGTCGCGCGGACCATGGCCCGGCCGGCCTCCTGGGCGCCGAGCAGCGCCGCGTCGTCCTCGACCAGCGTGGTGGCGATCGTCGTGTCCAGCGGGGCGGCCTCGGACAGGGCCGTGGCCACCGCCGTGCCCAGCGGCGGGCCGCCGGCCTGGCCGACCTCGCCGCCGATGACGACCAGGGGCGGGTCCAGGACTGCGACGACCGCGGACAGGCCGATCGCGATGCGGCCGGCCAGGGCGGTGATGAAGTCGTGGGCGGCGGTGTCGCCCTCGGCGGCCCGCACCGCGGCGGCGGCCATGGTGCCGGCGGCCGTGGGGGTGGCGATGCCGTGGGCCGCGGCGAGCTCGAGGACCGCGGCGCCGCCGACCAGGTCCTGGAAGTTGCCGCCGCCAGGGCCGCCGATCGGCATGTACCCGATCTCGCCGGCGCCGCCGCGGGCGCCCCGCAGCAGGGTGCCGCCGAGGTCGATGGCCAGGCCCAGGCCGGACTCGCCGAGCCAGAGCAGGGCGAAGCTCTCGGCGTCGCGGCCGGCGCCCTGGGCGCGCTCGGCCACCGCGGCCAGGTTCACGTCGTTGTCGACGCCGACCGGGACGCCCAGGCGGTGGCGGAGGTCCTCGACCAGGCCGGGGCGGCCCCAGCCGGGGACCTCGACGTGGTGCAGGACGTCGCCGCGCGGGTCGTACGAGCCGGCGACCGCGATCTGTACCTGCGCGACGGGCTCGCGGGCGACGCCGGCCTCCTTGCACACCGCCTCGACGATGTCGACGACGCCGGTGACCGGGTCGGTGCGGGCGAAGTCGACGGCGGACTCCAGGCGCGCGCGGACCGTCCCGGCGAGGTCGGTCACGGCGGCCGTGACCGCCGGGGTGTCGCGGTCGCCGCGGTCGCGCACGGACAGCGCCACGGCGTAGGCGGCGTCGGGGTTCACGGCATACACCTCGGCGTTGGGGCCGGGGCCGGCGCTCACGTAGCCCACGACGCTGACCAGCTTCGCCTCGGTGAGGCGACGCAGCGCCTCCGAGATCGTCGGCTTGGACAGGCCGGTGAGGTCGCGCAGGTCCCCGCGGGTCAGCGGCCCGCGTTCCAGGATGTGACTCAGTGCGGCCGCGTCGTTCATGGCCCTGAGCAGCTTCGATGATCCGCCGAGGTGCGTCATTGTGGCTCGAAAAGTACGGGCGGCCCTCGCCGGTGTCAATCCGCGACCCGCCATAAATGCCACGGAATCGACAAAAAGCGACGCCGTCTATGCTGCATGTCATGCCGCTGGAGCGCGGCGCGGTCCAGGAGATGATGCTCGTCACGCTGCACGCCCGGGCCGCGCGCCGGCAACGAGGCCGCGCGCCGGCTCGTCGAGGCGACCGACCACGACTTCACGCAGTCCGAGCGCCACGCCGGCTGACGCTGTTCCACGTGCTGCGATCATTCGGCGTACGACGAGCGGACGCGCCGGTTCCTCGCCGAGTGTCCACACAGGACGGCGGTGGAACTCGGGACGGCCGGTGGAACACGGGACGGCGGTGGAACTCGGGGCGAGGCTGAGCACGCGCGCGGACCGGCTCGACAACGCCACGGCGCGCTGGATGCTCGCGCACCTGCCCGACGTGTCCGCGCTCCGGCCCGGGCTGCTGCCGGACAGCCCACGGCGCCCGACCGTGGTCGGCTCGGTGCCGCAGCCGGACTGGGCCGACGCCGTCGCCGCGCCGCCCGGCCCTTGCAAACGATGAACTCGGCCGGTTCATGTCGCGACGTGGAGCTCGACAAGCAGGCCCCTGCGTGTGCATGCCTGCCCGTCGCGCGCCCGCGGTGCGGCAGCCGAAGCCGCGCAGCACGGTTCGGGATCCCGTCGGTCGGTGATGCCGGGCGGCTGGCTCGGCGGCCAGGGCGGCACCGGAGCGTCGGCTCCGTCTGTTGACGACATTACGGTCACTTCGGAGGGGATCGTGCTCCCGTTCCTCCTCGGCCCCTGATACCTGAGGTGGCGGTCGCGGCGAGTGACGGACTCGGCGTCGTCGTCCGTGGTGGTGCGGTCGAGCCGCGCGCCCAGCGATTGCCGTCAGGCCGTCTGATGGTCGAAGGCGACGGGCGGCGAGATCGGACACGTGAATGACGAAGTGGACGTGGTCTGGGTGAAGCACACGGCGGCCGGGCTGAGCCGGGGCTCGGCGGCGGTGAGGATGCGCCGGTGCGGCGGTGGGCTGGCGGGTGGCGGGTGTCGGGGAGGTGGGTGGTGGTGCGGCGGTGGTGCGGCGGTGGGCTGGCAGGTGTCGGGGAGGTGGGTGGTGCGGCGTTGCTGGAACGGCTCGGACGTTGCTGCGGCGGTGACGCAGCGGCGTCGCCGCAACGGCCTGGCTGGTGCGGTGGTGGTGGCGCTGCGGATTGAGAGCACGACGACTGGACGCCTCGGGGGTGTGACGTCGGCGCAGGCTGGGAACGCGGCGATGGTGTAGGCCTTGGCGAAGGCTCTGGTGATGGTGCACGGGATGTCGGCGGCGATGGTGGCCTCGGCGACTGCGTACGAGCTGCCGGTGGGGGCGGGAGCGATGGGGCGGCAAGGTCGTGAGGGCGGGACGATCCGGGCAGCGCGGGCGCGGACGGATCGGAGCGGGGGTTGGGCTGGGTGGCTGGGTGGTCGGGGTTGGGCTGGGGCCCCGGGCGGTGGGAGTCGGGCTGGATCGGCGGGCCGCCCGGGTTGGGCTGGGTGGCCGGGCGGTGGGGGTTGGGCTGGATCGGCGGGCCGCCCGGGTCGGGCTGGGTTGGCGGACGGCCGGGGCTGGGCTGGGTGGACAGGGAGCGGCGGCGGGCGGCTCGGGCGTCCTGTTCGGCCCAGTGGGCGGTGATCTCGGCGGTGCGGGCCTCGGCGTCCAGGCGGGCCAGACGTTCGGCATGGCGCGCCTCCAGACCACGGCGGCGGGCCTCGGCGAACTCGGCGCGGACCGCACGGCGGCGGGCCACCTGACGGTTGTGCTCGGCCAGCATCGCGTCCAATCGGCTGCGCCACTCCGATTCGGCGGTTGTGGTCAGCACCTCGCTCATGGGAAGAACTTAGAACAGGGGTATGACAATATCCGCTGAGCAGGGGAAACGGGTGGGCTGGCCGGTGCCGAGGGGTGAGACACTGGAAGTCGCTCTTGGAGCGCCCGGCGGCTCATTGAAGATGTTCGTCCGGGCGTGGGTGCGTTTTACGACCCGGCGCCGGTCGGGAGGTGGCGGCCCGACGCGGCCGCTTCGCTCGAACAGGTCCCTATTGTCGGACATCCCGCGGCGTTGACCGGATGAGCGTCACGCGGTTGCCGGCTGGGTCGGTGATCTGGGCCTTGACCACCCAGCCGTTGTCGGTTGGCGGCATGATCACGGTGCCGCCCAGCGATACGGCCCGCTCGACCGCCTCGTCGAGGTCGTCGACCGCGACGCCGAACACCACGCCGGGGGCGTCCTCGGACTCGACCAGGGCGCCGTCCGGGCTGCCCGGTGGCGTGCTGACCAGGGCGTAGCCGGGGCCCTTGGCGTTGACCTGCCAGCCGAACAGGTCGGCGTAGAAGCGGTGCTGGGCGGGCTCGTCGCCGCCGTGGATGTCGATGTGCACGATCGGACTGCTCATCATGAAATTCCTCCAATATCCGAAAAATCGGTCAGATAGCGGGCGAGCCAGCGCAGCGGGGCGGGATTCGTGCGGTACAGCCGGAATGTTCCCTGCTTCTCCAGTGCGACGAGGCCGGCCTTGCGCAGCACCTTGAGGTGCTCGGACGTGCTCGCGGGCGCCAGGCCCAGGGCGTCGGTGAGTGCCCCGGCCGCCTGAGGGCGGGGGCCGCACAGTCGCAGGATCTCGCGCCGCGCCGGATGCGCGACGGCCCGCAGCAGCTCGTCGACCTCCATGAGCTCACTATTTCGCCACTACCCGAAATAGTCAACCAGCCGGGGGAGCGCGGCGGTGACAGAATCGGGCACCTATGGAGCCCAGTCGCGTCCTCGCCGCCCTCGCCGACCTCGCGCCGGCCGGGCGGGACCGCGTGCTCGACGTGGCCAAGGGCGCGCCCGCCCCGCTGTGGCTCGCCGATCCCGAACGCGTCCCGGCCGGCACGGCCGCCCAGCGGCTCGCGGCGCTCGACTCGCTGCACCGGGAGGAGCGCATCCTGCGTCGCGGGTGGGCGTGGCTGCTGGGGACCGCCGAGATCGATGGCACCGCCCGGCCGATCCGGCTGCCGCTCGTCGCCGAGCCGGTACGGCTGGACGGGTCGGGGAGCCGGCTGCGCGGATATCGGGTCGTGCCGGCCGGCGATCTCGAGGTCACGCCGCTCGTCGGGGACCGGGAACTCGCCGCCGTGCTGGAGTCCGCGCCGGGGCTGGGCACCTCGGCGTGGCTGGGCGCGCCCGGGACCGGCGCCTGGGTCGGCACCGCGGCCGAGGCGGCCGGGTTCAAGCCCGACCGGGTCGCCGCCGACGATACCCCGCTTGCCCGGCTGCCCGACCGCGAGCTCATCGGCCAGGCCGTCGCCGGGCTGTTCGTCTCCCGCGAGGTCGCCACCCCCGGCCTGCGCGACACGCTGCGCGCCTGGGCCGCCCGGCCGGGGCTTGCCGAGACCGCCCTCGCCCGCGTCTACGGCGACACCCCGGCGCCCGAGGAGACCGCCGACGAGGAGGTGTACTCCCCGCTGCCGCTCAACCCCGCCCAGCGCGAGGTCGTCCGGCGCGTGCGGCGCGAGCGGATCGTCGTGGTCTCCGGGCCGCCGGGCAACGGCAAGAGCCACGCGGTCGTCGCGGCGGCGCTGGACACCGTCCACCGTGGCGGCTCCGTCCTCGTCGCCACGCAGGCCGCGCACGCGGCGGAGGTGCTGGGCGGGCTGCTCGCGCGATACCCGGGCGCCGAACCCGTCCTCTTCGGCAACGCCGAGCGCCGCGACCGGTTCGCGCTCGCGCTCACCTCCGGGCGGGCCGAGGGCGTGGCGGGCCGGCAGGTCGACGCCCGGCGGGCCGAGATACGCGCGGCCGCGGACGCCGTCCGGGCGATCGAGGACGGCATCGGCGCGGCCCTCGATCTGGAGCGGAAGGCGGCGACCATGGCCGTCTGGGAGCCGCTCCTGGCGGGCCTGCGCCTGGAGGCGCCGAAGGTGTTCGGGCCGGCATTTGACGTACAGAAGGCAAGAAAGGCCCTTGAATCTCGCTTTTTCCGGACATGGCGGGTGCGGCGGCGCGCGGGGGTCGCCCCGCGGCGGCTTCCCGCGCTGCTGGAGGCGCTGGAGGCCGACCGGGCCGCGGCGACCCTGGCGGTGAACGGCGGGACCGACCTCGCATCGGTGTGGCCGGCGCTGCTGGCCGCGGACGCGCGCCTGCGGGAGGCGGCCGGGGCGGCCATGCGCGACGCCGCCGCGGCCGCCGACCGCTGGGGCCGGGCCGCCCGGGGCAGCGCCGCCGAGCTCGGCGCCGCGCTGCGGGCCGGACGCAACCGGCGGCGAGAGGCGCTGGCCGCGCTGGACGGGCCGGCGCTGGTACGGGCGCTGCCGCTGTGGGTCGGTACCGTCGCGGACGTCGAGGACCTGCTGCCGCCGACACCCGGGCTGTTCGACCTGGTCATTCTCGACGAGGCCGCGCACATCGACCAGATCCGGGCCGCACCGGTACTGGCCCGCGCCCGGCGCGCCCTGGTCGCCGGCGACCCGAGCCAGCTGCGGTTCGTGTCCTTCGTCGCCGACGTCGACGTGGCCGCGACCCTGGCCCGGCACGGGCTGCCGGAGCGCATCGACGTACGGCGCTCCAGCGCCTTCGACGTGGCCGTCGGCGCCGCCCCGGTGACGTGGCTGGGGGAGCACTACCGGTGCGCGCCGCACCTCATCGCGTTCGCGGCGCGGCGCTTCTACGACGGGCGGCTCACCCTGATGACCCGCACGCCGGCGTCGGAGCGCCTGGACGCCATCGACGTCGTACGGGTCGCTGGCGCCTCGGTCCGCGACGGCGTCAACCAGGCCGAGGTCGACGCGGTGATCCAGGTCGTGCGCTCGTTGCCGGGCCCCGGCATCGGCATCGTCACGCCCTTCCGGGCCCAGGCCGACGCGATCGAGGCGGCGCTGCTCAAGGAGTTCACCGCCGAGGAGATCGAGCGGCTCGGGCTGCGGTCCGGGACCGTGCACGCCTTCCAGGGCGCGGAGGCCGACACCGTCATCGTCTCGCTCGGCCTGGTCGACGGCGACACGCCGGCCCGGCAGCGCTTCGCCGCCGAGCCGAACCTGTTCAACGTGATGACCACGCGGGCGCGGCAACGCCTGGTGTTGGTCACGTCCCTGACCGCCGGCACCGGCCTGATCGCGGACTTCCTCGCCCACGCCTCGGCACCATCCGCGCCGGTCGACGCGGCGGCTCCGGCGACGGCGACGTGGGCGGCCCGCCTCGCCGCCGAGCTGTCCGCGGCCGGCCGCGAGGTCCACGCCGCGTACGCGGTCGGCGACTGGACCATCGACCTCGTCGTGGACGGCGTCGGCTACATCTGCCGGCCGCACCCGGACGGCAACGCGGCCCACCTGGAACGGCAACGCGCCCTGCTGCGCGCCGGCTGGACCTTGCGCGACGCCTTCCCCACCCGCTGGCGCGGCGACGCCGTCCGGGCCGCCCTCGACCTGTGAACCGAGGCCGCCGGCCGAGACCGCCGGCCGAGACCGGGGGGCCGGGATTGCCCCGCGATCGGCGAACTCGGATCTCCGGGCGGACGACGGGGTTTTCCCTGAGGTCACCAAGGCGATTGCGCACCACACTCGACGTATGACCGTACGCCGCATCTTCACCGTCGTCGGCGCCGCCCTCGCCGGCACCGTCAACGCCGCCGACGAGGCCGTCCCGCCCGCCGACCCGCGCGAGGTGCGGGCCCTGCTCATCGACATCGGCCTGCTGCGCCCCGGCGCGTTCGACGCCGAGCTGCCCGCCGCGCTGCGCCGTTTCCAGGCCCGCGCCGGCCTGGTCGTCGACGGCATCGCCGGGCCGCGTACCAGTCAGGCCCTGGCCCGCTCCGCCCGCGAGGCCCGCCACCTGCGCGACCTCGGCATGGCTGCCTGAGCCGCTGCAACGCCGATGTGGGCCAGTCGCTCGGTGGTACCTGCGGCGGGGTCGCAGGCGGGGTGCTGCGCCGTGGGCGTCGTCGCACGTTCGGCGAGCTGGACGGCTGTCGGCTGCGACTCCCGACCATGGCCGGGTCCGCGCCGTTGTGGCTGCGGCTGAACCGGGCGATACCGTATCCGACCGAGCAGGTGCGGTCCGTGACGCTGCTCGCCGACGGTGGCCGGTTGCGGCTGGAGGTCACCGCCGAGGTCCCGGTCGCGACCTATCCGGCCGGGACCGGCCCGGGTGCGGGCGTCGACCTGGGCATCATCCATCCCTGTGCCGTTGCCGGGCCGGACGGGCGGTCCGAGCCGAGCGTTCGTGTGGCGGAACGTAGTTGGACTGCTGCGGTCCGTGGTTCAGGCCGGCAGTGTCGCCTGTAGGCGGTCGAGGCCCTCCTGGGTGCCGATGCCTGGCCGGTCCTCCACGTGGTTCAGGTAGTGGTTGATCACGTCGTGGAGGAACTCGCGGTCCACGGCGCTGGACTGCAGCTGCAGCTGGACGCGCTGCAGGTTGCGCTTGCGGCCCAGGCCCCGGCTCGTCACCAGCTCCGGCCACAGGATGCCCAGGCGGCCCACGCCGAAGACCGTCGGCAGCGGGCCCGACATCACGGCCGCCCACGGCACTTCGTGCGTCGTGAACGCGTCGACGACGGTCAGGCTGTCGGCGCGCAGGACCAGGCCGCCGGTGCCGCGGATGAGCATCACGAGGGTGTACACCAGCAGATAGACGCAGCCCATCGTCGCTGCGAACAGCATCCAGGTGAACACGCCCCAGTCGTCGTCGTCATAGACGATGCTGAACAGCACGCCGACCAGCGCGGGCATGGCCGAGGCGTTGACGGCGAGCCGGAAATACGACGGCGGCGCGACGAACTCGTCGGGGCGGATCAGCAGGGCTCGGGGCTTGTGCGCGCGCAGCGCCGCCACGAGGCCGACCACGCCGGTGCCGACGAGCAGCAGGAACGCCAGCAGCTCCGGCCAGAGCTCGGCGTGCAGCGCCACCGTGAAGGGCAGCAGCAGGATGCCCGCGCCGCCCACGAGCAGGTAGTAGAGCCAGGCCTTGCGTCGGCCTAACTCGTCTTCCCCGTTCGCACTCTGTGACACTGCGCCACCTCCTATGCCCGGGAATGTATCGGGTCGCCGGGAGTCACCGCCGCCGCGAATTCGACACAGCCTAAGGGCAACCGGTGAACGGGCTCACACGCCCCTGGGCGGGCACGATCGGTGAACGGCGGGGATTTCCGCGTCTGTACCGATATGACTGTCATCGTGGACGCCGACACCTTCGGGGATCTGAGCCGCCGGTACCGCCGAGAGCTTCAGGTCCACTGTTACCGCATGCTCGGCTCGGCCGACCTGGCCGAGGAGCACGTCCAGGAGGTGTTCCTGCGCGCGTGGCGGGGGCGGGACACGTTCGAGGAGCGTGCCAGCCCGCGCACGTGGCTGTACCGTATCGCCACCAACGCCTGCCTGGACACGCTGCGCCGCCCGAGCCCACCCCTGCAGCCGTACCCCGACCAGCTCCTCGACGACGAACCCGGCCCCGAGTCCGTGGCGGTGAGCCGGGAGACGATATCGCTGGCGTTCATGGTGGCGATCCGCCTGCTGCCGCCCAGGCAGCGGGCCGTGTTCGTGCTCCGCGACGTGCTCGCCTTCCCGGCCGCCGACACCGCCGCGCTGCTCGGCATCGGCGTCACCGCGGCCAACAGCGCCCTGCAGCGGGCCCGGGCCACGCTGCGCTCGCACTGGCCGGACGGCCGCCTGGCGTGGCGGGCTGAGGCCGGGCCGCAGGAGCGGGAGCTGCTGCGACGGTACATCGAAGCCCACGAGAACGCCGACCCCGACGCGCTCGTCGCCGTGCTCGGCGACGACGTGCGCATGACCATCGAGGGGCTCGGCACCTGGAACGGCCGCGAGGAACTCGCCGCCGCGCTGCGCAAGGACATGAACACGCCCGGCCGCTGGCGCATGCTGCCGGTCGCGGCGAACCGCCAGCCCGCCGTGGCCGCGTACGTCTGCCCGCCCGGCGGATCGCGGTACGAGGCCTTCGCCCTCATCGTGCTCGCCGCGCGCGACGGCCGCCTCGCCGAGATCGACGTGTGGCACGACCCGGCGCTGTTCCCCGCGTTCGGGGTGCCGGACGCGCTGCCCTTAGGCTGAGGGTATGCAGCCGCTGCCGAGCACTGACGACCTGCTGCGGGCGATGACCGTGCTGGGGATCGCGGGCGATCCGCTGTACATCATGCGGGATCTGGACCCTGACCGGCGGCGCGCGCACCTGCTCGCGCACATCTGCGCCGCGCTCGTCGCGCGCCAGGAGGCCCTGGAGAGCCTCGCCGGCCTCGAGGTCGACGACCGCGCGGACCTGCACTGGGAGGCCGACCGCGCGGCCGGCGACGTCGAGGCGCTGCAGGCGGCCCGCCTGGCGTGGGTCCAGCACATTGTCGCCCGGCAGCGCGGCCGCCGCCCGGACCCGGTCGCCGACGCGGTCGCCACGACCCTCGGCGTGCTGGTCGAGCTGCTCAGCGCGCCGCCGCGCACCGGGCCGGTCGTCGCCGACGCGATCCAGGGCCTGTGCGGCGCCGCCGACCATCTCGGCACCGTCCTGCGCGCTCACACCGAGCCGGCTTGAACGCACGCGTCCCTGGACCGGATCGGCTTCAGCCGGGTACACCCGCGACGTTCTGGTCCAGATACCAGCCGTACGGGCTGGGATGAGCACCCTGGGCGGCCCGTGGTTCGTAGTGCCGGTGGTAGATGGCGGCCACCAGTTCGCTGCGGCTTCGCACACCGACCTTCGCGAACACGGACTTGAGATGGTCGGCGACGGTGAACGGCGAAATGCCCAGCTCGCCGGCGATCTGACGGGTGCTGCGACCCAACGCCACCAGTCCGGTCACCTCACGCTCACGGACGGTCAGACCGTGAGCGCTCGCGATGACGTCGCTGACGACGATCGGGCGGGCGCCCTCGATGATGACCGAGACGGCAGGATCGGTGATCCCGGCGCCTGAAAGCGGGGAACCATGCAACACCACGTAGTGGCCGGAGCGGCTGGGGACGGCGGCCCGCGCCATCGGATTGCCGGCGCGCACGGCCGCGGCCACCGACTGCACGACGGCCGGGACACGGCCCCGGTCGTCAAGCATGCTCAACCAGCGTTCGGCGGCGGCGGACACCCCTCCCACGGTCCCGTCCGGCTCGACCAGCAGCATCCCGGGCGGATGCTCGAGCCCGACCGGGACGCGCAGCGCCGCGCGCAGCAGTGCGAGCCGGAAGATCTCGGCCATCGTGGAACTCGCGTCCGCGACGAGTGCGACGTCATGGGCGGTGAAACGGGGCGCCTCGCCGGCTCGGTAGAGCGTCAGGGTGGCCCAGCACCGCTGCTCGGATCGCAGGACCGCCCGGAGCTCATCAGTGACCCGCAGCTGGCTGAGCAACGTCTGCCATCGGGCCGCCCGTGACAGGTCACCTCCGGTCGCCTGGTGCAACGACGCCACCGGGACGGCCCGGGTCGCCAACTCGGTGTAGCCGTTGACATCCTCGCCCCGGAACTCCAGGTCGAAGAGGACCCGTTCCCGGTCGCGAGACCCCGCCGGATCGATGCCCGACACGTAGCAACTGGTCCACAGCATGGTGGCGGGGTCGATCGTCGAGATGGCGGCGAAGTCGTAATGGACAGCGCTGCGCAACAGCGTGTCGAGACCCCGGCGCACCGCGTCGAGGTCGCTGTCGCCGGCAGCGAGACGCCTGACGGCTTGCCGCAAGTTCATGTCGCCAGTATCGCCGGTTCCGGATGCGGCCTGTACCCCCACAAAGCAGGGATGGTGGCGCGCTTTCCGCTCGCCATAGGTTGCTGACGAGCCACTGATGAATGGAGTACTCGCCTGATGACCGAGCTGACCACGCCGCGCGTCGACCTTTTCACCGGAATTCACAAGGCCATCCGGGCCGGCCTGTGCGACCTGACCGTACGCGCCGGCGCGACGGATTGGAGCGACCCGGCCGAGCGCGCCGAACTCGGCACGTGCTGGGATGCCATGGTTGAGCTCCTGCACAGCCACACCGAGCACGAGGACAAGTACATCTTCCGGCTCCTCGACGGCCACGAGGCCGCGCTCGCCCTGCCCGAGGACGACCATCGAGACCTCGACGATCTACTGGCCGACCTGCAGGAACGCTTCATCGCGTTGCGCACCGAGGCGGACCCGGCGGCTGGGCTCGCCTGGTACCGCGACCTCTCCCGCTACGTCGGCTCGACGCTGCACCACCTGCACGAGGAAGAGACGGCCGTGATGGCGGCGATCTGGCAGGTGTGCACGGACGAGCAACTGGTCGCCTGCCGTGAGCAGTTCCTCGCCGCCACCCCTGCCCCGGTGACCCGAACCTCGATCCGCTGGCTGTTGCCGGCACTCGATCGTCCGGCCCGGCTCGCGTGGCTGTCCGGTCTCGCCGCCGCACCGGCGGCGATCCGAGGAGCCGTCGCGGACGTGGCACAGCAGGTCCTCGCCCGCGAGGAGGTGGAGCAGGCCCGCGTGGCGCTGCGCCTGAGCTGAAGGGACCAGCTGTGCCGTGCCGTCAGGCCGGTCAGGTCGTACACCACGTGTGACGCCGGCCCACGACCACGCACAGCTGACCACGTGCACCCGATGACGATCAGCCGTCCCGCCGCGCGACCCGCGGCCGCCGCCGGTCGCGCACGTCCGTGCCGCGGTCCCAGATCAGCGGGTTGAGGCCGGCCGGGGACAGCGGGCCCGGCCGCTCGGCGAGCACTTCGCGGCGGGCCGTGCCGGCGGCCGACACGCGGCGCCGGTAGTCGCGGAAGACCTGGATCTCGCCGTTGGGCCAGTCGATCTCGGCGTAGTCCATGCCGGCGAAGGCGTGCTCGCCCAGCTCATGGACAACCGCCGCGTTCTCCTTGAGTATTGCCGGCGTGGCGGTCAAGGTGACCAGGCCACCGATCCGGTCGGCCCGTTGCTGAAATCCGCGCGGCGGGATCCACGGCGCACGCCAACTGCCCGGGATCCGTTTCCGCGCCTCACGTCGCGCGGCGACCGCGGCGTCCAGTCCGTGGGTGTGCCATCGGACGGTGCCGTCCGGGGCGCCGCGCAGCGGCAGGCGCTGACGCAGCTCCCGGGCGGCCTTGCCGGTCATCGGGGTGAGCAACGCCGGCACCAGCGCGATCGGGTCGGCGGGTTCCGCGTCGAACGGGTTGGGATCCAGGTGCGGCCGGTCGATCAGCACGAGCGTGCCGGGAACGCGCTGGTACGCCAGCCCCCACAGCAGGCGGCCGAGCAATCGCGCGCCGCGCCAGTCCGACAGTACGTGCCACGTGCCGTGGTAGAAGTTCGTGCTGAAGCGGACCTCGGTGCCGGGACGCAGCGTCACCACCGTGTACTCCCGCCCGTCCAGCCGCAGCCGGCGGCGGTGCAGCTTCATGCGATCGACGACCTGCGTCACCGCGTGCGGACGCGGCCTTCCGCGCACCCGTACACCTCCTGCGCAATGGGGTTCGGCACGCTCCACTACAACAGCCCGCAGCCGAGCCGGCAAACGGGTTTCCGGTCGGCGATCACGCCACCGGCCACCACGTTTTCCCCGCGGGGGCGTCCTTGACGAAGACGATCCCGTCGTGGCGGGCCACGTGGGCCGGGTCCAGCGGGGCGTAGCCGAACCAGGGGGACACCCGGGGAGCCACGTCGCCGAGGACGGCGGTCAATCGGCGGGCGTCGACGACGTACCGGTCCTCCGGGAGCGCGTACAGCAGCCCCTCGATGGTGTCCGGGGACGGGGTGTCCACACCGCGGTGGCGGATCGTGCCGATGGCCGTGGGCACGAAGGCGTACCCCTCGCCGAGTTGAGCGCTGACGATTGACCCGGCGCTCCACCAGTGCAGCGCCAGGCCGCCCATCCGCGCGCTGCTTTTGTCCCGCTGGAGATGCCCGTTGTGGGCGTACACCATCGCCGGGCCCCGCTCGGCGACGGCGAGCAGGTTGGCGGCCATCATCGACGCCCGCCCGCCCAGCAGTCGCGCAATGCGGCCCGGGGACGAGTCGGCCATCCAGAAGTGGTACCGCAGCAGCCCGACGGCGGTACGACCGTGCATGCGGGCCCGGTCCCAGTCCTCGCGCGAGGACGCAGCGATCAGGTGTGGCGTCTGCGCGTCGAGCAGGGCCACCAGGTCGTCGGCGAGCAGTCGCAGCTGTCCGGCCTCGGGCGTCTGCCCCACGGACCGGGACGGGTCCAGCACGGCCGCGGGATCGCTCCACCGGTCGTCGGCGCCGAGCAGGCGGTCGAGGGTTTCCGCGGTGCACGGAAGCAGGTCGGCGTCGACCCGGGCGGTGAGGTAGGCGTGGAGTGCGGTGAGGGCCTGCCGAGGGCTCGCGGCGCCGGTCGTCTCCAGCGGGCCGTCGAAACCGGCGAAGCGCACCCGCTGGGACCCGGGCCGGCCGTCGTTGTACGCGCGCATCCAGCGCACAAGCTCGCGGTTGGCCGCGGACGCGCCGAACCCGTGGCTGAAGCCGCGCTCCATGGCCTCGTCGAGGGTGCCGGCACCCGACGTCACGTAATCGTCCACGACCAGCCCCATCAGACAGTCGCTCTCGATGGCGATCGTCCGGTACCCCTCCTGCTCGACGAGTTGCCGGAAGAGCTCGTTTCGCACGTCGAGCAGAACGTCCTCGCCGTGCGTGGGCTCGCCCATGGCGAGCAGTCGCGGCCGGGCCGGGAGCAACCCCATGACGGTAGCGGCGTCGACGACATGGACGGCGTCTTTGATGGCAGCAGTCATGCCATCGACCGTATCGTTGAACCAACGGTTGATACTTTTCCGCGACAGTGGCGAACAAGCGCGGCCAAACCTTCAAATCGCGTCCCTGGCCCGGGTCACACCGGCAGGGCTGTCTTCCCGAGGCCCTTGAGGCTGGCGTGGACCTTGCGCTGGTATGGCACCATCGCGAAGCACCGCTGGTGATGGTCGCCGGATTGCCACTGGTTCTGGCTCATGCCGTCCCAGGTGATGTGGATGTCGGAGCGGCTGCTGAGCTGTGACTGGGTCAACCCGAGAAACGCGGCCACCTTGGCCCAGCAGGCGTCGATCATCATGGTCTCGAGCTTGTCGCCAACCGGGAGCGTGGTGCCGGGGACGATGACGCTGCCGGTGTACTCGGCGCCGTGCGGCTTCGCGCAGTCGATCGGGGTCATCGCGGACAGATGCTGGTACCAGCCGTCGGCTCGCTGCTCGGCGACGACGTCGAGGCAGTGCATCGCCGACGGCGCCGCACCGGCCATCGCGCCCTTGAGTGAACCCGTGCGGAACGCCATCGTGCCGTACGCGGTGGCGCTGCCGTAGACCGTGCACACGTAGGTGCGCTGCCCGCCGCCCCACGGGGTCTTCGTCGGCAGTTGCACGTCGATGCCGAGCAGCCCGTCGTGCCAGTCCCCGCCGACGTACTCGTCGGCGGCCTTCCCGCACGCGGCGTACGCGGCCTGGTATCCCGCGCTTCCCGGCTCGGGCGGCGCCGCGGCGGCCGCGGCCTCACCGTCGACGGTCCCGACGAGCACGACCTCCAGCGCGTGACGCCGCTCGCACGCGACCGGCGTGGCCCGGTAGAACCGGGGATCGAACGAGAACCGTGCCTGGCCGTCGAAGCACTGCCCGACGTCCGGTACCTCGAACGCGGGCGAGGGCAGCGGCCGCCAGTCGTCGGCGAGGTCCCCGTCGGTGCCGGCCGGCGCCTGGCACGCGGCCGTCGCCAGTACGAGCGCGCCCACCGTCACGAACCGTGCAGCCTTCTTCACCGTCGTCGCCCCCGTGTCGTTCCGCGCGCCGATAAAGAGCGTCAGCACCGGTACCGGTTTTGTCAACGCTCCGGCCGGGCGGCACGTTCCGGGTGGCTCAGCATGCCTCGCCGCTGGCGTCGTGGCGGGCGCGTGCGGATGTCGTTTCCGCCCAGCGGCCGGAATCACCGGCCGCGGGCCGTCCAGGCGAATTGGCGGGCCGTCATGCCGAACCAGCGATCAGTCAGGCCCTCGTCGGCCATGCCGAGGCGGCGCGCCACTGCCTGCGACGCGGTGTTGTCGAGGTCGGTCAGGGCGAGCACGCGATGGACGCCGGCGTCGGCGGCGGCGCTGAGCAAGGCTCGCGCGGCCTCGGTGACCAGACCGCGTCCGTGGTGGTCGGGGTGCAGATGCCAGCCGATCTCGGTCTGATCGGTGCGACCGTCGGCATCGTGCAGCGGCAGGAGCAGCACCGTTCCCACGGGGTCCGACGCCGGTGCGGTGCTCTCGAGCGGCACCAGGGCCCAGAGACCGAACGGGGCGTCGAGGCCCGCTTCCCGTTCGTGCCATCGAGCGAGACGTTCCCGTGCCTCCGACATGTCCTGGACGGCCCGTCGCGGTGCCGCACCGAGCCAGCGCATGACTTCCCAGCGCGAGTAGAGGTCGAAGTACGCGGGCAGGTCGTCGCCTTCCCAGCGGCGTAACAGGACCCGCGACGTCCGGAGCAGTTCCATGACGACATGGTCGCTTCCCCGTCCGGGCGTAACCACATGAGGGGACGCGCCGTACGACGCGGGCTCGCCCAGGGTTTCTCGTCGAACCGACCGGGTAGCGGCGTCGCCGAAGGCAGTCTGTGCGGTCGCAGGAAAGGGAGGCGCGCCATGACGTCGGCGGATCGCGGGCAGGACCCTGGCACGGCCGAGGAACGGAGCATCGTCGAGGACGACGCGTCCGGTGCCGCCGGCGGTGCGTCGGGTGGCTCCGGTGGTAATTCCGGGTTGCCCGGCCGGCCGGATCCGGGCGGTAACGGGTCGCGCGGGAGGCTCGGAGGACTCAGGCTGCGCCCGCTCGAGCAGCAGACCGTGGTCATCACGGGCGCGTCGAGCGGCATCGGATTGGTGACGGCGCGGATGGCGGCGCGGCGCGGCGCCCGCCTGGTGCTCGCCGCCCGCAACGAGGACGCCCTGCGCACGCTGTGCGACGAGATCCGCGACGCGGGCGGCGAGGCGGCGTTCGTGGTGACCGACGTCGGCCGGCGGGATGACGTGGCCCGCGTGGCGCGCACCGCCGTGGAGACGTTCGGCGGGTTCGACACGTGGGTCAACAATGCCGGCGTTTCGCTGTACGGGCAGGTCTGGGACGTCTCGCTGGACGACATGCACCGGGTGTTCGACACCGTGTTCTGGGGCGTCGTGCACGGCTCGCGGGCCGCCGTCGAGCACTTCCGCGACAGCGGGCGGCCGGGCGCGCTCATCAACGTGGGCAGCGTCTTCGGCGACCGCGCCACCCCCGTACAGTCCACGTACGGCAGCGCCAAGTTCGCCGTGCACGGATTCACCGACGCGCTGCGGGTCGAGGTCAACGCGGCGGGGCTGCCGGTCTCGGTCACCCTCGTGCACCCCGGCGGGATCGACACACCGTACGACGAGCACGCCGAGAGCTACCTGGACGAGCGGCCGGCCCGCCGGGGCATGCTCTACCCGCCGGAGGCGGTCGCCGAGGCCATCCTCTACGCCGCCGCGCACCCGAAGCGGGACCTGTACGTCGGCTCGCAGGCGAAGGTCCTGGCGACGGTGGCGAACATCGCGCCCAAGCTGACCGACCGCGTGATGCGCCGGTACATGTACTGGTCGCAGCGCGCGGACCGCCCGTCCCGGCCACGCGAGGCGAGCGCGCTGTGGCACGCCGGCGACGACCTGCGTGAGCGAGGCTCGCACGAGGGCTGGGTCCGCCGGCGCAGCTACCTCGTCGCGGCGAGCACCCATCCGGTCGCGACGGGCACGATGGCCCTCGCGGCGGCGGCCGGCGCGACGACGCTGGTGCTGCGCCGGATGCGCGACCGCTGGTGACTTCGGCCCGCCCTGCTGTGTCGGGTTGTCGGCAAACCTGGCCGGTGGACCGGGTTTTCGGCGAACCTGACACTGTTGTGCGAGAGAGGGGTGGGCGGTGGTTCGCGGTTCCGGCGGGGCGGTCCGGACGGCCGGTGTCCGGGTCGCGGCGGTCGTCTTCGCGCTGACGTGGCTGGTCTATCCCGGGTTCGGGGTGCCCGACCTGGCGGTGACGTGGGACCCGGCCTGGGCGGTGGCGCTGAATGCCGGTTGGGGGCTGCTGTTCACCGTACTGGTCGCGGCGGCCTTCGTGCGGATCGCCGTGCGGCCCCAGCGCTCGGCGCCCGCCGTGGTACAGCTGCTGTGCGTCGCGGCGGTGCTCGCGGTCTCCGCGGCCGTCTCGTTCGAGTGGGGCCTGCTGCTCGTCGCGCTGGCCGTGGCCGGGGAGACGCTCGCCGTCGCATTCGTGCCGGGGCGTGAGCCGCTGACGGCCGGCGGTGTCCGGGTGGACCGGCCGCTGGCGGTTCTGGCCGGGCTCGGCGCGCTGCCCTGGCTGCTGTACGCCCACGAGATGTACGCGGCGAACCGGGTTGGGCTGCCCGACGACATCACCATCGGGCTCGACCACTACAGCGTGCAGGGGGCGGTGGGTCTCGTCCTCGTGGTGCTCAGCGTGACGGCGGCGGCCTGGGCGCGGGGCCGGCGCTACGTCGGCGTCGGAGCCGGGCTGGTGGCCGCCTATCTCGGCCTCGTCTGTCTCGCCCAGCCGGACACGCCGGGCGGTCTCGCGCCGGTCTGGTCGGCGCTGAGCATACTCTGGGGCATCGCCTTCGGCGCGGTGGCCGCCGTCCGGGGCACGGGTGCGGTGACCACGGACGCGGCGGCCACACCGGTGCCGGAACACTGAGCCGGGAAGCCCTGCTCGACCTGCACCGACCCGCCCGGGACGCCGAACACTCGGCCGGAAGGTCGTCATGACCCCAGCCGTGGACGTCTGCCTGCCGACGTTGCGGATCGTCCGTTTCCGCGGCAACCCGTGCGATCAGCGCTTGTAGCTCGTCCGACTCCTCGGCCGTAAGCTCACCGAGTAGGCCGACCGCATCGTTCAGCAGGTCCGATCCCACCTCCGCCGAGATCTCCTCCTCGTCGGCAAGGTCGATCGACACCATCAAGTTCGCGAGGGCCAACACGAGCTTGTAGGTCAGCACGTGCATCCCCCCAGACATCGAACTCGGACCGATGAAGCCTTCGGCCCATCGGTCCTCGTCGAGGGTGTAGCGGTCGATGAGGAAGCAGTCGGGCTCGTCGCGAAAGCCGGGCAGCGACCGGGCGCGGGCGATGCGGTCCTGGGCCTTCTGCTCCGAGGAGTAGACGCCGAGGGCCTTCAGGTCGTCGCCCTCCTCCTCGTCCCAGTCCAGTTCACCCGCCGCGTCGCGATGTCGTGTCGGCCGGCCGTCGGCGAAGGGCGCGTGCCGAATGTGCCAGAGGAGAAAGACGTCCACCGGCCAACGGTACGGCCACGCCAGCACGTAGGGCGGCCTTCCCCGTGGCGTTCAGGGCCGTCTCCCGGGCTGTCGTTTCCGTACAAGACGGCCGTAGGGGCGCTTCCTAGCATGGGCGGGGTACGCCGCGTCTCGTCGCCTGACCATGAGGAGAACAGCACGTGCGTGAATTGGTATATACCGGCTTTGTCTCGCTTGACGGTGTCGTGGATTCCCCGGGCGGTGGGCCGGGCGAGGATCACCGCAGCGGTGGCTGGGTGATCAAGGACGTCGAGTTCCTGCCGGAGGCGTTCTCGCTCAAGGGCGAGGAGCTCGAGGACACGACGGCGCTGATGTTCGGCCGGAGAAGCTACGAGGCGTTCGCGCCGGTCTGGCGCGACTCGGACGACCACGCCGCGTATCGGGAACTGCCCAAGTATGTGCTGTCGACCACGCTGCGCGACGGCGCCCTCGTCGATGGGTGGGGTCCGACGACGATTCTGCGCTCGGCCGACGACGTCGTCGAGCTCAAGAAGAGCGAGGGTGGCGCGATCTTCATCCATGGCAGTGCGGAGCTCGCCCGCCGGCTGGCGGACGCGGGCCTGATCGACCGGTACCACCTTCTCGTCTTCCCCGTGCTGCTCGGAGCCGGGAAGAGCCTGTTCAGCCGGGCGGACAAGGACAAGCAGATGCTGAACCTCCGCGCGTGCGAGCCCTACCCGAACGGCGTGATCAAGCTGATCTACGACGTTGTCGGCTGATCCAGGTCCAGGGCGATGGCACCGCCGGTGCCCTCGCGCAGTTGCCGCGCTGTACGTCCGACGTACCGGCGCAGCGCACGGGCCAGGTGCGGCTCGTCGAAGTACTCGAGCCCGGAGATGACATCGGCGACCGGGACGCCGGCGGCCAGCAGCGTCGAGGCCCGGCGGGCGCGTCCGATCTGCCGTACGGCACCCTGGGTGAGGCCGGTCGCGGCCCGGAACCGGCGCTCGACGGTGCGCGCGGAGACCGCTGGGCGGTGGCCCCGGCTGATCTCGGTGACGAGCGGGTCACGGACCACGGTTCCGGAGTGGACGAGCCGGTCGACCAGCGCCTCGGCGTCGTCGGGCCCGGGCGTCTCCCAGCGGACGCCATCCAGCCGGAAGGTCCTGCGCGTCACGTCGGCGAGTTCGATGCCGCCGTCGACCAGGGCGAGCATGGGCACAGCCCGCAGCCGGGTGCCCACGGCGAACTCGATCCCGACGAAGGTCGCGCCCTGCGGCACCGGCGCGGTGCCGGTCCGGGTCTCGGGGCCGGTGATGCTCGCGTAGGCGGTGCCCTCGCGTTCGAAGAACACCAGGCCCCAGCACACCGCGGCGACGGAGGTCATCTCCGCGACCTGCTCGCTCGTGCAGGTCCACACGGTGTCGACCCACGGCGAGTCGGACGCGCGCGTCTCGAACCGCAACCCCACGGCAGTAGGATAGGCACGGTTCGCCGCGCATCCCATCCGCGTCGGTCACCAAGCCCGGACGTGGCCGGGGTGTTCGGGCGGCGATATGGTGCAGCGATGGATCGCACCGCGCTGGTCACTGGGGCGTCGTCCGGGATCGGGAAGGCGACCGCCGCCGCGCTGGTCGCGCGGGGCTACCGGGTCGTGGGCACCAGCCGGCGGCCGGAGGCGCTCGCGGCGGGGCAGCGGGCGGACGGGGTGCAGTACCTCCCGCTCGACCTCGGCGACGACGCGTCGATCGACGCTCTCGCGGGCGCCGCCGGGGCGGTCGACGTGCTGGTCAACAACGCCGGGGAGAGCCAGTCGGGGCCGTTCGAGGAGCTGCCCGGCGACGCGCTGCGACGGCTGTTCCAGGTCAACGTGCTCGGGCCGGTCCGGCTCGCCCAGCTGCTCCTGCCCGGCATGCGTGAGCGAGGCCGCGGGCGGGTGGTGATGGTCGGGTCCATGCTCGCGTCGTTCCCGCTCGCGTACCGCTCGTCGTATGTCGCGTCCAAGGCCGCGTTGAAGGGGTTCAGCGACGGGGCCCGGCACGAGTACTCGCCGTTCGGTGTGTGGCTGACCACCGTCGAGCCCGGGTCGATCAACACCGGGATCAGCGAGCGCCGCACGAAGTACACCTCGGAAGGCTCGCCGCACCGCGGAGACTTCGAGCGGATGCTGGCCGCGCTCGACCGCAACGAGCGGGCGGGCGTGCCGGCCGAGCGGGTCGCCGCGACCATCGTCAAGGCGATCGAGGCGCCCCGGCCGAGGGCGCACTACGCCGTGGGCAGCAACGCGCCGATCGTCTTCCCGCTGCGCCGCCTGCTGCCCTCGGCGCTGGTGGAGAAGGCCACCCACCGCCGCCACGACCTGCGCCGCTGACCGGGTATCCGATCGCGGCGACATCGTCGCTCAGCCGCGGGAGCGTGGGCGCCGACCGGCGGGGTTGGGTACGATCCGCGCGTGGCTGATGGGGGTTCGAACGCTGCCGTGCTCGCGTTGGTCGGTGCGCTCGGGGGTGTGCTGGTCACCGGGGCGATGAGTCTCATCACGGCGGCGCTCAATCAGCGGTGGAGTGAGCGGGCGCGGGTGCAGGCGTCCGACGAGTCCAGGGTGCGGGCGCGGCGTGACGAGCTGCGTGCCGCCTGCCATGCCTACCTCGTGGCCGCCAACCGGTTCTACCAGGCGCTGGAGGAGGCGCGGCGGGGGGAGCCGGCCGATGCCACGGAGCGCACCCGGCCGGCCGTGACGGCGATGCAGGACGCCTACCTGTACCTGACCATCAGCGCGGGTGCCCGAGTGCGCAAGCTCGCCCAGGCGTACAACACGTCCCAGTACGAGCTCGAGGCCGTCGGATTCGACGACCGGGCGGCCTGGGACGAGCGGGTTCGCATCGTCAATCAGCGCCGCGAGGAGCTGCGCGCCGCCATGCGGGCCGACCTCGGGGTCGAGGACTAGGCGGCGGGACGGAAGAAGCGGTTCGCCGGCGGTACGCAGAGCAGGACGAGGCTCGCCAGCAGGAGTGTGGGTCTGCTCGCCGTAGCCGTAGTCCAGGAAGCTCAGCAGGCGACGGACGCGACCAGCGGGGCGGCCACGGCCAGCAGGACGGCTGACGCGGTCACGGTGCGTGGCATCGCCGGGGCGCCTCCAAGGTCAACTTCGAAGGCGTGATTCAACCGCACTGGCGGGCGTTTGACATCGTGGAGGGATGAGCGGGGAGCGGGTTCTGCACACCTCGGCGATGCCGACCGGTCATCGGCGCAGTGTTGTCGTCACGGTCGGTGGCGAGCCGGCCAGGCTCACCTTCGCGGAGAAGTACACCGGGGACGGGATCGGATGGATGGGGCGGTTCACCTCGTTCCGGGTCGAGGCGCGGCTCGACGGCGATCCCGAGCCGCTCGTCGCCGCCGTCGCCGATCTCGCCGAGCGCGGGAAGCTGGACCTGCCGCCGATGGGGGCACGGGAGCGGGTCGCGGATCTGCTCGCCGCGGCCGGGCTGCTCGTGCGGCGGGCGAGCACCGTGCCGTGGGCGCACCTCACCAGGAGCGTCACGCTCGCCGTCGAGCCCGACGGGCGGCCGCCCGCGATCACGTTCTCGCAGCACGGCGGGCAGGAGGGGCGGCGGCAGGTCGTCATGGAGTACGACGCCCTGGACCGGATCGCCGAGCACCTCTCGGGCCGGTATCCGCAGTCCTCTGTGGACATCGCGGCGGGCGACCGGATCGGGCGGTTCCTGGCCGGGTTCACGGCGTTCGCCGGCGATGGGGGCGCGAGCGTCGAGGCCGTCTCCGGGCTCTGCGCGGGGCTCGGGGTCGAGACGCAGGAGCGGTTCGAGCGGCGATACCCGCTGCTGCACACCAGGCGCGAGAACACCGACTGCCTGTTCTCGCTGACGCTGCTCGTGTCCTCGATCGAGAACAAGATCTCGTTCACGGAGTTCTACGACTACGGGGCCCGGCCCGGGGATGCCGGGCGCGAGTACGTCTACAGCGCCGTCACGCCGTACGACTCCCTGGAGGCACTGCTCGCGCACCTGGAGGGCAGCCTCGGCCTCGCCCACGACGGGCTCGGCGCCGATCGGCTCGCCGCCTGCTTCCGCGAGCTGGTCGCGCGCGGCGCGCTCGGCGACGGCCGGGGCATCGAGGCGAACCGCGACATCGTCGCCGGCTGGTTCGTGGAGGCGGGCGTGCCCTACAAGCCCGACGTCTGGGTCTGGTTCAACAGCGACTGAGTCGGGGCGGCCCGGCGCAGGCCGCGGACGGCGGGGATGAGCAGCAGCGCCAGGCAGCCCAGCGCGCTGACGCCCGCGGACGCGCCCAGCACCGTCTCCGCGCCGACGACGGCGGCGACCGGGCCGGCGAGCGCCTGACCGATCGGCAGGCTGCCGTCGGAGCCGAAGACCTCGTACGACGTGATGCGGTTGAGCATCTCCGCCGGCACGTGGGTCTGCACGCTCGTCTGCCACATCACCGACCAGAACGCCCACGCGGCGCCGTTGACGACCGCCGCGCACAGCAGCGGGACCAGTGGCGCGTGCAGGGCGATCGCCAGGGGCAGCAGCCCGTAGCCGAACATGGCGACCGCCCCGGCGGCGAGCGGGCGGCCGGGCCGGACCCGGGCGGCGAGGAGTCCGCCGGCGACGGCGCCGACCCCGAGGCCGGACTCGGTCCAGCCGTACGCGGGCGCGCCGAGCCGCTGGCTGACGAGCACGGCGCCGAGCGGGATGAGCGGGCCGAAGAGCAGCACGCCGTACACCACCCAGACCAGGATTACGCTCCAGATCCACGTGCGGGAGCGGAACTCGTGCCACCCGGCGGCGAGGTCGCGCAGCGGTGACGAGCCGGCCCCGTTCGCCGGCATCCGGCTCAGGCGCAGGCCGGCGAGGCAGGCCGCGCTCACCGCGAACGAGGCGGCGTCGGCGGCGTACACCGGCCCGGCCCCGAGGAACCCGAAGACCAGGCCGGCGCTCGCGGGCCCGAGCAGCTGCGCCACGGACTGGGCGACCTTTAGGGTCGCGTTGGCACGGTGCGGGTCGTCGGCGACCAGTGGCACGATCCCGTTGACCCCCGGCTGGAACATCGCCGCCGCGGCGCCGCTCGTGGCCGAGCAGACGAGCAGGAGCCACATCGAAGGCGTACCGGCGAAGAACGCGACCGCGACCGTGCCCTGCGCCACCAGCCGGACCAGGTCGGCGCCGAGCATCAGCGGGCGCGCCCCGATCCGGTCGGCGAACACCCCGCCGAACAGGATGCAGCCGAGGAACGGCACCATCCACGCGGCGAGCACGAACCCGACCCCGGTCGAGCCGTAGGCCTGCCCGACCGCGAGTGCTGCGGCCACCACGAGCATCGCGTCGCCGAATACGGATACGACCCGGGCGATGAAGTACCGCCTGAAGTTGGGCGTCCAGAGCACGAGTCAGCGAAGCATGATCGGCTCGCGTTCGCCAATCCCATTAGAGGAAGGAACTGTCCAACGAACCCCCCGGCGGGGATCGCCGGCTACGCGCCGAAGCCGGGCAGCGTCAGGGAGCCGCCGGCCGGGCCGGGCGGTGCCGGCCGGGTGCCAGCAGCAGCAGGAGGCCGAGGCCGCACAGGGCGGTCGAGAGGCCGTACGCCCAGCGGTACCCGAAGTGCGCCGCGACGCCCAGCAGCGGGCCGGCGATCGCCGCGCCGATCGGGAACGTGTTGGTGAACAGGGTCGTGGCGTGGCCGGGGCGCCCCGGCATCAGGTCCTGCACGTAGGATATGCCCACACCCGAGACCGCGGAGATGAACACGGCGTTGACCGGCTGGGCGGCGACGAGGATCCACAGGCTCGGGGTGCTCAGCGCGACCGCGTAGTACGCGACCCCGGCCACGGCGCCGGCCAGGATCAGCGTGCGCAGCCGGAACCGGGTGGTCAGGGCGCCGAGGCCGAGCATCAGCGGGATCTCCAGCGCCGCGCACAGGCCGAGCACCAGCCCCGCGGCGGACGGGTCGCGGTGCAGGTCCTCGCGGATGAACAGCGGCAGGGCCTGCACGGCCAGCGTCATCGGGATCTGGAGCAGGACGAACGCGGCGAGCGTGAGCGGCAGCAGCAGGCGGGGCAGTGCCGGGGCCGCCGCGTCGCCCGGGACGTCCGGCGGGGCCTCGGGCCGCGGGGTGGCGACGTTGCCGAGCACGAGCGCGGCGACGAGCGCGGCCACGGCGTACAGGGCCGCGGCTACGCCGTAGAGCAGGCGGAACCCGCCCACGTCCAGCAGCAGCGCCGCGAGTGCCGGGCCGCCGACCCAGGCCAGGGAGAACACGGTGCGCATGGTGCTGATGCCCAGGGCCGCGTGGCCGGGACTGTCGCGCTCGAGGACCTGGCGGGCGTAGGCGAAGGTCTGCGGGAACAGCGCCCCGGACAGCGCGGTCGCGGTCACCGCGAGGGCGAGCAGCACCCAGTAGTCGCGCACGAACGCGGTGGCGGCCGTGCCCGCGACACCGGCCAGCGCCGCGCCGACGAGGATGCGGCGGCGGTACGGGCCGCGGTCGGACAACCGCCCGACGAGGGTCGTGAGGAGCACGCCGGCGGCCGGCGCCGCGACGAGGAACACGGTCACCCGGGCCGGGCCGGCGTGGACGTCGGTGCTGAGGAACAGGGCGAGGAACGGGAGGACCACGGCTGTGGACATGCCGACGGCCAGGAACATCACGCCCAGGGGGATGAGGGCGGGGCTCAGGCCGCGCAGCCCGGCGCGGGCGGTGCTCGTCATGGGCGTACTTTACCGGTCATGAAGCCGGCCTGCCCCGGCGTGGTTGGTGACCGCGGGGCCGGATGCCGGGCACCCGAACCGGCCCCGCCGGCCGACCGCCACGAGCCGCGGCGTCACATCCCGGACCTGCACGTCGCCGCGGCCACCCGACCAACGGCCGGGCCGGGTTTGTTTCCGGGTGAGGGCACCGGGTAGGCGCAGCGCATGAGCCAAGCAGCAACGGCCGGGCCGGGGTCCGCGCCATGAGGGCGGTCGCCTGGCACGGCAAGCGCGACGTGCGGGTCGACACGGTGGCGGACCCGCGCATCGAGCGGCCCAACGACATCGTCATCAAGGTGACCTCGACCGGCATCTGCGGCTCCGACCTGCACCTGTACGAGGTGCTCGGGGCGTTCCTGAGCGAGGGCGACATCCTCGGCCACGAGCCGATCGGCGTCGTGGAGGAGGTCGGCGCCGACATCACCAACGTGCGCCCCGGCGACCGGGTCGTCATCCCGTTCAACATCTCCTGCGGACACTGCTGGATGTGCAAGCGCGGCCTCATGGCCCAGTGCGAGACGACCCAGGTGCGGTCCGAGGGCAAGGGCGCGGCGCTGTTCGGCTATACGCGGCTGTACGGCCAGGTGCCGGGCGGGCAGGCGGAGTACCTTCGGGTGCCCGAGGCGCAGTTCGGGCCGATCGTCGTGCCCGAGGGGCCGTCCGACGACCGGTTCGTCTACCTCTCCGACGTGCTGCCGACGGCGTGGCAGGCGGTCGAGTTCGCCGCCGTGCCGCCCGGCGGGACGCTCGCCGTGCTCGGCCTGGGACCGATCGGCGACATGTGCACGCGGATCGCCTCCTACCGCGGGTACCGCGTCATCGGCGTCGACCTCGTCCCGGAGCGGCTGGCCCGGGCGCACGCGGGCGGCGTCGAAGCCGTCGACCTGTCCGAGCACGACGACGTCGCCGAGTGGCTGCGCGAGCTGACCGGCGGGCGCGGGCCCGACTCCGTCATCGACGCCGTCGGCATGGAGGCGCACGGCTCGCCGGCCGGCAAGCTGGCCCAGACCGCCGCCGGTCTGCTGCCGGACGCGCTCGCGGCGAGGTTCGTCGACAAGGCCGGCGTGGACCGGCTGGCCGCCCTGCACCTGGCGATCGACGCCGTCCGCCGGGGCGGGACGATCTCGCTGTCGGGCGTCTACGGCGGCACGGCGGACCCGGTTCCGCTCATGGTGCTGTTCGACAAGCAGATCCAGCTGCGGATGGGCCAGGCCAACGTCAAGCGCTGGGTGGACGACATCCTGCCGCTGCTGACCGGCGACGACGACCCGCTCGGCGTCGAGTCCTTCGCCACGCACCGGATGCCGCTGGACGAGGCGCCCCAGGCCTACGCGGCGTTCCAGCAGAAGAAGGACGGCACCGTGAAGGTACTGCTACAGCCCTGACCCGGCACTCTCGCCGCGATGCGGCCGCTGGACGGGTCGAGGCCTACGAGGTCGGCGACACCGCCGGCTCCGAGCGCGGGGTGCGCAGGCTGCTGGCGCGCTCCTGGGCGGTGGGCAGCGCGATGGTCTCGCCGCGCAGGACCGGGGTCACCTCGGCCGGGATGCGGGCCGCGACCGTGGGCTGCAGGAAGTTCGACACCGGGTCGCGGAAGGCGGTGTAGTCGTCGTGGTGGATCGGGATCACCAGCTCGGGGCGGATCAGGTTGGAAAGCGCCACGCCGTCGCGGGCGTCCATGGTGACCAGGACGCCGAGCACCCGCGTGCCGCCCAGGTGCAGCAGGGCCACGTCGACGTCGCCGAAGCGGCGCGGGATCTCGCGCAGGAGCCGGCGGTTGAACCGGGTGTCGCCGCTGACGTACAGCCGTAGCCGCCGCTCCCCGTCGCGTTCCCAGTCCACGATGGTGCCCATCGTCGGCGGCATCGCCAGGTGCACGCCGGTCGGTCCGTGCCGGGCCGGGACCGCGGTGACCCGCAGCGTCTCGCCGTCGCGGTGCAGCACCGCGTCGTGCCACGTGCGCAGTCCGACGGCGTCGTGGAAGCGCCACTTGCGCAGCTTGCGCGCCGCCGAGACCGTGGTGAGCACCGGCACCTCCCGGGGCAGCCGCCGCCGCGCGATGCGGTCGAAGTGGTCGCCGTGCAGGTGCGACAGGACGATCCCGTCCAGCGCGGGCAGGTCGTCCGGCCCCATCGCCGGCTCGGTCAGCCGCCGGGTCCACAGCCCGTGCCCGAGGTACGCCCGCTGCCCCTGGTGCAGGAAGTTCGGGTCGGTCAGCACCGTGAACCCGCCCAGCCGCAGCAGTACCGTCGCGTTGCCGATGAACGTGACCGAGGCCTCCATGTCGGCTCCCCTCCGTGAACGTCCGTCGAAAGAGGACTACCCGCCGGGCGGCGATACAACCCGGACGTCACCGCGCGGTCAGCAACGTGTCCGTGGTCACCGGGCCGTTCTGGCTGCCCGGGGTGAGGTGTGGCTGAAACGGGCCAGCTACCGTCGGAGGCGGTGGCCTTCGAAGGGATACGTGATGTCCTCGACCGCAACTGCCCTCGCCGTCATCATCATCGTGCTGATCGTCGCTGCCTTCGTCGCGACGATCGTCGCCCGGCACCGCCGGACCCAGGAGCTGCGCCGCCGCTTCGGCCCCGAGTACGACCGGGCGGTCGCCTCGGGCTCAGGCCGCCGCGCGGGCGAGCGCGACCTGCGGCACCGGGAACGCCGCCACGACCGGCTGGAGCTGCACGAGCTCGACCCCGAGCAGCGGCGGCGCTACGCCGACCAGTGGCAGCGCACCCAGGCCCACTTCGTCGAGGAGCCGGAGATCGCCACCCGCGACGCCGACGCGCTGGTGACCCGCGTGATGGCCGAGCGCGGCTACCCGGTCACCGAGGACTTCGACACCCGCGCGCAGGATCTCAGCGTCGAGCACGCCGAAACCCTCGGCCACTACCGCGAGGCCCACGAGATCAGCCAGGCCAACGAGCGCGGCCAAGCGACGACCGAGCAGTTGCGCCAGGCCCTCATGCACTACCGGGCGCTCTTCGCCGAGTTGCTGGGCGAGCGCCCCGGCGGCCACCCCGCCCCCGGCTGACCCCGGCGGCGCAGCAGCAGCACGCCGAGCGCGACGATCCCGCCCAGCACCACCAGCGCCCCGGTCGCGGCCACCCCCAGCACGATCCGGGTGTTGGGGCCCAGACCCGAGGGCGGGTGCCCAGGGCGCTCCCGGCCGCCCGCGATCGCGTCGTCGGCCACGTCGATCGAGAGGACGTCGGGGCCCTGGACCAGCACCCGCGTCGCGCCCGTCGGGCTCGCCGGCACGGCGAGGACCCGCGCCGCGCTGACCCACTCGTACGCGGTCAGCCGGGTGTGCACCGACGCCAGGGTGTCCTGGTTGGTGGAAAAGTCGAGCACGGCCGTGCCCGCCTCCGGATACAGCGCGGCCACGACCGCCTCGCCGGACGGTGACCAGCCCAGCAGCCGCACCGCGACCAGCCCGGCCAGCTCGGGCAGGACCGGGGCGGTCCGGGCGGAGCCGTCGGCCGGGGCGACCACGGTGAGCTGCCACCGGGACCCGTACTGCTCGCCCTGGCAGCAGCGGCGCTGGCTGACCAGGGTGAGGCCGCGGTCGTCCGGGGTCCAGGCGCCCTTGCCGGCCAGCCGCGCCCCGGCGGGTGCGGTGAACCGGCTCAGGACCTTGCCGTCCAGGTCGGTGACGGTGATCTCCTGGCCGGACTGGTACGCCAGCCGCCGGCCGTCGTGGGCGAACGCCACCGTCCAGCCGTCGGTCACGCCCTGCGGCAGCAGGTCGCCGATCTTGCGATGCTCGCCCGAAGCCGGGGCGACGAGGTGGAGTCCGGCGGCGCTGGCCATTAGCACGCCGGTGCCGTCGGCCTGTTGGCGGTGCGTGGCGTACGCGATCACCGCCAGCCACCGGCCGTCGGGCGACCAGGCCTGGGGCACCAGCGGGTCGGCGCGCAGGTCGGGCAGCCGGGTGACGGCACCGGTCCGCAGGTCGGTGACCCGGCCCGAGCCCGCCAGGCGGCCGCCGTCGGGGGAGAGCACGGCCTGCTCGCCGGCGTAGAGGAAGTCGTCGTTCTCGACGATGCCGTAGTCGTCGGTGCCGGCGCCGACGACCGCCGTGACGCCCTTGCTCTCGCCCCACCACCAGGTGCCCGAGCCGAACGCGACACTGGCGGGGCCGAGCCGCTCGTCGGTCACCGGCGGGGTCCCCCACAGCGGCGCACCGATGCGGGCCGGCAGGCTCGGGGGAGCAGGCGGGGGCTCGGCCGGTGCGGGCGCGATCCGGTGCAGCCACAGCGGCACGGCCAGCCCGGCCACCGCCGCGATCACGACGGCCGCGGCCGCCGCGGTCAGGCGCCGCCGCCGGTCCCGGCGCATCCGGGCGACGGCCCCGCGGTAGAGCTCATACGGCTCGGGCCGGTCGGTGACCCGCTCGGCCGTCTCGCGCATCGCCTCTCGCAGCCGGGCCGTCACCGCAGGCCTCCCGTGATCCGCACGTCGTCGACGAGGTGGGGCGCGACGCTCCGTAGCCGGACCAGGCCGTCGTGCGCGTGGCGCTTGACGGTCCCGACCGTGCAGCCGAGCATCGACGCCGCCTGCGCTTCGGTGAGATCTTCGTAGAACCGCAGCACCAGTACTGCCCGCTGCCGGGGCGTGAGCAGCGCGAGCGCGCGGTCCAGGCTCATCCGCAACGCGGTGCCCGCGTGCGGGTCAGCGCCGGCCTGCTCGGGCGGGGCGGCGAAGAGTTGCTCGCGCACGCGGCGCCGGCGCCACCAGGACATCCGCAGGTGGTACATGGTCCGGCGGACGTAGGCTTCGGGATCGCCGTCGCTGGCCCGCCGCCAGTGCCGCAGCACCCGCGCGAGCGCGGACTGCAGCAGGTCCTCGGCGGCGTGATGGTCTCCGGTCAGCAGATAGGCCGTGCGCAACAACGCCGTGCCGCGTCCGGACACGAAATCACGGAAGCCCGGATACGGCTCCTCGTCCACGCCACCACCTCCTGCCCCTCTCAAACGCCTCCCGGCCGCCGCATGGTTGAGGGCATTCGATCGATTCTGCTCCGGCGGTTCACCGCCGGGGGTGCTCTCCGCGATGACCGTCGATGCCGAACGCCCTTGCCCGCGATGTCGAGGGCGGCCGCGGCGCGGGTTGAGATCCTGGCCACGCTGGTGCGGCGGTGGTGGGGGGCGGGGCGTTTGCGATGATCGGACCGTGTCCGGGACCTCGCCGCCGCTTGCGCCGGAGGTGACGGACGTCCCCAGCGGGCCGCCGCGGCGCCGGCCGTGGGGGCGTCTGGTCGCCGTCGGGCTCATTGTGCTCGTGCTCGCCGCGATCGGGCTGCGCGGGCGGCTGCCGGCGCCGCACGAGATTCTCGGGGCGCTGGGCGGGGCGAAGTACGGCTGGATCGCCCTCGCGGCGCTGCTGCAGTTCGCCTCCATCGAGTCGTTCGCACTCCAGCAGCGCAGGCTGCTCAACAGCCTCGGCGCCCACCTGACCCGCGGCCACGTGATGGCGATCACGCTCGCGGGCACGGCGCTGTCGATCTCCATGCCCGCGGGTCCGGCGGTGTCGACCGCGTTCACGATCCGGGAGTACCAGCGCGGCGGCGCCACCCGCGAGGCCTCGGCCGCGTCCGCGATCGTCTCCGGCCTCGCCTCCATCGGCGGGCTCGCACTGCTCTACGTCGGCGGCGGACTGGCCCTGCTCGCCGGCAGCCCCGACGGCCTGCTCAACTGGCGCCCGCTCGCGGTCGTCGTCGCGCTGGCCGCGCTCACCACCGCCGCGATCCTGGCCGGCCGCCGCCTCGCGAGCCGCCCCGCCCGCGACGCGGCCCGGCCTGCCGGCAACCGCGTCGCCCGCACCCTGCAGGGCCTGCTGCGCTCCGGCCGCGACGCCTGGCGGGCCGGCGCCGAGTTGCGGATCGCGGACTGGGTGTTCGCGCTGGTGTACGCGACCGTGAAGTGGCTCACCGACCTGCTCTGCATGGTCGCGGTCGCCGAGGCGCTGCACCTGCCGGTCGGCGTGACCGCCATGGCCGGGATCTACCTCAGCGTCCAGATCGTCCGGCAGGTCCCGCTGACCCCGGGCGGTGTGGGCGTCGTCGAGACCGCCCTGGCCGCCGGGCTCACCGCCGCGGGCGCGACGGGCGTGGGCGCGGCGGCCGCGGTCCTGGTGTACCGCGTCCTGTCCTGCTGGATCCTGATCCCGATCGGCGGGATCGCCGCGGTGACGCTGCGCCGCACCCGCGATCAGAAGTCGTAGACCGTGGTGGCGATGTCGCGCTCGCACAGGGCCGCGACGACGAGCGGCTCGACCCGCTCCCACCGGCCGCCGGCCAGGCCGCAGCCGATGCGCGGCATGTGGACGCCGGCGTTGCGCTGGGCCGCGTGCTCGGCGACCGTGTGCAGGCAGCGCTCGATCGCCTCGTATCGCACCGGCGGCCCGCCGCTTCCGGTGCGGATGCCGCGCTGGCCGACCATGTTCGCCACCCAGATATCGGGGCGGACCTGGACCAGCTGCGTGGCGCCGAGCCCGAAGTCGTTGCCGGCGCGCTCGCGGTGCCACTGCCGGAAGGCGCGTTCGGGCTCCGGCCATCGCCGCGAGATCGCCAGGACGAACCCCTTGCCCCACCCGCCGAGGTCGTTGCAGACATGGGCGATGATCTTCGGGCCGGAGGCCTGGGGGCTGGTCGCGTCCCCGTTGATGATCCGCAGCGGTACCACGCTGTGATGCTGCCACCCGCCGCGATCCAGCGTCGAGCCGGTTTCGGCGGCGCTCAGCCGGCCGGTCGCTGCTGCCGCCGCCGGGCATCGACGCGCACGGCGGCCTCACGGGCGTACCGGCTCGCGGCGGCGGACCGCTCGTCGTGCCCCTTCGCCGCCTCGGCGGCCTCCCGTGCCCGCGCCCGGGCCCGGGCCGCGAACGCGACGTACGCACGCATCCGCTCGACCGCTCCCGACTCCGTTGTATCCACGCCTGTCATGGCGCCGCGCCACGGCGGTTGACGCAAGATATCGTCCGGCTCGGATTCGTTTTCCGGTTCGATCGTTCGCATGATGGCGTTCCGGGTTCGCCGCGTGTGATCCTGCAGCGTGCGCTCACCCGTCAGCCCGCCCGTCGTCCGGCTCGCCACCAGCCACGCCGACGAGTTCCGGGACTGGATCGCCGCCCGCTACACCGACCATGAGCGGCGGGTGCGCCCGCGGGCCCGGGGCTTCGCGTTCCTGGGCGTGCACGGGGCGATCGGCGGGCTGACGTACATCCGGACGCAGTACACCGCGGTGGCCGTCGACATCGACTGCCCGCCGAATCCCTTCGTCTGCGTCGCGGACCTGTCCGCCGGCCGGGCCCTGGTGCGGTGGGACGGCGGCGAGGGGCGGGCGGCCGGGAGCGACATTCTGCTGCTGCCGCCGTACGGAACCAGGATGGTGTTCGACTGCAACGACGCCGGCACCGTCGGCGTGACCCTCGACGGGGTGCTGCGGGTGGCCGAGGAGACCGCGGGGCTGGACCGGGCGCACGTCCGCTTCACCGGGCTGCGGCCCGTTTCCGCCGCCGCCGGGCGGCAGTGGCGGGACACCGCGCAGTACGTGCGCCGCGGCGTCTACACCCGGGGGCTGGACCACCCGCTGCTGCTGGCCGCGGCCGAGCGGCTGGCCGCGGCGAGCATGCTGGCGACGTTTCCGAACACCACCATGACGCTCGAGCTGCGTGTCCCGCGGGACGCGGCCACCCCGGCGGTGGTGCGCCGGGCGATGGCGTACATCGACGCCAACGCGGCCCGCCCGATCACCCTGAGCGACGTCGCCGCGGCGGTCGGGGTGGTGCCGCGGACGCTGCAGTACGCCTTCCGCCGCCACCGCGACACGACCCCGGCCGCCTACCTGCGCCGCGTCCGGCTGGCCCGCGCGCACGAGGAGCTGCTCGCCGCGCAGCCCGGCGACGGGACCACGGTCGTCGCGGTCGCGGCCCGCTGGGGCTTCGCCCGCGCGCACCGCTTCGCGGCCGCCTACCGGCAGGCGTACGCCCGGCCGCCGGGCCAGACCTTGCGCGCCTGACCGCGGTCTACGCCCCGGCCCGAGGTAGGAGGTGGTCGAGCAGGAGTGGTGCCAGCCGGACCTCGCCCGGGTGCGCCGGGTTCAGCCAGTGCAGCTCCTCGATCTCGGCCAGCGGCGCGACCGGGCCGTCGAGCGGGGCGGTGTAGACGTCCGCGTCGACGGTGTGGCCGGGCTCGTTCGCGGCCGGGGCGGTGAAGCGGCCGACGTAGCCGAGGCGGTCGGGCGAGACGAGCAGGCCCAGTTCCTCGGCCAGTTCCCGGGTCAGGGCGTCCGCGGCCGCCTCGCCCGGCTCCAGCTTGCCGCCGGGCTGCATGAACACCGTGGTTCCCCGTTTGCGGACCAGCAGCCAGCGGCCGTCGGGGTCGCGGAGCACCGCGGCGACGATACGGATCGTGGGCACGCGGTCAGGCTATCGCCTCGCCCACCGCCGTCCATCGAGCGGCCGGGGTCAGGGGGCGCGCCGGCGGGACCTGGTGCGGGTCGTGAGCGGGGCTGCGCCCGGTCCGGGCGGCGCGGGCGGCCCTGCTCAGGCGGTGAAGCCGCCGTCCGAGGTGATGACGGCGCCGTTGACGTTGCGCGCCTCCGCGCTGCCCAGCCAGCCGATCAGACCCGCGATCTCGTCCGGCTCGGCGGTGCGTACCGTCCGGGTGAACGACGGCGACAGCCGGTCGAACGCCCACTGCGACCCGACGCTCGCCGTGCGGCCGATGCCGGTGTTCACGCCGCCCGGGCACACCGCGTTGACGCGGATGCCGTCGGGCGCGTAGAGGTAGGCCAGCGACCGCGTGAGGCCGATCAGGCCGTGCTTCGCGGCGGTGTACGCGGTGCCGGCGACCGACCCGGTGAGCGCGCCGATCGAGGCGACGTTGACGATCGCGCCCCCGGCGTTGGTGCGCATCGCCGGGATGACGGCCCGGCACAGCCGCATCGGGCCGGTGAGGTTGACGGCGATGACCCGCTCCCACGTCTCGTCGTCGAGGTCGGTGACCGGCAGGAAGTGGTCCATGATGCCGGCGACGTTGGCGAGCAGGTCGATGTCGCCACCCGGCAGCGCGGCGACGGCCCGCGCGACGCCGGCCGGGTCGGCGACGTCCGCCTCGAGCAGCGTCGCGGCGTAGCCGTCGTGGGAGAGGAGCTTCTCGGTGGCCTCGAGCCCGGCCGGGTCGACGTCGCAGCCGACGACCGTGGCCCCCTCGTGCGCGAGCCGCAGCACGGTCGCCTGCCCGATGCCGCAGCCGGCCCCGGTTACCAGGGCGACGCTTCCGGAGTACCGCTGGTGTGTCATGACGATCCCTCCTCGGTGGACGGCCCCAGCGTGCTCGCGCGACCCCGGTCCGGACAGGGGCGAAAGTCCCGGCGGCGGTGGCCCGTCGGCCCTGCCGCGATCCGGCCCGAAGGCACAGTGTTTGTAGGTACGTGGGGAACGCAGGAGGGACCCAATGATCAGCACATATGACCTGATGGTCGGGCACCCGTTCCTCGCCGGCATGCGGCCGCGCGATGTCGAGCGGCTGACCCGGTGGGCGCACCGTGCGCCGTTGCGGGCGGGGACCCGGATCTTCGAGGAGAACGGGCGGGCCGAGCGCTTCTGGCTCATCCGGGAGGGCGGCGTCGAGCTGGACACCAGAGTGCCCGGCGGCGGCGCCGTCGTGGTGGACACGCTCGGCCCCGGGACGGTGCTGGGCTGGTCGTGGCTCTTCCCGCCGTACCGCTGGCATTTCGGCGCGGTCACCACCAGTCCGGTGCTGGCCATCGCCCTGGACGGCCCGGGCGTGCGCGGCCTGTGCGACGCCGACCCGGTTCTCGGCCAGGAGCTGACCCGCCGCTTCATGGCCGTGGTCGTCGCGCGGCTGCAGGCGACCCGGTCCCGGCTGCTCGGCCTGGGCCTGGACCGGGAGATACCGGCCGGGTGAGGCTGGACCGGGGATACCGGCCGGGTGCGGCCGGGTCAGCGGTGCGGCCGGGTCAGCGGTGCGGCAGGGTCAGCGGTGCGGCAGGGTCAGCGGTGCGGCCGGCCGGACCCGGGGTCCGATACGGCGGTGAGGCGGCCCTGCCAGGCCGCCCGGGCCCCGGAGTCGCCGATGCGGTAGATGTCGTAGACGGCGAGCCCGGCCACGACGACCGCGACGGCGGTGACGACGGCGGTCACGGCCGACGACTGCGGCGCGAGCAGGCGCCGGGGCAGCAGTGTGCGACCCTCGCCCGCCTCCCGCTGCCGCCACCAGATGACCAGCGCCACCGCCGCGACCGCGAAGGCGGCCCACACAGCGGTGTCGCCGAGCTCCGTGTGCTCGCGCAGCGCCGTCGTCGACGGGGTCTGCCGCTCGAGCCACTCCCCGGCGTCGGTGGTGACGGGCGTCAGGACAAGCACGGCGGCCGCCAGCGCCAGGTTCGGCCCGGCGAGGCGGCGGCGGGCGGCGGGCCAGGCGGCGGTGAGCACCACCAGCAGCGCGCACAGCGGCAGCAGTACGACGATGGCGTGGACGAGCAGGACGTGGGCCGGCAGGCCGTTCACGGTGGTCACCAGCGTTTTCCTCTCCCGGGCGCGCAACCCGCCCGTCACGGCGAAGCGTAGGGTCGTGATTCTTGGAGTTCTCCAATCCGGGCGCGGCAGCGTGGGCCTCGCACGAAGGGAGGGGCTGGCGTGAGCGGTACGCAGCGCAGCGGAGTGGCTGGCGTGAGCGACCCGGCGGCGGCCGGCGGCGCGCGTGTGCTCGTCGTCGAGGACGATGCGCCGCTCGGCGCGCTGCTGCTGCGGATGTTCCGCGCCGAGGGATACCACGCCGAGCTGGCCGCCGACGGCCAGCGCGGGCTGCACCTGGCACTGACCCGGCGCTACGACGTCCTGGTGATCGACCGCGGGCTGCCCGCCATCGACGGCCTCGACCTGCTCCGGCGGCTGCGCCGGGGCGGGCTGAGCACGCCGGCGCTGATCCTGACGGCGCTGGGCACGCTCGCCGACCGCGTGACCGGGCTGGACACCGGGGCCGACGACTACCTCGTCAAGCCCTTCGAGGCCGAGGAGCTGGCGGCGCGGGTGCGGGTGCTGGCCCGCCGCAGCGCCCGGGGGGCCCACGTCATCCCGGTCGGGGCGGCCGAGTTCGACCTGATCACCCGGGCCGTGACGGCGCCGGGCGGCGACGCGGTCACGCTCTCCGGGCGGGAGAGCGACCTGCTGCGCCTGCTCGCGCGGCACCCGTCGCGGGTGTTCACCCGCGACGAGATCATGGCCCAGGTCTTCCCCGACTCCGGCACGGACTCGCTGGTCGACACGTACGTGCACTACCTGCGCCGCAAGCTCGGTGCGCAGGTCGTGCACACGGTGCGCGGCGTCGGATACCGGGCCGGCGCGCTGTGAGCCGCGACGCGGTGCCGGACCCGGACGCGGCGGTGCTGGCCCGCGCCCGCCGGGTGCTCGGGCTGCAGGCGGCCGCGGCCATCACCGTGAGCCTGCTCGTCGTCGGCCTGCTGGCCCTGGTCGTGGTCGACCGCGGGCAGGACTCGGCGGTCGAGAACGTGCTGCGCCACACGGCCGCCACCGAGGAGGACGTCATCGATCCGCCACCCGGCGTGTGGCTGTTCGACCAGCGGCCCGACGGCTCGATGACGGCAACCCCGGGCGCCCCGGACGGCCTGCCCGACCGCGACGCCATCGCCCGGGTCCGCGCCGGCGGCCCCGCCGTCCTGCGCGCCCTCGACACCGACGACGGTGACTTCGAGGTCCTCACGCAACGCCGCGGCGACGACGTGGTGCAGGTCGTGGCGAGCCTGGCGGGCCGGCGGGCCGACCAGCGGCGGCTGCTGCTGGCGCTGGGACTGTCCGAGGTCGCCGGGCTGGGCGCCGCGCTGCTGTTCGCCGTCGTGCTGTCCCGGCGGGCCACCGCGCCGCTGGCCGAGGCGATGACCCGCCAGCGGCGCTTCGTCGCCGACGCCGGCCACGAGCTGCGCACGCCCCTGGCCCAGCTGCACCTGCGCGCCCAGCTGCTGCGGGCCGACCTCCGCGCGGGCGCGGCCACCCCGTCCATCACCGAGGACGTCGAGCAGCTCGTCGTCGGCACCCGCCAGCTCGGCGAGGTGATCGAGGACCTGCTCACCTCGGCGCAGATGTCGCAGCGCCTCGGCGATCCGGCGCCGGTCGACCTGACGGCCGTCGCCGGCGGTGTCGTGGCCCAGCACGCGGCGCAGGCCCGCGACCGGCGCATCGAGCTGACGCTGGTGCCCGATCCGGCGGGGCCGGCGATGGTGGCCGGCCGCGAGGCCGCGCTGCGGCGGGTCGTCACCGCGCTGGTCGACAACGCGCTGAACCACACGCCGGCGGGCGGCCATGTCACCGTGGAGGTGACGCATACGGACGGGCCGCGGCGGGTCAGCCTCGTCGTGCGCGACGACGGCTCGGGCTTCGATCCGCGCGACACGGAGCGGCTCTTCGCCCGCTTCGCCCGCGGCCACTCGGACCATCGCCGGTTCGGGCTGGGGCTGGCGCTGGCCCGCGAGGTCGTGACCGGGCACGGCGGCACGATCACCGCGTGGGGGCGGCCGGGCGAGGGCGCGGCCTTCACGATCGTGCTGCCCACGGCGCCGGGCTGAGCGGCGGGAGCGCTCAGGGCCGGCCGTCTCGCCCGGTGCGGACGACCAGCAGCGGGCAGGCGGCGTGGTAGAGCAGGCGATGGGTGACGGAGCCCGCCAGCAGCGCCGAGGCGGGCCCGTGGCCCCGGCTGCCGAGCACCAGCAGCTGGGCCTCGCCGGATGCGTCGAGCAGGACGCTCGCCGGGTCGCCGGCGGGCACGCGCGCCGTGGCGGGCACCGAAGGGTACTTCTCATGCCAGCGCTGCACGTCGTCGGTGAGCTCCCACAGCAGGTCGGCGCGCTCCCGCGGGCGCGGGCCGGCGCTCCACGGCCCGGCCGGCGTCGCCAGGGCGTGGATGGCCACCACGTCGCAGCCGCGCCGGTCCGCGTGCTCGAACGCCGCGGCCAGCAGGCGGTTGTCCGCGCAGGAGCCGTCCAGGCCGACCACCACCGGCCCGTCGGCGGCGCCGGTCCGGCCGCGCACCACGGCGACTCGGCCCGGGGCCCGCAGGGCGACCCGGGTCCCTGTGGCGCCGTGCAGCGCCTCGGCGAGCGCGGTGTGCCCGTGGCTGCCGACGCCGCCTCGGAGGCCGCCTGCGTGAGTGCCTCGACCGCGTCGCCGAGGACGACCTGGCCGGCGACGTCGACGCCCGGGCGGGCCAGCCGGGCCACCGCGACCGCCCGCCGGACGGCCTCCTCCGCCCGCCACGGCTCCGGGCGGGGCCAGGCGTGCAGGATGCGCAGCCGGCCGCCGGTGCGCGCGGCCTCGGCCGCGGCCCAGCGCACGGCGGTGTCGCTCGCGTCGGTGCCGTCGATGCCCACGATCACGTCGTCGATGCCGTTCATGGCCGCCTCCCGCGGGTGGTGACGCAGAGCCTGCACGTCGAACGCTCTCACCGCCGCGTCCGGCGCGGCAGGGGCGCCCGGCCGGCCGCCGAGGTGCCCAACGTCCCGTCCGGGGGGTGTCCTTGGACCCTGGGCACGCCGGTGCGCCGGTCATACGTTCGGAGCGTGACGAGCGGGTGACACGAGCGAGGAGGCCGGAGATGAACCGCTGGGACGTCGCGGATGTGATGACCGTCGGGGCGGTGTCGGTACAGCAGGACACGCCCTTCCGGGAGATCGTCGACCGGCTGGAGGCACACGGCGTCAACGCCGTGCCCGTGGTCGACAGCTTCGAGCGGGTGGTCGGGGTCGTGTCGTCGGCCGATCTCCTGGCGAAGCTCGAGTTCGCCGGCGACGACGACCGGGTCCGGCTGTTCGAGGCCCGCCACACCCGCCAGGCGCGCGGCAAGGCGCACGCCACCGCGGCCGGCGAGCTGATGACCGCCCCGGCCGTGACGGTCACGGGCCGCACGACGCTGCCGGCCGCGGCCCGGATCATGGAGTCGGCCGGGCTGAAGCGGCTGCCGGTCGTGGACGACCTCGGGCGGCTGGTCGGCATGGTGACCCGCCGCGACCTGCTCAAGGTCTTCCTGCGTCCGGACCGGCAGATCCGCGACGAGATCCTGGACGTGGCGGTGCAGGGCCTCGCCGGCGTGGAGCCGGAGCAGCTGCGCGTCGAGGTCGCCGACGGCGTCGTGACGCTGCTGGGCCAGGTGGAGCGCGCCTCGCTCGTGCCGCCGCTGGTGCGCCAGATCGAGCGGGTGGACGGGGTCGTCGACGTGGTCAGCCACCTCACCGCGGCGCTCGACGACGAGGCGCGGCCGTACAACGCCCCGGTGATGTTCTGAGGACACGCGACGGGCGGCCCGCACCTGCGGGCCGCCCGTCGTCGTATCCGCTCAGACCAGCGGTAGTCCCAGCCTCCGCCCGGCCTCCCGCAGCTCGTCGCGGGCGGACGGGTGGGCGGCGTGGTCGAGGATCTGCTGGGCCTGCTCGGCCGAGTCGCGGCCCCAGATCTGGGCGGTGCCCTGCTCGGTGACGATGAAGCTGTGCTGGAACGACGTCACGGGGCCCGACAGCAGCGGCACCACCGCCGAGACGTCCGCCTTCGGGTGCCAGGAGCGCAGCGCGATGACCGCGTGGCCGCCGGGGGAGTGCATGGCGCCGACGATGAAGTCGGTCTGGCCGCCGAAGCCGGAGTGGGTCCGGGCGCCGACCCGGCTCGCGTTCGCCTGGGCGAACAGGTCGACCTGCAGGGCGCTGTTGATGCTCATCAGGGCGGGATGCCCGGCGATCGTGCCCGGGTCGTTGGTCTTCTCCGTGCGCAGCATGCGTACCCGCGGGTTGTGGTCGACCCAGTCGTAGAGCTCGGCCGAGCCGAAGCAGAACGACGCGGTCACCGGCGTGGCGGGGTCCAGGGCGCCGGCCTTGTCCAGCGCCAGGGCGCCATCGCTGAACATCTCCGACCAGATGCGCAAGCCCCGGCGCGTCAGCAGCGCCTCGAGGGTGGCGTCGGGGATGGCGCCGATGCCCAGCTGCAGGGTCGCCTCGGGCGGTACCAGCGCGGCCACCCGCTCGCCGATCGCCAGTGAGGTCCCGTCGGGTGCGGCGGCCGCGGGCACGGCGAGCGGCTCGTCGGCCTCGAGGACGTAGTCCACCAGGTCCAGCGGCAGCTGGGCGTCGCCGAACGTGACCGGCATGCTCGGGTTGGCCTGGGCGACCACGATCCCGCCGCGGGCGCGGACCGCCTCGACGGCCGCCGGCAGCACGTTGACCTCCACGCCGAGGCTCACCGACCCGCCCGACGGCGGCGAGGTGTGCAGCAGCGCGACGTCCGGCACCAGGCGCTGGCGCAGCAGGTGGGGCACGAGGGACAGGCGGCACGGGAAGTACCGCAGCCGCGCCCCGCCCCGCATGCCCGGCCCGACGAACGAGGTCTCGTGCACCACTCCCTCCCGGTCCGGGATGCCGCGCTGGGCGTTGAGCATGACGAGCCGGAACTCCGCGATGCTCGCGTCGGCGACGGCCAGCAGCCGCCCCGGGGCGGCGAAGTTGCCGCTCGCCACGATGCGCGGCACGCCGGGCAGGGCGGCGAGGATTCGGCCGAGCTCGGACTCGGTCACGGTTCGCATCAAATCTCCTTCGTGTCGGTGCTGGTCATCGGCAGTACCGCAGGCCCGCGCGCCCGCCGGCGGTCCGGGCGAACGCGGTGGAGTGCTCCGGGGCCGCCGCGTCGGCGGAGCGCAGCATGACGTGGTGCAGCGGCCGGCGCGGGCTCGCCGGGACGTGGTGGCCGTAGCCGACCCGCAGGATCATCTGCGGATACCAGCGCCCGCCCGGCGCGGCCAGCAGCCGGCGCAGGTGTGCCACCTCCAGCGCCTGCGTCATCGGCTGCGCGGCCAGGCCGTGGATCGCGGCGGTGAGCAGGACCCGCTCCAGCGCGCGGCCGGCGTCGAGCCAGTCGCCGGGGCCGTCGCCGCGCGAATGCAGCACGACCAGGTTGGGGTGGGCCTCGAACCGGGCCGCGTCCCGCTCGGCGCCGGGCTGCCCGAGCCCGAAGTCCCGCAGCGTCAGGGCCGCGCTCGTCGGCCGCGGGCCGAAGAGCGGGGCGACGACGCCGTCGCGCCGGTCGCCGTGCTCGGTGGTCCAGCGGGCCAGCTCGGCGCGGTACTGCGGGTCGTCCCGCTGCCAGGCGTCCGCCGCCTGGGTGAGGGCGAGCACGGCGCCGCGGCGCACGGGGTCGAGCACGACCAGCCGGCAGTCGCGCGTCGCGGCCGCCTGCCGCAGCGCCTCGAGCACCGCCACCGGCACCGGGTCGCCGTCGTAGGGGCCGCGGTTGGTCCGGCGGCGGGCGATCGCCAGCGCCAGCGCCCGCACGGACGGGCTCGGCTCGTGGCGGTCCGCGGCCACGACCCGGGCGAGCGCCCCGCCGGTCGCGGGGTGCTCCAGCCGCGAGGTCCAGCCGTCGGCGGCGAGGGCGAGCCGCAGGTTGCACAGCGCCGCGCCCACGCTGATGTGCAGGGCGCGGTGGGCCGGGTCGACGACGCGCAGCGCGCGCCCGGCGTCGGCGAAGACGTCGAAGCCGGCCCCGTCGAACCGGAACCGCCACGGCTGGGTGTTGTGGATCGAGGGGGCGGCGACAGCGGCCCGCAGGCACGCCGCGGCCGACCGCTCCGGCAGTTGCTCGGACATGGTCGTCACCTCCAGCGGCGGATGCTCCATGCCGACGGTCGCCCATTCGCGGCTCACCGGGCAGGGCCGATGGTCCC
Source organism: Dactylosporangium sp. CA-233914 (assembly GCF_050942935.1). Lineage (NCBI taxonomy): Bacteria > Bacillati > Actinomycetota > Actinomycetes > Micromonosporales > Micromonosporaceae > Dactylosporangium > Dactylosporangium sp. CA-233914. Next base: position 8,284,693 of record NZ_CP192030.1, on the reverse strand, counting down.
GGTCCGCCGGGACGGCGGGCTCTGGGTGCGGGCCCCGTCCCGGCCGAGGATTCGAGGCGGACCGATCGGTCCATGCCGCCTGAAAGGGCATGTCGCCTGAAAGGCAACGCCGAGAAGGGACGTGATGACGGTGACCGGGACACTCGCCCAGTCCGCCGCGGAGCTCGAGCTGACCGTCGAGGACACCGCGGCGGCCATCGACCGGCTGGTGCGCCGGGCGCTGGGCGCGCTGGACGGCTACGCCGCACTGGACCAGCAGCGCATCGACCACATCGTCAAGAAGGCCTCCGTCGCCGCGCTGAGCGAGCACGGCCGCCTGGCCGAGCTGGCGATCGAGGAGACCGGCCGGGGCGTGTTCGAGGACAAGGCGGTGAAGAACATCTTCGCCTCCGAACACATCGCGCACAGCCTGGACGGGCTGCGGACCGTCGGCGTGATCGGCCGCGACGAGATCGACGGCATCGTCGAGATCGCCGACCCGGTCGGGGTCGTCTGCGCGGTGACGCCGGTGACGAACCCGACCTCGACGACGGTCTTCAAGGCGCTCATCGCGCTCAAGACCCGCAACCCGGTCGTGTTCGCGTTCCACCCGTCGGCCCAGCGCTGCAGCGTCGAGGCCGCCCGGATCGTGCGCGACGCCGCGATCGCCGCCGGGGCGCCGCGGCACTGCATCCAGTGGATCGAGCAACCCTCGATCGAGGCGACCCAGGCGCTCATGGCACACCCGGGGGTGGCCGTCATTCTGGCCACCGGCGGCGCCGGCATGGTCCGGGCCGCGTACTCGGCCGGCAAGCCCGCGCTCGGCGTCGGCCCCGGTAACGTCCCCGCGTTCATCGAGCGCAGCGCCGACGTGGTGCGCGCGGTGCACGACATCGTCGTGTCCAAGACGTTCGACAACGGCATGATCTGCGCCTCCGAGCAGGCTGCCATTCTCGACGAGCCGATCGAACGGGCCGCGCTGGAGCAGTTCCGGCGGCTGCACGCGCACGTGGCGACGCCCGAGGAGAAGCTGCTGCTGGAGCGGTTCGTCTTCGGCGACGGCGCCCGCGTCAACGCCGACGTGGTGGGGCGCCCGGCGGCCTGGATCGCCGCGCGGGCCGGCTTCACGGTCGCCGAGGACACCTCGGTGATCCTGGTGCCGGTCGACGGCGTCGGCCCGCAGGAGCCGCTGACCCGCGAGAAGCTGTGCCCGGTCCTGGCGGTGCTGCGGGCCGAGTCGCGCGAGGAGGGATTTCGCCTCGCCGAGCAGATGGTGCAGCTCGACGGGCTCGGCCACAGTGCCGTCATCCACACGGCCGGCGCCGACGTGGCCGAGGCGTACGGCCGGCACGTGAAGGCGGTGCGGATCATCTGGAACTCGCCGTCGTCGCAGGGCGGCATCGGCGACGTCTACAACGCCTTCCTGCCCTCCCTCACGCTCGGCTGCGGCAGCTACGGGCGCAACTCGGTGTCGGGCAACGTCTCGGCGGTGAACCTGCTCAACATCAAGCGGGTCGGGCGGCGCACGAACAACCTGCAGTGGTTCAAGGTACCGCCGAAGATCTACTTCGAGCCGAACGCGATCCGCTACCTCACCGACATGCCCGACGTGCACCGCGTGAGCATCGTGACCGACGCGACGATGACCCGGCTCGGCTACGTCGACCGCATCCGCACCGCCCTGCGCGCCGGCGCGAACCCGGTCACCGTGCAGATCCTCGACAACGTCGAGCCGGAGCCGACCATGGCGACCGTGGAGCGCGGCGCGGGGCTCATGCGCGAGTTCCGGCCGGACACCATCATCGCGCTCGGCGGCGGCTCGCCGATGGACGCGGCGAAGGTGATGTGGCTGCTGTACGAGCACCCGGGCACCGAGTTCGCCGACATGCGGGAGAAGTTCTTCGACATCCGCAAGCGGGCGTTCCGGTTTCCGCCGCTGGGCCGGCTCGCCCGGCTGGTGTGCATCCCGACGACCTCCGGCACCGGCGCCGAGATCACCCCGTTCGCGGTCATCACCGACACGGACACCGGCAAAAAGTACCCCCTCGCCGACTACGCGCTCACGCCGAGCGTCGCGATCGTCGACCCGGTGCTCACCGCAGACCTCCCGCCGGCCGTGACCGCGGACAGCGGCTTCGACGCGCTCACCCATGCCACGGAGGCGTACGTCTCGGTGTACGCCAGCGACTACACCGACGGCCTCGCGCTGCACGCGATCCGGCTGGTGTTCCAGAACCTGCCCGGTGCCGTGCACCGCGGCGCCGCCGACCCGGTGGCCCGCGAGAAGATGCACAACGCCGGGTCCATCGCCGGCATGGCGTTCGGCAACGCGTTCCTCGGCATCGTGCACGCCCTCGCCCACACGCTGGGCGCGACGTTCCACATCGCGCACGGCCGCACCAATGCCATCCTGCTGCCGCACGTCATCCGGCACAACGGCAAGGTGCCGGCGAAGCTGAACTCGTGGCCGAAGTACGAGCGGTACGTGGCCCCGGAGCGCTTCGCCGACATCGCCCGGATGCTCGGCCTGCCCGCGGCCACGCCGGAGGAGGGCGTCGAGTCCTACGCCCGCGCCGTCGAGCGGCTGCGCGACGAGGTTGGCATCGAGCCGTCGTTCCAGGCGGTGGGCGTCGACGAGCGGACGTTCCTCGACGCGCTGCCGCAGCAGGCGATGAACGCGTACCTCGACCAGTGCGCCCCGGCCAACCCGCGCATGCCGATGCTCGCCGACCTGCGCGAGATCATGCGGGCGGCGTACTACGGCACCCCGGGCGCCTGACGGCACCTCGGCCGGTGGGCCCGCGCAGCTCGGGACCACCGGCCCTGCCGTGCGGTCCGGGCGAGCGGGATCGTGGAAACGGAAGGCATCGTGGAAACGGAAGGCACCGGGAAACGGAAGGCATCCGAAACGGGAGGGAGCGGGCCATGACGAAGCCGGGACGTGCCGAGATCGACCAGGTGGCCGAAGCGTCGATCGCGGCCCTGCGCGCGCCGTCCATCTTGAACACCCAGCCGTGGCGCTGGCGGCTGTCCGGCGACCGCGGCGAGCTGTGGGCCGACCGGACCCGGCAGTTGGCCGGCCTTGATCCCGATGGCCACCTGCTGCTGCTCAGCTGCGGCGCCGCCCTGCACCACGCGACGGTCGCGCTGCTCGCGGCCGGCTACGCCGCGGACGTGTCGCGCCTGCCGGACCCGGACCGGGCGGATCTCGTCGCCCTGGTGCGCCAGGGGCGGCCGAGCGAGCAGGACGACCGGCTGTACCGGGCGATCTACCGCCGGCGCACCGACCGCCGCCCGTTCGCCGACGAGCGGCCGTCCGCGGCGGTGCTTTCGCAGCTGCGGGATGCCGCCGAGCGGCACGGTGTGCACCTGCACGTCATCCGCGCGGACCAGGCGACCGCGTTCGCCGCGGCCGTGGCGCACGCGGGCGCGGTCGAGCACGGCGACGCCCGGTTCCGCGACGACGTGCTGGCGTGGACGACCCGGGCCCGGCCCGACCGCGACGGGGTGTCCGCCCGCAACATGGTGCCGCCCACGCCCCGCGACGTCGCGCCCCGCGACCTCGCCGTGGCGCGCCCCCCGGCGCTGCATCCGGGCCCCGGCCAGGACCGCGGAACCGTCTACGTCGTGCTGGCCCTCGACGCCGAGGAGCCCGAGGACTGGCTGGCGGCCGGCGAGGCGCTGTCGGACGTCTGGCTCACGCTGACCGCGGGCGGCCTCGCGGCCTCGCCGATCAGCGAGGTGATCGAGGTCGAGCCGGTGCGCCAGGCGCTGCGGCGGCTGCTCGGCGTCGGCAGCCCGGCGATCGCGATGCGCGTCGGCGTGCCCGTCGCCGACCTCGAACCGGTTCCCGCGACGCCGCGCCGCTCCGGCACCGACACCGTCGGCCTGCCCGGCGAGCCCTGACCGCGAGGAGGCCGGCGGGAAACGGCCGCGGCGGCCCGGATGCCAGACGCATCCGGGCCGCCGCGTGCTCGTCCCGGGCCGTGAACCCGCATGGATTGCGGCACGTCATACGGGCCGAAAGGCAGCCCAGTCCAGAACGTGGGATCAACAGGAGTGTCGTATGCCTGAAACACAGCGTCCTTCGGAAACGGAATGTCCGCGCCCGGGCGGCTCCGCGCCGGGGGCCCGCCGGTGGTACCGCGGCCCGCTCGCGGGACTCGTCACGCTCGCCGCCACCGCCGCTGCTCTGACGGCCTTCCAAGCTCCCGCGCAGGCGGCGTGGGTCGGCGAGAAGAACCTCAGGAACCGGTCGACCGGACTCTGCCTCGAGGCCGACGCGAACCACGAGGTCTTCATGCGCAAGTGCGCGAGCGGCAGGACCCTGCAGCTCTGGGTGGGGGAGTACGTGAAGAAGGACAACCACGAGGTCGTGGTGATCAGGAACAAGGCGAACGGCTGGTGCCTGGAGAAGTTCAACGACACTGACGTGCGTCTGTTGAGCGAGGTGAACTGCAAGGCCGACCAGGTCGCCTTCAGGGCGATCGGGACGAGCTGGGACAACGTCATGCTCCAGCACTACGACCATTTCAAGAACCTACCGGCCAACTTCGGGTGCCTCGACAGCAGCAAGGATCCCGCTGGCGTCTCGGGGGACTCCTACCTCGGGACCTGCTACGCGGGGGACCGGTCGCTGCACTGGCAGTTCGTCAAAGCCTGAGCCGGTACCACCCGCAACGCACAGCAGCGACGGCTCGTCCGGCGTCGAGGACGAAGACCCTGACCGGCTTTGCGCCGGTCGGGGTCTTGTTCATCATCGCGACACCGCTGCCTTGCGCTCGTGCGCGATGAGCACGGGGCACTCGGTGTGCTGCATGAGCTGCTGGCCGACCGAGCCGAGCAGCAGCCCGGCGAAGCCGCCGTGGCCGCGGCTGCCGACGACGACGAGCTGGGCGGTGTGGGAGACGCCGATGAGCACCTTGGCCGCCCGCCCGGCGGCGACGAGGGCCTCGACCTGCACATCGGGGTACTTGTCCACCCACTGCGCCAGCGAGGCGCCCAGCTCGGCCCGCTCGTGCTCCTCGATGTCGCGCAGCGGCAGGGCGGGCTGGGCGGGCGTGACGTGCGCCCGGATGGCGACCAGCCCGGCGCGCCGGGACCGGGCCGCCTCGAACGCCAGGGCCAGCGCGGTACCGCTCGCGGGCGAGCCGTCGACGCCGACGACCACCGGGCCGTCGCCCGCGCCGCGGCCGCGTACGACGGCGACCGGGACGCTCGCGTGCGTGGCGACCTGGTGGCTCACGGAGCCCATGACCAGGTTGGTGATGCCGCCCGCGCCGCGGTTGCCGACGACGAGCAGCCGGGCGCCGGCGTCGCCGAGCTCCAGCAGGGTGGACGCGGGCAGCGCCTGGACGCTGACGCCGAAGACGTCGACGCCGGGGTGCCGCTCGCGGACCTGATCGCAGATCTCGGCGATCATTCCCTCGGCGGCCTCCCGCGCGGCGGTGGTCTGCTCGGCGACGGCGGCGTAGTAGGCGCCGGGCCACGTGATCTGGTACGCGTTGACGATCTGCAACGCGGTGGCGGTGCGCTCGGCCTCGGCGGCCGCCCACTCCACCGCCGCGCGGGCCTCGCCGGACCCGTCGTAGCCGGCGACGATCCGGTGTGGGCTGATGTTGGCGTGCATCGCTTCCTCCTCGATGGGCTCCTACCGCCAGCATCGATCGATTCCCTTCGACCCGGCAGAGGACATCGGCGGGCGGCGGCGGGTCCTACGTCCCCTCCGGGCGCAGCGCCGCGGCGATCTGGTGTGCCCAGCCGCAGACCTCGCCCGGTTCGGGCTCCAGCGCGTGCGGCGCCCACGCGATGCGGGCGCCGCCGGACAGGAACGGGTGGTGGTCGCGGGGCTCCACCGCCTCCTCGACGGGGTCGAGTGCGATGCGCTGCTCGGGGACCAGGGCGTCGCCGGGAGAGCTGTTGGAGTACAGCCACACCGGCACCCGGCGCAGCCCGGCCTGGTTGGCCAGCGCGAACCGGACCGCGCGGCGCAGCCAGTGCCCCGCGCGGGCGGTGCTGCCGAGGACCACCGCGTCGTAGCCGCCGATGGCGCCGGCCCGGTCCACGGGCCGGACCGTGCTGTGCAGCCCGTGGAGCACGAGCGTGTCGGCGATGAGCCGGGCGGTGTGCGCGGCGGCCCCGTCGTCGTCGGCGTAGGTGACCAGGATGTGCGCGGCGCCGGTCATCGGGTGTCCGATCCCGCCGCGGTGACCGCGCTGCGGCCCGCCTCGAGCCGCGCGACGGGCACCCGGAACGGGGAGCAGGACACGTAGTCCAGGCCGGCCTCGTGGAAGAACCGGATGGAGGCGGGGTCGCCGCCGTGCTCGCCGCAGACGCCGATGTGCAGGTCCGGGCGGGCCGCGCGGCCCTCGGCGACGGCGATGCGGATGAGCCGGCCGACCCCGTCGCGGTCGATGGACTCGAACGGCGAGACGCCGAAGATGCCCAGCTCCAGGTATCGGCCGAAGAACGCCCCTTCCACGTCGTCGCGGGAGAAGCCCCAGCCCATCTGGGTCAGGTCGTTCGTGCCGAACGAGAAGAAGTCCGCGGCCCGGGCGATCTCGCCCGCGGTCAGCGCCGCGCGGGGCACCTCGATCATGGTGCCGATGCGGGCCTCGACGCCGAGCTCGTCGAGCAGCCGCTGCGCTTCCTGCCGTACGGCCTCCAGCTCCTGCACGGCGCCGACCAGCGGCACCATGATCTCGGCCCGCGCGCCCGGGACCGCCGCGGCCGCCTCGGCGATCGCCCGCACCTGCATGGCGAACAGGCCCGGGATGACCAGGCCGAGGCGCACGCCGCGCAGGCCGAGCATCGGGTTCTCCTCGTGCATGCGGTGGACGGCGTCGAGCAGCTCCCGGTCGTGGCCGGGGTCGGCGCCGCGCTCCTCGGCGCGCGCGACCCGCACGGCGAGGTCCTCCAGGGGCGGGAGGAACTCGTGCAGGGGCGGATCGATCAGCCGTACGGTCACGGGCAGGCCGGCCATCTCGCGGAACAGCTCGGTGAAGTCGGCGCGCTGCAGGGGCAGCAGTTCGGCGAGGGCGGCGTCGCGCTGCTCGCCGGTGCGGGCCAGGATGAGCCGCTCGACGAGGGCGCGGCGCTCACCGAGGAACATGTGCTCGGTGCGGCACAGGCCGATGCCCTGGGCGCCGAAGCGGCGGGCCCGGGCCGCGTCCGCGGCGGTGTCGGCGTTGGTGCGCACGGCGAGCCGGCGGCGCTTGTCGGCGTGGGTGAGGATGCGGTCGACGGCGCGGATGAGCGGCCCGCCGGCGTCGGGGGTGACGCTACCCTCGAAGTAGCGCACGACCGGCGAGGGCTGCACGGGCACCGCACCGAGGTAGACCGCGCCCGACGTGCCGTCGATCGAGACGACGTCCCCCTCGCTGACGGTGATGCCGCCGGCGCGCAGTTGTGCCCCGGTGATGTCGACGTCGATCTCCTCGGCCCCGCAGACGCAGGTCTTGCCCATGCCGCGGGCGACCACGGCGGCGTGCGAGGTCTTGCCGCCCCGGCTGGTGAGGATGCCCTGGGCGGCGATCATGCCGGGCAGGTCGTCGGGGTTGGTCTCCCGGCGCACCAGGATCACCGGCGTGCCGGCGGCGGCGAGCGCGGCGGCGCGGCGGGCGTCGAAGGCGACGGCGCCGACGGCGGCCCCCGGCGAGGCGGCGATGCCCGCGGCGATCCGCCGCGGCCCGCCGGACAGGTCGAAGGCGGGGAACATCAGCTGCGCCAGCTGCGCGCCGGTGACCCGGCTCAGAGCCTCGTCGAGGTCGATGACGCCCTCGTCGACGAGCTGGGCGGCGATGACGAACGCGGCGGCGGCGGTGCGCTTGCCGACCCGGGTCTGCAGCATCCACAGCTTGCCGCGCTCGATGGTGAACTCGATGTCGCACAGGTCCTTGTAGTGCTCCTCGAGCTTCGCCATGATCGACATCAGCTCGTCGTAGCCGGCCTTGTCGCGGCGCTCGAGCTCCTGCAGCGGCATGGTGTTGCGGATGCCGGCCACGACATCCTCGCCCTGGGCGTTGGTCAGGTAGTCGCCGTAGACCCCGCGCTCGCCGGTGGCCGGGTCGCGGGTGAACGCCACGCCGGTGCCGGAGTCCGCGCCGAGGTTGCCGAACACCATCGCCACCACGTTGACGGCGGTGCCGAGGTCCCCGGGGATGTGCTCCTGGCGGCGGTACAGCACGGCGCGCTCGGCATTCCAGGACCGGAACACCGCCCGGATCGCCTCGCTCAGCTGTTCGTGCGGGTCCTGCGGGAAGTCGCGGCCCGTGTGCTCGCGGAAGATCTCCTGGTACCGCCGCACGCACTCGCGCGGATCCGCGTCGAGCGGACCCGGCTCGAACGCCTCGCCCGGGATGTCGCAGACGGTCCGGCCGAACATCTCGATGAGCCGCCGGTAGCAGTCCCAGGCGAAGCGCTCGTCCCCGCCGGCCTGCGCGGACAGCCCGGCGACGCTGTCGTCGGTCAGCCCGACGTTGAGCACCGTCTCCATCATCCCGGGCATCGAGAACTTCGCGCCCGAGCGCACCGAGACCAGCAGCGGGTCGGCCGCGTCGCCGAGCCGCCGACCGGCCCTGCGCTCCAGGCGCTCCAGGTGCACGGCGATCTCGTCCCGCAGGCCGTACGGTTCCGTGCCGGACCGCAGAAAGGCCCGGCAGGCGTCGGTGGTGACGGTGAAGCCGGGCGGCACCGGCAGGCCGAGGTTGGCCATCTCGGCGAGGTTGCCGCCCTTGCCGCCGAGCAGGTCCTTGAGCTCCCGGCTGCCCTCGGCGAAGTCGTAGACGTACTTGGTCATGGCGCACCTCCACAGGGGTCGGCAGTAACGCTAGGCGCGGTGCGGCGGTGGCCGGCAGGGCCGTGGGCCCGGGCGGACGGGGACTTCGGCCCTGCTGTGCGCCGCCCGCGCGAGAGAGGCTGGCCGTGAAGGTACCCGATCGGGGAGGAACCATGAGCACCACGAGTGTTCCCGCTGCCACCGAGTTCGCCGCCTGGCGCGGTTTCCGGGGCGGGCGGTGGCGCGACGAGGTCGACGTCGCCGACTTCGTCCGGGCGAACGTTCGGCCGTACGAGGGCGACGGGGCGTTCCTCGCCGGGCCGACGCCGCGGACCCGGCACGTCTGGGGTCTGCTGACGGCGATGTTCCCGGCCGAGCGGGAGCGCGGAATCCACGACGTCGACGTGCACACGCCCGCCTCGATCACCTCGCACGCGCCCGGCTACATCGACCGCGACCGGGAGCTGATCGTCGGCCTGCAGACCGACGCGCCCCTGCGGCGGGCCATCATGCCGGCGGGCGGGCTGCGGATGGTGGAGAACGGCCTGCGGGCGTACGGCTACGAGCTCGACCCCGCCGTCCGCGAGATCTTCACCCGCTACCGCAAGACCCACAACGACGCGGTCTTCGACGCGTACACCCCGCAGATCCTGGCGGCGCGCAAGGCGCACATCATCACCGGGCTGCCGGACGCCTACGGGCGCGGGCGCATCATCGGCGACTACCGCCGGGTGGCGCTGTACGGCGTGGACTTCCTCGTCGAGGCCAAGCGCCGCGACAAGGCGTCGCTGGAGCACCGCCCCGCCACCGCGGACGTCGTGCGCGACCGGGAGGAGCTCGCCGAGCAGCTGCGCGCGCTGGGGGAGCTCAAGGCGATGGCGGCCTCCTACGGGTACGACATCTCGAAGCCGGCGCGGACCGCGCGGGAGGCGGTGCAGTGGCTGTACTTCGCCTACCTCGCCGCGGTCAAGGAGCAGAACGGCGCCGCCATGTCGCTCGGGCGCACCTCGACGTTCCTCGACGTGTACCTCGAGCGGGACCTCGCCGAGGGCAGCCTGAACGAGTCGCAGGCGCAGGAGCTGGTCGACGACTTCGTCATCAAGCTGCGCATCGTGCGGTTCCTGCGCACGCCGGAGTACGACGAGCTGTTCTCGGGCGACCCGACGTGGGTGACCGAGTCGATCGGCGGGATGGGCGCCGGCGGGCGCACGCTGGTGACCCGGACCTCGTACCGGTACCTGCAGACCCTGTACAACCTGGGTCCGGCGCCGGAGCCGAACCTGACCGTGCTGTGGTCGCCGTCGCTGCCGGAGCCGTTCAAGCGCTTCTGCGCGCAGGTGTCGCTGTCCACCAGCGCGATCCAGTACGAGAACGACGAGCTGCTGCGCGAGTACGGCGACGACGACACGGCCATCGCCTGCTGCGTGTCGGCGATGCGGGTCGGCAAGGACATGCAGTTCTTCGGCGCGCGGGTGAACCTCGCCAAGGCGCTGCTGTACGCCATCAACGGCGGCCGCGACGAGATCACCGGCGCGCAGGTCGCGCCCGCGTCCCCGCCGGTCACCGAGGACGTCCTGGACTACGACACGGTCCTGGCCGCGTACGAGCGGACCCTGGAATGGCTGGCCCGCACCTACGTCGACGCCCTGAACATCATCCACTACATGCACGACAAGTACGCCTACGAGCGCATCGAGATGGCCCTGCACGACTACCCGGTCCGCCGGTTCCTCGCCTGCGGGATCGCCGGGCTGTCCGTGGCCGCCGACAGCCTGTCGGCGATCCGCTACGCCCGGGTGACGCCGGTGCGCGACGAGACCGGCCTCGTCGTCGACTACGTCGTCGAGGGCGAGTACCCGGCGTACGGCAACGGCGACGAGCGTGCCGACCGCATCGCCGTGCGGCTCGTGGAGACGTTCATGGACAAGGTGCGCGGCAACCCCGCCTACCGCGACGCGATCCACACCCAGTCGGTGCTCACCATCACCTCCAATGTGGTGTACGGCAAGCACACCGGCAACACCCCGGACGGGCGGCGCGCGGGTGAGCCGTTCGCGCCCGGTGCCAACCCGATGAACGGCCGCGACCGTCACGGCATGGCCGCGTCCGCGCTGTCGGTGGCGAAGCTGCCCTACGCCTCGGCCCGCGACGGGATCTCGCTCACCTCGACCGTCACCCCGGACGGGCTGGGCCGCGACGACGCCGAGCGTGCGGCGAACCTCGCCGGGCTGCTCGACGCCTACACCGCCGCCGGGGGTTTCCACCTCAACGTCAACGTGCTCGACCGCGAGACGCTGCTGGACGCCATGGCGCACCCGGAGCGCTATCCGCAGCTGACGATCCGGGTCTCCGGCTACGCCGTCAACTTCGTCAAGCTGACGCCGGAGCAGCAGCGCGACGTGCTCAACCGCACCTTCCACGGTGCGCGATGAGCACCTCGGTCGTCCCGGCGCGGGCCCGTCGCGCCGGGACCGCCCGGCCGGACGCCACCACGGTCTCCTGCCCTCCGTGGCGTCCGGCCGCGGGCCGGTTGCACTCCTGGGACCTCTCCACCGGCGTGGACGGCCCCGGCACCCGGTTCGTGGCGTTCCTGGCCGGGTGCCCGCTGCGCTGCCTCTACTGCCAGAACCCCGACACGTGGCACATGCGCGACGGCAGCGCCACGACCGCCGGCGAGGTGCTCTCGACCGTCGCCGGCTTCGCGCCGTTCCTGCGCACGGCCGGCGGCGGCCTGACCGTCAGCGGCGGCGAGCCGCTGCTGCAGCGCGCGTTCACCCGGGCCCTGTTCGCCGGTGCCCGCGAGCTCGGGCTGCACACGGCGCTGGACACGTCCGGGGCGCTCGGCGCCCGCGCCGGCGACGACCTGCTCGACCTGACCAGCCTGGTGCTGCTGGACATCAAGTGCTGGGACCCGGCCGGATACCGGCGGCTGACCGGCGGCGAGCTGCGCCCGACCCTGGACTTCGCCCGCCGGCTCGCGCGCCGGGGGACGCCGGTCTGGCTGCGGTACGTCCTCGTGCCCGGCCTCACCGACGACCTCGACGACGTGGCGGGGCTGGCCGGGTTCGCGGCCTCCCTGGGCAACGTCGAGCGGGTCGACGTCCTGCCGTTCCACCGGCTCGGCGCGGCGAAGTACGAGCGCCTCGGCATCCCGTTCCCGCTGCGTGACACCGAACCGCCGGACGCCGCACTGATCGGGCGGGTCCGCGACCGGTTCCGCCACGCCGGCCTGGTCGCCTACTGAGGGCGCAGACAAGTCTTGCCTGTGACGTGACGTCACAGGCAAGACTTGTCTGCGCAAGCTGTTTATCGTTCGGCGTCGGTGTCGAGCAGTCGGCGGACGTCGCGCTCGACGAGCACCGGCACGAACGCGTGCACCTCGGCCGTGGCGTACCGCTCGCTCACGAGCCGGACGGCCGCGCGGACGGTTTCGGCGTCGTGGCGCCCGGCGTACCGGCGGATCAGTCGTTCGGTCGCGTGGTCGATGGCGTGCGTCTCGATCTGGGTCTTGAACTCCACGGCGAGCATGGCGAGCTCCTTCGGCGGTGACGTCTGCCTTCACGTCTCACTCTCGTCCGCGCACGCCGCCGCAACCAGGGGCCAACGACCCGCTCGACTCGGGACCGGCGACTCAGGTGCGCGGGCGCCGGGTGCGGGACCGTCGAGGTGGACCCGAATACGAGAGGTGGGCAGCGACAATGAGACGACTTCAGGTAGTGCTCCTCGGTGCCGGGGTCGCGGTGCTGGGCGCGGCGATGAGCGGTGCCCTGGCCCGGATGACGGTCATCGCCCAGCGCGAACCCGCCGCGGGCCGGCGGGAACCGGGCGGACGGAGCTGACGATGCGCGCGCTGCTGGTACGCGACGTGATGACCACGAGCGTGGTCACGGTCGCGCCCGACCTGGGCTACAAGCAGATCGCCGATCTGCTCGTCGAGGTGGGCGTGAGCGCCCTGCCGGTGGTCGGCGACGACCGGCGGGTGCTGGGGGTCGTCTCCGAGGCCGACCTGCTGCACAAGGTGGAGTACAACGGGGCCGACGTGCACCCCGGGCTGTTCGAGCGGCGCCGCTCCCGCGAGGCCAAGCAGAAGGCCACCGGCGAGACGGCGGCCGAGCTCATGACGGGCCCGGCGGTCACCGTGGCGGCCTCGGCCCCGCTCACGGTCGCGGCCCGGCTCATGGAGCGCCACAACGTCAAGCGGCTGCCGGTGGTGGACGACGACGGGCACCTGACCGGCATCGTCGCCCGCCGGGACCTGCTGCGCCGATACCTGCGCACGGACGACGAGATCCGCGCGGACGTGCTCGACGGGGTGCTGTCCGGGGTGCTGTGGCTCGATCCGATCGAGGTCGCCGTCGCCGTCGCCGAGGGGCACGTCAGCCTGACCGGCAAGGTGGACCGGCGCAGCACCGCCCAGATCGCCGTGCGGCTCACCCGGGCCATCGACGGCGTCGTGGGCGTGACCGACGAGCTCGAGTGGGGCTTCGACGACACCACCTTGCAGCGCCGGTACGCCTTCGACGTCTGACCGGCGACGGTCCGGCACCGAGGAGGGGTTTCGCAATGTCCAGCAGGATCGTCGCCGGATTCGACGGCTCCGCCGCGTCCCTGGCCGCCGTGCGGTTCGCCGCCGCCGCGGCGGCCGCGGCCGGCGCCGCCCTGCGGGTCCTGCACTCCCGGCTGCCGATCGCCGGCTACACGCTGCTGCTGCCGGCGGGCCGCGTGGCCCGGGGGGACCCGGCCCGGTGGCTCGTCGAGCGGGCGTGCGACGCGCTCCGCCACGACTATCCGGGCCTGGACGTCTCGACGGTGGCGACCGACGTCGGCGCCGCCGTGGCGCTGCTGCGCGCGTCCCGCTCGGCCGGGGCGCTCGTGATCGGCCGCACCGGCCACGGCACGGGGCGCCGCTCGCCGGTCGGGTCGACCGCCCGGCGGCTCACGGCCGGCGCGAGCGCCCGGTGACGGTCGTCGGCCCGCGGCTGCCCGGCGGCGGCCCGGTCGTGCTGGGCTTCGATCCGGCCGATCCGCGCTCCGCGGCGGTGCCGTACGCCTTCGGCGCGGCCCAGCGGCACGGAGCCGGGCTGCGGATCTGCTCCGTGCGGCCGGGCGAGGACCAGCCCTGGGCGGATGACGCGACGCTGCGGCGGGGCATCAGCGAGGCGATCGCCGGCTGGCGCGGGGCGTTCGCCGACGTCGCGGTGGCGCTCGACGTGGCCGCCGGGCTGGACCCGCTCACCCGGCTGCTCGACGTGTCGGCCGGCGCCGCCCTGATCGTCGTCGACAGCGGCTCCGGATGCGGTTTCGGCGCCGGGCAGCGGTTGCCGGACGTCCTCGCCCGCGAGGCCGTGTGCCCGGTCGCCGTGGTCCGCCCGCAGCGCTCGCACGGCCGGCGCCCCGTCCCGGCCGGCTGACGCTCAGGCACGGACCGGGTCGTCGGCCTTCCTGCCCGCGGGGCGTCGCGGCGCCGTGTCGTCGGTCCGCCACCGCAGCCGATCGTCGACCGCGGCGACGCAGTCGACCGTGCGGGCGAGCGCCACGAGCCGCTGGGCGGCGCTGCGCCGCTCCACGGTGCCGCGCAGGGTGGCGACCCCGTCGCGCACCTCGACCTCGATCCGCGTCGGGTCGACGCCGAAGGCCGGCAGGACCACGTTGTCCACGATCTCGTGCTCGACGGCGGCGTCGCTGCGCATCGTGCGGCGGATCAGGTCGCCGCGGGTGAGCATGCCGACCAGGCGGCCGGTGCCGTCCTCCACGACGGGCAGCCGCCCGACCCGGTGCCGGGCCATCAGCCGGGCGGCGATGCGGACCCCGGCGTCCGGGCCGACGGAAACCGCCGGCGTGGTCATGAGCTCGCGGGCGCTTCGCCGGGCGACGGCGTCGTCATCGGCGTCCCCGGCCAGCGCCGGGAGCAGGTCGGCCTCGGACACCACGCCGATCACCCGGTCGTCGGAGTCGACCACGGGCAGCCCGCTGACGCCGTAGTCGGTGAGCACGTCGATGATCTCGCGGACCAGGCAGTCCGCGGTGGCCACGACGACCTCGGGGGTCATCACGTCGGCAACGGTCAGCTGTCGCATCGGGCATCTCCCTTCGCCTCCATGGTCGGTCGCGCGGCCGCCCATCGTCACGGTCTTCGGTCCCGGATGGCGGACCCATCGGGCCCTACCGGCCGGCCGGTGCCGCGCCAAGCTGGAGTGAGAAGCCCGGACGCGGGAGGTGCCCGATGACCTCGACGACGATTCCCCGCAGTTGGAGCCCGCAGACCGTGGCGTCGCCGGTGGGCGACGCCGTCTGGGCGCCGTCGATCCACAACAGCCAGCCGTGGCGGTTCCGGTGTGCCGGCGTCGGTGTCGAGGTCCGGCTCGACACCGCCCGCCGGCTCGCGGTCTGCGACCCCGACGGGCGGGCCGCGCGCATATCGTGCGGCGCCGCGGCGTACACCCTCGCGCTGGCGCTGGCGATGTCCGGCCTGCCGGCCGACTGCCGCCTGGACGACGGCGATGCGCTGGTGCGTCTCGTGCCGGCTCCGGCGCGCCGGGTCGCGGGGATCGAGCGGCGACTGTACCAGCAGATCCACCGGCGGCACACCAACCGTGAGCCCTTCGCCGACCGGCCCATCGCAGCCGGGGAAGCGGCAGCGCTGGAGGAGGCCGCCCGGCAGGAGGGCGGCTGGCTGCACTTCGTGACCTGCGAGCAGGAGCTGTGGGACCTGGCCGCCCTGATCCGCGCCGCCGATGCGCAGCTGAACGCGAACCCGGCCTACCTGGCCGAACTGCGGGCGTGGAGCACCGCGGCGGACCACCGGGTGGAGGGCGTCTGCCGGTCCGCGGCCGGCGCCGCGCCCCATCCGGCGGAGCTGCTGACCAGGCGCGACTTCGGCGGCCCGGCGCACCTGGAGACCCGGGAGCTGTCCCAGCGGCCGGCCGTGGCGGTGCTGGGCGCGTTCGGCTCCGACCCGGCCGCCGAGGTGCGGGCCGGCATGGCGCTGCAGCGGCTCCTGCTCACGGCGGCGGACGCAGGTCTGGCCGCGGCGATGTTCTCGCAGCCGATCGAGGTGCCGGCGATCCGCGAGACGCTGCGGCGCTCGGTCTTCGCGGTGCACGATCCGCAGCTGGTGCTGCGCTTCGGCTACGCGCCGACCACCTGCTACACCAACCGGCGGCCGGTCGCCGAGGTCATGGACCGCTGAGCGGGCCTATGCCACCACGGCGGCCGTCGCCTCCGCGTGCGCCGGTATCCGGGCCGGGCCGTGCGCGACCAGGACCGGGCAGGCGGCGTACTCCAGCAGCCGGGCCGTCACCGACGGGTGCGGCGGCCGCGCGTGGTCGGCCGGGCATTGCGTGCCCAGGACCAGTAGGGTCGCCCACTGCGACGCGGCGGCCAGCGCGTCCACCGGGTCCCCGGGCTCGCTGCGCACCTCGACCTCGAGCAGCGGGTGCTCCGCGTGCCAGGGCCGGATGGTCTCGCAGAGCGCCTCGTGCACGGCGGCCTCGTCGGTGCTGAGGTCGCTGCCGCGCGCTGAGCCGGGGTGCCACAGGTCGGGGTGGCGCCACGCCTGGACGATGACGAGCCGGTCGCACCGCGCCGCCGCCTCCTCGAAGGCCGGCCGCAGCGTGCGCAGGGCCGGCTCGGAGCCGTCGAACCCGACGACGACCGGCCCGGTGTGGGGCAGGACGGCCTCCGGGGAGGCCCAGCGCTGTGCATTGTGGACGATGAGCACCGGGGCGTCAGCCCGGTGGCCGAGGGCCCGCGCGACCGAACCCAGCGGCGGGTCGAGGTGCTCGCCGGCACCGCGCCCGCCCACGACGACGAGGCGGGCGTCCTCGGCCAGCCGGCGCAGCACCTCGATCGGCCGGCCGCGGTGGGTCTCGCCGACCGCCGCGACCCCGACCCGCCACCGCCGCGCCTCCTCGGCGGCCCAGTCCGCGATCCGTTCCTGCTCGCGCTGCGCGTCCAGGGCCGCGTCCGGCGGCAGCACGCTGACCGCCAGCAGCATGCGGGTCCACCGGCAAGCCTCGTCCGCGGCCCACCGCAGCGCGCCGATGCTGTGCTGCGATCCGTCGACGCCGACGACGACCGGACCGTACTGATAAGTCATCAGGTCCTCCTGTCACGTGGCCGCCCGCTCCCGTGCCCTCTATCCATGCTGCCTCGCCGGAGGTCCAGGTGGTAAGGCCGAAGGGCCGGGGACACCGGGGACACACGCCCGCCGCCTTCGTGCATGAGGTGCCGATTCCCGGGAATCGAGCGCCGGACGGTGACATCGCGCGAGGAGGGTACGCCGATGACGGGCGAGCCGGTCGTGGTGGGTGTCGACGGGGGTGAGACGGCGCTGGCGGCGGCGCGGTGGGCCGCGGCCGAGGCCGCCCGGCGCGGGGCGGGGCTGCACGTGCTGCTCGCGTACCACTGGCGGGTGCCCGCGGTCCTCGGGCCGCGCGGCGGGCTCGCCGAGACCGCGCAGGACCTGGCGGAGATGGTCGCCGCCGACGCGGCCCGGCGGGCCGCGGACGCCGTGCCCGGGGTGGACGTGCAGGCCTCGGCCGTGCTGGGCCAGCCGGCCGATGTGCTGCTGCACGCGGCGGAGGGCGCCGGGCTGCTGGTCGTCGGCACCCGCGGCCGGCACGAGATCACCGGGACGTTCCTGGGCTCGGTGAGCCAGCAGGTGACGGCCCACGCGGCGGGGCCGGTCGCGGTCGTGCGCGGCCGCCCGGACCCGAGCGGGGACGTGCTGGTGGGCGTCGACGGCTCCGAGCCGTCCGACGCCGCGCTGGAGCTCGCGTTCGCCGAGGCGACCCGCTGGGGCAGCCGGGTGGCGGCGGTCCGGGCGCTGGAGGTGCCGATCGCTCCGCCGTCGCTGGGCACGCCGCCGCTGCTGTACGACGTGGAGGAGACCCGCCGGTCGCTGTGCCAGACCACCGCGGCGCACGTGGCCGCGGTCGGCGAGCGGCATCCGGGCGTGCCGTGGGAGTTCAACGGGATCGTCGGCGACGCGGCCGAGGTGCTGACCGAGCGCTCGGCCCGGTGCCGGATCGTCGTCGTCGGCAACCGCGGGCACGGCGGCTTCCGCGGGCTGCTGCTCGGCTCGGTCGGGCTCCGCCTGCTGCACCGGGCTGAATGCCCGGTGCTGGTCGCCCACGCGCCGGCACCGGGCGCCGTCTCCGGGGCATCGGCGGACGCCGCCGCGGCGGCGCCGTGAGCGCACGAGAGTCGGGGCGTGCAAACGCGGGGGATCGTGCGGGCGGCATGCCTCCCCGCAGCGCGACCTTCGTGGGAGGTAGGCCCGGATGGAGACGATGACCGCCTGGCAGGTGCACCGGCCCGGGCCGATCGCCGGGGGGCCGCTGCGGCGGGCGGTGGTGCCGGTGCCGGAGCCGGCCGCCGACGAGGTGCTCGTCCGGGTCCAGGTCTGCGCGGTCTGCCGCACCGACCTGCATCTGGCGGAGGGGGATCTCGCGCCGCGGCGCCCCGGCACGGTGCCCGGCCACGAGGTCGTCGGCACGGTCGAGCGGGTGGGCGCGCAGGTGACCGACCCGCCGCCCGGGACCCGCGTCGGCGTGGCGTGGCTGCGGCGGACCTGCGGGCGCTGCCGCTACTGCCGGCGGGGCGCGGAGAACCTCTGCCCGCAGTCGCGGTACACCGGCTGGGACGCCGACGGCGGATACGCCGAGTACTGCGTGGCCCCCGCCGCCTTCGTGTACCGGCTGCCCACCGGCTACAGCGATGCCGAGCTGGCGCCGCTGCTGTGCGCCGGCATCATCGGCTACCGCGCGCTGCGCCGCAGCGAGTTGCCGCCCGGCGGGCGGCTGGGCGTCTACGGGTTCGGCGGGTCGGCGCACCTGGCCGCGCAGGTCGCGATCGCCGAGGGGGCCACCGTCCACGTCGTGACCCGCGCGGCCGCCGCGCGGGAGCTGGCGCTGTCCCTCGGCGCCGCGTCGGCGTCGGCCACCGCGCCGCCGGAGCCGCTCGACGCGGCCATCCTGTTCGCGCCGGTGGGCACGCTGGTGCCGCCGGCGCTGGCGGCGCTGGACCGCGGCGGCACGCTGGCGATCGCCGGGATCCACCTGACCGACATCCCGCCGCTGCGCTACGCCGAGCACCTGTTCCAGGAGCGGCGGCTGGGCAGCGTCACCGCGAACACCCGGGAGGACGGCCGGCAGTTCCTCGAGTTCGCGCAGCGGCACCGCCTGAAGGTGACGGTGAACCCGTACCCGTTCGACGGCGCGCCCGACGCCCTGGCCGACCTCGCCGCGGACCGGTTCAGCGGCGCCGCGGTGCTGCACATGCCGGCCCGATAGCCGGGGCCGGCCTCAACCGGCCGGCGGCCCGTCGGCGGTGGGCTCGATGCCGTGGTACACCCGGCAGTGCGGATGGGCGTCGCCGTGGCGCATGTCGTGCAGCGCCCGCTCCTGACCCATGCAGGTGTCCTCGACGTAGTCGAGCCCGGCCTCGGCGGCGATGCGCCGGGCCGGCGGGCTGACGATGCCCAGCTGCAGCCAGACAGCGCCGGCACCGGCCGCGATGGCGGACCGGACGATCCCGGGCGCCTCGCCGGCCGGGCGGAAGACCTCGACGACGTCGATGTGCTCCGGGACCTCCGCCAGCCGGCGGTAGGCGGGCTCGTCCAGGATCCGTTCGGCGAACGGGTTGACCGGGACGATGCGCCAGCCCTGCTCCTTGAGCATCCGGGGCACCCAGTGCGCCGGCTTCTGCGGGTCGCGGGAGGCGCCGACGACGGCGATCGTGTGGGCCTCGGCGAGGATCTGTCGCGGGGTACGCATGCGGACCCGCCTCCTGTCGGCAGCGGCGGACGTTTCAAGCATCCGCCGCCGCGCCGCCGGATGGCGACCCGTCGGCCGGGACGGGGTCGGCGACGACCTCGACGATCTCGATCGCCGGGCGGCGCGGTGCCCGCGGCGGGGCCGGGCCGGCCGCCGGGACGCCGATGCGCAGGCCGATCGCCGGGTATCCGACGCCCCCGAGCATGTGGCGCAGCGTGCGGCGGGACACCTCGCGCTCCACCAGGTCACTCATCGCGGACGTGGCCAGGTGCTCGGCGGTGGCGGTGAGCATGACCGCGGAGAGCGCCACCCCGGCGGTGAGCCAGTCGTTCGGGCCGTCGCCGTCGGTCACGACGACGCCGTAGCGCGCCTCCCGGTCGCCGACGTCGACCTCGCTGGTGATGCTCGGCCCTCCGCCGGTGCCGGTGAAGTCGCGCAGCGGCACCGGCCGCGCGCCGGGCGGCGCGACCGTGTCCAGCGGGACGCCGTCGTCGCCCTCGCCCGGGCGGCGGACCCAGGCGGCGAGCTCGCTGCGGCACGCGGGGTCCGACAGCATGGCGGCGGTGGCCTGCCCGGCCGCGGTCGCGATGTCGGTCAGGTCGCGCGACCACGTCAGCTGCAGGTGAGCGCCGACCCGCTGGGCGGCGCGCCGCATGCGCTCCAGCGCGGGCTCCGGAACCGGCCGGGCCGCGAACGGGCGGCGGTCGGAGCTGCGGACCGGGATGGCACTGTGCAGGCGCTGGGCGCGGACGGACGGCGCGGCCGGGCCGCGGTACCGGATGACGGCGAGCAGGTCGCCCTCGCCTTCCGGGAACGGCTCGACCGTGAAGCCGGCCCCCTCGGCGGCCAGGGTGACGCACGCGTGGTGCAGTGCCGCGCCGCAGCTGACCACGAGCATCCGCCCGCTCGGGTCGAGGGCGGCCAGGCGGCGGCGCCGGTCGGCGTAGAGCAGCGCCGCGTCGCCGGCGATGCGCCAGTGCCACGGCTGGGTGTTGAGCACGGAGGGCGCCTGCACGGCGGCCACCGCCGCTCGGGTGAGCTCCCGGCTGACGGCACCGATGCGGAACGCGACCGGCGTCCCGGAGCCCGGTCCTCGCTGACTGCTCGGCATTGCGGTTTCCCCTCGCTCTTCCGATACTGCCTCCCCCTGCCCATTCCGCAGCGGACTACTCGGCTGCCGCGCAGTGGGCAGGCGCCCGGGCGAGCAGCCGCGCGGCGAGGCCGGGGACCGCTGCGAACCCGGCGGCCGTGGCGAGCTCGGGCAGGGTCAGCGCCTCGGTGCCGAGCAGGTCGCGCAGCCACGGCAGGTACAGCGCGCCCAGCTGCAGGGCCAGTGACACCACGACCGCAACGTCCAGGCCCCGGTTGTGCCGGTCCGTGCCGCGGGTGCGCACGGCGAGCGCCACGCCGAGCTGGGCCAGGCCGAGGACGGTGAACAGGACGGTCTGCCACGGGGCGCCGGCGTGGCGGGCCCACAGCGCGGCGCTGAGTGCGGTCGCGGTGATGAGCGCGGCGATGCCGGCGATGCGTCCGGTGAGGCCGCCGAGGATCGCGTCGCCGGGGCGGCGCGGCCGGCGGTGCATCAGCCCGGGGGCCGCGGGCTCACCGCCGAGGGCGACGCCCGGCAGGCCGTGGGTGTTCATGTTGATCCAGAGGATCTGCGCGGGCAGCAGCGGTACCGCCAGACCCAGCCACGGCCCGGCCAGCATCACGAGCACCTCCGCGGCGCCGCCGGACAGGGCGTAGACCAGGAACCGCCGGATGTTGTCGTAGATGCGCCGCCCCTCCAGCACCGCGCGCCCCACGGTGGCGAGGTTGTCGTCGGCGAGCACGAGGTCGGCGGCCTGCCGGGCGGCCTCGGTGCCGCCGCGACCCATGGCCACGCCGATGTCGGCGCGGCGCAGGGCCGGCGCGTCGTTGACGCCGTCGCCGGTCATCGCGACCACGGCGCCCTCGCGCTGCAGCCGCTCGACGATGGTGAGCTTCTGCTCCGGGTCGGTCCGGGCGAAGACCTCGATGCCGGGATCCGCGCTCGCGGCGGCGTCGCCGAGCGCGACCCGGGCCGGGCCGGTGGCGAGGCCGACGCGCTCGGCGATCGCGGCGGCGGTGGCCGGGGCGTCGCCGGTGATGAGCACCAGGCCGATCCCGGCCTCGCGGAACGCGGCGACGGTCTCGGGCGTCCCGGCCCGGACCGGGTCGGTCAGCACCGCCAGGCCCAGCAGGTCGAGGCGGCGCTCCGCCTCGGCGGCGCTGACGTATCCGGTGCGGCGGGCCCCGGCGACGGCCAGGACCCGGTAGCCCGACCGGGACAGCGCCTCGGCCGCCGCCGCGAGCACCCCGTCATCGGCGCACACCGGGCCGAGCAGGGCCTCGGGGGCGCCCTTGCACAGGACGAGGTACCCGCCATCGGGGTGGCGGTGGATGGTGGTCATCCGGCGCCGGACCGGGTCGAAGGGCACCTCGTCGATGCGGGGGAGCGCGCTGCGGAGATCGTCGGGCACTCCGCAGCGGGCCGCGGCCGTCAGCAGCGCGGCCTCCATCGGGTCCCCGACCGGCCGCCAGGCGCCGGGCCCGGCCTCGGGCGCGGCCAGCGCGGCGTCGTTGCACAGCGCGAGCGCTTCGGCCAGCCGCACGGCCTGCGGGCCGGGCGTGGGGTCGGCCGTGCCGCCCGGGTCGTAGCCGCGGCCGGTGAGGGTGACGGTCGCGCCGCCGGGCA
Organism: Dactylosporangium sp. CA-233914; assembly: GCF_050942935.1. NCBI lineage: Bacteria > Bacillati > Actinomycetota > Actinomycetes > Micromonosporales > Micromonosporaceae > Dactylosporangium > Dactylosporangium sp. CA-233914. Next base: position 8,262,444 of record NZ_CP192030.1, on the reverse strand, counting down.
GCACGAGCCGGTCGACCGACATGACGCCCTCGGTCAGGGTGCCGGTCTTGTCGGTGGCCAGGATCGTGACCGAGCCGAGCGTCTCCACGGCCGCGAGTCGCCGCACGATCGCCGAGCGGCGGGCCATGCGGTGCGCGCCGAGCGCGAGGGCGAGCGTCACCACGGCCGGCAGCGACTCCGGCACCGCGGCGACGGTCAGGCTGACCGCGGCGAGGAGCATCTCGCCGAACGGCTGGCCGCGCAGCACACCGACGGCCAGTACCACCGCGGACAGCACCGCCGCGGCCAGCGCGAGGACCCGGCCGAGTCCTGCCAGCCGGCGCTGCAGCGGCGTCGGCCGCCGTGGCTGGCCGGACACCAGCGCGGCGATGCGGCCCAGGGCGCTGTCGGGGCCGATGCGGGTCACCTCGCCGACCGCACGGCCACCGGCCGCCACGGTCCCGGCGGACAGCTCCTCACCGGCGCCGCGGGCCACCGGCATCGACTCGCCGGTGAGCGCGGCCTCGTCGACGCTGAGCTGGACCGCCTCGACGATGCGCAGGTCCGCGGGGATGATGTCGCCGGACTCGACGCGCACGATGTCGCCCGGCACCAGTTCGGCCGCCGGGATCGCGACGTCGGCGCCGTCGCGCCGCACCCGGGCCGACGGCGCGGCCATGCTCCGCAGCGCCGCCACCGCGCGGTCGGCCCGGATCTCCTGGACCACGCCGATGGTGGTGTTGAGCACGACGACGAGCAGGATGACGACGAGGTCGCTGACGTCGCGCAGCAGGGCGGTGACCACCATGGCCGCCAGCAGGACCAGCACGAGCGGGTCGCGCAGCTGGGTGCCGGCCCGCGCGGCGAGGGACGGAGGCCGGGGTGCGGGCAGCTCGTTGCGGCCATGGCGCCGCTGCCGCTCGGCGGCCTCGCTCGTGGTGAGCCCGGCGGTGCCGAGGGCTGGAAGGGCGGTCATGCTTCCACCGTGCCGCCCGGCGGCGCGGGACTGCAGGGCCGAACGTCACGCCCGGGTGAGGATCCCGTCACGACCGCCCGCCCGCCGGGCAACCGGATCGCGTGTTCGCGTGTCGGCGCGGCGATGGCGGGTAGCCGGGGCTCTTCCCGCTCACCGGATTCGGGAGTAGACATGCAGAGACCTGGATCGACGTGGAGACCGGCGGCCGTCCTCGCGATGACGGCCGGGGCCGGCGTGCTCGCCGGTGCCGTCATCGCCGCGCGGCGCCGCGGCCGCCCCGAGCCCGACCGCTGGCACAGCGTCACCATCTACAGCTCGCCCGAGAGGCTCGCGTCAATGCCGCCGCCGCTGGACGAGCTTGGCTTCCCGGTCGAGATCCGCATCCGGCCCGCGCCCGGGGACCGGGGCACGGAGCTCGCGGCCCGGATCGCGGACGGCTCCGGTGGCGACCGGGTCCGGCAGTTGCGCACCGCACTGCGGGAGGCCCGGTCCCTGGCGGAGGTCGGCGAGGTGCTGCGGCCGGACGCGCCGTCGGCCACGCAGCCGACCCTGACCGGGGCGCCGCTGGAGTACGCGACCCGGTACGGCAGGGAGGAGGGGCGGCTGTGAGGGCGATGTGCTGGGAAGGCGTGAACAAGGTCGGCCCGCAGGAGGTGCCCGACCCGCAGATCCGCAACCGCGGCGACATCATCGTCCGCGTCCGCCGGTCTGTGGCCTGCGGCTCGGACCTGCACCTGCTCGGCGGGTACATCCCGTTCATGCACCCGGGTGACGTGCTCGGGCACGAGTTCATCGGCGAGGTCGTCGAGGTCGGCCCGGACGTACGGCGGCACTCGGTGGGTGACCGGGTCGTCGTGTCGTCGTTCATCGCGTGCGGGCAGTGCTGGTACTGCCGGCGAGAGGAGTACTCCCTGTGCGACAACGCCAACATCAACCCGGCGATCACCGAGCAGCTGTGGGGCGCGGCGCCGGGTGGCTGCTTCGGCTACTCGCACGCGATGGGCGGCTTCGCCGGCAGCCACGCCGAGTACGTCCGGGTGCCGTTCGCCGACGTCGGCGCGTTCACCGTGCCCGAAGACGTCAGCGACGAGCGGGCCGTGTTCGCGTCCGACTCGGCCTCGACCGGGTGGATGGGCGCCGACCTCGGCGGCGTGCGCCCCGGTGACGTGGTGGCCGTCTGGGGCGCGGGCGCGGTCGGGCAGCTGGCGGCGCGGGCGGCGATGCTGCTCGGCGCCGAGCAGGTCATCTGCATCGACCGGTACGACTACCGCCTCGACATGACCCGGCGGCACATCGGCGCCGAGACGATCGACTACTCGAGCACCGACGTCGAAGCCGAACTGCTGGAGCGCACCGCAGGCCGCGGCCCGGACGTGTGCATCGAGGCCGTCGGCATGCAAGCCCGCACGGGCGGGCCGCAGGACGTCTACGACACGGTCAAGCAGCAGTTGCGGCTGCAGACCGACCGCCCGGCCGCGGTGCGCTCGGCGATCTACAACTGCCGCAAGGGCGGCAGCGTCTTCGTGCTCGGCGTCTTCGCCGGCATGGTGGACAAGTTCCCGCTGGGAGCGGTGATGAACAAGGGCCTGACGCTGCGCGGTGCGCAGGTGCACGGGCAGCGGTACATCCCGATGGTGCTGCGGCGCATGGCGCGCGGTGAGCTGGTGACGGAGCACCTGGCGACGCACACCATGCCGCTTTCGCGCGGGCAGGAGGGGTACACCATCTTCAAGGAGAAGCGCGACGGCTGCGTGCGCACCGTCTTCACGCCGTAGCGGTTCCGGGGGTAATTCCCCAGCCGACCATGACCAGCACGGGAACAGGAGAGAAGGACCCGACGTGTCTGATCCGAAGGGCGCGACCGAGAGCGTCAGCGAGAGCGAAAACCCGTCAATCCCCGCGCCGACCGCGAAGCCCCCGGGCCGGCCCCGCACCAACCGGGACTGGTGGCCCAACCAGCTGGACCTCTCGGTGCTCCACCAGCACTCGCCCCGGTCCAACCCCCTGGGCGAGGACTTCGACTACCGCACGGAGTTCAGCGGCCTCGACGTCGAGGCGCTCAAGCGGGACCTCGTCGAGCTGATGCGCACCTCGCAGGACTGGTGGCCCGCCGACTACGGCCACTACGGGCCGCTGTTCATCCGGATGAGCTGGCACGCCGCGGGCACCTACCGCATCGCCGACGGCCGGGGCGGTGGCGGCAGCGGCGCGCAGCGCTTCGCCCCGCTCAACAGCTGGCCCGACAACGCGAGCCTGGACAAGGCCCGGCGGCTGCTGTGGCCGATCAAGGAGAAGTACGGCCGGAAGCTCTCCTGGGCGGACCTGCTCATCTTCGCCGGCAACTGCGCCTACGAGTCGATGGGCTTCACCACCTTTGGCTTCGGCTTCGGCCGCGAGGACATCTGGGAGCCGGATGAGATCTTCTGGGGCCCCGAGGACACCTGGCTCGGCGACGAGCGCTACAGCGGCGACCGGGAGCTCGCCGGCCCGCTCGGTGCCGTGCAGATGGGCCTGATCTACGTCAACCCGGAGGGGCCCAGCGGCCACCCCGACCCGCTCGCGTCGGCCCGGGACATCCGCGAGACGTTCGGCCGGATGGCGATGAACGACGAGGAGACCGTGGCGCTCATCGTCGGCGGCCACACGGTCGGCAAGACGCACGGCGCCGTCGACCCGCAGTACCTCGGCCCCGAGCCGGAGGGCGCGCCCATCGAGCAGCAGGGCCTGGGCTGGAAGAACGCGCACGGCACCGGCGTCGGCGCGGACGCGCTCACCAGCGGCCTGGAGGGCGCGTGGACCTCCGCCCCGACCCGATGGGACAACGGCTTCCTGGACAACCTGTTCAACTACGACTGGGAGCTCACCACGAGCCCCGCCGGGGCGAAGCAGTGGACGCCGAAGAACCCCGAGGCGCAGGGCACCGTGCCCGACGCCCACGACCCGGCCGAACGGCACGCCCCGATGATGCTGACCTCGGACCTGGCGCTGCGCCTCGACCCGGTCTACGGCCCGATCGCGAAGCGGTTCCACGAGAACCCGCAGCAGTTCGCCGAGGCGTTCGCCAAGGCGTGGTACAAGCTGCTGCACCGCGACATGGGCCCGATCTCGCGCTATCTCGGCCCGTGGGTGCCGCAGCCGCAGCTGTGGCAGGACCCGGTCCCGCCGGTCGAGCACGACCTGGTCACCGACGCCGACGTCGTCGCGCTCAAGGCGAAGCTGCTCGAGTCCGGCCTGACGCCGCCCCAGCTGGTCGCGACCGCCTGGGCCGCGGCGGCGAGCTACCGCGGCACCGACAAGCGCGGCGGGGCCAACGGCGCCCGGCTCCGCCTGGCCCCGCAGAAGGATTGGGAGGTCAACGAGCCGGCGGCGCTCTCGTCAGTACTCGCGGTGCTCGACCGCGTCCGGCAGGACTTCACCGCCGGTGGCCGGAGGATCTCGCTGGCCGACCTCATCGTGCTGGGCGGCTGCGCGGGCATCGAGCGGGCGGCCCGGGACGGCGGGCACGACGTCACCGTGCCGTTCACGCCGGGGCGTACCGACGCCTCCCAGGAGCAGACCGACGCCGAGTCGTTCGCCGTGCTCGAACCGCGGGCCGACGGCTTCCGCAACTACGTGCGGGCCGGCGAGAAGCTCCCGCCGGAGGTGCTGCTGATCGACCGCGCCTTCATGCTCGAGCTCAGCGCCCCCGAGATGACCGTCCTGCTCGGCGGCCTGCGCTCGCTGAACGTCAACCACGGCGGCCGCGCCCACGGCGTGCTCACCGACCGCCCGGGCACGCTGAGCAACGACTTCTTCCGCAACCTGCTCGGCATGGGCACGGTCTGGTCGCCGTCGCGCACGCAGGAGCACGTCTACGAGGGCCGCGACCGTGCCACGGGCGAGCCGAGGTGGACCGCGACCGCGGTGGACCTGGTCTTCGGCTCCCACTCCCAGCTGCGCGCCATCGCCGAGGTCTACGCCGCGGCCGACGCCGGCGAGCAGTTCCTCCGCGACTTCGTGGCCGCCTGGACGAAGGTCATGAACCTGGACCGCTTCGACCTCGCCTGACAGCGCGTGCGTACGGCCGTTCGCGAGCCTCGCCGGCCGGGCCCGCGCCCGCACCGGGGCGGGCGCGGGCCCGCGGCAGCTCAGCGCGACAGGGCGCGCTCCAGCTCGGCCTTCGACATGTTCGAGCGCCCCTTGATGTTGCGCTGCTTGGCCTCGTTGTAGAGCTGCTCCTTGGTACGGCCCTGTGCGCCGGTGTGCGACCGCTTGCCGCCGCGGTGGCCCGACGACACGTCGGTGATGGAGGAACGGCTCGCGGTCCGCGATTCGCCGGCGCGGGCGCGTTCCTTGTTGACGGTCCGGGCCGCGATCTCCTTGGCCCGCTTGGTGGACTGGCCGCGGTTCTTGGCGCTGTCCTTGATGTGTTCGTACTGCCGTTCGCGCTTGGCGCTCGAACCCGCTGGCATGATCCCTCCTCCTTTGCGGCTTTTGATAAAGGGTTTCCCAGCCCGCGCCGCCTGTAACGCGTGGGTCACCAAGCCGTAGCTGTCGTATGCGCGATTGACGCGGGCCTTGCGGGGCCGCGGCGCCGACGATGGCCGCCATGAGTTCCTCGAATATTCTCGTCCGGCGTCGCCTCACGGTCGGCGCCGGCGTTCTCGTTCTGCTTCTGGCCGTGTTCACCGTCGTAGCGCGGGCGAACCCCGGGAATCTGATACTGCTGGGGCGGATCGGGCGGTGGACGCTGGCGGCGGCGCTGTTCCTCGGGCCGCTGGTGGTGGCCGGGTTCGTCCTGCTGTACGTCCGTGAGCGCGCCATCTCCATCACCGTCACGGTGCTGTGCGCCGTGCTCAGCGTGGTGCTCTTCGGCTGCTCCGGCTTCGCGTGGTTGTTGACGCCGAGCCACGAACGGACGGTGGTCGCCTGGTCGAGCGACCTGCGCTACCAGGTGGTGATCGACAAGAGCGACGAAGGGCTCAGCGAGCATCAGTGGGTGAGGGTCGTGCGGCCGGCGGGGCTGAACACCCGCGAGTCGGCGCAGCCGCTGCTGTGCGCGCGGGCCGAGTTCCAGGACCCGCCGCCGATGCAGTACTCGTCGGTCGCCTTCACCGGCGCGCACGAGGTCGAGCTGACGCTGACGGACGGCAGCCGGCACCGTATCGGCTTCCATCCCTCGACGGTCGAGCCCGAGTACACCCTCGACATCTGGTGCTACCTGGACGGCCCGCGGGTCCGCACCCTCGCCTGACGGCCGGCGCCCGCGGGCCGGGGCACCGCCCCGGCCCGCGGGCTCTATGCGCAGCCGCCGGGCGACTAATCGATGGGTACGTCCTCCACATTGCCTCCATGAGAAGTTGTGTCGACGCACCTGTTACAGGAAGGTTTCCCCTCCTAGCGTTCTCTGCGGGAAGTTGAGCAGTTTGACCGACTTGTCCGCTACCTGTCGGTGTAGACGCGGCCGGCTTCCCACCGACAGATCGGAAACGGAGGTCTAGTGTCAATCCGCCGTAGCACCCCACGCCGAACAGGCATGCTGGGTCTCGCCGCAGCCCTGACCGTGGGATTCCTGGTCGCCATCGCGCAGCAGCAGACCGCCGCCGCTGCTGGCGCGTGGACCAGCGAAACCATCGCGGGCATGAACGTTCGCGTCTACACCCCGTCAACCCCAGGCCTGCTGGCCGGCAAACGCGCCCTCATGATCAGCCTTCACGGCTGCGTCCAGACAAACGCCAATCTTCAGTCCGGGGCCAACTGGGCAAGCACCGCCGACCAGTACGGCATGGTTGTCGCACTCCCCGCCGCCCCGAACGGCGGCGTCATCCTCGGTTGCTGGGACTACTACGACACGAACCACAGCAGTAGCAATCCCGCCAGACACGACGACGATCTGCTGAACCTGGTCAGCGCCATGCTCGCGCGCACAGCGCTCAACCTCGATCCGAATCAGGTCTACATCTCGGGACTGTCGTCCGGTGGCGGCGAGACCATGGTCATGGGGTGTCTCGCGCCCGACGTCTTCGCGGGCATCGGCATCAACGCCGGACCGACCGTGGGAACGACGTCCGGCCAGATCTCCTCGGTCGCCACCAATCAGTCGACCGGAACCTCGGTCTGCAAACAGTTTGCCGGATCGCACACGGCCGGCTTCAGCACGCAACTGACCTCGGTGATCTACGGCAGTAACGACACGACGGTCGCGCCCGGCTACGACACGCTCGATGCTCAGATCATGGCGGGCATCTACGGCGCCAACACCACGTCGACGTTCAGCCTCAGCGGCCTGGCCGGCACCAACACCGCAGGCAGCGGGACGTTGTACTCCGACGCCCAGGGACCCCGGGTCTCGCTCATCCAGAACACGAACCTCGGCCACAACTGGCCGGCGGGAGCACAACCGGGTGGCAGCTACATCAGCACCAACAGCATCAACTACCCGGCGTATCTCACCAATTTCCTCTTCACCAACAACCGGCGTGTCGACCGGTCGACGACCCCGACCTCATCCCCGACCGCAACGCCGACCGCATCGCCGACCCCAACACCTACGCCTACGGCAACGCCGACGCCGACGTCGACGCTGTTCTGTGGCGCGGCGACGAACCTGCAACATCAGGCCGCCGGGCGGGCGACCAGCTACGGCGTGAACCCGTACAACCCGTACTACGCGAACGGGTCGTGGGGTTACATGGGGATGGGCGACGCGACGGTGACAACGTTGAAAGAAACCGCGCCCAGGACCTTCACGGTCGTAACCAGCTGCTGATCCACACCTCGACGACCTGTGGCGCCGAGCGCTGGCGCCACAGGTCGTGCGGGCGCGCCGAGGCGCTGCCGGTGATGCCGGCGGAGCGAGAATCGCCCGCTGGACTGATTCACGTCCAAGCGAAATTGACTACCGTACGGCCATGATGACCGTCGAAACCCGGCACGACCCGGAGCACGAGCTCATCTGGATCACCGTGGCCGGGCAGCTGACCACCGAGCGCAAGCACCATCTGCGCACCAGCATCAGCAAGGCGCTCGTCGCCTGCCCGCGGGCCGTCGTCGTCGACCTCACCGACTTCGACGACCCGACCGGCACCGCGGCGCCGCTGTTCCGGGCGGCACAGGACCGGGCCGCCAGCGACTACGGCGTGATCCTGCTGTGGGTGACGCCGGCCCGCGGGCAGCTGCGGGAGCGGCTGTTCAGCCCGTTCTGGCACCGCAGGCTGCGGCTGTACGGCGACCGCGCGCAGGCTGAGGTGGCCGCGCATCACGGCGCGCCCCCGCCGGACCGGTTCCGGCTCACCCTGCAGCCGGACGCGTTCGCCGGCAGCCGCGCCCGGCTGCTCGTCCAGGACGCCTGCGCCGCCTGGGCCGTCCCGCAGATCGCCACGGCCGCCCGCCGGGTCGTCTTCGAGCTGGTGTTCAACGCCGTCCTCTACGCCGGCACGGAGGTGACCGTCACCGTCAGCCGCCGCGGGGCGTACCTGCACCTGGCCGTCCGCGACGGCGACCGGCGCCCGCCGACGGTCCTGCCGGCCGCCCGCCGGCCCCACCCGGACCAGCCCGGCCAGCCGGGCGACGGCCTGCGCATCGTCGCCCGCACCGCGACCGCATGGGGCTACCTGCGCGACCCCGCCGGCAAGACGGTATGGGCCGCACTCCGGCTGCCGGGCACGGACGCGTAGCCGCCGGCGTCGTCGGGGTGCGGCCGGTCGCGCCACCGCTGGTGCTACCCGGCCCGGCCGCCGGGGCTCGGGGCCCGGCGACCGGTGAGCCACTGCACGAACCACGCGCCGGTCAGCTCCGTCAGGGCGGCCAGGGTGCCCGCCTCCTGCAGCTGGCGCCCGGCATCGCGCAGGATCGCCAGGCGGCCACCGTGCGCCAGCCCCTCGTACGCCGCCCGGTTGAGCTCGGCCAGATGCTCGTCGCGCCCGCCGGCCACCAGTAGCGCGGGCGCCCGGACCCGGCCCAGGTCGCGCCAGGCCAGGTCCGGCCGTCCGTCGTGGCACACGACCGCCGCGACCGGGTCGCGGGCCGGTCGAGCCGCGACCGCGAGGGCCGCGGCGGCCGCGTTGCCGGTGGCGAACAGGCCGATCGGCAGCGCCCGGACCGTCGCATCGGCGCGCAGGCGCCGCAGACCGCCGGCGAGCCGGTCGGCGAGCAGCCGCACGTCGCAGGCCGCTGTCCAGTCGAGCTCCTCCTCCGGCCGCAGCAGGTTCATCGACAGGGTGGCCAGCCCGGCGTCGCGCAGGCGGCCGCCGATCCAGCGGTACCGGGGCCCGAACTCGGCCCGCCGGCTGGTGTGCGCCAGCACGACGGCGCCCACGGCGTCCGGCGGCACGGTGAGGCGGCCGTGCTCCTCGGGCGGGTCGGCGACCCGGCGGCGGCCGGACGGCATGCTCCGGCCGTCCGCGGCGGCCAGCAGGGAGACCACCTCGTCGTCGGGCACCGGCCGGAAGTCGGCGTACCGTCCGCCGGCCCGTGCGCCGTCCGCGACCGTGTCCAGGTGGATCATCTGGTCGGCCGCCGCCGGCTCTTCCAGGCCGGCCTCGCCGGCGACAGGTACCGCCGCCAGCACTCGGGTCGCGCCCGCGATCCGTGCGGCCCGGCACGCCGCCCGCACCGTCGCGCCCGTGACGATCACGTCGTCCACGACGATCACCGGCCGCCCGCGGATGTCGGGCGCCGGACGCCCGGCGAGCAGCCGCCGGGCCCGGTCGGCGGCGCAGGCCCGGGCGCGGCCGGCCTCGGTCGCCAGCTCGTCGGCGTCGACGTTCGCCTCGTGCAGCACCGCGGCGTTCACGGCGAGCGCACCGCCGGGCCCCAGGGCCGCCATCGCCGAGTCCGGCTGGAACGGGACGGCGAGCCGCTGCACGACCAGCGGAGCCAGCCGGGTGCCCAAGGCCGCGGCGACCTCGACCGCGACCGGAACCCCGCCGCCCGGGACGGCCAGCACGACCGTGTCGCTTCGCAGTTCGCGCCCGAGCCGCTCGGCGAGGCGGCGTCCGGCCTCCGCGCGATCGGTGAATCGCCGGGGCCCGTTCGCGGGCCGGCCGTCGGTCGTCGCGGTCGTCATGCCGCCTCCGGCCTCGACACGTCGTCCTCGGGCAGGCCGAGCTCGCGGGCCTTGAGCAGGCGGCGCAGGACCTTGCCGTTACTGGTGTGCGGCAGGTCCGGCGCGAAGTCGATCTGTTGCGGGGCGAGCGCGCCGAGCCGGCCGCGGGCGAAGGCCAGCAGCTCCCGGCGCAGGTCGGTCGAGGGCCGATGACCGGGGCGCAGCGCGACGAACGCCTTGACGAGCGATCCCGCGCCCGGGTCGGGTTTGCCGATGACCCCCGCCTCGGCGACGGCGGGGTGCCGCATCAGCTGGCTCTCCACCTCGAACGGGCCGACGAGGTGGCCGCCCGACTTGATGACGTCGTCGGCCCGGCCGACGAACCAGTAGTATCCGTCGTCGTCGCGGCGGGCCAGGTCGCCCGAGAGGTACCAGCCGCCGGCGAAGCAGCGCGCGTACCCGGCCGTGTCGTGCAGGTAGCCGCGGAACATCGAGGGCCAGCCCGCCCGCAGCGCGAGCTCGCCGACGGCGCCCGGCTCCTCGATCGGCGACACGCGGCCGTCGCGCACGGCGGCCCGGCCGTCCTCGCCGCGGCGCAGCAGTGCGGCCTCCACGCCGGGCACCGGCAGGCCCATGGAGCCGGGCCGGATGTCCAGACCCGCGAAGTTGCTGATCATGATGGCCCCGGTCTCCGTCTGCCCCCAGGCGTCGTGCACCGCTCGCCCGAGCGCGCGCAGGCCCCATCCGACGATCTCGGGGTTGAGCGGCTCGCCGGTGGACGCCACGTGGCGCAGCGCGGACAGGTCGTGCCGCGTCGCCAGGTCGCCGCCGTGGCGCATCAGCATCCACAGCTCGCTCGGCGCGGTGTACCAGACCGTGACCCGGTGCCGGGCGAGGTTGGCGTACCAGCGCTCGGCCTCGTACTCGCGCTCGTCGACGAGCACCGTGGCGCCGACGGTGAGCGGGGCGACGATGCCGTACGAGGTGCCGGTGACCCAGCCGGGATCGGCGGTGCACCAGAAGACGTCGTCGGGGCGCAGGTCCAGGGCGAGCCTGCCCGTCGCGTGGTGGGCGACCACCGCCTCGTGGACGTGGACGACACCCTTCGGCCGGCCCGTGGCGCCGCTGGTGAAGTGGATCAGCGCCATGCTCAGCGGGTCCGTCGGCGGGACCTCGAAGCCGGCGCCGGCCCCGGACATGGCACGCTCGAGGCTCGTCGTGCCCGCGGGCACGTCCTCACCGGTGACGAGGACGTGGCGCAGCGCCGGCAGCATGGGCAGCACCGGCGCGACGCGCTCCTCGTACAGCTCCGGCGTGGTCACCACGACGGCCGCGTCACCGAACGCGAGCCGCTGCCGGACCGGTTCGCGGCCGAACGCGCAGAACAGCGGCGCGAGCACGGCGGTGTACTTCAGCGTGCCGAGGGCCGCGACGTACAGCTGCGGGCAGCGATCGAGCAGGCAGAACACCCGCTCGCCCGGCTTGACGCCCAGTCCGCCGAGCACGTTGGCGAAGCGGCTGGTCTGCTCGGCAAGCTGCGCGTAGGTCAGGTCGTGGCCGGCCCCGGCCTGGTTGAGGCACCGCAGGGCGACGGCGTCCGCGCGCTCGCCCCGGGCGTGCCGGTCGACGGCCTGGTAGGCGATGTTGAGACCGGCGCCGGAGGGCTGTTGCGGCAGCCACGTGCGCGCGTGCCGCCAGGTGAAGTCGTGGCACGCCCACCGGTAGTCGCTCAGGTTCGCGGCGGAGCGCTCCGCCGCGCTCTTGACGACGGGTTCGTACCCCATTGCCGGACTCTGCCCCGCCCGCGGCTGGTGAAACGGCCGCCGGGGCAGGCCGCGGGCGGGGTTTCGGGACGTTCGGCCTTGGATGTTGGCGAGGGTTGGGCGAGGTTGGATAGGGAAGAGTTTCGGCTCGAGGATGGGAGATGGGTCCGATGCGTACCGCACGGCAGATTCTGGCGGACGCGAGGACGATCGCGGTCGTCGGAGCGTCACGGGATCCGCTCAAGGCCGGGTACTGGGTGCCGAAGATGCTGCAGGAACAAGGCTGGCGGATCATTCCGGTCAACCCGCACGCCGCGCGGCTCTTCGGCGAGCACTCCTACGCACGGCTCTCTGATGTTCCGTGCGACCTCGACGTGGTGAGCGTCTTCCGGCCGGCCCACGAGGCACCGGGGATTGTGCGTGCGGCGGCGGCGATCGGCGCCGGCGCCGTGTGGCTGCAGATCGGCCTGGCCAGTCCGCAGGCGCGGCAGCTGGCCGAGGCGTCCGGGATCGACTATGTCGAGGACACCTGCATCGGCATGGAACGCACGCTGTCTCAGATGGTCGCCGGCGGCGTCACGCCCGCGTCCCCGGTGTACCACGGCATCAACCCCCGCCTGGCGCCGGCGGCCGCCGGCAAAGCCGCGCCGGCACGGCCCGCGCAGCCCCATCGGTCGGTCGCCTGGCAGGAGGCCCGGCACCGGGCCGGCCGCCATGCCGGTCGCCGGCGGGCCGGGACACAGCAGCGGCTGGCGCGGTGGCGCACGCACACCGCCCACAACCCGGGGGGTGCGGCGAGGCCCGGACGGTGAGTGCGGGCCGCTATCGGGCGGCGGTGCCGGCCGACCGGCGGTGCCTGGTGTTCACCTGGGCGGTGATGTAGATGCCGATGATCGCGAAGATGATCTGGATGGCGTGCCGGATCCAGTCGACGCCGCTGGTCCTGCCCACGCCGAGCCAGGTGGCGACCAGGCCTCCGACGAAGGCCGCGATGATGCCGACCACCACGGTGGCGAGGACCGAGATGTTCTGCCGTCCGGGCAGAATGAGCCGTGCCAGCACGCCGAGCACGGCGCCGCCGATGATCGCCCACAGGATTGTTCCGATCATGGTCGTCGGCCTCCTCTCGGCGGTGCGCCGGATCGACGCACCTTCACGCTCAACGTACCGCCGCGCCCACGATCCGGACGGATGGTCATGCGTGTGATTTCGTGCGGGCGCGCCGGTCGACGCCGATGCCCGCCGAACCCGGTTGACACCTCCCGGTCTGGGTAGGGAATTGTCGCGGAGATTGCCAGCTGCACCGGAAGGAGGCCGGCGATGACGGGCGGAACGGGATACCACACGTTCTCCTCCACAGTGGACAAGACCAATCACCTGCTCAAGGACATTGAGCAGGTGTACGGCTGGCCGAGGGAGCGGCGCAACCAATCCTTCGCCGCGCTCCGGTCGGTGCTGCACGCCGTGCGCGACCGGCTGCCGGTGGCCGAGTCGGCGAACTTCGCGGCGTGCCTGCCGATGCTGGTGCGCGGCCTCTACTACGAGGGCTGGGAGCCCAGCCGCGTGCCGGTGAAGATGAACCGGGACGAGTTCCGCGAACGGGTGCGCAGCGAGTTCCCGTTCGAGGTCGACGGCGGCATCGACGCGCTCATCTCGACCGTGCTCACCGCACTCAAGCGCTTCGGCGCCGAGGGCGAGTGGGAGGAGGTGAAGGGCAGCATGCCGAAGGAGTTGGCGGCGGCGATGCCCTGAGGACGCCGAGGGCAGCGTTGAGGAGGGGCTGTGACACCGAGCCTTCGCCTGGGCACCATTGCCGGCATCCGGGTGGGCGTGCACTGGTCGGTGCTGCTCATCATGCTGCTGCTGACGCAGATCCTCGCGTTGACGGTCGTGCCGCGGGGCGCACCCGGACTGCCGGCCATCACGACGTGGCTGCTCGGTGTGGCCGGCGCGGTGGTTTTCCTGCTGTCGCTGCTGGCCCACGAGCTGGCGCACGCCCTGGTCGCCCGGGCGTTCGGCATCCGGGTCGAGCGGGTGACACTGTGGCTGCTCGGCGGGGTCGCCGAGTTCGGCGCCGAGCCACCGCACGCCCGGGCCGATCTGCTGACCGCGGGTGCGGGACCGGCCACCAGCGCGCTGCTCGGCGCCGGCTTCGCCGGGATCGGTGTGGGCCTGAACGCGATCGGCGCGCCGGCCGGCGTGCTCGCCGTCGTGTTCTGGCTTTCGGGGATCAACCTCCTGCTGGCCGTGTTCAATCTGCTGCCGGGCGCACCGCTGGACGGCGGACGGGTGCTGCGCGCGGCGCTGTGGCACTGGCGCGGCGACCGCTACTGGGCCGCCGCCGCGGCGGCGCGCGCGGGCCGGGCGATCGGGCTGGTGCTGATCGCCGTGGGCGCGGTGCAGGTCCTGCTCACCAACGTGTTCGGCGGCCTCTGGCTCGCCCTCATCGGATGGTTCCTCATGTCCGCGGCGACCGCCGAGTCGCAGGTGGACCGCTACCGGGCGCTGCTGGGCCGGCTGCCGGTGTCCGCGGCCATGCATCCCCAGGTGACGTATGCCGATCCGAACCGCAGCGTGGCCGACGTCGTGGCGGACGTCGACGCGGCGCCCGGCAGCCGGTTCATCGCGTTGCGCACCGACGACCTGCGACCCGCCGGGCTGGTCCGCCTGACGGATCTGGCCCGCGTTGCGGAGTCCGAGCGCGCGGACACTCCGGTCAGCCGGGTCGCGACACCGGCGGCCTCGGTGCCCACCGTCAAGGCGTCCGAACCGCTCGCCGACGTCGCGTACATGGTTTCCCGGTCCGGTACCACCTTCGTCGTCGACCAGGGGCTGCTCGTGGGCGTGCTGGAACCGGAGGACGTCACGCTGGCCACCCAGCGCTCGGCCCTGCACCCTCCTTCGGCGGACGGCACCCGCTGACCAGTGCCGGTTCATACGGCGTTTACTTGGCGCGCCTAGATTTTCGCGGACACGGACCCGAAGGGAATCGCATGTCCGCTCTGCTCTCCGCCATCGCCGTCGAGGTGGCCAGCGCCCTGCTGATCTCGCTCATCGTCGCCGCCGTCCGCCGGCTCTTCAGCGACCGCGCCGGGCGGACCGCCGCCGCCTGAACGCGAGGCGGGATTCCACCCGGGGCCGGCCGGTCCTGGGCTCGATTCGTGATTGATCACATGTGGTCCGGGTAGGCACTTCTCTTCTGGAGGTGCTTGCCATGACGACAACCGCACAGCCGCGCACGCGAGGCCGTTCCCAGCCGAAGTCGACCGATGCGGCACAGGCCGCGACCCGGCGTCCGAGCCGGGCGCGAAAGGCGACCGAGCCACCGGCGGCGGCGAAGACCGCTGAGCCGGAGGCTCCCGCGAAGGCGGCCGAGCCGGAAGCTGCCGCGAAGCCGGCCGAGCCGGAGCGTGCCGCCGAGGGGCCCGAGACCGAGCGGGTCACCTGGCACGAGGTGCCGATGCCGCACGTGAAGGTGCCGGTCGTCCACATGGGTGCGGCCGATGCGGGATCCGCCGTCGAACGCGTGCGGTGGACCACCCGCACGATCGTGTCCGCCATTCCCTTCCCCAGGCCCGGGCCCACACGGCTGCTGTACTACGGCGGTGTCGGCGCACTGGCCGTGCTCGGCGTCCTGGACTGGCCGGTCGCCGTCGCGGCCGCGGCGGGGGTGTGGGTGGCGACCCGTGGGCGTCGCACCGCAACCGTCGCCGGGTGACGGCGCGGTCCGCGCACCGGCCGTCCCGCGGCCGGCGGAAGGCCTGGACGCGGGACGGCTTGGCGCACATCGAGATTCGCGGCGCCCGGCAGGGTCTGGTCACCGCCGAGCACGGCCGGCTGATCGAGAAGACGGTCGGCGCACTGCACGGGGTCGACTGGGCCGCATGGAATGCGGCCCTCGGCCGGCTGCTCGTCAGCTATGACGAGGACGGCCTCGACCTCGGCGACCTCATCGACGCGGTCGCGGACGTCGAGTCCGACCTCATTCCCGGAACCGGCGCGGACAACCTGGACGCCGAGACCCGGCACCGGCTCACGCTGGTCGCCGATCTGCTCGGCGCCGCCGGGTCGGCCGTGGCGCGGCGGCTGCGGCTGCCCGTGGCGGCCCGCGAGCTGGTCGCGCTCGTCGCGTTGGTCGACCACCTGCCGGGGGTACGCCACCGGCTGCAGCGGCTGCTGGGCCGCCACGAGGCCGACCTGCTGATCTCCGCGGTGAACGCGACGATCAACGCCGCGGGCCAGGCCGAGCTGTCCCTGCTCGCCGACGCGGCCCTGCGCGTGCTGCTGCTGCGGGAGGACTCGGCGCAGCGGGAGACCTGGCGGCGCCGGGGGAGCGAACTGGCGCCGGACGCGGCCGCCGGGCGGGCCGACCGGCCCGGTGACGGCCGGGCGGGCGAGCCCCCGATGGCCCGCTCGAGCGGTACGCCCGCCGGATCAGCACGATCACGCTGCTGGCCGCCGCCGCAGCGACGCCGCTGCCCGCAGGGATTCGCCGGGCGGCCCGGGTGCTCATGGCCGGGTCGCCGGTCCCCGCGCACACCGGGCGGGAGGCGTTCGCCGGCGGTCTCGGCCGGCTGCTCGCGCGCCGCGACGTGCTCGTGCGCGACCGTGCGGCGCTGCGCCGGCTGGACCGGGTCGACACCGTCGTCATCGACGCAGCCGTGTTGACCGGCGGCCGGCAGATCATCACCCACGTGGTACCCGTGCACGAAACGGTCGAGAGCGCCTGGGAGGCCGCCGCCCGGCTCGTCGGCGACCCCGGTGCCACACCGCCGGCCGAGGCCGGAGCCGATGGCTGGGCGCTCACCGACCTGCGCCACCTCGACACCCGGATCCCCGATGCCGTCCTCGACGACGCGCGCGCGCATGACGGGCAACGCGGCAAGCTGTACGCGCTGACCCGCGATCGGGCCGTCGCGGCGGTCGTCGTCGTCGAGCAGGCCCTGGATCCGCTGACCGCGGCCGTGATCGCGGCCGGCCGCCGGGCCGGAACCGTCCTGCTCGCCGGGGCCACGGCCGGAGTCCGCCGCCGGGTCCCGGCGGACGGGCACGTGCCCGGAGGCTCGCGACTGGCCGCGTCGGTCCGCGCGCTGCAGGCCGACGGGCACGTCGTGGTACTGATCGCGGATCGCAACGACGCCGCGCTCGCCGCGGCGGACTGCGGCTTCGGCGTGCTGCGGGAGGATCGCCGCCCGCCGTGGGGCGCGCACCTGATGGGCGGACCCGACCTGGAGACGGCCTGGCTGCTGCTCGAGGCGGCGGAGATGGCTCGCGTCGTGAGCCGGCGGAGCACCCACGTGGCGTTGCAGGGCTCCGCGGCCGGCGCGCTGCTGGGGCTCGCGGACCCTTCCGAGCAGGGCGCCCGCCGTACGTCGATCGCCACGGCCGTCGCGCAGGCGGTCAACGTCGCCGGCGGGATGTGGTCGGTGCTGGGGCTGTCCCGCCGGACTCCGCCCGTGCCGGCCCCCGACGTCGCCTGGCACGCCCTGCCCGTCGGCGAGGTCCTGCGGGTGCTGGGCACGGACGCGCACGGCATCGCCGAGGCGGAGGCCGAGCGGCGCCGGCGGGACCGGATCGCGGACCAGCCCTCCGAGACGCCGGCCGGGCTGGGAGTGCTCGGCACCATCGCCCATGAGCTCGACACCCCGCTGACACTGCCCCTGGCCGCCGGTGCCGGCGTCTCCGCCGTGACCGGGGCGACGAGCGACGCGGCGCTGGTCGCCGCCGTCCTGCTCGGCAACGCGATACTGTCCGGCGCCCAGGGCGCGGCGGCCCGCCGCGCGCTGCGACGGCTGGTCACCGAGGCGGCACCCCCGGTCCGGCTGCGCCGCGACGGCGTCGACCGGGTCGGCATCGTCGACGATCTGGTGCCGGGCGACATCGTGCTCCTGGAACCGGGCGACGCGGTGCCGGCGGACTGCCGGCTCATCGAGACCGTCGGTCTGGAGATGGACGAGTCCCCGCTGACCGGCGAGTCCGTGCCGGTCGCCAAGAGCGCCGCCGCCACCCGGGCGGCCGCGATCGGCGAGCGCACCAGCATGGCGTACGCCGGCACGACCGTCGCCGCCGGGTCGGCCGTCTGCGTCGTGGTCGCGACCGGCGCGGAGACGGAGGCCGGTCGCAATGCGCTGACCGCGTTGCAGGAACCGCCGAGGAGCGGTGTGCAGCAGCGGCTGCGCGAGCTGACGAAGGCGTCGCTGCCGGCGGCCGGCGCGGCCGCGGCGGCCCTGCTCACCACCGGCCTGCTGCGGGGCCGGCTGGCCGAGTCGGTCAGCAACTCCGTCGCGCTCGCGGTCTCGGCGATCCCCGAAGGGCTGCCGTTCATCGCGACCGCCGCGGAGCTCAGCGCCAGCCGCCGGCTGTCCCGGCGCAACATCCTGGTCCGCGATCCCCGTTCGATGGAGGCGCTCGGCCGGACGGACGTGATCTGTTTCGACAAGACCGGCACGCTGACGGAGGGGCGCATCGCGCTGCGCGTCGTCTCCGACGGCCGGGTATGCGCGTCGATCGATCAGCTCACGCCGGGGCAGCGTGGAATCCTCGGCGCCGCGCTGCGGGCGAGCCCGCCCTCGAACGGGCAGGAGGTGCTGCCCCACCCGACCGATCAGGCGGTCGTGGCCGGCGCCGAGACGGCCGGCGTCACCACGGGCGAGGCCGCCGATGGCTGGCACGGCCTGCGCGAGCTGCCGTTCGAGCCGGTGCGCGGGTTCCACGCCGTGCTCGGCGCGGCGGACGCCGGCCTGATGATCAGCGTCAAGGGTGCGCCCGAGACGACACTGCCGCGGTGCACCAGCCGGCGCGTCGACGCACAGGTACAGCCCCTGACACCGGCCGATCGCCAGGAGATCGAGGCGGAGGTCGACCGCATGGCCCGCCAGGGGCTGCGGGTGCTGGCGATCGCGGAGCGGGCGGCGTCGACCCGCGGCCGGCTCGTCGACGAGCGCGTCGACGGCATGCAGTTCCTCGGCCTGCTCGGGCTGGCCGACCCGACGCGCCCCACCGCCGCCGAGGCGATCCGCCGGCTGCGCCGCGCCGGCATCACGGTGCTCATGCTGACCGGTGACCATCCCAGCACCGCGGAGGCGATCGCCGCCGAGCTCGGGCTGCTCGACGGCGGTACCGTCGTGACGGGCCCGGAGCTCGACGATGCGGAGGCGGACGACGCCGCCGTCGACGCACTGGTGTCGAAGGCGTCGGTCTTCGCCCGGGTGAGCCCCACCCACAAGGTCGCGGTGGTTCAGGCGCTGCACCGAGCCGGGCGCAGCGTCGCGGTCACCGGCGACGGCGCCAACGACGCGCCGGCCATCCGGCTCGCCGACGTCGGCATCGCGCTCGGCGAGCAGGCCACCGCCGCGGCCCGCCAGGCGGCTGACCTGATCGTCATGGACGGCCGGCTCGAGACGATCGTCGACGGGGTCGTGGAGGGGCGCGCCATGTGGGCGTCGGTCCGCGAGTCGCTGGCCCTGCTGCTCGGCGGCAACCTGGGCGAGATCCTCTTCACCGTCGGCGGCTCCCTCGTCTCGCCCACGCCGGCGCTCAACGCGCGGCAGATCCTCTTCGTGAACCTGATGACGGATCTGCTGCCCGCGATCACCGTCGCCGCCCGCCCGCCGCGGAACGTCGACCCGGAGCGGCTGGTCCGCGAGGGGCCGGACACCTCCCTGGGACGGGCGCTGACCGGCGACGTGATCCGGCGCGCGGTCGCGACCTCGACCGCGACGGCGGGCGCCTGGCTCGCGGCCAAGGCGACCGGGACGCAACGGCGCGCCAGCACCGTGGCCCTCGCCTCACTCGTCGGTGCGCAGCTGGGCCAGACCGCGCTGCTGTCCGGCGGCGACCCGATCGTCCTCGGCGCCGCCGGCGCGTCCGCCGCGGCGCTGGTCGGTGCCGTGCAGACCCCGGGTGTGAGCCAGTTCTTCGGTTGCCGGCCGCTGGGACCGTTCGCCTGGGGCATCGTCCTGGTCGCGACGGCGGCCGGTACGGCGTTCGGGACGCTGCGGTTGCCCGTGCCGGGGCCGGACCAGTCGCCGCCGACTGGGGAAGCGGACGGCGGTCATGGGGAGGACTGAGCGACCCTTCGAGTCGGGAAGTGAGGTACGACGACGATGTCGACGATCACCCGGCCGGCTGCGTGGCCGGCGCCGACGACGGACACCGGCGACACGGCACTGCGCCAGGCCTGCGCGGAACGGCGGATCGAGGCGCTGTCGGTCGCGATCCTGCTGCTGCTGGACCAGGCCAAGACCCCGCAGCAGCGGCGCGCGGCGGCGCTCGCCCGCGAGGCGCTGGACGAGGTCGGCCTCCCGCACGGCTGAACCGGCCGACGATCGAGGAGACGCGGAGCGAAGGAGGAGCGATGCACGCCAAGGACATCATGAGTACCCCGGCCTACACGGTGCGAGCCGGCGCGCCGGTCGGGGAGGCCGTGGCGTTGCTGGAGCGGCGGTCGATCACCGAGGTCCCCGTGGTCGACGACGACGGCACCCTCGTCGGCATGCTCAGCGAGCGGGACCTGCTGCGGCAGGCGTTCTCCGCCGCCGCGCCGCGCCGCGTGCGGGACGTGATGACCGGCCTGCCGGTGACGGCCTGGCCCGACGCCGACGTCGCCGACCTGGCGGCGGTCATGGTGCAGCGGGACGCCCACACGATCCCGATCGTCACCGAGGAGCACGTCGTCGGCGTGGTCAGCCGCGGCGACGTGCTGCGGACGCTGCTGCCGACCGACGAGGCGGCCCAGCGGCGGCTCGACACCTAGAGACCGGAGAGCCGGTTGAAGGCGTTGTGCCAGGCGTTGGTTGCCCGGACGATTCCTCACCGGTGCGCCGCTGACCGGACGATGGCCACCGGGCAGGCGGCGTGGTGGATGGCGGCCTGGCTCACCGAGCCCAGCATCAGCCCCGCGAACCCGCCCCGCCCGCGGGAGCCGACGACGAGCAGTTCGGCACCCGCGGAGAGCGCGATGAGCACGGCGGCGGGCCGGCCCTTTACCACGGTGGAGCGGAAGTCGACGTCCGGGTACTTCTCGATCCATCCGCAGGTCGCCTCGGCCAGCGTGCGCCGCTCGTCCTCGCGCAGGGCGCCGGGATCGAAGGCCACGGGCAGCATGTCCCCGGGTCCGTTGGACTTCGGCCAGTGGTAGGCGAGCACGGCCGTCAGGCCGGTGCCGCGGGACGAGGCCTGCTCGAACGCGAACCGCAGGGCGCGTTCGGCGTCGTGCGAGCCGTCGATGCCGATGACGACGCGGCCCGCCTCGGCGCCGGCCGGCCGTTCGGCGCGGCGGACGATGACGACCGGGCAGGCGGCGTGCGCGGCGAGTTGGACGCCCACGGAGCCCAGCAGCAACCCGGCGAACCCGCCGCGGCCCCGGCTGCCCACGACGACGGTGCCGGCGTGTTCGGCGGCTCGCAACAGCGCCGAGGCCGCCGGCTCCACCTGCATGGCGGTGGTGAGCCGGACACCGGGCGCGGCGGCCCGGGCCCGGGCCGCCGCCTCGGCGACGATCTCCGCGGCGACCGCCTGCATGCCCTGCTCGTAGGGTGTCGGCACCGGCGCGGCGACCGGGGCGTAGACGCTCGGCCACATGAACGCGTACAGGATGTTCAGCGGCCGGCCGCGGTGCGACGCGTCGAGCGCGGCCCAGGCGACCGCGTCCAGACTCTGCGGGGAGCCGTCGACGCCGACAACGACGCCCTGCTCGGCAACCATGATGACCTCCCTGCCGTGGTGGGCGGGTCACTTTCAGCGTTGCGCGCGCATCGCCCGGATCGGAAGGGCTCTCCGGCCTCAGATGGGCTGCGCGTCCAGATCGGCGCGGTCGGCCGGCACCGCCTGGCGCACCGGGCGGGCGGCCTGCTGGCTGTCCATCCAGGCCTGCAGCTGCGGGCCGGACTCGAAGCTGGCGATGAGCGCGTAGCGGTCGCGGGAACCCGGGTGGAACGCGGCGTGCCAGAGCCGTTCGGTGTCCACGACGAACTGGGCGCCCCGCGGCAGCGGGATGCGGTGCTCGGTCGCCGGGTCGTCGCGGTCCTCGCGCAGGAGCATGTAGCTGTCGGGGTCGTCCGTCAGGTTCAGCCAGGCGCGCACCACCCAGCCCTCGCCCTCGGGGTTGAGCCGGTTGTTGTCGTCCAGGTGCATGTACCGCTGCACGACCGTGGCCTCGTCGGTGGACGGCGCCAGCTTGATGATGCGCACGCGGCCGTAGCGGGCTCCGACCGACGTGACCCACGAGCACAGCGCCGGCGCGAGCGCGGCGTTCGGCGTCCACCGGCCGTCCTTGTCCGCCCGCCCGTGCTCCCAGAACCCGCGCGGGTCGTCGTCACCGAGCGCGGAGGCCAGCACCGCGAAGTTGGTGTCGCCGCCGGATTTCCAGTCGAGGTACTGCAACCGCTCCCACTCCTGCGGGTCGAGCGTCTCCGAGAACGGCCGCAGAATCTGGAATCCGGTCTCGGCGAGTGCCGGAAGTTTGTGATGGCGATCCTGTGCGACGGGCATTGACGACCTCCGATCCGGCCGGCCCGGTTGGGCCAGCGTCGCCGGCGGGCCTACCCGGCGCGCCGCCCGCCACACCGGCCCGGAGCGAGGCTCTGCATGTGATCCGTCCGCCGGGATCGCCTCACCCGGACGGGCGCCGTCGCGCCGGCCGGCGGGCGAGCACCATGACGGCCTGGTCCGCCGACGCCGCGACGAACCCGGCGGCGAATCCCGCGGCGAATGCGGCCGGCAACGCCACGACGGACCACTTCCAGCATCGAGCGTCACCCGGCATCACACCCTCCCCGCGCGGTCGCGGCTGCGGCCTCGAGTCGACCGTAGGCACGTCCGGCCGGACCGGCGGACGACCAGCCGGGTGGAAAGGCGGGAAAGGGGGCGTATTGCGCCGGGGCGGCCGCTTCCGCGGCAGCCGCCGCCCCGATGCGTGACCGGGCCGCCGCGGCAGCTGCCGTGCTGCGGTGGGCTATGGCGTCCGGCGGGCGCCATTTGTCGCCACGGTGGCCTCGAACCATCCGATCGGACCACGCGCGCCGGGTGCCACGGATCCGGCCGATTTTCGAGCATGCTGTACCACTTGAGTACTTTCGGACGATGCGGCCACGGTTGATCGGCCCACCCGTTCCGCCGCGCGTCCAGGCGCGCCGGCCGCCGGAAACCGGCCGGGATCCGGCATGACTCGCGGTGCCCGGGGAAGCACCCCCATGCGTGCCGGCCAGGGCGTTTCGGGATGCGGGGACGAGATGGACGAGCGGGGCGGGGCGACCGGGTCGCCGATCGCGGTGATGCTCTACCGGGCGGCGGACGAGGCCAGGCGGGCGCCGTCGCTGCTCAACACCCAGCCGTGGCGGTGGCGGCTGCGGGGCGAGGTGCTCGAGCTGCAGGCCGACCCGCGCCGGCAGCTGCCCGCGATCGACCCGGACGGGCGGCTGCTGATCGTCAGCTGCGGCGCCGCGCTGCACCACGCCCGGGTCGCGATCGCGGCCGCGGGCTACGAGCCGAGGGTTTCGCGGTGGCCCGATCCGGCCCGCCCGCTGCTGCTCGCCCGGATCCAGGACTGTCACCCCCGACCGCCGAGCCTGAGCAGCGTGCTGGCGTACCGCAGCATGCGCCTGCGCCACACGGACCGTCGCGGGATGGCCGCCGGGGCGCCGGTGCCGGCCGGGACGATCGACGCGCTGCGGCTGGCCGCTGCCGCACACCATGCCCGGCTGCACACGGTCGCCCCCGACGACGTGGTGTACCTGCGTTACGCGGCGCAGGGCGCGCACCGCATCGCGAGCGCCGACGAGCGGCGCGCCGGCGAGCTGCGCCTGTGGACGTCGCGCGGCCCGGACGACACCGACGGTGTGGCGCCGCAGACCGTGGCGGCGCCGGCGCCGCGCCGCGTGCCGCTGCGTGACTTCGGCCTCGGGCCGGCGGCGCGGCTGGCGCCCGGGTCCGGTGACGACAGCTCCGCCGAGTACTGCGTGCTGGCGACCGATCACGACGAGCCGGCGGACTGGCTGGCCGCGGGTGAGGCGGCCAGCGCCGTGTGGCTGACCGCCACGGGCCGGGGCCTGGCGGTCTCGCCGATGAGCGACGTCGTCGAGGTTCCCGGCGCCCGGATGCTGCTGCGCAGCCTGCTGCACCCGCCGGGCCGGCCCCAGCTGGTGCTGCGGGTCGGCGTCGCCGGCGATCCCGGACCGCCGCCGGCCAGCGGGCGGCGGCCGGCATCGGAGGTCATCGACGCGTCCGGGTGGCTGGGCGCCGCGCGAGGTGATTGATCGAGGGATGGCCGGCGGTGCCCGCCGCCGTCGCCGGGACGGGCCGGGTGGTGGTTGCCCGCCGCCGGAGGGAGGTTCGAAGCAGAGACCATCGGCCACCGGGGAGGCGGCGATGCAGGCCGGGATTCTCATCGGCTACGACGGCTCTCCCGCCGCGGGCGCGGCGATCGAGGCCGGCGCCCAGCTGTTTCCGCGCGCCTGCGCCTGGATCGCGCACCTGTGGGCCCCGCCGTTCGGCAGCGCGAGCCTGCGGGCCCGCCTGTGGACCGGCACGAGCGATGTCGACGACTACGTCGAGGCGGTCGAGCGGGAGGGCAGGCGGGAGGCGGAGCGGCTGGCGGACGACGGGGTCATCCTCGCCGGGGCCGCCGGGTGGGACGCGGAGCCACTCGTGGTCTGCAGCTTCGGCGGGGAAGGGCCGCGGCTGGCCGAGCTCTCCGAGCAGGTCGACGCCGACGTGCTGCTGCTCGGCTCGCGCGGGCTGGGCGGGACCCGGGCACTGCTGGGCAGCGTGTCCGACATGGCGGTGCACTACTCGTCCCGGCCGGTGCTCGTGGTCCCGCACCCGCTGCTGGCGGCCGAGTTCGCGGCCCTGGCCGACGGGGCCGTGCTGATCGGGTACGACGACTCGCCGGGCGCGCGGACCGCGTTGACGACCGCGGCCCGGCTGTTCCCGGCACGGCCCCTATTGCTGGCGACCGTGGACGACGGGCACGCCACCGAGGAGGTGGCCGGTCCGTCGCCGGCGGCCGGCGCCGAGGTGACGCGGCTGTACCTGCCCAGCGGGCACGGGCCCCACGGCCGCGCCATCGCCGAGTCGCTCGCCGGGTGCGCCCGGAGCCGGTCGGCGGCGCTGCTGGTCGTCGGCTCGCGCGGGCGGTCCGCGGTGCGCAAGATTCTCCTCGGCAGCGTGGCCATGGCCGTGCTGCACCACGCCGGCCTGCCGGTCCTGGTCGTCCCCGGTACGGCCGGCGACGAACGGTGAGCCGTCGCGAGGGCGGCTCAGCGCAGCACCGCGACCGGGCAGGGCGCGCGGTGCAGCACCCGGCGGGTGACCGTGCCGAGCAACTGTTCGCTGCGCCCGACGTGCGAACACGTCGAGACGACCAGCATCGCGGCCTGCTCCGACGCCTGGATCAGCGCCTCGGCCGGGTCGTGGTGCAGCACCGCCCGGCGCCGCACCCGGACCTGCGGATACCGCTCGCTCCAGCCGGCGAGGGCCTCCGCCAGCACCCGATCGGCCTCGTCCGCCGCCCGGCGCAGGTCGTAGGCGAAGGGGTCGACCTCGCTCAGCGCCGTGTCCGGCAGGCCGCTCCAGGCGTAGAGCGGCACGAGGGTGACGCCGCGGCGCTCCGCCTCCTCGAAGGCGAACGTCAGCGCGGCCGGCCACGGGTTGGCCCCGTCGACGCCTACCACGATCGGGCCGTCCGGCGCGGGGTGGCCGCCGGCCCCGGTCACCACCAGCACCGGCGCACTGGCGTGCGCGGCGACGCGCTCGCTGGCGGCGAACTCGCCGGTCTCGCCGACGGCCACCAGCTCCGCGCCGTGCGATGCGTCGATCAGCACGTCGGCGAGATCACCGGATTCCAGGCCGACGCGCGGTGACAGCCCGGGATGCGCTTCGCGCACGACGGACTCCGCCTCCGCCAGCCAGTGCCGGGTCCCGGATTCGCCCGGCCGCGTCTGGTCCGGTTGCGGCCGGTGGGTCGCGAAGAGCGTCAGCGGCCGGCCGCGCAGCGTCGCCTCGCTCGCGGCGAGGCGAACGGCGCGGAATCCGGCGGCGGTACCGTCGACGCCCGCCACGACCGGCGAGTCCGGGCGATTGCTCATGGCGGCCTCCTCGGTCGAGCGGCTGGACGCACCCGGCAACCACCATGCTCGCGCGGTCCGTGCGCGTATCCGGCCGTACCGTGGCCGGAGGCACCGCGCCCGCCTGCTGACCCCGATTGAAGGCCGGCCGCCACACCGGCGGCCGGCCACTGTCCTGCGCCGCGGCTACAGCTTGCTCGTCTGCTCGCCGGCCTGCTTCTGCTCGCCGGTCTGCTTCCCCGGCTGCCGGCCGCCCTGGCCGCGCCCGATCTCGATGCGCCGCGGCTGGGCGCCGCGGGCCTTGCCGACGGTGATCGTGAGCACGCCGCTGTCGTACTGGGCCTCGACCCGCTCCGAGTCGATGTCGCCCGGCAGGTCCACGACGTACTCG
Organism: Dactylosporangium sp. CA-233914; assembly: GCF_050942935.1. Lineage (NCBI taxonomy): Bacteria > Bacillati > Actinomycetota > Actinomycetes > Micromonosporales > Micromonosporaceae > Dactylosporangium > Dactylosporangium sp. CA-233914. The sequence goes on along the minus strand of NZ_CP192030.1, from coordinate 8,236,247 downwards.
AACTCGCCGCTCTGGCGGTTCTGCCGGCGGACCACGCCGCCGCGCTCGCGCTGGGCGTAGCGGCCGGTGATGCGCAGCTCCTCGCCGCGCATCTCCAGATCGACGTCGGAGGGGTCGACGCTGGGCAGGTCGATGTCCACGACGTACGCCTCGTCGGTCTCCTCGATGTCGATCGGCGCGCCCAGCGTGGTCAGCGACAGCGGCGCGGTGAACCCGGTCTCGCCGAAGACCGACCGGATCAGCTGGCCGAACCGCTCGTTGAGCTCGTCGATCTCCCGGGCCGGGTCCCAGCCGATGCCCGGCCGCCGGGCCAGCTGGCCGCCGCGCCGCTGACGGGCGGAGAACGGTGCGAGTGACATGTGGTCGCTCCCTTCCTTGAGCTCCGGTCCATCGCGTCCATCGTCCGGCGCGCCCGGGCGAGGCGTCTCCCCTCGCGGGGATGGGTACCGGGTGAGCACGCCGTGGCCGGCACGCGGCCGGCCGCCGCGCCGGACAGCGCGGCGGTCACCCGGTCCCGGCCGCTGAGGCCGCGCCGCTACCAGGTCAGGTGCGTCGGCTTGTCGGACACGGCCTCGATGTCGGCGGCGGCGGTGAGCAGCAGCCGGTGGCCCAGGTCGCTCAGCGCCCGCGCCACCGCCAGCTCGTCGCCGATCTCCGGGATGTCCTCGTCGGCCGGGTTCAGCCGGGCCTTGCCGGTGCCGACCACCTCCGTGTCCTCCTCGGTGTGCAGCCTGGCCTCCGCGGACGTCGTTCCGTTGTGTTCGCCGATGTAGACATCGACCGTCCACTGTTTGGCTACCGGCATACTGACCTCCAGGCTTTCCGGGCGCGCTGCCGCGCCGCCGCATGGCTCGCCGCCCCGGCGCCCGTCATCGGTTGCTCCCGGGCCTGGCCGGCCCGCCGATGCGGGCGTCCGGCCCCGGGAACACGACGGTCCGGCGCCCGTCCTCCCACTGGACCGTGTATGGCGGCGTGCCGTCGTTGTGTTCCACCTCGACGATCACGCCCGCGCGGTACGGATCGCCGAGATGGGTGCCTTCCAGCACGATGCGGTCGCCGACGTGTGCCTTCATGGCTACCTCCTCACAGGTCGCGTCGCCCTTGCCTACCCGTCCCAGGCGGGCGCACACAGGGTCGACGGTCCCGGCTCGGCCGCCGCCACGGTCGGCGGCACGACGGCCACGACGCAGTCGGCCTGCTCCGCGAACGCGCGGCTCACCGATCCCAGGCGCAGCAGCGCCGGGCGGCGCTCGCCGTGCCGGCCCACGACGAGCAGCGCCGCGCCGGTGGCGGCGTGGCGCAGCGCGGCGACCGGATTGCCGCCGAACACCGCCCGCTTGACGGCCACGCGGGGATGCCCGGCGGCGACCGGCTCGATCTCGCGGGCGAGCAGCTCCAGCGCGGCGGGCTCGGCGGCGAAGTGCGTCTCCAGGTAACGGTCGTCGAACCAGAAGTCGCCGGGCCACCTGTCGTCGACGTGGACGGCCGCGACCGGCAGGTGGCGCCGCCGCGCATGGCGGAAGCCGAACTCGATCGCCGCGGCGGAGGCGGGCGAGCCGTCCACCCCGACGACGACGTGACCGGCGAACGGCGCGCCGTCGTGGTCCGGGACCGGCCGGACGACCACGACCGGGCACATCGCCCGGGCGGCGAGCTGCGCGGGGACGGACCGGTGCAGCCGGCCGCCGTCGGGGTGGCCGCCGACCACGAGCAGATCGGCGTGCTCGCTGAGACCCAGCAGCGCCGAGGACAGCTCGCCCAGCGGCAGCTCCATCGTCACGTTGAAGCCGCCGAGCAGCTTCCGGCACCACTCCACCCGGCGTACGAGGTCCGGCTGCGTGAGGCGCAACGTCTCCAGATCGGCGGCGGCGCCCCGGTCCCCGTCGCGGCGAGCATGGCAGATGGTCATCCGCGCGCCCGAGGCGACCGCCTCCTCGGTCGCCCAGGACAGGGCCGCGAGTCCGCCGGGTCCCGGCTCGACGCCGACGGCGATGCGGCCGTCGGCGCGGTCGTAGGGAACGTGGGTGGTCTCAGGGGTCATCGTCATGGCGATCCTCTCCTCGGAGCCGACCACCTTCAGCGTCCCGCGTATCCACCCCCGGCGACCACGCTCCCCGGGTCCCCGGCGGGGTGGTCGGTCACCGTCAACACCGGCACGGTGCGTTGCCCGGCGGCTGCGGTCACAGCAGCGACTTCGGTACCTCGAGCGGATGCTCCACCGCGTCGCGCGCCGCGAGCCGCGCCATCGCGTCGTGGTAGCCGGGCCGGTCGAGCTCGCCGGCCAGGCGGCGGCGCGCCGCATCGCTCTCCGCGCGGCCGCGGCGGCGTTCGCCGGCGGCGGCCAGCCACGTGGCCAGCCGCGGACGGTCGCCGGCCGCGCCGCCGCGGATCGCGGCGACGTGCATGGCGATCAGCGCGGCATAGAGCGCCGCGACGAACGCGGCGACGATCATGGTGGCCGCCATTCGAACCACCTCCTGGCGGTACGGCCGGTGAACGTCCTCGCCATCGACGATAGCCAGCGCGCGGCCCGCCGGTTCAGGGCCGATCGTCCCGCTCGCGGCGGTACCTGCGACCCTGACCGGCGGTGTGCGTCAGGATGCGGCTGTGGGCTGCCGGGGCGCGGCCACCGGCTCGGGCTCGGTGCCGTGGGCGTCGGTGTCGAGCATCGTGCGCTCGTCGAAGGGCAGCCGGCCGGCCAGGACCTCGGCGCAGCGGTCGCGGTCGAAGGCGTCGGTCCACCGGCCGACGAGGACGGTGGCCACCGCGTTGCCGGCGAAGTTGGTCAGGGCCCGGGCCTCCGACATGAAGCGGTCGATGCCGACGATCAGGCCGACGCCGTCGACCAGCTCCGGGCGGTGCGCCTGCAGGCCGCCGGCCAATGTGGACAGACCGGCGCCGGTGACACCCGCCGCGCCCTTCGAGGCGATGATCATGAACAGCAGCAGCGAGATCTGCTGGCCGATGCTCAGCGGCCGGCCGAGCGCTTCGGCGATGAACAGCGACGCCATCGTCAGGTAGATGGCGGTGCCGTCCAGGTTGAAGGAGTACCCGGTCGGCACGGTCAGGCCGACGACCGTGCGCGACACCCCGGCGTGCTCCATCTTGGCCATGAGCCGGGGCAGGGCCGACTCCGACGACGACGTGCCGAGGATGAGCAGGAACTCGCGGGCCAGGTACTTCAGCAGCAGCAGGATGTTGACCCCGGCCACGGCCCGCAGCAGCGCGCCGAGGACCACGAAGACGAAGATGGCGCAGGTGAGGTAGAAGCCGGCCATGATCTGCAGCAGGCTCTCGATCGCGCTCCAGCCGCCGGCGCCGACGACCGCGGCGATGGCGCCGAACGCGCCGATCGGGGCCAGCCACATGATCATCGACAGGATGCGGAACACGAGCCGCTGCAGGTGGCCGATGCCGGTGAGGATGACCCGGCCGGAGTCGCCGATGGCGTGCAGGGCGAAGCCCACGAGCAGGGCGACGAGCAGCGTCTGCAGCACCGCGCCGGAGGTGAGCGCGGAGAAGAAGCTGGTCGGGATCACGCCGAGCAGGAAGTCGACGGTCGAGCCGGAGCCGCTGGCCGCCTGCTTCTCCGCGGCCGCCTTGGCCGCGTCGGTCAGGTGCAGGTTCGCCCCGGGCTGCAGGATGTTGCCCACGACGAGGCCGATGGCCAGCGCGACCGTCGACATGACGAGGAAGTACCCCAGCGCCAGGCCGCCGACCTTGCCGACGCTGGCGACCTTGCGGACGGACCCGACGCCGAGCACGATCGTGCAGAAGATGATCGGGCTGATCATCATCTTGATGAGGTTGACGAAGCCGGTGCCGAGCGGCTTGAGCTCCACCGCGGACTTCGGGAAGAGCAGTCCGAGGGCGGCGCCGAGGATCACGGCGGCGATGACGGCCAGGTACAGGTAGTGGGTGCGGTCGCGCCGCCGGGCGGGGGCGGTCGCGTGATCGAGGGGTGTCATACCCCGAGGATGGGAGGCTCAGTGATCTGAGTCACTGTTCTGTACATTGCGTTTATGTCCCCGCGCCGTTGGAGCCTCGCCCGCCAGCTGCTCGGCCTCCAGCTGACGGTCATCACCGTGCTCGTGAGCGGCACGCTGGTCGGCGCCTACGTCCAGGCCGACCGGGCCGGCCTCGACGCCGCCCGGCAGAAGGTCCTCGGCATCGCCTGGAGCGTCGCCGACTCGCCCGCGGTGCGCGACGGGCTCGCCACCGCCGACCCGACCGCCGTCCTGCAGCCGCTCGCCGAGCAGCTCAACCGCGACGCCGGCACCGACTTCGTGGTCGTCATGACGACGGAGGGCATCCGGTACACCCACCCCGACCCCAGCCAGATCGGCGGGCACTTCCTCGGCACCATCGACGCCGCCGTGCGCGGCCGTCCCCTCACCGAGACCTACACCGGCACGCTCGGCCCCTCGGTGCGGGCCGTGGTGCCGGTCCGGGTGGGGGAGCGGGTCACCGGCCTGGTCTCGGTCGGCATCCGGCTCACCTCGGTCGCCCGCGCCGTGCGCAACCGCCTGCCCTCGCTGTTCGTCACCGCCGCGCTGGCGCTGGCGATGGCGGCCGCCGGCTCCTGGCTGGTGAGCCGCTGGCTGCGCCGCCAGACCCATGACCTCGGGCCGGCCGAGCTCGCCAGGATGTACGAGTTCTACGACGCCGTGCTGCACGCGGTCCGCGAGGGCCTGCTCCTGCTCGACCGGCACGGGTGCCTGCTGCTGGCCAACGACGAGGCCCGCCGCCTGCTCGGGCTCGCCGAGGACGCGGTGGGCCGGCCGATCGGCGACGCCGGGCTGCCCGCGGCGCTCGGCGGCGCACTCGCGCAGGGCCGGCCACGCACCGACGAACTCCACCTCGCCGGCGACCGGGTCCTGGTCATCAACCAGGCCCCCGCCGCCGCGGGCGGCGACGGCGCCCCGCTCGGCACCGTGGTGACCCTGCGCGATCACACCGACCTGCAGGCGCTCACCGGCGAGCTGGACACCGTGCGGGGCTTCGCCGAGTCGCTGCGCGCCCAGGCCCACGAGGCCGCGAACCGGCTGCACACCATCCTGTCCCTCATCGAGCTCGGCCGCACCGAGGAGGCGATCGGCTTCGCAGCCAACGAGCTGGCCGTCGCCCAGCGCCTCACCGACCGCGTCGTCGGCGCCGTCCGCGAGCCGGCGCTGGCGGCGCTGCTGCTGGCCAAGGCCGCCCAGGCTGCCGAGCGCGGCGTCGAGCTCGAGGTCGCGCCCGACGCCGAGGTACCGGTGGCGGGACTGCCGGCCGGTGACCTCGTCACGATCGTCGGCAACCTGCTCGACAACGCCATCGACGCCGCCGTGGCCGCGCCCCCGCCCCGCCGGGTGGAGTTCGCCGCCGTGGCGGACGGCGGTGCGCTGGAACTGCGCGTCACCGACAGCGGCCCCGGCCTCGACCCCGCCGACGTCACGCACGCCTTCGAGCGCGGCTGGTCCACCAAGCCCGCCGCCGGCAACCCGGTCGGCCGCGGCCTCGGCCTGGCCCTCGTCGGCCAGGCCGTGCACCGCCACGGCGGCACCATCGCCGTCGACGGCGCCGCGTTCACCGTCCGGCTGCCGCTTTCCGACCCGGTGGCCGCGCCGTGATCCGCGTGCTGGTCGTCGAGGACGAGCCGATCGCCGCCGACGCACACGCGATGTACGTCGAGCGGGTGCCGGGCTTCGCGGTGGCGGCGAAGGCGGCGACCGCGGCCGAGGCGCTGCGCGCGCTGGGCCGGGGCGGCGTGGATCTGGTGCTGCTGGACATGAACCTGCCCGACATGCACGGCATGGACCTGGTGCGCGCGATGCGGGCGGCCGGCCACCCCGCCGACGTCATGGCCGTGACCTCCGCACGCGACCTGGAGATCGTGCGCGCCGCGGTCTCCCAGGGCATCGTGCACTACCTGCTCAAGCCGTTCGCCTTCCCGGCGCTGCGGGACAAGCTGGAGCGCTATCGGCAGTACCGCACCCGGCTGGCCGGCACCGAGTCGGTCGCCGATCAGCAGGAGGTCGACGGCCTCCTGGCCACGCTGCGGGCCCCGTCGCCGAGCCACCTTCCGAAGGGCATGAGCCCCGAGTCGCTTTCCGCCGTCGCCGACCTCATCCGCGCCGCCGGCACCGGCCTGTCCGCGGCCGAGGCCGCCCAGTCCCTGCAGGCGTCCCGCGTGACCGCGCGGCGCTACCTGGAGTACCTGGCCGAGCGCGGCGCGGTGACCCGGCATCTGCGCTACGGCGGCGCGGGCCGCCCCGAGGTCGAGTATCGCTGGCTGCCGGGCAAGGCGGACTGACCGGTGGGTCGCAGGGCTTGCTCGACGAGTCCGGCGACCTGGTCCGCCGACGTCCGGGGCGTTCCCTGATAGACCTTGGCGACGCTTCCGCCCGGGCGGACGACAACCAGGACCGGCAGCGCCGGTGCGACCCGCAGCCCGGCGAAGAGTTGTCCGGAGCGGTCGAAAGCGACGGGCAGGCCGGGCGAGACGTCCAGGATCAGTTGAGCGGAGGACTCGCTGTCGACGGCGAGCACCGTGAGGACGCGAACGCCGTCCGGCTGCGTCCGGTGGTATTCGCCGATGGCTTTGAGCTCGTCGCGGCAGTGCGAACAGTACGACGCCCACAGGGCGATCAGCATCGGCTTGGCGTCAGTGTAGTCCGAAAGCTGGATCGTGGCGGGGCCGGCCGAGCTCATGCACGGCAGCTCGACTGACGGTAGCCCGCCGGCGACGGGCCCACCGGACAGATCGGGGCACGGGGCGATCCGGCTGTCTCTCGTGACGTCCTCGACGGCTTTTCCGGCACTGTTCGATTCCCGGCTCCACGACCATGCCACCGTCGCGGCGACGATCGCGAGAACCACACCGATGCTGACGTACAACCGGCGGCGCATGTGTCGATATTAAGAGCCTCTGGAGGCCGTGTCGCAAAGTTCCGGCACAGCGATGACACTGGGGGCCGTGTGGCCCCATATTGGTCGGTGTGGCGGCAGCGGGGTCGATACGGCGGCGCGGACCGAACCAGGCGGTGCCGTGGCGGTACGACGGTCCGGTGTCGGTGTTGCGGCTGCCGCTGGACGTGCATGACCCAGCAGTGCGGCGGCATGCGGAGCGGGTCTTCACGGCGGTGTTCGCGGTCCGGCGGGCGGTGCAGCGTGACGCCCGCGCCAAGGTCGACGGATACTGGGCCGCACATCGCGCGCGGGCCGTCGCAGGTCCGGCTGTGGTCCGTGACCGGCTGGGGTTGACCCGGAACCGGGTTGGAGCATGCCGCGTACCGACACCTGGATCGTGCCCCGCATCTGCGCCGCTCCTGTACGAAAGCGGTGGCGATGCACGTCGCCGACAGCGTGTGGCAGGCTGCCGATCGGCACCTGTTCCCCGACGCGACCGGACGACGCCACGGCCGGCCGAAGGTCGGCGGCTGGTGGACGTTCAGCCGCATCCCCGGGCGGGCGCGGTCGCACGCCAGGGCGCGGAAGTGGGAGACGTTCCGCCTGGCCGGCACCCTGGCGGGGCATGACGCGGTGTTCGACCGGGCTGGGCGGTTGTGGCAGCCACGGCGGATGCCCGCCGTCACCCCCACCGCCGATGGCCGGCCGGTACGGTCGTGGTGGGACCACGACGGCGCCCTCGCCGTGGTGTTGACCGGCACCGGCGCCCGGGACCTGATCCTGCCGGTCCGCCTCCCCCAGGGCCCCCGTCGTCAGCCGGTGCTGGAGCACTACCTCACCGACCCGCGCCGATCGACCTCGTGCGGTATCGCGACCCGGGTTCCCCGGGTGGGTGGCGGTACGAGGCCCATGTGATGGTCCTCGGCCCCGGCTACACCTCCCCCACGGTCACGGCCCGCCGCCAGACGGCCGCGGCCCTGCACCGGCGCGGCGGCGTCGACGTCAACGTGTCCAACCTTGCCGTCGTCTCCGTCCCGATCGACGGTGGCCCCGGGGTGCGCGCCACACAGATCACGAAGACCGGCGCCGACGCCGACCGGCTCGCGGCGGAACGGTTGCGGCAGCGGCGGCGTCACCGCGCCCTGCAACGCTCCCGCCGCGCCACCAACCCAGGCCAGTACCGGCTCTCTGCCCGGCAGCAGCGGCGAGCCGACCGTCGCCGAACCGCTGGCCTGCGCTCCGTGCAGGTCTCGGTGCCGGGCGGCGCCCGCATGGCCAACGCGGCGGGTATCCCGGTGCAGGCTTACCGCCGCGACCAGCTTTCGGCCGGCTACCTGCGGCTGCGCGGGCAGGCGGCTGCTGACGGCGCGGCCCGTACCCAGGCCGGGCGTACCCGCGCCCGGATCGTTGCCGCCGGTATTGTGGCCGCCCATGGCCCGAACCTGGTTGTCGAGGCCGGTGATCTGCGGGTGTGGGCGCGGCATCCACGCCTTCACTCCCGGCATCCTCGTCGCCGCCGTCGATCGGGAAGCCGCCAACGTCGCGGCGTTGGCTGGTGGTGGGTTGGTCCGGGCCGGGACCCGGCACACCGCCTGGACCCAGCATTGCCTCTGCACCGCCCACGTCCCCAAACAGCTGCATCACCGCCGTCACACCTGCCCGCAGTGCGGTCTGACCGGCGACCGGGACCTCGTCGCGGCTCTCGTCGGGGCGCACACCGTGCTGAGCGACCCGGCCGTGCCCGGCACCGCCCGGGTGGATTGGGTCGCCGCGCAGACCACCCTCGCCACCCACGGCGTGGATGCCATCCATGAGGGGCTGCAAGGAGCCCTGCCCGAGTCAACCGGACACCACCGCCCCGACCGGCACCCAACCAGTGCCCGACCGCGGCGGCCGCAGCGCAGCACCAGCCACCCCAGACGGCCGGAGCCGGCGTGCTCGGCGAACTCCCGGAACGACGCCCTCGACAACCCCGGACCAGACCCGCACCCCAACATGCGGGACCACACCGGAACGACCAGACGCACAACCCGGACTGTTCCATCTCGCGGACACCAAACCCGAGTTTGAAACAGACCTTAGGCGATCCTGGCGAGGTCGGTGGTGCAGTGCGGGCATCGGGTCGCGGCCGCCGGTAGGTCGGTGAGCCGGCAGCTCGGGCACTCCTTGGTCGGTGGCGGGTCGCCGAAGACGGTCTGGCCGCGCTTGCGCATGTAGGCCCGGTACGGTACGACGATCAGGAAATAGATGACCGCCATGAAGACGATGAAGTAGATGAACGCGCCGATGAAGGCGCCGACGTCGATCCGCTGGCCGTTGATCGTCCAGCCGAGTCCCTTCCCGGCCGTCCCGCCGCCCGCGATCGAGTTGATCAGCGGTGTGATGATGCTGTCGGTGAATGCCTTGATCAGGGTGCTGAAGGCCAGGGCGACAACCAGGCCCACCGCGACAACGATCAGGTCGCCCTGCATGAGAAAGTTTTTGAAGCCTTTCAACATTCGCATTCCCCTGCTGTGAAGCTCGGATGGCCGGCCTGCGGGTCGCTGTCCCTGGCTGCACCATGAGAACATTCCGCGACCGGCCCGGGGCGCCGGAGCGCGTGGCGGTCACCTCGCGGCGAGTCCGGGATCACCCCGGTCGCACCACCCACCGGTCGTCACAGTGCGTCGAGGAAGGTGCGGCTGCGCGGCCAGGCCAGGTCGTGCCGAAAGCGATGTTCTGGGGAGCATACCCAGGCGTTCACCTTGGCGTGCTGCCATGCGCAGGTCATGGAATTTCGCAATCTGGAAGTGTTTCGCGCGATTGCAGCGGAGAAGCACTTCGGACGGGCCGCGCAGCGGTTGTTCCTGGCCCAGTCCTCGGTCAGCCAGCAACTGCAACGGCTGGAGGCCGAGGTCGGCGTGCGGCTGGTGCACCGCTCGTCACGCAGGGTGGAGCTCACCGCCGCCGGCGTGGTGTTCCTGCGCGAGGTGGACCGCATCTTCGCCGACGTGGACCGGGCGATCCGCATCGCGCGGCAGGTCGCGGCCGGCCAGGAGGGCGCGCTGCGGGTCGCGACCAACTATCCGGCTAGCCGATTGCTCGTGGCGCCGCTGCTGGATCAGTTGCGGCGCGCACAGCCGCAGCTGGGCCTGCTGCTGCGCGAGATGGGCACGCCCGAGCAGCTGCACGGCCTCGCCCGCGGCGACCTCGACGTCGGCCTCGTCTACGGCCCGGTCGAGCATCCCGAGCTGTCCGCCCGGCACCTGCTCGACGTCCCGGTCGTGGCGACCGTGCGGGCCGGGCATCCGCTGGCCACGGGGTCCGTCGTGAGCTATCGGGAGATCGCGCGGCACCGGTACATCACCGGCTACCGCGGCGGCGGGACGGGCATCGAGGAGGCGTTGCTGAGCGAGGCCGCGCGCCACGGGGTCCGGCTGGCGCCGTCGCAGGGCGCCGGCGATCTGTCGAGCTACCTGCTGGAGCTGGAGGCGACCGACGCCATCGGCTTCAGCTCGCGGCCGCGGAGCGAGCAGAGCCGGGCCAGCGGGATGCACGTGTTGCGGCTGGCGCCGACGGAGCCGCAGCTGCACATCCACGTGGCGTGGCACCGCAAGTCGGAGGAACCCGCGGTGAACATTGTGGTCGAGCAGCTCCTTGGGCTTGCCGAGGACGCCCGACGAGGCGGATAGTGCGCCCGCTCATCGATCGCCCAGGGCGATCGTTCGTTCCTGATCTGTCCGTTGATCCCGGACTCGCCGCCTCCGCAGCATGGTCTGGCAGGGCCGCGCACCGCGGGCCCCGGAGCAGAAACGACGCCATGCGACTCCTTCCCCTCGGCCGGCTCGCCGGCATGCCCGCCGCCGGCGAGGCCAGTTCCGGTTACCTCGTCGAGTCCGGCGGAACCCGGATCATGCTCGACGCCGGCCCCGGCACCGCAGTGGCCGTCAGCCGCCACCTCGCCGACCCCCGCCCGCTGGACGGCGTGTTCATCAGCCACCTGCACACCGACCACCTGCTGGACGTGCTGCCCATCGGCAAGATGCTGCTGCGCCGTCGGCTCCACGGCGACCTGGGCGCGGGACGCGTGGAGATCGACGAGACCGTGCCGCGGGTGCCGCTGTTCGTACCCGGCGGTGCCCGGGCGGTGCTCGACCGGTACGCCGCCCTGTTCCCCGTCACCACCCATCCGCTGCTCGACCGCGCCTTCGACCTCGCCTTCGAGGTGATCGAGTACCAGCCCGGCGAGGTGCGGCGGGTCGGCGAGCTGTCGCTGCGCTTCGAGCTGCTGCGACACGTCGCACCCGACTGCGGGGTGCGCGTCGAGGCCGGCGGGCGCAGCCTCGTCTACACCGGCGACACGGGCGTCACGCCCGCGCTGCCCGAACTGGCGCAGGGGGCCGACCTCCTGCTCAGCGAGAGCACCCTGCGACAGACCGACACCACCGGCCACGGGCATCTGAGCTCCGGCGACGCGGCGCGGGCCGCCCGGGAGGCCGGCGTCGGAACCCTGGTGCTCACCCACTTCGCAAGCCCGGACCCGGCCGAGCACGAGTGGCACCGCTCCCGCGCGGCGGAGGTATTCGACGGCCCAGTCGGCATCGCCCGCATCGGCCGACCCCACGTCATCGACCAGCGAGAGGCATCCTGATGAACCGCATCACCCGCGGCGGCCTGGCGGTCGCCCTAGCCGTCGCGCTCGGCGGTACAGCCGCGTGCTCCAGCGACGACGCCGGCGCCGCCGGCACCGTCAGCATCACCTTCAGCTCCTACAACTACGGAACCCAGGGCGCCGCCGGCACCGGCACCCAGGCGCTGCTGGACCGCTTCGCCAAGCTGCACCCCGAAATCACCGTGCGGCCCGAAGCCGTGCCAACGGCCGACGTGCTGACGAAGACGAAGGCCGCCGTCGCGGCCGGCGATCCGCCGGACGTGGTGCAGATCGGCTACAGCAAGCTCGCCGAGGCCCTGCAGACACTGCCCACCCAGTCGCTGGAGCAGATCGCGGGCGACCAGTGGCGCGGGCACGTCGAGGGCATCACCCCCGGGCCGGTGGAGGCGGGGCGGTGGAACGGCACCGTGCACGCGCTGCCGTACACGATCTCCATCCCCACGGTGTTCTACAACGCCGACCTCTTCCGCGCCTCCGGACTCGACCCGGCCAACCCGCCGAAGACGATGGACGAGGTACGGACCGCGGCCCAGGCCATCGCCAAGAACGGTCATCACGGTGTCTACTTCGGCATCGTCGACTCGGGCAAGTCCGACTACCTGACCCAGTCCGTCATCGACAGCGCCGGGGGAGCGCTGCTGGACGGCAACGGCCGGGTGGCCGTCGACTCTCCCGAGGCGATCGCCGGCATCCGGCAGATCCAGCAGCTGACCGCCGACAAGCTCCAGCCCGCAGTGGCGCCGGAGGACGCCCTGTCCGCCTTCGCCTCGGGCGACCTCGGCATGCTCGTCGTCAGCACGGCGGTCCTGGGCAACCTGCAGTCCGCCGCGAAGGGCAAGTTCGAGCTGCGCACCGCCGCGTTCCCGAGCTTCGGCACCGGCCCGGCCCGGCCCACGCACTCGGGCGCCGCCCTCATCGTGCTGAGCAAGGACACGGCGAAGCAGCGCGCGGCGTGGGAGTTCGTCAAGTTCCTCACCAGCGACGAGGGGTACTCGCTCGTCACCACCGGCATCGGCTACCTGCCGCTGCGCGCGAACCTGGTCACCGGCGCGCTTGCCGACTACCTGCGGAAGAATCCGTTGCTGCTGCCGACGATCCAGCAGCTGGGCGACATGCAACCGTACCGTTCGTTCCCCGGCCCGAAGGCCAACCAGGCCACGGTGCTGCTGCAGGACGACGCGATCGCCCCGATCGTGCTGCGGGGCGCGGACGCGCAGGCGACGCTGCACAAGACGGCCGATCGGATCCGCACGCTGGTCGGATCGCAGTGAGCATGCCCGCCCGGCGGCGCTTCGCGTGGGGCGCCTGGCCGTACGTCATGCCTTTGCTGGTCATGCTCGGTGTGTGGATCTACGGGCCGGCGCTGGCCACGCTGGTGCTCTCGGTGCTGGACTGGAACCTCACGGGGCCGCCCGCCGGCTTTGTCGGGCTGGAGAACTTCCGGCGGCTGGTGCAGGAGCCGGAGTTCGCCCGGGCGGCGAGCCAGACCCTGCTCTACGCGCTGGCGCTGCTGCCATTCGCGACGATCGTGCCCCTGCTCCTGGCGATCATGCTCTGGCTGCGACCGGGCCGGGCGAGCACCGTGTACCGCGCGCTGCTCTTCGTGCCCGCGATGGTGGCGCCCGTCGCGCTGGCGGTCTCGTGGCGCTTCCTGCTCAACCCGCTCAACGGCCTCGCCAACGAGGTGCTCGGGTGGTTCGGCGGGCCGGCCGTCAACTGGCTCGGCGACCCGGCCGCGGCACTGCCGGTGGTCGTGGCCGTCACCGCGGCGCGGGTCGTCGCGTTCAACATGCTGCTGTACAGCGCCGCGCTCGCCACCCTCGACCGTCGCACGATCGAGGCGGCGCGCCTGGAGGGGGCGACCTCCGGGGAGGTGGTGTCCTTCGTCGTGGCACCGCAACTGGTTCGGACCACCGTGCTGCTGGGGCTGCTCAGCGTCGTCCTGGCCGGCCAGTGGGCCTTCACCAACATCTCCGTGCTCACCCAGGGCGGCCCGGACGGCGTCACCGACAACGTGTACTACCGCATCTACACATTGGGATTCGAGTTCTTCGAGACGGGCACCGCCTCGGCGGCGTCCGTGCTCGTGCTCGCCGGCTTCGCCGTCGCGGCGCTCGCCGCGGCGGTCCTGCGGAGGCGGCGTGCCATCGTCTGAACGCCTCCGCCGCGCCGCCGGCGGCGTCTGCTGGCACCTGGCGCTGGCCGGCACCGCGCTGGGCATGATGTTCCCGGTGCTGTGGGCGCTGCTGGCATCGCTGAAGCCGGACAACGAGATCTACAGCCCCGCGCCCGTGGCCTCCGCGCCGACCCTGGAGCACTACCGGCACGCGCTGCTCGACTGGCCCGTGGCGACCCTGCTGCGCAACACCTTCACGATGGCCGCCGGGGTGGCCGCGGGCCAGGTGGTGATCGGCGTGCTGGGTGCCTTCGCCCTGGTGTACTTCGCACCCCGCGGACGCGCCCTCGTCCTCGGGCTGCTCACGACGTCGCTCGCGATCCCGCCGCAGGCGCTGGTCATTCCCCAGTTCCTCATCGCCGCCCGGCTGGGCTGGCGCAACACCGAGTGGGGCCTGATCGTGCCGCAGCTGGGCGCCTCGGCCCTGGCCGTGCTGGTGCTCATGCAGCACGTCCGGGCGATCCCGCCCTCGGTGCTCAACGCGGCCCGGCTCGACGGTGCCCGGCCGCGCGAGATCCTCTGGCACATCGTGCTGCCCGCGCTGCGCCCGGCGGTCGCGGCCGTGGCCATCCTGGTGCTCATCACCACCTGGAACGAGTACCTCTGGCCGCTGCTCGCGGCGCCGCGGGCCGAGGACACCACGGTGCAGATCGGACTGGCGCAGTTCCAGACCGCCGAGGGCAACGACTACGGCGGTCTGCTCGCCGCGGCCACGCTGACCAGCCTGCCCATCCTCGTCGTGTACGCGATCGCCGCGCGCCGCGTCACCGACGCCTTCCTGCAGACGGGACTGAGGTAGATGATCCATCGCGATCACGCCGGCGAGCTGCGGCTGACCGGGCTCACGATGCGCTACGGGCCCACCGTGGCCCTGGACGGCGTCGACCTGCACGTGCGGGCCGGCTCCTTCACCGCCGTCGTCGGCCCATCCGGGTGCGGGAAGTCCACGCTCCTGCGGGTGCTCAGCGGGCTCGAGGCCCCCACCGGCGGGACGGTCGAGATCGACGGGCGCGGCGTCACCGGGCAGCGCGCCGGTGAGCGGCGGGTCGCCATGGTGTTCCAGGACTACGCGCTCTACCCCCACATGACGGTCGCCGGGAACATCTCCTTCGGCCTGCGCCTGCAGGCCCGCCACGACCGGCGCAACGGGCCGTCCCGGCAGCAGATCGACGAGCGGGTGCGGGAGGTGGCCGACCTGCTCGGCCTCGGCGCGCTGCTGGGGCGCAAGCCCGGTCAGCTCAGCGGCGGCCAGCGCCAGCGGGTCGCCCTCGCCCGCGCGATCGTCCGACGGCCGGCCGTGCTGCTGCTGGACGAGCCGCTGTCGGCCCTCGACGCGCAGCTGCGCGCGGACGCCCGCGCCGAGCTGCTCCGGCTGCACCGCGAGATCGGTGCCACGCTCGTGCTGGTGACGCACGACCAGTACGAGGCGCTGTCGATGGCCACCGACCTCGTCGTCATGCGCGACGGCCGCGTCGTGCAGGCCGGCCCGCCGCGTGAGCTCTACGAACGGCCCGGGACCGAGTTCGTCGCCACCTTCGTGGGCGCGCCCGCGATGAACCTCGTCGCGGACCGGGGCGGCGGGCGGCTCGGCTGGCGGCCGGCCGACGGGCGGGCGCTGGAACCCGGTCAGGCGCCGGAGGGATTTCTGGCCGAGGGTGTCGTGGAGGTGTGCGCGTACACCGGCTCCGGCCAGGACGTACTGTGCCGCTCACCCGCGGGCGACTTCGTGCTGCAGCAACGCGAGGGCGACCGGTGGCTGACCCCGGGCGAGCCGGTCCGCGTCGCGGTGCCGGACGCTCGGCTGCATCGATTCGACGAGGCGGGGCGCCGCCGTGCCGGCTGAGGACACCGCGGCCCCGGTCGTCTGGTGCGATTTCGGCGGGGTGCTCACGCCACCGATGAGCGACGCCGTGGACGCCATCGTCGCCGCGAGCGGCGTCCCGTGGGCCGTGCTCGAGGCAGCCGCCGAGACGGTCGCCGCGCAGGAGGGCCTGCGCGGGTTCGCGCCGCTGGAGCTCGGCCGGCTCAGCCAGGCCGAGTGGGGCCGGCGGCTCACCGCGGCGCTGCCGGCGGGCATCCGGTCCCGCGTCGACCTCGGCGACTGGGGCACCCACTGGTACCACGGCCGGGAGCTGAACCGGCCGATCGTCGAGGAGCTGCGGCGCCTGCGCGGGCGCGGGCTGCGGATAGGGCTGCTGACCAACAGCGTCGCCGAGTGGGAGCGGCATCGCGACCGGCTGCTGGCCGGCGTCGACGTGTTCGCGCACGTGGTCCGCTCACACGAGCTCGGCATCGCCAAACCCGACCGGCGCATCTACGAGCACGCCGACCGGATCCTCGTCACCGCGGGGGAGCGGCTGCTCATCGACGACTCCGCCGGCAACTGCCGCGCGGCGCGGGCGCACGGCTGGAGCGCCGTGCTGCATCGCGGCAACGCGGCGACCATCGGCGAGCTGCGGCGCCGGCTCGGGTGAACGGGGCGGCACCCGGGCCGGGGTGTAGGGCGAGCGCGGCCGGGTAGTGCCCGGCGGTGCCTGTGGTGCGCTGGTTGCGGGAACGCGGACTGGCCGGGGAGCTGGCGGCGGAGTTCGCCGGGACGATGGTGCTCATCCTGTTCGGGTGCGGTGCCGTCGCGCAGGTCATCGCCGGTGGGCTCGGCGGGCACGACAGCATCGCGTGGTCGTGGGGATTCGGGGTGACGTTCGGCGTGTACGTCGCCGGGCGGATCAGCGGCGGACACCTCAACCCGGCCGTGAGCGTGGCGCTGGCCATGTTCAGCGGCTTCGAGTGGCGCAAGGTGCTGCCGTACTCCGTGGCCCAGACCGCGGGCGCGTTCGTCGGCGCCCTGCTCGTGCGCTGGAACTACGGATCGATGCTGCACGCCGCCGACCCGCGGCACACCATCAAGACGCAGATCGTGTTCTCCACGTTGCCGGGCAACGGCACCCTGCCGGTCGACGTGCGCAACGCGTTCCTCGACCAGATCATCGGCACGGCGATCCTGCTGTTTCTCATCCTGGCGGTCACCGACACCCGCAACGTCGCGCCGCAGGCCAACCTGATGCCGTTGATCGTGGGGCTCATCGTCGTGGCGATCGGCATGGCGTGGGGCTCCGCCGCCGGGTACGCCATCAACCCGGCGCGCGACTTCGGGCCGCGGTTCGCGTCGTTCCTCACCGGCTACGGCGGCGCGTTCGTGGACCAGACCGGCTACCCGTACTTCTGGGTGCCGATCGTCGCGCCGATCCTGGGCGGGGCCGGCGGCGCCGGGGCGTACCGCCTTGTCATCGGCCGGTACCTGCCGGTCGAGCAGCGCGAGCCGGGAAGGGCGGACCAGACCAGTGGCTGACTACATCGGGGCGATCGATCAGGGCACCACGAGTACCCGGGCGATGGTGTTCGACCACCACGGCCGTGTCGTGGCCCAGCGCCAGGTCGAGCACCAGCAGATCCTGCCGCGGGCCGGCTGGGTGGAGCACGACCCGGACGAGATCCGGCGCAATGTGCTCCTCGTCGCCCGCGAGGCGTTCCAGGAGTACAGCATCCGCGCTCTGGGCCTCACCAACCAGCGCGAGACCACCGTGGTGTGGGACCGGCGCACCGGCACGCCGTTCGGCAACGCGATCGTCTGGCAGGACACCCGCACCGACCGGATCGCCGAGGCACTCAACCGCGACGGGCGCGGTGAGCTCATCCGGCGCAAGAGCGGCCTGCGCCCGGCCACGTACTTCTCCGGCGGCAAGCTGCAGTGGATCCTCGAACACGTCGACGGCGCCCGGGACGCGGCCGAACGCGGCGACGCGCTCTTCGGCACCATCGACACCTGGATGCTGTGGAACCTCACCGGCGGCCGGGTCCACGCGACCGACGTGACCAACGCCAGCCGGACCATGCTGATGGATCTGGAGACGCTGGACTGGGACGACGAGCTGCTGGCGTGCTTCGGCGTGCCGCGAGCGATGCTGCCGCGGATCTGCCCGTCGTGCGATCCCGCCAGCTTCGGCCGGACCGCGGAGGGGATCCCGCTCACCGCCGCGCTCGGCGACCAGCACGCCGCCACCGTCGGGCAGGTCTGCTTCGCGCCCGGCGAGGCCAAGAACACGTACGGCACCGGCAACTTCCTGCTGCTCAACACCGGCACCGAACCGGTCCGCTCGCAGCACGGGCTGCTCACCACGGTCGCGTACCGGTTCGGCTCCGCGCCGCCGGTCTACGCGCTGGAGGGCTCGATCGCCGTCACCGGCGCGGCCGTGCAGTGGCTGCGCGACCAGCTGCACATCATCGGCACCGCGGCCGAGAGCGAAACCCTCGCGGCCCGGGTGGCGGACAACGGTGGCATGTACTTCGTGCCCGCCTTCTCCGGCCTGTTCGCGCCCTACTGGCGGGCGGACGCGCGCGGCGCGATCGTCGGGCTGTCGCGGTTCGACACCGACGCGCACCTCGCCCGCGCCACCCTGGAGGCGATCTGCTACCAGTCCCGCGACGTCGTCGAGGCGATGCAGGAGGACTCCGGCGTGACCCTCGACGTGCTCAAGGTCGACGGTGGCGTCACCGCCAACGACCTGTGCATGCAACTGCAGGCCGACATCCTCGGCGTGCCGGTGAGCCGGCCCGTGGTCGCCGAGACCACCGCGCTCGGCGCCGCCTACGCCGCCGGGCTCGCGGCCGGCTACTGGAACGACACGGACGAGCTGCGGGCGAACTGGAGCGAGTCGCACCGCTGGAAGCCGACGTGGTCGCCGCGGCAGCGCGACGAGGGGTATCGGCGCTGGCACGACGCCGTCCGGCGGAGCCTGGACTGGATCGAGATCGGGGCCTGACCGTGCACCACACCGGCATGATGTCACCCACCGCCCGGGACGAGGCCGTCGCGGCCCTGGCCGGCACCGAGCTCGACGTCGTCGTCATCGGCGGCGGCGTGGTCGGGGCCGGCTGCGCCCTCGACGCCACCACCCGCGGCCTGTCCACCGGCCTGCTGGAGATGCGCGACTTCGCCAGCGGGACGTCGAGCCGGTCGAGCAAGCTCATCCACGGCGGCCTGCGCTACCTGGAGATGCTCGACTTCCGGCTGGTCCGCGAGGCGCTGCGCGAACGCAATCTCCTCCTGCGCCGCCTGGCCCCGCACCTCGTCCGGCCGGTCCAGTTCCTCTACCCGCTCACCCACCCCGTGTGGGAGCGCGGCTACGTCGGCGCCGGCGTCACGCTGTACGACACCATGGCCGGGCGCGGCGCGGACGCCCTGCCGCACCACCGCCAGCTGACCCGGCGCGGCGCGCTGCGGGTCTGCCCGGCGCTGCGCCCGGACAGCTTCGTCGGCGCGATCCAGTACTGGGACGCGCAGGTCGACGACGCCCGGCACACCATGTTCGTGGTCCGCACCGCCGCCGCCCACGGCGCGCACGTGCTGTCCCGCGCGCAGGTCATCGGGTTCCTGCGCGAGGGCGGCCGGATCACCGGCGTGCGGGTCCGCGACCTGGAGCACGACTGCGAGTTCGAGGTCCGCGCCCGGCAGGTCGTCAACGCGACCGGGGTCTGGACCGACGACACCCAGGCGATGATCGGCGAACGCGGCCAGTTCCGCGTCCGCGCCTCCAAGGGCATCCATCTGGTCGTGCCCCGCGACCGGATCCGGTCGGCCGCCGGCATGATCCTGCGCACCGCGATCAGCGTGCTGTTCGTCATCCCGTGGGGCCGGCACTGGATCGTGGGTACCACCGACACCGACTGGACGCTGGACAAGGCGCACCCGGCCGCGACGCGCACCGACATCGACTACCTGCTGCGTGAGGTCAACACGGTCCTCGCCACGCCGCTGCGCCGCGACGACGTCGAGGGCATCTACGCCGGCCTGCGCCCACTGCTGGCCGGCGAGTCGGAGCTCACGTCGAAGCTGTCCCGCGAGCACCTCGTCGCCACGCCGGTGCCCGGGCTCGTCGCGGTCGCCGGCGGCAAGTACACCACGTACCGGGTGATGGCCGCCGATGCCGTCGACGCCGCGGTCCACAACCTGGGCGGGGCGGTACCCCGCTCGTGCACCGACGAGGTCCCGCTCGTCGGCGCCGACGGATTCGCGGCACTGTGGAACCGCCGCACCACGCTCGCGGCCGCCAGCGGCCTGCACGTCGCCCGGGTCGAGCACCTCCTCGGCCGGCACGGCAGCCTCGTGCCCGAGGTGCTGGACCTGATCCGCGCCGAGCCGGGCCTGGCGCAGCCGGTGCCCGGCGCCGACGACTATCTGCTGGCGGAGGTGCGCTACGCCGTCGAGGCCGAGGGCGCCCGCCACGTCGAGGACGTGCTCACCCGCCGGACCCGCATCTCGATCGAGACGTTCGACCGGGGCATGACCGCGGTACGCCCCGTGGCCACCCTGATGGCCGGAACGCTCGGCTGGACCGCCGAGCAGATCGACCGTGAGGTCGATCACTACCGGCTGCGCGTGGAGGCGGAGCGGGCCTCGCAGGACCAGCCGGACGACCGGACCGCCGAACTGATCCGCCGCGAGGCCCCCGATGTCGTACCGGTGGTGCACGCCTCCTGAGCGCCTGCGACGGATCCTGCGCCGGGCCGGCCAGGTCTTCGGCCTCCTGGCCGCAGTCCCGCACCGGTCAGCGTGCACGACCTGTGAGCGGCGGTCCGGCCGGTCCGCGTCCTCAGCCGGCCGGCGCGGCGCAGGCCAACCGGACCGCCCGGCGACGCGACCAGACCTGGATCAGCACGATCGCCCCCGCCGCGGCGGCCGGGACGAGACCGCAGACGGCCATCCCGAGCCGGGCGCCGAAGTCGTTGGTGATCGCCCCGATGATCGGCGCGCCGATCGGGGTTCCGCCGGTGAACACCAGCAGGTACAGGCCCATCACGCGGCCGCGCATCTCCGGGTCGACCCACAGCTGGACCGACGAGTTCGCCAGCGCCTGGAACGCCAGGTTCGCGAACCCCAGCCCGACGAGCAACGGCAGGAACGTCGCCAGGTTGGGTGCGGCGGCGGCCAGTGCCTGGATCGCCCCGAAGAGACCGCCGAACAGCACGATCCGCCGCAGCCGGGTGGACGCGGCCGCTCCGGCGACGAGCGCGCCCGACGCGGAGCCGATGGCCAGCATGATGTTGAACAGCCCGTACATGCCGGCGGTGCCCTGGAACGACTCGGTCGCGATCGCCGTCAGCACGATCGGGAAGTTCAGGCCGAAGGTGCCGATGACGCCGACGAGGACGATCGTCCAGAACACCCGCGGTCGCTGCCACACGTATCGGCCGGCCGTGCGGAACGCCCGGGGCTCGCGACCCGCCGGCGGCGCGGGGGTCAGGTCGCCCGGCCGCAACCGCAGCAGCGCCATCGTCGGCCCGAGGTAGCACAGGGCGTTGCACACGAAGACCCAGCCCGTGCCGGCGGTGCCGATGAGCACGCCGGCGAGCGCCGGGCCGACGAGCCTGGTGGCCTGGAAAACCGTCGCGTTGAGTGAGACGGCCCCGCGCAGATGGCTCGCCGGAACGACCTCGGTCGCGAACACCTGGCGGGTGGGGGCGTCGACGACGAAGACGAGCCCGGTCAGCAGTGCGAACAGGTACACGTACTCGATGCGGATCGCGCCGGCGATGATGAGCACGGCGAGCGTGGCGGTCAGGCCGGCGTTGACACTCTGGGTGATGAGCAGGAGCCGGCGCTTCGGGTAGCGATCCGCGAGCAGACCGCCGTGGACGCCCAGGAAGAGGATGGGCAAGAACTGCAGAGCCATGGTGATGCCGACGGCTGTCGGGCTGTTCGTGAGCTGCAGCGCCATCCAGTCCAGCGCGATGCTTCCCATCCAGGTGCCGGTGCTGGCGAGGCTCTGTCCGATCGCGTAGATGCGGTAGCCGCGGTATCTCAGTGCGTTGAACGGGCTTTCGGCGGTGGTCGAGGTCGAACTTCGGACGGCTGAAGCCGTGGTCACGACAATTCCTCTCGCCTCTTTGCGTGCTGTTTCATCCTTCCTGGAGGCGCACTACATATAGAAGACCGATAAGCCGACACACAGTTATAGTGTTTCGCTATGACTGGCGCGTACGACCCCCAATTGCTCGCCACCCTGCTGGCGGTGGAGCAGACCGGCAGCTTCACGCAGGCCGCGGCCCGGCTGCGGATCCGGCAGCCGACGGTGAGCCAGCACATCCGCCGGCTGGAGCAGCAGGTCGGTCGCACGCTCGTGCACCGCACGACGCACGCGCTGGCGCTCACGGCGGACGGTGAGGCCATGATCGGCTTCGCGCGCACGATCCTGGCCGCGCACGAGCAGGCCGCGGCATATTTCAGCGGCTCGCGCCCGCGCGGCCGGCTCCGGATCGGGATGTCCGACGACCTAGCCCTCACCCGGCTGCCGCAGATCCTCTGGGAGTTCCGCCGGGACAACCCGATGGTCGACTTCTACCTCACCGTCGAGCAGAGCCGGGTGCTGCACGAGTGGATGGTCAACGACAAGCTCGACGTGCTCGTCGGCAAGCGACCGCCCGGCGACGAGCGCGGCCAGCTCGTCAAGCGCGAGCGGCTCGTCTGGGTCGGCACGCCCAGCACGAAGATCGACCTGACCAAGCCCGTGCCGCTGGTCGTCTACGCCGCTCCCAGCATGTCCCGCGACGAGATGCGCAAGGCGCTCAACCGGGCGCGGCTTCCGTATCGCAGCGCGTGCGTCTGCCGCGGGGTCAACGGCCTGATCGCGGGGGTCGCGGCCGGCATCGGCATCTCCGCCCTGGCCGCCAGCCTGGTGCCCTCTCAGCTCACCACCCTGGGTCCCGCGCATCGCCTCCCCGAGCTCGGACACATCGACCTCGTGCTCCTGGCCAACCCGCGCGCCGAGGGCCGCCCCGCCGTCAAGGCCCTGATCGCGACCGTCCTGGCGAGCGGGTCCCGCTCACTGAGCGCGTCGACCACGTGACGAACGGTGCGGCGCGGCATTGTCCGGTCGCTGCAAGTCGGCTGCAGGTCAACGACCAGTGGCCGGCCGCACACTCGGGGTCCGATCCCTGAGGAGGAGATTCATGATATCGACGTTGACCAGATACCTGATCCGAACGGTCGTGGCCGTCGCGGCGGCGTTGCCGCTGGTCGCCGCGGTCGCGGCGGCCGACGACCAGGCGGTCGCCGACCGGCGGATCATCGTCTACTCGACGACCAGCTGACGAACCGAGCAGCACGAACATGCGGCCCGGCCGTGCGGGTGAACAGCAGGACCCGATAGCCGTTGGCGGGGTTGAAGTTGCCCCAGTCGTGGTAGCAGCGTTCGTCGGTGTCGCGGCAGACAGGAATGCAGAACCAGGTAGCGGACCAAACCGTTGAAGGGAGCAATCATGTCCACCACCGAGCGAACCATCGCCACACCCACTCGCCGACCGTGGACCGCGCCCCGTGTGGAGTGCCTGGAGACCCGGCCGGAGGTCTCGGCCTACTCCGGCGCGGGTGACCCGTGGTCGCGGCCGAGCCACTGAGCCGGGAGGCGTTCGCCGAGGCCCTGCGGGGCCTCGGCGCGCACTACTGGGACCGGCACCGCTTCCATGTGAGACTGCACGACGGTCGCTGCACGCCGGAGGAGATCCGGTCGTGGGTGGCGAACCGGTGGTACTACCAGCGGTGCCTGGCACAGAAGAACGCCGCGATCGTCTCCGCCTGCCCCGTGCCGCAGGTGCGGCGGGTGTGGCTGCCGCGGGTGACCTTCCACGACGGAGCCCACGCCGGTGCGGGTGGCATGGCCGAGTGGCTCGTCCTCGCCGAGGCCGTCGGGCTGTCCCGGGAAGAGGTCCTCGACGAGCGGCACGTGCTGCGCGGGGTGCGGTTCGCCGTCGACGGGTATCTGCACTTCTGCCAGACCCGGCCGTGGACCGAGGGCGTCGCCGCGGCGCTCACCGAGCTGTTCGCACCGGAGCTGATGAGCGATCGGATGCGGGCCTGGCAGCGGCACTACGACTGGATCAAACCCGACGGCCTCACCTACTTCGAGACGAGGATCCCGGTGGCCCGCAGCGAGAGCGCCGACACCCTCGAAATCGTGCTCGCGCACTGCACCGGAGCGGAGCAGCAGCAGGCGGCGCTGGCCGCGCTGCGGTTCAAGTGCGACGTGCTCGGTGCGATGCTCGACGCCATCGACTACGAGGCGATGACGGCATGAGCCGTCCGGCGCCGGCTCGCGGCGTCCGCCTCGTCCGGGACGCGGTGCGCGGCCAGCACGCCCTGCTGTACCCGGAGGGCGTGCTGTTGCTCGACCCGGTCGCCGCCGACGTGGTGCGGCTCTGCGACGGCCGCCGCGACCTCGCCGCGATCGTCGGCCGGCTGGGCCGCGACTACGACGGTGTCGACGCCGCGGACGTCGAACGGCTGCTGACCGACCTGGCCGGCCGGAAGCTGCTGTCGGCCGGCCTTCCCACGGGTCCCGAACGTCCCGGCGGCGCCCCGGCGGGCGCCGGGGCAGTCCCCTGGACCAGCGACCACCCGCGGCCGACGGGGCTGCTGGCGGAGGTCACCTACCGGTGCCCGTTGCAGTGCGCGTACTGCTCGAACCCCGTCGACCTGGCCGCCTACCGCGACGAGCTGGGCACCTCGAAATGGCTCGACGTGCTGGACCAGGCGCGGGCCGCCGGGGTGCTGCAGGTGCACCTGTCCGGCGGGGAGCCCTTGCTGCGGCGGGACCTGGCGGACCTGGTGGGGCACGCGGGCCGGCTCGGGATGTACACCAACCTCGTCACCAGCGGCATCCCGCTCACCGCGGACCGGTTGGCCGCGTTGGTGGGGGCGGGGCTGGACCACCTGCAACTGTCCATTCAGGACGCTGTACCGGCCCGGGCCGATCGGGTCGCCGGTGGCCGGTTCCACGAGCGCAAGCTGGCCGTGGCGGCGCTGGTCCGCGACGCGGGGATCCCGTTGTCGGTCAACGTGGTGCTGCACGCCGGCAACGTGGCGCGGCTGACCGCGATCGCCGAGCTGGCCGTGGGTCTCGGCGCGGACCGGCTGGAGCTGGCGCACACCCAGTTCTACGGGTGGGGGCTGCGGAACCGGGCCGCGCTGATGCCGACCCGGGCCCAAGCTGACGCCGCCGCGGCCGCCGTCGCCGACATCCACGACCGGTTCGGTGACCGGGTGCAGATCGTGTACGTCGAGCCGGACTACCACACCGGGACGGTGAAGCCGTGCATGAACGGCTGGGGGAGCCGGCAGCTCGTCGTGGCGCCCAACGGTGACGTGCTGCCCTGCCTCGCCGCTGCCCAGCTGCCGGGCGTCGACGTGCCGTCGGTGCGCACCGAGTCGCTGGTGCGGATCTGGCAGGACTCGCCGCTGTTCAACGCGTTTCGGGGCACCGGCTGGATGCCCGAGCCGTGCCGCGGCTGCGCCTTGCGGGAGGTCGACTTCGGCGGCTGCCGCTGCCAGGCGTTCCAGCTCACCGGCGACGCCTCGGCGACGGATCCGGCGTGCCACTGGTCACCCCGGCACGACACCGTCCTGGCCGCCGCCGCTTCCGGTGCCCGTCCGCCGGCGGTACCACGGAGGCCGCGGTGAAGGTCCGCGTCCTCGGCAGCGCGGCCGGCGGCGGCTTCCCCCAGTGGAACTGCGCCTGCGACGGCTGCGCGACCGCCCGCCGCACCGGGGCACACCGCACTCAGGACAGCGTCGCCGTCACCGGCGACGGCACCGCCTGGTACCTGATCAACGCCTCGCCCGACATCCGCGCCCAGGTGCTCGCCACTGGGGAGCTCGCACCCGGCCCCGGCCCGCGCGACACCCCGATCCGCGGGGTGCTGCTCACCACGGCCGAACTCGACCACACCGCCGGCCTGCTCAGCCTCCGCGAATCCGGCCGGATCACCCTCTACGCCACCACCACCGTGCTCGCAGCCCTGCCGTTCGTGCCGATCCTGCGCGCCTGCACCGACCTGCGCACGTTCGAACTCCCGACGAATAGGCCGCTCGTCCTGGACGGCGGGCTGACCGTGCGGGCGGCGGTGGTCGGCGGCAAGGTACCCCGCCACGCCGACCCGGGTGCCGGCGACGAATGGGTCTGTGCGCTGCGGATCACCGACCGGACCGGGCGAGCGTTCGTCTACGCGACCTGCCTGCCGGAGTGGACCGACGCTTTTGACGACCTCCTCGACGGCGCGGGCGCCGCCCTGCTCGACGGCACCTTCCTCACCGACGACGAGCCGGCCCGGCGAGCCGGGCTGTGCCGAACTCCGCGGCAGATGGGCCACCTGCCGATCACCGATGCGATCGCCGCCCTGGAGCGCCATCGCGGCACGCGCGTGCTCTTCGGTCATCTCAACAACACCAACCCGCTCGCCATAGCCGGCACGCCGGGCCCCGCGGAGGCGGCCTACGACGGCCAGAGCATCCAGTGGTGAACGGTCACCGGCCGCCGACGTACGGCCTGGAAGCGATCATGTCGCCGAGCAGCTGCCGGCAGCGCTCCCGCCGGGCACTGCCCCGTCTCGAAATCGTATCCGGCCGCGGCGCTGCCGAGGTCGTGGAACGCCAGCCGGAAGCACGCGTTTGCCTCGCCGGCCCCGAACATCGTCGGGAACGACGACCGCGTCTGCACAAGCAGCGTGAGGTCCGGCGTGCGGGCGAGCACCCACACCCAGGCCCCGGCCGCGTCGGGTGTGGTGGTGAGTGCGTAGAGCCGGGCATCGTCGGGACCGCCCCGATCGCGGGAGGCCCCGACGACCTGGTCCGCGTAGTGGCGGGCGATGGCCGGCAGTTCCTGCTGCGCCCGTTGCCGCTCCCGCTCGAACCGGTCGGACCGGTCCTGCCACTGCCAGCCGATCGCGCAGAGGACGCCGGCGACGCACGCCCCGGCGACCAACACCGCGATGAGTGCCTTGCGCACGGCGCCCTCCTTCGCTGTTCGGCGGTGGCGACCAACCACTGCTGTCGGTGCTGGTAGCCCACCGCGACGAGCCCGCTGGAAACCGCCGCTGTGCATCCCGGAGCGGTCCGAGCGTATGCTGCTGCGGCGAGGGGGACGAGGACCGCAAGCGGTTCTACGGGCTCGGCGACCGGGCCATGGACGGCGACCCGTCGAAGCGCCCGCCGCTGTGGCTGCTCGCGCCGGGCACCGGAACGAGCTACGCCTCATACCTGAGCAAGGTCGCCGTCGACATCGCTGGCGGAAAGATCCGTCCCTCCACGCACCGGAAAGAACTGTCCTGGTGCTCTCCGGTACGCCAGCGCCCTGGGGCGTCGGAGGAGACGATTCAGAAGACACCACCCGACAGAATAGAGCTTCATCTCGGCGCTTCAGCAAATTTCGAAAGGCCACTTGACCAACGCCAAACAGGTGCCTGCTGAGGGCTAGGAGATCTTTCGGCGGTAGATGCTCATAGCGAAGGCGTACGCGATGATGAGGATGCCGACACACCAGGCGAGGGCGATCCAGATGTCGTTGCTGACCGACTGCTGTGTGAACAGGGCGCGGATCGCGTTGACGATCGACGTGACAGGTTGGTGTTCGGCGAAGGCGCGCACTGGGCCGGGCATGGTGGCAGTGGGTACGAATGCCGAGCTGATGAACGGCAGGAAGATGAGCGGGTAGGAGAACGCGCTCGCGCCGTCGACGGACTTCGCGGACAGGCCGGGGATGACGGCGATCCAGGTCAGTGCCAGGGTGAACAGGATGAGGATGCTGGCGACAGCGAGCCAGGCCGGCAGGCCCGCCCCTGAGCGGAAGCCCATGAGGAGGGCGACGAGCACGACGACCACGACCGAGATGAGATTGGCCACCAGCGAGGTCAGCACGTGGGCCCACAGCACGGACGACCGCGTGATCGGCATGGACTGGAATCGCTCGAAGATACCGCTCTTCATGTCCAGGAAGAGCCGGAACGCGGTGTAGGCGATGCCGGAGACGACCGTGATGAGCAGGATGCCGGGTAGCAGATAGTCCACATAGGAGTCCGACCCGGAGTTGATCGCGCCGCCGAACACGTACACGAACAGCAGCATGAACGCGATCGGCATGATCGTGGTGGTGATGATGGTGTCCAGGCTGCGAGTGATGTGACGCAAGGAGCGTCGCGTCAGGACGGCGGTATCGCCGAAGAAATGCTTGGTCATCGTTATTGTCCCTTACTTGTCCGTGCCGACGTTGCGGGCGTCGCCGTTCGCGCCGGCGCCGACGAGGGTGAGGAAGACGTCTTCGAGGGTGGGCTGCTTCTCGACGTATTCGACCTTGGCGGGCGGGAGGAGCTGCTTGAGTTCGGCGAGGGTGCCGTTGACGATGATCCGTCCTTCGTGGAGGATCGCGATCTGGTCAGCGAGCTGTTCGGCCTCGTCGAGGTACTGGGTGGTGAGCAGCACCGTGGTACCCCGACCGGCAAGCTCCTTGACCGACTGCCACACTTCGATGCGGCCCTGGGGGTCGAGCCCGGTCGTCGGCTCGTCGAGGAATATGATCGGCGGATTCCCGACCAGGCTCATCGCGATGTCGAGGCGGCGGCGCATGCCACCCGAGTAGGTCGACACCCTCCGCGCGGCCGCGTCGGTCAGCGAGAAGCGCGCGAGCAGGTCGTCCGCGATCTTGCCCGCGCCCTTGAGATGCCGCAGCTGGGCGACGAGCATGAGGTTCTCCCGGCCGGTGAGGATCTCGTCGACGGCCGCGAACTGTCCGGTGAGGCTGATGGACTCCCGCACGTTCGCCGGTTGTTTGGCGACGTCGAACTCGTGCACCCTGGCGGTCCCCGCGTCGGCCTTGAGCAGTGTGGACAGGATCTTCACGATCGTGGTCTTCCCGGCCCCGTTCGAGCCGAGCAGGGCGAAGATGCTGCCCCGCGCCACGTCGAAGTCCACGCCGCGCAGTACATGCAGCTCGTCGTACGACTTCTGCAGGCCCCGCACCTGGATCGCGGGCCCTTGGACCTGATCGGGAATCATTTCGAGGCTTCCCTTCCGGGGGTTGTGATGCGGCGGATGATGACGTTGCCGTAGTTGGCGTGCAGGTGAAGTTCGACCGAGCGGTCGCTGGCGGCGGCCGCCGGGTCGGGGGTGAGTTCGTTGCGCACCCGGCCGTGGGCTGAGCTGGCGTCGATCCAGGCCGCGATGCCGGTCGGAACACCGACGTCAACGTCGGCGTGGCCGTTGTCGAGCCGGATCGTCCCGCCATTGACTTCCCGGACGCGGATGGGTCCATGGGCGCTGCGCGCGGTCACGTCGCCGAGGGCCCGGTCGATGGTGAGCGCCCCGGACGTGGCGACCTCCACGTCGCCGGCGGCGGTACCCAGCTCCATGCTCCCGTGCGAAGCGCGCAGCCGAGCATCGCCGTGCACCTCGGCGATGCGCACCACACCGTAGCCGGCGGTGATGTCGAGCCGGCCGGTCACCTCGGCGACATCGGTGGTCCCGTACGGCGCTTCGAGGACGAGATTGGCGACGGTATCGGCGGTGACGCCGCCGTACTTGGCCACGATGCGAGCGTCCCCGAGCACGCCGCGGGCCCGCACCGACCCGTAGGCGTTCTCGATCGTGACCCGCGACCCGGTCGGGACTTCGCAGCGGACGTCGACCGAGTCACCCTTGCCGAACAGGTTGAGCCGACGCGGGACCTTGACCCGCACCCGGCCGCTGTCGAACGAGACTGTGGACTCGCGGGCGAGTGACTCATCGCCGCTGCGGCCGGGTTTGCTCGGCACGACCTCGACGACGGCATCGGGCCGATCCGAAGCGACGATGTCAACGAACGCGACACCGACCGTGACGTCCAGGTCGATCGGACCGGAAACGTCGTAACTGGGCATGACTGACCTCCACATGGGCATGCCGGATCAGTCCCGCCTCGCGACGGGACGACGCAATTGCTTGCTTGTTCGGCTCCGCAAGCGTCGCCGAGGTCGGACAGGCAGGGACTAGCGGGCCCAGCCGGTAAAGCTGTCTCCCTGCTTGGTCTCGCGCCGCGAGGCGCGACGGACGTTTGGTTCCAGGGCGGCGGCGATCGCGCGGACGAACCACGAGTTCACCGACACCCCCTCCTCGGCCGCCGCCTGCTCGACCCGGGCCTTGAGCCGGTCCGGCAGCCGCAGCGTGGTCCGAGAGGTCACCGTGTCGTCGAGCGGCTCGGCCGGCACCGCGACCTCGAACGTGGGCGGATCGGTTGGATCCGTCGCCGGCGCTTCGGGGCGAGACACCACCAGGTGCGGATCACGCCCCCGCAGCACGACATCGACCGACCCCGGCGCGATCTCCCGCGTAATCTCGCCGGCCACGTCGCTCACGACTCCCAACAGCATCAGCCGCACCGCGGCGTCGAGGGCGGCACTGAGCTGCTCGGCGACGGCCCGCGCGGCTGCGTCACCGTGCTCGGCCGCCGCAGCCAGCTGCGTCTGGAGTTCGGAGACGTACCGGTCGAGGTCCATGACACCAAGCTAGCACCATCGTGGTGTCATGACAACGATGACTGACACCACATGACACCACTGCGGGCCACGGTGGTGTCAGGGGCCGCCGGTCGAAGAGGATTCCAGACCGGCAAGGCCACCTTGGACTCGATCACAGCCAGGTGAGGCTCTACACCACCCTGGTGTCACTATGGCCGCCCTCGCGGGTATGACGTCACCAAGCTCGCGCCGCGCCCAGGCCGCGATCTTGGCGCTCGCGGCCGGGAGCGAGCGCCTTCTGCGAGACAGCATGCGTCACCTTCCAGTAGTCGGCGGACCTACCGCGCCGCGCTGGGTCCGGGCTCGACGGCGATCAGCACGATGACGAGCACGATCCACGCCGTGAACAGGCACCAGCAGCAGGAGCGGCAGAAACCGGCTGACCGGCCTCATGACGGCCTGACGGGTCGTTGGAGCGTGAGTGTCGTCCAGGCGCCGATGTGGATGCGGTCGCCGTCGCCGATCGGGTGCGGCCGGTCGGGCGGCAGCGGCTCGGTGGCGTCGTTGAGGTAGGTGCCGTTGGCGGAGCCGAGGTCGACGACGGTGCACGCGCCGTCCGGCCCGGTGAGCAGCATGGCGTGGGCGTGCGAGATGCCCGGGTCCTCCGGCTGGCCGGACAGGTCGATGTCGGGCGCGATGCCGCGGGACCGGCTGCGCCGGCCGATGAGGACGCGAGCGCCGCCCAGGTCGAAGCCGCGTTCCGGGCAGTACGCCGGGAACGCGACGCCCTCGCCCACCCGGGCATGATGGTCGGGGTCGGCCGACGCGACCAGCCGCCACCCGGCCGCCGGAGACGCAGTGGGCTCGGCCGGGACTTCCGGCGAGCCGGTTCGCTCGAAATCCCGGCCACACACCTCGCAGAACCGGCCGTCCCGCGGGGTGCCACAGTCCGGGCACTGCCCGGCAACCGGCGCCGGAGCGGGCGCATCCATCCGGGCGCCGCAGACGTCGCAGTAGTCGCTGGCCTCGGAGTCGTGTCCGGCCGGGCAGGCGGCCATGGCCTCACTCACGCCCGACCCGGATGGTCTTGACCGAGCGGACGTTGGCCAGCTCGGCGTCGACGCCGGCCACCGAGCGCTTCAGCCGCACGGTGCCGGTGCGCGCGTCGATCACGTCGACGACCTTGGCCAACAGCTTCGCGGTGTCCTCGTGGCCGGACTCCGCCGCGAGGCGCACGGCACGGCCGAGCTTCGCGGTGGCGGTGGCGGTGTCGCCAGAGTCGCGCGCGGCGAGTCCGTCCTGGATCGCGGCGGCGAGCTCGGCCTGGCCGGTGTAGTGCGCGACCCGCTCGTTGATCCGAGTGGACCGGGCCTCGTCGGCGGTCCACTCGGCCAGGATCAGCGACTGGGCCAGCACGTCGTCGCCGACGGCGAGGGCGACCCGGGCCGCGAGGCGCTCCTCGCCGACCTCGCCGGCCGGCACGTCGATGCAGATGTGGTAATCGCGGCTCTCCGCGCCCCAGGCCCCGGTCGGGTAGTCGCCGATGCGCGGGCTGACCTCGCCGCGGCGGGCGGTGAGGTCCTCGACGTGCGGGTACACCTGCTTCACGAACCGGATCCGGGCCTCGGCCGGCAACCACAGCCGCAGCGCGACCGCGGCGACGCTCTTGCCCATGGCCGCCTCGGTCATCGCGCGGAAGTCGGCGGCCAGGCCCGCCGGGTCGGTCAGGCCGTCGGCGGTGCCGAGCAGGGCGGAGGCGACCGAACGCAGCTCGGCGGCGCGCCAGCCGGCGCCGACACCGCGGGCGTCGCACACGAACCGGCCCTCGCAGGCGTGCAGCACGGCGGCGAGCTGCTCGGGGGTCTCGTGCTGGTTCTCGCCGTCAGTCAGCATGATGGCGTGCCGGTACCGGGCCGGCCCGGCCGCGAACAGCTGGCCGGCCAGGCTCAGCCAGGCGCCGAGCGCGGTGCCGCCGCCCGCGACGAGCCGGTCGACGGCCCGCCTGGCGGCGGCGCGGGTGTCCGGGCCGGCCACGGCGAGCCCCGGGCTCTTCGGGTAGACCATCGTGGCGTCGGCCCGCCCGGCGACGACCGCGAACGCGACGCCGTCGCGCAGCGTGTCCAGGGCGACGGCGGTCGCCTTCTTCGCCTCCTCCAGCTTGCGGGCCGGCGCGCCCATCGACCCGGAGCAGTCGAGCATGATGACCTGCGCGGCGTCGGTGGCCGCCGGTGCGGACGGGTCGGACGCGGTGACGGTGACCACGGCGTTGACGGTGGTGGCACCGGCCGGCAGGTAGGGGTTTTGGTACACCTCGGCGCTGAACGCCGTCGTGGACGGCACGGTCATGTGGCGGAACCTCCCTGCCCGGCCGGCGGGTACGCCAGCACGGCGACGGTGACGTTGTCGTGGCCGCCCGCGGCGAGCGCCAGCTCCACGAGGTGCCGCGCGGCGAGCAGCGGCCCGCCGCCGGCGACGGCGGGCGCCAGCGCGGCCACGACGGCCGGGTAGCGGGTCAGGCCGTCGCTGCACACCACGACCGCACCGGCCGTGTCCGGCACGTACCCGTGCAGGTGGGGCTCGGTGTCGGTGGCGTCGGCGCCGAGCCAGCGCAGCAGCGCGCCGGAGCCGGGGACAGCGTCGTCGGCGGTCAGCAGGACGGCCCGGCCACGGGCCGGCACCCAGTACGCCCGGCTGTCGCCGAGCCAGCCGACGCTCACCTGCCGCCCGTCGGCCACCGCGCACACGAACGTGCAGCTGGGCGCGTCCGGGCCGGGGTCGGCGGGGTCGCCGAGCCGCGCCGTGGCATTTTGTGCGGCGCGGACCGCGGCGGCGATCGCGGCTGCGGCGGACCCGCCCGCGTCCAGCGCTTCGAGCAGGGCCGGTGCGGCGGCGGCGACCGCCGCCCGGGCCGCCTCACCGGCCCGCGGCGTGGCCGAGACGCCGTCGCAGACCACGGCGAACGCGGCACCCCGCGCCGCACCGATGACCGCCGCGTCCTCGTTCTCCGGGTGCGACCGGCCGCGGTCGGTGACCGCCGCCGCCGAGCCGAGGTCCGCCTCGACCCGCACGCCGTCCGGTGCGAGCGCCCACTGCCCCCGCGCGGCCAGCGGGCGGCCGCACGCCTCGCAGTAGCGGTCGGCCGCGGCGGGCTCGCCGCAGGCCGGGCAGCCGGCGGCGGTCACCACAGCGTCCACGGCCGTACCGCGTTCGCCTGGTCGACCAGCGCGTGGCGGGCCGCCTTCTGCGGCTCCAGCGTCGCCAGGGCCCGGTAGGTGCGCTCCAGGCCGGTGCGCAGCTCGCGCTCGGTGAGGCCATGGCCGAGCACCCGGCCGGCGTACGGCGCAGGAGCACCGGTGTGGTCGAGCCAGTGCAGCGCGCCGCTGAACATCTCGACCGCCAGCAGGGCCTGCCGCCGGGCGTCCAACCGCAGCCGCTCCAGCCGCGCCGAAGCCTCGACGAACGTGGCCTCGCTCAGCGCGCCCGTGCCGGGGTCCAGCAGAGCGTGCACGGCGGCGATCTGCGCGGCGACGTGCAGGCTGGCCGTCTCGGGCACCTCGTCGAGGGCACGTACGGCGCCAGCGCGGTCGCCAGCGGCGAGCCGCACCCGGGCCAGCCCGAACGCGGCGCTGACGAACGCGTGGTCGACCCGCCAGACCCGCTCGTAGCGGCGCCCGGCCGCCGGGGCGTCGCCGGCTAGCTCGCAGGCCGCGGCGAGCGCCAGCCGGGCGGCCGGCTCGCCGGGCAGCGCGTCGTACACCGCGTCGAAGTGGGTGCGCGCCTCGCCCGCCCGCGCCCCGGTAAGAGCGATCAGCCCGGCGTGCCAGTCGTGCCGCCAGTCGTCGTCAGCCAGGGTCGTGCCCTGCAGTTGCCGCAGCGCGGCGGCCGGGTCGCCGGCCGCGAGCAGCGCCCGGACCAGCTGCAGCCGCACCTCGACGCTCTGCACGGGCGCGGCGCGCAGCGCGGCGACGGCGGCCTGCGGATCGGCGGTGGTCAGCGCGGCGAGGAACCCGGCGGCGGGATCGGCGGGGTCGCCGAGCGGCACCGGCAGGGCTGCGGCCACCGCGGCGCCGTCGAGTGGCTCGGCGGTGGTACCGAACGCGGCGCGCTCGCCGGCGAACAGGGCCGAGCCGGCTGGGCGCGGCACCCTGTCGTCGTCGGCGAGCACCTCGCGGAGCACCCCGAGCAGCTGCTCGGCCATGTCGGCGGCCGAGGCGAACCGGCGGTGCGGCTCCAGGTCGGTGGCCCGGCGCAGGAAGCGGTGGTAGGACTCCTCGCGGGCCAGCAGCGGCACGCCGGCCGAATCCGGCAGCCGGTCGGCGTAGCGGGTGGAGAAGCCGTCGAACTCGAAGCTCAGTACGGCCAGGGTGCGCCCGACGGTGTAGAGGTCCGAGCCGATCGACGCTCCGGCGGTGGCCAGCTCGGGCGCCTGGTAGCCGGGCGTGCCGTAGAGCGCGGAGATGTCGTCGCCGATCGCGCGCACCGCGCCGAGGTCGATGAGCTTGAGCTGTTCCTCGGCGTGGATCACGTTGTCGGGCTTGAAGTCGCAGTACAGCAGCCCGCGCTCGTGGAGGTGGCCGAGCGCCGGCAGCACCTCGAGGCCGTAGGCGAGCACCTGCGGCAGGGGCAGTGGGACCCGGCGGCCGTCCGGGCCGGCGCCGGCCAGGGCCAGCTGCTTCAGCGACTGGCCGCCGACGTACTCCATCACGATGTAGCCGGCCGTTTCGCCGGTCGCCGGGTCGGTGTGCTGGGCGAAGTCGTAGATTTTGACGATGTTCGGGTGGTCGACGGTGACCAGGAACCGGCGCTCGGCGACCGCGGCGGCCACCGCGTCCGGGTCATCGGTGTCGATGAGGCCCTTGAGCACCACCCAGCGGTCGGCGCCGGCCTCGCTGACCTTGCGGTCCCGGGCGAGGTGAATCCAGCCGAGGCCGCCGTGCGCGAGGGCGCCAAGGATTTCGTACCGGCCGTCGACCAGCTCACTGGGGCGCAGACGGGGCACGAACGAGTACGGGACCCGGTCGTTGGGGCAGAACCCCTCGACGCGGCCGGGCCGCCCGTCCCGGCCCCGGCCGACCGGCGCGCCGCAGCGCGTGCAGAACCGCTGCGCCTCGGGCACCTGCGGATCGGCCAGGATCGCGGTCGCCGGGTCGCGCAGCGGCACCGGCGCCAGCTCGACAAGATCGGCGCCGAGCCCGCCCCGGCCTCGCGTGCGGCCGCTGGTCCGCCCGATGCTCGGGCCGCCGAGGCCGGTACCGGTACCGGCCTCGGTGATGGCTGCGGCCTTGTGACCGCACTCGTCGCAGTAGCCGTCCGCGGCGTACGTGCCGGTGCAGCCCGGCCGACGGCAGAGACTCATCGCCGCTCCTCGATCAGCATGGCCAGCGCCGCCTGGTAGGCGTGCACGGCGCGGGTGCTCTCACGCAGGTCGCACGGCGCGGTGTGCAGCAGCGCCCGGGCCCGCTCGTGCTGCGCGGCGAGGCCGTCGTCCTCGACGAGGCCGGCCGCGGCCGCCTTGACCTGGTACGCATCCAGCCGTCCGCGCAGCTCGTCGCGGCGCTGCAGCAGCCCGGCAGCGTCCAGGCGGAGCCGCAACCCCCGTTGCCGCGCGGCCGTCACCGCCTCGGCCACCGCGGCGCAGCCGGTCGCGGCCGTCGGCCACTGTCCGTCCCGGGCGAGCGCGTCGACCTGCCGCAGCCGGGCCCGCAGCACCGGCGCCGCCCGGGGCGCGGGTGGCAGCCCGGACCCGGCGATCTTTGCCCTGACGACGGCGAACTCACGGGCAGTGCCGTTCTCGGCCGCCGCCAGCTCGTCCACAGCCGCGTGCAACGCCGCCGACCGGGCCGGGTAGTCCTCGCGGAACCGGGCGAGCTCGTCCAGCCGGGCGAGCGTGCTCGCGGCGAGCGCGGCGAGCCGGTTCAGCCGGGCGGTCGCGGCGGCCACCGGGTCGGCGAGGTCGTGCCGGCGGACCTCCATGACGGCCTCGCGCAATGGGCGGAGCCCGTCGGCGACGAGCGGGTCGCCGCCGAGCCCGTCCGCCAGCCGGGCCGCCCGGTCGAGCGCGGCCTGGGCGCCGTCGAGGCGGGCGGACACCGCGGTCCAGGCGGCCTCCACGGCGGTCAGCTCGCGCAGCAGGTCGGCGGCGCGGCGGTCCAAGTCGGCCGCGAGGTCGGCGACCGCCACGCGGGAGACCGGCGGGTTACCGGTGCCGGCGGCGGGCAGCCCATCGGCGGCGAGTTCGATCGACGCGGCGGCGTCCGGCGTGCCGCCCAGGGCCGCGAACAGCGTCCACAGCCGGGCCAGCTCGTCGGGCAGCCGCCGGGCGAGCTCGGCGGTGCGCCCGGTGCAGGCGTCGCCTTGCAGCACCGCCATGGCTGGATGGCCGTCGCAGGCGAACAGGGCCATGGCCACCCGGCTGCGCGCGGCGTCGAGGTCGGCGGTGCGCTTCACCGGTACTCCACCAGCCGCCGGCGCAGCCCGAGCGCCAGCAGCCCGAGGATCACAACGGCGGCCGTCCCCGGCAGGTACGCCGAGGCGGACAGGTCACGCTCGGCGGCGGCGATGTGGTCGTCGAACGCCCGCTGGTTGATGTCGGTGAGCGCGACGAGCGCCTGGTCGTACTGGTCGAACGCGTAGTTCGAGTCGCCGGGCCGGTAGCTGGTGCAGAAGGCGATGGCGGCGCGGCGGTCGCCGTCACGCACGAGCTGCCGGATGCGCCGGTCGTCGAGCTGGTAGGTCTGATAGCGGGTCAGCGCAGTCTCGGCGGCTTCCCGCTCGCCGGCGAAGGTGATGTTGCGGAACTCGGTGCCGAAGTACCCCTGCCAGCCGACGGCGGCGTGGTCGCGCTCGTACGTCTGCAGCGCGGCGGCGAGCCGGCCGGCGACGGTGTCCAAGGTCGCGCCGTCCAGGGTGACCAGCTGCCGGGTTTTGTCCAGGAACGCGGTCTCGTACTGCCCGGCGCGCTCCGGGTCGACCAGGTAGCGGCTCTCGTCGGCGTTGGCGTCGTAGCTGACCGCCCGGGCGCGCTCCAGCACCAGGATCGAGTCGAAGGCGTCCCGCTTGGCGCCGCGCAGGTGCTCGGCGGCGCCGGCGGTGAGCGCCACGCCGCCGGTGGCGAGCCCGATGGCCACGACCGTCGCGGCCAGCAGCGGCGCGTTGAGGGTCCGGCGGAACCGGCGGGCGAGATACACCTGCAAACCCACCAGCGCGGCCAGCAGGAGCACGCCGAGCCCGATCAGCCACGCGCGCACGGCCAGCTCCCGGTCGCGCTCGGCCTCGTAGGTGCGCTCCAGGGCCGCGGCGTGCCGGTCGGTCAGGTCGCGGGCGGCGGGCAGCAGCTCGCCGGCGAGCTGTGCGGTCGCCAGCCGGTACTGCGCCAGAGTGGCGGCCGGCGGTGCACCCGCCGGGTGCGGGGCCTGCTCGTCGAGCAGGAGCGTACGCGCGGCTAGGGTCTCGTACCGGCCGAGCGCGTCGAGCAGGTCGCGGACACGCTGCGCGGTGGCCGGGTCCGTGGTGGCCGCGGCCGCCTGCTGCAGGTCGCGGCTGACCTGGCCGCGGCGCTGCTGGTAGAGGTCGAGAGCCTGGGCATGGGTGAACCCCAGCGTCGTGTCGTCGCCGACCAGCAGCACGTTGGCGAGCTGGGCATCCATGTCGTTGAGCGCGAAGTACAGGTCGGCGGTGGCGACCACCTCCGGCGCCGCCTGGTGGCCGATCACCCGCAGCCCCGCCCGCTCCTGTCCCACCTCCACGGTCAGCACCACCGCCAGCGCGACGGCGAGCGCCGCGGCGACACCCGCCAGCACCCGGATCCGGGTCGCGGTGCCGGTCTCGTGCAGGCGCCCGCCGACCGGCGACGCCCGCCGCACCTGAGCTGCCTGCAGTGCCACGACATCCTCTCCCCGTATCGACGTTCCGATGATGGGCACGCCGGCGTCGCCGGCGGTAGCGGTCTTGACGAAAAAACCATGCGGCCGCGGATGCCCGACTCACCCCGCTCTGGGCTTGCCGGCCGTCAGCTGCCGCAGCACCAGGTGGGTGGCGGT
The DNA here is from genome assembly GCF_050942935.1 of Dactylosporangium sp. CA-233914. NCBI lineage: Bacteria > Bacillati > Actinomycetota > Actinomycetes > Micromonosporales > Micromonosporaceae > Dactylosporangium > Dactylosporangium sp. CA-233914. Next base: position 8,198,176 of record NZ_CP192030.1, on the reverse strand, counting down.
GCTGGTGGCGCCGCCCTCGATGCGCAGCCGGGTGAGTAGGCGGCGCAGCTCGGGCAGGTCCCGGCAGGACACCAGGACGAGCAGGTCGGCGTCGCCGGCCAGGACCCAGGCCGTGGTCACGCCCGGGGCGTCGCGCAGCAGCCGTTCCAGCCGCGCGGCGCCGGGGTCGGCCGCCCGCACGAGCACGACCGCCTGGATGTCACCGTCCCAGGTCACGCGCGAGCAGGTCGTCGAGGGACTCGCGGCGGATCAGGACCCGGGCCCGGCCGTCGGCGGCGGCCAGCAGCGCGGGGCGGGCGACGAGGTGGAAGTTGGTGGCCCGGGCGTGGTGGTAGGCGCCGGTGCCGGCGACCGCGAGCAGGTCGCCCGGGTGCACGTCGGCCGGCAACTGCGCGTCGGGGACGACCACGTCGTCGGCGTCGTTGTGCCGACCGACGCCGACCGCCGGGCCGGTGCCGGCGAGTCCGGTGCGGCCGATGAGCACGGCGCTGTGCCGGCTGCCGCACAGCGCGGTGGCCGGGCAGTCGGACATGCCGCCGTCGACGGCGACGAGGCGGTCGCCGCGCTGGGTCCGGGTCACCGCGAGGACCCGGTACACGGTAACGCCGGCCCGGGCCACCACGGCCCGGCCGGGCGAGACGGTCAGCCGCGGCGCGGGCACGCCGTGCCGCCCGGCCTCCAGGTGCAGCACAGCGCGCATACGGGTGGCGAACGCTTCCAGCGCCAGGTCGAGCTCGGCCGGCCGGTAGGCGACGGCGTGCCCGCCGCCGAGGTTCAGCCGCTCCGGCTCGACGCCGTGCGCGCGGCGCATCGCAGCGGCGAACTCGCACAGGCGGCCGATTTCCCGCTCGTACAGGCTGAACCGGTTGAGCTGATGGCCGAGCGAGCAGTCGAAGCCCGCCAGGCGCAGCCCCGGCTGGGCCGCGATCCGGGCGACCGCCGCGGCGGCCTCCCCACCGGCGACGCGCAACCCGAACCGCCGGTCGCCACCGCCGGCGGGCTCTGGCTCGGCGAGCACCCGCAGCAACACGCGCTGGCCGTGCGGTGCGGTCGCGGCCAGCCGGGTGATCTCACCGAGGGACTCCACGACGACGGTGCCGACGCCGGCGGCGTAGGCTGCGTCGAGGTCCTCGGGGGTCTTCGCGCTGCCGTAGAGCACCACCTTGCCCATGTCGAACCCCGCCAGGGCGGCGACACGGACCTCACCCGCCGAGCCCGCGTAGAGCCCGAGGCCCTCGGCGGCGACCCAGCGGGCCACGTCGACGCTCAGCAGCGCCTTGCCGGTGTAGGCGACGTCACCGGGGCCGAACGCGTCCGCGTAGGCCCGGCAACGCCCGCGGACGTCGGCCTTGTCGACGACGTAGCTGGGCGTGCCGTGCTCGGCAGCCAGGGCGGCAAGGCTGGCCCCGCCCACGCACAGGTCGCCGCCGTCGCCCCAGCGGGCCGTCCGTGGCCACACGCCGGGGTCGAGGTGCGCCGGCAGCGAGGAGCGCAGCGTGGGAAGGATTTCGGTGAGCGTCATGGTTGGCACCGCTCCGGTCTCTTTACGGGTGGGGTGCCTCCAACGCTGGCGCCGCGGCTGCGGGGTGCCAAGGTGTCCTGACGCAATCTCTACGCAGGAAACCGGGGCGCCATCAGGGAACCGTGAAGATTTCCCGGGGCGGCGTATGGATTTCGTCAGGACCGGTAGGCAGCGGCGGCGGCGAGTGACACGGTGCGGGGCGTGCCTTCGACCGTGCCGTACCGCGTCCACCTGACCTTCGCCGCCCGCCTGCTGCTGGAGGAGGCCACTGACGGACGGCTGTTGTGGCTTGTCCTGCAGGACGACGCCGCGACCCGGTCGCATCCGGTGCTCGGCCGGGCGCTGCGGCTCATCGTGGAGTCCGGGCCGCGCAGCGGCGGCGGCCTGCCCGGGCGCGTCCTCGGCGAGGTCCGCGACGGGCGGCGGATCCTCCGCACGGCCGGCCGCGACGTCCCTGCCGCCGTGGCCGCCGTGCTCTTCGCGGCCCGCGATCACACGGGCGTGGTGCCGCGGCTGTCGTGCGCGTGGCCGGACCGCCACCCACTCGCCGAGCTGGTCGGCCTCGCCGATCCTTCGGTCATGTCGGTGCCCCGGCTGCGGGCGCTGCTGCACCGCGCCGAGCCGGACCCGAGCCGGCGGCCGGTCGTACACACCTGGTGAGCGTTCCGGCCCGAACAGCCTCAGCGAATCTGCCACGCATTTCCTGGGCGACACCGCCGTCCTGCTGGTCGGCCTTCTGGACGCGCTTCCCGTCGAGTCCGACCCGCGGGCGCAGCGGATGCTGGACCTGATGCGCGAGCGCAGCTGGGCCGGTGGACCCCGACTGGAGCGGCTGGCGCCGCCGCCCGACTAACCTCCGGGCGTCGTTTCACACCTGGATATCGACTACTCCTGCTGGCAAGAGGCTCAACTCCCACTCCCAGGACCCCGCAGCAGACGCCGCGGGGGCACGACGAGCATTGTGCGGGCTGGCGCACGCCACCCGCACCATCAACGATCCTCCGGTCAGGTCCGGCGATCGGGCCCGGAACGTGCGGCGTCGAATGCGGCGCCGACCCGGTCGGCGAGCGTGACCGCGACGAGCCGGGCCTGCAGCGTGACGGCGTGGCCAGGGGTAGGACTGAGCATGAACCGCCCGTAGTAGACACCGCCTGCGGAGACCCTGAGCTCGACGTCCTCGTCCGGAAGCTCGCCCGGCTGCGACGACGAGTGAACGGGCCTCGGCGTGATGCTGCCGTCGGGTTCGAGCCGTGGTGGACGGCCGAGCAGTACTCCCTGCTCGAATCGGCATCCGCGCAGGTGCAGCAGGTCGACCAGCTGGGGGCGGACCTGGTTGACGACCTCGTTGGGGGCGGCGCCGGATTGGACCAGTTGGGTGGTCCGGTGGATCCGGGACAGGTGGTCGGCGTCGGTGATGGTGACGAGGTGCAGGCGGCGGGCTCGCGCGGCCAGCTGCGACACCGCCAAGCCGACGGCGAGCAGGAGGATCGCCGTGAGGACATCGGGGCCCGCGGCGATGGTGAACCGCCCGTACGGCTCGGTCAGGAGGAAGTCGAACCACACCGCGGCGGACACGGCCGCGAGCGCACCGGCCAGGCGGCTGCCGATGGCGGCCACCGCGACGACGGCCACCACCAGGACCAGCGCCATGTTCGCGCCGGAGATCGCGGTGCGGAAGGGAATCAGGCCTCCGGCGACGGCGAACGGCCCAACGACCGCCGCCGCGAGCGCGATCCGGTCGCGACTGACGGAGCTGAGCATCGTGTACCGCCTGCCTCTTCGCCCAGCGGGAAGCGTGTCTTGTGCGGGTCTGTTGTCGCCGAGGTCGCCTCGGTTACGCTCACGGCTGGAACCGGTAGCCCATGGCCGGTTCGGTCAGCAGGTGCCGCGGGCGCGACGGGCCGGCCTCCAGTTTACGCCGCAGCTGGCCCATGTACTGGCGCAGGTAGTGGCTCTCTTGACATACGTCGGCCCCACACGTGCTGCAGCAGCTCCCGGTGGCCGACCAGCGACGACGACGTCGAGGTGCCGGTCGGCAGCGGCCCGTAGGGCGCTGGTGCCGTCGGCGGCGGTGACCACGTCGTACTGGCGGGCCTGCAGGTTGATCCGCAGGGCCCGCAGCAGCTGCGGCTCGTCGTCGACGATGAGGATGCGGATGCGGGTCATGCTGGGTCGGCTTTTCCGGTGCGCCGCACGTCCAGGTGTGCTGGCAGCGCGGGATCGGCCGGGGCCGCCGCCGGGGTGTGCTCGGGCTGCAGGGTGCCGCCCATGGCCTCGGCGAGGCCGCGGGACAGGGCCAGGCCGAGGCCGACGCCGGTGGCGTTGTCGCGATCGCCGAGGCGCTGGAAGGGTTGGAAGACCCGCTCCCGGTCGGCGGCCGAGATGCCGGGGCCGTGGTCGATGATGCGGATGTCGAGGTCCGGCGGCGCGGGCGCGGGGACTACTCGAACCCCTGACCCCGCACTGTCAGTGTGGCGGAGGACCGGTGATCTCGTAGCCGAACTCGGCGGCGACCGCGGTCAGCGCCGCGGGGTCGGGCGGCCCCGGCGGCATCGCGGCGACCCGCTCGGCGAACTGTTCGAACCCCGCTGGCCAGGTCAGTTGCAGCAGCCGCGCCGGTTCGGAGCTGACGACGGCGAAGGCGTGCGGGCGCCGGCGGGGCAGCAGGACGAAGGCTCCCGGGCCGGCCTCCCACGTGTCCTCGCCGTGGTGGACCCGGATCGCCCCGTCGAGCACGTAGAACGCCTCGTCGTCGTGGTGGTGCAGGTGGCGCGGGGTGGCGAACCCGGGCGGGCAGACCTGTTCGATGAGGGTCAGGCCACCGTCGGTCTGCGACGCGGACGCCTTGACGGTCATGGTGGTGCCGAGGAACGGGTATTCGGTGCCCGCACCGGCCGGCAGGGTGATCAGGGACATGGCGCCTCCTTCGTCAGCGGGGCGTGGCGGTGTAGAGCCGGACTTCGATGCCGTCGGGGTCGGTGACGCCGCCGGCCAGCCAGCCGACGCTGCCCTCGGCGAGTGGGCCGTGCGCGATCCCGAGCTCGTCGAGGTGCGCGACCCAGTCCCGCAGCGCGGCGACGTCGGGCACGGCGAAGGCCACCGGGTCGAACCCGGTCAAGGCGCCGGCGTGGTCGGGATCCTGGCGCAGCGCGAGCATCAGCGTGCCGCCGGGATCGCGCAGGGCGACGCCGCGGCGGACTCCGTCCTCGACGAATTCGATTGCCACCTGCAGGCCCAGCACCCGCTGGTACCACTCGAGGCTCTTGTCGACGTCGGCGACGGGGATCTTGACGTGGTGGAACCCTGCGAGTGCCGGCATCGCGTCCGCCTCACGATCGGGGCTTTTTAGAGCTGACCTCTAGAGTGTTACTCTAGCTTGGTGTCTGACGTCAAGGGGCCACGCCAACGCTCGGCACGCACGAAACGCGCCATCGTCGCCGCGGCTCACGACCTGTTCACCAGCAAGGGATACGCGGCGACCACGCTGCAGGAGATCGCCGGCGCGGCGGGCGTGGCGGTGCAGACGGTGTATTTCCACTTCGGCACGAAGAGCCGGCTGCTCAAGGAGGTCGTCGACGTCCGATCGGCCGGCGACGACGAGCCGGTGGCCCTGCTGGAGCGGGACTGGTTCGCCCGGCTGCGAGCCGCGACCGATCCCGCGGAGGTGCTCACCGGGTGGGTGCGCGCCAGCGGCCTGATCCTGGCCCGGGTCGCGCCGATCCTCGCCGTCGTGCGGGACGCGGCTCCCACCGATCCGGAGATGGCCGGCCAGTGGACGGTCAACAGCCGGCAACGTCGCCAGGCCCACGCCGAGTTCGTCACGGTGCTCGGCGGCCTGGGCGCGTTGCCGCCGGCGATGAGCGAGGACCGGGCGAGCGACATCACGGTCGCCCTGTTGTCGCCGGAGCTGTTCCTCGTGCTGACCCGGGAGTGCGGCTGGTCACGCGAGGCGTGGGAGGCCTGGGCCCTCGACCATCTCCGCCACGACCTGCTGGGCCGGTCACAGGCCCACTAACGCCCGTTCAAGGGCGACGAGTGCGGGTTTTTCCAGCTAGCAGGCGTTGGCAGGGCCGGCGGCCTTGAGTAACGTCGTGGGTCGCCCGACCCGGTTGGTGCCCACCACAGGTGGCGCCGGGACGGGCCCGCTGAGTCGTGCATGCACGAGCCGGGGACCCACCGCAAGCCTGGGGTGAATCCGCGGGCCGACGGCCCGCGGTAGGGCGACCTTCGCGCCCGAACCCGTCAGCTAACCCGGTAGGCGGACGCGTAAGGAGATCTGTCTGTGCACAGCCGGCTCAACCCCCATCGCACCAGTCCTCGCCAGCCGCGCGCCCGCTCGGCCGCACACAGACCGGCATCGACAGGACGCTGACGCGGTCGCCGTAGCGCGGCGCACGGCCACGCCGTTGCGCAGCCTGCGGACACCCGCACGCCACCACCGCTGACGACACGGTTCGTCACACACCCAGCACGCCGCGGCGTGCCGGGTGCGCTGCCCTGTGCGCGATCCCGCACCTTGCCCGGTCGAAGAGCCCCTGGAGAGTCGCAATGAACCTCGTACGTGTACTGCAGCAGGCCCGGCAGACGGTTGCCGCGAGCCGGCCGCGAACCGCCGTGATCTCCGGCGCGCTGCTCGCCGCGGCCGCCGCGGCCGGCATCGTGCTCAGCCAGCTCGGCGATCCGCCGCCCGCGAACACGGCCTCGGCCGGTGCGGCGCCGGCCGTCGAGCAGTCGGTCGCGCCCGCGCCCAAGCAGTCGACGGCACCGGCCCCAGCGGCGAAGGTCCTCGACTACCAGTTCCAGCTTCAGCCCAACTTCTATTACTGCGGGCCGGCCGCCACCCGGATCGCGCTCACGGCGGCCGGCCACACCATCAGCCAGGATCAGGCCGCCACCCTGCTGCACACCACCACCAGCGGGACCAACTCGGCCTTCGACACCACCCGCGCCCTCAACAGCGTGCTCGACCGCGGGACGGTGTACCGGACCAGGGAGATCCCAGCGTACCCGGCAACACCGGCACAGGCGGCCCAGCTGCGGTCGGACGTGGTGAGTGCCATCACCAGCGGCCGGGCTGTCGTCGCCAACATCGCCGGGCACCTCACCGACAACACCGGTGTGGTCCACGCCTACGAAGGCGGGCACTACCTCACGCTCGTCGGATACGAGGACGGCGGCAGCACGGTGAAGATCGCCGATCCGGCCAACCCGCGCGGCGACGGCACCTACTGGGTGAGCATCCCCAGGCTGGCCGACTGGATCTCCCAGCGCGGCTACTCGTACTGAGGTGTTCCGGTTGGCCATCCCGCGGTTCCTCGCCTGACAGGTGAATCGCCCTTCAACTGTCGGATGACACTTCGTAGCAGGTGGCGATCGCGGCGGCGCGGTTGCGCAGGGCGGTGCGCAACCACTGCGGGGCCAGGGCTTCCGCGTTCGTGGCGAGCTGCCACAGCGCCCATTCGGCATGTCTGGGATCTTGGAAGGTCACCTCCAGTCGCAGCCAGCCGTCCGCGTCGGCTTCCTCGGCGAGGACGGCCAGCGCGGTGCCCACCAAGTCCTCCCGCCGCGCCGCGTGCACCCGCACCAGCACGGTGACCGAGTCGCCGCCGGTGCGAAACTGCGTGCTGCGTTCCTGCCAGGCCCGGTCCAGATCGACCCGGTCAGGTCGCTGTGCGGGTTCGGCGAGTTCCTCGGCGGCCAACACCCGGGACAGTCGGTACGTGCGGTCCGCGCCAGACCTCGTGGCCAGCAAGTAGCCCTGTTCGCGTACGGTGACCAGGCCGATCGGGTCCACCGTGCGCCACTTCGGGGTCTGGCCCACTGCCGCGTAATGGATGTGCAGCTTGTGTCCGGCGAGCACCGCGCGCCGAATCTCGGCCACGATGCTCTCGGGGACCTCCTCGGCGACCAGCCGGCGCGACAGCAGGTCGGTCTCCGGGTCGATGAGCAATCGCTCGACCGCGCCGGCCGCGGTGTCCCGATGGCTTTCGGGGAGCGCGTCGAGCACCTTGAGCATGGCCGAAGCGAGCGCCGAGCCGAGACCGAATGCCTGTGCGCCGCGCCGCGATCCGGCGACCAGCAGAGCGAGCGCTTCGTCGTGGTTCAGGCCGGTGAGCTCGGTCTGGAAACCGGGCAACAACGCGAAACCGCCGTGCCGCCCGCGTTCGGCGTAGACCGGGACGCCGGCCGCGGACAGCGCCTCGATGTCGCGTAGCACGGTGCGGGTGGATACCTCCAGCTCGCGGGCCAGTGTGGCCGCGGACAACCGACCGCGCTGGCGCAGCAGCAGCACCAGCGAGACCAACCGATCGGCCCGCATACGAAAACTATGCCAGGAATACACGACACAGGATGTCGCGATTGGCTGAGAGGCTCACCGGCACGTGGGCACGAGTCCCAGCGTGCCCACACTCTCGACGAACGGAGCTGAGATGACAATGCAGCGAACGGCGGTCAATCCGTGGACGTGGTCGGCGGAGTTGGGGTTCAACCAGGGTGAGATCGTCTCCGGGCACACCCGGACCCTGTACTGCTCCGGGCAGACCGCGATGAGCGGTGATGGCAAACCCCAGCATGCCGATGACATGGCGGCACAGTTGACGCTGAGCCTCGACAACCTGGAGGCCATTCTCGGCGAGGCCGGCATGTCCCTCGCGAACCTTGTCCGGCTCAACGTCTACACCACCGACGTCGATCTGCTGTTCCAGCACTACGGCGCGCTGGCGTCGAGGTTGGGCGCCGCCGGGGTGGCGCCGACCACCACGATGCTCGGGGTGACCCGGCTGGCGGTCCCCGACCTGATGGTCGAGCTCGAGGGGACCGCCGTCGCGTGATGCGACCTCGCCGCCTTCGGCAGGGTTGCCGGAGGCGGCGGCACGAGGTCACCGATCGCATCGCTGGCCGGCACGGGGTGGGAGCGCTCAGTTGGGCCGGGCCCGGTACAGCTCCGCCTCGAACCGGTACGCGTCGCCCCGGTAGTGGTTGACGCCGACCAGGATCGGTGACCCGTCGGCGGTGTAGGCGACCTCCCGGCCGACCAGAACCGGGGCGCCGGGGCCGATGTTCAGCAGCGCGGCCAACTTCTCGTCGGCGGCCACCGCCTGTACGGAGTAGGCCGAGCGGTGGACGTACAGTCCACAGTGGATTTCGAGGCACTGGTACAGCGACGTGTCGTTCATGTCGATGCTGAGCAGTGCGGCGGCGCGGTTGTGCACCAGGACGACGGTGTCGACGCAGACCGGGGTGTCATCCATGCCACGCAGCCGCTGGAGCTCGATGATCTGCGCCGCCGGCGCGATGCCGAGCTTCTCCGCCTCATCGAGCGTGGCCGGCCGGAGCCGCTGGACCAGCACCCGGGCGGTGGGTCGCAGGCCGCGGGCGGTGGCCATCTCGGTGAAGCTCTGCAGCGTGCTGGGTGGCTCGCCGAAGGTGTGCGGCGCGATGAACCAGCCGCGCTGCGCGGACCGGGTCACCAGTCCGCCGGCCTCGAGCATGCTCAGGGCCTGACGCAGGGTCGTGCGGGAGACGCCGAGCAGTACCGACAGTTCCCGCTCGCTCGGCAGCCGCGACCCGGGCGGGAACACTCCGCGGCGGATCTCGTCACCCAGCCGGCGATGGGTCCCCTCTACGGTCGACACAGGTGGCATGGAAAAACCGTAGCAGTGTGAACCAATCGCCTGCATCAGTGGCCCAGATGGACCAAATGAGTTGGCTCGCGTATGCGATGATAAGCCGCAATATGGACGCACATTGCCGACGGGGGGCGGAGTAAGTCGCTTCGATCAGAAGGTACAGCCCGGCATCTGGTCTAACTGGTCTAACACTGGTACGGTCGGCCGAGGTCGAGGAAGAAGACCAGGTAGTTGCGATAGCGGTACACCCCCGCCCACGTCGGTGCGACTGCGCTTGTCGTGGGTGACCGTCCCATCATGAAACGGAGTGCTGCGCATGGTAGTTCACAAGCTGCGGCGGCGCCTGCTGGTCAGCGTCGCGGTGGCGGTGATCGCGTCCCCGGTCGCCGCCTGTTCCCCAGGCAGCTCCCAGGGACCCGCTTCCACCAATCCCAGCGTGGTGTCGACCGACATTTCGGGCCAAGGCAACGTCAAGCTCAAGATGCTGGACTTCTGGCCCTCCGGCGCCGAGAACGACTGGATGAACAAGGTCGTCAAGGAGTTCCAGACCGCCCACCCCAACGTCACGATCACGCGGACCTCCCAGAACTGGGGCGAGGTCAACAGCACGCTCAACCTGCGCCTGGCCGACTCCGGTGGGCCGGACATCGCCACCGCCAACCAGGGCTGGCAGGCGCTGGGCACCTACGCCAAGGGGCACCTGGTACTCAACCTCGACGCGTACGCGTCGGCGTACAAATGGGCGGACAAGGTACCCAGGTCGCTGCTGAAGCAGCAGCAGTTCTCGGCCGACGGTAAGCAGATGGGCACCGGCTCGCTCTACGCGACGCCCGTCGCCTCCTCGTCGATCGTCGGCGTCAACTTCAACAAGAAGATTCTCGGCGACCTCGGTATCGCGGTACCGACGACCCTCGCCGAGTTCGAGGCCGCCTGCACCAAGATCAAGGCGGCCGGCCAGGTACCGATCAACTTCGGCTCCCTGGAGCCCGGCTCGGCCACCGCGATGCTGTTCGCCGTCCAGGCGATGTACGGCGCCAAGGACAAGATCTCCGGCTTCGTCTACGGGGACACCGGGATCCAGGCGAGCGACACCGGCTTGGTGGAAGCCGCGCAGAAGGTCAAGCAGTGGGCGGACGCCGGTTGGCTCACGCCGAACTATGCGGGTATCGCCTACCAGGACACGGTCGACTCGTTCAAGAAGGGCAAGGGCGCCTTCCAGTTCAACTACTCCGGTACCCTCTCGCCGACCGGCGACGAGCAGCAGAACTTCGGTTTCGCGCTACTGAAGCAGGTCAGCGGTGGCGCTCCGGTCGGGGTCGGCGCGTCTCGGGCGGCCATCGTGATCTCGGCGAAGTCGGCGCACCCGGACGTGGCCGCGGCGTTCCTGGACTTCCTGGTCTCCCAGCAGACGGCGCAGGCGGCCGTGGACAACAACCTCACCCCGGCGTTCTACCCGCAGCTGACCATGCCGGCCGGCCAGCCGGAGTTCACCGAGGAGTCCAAGGCGGTACAGACGCTCGACGGCAGCGACGGCTACGTCCCGTACTTCGACTGGTCGACGCCGACGCTGCTGGACACGATCGGCCGCCAGCTGCAGACGATGCTGGCCGGCAAGACCACGCCGCAGGACATGGTCGCGGCGGCACAGGCGGACCGGGTCAAGTTCGCCACCGGACAGAAGTGAGCAGGGGCGCGGCATGGTCACCGAATCCGTGACGCAGCCCGCCACGCCGCGATCGCAGCTCTCGCGTACCCGTGGCTCCCGCCGGAACGTCCGGCGGGGGCCACGGGGGGCGCGCCGGAACCGGTGGATCGGCCTGGCCTTCGTCGCGCCGGGGCTGCTGATCTACGCGCTGGTGGTCCTGGCCTCGCTGCTGCGGTCGATGTCGTACTCCTTCTACTCCTGGGACGGCGTCACCCAGGCCACCTGGGTGGGACTGCGCAACTACGAGACCTTCTTCACCGACCCGGACCTGCGCGGCTCGCTCGGTCACGTGCTGGTGCTGATCGTCTTCTTCTCGCTGCTGCCGATCCTGCTCGGACTGCTCGCCGCGGCCCTGCTGGGCCGGCCGCGTCCGGGTGCGGCGGTCTTCCGCTGGATCCTGTTCCTGCCGCAGGTGATCACGTCCGTGGTGATCGCGATCATCTGGAAGCGGATGTACGCGCCGGACGGGCCGGTCAATGCCACCCTCCGCGCGATCGGGCTCGGCCGGCTGGCGCACAACTGGCTGGGCGACTTCGCCTGGGCGCTGCCGGCGCTCGGCGTGATCGGTAGCTGGGTCACGTTCGGGTTCTGCATGCTGCTGTTCACCGCCGGCATCTCGGCGATACCCACCGAGCTGTACGAGGCGGCCGCGATCGACGGCGCGAACGCGTTCCGCCGGTTCACCGCGGTCACCCTGCCCGGGCTGCGCGCGCAGATCGGCGTGGCGCTCGTGCTCACCGTCACCGGAGCCCTGCGCACCTTCGACCTGGTCTGGATCACCACGAAGGGCGGCCCCGGCACCTCGAGCATGACGCCCGCCGTGTTGCTCTACCGGGCCGCCTTCGAGAACCCACAGGTCGGGCTGGCCTCGGCGATCGGCGTCATCATGGCAGTTCTCTGCCTCGCCGTGGCCCTGGTCATCAACCGCGTAGCGGAGCGGGGTACGTGATGCAGTCAAAGGTCGAACGCGTCGTCACGTCCGCGGCGCTGGGTCTGTTCGCGGTCGTCGTGCTGTTCCCGGTGGCGTGGTTCGTGCTGATCGCGCTCAGCCCGGGCACCTCCGGCACGATCAGCCCGCGGCTGCACTTCTCCAACTTCGTGCACGCGTGGCAGGTGGCGGACTTCTCGCACGCCATGGTGGCCTCGCTGGTCGTTGTCGTCGTCACCGTCGTGGCTCAGGTGGTGCTGGCCGTCATGACCGGCTACGGGCTGGGCGTGCTCAACGCCGCCGGGCACCGGGTCATCTTCCCGGTGCTGCTGCTGGGCATGATGATCTCCACCGAGGCGACCATCGTGCCGCTGTACTACCAGTTCCGGGATCTGGGCCTGACCAACTCCTGGCTCGGCCTGATCATCATCCATACCGGGATGGGCATTCCGTTCGGCGCGTTCTGGATGCGGGCCACGTTCCGGGCACTGCCTCCGACAATCTTGGAGGCCGCGCGTCTGGACGGCGCCGGATCCATCCGTCTCCTGTGGTCGGTCCTCATGCCGCTGGCCCGGCCCGCCATCTACACATTGCTGCTGCTCAGTTTCATGTGGACCTGGAACGACTACTTCATCGCCCTGGTGTTCATGTCCGACCCGGTGAAGCAGACCGCACCGGTCGCGCTCGGCATCTTCCAGGGCCGGTTCCTGGTTGAGGTCAACTACATGGCGGCCGCGAGCCTCATCGTGGCCGCGCCGGTACTGATCCTCTACGTCTTCTTCCAGCGCCAGTTCATCAGAGGGGTGCTCGGCGGCGCGATCAAGGAATAGACCCGGGACCGGCTACCGCTCGCACAGATAGGCACGCTCATGCACGTCCTGCCCGAGATCCACCACTCTCCTGACGTCCTCGGCCAATCGGCCGCCGCCATCATCGCCGACGGCATCGCCGCCGCCGGCCGTGACGGCCGGCAGTACCTGCTCGGCTGCCCCACCGGGCGCAGCCCGCAGCCGGTGTTCCGGGCGCTGACCGATGAGGTACGCACCCGCCGGCTCGACCTGTCGCACGTCGTGCTGGTGCTCATGGACGACTACGTGACCCGCGCGCCGGGCGGCGCGTTCCAGCGGGTCCCCGCCCACCTGCCGTACAGCTGCGAAGGCTTCGGCCGCCGGCACATCGCCGGGCCGCTGGCACAGGCCGCCGCGCAGGCCGGCCGATCATCGCAGCCGGCCCTGTGGCTGCCCGATCCGGCCGACCCGGCGGCGTACGACCAGCGGATCGCCGCGTACGGCGGCCTCGACCTGTTCATCCTGGCGTGCGGCACCTCGGACGGGCACATCGCGTTCAACCCGCCGGGTTCGGCCCGGGACTCGATCACTCGCATCATCGAACTGCCCGAGGCCACCCGGCGGGACAACCTCGTCACCTTCCCCGAGTTCCCGAACCTCGACGCGGTACCGACGCACGGCGTCTCGGTCGGCATCGGCACGATCGCCGAGCTGTCCAAGTCGGCCGTCATGGTGGTGCACGGCCCGGACAAGGCCCGCGCATACCAGCGGCTGAGCACCGCCACCGACTACGAACCCGACTGGCCGGCGACGATCCTGACCGCGTGCCGGCAACCCCGGCTGCTCGCCGACCGCGCGGCCATGTCCGGGGAATCCACCCTGACTCCGCGGCACTGACCAGACCGACGGTCCACTGTGTACTGAAAGGCTGAGGCGTGGCACGCATCAAACTCGTTTACGTCGGCGGTGGCTCGTCCCGGGCCGCCGGGACGATGGCATCGTTCATCCAGCACGGCGAGGAGTTCAACGGCTCCGAGGTCGTGCTGGTCGACCTGGACCCCGATCGGCTTTCGATCGTCCGGACGATCGCCGAGAAGCTGGTGGCAGAGCACGGTGTGGATCTGACGATCACGGCGACGACGGACCGGCGGGCCGGCCTCACCGACGCCGACGCCGTGCTGACCAGCTTCCGGGCCGGCGACTTCGCGGCCCGCGCGCTGGACGAGCGGATCCCCGTCAAGCACGGCGTCATCGGCCAGGAGACGCAGGGACCCGGCGGCATGTTCATGGCGATGCGGTCGCTGCACGTCATCAAGGACATCGTGGCGGAGATCGAACAGGTCGCCCCGCGCGCCACGATCTTCAACTACACCAACCCGGTGAACATCGTCTCCCAGGCGGTCAGCGACTTCTCCGAGGTGCCGATCTACTCGATGTGCGAGGGACCGGTCGTGTTCCCGCCGTACGTGCTGCGCGCCGCCGGGCTCGATCCGGACCGGGCCAACGTGGTGATGGCCGGCCTGAACCACAACTGCTGGTCCTTCGAGCACACCTACGACGGGCAGGACCTGATACCGCTGCTGCGCGACGCCTGGGAGGCCCGCCGGGACGACCCGACGCTCAGCGCCTACGAGCGGCGCCTGCTGCACCTGGCCGTGGTCGCCGAGTCGGTGCCGGCGGACTACTTCAACTACTACTACTTCCGCGACGAGGTGCTGCGCGAGCAGCAGGCGGCCCCGCGTACCCGCGCCGAGGTGATCCTGGACGCGCTGCCCGGGTACTGGCAGCACTACACGGAACAGGCGCAGGCACCGGTGCCGACCCTGGACCCCGGGCGGTCCCGGGGCGGCATCCACGAGCTCGAACTGGCCATCGACGTGATGAGCGCGCACTTCAACGACACCGGCGCCCGGCTGCCCGTCAACCTGCCCAACACCGGCGGCGCGCTGCCCGGGTTCTCCGACGACACGGTCGTCGAGATGTGGTGCACAGTGGACGCGGCCGGGATTCACCCGGTGCCGCAGCGGCCGCTGCCACCGATCGCCCTGGCGCTGACCCAGCACCTGGCCGAGTACCAGAAGCTCGCCGCGTACGCGGCCTGGCAGGGCACCCGGGCCGACGGTGTGCGGGCCATGCTGGCCAACCCGTTGGTACCGTCGCTCTCGGCGGCCGAGGCACTCTACGACGAGCTTGCCTTGGCCCACGCCCGCTATCTGCCGGAGCGCCTTCTGTCATGAGCGTGTACCTGGGGGTGGACGCGGGCAACTCGAAGACCGTGGCGCTCGTCTGCGACGACCGGGGCACGGTGCTCGGCTGGGGCCGGGCCGGCATCGGCGACATCTATGGCGCACCCGACGAGCAGACCGCCGTCCGCAACGTGTTCACCGCCGTCGACGCCGCACTCGACCGGGCCGCACTCGACCCGGCCGGGTCCGGCGGCGCCGCGGTCCGCGCGGCGGCGTTCTGCCTCGCGGGCGTGGACTGGCCCGAGGACGAGCGGTTCTGGCGGGACCACGTGTCCCGCCGGTACCCCGGCCTCGGCCCGTTCAGCGTGCGCAACGACGGGTTCGCCACGCTGAGCGCCGGGACCCCGAGCGGCACCGGCATCGCCGTGGTCGTCGGTACCGGCCCAGCCGTCGCCGCCCGCGCCCCGGACAACACCGAACGGTGCCTCGGCTGGTGGTGCTTTCAGCACCTGGGCGGCGGCGGGCTCGGCGCGGACGGGCTGCGCGCTGTGTACCAGGCGCACCAGGGCCTGGCCCCGCCGACCGCGCTGACCGAGATCCTGACCGGCCTGTACCACGCCGGCTCCGTCCCCGACCTGCTGCACGCGTTCACCCGGCGGGCCGACCCGATACCGCCGGACCACCGCAGCAGGGCCGCCCGGGTCGTACTCGCCTGCGCCGCCGATGGCGACCCGGTGGCCCGGGACATCGTGGACCGGCACGCCCTCGCGTTCGCCGAGTACGCCTGGTGGGTCGGGCGGCAGGCCGGGTTCGACACCGACCGCGCGGACATCCCCGTGGTCCTGGGCGGCTCGGTGGTCACCTCACACATCCCGGTGCTGCGCGAACTGCTCGCGGAGCAGATCAAGCAACGGATTCCAGGCGCCCTGACCACCGTCGTGGACGTACCGCCGGTGATCGGCGCGCTGGTCGAGGCGCTGGCCCTGGACGACGCGCCGGACCGAACTGTCCTGAGTGGACAGTTGGCCGCCGCCGAACTACCCGCAGAACTCTTCCACACCGACTGAATGGCTGGATGCCTGATGAACGCACAGCACGTATCCACGGTCGACCTCGCCACCCTGCTCGCCGGCCTGACCCTGGAGCAGAAGGTGTCGCTGCTGTCCGGTCTGGACGACTGGCGGACCCAGCCGATCGAGGCGGCCGGACTGCCGTCGATCGAACTGGGCGACGGGCCGCACGGGCTACGCAAGGAGACCGGCGTGGACATGGTGTGGTATCCGGCCACCTGTTTCCCCACGGCGTCGGCGCTGGGTTCTTCGTGGGACCGGGCGCTGCTGCGGCGGGTCGGGGAGGCGTTGGGCGCGGAGGCACGCGCCGCGGGTGTGCAGGTGCTGCTCGGTCCCGGCATCAACATGAAGCGTTCGCCGCTGTGCGGGCGCAACTTCGAGTATCTGTCCGAGGATCCGGTGCACGCCGGTGAACTGGCCACCGCATATGTGCAGGGTGTGCAGTCGCGGGGTGTGGGCGCGTGCGTGAAGCACTTCGCCGTCAACAACCAGGAGACGTCCCGGCGGTGGGTGTCGGCCGAGGTCGACGGGCGGACTCTGCGCGAGGTCTACCTGGCCGGGTTCGAGCGGGTGGTCACCGCGGCCGAGCCGTGGACCGTCATGTGCTCGTACAACCGGATCAACGGGGTGCACGCGTCCCGCGACCATTGGCTGCTCACCGAGATCCTGCGCGACGAGTGGGGCTACACCGGTGCGGTGGTCTCCGACTGGGACGCGGTCCATGACCGGGTGGCCGCGGTGGCCGCGGGGCTGGATCTGGAGATGCCGGGCAACGACACCGCCAACGACGGCGTTCTGCTCGCGGCGGTGGCGTCGGGCGCGCTGCCGCAGGACGCGGTGGACACCGCCGCTGCCCGGGTCCTGGCACTGGTCGGCAAGGGGCTGCCGGCCCGGGCCGAGCCGGGAACCGTCGACACCGAGGCGCACCACCGGCTGGCGCGGGAGGCCGCCGCGCAGTGCGTCGTGCTGCTGCGCAATGAGCATGCCACCCTGCCCGTCGACCGCGCGTCGATCGCCACGATCGCGGTCATCGGCGAGTACGCGGCGCGGCCACGGCTGCAGGGCGGCGGATCGGCCGGGGTCCTGCCCACCCGGGTCGATCTCCCGCTGGATGAGATCACGGCGGCGGCCGGCGACACCGTGCAGGTGCGGTACGAGCTGGGCTACCAGGATTTGTCCAGAGTGGACCTCGCGGGCGTCGACGGTACCGTCCGCGAACCGGGTGCCGCGGCCCGCGACCGCGACCCGCGCTCCGACGAGGACCTGGTCGCTGACGCGGTACGCCTGGCCGCCGCGAGTGATGTCACCATCGTGTACGCCGGTCTGCCGCTGTCGGCCGAGGAGGAGGCCCGCGACCGGGCCGGCATCGACCTGCCGGCCGGCCAGGAGGCGCTGCTGGCCGCGCTCGCCGCGGTGGACACGACCCTGATCGTCGTGCTCAGCAACGGGTCAGCGGTCGCGCTCGGGCCGTGGCACGAGCGGTGCGCCGCCCTCGTGGCCGGGGGACTGGCCGGCCAGGGCGGTGGGTGGGCGGTGGCCCAGGTCCTGTTCGGCGCGGTGAACCCGTCCGGGAAGCTGGCCGAGACCTACCCGGTCCGGCTGCAGGACACGCCGTCGTTCCTGAACTTCCCCGGCGAGCGGGGTCAGGTCCGCTACGGCGAGGGCGTGTTCATCGGGTACCGCTGGTACGACGCCACCGGCATCGCGCCGCGCTACCCGTTCGGGCACGGGCTGTCGTACACCACGTTCGAGTACTCGCCGCTGCGGGTGCGGGTGAGCGACCCGGACGCCGGCACGGTCGAGGTGTCACTCACGGTGTCCAACACGGGATCGCGGGCCGGATCGGAGACCGTGCAACTTTACGTCGGCGACCCCGAGGCGGCGGTTCGGCGGCCGGTACGGGAACTGAAGGCGTTCGAGAAGCTCCACCTCCAGCCGGGCGAGTCCCAGCGCGTCACCTTCCACCTCGGCAACCGCGACTTCGCCTTCTACGACACCGGCTCCGCACTCTGGCGCCGCGAGGCCGGTGAATTCATCCTCGCGGCCGGCTCGTCCAGTGTGGACCTCCGGGCCCAGGCCGGCATCACCTTGCCCGACGACCCGCACATCCCGCCACTGATCGACGACGACACCCTCGGCGGCCGCCCCTGACCACGCCGTCTCGGAGCAGTCTGCGGCCGGTGGCCAGGGCGGCGTCGACGCCGACTCACCAACTTCGTGCCGGAACCACATCACCATGGCTAACCGAGACGCCGCCCTGACCGTAACGCGTTACGCCTGCCCGTCGTCCTCCATGGCGGCGGTCAGGCGTTCGTGTGCGGCACCAGCGCCGGGGCCTGTTCGAGGACCGACGCCGGCAACTGCGGGCCGGCCGGCAGGGCGAGCGGCTCCTTGGCGCGGGAAACGAGCTCGACCACGGTCTTGCTGAGCCGCTGCGAGGTCTGGGACATGGACTCGTTGGCCGTGACGATCGCGGTGACCACCTCCGCCCGCTTCTGCTGGCCGAACTTCACGGCATCCTCGATGCCCCGGGCCTGCGCGTCGATCGAGTCGGCGACCTCCAGGATCGTCTCCGGGCGGATGGTCGGTGTCTGGATGACGCGGGCGATCTGCGGTACTGCCGTCTTCGACGCCTGTGCGTAGGCGGACAGGACGTCGTTGGCGCCGTCCGCCACCGCCTGCTGCATGTCCGCCGCCTGGTTGGCCTGCAGCATCAGCGCCCACTGGGCGATGGTCAGCTTCATCGTCGGGATGGTGAGGTTCATCAGCAGGGCGAGCCGCTGGCCCAGGCCGTAGTTGAGCGTGCGGATGTTGCGCACCTGCGGCGAGGTGGACCAGGCGACGAAGAGCCGCTGCTGGAACTCGTTGATGCGCACCTCGAGCGCCTGGATGAACTCGGTGATGAGGGACAGCCGCTCCTGCAGGTCGCGCTCGTCGGGCGCACCCGGCGTGATCTTGATCGAGCGGGCGTCCTCCAGGGCCACGTCGCGGACCAGCTCCATCACCGCGATCGCGCCGATGAGCTGGCCGATCGCGGCCTCGTTGGCCTTGTACAGCTCATCGCACAGCACCACGTTGCGCTTGAGCTGCAGCTGCTTGTCGCTGAGCTGGCCGGCGACCTTGTCGAGCTGCTGCTCGACGGTCTTCGCCTCCTCGAACAGCATCTCCAGCAGATCGCGGCCCTTGCGGAACAGGCCCTTGATCGAGTCCGAGAACTTGTTGAAGGTCTCGCGGACCTTCGGGTCGCTCGGGTCGTACTTGCGGCGGAAGTTGCGCATCCGGTCGTTGAGCTCGTGCATGATGCCGGTGAGCTCGGGGATGTTGACCCGGCCGACCTCGCGGAAGATCCGGCTGACCTGGGTGTTGACCCCGTCGATCGCGCTGTTGCCGAAGGCGGCCAGCTGGTCGGTGTTGGCGAGCATCACCGGGTACAGCTGCTTGGCCGCCGCCTCCGCCTGCGTGACCTGGGCCGGGCTGAGCAGGTCCTTGCAGACGAGCGCGCGTGGCTCGCTCGCGGCGACGGCGGCCGTGATGGCGCTGTCGGCCGAACCCGCCGCCGGTTCGGCGGGCCCGCCGACGAGGTTGCCGAAGTCGATCTGAAGTCCGTCGCTCATCTCATTCCCCTCATTGGCACTTCTTGGCGTCCTTCATGCAGTCGAGCAGCGCCAAGGTCACGTCGGCGGCCGGCGGCACGGTGGTGTGGATCTGCTCGGCCAGGCTGATGTCCTTGAAGTCGACGACGTTGTTGATGCCGACCTGCACGGCCGAGCGGAAGCCGTACTGCTTCCACGCGCGCGTCTGGATGTCGGCGTCCTTCATCGCCTCGATGAACCGGACGGCGTTCGCGTTGAGCGCGAGCACCGGGTGGTCGCTGTAGATGGTCGGGTCGGGGTACAGCACCCTGATCTTCTTCAGGATGTCAGCACTGCTGGCTCCGGCCTGGACGACCTGCTGAATCAGCTGGCTCTCGTAGCCGGCATAGAGGGGGGACTTGAACTCGCCACCCTGCGTGAGCCACTCCCGGAACCCCGCGTCGGAGCTGCGCGCCTGCAGGCCCTGCGCCTCGTACAGCGCCCGGATGGCCGGCAGCGCCTTGCGCGCCTGGTCGATGTTGGGCGCGGAGAAGACGTCATCGGTCGCGAGGATGTTCAGCTGCAGCTGCGCCAGCACGAAGCCGCTGTTGGACCGGGCGGGGTCGGTGCTCGACATCGTGATCGGGCCGCGCAGTTCGGTGGCGCCGATGCCTTCCCAGGTCTGCTTCTTCGTGATGTAGTCGAGCAGCAGCGTCTTCATGTTGACGATGTAGTACCGGTTCTCGCGCAGCTGGACGATGCCCTTGGCCATGAGCGCGTCGGTGCCGCCCGGCCCGGCGTAGATCACCTCGGGCGACTGCAGGATGTTCTCCGCGCGGTACTCCTTGAAGGCCCCCTGGTGCTGCGCCTCGAAGACGCTCTGCGCGCTGGCGCTGGACGGCCACAGGCAGTCGAGCTTGCGCGCCTTGATCTCGTCGGCGCTCAGCTGCACCTGGTCGTAGGAGCCCATCGGCTGGAAGTTGATCGTCAGGTGGTACTTGTCGTGAAGCACGCGCCTGACTTCTTTGTCGGCCATGAGCTCGGATTTCTCGGAGCCGCCCACGCAGTTCAACGTCGTGTCCGGGGCGGCGGCCGGCGTGTTGTCCGACCGGCCCAGCCTCGTCCACAGAATAGCGGCGGCGACGCACACGACGATCACCGTGGCCAGCCCGATCAGGAACCGGACGCTCGGCAGTCTCAACGTGACTCCTTCATCCCAACTCAGGAAGCTTCGGTGGAGCGACGGTGTCCAGGTTGGCCTTGTACTGCGCGAGGTCGCCCTGGTTGATCAACCGTACGCTCTCCAGGGCGAAGTCCGCGAAACGCTGGAACGCCTCCTCGCCACTGCCGCGCAAGGCCTCCGGATCGCGATACAGCACCGGCTTGCGCTGGATGTCGAGGTACTGGCGCACCGCGCCCTCGAGGCTGCGCAGGTGCCCGCCGATCTGGCTGGCGGTGGAGTACAGGCTGTTCGGCGACTTCGCGCGGACCCGGGCGAACAGCTCCGGCACGTAGTGGCACGCGGACTCGAGCGCCTTGCGCGCGCCGGGCGCGTGAACGTCCTTGGCGAGGCGCTCGATGGCCCGGATGAGCTTGAGCGCCTCGTCCACCTTCTCCTGGGCCTCGTCGGCGTAGTTGTCGCTGCTGACCTGCGCCCGGTTGCGGTCGTCGAGCATGAGATAGACACCGATCGCCGCCGCGACCGCGAGGATCGGCGCCCACAGCACGCTGCCCGTGAGCGCGAAGACGATCCCGAACACCGCCACGGCCGCGACGAGCGCGACCGGGGCGGCGAGCCGTCGCCTCACTTGTACCCCGCCGCCTGACGCAGCGCCGCCACCAGGTCGTTCTGCTGGACGAACGCGCCACCGGTGGCCGACGCGACCTCCTTGAGCTGGCTCGGCTTGGCGTCGCTGCCGAACGCGATCGCGACGACCGGCACGCCGGCGGTCTTCAGGGCCGACAGCGCGGCGTCACGCTCACCGGTCTCCGACTGGCCGTCGGTCATCAGCACGACCAGCCCCTTGCGATCGCCGGTCTGCGGCTTGGCCAGCTCGTCGCCCGCCCGCTTGAGGCAGGTGTACATGTTGGTGCCGCCGTCGGGACTGTACCCGTTGATGTTGTTGGTGAGCCCGTGCAGCGCCGTCGCGTCGTTGCCCTCGACGGTCCAAGGTCCCTCGGCGACCTTGCTGTTGAAGATCGTCACCGTGGTCACGTCCTTCGGGTGGCTCTGCAGGAAGTTCAGCGCCGCCTGGTCCTGGTCGAAGACCTGGTGCGCGGCCGCCTTCACACCGTCCCACCCGCCGTTGCCGGACATGGAACCGCTGCCGTCGAGGCAGTAGTAGGCGTTGACCGGGCGCCGGTAGCGGGTCTGGTAGCGGTCCAGCGCGGCCTGGATGACGGGACCGGACGGGTACTGGATGCCCTGCTCGTTGATCGTCGCCTGGATGCCCCACGCCGGGTTGAAGACGGCGGTGTCCGGGTTGTCGAGGGTCAGCCCGACGCTCGTGGCCGGGCGCCGGCCCAGCTTCAGCAGCTTGGCCTGCGCGTCGCGGTCCTTGAGCAGGTAGTCCTGCAGCTCGTTGAGGATCTGCTTCTTGCCGGCGTCGGCGCCGCTGTTGTGCGGGAGGAAGCCCAGCGGCGCGTCGCTGATCGCGAGCGACCCGCGCGGGTACGCGACGACGAGCGGCTCCTTGCCGGCCTTGGCCAGCTCCTGGTTCTTCTCGATCACCAGATCCTCGTACGTGAACATCGTCCGGCACTCGCCGGGCCGCTCCACGCACTGGTCCATCATCGTGCCGGTCGACGGCGGCGTCTGGTCCATCGCCTTGATGAATCGGGTGATCCCGTCCTCGACCGGCGTCGAGTCCAGCTGCTCCTGGGTGAGCGCCTTGCCCGGCCCGTTGCCGGCGAAGTAGTTCATGAACCCGAACAGCACGGTGGCACCAGAGTTCGACTGGGTCGGGTTGGTCACCCAGACCTTGGTCTGGCCCGACTCCACAGCCTTGAGGATGTCACCGATGGCCACGTCGGTGCGCCCGGCGAAGCCGAGCTTCTGCATCTCGCTCTGCCACCCGGCGAAGACGACCGGGGTCAGGAACATCGTCTTGACGTCCTGCAGCTTCCCGGCCTGGTCGCCGATCTGCGCGAAGACGCTCGAGGCGAACCAGTACGCGTCGTAGTCACCGCTGCCGCTCGCGAGCAGGCGCGCCTGGTCGACCGAGCCCTTCAGCGTGACGTTGCACTGGTACCCCTTGCTCTGGCACCAGGGCTTGACAATCGTGCTGACGACGGTGTCCTGTTCGGTGCCCGCGATGATGTTGAGCGCCTTAGGGCTGGCGTCGTAGCCGCCGGTCGCGTCCGGCGACGGCTTCTTACTGCTGGTGCACCCCGATGCCAGCACCAACGCCGCGATGGCGAGTGCCGTAAACGCCTTGAACCGCACGAACGCTCCGTTCCGACCTACCTGTCCGACCGCCCGACCGCCCCGTGGCGGACGCGATCTCGTTGGTAGCAATGTTCGGTCAACGGAACGGCAAACGAAAAGTGAACAACAGGAATCAAGATTGCGCCGAATGAAGCGAAACCCGGTGACGTTCACGTCGCCGAGCGCGCCGCTCACGCCGTCCCGTCATGACGGCGCCCCGATCACGTCGTCGATCGCGGCACGAGGGTGAAGCGGATGGGCTGCGTGTCGCCGTGCTGGTCGCCCGCTGCCGCGGCGGGCGACCATTCCTCGACCGTCCAGTCGCCGCGGACGGTCGTGAGCGGCGGATGTGACAGCGCCGCGAACTCCAGGTCGTCGGCGCCGATCAGGGCGAGCCCCTCGGGAACCGCGAGCCCGAGCGCGTCGGCCGCGGCGAGGACGCGTAGCGCAGCCAGGTCGTTGTAGCCCGCGACCGCGGTGATGCGGGGTGCCGCGGCGAGCAGGTCCCGCAGCGCCGCCGCGGTCGCCCCGGGGTCGCCGGTCGGCAGCAGCCGCGGATCGGCCATCCCAAGCGCACGGGCGCTTGCGGTCGCCGCATCCCACCTGGCCCGCGTGAGCGGCGCCAACTCCGGATCGGAGAGCGTCGCGAAGGCGATCGCGGTATGGCCGCGCTCTCGCAGATGCTGCAGTTGCATGCGTACCGGCGCCGCCAGCATCTCCGTCATGACGTCGTGCGACGGGATGCCGGAGAAGAACGTCTCGACGCCGTGCTCGCGAAGCAGGTCGCGCCGCGCCTCGTCGAGCGGGAGGATCGTCATCACTGCGGACGGCTGGATCGCCTGTGCGACCTCGGCGAGCAGGCGATGGTCGCCCGAGGCGTGCGGAAGCTGGTGGAAGACGGGAGTGTAGCCGGCGTCCTGCAGCCGGGCGATGAGCTGCTCGGTGACCTGCGGGGTCCACGCGCCGGCCGGCACGTCGTTCAGGTCGACGACGATGATGCGCGATCTGCCCATGGCGAGCGCTCGTGCCGATGCGTTCGGCACGTAGCCGAGCCGCTGAGCGGCTTCGTGGACGCGTCGCCGGGTCGTATCGGGGATACGCCGCCCCTCCGCGTCGTTGAGCACATAGCTCACGGTTGTGCGAGACACTCCGCTGACCCGCGCGACATCGTCCGCGGTGGGACGGCGCGGTCGTGGCTGTGCGTTCACAGCCAGCAGTGTGGCACACGTTGCGGGCGCGGACTTGCGCCCGGAGAGCATGCGCTCCTAGATTGGTGACGCGCTTCACCAGCTGCCGTTCATTCGCCTCCAAGGAGCGGCCCAGTGACCATTCCCGCCTCGTCGAATACTGATCGGCATCCCGTCGCCGCAACCGAGGCGCGGGTCCGCGCCGGCGCAGTGTGGGCGTTCCTTGGCGCCTACCTCGGTGCCTACCTCATCCTCATCGTTCCGGTCGCCACAACGCTCGCCATCAAGGTCGCCGAGGTGGCCGGCGACGGTCGTGCGGCCGCGCTGGGCGTCATCACCGGTCTCGGGGCGCTGGTCGCGCTCATCGCAGGCCCCGTGTTCGGCTTCCTGAGTGATCGCACGACCTCCCGGTGGGGGCGGCGGCGGCCGTGGATTCTCGGCGGCGCCGTGGTTGGCGTAGCGGCCCTGCTCGCGCTCGCGATCTCGCCGACCCCGCTCCTGGTCGGCCTGTTCTGGTGCATCGTGCAGCTCGCGCTCAACGCCACCCTCGTCGGGCTCGCCGCGTTCCTCCCCGACCGAGTGCCCCAGGAGCAGCGCGGGAAGGTGTCGGCCTGGACCGGGATCGCACAGCAGACTGCCCCGTTGATCGGGCTCGTGATCGCCAACGTCGCCCTCGGAGCCGGCGGCGGCACTCTCGGCATGTTCGTCGCGCCGTCGGTGATCGGCCTCATCCTCGTCGTCGTGTTCACCGTCGCGGTCGACGACCCCGCAGCGGATCGCCGGGCGAGCGATGCATCGCCTGCCGAGACCGGACAGGCTCCGGTCACGGTCGCCGCCAGTGCCCGCTGGGACTTCGCCTGGGCATGGATCGGGCGCTTCCTCATCACACTGTCCTTCGCCGCGGCGAACACCTATCAGGTGTACTTCCTCAACGATCGGCTCGACATCCCACTCGAGACCGTGCCCCTCATCCAGCTCGGGCTCGTACTGCTGACGACCGTCTTGATGTCGGCGAGCGCGGCCGCGAGCGGTATCGTCTCCGATCGCATCCGACGCCGGAAACCATTCGTCATCGTGGCATCGATCCTCATCGCGACATCGAGCCTTCTCACCGCCTTCGCGTTCGAGCTCCCGGTGTACATCGTCGCCTCGGCGATCACCGGAGTCGCGATCGGCGCCTATTTCGCGATCGACCTCGCCCTCGTCACCGAGGTGCTGCCCGACCGCGGCGGCGCGGCCGCGCGCGACATGGGCGTCTTCAACATCGCCAATACGCTGCCGCAGTCACTCGCGCCCGCCGGCGCCCCGCTGCTGCTCGCGATCGGCGGCGATGGCTCCAACTACGCGGCGCTCTTTGTCGCCGCGGCGGGCACCGCCGTATTCGGCGCGATCGCGACCATGCCCATCCGGGGCGTGCGCTGACCCGCCGTCCCGCACCCCAGGAGAACCCGGAAGAGCAGGAGAGCACGATGACCCACCCCGCGCTGCCCAAACTCAGCCGACAGGAGAAGGCGCGCCTCGTCAGCGGCGCCGACCTCTGGCACACCGAGTCCGTCGAGCATGCCGGAGTCGATGGCGCGACCCTGACCGACGGGCCCCACGGGCTGCGCCTGCAGGATGCCTCGCAGGACCACCTCGGCGTCTACGGAAGTCGCCCGGCGACCGCCTTCCCCACTGCGACAGCGCTCGGCTCCTCGTGGGATCCCGGGCTTCTGGCCGAGGTCGGCGAGGCGCTCGGGCGGGAAGCACGGGACCAGGGGGTCGACATCCTGCTCGGTCCCGGCGTCAACATGAAACGCTCGCCGCTGTGCGGCCGGAACTTCGAGTATTTCTCCGAAGATCCCCTCCACGCCGGGGTGCTCGGCTCCGCCTGGGTCGCGGGACTGCAGAGCAAGGGGGTCGGGGCCTCGCTCAAGCACTTCGCCGCCAACAACCAGGAGACCGAGCGGATGCGCGTCAGCGCCGAGGTCGACGAGCGCACCCTCCGCGAGATCTATCTCCCCGCCTTCGAGCGGGTCGTGACCACGGCGCAGCCGGCGACCGTGATGTGCTCCTACAACAGGATCAACGGGGTGTTCGCCGCGGAGAACTCCTGGCTGCTCACCGACGTGCTGCGAACCGAATGGGGCTTCGGCGGCTACGTCGTCTCCGACTGGGGCGCGGTTCACGATCCGGCCCGGGCTCTCGCGGCGGGGTTGGATCTCGAGATGCCGTCCTCCGGCGAGCGCAGTCCGGCGTTGATCGTCTCGGCCATCGAGGCAGGGAATCTTCCCGAGGAGACCCTCGACCGCGCAGTCGGTCGTATTCTGACCACGCACGATCGACTTCGCGCCGCACGCACGCCGCTCGACCCCGTGGACTGGGACGCGCATCACGCACTCGCCCGGCGCGCCGCCGCCGCGAGCGCCGTCCTGCTGGAGAACCGCGATGGCTTCCTCCCGCTGGATCCGGCGGACGGCAACACCATCGCCGTGATCGGCGAATTCGCGCGAATCGCACGCTTCCAGGGTGCGGGCAGCTCGCATGTGAACGCGACCCGGGTCGAGGACGCGCTCACCGAGATGCGTACCATCGCTCAGCGAGACCTCGAGTTTGAGCCTGGCTTCGCCACCGACGGCTCGGCGCAGCCCGAACTGCATGATGCCGCGGTGCGGCTCGCGGCGCGAGCGGAAGCCGTGGTGCTGTTCCTCGGGCTCCCCGCCGCGGACGAGTCGGAGGGCTTCGACCGGGAGCACCTCGACCTCCCGGCAGCGCAGCTCGCCCTGTTCGACGCTGTCATCGCCGTCAATCCCCGGGTGGCGGTCGTGCTCAGCAACGGTGGCGCCGTCCGGCTCGACCGCGTCGCCGGTCGCAGCCGCGCGCTGATCGAGATGTGGCTGGGCGGCCAGGCGGCGGGAGGGGCCGCAGCCGACCTGCTGTTCGGGCGCGCGGCCCCGGAGGGGCGCCTCGCCGAGACCATCCCCGTGCGCCTGGAGGAAACCCCGGCGTACATCAACTGGCCGGGCACACGTGACCGGGTGCACTATGGCGAGCGGATCTACATCGGCTATCGGTGGTACGACAAGGTGAGCCGCGAGGTCACCTACCCCTTCGGGCACGGGCTCGGCTACACCAGCTTCGCGTACTCCGACCTGCGGGTGGAGGTACCGGACGCACAAACCCCCGCCGCCACGGTGCGCTTCACGGTGACCAACACCGGCGACCGCGCGGGCGCCGACGTGCCGCAGGTCTACGTTGAAGACGTCGTCTCGTCGGTCGATCGCCCGATTCGCGAGCTCAAGGGCTTCGCCAAGGTGCGGCTCGAGCCCGGCGAGTCCGTCGACGTGGAAGTCGCCCTTGACGAGCGCGCCTTCGCCTTCTGGTCGGACGGTGCCTGGCGAGCCGAGGCCGGCGATTTCCGGATCTGGGTCGGCGCGTCGAGCCGTGACCTTCGCCTGGACGCGACGATCACGCTCGACCTTCCCTATGCCGCCGGCGACCTCACCATCGAGTCCACGATCGGCGAGTGGTTCGCGCATCCAGCCGGGGCCCCGCTCGCGATGGGCGCGCTGAGCGCGCTCGGCGGCGAGGGCGGCGGAGTCGACCTCACGCAGGGGGAGCTGTTCAAGATGATCGCGCAGCTTCCGCTTCCCCGGATCTTCGACCTCACCGGTCGCGATGGCCAGGTGGAGGTCCGGGGGCTACTCGCCGCACTTGATTGACCGCGCGCGACCGGGTGCCTCCTGAATGAACGTAGTGACAGCGTCCACGGAGGCCCCGCGTCGCGGCGCGGCAGCGGCGCGCGGCAAAGCGACGCGCTCAGTTGAGAACGGTGTAGCCGGCATCCACGGGGATGCGGGCGCCGGACACGGCGCCGAATCCGCTCGCGAGCACCGTGGCGATCACCGTGGCGACGTCCTCGGGGTCGAGCATCCGGCCCAGGGTCGACCGGCGAGCGAATGCCGCCTCGGTCTCGGCGGTGCGCATCGCCGCCGTGGCCTCGGTGCGCACCGGGCCGGGCGCGACCGTGTTCACCGCAATCCCGTGCCGGCCGGCTTCCGCGGCGACGTGCCGTGCGAACGTGTCGAGCGCCGCCTTCGCGGTGGCGTGGGCGACCGTGCCCGGGCGCAGCAGGTCGGCGCTGAGGCTGGAGACGTACACGATGCCGCCACCGCCCTGTCGGCGCATGCGTTCAAGAACGAGCCGGGTCACGTGGAAGACCGCGGCGAGCTCGCCGGTGACCTTGCCGGCGAAGTCGTCCCAGGACAGCTCGGCCAGCGGCGCGAACGGCGGCGGGATGTTGGCGTTGCAGACGAGTGCGTCGACCCGTGTGCAGGCGTCGACCAGGTCCGCCACCGCGCCGGGGTCGCAGACGTCGGCCCGCACCGCCCGGGCGGTCCCGCCGTCCGTCTCGATCGCCCGTACCACCGCCGCGGCGGCGTCCGCGTCGCGGCGGTAGTTGACGACGACGTGGTATCCACGCCTGCCCAGTTCCCGTGCTGTCGCGGCGCCGATGCCACGACCTGCGCCGGTGACGAGTGCGATCCGGTCCATTCCGCAGACCTCCGTTCCTGTACGACCTCAAGACCAGACGATAGGTACTGGGCAAACGAATAGTAAGTACCTACCCTGAGGGAAGCCCCGAACCGTCCGGTCGGCGTGCACCTCAGGGACCTCGGAGCGCCGCATGCGTGACGCGTTTCACCGCGACTGCCCGGCGCGGGTCGTGCTCGACCACGTCGCCAGCCGCTGGGCGGTGCTGGTGCTGACCGCCCTGCGCGATGGTCCGCTGCGCTTCTACGAGTTGCGGACCAGGATCGAGGGCATCAGCGAGAAGATGCTGTCGCAGACACTGCGCACACTCGTGGGCGACGGGTTCGTCGCCCGCACCGTCGTTCCGGCGACACCCCCGCAGGTCAGCTACGACCTGACACCCCTCGGCGCGGGGATCACCGAGTCGCTGCGCGCGCTGTTCGACTGGATCCGCGACCACGCCGAGGACATCCTGGCCGCTCAGGAGCGCCGTGGTCCCGGCACCTGAGACCGGCGAGCGTCGCAGCGGCTGCGTGCGGCGCGGTGGCATCCCTGCGCACTCTCGGCGCCCACCTGCACCGTCACTGCTCGACGATCGAACCGTTCACCTCGCCCGGCCCGGCCGGTGCGGGACGCATGCCGGCCACGGCGAAGGTCAGCAGCCGGTCGGCCTGCTCCGCCGATCCGTGGCCGCGCAGCCACGCGGCCGCATTCATCAGCGCGAACACGTCGTTGCCGGTGACATCGGCGCGGATCGCGCCGCTCGCGCGGGCCCGCTCGACGATACGCTCGCCGATCGCCGTCATCCGCACGCAGCTCGTGTGCAGCTCGGACGCCTCGTCGTCCAGGCCGTCGACGAGCACGCCGGCGAGGCCCTGGTAGGCGGCCGCGTGGTCGGCCACCGCGCGGAGCCAGGCCGCCAGTGCCTCCTCCTCCGCCTCCTGCGGCGGCAGTTCCAGCAACCGGTCGCCGAGCGCGAACAGCGCCTCGTTGCGTTCGCGCAGCAGCGCGCCGAGCAGCACGCGGCGGTTCGGGAAATGGCCGTACAGCGTGCCGATCGCGACGCCGGCGCGGCGCGCGATCTGCTCCAGCGGTGCGTCGACGCCGTGCTCACGGAACGCCGCCTCGGCCGCCACGAGCAGCAGTTCGGCGTTGCGTTGCGCGTCGGCGCGGGGCCGGCGTGGCCGGTTGCTCGACACGATGCCTCCTTGACGGATAAGTCGAGGTACCCTCAGAATAAGTCCTGAGGCGCCCTCAGGTTAGCGGCTGAACGGAGTTTGACATGATCCTGGTGACCGCGGCGACCGGTTCGATCGGCACCCACCTCGTGCGGCGTCTGCGCACGCTCGGCGTGCCGTTGCGGGCCATGGTGCGCGACGAGGCCCGCGGCCGGGCCCTCGGCTGCGACGTCGTCGTCGGCGACTTCGACGATCCGGACTCGGTCGCCGCCGCGCTCGACGGCGTCGACCGGCTGTTCCTCAACGGTGCCGGCGCCGTCCCGGTGCCCGGGCCGCAGCCGATGGTCCGCCAGCAGATCGCCGCGATCGACGCTGCCGTGGCGGCGGGGGTCGAGGCGATCGTGAAGGTCTCGGTCTGGGGTGCCCGCCGGGGTGGCCGGCTCGCCGAGGGTGCGCACTGGGAGATCGAGCAGCACCTCAAGGCAGCCCCGGTCGCCTGGTCACTGCTGCAGCCGGGCGGCTTCATGCAGAGCTTCCGCACCGGTGCCGGTGCCTTCTCGGACGCCGGAGACCTCATCGGGCTCGCCGGCGACTGGCGGGTGTCGTACATCGACTGCGCCGACATCGCCGCGTGCGCGGCCGTCCTGCTGACCGGCGCCGAGCGGGGCGGTGGCACGTTCGTGCTCACCGGTCCGGAGGCACTGACCCAGGCGGAGGTCGCGGCAAAGCTGTCCGCCGCGTCCGGCCGGCCGGTGCGGTTCGTCGGACTGTCGCCGCAGGAGATGACGGCGCGGCTCACCGCGCAGGGCATGCCCGCGCAGTCCGCCGCCGACGTGGTCGCGCTGTGGCGCGGCGTCGCGTCCGGTGCGTTGTCCGCGGTCACTCCGACCGTACGCGAACTGACCGGCGTCGAGCCACGCACGTTCGACGAGTTCCTGGCCGCGCGGTGACCTGCCGGTCGTAGCAGGGCGGGCTGGGGGAGAGCGGGGGCCGGCCGTCCGATTTGCGGACTTCATGTGCCGTCTGGGTCATCCTGGTGCGTGCCCGGCCGCGGCCAGCCCGGCGGCTGATCAGCCATCGGCCGTCTTCGTGTTCGAAGTCGTCTTCGACCGCGGTTGCCAGCCGTCGCTTCTTTCGCCAGTGCGTCAGGAGTTCCAAATCGCGCGGACGATCAGTTGCCGGCGTCGGCAATCCTGACCGACGTGGCGAGGCGGCTGATGTCGTGTTCGTCGTCGGGCCCTTCGCTGAGGGGGGCCCTCTTGGCGCCTCGGTAGGCGGAGCGTCCGCCGGGGGGATCGGCGATCAGCGCGACGAGCGGTTGGACCGCTTTGTCAGGCTCCTGGCCGATGAGGGGTGCGAGCAGGGCCGAGGCCCACCTCATCGCCGGTCCGACGTTGCCGGCGAAGCTGGTCTTGACCAGCCTGCTCGGTCCCCAGGTGATGTAGCTGACCTTCGGATCGCGCGTAGCCAGGATGCCGAGGAGTTCGTTGGCGCGGCGTTGCTGGGCGTTGGACCGGGCGAAGCTGAAGGTTCTGGCCGATTCAAGGTCGTCGAAGTCGATCGCCCCGGGCTTGGTGCCGGGCACCGAGGTGTTGATGATGACCGGCCGGTCGGCGGACACGAGCAGGTCTGCGAGGCCGGTGACGAAGAGGTACTTGGACACGAAGAACAGCACCCACGACGCTTCGTGCCCTTCGGCGGTGACGTGGCGCTGTTGGCGTATGAACGACGCCGCCAGGATGAGCACGTCGATCCGCTCGTAACGCTCCTTGAGTTGCTCCACCACGCCCGTGCTTTCGGCGATCAGTGACAGGTCGGCGCCGATGAAGTGCGCCCGCTCGGCGATCGAGGGTGCGCCTTCGGTGGTGAGCGCGGCGACGAGCGCGTCGAACTTGGCCTGGCTGCGGCCCACGACGGTCACGTCGTCGCCCTGTCGCAGATAGTGGCGTGCCAGCGCCGCTCCCATGCCGTCGGTGCCGCCGGTGACCACCACGGTCTTCATGTCGCGCCTCCCCATCGCCGGAACTGGTGTTCCGTTTTTTCGAGGCTAGCACATCGGAACGCGGGTTCCGGATTGATAGGATCAGAGCATGACGGAGGTGCAACGACAGCGGCGCGATGTGGTCGCCAACCGCGCCCGGATCATCAACGCCGCGACGGCCATGCTGCGCGAGCACGGCCTGAGCACCGACATGCGCGCGATCGCCAAGGAAGCGGGCGTGGGGATCGGCACGCTCTACCGGCATTTCCCAACGCGTGAGCACCTCGTGCACGAGATCACCGGCGTCGACCTGACCCGACTCGCTGCCTCCGGGCTTCCCCCGCACCTACCGGCCATCGACGCGCTGCGACAGTTCTTCACCGCCGCTCTCGACCACCTCGCGCGCAACCGGGCCCTGGTTGACCTGCTCGCCAGTGCCGAGGTGTCCGACACCGACATGGAGCAGTGCGTGAACCACCTGACCGGCATCGGCCGCGAAGCCGTCGCCCGCTCCGAGGATGATCGGACGCTGGCCACCGACGTCACCGAAACCGACATCGCCTACCAGTTCCTCGCCTTGGTACGCATCATCCAGCTTCTCCCGGACGGGCGGGCTGGTGACATCAGGCATTACGTGAACATGACCCTGCGCGGTATCGAGAATCGGCAATCCCTGACTCCGGACCCCGGACATCGACGACCGGGTCAGGCGCGGATCCACAGGGCGGGGTAGGGCAGTGTGCCGTAGGCCGGCCAGATGTACGCGTCGCCGATGCCGATGCCCACCCGGCGGCGCTCGCGATCGAAGCGCAGCGGGATCGCCACGGCCTGCGCCATCGCGGTGCGGTTGAGCCGGGCCCAGGCGCGGGCCGCGGCCGCCGGGTCGGGCTCGGCCGCCGCCGTCGCCGCGTCGGCGGCGAACGAGCGGTCGTCGTAACGCGACAGATCGTGGCCGCCGGACATCGTCAGCAGCTGCGGGATGACCGTCGCCGCGCTCGGCCAGTCGGCCCCCCACGCCGAGAGCATGAGCTCGCCTGCGGTCGCGGGGTCGGAGATCGTGCGGTAGTACTGCGCCCGGCCGATCGGCCGTGCGGTGACCTCGATGCCGGCCCGCCGCAGCGAGTCCACGATCGCCCGGGCGACAGGGTCGTTGGCCGGCGCCTGGTCGTAGTCCAGCGTCAGCGCGGGCATCGGCGCGCCCGAGCGCTCGATCAGCCGGCGGGCGTAGGCGGGGTCGCCGTGCTCGCCGATGCGCTGGCCGAGCAGCGAGTCCCACAGGTGCGTCGGCTCGTGCGCGGCCCCCAGGCTGGGGCTGATCAGCCCGTCGGCCTCGGTGCCCGGCGGCGACCCGAACGCGGCGTTGACCGCGGCCCGGTCGACCGCGGCCAGGATGGCCTGCCGCTGGCCCAGCCGCGCCACCTTGCGGGTGTCGATGGCCAGGTAGCGCACGAATGGCTGAAATCCCTCGATCCGCCGCCCGGGCCCGTCGGTGCCGGGATCGGCATCCGCGCCGGTGTCGGCCAGCGCGCTGGCCGGGCCGGTGTCCGAGGCGAGCCGCGCGGTGACCGTGGCGGCGCTGAGCCCCGAGTCGAGCTCGATGCGGTCCGGGTAGGCGGGCCGGTAGGGGTCGCTGGCGCGGCTCCAGCGCTCGTTGCGCACGAGCACGAGCCGCTCGCCGGGCACGTTCTCCGCGATCCGGTACGGCCCGGAGGCGACCGGATGCCCTTCGTAGCCGGTGCCGGTGTCGGCCCGCCGCGGCACCGGGCTGAACGCCAGCTGCGACACGGCGCCGTTGAAGTCGCCGACCGGCCGGGCCAGGCGGAAGGTGATCGAGCGCTGGTCGGCCGAGCAGGTGACCGCCCGGTCGAAGGCGGCCACGTCGTTGCCCTGGGTCGCATACGGCCCGTGGTAGGTCGGCTGTCCAGTGGCGTCGAGCGGGATGTCCAGCAGCCGGACGCCGGCGGCGCGGGGCCCCGGCAGCTCCCGGGTGGCGAAGGCGCGAGCTACGCCGTACTTCACGTCGTCGCAGCCGATCGGCGCGCCGTCCTCGAAGGACACTCCGGCGCGCAGGGTGAACGTCCAGGCGCTCGCGTCCGCGCTGGGCCGGCCGGTGTCGGTGGCCAGGTCGGGCACGAGGCGCCCGCCGTCCGGCGCCGGCTGGTACGCGGTCAGCGTGCGCTGCAGGAAGCCGCCGGCCAGGGCCGCGTCCTCGGCCACGACGTCCAGCTGGGGGTCCAGGTGGGCGATACCGTGGTCGGTGCGCAGCAGGTGCAGCGTCCCGCCGGCGCGCGGCCGCTCGGGCGGCTCCGGCGCGTCGCTGCACGACGAGAGCAGGAACAGCAGTGCGAGCAGGCGCGCCAGCGCGCGGGTCGCCGCCCTTCCGCGCGATGGGTCCGTGGCCCCGCTCCTCGATCCTCGTTGTCCGACGCTTCGAGGTCTACCGGCGCAATGTGACGACGACGTGACGCCGGGGTGGCATTTCACATGGCGGCACGCGTGGACGCGCGCCCGGTCGCCGGCGGGGCGGCCGAGTCCTCGACCTGGACGGCCAGCTGCGGGTGGTGCGCACGCTCCTCGGCCGCGTCGATCAGCTTCAGGTCGGCCTGGGTGTGCAGGATCGCCGCGTCGATGGTGAGGGCGGCCAGCGGCTCGTCGCGGTGCTGCCGGCGTAGCCCGCGCAGCGTCTGCAGCTCGGCCATCCGGGCGTTGCGCTGGGTCCGGCAGACCTCGAGCACGGCGTCGGGGCCGCGCCGGGCCGCCGCCAGCACCTTGAGCAGGAAGTCGTCGCGGAAGCCGGCCGTGCGCACCACCGGCTCGGCCAGCCACGAGTCCAGCTCACGCCGGCCGGCGGCGGTGATCTTGTAGATGGTCCGGTCGGGGCGGCGGGTCTCCTGCTGCACCGTGCGCCCGGTGACCAGGCCGTCGCGGGACAGCCGGTCGAGGATCTGGTAGACGTGGCCGATGTTGAACCCACCCCACTGCGGCCCGACCGCCCGCTCGAAGCTGCTGCGCAGCTGGTAGCCGTAGCTCGGCCCATCGGTCAGCAGGGCGAGCACGGCGTGTTGGATAGGCACGGCCTACAGTCTAGGGACATCCGGGCAGCCCGCTGGTTGCGCACACCGGGTCGTCGACGGAGGGACCGTGCGATGAGCGACGAGACGTCCGAGCGGGGTGCCCGGGTCTCCCTCGTCGGGGTCACCCGCCGATACCGGCAGGGCAACGCCACGGTGACCGCCGTCGACGACGTGACCCTCGACATCGAACCCGGCCAGACGCTCGCCCTCACCGGGCCGTCGGGCTCGGGCAAGTCGAGCCTGTTGCACCTCATCGGCGCGCTGGAGCGGCCCGACCAGGGCGAGGTCGTGGTCGACGGGGTGGCGCTGCACACGCTGTCGCGCCGGGCGGCCGCCCGGCATCGGGCCGGCGTCGGGCTCATCTTCCAGAACTACCGGCTGCTGGCGACCCTGAGTGCGGCCGACAACGTGCTGCTGCCGGTGCTGCCGCTGCGGGTGGACTTCGACAAGCGGGCCCGCGCCCGTGAGCTGCTCGACGCGGTGGGCCTGGCCGCCGTGGCCGACGTGCCGGCCGAGCAGCTCTCGGGCGGGCAGCGGCAGCGGGTCGCGGTGGCCCGGGCCCTGGTCAACCGGCCCCGTCTGCTGCTGGCCGACGAGCCGACCGGGAGCCTGGACTCCCGCACCGGGGAGGATCTGCTCGACCTGCTGGCCGACGTGCAGCAGGCGCACGGCATGACGATGGTGCTGGCCACCCACGACCCGGCCGTGGCCGCGCAGTGCGGCCGGCTGGTGCGGCTGCGCGACGGGGCGGTCGTCGACGACCACCGGCTGGACGCCCCCGATTCCGACGCGATGCTGCGCCGCGTCACCGGGCCGGGCTGACGGTCGAGGGCCGATGGTTGATCGGGGCTGATCCATGGATGGCAGGCAGGGGTAGAAGAGGCGAACAACGAATACATAGTCGCTAGGTGCCTTGACCCAACGTAGTCATGCTCTTACCGTCGTGGACTGTCCGGCCGGGGCGCGTGAGGCCGCCGGCCGAATCCCGGAGGAGTGGCACGATGTCCGCTGTTCTGACCAAGATTTCGAGGGCGTTGGGTTCTGCGCGGGCCGACGGCTGCGCGCCGGACTGCAGCTACGAGTACCTGTGCGACGGCAACGGGATCTACTACTCACGCCAGTGCTGCTATCAGCCCGACTGCTCGTACCTGTGCGGCAGCTGGTTCAAGATCGGGCGCTGCTGACGCCTCGTCGCCCCAGGACTGGTGGACACATGGGTACCACTCAGGCGCTGGCCGGATACGCCGCGGTCACCGCGACCGTCGCGCTCGGCCTGGTGCTGCTGTTGATCCGGCGGCTGCGGCACGGTGCGCCGGCCCGCCACCCGCTGCCCGACAGCGGGCCCGAGATCGGCCGGCCCGCGCCGGCGCTCGACCTTCCGCCCGGCGTCGAGGCCGCCGCCGGGCCCCGCCTGCTGGCCTTCTACTCCGTCGACTGCGCGGGCTGCCGGCACAGCCTCCCGCGCTTCCTGCCCTACGCCCGCGAGTTCGCCGGCACCGGCGGGCAGGTCGTCGCCGTCATCGTCGGCGACGAACGGGGCGGGGCGGAACTCGCCTCGTTCCTGCACGGGATCGCCACCGTCGTGCACGAGCCGGAGCCGGGCGTGCGGGCGCAGCGCTACGGCATCCGGCTCTTTCCGCAGTACGTCCTCGTCGACGCGGACGGCCAAGTCATCGCCACGACGCACTCGGCCACCGAACTGCCGCACCTGGCGGGCCGGGCGTAGAACGGAGCGTGGTCGTGGGCGCGGCGGCGACGGCATGGCGGGCCGGGCGGTTCGTCATCGGCGCCGCGCCCGGGCCGCACGCGGCCCAGGCCGCCCTCGCGGTCATCGCCGGCGGGCTGCCCCCGGCGACCGCGGCGCTGCTGTCGGCCGTGCTGGACCGGCTCGCGGCCGGCCGGCCCGGTGTTGTCGGGCCGGCCGCCGCGCTGGGCCTGCTCGCGGCCGGCGTGCCGCTGGCCGGCGTGCTCTCCGGCTACGCACAGGCCGAGTGCGGGCGGCGGGTCTCGGTGCGGGCCAAGGCCGAGCTGATGCGCGCGGTCAACGCCGTGCCGGGCCTCGGGCCGCTGGAGGACCCGAAGTTCCTCGACCGGCTGCGCCTGGCCCAGCAGGTCGCCTCCGGCGGCTCGCAGGTGCTGGTGGGTGCGGTGCTGGCCGGCGTCCGCGCCGTCACGACGCTCGCCGGCTTCGCGGTGGCGCTGCTGGCCATCCAGCCCTGGCTCGCGCTGCTCGCCGCGGTGGGGGCGGCCCCGGCCGCCGTCGCCGCGCTGATCGACGGCCGGGAGCGGGCCGGGCTGGCCTGGCGGGCGAGCCCGGCGCTGCGCCGCGAGCTGTTCTACGCGGGGCTGCTCACCGATGCCCGGGCGGCCAAGGAGATCCGGGTGTTCGGCACCGGCTCCTGGCTGCTGGGCCGGCTGATCGACGAGGCCCGCCGGATCGGCCGCGGGCAGCGGCGCGCTGATCGCCGCGGGGCCGGGCGGCAGGCGCTGCTCATCGGGCTCGGCGCCGTCGTGGCCGCGGCCGGCGTCGCCTGGTCGGCCCGCGCGGCCGAGCACGGGCAGCTCAGCGTCGGCCAGCTCGCCGTCATGGTGGCCGCGCTCGGGGGTGTGCTGGGCGGGCTCTCGTCGCTGCTGCGCGCGGTCGCCGACGGGCACGGGGCGCTGCTGGCCTTCGAACACCTGCACGCCGTGCTCGACGCGGCCGGGCCGCCGGCGGCGGGCGCGCCGGCGCCGCCGCTGCGCCAGGGGATCGAGCTGCGCGGCGTGAGCTTCGCCTACCCGGGCGGTGCTACCGTACTCGACCGGATCGACCTCACCATCCCGGCCGGCGCGCTCGTGGCCGTGGTCGGGGTGAACGGAGCCGGGAAGTCGACGCTGGTGAAGCTGCTGTGCCGGCTGTACGAGCCGACGGGCGGGACGATCGCGTGGGACGGCGCGCCGCTGGGCGGGCTGGACCCCGGCGCGCTGCGGGCCCGGATCGCGGTGCTGTTCCAGGACTTCATGCAGTACGACCTGACCGCGGCGGAGAACATCGGGCTGGGGCGGCTGGAGCGCCTCGACGACCGGGCCGCGTTACAGCGCGCGGCCGGGGACGCCGGGGTACACGAGACCGTGCGGCGGCTGCCGTCGGGCTACGACACGCTGCTCAGTCGCGCCTTCGCCCGGTCCGGCGACGGGCCCGAGGAGGCCGGCAGCCAGCTGTCCGGGGGGCAGTGGCAGCGCCTGGCGCTGGCCCGGGTGCTGCTGCGCGACGACGCCGACCTCGCGCTGCTCGACGAGCCCGGCTCCTGGCTGGACGCCGACGGTGAGGCGAGCCTGCCCGAGCGGATCCGGGCCCGCCCGGGCCGCACCACCGTCGTCGTCTCGCACCGGCTCAGCCTCGTGCGCGACGCCGACCTCATCGTCGTGCTCGACGGCGGCCGGATCGCCGAGCGGGGCACCCACGCCGAGCTGATGGCGGCCGGCGGGCGATACGCGCGGTTGTTCGAGGCCCAGTCCCGGGCGTACCGGCCGGACCGGGCGGCGACCGCGTCGTGATCCGGCTCGTCTGGCGGCAGATCCGGCGGCGGTGGCGGCGCAGCGCCGCCCAGGTGCTCGCCGTGGCAGCGGCGGCGACGACGTTCACCGTGCTGACCGGGCACCTCGACGCCGAGCGGCTCGAGGTGCGCGACACGGTCGAGGCCGGCAGCCGCGGGCCGTACGACATCCTGATCAGGTCGGCCGGGGACGGCTCCGCCGATGACGGGCTGGTGCGGCCCGACCCGCTCGGCGACGGGACGGGCGGGATCAGCCAGGCGCAGTACCGGGCCGTGCGGTCCGTCGCCGGGGTGGAGGTGGCCGCGCCGATCGCCGTCGTCGGGTACGTGCTGCTGCCGGTCTCCGTGCCGGTGCCCGTGCCCGCCGGGCCGTCCGGCCGCGAGCTGTACGTGGCCGACGTGGCCCACACGACCGACCGTGGGCTGTCCCGCTTCGACGAGCCGGCCGCGTCGTACACCTATGTCACCGGCGACCGCGTCGAGCTGCGCGCGCCCGACAACAGCCCGGGTCCGTTCGGCGCCGTCGAGGTCGGCGCGGACGGGCGCGGGACGCTGGTGTGCCCCGAGCCGGCCGCGAGCGCGGACCCGTTCGCCGCGGCCGCCCGGCGCACCGGCACCTGCTGGTCACGGGTGAGCGGCCCCGTCGGCGGCGGCTGGACCGCGCCCCCGGGCGACCAGGTCGCCGTCCAGGTGCGCTGGAGCGTGCCGATGCTCGTAGCCGCCGTCGACCCGGCCGCGGAGGCGGCGCTGGCCGGCGTGGACCGGGCGATGTCGTCCGGCAGCTTCCTGCCGCAGGACGGGGCGGAGCCGGGCGGGCCGATCCCCATGCTGCTGGCCGACCGCCTCCAGCTCGACGACTCCGACCAGGTCAGCGTGCGCCGGCTGCCCGCGGAGGCGGCCGACCGGCTGGCCGCCGGCCTGGACCCGGCCCAGGTCGGCGAGCTGCTCGACCCCGCCCGGCCCGGCGGCGGGGGAGCGGTGGTGGTGCGCCGGACGGTGACCGCCGACGAGGCCTACCAGCACCTGCTGGCCCAGCGGACGACCGGGCCGCCGACCGTCGTGGACTGCTACTGGACGCCGGGCCCGGCCCCGCGGGCGGTGACCAACCCGCCCGACATCTGGCGCTCCCAGCTGCGCGCGGGCGGCGTGGTGCCGGCGCCGCCGGACGCCGCCGACACCGCGCTGCGGACGCTGACCCCGCACGTGGCCGCCGCCTCCGGCCCGGCCGCGTCCGGAGCCGCGCCGCGCCTGCGGGCCGTCGGCGCCTTCGACCCGACCCGGATCGGCACGGACCCGGTCCTCGGCACGGACCCGGGCCGGCCCGCCGCACTGCTGGGATACGGCACGTCGGCGCCGCGCGGCGCCGACCCGGCCAGTGACGCCCTCCTGGGCGGGCGCCCCCTGCTGCCCAACGCCAACCCGGCCGGCTACCCGCCCGCCCCGATCACCGCGCTGATCGCGCTGCACGACGTCGACGCCTTCACCGATCCCGGCGCGTTCACCGGCACCCACCCGGCCGCGCCGATCAGTGCCATCCGGGTGCGGGTGGCCGGGGCGGCCGGCGGCCAGGTCGGCCGGGAGCGGGTCCGGGTGGTCGCCGACGCCATCGCCCGCGCCACCGGGCTGAGCGTCGAGGTGGTGCGCGGTGCCTCCCTCGCCGCGCGGACCGTCGAGCTCCCGGCCGGCACGCACGGCCGCCCGCCGCTGCGGCTGACCGAGATGTGGCTGCGCAACGGGGTGGCCACGAGCATCGTCACCGCCTCGGACCGCGAGAGTCTGATCCTGTTCGTCCTCGTCCTGGTGGTCTGTGCGCTGTTCGTGGCCAACGCGACGACCGCCGCGACGCACGGGCGCCGGCAGGACGCCGGCCTGCTGTCCGCGCTCGGCTGGAGCCCGGCGCGGGTGGCGGCCTTCCTGGTGGCCGACGCCGCCCTGCTGGCCCTCATCGCCGGTGGGCTCGCGGCCGGGCTGTCGTTCGCGATCGACGCCGGACAGGGCACGGGCCCCACGGCGCTGCGCATCGGCGTGGTCGCGCCGACGGCAGCGCTGGTCTCGGCGCTGGTCGTGCTGCCGACGGCCTGGCGCGCCACGCGCCCCGGGCCCGCAGCCGCGGCGCCGGGTCCGTCCCGGCGCCGGGCCCGGACCCGGCTGCGGGCGGCCGGAGTGACCGGGCTGGCCCTGGCCAACCTGGTGCGGGTGCCGCGCCGCAGCCTGGTCGCCGCCTTGGGGGTGGCGGTCGGCTGCGCCGCGCTGACGGTCGCGCTGTCGGTTCGCTGGGCCTTTCACGGGGCCCTGGTCGGCTCGGTGCTGGGCGAGGCGGTGTCGGTGGAGGCCCGCGCCGTGGACTACGTCGCCGTTGTCGCCACGCTGCTGATGTCCGCGGTCGCGGTCGCGGACGTGGGGTACCTCAACCTCGCCGACCGCCGCCCCGAGATCGCCGTCGCCGTCGCGGTCGGCTGGCGTACCGGCACGCTGGTGCGGCTGTTCGCGATCGAGGCGGCGGTGCTCGGGCTCGCCGGCGCCCTCGCCGGCACCGCCGTCGGGCTCGGGCTGGCCGCCACGCTCTCCGGCGCGGTGCCGCCGGCCCTGGTGGCGGTCGGGGCGGTCGCGGTCGCGGGCGGCACCGCGCTGACGGCGCTGGCCACCCTGGTCCCGCTGTGGCTGGCGGGCCGCCCGGACGTCACCGGGATCCTCGCGTCCGAGTCCTGACCCATCGTACCTAGCGGCTAGGTGCATAGTCGCTATGTGTATGTTCGCCGCGTGTGAGGCTTGCGGCAGGACTGTTCACCGTTCGTTGGCGTTGTCGTAGCAGTCTCGGCGAATACCTCGTGGCAATCTGTTCCGCAGCATAGTGACTAGGTAAGCGACTCGACCTGGCCGACGGTGAATAGTGCCGCTGGCCTGTAGTTTTGTCGACCCTGTATCCATAGTGGACTCTCACCACCTTGCGGGACGGCTTGTTTACGAAAAGTGTCTTCGAGTGCCACCTGAGTTTCCTTACAGCAGTCCGACTCGTCGATAAGGTCTTCGATGGCCGGCCCGACAGGCCGGTGTGGGGCGCCGAATCCGGACGCCCCGCAAGCGCACCGATCGATCTACAGGAGGAAATCGTGCGCTCAGCCATCAAGGCGGTAGCGGCCGGCGGTGCGGCCGTCGCGCTGCTGTTCGCCATGGCGGGTCCCGCCGCCGCCGAGCCCCCGCCCAACCCGGGACCCCTCGACTACACGTCGGTCGGCTCCGACACGCTCCAGGGCATCGAGGACGCCATCCAGGCCGACTGGAACGCGACCTCGCCCGCGCACAAGTACGTGAGCTGGGACGCGACCGGCCCGACGCCCATCGTGCCCAAGGGCACCGGCACCAGCGCCTGCGCCTCGATCACCCGGCCGAACGGCTCCGGCGGCGGCATCAACGCCCTGGCCGCCAACGCGGTGACGGGCTCGGGCGACAGCGGTAACCACTACTGCATCAACATCGCCCGCTCCTCGCGCGGCCCCGTCTCGACCGACCCGACCGGCCTGACCTGGCTGAACCTGGCCAAGGACGACGTGTCGTGGGCGGCCGACGCCACCGGCAACGCGCCGAGCAACCTCACCCGCGCGCAGCTTATCGGCATCTACACCTGCGCCGTCGGCTTCCGGCACTGGAACGACTCCGGCATCGGTGGCAGCAGCGCCGACGAGATCTACCCGGTCCTGCCGCAGCCGCAGTCGGGCACCCGCTCGTTCTGGCTGTCCGCGCTGGGCATCACCACCCCGGGCTCGTGCGTCGACGTGACCACCAACCCGGAGGAGAACGAGGGCGTCAACGCCATCTTCACCGGCGCCCACAAGAACAACGTCGTGTTCCCGTACTCGGGCGCGGTGTTCGCCGCCCAGCACTACAACGGCCACGGCACCGGGCAGGAGGGCACGCTGACCATCCGCGACATCGATGGCCAGAGCCCGGTCACCGCCTCCGGCTCGCCGCGCACGATCAACCCGAACTTCACCACGCCCGTGCCGGCGGCGGACAAGAACAAGTTCCTGCGGATCGTGTACAAGGTCATCCGCACCACCGCCCTCAACACCACCAACACCAAGGACGGCTCGGTGTACGCCGACCTCGCCGCCCCGTACAACCTGACCACGCACACCGGCGGCTACGAGTGCCAGTACTCGACCGCCTCGCCGTTCCCGACGCCGCAGCAGGAACTGCTCAGCTACGGCTTCGCGAGCCTCGGCGCGCAGTGCGGCGCGGTCGCCGCGCAGACCTGATCCACGCCCGACCGTTCTGACCTAGCGTCTCCGATCCTTTGGCAACACCGCGGACAGGCGGTTCCGGCGCGCTCCCCCGTGCCGGAACCGCCCAGCTCGGCCCCGCAATCGAGGTTCGCCCGCCCCGCGGGCGGACCTCTTCGACAGGTAGGTACTCCATTCCCCACACAAGGTGGTCTCCTGTGCGTATCGCCAAGTTCCTGGCCCTGCCCGCGCTCGCCCTGGCGCTCACGACCGGCTCGCTGGTCGCCTCCGCCGGCCCGGCGGCGGCCGACGTGGTCAGCGGCAACACGACCCTGAGCGTGCAGCTGTCGTTCGTCGTCCAGGCCGCCGGCGCGGGGATCGTGCCGGTCCCCGTCAAGCCCGCGACGACCAACTACAACTCCAGCAAGGGCACCCTGGACGTCGGCTTCCCGGTGACCGGCGGCGACGCCGACCTCACCCTGTTCACCGGCTATGTCCAGCACAGCGGCACGCTGTGCATCGTCAACGTCACCAACGGCAAGTCGGTCACGCTCACCAACCTCGAGTTCGACGTGTCGGCGACGGTGCTCACCATGCAGCCGAAGGGCAGCACCACCAAGGTCATGCTGTTCGACCTCGTCCCGCCGACCACCACCAGCGAGACCCACACCGCCGCGAGCTTCACGGCGGCCGGCCTGGCCATCGACCCGGCCGGCGCGAGCTACCTCGACAGCGCGCTCGGCACCACCTTCTTCACCGCGGGCCAGCCGGTGGGCAGCTTCGCCTCCAACTGGACCGAGAACTAACCAATCCCCGGCACCGCCAGGAACGACAGACTGCCGGGAACCCCTCGGTTCCCGGCAGCAGCCCGCACACGACCTCTGGGAGCGGCAAGACATGGTTAGGACGCTGCGCTCGCACCGGCGGCTGTTCGCCGCGGCGATCGTCGCGGTGACGATGGCGTTCATCGCCGTCGCGCCCGGCCTGCCGTGGAAGGCCGCGCAGGCGGCCGTCACGGGGATGGGGCAGACCACCTGTGCCCCGAGCGGTGCCAACGGCACCACCTGCACCGGGACGTTCGGCGGCGACACCGCCTGGGACCCGGTCAACCTGGTGCCGATCTCCGCGCGGCCCGCGGTGACGGTCAGCCAGACGTCGAATCTCACCTACCAGACCGTCCGCGTCTCGTGGTCCAACTTCACGCCCGGCGACATCAGCGACTACGGCGTCGGCATCTACGAGTGCCGTGGCGCGGTCAACGACGCCGGCCAGGTCGTGCCGACCGAGGCGCCCAACCTGAGCTGGTTCGACTCCCAGGGGCTGCTGCTGCCCGACGACGTCTACAAGGGCGGCCCCGGCAACACCGGCAAGGGCTCGTGCTACCACGCCCGCAGTGACGTGCAGGCGTGGTCCGGCGCGGCCAACGCCGGCTGGTTCCAGACCCTGGCCGACGGCACCGGCCAGGCCACCATCGCGGTGGAGACCGCGTTCGAGAACAAGTGGCTCGGCTGCGACCGCACCCACCCGTGCTGGCTGGTCGTGGTGCCCAACTGGGGCGGCGACCACATCGGCCTGGAGAACTACGACGCCCAGGGCCTGCCGACACCCAACTGCGCCGACCACAACCTCGACACTGACTTCGTCTCCGACACCGCCGGCAACGCCTCCATCGCCAAGCACTGCTCCTGGAACGACCGGATCATGGTGCCGCTGAACTTCTCCGAGACGC
Source organism: Dactylosporangium sp. CA-233914 (assembly GCF_050942935.1). Classification (NCBI taxonomy): domain Bacteria; kingdom Bacillati; phylum Actinomycetota; class Actinomycetes; order Micromonosporales; family Micromonosporaceae; genus Dactylosporangium; species Dactylosporangium sp. CA-233914. The sequence continues at coordinate 8,153,930 of NZ_CP192030.1, read as the reverse complement.
CGTCCGAGTGCCCGTCGGGCACCGACGCGTTCGCCTCGGAGGGCTCGCCGCTGCTGGCCCGGGCGATGGCGCAGTGGCGGACCGCCTGGTGCGAGGGGGCCGACGGGCTGCACTTCAACTACGACGGCAGCCTGAATGAGTACCAGGCCCGCGACGCGTTCCTGCACGGCGCCGGCGCCCTGACCTCGAGCCTGGACCTGGCGATGGTGACCCGCCCGGTGCCGGCCGACGCCGCGAGCGCCAGCCAGCGCAAGTTCACCTACGCGCCGCTGGCCAACTCGTCCATCGCGATCGCCTACTACCTCGACGATCCGAACACGTACCGCCCGATCACGGGGATCAAGCTCAACGCCCGGCTGGTGGCGAAGATGCTCACCCAGTCGTACACGATGGGCTTCACCGACCAGTGCGACGCGGCGCTCACCCCCGCGCCGCTGTGCGATCCGGCGGTCGCCGGCAACCCGCGCACGATCCTCGCGGATCCGGAGTTCCTGGCGCTCAACCCCCAGGTCGCCGGCATCGACTTCACCCTCGCCGCCACCGGCGGCCTGCTGCCGACCGTCGTGGCGGGCAACAGCGACCTGACGTACGAGCTGACCCGCTGGATCGCCGCCGACCCGGACGCGGCCGCGTTCCTCTCCGGGGCCGACGACGGCCACGGCATGCACGTCAACACCAACTACCGCGGCATCGCCTACCCGCTGGACCAGTTCCAGGCGCTCGACCCCGGCTTCACCAAGGAGTTCCCCAACCCCGGCGGGGTGCCCTCGGAGCTGTGGGGCATGCAGTCGACCTGGTTCCCGAAGGCCGGCCTGAGCAACGTCGCCGACACGCTGGTCCAGGGCAAGTCCACCGCGGTGAACTACGCCGGCTACCCGCCGCCGACCGGCGGGTCCTACGTGCACGCGGCGCTGCCCGCCACCGCCCCCGGCCAGCGGGCGCTGTTCGCGGTGGTCGCCGGGGCGGACGCGGCCGCCTTCGACTTCCCGACCGCGCAGCTGAAGAACAACGCCGGGCAGTACGTGGCGCCGACGCTGGAGTCGATGGGCGCGGCCGTCAACGCCTACCAGACCAACGACGACGGCATCACGCAGCACGCCAACGTGGCGAGCACCGATCCGAAGGCCTATCCGCTGACGGCGACCTCCTACGCCGTCGTGCCGACCTGCGGGCTGCCGGCCGAGCATGCCGCCGCCGTCACCCGGATGCTCAACGACGCCGCGTCCTCCCGGCAGGTGTACGGCACCGGGGCCGGCCAACTCGGCGTGGGCTACCTGGCGCTGACCTCGTCGCAGAAGACCCAGACGAGCACCGCGGCGGGCAAGGTGGGCACCGGGGACTGCGCGAGCGCGCCGCCGAGCAACGGAAATCCGACCGGCAACTCCGGCACCGGCGGCGGGAACAACGCGAATCACACGACGGGCGCCACGACCGCGGCCGGCTCGGCGACGCCCAACTCCGGCTCGCGGCCGTCGGCCTCCTCGTCCGCGTCGGCGGCGGCGAATCCGTCGACCCGGGCCGCCGGGGACATTCATCCCGACGCGGTGGGGCTCATGCGGTACACCTTGCCGGTTCTGCTCATCGTGGGCGGCCTGCTCGCCGTGGCCGGACCGGTGACCTACGTGCTGGGCCGCACCGGGGCGGGGCTGAGCCTGGCCAACGGCACCCGCGCCGCGTTCGACTGGCTCTTCGGCTGGATGCGCTGATGGCTCACGAACTGACCTCAACCCGCGAGTACGACCCACGGCACCGCGACGAGCAGGCCACCGGCGCCGAGGAGCGGCTGGTCATCGCGCCGGCCTACTCGACCGGCGACGTGATCTTCCGGGCGGTGCTGCGCGGCGGCGGCCTGGCCGTGCTCACCGTCACCGGACTGATCGCGTTCTTCCTGGTCATGCGGGGCGGCGGGGTGCTGGCCAAGGTCGGCTGGCGGTTCCTGACCACCCGCGAGTGGATTCCCTCCAGCGGGCGGTTCGGCATCGGCGCGCTGCTGCCCGACGGCACGATCATCGCCGTCATCTCGCTCGTGATCGCGGTGCCGGTGGCGCTGGCCGCGGCGCTGTTCATGAGCGAGGTGGCGCCGGCGTGGCTGCGCCGGCCGCTGATCTCGCTGGTGGACCTGATGGCCGCGATCCCCAGCATCATCTACGGCCTGTGGGGCGTGTTCTTCCTGCAGCCCCGGGCCATCGGCACGATCCGCTGGATGTCGGAGCACCTCGGGTTCGTCCCGATCTTCGAGGTGCGCGGCGAGCACACGCCGTCGTCGTTCACCACGTCGACGTTCCTGGCCGGCGTCGTCGTGTCGCTGATGCTCATCCCGATCATCGCGTCGATCTCGCGGCAGGTCTTCTCCCAGGCCCCGCAGTCCGAGCGGGAGGCCGCCTACGCGCTGGGCTCGACCCGCTGGGGCATGATCCGCGCCGTCGTACTGCCCTACGGCCGCGGCGGCGTGATCGGCGCGGTCATGCTGGCCTTCGGCCGGGCCATGGGCGAGACCATCGCCATCGCGCTGATCATCTCGCCGACCTTCGAGATCGCCTACCGGATCTTCGAGAACAGCGGCATGTCCATCGCCGCGCTGATCGCCCTGCGCTACCAGGAGTCCACCCCGCAGATGCTGTCCTCACTCATGGCCGCCGGCCTCGCCCTGTTCGCCATCACGATCGCCGTGAACACCCTCGGTTCGATCATCATCAGCCGGTCCCGCTCCGGCCTGCAGACCGCGGACTGACGATGTCGAATCCGACTGTGTCCGAGCCGGCCGTCCGCGACGAGCCGCTGCAACTCCATCGGCTCACCGCCGACGCGGTGCTGTCGCTGGTCTGCTCCGCGGCCGGGGCGCTGGCCCTGGTCTGGCTGCTCTACGAGCGGCTGCTGCCCTTCACCGGGCTCGTCGGCTTCTGGCTGTGCTGGTACGTCGTGTTCCTGCTGCTCTACGGCCTGGTCTCGGCCGCGCGGTGGGGCCGTCGGGTGCTGGTCGACCGGGTCGCCGGCGTCGCCCTGGCCACCGGCGGGCTCCTGGTGCTGGTCGTGGTGGTCGCCCAGATCGGCTACACCGTCTACCGGGGCACCCCGGCGCTGCGCCACGGCAACTTCTTCACCGAGACGATGGGCATCACCGGGCCGCTCGACCCGCTCACCAGCGGCGGCGTGCTGCACGCCCTGATCGGCTCGCTGGAGCAGCTCGGCCTGGCCACGCTCTTCTCGGTCCCGCTCGGCGTGCTCGCCGCGCTGTTCCTCGCCGAGATCGGCGGCTCGCTGGCCCGCCCGGTCCGCGTGATCGTCGAGGCGATGACCGCCCTGCCGGAGATCATCGCCGGCCTGTTCATCTACGCCGTCGTCATCCTCACCCTGGGCCTGGAGCAGTCCGGCTTCGCCGCCTCCCTGGCGCTGACCGTCATGATGATCCCTATCGTGACCCGCGCGTCCGAGGTGATGCTGCGGCTGGTGCCCAACGGCCTGCGGGAGGCGTCCTACGCGCTGGGCGCCAGCCAGTGGCGCACCGTGTGGAACGTCGTGCTGCCCACCGCGCGGTCCGGCCTGGGCACCGCAGTGGTGCTGGCCATGGCCCGGGCGGTCGGCGAGACCGCGCCGGTGCTGCTGGCGTCGGGCTTCACCAAGGAGCTCAACTCGGACCCGTTCACCGGGCCGCAGCTGAGCCTGCCCCTCTACATCTGGAACTACGTGCGGTATCCCCAGCCCGACATGGTCGCGCGCGCGTTCGGCGCCGGCCTCGCGCTGATGATCGCGGTGCTGGCGCTCTTCGTCCTCGCCCGGATCATCGGCGGCGGCACCCCGGGCGAGCTGACCCGCCGCCAGCAGCGGCGGATGGCCCGCGACGCGGCCGCGTACCGGCACGACCGACAGCCCGTGGAGTCGTCATGATCGCTCGAACGCCGCGGCGCTGGCCGTACGCGGTCGCCGCCCTGCTGATGGTCGCGCTCGTCGCGGTGCCGTCCCCGGCCAGCGCCGAGAGCTACGTCGCCATCAAGGGGGCCGGCTCGTCCTGGGCCGCCCCGGCCATCGACGCCTGGTCGACCGACGTGCACCCGCAGGGCATCGTCATCAACTTCACGGCGAGCGGCTCCGCGGCCGGGCGGCAGGCGTACACGCTCAACGAGGTGGACTTCGCCGCGACCGACATCGCCTTCCTCACCCAGGGCGACCCGTTCGGCGGGGGCATCGAGAACAGCAGCTACGCGTACTCGTACATCCCGATCGTGGCCGGCGGCACCGCGCTGATGTACAACCTCAAGGTCGGCAACCAGAAGATCACGAACCTGCGGCTGTCGGGCGACACGATCGTCAAGATCTTCACCGGAAAGATCACCAACTGGTCCGACCCGGCGATCACCCGGGACTACGGCGCGCAGCTGCCCAGCCAGAAGATCACCGTGGTGACCCGCTCCGACGGCTCCGGCGCGACCTACCAGTTCACCCGCTGGATGTCCAAGCAGTACGCCTCGCAGTGGAACGCCTTCTGCGGCGGCTTCGGCGTCGGGGCGCCCTGCCCGCCGACCGAGTTCTACCCCAAGTTCACCGGCTCGGTGCAGCGCCAGGGGTCGGACCAGGTCGCCAACTACGTCGCCTCGCCGTCGTACGGCGTGGGCTCGATCGGCTACGACGAGTACGCCTACGCCCTCAACAACGGCATCCCGGTCGTCAAGGTGCTCAACGCCAAGGGCTACTACGCCCTGCCGACTCCCTCGAACGTGGCGATCGCCCTGCAGAAGGCGGTCATCGACGAGGACCCGACGTCGGTGACGTTCCTGATGCAGAACCTCGACCAGGTGTACAGCTACGACGACCCGCGGACCTATCCGATCTCCAGCTACAGCTACCTGGTCGTGCCCCGCGACTCGCGGCTGGACCCGCGCGGGGTTCAGCAGGGCCCGCCGCCCGCCTTCAACACCGACAAGGGCAAGACGCTCACCACGTGGATCAAGTACGTGCTGTGCGGGGCCCAGCAGAGCGCGGGCCGGCTGGGCTACTCGCCGCTGCCCAAGAACCTGGTGGTCGGCGGGTTCAACCAGATGGGGCACGTGCCGGGCAGCGTGCCGGTGCCCGACACCAGCCAGCTCATCGGGTGCAACAACCCGACGTACTCCGACGGCGTCAACCACCTCATCGCCGGCGCGCCGCAGCCCTCGCCCTGCGACTTCCACACCGCCCCGCTCAACTGTGTGGTCAGCAACGGGCAGGCGGTCGCGGGCGGCAACAACGCCGGCTCTCAGACCAACGGGTCGGTCAACACCGGCGCCAGCAACGGCGCCACCGCCGGCGGGACCAACCCGTCGGCCGCGCCGGGCGCCGGGGTCGACCCGGACACCGGCCAGGTGCTGACGGACGACTCCGGCACCGGCGGCGACTCCGGCACCGCCGCGCATCGGCTGGCCGACAGCCGCCGGACGGGCAACTCGGTGCTCGTCGCGCTGACGGCGCTCGAGCTGGCCGCGGCGATGGTCGCGCCGGCGGTGATCGGGGCGCGGCTGCGGCGGCGCCGGACGCAGTTGGAGCAGATGGGGAGCGACGGATGACCGCGACACTGGCCTCGTCCACGGCTGTGCCGGCGGCCCCGCGCGCGCCCTCGGCGCGCCCCTCGTCCGCGGCGGTGCGGGCCGTCGGCGCCAGCATCAGCCTGATGGCGCTCTTCCTCGTCGGGTTCGTGGCCTACCTCTACGGCCTGTCGGGCGTGGCCGAGCAGAGCGGCCAGCGCAACCTTCGAGGCGAGTTCGGCGCCGCGCTCAAGGACGCGGTCGCCCCGGACGGGCCGACGCAGGCGGGCCGGCCCGTCGCCATCCTGCACCTGCCCCGGATCGGTCTTCCCGACGCGGTCGTCGTCGAGGGCACCACGGCCGGGCAGCTGACCAAGGGGCCCGGTCACCGCGCCGACACGGTGCTGCCGGGCCAGGCCGGCGTCAGCGTCATCTACGCTCGCGCGGCCACCTTCGGCGCACCGTTCGCCCGGCTCATGAACCTGCGCCCGGGCGAGCGGTTCACCGTGACCACCGGCCAGGGCCTGGCCACCTACGTGGTGGCCTCGTTCGGCGACGGCTACCACCCGGCCCCGGCGAGCTCGCCGAACCGGCTCGTGCTCACCACCGCGGACTCCGGCTACATCCCGCGGATGACGGTGAGCGTCAGCGCCGAACTGGTCGGCCAGCCGCAACCGGCGGCCACCGGGCGGCCCGGGATCACCGGCGCCGAGCAGGGCCTCGCGCAGGACACCGACGCGCTGGTGCCGCTGCTGCTGTGGACCCAGGTGTTCCTGCTGGTGGTCGTGGCCGCCGCGTTCGCCGGGAACCGGTGGGCCCGCCTGCCCACCTACCTGTGCTTCACGCCGATCGTGCTCGCCTGCGCCTGGAACGTCTACGAGAACCTGGCCGGGCTCCTGCCCAATGTCTACTGACCCGACCCACGACGCAACGAGGAGGCGCCCATGACCGGTATCGAAGAGCTGCTCGTCGACGACCACGGCCGGATGCCGTACGAACCCGGCCGGCCGCTCATCGACCTGGAGGCGCGCGACGTGTCGGCCTGGTTCGGCGACCACAAGGTGCTCGAGCGGGTGAGTCTGACCATGGCCGCGGGCGAGGTGACCGCGCTCATCGGCCCGTCCGGCTGCGGCAAGTCGACCTTCCTGCGCATCCTCAACCGCCTGCACGAGATGGTCCGCGGGGCGTCGCTGGGCGGGCAGGTGCTGCTGGGCGGCGAGAACATCTACCGGCCCGGCCGCCGGCCGATGGACGTACGCCGGCGGATCGGGATGGTGTTCCAGAAGCCCAACCCGTTCCCGGCGATGTCCATCTACGACAACGTCGCCTCCGGGCTGAAGCTGGCCGGTGTCAAGGTCGCCGACAAGGACGAGGTGGTCGAGGGCAGCCTGCGGCGGGCCGGGCTGTGGGAGGAGGTGCGCTGGCGGCTGCGGGCGCCCGGCGGCGCCCTGTCCGGCGGCCAGCAGCAGCGGCTGTGCATCGCCCGCTCGCTGGCGGTGTCGCCGGACGTGCTGCTGATGGACGAGCCCTGCTCGGCGCTCGACCCGACCTCGACCCGGCACGTCGAGGACACGATCGAGGAACTGCGCGGGCAGATCACCATCGTCATCGTCACCCACAACATGCAGCAGGCGCTGCGGGTCTCGCAGTCCTGCGCCTTCTTCCTCGCCACCCACGACACGCCGGGCCGCATCGTGGAGTCCGGGCCGACCGGCCAGATCTTCAACGATCCGGCCGACTCGCGGACCGCCGACTACGTCCACGGCCGGTTCGGCTGATCGCATGACACGTGTGGAGATTCTGGCGACCGCCGACGGCAGCTACCGGTGGTGCCTGCGGGCCGGCAACCACCGCTTGCTGGCCGCGTCGGCGGCGGACTTCGCCGACCGCCCCTCGTGCCTGCGGCACGTGGCGCTGGCCGCCGCCCTGACCGGCACCAACCCGCCGTTCGCGCAGCGGCACCCGGGCGGCCGCTGGGGCTGGGTGCTGGCCGACGGCGACGGCAGCGTGGTCGCCCGGTCCGTCGCCGAGTACACCCGCCGCGCCGAGTGCATGGACGCGATCGCCCGGTTCGTCGCGGCCCTCGGCGCGGCGGGGCTGCTCAGGCAGTAGCCGTTCCCGCGGGAACACTTACTTTTCCGAAACCACAAAAGAAGCGCAGCCTTACCTTCTTCGCGTCGCCTCGCGGTGAATTCGCAGAACTTTCGGGGCTCTGCACATCACCCGTTTGAACAGGTATTACTGCTCCTCATCCCCTGGCATCGCCCCCGGTTACCGCGCCGACAGGGCATTTCCTGGCTATTGTCGGGAAATGGTCGCTCGTCAAGGAATGGAGGAGTCATGAAGACGCTTTTGCAGATGCCTGCCGTCCGTGAATGCGCCGCCGTTGCGTGCAGCTTCAACAGCGGTGGCTGTCACGCGCCGGCCGTGACCGTCGCGGCGGCCGACGGGGCGGCGTCCTGTGCGACGTTCGTCGAGTCGTCGGTGCGCGGGGGCATCGCGGAGATCACCGGCAGCGTCGGCGCGTGCGCCCGCACCGACTGTGTTCACAACAGCAACCTGGCCTGCACGGCGCCGTCCGTCGAGATCGGCCCGGGCGCCACCGCCAGCGACTGTCTGACCTACCGGGCGGCCTGACCCGCTCGGTGAGCAGGGCCACCGGACTTCTTCACACCGCGGTCCGCTTGAATAAGGCAAGCCTTACCTATTACGGTGGGTATTGCTTCAAGCTGACCGCGGTGGAAGGGGCGGTGTGACACCTGAACGCGACCGCTCGCCGGCGCTGACCGACGAGTGGCCCTCACGTGACGCGGTCGAGGTCCGCTCCGCCCTCGCGACCTGCACCTCGCTACGGCTGGGGGTGGCCGGCGCCGCCGTCGACCTGCTCGACGCGCACGCCGTCTTCTCCGACGGCACGGTTGTCGTCGCCGTCGACGCGATGGCCCCGGTCGGTGGGCTGCTGGTCGCCGCCCGCGGCACGGACGGCGCCGTCCGGCTCGACATCACCAGCCTCATCCCGGTGCCGGTGCGCGCTCGGGTCCGGGCCCGGGTGGTCGTGACCGGCAAGGCCGGCCGGTTCGATCCGGCCCTGCTCGACTCGTGCGACAGCGACGCCGCGACAGCGCTGCTCGACCTGCCGCAGACAGACCTGTGGACGGTTCACCCCGACGGCATCCGTCTCGAACGCCACGGGGCCGCCGTCGAGGTGCCGGTCGCGGCCTACCGCGCGGCGCGTCCCGACCCGGTCGCCGCCGTCGAGGCGGCGCACCTTTCGCGCCTGGCCGGCTGGGTCCGGCACCACCGCCAGGTCGTGCACCGGTTCGCCGTGCCGGTGGAGCCGGCCCTGACCGCCGCCCCGGGTGCCCGGCTGGTGCCGGTTGGCGTCGACGCCGATGGGCTGACCTTGCGCGCGGAGACCGCGGAGCGGCATCACGACATCCGCCTGCCGTTCGGCGTGCGGGTCACCGACGAGGCCGCGCTCGATCGCGAACTGCGGCGGTTGCTGCCGGGCATGCCCGGCCGGTGACGTCCGCGCAGGCGGCGGGCCGTCTTCGTGGGCCGGGACGGTGACGGGGACCTGGTAGATCAACGCCGCGACCGGCGCTCGCCTACGGCCGCGGCGCGGGGGACTCGGTTGCCGGGCCCTCCGCCGTCCATCGTGCGACGGCCTCGGTCCGGTTGGCGACCCGCAGCTTCGCGAAGGCGTGGTTGAGGTGGTTCTTCACGGTCTTCTCGCTCAGGCCGAGCCGCTGCCCGATCGCCCCGTTGGACAGGCCCACCGGCAGCAGGTCGAGGATCTCCCGCTCGCGGGCGGTCAGCCCGATCCGGCGGGCGAAGTCGGCCCGTTGCCGCTCGGTGCGGTCCTTGTCGTCCTGCGTGCGCAGGGCTGCGGTCACGATCGACACGGCGGCGGGGGAGAGCCAGCCTTCTCCCGCGGCGACCGAGCGGACCGCCCGGACCAGGTCGGGGGCGTCGAACTGGCCGTGCACGAGATACCCGCGGGCCCCGCCGCGGATCATCGCGGCGATGACCGGCTCCGTGTCGTCGCTGGTGAGCGTCAGCACGCTGGTGTACCGGGTGAGGTCGGCCACGATCGAGAGCCCGTCGGCGACCGGCATCCGGTAGTCCAGCAGGGTCACGTCGGGCTGCAGGCGCCGGGCGGCCTTGAGCCCGTCGACGCCGTTGCCGGCCTCGGCGACGACCTCGATGTCGTCCTCGGCGGCCAGCACCGCACACAGCGCCTGGCGCACGATCGGGTTGTCGTCGGTCACGAGGACCGTGATCACGCTCATGCCGGGACGGTCCGCGCCGTGCCGGCGGTGTCGACGCGGAGCGTCATGAAGCGCATCAGCTCGTCGATCGGTTCCATGCGTGAAGCCCCCATGCGATCGTGCCGTGGGTTTCCTTGAACGCTTAAGTGAGGACATCGTGCGGGGTCGAACGAGCCCGCGCAACCCGCGCCCCGGCGGTGAGGCGGCCGCGACGACGATTGGCAACGTCCCTGTAACGGGATCGTGGGCCGGTCCGTGAACCGCCGCGGGTCGTTGTCCGTCTTCACGGGCGTGGTTCTCAGGCTGGCCACGGCCATCGTGGTTCTGGTTGTGTTGTTACCCACACCGGCAATGGCGGCACCGAGCCCGGTCGCGCCGAGCCAGGCAGTGGTGAAGTACACGGTCGTCGCGGCCGGGGCGGACGGCGGCCGGGAGCACCTGTTCGGTATCGCCCAGCAGACGCTGGGGGACGGCCGCCGATACCCGGAGATCCTCGAGCTCAACCGCGGCCGCGTCCAGCCGGACGGCCGGCGGATGACCGACGCCGTCGTCGAGCCCGGCTGGATCCTGCTGCTGCCCGTCGACGCCCGCGGCGCCCGGGTCCGCACCGGCGCGGTGCCCAGTTTCGCGCCCGCCGGCATCTCCGCCGGCCCGGAGCCGGCGCGCTCACCGCCGGGGGCGGACACGCCGAGCGCGCTGCCGATGCGGGCCGCCGCGATCGGCGGTGCCGTCGCGCTGCTCGGGCTGGCGCTGCTCGTCCGCCGGCCCCGCCGCCGGGCTGCCGCGACGCCCCGAGCCGAGTCGCCGGAGCCGGCGGTCGGGCCGGGGGAGCTGTAACCGGGGCCGGACGCGTTCACGCGTTCGGCGGGCCCCGGAATCCTCGCCGGTCCGGGGCCACGCCACGCCGCTCAGCAGGACCCGGTCACGTCCATCACGAACGCCTTGGTCGGCTGGTGCCGAATCCGGGCCGTGCAGTCGGTCTGGCGGCCCGGGACCCGCCGCACGACGTAGGTGGTCGTCGACTCGACCCCGGCGGTCATGTCCCAGCTGAACGTGGCCGGCACCAGCCACACCAGGTTGCCGCTCACCTTCCCGAGGTTCAAGGACACCGGCGAGTTCTCCTCGCTGGTCATGATGGTCACCGTCACGGCCTTGGTGGCGTCGCTGGTGGTCAGCCGCATGGTCCGGGGCCGCCAGATCGACGTGCCCTTGACCCAGCCCCATGTCCAGCACGCTCGCACGGTGACGTCACCCACCTTCGCGGAGTCGGTGCAGCCGGTCCGGTCCGGCGCGGCCGTCGTCGCCGGCACCGTGACGCTCGGCCGGGCGGCGGCGGAGCTCCCGGCCGTCGCGGCCGGCCGCGGGGCCGTCGTCGTGGCCGCCGGGGCCGTCGTCGTCGCCCGGCCGCTCGGCGCCGTCGACGCGGCGGTGGCCGACGGCGGGGCGAGGCTCGGCGGGGCGCCGGTCCGCAGCTGCGACTGGCCGGCGTACCACTGGGCGTATCGCCCGACCGTGTCGACGTACGCCTGGGCGCTCGCCGGCACGCCCGCCGCCTCCAGCACCGCGCCCGACCCGGTCTGGTGCGCCGCGAGGGCGTCGCGCCACAGGTCGTCGTCCATCCCGGCGGCACGCAGCTGGCCGACGAGCTGGCACATGTGATGCGACAGAGCCTGCACGTAGGCGCCCGGCTCCGCCCGGTTCGCCCGCGGCCACGGCGCCCACCGGTTCCACACCTCAGCCGAGAGCGACGAGCGGTCGGCCACCAGCTGGGCGGCCAGCCGCGACGGCGACAGCGCCGGGCACGCGTCGGCGGCGGCCAGCACCGCCACCACCTCGGCCCCGCTGAGCCCGCGCCGGCCCGTTCCCGGTTCGGCGACGGCGCCGCCGAACTGCAGTGCCGCGACCCCGCCCAGCAACAACGCCGCGCCGGCCGCCGTCCCGGCGACGACCCGCCGTCCCGTTCCACCGCGGATCATCTTCACGTTCCGCCTCCTGTCCTGTGTCTGCGACACGAGGGAAACGGTCAGCGCGGCTGCGTGGTTCAGCGAACCTCGAACTCGTAGAGCGAGTATCCGTAGCTACTGGCGCGTGCCGTGCCGTACATCTGCACGTAACGCGCGCTCACCGCGGCGAAGCGCACCTCGTCGACGCCGCCGTCGGAGTCGCTGACCGCCTGCGCCACCGTCCACTGTGCACCGTCCGCGCTGACCCGGATCGCGTACTGCGTCGCCCGCGCGGACTCCCAGGACAACGTGACCCGCTCGACGGTGTATACGGACCCCAGGTCGACGGTGAGCCACTGCGGGTCGGCGGCCTGGCTGGCCCAGCGGCTGGCCGGGTCGCCGTCCACGGCGTTGGCCGCCGCCCAGTGGGCGCCCTGCTGCGACGAGCTCGTCACCGCCTTGCCCCGGGCCAGGTTCGCGCCGTTGCTGCCCGGCGGCGCGGGTGCCCCGGTCGGTCCGGGATCCGCGAGCGTCAGTTCCGGCGCCGGCGCCGGCGCTGCGGGCCCGGCCGGCGACGCCGTCGCAGTGGGGCCGGCGCTGCGACTCGACGGTGTGCCCGGTGCCGAGGCCGTGGCCGAGGCCTGGTCCTGGGCGGAGGGCGCGGGCCAGGCGCCGACGACGGGTGTGCCGAGCCCCGTCCGGCTGCCGTTCTCGCCCGCGTCGGCGTCCGGCCCCGCCGACGAGAGCAGCATGCCGGCCGCGATGAGCGCCCCCGCGAGGAGCACGGCGGTCCCGCCGACCGCGGCCACCAGCCCGATCCCGCCCGACCGGCGACGCGCCGGCGGCCCATTCCCATCGTTCACCGCGGCATCGTAGGGACACCACGTTGCCGGGCGCTACGAGGACTGGGAGCGGTTCCATGAACATCGGGTGACCCGCCGTGATGGGTCCCCCGGACGGGGACACCGGCGCCGCGACGTGGGCAGATCCGGGCCGCGGTGGTTCGGCGCCAGGTCACTCGCCGGGCGGGTCCGCAGCATCGGCGGTGTCGGCGGCGCCGAGTGCGGGCCGGATCACCGTCGGCCCGCTCCGGCGCGATCGGCACCGCTGCACCCGTAGCACGAACTCCAGCACGCCGACCGCGACGAGCAGGACACCGGCGGCGCCGAGGGCGATCGGCGCGTACACCTCGGCCGGGGTCACGGCTTGTGCTTGTCGACCCCGAGGCCGTTGCACTGCCGGCCGCCGTTGACGCAGTGTTCGATGACCTGGCGCTGGCGCTCGGGGTCCCAGCCGTTCATGAAGTCGAAGTGGAAGGAGTAGCCCGGGCCGGACGAGTACGCCAGGCCGTCGGTCTTGCCGCCGGGCAGCTTGTACGGGACCTTCATCTCGAACATCGGCAGCGGCACCGGATGGTCGGCCGGGCACACGCCCCGCACCGGGTACACCATGTGCGACTTGTGGTCCGGCGGGTCGAGGTCGACGCCGTTCCAGCAGCTGGGTGCCTGGTACCGCACGATGAGTGACGACCCGTCCGGGCAGGACGCCGGGATGTCGTCGGTGAGGTTGCCGCCGCAGCTCCAGGTGCCCCCGAAGGCCGCGGCGCTCGGGGTTTTCATGTCGCCCACCAGCAGCCGGAAGCCGGCCGGGAACGGCAGCACCGTGCGGTAGTCCTTCACGCCGGCCTTGTAGTAGACCGTGACCATCCCGGTTTCGACCGGTACGCCGTGCTGCAGCAGGGTGGGGAACCAGTACGCGGACGCGTCCTTCGCGTCCTGGCAGGAGCTGCGCCCGCCCAGCAGCGACGCGTTCGTGCTGCCCGCGTTGGTGGACGGGTTGCCGACGAACGTGTGGTTGTGGGACGCGCCGGTCAGGCCGGGGAAGACGATCGGGTCGTCGCTGAGCCGGTGGGTGACCGTGCAGTTCGCCGCGACCTCCTGGTACTGCGCGTGCGGCGGCGGGCCGGCGAAGGTCCGCGTCGGGCGGACCGGGGCCGGATCGGTGGCCGGCGCCGGGCCGGACGTCGTCGCGGCGCTCGGCGCCGAGCCGGAGGCCGTCGCGTTGCCCGTCGCCGGACCGGTCGGCGAGGCGGCGGCGGACGGGACCGGCGATGTCTCGATGCTGACCGGCCCGCACGCCGCGGCGCCGAACGCGGTCACCGCGAGGACCACGGCCATCACACTTCGCGGAAGGCTCTTCACCCCGGTCACGCTACGGAGGCGGCCGGTGCGGGGAATGAGTCGAAGCTCCCAGGCGGGCCCGGCGCGAGGGCCCAGTTTCTGGGCCCTCCCTCAGTACCGCACCCCGACCATCACCGTCGTGCCGCTCCCGGGTGCGGTCGTGAGCTGCAGCTCGCCTCCGGCCCGGCGGGCCCGCTCGTACATCCCGACGATGCCGAAGTGGCCGCCGGCGTGCCAGGTGGCCGGCTCCTGCGGCACGAACCCGGCGCCGTCGTCGTGGATGATCAGCTCGGCCGCGCCGGCGCCGCCGGTGAGCGAGACCCGGACCCGGCGGGCGCCCGCGTGCCGCTCGATGTTGGTCAGGGCCTCGCCGAGGATCCGCACCAGCTCGTAGCGGACGTCCACCGGAGGGTCCACCGAAGCCGTGCTGATCGACAGCTCGATCCCGGTGCGGGCCGCCCACTGCTGGCAGACCATCGCCACGGTCTCCCGCAACGGCCGGTCGACCGCGTCCACGCGCAGCCCCTCCAGCAGCTCACGAGCCTCGCGGGCGGCGGCCTCGGCGCCTTGGGAGACGGTCGCGGCCAGCTGCTCGGCCAGCGCGGGCTGCCGGCGCAACGACGAGGGCAGCGCCAGCGCGGCGAACGAGATGCCCCGTAGCGTCTTGGCCACCGAGTCGTGCAGCTCGCGGGCCAGCCGGGCGCGCTCGGACGCGGCCGCGGACTGCTGGGCCCGGGCGATCGCGTCGACGCTGAGTGTCATGAACCGCACCAGCGCGCTGGTCGCGGTGGCCGCGCCGATCCCGGCCAGCAGGCACATCACCGGGAACGCGGCGATGAACGCGGTGACCTCCGGCGACGAGGCGTTGGCCCGCACGATCATGCCGGCCGCCACGTATCCGAGCGCGGCGTAGCCGAACCACATCGGCAGGGCCCGCATCCCCTGCAGGGCCCCCGACAGAGCGGCCGACCCGGCGAGGTAACAGAAGTACGCCATGCCGCCGTCCATCGCGTACATGATCGCGATGGCCACGGCCAGGTCCAGCGCGAGCACCGCCCACGGCCGGCGGACGAGCCCCGGCCAGCGGGTCAGCGCGCTCACCATCGCGACCGTCGACACCGCGGTGATGAGCAGGACCGCGGCGATCCGCCACATCTCCTCCACCACCAGCAGCCCGGCCCCGGCCGCGACCAGGACCACGGCGGCCCGGCCGAGCAGTAGTGAGCGGCACACCGCGGCCGGCGCGACGGCCGGGTCGATCGTCTGGGCCGGCGCCGCGGCGTCGACTGTGGATGCCATTGATGCTGCGCCCTTGCGGATCGTTGGGGACTCGGACGTGAGGGTATCGACGGAAATGGGTGGTTCGACCGGGGCCGACATCGCGACCGGACGATAACGTTATCCGACGGTGACTTGTGGACCTCCGCGCGGCCGGCCCGGTGACGACGGTTCGGGGACGAACGGCCGGGCGTCACAGGGACGTGACACCCGGGCGTCCACTGTGCGTTACTTGGGGCAGCGGTTGCCAACGCAGAGCGGGAGACCGTCGGCCTGGATGCTGGCCGCGGTGCCCTGGACGGTCAGGCCGACGGCGAACGAGGCCACCAACGGCAGGACGAGTAACGCGAGTCTTCGAAGCTTCGGCTTCACTGGTAGTTCCCTCCTGGGTACGCCACGCGTGCGGCGCACCGGGGCTCAGACGCCGCAGGCGTGGAATGTGAAAGTGATTCGGCCCGGCCCCTGCATCATCTGTTTTTGGCTGCGCAACACAACAATTGCGAAGTAAAAGGTTGGTGTCGCCGACAAAGCGGCGCGTCCCTGCGCCGATGCGTGCTCGTCACCGTCGCCCGTTGAAAGATCCATGCCCACGTCGCCCGGCCGGTGTGCCGGCGGCGACCGGTTCGAGCCAGACCCGGCCGAGCCCGACCTGCTCGACCGAAGCCTGCTCGGCCGGGAACCGTCGGCGGGCGACAAGGACCGCGCCCACGCGTGAACTCCGTTGACGCCACGCACGTCTCACGGCCGTGCGACGACGCCGGCGCCGCGCCGGGGTCGGGGCGGTACATCGGAGGAGGAACACGGAGTGGGTGTCAGAACCATCACCATCAGACGGGCCGTGGCGGGTGTCGCCGCCGCGGCGGCGGTGAGCGCGGTGGCGCTCGTCGCCACGACCGGGCCTTCGCTCGCGGCGCCGATGGGCAAGGGCCGGATCATGCTCTGCTCGCAGGGCACCTACGGCTCGCTGCTGGCGATGCACTGGCCCGACCCGCCGGGGCCGGCGGTCGGCGGCATCGCCTACACCTTCATCGTTCCGCGGGACTCGTGCATGGCGTGGAACATCCTGAAGGGAGTGGAGTCCATCGAGGTGCGGGGCCAGTGGAACACCTCGGTCAACCAGTTCACGCTCGGCTGGCTCCTCGTCACTGCGAACACCAACCCGGGCGTGAAGGTGTACACGGGAGGCTCGACGGCCGACCACGCCAAGACCGCCTACTTCAGGTGGACGCAGGCCTGACCCTTCCCGGATGAGGCTCGCCCGGCGCGGCAACCGTCCGATGAGGACAGTCGCCGCGCCGGGCGAGCGCGTCACCGGCGGCCAGGACCTCCTCCCGGGCCCGGACGATGGCGATCAGCTGCGGGAGCGGTGACGCCCACGCCCGCCGGCGGTCGGGTTGTGGCTATTGCGACACGCGCCACGACATGTGGTGTGTGACAAACCGGGTGGCGGCTAGATATGGTATCTATCGCAGCTGGTTCGATCGTCCGTCCGCGTCGGTGGGTGGCCGGTCGAGGCAAGAGGGAACCCGGTGGAAGTCCGGGACTGCCCCGCAGCGGTGAGTGGGAACGAAAGCCGTCAACGAAGCACTGGGTCGCGAGGCCTGGGAAGCGACGGCCGGTAGGCGACCGGTGTCCGGTCATGCCCGCGAGTCCGAAGACCTGCCAGCGCACCGCGGGCCAACCGGGCCCGCGGTGGTTGGAGGCCGCGCGGGACGGCCGACGCCAACGCCAGATGACGGCGCCTGCCTTCGTCCGGCGGCGTCGTCCCCTGCGCGCCCGACGTTGATCGATGGGTGACGAGGGGAACACATGACGGTCACGCAGGACACGGCCGTGCCCGGTCAGGCGGCGCCGGAGCAGCGGCGCCACGCGATGCGGGTTCGCAAGCGCAACGGCGACCTGGAGCCGGTCGACGTCAACAAGATCGTCAGGGCGGTCGAGCGCCGGGTCGGCGATCTTGATGAGATCGACCCGCTGCGGGTGGCCACGAAGACGATCAGCGGGCTGTACGACGGGGCGAGCACCGCCGAGCTGGACAAGCTGTCGATCCAGACGGCGGCGGAGCTGATCGGGGAGGAGCCGCAGTACTCGAGACTCGCCGCCCGGCTGCTGGCCGCGTTCGTCGACAAGGAGGTCCGCGGGCAGGGCGTGGCGAGCTTCAGCCAGTCCATCGCCTACGCGCACGCCCAGGGGCTCATCGGCGACGAGACCGCCCGGTTCGTGGCCGGCAACGCCCGCAAGCTCGACGACGCCGTCGACACCGACGGGGACCTGCGCTTCGAGTACTTCGGGCTGCGCACCGTCGCCGACCGGTACCTGCTGCGCCACCCCGAGACCCGGTTGGTCGTCGAGACGCCGCAGTACTGGCTGCTGCGCGTCGCCTGCGGCCTGTCGCAGACGCCGGCGGAGGCGATCGGGTTCTACCGGCTGATGTCCTCCCTGGCGTATCTGCCCAGCTCGCCGACGTTGTTCAACTCCGGCACCCGGCACACCCAGATGTCCTCGTGCTTCCTGGTCGACTCGCCGCGCGACGAGCTGGACTCGATCTACGAGCGCTACCACCAGGTCGCGAAGCTGTCGAAGTTCTCCGGCGGGATCGGCATCTCGTGGTCGCGCGTGCGTGGGCGGGGCGCGCTGATCCGTGGTACCAACGGGAAGTCGAACGGTATCGTGCCCTTCCTCAAGACGCTGGACGCCGGCGTCGCCGCGGTGAACCAGGGCGGCCGGCGCAAGGGCGCGGCCTGCGTCTACCTGGAGCCGTGGCACCCGGACGTCGAGGAGTTCCTCGAGCTGCGGGACAACACCGGCGAGGAGGCCCGCCGCACCCACAACCTCAACCTCGCCAACTGGATCCCGGACGAGTTCATGCGCCGCGTCGAGGCGGACGAGGAGTGGTCGCTCATCGACCCGTCCGATGCCCCGGACCTGCCGGACCTGTTCGGCGCGGAGTTCGATCAGGCCTACCGGGACGCGGAGCGGCGGGCCGTGCGGACGGTCAAGGCCCGCGAGCTGTACGGGCGGATGATGCGGACCCTAGCGCAGACCGGCAACGGCTGGATGACGTTCAAGGACCGCTCGAACGCGCTGTCCAACCAGACCGGCCGGCGCGGCAACACCATCCACCTGTCGAACCTGTGCACCGAGATCCTCGAGGTCAACAGCGACGGCGAAACCGCCGTGTGCAACCTCGGCTCGATCAACCTCGGCGCCCACGTCACGGCCGACGGTGTCGACTGGGAGAAGCTGCGCGACACGGTGCGCACCGCGGTCGTGTTCCTGGACCGGGTCATCGACGTCAACTACTACCCGTCGGCGCAGGCGGCCGCCTCCAACCCGCGCTGGCGCCCGGTCGGCCTCGGGCTGATGGGCCTGCAGGACGCGTTCTTCACGCTGCGGCTGTCGTTCGACTCGCCGGAAGCGCGGGAGTTGTCCACCCGCGTGCAGGAGGAGATCCTGCTCACCGCCCTGGAGACCGCCGCGGGCCTGGCCGAGTGGTTCGGGCCGCACCCGGCGTTTGCCCAGACGCGTGCCGCCGCCGGCGTGCTGCATCCCGACCTCTGGGGCGCCCAGCCGACCCAGACCGAGCGGTGGACGGCGGTGCGGGCCCGGATCGCGGCGATCGGGCTGCGCAACTCGCTGCTGGTCGCGATAGCGCCGACGGCCACGATCGCGTCGATCGCGGGCTGCTACGAGTGCATCGAGCCGCAGGTGTCGAATCTGTTCAAGCGCGAGACCATGTCGGGGGAGTTCCTGCAGATCAATTCGTACCTCGTGCGCGAGCTGAAGTCGCGTGACCTCTGGACGCCGGCGATCCGTGAGCAGATCAAGCGCGCGGAGGGCTCGGTGCAGGGCATCGCCGAACTGCCCGCCGACATGCGCGAGCTGTACCGTACCGCCTGGGAACTCCCGCAGCGCGCGCTGATCGACCTCGCCGCGGCCCGGGCCCCCTACATCGACCAGTCGCAGTCGCTGAACCTGTTCATGAGCGCTCCGACGATCGGCAAGCTGTCCTCGATGTACCTGCACGCCTGGAAGTCGGGCCTGAAGACGACGTACTACCTGCGCTCGCGCCCGGCGACCCGCATCCAGCAGGCGACCGTGTCCGTCACCGCGGCCGTTTCGCTGATCGCCCCGGCCGAGGCCGTCGCCTGCTCCCTGGAGAACCCCGAATCGTGCGAGGCATGCCAGTGACCACCGTCCCCGAACCCCGTACCACCACGCCCAGCCACATGCTGCTCGATCCGGGCATGGATCTGACGCTGCGGCCCATGCGCTACCCGCACTTCTTCGACCGGTTCAAGGACGCCATCCGCAACACGTGGACCGTCGAGGAGGTCGACCTGCACTCCGACCGGCCCGACCTGGCCAAGCTCACCCCCGCCGAGCGGCACCTCGTCTCCCGGCTGGTCGCCTTCTTCGCCACCGGCGACACGATCGTCGCCAACAACCTGGTGCTCAACCTCTACCAGCACGTCAACTCGCCCGAGGGCCGGCTCTACCTGTCCCGGCAGCTGTTCGAGGAGGCCGTGCACGTTCAGTTCTACCTGAACCTCCTCGACACGTACGTGCCCGACGAGGCCGAGCGCTTCGCGGCGTTCGCGGCGGTGGAGAACATCCCGTCGATTGCCCGCAAGGCCGAGTTCTGCTTCCGCTGGATCGACTCCGTCCACGACCGGCGGCAGCTGCGCACGCGCGAGGACCGGCGGGCGTTCCTGCTCAACCTGATCTGCTTCGCCGCCTGCATCGAGGGGCTGTTCTTCTACGGCGCCTTCGCCTACGTGTACTACCTGCGCTCCCGCGGGCTGCTGCACGGGCTCGCCTCGGGCACCAACTGGGTGTTCCGCGACGAGTCGATGCACATGGCGTTCGCGTTCGACGTCGTGGACACCGTCCGCGCCGAGGAGCCGGACCTCTTCGACGAGAAGATGGCCGCCCAGGTCCGCGAGATGCTCGCCGAGGCGGTCGAGTGCGAGGTCCAGTTCGCCGCGGACCTGCTGGAACAGGGCATCTCCGGCATGTCGCTCGCGGACATGCGCGAGTACCTGCAGCACGTCGCCGACCGGCGGCTGGCGATGCTGGGGATCGAGCCGCTGTACGGCAGCCGCAACCCGTTCGCCTTCATGGAACTGCAGGACGTGCAGGAGCTGTCGAACTTCTTCGAGCGCCGTGTGTCGGCCTACCAGGTCGGCGTCACCGGCACCGTCACCTTCGACGACGACTTCTGACCCGGATCCGTGGATAGGGATACAACACGGCGTGGCATAGATGAACGGATGCCTTGTCAGCAGGGATGATTGGACTTGTCTAGGGACCAATCCGTCGCTGTGAGAAGGACACCCGTTCGGTGCAGAGGATACCTGGTTTGGCAGGTCGGGTGCGTGTCGGCGCACCGGACGCGTCGTTGACGCCGGTGTCGGGTGTGGTCGCGGTGGCCGAGTTGGTCGGCCGGTTGGGCGTGACCGCCGCGTTGGACGACGCAGTCGGTGCGATCAAGCAGCGGGACCGGGGCCTGTCCGCGGGGCAATTCCTGGTCGCGGTGGCGCAGGCGCAGATGTGCGGTGCGCAGTTCTGGACCGGGCTGGACCGCCGCCGTGCCGATCCGGCCGGGGAGGCGCTGTCGGCGGTGGCCACACCGGCCTCGACCACCGCGGTGCAGCTTGCTGACCGGTTCGGCCCGGCCCAGGTGGCCGGGGTAGAGGAAGGCATCGGGGAGATCGTGGGCCGGGTGGTGGGACTGCTGCCGGCCAGACGGCGCGCGGTGCTGCGTACGGGTGGGGCCACCATCGACCTGGACGGCACCGATGTGGAGTGCTACGGGGCCAAGAAGGAAGGGATCGCCTACAGCTACAAGGGTGCCCGGGCCGGGCGTCCGCACGTGGCCACGTGGGCGGAGGCCGGCCTGGTCACCGCGGCGGACCTGCTCGCAGGGGACGAGGACCCGCGCCCGGGGGCGGGATCGCTGATCGAACGCAGCGTGGCCACCCTGCGCGTGGCCGGGGTCAGCGTGCGGCCGAAGGTGCGCGGCGATGTGGGCTACTTCGCCAAGGACATCGCGGCCGCCGCAGTGGCGGCTGGTTGCGACTTCTCCCTGGGGGTGACCCGCAACCCGGCGGTCTGGCGGGCCGCCGCCGCGGTCCCGGACACGGCGTGGCACACGGCAAAGCGGATGAAGGGTGCCCAGGTTGCCGTCTGCGACTACGCGCCGGCCGGGTGGCCACCGGGCACCACGTGCGTGGTGCGGCGGGTCAAGGTCCGCGCCGCCGACGTCTCGACCGATCCACGGGCCCGTCGCCGGCGCACCATCCCCAAGGACCAACTCGCCCTGGCTCTGGACGGCCTCGTCGGCCACGTGTACGCGTACTCGTTCATCGCCACCAACCTGGACGTGTCCACCCCAGCCAGGGCGGTCGCGGTCGAGGCGTGGCACCGGATGCGCACCGACATCGAAGACCGCATCCGCGACGCCAAGCACGGCGCCGCGCTGCGGCACCTGCCCTCAGCCAGCCGGGCAGCGAACACGGTGTGGATGTGGGGTGCGCTGCTGGCCGTGAACCTGTCCGCCTGGCTGCAGGAACTGGCCGGTCTGGACGGCGGTGACGGACGCGGCCGGGCCCATCTGGGCACCCTGCGGCATCGGCTGCTGACGGTCCCGGCCCGGCTGGTCCGCCACGCCGGGCAGCTCACCCTGCGACTACCCCCAGACCAACAAGGTCTCGCCGAAGTGCTGCCCCGACTGCGCCGACTACCGATCTGGACCTGACCACCAGGCCCGACCGGCCCGAACACCCCACCGAGACCAGCGAACCCGGCGCCACCGGGCCACAACCATACCCACCGGCAGAAACACCGCATCACCCATCGCCCATCAGTGATATGCGTCAATCACGCCGCCGCTATCCACGGATCCGGGTCTGAGCATCGTGCGATCGGCGCCGCGTCCGCAGACACCGCGGACGGGGCGCCGTACGATCGGCCGCGCTGAACACGGGCCCCTCCAGGGTTGGATCAGGCGGCGGCGTTGTGGTGGTGCGGGGCCGGTTCGCGGTGGCGCCAGTTGGCGGGGATGGTCTCGTCGAGGACGTCGTCGATGGTGATCACGCCGATGAGGTGGCAGTCCTCGTCGACGACGGGCAGGGTGCTCAGGTTGTAGTCGGCCATCAGGGTGGCGATCTCGATCTGGTCGGCGTGTGCGGTGACGGTGACCGGGTCGGGCTCGGCGATGGTGCGCAGGGGTGCTGCCGGGTCGGCGCGCAGCAGACTGACCAGCCCGATCGCGCCGGCCACGCGTCCGCCGGGGTCCACCGTGTAGAGGTTGGCGAGGGCCTCGGGCTGGGTGGTGGTGGCGTCGCGGACGGCCTGGACCGCCTGGCGTGCGGTGGCGTCCTCGGGCAGGGCCAGGACGTCCACGCCCATCAGGCCCCCGGCGGTGGCGGCGTGGTAATGCAGCAGGTTGGTGACCGTGACCCGTAGCTCGTCGGGCAGCAGCGCCAGGACGCGCCGGCGGCGATCCTGCGGCAGCCCGGCGATCGCGTCGGTCGCGTCGTCGGCGCGCATATGGGCGATCACGTCGGCGACCTCGGGGTCGCCGCGGCCGGCGAACAGGTGGCTCTGCTGGTCCTCGTCGAGTTCTTCGAAGACGTCGGCTTCCAGTTCGGGATCGGTGTGGACCTGGGTGAGGATGTCGAGTTGCTCCGGCGCCGAGGCGGCTTCGAGCAGGTCGGCCAGTTCGGCGGCTCTGAGGCGGCGCAGCCGGGTCAGGGGGTGGCGGGCGCGCAGGGACGCCTGATGGCCGATGAGCGGCTCGAACGCGTGCCAGTCGCGGAACGGGTGGCGCGGGTGGTGGCCGGGGCGGTGCAGCCAGCGCAGCCGGTGGACGTCGACACCGGAGAGCACCCACTCGCCGGACGGGCCGGCGGTCAGTTCGATGTCGTGGGCGTGGACCAGCCGGGCGGTGGTGGTGTCCAGCAGGCGGTGCCCCAGCACGTCGGCGTGCAGCAGCACCTCTCCCTCGCGGCGCTGGAAGGCGCGCAGGTCGACGCGGGCGCTGGCGAGTTCGACGCGGTCGGGCTGCCAGGTGCGCACCACGGCGGCGGGGATGAAGACCCGCCGCCGGCCGAGTTCGGCGACCAGGCCGGTGACCGGCGGGTAGCCGGCGGCGGGCAGCCGGACGATGACGTCGACGAGGCGTCCCAGTCGCTGGCCCCGCGCGTCGATCGCGGCGGTCCTCAGCAGCCGTGACAGCACCAGCCTGGGTGTCCGTTCGGGACCGGTGGCGGATGGCACGGCGTGGCCCCCTTTCCCTTTTCTAGTATCCCAGCGCGAGCTGGGCCACCCGGACCACGACGAGGGCAACGGCGATGAGCAGATAGCCGCGCAGCACCGCCAGACCCAGCCGCCGCCCGGGCGACAGCCGCGCTCGCTGCAGCAGGGCCAGCGGCGGCATTCGCCAGGACTCCCGCTGCGAGCGGTCGACCCGAACGGTGGCCCGGGCCGGGTGGCGGTGGCGGGCGGCGATCAGCCAGGCCGCGCCGGCCGCACCGAGCAGGGCGCCCGCGGCGAGGACGGCCAGGATCTGGGTCACGGTGATCCGTGGGTAGAGGACGCTGGCGGTCAGGACGATCGACATCATGACGAGCGCACCGATGACGGCTGACGTGAACAGGTTGGTGGCCCGGCCGTTGACCCACGGTCCCAGCACCGCACGGTCGTTGCACAGCAGCAGCAGGAACACCGTCGCCGAGGGCAGCAACACCCCGGCAAGGGTCTGTACCCCCTCGGTCAGCAGTCCCAGCGGGGAGCCGGGGAGCACCACGATGACGGCCGAGATCAGCAGCAGCGCGGCGAACATCGCGTAGAAGGGCTTGGCCTGCCGCGGCGTGCGGTGCAGTGAGTGCTTGAGGCCGAGCACGTCGCCGATGGCGTACGAGGTGGACAGGGCGACCGCCGCCGCGCCGATGATCGAGGCGTCGATGAGCGCGATCGCGAACAGGATGCCCGCCGCCTCGTGGACGTACCGGCCCAGGCCGGCGGCGACCCCGGCCGCGTCCGTGAACTGCCCGGACCCGGGACGGCCGGCGAACGCGGCCGCGGCGCAGCACATCATCGCCGCCGCGCCGACCACGACGATGACGATGCCGATCCACAGATCGACCTTCTCGTAGCGGATGAACCGGGGCGTGATCCGCTTGTCGATCACGTAGGACTGCTGGAAGAACAACTGCCAGGGCGCGACGGTGGTACCGACGATGGCGATGATCAGCAGCAGTACCGTGGACGGTTCACCGGCGGGCATGCCCGGCACCACGAAGTCGCGACCGACCTGCCCCAGCGGCGGGTGGGCCATGACGACGACCGGGATCAGCGCCAGGGAGCCGGCCACCAGGACCAGACAGACCCGTTCGAACCGCGGGAACGACCCGGTGCTCGCCGCCGCGATCACGGCCACGGCCGCCACCAGCACCCCGGGAATCCGGGGCAGTCCGAGATAGCCCAGCCCGAGGCTGATCCCGATGAACTCGGTGACGATGGTCAGGGCGTTGAGCGCGAACAGGTCGATCACGCTGAACGCGCCCCAGAACCGGCCGTAACGCTCCAGGATGAGCCGGGCGTGCCCGGCGCCGGTCACGGCACCCAGCCGCAGGACCATCTCCTGGTTGACGTAGAGCACCGGCACCAGCAGCAGGAGCGTCCACAGCAGGCGGGTGCCGTAGTTCTGCCCGGCCTGGGTGTAGGTGCCGAACGCCCCGGCGTCGTTGTCGCCCACCATCACGATCAGGCCCGGGCCGACGATCGCGAGCAGGGTCTTCAGTTTGGTCGACAGCCCGGGCCGGAGCCCGGTGTCCTGCGCGGCGATGCTGCCCAGCGCGCCCCGGATGTCACCGGCGGGCGCGGAGTCCAGCGCCGTGTGCTCATCGTCGACGCGTGCGTGCGTTCCGGCCATCGCGCA
Organism: Dactylosporangium sp. CA-233914; assembly: GCF_050942935.1. Taxonomy (NCBI): domain Bacteria; kingdom Bacillati; phylum Actinomycetota; class Actinomycetes; order Micromonosporales; family Micromonosporaceae; genus Dactylosporangium; species Dactylosporangium sp. CA-233914. The sequence continues at coordinate 8,128,817 of NZ_CP192030.1, read as the reverse complement.
CCCCCCTCCCGTCCAGGACGGGACAGAGGCGGCACGCGCCGGCCGCGTCGGTGCTGTCGCACACCTCGCTCAACGAGCGGGCAGCGTCACGCGTTCGGGCGGAAGGCCTGGTCGGCGGGTGCCGCGAGCGAACCAAGGACGATCAAGAGCATGGGGCTACGACGATAACCGCCGGGACTGGAATCCACTGCTCTCGCCTCCCCTCGGTCGCGGCTACCGGCTGCGGAGCCGGGATGCCCAATGCCGGGTCACCGTGTGGAACATGCCGGACGCCATCCCGTGTACCGCAAGGAGCGGCCTGATCCGGGCGTGTTCGCCGCCGTGCGGGTGCCGCGGGCGTCGTTCGTACTGCCCCGCCAACCGCGCCGCGACGCACAGCGATGCCACCGCGCAGGCCAGCCACAGCACGGCGAAGACAAGGATGCCAACGAAAGACATCTCGGCCACCTCGCCACGTGTGCACTCCTCTGCTGATCCTACGCCGAACTGGTGCCGCTGGACCGTCACGCTCAAGCGGTGGATCGCGGGTCAGAAGGCGTCCGGGTGCAGCTGCCGGGCCAGTGCGGCAACGCCGTCGACGGAGCGCAGGGCGCCGCCGAAGGTCGCCTCCGGGGTGGCGATGACGCGGCCGGTGCGCACGGCGGTGGTGTCGGCGAAGGTGCGCCGCAGATAGTCCTGGGCGCTGGCGCGGCCGGCGTCGTCGAGGTAGGTGTGGACGATGACGTCCGGGTTCTTGCGGGCGATGGTTTCCGGGGAGACCTGGGCGTAGTACTCGCCGGCCGGCATCTCGGACTGCTCGGTGACGTTACGGCCGCCGGCTAGGGTGAGCACGTCCGTGTAGAGGCCGCCGGCGTCGGCGTAGAGCGCCTTGTCGTACACCGTGACCAGTGCGCACCGCACAGGCGGGCGGCCGGACAGGCGCGCCGCGGTGTCGGCGATGCTCGCCCGGCCGCGTTCGCCGATCTCCTTCGCCTTCGCCTCGACGCCGAAGACACGGCCCAGGTTGGCCAGGTCGATGTCGGCGTCGCCGACCTTCGCCAGGACCTTGCGTCCCTCGCAGAACGAGGCGTTGAGGTACACCACGATGCCCTTGGCGGCCAGGTCCTCGACGGTGGGCAGCTGTTTGCCGTCGAAGTGGTACGCGGCGTCGGCGACGATGAGGTCGGGCCGGGCGGACAGCAGTACCTCGACCGACGGCTCCTGCGCGGCGAGCACCTTCACCTTGGCGTAGCGCTCGGCGTAGGCGGGGCTGGGCGGGGACTGGTCGGTGTTGACCTGCCCGGCGATGCGGGCGTCGAGTTCGAGCGCGAGCAGCAGCTCGGTCATCGCGGGGTAGAACGAGACGATGCGCTGCGGCGGGGCGGCGAAGGTCAGATCGCGGCCGCAGGCGGTGACCGGCACCGTGGTGGCGCTCGCCGTGGGTGCGCCGCCCTCGGCGGGTGCGGCGCACCCCGCGAGCAGCAGGCCGCCGGTGGCGGCGGCGCCGCGCAGGAGACTGCGGCGGGAGACGGCGACGTTCATGGGGAGTCCTCCTCCAGTGGGGCCAGGTACAGGTGTGGTGCGTCGGTGAGGGGGTTCGTGCCCGGGTGGGCGCGGACCTTGAAGATCCGTGCGAGCAGTTCGGGGGTGAGCACGTCGCCGGGGCGGCCGGTCGCGGCGACGCGGCCGGCGTGCAGGACGTAGACGCGGTCGCAGAACGCGGCGGCGTGGTTGAGGTCGTGCAGCGCGGCGAGCGTGGTCAGCCGCAGCCGGCGGATGAGCCGCAGCTGACCGAGCTGGGCGGTGATGTCGAGGTGGTTGGTCGGTTCGTCGAGCACGAGCAGCCGCGGCTGCTGGGCGAGGGCGCGGGCGAGCAGGACCCGCTGCTTCTCCCCGCCCGACAACGTGTGCACGAGCCGGTGGGCCTGATCGCGCAGGCCGACCCGGTCGAGGGCGGCGAGGACCAGGGCGGTGTCGGCGGCGGTGTCGCGCGCCAGCAGTGCCTTGTGCGGGGTGCGGCCGGCCAGGACGGTCTCGGCCACGGTGAACGCGAAGTCGCCGCCGTGCTCCTGCTGGACCGCGGCGGTGTGCCGGGCGGCCTCGCGGACGCCGACATCGCGCCACAGATCCCGGCCGTCGAGCCACACCGCGCCGCCCGAGGGCCGCAACGCCCGGTACACGGTGCGCAGCAGGGTGGACTTGCCGCTGCCGTTCGGGCCGAGCAGCCCGACGAACTCGCCGGGGCGCACGTCCAGGTCGACGCCGCCGACGATCGGGCGGCCGCCGCGCCGGACGTGTACGGCATCCAGGTGCAGGTGCATCAGCGGACCGCCTGTTCGGTGTCGCCGCGGCGCAGCAGCCACAGCAGCACGGGGGTGCCGAGGACTGCGGTGAGGATGCCGACGGGCAGCTCGAGCGGCCGGGCGAGCGTGCGGGCGGCGGTGTCGACGAGCAGCAGGTAGCAGCCGCCGAAGAGGGCGGCCAGCGGCAGGACCCGGCGGTGGTCGGCGCCGACGAGCAGCCGGACCACGTGCGGCACGAGCAGGCCGACGAAGCCGACGGCGCCGACCTCGGCGATGACCGTGCCGGTGACCAGTGCGGTGATCAGCAGCAGCCGCAGCCGCAGGCGGCCGGCGTCGACGCCGAGCGCGGTGGCGGTCTCGTCGCCGAAGGTCAGCGCGTTGAGCCGCCGGCCCTGGGTGAGCAGCCACAGCGTGCCGGCGACGACGCAGACGGCCGGGACGCCCAGTTGCGGCCAGCGCGCGCCGCTGAGGGAGCCCAGCAGCCAGAACAGCACGCCGGCGAGCTGGTCGGGGTGGGCCCGCAGCTGCAGGTAGCTGGTGACCGCCGAGGCGAGGTAGCCGATCGAGACGCCGGCGAGCAGCAGCCGGCCCGGCAGCAGCTGCCCGGCCCGGCGGCCCAGCACCAGCACCAGGGCGAGCGCGGCGGCGGCCCCGGCGAACGCGGCGGCCGGCAGGCTCAGCCCGGCCACGGCCGCGCTGCCGAGCGTAAGCACCGCGACCGCGCCGAGCGAGGCACCGGAGGCCAGGCCGAGGACGTACGGGTCGGCGAGCGGGTTGCGCACGACGGCCTGCAGCACCGTGCCGGCCACCGACAGGCCCACGCCGGCGACGATCGCCAGCAGGGCCCGGGGTGCGCGGTACTGCCACACGATGTCGTCGCCGATCAGGTCCGCGCCGTAGCGGCCGCCGGCCAGGTGCGCCGCGACGATGCGGACCACGTCACCGACCGGCACGTCGACGGCGCCGATGCCCAGTGCGAGCAGCGTCCCGGCGAGCATCGCACCGGCGGATCCGGCTACGGCGAGCCGGAATCCTCGCCGGCTGCGTATCGCCGTCATCGTCTGCATCGCATCCCGTCCTCCGTTGCCTGCCAGCGGGCGGCGCGAACGTACCACTATTGAATATGGTTTTCAATTGCGATAAGGGTTGTGCATGGATGCGAGCATCGACGAGACCGCCACCCCGCTGCGTGCCGACCCGTTGTGGCGCCGCTATCTGCTCGCCCGTTCGGTGTCGTGGGCGGGCTCGACGATGACACTGGTGGCGCTGCCGCTGATGGTGTTCCAGCACACCGGCAGCCCCGCGCTCACCGCGGCCCTGGCCGCGGTGGAGTCGGTGCCGTACCTGGTGTTCGGCCTGCTCGCCGGGGCCCTCGCCGACCGCTGGGATCGCCGGCGGACCCTGGTGGCGACGAGCCTCGCGCAGGCGCTCCTCCTCGGCGGTATCCCGGCGGCGGCGGTGCTGGACGTCCTCACGCCGGCGCACGTGTTCGTGGCCGCGGCGGGCAGCGGCATCGCCGCGGTCTTCTTCGACGCGGCGAGCTTCGCGGTGCTGCCTGCCCTCGTCGGCGGGCGCCGGATCGCCCGGGCGACGGCGAGCAGTGTCAGCGCGTACACCGTGATCGGCCTCGCCGGGCCGGCCGTCGCCGGTCTCATCGCCACGGCGGCCGGCCCGGCGACCGCGATCGGGCTCGACGCGCTGTCCTTCGCCGCCGCCGCGGCGCTGCTGGCCCGGCTGCCCCTCGCCCGGCTCTCCGCGCTCGCCGCCCCGCCGCCCGGCCCGCGCCGCCGGCTCGGCGCCGAGATCCGCGAGGGCCTGGCCTTCGTCCGGCACCATCCGGCGGTCCGCTCCTACACGCTGCTCGGCATCGGCAACAGCCTCACCGGCGGAGCGGTGCTCGGCCTCATCGTCGTCGTCGCCGTCGACCGGCTCGGGCTGGCCGCGCACGACTGGCGCGTCGGGCTGTGCTACGTCGCGGCCTGTGCCGGCACGCTCGTCGCCAACACCGCCCTGCCCCGGCTGCGCGCCAGGATGCCGGCCGGGTGGATCACCCTGGCCGGGCTCGCCGCCAACTGGCTGGCCCTGCTCGCCTGGGCCGGCGCCACCCGCCTCGGGCCCGCGCTCGCCGCGCTGCTGCTGTGGCAGGCGACCAACAGCCTGGTCAGCGTCAACGGCATCGTCGCCCGGCAGCAGGCCGCCCCGGACCATCTCCAGGGGCGGGTCAACGCCACGGCCCGCATGATCGCCTGGGGTGGCCAGCCGCTCGGCGCCGCCCTCGGCGGCATGATCGCCGAGGCCGCGGGCGTGCGCATCGCGCTGCTCGCGGCCGGTTGCGCGGTGCTCGCCGCCGCGGTCGCCGGCTGGGCCACGCCGCTGCGGCACCGCACGAGCCCGTCGTAGCCGACGTATGCGAACCGCACCACGTATCGACCGATCTCTTGCGCGGCCGAACGGTGCGCCGCTATGGTCGGCTTACTGAAAACGAAAGTCGTTTTCAGTAACCCCGAGGAGGTCCTGTGAAGGTCACGTTCGAGCCGGTCAAGGAGCAGCCGCAGCTGCGCGCGCTGCAGGGTCCGGGCACCAACGCCCTGGTCCACACGCCGTTCACGTTCGAGCCCGTGCGCGAGCAGGCGCCGCTGCGGGCGCTGCAGGGCCCGGGCACCAACGCCCTGGTCCACAGCCCGTTCGCCTACCAGCACTGACCGGCTGACAGCCGCGCCTTCATCCCGGAGACCGACCATGACCCGCACCCCGACCCGCATCGCCCCCGGCGCCCACCTGTATCCGGGCCCGGACGGTGTCTGGCGCTATCACCTGCCCGGCGACGAGTTCGTCCGCATCACCGCCCCCGGTGAGCTCCTGGAGACCGCTCAGCGGCTGCTCCACGGGGCCGGCGGCGCGGACACCGCCGGCGAGCTGGACCAGCTGCTGGCCGCGTTCGACGAGCGCGGTCTGCTGGCCGGCCCGCCGCCGGCCGCGCCACAGACCCTGACGACCGTCTGGGTCGACGGCGACAACCCGGTCGCCGAGCAGGTGGCGCGTCTGCTGCGGGCCGAGGCGCGGGTGCTGACCGGCCCGGCCGATGAAGGCGCGGTCACCGCCGCCGACGTCGTGGTCTCGTGCGCCGGCTGGCTGCCCGACGCTCGCTGGCGCCGGCTCGACCGCTGGTGCCGCCGGAACGGCCGCCCCTGGCACATGAGCTACGCCGAGGGCCGCCGCTGGTACACCGGGCCGCTGTTCGTGCCCGGCGCCAGTGCCGGCTACGCCGACGTGCGGGCCCGGCGGCTCGCCGCGAGCGGGGTGCCGGCGGAACTGCGCGCCCACTGGGCGTACCTGGACTCGACGGCCGTCGCGCCGCCGGTGCCCTGGCCGTCGGCCGGGGCCGCCGCGATCGTCGCCGGGCTGATCGTCAACGACGTCCTCGCCTGGCGCGACACCGGCACCGCCGCGGCCCACGGGCTGCAGATCGGCCTGGACCCGGCGACGGGCGAGCTGACCCGCCACCCGGTGCTGGCGCTACCGGCGATCGCGGCGGGGGAGTCGTCGTGACGGCGGTGCGGGCCAACCTGCGGCTCGCCGCGCCCGACGGGACCGCCCTGGCCACCGATGTCTATCTCCCGGCGCGGACACCGGCGCCGGTCGTGGTGACCCGTACCGCCTACGACCGCTCCGCGCAGCTGCAGGAGGGGCTGGGCTGGGCCCGTAACGGCTACGCGTTCGTGGTCCAGGACGTCCGCGGCCGCTACGGCTCCGACGGCGTCTGGCGGCCGTACCGGGCCGAGCGGCGCGACGGAGCGGCCCTGGCCGACTGGATCGCCGCGCAGCCGTGGTGCGACGGGCGCCTGGTGACGCTCGGCGGCTCCTACAGCGCGTACACCGCCTGGACGACCGCGGTCGAACGACCCCGGCTGGTCGCCGGCGTGATCAGCCTCGGCCCGGCGATGGGCCTGGCCCGGGTGAAGTTCGACCGGTCCGGCATCCTGCGCCTGGCCGAGCACGCCGCCTGGTGGCTGGAGCGGGCCGAGTCGCGCACCAGCCGCACCGGCCTGGCCGCGGCCATGTTCGCCGCCGAGCCCGGCCTGCTGCGGCACCTGCCGGTCGCCGACCTGCCGGAGCGGATGTGGGCCCACCTCGAGCACTGGGGCGACACGCTCGCCGCCGGACCCGGCCACGAGGCGCCCGAGGCCGTCACCGACGCCGAACTGGCCGGGCTCGATGCCGCCACGCTGCACATCGGCGGCTGGTACGACCTGCTGCTGCCCGAGACCCTGCACCAGTGGCGGCACGCCGGCGCGAGCCGCACCCTGCTGATCGGCCCGTGGGAGCACGATCTGTGCTGGTCGGGGTCGACCGCGGTCGGCGCCCGCGAGCACGGTCCGGCGGCCCGGGTCGATCCCGGCCGGCTGCTGCTGCGCTGGCTGGATCGCATCCTCAACGGCGATCCCGGCGGGGCCGAGGCGCGGGTCTTCGACATCGGCGCCGGCCGCTGGTGGACCGGCGCCGAATGGCCGCCCGCCGCCGGTGAACGCACCTGGTACGCGGGGCAGGGCGGCACGCTGACCCCGGACGCACCCGGCGACGGTGCCGACCGGTACTCCTACGACCCCGCCGACCCGTACCCCTCGGCCGACCCCGGCGCCGACCGTTCGGCGCTGCAGGGCCGCGCCGACGCCGTCCGGTACACCACCGACCCCCTGGCCGCTGCCCTGACCATCGCCGGCGCGCCGGCCGTCACGCTGCACGCGAGCACCTCCGCCGGCGGCACCGACTTCATCGCGCGGCTGCTGGAGTGCCGGCCCGACGGCACCGTCCTGGCCCTGGCCCAGGGCGCCGTCGACACCGGCCGGACCGCCGCGCCGTACCGCATCGAGCTGGACCACGTCGCGGCCACGATCGCGGCCGGCGCCCGGCTGCGGCTGGAGATCACCAGCAGCGACTTCCCGTACCTGGCCCGCCACCTCAACACCGGCCCCGACCGGTACCGCGGCACCGGCGTCCGGGTCGCCGAGCAGACCATCCACAGTGGACCAGCCGGCCCGACGGCGGTCACCGTACCCGTGCTGGAGAATCCGTGGCCGACGCGCTGACCCGCATCGCCGGGGAACTGTTCGCGCACGCCGCGCCGGCGGAGCGGTGGCTGGTCGATCCGCGGCTGGGACTGCTCACCGCGGTGACCCGCCAGCCGCCGCAGCCCGGCGCCCCGTCCGGCTGGGTCGGCTTCGGCGCGCACGTCGCCGACACCACCGTCTACGCGCCGTGGACCACCGACCGGTACGGCTTCGGCGCCGCCCTCGGCGAACCGGGCCGGGCCCGCCGCGCGGCGGTCGGCGAGGCCGTCGAGCGGTACTGCGGCAACATCGTCCCGCCCGGCCTGCCGGTCGCGAGCTACGCCGAGCTCGTCGCCGCCGGGCACCGCGCCGTCGACCCGGCCGGCCTCGCGCTGTACTCGGCCGCACAGTACGCCGAGCCGGGGTTCCCGTTCGTGCCCTTCACCCCCGACCTGCGGGTGCCGTGGGTCCGGGGCACGTGCCTGCACACCGGCGCCGACACATTCGTGCCCGCGTCGCTGGTCCATCTCAATCTGCCCCGCACCGGCCCGGCCACCAACGCCCTGTCCTACGCCGGGATCGCCACCGGCACCGACCGCGCCCACGCCGAACGGTTCGCCCTCGAGGAACTGCTCGAGCGGGACGCCACCGCCCTGTGGTGGACCGCCGGCCCGCCCGCGCCGCGCATCGCCGACGCCGGCCCGATCCTCGACCGCCTCGGCGACTTCCACATCGGCGGCGGCACGGTCCTGCTGCGGCAGGTGCCGTCCGGCTTCGGCGTTCCCGTCGTCGCCGCGTTCATCGAGGACGTCACGGCCGCCGTGGTCGCCTTCGGCAGCGCCTGCCGGGCCGATGCGCGCGAGGCGGCCGCGAAGGCGCTCGTCGAGGCCGTCGGCATGTACACCCTCACACTCAAGCTCCTCGACCCCGGCTCCGACGTGTGGGCCGCCATCGCCGAGGGCATCATCCCCCGGCACGTGTACCGCCCGTACCGGCCCGACCGCTCCTACCGCGACGCGTTCCGGCCCGACCTGCGCGACCTGGTCGACCTACCGGCCGTCGCCCAGCTCTACCTCGACCCACGCATGCAGGGCGAGCCCCTCGACCGGCTGCGTGCCGCCACGCCGGCGACGACCCTGGCCGCGATGCCGTCGGTCGCCGGCGGGACCGCCCGTGAGGTGTACCTGGAGCGGCTCGCCGCCGCCGGGTTGTCCGCGGTCAGCGTCGAGCTCACCACCCCCGACGTCGCGGCCGCCGGGCTGCGCGTGGTCCGCGTCGTGGTGCCCGGGCTGTACGGCAACGCCCCGCCCGCGTTCGCGTTGCACGGCGGGCGCCGGCTGCACACCGAACCGGTCGCCCGCGGCTGGCGCACCGGGCCGCTGACCGACGCCGACCTCGCCCGGCCACCGATCCCGCTCGCCTGAGGAAACCATGGACCCCGACCTGCTGTGCGACGCCCGCACCGGCATCGTGCGCCGCCTCGCCGCCCATCCCGTCCCGTCCCACTTCCCGGCCGGCTTCCGGCTCGTCGACTCCTACCTCGCCGACACCCGCGCGTTCTGCCCGTGGCCGGTCGACAGCGCCGGCGCGGGGTACACGTTCGCCGACCCCGTGCACGCGGTCGCGGCGGCGCTGGGGGAGGCCGCCGAGCGCTACTGCGGCAACCTCGTCCCGCCCGGCGCGGTCACGGCGACCCATGCCGAGCTCGTCGCGGCCGGGACGCCCGCGCTCGACCCGCAGACGGTGGCGTTGTTCGGCGCCGCGCAGTACGCCACGCCCGGGTTCCCGTTCGTGCCGCTCACCCGCGACCTGCCGGTGCCCTGGGCCACCGGCACCGACCTGGCCACCGGACGGCCGGTCGCGGTCCCGGCCGCGCTGGTCTGGGTCAACCACCCCGGCGGCCCGCGCACGAACCCGATCGTCCAGGCCGGGCTCGCGGCCGGCCCCACCCCCGCCGACGCGGACTGGAGCGCCCTGCGCGAGGTCGTCGAACGCGACGCCATGACCGTCGTCTGGACCGGCGGCCGCCCGCTGTACCGCATCCTGCCCACCGACACCCTGCGCAGCCTCGGCGCCGGACCCGACGACGTACTGCGGACGAGCTGGTACTGGTTCCCGGCCGAGGTGCGGCTGCCGGTGGTGGGGGCGCTGGTGCACGATCAGGTCACCGGCTACCTCGCGCTCGGCATGGGCTGCGCCCCCGATCCGATCGCCGCCATGACCAAGGCACTCGGCGAGGCGCTGCAACTGCAGCTGCTGCTCGCCGACTACGACGACCCCGACGGCCCCTTCGCCCGGGCCGCCACCGCCCCGGGCAGCCCGCTCAAACCGTGGCGGCCGGCCCGCGACTACGCGGCCGCCTACCGACCCGACCTGGCCGACGCCGTCGACTACGGCTGCCACCTCCAGCTGCACCTCGACCCCGCGGTCCAGGAGCGGTTCCTGGCCCAGCTCGACGCCCGCACGGCCGGCGACATCGAACCCGCCGGCCTTGCCGCCGGCGCGCCGGCCGACCTGCCCGCCACGGTGCGCCGCCTCGGTGAGCTCGGCCATCGGGTGATCAGCGTCGACGTCACCACCGACGACGTCCGCGCCGCCGGGCTGCACGTCACCCGGGTCGTCGTCCCCGGCTACTACACCAACGCCGCCGCTGGCCTGCCGCTGGTGGGCGGCTCCCGCCTGCCCCCGGCAGCCGGGGCGGACCGGCCGTTGCCCCTGCCGCACTGAATGGGCGCCAGCCGGACGGGCGCGCCGGCGATACTCGTCCCGGCGCAGGTCGGGCAGGACGTCCCGGCCGCCGTCATCGGAGCGTAACCGCGGCCGCCGTCAGCACCGGCGCTGGCCCGCATCCGCCGCGCGGCTGACATTCGGGACAGACGCCTGTCACTTTCCCCGTTACACTGCGGGCCGGGGCGGACACGGGGAGGCAAGGCGTGGGCGATTCCGGCGAGCGGCTGGGCGCGGACCTGTATCGGCTTCTGCGTGTCGCGGATGGTCATCTGCCGACGGTCGCGGCGGTGTATCAGGATGCCGCGGCGAACCTGGAGGCGGCCGGGGCGCCGGCCGAGCGGCTGTTCCGGCGGCCGGGCGCGCTCGGCGGCGGGACCAGCGCGGCGTGGGAGCCGTGGATCGAACTGCACACCACCGTGCTGCGCTGCCTGCGCGACACCGGGGCGGCTCTGGACGACGCGTCCCAGGCGCTGCGGATCGCCGTCGACGCGTATCGTGCCGCCGACGACGGGGCGCGGATGACGCTGCAGGAGTTCCTCGACCGCGACGGCGAGCCGAAGCCGCAGCCGCGGGTGGACGGCTGACGTGAGCTACGAGCAGCTGCTGGAGCACGCGGAGTCGGTGAAGGCCCGGGCGGTCTACCGGGCGTTCAAGAAGAACGAGGACGCGCAGGAGTACGCGCGCTACAGCGGGCCGGAGGGGTATTTCGCCGACATCCCGGGGCGCATCCAGGCGTACACCGGCATCCCCGACCCAGCGGAGTTCGATCCGCTCATCGACCGGCTGCGGGCCGTCATGGGCGAGCTGTCGGCCGGGCACGTCAGCGAGGACCCGGTTCACTCCGGCGAGGTGTATCCGGCGAACATGCGGCTGGCGCCGCTGACCACGGCGGCGGACTACCTGGAGGGCTGGACCGGCACGGCCGCCATGGCGTTCAAGGAGCACTTCCTGGACCCGTTCCCGCTGGTGGCGCAGAACCAGTTCGTGCTCACCGCGGTGCTGAAGTCGGCGCTGCTGGCCTGCCGGGCGATGTGGGCGTCGGCGCGCAAGGACATCGACGGGGTGCTGCACGCCACGATGGCGGCGCTGGACAACGACCCGTGCTGTGACCCGAACAAGTGGACGTTCGAGTTCACCGTCGTCTCCTCCATCGCGACCGTGGGCGGCGTGGTCGCCACGGCGCTCACCGACGGGCTCGCCGCGCCGCTGGTGTTCGCCGCCATCGACGCCACCTCGGCCGCGGTCGGGGCGAAGCCGCCGGAGAGCATCAAGGACAACAAGACCGGCCAGACGGCCATCCAGATCGTCAACGCCATGTGGGACGGGCTGCGCAAGGCCGTGACCCTGACGGCCGACACCGAGCGACTGCTGCACGAGAAGGCCGGCATCCTGCTGCAGCAGGCGGTCACGCACCGGGACCTGTTCGTCGCGGCGCACCCGGCGATCGCGGGCGCCACGGCCGCGAACGCGACCAGCGGCGCCTACTTCGGCGAGCACCTGCGGTGAACGGCCACGCGCAGCGCCTCGAGGCGCTCACCGTGCGGGTCCAGGTCCCCGGGGCCGCGATCGGGGCGGCGCTGACCCGCCGCAACGAGGTGACGCTCGAGTTCGGCCCCGGCGAGTACCAGCGGCTGACCGACGCGGACCTCGAGCACCACCTGGCGACGGTCGCGCGGCTGCTGCACACCGCCTGGCTGCGCGCCTACCGGCAGACGCTGGACCCGTCCATCGTGGACACGCCCGGCGTCGACAACGACACGGACCGCGCGTTCTACGACGCCCGCGCCGAGGTCGTCGGCCGGGGCGCGTCGCCGGACGGCCGGATCCGGCTCACCGCGCACGGCCCGCAGCGGGTCACGGCCGGCATCGCCCGCGGCACCGTGGCCGAACTGTCCGAGGAGCAGTTCGTGGAGGCGTTCCGCGCCGCCGGCGTCGCGCTCATCCTCGACTACACCGCCCAGGTCGACGAGCTCAAGGACCGCATCTACCGATGAAGCGGCAGATCGTCATCGGCGCCGTCGCCGCCCTCGTGGCCGCCGGCGCAGTCGCGTACGTCATCGTCTCCCGCCTGCCCGGTCCCGCGCCCTGCGCCGTGGCCTCGACCGCCCCGCCGGGTCCCCGCGGCCGCGCCACCGCGGCCCCGGACGGCGGCGCGGTCCGCGTCGTCGAGCAGGGCTTCACCGACGAGCTCAACGGCGGGGTCAGCTACGGCGCGATCCTCGCGAACACCAGCACATCCATCGCGTACCGCACCCGCGTGACCTTCACCTTCTCGCGCGACGGCCAGGTCATCGAACCGGCCTCGCCGGACTCCGGCCGCTCCACCCAGGAGATCCCGGTCATCATGCCCGGCCAGCGCGTCGGGGTGGGCACGTTCGAGCCGCTGCCGTCGCCGGGGACGGTGTCCGCGGCCGAGCTCAGGCTCGGCGACACGACGTGGCTGACCCCGGCCGCGCTCGGCGCCGCATACAAGCCGATCGCCGCGACCGTGGAGCGCACCGAGCACCCGAACGCCCAGCACCCCGGCTACTATCGGATCACCTTCGCCGCCGACGCGCCGGCCTGCAGTGACCTGGACTACCGGGGCGCCGGCGTGATCCTGCGCGACGCCTCCGGCACCATCATCGGCGGCGCGCTGAGCCTGTCACCGGGCGCCGCGTGCATGCGCACGCGCGGCACAGGGCTGGCGGAGCCCGGCGAGCTGCTGCCGGTCGCCGACGACAGCAGGACCCAGGTCTTCCCGTATTGCGACGTCGCCCCCGCCGCCGACCCGGACGACCACATCGCGAACTGAACGCGGCGGGACGTACGCTAAATCGTTGCACACCGCAATTGTTTGCCATGGCATGGATGATGCTTGGGCGGCGGGGATCGGCACTTGTCGTGCAATCGTCATACGGTCGCCGCGGGAGTGTCATGTGCCGAAGGTGATGTTGAAGGCCGGGAGGTCTGCACATGACGGTGTTGCACGAGTCCGACGGCATCGATTTCCGTCTCGTGTGTGACGGGTGCGGGGCGGCGGTCGAGCGTCTCGGGGCCAATCTGCACAACTGGGATCTGGCCTGGAGCTTCATCAAGCGGCACGGCTGGATCGGCGATCGGTCGCGCCAGGGGCCGCACGGCTGCCCGCGCTGCACCCGGCGGGCCGCCGCGGCGATCGACGGCTGAGGGCGATGGTCGGTGCCGCCGGCGGGATCGTCACGAGACCGTCATGCCGGCGGTGCTGCGGTCGCTGCCGCGAGTACAGATGACTGCACTATGCACATGATTGGCGAGGTGCCGCAATGACCGCGTTGCTCAGCCGCGACGGGACGGACTTCAGCCTGGTGTGCGATTCCTGTGGCTGGGTGATCGGCAACCTGGCCACCTCGACCGGGGACTGGCGCGGGGCGTGGCGCTTGTTCAGCCTGGACGGATGGCACGGCAGCGAGCTGGCCATCGGTCCGCACGGATGCGGCCGGTGCGGGCCTCCGGCGGCGCTGGCCGGGATCGTCGCCCGGTCGCTGGACGCGCCGTCGGTGCTGCCCGCAGGGCGGGTGGGGCAGCGGATCGTGGTGCAGCTGCTGTCCGACGTCCGGGCGATCTACCTGCGGGGCGAGCTGCTGTGCGCCGACGAGGCCCGGCTCTGGGACGTGCTCAGCGGCGATCCCGGCCGGTTCGTGCACCTGATGGTCGACGTGAGCCAGGTCCGGCGCCTGAGCTCCGCCACGCTCGACGTCCTGGTGCGGGCCGCGCAGCGGGCCGCCGAACGCGGGGGCCGGACGTGCCTCGTCGGTGCCGACCCGGCGGTGTCCAGGGCACTTCGCATGCTGTGCCTGCACCATCTGTTGCCGGCCTGGGCCGAGCAGGTCTCCGCGCTGGAGTGGCTGCGCGCCGGTCGACCGGTGGCAACCTGATCCGGGGCGGGCGTCAGGCGTCGGGCGGCTCGAGCTCCTCGTCGATGGAGGGGAAGCCGAGCCACCATTCGCTTTCGGGCAGCTCGCCCGAGGCGGCGGCGAAGGCGCGCAGGGCCGGTGCCACGGCCGGGTGCCACACGTCCGCGGTCGCGGCGACGACGGCGGCCAGCTGCTCCCGGCGGCTCTGCGTCACCTGCTGCACGAGCCGGCGCCCGGCCGCGGTGAGGGTGAGCCGGACCACGCGCCGGTCGGCGGACGAGCGGGACCGGCGGGCCAGTTTCTTGCGGACCAGCCGGTCGCACATGCGGGTGCCGGTCGAGGCGGCCACCTGCAGCTCGGCCGAGATGTCGGCCACCCGTTGCGGTCCGCGCGCGGCGAGCACGACCAGCGCGCGGTACTGCGGCAGCGTCACGTCCGGATCGATGTCGGCGAGGGACCGGGCGGCGATGCCGACCAGCGCCCGGCTGGCGGCCAGCAGCGCCTCGACGGCCTCGGGAGCGGCGACCGCGGGAACCAGCGCGCGTGCATCGTTGGGCATGGGCACACCCTAAGGTGTCACCAGATTCCCCGGTGAAACGCCGCGCACAGGCCGGGCAGCGGTGCCACCACATCCCGCCCAGCCGCTCGGCCTGCCCGTGGGTGGTGGGCCGACGGGCCCGGCGGCGTTCAGGCCGCCACCACGACGGCGAACGTCCCGCAGCCCTGCAGCCGTTTGCCGTCGACCGTGGTGTTGCCGACGATCAGCGACGTGATCTCGCCCGTGCTGTTGTCGAACTCGGCGTTGTCGACCGTGCCGAGGTCGTCGCCGTCCGCCGTCAACAACCGCTTTCGCAGTAGCTTGCCGGGCGCGCCGGCGAGGCGCTCGAGCGAATCCGGCGTGGGCACGATCCGGGAGGCGGAGGCGACGGTGACCGCATCCGTACCGAACGCCGTCAGGTCGTGCCACAACAACGTGTCGGCCCCGTGGACCTTGTGTTGCAGGCGCAGCGCCACCACCCGGCGGGCATGCGGGTCGACGACGAGGTCGGCCACCGAGCCCACCCTGCGGGCCACGTCCGTGGCGACGACCGGACGTCCGGTCGCCTCACTGAACAGCATCGGCGCCGCCTCCCTCTCCGTGGCGCCCGAGGCGCCGGAACGCCGCGACGGCACTGCCGAACTCCGACAGGTCCTGCCGGACGAACTGCGTGGCCTCGTTGGGCACGACGACCGCCTCGCCCGAGGCCGCGGTGGTGTGGGGGAGGGGCAGCAGCACCCGCCGGCTGTCGGCGTACAACGCCGGGCCCGCGACGATGTCGTACCCGACCACGTCGACGGCTCCGCCGGGCGAGACCTCCAGGATCACGTCGGCGACGGCGCCGAGATCGGTGCCGCCCTCGGTGATCACGTGGTTGGCGAGCACGTCACTGTCGCGGGCGCGGGCCCGGGGCACGACGTCCCGCACACCCACGGTCGCCCCGGGAGCGCCGGTCATCACGGCGTCGCGGCCCACGCTGCTGACGGCGCCGGCCGGCAAGGCCTTGTCCAGCGGCCCCGCGAACAGGCCCCGCCCGTTGAGGGTGAAGCCCCGAACACGGCCGGTGTCGCCGTCGAACACCACGTCCTTGACGTCGGCGACGTCGTCGCCGTCCAGCGTGACGACCGTCATGCCGATAAGATCCGTGGCGCGTACGAGTCGCGTCATGTCCGGCCGCCCCGATATCCGCCGTGCCCGGCCCGGATCACCCCGCCGCGCCGCCGTCGCCGCTGCGTCTGCAGCAGCAGCGAGATGATCACCAGCAGTACGACGACCGCGATCACCAACCAGATCCACCATTCCATGCCGCTTCCCTACCGCGTCATGCGGCCGTGAAACCTCCGGAAACGTTTTCGTCGCCCGGGCCCCGAAGTCCACCGGCTTGCGGAAGAGGTGCGCCGAGGCCACCCCGAAGTCACTTCACACCGGCTCCGTGCGGCCGGCCGCCGGGCCGGGGAGCGTGACGCCGGGGTGACGGGGTAGGTGGTGGCCGTGGTCACCTGGCTCGATCGTTACCAGCGCCGGCACACCTGGCTGGGGTTCCCGGTGGCGGTGATCTACAAGTTCTTCGACGACCGCGGTCCGCACCTCGCCGCGATGGTGACCTACTACGGCTTCGTCTCGCTGTTCCCGCTGTCGCTGCTGTTCCTCAGCGCGCTGGGCTTCTTCCTGCAGGCCCATCCCGGCCTCCGTCAGCAGTTCGTGCGGACGGCGGTGGCGGATCTGCCGGTCATCGGGCCACAGCTGCAGCGCAATGTCAGCGAGTTGCGCGGCAGCGGCACGCGTCTGGCGCTCAGCGTGCTCGGTGCGCTCTACGGCGGGCTGGGCGCGATGCAAGCCGCGCAGACCGGCTTCAACCTGATCCATGGCGTGCCGCGCCACGAGCAACCCAATCCGGTCCGGTCCAGGTTTCGCAGCCTCGGGCTGCTGCTGATGCTGGGCAGTGCGGTGCTGCTGTCGGCCGCGGCCGCGACGCTCGTGGCGTTCGCTTACGCGCACGCCGGCCGGTTCGGGCCCGGACTCTGGCTGCTCGGCTATCTGCTGACGTTCGCCATCAACGCCGGGCTGTTCACCGCGGCGATGCAGCTGCTGACCGCCACGAAGCTGCGCACCCGCCAGGTCGTCGCCGGAGGGTTGATCGCCGGGGCCTCGTGGGTGATATTGCAGACTCAGGGCGCTCAGTTGCTTGCCGCCTGGCTGCACCACGCCAGCGCGCTCTACGGCACGTTCGGAATCGTGCTCGCCGCATTCGCCTGGATCTACCTGCAGTCGCTCGTGCTGATGTTCTCCGCCGAGATCAACGTCGTCGCGAACCGCCGGCTGTGGCCCCGGGCCCTGCTCACCCCGTTCACCGACGACGTCGAGCTGACCGAGGCCGACCGGCGGCTCTACTCGATGTACGCCACCACGCAGCGGTTCAAGAGCTTCGAGACGGTGCGGGTCGCCTTCGGCCGGCCGCCGCAGCGATAGACCGGGTTGACCTGGTCACGACGGCGCCGGTGCCGAGCAGTTGAGGTTGTTGATGTTCTTGCTCGCCAGTTGCAGATGTTGCCGCAGGACCGGCAGCTGGCTCGCGGCGAACTGGCGGACCTGCGGGTTGTCCGCGTGCGCCGCCTCGTCTTCGAACGCGTGGACGTCCAGCGCGTGCAGGGCGTAGATGGTCGGGGCGTACGAGCAGTCGAAGGTGCCGCCGCGCACGTTCGACCAGATGGCGGTCAGGTTCTGCTGGTCGGGGCCGGCCGCGGACGACGAGGTGATGCCGAGCTTCTGGTCGAGCGACTGCAGCTGCTGCAACTCCTTGCCGTGGTCGGTGACCATCCGCAGGCCGAACGAGCGCACCGCCGCGCTCGCGGCCCGGTCGCCGGCGAGCCGGCCGCTCGTCACCTCGAACCGGGCGCCCTGCGCGGCCTCGGTGAGGAACGCGCGGTCCCGGCTGCTGAGCTGGGTGCCGGACGGCGCCTGACCGGTCGGCGACGGACCCGGTGGCGGTGGACCGCCCGGTGCCGGGGTGGCCGCGCCGTGCGCCGCGACAGGCAAGGACGTCACCGTCGCGCACACGACGGCGGCGATGCTGGAAGCGAATCGTGCTCGCATGACATCCTCCGGCGGAGTGGGATGCAGGCTGAAGCCCCCGACTACCCGCTCGACTCACCGCTCACCACGTTCCGACCCCGGCGCAGCGTGCCACACTTGGCCTGTACGGCCCCCAGCTCCTGTCCGATCACGCGAACCCGAGCCCCCCGAGCTGATGAAGTCGATGCGGCCGGGGTATGAGCCGGACAGTCGACCGGAGCGGGGAGGCGCACAGTGGTGACCGCGACGATGGCGGCAGCCACCGTGCTGGCCGCACCGGGCGAGTCGGGCCAGTTGCTGCCGGCCCGCGAGCAGATGGCCTTCACGCTCGGCTTTCACATCATCCTGGTGCCGTTCGGGCTCGCCTTCACGTTCCTCATGCTGCTGGCCGAGTACCGGGGCATCCGGCGCGGCGACCAGGACGCGCTGCTGCTGGCCCGTCGCTGGTCGAAGGTGTCCGCGGTGCTGTTCGCCGTCGGCGCGGTCTCCGGCACGGTGCTGTCGTTCGAGATGGGCCTGTTGTGGCCCGGTCTCATGCGCCGCTTCGGGGCCGCCTACGGGCTGCCGTTCGCCGTCGAGGGCATCTTCTTCTTCCTCGAGGCGATCTTCGTCGCCATCTACATCTTCGGCTGGGA
Organism: Dactylosporangium sp. CA-233914; assembly: GCF_050942935.1. Lineage (NCBI taxonomy): Bacteria > Bacillati > Actinomycetota > Actinomycetes > Micromonosporales > Micromonosporaceae > Dactylosporangium > Dactylosporangium sp. CA-233914. The sequence continues at coordinate 8,110,637 of NZ_CP192030.1, read as the reverse complement.
CCGGCTGCGCCCGTGGGTCCACTTCTGCTGCGGCCTCCCGGTCCCGATCGCCGGGCTCGGCGGCACCGCCTCGGTCGTGGCCGCCAACTCCTGGATGAACCGGCCCGGGGGCGTCGTCATGCGCGACGGGCAGCTCGTCGACGTCGTGCCGGCCGGCGTGTTCCTCAACGGCGCGTTCTGGTACGAGACGCTGCACATGTTCCTCGCCGCGTACATCGTGGCCGGCTTCCTCGTCGCCGGCGTCTACGCCGCGGCGATGCTCAAGGGCCGCCAGGACCGCTACCACCGGCTCGGCTTCCTCATCGCCTTCACCACCGCCGCGGTCGTCATGCCGCTGCAGATCGTCGTCGGCGACGTCGCCGCCCGGGAGGTCTTCCAGCACGAGCAGGCCAAGTTCGCCGCCATCGAGGCCGTGCCCGGCACCGCCACCCACGTGCCGGAGACGCTCGGCGGTGTCATGATCGCCGGCCGGGTCCGCTACGGCATCGGCATCCCCAACGGCGCGTCGCTGCTGGCCGGGTACCGCCCCGGCACCGAGATCCGCGGCCTCGACGCGATCCCCGCCGACGTGCGCCCGCCCGACCGGCTCGTCACGATCGTCCACCTGTCCTTCGACGTCATGGTCGGCGCCGGTTTCGCCCTGCTCGCGCTGGCGGCCTGGTTCGGCTGGGCCTGGTGGCGCCGCCGGGATCTGCCCCGCAGCCGCTGGTTCCTGCGCGCCGCCGCAGCCTCCGGTGTCGTGTCGGTCATCGCGCTGGAGAGCGGCTGGGTGGTGACCGAGGTCGGCCGCCAGCCGTGGACGGTCGTCGGGTTGCTGCTCACCCGGGACGCGGTCACGACCAGTGGCAACATGTGGGCCTTCTTCGCCGGCACCCTGCTGCTGTACGCCGCGGTCGGCGTCGGCGCGATCCTGGTGCTGCGCTCGATGCGCCGTCGCTGGGCCGCCACCGGCCCGCCGCAGCCCGTCGAGGTCCCCTACGGCCCCGCCGAACCCGAAGAGGCGCGATGAGCACGGTCGCCGCGATCGGGCTGCTGGCCGGTTTCGTCGCCTACGCCGTCTTCGGCGGGGCCGACTTCGGCGCCGGGTTCTGGGACCTCACCGCGGGCGGCGCGGAGCGCGGACGGGCGATCCGCGCCCACATCGACCACGCCCTCGGGCCGGTCTGGGAAGCCAACCACGTCTGGCTCATCTACTGCCTGGTCATCGCCTGGAGCGCGTTTCCCGCCGCGTTCGCCGCCGTGATGACCACCCTCTACCTGCCGCTGGGCCTGGCCGCCCTGGGCATCGTCGTGCGCGGTGCCGGGTTCGCCTTCCGCAAGGTCCTCGTGCACACCAGCACCCAGCGGCTCACCGGCGCCGCCTTCGCCATCTCCTCCGTCATCACCCCGTTCTTCCTCGGCACCGTCGCCGGCGGCATCGCGACCGGCCGCGTCCCCGCCGACGGCCACGGCGACCCGCTCACCAGCTGGCTGAACCCGACCTCGCTGCTCACCGGCGCGCTGTTCACCGCCACGTGCGCCTATCTCGCCGCGATCCTGCTCGCCGCCGACGCCCGCAACGATGAGCGGGTCGACCTCGAGCACCGGTTCCGCCGCCGGGCGTGGTGGGCCGCCTGGGCCAGCGGTGTCCTCGCCGTCGCCGGCCTGGCGGTCATGTCCGCCTACGCCGACCGGCTCTTCGACCGGCTCCTGAGCACCGCGTTGCCGGCCACCCTCGTATCGCTGCTGGCCGGTGCGGCCGCGCTCGCCCTGCTGCCCCGGTACTCTCCCCGGCTCGTGCGGCTGCTCGCCGGCGTCGCGATCGCCGCCCTCGTCGCCGCCTGGGGCGTGGCCCAGACGCCGTACCTGCTCGGCACCCACACCACCGTCCAGCAGGCGGCCGCCCCGACGGCCTCGCTGATCACGCTCGTGGTCGTCTTCGGCTGCGCCGCCCTGCTCGTCGTGCCCTCCCTGGCGTTGCTCTACGCCCTGCAGCAACGCTCCAGCCTCCGGGAGGACGACCATGGTTAGGCCGGTCCGGCGTACCCGATCCGCGGATAGCGGTACAGGTCGCGGCTGATCCTCGGGCGGTGCGCCCCGGACGTGGCGGCGGGCAGTGTGTCGGGCGCGTGGCCGCGTTCGACCCAGTTCACGAGCGCCGCGAGCGGGTCGGTGGGGACGGGCCCGGCCCCGCCGGAGCAGTGACTCACGCCCGGGGCGAGGAAGACGCGGTAGAACCGGTCGGTGGCCTGGGTGCCGCCCATGGCGGCTTCGACGTGGCGACGGTAGTCGACTGTGCCCTGCGGGAAGACCGCCTGGTCGGCCAGGCCGTGCCAGGTGATCATCTTGCCGCCGGCGGCGCGGAAGGCGGACAGGTCGGGGTCGTCGGAGCCGATGACGGCGCTGTACCGGGCGCGGGACTCGGCGAACAGGCGCTCGAACTCGGCGTAGCCGATGGTGGAGAGGTCGAAGTCCGGCCGCTGCCGCAGGAAGTAGCGGGTCCAGTCCGCGGCGACGGGGAACGGCACGCCGTGCCGCGCGCCGAACAGGGGTTTGGTCGTGGCGGCCAGCCAGCCGAAGGACGCGCCGGGCAGCAGGCCGTACCACTGGTGCCCGCCGGTCCGGGTCGTCGGGCCGCTCCAGATCCGGCGGACGATGTCGGCGACGGCCGGGCTGATCCGGATCGTCCGGCCGTGGCAGCGCACCTTGGTGCCGACGAGCCGGCCGGGGTCGAACCGGCAGGTGTCGGGCCGGCCGATGACACCGTCGATGCGCCCGTCACCGCCGTCGCACGCGGCGATCGCGGCGCGGTTGAAGGCGGCGAACTCGCATGCGGTCGGGTAGACACCCGCCTCGTTCATGACGACCTGCGGCCACAGCTGGGCGAGGGTGAGGCGGTTCCAGGAGATGGCGGGCGCGGCGGCGAGGATGCCGTCGAAGTCGCCGGGGTACCGTTGCGCCTCCACCAGACCCTGCCGGCCGCCGGTCGAGCAACCGGTGAAGTACGAGTAGGCGGGCGGCCGGCCGTAGAACCCGGCGATCACCTGTTTGCCGATCCGGCTCATGTCGTGCACCGAGCGGTACGCGAAGTTGGCCAGCAGCCCCTCGTTGACCGTCCGGTCACGGTGCAACGCCCAGGTGGGCGGGGTGTCGGGGGTCGTCGGCACACCGGCGTCGGTCGACGCCGCCGCGTAGCCCTGCCGGACCGCCGGGACGAGGGAGCGCTCGAACTCGCCCGCGGCGAACGCCCCGCCGCCGGTGGCCTGGAAACGGCCGTTCCACGTCGTTCGCGGCAGCCACAGTTCGATCCGGACCCGGTCACCGAGCGGCGGGTGGGTCAGGACGATCGTGACGTCGCAGAACGCCGGAACGCCGGTGACCGGCCAGCCGGGAGCGACGCCGCCCGGCCCGCCCGGACGGCCGACCGTGGACATCGACAGGACCTGCGCCCCGGGCAGGTGCGGCCGGGACGGGCCCGGGCAGCCGGATCCGCTGCGGTTGACGAGCAGCGCGACGGAGGCCGCGGCGGACAACGTCAGCGCCACCGGCAGCACGAATGCGCCGATGGAGACCAGCGGGCTTCTCATCGCTGCTCCACGAGGGACGGGCGGGCACCGACCTGCCACCGCTGGCTACCCGCCGCCGCGAATGTCACGCTCCGCGCCGAGGGTTCAGCGCGCCCCGGCCGGGCAGCCATGTCGCCGCACCCGGGCCTGCACGAGGAGGAGGGGGAGGCCAAACGCGCGCTGCCAGCCGGGGCTGCGCGAAGGGCGTTCGACCGGATCCGCGACGCCTTGCGCGACGGGCGGCAGAAGCACGACCGCTGATCGCCCAGGCCGGTGGCGTGTCCGTCACTGACGCGTAGGGCTGCGGTAGACGGCGAACGTGGTCTCGCGGCGAAGTCGGAAGCCCAGCGCGCCGTACAGGCGGATCGCGTTGGTGTTGGTCGCGGCCGCGTGGAGCAGGACCTGGTCGCCGCGGGAGCGGATGTTGTACGCCACCGCGCGCACCAGGCGCGTCGCCAGACCCTGGCCGCGGTGCGCCGCGTCGGTGCACACGGCGCTGATCTCCGTCCAGCCCGGCGGGCGCAGGCGCTCGCCGGCCATCGCGACCAGCCGTCCGTCGCGGCGGATGCCCAGGTAGGTGCCGAGCTCGAACGTGCGGGTCCGCCACGGGCCGGGATTGGTGCGGGCCACGAGCGCGCTCATCTGATCGGCGTCGGCGGCGCCGAGGATCACGGCCTCCTCGTCGGGGCGGGCGTCGATGCCGTCGTCGACCATCTGTACGCCCCGGTCGCGCCACACCAGCTCCCAGCCGGGCGGCGGGGCGCCGGTGCCACCGGGGATGGGCACCTCGGCGCCGGGGCCGACGAGGGACGCGAGGCTCCGCCAGACCTCGTCGTCGCGGTGCTCGGGAAGGCCGACGAACACCGACACGTCGGGGTGGTACCGGCGGGCCGAGCCGTGCGCCTGCGCGAAGCGGGCGTGCGCGCCGTTCAGCGAGTGCCAGGCCGGATTGTCCAGCACGGTGTGCTGATCGATGTCGGTCATGCGGTACCGTCCCTTAATTACTATCTAACCGATCGGGATTGACAACTTATCCCGCGCTTCCTATGTTGCCCAGTACGTGGTTGTCGAGCAAGACATGGAGCCACCCGGATGAGCGAGCCCGTAACCCTGCAACCGTCACCCGGCGCGCCGCCGCGCGGCCTCGCCGAGCGGCTCGACCCCCAGCTCGCGCTGCGGCGGGTCACGCCGCGGCCCCGGCCGTGGCGCTGGATCGTGAGCGCGGCTGTGCTCGTGGTGCTCGCCCAGTTCGTCTGGGGGATCTTCACCAACAGCCACTACGAGTGGCACAAGTTCTGGCCGTACTTCACACGCGAGTCGATCCTCGACGGCGTCCTGGTGACGCTGAAGGTCGTCGGCCTCAGCGCCCTGGCCGGGCTCGTCCTCGGCGCGGTCGTCGCGCTCGGCCGGCTGTCGACCAACCGGCTGATCGGCGGCCTGGCCTGGGCCTACGTGTGGTTCTTCCGCGCCCTGCCGCTACCGCTGCTGCTGATCATCACCTTCAACTTCTCGTACTTCTACCCGCGCCTCGGCGTCGGCGTCCCCTGGGGACCTGTCTTCGCCGAGGTCGAGACCAGCAGCCTCACGCCCCTGGCCATCGGCGTCATCGCGCTGAGCCTCAACGAGGCGGCGTACGCGGCCGAGGTGATCCGGGGCGGCATCCTGTCGGTCGAGCCCGGGCAGATCGAGGCCGCCAACGCGCTCGGCCTGTCGCGGGCACGGCAGCTGCGGCGCGTGGTGCTGCCACAGGCGCTGCGTTCGATCGTCCCGGCGTACGGCAACCAGCTCGTCGGCCTCATCAAGGCCAGCTCGCTGGTCTACTACGTCTCGCTGCTCGACCTGTTCGGCGCGGTGTTCGTGCTCGAGTCGCGCCACCCCGAGTCGCTGGTGCCGATCCTCATCGTCGGCGCCGCCTGGTACCTGCTGCTGACCGCGGCGCTGTCGATCGTGCAGTACTTCGTCGAGCGCTACTTCGCCCGCGGCGCGACCCGGAAGGCCTTGTGATGGCGGCGGCGCTGGAGATCCGCAACGTGCACAAGTCCTTCGGCCCGCGGGAGGTGCTCAGGGGCGTCGACCTCACCGTTCGGCAGGGCGACGTCGTGGCCATCCTCGGCCCGTCCGGTTCGGGCAAGTCGACGCTGCTGCGCACCATCAACCACCTCGAGCGGCCCGACCTCGGCTACGTCGCCGTGCTCGGCGAGCTCATCGGCGTCGAGGTGCGCGGCGCCCGGCTGCACGAGCTGCCCCCGCGGGCGGTGCGCCGGCAGCGTACGCGCATCGGCTTCGTCGCCCAGAGCTTCAACCTGTTCCCGAACCTCACCGCCCGCGACAACGTCGCCGAGCCGCTGATCGCGCACAAGCGGCTCGCCAAGCCCGCCGCCCACGACCGGGCCGTCGAGCTGCTCGCCGAGGTCGGCCTCGGCGACCGCGGCGACGCGTATCCGCGCCAGCTCTCCGGCGGCCAGCAGCAGCGCGTCGCCATCGCCCGCGCGCTGGCCCTCGAGCCCGACCTGCTGCTGTTCGACGAGCCGACCTCGGCGCTCGACCCCGAACTGGTCGGCGAGGTCCTCACGGTGATCCGGCGGCTCGCCGCCGGCGGTGCGACCCTCGTGATCGTCACCCACGAGATCGGCTTCGCTCGCGAGGTCGCCGACGCCGTCGCGTTCATCGACGGCGGCGTGATCGTGGAGCAGGGGCCGCCCGCCGATGTGCTCGACAACCCGCAACAGTCCCGCACCCGCGAGTTCCTCGCCCGGGTGCTCTGAATTCGAAGGAGCAGCATGAGACCATTCGCGGCCGCGGCCCTCGCCGTTGCGCTCGTCACCGGGCTCGCCGCCTGCGGCGACGGCGACGAGGCCCAGGCGGAGGCCGGCGCCGGAGCCGGCACCGTGACCATCGGCGCCCAGGCCGAGGGCGTCGGCAAGCGCACCCAGCTGAAGGTCGACAAGCAGCCGGACATCGCCGCCGAGGTACCGGAGGCGATCAGGGCCGACGGCAAACTCACCATCGGCCTCGGCGCGCTGCCGACCGGCTTCCCGCCGCTGGCCTTCGTCGGCGACGACGACAAGACGGTCACCGGCGCGGAGCCCGACCTCGGCCGCCTGATCGCCGCGGTGCTCGGCCTCGAGCCCGCGTTCAACAACGACACCTGGGACAACCTGTTCGTCGGCATCGACTCCGGCAAGAACGAGGTCGGCTTCTCAAACATCACCGACACGGAGCAGCGCAAGGAGAAGTACGACTTCGCCTCCTACCGGCAGGACAACCTCGGCTTCGCCGTGAAGGCCGCCAACACCTGGAGCTTCGACAAGAAGTACCAGAACCTGGCCGGGCTCAAGGTCGCCGTCGGCGCCGGCACCAACCAGGAGAAGATCCTGGTCGCCTGGCAGGACAAGCTCAAGGCCGAGGGCAAGACCCTGGACATCAAGTACTTCGCCGACACGCCCAGTACGTTCAAGGCCCTCGTCTCCGGGCAGATCGACGCGTACTTCGGTCCGAACCCCGGCATCGCGTACCAGATCAGCAGGGCGGAGGGCACCGCCGACGCCGTGCGCAACGCCGGCGTCTACTCCGGTGCCGGCGAGACCCTGCAGGGCCTCATCGCGGCCACCACGAAGAAGGACAACGGCCTCGTGAAGGCTCTCGCCGACGCGATCAACTACCTGATCCAGCACGGGCAGTACCGGCAGTGGCTCGCCGCCTACAACCTCGACACCGAGGCCGTGGACACCGCCCAGGTGAACCCGCCCGGCCTGCCGAAGTCCAATCTCTGACCAGCACGGCGATCCGGGCCGTCCGCCACCGGCGGACGGCCCGGATCGCGTCAGGCCACGGGCAGCGGCGGCAGAGCGAGGTGTTCGCGCAGGGTCGTGCCCTCGTACGCGGTGCGATACAGGCCGCGGTCCTGCAGCTGCGGCACCAGCCGGTCGACGATGTCCTCGACGGTGCCGGGCAGCAGCTCATCGTGTTGTTGCCGCATGTGGCGAGGCTGGCAGTGGAGCGAGTGGAGGCCGTGGGCTCCAAGTCTGGGTCTGGGGCAAGTCGGCGCAGGCGACAGCCCGGTGTCCGGGCTGTGATCACTTCACGCGGCGGTCAGTCAGCGTCGATCGCTGAGAATCGTGTCCCAGGGCAATTCCGGTGCATCGGTGAACTGCCAGCCCTGGAGTTGTATAGCGTGGAACTTTCCCATCTCGGCGCGCCGACCGGGCCGATGATCCGCGTCCATGGCGGGTTCGCCAACCGGACGTACCGGCTCGGCACCGACCAGGGGTCGTTCGCGGTGAAGGAGTTGAACCTCGTCGACCGCCGCTCGACGTACCACGTCGAGGACGTGTTCAGGTTCGACCGGGCGGCCTTCGCCGCCGGCATCCCGATGCCAGAGCCGATCTCGGCCAGCCACCGCACGCTCGTCCACCGGTGGGTCGAGGGCGAGAAGGTGCCCGAAGCGCCGGTGTCGGAGGAGTACGCGTTCGAGATCGGTGAGATCCTCGCTCGCATCCACGCGCTCGACGTCGACTGGACCCAAATGTCGATCGAGGACCCGACGCCACGGGACTGGCCCGAGCTCGCCGAGCGGGCAGTGGCGCCCGGACAGCCGTGGGCCAACGAACTCGCCTCCAACGTCGAGACGTTCCTCGCCATTGCCCACTTCGTCGACACCTGCGAACGGCCGGGCCGGTCGTGCTGCACGAGGAGGCCCGAGCCGTCGCTGCCCGCCGGTCGTCCGGCGGCGACGACTCGGCTGCTTCCCGATGCCCTGATCTGCGGTGACGCATCTTCAGTGGCACAGATCCGTGGCGGTTCAAGGTCGATGGCAAACGGTTCACCCTCGTTGGCAACGGACAGCTCAGACCCCGCCGATGCTCCCACCGCTCGCAGTGGTGTCGAAACTCGCGGACATCGAATCCACCCGATCGAGCGTCCAGCCGTCGTGGTGTCGAAACTCGCGGAGAAAACCATGTCAGAACGGTCCGAGCTGACTCTGGATCCGCATCGCCGATTCGTTGCACGTTAGTCAGATCGTTGGCTTCGATCGTGAGAACGGGGTCCGGATGCGCTTTTGGGTCAGGCCGGCCACTTCGTCATGATCAATGTTCCTGAGTCTCGGCCCACCCCGAAGGCGTCGGCGGGTAAGGGCGAGCGTGTCGATCAGCCGGCCGGTGTCCCGCGCAGGAGTGCGTCGACCTCGCGGCGGCCGGTGTGGAGGGTCGTCCAGACAGTTCCTGCAACAACGGGGGTGAGCGCAGCGCGGCGCCGTAGGCGCCGCCTTGATACCGAATGGAAGGTATAGACACGGCGGGTGCCGTCGGTGTCGTGTCTCGGCTGATGCTGGATGCTCGGGCGTGATCGGCTTTCCTGCTCGCTGTCCTTGCTGGTCGACGGGCCGTGGGCCACGTCCGACGCGCCGTGCGCTGCAGCCGAGCTTCTCCCGCGACGAGGCCGGACCGACGGGTCCATTACGGGGTAGACTCGGCCCGTGCCGCGTCCACGCCAGTTCGATGAGGAGCGTGTGCTGTCGGCTGTGCAGGCAGCGTTCTGGGACAACGGTTACGCGGGCACGTCACTCGAAGACCTGCTGGCAGCCAGTGGGCTCGGCAAGGGGAGCTTGTACGGGGCGTTCGGGGACAAGCAGAGCTTGTTCCTGCGGGTGCTGCGCGAGTACGACGAGGCCAATGACCGGATGCTGCGCATGTGGCTCGAGCAAGCCGACCGCGGTATCGACGTGATCTGTGGCTTCGTGACCGGGCCCGTGCGTGATCCCAGCGGCGAGCAGGCCCGTCGGGGTTGCCTGCTCGCCAACACCGCGATGGAACTCTCGGCGAGCGCCGCCGAGGTGGCCGCGGAGGCGCGGCGCAGCTACGCGGCGACCACTGCGGTGCTTACCGACGCGGTACGACGAGCGCAGCGCGAGGGCGACGTCGCACCCCGTCTCGACCCGGAGGTCACCGCCCGCGCGGTGCTGGCCGGTCAGCTCGGGCTGATCGTGCTCGGTCGAGTCGGTCAGGACCCGGCCGCCTTGTTGGCCATGGCCGAGGCTCTGCTCGACGGCTTGCTGCCTGCGCCCTAAGCACCCCCGCAGTGGTGGCATGCGACACAACCCCTCCCGGATTATTGACCGGACGGTCCATATCAACGCATTATGGACCAGTCGGTCAACAATCATGGACGGGAGTGGTCATGAAGGTGCTGGAGGGCAAGGTCGCGGTCCTGACCGGAGCGAACGCGGGTATCGGGCTGGCGATCGCGCGGGCCTACCGCGCCGAGGGTGCGCGGGTGTTCGTCGCCGGCCGTCGCCAGGCGCAGCTCGACGAGGTCGAGGCCGAACTGGGTCCCGGGGTTACTGGGGTTCGCTGCGACGTGGGCCGGCTCGAGGACCTCGACGGGCTCTATGCGACGGTCGCGGAGCAGGCGGGTCGGATCGACGTCCTGGTTGCCAACGCCGGGATCGGGATTGCTGCACCGCTGGGCGAGATCACCGAGGAGCAGTTCGACGCCATGTTCACCACCAACGTCAAGGGCTCGCTGTTCACCGTGCAGAAGGCGTTGCCGCTACTCTCCTCGGGTGCGTCGATCATCCTCACCGGATCGACGGCGATCACGCGACCCCAGTCGTTCCTGCCCGTGTACGGGGCGACCAAGGCCGCGATCCGTAACCTGGTCCGCGGGTTCGCCCACGACGCCAGGGCGCGTCAGTACCGGATCAACGTACTCTCCCCCGGCGGTACCCGCACGCAGGGTTTGCTCGAGCTGATCGGGGCCGACAAGCTCGCCGCCGCCGGGGCGTCGGTTCCGCTCGGCCGCTTGGCCGAACCTGAGGAGATCGCCGCGGCGGCCGTCTTCCTCGCCTCGGACGCGTCCAGCTACGTCAACGGCTCCGAGCTCGCCGTGGACGGTGGCTTCGCCCAGATCTAAGGCACGCCGGCGCACCACACCGGACCAGCCGCGGGCGACCACCCGTCGCCCGCGTCAACAGCGCGGCAGTGTGGCCGTTAGCGCTTCGGACTATCAATGGCTGGCTGACAGTTTCCCTCTACTGGCCGACGTATACTCCACGTTCATCAAGGTCGCAGAGCCGCAACGAGCTCTCGACAACTTCGCCGCTCGGCCGGCGCCCGGCCGTAACGGGGGTCGATGAGCTCGTCGACGCCGCCTTCGCACTGCACCGTGACCAGGCAGCTGACTACGAACTGTTGCTGGGCGCGACGCAGATCGGTGACTGGACCCTTATCGTCGAACCCAATGGTCGCATGGGAGTCGACCCGATTGCCGTAGTCCAGGCAGCCCGCGATACGACTCTGGTGTCCCACTTCTTCAACATCAACTCACGACAAGACTTCTACTACATCGATCAAGGCACCGTCAGGCTCACCTTCGACACCCGGCTTCCCAGACGAGCGCTTGGGCGAGGACGCCGACCGTCTGACCCAGCTGATGATCGACTCGGGCTTCGACCTCTCCGGCAGCGAGAACCTCTCCGACGTTTCCGCCCCGGCCGCCTTCGCGCTGGCCGCCAACATCACGGGCGTCGGCACCACGGCCACCTTACTCAAGACCACGCGATTCGACTGCGGAGTATGCGAACAACCTTGAGCCTGCTGTCCGTTGACGCAACAGTTGGTCCAAGCGCAACCTCGTGACCAGTGCGAATCAGATTCGATAGCACGAGGAGGCCCGAGCCGTCGCTGCCCGCCGGTCGTCCGGCGGCGACGACTCGGCCGCTTCCCGCTGCCCTGACCTGCGGTGGCGCATCTTCGGTGGCACAGATCCGTGGCGGTCCAAGTTCGATGGCAAACGGTTCACCCTCGTTGGCAACGGACAGCGCGCAATCGCGCGTATCCTACTTCCCGGGCCTGCCGTCGCTGATGACTTTCCCGCCCAGCCCGGAGCGAGACGTGGGTTGGCCGACTAGTTCGACGAGAATTTCGTCGCGACAATCGTCGCCGAACACGGCGGTGACGGCTTCGGTGAACGCGGAGACGAGTTGTGCGATGACTCTGGCTGCGTCCTCTCGTACGAACACTTCCTCGCGCATGCCAAAGGTCACCGAGGGCGCGGCCGTAGCGACCGTCGCTCCGCCGCGAGCCCATCGTCCGGCAGGAATGCCGATAAGCCTGACATCCACCGAACTTCGGGCCCACTCGCCATACACGGACACGACGGCGTTGGTCAGTTCCCCGATGAGGCCGGGTTCACGCCCGGCCAGCTCTTCTTCGAGCGCGTAGAGCGTCACGTGGGGCATCGGCAACTCCTCGATATCAGAGAGCAGCGCCCGGACTGCGACTGGTCGCCTGCGATCAAGCAGCATAGGGCCGCCCGTTCGCTTGCCGGAAGCGGTTTTCCTGTCGCCAGATCACGCTCGTCGGCCGATCCGTGCGTCCGCCGCACCAAGCGCGCCGCAACGGGCGTCCGAGGGTTTACGCGGCCCACACCCCGGCCTCGACGCCCACTGCCCCGGGCGTGTCGGCGATGGTGACGAACGCGACGCCGGCCAGCTCGGCGGCGGCGACCGCGCGCCCGAGTGCTTCGATCTCGCCGGCGGTCGACGGGGCGTCGACCTCCAGCGCGAGGTGCGGCGGCATGCTCACGCGTGACGTCCCTTCGACGGGGGTTTCATATCCAGGGGAAGGCGGCGGGCCGGCTCTCGGATAGCCGGCCCGCCGCGTCCGGGGGGCCGTCCGGTCAGGCGGCCAGCTGCAGGCGGCCGAACGCGCTGCGGTGGAAGACCAGCGGGGCCGCGGTGTGGTCGGCGTCGAGGTCGTGCACGCGCAGCAGGACGATGCTGTGGTCCCCGGCCGGGTACTCGTTGTAGACGGTGCAGTCCAGCCAGGCGCACGCGCCGTCCAGCAGGATCTCGCCGTCGTTGCTGGTGCGCCACGTCGCGCCGGCGAAGCGGTCCACCCCGCGGCGGGACAGCTGGCGGCCCAGGTGCTCCTGGTCGGCGCTCAACACGCTCACGCCCAGGCGGCGGGCGCGGCGCAGCACCGGCCAGGTGGTGGAGGTTCGGGCGATGCAGACCGACACCAGCGGCGGGTCGAGCGACACCGACGTGAACGAGCTCGCGGCCAGGCCGACCGGGGTGTCGTCGACGAGCGCGGCGACGGCCGTGACCCCGGTCGGGAACGCGCCGAACACCTGCCGCAGGCCGGCCGGGGACAGATCGTTCACGACCACTCCTTGGCCAGCAGCTCGAAGGAGCGGACGCGGTCGGCGTGCTCGTGGGTGATGGTCGTGACGAGCAGTTCGTCGGCGCCGGTGACCCGCTGCAGGGTGCGCAGCCGGTCGGCGACCTCGTCCGGGGCGCCGGTGAACTGCGTGTCGAGGCGGTCCTGGACCAGCGCCCGATCCTCGTCCGTCCACACCGCCGCGTCGGCCTCGGCGGGGGACGGGAACGGGATCGCGCCGCGGCCGGTGCGGATGCTGTGCACCCACAGGCCGTAGCCGGCGGCGAGCCGCTCGGCCTCGGGGGCCGTGGGCGCGACGACCACGTCGGCCGAGACCAGCACGTGCGGGCGGTCCAGGACCGCGGACGGGCGGAACGCGGCCCGGTAGGCCTCCACGGCCTCCAGCACCGTGGCCGGGCTGACGTGGTAGTTGGCCGCGAACGGCAGGCCCCGCTCGCCGGCCACCGACGCGCTCTGTCCGGCGCTGCTGCCCAGGATCCACAGCTGCACGTCGGCGCCCTCGCCGGGGGTGGCGTGCACGTCGATGCCGTCGCGGGTGAAGGTGCCGGCGATGAGCGCGGCGATGTCCTCGACGACCTCGGCGAAGTCGGGCGCGACCGCCTGCGGTTGCTGCAGCAGCGCTGCCTGTACCGCCCACTTCGGCGAGGCGACGATGCCGGAGAAGTCGAACGGCGCGGGGATGAGCAGCCCGTCGACGACCCGCGCCGGCGCCGGTGCGGTGGCCGGCTTCGGCGCGGCGAGCGCGGCGACGGCCTCGGCCTGGCGCTGGCCGGAGCGGCCGAGGCCGAGGTCGATGCGGCCCGGGTGCACCGCGGCGAGCAGGCCGAATTGCTCCACGATGGACAGTGCGGTCTGGTGGCCGACCTGCACGGCGCCGGAGCCGACCCGGATCCGCTCGGTCGCCGCGGCGATGAGGCCGATGAGCACCGCCGGGGCGGCGCTGGCGACGCCGTCGGTGAAGTGGTGCTCGGCCACCCAGTAGCGGTGGTACCCGAACGACTCGGCCCGCCGGGCCAGGTCGATCGTGTTGCGCAGCGCCTGGCCGGCGTCGCCGCCGGAGATGACGGGGGCCAGGTCGAGGATCGACAGGGGTACGGTCATGGCGTGGCCACCTCCGGGACGGGGAACGGGCGGCTGGGGATCTCCCGGCGCAGGACCGGGGCGACCTCGGCCTGGAACAGCTCCAGCGAGGCGTGGTGCTGCTTGTCGGTGAGCCCGTCAGCATCGGCCTGGACGTGCATCACCTCGTGGCCGAGCCGCTCGTGGTAGCGGTGGACCTTGTCGATGATCTGCTGCGGGCTGCCGACCAGGATCGAGCTGCGCTCGATCGCGTCCTCCAATGTCGGGAACACCGGCTCGGCGCCGAGCTGGCGGAAGGTCTCCAGCCGGGCCTGGAAGACCGGGCGGTAGGTCGCGATCGCCTCCTGGGAGGTGCGCGCCACGTAGAGGCCCGCGCTGCCGGCCCCGACCAGCGCCCGCTGCGGCGGGTGGCCGTGGAAGGCGAGTCGCTCGCGGTAGTGGGCGACCAGCTCGGCGTAGGGCTCGACGGGGTTGGTGACGTTGGCTGAGAACAGCGGGTCGCCGTGCTGGGCGGCCAGCTCGACCGAGGCCTTGCTGGTGGCGCTGCCGTGCCAGATGCGGATCTGTCGCTGCAGCGGCCGCGGCAGGACCTCCGCGTCGGTCAGCGACGGGCGGAACTGGCCTTCCCAGGTGACCTTGTCCTCCCGCCAGAGCTTCGTGAACAGCTCGTACCCCTCGCGGTTGCGGTCCCACTGGTCCTCGGCGGTGACGTGGAACAGCTGGGCCTGGGCCGCGCCGTTGCCCTTGCCGACGATGAGCTCGAGCCGGCCGCCTGCGAGGTTGTCCAGCGTGGAGTAGTCCTCGAACGCGCGGACCGGGTCCAGCAGGCTGAGCGTGGTGACGGCGGTGAAAAGCCGGATGGTGCCCGTGCGGGCCGCGATGTGGCTGAGCACGACCGGGGGCGAGGAGGAGATGAACGGCCGCTCGTGGCGCTCGCCGACGCCGAAGCCGTCGAAGCCCAGCTGCTCGGCGAGGATCGCGTTGTCGACGACCTCGCGGAGCCGTTCCCGGGGCGGCCTCTTGCGGTCGTGGACGATGAGGGTGATCGCGAGGAACTTCATGACGCCAGTCCCAGATGCCCGCGCAGGGTCGTGGTGGTGTACTCGGTGCGCAACGCGCCGCGCTCCTGCAACAGCGGCACGACCCGGTCGACGAACTCGTCGAGGCCCCCGGGCACGATGTGCGGCACGAGGATGAAGCCGTCGGCGGCCTCGGACTGCACGAACTCGTGCAGGGTCGCGGCGACCGTCTCCGGCGTGCCGATGAAGGTCTGCCGGCCGGTGACCTCGATGATCAGGTCGCGGATGCCGAGCTTGCCCCGCTCGGCGATCGCCCGCCACTCGCGGGCGGTGGCCAGCGGGTCGGGGTACATCCCGGCCCGGCCCTTGATGATCGAGTCGCCGTCGAGCACCGGGTCGAACGGCGGGAGCGGCCCGTCGGGGTCGAGGTCGCTCAAGTCCTTGTTCCACAGCTGCTCCAGCAGCAGGATCGCCGTCTGCGGGCTGACCTGCTGGCGGCGGACGTGGTGGGCCCGCTCGTGGGCGTCGGCCTCGCTGTCGCCGAGCACGAAGGTGCTGGCCGGCAGGATCTTCAGCTCCTCGGGGCGGCGGCCGTACTTCGCCATGCGGCCCTTCACGTCGGCGTAGAACGCCTTGCCGGCCTCGAGCGTGCCGTGCCGGGAGAAGATGGCGTCGGCGGAGCGGGCGGCGAACTCGCGGCCGTGCTCGGAGTCGCCGGCCTGGAGGATGACCGGCCGGCCCTGCGGGCTGTGCGGCACGGCGAAGTGGCCCTCGATGTCGACATGCCGTCCCTTGTGGACGAACGCGCCGGGGCTGCCGTGCCGGGTGAACACGCCGGCCGCCGGGTCGGCGACGATCTCGTCCGGGTCCCAGGTGTCCCAGAGCTCCCGGACCGTCTGCAGCACCTCCTCGGCCCGCGTGTACCGGTCGGCGCGGTCGAGGTAGCCGCCGCGGCGGAAGTTCTCGCCGGTGAAGGCGTCCCAGGAGGTGACGACGTTCCAGCCGGCCCGGCCGCCGGAGAGGTGGTCGAGGGTGGCCAGGCGCCGGGCGAGGTCGTAGGGCTCGTTGAAGGTCGAGTTGACGGTGCCGGTGAGGCCCAGGTGGGTGGTCACCGCGGCGAGTCCGCCGAGCACGGTCAGGTTGTCCGGCCGGCCGACCACGTCGAGGTCGTGGATGCGGCCACGCTGCTCGCGCAGGCGCAGCCCCTCGGCGAGGAAGAAGAAGTCGAAGCGGCCGCGCTCGGCGGTGCGGGCGAGGCGCTCGAACGACGCGAACTCGATCTGGCTGCCGGCCGCCGGGTCGCTCCACACGGTGGTGTTGTTCACGCCGGGGAAGTGCGCGGCGAGGATGATCTGCTTCATGCGCTCGCTCCCGCGGCGGCGTAGCGGTTGGGGGTCGCCGGCAGGCCGAGGTGCCCGCGCAGTGTGCTCGCCGTGTACTCGCGGCGGAAGGCCCCGCGCTCGCGCAGGACCGGCAGCAGCCCGTCGACGATCGCGGTGAGGTCGGTGGGCAGCAGGCCCGGGCGCAGCCGGAAGCCGTCCAGGCCGGCGTCGCGCCAGGCGAGCAGCAGGTCGGCGAGGTCGCCGGGCGGGCCGGCGAAGACGTGCGCGTCGCTGGTGAAGGGCGCGCCGGCCAGGTCGTCGAGGCGGGCTTTGCGCTCGGGGTCTGCGAACACCACGATGTCGGCGAAGACCTTGACGGGCCGGTCGGTGAGCGAGCGGACCTCGGCGGCGATCGCGCCGGCCTGCGCGGCGTCGGCGGGAGTGACGTAGACGATGTCGGCGTTCGCCGCGGCGAACTCGTAGACGGGCCGGTTGTGCGCGAGCGCGGTGACCACCGGCTGGCCCTGCGGTGGGCGCGGGGTGATCGACGGGCCGCGGACGCTGAAGTGCCGGCCGGCGAAGTCGATGTAATGCAGCTTGTCGCGGTCGACGAACCGGCCGGTGGCGGCGTCGCGGATGACCGCGTCGTCCTCCCAGCTGTCCCACAGCCGCCGGACGACCTCGACGTGGTCCGCGGCCTCGCCCAGCACGTCCGCCGTGTCAGAGCCGGGCCGGTGCGAGACCTGGGCCCGCCATCCGGCCCGCCCGCGGCTGAGGTAGTCGAGGGTGGCGACCTGCGTGGAGATGTGGAACGGCTCGGTGCGCGTCACGCCGACGGTGGGCACGAGGCCGATGCCGGCGGTCACGGGCGCGATGCGCGCCGCGATCAGCAGCGCGTCGAGGCGGCCCTTGACCAGCTCGGGGCGCCCGTCGAAGTCGAGCGAGTCCTCGATCGTGACGAAGTCGAGCCGGCCCCGCTCGGCCTCGCGGACCAGCGACAGCCAGTACGCCGGCGCGAAGAGCTCGCTCGGGCGGGCGGCCGGGTCGCGCCAGGCGGCCGGGTGCCAGCCCGCGCCGTCGAGCGCGACCGCCAGACTCAGTTCACCGGTCATGCGACCTCCGCTTCGCTCCGGCCGCACGAGCTCCACCCTGTGCCCCTGATGAGCGGCCCCTCCGCTTCGCTCCGGACCGCTCATGAGAGGCTCCCTTCGGGCCGGCGCGCGGGCGCGGACCAGTCCAGCTCAGCGGCGCCGGAGTCGCCGTAGGTGTGCAGGTCAGTGGTGTCGCGGAAGGCCGGCACGGTGTACAGGTCACGCGCGTAAGCCCACAGGTTCGGATACGCGGTCAGGCCGGCGCCGTAGCGCACGAGCACGACGTACAGCCGGATGTCCGCCTCGGTGACGGTGGGGCCGACGAGGTAGCGCCGGGTGGCGAGCCGCTCGTCGAGCGCGGCGAAGCGGGCCTTCGTCTCGTCCTCGCCGACGCCCGGGGCGAGCCAGCCGGTCAGCTCCTCGATCTGGGCGCGCAGCGGCTCGGGGTAGGCCTCGACGAGGGGCTCGGCGACGTCGCGGAAGCGGGTGGCGAGATCGATGCCGATGGTGCGGTAGTCGTTGCTGAGCACGCGGCCGGCCGACCGGTCCCACAGCGTCGGGACCGAGATGTGCCCGTCGAAGCCGGGCTCGGTCTGCTCGTACGCCTGACGCAGCAGCGTGAACCCGTTGACCGGGTCGGGGCCGTAGCGCTCCCGGAACGCCCAGCCGCGCCCGTCGCGCGCGTTGTCCACGTAGGACACGCTCACGGCGTCGCCGAGCCCGGCGAGCTCCCGGGCGATGGTGACGCGGTGCGACCACGGGCAGAACCAGCCCGCGTAGATGTGGTAGCGGCCGGCGGCGCCGTGCTCGATGCGGCCGGTGAATCTGTAGAGGGGGCGCTGGTCGCCGGGCCGGCGGTTGATGCGGTACTCCCCGTAGGCGGTCGTGTCGACGGGGCTGGCCAGGCGGCTGGAGCGTGGCAGGTTCGGCATGGGTACCTCCGTGGATCCGGAGCAAATTGCCGACTAATCCTACGTGCAAGATATGGTTTAGACCAGAGGTTCGTGACGACCACCTCGGTTGGTTGACGCCGGCCGATCGGCACTGCTGCACTGACCGGACACGGCGCGACCGCATCAGCCGGTCCGGCGCCCTCCCTTCCTCCTGCCTGCACCAAGGACCTCCCATGCGTAGATTTGCTGCCGTTGTCGTCGTCGCCGGCCTGTTACTGGCCGCGTGCGGCGGCGGTGCCGACGAGCCGGCCGACGATGCCGGTGCCCCGGTCCAGGGCGGCTCACTGACCTGGGCCGTCGAGACCGAGCCGATCACGTTCAACCCGCACCAGTACGCCCAGGCCAAGGCCCGCCTGCTGGTATGGAACAGCTTCGAGGCGCTGCTCACCCACGACGACAAGGGCGGCTATCTGCCCTGGCTGGCGCGCTCCTACGACGTGTCGGCGGACGGGTTGACGTACACCTTCAAGCTCCGCGACGACGTCACCTTCCACGACGGCGAGAAGTTCGACGCCGCCGCGGTGAAGGCCAACCTCGACCAGCTCTTCGCGCCCGGGTACGCCCCCTCGGTGACGTCCACCCAGCTCAAGAACTTCAAGGACGCGCAGGTCGTCGACCCGGCCACGATCGCAGTACACCTCAAGCAGCCCGACGGGCTGATCCTGGACTTCTTCGCCTCACCGCAGGGCGCGCAGATCTCGCCGAAGTCGCTCAAGAGCCCCGACCTCAAGGCCGGCGGCCCCGACGTCGTGGGCACCGGCCCGTTCATCCTCGACCGCTACACCAAGGGTCAGGAGGTGCACTACAAGCGCAACCCGGCCTACAAGTGGGCCCCGGCCGACGCCGGCCACCAGGGCCCGGCCTACCTCGACGAGGTCACGTACCGCTTCCTCAAGGAGTCCTCGGTGCGCGTCGGCGCGCTGACGTCGGGCCAGGTCGACGTCATCGAGGGCGTCCCCGCCACCGAGCAGGGCCTGGTGAAGGGTGACCCGAACCTGCAGTTCGCCCAGCACCTCAACAGCGGCACGGCGTACAACTACTACTTCAACCAGACCCGGGCGCCCTTCGACGACATCCGGGTGCGCAAGGCCTTCCGCGACGCCGTCGACGTCGACGGGGTGCTGCAGGGGGTGTACCGCGGCACCGCCACCCGGGCGTGGAGCATCCTGAGCCCGTCCGGCCAGTTCTACGACCCGTCGGTGGAGAAGACCTACGGCAGCGACCCGGCCGAGGCCAACCGCCTGCTGGACGAGGCCGGCTGGTCCACGAAGGACGCCGAGGGCTTCCGCACCAAGAACGGGCAGCGGCTCACGGCCCGCATCGTGCTCTCCGCGCCGTACGTGCGGGACAAACGCGACATCCTCGCCCAGGCGGTGCAGGCCGCGGTCAAACAGTCGGCCGCCATCGACCTGCAGGTGAAGATCGTCGACGCGGGCACCGCCACGGACGCGATCAACAAGAACGAGTACGAGCTGTTCGACAACTCCCGCGCCGACACCGACGCCGGCGCCGCGCTCACCCTCATCCTGCCCAAGGGCGCGCCGATCAACCGGCACGGCTTCGCCAGCCCCGACCTCGACGCGCAGGTCGCCACCGCCGCGGCCAGCACCGACCCGGCGAAGCGTAAGGAGATCTACAACACGGTCCAGCACACGCTCACCGACAACGCGACGCTGCTGCCGCTGTACGCCCCGGCGGACCAGATCGCGGCCCAGAAGCGGATCGGCGGCCTCGGCTTCGAGCCCACCGCCGGCGTGCCGGGCAGTGCGTACAACGTCTGGATCGGCAAGTAGCGATGTGGCGAGCCGTCCTGCGACGTCTCGGCAGCGGGGTGGCGGTCCTCTGGGCCGCCGCCACCGCGGCCTACCTCGCCCTGCACCTGGCCCCCGGCGACACCGTCGACACGCTCGTTGGCGACGGCCCGGACACGCCGCAGATCCGCGCCCAGATCGCCGCCG
This sequence comes from Dactylosporangium sp. CA-233914, assembly GCF_050942935.1. Lineage (NCBI taxonomy): Bacteria > Bacillati > Actinomycetota > Actinomycetes > Micromonosporales > Micromonosporaceae > Dactylosporangium > Dactylosporangium sp. CA-233914. Next base: position 8,090,487 of record NZ_CP192030.1, on the reverse strand, counting down.
ACCTTGGCCTGGACCGGCCCGCGGTGGTCCAGTACGTGGGCTACCTGTGGCGGCTGCTGCACGGCGACTTCGGCCGCTCCTACGTCCTGCAGCGCCCGGTCGCCGACATCATCGCCAGCCAGGTCTGGCCGACGGTGAAGCTGACCCTGCTGGCGAGCGCCTTCACGGTCGTCGTCGCACTCGGCCTGGCCCTGGTCTCCACCGGCCGCGGCCGCTGGGTGCGCGGGCTGGTCTCCATGCTGGAGCTGTCGGCCGTCTCGGCGCCCGGCTTCCTCATCGGCATCCTGCTGCTCAGTGTCTTCTCGTTCCGGCTGGGCTGGTTCCCGGTCTCCGGCGACCGGGACATCTCCGCGCTCGTACTGCCCGCCCTGTCCCTGGCCCTGCCCCTCGGCGGCCTGCTCAGCCAGGTCCTGCGCGAGGGCCTGGAGCGGGCACTGGACGAGCCGTTCGCGCTCACCGCCCGCTCGCGCGGCCTGACCCGGCACGCGCTGCTGTGGCGCCACGCGCTGCGCCACGCCCTGCTGCCCGCCGTCACCCTCGCCGGCACGCTCATCGGCTTCCTGCTCAGCGCGGCCGTCATCGTCGAGCGGGTCTTCGGCCGCCCCGGCCTCGGCCAGGTCGCCACCGACGCCGTCGGCACCAAGGACATCCCGGTCGTGCTGGCGGTCGTGATGCTCTCGGCCGCCATCTACGTCGCGCTGAGCACGCTGGCCGACCTCACCTACCTCCTCGTCGACCCGCGGCTGCGGAAGGGCTGACCATGACCATCGCGCTCCCCGCGCCGGCCGCGGCCGCACCCCGGCTGCGCCACCTGTGGATTCCCGGGCTCGCGCTGGCGCTGATCGCCGTCGCCGCGATCACGCCCCCGCTGCTGACCACCGGCGACCCGCTCGCCGCCGACCCGCTCGCGGCGCTGCAGCCGCCGAGCGCCGCACACTGGTTCGGCACCGACCAGCTCGGCCGGGACGTGTTCACCCGGACCGTCTACGGCGCCCGCTACTCGCTGAGCATCGGCGCCGCCGCGACCCTGCTGTCCGTGCTCGCCGGCGGGCTCGTGGGGCTGCTCGCGGGCCTGGCGCCGCGGGCGGTCGACGAGGTGCTCAGCCGCGCCCTGGACGTGCTCTCGGCGTTTCCCGAGGTGCTGCTGGCGCTGCTGTTCATCGCCTTCACCGAGCCGGGCACGCCCAGCCTGATCCTGGCCATCGCCCTCGCCTTCGCGCCCCGCTACGGCCGGATCGTGCGGGCCCAGACGCTGCTGGTCAAGCGGGCCGGCTACGTCGAGCAGGCGGTCACCTTCGGCCTGTCCCGGGCCCGGCTGGCGTGGCGGCACATCCTGCCCAACGTCCTCGGCCCGCTGCCGATCCTCGCCACCATCGGCCTGGGCACCGCGATCGTCAACGCCTCCGCGCTGTCGTTCCTCGGCATGGGCCCGCAGCCGCCGTCGCCGGAGTGGGGCGCGATGCTCTCGGAGAGCCGCAACTACCTGCGCGTGGCGTGGTGGTCGGCGATCCTGCCCGGTGCCACCCTCACCCTCACCGTCATCGCGCTCACCGCCGTCGGCCGCCGCCTGCAGGCCCGCTTCGAGGGGAGGCGCTGATGGCGCCGCTGCTGTCGGTCCAGGACCTGCACGTCACGTTCCCCGGTCCGGTGCCCGCCGTGCGTGGCGTGAGCTTCGACATCGAGCCCGGCGAGTGCGTCGCCCTCGTCGGCGAGAGCGGCTCCGGCAAGAGCGTCACCGCCCGCACCCTCGTCGGCCTGGCCGGCCCCACCGCCCAGGTGCGGGCCGCCCGCCTGACCCTCGACGGCCGCGACACCCTCGCCTACGGCGAGCGCGACTGGCGCCGCCTGCGCGGCCGGGTCGCCGGTCTCGTGCTCCAGGACGCCCTCGTCTCGCTCGACCCGCTCAACACCGTGGGCGCCGAGATCGCCGAGGTGCTGCGCGCCCACGGCATCGCCCGCCCCGCCGAGCGCCCGGCCCGCGTCGCCGCGCTGCTGTCGGCGGTGCACGTGCCCGACCCCGAGGAGCGCGCCCGCCAGTACCCGCACCAGCTCTCCGGCGGCCTGCGCCAGCGCGCGCTCATCGCCTCGGCGATCGCCGCCGACCCGCCGCTGCTCATCGCCGACGAGCCCACCACCGCCCTCGACGTCACCGTCCAGGCCCAGCTGCTCGACCTGCTCGCCGAGCGCCGCGCCGCCGGCTCGACGGTCCTGCTGGTCAGCCACGACCTGGCCGTGGTGTCCCGGATCGCCGACCGGGTCCTGGTCATGCGGGCCGGCGAGATCGTCGAGCAGGGCCCGGCCGAGCGGGTCCTGGCGGCGCCGGAGCACCCCTACACCCGCCTGCTGCTGGCCGCCGTGCCGACCGCCGCCTCGCGCGGCCGCCGCCTGAGCGTGACCGACCCGCAGCCGCTGCCGCCGCGGGACGTGCGCCCCGACCGGATCGTGCTGTCCGCGACCGGGCTGCAGAAGTCGTACGGCACCCGGCGCGCCGTCGACGACGTCTCCTTCACCCTGGCTCGCGGCGAGACCCTGGGCGTCGTGGGCGAGTCGGGTTCGGGCAAGACCACCCTGGCCCGCATCGCGCTGGGCCTGGTCGAGCCGTCGGCCGGCACGGTCCGCCTCGGCGACGTCGACTGGACCGGCGTGCCCGAGCGCCGTCGCCGGCCGTACCGCCGCCGCCTGCAGGTCATCGCGCAGGACCCGCTGAGCTCGTTCGATCCGCGGTACACCGTGGAGAAGCTCGTCGGCGAACCCCTCCCCGAACGCGGCCGGCCAGGCCGTGACCGCGTGGTCGAGCTGCTGGAGCGCGTCGGGCTCGGCCCCGAACACCTGCGCCGGCACCCGCGGTCGCTGTCGGGCGGCCAGCGCCAGCGCGTCGCGATCGCCCGGGCCATCGGCCCCCGCCCGGACGTGCTGGTCTGTGACGAGCCGGTGTCCGCGCTGGACGTGTCGATCCAGGCCCAGGTCCTGGACCTGCTGGCCGACCTGCAGGCCGCGGACGGCACCGCGCTGCTGTTCATCTCCCACGACCTGGGCGTCATCCACCACGTCGCCGACCGGGTCCTGGTGATGCGCGATGGCCGGGTGGTCGAACAGGGCCCGGTGACCGATGTCTTCACCGGCCCGCAGCACGACTACACGCGGGCCCTGCTGGCCGCGGTGCCGACGGTGGACGGGGGCCGGAAGGTGCCGGAGTCAGCGCGCGGTGGCGAACGGCACTGACGGCGCCTCGGCGCCGCCGGCTGGCTCAGACGTTCATTGACCGCGCGCCGCCGATGATTCGTAATGCGAACGACCGTTGGTTAGACTGTCGTCATGTCCAGTACCACAGATGCGGCGTCCGGGCTGGGCGTCGCCACGGCCCTGGTGCGCATGTCGCATCTGGTGCAGCGGGTGTTCGCGGACGTCGCCCGGGCGCACGGCCTGCCGCCGCAGCAGCTGCAACTGCTGTGCATGTTGATCGACGGGCCGGTCGGGATGAGCGAGCTGGGCCGGCTCATGCATCTGGAGCGCTCCACCATGACGGGTCTGGTGGATCGCGTGGAGAAGCGCGGCCTCGTGGCCCGGGTGCCCGATCCCGCCGATCGGCGTGCCTGCGTGGTCACGTTGCATGACGACGGCCGCCGGCTCGCCGTCGCGGCGCACGATGACGTGACGGCCCGGCTGGAGTCGATGACCCGGTGCCTCGACCCCGGCGATCGGGCGCGGCTGGCCTCCGCGCAGACGCGGATCCTGTTCGAGCACGACCCCGCGTGGGCGGCGGGCCGCTGAACGGCCGGCCGGTGGCCGATCAGGCCCGTCGTTCGGCTGCGACCAGGTCGCGCACGGCCGGGGCGAGCTCGGTCGCGAATCGTTCGATCTCGTACGAACTGCGGGTCACCATGGTGAACACACTGGTGCCGTGGGTGAGGGCGAGTTCGGCCAGCTGCTCGGCGGGTGCCGGGCCGCCGAGGTTGAGCAGGCGGAGGATGCCGTGCGGCGAGCGTCCCGCCGCCGCGGCGGCCTCGTCGATGACGGCGTTGCCTTCGGCGAGCTGCCCGGGGTCCCGCAGCCGCGTCAGGGAGGGGAGCCAGCCGTCCGCGGCCCGTCCCACCAGCCGGAGCATCCGTGGCCGGTAGGCGCCGAGCCAGATGCCGATGTCGTGCGAGGGGGCGGGGCCGCGTCGCAGGCCGTCGACCCGGTAGTGGCGTCCCGGGAGCCGCATGGTGTCGCCGGTGCGGGTGTCCCAGGCGGCGCGGATGATCTGGATGGCCTCGTCCAGCGCGTCGACCGCTTCCCGCGGCGTGCGGCGCGGACCGCCCATGCCGGCGATGGCGTCCCACAGGCCCCCCGCGCCGAGCGCGAGCTCCAGCCGCCCGCCGCTGAGGATGTCGAGGCTCGCGGCGGCCTGAGCCAGGACGGCCGGCGGGCGCAGCGGGATCGGGTGCACGTTGCCGGCGAGGCGGACGGTGCTGGTGGCCGCGGCGACGTAGCTCAGCAGCGTCCAGGTGTCCAGGAACGCGGGCTGGTACGGATGGTCCTGGAAGGTGACCAGGTCCAGCCCGGCGCGCTCGGCGACCCGGGCCAGCGCCACCACCTCCGACGCGTCCTGGGCCGACGGGATGAGGTTGGCGGCGAACCGCAGCCGGTGTCCGTAGTCAGGCATCGGCGGCGCCCCGGACGTCGCGGGCCCGGTAGGTGTCCTCGATGCTCCGGCCCGCGTGCAGCCCCCAGCTGATCACCCGCTCGGGGATCAGGCGGATCAGGGCCGGCGGTCCGGGGATCGCCTCGGCGCGGCCGCGGACCTCGATGCCCCGGGGTTGCCACGGCGGCAGCACGTCGTCGATGACCAGCGCGGCGCGTCTCGAGGCGGCCACGTCCCGGAACTTCTTGGACCGCTCGAAGTTGCGGCCACTCATGTCGATGTAGGCGCCACCGGGGCCGAGCGAGAAGCCCAGCGGGGCCACATGCGGCATGCCGTCTGGCCCGACGGTTGCCAACCGCCCGAGTCGGCGCCGATCCTCACGCAGGTAGGCGAGTTCGGCGTCGCTGAAGACGCTCATCGGCCCACCACCGGCTCGGCGACCGGGGTCACCGGCCCGGCGGTGGCGGCCGGTCCGCCTCTCGCGGCGAAGCACGCGACCGCGATGCCCAGCGCCGCGGCGGCGGTTGCCAGCCAGAACAGGTCGGTGAAGGTGGAGTCGGGCGGCGGGCCGGTGCCGGCGGAGGCGATCACCGCGGCGGCGAGGGCGGTCCCCACGGCGCTGCCGACGGTGCGGGCGATGTTGTTGAAGCCATTGGCCGTCCCGGTCCGGGCGAGGGGCACGATGTCGGCGATCAGCTTGGGCAGTGAGCCGATGACCAGACCGGTCCCGCAACCCACGATCGTGTAGAACACGGCATGCTGCCACATCCGGTCGTGAGCGAGGACGAACAGCACCGATCCGGCCGCGAACAGTGTCCAGCCGCCGGCCAGCGGCCAGCGCGGCCCCAGCGCCCTGGCGATCCGGCCGACCGCCATGCTCGCCGGTACGACCGCGAGCATCCCCGGCAGCATGAGCAGCCCGGCCACCGTGATCGTGGATCCGAAGCCGGCGCCGGCGGCTTTCGGCATCTGCGCGTACAACGGCAGGGCGAGGTAGAAGAAGTACGAGCCGGCGCCGAACAGGAACGCGGCGGCGTGCGTCATCAGCATCGGACGGTCCCGCAGCTCGCCGACGTCCAGCAGTGCGTCGCTCCTGGTCCGTTCCACGGCGACGAGGGCGACGAACAGGGCCAGGCCGAGTGCGAGGAGCCCGAGCGTCCGGCCCGATGACCAACCCCAAGCCGGGCCCTTCGCCAGGGCCAGCAGCACCGCGACCAGGCCACCGCCGAGCAGCACGGCCCCGGGAACGTCCGTCCCGCTTGCGGCGACGTACGTGCCGGCGGGCACCCAGCGTGCCGCCAGCAGCAGGCTCACCAGGGCGATCGCCGTGCCGAGGACGAACAGGTACCGCCACGACAGGTGGTCGGCCAGCAGGCCGCCGGCGATCAGGCCGGCACCCCCGTCGGCGCCGACCGCGCCCGACACCAGGCCCATCGCGAACGGCAGCCGCTCGGGCGGCAGGGCCTCGCGCAGGATGGCCATCGACAGCGGAACCAGTGCCAGCGCGGCACCCTGGACGACGCGCGCGGCAATGAGCTGTCCGAGGTTCTGCGCGGCCGCGGCGGCGGCCATTCCGATCGCGTAGACGACCAGCACCGCCAGCGTGACCTTGCGCCGGCCGAGCTGATCACCCAGGCGCCCCAGCACGGGGGTCAGCACCGCGCTGGACAGCAGGAACGCCGTGAGGATCCAGGCCGATGCGGTGGGGGTCGCGTGCAGCCGGACCTCGAGCAGCTTCAGCGCCGGGACCACCGCGGTCTGCATGAGTGCGTATCCGAAGACGGCCACTACCAGCGCTATCAGGGCTCTGGACCCCGCTGCGTCCGACCGCTCGCGCGCCGTCGTCATGACGACTCCTAGTTCGTTGAACGAAGTATTCGTACTGCGAAGCACTTTAGTTCGTAGTGCGAATGATCGTCAAGGCCGATCGTGCCGGGCCGTTGCGCCGTTTCGGGCGGGGCGGGCGGGGTAGACATCTCGCCACACGAGAGTGGCTCTCCGGGTGGTGGTGCCCATGCTGCGGACCAGGGAACGCGTGAACGAGGTCGTCAGCACCGCGGCCGCAGCGTCGGCCGATCCGAAAACGGCGCTGCGGCGCCAGGACGATTGACGCCTTCCGTCCTGCCCGGCTCGGCCGGTGTTCAACACGACCGGCATGCGGCAAAAAGTGGTCGGCCGGGGCGGCGGTGGGTAGCCGAAGGTAAGGAACGAAGCGACAACCTAGGGAGGTGTGTCGTGGCCGAGGTTTCGCAGTATCAGGACTTCGCCGGACACCCGGACATCGCCGAGATGCAGCAGCGCTACGAGCGGCTCGGCGCCAGCGGCCAGGCGGTCGTGATCGACGGGCTGGTGTTGCTGGCCGGTGGCTGGCTGGCCATCTCACCATGGGTGATCGGGTTCAACGCCAGCGCGCCACACTTGACCGTCAACAACCTGATCCTCGGGATCATGATCGGTGTGATCGCTCTGGGGCTGACGATGGCGCCGGCTCGGATGTACCGGCTGAGCTGGGCCATGGTGGCGATCGGCGTGTGGGTCATCATCTCGCCGTGGGTCGTCCAGCGGACCGGCATCACGGCCGGAATGATCGCGACGAACGTGGCCACCGGTGCTGTGACGGCGTTGCTGGGCCTCGGCGCCGTCGGGTTGCTGATGTCGGCGAACCGGCGTGGTCGCTTCGAGCGCGGCAGGCGGCCCGGCATGGAGCGGGGCATGGAACGGCCCGGCGTGGAGCGCGGCATGGAACGGCCTGGCATGGAACGGCCTGGCGCGGATCGGCCCGACCTGGAGCGGCCCGGCATGGAGCGGCGTCCTCGCTACTAGTAACTGGTGATTGGCGCTGTGCACTTCGGTTGTCCGGTGGCAGGAGCCCGTCCGCTGCCGAGCGGACGGGCGCCGCATGCGGTCACCCCGCTGATCCCTGACCACCCCGCCGCCCGTCACGGCTGCGTCCGGCCACCTGGTGTCCGAGCCCGCAGCAGCGGGTAGCCGGTTGCGATGGTGTACGCGTTGGCCCTGTGCTCAGCGGCATTCGTGGGAATCGGCAACGCCGTCCAGCAGCGCGCGGCGGCTCGCGCCCCGTCCGGCGCGGTCCTGCACTGGCGGCTGCTGGGGTATCTGCTGCGCCAGCGGCTGTGGCTGACCGGCATCGCCACGTCGGTGGTCGGCAACCTGCTGAGCGGCGCCGCACTCGGCCTGGGCAGCGTCGCCGAGGTGGAGCCGCTGAGCGTGACCGCGGTGCTGTTCGCGATGGCCGTCGCGGCCGTGTGGAGCCGGTACCGGGTGGGCCGGCGGGAATGGTCCGGCGCCGTCGCGGTGGTCGCCGGCGTCATCGCGTTCCTGCTCGTCGGCCGGCCGGGTCCGGGCCAGCCGGACGCGCCGGTGTGGCAGTGGGTGCTGGCCGCCGCGTCGATCGGCATCATCACGGCCACGCTGGTGTCACTGGCCCGCCGGATGCGCCCGCAGCACGAGGCGGCGGTGCTGGGCTTCGGCGCGGGGATGCTCTTCGGCCTGCAGGCGGCCCTGACCAGCGCGGCCGTGCGCCGGCTCTTCGATCGTGGGCTGCTGCCGATGCTGGTCGACTGGACTCCGTACGCCGTCGTGGTGATCGCGGTCGTCGGCATCCTGCTGGCGCAGAGCGCGTACAAGCTCGCCCCGCTGCCGATCTCCTACCCGCCCGTGGCAGCGGCCGAGCCGCTCGCCGGCGTGGCCATCGGCATCGGGGTGCTCGACGGCTCGCTGCGGATCACGCCGATCGCGTTGGTCATCGAGTTCGCCGCGCTGGCGGTGATGACCGTGGGCGTCTACGCCCTCGCCGCCTCCCACCTCGTGGAGGCGCACCACCGCCCCCATCATCACCCACACCTCCCGCACCGGCACCCGCACCCCAAGTGACGCTGACACCGTCCGGGCGGCGTTTCAGGGTAGGTCGAGCGGGAAATCGGCCTGCAGGTGGGTGCCGTGGCCGGCCGGGCTGTCGAGGGTGAGCGTGCCGCCCAGTGCTTCGACGCGGTCGGTCAGTCCGGTGAGGCCGGTGCCGCGCTTGGGGTCCGCGCCGCCGACGCCGTCGTCGCGTACTGACAGGTGCAGGTAGCTGTCCCGGACCTGTACGTAGACGCGGGCGTGCGTGGCTTCGGCGTATTTGGCGGCGTTCGTCAGCGCCTCCGCGACCACGTAGTACGTCGCGACCTCGACCGGCTCCGGCTGCCGGCCGTCCACGTGCATGTCGAGTTCCACGGGGACGGCGGAGCGGCGGGCCAGTGCGCGGAGTGCGGGGCGCAGGCCGCCCTCGGTGAGGATCGCCGGGTGTACGCCGCGGGAGAGCTCCCGCACGTCGTCGACCGTGCCGTTCAACCCGGCCACGACGGCGGACAGCTGGCGCCGGAGCTGGGCCAGCTCCGGCGGTACGTTCGCCTCGGCCTGGCGGATGTTGAGCGTCAGCGAGACGAGTCGCTGCTGGACGCCATCGTGCAGGTCGCGTTCGAGCTGCCGGCGGGTGTGGTCGGTGGCGAGCACGAGCCGCGCCCTCGACGCGACGAGGTTGGTGCTCTCCACGAGCGTGACCGCCTGGCGGATGATCAGCAGCGCGATCACCACGGTCTCGACGGCGATCTGGACGCTGTCCATCGGGATGCCCCGGGCGAGCTGCACGATGAACAGCACACCTGTACCGGCGACCGGCACGTACGGCAGCAACAGGTGGCCCCAGCGGGCGTGCGGGCGCACCGCCCAGCGCGGCGTCTCCTGGATCGGGGTGAGCGCGGCGGCCGCGATGAGTGCGAGCCCGGTGACGAGCCAGACATGGGTCAGTGGCGGTATGCTCTGCGCGCCTCTGGACAGTCGGTAGAAGAAGATGCTGTCGGAGAACGACATGGAGAACAGCCCGGTGCCGAGAATGATCAGCTGCAACCGGATCGGCGCCGACGAAGCTGCGGCGATCAGCAGAATGGTCAGGACGGTCAGCAGCAGCTCGGTGACCGGGTAGGCGATCGCGACCGCGTAGTTGAGCTTGGTAGTAGCACCGGCCCGCACCACGGACCCGAGCGCGGTGGCCCAGGTGAGCACGAACAACCCGCCCACGACGATGAGCCCGTCGAGGACCATCACCAGCTGGCCCGAGCGGCGCCGCAGCAGGCCCGGCCCGGGCCGGTCGGTGGCCAGGGAAATGAGCGCCACGAGTGCGAACACCGGCAGGCATATGAATCCGGCGTCCGCGAGCGACGGGAACGGCAGCGTGACGTCGAGGACCAGCTGGTACCAGGCCCAGATGGCCCGCCCGATCATCCAGCCGCATGTCGCGGCGCCCATCCACAGCCGCCACCGCCGCTGCGCGCCGGAGTGCTGGCCGGCGGTGATCCAGCAGGCGAGGGTCGCGGCGAGCGCGGCGGAGAAGTGTCCGATGTCGTCGGCGAACGTCGACCACCACGGGCTCAGCAACCCTGAACCGGCCAGTCCGACGGCGGCCGCCACCCACACGACGGCCACCGCGAGCAGGGCCGGCAAGGGTCTGCGCGGCAAGTTGCTCAACCGTGGCCGAAGGTGATCAGAACGACACGCGCGCAAGGATACCCCGCCCGTGTGGCTGTCCGCCGGACCTGGACCTCAGCCGCTTCCACCCCTCTCGAGCCCGTGAAGCGGATCAACTGGCTTACTGGCGGGCGGTGGTGCGATGCGGCGGGGTCATAGCTCGTTCTTGACGATGCTGCCTTGCTTCATGATCAGTTTGAGACTGGCGTCCGGCTTCGTCAGTACGCGGATGTCCTCGAGTGGGTTTCCATCGACGACAAGCAGGTCGGCGTAGGCGCCGGGAGCGACGACGCCGAGCTCGCCGGTCCGCTCGAGGAGTTCCGCCGCGGTGGTGGTTGCGGAGCGGATGATCGCAGCGGCCGGCTGCACCTCGGACCGGAGGACGAACTCCTGAGGCTGTTGATCGTGCAGGTCGGCGAAGAGGTCGGTGCCGAAGGCGATGCGCAGGCCGGAGCGATGCGCGAGTTCAAGCGCCGTCATGGCCTTCTCAAGGACGTCCTGGAGCTTCATTTCAACATCGGCGTGCACCCGCCCCTCGCGCGCCGCACCAGCGAGGGCATGGTAGGTGACGATGGTCGGCACGTAGAACGCGTTGTGGTGATGGAAGAGCGGGATGCTGCTCTCGTCCATGAGGTTGCCGTGCTCGATGCTCCGGACGCCGCACTCCAGGCCGCGGTTGATCGCCCGTGACGTGTATGCGTGTCCCGCCACGTAGATGTTGGCTGCGTTCGCTTCCTCGACGATCGCACGCAGCTCTTCGATGGAGAACTGTGTGGAGTCGATTCGGTCTGATGCGGAGTCGACGGCACCGCTGAGGTAGACCTTGATGTGGTGCGCGCCGCGGCGGACCTCTTCGCGGACGGCGCGGCGCACTTCAGGCACTCCGTCGCAGATCACCCCGAACGCTGGCGAGTGGTAGTTGTCGTCGTAGACCGACCGGCCGGGTGCCCGCCAGTCGCCGGCCCCGCCGGTCTGGGTGAGCTGCTTGCCTCCGTAGAAGATCCGCGGGCCGGTGAAGACCCCTTCCTCGACGGCTCGGGCAAGGCCGAAATCGCCACCGCCGACATCGCGGATCGTGGTGAAGCCGCGGTAGAGCATGCCCCGCAGCGCGCGTCCCGCGAGGGCGGTGACGTAGCTGGCGGGCCATTCGGCCATCGCGGTCACGTCGATGTCGACGACAGCCGGGTGGGTATGACAGTCGATGAGTCCGGGCATCACCGTCTTGCCGGCGACGTCGATCGTCAAGGCGTCGTGAGCGGTGGCCGAGGACGCGATGTCGGCGATCCGCCCGGACTCGACCACGATCGTCTGGTCGGGCACGATCGTCGCGTCGGCCGGGTTGAGTATCGAAGCGTTGCGGAAGATGACCGTCTGCATTTCCTCTAGCCTTCCGTTCCGTGCCGTGATGGGCTGGCACCGCACAGGCCCGAGCATTACCGGGCCGGCCTGCGTGCGGTGCTCGCCGGTAGTGATGTAGGAGCACTTGCCTGTGACGCGGATGTATTGATGACGGCACCGGTGATGTAGCTTGCGCGGGAGCTGGCCAGGAACGCGACCAGTCCAAACACTCCCCTCAGTGTGCCGAACCGGCCCGGCGTAGACCTCTTGTCGAGGAGGCGCGCGAGATCCGGGCCGTTCTCATCGGAACGTACGGCCGCAACGCCCGTCTCGAAGTCGCTGGAGGCGGTGATGGCCCCCAACGGCCGGGTGAGTGCTATTGGTCACGCAACTGCCTTCCACCTTGTGCCCGCGATCACTGCATAACCGCGTTGTCGTAAGCCGCATCATCCGCGGTGAGACGACAACGAGGGTCGTGTGCGAAGTGTTCGGCGGTCCGCGAGTGCGTCCTTGGACAGGGAGGACGTTAGATGCTAGGCCGAACACCTGTCAACTGATGCAACTGGTAAAAATATCGCGCTGACTCTTTTCAAATGACTGACACAGGGTCGCATTCTTCTGTCGTCGCTCACCTGCGGTTCGTATCCCGGTGCGGGACCATCGGCCGCCTTGGGTGCGGCGTCGTTGCCGTAGCGTGTCCGGGCATGGGTGCCAAGACAGCGCTGCTGGTATATGCCGAAGGTGATGTGGCGACGGCGTTGCGCGATGCGGTCGAACTGGATCGTGCGGCGACCGAGGCGCTGGTGGCGCGGCTGGTGCCCGGGCTCGATGTGGTTGCGGTCGAGGATGGCAACCTGAGGCGGAACATCAACCCGCCGAAGGGCCTTCTGTACGCCGGAGTGTTCCGGGGTCTCGCGGTCATCTGCGCCGCCGAGCTGGGCGAGATTCGGCCCGGTTATCTACGGCCGGGTTGGCTGGCCGAGGGGGCGGGCCGGCGCGTGATTCTGCACTCGATGCATAGCGTCTCGGACTTCCTTGGCTTCGGGGTCTGGGGCGCAGACGGAACGCTCGAACGAGCGCTGTGTCTGAGCCCTGATGATGGCATCGTCGAGGATTACGGTGACCGGCTGCCGTTCGAGCAGGCGTACTGGGCTGGACGGCATCCGGTCGAGGATGACGACGATGACGATGACGATGAGCCCTATCCGCTGCCGTTCCATCCTCTGGAGCTCGGTGAGGACGCGTTGGCGGCGTTGTGCGGGTTTGTCATCGAGGGCATTCCGCTGGAGGGGATGCCGGATCTGGGCCGGGTGCCGTTGGCCGGGTTCCGGTTGGGTGTACCGAGGCTGACGCTGGAGCGATCGCACGGCCGCCCGATCACGCAGCCGTCGGCCCTCGATGTTGAGTCGCAGGTCCGCCGGCTTGGCGACGGGCTCGATTATCTGATGGTCGACAGGGGCGGCGAGAACTACCTGCAGGCGGCCGTCGGGGGTCGATTCGAGATCCCAGCCGGAGTGTTCAGGGTCGAGCGGCGCGAGGGCAGCCCGGATCTTCACTTCCGATGCGAGGTCGACACGCTTGAGGAGGTCGTCGAGATCTTCCGCGGGTATCTCGTGAACCAGGACGGTTGGGGCGACCGCCATTGGGAGCAGATCTGGCTGTAGCCTCCGACGAGCTTGGGACCGCGACGCTGGAGCCACTGCCCACCCAGACCGTCAGCGTGCCGTGTCCACCGGCGTCGACGGGCAGCCGGGCCCGGGGGATCGAACGGCACGGTTTCGAAAGTTTCACACCGGACCCGTGCGGGACCCTTGGCTGCCGATTTTCTGTGTCCCTTGGCCAGGCTGTTCAGATGAGTGGTTCACCGGCACCTCCGAGCCGCGAGCCGCGTACTACCCCCTTGACTTAAAGGTTTAAGGCCTCCAGGTTGCTTGGCACGTCGATGGACGACGTCCCCAGGAACTAGGAGACCGCATGAGTCACCGAAAAACGCTGCTGGCGTCCTGCGCTGCCGGCGTGCTGGTGGCGGCCGGCATGGCGGCTGTCGCGCTGCCGGCCTCGGCCGCCGCCACCGGCTGCTCGGTCACGTACCAGAATCTCAACACGTGGCAGTCGTCGCCCACGGCGGGTGGCTTCACCACCACGCTTGCGATCAAGAACCTCGGCGACCCGATCAGCCACTGGACCCTGACGTTCACGCTGCCCGCCGGTCAGACCCGCACGAGCGGCTGGAACGCCACCTTCACGGGTACCACCGCGATCACCGCCACCGATGCCGGCTGGAACGGATCGATCGCCACGGGCGGCACCGACGCGAGCGTAGGCATGCAGGGCGAGTGGACCCGCTCCGCCGGCGGCTCCACCCCGCCGAGCCCGTTCCCGCAGCCGACCAACTTCGCGCTCAATGGGGTCGCGTGCACCGGCAGCACGACCAGCCCGAGTCCGTCGACCAGTTCGTCCGGCGGCAACCGGCCGCCGACGGTCGGCCTGACCAGCCCGTCGGCCGGTCAGACGTACACCGCGCCCGCGACCGTCAGCTTCGCGGCGACCGCGAGCGACCCCGACGGCAGCATCGCGCGCGTCGAGTTCCTCAACGGCTCGACGGTGCTCGGCTCGGACACCTCCGCGCCGTACACGTTCTCCTGGACGAACGTTGCCGCCGGGACGTACTCGGTGAGCGCCCGCGCGGTGGACAATGCCGGCGCGACGGCGACCACCACCCCGATCTCCATCAGGGTCAACTCGGGCAACACCGGCGGGGCCGCCCCGGCCCTGCACGTGTCCGGCAACCACCTGGTGACCGCCGCCGGCGCGAACTACCGGCTGCTGGGCGTCAACCGGGCCAGCGCCGAGTTCGCGTGCGTGCAGGGCAAGGGCATGTGGGACAGCGCGCAGCCCGACCAGGCCTCCGTCGACGCGATGAAGGCGTGGAACATCCACGCTGTGCGGATCCCGCTGAACGAGGACTGCTGGCTGGGCACGTTCGGCACGCCCAGCGGCGCTACCTACCAGCAGGCCGTCAAGGACTACGTGGACCTGCTCGTCGCCAACGGCATCAACCCGATCGTCGAGATGCACTGGAACCACGGCGTGTACACCGGCCAGGCATCGGCCTGCTCGGACGCCAACGCGACCTGCCAGAAGCCGATGCCGGACGCGCAGTACGCGCCGACGTTCTGGACGCAGGTCGCGACCATGTTCAAGGGCAACAACGCGGTCGTGTTCGACCTGTTCAACGAGCCCTACCCGGACGCGGCCAACAACTGGACGGACGCCACCGCCGCATGGAAGTGCCTGCGCGACGGCGGCACCTGCACCGGCATCAGCTACCCGGTGGCGGGCATGCAGACGCTGGTCAACACCGTCCGCGCCACCGGCGCCACCAACGTGATCATGGTTGCCGGGCTGACCTGGACCAACGACCTGACCCAGTGGCTGACCTACAAGCCCACCGACCCCGCCGGCAACATCATGGCGTCTTGGCACACGTACAACTTCAACGCCTGCGTCACCGTCGCGTGCTGGGACAGCCAGATCGGCGCGGTCGCCGCGCAGGTGCCGGTGACGGCCGGTGAAATCGGCCAGAACACGTGCGCCCACGACTACATCGACCAGGTGATGGCATGGGCCGACACGCACGGCGTCGGATACCTGGCGTGGACCTGGAACCCGTGGGGTTGCAGCCAGGGCAACGTGCTGATCAACGACTACACCGGGACGCCGACGGCCGGCTTCGGTGAGGGCTTCAAGGCGCACCTGCTCACCCAGAACCCGTAACCATTCGCAAGCAAACCGGGCCTGGCCGCGGCTTGCCTAGCAAGCCTCGGCCAGGCCGGTAGTCGCATTCAGTGCTTAAACGTTAAAGCCGGGAGAAGGCATATGAATCTGCGATCGGCGGCTGTACTGGCCGCGGCGCTGCTCTTGACCGTGACCGGTTGCTCGGGCGGCGACCACGGCGGCACGGCCGCGGCCCCGACCGACCCGGCCAAGGTGAGCGGGGACATCACGGTGCTCACCCATAAGACCGACCTCGCGTCCGACGGCACCCTGGACCGGTACGCGGCCGAGTTCAACAAGATCTACCCCAACGTGCATGTCAAGTTCGAGGCGATCGTCGCCTACGAGACCGACGTCAAGGTCCGGATGAACAGCGACGACTACGGCGACGTGCTCATGATCCCGGGTGCCGTGCCGGTGCCCGACTACCCGAAGTTCTTCGCTCCGCTCGGCACCACGGCCGAGCTCAGCCAGAAGTACCGCTTCGTCGACAAGACCACGTACAACGGGCAGGTCTACGGCATCGCGACCAACGGCAACGCGAACGGCCTGGTCTACAACAAGGCGGTCTGGCAGCAGGCCGGGATCACCAAGTGGCCCACCACGTTGGACGAGTTCCGCGCCGACCTGCAGGCGATCAAGTCGAAGACGTCGGCGACGCCGCTCTACACGATCTACCACGAGGGCTGGCCGATGACGGCTTGGCAGTTCAACCTGGGCTCGGGCAGCTGCGACACGAAGGCCAACGACAACCTGGCCACCGACGCCGCCCCGTGGGCCGCCGGCAAGGAGCTGAACCAGATCGACTCCCTGCTCTACGACGTGGTGCACGACAAGCTGGTGGAGGCCGACCCGACGACGACGGCCTGGGACGGCGGCGCCAAGAGCGGTATCGCCACCGGGAAGATCGGGACGCTGATGCTGGCGTCCTGGGCGATCTCCCAGATGAAGTCGGCCGCGAAGAAGGCCGGCAAGGACCCGGCGGACATCGGTTTCATGCCATGGCCGGCGCAGGTCGGCGGGCACTACTGCGCGATCATCCAACCCGACTACGCACAGGGCGTGAGCATCCACTCCAAGCACAAGGAGGCCGCGCGGGCCTGGGTCGACTGGTTCGTCGACAAGAGCACCTTCGCGCAGGACGAGGCGCTGCTGCCGACGCTGAAGGCGGGGGCGCTACCGCCGGAGCTCAAGGCGTACCAGGACGCAGGCGTGCAGTTCATCGAGCTGACCCAGGAGAAGAACGCCCAGGTGTCGAAGATCGACAACGAGTCGGAGATCGGCCTGAACAAGCCGGATTACCGCCAGCACATCGTCGATCTGGCGCGGGGCGCCGCCAGCGGCAGCCGCGACGCCTACTTCGCGGAGCTCAACAAGAAGTGGTCCGCCGCGATCAAGTCGGCCGGCGCCTGAGCGGAAAGGCGGGGCCGGGCCATCCGGTCGCCGGCCCCGCCCGCAGCACCGACAACGATGAGCGAGGCAAAATGACCGATCGACACGACACCGGCATCACCGCGACGACGGCCCGAGCCGACGCCCCGGCCGCCCCGGCGCCGACGAGGGCGCGGGAGCCCGGCCGCCGGCTGCTCACCCGGTTCACGCCGTGGCTGTTTCTCGCCGTACCACTGGCATTCCTGCTGACGTTCACATACGTGCCCGTCGCGAACCTGCTCTTCTACAGCCTGACCAAGTGGGACGGGTTCAGCCCCGATGCGCCGTTCGTGGGGCAGGCCAACTACGTCGAGCTGTTCTCCCGGCCGGATCTGTTCCAGGTCTTCTTCGTCAGCGGGTTCTACCTGGCCTCGGGTGCGGTGCAGATGCTGCTGGCGCTGTACTTCGCCACCGTCCTGAGCTTCAACGTGCGGTTCCGCAACTTCTTCAAGGGCGTGCTGTTCTTCCCGTACCTCGTCAACGGCGTCGCCATCGGGTTCGTGTTCCTGTACTTCTTCCAGCCGGGCGGCACCCTCGACTCCGTCCTGCGGCTCTTCGGCGTGCGCGGCCAGCATCTATGGCTGGGCGACCCCGACCTGGTCAACTGGTCCCTCGCGTCGGTGTCGCTGTGGCGGTACCTCGGGCTGAACTTCGTGCTGTTCCTCGGCGCGATCCAGTCCATCCCGGCCGAGATCTACGAGGCGGCGGAGATGGACGGCGCGAACCGCTGGCACCAGGTCCGTCACCTGATCCTGCCGGGCATCCGGCCGGTCATCGGCCTGAGCGCGATCCTCGTGGTCTCCGGCTCGCTGTCGGTGTTCGAGATCCCGTACATCATGACCACGGGCGCGAACGGCAGCACGACGTTCGTCATCCAGACGGTCAAGCTGGCCTTCCAGTTCAACAAGGTCGGGCTGGCCTCGGCCGCCGCCGTCGTGCTGCTGCTCATCGTCATGCTGATCACCTGGATCCAGCGGCGTCTCGTCCCCGAAGAAGGAGTTGACCTGGTATGACGGTCCCGGTCCTCGCTCGGCGGCGGCGCATCCGAGGCGAGCGCGGGATTGCCGCCCGCAGCGCCGTCGCCGCCAAGTACCTGTCGCTGGTGATCGCGGCGGCGGTGACCCTGTTGCCGCTGCTGGTCGTGTTCACCACGTCGTTCAAGACCGAGCGGGAGTCGGCCAACGGCGGGCCGCTCGACCTGCCGCACGACTGGCTCAACCTGCACAACTACAGCTTCGCCTTCACCCAGGGCCACATGCTGACCGCGTTCCTGAACACCACGGTGATCCTGGTGGTTTCGGTCGTGGGCACGGTCCTCATCGGATCGATGACGGCGTACGTGCTGGACCGGTTCCGGTTCCGTCTGCGCCGCCTGGTGATCGCCCTGTTCCTGTTCGCCGCGCTCGTCCCCGGTGTCACCACCCAGGTGGCGACGTTCCAGGTGGTCAACTCGTTCGGCATCTTCAACACGCGGTGGGCGCCGATCGCGTTGTACACCGGCACCGACATCGTGTCGATCATCATCTTCGTGCAGTTCATGCGGGTCATCCCGGTCTCGCTGGACGAGGCGGCCCGCATCGACGGGGCATCGTCGTTCCGCATTTACCGCAGCGTGATCCTGCCACTGCTCAAGCCGGCCATCGCGACCGTCGTCATCGTCAAGGGTGTCGTCATCTACAACGACTTCTACGTCCCCTTCCTGTACATGCCCTCGTCCGACCTCGCCGTCATCTCCACGTCACTGTTCCGGTTCAAGGGCCCGTACGGCGCGCACTGGGAGGTCATCTGCGCCGGTGCGGTCCTGGTCATCCTGCCCACCCTGGTGGTCTTCCTGCTCCTGCAACGGTTCATCTACAACGGCTTCACGATGGGTGCCACCAAGTGACACGGATCGATATCCATGGCGGCTGGACGGTGCGCGCCGTGGGCGGCGACGTGCCTGCGGACCTCGATCTGTGCGATGGCCGGAGCATCCCGGCCACCGTGCCCGGGTGCGTGCACCTCGACCTGCTCACCGCCGGGATCATCCCGGACCCGTACCTCGACGAGAACGAGCGGCTGCTGGCCTGGATCGGCCGCGTGGACTGGCGCTACGAGACCGTGTTCACGTGGGCCGGCGGCGACGACCCGGTGGACCTCGTCGCGCTCGGCCTGGACACCGTCGCCGAGATCGAGCTCAACGGCGCCGTCATGGGCCGGGCCGGCAACATGCACCGCACCCACCGTTTCCCGGCGACCCACCTGCTGCGTCCCGGCGACAACACGCTCGCCGTCACGTTCACGGGCGCGCTGAGCGCCGCCGAGCAGGCAGCTGCCGATCTCGGTCCGCGGCCGCACGTGAACCGGCACCCGTTCAACGCCGTGCGGAAGATGGCCTGCGACTACGGCTGGGACTGGGGCCCGCAGATGCTGACGGTCGGCATCTGGCGGCCGATCTACCTGGAGACCCGGCGGGCGGCCGGCATTACTGGCGTCCGGCCCCTGGTCGGCATCGACGGCGACACCGGCGTCGTCCGCGCGCACGTGGACCTGCGCTGGGTAACCGGCTGGCGGGATCCGCTGCGGCTGGAGGTCGAGGTCGGCGATGTCCAGGCCGCGACGTGGGTGCCCGCCGGCGAGGAGACGGCCGTGGTCGAGCTGCGAGTGCCGGATGCCCGGATCTGGTGGCCGCGGGGGTACGGCGACCAACCGCTCTACGATGTCGTCGTCCGCCTGGACGGCCAGCGGTGGCGCGGCCGGATCGGGTTCCGCACCGTCACGCTGGACACCACGCCAGACGCCGACGGCACGCCATTCACGCTGGTCGTCAACGGCGAGCGGGTCTTCGCCCGCGGCGTCAACTGGATACCGGGCGACTGCTTTCCCAGCCGGGTGAGCCGCGATGTGTATGCCGAGCGGCTCACCCAGGCCCGCGACGCCAACGTGAACCTGGTGCGCGTCTGGGGCGGCGGCATCTACGAGAGCGACGACTTCTACGACGTCTGCGACGAGCTGGGCCTGCTGGTGTGGCAGGACTTCCTCTTCGCCTGCGCTGCCTATGCCGAGGAGGAGCCGCTGCGCGGCGAGGTTGAGGCGGAGGCCCGTGAGGCGGTGACACGGCTGAGCCGCCATCCCAGCCTGGTGCTGTGGAACGGCTGCAACGAGAACGTCTGGGGATACCACGACTGGGGCTGGCCAGCCGAGCTGGACGGCCGCACCTGGGGCTGGGGCTACTACGGCGAGCTGCTGCCGGACATCGTCGCCGAGCTCGACCCGACCCGGCCCTACTCGCCCGGCTCGCCGTACTCGCTCGACCCGGCGCGGCACCCGAACGAGCCGCCGCACGGCACCACCCACATCTGGGACGTGTGGAACACCCACGACTACGCCGAATACCGCCGCTACACCCCCCGATTCGTCGCCGAGTTCGGCTTCCAGGGCCCCCCGGCCTGGGCGACGCTGACCCGGGCCGTCCACGACGAGCCCATGCGGCCCGATTCGCCCGGCGTCCTGCTGCACCAGAAGGCCGACGACGGCAACGGCAAGCTGGCCCGCGGCCTGGCCGGGCACCTACCGCCGCCGGAGACATTCGAGGACTGGCACTGGGCCACCTCGCTCAACCAGGCACGCGCGATCGCGTTGGGCGTCGAGCACCTCCGCTCGCTCGCGCCGCTGTGCATGGGCGCCGTGGTCTGGCAGCTCAACGACGTGTGGCCGGCGATCTCATGGTCGGCGGTGGACGGCGATGGGCGGTGCAAGCCGCTGTGGTACGCGCTGCGGCGCAGCTTCCGCGACCGGCTGCTGACCATTCAGCCGCGCGATGGCGGGCTCGCCCTGGTCGCGGTCAACGACACCGGTCGGCCGTGGCGGGCCGAGGTCCCGGTGAGCCGGCGCCATTTCGGCGGCGCCGTGCTGGCCACGGTCACCGTGCCGGTGGATGTCGCCGCCCGGGGCACCCTGACCGTGCCGCTGCCGACGGCGGTGGCGCGGGCCGGCGACCCGGCCCGCGAGATCGTCGTGGCCGGCGCCCGCCCGGACCGGGCGTTCTGGCACTTCGCGGAGGATGTTGACGCGGCGCTGCCGCGGCCGCGGCTGTCCGCGCGGGTGGAACCGGTCGTGGCCGGGTTCCGCCTGACGGTGACCGCGGGCACCTTCGTCCGCGATCTGACCGTACTCGCCGACCGGGTCGCCCCCGACGCGCACGTCGACGAGGCGCTGGTGACGCTGCTGCCGGAGGAGACGGTCGCCTTCACGATCCGCACCGCGGCGGCGGTCGCGGCGGACGCATTCCTCGACCCGCTGGTGCTGCGCAGCGCCAACCAGCTGATCGCCCGGGTCGATTCCGCTGGAGGCAGGCGGTGAAGCGGCCGACCATCGGCGAGATCGCGGCCCGGGCCGGGGTGTCCATCGGCGCCGTGTCGTACGCGCTCAACGGCCGGCCCGGCGTGTCGTCGGAGACCCGCAAGCGCATCCTGGACATCGCCAACGAGATCGGCTGGCGGCCCAGCGTGGCGGCCCGGTCGCTGTCCGGGTCCCGGGCGCACAGCGTCGGGCTGGTCCTCGCCCGCCCGGCCGACACACTCGGCGTCGAGCCGTTCTTCATGCGGTTCATCGCCGGGCTGGAGCGCGACCTGTCCCAGCGGCGGATCGGGCTGCTGCTGCAGATCGTCGAGGACGACAAGGCCGCGATCGAGGCGATGCGGCTGTGCTGGGCCGAGCGACGCGTCGACGGCATGGTGATCACCGATCTGTGGTCGCAGGACACCCGGCTCCCGGTGGTCGAGGAGCTGCAGATGCCCGCCGTGCTGGTCGGCCGCCCGCGCGGCGACACGCGGCTGCCGGCGGTGTGGACGGACGACTGGGCGGCCGTGGTGTCGGTGGTCGACTACCTGGTGGCGCTGGGCCACCGCCGCATCGCCCGCGTCGCTGGTTTGCCTGTTCTCGATCACACCCAGGTGCGGATCGAGGCGTTCCGCGAGGCGGTCCTCGGCCACGGTCTCGGCGACCCGCAGATCGCCGAGACCGACTACACCTGGGAGGAGGGCGCCCGGGCCACCCGGGCGCTGCTGTCCCGCCGGGACCGGCCGACCGCCATCATGTACGACAACGACCTGATGGCAGTCGCGGCGCTCAACGTGGCACAGGAGATGGGCGTCGTGGTGCCGGGCGAGCTGTCCATCGTGGCCGGCGACGATTCGCAGCTGTGCGTGCTGGTCCGCCCGGCACTGACGGCACTGTCGTGGGACATCCAGGCCTACGGCGCCCACACCGCCCGCGTCCTGCTGGACGTCATCGACGGCCGGTCCCCGGAGTCGCACCAGGAGCGCCCCGCCCGCTTGGTGGTCCGGGGCAGCACCGGCTCCCCGCCACCGCCGGGCGGGTAACCCCTCAGTGCTCGCTCATGCCTCCATGTGCGGATATCCGTGCGTGGCCGGCGGTACGAAATTTTCCTTGATCGATCGGGGCGAGACCCAGCGCCGCAGGTTGTGGCCGGCGCCGGCCTTGTCGTTGGTGCCCGACATCCGGGAGCCGCCGAACGGTTGCTGGCCGACGACGGCGCCGGTCGGCTTGTCGTTGATGTAGAAGTTGCCGGCCGAACGGCGTAGCCGGGCGGTGGCGGCCGCGATCACCCGGCGGTCCCGGGCGAAGACGGACCCGGTCAACGCGTACGGCGTCGCCTCGTCCGCCTGGCGCAGCGCGCCCTCGAAGTCGTTGTCCGGGTAGACGTGGACGGCGAGGATCGGCCCGAAGTACTCGGTGCTGAAGATCTCGTCCCTGGGATCGGCGCAGCTGAGGATCGTCGGACGGACGAAGTAACCTTCGGCGTCGTCGTAGCTGCCGCCGGCGAGGATCTCGATTCGATCGAGCGCGCGGGCGCGGTCGAGCGCCGCTCGGTTGCGTGCGAACGACCGGTCGTCGATCACCGCCCCCATGAAGTTCCCGAAGTCGGTGACCGGGCCCATCGTGAGCGCCTCGGTGGCGCCGATCAGCTCGTCCTTGATGTTGGCCCACAGGGACGCGGGCAGGTAGGCGCGCGAGGCCGCCGAGCACTTCTGGCCCTGGTAGTCGAACGCGCCGCGCAGGAGCGCGGTGATCAGTGCCGGCGGGTTCGCACTCGAGTGCGCGACGACGAAGTCCTTCCCGCCGGTCTCACCGACCAGCCGGGGGTAGGCGCGGTAGACGTCGAGGTTGGCCGCCACGCTGCGCCACAGGTGTTTGAAGGTCGCCGTGGACCCGGTGAAGTGGATGCCGGCGAGTCGCGGATCGGCCAGGACGACGGAGGACACCGCCGTGCCGGTGCCGGTGAGCAGGTTGATCACCCCCGGGGGCAGGCCGGCCTCCTCCAGCAGCCGCAGCGTGAGGCACGCGGCGAGGGTCTGCGTCGGGGCCGGCTTCCAGATCACGGTGTTGCCCATCAACGCCGGTGCGGTCGGCAGGTTGGCCGCGATCGCGGTGAAGTTGAACGGCGTGACGGCGTAGACGAGGCCGTCGAGGGGCCGGTGGTCCATCCGGTTCCACTCGCCCGGGTTGTGCCCGGCCGGCTGCTCGGCGAGCAGTTCCCGGGCGAAATGGACGTTGAACCGCCAGAAGTCCGCCAGTTCGCAGGCGGCGTCGATCTCGGCCTGGACCGCGGTCTTGGACTGGCCGAGCATCGTCGCGGCGTTGAGCGTCGCTCGCCACGGCCCGCAGAGCAGGTCCGCGGCCTTCAGAAAGACCGCCGCGCGGTCGTCGAAGGGCAGTGCCGACCACTCCTCGGCCGCGTCGGAAGCCGTACGGACGGCATCCGCGGCGTCGGCTTCGGTCGCCTCGCCGAGGACGCCGAGGACCTGCCGGTGGGAATCGGGCCGAGTGACCTCGAAGCGGGTGCCGGAGCCGAGTCGATGCACCCCGCCGATCGTGCAGGGCAGGTCCGCGGGTCCGTCCTGCTGATCGCGGAGCGCCGCTTCGAGGGCGACCCGTTCGGCACTGCCGGGCCGGTACTGGCGGACACCTTCGTTGAGGGGTGCCGGGGGCGTGGTGACGGCGTCCATCGTCAGGCTCCTTCCGCAACGGCGACCAGCTCGCGGGCCTTGGTCAGCGCTGCCTGCAGTGGGGTGGTGCCGGCCGTCCGGCTGTGCTCGATGAGCTCGCCGACCCGGTCGCCGATGCGGCCGATCGCCGCGGTTGTCCGGGCGTCGTCCCAGCCGGACCGCATCGCCTGCACGTGGATGACGCCCCCGCCGTTGGCGACGAAGTCCGGCACGTAGAGCACGCCGCGGGCGTGCAGTTCGTGAGCGCAGTCCTCGTCCTCGAGGGTGTCGTTCGCGCCGCCCGCGACCACCTTCGCCGGGAGCCCGGCGAGGTTCCTGTGGGTGATCACGCGCGCGGTCGCGCACGGTGCGAAAACGTCGCACGCGGTCGTGGTGACCTCGTCCGGGGCCACCGTCCCGGCGCCGAGCCGGTCGGCGATCTCCGCCGCGCGGGCCTGGTCCACGTCGCTGACGAGCACGTCGGCGCCGGCCTCGGTGAGCAGTTCGGCCAGGCGGGCACCGACATGACCCACGCCCTGGACCAGCACCCGGACGTTGTCGAGGCCGTCGGTGCCGAGGTGTTGCTCGGCGGCCGCGGCGATGGAGTGGAAGACACCCAGCGCGGTCCAGGGGGACGGGTCGACGTCGGTGCAGGAGACCTCGGCCCCGGCGGAGCCGACCGTGCGCAGGTCGTTCGAGCTGGTGCCCATGTCCACGCCCGGGATGTAGGTGCCGCCGAGCCGGGCGACGAACTCCCCGAACCGGCGGAACAGCGCGTCGCGCCCGCGCGGCGGCGGGCCGTCCTGGACGACGACCGACTTCGCGCCGCCGAACGGAACACCGGCTATCGCGTTCTTGAGTGTCATGGCGGCCGCGAGTCGCTGCGCCTCGATGCCGGCCGACCACAGGTCCTCGTAGGGGCGGTAGCGGATCCCGCCGAGCCCGGGCCCGAGCACGGTGTTGTCGATGGCGATGACCGCGCGCAGGCCTGTCGACTCATCCTTGCAGGTCACGAGTTGCTCGCTGGTCTCCAGCATCAGGGGCGGTGGAGTCGTCACTGCGGACGTCCTTTCGAAGACGTGTGGCGCGGTTCCGGCGCGCGTCGAGGTCCCTCCCGTGCCGGTGCGCGGGAGGGACCGTCGTGGTGTCGAGGGATTGCCGAGCTTGGCGGCCGTAAGAACAGTAGAGTGAGATCAAAACGTCTGTAAACCCCAGGACGCCTGTTGACTGGCGAACGTCAGTGTGCAAGCCTCTCGGGACACTCAGTTGAAAGATTTCATCCAACTGTGTCGAAGCTCAGGTCCCCCAACCCAGGAGGCATCCGTGAATGACCCGGCGACCCACTTCGCTGTCGAGGCGACCGGCACCGCGACCGGGACCGGGCGGTACGTCGACCGCACCGCGATCGACCCGGTCGAGATCCTTCCGGGGCTGTCGTTCCAGCCGATCCTGGGCTCGAACACGCTGCTGAACTTCGTGACCTACGCGCCGCACTCCGAGGCGCCCCTGCACACCCACGAGGAGGAGCAGATCGTGCTGGTGCTCGAGGGCGAACTGCACTTCCAGCTCAATGGCCACACCCGGCTGATGCGCCCCGGCGACGTCGCCGTGGTGCCGTCCTGGGTGCCGCACGGCGCGCACACCCTGGACGTGCCCTGCGTTCAGGTCGACTTCTTCAACCCGCCGCGCAAGACCCTGGTCCCACAGGCCGACGCGGCGATCGTCGCCTCCTCCGAGCTGTGCGACTAGGCCTCGAGGGGCGCCGGGCCCTGGTCACCGGCGCCACGAAGGGCATCGGCTTCGCGGTCGCCCAGGAACTGCTCCGCGAAGGCGTTGACGTCACCATCTGCGCTCGCACCCCGGCCGAAGTCGATGCCGCGGCCGAACGCCTCGCGGCCGACGGCGACGGGCGGGTGCACGCCCGGGCCTGCGACGTCACCGACGCGGAGCAGGTGCGCGCGCTGGTCGCCGCGGCGGTCGCCGCGCATGGCGGTCTGGACATCGTGGTGAACAACGCCGGCGGCGCGACCGCGGGTTCGTTCGAGGAGTTGTCGAACGAGGCGTGGCAGCGCGACATCGAGATCAAGCTCTTCGCCCAGCTCAACGTCGTCCGGGAAGCGCTGCCGCATTTGAAGAAGTCGGTGGCGCCGCGGGTGGTGAACATCGGCGCCGTGTACGCACGCAACCCCGATGCGTCGTTCTTCGCCAGCTCGGTTACCCGGGCGGCGTGCCACAACCTGACCAAGGTGCTGGCACAGGAGTACGGCCCGGCCGGGATCCTGGTGAACGCCGTGAACGTCGGGCTGATCGCCACCCCGCAATGGGATTCCCTGTGGCAGCGCAAGGCGCCGGACCAGCCACGCGAGGAGTTCCTCGATCAGCTGGCGGCGAGGGAGATCCCGCTGGGCCGGTTCGGCGACGTCGCTGAGGTGTCCGCGGTGGTGGCCTTCCTGGCCAGCGACCGAGCCTCGTACATCACCGGGACCGCGATCGACGTCGCCGGCGGGCTCGGGCGGTCGGCGTGACGCGGTACCCGGGCCACTGCCACCGGCGCCGCGACGCGCTCGCCGCGCCAGATCACACGTATCAGCAGGCACGCCTCCCGGGGGCGCGCGCACGACAGGAGCGAAATTCTCGGTGAGCAAGGTGATCGACCGCAACGCGGCGGTTCTCGACGAAGGGGGCGCGCTCGGCGCCCCGACGGACGTACTCGTGGACGGCGAGCGCGTCATGGCGATCGGCCATGGTCTCGTCGGCCGCGAGGCCGAGGACGGCCGGATCGCGCCCGGGCACATCTTCGACGCCGTCGTCCTGGGCAAGGACCCGAGCGACCTGCGGGTGTTCGCGGAGCCAGGCTCCGTCGCGGACGTCTCCCGGGCAGGTCGGCGGGTCGGCCCAGGAGGCAGCCCTGAGGGGAGCTGACCATGGCGGACACGGTTCTTGCCGTCGCCAACATGAAGGTGGCGCGGAACAAGGAAGCGAACCTGCGGCGCATCCTTGAGCTGCTCGACGAGGCAGCCGCGCAGGATGCCGACGTCCTGGTCCTGCCCGAGATGTGCCTGCAGGGCTTCGCGGACTTCTCCTTCGGTCTCGGCGACGAGCGGATGGTGGCGCAGGACCGCCGTCCCCAGCACTACGGGCTGATCTGCGACCCGCGCGAGTATCGGGGCTCCGCATGATCGGCTACGTGCTCCGTCGGCTCGCCGCGCTCGGCGGCCTCCTGGTGGGCGTCTCCGTCATCGTCTTCACGATGGTCCGCCTGATCCCCGGCGATCCGGCCCGGGTGCTGCTGGGCACCAGCGGCGGTGACACGGAGCAACTGGCGAGCATCAGGGCTCAGCTCGGCCTCGACGAACCGCTGCCGGTGCAGTACTTCCGGTGGCTCGGGCGGGTGTTCCAGGGCGACTTCGGCCGCTCCTTCAGCCAGCAGAAGCCGGTCTCGGAGCTGATCGTCGCGAACGCGGTGCCGACGCTGCAGCTCACCCTGATCGCCCTCGTGGTGGCCTTCGTCGGCGGCGTCGCCGTGGGGATGATCGCCGCACTGAAGCGGGGCTCCGTCCTGGACACCGTGCTGATGGGGTCCTCGGTGCTGCTGCTCTCGATTCCCTCATTCTGGCTCGGCCTGCTCCTGCTGCTGCTCTTCGGCGTACAGATCCCGATCTTCGACGTGCTCGGCGGTACCGGCCTGTCCGGGGCGATCCTTCCGGGGATCACGCTCGGGCTGGGCGGCGTGGGCTACATCGGCCGCTTCGTGCGGTCCAGCGTCATCGAGGCACACCGGCAGTCCTTCGTGGTGACGGCGCGCGCGAAGGGGATCAGCGAGGGCCGGGTGCTGACGCGGCACACGGCCCGCAACGCGGTGCTGCCGGTGCTGACCATCACCGGCCTCCAGGTCGGTGGCGTGCTCTCCGGCACGGTCATGGTGGAGATGATCTTCTCCAGGCCGGGACTCGGGCGGCTGCTGGTCGACTCCATCCTCGCGCGCGACTACCTGACGGTCCAGGCCGTCGTCCTGCTGACGTGCCTGATGTACGCGCTGATCAACCTGGCCGTCGACCTGCTCTACCCGGTCCTCGACCCCCGAGTCCTGCGAGGCCGCGCATGAGCCCGCCCCCGTCCGTTCCCGTCCAGCCCGACGCCGCTCAGGGCGCGCTGCTACCGACCGCGAGTGCCCCGGCCCGGCTGCGGGCGATGCTCGTACACAAGAGCCTGTCGCTGGGCCTGCTCATCCTGGGCATCGTGCTGCTGTTCATCGTGGTGGCGCCGGTGTTCGGGCTGGCCGACCCGAAGCTCAGCAGTCCGGGCAACACCTTCCTCACGCCCTCGGCGGAGCACCTGTTCGGCACCGACTCGTTCGGGCGGGACCTGTTCTCCCGGGTGGTCTACGGCGGCCGCGCGACGGTCGGCGCGAGCCTGGTCATCGTGATCCTCGGCGGGATCGTCGGCACCGCGATGGGCCTGATCGCCGGCCTGTACGGCGGCCCGGTCGGATTCGTGTTGATGCGGATCGTCGACCTGCTGCTCGCCTTCCCGGGGATCCTGCTCGCCCTGGCCGCGGGCGCGGTGCTCGGTCCGGGGCTACGCAACGGGGTCCTGGCCGTCGCGCTGGTCGCGGTGCCCGCCTACGCCCGGATGGTCGAGGGCGCCACCGCCGAGATCCGCCAGCGCGCCTACGTCGACGCCGCGGTCGTGCTCGGCGCGTCGAAGCTGCGGATCGCGTGGACCCATGTGCTGCCCAACATCCGTTCCGGAATCCTGGTGATGACCACCACCTGGACGGGCTTCGCGGCACTGTGGATCGCCGCGCTCGGCTACCTCGGCATGGGTGTCTCACCGCCGAATCCCGAGTGGGGTGTCCTGCTCAGCGGAGGCCAGGACTACATCGCCTTCGCGTGGTGGCTCACGGTGTTCCCCGGCGTCTTCCTGTCCGCCTACGTGGTAGCCGTCAACCTGATCGGTGACGGTCTCCGCGACGCCCTCGACCCCGCCCTTTCCCGTCGCTGAATCTCCGGGCCCCCTGCCCCGGAGGTTCGACCGGCTCACCCTCAACCACGAACTCGTTGGGAATCCACATGTACAGCATTCGCAAACAACTCCTCGGCGCCATGGGCGTCGTCGCGATCGCGGCCGCGGCTGCCGGCTGCGGCGGCGGCTCCAAATCCTCGGACGGCCCGCTCACCACACTGTCGATCGCCTGGGCCGACAACCCGGCTCCGCTCAACCCGGCGGTGACCAGCCAGGACAACACCGGATCGATCATCTCGAACATCTTTGACCGGCTGGTGTGGCTCACCCCCGAGTCCGAGGTGACGCCCTGGCTCGCGTCCAGCTGGGAGGTCTCCGCCGACCGGAAGACGTACACCTTCACGCTGCGCAATGACGTGACGTTCCACGACGGCACCAAGTTCAACGCCGCGGCCGTGGTGAAGAACATCGAGTACATCACCGCCCCGGAGACGAAGTCGACCCTCGCCGTCCAGCAGCTCGGGACCTGCAAGAAGGCCTCCGCGGTCTCCGAGTTCGTCGTCCAGATCGCCTGTGACAAGCCGTTCGCGCCGCTGCTCACCGACCTGAGCTCGCCGTACCTCGGCATCCAGTCGCCGAAGGCGATCGAGGAGCACGGCGCCAAGATGTCCTCGGAGATGGTCGGCACCGGCCCGTACCGGCTGGAGAGCTTCACGCCCAGCGAGAGCGTGGTGCTGAAGTCGAACACGGACTACAAGTGGGCTCCCAAGGCGGCCGGGTTCGGCGACACGCGCCCCACGACCATCGAGTTCAAGATCGCGCCCAACCCGCAGGCGCGGGTCGCCGCCCTGCAGTCGGGACAGTCGCAGATCGTGCAGAAGGTGCCCGGCGCGATCTACAAGTCGCAGCAGGGCAAGTACCAGGCGCTGGCCAAGGGTGCGACGGGAATGGGCCACTTCGCCTCGATCAACACCTCGAAGTTCCCGACCGACGACCAGGCGGTGCGGCAGGCGATCCTCTACATGGTCGACCGTAAGGCGGTCATGGACCTGGCCGAGTCGGGTGCGTTCCCGGCGAGCAACACCGTCCTGCAGCCCGGCACCTTCGGCTACGACAAGTCGCTCGAGTCGCTCTACCCGCACGACCCGGCGAAGGGGGCCGAGCTGCTGCAGGGCGCCGGTTGGACCCGCAACGGCAAGTTCTGGGAGAAGAACGGCAAGCGGCTGTCCCTGTCGATCGGCGCGTTCTCCGACGTTCCGCAGTACGTCAGCGTCTCCGAGGCGATTCAGGCGCAGCTGCAGGACAACGGCATCGAAGCCAACATCGAGCTGCAGGGGCGTGCGGCGTACCTCGAGTCCGGCGACAAGGGCAAGAACAACATCACCCCGTCGTCCTTCGTCTCCCTCGACCCGGTGATCCTCAACCAGTGGTTCGTCACCGGCGCGTTCTTCAACTGGAGCAAGGTCTCGGACAAGCAGCTCGACGCCCTTCTGGACGAGGCCGCGTCGACCAGTGACCTGGAGCGTCGCAAGTCCCTCTACGTCGACGCCCAGAAGCGGATCCTCGAGCTCGGGCTGCTGCTTCCGGAGCGCCCGGAGCAGGACCTGATCCTGATGGACAAGAGCATCAAGGGCGTGATCATGTCCGGTGGCGGCTTCCTGCACTTCGCCGGGGTCCACCGATGAGTTCGTACGCGGACACGGCGGCCACGTCCTGGGTGGTCAGCGCCGATCGGCTCGTCGACGGCACCGGGGGTGCGGTCGTCGACGACCCGGTGGTGCTCGTCGAGGACGGCCGGATCGTGGCCGTCCACCAGGGTCGGCTGCCGGACGGCGCGCAGCGCCCGGGGACGAGGGTCCTGGACCTCGCCGGCTGCACCCTGCTGCCGGGGCTCACCGATGCGCACGTGCACATGAACCTTCCGGGGGACGGGTCCGAGTTCGAGGACTGGGCGCGGGAGAGCGACGGGGTGTTCGTCGCGGCCGCCAACCACGCCGCCCGGATCGCGCTGGAGGCCGGTATCACGACGCTTCGTGACACCGGCTCCCGGGGCAGCACGGTCTTCGACCTGCGCCGGGCCGCCGAGCTGGGCCGGGGGCGAGTTCCCCGGCTCCTCGTCTGCGGCCACCCGTTGACCATCTCCGGTGGTCACTGCTGGCCGTTCGGCGGCGAGGTGGACGGCGTCGAGGGGGTCCGGACGGGGGTACGGCGGCTGAAGAAGGCCGGCGCCGACTGGATCAAGGTGATCGGCTCGGGCGGCGGCACGAAGGGCACCCTGGTGCACCGGCCGTCCTTCACCCGCGCCGAGCTCAGGGCGATCGCCGAGGAGGCGCACCGGCTCGAGCTGAAGGTGACCACCCACACCGTCTGCGCCGAGTCGCTCAAGGACGCGATCGAGGCCGGCGTCGACGGCGTCGAGCACGGCCTGTTCCTGGTCGACTTCGAGCACCAGGAGTACTCGCCGCAGGTCGCCGAGCGATTGGCGGCGTCGGGCATCCCGGTGACCTCGACGCTGGTGGTCGGGTACGACGTGAAGCGGTCCGTGGACGCGATCGACAATCCCGACGCCGAGCAGCGCCGGCAGCGCGACCGTTGGGACCGGATGCTGGGCGACACGCTTGAGCAGTTCCGGCGGATGCGCTCGCTCGGGGTGCCGTTCATCGCGGGGACCGACGCGGGCTGGCGCTTCACCGAGTTCGACAGCCTGCCCGACGAGCTGTGGCTGATGACCGAAGGCGGCATGAGCGCCGTCGAGGCCGTCCACGCGGCGAGCGGGCTGGCCGCCGACGTGCTCGGCTTCGCGGACGAGGCCGGGCGCGTCGTACCGGGCCTGGCCGCGGACCTGGTCGCGGTGGCCGGCGACCCGCTCGGGGACCTGCGCGGGCTGCGCGACGTGGAGATGGTGATGCAGGCCGGGCAGCTGCGGGTCGACCGCGGTGCCCGGGCGACGCTGTCCGGGAGCGCGCGGTGAACGAGCCTGCTCCCGTCCTGGACGTCGTGGACCTGGTGGCGGAGTTCCCGGCGGGCCACGGGCACGTCACCGTCGTCGACGGGGTGAGCTTCTCGGTCGCGCCCGGGGCGAGCGTCGGCCTGGTCGGCGAGTCGGGCTCGGGCAAGAGCGTCACCGCGATGTCGGTCGTCGGGATGATCCCGGCGCCCGGCCGTGTCACCGGCGGCACGGTGCGCTTCCGCGGCCAGGACATCACGCATGCGTCCGGCAAGTCGATGCGCGCGCTGCGGGGCAAGGAGATCGGCCTCGTCCTGCAGGACCCGATGACGGCCCTGAACCCGGTGCAGCGGATCGGCCCCCAGATCGTGGAGGCGATCCGCGCGCACCAGGACGTGTCCAAGTCCGCCGCGGCAGCGCGGGCCGTCGAGCTGCTGGGGCAGCTGGGCATCCCGTCGCCGCAACGGCGTTTCCACGAGTACCCGCACCGGCTCAGTGGCGGTATGCGCCAGCGCGTGGTCCTGGCGATCGCGCTGGCCAACGATCCCGGCCTGCTCGTGCTCGACGAGCCCACCACCGCGCTCGACGTGACCGTCCAGGCGCAGATCCTGGACCTGATCAAGGAGCTGCGTACCCGGGTCGGCACGGCGATCGTGCTGATCACCCACGATGTGGGCGTGGTGGCCGAGGTCTGCGACGACGTCATCGTGATGTACGGCGGGCGGGTGATGGAGCACGCGCCCGCCTCCCAGCTGCTCGCCGATCCGCTGCACCCATACACGATCGGGCTGCTCGGATCCGCACCGTCGGCCGGGACCAGGGGGCAGAAGCTCGCGACCATCCCGGGAGCGGTGCCGTCGCCGGCCGACATGCCGCGCGGCTGCCCCTTCTCCAACCGATGCAAGCATGTCATGACCAAGTGCGAGGAGAGGCCACCCGTGGTCCAGTTCCCAGACGGGCGATCGGTCGCGTGCTGGTTGCATGTGGACGCCCCCGGCGTTCCGGGCGCGGGCGTGCGGCATGTCTGAGGTACCCCTCCTGGAGCTTCAGGACGTCAGCACGTACTTCACGGTGAAGAACCCCGACGGCGCCGGCCGGTCGCGCGGCGTCGTGAAGGCGGTCGACGGGGTGTCCTTCGCCATGCGCGCCGGCGAGACCCTCGGCCTGGTCGGGGAGTCCGGCTGCGGCAAGAGCACCCTCGGGCGCACGATCGTGAACCTGGAGCGGGCGACGTCCGGGTCGATCAGGCTGGACGGCCAGGACGTCACCCGGCTCGGCTCGCGTGAGCTGCAGCGGACGCGGGCCAAGGTACAAATGATCTTCCAGGACCCGATGAGCTCTCTGGACCCGCGAATGCGGGTCGAGCAGATCGTCGGCGAGGGCCTGGCCGTCCAGGGCGTCGGTCGCCGCGAACGGACCGACCGGGTGGTGGAGGCGCTGGACCGGGTGGGCCTGCGCCGCGACCAGCTGCGGCGCTTTCCGCACCAGTTCAGCGGCGGTCAGCGACAGCGCATCGGTATCGCGCGTGCGCTGGTGATGAATCCGAAGCTGGTCATCTCCGATGAGGCGGTCTCGGCGCTGGACGTGTCAGTCCAGGCGCAGGTGCTCAACCTCATGCGCGACCTGCAACAGGACCTGGGCCTGGCGTACCTCTTCATCTCCCACGACCTCTCCGTGGTCGAGCACGTCAGTGACCGTGTCGGTGTGATGTACCTCGGGAAGCTGGTGGAGCTGGCCGATGCGCAGGCGCTCTACGCGGACCCGCTCATGCCCTACACCGAGGCGCTGCTCTCGGCGATCCCGTCCGGCGAGGCCGGCGGGCGTGAGCGGATCGTGCTCTCGGGGGACCTGCCCAGCCCGCTCGACCCGCCCAGCGGTTGCCGGTTCCGGACCCGATGCTGGAAGGCGCAGGACGTGTGTGCACTCGAAGAGCCCGTTCTTCGCGAGGTCAGATCCGGACACTGGGCCGCCTGCCATTTCGCCGACGCATGATCCACGAGATGATGTGCGTACCCGGCGGCGGGCGATCGCACCTGCGAGCGGCGCCCGGAACGACATGGAGGAGATGCTGGTATGGCGAGTCCGGAGTCAGCTTCGAGTGACCGAGAGCGAAGCGACATGACCGAATTCGTGCTCGGCGACTCTCGCAAAGCGGACCTCGACGCGACCGACCTCCGGCTGCTCAATCTGCTCGCTCAGGACGCCCGGGCAAGCCAGCGCAAGATTGCCCGGGCGCTGAACATTTCGGCCCCGACCGTCGGCGAGCGCATCTCCCGCCTGGAACGGGAGGGCGTCATCCGCGGCTACCGGGCCGAGGTCGACTGGGGCGCGCTCGGCTTCCCGATGCAGGTCTTCGCCTCCATCGTCGCCGCCTCCAAGCAGGCAACCGTGCTCAGGTCGCTGCACGACATACGCGAAGTCGAGCAGGTCTCCGTGGTCACCGGCTCGATGGACCTGCTGGCGCGACTGCGCGTGCGCGACTCCACCCACCTGCGCAAGGTCCTGCTGGAGGAGATCTGGGAGATCCCCGGCGTCATTCGGGTGGAGACCCTGGTGAGTCTGGCCGAGACGAGGCACAAAGACTACCTGCAGGGGATGATCGGCGTTCTCCAGCGTGACCACACTTCCTGAGCGAGTTGATCTCGCCGGCAAACCCGCAGTGAGCCGCCGGCGGGCATCAGCGGCTCCGTAGTGGCACGCCCCGGCGCGGAGCGGGACGCGGCCGCTCCGCGCCGGGATGCATGCCGGTGACCACATCTCAGCGTGACTCGGCCGGGCCGGCGACGTTCTCAGTGGCCTGGTCCCATGAGCGCATCACAATCAGGGTCTTGGTCCCGGAGACCTTGCCGGAGCGCCGGATCGCGTTCACGACCCGCTGCAGGTGGTCGACGTTCTCCACCCGGAAACGCAGCATCGCGTCCGGGTCGCCGGCGATGGTGAAGAACTGCTGAACCTCGGGGATGTCCCGGGCGATCTTCTCGATCTCGGCGGTGTCGACGCTGCCGACCAGGCGAACCTCGGTGAACGCGTCCAAGCCCCCGACCGCCTGCTCGTCGACAACGGCCACGTAGCCCTTGATCACGCCGCTGCGCTCGAGCCGTTCGATCCGACGTGACACCGGAGCGGCGGAGAGCCCGACCCGGCGGGCGATCTCGCTCACCGGGGTGCGCGCGTTGGTCCGAAGCACCTCCACGATAGCCCGGTCGACGTCGTCCAGCATGGTCTGCCTCCGCAAAGATCAAGCGCCGCGCGCACGAGTAATGGCTTGCAGAGCAGCCTAACGGAAAAGAATGTGCATTTCTGGTCGGACCGATGCGCGAATATTGCTCCCGACCGGCCAGGCCGGAATCCTGCTTCCACGCACGGCCCAGCGAGGAGAAGACGATGACTGAACCGGATGGCGCGACGCGGGATCCGTGGAGCGTCCTGTCCCCGGACGGACGGCTGGCCCGGCACCAACAGGTGCCGGACGGACCCGGCGCGCTCGACCTGCGCGGCGCTCTGCGGGACATGGTGCTCGCCCGCCGGATCGACACCGAGGCGATCGCGCTGCAGCGCCAGGGCGAGCTCGGGCTGTGGCCCTCGATGCTCGGCCAGGAGGGCGCCCAGGTCGGCGCCGGCCACGCGATCCGGCCGCAGGACGTCGTCTTCCCGACCTACCGTGAACACGGCGTTGCCTGGACCCAGGGAGTGGACCCGGTCAGCCTGCTCGGCCTCTTCCGCGGGACCACGATGGGTGGGTGGGACCCGCGGGAACGCAACTTTCAGCTCTACACCCTGGTGATCGGCGCACAGAACCTGCACGCGGTCGGCTACGCCATGGGCCTGGTCCGCGACGGCGCGGTGGGCACCGGGGACGACGAGCGTGACCGGGCGGTACTGGTCTTCCTCGGTGACGGCTCGCTGAGTGAGGGTGAGACCAACGAGGCGTTCATCTGGGCCGCGACGCAGGACCTGCCGGTGGTGTTCTTCTGCCAGAACAACCAGTGGGCGATCTCCGCGCCGTATGCGACCCAGAGCAAGATCCCGGTGGCCGACCGCGCCCGGGGCTTCGGGTTCCCTGGCGTCCGGGTGGACGGCAATGACGTCATCGCGAGCCACGCGGTCACCGCGGCGGCCCTCGACCGGGCCCGGCAGGGCGGCGGCCCGACGCTGATCGAGGCGGTCACCTACCGGCTGAACCCCCACACGACCTCGGACGACGACCTGCGCTACCGCTCCAGAGACGAGAACGAGTACTGGGCTCAGCGCGATCCGATCGACCGGCTCCGCGCGTACCTGACCTCGCAGGCCGCGGGCGACGCCCGCATCGACGAGGCGTTCCTGGTGGACCTGCAGGCCGAGTCCGACGCGCTCGGCGAGCGGCTGCGCACCGGGTGCCGCCGGCTGCCGGTCCCCACGCCCGCGGACCCGTTCGTCAACACACTGACCGAGCTCACGCCCGAGCTCACCCGGCAGATGGAGGCCCACCTGGCGTTCGTCGCGGCCGGCAAGGAGGAGCACGCATGAGCACCACCGCTATCGCACACGCCTTGAATCAGGGCCTGCGCGACGCCATGGAGGCGGACGAAAAGGTGATGCTCATCGGTGAGGACATCGGCGCCCTCGGCGGTGTCTTCCGCGTCACCGACGGACTGCAGAAGGACTTCGGCGCGCTCCGCGTCGTCAACGCACCGCTGGGTGAGGCCGGTATCGTCGGCAGCGCGATCGGCCTGGCCATGGCCGGCTACCGGCCGGTTTGCGAGATCCAGTTCGATGGGTTCGTCTTCCCGGCGATGAACCAGATCGTGACCCAGCTGGCGAAGTACCGCCACCGGTCCGAGGGCGCGATCACGCTCCCGGTCGTGATCCGGATCCCGGTCGGCGGCGGCATCGGCGCGATCGAGCACCACAGCGAGTCGCCCGAGGCGTACTTCACGCACACTGCGGGGCTGCGGGTGGTCTGCCCGTCGAACGCGCACGACGCCTACCACCTGCTCCGGGCCGCGATCCGCTCCGACGACCCGGTGATCTTCCTCGAGCCGAAGAAGTCGTACTGGCGCAAGGGGGAGATCGACACCGCGGCCGC
The DNA here is from genome assembly GCF_050942935.1 of Dactylosporangium sp. CA-233914. NCBI lineage: Bacteria > Bacillati > Actinomycetota > Actinomycetes > Micromonosporales > Micromonosporaceae > Dactylosporangium > Dactylosporangium sp. CA-233914. Next base: position 8,053,822 of record NZ_CP192030.1, on the reverse strand, counting down.
GCCGCCGGACCTGAACAGCGCCGCCGTGGTGCGCCCCGGCACCGACCTGACGCTGGTCGGCTACGGGGCGCTGGTACCGGTCGCGTTGAAGGCAGCGGATGCCTTGGCCGAGGAGGGCCGCTCGGTCGAGGTGATCGACCTGCGCTCGCTGTCGCCGATCGACGACGCGACGGTGACCGCCTCGGTGCGCCGGACCGGCCGGCTGGTGATCGCCCACGAGGCCTCGCAGAGCGCCGGCGTCGGGGCCGAGCTGGCGAGCCGCGTGCTGGCCGACGCCTTCTACGAACTGGAGGCGCCGATCCTGCGGGTCACCGGCTACGACACCCCGTACCCGGCGAGCCGGCTGGAGGAGGAGTGGCTGCCCGGCCTGGACCGCATCCTCGACGCCTGCGATGCCAGCTATGGGTACTGAGCGCCCGAACGCCGAGCAGAGGAAGACGCGATGAGCACCAACCTGTTCCACCTTCCCGACGTGGGGGAGGGCCTCACCGAGGCGGAGATCGTTGCCTGGCACGTCGCGGTCGGGGACGTCGTCGAGGTCAACCAGATCATCGTGGACATCGAGACCGCCAAGTCCATTGTGGAACTTCCCTCGCCGTTCGCCGGCACGGTCACCGAGCTGCTGGTGGCGGCCGGGGATACCGTCGCGGTCGGCACGGCGATCATCGGCATCGCCACGGCGGCATCCGCGGAAGAGCCGAAGCTGCTGGTCGGCTACGGCGCCCGGGAGAGCGGGGGACAGCGGCGCCGTCGCGGTGGGGCGGTCCCGGCCGCTGCCCCGACGGTCCCGGCCGCTGCCCCGACGGTCCCGGCCGCTGCCCCGACGGTCCCGGCCGCCGTGCCGGCGGTCGTCGAGGAGGCGGGCAAGCCGCGCGCCAAACCTCCGGTGCGCAAGCTGGCCAAGGTCCTCGGCGTCGACCTCGCCACGGTGGTGCCGACCGGGCCGGACGGGACAGTGGTCCGCGACGACGTGCTCGGGGCGGCGGGGCAGAACGCAGCGGCTCCGGCCGCCCCGAGTCCGATTCCTGACGGCGATGTCACCCGGTATCCGATCAAGGGTGTCCGTAAGCACACCGCGGCGGCGATGGTGGCCTCGGCGTTCACCGCACCGCACGTCACCGAGTTCGTCACCGTCGACGTCACCGAGACGATCCGCCTCAAGGACCGGGTTCAGCAGCGCCGCGAGTTCCGTGACGTGAAGCTCACCCCACTGGCCTTCGTCGCGCGCGCCTACCTGATCGCCGTCGGCCGCACGCCCATAGCCAACGGGCGCTGGGACGAGGCGTCCCAGGAGATCGTCGTCCCGGCGGCGGTGAACCTCGGGATCGCCGCGGCCACCCCGCGCGGGCTGGTGGTGCCGAACATCCGGGGGGCGCACGCCCTGGGCCTGCGCGAGCTGGCAGTCGCGATCAACGCACTGGCAGCCACCGCCAGGGCCGGCAAGACCCCGCCGGAGGAGCTCAGTGGCGGCACCACCACGATCACCAACGTCGGCGTCTTCGGGGTCGACACCGGCACCCCGATCCTCAACCCGGGGGAGACCGCGATCCTGGCCGTCGGCGCCATTCGGCGGATGCCATGGGTGGTCGAGGACGAGCACGGCGAACGGATCGAGCCGCGCTCGGTGCTGCAGCTCGCGCTCTCCTTCGACCATCGGGTGATGGACGGGCAGCAGGGCTCCGAGCTGCTCGCCGATACCGCAGCCGTGCTCGCCGAGCCGGGTCTTGCGCTCCTTTGACCTCTCAATGTCCCGGCACCACGAACAGGAGGACTTCGTGCCCGTCGAACGGCTCATGCCGACCCAGGAGTCGGCAGATCTCGTCGACCTGACCCGCAGTATCGTCGCGCGGGATATTCGGCCACGAGTCGACGCATTCGAGAAGGCGGCGTCCTTTCCGCGGGACGTGTTCCGCACGCTCGGCCGTGCGGGTCTGCTCGGCCTGCCGTATCCGGAGGAGTACGGCGGTGCCGGTCAGCCGTACGAGGTGTACCTTCAGGTCGTCGAGGAGATCGCCGCGGCGTCGGCGAGCGTCGGCGTCGGCGTGAGTGTCCACACGCTCGCGTGCTTCGGGTTGCTGCACGCCGGCACGGAGGAGCAGAAGCGGCGCTGGCTGCCCGACATGCTCGGCGGCGAACTGCTGGGGGCGTACTGCCTGTCGGAGGCGCACGCGGGTTCGGACCCGGCGGCGATGCGGACGAAGGCGGTACGCGACGGCGACGAGTACGTCATCACCGGCGCCAAAGCCTGGACCACGCACGGCGGCGATGCGGACTTCTACAAGGTCATGGCCCGGACCGGCGACACGGGCGGCAAGGGTATCTCCTGTTTCCTCGTGCCGGCGGACACGCCCGGCCTGACCGCCGACGTTCCCGAGGACAAGATGGGGCTGACGGGCTCGACGACGGCGACGATGCTGTTCGACGGCGTCCGGGTTCCCGTCGAGCGGCGCCTCGGCGTGGAGGGCCAGGGCCTGCCGATCGCCCTCGCCGGCCTGGATTCCGGACGCCTCGGCATCGCCGCCGCGGCAACCGGCGTCGCGCAGGCGGCACTCGACGTCGCCGTGCGCTACGCCAGGGAGCGCGAGACCTTCGGCAAGGCCATCATCGAGCATCAGGGCGTGGCGTTCCTGCTCGCCGACATGGCCGCCGCCGTCGAGTCGGCCCGCGCGACATACCTGGCCGCGGCGCGTCTTCGCGACGCCGGACGGCCGTTCTCCCGGCAGGCCTCGATCGCCAAGATGGTCGCCACCGACAACGCCATGCGGGTGACCACCGACGCCGTCCAGGTCCTCGGGGGCGCAGGCTACACCAAGGACTTTCCCGTCGAACGCTACATGCGGGAGGCCAAAGTGATGCAGATCTTCGAAGGTACCAACCAGATCCAACGCCTCGTCATCAGCCGCAAGCTCGGCAACAACTGAACTGGAGCGTCATGCTGCTGAACGACACCTCCGCCATCGTCACCGGCGCGGCGTCCGGGTTGGGCGCGGCCACCGCGGCCGCGCTCGCCGGCGCGGGTGCCCGCGTGATCGGCCTTGACCGCAACCTCGCCGACGCGCCGCGCCTCGACGGCGTCACCTACGTCGAGGCCGACGTGACCAGCGAGGATCAGGTGCGCGCCGCGGTCGGGCGCGCTGCCGAATCCGGTCCCCTGCGTACCGTTGTCAACTGCGCCGGCATCCTCCCGTCGGCACGCATTCTCGGCCGCAACGGCGTCCACGACCTGCGCCTGTACGCCCGCGTGATTGAGGTCAACCTGGTTGGCACGTTCACCGTCCTCGCCCTGGCGTCCGAGGCCATCGCCCGGACTGGAGCCCCTCGAACACGGCCAGCGAGGCGTCATCGTGAATACCGCCTCCGTCGCCGCGTTCGATGGTCAGATCGGTCAGGCCGCATACGCGTCGTCCAAGGGCGGCGTGGTCGGTCTCACCCTGCCCGCCGCCCGCGACCTCGCGCAGCACGGCATCCGTGTCAACACCATCGCCCCGGGCATTGTCGACACTCCGATGCTGGCAACGGTGAGCGAGGAGTTTCGGGCCGGCCTGGCCGCGGGCGTCCCATTCCCGTCCCGCCTGGCCCGGCCGGCCGAGTACGCCCAGCTCGCTCTCATGATCATCGCGCATGACTACATCAACGGCGAGACCATCCGCATGGACGGCGCGCTGCGCATGGCACCCCGCTGAGGCCCCGGGTCCGCCCCGAGCTCATCGCGGGAGTACGACGGTGCCTCCGTCGGCCGGGGCCGGCCGGCCGTCGACGGTGACCGTGAAGCCGTGCGGCGTGCACTCGACGTCGACGAGCCTGCCCCGGAACCGCAGGCCGCGCAGCGTGACCCGGCCCGGCGCCGGTGGGGGCGCGATGAGGAGGGTGCCGTCCGGCCGGGGGCGCAGTCCGGCGAGTCCGAGCAGGATCGCCTCGGCGCCGGCGAGGCCGGCGATGATGTTGGCGCGGCGGCCGGCCGGTGGCGCGGCGGGCCGGTCGCAGTAGTGCTCCTGCGGGAAGTACGGGTAATGCTCGCCCATCCACAGCAGCCGCGACAGGACGGTCCAGGCCAGCTCCGGCCGGTCCCGTTCCCAGAGCGTCAGCGCGAGTTGGGGCCCCTCGCCGGTGTAGGCGCCGCCGCCGGACCAGTCGGTGTCGCCCAGCTCGTAGTGCCGGTCGTCCTCGGCGCTCACGCTGCTGACGCCGTACGCGCCGAGGAACGCGCCGGGGCGCACCCGCTCGATGAGGTCGGCGGCCATCGCCGGGGTGCCGGCGCCGGCGCGCAGCGCGTCGAAGGCCTGGATCGAGTACGCCAGCTCGGTGTGCCCGTCCGGGTAGCGGCTGCGGAACCAGCGCGCGTCGGGGTCCCACAGCTCGTCGGCGATCGCGGCGCGGACGCTGCGGGCGGTGGCCCGCAGGGCGTCGACCGGCAGGACCGCGCCGGTGGCCTCAGCGAGCCCGGCGAGCGCGTCGAGGTATCCGGCGCGCTCGGCGTTCGGGCTCGCCACCACGTGTTCCCAGCCGGCGCCGCGCATCTCCAGCAGGTTGTGCTGGGTGCCGTAGTCGCGCAGCTCGCCGACGGCCGGGAAACGGGCGTCGAGCGCGGTCACGGCGTCGTGGAGCCGCTCCACGAGGCCGGGCGTGGCCCCCCGGTGGCTCGCCACCGCGGCCGCCAGGGTCACGAGGGACCAGCCGCTGTAGGCGTACGGGACGCCCAGCCCGGCGCCGTCGGGAGCGATGGCGTAGTGCCGGGTCAGGTCGGCCTTCAGCAGCGCCTCCAGCAGGTCGGTCGCGGTGTCGCCGAGCATGAGCGTGAGCAGGTGGGGTGCGTAGCCGCCGGTGTCCCAGACGTACGCGCAGAGGGCGCCGCCGTCGACGCCGGACGTGGCGACGAACGGGTTGGTGACGAAGGCCGGGTTGTCCCACAGGCAGACCAGGCCGCTGGCCAGGCTGCGGTGCCAGTAGGCGGCGAGCCCGGGGACGTCGGTCTCCAGGCGGGGGACCGCGTCCAGCGCGGTGGCGAGGCGGCGCTCCCAGCGGGCGGTGGCCTGCCGGGCCCAGGCCGCCGGGTCGGTTTCCCCGGTCCCGGCGGCGTCGCCGAGCTCGACGCCGAGCGTGAACGCGGCGCGGCCGCCGGCGGGGATGCGCGCGTCGAGGGTGGAGTGCCGCAGGGCCATTTCGGCGGTGGGCCCGGCCGGCTGCGGCGGCATCCAGCCCCACTCCGCGAGGGGCACGCGGCCGGGGTGGCCGGTGGACAGCTGCGGACGCAGGGCGATCTCGATGCCCCGCTCGGCGCGGTTGTCGACCTGGATCTCGAGGGTGTATCCGCCGGCGCCGTGGCGGGGCGTGAGCCGGCTGCGGACGGCGAGGGAGACGAGCCGGCCGTCGTGGTACTGGTGGAACGTGCCGGAGCGTTCGATCCGGTCCGGCCGCCAGGTGCCGCCGCCGGTGAGCAGGCCGAGGCCGAAGCCGGCGATGCCCGGCCGGACGCCGTCGCCGACCGGCCGGCCGTCGACGTCGAACGCGACGGTGAGCGAGCTGTCGGGGGCCGCATAGGGCGGGGCGAAGCAGCCGCCGACCCCGCAGACCGTGCCGGGCAGCGCGCGGGCGGCGGTCCAGCCGCTGGTGACCCAGAGATGCTCCGGCGCCTGGTGCCGGCGGAGGTCGAATGCGAAGTCGGTCAGCGAATAGCCTGCGGACATGCCGGTTCCCCATGGGTGTCGGTGAGGGCGAACGGGGACCGGCGAGGCCCGCGGCGGTTCGGACTGCGATCGTGCCATCTCGGCGCATCGGTGCGCAACGCCCCCAGGCGTCGACCCGGTTACCGGAATGTTTCGCCCGGGCATTGCTATTGGACCGGTCCACTGCTAGCGTCCGGCTCGGGCGTTGGACCGTTCCAACGCCCGACCGGCGAACCGCGATGTCTCGGTGCCTCCACCATCGGAGGCGCGTACCACAATGGAGCCCCACGGCTACCCACTGCCATGACCGGAGGCCAGCATGCGAAAGCTGACGATACGTGACATCGCCCAGCTGGCCGGGCTGTCCAAGAGCACGGTGTCACTCGTGCTCAACAACAGCCCGAAGGTCGACCCGGCCACCCGCGAGCGGGTCCTCGAGGTCATGCGCAGCCACAACTACACCCCCAGCTCCGCCGCGACCGCCCTCGCCAAGGGGCGCACGCCGTTCATCGGGCTGATCGTGCCGGGCCTGACCTGGCACATGGTCGCGGCGGTCAACTATGGTGTCGCCTCGGTCATCGAGCAGTCGCCGTACGAGATCATTCTCTACACCAGCACCAACGAGAAGGACTACACCGCCCTCGTCGACCGGATCATCACCTCCGGGCTCTCCGCGGGCCTGCTGGTCGTGACGCACGACCAGCCGCTCGAGCCGCTGGAGAAGCTGCACCGCAAGGGCCTGCCGGTGGCACTGGTCAACACCCTCGCCGCGCCGTCCGGCCTGCCGTCGGTCCAGGCGGACAACTACGAGGGCACCCGGATCGTGCTGCGCCACCTGGTGGAGCTCGGGCATACCCGGATCGCCTGCGTGCACGGCCTGATGGCGTATGCGTGCTGTCAGGACCGGTATCGCGGCTTCCGCGACGGGCTCGGCGAGGCGGGGCTCGGCGAGGACCCGGCGCTCACCGTCGACGGCGGGTTCCACGCGCCGACGGTGCGGGAGCGCGTCTCGGAGCTGCTCGCGCTGCCCGACCGCCCGACCGCGATCGTCGCGCAGAACGACAACATGGCGTATGCGGTCATGGAGGCGGTGATCGACTGCGGCCTGCGCGTGCCGCAGGACGTCTCCGTCGTCGGCTTCGACGACATCGCGTCGTCGGCCGACACCCACCCGCCGCTGACGACCGTGCGCCAGCCCTTCCCGGAGATGGGCATGGCCGCGGCCCGGATGCTGCTCGAGGCGATCGACGGCGGCGACCCAACCCCCGCGGTCAGCCTCCCGACCACCCTGGTCGTCCGGGAGAGCACCGCCCCGCCACCGATGCAACCGCGACCGCCGGCCAGCACCACCACCCCCCGGCCCGAGACGCCCCGGCCGTGGAGCGGGCTCGGCCCGAACATCAGCACCCAGCGCTAGCACCCCCCACACCCCAAACCTTCGCCCGCCGCTCTGTCGCATGTGGACAGAGGGCTCGGTGAAGCGCTGCCACCATTCCCTGGAAAGGCATCGCTCATGCAACGCTTCCGGGCGCTCGCCATCGGCGTCGCCACCACACTGCTCGGCGCCACCGCCGTCCTGGCCGCCGACCCGGCGCACGCCGCGCCGCCCTTCGAGATCATGCCCGCCGCCCCGCTGACCGCCTTCACCCAGTTCAAGGGCGACCCGCCACCGCAGGCCCAGGTCGTCCCCGTCACCGCGAGCCCGGACTTCACCGAGGCGCTGCAGATCACCACCACGACCGCGCCGGTCAGCGCCGGCCTCGACGGCGAGTACGAGATCACCCTCGGCGCGGAGATCACCGCCACCGTCGCCCAGGGCGACGCCGCACTGGCCACGTTCTGGGCCCGCTCGATCCAGCCGATCGCCGGCACTGACTCGAGCCAGGCGACGTTCATCTTCGAACGCGACGGTGGCAGCTACAAGAAGTCCGCCAACGCGCCGCTGAAGATCGGCACGCAGTGGCAGAAGTACCAGTTCCCGTTCCGCGTCGCCGAGAACTACGGCCCCGGCGACGCGCATTTCCAGCTGTGGCTCGGCTACGGCCCGCAGGTGCTGCAGATCGCCGGGGTCTCCGTGCTCGACTACGGCCCGGGCAACCCGGCGGGCTACCCCTCCGTGACGTACGCCGGCCGGGAGAGCACGGCGGCGTGGCGCACGGCGGCCAATGCGCGGATCGAGCAGTACCGCAAGGGCGACCTCACCGTCGACGTGGTCGACACCGCCGGGCACCCGGTCCCGGGCGCTGACGTCTCCGTGCGGATGCAGGAGCACTCGTTCGACTTCGGCACCGCGGCCTCCGCGCAGTGGCTGTTGTCCGACTCGCCGGACGGCGGCAAGTATCGCGACGCCGTCGCCGGCAACTTCAACTCGCTGTCCCTGGGCAACGACCTGAAGTGGAACTACTGGGAGGACCAGAACCTGCGCACCCGCAGCACGCTGCCCGCGCTGGAGTGGCTGCGGGACCACGACATCAAGGTCCACGGGCACAACCTGGTCTGGGGCTCGTGGGGGTACCTGCCGTCCGACGTGAAGAACCTGGCCGGGGACCCGGCCGCCCTGCGGGCCCGCATCGACGCCCACGTCACCGACGAGGCCGGTGCGCTGAGGGGCATCGCCGATGAGTGGGACGTGGTCAACGAGCCGTACTCCGAGCACAACGTCACCGACATCCTCGGCTCAGCCGAGATCGGCCGCTGGTTCACCCTCGCCCGGCAGGCCGACCCGCAGGCGAAGCTGTACCTCAACGAGTACAACCTCATCGAGAACAACGGCTGGAACCTGCGCAAGCAGCAGTACGTCTACAACCTGCTCGCCTCGCTGCTGGCGCAGGGCGCACCGGTCGACGCGCTGGGCATCCAGGGGCACTTCAGCGGCCTGCAGCTGACCCCGCCCGCGGACCTGCTCCCCATCTTCGACCGCTACACCGGCCTCGGCATTCCGCTGAAGATCACCGAGTTCGACGTCGCGACGGACGACGAGCAGCTTCAGGCCGACTACACCCGCGACTTCCTCACCATGGCGTTCAGCTACCCGCAGATCACCGGCGTGAGCAACTTCGGCTTCTGGGAGTCGAACATCTGGAATCCGCTCGTCGCCTACTACCGGCCCGACTGGACCCCGAAGCCCAACCTCCTGGCGCTGCGCGACCTGGTGTACCACCAGTGGTGGACCAACGCCTCCGGCACCACGTCGGCGGCCGGTCGGTACGGTGTCCGCGGCTTCCAGGGCAAGTACCTCGTGACGGTCACCGTGAACGGTGTCGCCAAGCAGGTCGAGGTGAACATGCCGACGAACTCGGGCGCCTCCGTGAAGATCGTCGCGGACGGTATCGCCAACAGCGTGCGCGCCGACCTCGGCAGCAAGGTCCTGGCCGGCGGCTTCGAGCACGGCACGAACGGATGGACCCCGCTGGCGGGCGGCGCCGCGCCGGTCGGCGACGCGATCGGCGGCGCCGGGGCGGTGCGCACGGCGGCCACGAGCACCACCGGCGCCGGCCTGACCCAGCCGCTGATGGACCTGACCGCGGGCACCAGCTACACGCTCGCCGGCTGGGGCAAGTCCAGCGCGCCGGGCAACCAGTGCTACATCGGCGTACGCGGCGGCCCCGCCCCGGGCTCCACCAGCTTCCAGTACACGCTGAACTACCGCGACGAGACCGCCTACACCCAGAAGGTCGCCGCCTTCACGCTGCCCAGCGGTACCGGATGGGCCGAGACCTTCCTCTGGCAGAACCCCCTGGCCGGCGGCCTCACCTGCACCTTCGACGAGGTCACGCTCACCGGGACCGTCGGCACCCCACCGGCGGCGCCCGCACCGCCCTGGGTCACCCCGAAGCTGCCGGGCAACCGCAACACGCTCGCCAACGGCGACATCGAGGGCGGCAGCGCCAGCGGCTGGTACTGCCTGGGCGGCTGCGGCGGGCTCTCCGTGGTGAGCAGCCCCGTCCACGGCGGGTCGGGCGCGCTGAAGGTGACCGGCCGCACGGCCAACTGGGTCGGCCCGGCGCAGGGCGTGACCGTGGGCCTGAACGGCCGCTACGACGCCTCCGCCTGGGTCCGCCTCGCCACGCCGGGCACCGCGACCGCCGAGATCCGGCTGAAGGTGTGGACGTCGACCGGCCAGGTCACGATCCCGTTCGGCTCGGCACCGGTCAGCGACAACGGCTGGACCCAGATCCGCGCGAACAACGTCCCGGTCACCTTCACCGGGTCGTACTCCCGGGCCGAGCTCTGGATCGACACCACCGCCGGCACCCCGGACCTGCTGCTCGACGACGTCGTGTTCAACGTTCACGCCGAGCCGCCGGCCGGGCTGGACCTGCTGACGAACGGCGACGTGGAGAACGGCGCCGCCAACTGGTACTGCTTCTCGCCCTGCACGGCGAGCGCGGCGACCTCGCCGGCACACACCGGTGGCCAGGCGTTGCGGGCCACCAACCGCACCTACGAGTGGACCGGCCCGGCACAGGGCGTGCAGCTCACCAACGGCGCCGGGTACAAGACCACGGCCTGGGTCAGGCTCGCGGACGGCGCACCCGCCACGACCGCGCTCATCAAGGCCAAGCTGTACTTCACCGACGGCACCACCCAGACGGTGCCGCTCGCGTCCGGCCCGGTCACGGCCGGCGCCTGGACCCAGGTCGTCGCCAACAACGTGCAGCTGAGCTGGGCGAAGACCCTCAGCCGGGCGGAGTGGTGGATCAGCACCACGTCCGGCGCCGACGACCTCTACGTCGACGACGCCGCCCTGCAACCGGCGGGCAACGACGAGACGGCCTTCGCGAAGGTCGTACCGCGGGACGTCTGCGTCGTGGCCAACGGCGGCAACACCTACACCGCGTACTTCGGGTACAACAACCCGAACGCCTTCGGGCTGCCGGTACCGATCGGCAAGGTCAACACGTTCGCTCCCGCGCCGGCCGACCGCGGACAGCCGCTCGCGTTCCTGCCCTTCCAGCGCCCGCGCCGGGTCGCCGTCCCCTTCACCGGGACGTCGTCGGTGAGCTGGCAGCTCGGCGGTCAGCAGGTCACGGCGACCGCCAACACCCCCCGCTGTGTCTGAACACGCACGCTCCAGGAGACCAACGATGCACCGACGTACCTTGATGAAGGCCGCTGTCGCGGCGGCCTTCGCCCCCGCCCTCGCCGCCTGCGGCTCCGACGAGCCCTCGGCCGGCACACAGGTCACCAGCTGGGACTGGCTGGTCAGCCAGGCCGCCTGGATGGACAACGAGATCAAGCTCTTCCAGCAGGCCCATGGCGGCACCGCGGTCAAGAAGACCACGCAGGTCACCGACAAGTACCCGGATCTGCTCTCGCTCGCGGTCCGCAGCGGCACCGCGCCGGACGTGTTCCAGCTGCCGCGCTCCCCGGCGATCGAGGAGCAGGTCAGCTCCGGCTGGCTGCTGCCGCTGGACAAGTGGGCCACCGACGCGTGGAAGGCCCGGTTCGGCCCGGGCTGGTTCGCCGAGGGCGGTAACGTCTTCGGCGGCAAGACCTACAGCGCCCCGTTCAACGGTGCCGGGTCCAACCTCCAGTTGTACTGCCACCACGGCCTGTTCAAGGAGGCCGGACTCACCAACGGCGACGGCACCGCGAAGCTGCCCAAGACCTGGGACGACGTCACCCGGGCCGCCGAGGCGATCACCACGAAGAGCGGCGGCAAGGCGTTCGGCCTCGGCTTCGGCAACTCCGGCAACGGCGCGCTCGCCTGGTGGATCGAGCTGTTCTGCCGCGGCGCCGGCGCGGTGGGCGGCACGAACACCCTCGACTACCGGGTCGGCAAGTGGACCTACGGCACCGACCGCAGCTACGCCGACTTCCTCGGCCTGCTGCTCGACTGGAAGAAGCGGGGATTCATCTTCCCGACCTCGATGAGCATCTCCGACGAGCAGGCCCGGGCGTTCTTCGCACAGGGCAAGTTCGGCATGATCGTCAACGGCGTGTGGAGCCAGAAGACCTGGTCGGACGGGAAGTTCACCGACTACAGCCTGGTCACGCTGCCCTCGCCGACCGAGACCCCGAAGGGGTACTTCTACTACGGGCCGGGCAGCAGCAGCCGCCTCTTCGGCATCTCCGCGAAGACCAAGCACCCCGACGAGGCGTTCGCCTGGCTCGACTGGCTCTACAGCAAGGAGGCGGGCCGCCGCTGGGTGCAGGCCGGGCTGGGCCTGTCCGTGTACCCGGAGAACAATGACCCGTCCCTCGTCACGTTCGCGCCGTTCGCGCAGTACGTGGCGACCGGCACCACCAACCTCGCCGGTCCCGACCCGAAACTGCGCAACCCGGACGTGGCCAAGGTGAAGGTCAACGCGGTCAAGCCCGACATCAACGACGTCGCCGCCGGCATCTACACCGGTCAGCTCAAGGACGTCGCCGCGGCGCTCAGCGAGCTCGAGGGCCGGCTCAACAAGGCCCAGGACGACGCGGTCGCGGCGGCAGCGGCGGCCGGTGCGAAGGTCACCGCGGCCGACTACGTCTTCGCCGACTGGGATCCCACCAAGCCGTACCAGACCAAGCGTTCCTGAAGACCGGGGTGGCCGCCGGACATGGCATTGGACCGGCGGCCACCCCACGCCGTGGAGGTTGACGTGAAGTTGCGCAGCGAGTCGCTGGGCCGCCGGATCTGGGCGGCCCGCTGGTCGTACGCCTATGCGCTGCCGATGATGACCCTGCTGGTCGTCTTCATCGTGTACCCCATCGCGGCGTCGCTGGGGTACACGCTCTACCGCTGGAACGGCATCGGCGACCCGAGCCAGTACGTCGGCCTCGACAACTTCCGCCGGGTCATCCACGACACCATCTTCTGGGGCGCGCTGCGGCACACCTTCCTCTACGTCGCGATCGTCGTGCCGGTGCAGCTCGTGCTGGCCCTCGCGCTGGCGCTGGTGCTCAACCAGAAGCGGCTGCGGTTCGCGTCGTTCTACCGCACGGTGTTCTTCCTGCCGGTGGTGACCTCGGCGGCCGTCATCGGCGTCGTCATCCAGTTGCTGTTCTCGAACTTCGGCGACGTCATCAACGGCATCCTGCGCGACCTGGACCTCATCGACGGCTACGTCGACTGGCTGGGCGACCCGCGGTTCGCGATGGGCATCATCATCGTCATCGGCATCTGGCACACGCTCGGCTACAACCTCGTCTACTTCCTCGCCGGCCTGCAAACCATCCCCGAGGAGCTCTACGAGGCGGCGAAGCTCGACGGCGCCGGCCGCATCGCGTCGTTCCGGTACATCACCGTGCCCATGCTCAGGTCCGTCGGCGTGGTGATCCTGCTGCTCGCGCTCGTGGGCTCCTTTCAGGTCTTCGACATGGTCCAGGTGCTCACCAACGGCGGCCCGTACTTCGCCACCGAGGTCGTCAACACGTACATCTACCACCTCGCCTTCGGTGGCACCGGGGAGGTCGATCCCGACGTCGGTCTCGCCTCGGCGGCCTCGTTCTTCTACGGGGTTCTGCTGATCGCGGTCTCGGTGGTCCAGGTCGTCGTCCTGCGCTCGCTCACGCGGCGCCGGGCCAGGCAACAGTAGAAGGGTCCTCGCATGTCTTCGGTGGCAACCACGCCCGCGACCCCGCCGGTCCGGCCCACACCGCCCGCCTCGCCTCCGCCGGCCCCGAGCCGTCCGCGGCGACGCCGGCCCCGGGTCGCGATGGTGATGACCCATGCCGCGTTGCTGGTCTGCGGCGTCGCCTGGATGTACCCGTTCCTGTGGACTCTCGGCAGCTCGTTGAAAGGCACCGACGAGTTCTTCAGCCGTGGCCTCAACCCGTTGCCCTCGCAGGTGCTCTGGAGCAACTACCAGCAGGCCTGGGCGCAGGCGTCGTTCGGCACGTATTTCGTCAACACCCTGCTCATCACCGCCGGCACCTGCGTCGGCACGCTCGTCGTCACGTCGATGGCCGGCTACGTCCTGGCCCGCGCACCGTTCCCCGGCCGCGGGTTCTGCCTGTTCCTCATCTCGGCGACGCTCTTCCTGCCGCACGGCTACACCATCATCCCGATCTTCGACCTGATGGAGCGGCTGGGCCTGCTGAACTCGCTCTTCTCGATCATCATCGTGCAGGCCGCCGGCGGTGTCGTCTTCGGCACGTTCCTGTTCATGGGATTCTTCCAGACGATCGACAAGGAGCTGGAGGACGCGGCGCGGGTGGACGGCGCGAGTTTCCACCAGACCTTCTGGCGAATCATGCTGCCGCTGTCCGGCCCGATGCTCGCCACCGTCGGGCTCTTCACCACCATCAGCGCCTGGAACAGCTACTTCATCCCGCTCGTGTTCACGCTGGCCCGCCCCGAGCAGCGCACCCTCTCCGTCGGCATGTACGCGTTCATCGGCGAGAACTCGACCCAGTGGACCCTGCTGTGCGCCGGTTCGGTCATCACCCTGGTCCCGATCATCGTCCTGTTCGTGCTGCTGCAACGCTTCTTCGTCAACGGCCTGGCCGGCGCGATCAAGGGCTGACCGGACGCCGCCGCGGCTCCAACCGCCCCGCCGGTTCCGGCGATCCTGAGGTCTCACCCCCACCGAGGAGGATTACGTGCTCGACGAGCTGTATGACCTGCCCGCCAATGCCCGCCGTGATTTCGACGCGGACGGGTTCGTGCACCTGTCCGAGGTGCTCGACGAGAAGACCGTCGCCGAGTACGAGCCGGCCGTCACGGGCAAGGTGATCGAGCTGAACACGATGCACCTGCCGATGTCCGAGCGCAACACGTACCAGAAGGCCTTCCTGCAGGTCATGAACCTGTGGCGGCACGAGGAACAGGTACGCGAGCTGGTCTTCTCCCGCCGGCTGGCGGCCGTCGCGGCCGATCTGCTCGGCGTGGACGGCGTGCGGCTGTACCACGACCAGGCGCTGTACAAGGAGGCCGGTGGCGGCCACACCCCGTGGCACGCGGACCAGTACTACTGGCCGCTGGCGACGGACCGCTCCGTCACGGTGTGGATCCCGTTGCAGGAGACCCCGCCGGAGATGGGACCGCTGGCGTTCGCCCGGGGCAGCCACCGCTTCTCCTACGGCCGGGACCTGCCGATCAGCGACGAGTCGGAGGCGGCACTGCAGGCGGCGTTGGAGGCCCAGAACTTCCCGCTCGTGCAGGAGCCGTTCGCGCTCGGCGACGTGAGCTATCACCTCGGCTGGACGTTCCACCGGGCGGCGCCCAACGGCAGCGCGACCCCGCGCCGGGTGATGACGGTCATCTACGTGGACGCGGACATCACCGTGGCCGAGCCGGTCAACGACCACCAGCGCGGCGACCTGGGGGAGTGGCTCGGCGGCACCCCCGTCGGCCAGGTACCGGACACCGAGCTGAACCCGGTGCTCTACCGCCGGTAGGACGGACTCCTGGCTCAGGTCGGTGCGGTCTGATCGACCGGTGCGACCGGCCCGCCGGGCGCGGCGAGCGGCAGTGCGATCTCCACGGTCGTGCCCCCGCCCGGTGGGCTGCGCAATGACAGCCCGCCGCCGAGCGCCTCGACCCGGTCCTGCAGGCCGACGATGCCGCTACCGCGGGTGGGGTCGGCGCCGCCGCGCCCGTTGTCGCGGACGCGGACGCGGAGGGTGGAGTCGTCGGCGTTGACCTCGACATCGACGGCGGAGGCCGCGGCGTGCTTGGCGGCGTTGGTCAGCGCCTCGGAGACGGCGTAGTAGGCGGCGATCTCGATCGGCTCGGGGAACCGTGCGTCCGTGTGCAGGTCGAGGTGGACCGGGACGGGGGAGCGGTGGGCGAGGGTTTTGAGTGCGGGGCGGAGGCCGCCCTCGGCGAGGGTTGCCGGGTGGAGGCCTCGTGCGATCTCGCGCAGCTCGTCCAGGACGCCGGTCAGCTCGTCGGCGATGTCGTCGAGTTGCTGGGCCAGTTCGCCGGCTGTGGGTGGTACCGCGGCCCGGGCGGTGCGTAGTTGCAGGGCGAGGGAGACGAGGCGTTGCTGGGCGCCGTCGTGCAGGTTGCGTTCGATGCGGCGGCGGGTGGTGTCGGCGGTGGCCACGATCCGGGCGCGTGAGGCGGTCAGTGCGGCCTGGGCCTCGGCGTTGGCGATCGCGGTCGCGACCAGCTCGGTGAACCCGGCCAGCCGCGCCTCGGTATCAGGTGGCAGCGACTCGGTACACCTGGATGTCACCGAGATCCCACCCCACAGCCGGCCCTCGACGCTGATGGGCATGCCGACCGCCGAGCGCAGCCCAAGGGTGCGGGCGAAATCGGCGCCCGGACCCCAGGCCTCGTCGTAGTCATCGATCCGCACCGGCCGGCGGGTCTGGAACAACAGGGCGTTCAGGTTCTGCCCGCCCGGTGCCAGGCGGAAACCGTTGGCAAGGGGGCGGACGAGGTCGCTGCTGGTCCAGCTTCCCACGACCGTGCCCACCCCGTCCGCGTCGTACCGGCTCAGGACGGTGTAATCGCTGCCCAGCAGCCGCCCGACCTCCTCGGCGACGCCGGCGAACACCTCCTCCGCGGGGGCCGCCCGGGCCACGAGCATGGCCATCCGGCGCAGCGCCACCTGCTCATCGGTGAAGTCGCGGAGCTCGGCGCGCGCCTGTGCGTTGGCGATCGCGGTCGCGACGAGCTCGGTGAACTCGGTCAGCCGCGCCTCGGTGCCGGCCGGCAGCAGCTTGTCACGGGTGAGCGCCACGATCATGACGCCCCACAGCCGTCCCTCGACCGTGATCGGCACGCCCACCGACGAGCGGAACCCTTGGCTGGTGGCGACGGCACCGATCGCGCCCGAGGCCTCGGCGTAGTCCATTCGCGCCGGCCGGCCCGTCCGGCACACCATGGTGGTCACGTTCCGCCCGCCGATCCGCAACCGGCTGGCCGCGGGCGGCGCGGACGTGCCCGCGCTGCTGCTCCATTTGCCGACGGTGGTGATCGTGGCTTGCCGGTCGCATCGGGTCAGGACCGCGAAGTCGACCTCCAGCAGCCGGCCGACCTCGGCTGTGACCGCAGCGAACACCGCCTCCGGCGCAGCGCCACCCGCGACCAGCGTGGCCACTCGCCGCAACGCTGCCTGCTCCTCGGCGATCCGCCTGCTCGGCCGGGTAGCCATCGTAGCCTCCGTCCCGGCGGTCGTTATGCCGCTTGCCGCCCGGCGCCTACCGGCACCGCACTGCGTTCACTAGAAACGGTAGTCGCCGATTCCTGCACCCGCCGCACAGCCCAGCAATAGGGGGCAGTCAATGCGGCCCATGTCGGTGGTCGGGCAGCCGGTCAGTGGCGGTGGGTATGGTCGGGCTGTGCGGGGTCGCCGGGGTGTTCGAAGCCCGGGGCGAGCACGACCCGGTCGCGCAGCTGAAGGTCCAGCCACCGGGCGAAGGCCCGGGACCGTGCGGCTGCCAGGAGCATGGCGGACAGGTCCGGCCCGCCGGTCGAGGTGGCGTCGAGGACCTCCAGGCGGTCGGGGCCGGCGTCGAGGACGGTGCCCAGGCGTGCGGCGAAGACGAGATCGCCGTGCAGGTCGTCGCGGCGCACCAGGTACGGCCGGCCGCCGTTGACGGGCCGGCCGGCCCGGGTGTGACGCACCAGCCGGAGCTCCTCGCCGGCGAGCTCGGGGTTGGCCGCGCGGCACGCGTCGACCTCCGCCGCGGCCACGGTGACCCCGCTGGTCGCCGCGCCGAACACGGCCGCGGCGTGCGGCGAGCCGGCCAGCGCGGCCGCCGCGGCGCTGCCCAGCGCCAGCCGGTCCGTTCCGGGCAGCGGGCCGGACGCGGCGAGCCCCCGGCGGTCCGCCTCGTGCGCGAGCACCGACCGCACGGCCAGCACCTGGACGACCCAGCGGCGCAGCTGGCGCCCCTCCGCCGTGCCCGGGGCGGGCAGCGCGTGCCCGCCCGGGGCGCGGCGGCGCTCGCCCAGCTCCGCGTCGACCTCGTCAAGGCCGATCGGCTCGCCGTCGACCCAGGCGGCGATCACGGGGTCACCACGATCCGTGCCGGCGCGGTGTACGCGACTCGGCCGAACCACATCACCTTGGCCAGGACCCACCAGTGGCCCTCGGCGTCCTCGGGCGCCGAGACGTCGAAGCCGACCTCGACCCGGTCACCGGCCGCGACGGTGAAGGCGCGCCCGCCGGGCGGCAGCATCCCCCACGTCCCCCAGGGACTGATCACCTGTACCTCGCCGTGGACCGCGTAGCCCGCCGTGTTCGTCAGCCCCACGCGCAGCGTCCCGCGCTGCCCGGGGCGCAGCCGCAGCTCGTCGGCGTCGAGCGTGGCGTCCAGGGTGCCGGGCGCGTCGCCGATGAGCAGGACGTCCTCGACGGTGCTGCCGGCGTGCGTCAGCCGGGCCGTGAGGGCGCCGCCCGCGGCGCCCGGGCCGGCCACCGGTTTGACGGTGAACCGGGTCCAGCCGCCGGGCGCCAGGTGGACCGGCCGCTCGAACGGGTCGGCGGTCCAGCCGGGCGGCGCGGCGATCCGCACGGTGCCGTCGTAGGCCTCGTCGGTGAGGTCGCTGGCCACGGTCACCTCGACCGTGTCGCCGCGCCGGTGCAGGTGAACGCTGACCGGCTGGTTGCCGATCGGCGCCGGGCCCTTGTTGTGCAGCCAGTACCGGGCGTAGACGGGCTGGACCGGATCGACCCGCGGGCCGAGTTCGACCGGGTCGGGGCGCGGGCCGGTCGCCGGGTCTGGGGTGAGCGTGACGGTGGCGATCTCGAACGGGTCGAGCACCCCGGCGCTTGCGTCCCGCGGGCGTTCCAGGATGTCGGCGGTACCGGCGAAGGAGAGCCCCGGACCGGTGACGTGGACGGTGGCGGCCCGGCCGTGCGGCTCGTACAGGCGGGCGGTGACGCCGCGGCGAGGATCGGCCGTCTCGGCCGGCCGGCCGGCGGCGAGCGGGTCGCCGGTGGGCTTCAGCGCGGCGAGGACGGCGCCCGGCGCCACGGTGAGCAGGGCCGTGCCGGCCGGCAGCCGGCCCGGGTGCGGGTCGGCGACGTGGGCGACGAGCGGGTGGTTGTAGTCGTGTGCCGCCGCGGTGACGTCGCTCGCCCGCCAGTCGCCGTCCGCCGAGGTCAGCGCGTACTCGAAGGTGTGCGTCCAGTGCTGCAGCGCGAACGGCGAGCCGTCCGGTGCGCTGCGCCGCGGCGGGTCGATCCACACGCCGGTGGGCCAGCCGGTGCAGGAGCGCAGCAGCGACAGGTGCAGGCCGCCGTCGGCGGAGACGGCGAAGCCCGGTATCCCGCGGTTGAGCACGGCAACGGTGCGGTCCTCGTGGGGCTCCACCGGCCAGGTCGCCGCCGGCTGGGCCACCTCGATGCGGGCGTCGGCCAGATCGTCCACCAGCCCGGCGACCGCGTCGGTGTCGGTGCCGACCCCGGCGATCAGCAGCACGGGCAGGTCACGCGGCCCGGTGAGGTCGGCGCCGGGGGTCCAGGTCCGTTCCCGGGGGCGGGTCGCGGGCAGCCACAGGCGGGCCGTGCCCCCGGCGGCGCGCCGGCGCTCGAACTCGGCCCGGTACGCCGGCTCGGCCGCGGCGAGCAGCCGTGCCGTAAACGCGTTGCGTTCCGGCCCGCCGAGCACGATCCGCACATCGGGCAGGTTCGAGTCCAGCTCGATCCGCCCGTACCGTGGCCCGTCCGCGGTCGTGCACGTCGCCGTCACGCCGGCGCGGACCAGGGCCACGGCGACGTCGCGGCCCAGCGTGGCGGCCGCCGCCGGGTCGGCGACGATCACCTCGGCGACGCCGACCGCCCGGTGCCCGACCGTCCCGGTGGCCGGATCGGTCAGCGTCACCCGGGCGGTCGTGCCGGAGCCGAACCAGCGGTACGCCGGGTTGTCCAGCGTCCACGGATGCCGGGCGCTGTCGACGTCGGGGTGGGCGAAGCTGCGGCCGACGACGGCGCCGGCCACCTCGGACAGCGGGAGCCCGCCGGGCACGCCGGCCGGCCAGCGCACCCGGACCAGCTGATCCTCGCCGGTGAAGTCGTCGATCCGGGTGACGCAGTCCAGCCGGGGCAGGCCCTGCCACAGCGTCAGCACCTGTGTGTACCGGACCGGGCCGACCTCGCCGCGGACCGTGACCCGTTCGCCGATCGCGCTGCGTTCGACCCGCACCGACGCCGGTCCCTGCCCGGATCGGGCGACCGGCCCGCCGGTCGGCAGCAGGTGCCATGGGCCCTCGTGGAACTCCGGGTGCTCCGGGTATTCGTCGTACACCAGGAGCTCGTTGCCGAGGCCGCCGGCCGTGAGCAGCTGCCGGCCGGTGGCCGGCTCGGTGAGGCCGACGACCGTGCCACCGCGTGCCGGGTCGACGGTGACCCGGTAGCTGTCGCTGGCCGCCGTGTGCCCGGCCACGGTGCTCCAGCCGGGCGGCGCCGCGGCGGCGGGCAGCAGGCGGTAGGTGCGGTGCCCCAGTGACGGTACGTCGCGGGCCACGAACGTCAGCCGGCGGCCCTCCAGCACCGCGGGGACCGGCGCGCCCGCGTCGTCGACGAGGAGCGAGCCGCCGTCGGCGTCGACGGTGACGACGTCGGTCCGCGACCACGACGACGGGTTGTGCACCAGGACTGCCCGGCCCGGCCCGGTGGTGTCGACCTCTTCGCCGAGGTGGGTCAGGGCGCCGCGGTGGACGGTGCGGGCCAGGTCGTACGCCTCGCGCCAACCGGCGAGCAGATCGAGGTACACCTGGTCGGACTCGGTGCCGGTGATCGCGTCGTGGTGCGCGCCGTAGATGAGCAGCCGCCACGCCCGGTCCAGCGCCTCGGCCGGGTACCGCGCGTGCCCGTGCAGGACGGCGAGGGTGGCCCACTTCTCGGCGTCGAGCAGCAGGTCCTCGACCACGCGGTGCGCCTGCTTCGTGTCGATGTACGACACGTCCTTGCCGGTGTAGATGGGGTTCATGTCCCGCGTCTGCGGGCTGAGCGGCGCCGGCTCGGCGCGCACCGCGGCGAAGAAGTCCCGGGGGAGGGAGCAGACCAGCCGGGGCCAGACGTAACGGCGGTTCCAGTCGCGGTGGATCTCGGTGAGCCACTTGTTCGGCGGCGAGTAGTCGGTGCCCACCGGCAGCAGCACGTTCCGGGTGGCCGCGGCCGGCCGCAGCAGGCGGAACAGGCGCAGCACCGCCTCCTGCGCCTCCGCGAGCGTGGCCGCGGAGTCCATCCACCAGCCGGCGCTGTAGTGGGCCGGCATGTAGCTGGTCAGCAGCCCGCGCCCGCTGGGCGCGATCCACTCGAATTCGCTGGGGAACTGCATCGCCGACGCGTCGGTGACGGGTTCGCCGGCGACCCGCATCATCGGCCCCCACTGGTGGAACGGGCCGCGCGCCCACGAGCTGGACGTCAGCCCGGCGTCGGCCATCAGGCCGGGGAACTGCGGGTCGTGGCCGAAGGCGTCCAGCTGCCAGGCCGTCGCCGGATCGCCGCCCATCACGTCACGCTGGAACCCCAGCCCGTGCACGACGTTGCGGATCGTCGTCTCGGCGCCGGTCAGGTTGGTGTTCGGCTCGTTGTAGGTGCCGCCCATGAGCTCCAGCCGGCCCTGCGCGAGCAGGCGGCGGATCAGGTCCCGGTCCTCGGGGCGGCAGTCCCAGTACGGTTTGAGGTAGTCCACTTCGGCCAGGACGAACCGGTAGTCCGGGTCCAGCCGGGCCAGTTCCAGGTGCGCGCGGACCAGGTCGAAGCCGGTGTGCTGCCATGCCTGCCGGTATCGCTGCGCATCGGGCAGGGCGTCCCATTGGCTGGTGTAGGCCGCCTGGGTGTTCCACCACACCGGGTCGTAGTGGAAGTGTGACACCATGTGCACCGTCCAGCCCGGCTCGGCGAGGACGAGGGTGCCGGGCGCCCGCGCCGTCTCGGCGCCGCAGCGGGCGGTCACGGTGACCGGCGCGACGTCGCCCGGCGCCCCGGCCGCCGGGACGCCCACCTCGACGACAACGGTGCTGTCCGCTCCGGCCACCGTCGTGGCGGTTACGCCGGACGGTTCGACCGTCAGCGTCAGCGGCACCCGTGGATCGGCCTCCGCAACGGTGATGCGCAGGACCTGGACCGGGTGTTCCGGCGTGCCGACGAACAGGTCGGTCGATTCGATCGCGCTGATCCGCAAGGGCATCGGAGGTCCCGGACGCTAGAGGAGGGTCGTGACGTCGACCGGCTGGCCGGTGCGGAACGATTCGTTCGCCGCCAGGCCCGGCAGCAGGGCGAACAGGCCGTCCTCGGCGGTGGCGCGGTCGTCCGCCTGCTCCGGGGCGTGGTCGAGCAGCGCCGCGAGCATCCGCTGGTCGCCGCCGCCGTGCCCGGCGTGGTCGAACGCGGGCACCTTCACTTCTTCCGGTGGCTGCCAGAGGGGCCGCACGACGATCCGCGCGCCACCGGCCGTGTCGGCGGCGAGGTCGCCGTGCACAGAGCCGCGGGCCGACTCGACCTGTTGCGCCGGCCTGGTCCACGCCGCCTCCTCGACCTCGAGCTCGAGCCGGCCGCGGGTGCCGTTGAACATGACCCGGTACCCCTCCCAGGGCGAGTAGGCCGTCAGGTGGTACGTCATCGCGGCGCCGCTGTCGTACTCGACAAGCATGGCCATGTCGTCCTCGATCGTAATCCCGTCGCCGAACACGTTCTGGTCGCGGATGTAGCCCGACTCCGCCTCGGCGTCGAGGTACAACGCGCGCAGGCTCGGGTTGTCGGCCAGCTGGATCGCGAACGGGTCGTCCCTCGCCGCCGGCGAGCCGTGCGCCCGGACGTAGTCACGGGCATAGCCGTTGCGCTTGCCGTTGGCACCGTAGAAGGCGAGCCGCCCCCGGCCGTAGACGGTCCGCGGCCGTGCGCCGAGCCACCAGTTGACGAGGTCGAAGTGGTGGCTCGCCTTGTGTACCGTCAGCCCGCCGGAGTGCTCGCGGTAGCGGTGCCAGCGGCGGAAGTAGTCGGCGCCGTGCCGCACGTCGAGCAGCCACTCGAAGTGCACCGAGATGACCTCGCCGATCGCGCCGTCGTGCAGCAGCTCGTGGACCTTCGCGTGCACGGGGTTGAACCGGTAGTTGAAGGCCACCTTCAGGTCGCCGCCGGTGTCGCGCACGGTGTCCATGATCCGCCGGGCCTTCGCGGCGTCGGTGGTCATCGCTTTCTCCGTGATGACCCGAGCTCCGGAGCGCAGGGCCGCCACGATGTAGGCGTCGTGGGTAGCGTCGGTCGACGTCACCACCACCAGTGCCGGCGCGGACGTGATGAGCATGGTGCCGAAGTCGTCCGGCGCCCACGTCCGGGCCGGTCGGCGTCCGTGCTCGGCGAGCAGGGTGTTGTGGAACGCCATCCGGGTGGGGCTGGGGTCGCACAGTGCCACCACCTCGTACTGCGGGCGGTCGGCGAGCCCGGTGGTGAACAGTTGCGCACGGTGTCCTGTGCCGACGATGGCGACCCGGCTCGGTGGCACTGACGCGGCCATGGCATCTCCTCTGTGGTGCACGTCCCGTGGTGGACCGGTCCAATGGCGAGGACGCTAGCAGTGGACCGGTCCAACAACAACCCGTACGCTAAGCCGGATGCGGCGGCCAGAGCTGAGGGCAGATCCGGGGATCGGCGTAGTCGGGCACGGCGTCGACGTGCCGGACGAGCCGGTCGTTGCCGTGTCGCGCCGGCTGCCCGTCCGGCCCGGTGTGCCGGCGCCACCGGTTGTCACCGGGCTGCAGGTGGATGGCCAGCGACCGGCGCGGTTCGGTGCTGTGGTTGGGCCCGCTGCCGTGCACCGTGCGGCAGTGGTGGAAGCTGACCTGGCCCCGCCGCATGGCGGTGGGGCGGACCCGAGCGGCGAAGCCCTGCCGCGACGTTCGCTGGGCGAGCAGATCGAGATCCTGGCGGAAGAAGTCCAGCCCGTCGACGTCCGAGCGGTGGCTGCCCTCCAGGAACGACACCGATCCGCCGCGCTCGTCGACGTCGTGAAACGCCACCCACGCGGTCAGCATCTCCTCGGAGGCACAGCTGAGCCAGTACTGCCGGTCGGTGTGCCAGCCGACGTTGGCCGCCACCCCCGGGGCGTCGACCGGCTTGTAGAGCAGCTGGTCGTGCCACAGCCGGATGCTCGTCGCGCCGGCGAGGCGGGCGGCGCAGGCGGCGATCGCCGGGTAGGCGACCAGGTCTGCCAGCTCGCGCACCACCAGCGACGCGTAGTCGTTCTTGCGCAGCCCCGGCCCGTCCGCTGGTGTCCAACCACCGAGCTCGCGCAGCCCGGGCCGCTCGGCGAGGTCGGTGTCGCGTTCGCCGGCGTAGAAGCGCCGCATGCCCCGCTCGGCCGCGTCCAGGACCGCCTCGGGGATGACGACCGGCGAGATCCAGAAGCCATGTTCACGGTACGCGGCGATGTCGCCGGGCCCTGGCAACAAGGAGTGATCCATGTGCTCGACCGTAGGTGGCGGGGCCGGTGACCCTCGTGCCTGAACCGACGCACTTCGGGCCGGAAACCGCGGTCCGTCCGTCCAACGCGCTGATCCTGCACGGCAAGCCCGGCCAGGCGGAGTTCTACGACCCGGCGGTACCGTCGCCCAGCAACCACCACTGGCTGCCCTGGCTGGCCAAGCAGCTGATCGTGCGGGACATCCCGGCCCATACGCCCGAGATGCCGCTGGCCTACGCGCCGGACTATCCCGCGTGGCGCCGGGAGTTGGAGCGCCACGACGTCACCCCGCGGACGCTGCTCGCGGCGCACAGCTGCGGAGCCGGCTTCCTGCTGCGCTGGCTCAGCGAGCACCCCGACGTGACGGTCGGCCGGGTCGTGCTCGTCGCCCCCTGGCTCGACCCCACCGGCCGGCAGGCGCCCGGCTTCTTCGATTTCACGCTGGACCGGCAGGTCGCCACCCGCACCGACGGGCTCACGGTGTTCCACTCCGACGACGACTTCGACGAAGTCCAGGTCAGCGTCCACACCATCCGCGACTCGATCGCCGGCCTGCAGTACCGCGAGTTCCACGGCTACGGGCACTTCGGCCGCGCGACCTTCCCGGAGCTGCTGGCCGCCCTGGTCGGCTGATGTCCACGACGGCGGTGTTCCGCCCGCCCTGGGTGCGGGCCGGATTCCACGCGGAAGCCCCGGCCGGCCTCGACTCGGCCGGTCGGCACAGTGGTCTGGTCCACGCCGGCGAGCAGTGGGCCCCGGCCCGGTTCCGGATCGCGCCGCACACCCATCCGGTCTGGGAGTTCTACCTCCAGGTGCACGGCGAGAGCGGTTGGCTCGCCGGCGGCACGCCGTTCGCGCTCGGCCCCGGACACCTGCTCGGCGTCGCCCCCGCTGTGTCGCACCACATGCGGCACGAGTCCTCCGCACAGCACCACTTCTTCTTCGCCGCCGTCGACCCGGCACCGGTCCTCGCCCGGCAGCCGCAGCTCGCCGCGGACTGGCAGGGGCTGCCGCCGGTCGTCCACAGCACCCGGGCGCACGAGCTCGCCGAGACGTTCCGGCAGCTCTGCCGCGAACTGACCACCGCGCGCCGGCACGCCCGGACCGGCCTCGTGCTGGCGGTGGACCGGCTCGTGCTCGAGGTGACCCGGCAGGTGCGCGACGCACACCCGGCGCCGGTCCTCGCCGGGCATCCGGCCGTCGCGGCCGCGCGGCGCCTGCTGGAACGGGACAGCGCCCGCCGCTGGAGACTCGGTGAGCTCTCCCGCGAGGTCGGGCTGGCCCCCGGGTACCTGGCCGCGCTGTTCGCTGCGGAGGTCGGCGTCTCGCCGCACCGGTATCTCACCGAACACCGGATCCGGCAGGCGCGCCACCTGCTCGCGACCGGTGATCTCCCGGTGACGGCCATCGGCCTCACGGTGGGGTTCGGCTCCGGCCAGCACTTCGCCCGGGTCTTCCGGCAGGTCACCGGGGAGAGCCCGAGCGAGCACCGCCGGTCGGCCCGGCCGACCGGCGCAGCATCCGGCCCCTGACGCCCGCGACGATTGCGCGGCACGCGATGGTGCGGGTCAGGGGACGTACTTGCGCTGCAGGTCGTGCCGGAACCGCCGGGGCGACACCCCGTACGCCTGGGCGAAGCACCGGCTGAAGTACGACTGGCTGGCGAACCCGCACCGCTGGGCGATCCCGGTGATCGGCTCGGTCGTGGTGGCGAGCAGCGCGGTGGCGTGCTGGAGCCGGAGGTCCGTCACGTATGCCGTGGGCGTCGTCCCGTAGTGCCGGCGCATGCTGCGCGACAGGTGCGCCGGGCTGACGTGGGTCAGGTCCAGCAGCCGGGGTACGCCGTCGCGCAGGTTCTCTTCGTGCCGCATGGCCGCGCAGGCCGCGGAGAGCCACTCCGGAGTGGTGCCGCTGCGGGCCGCCGGATGGGCCACGGCCGGCGGGCACAGCACGCCACACACCTCGGTCCAGAAGCGCACCAGGTCGAGCATGGAGGCGTTGCCGGGGAACCGGCCCAGCACCGCCTCGCAGGCCCGCAGCAGCCGCTCGTGGCCCGCCTCGTCGGGTCGCAGCAGTGGCGGCGCCGGCGTCGCGTCCCATGCCGCCGGCCCGCGCAGATCGGCGACGTCCACGAAGGAGCGCCACGCGGCGGGGGCGAAGGCCACGTTGAAGAACTCGACCCCGGTGGTTGGGTCGCCGATGATGGCGTGCTGGTCGCGCGGCCGGATCAGCACGACGTGCCCAGGCAGCAGTGGCTGCCGTCCGGAGGGCAGCCGGTGCTCGCCCGAGCCGGCGATGACGAGCATCACCTCGTAGTAGTCCACGTGCAGGTGCGGTTCGGAGCCGCCCCGGATCATGACCCGGGCGGCGTGGTACGGGCGGCCCAGGGCGTGCTCCTGGAACCGGAACCGGGCTACGGTCTCGGCCACGTCAACACGCTACATATCGAGGTTGCCCATGTGACCGCAGCGGCCCCGGTGGTGGTCAAGACGCTGCATGTATACGCGTCCTGGGTGCTATCCCGCCGCGGCCGGGCGGGGCGACAGTGGTACGCGACCATCACGGAGAGGAGCCGATGTGCTGACCACCCGAGACAGCGCCGGGGACGCCCAGCAACGGTACGAGCGGGACGGATACGTCATCTTCCGGGACGTCCTGGACCCGGACGTCATCGCCGAGGCCAACGACCACGTGGCCTGGCTGCAGGCGCGGCATCCGGACGTGCGCCCGGAGCAGTTGGGCCATCTGTACGTCAAGGACGACCCGTTCTGGCTGCGGCTCGTCGGCGACGACCGCCTGCTCGACATCGCTGAGCTGTTCATCGGCCCGGACATCGCGCTGTTCGCGTCGCACTACATCAGCAAGCCGCCGTTGTCCGGGCAGCCGGTCCTGTGGCACCAGGACGGCTCGCTGTGGCCGCTCGACCCGGTCGAGGTGGTGACCCTCTGGCTGGCGGTGGACCACTCCACCGCGGAGAACGGGTGCGTGCGGCTCGTACCCGGCAGCCACCGGCGGGGCTTCAGCGAGGTGCTCGTCAACGACCGGGTGGAGAGCGTGCTCGGCGTCGAGATCCCGGTCGACGACGTGGACGAGAACCGCGCCGTGGACATGGTGCTCGCCCCGGGCGACGTCGAGGTGCACCACCCGAACATCGTGCACGGCAGCAACGCGAACACCTCACCGCACCGGCGATGCGGGCTGACCATCCGGTACATCCCCACGTCCACCCGCATCACCGGTGAGCAGCGGCCGTACCCGAGCGCGTTCCTGCTGCGCGGCCGGCCGGGCGTGAACGTGTACCAGCCTCGCCCCCGGTACGTCGCCGGGGAGCACTTCCCGTTCCGCGGATGCCAGGACTGGGCCTGACCCGGCATGGAAGTCGACGGACGGCGGCCGGTGCGGACCACGATCCGCCTGCTCGCGCCCGGCAGGTGGCGCATCGCCGTGGCGACCCTCGCGTTCGCGGCGAAGGACAGCCCGGTCTGGCTGCTGCCCCTGCTCACGGCCAACATCATCGACGTCGTCGTCGGTCACCGGCCGATCGTCCAGCTGTGGCTCAACGCCGCGGTGCTGGTGCTCATCCTGGTGCAGAACGCCCCGATGCACCTGCTGTGGGTGCGGCAGATGAGCCTGGTCGTGCGGCACCTCGGCACCGACCTGCGTTCCGCGCTGGCGGGCCGGTTGCAGCAGTTGTCGATCAGCTTCCACACGAAGGCGGGTGCGAGCCTGCTGCAGACGAAGGTCGTCCGGGACGTCGAGAACGTCGAGCTGATGCTGCAGCAGGTGGCGCAGTCGGGCACGTCGGCGGTGCTGGCGCTGGTCGGCGCGCTGAGCCTGACGGCGGTGCGGGTGCCGCAGTTCGTCCCGCTGTTCCTGCTGGTGGTGCCGTGCACGGCGGGGCTGGTCGCGATGGTCCGGCGCCGGTCGGGGGTGCGCAACGAGGAGTTCCGCCTCCGGATGGAGGACCTCTCGGCGCGGGTCGACGAGATGGCGCAGCTGATGCCGATCACCCGGGCGCACGCGCTGGAGCAGGAGGCGGTACACCGGCTGCGCGGGATCGTCGAGGAGGTGCGCTCCGCCGGCATGCGCCTCGACCAGGTCAACGGCCGGTTCGGTGCGGCGTCGTGGCTGACCTATCAGCTGCTCGCCGCCGCCTGCCTCGTCGGCGCCGGCTGGACCGCCTGGACCGGGTTCGCCCCTGTGAGCGCCGGTGACGTGGTCCTGCTGAGCGCCTATTTCGCGGTGCTGACCGGCTCGGTCATCGGCCTGCTCGGATTGGCGCCGATCGTCACCAAGGGTCTGGAGTCGATCCGCTCGATCGGCGAGGTGATGTCGGCGCCGGACCTGGAGCGCAACGAGGGCAAGCAGCCCGCGTCGCGGGTCCGTGGTGCGGTGACACTGCAGAATGTCGGCTACCGGTACCCCGACGCCGCGCGACCGGCGTTGGCGAACGTCAACCTCGATGTGCGCAGCGGCGAGACGATCGCCTTCGTCGGCCCGTCCGGCTCCGGCAAGTCGACCATGCTGAACCTGCTGATCGGGTTCATCCGGCCGGCCGAGGGCCGGATCCTGCTCGACGGCACCGACATGGACACCATCGACCTGCGCACCTACCGCCAGCGCGTCTCGGTAGTACCGCAGGAGTCCGTGCTGTTCGACGGCTCGATCTGGGACAACGTCACCTACGGCCAGCGGGACCTGACCGAGGAGACGGTCACGCAGGCCCTGCGGGACGCGAACGCGCTGGAGTTCGTCGAGCGGCTGCCGCACAGCTGGGACACCCTCGTCGGTGAGCGTGGCGCGCTGCTGTCCGGCGGCCAGCGGCAGCGGCTGGCGATCGCCCGGGCGCTCGTGCGCGACCCGAAGGTCCTACTGTTGGACGAGGCGACATCGGCGCTCGACAGCGAGTCGGAGGCCCTCGTCCAGCAGGCGCTCACCCGGTTGATGCGCGGCCGGACGACGTTCGTGGTCGCCCACCGGCTCGCCACCGTGCGCACTGCCGACCGGGTCGCGGTGCTCGCCGAGGGCCGGCTGGCGGAGCTGGGCACCTACGAGGAGCTGGTCGCCCTGGGCGGGCTGTTCGCACGGCTGCACAGCCTCCAGCGCGCCTGAGCCCGGCGTCACCTCGCTGGTTCAGAGCCGTGCGAGAACCGCCGCGAGTCGCCGCACTCCGAGTTCGATCGCCGACCGCTCACGTGTCAGGACAGGCCGTGGGCCGCGATGAGGAGGGCGTCGCGGATCATCTTGCGGAGGGCTGCCGGGTCGCCGGCGGTGGGGCTGGTGTGAAACGCGTAGTGTTCCATCGCGGCCTGCAGGGCGCTGTTCATGACGGCGGCGTGCACCCGGACGGTCAGATCCGGGGCGGTCAGGCCGGCGCGGCGGGCCAGTGCGTCGGCGAGCATCTGCTCGGCCTCGTCGCGGGAGCGGATCCACACCAGTCGCAGGCCTGGTTCGGTGCGGGTGAGTCGGACCAGGTCGAGCAGTGCGGGGATGTCGTTTCCCATCTTGTCGGCGGCGACTGCCTCCTCGGCGCCGTGCTCCATGGCGTCGACGAGTTCGGCGGCGTCGTGTCCGGGGTGCCACCGCAGCACGGCCTGGATGGTGACGCCGAGCGGTTCGTTGAGGAGTGGTAGCACGCAGTGTTCCTTGTTGGGGAAGTGCCGCCACAGGGTCCGTACGGAGATTCCGGCCGCGGCGGCGATCTCCTCGGCGGAGGTGGCTGCCACGCCCTTGGTGTTGAACAATCGCACCGCCTGGCGGGCGATCTCGCGCCGGATCTCCGCCTTGCGCCGTTCGGTCAGCGGTGGTCGGCCCGCCTGCCGGATGGTCCGAGGCGCGGCCCCGGCGTCGTCCTGTTCGCCGGACACCCGACCTCCTGTCTGTTTTTCTTCGATACTAGGTCGCGCGCTCGGCGGCTGCGTCCGGCAGGGGGCTCGACTGCGGTATGGGCGAGAGCAACCAAACTCCCAGGTTAGAATTAATGGCAAGTGGTTGCCAAATGTTGCGGCTTCGGGTTAGCTGGTGCCCTACCCGCCACCGTTCATCGCCGCCGAACGTGTTCGTGTTGTTTGACATCCGGCTCGCCTGCAACGGGAGCTGATTACCGTGCTGGACGGCGAGCTTTGCACGTCCTGACGACAACCGAAGGAGACCGACATGTCCACCGCCGATGTGGCGAACAAATCCCTGGCCGAGCTTGTCTCCCTGCGGGGCCGGCGTGCGGTCGTGACCGGAGGCGGTCGTGGACTGGGCAAGGCGATCGCGTCACGCCTGGCCGAGGCCGGCGCCGACGTCCTGATCGGTGACATCGACGAAGCGCTCGCCGTGAGCGCCGCCAAGCAACTCGCGGAACGCTACGAAGTGCGGGTGATCGGTGCCGCCATGGACGTCACCGACACGGCGTCCGTCGTCGCGGCGGCCGACCGTGCCGTCGCCGAGCTCGGCGGCCTGGAGATCTGGGTCAACAACGCCGGCATCTTCCCGAACGTTTCCCTGCTGGAGATGACCGATGACACCTGGGACAAGGTGTTCGACGTGAACGCGCGTGGCGTCTTCGTCGGTGCGCGTGAGGCGGCCCGGCGCATGGCGGCCGCGGGTTCGGGCGGTGTCGTCGTGAACATCGTCTCCACCGCCGGATTCCGCGGGAGCGCGCCCGGCCTTGCCGCCTACGTCGGCTCGAAGCACGCCGCCCGTGGGGTCACGCGGGAGATGGCCCTCGAGCTCGCTCCGCTGGGCATCCGCGTCCTCGGCGTCGCGCCGAGCTATGTCCCCACGGAAGGCAACATGATGGCGGCTGCGGCCGCGGCGGAGCTGTACGGCGACGTGCCGCCGACCGATCTCATGCGGCTCAGCCCGGTCGGCCGTGCCGGTGTACCCGACGACATCGCGCGGGTCGTACTGTTCTGCGCGTCGGACCTGTCGACCTTCATGACGGGCAGCACGCTGCTCGCTGATGGCGGCGACACCGCCTGAGCGCTTCGGTTCAGTGCCCCGTCGCCGGGTGGGCTGCAACGTGGAGCGCGTCGCGGAGGAACTCGAGCTCGATGCGCAACAGCGTCGCGATATCCCCGGGCTGGCGCAGCATGTGCGTCGCGCGCGGCAGCGTCACCAGCCGGGGCGGCGTGCCCGCCGATGTCAGGCGATGTGCGAGTTCGAAGGAGTGCGCCGGGTGTACGTTGTCGTCGGCGAGGCCGTGCACCAGCAGCAGGGGGCGGCGCAGTGGCCCGGCGAGCTCGAGCAGGGACGTCCGCGCGTAGGCTTCGGGTTGATCCGACGGCGCGCCGAGGTAGCGTTCGGCAACGACGGAGTCGTAGCGGCGCCAGTCACTGACCGGTGCGCCGGCGATTGCCGCGGCGAACAGGTCAGGGCGGCGCAGCACGGCCAGCGCGGACAGGTAGCCCCCGAAGGACCATCCGCGCATCGCCACCCGCTCGAGGTCGAGCTCGCCGGGCCAGTGCCGGGCCACCTCGTCGAGCACCGTGATCTGGTCCTCCAGCGCGGGGCTGGCGAGGTCCCGGTACATCTCGCGTTCCCACGCCGGCCCACGATTGGGCGAGCCACGGCCGTCCGCGACAATCACCGCGAACCCCTGGTCGGCGAACCACTGCGGCTCGTGGAAGAGCCGGCGCATCGCACGAACCCGCTGGCTCAGCGGACCGCCGTAGGGATCCATGAGGACTGGCAGTTTGCCCGGTGGGCGCACCTCGGGCCGCGGGAAGAGCACCGCTGTGCGTAGCCGCGTGGCACCAAGGGCGAGTAGTTCCACCGGCGCTGGTGTCCGGGATGCCACCTCGAGGCTGCGCAGCGCCGCGTCGCGCCGACCCGGTGCCTGCACCACGGCGCTCGCCGGGCCATCGAGAGTCTCGGAAACCAGCACCAGGCCGCGATCGTCGCCGGCGCACGAGTGCACGCCGGATCCGGTTGACAGCTGCCGCGGCGCGGCTTCGCCCCGATGCCAGGCGTACACGTGCTGCTCGGTGGGCTCGGTGGCCGCCGTGAAGAGCACCCTCGCGCCGGCCTGGGCTACCGCGCCGACCTGCAGCCCGGGTGGCGTGATCCGTTCGTCGCCGGCGAAGAGGCTGATCGTGTCGTCTGCCGAGCGGGCGTGCAACAGGCGTCCGTCGCTCAGCCAGGCCGGCGTGCCCGGCACCGGGTAGACCCACCGCTCGTCGGTGTCACTGTGCACGAGCCGGGTCGAACCGTCGCTGCTGACCGCGACGGTGTCGAGCCTGGTCTGCGCCCGGTTCATCAGCGTGAGCAGGGGCGGGTAGCCGGATTGCCACGACACCCCGACGAGGTAGGGCAGCCGGTCGCGTGCCCAACTCACGGTGGTGGTGGCGCCGTCGAGATCCAACCGTAGCAGCGTGACGTCGGCGTTGGCCGCTCCGGCCGCCGGGTAGCGCTGCGCCACCGGAGCGGTCTCGGGGCGATCCGGCTCGGCCCGCCACCAGGTGGCGACCGGGCGCTCGTCGACCAGCGTGACCAGCAGCGCGGTGCCGTCGGGGCTCCACCAATGGCCACGGTGCCGATTGAGCTCCTCGGCTGCCA
The DNA here is from genome assembly GCF_050942935.1 of Dactylosporangium sp. CA-233914. Lineage (NCBI taxonomy): Bacteria > Bacillati > Actinomycetota > Actinomycetes > Micromonosporales > Micromonosporaceae > Dactylosporangium > Dactylosporangium sp. CA-233914. The sequence goes on along the minus strand of NZ_CP192030.1, from coordinate 8,021,315 downwards.
CGAACTCGGCGACGCCGTAGCGCTGCGCCGGCCCCGGGTTGTGCAGCGCGACGACGAGCGTGCCGGCGCGGTCGACGACCTGCAGGCCGTCGGGCGTGACGAACGCGATGTGCCGCCCCGCCGCGTCGAACTGCGGGTCCACCACCGGACCCGGGACGGGCAGTTCGAGCACCTCGCGCGTCACGCAGCGGAGCACGAACAACCGCCCGGCCAGCGCGAAGGTCACGTGCTCGCCTGCCGCATCGCACGAGTAGGCGACGATCCCCTCGGCTGCCTCGTGGAGCCGCTCGCGTCGCGACCGCTCGTCGGCGCAGACGCCGCCGGCCGGGTCGTCGACGAGGCCGGCCGGGTCGACCAGCAGTATCTCCTCGGACGTGTCCGGGTCGAGACGCCACAGGCAGCACACCGGGTCGGTGCCCGACCGGGTCCGCAGGAACAGCACACCCCCGGCGGCAAGGGCGATGTCGCGCGGCCGGCCCAGCTGGAACCGGCGGCTGCGGGCGATCAGCTGCAGGTCCGCACCCGCATCGGCACGCATCACCGTCATGGTGCCGGGATTCCGTCGGGATCGGTGGGCGCGTCCGCGCTGGCTCGTGGTGCCGCGAGATCGGCACGGCGCTGGTCGAGCCGTTGGTTGATGCGATCGGTGAGAACCGCGGCCCGGGTGTGCTCCACCTGCGCGCACTCGATGTCCCCGTCCATGACGGTGACGGTGAACGACAGCGTGCGGCGATCAACCTTGACAAGGCGGGCGTGCGCGGTCAGGACCGCGCCTACGGGCGAGGGCGCCAGGTGCCTGATCGTCGCCTCGATGCCGACGGTCGTCTCCTGGGCCTCGAGGTAGTCGCTGACGCTCTGGTGACAGGCGACCTCCGCGAGGCCGAGCACAAACGGTGTGGCTGCCGCGGGCGGGAACGCGTCGCCGAAGCGGGCCGCCACATCGAGGTCGGTGACCTCTCGGGACAGGGATGCCGAACGGTTCTCCGGCACATCACGCATTGCTGACCTCGCTCGGCTCGGTGGTCTGGGGCTGCGCCGGGTGCGCTTCGCGGTCCCAAACCCGGCCCGGGACCCGCTCCGCCGTTCGCAGCGCGACTTTGTCGATCTTTCCGGTAGGTGTCCTCGGCAGGGCATCGACGAGTTCGACGTACCGCGGGAGCTGGAACCGGCCGAGGTTGTGCGACGCGAAGGTCCACACATCGACCTCCGTGAGCGAGCTACCCGCCGCCCGGACGATCAGCACCTTCACGTCTTCCTCGGTGAGTTCGCTCGTGACGCCGATCGCGGCGCACTCCCGGATCTCGCTGTGGCGCATGAGAGCTTCCTCGACCTCGAACGCGCTGATGTTCTCGCCTCGGCGCCGGATGACGTCCTTCTTGCGGCCGACGAAGAAGTAGTTCCCCTGCGCGTCGCGGCGCACGAGGTCTCCGCTGTGGAACCACAGGTTCCGTGCGGCGCTCATGGTCGCTTCCGGGTCGGCGAAGTAGCCGTTGAACATCGTGAACGGGCGGCGCGGCCGGATGATGAGCTCGCCGACGGCTCCGTCCTGGACCGGCTCGTCATCCTCGTCGACGACGAGGGTCTCGAAGTCCTCGTTCTGCCGGCCGCATGAACCCGGCACGCGAGGCGCGCTCCAGTGCTGCGTGATCGGGAGATTCGCCTCGACCGAGCCGTAGAGTTCGAGAAGTTGAAGCCCGAAACGGCGTTCGAAGTCGGGGGCCCAGTCCGGAAGCGGCACACCCCATGCCAGGCGAACCGGATTGTCCGCATCGTCCGGCTTGGGGGCCGCCTTGTGCAGGATCGACAGGGTGGCGCCCATGAAGTCGAACACGGTGGCCTCGACCTGGCGAACCTCGGACCAGAATCGGGAGGCGCTGAAGCGCTGCCCGATGGCCGCGGTCGCACCGAGCATCAGCGCCGGAACGACGGTCAGCGCGGTGGCGTCGGCATGGAACAGTGGGTACGGGCAGTACAGAACATCGTCGCCGCGGAGGCCGAAGTCGCGGATCGCGATGGCTGCCTGACTGGAGAAGTAGCGGTTGGACAGCACACAGGCCTTTGACCGCCCCGTCGAACCGGACGTGTACAACATGCCGGCGGTGTCCGCCGGCCGGACGTCGAGCGGATCGAAGACCGGCGCGGCGCCGAGCAGGTGACGCAGGTCCGGTGCGTCACCATTGGCGCCGGCGCGCGGCTCGGCCACCAGGATGGGCACGGCCTCGCCGGTCTCGGTCGAGGGTGCGCCGGCCTCGTCGAGTGGCGCGAGCAGTGATCGATCGACGACGAGAAGCCTGGGATTGGCCAGAGCGATGGCGCGGGCGAGTACACCACCTCGCCATTCGGTGTTGACGGGAACCCAGACGGCGCCGAGACGGTTCGCGGCGAACCACGTCTGGACGCAGGCCAGCGAGTTCCTCATGAAGACCACGAGCCGGTCGCCGCGCCGGAGCCCCTGTTCGGCGAGCGCTCCGGCGAGGGCCGCGACCTGCCCGTCGAACTCCGAGTACGTCGTGTCACGGCCGTCGATGCGAAGGAACGTGCGTCGGGGCCACTGCCGGACCGCCTCGGCAAGAAGGCCGGACAGCGTCTCGGTTCCCGACAGTCTCGTCGTCACGATCGTGCACCTGCCACGTTTCCGCGCAGCTTGAAGTCCTCGAACGCGGCGTCCGCCTCGATCGAGGCGAAGCAGTACGTCGCGGCGTCGACCTCCATCCGCAGGTTCGCCTCCTGCATGGGAAAGGTGGCCGTCTCGATCGCGTGCTTGGCCGCCGCGAGGGAGCGCGGAGGCTGACCCGCGAGTTCGGCCGCCAGTTCGTGGGCTCGAGCCGAGGCGTCAGCCGTCTCCTCGATCGCCAGGCCCAAGGCCACCGCTTCGGTCGATTCGATCCACCGCCCGCGCAGCAGGAGCTCCTTCGCCCGCATCAGACCGACGATCTGCGGCAGGCGCAGGGTGATGCCACCGGTGTGGGCGTGGCCGATGGGGACTTCCGGGAAGCGAATGCGTGTGCCCTTCTGGAGTACAACGAGATCGGCGGCCAGCGCGATCTCGGCGCCGCCGCCCACCGCGTAACCGTGTACGGCCGCCACGACGGGTGCCTTGAGGCGGGTGATGGCGCGAGTCACCTCCTGCAGGAGCTCGAAGGAGCGGCGCAGCTCATCGGGCTTTCCGGACTGTGGAGCGAGCGTCTGCTTGAGATCCTCGCCGGTGCAGAAGGCTCGGCCCGTGCCGGTGAGGACCACCGCCCGGGCGTCCTGAGCTTCGTGCAGCGCTCGTACCAGCTGGCTCAGCAACGAGACATTGATCGCGTTGAGCGAATCCGGCCGATTGAGCGTAATGGTTCTTACGCCCTCGGTCTCAGTGGCTAGCACGTCCTGCTCCTGACGGTTCACGTACGCGTCCTCCTGATCCGGGCGCCGCTGAAGGGGCGCTGCTGCCCACCGTGCCCTGCGGACCCCTCGAGGCTCGCTCCGTGTGGAGGCACTCGAGGCTTCTCCGCGACCAGCGATCGCCACAGGGAAGCGATCGCAGAAGCACACTATAGAGCGAACGCCCGTTCCACAAAAGGCCCGGCTCGGATACGCCTGAGCGCGGATCACGCCTGCCGCGCGATCGGCGCCGGCCGGTTGGCCCGGCGGCGATTGGTGCCTTGCACCACGTCCAGTGCCGGTCGCGCCCGCAGGCCGTCAAGGAGTGCGTCCGCGAACGCGCGGGCTATCGCCGCCGGCCGCTCCGGCCCGTCGGCTCGGTACCACCGTGCGACGCCGGTGGCCGCGGTCATCAGCATGCGAACGACGACGCGGCTGTCCTCGACGACGAAAACGCCATCGCGGATGCCCTCGTCGATGATGTCGCGGAAGATCGCCTCTTCGCGGTCGCGCAGCGCGATCACGTCGCGCCGATACACCCCTTCGAGCCGTCGCAGCTCGGCGTCCGCGATGAACGCTTCCCGTTGCCGCGATGTGTGCCAGTCGACCTCGGCGCCCAGCGCGGCCCGCAGCTTCTCCTCGGCCCCGTTCATGCCGTGCAGACTGCGCAGGACAAAGCTCGTCGACTCTTCGATGGAGCGTCGCATGACCTCGTAGAGCAGGTCGTGCTTGTTCTTGTAGTGGTAGTACACCGAAGACATCTGTACTCCGGCCGCTTGCACGATCGAGCGCATCGACGCCGCGGCGTATCCGTGCTCGTAGAACATCGCGACCGCGGCATCGTAGATCCGCGCCTTGGTGTCTTCGGTGTTTCGCACTGAGTCTCCCTCGCCTGCATCGCTGGAAGGTGGAGCCTAAAGCCCGCGCGGCCGGAGCCGTTGGCAGCCGCGAGATCGCGTCCGGCGCCAGGCGCCCAGCGCAGATCGACGGTATCGCGCCGGGAGCGACACCGGGATCAACGCTGGCGACCGTCTGAGCCGCTGCGGCAGGGGGCGACCGTCGGACCGTGGCCCAACTAAAGGTAAACCACAGTGTTCTCAGGGTCGACGCGACCGTGGCAAGACGCTCTTGACAGCATCACACTGATCCCGCATCGTTCTGTGGAACGGGCGTTCGCTCTATACGCGGCGGGACCGCTGCCGGCCCGTGGCGATCCACCCATATGAGGCGGCACGCCGATCCAGGCGGCCAGGGTCCGATGCGAAGGAGATCGTTGTGCGATTCAAGCGCCCCTTGCTGACCACGCTGGGCTTAAGTGTGGCCCTCGTGCTCAGTGCGTGTTCAGGCGGAGGCAACCAGCCCGCCGGGGACGGCCAGAAACAGGCCGGCGGCACCGTGACGATCGGTGACCGCCAGATCAACTGGTTCAACCCGATCCTGTCCGCGGCCGCCTGTACGGGCCACAACCTGCGCACGGTGCAGTCCATGCTGTATCGGCCGGTGCTGGCGATCTCGCCGAAGTTGGACGTGAACTGGGCCGACAGCATCGCCTCGGCCGTGACGCCCTCGGATCAGGGGACGAAGTACTCGGTCACGCTCAAGCCGTTCAAGTGGTCCGACGGAACGCAGATCACCTCCGCGGACGTGGCCGCCTTCTACTACGTGCTCAAGTACGGCGCCAAGAGCAACTCATGCCTGTTCGGCCTCGGCGGGCTGCCGGATCAGACGTCCGAGTTCAAGATCACTGACGAGACGCATTTCGAGATCAACTATACCCCGCGCAGTGCGGGCTACAACCCGACGTGGGTTCAGTTGAGCGCGCTGACCTGGCTCACCCCACTACCCATCAAGCAGTGGGTCACCGCCTGCCCGGGCACCGGCTTCAGCCCGACCAACCCGAGCGAGACGGGTGCTGCCGCCTTGTGGCAGTGCCTCAACGAACAAGGCGCCAACTACAAGTGGGCCGGCTACGACACCGTCAGCGGCCCGTACAAGATCGACGCCGCGAACTGGAACAGCAGCAGTACGTACCCGTTCGTGAAGAACGCCGCATACTCGGGCCAGGCGCCGAGCCTGGACAAGATCATTTTGGTGAACCAGGCGTCGACGACCGACGTCTTCACGGGCCTCAAGTCCGGCACGCTCGACATCGGCGTGATCCCGGCGAATCTGGTCCCGCAGGTCAAGTCGCTTCGCGACTTCACAGCCGAGCCGGCGGCGATGTGGGCCGACTCCCGGATCGTGCTCAACCTGCAGGCGATGAACGCCGGTCTGCGTGAAGCGTTCAACGACAAGCAGGTTCGCATCGCGCTGCAGCGGGGCGTGGATACCGACACGATCGTCAACAACCTTTCGCACGGAGTCTGGTACCCCAGCTACGGGCCGGTGCCGTCCAACCCGCAGACCTACCTCAGCCCGGAGCTGAAGTCCGGGTCGCCCTACCCGTTCGACATCGAGAAGGCCAAGCAGGTGCTGGCGGCAGCCGGCTACACCCTGGTCGACGGAGTGCAGACCAAGAACGGCACACCGCTGGCGTTCACGTTGACGTACACCAGCGGCGACCCCATGATCGAGAGCGTCGTCCAGCTGCTGCAATCCGACTGGGCCAAGATCGGCGTGAAGGTCACGCTCACCGCGATGCCGGCCGCGGCGCTGGGTAACGCCCAGTTCGATCCCGCTCAGGCGAAGAAGCTGGAAGCGTCGACCGTCTTCCCGGGGGGATGGGTCTACCAGCCGAACTATTACCCGACCGGCGAGACGCTGTGGAACTGCAACGGAACCTCCACATCGTTCTTCGGGTTCGTGTGCGACGAGAAGCTCGACAGGCTCATCAGCAAGACCACCGAGAACCCGAGCAGCGGCACCTCGGCCCAGGACGCGCTGAACCAGTACCAGAACTACGTGGCTGACAACGCCTACAACATCTTTGTCCCGGCCGGCTGGGGCGACCTCGTGGTTTCGAACAGTGTCGGTGGCGTCCGGGACAGGTACGCCTCCCACATGTGGTATCCGGAGTACTGGTATCGGACTTCGTAACCAACGTCCAGGAATACAGCACCCCGGACCGACCTCGCCGGGCAGCACAGGAAGGGAGCGGTATGCTGAGGTTTCTCGTCAGACGGCTGGGCCAGGGGATCGGCGTCCTGCTCGGTCTCACGATCGTGACCTTCCTGTTTCTGCATATGCTGCCCGGCGGGCCGGCCCGTGCTCTGCTCGGTGCCAAAGCCACGCCGGAAACGGTCGCCGCGCTCAACCGCTCGCTCGGTCTTGACCGGCCACTGCCCGTGCAATACCTGCAGTGGCTCGGACGACTGCTGCACGGCGATCTCGGTGAGTCGTACCAGCAGGGGCAGTCGGTGGGGAGCCTGCTGGCCCAGCGGCTCCCGCCGACGCTCCTGCTCGTTGGAACCGCGGTCGTCCTGTCGCTGCTGATCGCGATCCCGCTGGGGGTCTACCAGGCGACCCACCGCAACCGGCTCGGCGACTACCTCGGCACGCTCGGGGGACTGCTGGGCTACTCCATGCCCGTCTTCTGGTTCGGACTCCTGCTCATCATGGTGTTCTCGCTGAACCTGGATTGGTTCCCCGCCGGAGGAATCGTGAGCCCGAGGCAGAGCATGGGCGACGTCACGGCACGTGTGCAGCACCTGGTGCTCCCGGTGGCAATGCTGAGCGTCGCCTACGTGGCGACCTGGAGCAGGTACGTCCGTGCCTCGATGCTCGACGTCCTCGGACAAGACTTCGTCCGCATGGCAGAAGCCAAAGGGGCCAAGCGTTCTCGTGTCTTGTACGCGCACGCACTGCCCAACGCCTTGATATCGACCGTCACGCTCGTCGGGACCTCACTGCCGTTCGTCCTGTCCGGCTCCCTCGTCGCGGAGGTCGTGTTCAACTACCAGGGCATGGGCCTGCTGTTCTGGAACGCCGCTCAAGTCAAGGACTTCCCGGTGCTGATGGGAACCGTGGTACTGCTCGGTTTCGCCACCGTGGCGGGAAGCATCCTCGCCGACGTCGTCAACGCCGTTCTCGATCCCCGCATCCGGCGAAGGAGCCTGGCATGATCCCCATCGCCGCCGACGCTGCCGCCGGCGCGGAAGACACCGCACGCGACGACGAGCCCCGCAAGCCCAAAGGGATCCGCGCCACCCTGCACACCTTCGCGCAGAACACGACCGGTGTCGCGGGGGTCCTCCTACTGCTGCTCATCGCGGCGGCCTGCTGGATCGGCCCGCTGTTCTACCACGCCGAACCCAACGCCATCGATCCCACCGCGTCGCTGACCGCGCCGAGTCACGACCATCCGCTCGGAACCGATCAGCTGGGCCGGGACGTCCTCGCCCGGCTTCTGCACGGCGGCCAGGTCTCGCTCCTCATCGGTCTGGCGGCCGCGGTCACCGCCACCGTGCTCGGTGTGGCCTGCGGGGTCGTCGCCGGCCTCTACGGTGGCTGGGTCGACTCGATGCTCATGCGGTTCGTCGACGTCATGATCGCCATCCCGACGATGTTCTTCGTACTCCTGCTCGCGACCATCTTCCGGCCGTCGGCACCGCTGTTGATCATTGTCGGGGCGATCGGGGCATGGCTGGTTCCCGCGCGTCTGATGCGCGCTGAAGCCCAGAGCATCATGGCCAGACCCTACGTCGAAGCCGCACGGGGAATGTCCGCCCGCAACGGCCGGCTCGTACGCCGCTACCTCGTGCCCAACTCGATCGGCACCATCGTGGTCAATCTGACGTTCCAGGTGGCCGACGCGATGCTGCTCATCGCCGGCCTCAGCTTTCTCGGCTTCGGTATCCCCGCACCCACCGCGTCCTGGGGTTCGATGCTCTCCAACGCTCAGGACTTCATCTTCCAAGGCGCCTGGTGGCTCGTGTACCCCGTCGGCGGCGCCATCCTGCTCACGGTCGTCGCCGTGAACCTCGTGGGGGATGCCCTCAGGGACGCTTTCGACGTAAGGCTTCGCGACCGATGAACAAGACCCCGATCTCCGGGCAGATCGCGCCCGAAACGACCGACGAGACAGTGCTCGACGTCCGGGAGCTCACCACCGAGCTGCAGACCCGCGACGGCGTCCTGCGCGCTGTCGACAACGTCTCCTTCACCGTCCGGGCCGGGGAGGTCGTCGGCGTCGTCGGAGAGTCAGGCTGCGGCAAATCGATGACCGCGCAGTCCGTCCTCGGTCTGCTGCCGCCGTCAGGAAAGATCGTCGCCGGGTCGGTGAAGCTCGCCGGCCGCGAACTGGTCGGGCTCAAGCCCGCGGAGCTGCGCAGGGCGCGGCTGCGTGGCCTCGCCGTGGTGTTCCAAGACCCGATGACCTCGCTGAACCCGGTCCACAAGGTCGGGGCCCAGGTCGCCGAGGCGGCCCGAATCCACCTTGGGCTGTCCCGCCAAGACGCCAAGCGGGCCGCGCTGGAGGCTCTCGAACGGGTCCACATCCCGTCGGCCGCCAGACGGTTCAACGACTACCCGCATCAGCTCTCCGGCGGCATGCGGCAGCGGGTCGTCATCGCCATGGCCATGGTGACCCAGCCGAAGGTCCTCATCGCCGACGAACCCACGACCGCGCTGGACGTGACGACCGAGGCGAAGATCCTCGACGGGCTCGAGGAACTCCGCTCGGCCACCAACATGGGCGTCCTGCTCGTCACCCACGACATCGGAATGATCAGCTCCCGCGCCGATCGGCTCGTCGTGATGTACGCCGGCCGGATAGTCGAACAGGGGGTCACCGCTGAAGTCATCGCCCGCCCGCGACACCCCTACACCGCGGCACTCATCGAATCCGTGCTCACGCCGGAGACTCCGCACCGGTCCATCCTGCCGGCGATCAGCGGCTCACCGCCCGATCTGCGCCGCCGCTTCACGGCCTGCCGCTTCGCCGAGCGCTGCGGGCGCGTCGAGGACCGCTGCCGCGACGGCGACCCCGCTCTGGTCCCGATCGAGAACGAGCAGCGGTGGGTGGCATGCGTGCGCCCGCTCAGCGGATCACAGAATCCGGCGACCGTGCTGAAGGACTCAACACATGCGTGAACCCCAGGCGCCACCCAGCACCGCCCCGTTGGTCACGGTTACCGATGTGGTCCGCGACTTCAGGCTCGGCGAACGGCTCTTCCCGGGAAGGTCGGCCGCCGTCAACCGCGCAGTCGACCACGTCAGCTTCTCCGTCCCGGCCGGCAGCACCTTCGGCCTGGTCGGCGAGACCGGATCCGGCAAGACCACCCTCGGCCGCATGATCGCCGGCCTTGAATCCGTCACGTCGGGCTCGATCGTCGTGGCCGGATCAGACCTGGCCCGGCTGCGCCGAGGGCGGCTTCGCGCGCACCGCCGGGGCGTGCAGATGGTCTTTCAAGACCCGTACGCGTCGCTGAACCCGCGGATGACCGTCGGCGACCTGATCCGCGAACCGCTCGACATCCACCACGTCGGTTCCCGCGCCGACCGCGATCGGCGCGTCGCCGTTCTGCTGAACATGGTCCACCTCAACCCGCGATCAGCGTCCCGCTACCCGCAGGAGTTCTCCGGGGGCCAGCGCCAGCGAATCGCGATCGCGCGAGGATTGGCACTGAACCCGAAGCTCGTCGTCCTCGACGAGCCGGTCGCCGCCCTGGACCTGTCCGTCCGAGCGCAGATCACGAATCTGCTCATCGAACTGCAAGACTCCACGGGCATCACCTACGTGCTGATATCCCACGACCTGCTCGGCGTCCGGCACATGGCCGACCGTGTCGCGGTCCTCTATCGAGGCAAGCTCGTCGAGCTGGGGCCCGCGCTCGAGGTGTACGCCCATCCGCAGCACCCGTACACCCGCCAGCTGATCGACGCGATCCCGGCTCTCGGACGACACCACACGACCGGCATCGTGCGCGATTCCCAAGCCGCGAGCACCCCGGACGCCGCCACCGAGACCGGTTGCCCGTTCGCCCCGCTGTGCCCGAACGCCCAGGAAGTATGCCGTCGCGAGTCGCCAGCCCTTGAGGAGTACCCGACCATGCACAACGTGGCCTGCCACTTTCCGCTCACGCCCCGCGACGGGGACGCATCGAACGCCCGCCCCGTCTCGTCGTCGCAGGACGCCCGGTGACCGGCCACCCCGCTCCCTCGCTACGCAACGTCGGACTCGCCATGCGCGACGGCTGCACCCTGGCCGCCGACGTCTACCTGCCCGACGGCCCGGGTCCCTGGCCCACTGTCGTCATGCTCACGCCCTACTCCAAGGACGCCTACCACGGCATCATCGACGCGAACTATCTCGCCTACTACGCACGCAACGGCTATGCCGCGGCGATCGTAGACTTTCGCGGCACAGGATCCTCCGAAGGCGTGAAGCCCGATGCGTTCCAGTCGGTCGAGTCCAGCGACGTCTACGACAGCATCGAGCAGCTCGCCGCGCAGGACTGGTGTGACGGCAACGTCGGCATCTGGGGCGTCTCCTACAGCGGCATCGCCGCGCTGCGGGCGGCCGCCGCGCACCCGCCGCACCTGCGCGCTGTCGTCGCCGTCGAAGGATCGACCGACCCCTACGAGTACGAGGTCATGCGCAGCGGAGCAACAGGGCTCGCGATGATCGTCGGCGAGTGGTCGGGGATGATGATGTGCTTCAACTCCCTCCCCGCCTTCGCCGGCACACCCGGCGACAACGCCGCGGAGGTCTGGGCCGCGCACCTCGACGCCCTGACACCCTGGCACTTCGCCTGGCGGGACCACCCGGTCCGGGACCACTACTGGCAGGGCCGCGACGTCGACCCCGCGAGCGTCGACGTGCCGACAATGATCATCACCGGCTGGCGGGACACCAACACCCTCGGCGCCTGGCGCGACTTCACCAGCTTGAAAGGGCCACGACGGCTCATCGCCGGTCCCTGGCAGCACGGCCAACCCGACCGGGACAGCAACCGCCCCATCCACTCCATCAATGAGATGATCCAGTGGTTCGACCGATGGATGCGAAGTGGGCCGGCGACGACCACCGACCCGCAGCCGGTCAACCTCTACGTCCTGGGCCGCGACGAGTGGGAGTCGTACCGGGACTGGCCGGTGGCGACCACGACACGGACGCTGTACCTCACCGGCGACAGCCGACTGAGCGACAGCCCCCCGGCGCATCGCCACGACGTCCCCGTGGTCTTCGACGCGACGGTCGGCATCCACGGCGGCCTGGGAACCAGCCACGTGCCGCAAGACCAGAGCGGCGACGACGAACGGTCCACCCTGTTCTCCAGCGAGGTGTTGGGCGAGCCGCTTGAGATCATCGGCCAGATCGAGGCCGAGCTGGAGCTCACCGGAGTACACCCCGATGCCGACGTCGCCGTCCGCGTTGTCGACGTCGGACCCGACGGATCCTCGACATTGGTCGCCAAGGGCTTCCTACGCCTGAGCAACCTCGCCCCGGACTACGTCGGCGAAACCGTCACGCAATCCGCCACGACCGTACGTGTCGCCTGCAACCCGACGCGGTACCACGTCGCCGCCGGACACCGGATCCGCCTGGCCGTCGCGGCAGCGGACTTCCCGGAGATCTGGCCGCCCGCCCGCGCAGCCGACTACGCGATCACCGTGGGCGGTGAACAGACCCGATCGAGCCGCGTGACCATCCCGCAACCGGCCGAGCCGCCGGCCGGTACTCCCGTCTTCGGTCCACCCGACGCGTCGCTGGTCCGGCAACCCGCCGCCCCGTCGCGGTCATCTCTGACGATCTCCTCGCCGGACGCGTCCGGCGCCGCATCGGTGGCCGCGACGGCCGGCCTTTCGCTGACCACCTTCGACGGCGACCGGGTCGACCTCACCGTGAACCACCGGGCATCGACGTTCGTGCGGCATCCGGACCGAACCCAGCTGACGACCGACAGCCGGCTGACGATCCAGCAGCCCCATCGCACCGTCACCATCGACGCCTGCTCCTACAGCAGCCATGACATGGCCTCGGCAACCGTCGACATCGCAATCGACGGCCGCACCATCCACCACAAGCACTTCCGGCATACCCCGAGCACCGCACGACCGCAGCCATGACACCGGCGGTCGCCAGGCTCGGACCGCCCGTCGCAAAACACTCAGGTCGGCGTTGGGCAGCCGATTGAGGAGCAGAGAGGTTCCGCGAGGCGGGGGAACGCGCATGGTCTGGCGACGGGGACGAGACGGCTCGGCCGCAATCCAACCTTCAACGGTGGAGATCACGCAACCGGTCGCGGCATCCTCCGAACGCGACGAGCTCAAGGCGGAGATCGAATCGCTACGTGAGCGGCATGCGGTAGCCCTCGAGCGGTTCGAACTGATGATCGATGCGGCCGGGATCGGTTTGTGGGACATGGACGTCGTGGCCGACGATCCCGTGAACCCGAACAACGTCTTCAACTGGTCTCAGGATTTTCGTCGTATGCTCGGCTTCACCGACGACCGGGACTTTCCGAACATCCTGTCGAGCTGGTCGTCCCGGCTGCACCCCGAGGACGTGGACCGGGTGGTCACAGCGTTCATGAACCACCTCAACGATCGAACCGGACGGATTCCATACGACATCGAGTACCGGTTGGCCCTGAAGGACGGCAGCTATCGCTGGTTTCGCGCGACCGGGGCGACGAAGCGCGACCGCGACGGTGTGCCGTTGCGTGTCGCCGGCGCGCTCTTCGACATTGATCGCGAAAAGAACCTCATGGCCACGGCCGAGAGCCAGCTTGACCAGTTGACCGCGTCCGCGGCGAAACTCGACCAGGTCAGTCACGACCTGGGGCAGGCCGTGACCGCAGCCGCCGCACGGGCGGACGAGGCCGCGGCGACGATCAGCAAGCTGGACGCCAGCAGCATCGAGATCGGAAACGTGGGCAAGCTGATCACGAGCATCGCGGCCCAGACGAATCTGCTGGCGCTCAACGCCACCATCGAGGCGGCGAGGGCCGGAAACGCGGGCAAGGGATTCGCCGTCGTCGCCGGTGAGGTCAAGGAGCTGTCGACCGAGACCGGTCAGGCTACCGAACAGATCGAGGTGCAGATCAAGGAGATCCGCATCCAGACCGGCGAGGCGGTCAAGAGCATTCAAGAGATCAACACTACGATGCAGGCACTTCGGTCGACGCGGGAGGCCGTGGACTCGTTGGTCCGGGAACAGCAGCTGTCAGCGCCGAGTCGCCGATGATCGATCGATCGAAGCACCAGGTCGCCGCGGACTGAACCCGGCGCTGCCAGCGCGCCAGCGGGTGAGAAGGCCGGTGAAGCGGGGCGCGGACCCGCACCGCGCCCGCCGCGGTCCGGCGAGAATCACGGGCATGAACCGGCGGGCGACGGCCGAGCAGGACCACGCACAGGCGCGCGACGCGGCCGGCGTGCTCGCCGCCGAGGGGGTCCACGCGGTCGCGATGACCTGGGTGGACAACGCCGGCATCACGAGGGTCAAGTCCGTGCCGGTGAGCCGGCTGCCCGACGCCGCCGTCGAGGGGGTCGGGATGTCGCCGGTGTTCGACGTGTTCCTCGTCGACGACTCGGTGACCACCAGCGCGCACATCGGCGGCCCCACCGGCGACCTGCGCCTCTTCCCCGACCTGGAGCGCCTGACGGTGCTGGCCGCCCAGCCGGGGTGGGCGTGGGCGCCGGTCGACCGCTGGACCCAGGAGGGCGAGCCGTACCGCCCGTGCCAGCGCCTGTTCGCGCGGGCGATGGCCGAGCGGGCCGCCGCGGCGGGGCTGACGCTGCGGATGGCGTTCGAGGTGGAGTGGTTCGCCGGGGCCGCCGACCCGGCTCCGCGGCCGGCGTCCACGGGCCCGGCGTACGGCATGACCCGCCTCGTGGAGCTGTCGTCGTACGCCGTCGACGTGCTCGACGCGCTCGCCGCCCAGGGCGTCACGGTGGAGCAGTTCCACCCGGAGTACTCGCCCGGCCAGCTGGAGCTCTCGGTCGCCGCCGCCGACCCGGTCGCCGCCGCCGATCTCAACGTCCTGGTGCGCCAGACGATCCGCGCCGTCTCGGCCCGCCACGGGCTGCGGGTGTCGTTCGCCCCGGTCGTCTCCGCCGGCCAGGTCGGCAACGGCTCGCACCTGCACTTCTCGGTCCACGACGGGCAGGGCAACCTGTTCGCGGGCGGCCCCGGCCCCTACGGCATGACGGAGCGCGGCGAGTCGGTCCTCGCCGGGGTGCTCGACCGGCTGCCGGCGTTGTGTGCCGTCGGCGCCCCGAGCGTGGCCAGCTACCTGCGGCTGGTGCCCCAGCGCTGGGCCGGGGCGTTCCAGTGCTGGGGCCACGAGAACCGCGAGGCCGCGCTGCGGTTCGTCGCCGGCCCGTCGGGCGCCGGCGAGCGGTGCGCCAACGCCGAGCTCAAGGCCTGCGACGGCGCCGCCAACCCGTACCTCGTGGCCGGCGCGGTCTGTGCGATCGCCGCGGACTCGGCCGGTGCCGGCCTGCGGCTGCCGCCCGAGGTGCGGGGCGACCCGGCGTCGCTCGACCCCGGCGACCAGCCGCCCCGCCTGCCGGCCACGCTGCCGGAGGCGATCGACCGGCTCCGCGCCGACGCCGGGCTCCGCGCCGCCATGGGCGATGCGCTGTTCGAGGCGTTTCTCGCGGTGCGCCGCGGCGAGGCCGAGCTGTTCGCCGACCGTGAGCCGGACGACGTCGTCGCCGCGACCCGGTGGCGGTACTGAGCGGATCGCCGGACCGGAGAATCGCGAAAGCCGCCGGTGGGTGAGCCGTGATCACGGCCCGCCCACCGGCGGCTTCGACTATCTCGGGTCAGTCGTGGCTGGTGACCGTGAAGGGCAGCGCAACCTTGGCCCCCGAGTCCGCGCCCGCCAGCGTGAGGCTGGTCGAGCCCGGTACCGCCGCCCCCGGAACGCTGATGACCGCGCCGGAGATGACGCCGTCGCCGTTCGCGTGGACGGTCATCGTGTGCAGGCCGTCACCGAAGGTGATGGTGACCGCCTCGTTGCGGGCGAACCCGGAACCGTCGACGGTGATCGCCGTACCGCGCGGGCCCGCGGTGTCCGACAGGGTCACCTCCGGCTGGTAAGCCGGCTTCGCCGGCCCGGTCAGCTCGACCGTGGCCGTCGCCGGGGCCTGCGAGGATGCGCCCTCGGCGGTGACGGCGTACAGGCCGGGCTCCGCGCCACGCGGTGCCGCGAGCGACGCGTGCACCGAGCCCGCCGCGGAGGCCATGACCGTCACGTTGCTCACCGCGTCGAGCGTGACGCTCACCTGCTCGCCGGCGGTGAACCCGGTGCCGTTGACGGTGATCGTGTCACCGGCGCCGACGGACGGCGAAGCCGAGATCGCCGGCTGCGCCCCGGGCCCGCCCACCGTCACGGTGAACGTCACGGTGCTGCTCGACAGCGTGTCCCACACGGTTACGTGCACCGTGTAGGTGCCGGTCCGCGGGTAGGTGTGCTGTCCGCTGATCGCACCGGACGCGTTGACCGCGGCGTCCTGCGGAACCGTGCCGTCACCCCACTGGACGCTGGCGTGGTAGCCGGTCGAGTCGGTGACGCCACCGGTCACCGAACCGAGCGCGGCATTGAGCGCCTGCCCGGCGGTGGCCGTCTGGTCCTTCGGGGCCGTGGTCGCCAGGGCCGCGGCCGGCGTGCCGTCGTTGGCGATGGCGAACACGTGGATCCGGCCCGTCGAGCCGGGGTCGCCGGTCTGCGCGGGCAGCGTCACCGAGACGAGCGTCTTGCCCGCCGGGATCTGGTACGGCGCGGTGGAGAACAGGAACGGCTGGGCGCCGTCCCGGTTCGTGCCGAGCAGCCGGTACCCGGCCTTGGCGACGATGATGTTGCCGTACGACGGCGTGCCGTTGGCGTTGCCGCCGAGCGTCCAGTCGCTCAGCTGGATCGGGATGCCGGCGGTGCTGCCGTCGCTGAACGTCGCCGTGCCGGTCGTGCTCTGGTTGCCCTGCGTACCGGCGCCGATGAACGAGATGCTCCTGGCGTCGGACGGCAGGTTGAGCACGATCGTGTTGGCGTTGCCGGTCGCGTTGTCCAGCGACCCGGCCGGGACCGCGGGCAGCGTGAAGTTCAGCGCCGTGCCGGGCACCCCGTGCGACTGGCCCTGGGTGACGCCCGCTGCCGTGAGTGCGGCCCGGTCGTACGCCCAGTTCTTGGCGTCGCAGTTGGCGGCCCGGACGCCCTCGTCACCGATGCAGACGGTGTCGAACGCGGCGGTGAGGCTGGAGTTCGGCGTGTAGGCCACGTCGACGGCGACCGTCGCCGAGTCCTGGCTGCTGCCATCGGTCACCGTGACGGAGGCCTGGTAGTAGCCGGGCTTGGCATAGGTGTGCGAGCCGCTGACGTCGTACACGGCCCGCGAGCTCAGGCTGGTCGTGCCGGTGGTGACCGGCGAGCCGTCACCCCAGTCGATCGTGGCCTGGTAGCCGCTCTCGGTGCCGCCGGTGACGCTGGCCAGCGGTACCGAAACCGCGGCCCCGGACAGCGCGTGCACGGTGCCCACCGAGCTGACGGTGACGTCGCCGCCGCCGAGGTCGACGTCGCCGCCTGCGAGCAGTTCGATCTCGGCGAGATTCGCTTGCGCGGCGCCCACGGTCTTCGTCACGACCAGGCGGTACTGCGTGAACTTCCCGGGGTGGTCGATCCGGAACGGCCGGGTCTGATTGCGCCACGGGAACACTTCGCTCCGGCGGGAGTCGACGGTGGTCCAGCTGATCCCGTCCTTGGAGCCCTGCAGCTTCCAGTCCGCCGGGTCGCCCGCCTTCGCACCCGAGGTGAGGGTGTAGTACGTCGGCTTCTGCTTGCCGCCGCGGTACACCCAGTTGATCTGCGGTGTATCGGAGGCGAACGTCATCTGCGTGGCCGACGAGTCGTCGAACAGCTTCGACGCGTCCTGCCCGCCGGTCGCGGTCGCGGTGCCCAGACCGGGGCCGGTGGTGTCCTGCAACGGCTTGGGCACCGCGTTGCCCTTGGTCAGCGAAGGCGGTGCGTCGTTCTTGCCGGTGCCCCACGACGACGGGCTCGGCCCCATCTGGAAGTCGATCGTGCCGCCCTTGGCCAGGACGGACGAGTCGATGGAAACCTCCTTCTGCTTCTTGCCGTTGACCTTGACGCTCTGCACGTACACGTTCCTGGTGCTGTTGTTCGCGGCGTTGACGACGATGTCGCCGCTCTTGCGGTGGACGGTCATCCGGCTGAACTGCGGCGAACCGATGGCCCAGTTCGACGAGCCGGCCTGCAGCGGGTACAGGCCCAGCGAGCTCAGGACGTACCACGACGACATCTCGCCGTTGTCCTCGTCACCCAGGTAGCCCTGGCCGATCTCGCTGCCGACGTAGAGACGCTGCAGGATCTCCCGCACGATCGCCTGCGTCTTCTGCGGCGCACCCACGTAGTCGTACATGTAGGGGATGTGGTGCGACGGCTGGTTGCTCATGCCGAGCTGGCCCATGCGGACCGCACGCGCCTCCAGCATCTCGTGGATCGTGCCGCCGTACCCACCGGGGTGGTCGGCGTTCTCCGGTGTGGCGAAGAACTGGTCGAGCTTCTGCTCCAACGCCTTCGTCCCGCCGTACAGGTTGGCCAGCCCCTGGCCGTCCTGCTGCGCGGTGAACGCGAAGTTCCAGCCGTTGGTCTCGGTGTAGACGCCACCCCAGTCCAGCGGGTTGCCGTCCCGGAACTTGCCGGAGGCGTCACGACCCTGGAAGAACTTCGTGCTCGGGTCGAAGAGGTTGACGTAGTTGCGGGCCCGCTGCAGGAAGTACTTCGACTCCTCCTTGAGGCGGTCGCGCTCCTGCTTCGGCGTGGCCGGGTCCTTGGCCAGGGCGGCGGCCATGTTGCCGATGCCGTAGTCGTTGATGAACCCTTCCAGCGCCCACGACACCGACTCGCCGGTGGAGGTCGGCGTGTAGCCGAGGAACAGCGACGTCTCGATACCCTTGCGGCCGACCCCGCTTCGCCCGGACGCGACGGTCGCGTCCTTGACCGCCGCGTTGTAGGCGGCCATCGGGTCGGGCAGCGCCACGCCGTTGAGGTACGTCTCGGCGAGCGCGACGTCCGCGCTGGTGCCGGTCATCAGGTCGGCGTAGCCGGGTGACGACCAGCGGGCGATCCACCCGCCGTCGCGGTACTGCTGGACGAAGCCGTCGGCGATCTTCGCCGCGACGTCCGGGTACAGCAGTGCGTACGCCGGCCAGACGGTCCGGTAGGTGTCCCAGAACCCGTTGTTGACGTAGATCTGCCCGTCGACGATCTTCGCGCCGGTGGTGGTGGCGCTCGACGTGCCGGTCGCCGCCGAGACCGGGCTCGCGTACTGCCAGTGCGGCGCGTTCGCGGTGCCGGTGTTCTCCGACTGCGAGTTCGGGTACAGGTTCAGGCGATACAGGTTCGAGTACAGCGAAACCAGCTGCGTCTCGGTCGCGCCGCGGACGTCGATCCGGCCGAGCCGGTCGTTCCACGCCGCCTTCGCGGCGGCGCGGATCTCCTCGAAGCTACGGCCGGTGACCTCCAGGTCGAGGTTCTTGCGGGCCTGGTCGACGGAGATGAACGACGTCGCGAGCTTCAGCGTCACCTGCTGGTTCGCCGAGGTGTCGAACGTGGCGGACGTGGCCGAGGTCGTCGTCGGCGCCCGGTCGAACGTGCCGGACACGAACATCCGGCTGCGACCGACGGACAGGCCACTGCCGTTGTCGACCCAGCCGGTGAAGGTGCCGTCCGTGCCGATGGTGAACGTGCCGTTGTAGAAGACGAGGCTTGCGGTGCTCCCCGTGGGGAAGGTGAACTGCATGATGCCGCCGTGGTCGGTGGGCGACATCTGCGCGATCAGGCCGTTGGTCGTCTTGACCCGGTAGAAGTCGGGTTGCGCGGTCTCGTCGCTGTGGCTGAACGCGAGGGCCCGGCTGCTCGGCGTCCCGGTGAGGGAGCCGCCGGCCGGCACCGGCATGACCGACATCTGGTTACGGTCGCCCATCCACGGGCTGGGCTCGTGCGAGATCGCGAGGCCCTGCAACGTGGGCAGGTTGGCCGAGTTGTTGGCCTTCTGGTACTCGTACTCCCACGAGTTCGAGGTGGCGTTGGTGACCGGCGTGAAGAAGTTGAAGCCGTTCGGCAGCGCCGAGAGCGGCAGGTTGTTGCCGCGCGAGAACGAGCCCGAGGCGTTGGTCCCCCGCCGGGTGTCGACGTAGTTCGTCAGGCTGGAGCCGTCGATCGAGGCCGGCGTGCCCGCGACGGTGACGTCGTCGAGCCAGCCCTGGAACCGGGTCGCGGCGGTGGCCCGCGGGTCGTCGTAGGCCAGCAGGATACGGTCGATCGTCTTGCCCTTGGCGACCGCGCCGATGTCGGACTGCACCGCGTTCCACTGGTCGGCGTAGAGCACCTTCGAGGCGCCTTGCCCGGCGGCGGTGAGTGCGTACCCGTGCTGGTCGAGCGCCGGGAGCCCGCTGAGGTAGCTGCCGTCGGTGAAGTGCAGGTCGACGGCGGCGTACGTGGAGGGGTACTGGGCGTCCTGCCCGGTGTACTCGGGGAAGATCTTGTAGGACAGCCGGCTCTTCGGCCCGACGGGGATGTTCACGTCGAAGAGCTTGTTGGTCGCGTATGAGCGGCCGTCGGCCTCGGCGCCGCCTGCGTACCGCAGCGAAGCCACCCCGGTGAACCCGGCGCTCGGCTTCATGTTGTAGCCGCTGACCGGGCCGGAGCCCACGACGCTGACCATCGGGGTGGCCGGCGGCTTGGTGTTCGAGCCGTCGCTGATGTCCCAGTCGGCGAGCTGGACCAGCGAGTCACCGGAGTTCGCGGTGATGTTCAGCCGGTAGTAGCTGTACGCGGTGGTGTTGGTGAAGCTGTAGGTGTTGGTGGCCAACCGCCCGCTGAACGACTGGCCCGTCCGCCGGTCGAGGTCGGCCCACTGGCTGCCGTCGTTCGACCCCTGCACGGTGAAGTCCTTGGGATCGCGGGTCGCCGCGTCGTTCGCGGAGGTCAGCGAGTACTTCACGACCGCCGCGGGATTGGCGAGCCGGTAGGCGACCCAGCCGGTCGGATTGAACGCCAGCCACTTGGTGGACGGATTGCCGTCCTTGAGCATGACCGCGGTTTCGTTCGGCGGGTTCTCCGCGCTCGCGGTCACCGCGCTGACCTGGTTGAGCAGGCTGCCGGGCAGCCCGGTGGGGCTCGATCCGCTCAGGTTGCCCAGGACCGGTTCGCCGTTCGCGCCGACCTCGACGGTGCTCGCCGGCGGTCGCGGGTCGTTGGCCTCGAACGAGGAGCTGAAGTCGCCGGCCGCCGGCGCGGCGCTCGCGGTGGTCGCGGCAACGAGCAGCCCGATCGGCAGCAGGAGTGCGGTTGCTCCGGCTAACCGTCGGCGGGACAAGGGGGGACCTACTGGGGCGCCGGTGGGCACCTTCATACGGAACTCCAGGGGGTGATCGCGGGCGCACGGAGCGCGCCCGTTGGAGATCGCCAGCCTTTCGCCGCCTGACAGCGTTGTCAAGATACATCCGCGTAACCATCTGGAAATGGAAATGTCTGCCGCCGCTCGTCGCCCCGGGGCGCTGAGCGTCGGCCCGGTCGCCTTGCGCACCCGCGCGCCGTAGTGGCGGGGACGGATGGATTGTTTCCCCGGCCGTGAGCGACGACAATGACCAATACATTGGTCGCTGTCGAAGGGGTGCATATGCTTCGCCGAACACTGCTTGCGCTGCTGGTCACCGGCGCCGTCATCGTCGGCGCCGAGGCCCCCGCGGGCGCGATCCCGGTGCCGCCGCCCGGCGGGGACCTGCTCATCGTCTTCGCCTACTACGCCGACTCGGCGAAGACCCAGCTCATCGGGCAGTCGTGGACCGGCTGCGGCCAGCCCGCCGGGAGTTGGGGCGTGACCTCGGGCATCCGTCAGGTCTTCTTCACGCCCTGCTGAACGCCCGCCGGTCAGGCGTCGCGGCGTGCCCGCCAGGCGCCGAGCCCGAGCGCAACCGCGACGTACCCGGCCAGGTCGAGGTAGGCGAGCCGGAGTGAGGGCAGGCGCGGCTTGGCGGCGACGGCGTGGACCTGTGCGACCACGTCCCCGGCGTTGGACAGCAGCAGACGTGACGGCAGGTAGGACCAGCCTTCCAGGGCGCGCGCCACCCCGTACGCGAGGAAGACCACGCCGATGAGGGCGGCGACCGCGGCGGCGGGGTGGCGGGTAAGGGCGCCGAGGCCGAAGCCGACCATGGCGATGACGGCCAGACACAGCCCGGCACCGGTCACCGCGCGCAGCACACCGGGGTCGGTGAGGCCGACGTCGAGATGCCGATCGGCGAGGACGGCCTGCCCGAGCAGGAAGAGGCCGAACGCGAGGAGCTGGCCGCACACCAGCGTGGTGGCCGCCACGACGGTGCCCTTGGCGACGTACACGACGCCACGGCGTGGGACCGCGGTGAGCGTCGGGACGATGGAGCCGGTGGCGTTGTCGCCGGTCGCGACGAGCACGCCGAGGACGCCGAACGCGAGCTGGCCGAAGGTCAGCCCGGCGAAAGCGCTGCCGACGGCGTCGAAGGACGCCCGGTCCGCCGCCGTGAGGGTGTCCCACGATCGCGTGGTGCTCAGCGTGTCAGCCAGGCCGAGCCCGACCCCCAGCACTGCGGCCGTGGCGAGGGCGAGCCAGGTGGACAGGACGGACCACAGCTTGATCCACTCGGCGTGGAATGCGCGGCGCAGCGCCAGGGGTGTCGTCATCGGATACCCCCTTCAACGCTGCGGTACCGGGTGGTGCCGGCGGTCAGGGCGAAGTACGCGGCTTCGAGGGAGGCGTGGCCGCGGGTGAACTCGTCGACACCGGTGTCGGCGAGGAGCCGGCCGGCGCCGATGACGAGCAGGTGGTCGGCGGTGAGCGCCATCTCGCTGATCAGGTGGCTGGAGACCAGGACGGTGCGGCCTTCGGCGGCGAGGTCGCGCAGCAGCGTGCGGATCCAGTGCACGCCTTCCGGGTCGAGGCCGTTGACCGGCTCGTCGAGGATCAACGTCGACGGGTCGCCGAGCAGTGCCGCGGCGATGCCGAGCCGCTGGCGCATGCCGAGGGAGAAGCTGCGTATCCGCCGGCCGGCGACGGAGGCCAGGCCGGTGCGTTCCAAGGCCGCCACGGCGCGGTGGCGGGGCAGGCCGTTGCTGGCGGCGAGCCAGCACAGGTGCCGGTAGGCGGTACGGCCACCGTGGAAGCCGGCCGCGTCGACCAGCGCGCCGACCTCGCGCAGCGGGGCGGGCAATGACCTGTACGGCCGGCCGTTCACCGTCGCCCGCCCGGACGTGGGTGTGGTCAACGCGAGCATCATCCGGATCGTGGTGGACTTGCCGGCGCCGTTCGGGCCGAGGAAGCCGGTGACCCGGCCCGGCTCGACGGCGAACGTCACCCGGTCGACGGCGGCGTTCCCGCCGTACCGTTTGGTCAGCTGTTGTACTTCGATCATGCCGTCGACGATGGCAGCGGTACGGGTGCGGCGTCGTCAGCCTGCGGGCAGGCACCGTATCTGCCATGCGGCATACGCCGGCCGGACGACGACGACCGCGCACGGGCGGCCGTAGGCTCGCGGCATGGAATCCGCACCTCGGCCGCCGTTGCGGCACCGGCTGCGGCCGGTGCACTGGCTGGTGCTTGACGTGGTCGCGGCCGCAGGATACGGCATCGTCGGCTGGGGTGTGCTTGGCGTCCGGATCGACCAGCGGCTTCTCGCGCTGGCGGGACTTGCGGTGGTGTGCGCGGCGCTCGTGGCCGCGCGCCGGTGGCCCGTGCCGGCGATGAGTGGCGCCCTGGCCGTCTTCTGGCTGACCCCGATCTCGGCCCGGCTCGGCTGGCTCGCGGCCGCACCGCTGGCCTACGCGCTGTATCGGGTGGCTGAGCGCTGTCCCATCCGGCTCGCGGCGGGAGCGTTGGCGGTCGCGCTCACCGGTCCGGTGGCGACAGCTCTGCCGTCGTTCCGGCATGCGGGCGGGGTGCTGCCGTTCGGCCTGCTGCTGGCGACGGCGTGGGCCGTCGGCGTCGCGGTCCACCAGCACCGCCGCTACACCGACGAACTGCTGCGCCATCAGCGCGCCCACGCCGAACGGCAGGCCACCGACGAAAGGATGCGCATCGCCCGGGAACTGCACGACGTCGTGGCGCACAGCATGGGCCTCATCACCGTCCAGGCCGCCTACGGCCGCCTCGTCGCCGACCGGCAACCGGCCACGGCGGCGGAGGCACTCACCGTGATCGAGACGACCGGCCGGGAGTCCCTTGCCGAGCTTCGCCGCGTCCTCGGCGTCCTGCGCGCACAGGAGCCCGCCGGAAGCGAGCCGGCGCCCGGCCTGGCCGACCTGCCCCGCTTGGCCGAGCAGACCGCCGCCGCCGGCGTCCGCGTCAACCTCACCATCGAGGGCGAGCCCGGCCCGCTCCCCACCGGGCTGGAGCTGTCCGCGTACCGCATCGTGCAGGAGGCGCTCACCAACGTCGTCAAGCACGCCGGCACCGGCCACGCCCGGGTCACCGTCGAGCACCGGCCCGGCACCGTGGTTCTCGAGGTGACCGACCACGGTCGCGGCGGCCCGGCCAGACCGGACGGACACGGCCTGGCCGGCATGCGCGAACGGGTCGCCCTCTACGGCGGGACGCTGCACGCCGGGCCGATGTCCGGCCACGGGTTCCGCGTGACCGCCCACCTCCCGCTGCCCGAGCGGCAGACCACATGACCGCCCGCGTCGTCGTGGCCGACGATCAGGCCCTGGTCCGCGTCGGCCTGTGCGGGATCGTCGAGGCCGCCGACGATCTCACCGTCGTCGGCCAGGCCGGCACCGGACTCGAGGCCGTCGACGCCGCCCACCGCCTCGCACCGGACGTCGTGCTCATGGACGTCCGCATGCCGGACCTCGACGGCATCGAAGCCACCCGGCGGATCACCGCGTCGACCAGCAGCCGCGTGCTGATCCTCACCACCTTCGACCTCGACGAGTACATCTACGGAGCACTGCGGGCGGGCGCCAGCGGCTTCCTGCTCAAAGACGCCCCGCCGCTCGACCTGCACGCGGCGATCCGGATCGTCGCCGGCGGCGAGGCGTTACTGGCGCCGACCGTGACCCGCCGGCTGATCGCCACGTTCGCGACCCAGCATCGACCGCCGGCTCCGCCTGCGGCTGGGCCGTCGAGCGGGCTGACCGGACTCACCGACCGAGAGCGGCAGGTCCTGTCGCTGGTGGCCGACGGGCTCACCAACGCCGAGATCGGCGCCCGCCTGCACATCACCGCCGGCACCGCCAAAACCCATGTCGCCCGGCTGCTGCACAAGCTCGCGGCTCGCGACCGGGTCCAGCTGGTGATCCTGGCCCACCGCGCGGGCCTGACGTCGGGCAGCTGACGCCGCCATCTGCCTTCTTGCTGGATGACCGTGTGCGGGTGGTCAGGGTCAGTCGTGTTTCAGCGCACGTGGTCGAGGGTGGCGACCTCGCGTACGGCCTCGGCGATGGCCCGGAAGTCCTTACGCAGGATCGCACCATGGTTGCTGGGGACCTTTACGCTGATCTTGATGTTCGGGTTGCGTTCGACGACCTGATTGAGACTGGCGCGAATGCGTTCCTGCCCATCGCCCTTGCTTCCGAAGGACGACCCCGACGCGACCACATACCGGGTCGGGACGGTGATGCGGTCCAGCACGGGGCCCAGTTCGCGCTCGCGGGCGAGCCTGCCGAGCTCGATGTTGGTGTTCGCCATCTGTTCGGCGTTCATCCGCGGGGTCAGCCCCGTCGGGCGCAGCAGCGGCATGAACCAGCTCATCCGCCGAAACAGCTTCCGGATGTGCTGCTCCATGGCCTCGTCGAGCCAGTCGTACGGCTGCGCGCCGTCGACCAGGACCGCGCCGACGGCACGGTGCGGGTTCCGGCTGGCCCAGTGCGCCGCGGCGAATGCTCCGTAGGACCAGCCCACCACGAGGGCGCGGTCGACACCCCGGGCCGCGAGAACAACATCGACATCCCGGACGACGGCCTCGAAGGAATAGTCCGCCGAGCGCTTCGATCTGCCGCGGGCCCGCTCGTCGTAGGTGATGTGCCGCCGCTGCGACCCCAGTTCGGCGATGACTCGCCGCCAGTACCGCTGATTGGCGAACTGGCCGTTGAGAAAGACCACGGGAACTCCGGGACCGCCGGTGTCGGTCACGGCCAGGGCCGTATCGTCGACCGGTACCATGCCGGTCCAGGCCGAGTTCGTCGGCTTCGAGGTAGTCATAGTTGTTTGTCGTCCGTGCCGGGTTTCCCGCTGATGGACTCCTGGTATATCTCGGCGTAGGTGCGCGAGTCCTTGATCAGGTCGTCGCAGAAGGCGGCCACGTCGTTGCCGGTGAGTTCCAGGACTCCTCTGCCGGCCGCGGCGCCTTCTTCGAAGAAGTCGACAATCCCTGAGAGCAGGCCCCCGTCAAACAGGTCGATCGGTCCGACCTTGAACAGGTACCGTTGCAGTTCCTCGTAGACGATCTGATAGTCCGGGGGAAGCGCCTTGACCCGCGCCATGTGTGCCCGCCACTGCTTCTTTCCCTCGATGATGTCTCGGATGCCCATGTCAGCCTCCCAGCCGGCCCAGTTTCCTTGCGACGTTCCTGTTCAACTGCTCGCGCCACCGGTCGCGGAAGGTCCGCGCCCCTTCTCCGCCGGCCAGCGCCGCACAGAAGCCTGGGATGTCGTCGCCCAGCACCTCGTGAATGCTCAGCCCGTCCGCGGATGATGCTTCGAGCAGCCCCAGGGCGGCGTCGAGGATCGGCGTCAGGTTGCGACCGGTGAAGTCTCCGTAGGGGAAGAGGTGAACCGTGATCTGTCCCCACGCCGCCTGGTAGTCCGCCGGCAATGCCCCGGCCCGGGCTGTGAACGCCTTCCATTCCCTGGTGAGGTCGTTGCCGGTGATGGTCTCCCAGAGGTTCATCTCCCACCCTCCTTGAGCTTGTCGATGCGTGACGAGAGGTACTCCCACTTCGCCCAGAACGTCGCCAGCTCTTTGCGTCCAGCGTCGTTGAGCACGTAGAACTTGCGCGGCGGACCCACCTCGGATGGTCGTTTCGTGACCTGGACGAGCCCGTTCCTCTCCAATCGCAGCAAGATGGTGTACACCGTCCCCTCGATGACGTCGGTGAAGCCGAGCTCGTTCAGCCGACGCGTGATGGCGTACCCGTAGGTCTCCTCGCTGCCGATGATGTGCAGCACGCAGCCCTCCAGCGTGCCCTTCAGCATCTCCGTCAGGTCGTCCATCGCGGCTCCTCTTCGGTCCCTGTGGTACCTCGTACCACCGAGTACCGCTATACCGTAGCACCGAGTACCGCTATGCGGTAGTGCCGAGTAGCGCGACCTGTGCGCCCAGAGACAGCTCCTGGGTCGGGGATCAGTCGAAGAGGGATAGGTCGATGGATTCCGCGAGGGCCGCGTAGCCTGCGTCGTTGCCGTGGAGGTAGTCGCCCATGTGCAGGTCGCTGTGGATGCGGGTGGGGTCGGACGGGTCGCGCCAGACGGCGTCGAAGTCGAGTACGCCGTCGAAGGCGCCGCTCGTGCGGATCCACGAGTTGACCTGCTCGCGCGCCTTGTCCCCCTCGGGTGAGTACATGTCCGAGCCGCCGTAGGGTGCGAGGGTCGCGGCGTAAGCCTTCGAGCCGTGCGCGCGGGCTCGAGCCACGAGTTGGAGGTGGGCTGCGATGATGTCGTCCACGGTGACGGGTGGGCCGGGGAACATCGCCAGGAACCCGGCTGTCTCCTCGGTGCGCGGGGCGAAGGAGAAGACGAGGTCGTTGCCCACTGCGATCACCACGTGACCGAGGCCCGGCGTGGCGAGGATGTCGCGGTCGAAGCGGGCGAGGGCGGCGGTGCCGATGCCGTCGGCGAGCATGCGGTTGCCGCCGATACCCTGGTTGACCACGCAGAGCGTCGGTCCGCCCCGGGCGGCCAGGCGCTCGGCGAGCAGGTCGGTCCAGCGTCGATCCGCGCCGGGGGTGGAGCCGATTCCATCGACGCGAGAGTCACCGATGACGGCGATGGCCTTTGCCGGTGTGTCGCGCTGCACTTCCACGGCCGTGATCAGGGCTTGGGCCGGCAAGACAGCTGCGTCCGTGGGCGGGGATGCGAGTGCGGTCGCGTCGCCGGGGATGATCCAGCCGAGTGTATGGAAGGTTCCGTGGCAGGTGGAGGCGTCGACTCGGCCGGGTAGGAAGAGGCTGATAGTCAGCCGCGACAGCGCGGGGGTACGGAGATCGATGGGGTCGCTGAGGATCGGTGCGCCCGCCGGTACGGTGGCGGTCGGCCTGCCGCTGAAGGTTACTGCTCGATCGCTTCCGTTCTCGATCGAGCCGTCGGAGTCCGCGATTCCGACACGGGCGGCGCCGACGGTGAGTGGTGCGGTTCCGTACTCGTTGCTGATGCGGATGCGGATGCTGTGTCCGCCACCGCTGACGCGGACGACTTGCCGCAGCGTCGAGTTCTCGAAGGGTTCGATGAAGGTCACGGAGTTGCCCGGTGCCTGTGGCGAGGCGCCCCAGGTACGAACCCATCCGAACGCGTCCGTGGTCGACCCCTCGGAGTTGGTGGGGTGGGTGATGCCGGCTGTCATGGTCGTTGTCCTTCCGTTGTCGGTGCCACGGCTGGCGTTCAGTGCGGTGGTGCGCGCAGCGTTCGGCGTCAGGCGGCTTGGCTTGTGGTGATGGAGCGTGCAGTTGGCGCGTTCACGGTCTGGCGCTTCCAGATCGATGCTCCGGCGCGAGGGTTGCCGGAGACGGGCGTGGGCTCGGTCGTGCCGGCGGCGTCGTTCTCCCGGTTGGCGATAGCAGCGGCCGGAGCGATGGGGGAGACATGTACGTGGACGAGGCCACCTTGCTTCACTCGCACACTTAGTATACCGAGACTACTTTCACTGTCAACGTAGGTAGTGCTCGGGGGTAGAGTGAAGACATGTTGGATGGAGTGGCGGTCGGGCGACGCGAGCGCAAGAAGGCGGCAACGCGGGCGGCGATCCTGGAGGCGGCTACGACGCTCTTCCTCGCACGCGGCTTCGACGCGGTAACTGTGCGGGAGATCGCGGACGAGGCCGACGTGTCACCCAAGACGGTCTTCACGCACTTCCCCCACAAGGAGGCACTTGTCTTCAGCGACGAGGATGAACGGCATGAACGCCTCATCGCCGCGGTGCGTGACCGCTTGGCGGGGACGTCGATTTCCGACGCGCTGAAGGCCCACTACCTCGCCGAGATCGTCGCGCTCCAATCCGAGCCCCAGCGCCAGATCCTCGCCCTCATGGAGGACACGCCGGCCCTGATCGACTACGCGGAGAAGATGTGGTTGCGCCACGAGGATGCTCTAGTCGCGACGATCACCGAGGAGTTCGGGCTCGCCGAGCCAAGTGACGAGATCCGCTTCTACGCCCGGTTTGCTCTGCACATCCAGCTCATCGCCACCCGCGAGGCCGATCCTGAGCCGGCCATCGATGCGGGATTCCGGCTCCTCGACAAGGGCTGGACGCCCTACTGCGAGACCGGAGGATAGAGCGCGGCCGTGACGGTTCGCGGAGCAACGTCATCACGTACGGCCTGTCCGGCCGATCACGAGACGAATTGATGTGGCTTCCTGGCTCACGCGGCTGGGATGGCGGGTCCGTGAGCGACCCGGACGCGACGCCGGACCCGCCCGGCCGTGCGAAAGTGGCTGCTCAAGTTGTGCGCTGGTCGCGGGGGAGGCGACCCTTAATCAGTTCTCCGGGTTGCCGAACCAGTGGACGGCGACCTTCTCGAAAGCGTCGCGATCGGGGGTGTGCTCACTCGCCCAGGCCACGACGCCGTCAGGTCGGATCAGCACGGCACCCAGCCCGAGGTCGTTGCGCACCGAACCGGACGCGTACCGGATCCGGCCCTCCCACCACTGGGCCGCGCCCTGCAGCGCGCGGTCGGTGCTGAAGTCGAGTACAACACCCTGGCCCTGGTGCATAAGGTCACCGAGGCGGGTCCCGTCGCCGAAGCGGAAGTCCGGGGCGCTCCGACCGACGAGCGGCTGCTGGCTCCCCAGGTCGTACCGGTTGAACAGTCCCGATGTCTTGCGGTAGACGTGGGTCGTTCCGTCGGGGGTGCTCATCAGGTCGCGGACCAGTTGCCGCAGCGCGGGGGCGTTGGGGCCGGGCTTCATGGTCGCTACCTGGGCTCGTGACCAGTCCAGCACCGATGCGCCGACGGGGTGGCGCTCGCTGGTGTAGCTGTCGAGCAGACCGTCAGGTGCGTAGCCGTGCACGGTGGCGGCTAGCTTCCACCCCAGGTTCACGGCGTCGCCGATGCCGAGGTTGAGCCCTTGGCCGCCAAGGGGAGAGTGGATGTGTGCGGCGTCGCCGGCGAGCAGGACGCGGCCCTGCCGGTAGGTTGTCACCTGCATCGCGCGGTCGGTGAAGCTTGAGGCGAGATGGACCTCGTTCAGCGTCACGTCGGTGCCGCAGATGCGGCGCAGGACCGTCTGGAGGTGGTCGCGGGTCAGCGGCTGCGAGCGGTCGAAGGTGCCGCCGTCGAAGTCCATCATGCCCAGGTGTCCTTCGAGGGGCGTGCGCAGGTACATGCCGGTCAGCGTCAAGTTGAACCCGAGGGGCAGTTGCCGCGGGTCGGCGAAGGTGACTTGTGCGACGTAGCCGGTGAACAGCGGATCGGTGCCGACGAAGTCGAAGCCCGCGAGCTCGCGTACCGCGCTGCGGCCGCCGTCGCATCCGACGAGCCAGTGCGCCCGGTACTCCTTCCCGCCCGCGGTGACGCCCACGGCCTCGTCGTCCTGCGTCACGGCCGTGACGGGAGCGCCCCGAACGATCTGCACACCGAGCGCGGCGGCCCGCTCCGACAGCACCGACCCGACCGCTTCGAGGCTCGTCATGAAGCCCTCCATCGCCGGGCTGGGCAGCCGGAACGGGAGAGCGGCCGCGTCGATGTCGGCCGCGTCGAGCGTGATGCCCGCGAAGTGGCTCAGGCCACGAGGGGCGGGCGGCTCGATCGCCTCGGGATCCGCGCCGACGTTCTGCGGGTCGACGCCGGAGGCCTTTGCCATTGCTTCCAGCAGGCCGCGGCGGTAGAACGCCTCGGCCGAACCGGCGGTCAGGCCCCGCAGGCCGAGCGGGAGCGCCTTCCACGAGGAGCTCGATTCCTGGTCTCGCTCGAGTATCAGGACAGAACAGCCGGACAGGGCGAGTTCGTTGGCCAGGAACAGGCCGACCGGGCCGGCGCCCGCGATGATGACGTCGTGCACGAGAGGTTTCCCTTCTTGAACGATCACTGATAGACCCGATCGGGTCCGTGGGTCATCGGAGCTTGCTGATGCCGTCGAGGACGATGGCGATGCCGGTGAGGAACTGCTCGCGGTCGTCGTGCTCTCGTATCTGGCCGACAATGGCGTGCATGAACGGGTAGTCATCGGGGTCGAGTTCCTGCCACGCCATTGACGCTGCGCCGAGGAACTCTTCGCGGTCGACTTCGACGTCTGAGGTGTCCCCGTCGATGCGGGCGTTCTGGCTGACGGCGCCGAGGATGTAGTGCACGAGCGTCGAGGTCGCGTCGAACCAGGCCGCTTGCGGCACGCCCAGGGCGCCCACCTGCCGGCCGATCCGCTCGAAAATCCCCACCGTTACCGGGCCGACCGGGTTGCGGACGATCTGGAGGGTGAGTCGCGTGGCGAGCCACTGGTGTTCGGCGATGGCGTCGAACAGGGCCAGCGCAACGACGCGGATCTCGTCCTCGGGCGTGGCCGAAGCCCCGGCGGGCTTGGTCGCCAAAGCAGCGGTGATGACGGTTTCGGTCGCCGCGTCCAGGAGCTCGTCCCGGGTGCCTACGTGGTAGTAGATCGCCCCGGCCCCGGTGGCCAGGCGCTCGGTCATCGCCCGGACGGTCAACGCGCGCTCGCTGCCCGTGTCGAGCAGCTCGATAGCGGTATCGATGATCTGCTCCCGGGAGAGCACCTGATTGCGCCGCTGTGCCTGGCGTGCCCGCGTTGCCATACCTCGATCGTGCCACGTTTGGTACGCTGAACCAAATTAGTTCGCTGTACTAATTTGGCGTGCTAGAACAGCGCACCAAAGGTGCGAACTGGCCCATACCCTGCCGCCCGCAGCAGGGTATGGGATTCTGCTGTTATCTGGATCACATGGCACGGAGAACCGCGGGGCGGTCGGGCGACGTCTGGCCTGGTGTGAAACGAAGCCTGGCCGAGCTCGACGAGGGTGAGCTGCTCAAGCGCACCGCCCGCGGGGATCGGCGCGCGTTCGACGAGCTGTACCGGCGGACGGCGCCGTGGCTGACCGTGCGGCTGCGGCGGCGCTGTGCCGATGAGGAGCTCGTCGCCGATGTACTGCAGGAAACCTACCTGGCCGTGTGGCGCGCCGCCGAGAGTCAGGCGCGGTCCGGGGCCGAGGGTAGCGCCCTGGGGTGGCTGTGGACGATCGCGGCGCACCGGCTGGTCGACGCGTTCCGGCGGCGGGCGCGGCAGGAGCGCGTGCCCGTGGTCGACGCGGCGGGAACCGTCGTGCCGGCGGCGGAGGAGCAGGCACTGGCCGGCGGGCTCGAGGGCAACCTCGAGCGGGCGCTGCTGGAGCTGCCGCCCGAGCTGCGGCAGGTGCTGCGGGCGATGGTGCTCGACGGGCTGAGCGTCCGCGAGACGTCGCTGCTGCTCGGCGTGCCCGAAGGTACCGTCAAGACCCGCGCGCGGCGGGCCCGGAACGCGCTGCGGGAGGCGCTGTCGTGAGCATCCACCCCGAATTTACGCTCATCGAGCGGTACGGCGCCGGCGCCGGCGGGCTCGACGACGCCTCGGTCTGGGCGATCGAGGCACACCTGGAGGGCTGCGACGGCTGCCGGCGGATCCTCGCCGGCGCGATCGACGACAGGACCCGGGCGCTGCTCGACCGGGTCGCCCTCGGGGTCGCCGCCGGGCTGGACCGTGGCCCTGCGCCGGCCCCGCGGCGGCGGGCGCGGCGCAGCGGCATCGCCGCCCGGGTGCTGCCGTGGCTCGCGACCGCGACCGCGCTCATGCTCGCCGCGGTGCTGTTCGAGCGGACCTTCGAGTGGCTGCCATCGCTGGTGCTGCTGCTCGCCCCGGTCGCGCCGCTGCTGCCGGTCGCCGCGGCTTGGAGCCGGCGCACCGACCCGGCCTGGGAGCTCATCGCGGCCACGCCCCGCGCCGGGGCCGGGCTGCTGCTACGGCGCACCCTGGCCGCGCTCGCCGCGGTCATCCCGGTCCTGGCCCTGGCCGGCTGGTGGACCGGGCACGCCCCGGCGCTGTGGCTGCTGCCCTGTCTCGCCTTCACCGCGGGGACCCTGGCGCTGGGCGGGCCGGGCCGGGTCGACCGGGCCGCGGTGGCGCTGGCGGCCGGGTGGGCCGCGGCCGTCGTCGCGCCCAGCCTGGCGACCGCGCGGCTGCCGGTCGTGCTGTCCGCGGGCAGCTGGCCCGGCTGGGCCGCGGCGATCGCGGTGCTGGCCGCCGTCGTCGGCGTCCGGGCCCTGCGAAACGAATCCAACCACGGAATGGGAGCACGATGATGCGCACGGTCACGTCGGCCGAGACGGCCCCGGCCCGGCACGCCTGGGCCGTGCACGCCGAGCGGCTGCGGGTGAAGGCCGGGCGGCACCTGGCCGTCGACGGGCTGGACCTGGCCCTCGACACGGGTGTCCACGGCCTGCTGGGGCCCAACGGCGCCGGGAAGTCCACGCTGATGCGGGCGTTGGCGACAGTACTGCGACCAGCCGCCGGCCGCCTCCGGTTGCTCGGTGACGACGTCACGGGCCGGGCCGGCCTGCGCCGCATCCGCCGCGAGCTCGGCTATCTGCCGCAGCACTTCGGCTACTACCCGCGGTTCACCGTGCGGGAGTTCGTCGAGTACATGGCGTGGCTCAAGGAGATGCCCCGCGCCGACATCCCCGGCGCGGTCCAGCGGGCGGTCGACCGGGTCGGGCTCACCGCCAAGGCCGACGCGCGGATGAAGACGCTCTCCGGCGGCATGCTGCGCCGCGCCGGGATCGCGCAGGCGATCGTCAACGACCCGCGGGTGCTGCTGCTCGACGAGCCCACCGTCGGGCTCGACCCCGAGCAGCGCCTGGACTTCCGTACCTTGCTGCGCGAGCTCGGTACCGACGCGTGCGTGCTGGTCTCCACCCACCTCGTCGAGGACGTCGCCGCCGCCTGCAATGACGTGGTGCTGCTCGACGCCGGCCGGCTGGTCTGGCAGGGTGGCGCGGCGCGGCTGGCCGAGCACGGCGCGG
This sequence comes from Dactylosporangium sp. CA-233914, assembly GCF_050942935.1. Lineage (NCBI taxonomy): Bacteria > Bacillati > Actinomycetota > Actinomycetes > Micromonosporales > Micromonosporaceae > Dactylosporangium > Dactylosporangium sp. CA-233914. The sequence goes on along the minus strand of NZ_CP192030.1, from coordinate 7,987,798 downwards.
ATGCCGGGGCGCCCGGCGACAGCGCGACCGAGCGCGGGTACTCTGCCCTGCTGCGCGAACACCGCGGGCCGGGTGCGCGATGAGCCGCATCCTCGGCCTCGAGCTGCGCCGCTCCGCCGCCGCCGGGGCCGGGCTGCTCGCCCTCGCCACCGGGGCCCTGCTGCTCACCTTCCCGCAGGCGTTCGCCGGCCGCTGGCTGCAGCTGGCCGTCACCGGGCGGCTGCTGCTCATGGTGCTCGTCCCGGTCGCCCTCGCCGCCGGGGCGTGGCTGGGCCGGCGGGAGGGCCGCAGCCGGGTCGGCGAGCTGTTCGCCAGCACCGCCCGGCCGCGCTGGCAGCGGGTCCTGCCACCGGCGGCCGCGCTCGCCGCGACCCTCGTCGCCGCGTACGCGCTCATCCACGTCATCGGCGCGGCCTGGGTCGTGCCCACGTCCGGGTACTTCCCGGCCGCCGCGCCCGCCGTCGCCGCCGTCGGGGCGCTGTCCCTGGTCGCCGCGGCCTGGCTCGGCATGGCCGCCGGGCGCGCGTTCCCGCGCCTGATCACCGCGCCCGCCCTCGCCGTGGCCGGCTTCGGCCTCGCCGGTGTGCTGCCTCAGTGGCTGGCCAGCCGCGGCGGGATCGGTGCCCCCGAGCCGACCGTCGTGCTGCTCTCGCCGATCCTCGACGGCAACATCGACGACTACCAGACCGTCACCTGGCGGGTCACCGCGTTGCAGGCGCTGTGGATCGCCATGCTCGCGGCCACCGGGCTGCTGCTGCTCGGCGCGTCCAGCCGCCGCACCACGGCGCTCGCCCTCGTCCCCGCGCTCGCGGCCGGCGCCGTGACCATGCCGCTGCTGCCCCGGGGCGGGTACGCGGCGCTGCCGGAGGCGGACCCCGCCGCCGTACGGCTGGTCTGCGACACGACCGGCGCGCCGGTCTGCGTCACCCGCGTCCACGCCGGGCTGCTCGCCGGCGTCACCCCGCCCGCCCGGCAGGCCCTCGAGCTGGTCGCGGCCAGGTTCCCCGGCGGCCCCACCCGCGCGGTCGAGACGGTCCGCCCGGGCCGGGGCCCGCACTCGGTCCTTCCGCCGCCGGTCCGCCACGCCGCCGACACGGTGGTCTTCGACTCCCCGTCCTTCACCGCCGACGGCCGGGCCGACCTCTCCGACGGGTTGTTCCTGCCGCTGTTGCTCATGTCGATCTGGGACCAGGACTGCGGTGAGGACACCGTCGACGCCGACGAGGTCTGGGCGGCCCGGGGCGCCGCCGCGGCCTGGCTGCGCGGCACCCCGCCGCAGCCGCGGACCGGCCTGTCGGACGAGAACGTGGCGGTGGCGACGGCGCTGTACCAGACGCTGACCGCCCAACCCCAGGACGAGCAGCGCCGCCGCATCCTGGCCGCGCGGGAGGCTGCCCTCGCCTGCGATGCGGCGGCGATGCCCGCCATCCTCGAGGAGGGCTCGTCGTGAGGTGGGTTTGGCTGTACCTGCGCGCCCGCCGCGTCCCCGCCGCCCTCGCCACCTCGACGGCGCTGCTGGCCGCGGCGTGGGCGGGCCATCTGCTCTGGTCCGACAGCCGGCTCGTCAACGCAAACCTGGTCGCGCTGACGGTGCTGCTGGGGGTGAGCGCGCTCGCCGCCACCCTCGGCGGGCCGGACGAGGACCTGGAGCGCACCGCGCCGGTACGGTGGCCGCTGCGCCGAGTCGTGCACCTGCTCGCCGCCGCCCTGGCCGTGGGCGTGCCGCTGGCGCTGACGGCGCTCACCGCGGCCCGCTTCGGCCCGCTCGGGCTCGTGGTGCGCGACCTCGCCGGGTTGCTGGGGCTCACGGCGCTCGGGGCGGCGGTGGGCGGGGCCGGACGGTCCTGGATCGCGCCGCTGGGCTGGACGCTGGTCGCCGTGGCACCGTTCCTCGACCCGTCCCACAGCGTGCGCCTGCAGGTGCTGTGCTGGCCGGTGCAGCCGGCGGGAAACACGGCGGCGTGGATTTGCGCGGCCGTACTCGCCGCAGGTGGCACGATCGCCTACGCCTGGCGGGGCGGCCGGGCCGCAGCGCGCTGAGGACCGTGCGCAGTAGACTGGAGAGTGGCTCTGACGCATAAGGAAGTCTTCGAACGGTACATGTACGCCGGTGCGGTCACCCGGAACCCGGACGCGATGGCCGCACTGTTCACCGATGACGGCGTGTACGACGCCCCACTCGCTCCCGACGGCCATCCGCTGCACCGACGCCTGGTGGGCCGCGACGCGATCCGGTCCGGCATCAGCGTGTACCACCAGCAACCGACCTACCAGGGCGCGGTGAACCTGGAACGATCCGCCTTCGTCCTGCACGACACCGCCGACCCCGACGTGTTCATTGCCGAGATCGACGTCGCCTTCGACGAAGCCGACGGGCGGCGGACGACGATGGCGCTCGTACAGATCTTCCGCCTCCGCGAAGGGAAGATCGCCATGCTTCGCGACTACTTCTCGGAGCTGCCATCCGTCGCCGCTGACGACGACTCGAGCTGATCCCGTCGCTCCGGCGGCCAGTCTTCACGCTGATCGGGGAGACTGGCCGCCGGAGTCTCCCAGCGCACGGTCGTCGGCCACGAGCGCGTGTCGGTTCGCGACGACCGTGGAATTGACGAGCGGTACTACGTCCTGCGATGCTACGTTCCACGTAATAGTGGAGGTGGCATGTCCGGGCTCACCGAGTTCGGCCGGTTCTCGGAGCCGGCGTTGCTCGTTCTCGTCAGCCTTGCCGAGGGCCCCAAGCACGGGTACGCGATGCAGGACGACATCGCCGCCCTCACCGGGGAGCGCCCCGGCCCCGGCACGCTGTACGGGGCGATCCGCCGTTTGGAGGAGCTGGGGCTCATCGAGGCCCTGCAGGAGCAGGAGCGCCGCAAGCCCTACCAGCTCACCGCCAGCGGCCGGGCCGCGCTGCAGGCGGAGCTGTCGCGCATGCGGGCCGTCGCCGGGACCGGCCTGCGCCGGTTGGCCCTGTCATGAGCCGCGCGGTCCGGCTGGTCATCGCGCTGTACCCGCGCCACGTCCGGGACCAGTACGGCCCGGAGATCGCCGACCTGCTCAGCCACTCGCGGCGGCCGCTGCGTGACCTGGCCGACGTGGCACGTTGCGCGCTCGTCGAACGAATGCAGGCGCTCACGTACGCGCGGCTGCGTCCCTACCTGAACGCGACCACCGGCCTGGTCGCCGCACCCGTGGCCTTCGCCGGCGCCTATCTCATGCTGTACACCCTCTGCGCGTGGATATTCGCCGCCGTCGCCGCCGTTGCCGGCGCATCGGTCACCGCCGAGTCCGCGCGCATCGTGCCGGCGGCAGCGGCCCTGCCGGTCGCCGCCGGGGCGATCTGGCTGGCGGGACACGCGCGGCTGCCGTTCACCTCGGCGCTCGCGCCGGCCGGGCTCACCCTCGGCGCCCTGCCGGTGATGCTGCTCATCACCGCTATCGGCCGATGGCCCATGGTCGCCGCCGTCGGCGGCTGGGGGGTGACGACCGGGGCACTGTCCACAGTGGCCGCCGCACTGGTTCGCCGGGGACATCGGCGCCGCGCGGTGCTCACGATGGCGTTCGGTGGCATCCTGGCGTGCGAGCTGGCAATCGCCGTGTACAGCCTGTCGGTTTTCGACTCGGTGAGCGTGGCCGTCGCCGCCTACCCGGTAACCTCGCTCGGCATCGATCCGCAGTTGATGGGCGACCCGACCAGCCGGGTGGCCGACGCGATGACGATCCTGCCCGCGTTGCTCACCAGCTGCACCGCCTACGCCCTCGGGCTGGCGACCACCACGCAAACCGGTGGCCCGACGACCGTTCCCACGCGGCGGGGAGCGGCATGAGGCGCACCGCGTCCGTACTCGCGCTCGATCGTCCGCACCGACGCCATGGCCGGCGTGAGAGCCCATTACCTTGCGCCGTCGGCTTCTTCGGTCTCTTCGGCAAGTTCGGCCAGGATGTCGGCGGCGTCCTGGTTGCCGCCGGCCGCCAGGCGACGTAGCTCGTCAAGGTCATCGCGTTCCTGCGCGAGCTCGACGAGCTGGTCGACGGCGTCCGTGCTTCCGGCTGCTGCGAGGCGGCGCAGCTCGTCCATGTCGCCCCGTTCGGCTGCGCGTTCGACGAGCTCGCCGACGGTGTCCTGATCACTGTCTCCGCCGATGCCTGCCAAAGCGAGAAGGTCCTCCTTGTTCATACCCGCTTCCTTTCCTCATCACCGCTGCCGGAGACGAGGTCGGCGAGAGCATCTGCGACGGCTTGTTCGCCGCGGAGGTGGATCGTGACGTGCCCGGCCGCGACCGGGTGCACCTCGCCTCGGGGTACGGACCTGGCGAATGCAGTGTAGAGCCGGAACTTGGCTTCGATCTCCTCGTGCAAGAGGGACTCGGGGATGCCCTGGGAGACAACAGTTTTGAACGGGTCGACCTGGGTGGAGGACAGGATCCGCAGCGGTACGTCGGGCAGTGGGCCGGCGGCGCGGATCTCGGCGTTGAGCTGCTCGACGTTGCTCGCCTCCTGGAAGCCGACCTTGAGTCCGCGTGGGCTGACGTGGTAGGCGATGAGCGGCTCGCGGATCTGCGGTGGCCAGCCGGCCATCTCCTGCCGGAAGAGGCCGCTGTAGAGCTGGATCATCTCGTCGGGCAGGTTGTCGAAGGCCGCTGCGGCCTCGGCGGGGTCGAAGCTCTCCCAGATCTCGCGCAGCTGTGCGGGCATGGCGGAGTTGTAGTCCTCGTGCGCTGGGTCCAGCAGTAGCAAGGCGGCCACCTCGTCGGGGAACCTGGTCGCGTAGTGGCGCGCGTACAGGCCGCCCAGCGAGTGCCCGACGAGCACGTAGGGGCCTTGGAGAGCGGCGTCGTGCAGCAGTGCGCGCAGTTCGTCGGTCACCTGGGTCGACGTGCGGGGCAGGTCGGCGGGCACGCCGTCTCCCGTTCCGGCGCGGTCGTAGATCACGCTGGTGGTCAGCTCCGCGGCTCTGCGGTGCACATTCCAGTAGTCGCGGCCGATGGCTCCGCCGCCGGATAGGAACACGACCGGTGGCCGGCCGTTGTCGGTCGCGTTGAGCGTTTCCATATTTGGGAATGGTACCAGATGTGGAAAAGTGGAGGCGTGGACATCGTTGACCTGCTCCTGCACCCGGTGCGGATCCGCATCGTGCACGCCTTCGCCGGTGGCCGGACCCTCACCACCGCCGAACTCGGCGAGCGACTCCCTGACGTGCCCAAGACCACCCTGTACCGGCACGTCGGCACGCTTGCGGCAGCCGGGCTGCTGGAGGTCACCGCGGAGCAGCGGGTACACGGCGCCGTGGAACGGACCTACCGGCTCGATCGGGCACGCACACGTATCAGCCCGCAAGATGCGGCGGCCATGACGCTGGACGATCACCGGCACGGGTTCGCCGCCGCCATGGCCGCCCTGCTCGCCGACTTCAACGCCTACCTCGACCGGCAGAACGCCGATCCCACCGCCGACATGGTCGGGTACGTGCAGGTCCCGCTCTGGCTCAGCAAGGAGGAAGTGGCATCGATGGCTGAGCAGGTGCGCGAGATGCTTGCAGCCAAGATGGACAACGCGCCGAAATCGGGGCGTCAGCTCTACCTGCTCAGCCCCATCCTCTTCCCGATCGACCAGAGCTGAACCCGTCGTTCGTCAGCCGACGCGCATCGCCCTTCGGTGACCAGCTGATGCCCTAGCGTTGCTGTTGGAGCACCTGTGCCAGTCTCGGCAGTGCGTCGAGGGGGTCGGGTTCGGCGGGGACCATCACGACGCTGGTGGCGCCGGCGGCGTGCCGGGCCGCGATCTGCGTGCGCACTTCGTCGGGTGTCCCGGCCAGCGACAGTTCCCGCAGCCAGGCGTCGGGCATCGTTGCCGCGAACTCCTCGGGACTGCAGGACGCCTGGCGGTGCCGCGCCAGATCGGCCGCGAAGGGCAGCGGGGCGAGGTGCGGCGCCCAGTCTGGCTCGCCGATCCAGGTCAGGCCGGGTCGTACCAGGCCGCGGGCCCGGTGTCCGTCGGGGCCGACGACCGCGGCGTCGTAGGTGATGACCTCTGACCCGGATCCGTGGATAGGGATACAACACGGCGTGGCATAGATGAACGGATGCCTTGTCAGCAGGGATGATTGGACTTGTCTAGGGACCAATCCGTCGCTGTGAGAAGGACACCCGTTCGGTGCAGAGGATACCTGGTTTGGCAGGTCGGGTGCGTGTCGGTGCACCGGACGCGTCGTTGACGCCGGTGTCGGGTGTGGTCGCGGTGGCCGAGTTGGTCGGCCGGTTGGGCGTGACCGCCGCGTTGGACGACGCAGTCGGTGCGATCAAGCAGCGGGACCGGGGCCTGTCCGCGGGGCAATTCCTGGTCGCGGTGGCGCAGGCGCAGATGTGCGGTGCGCAGTTCTGGACCGGGCTGGACCGCCGCCGTGCCGATCCGGCCGGGGAGGCGCTGTCGGCGGTGGCCACACCGGCCTCGACCACCGCGGTGCAGCTTGCTGACCGGTTCGGCCCGGCCCAGGTGGCCGGGGTAGAGGAAGGCATCGGGGAGATCGTGGGCCGGGTGGTGGGACTGCTGCCGGCCAGACGGCGCGCGGTGCTGCGTACGGGTGGGGCCACCATCGACCTGGACGGCACCGATGTGGAGTGCTACGGGGCCAAGAAGGAAGGGATCGCCTACAGCTACAAGGGTGCCCGGGCCGGGCGTCCGCACGTGGCCACGTGGGCGGAGGCCGGCCTGGTCACCGCGGCGGACCTGCTCGCAGGGGACGAGGACCCGCGCCCGGGGGCGGGATCGCTGATCGAACGCAGCGTGGCCACCCTGCGCGTGGCCGGGGTCAGCGTGCGGCCGAAGGTGCGCGGCGATGTGGGCTACTTCGCCAAGGACATCGCGGCCGCCGCAGTGGCGGCTGGTTGCGACTTCTCCCTGGGGGTGACCCGCAACCCGGCGGTCTGGCGGGCCGCCGCCGCGGTCCCGGACACGGCGTGGCACACGGCAAAGCGGATGAAGGGTGCCCAGGTTGCCGTCTGCGACTACGCGCCGGCCGGGTGGCCACCGGGCACCACGTGCGTGGTGCGGCGGGTCAAGGTCCGCGCCGCCGACGTCTCGACCGATCCACGGGCCCGTCGCCGGCGCACCATCCCCAAGGACCAACTCGCCCTGGCTCTGGACGGCCTCGTCGGCCACGTGTACGCGTACTCGTTCATCGCCACCAACCTGGACGTGTCCACCCCAGCCAGGGCGGTCGCGGTCGAGGCGTGGCACCGGATGCGCACCGACATCGAAGACCGCATCCGCGACGCCAAGCACGGCGCCGCGCTGCGGCACCTGCCCTCAGCCAGCCGGGCAGCGAACACGGTGTGGATGTGGGGTGCGCTGCTGGCCGTGAACCTGTCCGCCTGGCTGCAGGAACTGGCCGGTCTGGACGGCGGTGACGGACGCGGCCGGGCCCATCTGGGCACCCTGCGGCATCGGCTGCTGACAGTCCCGGCCCGGCTGGTCCGCCACGCCGGGCAGCTCACCCTGCGACTACCCCCAGACCAACAACGCCTCGCCGAAGTTCTGCCCCGACTGCGCCGACTACCGATCTGGACCTGACCACCAGGCCCGACCGGCCCGAACACCCCACCGAGACCAGCGAACCCGGCGCCACCGGGCCACAACCATACCCACCGGCAGAAACACCGCATCACCCATCGCCCATCAGTGATATGCGTCAATCACGCCGCCGCTATCCACGGATCCGGGTCTGATGCGGTTGAGGCGAGGCGCTCGATCGAGTCTCGGATGTAGGGCGGTGCGGCGGGCTCGGCCAGGAGTAGCCCGTCGGAGACCTGTCCGGCGATGGCGATCGACTTCGGGCCACGGACGCCGAGCACGATCGGTGGTACCACCTGCGGCGTTTCGCCGATGATCACGCCCTCGACGTTGACGTAGTGCCCGGCTGCGGGGCCGGGTTCGCCGCGGATCAGCGTGCGGAGGGCGACCGTGTATTCGCGCAGTAGCGTGAGGGGGCTGGCCGGGCGGGCGCCGACCTGGCGCATCCAGTCGGGCATGCCGTGCCCGATGCCGGCGATGAGCCGGCCGGGGAACAGCTGGGCGAGGGTTGCGAGCTCCATCGCGGCGAAGGCGGCGTTGCGGGCGCCGGCGGGCAGGATGCCGATGCCGACCACGATCTGTGAGGTCGCTGCCAGGACGGCACCGGCTTGGGCCACGCCGCCGCGGAATCCCAGGTCTTCCACGACCCACAGCTCGTCGAACCCGAGTTGCTCGGCTCTGCGGGCGTAGGTCAGGACCTGGTTTGCGGGAAGGTCCCGCGGCAGCATCACCCCGACACGGGTCATGGCGACAACCTCCGGTTTGCTGGTCAGGAACGGATTGACGGTGCGATGACGACTCAGGCCGTGGCGAACGTCGTTTCGCCGTGGCGGCCGGGCCCCGTGGCGGCGTCGATCGCCTGGGCGGTCGCGGCGGCGCCGGTGAACAGGTGGGTGTGCAGGCCGGCGCGCTCGGCGGCGTGGATGTTCTCGGCGCGGTCGTCGATGAACAGCACGCGGTCGGGGGTCAGGCCGAGCTTGCGGCAGCACCACAGGTAGGCGTCGGCGTCCGGCTTGGCCCGGCCGATGCGGCAGGAGAAGGCGGCGAGGTCGAAGTGGCGCAGCCACCGGGCGTGGTGCCGTTCGTAGTGGCTCGCGAGTTCTTCGGGGATGTTCGACAGCAAGGCCAGGCGTACCCCCGCCGCTGCGGCGCGTTCGATCAGGGTGACCATGTCGTCGTCGACGGCGCTCCAGCTGGCGACGTCGGCGGCGATGAGGGCGGTGACGCGGTCTTCGTCGAAGGTGGTGCCGAGGGCGGTGGCGACCCATCGCCAGTACTCGGCGCCGGTGATCTGGCCCAGGTCGTAGGGGGCGCGCAGCCGCCAGTACGCGTCCCAGAACGCGGTGGCCGGAGCATCCGCCGTCGCGGCGAGTGCTCGTTTGGCCGCTGGGGATTGATTGCGGGCGATGACCCCGAACAGGTCGAACAGGATGACGTCGGGCACGTCGATCACGCCTTGTGGACGATGGTGCCGGCGGCGGTGAGCGCGTTCGTGTCGTCTTCGGCGGCGTCGTCGGTGGTGACGACCATGCTGAAGGCGGACACGGGCGCCACGTAGGCCAGGGCCGTGCGGGAGAACTTGGCCGGTTCCGCGGCCACGATCACGCGGTGGGCGGAGGCGATGATCGCCCGTTTGATCGCGGCGTCGGCGAGGTCGTAGGCGGTCATCCCGTCCGGGGTCAGTCCGCAGCAGCCGAGGATTGCGGTGTCGAAGCGCAGCGCGGCCAGGGACGCCTCCGCGAGGGGGCCGGTGAGCGCGAGCTCGTCGGGGCGGGGTTCGCCGCCGGGCAGCAGCAGCCGCAGCTGCGGGGCGCCGACCAGGGCGTTGGCCGCGTGCATCGACAGCGGCATAACCGTGAGCCGACGCGGCGCGAGCAGGCGGGCGACCTCCAGGCAGGTGGTGCCGCTGTCGAGCACGATGGCCTCGCCGTCGACGATCAGGTCGGCGATCGCCTCGGCGATGCGCCGCTTGGCGTCTTGGCCCTCGTGCGTGCGCACGGCGAACGGCGGCTCCTCGCCGCGCAGCGTGAGGCTGCGCGCGCCGCCGCGGTAGCGCTCCAGCATCCCCTGGTCGGCCAGCTGCTCCAGGTCGCGGCGCACGGTCATCTCGGAGGTCCCGGTCAGCTCCGCCAGCTGGGTCACGCCGACCTGGCCGGCCTGCTGCACGGCGTCGAGGATCCGCCGGTGGCGGTCGCTGATCGTCATGCCGCTATTGAACACCACCGGGAATGATCAAAGCAACATTTCAAACGCGGATTATGTTAGTGGTGTTTGAAAGTGTGTTCATTGCTCCGTGGGTGGCCCGGGCTGTCACCTTCGCCTGCTTCCTGCTGTGCGGCGTCGTGGAGGGAGTGCCAGCACGACCATGACGGCGGTCGCGGCCGCCGGGGTGATCCTGGCCCTGGCATCCATCGCCGGCCTGCCCTGCGCCGAGCCCGCGACCGCCGTCCGGCCCGCCACCAAGCCCGGCCGGCGCTCCACCTCACCGCGGATCCGGGCACATCGCCCCCGCGGCCGCCGCCACCACGCCCCTTTGCGGATGTTGTATCCCTATCCGCGGATCCGAGTCAGATGGCGCGGGCGACGGCGATCGTCGAGTGCAGCCGCGGACCGGCCTCATAGAACATGTACTGCACGCCGTCCTGGGTGCCGAACGAGGCGGCGGCGCTGCGCCCGTTGTCGGGGGCGCCGGTCATCGCGTAGTGGAAGACGCCGAGATGGATCTCGCGGTCGAGGTTCAGGCCGACCTCGGTGATGAACATGTTGCCGCCGTTGCCGTGGTAGATGACGTAGGCGGTGCCGTTGCGGGTCACGAACGTCGGCGCCGCGATGTCGACCTGCCCGTCCGGCCCCGGCGTGACCAGCGGGGTCGGGTCGAACTGGAACGTCTTACCCGTCGATGACCAGCCCCAGAAGATCTTCCGGGTACCGTTCGTGACGCCCATGAACAGCATGATGTACTTGTTGCCCAGCCCCGCCACGCTGTGCTCGAAGACGCGGGCGTACGACGTCTCCGTCGAGCCGGGGATGACGCCGGTGTGCAGAACCCGGCCGTGATAGGTGAAGTGGATGCCGTCGTTGGACCAGGCCATCCGGGTCGTCGTGTTCTCGCCGTGGAAGTACAGGTAGAACTGGCGCGCGGCGGCGTCCCAGATCACGTGGGGCGAGGACACGTGGCTCACGCTGTAGTGCGGCGACCAGACGTTGGCGATGATCGGGTTGTTCGGGTACTCCGTGAACTGGCCCCCGAGCGAGTTACCGTAGGCGAGGCAGATCCCGCCCGGCGCGTCGTGCGGCGCGTAGTACAGGTAGTAGCGGGCGAGCGCGGTGCTGACCTTGTCGGAGACCCCGCGGATGCAGGGGAAGATCAGCTCGTTGGTGGGGTTGTAGCGCAGGTTCGCCTTGGTGAACGGCGTGCCGATGTACCGGTAGCTCGGGAACCCGGCCGGTGCCGCGAAGGCCGGGGTCGCACTCGTCGCGGCGCCGAGGCCACCGGCGGCGGCCGCTCCGCCGAGCAGCACCGCGCCGCGCAGCACCTGCCGGCGATCCATGGGGACGCTCATGGTCACACCTCCGTCTCATCGATCGATTGATCGATGAGTCTCGCGGTTCCGATCAGACGGCGTCAAGACGCTAATACGAATTATCAAACTGTTCACCACTGCCACTATTCGCGCCGAGCGTAGGAACGCATCACTCAGCCGACGCCGGGTGTCAGGCGATGGCCAGGTGGTAGCTCGTGGCGATGCCGAGAAAGGTGCCGGCGGCCAGTGTCACGAGGGTGTAGTGCAGCCGGCCGGGCAGGGTCCACCAGTGCCGGCGCCACGCGACGACCGCGCACACGAGGGCGACGGCGGTGCACCCGACCGCCGTGGTCGACAGTGCGAGCGCCGTGACCAGCAGCGGTGACGTGCCGACCACGATGCTCTCGTTGAGTTTGTTGGCGTCGGCGAAGGCCGCCGCGAATACTGCGGTGAACGCGGTCACCAGAGCGGCGGTGGTCCAGGCGGCCAGCCGCGCGGCGCGGGCCCAGCGGGAGGGCGCGGCGTGGTGGCGGAGCCGACGGACCAGGGCGGCAATGGGCCAGTACACCACCGATGCGACGAGCACGAGCAGGCTCACCGCCAGCAGTGCCTGGTGCAGGGCCGGTGATTGCCACCAGGCGAGGCGTTCGTAGGCGACGGTGGGGTTGGCCGTGGTGTACAGCGCGGTGACGTGCCCGTCGTCGTCGAGCCGGAACCCGAGCTGATCCTGGCCGTCGCGCTCCTGGAAGAGGTCGTCGTCCACGCGTACCCAATGCTGGGTGGTCTTGTCCGGGTCGGCGGACAGCGGGCCGGTGGTGGTCAGAGCGCCATCGGGTCCCGGCTCGACCGACACTGACGACACCAGCACGGCGGCCTTGGTGAGGTCGTCGCCGGTGCGGGTGACACGGTAGTTGCCGGTGTACTTCGCGACGCTGCCGGTCGCTTCGGCGCGCGGCGCACCGGCAGCGGGGCGGAAGAAGCGGTCGACGAACCGTTCGACGAGTTCCTTGGTGGCGTACGAGCCCGTGCCGTCGACACCGTCGCCGTTGCAGACGACGAAGACGCCGATGCCCTTGTCCGGCAGGATGGCCAGGTTGCTGTGGAACCCCGGCACGTCACCGTCCTTGCTGAGGATCCGCTGTCCGTTGCGGGGGTGTTCCTCCCAGCCGTAGGCCATGCCCGGCAGGCGAGGGTCGTGGGTGAACTGCCGGGTCTGCATCTGTGTGATCGAGGCCGGATTGAGCAGTCCCGCGCCGGCGGACAGCTGAGCGTTGAGGAAGCGGCCCATGTCGGTAGCTGTGGCCACGACACCGGCCCCGGTCGGGGCGAGGGGGCCGTACTGGCCGCGGGCCGGCACCTGCCCGTCGCCGTCGGGCCGGTAGCCGTGCGCCATGGTGGTCTCGATGGCGGCCGGGTGCGGCTGCGCGGCCGTCGTGCCGGACATGCCCAGCGGCTGTGTGATGTGAGTTGCCACGTACTGCTCGAACGGCTGGCCGGACACGACCTGCACCACGTATCCGGCCAGGGTGTAGCCGTAGTTGTCGTAGGAGGCGAGTTCTCCGGGCGGCCGGACCCGCTCGGGCCGGTGCTTGGCCACGTACTCGGCGAGCGGTCCCACGTCGGCCGGATCTCGAACGGCCACGCCCAGGATCTTGTCCTCGAAGCCGGAGGTGTGGGTGAGTAGATGGGCCAGGGTGATCGGCCGGCCCGGGAACGTGTCCGGGATCTTGAAGGTGTCGAGGTAGGTGTTCACGTCGGCGTGCAGGTCGAGCCGGCCCTGCTCGACCAGTTGCATGACCGCGGTGGCGGTGAACATCTTCGCGGACGAGCCGATGAAGAAGCCGGTGCGGTCCGGCACGACCGGGACGCCGGCGGAGACATCGGCCTGCCCGTACCCTTTGACGGCCACCTGCTGCCCGCCGGAGACGACGACCACCGCCGCGCCGGGAATTCGGTACTTCGCCAGTTGCGCCGGTACGGTCTCGTCGAGGAAGGCCGCATAGTCGGCGGCGGGCTCGGCGTGCCCGGTGCCCGGTGCCACCAGCAGCGCTGTCAGCGCCACCGTCGAGGCGAGCGCGGCGCGAATGACATGCTTGCTCATGGCTCAGATGCTATGGATGATCATCGCTGAGGACGATCCGGCTGGCGACCCGATGCATACTGCAGCCAGCCCCACCATCGGGATCCGGTCGGGGTCGGGTTCGCGAGCCACCTCGCAGACCAAGGGCATACGGACTGCGAGGTGGTCCTTGGTAGATCAGCAGGCGACCCGGTGCAGCATGCCGTCGGAGGTTCCGACGACGAGTTCGCAGAATCCGTCGCTGGTCTCGGCGACGGCGAGATACTCGACGGCCGCCTCGAAAACGAGCGGCCAAGGCCTGGCGGCGCCATTGTTCGGATCTACGGTTACCAGCCGTCCGTCCGCGGTTCCGACCACGAACGACGGGTCGCGGTCCGGGGCGAGGGCCATGGCGACGACCGGCGGGCGTCCGGCAACGGCCCCGACCTCGGTGCTCGCGGTCACTGCTCCTGTGCGGACGTCGAGCAGGTCGAGGACGCCGTCGCGACCGCAGGATCCGATCACCGGCCCCCCGGCCGTGTAAGCGACCGCGGCCTCGCCCGGGTAGTACCGCATCAGCTCGGTCGTCAGCCGCCATCGTTCTCGCAGCTCGAGATCGACGGCTTCGACGCCGTGTACTCCTCCGAGTCGAAGCAGCAGCTGTTCGCCATCTACATCGACGATTGCCGGTGTGGTGTACGCCGCCGTCCAGTCCCGCCGGGCAAGCTCGACGCCGGTGTGCCCATCGCGCAACAGCAGCACCCCGTGGTCGTCGTAACTGACCAGCCGGCGACCTTGCCGGTCAACGGCGGCCAATGGAAAGTTGGGGTGCGCCCCCCATCGTTCGTCGCGCCAAACCGGGGTCCCGTCGAGCTGATAACAGCCGACGGCCGCAGTGTGCACGCCAGTGTGCTCGCTCACCACGACACGCCACGGATCGTCGATGAACAGGGCGTGGTCGGGCGCGCCATCGCTGATGATCTCGCCTAGCAGTGCGAAACCGGACGGTCCCGAGCGCCACACGCGCACGCTGCCGGCGGCATCGACGATCGTTGCCACCAGCAGGGCCGCGCCGTCGACGGCCAGAGCACCGGGCCGCCCAGCCAGCTCGTAGCAGGCAGTCCCGGACCGTGCTTGGCTCGTGCCGTCCCCCCGCGAACTGATCAGCCACGCCGACGGGCCGGCAACGGCCGCGACAGCGTGCGGGCGTCGACCGACGGGATGCAGCCCGGCTGACAGCGACAAGTCACGATCGACCCGATACACCGTTGAGTCTTGGCCCACGAGCAGGACCGCGCCGTCGAGGCCGGGATATCCGGCGACCACGCCGACACGACCCAGTTCGACGCACTCGTCAGCCGCCGGATCCCACCAGACCAATCGGTCGCCGTCGGCGGTGAGCAGACCGACAGTGCCGTCGGCGCGCGCCAGCGGCAGCAGCGAGCGGCGCGCCGCGTGGAATGACACATCCGGTGGCAGCTCGCCCTCGTCGCAGGTGACTGGGGCCAGCGAGCGAATCGTGGAGAGCCGTCCGGAGCCGTCTAGTCGGAACGTGCGCAGCCCCTCGGTGCCGTCAAGACGCCGTCGGCCGGCCGGGCTGACGATAGCCAGCGCGGCGCCATCGGGCATCTGCAGCGTGCCCCAGTAGTAGTGTCCGGGCAGCGACTCGATGATCTCCCCGGTCGCCACCGAGCGGACCAGCGTCCTCCACTCGGTGCCGTCGAAGTGCCCGACGATGAGCCTCGGGTCCGGCCCTGGCACGACCGACGAGATTTGCGGACGCAGTTCCTGCTCGTCGATCGGCGCGTCCTTCTCGACGAACTCTCCCCAAGCTCGCTCGAGGTGGTGCCCGTCGGCGCGGGTGACGGCGTAGTACTCCTCGACCTGGCAACTGACCTGCACCACGTAGCGATCATCGCCGGAGGCGACGACCTGGAGTAGCCCATAGGGCCGCGCACACGGATAATCGCCGGGATCTGGACGATAGGCCACGTCAGTCACCGTGGACCCATCGCGCAAGTCGATGACAGCCTGATAGAGGTGCCCGTCGGCCCTCCCCAAGACCACTTTCTCGGTGGGAACGTCGTGGCCTTCGGTGCGCTCTTCATCACCGTAGGCGGACCCTGTCCGTGTGGAGATGAGCAGCTGGTCGCGGCCTGAGCCGGTTATGTCGTCGACGATGAGGACCGGGCCGAAGCCGCGGTCGTAGCGTCCAGCGAAGTCGCGCTCCCACCGCAGACGAACGGCACCCGACGCGTCGATGTCGAAGCAGCTGATCGTCTCGGCGTAGCCGGGCGCGACCAACCAGCACAATCCGTCGCCGTACGCCATCAGCTTGGAAGAACCGGGACCCGAGAGCAGGGTGCCCTCCGGCGCCGTGTAACTCCACAGTCTGGTGCCCTGGTTCAGATCGAGCAGCACGACCTCTCGTTCGCGAACGAGAACGAGAGCGACCGCGCCGCGGACGATCTCGGCCACGTGCAGCACTCTGGTCACGACGAGGTCGCCGAGCCGGAACAGCGTCCGACCGTCCTCGGTGATCGCTTGCAGGCAGGTGCCAGCCAGGATCAATGTGGCCCGTCGTCCGGGCTCATGGCGGAACTCGGCCGCCTGACGCACTTCGGCGCCAGTCGACCACTGTTCGACCACGTGGGCATCGACGCCGCGAGCGGGCGCCTGCGACGCGCCTCGGTTACCTGCGCCGCGGGGACTCGTCCAACTCATGAGCCGCAGCCTAGCAATGGTAGGACCTAGGTCGAAAGAGTCCATTCGCGTCGGTCCGAGCGCTGCGAGTCATTGAAGTAGTGGCGGGCCCGGGTAACGATCTCGATCGCGTGCTTCTCGGCCAGCTCGCCCTCGCCGTTCGCGATCGCGTCAACCAAGGCTGCGTGCTGGGCGTTGGTTTCGAGGTGGCCGATACCGACGGACCGGTTGATCTCGGCGCCCCAACGCCGCTCCTCGGCCAGGATCTCGGCCATGGCCGCGAGTACGCCTTGGATGAACCGGTTGCCGCACACCCGTGCGATCAGGTCGTGCAGGCCCAGGTCGGCCGGCACGCGGACGTCAAGGTCGTCGTCGGCTTCCGCGATGGTGCGAATGGCGCGGCGCATCGCGGCGATCTGTGGCGGCGTTGCCCGCTCGGCGGCGAGCCGAGCGGCCCGCCCCTCAAGCAGGGCCCGCAGGTCCATCAATTCGTCGATTGCGCTGGCGTCGGCGTCCAGCAGGAACCTCATGTAGTTGCCCACTGCTACGGGCTGCAGGTCGCGCACGACGGCACGTTTGCCCTGCTGTGTCGCGATGATGCCCTCGCTGTGGAGCGCGCGCAGCGCATCGCGGACAACCCGCTGGCTGACGCCGAACCGCTCTGCCAGCTGAGCCTCTGTGGGCAGCTCGTCGCCGGCGCGAAGCTCGCCAGCCGATATGCGTTCGCGGATCGACGTCGCGATCCTCGCTCCGAGCGGGATCCGTCTGCTCCCGCCTGGGCGATCGAGCCTTGCGTGGTTGTCGGTGCCCTCGGGCCCCTCGGACAGCGTCTCGGCCATCCCATGCCTCCTTCTCAACCGGCCGGACCGGTGGCCGGCCCCCGGCCATGATATCGGCTGTTGCTATCTACTAACTTATGTCCTAGGTTCTTAGTAGACCAATGGAGGATATATGAGAATCGCGCGCGTGCGCCGATGGCCCGTTGAGTTTGGTCTCTACAACGCCATCTACGTCCAGATCGAGACCGAGGACGGCTTGGTCGGTGAGGCTGAGGTGGCGATGCGTCGCCGGACGCGTTCGGTCGTCGCGTTGATCGATGAGATGGCTGACAACCTGGTCGGTGTGGACGCGACCCGCATTGAGCGGATTCAGGAGCGCCTTTATCGTGACGCCTTCCTCGGGGGCACGCTGCTGACGATTGCTATCAGTGCCATCGATCAGGCGCTGTGGGACCTCAATGCCCGTGCTCTGGGGGTTCCGGTGCACCGGCTGCTGGGCGGCGCGTTCCGGGATGAGGTGCTGTTGTATACCCATGCTGCTGCGAGTGGGTCGCCCGAGGGTCTCGCCGCCGGTGTCCGTGATCGGGTGGAGCGTGGGTTTCGTGCTGTCAAGACCACGCTGCCGGGCTTCTATGAGAAGGTCACGAGTGTCCGGCATGACCGGGCCCCGCTCGTCGCACCGCATCACACCGAGACCGAGATCCTGAGCCCGTGGGTGTTCGGCTACATTGCCGAGTACTTTGCCGCGGCCCGGGAGGCAGCTGGCCGCGATGTGCATCTGATGCTCGACTGTCACGGTCGGCTCAATGTGGCGAACGCGATCCGGTTGGCTGAGGCGCTCGAGCCGTACGGCCTCACGTTTATCGAGGAGCCGGTTCCGTTCGAGCGCCTTGACTGGCTGCGTGAGGTGTCCGGTCGGGTCAGTACGCCGATCGCCGCGGGGGAGCGGTGGGGTAACCATCTGACCAGCGCGCCGTTCATCGAGTCGCATGCGGTGGCTGTCGCGCAGCCTGACGTCGGTCTGTGTGGCGGGATCACCGCTGCCCGCCGGATCGCCAATCTGGCGGAGGCTCATGCGATCTCGATCGCCTTCCACAATCCGCTTGGGCCGCTGCAGAGCGCTGCGACCTGGCATCTGGCGGCGACGCTGCCCAATTTCATGATCAGTGAGTCGTTGTTCATCCCCGAGCAGGCGGCCTACTGGGAACGTTATGTCGTCGGCGCGCCGGTCGTGGAGGGCGGTGTGTGGCATCCGACCGAAGGTCCCGGTCTCGGCCCGACGCTGAACGTGCGTGAACTCGATCGCAGTGAGCCGAACCTCGTCCTCGATCTCGGTGGTACTCGATGAGCTATCCGGCGGACTTCCTCATCGAACACGGGCTGGTCATCGACGGTGGCGGGAATCCTGGGTTCCACGCGAGTGTCGCGGTGCGGGACGGGGTGGTCGAGATCCTGCGCGGCGACACGTCCGAGGTCTCGGCGAGGGAACGGATTGACGCTACCGGCAAGATTGTCGCGCCGGGCTTCATCGATATCCATAGCCATTCGGATCTCGTGCTGCTCCAGGACCGGCATCTTGAAATGAAGGTCCGGCAGGGCGTTACCACCGAGGTCATCGGGGTCGACGGTCTGTCTTACGCGCCATTCTCAGACCCCGCCGACCTCGCCGCGTTCGCACGGCAGAACGCTGGAATCGCCGGGCTGCCCGGCGAGGCGTTGCCGTGGCGCACGCTGGGCGAGCAGCTTGAGGCCTATGAGGGCCGCACGACCGTCAACGTCGCGAGCTATGTGGGCAATACACCGGTACGGATCAATGCCCTGGGCTGGGGCGATGCGCCGGCGGACCGACCTGCGCTGGTCGCCATGCGGGCGATGGTGCGCGAAGCGATGTACGACGGCGCATTCGGCCTCTCGACCGGTCTCGACTATCCGCCCGGCAGCCACGCCACAACGGATGAGGTGGTGACGCTTGCCGCGGAGTCGGCCAAGCTCGGCGGGAGCTACCACACCCACGTACGCTACGGACTGGGCGACACCTACCTCGACCCGTTTGCGGAGGCGATCGACATTGCGCGCCGGGCCGCCTCGCCGTTGCAGGTCACGCATTTCTCGCGCAATGCTCGTGCGACGCATCCCGGGGGCGCTCAGCGCATGCTCGATCTGCTGACTGACGCGAACGAGAGCGGAGTCGATGTCACCTTCGACATCTACACATACGAGTGGGGCGGCACGCGACTCTCGCGACTGCTGCCGATTTGGGCACAGGTCGACGGTCCGGACGCGATGGCCGCAAGGCTGACCGACCAAGACGCCATGACCCGCATCGCCGACGAAATCGAGGACAGCGCCGCGGCGCGTCAGTACGTCGCGAACGCGCCCTTCTCCGATCTCCGGCTCGGCAACTTGACGGACGCGGAACATCGTCACTTCGAGGGCCGCTTCCTGAGCGAGGTCGTGGTGACCCTGGACGCCCCGCTCGGCCGCGTGCTCTGCACGTTGGTGCGCGCCAACCCTGCGGCGACCTTCACTCGGCCCAGCCCGCACGCTATGACCCTGTGGAAGTTCGTCTGTCATCCGTTGGGAATGATCGCCAGCGACTCCATCTTCATCGGTGCCGCCCCGAGCCCGCGGGCATACGGGTGCTTCACGCGAGTACTGAGCGAATTTGTGCGCGAGGAGCAGTTGCTGTCCCTGCCGGAAGCCGTACGCAAGATGACCTCGTTGCCGGCCCAGCGACTGGGCCTGTCCGACCGCGGTCTGCTGCGCACGGGCCAGGTCGCCGACATCGTGGTCTTCGACCTCGGGCTCAGCGCCGCACCGGCGAGCTTCGAGCGGCCGCGCGAGTTCGCTCACGGTGTCGAGCACGTGTTCGTGTATGGCCAGCCGGTGCTCCGCGACGGCATGATGACCGGACGCACCCCGGGGCGCGCGCTCCGCGGACCTGCGTACGGCCGCAACCCGTCATCGGCCTTCATCGCGCCGTTGCCGTCACCAGCCACCGCATAGTTGCCGAGCGTGAGTGCGTCGACGCCCCGCACGCTGGTGCGACTCGTCGATGTCGCGCGAGCCTGCCGGCGGTGACCCCGCGCCGGAGGCGGCCCGGCGCTGAGGGTCGTGCCTTGGCCAAAGTTGCCCCAACGGGCTCCATCCGATGTGCCGAACATCTTCTTCATGCGCGGGACATTGACCCCGTCCGGCTTCGCGCAATAGAGTCGAACTAATGACCTAGGTCCTGTATTACTCCAACAAGTCTTGAGGTGGCCGTAGTGGCTGATGTGGGTCGACGCGGCCTTCTGGCCGCACGCGCTGCTGACCGTGGCGATCCGGCAGCCGCAAGCTTCACGTCGTCGGCCGCTTCGTGCCGCGGTGGGTCGGTTCACGAGCGTTCGTCATCAGGCGACGTCCCCGAGTCGCTGTTCCGGGCGAGGCCGAATGGGTGCGTCAGGCGGCTTGGCACGTGACGATCAGCGTCTTTGACATGTTCTCCGTCGGAGTAGGGCCGTCGTCGTCGCACACGGTCGGGCCGATGCATGCTGCCCGGAAATTCGTTCAGGGTCTGGCCGATGACGAGTTACTGAGCGAGGTTACGCGGGTACGCGCCGAGCTGTTCGGATCACTCGGCGCGACTGGCCGCGGTCATGGAAGTGACCGCGCGGTGGTGCTGGGTCTCCTCGGCGAGCGCCCGGAGACGGTCGAAACTTCGACGGCCGCTGAGCGGGTGGCTGCGACGCTGGCCGCTGGCAAGGTCGAGCTGCTTGGTCGTCGATGGGTGTCCCTCGCTGAGGACGACATCGTCCTGCACCGACGCCGGGCGCTGGCCTTCCATCCGAACGGCCTGAAGTTCTTCGCCTTTGCCGGCGACGCGGTGCTGCGTGAGCGTACCTACTACTCGGTGGGCGGCGGCTTTGTCGTAGATGAGTCGGCGGCCGGAGCTGACCGCGTCAAGCCTGACGAAACTGCCCTGCCTTTGCCGTTCACGACCGCGGCGGAGTTGCTCAAGCGTTGTCAGCAAGCGGATTTGCCGATCAGCGGCGTCATGTTCACGAACGAGCAGACATGGCGTTGCGCAGACGACGTGCGGGCGCAGTTGTTGCGCATCTGGTCGGTGATGCAAGAGTGCGTACGCAGTGCCTTGACCACTGATGGCACGCTGCCGGGCGGGTTGCAGGTGCGTCGGCGGGCGCCGGAGTTGTATCGGCGGCTGTGTGCCGAGCCCTACGCGACCGATCCGCTGCGGGTAATGGATTGGGTCAACCTGTTCGCGCTGGCCGTGAACGAGGAGAACGCTGCCGGCGGCCGAGTGGTCACCGCGCCGACCAACGGAGCGGCCGGCGTGCTCCCCGCAGTGCTGCATTACTACACGCGGTTCTGCCCGGGCGCGGACGACGAGGGAGTTGTCCGCTTTCTCCTGACGGCTGGAGCGATTGGCGTCCTGTTCAAGGAGAACGCATCCATCTCTGGTGCCGAGGTTGGATGCCAGGGAGAGGTCGGTTCGGCGTGTTCGATGGCGGCTGGAGCGCTCTGCGAGGTATTGGGCGGGACACCCGAGCAGGTCGAGAACGCTGCGGAGATCGGGATGGAGCACAACCTTGGGCTGACCTGTGACCCGGTGGGTGGCTTGGTGCAGGTTCCTTGTATCGAACGCAACGCGATGGCCGCGGTGAAGGCAATCAATGCGGCACGTCTCGCGCTCCGCGGCGACGGCCAGCACATCGTCAGCTTGGACAAGGTAATCAAGACCATGCGGGAGACCGGCGCCGACATGAAGACCAAGTACAAGGAGACGGCGCGTGGCGGGCTCGCGGTGAACGTTGTCGAATGCTGAAGGGAAGTGGCAATGAGCGCAGCAATCGATAGCGGTGCGGCGGCGCAGGACGAGGTCGTCGATCTGCTCACGGAGCTGATCCGGATCAACACGTCGAACCCGACGCATGTGGAGCGGCCGGCGGCCGAGTGGGTGGCGGCCAAGCTGGACGAGGTAGGAATCGAGTCGCGAATCGTCGAGGCGGCGCCCGGCCGCGCCTCGACGATCGCCCGTATCGCGGGACACGACTCCAGTCGGCCGCCTCTTCTCGTGCACGGTCACTTGGACGTGGTCCCGGCGGAGGCAGGGGAGTGGTCCGTCGATCCGTTCGCTGGCGAGGTTCAGGACGGTTACGTGTGGGGCCGCGGTGCGGTGGACATGAAGAACATGGACGCGATGACACTGGCTGTGGTGCGGGAGTGGGCACGGACGGGCCGCCGACCGGCCCGCGACATCGTGCTGGCGTTCGTGTCCGACGAGGAGGGCGGGGGCGCCCTGGGCGCCCGCTACCTGGTGAACCAGCATGCGGATCTCTTCGCGGACTGCAGCGAGGCGATTGGCGAGGTGGGTGGCTTCAGCGTGACCCTCGACCAGGGCGCGCGCATCTACTTGATTCAGACCGCCGAGAAGGGCATCAACTGGCTTCGCCTCACCGCGTCCGGCAGCCCCGGCCACGGCTCGATGGTGCACGACGACAACGCGGTAACCCAGTTGGCCGCGGCCGTCTCCCGGATCGGCGCGCATGAGTTCCCGATCGTGCTGAACGACACGGTGCGTGCCTTGGTGGACTCGATCGCCGAGCGAACCGGCCTCGAGCTCGACCCCGGCCAACCGGAGAAGTGGCTGCACCAACTCGGTACGCTCAGCCGGATGATCGGCGCGACCATCCGCAACACCGCGAACCCGACCATGCTGCGGGCGGGGTACAAAACCAACGTCATCCCAGGCCGTGCCGAGGCCACCATCGACGCGCGGTACCTCCCAGGCCAGGAGCACGCGCTGCTTGCAGAGATCGATGAGCTGATCGGCGAGGGCATCGAGCGGGACTTTCTCGTGCGCGATATCGCGGTGGAGACCTCCTTCGAAGGCGCATTGGTCGACCAGATGGCGGCCGCCCTGCGGGCCGAAGACGAGGGAGCTCACGTGGCGCCCTACCTGTTGAGCGGCGGGACGGACGCCAAGTCGTTCTCCACGTTGGGCATCCGTTGCTTCGGATTCACTCCGCTGTTGCTGCCCGCGGAACTGGACTTCGCGGCGTTGTTCCATGGCATCGACGAACGCGTGCCGGTCTCATCGCTGCAATTCGGCGTCCGCGTCCTGGACAGGTTCCTGGCGAATTGCTGAGCGCTTGAGTGAGTTGACCGCTGTCTCGGTCCTGGCGTCGCACCAGGGGCGTTTCGGACGATGTCTCAGTCCGATGGGGGAGCTCTTCGATGCAAGGCAGGACTCACGATCTCGTCGTCACCTAGGGCGCAAGAGAAGGGCGTAACCGATGTTCTTTGAGAAGGTACTCGTCGCGAATCGGGGTGAGATCGCGATCCGGGCCTTCCGGGCTTCGGTGGAGTTGGGCGCGAGCACGGTCGCGGTATTTCCGTACGAGGATCGGCGATCCGAGCACAGGATGAAGGCAGACGAGGCCTATGAGATCGGTGAGCGTGGGCATCCCGTACGCGCCTACCTGGACCCCCGTGCAATCGTCGAGATCGCAGTTCGCGCCGGTGCTGATGCGGTGTATCCCGGATATGGGTTCCTGTCGGAGAACCCGGCATTGGCGGAGGCTTGCTCCGAAGCGGGTGTGACGTTCGTGGGACCGCCGGCAGAGGTCTTGAGGTTGACGGGGGACAAGTCGAGGGCCGTAGCAGTGGCTCGTGATGCGGGCGTTCCAACGCTTGTATCGGTCGCCCCGTCCACCGACGTCGACGCGCTCCTGGTGGCTGGCTCGCGACTGCCCTTCCCAGTATTCGTGAAGGCTGTGGCCGGCGGCGGCGGTCGTGGCATGCGCCGCGTGGACGCGCCAGCGGGTTTGCGTGAGGCGATCAACGTCTGCATGCGCGAGGCGGAGGGGGCCTTCGGCAACCCGAGCGTCTTCATCGAACAGGCGGTGATCAATCCCAGGCACATCGAGGTGCAGATCCTCGCCGACGCTACCGGCGAGATGGTGCACCTGTTCGAGCGTGATTGCTCAGTCCAGCGGCGACATCAGAAGGTGGTCGAGATCGCCCCTGCGCCGGACCTGGACCCTCGATTGCGGGAGCGGATCTGCGCGGACGCGGTGCGCTTCGCGCGCGCTGTCGGGTACGTCAACGCCGGCACCGTGGAGTTCCTCGTCGACGCCAAGGGCGACCATGTCTTCATCGAGATGAACCCCCGCATCCAGGTCGAACACACCGTGACCGAGGAGGTCACCGACGTGGATCTGGTACAAGCCCAGCTGCGGATTGCGGCTGGACATACGCTTGCCGATCTCGGGTTGGCGCAAGATGCGATCAGGATTCGCGGTACTGCCCTGCAGTGCCGGATCACCACCGAAGATCCGGCGAACGGCTTCCGGCCCGATACCGGGACGATCATTGCCTACCGCGCACCGGGTGGTGCGGGAGTCCGCCTGGACGGAGGAAACACGTTCGTCGGAGCCGAGGTGTCGCCGTACTTCGATTCGATGTTGACGAAGCTGACGTGCCGAGGACCCGACCTTGCGGCCGCGGTCGGCCGGACGCGCCGGGCGTTGGCCGAGTTCCGTGTTCGCGGCGTCGCCACGAACATCCCGTTTCTCCAGGCGCTGGTGAGCGAGTCGGACTTCGTCGAGGGACGGCTCACGACGAACTTCATCGACGACCACCCCCAGCTGCTCTCGGCGCGTTGGAGCGCGGACCGTGGCACGAAGCTGCTGAGCTATCTCGCCGAAGCCACGGTGAATCGCCCCTATGGCCAAGCACCTGCCCTCATCGACCCGGTCGCCAAGCTCCCCGACGTCAACCTTCTTCAAGCACCACCGCCAGGCAGCCGGCAGTTGCTCGAGCGGCTGGGCCCCGATGCGTTCGTGCGCCGGCTGCGCGACCAGACCGCGGTTGCGGTGACCGACACGACCTTCCGCGACGCGCACCAGTCACTGCTGGCGACCCGCGTACGTACTCGTGATCTTCTTGGCGTGGCAGGACATGTCGCACGCCTGACGCCGGAACTCCTTTCACTGGAGGTCTGGGGTGGCGCGACCTACGATGTCGCACTGCGTTTTCTGGCCGAGGACCCGTGGGAACGCCTCGCCGCGTTGCGTGCGGCGGTGCCCAACATCTGCCTGCAGATGCTGTTGCGGGGTCGGAACACGGTCGGCTACACCCCGTATCCCGCCAGTGTGACCGCGGCATTCGTCCGCGAGGCCGCGGTGACCGGCATCGACATCTTCCGCATCTTCGACGCGCTGAACAATGTCGAGCAGATGCGGCCGGCAATTGACGCCGTTCGCGAGACTGGTTCGGCCGTCGCGGAAGTCGCACTGTGCTATACAAGTAACCTCTCGGATCCCGCCGAGAAGTTCTACACCCTCGATTACTACCTCCGTCTCGCCGAGCGCATCGTCGACGCAGGCGCTCATGTGCTGGCAATCAAGGACATGGCCGGGCTGCTGCGCGCACCTGCGGCCCGCACCCTGGTCTCGGCCTTACGAGAACGATTCGACGTTCCGATACATCTGCACACTCACGACACTCCAGGCGGCCAGCTCGCGACCCTGCTGGCCGCCGTCGATGCCGGAGTCGACGCTGTCGACGCCGCATGCGCCGCCATGGCTGGCACGACCAGCCAGCCGGCCCTGTCCGCCCTCGTGGCGGCGACCGATCACACACCACGGGCCACAGGATTGGCACTGTCGGCCGTGTGCGACCTCGAACCGTACTGGGACGCCACCCGGCGTCTCTATGCGCCGTTCGAGTCGGGCGTGCCGGCACCAACAGGGCGTGTCTATCACCACGAGATCCCGGGTGGTCAATTGTCGAACCTCCGGCAGCAGGCCATCGCACTCGGCCTTGGTGAGAAGTTCGAGCAGATCGAGAACATGTACGCCGCTGCGAACCGCATTCTGGGCAATATCGTGAAGGTAACTCCTTCGTCCAAGGTAGTCGGAGATCTCGCGATGCACCTGGTGGCGGTCGGTGCCACGCCCGCCGACTTCGCCGCGGACCCAGCACGGTTCGACATTCCGGCATCGGTCACGAGCTTCCTCTCCGGCGAATTGGGCGATCCACCGGCAGGGTGGCCCGAGCCCTTCCGGACCAAGGCCTTGGCGGGACGAAGCTCGAACGCGCATGGGGTCGAGCTCACCCCCGAACAGGAGCAGGCGTTGGCCACACGGCCCCGTGCCACGCTCAACGAACTGCTCTTCCCCGAACCTAACCGCTACTTTCTCGAGTCGCTGCACAGATACGGCGACCTCTCGGTGCTCCGGACCCACCCGTACCTCTACGGCCTCCAGTCGGGCCAGGAACTGGAAGTCATGCTGGAAGAAGGAAAGACGCTGCTACTGGGCGTGCAGTCGATTGGCGACGCCGACGAGCAAGGAATCCGCACGGTCATGTGCACGATCAACGGGCAGCTGAGACCCGTCAACGTCCGCGATCGCACTGCCCGACCCGCTGCCCCGGCCCGGGAGAAGGCCGATCCTGCCGTACCTGGGCACATTGCGGCGCCGTTCGCCGGCGTGGTCACTCTGGTGGTGGGGCACGGTGACAAGGTACGTGCGGGCGACACCCTCGCGATCATCGAGGCCATGAAGATGGAGGCTCTCATCACCGCGCCCGTCGCCGGCATCGTCGAACGAGTCGC
The DNA here is from genome assembly GCF_050942935.1 of Dactylosporangium sp. CA-233914. Classification (NCBI taxonomy): domain Bacteria; kingdom Bacillati; phylum Actinomycetota; class Actinomycetes; order Micromonosporales; family Micromonosporaceae; genus Dactylosporangium; species Dactylosporangium sp. CA-233914. The sequence goes on along the minus strand of NZ_CP192030.1, from coordinate 7,961,545 downwards.
TCTCATCGGTACCCAACAAGCCGAGGGCGGCGACCTCATTCTGGCGTTGCTCGAGCAGTGACCTGACACCGGTTTCCCGGACACCGTGATGTTGAGGCGATGATCCTCTCGGAGAGGAGTTCGTGCGGGACGTTCACATCTCGTCGGTCGCCGCAGGGTCGCGACCCTGCGGCGACCTGGTGCATCGGTGTGTCGACCTCGTCGGTTCAGCCGATAGCTGCGAGTAGGCGCTCCAGCTGCGGTCGCACGCTCGGGTCAAGGTCACGGATCGGCGCGCGGGAGTGGCCGCCATGCCGCCCGCGAATCTCCAGGATCTGTCGGTAGAGAGCCAGATCGTTGACCTCGCCGAGCGGGAGCCGGCTGTAGAGGTAGCGGTAGTTCCGGATGGTCGCCGCGGCAGTGCGCGCCGTCGCGAGGTCGCCCTTCTGAACCGCGTCCCACAGCGTGATCGCTTCTCGCAGCGCCACGTTGAGAACGCCGCTGATCCATCCATGGGCGCCCTCGGCAAGGCCGGCAAGAGGTGCCATGAACCCGCCGTAGAACGTTCGGAAATCCGGGCCCGTCTCGTCGATCGCTTCCGACACCTGATGCACGGTCGGGAAGGTGCTCTTCACGCCGTGGAGAAGTCCGTCGGCGTAGAGCTGGCCAATGTCGCGCGCGTCCACCGGATCGGTGCCGGTGTTACCCGGATTGTTGTAGAGAAACACCGGAATCGGACTGCTTGCGCCGACTGCGCGGAAGTGGGCGAGCACCTCGTCGCGATTCGGGCGCAGGTAGAACGGGAGGATGACCAGGGCGGCCGAGGCGCCCACGTCGGCAGCGGCAGCGGTCAGCGCGATCGTCTGCGCGGTACCGGGTGCGCCGGTTCCCGCGATCACAGGGACCCGACCGGCGACCGCATCGACCGCGAGTTCGACGACGCGGATCCTCTCCTCGTCGGTCATGGTCACGAACTCGCCGCTCGTCCCTCCGACGACGACCCCATGTGCCCCGTCCTCCACGAGGCTACGCACGTGAGCAGCGGTTGCGGACTCGTCAATCGAGCCGTCGGCGTTGAACATGGACAGCGAGGCGGGGAAGACCCCGGACCAGTGCGCAATGGAAGTCATAGCAGGATACCTTCCGGCGTCATCTGACCTATGTCAAGGGTGCTAACCCTGAATGCGCTCACCATGGCTTGCTTGTCCTGTGTGCCAGACCGCGGGCCTGATGGCTGCCAGAAGATTACATAGGACCTAAGACAAGAGCCTTGACACCTGTGTCCCAGGCCACTTAAGGTCTGCGGTCAACCGGTCGCATGCCACGGCGTTTTCGAGGTCCCCGAGGAGTACCATGCAGCTCAGAGCAGCCAGTCTTATAGCCACCGCGGTTATCGCTTGTACCACGCTGGTTGGTTGTGGGCAAGCATCGAACGCTCCTGGCGCGGGTTCCGTCCTGCGCGAGCTGGGCACCGAGCCCACCCAGGGCTTCGACCCCAACAAGGCATTCACCAGCGCCTCGTTGGTGCCGATGGCGATGATGTATGAGACGCTGACTGAGCGGGATGACTCGGGCAAGATTGTCGGCTCGCTCGCCCAGAGCTGGACGGTGTCGCCGGACGGGAAGACGTACACCTTCACACTGCGTCAAGGCGTCGAGTTCAGTGACGGCTCGCCGATCACGCCCGACGACGTGAAGTACTCGATCGAGCGGGCGAAAGCCGGCGATGTGCTCAAGAGTCAGCTCGCCGGTATCTCGTCGATCGAGACCTCGGGTTCCGACCAGGTCATCTTCACGCTCGCGAAGCCGATGAGCACCTTCACGTCGTTGCTCGGTCGGCCGGGGAGCGCGGCGATCCTGTCGAAGAAGGTCGTCGAGGCCGACAAGAACTACTTCACGAAGCCGACGAGCACCAGTGGGCCGTGGACTCTCAGTGAGTACACGCCGAAGAGTCAGATGGTATTCACCGTCAACAAGCACTACTACAACGTGCCGAAGATCGGGAAGGTAGTCATCACGTTCGGTACCGATCCTACGGCTAGCGCGGCGGCCTTGAAGTCCGGTTCCGTTGACATCGCCGTGATCGGCTACAACGATGTCGCGAACGTGAAGCAGGAGGGGCAGATCAACATCATCCAGTCCGACGTCATCGCGCCGCTCTTCTTCGGATGGGACCGGACCAAGGCGCCGTTCGACAACCTCAAGGTGCGCCAAGCAGTCTCCTGGGCGGTCGATCGGACCGGCAAGCAGTCGGCGTGCTGGTACGGCACAGGCGCAGTGACCTACGGAAACATCCTTCGGCCGTGGGATCCGGACTACGTCGAAATCAATGCCTACAAGGCCGCATCTCGCGACGAGGCGCTGCAGAAGGCTGGCGACCTGCTCGACGAGGCTGGTTGGAAGGTACCGAGCTCCGGCGGCACGCGGGTGGCCCAAGGCGTTCCGGGTGTCTCTGACGGGACGAAGCTCTCGTTCAGTGTCGAGTACGAGAGCAACTGGCCGGCGGCCGCTTGCCACGTGCAGCTGCTGCAGCAGAGCCTGAAGCAGGTGGGAATCGACGCCAGGCCGCGGGCCTATGACCCGTCCGCATACTGGGGCGACGTCCCGAAGGGAAAGTTCACGATGTACCACGGGGCCGCGTCGGCGACCGATGGTCTCGATCTGTACGAGAACTGGTTCAAGACCGGTGGGTCGCTGACCGCGCTGACCACCCATCTGAACGATCCGGCGATCGATGCCAAGATCACCGAGGCGGAAGAGGCCGGCCCCGATGAGGCCAAGGCGATCATCCAGAGCCTTGAACGCTGGCAGGCAGAGAACCTGCCCATGCTGATCGACGGCTATCAGTGGCCCCAGGTCGGCGTGTCAAAGCGTGTGCACAACTACAAGGCGGGAGTTGATGTTGATTCGCGTAACCTGGTGGCGGCGTCGCTCGGCTAGAAGGCTGCCAGGCACCGTTCGGATAGAGACCACCGAGATCACCGTCGAACGAGGAAGGAAACGACTGCCGAATGGCTCGGTACGCCATCAAACGACTCCTGTTCAGCGCGCCGCTGCTGTTCGGGCTCAGCCTGCTCGCGTTCGCCTACGTTCGGATCATCCCCGGTGACCCAGTGACCGCTCAACTCGGGGTCAACGCCGACCCTGAGCTGGTGGCTCAGATCAAGCACCAGATGGGGCTGGACCTGCCCTGGTACCAGCAGTACTTCGCCTGGCTCGGGCAAGTCCTCAGGGGCGATCTCGGTCTCTCGTTCCGCTCCCAGCTGCCGGTGTCCGACATCCTGATCGGCCGAATCCCCGCGACAATCGAACTCGCGGCGGGCGGGATGGTCGTGGGGCTGCTGCTGGCCATCCCGCTCGGGCTATGGGCGGGATTCAAGCGAGGCACGCGCGTCGACTCGGTGGTGACGGGCGGGATTCTCGTCGGGTTGGCGACGCCGGCGTTCTGGCTCGGAACCCTGATGATGCTGCTGCTCGCCCTGCGCCTGCACTGGCTGCCGAGTCAGGGCTACATCGAATTCAGTGAGGACCCCGCCCGCAACATGCAACTACTCATCCTCCCCAGCCTCACGCTCGGCGCGGGCATCGCTCCGTACTTGGCGCGGCTCATGCGGGCCAGCGTCGTCGAGGCCGTGACCGAACCGAGCGTCAACTTCGCCCGCGCGCAGGGCCTGCACGAGCGAACCATCGCGACCCGGGTCGTCCTGCGCATCTCGATCCCGTCGATGATCGTGGCGATCGCCCTGACGGTCGGGTTCTTGGTCGCTGGCTCGGTCGTCGTGGAGAGCCTGTACAACTGGCCCGGAATGGGACGTCTCGTGTCCGACGGCGTCAGCGAACGGGACTATCCCATGATCCAGGCGCTGATCCTTCTGTACGGGCTGATCTTCATCGTCGTGAACCTGTTCGCGGAGGTCCTGCAGGGGCTTCTCGACCCGCGGGTGCGCCTGTCATGACCGCCGCGTTCCTCGACACATCCTCGGCCGCCTCGACACAGGCGGGGGAGCGGACTCGCCGGCTCTCACTCAAGCTGCTTGTTGGCGTCACCTTGCTCACGCTGCTTGGTTTGTATGTCGTCTTCGGGCCATTGCTCACCGGCATCGACCCCGATGCCGTCAACCTGGACGCTCGGCTCCAGTCGCCGTCGTCCGAGCACTGGCTGGGAACTGACGACCTGGGCCGCGATCTGTTCACCCGGATGGCCGTCGGCGGCAGACTGACATGCCTCATCGCCTTGGGCACGGTGGCGATAGCCTCGGCTATCGCAGTCCCGCTCGGCATGCTGACCGGCTTCCTCGGGGGCTGGGTAGACCTAGCGGCCACGCGTGTTGTGGATCTGTTCTTCGCGATCCCGACCCTGCTCGTCGCGATCGGGATCGTAGGCGTGTTCGGCCCGTCGTTCTCAACCACGATCCTCGCGCTCGGACTGGCATTCTGGCCGTTCTATACGCGGCTCGTCCGGTCAGCAGTAGTGGGTCTGCGCGACCTCACCTACGTCGACGCCGCCCGCGTGATCGGCGCCGGCCGATGGCGCATCATTCGCAAGGAGATCGTGCCGGCGATGCTGCCGATGTTTCTCGTGCAAACAACCGTGCTACTCGGATTCGCGATCCTGGACGAGGCCGGGCTCGGCTTCCTCGGGCTCGGCGTGCAGCCTCCGACCTCGTCCTGGGGCTCGCTCCTGGCCCAGTCTCGCGCGTTCATTCTGACCTTCCCGTGGATGGGCATCGTCGCCGGTATTCCGATCGTGTTGATCGTCCTCGGAATCAACATGGTCGCCGATGAGCTGCGTGACCGGCTCGATCCACATGGGGAGCTGGGATGACCGGGCCTTCCCCCTTGCTTTCCGTCCGCGACCTCGCCGTTGAGTTCGGACATGGAGCGCGCCGCACGCGACCCGTCGACGGCGTGAGCTTCGAGGTATACGACAAGGAGATCGTCGGAATCGTCGGCGAGTCCGGCTCGGGCAAGAGTCTCACCCTGCTCTCGTTGCTCGGACTGCTTCCCTCGGGCGGGCGGGTGGCGTCAGGTCGAATCGACTTCGACGGCAAGGATCTCAGCACTGCGACTCCAGCGCAGATGCGCGCGATTCGTGGCGGTCAGGTATCGCTCATCCCGTCCGACGCCGGTGCCGCCCTCAACCCAGTCGCCCGGGTCGGTCGTCAGCTGGAGCTGAGTCTGCGCACCCACCAGCCGAAGATCTCGGGCACGGCGAGAGCAGCGGCGGCGCTACGAGCATTGGGCCACGCTCGCCTGGTAAACCCGAAGGAGTCGGCCGCGGCGTACCCGCATGAGTTGAGCGGAGGCATGCAGCAGCGCGTCGGCATCGCGCTCGGTATCCAGAATGAACCGCGGCTGCTGCTGGCAGACGAACCAACGACCGCCTTGGACATGACCATCCAGGCCCAGATCCTGAAGTTGCTCGGGCAGCTACGGAGCACCCTCGGCACCTCAATCGTTTTCGTCACCCACGACGTGAGCACGGTGCGCGAGATTTGTGATCGAGTGCTGGTGATGTACGCCGGGCAGATCGTCGAACAGGGCGACGTCGAGGATGTGCTCGGCGCACCACGTCACCCGTACACGCAGGCATTGTTGCGCAGCATCCCCGCCCTCGGCGGCCAGCCACCGGAGTTCCTCCAGACTCTTTCGGGCATGCCGCCCGACCCGGCCGCGTGGCCGGTCGGCTGTAGGTTCCGCGCGCGCTGTGCTCGATATATCGAGCTGGACCAACCGGAACGCTGCGCAACCGATCGGCCCATGAGCGCCGACGGGCACGAGCTGACGGTCGCCTGCCACTTCCACGGAGACGCCACACCAACAGAGATTTCGACTGCCAAGGACGGATAGCTGGTTTGAACAAGGAACTGTTGCAGATTGAGAACGTGTCGCACACCTTCGGGTCGCGACGCGGTCTGTTGCGCAGCGCGTCATCAACGCTGGCGCTCGACGACGTGTGCATCTCGATCTCGCCTGGTGAGTCACTGGCGCTGGTCGGCGAGAGCGGCTCAGGCAAAACCACGCTGGGACGGGTCGTCGCGGGACTGGTGCGACCGACCTCTGGGCAGGTCCGGCTCGACGGGGTACCGCTAGCGGGTCGCAATCGCCGGGACATGCTCCGATATCGGCGCGACGTGCAGATGATCTTCCAGAACACCCAGCACGCGTTCAATCCACGCCGCACGGTGCGGAGCATTCTCAGCGATCCTTACGAGATCCACGGACTGCCGACGCCAAGCGGGCGCGATGTGGCGTTGGCCGAGCTGATGGAACAGGTCGGTCTGCGCCCGTCCATGCTCGATCGATACCCGCATCAGTTCAGCGGGGGGCAGCGCCAGCGCATCGGTATCGCGCGCGCACTGAGTCTTCGTCCCCGACTCATCGTCGCGGACGAGCCCGTCTCGGCGCTGGACGTCTCTGTGCAAGCTCAGGTCCTGAATCTCTTCGCGCAGCTGCGTCGCGAGCTCGGGCTGAGCCTGCTGTTCATCAGTCACGACCTACGCGCGGTGTACTTCCTCTGCGAACGCATCGCCGTCATCTACCGCGGCCGGCTCGTGGAGGTGGCGCCCCGTGAACGCCTGCTGACGCAACCGCGTCACCCGTACACGCGCTGCCTGATCAGCGCTGTGCCGTCGCTGTCGGCGAAGGACAAAGGATTGGACGAGTTGCCGTTTGTGGCTCCGGCGGACACCGAAGTCAACGATTCGCGAGAACCGGTCACGACCGGTGCCGTCGGTTGCCACTACGCCGACCGATGCGACCTGTACGAGACGCTCGGCCGACCGGAGAAGTGCCGTACGGTACGGCCCTCTCTCGTATGGGCGGCAGACTCCTCGGCAGCTGCCTGCCACTTCGCGCCGAATCCGTCATTCGAGGACGGTGGGGAGCACAAGCCCACAGCCGCTTCGGTGAGCAAACGATGAAGGTGGGATTCGTCGGTCTGGGTCTGATGGGCGAGCCGATGGCGCGTCGGCTGCTCTCTGCCGGGCACGAAGTGCGGGTGACGTCGCGGCGTCGTGACTCCGCCGCGGCCCTGGAAGCCGGCGGCGCAGAATGGGCCGCGACGCCACGTGACTGTGCCGTTGGCCGAGATCTCGTCATGGTGATGCTGCCCGACGTCGCGACGGTCGAGCTCGCGGTGCTCGGACCGGAGGGAGTGCTCGCGGGCGGCCCTGCCATCGTCGCTGACATGTCGACCACCGCGCCGGAGCTGAGCGAACGGATAGCCGCGCGCGCAGCCGCGGCCGGCCTGAGCGCCCTCGACGCTCCGGTGTCGGGCGGCCCTGCAGGCGCTGAGGGGGGCACGCTGAGCATCATGGTGGGCGGCGATCCGGGGACGTTCGCCGCGAGTGTGCCCGTGTTGAGAGTGCTCGGCACGCCACGGCTGCTGGGCCCGGCTGGTTCGGGGCAGCGCACCAAGTTGGTGAATCAACTGCTCGTCGCCGCCACTGTCAGCGGCGTGGCCGAGGCCTGGTCATTGGCCACCAGTCTGGGACTGGACCTCGCCGCGGTGCACGACGTGATCTCCGGGGGGATCGCCGGAGGACCGCTGCTGGACTTCATGTGGCCGCGGTTGATGCGTGGCGACGTCGCTCCAGGCTTCAAGATCGACCAGATGATCAAAGACTTGCGGCTTGCTCTCACCGAGGCGGAGGAGGGTGGTCTGGATCTCGCCACCGCCCGCGGCGCTCATCAGCGTTTCCAGGACCTGTCCACCACGGGACATGGGGAGTTGGGCACGCAGGCGATTGTGCGTCACGGTTCGCTGCATCCAAATACATCTGACAGGAGCGCACGACAATGACGACGGAGTCGGCCGCGACGGCCGCCTTGACGTTGACCGGCCGCTACTACCGGCTGTACCCGAATTTCGAGACGCCGCTGGGGTATGCGACTGAGACGCTTGAGTTGCCGCTCGATAGGACGGCTCTGCTGCTGGTCGACGTGTACGGGGCCGGGTACGACGATGAGGATGACGGGTCGCTGACTGGGGTCTACAAGCCGGACCCGGTCATCCGTACGATGATTCGTGAGCGGATTCGGCCGGCCAAGGATGCGGCGCGCCGTATCGGTATTCCCACGGTCTATACGACGAATCACCTGTCGCCAGGCCTTGATGAGGGCAACGAGTGGCGCAACATGTCCATGCGGACGTGCGATGTGGATGCGTTGCAGGCGTGGCGGGAGCCGACGCCTATTCTCGAGCACTCGAAGGTCATCGCGCCGGACGATCAGGACGTCGTCGTTCGCAAGCAGATGTACAGCGGGTTCTTCGAGACGAATCTCGACTCGGTGCTGCGCAATCGCGGGGTCCGTAACCTCGTCGTCGTCGGCTTCGATAGTCGTATCTGTCTGGGGAACACCGTCACGGAGGCGTTGTACCGCAACTACCGGGTGATCGTGCTGCGTGACTGCGTGCGGACCTTCGAGTTCCCCGAGACGCGCGAGGGCGAGTGGGCCAACTTCATCGCCATCCGGCACATCGAGACCAATATCGGGTACACGAGTACCGCGGAGGAGTTCATCCAGGCATGCGATCGGATCGGCAGCCAGTGAAGGTCATCGACGCCCACGTTCATCTCGGGCCGCCCAAGTACGCGGCGGCTGATGCGTTCGCCGCGGCCCGGCGTGCTGAGGGCATTGCCGGTGCGGTGCTCGTCCAGCACTTGGGCAATACCGACAACAGTTACCTGGCGGCGCAGCTGGCGAGTGATCCGTCACGGCTGGCCGCCATCGCCATCGTCGATCGCGTCGACCAGGTCGCGGGGGTCTTCGCCGCCGGTTTCGCCGGGTTGCGGCTCGCCCCGTCCGGGCTTGCTGGAGCGGATGGGGTGGCCGTCTTCGACGCGGTGGACGAACACGGTGGCATCGTCAGCGTGACCGGGCCGTTCGACGACGTGGTCTCGGACCCGTTCCGAGCGACTGTCCGCGCCCATGCGCAGACACACTTCCGCATCGAACACGTCGGCGGGTTCCAATATGGGGCCGCCGACGCGGACCGCAGGCAGTTCCGTGCGCTCCTGCGCCTCGCCGACGAGCCCAACGTCTCGCTGATGTGGTCCGGGTTCTTCGTCAACGCCGGCAGCGACTTCCCGCACCAGAACACCCACGCGTACCTGGCGGAGACGCTGGCCGCGTTCGGTTCCAGTCGCATCATGTGGAGCGGGAGCTGGAACCGGGCGGACCTGGCGGCCGGCGACTACCGTCGCGAAGCCGAGGTGGTCGGCCTCGTCACCGATGATGACGCCGCACGTGCTGACATCCTGGCGCACACCGCGTGCCGGATCTTCGGCCTTGCCCCCGTCGCCGACCAAGGAGCGCTGCATGTCTGATGTCGGGGATGTGCGGATCGCCATCGTCGGCCCGGGCGCGATCGGTGACGTCCACGCCGCGTCGTTGCGGCGTCTGGGCATCACGCCGCGGGCGGTGGTCGGAACGGTCGCGGATGAGTTGGCCGGGTTCGCTGCCAAGCATTCGGTGGCGACCACCTACCGTGCACTCGACGAGCTGCTCGCGGACGACACCATCGACGGCGCGATCGTCGCCACCCCGAGTCATCTGCACAGCGATCAGACTCGTCAGCTGCTCGATGCCGGCAAGCATGTCCTGTGCGAGATTCCGCTCGGCCTGACCTTCGACGACGCGCAGTCGGTCGCGGCTTGTGCTCGCGCGGCGGGCCGGACCGCGATGGGCGGCTACACGCTGCGATACTGGGAACCGCACCGGCGGTTGCAGTCGATGCTGGATGACCACGACATCAGGCCCACCCAGATCGTGGTGCGTTCGCTGATGCTGCGCCAGACGAACGTCGGGTGGACAGGTCGCCAGCGGGACTGGACCGACAACGTGCTCTGGCACCACGGCGGCCATTCCATCGACGCCGCACTCTGGCATCTCGGCGCCTCGGACACCGTCGAGGTACGCGGCGCGGTCGGGCCGACCTGGCCTGGCAGCGGCGCTGCGATGGACGTGGCCGCAGTGCTCTCGACCGAGGATCACCGGTTCGCCAGCATCACGCTCTCATATCACTCGCGTATCCCGGCGAGCGACTTCCTCGTCATTACTCCCGATCACTCGTTCCTCGTCACCGAGGGACGCCTGCTCATGGACGGCGACGTGGTGTACGACGCTGGCACCGCAGCCGACGCGCAGACCGCAGCCATCATCGCCCAGGACCGCGCGTTCGCTGAGGCGATCGTCCATGGCACGACGCCGGACACGTCGGTCGACGTCCTGCTACCAGCGCTCAACGTCCAGCAGACCCTCGCCGACCTATCAGACCCAGGACCCCGTTGATGCCCACCCTGACCCTCAACAACGGTGTCAGCATGCCGGCGCTCGGACTCGGCGTCTTCCAGAGCCCGCCCGCGCAGACCACAGCCGCGGTCGAGCACGCCCTGCGAATCGGCTACCGGCACATCGACACCGCGGCAACATACGGCAACGAACGGCAGGTAGGCGAGGGTATCCGCCGGTCCGGGCTCGACCGGGCGGAGGTGTTCGTCGAGACGAAGGTGTGGGTAACCGAATACGGCTACGACCTGACTCGGTACGCGTTCGACAAGGCCGTGACCAGGCTTGGGGTTGAGGTGCTGGATCTGCTCATCCTGCACAAGCCCGTACCCGAACGGTTCGACACCACGATCGCTGCGTACAAGGCTTTGGAGCAGTTGCTCGCGGACGGGAAGGTCCGTGCGATCGGGGTCAGCAACTTCACCGCCAAACACCTGCATGATCTGTTCGCCCAGACCGAGGTGGTGCCAGCGGTCAACCAGGTCGAGTTGCACCCCTACTTCGCCCAACCTGAGCTTCAGGCAGTCAACGCCAAGCACCGCATCGTCACCCAGGCGTGGTCACCCATCGGAGGCATCACCTTCTATCCGGGCTGGAGCGGGGACCGGAGGAACGTGCTCGAGGACCCGACCCTCGCGTCCATCGCCGCCAAACATGGCAAGAGTCCTGCGCAGGTCGTGTTGCGCTGGCATCTACAGCAGGGGCGCTCGGCCATTCCGAAGTCGACCAACCCCGACCGTATCGCCGAGAACTTCAACATCTTGGACTTCACGCTCACTGACGACGAACTGGCGAGCATCGACGGGCTGAACACCGGCCGACGTATCGGTCCGGATCCGGACGTGCCGATGCCGTCAGGCTACGAGCGAAGCCTCCTCGAAGAGTGAGCGCCGGCCACCATCACAGCCTGGCTACCTCGGCCGGGAGTCGCTTGATGGTCGTGCGGCAATGAGCTGACCGTGGTGTATTACGCCACAGAAGAAGCCTTTGAATACCGCCGCAGTATGCCGTGGCGGCGGGTCTGTTCGACACTGTCGACGGTCACGAGTCCGATCGGGTGACCAGGGCGCTGGTCGACCGCTGACCAGCCCGACGGTGACGGGGCGGCTGCGAGCCGGCGGTCCGCTGCTGGCCGCCGAGCAGTTCTCTGCCCGCTGGATATGCGCAGCCGCCTCGGCACCCGCCGCTTCGTCGACGCTGACCTGCGAGCGGTCGCGCGGGCCGGATGTCCACGAGCCCGGTCCTGGATAGCAGCTGGGTCTTGCGCTGGGCTCACCTATGTCCTAGGTTCTACGCGGACACCAGAGTAGGAGAAGTATGAAGATCTCCCGCATCCGGCACTGGCCGGTGGACTTCGGGTTCTATAACGCCATCTATGTCGAGATAGAGACTGCGGATGGCGCGGTGGGCCAGGCAGAGGTGGCGATGCGCCGGCGAACGCGGAGCGTGTCGGCGCTGATCGAGGAGATGTCTGAAAACCTCATCGGAGCCGACGCCACCCGGATCGAGCAGATTCAGGAACGCCTGTACCGCGACGCCTTCCTGGGTGGCACCCTCCTGACTATCGCGATCAGTGCGATTGACCAGGCCCTGTGGGATCTGAACGCCCGAGCCCTGGGTGTCCCGGTGCATCGCCTGCTTGGTGGCGCGTTTCGCGACGAGGTTCTGCTGTACACCCATGCCGCGGCCAGTGGTTCGCCAGAGGGTTTGGCGGAACAGGTCCGGCAGCGCGTCGCCAGCGGCTTCCAGGGCGTCAAGACCACGCTGCCGGCCTTCTACGAGAAGGTCACCAGCGTCCGGCATGACCGAGCCCCGACGGTCGCCGTGCACCAGACCGAAACCGAAATCTTGAGCCCGCGGATCTTCTCCTACATCGCGGAGTACTTCGCGGCCGCGCGGGAGGCGGCCGGGGATGACGTACATCTGATGCTTGACTGCCACGGCCGGCTCAACGTGGCGAACGCGATCAGACTGGTCGATGCGCTGGCCCCCTACAACCTCACGTTCATCGAGGAGCCGGTCCCCTATGAGCGTCCTGACTGGTTGAAGGCGGTGTCGAGCAGGTCCAGCACCCCGATCGCCGCCGGGGAGCGGTGGGGCAACCACTTCGGGAGTGCGCCATTCCTCGAATCCCATTCGGTTGCGGTCGCGCAGCCCGATGTCGGAATATGCGGTGGCCTCACAGCCGCCCGCAGAATCGCAAACATGGCGGAAGCACATGCGATTTCCATCGCGTTCCACAACCCGTTCGGCCCGCTGCAGAGCGCGGCCACGTGGCAACTCGCGTTGACGTTGCCGAACTTCATGATCAGCGAGTCGATGGTCACCCCTGAACAGCGCCCGTACTGGAGCCGCTATGTAACGGACGCGCCAGTCGTGACCGATGGAGTGTGGCGCCCGACGGGTGCTCCGGGCCTCGGGCCCAGGCTCGACGTCGACGAACTCGAGCGGTCCGAGCCCCGATTCGTGCTTGACCTTGGGGGCACGCGATGAGCGACCGCGTCTACGACACGCTGATCGAAGATGGCCTGGTCGTCGATGGTACGGGGAACCCCGCCTATCGCGCACACGTCGGCATCCGTGCCGGCCGGATCCAGATCGTTCGCGGTGATTCCGCAGACTGCGTCGCCGACAGCCGGATCGATGCTCGCGGCAAGGTCGTCGCTCCTGGATTTATTGATATCCACAGCCACTCCGACGTCGTCCTGCTCGACAACCCACTACTTGAGGCGAAGGTCCGGCAGGGGGTTACCACCGAGATTGTCGGCGTCGACGGACTGTCCTACGCGCCGTTTCTGCGCCCCTCGGATCTGGCGGCGTTTGCCGAGCAGAACGGCGGCATCGCCGGCCTACCCAGTTCGCCGCTGACCTGGCGGAGCATCGGCGAGCAGCTTGAGGCCTACGACGGCGCGACCGCCGTCAACGTCGGCTGTTTCGTGGGAAATGCCGCGCTGCGCGTCAACGCGCTCGGCTGGGGGGATGACCCCGCTGACGGCGCTGCCCTGGCCAACATGAGGGCAATGCTGCGGGAGGCGATGTACGACGGCGCTTTCGGCCTTTCCACCGGCCTGGACTACCCTCCGGGCAGCCACGCCACGACAGAAGAGATAGTCGCTCTGGCGGCGCAGTCCGCGGCACTCGGCGGCATTTACCACACCCACGTCCGGTACGGGTTGGGCGACACGTACCTCGACCCCTTCCGGGAAGCCCTGGAGATCGCCGAGCGGGCGGGTTCGGCGCTTCAGGTCACCCACTTCTCCCGTTCGTCGCGCGCCACCCATCCCGGCGGGGCACAACGGATGCTCGACCTGCTGGCCGACGCTCGCGAGGACGGGATCGACGTCACGTTCGACACCTACACGTACGAATGGGGCGGTACCCGGCTGTCGCGTTTGCTTCCGATGTGGACGCAGGTGGGCGGCCCGGCCGCATTGCGGGGTCGGCTGACGGATCCGACGGTGCGAGCGCGGATCGAGCGGGAGATCACCGAGGGCGCCGCCGCTCGCCAGTACGTGGCCAGCGCGCCGTTCTCAGACCTCCGCGTCGGCAATCTGTCGGCCGAACCCCACGTACAATTCGAGGGGCGCTTTCTCAGCGAGATCGTTGTCTCGATCGACAAGCCGCTCGGCCAAGTCGTCTGCGAACTGGTGCTGCAGAATCCGGCGGCGACGTTCACCCGGCCGAGTCCACACGCCATGACCCTATGGAAGTTCGTCTGCCATCCGCTGGGCATGATCGCCAGTGACTCGGTCTTCATCGGCAGCGGGCCGAGTCCGCGAGCGTACGGCTGTTTCAGCCGGGTGTTGGCCGAGTTTGTCCGCGAGGAGCAGCTGCTGTCGCTGCCGGAGGCCGTGCGCAAGATGACCTCGATGCCGGCTCAACGACTTGGCTTGCCGGACCGTGGGCTTCTTATCGACGGCCAGGTCGCCGATGTCGTGGTCTTCGACCTGGCCGACATGGCCGCGCCGGCGAGTTTTGAGCGGCCGACCGAATTGGCGGTCGGAATGGAGCACGTGCTCGTCGGCGGTGTATCGGTCTTGCGCAATGGCGTCATGACCGGTGCCACGCCAGGCCGTGGCTTGCGCAGCGGGGCGTACGCCCTCAGCACCCCATTTGTGGCACCCGTACCGGCGCAGGCCGCGTCGCCCGGCCGCTGAGGGTGCAAGGTCGGTGAAGGCTCTAGGTGGCAGTGTGGGCCAGAGGTTAAGGACCTATGTCCTGGGTCAATTACGTGGTAACAGTGTGTTCGCGTCGCTGAGAGCGCCCGGCTTTGCCGCCTTTCTGGCCAGCCAGACCTCATCGAGCCTCGGCTTGTGGGTCCTGCGGATCGCACAGGACTGGCTGGTGGTCGACCTGACTCACAGCCCGATGGCGGTCGGCATCGTCGCCGCACTGCAGTTCGCGCCGCTGATTGCCCTGGCCCCGCTGTCCGGCGTGATCGCCGACCGGTACTCCAACCGGAGCATACTGCTGGTCACCCAGAGTGTGCTGTGCGTACTGCCCGCGGTGATCGCTGTGCTGGTCGCCGTCCATCGGATTGAGATGGTGGAGCTATACGCGTTCGCGCTCCTGCTCGGCATCGTGAGCACGCTGGACGGGCCGGCCCGTCAGACCTTCACCAACAGCATTGTGGGGACCGGTCGGCTCGGCAACGCCGTGGGTCTCGTATCGGCGGCGTTCTCCCTGGCCGGACTCGCCGGTCCGCTGCTGGCCGCATGGCTGCTGGGCCAGATCAGCGGGGCGTGGTGCTTCGCGGTCACCTCGGTCGGGTACCTGCCGAACCTGTACGTGGTGTTACGCAGCTCTCGGGTTCCACCGAGCGCGAGCCGGCCTCCAACGCACATCTTCAGGCAACTGGTCGACGGCATCCGCTACATAACCACCCAGCGCCGCCTGGCGGTACCTATGACCCTGGTTGGCGTAATCGGCATGCTGGTCGCCGTCCTGCCGGTCGTACTGATCGGGTTCACCACTGAGGTCTTCCGTGGCGACGCGGCCGGCTACGCCGAGTTGACCGCCACCGTGTCACTCGGTTCCTTCGTCGGGTCGTCGCTGTCCGCCCGGCGCGCCGAATCCACCGTGCGGCAGCTGTTCTGGCGCGCGCTCACCATCGGCTCCCTGTACATGCTCGCGTCCGCGTCGCCGACTCGAGCCGTGCTCATCGTGGCGCTGTTCGCGGCCGGGGTCATGACGCTACGCTTTTTGGTGGCGGCGCTCACCATGCTGCAGGTCAATGCCGACGCCGTCATGCGCGGACGCGTTCACAGCGTCTACTTGTTAGCCCAGGTCGCCGTCAGCCCAGTGTGCGCACCCGTGGTCGGCCGCATCATCCAGCAGTTTGGGGCCCGCGTCGGACTGTTCTCCTGCGGGCTGGCCGCAACCCTAGCGATCTTGCTGGTGGCTTTACGGAACCGCCCCGTGGACCCTGCCACTGTGTAGCTGTCCGCCGCCCCGCCTCCCGTACCTGGCCTCGGCGGTTGCACTGCGTTGCGCCCTGCACGTGGTGAACTCGATCTTCTACCAGAACCGGACCCCCGGTGTGGGTCCCGGTCACGACATCGG
Source organism: Dactylosporangium sp. CA-233914 (assembly GCF_050942935.1). Taxonomy (NCBI): domain Bacteria; kingdom Bacillati; phylum Actinomycetota; class Actinomycetes; order Micromonosporales; family Micromonosporaceae; genus Dactylosporangium; species Dactylosporangium sp. CA-233914. The sequence goes on along the minus strand of NZ_CP192030.1, from coordinate 7,945,711 downwards.
AGCAGACCTCCTCGTCTGGTCGCCGACGACGTAGAGGAAGCCGTCGGCCGCGGTAAGCACGATCTCGACGAGCCCGTCGCCGTTCACGTCGGCGACGGCCAGCTCACCGATCTCCGAGCCGATGTCCAGGCTCCACCGCAGCACCAGTCCGTCCTCGGAGTCCCAGCCGAGCACGTCGAGACGGCCCTCGTCGGTGCCGTACACGATGTTGGTCTGTCCGTCGCCGGTGATATCAGCGGTGACCACGCTGGTGCCCGGCCGGCGTCGTACTCGTCCAGCAAGGCGTCGTCCGCGCCGGCCCACAGCCGCACCGCGCCGTCAGCGTGCAGCGTGACGACCTCGATCGCGCCGTCACCGTTGATGTCGGCGTTGCCCGCCATCCGCCCCAGCATGTCGGAGGGCGCTGTGGAGTGGGCCCACATCATGACGCCCCGGGATTCTGCTCGTCGAACTCGATGGCGGTGAACCCGATGTGGCCGCCCGTCATCAGTAGCTCCAGGTCCCGCCGCCGGTCAGGTCGATGAAGGTGGGGTTGTGGTAGAGCCGACTGATACCCGGAGGGTCGTTCGGGTTGCTGTGGCCGAAGATCTGCTCCGGCGCGGACAGGTCGCCGCCGGTGATCTGATAGATGATGTCCATCGCCTGGAAATACACCTCGTCGGCGCCGTCGCCGTCGAGGTCGGCGACCGCCGAATTGCCGACCCAGGGCCCGAATCCGATGTCGGGGTTCAGTGGGCTATCGTCGCGGCTGGACAGGGTAGATCCGTCGGTACCGGAGATGACGCGGCTCACCATGGTGTTGTAGCCACCCTCGAACCCGGCGAGGAAGACGTCGTCGGTCCCTGTTCCCCGCAGGTCGCCGGCCACCCACGCGTACGCACCGTTGCCGGCGCTGACCTCGGGAAGGTCGGACAGCATCGCGTCCCAGATGGGCTGCCCCGAGCCGTCGAGGTAGCGCAGACGCGAGTGTCCGTCGTAGCTGTCGGCGATCGCGATGCCGTAGGTGCCGTCGTGCTGCAGGTCGGCGATCGGCTTCGCGCTCCCAGACTCGCTTGGCGCCGCCGCGCGCGAAGTCGATCGCAGCGGTGGAGCCGTCCGCGAACTCGACGAAGGCCGCCAAGCCACCGTCGGAGAGGTCTTCAGAGGTCAGGACCTCGTTGCTTCCGTCGATCCCGGTGGGACTGACCGACTGGTCCATCTCGGTCAGCGGCACGGGCTGCACACGCCAGCGGGCGTCGTCCGCAGACCACACCTCGACGTAGCCGCCCTGGCGTGCGTTGAACGTCTGCACCCGGATGGTGGAGTACGAAGGCGGGGCTCTCGTCGGGGAGTCCGAGACCAACAGGTCCGGGACGCCGTTTCCGGTCACGTCCTGGACGCCCAACAGTTAGGCGCCGTCGAGCACCGCCGCGGGGTCGGCGAGGCCAGCGACACTGGTCCGTGCCGAAGAACTCCGCCATCCGGGGAAGCACGAGCAGCAGCGCGACGATGACGGTATCGACCATCGCGTTTGCGTAATCAGAATGGAGATCCACCAGTTGATCCCGCCGTTCCAACCGTCATCTTGATATCGGGGGAGGTCTTCCTAGGGGAGGCTGCACGATGAACCACTTTCGACCGAATAGGGCGGGTGAGCTGTACGCAGTTCAGCGGGGGCGCAACGCCGCCGATCCGTCTGCTCATACGTGCGTGCCGGGATACGGAAGTTGGGCTTTTGAAGCGCCAGCCACAGCATCACCAGGCGAGAATCGTTTGGCGTTCTATACGCGTCCCGGTGAAGGAGATGACTCCGAGTCCCACACTGATACGCCGTCCCGAAGGCGGGACCGTTCATGCATCCCGGTGGGGCGACCAGGCGACGCGAATCATTCTTCGACAAGCCGACGAGAGCAATGGCCTTCATCGCGCCGGGCGCGACCTCTACTCGACCGTCACTCATCACGACGCAAGAAGGACCGTGGATCGCATCCCCAGCGGTTTGCGTCACGAAGACATCAACAACTGGCCCGAACCTTCACCAGGAAGACCTTCTCAGCATTTTTCCTGCGTCTTGGCCTGAGTTTTACGCTGTCCGCGGCCAAAGAGATACGTTGTCTCACTAGTGCATGAAATGCGCTAAAGCCGAGGAAGGGAACACCCGCGGTGAACACGTCAGATCACGGATGGGCCGGCCACGTGCCGCCCCCGACGCTAGAGGAATACTCCGAAAAATATGCGGCGTTCTTCAAGATGCACCGGGAGAACGGCATCATCGAGCTTCGGCTCCACACGGACGACGGGCCGTATGTCCACAACTGGGCGGCCCACAACGCGTGGAACAGGGTATGGCAGGACGTGGGCAACGACCCGGAGAACCACGTCCTCATCCTCACCGGCACGGGCGAGACCTGGTTCCAGGGAGACCCGAAGCAAACCTGGCCGAGGGCGCTGGTCGAGGAGGATCCGGACTACATCTTTCAGCAGACGATCGACGCGTGGAAGCTAATTGAGAATTTCGTCAACAACCTCGACATTCCCACGATCGCCGCAGTCAATGGACCCGGTATCCACACGGAGTTCGCGCTCCTGTGCGACATCACCCTGGCCGCCGAGGACGCGGACTTCATGGATCCCCATTTCATGGCAGGCACGGCACCCGGCGATGGTCTGTCGCTGGCCCTGCAACACCTGATGGGAACGAAGAGGGCGGCCTACAACATCTACACGGGTCGCTCGATCCCGGCACCGAAGGCGCTCGAATACGGTCTCATCAGTGATGTCGTCCCGCGGGAAGAGCTGCTGGCGAAGGCATGGGAGATCGCCAAGGACATCATGAAGCGACCGCGGTTCGCGCGGTGGGCGACCCACAACATTCTCTCCCGCCCCTGGCGCAAGCTGGTCGCCGAGGACTTCGGGTTCCACTTCTCCCAGCAGTCGCTCGCAACGGTCGGCGCGAAGCGGCTCGTCCCCGACCCCGAGCTGATTGCGGACGCTCGGGCGCGCAAGGTCTGGTGACGGGTTGACCGAAGGACCGGTGTCGGTCGTCGCGACGAACGGCGGGCATACCTCCTACCGGCTGGACGGCGCCGGCCCTCCGGTCGTGCTCGTCCACGGGCTGCAAGTCGGCCAGGAGTTGTTCGACCGGCTCCGCCGACACCTCAACAGCTCGTTCACTGTGATCACGTACGACCAGCGAGACAGAGGCAAGAGCTTGTTCGCCGCTGGTCCGTACACGATCGACGACCTCGCCGATGACCTCGCAGAGCTCATCACCGCGCTCGGGTACCAGAGCGCGCACGTGTTGGGAACCTCCTACGGCGGAATGGTGGCGCAGTCCTTCGCGCTGCGTCACCCGGATCGTCTGGACCGCCTCGTTCTCGGTGCTACGGGACAATCCCCTCCCGACCCGGATCGCCTTCCGGAAAGCGGATGGGCGCTCCTCGTTGCCTTGGAGGCCGGCGATACTACACGGGCAGAGACGCTTCTCCGGCAGATGGCACCCGCCGTTGATCGTCACGACAGACGCCCCAATGTCGGGGAGGATGGGGGCGCTCAGGGTCGCGCGCTCAGCCGGCGTTTCGCTGCCACGCGGGGTTTCGACACGCGTGGGCGCCTCGGGTCGGTCGCCGCTCGCACACTGGTCGTGCATGGTCGCGAGGATCCAGCAGTCCGTAGCGAGGACGTCCTGGCGATGACTGAGGAGATCCCGCGCGCCAGCATGCTTCTGATTGAGGGCGCTGGCCATGCCTGGGAGAACGAACGCGCGGAGTTCGCGGCCGCTATCCTGGCGGGATTCCTGGCGGATCCCTAATGAAAACGATTGCTGCCTGTCCGAGGCGTTCAGCCATCTCGGGCAGGCAGCATCACCGGTTGTGCGGTCAGCGAACCCGATCGCCGTTGAGCCACACCTGGCGTATGCGCCCGCGTAGATCGCGGAGATCTGTCAGATCGCCGTCGACGACGACGAGGTCTGCCAGCTTGCCCGGCTGGAGTACGCCGAGCTCGTCGTATCCGAGCAGCTGCGCTGCGCTGGAGGTGGTCGCGTGCCACGCGTCGAGCGCGGACATCGAGGACAGGTCGGTCATCAGCGCCAACTCGTTGAGATTGCTGGCGGCGGGGCTCCAGTAGGGCGGGGTGTCGGTTCCCATCGCGATCTTCACCCCTGCGTCGACGGCGAGTGCGAAGCTCGCCTTGTGCGCTTCAAACGCCTCGCGAGCGAGAGCGGCGTTCTCTGCGGGGATCGGAACGCCGCTGTCGGACGCATCGATGATGGCACGCGTCGCCGAGAGCGTCGGAACCAGCCACGCATCCTTCTGCAGCATGAGGTCCACCGCTTCATCGTCGAGATAGTAGCCGTGCTCGATGGAGCGGACACCATTGCGCAAGGCGGCTTTGATTCCTTCCGTTCCTTGCGCGTGAGCGAATACGTACGTTCCCGCTGCGGCGGCCTCTGCGACGATCACTGCGAGCTCGTCGTCTCGGAAGTGCGTGTGCCGCGGATTGTCTCCGGGTGACATGACTCCGCCAGTGGTGGCGATCTTGATCACGTCGGCGCCGGCGCGCAGGACCTCGCGCACGCCGCGTCGGACTCCGTCGGCGCCGTCGACGATCGAGGCCGGGCGTCCTGGATGTTCCATCATCATCGGCACGGAACGTTGGCCGCCGGAGGGGAGATGGAGGTCGCTGTGCCCTCCTGTCTGCGTCAGCATCACGATCGCAAGCTGCAGCCGGGGCCCCTCGATGAGTTTCTGCTCGATCGCCTGCTTGACGCCGAGGTCTGCTCCCGCAGCGTCCCGGGCGGAGGTGATGCCCTGATCCAGCAAGAGTGAGAGGTTTCGCTGGGCTTCGAAGTACTGCAGGGAGAATGCCTGCTGCTCGGTGCGAGCGATGTTCAGATCGCGAACCGTCACATGCACATGGCAGTCGAACAGGCCGGGAACCACAGACATCCCGGCGCAGTCCACGATCTCGTCGCCGTCCAGGTCCGAGCCGATGTCCACGACACGCCCGTCGTGGATGACGAGGTCGGCAGCACCGATGCTGGCGCCGTCGAATACCGTTGCGTTCTTGAATACGGTGCGAGCCGGCATGGGCAGTCTCCTTCTCCTCGGGCGACCCCCGCTGGGTCGCTGCGGCAACTGCGTGACGTGATTGATGTCGAAGTTCGACGGGCGCCGCTCAGCACTCGACGACATTGACGGCGAGACCGCCAAGCGCCGTCTCCTTGTACTTGTCGCTCATGTCCGCGCCGGTCTCTCGCATGGTCGCGATGACCTGGTCCAGGGACACATGGTGGCTGCCGTCACCCCACAGCGCCATCTTCGCTGCATTGATCGCCTTCGCCGCGGCGATCGCATTTCGTTCGATGCACGGCACTTGGACGAGTCCGCCGATCGGGTCACAGGTGAGGCCGAGATTGTGCTCCATCGCGATCTCGGCGGCGTTCTCGACCTGACGCGGCGTACCGCCGAGGATCTCAGCGAGACCTGCCGCGGCCATCGACGACGCCGATCCCACCTCGCCCTGGCAGCCCACTTCGGCGCCGGAGATCGATGCGTTCGCCTTGTAGAGGCTGCCGATCGCCGCCGCGGTGAGCAGGAACCGCTCGATGATGTCGTCTTCCCCGCCGATCTCGACCGAACGGCTCGCCGGTGTGTAGTGCAGCGCGTAGTACAGCACTGCGGGGATGATGCCTGCCGCACCGTTGGTCGGCGCCGTGACGATTCGTCCCCCGCTCGCGTTCTCCTCGTTTACGGCGAGCGCCACGAGGTTCACGCGCTGCTGCCAGTACTCGTCTCGATGGTCGGGGTCTTCAACAGCGAGTCGGGCAGCCCAGTCACCCGCGCGTCGGCGCACGCCCAGTCCTCCCGGGAGTACGCCGACGCGTGCGATCGCCGAATGGACGCATGCCTCCATGACCTGCCACAGCTTGCGCAACCCCTGCCGGATATCCGCATGTGATCGCAGGGTCCGCTCGTTGGCGAGCATCACCTGGCTGATGGTCAGTCCGCTGTCGTCGCAGATGGTGAGCAAGTCGGCTGCGGTTCGGAATGGCAGCGGCGCGGGCGGTGACGTGGCACCGGCGGGTTGGGCGTCGTCACCGTCCCGGACGATGAAGCCGCCGCCGATGGAGTAGTACGCCTCTGCGGCGAGGACCGTCTCGGCGGGACCGAAGGCCGTGAAGGAGATCGCGTTGGTGTGTCGTTGGCGCACGGTCAGCGGCCGAAGCACGAAATCCTCGATGCGGCAGGGGATTCGATGTGAGCCTGCGAGGAGGACCGTGCCGGTCGAGGTGATCGCGGCTAGTCGTTCGTCGGCTTCGGCGGGGGTCACCGCGTCCGGGCGGACTCCCTCGAGGCCGAGAAGGACGGCGGTGAAGGTGCCGTGCCCGCGACCCGTCGCGGCGAGGGATCCGAAGATGTCCACCCGGACGCTCTCCACACGGTCGATGACCTGCTGGTCGGTGAGGTGAGCGGCGAAGGTGGCGGCAGCTTTCATCGGTCCAACAGTGTGCGAGCTCGAAGGGCCGATCCCGACAGTGAAGAGGTCGAACACGCCGACTGTCGCCTCCGAAGTGGTCATGGCGGATCACCGTAGCCGCTGTGCGGCCGGAGGGGGGTCGGCTGCAGATTTTTAGTCGTTCCGAGGGGTCGCGTGCGGGAAAAGCGTCGGAAGGTGAGTGAAAACGCCGGTTGCGTTGCCCTGCTGGTCCAGGTGCCGGCCTTCCTTCTTGAGCGTTTGCAGCACCACGGACCGGTCTGCGATCGTCACGCCGGGCAGCCTCTCCTCGATGGCCACCTCGAGTCGCTGCACGTCGGCCAGCGTCTTCATCCAGACCGAGAGGACGAGGTTGTATGGCCCGACGGTGGAGACGCCAAGCCGGATCTCTTTGAGACGTGCGAGCGCGGATCCGACCCGCTCCACGATCGTGGCGGGGACACGCAGGAAGTACCAGGCGTGCACCGGCCATCCGGAGTGCGCCTTGGCCATGTCGAGTCTGGTGACGAGTCGGCCTCGGCTGGTGAGCGCCGCCATGGTCTCGCGCACCCGCCGTTGGCTCACCTCGAGGGTTCTCGACATCGCAGCAACGGTCGCCCGCCCGTCCTGCCCCAGTATCTGCAGGAGCTCGTGCTCCAACTGCGGGTCAATGCGCAGCCGCTCGCGCCTGTCGTCCGCCACAGCGCGTTCTATCGATGCCACTTCATCGGCCGTGAGGGAACGAAGTCGCCACTGACCGGCATCGGTGAAGGGCGACGACAGCAGATGCGTCTTCGTCGATCGCACACCTTCGAGTCCGCGCATTCGATTCATGATGTACGAGGTGAGGGCATTCAGACTCTCCGCGGTGACCAGCACCAGCATCTCGCGGCCCCCCGCGGTGAGATCGACGGTGAACGCCTCCCGGTCGGCCGCCAACGCCTGGCCGATATCGAGCGTCGCACCCGGGTGCGTCTGCACTTCGAGGATGGCCGACGGTCCCCTCAGCTCCGGGCCGGGTTGTCCCGAGACCCAGGCGAGACCGTCTCGTGAGAGGCGTTCCCAGCGGCGTGCGGCTGTCACCGAATCCACCCCGACGACCGGTGCGATCGCCGCCCATCTCGCGCGTGGGTTGATCTGGAGCGCATGAATCAGTCGTCGATCTACCTCATCAAGTCCGTGAACCTGCGAACCTGCCCCGCCAGTGCTCATGACCCTTCAGGATAGCCCCCTCTTCGGACCCGTCACAGGATGCGCTCGGCCGAGCCATCCGTCGCACGCGCAGACAGGCGCAGACACCATCGACGACCTGCATGAGACGAGCAACGGACTTTGAGCTGCTTCGAAGGAGACGCCATAGCCACCGGCTGCGAAATGCGCCGGGAGGAAGTCGCGCTACACCGTCGAATGCACCGCGAGGTGGTACCGCGGTACTCCTCAGGACGGTACCGCGGAGAGGGTTCGGTCGTGACCACGGGCAGACGTCACACCGCGGAGGGATTCCTAACGTTGATGGGGTGATCATCTCTGAAGAACTCACCAAGCGCTACGGCGAGAAGACTGTCGTCGACGACCTATCGTTCAAAGTTCGGCCTGGCGTCGTGACCGGGTTCCTCGGACCGAACGGAGCCGGTAAGTCCACGACGATGCGGCTGATGGTCGGGCTGGACCGCCCCACCCGTGGCAGCATCACGATCGACGGGCGGCAGTACCGACATCTCCCCGATCCCTTGAGGCATCTCGGAGTGATGCTCGACGCGCGGTCGGCCAATCCTGGTCGAAGCGCACTCAACCATCTGCTCGCCGTCGGCGAGACGCACCGGATCGGTCGAACCCGGGCGCTCGAGGTGCGCGTCCTGACCACCCAGGCGCAAGAGCGACGCGAGGCATCACGTCGTGGAACGCTCGGTTCATCGCCGGACCATCCGGTCAATCAGTGGATCGACTTCAGAAGGCGACCTCATGTACCTCTCCGGTCGCCGTCCCGGCGAGTAGGCGCGGACCGCCGACGTCGGCGACGGCGAGGGTCTCGACGGCTGCGCCGAGCTCCAGCCGCCATGGGCGGCGTTCACCGGTGGCGGCCGCGACGGCGAGAAGCGTGCCGCTTGCGGTTCCGGTCACGAAACTCCAGCCTTCGCCGGGTGCGAGCACGACGGTGACCAGCGGTGCCGGGAAGGCGAGTGCCCCGAGCTCTACACTCCATAGCGGTCGTCCATCGGAACGTGTCAAGGGATTGAGGCCAACGGGAGTTATGCGGCTTGTGGTGCGGGCTCGGTTTGCTGGTCGGGCTGGTTGATCCAGACCTGTTCGGGCAGGTCGAGGATCTTGGGGAGGGATCGGGCTGCGCTGAATCGTTCCGGGTGCGCGGCGCGGGCCCCGGCCAGAGTGTCCAGGCGGCCGGCGCGTACTTGGTGGTGGTGGCCGTGGTGGACGTCGGCGGGGGTGTGCAGGCCGATCCCGGAGTGCCGGTGGGCGTGGTTGTACCAGGTGACGAAGTCGTTCATGAACGTCCGTGCGTGAGTGAGGGACGCGAACCGGTCCGGGAAGACCGGCGCGTACTTGAGCGTCTTGAACCAGGCTTCGCTGTACGGGTTGTCGTTGGAGGTCTTCGGCCGCGAGTGTGAGCGGGTCACGTTCAGGTCTTCGAGCAGGTCGGCGACGGATTTCGAGGTCATCGAGGTGCCCCGGTCGGCGTGCACCACGTGCGGCACGCCGTGGGCGTCGAACACCTCGCGCATCATGCTCTCAGCGAGGGGCCCGGACTCGCGGGCGTGCACCCGGACGCCGACGATGTACCGGGAGTAGATGTCGATCATCACGTAGGCGTCGTAGTAGACCCCCTTGGCCGGGCCTGCCAGCTTCGTGATGTCCCAGGTGTAGACCTGCAGCGGTGCGTCGGCGACCAGCTCGGGGCGCTGACGGGCCGGGTGCCGGGCCTGCCGGCGCCGTTCCCGGACCTGCTCATGCTCGCGCAGCAGCCGATACATGGTGGCGATCGAGCCGACGTACACGCCCTGGTCCAGCAGCGCTGCATAGATCTGCGCCGGGGCGGCGTCGACGAACTCGGGGCTGTTGAGCAGACGCAGGACCTGCTCGCGTTCGGTGCCGGTGAGCGCGTTCGCCGGCACCCGCCGCGCCGGGCGTGCCGGCGTCGGCCGGCGCCGGTCCCGCTCGGCGCTGGCCCGGGCGATCCCGGTCAGCCGCTTCGCGTCCCGCGTCGTGATTTTTGCGCCGGTCAGCTCGTGGTAGGCGGCCATCAGCGCCTGCCGAGCCCGAACACGTCCGGATCGTCCGGCTCGCTCCCGGAGATGTCCTCCAAGAGCTCTCGCGCTTTTCCCATGATCGTCAACGCCGTCTCGGTCCGCGCCAGCTTCGCCTGCGCCTGTTGCAGCTCACGGCGTAACCGGGCGATCTCGGCCTGCTCGGCGCTGGGCCGCCCGACCGTCTCCCCGGCCGGCTTGCCCTGCAACAGCCCGGCGTCACGAGCCCGACGCCACTCCGACATCAACGACGAGTACAAGCCCTCCCGCCGCAGGAACGCCCCGCCCTCACCGGCCGCGACGGCCCGCTCATACGCGGCCAGCAGTTCCAGTTTCTGCCCCGGCGTGAACGACCGGCGTGCCCGCGGACCGCCCGAACGCGGACCCTTCTTGCGACTCATGACCCCATCCTGGGCCGTCACGACGTCAACAGCAGTATTCAACGACTCTCGATCCTGAACTCGCCCCGTCCGGCGGACTTGCAATGAACCGCTGGCCTCAACTCACCCTGACAGACAGGGAGGCGGCGCCGTGACGTTCCGTGGCGAGCGGATCGCGGCATGACCGGAGACGTGATCAAGCAGTCAAGAGGGCAGTACGCGTTATCCGGTTGGCGGTCGAGGACAAGAGCCCGAAACTGATGACCATGCTGGACTGGTTCTGTCCGGGCTGCGACGTACGTTGCTCGACGAGCCTCGCAGACCGTGTCGACACGTTGTGCGGTCTCTGCGCCGCTGCCGCGGCCTGGAAGCAGCTGCCGGCCGACGCACAGGAGATGATCGACGGCGCCATCTGCCGCGGCAACATACCGGGCCTCCTGGCGATGCGGGCAGCCGATCCGTCCATCAAGCTTCCCCACGCGATGGACGTACTCGAGTTCCGGTACCGCGCCGGTGTTCGTCGCGACGCCTCGTGCTGACTGCTTTCGTCGAGCCCACGATCGTCGACACGAGCGGGAAGCCGTCGGCCCTGCGCCCGCAGCGCGTTCGGCAACGAGCGCCTCGCGGAGATGCGCGCACTTTGGCGTCGTTCGCGGGGCTGTCTTGGGCACTGTGATACGGGTATTTTCGCGGATCATGAGCACCGATGGTGATGCTGTGCTCGCCCGGCTGCTGCACAGCCTGGTGAGGGATCTGCTTGGTTGGCTGTGTGAATATCCAGACGATCGGGTCGACCCGAATGCGGTGGTCTCGATCCGGCGGAGCATCGACTGGGTGATCGAGCGGCTTCCAGCCGAGCAGCGCCGCCGGCTCGCAACAGGTGACCCGGACCCGGCGTCGTTGGAGACCGTCACCGGGCTCCTCGTCGACCTCGTGTGGTGGCTTGACACCTGCGATGACGACGACGTCGATCCGGATGTGGCGGTCAAGCTCCTGGAGAGCGGTCTCACGGATGTTGATGCGCTGTCGGACGGGCAACGCCAGCGGCTGCTGGAGGTGCTCGACCAGTTGGCCGCATCGGAACAGCACGACGGCCGGCGATACCAGTTGCGTTGCTTTCCGTTCGAGATGGGACTTGTCGATGACGAACCCGACGACGAGGAGCCGCCGGTCCGCGAGTGGGTCCGGCCCGAAGCCCGGGCCGCAGGGTCGGCTCCGGCTGGATGAGATGGACAAGGCCGCACACCGAGAGACGGATGTCGCCGCCGCCTATGGCTCGACCAGGCACATTCGAGGCATCCGCACATCGGCTATGAGCGCGCACCTGATCAAGGTCGTCAGTCGCCACCGGCGGCGATTGCATCGCGCTGTTCCGGATGCACTGCGTACCGGTAGTACTGGTATAGCGAATGCTTCGGACCCTGCTCGAAGCGCTTCGCCACCTTGGTGTGCGGCCACCCCATGACACCGTCGCCGGTTTCGACGACCGCCTCGCGCAGGTCGGCGTCGTAGCCCCACCGACCTCTGGTCGCCCGGACTATGAGCTCACCCAAGTACGCGCCCATCGACATGATCATCGAGTGTTTGACCTTGGCCGACGGTCGGCTACGAAGGAACTCTTCGCAGAGCCGGTCGAGGTTGGCGGCGTCCTGCTCGCCCCAGCCGATGCTGATGCCGGTCTCCGCTGCGGTACCTCGAACGAAGGCCTCGGCCAGGGCGGTCATGACCTGCGTGGTCTCCCGCGCCTTCCGAGTCGTGAAGTCTGCGTTCATCCTCGATTCCTCCCCCGTCGGAACACCGAGCGCGGACGCCGCCGACGCTGGGAGTTCAAACGCAACATCACGTCCGCACGGCCACCGACGCGCATGCGATGGTAGTCAATCAACCAAGAGCGTGGCGGCGCACTGCCTTCGGCAGATGTGCGCACCGCCGAGGTCCAAGCGTCCTGCATCAACGTGCACGCAGAGTGACCGGGCGCGTGTGATGTCGCGGCTCAGCGACGGACTCGTCGACTGTCGGTTGGAGAACCGACGTCGACCGGCCGTTTTGCTCGGCTGTCGCGGAGCGCGCCATGGGCGGCTGCCAGCTGTTCTCGTAGCTCGGCGATCTGCCGGGTGAGTTCTTGGTTGCGGTGGTGCGCCGCCTCAAGCCGGCGGACCAGGCTGGCCTCGGTGGTGCGCTGGTGGGTGGGGACGGCGACGTTGGTGGAGCGGTTGTTGATGTCGCGTAGACGTTCGACTGCCGCCCGAACGTCGGGCTGGCTGTAGAGCCATGCCCGGCTGACGTTCGCTGCTGCGGCGACTTTGGCGTAGGTGACGGGTTCGCCGGTGGCTTCGAACTGGCGTAGTGCTGTGCGGGCGCGAGCGAGCGTCTGTTCGTGCCGCTGGCGGGCGGCCGCGATGAGTCGGTCTGCTGGGTCAGCTGACATCGCGGTGCGCTCCGCTCGTAGCGATTGCCTGTTTGATCTGGGCGATGCGTGCGTCGAGTTGATCGAGTACGAGTCGGTTCTGGCCGGCCAGCTTGGTCTGCCCGCGGGCTTCGAGTTGAGCGATGAGGGTCAGGGTGCGGTGGCGGTGCGCTTCGTGTGCAGGCAGGTCTTCGCTGGTGGTGATGCACACCGGGCAGGTCAGGCACTTGTTGGAGTGGTCGCAGGTCTGCTGGCGCGGAAGTCCGCAGTGCCCGTTCGGTCAGCTCCAGGTGAAGGACGCCACGGACATGCGCGCCGCGGCGGCGCTACTCTTCACCAAGATGAGCGAGAAGAGCCACAAGGGCTAGCTGGTTGCGACCAGGGCGACCCGATTTACCGTGCCGGCGGCGGCGGTCGCAAGACTCGAGAGCAGCGGGACCTCCCAGCTGTCGGCGACGGCGCTTGCCAAGCAGTTCCACGACGCGGTCCGCGCGAGCGGCACCACAGTCGCGACTCCCGGCACGGTCGATATCAAGGACGTCAAGGCCAAGGTGAACGCGGCGGTACGTGACGCTCCATCCCCCGCCCCCGCACCGCCGGTAATGCCCCCGAGCGGGCGGGGACGTTCCCGGCGTCCGCTGCTGCCCCCGGTCGGGCCGCGTCTGCGGCCGAACGGCACGGAGTACCTTCCCCGGCTCCTGGGCGGCCATGAGGATGTCGGTCTGCTGCGGGCCGCCCGCACCCGGTATGAGCACGTCGTCCTGACCGGCCCGCCGGGCACCGGGAAGACCGCGCTGATCGAGGCCGCGTTCCCGGACGCTGCTCGCCCAGGCCCTCCTAATCGTGACCGCCCCCTGATCAACTACCAACTGAGCGAACTGTGGCCTTCCGCCGCTAACGACCGAGCAGGTCGACTGCCTCATTGAGTGCCCTGCCCGCACCGGCATTGTCCCCGATCACGAGGAGCGCCATGGCCTGGTCGGTCAGCGCCTGGACCAGTCGGCCGGGGTGCGCGGCCGGGTCGGCGGCCCGGAGCCGGCGTTCGAGGACGACAGCCCGGTCCAGCGTCGGCATCACGTCCTCGTGAAACCGGTCGGGCTCGTCGAACAGCACCGACACGCGTATGGCGCGGCGGCGCAGCAGGTCCCCGAGTGCTACCGAGTCGCCGGCCTGTGCGGCCAGCGCCTGGTCGATGGCGTCGAGGCCGGCGCGGTAGGACTCCCGGACGCTGAAGGACCAGTGATACATGCTCTGGCCGAGCACCGGTTGCAGCAGGCCGCCCGGCGCGGCCGGTTCGGCCCGAGCGCCGGAGCGCGCGAAATGGGCGGCCTGAATGGCCATGTATACGCCGGACGGCGAGCCCACCGCCGGCAGCCCGGCACAGATCGCGGCGGCTTCGCGCAGGAGCTCTCCGGCCTCCCGTGGGTGAGCGGCGGCGGTGAACCAAAGCGCGAAGCCGGCCATCCGGATCGCTAGGGTGGGCCGGATCACCGGCTGCTCTGCGGCCATCTGGCGCATCCGTGCGAGGGCCTCCCGGTCGGCCTCCAGGCTCGCCTCGCTCCGTCCGGCCCGGTCGAGATAGACCGCTAGGCCCAGCAGCGCCCACAGCGCGCCGCTGTCCCCCGCCCCGCGGTCCCGATAGAGCTCGACGACCTCCGTCTGGACGGTCACCGCCTCCGCGAACCGGCCGGCCTCGGCCAGCCCGCGCGCCAGGTCCAGCAGCGCCTTCTTGTCGACGTCCGCCGGCCGGGGCGCCGCCCGCCGGGCCAGCGCCACCGCCTCCTGCCGCGCGGCCAGCGCCAACTCGTCGGCGTGCGCGCGCGAGTACTGCAGGGCCAGCCTCGAGATCACCCGGAACGCGCCGTCGACGTGCTCGTCACCCCCGTCGGCGAGCAGGCTCCGCATGACGTCCGCGGCCTCCTCGAGATATGGGAGTCCGCGCTCGGGCCGGTCCAGTCCGGCCCGCCAGGCGTACGCCATCAGGCCGGCGGCCAGCGCCGGCCGGGCACTGTCCGGCCGCCGCTGCGCCTCCAGCCACAGCTCGCCCAGCATCTCGGTGGTGACCCGCTGAATACGCACGCGGCAATACTCCCTACCAGCCGAACGGACCCTGGTCCATCAGGTCTCCGTTTTCATCGTAGAAGTGGACCCGCGGGCGTACCGATGCGGGCGCGTCGCGGATCATCCCGAGTTCCCAGGCCGTTTGTTGCGTCGTCGGTACCTCCGGCAGCGGCGGCTTCATGGCGTACTCCACCGGCCCGGGAACGCCTTTGGCCGGGTCTGGGATGCCCTTCAGGCTGAAGTAGATGACCACCTTGCTGTCCGGCTGGAGGGCCTGCTTGATGCACGTGTAAAAGTCGGCCGCCTCCCGCTGCTGCTCCTCCGCCCACTGCAGATACGACTTCGCGTTGTGGTCGTCCGCGAATTTCTCGATGTCGTACTGGCCCCAGGTGCTTGGTCGCCGGTGTGACCGAGCGCGATGAACGCCGGGCAATTGAGGGGCTTCTCGGCACGCGCCAACAACGGGGTGCCGAGACCGGCCTGGCTGACCGGTTTCCAGCGGGTGTCGGCCGTCTGGGTGAGCGTTGCGCCGGCGAATCCGGTGGCCTTGCTGAGGCAGTCGCTGAGCGCCAGCATCCGCTGTCTGACCTCGTTGGCCTTGCGCAGGTCCTGTTCGGCTATTCGGGCCGCCCGGACCGCCTGGACCAGGACCTTCACCGCGGTGAAGGCGGCCCCGACGAGCTTGGCCAGGCCGAAGAACGCCAGCGACCAGAGCGCGGTCTCGCCGAGGTGCAGCAGGGTGTCGGCCAGCGACTGGTCGCCGTTGATGAACTTGTAGATGTCCAGCCCGACGCCGCCCATGGTCAGCGGGGTGCCGAGCACGGACCCGCAGACGACGGTGACGACGCAGAGCGCGGTCAGGCCGATGGCGGCCGGCAGCATGATCGCCGTGATCGTCTTGATGAGGTCGGTGAGCAGGATCAGACCCTGGTTGCCGAGGAACTCCGGGTCGAGCACGGACCGCAGGCAGTTCTTGTGCTCGTCGCTGCCGTCGGCGTAGACGCTGCAGTAGCCGCCGTTGATATAGGCCCGCTGGCCAGTTCCTCACAGCCGCTTGGCCTCGTCGCCGGCGGCCGCCGCGGCCTCGGCGTTCGCGTGGGCCGCGTCCGCCGAGTCACGGGCCTGTTCGGCCAGCTCGTGCGCCCGGTTGGCCGCCTGGACCGCCTGCCGCTGGGAGGCGATCGCCCAGGCCGCGGACGAGATGGCCAGGCGGGCCGAGTTGGTGGCCCGGGTCGCCGCCGCCTTGGCCGTCGCGACCGAGGCCTGGGCCTTGAGCACCGACTGGTTGGCCTGGTCGGCGTACTGCGCCGCCTGTGTGGCATAGCCGGCCGCGTTCTGTGCGGACTGTGCGGCCTGCGCGAAGTATCCTGCGGCGAGAGCGGCCTCGTTGTTGGCCTGGGCCGCGGCGGCCTCGGCTGGCGCCGCCGGCGGCAATCTCAACCAGGGCTTGAACCCGGCCAGTTCGTCGTAACGCAGCTGGGCCCAGTCCAGCCCGCGCGATGCCAGGTACGCGAAGTAGTCCTTCAGGTCGAACGTGTACGCGCGGACCGTGTTCGGTGATCTGCGCTGATCCGACAGATGAGAGAGGAACGACTCCACCGGCGGAACTGGCAGATGGTCCTCGCCGAGCAAATGTCCACGACTCCCCTGGACCAGCTTGCGACACCACACGTTGAACCCGCACCCAACTCCTCCCGCCGTCACAGACACGGCGAGGCTGCGGTGTCCATGACGAAGGAAGAAGCAGGTCGGGCTGCCCGTCGCAGACACACTGTCCGTCGATCTCGGACTAGAGATAACGCCATCGAGGACGGTGCCGGGCGGCACGGTACGCAGGAGCCAGCGCACGTCTGCTGGCACGGTCAGATATCAGAACGTTTGGGATGCCGCAGTATCCGAGTCGTGCGACTAGGGATGGGCGGTCAGCTCGGTTCGGCGAACCTATCAATCACCGTTGTTGACTGACTAGTCGCTCTCTTATACGGTGGGGGCATGCCAAGACCACGAAGCGCAGATCGCCGCAACGCGATCCTGTCCGCCGCGACCCGTGTCGTCGCGGAACAAGGGCTCGGCGCGGCGACGGCGGTGATCGCCAAGGCGGCAGGCGTCTCCAACGGTTCGCTGTTCGTTTACTTCGACACCAAAGCGACGCTTCTGAACGAGCTTTACGTCGCCTTGAAAACCGAGATGAACGAGGCGGCGATGGCCGGGGTCGCCGAGGACGGCGACCCCCGCGAGCAGCTTCTTTGCCTGTGGAACCAATGGCTGCGTTGGGCAACAGGCAATCCGGATAAGCGCCGGGTGATCGCTCAGCTCGACGTTTCCGACGAGATCAGCGTCGCGAGCCACCAGATCGTGCGGGCCGGGTTCAGCGACATGGCCCAGTTAGTTGATCGTGCCCGAATGGGCGGACCTACTCGGGACGCTTCTCTGGGGTTCGTGTTGGCACTTCTCACTGCGGTCGCGGAGACGACCATCGACGCGATCATCAACGAGCCGGCCAGCTCTGACGCCATCGCCGGGCTCGGCTTCGACGCCATGTGGCGGATGCTCACCTAAAAGGAGTAGGAAATGAACCAGAGCAAGGCATACGTCATCACTGGTCCCACGGCGGGCATCGGCCGCCGCACGGCGCTCGAGCTGGCCGAGTACGGCACTGTCGTGCTGGTCGGGCGAAGCCCTGACAAACTCGCCAGTGTCGAGAAGGAGATCCGCGGCAAGGGCGGCCAGGCGGTCTCGGTCGTCGCCGACCTGTCGGACATCACCAGCGCCCGCCGGGCGGCAGCGGAGATCGCCACGCTCAACCTACCGATTGCGGGCGTGCTGAACAATGCCGGCATCATGCCACCGAAGCCATTCAAAAGTGCGCAGGGCTGGGACGGCACGTACGCGACTAACCACCTCGGCCCGTTCGCGTTCACCGAGGCGCTGATTCCGCACCTGGCCGACGGCACGAACGTCGTCTTCATCGGCTCCGCAGTGGAGGACCCCGAACGCAAGCCCGCCGTGGCGGCCGGCTTCCGCGGCGCCCGTTTCCTCTCTGTCGAGGCGAGTGCCCGGGGTGAGTGGGCGCCCGGCGGCTCCAGCAAGCCCGGCTTCGATGCGTACGCCACCTCGAAGCAGGGCAATATCGCCACCGTCTTCGCCTTCGCTCGCGAAACGCCACGACTGCGTTGCAATGTCATCGAGCCTGGCTTCAACCCGGGCAGCGACCTGGGCCGGGACGCGAGCGCCGCATTGCGGTTCATCGCCAAGCATGTGATGTCCCCTCTCGCGCCGATGATCAAGTACTGGAGCAACCCGAAGACCGCGGCCCGCATGATCTCCGGAGTTCTCACCGCCGACAGCCGCGACACCGGCGTGTACTACGACGAGAAGGGCAAGCCGATGGCCGCGTCCACCCAGGTCAGCGGCCGCGCGTACCAGGACCGGGTGGTAGCCGAGACTCGGGCACTGCTGGCCACCATCCCAATGGAACCGGCGCGGTCATGACGCTCCCGTACGTTGGGTTCATCGCTGGGCGCGCCCACTGCTCGTGACTACCCATCAAGCTGGAGTGGAACAGGCAAGGGGCTACAGCATTGAAGAAACCAGTTCCATCACCGCTCGAGCGGTTCCGTTCTTGCGCAGCCGCCGCACCGCTTGGAGATCACCTGTCCAGGCTCCAACGGTCCTTCCAACAGGCCGCTCTTGATGCAGTGCCGACCGCCAGCGCTGCCGCGGGTGACCGTCAGGTCCCGGCGCTTCCGTATAAGAACCGCTCGGCGTTGCGCTCGATGATGGCCTCGATGTCCTCGTCCGGCAGACGCGGCAACGCGGTACCAGCGACGACGTCATTGACTGCCCTGAGCCCAGCGATCACGTCGTTCACCGTCGCGCTCGGGAAGTCGGAGCCGAGCAGGAGCTTGTCCGTCACGCCGTACTCGTAGGCCGTGATCATCGCTCGCCAGAACTGGTAGGGCCGGTAGTGACAAGCCGAGACGTCCGAGTAGACGTTCGGCGCCTTGCGGATCAGTACGACCACGTCCTGCTCCCACGGGTGCCCGAGATGTGCGATCACAATCCGCAGGCGGGGGAAGGCCATGGCCAGGGGTTCCAGAAGCATCGGTGCGGCCAGGTCGAGCCGCGCGGTCGACGGGAAGGTTGCACCCTGATGCACCATCACTGGCAGGTTGAGCCGTTCGCACAGTGCGAAGACTTCCCAGGTGCTGCTGTCGCGGGGATCCCAGTGTTGATAGGCCGGTCCGACCTTGAGGCCGCGAAGCCCGAGATCGTGCACACAACGCTCGAATTCGGCCACAGCGCCAGGCTCCGCAGGGTTAACCGACGCCCAGCCCTCGATGCGATCAGGGTGGGCGGCCGCGTACTCGGCGATGACGTCGTTGGGGACGAGGAAACCGGTGGGCCGGGCGTGGAGCCCGAACACGACGACGCGATCGGCCTGGGCGGCGGCAGCCAGGTGTTCTTTCGGCGTGGCGTCCTGAACGTGCAGGTCGAGGTGCGCGGCGTACGAGCGGCCGCCGCTGCGAGCGAGTTTGACCCGCTTGGCCGCGAGCGCCTCGGCGGCGGTCCGTTCACTGATGTGGTCCGGGTACCACATCAGGTGCGAGTGGATGTCTACCCGCACCGCAGCGCCTCCACCTGGCCGAGATCGATCTCGACACCGAGGCCGGGTCCCTCGGGGACGTGCAGGTACCCGTCCTTGATCACCGGCGGGTTGCGCACGATGTCGCGGGGGTATCGGAGCGGGCCGACGACGTCCGACTCGTAGCCGAGGTTGGCGACCGCGACGCCCACGTGCGCACACGCCGCCGTGGCCAGGCCGAGTTCGCACTGGCTGCCCAGCAGTGCAACCAGGCCGGCTGCCTCGGCCGCAGCGAAGGCCTTCCACGCCTGCAGCGGGCCGCCCATCTCGGTGACGTAGACGTTCAGCACGTCGGCCGCCCCTCGCCGGACGATCTCGCCGACGTCCCGCAGGTGCCAGCAGGACTCGTCGAGCAGTAGGGGAGTGGCCAGGCGTGACCGCAGCCGGGCCAGCTCGTCGAGGTCCTGAGGGCGCAGCGGTTGTTCGATCAGCTGCAGCCCGTGCTCCTCGAGCGGGGCGAGTGCGGCGTACGCGGCGCCCGCGCTGCGGTATGCCATGTTCGCATCGACCTTGATCGAAACTTCGGCACCGACCGCGCGCCGGACCGCGCTCACCGCTTCGCGGTCGATCGATCCGGGCCGGCCGACCTTCAGCTTGACCGTCCGGAAGCCCGCTTCGACCGCGGTGCGCGCCTGAGCGACCGTGGCCTCGACATCGCCCCACGGGATGGGCCACGCAACCGGCACCCGCTCGCGAGCCCGTCCGCCGAGCAGTCGGTAGACGGGCGTGTCCAGCGCCTTGCCGAGAATGTCGAGCAGGGCCATCTCGACACCGGCGCGCGCCGCGTGCGCCCCGTCGGTCGCCAGATCCAGGCGCTGCTCGACCGCGACGGCGCAGCCGGCGACGTCACGCGGGTCGAGGCCGAGGATCGTCGGCGCGATGCTGAGCTCGACGTCGCGACACAGTGCGCGCCCGAGGCGTCCCCACGACATGGCGATCTCGCCCCAGCCGGTGATCCCGGCGTCGGTTTCGACGCGCACGACACCGAACTCGGAGGAGTCGATGTTGCCCTGGGTCGCGACCATCGGGGTGAGCCGGGGGATGCGAAGGGGCACGGCGGATACTGCGGTGATCTGCACGGCACTACTTCCCGATCGGCGACGACGACCGCCGGGCGATGGAGCTTCGCCCGGCGACGAGGGCGCCGATCTTGTCGGTTCAGCCGATGGCGGCGAGTAGACGTTCCAGCTGCGGTCGGACGCTCGGGTCGAGATCGCGGATCGGCGCGCGGGAGTGGCCGCCGTGCCGTCCCCGAACGGCCAGGATCTGCCGGTAGAGCGCCAGATCGTTCACCTCGCCGGACGGGAACCGACTGTAGAGGTAGCGGTACTGCCGGATGGTCGCCGCCGCGGCGCGCGCAGCGACGAGATCGCCCTTCTGGACGGCCTCCCACAGCGCGATCGCCTCGCGCAGCGCGACGTTGAGGACGCCGCTGATCCACCCGTGGGCGCCCTCGGCCAGGCCGGACAACGGGGCGAAGAACCCGCCGTAGAACGCCCGGAAGTCCGGCCCGGTCTCGTCGATTGCCTCTACCACTTGGTGGACGGTCGGGAAGGTGCTCTTCACCCCGTGCAGCAGTCCGTCGGCGTAGAGCCGGCCGATGTCGCGCGCGTCGACCGGATCGGTACCGCTGTTGCCCGGGTTGTTGTAGAGGAACACCGGGATGGGGCTGGCTGCGCCGACCGCTCGGAAGTGGCCGAGCACCTCCTCGCGATTCGGGCGGAGATAGAACGGCATGATGACCAGCGCGCCTGATGCGCCGGCCCCAGCCGAGGCGGCGGTCAACGCGATGGTCTGCGCGGTACCGGGAGCGCCCGTCCCCGCGATCACCGGGACGCGGCCCCCGACCGCGTCGACGGCGAGTTCGACGACGCGGATCCGCTCGACATCGGTCATCGTCACGAACTCGCCGCTGGTCCCGCCGACGACGATCCCGTGGGCGCCGTCGTCGACGAGACTACGAACATGGGCGGTGGTCGCCGGCTCGTCGAGCGAGCCATCGGCGTTGAACATGGACAGCGCGGCCGGGAACACTCCGGACCAGTGCTCGACGGAAGTCATAGTCGCACTTTGAAGCAACCTCTGACCTATGTCAAGACTGCCGGCACGTCGCTGCGCGGAATGCGGTCGGACTCACTCCCATGGCCCGCTTGAACAGCGCGCCGAACCGCTTGGGGGAGCGGAATCCGACGCGTTCGGCGATCACTGCCACGGGCAGCTCGCTCTCGCGCAGCAACGCCTCGGCGCGTTTGAGCCGAATGCGGGTCAGGTACTTCAGGAATGTCGTGGCGCGTTCGCGTTGGAACAGGTGGGCCAGGTGGTAGGGGCTGACTGGCACCGCCGCAGCGACGATGGCGAGGCTGAGATGTTCACCGTGATGGCGGATGATGTGCCGCTCGGCGGCGGCGAGAATCGGGTCGGCACCGTGGACGCGCACCGTCGGCACCGGCGCGGTCGGCTCTGGTGTCGCTACGGACGTCGACTCCCGCGTCATCCGGCTCCCGTCCCGTCGACCGGTGCCAGGGTCAGCTCTATGCGGTCGGCGTCCGGCTCGACCGTCACCGTCGGGAAGTGCCGCGCGTCGGTCTCGATCACGTCGAGCAGGCCGTAGCCGGGACGTATGTCAGGTCGGTGTCCATCCGGGCTCGTGGCGACGACCGTGCCGCGGCGTACTTGGAGCTGCATGCCGTGTGCAGGGACGAAGACGAACCTGCGTGACCACGGGCCGCGGCGCTGGATCGTGACCGTGCGTTCGCCCACGTCGAGGCGTACGAACATGTCCGGCGACGCGTCGGTGCTTCCGTCACGCGCCCAGAACACGGTGCCGTCCCGGCCGGTCTCGGTGATCGACGTGCACAGGCCGGCCGGCTCAGAGCGGTAGACACCGGTACCAGCCTCGCGCGACGCCTGAACGTCAACGACGCGCGTGGGCGTGAGGTCCTCGAAGGCGAGTTCTGCCCCGACGTGCACAGTGACTCGTCCGGATCGGATCGTGACGAGGATGTCCTCGCCGGTCCACCCGGTACGCAGGTACGTCTCGTCGATCGACGGGAAGTGCCACGGCTCGAGCCTCGGCGGTCCGCCTGGTTCGAGTGGCGCACGGCTCCAAGCGTAGGCGTACCCACCAGGAGCGAAGCGCATCTGTTCCCGCCGCTTTGGCGTCTGGGCCGGCCAGATCTCGGTCCGTCCCGCGGTCGGTTCGAGCGTGGCCAGCCAGAACAGGGACGGATCGCGCCGCTCGGCGGCGGTCGCAAAGAGCACCGCGGACAGCCCGGTGCTCTCGCCGTAGAGCGGCTCGTTCGCCGCGGATCGCTCGCGCCGCGGGCGGTACGCCGCTAAGGCCGTGCGCAGGTCGAGCGCGCAGGCCGCCCCGGTAAGCAAATCGACTCCGGTGACCCGGCGCAACGGATCGAGGAACTGGATCTGGCTCAGCACGGTCGAACTCCAGAATGCGGTGCCCTCGACCTGCGCGCCGTCTGTCCCGAGTGCCCCGGGCAACAGATGGTTGGCGAACTGGGCGCGGGTGCGAAGGACCCACTCGTCCGCAGCCGGCAGATCACCGAGCAGGCACAGCGCGATGACCCCGAACGCCGACCACTCGACCGAGGAGTGATGCGGTGAGTGTCGATCGGGCTCGATGCCCACCGGGCCGGCAATCTCCGGCCGGCTGAACCACTCGTCGGCCAGGCGGCCGGCGCCACGAGTCAACAGGTCCCGAATCTCGTCCCGCTCTGCGGGCGACAGCCGCTCGTGGACCAGGTCGTAACCGACGGCAATGGCTTTCAGTACCCGCGTGGTGGCGTAGACCGTCCCGTAGTCGGGACGAAGGTCGGCCTCCGGGCGCCACCGACGGCACGCCGCGAGCAATCGCCCCACTGCGGCAGAACCGAACCGATCGTCGTCCCCGTAGCTCGCGGCGAAGGCGAGATGTTCGAGCATCGCAGCGTCGGCCATGATCGCCCAGAACCGGTCGTACAGGTTCTCGTAGATCGGGTCTGGATCGATCGGTGCGATCCAGTCAAGCGCCGGCTCCCAGGACGCGAAGCGCGACGCGTCCAGGGCGATGTTGTTCCAGATCGCGGCCCGCACTCCCTGCGTTCGTTCCCGCCGGAGCTCGATAAGCTCGCTATGATCGAAATAGAGGCGCGGATGACTGCTCATCGACGGTCGGACCCGAACCGCCGAACCACGTTATCCGCCAATGCGCTCACGACCGGATCGACCAGCAACGAGCTGATGAATGAGACCGACCCCACCGAGAACACCGCGCCACCGCGAGCCGTTTCGAAGTACGTGATCTCGGCGCCGCCGCCGTCGGCGTTGCGCCCTCGGGCCAGCACCTGGGTACCAGGCGGCGCGTGCACGGACAGCTTGTCAGTCTCGTGTCCGGAAGCGCCGCCAGCGATCCGCACGTTCTGCGACGCGAAGCCGAACAGGTCACCGTTAGTGACGCCCGACCCCGTGAACGCCCAGTGGTCAGCATCGATCACTTCGAACGGCGCGCCCGTCAACAGGCCGCGAGCGTCGTAACCGACGCCGAGCAGTCCGCCCTCGGGTACGCGGCGAGCGGCGAATCGCGACCAGTCTCGAGTCGTCGGCGGCCCAAGCCGGCGCGTGTCGCCGTTGTGGACCTTCATCATGTCCCCGGGTTGCCGCTCGACTTCGCAGTTGAGCCCGTTGCCGCCGAGGTAAACCAGCTGGCCGCCCCGCTCGAACACCCACGACTGGACGGCGTCGAACATCGGCCAAGTCCAGTACTCGGGGTGAGCACCCAAGATCACCGCCCGGTAGGCGTCGAGGTCGAGGTCTCCGCTGTCGAGCTGACTTTCCGCGTAAAGGTCGTAGTCGTGGCCGGCCCGTTCCAGCCAGCACAGCAGGCGCCAGTCCGTAGCGGCCAGGTGAGAACCCGCGCGAGTGGTGGTCGGTCCGTCGGCCACTTCCGCCGGTGGCACCGCATTGTCCGGTTCCGGTCGACGGAAAGACAGCGGGGGATAGTCCTCACATTCCCAGTCTCCGGCGTCCGGGTTGCGATACCGAGCCAAATCCTGCCGGCGATTGACAAGGGGCTGCGCCGGTACCCCGCCAGGAAGCAGGTAGTTGCTGCGGCCACCGAAGTTATTGTAGGCGTTCCAAGTGAGGTCGGAGACGAGGACCGCGAGCGGCGCGCGCGGACGTCGCGGCGAGACCACCCATGGGAAGTTCGTCGAACCGCCGCCGACGCAATCGACCTGCACGAAGTACAGCCCGCTGCGTTCCGGCGCGGTGATCGGCTGGCCGGGAAACCCACGGGGGAGCCAGTCGACGCCGCTGCCACTCACATCACCGTCGGGCAACAGGGCGGCGGTCGCACCCGCTTCATGCTCGCCGAATCCGAGATCGGCGACGAACTCACGCTCGCCGCCGTAGCGCCACAGCGACAGGCGATACGGCTCCGGGGACGATACGCACAACGTCGCTACGTCACCAGCGGCCGCATACTTCGGCCAGACGAAGCCGTAGGGCGTGCTTGAGAGCAGCCGAAACTGCGTGACGCTGCCATCGGCGACGATCTCGGTGCGTTTGGGGCCGTACCCCCGCGCGGCGAGGATGACCTGGTACTGCCCGGGCGGCAGGTCGGCCTCGATCCGTCCCGAGGCGCTGGACCGGACACTTGCCACTACACGTCCGGTCACCAGATCGCTTACCTCGACCGCCGCGTCGGCGATTGCTACGTAGTACTCGTCGCTGACGTAGCCCAACAGCATAGACAACTCCTAGGACCTAGGTGTGATGTGTGGGAGTATCAGGCTTGGATACGGCCCGACGCCAGAGGGGTTAGCGAATTGGCACGGTTGACGCAACAGATCCTCCGTCTCGGTCTCGCCGGCCGAGCGGTGTGCCTGCACAGCTCGCTGCGTTCGTTCCGCGAACCGGTGCCTCCCAGTGAGTTGATCGACGCCTTTCTCGACGCCGGATGCACCCTGCTGGTGCCCACCTTCACCGCAGGCTTCGCCGCCCCGCCCCCCGCCGGGCACCAGCCGCTGCCGGGCAACAGCGAAGCCGACGGCTCCATCCCGGATCGGCCACCCCTGCGGGGCTACACGCCGGAGTCGACCGATATCGACTCCGGGATGGGGGCCGTGCCCGCAACGGTGCTGCGCGACCCGGCCTGCCGGCGCGGAAACCATCCGCTTTCGTCATTCACGGCGCTCGGACCGGCCGCTTGGCGGTTCGTGGCCGCCCAATCCCCGCGCGACGTGTTTGCCCCGTTGCGGCAAGTGGCCGCGAACCACGGCGTGGTTTTGCTCATCGGGGTTGATCTGTCCGCCGCGACCCTCATCCATCTGGCCGAAGAGGACGCGGGCCTACGCCTGCTCACCCGCTGGGCGCGAGACGCCCGGGGCGGCCTGGTCGAGGTCCGCCACGGCGGTTGCTCGCGCGGCTTCGAGCGACTGGCTCCGGCATTGGCAGAGATTGAGCGGCGTGCCGACGTTCTCGGTAGTCGATGGCGGGCGCTACCGGCGGCGCCGATGCTCGAGGCGGCGACTCGGGTCTTGGCCGTCAATCCGGCGGCCGCTCGGTGCGCCGATATCGATTGCCTGCGCTGTCGCGATCAAGCGCGTACATAGGACCTAAGACAAGAGCCTTGACTGCATAGGGCGCCTGACCTAGAGTCCCGTCAACCGTCGCGCACCGCGACGCCTCCGGAACCTCGAGGAGCGCCATGCAGCGCCGATTAGCCACTGTAATAGCCGTCGCCGTTATTGCCACCGCTAGCCTCGTCGGTTGCGGGACGTCGTCGAGCTCTAGCGATCCGAACACCACCATGCGCCAGCTGGGAGTGGAACCCACCCAGGGCTTCGATCCGAACAAGGCCTTTGCTGACGCCTCGGTGGTGCCGATGGCAATGATGTACGAGACGCTGACCGAACGGGACGACTCGGGCAAGGTCGCCGGCTCGCTCGCGCAGAGCTGGACGGTCTCCCCGGACGGGAAGACCTACACCTTCACGCTGCGCAAGGGCATCAAATTCAGTGATGGCACGCCGATCACTCCGGAAGACGTGAAGTACTCCATCGAGCGGGCGAAGACCGGTGAGCCGCTCAAGGCTCAACTCGCCGTCGTCACGTCGATCGAGGCGTCCGGTGACGACACGGTCATCTTCACTCTTCAGCACCCAATGAGCACCTTCACCTCGCTGCTTGGCCGCCCAGGGAACGCGGCGATCCTGTCGAAGAAGACCGTCGAAGCCAACAAGAACTACTTCACGAAGCCGACGATTACGAGCGGGCCATGGACTCTTAGCGAGTACACGCCGAAGAGCCAGATGGTTTTCACCGTCAACCGGCACTACTACAACGTTCCGAAGATCAGCAAAGTGGTCATCACGTTCGGTACCGACCCCACCGCGAACGTCGCTGCCTTGGAGTCGGGCTCGGTCGACCTGGCCCCGATCGCCTATAGCGATGCCGCCAAGGTGAAGCAGGCGGGGAAGCTCAACGTCATCCAGGCCGACCAACTTGCGCCGCTCTTCTTCGGGTGGGACCGGACCAAGGCTCCGTTCGACAACCTGCAGGTGCGCCAAGCGGTCGCCTGGGCGGTCGACCGGGCCGGCAAGCAGGAGGCGTGTTGGTACGGCACCGGTGCGGTGACCTACGGCAACACGCTTCGTCCCTGGGATCCGGACTACGTCGAGCTCGACACGTACAAGGCGGCTTCTCGCGACGCCGCGATGCAGAAGGCCGAGCAACTGCTCGACGAGGCCGGCTGGAAGGAACCGAGTTCCGGCGGTACCCGCGTCGCTCAAGGTGTTCAGGGCGTGTCTGACGGCACGAAGCTCTCCTTCAGCGTCGTGTACGAAAGCAACTGGCCGGCCGCCGCATGCCACGTGCAATTGTTGCAGCAGAATCTGAAGCAGGTCGGCATCGACGCCACGCCACAGGCGTATGACCCGGCCGCGTACTGGGGGGACGTCGCGAAGAACAAGTTCACGATGTACCACGGTGGAGCGGGCGCAATCGACGCACTTGATCTGTACGACAACTGGTTCAAGACCGGCGGGTCGCTCACCGCGCTGACCACGCACCTCAACGATCCAGCGATCGACGCCAAGATCACCCAGGCCGAGCAGGCGAGCCCCGAGCAAGCCAAGTCGATCATTCAGGAGCTCGAGCGCTGGCAGGCGACCAACCTGCCGTTGCTGGTCGACGGCTACCAGTGGCCGCAGGTCGGTACGACCAAGCGCGTGCACAATTACAGCCCGGGTCTGGATACCGACTCACGAACACTCGTGGAAGCGTCGGTGAGCTAGCAGCTCCTCCCAAGAGCCTGCTCGCATTCGCCTACGTCCGGGTGACCGCGCAGCTCGCACGGAGCTCGTGCCGGCGATGGTGCCGATGTTCGGCATCGTCGCCGGCATTCCGGTCCTGCTGATCGTCCTCGGCATCAACATGCTCGCCGACGTACTGCGTGACCGGCTCGACCCGCATGGGAGGCTCGGATGACCGCCACGTCCCCTCTGTCGATCTTCGCGTTCTACCGACGTAGCGGACCGGTCCGCGCTGACGCTGGCGTGGGCGGGTGCTGCGCTGGTGCCGGCGTGGTCAGGCGGCGTGGTGACTGGTGCTGTCCCGCAGTACCAGCTCGACCGGGAACTGCTGACGGTGGCCGGAAGGGACGGTGCCGTCAGCAGCAGCCGGGTTGCGGCGGCCGCCATGTCTTCTACCGGCGTGCGCATCGTGGTCAACGGTGGGTTCGAGCAGACTGCGGCCACGCTGTCGTCGAACCCGATGACGCAGATGTCCTGCGGAACGCGCCGACCGCTGGTGGTGATCGCCTGGACGGCACCGGCAGCCATCAGATCGCACCCGTTGCCGTACTGGTCGCCGGGGCCGCCCTGATCCCGTCACGCGGCAAGAAGGTCCACCCGGTCACCTCCCAGGCCGGTCAGCGACTCCACCGTCAGGTCGGCACGGCAACCACCGGGGCCCGTCGGCCACCGCGGCGGCCCCTGCGGCAATGCACCTGACCGGGCTGGCCGTGCAGCACCCGGGCCGAACTGCGGCTCGAACGGATGCCACCGTCGACGTGGGCTCCGTCGGTAACCAAGTTCCACAAGCTGCACGATGAGCCGGCAGCCGCGCCCCCAGCGGTTCAGAAATCCGTACCTGGTCAACACGCGTGCGCGTGGCGAGCCGCGGTCGGCACTCCTGCGGGCCGGAGGGCGTCTCGGTCTGTGCGGCCGATCCGCTTCCTGGATCGTGGGCATCTCAGCGCTCGCGTTCGGTTGAGCGCGTCATGACGGCCAGGCCGATGACGGCCAGCAGCGCGAGCGCGGCCGGGATGAGGAAGACCTGCGGGAGTCCGATGATGGCGGCACCGACGCCGCCGGCGGCGCCGCCGAGGGCGGAGCTCAGCGCGGTGGAGCTCATGAAGATCGCGGATGCGGTGGCGACGGCCGTGGGCAGGAGGCGTTGGGCGACGATGATCCCGAGGGTGGCGAACACCCCCCAAACGCCGCCCATGAGGATCTGTCCTGCGAACAGCCCGACGGGGTGGCCGGTGATCGCGAAGCAGATGTTGGCCGCGACGCCGAAGCCGGCTCCGAGGATCATCAGCTGCATCATGCCGCTCCGGCGGGCCACGACCACGGCGACGGGCATCAGCACGATCTCCACCAGCGGCTGAATGCCGATGATCGCGCCACTGAGTCCGGCCTCGAAGTGCAGCTGCCCGTTCATGTAAATCGGCAGATAGGCGTACTTGATCGGCTCGCCCGCGTACACCAGGACGTAAAGCCCCGTGAACGCCAGCAGCGGCAGCATCGCCCGCCAACCCGGGCTGCCGTGGCCGGTGTCCGGCGCGTCACCGAGCCCTGCCTGGACGGCGGGAGCTGTCCGGAGTGCTCCGAGCGGGAGGATCTGGGCGAGGGTGCAGCCTGCGGTCGCGACCAGCATGGTGCGCAGCGACGTCTGGGCGGCCAGGAACGATCCGGCGACCGGGCCAACCACCCAGCCGCCGGTCAGGGCCATCCGCACGACGGCGACCACCCCGTCGTTGTTCGGGCCTGGGTGCGCCTTCAACTCGTCGTGAATCGCGGCGAAGAGCTGCGAGGTCGCGGCCCCGCCGAAACCGCCGATGACCGCGCTGATGACGTAGGGCATCCACAGCTCGGTCGAGTAGGCGATGCCCACCCAGCCCCCGAAGCCGGCGACGGCGCACGCCCGGAACAGCCCGAGCCGGCGGCCGGTGCGGTCCGAGCGTCGGCCGACCAGGAACCCGGCCACCGGCGCCGCTAGGTTCGTCAGGTAGAACAGCCCCGCCGCGGTGAGGGACGCGTGCAGGTCGTTGACCAGGAATGACGCGATCTGCGGGGCGGCCGCCGAGAACCCGAGCGCGGACAGGAACACCGCGAGGGTGGCACCCCGGAACAGCGGCGAGGCGAGCGTCAGCCGCAGCGCCGACGCCTGCACCACGGGTTCGTCGAGCGCGGGAGCGGTCGGCTTGACCTGCTCGGGAAGCGTCATCCGCTGTGCCTCCACATCACGCTGGGCAACGGCTTCGGCCTGGCGGTTGGCCGCAGCAGCCCGCAGCGCCAGATTCTTCCAATGGAAGAATCTTTGGTCAAGCAGGCCCCGTCCCGTCTTCCTCGTCCCCGTCTGCCTGCGGCGACGGCGGCAGGAGCCGTTCGAGCAGCGCGAGGGCCCGGCGCACGTCCACTACGTCCGGGTCGAGCAGCCACTGCAGCTGCAGCCCGTCGGACGCGGCAATGACCAGCGACGCCGCATCGTCAGGATCGATGTCCGCGGCGATCGCGCCAGTGCGTTGTCCTACACGGACCCGGTCGGCGAGATACGCGCGCACCGTCCGGAAGCGATCCCGCACGAAATCCTGCGTCAACGGATGCTGCTGGCCCTGCAGGGCGTCCGTGGTCAGCGTGGCGTACAACTCCACCAGGCCCGGGATCGTGCGATTGCGTTCCGCGCTGCGCTCCATCACCCCGACCGCCGAAACCCCGTCCGGCGGCGGGTCGCTCTGCTCTAGCTGCTCGTGCGCCCGGTAGACCTCGACCAGGAGCTCGTCGCGCGACGAGAAGTAGTACCGCAGTGCCGCATGCGAAACCCCGATCGCTTCACCGATCGCCCGCAACGAGGCACCCACACCCCGCTCCGCGAACAGCTCGATGGCCCGAGACAGGATCTCCGCCCGCCGCTCTGCAGCCTTACGGTACGACCGCTCACGCGCCACAGCGCCGTCCTTCTCCACCCGGGCATCGTACGGAGAGCCCCAGATCCAACCGCCTTTACCGCCTTGGCCACCGGGCGCATGAGCCGCTGGGCGATGACACAGTATCTGTGAGATCAGAAGTGGTGGGACCGGATCGCGCTACTAGGAACTGCCCGCCACGGGATCCGGCGATTTGGCACCCGGGCAATCGTGCGTCACGACTCGCTTCATCCGCACTGATCCGACGGGAGTGCACGACAATGACGGCAACGGCGTCCGCCTTGACGTTGACCGGCCGCTACTACCGGCTGTACCCGAACTTCGACACGCCGCTCGGCGGCCACGATCAAGGCGGTCCGCCGCCCGGACCCATGGCCGAACTCGGCTACCTGGCGCACTTCCGCCCGGTCGACCATTGGGCGTCGACGCCTCGAGCGGGCGCCTGGGCCGCGCCTCGGTTACCGACTCCGCGTGGGCTTGACCAGATCAGGGACCCACTGTAGCGGACTAGGACCTAGGTCGGAATCCTCCCGCTGTTCGGCCACGCCTTTCGACTGCTGCAAGTAGTCGCGGGCGCGGGTGACGATCTCGACCGCATGCTTCTCGGCCAGCTCGCCCTCGCCGTTCGCGATTGCCTCGACCAGGGCTGCGTGCTGGGCGTCGTTCTCAAGGTGGTCGATCCCGCTCGATTGGGTGATCTCGGCGCCCCGGCGCCGCTCCTCGGCCAGGACTCCGGCCATGGCCGTCAGCATGCTGTGGATGAACCGGTTGCCGCATACCCGCGCAATGAGATCGTGCAGGTCGAGGTCGACCGTCACCCGGATCCCCGGGTCGTCGCCCGCTTCCGCGATGGTGCGAATGGCGCGGCGCATCGCGGCGACCTCCGGCGGCGTCGCCCGCTCGGCGGACAGTCGAGCGGCCCGACCCTCGAGCAGTGCCCGCAGGTCCATCAGCTCTTCGATGGCATTGGCGTCGGCATCGAGCAGAAACCGCATGTAGTTGCCCACGGCGATGGGCTGCGGCTCCCGCACGACGGCCCGCTTTCCCTGCCGCGTCGCGATGGTGCCCTCGCTGTTGAGCGCCCGCAGCGCGTCGCGGACCACCCGCTGGCTGACGCCGAAGCGCTCGGCCAGCTCGGCCTCCGCCGGCAGTTCGTCGCCCGCGCGCAGCTTGCCGGCCGAAATCTGATCGCGGATGGACGTCGCGATCCGTGTTCCGAAGGGGATCCGCTTGCTCGCACCGGGACCATCGGGCTTGGCGACGATGTCGCTATCCGAGGGTCCGCCCCCGATCATGGTCTCCGCCACGACCCGCCTCCGTCCAACTCGCCGGACCGCGTTCGACCCAAACGCATGATAACGCCAGTTGCGTCGGCCCCACCTATGTCCTGGGTTCGTGTTGGGTCTGCATGGAGGATACATGAGGACAACGCGCGTGTGTCTGCGGCCGTCGACTTCGGCTTCTACAACGCGATCTACGTTCAAATCGAGACCGAGGACGGAGCGGTTGGCGAGGCCGAGGTGGCGAGTACGTCACGCTCAACACCGGGGCCCCAGATGATTGGCCAGATCGCCAACCTCGACCTAGCGGCTCCAGGAGATCGCCTGAGGGTGAAGCTCCTGGAGCCGCTGGCTACGGCTCGCGTCAGCCGATGACGTAAAGGTTGCCGTCGGCGGCCGTGACGAGCAGTTCGGACGCGCCGTCGTGATTGACGTCGGCGGCAATGACGTCACCCAGCGGGTAGCCGATGTCCAGCGACCAGACAAGCTGGCGAGGCCCCGGTCCGCGTAGGCACACGACCCGGCCGTCGTTGGTCCCGAACACGAACTCGGGTCGCCCGTCACCGTCCGCGTCGACCGTGATGGTGTTAGAGCCGGGCGAACCGACGTCGTATGTCCACTTCACCGTGCCGTTCGCCGCGTTACGGCATTCGAAGACGCCGTCGGCCCGTAGCACGCCGATCTCCAGCACACCGTCGTGGTCGACATCGGCGACTCCGGGCTGAAGCCCGAACTGCGACGACGGCGGAACGTCCACTCGCCAGAGCGTGCTGCCGACTGGTGTCTTCGTGAAGGTGATGACATTCAAGCTGTTGAAGCCGGCCGCCAGCACGAGGTCCATCCGGCCGTCGCGGTTCATGTCGACCCACATAGGGGTGTTGTAGTACGGCAGCGCCGCGTTCGGATCGGTGAACACCGCGCCGGCCATGTCCAGTCCGTTGAACGTATACAGGACGTTGGCAGCCAGGAACGCGACATTGTCGAGGCCGTCGCCGTCAATGTCGAACACCGCGGGCAGGCCGACCCAGGGGCCGAACTTCTTCTCGTAGTAGTCGCCGGTGTCGCGGCTCGCGAGCAGTGAACCGTCCTTGCCGCTCACGATGCGCGAAACCTCGGTGTTGTAACCGGCCTGGTTCGCGCCGACGTAGACGTCGAGCCCGCGACCGCCGCTGAAGTTGCCGAATGTCCACAGGAAGATGCCGTTCGGGCCCGCGAAGCTGGGTGGCGGCAGGTCGGGGAACACGTGGCTCCAGACCTCACGGCCGTGGCCGTCGACAGCACGGAGCCGGCTGTGCTCCCCGGAGGCGTCGGCGAAGACGACCGACATCCGCCCGTCCCCGGTGAGGTCGGCCGCCGTCGCCGACTCACCGTGGCGGTAGACGTACTGCCCCTGGCCGGCGGCCCGCCATCGCTCCCGGAACCGCTTCCCGACCAGATCGAGAACGCGCACCGACCCGAAGCCACTCAGGATCACACTGTTTCGGCCCTTGCCGTCGAGGTCGGCGACGATGGGGTCGCCGACGAGCGCCCCGAGGTTGGTCTGCCCGAGCACCGTCCCGTCGGAGCGCTCCACCTGGAGCACTCCCGAAGCGTTCTGGTACACGACCGACGCCGTGCCGCTGCCGTCGAGGTTGCCGATGCGGTGGATCACCCCGCCGTCGACTTTGCGCGTCCACGTCTTCGTGACCGAGCCGCCCCGGTACGTGTAGCCCTCGAAATTGGTGCCGTTGCCGACCACGAAGCTGCAGAGCGGGTCGGCGCGAAGGATTTCGTTCCGCTCGTTCGCCGAATGCGGGCTGAGCGTCGTCGGGACCGGCGTGTGCGGGTCGAGGACGTACTTCGCGTTTGCTAGCGTCCAGATGGGCGTGCTGGCGAGATTCCCGAGTTCGTAGATCTCCAGGTCGGCGGTCGCCGGTGGCGTCTGGGTCGTGACGACACTGACCAGCAGTTGGTGTTTGCCGTTCCCGCCGAGGTCCTGCACGCCCATCAAATAGCGGTCGGGAAGATCGCGCTTGATGCCGGAAAAGCCGGCCAGAGCGTCCAGAATGAGGACGTGCCAACGGTTGTCGTTGTTCTGGTTGTAGATGCCGACGACCAGCTCGACTCTGCCGTCGCCGTCCACGTCGGCGAAGCAGTTCACGGTCGTTCGCACTTGGCGCAGGGCCTGCGGGTAGTCGACGAACTTGTCCCACAGCAGAGACATTCCGCTGCTGTCGTTCTGCAGGACGGCGATGTGCTCGGTCACGGCGTCGCAAACCTCGACGTACTCCAACTGGCCGTCCCCGTCGAGGTCGACAAGCGCGACCTGGCCGTAGTTGCGACCGTCCACGTCCGGACCGGCAATCCAGTTGACGACCCCGTTCCAGCCGCTGCTGCCGTCGAGCAGGGCCCCTGTCTTTCCGTCGTAGGCGAGCACCTGGCCGTAGCCCGCGGCAATCATCTGGTTGCGGCCAGCGCCGGCCGCGTCGCCGATGATCACCTCGGGCTGGTAGGCCGGGTTGGTATATGCGGGGGAGGTCTGCCACATCTGCCGCGCTTTCGACACGCCCGAGTCGAAGGCGAAGGCTGTCGCCTGCGGCTGCGCGTACGGCCACACGACGATCTGCAGCCCGGAAACGTCCGGGTCGAGCTTGCCAACCTTCAACCAGTCGAACGACACGACGGCGCCGAAGTCATGGCTCCACAGGACCCTGCCGTCGGTCGCCGACAGCGCGGCGACGGTGGTGCCGCCAGTGACCACGACCTGACGGCTGCCGTCACGGGCAAGATCGAACACGCCGATGATGTCGCCCGGGTTCAGACCCTTGGTGGCCCAGCGGAGCGAGAGGTCAGGCCCGGTCGCGTACACGCTCGCCGAGGTGATGTACAGCAGGCTGGTCCTGCCGTCGCCGTCGAGGTCGGCCGTCATCACCCACGGCGTGGCCCCGCCGAGATAGGCCTTGGCGAGCACACGCGGGCGCCGGATCCTGCCAGGGAGCCGTTGGTTGCCCGAGTTCCGGTTGTCGGCCCGGGGGAGCGCCCACTGTCCTACCTTGAACGGGGTGTCACGGCTCGGCGGCGCCGCGTTCGCCTGCGCCGAATCGGATCCGGTGATCCCAGGTATGGCGACGAGCGCCATTGCCCCAGCGCCTGCGGCCAAAAAGCCGCGTCGACTCACATCAGCCACTATGGCTCCCAAGCGAAAGTAAGGATTGACACATGACCTAAGTCACAGGATATGACCGGGGCGTGAATCCGGTCAATGTCTCGCGAAGCGCGTTGACGCGGTCACCCGCCGGTATGCCGAATGCAGTTGGGGCGACCTGATGTACGCCCTGCAGTGTCGACTGACAGGAGGATCCGTCGTTGCCCACGCCGAGCGGCGTCACCTGCTTGCCATCGCGACGACAACGATGAGGCCTCGGTCGCTGAGAGAACTGGCCAGACGTGCGCCCCTGGGCGGACCCGCGACCGGCCGTAACCCCTCGTCGACATACCCCGCACCGGTGACGACACCAGTCACCGCATTGCTGCGGAGGGGAAGGCGGATCTCCTCCCCGCCGTCCCCTCCCGTCGGCCGGCTCAGTGCGTTTCGTCGATGACGTAGAGGTAGCCGTCCTCCGCGGTCACCACGAGTTCGCTGCGGCGGTCGCCGTCGACATCGGCCGCAATGATGTCGCCGAGTCGCTGGCCGATCGACAGACTCCACTTGACCCGCCGGCGGGGGTTGGGTCGCGCGTCGATCGCGTAAACCGTGCCGTCTGCGGTGCCGATGACGTACTCGATGTGGTTGTCCCCGTCGACGTCGACGGCCACGACGTTTGGAGCGACGCTCCCTCCTGGCACGGTGAAGCTCCACTTCACGGCGCCGGTGGCGGCGTTGTGGCAGGTCAGGACACCGGAGTCGGACAGGGTGGCCACCTCGAGCACGCCGTCGCCGTCGACGTCGGCGAGAGCCGATCGCCGGCCGAAGATCTCGCCCGGGTTGGTCTCGACCTGCCACAGCAGAATTGTCGGGGCACCGGTCGCGTCCAGGTCGATGACGTAGAGGTTGTTGAATCCGGCCGTCATCAGCACCTCGGGCAGGCCGTCGTTGTCGACGTCGGCGATGATCGGCGTGTGGTAGAGACCGAGTGAGTCCCATCCGGTGCCGATGTGCCCCTGAAGGATCTTCACGCCGGACGTGTTGACCCCGTTGAGGTCATAGGTCACGTCGGCAGCCATGAAGATGACGTTGTCGATGCCATCGCCGTCGATGTCGTGGACGGCGGGAGCGCCCGTCCACGGTCCGAACTCGGCGCCGACGTGGCCGGGCCCGTCGTCGCGTGAGGCGAGCAGCGCACCATTTCGCCCGTTGAGGATCCGGCTCACTTCGGTGTTGTAACCGGCCCGGTTCGCACCGACGTACACGTCAAGGCCGTCGTGGCCGCTGAAGTCGCCGAACGTCCACAGGTACGCACCGTTCGGGCCGGAGAAAGTTGGCGCGGGCAGGTCGGTGAAGACGTGCTCCCACACCAATCGGCGGTCTCCGTCGACGACGCGCATGCGGGTGTGGTCGTCCACCGCGTCGACGAAGACCAAACTCCACCGGCCGTCGCCGTTGAGATCGGCGGCGGGTACGGCTTCGAGCCCCTGGCGGTACACGTACTCGCCTCGCCCCGGCAACTGCCACCGCTCGGTCAGTTTGTGATGGCCGTAGTCGTACACGCGCACACGTCCGAAGCCGGGGACACAAATGGAGTTGTGGTCCTTCCGGTCGAGCCGGGCCACCGTGGCCATCCCGCTCAGGCCGGCCAGCTGAGTCTGCGCAATCAGCGTGCCGTCGGGCTTCTCGAGGCGAAGGTAGCCGTCTGCGCTCTGGTAGACGACGGTCGCCGAGCCGGATCCGTCGAGGTCCTCGATACGGTGCAGCACGCCGCCGTCGTCAGCACGCGTCCACGCCTGGGTCACCTTGCCGCCGGCGTAGGTGTAGCCGACGAGCGAGCCACCGGTGAGGACGACGAACGAGCACAGTGGGTCGGCGCGTAGTACCTCGAGCCGGCCGTTGCGTCCGGCGGGGCCGATCGTCGACGGATAGGGCGAGCGCGGATCGGTGACGACGCTGGCACTCGGTAGCGACCAGGCCAGCTGGTATTTCCCGTCGGCTCCGACGGCGTAAAGCTCGACTGTCGCGCTCGCCCCGGGGGTCTGCGTGTGTTCGACCGAGACGAGCAGTTCGGCGTGGCCGTCTCCGTCGAAGTCTTGGACACCGCGCAGATACCGGTCGGCCAGGTCGAGCTTCGGGCTGTCGAGGCCGCCGATCGCGTCGGCAACCAAGACGTGCCAGCGCTTGTCACCGGTGTCGTTGTACAGGCCGCATACGATCTCGACTCGACCGTCGCCGTCCACGTCACGAACGCTGTTGACGGTGCTGCGCAGCGCCTTGTGGTTCTCGGTGTACTCGATGAACTTGTCCCACAGCACCGAGAACCCGGAAGCGTTGTTCTCGACGACCGCCGCGTGCAGGGTCACGCCGTCCGCGAGGTCAACCACCTCGAGCCGGCCGTCGCCGTCGATGTCGACGAGTTGGATGAGTCCGTAGTTGCGGCCGTCGACGTTCGGCCCGGTCTCCCAGTCCACATGGCCGTTCCAGGCGCCGCCGGTACGTCGTTCCCCGGTTGCTCCGGCGAAGGCGGTGACCTCCCGGAACCCAGCAATGACGACCTCGGTGGCGCCGTCGCCGTCCGCGTCGCCGATCACCACCTCGGGTAGGTAGGCCGGGTTGGCGTAGGCCGGGTTCGACTGCCACAGCTGGTACCCCGCAGCCACGCCCTTGTCGAACGCGAACGCGTAGCCATACTCACTGAAGTAGGGCCAGGTCACGATCTGCAGCCCGGCGAGGGCGGGATCGAGATGACCGATTTGAGTGGCCGTGGCGTACACATAGGACGACGCGCCCATGTCCTTCTTCCAGACGACGCTGCCGTCGGTGGCCGAGAGGGCGTACAGGGTAGTCGGGCCGAGCATGACGACCTGGCGCTTCCCGTCCCCGGCGAGATCGTAGACGCCGAGGATGTCAGTCGGAGCGAGCCCGGCGACCGACCACAGCTCGGCCAGTTGGTGGTCGCGCGCGAACAGCACTCCGCCGCTGATATAGAGCAGGCCGAGTGTGCCGTCATCGTCAAGACGTGCGGCCATTACGGGGGAGGACGTTCCGCCGAGATACGTCCGCGCCGCGATACCGGGTCGGCGGATCTTGCCGGGCATCGGTTGGTAGCAGGTGTTGCGGGTGTCCAGGCCCATCCGCGGCCACTGCCCGGCCAACGGCACCGTGGGCGGATGGGCTTCGGCCCGGGGCGCCGACACCAGTGAGCCGGCTAGGCCGGCCAGCCCGGCTCCAGTTGCTCCGGCGATGAACGTTCTGCGAGACAGCTCGCGCATGGCATCCTCCAGCTCGGGGCCAGTTGATGTCCTAGGTCCTAGCAGGAGGGCAAGCTGGCGACAATAGCCAACCGCGACACTCGAGGGAAACGCAGCAAGTATCAATACCCAGCACCGAGCGATCGAGCGCCTCTGGGGTGGCGCCGGTGAGCGTGGGCAAGTGGCGCGGCAGGCCGATGGCTGTCCTCATAGCGGTCGTGGGAGGTGCCACTGTCGTCTGACTCTTGACCTACGTCAGACCTGTGCCTACGCTGGCGGCACGATCCATGACCCGCCCGGAGGGCATCGTGACCGACGCCAGCACGATTACCTACACCGCCAGCGGTACTGGAGCGGTCACTCGGAACGTCGCCGCCAAACTTGGCGAAGCTCCATCGATCATCGATTATGGCGGTGATCCGGCTGGGGCGACTGATTGCACGCCAGCGTTCAACGCGGCGCTTGCGGCCGCGGCAGCCGGAGGCGGCCGGCGAATCTACTTCCCGACGGGAACCTATTCGTTCCGGTCGCGGCCGAACCAGATCTGTGGGTCACCACTCGCGGCTCGAACACGCACGAGACCACGCTCTACATCGACGGCAGCGCGAAGGCAAGCGATCCCAACGGCGCCCGAACCAACAAGGTCCGCGGATGTCACGTCTTCGGCGCTACCGGCTACTCCGTCGTGATCAAGGGTGTATCTGGGTTCAGCTGGCACGGCGGCGGTGTATACCAGGCCGGTGGCACCGGGCAGGTGAGCGGCGGCATTCAGATCGCGGGGACCGCCAATGGCCTGCAGTCCACGAATGCGATCATCGACATCGAGACCTGCCGCTGTCTCAACCTCAGCAACACGCTTGGCGCCAACCTGCGCTTCGGCTCGATAGCAACCGATGGCATCCCAGGGTC
Organism: Dactylosporangium sp. CA-233914; assembly: GCF_050942935.1. Taxonomy (NCBI): domain Bacteria; kingdom Bacillati; phylum Actinomycetota; class Actinomycetes; order Micromonosporales; family Micromonosporaceae; genus Dactylosporangium; species Dactylosporangium sp. CA-233914. Next base: position 7,906,730 of record NZ_CP192030.1, on the reverse strand, counting down.
CGGCTATTCCGTGGCCAACGAAGGTAGCGCAGCAAACATCGCGCTGCACGCCTGCTACCTCGCGGGCCCCGTCATGGGCAACTGGACGAACTCGGGCGTCTGCCGGCCGACCGGCTGGTCGGCGACCTGACGAAGCGGGCGATCCTGGGCAACGAACCGAGCGGAGTCTCACGCAGGGCTGTACTACGCGCCTCGGCACTTACTGTCGCAGGCGCGGCGTTCGCCGCCGCCTTACCCGACGGATCATTGCCGCGAGCCGCCGCCGTGAGTCACCGGGTCGGCGCCATCGTCACGCTGGACGGAATGCACTACGGCAAGGTGGTCGCAGTCGACGCCCGACACGTACGAGTGCAGGTTGACGGACGGGGCGATCTGCAATTCTGGGCGAAGGAACGCGCACTGATCCAGCGATGACGCGTCATTCACGATCCCACGACTGCCTGGAGTATCCGTGCCCCATGAGTTCCCCGGTTACCGCGACGCGAACGAGCGGCGCGGCGAGTGACGTTCTCGACCTACGTCACGGACCATCCAGCGGCGCGCACACCGAACGCCACGTCGACGGCACGCGCCAAACGTCGACGGCATCCTCCTGGTGACTCGCCCGTGGTGATCAGCGTGTAAATGCCTGATCGGGCCCGCGATGCTCGCCCCGGTCAAGAGTCCGTCAACCTACGAGACCCGAGAAGGAATGATGGTGTCCGAGTCGCTGTCCAACCTGTCGCACGAAGACCGCCGCTTCGACCCGCCGGCGGGGTTCGCGGCGAGCGCGAACGTCACGGCCGACGCGTACCACGAGGCGTCAGGCGACCGTCTCGCGTTCTGGGCGAAGCAGGCCGAGCGGCTGACGTGGGCGGAGAAGTGGACCGACGTTCTGGACTGGTCGGACAAGCCAGTCGCCAGGTGGTTCGTGGGCGGCAAACTGAACGTCGCCTACAACTGCGTCGACCGGCACGTTGAGTCCGGGCACGGGGCTCAGGTCGCCTACCACTGGGAGGGCGAGCCGGGAAACACCCGCTCGATCACCTACGCCGAGCTGAAGGACGAGGTGTGCCGGGCGGCCAACGCCCTGCTCGAGTTGGGTGTGCAGGCAGGCGACCGTGTCGCGATCTACATGCCGATGATCCCGGAGGCGGTGGTCGCGATGTTGGCCTGCGCGCGTTTGGGCGCCCCGCATACGGTGGTGTTCGGCGGGTTCTCCTCGCAGGCGCTGTCCGACCGGGTGATCGACTGCGATGCCCGCATCATCATCACCGCTGATGGGGGGTATCGGCGCGGGGTGCCGTCCGCCCTCAAGCCGGCCGTGGACGAGGCGGTCGAGCGCTGCCCGGACGTGCGGGGGGTCGTGGTCGTGCGCCGCACCGGCCAGGACATCCCCTGGAACGAGGAGAAGGACGTCTGGTGGCACGAGCTGGTCGACCGGCAGTCGGCCCACCACGAGCCCGAGGCGTTCGACGCCGAGCACCCGCTCTACGTCATGTACACGTCCGGGACGACCGGCAAGCCGAAGGGCCAGCTGCACACCTCGGGCGGTTACCTGACCCAGGTGGCGTGGACGCACCACGCCGTGTTCGACGTGAAGCCCGACTCGGACCTGTACTGGTGCGGCGCGGACATCGGCTGGGTGACCGGCCACTCGTACATCGTCTACGGGCCGCTGGCCAACCGGGCGACGTCCTTCATGTACGAGGGCGTCCCGAACAGCCCGGACGAGCACCGCTGGTGGAACATGATCGAGAAATACAAGATCACGATCCTGTACACCGCGCCGACGACGATCCGCACGTTCATGAAGTGGGGCGAGGCGATCCCGCAGGCGCACGACCTGTCCTCGTTGCGGCTGCTCGGCTCGGTGGGCGAGCCCATCAACCCGGAGGCGTGGATCTGGTACCGCAAGAACATCGGCGGTGACCGCGCGCCGGTGGTCGACACCTGGTGGCAGACCGAGACGGGCGCGATCATGATCAGCCCGCTGCCGGGCGTCACGTCGACCAAGCCGGGCTCGGCGGCCAAAGCGTTGCCGGGGATCGGCGCCGAGGTCGTCGACAACGACGGCAAGCCCGTGCCCAACGGCGGCGGCGGGTTCCTCGTGCTTACCGAGCCCTGGCCGGCGATGACGCGCGGCATCTGGGGCGACCCGGAGCGGTTCAAGGAGACCTACTGGCAGCGCTTCGGCGAGCAAGGCTATTACTTCGCCGGGGACGGTGCGAAGAAGGATGACGACGGCGACCTGTGGCTGCTCGGCCGGGTCGATGACGTCATGAACGTCTCCGGGCACCGCATCTCGACCACCGAGGTCGAGTCCGCCCTCGTGTCGCACCCGTCGGTCGCCGAAGCGGCCGTGGTCGGCGCGACCGACCCGACGACCGGGCAGGGCATCGTGGCGTTCGTGATCCTGCGCGGCGGCGTCGAGGAAGGCACGGATACGGTCAAAGCGCTACGCGACCACGTCGCCTCGGAGATCGGGCCGATCGCCAAGCCGCGGCAGATCATGGTCGTGCCCGAGCTGCCGAAGACCCGCTCGGGCAAGATCATGCGCCGGCTGCTGCGCGACGTGGCCGACCACCGCGAACTCGGCGACGTCACCACCCTCACCGACTCCTCGGTCATGGACCTCATCGCGCAGCGCTCCTCGACCGCCCCGGCCGAGGAGTAAGGCCGCCCTCCCGTCGTGTCCCAGCGGGGACACGGGCGCCGACCGTTCGGCGAGGAGAGTAGCCGGCGAAGCATTTACGCGCATGGTCGATCGACCGCCGGTCCGCGAACACGTGAGCGACGCTATGCGGAGACGGCAGGCGCGGACAGGTCGAGAGTTGTCCTCTCAACGTGCTGCGAAGTCACGCAGCCCTGAGGCGACCGCCGTGACGATCGTCTCGAGGTAGCGGCGTGCCCCGGAAGCCGGCCGTGCGCCTGGGCGCCCGCATAGACCAGTTCGTCCCACGCCATCACCCAATAGGATCCGGCGCCGGTGAGGATTCTCCATTGCGCGCCGATCTCCCGCGCGACTACCACCAGGAGCTCGGCGTTGCCGCAATGGCCATTCAGCAGGAAGTCCGGCCGAAACCCGCACCGACCAGGCCACCGCAGATGTCCGTCAACTGGGTGCGAAGGCTGTCGACGGTGCTCGTCAGCGTCGGTCCCAGCGGGACGTGGTAAGGCGAGTAGCTGACGGCCACGCTCGGCGCGACGATCACGTCCACCTCCCCGTCGAGCCGGGCGGCGACCTGGTCTGCTACGTGTTCAACAATGAGCAGATCCGTGTGGAAGATGCGGGCCGTGCTGCTCGCAGGCGCCCACTGGTACGACGGCGACCGCATCGGGGGCGCGCCGAGTTACCGCCTGCCGGGTCAGAGGAGCTTCAATGCCCGCGAGCATGCGTTGTCCACCGCGACCCAGCGACCAACGGGGCCTAGGACCGCCCCGTGGACGCCGGCCACGAACGTCACCGACACCGAGCGGCTCGCGGTGTGGGGCCCCTCGCCGCCCGCGAGGTGGGCGTCGATGACGAGCGGACCCGAGTTCATACTGTGCTGGTTGCCGAGTCGCTCGGGGCACCGTTGTCGTGATAGCCGGCGGTGACCAGCACGTGGGCGAGCTGGGCCCGCTCGTCCTCGCGAAGCGGGAGCAACGGAAGTCGTACGGCAGCGGAACTGCGCCCCATAAGCGCCAGTGCCTCCTTGATCACGGTGATGTGATACCCGGGACGGGCGGTCCTCAGCGCGGCGATCGGCCGAATCCGTTCTTCGACCAGCCGCGCATGCGTCGCCCGGTCACCAGCCGTCGCGGCGTTCCACACGCTGATCGCCAGCGACGGGTCGAGGTTCACCAGTCCCGACGTCATCGTGACCGCCCCGCGCTCTGCGTAGTCCGCGGCTGGCAGCTCTGCCATGCCGTTGATCCAGGCGTAGCGGTCACCGAGCCGGTCGACGCAGCGCTCGAAATGTTCAAGGTCGCCGACCTCGTCCTTGACCGCGACGGCTGCTTCCACCTCGGCAAGGCGTTCGAGCTCGTCTGCGCCGTACACGGCGCCGCTCGTGCTGAAGACCACCAACCCGAGCCCGGAAACGTCACCGAGGTGTCGATAGTGCGCGGCGAGGCCGTCGAGTTCCGGGCGCACGAAGTACAGCGGGTTGACCAGCAGGCCGTCGGCACCGGCATCGGCTGCGACGCGAGCCAGACGGGCCGCGATGTCCGTCGAGTGTCCGACGCCAGCGAGGACCGGCACACGACCAGCAGCTGCGTCGACGGACTCGCGCACGATGTGGCGGTACTCGACCTCGTCCAGCGTCCAGAACTCGCCAACGCCACCGCAAACGACGATGGAACCGACTCCGGAAGCCGCCAGGAAGTCGATCTGTCGTCGATGGCTGGTCAGGTCGAGGTGGCCGTCAGCGGACATCAGAGTGGGGGAGAAAGCCATCACGCCCCGAAGCGCGTCGCGCAGGTGCTGGAGTTCCATGTCAAACCTTCCGTGGGGATGTGTGGTTCTGATATACCAGAACATGTGACCTAGGACCAACCTGAGGAGAACGGGTGATCGACGAGCAAGGACGACTCGGGAGCGATCTGTCACTGCTCACGGATGTACTTCTCGACCTGGCCCGCCTGGAGCGCGGTGAGGTCTGTCTCAGTTCGGCAGGAATGGGGCAACGGGCCGGTGGCGCGGTCCCGGTGACCTTCGGAGTCGGCAACGGATGCGGCGAGTCATCTGACGTACTGAGATGCCGGGTCGCATCCGCGGTGCTGCACGCGCTGAACACGGGAGGCGTGCGTCGGTTGCCGGAAGGCTCCGCCGAATGGTCCTTCATGCGTCCGGGGCTCTCGCTCGGCAAACCGCTGGCGATGTTCGACGTTCAAGAGCAGTCGCACATCACGCTACGGCAGGGGTGCCTGCTGCATCTGAGCATCGAAGCCCAACCCCCGACGCCGCCGCCCGGGCAGGTTCTCGCCCTGGTGGAGCAGTACATCAGGGACCACTTCGCCGAGAACCTCCGGCTCGCCACGGTTGGTCGTGCGGTCGCCGTGAGCCCGTACTACATCAGCCATCTGTTCCAGAGGAAGCGCGACACGACGTTTCTCAAGTACCTCACCAGCGTCCGTATGCAGCACGGCCGCCGCTTCTTGGTCGAGACCGATTTGCCGGTGGAGGCCATCGCCGAGCGAGTTGGCTACAGCGCCGCCAAACGCTTTCGGGAGGTGTTCAAGCGGACCTATCACTTGACCCCCAGCGAGTACCGCAGGCAAGCGACGGCGCGATCGGAGTGGGCGGTGGCCGGATGACGATCGTCGACGTGCACACCCACTTGATGTGGTTCCCGGACCACATTGAGGAGTCGACGGCGCGGGAGGCGCTGAGCGCCAAGCTGGTCAAGTTCGAGCGCAGCAGCGGTTTGGCCCACGCCGCTCACCTGGACCTGCATTGCTGGGACTCCACACCGGAGGAGCACTGGGCCGCGGCGCAGGAGGCCGACCGGGTTGTCGTGTTCGGGCTCCACGCCAAGCCGTCGAGGATCTTCGTCCCCAACGAAGTAGTGGCGGATTACGTGCGGAGGGACCCCGAGCGGCTTGAGGGATGGGCGTCGGTCAACCCGGCGGAGCCCGGGGCGGTTGAAGAGCTGGAACACTGCGTTCAGGATCTCGGCCTGCGTGGCCTCAAGGTCGGGCCGACGTACCAGCACTGGGACCCTCGAGACCCGCGCAAGTGGGCGGTCTTCGAGTACTGCGCTCGCCACGACCTGCCAGTCATCATCCATCAGGGAACGACCTTCCCGTCCACGGCGCGACTGGGGTACGCACAGCCGCTGCAGTTGGAGCCGATGCTGATGCACTTCCCAGACCTGCGGGTGATCATCGCGCACCTCGGTCACCCGTGGGAGCAGGACGTCGTGGCATTGATGCGCAAGGTGCCCAACCTCTACGCCGACATCTCGGCGCTGCACTACCGCCCGTACCGGTACTGGCACGCGATGATCACGGCATTCGGGTACGGCGTAACCCGCAAGCTCCTCCTCGCATCAGACTTCCCCAGTGCCACGATCGGGCAGACGCTCGCCGGGTTGCGTCGGGTGAACGACATCGTCGCGGGAACGCCGTTGCCCATGCTGCCCGGTGACGAGCAGGAGCGAATCGTGCACGAGAACTGGCGAAGGTTTTTCGGGGTCGCATGACGCAGTCCATCGAACCCCGGACGGCGCAGGTCTTTGGCGCCGTGCACCCCGACACCGAATGTCGGGAGCTGGACTCCGTGCTGACCCGAGCAGCCGACGCGGCGGAGGCGCTGAGGTTTACCCCGCCCTCGGTGCTGGCGAGGGCTCTGCATGCAGTTGCGGACGCCCTTGACGACGAGGCACCCGACTTGGTCCGAGTAGCCGATCGAGAGACCGCGCTCGGGACCGAGAGGCTCGCCGGCGAGATGGTGCGCACGTCCTCGCAGTTTCGCATGTTTGCCGATCTCGTTGTGAGCGGCCGGCACCTCGACGCGGTCATCACGACGGACCTTCGCCCGAGTTCGCCGGCACGCGACCTGCGTCGGATCGGGGTACCGATCGGGCCCGTGGCCGTCTTCGGTACGTCGAACTTTCCCTTCGCGTTCGGCGTCGCCGGAGGCGCGACTGGCTGGCGATCAGCCGCGGTGGGGGATCCACGGGCCGGGGAAGGTGTCACCGTCCAGTCGGTCGCCTGCGGCGAGACCGAGCGGATCGGTCACGACGTGGGCGGTGCCACTGTAGGTTGTCGCCTCATCCATGTAGATGATGACGTGTGCGTATCTGGCCAGGTCGGTGCGGTTGGGCAGGGCCATGTGGCCGGTGTAGCCGCTGTGGAAGGTGCAGTCGCCGGCCAGCAGCGGCACGGTGACGCGAGGGAGCCAGCGTAGCGACGGGTCCAACGCGAAGAGGTCGTCCTCGTCACCGAGATTCTGCGGGCGCAGGCCGGTGCGATGCTGGGTGCCGGGCAGGAAAGTCATGCAGCCTCGCTCGGGCGGAACGTCGACCAGCGCTATCCACGCCGACAACGCGAGTCGGTCGCCGGCATGCGGCCAGAACGGACGGTCCTGGTGGAACTCGGTGGCGACATTGTTGTGCGGCTCCTTGACCAGCATCTGATCGTGCCAGAGCCGCAACGGGAACCCGGCGAGTTGTTCGGCGATCCGGCCGAGTCGCGGGTCGAAGGTGAGCGCGCGGAGATTGTCGTCGCGTTGCCAGACGTTGACCAGTTGGCTGAAGGTGCCCTGCTTCTCCAGACTCTCGGCGCGATGCGCGATCAAGTACGCCTCGGCGCTGGTCCGGAAGCGCTCGACCTCGTCCGGATCGAGAACGCCACGTACTCGGACGAAACCGTGTTCGCGGTACGCCGCCACCAGTTCGTCCGGCACTCGGCCGTTGGCACCGATATCGCTTCTTCCGGACTGCTCGGTTGTGGTCATCGTAATCCCTTGCCTCCGACAATTCCTTGCTGTCTGGTTACTGCCCAGTGTCATCGTGGCGTGCCGCCGTGGGCTAGGCCGATCCCTACCAGTAGTCGTACGATCCCGACATGCCTCCAACCCTGCACGAGCACGCGTTGTTCGCCCGGGGACCGATCTGGGGCGGGGTCCATCAGCTGAGCGCGGACGTCGATCTGCACGCGCACGATTTCCTCGAGATCGCCGTGATCGGGGTCGGTCGTGGCCGGCACGTGACGAGCCGGGGCGAGCACGAGTTGCGGCGTGGTGAGGTCGTCATCCTGCGCCCTGGTGCCTGGCACGGGTTTCGAGGTTGCGCTGACCTGACCGTCGCCAACTGCTGCCTGTCAGCCCAGGCGTTACGGACCGAACTGGCCGCGCTATATGACTTTCGGATGCTGCGCCGGATGCTGTGGACCGAGCCGATGGCATCCGGCGCACACGGCGTTGCAGTGGTGACTGTCGATCAGATCGCCGCCGAGGAGGCCATCGCGGAGATCGGCCAGTTCGCACGGGACCTCGCGACCGCTCAAGCCCGGCCGGGCCGTGTTCTGGGCCGGTTGGTCACCGTGTTGGGCATTCTCGCCGACGGCCGTGACCCCGAACCCGCGACTGTCAAGTCGGTGATGCAGCCCGCCGTCGCGGCGACCGTCGCCAGGCTTGAGGCGAATCCCGCGGAGCAGTGGCGACTGGACGATCTCGCCCGGGCGGTCAATCTGGATCCCGCCTATCTCGGCCGCCTGTTCGTACAGCACATCGGGTTGACACCGATGGGCTTTCTGGCCCGGGTGCGGGCCGAGCGCGCTGCTACCTTGCTGGCGCAGTCCACCCTGCCGACCGCTCAGGTCGGCGCCGCCGTCGGCTGGGACGACCCGACATACTTCGCCCGTCGCTTTCGAACGCTGGTCGGGCTGACGCCCAGCGAGTACCGGCGACGTAGCCGAGCCGTCGCGACGCAGCACAGCTGACGGCATGTGCCGAACCGGCCATGACCGGCGGCCTCGCCGCGATAGCGGCCGGTCGTCGGCCAGGGCGCCGTCGATCCAGGTGCGGAAGCGGTTCCCGGTGGTCTGGATCCGGATGCGGCACGTGGTGTCCGCCGCGCAAGGCGAGCGGTGACTCAGAGCCTGGTAAATGACGGGGATCCGGGGCGGTGCATCACGGGTTTGATCGATGTGGTCAACGTTGGCGCGTGTCGGGCTGACACGAGGAAGGGCCTTCGAGTAGGAGCACTGGTGACGAGCTGGGTGACGGGAGGCTGTCACGCCCGGGCCTGCGAGAGCCGGGAGGTGAGACCCTCCCGGCTGCTCGACCTGAGGCGCGTGCCGGGGGATCCGCGCCCGAGAAGGTCAGTGGATCGGTGGCGTCTGGGTTGGGCGCGGTCATGCGTAGGCTCCCGGGTCGGGAAGGGGGCTCGTAGCGGTGCCATCGTCGTTGCCGTAGACGATGAGCTTGACGATTTCGTCCACCGTGCTGCGTTCGCGCTCCCGGATTCCGGCGACGGTCCCGAGGTGCATGACGAGAATGCGGTCGGCAGTACGCCATACCTGCTGCAGGTTATGACTGATCAGGATGATCGCCTTGCCGGCGTCCCGCAGGTCACGGACGAGTTGGAGAACCCGTTCGGACTCTTGCACACCCAGTGCGGCGGTCGGCTCATCCATGATCACGATGTCGGGGCCGCCGATCAGGACGCGGCCGATGGCGACTGCCTGCCGCTGACCACCGGAGAGCAGGTAGACCGGGACGCGCACCGACGGCAGCTTGATGGTCAGCGTGGAGAGCAGCTTCTCCGCTTCGCGGTAGATGCGGCGGCGGTCGACGAACGGTCCCCGGTGGTATTCGCGTCCGAGGAAGAGGTTGGCCGCGACGTCTCGGGTATCGACAAGGGCAAGGTTTTGATACACGGTGGCGATGCCGGCGGCGGTAGCGTCGGCCGGCTTGCTGAAGGTGACCGGGCGGCCCCTCATCAGCACGTGACCCTCGGTCGCGTCGTAGGCGCCGGACAGGATCTTGATCAGGGTGCTCTTCCCGGCACCGTTGTCGCCCAGCACTGCGAGGACTTCGCCGGGGTAGAGCTCGAAGCTGACATCGTGCAGGGCACGCACGTGTCCAAATACCTTGCCGATGCCTTTGGCCGCAAGGATCGGTGCGCGGTCGTTGTCGATCATCGTGCCCTCCGTCGCTCGGCGATCGCGGCCATGACTACGGCCAGGACGAACGCTGCTCCACGAGCCAGTTGCTGGTAATAGGAGTCAACCGACAACAGGGTGAGTCCGTTGTTGAGCACGCCGATGAGGAGGACACCGGCCAGCGTCCGCTCCAGCCGTCCCGCGCCACCGCCGAGCCCGATTCCGCCAAGCAGGACGGCGGTGAGGACATCGAACTCGGCGCCGGCGGCGTAATTCGGACCTCCGCTGCTGGACGTGCCGGTGGTCATGACGCCACCGAGTGCCGCCAGCGCCCCCGTGGTGAGGAAGACTCCGGTGTAGAGCCGCTTGGTGCGTATACCCGCACGGAGAGCGGCGCTCGGATTTCCGCCTACGCCGTAGACGTGCCACCCGGCGCGGGTGAAGGTCATGACGATCGTTGCGATCAGAAAGACGGCCAGCAAGATCCACACAGTGGTCGGAATGCCGAGCGGGCGGTCGTTGACGAAGTTGGGCAATGCCAAGTCCGTCAGCGGCTTGTTCTGCCCGTTGGTGAAGATCAGTGCGATGCCCCGGATCGCGATGCCCATCGCCAGCGTGGCGATGATCGAGTTGATGCCGACACCGACGATCAACGCGCTGTTGGCCAGACCGATCATGAGACCGACGCCGATGCCGGCAACGACGGCGAGTGGGGCGGCCCAGTGCTCGTCTTCGATGAGGATGCCGACGACGACGCTCGTCAGGGCCACGTTGGCTCCAACGGTGAGGTCGAGCTGGCCCGCTATGAGCGCGATGGTCATGCCGGCTGCGAGCACACCGGTGACCGCGACGGCCGACCCGATGTTGAGCAGGTTCCGTTCGGACAGGAAGTATGGCGACGCCTGCCAGAAGTAGATGACCAGGCCCACCAGTGCGACATAGAGGCCGAGGTCGAGCATTCGATCAACCACTGTTCGCCGGCCCGTACGCTCGTCCGAGCCGCGGGTGGAGGTGACCGCACTTCGGCGAAGCCAACCACGTGGGTCGAGCACACCGAGGCCGGTCGAGGCTCCGCCCGGCGATGCGACTTGCCGGGAGGAGGCCGACGACCGCTCGTTGATCCCGGTCGAGCGATCGTGACCGGACGGTGAAGTCACCTTCGTCTCCTGCAGGTGAGCGCGTTCAGGGTTGAGGCTCACTTGCTTGACTTGTCGTTCGGGTAGAACTGGTCGACGTTCGCGGCAGTGAGCACCCGGTCGACAACGTAGGGGGCGAGCGGCTTGCCCATCGTCGTGGCGATCGCCGCCTCGATCCAGTTCCATCCCTCGGCATACGGTTGGTAGTCGACGGCAGCGACGAGGATTCCTGCGTTGCTGGGGTCACGAAGCGCAATGCGAGCCGCCGAATCGCCGCCGTTGCTCACCGCAAGGACGTCGTCCTTGCGCCCAGCGGCCTTGGCGGCGTTGATCGCGCCGATGACCGGTTCGTCGCCGTAGGACACGACCAGGACCGTGTCATGAGGGTGGGCGGTGAGGAAGTCGGTGAACGTGCTGGCCGCCGACGACGTCGGATCCTGACTGGGCGGCGTGAGCATTGTGGTGTTCGCCGCAGGGATGCCGAGCTTCGTCTCGGCGTCGGCGAAGGACGCCTTGACCCGGGTGTCGCAGGGAGTGCAGCTCGCCGCGGTGATCCCGGCGACCAGGACGTTGCGGCCCTTCCACGCGCCGGTCATCTTCGCCTTCGCCTGGTCGGCCATCGTGTCGATGGCCAGCTTGCCGACCTGCTCATCATCGACGCCGAAATGCACCACGTCCTTGAAGCTGCCGTCGATCATGACGATCTTGGCGCCGTCGCGCTTGGCCGCGTTGTACGTCGCATCGTTCATCTGGCCCGAGCCGATCACCGTGGGCTGCTTGACGGCGACCTGTTGGTAGGCGTTCAGCTCCGTGTCGTACTTGAAGTTCAGGTCCGCCTCGTCGAGGTCCACGCCGTAGAACTTGGCCGCGTCTTTCATCCCTTGCGACCACGTTGCGAAGTACGGGTAGCTCAGGCCGGGGCTGAGGAATGCGAACCGGTAGCGCTTGGGAAGCTTCTTCGGCACAGCGAACAGCGGACGTACCTTGTACGTGCCGGTCGCCGCGGCGACCTCGGCCGCAGTGTAGGTCGCGCCGGCCAGGGCGCTGTCGCTCGATCCGCTCCCCGTCGAGGCGCCGTCACCCTCCTTGTTGCTCGATGAACACGCCGAGCTGGACGCGACGAGGGCTATGCCGCACAGCACTACCGTAGTCTTGCACCAGAACGATCTCACGTGCCTGCTTCCTTCCAGGGCCCTCCCGCGCCACCGGCCGAGCGGAGGCCGCGGGCAGTGAAATGTTTCAGTGCTGCGGGACGGTAGCCTCCGATGCTTAGGCACGTCAAGGTTTGGGAGGCGCTTCGGTGGCGAGTCGGAATGGGACAAATTCGGCCAAAGACGCGCCGCCGATCGGGTCCGTGACCATCAAAGAAGTCGCGGCGGCGGCGGAAGTCAGCGTCGGCACAGTGAGTAACGTCTTGAACCGTCCCAACGCGGTGTCCGACGAGACGCGACTCAAGGTGCTCGATGCGATCGACCGGCTGGGTTTCGTCCGGAACGCAGGCGCTTCGCTGCTGCGCGGCGGGCGCGCGCGCACGATCGGGCTCATCACGCTGGACATCCGGAACCCGTTCTTCACCGAGCTCGCGCGCAGTGTCGAGCACACCGCGCGCGAGGCCGGATACCTGCTCGTCCTCTGCAACTCCGACGAGAACCGCACGCAGGAGAAGCGGTACCTGGAGCTCCTGGAGGAGCAGCGGGTGAACGGGGTGTTGATCAGCCCGGTGAACGAACGGGACAACACCCTGCAATGGCTCCGGGACCGCGGTACGGCCGTGGTGCTGCTGGGGCACGATCGCCGCAGCTTCTGCTCCGTCCGCGTCGACGATGTCAGCGGCGGCGAGCTAGCGGCGGATCATCTCCTTGACCTGGGCCATCGCCGGCTGGCTTTCGTCACCGCTCCGCTGACGATCGCGGCGTACAACAGTCGCCTCACGGGCGTGCGCCGCGCACTCGCCCGGCGTGGGTTGCCGGACGACGCGTGCGAAGTCGTCGAGGTCGGGTCGCTGGGTACCGCCGCCGAAGGACGCGTGGCGTCCGACATCCTGGTTGACGATCACCCTGAAGTGACGGCCGCCGTCTGCGGCAACGACCTCCTCGCGCTCGGCCTCATCGCCGGCCTTCTGCGGCACGGCATCCGAGTTCCCGGCGACATTTCCGTCGTCGGCTACGACGACATCGAGCTCGCGGAGCACAGTTCGCTGCCGCTCACGACGATCCGGCAGCCGAAGCAGGAGCTCGGTCGCGTCGCCACCAACCTGCTCATCGAGGAAGGCCAGCGCGGAGCCGCACACGCGCACCAGCAGATCGTCTTCCAGCCGGAGTTCGTCCTGCGCGACACGACGGCTGCGGGCCGCCGCTCCGCGCCCAGGCGGCGCACGGAGGGGCGGTAGGCCGGGCGAGCTTCCCCGACGCCCTGCTCCGCCCTGTGGCAAGCGCGAGTTTGTTCCCCACGCATTGACGCAGTGCTGTGGGTCACATACGCTCCATCCGAGCGACCTATTGAAACGTTCCACCAAATCAGCGCCACGTCGTGCGGCGTCCATCGCATCATGCGAGGTGGGGCGGTAGAACATGTGGAGAAACGATTCAAAGAAGGAGGTGGAGTCTATGCTCCGCCATCGGCGCCGCCAGGCACCCTCTGCGGCAATCGCGGTTCTCATCGCTCTGGTGGTCGGCTTCAACATCCCGGCAGCGGCCGCGGGATCCGGGCCCGCAGGGGCCGCGCAATCGGCATCGCAGGGCCCAACGTTGTCCGCGGAGACCTGGCGGGCTGTCGAAGTCGCCCTGCACAGCACGGTCAGCTACGCGGATCCGTATCGAGACGTGGACGTGACCGCCACGTTCAGCGGGCCGAACGGCCAGCGCCTGACCATGCCCGGCTTCTGGGACGGCGCCAACACGTGGCGCGTCCGCTTCGCACCGCCCACGCCGGGCCGATGGCAGTACACGACCAGGAGCACCGACGCCACCAACACCGGCCTCGATGACCACCATGGAACGATCCTGGCCCACCGATACGCCGGCGACCTGGCGATATACCGGCACGGGTTCCTTCGTACCAGCCCGAATGGCCGGTACATGACATACGCGGACGGCACGCCGTTCTTCTGGCTCGGTGACAACCAGCAGAGCAACCTCACTGGCCAGACCAGGCTCTACGAGTCGAACGACGCCCGGTTCTCGTCAATGTTCAAAGGTATTGTCGACACCCGCGTCGGGCAGGGCTTCAACGTAATCTGGAACGAGACCTTCGCCAACAACGGCGGCAACGTGAACGAGGGCGGACCCGTCTGGTTCGGCGGCACGTTCCACACCCTCAATCCACAGTTCTGGGACAACGTCGACGAACGGATCGGCTACATCGCCAGCAAAGGTGTCGTGGACGCGCTGACGATGGGGGTGGGCAGCAGCCTGACGGATGCCAACAAGGACCAACTCCCGGAATACAAGCGCCTTGCGCGGTACCTGGTCGCCCGCTATGCGGCATACCCGATGGTCTGGCTGACGGCGCAGGAATTCGACCAGCCCGGCAACTGCGCCCAGTGCTGGGTGCAGGTCGCACAGGTCTTCGCCGACGCGGACCCGTATCGGCAACCCGCATCGCTGCACAACTATCCCATCTACGCCGGCGGTGGCGTCGAGCCCCGCGATCAACCCTGGTACGGATTCGTCGCGCTCCAGGAAGGGCACAACCGGGTCGACAGCGTCGCGGACTACTGGCTGAAGCAGTACCAGCAAACACCGACTCGCCCTGTCGTAGAAGCCGAAGCGAACTACGAAGGGATCGACGTGTTCTGGGACAACCACGCGATCGTGCAGAACTGGCAGACACGTGAGAGCGCGTGGAAGGCGCGGGTTGGGGGCGTTGCTGGTAACAACTACGGAGCGGCAGGCGTCTGGTGGGCGTGCTGGACCGCTCAGGATCCGGATTGGAACTGCCTGAACTTCGGTAGCACGCCCTGGAACGAGGGGCTCTTCCTGCCGGGCGCCGAGCAGATGGGCTACCTGAAGTCCTTCTTCACCTCGCTACCGTGGTGGCGGCTCGCGCCAGCACCGACGGTCATCACCTGGGCGGATACCGCGCCGACCGATTCGCAACTCGCGTTCGCATCCACCACTGCGGACCACTCGCACACCGTCGTGTACTACCCGCACCGGCTCGACGGAGGCCAGCCCTACACCGGCACCCTCACCGACCTGCCACATGGCCAGTACAGCATGAAATGGTTCAATCCCCGGACCGGCGGATACGCGGCTGCCGGCTCGTTCAAGGTCACCGGCGCGCAAGGTACCGCGCAGCTCCCGCCCGAGCCCTCCGCTACGGACGACTGGGCGCTGCTCATCAGCAGGGCAGCCCGATGATGGACCAGCGCTAGCTGCCGACGGCGGCACTTGCCGGCCGATCAGCAGGCCGCTGCTCACGATCGTCTCAGGGAACTGTAGCCGACCAGCGGGGGCATGCGGGCCACGCCGAAGATGGCCCGCTCCCCGCTGGTCCGATGACCACCACGCCCCCGGGTCGAGTACGGCGTCGAACGCGTCGACCCGCTGAAAGTTGTTGCCAGGAACGGTACGAGTGGGTCGAGCCAACGCCCTGTTGCCAAGGACAGACCGCTGCGAAGGAGCCGAAATGTCAGGCGTCACGCACCGATTCGATGTCACCCGGCGCGATGTGCTGAAGGGTGTGGGAGCCGCGGCAGTGGTTGTCGCGCTGCCGGTTGGGGCCGGCGGTCCGGCACAGGCAGCCACCGAGACGTCAGCGGCGCGGCAAACGCTGGATCTGGCGGGCATGTGGGAATTCGGCACCGACGGCTCGACCTACCCGTACTCGGTGGCCGTGCCGAACTTCCTCGTTCCGGTTGGTTGGTGGATCTACACGCCGGCCGACTTCCCCGAGGAGACCGAGCGGATCGCGAGCTACGGCTATGACGCCACGTCGCTCACCGAGGGGTGGTACCGGCGTGCGGTCGACATCCCCGATTCCTGGGCGGGCAAACGCGTCGAGTTGCAGTTCGACGGCATCGCGATGTATTCGGAGATCCGCGTCGACGGGACGCTGCTGAAGTCGTCATGGGGGATGTGGCGCACCCACCGCCTCGACATCACCGAGCACCTGCAGGCCGGGCGGCCCATCACGATCTCGGTATACGTGAAAATGGATCTGCAGGCCGACCGCTACTCACACGGCGAGTTCGGCGGCCTCGGGCGTGGAGCCACCTCGCGGGCGCTGGGCATATGGGAGTCGGTCCGGCTGGTCGCAACCGCACCGGTCCTGGTCGATGACGTCTTCTTCAAGCCGCGGACGGACGGCGCGGACATCGACGTCACGATCGCCAACCACACGACGTCCGACGCGGTGTTGCGCGTCCGGAACGTGGCGGCCGCGGTCAGTGACGGCAGGAAACTGTTCGAGCACACTTCCAGCCTCACGGTGGAGGCGGGCGGCGCCGGGACGATCACCGCCTCGGCGTGCGGGGCACGGCCGCGCCTGTGGTCGCCCGACGACCCGGTGCTGTACCTGCTCACCACGATCGTCGAGCGCGACGGCGAGATCCTCGACGAGGTGACGAACCGGGTCGGATTCCGCACGTTCGAGGTGCGGGGCAACGCGTTCTACCTCAACGGCAAGCCGTACTGGCTGCGCGGTGCCGGCCAGTTGCCGACGATCATGGTCGGCCGGGACAAGATCCCGCAGATGCGGCGGTGGCTCGGGCTGCTGCGCGAGGACAACGTGCGGGTGTCGCGCATGCACATGGGTCCGGCACCCTCGCCCTGGTTCGACCTGACCGACGAACTCGGCATGGGCGTGGACGTGGAAGGCATTCGCCAGTGGGCCTTCTCCGGGTCCCCGGCGCCGGCCGACATCTACGTCCAGGCCTGGACCGAGGAGATGCTCGACGTCATCCGGCGCCTGCGCAATCGTCCTAGCATTCTACTGTGGACGACCGGCAACGAGATGGGAACGTACGACCTGCCGAGCTGGACCGTGCTGTCGAATCTCAACAAGGCGATCCGCGCAGCCGATCCCACCCGGCCACTGGTTGCGGACTCGTGGTACCTACGCAACCCAGAGACCTACGAGTCGACCCTGAAACCCGCCGGGATCGACGACGGTGACATCGACGACGTCCATCTCTACCCCGGCTGGTACCAGCGCTCAGCCTTCGTCCTGGAGGCCGGGCAGGTCAACGGCGGTTCGCAATCGGACTTCAACCGTCCAATCATCAGTGCGGAGATCGGCGGGGGCTATCCGGACTTCCACACCGGCCGCCCGGAGGATACCTACCTGAACCTGGTGCACTCGCCGCAGACCTGGGTGGGCGCGCACGCCTACGACGACGACCCGAAGATCTTCCTCGCCACCCACGCCCTGCTCACCAAAGAGCTCGCCGAGATGCTGCGACGCACCCGTTACCAGGGGCGCGCCACCGCAGGGTTCCTGTTGTTCTCCTCCACTACCTGGTTCCAGGACTTCTACAGCAGCCCGAACCCCACCCCGTTCCCCGTGAACGACGGTGTCCGGCTCGCCTATCAGCCAGTGCTGGTGTCACTGGACGACCCCGCCCGACACTTCTACGCCGGCGAGCGGTTCCACACCCGCGTGGTTCTGGTCAACGACGACATGGAGCACGGCGACTACGGCCCTATGAAGCTCTCTTGGGAGATCCACGACGCCGCCGGCCGGCGACTTGCTGCCGCTCGGCCCGTCCAGCTGCCGGTGCTGCCGTACCACAGGAACGTGCCCGCCGACGTCACCCTCGCCATGCCAGCGAGGCTCGCCACCGAGCGGGTCGCCGCCGTCCTGCACCTGGCGGTCAAGCACGGCTCCAAGACGGTCTCGGAGAACCGGTACGACATCGTGATCGCAAGCCGCGAATACGTCGCCGCCGGTTCCGCCGGCGGGGCGGACAGCGTGTGGCTGTACGACCCCACCGGAGTGACACGGCCATCCCTGGACACCGTAGGGCTGCGCTACACCACCGTCGGGAGCCTCGCCGGCCTCGCCGCGGGACGCCCGGACCTGCTCGTCATCGGCAAGGACGCCGTCGACGACACGGTTCTCGCCGCGAACCTGCACGACTACGCCGACGCGGGCGGCCGGGTTGTCATCCTCGAGGGCGGCAACCGGACACGGGAGCTCTTCCCGGCCGAGATCGCAGACGTCCAGACCGTCGACGGCGAGGTTGTGACCCCGGTCCACGACGACGCCAGTGTGTTCGCGGGCATGGACCCGATGGACATGCGCTGGTGGCGACACGACGACGGCAGCAAACCCTACGTCACACACAAATCTGTGCAGATCGACCGCTGGAATGCCGTCAACATCGCCCGGCTCGGCATCTACACCGCGCCGAACCGGCCATTCACGACGCCGTCGTTCGATGAGCGGTCCGGGTATCCGGTCTTCTTGAAGAAGACACGGCCCCAGTCGAACGGCTACCTCGTCGTCTCCGAGCTGACCACCTCGACCTCGGCCACCGTTGATCCGCTCGCCGGCAAGCTGCTCGCCAACCTGCTCGCTATCCCCGGCTCCGTACCACTCGACCCGAACCCGCCGACCTGGGACGGCTTTACGGAGAGCTTCGAGAACGGCCTCGGCGCGTGGTCTGTGCACAAGGGCACCCTGGCGGTCTCGACAAAGAACGCCCGCACCGGCACGCACAGCCTGGGCAAGAACGCGCCGGGACCCGGTGTCATCTACCGCCAAGCCTCACCCACCCACGGCACTGTCACTCTCTGGTTGTACGACGACGCCAGCGCGACGAACACCATGTTCGTAACGCGCGTCGACGACGACCCCGAGACCGGACACTTTCGCGGCATCGGCGTCCGCACGGATATCAACCGGAACAACTACGTGATGCGTATCGATGGCACCTTCAGCGTCACGCCGATCGTGCGGACGACAGGATGGCACCAGTTCCGTTGGGACTACACGTCCGGCGTCGGCGTCACCATGTCCATCGACGGCCAGCCGATCGGCACCGCAACCGGGCTCGCCAAGTTCAGCACCATCGCGCTGGGCGACTGGTGGGGGCTCCCTTCCCAGTACGGCGTCGAGTTCATCGACGACATCACCGTCACGGTGACGTCTTGACCCGGAACGTCGCAGCCGGCGACGGGTAGGGTGAATTCGGTCGGTTCGCCCTCCTGCCGGCGACGGTGATCCGGTGGCCGCCGTCGGCACGGCGCACGGCTGTCACACGGGGGCGGGCTCGTCGGTAGACCGGCGGGACAGCGTAATGGCGGCGGCGACGATCTCGCCGGGCGATATGGCGCGCGTCGCGAGCCAAGGCACAGTTGGTGTACTGGCCGAGGGGGCTGGTGTCCTGGAGGACGATGGCACCGGCCCCCTCCGCCAGTGCAGTCCGCGGATGACGGAGCGCAGATCGTCGCTCGCCGCCTCCGCGGACGGCTGCGGACGGTCGGCGCCCAAGTCAGTCCGCAGCGGCTTGACGGAGGCTACCGGCCAGCCACCGATACGGAGCCTCGTGGCCGGCGTGGGTCCGTCGACGCGCGCCAGGCGTACCTCGATGCCGCCGCGGACCACGCACACCACCCGCCGGCTCCTGGGCGAACAGGGTTCGGAACCCGCTACGGTGACCCGCCCTACCACGCTCGTTGAGCAGCACCACGGCGTTGTCGACCGGGTCGGTGGCCGACGGGCCCGTCAGCGGTGGCGTGGTAGCCGTGGAATAGCCGAGACGGGCGTAGAGCGGGAAATCGTCGCGGCGGGCGCCAGGCCGTGCATGATCGGTGCCGTGGTTCCCGTCTTGCCGCCGTGAGGACAGACCGTCCGGCCCGAACGCCCCGTGCTCCGCGAAATGGGAGACGATGCCGCTGAAGGCCGAGGTCAACTGTCATCTCGGGTTTCGAAACGCGCGCCGCTTACTGGCAAGCGGGGCTCTGCGGAGGAGTGGTACCGGTTCTCGCCGGCGAGTGCACGCGTCCTGTATGCGGAGGGGCTGAGTCCGTAGGCGGTCTTGAATCGTCGACCGAAGTAGCCCGGGTCGTCCCAGCCGACCCGTGCACCGATCTGGGCGATCGGCAGATCGGTTTGCACGAGAAGCCTGGCTGCGGCCTGCTCTCGCAGCCGGTTGAGGTAGGCGATGGGCGATACTCCGAGGTTGCGCTGGAACAACCGAACAAGGTGTGTTCGCTCCGTGGCGGTCGCAGCGGCCAGTTCCGCGAGCGTCCATGCGCGAACTGGTTCGTCCTCCATCAGTTGCGCGGCTCGAGACACGGCGGGATGGAGGAGTGCGGTCGGGCGACGGTGTATCGAGCGCTCGGCGGACCAGGAGCGGTTCAGGATATCGAGGTAGATAAGTAGGTGACCGACAACCTGGATGCGGGAGCGCCGTGCGTGTGTCACATCGCTGATGCTGTGGAGTTCGGCGATTGCCAGGCTCAGGTCGTATGGAGGGAGTTGGATGCGTTGTGGCAGCGGCAGGCTTGATGTGTGGACGGTTTGCATCAGCGGGAGTTCCGTGTCGAGGAACGACAGGGTGCTGTCGATGAGCTCTGGAGCGATGAAGGTGTCGAAGACCACGAGGTTCTCGCATTGGCCGTAGGCGTGCCACTGGTTCGGGGGGATCACGACGGCGCTGCCCGGTTGAATGGGATGGTCACCGTCGGCTGCGATGTGCAGTGCGTGGCCTTGGGTGACGAGGGCGATCTCGAAGAAGTCGTGGTCGTGCGCGGCGATATCGGTGTCGAGTCGGTGGCGGTCTGCCCAGACCGGTAGGCCGTCGGGGTTGAACACGGCTGTCCGTCCGTAGCGGGGCCTTGTTCGGCTACCAGTCAATTTTGTCCTACTTTCCCTCAACCTAGGCGACGGTGCGAGAGATCAGCTGTCCCTAACATCTCAGTCATGGCTGAGCAACGGTACTCGTTCGTCGACTGCTGGGCGACCTCGCGGCGATGGTGGTGCGGCGTATGAGCGGGCGTGCGGTGACGATCGCGGCGTACTACTTCCCGAACTATCATGTCGACCCGCGGAACGAGGGGTGGCATGGTGAGGGTTGGACTGAGTGGGAGTTGGTGAAGCGGGCCACGCCGCGGTTTGCGGGGCATGAGCAGCCGCGTGTTCCGTTGGATGGGTTCCAGGACGAGGCTGATCCCGCCGTGATGAGTGGCAAGATGGCGATGGCTGCCGGTCATGGTGTGGATGCGTTCATCTTCGATTGGTATTGGTACGGTGGTCGCCCTTATCTGGAGCGTCCACTGGAGACGGCGTTCATGCCGAACGCCGCCGCCCATGACATGAAGTTCGCGGTGATGTGGGCCAATCATCACTGGACCAACATTCATCCGTGGAAGTCCGCGACGCCGGCCACCCTGCTCGAGTCGGGGAGTGTCGATGGGGATCAGTTCGAGGCGGCGACGGATTATCTGCTGGAGCGGTACTGCAGCCATCCAGGGTATCTGTGTCTTGATGGCCGACCCTATCTGTCGATCTATGACTTGCCGACACTGGTGGACGGTCTCGGTGGTGTCGACGGTGCGAGAGTCGCGCTGGATGGTCTCCGCCAGCGGGCGGTCCGGGCTGGTTACCGCGGGATACACCTCAACGCCATCACCCGGGAGCGGCCGGTGCTCCCGCAGGACGGTGTTGCGGCGGACGAGGTGACGCTGGTGCGTCGTCTCGGGTTCGACAGTGTGACGTCGTATGTGTGGGTGCATCATCATGCGCTGCCGACGCTGCTGACTCCGTATGCCGACGTTCTGGCGGAGGCGGAGAAGGGTTGGGAGACGTTCACGGCGCGCCATGACGTGCCGTACTTCCCGAACGTGACGGTTGGCTGGGATTCCTCGCCGCGAACGGTTCAGTCCGACCGTTTCAACCCCGGCCTCGGCTATCCACACACCAACATCATCGCGGACGCCACGCCGGAGCAGTTCGGACGGGCGCTGGAGAAGGTACGCACGTTCGTGGAGCGGACCAACACTCCGTTGGTGACCATCAACGCCTGGAACGAGTGGACCGAGGGCACCTATCTCGAGCCGGACACCGTGCATCGATACGGACACCTGGAACAGATCCGCCGGGTGTTCGGCACCCGACCCCGACCCTAACGGTCCACCGCACTGCCCTCGTAATAGTTGTCAGCAGCGACGTGCGGCTCGAAACATGTCGCGTTGTCGGCGTTGACCAGTTGCAGGCGCTCGTCCTGAGCCGCGGCGGGGGTCCACATCGTCAGGCCAGGAGGTGACGATGTGGGCCTGCCCCGTTTCGACGGAGTAGCTGCAGCAGGCACGAGCGCAATCGACACCAGGAAAGTGAGAACGCATGCACGTTGACTGGCCAGTTGAGGACCTCCGGCGGTACCAGCCGGAGCGCGACGAGCCGAGCGACTTCGACGACTTCTGGGCCGCCACGCTCACACAGGCACGGGAACGTGCGGTTCCGGCCCGGTTCACACCGCATGACGTGGGTCTCGCGACAGTCGACGTCCACGATGTCACCTTCGCCGGCCAGCCCGTGCGTGGCTGTTCCTGGTGCCTCGTGGCGCCGGTGGAGTACATCGGCTACAACGGCGGCCGGGGGCTGGCGCACGAGCGGCTGTTCTGGAGTGCCGCCGGGTACGCCCACTTCGTCATGGACACTCGGGGGCAGGGCAGCGACGGTTCGTCGGTGGGAGACACCGGCGACCCGGATCTGGACGGCACCCCGCAGACTCCGGGCTTCATGACCCGTGGCGTGACCGACCCGCAGCGCTACTACTACCGGCGGGTGTTCACCGACGCCGTGCGCGCCGTGGAAACCGTGCGTGAGCACCCGGCTGTCGACCCGACCCGGGTGGTGGTGGCCGGGGGAAGTCAGGGCGGTGGTATCACACTGGCGGTTGCGGGCTTGGTCGACGGGCTCGCCGCCGTGCTACCGGACGTGCCGTTCCTGTGCCACTATCGGCGGGCCACCGCGATCACGGACAGCTTCCCGTACCAGGAGCTGGTCGCCTATTGCCGCACACATCGCGACCAGGCGGACCGGGTCTTCGCCACGCTGCGCTACTTCGACGGCGTCAACTTCGCCGCCCGGGCCGGTGCTCCGGCGCTGTTCTCGGTGGCGCTGATGGATGCGGTCTGTCCACCGTCGACCGTCTTCGCCGCCTACAACCATTACGCGGGGGAGAAGGAGATCACCATCTGGCCCTACAACGGCCACGAGGGCGGAGCCGGTTTCAATCTGGCCGCCCAGCGGGCCTTCCTCGCGAAGCTACTGGACGGCGCTGACATGTAACCCTCGTCAGCGCTCACCGGTCGGACGACCACATGGGCACCGAGCACTACGTGGCCGTCCGCCGCCCCGGCACGATCGCGCCGCACAGCCAAACGGACGGCAACACCGGTCAGGGCCGAGCCGGCGCTCGCCTTCGCCTCGACCATCAGGGCCTTGGCCGGGGCAGGGTCGGCGTCGATGAGGTCCCGGGCCCTTCCGATGTTCAGCCGTACCGCTACGAGCCGCACCTGCGCGCCGTCGTGCGGATCCCGTCCGATCCGGCGCAGTTCCGCCGCGGAGGCGTCGACGGCCACCGCCCGGGCGGCGGTCAGCCAGTCCACGCGGGCCGGCAGCCTGGCCGCTGAGGAGGTGCCCCGGCAGGCGGTACGCCACGAGCACCGACCGGTACCACAGTTACCCCAGCAGGGCCGACCGGCCGGTGAACTCGAGCACCGCCGGGTCGAAGCCGGTCCGGGCCGGGAGCAGGGCCCGCGGCAGCGGCGCGGTCGGGCACTCCACGGCGGCGAACCACACGCCGACACCCACCGCGAGGCGGACCTGCTTCGCGGCAGGGGCCGGCATCCTGACCGGCGAACCGCCGGCGCCGGCCGGCCCCCGGGCGGCTCCTGGTGCGGGTTATGGGGCTCGGGTGAGGATTTCCATGGCATGGTGGTCGGGGTCGTCGAAGTACACGCCGCGACCGTCCCACCGGTGGTTGATCTGGCCGGGTTGGCCGCCGCCCGGCTCGGCGTAGTAGTGCACACCGGCCCGCTGGATGCGGGCGAAGGCGGTTTCGAATTCGTCGTCGTCGACCAGGAATGCGTAGTGCTGCGGTTGGGGCTCGGCGACGGTCATGTAGTCGAGCGTGACGCCGTTGGCGAGGTGGACCGGCGCGAACGGGCCGGCCTCGGCGCCGACTTGTAGTCCGAGGATGTCGGCGAGGAACCGCGCGGACGCGTGCTTGTCGCGGGCTCGCACGATGGTGTGGTTCAGCTGGACGGACATCAATGCTCCTTACTCGTCGAAACTTCACCGTTTGCTCGGTCTGGCTGGCCCGGCTGGCCGTGTTGCCCGCGTGGGGAGGTGACGAGAACGAACACCAGGACGGCCATCACGGTGAGCAGGGCGGTGGACCATGCGGTCGCGTAGACGTAGCCGTGGACGAGAGCGGCCACCTGCCGGGAGGGACTGGGGGCATGGGTGGCGAGGTAGGCGGCGGTGGAGCTCACCGCCAGGGCGTTGATCGCGGCGGTTCCGATGGAGCCGCCAACCTGGGCGGCGGCGTTGATCACCGCCGATGCGACACCGGCGTCGCGCGGGGTCACGCCGCGGATCGCCAGTTGGAACGCAGGTGGGAACAGGGCGCCCATTCCGGCCCCGATGAGTACCTCGGCGGGCAGGACAATAGTGAAGTATCCGCTGTGCGGGGTCAGCTGGGTCATGACCGCCAGGCCCGACGCGGCGATGAGCAGGCCGCCGGCGATCAGGATCCGTGGGGCGACGCGAAGCATCAGCCGGTTGCCGAGCTGATATCCGCTGAGCGAGTTCGCCAGGGTCATGGGCAGCACGGCCAGCCCGGCGCGTGCCGGCGAGTAGCCCAACACGACCTGCAGGTGATAGGTGAGCAGCAGGAACATGCCAAACGCCCCGACGACCGCTGTCGCCGCGGCCACGTACGCCCCGGCCCGGTTGCGGTCGGTGAGGAGGCGCAGCGGTAGCAGCGGGCTGGCCATCCGCCATTGGCGCAGCCCGAAGCCTGCCAACGCGCAGACACCGGCGGCCAGCCAGCCCAGCACCAGCGCGGACGTCCACCCGTGCCTGGCGGCCTGATTACACCCGAACACCAAGGCCGCCAAGCCGCCGGTGGCCAGCCCGGCCGACATCGCGTCGATCCGAGCCGAGCCGAACCGCGGCGGATCCGGCAACACGGACCGGCCGACCGCCAGGACGATGGCTGCGATCAGGACGTTCACGAACAAGCACCAGCGCCAGTCGAGGTACTCGGTCAGGACCCCGCCGAGCAGCAACCCGGCCCCCGCCCCGCTACTGGCCACGGCGCCGTACACCGCGAACGCTCGCGCCCGCTCGCGCTGCTCGGTGAACGTCACCGCAAGCAGCGACAGCGCGGTCGGTGCGATCAACGCCGCGAACGCGCCCTGCAGTGCGCGTCCCGCGACCAGGACGGGCAGCGTCGGGGCGAGCCCGGCCACCAGCGAGGCGAGCGCGAACCCGACCAGGCCGATCTGGAAGGCTCGCCGCCGACCGAGCACGTCAGCGACCCGCCCGCCGAGCAGCAGCAATCCGGCGAAGCACACCGTATATGCGGTCACCACCCATTGCCGCTGGGCATCACCGAATGCCAGGTCACTCTGAGCCGACGGCAATGCGATGTTCACGATCGTCGCGTCCAGCGCGGTCATCAACTGCGCGGCGGCGATCACACCTAGGCCCAGCCAGCGGCCCTTGGATGCATGCGTCGCCGAGTCGCGCCCGGGCATCACATCGGTCATGTCATCCCACCTCCACAAACGTAGGGAAACCCTACGGATAACGTAACCGTAGGATCTTCCTACGTCTACTGGTAGGCTCAAGCGCAGGCGGCACGTGGGAGGGGGCAGAACGCCATGCGCGCCGACGCACGCCGCAACCACGAGCTGCTCTTGACCGCCGCGCGCGACGTGTTCGTCGAGCGCGGACCGGACGCGCCCCTCGACGAGATCGCCCGTCGAGCCGGAGTCAGCATCGCCACCCTGTACCGGCGCTTCGTGGACCGCGCCACCCTCATGCACGCCGTCGTCCTTGCCGCCTTGACCGCCACCGTCGAAGCAGTCGAGCGTGTCCAACGCGATCACGCCGACCCGTTCGACGCCCTGAGCGCCTACGTCCACGCCGTACTGGATCTACGAACCTCGGCGGTCATCCCGACCCTGCTCGACCAACTCGACCTCAACGAGCCGCAGCTCAACGCGGCCCGAACGAAATCGGCCCAACTCATCGAGCAGCTGCTGGACGCGGCACACCACAGCGGCGCACTGCGCAAAGGCGTCGCGTTCGGCGATATCGGCCTGATGCTTGTCCGGCTATCCCGGCCACTGCCCGGCCCAATCCCGGCCGAGACTCAACACGCCCTCGCCCACCGGCACGCCGACCTCTTCCTCGCCGGGCTGCGCACCACACCGTCCGACCAGCGCCTGTGCGGCCCGGAACTGGACCTGGCCGCTCTCCATCAGCTTGAACAGGCAGCCAACGCGCCCACGCGCCAACCATCAACGACGCCCTGACCGGCTGGACCGTGCAAGAGCGTGCCCCCGCACACCTGATCATCCGGCGTCGCCCTGTGGCCATTGCTCTGCTCTCTGGCCATGCCGGGTGGCTGCCTGCCGCTGCTCTGAGTCGCCCGGTCGGGGCTGCGCGAGCAGTACCGCGCCGATGATCAGCAGAATTCCGGCCAGCTGTGGCATCGACAGTGTCTGATGGAGGAACAGATATCCGAGGACGGTTGCCACGACCGGGCTGCCCAGGGCGAGGAAGGAGACCGCGAGCGCCGGCAGCCTCGCTATCCCGCGGAACCAGATCGCGTAACTGATGGCGGCGCCGAGGGAGGCGAGATAGGCGAACCCGAGGATGTTCGGTCCGCTGATCGTGGCGGGCAGCCCTTCGACGGCCAGCGTGAACGGCAACGACAGGAGCCCGCCGGCGGTGAGCTGCCAGCCGGTGAACGGCAGCAGCCCCACGTCGTGCGGGCGGCCCCACAGCTTGGTCAGCGTGATCCCGGTGGCCATGCAGGCCGCGGCCACCAGCGCCGCCGCCACGCCGACGAGGTCCACCGCCGTCGTGCCTTTGAACACCAGCGACACGACGCCGGTCGCGCCGAGGACGCACGCCAACACGTGCGTGAACCGGATCTTGTCCCCGATGAGCAGCGCCGCCATGAC
Source organism: Dactylosporangium sp. CA-233914 (assembly GCF_050942935.1). NCBI lineage: Bacteria > Bacillati > Actinomycetota > Actinomycetes > Micromonosporales > Micromonosporaceae > Dactylosporangium > Dactylosporangium sp. CA-233914. The sequence continues at coordinate 7,879,867 of NZ_CP192030.1, read as the reverse complement.
CAGCACGATCATCGGCTGTACCGCCATGATCATTGCCGCGATGCCGCCCGGTAGGCGATAGGCCGCGACAAACAGCAGGACGTTGAACGCGCCGATGTTGAGCGTGCCGAGCACCAGGGCTCGCCACAGCCAGATGCCCTTCGGCAGCGTACGGGCGATGGCCAGCAGCACCAGGCCGGCGGGAAGTGCCCGCGCGGTGGCGGCCAGCAGTGGGCGGTCCGGCGGCAACCATTCGGTCGTAACCAGGTAGGTCGTTCCCCAGATCGCCGGGGCCGCCGCCGTCAGGCCCGCGGTGCGCAGTTGTCGATCGCTTCTCACGCCCTCAATCTCACCCTCGACAAACAATGAGTCCAACACATGCTTGTCACGTCATCGATCTCGATACAAGATGGATTGTGGAGCTTCAGCAGATGCGTTACGTCGTCGCGGTCGCCGAGACGAACAGCTTCACCCGGGCCGCCGAACGATGCCGGGTTGTCCAGTCCGCCCTCAGTCACCAGGTCGCGCGCCTGGAACGGGAGCTGGGCGCGAGACTCTTCGAGCGCACCAGCCGCCGGGTCCGGCTGACGCCGGCCGGCGCGGCGTTCCTCCCAGTCGCCCGGCAGTGCCTGGACGCCGCCGAGCGCGCGGCCGCCGAGGTCGCCGCCGCCGTCGGCGAGGTGCGCGGACGGCTCGCCGTTGGCGTGATCTCCACCCTCGCCGCAATCGACATCGCAGGCGCCCTGCGGACCTTCCACCGGCAGTACCCGTTCGTGCGCATCGGCCTGCGCGTAGCCGCGAGCGAGCAGCTCATCGAGCAGGTCAGGCAGGGAGCCGTCGAGGTGGCCGTCGTCGGGCTGCCGACCACGGCCCGACCCCAAGGTGTGCGCGCCCGCGAGCTCGCCCGCGACCGGCACGTCGCCGTGGTCGCGCCGGATCATCCCCTCGCCCGGGCAACGACGGTCGACCTTCGCCGGCTTTCCGCCGAGGTGTTCGTGGACTTTCCGGCCGGGACTGCCGGGCGTACCGAGTCCGACCAGGCCTTCGCGGCCGCCGGCCTGGACCGCGACGTCGCTTTCGAGGTGACCAATGCGCACTTCCTGGCCCGGCTGGTCGGGCAGGGCCTCGGCGTCGCCATGCTTCCGTCCGCCTACGTGCCCCAGCTCACCGGCGTGGTCACCATCGAGGTCGCCGACGCGCCGGCTCGCGTCGAGTACCTCGTCTGGAACTCCGCCGGCCACACGCCGGCGGCGGCCGCCTTCCTCGCCGTGCTCGACCTGCCGGCCAAGCCCGGCACCGAATGACCGCAGCGCTCGTCGCGGCCTCTATGGCGGCGCCGCCGGCCCGGACTCCTCGACGGTGCCGGATCCGGTGAGCTCGGCGTCGGCACCAGGTTTGCTCGTCGTTGCCGGTCATCGTCGCGTCGGACGGTGTGGTGCCCGCGGGCGACGATTGGGGTCTCGCGCCGCCGACTGATGAATCGGCCCGTTGGGTTCGGGTCTGGGTCGGTTGCCCCGCCCGTGAGGGCTTCGGGGTCGGTGAGTTCGTGGCGGAGCTGCAGTGCTGACACCGCCTACAGCTCGTCGGCCGCCGCGAACGACAGGTTGAATCTGTTGTACACCACGGGGGAGCCGGCACGAACGTGTTCGTCACCAGCGGCAGCCCCGGGCCAGTTGAAGAGCGACACGTCGACCACCTCGTTCCGAGCCAGCACCCCGTCGCGGCTGGCCTCCACCCGCGTACACGATCGCGCCGTGCCGACGCTCGGCGATGCCGGGACCCGTCCCGCTCTTCTAGATTTACGTTCTGGGCAGCGCACCTGGACCGGACACCGGACTTACCTTGCGGGCGCTGCCGCTGGCAATCGCCTGGTGAATTGCCTTCCAGAATGTGTGGCGCCGCTGTTGCGAAGTGTTCCGATCTGTTCCGAACAGTGCAGGACCTGGCGGGCCGAGTTGGCGGACCGGTGGAATCAGGACACCGATCTTCGGCATCCTGCTACTGAAGGGGAAGTACGCAATGCGTATTCGTTCTGCTCTCGGCGCCAGCCTCCTCGGCGTCACTCTCGCGCTCGGAACCATGTCCGCCCCTGCTCAAGCGTCCATCCCTTCCTGGTGCTCGGGTGGGGGAGAATGGTCGGACGGCAGGACCTACGGAGCTCATTGTGACGTAACCTTCGCTTACTACGCGAGGGTGAAGTGTACTGACGGCACGACCACCAAGACGGCGCGGGGCGTCGGCACAAATGACAACCGCTGGTCATACGCCTACTGCACCTCATTCGGGCCGGCGTACCGGATCACCGGTGTGGGAACCCCCGTCAGGGCATAACTCACAACTTGGCGCCGACCCGGCGCGTCGAGTACGCCGACGAGTGATCTTGGCGCTGACCCTCGCGGCGGGCCTGAGCCTGGGCGCCGTCATCGCCGTCCCGGCGGGCGCTGCCCAGGCCGACATCGGTTGCTGCTGAGCCCGTGGCCGCCGACCCGCGAGGTCCTGGTCAGCGGCCGGCCCTGGGGGCTGGCTGGATCAGGAACTGCTGGTCGGCGGCGGCGGTGCAGTGCGTCTGTACCGCCTCGGCGCCGGCGTCGATGTCAGCGGGGCCGCCGAGGATGCCGATGCACAGGCCGCTGTGGACGGGGCGGAGCCGGAAGGCGCCGTGTACGGGGGTGTCCACGGTCTCGAGCAGGAACTGCTGGTGGGCCGCGCCGACACAGTCGGCCGGCGCCACCAGCGCGCCGTCGCCGACGAGTGCCTCGTCGACGGTCAGGCAGCCGGTGCCACTGACCGGGTCGTGCCACTGGATCTCGTACACGCCCTCGCCGACGCGGCGCAGGTAGGTTTCCGGGACGGCTCCGGCGCAGGGCCGCTGGACGACCAGGGGCCGGTCGGTGCGGCGGTTGCGCTCCCGGCCCTCGCCGAGGCAGAGGCCATGGTCTTCGATGTGGGCGGGTTTGATGCGGTACCACCCATCGGCAAGTTCGCCCGGGCGCCGCCCGTCGGCGAGGACCAAGGCGATGATCACGAGGGCCACCAGCAACAGCGTCGCTGCGATCGTCGACCCCCGCCGGTGGCCGGGCCGCACGGGACCGGGCGCCTCGTCCGCCGTGGTCGCCATGGTCGACTCGGCGCCTGGCACCGGCGTGTCCGACCCGATGTCCGAGCCGATGGCCGCCCCAGTGGCCGGGCCAGGCGCGGCGGTGGCAGCGGCGAGGCGCTGACGAACGGCCAACCACCCCTGCGTCGTGTTGTCGTCGAGCCCACATGCCCGCACGAACGCGGCCACGAGCTCGGCCCGCGGCAGGCTCCGCCGGCTCAGCGCGCCGGCGATCGTGCTCGAGGGCAGCACGTCGCCGGAGGCCCGCGCCTTCGCGGTCAGCTGCCGGTACGTCAACCCGGACCAGCCTCGCAGCGCGGCAAGCGCCGCGACGAACTCAGCCGGTGTCGTGAGCCCCTCCGGGCGGGGCGGATCGCTAAGTGTGTCGGGCATGCCGGTCATCCTCGGCATCCAGACTTACGGTTTCCTTACGTGGCAGTCGCAGCGCGACCTCATGAGCAGCAAGCACCCGATGAACCGGCTCACGGGCTGTGGTGAGTGACGACGCTTGGGTCGGCTGCGAGGGAGATCCGCCGTCGTGGGGCTCATGTCGGGCAGCGCCGACGCGGTCGCCAGGTATGCCTCGGGGCCCGCCGGGGTGAGGACGACGAGCATACGGCACGGTCCGTCGGTGACCCGGACGGCGACGGGCGACCCCCGCGGTACGAACGCGAGGCCACCGATGCCGACCGACCGGCCGTTCGTCGTCGTCGACGGTCAGCATGCACGCGTACGCGAGCACCAAGAACGCGTGGTCGGTACGCGGCATGGAGTGCGGCGGCGGTGTCTTCCCCCCGCCCGCCAGGTGCAGACCACGCCAACGAACCTGCGGTCATGGTTGCGTCGGCGAGCACGGCGATCGGCTCGCAGATCGCGTCGTCGCCGAAGTCCCGGGGACGCAACCCTATGCGGCCCATCGTCCCGCAAGGTCTTCTGCGAACTCCCGGGCCGGACCGTCACCCGGCGGGGCAGCGACTGGCCGTCCCGGCCCGCCGTTACGGCCTGTCACCGAATCGCCCCCGACGTCGCACGCACATTCCGCGCTCGGTCCTGTCGAGCGCGTCAGCACAGTGATCCGCGCTCGACCTGACACCGGGCTGGTGTGCCGCGGGCGTTCGGTGTCCGACGTCGGCGCGGCGGTTGTGCTGCCGGTGGTCGCTGAGCTGCCGGGTGGACTGCGCCGCGGCGGGACCGTTGCGGTGACTGCGACGACTTCCGCATGCCGTGGGACCACGAGTAACCGTCGGCGCAGCCTTCCTCGACTGTCCGCAACTGATTCCGGCCATGCCAGCCGGCCCGGCGGCGTACCGTCTGGAGGAGTAAGTGTCGGCTCACCTTTGGTGCGGTGGTGACCGGCCCGGGAAGGTAGCCGCCACATGAGCACGCCGGAGCCCGGCACGGTAGTGGACCCACTGCGACAGATGAAGCCGGTACGCCGCCGGCGGCGATGGCCGTTGCGGTCCTATCTGATCGGGCTGCTGGTGCTATTCGTCGTGACGGCCGGGGCAGGCATCTCCGCCGGCTGGGTACAGGCCCGGCACGACGCCGTGTCCGCCGCCCGGGCGGACGCTTCGATGGCGGCCGGCCTGGCGGCGCGGCAGATCGGCGGGAGCCTCGCCACCGTGCGCGCCAGCGTCGAGTCCGTCGCATCCAGCCCGGGCGTAGCGCAGGTGTTCGCCGACCCTGGCGCATGCCGGCTGGCGTTCTCCCTCGGCGGTGCCGATGACGGGCACCTGGACGTCCTACGCCCCGACGGGACCATCGTGTGCTCCTCCACGCCACCGTCCGACGGCCAACCGGCCAACGCCTACGCCGGGTCTTCCTGGCTGCCCAACGCGGTACGTACACCACAAACCGTCGCTCCGGTCCGCGACGACCGCACCGGACGACCCGCCTTTCTGATCACCGCCGTAATCCCCGCACTTGGACTGGTAGCGGCATTCGTCGACCTGACCGCCCTCGGCGCGGCGGCGGGCAACCTGTTCGGCGGAGCCCGCCACCTCGAATTCGTGATCACCACCGAGGGCCACACCGCCGTGCTGACGCGCTGGCCCGACGGACTCCGGTGGGCCGGCACTCAGCTGCGCCACGCCCGGCTCACGACGACCGGCGCCGGCGTCGACGTGACCGGGCTGCCCCGGTTGTACGGGCGGGCGGCCGTCGAGGGCACCGGCTGGCAGGTCTTCGCCGGCGCAGACCGGTCCGCTGCGCTGGCGGACGCTGACCGGCTGGCACGGCACCAAGCCTTGATCGTGGCGCTCGGCCTGTTCGCGGGGCTACTGGCTACGATGGTCGTGCAGCGACGCGTCACCGCCCCGATCGGCAACCTCCGCAGCTCGGTGCGCACCGCCACCTCCGGCAACCTGGACACGACCGTCGCGGTCACCGGCCCCCGGGAGGTCGCCGAACTTGGCGAAGAGTTCACCGCGCTGCTGGCCACCGTCGACCGGGAACTGCAGGAACGCCGCCGCGCAGAACACACCGCCCGGGAACACGAACGCAACTACCGGCAGATGTTCGACGCCAGCCCGAACCCGATCGTGCTGTTCGACGCCGACACCCTTGCCATCGTCGCCGCCAACGCAGCCGCCCTGGCGTACTACGGCCGGCCCGGCGACGCCCTCCTCACGATGACCTACACCGATCTGCTCGCACCGGACGATCTCAACGAGGCAAGCGCCGACGGCGCGGCAGCCGAGCCGGTCGAACGCGACCGGCCACAACGCCACATCAAGCACGACGGCACGATCACCGAGGTAAGCGTCACCACCTACCTGACGTCGTTCGCTGGGCGGGAGGTCCACTGTGCCGTCATGACCGACGTCACCGAACGCGAACATCTGCAGCGACGGCTGCGCCAGTCCGACCGGCTGGAGAGCCTCGGCCAGCTCGCCGCCGGTGTCGCGCACGACTTCAACAACCTCCTCGGTATCATCAACGGCTACGCCGGCATGGCCGCCGCGGACCTGGAACCGGTTGCCGCAGCAGACCCCGCCTGGCGCACTCTGCACGCCGACCTCACCGAAATCGTCTCCGCAGGCGACCGCGCGACTGCCCTCACCCGCCAACTGCTGGCCTTCGCGCGCGCCGACCCCGCACCCGAGACCCGCACCTTGGACCTCAACACCGTCGTCACCGACCTCGACACCCTGCTGCGACGCGCCCTCGGCGAGGACATCACCCTCATCACACACCTCACGGCGCAACCGTGGCCGATCAGAGCCGACCCCGGCCGCCTCGAGCAGGTCCTGGTCAACCTTGCGGTCAACGCCCGCGACGCCATGCCCGGCGGCGGCACCCTCAGCATCGAGACCGCACCAGTCACCGTCGACGAGCACTACGCCGCCCAGCACCCCGGCATGCGAACCGGCCGGTACATGCAGCTGCGGGTCAGCGACACCGGCACTGGCATGAACAAAGCCACGCTGGAACGGGCTTTCGAACCCTTCTTCACCACGAAACCCAAAGGCCACGGCACCGGCCTCGGCCTAGCCACCATCTACGGCATCATTACCCAGGCCGGCGGCCACGCCCAGATCTACTCCGAACTCGGCCACGGCACCACCATCACCGCACTGCTCCCCGCCACCGACGACCTCGCCGAACCGGACACCACACCCGCGGAACATCCGCGGTCAGGCGCCGGCGAAACGATCCTGCTCGTCGAGGACGAAGACAGCCTCCGCGCGATCACCGAACGCATCCTGTACCAGGCCGGCTACACCGTTCTGTCTGCCGCCACGGGCACCGATGCCCAGCTCCCCGCCACGACACACCCCGGGATCGCACTGCTGCTCACTGACGTGATCCTGCCCGACATGCACGGACCCGCCCTCGCCGCCGCCCTGCACAGCACACATCCGGGACTGCCGGTCATCTACCTGTCCGGATACACCGAGACGATCCTCGCCACCCGCAGCACCATCCCCACCGGCGCGACCCTGCTCACCAAACCGGTCAGCGCCCACCAGCTCCTGCATACCGTCGCCCGCGTTCTTGACCACGCAGCCGCGGTAGGCCCGCCGTCGCTGTCAAGACACGCTGACTAGCATCGCCTCCCTGGCCGGCCTCGCCGGCCTCCGCCCCCGTAGGGTCGGTCGGGCTGCAGCCGCCGTGACGCCCAGCCCCACTCGCCGCTCAGGGCGCCGTCCTGGAGGAAGGTCTGGGTAATACGTCAGATGTACCTGCGTCCCTTGCAGGACAACAACTGTAGCGCATGTCGATCACGAAAGCCCGAATCTCTCGCTGGGCTGTCAGGCCGCGCGGTGCCGGTACCAGTCGAGGGTCGCGGCCACGCCTTCTGCGTGTGGGGTGACCTTGGCGGGGCCGAACGCCTTCTGGAATGCCGAGTCGTCGGAGATGAATGTCCGGTCGCGCTGATACCAGGTCTCGCCGAGTTCGCGGACGGTCGGGTTGAACAGCCCGATCAGGCGCTGCGCCGTCCGGCTGAGTCCGGCAACCCGGGGCTTGCCGCCCGCCGCTGCCCACACGAGATCGAGGAATTCGCGGCCGGTGACCGGCGCGGCGGCCGGTAGATGCCAGGCGCGCCCGTCGGCGTCCGTGCGCTCGCCGAGGGTGATGAGACCAGCGGCGATGTCGGGGAGGTACGCGACGGTGTGCGGCTGATCGAGGTCGCCCACCCAGCGGGCGGTCTTGCCGGCCAGGGCGGCGGCGAAGACGGTCGGGCCGATGACGGTGTTGACGCCGCCGGGGCCGTAGTAGTCGGAGGCCCGTCCCAGCGTTGCGCGGATTCGCCCGGACCGGTGGGCGTCGAGGATCAGGTTGTCCACCTCGGTGCGGGCTCGGCCCTTGGGGTTGGTGGCGGCGTACGGCAGGTCCTCGGTCATCGGCCGGTCGACGGGCCCGTAGACGTAGAGGTTGTCGGCCATGACCAGCTTCGCCCCGGCGGCCTCGACGCCGGTGAGGATCGTGCGGGTGAGACCGGGGAACTCCTCGGCCCAGCGCCCGTACTTCGGTTGCGCGCATTGGTAGACGACTGCGGCACCGGCGCAGGCGGCGATGGCTCCCTCGGTGGTCGTGACGTCGGCGCGGAAGTCGTCCGGACCGGCGCCCGCGCCTCGGCTGACGGCGCGGACCCGGTGGCCGCCGGCGGTGAGTTCGGCGGCGACGGCCGAGCCGATCGCACCGCTGGCGCCGAGGACTACGTGCAAGTCAGACATGGGGTTCTCCCGAATTCAGATTTAGTAACGCAGTTATATAACGACGTTACGGTACGATCGCCGTCATGCCAAGACCCAGAAACCGGGACTACGTCGAACTCCGTCGCGACCTCGTCGACGCCGGCGGCCGGCTGCTGGCCGCCGAGGGCCCGTCGGCGTTGAGCACCCGCCGCGTCGCGCAGCAGGCGGGCGTGTCCACCACGGCCGTCTACAGCCTCTTCGGCGACAAGGCCGGGCTGGTTCGCGAGATGTTCCTGGCCGGGTTCGAGCGCCTCGCCGAGGCGTTCGCCGCGGTGCCCCGCACCGATGACGCCGTCGCCGACCTGCGCGGTCTCGGCCAGGCCTACCGCGCGAACGCCCTCGCGAACCCTCACCTCTACGAGCTGATGTTCGGGCGGCCGGTCCCCGAGTTCCAGCCCGATGCCGAGACCGCCGCACTGATCCAGCCCACGTTCGACGCGCTGGTCGCAGCCGTCGCTCGCTGCACAGCGGAGGGCGCATTCGCGCCCTCCGAGCCCTACGACGTCGCCGTCATGCTCAATGGCCTCGCACACGGGCTCTGCAGCCTCGAACTGCGCGGCGCGCTCGGCGACCCCGATGAGGCACGCCACCACTGGGAAAGGGCCTTCGACACGATGGTGCGGGGGCTGGCCAGCGGCTAGCGCCCGACCGGCGCCGGCCAGATCCTATGTGGACGTCGCGGTGCGGTGACGGTCCCGGACGAGGGCAGGGCGACGGGGGCGGGAGGACGGCCGGCGTTTTCCTCAACGCCGCGGGTGCGGCGCCGATGGGGTGTGGTGAGAGTGGCCGTGGTGCTCGAACGCTTGGGGGTCGATGTGGTGGAGCGGGTGGTCGGTTCGCTCGGCGTCCGTACGGCAATCATGGTCACCGTGGTCGTTACCGGCCTGGTCGCCCTGGTCATCGGGGTGCTCGGACTGCTGCAGACACGCTCGGTCGCCGCGCAGGGCGACGAGATGTACCGGCGTGCCGTGGCGCCCGCCGAGACGCTGGGCAAGCTTCACGAGCTGGTGTGGAAGTTCCGGTACAGCGCCCTGGCCACGACCACGTCGGCGGGCGACCAGGCACGCCAGACGTTCACCGCGATGCAGGAGCAGACCCTGAAGGACCTCAACGCCGGCATCGAGGCGTACGGCCGATTCGACCTGACCACCGAGCAGCGCGACGCCTTTGCGTCGTTCAAGCAGAGCTGGCAGGGGTACCTCACCCTGCGCGACCAGGCACAGCAGCTGAGCGCTCAGGGCCGCACGGCCGACCTCGAGGCCCTGCGCGTGCAGAAGCTCAACCCGTCCGCGGACCAGACGATCGCCGCGCTGGACAACATGACCGCCATCTCCGTGCGGATCGGCGAGGCGCGCCTCGCGGCGGCCCGGGACACGTACTCGCAGGCCCGGCTGACCCTGAGCATCGTGCTCGTCGGCGGCCTGCTGCTGGCGCTGATCCTCGCCGGGCTCGTCGCCGGGACGATCATCCGCCCGCTGCAGCGGCTGCGGCAGGCCTTGCAGGCGCTCGCCGGCGGCGACCTGACCCAGACCGTCGACGTGACGGCCCGCAACGAGCTGGGCGAGATGGCGGTGTCAGTCAACGCCGCGACGGCGCAGATGCGCGCCGCGGTCGGTACCCTGGCCGGCAGCAGCACCGGCCTGGCCGGGCGCGCGGCCCAGCTCGAGCAGACCAGCCAGGACCTGGAGCGCAGCGCACAGCGCACCTCCGAGCGGGTGGCATCGATCGGCCAGGACCTCGGCAGCGTCTCCAGCAGCGTGCACTCGGTCGCTGGCGGCGCCGGCGAGATGGGCCAGTCGATCCGGCAGATCTCGGCGAGCGCGAGCGAGGCGGCCACGGTCGCCCGGGACGGCGTCGAGGTCGCCGCCGCGACCGAGGACATCATGAAGCGCCTCGGCATGTCGTCGGCCGAGATCGGCAACGTGGTCAAGGTGATCACCGCGATCGCGGAGCAGACCAACCTGCTGGCGCTCAACGCGACGATCGAGGCGGCGCGGGCCGGCGAGAGCGGCAAAGGTTTCGCGGTCGTCGCGGGCGAAGTCAAGGACCTGGCGCAGGAGACGGCGAAGGCGACCGAGGAGATCGGCCGGCGAGTGCAGGCGATCCAGGCCGACACCGGCAGCGCGGTGGAGTCGATCGCGAGCGTCAGCGAGGTTATCCGGCGCATCAACGAGTACCAGACGACGATCGCGGCCGCGGTCGAGGAGCAGAGCGCAACGGCCGGCGGCATGGCCGGCGATCTCAACGTCGCGGCCGGCGGCGCCGAGCGCATCGGCGGCGGTATGCGCGAGGTCGTGCAGGCGGCGGACAGCACCCGCGACGGCGCGGCCACCGCCCGCGCCGCGGCGGCGGAACTCAGCGAGATGTCGGCCGAACTGCGCACCGCGGTGAGCGCCTTCCGGTACTGATCCGGCAACTTCAAGAAGCGCGCGATACGCCCACATCACCCTGGCCGTGCTCGCCGCCGCGTTCCCGGTCGCCACGCGGGCCGTGGAGGGGGTACCGGCGACGGCGAGCACACGCTGATCCTGTTGACCAGAACCGAGATCCGTCGCCTGTTCGGCAAACTCGTCCTCATTGGACAGACCGCCGCTGCGGTCTCAGATGGTGATGACGGCGATGGCCTGGCCGGTGGTGATGTCCTCGTCCACGGCGACGAGCTGTTCGGTGAGAACGCCGGCCACCGGGGAGGGGATCTCGACGACGGCCTTGTCGGTTTCGACGCGCATCAGGATGTCGCCGGCGGAAACCGACTGGCCTACCGGGGCTTCCCAATCGAGGACGACGACCTCGTCCACCGTATCGGCCACGCGGGGCAGCTTGACGGTCATTCTCATGCGCGTGCTCCTGCCGCCCAGATGTTGCTGAACATGTCGGCCAGTGCCGGATCGGGGCTCGCGGACACGTTGCGGATCACCGTCTCCAGATCCTCGCGGATGGTCGCCTCCCGAGTGTCCAGGTCGGACGTCGATGCCAGCTCGGCGCGCAGGAGTGCCAGCGGGTCGCGGGTGCGCCAGTGCTCCAGCTCGCCGGGCGGACGGTAGGTGGCCTGGTCGGCCCGGGAGTGGCCGGCGAAGCGGTAGGTCTTGGCCTCCACCAGGGTCGGGCCGCCACCGTCGCGGGCGCGGGCCACTGCCTCGCCGATGACCGAGCGGACGGCGGCCAGGTCCATGCCATCCACGGCGATTCCGGGTATGGCATACGACTGCGCCCGCACGTGCAGGTCGGTCACCGAGGTGGTCAGGTCGATCCGGCTGTACTCGCCGTAGACGTTGTTGTCGCAGACGAAGACGACCGGCAGGCGCCATACCGAGGCGAGGTTGAGCGCCTCGTGGAACGCGCCGATGTTGGTCGCGCCGTCGCCGAACACGGCCACCGCGACCCGGCGCTCGCCGCGGGTCTGGAAGGCCATTGCCGCCCCGGCCGCGACCGGGAGCCCGGCGCCGATGATGGCGAACGTGGGCAGCAGGCCGATGTCCGGGTCGGACAGATGCATCGACCCACCGAGGCCACCGGTGCAGCCGCCCGCGCGGCCCATGATCTCGGCGAGCACGGTGGCCGGGGACATGCCGAGGGCCAGCGCGATGCCGTGACCCCGATAGGTGGCCGTGACCACGTCGTCCGTGGCCAGCTCCGCGGCCAGGCCAACGGCCAGGGCTTCCTGGCCGAGGCAGAGGTGGGTCGTGCCGTGCACGGCCCCCTGGGCGAACAGGTCGTTGACACGCGCCTCGAAGACGCGGATCTCGAACATGCGCTCGTAACAGGCGGCCGGCCCGCCCGCCAGCGCGGCCCGGCGGGCGGCCGGATTCGTTTCTAGGACCATGCTCATGCCAGTACCCCTTCCCGCACCCACCACGGCGCCGGGATGTCGTCGGTCTTCAGGAAGGCCGCCACCTGCGTCACGATCTCGGCCGTGTCCGGGCAATACCGCGCTTCCAGCGTCTTGCTGTACGGGACCGGCACGTCGGGGGCGGTGATGCGCAACGGCGGGGCCTGCAGAGACCGGAACGCTTTCGCGGTCACGGCCGCCACGATCTCGGCGCCCCAACCGCCGCCGGCGGGTGCCTCCTCGACCGTGACCAGCCGCCCCGTCCGCGCCACCGAGGCCAGAACCGTGCCCTGATCCCAGGGCACGAGCGTGGCCAGGTCGATCACCTCGAGCCCGGGCGTCTGCGCGGCGGCGTTCACCGCCGAGCGCACGGTCTGGCCCAGCGCCACCACGGTCGCCGAATCGCCCCGCGTGAGCGTCCGGGCCTGGCCCAGCGGGACGATTCCGGTGTCCCCGGTCACGACCTCGCCACGCTCGGCGTAGAGCGCCCTCGGTTCCAGTACCACCACCGGGTCCTCGTCCTGTATGGCCGCCCGCAGCAGGCCGTATGCGGTCTGCGCGTCGCTGGGCACCACCACTTTCAGGCCGGGCGTGGCGGTGAGCCAGTTCTCCAGGGTCTGGCTGTGCTGGCAGGCGAAGCCGAGCCCGGAACCGATACTGGCCCGCACGGTCATCGGTACGCCGAACCGGCCCTTGCTCAGGTACCGGAACTTGGCCGCCTCGGTCACCAGCTCGTCCAGCGCGACGCCGAGGAACTCCATGAACATGATCTCGATCACGGGCCGCATCCCCATCGCTGCCGCGCCCACGGCCGCCCCGGTGAACCCCATTTCGGCGATCGGGGTGTCCCGGACCCGCAGCGGCCCGAACTCGGCCAGCAGCCCCTCGGACGTCTTGAACGGCCCCTCGGCCGCCGCGATGTCCTCGCCGAGCAGCATGACCGCGGGATCTCGCCGCATCTCATCCGCCAGCGCGGCAGCGATCGCCTGACGCACCCTCATCCTGGCCACAGTCTGCCTCACCCACGTCCGCCAAGGGGCGGTCACGCGACCGCCGGGACCATTCTGGAAACGATTCGAATCTTGCCTGGCAAGGTCTTCCGCGTCAATATCATCCGACGAATTCGCGGCGCCACCCACTCAGCGGAGGTCAGGCCCGGCGCAGCACGCTGGAACCCTTTCCGCACATGCGCTCCGCCAGGATGGGAGCCGTGGCCGGCGCAACCGGGGACATATGCGGCCGACCGGACAGGCTTGGCGCCTGATGGCAAAAGGGTCGGGCGGGTGTCGGGTTTGGAGTTTGGGTGGCGGCCCCGCCGCGGTTCCATGGGGTGGATACAGCCGCCGGCGGGCCGATGGTGATCACTCGGCCGGCGAGGAACGCGCCTCAGGGGAAGGCGATGATGCCTGCGGTGGACAGGCGGGTGAGGTGCTCTTCGGTGTACTGCAGCAGGTCCGTCAGGACCTCGCGGGTGTGCTCGCCGAGGCCGGGGCCGGGGGCGTTGCGGTGGGCCGCGTCGCCGAAACGGACGGGGGAGGCGACCTGGCCGACGCGGCCGAGGCGGGGATGGTCGTGATACGACACCAGCTCGCGGGCGCCGACCTGCGGGTCGGCCAGCGCCTCCGCGACGGTGTTCACCGGGGCGCACGGGACACCGTGGGCGGTAAGGATTTCCAGCCAGTGCGCGGTGGTGTGCCGGCCGAAGTCCGCGTCCAGGATGGCCTGCAGCTCGGCCCGGTGACGCAGCCGGTCGTCGAAGGTGGCGAAGCGAGGGTCCTCGGCCAGTTCGGGCCGGCCGAGGGCGGCGACGGTACGTACCCAGAACTTCTCCTTGCTGCCGCCCGCGACGATCCACCCGTCGGCGGTCGGGAAACTTCCGAACGGGATCAGCGTCGGGTGGCTGGATCGGGGAATCCGTTGCGGCTCATGGCCCCGGCTCAGGGCCCAGGTGGCCAGGTAGTTGAGCATGGACACGGCCGTGTCGAGCAGGGCGACGTCGGCATCCCCGCCGACGCCGTCGCGCCGGGCCGCGTGCACGCCGACCATCAGCGAAAGCGCGGCGGAGAGCCCGGCGGCGAAGTCAACCGCTGACATGCCCGTCTTGGTCGGCGGGCCATCGGGTTCGCCGGTGATGCTCATCCAGCCGGCCAGGCCCTGCACCATGTAGTCGAAGCCGGGCTCGGCCCGGCGCGGGCCGGTCATGCCATAGCCGGACAGCGAGCAGCAAACGATTCTAGGATTGATCTCACGCAGGTCCGCGTAGCGCAGCCCGAGCTTCTCCGGCACATCTCCGCGCAAGTTGTAGAACACCGCGTCCGACACCCGGACCAGGTCTTCCAGGACCGCCCGGCCCTGGGGTTCGGCGAGGTCGAGGGCGATACTGCGCTTGTTGCGGTTGAGCGACTCGAAGAACAGGCTGTCGGTCCCGTCCCGGTATGGCGGGACGTACCGCCCGACGTCCCCACCGGGCGGCTGCTCGACCTTGATGACGTCCGCGCCGAGGTCGGCGAGGTGCATGGAGCCGTACGGGCCCGCCCCGTACTGCTCGATCGCGACGATCCGGACGTCTGAAAGCGGGAGTGGCATGAGCAACGGCTCCTTCGGCGTTGACCGGCACCACGGCATCCCGGTACCGTTTCCAGGAACGATACCCAAATGATCTTCCGGGGAGAAGTGCATGCCCACGATTGAAGCCATCGAGACGATTCCGCTCCGGATACCCCTGCGCCACCACTACCGGGGCAGTTACTACTCGATGCGCAATCGGTGCACCATCATCACGCGCATCCGCACCTCCGACGGGGTGGTGGGGGAGGCGTACAACGCGGACACGGACGAGGAGCAGCACGAGATCCTCGCCATCATCCACAACGAGATCGCGCCGCTCGTCGTGGGACTTGACGTGACCCGGGTGGAGCAGGTGTGGCGGGCGATGCTGCCGGTGACATTCGACCAGTTGCGCGACCGGGCCATACCCATGCAGGCGATCGCCTGCGTCGACACCGCCGTGTGGGACGCGTTCGGCAAGTACATGAACCAGCCGCTGTGGCGGATCTGGGGCGGCTACCGGGACCGCATCCCGATGATCGGCATCGGCGGCTACTACGGCTCCAGCGCCGCCGACCTGGAGAAGGAACTCGCCTTCTTCAAGGAGGAGCACGGCATGGTCGGGATGAAGTTCAAGGTCGGTGCCAAGCCGCCGCAGGAGGACGCGAACCGGCTGCGCGAGGCGAAGCGGATCGTCGGTGACGACTTCCTCTTCGTGGTCGACGCCAACCAGGGCTACACCGTGTCCGAGGCGCTGGAGTTCCTGCGCCTGCTCGATGACGAGGTGTCGCTGCGCTGGTTCGAGGAGCCGACCCGGTGGCACGCGGACTGGCGCGGCCTGCGCGACGTGCGCTCCCGCGGCAACGTCAACGTCGCGGCCGGCCAGAGCGAGATTTCCCGGGTAGGCATGCGGGAGATGTTCGTCAACGGCGCCGTCGACGTGTGCAACTTCGACGCCTCGTGGGGTGGCGGCCCGTCCGAATGGCGCCGCGTGGCCGCGCTGGCGCTGGCATTCGACCTCGAACTCGGTCACCACGAGGAGGGGCACCTCGCCTCGCACCTGCTCGCCTCGGTGCCGAACGGGACGTTCGTCGAGTCCTTCTCGCCCACCCGCGACCCGATCTTCTGGACCCTGCTGGCGAACCGCCCCGCGCTGATCGATGGGGAACTGCCCCTGCCGGAGGGCCCGGGCCTGGGCTGGGTTCTCGACGAGGACGTGATCGAGCAGTGCCGGGCCGACCGGTGAAGTGAGCGGCAGGGATACGGCTACTCTGGAATCGATCCCTGAACTCAGGCTGGTAATGGAGGTCATCGATGGCCAGGTTCGAGGCGGACGGCGCGGGCACCACGATCCGTGACGTCGCCGTGCAGGCGGGCGTCGCCCTGTCGAGCGTCTCTCGGGTCCTGTCCGGGCACCCGGACGTCTCGGCGGCGATGCGCGCCAAGGTGGAGAAGGCCGTCGCCGACCTCGGCTACGAGCCGGACCTGCTGGCCCAGTCGATGCGCAGCGGCTCGACCAAGACCATCGGCTTCGTCCTGCGGGACATCTCCAACCCGCTGTTCGCCAACATCGCCCGCGCCTGCGAGCAGGAGCTGCGCCGGGCTGGGTTCTCCATGCTGATCACCAGCTCGGACGGGCACCTCGACGTGGAGGCGCGCAATCTCACCCTGCTGCGCCGCCGCCGGGTCGACGGCGTGATCGTCTCGCTCGTCTCTGAGCGGGCCGAGTCCACTCGCGCCGCGCTGGCCGCGCTGAGCAGCCCGGTCGTCCTGCTCGACCGCGAGGTCGAGGAGCTGCCCGCCGCTGCCGTGCTCTGCGACCACTTCGCCGGGGTCCACCGGGCCGTTGGTGAACTGCTGGCCCGGGGGCACCGCCGGATCGGGCTCATCACCGGGCCCCTGAACGTCCGTTCCTCCCGGGAGCGGCTGCGCGGCTACGAGGCCGCGCATACGGACATCGGCGCTGCGGTGGATCGCAGCCTGATCGCCACCGACAGCTTCGACGCCGACTTCGCCAAGGCCGAGGTGATCCGCCTGCTTTCGCGCAACCCCGAGCCCACCGCGCTGGTCACCGGCGGGATCAGCACCACCGCCGGCGCCCTGCAGGGGCTACGGCAGTTGCGCCGCTCGGTCGGCTCGGACATCGCCCTGGTGACGCTGGACGAGTGGCCCATGTTCGACGTGCTCGCCCCTGACCTCTCCTCGGTTTCCCGCGACTCCGGCGAGATGGGCACCGCCGCGGCCAGGCTGATGCTCGACATGCTGCGCGGGGCCGAGGCCCGCACCGTGATCATCGACACCATCTTCACCCCGCGCGACAGCGTCGGCCCGATCCGGCAGGTCGAGCCGCCGGTCAAGCGCGCCCGCGCCAAAGCCAAACGAACGTGAGAGGCAGCGCCACGATGCAACGACCCCGCCGATCCTGTCTGGCCGTACCCGGCTCCAATCCCCGGATGCTGGAGAAGGCGCAGGGACTCTCCGCGGACCAGGTGTTCCTCGACCTCGAGGACGCGGTGGCCCCGCTGGCCAAGGCCGGCGCCCGGGACAACATCGTGGCCGCCCTCAACACCGGCGACTGGCGGGGCAAGACCCGGGTCGTCCGGGTCAACGACTGGACCACGGCATGGACCGTGCACGACGTTCTCGCCATCGTCGGCGGCGCCGGGGCAAACCTGGATTGCGTGATGCTGCCGAAAGTGCAGAGCGCCGAGCACATCGTCGCGCTGGACCTGCTGCTGACCCAGTTGGAGCGCACGTACGGCCTCCCGGTGGGCCGCATCGGCATCGAGGCGCAGATCGAGAACGCCCGCGGACTGGTCAATGTGGACGCCATCGCGGCCGCGTCACCGCGCCTGGAGACCGTCATCTTCGGCCCGGCGGACTTCATGGCCAGTATCAACATGCGCTCGCTCGTGGTCGGCGAGCAGCCGCCCGGCTACGACACCGGCGACGCGTACCACTACATCCTGATGCGGATCCTGATGGCGGCGCGCGCCAACGATCTGCAGGCGATCGACGGGCCGTACCTGCAGGTGCGCGACACCGAGGCGTTCCGGCGGGTCGCGGCCAGATCGGCCGCGCTCGGGTTCGACGGCAAGTGGGCGCTGCACCCGGATCAGATCGCGGCCGCGAACGAGGAGTACACCCCGCCGCAGGCGGACTATGACCGGGCCGAGCACATCCTTGACGCGTACGCCTTCGCGACCTCCGATGAGGGCGGCCGGAGGGGCGCGGTGATGCTCGGCGACGAGATGATCGACGAGGCGTCCCGCAAGATGGCCCTCGTCATCGCCACCAAGGGCCGCGCCGCCGGCCTGACGCGCACCGCGACGGCCGGCGCATGAACACGACCACCCGACGCCGGCCGGCATCTGGCCCGGTGGCTTTGCCGTAGAGCGAGAAGAGAGCGACATGAGTGAGGGCACCACACATCCGGCCGTGATCGGGCGGTTCTTCGAGGAATTCACGGTCGGGGACGTGTTCCAGCACGGGATCGGCCGGACCATCTCCGAGGCCGATTCCACGTGGTTCACGCAGCTGACCGGGAACACGAACCAGAACCACTTCAACGCGCACTTCGCCGCGAGCAACCCGATCACCGGAGGCCGGGTGATCGTCAACAGCGGCCTGACCGTGGCGCTCGTTCTCGGGCTGTCCGTATTGGACATGAGCCAGAATGCCATCGCCAACCTCGGCTGGTCCCGCATCGAGCTGCGGCACCCCGTCTACATCGGCGACACGCTCTACGCCGAGTCGAAGGTGGTGGAGACGCGGCGCAGCAAGAGCCGGGAGTACGCCGGGATCATCACGATGCACACCCGGGGGCTGAACCAGGACGGTAAAATCGTGGTCTGGTGGGAGCGCGCGGTCATGATTCCCACCCGCGCGTCCGGCATCGCGCAGAACTACTTCCCCGTCACGACGGAAGAGTGGGAGTAGGCGCACGTGAGCCAGACAGCGGAGCCGACCGGCGCCATACCGGAATCGTCGTGGGAGAAGTCCGTTGTGGTCACCGGCGCGGCCGGGGCGATCGGGCGCGAGATCGCGCTGGCGTTCGCCCGCGCCGGTGCCCGGGTCTGCGTCGTGGACCTGGCCGAGGAGCCGCTGGCCGAACTGGTCGGTGAACTGCCCGGGGACGGTCACGGCTACCTCGTACAGGACCTCGCGGACATCGCCGGGCTCGACGGCCTGCCCGAGCGGGTGCGGCAGCGCACCGGCCCGAGCGGAACGCTGGTGCACGCGGCGGCCGTGCTGCGGCGCACCGGCATCTTCGACGTGACCGAAGAGGAGTGGGACCTGCAGGTCAATGTGAACCTGAAGGCCACCTTCTTCCTGAACATGAGCCTGGCCCGGCACTTCCGCGAGCACGGCGGCGGCTCGATCGTGAACTTCACCTCGCAGGGCTGGTGGAGCGGCGGCTTCAACGGCTCGGTCGTGTACAACACGACCAAGGGCGGCATCGTCACGATGACCAAGGGCCTGGCCAGAAGCCTTGCGCCGGATGCCATTCGCGTCAACGCGGTCGCCCCCGGTTTCATCGACACTCCCATGCTCGCCGGCGGCCTGGATGACGCGGCCCTGGCCGGGCTGTCGGGCCAGGTCCCGATGGCCCGCCTCGGCCAGCCGTCCGAACTGGCCGGCGCCGTCGTTTACCTGGCCTCCCCGGCCGCGAGCTACGTGACCGGAACCGTCCTCAACGTCAGCGGTGGCCTGCTCATGTACTGAGCGGCACATCCATGTAGGAGAACTGTAGTGAGCACCCTGCTGGCCGGTGCCTCGGCCGTCAACATCAACCCGCCCCTCCCCGTCGACCCGCAAGGCTTCCTGCGCCGGGCCGAGGCCGTCCGCCGCTACGGCGAGCCCCTCATGGTCACCGCCTGCGTGCTGGATTCCGGGTCGCACCGCGTGGCCGTCCTCGCCGCCGACGTGGTCGGCCTCAGCCCCCTGTACGCCGACCGCATCCGCGCCCGGATCAGCGAGGCCACCGGCATCGCCCCCGAGCACATCCTGCTCAACTCCAGCCACACCCACGCCGCCCCCTGGCCGCGCGAGGACGGCAAGCTGCACGGCGAGTTCCCGGAGGTGACCCCGGCCGAGGCGGCCTACTTCGAGCGCCTGCCCCACGACTATGCCACCGCCGCCCTGCTCGCGGCCACGAACCTCGTCCCCGCAAGGGTTTCCGGCGGCACCGGCCGGGTCACGGGCCTGTCGGTGAACCGCCGCGAGCGTCGTGAGGACGGCGCCACGATCCTCGGCTGGAACAAGGAGGGATTCGTCGACGAGGACGTGCCGGTGATCCGCGTCGACGCCCTCGACGGCAGCGCCATCGCCACCATCGTCGGCTTCGGCTGCCACCCGGTGTGCGTCGGCCCCGAGCGCACCGAGACCAGCCCGGACTTCGTCGGCGGACTGCGCGGCCAGGTCGAGCGCCTCCGGGGCGGCGTATGCGTCTTCCTCCAGGGCGCCGCCGGCAACGTGCTCCCGCTGCAAGCGTTCTGCGACTACTCCGGCCCCGAGCTGGAGATGGGCAGCCGCCTCGGCCTGGAGGCCGTGCACGCCGTGGCGGACCGTGAACCCCGCGTCATCGACATCGAGCGCATCGGCTACGGCTCGGTCACTCCGATCGTCCTCTACCGCCGCCGGGTCGCCCCCGACCAGCCCGCCCAAGAGCTGTCGAGCGTCCGGCGCGTCATCGACCTCCCGCTGCAGCAAGCCCTGTCGCGCGAGACCATGGAGGCCGAACTGGACACTCGCCGCAGCGAATACGACGAGGCGGAGCGCGGCGGCGCGGGTCGCGACGTGCTGAACCCGATCCGCTACCACATCCGCTGGCTGGAGTCGATGCTCCGCCGCCTGGACAGCGGCCCGCTGCCGACCTCCGTCCCGGGCGAGGTCTGGGCCGCCCGTATCGGCGACTGCGCCATCGTCGGCACCCCTGGTGAACTGTTCAGCGAGCTCGGCGCCGAGGTCCGTGCGAAGTCCCCCTTCGCCACCACCATCTTCGCCGGCTACTCCCAGGGCACCCTGGGATACGTCGCCACCTCCGAGGAGTACCCCTACGGCGGCTACGAGCCCACGGTGTCGCAGCGTGGCTACGACCAACCGGCGCCGTTCACCCCCGAGGTCGGCGGGCTGTTGGTCCGGACCTCGCTGGAGTTGCTGCACGAACTGCACGGGGAGGCGTGATGGCTGACGCGTTGAGTGTTCTCGGCCCGGTCAGCGCGGAGAATCTGGGTTTCGTGCTGCCGCACGAGCACCTGACCACGGACAGTTCGGCGCTGATCGTGCCCGGGGGTGTGTACCCGGTCGACACCCCGATGAGCGCACAGACCATAGCCCAGGTCAAGAAGTGGCCCCGC
The DNA here is from genome assembly GCF_050942935.1 of Dactylosporangium sp. CA-233914. Lineage (NCBI taxonomy): Bacteria > Bacillati > Actinomycetota > Actinomycetes > Micromonosporales > Micromonosporaceae > Dactylosporangium > Dactylosporangium sp. CA-233914. Next base: position 7,858,855 of record NZ_CP192030.1, on the reverse strand, counting down.
TCGCTCTCCGACAACCTGATCATGGACGCCGACGATGTCGTGCTGACCGATCTGATCCGGTACAAGGACCTCGGCGGCGGCACGCTGGTGGACCTGACCCCGATCGGTATGGGCCGCGATCTCGAGCGCTACCGCCAGCTGTCGCGGGCCTCCGGGGTCAACGTCATCGCCTGCACCGGGTACTACGTGAAGTACGGGCACAAGGGCCGGGTCGAAGGGCGCACCCCGGACGACCTGGCCGCCGAGTTCATCGCGGAACTCCGCGAAGGCGATGGCGTCTCCAGGTGCGGGGCGATGGGGGAGATAGGCATCTCGGCGGTGCCGGAACCGGACGAGTGGAACGTGCTCAAGGCGGCGATCATCGCCCAGCAGGAGACGGGCGCGCCGATCTGGATTCACATCACGACGCTGCGGCCGGTGCCGGAACTGCTGGCCTTCCTCACCCGCAACGCCCGCGATCTGAGCCGAATCGTCATCTGCCACATGGACTATTCGCTGGAAGATCTCGACGTGCACCGCCGGGCGCTCGAAACCGGAGTCAACGTCGAGTTCGACATGTTCGGCGCGCCCTGGTGGAGCAACGCCAACTTCCTCGACCTGCCGACCGACAGCAAGCGGGTGCGCGCGCTGCTGACCCTGTCCGCCGAAGGTGCCGCTGATCAGCTGTTCGTCAGCCAGGACACCTGCATGAAGCAGCAACTCTCGGCGTGGGGTGGGTTCAGCTACGGCCACATGCTGGAGTCGGTCGCGGAGCTCTTCACCGTGCTCGACGCCCCAGCGGGCCTGCTGCACCGCTTCGCCGTGGAGAACACCCGCCGGCTGCTCTGCTGGGCCTGACCCGGCCGGCTAGAAATGATCCATCTTTGCCGCTGTGTGCTGGAAACGATTCTAGGGAGCTGCCCGTGCTGCGTATCTCCTGCTCCGACTACACCTGGCCGGGGCTGTCCCACCCAACCGTGCTCCAGGTGATCCGGGACATCGGGTTCACCGGGGTCGACCTCGGGCTCTTCGGGGACAGCACCCACCTGACGCTCACGGAACTGCGCAACTCCCCACAGCGGTACGCCGCAGAGGTCCGGGGGCGCCTGGCGCAGCACGGCCTCGCGGCCGCTGACCTGTTCCTGACGCCGGACGCGACCAGCCTTGCCCTGCTCGACCCCGGCAATCCGGACCCGGCCGACCAGGCCCGTTCGCTGGAGATCTTCGACGACACCGTCGCGTTCGCCGTGGAACTGGGCGTCTCCGGCATCACCCTGCTCCCCGGCGTCCGTCACCCCGGCCAGACCCACCGCGAGGCCCTGGCCTCGGCCGCCAACGGCCTCGCGGTTCGGGTCGACCGGGCCCGCGCGGCCGGTCTGCGGCTCTCCTTCGAGCCGCACCTCGGCTCGGTCACCGACACCGTCGAGCGCATCGCCGACCTGGTCGCCGCCACCCCCGGCCTGGAGGTCACACTCGACCCGTCCCACCTCGCCTTCGCCGGCGCCACCCCGGCCGAGATGCTGGAACTGGCCGCGGCCGTGCGCCACGTGCAACTGCGGGCGGGCGGCATCGGCAAGATGCAGACCCGCCTGGCCGACAACGAAATCGACTTCACCGCCCTCCTGCACGGGCTCTGGGCCGGCGGATACGACGGCTGGCTCGCCACCGAGTACGTGTGGATGGCGAAGTGGGACTGCGACCGCGTCGACAACACTGCGGAAACCATCGCACTCAAACAGCACGTGGAGGTGCAATGGGCCGCGTGGGCCTGATCGGCGCCGGCGCCTGGGCCCGCGCCTGCCACCTGCCGGCCCTGGCATCCCGGGTCCCCGACATCGAACTGGTCGCTGTCGCCGACGCCGATCCTGCGCGAGCGCAGGCCGCGGCCCGCGAGTTCGGCTTCTCGTCCGCGTATGCGCAATGGCAATCCGTGCTCGCGCACAACCTCGACGCGTGCGTCATCGCCAGCCCCGCCGTCGCGCACCACGAACAGGCCCTGGCCGCCCTGCGCTGCGGCGCGCACGTGCTGGTCGAGAAGCCGTTCACCCTGCGCGCCGACCACGCCGTAGAGCTGTCCCGAACCGCCCGGGAGACGGGCCGAGCCCTGCTGGCCGGCTTCGGCTGGAACCACTCGGCCCTGTTCACCGCGGCCCAGCGCATGCTGAGCGCCCCCGGGATCGGCGCCGTCGAGCACGTCAGCGTGCACATGGCCTCCGGCACCCGTGACCTGTTCCGGGGTGACTCCCTGCTTTCCAGCGGCACGCAGGCCGGCCAGGCCGCCGCCGCCACCTGGACCGATCCCGTCATCTCCGGTGGCGGCTACGGCCACGGCCAGCTCTCGCACGCCCTGGGCGTCCTCTTCGGACTCCTCGACGACCCCATCGCCGACAGCCAGGCGTGGGCGATGATCCCACCCGGCGGACAGGTCGAAACCTCCATGGCGATCGGCGGCCGCCTCCACAGCGGCGCAACCATCGCCGTCTCCGGCGCGAGCTTCGCCCCCAGCATCGACAACGCCCGGCACCAGCTCGACATCCGGCTGTTCGGCTCGGAAGGCATGCTGCTGCTGGACTTCGGCCACGACTCGGTCCGTCTGTCCAGAATGGACGGCCACACCGAGTTCGCCTCGCACAGCGGCGTCTACGACGGCTCCGGCCCCGTGCGAACCCTCATCGACATCACCCTGGGCCTCCTTCCCGCCACACCCCACACCGGACAGGCCGCCGTCCGCACGGTGGAAGCCCTCGAGTCCGCGTATCGCAGCCTGGGGACGATCGACGGTTCGTCCCGGGCTCTGGGCGGGTCTGCTGCGCAGGGGAGGGCGGGATCGTGAGCGCGGTGCGGGTGGCCATCCACGGTGACGGGCAGCTGGGGCGGGCCGTGGCGGCGTTGCTGCGGGAGCGGGACGGGGTCACGGTGGACGGGCCGGTGGCGCGGCCGGAGCGGGGGGCGCTGCTGCGCAGCGGGGCGGACCTCGTGGTGATCGCGACGACGACGCTGCTGGCCGATGTGGCGGCGGACATCGAGGCTGCCGTGACCGCCGGCTCCAACGTGATCGTGTCGGCGGAGGAGTCGTCGTTTCCGTGGGCGGTCGACCGGGAGCTGGCGCGGCGGCTCGACGCGCTGGCGCGGGAGCGCGGGGTGACGATCCTCGGCGGGGGAGTGAACCCTGGGTTCCTGTTCGACGCGTTCGTGCTGACGCTGCTCGGGACGACGGCGGAGCCGGTGACGCTCACCGTCCGGCGGACCGTCGACCTGTCGCGGTTCGGGACCGTCGTGCTGGGGCGGCTCGGGATCGGTTTCCCCGCCGACGAGTTCGCGGCGGGGGTGGCGAACGGGAGCATCCTCGGGCACGCCGGATTCCCGCAGTCCATGGAAATCGTCGCGCACGCGCTGGGACTGGCCGTCGACCGGATCGACAAGCGCATCGAGCCGTTGCTCACCCCGCATCCGGTGCCGCTGGACCAGCGACCGGTGGCCGCCGGGCACAGCGCCGGGGTGCACCAGATCTACACCGCGATCGTCGCCGGAAGGCCTTGGTACACGGCGCACTTCACCGGCCACGTGGATATGGCCGGGGCCGGGCTCAGCGCGCGGGATGAGATCAGCGTGCACGGCGAGCACACCGATATGACCTGCACGATCCAGCCGGGTATCGGCGCACAGCGGGGGTCGGCCGCCATGGTCGCCAACTCAGTGCGGCGGGTGCTGGCGGCCGGCCCGGGATGGGTCACCGTCGCCGATCTGCCGCCGGCCCATCCGTGATTGAGGAGCAGCATGCCACGCATACGAGAGATCACCACCCTGTCCGTCCGCTACCCGGAGCCGAACGACAACAACCAGTTGCGGTATCTCACCTTCGCCAAGGTCCTCACCGACGACGGCGTCGTCGGCTGGGGTGAGGCGATCAGCCAGTTCCCGGCAGCCGCCAAGGCGACCGAGGCGCTGATCGAGGGCATGGCCGAGTGGTTGATCGGCCGGGACATCCACGAGAACGTCGCGCTCTGGCACGAGATGCGCAGCAAGAGCTGGTGGTTCGGCTACCGGGGCGGGATCGCGTCGTTCGCCCTCTCCGCGATCGACATCGCACTCTGGGACGCGCGGGCGCGCACCCTGAACCTGTCGCTGGTGAACCTGCTCGGCGGGGCTCGGGTGGCGTCGCTGCCGGCCGTCGCGTCGACACACGCGTTCGACGCGAGCCTGGAAGCGGAGGCGGAACGGCACGGCCGCTACACCCGCAGCGGCGACTACATGGGCGTGAAGATCGGCATGGGCAAGGCCGGCCAGGCCCGGCTCGGCTACGACATCGACCGGGACGTGAGCTTCCTCGCCCGGCTGCGCGACGAGTGCGGCCCGGACGCGTGGCTGATGATGGACCGGGGCCAGTCGCTCACCTGGACTCTGGACCAGGCCATCGAACGCACCCGGCGCTTCGAGGGGCACGGTCTCAAGTGGATCGAGGAGCCGTTCGAGCCCTGGCAGACAGACGAGTTCAAGGTCCTGCGCGGCAAGGTGGATTGCCTCATCGCCGGCGGCGAACGGGAATGGGACGAGCGGGGGTATGCCGAGGCTCTCGGCCCCGGCGTCCTGGACGTGGTCGGCTGCGATGTCGGCCGGGCCGGCGGCATCACCGGCGCACTGGGCGTCATCCGCCTGGTCGAGCGCCACCACCGCTGGTTCAACTCGCACGCCTGGTCCAGCGCGGTGAACACGGCCGTCTCGATCGCCCTGTCCGCCAGCACGGACCGCTGCCTGGTGCAGGAGCTCAAGCCCGATCCCAATCCGATGCAGTACGAGCTGGTCGACGACCCGATCGTCGCGTCGAACGGCCGGGTGGCGGTGCTGACCGGCCCCGGCATCGGCGTCGAGATCAAAGAGTCCGTGCTGCACAAGTACCGGTTCTAGGAGGATGTATGCGACTGGGCGACGGCCTGGAAGGCCGGGGAGTCCTCGTCACCGGCGCGGCCAGCGGCATCGGCCGGGCAGCGGCGAAGCTGTTCGCTGAAGCGGGCGCGCGGGTCTATGCCGTGGACGTCAACGGCGCGGCGCTGCACGAGGTCGTGTCCGGCCTGCCCGGCGAACATCACGCGATCACGTTCGACCTCGCCGACACGGCCGGCCTCGACCGCCTGGCGCACGAGGCCGATGCCGCCACCGGCGGCCTCTACGCGCTGGTCAACGTGGCCGCGTTGCTGATCCGGGAGCCGGTCGAGGAGGTGACGATCGAGACCTGGGACCGCCAGCTCGACGTGAACCTCAAGGGGTCGTTCTTTCTCACCCGGGCGGTGGGGGAGATCCTGTCCGGGCACGGCCGGGGCGGCCGGATCATCGGGTTCTCCTCGGCGGCGTGGCTGACCGGCCCGGTGTTCGGCAGCGACGCGTACCTGGCGGCCAAGGCCGGCATCATCACGCTGAGCCGGGGTTTCGCCCGCAAGCTCGGCCCGGCCGGGATCACCGTGAACGTCATCGCGCCGGGCCAGATCGATACTCCGATGCAGCACACCGGAATCGATCCGCAACTGGTGGCGGCCGCCACGCAGACCGTCCCGCTGGGACGGATGGGCAGGCCGGACGAGATCGCCCGGGTCGCGCTCTTCCTCGCCTCCGCACACGCCAGCTACGTCAACGGCGCGACGATCGCCGTCACCGGCGGCTCGATCCTGTACTGAAGGAAAGCCCATGCCCGCTCAGTTAGACCCACCTGGCCCGGACCGCGCCCGCGCGCTGCTGGCCGAGTTCGACGCCACCCCGTTCGGCACGCACAGCCCCGAGCTTCAGTCAGTTCTGGAGCGGATGAGGTCGCTTCCCCTGCCGGGCAAGCACTTCCTCTACATGACGAAACCGCACGAGGAGTGGACGCTCGCCCGGTTGTCGGGCACTGCGCCGTTCCGGCTCATCCTGGAGCCGGAAACGGTGTTCACCGATCTGCTCGACGCCGAGCGTCATGTCTTCCGCCTGCGCTGGCAGGAACTCTTCGGAACCACCGTGGACCCGGCGGCCCCGCAGACGCGCCGGAGCGAAGCCACAGCACACCCGGTCATCCCCTCCGTCCTCGGGTATGCCGGACAGGACGGCGTGCACGCCGGCGAGCCCATCACGTTCTACGTCAGCAGTTCCCGTCACCCGTCCTACCGCGCGGACATCGTCCGCCTGCACAACCCCGAGGTCGGCCCGGACGCGCCCCCGTTCCGGGAAACGGTCTTGCGCTCGGTCGTCGACGGCGAGTACCCCTCGGTGGAACAGCCGGTCCACCCCGGCTCGTATGCGCACGTCCCTGGCCCGATCCCGCTTCCCGCCGCCTTCGGCTTCTCCGCCTTCGTCCAGCCGACCCTGCTCTGCGAAGGCGAGCAGGTGATCGCCTCGCTGCGCGGCGAGGACGGCTCACATCGCTGCCTCTACGTCCGCCCGGACGGCCGCGTCGTGTTCACCGACGGCGCCGCCGAGGTCGTCAGCGCGGGCACCGTGCGTACGCGCGACTGGTTCTTGATTTTCGCTGGAAGCGCGGGCGGTGAGCTTTCCGTCGGCGTGCAACAGGTCCCGAAGACATCCTGGGACACCGGCCAGGCCTCGCTGGCGACGGCCCCCACAACCGTTTCCGGCCACGCAACCGGTGTCAGCCTGACCCTCGCCGCTGCGTTGGAGTCCGCATCGGATGGGCGGGTACGGCCGGACCGCCCCTACAACGGCCTGATCGAACGCCCCCGGCTGTACGAGCGCCCGCTGGGACGTCAGGCGGCGGCAGTCCTCGTGCGCGGCGTGGCAGCTGCGTTCGTGCCCCGCACGGAGTCTCCACCGCCTGCCGTTGCGGGCAGTGGGCCGCAACAGCGGCAGGGCCCGCAACCGGGGGTGGTCGCCGAGTGGGATCTTGCGGATGGGATCGACACGCAGGAGATTCGGGGCGGGTATCCGGGCTGGACGGTGAACCTGCCGGCCCGGGCGGTGCGCGGGGTGGCGTGGTCGGGACGGTATCTGGACTGGCGGATGGCGCCCGGCGAGTACGGGGCGATGCACTTTCACAGCGACGATCTCGCGGATGCGGGGTGGGCGCCGTCGTTCACGCTGACCGTGCCGGCGGACTGGGGGAGCGGGACGTACGCGCTACGGCTGATGGCCGGGGCGGAGGAGTTCCGGGTGCCGTTCTTTGTCCGGCCGCCGCGCGGGACGGTCACCGCCGACACTGTGTTCCTGGTCCCGACCGCAACCTATGCGGCGTATGCCAACATGCGGCTGCGCATGTTCGCCCAGTTCGGCGAGATGATGCACGGCCGCCTGACCGTCCTGGACGGCACCGATCTGCTCCTGTCCGTGCAGCCCGAACTCGGCGCGTCAACCTACGACATGCACCGCGACGGAAGCCCCGTGGTCTACTCGAGCCTGCGGCGGCCGGTGACGAACTTCCGGCCCAAGGGCCGGATCTACAAACTCTGTCAGGATCTGCTGATCACGGCGTGGCTGGAGCACGAAGGCGTGCCGTTCGACGTGGTGACCGACGAGGACCTGCACCGGGAGGGGACCGCGGCGATCACCCCGTACCGCGTGGTGGTGACCGCGTCGCACCCGGAGTATCTGTCCGCCCGCATGGAGGACGCGATCGCGGCCTATCTCGCCAGCGGCGGCCGGCTCATGTACCTCGGTGGCAATGGTTTCTACAACGCTTCGGAGTTCCACGAGAGCCTGCCGGGCACGGTCGAGGTCCGGCGGCCGGGGATGGAGTCGCTGTGGCCGACCGACCATACCGAGGCGATGTTCTCGTTCACCGGCGAACCGGCCGGGCCGTTCGGCAAGACCGGGCGGCGGTCGGAGGCCCTGGTCGGGGTTGCCTTCATCACCCAGGGCTTCGACCGGTGCTCCTACTACCGGCGCACAGAAGGCAGCCGAGATCCCCGGGCCGCGTTCATCTTCGACGGCGTGGACGAGGAGCTGATCGGCGACTTCGGCCTGCTCCAGGGCGGAGCGGCGGGGTATGAGATCGACCGGTTCGACCCGGGCCGGGGCTCGCCCCGGCACGGCCTGGTGCTGGCCCGTTCCGAGGGCCACTCCAACATCTACGACCTGGCGGTGCCGTCCCTGACGGAACGGCTGCCGTCGGCCGATCCGGATGCCCCCGAGGCGATCCGGGCGGACATGGTGTTCTTTGAAACCGGTGGCGGGGGAGCGGTCTTCTCGGTGGGTTCGATCGCCTGGTCGGGAAGCCTCTGCCACAACGGTTATGACAACAACGTCGCGGCGGTGTCGCGCAACGTGCTGCGCCGGTTTCGTACGGATGAGTCGTTTTTACTTCCTGGAAACGATTGTTAACCGAACGGCCGAGTGGCTCGCAACGAACTAGCACGTCACAACGTCTCTAGCGGTCGTGCGGCAGATCCACTATTGACCTCTGAGTGCGGTCGCGTTTAGATTCCCGGAATCGTATCCAGTTCTGGAGGCGCACGTGAGACCAGGTATCACCAGGAGAGGGTTCCTCGGGCTCTCGCTGGGTTCGGCAGCAGCGTTCGGTCTCGCCGCCTGCGGCGGCTCCGGACCGCAGAACCGGGGCAGCAATGCCAGTGGCCTGTCCGTCGGGATGAAGGCGGCGATCACCAGCCTGACCCCGTTCGGCATCCAGGGCTACAACTGGTCCCAGATGATGGGGCTGGCCCTCTACGACACGCTGGTGCGCAAGGACGAGAGCGGGAAGCTCGTGCCCGCCATCGCGGAGTCGTTCGACACCAGTGACCCCAAGGTCACCGTCCTGAAGATCCGCAAGGGCGTCAAGTTCCACGACGGCACCCCGATGACCGCCAAGGACGTGGCGTACTCGATCTCCGCCCGGTGCGACCCGGAAGTGATCAAGCAGACCACCGGCCGGCCGGTCATGTCGCCGACCCAGTTCGGCAAGGTCGAGGTCGTCGACGACTTCACCGTCAAGGTGCACACCAACGAGCGGGTGGAGTTCCTGGTCGACCCGCAGCCGATCCTGATCGTCCCGGCGGACTCGTTCGGCAAGGTGAACTTCGCCAACCAGGTCGTCGGCACCGGCCCGTTCAAGCTGGCCAACTTCGTCAGCGGCAGCCGGGTCGACACGGTGGCCAACCCGGATTACTGGGGTGGCAAGCCGCCGCTGGACAAGCTGGACTTCGTCCTGTTCGCGGATGTCGCCACGGAGGGTGTCAGCCTGCGAAGCAACCAGGTGAACGCGCTGTACGACATCGCCCCGCTCTACCTGGACCAGGTCAAGAACGTGCCCGGGACCAGGGTGGTGTCGGCCGCGACCTACGCCAACTGGTGGATCATCCAGATGGGCAAGGAGCCGCTCAACGACGTGCGGGTGCGCAAGGCGCTGCGGTACTGCTTCGACACCAAGCAGCTCAACGCCGCCTCGTTCAAGGGCCTGGGCAAGCAGACCTGGAACCCGTTCACGCTCACGCCGCAGACCAGCGGCGTGAACGCCACGGACGTCACCTACGACCCGGAGCGCGCGAAGTCGATGCTGGCCGAGATCGGCAAGTCCGGGATCAGCGTGCCGCTCAACGCCATCCAGGGGTACGAGGACTGTGCCGCGCAGGCGCAGATCATCCAGCAGGGGCTACAGGCCGCCGGGGTCAAGAGTGAGATCAAGACCCTGGAGGCGAACGCCTGGTTGGAGGCGACCTACACCAAAGGCACCTGGGAGGGGCTGGCGTTCAACGCCGGCAACCTGCCGTTCCCGACCAAGAACCTGTTCGACTACATGACCAACCCGAGCGTGATGCTCAGCGCCTACACCAACGGGCAGCCGCCGGTTCCGGCTGCGGCCGAGCTGTACCGGCAGGTCAAGACCACGCCGTTCGACGCGCCGGAGGCGCCCGGCCTGCTGGCCAAGGCGGAGGCGGCGCTGGTCGACGACGCGCTGGTCTACTTCATGTTCGGCGGGCCGGTTTCGCTGATCCTGCCCGAAGGCCTCAACGGCGTCGAGTCGAATGGATTCGGCGACGTGTTCTGGCACAAGGCATCCTTCTAAACGATCATCAACGGCGGGTTACGGAGGCTATCGCAGTGAAACTGATGGTGGTGAAGATCGTCCTCTCGCGGCTGCTGCAGCTCGCCGTTGTGCTGTTCTTCGTGTCCGTGCTGACCTTCCTGCTCCTCGCCGCGTTGCCCGGCAACGCGGCCGAGAGCAGGATCGGGCCCCTGCCGAACTTCACCCCGCAGCAGCGGGAGCAGGTCGTCGCGGAACTGTCCCGGCAGCTCGGCTTGGACAAGCCACTGCCGGTCCAGTTCTGGATCTGGCTGTCCAACGCGGCCACCGGTGACTTCGGCCTGACCATCCAGGGCCTGAGCGTGCGGGAGACGGTTGTCTCCCGGCTGGCCGCGACGCTGCAGCTCGGGGCGGTGTCGGTGCTGGCCGGGGTGCTCGGCAGCGTGGTCGTCGCGCTGTTCGCGTTCCGGACCCGGTTCAAGACCGTGCGCGGCCTGATCCAGGCCCTCGTGACGATCCTGCTGGTGATGCCGGGCTTCTGGCTCGGCCTCCTGCTGATCATCGGGCTCGCCGCCGAGACGAGCCTCTTCCCGGCCTCCGGCTACACGCCGTTCACCGAGTCGCCGTCGCTGAACCTCAGCCACCTGGTCCTGCCCGGTCTCACCCTGGCCCTGCCGCAGATGGCGCTCTACTTCCGATACCTGTATGCCGGGCTCCAGGACGTGGCCGACCAGCCGTTCATCACCGCGGCAAGGGCGCGTGGCATCACCGAGCGGGCGACCGTGTACCGGCACATCCTGCCCAACGCGATTCTGCCCACCGTCACGGTCATCGGCCTGGTGGTCGGCTCGCTCATGAGTGGCCTGGTCATCGTCGAGTCGGTGTTCAGCTGGCCTGGCCTCGGCTCTCTTCTCGTGCAGAGCGTGTCCCGCAAGGACTACAACGTCGTGGCGGCGGTCGTGCTGCTCACGGCGGTGGCATACGTCGTGGTGGCGTTCCTGGTTGACGTCGCGTACCAGTTCATCGACCCGAGGACGAGGCGGCACGCGTGAAGGCATTTCTGTCCCGGCAGCCCAAGCTGCTCCTCGGCGGCCTGCTGCTGCTCGCCCCGTTCGTCCTGATGGCGATCGCCCCATCGTTGTTCGTCTCGCACGGCCCGGCCGAGATCATCGACGTGCCACTGCTCCCGCCATCCACGTCCCACCCGTTCGGCACCGACGAGATCGGTCGCGACGTGCTCACCCGCGTCGTGTACGGCGCCCGGGTGGACATCGTCATCAGCCTCTCCGCCGCCGCGATCGCGTTCGCCGTCGGCACCCTGTTCGGTCTGCTCACCGGGTTCCTCGGCGGCTTCGCCGACAGCCTGGGCATGCGCAGCGTCGACGTCCTGCTCTCGTTCCCCACGATCGTCCTGGCGCTCTTCCTGATCACCGTCTTCGGCCGGGGCGAGCTGGTCCAGATCCTCGCCATCGCCATGGTCATGGCACCGTCCATGGCCCGGTTCAGCCGCGGCACCGGCCTGGTGCTGCGCAACCGGGGCTACGTGGAGGCGAGCCGGATCTCCGGCGGCGGCATCGGCCACATCCTGCGCCGCCACCTGCTGCCCAACGCACTGCCGACCCTGCTGGTCGCGGCGAGCGTGCTCGCCTCCAGCGCGGTTCTCATCGCCGCGTCGCTGAGCTACCTCGGGGTCGGCACCCAGCCGCCGACCCCGAGCTGGGGCAACATGCTCCGCTCCGCATACGACGTGGTCTACTACGCCCCGTTCTACGGCCTGTTCCCCGGCATCTTCGTCACGCTGGTCGCGGGCGCCTACGTCATGATCGGCGAGGGCCTGCGCCGCCGGATCGCCTCCGGCCGCGCGCTCGCGGCCGGCAACAGCCCGGTGGTCCGGGTATGACGCGCGAAGGATCGTCCATGTCCCAGGGTCTGTCCGTCTCCGGCCTCACCGTCACGTACCGCTCCGGCCATCGCCCGGTGACCGCGCTGGACGGGGCGAGCTTCGACATACCCGCCGGGCACCGGCTGGCGATCGTCGGCGAGTCCGGCTCCGGCAAGAGCACGCTAGGCCTCGCCCTGATGGGTTTGCTCCCGCCCACCGCACAGGTCTCGGCCGACCGGGTCCTGCTCGGCGGCGACCCGATCGACCTCAATGACCAGAGTGCCATGCGCGCCCTGCGCGGCCGGGCCATGTCCATGGTCTTCCAGGACGCCAAGTCCTCGTTGGATCCCGTGCGCACGGTCGGCTACCAGATCGCCGAGGCCCTGAAGGCCCACCACGTGGTGCCGCGCAAGCAGATCTGGCCGAGGGTGGAAGAGTTGCTGTCCGAAGTGGAGATCTCCCAGCCCGCGCTGCGAGCCCGGCAGTACCCTCACGAACTTTCGGGGGGCATGCGTCAGCGAGCGATGATAGCCACCGCGCTCGCCGGTCAGCCCCGCGTGCTCATCGCCGACGAGCCGACCAGCGCCCTCGACGTGACCACACAGGCGACGGTCATGGACCTGATGGGCAGGCTCGCCGACACGGCCGGCATGACCACCCTCCTCATCACCCATGACCTCGCCCTGGTCGCGGGCTTCGCCGACAGCGTCCTGGTCCTGTACGCCGGTCGCGTCGCCGAGTTCGGCACGGCCGCCGAGGTGTTCAACCGCCCGGCCCACCCGTACACCCGCGCCCTGCTCGCCTCGATCCCGAGCCTCGGCACCGAGCGTCAGCGCATCCTCGGCAGCATCCCCGGCCGCCTCCCCGACCTGACCGCCCCGGTCACCGGCTGCGTCTTCGAACCGCGCTGTGCCAAGGGAAATGGCCAGACGATCTGCCGCACCGTCGCCCCGCAGCCGGTCACCCTCCCCGGCGGCGGCACAGCCCTGTGCCACTTCGCCCACGACCCCAACGATGCCCCCGTTGACCTGGTCGTATCCGGGAGATCGGCCGGGCTTGCCGCATCGGCTGGTTCCGCTGAAGCTGCCGGGGCGCGAGGACGCCAAGGGCCGGCTGCGCCTGCGGGGCCGGGCCGCCAGGACGGCACCCCGGAGCGCGACGGCGCGCCCGAGGGCGACCGCGAGGTGGCGGCGGGCGACGTCGTGGCCGGCGCCGGCCGCCCGGGCGGTGGTGCTGTGCTGGAGTTGCGCGGGGTCAGCAAGACGTTCTCGCGCGGGGCCGGGTGGGGGCGCAAGGCATCCCGGGTACACGCGGTCAGCCAAGCCGATCTGGTGATCGAACCGGGTGAATCCGTTGGCATCGTGGGGGAATCGGGGTCGGGGAAGACGACGCTGGCCCGGATCGTCGTGGGGCTGGAGCGCTCGGATTCCGGAAACGTCAGCCGGACGGGCAAGCGCGGCTTCGCGCAGATGGTGTTCCAGGACCCGGGTGACAGCCTCAACCCGCTGATGAGCATCGGCGACGTGATCAGCGAGCCGCTCGTGCTGCGCGATGGCGGTGGTTCGCGGCGCTACCGCGCCGACGTCGTCCGGCTGCTCGACGCGGTGGGGCTGCAACCGGAGATGGCCGCGCGGCGGCCATCGGAGTTGTCCGGCGGCCAGCGGCAGCGGGTGGCGATCGCCCGTGCCCTGGCGACCCAGCCGAAGCTGATCGTCGCCGACGAGGCGGTGGCATCACTGGACATGTCGGCCCGGGGGCAGATTCTCAACCTGCTGACCCGGCTGCAAGACGAATACGGCTTCGCGTACCTGTACATCTCGCACGACCTGTCCATGGTCCGGCACGTCTGCGACCGGGTCGTTGTCATGTACGCGGGGCGCATCGTCGAAACCGCCCCGGTGGACAGCCTTTTCGCCGGGCCTCGGCACCCGTACACCCGGGCACTGATCGACGCGGTGCCGGTGCCCCGGGTCGGCGAGCGGCCCGTACGCACGCTGCTGCGCGGCGAACTGTCCGGACAGGACAGTGCGGCCGGCGGCTGCGCGTTCCGCTTCCGCTGCCCGCTGGCGCAGGAGCGCTGCGAGACGGAAACGCCCGTGCTCCGCGACGGGCAAGGCCACGCGACCGCGTGCCATTTCGCCGTCTGAAGGAGCCATGCTGTTCGATGGTCGGGTACGTGGGGCCGGATGGGCCGGAGTTGCGGGAGAGCCCACGACGACCGGATCCGAGCCTCGGCGTACCGCGGCCGCTTCGAACCGACGCCAAAGACGGCGGAGGCCGTTCACGGGTGCGCGGTGTCCGCGGCGGCGAGCGGGAGCTCCACGCGCAGGCTGGTCCCGGCCCCGGCCGGGCTGTCGAGGAGCAGCCGGCCGCTGAGCGCCTCGACGCGGTCCTTGAGCCCGACCAGGCCGGTGCCGCGGGTGAAGTTCGCGCCTCCGACGCCGTCGTCGCGGATGGCGATGAGCAGGACGCCGTCCGCGGTGTCGACGGTGACGGTGACGTTCGAGGCGCGTGCGTGCTTGGCCGCATTGGTCAGCGCTTCGGCGACGATGTAGTACGTGCTGATCTCGACCGGCTCAGGGAGCCGACCCTCCGCGCGCATGTCGAGGCTGACCGGGACCGGTGAGCGGCGCGCGAGCGCGCGCAGGCTCGCGCTGAGACCGCCCTCGCTCAGGATGGCCGGGTGGATGCCGCGCGCGATCTCGCGCAGCTCCTCCAGCGCGCCGGTCACCCCGTTGACGGCCTGATCGAGCTGCGCGCCGAGCTCGCCGAGCCCGGGCGACATGGCGTCCTGCACCGCGCGGAACTGCAGGGCCAGCGAGACCAGTCGCTGCTGCGCGCCGTCGTGCAGGTCGCGCTCGATGCGCCGGCGCGTCTGGTCGGCGGCGGCGACGATCCGGGCCCGCGATGTGGTCAGCTCGGCCCGGCTCTCGGCGTTGGCGATGGCGGTCGCGACCAGCTCCGTGAAGTCCGCCAGCCGTTGTTCGGTGTCGTGGGAGAGCAGCTTGCTCAGTGAGGCGACACCCATGGCGCCCCAGACCCGGCCTTCGACCACGATCGGGCTCGCGACCCCAGAACGGTCTCGCGCGGCTTGGCCCGTGACCTGGACCGACGCCATGGCGGAGTGGGCGTCGGGCTTGCCGCGCCAGCCTGGCGGGGAGCGGTCGAGCCGGTAGCTGCCCATCACCGTCACCTCGCGGTCCGGCTCGAACCGCACGATCGCCGTGGTGCTGGCGCCGAAGAGCGTGCCGACCTCCTCGGCCACCGCGGTGAACACGAGATCGGGCAGCGCACCGCGGGCCACGAGCGTCGCCACCCGGCGCAGCGCCGCCTGCTCGTCGGCGATCCGGCGGAACTCGGCGTACAGCTGTGCGTTGTCGAGCGAGACGGCGAGCTGACCGGCGATGAGCTTGACCCCGTCGAGCCGCTCGGTGGCGAAGGCGTGACGGAGCAGGCGGTTCTCCATCAGGAGCACGGCCTGCACGGTACCGCGGCTGAGGATGGGTACGGCCACCAGCGAGCAGCGGGCGACGCCGGTGAAGTAGGGGTCGCGGGCGAAGCGCTCGTCGTGGGTCGCGTCGCCCACGACGAGCGGGGCCCGCAGCCGCCGGGCATAGCGCAGCACGGATATCGGCGCCGCAGGTTCGTGGTCGGTGCCGCTGACCGGGATGGCGCCGCCGTCGCCGGGCGCGGGGATCAGCCACGTCCGCCGGTCCTGGCTCCACAGCAGCAGGCGTACGTCGGTGGCGCCGGTCATCGCGCTGAGCACGTGGGCCACCCGGGAGCGCAGTCCCTCGATGCTGGTCTCCGAGCTCAGCGCCTGTGACGCGGACAGGATGCCGAGGAGATCGATCGTTCCGGTCGTAACGGTGGACCGGCGGTGGGGCAGCTCGGCGTTCGGACCGGTGAGCGCGCCGGTTCGTGGCCGCAGGCTCGGGAACGCCCAGTCGAGCTGGTCGGCCTTCGCCGTTGCGCCCCACGCGAGGTAGTCCCGGCGGGCCTCGGCGAGTAGGTCGGAGCCGACGTTCTCGACGCCGTGGGCGAGGTAGCAGCGTGCCGCGCGCTCGGTGATCAGGGCCCGGTGCCATGGGCGGTGGCGCTGGGCGACCTCGCGCCGCGCGGCGTCAAAGCTGAGGGCGGCGCCGCGGAAGTCGCCGACGGCCCAGGCTCGCTCCGCCTCGAGCAACCGCACCAGGTGCTGGAAGTTCGCCGGCGCGTCGGCGGCACGTGCGGCCAGCCACCGCGTCACCTCGTCGAGTTCGGCCAGCGCGGCGTCGCGCGCGTCGCTATCGGCGGCGCGGGCCTGCTCGGCGAGGGCGAGCCCGTGCAGCAGGCGTGCCAGGGCGGTCGCATAGAGGCCCTGCGCGCCGGCCGGCAGGAGCCGCATCGCGGCCGCGGCGTGCCGCTGCAGGCCAGCCTGATCGTCGAGGACGGCGGCCGCGACCGCGCTGGTGACCTCCACGTGCAGCAGCGTCTGCGGGCTTTCGGCGAGCCGGTCGAAGGGTGCCTCGCCGGCGGCGGTTGTGGCTGTGGTTGTGCTCTCGCCGCGCAGCACACCGGCCAGCCAGCGGTAGGTCTCGAGCCACTGGACGGTTTGTTCGTTGCCGGTGCGGTGCGCGAATGCCAGCCCTGCCTCCACCTTGGGGACATAGACGTCGAGCGACGGCGCACATTCCAGCAGGCCCCAGGCGATCGTGTAGTGCGTGTATCCGGCGTTGGCGAGGTCGCCGCCCGCGACCAGCCCCTCGCAGGCCTGCCGGGCCGCCTCGATGCTGCTCTCGATCGGCTCGAACCAGCAGCTCAGCAGGGAGAGCAGGAAGCGGATCAGCGAGTTTTCGGGCTCGTCGCCACGGGCCTCGCTCAGCGCCAGGAACCGCTGCAGCGACCGGTACCCGGCGCTGTAGTCGCCGTGCGTCGACACCGCGGCGAAGCCGGCGTGGCTCATGGGGCCGAGCACGGCCTGCGCGGGGCCGTGCTCGGCCCAGATCCGCAGCGCCTCCAGGCTCAGCCAGCCGGCCATGGCGTGGTCGGCGACGATGAAGAACGCCGGCAGGATCGCGCTGATCAGACGGCTCGCGGCGAGCAGCGTCGGCTCGGTGAGGTCCGGCCGGGCCAGCTCGCCGGCCTCGTCAGTGTGCTCGAGCCACCGGTACAGATCGTTGAGCCGCCGGTCGAGCTCCATCGGGAGCCGGTCCGCGGCCGGCACGGCGATGCCCAGATCGCGCAGCGACCCCAGGCCCAGCCCGATCGCCTCCGCGAACCGGTTCCGGTGGGTCAGGCTGCGTGCCTGCACCATCGTCGCGTTCGCGAGGTCCACCGCGTTGGCGCACAGCCCCTCCAGGATGCGGTACTCGTCGTCCGCCTCTTCCAGGTGCCCCATGCTGTATAGCGCGGCGAGGCGACGGGTGTGCACCTCGACGAGCGCGGCGGTGTCCTCCGGCTCGATCAGCCGCAGCGCGGCGGCCAGCAGTGCGTTCACCGCCGCGTAGTCCCCGATCAACGCCGCCTGCCCGGCGGCGCTGCGCAGCAGCCCAACCACCCGGCGCCGCTCCGCGGCATTGTCAGCCGCGTCGACTACCGGTAGGTACTGCTCCGCCGCGGCTGAGAACAACTCCGGCACGGCGGCGAGCCGCCGTGCCATCGCCAGCCGCAGGGCGCGTAGCCGCGGCGGGCGCAGCCTTCGCAGGATGACCTCGCGGATCCGGTCGTGGCGGAACCGCACCGCCGGTTCCGGCCCGGGCTCGACTATCAGGACGCCGTCGTCAACGGCGGGCGCCAGCCGCCCTTCCACCGCACTTGCCGGCTCGGCCGTGGCTGTCTGCAGCAGGCTCAGGTCGACCCGCCCGCCGAGACACGCCATCGCCTCCGCCAACCGCTGGGACGCCGGCGGCAAGGCATCGACCCGCGCAGCCAGCAGCCCGGCGACATCGGACCGGCCGAGGTGCGCGCGCACAGCCGCCGCATCCCACCGCCAGCCGGCGGCCGTGGCGGTCAGCAGACCATCGCGGCGCAGCGCGTTGAGCAGCTCCACGATCTCGTATGGGTTGCCCGACGTGTACGGCTGGATCACGTCGGCCAGGTCGCACGCCACCGCCTGGTCGACGCGGAGCATCTCGGCGACCATCATGGCAGAGCCGCGCGCGGGCAGGTTGGTCAGCCGGAGGTGGCGCACCCCGGTGCGGCCGCGCCATTGGCACAGCGGCGTCGCCAGCGACTGCGCGGCATCCGGCTCGTCCTCCCGGTACGCTCCGACCAACAACAGGCCGTCGATTCGATCCTCGCCGAACAGGATGTCGATCACGCTGAGCGGCGTGCGCCCGGCCCACTGCAGGTCGTCGACGAACATCACGATCGGCCGCCGCGGCGAGGCGACGGCGCGCAGCGTCTCGACCGCCGTTCGCTGGGCCCGCACCTGCGTGGTCAGCGGATCCCCCGCATCGGCCGGCACTGCCAGCAGCGCCGCGAACTCCGGTATCAGCGCGGTCAGCAGACCCGCGTTCGGCCCGACCGTCTCCAGGATACGGTCGCGCACCTTGCACAGCTCGTCCTCCGGCCCGGACAGCGATAGCCGGCCCAGCGCGCGAAACGCCTGATAGATCCCGTCGAACTCCAGATCCCGCCGGTACTGGTCGAACTTGCCGGCCACGAACCAGCCGTCCCGGCCCGTCACCACCGTACGCAGCTCGTCGACGAGCGCG
Organism: Dactylosporangium sp. CA-233914; assembly: GCF_050942935.1. NCBI lineage: Bacteria > Bacillati > Actinomycetota > Actinomycetes > Micromonosporales > Micromonosporaceae > Dactylosporangium > Dactylosporangium sp. CA-233914. The sequence goes on along the minus strand of NZ_CP192030.1, from coordinate 7,840,359 downwards.
GTCTTGCCCACGCCGGGCGCGCCGCCGATCAGCACCCCGCGGCACCGGCCCGTCAACGCATCCGCGAACGCCGCCTCCAGCGCGGCAACCTCGGCATCGCGGCCCACCAGCCGCGACGGCGGCAGCAGCCGCAGCGGCACGTCGTGCGCGCCGACCCGCAGCCCGGCCGCCGTATGCGGATCCGTGTCACGCAGTCGTTCGAGGTCGTGGACCACGCCGTCCGCGGTCTGGTACCGGTCGTCCGGCTCCTTTTCCAGCAGGTGCATGACGATCTCGGACAGCCGGACCGGCACGGCCGAGTTCACCTGTGCGGGCGGTACGGCCACGCGGGCCAGGTGGGCATGGGTGAGCTGGAGCGGGTCGCCGGAGCCGAACGGCGGGGCGCCGGTCGCCAACTCGTACAGGGTCGCGCCCAGCGCGTAGAGGTCGGCGCGCTGGTCCACCGGCCGGCCGGTCCGCCCGGTCTGCTCGGGTGCCAGGTAGGCCATGGTGCCGACGATCTCGGCGTAGTGTGTGAACTCAGGGCGGATCTCGCCGAACGACGTCGCGAGAGCGAAGTCGACCAGGCAGAGGGCGCCGCCCGGCGAGACCAGGATATTCGCCGGTGTGATGTCGCGGTGTATCACCTGCCGGCGGTGCATGCCGGCCACCGCCCGGGCGATCTGGACGGCGACCCGGATCAGCTCATCGTCGGGGAGCGGCCTGGCCAGGTCGGCCAGCGTGGTATCGCCCGCGTCGGTGAGCATGATCGACTCGGCGTGATGCGGCGCCTCCGCGAGTTGTGCAACGCCGGCGACCCCGCGCAACCGCTCCAGCATCGCCCGTTCGTGCTGCACCCGCCGCCCCGCGTCCGGCCCCAGCGGCTCCTTGCGGATGATCGAGCTCCCAGCGACGAACAGCCGAGTGACCCGCGTGCGGTCGCTCTCATGCACAATCTCGCCTCTAACTGGCGAATCCCGGCCTGTCCGCATGCAACGCCTCCGCTCCAGCGCGTGCAGCGCCCACCCTCCATCTTCCCGCGCATGCGACCATTCGCGTACAGCCGGGACAAAACGGTGGATGGTCCATCTGCAGGGAGGCATACCGCTATCCAGCAGTACGGCCGACTGGCACCCTTCGGCGGGGAAGGTCCAGCTCGGCTTCCACGACGGCCGTCTGCCGCCGACAGTCGGGGGGAATTGAACCCCCACCCATAGCTACTACGGCCGGTTCATGCTCGACGCCACGCCCGGCCGGTCCATACCGGTGCAGGCCAGGATCGTCGCGGTGACCGTCGCCGACCAGGTCGGTGCCGCCTTCGACGCGGCCCGGACCGCCTGACCCCACGGCACCCACCAGCCGTTGCAGGGCCATGCCGGCCGTGTCGCGGTCGGGTCCGTCGCTCGTCCGGGACGGGCGGATCAGGTACCGTCCTTGCCGGTGTGCCGGGAAGTCTGGTCGGCGATGTGGTCCGTGACCGTGCCGATCGACGGGGTGCCTGGTGTCGCTGTAATTGATCGAAGGATATGAATTACCAAAGGTTATCCACGGGGACTGTCCACGATATGTGGACAACGCGCGGCTTCGTCGGGTCGTGCTTGGCTATAGGTGTGACTGAGCGCGATGGTTGGCGAAGTTGAGCGCGCTAGTTGGCGACGTCGATGGATCGAGCGAGTTCGTCGGTGAGCCGAAGCACGACAGCTGTCACGTAGGCAGGCTTGTTGTCACCCCGCGGCGCGCGTTCAGGTAGGCGCATCGGAAACCAGCCCTGTACCGCTGACGTTGACCGGGGCCGGTGACAACAACGACGCGCTCCGACGGCACTGGTGACAAGTAGCGCGCCGAATCGGTGACAACTCTCGCGCCTCGATGCGACTGAAAGTCCAGGTCAGCAGCCACTGGAGGTGACAACTATCGCGCCTCGGCTCAGTCGGCGAGTTCGCGAAGGGCGTGGCGGAGCTCGGTGTAGTGGTGGCCGGGTTTGCCGGTGCGGGCGCGCCACCAGGCGCGGTCGATGTCCAGCCCGGGGTCTTGTGGGGTGCCCGGGATGGTTGCGGGGTTGCGCCGATTAGGGGCGAAGCGGTGTTCGCCTTGGGTGACGTGAATCCAGACGAAAGCGGTGGCGGTAGCGGTTTGGTGCGCCGCGCTCAGACGGTAGTTGAGATCGGCCCGGAGGGCACGTTGCCGGTCGTTGCCGAGCTGCGTGAGGTGCTGCGGGATGGCCCACATCGGGGGTGGCACGGTAGCGGTGTGACGCCACCCAGGGTGGCGAGCACGTGGTTTCGTCCCGAATTCCATTCGTCCTGAGTCGAGGTCGATCAGCGCTGGTCGGCTTTTGGCTCGCCGGTTGAGTACGCTGTCGGGCTAGGTCGCATGGCGGTGGCTGGGGTCAGCGGGCCGGCGATGGCAACAGCGTCGTCCCAGCCGCAAACGACGGCCAGCACCTGTGTCATCACGACGACAAGCTGCAGTGATGAGGCCGCCGTCCAGGACTTCTGCGGGGCGGCCGCCCTGTCGTTGCGGAAACTTGCGGCGAACTGCGGATCGTTCCGCTCCCAGGCGTCTTGCAATGCCTTGAGATAGGGATGCGCGTCGGCCTCTCTCGGCATTGGTGGGCTTCGACGGGGCCAAGCACAGCGCAAACGGCATTGATTTTCAATACATGCCCGGCTCAGGTGGTGGCGGACTTATATGCAGCCATGTAGATATAGCACATCGACGCTTTGACGTCTTATTGAACATGATTATCATATTCAGTAGCATCGTGTGGTGCTGCTGACGATGGGAGCTTGTGTATGCGTATCCGATCAGGGTTGCGAATGGCGGCTTTCGCCGCAGTTGCTGCGGTGGCGGCGGCCGCGGCGGCCGCGCCGGCGCAGGCGTCGCCGGTGACGGTCATCTCCGAGGGCCACGTCGACGCGGTCGATGTCGGCTACGAGGACGGTCACCTGCAGATCGTGATCCACGACGAGCGCACCGAACCCGGTGCGGAGCTCGACCCGGCACGCGTCGTACTGGTGGCGAAGAAGGAGTCCGCGACGCAGGTGCCGAGCGACCCGGCCTTCGGCTTTCTGGGCTCGCCGGGCTCGACGGTCTACCTGCTGCCGGAGACCCAGGACGAGCACCTGCTCTGGCCGGGTCTGTCCGCTGAGGACATTGAGCCGGGCGTGTTCGGCAACGACGCGGTGACGATCCGGTTCAAGCAGGTCATCGGGCCAGACGGCGTCAGCCTGTTCACGTTCAACCCGGACGGCTCCCCGAACAAGCTGGTCGACAGCGAGGACGGCCTGCCCGACAACGTCACCCTGCAGGCCGGCGCCCACATGCACGAGAACTGGGCGTTCGAGAAGGCCGGCGAGTACCGCATCAAGGTCGACGCAACCGCCAAGCTCGCCGCCACCGGCGCAACCGTGACCTCGCCCGCGGTATGGATCACCTTCTGCGTCAAGAACAAGTAAGGAACCCTGATGAGACTCGTACCCCGCATCTTCGCAGTGCTCACCGCCGCGACGGTCGGTGCGACCGCGGCGGTGACGCTGCTGGCCGGCCCCGCCTCCGCCGCGACGATCACCACCGGCCACGTCGACGTCCTCGACGTCGACTACGAGGCCGGCGCTCTTTCGCTGAACATCAAGACCCACGCGCCGATCAGCCCGGAGACCGACGACCTGGACCCGGCCGGCACCGTCCTGCGGGTGCTGCCGTCATGGACGACGACGGTGCCCTCGGGCGCGGCGTGGTCGTGCCTCGGCCCGGCCGGATCGACCATGTACGTGGCACCGCAGGCGTATGACGCCAACAAGCTCTACGCCGGCTGGGACACCGCCGACGTCGCCCCGGCGCAGGGCCCGGTCAAGCTCGAGCTCGTCAGCGTCGTGTCCAGCCCGGCCGGCGGCCGGTTCACGCTGTACACAACCGCGACGAGCGGCCTGTCCGTGGTGCCCACGTTCCGGCTCAACAGCAACACCGCGGCCGGCTGCGACGTGCCGGTGTGGCCGGGCGGCATCGGCGCCGCCGCGCACGGCCACGGCAACTGGGCGTTCTCCCAGGCCGGCATCTACACGATCACGTTCAAGGCCACGGCCCAGAACGGCGCCGGTGCCACCTCCGGCAACGTCGCCTACACCTTCCAGGTCGGCTGATGCGCGCCGCCGGGCGGCGGGCCCGCGTCCGCCGCGCGGCGGCGCTCGCCCTCATCGTCACGCTGCTGGCCGGCTGCACGGTGAAGCCGGTCCTGCGGGCGCACAGCGACCGGTTGCGGGTGGTGACCACGACCGGGCTGCTACGCGACCTGGTCCGGCAGGTCGGCGGCGACCGGGTCGACGTCGTGTCGCTCGTGCCCGACGGCGGTGACCCGCACACCTACGAGCCGACCCTGCGCGACGCCCGCAACGTCGTCTACGCCGACGTCGCCTTCAGTAACTACGCGCTGCTGGAGGAGCACAGCGTCATCAAGACCCTGGACGCCAACCTGCGCCGCGGCGCGACCAGCGTGTCGCTGGCGGAAGAGGCGGTGAAGTACGCCGCGGAGATCATCCCCCTGGTCGAGCACGCCAATCTCGACACCGTCTGGCTCGGCCTGCGGGTGCGCGGCAACGGCGCCGGACTCGGGGCGACCCGCGCCTCCGACGTGCTCGTCGCCGCGACCGCGCTCACCGGGCCCGGCCACCTCTACGCGTACCTCACCGGGACCTTCGGCGACACCGACGTGTACTTCGACTCCTCCAACGGCTTCCGTGACGACACCGTGACCCTGCCGACGGATGCGCACACCCACCTGTCGTGGGCATTCACGAAGCCCGGCGTCTACCGGCTCACCCTGCAGGCGAGGCTGCGCACTGCGGACACGGCCCCGCTCGTGCCGCTGGACCAGGCCACCTACACGTTCGCGGTCGGCGTCAACCCGGCGAGCGCCGGCCTCCCCGGCGCGACCGTCCTGGACGAAGGCCACGCCGACCTGACCACGGACGTGGACACCGGCCGGCTCGGGGTGCTCTACGACCCGACCGGCGGCGGCGAGCAGGCCCAGCGCTGGTACACCGCCGATGAGGTCGTCATCGACGTGCCGGGCAAGGCGCTCGCCGAGATCCCGGCCGGGCCGCAGTTCCGCTTCCTCGGCCGGGCCGGGACGCCGGTGTACCAGCTGCCGCAGGCCGTGCTCGGCAAGCACGTGCACGGCGAGATCGACCCGCACCTGTGGCAGAACGTCCGCAACGGCATCGCCTACGTGAAGCTCATCCGCGATACCCTGATCGGCCGCGACCCCGCCGGCGCGCCCGTCTACCGGGCCAACGCCGAGCGGTACCTGGCCGAGCTGCAGGCCACCGACGACTACGTGCGACAGACCATCGCGGCCATTCCGAAGGCGAACCGGTACCTCGTCACCACCCACGACGCCTTCGGCTACCTCGCCGCCGCCTATGACATCGCGGTGGCCGGGTTCGTCACGCCCAACCCGTCCGCCGAGCCGTCGCTGGCCGACCGCCGCAAGCTCACCGAGACCATCCGGCAGCTGCGGGTGCGGGCGGTCTTCCTCGAACCGAACCTCAAGGCCCGCTCATCCACGCTCACCCAGGTCGCCGCGGAACAGGGCGTCCGGGTGTGCCCGATCTACGGCGACACCTTCTCGGGTGCCGTGCAGACCTACGTGCAGATGATGCGGTTCAACGCCGACTCACTGCTGACCTGCCTGGGCCGATGAGCCCCCGAGCACTGTTGGAAAGACAGAAGACGATGCATCGGTACCGCACTGCCGCCGCCGTTCTCGCCGCTGCCCTGGCGGTGGGCGTCAGCCCGCCTGGGGCATGGGCGAGTCCATCGGACGATCCGCAGCTGAGTCAGAGCCTCGATCCGAACCAGCAGATCGTGCACGGCGAACGGGTCCTGCAGATCGGCCACGTCGACATGGGACCCCGGTTCGACAACGGGCACTGGCGGTTCCTGATCCACGACGACGCCCGCAAGGCCGACCCCGGCGCGGCCAGCGTGTGGCGCTACCCCGACGAGACCGTGCTGCAGGTGGCCGACGCGGCGAGACTGCCGGTCCCCGCCGACCCCTCCTACACGTTCATCGGCGCCGAGCCCGCGACGCCGGTGTGGGTCGTCCCGCAGACGCAGAACCCCGGCGTCGTGTGGGTCGGCTGGAACACCCAGGACCCGCAGGTCATGCAGCGCATCGACCGCGGCGTCACGATGTCGCTGACCGGCGTGCAAGGGCCCGGCATCGTCACGGTCTACCTGAACTCGGGCGACTTCGGCAAGCCGCAGATCCTGTGGGACTCGCGCAAGACCGAGCCGCAGCCGGTGTGGGTGGACGCGAACACGCACACGCACGCGAACTGGGTGTTCACCAAGCCCGGCGTGTACCTCCTGCAGCTGCAGGTCAAGGCTCAGCTCCGCGACGGCACCACGGCGAGCGACACCCAGCTGATCCGCTTCGCCGTCGGCACCGCGACACCGTCCGCCGACGCGCTCACCGCGACGTGGTCCGGTACGGTGGCCGGCGACACGTCAGCACCGCCGGCGAGTTCCGCTGGTGTGGCCAGGGGCCCTGACCCGGCCGGGGCGAGCCCGGTTTCGTGGCCGCTCGTCACTATCGTCCTGGTCGCGGCCGCGGGACTGGTCGTCGGCAGCATCGTCGCCATCCGCGCCCGGCGCGCCCGGCGCCGGGTCCTCGCCGCCCGAGCCGGATCCGGCCGATGAGCGCTGGTCTGGCCGTGACCGGCCTGGACGTCGACCTGAGCCGCCGCCGAGTCCTGACGGCCGTCGACCTGAGCGTGGACCGCGGCGAGCTGGTCGGCTTGCTCGGCCCCAACGGAGCCGGCAAGACGACGCTGCTGCGCTCGGTGCTCGGCCTCGTCCGGCCGGCCGCCGGGCGGGTCACGCTGGACGGCGTGGATGCGCGGGCCGGACGGGCCCGGATCGGGTACGTGCCCCAGCGGCACGAGTTCGCCTGGCAGTTCCCGATCTCGGTCGCCGACGCCGTCATGACCGGGCTGACCGGCCGCCTCGGCCTGGTGCGCCGCCCGGGCGAGTCCGCCTGGCGGGCCGTCGCCGACGCGCTGGACCGGGTCCGGCTGACCGACCTCGCCGACCGGCCCATCGAACAGCTCTCCGGCGGCCAGCGTCAGCGCATCCTGGTCGCCCGGGCCCTCGCCCTGCAGCCCGCAGTCCTGCTGCTCGACGAGCCCTTCACCGGACTCGACATGCCGACCCAGGAACTGCTCGCAGAACTGTTCACCGACCTGGCCCGGGAGGACCGCGCCGTGCTCATGACCACCCACGACCTGGCCGGCGCGCTGTACACCTGCGACCGCGTCGCCCTGCTCAACCGCACCATCATCGCCACCGGAACCCCCGCGCTGCTGGCGGCCGACCCGGCAGCGTGGATGCGCACCTTCGACGTCTCCGAGGACAGTTCGCTGCTGCGTATCCTGAAGGCGGCCTGAGCCGTGAATCCAGTCGAGTTTCTCACCGACCTGCTCAATCCGGACCTGGCGTTTCTGCCCAAGGCCCTGGCCATCGCCGTCATGTCCTCGATCGTCTGCGGCGTGGTCGGCTGCTACGTCGTGCTGCGCGGCATGGCGTTCATCGGCGACGCCGTCTCCCACGCGGTCTTCCCCGGCCTGGCCGTGGCGTTCGTCGTCTCCGGCAACCTCGTCCTCGGCGGCTCGATCGCCGGCATCCTCACCGCGATCCTGGTCGCGGTCTTCTCCCAGAACCGGCGCCTGCGCGAGGACACCCTCATCGGCGTGCTGTTCGTCGCGACGTTCGCCCTCGGCATCGTCATCATCTCCCAGGCACCCGGCTACGCCGGCTCCCTGCAGCAGTTCCTGTTCGGCTCGATCACCGGCATCCCCACCTCCGACCTGTACGTCGTGGCGGGCACCGGCACCGCGGTCCTGGTCGTGCTGTTCCTGTTCCACAAGGAGTTCGTCACCATCTCCCTGGACCGGGAGAGCGCCCGCGCGATGGGCGTGCGCGTGTTCTGGCTCGACCTCCTGCTCTACGTCATCGTCACTCTCGCGGTCGTCATCAGCGTGCAGACCATCGGCAACATCCTCGTCCTGGCGCTGCTGGTCACCCCGGCGGCCACTGCCCGGCTCCTGACCGACCGTCTCGGCCGCATGATGGCCATCGCCCCCGCCATCGGCGCCGGCTCGGCCGTTATCGGCCTGTACGTCTCCTGGTCCTGGGATCTACCGACCGGCGGCACCATCGTGCTTGTCCTCACCGCAGTGTTCCTGACGGCATGGTTCGTCGCACCGGGGCGCGGCCTCCTCTTCCGGCGGCGACGTTCATCGCAGCCGCAATCCATCGCTGCATGAAAACAAAAATCATCGTCGACAAGGCGATGCTGGACATGAGAATGAGGTTCCTGATGCGACGCGCGCTGCTGCGCCATCCCACGACCCGCCGGTTGATCGCCGCCGGCGCCACCATGGCCGCCCTGGTGTTCGCCGGCCTGTGGGCGCTCACCATGCCCGCGGCCGCGGCCGACCCACCGGTCAGCGGGCAGCGCCGGGTGCTCAACGACGTGCACACCGACGCGCTGGACGTACGGTGGAACGACGGGCAGATGCGGCTGCAGACCCGCATCGGATACGAGCCGTTCGAGTACGAAGACCCGGCCCGGATCGTGTTCCAGCTCCGCGACACTCCGGACACGCAGGCCCAGGTGCCCGACGACCCCGCCTACGCCTTCCTCGGACCGCCCGGCACCCCCGTGTGGCTGGCCCCAGAAACGCAGAATCCGGCCGTGATCTGGCCGGGTTTCGACACCGAGTCGATCGCGCCCGGCACGTTCGCCGGGGACACGGTCGACCTGCACCTGCGAGGCGTCAGCGGGCCGGGCACCCTCGAGGTGTTCTCGTTCAACCCGGACGGCACCCCGGCCCGAATCTTCTCGGCGAACGATCCCGCCTACACCACCAAGACGCTGCAGACCGGCGTCCACGTGCACACCAACTGGTCGTTCACCGCGCTGGGCTGGTACACCCTCACCTTCGAGGCGACCGCCACCACCCCCGGCGGCGACAAGGTGAGCTCCGGCACGGTCGCCTACACGTGGTACGTCGGCGGCGTCGCCGCGACCGACCTGGTCCCGATCGCCACCACGGCGAGTCTCACCGCGGCCCCGGCCGGAGTCTCGGCCGGCGACCAGCTCACACTCACGACGCAGGTCACCCCGCCCGGAGCCGACGGCTGGGCGGAGTTCCTCGACGGCGCTACCCCGCTCGGCACCGCCGACGTCGTCAACGGCACCGCGACGCTCGTGACGTCCGGCCTCGGCGCAGGCGACCACACGCTGACGTCCAGCTTCATCCCACGGTTCGGCAACCATTACGCCCCGGCGACCACGCCCACCCTGCCGTTCACGGTCGCCCCCGGACCCGGCGGGTCACCAACCACATCACCAAGCACCTCGCGGAGCGTTTCGGCAAGTGCGTCGCCTTCGCTGTCGCCCAGCACGGCCGTGACAACGCCGCCGGTCGAAGGCACGACCACGGCGACCACCACCGCTCCGGCCGACACGCCGACTCCTGGTCCGAGCCGCACGACGTGTGTGCCGACGACGAGCACCACGACCGGCGGGGTAGTCCTCGACCAGGGCCATGTCGACTACGCCGCCCGTGTCGTCAACGGGCAGCTGGTGTCGCAGATCAAGGACGGCACGAAGGCCGGCTCGACCGTCTGGCGCAGCCCTGCGGACGTCGTGTTCCACCTGACCGACCAGGCCGCCGCCAAGGTACCGAGCGGGCCGTTCGACTTCATCGGCCCGGCGAACGCCCCGATCTGGCAGATCCCGCAGACCCAGCAGCAGGGCGTGCTGTGGGCCGGCTGGAACACCGAGGAGATCACCACCGCCCAAGTCACGGGCTCGGTCACCTGGAAGCTCACCGGCGTGAACGGCCCCGGCGCCCTGTCCATCTTCGAGTACGACTCATTCGGACAGCCGAAGGTCATCTTCAACAGCAAGGACGGCCTGCCCGACACCTACGCCATCCCGCTGGGCACCCACGCCCACGGCAACTGGGTCTTCACCGCCGCCGGCGCCTACCGGCTCACCTTCACCCAGAGCGCCACCCTCGCCTCCGGCAAGCAGTCGAGCACCACGCAGGTCGTCACGTTCGCGGTCGGCAACACCGACCCCAAGGCCCTGCTGCCGAAGAAGACCACCACGACCGGGTGCGGCTCCGGCAGCCGGTTGCCGACCACCGGCGTGTCGCTGCAGGCGCCGCTCTACGGCGGACTGTCCATGCTCGCCGCCGGCGTGGCCTTGGTGACGCTCGCCTCGACGCGCCGCCGGCCCGGAACGCAGCCCACCACCCACGCGGCGGCACCCGACGACGCGTCGGTCTGACCCAGACGGGGCCGGTATGACCCCGGGCCGCGCGAAGCGTGGGGTCACACCGGTCCACGTCTGAGGAGGGTTCTTGAGTACACAGCTCACCGTGTTGGGCCGGGCCCGTGGCGTCCCCATCGGCTGTGGCGTCCTCATCGGCTGTGGCGTCCTGACCGGCGTCGCGGCGCTGGCAGCAGCGGCGCGTGGTCGCCGCCCGCCTCGGTCGCCGCCGCATCGTCGTCTTCGATGAGCTCAGCTCCGGCGTCGACCGCCGCCACCTGGAATCGATCAGCCGGATCATGCACCGGCTCGCCGGCGAGGGCGCCGTCGTCGTGCTCATCAGCCACGACGCCGACCTGCTTGCCGCAGCCGCGACCCACGAACTGCGGCTGCGCCGCCTCGAACCACGATAAGGAGCGGCATGTTCACCCCGCGTGACACCACCGATCAGATCTCTGGACAGACCGCGCCGATCGTCGACGTGTTCGACCGGGCAGCGCAGACCTATGACCGGGTCGGCGCGGAGTTCTTCAGCCCGATGGGGGCGGAACTCGTCCGCCTCGCCCGGCTGGCTCCCGGCGCCCGGGTGCTCGACGTCGGATGCGGACGCGGCGCCGTACTCCAGCCAGCCGCCGAGGCCGTTGGCCCGTCCGGCAGCGTCGTCGGCATCGACCTTGCCCCTGCCATGGTCGAACTCACCCGAGCCGAGGTCCGCGCCGCCGGGCTGCAGCATGTGACGGTCATCGTCGACGACGCGCAACGTCCGGACCGCATCCGCGGGCCGTTTGACGCGATCCTCGCTGGCATGGTGCTGTTCCTGATGCCCGACCCGCCCGCGGCGTTACGTACGTACCACGAGCTGCTGAAGCCAGGCGGGCGGATCGGCTTCACCACCTTTGCCGCGCCGGACCCTGCGTTCAGCGCGGCCTTGACAGCCCTCGCCGGCCACCTGCCCAGCGAGGCTCCGCGGCATTCGCCGGTCAGCGCGCAGGAGGACGTTTTCGCCACCACGGCGTCGACCGCCGTCGCGCTGCGTACCGCGGGATTCGCCGAGGTCACGGCGAAAGAGCGCGCCTTCGTGACCGAGTTCGACGACGACGAGCATTTCAACCGATGGGCCTGGTCGCACGGCGCCCGGATGCTGCTGGAACGGATCCCCGCCAGCCGGCTTGCCGCCGCTCTCGCCGCTGCCGCAGCGCAACTGGAGTCCGCTCGACAGGCCGACGGCCGCATCCGCCTCACCACCGTGATCCGGTTCACCTTCGCCAGACGATCGGCCTGAGATCGGCTGGCCGGCGGGTGCCGCCGCGAGGACGTGCGCGCGACGCGGGCTTGTCGCGTCATTCGGCCCGCCGGGATGCCTGCCGCGCAGTGGGCAGGCGCCGGGGCGAGCGAGCCCCTCGTGCGCCTGGGAGTCTTCGCCGTGCGCACGGTCTGGCTGGCCAACGTCGTAGTGGTGTTCATCGGCGCGGCCACCATCGCCGGATTCTGCTTCGCGTCGCTGTTCATGCAGACGGTCCTCGCCTCCAGCCCGCTGCAGGCCGCGGCGGCGTTCCTACCGTTCTGCGCTGGCGTCATCGTCGGCGCCCGGTCCAGCTCCGCCCTGATCGCCCGGTTCGGTACCCGGCTGACGATGAGCACCGGCCTGGTGCTGGGCGCGCTCGGGATGCTAGCGCGGTGATCGTTGTTCTCACCAGTAGCTGCACGCTCCCGGCGGCCGTCCTCGCGTTATGCGGAGCTTCGCAGGCAGCGCGGCGATCGGTGGTTTCAGCACGCGACGATTCGCCCCGGAGTTATGTTGGAGCGCCGAGGCCGTGCACGCGGTCGCGGAGCAACACGACCACGTGCATGGCCAGGGGTGCGGGCACGACACCGTCGAGCACGGCGACCACGTCGACTTCGTGCACGATGGGCACCGGCACGCCGCCCACGGTGAGCACTTCGACGAGCACTGACGGGCGCGGCCGGCGCATTGGGCTCAGGACGGGTTCTTCCCGCCCTGGACCCGTGCGTACTTGGTGCGGAACTTCTCGACCCGCTCGGCGGTGTCGACGAGGCGCTGCCGGCCGGTCCAGAACGGGTGGCTGGCGCTTGACAGGTCGACGTCGATGACCGGGTAGGTGTTGCCGTCGCTCCACTCGATGGTCTTGTCGCTGGTGGCGGTGGAGCGGGTCAGGAACGCGAAGTCGGCGGTGCGGTCGCGGTAGACGACCGGGTGGTAGTCGGGGTGGATTCCGGGTTTCACGTGTACACCTCTCAGCTCGCGATTGCGGTCACGTCGGATTCGTCGTGCTCGTGCAGGTCCTCGATGTCCCATGCGGGGAACGGGTCGGGCAGCGCCCGCCAGGCCTCCTCGCCGGCCGCGAGTTCGGCATCGGTGAGCAGGCAAGCCTCGAGCGCCGCTCGCAGGCTGCCGGTGTCCAGGTGGATGCCGATGAAGACGAGTTCCTGGCGGTGCCCGCTCGCCTCGTCCGGGGTGCCGAACGGTTCGCAGCGGGCGGACGGGCCTGCCTGGGACCACAGCGCCTGCACGTCCGGACGGCTGGCCAGGACCAGGAAGCCCTTGGAGCGCACCACGCCGAAGTGGTCGAGCTCCTCGGCGAGGAGGGTCCAGAACCGCTGCGGGTGCAGCGGCCGGTCGTCGCGGAACAGGACGCTGGAGATGCCGTACTGCTCCGTCTCCGGAACGTGCTCGCCGTTGAGTTCGGCGATCCAGCCCGGCGCGGTCTCGGCCCGGTCGAGGTCGAAGCGCCCGGTGTGCAGGATCTCCGCCGGGTCGATGCGCCCGTGGGTCGCCCGCACCTGCCGAGCCGCCGGGTTGAGGCGGCGCAGCAGCGCCTCGACGGTGGCCAGGTCGCCGGGCGCGACGAGGTCGGTCTTGTTGACGACGAGCACGTCGGCGAACTCGATCTGATCCACCAGCAGGTCCGCGATGCTGCGGTCGTCTCCGTCGTACGCCGAGAGCTCCCGCTGCTCCAGCGTCTCACCCGCCTCGATGTGCCCGAGCAGGCCGGCCGCGTCGACGACGCTGACCGTCGTGTCGAGCCGCGCCAGCTCGGAGAGCACCTCGCCGCCCTGCGTGCCGAAAGCGAACGTGGCCGCCACCGGCATCGGCTCGGAGATGCCGCTGGACTCGATCAGCAGGTAGTCGAAGCGGCCGAGCCGGGCCAGCCGGGCCACCTCCTCGAGCAGGTCGTCGCGCAGCGTGCAGCAGATGCAGCCGTTGGTCAGCTCGACGAGTCGCTCCTCGGTCCGCGACAGCGCGGCACCGTCGCGCACCAGCGCGGCGTCGATGTTCACCTCGCTCATGTCGTTGACGATCACGGCGACGCGCAGCCCGTCCCGGTTGGCCAGCACGTGGTTGAGCAGGCTGGTCTTGCCGGCACCGAGGAAGCCCGACAGCACCGTCACCGGCAGTCGCCCGCTCACGGGGTATCCACCACCGGGCGGCCCTTGTAAAGGCCGCAGTGCGTGCACGCCCGGTGCGGCACGACGGTCTCCTTGCGCGGGCATGGGCACGTGGCAAGCGCCGGAACAGCGGCCTTCCACTGCGCTCGCCGGTGCCGGGTGTTCGACCGGGACATTCTGCGCTTCGGTACTGCCATGAGCGTCCTCACTAATTGAAAATGAGTGTCGTTTGCAACAGGGTAACCCCAAGGGCTCGATCTTGCCGAATCGGCATGAGAACTTTCCCTGTGCAGTGAGAGCGCCTACCGTGGCGCGAGTTGTTGGAAATGGTTCCCGATTTCAGGAGAGGGTATGGGATTCGCTCGTCGCCGCGCCTCGGCGATTCTCGGCGCGCTCGGGCTGACCAACCAGTTCGCCGATCTCAAGACGCCCTTCGCGGAGCTCAACGCCGAGCAGGCCGTCACCATGCGGCCCGACGTGATCTTCGTCAACTACGTCGGTGACGAGCGGGCCGCGATCGACGCGCTCAGGCAGGTCCTGCCCGACCTGCCCGCCGTGCGGGCCGGGCACGTCTACGGCGCCGACGAGAGTCACCCGCAGGGCGGCGGTCTCGGCATCATCGACGCGCTCGAGGCTACTGCGGCCGATGTCAAGACCGCGACCGGCAACTAACGGTGAGGACACCTTCCATGACCCGACCGCCCGACGTCACGCAGCAGTTCTGGGAGGCGCTGTACACCGCCTTCAACCGGCCCGAGCCCGGCCCGGTCAACCGGTTCCTGACCGCCGAGATCGCGAACCTCGCCCCGGGCACCGCCTTGGACCTCGGCTGCGCAGACGGCGCGGACGCGATCTGGCTCGCCGGGCACGGCTGGACCGTCGTCGGCGTCGACGTCTCCGAAACCGCCCTGGAACGGGCCCGTGCCCACACTGCCCGGCTCGGCCTGAGCGGCCGGATCATCTTCGAACGGCACGACCTCGCGGCGTCATTCCCAGACGGCCGGTTCGATCTGGTCTCGGCCCAGTTCCTGCACTCGCCGGTCGCCGCGCCCGGGGAACGCGCGGCGATCCTGCGCCGGGCCGCCGAGGCGGTCGCTGCGGGCGGGCATCTGCTCGTCGTCTCGCACCAGAGCATGCCGCCGTGGCATTCGGGGCTGCCGGCCGGGCTCACGGAACACCTCCTCGATCTCACCGTGCCGACTCCCGCGGCGAACCTGGCCGCATTGGCCCTGCCGGGCGAACGCTGGGAGGCGCTGCGATCGGAGACCGTGGTGACCGAGGTCGCCGGGCTGCAGGGGCAGTCCGGCGTCCGCGAGGACCATGTGCTGCACTTTCGCCGCCGGGTGTGACAGCACCGGATCATGGTGAACCAGCCGCCGCCGGGGCCGGGCCTCACGCAGGCCGTCCTGCGTGAGGTCGGGCCCCGGCTGCGCGCGGCGCGCCTGAAGCGGGACCTGACCCTCGACCGGCTCTCGAAGCTCACGGGGATCTCCGCCTCGACGCTCTCGCGCCTCGAGGCGGGCAAGCGCGCCCCGAACCTCGAGCTGCTGCTGCCGATCACCCGCGCACTGCGGATCGGCCTGGACGATCTGATGATGTGGAGCGCCCCCGACCCGCGGGTCCAGCCCCGCATGCGGCGGTACGGCAACCTCACCGTCGAGTATCTCTCGCCCGAGAACGCCCCCGTCGTGACACTGAAGATGACCCTGCTGCCGGGCGACGAGCCGCTCCAGACCCGCAGCCACGACGGCTACGAGTGGTGCTACGTCCTGCGCGGCCGGGCCCGGGTCGTCCTCGGCGACCGCGACCTCGTCGTGGAGGCCGGGCAGGCGGCCGAGTTCGACACCCGCATCCCGCACGCCGTCGCCGCGCTCGGCGGGCCGCTGGAGGTGCTCACCATCTTCAGCCGCAGCGGCGAACGCATCCACCTGCCGAGCTTCACGCCCCGAGCGAACCGCGACGGACGCCCAGGTGCTCAGTCCTCCTCGAAGAGCGGAAAGCAGCCGGCGAACGGGTCTGGCTGAGCCGTCCACGCGGCGAAGCCATCCGCGAGCTCGTCGTCGGTGAGCAGGCACGCCGTGAGGTCCTCGACGATTGCCGGCGCGTCCATGTGTACGCCGATGAAGGCCAGGACGGTCCGCCGGTCGCCGAAGACCGGGTCCCAGGCGAGGTTCGAGGCCAGCCGACGCAGCGGCGTCGCCTCGTTCCAGCGCTGCGCGGGCAGTGCGGCCAGCCAGTAGCCGAGGGTGCCGAGCGTGACGCCGCCGCCCGCGGACTCCCAGCCGATCGCGCCGTCGGGCTGGCTGGCGATCCAGCACTGGCCCCGGCTACGCAGCGTCGGTGATGTCACCCGCTGCAGGGTGTCGTGCAGCCGCTGCGGATGGAACGGGCGGCGGGCCTCGAACAGCACGGACACCACCCCGCAGTCCTCGACCGGTTCGTGCACGCCGACGGTGAAGCCCTCCAGGGCGCGGCCGAGCATCCCCGGCACCTCCGGGTTGTGTCGTCCGGTGCGCCGCAGCAGCCGGGCCAGATCGGTGCAGTCCACTGTGGAGCCTCGACCGGTGTGCAGGTGGGTGGCCCACGGCGCCAGCCGGCGCAGGAGCGTGGCGAGGCGCGCCGACTCGAAGCCGTCGTGGTCCGGGCTGTCCCACAGCAGTACGGTGTCGGCGTACTCCACCTGCCGAACGACGACGTCGGCGACGCTGCGGTCGTCGTGCTCCGAGGCGTGCAGCGCGCGGGTGCGCAGGTCGTCGGAGCTGTCCAGGTCGGCGAGGAAGGTGGCGGCGTCGACGACCGCCACGTAGGAGTCGAAGGTCAAGGACTCGTGTGCCACATGCCCGGCGCAGGCCGCGGCCAGCGCCTCGGGCTCGACCGCCTCGGGCAGCGCGAGCACGAAGTCGCGCCCGGGCCGCTCCCGGCTCAGCCGCAGCAGCGTCGGCAGGACGTCCTCGCGCAGCGTGCACGAGATGCAGCCGTGGACCAGCTCGACGGTGACGTCCTCGAGCAGCTGGGTGCCGTCGCGCACGACCCGCTGGACCTGGCCCTGCAGCACGCCGGTCAGGTCGTGGCGCACCAGGATCAGGGCCGGGTCGGCCAGCAGCAGCGTCCGGGCCACGGCGAGCGTCGCGGCGGGAGCGAAGCCGGCCAGCACCGTCACCGACGGCCGCACCTTCCCGTGGAGTCCGAGGCCGGCGGTCGTGATGTCGGAGGGAACCGTCATACGCCCATCTTGTTGGAAATGGTTTTCATTGTAAAGTAGGTCCCGTGTTGAAGAACCGTGCCGTGAGACGATCGGCCCGCCGATGACGGTCTCGGAACGGCACGCCCCGCACCGCGACGCCATCCTCGGCCTGCTGGCGGCCACCGACCGCTTCCGCAGCGCGAGCGAGGTCCACGTGGAACTGCTCCGGCGCGGCAGCCGGGCCGGGATGACCACCGTGTACCGCGTCCTGCACCAGCTCGCCGAAGCCGGGGAACTCGACGTGGTCGTGCTCGGCGACGGCGCGCGGCGCTACCGCCGCTGCGGGCCGGCCGCCCACGACCATCTCACCTGTCGTCGCTGCGGTCGCACCGTCGAGCTACCCACGGGCTGGATTCATGACTGGGCGCAAACAGTGGCGGATCGGCACGGGTTCCGCGACGTCGACACCGTTCTGCAGCTGAGCGGCGTATGCCGCCGATGCGCCGTGTCCGCGGCCGGTGGCCAGCAGCGGTCGATGGCGCACGGGAAGCAGGCAGACACGCACTGAACGGCCAGCTTCGGCCCGTCGCGCCGGACGGCACATGGCGGGCCTGCGCACGACTCCGCAACTGGACCGCTCGGCGAGACGCCGCGTCCGAGCGCTTCGTTGCGAGCGCCGCTGGAGGCGATGTGCGTATGCCGCCGTCAGGGGCGTCGCGGTCAGCGGCTGCAGCGTGAGCAGGTGCCGAAGATCTCCAGGGTGTGGCCGACGTCGGTGAAGCCGTGTTCGGCCGCGATACGTTCGGTCCAGCGTTCCACAGCCGGGCCGCGGACCTCGACGGTGGCGTTGCAGGACCGGCAGACGAGGTGATGGTGGTGGCTGGCGCCGCAGCGGCGGAACAGCTGCTCACCGCCCGGCAGCCGGGTCACGTCGACCTCGCGGGCCTCCTGCAGCAGCTGCAGCGTGCGGTACACCGTGGTCAGGCCGACCTGCGCGCCGCGTTCGCGCAGCAGCGCGTGAAGTTGCTGCGGCGTGCGGAAGTCCGCGATCTCATCCAGGAGCGCGAGGACCTCGAAGCGTTGCCGGGTGTTGCGGGCGGCGCCGCTGATCATGTCATTCATGGCGACCCCAGCATATGTCGCGATGCGGGTTTCAGCGAAGGCGGCGCAGCGGCGGCAGTACCTCCCGGCCGAGCCGCTCGATGTTGGCGAGGGTCCGCGCCGGTTCGCCGGCCCCTTCGACCATGAGCAGCAGCCGCCGTACCCCGGTGGCGCCGATGGTCGCGGCGAGCCGTTGCACGCAGCGTTCCGGCGGTCCGACCGGGTGGATTGCGAGCAGGTGTTCCAGGTAGGCGGCGGGATCGCGGCGCGGCGGTGCGGTCCCGTCGATGCGCGGCGATCCGCCGGCGGCGGCGAGCCAGGCGGGCATCGTGCGGCGCAGCACCGTCTCGGCCTCCTCGACGGTGTCGGCGACGAAGGCAAGGTGCGTCGAGGCGTGCCCGGGCGGGGGAGTGCGGGTGCCGGCGGTGGCGTACCGATGCAGCATTTCGGCCTTTGCGGTGGTGTCGTCGTGCATGCCGAGCAGCAGCGGCAGACCCCGGGCCGCGGCCAGTTCGACGGTCGAGGACCCGGTGGCCGCGACCCACACCGGCGGCCGGCGCGCGGCGACCGGGACCATCGGGACCTCGCGGAACGCGAACCGGTCCCCGTCGCCGGCGATGGTGGCGGCGCCGGACAGCCCGGCCAGGAGCAGGTCGAGCGCGGCGGCGAACCCGTCGTGGTTGTAGCGGTCCAGGCCGGTACCGAAGACCTCCAGGTCCACCCACGGCCCGCCACGGGCGACGCCAAGGTCGAAGCGGCCGCCGGAGACGGCGTCGAGCAGGGCGGTCTCCTCGGCCAGGGCGACCGGATGCCGGTTGGGCAGGATCACCGCCGCGGTGCCGACCCGCAGCCGGCTCGTACGCCCGAGCAGGTGCCCGGCCAGGACCACCGCGGATGGGCACGTCCCGTAGGCGCTGAAGTGGTGCTCGGCCAGCCAGACGCCGTCGAAGCCGGCCCGCTCGGCCGCCTCCGCGTAGTCGACGGCGGCGCTGAGCGCACCGGCGTGGGTCAGGCCCGGGAACAGGCCGGCGAGCAGGAACAGGTCGATCCGCAGCGCCGGGCCGGGCGCCCCCGGCCCGGCGCCGCGGCCCGGTTCAGCAGTCACGCAGTTCCGGCGACTGGTTGAGCAGCTGCCCGCGCGGCGAGACGAACGCGCGGTACCGGTCGCCGCCGACGGCGGACGGCGCGAACGCCGCGACCCGGTGGCAGTTCTGGAAGGCCAGGGTCACGCCGAAGTGCCGCTCCAGGCCGCCCCGGATGGCGTCGCTGGCCAGGGCGCGCAGGAGCTGGCCGCGCTCGGCCTCGCTCGGCGGCGGGACGCTGTGGTCGGCGAACTCGCCGCTGCCGGTGTGCAGGTCGGCGACGACACCGCTGATGATCGTCCAGGCGTACGGGAGCGACTCCCGCACGCACGCGACGAACTCGGCGTCGTCGACCGGGCCGGCCTCGGCGCGCTCCAGCAGGGCGGTGGGGACGTCCAGGGACATGTGCTCCTCCTCGGTTCTCAGCGCGCGGCGACGGTCGCCGGCGCCAGGGTGAAGCCCGGGGCGATCTGGGCGGTCAGGTCGGTGCCGGCGCGGTCGTTGCCCCACGCGAGCGCGTTGCGGGTGTGGAACTCGGCGGCCTGCTCGGCGTACGACATCCAGTTCTTTGTGCTGGTGTCGAGCGCGGCCTTGAGCTCGGCCAGGGCGTGGGCGTTGGCGGGTTCCAGCTCGTCGATCGGCAGGTGCCGGCCTCGCTCGGCGGCCTTGACGAAGCCGGAGCGGCCGAACCAGCACAGGAGGTCGTCGCCGACCTCGGCCCGCAGGAAGGCCACGTCCTCGGCGTCGTCGACCTTGTTGCCGACCACGACGATGCGCACGCCGTGGTCGCGGGCGTAGCCGACGTACTGCCGGTAGACCCCGACGCTGCGCACCGTCGGCTCGCAGACGAGGAAGGTCAGGTCGAATCGGGTGAACAGGCCGGACGCGAACGAGTCGGCGCCGGCGGTCATGTCGACGACGGCGTACTCGCCGGGCCCGTCGGCCATGTGGTTGAGCAGCAGCTCCACCGCGCCGACCTTCGAGTGGTAGCAGGCGACGCCGAGGTCGTCGGCGGCGAACGGGCCGGTGACGGCGAGGCGCACGCCGCCGATGGTGCGCACGAGCCGTTCGTACAGCGGATTCGCCTCGGCCACGCCAACGATCCGCGAGCCGGGCCCGGGCGGTGTGGTCTTCAGCATCGCCGCGGCGGACGGGATGCGCGGGTTGTCGCCGCGCAGGTACTCCTTGATTTCGTCCAGATGGTCCCCGAGCGCGGGCAGCATGGCGGCCTCGTCGGGGTCGGCGCCGAGCGCGACGGCCAGGTGCTGATTGATATCGGCGTCGAAGGCCAGCACGCGCGGGGCGTCCCGGACCGCGAGGAGACGACAGAACAGTGCGGCGAGGGTGGTCTTGCCACTGCCACCCTTGCCGACGAATGCGGCTTTCACCCCTTATTGGTATCGGTTTCCATTTCCGGAGTCAAGCGGAACCGCCGAACGGCAACCGGTGGATACGACATGCAGATATGCGCTTGTGACAATAGATTCCGCTGGCTTGATCGGGGCGGCGTCCGTGACCTAAGGTCTTTCTTGGAAACGAATTTCATTACTGATTGCTGCAGAAGGTGGGCATAGAGTCGTGGTACGCCGAGGTGTGAGATGGTGGGGAGCCGGTGCCTTGTCGCTGGCGATGTTCCTGACCGCGTGCGGTTCGTCCTCGTCGGGGGAGCCGGCCGCGGCGCCGTCCGGCTCGGCGGTTTCGGTCGTCGCCTCGACGAATGTCTACGGCGACATCGTCAAGCAGATCGCCGGCGACCGGGCCTCCGTCACGTCGATCATCAGCAACCCTGACGCCGACCCGCACTCGTACGAGGCGAACACCCGGACCCAGCTGGAGCTGTCGAAGGCCAAGGTGGTCATCGAGAACGGCGGCGGCTACGACGACTTCGTCGACACCATGCTGAAGTCGGCCGGCGGCTCCCCGAAGGTGCTCAACGTCGTCGACATCTCGGGCAAGAAGGCCGCCGGCGGCGAGGAGCTCAACGAGCACGTCTGGTACGACCTGCCGACCGTGGAGAAGCTCGCCGACCAGCTCGCGGCCGCGCTGGGCGAGGCCGACCCGGCGGGCGCGCCGACCTTCACCGCCAACGCCACCACGTTCAAGCAGAAGGTCCAGCAGCTCCAGGCCCGGGAGACGGCGATCAAGGCCGCCCACACCGGCGCGGGCGCCGCGATCACCGAGCCGGTGCCGCTGTACATGCTGGAGGCGTGCGGGCTGGTGAACAAGACGCCGGACGAGTTCAGCGAGGCGATCGAGGAGGGCACCGACGTACCGGCGAACGTCCTGCAGGAGACGCTCGACCTCTTCGCGCACAAGGACGTCGCACTGCTCGCCTACAACGCGCAGACCTCGGGGCCGGAGACGGAGAAGGTGCTCAGCGCGGCCAAGGCGGCCAAGGTCGCCGTCGTACCGGTGACCGAGACCCTGCCCGAGGGCAAGGACTACCTGACGTGGATGGGCGACAACCTGACGGCGATCGAGACCGCCCTCAAATGAGCACCCGCACGACACCGGCGGTGACCGACGTCGCGCGCGCCAGTGCCCCGGCACTGGCGCTGCGCGACGCGGCACTGCGCTACGGCCGGCGCCGACTGTGGCAGGGACTGAACCTGCAGGTCGAGCCCGGCGAGTTCGTCGCCGTCCTCGGCGCGAACGGCTCCGGCAAGACCAGCCTCCTGCGTGCGGTCCTCGGCCTGCAGCCGCTGGACACCGGGACGCTGCTGGTCGCCGGCCACCCGCCCCGGCAGCACCGCGACGACGTCGGGTACGTCCCGCAGCAGCGCCACATCGATCCGCTGGTCCCGCTGCGCGTCCGCGACGTCGTCGGCCAGGGGCTCGACGGCCACCGATGGGGCACCGGCTGGCCACGGCCCGGCCGCCGCCGGCGCATCGACACCGTCCTGGCCGCGGTCGGCGCAACCCGGTTCGCGGACATGCCCATCGGCCTGCTCTCCGGCGGCGAGCAGCAGCGCGTCCGCATTGCACAGGCGCTCGTCGCCGACCCGAAGCTGCTGCTCTGCGACGAGCCTCTGCTTTCGCTCGACATGCGCAGCCAGCGCACCGTCACCGCCCTCGTGGACAGCCGGCGCCGGACCAGCAACACCGCCGTCGTGTTCGTCACGCACGAGATCAACCCGGTCCTGCCGTACGTCGACCGGGTCCTCTACCTGGCCGGCGGGCAGTTCCGGATCGGCTCCGTCGACCAGGTGCTCAACTCCGCCACCCTGAGCGAGCTGTACGGCATGCCCATCGACGTGCTGCACACCGGAGGAAGGATCATCGTGGCGGGCCTGCCCGAGACCGCGTCGGACGCGCATCACGCCCCGACCGATGTCACGAGTGCCGCATGAGCGCCACCGGCATCTGGCACCAGATCTTCAACTTCGCCGACTACCCGCAGCTGCTGGCGCTCGTGCACAACTCACTCATCGCCGGCGCGATCCTCGGCGTGGTCGGCGGCCTGATCAGCACCTTCGTCATGAAACGCGACCTGCCCTTCGCCGTACACAGCATCAGCGAACTCTCGTTCGCCGGCGCGTCGGGCGCGCTGCTGCTCGGCGTCAACGTCGTCGCCGGCTCCCTGTTCGGCTCGATCCTGGCCGCCGTAGTCATCGGCGCGCTGGGCACCCGGGCCCGGGATCGCAACTCGATCATCGGCGTGCTGATGCCCTTCGGCCTCGGCCTCGGGGTGCTGTTCCTCGCCCTCTACAAAGGACGGTCTGCGAACAAGTTCGGCCTGCTCACGGGACAGATCGTGGCGGTCGACACGCCGCAGCTGTCGTGGCTGATCGTGACCTCGGCAATCGTCCTGATCGGCCTGGCCCTGATCTGGCGCCCACTGAGCTTCGCCAGCACCGACCCCGAGCTCGCGGCCGCCCGCGGGGTGCCGGTGGCAGCGCTGTCGACGACGTTCATGCTGCTACTCGGCCTCACTGTCGCGATGTCCGTCCAGATCGTCGGCGCGCTGCTGGTGCTGAGCATCGTGTGCACGCCGGCGGCCGCGGCCATGCGCGTCACTGCCTCGCCCTTGCTCGTCACCCTGCTCAGCGTTGTTTTCGCGGTCGGCTCTATGGTGGGGGGCATTCTGCTCGCACTCGGCAGCACCATTCCGATCAGCCCGTACGTCACCACCATCTCCTTCACCATTTACCTGATCTGCCGGCTCGTCGGCGCGTACCGCAGCAGGCGCGGCTGGACGAGGGTGCCGAACGATGCCGCCCTGGATTCAGGCCCGGCGGTACCGACGCAGCAGATCGCCGGAGTCGGCCGATAGGCGCTCGACCAAGCAAGCTGCGTCAGGCCGCCGACGCGTGCAACGTCAGCGCCGCGGCGGTGGGCGTGCAGATGTCGCCGACCGAGATCCTCACGACAATCGGTCGGCAGTTGTGCCCCGAATCGGACGACGAGTTCCCGGTCGTGCAGTAGTGGAGTCTGCGAGGCGCCTTCGCACACGGCGACAGGTGGGTTTTGCCCCTGCTGGACATCGAGGTCCTCGCGACGCTGCCGGCGGCGATCGAGGAGGCGGCGCGGCATCTTGCGGCCGCGACGGCTACGAAGACGCGTTCCTGCCCAACGCCTGGTCCTGACCCCTCAAGGATCAACGCGGACACACACTCGCCGATTGTGGGGACTGAGATGATCTCAGCGAGGAATGCTGGCTGATTCGCAGCCCAGCGTTGCGCGGTCCCGGTCCCGGTCCCGGTCGCGTCGTGGGAGTCGTCTCCTTGTTCTCCCGATGCGGCTCGTGGCATCGACGGTCGTGTGGAAGCTGAGGTGCGCACGGCGGCGTGCACGGTCCGCGCGACGCTCACGTACATCCTCACGGCATCGAACGCCGTCGTCGCCACCCCGCGCTGGCATTTGGCGGTGGCCGCTGCCACTGTTACCTTGCCGGTGTCGTCGCCGGCGGCCGGAGCGCCGGGGGAGAGCGTCGAGTTCGATGCGGCGGGCGTTGGAGCGCGACGCGTCAGTCGATGCCGCTGGACTTCGTCCTGACCGTTGACACTGGGATCGACCTGAGCGGAGAGGGCTGTCGCGTGGATTCAGTCGCCCTTGCCACACTCTGGGGTGTCGAGCACGTCGAGCTGGTTCTGCTCCGGCATGGCCATCCCGTGCCGCTGGACGAACGTCTTCCGGCCCAGCGAGACGATCCGCCATTGAGCGGCATCGGAATCCGGCAGTCCGCGGCAGTAGCGGCTACGTTCCCAGCGGGCGCGATCGACGCCATATACACCAGCGACATGGCCCGCGCACGGCAGACCGCCGACGTCGTGGCGGCGGTGCAGGGGCTGTCACCGGTCGTCTTGCCGGACCTTCGTGAGATCGAACTGCCGGACACCGGCTCGCGTCCCCCGGGTGTCGCCGTCGAGCAGTGGGAATCGGCCGGTCGCGAGTTTCTCCACAGCGGACAATGGACAGCCTTTGCCGAGATCGGCGCGGTCCTTGCGTTCCGCCGGCGAGTGCGCCAGACGTTCGACCAGTTGGTTCGGCGGCACGGCGGGACGGCCCGGATCGTCGTGGTATGCCACAGCGGCGTGATCAACAGGTATCTCGCCGACGTTCTGCCGGTTGGCCGTGACTACTTTTACCGGCCTCTTCACGCGTCCATGGTCCGGGTTTGGTGCGACGCTCATCGAACCGTGTTGCACAGCCTCAATGAGACGGCGCATCTCGACCGCGAACTGCTCACGGGGTGAGCTGTCCGGCCGCGCCCCGCGACTCGGGTGCGCTGCAGAGCCTGCCCATGATCGTCGCACGCCCGAGGATGTGAACTTCGGCTCGGGCCCGCCGTCGTACTGACGACACCTGTGGCGAGGAGGGCCGAGGCTGCCCTGTGCCCGGCTGGCCGTACTCGCGACTCAGCGCGTACCGCCGATTCCGGCAAATCGGACAAATACGGCCTGTCTTCCTCGTTTTCGACCGATAGGTTGGTGAGGTCCGTATCGGGTGGATCACGGACCTTTTGTGGCGGCGATAGGCATCTACCATCGGCGATCATCGCATCGACATTCAAAGATCTAGAGATCGGAGAAGTGGTATCTGTGCGCCCTGATATCCCACCCGATTGCACGGTGCCTGGTCTGCTCGCCGCACGCGCCGCCGCCGACCCCCACCAGATCGCGCTGTTGCTCGACGGTGGCGCTGAGGGACCTCGCGAGGAGCTGACCTTCGAACGGTGGCTCCAGCGGGCCGAGCGGGTCGCGGTGTGGCTGCGCGACCACGGGGTGCGCACTGGCGACCGGATCGGCCTGGTGTTTCCCTCCGGCGGCTGGCTCGCGTACGCCGTGGCGTACTGCGGCGTGCTGCGGGCCGGTGCGGTAGCCGTGCCTCTCGGCGGGCACCTCGGCCCGGCGACCGTCGCGGCGATGCTTGACCGGGCACAGGTGACCGGCACCGT
Organism: Dactylosporangium sp. CA-233914; assembly: GCF_050942935.1. NCBI lineage: Bacteria > Bacillati > Actinomycetota > Actinomycetes > Micromonosporales > Micromonosporaceae > Dactylosporangium > Dactylosporangium sp. CA-233914. The sequence continues at coordinate 7,814,863 of NZ_CP192030.1, read as the reverse complement.
CTACTACGCCGAGGCGCCGGGCCCGGGCACACCCGGCTGGCGCTGCACCATTGAGGAGGTCGAGGCCTTCCCAGCGCCGCCGCAGGGCGACGTGCCCGCTGTGCACGCCGGCGACTTGGCCCAGATCCTCTACACCTCTGGCACCACCGGCGTGCCGAAGGGGGTGCTGGCCAGCCACGCCAACCTCACCCACGGTCTTGACCCGAGCGGCAGGCGCCGGCTGCTGGCACACTCCCGGCACAGCGTGCACGCCTTCGCGCTCGGCACCAACGCCGCCCAGGCCATGCTCGTACAAGCGCTCGTCTGCGCGCCCACGACGGTGATCGTCCCGAGGTTCGACGCCGACAGCTTTGCGGCCGCGATCGCGCGGCACCGCGCCGGCAGCGTCTTCGTCGTGCCTTCGATGGCGGCCGAACTGGTCGCCGCGAATGTTTGGCGGTATCACGATCTCAGCTCCGTGCGGCTGCTCGGCTCGACCGCCGCCGCGCTGCCCGCAGCGGTGGCCCGCGCGCTCGTCGAGCACCTGCCCGATGTGACCGTGACCAACTGCTACACCTCCACGGAGGCGGCGCCGGCCCAGCTGACGTTGGTGTTCGACCCGGAACGGCCCACCGCGGTCGGCCGCGCCGACCGGCCCGACGCGCTGCGCGTCACCGACGACAACGGCAGCTCAGTCGCGCGTGGGCGGGTCGGGCAGGTGTGGTTGCGCGGAGTGAGCGCCTCGCGGACCTACCTCGACGACGATGACGGATCCGCCGGGGGCTTCTCCGGCGGATGGGTGGCCATGGGCGACTACGGGTACCTCGACGACGACGGCTACCTGCACCTGATCGACCGCGCCGCCGATGTGGTCAAGTCCGGCGGGCTTACCGCTTCGACACTTCGCGTGGAGGCGGCGCTGTTCGAGCACCCGGCGATCGCCGAGGCCGCCGTCGTCGGGGTGCCGCACCCGATCCTCGGCCAGGTGCTCGCCGCCGCGGTGGTACCCGCCAGCGGACAGCCGCCGGTCAGCGATGCGCAGCTGCGCGCGTTCCTCACTGAGCGGCTCGATCGGCACGAGGTGCCGTCGGTCATCGAACGCGTGCCAGCACTGCCGCACAACGCCGGCGGCAAGGTATCCAAGGAGAGCCTCCGCCCCCGGCTCAGCCTCGGCGTCCGTAAGGGCGGCCCGGTCCCGGCCACCGAGACCGAGCAGGAACTCGGTGCGCTGTGGTCGCAGCTGCTGCGCACCGGCGCGGTCGGGCGCAGCGACGACTTCTTCGCCCTCGGCGGCGACTCGCTGCGCGCCGCCCAACTGGCCGCGCAGGCCACCGAGGCGTTCGGGCTGCCGGTGCCCAGCGCCCTCGCGTTCGACCACCCGGACCTCGCAGGGCAGGCCGCATGGATCGACGCCGTCCGCGCCGCGTCCCTCGACACGGTCAGATCCGAGCCGGTCCCGGCCACGCCCGGCGCCCTCAGCTCGCTGCAGCTGGAGCTGCTGCGTTGGATGGACCAGACAACCCCGGCCCGCGACGTCGGGCCTATGTACGTGTGCGTCGACGTGGAGGACGAGCTGGACCCCGACCTGCTGTGCGCCGGCCTCGCCGCGCTGGTGCACCGGCACGAAGCGTTGCGGACGCGGTGCGTACGCGGGGCCGGCGACGCCTGGCACGCCCTCGTCTTGCCGGAACTGGCGCCCGAACTGGTCGTGCTCGACGCCGCCCACCGGGGCGAAGGCGATCGGCTGCTGGCCCAGGAGCTGATCCGGCCCTTCGCCTGGAGGACCGGCCCGCTCGTCCGCGCGGTCGTCATCCGCCTGGCCCCGCAGCGGCAGCTCTTCGCCCTCGTCGCGCACCACCTCGTGGTCGACGGCTGGTCGTTCGGCATCCTGCTGCACGAGCTGGGCGAGGTGTACACCGCCGCGCGGGCCGGTGCCGCCCCGGTACTGCCCGAGCCGGCGCAGGCCGGCGAGGTTGTCGGCTGGCACCGGGCGCGTTGGCCCCAGGAACGCCGCTGGTGGCGTACCGCCCTGTCCGGCGCGCCCGGCGCGGTGGATGAGCTGCCCGGACGTCGCGCCGTCGCCCGCTACGCCGCAGCGAGCGTCGAAGTCGGCCTCGACACGGAGCTGAACACCGGCCTGCGCGGCGCGGCCATGACCCACCGCACCACCACGTTCGTTGTCGCCGCGGCCGGCTGGTTGGCGGTCCTGGCCCGGCACAGCGGCGCCGCGGAGCTGGTCGTACTCACTCCGGTCACCGGCCGGACCCTTCCCCGGTTCGAATCCGCGGTCGGCTGTCTGACCCAATCGCTGCTGATCCGGGTCACGGTCGGTGACAACCCCTCGTTCGCCACCCTGATCGCCCGGCTGCGCGACGGGCTCCTCGTCGCCACCGACCACCAGGCGTACCCCTTGGCGGAGTTCACCGAAGCCGTGCCGTATCCGGTGGAGATTCCGTTCAGCCGCTGGTCCGGGCACACCCACCTGCCCGGCCTCGTCTCTCGTGGGCTGGCCCTGCCACACGGGCTGGTTTGGCGCTGGCGGCTGCCCGGCCCGGACCAGGGTGTGCCGAAGCTGGAGCTGGCCGAGCACCGCGACCGCCGTCTCACCGGCCGGCTCACCTACAACCGGCATGCGGTCGACCGCCAACTCGCGCGCCGGCTCGGCGATGCGTTCTGCACGGTGCTGCGTGCCGCTGTCCACCATCCCGCCGCTCGCCCGGCGGACCTGCTCGATGAAACGAGGTTCCGATGACGCCCAACCGGCCCCTGTCGCCCGCGCAGCACGGCATCTGGTTCAACGAGCTGACGCAGCCCGTCGGCACGGTCTATCACCTGGCGCTGCGCGTGACCTTCACCGGCCCGCTCGACACCGCCCGGCTCGCCGCCGCGTGCGATGCCGTCGTGGCCCGCCACCCGGTGCTGGCGACCGCCGTGCGGCTCATCGACGGTGAGCCTGCCCTGGTGCCGGTGCCCGCGCCGACGCTGCGCCGGGTCACCGGTGCGGCCGCACTTGCCGAGGAGCTGACCCGTCCGTTCGCGCTGGACACCGGGCCGCTGTGCCGATTCACGCTGGACAACACGGATCCCGGCCGGCAGGTGCTGCTCGTCGTCGCCCACCACCTGGTCTTCGACGGCACCTCCAAGGACCTGCTGCTGGCCGATCTCGCCGCCGCGTACCAGGGCGAGGAGCTGCCGCCCCTCCCCGGGCAGGGACCTGACCCGTTCGGGCCGGAACTGGAGCCGGCCCGGGCGTACTGGCGCACCGCCTGGCAGGAGCCCGCCGAGGTGCTGCTACCCGGCGCGGTCACGGTCGCGGAACCGGCCGCGCCGGCCGAGGTCGTCGAAGTGCCGATCGACGCCCGGCTCGGCGCCGCATTGTCGGCCGTGGCCGACACGCTGGGCGCGACCCGGTTCGAGGTGCTGCTCACGGCGTTGCGTGCCGTCCTGCTGCGCTACGGCAACGATCCGGCAACGGTGGCCGTAGATCTCGATATCCGTACCGAGGCGACCCGCGGGCACATCGGTATGTATGTCAACCAGCTGCCGGTCACCGCAGCGTTGGACCCGCGCGGCAGCTTCCGAGCCGCCGTCGCCGCCACGCGCGAGAACCTACGGGCGCTGTACCGGCTGCGGCAGGTGCCGCTCAGCCGCGCTGTGTCCGCAGTACCCGCCGGGCTGGCGCTCGCCCCGATGTCGGTGAGCTACCGCCGCCAGCACCGCACACCGTGCTGGCCCGGCTCGACGACCGTCGACGTGGACTGGGCCGTGTTCAACCAGGCCGGCCGGCGCACCCTGCACCTGCAGGCGGTCGACGGCCCGGACCGGCTGCGCGTAGGACTGCATTTCCGGCCGGCGGGCCTGGCCCGCGGCACGGCCGTCCGCGTCGCCGGGCACCTGCGGGAGCTGCTCGCCGCGGCCACCGCCGAGCCGGACCGGAGCCTCGCCGAGCTGCCGGTGCTCACCGCACAGGAGCGGGACGAACTACGGGCGTGGAACCACACCACGACCGCGTACCCGGACACCAGCACCATCGACGAGCTGATCACCGCACGGCTGCGCGACAACCCCGGCGCGGTGGCCGTCGAGTCCGACGGGCCCGACCGCGTCCGGCTCACCCGCGGCGAACTCAACGCCCTGGCGAACCGCTTCGCACACGAACTGCGGGCATACGGCGCTGGGCCCGGCCGCCCGGTCGGGGTGCTCGCCCGCCGCGGTGCCGACCTCATCGTCGGGGTACTCGCCGTGCTCAAGGCCGGCGCGGTGTACCTTCCGCTGGACCCGGACCAGCCCGACCCCCGGTTGTACCAGATACTCGCCGACTCCGGCGCCGAACTCGTCCTGTGCGCCAGCCAGCTCGCCCCTCGGCTGGCAGGCGCCCCGGTGCAGGCGCGCGCCCTCCTGCTGGAGCAACCGCCCGCCGGACAGCCGGACACCGACCCGCCGCCACAGGCGGTGGCGGCCGATCCGGCATATCTCATCTACACCTCCGGCTCCACGGGCGCACCGAAAGGCGTGCTCAACAGCCACCGCGGGATCTGCAACCGGCTGGACTGGATGCAGCGGGCTTTCCCGATCGACGCCACCGACGCGGTGCTGCACAAGACGCCGATCGGCTTCGACGTGTCGGTCTGGGAGCTGCTGTGGCCGCTGCTCGCGGGCGCCCGGCTGGTGCCGGCCACCCCCGGCGGCCACCGCGACCCCGGGTACCTGCACGACGTCATCAACCGGCACCGGGTCACCACAGTCCACTTCGTCCCGTCGATGCTCGCCGCGTTCCTCGAGGAGCCCGGTGTCGAAGACTGCACAAGCCTCAAGCGCACGATCTGTTCCGGTGAGGAGCTGACACCGGCTCTCGCCTCGGTCTTCCTCGCCCGGATGCCCGGCGAGCTGTACAACCTGTACGGCCCGACCGAGGCGGCAATCGACGTCACCGCCTGGCACTGCACCCCGTCCGCAGTGCAGGCGGCGGCGCGGCTGCCGATCGGGCACCCGATCCAGAACATGCGGCTGGCCATCGTGGACGCCTGGGACAACGACGTGCCGGTCGAGGTGGCCGGTGAGCTGCTGCTGGCCGGGCCCGGCGTCGCACTGGGCTACCACAACCTGCCGGCGCTCACCGCGCGGCGGTTCGTGACCGACCCCGGCGGCCCGCCCGGGTCGCGGCGGTACCGCACCGGCGACCTTTGCCGCTGGCGCGCCGACGGCACCGTGGAATACCTCGGACGCATCGACCGGCAGCTCAAGCTGCGCGGCACCCGTATCGAACCGGTTGAGATCGAGGCCGCGTTCAACGCCCACCCGGCCGTTGCACAGGCCGCGGTCACGGTCACCGGCACCGGCGACGAGCGACGCCTCGTCGCAGCCGTGACGCCCGTAGCGGGCACCGACACCACCGGGCTGCCGGCCGATCTCCGCGCGCACCTGGCCGCCCGGCTGCCCGAGGCGATGGTCCCCACCCACATCGCCGTGTTCGACACGATGCCGCTGACCGCCAACGGCAAGCTCGACCACACCGCCATCGCCGCGGCGTCCACCACGCGCCCGGCCGCCGCGCCGCCGGCACGCATGTCCCGGCCGGTCGGCGGCACCCCTGACGAAGCCATGACCGAACAGATCAGAGCGATCTGGGCCGAGGTCCTGGGGGTGCCCGACGTCGGTCCTGACGACGACCTGTTCGACCTCGGCGGGCATTCGCTGACCGTCACGCAGATCGCCGCGCGGATGCGTCGGCGGCTGGGCATCGACCTGCCGCTGCACGCGTTCTACGACGCGTCCACCATCTCCGGCTTGCTCGCTGTGGTGGGGAGGCGATCGGCATGAGCGCACCCACCGAGACCGGTATCCCGCTGTCCTGGCAGCAGCAGCGGCTGTGGTTCCTGCACCAGCTGCAGCCCAACGCCACCGACTACCACATCGCGCTGGCCCGCCGCCTGCACGGCCCGCTCGACGTCGCAGCCCTGCACACTGCGCTGACCCACCTCACCGCCCAGCAGGACATCCTGCGCACCCGCTACCCGGCGACGGACGGCGTGCCGCACCAGGTGGTCGATCCGCCCGGGCCGGTACCGCTGGAACACACCGACCTCAGCGACCTGTCGGCGGACCGGCGGGAACCGGCCGCCCGACGGCTGCTGGTAAGCCGCATCGAGACCCCGTTCGACCTGGCCCGTACGGCACCGGTGCGCTGGCTTCTGCTGCGCTTGGCGCCCGACGAGCACGTGCTGTGCTTGATCCTGCACCACATCGCCGGCGACGGATGGTCGCTCGGCGTCCTGTGCGACGAACTGACTGAGGCGTACCGGGCGGCCCGCAGCCGCGGCGAACCGCCGCCGCGGCCCGCCGTGCAGTACGCCGACTACGCACTGCGCCAGCGCGACAGCGAGCCCGAGCAGGCGCAGCTGGGATATTGGCGGGCGCGGCTGGCCGACGTCACGCCGCTGGACCTGCAACCAGGCCGGGAACGCCCACCCGTGCGCACGGGCCGCGGCGCCGTGCTGCGCCACACCTTGCCGCGAGAGCTGTGCGAGGCGGTGGCGGGCCTCGCCCGCGGCCATCGGGTGACCCTGTTCATGACGGTGCTGGCGGCGTACCAGTCTGTGCTGGCCCGGCACAGCGGTAGCGCCGACGTGTGCGTGGGTACCCCGGTCTCGCTGCGCGACAGCGAGGAGCTCGAGCCGCTCGTCGGCTGCTTCGTCAACACACTCCTGCTGCGCGGCGACCTGTCCGGCGCTCCGGGCATGGCCGAGTTGCTGCGCCGCACCCGGGACGCCACGCTCGGCGCGTACGACCATGCGGACCTGCCCTTCGATCGGCTCGTCCGCGACCTGGACCTGCCGGTGGACCTCAGCCGCACCCCGGTGTACCAGGCCATGTTCCGCCTCGACCCGGCCGGTGACACGGTGCTCACGCTGGACGGGCTCACCATCTGGCCGTTCGAGCTGCAGCACCGCACCGCGCAGACCGACCTGACCCTCGAGGTCACCTGGGGGGTGGACGGCGGCGCGGCCTGGGCGGACTTTGTCTACGACCCGGCGGTGCTGACCGAGTCGACTGTGGAGGCGATCGCCAAGCACCTCACCGAATTGCTCGCCGCCGGCTGCGCCGACCCGCATGCACCGCTGCCCGGGCTGTCCGACCGGCTGCGGGCGACACCCGTGCCACGGCCGTCCACGGTGGACATTGCACGGCCCCGGGAGGCGCCGCAAGGACCGGTCGAGACGGCGCTCGTGAAGTTGTGGGCCGAGGTGCTCCAGGCGGGTCCGGTCGCCGCCACCGACGACTTCTTCCACCTCGGCGGCCACTCGTTGCTGGCGATCCGGCTGGTCGCCCGGATGCGTTCCGTGCTACCGCCCGGCACCCGGCCGATCAGTGTGATCGATGTGTTCCAGCAGCGCACCATCCGGCGGATCGTACAGCTCGCCACGGGCGAGGCGCCGGCCCACAGCGGCGAGTTGCTGCATGAGCTGACCCCGCCGGGAGTCGCCGGGCGCCGTGCGATGACGCTGGTCTGTGTGCCATACGGCGGCGGCAGCGCCGTGGTGTACCAGCCTCTCGCCGAGGCGCTGGGCACCGACTGCGCGCTCTACGCGGTGGCGATTCCGGGCCACGACCCCGGCGTGCCGGCCGACCCGCTGCCCCTGGACGAGGTGGCCCGCCGGTGCGTGGCCCAGATCCAGTGCGACATCACCGGGCCGGTCGTGCTGTACGGGCACTGCGGTGTCGGCGGCGCGCTCACCGTCGAGATCGCCCTGCAACTGCAGCAGGCCGGGCGGGAACCGGAGGCGGTCTACCTCGGCGCCACGTACCCGTTCGCCCGCCCGCCCGGCCGGGTGCTCGGCGCGCTGGCCCGCCTTGCCGGACGGGAGCGACTGCGCAGCGGCAAGATCCTCGCCAACTGGCTCACGTCGATGGGCGCCGACCTGGGCGGACTGGACCGCGAGCAGATCGAGTTCATCGTGCGCAACATCCGCCGCGACGGCGAGGCCGCCGAGCGGTTCTACTCCACGCGGCTGGCCGAGCACCGCACCCCGCTGCGCTGCCCGGTCATCTCCGTGGTGGGGGAGCGGGACCCGGTCACCGAGTACGCCCAGGAGCGGTACCGGGAGTGGCATGCCCTTGGTGTGCGCACCGCGCTCGTCGTGCTGCCCGAGGCCGGACACTTCTTCCTCAAGTATCGGGCGGCGGAGCTGGCGCAGATCGTCACCGGCACGCACACCGCCCTCGCCGTCGGCACACTGCGGGCCGATCCCACGCCGCACGCGCGATGGTGGGTGGCCGGCATCTCGGACGCACCGGACGGTGCGACGGGGGTACGGCCCAGCATGGTTCGCTTCGTGAGCGTCGCGGCCGGCCAGTTGGTGTCCATCGCGGGCTCGGCGATCACCGACTTCGCCATCCCGCTGTGGGTCTATCTCCGCGTCGGCTCACTGACCCAGTACGCCATCCTGGCCGTCCTGGCGATCATGCCGGGCGTGCTGGCCGCACCCCTCGCCGGCGTGGTGGTGGACCGCGGCGACCGTCGTCGCGTCATGCTCGGCGCCGACCTGCTCGCGGGAGGCGCGGTCGGCACGGTCGCGCTGCTGTACGCCACCGGCACGCTGCATCTCGGTTTCGTGTACGTGCTGGTGGCGTGGTTGTCGATCGCGCTGACATTCCAACGCCTGGCGTACGCCTCCGCGGTGCCGCAGTTGGTGCCCAAGCGATACCTCGGTCATGCCAACGGCTTGGTGGAGATGTCCACCGGCCTCGCGCAGTTCCTCGCCCCGCTGCTGGCCGTCGCGCTGGTCGCGGTCGTCGGGCTGGGTGGCGTGCTCGCCGTGGACCTGGCCACGTTCGCCGTCGCGGTCGGCACAGTGCTCGCGATCCGGTTCCCCGCCGCGATGGCGTACCAACGCCGAGAGTCGCTCGGCGCGGAGATGCTCGGCGGCCTGCGTCACGTCGCAGCCCGCCCGCACGTGCGCGCGATGCTCGGCTACTTCGCCGGGCAGACGGTCTTCCTGTCCGCGCTCATGCTGGCGATCAACCCGCTCGTCCTGTCGTTCGCCGACCTGTCCCAGGTGGCCGCGGTGGCCGTGTGCGGCGGCATCGGCGCCGCGCTGGGCGGGCTGGCGATGACCGTGTGGGGCGGCCCCGTGCACCGCCGCATGCGCGTGGTCGTGCTGGGCACTGTCGTGCAGGGCGCCTTCGGCGTCCTCACCGGGCTGCGCCCGTCGGTGGCGCTGGTCGCCGTAGGGCTGGCCGGGATGCTCGGCATGCTGGCCATCATCCGCGGCACGTACGGCACCATCGTGCACACCAAGGTGCCGCAGCGGCTCCAAGGCCGTGTCTTCGCGGTCAACCAGATGATCTCATGGTCGACCATCCCGCTGGGCTTCGCGGTCCTGACGCCGCTGTGGGCGCACGTCTTCGAACCCATGCTTCGTCCAGAAGGGGCACTGGCCGGCTCGCTCGGACTGCTCGTAGGCACCGGACCGGGGCGTGGCATCGGGCTGATGTACGTCGTTTTCGGCCTCGTCATGGCCGTGTCCAGCATGGTGTGCCTGCGGGTCGGCAGGGTGGCCCGCTTCGACGACGAAGTCCCCGACACCGAGCCGGACGACCTGCTCGGCCTGACCGGACACCACACCAGGGAGGCAGCGCGATGAAGCTCGTCGTGGCCAGCAACAGTGCCCCGCGCTGGCACCAGCGCAACGGGCTGGAGCCGCGCTCACCGGGCGGACTCGTTCCACTGCTCGTCGGCTTGCTCGGTGAGCACGGCGGCGACTGGGTCTGCACCGTGCCGCCCGGAGAACCCGACCGCGGCGGCGAGCCGATCCGGCTGCCCGGCGACGTCACCATCCACCAGGTGTACGAGAAGCCCGACGTGCTCCAGGAGCACTACCTGACCATCGGTGTCCGGTTGATGCTGTGGCTGTTCCACTACCTGTTCGACACCGGGGCCGAGCCGGTGTTCGACGCCCGGTTCACCCGCGCGTTCGCCGCCTACGAGCGGGTCAACCGCGCGCACGCCGAACGGCTGCGCAAGGTGTGCACCGGAGCGGACGACGAACTGTTGCTCATCAACGACTACCACCTGTTCCTGGTGCCGGAGATGCTGCACGACGCCGGATCGCATCGGTTCGGACAGATGGTGTACTTCCACGGACTGCCCTGGTGCGAGCCGCAGTACTTCGCCCTGCTGCCCGCGCCGTTGCGCGACCGTATCCTCACCAGCCTGCTGCACTGCGACGTGGTCGGCTTCCACGACTCACGCTGGGCGCGTGCGTTCATCGCCTGCTGCGAACGGTTCCTGCCCGGCTGCCGGGCCGGCGGACACGACGTGCAGTACGCCGGTGGCAAGACGCGTGTCGTGGTCGCGCCGTTCCCGCTCGATGTCGCGGTGCTGGACCGGATGCGCACCGACGAGCGTACCCTGCAGTGGCAGGAACGGCTGGCCGGACCCGCGGCCGGCCGGAAGGTGCTGGCCCGCGCCGACCGGCTGGACCTGTGGAAGAACCAGCCCCGCGGGTTCGCCGCGTATCGCGCCCTGCTGGAGCGGGAACCGGGCCTGGCCGACGAGTGGTGGTTCTGCGCGGTGGCGTCCACGCCTACCCGGGGAACCGAACGCAGCGAGGCCTATCAGCAGCTGTGCGAGTCGCTCGTCAACGACATCAACGACACCTACGGCAAGCCTGGGCGCCCGGCCGTGTCGCTGGTGTATCCGGACGCCGCGAGCACCCGCAACTGCGTAGCGGCAGCACTGAGCACCGCATCCGCCACGCTGGTCAACCCGACCCTCGACGGGATGAACCTCGTCGCCAAGGAGGCGCTCTACCTCGCCGAGTGGGCACCGACGTTGCTGTCGGTCAACGCCGGCTCCTACGAACAGCTCGCCCCGTACGTGCTGCCGGTCCAGCCGTACGACGTGCTCGCCACCGCCGACACGCTGCGCTCGGCGATGCGCGGCACCGCCGCTATCCCGAACCCGGACCGTCGCGCCGCGCTCGTGGCCACATTGGCCGGTCAAGGCCCCGCCGGGTGGCTCGCTCAGTTGACCGACCGCTGACATACCGCACCTTTGGAGGCACCCATGAGATCCACCACCGCCCGGCACGACATCGATCGCGACCTGGTGCTGCGACATCTGCGGCGGCTGGGCAACCTGGCCGACACCCCGCAGGCGGCGCCGACGCCGCTGCCGGTCGGCATCGCCGGGGTGGCGCTGGAACGCGACGGCGTCCTCACCGTCGACGGACAGCTTGCGCACGGTACGCCTCGACGCGTGTCGGAGCTGTTCAGCGCGGGCAGCCATCCGCCGTACCTGGCCGACTCCGTGCTCACCGCGACGATGTGCCACAGCGGCCACGACCCGGTCATGTACCACGCGTTCCGGCACTTCCTGCCGCCGCGGGACCTGCGCAGCGGGCGGCACCTGCCGGCCGATCCGTCCGGTGCGGTGACCTCCGGCCCTGGTCGCCTGCTGGCCGACCTGGTGATCTACCAGCCCGGCGAGTTGCCCGGCGACGAACCGTTCCGCTCCACCGGGCACTGGAACCTGCCCGGCCAGCTAGAGATCTTCCAGGTGCTCACCGGCCGGGTCGCGATGCTCGTCGCGGGCCGCAACCGCTCGGCCGAGCCGTTCGCCTATGTCCAGGTGTGCCAGGCGGGAGAGACGATGGCGGTACCGTTCGAAGTGTGGCACGTCAGCTACGTGCTCGACGGCCCGGCCGCGGTCTTCAACGTCACCACCATGCTGGAAGCCGGACCCGTCGGCGCCGGGGCGGGCGTGAGCAAGTACAGTCGCAGCGCTCCGGTGGCGATCACCGTCCGCCGCGAAGGTCCTGACCTTCGGTGCGTCAGCACGCCGGCCGCGATGCGGATCTGGGGCGAGCCCGGAGAGCCGCCGCGCATCGACTGGCTGCACGGGCTGCTGTCCGCCGGCCAGAGCCTGGCCGACCTGCACCTGCACGGCACGCCCGAGCAGCTTGAGGCGATCGTGCAGGCCGCGCGGGAGGCGTACCGGCAGGGCTGGCCGGTCAGCGATCTCAAGCCCTGCGCTGGCCGAAGCCCCGGCCGCCCTGATGAGGGCCGGGCCGGGTCTGGGGGTCCCGCAGATGTTGCCCCGGTTGCTGGGCGATGGGCCTGGATGTAGCTGGTGACCGATGCGGCATGATGGGCCGCCGCGCTGCCGCGCTGCCGCGCGGCGACCTGCAGCGGGTATTTGGGGAGCGCTCTCTGGACCAGAGATGTCGGCGCTACTCAAGGTGCAGTCGACGATATGGCCATTATTCGGGATCCGGATAACGTTCTCCATGGGACCTTTGCTGGAGCGGGGAGGTCGCTGACCGGCATCGGTGGCTTGCTCTCTGGCTGCTTCTGTCGGCCATTGGTAGAACGACGGGCGTGGACCTTGTGATAGAGAACGTTCTCTGTATAACGTTCTCTGCGGTGGTAACACCCCTCCACCAACGTGACGAAGGAGCCTTGTATGTGGTCCAAGCTCCCAATCGGCCGGCGGTCTCGGGCCGGCCGAAGTCCGCACCGCCGGCCTGCAGTACCAGCTCTGATCATCGGGCTGGCGCTCGCCAATATGGCGGTCGGGCTACCCGCATCTTCGGCGTATGCCCACGGAGACCCCTACGGAACCGGGTCCGGCAAGTACGGGTTCGAGATTCCGCGCGCCGCGACAGTCCGTCCGCTCGGTGAGATCGTTGCCGGGACGTGCCCGGAAGGATTCCTTCCCTACGCCTGCAAGCCGGACTCGCCTGGGTGGCCCTACCCGGGGGTCACCTTCCCGATGACGGTGCCTGGGATGGGGATTCCGCTGGGCGGCATCGGTGCGGGCAGTTTCATGATCAACCAGTCGGGCACGTTCGGACCTTGGTTCTTCGGCGGCTCGCAGAACCCTTCGTGGGAGACACGCGCGCTGCCCCAGGCCGCCTTTCACGTTCGCGAGCAGATCGGCAACCGGCCCGCGACAGTCCGGACGCTGGCAACGGACGGCGCGCACCCTGTTGACTACAAGGGTGACCCGCTCAGTACCAGAGATTGGGAGGATCCTCTTCCGGCCTGGAACACGCTGGCGGCCGGCGACGCCGACTACGCCGCGCTCTATCCGTTCGGCTGGATGACGTACAAGCCGTTCAAGACCAACGTCTCGATGCGGTTCTACTCGCCCATCGTGGCCGGTGATGAGCGCCGCAGTTCCCTGCCGGTGGCGTACTTCGACGTGCGGATATCGAATGACACGCGCGAGACCGCCAAGGTCTCGACCATGTTCACCATGCCGAACGTGGCGGCCCACGAAGGTCGTCAGCCAGTGACCGTCCGGAATGGTCTGAGCAGCCAGTACCGGGGCGACAAGAGCAAAGGCATCCAGGCGGTCACCCTCTCGTCGGATTCGCCGGCCAACACGGCGGACGCTTACAAGTCCGAGTGGACGATCGCCGCGGTCGTGGACAAGGGGCAGTCCTTCACCTACACGACGTCGTGGAACGCCGCGGGTGATGGTGCGGACGTGTACGCCCCGTTCTCCGCCACCGGCTCGTTGGGCAACAACGCACTGGATTCCTCGTCCTCGGCGGGAGCCATCGCCGTGTCGGCTACGCTCAAGCCCGGCGAGACCGCAACGATTCCATTCGCCCTCTCCTGGGACTTCCCGCAGGTCGGCTACGCTGACAACAACACCGTCTGGATGCGCCGCTACACCGACTTCTACGGTGCCAGGACGACGGCGAAGAACGACTACATCCCCGGCAGCTACCCGTTCCACCAGAGCTACGCGATCGCCAAGGACGCGTTGGTGGATCGCAGCAGGAACCTCCGCGATGTACTGAACTGGTGGGCTCCGATCGTCAAGTCCAGGTCCTGCCCGGACTGGCTCAAGGAAGCCACGCTGAACCAGCTCGCGAATGTCACCTTCCACACCGCGCTCTGGGAAGGAGGACTCGTGAGGAATACGAGGCCCGGCACCTCCGGTAGCGACCGCATCGGAACGGCCATCCCGGGGACGCACAACTACCTGGGACTCGATGCCAACTCCGGAGGCCTGTCAACGTTGGGGCAGGGCGCCGAGATCGGCATCTACAGCTACAGCGTCTACTCCGACCTCTTCCCGACCATCGAGCGAGATCGGATGCGCGGCAAGGCCGAGGCCATCTTGGCCGGCACAAGCCACGGAGACCCCTGGGACTTCAGCATGACCGAGGGGGAGGGCGACAACCCGTTCATCTCGTGGCGGCCGGGCACGGACTCCGGCCCGGGTCTCTCCTGGTTCCTGGACCGCCCATCCATCAACGTCTTCCGGATGTACGACTACGCACAGCGGCACAACGACAAGGAGTTCTTGAAGTTCGTGTACCCGGCGATGAAGAAGACCTTCGCCTACCTGCAGAAGACCATCCCGGCCGACTACGCCTTGCCGGAGGTGCCGTCGGCCAACCACCCGTCGCCCGGGCTGCTGAGCCCGCAAGCGATGGCGAACGCGTACAACGGAATCCCCTCCAACCGGTTCGACGCGTACGTCTCGGGGCTGTACATTCTCGCGACCGAGGCAATGATCGCGGCCGGCGAACGGATGCACGAGGACCGGGCTGCCATCGATGATCTCCGCGCGGACCTGGCCGCCGCGAAGCGGGACTTCGAAAAGCTGTTCTGGGTCGAGCAGGGCGGGTACTACCGCTACACCCTTCCTGAGACAGCGAGCGGCAACCAGGACGCGATGATCGCGACGTTCCTGGCCCAGTATCTGGCTGAGCGCGCCGAGCTGCCCGACGTCGTCAACCTCGGTCACTATGCGCGCCACCTGAAGACCGTCCAGCGCTTCACGTCGGGCTTGACCGACGAGAAAGGACGCCCGGTCGGGGCAAATCTGCTCGGGTCAGCGGCCGGCTCCTCGGGTGGGGTCTGGCCACAAGCGAACTATGCATTTGCTGCCAACCTGGTCTCGGCGGGACAGCGAACAGGTGACCGTCAGCTGATGCAGCAGGGACTTCGGGTCGCGCAAGGCGTCGCCGTCCAACTTTGGGACGTCCCCGGGCATGGCTACGAGTTCAACACCCCGATCAGCTACGAGGCACGGGGCACGGGCAATTACCTCTACCCGGGATGGGAAGGCAACCTCGCGGCTTGGCAGCTGCTCGATGTACTGAACCGCGGTAGGTGACAGCCGAATCCACCGAAGGCCCGGACGAGACGCTGCTCGCTCCCGTCCGGGCCACCGGGGCATCGTGTTCGGGAGAGGCCGTCATCCGGCCGAGGGGTTGCGAGCGGGCCGAGTTCCTTGTCGACGGCGGCTCCTGAGGAGCCGAACATGCTCACGACCGGCCACCGCAGGCCCGCCGTGATGAACGATGTGGCCAGGCTCGACGGCGTGTCGCACATGACGGTGTTCCGGGTGCTGAACGACCATCCGAACGTCAGCCCCGCGACGCGCTGGCGAGTGCTCGGGGCGATGCGGCAGCTCGACTACCGGCCCAACGCGACGGCCCGCGGACTGGCCTGGGCATCGGCCAGTCCGCGGCTGGTAGGCGACCCTGCTGGGCATCGAGCGGGCCGCCCGAGCGGCTGGTTATGGCGTCAGCCACATCGACTACGCCGGCATGGCGTCGGCGCTGAGCGCCCTGGCCCACCAGTCCGTGGCCGGCCTCGTGGTCATCGCGCCGCAGACCGCGGCCGCGGCAGCGCTACGCTCGATGCCGCTGTCCATCGAGCCAGACACCGGCGGCGAGATCCCGGCGATCTCCGTCGGCCAGGTCACCGCCGCCCGCGTGGCGGTGCAGCAGCACTGCTCCGCCGCGCCGATCTATCCGAGCCTGTGACTGACTACGGAGAAGGCGCGCAGCGGGTTACGCGACATCAATTACCGGACGGCTCGGTAGGCTACTCGCCGTACGAGCGCGGAGGTGTCGGTGGCGGCCACTGCGAGCATGCGACCGGTGAAACCTGAGGCCACCTCCGTGGAGAGGTAGCGGCCGTCCAAGCGGGCGAGTTCCCGTGGGCCGTCGGACTCGACGATCGACAGCACGATGGTGTCGGGACCGGCGTCGCCGAATGGCACGTTCGGTGACGAGGGTGTCTGCGCGGCCAGGCGCAGGACGGCCGGTCCGCTGGGTGCCGGTGCCGGTGCCGTGGCCAGGACGACGTCGAGGTCGCCGATGCGGGCCGAGGCTCGCACCGTGCCGTCGACAATGTTCAGTTGATAGTGATGCCGATGATCGAGGCGGACCTGGAACCCGCCGTTGCCCACGATCATCGCCTCGGCGGTCCAGCGCAGATCCCGCAGCCGGGTACACAGCAGGCCGGTCGAGCCGTGTGGCCCCGGGCTCGGCGGCAGGACTCGGATCCCGCCGCCTGGTACCGGCTCGGTCGTTGTCGCCGGCTCCCCACCGGGCACGACCCATCGCTTGTGCAGGTCTGCCGTGTCGAAGTCGTCGTCGAAGTCGGTCGTCGTCTCGGGCACCTCGTAGCGGTCCTCGACGAACACCGGCCACCCGTGGTGCCAGTCGACACCGGCCAGGAAGGTCTCGCGGCCAAGTACGTGAAAACCCGGGGTCGACCCGCGGGGTCGAACGCCGAGGTAGACCGCGCCCCAGCCGTCAGGGGTCCGCACCAGATCGGCGTGACCGATGTTCTGGGTGGGGTGGATGGTGCTGCGATGGGTGAGGACGGGATTGCGCGGGCAGCCTTCGAAGGGACCCCACGGATGCGGGGCTCTGGCCACGGTGGCGGTATGGCCGCGCTCGGTGCCGCCTTCGGCGAGCAGCAGGTACCAGAGGTTGCTGATCTGGTAGAGGTGTGGGCTCTCCACGGCGCCGAGGCCACTGCCCTGCCAGACGGGGTACGGCGTCGCGATGTCACCGGTTCTGACGTCCAGGCGGCTCTGCAGGATGCCGACCTCGCCGTCGGTGAACGACATGGCTTTCCAGGTCAGGTAGCAGTCCCCGTGCTCGTCCCAGGCGATGTCGGGGTCGATACCGATGGCGCCGGGAATGCGGACCGGTTCGGACCACGGTCCGGCCGGATCGTCGGCGTAGACGAGAATCTGGCCACGGTCGTAGTCGCTGGCGTTCGTGGTGACGTACCAGAACCTGCCGTCGTGGTGGCGCAACGTGCCTGCGTACAGGCCTGTGGAGGGACGGGCGTCGCCCCGGGCGAACTGCGAGCGGCGGGTGAAGATATGTCCGATCTGGGTCCAGCCGAGCAGGTCGCGGCTGTGCCAGATCGGTACCCCGGGAAAGTATTCGAAGCTCGAATGGGCCAGGTAGTAATCCTGGCCGGCCTGGCAGATCGTCGGGTCGGGATAGAAACCAGCGACGATCGGCGTGGTGGCGCTGTTGCCGCCTGCGTGGCGCGTGGTCTCAGACATCGATTCGCTCCACGTCGGACACGAGGGCCTCGGAGAGGAAGCTACGTTCGGCGCTGGTCAGGAGCCGGGCCGGGCCGATGAGCTGGAAGGAGCCTTCGAGCCGGCGGTCGTGCGCGTCGAGTCCGACGAAGAGGTCCACCCGCGCCGGTTCCACCGCGAAGTTCCGAGCCATATTCGTGTAGCCCAGCTGGGCGGCTGCAACCTGGAAGCTGACGCGCCGGGCGGCACCGGCCGGCACGGTCACGCGGGCGAAACCGGCCAGCTGCTGGGCCGGCCGTGTCACCCCTGTCGTGTTGACGCGCAGGTAGAGCTGGACCACGGCAGTGCCGGCACGGGCTCCGCTATTGGTGATTGTCGCGTTGACGGTCGCAGTTTCGTCGGTGCCGACGTGCGGATCGACGCGGAGGTCCGACAGGTCGAATGTGGTGTAGCCCAAGCCGTGCCCGAAGGGGTACAGCGGTGTGGCCGGCATGTCGAGGTAGTGATTCCCCACACCGGGCGGCAGTTGCCCGCGGTATCCGGATCCGGCCTTCTGGTGGTGGTAGACCGGTATCTGGCCGCCGTGCCGCGGAATGCTGTACGGCAGCTTGCCGCTGGGCTCGGCCCGGCCGAAGAGGATCTCCGCGACACTGCCGGGACCGTAGGGCCCGCCGAAGGGTGCCACAACGATCGCGGCGGCCTCCTGCACGACCGGCGGGAGCGTGTACGCGCGGCCTTGGAAGAGCACGACGATCAACGGTGTGCCGGTGGCGGCGACCGCTTCGGCGAGGCGTGTCTGTGCGGCGGGCAGCGCGATGTCGGCGCTGTCCGACCCCTCGCCCTCGGTTCGTTCACCGTTGAACCACAGACTGGCGCCGCCGAGGGCGAGGACGGCGACGTCGGCCGCGCGGGCGGCCGCGACAGCTCGCTCGAGTTCGTCCGGCCCCAAATCCTCGGTCAGCGTGGAGCCTGCGGCAACGTCGACCCGGGCGGCATCGTCATGTATCGCCTCAGCCAGCGATCGTGCGCCGTAGTTCGCGCGGACGAGCTCGTCTGCGGCGATCGGCGGCAGAGCGGTGCTGTTCCATGCAGCCATGTCCGGGTCGATGCCGACCGCGTTGCCGAGTCCGCCGCTGGACATGATCGACGTCATCTCGCGGAAGGCGGGGTAGGTGTAGGTGGGGAACTGCAGACCGACGGCGTCGGCGTGCGGTCCGATGACCGCCACATGCCGGCCGGGCGGCAGCGGCAGGATGCCGTCGTTCTTCAGCAGCACGACGCTGCGGCGCGCCAGTTCGCGGGACAGGTCCGTTCCTTCGGAGGCGACGGTGCCCACCTCGATCGTCTCGGCCGGATACGGGTTTTCGAACAGGCCCAGTTCGAACTTCGCACGCAACACTCGCCGCACTGCCGTCTCGAGATGCGCGGGATCAACGGCGCCGTTGTCGACTTCAGCGGCCAGCACGTGGCCGAACCCGTACGGGGCGGGGTTTTCCGTGTCCATGCCCGCGATCAGGGCCAGGCGTCCCGCCTCGGCAGGGTCGGCGGCGACGTGCTGCCGGTCGACCAGGTGATTCAGCGAGGTGTAGTCGGAGGTCACGAAGCCGTCGAAGCCGAGTGTGTCGCGCAACAGATCGGTCAGCACCTGACGCGAGGCGGTTGCCGGCACCCCGTCCACGTCGGAGTACGAGTTCATCACCGAGCGCAGGCCGGCAAGCTGAATGGCTGCCTCGAACGGATAGGCGAACAAGTCACGCAGGGTACGCGGACTGATCTCGGTCGTGGAGAGGTTCACGCCGCCCTGGGGCAGGCCGTAGCCGACGAAATGTTTGCCGGTGGCGATGACGCCGGTGGACAGGTCGGCGCCTTGCAGCCCGCGGGTGTAGGCGACGCTCATCGTCGCGGCGAGGTACGGGTCTTCGCCGTAGGTCTCGTGGACCCGGCCCCAGCGGGGATCCAGAGCGATGTCCATGTTCGGTGAAAGCGCCTGTCTGATGCCCAGCCGACGCATCTGCCGACGGATCAGATCAGCCATCTCCAGGACCAGGTCCGGGCTCCAGGTCGAGGCCAGCCCGATTGCGGTGGGAAAGACCATGTGACCGCCGGCGAGGAAGCCGTTGAGGGCCTCGGCGTGCAGCAGCAGCGGCACACCGAGGCGGGTACGGGTCAATGCCAGGTGCTGGATGCGTCCGACCACTGCGGCCGTCTGGGCGGGGTTGTCGAGCGCGAAGTTGCAGATGTGTCCGGGCGCCTTGGCGAGGATGTCCTCCAAGCCGTCAGGGTCGCTGCCGTCGGGCATGGCCAGGGCCCACGGCGCGACCGCGGTCAGCTGGTAGCACTTCTCCAGCGTCGTCATCTTCCGAGCCAGCAGGTCCGCGCGGGTCGTAGCCGGCAGGCTGGCGTCGAGGTGGTCCTCGTTGATCACGGTCGTGGCTCTTTCCGAGTCTGCCGGACCATGCGACGGCCGGACTTGCGACTGGGTTCGGTCGGTCGGTGGTGGCCCAGCCGGGGGAGTGTCGCCAGACTAAGACTAGAACGTTATCCGGTCAATGCGAGGCGAACGCGGACGCCCTTGCTCCTATTAGAGGTGCTGTTCGATTGACCACCAGTTTCTGGAGTGTGGCAGTTGACATGACCGTTGCGAGAACGTTCTACTGATGCCGCGCCAGCAGTGGACGGAGTCCACGTACGAACTCACACGCACAACGCCTGTTCCGAGACACCCCCCATGGAGCGCCCATGAGCACGTACCGTCGCATCGCGGCCGCGGTGTCCGCCGCCACCCTCCTGGCCGTCGCGGGCTGCAGTTCGAGTTCCGACTCGGGCAGCGACAAGACCGACAGCATCACCATCTGGCACAGTTCCGCCGACCAGCCGGCCATCACCAACCTCTACCAGGGCTTCACCAAGGCGACCGGCGTCAAGGTCAACCTCGTACCCTTCCCCGCCGACGGCTTCGAGACCGCCGTGCAGACGAAGTGGGCCACGGGTGACCGTCCCGACATCCTCGAGTACCACCCGACCACGAGCGCGGCCGCGCAGCTCAACGCGAAGCAGAACATGCAGGACCTGTCGAAGATGAGCTTCGTCGGGAAGTCCGGCAACCTGTACAAGATGGCCGGCTCCTTCAACGGAACCGTCTACGCCGCCATCACCGGACTGCCCAGCATCTTCGGCGTCTTCTACAACAAGTCGGCGTTCGAGAAGGCCGGCGTCGCCGTGCCGCAGAACTTCGACCAGCTGCTCACCGCCTGCGGCGCGCTCAAGGCCAAAGGCGTGACGCCGTGGTACGAGTCGGGCCAGAGCCTGTGGCCCACCCAGATCCTGCCGTCGTTGTACATCGCCGACCAGAACACCGGCGGCGCCTACAGTGAGAAGCTGCGTACGAACGCGCAGCCCATCACCGACCCGAACGGCCCCCTCGTGCAGTCGCTCAAGGCGTACGAGAAGGTGCGCGATGCGTGTTTCCAGAAGGATTACGCGACCGGCACCTTCGAGAAGGGGATCGCAGAGGTGTACGGCGGCCAGTCCGCGATGATCGGGCTGCACTCGGACACCTACAACCTGTGGGCCGACGCCGCCGGTGGCGACGAGACCAAGCTGTCCAACGCGGTCGGGTTCACCGGGATCTCGTCCACCTCGTCGAAGACGTGGTTCGGGCCCGGTCCGCTGGGCTCCTATTATGCGCCGAAGACCGGTAAGGAAGGCCGCGAGAAGGCCGCTCGCGACTTCATCGACTACGCGACCGGCGCCGGGTATCAGCAGCTGCTCGACGACAACAAGGCGTTTCCGACCATCGACGGCTACAAGGTCCCGGCCGGCATCAGCCCACTCAAGCAGCAGTTCAAGGACGCGTACGACAACGGGTCCACAATCGGCTTCGCCACGGACGTGATCGGCTTCAGCGATGCGTTCCAGCCCCAGATGGGCAAGCTGCTCAACAAGCAGGCCACACCCGAGGACGTTGCCAAGAACGTCCAGACGGCCGTTCAGCGGGCCTCGAAGGCCGCCGGAGTCGCCGGATGGTGATCTCCTCCCTCGAGGTGGGGAACAAGGCCGGCGCTCGCCGCACGCGGCGGGCACCGGCCCCCGGCCGGCGCTCCCGGACCCGGTGGCGTTGGTTCATCCTGCCGTCGCTGGTGCTGCTGCTCACATTCTTCGTCCTGCCGTTCGTCCTCAACGTTCCCTTCGCGTTCTCCGGCTGGTCGACCTACAGCGACGACATCCGATTCGTCGGCTTGGACAATTTCGACGCGCTCTGGGAAGACGGCACGCTGCGCGGGGCCATCCTGACCACGCTGGCCTACGCCGTCATCGCGATGCTGGTGCAGAACACCGCGGCGCTGTCACTCGCTTTGGTGCTGCAGCGCACCACTCGGGTCAACTCCTTCTTCCGCTCGCTGTTCTTCATCCCGGTGCTGATCTCACCGCTGGCCGCCGGCTACATCTGGCGCGCCATCGTCGCACCCGAGGGGCCGATGAACCAGTTCATCGGACTGTTCTCACCCGGATTCGACTACGCCTGGCTGGGCCACCCCACGACCGCCCTCATCGGCGTTGCGTTCATCGACGCGTGGAAGTGGAGCGGTCTGGCGACCCTGGTCTACATCGCGGGCCTCAACAGTGTTCCCGCCTCCTTGCTGGAAGCCGCGGAGGTCGACGGCGCCGGCCGGGCACGCCGCTTCTTCAGCGTTCAGTTCCCGTTGCTGGCGCCCGCGTTCACCTTCAACGTCGCCACGACGCTCATCGGCGCGCTGAGCGCCTACGACATCATCGCCGCGACCACCAGCGGCGGCCCGGGAACCGCGACCACCACACTCAACGTGGCACTGCAGCAGCAGTTCAAGGCCGGCTTCCTGGGATCCGCCAGCAGCCTCGGGCTGGCGGTGACCATTCTGGTCATCGCGATCGCCGTTCCGCTGGTGGCCTGGCTCCGCAAGCGGGAGGTCGCCTGATGGCCGCCGCGTCCGCCACGCCCAAGATCACTCCCGGTCGGCCGCGTGCATCGCTGACCCTCGGTTCAGTGATCAAGTACGTCCTGCTCACCCTGTTCGCCATCCCCTGGGTCGTGCTCCCGCTATGGCTCATGCTGATCAATTCGGCCAAGCGGGAAGGTGAAGCGGCCCTCCTGTCGGTCACATTGCCGAAAGAGTGGGCTGTCCTGCACAACTACGCAGCGGTCATCCGTGACGGCGACTACTTCACCGGCCTGCGCAACTCGCTGCTGGTCGCGGTGCCCACAGTGCTGGCCGTACTGCTGCTGGGCTCGATGGCGGCCTGGGGCTACGCGCGGAGCACGAAACGCCGCAGCCAGCTGTTCTTCTACATCAGCGCATTGTCGATCCTGCTGCCGCCGGCGGTCATCCCGACCATCTACCTGCTGACCACCCTCAACCTGGACGGCAGCCTGGGGGGCTACTCCCTCATGGTGGTCGGCACCCGTCTGGGGTCGGTCATCTTCCTGACGACCGGTTTCATCCGGGGCATGCCGGTGGAACTGGAGGAGGCCGCCGCGATCGACGGCGCCTCGCGGATCCGCACCTACTTCTCGGTGATGCTGCCCCTGCTGCGCCCGATTCTGTTCGTCGGTGGCGTCCTGCTGGTCATCAACATCTGGAACGACTTCTTCTTCGCGTTGCTCCTGCTCCGCGGCTCCGAGAACGCCACGCTGCCGCTGACCCTGTACTCCTTCGCCTCCTCGTCCTTCGTGGGCATCAAGTGGAACCTCGTCTTCGCCCATGTCGTCATGACCAGCCTGCCGTTGCTGGCCGTCTACCTCGTCGCCCAGCGACAGGTGCTGGCCGGACTCACCGAGGGAGGACTGAAGGGTTGACTCTCGCTCAGCCGTCGCCGTCAGCCTGGACACGACCGGACCTCCCTACGGCAACCACCGAGAACGCCCAGTTCGTCGGCCCCGACGCGGCATGCCCCCAAGTTCCGATACTGCGCCGCCGCTTCCGCGTGGCCCGTACACCCCAGCAGGCGCGGATCTTCGTCACCTACCTGGGGATCGGGCGGTTGTGGCTCAACGGTCAACCGGTCAGCGACGATGTGCTCGCGCCAGGGTGGCAAAGCTACCGGCATCGGCTCGCCTACGACTGCTACGACGTCACCGCGCTGCTGCGCCGCGGGGACAACGTCCTGGAGGCCCGTGTTGCAGACGGCTGGTATGCCGGTCGGCTCGGCTTCTTCGGGCAGCGCTGCGTGTACGGCACCGACCGCGCCGTCTGGGCTCGAATGGAGATCCTGCACGACGACGGCTCGGCGAGCACTGTGGAGACCGATGCCGACTGGCAATGGCGTCCCGGTCCCACGCTGCACGCGGACCTGTACGACGGCGAGACCCATGACGCCCGGCTGGAACCGGCGACAGATGACGACGAACCGGACGGCTGGCGCCCGGTCGCGTTCTGCGAGTTCGATCCGGCGAGGCTGGAAGCGCGCATCGGGCCGGCAGTGCGCCGTACCGAGATTCTCCCGCCGCACGACATCTTCACCACGCCGGCCGGCAAGGCGATCGTGGACTTCGGCCGTAACCTCGTCGGCTGGGCTCGCATCCAGGTCAGCGGGCCGGCCGGTACGGAAGTGACGCTGCGCTTCGCCGAGGTGCTCGAGGACGGCGAGCTCGGTGTCCGCCCGCTGCGCAGCGCGGCCGCCACCGACCGGTACATCCTGGCCGGCCGTGGCACCGAGGCGTGGGAACCGTCGTTCACCTATCACGGGTTCCGCTACCTGCAGGTTGACGGCTGGCCTGGCGGCTTACCGCATCGCGACCACATACAGGCGGTCGTTGTGCACTCCGACATGCAGCGCACCGGATGGTTCCGCACGTCCCATCCTGAGCTGGCCCAGCTGCACGCCAACGTCGTGAACAGCATGCGCGGCAACTTCGTATCCATACCCACCGATTGCCCGCAGCGCGACGAGCGGCTCGGCTGGACGGGCGACATCGCCGTCTTCGCGCCGACGGCGGCGTTCCTGTACGACTGCACCGACCTGTTGCGCAGCTGGCTGGTCGATGTCGCGCACGAACAGCGACCCGACGGCGCGCTGCCCATCTTCGTCCCCGAGGTGCCATTCCCGGCCTCAGCGCTCGACGATCCGCAGTTCACCGCGCGGCATGTGGCCGTCTGGGGAGATGCGGCCACCCTCGTGCCGTTCGCGCTCTACGACGCGACCGGCGATGAGCGAATCCTGGCGGAGAACTATAACCTGATGCGCCGATGGGTCGATGGCGTGGCCACCGAGGTCGGCCCGTCCCGGATCTGGGATCGTGGCTTCCAGTTCGGCGACTGGCTCGACCCGGCCGCGCCACCCGACGAACCAGGCCGCAGCGCGACCGAGCCGGCGCTGGTGGCCACCGCATACTTCGCCAACTCGGCGCGGCTGCTGTCCCGGGCCGCCGGCATCCTCGGCCGCGACGACGAACTCCGCTACCGGCAGCTGGCGCGGGAGGTCACCGACGCGTTCCGGCACCGTTTCCTGGCGGACGACGGGCAGTGCACCAGCCACTCCCAAACCGCGTACGCCATCGTGCTGTGCCTGGATCTGGCGGAAAGCGACCGGCAGCGGGCCGGAGCAGCGCGCCGGCTCGTGCAACTGGTCCGCGAGGCGGGACACCGCATCGGGACCGGCTTCGTCGGCACGCCGCTGATCCTGCGGGCACTCACCATCGCCGCAGCCATCGACGACGCCTACGAGCTGCTCCTCCAGCGCGACCACCCGTCCTGGCTGTACGCGGTGTCGATGGGCGCAACCACCGTGTGGGAGCGCTGGGACAGCATGCTGCCCGACGGCACGATCAACCCCGGCGAAATGACCTCGTTCAACCACTACGCGCTCGGCGCCGTCGCCGACTGGCTGCACTCCACCGTGGCAGGCCTGAGCCATGACAGTCCCGGCTACCGTCGCCTCCGCATCGCTCCACGACCGCGCGGGCCGCTCCGCGATGCCGGAGCCACCCATCTGACGCCATTCGGTCCGGCCTCGGTGGACTGGCGGCTCGACGGTGCGACGCTCACCGTCGACGCGCTGGTCCCTGCGAGTGCCACCGCGGTCATCGACGTCGAAGGCCACCCAGAGCTGGAGTGCGGTCCGGGTCGGCACATCCTCCGGTTCACTGTTCCAGCCCCAGGCACCGTGGTTGACGGATCGCGGACCACAGGGGCCGGGGAAGATCCGTGACGCCCGCCCGGCGGCCGCGTCGTAGCACCGGCACGGTGTTCGCTCTTTCGCTGCTGGCCGTCCTGGGGCCGATGACCACCGACCTCTACCTGCCCGCATTTCCCCGCATAGCCGCGGACCTGCACGCCAGCCCCGCCGAGATCCAGTGGTCGCTGTCCGTGACGCTGGTCGGTGTGGCAGTCGGTCAACTGCTCTTCGGTCCGATCAGCGATTCGGTCGGGCGGCGTCGGCCGCTGTTGTGCGCAGCGATGATTCATGTCGCGGCCAGCGCGGCCATCGCAGTAACCAGCAGCGTCGCGGGTCTGCTGGTCTGGCGGCTGCTGCAGGGTCTGGGCGCTGCGGGCGTGTCGGTGCTGACCCTGGCCATCGCCCGCGACCTGTTCGAAGGCCGGCGTCTGGTTCGCGTCCTGGCTCACCTTGGGCTGCTGAGCGGCCTGGCCCCGGTTGCGGCTCCGGTGCTGGGGTCGCTGCTGCTCAACGCCCTCGACTGGCGGGGGGTATTCCTCGTGCTGGCCGGTTACGGACTGCTCGCGATGGCCGGGTACGCCGCAGCCCTGCCTGAGACCGCGACCGGTGCCGGTGCACGGCCGGCTGCAGTCAAGGACCGATACCGCGCGGTGGTGACGGACCGTGCGCTGCTCGGGGCGGCGGTGATCGGCGCCACGATGGCCGCAGGCGTGTTCGCCTACGTGTCGGCGTCCTCGTTCGTGTACCAGGGGACGTTCGGATTCAGCGCCAACGTGTATGCGCTGGTGTTCGCCGTCAATGCCGCCGCGTTCGCCCTCGGTTCCCCGGCCGCGGCCTGGGCATTGAAGCGTCTGTCCCCGCAAGTACTGCTCCGCTGGGCGCTGGGCGCAGCGTTCGTCGCGGCAGTGGTACTGACCACGTCAGCGGTCCTCCACGCCGGTGCCGTGGGCCTGACCTTCGCCTTCTTCGGCTTCCTGCTCGCAGCCGGCATCTGCATGCCGACGATCCAGATCGTCGCGCTGGAGCAGCACGCGATGCAGTCCGGCACCGCGGCGTCGATCTTCGGATTCATCAACTTCGGGTTTGCCTCGATCATCTCTCCGCTGTCGGGAGTCGGTGGTGATCGGATCCTGACCCTGGGGGTGTTGCTCGCCGCACTCGGGTGCGCCGCGACGTTGTCGCTCGAGTTGCTCGTCAGACCCGAGCTGAAGGGTCGAGCACATGCAGCGGCCGGCGGCCCCTCACCGTCGCTCGAAGGCCATGAAAGGGTCTGAGCAGTGCTTCTAAGATACAAGTACCGATGTGCCGGCGGACCGGCATGCTCAGACGAAAGGCAGGTGCGCGATGGCCGTTGAACCTTGGTCTGCGGGCCAGAGGCCGGCCAAACGCGCCACCATCGTCGACGTCGCACGTCATGCGGGTGTCTCCACCGCCTCCGCGTCGAAGGTGCTGCGAGGGGTGCAGGGCGTCAGTCCCGAGATGCGCGAACGGGTCGAAGCGGCCATGGCGGCCCTGTCCTACCGGCCGCACCGCCTCGCGCGGGGGATGCGGGGCAGCACGTTCACGGTCGGCGTCATGCTCTCCGACATCGACAACCCCTTCTTCGGCGTCCTCATCAAGGGCCTGAACGAAGTGTTCGCCACCCAGAAGTACGAGCTGCTCATAGCTCCGGCCACCAGCGGCGAGGACTCGCAGAACGCCGTCATCGACTCGCTGATCGATCACCAGATGGACGGGCTGGTGCTCGTAGCTCCACGTAGCCACGAGGACCACCTGGAGGAAATCGGCAAGCAGATCCCCACGGTCGTCATCGGCCCGCATGGCCCGTCCCAGCAGTACGACACCGTCTCCGGAGACGACCGGCTCGGCTCCGAGCTCGTCGTGGACTACCTTGTCGCACTCGGTCACCGGCGCATCGCGTTCCTTGTCAACCAGCACCCCTCCGACCTGGTCAATCTCCCCGAAGAAGCTCGAGCCCGCGGCTACGAGGAGGCTATGGCCCGCCGGGATCTCACCAGCGAGGTGACGCTCATCGAGGGTGACTGGAGCCACGAAGGAGGCCGGGCCGTGGGCCAGCGCGTCCTGGAGACCTACCCCCGTCCCACCGCAATCTTCGCCGGTGCCGACGTCGCCGCCCTCGGCGTGCTCGCCAGATGCTGGGAGGCCGGAGTGCGGATTCCCGAGGAACTGTCCGTGGTGGGCTACGACAACTCGCCCACCGCTGCCCTCGTGCCCGTCTCACTGACCAGCGTGGACCAATCCGGCCACGAGATGGGTGCGACCGCCGGCCGGCTGCTGCTCGATCGTATCGGCGGCCGGTCCGAGCCCCGCAACGAGGTCCTTACCCCGCGCCTCGTCGTCCGGCGCACGACCGGCGCTGCGCACAGTTGACCGAGCGGGCTGGCGGGGCCGGTGGCAGGCCCCGCGGGACACAGCCGCAGGTCGGCAGGGCGCGGACGAAGCCACATCAGGTCAGGAGGGTGGCGCCCAGGACGGTCACGACCGCGGCCCGGTCGGTGTCATCGGTTGCGGCGATGGCGGCCATGGCGGTGGCGGAGACCATGCCGAGGCCGGCTCCGGCCACGATGTTGCTCAATCCCGCCACGGCGGCGACGAGGCCGAGCCGCGCGACGCGGGCGCGACCCGGGCGGGCGGCAATGGGCGCCAGCACCAGGGCGGCCAGCGCCGTTGCGAGCAGCTGCGCGGTAGCGACCATGCCGGAGCTCGCGTGGGACAACTGCAGCCGGTGGGCCATGCCCGGCATCAGGACCGGCATCAAGTTGGAGCCGAGGTTGCCAAGCGTCGCCCCCGCGATGAGAGCCGCGCTCACACGGATGCCGATCGAACGCTTCCTCATCGAGAACTCTTCTCTCGTCAGCGTCGAGCATGAGATCAAGAATGAACGGGAGCCACCGGAAAGGGCAGTGGATCTCGTGGGTCAGCTGTCGAATCCGAATCCGATGCGGTCCATGGTTCGCAGCCAGAGGTTGCGGCGGCCGCCGTCGGCATCGGCGCGGATCATCGAGCGGCGGGTGAGTTCCACGCCGGCCCAGCGGAGTGGCTCGGGAGGAAACGGCAGCGGGCGGGAGCCGACCATCCGGGTCTGGGTGCGCTCGGTCGGGCGTCCGTCGAGCAGATCGAGCATGACCTCGGCCCCGAAGCGGGTGGCGCCGACGCCCAGGCCGGTGTAGCCGGCGGCGTAGGCGACGCGGCCGCGGTGTGCCTTGCCGAAGAAGGCGGAGAACCGGGTGCAGGTGTCGACGGCGCCGCCCCAGGCGTGGCTGAACCGTAGGCCTTCAAGCTGTGGGAACGTCTCAAAGAACTGGTTTGCCAGTTTTGTGAAAGTGGCCTCGCGGTGCTCGTATTCGGGGCGAAGGCGGCCGCCGTAGTGGTAGACGGCGTCGTAGCCGCCCCACAGGATGCGGTGGTCGCTGGTTTGGCGGTAGTAGTGGAACTGATTGCCGGAGTCGGACATGCCCTGCCGGTTGTGCCAGCCGATCGCGGCCCGTTGTGCCTCGGTGAGTGGCTCGGTCACCACGGCGAAGTCGTAGACCGGCACGATGTACGGGCGCACGCGGCGCAGCAGCGACGGGAAGACGTTGGTGCCGAGTGCGACCCGGCGGGCGTCGATGCGGCCGTGGGCGGTACAGGCCCGCACGCCGGCGCCGTTGCTGCGTAGTGCGGTGGCCGCGGTGTGTTCGAAGATGCGCACGCCGAGGCGATTGCACGCGTCGGCCAGGCCCCACGCGAGACGGGCCGGGTTGACCAGCGCGGTGCTTCTGCGGTCCCACACGCCGGCGTGGAAGGTGGGGGAGACGACCTCTGCGCGTAGCGCGTCCGCGTCGAGGAACTCGACGGCGCCGCCGTACTTGGCCGCTGTCTTGGCCTGCTCACGGAGATCGGCCACCTGATGCGGGGTGGTGGCGACGTCCAGTGAGCCGGTGCGCTCCCAGTCGCAGTCGATACCGTAGCGGGCCACGGCATCCTCGATTGCCTGGAGGTTCGCCGTGCCGAGGCGCTCGAGCTGGGCCAGTTCGTCTGGCCAGCGGCGTAGGCCGTTCGCGAGGCCGTGGGTGAGGCTGGCGGCGCAGAAGCCGCCGTTGCGCCCGGAGGCCGCGTTGCCGATCCGGTCGGCGTCGATGAGCACGACATCGCGGGCGGGGTCGCGTTCCTTGGCCAGTAGCGCCGTCCACAGGCCGCTGTAGCCGCCGCCTACCACGAGCAGGTCGCAGTCGGTATCGTCCGGTAACGGCTCGCGGGGTGCGGGGCGGGTCGGATCGTCGAGCCAGAACGGCGCTCGGCTCGCGTCGGCGAGAGCGGTCGCCATCTCATTCCTCCCTGAATGGGCCGTCAACGTCGATGTCAAGGGCGTTGACGAAGGGGCCGCATCTCGTACCCGTTGGGGTCATGCGACTGGAGAAGGGGCGCGGTTGATCAGCTGGAACGGGCGCTCAGGACGGAGCCTGATCGGCCGGCTGCAGGTACAGCTTGCGGAGGGTGGTTTCGACCGAAGACCGCGTCCTCCTCGACGTCGTGGTGGCCGCGTGGGTCGGCGGTGCGGCCGTCGACGACGAGCTTCGCGCCAGCTTCTTCGCCGGTATCCGATGCACCGGCTGACGCGATCGCGGTGCGCGGCGGTGACGAGCGGACCCATGTCGGCTTCCCGCCCGCCCTCAGTGTGGTCGGCGCCGTCGCGCGCCACCTCCGCGACGGCGTCGGACAGGACCTTGCCGTGCTCGGCGGTGATGATCGCGGCGAGCTCGGAATCTCGGTGATGGAGCAGCTCGCGGAACGCGAACAGGACCTGCGTCCGTCGAGCCAATGTCGCCTCGCCCCAGGCTCGGGCGGCGCGCGCCGCCGAAGAGATCACGTCTTGCGCGTCCCGGTCGCTGGCGGCGCGGCCGGTCAACCGTCCGGTGGCCGGGTTGACCACGTCGGTCGGAGGTACCGGCGAATTCGGCGCCGCCGACCCAATGTGTGATGTGAGGTGCCATGTCGTGGCGCGCTCCTCGCCTGGCCGTATTGTTGCTGTCGTTGTGTAACGACACACACATTACGCCTCCGGAGGCTCCCGTCCAGTCCCGAGTGCGTCGCGATCTTCGGATATCGCCCCTCGCGGTAGCACTTCGCAGGAATGGCGGCCATCACAACTGACGCCACCACGCAACCGGAAGAACGAGGACCGCCATGTCTGCAAGCGTCGCGCTCGAACTGGCCGAACATCACCGTGCACTGCTGGGCAAGACCATGCAGGAGGCGCTCGACGCCGCTGCGCAGCGCTGGAATGTTGTATGTGTTGCGTTACACAACGGGCGTAATGCATACTACGAGCTGCGAGGCGGCGTCCGCAGGCGCGGCTGAACGAGGTGCGGAAACAGCGCGCAGAGGAGTGCGTCGGGATGAGCCGAGTGGACGTGGTCGTCGCCGGGGCGGGCTTGGCGGGCCTAGTTGCTGCTCGGGATCTGGTGGCGACCGGGGCGGAGGTGGTACTGCTGGAGGCTCGTGACCGTGTCGGCGGCCGTACCTGGACCGCGCCGTTCGAGGCCGCCGGTGTGGACGTCGACCTGGGGGCCGAATGGGTTTCGCCCCGCTGCCACGAGGCGGTGGTGCGTGCGGCGGGCCGTTACGGCATCGAGTTAGCGCTCGATCAGGACCAGGAATGGGACGACGAAAGGCAGCCTCTCGACCGGCAATCGCTTGCCGAGTATGAGCAGGCGCTGGCGCGGCTCGACGGCGACGCTGTACTCATCGACTTCGACCGTCCCGACTGGTACCGCACCGTGGCGCATCTCGACATGACGATGGCCGACTACCTCGACAAGCTCGATCTCAGCAGGCGGCCCCGCGAAGTGCTGCTGGCCGAGACCTTCGCCCTGACGGGCGCCAGCGAGAACGCCTATTCGGTCATCAACCTCCTGCACGAGATCCGCGGATTCGGAAGCGCAGCAGCCGCGTTCACCGGCGAGTCGGCGCGGATCGCCGGCGGCGCCGACAGCATCGCCCGGGCCATTGCGCGTGAAATCGGCGGCGTCGTTCGGCTGGGACACCGCGTCGAGGGCATCGGTCCGCACGAGCACGGGGTCGCGGTGACCGGCGCCGGCTTCTCGGTGACGGCCGCAGCGGCGATCGTCGCGTTGCCCGTCAACGTCCTGGCGGATCTGCGCCTGGACATCCCGCTCGGCCCCGAGGCCGCCCGGGTCATCGCCGAACGGCACGTCGGTCGGGCGGCCAAGGGGTGGGCGACGGTCTCCGGCCAGGTGGAGGCGAACTTGCACTCCGGTGGTTGGCCGGACGCTGTCGAGGTGTACGCGCTGCGGGGGGCGCGTGGGACGGCGGTTGCTCGCTTCGGCGTCGCCGAGCCCAGTCACGGCGCGGCGCTGCAGCGGGCGTGGGTGGCGCTGCGAGCCCGTCATCCGCAGGTCGGCGACGAGGTCGCGTCGTTCTCCCACGACTGGTCGGCTGACGAGTTCGCCCGCGGCACGTGGCACGCCGCGACGCCGGGTCAGGCGCAGGGCTGGCACGAACTGGCCGCGATGCCGGGTCCCTGCTTCTTCGCCGGTGGCGACATCTCCCGTCGGTGGTTCGGCTGGATGGACGGAGCGATCACCTCCGGTGCCGACGCGGCGTCGCGCGCCGCGGCATTTGTCCAGGGCCGTGTGGTGTCGAGCGTTCGCGGATGACCAACCCGGACGGGGCCGATTTGGATCAGGTGCGACCCGGCGACGCGTGTTTTGTCTGCGGGCCAGGGCAAGACCACGGAATGTGCGGCCGTGGTGTGCCATGCCGGTGATCGCCGACGGTTCAGGCTAGACGACGGGCGCCCGGGCCCTGGGATGAGGTGCTGTCTGACCTGGCCGGCCGTGATCTACGGTCGGTGCATCATTGAACACCGGGTGAGCCTGTCAGGCGGTGACCGGCAGGTCTATGAGGTTCATGAAGTGGTGCAGCGCCGCCGTCTGTCGCTCGGGCGTCCACATCTGCGGATGTTCGATGGCCGAGAGCACGACCCCGGCGGTCCACAGGCGGATCAGGTCCACGGTGGCCTCCATCCGGTGCGGGGCGATGAAGTCCTGAATGGCGGTCCGGATGAGGTCGCGCATGCCCGGCTCGATCAATGACAGGTGCCGCTGAATGGCCGGCTCGACGTTGCGATAGCTGACCAGCGCGACGCGGGCCTTCTCGACCGCCATCGCGTCCTCGTCGATCGGCAGAAAGTACCGCACGACGGCCTCGAGACGATTGTGCGGATCCTTGATAAGGCTCAGTTCCTCCTGCGCGGTGCGGGCGTCCTGGAGCGCCTGCTCCAGCATCTTCGTGAAGAGGGCTTCGCGGTTGGGGAAATAGTGCGTGACCATGGTGACCGAGCCGCCGAGCCGGTCGCTCACCGCGCGAAGCGTGAAGTTGGCGAATCCGACGTCGCCCAGGACGCGGACCGCCGCATCGACGATCCGCCCGCGCCTTTCGTCATGATCGACGTAGATCGGCATCGCGCCTCCCGTTGGGCTTCGTTGTAGAACGGTCATTACATCATAGGCCGGTGGCGGCAACGACTTCGCTGCCGCCACCGGTGCTCTTGGTCAGGGCCGGGTGTCGGTGACGCCGGCGTGGAGCGGGTCCGGCTCCTCCTTGAGGGCAGCCTTGTGCAGCTTGCCGCTGGCCGTGTACGGCAGTTCGTCGCGAAACTCGACGTACCGGGGCACCTTGAACGGCGCCAAGCCCTCCCGCGCCCACGCGACGACCTGCTCGGCGGTGATTCGCGCACCGTCGGCGGGCACGATGATCACCTTGACCTCCTCGCCGCGCAGGGCGTCCGGCACCGGCACCGCGGCGATGTCCTCGACGCCTGGCATCTCCCCGATGTGCAGCTCGACCTCTGCGGCGGAGATGCTCTCGTCGCTGCGGCGGATCATGTCGCGGAGGCGGCCGACGAAGAAGTGCTGGCCGTCTGGGTCCTTCACGGCGACGTCGCCGGTGCGGAACCAGCCGCCGGGCAGGAACAGCTGCTCGTTGGTCTCGGGGCGGTTGTGGTACCCCAGCATCATGCCGCTGCCGCGGAAGCACAGCTCACCGGCCGTGCCGGGCGGCACCTCGTCGAGGTTGTCGTCGATGATCTTCGACTCGCGGTTCGGGAAGCAGAAGCCCATCGAGCCGTTGCCGGCCAGATCGTCGCGCTCGTACGGAACAGCGGTGCCCGAACCGATCTCGGTGCTGGCGTAGCATTCGCGGGCCTTGACGCCGAACCGCTCCTCGATCGGCGCGTATGCGGCGCCGGGCATGCCGGAAACCGGGGCCCGCTTGAGTGATAGCGACCGGTCGCGCGGGTCGTCCGGGAATTCGAGGATGTCCTCGTCGATCCAGGCGAAGTCGATGCGGTAGTCGTGCAGCCAGTTCATGAACTTGCGGCGGCTCAGGCCCGGCGTGATGTACAGCGCGCCGCCCTTGAACAGGGCGATCATCAGATACGCCTGGTTCTGCATGTAGTAGAAGGGATGATCGGCGAGCAGGCGCACGGAGTGCTGGTCGAGCGCCGCGCCGTAGATGCCCACCTCCACCCAGTACTCGTGGGTGAGCAGGCATCCCTTGGGCAGCCCGGTGGTGCCGGAGGTGAACTGGATGTTGGTGACCTCGAGCGGCTCGGCGCCGGTGCGGCGCGGGGTCTGTGTCGCGGCCAGGAGCTTGTCGTAGCTGAGGCCGGCGAGGTCGCTCGCGCCGACCGAGACGGTCCGGTCCAGCGTGACCGGGCCGATGCGGCCGTCGGCGGCGTGGCTCGCGATCAGGTCGTGGGTGCCGATGAGCCAGGTCGCCTCGGCGTCGCCGAGCATGAAGCCGATCTCGCGACCGGTATATTTCGGGTTGAGCGGCACGATGGCCGCGCCGGCCTCGAGGATCGCTAGCCAGGCGATCGGGAACTCGATCTGGTTGCGCACGATCACGCCGACCTTGTCGCCGGGGCCCAGGCCGGCCGACTCCAGGCCCGAGCGCAGGCCGGTGACCGCGGTGCGGAACTCCTGCCAGGTGAGCGAGCGTTGCTCGCCCTCGATCTCGTGCAGCGCCAGGCGCTCGGGCCAGGCCTGGGCGGCGGCGTCGAGAGCATCGGGGATGGTCTTGCCGAGCAGCGATCGCTGGTGCGGTGTCAGGTCGGCCGTGATCGTCTGGCTCACTGCTGGGGCTCCTTCGTACCGAGCGGGCCGGCCTCGTTGTCGACAACCCAGAGGGCGTGCTGGGTGGCGATGAACGCCGGCTTTTCGCGGCTCCGGACCTGGCCGGTGAGATCGGCGGTGACCAGGTAGCCCTGCGGGCCGCGATCGGTGACCTGGCGGATGGTGCCGGTGATGCGGAACTGGTCGGTGACGCGGACCACGGACACGAATCGCACGCGGTCGAGGCCGTAGTTCCAGGGCACGCAGCGGAAGTTCGACTCGAACACGTGATTCAGCAGGTAGTCGATCATCCCGAGGATGTGGAAGCCTTCGACGAGACCGTCTCCGTAGCCGTCGCCGTCCTCTTCCTCGTACGGGTGTGGATAGCTGTCGAGGTACGTCGAGTACTCGAACTGCTCGGACCGCTCGGGGTCGACCGAGAACCACGGCGTCGTGAAGGCCCGACCCGTGAGCGCCGGTATCGCGTCGGGCGAGTCAATGGTGATTGTGACGACTTCGGAGGTGTCGGTGAGATCTACCGTCACGCTGATGTTCCCTTCGTTATATGACGGACAAAACATATAGAAAGCACGCCTGTGTCAGGCGGTGCGGCGGCGGGGCCGCCAGCCGGGCCGGGGCACCGCGTCGAGCAGTGCCTGGGTGTAGGGCTCCTGCGGCGAGTCGAGGACGTCCGCGGTCCGGCCCTGCTCGATCAGGCGCCCGTCCGCAAGGACGATGCAGGTGTCACTGACCTGGCGGACCACGCCGAGGTCGTGTGACACGAAGAGGTAGGTGATCTGCGTCTTTTCGCGGATGTCGGCCAGCAGATTGAGCACCTGTGCCTGCACGCTGACGTCCAGGGCGGAGACCGCCTCGTCGAGGATCAGCAGCGCCGGGTCCAGGGCGAGCGCGCGGGCGATGGCGACGCGTTGACGCTGCCCGCCGGAGAGCGACTCGGGGTACTGCGCGGCATGCCGTTCGTCGAGGCCGACCGAGTCGAGCAGCTCCGCCACCCGCTCGACGCGCTCGGCCTTGTTGCGCATGCCTCGGATGCGTAGCAGTTCGTGCAGACCAGAACCGATGGCCTGGCGCGGGTCCAGCGAGCCGTACGGATCCTGGAAGACCATCTGCACGCCCGGCCCGGTCAGCGCTACCGTGCCCGCCGACGCGGTTTCCAGGCCGGCCACGATCCGCGCCGCCGTGGTCTTGCCCGAGCCGGATTCTCCGACGACCGCCAGGCACGAGCCGCGCTCGACGGAGAAGCTGACGTCGCGCAGCGCTTCGCGTTCGCCGTCGGCGCGGCTGCGAAACGTCTTGCACAGGCCGCGAACATCGAGTGTCAAGGTCATGGCACACGCTCCTGCAGCCGGTCCGCGATCTCCTCGACGCGGTGGCACGCGACCGAGTGGCCTTCGATGGTCCTGCGCTCCGGAAGCTCCACGCTGCATCGATCGATGGCAAAGGGACACCGCGGCACGAAGGGGCATCCCTGTCGCGCCTCGTACGCTGCGAGAGGCCGTCCCGGAATCGCGGTCAGGCGGTGTACTCGAGTGGTCGACGGACGTGATCGAAGCAGGCCCGCAGTGTACGGATGCAGGGGCCGCGCGCAGAGTTCGGCCGACGCCGCGGTCTCGACGATCGAGCCGGCATACATGACCGCGAGCCGGTCGGTGACCGCGGACGCCAGGTCGAGGTCGTGGGTCACGAATAGCATCGATACGTGCCGGTCGCGGATCTGCTCGAGCAGGATCGCCATGACGTCGGATTGCACCGTGACGTCAAGGGCGGTCGTCGGCTCATCGGCGAAGATGAGCCGCGGCGACGGCAGCAGGGCCGCCACGATCATGACCCGCTGCAGCAGGCCGCCGGAGAGTTGGTGCGGGAACTGCGCCAGCCGCCGCTCGGCATCGGCGATGCCGACATCGCGCATCAGGCCGCAGGCCCGCTCGATCGCCTCGCCGGGACTCATCTGGCCGGTGTGCACCGGGCCTTCGGTGAGGAACTGAGCGATGGTACGAGTGGGATTGATGTGTGCGCGGGGGTCTTGATGGATCAGCGCCACGTCCCGCGATCGGTACCGGGCGAGGTCGCGGCGGTTGAGCTTCAGCACGTCACGATCCTCGAACTGGATGCGTCCACCGGTCGTCGCGGTGTGCGGCAGCAGGCGCATGGCCGCCTTGATCGACATGGATTTACCGGAGCCGGACTCGCCGACCAGCCCGACCGACTCGGCGGCGCCGATGCTCAGCGACACGTCGCGTACGAGCGTGCGTTCGGCCCGGCGATGGCGTACGCCGACATGCAGTCTGTCGATCGTCAGTAGCGATGGTTGGCTCATCGGCGGCCTCCGGATCGGGTTGACAGCTGGGCGCCGAGGACGTTGAACGCGACGACGGTAACGACGATCAGCGTCCCTGCCACGAGGCTCTGCTGGACGGCGCCGTTGAGCACCTCGGATCGCCCGTCCGAGACCATGACGCCCCACTCGGCGGCGGGCGGCTGGATGCCGAGCCCGATGAACGAGACGGCCGCGAAGTCGGCCAGCGCCGAGCCGAACCCGTAGGTGGCCTGGGCGACGACCATGGCAGCGACGTTCGGCACCAGGTGGCGCAGGCAGATGCGCCACGACGACATCCCGGCCAGTTGGAGGCTCTCGACATAGCCTCGATGGCGTTCCCGCACGGCGACACTGCGCACCACCCGAGCCATGTACGGCGTGTAGACGAGGCCGAGTGCGAGTACCGGTGCCCAGAAGCCGGCGCCGAACACGGCCGAGGACAGCACGGCCACGAGAATGCCGGGTACGGAGAACAGGATGTTCAGGAACCGATTGACGAGCCGGTCGACCCAGCCGCCGTGCCAAGCGGCGAGGACGGCGATCCCCGTTCCCAGCACGGTACTGATCAGCACGATCATGGCCGGTCCGGCGAAGCTGAGCCGGGCTCCGGTCAGGGCGCGGGAGAGGATGTCGCGGCCCAGCGAGTCGGTGCCCAGCAGGTGCGCCGCGTTCGGCCCCTGGCTCGCCGCGAGCACGTCGGTGGCGTCCGAGTCGTAGGGGGAGATCCACGGTCCGATGATCGCCAGCAGGGTCAGAGCTCCCGTGAGCACCACGGATGTGGCCAGTGCCGGGCCGGGCATGGCGGCGAATCGGCCGCGGGTGACGTCTCGGGCGGTGCCCCAGGTGATCGCCATCAGGCCTTCGTCCTCTCCCGCGGATCCAGCGCGACCTGGACGAGGTCGATCAGGGTGGTGACCACTACGAACACCACCACGATGATCAGGCTGACCGCCGTCACCACTGGGTAGTCCTTGCTGGAGATGCTGCGGACCAGCAGGCCGCCGATGCCGTCGACGGCAAAGGCCTGCTCGACGATTACGGTGCCGGCGACCAGGCCGGCGACGGCCAGGCCCGACGCGGTCAGGACCGGCAGGGCAGCGTTGCGCAGTGTGTGATGGCGCAGGACGACGCCGGCTGGCACACCGCGACCGCGGGCCGTCGCGACGTACTCCTGGTCGGCCTCCTCGGTGACGGCGGCTGAGGTCAGCTGCGACACGTAGGCGCCGTAGCCGATCGACAGGGCGATCGCCGGCAATGTCAGGTGCCACATCCGGTCGAGGACACCGTCGCCGCTTCCGTAGGTGGGAAACCATCCGAGTTTGACCGCGAGAATGCCGATCAGCGCGTTGGCGGCGACGAAGCTGGGCACAGCTACGCCTAGGCCGACGACGGTCGAGACGACGGCCCGTCCGCGCCGGCTGACGCCGCCGGCGATGCCGAGCCCGATACCCACCACCAGCACAAGGAGGGCGGCCATCGCGACGAGCATGAACGTCGTCAGCAGACGTGGCCCGATCAGGCTGGTGACGCCCTGGCGGGACGTCAGCGAGGTGCCGAAGTCGCCGTGCAGTGCCCCGGTGAGCCAGTGCCAGTAGCGCACCAGGAACGGGTCGTCGAGGCCGAGCCGCGCGCGCATGTTCGCGCGCGCGGCGTCGGTGGCCTTCGCGCCCAGGACCTGCGCGACGGGGTCACCAGGGGCCATCGACAGGCCGGCGAAGATGACGAACGACGCGGCCAGGATCGTCGCGAGCGCACCGGAGACGGTCGCGACGATCCGCCGCGCCAGCTCACTGTGCGGCACCGATGTACGCCATCTGTGGCATCGACCAGTACGCGAACGAGGTGACGGCACCGGTCAGCTTGTTGCTGATGAAGGTCGCCGTGTTCACCGAGGCCAGCGAGATGAGGCCCGACAACGGCTCATAGATCTGCTGGGCCTGCACGATCAACTGCGCGCGCTTCTTGGCGTCGAAGGTTGAACGGGCCTCGGTGAGCAGCCTCGTCACCTCGGGGTTGTCGAAGTTCGTGTAGTTGTACGGCTGGCCGGGCAGCAGGTCGAAGCCGAGGGGCTCGAGCGGGTTCTGCTGCGAGTTGAAGCTCGCGCTGTAGAGCAGGTCGATGCCCTTGCGCTTGGTGGCGTCGTAACCGGCCTGGTCGAACACCAGCGGCTGCAGCGGCTCGATCTTGATGTTGATCCCGATCGCCTTGGCCTGCTGCTGGAACAGCTGCGCCACGCGCGACGACGTCTGGTCACCGGCCTGGACGGCGAGCACCAGCTCGCTGCCGTCGTATGACGATTCCTGCACAAGCTTCTTGGCGGCTTCGAGGTCGTACGAGCGCGCAGCGACCCACTTGTCGTAGTCGGGCCGGTAGATGTCGCGCTCGGCGTCGGGCCAGGTGACCGGTGTCAACTCGGTGTAGTTCGGCTCGGCGGCGCCGCTGAACACGACCTTGGCGATCGCGGAGCGGTCGACCGCCCGCTGGAACGCGTCCCGCAGCTTCTGATCCTGTAGGGGGCCATCGGGACGGGCCACGGAGATTCCGACGCTCTGGGTCGACGGCCCGAACACCACCCGGCCGGCCTCGGACGTGCTCAGCTTCGCCAGCGTCGAGACGGGCAGCTCGTAGGAGCCGTCGATCTCGCCGGCGTTCAGCGCCTGCGCCAGTGCGGTGTCGTCCGAGACGAAGGTGAAGTCAATCTGTCTGGCGCGGGGCTTCAGTTCGGTGTTCCAGTAGCTGTCGTTGCGTTCGATCATGATGCCGCTGCCCGAGCGCCAGGACCCGAACTTGTACGGTCCGCTGCACATGAGCCCGCCGGCCGTCGTTCCCACCTGGTCGCCGGCCTTTTCGGCCCAGCCCTTCTCGATGACGACGCCCGCCAGGGTCGCCAGGCCGGGGACGAAGGTCGAGTCCGGCTGGCTGAACGTCACCGTCACCTCGTTGCTGCCGGTCGCTTCGATGTTCTGAACCAGCAGGAAGGCGTACGCGATGGCGGAGTCCTCAGCCGCGGTCCGTTGCAGGCTGAAGGCCACGTCCTGCGCGGTGAGCGGCGTGCCGTCCCAGAACTTCACGCCGTCGCGGATGGTGAGCTTGAGCTCGGTCGGGGAGACCTGCGTGTAGGTCGCCAGGTTCGGGCTGACGTTGAACCCCGCGTCCATCTTGAGCAAGGCCTCGCACATGTTGCGCACGATTTGGCCCGAGCCGTACGTGACGGCGTTGCGCGGGTCAAGCGTGTCGGGCTCGCCGGTGACGTTCCAGGTGATCTTGTCGACGTCGGCCTTGGCCTGCGGCAGCGACGAAACGAGCTTCGTCGCGTCGACCGGGTTGGTGTGGTTGCCGCCGCCGCACGCCGACAGCGCGCCGCCGACGAGCAGCGCGGCTGCGGTCGCGGTCAGCCTGCGTATCGCCTTGGAGTCAAGTTTCACGCCTTCTCCTCTGTCCGGGAGCCGCACCGGGGCCTGTGACCCACGTCATGCTGATCGTGTAACAGGGAAGATATAACCAGCCAGACAATACGCGCAACAGTCCCGTCATATGCTGCGGCCCGCTGGGCGGTGCCAGTGGGCCGCGGGGGAGACGAACGGTGTGGCACGTGGTCAGATCGCGGGACGGCGGGTGTGCCAGCCGGTCGCACGCTCGTATCGTGCCGCCACCGAAATCACGTCGGCGTCGGCCCAGAGGGGGCCGATGAACTGCAGGCCGATAGGCAGTCCTTCGTCGTTGAATCCACCCGGCACGCTCAACGCCGGTAGGCCGGCGTGCGCCGGCGGCTCGGTCATCGCGTGCAGCAGCAGGGCCAGCGGCGGAGCTTCTTCTCCGCCGACGAGGCGGGTCGGGCCGTAGTCACCGTTGTGCGGGAAGGCGGCCACGGCCGTCGTCGGCGTCACCATGATGTCGGCGCCGGCCATCGCCGTAGCGAACGCGTTGTAGATGGCGGTCTTGCCGTGCCGGAACGCGGCGTTGACCTGCCGGCCCGTGACGCCCCGCGCGCGCTGCGCCATCTCGGTGACCATGGGCCACACCTCGACACCGTTGGCCTCCATCTCCTCCGCGTACTCGAGGTACTCGTAGCCGTTGAGGTGGTCGAAGAAGATCGACGTGTCCGGCAGTTCGATGCCCACCTCCTCGACCGCCGCGCCCGCGGCACGCATGTCCTCCAATGCCTGTGCGAACACCTTGCGCACGTCCGGGTCGAGAACCTTCTGTCCGGCGTCGAAGCAGGCGGCGATCCGTACGCCGGTCAGATCGCCCGGCGTGAGCGCGGCCTCGATGTAGCTTCGGGTGTCGCGGGGGACGGAGAAGCGGTCGGCGGGATGGTGACCCGCGGTCACCTCCAGCACCATCGCCGCGTCCAGCACGGTACGAGCGATCGGGCCGTCGGTCGAGTCCCCGTCCGTGCTGTCGGCGGTCGGGATGCGGCCGATAGAGGGCTTGATGCCGACCACGCCGCACAGCGCTGACGGCACCCGGATGGACCCGCCGCCGTCCGAGCCCCAGGCGATCGGCCCCACACCGGCGGCTACGGCCGAGGCCGCGCCCCCGCTGGAGCCGCCGGCAGTGTAGCCCGGTCGCCACGGCGTGCTGGTTGAACCGGTCAGCTTGCTCTCGGTTACCCCCAGCAGGCCGAACTCCGGGGTCGTGGTCTTGCCCAGCAGAATGACGCCCTGCTCCTTCAGTCGTGCCCACCCGATCGCGTCGTCCTCCGGCACAAAGTCGGCATACGCGATGCTCCCATAGGTGGTCCGCACACCCGCCGTCTCGGCCAGATCCTTGACGGTCATCGGCACGCCATACAGCGGCGGCAGGTCATCGCCGGCGCGGAAACGCCGCTCGGCCTCCTTCGCGTCGGCCCTGGCCTGCTCGGCGGTGGTCGTGACCATGATGTTCACGACCGGATCGACGCGCTCCATCCGGTCGAGCACCGCGTCGACCACCTCGACCGGCGACACCTCGCGGCGCCGATACAGCTCTCCGAGCTCTGCAGCACTCTTCCAATGGAGCTCTTCGGACATGGCATCTCCTCGGGTCGAGCCGGTCGGCACGCACATCTGGCGGCGGGCCGCTGAGATGTTTGGTGCGTAATGCAACGGACGTTATACATTAACTGTGGCGTTGTGAAGGGCATGCGCGCGACGGCTCTCGGCTTCTTCGGAGATCCAGGGTTCGGGATCAGAGGTCGATGAGCGGACCGTCCTGCCGGCTCAGAGCGAGCAGGAGCTGCCGGGACTGTTCCATCTCGTGCGGATCGGTGCCGCCCTCCCACAGTCCGGCGATGGATGCGCCGTCGGCCGCCCGCACGATCAGCAGGACGCGCTGCGGA
This sequence comes from Dactylosporangium sp. CA-233914, assembly GCF_050942935.1. Classification (NCBI taxonomy): domain Bacteria; kingdom Bacillati; phylum Actinomycetota; class Actinomycetes; order Micromonosporales; family Micromonosporaceae; genus Dactylosporangium; species Dactylosporangium sp. CA-233914. Next base: position 7,772,612 of record NZ_CP192030.1, on the reverse strand, counting down.
TGCAGGCCATCAGCCTCAAAGGCCTCCACCCACTGCTGCGTGTCGCGTTGCAGTACCTGCGCGACGCCGGGTGCGGTGGCAAGCGTGGCGACGAGGACGGCGTGCTCGGAGGCTGCGGAGCCGTCGAGCAGGTCGTCGAACGTGGCGTTGACGTAGCCGCGCACTAGGCGTCCCGGCGCGTTGTCGCGGGGGTCGATGGCCGAGTGCACGGCGGCCCTCCACTGCTCGGCGAGATCCTCGGCCAGGGCGACCAGCAATTGCTCGCGCGACTTGAAGTGATGCAGGAGGCCGCCCTTGGAGATTCCTGCCGCCTGGGCGATCGCGTCGACGCTGGCCCCTGAACCGCGCTTGCCGACGACCTCCGTGGCGGCATCGAGGACCACCCTGCGCGTCCTGGCAGTGTCCCGCTCCCGACCCTGCACTCCATACCTCCTGGCGTCTCCCGACGGCGTCCGTGCGCCCGAGGTCACATTGTATGAACCGACCATATGGTTTGCACTGCCGACCATATGGTCGGTAGCGTGGAGGCATGACGAGGTGCAGGCCCGATCCAGTCGAGGTACCGGCGATCGCGAAGGCCGGTGCCCGGGAGTGGGCTGCCCTGGCAGCACTCGCCCTGGCGGTGACGCTGCTGGCCGTCGACGCAGAGGTCCTCGCACTGGCGGTGCCCGCGCTCACCGCAGACCTGGCACCGAACTCGACGCAGGTGCTGTGGATCGGCGACGCCTACTCCTTCGCGCTGGCCAGCCTGCTCATCAGCATGGGCACGCTCGCCGACCGGATCGGCCGCAAGCGGTTGCTGCTCATCGGCGCCGCCGGCTTCGGCGCTGCCTCGCTGCTCGCCGCGTTGGCGCCGACCGCGGGCTGGCTGATCGCCGCTCGCGCGCTGCTCGGTGTCGCGGGAGCCACCGTCATGCCGTCGACGCTGTCGATCGTGCGCAACATGTTCACCGACCCGAGGCAGCGCACCCGCGCCGTCGCGGTGTGGTCGGCCGGCGCGGCCGGCGGCGCGGCGCTGGGCCCGCTGGTCGGCGGCGCCCTCCTTGAGCATTTCTGGTGGGGGTCGGTCTTTGTCATCAACCTGCCGAACATGCTGCTGGTCCTGGTCAGCGTCGCACTGCTGGTGCCCGAGTCCCGCAACCCCGACCCGGGACGATTCGACCTGGCCAGCGCGGCGCTGTCGGTCGCAGCGATCGTGCCGATGGTGTGGGCGGTCAAACATGCGTTCAACACCGGCATCGACGCCGCCGGCCTGCTGGCGACCGTATTCAGCATCGTTGCCGCGGTCATCTTCGTGCGCCGCCAGCGCACCCTGCGGACCCCGCTGGTCGACGTCACGCTGTTCGCCAGACGGGCCTTCACCGGCACCGTGCTCGCGTCGATGGTCGCCGTGTTCGCCTTCAGCGGCCTACTGTTCTTCTTCTCCCAATACCTGCAGCTCGTCCGCGGCTACTCGCCGCTGCAAGCCGGAATCCGGGAACTCCCGGGCACCATCGCGGCGATCGTGGTGGTCGTCGTGGCCGCGCGTGTCATCACCCGCCTCGGCGTCGGAAACGCCTTGGCCGCATCCTTGCTGGTCACCGCGGCCGGCTTCGGCCTGCTAGCGGTGGCCGAAGGCTTCGGAGGCTACACCGGCCTGGCACTGGGGCTGGTGGTCATCGGCCTCGGTGTCGAAGTCGCGTACACTGCCGCCACCGACTCCATTCTCAGCTCGGCGCCCAGCGAACGGGCCGGAGCCGCCTCCGCGATCTCCGAGATGTCCTACGAACTCGGTGTGGCGCTGGGCATCGCCCTGCTCGGCACTTTGCACACCGTCTTCTACCGCAACGGCCTGCCCGACCTGAGCGGCCTGCCCGACCCGGCCCGCCAAGCCGTCACCGAGTCCCTGGCCTCAGGCGCCCACGTCCTGACCGACGCCGGGCCGCACGCCCAGATCCTCGCCCACGCCCGGGACGCGTTCGCGCACAGCATGCAGCTCACCTCCGTCATCGCGGCGCTGCTGCTCCTCGTCGCTGCCGTCATCGCGTGGAAGGTCGTACCCTCCAACCGGGAACTCGACCAGTGACATCATCTCGCGGGATACCTTCTCAGTTGGGACTGCGACGGTCAGACTTGGCCGGCGCGGCGAAGGCGACGACCAGGCGCCTACGCCACGAAGCGCCGGAGCTTGCGCTGTGGCTGCGCATGAAGCCCGACATCGCCCTGCAGTGGGCGTACGACTCAACAAGCTGATCTCATGCGCACGAAAATCGGTGCCCCCGCCCCGAATAGCCGGCACGTCCTACCTTAGGGCTTTGTTAGGTCGCGGCGTATCGCGCGTGGTGCGTCCACGGCTGGTCGAGTTCACTGCACGGATGTTGGAGGGTGTGGTCGCGCGGTCGGATCAGCGGGTCAAGGGCGAGTTGGATGTGCGTGGGCTGCTCACCGACAGGGCGCAAGTCGATGCGGCCGATGGCGGAACGCCTCGACGCTGACCCGGCCTTCACCTGCGTAGCCGTAAGCGCTGCATGCCGCCGTCGACCGCGAGCACGGTCCCAGTGGTCGCCGACGAAAGCGGGCTGGCCAGGTAGGCGATGGCGCTGGCGACCTCGACGGCGGTGACGAGCCGGCCGATGGGCTGGCGGGCGTTGAGGGCGGCCCGCTCGGCCTCGGGGTCGGTGGTGTCTGCGAGCAGCCGGTTGATCCACGGCGTGTCAGTGGTGCCCGGGGCGACACAGTTCACCCGGATCCCCTCGGACAGGTGGTCGGCGGCCATGGCCAGGGTCAACGACAGGACGGCGCCCTTGGTCGCCGAGTACAGCGCGCGCTGCGGCAGGCCCGCGGTCGCCGCGATCGACGACACGTTGACGATCGCGGCGTGCGCGGATTCGCGTAGCCAGGGCAGTGCAGCCCGGGACACCCGGACCGTGCCGTGCACGTTGACGTCGTAGACGCGGGCCCATTCGGCGTCGCCGTTGTCTGCGATCGTGCCCTGCGCGCCGATCCCGGCGTTGTTGACGACGATGTCGATCCCGCCGAGCGTGGCGGCGGCCGCGGCGACCGCGGATCGCACCGAGGCGTCGTTCGTGACGTCGGCGGACAGGCTGTGCAGGGGTGCGTCGACGTCGGGGTTGAGGTCGAGGCAGGCCACGCGCGCGCCGTGTTCGGCGAGCAGCGTCGCTGTGGCGAGGCCGATGCCGGAGGCACCTCCGGTGACGATCGCGGTAAGGCCCGTGAATTCGGACATGCTCAGCCCTCCGCGGTGGCTGCGTCGAGGAGTTCGAGCAGGTGGTGGTAGGGGTGGCCGGTCGCGCGGGTGAGCCCGACCTCGCAGGTGCGGTTGACGGACGCATGGGCGGCGTAGTGGCCGCCCGCTACGGTCGTCGCCTCGGCGCGGGTGGCGGACGCGGTCAGTTCGGGGTGCAGTAGGCCGCGGTCCCCGGCGAACGCGCAGCACTGCCAGCCGTCGGGGACGTCGACCCGGTCAGCGATTGCGGTGGCGATGCGATTGATGGCGTCGTCGAGGCCGAGCCGGACGGAGGAGCAGGTCGGATGCAGCGCGAGCGACGGCAGTCTGCGAGTGACGGTGAGCCGGGGCAGCAGATGGTCGGCGACGTAGGCGACCGCGTCGACCGTCTCGATCTCATTGAGGATCTTCTGGAGGCCTTCGGTGCAGGAGGTCGCGTCGATGATCACCGGCTCGGTGGTCCCGGCCAGGGTGGCCTGGACCCGTCGGCGCATGACGTCGTAGCCATCGTGCAGGCCCTTCGACGACCAAGGGGTGCCGCAGCACAGTTCACCGATGCCGTCGGGGATGTGCAGCCGGACGCCGGCGCGCTCGGCGAGGCGGGTCATCGCGGCCATGACTCCCGGGCCTCCGGCCGCTGGCGCGAACATCGTGTTGAGGCAGGAGGGCAGATAGACGGCGTCGGCGTGCTGGCTGCGCTTCGCCATGCGACGGACACCCCCGCGGGGCAGGTCACGGCTCCAGGCCGGCACGACGTCGGGGTTTCCGATGCTACGGGCGGAGCGTGTCGCCCACTCGGCAAGCGCTGGTGGCAGTACCCCGGCAGTGTCGAGCGCCAGATTCATGGCGCGGGTGGTGGCGTCCCAGTGCCGGGCGGCGCCCTTCCACGTCTGCTGGGCGATGCGCCCATTGGCTTCGGCGCGCAGCCGTTTGGTGAGGTCGCCGGTGTTGATCAGGACCGGGCAGGCGGTGGCGCACATGCCGTCAACCGCGCAGGTGTCCACCGCGTCGTACCGATACTCTCGGTCGAGCTGATGAGCGAGCGCCGTTTCGCCGGCCGCGCGGGCGGCGGCGGCCTCCCGGCGCAGCACGATGCGCTGTCGCGGTGTGGTGGTCAGGTCGCGGCTGGGGCACACGGGCTCGCAATAGCCGCATTCGACGCACCGATCGACTTCGGGTTCTACGGTGACGACCGGTTTGAGATGACGCAGGTGGGCATGCGGATCGTCGGTGAGCAGCACTCCCGGGTTGAGCAGCCCCTTCGGGTCGCACGCGCGTTTGACCTCCAGCATGGCCTCGAACAGTTCGTCGCCAAACTGGCGGCGCACGAACGGGGCCATAACCCGGCCGGTGCCGTGTTCTGCCTTGAGCGTGCCGCCCCGGGCGAGGACCGCGTCGACCATCCCCTCGGTGAAGGCGGCGTACCGGCCGGTCCCGTCATTGGTGCCGAACTCTTCGTTGAGCATGAAGTGCAGGTTGCCGTCTTTGGCGTGGCCGAAGACGACACTGCGCTCGTAGCGGTGCCGGTCGAACAGGCGACCGAGGTCGTCGCAGAGCCCGGCGAGCGCCGGCACCGGCACAGCGACGTCCTCGAGCAGGGCGACCGTTCCGGCCGGTCGGTTTCCGGCGACCGTGGCGTAGAGGCCCTTGCGGATGTGCCACAGGGCGGCCCGGCCGGCCGGGTCACGGCTGAGCCGGGCCGGCAGGCTCAGCCGCAGCCGGTCGAAGACCTGGCGGGCCTGCTCCTCGCATTCGGTGAGCCGTGCGTCGTCGGCCTGCTGCCACTCCACCAGCAAGGCCGCGTGCCGCTGCACGGCGAGCGCGGTCAGCGTGGCGTCCGCCCTCGGATCGGCCTGGGCGACCCGCAGCGACTCCGCGTCGAGCAACTCGATCGCCGCGGGTCCGGCTGCGACCAGTTCCGGCATGGCTGCCATCGCCTCGTGCAGGCTGTCGAACACGATCAGGCCGGTGCTCGCTGACCGGTGCACCTCGACGGTACGGAAGACCGCCTCCGCGACGAACCCGAGCGTGCCCTCACTGCCGATCATGAGGTGGGCGAGGATCTGCACCGGCGTGCGGTAGTCGAGGAAGCTGTTCAGCCCGTACCCCATGGTGTTCTTCATGGCGTACTGCTCAGTGATCCGACGTACCGAGCCGGGGTTGCTGCGGATGCGGTCGCGCAACCGCTCGAGGGTGGCGGCGAGCTCCGGTTCGAAGTGCCGCAGCCGGGTGTCTGCGTCATCGGCAGCGGTGTCGACCACCGTGCCGGACGGCAGGACCAGGGTCATCGATTCGAGGGTACGGTAGGTGTTGGCGTGGTTGCCGCAGGTCATGCCACTGGAGTTGTTCGCGACGACCCCGCCGATCGTGCAGGCGGTCTCGCTGGCCGGGTCCGGCCCGAGTCTGCGGCCGTACCGGGCGAGCCGAGCGTTGACCTGCCGCAGCACCGCGCCGGGCTGCACCCGCACCCGAGCGCCGTCGTCGAGGACCTCGATGTCGCGGAAGTGCCGGCGCACGTCGGCGAGGAGCTGGTCGGTGCCGGCCTGCCCGCTGAGGCTCGTTCCTCCGGAGCGGAACGTCACCCCAAGACCGAGCTGAGCACTGGCGCGCATCAGTTCGGCGACCTGACCGGCGTCGGCCGGCACGATGACGGCCTGTGGGGTGAGCAGGTAGTGCGAGGCATCGTGCGCCATGCCGAGACGGTCGGACGCCCGGCTCCGGACCGATCCGGGAGCGACCCGTTCGAGGGCGGCCAGCAGCTGATTGGCGGTCATGACTGCGGCATTCGGGGGTCGACGAGGATCTTCGGGCCGGGGCCGACGCCAGCAGGGCGCTGTCCGGCAAGGACGTCTGTGATCTCGTCGAGGCCGACGGTGGTGGCGACCAGGGCCCGCGGATCGACGGAAGCATCAGCGTACGCAGTGATGGTGCCGGCCAGGCCGGCGGAGGCCCCGAGAATGCCGACAGCGGTGACGTCCTTGAGAGCGAACTCGCGGGTGTCGACCGTGCTGGGCGATCCGGCAAGGCCGACGTAGACGATGCGGCGGCCAGGCTCGACCAGGTCGAGAGCGAGCGCTGGCAGGGCCTGGGCGTTGGAGGCGTCAACGACCGCGTCCCAGGGCAGCGCCGGCAACGTCTCGCGGGTCCACGCGTTGGTGAAGCCGAGCGAGCGGGCCAGTTGCAGGCTGGTCTCGCGGTGGCCCATAAGGTGGACTTCGGCTCCGCGGGCGCGACCGAACATCGCGACCAGCAGGCCGATGGTGGCGGTGCCGAGCACGAGCAGCCGTTCGCCGGGCACAAGTGTGGCGGCCTCGACACTGCGTAGCGCGTTGCCGCCAGGTTCGACCAGGGCGCCGAGGGTGGGGTCCACAGTGTCCGGCAGGGCGTGCAGGTACGCCGTCGGGAAGACGAGCTGTTCGGCGAGCGCGCCGGGCAGGCCGTCGCGGATCCCGAGCTCATGCCGTTCGGCGCAGACGTGATGGCGGCCGCTGCTGCAGCGTACACAGTGCCCGCAACCGATCATGGTGTCGCCGGTGACCCGCCGGCCCAGCCAGGCCGGGTCGACGCTGTCACCGAGCGCGGTGACCACGCCGCTCCACTCGTGGCCGGGCCGGATCGGGTACGAGGAGGCGCCGGTGTGCAGATAGCTCATCTCGCCGGTGAACAGCTCGATGTCGGTGCCGCAGACACCGGCCAGGTGGACATCGATGACCACCTGGCCGGGGCCGGCGATCGGCGCCGGCACCTCCTGGATCTCGGCCTTGTGCGGGCCGGTGAACACCAGCGCCCGCATCAGTGCGGGTCCACGACGTGCTGGCGGGCGGTGCCGAGCCGGTCGATGCCGAGCTCCATGACGTCGCCCGTCTGCCATGGCCCAGCGGGGTTGAACGTCTCGGCGGACTTACCCTTGGCCCACTGGCCGCCGCGCTCCATCTGGAAGGCCCGCTCGCTGACGTCGTTGACGAGCACATATCCGGCGATGTGGTCGCGGGCCTGCCCGGGGGAGTCGAGGCAGGAGGTCCGCTTGCCGATGACGATGCCGAGCTCCACCTCCCAGTCGGTCTTTGTGGCGCCCCGCGGGATGCGCACGTCGTCGTTCGGGCCGATCAGGGTGTTCGGGCTCTTGGTGAACAGGATCGGCTCGGTGGGGACGGCCTGGCCGGTCTCGGCGGCGTGGTCGCTGAAGTTGAGGCCGATGCACAGGATCTGGTGCGGGCGGGCGAGCGGCGCGCCGATCCGCTGATCGCCGAACTCTCGGACGTCGCTGGCGGCGATCCGCTCGGCGACCGGTCTGGCGAGGATGGCCGCACCGCCGGCGGTGAAGAATCTTTCGTCGAAGTCGCTGACCAGGTCAGACACGTCACCGTAGCAGGTATCGTCGACGCGGACGGCTGGCTTCTCGGCACCATAGGCGCCGATGCGCATGAGTAGCACGAAGGCTCCGGTTGTCAGAGGGCTGGGTTCCAGTACGTGGTGGGCAGGCCTACGGCGTCGACACGGGCGGTGAAGACCCGCCCCGAGTCGGGATGTTTCGCCAAGTCGTCGTGGCTGAGCTCGGCGGTGGCGGTGGTGATGACGAGCACCTCCAGGCCAGGGCCGGCGAAGGCGACGCTGGAAGTGTGCGGTGCAGCGACGGCGACGGCGGCCAGCAACTGGCCGCCCGGCGTGTAGCACTCGACCCGGCCACGTCCCCAGATGGCGATCCACAGGTTGCCGTCGGCGTCGGCGCACATGCCGTCCGGATACCCGTCGTTGATCCGGAACGCCTCGCGGCGTTCGCCGAAGGCTGCGGTGGCTGGGTCGTAGGCGCGGGTCCACACCGTGCCGGGCACGGTATCGATGCTGTACAGGCGGTCGCCAGCCGGGCTCCAGGCCAGTCCGTTCGACAGCATGAGGTCGGCGTCGATCGTGGTCAGGCCGTCACGGTCGAGGCGCACCAGGACTTCCGTGCCGGACTGCTGCCTCGGGTCGAGGCTGCCGACCAGGAACCGGCCTGCCGGGTCAACCGCGCCGTCGTTGAGCCGGCTCGTGGTCCCCGCCGGCAGCACCCGGGCCAGTTCGGTACGCGTGCCGTCGAGCCAGACCCGAGTTAGCGTCTCGCGTTCGGCGACCAGAAGGTCACCGGAGGCCTCGACGGCGACGGCTCCGACCTCCGCGCCGAACCTCCAGGTGCCAGTTGCGATGATCGTGTCGGCGGCCACGTCGAGTACGCCCTGGTGGACGGAGTGACCGTCGATGTCGACCCAGAGCAGCCGTTGCCGGTCGGGGTCCCAGACCGGACCCTCGCCGAGGCGGAAGACTCCAGCGTCGGTCGGACGCGCGGTGTAGGACACAGTCACTGGGTCTCCGAGGGGTTGGCGACGATAGCCCGGATGGCGGCCAGGTCGTCGACGAGCTGTTTCAACGGCGTGCGGTAGGTAAGACCGCTGATGCTGATCGCGCCGCTGGGCACGGTCGGTGAGGCCAGGTAGACCGCAACGGCGAGGCAGTTGACGCCGGGCTCGTTCTCCTGGTCGTCCACGCCGTATCCCCGCTCGCGGGTGCGGACGAGCTCCGCATGCAGTTCCTCGGTACTGCCGATCGAACGCTCTGTGGGCTGGTGCAGGCCACGGCCGCCGACCCAGTCGCGGACCTGCTGTTCGGTGTGCAGCGTCTGCGCAAGCAGCACTTTGCCGACCGCGGTGCAGTGTGCAGGGTTGCGGCCGCCGACTACCGAAGTCAAGCGCACCGCACCGGACGTGGGGTCGAGTTTCGAGCGGTACACCACGTCGCGGCCGTCGAGGGCGGCGTAGTGGACGGTTTCGCCGTATCGCTCGCAGAGCCGCTGCAGAACCGGCTGGACGCGGACGTGGTCGGGACGTGCCTCGTGGTGGGCGAAGGCGAGCCGGAGGAACTCGTCGCCGAGCACGTAGCGCCCGTAGCCGTCCTGTGCCGCGAAGCCGGCGCGCCGCAGCGAAGCGAGGGCGCGGTGCACCGTCGGTTTCGGGCTGGCCATGACGCGTGCCATGTCCTCCAGGCCGACGCCGTTCGGGTGTTTCGCCAGCTCGGCGAGGACCGCGAGGACACGATCCGAACCGACGAGCTTGCCCTCGGACTCATCCGCTTCCATCCCCGATCCCTCCATGATTCCGGATATTAGACCCAAGTTCCAATTGAATGAAAGTGGCGTTTCGGCGGGGTTCCGGATGGGGGCGGGAGGCCCTAGTATTCCAGCGTTGTTCCAAAGTTCTGATCAGAGTTCCAATAATCGGAATACGGGGGAGTCATCGTGCAGCCACGCCGCAGTGCGCAGTGGTATGCGGGCGACGACCGCAACAGCTACATCCATCGCGCGTGGATGCGCCGCGGCCTGCCTGCCGACGCGTTCGGCGGACGACCGCACATCGCCATCGCCAACACTGCATCCGACCTGACCCCGTGCAACGCCCACCTCGACGAGGTGGCCCGCAGCGTCGCCGACGGCATCTATCAGGCTGGCGGCATCCCGCTGAACCTGCCGGTGGTGTCGCTCGGCGAGACCCAGGTACGCCCCACCGCGATGCTGTGGCGCAACATGGCGGCGATGGCGGTCGAGGAGATGCTGCGCGCCAACCCGATCGACGGCGTGGTGCTGCTCGGCGGCTGCGACAAGACCATCCCGGCGCTGCTGATGGGCGCCGCCTCGGTCGACCTGCCGGCGGTCGTGGTGCCCGGCGGGCCGATGCTCACCGGAACCTTCCGCGGTGCCCCGCTGGGCTGCGGCACCGATGTGTGGAAGCTCAGCGAAGAGGTACGCGCCGGGTCGCTGACGGCCGCCGAGTTCCAGCGCTCCGAATCCTCGATGATCCGCAGCAAGGGTCACTGCAACACCATGGGTACCGCCTCCACGATGGGCCTGCTCGCCGAGGTCCTCGGCATGACCCTGCCCGGTGTGGCCGGCACCCCGGCCCCGGACAGCCGTCTGCTGGAGGCCGCCCACGCCACCGGTGTGCTCGCCGTCCAGATGGTCGACGCCGACCGCACCCCGAGCGTCGTGATGACCCGCGGCTCCTTCCTCAACGCGATTGTCGCGCTGGCTGCCCTCGGCGGTTCCACCAACGCGGTCGTGCACCTGCTCGCCATTGCCGGGCGGCTCGGCGTCGAGTTGAGCCAGGACGATTTCGACCAGGTCGGTGCCGAGGTGCCGCTGCTGGTGGACCTGCTGCCGGCCGGCCGGTTCCTGATGGACGACCTGTACCGGGCCGGCGGCCTGCATGCCGTGCTCGCCGAGATCCGCGACCTGCTCGACCCCACCGCTGTCACCGTTACCGGACAGCCCCTGGTCGACCACCTCGACGGTGCGCGGGTCTACGACCGTGAGGTCATCCGGCCCCGGGAACAGCCGCTGCGGCCGCATGCCGGGATCGCCGTGCTCTACGGCAACCTCGCCCCCGACGGCGCGGTGATCAAACCGGCCGCCGCCTCCCCAGAACTGCTGCAACACCGCGGCCCGGCCGTCGTGTTCGACTCCGTCGAGGACCTCCACGCCCGCCTCGATGACCCATCCCTGGACGTCACAGCCAACTCAGTGCTGATCCTGCGCGGATGCGGCCCCAAGGGCTACCCCGGCATGCCGGAGGTCTCCAACATGCCACTGCCGGCCAAGCTACTTGGACAGGGCGTGCGCGACATGGTGCGCATCTGCGACGGGCGGATGAGCGGCACCGCGTACGGAACAGTGGTGTTGCATGTGGCCCCGGAGGCCGCCGCCGGCGGACCGCTCGGCAAGGTCCGGACCGGCGACATGATCATCCTGGACGTCGAAAACCGGCGTCTCGACGTCGACATCCCCGACGCCGAGCTCGCCGCCCGCGAACCCGCACCCGAAGCGGTGAAGGCCTTCGCCGCGCCCGCCCGCGGCTGGGAACGCCTCTACGTCGACACCGTCGGTCAGGCCAACACCGGCGCCGACCTTGACTTCCTTCTCGGCTCCAGCGGTGACCAGGTGTCCCGCGAATCCCACTGACAAAGGACCCCCATGAGTAGTGCGCGCACCGCTGTCATCACCGGCGCCTGCAGCGGTCTCGGCGCTGCTGCCGCCACCCGCCTGGCCGCCGACGGAGTCAACGTGGTCACCCTCGACCTCGCTGACGGCGCCGATCTGCACGTCGACGTCAGCGACGCGCACGCCGTCCGGGACGCCGCCGGGCGCATCGGCCCGGTCGACATCCTGATCAACTCGGCGGGCATCGTCGGCCCGAACGCGCCGCTGTGGGAGATCCCGCTCGACGGCTGGGAGCAGACCTTCGCCGTCAACGTGCGCGGCACCTTCAACACCTGCCAGGCGTTCGCGCCCGGCATGCGCGACCGCGGATGGGGACGCATCGTGAACATCGCCAGCATGGCCGGTAAGGACGGCAACCCCAACATGTCGCCCTACTCGGCCTCCAAAGCCGCGGTCATCGCCCTGACCAAGTCCCTCGGCAAGGAGCTGGCCACCAGCGGCGTGCTGGTTAACGCGATCGCCCCGGCCGTCATCGAGACCCCGATGAACGCCGGCACCGGGCCCGAGGCGCTCGCGCACATCACCAGCCTGATCCCGATGCGGCGGGTAGGCCGGCCGGAAGAGGTCGCCGAACTGATCGCCTGGCTCGTGTCGGACAAGGTCAGCTTCTCCACCGGGGCCGTCTACGACATCAGCGGCGGCCGCGCCACCTACTGACAGGCAGCGGGTACGGCGACGCGTCACCCCGGGGACGATGCTCATCGGTTTTGGCGCCAAGCTCCTGCCGGAACACCGCTGACCGTCGGCCCTGGTGAGGGGGCTCAAGCCAAGGCGCCGATCGTGGCGCAGAGCGGCCGAGGCGCAGTCTCGCCGAGAGCATCAGCGGGACTGCGCCTGGCTCACTCACGAACCGGCCGCAGATCAGTGAGCTTGTGCGGCTGCTAAGGGTTTCCCACCCGCAGCGGCACTGTCTGGAACATGTTCCGGACGGAGTCCCCGACAGAGACGGTGCGCCCGTCGACCGCGGTCTTCCAGCCGTTGGTGGCGGCGTCCCAATACTTCAACTGGTCCGTATCGATGTGTACCCGAACGGTCGCCGACTGGCCTGGACGCAGTTCGACCTGGTCGAAGCCGCCGAGGGCGTACTTCGCGAACTGGGCTCTGGACGAGGAGCGAGGAGCACCGATGTAGAACTGCGGCGTTGCGGCGCCGGCCCGTCCTCCGGTGTTACGAACCTTCACCGAGACCGTTGCTCCAGTAGCGTCCGGTCGAACGGTGAGATCCGAGTACCGGAAGCTGGTGTACGACAGTCCGTAGCCGAATGGAAATAGCGGGTTCTGGCCGGTCTTGTCGTACCAGCGGTAGCCGACGTAAATTCCCTCGTCGAAGTTGAGACTGCCGTTCTGGCCGGCCAGGCCGGCAGGGGTGGCGGGGACGGGGCCCTGATTGGCGCTCGCCGGGAATGTCGTGGGCAAGTGGCCGGATGGGTTCACGTCTCCGTAGAGCACGCGCGCGAGGGCTGTGCCGAACATCTGCCCGGGCAGCCACGCTTGCACGACTGCCTCGACCTTGTTCAGCCACGGCATCAGGACGGGGCCTGCGGTGTTGAGCACGACGATGGTGCGCGGGTTGGCCTGGGCCACCGCTTCGATCAGCGCGTTCTGGTCGCCCGGCAGGGACAGGGAATCGCGGTCGGCGCCCTCCCCGATGGCGAAGTTGGCCAGGACGATGGCGACGCGAGCCTTCTTCGCGGCCGCCACCGCCGCCGGGATCTGCGACTGCGACGGCGTCTGCCAGGCCAAGTTGATGCCGTTGTTGCCAAAAGCCGTGCTGACGCTCGAGTACGACACCTTCAGCGTGACCGGCTTACCAGCCTTGAGCGTGATCGTGCCCTGCGCGGGGTACATCGGGCCACTGAACAGGTATGAGGTGGGCTTGAGGGTATTGATGACCTGCTGGCCGTCGACGGTGAACGTCATGTTGCCCGACACCAGCGACGTGAATCGGTACAGCCCTGTCTCGGCCGGGGTGAGCGTTGCGGTCCACTCGGCCGAGTAGGGAGCTTTGAGACCTTGCGGCACGCCGGGAAGGTTGATGCTCGTTTCGCTGGTGGTCCGGGCCGGCGTCCCCTCGGGCGCTGCCGTGTCCCAGTACTTCGCGGTCCATCCGTTGATCTGGCCATCCGCGGACTTGAGTGCGGGGCCGGCGACGAGGTCGGTCGCCGCCACGTCCCCGGCCGACCCCTGCGCCTGGATGATGGACGTGTGGGAACCGGCCCGGGCAGTGATGCCGTTCAACGGGGTGATGTTCCGGCCGACCGTGGTCGGCACGGCGGGGCCGCCGCCCTCGATGTACTGGGCGTCATCGCCGGACGGGCCGATCACGGCGATCGAACGGTCGGACTTGTCGTTCAGCGGCAGGACGTTCTTGTCGTTTTTCAGCAGGACCATGCCCTCGGCGGCGACTCGTGTCGCGAGCTCTCGATGCGCCGCCGTGCTGATCTCCGTCTTCGACACCGGGGGGTTGTCGAAGATGCCGGAGTTGAACACCGCGTACAAGATGCGATAGTCGCTGTCGTTCAAGGTTTTCAGCGGGATCTGGCCGGAGGTGTACATCTCGGCCGTGCGCTGCTGGTTCCCGCCGTCGAAGCCGGCGATGTCGACGCCCGCCAACGCGGCGAGGACGGCGTCGCGCTGGGCGAGGAGGAAGTCCGGGATGACCAGCCCTTGGAAGCTGCTCTTGAGACTGCCGAGCAGTTCCGGGTTCTGGCAGGCCGGTTTGCCGTTGACCTGGTTGTACGAGCACATGACGGAGTCGGCGCCGTTGCCCTTGACGGTCGCGATCACGGGCGCTTCGTAGATCTCGTGCAGCGCCTGTTGCGGGATGTTCTCGTTGATCGCGGCCGTCCGACCGAAGTACGCGTTCGGGTCGTCGGACTCGAAGCCCATCCGCCCGTACTCCTGGGTGTTGGCGCCGTAGTGCTTGACGGTCGTCATCACGTTCCGCGATTTTGCTCCGTCGACCTCGGCGCGCGCGGTCGTGCCGACGAGATACGGATCCTCACCGAGGTTCTCGGCCTGCCGTCCGGCCAGGGGCTGGCGGGCGATGTCCGTCGCCGGCCCGAGCCAGATCGAGCGGCCGCTGTCGCGCGCCTCCTGCGCGACGGCGGCACCGTACTGCGTGGCGAGGTCCGTGTCGAACGTCGCTGCCAGCGTCTGTGCGGACGGAAAGGACGTGGCGCCCTGGACCCCGATACCGCTCGGCCCGTCATGGGACGCGAGGACGGCCGGCATGCCGTACTTCGTAAGGGGCTGCAGGTTATCCAGCGCCAGCTGCACCTTCTCGTTGAAGGTGAGCGCGTCGAGCAGAAGCTGCGCCCGTTCGCCGGGAGATTTGGACGTGTCTCGCCAGGGCTGGTCCGCGGCGACCGCAGGTGTGGGCGAGCCGGTCATCGCGACGGTAACGGCTAAACAGGCGAAAACGGCGGTTAGTGTGCGTTTGCTGAGCGGACGCATGGATCTCCTTAGAGATGCAGTGCCGACGGGGTGTTGTCGACAACATCGGCACACCATAAGCGCAGAGTGCGGTCAGCCTCAACCGTTTCTGACGAGTTCGGCCCCGGACGGGCTCTGGACCGGGGAACGGGGCCCCGAGTCCAGCGCAACGCCGGCTCGAGCGCATCAGGTACCGCCCCGACCTCGTGACCGGCTTCCCGCCTACACCAGCAGGTCCTGCGGCCTGGAGCGACTGCGGTTGCGGTGCTCTGGCTTCGGGCACTGTATGAATGGACTGTGAAGAAGGTTGCCACGATCTACGACGTCGCCCGGGAAGCGGGGGTGTCGCACCAGACTGTCACCCGCTACCTGCAAGGATTTGAGGGAATCCGCGATAGCACGCGTCAGCGCGTGGAAGCGGCGCTCGCGCGGCTCCAGTACCGTCCGAACCCGGCTGCGCGGCAACTCCGCCTGCGCAGGTCGAACCGCATAGCGGTCCTGGCAGACAGAATCGGCCAGGGTGGCCCAGCTCTGATCGTCCGGGGTGTCACGGAGCTGGTCCAGAAACGCGGGTACGTCAGCGACATCATCGCCGTCGATGGCGAGGATCCGGAATCGGTCGACGCTGCCATTGACCTTGCGACCGAATATCAGGTGGCAGGGATTCTGGCCACCGCACAGACGGACGTCGTGCTGGAACGGCTGCAGCGTCGCACTCTTGCCGTTCCCATGGTCATCGATGCTCAACTCGTCGACCCGGTCAGCGGTGTCCTGGTCGGTCAGCTCGTCGGCGAGAAGGCGGCCGAACACCTGCTCGAACTCGGTCACCGGCGAATCGGCTACGTAAGCGGTCCGGACGGCTGGTTCGCAGCACGCGACAGAGCGGCAGGGTTCATCGCAGCTGTTCAGGATGCGGGGGGAGAGATCGTGTGGGTCCGGGAAGGCGACTGGTCCGCTCACTCCGGCTACCAAGCATGGCAGGCCTTGACTGCCGATGAGTACGCCGTGACGGCGGTGGCAGCGGCAAACGACTCGATGGCGATTGGCGTGATGGCCGCGGCCCTGGACAGCGGCCACGCAGTCCCGGAGCGGCTCAGTGTCATCGGCATCGACGATGTCGAGGAAAGTCGCTTCGTACGGCCGGCGCTGACCACAGTGCAGCTGGACTTCGAGGGGGAGGGCGCCCGCCTTGCGGCGCAATTGATCGACCGGATCTCCCTGGCCGGTTCGGCGTCGGACGCCGACCCGATGAGCAGCACCGGCAGTGAGCCGTACAGCCCGAACCTGATCGTTCGCAGCTCTACAGCGCGGGTCATGCAACGTCCGCGTTCGAACAGCGCGAAGCGTCGTCCAGCGTGAGGAGCGAAATCGGTGTGTCGGGGCGCGGCCGGAGGGTTCCTCTGCTTCGTGTGCGGTCCTGCGGTGAGCGGTAGGCGCGGACATGGCCGTCCGTGCCGACCGGCTGTCGCCGAAGCGCGGCAGCCAGTGGTGTTCGGCCGTTCGGGGCATCGCGGACGGAGTCGCGGACCGGTGACACCGTGCGCGGCCCGGGTCGTCGCCGCGCGCAGTCCCTGCCTGTCCGCGTTCTTCGAGGACCGCTCCCGGGCAACGCCGGCTCCACGTCTCGGCTAGGTAACAAGCCCAGAGATCGGGTTGCGCGCTTGATTCCGAACGCCGTAACCTCGCCGCAATGTTGTCGACAACATTTCAAGAGACGGGCTGCTAATGGCTACCAACCCCACCTTTTCGGGCATCCTCTTCGGCGCAGCGTATTACGCCGAGTACCAGCCGGATGGAACGCTCGAGCGCGATCTCGACCTCATGCGCGAGGCCGGGTTCAGCGTCATCCGCGTGGGGGAGTCGGTATGGTCGACGTGGGAGCCCCGCGAAGGAGAGTTCGACCTCGAGTGGCTGCAACCTGTGCTCGATGCCGCCCACGTACGAGGCATCGCCGTCGTCCTCGGCACACCGACCTATGCCGTACCGCCCTGGCTGCAGCGTCTTCACCCGGAGATCGCCGCCGAGCCGAAGACCGGCGTTCGTAATGGGTGGGGCGCCCGGCAGGAGATGGACCAAAGCTCCCCGGCATACCGCTTCTACGCCGAACGCGTCGTCCGTGAGGTCGTTGGCCGGTACGCCGATCATCCTGCGGTGATCGGCTTCCAGGTGGACAACGAACCGGGCCTGCACCTACCCCACAACGAACACACCTTCCAGCGTTTCGTCAACTGGCTCAAAGCCCGCTACGGGGATGTTGAGAGCCTCAATCGGGAGTGGGGGCTCGTCTACTGGTCGCACCGGCTCTCCGACTGGGCGGACCTGTGGCGACCCGACGCGAACACCACTCCTCAGTACCAGATCGAGTGGCGTCGCTTCCAGGCGACGCTCGCCACCGAGCTCATCAGCTGGCAAGCCGACGTGGTTCGCGAGTACGCGCGCGAGGACCAGTTCGTCACGACGTGCATTTCCTATCCACGGCCGCAGGTTTCCGATGACGAGTTGGTCGCGTCCCTCGACGTGGTTGCCGGCAACGCTTACTACAGAATGCAGGACGGGCTCGACGCCGGCGTGGATGTGCCGCGGGAAGTGCTGTGGTGGCACACGGGGGTGTGGGCGCTCTTCCAATGGGGAGACCGCGCCTACGCGTCGGCACAGACGCAGTTCCTCGTGACTGAGACCAACGCGCAGTCCGTCGGCGACCCGTGGCAGAACCACCCCCCGTACCCCGGACAGATCAAGCAGGCGGCGTTCGCGCTGCTCGCCCGCGGGGGCCGGATGGTGGAGTACTGGCATTGGCACACGCTGCACTTCGGCGCCGAAACGTACTGGGGCGGCGTCCTGCCGCACAGCCAGCAGCCCGGGCGCATTTACCGGGAGGTGGCGGAGCTCGGCGCCGCGCTGAAGGCGACCGGACCGGTGCTGGACGAGTACGTGCCGGACGCTGACGTTCTCCTGCTGTATTCCACGGACACCAAGTGGTCGTTCGAGGCCTATCCGCCGCTGCCGCTGCCGGGCGGCGGCCCGGACACGGCCGCTTACCTCAACATCTTCGACGCCTTTTACCGCGGATTGTTCGAGGCGGGGGCGCAGGTTCGCGTCAAGCACACGCGTCAGTTCGTCGCGACGCCGGTCGAGGAGCTCGTCGCCCGGTATCCGGTCCTCGTCGCTCCCGCGATCTACGTCGCCGACGATGCGACGCTCCAGCACCTTCGGGCGTACGCAGCGTCCGGGGGCCATCTCGTCGTGGGCATCCGCACTGGATATGCCGACGAGCTCGTCCGCGCGCGGCTGGCGATCGCTCCCGCCTTCCTCGCAGATGCGGCGGGCATCAGCTACGACGAGTACAGCAATATCGAAACTCCGCTCACCGTCCGCTCGACGAGTGGCCTGAAGCTGGAAGAGGGCGCCGCAGCCACCGCCTGGGTGGAGGTCCTTCGCGTCGGCGACGCAGAAGTCCTTGCCGAGTTCGACCAGACGGAACTCGGTGCGCAGGCTGCGATCTCGACACGTCCGTTCGAGGCGGGGAGGGTCACCTACGTGGCCACCGTGCCCAATCCTCCGCTGTCGCGCAGCCTCGCCCGCTGGCTGGTTCCCCATCGTGCGACGACCGAGTGGGCAGCGGGCACCGCTGTCACGGTCTCCACCGGTACGGCGAACGGACGTCGCTTGGCGTTCGTCTCCAACTGGTCTGCCGAGCCGACCCATCTCACAGCGCCGTTCGCCGTTCGTGACGTCGTCACTGGTGAGGTCTGGGATTTCGGCGCACACATACCCCTCGAGCGGCGCGCCGCGTTGCTGCTCGAGGCCACCGGCCACTCACCCGAGTAGCTCGAATCCCTCCACGAAAAGAGACCAATGAGAACCGTACGGAAGACAGCGATGACGCTGGGAACGCTTGCGGTCACGGCCGCGTTAGTGCTCGCCGGTTGTTCCAAGACCGGTTCGAGCGACCAGCAGCAGCAGACCAAGAACGTCACGCAGGCGGACATCGACAAGGCGATGGACACGCCCACCACGCTCACCTTCTGGTCTTGGGTGCCCGACTTGCAGAAGGAGGTCGATCTGTTCGAGAAGAAGTACCCGAAGATCAAGGTCAACCTCGTCAACACGACGGACTCGGCCCGCAGCTACACGAAGGTGCGCGCGGCGTTGAAGGCCGGCAACGGGGCGCCCGACGTTACCCAGATCGGTTACGACTACCTCGGCTCCTTCAAGCAGACGAACAGCCTGCTCGACCTGACGCCGTATGGTGGCAAGGAACTCGCCAACGACTACGTCGACTGGGTGTGGAACCAGGTTTCGGACGCCAAGGGCGTTTGGGCGATCCCCCAGGACTCCGGGCCCATCGGCACCCTGTATCGCAACGACATCTTCAGCAAGGCCGGACTCGGCGGCGCCCCGGCGACCTGGGACGACTTCGCGAAGGCGGCCGAGCAGGTGAAGTCGAAGACCGGGTCGTACATCACCAACCTGCCCGGCAACGACATGCCTCAGATCGTCAGTCTGTTCTGGCAGGCCGGCGCCAAGCCCTTCTCCTACGACGGCGACAAGACCGTCGGCATCGACCTCAACGGTGCCACCGAGAAGAAGGTCATGGCCTACTGGCAGGACCTGATCAAAAAGGACCTGGTGTCGACGGACGCCGACTTCACCGACGAGTTCTACCAGGGCCTGTCCCGCGACAAGTACGCCAGCTGGCTCGTGGCCGCATGGGGACCGGTGTTCCTGCAAGGAACCGCGAAGGACACCGCCGGGAAGTGGCGCGCCGGGAAGATTCCTCAGTGGCAGGCCGGCAAGGACGTCTCCGGCAACTGGGGTGGGTCGTCAGATGTCGTGCTCGCCTCGTCGAAGAACCCGATCGCGGCGTACCAGCTGGCGAAGTTCATCAACCACGACGCGGAGTCCACGCTCAAGCTCGCCAACGAGCAGTTCCTCTTCCCGACCAACACGGCCACCCTGCAGGACCCGAAGTTCACCGACCAGGCCAGCGACTTCTACGGCGGGCAGAAGGTCAACCAGTTCTTCTCCGACGTGTCGAAGACGGTCGACAAGGACTTCCAGTGGCTGCCGTTCATGGACTACGCCAACACCAGCTTCAACGACACACTGGGCAAGGCGATCGCCGAGAAGGGAGACCTCGCGGCCGGACTGACGCAGTGGCAGGACAAGTTGGTCTCCTACGCCAAGCAGCAGGGCTTCACCGTCAAGTAGCCGATCCGACCGGCCCGAGCCCCGCGCCCGGGCCGGTCTCCTGGAGAAACCATGACCTCACTCCCCGTACGCCGGCCGGCGTCTTCGGTCCGGCGTGGGCAGACACGAGCCGCGTGGCTGCTCGTCATCCCGTTCATCGTCGTCTTCGCCGCGATGTTCATCGTTCCGCTGGTGTATTCCGCATACCTCAGCCTCTTCACCTCCCGGCTCGTGGGCGGTGAGGTCTTCGACGGGTTCGCCAACTACACGCGGGCACTGCAGGACCCGAGCTTCTGGGCGGGCCTGAGGCGCGTGTCCCTGTTCCTGTTCATCCAGGTGCCGATCGGGCTGGCCGCGTCGATCTTCTTCGCGCTGGCACTGGATAGCGGGCGGGTCCGTGGCGGCAAGGCCGCCCGTCTGCTCATCTTCGTCCCCTACGCGATCCCCAGCGTGGTCGCTGCGCTGATGTGGGGCTATCTCTATGGGGCTGACTTCGGCCTCATCACCCAGGTCTTCGAACGTGTCGGGCTACAAGCACCCAACCTGCTCTCGCCCCACACGGTGCTGGGTTCGACCATGAACGTCGTCTGTTGGGAGTTCATCGGCTACAACATGATCGTCCTGTTCGCCGCACTCCGATCGGTACCGACGGAACTCTACGAGGCAGCGGAGATCGACGGGGCGGGGCAGTGGCGTATCGCGTGGAGCATCAAACTCCCAGCCATCCGGCCTGCGATCCTTCTCACGATCATCTTCTCGATCATCGGATCCTTTCAGCTCTTCAACGAGCCGAATCTGCTCTTCAACATTGCGCCTAATGCGATCGGGACCGACTTCACGCCCAACCTGTACGCGTACAACGTCGCTTTCAAGAACCAGGAAGTGAACTACGCGGCCGCTATTGCATTCCTCTTGGGCATCATCATCATGATCGTTTCCTTCGCCGTCCAGACGGCCTCCAGCCGAAGGGAGCGCAGCCGATGACCGTCTCACCTCTCGCACCCGGGGCCGCGCGAGCCGTCGATGCACCGAAGCCTCGCCGCAAGCCCCGCAGAGTCGCGGAACGCGACAAGCGCCGAAGCACCTTGCTGACGATCTTCGTCTGGATCTCGGTCATCTACTTCATCGTTCCGCTGCTCTGGTTGACGATCTCCACGACGAAGGACAACGGGGATCTGTTCTCGACGTTCGGGCTGTGGTTCGGAAGGACATTCGAGTTCTTCAACAACGTCGGAAACCTCTTCACCTTCCAGGGAGGCGTCTTCTGGCAGTGGATGCTCAACACCGTCATGTACGCGGTGGTCAGCTCTGTCGGTGCGGCGATCCTTGCGACCGCGGCCGGCTATGCGCTCGCGAAGTACCGGTTCCGGGGCGGCACGGCAGTGTTCTCGGTGATCCTCGGCTCCATCATGGTGCCGCTCACCGCCCTCGCACTGCCGACGTACCTGCTGTTCTCAGCGGCGGGTCTGACGGACACCGTGTGGTCGATCATCCTGCCCTCGCTCGTCAGCCCGTTCGGCGTGTACCTGATGCGCGTCTACGCAGCTGACGCCGTAGACGACGGCCTCCTGGAAGCCGCCCGCGTCGACGGCGCCGGAGAATTCCGCATTTTCGTCACTATCGGGCTGCGGTTGCTCGCCCCGGGCATCGTCACCGTCCTGCTGTTCCAGTTAGTGGCCACCTGGAACAACTACTTCCTGCCGCTGATCATGCTGAACACGCCGTCGCTGTTCCCGGTGACAGTCGGCCTCGCCCAGTGGCAGGGCACGGCGTCCGCCGGAGGAGGCGCCCAGGTGTTGTTCTCCACCGTGCTCACCGGATCCTTCGTCTCCGTTCTGCCGCTCATCGCCGCGTTCATCTTCCTGCAGCGGTACTGGCAGTCCGGACTCGCAACCGGAGGAGTGAAAGGGTGATCCCCGAAACACCGATCATCCCAGGGTTCCACCCGGATCCGTCCATCTGCCGCGTCGGCTCGACCTACTACCTCGTCACGTCCAGTTTCGAGTACGCCCCCGGTGTTCCCATCTTCAGTTCCGGTGATCTGCGTCGATGGAAACAGATCGGACACGTGCTGGACCGTCCGGAGCAGCTCGAGAGCGTGAACGCCAGACCGTCCGGCGGCATTTACGCACCGACGCTGCGTCACCACGACGGCCTTTTCTGGATGATCACCACCAACGTCACTCGCGGGCCCGGCCAAATGCTCGTCACGGCCGAAGACCCCGCCGGCCCCTGGTCCGACCCGCTGCGCATTCCGGACGCACACGGAATCGACCCGGATCTGGCCTGGGATGACGACGGGCGTTGTTGGTTGTCCTGGTCGGGCGAGCTGCCCGCCGGACAGCAGGCCGTGCTCCAGGCTCAGCTCGACCCCGTAACCGGATCGCTGCTCACAGAGCCGATGGTCCTCTGGCGTGGTACCGGAGGTCAGTTCCCAGAAGGTCCGCATCTCTACAGGAAGGACGGCTCCTGGTATCTGGTGATCGCCGAGGGCGGCACCGAACGCGGACACGCCGTCACTGTGGCGCGCGCTTCGTCGCCGAGCGGCCCGTTCGAGCCGTGCCCTTCCAACCCCGTTCTGACGGCGCGAGGAACGGATTGGCCGACGCAGAGCACCGGTCACGCCGATTTCGTCCAGCTCCTCGACGGCTCGTGGGCGATCGTCTTTCTCGGCGTGCGACCACACGGCTCGACGCCCGCCTGGCACGTTCTCGGGCGTGAGACCTTCGCCGCCCGGCTCTCGTGGGACAACGGCTGGCCCCGTGTCGACTGCGCTATCGAGCCGGCCCGCGGCGAAGTGCTCGTCGAAGCACTCACCGCCGACGGCATCCCGCTCTCGTTCGCCTCGCCGTCGGATCTTCCAGCGGAGCTCCTCCACATCGATGGCGGGCAATGGCACCTGCGTGGAACTGCGGAGCAACCTTTCGTCGGACGACGGCAGGAGCACCTGTTCACCTCTACGCGCGCGAAGGTCGGACCGGGCGCCGGGCTGGAACTTCGGATCGACCCGCACCATCGCGTGACCGTGCAGGTCGGTCCCCACTGGGTACGCGCGGTGGCGACAATCGGCGACATGCCGATAGCAATCGGCGAACTCTCAATGGACGCACCTTCGACGATCGAACTGCGCACGGAACCGTCACCTGAACTCGCCGGCACGCCGCGGCACGGTCCGGATCTCATCGTCGCGCGTGCTTTCGACGGTCGCGGGTGGCGCGACCTCGGACGCATCGACGGCAGGTATTTCTCCACTGAGGTGGCCGGCGGTTTCACCGGACGATTCATCGGACTCGTCTCTGACAACCAGGACGCCGTCGTGGAGGAGTTCTTATACCACGGAAGCGACTCGTACACCGCGTTGGCCGATTCGCTGACGGATACGCCGGGGCGGCCATGACCGGCCGCTGGGCGGACGGATCTCTGCGAGACGCACGCCGTCGGCGTCGACATCCGGATGCTCCGGACCGATTCGGACGGCCGCATCGGCTTCAGCGAGCCGGGCTCAAACCATGATTCGCGCACTCCAGTGAAGACGCGGTCCGTACAGACCAGGCACGACGACGCTCGATTCTTCGAACACTCGGACCAGGTGCCGCTGCACGACATCACGCAGAGACTCCGAACCCTCATGCGCGCCCACACCTGCTCCCGCTCGCGCTCGGAGCGCAGAGACCGAGGCCCTAGCGGCTGCAGTTGAGGGAACGGTCACGGCGGCGGCCCGGCAGCCGCAATCCAGCTGTACCCGCACGTCGCCGTCATCGTGGACGAGACAGCCGCGGGCCCGACTCAGCCGAACCGGCTATCGCCGCTTCGCCGAAGCCAGAAAGGAACGTGGGATGAAGAGCAGGTACAGGGCAGTGCGTACTCTCGCGGGGACGCTCGCCGCAGCGGTAGGAGTCAGCCTCGCGGTAGCGTCGCCCGCTGTAGCGGCATCCAGCAATTCCGCATCGGCGACGCCGCCCGTGACAATTCCAGCGCTGCAGTCATGGACTGCAGCGACGGGAACGTTCACGTTTACCGGCAAAAGCCGGGTGCTCGTCAATCAAGGCGACATGCCCAAGCTCAAGCCGGTCGCCGACCTCCTCGCCACCGAGCTCGGGAGCCGGTTCGGCTTCAAGGTGAAGGTCGCATCCAACGGCAACAAGCCCGACCCGGGCGACATTGTCATAGGGCTGCGGAAAGGCATCCCCGGCATCGGGGAACAGGGCTACCAGCTGGCCGTAGAAAAGAGTGCCTCTATCACGGCCGGCACAGAGGACGGCGCCTTCAACGGCACCCGCACGATCCTGCAATTGCTGAAGCACGGGAACACGATTCCCGCCGGCACGGCCCGCGACTGGCCGACCTATCCCGAGCGCGGCGTCATGATCGACCTCGGGCGCATGTACCTGTCGCTGGACTGGCTCAAGGCCCGCGTCCGTGACATGGCCTACCTCAAGCTCAACACGCTGCAGCTCCATCTGAGCGACGACGAGGGCTGGCGAGTCCAGAGCAACCTGGGTTTGCAGTCGGCGCAGTATCTGACGAAGAACGAGATCAAGAGCCTGGTGGCCTACGCGGCGACATACCACATCACGGTGATCCCCGAGATCGACATGCCCGCTCACCTCGGCGTGCTGCTGCAGAAGTACCCGCAGTACCGGCTTGTCGACAAGAACGGCAACGTCTCCCCGACCAAGATCGACTTCACGATACCGGCAGCGCGCGACCTGCTGAAGAGCATCATCGCGGAGTACCTGCCGCTGTTCCCTGGCACGTACTGGCACCTGGGCCAGGACGAGTACCTGGCGAACAGCCAGTTCGCGAACTACCCGCAGCTGGAGCAGTACGCCAAGACGACGGTCGGACCCAACGCCACCGCCAAGGACGCGGTGATTCAGTTCGCCAACGAGATGAACAGGTTCATCCGCAGCAAGTGCAAGGTCGGGCGCGCATGGAACGACAACGTGGGTCCGGGCACCACAATTGAGATCGACAAGAACGTCGTCGTCCAGTACTGGACCGATTCCGACAGTGAGGACCTGTTTGGTCCGAACGGCCCGTACACGCCGCAGACGCTGCTCGACAAGGGCTACCAGATCGTCAACGACAGCCTGCTGCCCACGTACGCCTACCCGTCGGGAGGTCGGACGCCGCAGATCCATGTCAACTACCTGTACGACGCTTGGTCGGTCGAACAGTTCTACGGCTACCTGTACTTCGAGCAGAACGGCACCTATGTCAAGATCCTGCCGGTGAAGACGGTGGCTGTGGGGGCCCCGGGGCTTCGCGGTTCCATGCTGAACATCTGGAACAGCGGTGGGACCTGGACGCAGGACGAGGCCGCGACGGACATCTACCCGCGGATGCGAATCATGGCGCAGAAGACGTGGAACTCTCCGCAGCCCGCGGCTGACTACACCGGCTTCCAGCCGATCATCGATCAGGTCGGATCGCCGAACAGCTGAGTGAACGAACCCTAGGTCGCCCGCGCCCGCCTTGGGCGCGGGCGACCTCCGACCAGAGCGACGCGCCCGGGTGTGGCGTACTACCAGAGGAAATCCGATGAAGCGCTTCCTGTTCAACGATGGCTGGCAGTTCCGACAGAAGGTGAACCCCTTCGACGAGCTAAGCGGCGCGGTGGCGCCCTACGTCGATGTCTTCGTCCCGCACGACGCGATGATCGAGCGCGAGCGCGATCCGCAGGGGGACAGGGCGGCGGCCTACTTTCCCGGGGGCACGTACGAGTACCGCAAGACGTTCGCGGTTCCGGAGGACCTCGAGGGGCAGCGGATCGTGCTCGAGTTCGAGGGTGTCTACCGGGACGCGGCGGTCTACATCAACGGTGCGTTCGCTGGGCATCGCCCGTACGGGTACTCCACATTCACCATCGACGCCGACGAGTTCCTGCGCCCCGGTGAAGAGAACGTCATCAGAGTGGAATGCCGCAATGGACAGGATTCCCGGTGGTACAGCGGGGCCGGCATCTACAGGGACGTCTGGCTCCACGTCGGCTCGCAGGTCCATATTCCCCCGCATGGGCTGCGCGCGAGCGCACCCGACATCGATGACACCGGCGCCATCGTCGAAGTCGCGGTACAGGTCGCCAACGCAGGCAACCGGCGGACAACCGTGGATGTCGCCGTCAGCGTCGTCGATCCGAGCGGAGCCGAGGTCGCAACGGGAGTAGTGCCCGTCACGGTGTCTCCCAACAGCAGCTCGCTGAGCAGGCAACGACTCTACGTCCGCGCGCCCAAGCTCTGGAGCGCCGAGCATCCGGTGCTCTACACCGCCGAGGCTCGGATCACCCGCGACGCAACGACGCTGGACGACACGGTGGCGACGTTCGGCATCCGAAAGCTTCAAGTCGACCCGGTCAACGGGTTCCGCGTGAACGGCGAGACCGTCAAGCTGCGCGGCGCGTGCATCCACCACGACAACGGCATTCTCGGGGCCGCCACGATCCCTGCGGCGGAGGAGCGACGCGTCCGGCTGCTCAAGCAGGCGGGCTTCAACGCAATCCGTTCAGCGCACAACCCCGCAAGCGTCGCGCTGCTCGAGGCCTGCGACCGTCTCGGGATGTTCGTCATCGACGAGACCTTCGACATGTGGGCCGCGCCCAAGATGGACCGAGACTACTCCCTCGCCTTCCCGGAGTGGTGGGAGCGGGACGTTGAGGCGCTGATCGCGAAGGACTACAACCACCCCAGCGTGCTCATGTATTCGATCGGCAACGAGGTAACCGAGACGGGGTCGCCCGCGGGCGGCCTGATCGGCCGCTTGCTGGCGGAGAAGGTGCGTTCACTGGACCCGACGCGTTTCGTGACGAACGCCATCAACGGGCTGCTCGCGGTGATGGACGACGCGAAGGCGATCGCCGCGCAGCGCGGAGGCGACGCCGACGACGCCACCGGCATCAACACGCTGATGGCCGGGCCGATTGACATCATGAACGAGATCAGTGCCTCCCCGCTGGTGACCGAGAAGACCGCGGAGTCTTTCGGTCTGCTCGACATCGCCGGGATGAACTACGTCGACTCGCGGTACGTCCTGGACAAGGAGTTGTTTCCCAACCGGGTCATCGTCGGAACGGAGAGCTTCCCGACGAACATCGACCGCACCTGGGCCCTCGTGACCGAAAACGCGCACGTGATCGGCGACTTCACCTGGACGGGCTTCGACTATCTGGGCGAGGTGGGCCTCGGCCGACCTCAGTATCTGGCCGAAGGCGAGCCGGCACCCACGGCACCCTACCCGTGGATCGCGGGTTGGTGCGGCGACCTCGACCTGATCGGCGAGCGCCGACCCGCCTCCTACTACCGCGAGATCGTCTTCGGTCTGCGGCGCGAGCCATACATCGCAGTGCGGCGCCCGCGCGACGATGGCAAGGTCCTCTCCGCCGGGCCGTGGGCGTGGAGCGACAGCATCGGCAGCTGGACCTGGGCCGGTCAGGAGGGCCGGACGCTTGGCGTTGAGGTGTACAGCGATGCGGACCGGGTGGAGCTCACCGTGAACGGCAGGGTGATCGGCTCCGCGGCAGCGGGCAGGGTGAACCGCTACACCGCGGTTTTCGACGTCCCCTTCGAGCCCGGCACGCTGACGGCAACGGCCATCAGGGATGGGGTCAAGGCGGAGTCATTCAGCCTTGCGACAGCCACGGGGCAGCCGCGGCTGGCGGTCACGGTCGAGGACGCCGGCGCCACGGAACAGCATCTGTTCGCACGAATTGCGGTCGCCGACTCGGACGGAACTGTTTTCACGGGCGCAGATCGTGCCGTGGAGGTCGAAGTCACCGGACCTGCGGAGCTCGTGGCGCTGGGAAGCGGAAACCCCGCTCCCCGCGACACCTACGCAACCGCACGGCACGAGACCTTCGACGGGCGGGCGCTCGCGATCGTACGACGCGCCGCTTCGGGAAGGGTTGTCATCCGGGTGTCGGCCGAGGGCTGCGAGCCGGCCGAGGCCGGACTCGACGGCACCGCTTGAGCGGCAGTTTTGCCGCCATCCGCCGCTTGGATACACGAGACCAATGCTCCATTGTGGATGGACGGTCGGGGAGCGGCCGCTGGGCCCGACGGAAGGACTCGCGTGGCCGGCGCACCGTCGAGCGCCCGACGGAACCCGGCATGGCAACGCCGGTCCGGCACTGAGGGGAGCAGCATGCGTGCCACCGGCCGCCATGGGGCCGCCGTGATGAACGATGTGGCCAGGCTCGCCGGCGTGTCGCACATGACCGTGTCCCGCGTGCTCAACGACCACCCGAACGTCAGCCCGGCGACGCGTCAGCGGGTGCTCGAGGCGGTGCGGCAGCTCGGCTACCGGCCTAACCCGATGGCGCGGGGGCTGGCGGGCCGCCGGTCGCGGGTGGTCGGTGTGGTGTCCTTCGACACGATCCTCTACGGCCCGGCGGCGACCCTGTTGGGCATCGAGCGGGCCGCCCGCGCGGCCGGCTACGGGATCAGCATCGTCATTCTCGAGCACGTCGACCACGCCAACATGGCGTCGGCACTGAGCGCGCTGGCCGACCAGTCGGTGGCTGGTGTGGTGGTCATCGCGCCGCAGACCGCGGCCGTGCTGCACAGCATGCCTCTGGGCATGGCTGCTGTGGCCGTCGAGTTCAACGTCAGCGGCGAGATCCCGGCGATCTCCGTCGACCAGGTCACCGGTGCCCGGATGGCGGTGCAGCACCTGATCGACCTCGGCCACCGCCAAGTGTGGCACCTGTCCGGCCCGCGGGACTTGCACGAGACCCAGGGCCGCATCGAGGGCTGGCAGGCGGCGCTGGCCGACGCCGGCCTGGCCACTCCGCGGCTGATGACCGGGGATTGGAGCGCCCGCTCGGGCTACGACGCCGGGTTGGAGCTGGCCGCCCGCGACGACGTCACGGCCGTGTTCGCCGGCAACGACCATATGGCAATGGGCATGATGCGCGCCTTCCACGAGCGCGGCATCCGGGTGCCCGACGACGTGAGCATCATCGGCTTCGACGATATTCCCGAGGCCGAGTTCCTCTCACCGCCACTGACGACCATCCGGCAGGACTTCGACGAGGTCGGCCGGCGCCGTATCGCCGCGCTGCTGCGCCGCATCGAGGCCGACCTGCCCCACGGCCCCGACAGGCCGTCGCCGGACCCACACGTTGCCCCGATCCTCGTCCCGCGCCACAGCACGGCACCGCCGCAGCGCTCTACGCGTGGCTGCGGGTGATGGCCCAGAGGGACTGGGAGCCACTATGGGATGGTCGAAGGACGCTCGTCATCAGGGAGACTGCGGGGAGTGAGTTCGGGTCGGCGACGCAGCCGGACCGGACGATGCGCGTGGGAGCAGGTCCGCCGGGATCATGATCCACCTCCTCGATCTGGTCTCCAGCCAGATGCGTAGCAGTGTGGAGACGGCCACCGCACTAGCTCCTGCTTTGGGCGCGGATCTCCGTATCCGGGTCATGTGCCGCGGATTGGACCCTTCCTCCCACCAGCGTCGTGCTTGTTCGGACTTGCCTGCTCCGAGCCGGGCGACCAAGACCCGCACCTGCCCCAGCGGCACTTCGACAATCGGATCATCCAGCGCCGCCATCCAGGCGAGCACCGCAGACCGACGCTCCGCCGGCACCTGGGGTGTCAGCCGGGATACTCGTTGGCCATGTCCGCGCCGGACGGCAAGCTGCCATGTCTCGATGCGACTGCGCATCCGCGCGCTGAACGGCATGACAGCGCTGACCTTCTCGATGGCCGCGCCCAGATCGAGCGGCGCGACAGCCTCCGGGATTTCCCTTTCATTGATCGACCAGGTTCGACGGCTGCGGTCGTAATCGGCCAGCTTTCCAGGTCCGGAACTCGTCGATCTCCCTGGTGTGCAGCAGGCATAACAGGAGCAGGTTGCTGGCGTCACGGTTGTCCGTTTCGCTCATATCCGGATCCCAGCGAGGGCCGCCTTCACTGCGTGCATGGATGTGGACCACGCGACTGTTCAGAACGTGCTGTTGCCCGGACAGCCCATGACCCGGAGTCTTTCCAGCTGCCGGGTCACCGCGGCGCCGGGTTCATCGGCCAGCCGTCGGCGCAGAGGTGATCGCGGTACGGGTCAACGAGCGTGGTGCTGTATTGCGGCGGGCGTTGCAACTGCTCCGCCGTCGCCGCCCGGGCATGGCGCTTGACTGTGTTCAGCGCTCATCCTGACCGGCAGCCCGACATCTTCATCGAGGAGGGCGTGCACCGCGGCGTGCCGGTCGAGGATGCACTGCTGGCGGGCCAGGGTCTGCCGGGGTGGGCCGGGGTGCAAGCAGCCGTGGTGTGCGACGACGGTCTTCTCCGCGGTGAGGCCGTGCCACAGGTGCCGCCGGTCGCTGACCTGCACCTCTCGCCGGGCGCGCTGCCGGATCGCCTCTAAGCAGTTGACCCGTCCCGGCATACCACCTGGATACCAGGATGCCGAAGTAGCCACTCGGCGAGAGTGGCGGCCTTACGGTCCAGCGGCACGTTGACGCGCAGGTGCGACACACCACTCACCGCCGTCCGTCAGGACTGCCCGGTACTGATCGGGCGCTCTCGATGCCATTCCGTCCCAGTGGCTCGGCGTCGAAGCCAAACTAAACGAACGTTCTATATAGCGGTCGGGTTGTGGGCGGTTGGCCCGCTCTTGGTCCGCAGGCTCGGTCGGCCAAGCATGTGCAGGGCGGTTCGGCACCTCTGGCATGTCCATGGGCGAAATTCCCGGTAGGCCCGGACTTGAGTCGGTCACCTCGGGCCTGCTCGGCGCGGCGAGCGGGGTGAGCTGAGCGCCTCCGCTCCGCTGAAGCCTGGCGGCTGGATGAGGGGGGCAGGGGAACCGGAAAACTTACCGAACGCTCGCTATTGACAACCGGTGCAAGCCCTTCGTAAGTTCACTCAATATTCGGAAGGGTCTTCTCGACAGGCGTCATGATCGCGCCGCATCAGACCCGAGGAGGATCAACCTATGTCGTGGACCCCATCTGGGCCGTTGTACGGAGTCACGGTTCTTGAGGCGGGTGGCACTGGACCGGTGCCCTTCGCAGCAACACTGTTAGCCGATATGGGCGCCACGGTGGTCAGGGTCGATACCGTGACTGCTGCAAAGGAGGACTCTTCCCATCTCGACGCGCGATTCTCTCGGCGCAGCAGGCGTTCGATAGCTCTCGACCTGAAGTCGCTGGAGGGCAAGGAAATCTTCCTGCGACTTGTTGCGTCGGCGGACGTTCTGCTGGAAGGTTTCCGACCGGGCGTGATGGAGCGGCTCGACCTCGGCCCATCCGAGTGCGCCCGAGTCAATAGGGGACTCATCTACGGGCGAGTGACCGGGTGGGGGCGTGAGGGCCCGCTTGCCGGCGCGGCTGGTCATGACATCAACTACGTTGCCTTGTCAGGCGCGCTTCACGCGACCGGGACAGCTACCAGTGGGCCGGTCCAGCAGTTGAACATCCTGGGTGACTACGCGGGCGGCGCCATGTTTCTCGCATTTGGCGTGGTTTGTGCGCTTCACGAGCGTGGGAAATCCGGAGTCGGTGATGTCGTGGACGCAGCCATGCTGGATGGTGCGCTGTACCTGACGGGCAACACCCTGGTGGACCATCAGCTCGGCCGGTACATCGATGAGCGCGGGGTCAATGACCTTGACGGGGGAACGCCATACTACGGCGTCTATGAGACGGCAGATGGCAAGCATGTAACGATCGCGCCCGGGGAGGCGAAGTTCTGGGAACGATTCTGCGAGCTGGTTGGGATCGACCTTGGACCATTGCCGACGAAGGAGAACCGATCGACATGGCAAGACACTAAGAATCGACTACAAGAAACCTTTCGGAGCCGGACGCGAGATGAGTGGACGGAGCTCTTGGAGGGAACGGACGCGTGCTTTGCACCGGTGATAAGCCTCCGCGAGGTGCCCGTACATCGCCAGATTGCCAGCCAAGGTAAGTTGCGACTTAACGAGGGCGTCTTTCAGCCGGCGCCAACTCCACGTATGGCCAGAGCGGGCGAGTCTGAACTTGGGCCCTCCCCGCGGCCAGGCGCAGACTCCCGACGCCTTCTCCTCGACATCGGGTACTCGAATGACGAAATCGACTCCCTCATGGCAGTCGGAGTCGTTGCCGAGACCGAGGAGCCACTCGCGAACTAGTGGCCGATCGGCCGCGACCCCTTTTCAAGCAAGACGCACACAAGCTACTAGCCCCTAGGCCTATAGCTGACATAGATAGGAATTGGCTAACGTGCAGGAACACGCTATGGAAAGTGCAACCGGCTCTTGGCAAGACGCCTTTCTGAACATGAAGTCGATCGTTTTCGTGGGCGCCACGAATGACCAGCGTAAGCAGGGTTACGTGGTCTTGGACCACATAAAGCACGGCGGCTTCTCGGGCCCTGTATACGGGGTGAATCCCAAAAGGCCTGTAGTCTTCGGAGAGCGTACGTATGCTTCAGCTCTCGACCTCCCAGAAGTGCCCGACCTCGCCTTCATCGCAACCGCCCCTGCCGCCGTGCCTGACGCGCTCAGGGATGTTGGACGGGCGGGAATCCCGCTCGCCCTCGTGCATACCTCGGGATTTGCAGAGGTCGGCGGCAACGGCGTCGCACTGCACGAGCAGATGCTGCAAGTCGCCCGGCAGTATGGCGTGCGGATCATCGGTCCCAACTCGGCCGGAGTTTTCCGAGCGGGTCATATGAATCTCCTGGCCAAGCACGACATCCCCAGCGGGCCGATCGGACTCTTGACGCAGGCTGGTTCAGTCATCACAGCACTTGCCGACCAGGCAGAACATGCACATGCCGGATTCTCGATCGTAATCGCATATGAGAACCAAGCAGATCTGGGCTTGGACGAATTTGTTGACCTCCTCATTGAGGATGAAGCTACTAAGGTCATTGCGATCTACGCGGAAGGCATCCTAGCGGGGCGCGGCGAAGTCACCTATGCCGCCCTCCTGAGAGCAGCTGCTGCCAAGCCAACGATTGTCCTCAAAGGCGGCACAACGGAAGGTGGAATGCGCGCCGTGGCTTCACACACGGCTGCGATTACCTCGTCGAAGGATAGGTTCGAAGCGCTCGTCCGGAGCAGCGGCGCTGTGTCGGTAGACAGCATGGAGGACATGCTAACGATGGCGAACGTGCTCGCCATGTGTCCGCCTCTGAAGACCCGTGCCATTGCCGCGGTGGGTACCGGTGGAGGGCTGGGCACACTCCTGGCAGATGCGCTGTGCCGGCAGGACCTTACAGTGCCGGCGTTCACTCCAGGAACCGTCAGGGAGGTTGCTTCAGTACATACTATCCCCTACGGAGCTAGCGGTAACCCCGTGGATCTGGTCGGCGGGCAGCACGTCGAGGCGCGCCTCCACTCCAAGGTCAACGCCATCGTGCGGAGGCTGGAGCCAAGTATCGGTGGATATCTCAATTATGGCTTTTACGGGCGATATGAAGAGAACAATCACGAGACGAAGGATGCGAGCGGAAGGTCCCTCCTGGAATTCGCGCGCGGACTCGTTGAGTTTGCAAAGGCGGAGCGAGTTCCCGTCCTATTCTATTCGCCTTTTGCGATGGACGACACCGAGGAACTTCGGATTCTTCGCGATGGCGGGATCCCGACATTCCACTCGATCCCGCTCGCAGCCAAGTCGATGCGTGCTCTGGCAGATGCCTACGAGGGCAAGCAGCGGGCCACGGAACGACTGAGGCAGCTCGATGAGCTATTCCACAATAGCCTAGAGCTGGGTGTGGCGGACCCGAAGGGTGGGCTCGTCCCGGATCACAAGGCGCTGGCCGCCCTCGATTCCATCGGGGTACCAGTTGCAAACTGGGCCTTCGTGAGCGTTGGTGACCTCTCGCGGGCCGGAGCGGTCAGCGAATCCGTTGGCTACCCACAGGTCGTCAAGGTCGTAGTAGACGGCCTTGCGCACAAGTCAGACGTTGGCGGGGTGCGGACCGGTGTGTCGTCGCAGAGCCAGGCGGTCACAACGGTGAACGAACTAACCGAGCTTTTCCGATCCCAGCACTCGAGCAAGTCACTAACCGGATTCTTGATCATGAGCCAGGTGCCAGCGGATCACGAGTTGCGGATCGGCATCGTCAAAGATGAATCCCTTGGACTCATCGTCGATGTTGGGTTCGGGGGCACGGCCACCGAACTGGTTCAGGATCATGTATCAGACATCGCCCCGCTGTCTTCTCACGAGGCGGAAGAGCTCATTCAGCAACTGCGCATGTTCCCGTTGCTGAACGGATACCGGGGCGGCGCGGTGTATGACACGAAGGCCATCGCTGAACTCATTTCTAAACTCACGATCGCCGCATGCAGCGATAGCCGCCTCATGGAGCTTGAAGTCAACCCCCTGCGCATATCACCGCACGGCATCAATATTGTTGATGTCAAGTTGCGACGGAGCGTGGTCGAAGATACCTGAGCGTGCTGCGCACACCGTTCCGTGGGCCTCGCACGCGGCGACGACGTATGCCCACGGAACGGTGTCCATGGCGGAAATTGACGGCCCGGATGCGGCGATGCGGGGGTGCCCTTAGCTGAGCTGTCTGTCTTTCGTAACTCCCTGCCTCTGGGATACGCCAACGATTCTGCTGGATAGTGGAGCTGCTATGAATGACCACCTGATCGTTACTCTCGACAACTCAATCGGCACCATTCTATTGAACCGTCCTGAGAAGCTGAATGCAATGACGGGGGAGATGTACCGCGGTATCGCCAAGGCGGTGCAAGAACTTGATGACGACCCTGTGTGCCGAGTCATCGTCCTGCGCGGGGCCGGTCGCGCCTTCTCGTCTGGCGGGGATCTCTCATCCCAGGCTGACGGCTGGAGCTCTGATCCTGCCGAGGTGCTGCGTTCCCGTGTCGTCATGGCGAACTCATCAAGATGGGCGGTCTGGGATTCATCGACCCCCGTGGTCGCCGTGGTGCAAGGTTACTGCCTCGGCGGAGGTTTTGAACTTGCGCTGCCCGCTGACTTCACGCTGGCGCATGAAGACGCCCGGTTCGGCGAGCCAGACGCGCTGTTCGGAGCGGGCCCGGCATTTCTACTGTTGCCCTGGGTCGCTGGGCACAAGATTGCCAAAGAGCACCTGATGCTGGGCCAGCAGTTCAGTGCCCAGCGCGCATACGAATGCGGCATCGTGACACGCGTTTACGCCGGCAACGAGTTCGAGGTCGGCGTAGACGCCTTCATTGCCGACATACTCAAGCTTTCACCGCATGCTCTGGCGGCTATGAAGGCGGGCATCAACCGCAGTTACGAAATCGCGGGAATGCGCACAGCGATCGACACCTGGGTTGAGCGCGCGGTAATGCTGCCGGGGGTTCCAGACGAACAGTCCGCGCTGTTCATGGAGGGGGTGCGGCGCGGCAAGGTCGCTGATGCCATCCGTCAGCGCAATAGTTACCACGAGTCGGACAAGGCATAAAGGCGAGTCGGTCTATTTGGCGAGGGCCAGCGGTTGAGGCCCGGATTCTCGGTTAGCAGCCGTAACGATAGGGAGTGACGCGATGAAGCGACTCATTCTCAACCAGGTACTCGCCGGCTTCTGCGTGGTGCTTGGGGCCTTGACCTTAGTCTTTTTCATGGTGCGTCTGGGAAGCGATCCAACGGCAATCATTCTGCCGCAGGATGCGCCCGAGTCGGCACGGGTCTCCCTTCGAGCTGAACTCGGACTGGATCGGCCACTGGCGGTGCAGTACTTCGACTTTGTGCTCAAGGCTCTTCGTGGTGATCTCGGAACGTCCTACTTTGACTCCACGCCGGTCTCAAAGGTGGTGCTGCAGTATCTGCCGAACACGCTGATGCTTGCTGGCACTTCCTTTGTTGTGACGCTTCTTATCGCGATCCCCCTTGGAACGCTAGCTGCGGTTCGCCGAGGCAGAGCCATCGACAGCTTTGTGCAGGCCGCCGCGGTTTTCGGCACATCGATTCCAGGGTTCTGGTCTGGCCTGATGCTCCTGCAGGTCTTCGCTGTTGGTCTTGGGTGGTTTCCGACGTATGGCTCGACTGGCCCTTCAAGCATTGTGCTTCCGACCGCGTGCTTGGTGATCTTTCTTTTCCCAACTATTGCTCGCTTAACTAGGTCATCGGTGCTTGAAACCTTGTCCCAACCGTATGTCGAAACGGCCCGGGCGAAGGGTGCGGGTGAGTTCCGTGTCGTGGCCATCCATGTGATGCGCAATGCACTCATCCCGATCGTAGTGCTGGCAGGAATTCAGCTTGGCGGACTATTGGGCGGCGCCGTGATCACTGAGGCTGTTTTTGCATGGCCTGGCATCGGGACGCTCGCAATCCAGTCGATTAGTCGCAGCGACTACCCAGTGGTGCAGGGGGTGGTCATATATGCCTCACTCATCTATGTCGCGGAATCCGTTGTGACAGAGATCCTCGCCGCCTCGATCAATCCGCGACTGCGAGGCCAGCAATGACTATGATTCCCCCGCCTAGGGTTGAGGTATCGCGCAAGCTGGCTTGGATTGGACGTCGCTCCCGACAGCGTAACGCCTCCAGCGTTTCTCAAGCGATTACTCTCGCCCTTGTCGCGATCACGCTCCTTGGGTATCTCGTGATTGTCCTTTTCGGTCCTAGTCTCGCGCCCATGGACCCTCTGGCCCAAGACCTGTCGAGCCGCCTGCTCCCCCCTGGGTCCAAGGGAAGTCTCGGGTCCTATCCGCTCGGTACCGACCCGTTGGGCAGGGACATGCTGTCTCTGTTGCTGGCAGGCGCACGAACGATTGTCTTGCAGAGTCTCATAGCCGTGATGCTCGGAGCGACCGCTGGTGTTGGTCTCGGCTTGGTGTGCGGGTATTTCGGGGGAGCCCTCGGCCGGCTTTTGATGCTGCTTACCAACCTTCAACTTGCGTTCCCGTTCTTCCTGCTTGCGCTGTCGGTCGTTGGGATCCTCGGCCCGAGCTTCTGGCTGATCGTCGTCGTAGTTGCTCTCGCTTCCTGGGTCGAACTGGCACGGGTCACGTACATGGAGGCGAGGATTCTTTGTCAGAGCGAATTCGTCCTCGCGGTCCGGGTGATGCGGGGTAGCGTATTTCGGATAATCCTCCGGCACCTCTTGCCGAATGTGGCACCGTCCGTTCTCATTCTTTCTTCCCTGCTGTTCGGTTCTGCGATCGTCACGATTTCCGGACTCGGATTTGTAGGCTTGTCGCTCCCCGGTGAAGTCCCGAACTGGGGACAGATGCTCGGCGAAGGCCGCGCGTATATCACCACCGCTTGGTGGCTGACGGTACTTCCCGGACTAGCCATCTTTGCGCTGGTGCTCTGCATTAACGTGGCCGCGGAAAGACTGCGTAGCCGTTTGGTAGGTGGACGTATGAGTTGAGGGTCGTCTGTCCGAATAGACGAACCCTTCGTTGTCGAGTAAGGGAGATATGAAGTGATCCTGAAGAAGCTCGGCGCCGCTACGGCAGCGGGTCTTGCCGTAACCCTGGTGGCGGCTTGCTCGTCGGTGCCTGGACAAGGGCCAAACGCCTCAACGGTTGTTCGAATCGCCTTGAGTAGCGGGCTGGACAAGCTGGATCCGCATGTTTCGAGCAACGGATCCGACATGGATATCATGCGTCAGATCTACGAAACGCTGCTGGAGATTGATCCAAAGACTGGGGACCTAAAGCCGTCGCTGGCGACGAGCTACGAGCTGGTCAACCCCACGACGTGGCGCTTTGCACTGCGGCGCGATGTCCAGTTTACGAACGGGGAGAAGTTTAACGCGGAGGCTGTCAAGTACTCAATTGACCGCATTCTAAACCCAGCGACGGCCTCCACAAACGCAAGCCAACTCTCCTCCATCAAAGCGGTTACGGTGGTAGACGAATTCACAGTTGACGTAGTCACATCGTATCCCGATCCGTCTCTTGTGCGTCGCATGCAGCCGGTCGGTGGGTCCGGCCGCGTCTTCATCGCTCCTCCAAAGTACTTCGCCGAGCACGACAAGGAATACCTCAGTAATCATCCGGTTGGAACTGGTCCCTTCAAGCTGAAGGAGTGGAAGAAGGGCCAGTCCCTCACGTTCGAGCGTAACGAATCCTATTGGGGGCAGAAGCCGGACGTTACGGAGGCGGTGGTTTCCTTCATTCCGGAGAACGCAACTCGCGTGAATGCGCTGCTGGCCGGCCAGGTGGACTTGATCGGTGCAGTACCTATTCAGGACATCGACCGTCTTGAGAAGACCAATGGTGTTCACATCGCAGAGAGTGGCCGGGGTATGGTTATTACCCTCTCGCTCGATATGCGGAAGCCCCCCTTCGATAACCTCAAGGTCCGCCAGGCGTTCGCGCACGCTATCAACACCAGGGAGATCGTCGACAAGATCCTCGGAGGGCACGGCGTTGTACTTGGGGTTCCGATGGCTCCTGAGGTGCCTCAGTTCGATAAGTCCATCCAGCCGTACGACTATGATCCTAAGTTGGCAAAGCAGCTTCTTGCAGAATCGGGCTATACCCCCCAGCAGCTGACGATCAATACGAAGACGTCGAATGGGCGGTTCAACGCGGACGCGCAGATCTACGAGTTCGTCAACAAGCAACTCAACGATGTCGGCTTCACAGTTAACCCACAGGCGGTGGAGTGGGGCCGGCTCGTTGCGCAGCTCGCGCAGGGGGATGGCGGCCCGTTCCTGATGACGGGCTGGGATTTCTCCGAAGGGTCACCAAGCAAGCAGAAGTCATTCCTGCACAAGACGTCGCCCATGAAGATGGCAGTCCTGCCGCAGTGGGACGCAGTGGTCGATAGGGCCGAGCGGACCACGAACCAGGATGAGAACCTGCAGTTATGGCAGGAGGCGCAGAAGATCGAGCATGATGAGTACGCGATCGGCGCCATCTGGCGACTCAACGCCGTCTATGGCGTCAGCGATCGCGTGCAGTGGGAGCCATCCTTCGGAGAGAACCTCATCCTGAAGCAGATCCGGGTAGCTAGTCAGCCGGCTTCGAAGTAGAGGTAGCGTCGGATGATCCACACGCCTGAGGGCGGCGCGAGTGGTGGTCCAGTGGCCGACTCAATCGAAAGTCGGCCACAGGACCATGGCAGGGCAGCGCCACCACTCCTCGATGTCCGGGGCCTGTCCGTCACCTTCAACACCCGAGGGGGTCCGCTTACGGTTGTCCGAGGCCTCGATCTGCAACTGGGTCGTGGTGAGACGTTGGCGGTCGTTGGCGAGTCGGGTTCGGGCAAATCGGTCTCGATGCGGGCTCTGCTCGGGCTGTATACCGATGCGGGGAGGGTCTCCGTCGCCGGCTCAGCACGATTGGACGGAGTTGACCTTGTTGGCCAGAGCCGACGGCGCCTCCGCGCAATCCGCGGAAACCGCATAGCCCTGATTGCTCAGGACGCCTTGGCATCGCTTAACCCATCTTTGACGGTTGGCTATCAGCTGTGCGAGGCAATCCGCCTGCACAAGCGATGGGATACCAAGCGTGTACGCGCGCGCGCCATCGAGCTGCTCAACATGGTGGGAATCCCGTCGGCGAGCAGTAGGCTCTCGAACTACCCGCACGAGTTCTCGGGAGGTATGCGCCAACGAGTGCTGATTGCGATCGGCCTGGCCGCTGACCCTGAGATCCTGATTGCGGACGAGCCTACGACCGCGCTCGATGTAACGATCCAAGCCCAGATTCTTCTCCTATTGCAAGATATCCAAAGCCAAACTGGCCTTGGCCTGATCATGATCACTCATGATATGGGAGTTGTTGCCGAGACTGCTGATCGAGTATGCGTCATGTACGCCGGCTCGGTCCTCGAGAGTGGCGCGGTAACCGACGTGTTTGCCTCGCCAAGACATCCTTACAGTGTTGGCCTCCTTGACGCGTTGCCGCGGTTGGATCGAATCGACGAGCGGCTGAAACCCATTCCGGGTAATCCGCCGCGCGTCGGGCTGCTTACTCCTGGGTGCACGTTCGCGCCGCGTTGCTATATGGCGAGGCCGGAGTGCGCATCTCACACTATGGCTCTCGAGACCGTTGGCGTGCATCACAGGTCCGCCTGTATGTTCTGGGACCGCCTCGAGAACTCGGAGGAGACGCCGTGATTGATCAGCCTATGCCGATCCTTAGGGCGGAGGCCGTACACAAGACGTATCGGACCAGGGGCAGGTCATCTTCCGCCGTGTATGCCCTTCGTGGTGTTAGTCTCTCCATTCAACCAGGGCAGACATTGGGAGTGGTCGGCGAATCCGGTTGCGGG
Source organism: Dactylosporangium sp. CA-233914 (assembly GCF_050942935.1). Taxonomy (NCBI): domain Bacteria; kingdom Bacillati; phylum Actinomycetota; class Actinomycetes; order Micromonosporales; family Micromonosporaceae; genus Dactylosporangium; species Dactylosporangium sp. CA-233914. The sequence goes on along the minus strand of NZ_CP192030.1, from coordinate 7,732,578 downwards.
AAGTCCACCCTGGCGCGCGTACTCGTAGGGCTCGAAACGCCTTCGCAGGGACGACTGCTGGTTCATGAGCAGGATGTCGCCGTAGCGCGTCGACGCGCGCAGGACGCGCTGATGCGGCAGGTGCAAATGGTTTTCCAGTCACCTGCGACTTCGCTGGACCCTCGGATGTCGGTGCGGCAGATCATCCGCGAGCCGATGGACGTAATTCGACCTCGGATCCCTCGGGGTGCAAAAGGAGAGCGAGTCAATGAGCTCCTTGGAGCCGTTGGGTTACCTGAGGAGATTGGGGGACGCCGTCCAACGGCACTTTCAGGGGGGCAGCAGCAGCGAGTGGCGCTCGCACGGGCGTTGTCGTCTCATGCCAAGGTGATCGTTTGCGACGAAGTTGTGTCGGCGCTCGACGTTTCCATTCAAGCTCAGGTGGTGAATCTGCTACGCGACATGCAACAACAAACGGGCGTCTCGTACGTCTTCATCGCCCATGACTTGAGCGTCGTCGCCACCATCGCGCACCATGTCGCGGTTATGTACTTCGGTCGAGTCGTGGAGTACGGCGCGCGAGAGCAGATCTACGGAAATCCCCAGCACCCATATACCCGCGCCCTGTTGTCATCGGTGCCCGTCCCAGACCCGGCACTGACCCCGACCGAACGAATCGTGCTGACAGGGGACCTGCCGTCGCCGACGGAGATACCCACTGGCTGTCCCTTCCGGACGCGGTGCTGGCAGGCACAGGACATTTGCGCACATCAGGACCCGCCCTTGGCTCACAACGCCGATGCAAGCCATGAAGTGGCATGCCACTTTCCAATGGAAATGTAGGAGGTCGAAAGGAATGAGGATTTCCGGTGATGAGGCGACCCTTCGACTTCGGTTGCGCTCGGGGGACACGCACTACCCAAGCAGTGTCATTCCCGCCGGCAGTCTGATGGCCTACATGGGCGACGCCGGCACGCTGCTGCGAGCGCAAAACGAGCAGGATCCGGGGTTCCTTGTCCGTTGGGAAGGTGCCGACTTCATCGTTGCCTGCTTCATCGGGGACTTCGTCGAAGTGCGTGCGCAGCTGGTTAGCACCGGGAATAGGTCGTGGCGAGTGCTCTCGACCGTGCACAAGCTTGTAGGCGCTGCGAATGAGATTGACGAGAAGGCTGGGGTCAAGACTGTCTTCGATCCGCCCCTGCTTGTCGCGTCAGGAACGTATGTCGGAGCGGTACCCCGATACCGCGGCTGAGCACCGGCTGAAATTTTATCCATGGGCAGTTATAGGAGCGATCTTTCATGTCCACCATGGTTCCCCGGCGTTGCGGTGAGCAAACGGTCTCGGCTGTTGATGCTATCGCAGGGCGCAGGTCCATTCGGAGGTTTCTTCCGGACGCCATCGAGCGGACCACAATTGAAGCCGTCCTCGCTCTTGCATCACGGGCGGCCTCAGGAGTGAATGCCCAGCCTTGGAACGTGTACGTGGCCACAGGTGAGTCTCGGGACACGCTTGCGAAGGAGGCGCGGAGCGTCGCGTTGATGGGTGCTGATCAACCAGAATATGACTATGCGCCGAAGCTTTGGGAGCCGTACGTAAGCAGACGTCGAAAGATCGGATTTGATCTCTACTCCAAGTATGGCGTCGCGAGAGACGACTATCCTGCGCGCAATGAGGCGGCGCTTCGGAACTTCGACTTCTTTGGGGCGCCGGTCGGCTTGTTCTTTACGATGGATCGCCGCTTCAAGTATGGGCAATGGTTGGACATGGGAATCTTCATGGACAGTGTGATGCTTGCGGCGAGGGCGCACGGCCTCGATACCTGCGCCCAGGAGGCTTGGTGCAGAGTGGGAACTGCCGTCCGGGCAGTTCTCCGGATCCCGATGGACCAAGCGCTCATCTGCGGCATGTCACTCGGTTATGCCGACGAGTCCGCGCCGGAAAACCATCTCGCGACCGAGCGTTCCGCGGTATCAGATTTTGTCATCTTTCGAAGCTAGCTTTCACCGAGCCTCGGTCGGACCTTGCAGTCAACGCACCTGCTTCCCTGAAGCCCCGTTCCCAATGGGGGCCAGCTTTGGCGGACCCGGACTCTTGTCGGGCAGGGCAGGGGACGCGGAAGAGGGTTCGTGCATCTGGCACACAATCGCGCATCTTGCCAGTCGTCCGACCAAAGGAATGGGACCTGGAAGCTGCTCGCCGAACTTGCAACGGTCGCAGTCGAGGCCGCACCAGGCTGCGGCACCTTGGCAGCGCGGTGCAGGCAGCGGCCGAGAAAGGCGAGATGCCGCTCCGCAGTCCGGCCGGCGCCAGCGCAATGACCCGGCGGCTGTTGAAGGCCCTGCGAATCATCGAGCTGCGATTGGAAAGGCGACGACCCGGCTGACGCGGACGAACGTGGTCAGCCGGGTCGTGCCGCTGGCGGGGCAGTGGCACCGTGGCACCAGCTGTCGCACGTACCCGCTTCAATATGCTCAGGCTGCCGCGGCCGTCACGTTCGTCATGCTGGCCTGCGATGTCTCATGCAGCCGGGAGCTGCCGTAGCCGGTCGTGGTCCTGCTCTTCACGCGGCTCCCCATCGGTGCCGGCATCGGTCCCGAGGCATGGACGATGGAGGATGCGGGCCGCGCCTACTCACAGCGTGGCACGGCCAAAACCTGGCCTTGCGGGACCTAGCGGCTGATCATTGCAGTGACCGGCGCCGAAGCCCGGGACGGTGCTGCGGCAGTGGCAGGCCCACTTCCCCCGGATGGCGGCGCACGCCGTCCCGGCAAGTCTAGATCGCCGCCGGTGAGTCCGGGCGACCCGCGTGCAGACCTGAGCGCGACATGCTCGATCGAGGCCTGCGCGTCCTGGCCGACAAACTCAGGGAGCAATGGCCCGACAGCATCCACCTGCGCCGGTTCCAGACCACCGATCAGGAGTAACTGCGCGCCGACTTGATCGACATGGACCGCCGCAGCGAAGAAGAACAGCGGCCATGGCGCCGCGTCGTCCATGACGTGGCCCGCGGCAGCGCACCGCTCGGCCTGCTCGCCGGGGCCGAAGACGACAATTGGAACCCCTCCACGGTCGCGGCTGTGCTCTCCCGGCCAGCGGCCTGGGCCGACTCCCTGCGCGCCTCGGTTCTACCGGCGCATCGTCACCCAAGTCCACCGCCGCGCTCCAGCCACCTCCCGCACTGGCTCTGCGCCGCCGTTCGCTGTGCCCTGACAGCAACTGGGTCGTCGCTCATGTTTGTCAGCGACGGGATCGGGCCCCCTGCACGTGGGCGGACCTGAGACGGTACATGATCGTCGCTCGCAACGTCAGACCGAGAGCTTGAGCGACCGGCCGATGATTTCCTTCATGATTTCGCTGGTGCCGCCGTAGATGCGGGAGACGCGGGAGTCCGCGTAGGCGCGGGCGATGGGGTATTCGAGCATGTAGCCGTAGCCGCCGTGGAGTTGGACGCAGGCGTCGACCACACGGCCTTGGACTTCGGTGGCCCAGAGTTTGGCCTTGGCGGCGTCGACACGGTTGAGGGTGCCAGCGTTAAGTTCGGTGATGCAGCGGTCGACGTACAGCTGGGTCAGTTCGACCTCGGTGACCAGGTCGGCCATGCGGTGCCGGGCGGCTTGGAACTCCCCGATGGCTTTGCCGAAGGCGTGGCGTTGGCGGACGTAGTCGATCGTCCAGCGCAGGGCGGCCTGGGCGGTGGCGATTGCAGCGGTGGCGACCGAGACGCGTTCCTGGGCGAGATTGCGGGTCAGTCCGGCGAATCCGGTGCCTTCTTCGCCGAGGAGGTTGGCGGCGGGGACGCGGGCGTCGGTGAAGGACAGTTCCGCAGTGTCTTGGGCGTGCTGGCCGACCTTGTCGAGGTTGCGGCCGCGCTCAAACCCGGGTGTGTCGCGTTCGATGACCAACAGGCTCAGTCCTTGGTGGCGGTCCTCGCCGGTGCGGACGACGGTGATGACTAGGTCGGCGTTGATGCCGTTGGAGATGAAGGTCTTGGCGCCGTTGACGATGTAGTGATCGCCGTGGCGCACGGCGCGGGTGCGGATGCCGGCCAGATCGGAGCCGGCGCCGGGCTCGGTCATAGCGATCGCAGTGATGCTGCGGCCGCTGGTGACGTCAGGCAGCCAACGCTGTTTCTGTTCGTCGGTGGTGAGGTCGAGCAGGTAGGGCATGCAGATGTCGGCCTGCAGTGCGATGCCAGCGACGGCGGGGGCTACGCCGAGGTGGGCGGCTTCTTCGATCAGGATGGCGTTGTAACGGAAGTCGCAGACTCCGGCGCCGCCGTACTGCTCGGGTACGGCGGCGAAGGCGCCGAGGTCGGCGGCCTGGTTGAATAGCGTGCGGGGCACGAGCCGGGCCTTGTCCCACGCGGGGTAGTCGGGAACGACGTGCTTTTCGATCCAGGTCCGCACGCTGGCACGGTAGATCTCGTGTTCGGGCTCGAAGATGCAGCGGTCCATTGGGGTTCCTCGGGAGTCGTCGAGTGGTGGCACAGCGAAGGGCTAGTGTCGCGTGATCCTGGTGTCGTTACCTCGTGTTGTTGTTGACGAGTTGTTTGGCGCTGGTCTGGACCCAGCGGACCTTGGCGAGGATCTCGTCGGCGGTGGCGGTCCAGATGAAAGGTTTGGCGTCGGTGTTCCAGTGCTGCACGTAGTCGCGGATGCGCACGATGAGGGCGTTGACCGAGGTGAACGTGCCGCGGCGGATGGACTGGCGGGTGATCAACCCGAACCAGATTTCGATCATGTTCAACCAGCTGCTGCCGGTCGGGGTGAAGTGGAACGTGACGTTCGGGTTCGCGGCCAGCCAGGCCTGGACGTCGGGGGTGTTGTGGGTGGACAGGTTGTCCAGGACCACGTGGATCTCTTTGCCGGCGTGGGGTTTCACGGCTTTACGCAAGAACGCCAGGAACCGGGCGCCGTCGCGGACCGGCTGGCAGTCGGCGACAACCTGGCCGGTGGCAACGTCCAGGGCAGCGAAGAGCCTGGCGATGCCGTGGCGTTTGTAGTCGTGGGTGCGTTGCTCGGTGACCCCGAAGTCCATAGGCAGCAACGGTTGGGTGCGATCGAGGGCCTGGACTTGGGTCTTTTCGTCGATCGAGAGCACGACCGCACCGCCGGGCGGGTCGAGGTACAAGCCGACGATGTCGGCGACCTTCTCGGCGAACCGCGGGTCTTTGGACAGTTTGAAGGTGCCCTGCCGGTGTGGCTTGAGATCGTTGTCCCGCCACAGTTTCGCCACGTAGTGCCAGGACACCGACACGCCCTCGGTGCGTTTCAGGTATGCGGCCAGCTGCCGGCTCGACCAGTGCGACAGACCCGTCTCCACCGGCGGCGTGGCCCTGGTCAACGCCAGGATCCGAGCTCGGACGGCGGCCGGGACCTGCTCGCGAGGCGCGGCGTGGGATCCGTCTTCCAGGCCGGCCAGTCCGTTGCCTGCGTACCTGTCGACCCAACGGTCCACAGTGGGCAGTGACACCCCGGCCAGTGCCGCAACATCCTTGCGGCGCTTGCCCTCCGCCATCCACAGCACGATCCGCGCCCTGGTCGCCACCACCGCCGGCACGTCCCGGCTGTTGATCACCGTCCGCAGCTCTGCGATCTGGGTCTCGGTCAGCATCACACCAGGATCAACGATCGACCGACATAACGCAACCAGAATCACGCGACACTAGCTGGCTCTACTCGCCGCGCCAGTTCGGTGGCCGCTTCTCGGCGAACGCGGAGGCGCCCTCGATGGCGTCGTGGGAGACGAAGACCGGGTCGGTGATCTGTTCTTGTCGCGTCCAGCGTTCCTCGCGGGGCCAGCCAGGGGCTTCAGCGATGATGCGTTTGCTGGCGCGCACGGCCAGCGGCCCGTTGACTGCGATCGCAGCGGCCAGGTCGAGGGCGGCGTCCAGTGCCTTGCCGTCCTCGACCAGGGCGTTGACCAGCCCGAGCTCGTGCGCGCGCGGCGCGTCGAGGAACTCGCCGGTCAGCGCGAGCTGGGTTGCCACGTTGGGTGGGATGCGTTCTGGCAGCCGCAGCAGCGCGCCGCCGGCCGCGACGAGTCCGCGTTTGACCTCCGGTATCCCGAACCGCGCGCCGCGCCCGGCGGTGATCAGGTCGCAGGCCAGCGCGATTTCGAACCCGCCGGCCAGGGCGTAGCCCTCGACAGCGGCGACGAGGGGCTTGGCCGGCGGGGCCTGCACGATGCCGGCGAAGCCGCGGCCGGGCAGTTGCGGAAGCTCGCCGTCGACGAACCCCTTGAGGTCCATTCCGGCGCAGAATACGCCGTCGGCGCCGGTGATGATGCCGACGGCCAAAGCGTCGTTGCCGTCGAGTTCGTCGACAGCCGCGGCGATCGCCTGCGCGACCGGAAGGGTGATCGCGTTCCTGGCCTGGGGCCGGTTCAGGGTGATGACCAGGATGCTGCCCTCGGTGCTCACTTGGACGTCCTGCTGCTCGGTGCTCATCGTCTCGTCCTCATCGTTGAGTTGTCTTCGCGGGTCAGCCGAGGCGTTCGATGATGGTGGCGTTGGCCATGCCGCCGCCCTCGCACATGGTCTGCAAGCCGTAGCGTCCTCCGGTGGCCTCGAGGTGGTTGACCAGGGTGGCCATGAGGCGGGTGCCGGAGCCGCCGAGCGGGTGCCCGAGCGCGATCGCGCCGCCGCGTGGGTTGAGCCGGGCCGGGTCGGCGTTCAGGTCGGCCGCCCAGGCGAGCGGGACGGGGGCGAACGCTTCGTTGACCTCGTAGGCGTCGATGTCCCCGATGGACAGGCCAGCCTTCTTCAGCGCCTTGGTGGTTGCGGGGATAGGGCCGGTGAGCATGATCTCCGGGTCGGAGCCGACCACGGTGAAGGTGTGGAAGCGGGCACGTGGGGTCAGCCCCAGCTCGTTCGCCTTTTCCTCGCTCATGATCAGCGCGCCGCTGGCGCCGTCGGTCAGCGGGGAGGAGTTGCCCGGGGTGATGTGCCAGCCGATCTCCGGGTACCGCTGGGCGAGTTCGTCGTCGTGGAATGCCGACGGCAGGCCCGCCAGGGCCTCGACCGTGGTGGACGGACGCACCGTCTCATCGACCGTGTGGCTCATGCCGTTGGGCAGGGCAACGGGAATGATCTCGTTGCCGAACAGGCCTTGGGCGGCGGACTCGGCAGCGCGGCGGTGAGACTCAGCCGAGAAGGCGTCCAGGGCCTCGCGGTCCAGCTTCCAGCGGGCGGCGACCAGTTCGGCGCCGACGCCCTGCGGCGGCAGGCTGGGGAACCGCCTGGCAAGTGGACTCTGCGGGTCGCCCCCAGCGGCGGACGCGAACATCCGCACGCGGCTCATCGACTCGACGCCGGCGGCGATCACGATGTCGTAGGCGCCGGCGATCACGCCCTGGGCGGCGAAGTGGGCGGCCTGCTGGGAGGAGCCGCACTGTCGGTCGACGCTGGTGCCGGGCACCTCGATCGGGAACCCGGCCGTCAGCAGGGCGTTGCGAGCCACATTGAGAGCCTGGTCGCCGGACTGGGTGACGCAACCAGCGATGACGTCCTCCACGAGCGCGGGATCGAGGTCGTTGCGCTCGACTAGTGCCTTCAGGACGGCCGCCAGCAGGTCGACCGGGTGAACACCGGACAGGGCGCCGCCGGGCTTTCCCTTGCCTGACGCGGTGCGGACGATATCGACGATGACGGCCGTCGTCATGATCGGTGTTCCTTTCTTTCGTGGTGTGGCGCCGACGAGACCAGCTCGGCGGTCGGGGTCGCGCTGCCTCTGCGTCTAGCTGCGTAGGCCGCGGCTGATGACCAGACGTTGGATCTGGTTGGTGCCCTCGAAGATCTGCATGACCTTGGCTTCGCGCATGTAGCGTTCGACCGGGAAGTCGCGGGTGTAGCCGGCGCCGCCGAGGACCTGTACGGCGTCGGTGGTCACCTTCATAGCGTTGTCGGTCGCGACGAGCTTGGCGATCGACGCCTGCCTGGAGAAGGGATGCCCGGCGTCGCACAGCCGCGCGGCGTGCAGGTAGGTGGCGCGGGCCGACTCAACGGCGGCGGCCATGTCGGCCAGCACGAAGGCGAGGCCCTGGTGGTCGATGATCGCCCTGCCGAACGCTTCCCGTTCCTTCGCGTAGGCCACGGCGGCGTCCAGCGCGGCCTGCGCCACACCGGTGGCGACCGCGGCGATGCCGAGCCGGCCGGAGTCCAGCGCAGCCAATGCGATCGACAGCCCTTCCCCTTCGGCGCCGATCCGGCGCCCGGCCGGGACCCGGGCCTGGTCGAACAGCATCGTGGCCGTCGTCGAGCTCATCAGCCCCATCTTGTCCTCGGGCCGGTCCGCTGACAGGCCGGGCGTCGATGCAGGTATGAGGAAGCAGGAGATCCCTCGCCCGCGGCTGTCGCCAGCGGTCGCCTGACTCGCTTCGTCAACAGCGTCGGGGACGCGGGCCATGACGGTGTAAAAGTCGGCCTGACCGCCGTGGGTGGTCCATGCCTTCGCCCCAGTCAGCAGGTAGTCCCCGCCCTCGAGGAGTGCGCGGGCGTGCATCGCGGCCGGGTCGGAGCCGGCATGCGCCTCGGACAGGCAGTACGCGCCGAGCAGTTCCCCACCGAGCATGTCCGGCAGCCACCGCTGTTTCTGGTCTTCGGTGCCGGCGTGGAACAGTGCGAAACATGAGAGGGCGTGGACGCTGACCCCGACCCCGACCGCGGCCCACGCTGCGGCGATTTCCTCCAGTACCTGCAGGTACACCTCGTACGGTTGGCCTCCGCCGCCACACTGCTCGGGGTAGGGCAGCCCGAGCAGACCCGCGCGGCCGAGGGTTCGGAACGCCTCACGGGGGAAGGTGTGGGTGCGTTCGGCCTCGCCGGCGGCGGGGCGTAGTTCCTTGTCGGCGATGCTGCGCGCCAACTCGATCAGCGCGGCCGACTCCTCGGTCGGCATCAACCGGTCAACCGGCATGCGCACGCTCCTGGACGTCCGGGGCGAGCCAGTCCCGCAGGACCGACTCGTTGTCCGCCCCCGGCGTTCGCGGTGGACGGGGATTCGTGGGTGTGGAGCGGGAGAACCGCGGTGCCGGGGCGGGCTGGGTAGTCCCGTCGATGTCGGTGAAGGTGCCGCGGGCGGACAGGTGCGGGTCGGCCGGGGCCTCGGCGAGCGACAGTACCGGGGTGACGCAGGCATCGGTCCCGGCGAACACGGCCGTCCATTCGTCGCGTGTCCTGGTAGCCAGACGTGCGGCGATTCGCGCGCGCAGCTCGGGCCAGCCGGCGCGGTCGTACTGCTCGGGCAGCTCAGCAGCGTCAAGGCCGAGCCCGGCCAGCAGCGCGGCGTAGAACGGTGGTTCGAGGGCGCCGAGGGCGACGTAGCGGCCGTCGGCGCACTGATAGACGTCGTAGAACGGTGCACCGCCGTCGAGCAGATTGCTGGCTGGCCGGTCGACCCACGCTCCGGCGCCGAACATGGCCCAGGTCATCTGCATCAGCAGCGAGGCGCCGTCGACCATCGCCACGTCGATCACCTGCCCGCGCCCGGAGCACTCCCGCTCCCACAGCGCCGCCAACACACCGACCAGGCACAGCATCGAGCCGCCGCCGAAATCCCCGACCAGGTTGACCGGCACCGACGGCGGCTGCCCCGGCCGGGCGATCGAGTGCAGCGCGCCGGTCAGGGCGATGTAGTTGATGTCGTGCCCAGCTGTCCGCGCGCGGGGGCCGTGCTGGCCCCAACCGGTCATCCGCGCATAGACCAGCCGGGGGTTGGCCTCGAGCACAACCTCCGGGCCCAAGCCCAGCCGCTCGGCCACACCGGGCCGGTAGCCCTCGACCAGCACGTCGGCGGCGTCGATGAGCCGGCGCACAGCTGCCAGATCATCGGCGTTCTTCAGGTCGGCGGCGAACGACCGCCTGCTGCGCAGCAGGTGATCCGGTTTGCCGCTCAACACGTCCAAGCCCGGGGTGGGCCGCTCGATACGGACGACGTCGGCCCCGAAGTCGGCCAGCACCATGCAGGCGTGCGGGCCTGGCCCGATGCCGGCCAGCTCAACGACCCGCAGACCGGCCAGCGGACCCGTCGACGTGTGTGCGGTGCTCATGCCAGGTAGTCCGGCAGTCGGGTACCGATGATGTGTTCGGCCTCGGCCACGATCGCCTCGATCACCTCGGCGCACGGGGCGATGTCATCGATCAGTCCCTGGCTCTGCCCGGCCCACCACACCCCGCCTTCGACGTCGCCCTCGATCAGGACCCGCTGCCGACCGCGGGCACCGGAGGCGAGTTCGGCGACGTCGGCGAAGCTCGACCCCGGGTGGGCGCCGATCTCGGCGATCTGCTCGGAGATCGAGTTGCGGGCCACCCGGGCGGTGTTGTGGAAGGAACGGAACACGAGCACGGTGTCGCGTTCGCTGTTGGCCACGATCTGCTGTTTGACGTTGGTATGGGCGGGCGCCTCGTCGGTGGCGATGAACCGGGTGCCCATGTTCACCGCGCATGCCCCCATCGCCAGTGCGGCCACCAGCCCGGAGCCGGTGGCGATGCCGCCTGATGCGATTACCGGGATGTCCAGCGCCTTGACGGCCGCGGGAATCAGGACGAGTCCGGGGACGTCGTCCTCGCCGGGGTGGCCGGCGCACTCGAAGCCGTCGATGCTGATGTAGTCGACACCCTTGGCCTGGGCCGACAGGGCATGCCGCACGCTGGTGGCTTTGTGGATCACCACGATCCCGGCGGCCTTGAAGTCCGGCAGATGCGGTGCCGGGCTCGACCCGGCGGTCTCGACGACTTTGATGCCGGACTCGACGATCGCGGCCCGGTACTCGTCGTACGGGACGGGGTTGATCGTGGGCAGGATCGTCAAGTTGACTCCGAAAGGACGGTCGGTCAGGTCGCGGGTACGGGCGATCTCCTGGACCAGGTCCTCCGGCGTCGGTTGCGTCAACGCGGTCAAGAACCCCAGCGCTCCGGCGTTCGCCACCGCACTGATCAACGGTGCCGTGCCATAGCCGGTCATCCCGCCACACAGGATCGGATGGGCGACACCCAGATCGCGGGTGAACTGCGTGCTGATCATCCTTACTCCTTCGATGCTGCGAGGCGGGGCCGACGCTGAGCCCATGCAGGGCAGGTGGTGGGGCGGTTCAGCGCGGGGCCATCCGGATCGCGCCGTCCAGGCGGATCGTCTCGCCGTTGAGCATTGGATTGCGCACGATCGAGGCCACCAAATCGGCGTACTCGGACGGCTGCCCGAGCCGGCGCGGGTGCGGAACCTGCGCGCCCAACGACGCGCGCACGTCTTCGGGCAGCGTTGCCAGCAGCGGCGTCTCGAACAAGCCGGGCGCGATGGTGACCACTCGGATCTCGTATGACGCGAGGTCACGGGCCACGGGTAGGGTCAGGCCGACGATGCCACCCTTGGAGGCGGAGTACGCGGCCTGGCCGATCTGTCCGTCGAACGCAGCCACCGACGCGGTGTTGACGATGACGCCGCGCTCGCCGTCGATGCTCTCGTTCTTGGCGATCGCCGTGGCAGCTAGGCGGATGACGTTGAACGTCCCGACGAGGTTGACCGAGACGACCTTCATGAAGTCCCGCAGCGGGAACGGGCCGTGCTTGCTGACCGTCTTGATCGCCGGGCCGATGCCGGCGCAGTTGACCACGATGCCCAGCGACTTGCTTGCGTTCGCTGTGTCCACCGCCGCCTGCACCGCGACAGGATCGGTGACGTCCGCACCCACGAACGCGACGGCATCACCGAGGTCGGCGAGCCCCTCCTGTGAGGCGGTCGGCAGATCGAGCGCGACAACCCGAGCTCCCTCGTCCACCAACCGGCGGACCGTGGCTAATCCGAGCCCGGATGCTCCTCCAGTGACCAGCGCCGTCCTGCCGGCGATCTGCATCGAACCTCCCAGTTCAAGAACCTTACCGAACGCTCGCTAAAGATACGTGGCCGTGGTGGCGGCCCGCAAGAGCCTCCATCTGGATGGGTCAGTGCTCCAGCACCGCGTGCATCCGCGCCCGAACTTCAGGCAGGGCCGAACGGGCGGCGATGGAGGCGGCTTCGGCGGCCAGATGCGCCGCGAGGCCGCCGGTGGACGCCTGCCGCAGCAGTCGGGCGGTGGCGGCCAGCTCGGGTCGCGCGTTGCGCTGCGCCAGTAGACGTGCGGCCCGCTCGAGGTCGCCGTCGTCGGCGATGCTGCTGACGACTCCCCACTCGACCGCGTCGTCGGCGGACAGGACGCGTTCGTTCAGCAATAGGTCGGCGGCTCGACGGCGGCCGACAACGCGGGGGAGGTGCCAGGTCGTACCTCCGTCAGGGGTGAGACCAGCGGTGGTGTAGGCGGTCAGAAACCGCGCTGTGGGGCTTGCGATCACGAGGTCACACAGCAGTGTGAGCGCGAGCCCTGCACCAGCCGCGGCGCCGTCCACGGCGCACACCAGCACGGCCTCGGCGTCGACCAGCGCCTGAACCGTGCGGTGGAACTGCTCGGCGAGTTCGGCGACGTAGTCGCTCGGATCGGGTGCGGCGAGCATCGCGCGCAGATCTCCGCCGACGCAGAAGTGCCGGCCGGCGCCAGTGAGCAGGATGGCGCGGGATCTGGCCTGCCCGGCGGTGGCGACCGCCTCGTTCAGTTCCGTGGCTGTGGGCAGGTCGAGCGCGTTGCCGACCTCAGGACGGCTCAACCGAATCTCGGCAACTGCGTCGACGAACCTGATTTCGACAGTCACTGCCGACTCCTTTCGCGCTGCCTATGCCCCGAGCAGCGCAGCGTCATCGTCTGTGGACATCAACGTTGAACGGTTGCCGGGGACCCGGCTGGACCCCGGCAGTCGGTCGGCTCTTGAGTGCCGCCGCGGCTTCGTCTGATCGCGGTCAGCGACGCCGTGGGGCCTTGCGCACGGTCAGTGTGTCGCCGCGGTCGAGGACGTGGTCTTCGAGGTGGTGAATGGTGTGTAGGTGGCGAGGTCGAGCGCGCGCCGACCGTCAGGGTGCTGGCGCAACGGCATCGTGCGGCCGGCGTTAACGTCCTTGTCGACCGGGTGCGCTGGGCGCTGCCTTGCCATCGCCTGATGGTCCGGGCGAAGCGAGGGGGGTGTCGCGCGGTAGTCTGGCGTTTCTGCGCTGTGCCCGCGTGACCGGGTACCGCGCGACCGCGGTCACATCAGATGGAGAGACAGGTCGACTTCTATGGCAATGCAGACCCGTGGCGGACGTACGGCCGTTCTGCAGGGAGCGATCCGGCTGTTCACCAAGGTGGGATTCCACGGGGCGTCGGTGCGCGACATCGCCCGCGAATGCGATGTCACCGTCGCCTCCATCTACTACCACTTCAGCTCTAAGCAGGAGATCCTGCAGGAGATCATGGCTACCATCCTCACCGATGTAATCGCTGAAACCCGCGCCGCGGTACTTGCTGCCGGCAGCGGACCTGATCAACAACTTCGCGCACTTGTGCGCGCGTGGGTCTTGTTCCACACGCGGCGACAGTCCGAGGCTCTGATCGGCGCTTCGGAGATCCGCAGCTTGGACGAGGATGGCCATCGGCAGATCGTGGCCCTGCGCAACGAACAGGAGAATCTGTTCCGGGGCGTGGTGGACCGCGGCGTCAGCGAAGGCGTGTTCGCCACTCCTTATCCACACCAGGCGAGCCGCGCGATCATCAATATGGGCCGCACCGTCGTCGACTGGTACCACGTGGGCGGCCGGACCAGCCCCGAACAGATCGCTGATGAGTACGCCGAGCTAGCACTGGCCCTGGTTCAGTCTCACAAGGGTCTTGATGACCACCTCCACTGATGCGATCAGCCACTGAGTGCCCAGTGTCCCCGGAAGCGCCGCAGGAACCGCCCAGCGGACTGGCCCACCGGCAAGGGGCTAACGCTTGACGGCGCTCGCCCGTGCCGACTACGCTAATTTTAGCGACCGTTCAATATAAAAATTCCGGCGCAATCGGTGAGCCGACTATTCACAGGCCGCACGACAAGCTGGCAGAAGTATGCCGACACCCTGGCCCCTGCTGCTCCGCTCTCATCCGTCAGGCGTAGGTTGCAAGAGCGGTCAGCCGAGTAGATCCCCGAAGGCGCCAGTTACGATCCGTTCGATGTGAGCGTATGGGATCGGCTGGCTCAGATCATCGATCCGCATGCATGCGTCGGCGGTCTTCGCTCGCACCAGACCCAGCGCAAGGTCGGCGGTGGTGTGGGCTACCTGGGCGATCGTCAGTGAGCCCTTGGGGTTGTACCACAGGCCTGTGCCATTGCACATCTCGATCAGTGCAAGTCTGGCGACGTGCTGGTCAGGGATATCGAAGGTACCGGCCGCCATGCCTCGATTGAGGATGTCGGCCCAGATCTGTTCGTAGCTATCGCGAAGCTCGACGACCGTGGCATGGGTCGTTTTTCTGAGTGAGCGGAGTTCTAGGTCGAGGACGCGAGTCTCGTGGCGGTAGGTTGTGTGGAGGCAGACGTGGGCTTGGACGAGGCCCACGAGCTGCGTGGCCGGGTCCTCGGAGAGGACCGCCACGCCTCGCCCGTAAGCGATGGTGCGCTCCATGCCACGGAGGATGATTCGTTCGAGTAGGTCGTCCTTGGTTCCCATGTAATGGTACAGCGACGCGGTGCTGACGCCCGCTGCTTCGGCGAGGTCGCGGATGCCGGTCGCGGCGAAGCCCTTCTTGGCGAATAGCTCGAGAGCGGCGCGATTGATGCGGTGGTTCGCGTTGGTCATGCGTCGGCTCCCGGCTGGCGTTTAGTGGTTTCGGGTGGGTCGAGTCGGCTAGGCGGCCCGGGTTCCCCTCGGCCGGTGGCCGAGACTGCAAGGAGTCTACGGCCACCGGCGGGGGATTTCGGCGGTGACGTGTTCACATCGCTAGCCGTCTCGCTGCCACGCGCCTTCGCCGATACCCTCGTCGCGCAACTGTCGTTTATCGATCTTCGAGGTTGGCGTGTGCGGCAGATCGCCCCGGACCTGGATGTACCGCGGCAGCATGTAGTCGGCCATCCGTGGCCGTGCGTAGTCGATGAGCTCAGCGGGGTCGATGGTTGTTCCGGGTGTGGGGACGACGTGGAGCTTGACGTCGTCCTCCCCGAGCTCGCTGGGGACGGCGACCGCAGCGCATTCGGCGATATCCGGACGGCTGAGGAATACCTCCTCGATCTCCTGAGCTGAGATGTTCTCTCCGCGACGCCGAATGGAATCTGATTTGCGACCGTCGAAGTGATAGTGGCCGTTGGCGTCCCGGTGGGCGAGGTCGCCGGTGTGGAACCACAGGTTGCGGTTCGCTTCCAGCGTCTGTGTCGGCATGCCGAGGTAGCCGTCGAACATCATGCCCGGCAGTGCTGAACGAACGGCGATCTCTCCGGTGGCGCCCTTGGGAACAGGGTCGTCACGGTCATCCAGGAGCGCAACCTCGAACGGCCACACGGGGACACCGCAGCTGGACTTCGGGCCGGACCAGTCGAGTTCCTGGAACAGAACGGGTGAGGCCTCGGTAAGTCCGTAGCCCGAGATCAGCCGCAGCTCGAACCGTTTCTCAAATTTGTCCGCGAATGCCGGCACTGGAACTCCCCAGCCGAGACGGGCCGGGTTGTCAGCATCGTCGTCCCGCGGCGGCTGGTTCCACAGCATCGTCAGGGTGGCACCCATGAAGTCGAACACGGTCGCCTCGTAGTCACGGATGTCTGTCCAGAACCTGCTCACACTGAACCGTGGTGCGATAGCCGCGGTTGACCCGTTCAGCAGCGCGGGCACGGTAGTGAGATAGGTCGCGTCAGCGTGGAACAACGGGAACGGGCAGTACAAGACGTCGTTGGTGGTCAGTCCGGCCACCGAGCTGAACAGGGAGGCGCTGCGGATCACCGAACGGTGACTGAGCACGCAACCTTTCGAGCGACCGGTGGTTCCGGACGTGAAGATGACCATGGCGGCATCGGTGGGGTCGACCGGAACCGGCGTTGGCCGACCGCTGGCCAGGAGGTCATCCCAGGACAGCACCTCCAAGGCTGGGAACCGCCGCTTGGGCTCCGCAGTCGAACCTCGTACGACCAGGCGCTGGATCTGTGGGCAGTCAACGGCCACATACGCGAATGCATCCAGGTAGGCGGCGTCGATGACCAGGGTAGTACAGCGGGTGCCGCCAAACGCGCTGGCCAGCGCTTGTCCCTTGAAGCCTGTGTTGACGGCGGCGTAGACGGCACCGACACGGTTGAGGGAGAACCACGTCACCAGCGTTTCGATGGAGTTGGGCAGCATGACGGCGACGAACTCGCCGTACCCGATCCCGATGTCTGCGAGGCCCTTGCTCCAAGATTCGACGGTGCTGTCGAACTGTGCGAAGGTCAGAGCTTCCTTCGCGTGACGCAGGAACGTCGCCTCGCCACACAGGTGCGCCTGTGTCGCGAGTAGTTCGCCCAAGGCGATGTCGTTGGGCGGTGTCCAGCGAAGGGACGCCGAACGCGCCATGCTCACGCTCCCGACTGGGCGGCGGTCGTCTTGGACAGGAACTCCTGGATGCGGTCGCGGCTGTCGAGGATGGAAGTGGTCTGAAGGGCTGCGGTCTCCCCATCGATCGCTGCCTTCACCTCGGCCTGGGTTACCGCATTGAGCAGCTGCTTGGTCACCGGCAGGGTTGGGGAGGCCGACTTGACGATGTCGCGAGCCAGATTGACGGCGCGAGCACGCAGTTCGCCGTCTGGCACGATCTCGTTGATCAGGCCGACCCGATGGGCCCAGGCCGCATCGTACATCCGGCCCGTGAAGAGCATCTCTCGTGCCCGCCCGTCCCCGATGAGACGTGGAAGCAGTGACGAGGTCGCATTGCTGATCAACAGCGACCGGGTTACCTCTGGCGTGCAGAAACGCGCACGTTCCGTGGCGATTCGGATGTCGCAGGCGAAGGTCAGCTCGAGTCCGCCGCCGACCGCGTACCCGTCGATCGCAGCGATCACCGGCTTCGGCATCGCGCGCAACTGATACGTCAAACCCTGGACGACCTCCAGGATGTTGCTGTGCTGCTCGTCGGTGATGGTCGCAGCCTCGTTGAGGTCGTCGCCGGAGCAGAACGTGTCGCCCTCGCCAGTGAGTACCACGCACTCGACCTCCGGGCTGGACGCGACCTCATCCAGCGTCAACGCGAGCAGGCGGAGAGTCGCGTGGTTGAAGGCGTTGCGCACCCTCGGGCGGTTGAAACTCACCACGGCGATGCCGTCCTCGACACTCTTCAGGATCGTCGGTTCCATGTCTACAGCCCCAGCCTCTCGTTGAACGTCAGATTGTGGCTCAGTCTATCGATCGATCGATCGGAGTCAAGCGTCCTTCGTGAGAATTTGGGCAAGTGCCGAGTGGTGCTACTCGAAGCGGAGGCCTGCACTAGGCGGGGTTGACAGGTGATGCGGGTCACCGTACGGTGAGCGGACTCTGGCTGCTATCGATCGATCGATCGAGCAACGCAGTCCGGCTCGAACGTTGTTCAAGAGAGGAGGGTGCCGCGATGGTGCCAAGTCGAATGACCGGTCTAGGGCTGGTAGCCACTGTCGCGATGCTCGCGATCGCTGCCACTGGCTGTGGTTCGTCTTCGGACGACGGCAAAGGGGATGGTTCGATCTCGGGCACCAAAGTCTGCATGGACAAGTACGTCACCTCACCGAGCACGGCCGACATCGTCAACGGCGTCGAGGAGGCGTTCAAGGGTAGCGGCATCAAGTTCGTCGTGAAGTCCTCCGAGGCAGACTCGGGGACCACTCAGACGATCATCCAGCAGTTCATCAGCGACGGTTGCGACGCCTACATGCCAGTCGCTACATCTGCGGCTCAAGCGACAAAGGCCAAGGTTGGCAAGAAGCCGATCGTCTTCGTCGCCTCCTCCACGCCGGTTCAAGCAAAGCTCGTCGGCAGCATCGACAAGCCGGGCGGCAACGTCACGGGCGTCTCTGACCCCTACCCTGTGCGGGCAGAGATCGACGCCATGCTCAAGATCAAGCCAAGTATCAAGAAGGTCGGCATGATCTGGAAGGTCGGCGACCCTGCTGGTGACGAGCTGGCCAAGGAGGCGCGCAACCACTTCGATGAGCTGGGTATCGCGGTCGTCGAGGCTACTATCGGCACGGTCAGCGACGCATCCCAGGCAGCGCAGTCGCTGGTTGGCAAGGTCGACGCCATCGAACTGCCTGGAGATACCACCACGCTGAGCGCCGTCCCGGCCATCCTGAAGGTGGCAAAGTCGAACGATATGCCTGTCTTCGGTGCTGCCAACGACACAGTCAAAGCGGGCGGCATCGTCGCTGGTACCTGGAACTACGTCGACGTCGGGCGTGTTGGCGGCGAACTCATGCTCAAGATTCTGCGCGGGGCCGATCCGGCGACCACGCCCGTGGTGGTGCCCTCCGACGTCGAACTCGCGGTCAACGTCAAGGAAGCAGAACGCCTAGGCCTCAAGGTGCCTAGCGACCTCAAAGCCACCCAGGTTGGATAGCTGCATGTCGACAATTGAACTAGGTCTCCAGATCGGATTCCTCTACTGTCCGTTCGCATTGGGCATCTATGTCGCGATGCGTGCGCTGAGTTTGCCAGACCTGACGCTCGAAGGGTCGTTTGGACTCGGAGGTTGCGTCTGTGCCGCGATGCTCGCCGACGGCAGAGGCGCCGTTCCCAGCCTGGCAATCGGGTGCCTGGGCGGGGCGGCGCTCGGGCTGCTCACGACGTTCCTCCACCTGCGCCTGCACCTGAACGTGCTGCTCGCCGGAATCCTGGTCACCACCGGATCCTGGTCGCTATGCATCCTAGTGATGGGCGCCAGCAACGTCAGCCTCCTGACCCAGCAGACGATCTTCACCTGGGCGCAGGACGCCGGCCTCGACAGTGGACGAGCCACACTCTTCGTGGCAGGAGGAATAACCGTTGTGCTCGGCGCGGCGTTGATCGCGTTCTTCAATTCTCGACTCGGTCTGTCGATGCGCGCGACCGGCATGAACATCCAAACAGCGCGGTCGATGGGCGTGCGGACCGAGGCACGGCAGGCGGTCGGCTTGGCGACGGCAAACGGCCTCGCGGCTTGCTCCGGCGCGCTCGTTGCACAACAGCAGGGATTCATGGATGTCTCAGCATCCTCGGGGGTCGTCGTCATCGGGCTTGCCGCGCTGATGATTGGTATCGCAGTCATTCCCAGCCCCCGACCCCACTGGGCCATCCTGAGCGTCATCCTGGGCGCCTGCATCTACCGCACCATGGTGGCCTGGACCCTTGAGCAAGGGCTGGATCCGAACTACGTCAAGCTCGTCACCGCCGTCGCGGTCGCCACTGTGCTCGCGGTCCGCAATGCCAGTTTCTCCCTCAAAGCGCTGCCGTGGACGGAAGGCGGTCGGCGGCGCCGACGGCGTCGATTCACCTACTACGAGAACGACAAGGTGGCGACCTTCCTGTGACATTGGCCGTGAGTGACACCCCTTCCCCGGAGCCGGCACTGCACGTCGCGAGGTGCTCTAAATCCTTCCAAGGCCCCGGCCAGGAAAAGGTCCGCGCTGTCGACGACGTCTCCTTCACCGTGCCTGCCGGACAGATCGTCGCCCTCCTGGGCTCCAATGGCGCCGGCAAGTCGACGCTCCTGTCTATGGTCGCCGGCGGTACGCTGCCCGATGAGGGACGGATTCACGTGTCCGGAGCTGACCTCACCGAACTCCCGTCATGGAAACGAGTCGGCCACCTCCGCCTGGTGCGTCAGAACCCTGAATACAGTGTCTTCCCAGCCCTGACGATCGAGGAGAATTTCGCCTTGGCGGCCGCCTCGACCCGACGGCGACCGAAGATGCGTCGCGCCGAACTCCGCGAGGAAGCCACAAAACTCCTTGAGCCGTTCGGGCTGAACCTGGAGTCCCGCCTCTCCGCGCTCGCAGGCTCTCTCTCCGGCGGACAGCGCCAAGCCGTGGCTGTCGCCATCGCCATGCTGGCGGGAACCGGACTCCTGCTTCTGGACGAACACGTGGCCGCGCTCGACCCGCGCAGCGCCCGGCTGGTCAGCGACCAGACCGAACAAGGACTGCGCGCCACTGGAGCATCGGCGCTGATGGTCACCCACGATATGACCCATGCTCTGGAACGTTCAGATCGCATCCTCATGATGCACCGCGGACAGCTCGTTCTAGATATCTCCGGGCCCGACAAGGACGATCTGGACGCCCCCGCCTTGATCCGTCGGTTCGAAACCGAAACTGGGGGACGTGTGTCCGATCGCGAACTCCTCTCATAGAACTACGCGTCAGGAGATCCACATGACCGAGAAGCCGAAGCCCCGAGATCTGATCCGCATGTCGCACGACGAGGTGGACGCATTTATCAAGACTGGCCGTACTGCCCTCCTGGCGACCCAAGGACCCCGCGGCTGGCCGCACGTCGTGCCGATGTGGTTCGGCTACTTCGACGGAAACATCTGGTTTGAGGCCCACTCCAAGTCTCAGAAGGTCCTGAACGTCCGCCGCGACAACCGCGTCACCGTCACCCTGGAACGGGGAGACACCTACGATCAGTTGCGCGGCATCAGTATCGACGGCGAAGCCGAAATCGTCGACGATCCAGAGACGCTCTGGCGCATCGGAGTCTCCGAATGGGAGCGCTATCACGGGCCGTACCACGATGGCCTCCGATCCGAGATCGAGTCGATGCTTCACCGACGTGTCGGAATCCAGGTGAGGCCCATCAAGATTCGGTCCTGGGACCACCGCAAGCTGAACCTTCCAAGGTCCGAGGTTGCCGGCTCCACCGCCCCAGAAACTCATGAGGCGCGGTCTTAGTCGCTCACGTCCGTGGTCGCGTGCCTAGAGTGCGCACCAGCAACGACGCCTTGAAAGATCGGGATTGGAGCGCTCAGTCGGTCCGCCGGTGCGCTGGACGGCAGCCGGTGAACCAGAGACTGGGCGAGGACTGCGGCGTGCTGCAGCGTGAACGGAATCGAGGCAGATCGCTCTTGCCCAGAGCCGTCAGCAGCACGCCGACCACCGCAAACCCGGGAACTTCGAGACAGACTCAAGCGCCGCGACGCCACGTTGATCGGGCTCAACTGCATGGGATCGGTCAACCTCACGATCGCCGAGGCCTTTACGGAGGACACATCCCGGCGCGGATGCAGCCGGGATGTGTCTCCTTCATTGCCCAGAGTGGCGGAGCTGGCATCGCGTTCCTCAACATCGACTACGGCATCGGCGTCAACTGCATGGTGTCCTGGTGCTCTACCGGAACCACCTCCTACCAATCGACGTCGGCAAGACCCGCCTGCGCGCGGACCGGATCGCTACAGCGCTACCAGCCTCGGCCTGGCAATGCCGCTCGGCCGGTGCCGGGTCGAAAGGCCCCCGCTGGTACGACTGGGCCTGGCTCGGCGACGTCAGCACCGCACCGACCCCGGACGACAGCGGTCACCACAGCCTGCTGATCAGGCGCAACACCACCACCGGCGAACTGGCCTTCCACCGCTGCTGGACACCACAACCGGCCAGTCTCGCCCACCGCGTCGCGGTGGCCGGCAGCTGCTGGAGCATGGAAGAGGCGTTCCAGACCGCCAAACGCCAGGTCGGCCTCGACCAGCACCAGGTCCGCAGCCGGGATGGCACCGGTACACCACCCTCACTTGGCCGCCGGTGGCCAGCGGCTGCAGCCAGCCATCGACGGGCAGGAAGAGAACGGTCTCGCCCGTGCTGGTACGACCGGCACCGCTCGTCGTGGTGGAACGCGGTCCGTGTGGTCGGCTGTCGCTCATGCTGTCGGTGCCTCGTAGGTCAGGTAGCTGCGCTGGGTCGCGATGTGTCCCGCGATGTGCTTCGCATCGTGCCAGACACCCCAGATGAAGCTGGAGCCGCGCCGCGACAGCCACGGCAGGCCCACGAAGTAGACGCCCGGCTCGGAAGAGATGCCCCGCCGGTGCTGAGGCTTGCCGCTCTCGTCGAGCGCGCCGACCCGGAGCCAGCTGTAGTCGGTGGCGAAGCCGGTGGCCCAGACGATGGAGGTCAGGCCGGCCTCGGCGAGGTCGAGCGCGAGGACCGGGTCGGTGACGCAGGCGGGGTTGGGGCCGATCACCCGGGCGTCCGGCTCCTCGGGCAGGTCGAGCCCGTTGCGCTCCACCCAGGCGTCGGCCTGGTCGAGAAGGGCTAGGAGGTTGGCGTCGCCGGCGGCGATGTTCTGGGCGAGGTCGGACCGGAAGCGCAGTACGCCGTCGTCGTACGCGTCGGTCAGGCCGACGAGTTGGATGCCCTGGGCGGCGAGGGCGCGGAAGTCCACGGTGTGGCCCCCTCGGGCTCCGCTCACCGCGATGGTGACGTGCTCCGCGCCGGCGGCGGGCGTCTCTTGGTCCCACAGGCCGAGGACGCCCAGCCACCAGCAGAAGTCCCGGCCGCGGTAGCTCCGCGGCGGGCGGTCGTGCGGGCCGACCGAGAGGTAGACCTGGCGGCCGGAGCGCTGCAGCTCGTCGGCGATCTGTACGCCGGACGAGCCGGCGCCGACCACGAGGACCGCGCCCTGGGGCAGCTGGTCGGAGTTGCGGTAGCCGCTGGAGTGGATCTGCACCGGCACGGCGCCGTCGGGGACGATTGGCGGGATCACCGGCTTCTGGAAGGGGCCGGTCGCCGCGACCACGAAGCGGGCGTCCATGACGCCGTCGGAGGTCTCGACGCGGAACCCGGGGCGGCGCTCGTGCGGGGTCACCGAAGTGACCTCGACGCCCGTCCGGATCGGGGCGGCGATCTTCTTGGCGTACGCCTCGAAGTAGTTGGCGACCTGGTCCTTGGTCGCGAAGCCGTCTGGGGCGATGCCATGGAACTCCAGGCCGGGGAATCGGTCGTGCCACGCGGGACCGTTAGCGACCAGCGAATCCCAGCGCTCAGTACGCCAGCGCTCGGCGATCCGGCTGCGCTCCAGCACGAGGTGCGGCACGCCGTTGTTGCGGAGGTGCTCACTCATCGCCACACCAGCCTGACCGGCCCCGACGACGAGGACTTCCACCTCCTGCGGCTCCTGGTTCGACATTCCCGACCTCCACCCCCGAAACGGCAACACCGGTTGTCCGGGAGATCGTGCGCGCACCGCATTGGTCCTGTCCAACAGATCTTATTGGAGCAGTGGATCGTTTCTTCTGATATGCGAGGCGACCGACGCCTGCATCTATTTGATAGATGCGAGTCGTAAGAAACATCTATTGGACACATGTCGAACAGGGCTGGTGGACTTAGGGTATGAGCATCGTCATCGGCGGCCACACCCGGATCCGCCCGTTTAACACCCGGGACACCTACCCGGAGCAGAGCCTCGACAACGACCTGTGTCAGGCGGTCGTCGCCGGTAACACGGTCTACGTGCGCGGCCAGATCGGCCAGGACCTTGACACCAGCGAGTCGGTCGGCATCGGTGACGTCGAAGCCCAGACGGGGCGGGCGATGGCCAACATCAAGATGCTCCTGGAGGAGGCCGGTGCGCGGATGGAGCACCTGGTCAAGCTCACCATCTACATCGTCGACCTGCGCTACCGCGAGTCGGTCTACCGGACAATCGGCCGTTGGACCAACGGTGTGTACCCGATCTCGACCGGCCTCGTCGTGTCCGCTCTCGCCCGCCCCGAGTGGCTGGTCGAGGTCGACGCGATCGCCGTGATTCCGCAGGGCGCGCAGTGACGTTCTCGGTCCTCGCCACCGACGGCAACGGCGCTGTCGGAATCGCCGTCACCTCGTCGAGTCCCGCTGTGGCCGCGCGGTGCATCCACCTGCGCCCGGGCGTCGGTGGCGCGTTGTCGCAGAACATCACCGACCCGCGACTCGGGACCGAGCTCCTCGACGCGCTCGAGAGCGGCCTCGACGCGACGGCCGCGCTCACGAAGGTCACCGAGGGTCGCGAGCTGATAGAGCACCGCCAGCTCACCGTCCTCGGCCTGGACGGCAGCGGCGCGGCATTTTCCGGCGCCGGCTCACTCGGCGTCCACCATCACGTCGTCCAGCCGCAGGTCGTCGCGGCCGGCAACCTGCTCGTCGACACCGCCGTCGTCGACGCCGTCGCTGCGGGCTTCGGGTCCGCGACCGGCGAGTTCGAGGAGCGTCTCTTGGCCGCGTTGGAGGCCGGTCTCGCAGCCGGCGGCGAGGCCGGCCCAGTCCGCTCGGCCGGCCTGTCGGTCGTCCGCGACGTCGCCTGGCGAGTCACCGACCTGCGCGTCGACTGGAGCGACGCTCCCATCGAGCAGCTCCGCGAGCTGCTTGAGGTCTGGCTCCCACAGCGCGACGACTACGTCACCCGCGGGCTCGACCCGACCGCCGCGCCGTCGTACGGCGTTCCCGGGGACGATTAACCCGATGGGCGCCAGTAGCCGGGACTCCGTGGCCCGCACCGTCGCCGCCGACGCTGAGCGGCTGATCCGGCTCTCCGAGCAGCTCCACGCCCACCCCGAGACTGGGTGGGAGGAGCACAACTCCTCCCGGTGGGTCGCGGAGGCGCTCGCCGAGACCGGCTTCGACGTCACGCAGGCGTACCTCGGCCTGGAGACGGCGTTCCTCGCGACCTACGGCAGCGGGCCCTTCCGGCTCGGCCTCTGCGCGGAGTACGACGCGCTGCCGGGCCTCGGCCATGCCTGCGGGCACAACCTGATCTCCGCGATTACCGTCGGCGCCGCGCGGGCACTGGCCCCGCTGGCTGACGCCGCTGGGCTGATCATCGAGGTCTACGGGACGCCCGCCGAGGAGGGCGGTGGCGGCAAGATCGAGCTCCTGGAACGCGGTGCGTTCGCTGGCCTGGACTTGGCGATGATGGCACACCCTGCGCCCGTGGACGTCGCTGAGGCCGAGCCGTTCGCGGTGTCGCACTCGCACGTGGAGTTCCAGGGCAAGGCCGCCCATGCCGCGGCGTACCCGGAGCAGGGCGTCAACGCCGCTGACGCGTTCACCGTCGCCCAGGTCGCGATCGGCCTGCTCCGCCAGCAGTTGCCGCCGACAGTTCGCGTCCACGGCGTGATGACCAACGCGGGAGAGGCGCCCAACGCCATCCCCGCGCGCACCGAGGGCCGCTGGTATGTCCGCGCCGAGTCGCTCGCCCAGCTCACCGAGACCGAGGACCGAGTCTGGAAGTGTTTCCAGGCCGGTGCCGTCGCGACCGGGTGCGAGCTCGAGATCACGCCCGAGAGCAAACCGTACGCCGAGTTCCGCATTTTCCAGCCCGCGCTCGACGCCTACGTCCGCAATGCCACCGAGCTCGGCCGGGTATTCGATCAGGGCACGCCCGCGCGCCAGATGAACCGCGCCTCCACCGACATGGGCAACGTCTCACAGGTCGTGCCGGCCATCCACCCGTACGTCGGCATCGGCTCCCTGCCGGCGCTCAACCACCAGCCCGAGTTCGCCGCCCACTGCGTCGGCGGCGACGCGGAGAAGGCGCTCCTCGACGCTGCGACCGCCCTGGCCTGGACCGCACTCGACGTTGCCAGGAGCGCGTCCCGATGACCTTACTCCGGTGGGCAGCCACCGATTTCGTCGAAGCCCTCGGCGCGGTGAAGTTGGCGTCGGCGCGGCCCAATCACGAGCCCGGCCTGCTCGACGGCCGCCGGTTCGCGGCGTGTGCGGCCGTCGCCGAAGAGGTGCGCGCCGCCGCCCTCGACGACCAGTTCGTCGTCGACGTCATACGGGGCGGCACCGGCACCTCGACCAGCATGGACTCTGGTGTACTGCGCCAGAAACTCGTCGGTCAAGTCGTTGCGGCATGACGGGATGCCGAGCACCGGGCGTCCCATCGCTGCGTTGGTGTTGACTGATGAGGAGCGCGGCGTGTTGGTCCGCTGGTTACGGCGGGCGAAGACGGCGCAGGTCCTTGCGATGCGGGCGAGGACCGTCCTGGCGTGTGCCGAGGGCGCGTCGAACGCTGACGTGGCAAAGGTCTGGGCGTGCATTCGGACACGGTGGGCAAGTGGCGCAGGCGGTTTCTGGCCGTGCGGCTGGACGGGCTGATCGATGAGCAGCGGCCGGTGAGGCCGCCGTCGATCGCCCTGGACAGGGTTGACCAGGTTGTGGTCGCAACCTTGGAATAGACGCCGGGCAACGCCACGCACTGGTCGCACACGTCAATGGCAGAGCGGTCCGGACTGTCGAAGTCCACGATCGGCAGGATCTGGCGGGATTTCGGTCTCAGGCCGCACCTGGCGGACACGTACAAGCTGTCCACCGATCCGCAGTTCATCGAGAAGGTCGTCGACGAGGGCAAGCTCGCCACCGGCAACGCGGGAATCGCCACGCCGCTGCTCGGGTACGCGGGGGAGGCCGAGATTGTAAAGGCCGCGCGCTGGGGGCCTGGGACGTGCGCGAGTTCGCGCACGCCGGTGGCGTGGAGGCCGCGGAGCTGGACCGGCTGCTCCAGCCCACGCGGTTCGCGAACCTCGACGTCGCTGTTTGCGGCGTCGAGGGACCCGACAGCGCCGAAGGGCTGACCTGCGGCAGGATGGTCGTCATGGCGGATTTCGGCTTCACGCTCACACAGCTGCGCTACTTCGCCGCGGCTGCGGAGCTGGGCAGCATGACCGCCGCGTCCCGGCAGCTGATGGTCTCGCAGTCCGCGGTGTCGACCGCGATCGCGCAGCTGGAGAAGGCACTCGGCGTACAGCTGCTGCTGCGCCACCACGCCCGCGGCCTTACCCTCACCGCGGCGGGGGAGGCATTTCACCACGAGCTCCGCAGCTACCTGGTCCACACCAGCGAGCTGGCCGAGGTGGCCCGCTCGTCCGGCCAGGCACTCACCGGCGACCTCACGGTCGGCTGCTTCACCACGTTGGGGCCGTTCGAACTGCCGCGCCTGCTCGCCGCCTGCCAGGCCGACCACCCGGGCATCCGGGTCGCCGTCGTCGAGGACGAGCACGCCGCGCTCAAGCAGGCGCTTCGGTCGGGGCGCTGCGAGCTGGCGCTAATGTACGGCTATGACCTCGACGACGACATCGAGCACGTCCGGGTCGGGGTCGCGCCGCCCTACGTCCTCGTTCCGCGCACCCACCGGCTCGCGTGCCGGAAGAAGGTCGCCCTGCAGGAGTTGGCCGACGAGCCGATGGTCCTGCTGGACCTCCCGCACAGCCGGCAGTACCTCGAACGGCTCGTCGAGTCGCTGGGCGTCCGACCCGCGGTGCGGCACCGGACGTCGGGGTTCGAGACCGTTCGTGCGATGGTCGCCAACGGCCAGGGCTGGTCTGTCCTCAACCAGCGCCCCGCCAGTGACACGACCTACGACGGCGCCGAGGTCGTCACGCTGGAGATCGCCGACCGGGTCGACCCTCTCGAGGTGGTCATAGCCTCGATGATGGACGTGCGGCTGACCGCCCGCGCCCAGGCGTTCGTCAGGTCTGCGGTCGGCACCCGCCGGCGGACCAGGAATGAACAGTCTGCGAGTCGGTAGGGTCGGGCGCACGCGGTTCTCCTCGTGACGTGGGGCCAGGAATTGGGGGATAGGTGCTCATGGATGAGGCAAGAAGGTGGTTCCACCCGGAGTTCCGCGATGGTGCGGTCCGCATCGTGCGTGAGACCGGCAAGTCGATCGCTCAGGTTGCGCGTGATCGGAAGATCAACGACTCGGACCGCCCGGAGCCGATTTGCAAGGTGCCGCTGCTGCGCTGCCACGCTATTCCTTCCCTCCTCGGCCGGCCTGTGAGTTGCGGTCACTTGTCGAAGCGATCGGCACGCGCCGTTGCCACGGCCGCCGCGGCGGCATGCGCGGCCGCGCCCACATCGCCGCCGACTTCAACTTCCTCGCCGCCGCCACCAACCTGGCACGGCTAGCCATTCTCGGCCTGACCCACACCAACGGCTGGACCCTCCACTCGGCCTGACACGGCAGCCAGCGGCGCAACCGGCACCCTTGCGACACCAGTGCAAGCCCCGCAACGCCCTACCCACTAACGGATCAGGCTCCAAGCCGCTCCTCACACCACCAACCCCAACCACCATCAAACAGCAACGGTGGTTGATCGGAAACGCTGATCAACCACCGCTAAACCAGTCACCTAGCAAGTGCGTGGGTGGCCCGGTTCTTCTCAAGCGGCTGATGCGGCCGCGTGGTGACGGTGTCCTTCAGTTCGCGAATACCTGCTTGGCGACCACCATGGCGCTCATAGCCCTGGGCCAACCTGCGTAAAAGGCGAGGTGGGTCAGGGCCTCGACGATCTCCTCCTGGGTACAGCCGTTTTCCTGGGCCAGTCCGATGTGGTAGACAAGTTGGTCCGTGCTGCCGTTCGTCGCCAGGCAGGCCACCGTCACAAGGCTGCGGTCACGAGGTGAAAGCTCCGGCCGCTTCCACACCTCGCCGAACAGTACGTCGTCGGTAAAGTGGACAAGGCCAGGCGCCAAGTCACCGAAGTGTTTTGCGGCGCCCGAGGGCTTCTTTTCGGGGTTCTGATCGGTCATGTCCCGACTTCCTTCTGCTCGGGTTACATCGTGTCATCGGTAAGGCACTCGGTGGGAAGGGATCTCGGTCGCGACCCGGCAAGCGCAAGGGCAAGGCGCGCGCTTGCTGTCCGGTGCGCACCCTGTCGGGTCAAGGAGGCCGAGAGAATCAGCGGGCTGCTGATAGAAGCCTCGACCTGGGCGATCCAGTTCGTGCTCCGCGCCAATGCGGCCAGTTGACCTGGTGACCTTCGACGGTTACGAGGGGCGTTCCTGCGCGCTCCCATGGCTGGCCAGCGGCACGCCTTCGGGTCCTTCTCGTACGTGACAAGGTTCTCCTCACCGAGCTTCTGGGGTGGAGATCGCGAAAGCTCCGCGATTGTCTGATGATATGGATGAATGCCGATGTTGTATTGGCGCGGCCGACTCGGCACGTCGAAGGTGCGGTTGTCGTGTTGCGGTTTCGCCAGGCGATGTAGCGGTGGATCATGCTGGCTTGCTTGGCGTGGGTCTGGTGGTCGGTGTCGTCGAGGGTGAAGTACCGCAGGGCGGTGGCCTGTGCCTCGATGTGGTTCGGCCAGGAGCAATTCGTTGGTGTGTAGGCGTTCTCGACGTTGTTGGCCGCTGCCCAGTTCCCGCCGGAGGTGTCCACCCGGGTGGTCAAGTGCGGGCTGAAGTTTGTCATAGTCGATCGCGATCCGCACGTCCGTTGGGTACAGCGAGCGCAGGTATCAGCAGAACTGGAGGAACTGTGCTCGCTTCTTGCGCTGTTTGACATGCACGTACATGGCGTGGCGTCCCAGATCCAGGGCGGCGAACAGATGTCGCACACTGTGCGGGCGGGTGTAGGTGGCCCGGCGGCAAGGTCTCGGGTCACGGTCGGGGTCCTTTGCCGGCCGCCTCGTTGGGCCACTCCCGGCCGGGGTGTGGTTGCAGGTTCAGCGGCCCGAACTCGTCCATGGTGAACACGTGGCCACGCACTGCCCCGTCCCGCCCGGGGCTACCGGGTCGGCATCGGTCGCTCTGACGTTCTGGCCGCGGCGCTGCGCCGGGCGACCGAGTTCCGCCGCTTCGCCGCCGAGGACGTGCGAGCGGTTCTCGCCGCCGGCCTGGCCGCACCGACCCTGGGACCACTCGGCACCAACCTCGACGGCTCATTGCCGGTAGCGCACACGGTGAGCCCAGCTCAAGGTCGGTTGCCGAGCGTCATCCATCGTGTCGATCAGCGACGGTTCGCCAATCAAAATCGCGACGCGTCAACTCGGCGCAGAGCTAGGTCGCCAGGCCCATCAGTTTTTCTGATCGTTGAGTTCACTAATTTCGGCTTTCCTTGTGGACATGACCTGTGTCACTCTTTCCAACACCACCCGGTAAGTGACGCCTAGCCGGCGCACTCGCCACCATTTCGGCCACTAAGCAGAGTGCAGGAGAACTGACCGTGAAGGTTGTGGATTGCGAGTTCGATCTTCCGCCCGATGAGACGGGGAATGCGCGGCACGCGACGATGTCGTCGCAGATCGAGGGACAGAAGAACGAGATGCGGGTGGCCAAGCGCCTGCCAATGCGTGAGGGCTACGGGTTTGCGAATTACGCGCACGTCTTCGGGTCGCAGACGAAGGAACGGCCGGCTACCGGGGTGTCCATGAGCGACTACCTCGCCACCGCGCGCAAGGCGGGTGTCGTCGCAGGAGTGACGCGGGGGCTCACGAACGAGCAGACGTGCGAAATCGTTCGTGAAGGCGAAGGTGCCCTCATCGGTTTGGCGTACATACACCCCCTCGACGGAATGGCTGGCGTCTTCGAATTCGAGCGTCTGATTCGTGACGGAGGGCTCGGTGGTCTCGCGGTTTCGTCTGTCTACAGCGGCCTTCCGGCCACACACTCGCTCTACTACCCGCTGTACGCCAAGTGCGTCGAGCTCAAGGTCCCCGTCCGGATCTATTCCGCCATGAGCTATGCCAATGACCGCGCATACGACCTGGGACACCCGCGCCACATCGATCGCGTCGCGATCGACTTCCCGGAGTTGCGCATCGTTGCTGGCCTCGGCGGATGGCCTTGGGCTGATGAGATGGCCGCGCTCTTGCGCCGACACCCAAACCTGTACGCGGACACCTCCGCCCATCGACCGCGTCACATCGGCAAGCCGAACTCGGGTTGGGATCGATTCCTGCACTACGGCAACACGATCAACCAGGAGAAGATCATGGTCGGCCTGTCCAGGCAGTTGATGGGTCAGCCGTTCGAAACGCTTATCGACGAGTACGGCACGCTCCCCCTCAAGGAAAGTGTCCTCTCGAAGTGGCTCTACCAAAACGCGGCCGAGTTCTACCGCATTAGCTGAACTTCGTCGTGGGTATCAGCGTCACGCGCCGGCGCGACGAATCAACAATTCGTCAGGACACAGGAGTGATTCAGAACATTGTTCTCCCCAAATAAGATGGCGCTGATCGGCGCTTCTCCCCGATCCAGATTCAGTCAGCGGGTCATCCGGACCAGCACACGGTTCGGGGTTATGTCCGATGTCGTCCTGGTGAACCCGCGCGGCGGAGAGATAGACGGGCATCCGGTGGCGCGCAGCATCAGTGAAGTGAACGAAACGATCGACGCTGCCGTGTTGGCGGTTCCCAACGCGGCTACTTCAGCCGTGATCGACGAATGCCTGGACGTGGGCGTGTCGCACTTTGTCGTGCACTCCTCCTGGTTCGAGCGTCGGGACCACCCCCGGACTGTGGAGATGCGGGAGAGGCTGAACAGCCGCGGCGCGACCCTGATCGGCCCGAACTGCATGGGATGGGTGAACCTTAACGATCGTCGCTGCCTCTACGGGGGCCACATCCCGGCCAGTATCCGGCCTGGAGGTGTCTCCCTTGTCGCGCAGAGCGGTGGCGCGGCCATCGCATTCCTAAACTCTGCGTACGGCACCGGCGTCGATTGCATGATTTCGACAGGGAACGAGATGGTGACCACGCTAGAAGACTGTCTTGCGGTGCTCATCGATCGTCTCGAGACCACGACTATCGCGCTCTTCATCGAAGAGTTGCGCCAACCCGACCGGTTCGTTGAGCTGGCGCGCCGGGCCGCCGACGTCGGCAAACCAATCGTCGCCCTGAAGTCAGGCAAGTCCTCGGTAGGCAGCAAGGTGAGTCAGGGGCACACGGGGGCTCTTACCGGCGAGGCGCGGGCGTACTCCGCGGCATTCCGAGCGGCCGGCGTCATGGAGGCGAACACGTTCGAGGAGATGTTCGCCCTTCTGGCGCTGGCCGAGGGTACCCAGACTCGCCACGCGAAGGGCGGACGCACGATCATCTTCGGCATCTCCGGCGGCGAGCTAAGCCACGTAGCCGATCTGGCCGAAGCCGCAGATGTCGTATCTGCCGACCTGGACGAGACAACCGCGAAGGACATCGCGAACGTACTGGGCCTCGCGGGCGGCAACACCCCAATCGGCGTAATCGATGTCGGAGCGGGGATGCCTGCCGGAGGCCACGACTTCGCTGTGCAGTTCAACGATGTCATGCGGGTCATCGAGAACGACGCCAACGTCGACCTCGTTGTCCTGTCGAGCAACCTCGCATCGACGTTCGACCCCGAGCAGATTGGGGTCTACCGAGAGATGTACGAAGCTGCCGCGAACGTCATGGGCTCGTACCTCAAGCCCGCGGTCGTGCTCTCCCCACCAGCCGCGCCAGTCCATGAGGACGTGCTGAGCCGTTTGACAGAACACGGCATCCCGGCACTGCGAAGTGCTCCAGACGCACTGCGCGCGCTTGCGAAGTACCGCCGAGGGGCAGACTCCGCGTCAGCTCACCGTGGTGGAAACCCGTCGCGCCCCGAAAACCCGGAGCGCGGGACGTGGGTCCGGGACGCTCTCCGCGAGGGCGTTGACCTCGGCGAGTTCGAGCTCAAGAACCTGCTCGAGGCTTACGGTATCCAACGACCCCGCGAAGTACTAGTGTCTACGCCAGCGCAGGCGGTCGAGGCGGCCGATCGCATCGGTTACCCAGTGGTGGCGAAACTTCATGCCGCTGGCGTTCTGCACAAGACCGAGCTCGGTGGCGTGAAGCTGGGCCTTCACTCCACCACTGCCGTTAGCGAGGCGGCTAGCTCGATCCTGTCGAGGGCGATGGAGCAAGTTCCGGATGCTGAGTGCCAACTCCTCATCGCCGAGCAGGTTGGTGGGGTGCGCGAGCTGATCGTGGGCGCGAAGCTCGACCGTGGCTTCGGGCCGATGGTTCTCGTCGGGGCCGGCGGTGTTGACGCCGAAGCGATGAACACCTTCGACGTCGCCCTCGCGCCGCGCACGTTCGATGAGGCGATGCATATCGTGTGCACCAGCGCCATCGCTCGGCTGATCCTCCATCGCGGTTCGGGAGACATCGAGTCGCTCAGGGGGCTCGCGGAGGTGGTCCTGGGGCTCGCCGAGATCCTGAACGACTCTGACGGAGGCATTGAAGAGATCGAGATCAACCCTCTCCTGATGCGTTCTGACGAGTCCGCACGCTTCTGCGCGCTAGACGCCGCAGCAGTCCTCCGATCTTCACGGTCAATGCAGACGGAACTTGCGTCGAACCGGGATCAGGTCATCGCCGCTCGCGACCAGAGAGGAGGCGCGGCCAACAACGACCTCTGAAACCGTTGGCGCGAAGAGAACCTCGGTGACTCATCCGACACGATCGGCCGGCCTAAGCCCGGGACCGGATGGCAGCTGATCGCGATGCCTTCGTCACCGAAGCGCCGGAACGAACAGGTGGATCTCAGTCGGTCCGAACGAATAGGTGGATATCAGCTAGTCGGAACGAATAGGTGGGTTTTCAGTTGATTGGATCTCGAAGAGGTGTCGGTCGCCTGTTAGTGCTGGTGACCGCGACGGCGCTGCTCCTCGCCGCCTGCGGGGAGTCCCCAGGCAACTCAAAGACAGAGGTGATCATTGGTGCTGGATCTACGACCTTCACGGTCGCTAATGCGCCCTACACTACGCTGCCTCAGGCACTGGGCTTCTGGAAGGACGAGGGTCTCGATGTAAAGGTCAACGGATTTCAGGACGGCGGCACCGCGGTTCAGGCCGTGGTCAGCGGCAAGGCCAACATCGCGTTCCCCTCACTCGGAACGATCTCCCGGGCTTCTGAAAAGGGCGCAAAGCTCAAGGCCTTTTACAACCAGTACAACAACGGGTTCGTTCCTGAGGTGCCTGAGGGCAGCAATATCCAGAGGCTGGCTGACTTCGAAGGCAAGACCGTGGGCGTCATCGGACTGGACTCGAGCGGCACCCTCATGCTGCGAGGTGCGATGACTGCCGAGGGGTCGGATCCCGGTAAGGTAAAATGGGTCGCTGTTGGTGATGCGGCGACAGCATACACCTTTCTTCAACAGGGCCGGATCGATGCAGCGGCGCTCTACGACTCGGCATACGGCGAGATCGAGTTCCGCGGTATCAAGCTTCGCCCGATCGGTCCGGAGTGGTTCAAGCGTCTCTCGCTCCAGCAGGTTGGTGTTTCCAGCGAAGACTACTTCAAGAAGCACCAGGACGAGATCGTTCGAGTGCTGCGAGGAATCGCGAAGGCCACGATCTTCGCGGAGGAGAACCCCGAGGCTGCGATCCGGATTCACTGGAAGATTGTTCCAGCAAGCAAGCCGGTGGGCGTCAGCGATGAAGCCGCAATGGACCAGGCCAAGCGCGTACTCGCGGCGCGAAACGCCCTCACCGCAAAGGACAACGGTCAGCTGGGTGGCGCGTCGGAAGAGCAACTGAAGGCAGTTGACGACTTCATGAAGAAAGCCGGCATCGTGCCGGCGAGTTTCGACCTGGCGGCCCTTTACGACAACTCCTTGTTCAAGGAAGTCAACAACTTCGACGCGGAGAAGATCCGCGAAAAGGCCCGTAACTACAAGGTCGAATAACCAGTAGCAGGCCCCACCGATGGGGAGGTGCCCGCGCTTCATCCCCCGCTGAAGCTGCGAGCACCTTCCCGAGCTTATCAAGGAGAACTCCCTCAAATGCCGCTCCGTACGTCAACTCAGGGCAAGAACACAGACCCTGTTGGGAAGCAATTGCACGACACGCTGACCGCCGATTCGATCACGAAGCGGTTCGGGAAGGACCCGGAGTTCGTCGCGCTTCAGGACGTGTCCATTCGACTAGCCAAGGGCGAATTCGTCAGTATTCTCGGTCCGTCCGGGTGCGGAAAGACGACCCTGCTTCGCATCTGCGCCGGACTCGCGACTCCCACGGAAGGCGCGCTCCTGCACGACGGCGTGGAAGGTCCCGCCACGCGCAAGAGTTTCGGCATGGTGTTCCAGCAGCCTGGCCTGCTGCCGTGGCACAACGTCCTGGCAAATGTCGAGTTGGGCGCCCGCCTGCTTCGGCTGGACCGTCAGCGTGCACGTCGCCGCGCACAGGAACTGCTGGAAATGGTCGGGCTAAGCGACGCGCAGGCGAAGTTCCCGAGCGAGCTATCCGGAGGCATGCAGCAGCGGGTTGCCATCGCGCGGGCCCTGCTTCACGACCCCGCTCTCCTCTTCATGGACGAGCCCTTTGGCGCACTTGATGCGCTGACCCGGGAGCACATGAACAGCGAACTTCAGACGATCCACATGCGTGAGGGCAAGTCGGTCCTCCTCGTGACCCACAGCATCCGCGAGGCGGTCTTCCTGTCAGACCGCATCTACGTCATGAGTAGTTCGCCCGGGCGAATCATCGAGGAGATTAACGTCGATATCCCACGTCCCCGCACCAACGACTCCGACGCAGCCCCAGAACTTGCGCGGCTCGAGGAGCACCTGCGCGGGCTGCTGGTGGAAGGTGGTTCCCAGTGAGTGCCTCGTTGCAGAGCGCCGCAAACCGGCGGTTAACGCCGCGCAACACCCCTGCGGTTCGCGCCAAGCGTGCAAAGGGAGGCCGGGTCCGCGGGCTCGTGAATTACTGGCCCGCAGCCGCACTGTCTATCCTGCTCCTGGTAGGCGTGCAGGTCGCTGTCGACCGTAGTTGGGTCTCAGACCTCATTCTGCCTCGACCGACTGACGTCTGGGAGTCACTGAAGATCGGCTTCTCCTCCGGGCTGTACCTCGAGCAAGGTCGCTCGACACTGACCGCGATGCTCGGTGGGTTCATCTGCGCGACAATCGCCGCGCTGACGCTCGCAGGCCTTATGACCAGTTCACAGTTCATCGACAGGCTCGTCATGCCGTACATCGTCGGGCTGCAGAGCATGCCGAAGATCGCGCTGGCCCCCCTCCTAATCATCTGGCTGGGCTTCGGCATGAGCGCCAAGATCGCAATCGTTGGGCTCCTCGCGTTTTTCCCAATCATCGTGAACGCGCTCGAAGGTATGAAGGTTCGCGATCGTGTGCACTACGAGCTGTTCGTTTCCTTCGGCGCATCGCGGTGGGACGTCTTCTGGCACCTGCGCTTGCCGAGCGCGATGCCGTCCATCTTCGCCGGACTGCGTGTCGGGATGGTGCTCTCGCTGCTGGCCACCGTTGTTGCTGAGCTCGTGGGTGCGCAGAGCGGCCTCGGGTACATCATGCTTCTCGAGAAGGCCAACCTGAACATCCCCGGGGTTTTTGCAATCCTGGCCATCATGCTGGTCATGGGTCTGGCCCTGAACGCGTGCATGACGCTGCTGGAACGCCGCCTGACGTTCTGGGCGCAGGACGTCTCCAAGATTGACTTCTAACATCGGGGCGCGCGCAGCCGCCGAACGCGCTAGACGGGTTTGCCTACTACTGCCGCACGTATCGGACATTGGATGGCCGCTACGTCTATCACCCTGATCGAACCGAAGTTCAGGCAGGCGTTCTGCCCGGCTTGTCGGCCTCGACGACACGCTCCCGCCTGACGACGATCGGCTAGCGGATCAGGCCTGGCACACGGTCTTGACTGAACTCGAGCTCGGGAGATCTTTGAGCCGCACGACGGTTTGCTGCAGCCGGCCCGTACGCCACAGTTCTGCCGAAGCGGCGCAAGCAATTCCTCGCCCGCGCCGAATGCGGGACAGCATTCGCGAGCTGTCCTGGCTGGAGCCGAGTCGTTGTTTCAATACTGAAATGATGTGGCGCGTTGTTCATGTCGAGAACCGTCCACCCGAAGGCGGAGCTTGTCTGTCCGCTGTGGAGCGTCAGAAGTTGTTGTCGTGGTCTCGTCGGGTGAGGGCGGTGCAGGCTCTCGCGCTGCGGGCCAGGATCGTGCCAGCGTTTGCGGAGGTACGAAGGACGAGGACGTGGCCGCGTCGTTGGGTGTCTGGTCGCAGGCGGTGAAGAGGTGGCGGGCCAGGTTCGTGCGGGATCGGTTGAAGGGTTCGTCGGATGAGCCTTGTCCGGGCGCAGCCCGGAAGATCCCGAGCAGCAAATTGAAGCTGTGATCACCAAGACCCTCAAAGGGCGCCGACCGACAGCGACACCCTTCGTTTGGGTCAAGATGCCCGACGAGATCCTCGACGACATCGCCAACTACTGCACGACTTAATCAACTCATCAACGACTCAGAACACTAGGAGGTGCCCGGTGGGCATCAACCAGCGCGCCCAGGTCCAGATGACCGAGATGGAGATCGCTTCGTATGTGGAGGGCAAACGCACTGCCACATTGGTGACGATTGGCAAGGACGGTCATCCGCACGCGGTGGCGATGTGGTTCGCCGTCCTGGATGGCGTGATCTGGTTCGAGACCAAGGCAAAGTCGCAGAAGGCGGTCAACATCGGCCGTGACCCCCGGGTGACCGTGCTGCTGGAGGACGGCCTGACCTACGACAGGCTGCGCGGCGTCTCGTTCGAGGGCACTGCGGCGATCGTCAACGACCCGGACGCGCTTTGGGCGGTCGGCGTCAGCGCCTGGGAGCGCTACAACGGGCCATACACCGAGGAGGCGAGACCGCGGGTCGAGGCCATGCTTCACAAGCGAGTCGCTGTGCGGGTGGACGTCGCGCGCACCCGAAGCTGGGACCACCGCAAGCTCGGCCTGGGACCCGTCCCGCTTGCCGGAACCACCGCGCAGCTGGACGCCTAACACTCCAGCCGCACTTCCAGAAGGCCGAGTCTTCGCTGGTAGCGGCTTGCCTTCGCGCGGTACTGGTGTCGGCGGCGCCACTGTGGTCATCGATCGATATGATCAAGGGGGTCGGATGATGGTGATCAGGTGTGCCAGGAGATGTCGGACGTCGCCGAGGGTGAGGCGGACGAGGCCGTCCCGCTCTGGTGCATCGCCCCCTTTTCGACGGTGGCGGCGGTAACGGCGAGGAACGCGTGGGCAACCATAACGAGGCAGGCGTCGTAGTGACGGACCTGGTAGTGATCAGGGCGACAGGAGGTCGCACAGCTCCGAGTGGACGCGCAGGTAGGAGGCCGCCTATGGCGGTTGCGTGATTCTGGCGTGTGTTCGACGCCTGTCTCCGCCTCGACGTGCGTCGCGGGTAACTGGTGGTTGAGCGTCGGCCGCAGGGCCATCGAGTACGAAATCTCGTCCACGATGGACAGTCGCGCCGTCCCGGCAAGCCGGACGGTGCATCAACCTGCCTGTTCCTGCCAGCGGGCTCACCATTTGAGCGCCGGCAGGAAGACCGGCGGTTCACCTTCACACCAGCCTATCGCGGCTGCTTGAGCTGGATGCTCGTAGTCGGCCGGGACCTCCGGCATCGCCCATCCTGGCCGGTCATCAGTCGATGACTAAACCCGCCCAGCCGTTCCCGAGTGCCGTCGCAGGCGGTGTTGATCAGATGCCGGCGGATGGTGGCGGCACGGGCGCTGCCGTGGCGTCGTCCGGCAAGGATGCCTGCGGCGCGGATGAGGTCGTGGGCGATGGCGATGCAGGTTAGCCAGGCGTAATTGGCGTTGCAATCCGAAAGTGCTCGAGCTGACGCAGGGTGGCGCGGACATCAATTCCTCTGATGACAGTGATGCATAAGTTCGACTGTACATGTAGGGGTGGTCGAGAGAGAGTCGATTCACCGCGCTGAGCTCGAGAACGAGTGGCTGGCGAGGCAAGTCAGCCCAGTAATGTGCCCGAGGCGGCTCTGGTTCCGCGAACGAGGAGACATAGCGAACGCCAATGAGTGTCAGCCGAACCGATACGGATGCGCCGCCTGGAACAACGCGGGGCGCCCGGGTGCGCCGATCGCCAGCGATCTCGTGGGGATTGATCGCGGCGATCGTCATCGCGGCCTCGAACCTCCGGCCGGCGCTCACTAGTGTCGGAGCGCTGCTTCCCGAGATATCGGACTCCAGCGCTCTGACTCACGCTTGGGCCGGCGTCCTGGGAACCTTGCCGTTGCTCACCTTCGCGGCCGTATCCCCGGCCGTCGGCCGCCTCTCGCGGCGCCTAGGCGACGCTCGACTGATGGTGCTCGCCATGTCGGCGTTGGCGTTCGGCACGCTTATCCGCTCGTCAGGTGCACTGTGGGGCCTGTTCGTGGGAACACTGGTTCTGTCGGCAGGAATCGCCGTGGGTAACGTGCTGTTGCCGGCCATCATCCGACACCGAGTGGCTGTGGAGGCGATACCGCACGTCAGTGCCATATACGTGACCATCTTGGGCCTATTCGCAGCTGTTTCACCAGCGATCGCGGTACCACTCGCGCATTGGCTGCCCGGAGGGTGGCGACCGGCCCTGGCGTGGGCACTCATTGTCTGCTTGGTCGCTATCGCAGTGTGGTTGCCCATGCTACGGGCCGAGCGAGACGAGCGCCTTAGCCGCGCTCGTGCTGAGCCACTGTCTGATGGACTTGATGTTTCTGCCGCCCCTCGTATTGAACTCTGGCGTTCTTCGCTGGCGTGGCAAGTCAGTCTGTTCATGGGGATGCAGTCGCTGGCCTTCTATAGCATCGTTGCGTGGTTGCCGACCATCCTCCGCGCTGATGGCGTCACCAGTACGACCGCGGGCTGGGCCTTATTCGTCTATCAGATCGTGTCCACCGCCTCGAGCATGGTTGTTCCCGTTCTGACGCCGCGGCCCATTCGCAGTCAGGGCGCAATCGCTGTGGCTGCTGCGTTGCTTGTTTCATCCGGCTTCTTGATGCTGGTTGTGTTGCCCGACTGGTACCAGTGCGCGTGCGTACTGATGGGGGCTGGAGGAGGTGCCTGCCTAGTCCTGGCATTGGCCTTCCAGAGTCAGCGAGCCCGGAACCGTGTCGAGGCGGTCGCGCTGGCTGGAATGGCACAGTCGGTTGGGTACCTGATTGCCGCTACAGGGCCGTTCACGCTCGGAGTCCTGCAGGGGTTTACCGGCACCTGGGCCGTGCCACTCCTCATGTTGTCTAGCCTGTCGCTGATCATGGCTGGGATTGCAGCCTGCGCTAGCCGGGACAAGCACATTCCGCTTCGAGGCTGAAACGAGGTCCAGCGCGCCAGCGAACTGCTCCTAGAGCGGTTGTTGAGACCGTACGCTCGCGTGGGTGTCCACTGTGGTCGGTGCGCGATCGCAAACATCGTCCACCCGATCCGCCGCCGGCCGGCCTGGTCAACGCCGTTGAACTCATCTGTGATGTACCAGGCGGCAGGCACGCGAGGGGCTCCCGGCGCTCCGGACTTACGGGAGGTCCAGCGACGGGCCAGCTCTTGCTTGCGGCGCGTCGCTACCTATAGGGTCGAACCTTACGAACACTGCCATCAGGAGATCTGATGTCGCCGTCACCGACCGTACGACAGCTCGAGTACTTCATAACGACTGTCCAGTTTGAGAGCGTGACTCGGGCGGCCGCGGCACTGCTCGTTTCGCAGTCCGCTTTGTCGATGGCCCTGTCCGAGCTCGAGAAGAACCTCGGAGTACAGTTGCTCATTCGGCATTCGAGGGGGGTGTCGCTGACTCCGGTCGGGGAACACATCCTTGGCGAGTCCCGTCGCCTTGTCGCGGCCATCGAGGATCTCAAGACCTCCGCCTTGGGATTTCAGAACGTCTTGGCTGGATCACTGAATATCGGTTGCTTCCGGTCGATCTCGCCGATCCTCTTGCCCCGCGTCATCAGCACTTTCGCGAAGAACCATCCCGACGTCACGATCAATTTGGTGGAAGGCGGCTTCAAGGAACTCGTCGAGCAACTACACGCTGGGCTTATCGAGATCGCCGTCCTCTACGACTACGAGAGCCGTTCGGCAGAAGGTTCGGCAGATCTAATTCGGCATCGGATCGGTTCAGCTGCCCCGCATATCGAGTTGCGTGCCGACCATCCGCTCGCGAATCGCGAAGGTCTGGCCTTGGCTGACCTCGCCGAGGAGCCGTTGATCCTGCTCACCCAGGTGCGAGGCGAGTCGTACTTTCGCTCCCTCTTCGAGGCCGCAGGGATTGAACCGAACATTCGCTATCAGACGACCAACTTGGAACTCGTCAGGGCTCTCGTCGCACGCGGACTTGGCTACACGGTTCTGATCCAGCGGGCGCCGATCAGCCTCAGCTCAGAAGGCCTTCCCATCGTCACGCAGGAACTAACGGACACCTTTGATCCGATCGCAATTACGGCCATCACTCTCGGAACCTCGCCGCCAACTGCTCGAACCCGCGCGTTCATTGCGATCTCGCGCGAACTCTGGCAGGGCGACGCCATGCGACTCGATCCTTGAGTGGCTTCCTTCTATCGACTCGGGTCGGACAGTGGCGTTTTGAGACTTTGTCTCAAGGCTTTAGAACGTACTTGCCGACCGCGCGACGCGCGGCAATCAGCTTGAGTACCTGACCGGCGTCGACGAGTGGGGCCACCGACGGTGTCGGAGGATGCAGGTCGCCAACGGCGATGCGAGCAAATACGTCTTCCAACAGGCGCACATTTCCGACCACGCCTCCCACCTCGCGGGACCAGTCTCCCCAGTCGATACCGACGACAGATCGGTTCCGAAGCAACACGACATTCGTCGGAAGCCTCGGGATCTTGCCCGACGCGAAGCCGACCACGCAGTACCGGCCACCAGTCGCGAGTGCGCGCAGCGCACTCTCTGCGGCCGCACCCCCGACCGGGTCGATCACCACATCGGCGCCGCCCCCTGTCGCCTGCCGGATCTGGTCCTTGAGGTTGTCGTAGCCGATGGCCGCGCTCGCGCCAGCCTTGAGGGCCACCGCTCGCTTCTCCTCCGTCGACGCGACCGCTGTGACGCTCGCCCCCAAGCCGCGTGCAATGTCGACCGCAGCGAGGCCGATTCCACCGCCAGCGCCGAGAACGACGACCTGCTCACCCGGGGTGATCGACACGCGGTGAGTAGTGCCGAACGTGAGCGTCAGGTAGCTCTCCATGCTCGCAGCGGCGAGTTCCGTTGCGATGCCGTCCGGTACGACGGCCACCGCGTACGCAGCCACGACCACATGTGAGGAGTACGCGCCGCCGATGCCGTCCAGGACGGTCGCCACACGTTGGCCCATCAAAGCTGTATCCACTCCAGCCCCAACTGCCACAACCACGCCGACGAGGCAGTTGCCCGGCGTGAAAGGCAGCGGAGGCTTCACCTGATAGGCGCCCCGGACGATCAGGCCATCGACGAAACTGACGCCCGCGGCCTCAGTCTCGATGAGGACCTCGCCGGGTCCGGCTTCAGGCGTTGGCTCCTCAACGAATTGTAGGAGCTCCGGGTCGCCGAACTGGGTGCAGATCATCCGTCGCATCACGGATCGGTCCTTTCGTCGGCCGCACGTTCCGTTGGCGATCGTGCGGGATGGGGTCACGGCAATGGTGCCGTTGCTAGCGGCCTCGCCACCGCGGCGACCGCTTCTCCAGAAAAGCTGCGACACCTTCCTGGTGGTCCTCGGAGGCAAGGAT
Organism: Dactylosporangium sp. CA-233914; assembly: GCF_050942935.1. Taxonomy (NCBI): domain Bacteria; kingdom Bacillati; phylum Actinomycetota; class Actinomycetes; order Micromonosporales; family Micromonosporaceae; genus Dactylosporangium; species Dactylosporangium sp. CA-233914. Next base: position 7,690,554 of record NZ_CP192030.1, on the reverse strand, counting down.
CGAGTCCAGCGCCTGATCGGTTCGCAGCCAACCGACGTCCTCGGCGGTCGCGATAACGTCGTTCATCGCCGTGAGGCTCGCAGAAACAGCGAACGGCGAGTTCTCACAGACGCGTTCAGCCAACTCGATGGCGCCGTTCTGAGCCTCGCCGTCATCGACGATCTCATTCACCAGACCGAGCTCGTAGGCCCGCCTTGCGGTCAACGGTTTGCCGGTCAGCACCAGCTGCTTGGCAACCATGAGGGGCAAGGACTGCCAAGTTCGGAAGAGGCCCCCACAGGTCGGAATGACGCCGCGGGCGACTTCGGGGAGGCCGAATCGCGCCGACCGTCCGGCCACCACCATGTCACACGACATGACCAGTTCGAAGCCCCCACCGAACGCAATACCCTCGACTGCCGCGATCAGCGGCGTTCGACGGCGCCGCTTGATGAGACCGTACGGCCCTCCTCGCTCCGTCGGATCTCCGGCCCCGCTAGCGAGGTCGGTGCCGGCCGAGAAGGCGCCTTCCCCCCCGACAAGTACGCCGCACCACAGATCCACGTCGTCATCGAGGTGGTTCAACGCCTCGTCCAATGCAGCGGTCATCAAGGGGTCGACGGCGTTGCGCTTGCTCTCCCGGCACATGCGGATGATCAGCACCGGTCCTCTGCGCTCGACGGAAACCCGCTGCTCGTTGCCCACAGCACCCTGGTCAGTCATATCTCTTGCCTGGTCCATTCAGTCAATCGTTCACTGTAGATATCTCTGGCCGTTCTGCTCGCATTGCTCGATGGCCTGGAAGGAACCGCTGATCCGGACCCCAAACTGGCGGTCGGGCCAGATGTTGCCGGGACGTCTGGCGTTTGCCGTGATCACCACGCCGTTGGCCAAACGCTCCCGCAACGACGGTAGGAACGCCACAAGGTTCGGACCCGCCCGATGTGGTCGCCGCCCGAGCGGGTTCTGGGACGCCAACTCGGCGAAGGTTGCGGTCACCTTCGGTGAGGTCAGTGAGCGTCAATCCGGGCGGCGCACGCAGACCACAGAGACGCCGGATGGGGCAACCTCGACGAATATCCAGCGACGGACGCGTGGACGACCGCTACACCCTCAGCTACGAAGAGCCCGGATTCTCGGCACGGCGCAACTACTGGACCTCGGAACCAACGATGGCCTTCGCGTCGCCACGATGTTCTTCAGTGCCGCGCCCTGTGCTGGCGACGAAATCGACGTAAGCGCCCCCTGGGCCGATCGCTCGTCAAACGGGCGCCTCCACCGTCACCGACATGGGTTTCCGGACAGGCCGCGGATCCCGCCTGTCGGTTCCGTGAAACCGGTGCCGATTCAGCGCTGGAGCGGCCGGACGGAGCAGCCAACGCTCACCAGGACCTGCTCGGCCGGACGTGACTTCACACCCAGGGAACCCCACGAGCTTACGGACGTCGTCTTCACTTTAGTCAGGAATGGTGGGGTATACGTGCACCACGTGCGGGCCGGGCCGGCTGCCGGTGCCAGCGAGCGTCGCCACAGCCGTGAACCGCTGCCCTTGCGCACGAGTTTCGCCGCAACAGCGTTGCCGATGCCACCGCGCTCACGTGCCACCGGTGTCCGAGAGATGTAAGTCAGTCCAGCGCGACGCCTGCGTCCGTGGCGTCGCGCTGGACTGTCGCGAGCCCCAATCCCGAGGCGCCCCCGGTGACCCGCGTGGACTTGCCATCAACCTGCATAGTTCTTCACTCCTGCTTGATGTCGTGGTTGTGATGGAGCCGGCTACGTCGGGTCGCACTCGGCCCGCGCTGGGCTCAGCGAGACAGGCCGGCAAGGTCGCTGACGTACTGCACTGCCTTGGTCGTATCAAACGAGCGAAGAATCTGCAGCTTCTCTGCCTCGAAGGACCCTTCCGCGTGGGTGGCGAGAACCCGCTGATAGCCGCCGTAGTCGCGGGCAGTCAGATCACTGATGAAATTGGCGATCCGGAGGCGCTCGGCTCCCGAGACTGCGCCGGCGTAGTACTTCTCGAGGACCTCGCGCACCTCGGGCACAGCCCAGTCGTCAGCGCCCGGACCGGTGATCAGTAGACCGCCTGCGAGGTCGATGAGGTGCTGAGTGGCTTCGGAGAATCCGTGTGCGAAGTGGTACTTGGCCATGTTGACTAGGAGCGGATCTGGCCGCCACACACCGTTCTCGCCCTCGGTGGCGCGCAGAGCTGAGAGCTCGGCGAGGCCGCGCACAGTCTCGGCCCAAGTGATGAGCTCTGTCAGCTTGGCCTTGACGTGCCCGGCCTTGGCGATGCCGTTGGCTTCGGCGACGAGAACCGCCGCGCCGATGACCTGATCGAGCAGGGGCAGCTTGTAGTTGATCGCGGTGAAGCGGTGGTAGTCCACGAAGGCCAGGGCCAGCGGGCCAGCTTCGGCTGGATCGCCGTTAACGAAGACACGGTCCTTGGGCACTCGAACGTCATCGAACACGGTCAGCGACTCGAGAAGCTTGTGACGCGAGGAGAGAGGGTGCTCGAAAGCGGTGCGCTCGCCCGCCATGTAGGGCGAGACGTACAGCGTCAGGCCGGGGGTGTCGATCGGCAGGGCGAAGGACACGGCGTACGGCTCGTCACCTGGCCCCATGGCGCGGGTCGGCAGGACGACAATCTCGTCGGCGTTGGCCGAGAACGAAGTGTGGGTCTTCGCGCCGCGGACAGTGATGGAGTCGGCGTCCTCGGCGACGATGCGGAGGTATAGGTCGGGATCTGCTTGCTCTGACGGCCCCTTTGACCGGTCGCCCTTGACGTCGGTCTGGCCTACGCAGAGGGCGAGGTCTTCACGACGTACACGGTCGACGAACTCGCGCGCGTTTGCCAGGCCGCGGCCCGATGTTGCGCGAAGCAGCGCGAACAGTGCATCAGATCCGACCTCCTTGAGAACGATGGTGCCGCCGCCCAGGCGCGAGACCTCCTCGATCAGTCGGCCGCGGCGGTGGAGGTCGTCGGCGGTCTGCGGTGGAACCCAGAAATAGGACGTCGGGTCTCCGCCGATCTCGGTAACCGCGAGGTCCGGGCGACGGTCGTGGATCGCGTAGCACAGCGCCGAGTGGTCGACCGCAGACGCGAGTTCGGGGTGCTCAACGACGTCCTTGACGGTCTTCCCGCGGTAGACCACCCGTCGGCCGTCCTTGAGGCCGGCCTTGTACTGGTCCGGCGTTCTCAACACCATCTCGTCTCCCTGCGCTTGTCAAGACCTACAACTTAAACGAGCGTTCGGTAAGAATGCAAGCCTTCCTCCATGCCGCGACGCCTAGTGGACGAGGTGTGAGCTGGGAATATACGTAAGTGACCCTGTCTCCCCTAATTTGATCGCTCGTTATCGGACGCAGGACCAGGTGTGTTCGTGTGACGCCGGCCATCGTCCTGCGCCTGCTGGCTCAGCGGATACCAGCACATGACTACTGAGAACCGGCAGCTGGAAGCCTGATCACCGACGCCATCAGTACGCTCGCGCCGCGCGCCGCGATGGATTCGCCGCGGCACGAGCGGTCAGCTCAGCCGAATTCGCCGACCTTCGCTGCGAGGTCCGCGAAGTGCGGCAACATCAGGCTCGGAACCTGCCCGGGACCCCGCAAAGTACAGGTACGTCAAATCCCCGGGTGTCAGGGCTCACCGTCCGCGCTCCCTACGTGATTCGCCTGGTAGGAGACTGGCAGCCGGGCGACGTCAGTGGCGGGGCAGGACCGGTGTGATGTCGAGCCCCGGTCAGCTCCGCGGACCGCGACCACAGACGCGCCACCAGGTCGCGGCCGGTTTGGGAACTCGCTCGCCGTGCTGGCGCGCCGTCGCCACCGCGCCTCGACGCTGACCCCGGTGTCGATGACGAACTGCCGGTTGTCGCGCCGGAACGCGGCGATGTCGGCCAGGCGGGTGGACTTCACGACGACTCCGTGCTCGGCGCCGCAGGTGAGCACGATCAGGGCGTGCGGCAGCAGCAGCCCGATGGTGCGGTGCTCGCGCTTGCCGCGGCTGAACGATTGTGAGGGATCGTCGATGGACGATGGTCGTGTCCTGGCGCCCCCTTCGGCTCAGGGGGTACGGATCAGAGGGGCATCGTTCCGCGCGTCGCGACGATTCTGGGCGGGTCTACGGGACGACGAGTTCGGACCGGTCGGCGGGATGTGGATGCTGCTGGTTGTTGCGGCTCGTCACCACGAGCCGTGGAGCGTATGGCGACCACCCGTACTCGGCAGTTTCGGGCAGCCGGGGCATCCGCGCGGTCACCCTGGCGCCGGCTTGCAGCAGCACCGGTTCACGGTCAAACAGGCCGCCGCCGAACTCGGTATCCCCGCCGACGCCGTCTACAACTGGCTGCGCCTCCGGCAGGTACCCGCCCGCCGCGATCCCAGCGGACGCTGGTGCATCCCCTGGGACCCCGCTACCCGGGAGATCTACCGGCAGAAGGTTGCCGGCTCCTTCCGGCTCAAGCCGGTCCTGCCGGCGTGCGGTGCGGATGCCGCCGGCACGCCGACGGCGTGGAGAGGCCGGCGTAGCGCCAGTCCAGGCGTCGTGGCCTCGCCCTCCGAGTAGCCTCGCAGGTCCACCGACGGCGGGCCGTCAGGGAAATGGGCGGTGCCGTAACCGCCTGCGCGGTCGGCTTTGTTGCCGAGCTACTCGCGGGCAGTCGAGGCGGATGCCTTATCCGGGTGGAGGGGTGGCGTGGAGGATGCCGTCAAGCAGGACGTCCAGGGCCCAATCGGCGCGGGTGCTGGGGTTGCCGGAGATCAGCAGGTGGCCGAGGCGGGCGATGTGTGGTGTGCGGGCGGCGTCCACCTCGGCCAGGACGGCCGTCAGGGTGTCGAGGTCGCCGGATGCGTGCCGGGCAGGCTTCGGTTGCGTGTGTTCGACGGCGATCGCGGTGGGATAGAGCAGCAGCATGTCGACGCCCCAGGCGGCCGCCCGGTCGTCGGCGCCGCCCTCGTGCAGCAGGTTCAGGATCGCCTCGACCAGAGCAAGGTAGTGCGGGCCGCTCGGCTGCGTCGACAGCGCCATCCGGGCGAGCTCGGGCCGTTCACGCAGGACGGTGTGGTAGCCGATGAGCAGGGCCTTGAGCCGGTCGCGCCAGGTGCCTTCGGGCGGCGTGGCCTCGACGACCGGTGCCAGCAGCGCGTCGAGGATCTGGGCGTGCAGGTCCTCGGCATCACGCACGTAGACGTAGAGCGAGGCGTGGCCGGTGTCGAGGGCGGTGGCGACCCGACGCATGGTGACTTTCCTCAGGCCCTCGGCGTTCATGATCTGCAACGCCGCATCGATGATGCCCTGCCTGGTCAGCGCGGGTTTCGCGGGGCGTTCCCGCCGACTCTGCACAGTCACGTAGTCACGCTAGCACGCATCCCGCCTTGGACGACCATGGTCGTTACGACCATGGTCGTGCTAGCGTCTCGGTCATGACACAGCCCACCATCGCGATCGTGGGGGCCGGCCTCTCGGGCCTCGTCCTCGCCCGCATCCTCCAGATCAACGGCATCGACGCGACCGTCTACGAGGCCGACGCCACCGGAGACGTCCGCAGCCAGGGCGGCTCCCTCGACATCCACGACGACTCCGGCCAGTTTGCCCTGCGCGTGGCCGGCCTCTACGAGCGGTTCCGCGAGCACGTGCAGCCGCAGGGCGAGCACGTCCGCGTCCTCGATCGGCATGGCAAGGCGCACATCGACGCGGGCCCGCCCGGCGGCGAGGGCGGCCGCCCCGAGATCGACCGCACCACCCTGCGCCGCCTGCTGCTCGACTCCCTGACTCCGGGGCGCGTCGTCTGGAACCACAAGGTCATCAGCACCAAACGGCTTACGAACGGCGGAACCGAACTGACCTTCGCCGACGGCGGCACCGCCATCGCCGACCTGCTGATCGGCGCCGACGGCACCTGGTCGCGGGTGCGGCCACTGCTGTCCGACGCGACGCCCGCGTACTGCGGCATCACCCACATCGAGATCCACATTCCAGACCCGGCCGCCCATCCGGACCAGGCCACGACCGTCGGACCCGGCGTGCTGTTCGCGCTCGGCGGCGACCGGGCGATCATGGGCCACGGAGGCACGCACATCGACCTCGGCGCCGCGCTGCGCGTCCCGCCGGACTGGCTGGCCGGCAGCGGTGTCGACTGGTCGGACCCGGCTGCTGCCCGCGCGGCGTTGCTCGTCGAGTACCCCGACTGGGCGCCCGCGCTGACCGCGCTGGTCGACATCGGCGACTCGTTCACGCCACGTCAGATCTTCGCCCTGCCCGTCGGGCACCGCTGGGATCGCGTCCCGGGCGTGACCCTGATCGGAGACGCCGCGCACGTGATGTCCCCCTACGCCGGGGAAGGCGCAAACCTCGCCATGCTCGACGGCGCCACCCTGGCCCAGGCACTACTCGATCACCCCGGCGACGCCGAGACGGCGCTTCACGCCTACGAGACGGAGATGTTCCCGCGGGCGGCGAGATCGGCACAGGCATCCGACCAGGGCCTGGAAATGTGCTTCGGCCCGCAGGCACCCCACGAGATCGTCAACTTCTTCTCGGAGGCCCGCCGATGAACGTCGCCCTCGGACCCGTGCACCTGACCGTCGCGGACCTCACGCGCAGCACCGACTACTACACGCGCGCCATCGGCATGCAGATCCTCAGCCATGACAACGGCCGAATGTCACTGGGAACCCCCGGACACGTTCTCGCCGTCCTCCAGGAAGAACGCGGCGCGGTAGCGCCACCCCCGTCCAGCCCCGGCCTGAGCCACTTCGCACCCCAGCTACCGACCCGCGCCGACCTGGCACGCTTCACCCAGCACTACGCACCGTGGCAGCGCGAGCTTCGCCTGGTCGACCACACCGTTGCACACTCCGCCTACGTCACCGACCCCGACGGCCACCAGATCGAGATGACCTGCCACCGGCCCCGCGACGAGTGGCGCTGGCAGGACGGCCGCCCCGAGGTCGTCGCCGACCCGCTGGACCGCGATGCGCTCCTCTCCGAACCCGGCGCCGACAAGCCATACGCGGGCATGCCCGAAGGCACCACGATGGGCCACGTCCAACTCAAGGTGACCGACCCCGGCCTCACCGCGACCCGCCCGTTCTACTGCGACGTGCTCGGCTTCACGTTCGTCGGCGCCCTCGCTGACATGTTCCTCGCCGTCGGCTTCACCAACGACAACCGAGCCCAGCTGGTCCTCACCAACCGCTTCGCCAGCGAAAACAACACCCCGGCCCGCGAAGGCACCGCCCGTCTCCTGAGCACCGACTTCACACACCTCGACCTCGGCGCGCTCGCCGCACGCCTCTCCGCCGCTGGTCATCCCTACGAGCTGTCCGCCGGCACCCTTCACGTGAACGACCCCTCCGGCAACCTCCTCCGCTTCATCTCCTGAACCCCCAAGACGCCGCCGACGCCGGCCACTGCGCCCGCTGGCAGCACATGCTGGCAAACCCCCATTGTCAGGTCGCGGAACGAGTACACCTCCGGATCAGGTTTGCCGATACCGCTAGCGCCGCCGACGACCGAAACCATCGTCACCTTGCCGCAGTCTGGCTCGTCGGAGCGCTTGTCGAGTTGATCGAGGACATCCCGCACCACAGCAAACTCGTAATACCAGCCAGCAACCACAGACGCGCAGGTTAAGACAGCGCGCACAGGCGCCGGGCGTTTTCGCAGCTGGGACGGTGGTAACCCGCTCCGACAGACCCGTACGCTGACGAGGACCGGTCGGCCGCTGCCATGCGACAGCGGCGCCATGGCGATGCTGGCCCGACGCGATACACTGCGCCGAGCCGGCATCGTCGCGACTGGGCTCCCACAGCAGGCCGTCAACCCCAACCGCATCGCCCTTCGGTACCGCTGTCAGTGCTGCGCGGTGCTCGTCGAGGTCGCCGAACTGCCCGCCGGCCGGTCGCGGCTCATCGCCGCCGCCCGTGACATCACGGCTCGCCTCGGCGGCGCGCCGGTAAAGTCGACCCGCAACCGCGCGATGCCGGAGAACGTCCCGGGGAAGCCGGCCCCGGTCGGAGACCTCGATACCCTGGCACTGCGCCCACTCACGGATCGCCCGATTGCGGTGCGGTCACCACGCACCGGCCCAGCAGGCGCCGCTCCTCGTCCAGACATACGTCCGCGTCCTCCTGCTACAGCCCGCCGTCGATGTCGTCGATGACCTGCTGGATCACACGCCTCGCCACAGGGCTGGCTGGGGGATGACACGAGCCGGATGAGGAGACGGTCACGTCCGGAATCTGTGGGAGCCGGCGGGTGCGAACCCGCCGACCACCCGGGCTACTAGTCCCGCCAAGCCCACGGCGGACTCACGCCGAGCGACGAAGCCACGCCCGCCAGTGCCGGCCCGGCGGCCATGCCTTCGGACCACGCACTCCTGCCCTGCCAGCCGGTTCCAGAGCTCGTCGCGTATTTCTCTCCTGCGGCCGACGGCGACCGTTATTCGCCGTCGGCGAGTGCCTGGCGGAGCGCGGTGAGGCATTGGATGGCGGCGGCGGCGTCGAGCCGCGCGTTGATGTGCTTTTCCAATGCCGCACACCGCTGCTTGAGCACCCCGACGACGTGCTCGCCTTCCGGGGTCAAACAGATTACGGCGGAGCGGCGGTCCGCGGTGGAACGGCGGCGGCGCAGGAACCCGGAAGCCTCCAGACGCTGCACGGACCTGGTGATGCTCGAGGCGTCGACGCCGGTCGCCCGGGCCAGCTCGCCCGGGGGGAGCTCGCCGTTGCGGGCGAGTACGAACAAGACCTGTTCCTGTCCGGCATAGACGCCCAGGCCCTCCGCCACCGTGCGTAAGGACGACAGGTACGCCCGGCTGAGCGCCTGCACGGACGCAAGCAGCGGCATGTCCGAGACGACGAGGTCCACCGGCTGACGGGTCGCATGAGCCGCGCCCTCGTCGCGAACCGCCACGTGAGACCACCTCCAGACGCGTCAAGGCGTCAGCTCGCCCGACTCGCCAAGCGTTGCCTATCCACGACGAAGATACCTAAGGATCTCGTCGCGCATATCGCCCGGGTCCATCGTCGGCTGCAACATGAACCTGCTGTCGATCACCGCGGTGGGAACCCCGAAGATCCCGGCCGCGGACGCGGCTTCGCGATCCGCGGCCACGGCATCGCGGTACGCGTCCGCTGCCAACATGGTGGTTGTCCGCTGCGCGTCAAGTCCGACGCTCGCAGCGATCGTGGCCAGGGTCTGCGTGTCGGACAGGTCGGCACCGTCGGCCCAGTATTCGCGATGGAGCCTGAGGACCATTTCGGTACCACGGCCCTCATTGGCGGCAATGTGCATGAGCCGGTGGGCGTCGGCAGTGTTGTACGGCTTGACGAGGTCGGGCCGGAACTCAAGTCCGGAGGCACGCGCGCGGACCGCGACCCGAGCCGCGGCTGCGCGTGCAGCTTCAACACTCCCATTGAACGACGCGAGGTACTCGAACAATGTAGGCGGACGCACGCCCACCAGCCGCGCGGCGTCCGGCCGCGGATCGAGCTGGAAGCTGCGCCAACGCACCTCCACCGCCACGATGTCCGCGAGCGTGTCGAGCGCACGGACGAGGTTGGCCGATCCGTAGTAGCAGTGCGCGCAGGCGATGTCATGCCATACGTCGAGCCGCATCGTCGACCGATCACCCGTCGGCGAACTCGCCATGGCGTCCTCCTTTCGGCGTCTGCCGGTGTTCCGTCACACCGGAGACCACTCTTGCCGGATGCTTGACCGACCAATTACTTTACTGCTTGACCGACCAAGTACTCAAGAGCGGTTGGCAACCTCGCGCAGTCGGCGGCGCACCGCGTCGACAGCGCCCAGCGCACCTGGCACTCAACGATGGGATGAACATGACCCACGACAGTCCGTCCGCACCACAGGCGTTTCCCACCAGAACCCTCGCCGCGCTGGTGGTTGCGGTCACTTCGTACTCGCTGATGCAGACACTGGTGGTGCCCGGTCTGTCGGTCATCCGTCACGACCTGCACGCCTCCCCGGGCTGGGGAGCCTGGATCCTGAGCGCCTTCCTGATCTCCAGTGCTGTCGCGACTCCCGTGTTCGCCCGGCTCGGCGATCTACACGGCCACGGCCGGGTCGTCATCGCCGTGCTGGCGATCTACGCGATCGGTACCGTGGTCGCCGCAGCCGCCCCCAGCATCGAAGTGCTCATCGCCGGACGCGTGCTGCAGGGCCCAGCGCTGTCCCTGGTGCCGCTCGCCTTCGCGGTCGCGCACGACGCCGTGCCGCTGCGACATCTGCACCGCACCACGGCCCTTCTGTCCGGGCTCATGGGCGGCGGGGCCGGTATCGGGCTGGTCCTCGGCGGAGTGATCACCGATCACGCTTCATGGCGCTCGCTGTTCATCCTCAGTGCCGGTCTGGCGGTCCTCAGCCTGATCCTCGTGCTGTCCTGGGTGCCGCGCGGCGCCGCCACAACGGCCGGCTCTCTCGACTGGCCCGGAACGCTGCTGCTGGCCGCTACCCTGGTATGCCTGCTGGTGACGATCACCCAGGGCGGTGCATGGGGGTGGACCAGCCCCGCATCGCTCTGTCTCAACGCGGCAACCGTGCTCCTCGCCGTCAGCCTGACCATGGTCGAACGCCGCTCGCCTCGTCCGTTGCTCGACATCGCTGAGTTCGCATACCGGCCGGTCCTGACCACACACCTGGCCGCGTTCCTCTGGGGTGCGATGTCGTACCTGTTCTACGTGGCCCTGCCCGCCTTCGCGCTGGCGCCGCGTCCCCAGGGCTTCGCGAGTACCGTCACCACAGCCGGCCTGATCATGCTCCCCGGAGCCCTCACGGTACTGATCGGTAGCACGCTCGCCCACCGGCTCGGGTACACACTCGGGCACCGCTGGCCTCTTGGAATCGGATTCCGATAAGCCTCAGGTGTAGGGCTTCTCCTGATGTACTTGGGCTGCTCGGTCAGCCAGCCCAGTTGGGTGACCATCCTGCCTGGCTCTCTGATCGCGGGTAACGGGTTGGGCCTGGCGAACACGCCCGTGACCAACACGACCACCGCGAGCGTGCCCGAGGCGCGTTCGGGTATGGCCTCCGGCATTGACATGACCGCACGCTTGACCTTCCTGGCGATCAGGCCTGTCCGCGGACAACCTCGCTGACCTGGCCCAGCGGGTCGCGAACGGCGAAGACACGGCTTCCCTCACGAACATCGAATCAAGGCTGCCGGCCGGCGAGACCGTCGAGAACCTTGCCGCCGCTGCTGTCGCCCACGGCTTCGGCCTCTCCGCGCGCTATGGCGCGATCGCTGTCGTGGTGCTCGCGATCACAAGCCGCTTCGTCTTTGGACGCAAGGCGAATCACGCGAGCGCGGAGGACAATCGTCGGATCGCAGAAGCGGAGTCGTGAACAACCAGACTCCGACGCCGACGCGGCGACGCACGGCATAGTGTGACCGCGGAAGTGAAGTTCGCTGATCGTGATGCGGCAGGGTGTCTGCGTGCGCTTCGATCTGGACGTCGGGCCGCTTTCAGGCGGTCAGCAGTGGCCGCTACCGGTTGGCAGATGCGCGTAGCGGCGGCTGAGCTTGTGTGAACGCTGCCCGGCCGTCGGGGTCGAACTCGGCGGCGTGGTCGGCTACCCACTGGGAGAACGTGCGCGCCGGCGTGCCGGTGACCGTTTCCACCGTCGTTGTCGGCTGGTCGGGTTCGGCGGCGGCCAGGCGGGCGTACGCGGCGAGCATGGCGTCCGCGTACGGCGCCGGCATCCAGGTGAGGAATTGTTCGCGGGCGACCTCCGGGGTTGTCTCCTCCCAGCGCGTTGGGCGGCCGATCACCTCGCCGATCACGCGGACCTGCTCGATCTGGGTGAGTGCCTGAGGGCCGGTGAGGTCGTACTTGGCGCCGGCGTGGCCGTCGGTGGTCAGTGCTGCTACCGCGACCGCCGCCATGTCGGCCTCGTGGATGAGGGTGGAGACCACCGAGCCGTAGGCGCCGCGAACGACGCCGTCTTCCCGGATCTGAGGTGCCCAACCCAGGGTGTTGGTGGCGAAACCATGTGGCTGGAGGAACGTCCACTCCAGAGTAGTGCGCTCGATCGCCCTCTCCACCGCCAAGTGGACCTGGCTGATCGGGTTCTCCCGGTCGGTGCGTTCGTCGCTGGCCGCGGTCGAGGACAGCAGCACCAGTCGGCTGGCGCTGGTGGCGATCGTGTTCGCGATCGCCGTGGCCAGGTCGCCGGAAGGCAGCGGCCACATCAGAAACACCGAGTCCACGTCACGCAGCGCCGGGCCAAGACTGTCCAGATCGGACAGATCTCCTTGGACGACCTCGACACCGTCGGGCAGACCGGCCCGTTCGGGCCGGCGGGCCAGCGCACGGACCGGCAGGCCACCTTCGGCCAGCTGGGTCACGACCTGACGGCCGACGTTGCCGGTGGAGCCGATCACCAGAATCGGGTTGGTTGTCATGGGGAGACCCCTTCTTGAGATCGCAGTGAAGCTCACAATAGGTTTCCAGCTTTCGATTGGTAGGTACATACCTCGGGGTAAGCTCCCCACGTCGTGGTAGGTCTTGAGGCAGTCCGGCATGCGGCCGCGGCGCGGGGTGACGCATGCAACAGTGACTGTCCGGCCACCCCACCCAAAGTGTCGTATGCACTCACCGAACTCGGTCAGGAACTCACGGTGCCGGTGCAGGATCTGCTGGGCTGGATCACCACGCGTGCCCTCGACGTGGTCCGAGCTCAACGGCAGCACGACAAGCGGTACAAGCCGGCAGACTGACCGGTTGTCGCGGGAAAGGACCGTCGCTTCGCCGCATCCGTGATGACGACCCAGGGATGCGAGGCGTGTCGGACAGGGAGCCGACGTCAACCGCCAAGTCTCAGCGTCGACGGGATGATGATCTGGGCGGCGGTGGAAGCCGGCCCCCGGCGCTGTTATCGGGGCGGTCCCGCCTGGCGGTTGCGTAGCACCGTGCTGCCGTGCTCCTCGACCCAACGCGTGAGGGCGGTGACCGGATCGAGGAGGGTGAGGCCGAGGGGCGTCAGCGCGTACTGAACCCGCGGCGGCACCTCGGCGTGCACGCCGCGCGTGACCAGACCGTCGTGCTCGAGGTCGCGCAGTGTCTTCGTGAGCATCCGATGGGAGATGCCGTCAATGCGCCGCTGCAGCACGGTGAAGCGGCACTCACCGCCGATGAGTGCTCCGACGACGGCGAGTGTCCACTTGTCCCCGATGCTCGTCAGAAGTCCGCGTAGCAGCCCCCTCAGTTCCTCGTCCCGGCATGTGGAAGACGTGGATTCCGCGTCTGTCGTCGTCATCGCTGTTCTCCTCCAAAACGCATCCGCAGGTGCGTGACGCACTAAATAGTGCGTCTTTCCCATTGGGAATCAAGCCTGGTTACCGTGCGCTCGATCAGTCGACGAAAGTCGTCCGAGTATGAGGAGCACGCAAGCATGACCAAGATCGCCATCATCGTCGGCAGTGTGCGGCCGGGCCGCTACAGCACCCAGGTCGCCGACTGGGTGTACGCGGAGGCGTCGAAGCGCACCGACGCGGAGTTCGAGATCGTCGACCTCGCCGATCACCCATTGCCGCACCTCGACGAGCCTATCCCGGCCTCCGGCGGGCAGTACGCCAACGAGCACACGAAGGCGTGGGCGGAGCGCATCGCGGGCTTCGACGGGTACGTTTTCGTCACTCCGGAGTACAACCACTCCACGACCGGGGTGCTGAAGAACGCACTGGACTACCTCTATGCCGAGTGGAACAACAAGGCCGCCGGGTTCGTCGGCTACGGCGTGGTGGGTGCGGTCCGAGCGGTGGAGCACCTGCGGCTGATCGCGGCCGAGCTCCAGCTGGCCACGGTCCGTGCCCAGGTGGCGCTGTCGCTCTACACCGACTTTGAGAACTTTGCCACGCTGAAGCCGGGCGCCCACCAGGCGGACACCCTTACCGCGACCCTGGACCAGGTGATCGCCTGGTCCGACGCCCTGGCCGTGCTGCGCAAGTAACGCGGTGAGCTGGTCGGCGTGCGTCGCCTCAGGCATCGCACGCCGACCCGTCCGGCAAGCCGGACCACCGGAGTTCGGAGATAGTTGCTAGTGTCTTGAGTCGTTAATTCGTTGGTAGATTAGGGCTATGGGTGATGGTCGTGGTCCGAAGTTGGCGGTGCTGGAGCTGACCCAGGCCGAGCAGGACGTGCTGCAGGCGTGGGCGCGTCGAGGCAAGACCGCGCAGGCGTTGGCGGTCCGCGCTCGGATCGTGCTGGCGTGCGCGCGAGGGCTGTCCAACAGCGAGGTGTCCAGGCAGCTGGGTGTGTCATTGCCGACGGTGGGTAAGTGGCGGGCCCGGTTCGTTACCGATCGGCTGGACGGCCTGGGTGACGAGCCGCGGCCGGGGGCGCCGCGCACCGTCACCGACGAGCAGGTTGAGGCGGTGATCGTGAAGACGCTTGAGGAAGTACCGTCCAATCAGGACAGTCATTGGTCGACGCGGTCGATGGCGAGGGCCACCGGCATGTCGCAAAGCGCGATCTCGCGGATCTGGCGGGCGTTCGGTCTCAAGCCCCACCTGGTTGACACCTGGAAGTTGTCGACTGATCCGCTGTTCATTGACAAGGTCCGCGACGTGGTCGGCTTGTACCTCGACCCGCCGGACAAGGCGGTCGTTCTCGCGGTGGACGAGAAATCGCAGATGCAGGCCCTCGATCGCACCGCGCCGATGCTGCCGATGATGCCCGGCGTACCGGGACGTCGCACGCACGACTACGTGCGCCACGGAACGACCAGCCTGTTCGCTGCTCTGGACATCGCTACCGGCAAGGTGATCGGCCAGCATCAGCGTCGGCACCGCCACCAGGAGTTCCTGCGCTTCCTCAAGACCATCGACAAGAACACGCCCAGTGATCTGGACCTGCACTTGATCTGTGACAACTACGCCACGCACAAGACCCCCGCGATCAAGGCCTGGCTGGCCGCGCATCCCCGCTTCCACCTGCACTTCACGCCGACTTCCGGGAGCTGGCTCAACCTGGTCGAACGCTGGTTCGCCGAGCTGACCAACCGCAAGCTGCGCCGCAGCACCCATCGCAGCGTCAAAGAACTCGAAGACGACGTCAATGCCTGGATCGCGGCGTGGAACGAAGACCCGAAACCCTTTGTGTGGACCAAAACCGCCGACGAGATCCTCGACAACCTCGCCAACTACTGCACTCGAATCAATAAAGCTTTCAATGACTCAGAACACTAGCGGTCGCCGACGAAGCGGTCGGGCACGCCGGCGAGGGTGCCCGCGACCCGTCTGCCTAGCGCCTGGTAGGGGTTCGCGGCGAGGGCTGACTCGTCCAGCGTCATGCCCAGCCCGGGGCCGTCCGGGATCGCCAGCTCACCGTCCACAATGGCGTCAAGGCCCGTCGGTGACTCAGGGCTCAACGTAGCGTATGCCGGCATGCAGTTGATGGGGTATTCGAGCAGGCGCACCGCCGGGATCGTGGCGGCGACGTGCAGGTTGGCGGCAAGGGCCAGCGGCCCGGCGCAATTGTGTGGCACGACGCGGACGCCGAAGTGCGCGCCGAGCAGCGCCATCTGCCGCGCCTCCTCGATGCCGCCGGTGGTGGCGGCATCGGCTTGGAGCACACTTAGCTCGCCGTTGCGGATCGCGCCGATTGCCTCGTCACGCCCGTAGAGGTGCTCGCCGTAGGCGAGGGGCACCGGTGAGCAGCGAGCCAGCTCCTGAATGCCCGCCCTGGCCCCCTGGGGCATCGGCTCCTCGAACCACACCACGCCGAGATCGGCCAGCCGCCGTGCGATCTCCCGTGCGGTAGGCAGTGTGTAGGTCTCACTGCCGTCAATCGCCACCTCAATGCCGGGGCCGAGCAGGTCGCGTACGCGGGCCAGGGTTTCGAGGTCCGCGCGCCAGTCCGGGCCGACGCGTAGCTTTACCATCCGCACCCCACGGTCGAGGATCGGCCTGAGCTGGTCGGCGTGCCAATCGGCTGGCCCCTCCTCTAGGAAGGCTGCCGAGGCGTATACAGCGACCCGGTCGCGGACCCGGCCGATCAGGTCGCTCACCGACCGGCCGGCGGCGCGGCCCAATAGGTCCCAGAGGGCGATCTCGACGGCGCTGCGCGCCTGCACCGCCACCCAGGCGTCCCCGAGTCGGCGCCTGGTGGCCAGACGTAACTGCTCTGCGACGGCGGGCGCGGCGGTTACCTCTTGGCCGATCAGCAGCGGTGCGTAAACGTCGTCGATCAGCGTAGCGAGCACGGTGCCGTATGAACAGCCGTAGCTGTCGCACGCCTCGCCGTAGCCGCTGACCCCGGCGTCTGTATCGACGCGCAGGAAGAAGTAGGACATCGGTCCCCGGTCTGAGGGGACGGTGACCGGCCAGGAGCGGATGGAAGAGATCTTCATCGGGGGCGCACACCGTTCTACTATCAGAGATACTGGTTTGCGATGCGGTACGGCGGTGATCGTATCAGGCGTTGACGCGCTGATGGGACAGCGTTTTTTGGGGTCTCCTGGAGTTCCTCGGCAAGAGTCCGTCCGAGTTCGACAGTTGGTGGGCATGCGGGGCGGGTCGGTGGCGGATCTGCGCAGGTGAGAGGGCTGGCGTCCACCGAGACTGTCTGGGGGCGTGGGTAAACGGATTTGCCGCGGGGACTGTTCTGGTCAGGGTTGTTGCCTGAGACGCGGGCATGTACTTGCGGAAGATTCAGCGGCGGAACAAGGACGGGTCGGTGGCGCGCTATCTCCAACTCGCCCACAACCGGCGCCGAGTGGGCCACCCGCGTCCAGGTCATCCCTGGCCTGGACACCCGGGTCAAGCGCCGCCGGCGCGGGCTGACCCGGGCGGGGAAGTTGCGCCTACGCGTGATGGTTGGCGAGTTCGACCGACAGCGCATCCCGGCGGATCACGGCGACCCCGGCCCGGATCTCATTGCCAGGTCGCCGCAGCGGGCTCCCCAGGAGGTCGGGCGGCTTGTGCCAAGGGTCGCTCGGCGGAGAGCGAGCCGAGAACCAGCACCAGGCACCCGGCCGCCCCGAAGCTGCGAGGTGCGGACGCGGGGTTGTCAGACGTCCTAGGTCGCCGGGAACGCGCTAGGTTGGCTCGCGGCTTAGCTCCGCCGTCACCATGGCGGCGACTCGGATCACGGCCGCAGCGACCGGGGAGTCCGTGCCTTCCGGCACCGAGCTGGTGGTGCCGACCACTGCAAGCGAGGCGATCAGGGATGCGCTGCGGAAGACCGGCGCGGCGATACTGCGTACCCCGTTCACCGACGGAGTGTTCGCCGATACACCGTCCGTGCGGATCGCCGCAAGCTCCCTGCGCAGCGCGCGAGATGCATTGAGCTGCTGCTCCAGGCCGGGCACCATCTCTGGCGGTAGGAACGCGCAGAACACCTTGCCCTGCGCCGACTCCACATGCGACAGTCGGGATCCCGTGCGGACACTCACCTGGACCAGCCGATCGGTGTTGTCGTTGACGTGAACCACCACCGGCGAGTCGCCGTCCCACACAGTGAGCACAACCGTCTCGTCGACCTCGCGGACTAACTGCTGCATGTGCTGTCCGGCCACGCCGATCACCGGCATACCGGCGCGGGCGGCGGCGGAGAGGTTGAGGATCTTTGGCCCCAGCGAGTACACGCCTTCGCGCTCGTCGAAACGCAACAGGCTGCTCTCCCGTAGCGCCTTGGTGTAACGGTGCGCGGTGGCTTTGCTGGTGCCCAGGCTGGCGGTCAGCTCGTTGAGCCGGAGCCGAGGCCGTCCCACCGTGAAGGCGCTGAGGATCGCCGCGGCGCGCTGCACGGTCTGGAATGTCGGCGTGGCGACCGTGGGCGAACCGCCGTCCGCGGTGCTGCCGGCATCGTCCGCCATCCCGGTGAATCCCTTCTGCACTTCGAGCATAAGGGCGAGACGCCATCATGGCACGCAGGACCAGTGGTGTCGATGGTCGCCGACGTTGGTGGCCGTTCGCCTAATGACGAGATGCAATACGGCGCCAGCGCTACCGGCCTCGTCCGAATGGCCCCACCATGGAACGGCGCCTTGAGCCGGATCTGGACGAACACGCCCAGGTTCGGGCGAAGACGATGTTCGGCGGCCAGTCTTCGCCACCACTGCCGCCGCCGGGGGGCGAGGCCGGATGCCGTCGTTCCGCCGAACGGTAAGTGGAGTGCCGGCACTGGACAGCAGCAGTGCGAGCGATGTGGCCAGTCTGTGGAGACGAGCGCGGGCCGCTCTGGCGAGCCGGACCAGCGCAGCCGCTTCGCGCAGTCGATGCCCAGCGAGGCGATTGGTTTCTCAGCGTCGATGACTTGCCGGTCGGAGGCAGGGTCGCAGGAGAGTGAGCGCGTCGAGGTGGGAGTAGAGCAGGAATTCTCGTCTGTCGGCATATCGCGACGTGGCTGAAAGGTTGCCTCCGGCCTGGCCGACGTGGTTCTCGCGTCGTTAATTGACGCACGGTCACCGCCGCTGCGCCCAGGCGGTGACCCAGGCAGCGAGTGCGCCGTCCTGCCGCTTTGGGCTCGGCACGGCGGTCAGCTCCGGTGGCGTCGACTACCTGCCCTGGGTAACCATCGGTGATGCGATATCCCATGAAGAGGAACGTAGCGTGTGGTCACGCCCGGCTTGCCGAGCAGGATCCGCCCCCGCACCGGTAGAGTTCGGCGTTGGTGGAGGCGATGGTGGTACATGGAGGTTGTGGTATGGCGGACGCATTACGCGAAGGCGAAACGGATGCCCCGGCAATCCAGACCGTCCAGAGGCTTGCCGCTGTCCTGAACATTTTCACCGTCGACCGTCCCCGGCTTACCTTCGCAGAGATCGTCGCCGAGTTGGCCCTCAGCAAGGCCACGGCGCACCGTTACGCCCGCGCGCTGCGCGAGGCCCGCCTACTGCGCTACGACACA
The DNA here is from genome assembly GCF_050942935.1 of Dactylosporangium sp. CA-233914. Classification (NCBI taxonomy): domain Bacteria; kingdom Bacillati; phylum Actinomycetota; class Actinomycetes; order Micromonosporales; family Micromonosporaceae; genus Dactylosporangium; species Dactylosporangium sp. CA-233914. The sequence goes on along the minus strand of NZ_CP192030.1, from coordinate 7,671,699 downwards.
GGCTCTGACACGTACGCTATCGGCCCCTTGGTGCTGGCCCTGGAAGCTGCGGCCCGCGCGGGGCTGCCCATCGTCACGGCCGCCGAGCCGTTCCTGGAGCGGCTGCTCGCCGAGACCGACCGCACCGTCGTGCTCAGCGTGTGGAACGGTGAGACCGCTACGGTAGTGCGCTGCCTCGACAACACCACAGGGGAGATCCGGCTTCGCGTGCGGGTGGGCGCCCAGCTGCACCCGACCCGGTCCGCCCAGGGCCGGATCTTCTGCGCGTTCCTGCCTCCGAGCGAGGCTCCCGCGGTGGCCCGCCAAATGCGCGCCTCGAGCGAACTGCGTCAGATTGTTGAGGAGATTCGCCGGACGGGCATGGCCGTTAACACCCAGGTCGACTACGGCGTACGCGTGCTCGCGGCACCGGTATTCGAGCAGACCCGGGTAGTTGCCGCAATGGCGCTGATGGGCACCAGCGTCACGCTATCCGGCGAGGACGAGGCGTCCGCTGCCGCGGCGCTGCGCCGGGTCAGCGGCGAGCTGTCCAGCCAGCTTGCCGCCGTATAGGCCCGGCTTGCCTCGGATCGCGCTCGCCCGAGGTGCCCTCGTGTCCGTGCCAGTCGCCATAGTTCGCGTTCCCCCCGCCGACGTCCGGGCGTACATCGCCCAGGTCACGCCGCGAACGATGTGACCGCCCGCTCCGTCATGACCGCCATTGACACCTCGGCGTTAGTGTCCCGAGTCGTTGAATCGTTGACAGTAGGCGGTGAGTGTTTCGAGGGTCTCGTCGGCGGTCTTGGTTCAGGTGAATGGTTTCGGGTCGATGTACCACGCCTCGATCCAGGCGGTCACGCAGGCTCTTGTCGGTGAAGCCGATTGCGGCGAGCAGCGTTTGGCAGCGGGCCATGCCCCGAGGATCGCCGAACCGCAGGGCTGGGGTCCTGTCGCCCGCCGCGTCAACGGTGGGGTGCGCGATCCGTTCGAAGGCCGGACTCGCGAGGACGCAGCCCTGACCGACATGTTCAGCGTCCAGGATCCGTCGGTTGCAGGCACGGGCTTTGGTCTGTAGGTCGTCGAGGTTGGGCAGGCAGGCGTTGCAGCCAAGGTCGCGGGGGTGATTGATGACGGTCTCGATGCGCATGGCGCGGCCGTCTTTGAGGTACTGCTTGATGGGGGAGTGCCGGTAGAAGACGTTAAGTAGCACGCCGCCGTTGTCGCGGCGGTCGATGGCGGTACGGAACGTGCCGAGGGTGTCGCGTCGGACTCGACGGCCGAAGGTGATCTCCACGTTGTGTGGCCGGCCCAGGTCGAGGTTGTCGACGATGAGGGTTCGAAAGCCGCGGGCATGCCGGGGCGCGTCGAACACGATGGTGCGGGAGGTCACCCGCTCTGAGGGCGGTGTACAGCTTGCCGACGAACTCGTCGGCCAAGCTGATCGTCATTGCCTCCACGCGGTCGAAGTCGACGGTGGCCACGACGCTCGCGGGAGCGTTCCTGACTTCCGTTTCCAGGCGTTCTCGAGCTTGCTGAGCCTTGCTTCTCGTCGCCAGGAAGGCGCCGAACTGACTCACCGGAAAGTCCAGAGCAGCGGAATCCACCGTTGTCTCCAGGTTCAGTGAAACCACTGAAACACGCCGTCACGGATCTCGCACCCGGAGCCACGCCCATGTTCCCCTGATCTCGTCCGCAGTTGTCGCATACGCTGGTCGTCGATCATGCTGGCGCGCCGCGACGCTGGCAAGCCCTCGCCCACTGCGCAGAACGAGCAGCAAGTAGCCGGCGGTGCCGGTCACGTTGAACAGGTCCGCCAGGCCGTTGCCGCGCTTGTCGTCGGTGCCCGTGACGCCGCGCTGCAGCGCCCGCCGAAGCGCAGCCTCGTCATCCTGCACGTCGAGGTTCCCCGGGTTCTTGCGCAGATGATCGAAGATGCCGATTCCTGTGTCGCAGATCGCGAACTCCAGCCCGCGTCGCTTCGAGGTCCGGCCGGAGTACGCCTGCAAGGCGGCGAACGCCTCGTCGGGGTGGTCGACGGCGATCCGGATCGCGTCGCGGACCGGTTCGCCGATCGCTACGCCGACGGAGAAGCAGGTGTTCATGCCGTGCTCGCACAGGGACCGGATGTGGGCCAACCCGTACGTGCAGCAGTGATCTGGGCCGGAGCATGAGCCTTGGGCTCTGTTGTGGGATGGTCACGTGGTGTTGCCGGATCCCCGGTCGCCGCGGTGCTGGCCGGCCTTGACCAGGCAATTCGACTTTTTGGACATCCGCTACAAATAGCAGTGCGACAATGCCATGTGGAGCATTGTAGGATCTTGCGGGCCGCAACGACCTGAGCGGCAGAAACGTTCTTGCCTTTCAAGGCCTGGCAGTTACTTGTCCTGCTGGAGGTGTATCTCATGGTTCTTCCTCCCGGCCGGTGCGGACTGGTGCCGGCCGGCGTCGCGGTGCTCCTGGGCCTGGCCGCGTGCAAGCCGGCGAACTCAGCATCAGCCCCGGCGCCAGTTCCGTCGGCGACTGTCACGCCGGCTTTCTCGCCATCGCCGGCTGGTCCGGACCCGACGCAGTCATCCACGCCGTCCGACCGGTCCACCACCCGACCCGCGTCGACCACGACGCCCCCTGCGACGAAGTCCGCCGGCCCCCGTGCGTCGGCGACGGCAACCCGCCGCGCCGACGCCACGCCACCGGTGATCGTCGGTCCGGTCAGCGCGAAACCCAACTATCTGTTGGACCAGGGATGTGGTGCCTCGGCCGTCTCCCGGTTCTCGGTGAAGGTCACCGATGCGACAGACCCGCCGACGCAACTGAAGGTGACCCTCACCTACCACAGCGACAACAACACCAGCGGAGAACTGGCCATGAGGAACAGCACGACGCCCGGGCTGTTTGAGGCGTCGGTGCCGGGTTTGCCGCTGATTCCCCACGGGTACGTAACCTTCACGGTCAACGCGTCGGATGCCGCCGGTAACCGGGCGACCCCGTTGGCTGGGCCGAAGTTGTACTCCTACGGACAGGGAACCTGCAATTAGTGTCATGAGTCGTTGATTCGTGCGAGTCCCCACCGCGTAAGCGTCGGTGCCGCAGCGGTTTTCACGGTGCCGTCCCATTGCATGACACTGGCAGCCTGGCTGCGACCACGTCCGCCCGAGCGCTGTCGAGGCCTAGCCTCGGCCTTTCATTAACTGTTGATCAACAATTTGACGGAGCCTTGTTGATCTTTGTTGGTGGGTTGTCGCGGTGAGGACATGGCGGCGGTCCGACGCGGCGGTCGGGTTCGTCCATCGGTCGAGGCCGGCCCGGTCGAGGCCGCCGATCGCGTCGACGCCCGCCGCGAGCGTCTCTTCCAGGAGCGTCGCGGTGCCCGGGTTCGTCAGGATGCCGTACTGCGGGAAGGCGACCTGCTGCACGGTGATGCGACCGTTGAGGCGGGCGACCACCCCGCAGGACCAGTTCGTCCATCGCAACCTCCGCGTTCGACCCTATCGGCCGCCGCCTTCATCTCGGCTCCAGCGCCCATGAAGCCAGGATGAAGCCGCCATGTGGTGCACTGGCCGAACGACCGGCAAAGACCCATTCAATCCAGAGGCGATTCCGTGTCCTTCCCTTTCGACCCCGGCCAGCAACCGCCGCCGCCCGCGTCCTACCCGCAGCCCTACGGCGGCGCGCCGCAGCAGTACCACGGCTGGCCCCCACCGGGTCCCGGCGTCCCGTGGCCGTACCCGGCGCAGCCCGGGCTCATCTATCCGGCGCCCGCCCCGGGGCCCGTCAGTGCCCTTCCGGCGTACGCCGCCGCCGCACTATTCGTCGTCTGCGCAGTGCAGTCATTCGTCTGGGCCGTGGTGAGCTGGGACGGCCACGGCAACCCGAAGGCGCTCGCCGCCGTGATCGGCATCGTGTACTCCGGGAGGATCACCGGCAACGTGGACTTCGGCATCAGCATGACCATGACCGTCGCCTGCACCACGCTGACCCTCGCCATGGTCCTGCTCGCCAGACTGGCCATCGCCCGATGGTTGCTGGCCGGACTCGGCGGCGCCGTCATCGCCTACTACGCGGTCGCGGTGATCTACCTCGTCGTCAACGGCGCCACCGAACTCGTCGCACTCCCCACGCTGGCGCTGCTTACCTGGGCCGCCGCCACCACCGTGGCGCTCCTACCGGCCACCGCACGCGCGATGCGGCGGCCAACCTGGCGCCGCGCCTGACGCCCTCGCCCTGGACGCCCGCCCTGACGGTACTGCTGGTCTAGCGTCGGCGGTGCACAGTCCGGTAGTGCGTCGGTGAGATGCCGAACCATGCGTTGAACGCCTGGCGCAGTGTTTCGCCGGACCGAAACCCGGTTGCCTTCGCGATCGACGAGATGGGCCGGTCCGTGGTGACCAGCGCGGTGGCTGCTGCTTCCAGCCGTGCGTGCCGCGCCATCCGGGCCGGGGTCTGGCCGGCGTGTTCCACCATCAGCCGGGTGAGGTGTCGCTCGCTCACGCCGGCGACCGCGGCCAGGCGTGCGGTGGACAGGTCCGCGTCGGGATGCGCGGTGACGTGGTCGAGGACGCGGCGCACCACGTCGTGTTCGGGGCGGCGGGCGCGTACGAAAATGCTCATCTGTGCCTGGTTTCCCGGGCGCTGCAGGTAGGTTACCAGGCCCATGGCCACCCAGCGGGCCCGCTCGGCGCCGTGGTCGGCCTCCACGAACGCCAGAGCGAGGTCGAGCGCCGCCGTGACGCCGCCGGACGTCCACACGTGGTTGTCCTGCACGAAGATCGGCGCGGGGTCGACCCGCACCGCGGGGTACGCGGTGGCGAACTCGTCCGCGTAGTTCCAGTGGGTGGTGGCCCGTCTGCCGTCGAGCAGGCCGGCAGCGGCGAGCACGGTCGCGCCGGTGCAGACCGATGCCACCCGGCTCGAGTTGCGGGCCAGCCGTTGGACCTGGCCGACAAGCCCCAGGTCCGCAGCGGCCGCCGTGTGCCCGAGCCCGCCGGAAACGACGAGCGTGTGCACCCCGCTGGGCACGTCCTGCAGCGCCACCTGAGCGTGCAGTTCGAGCCCGGAGTCGCAGCGCACAGCCCCGCCCGACAGCGTCGCAAACCGGACGTCGTAGGCGGGCGTGGCCCCGAGCCGGTTGGCCAGGTCGAGACAACTCGTCACGCTCGCGACGTCCAGCAGTTCGATGCCGTCGTAACCGACGACAACCACGCGCCGCTCGTGCTCGGCGCCCATGCCAGGCGTGTGCGTCGTCTGTCCGGACATGATGACCATGCTAGGAGGCCGTGGCGTCGGCTGTCCTGACACGTTTCCCAGGATTCCGGCCACGGGCACCGGTGCGCCTTGCCTGCCGGGATGGCCGGTCGTAACGCTCGCCTGGCGTGGCCGATCCTCACTAGGAGACGAGGATGCTGATGAGTAGGCCAGCGAACTGCCGTGCGGGTGAGCGTGAGTGTCACCAACTTCTCGTGGCGGGACGAGCGCCGCGGCCTGGGGGAGCAGCTCGCAGAGATCGCGGAGGCGGCCGACCGCGGAGGACTCTACGGCGTGTGGGTCTGCGACCATCTGCTACAAGCGGACCCGTATGGCGCCCGCCCCGGCGAGACCGAGATGCTCGAGGCGTACACCACGCTCGGCTACCTCGCCGCGCGGACCGCACGGGTACGGCTCGGCACACTGGTGACCGCGGTGACGTACCGCCCGCCGGCACTGCTGATCAAAGCCGTGACCACACTCGACGTGCTCTCGGCCGGCCGCGCGGTGTTCGGCCTCGTCGTCGGCTACCACGCCGAGGAGGCCGCCGCGACGGGCCTGCCCCTGCCGCCGGTGCCGGAACGGTTCGACCGGCTGGAGGAGACGCTGCAGATCGCGCTGCGCATGTGGACCGGAGACACCTCGCCCTACCGCGGCCGGCACTACACCCTCGAGGCTCCAGTGGGGAGCCCTGCGCCGGTCACCCGCCCATCCTGATCGGCGGCACCGGTGAGAAGCGGACCCTGCCGCTGGTCGCGCGATACCCGGACGCGTGCAACGTGTTCGACATGCCCGACGGCGGCGCGACGGTGCGGCACAAGCTCGGTGTGCTGCGCGGGCTGTGCAATGAGGTCGGACGGCCGTACGAGCAGATCGAGAAGGTGATCTCCACCCGGCTGCAGCCCGGCGAGTCAACGCCGTCGTTCGTGACCCGCTGCTCGGCGTTCGCCGAACTCGGTATCGCCACGCCGAGTGAATGTAACGACCGCCATCCCGGCGAGCAATGCGCAGCGGTGCCCATGGCCGGAACTCTGGGAAACGCGTCCAGACACCCGCGCCACGCGCGGACCGGAGGCGGCGGAACAACCTGGGCACGGTGCCCGGATGCCTCGGCAGCGGCGGTACCCCTCAGACCTGACCGGCGAGCAGTGGGCTCTGGTCGAGCCGTTGCAGCCGGAGCCGAAATGCTATAGCCGGCCGGAGAGGCGTCCACATCGGTCCATTGTGGACGGATCCTGCATGGAGCACTCTGCCATCGTCGGAGCGCATGAAGCGGTCCGGCGGGACACATTTCCCAGAATCTCGGACATGATGGCCGCCGCACCTTTCCCACAGGGTGGGCGGCGAGTACGGTTCTGCCGGTGGGCAGCTGCGTCGTAATAGCACTGTGTCGGACCTGGCCAGGCTATACGCTCGACCGCATCGACGCTTTCACTGACGGATCGCCCGGCTTCGCGTGGCGTCTTGTCAACACTCACACGCTCTACCGGAAGGGGAACACCGAATGGGCAGGCTGGTAGTCACCGAGTACATATCGGTCGATGGAGTCGTGGAGGGTCCCAGCGGCAGCGAGCAGTTCGCACGCACGGGCTGGGCTGATCGCTTCTCCCGCGGCCCGGAGGGCGACCAGTTCAAGGTTGACGAGACGATGGCGGCGGACGCCCAGCTGCTCGGACGCGTCACATACGAGCTGTTCGCCGCATCCTGGCCGCAATTCGAGGGCGAGTTCGCCGACGCGTTCAACGGGATGCCGAAGTACGTCGTCTCTTCCACGCTGAACGACCCAGAGTGGAAGAACACGACAGTCCTCACGGGCAACCTGGTCGAAGAGGTCACCAGGCTCAAGGGGCAGTACGAGCGGGACATCCTCGTGCACGGCAGCCCGCAGCTCGCTCAGGCACTCATCGAGCACGACCTGGTCGATGCCCTGCACCTTCTCGTGTATCCGATCATTGTCGGCGCGGGCAAGCGCCTGTTCGACGGTACGAGCGAGACGAAGCGGCTGCGGCTCGCCTCGACACGAACCGTCGGCGACGATGTTCACCTCCTGATCTACGAACGCGCCGTCTGAGGGCCGAACCTATCGGTGCCACCACCGTGCGGATGCTGGCCTACAACGGTTGTGACCCGCTACAAGGACAGCCTGCAGGACGGCGACGAACCCGAGAGCGCCACGGTCAAGCCATCACCACCGGGTGATCGTGCTGTTGACGATGATCGCCGCGGTGACCTTGCTGCCGGCGTTCCTGGGCTTCACCGGATACAAGATCAACTGGCCGGCCCGCGCGCGTCCCATATGCGAAGCTGCGCCTTGGCGTCGGTCTCGGTGCGCTCGTCGCCGTCCCGCCACCGGGCCGTGCTGTGCAGATGCTCGCCGAGCAGCCTCACGATGAGCCGCGCCTCGGCCTCGGCGCCCACCGCCGGATGGTGCGCGTAGCGGTCGATGGCCACCGGCACGATGTCGAACCCCGCGTCCTCATCCATCGGCGGTCGCCATCACGAGCTGCGTCACAGGCCATCCGCGGGTCACGGCTGTCACCCACCGAGGCGCTGGCCACGCCCTGACCTCCGAAGGGCGTTCCGGTGGCTGCCGGACTCTCACCACAGCCACCGGAACACTCGACGCGTCGGCTGCCGTTGTGGTGCTCGTCGGGCTGGCCGGATGTCCCGGGCGAGAGCGGTGAGCTCGGCGCCCGCGGACTCCGGCGATCCGGTGCCGAACGGCGGCGCCGCGTGGGCCCGCCGCCTCACCAGACTCGTTACCGACGGAGGGCACCGGTTTTGGCCAGCAGGGTGTGGGTAGCCGCCGCTGCGCCGGCCGCAGTCGGCCGGCGTTTTTCGAAAGCCGGATGGAGGTACCGTGTTCACGCACGTCAAGGACCTGCAGTTCGAGGTTCGGGTGGAGCGTCCCGATCCCCGGTTCGCCACGCTGATGCAGGAGCAGTTCGGCGGCGCCAACGGCGAGCTCGCCGCGGCGATGCAGTACTTCACCCAGGCGTTCATGCTGCGCAAGCAGAGCCCGAAGATGTACGACCTGTTCATGGACATCGCCACCGAGGAGCTGAGCCATCTGGAGATGGTCGGCGCGACCATCACGATGCTGCTCGATGGGCTCAACGACGATCTCAAGCAGGCCAGCGAGACCTGCAACTGGATGCCGTTGGTGGGCAACGCGGCCGGGCGGGACCAGGTGATGCATCAGGTGTCGTCCTCGCCGCTGTTCATGGCCCTGTCCGGCGGCGGGCCGGACGTCGTAAACGCCGCGGGCGTGCCGTGGAGCGGCATGTACGTCGACGCCAACGGCGAGCCGTCGGTCGACCTGCGCAGCAACATCGCCGCCGAGTCCCGGGCGAAGATCGTCTACGAGTACCTGAAGCAGTTCACCGACGACCCGGGGGTCCAGGACACGTTGACGTTCCTGATGACCCGCGAGGTGGCGCACTTCCAGCAGTTCACCGCGGCGCTGAACGAGATGCCGGTGAACTTCCCGCCCGGTCGGCTTCCCGGCGACGACCGGTTCCAGAACGTGGCGCTGAACATGTCCGATTCCGGCTCCGAGCGGGGGCCGTGGAACGAGGGCCAGGGCCCGTGGCCGGCGGGCATGCAGTGGAAGTACATCGAGCAACCCACGGCCTGGGTCGGCTCGCCGGAGCGGCGCAACCGGGGCGCCGACCCGGACGCGCCCCGCACGCCGGCCGTCGAGAGCCCACCGCCGTTCGTGCACGAGCAACACGTCGCCCAGGCTTCGGCGGCCCGCTAGCCGGTCCGCCGCCGCGCGGGGCGTCGCTGAGCACTGGTATGTGTGACGCCCGCGCGGCGGGGACCGCCTTCGGTAAGCCGCTGACCTGCCGACCGGCACGCGGGGCCTTGCGCGGTTGGCGCGGAAGGCGGCCGTGGGCAGCGCCGGTCAGTCGTCGGTGTGGGACTGGCGCCAGTCGCGCAGGGCGTCGCGCACTCTGTCGAACACGCCCATCGGCGGCCCGAGGAGCACGTTGCCCGCCGCGGATTCGCCGGCGGCCGGGTGCGGCCGGGTCGGTGAGACCTGTTCGGCGGCCCGGACGGCGCCGGCCATCCGACGTAGCCGGTCCGGGTCGGTGCTGCGGCGCAGCTCGGGGAACTCGTCACGTTCCTCGTGGCTGGCGTGGTCGAGGACGGCCCGCTCGAACTCGGCGAACTTGGCGTCGAACTCCGGCGCCTCGACGCCGAGGTCATACAGGTCCGACAGGACCTGCTTGGCCTCGCTTTCTTCGTGCAGGCGGGCGTCGACCACCTCGTTGCCTGCATTGCTGCGAGCGGCGGGGTGGACGACCTGTTCCTCTGCGCTCTCGTGCACGGCCAACAGCCGCACGAGGCTCTGGAACGACTGCCGCTTCTGCTCGCCCCGGGCCGCCTTGACCTGCGAGAACAAGGACTTGATTTCGTTGTGCTGGTCGAGCAGCAGATCGACGACGTCCTGCTGCCGAGTCGGTGCCGTCACGGGAACCTCCACTCGGACGTAGGGATATCCTGCCTTGGAGTACCCGCATTCCCGGCCGGCAACCGGTCACCATCCGGTCGGCGGCGCCTGCAGGTGTACCACCTTCGCGACGGTCATCTCGTCCAGGAGTTCCGGTCCGTATCCGAAGCCCTGACCGCTGCCCCGGCGGGGTGGGCCGCCGCCGGGTGCTCCGCCGGCCGTCGTCGCCGAGGAAACGTTCGGCCCCGTCGCACCCCTCGTAGCGGCTCAACGTCCGCGGCCGGTCCCACATGACGAAGGCCGAGCTGGTCGATGCCATCCAGAAGGCCAACGCCACCAGCACCCGCAAAGCTCGCAGCAGGTAACGCGCCGAGCCTCCTCGGGTTCAAGGGTGCGGCGCGGCCGTGCGTGACACGCCGCGCCGCTTGCAGGTTGCGCTCCGGGCCGTGGCAGGGTCAGCTCAGCGCGTCCTTGATCTTGCGGGCGGCGCCTCTGGCCTTGTCCCCGGCCTGCTTGAGGTTCGCGGTGTCCTGCTCGGCCTGGCCTTCGGCCTGCAGACGCTCGTCATCGGTGATGTCGCCGTACTTCTCCTTGGCCGCGCCTTCGGCTTCCTGGGCCTTGTGCCGGACCTTGTCCTCGAAGCTCCCGGCTGGACCGTCCAGGCCGGCACCACCACGGCATACAACCGACGCTCCTGCCGAAGATCTCATCCGCGCTGGTGAAAGCTGGTGCGAGAAGCATCCATGATGCACCCTGACAAAGGCATCCTGCGCTCACGACTTCGCCGCGGGGCAGGTCACGGCCGGAACGTCGCTGAAGCCCGCTCCACCCGGCTGCACCGTGTTGTCGGCGCAGACGACGTTCTCGTGACCTTTACACTCGGCGTTCCTGCCGTGGATGTCGAAGGCCCAGCCCTGGTTGACCTTGTACGGCGCCACCGAGCCGGTGTTGCCGCGGAAGGTGTTGCCGCAGCCCCAACCGTCGACCTCGACCCGGGTCTTGAAGCCCGACGCGTAGGCGGCGATGCCCTTGTTGTCAGCGATCGCGTAGTCGTTGCCCTTGACGTTGACCCAGCTTTCGCCCGAGTTCTCGCCGGTCTGGCCCCGCCCGTCGAAGACGTTGCCGCGTACCTCGCCCCCGGTCGTGCCTTCCTTGACGTCGACATGCTCCGCGGCGATGCCGGGGCCGAGCACGTTGTTGAGCACCTTGTTGCGGTCGCTGCGGTCGGGTCCGTTGGTCCAGTTGCTGGCCGCCTGCCCCAGGTAGATCGCCTCGCCGTACTCCGGTCGCCGCAGGCCCGTGTCGCGCACCTCGCTGTTGCGGATGATGTTGTCGCTGGAGTCGTCGCGGAAGTGGATGGCCTCGTCCCCGATGGTGTGTACCAGCAGGCCGTCCACGACCGTGTGCTGTGCGCCGAGGGCCATCAGACCCTTCTGTCCATTGGTGATCGTGAAGCCCTGCAGTCGCCAGTAGCTGGCCGTCAACTCGATTGTGCGGCCCTTGCTGGTCCCCTCGCCGTCGATCACGGCCCGCCGCGAGCCGTACAAGGTGATCGGCGCCTGCGCGGTGCCGCTCTTGACGATTTTGAACTGGCCCGCGTAGGTGCCGTCCGCGAGGTGGATCGCGTCCCCCGCCCGGGCGTCGGCCAGCGCGCGCGTCAGCTCGGCGGCATCTCGCACGTCGATCATGCGCAGCGGCGCGGGCCGGTCGCTGCTCCCGGCGGCGGGCGCGGTGGAGTCAGGCACCGTCGGGCCCCGGCCGCCGGACGTGCAACCGGCCAGCGCCAGGACCACCGAGCTCAGCGTGATGTGCACCCGAAGACGCCGCATCCAGCTAGACACCACTACCGACCCGATGCGCGGCGGGGTATCCGGACGCGCGGATTCCGTTGCGCAGCGCGAGGGACACCGTCTCGAGTGTCGAGTGTGTGCCGAGTTTCGCGATGAGATTCTGCGCGTGGGTCCGTGCCGTGTTCACCGACACTCCCAGGCGCGCGGCGATCTCGGCACGGGTCAGCCCGTCGACCATGCACTGCAGCACCTCGCGCTCGCGTATGGTCAGCCCGGCGAACGGGTCGAGCGCCGGATGCGGGGTGCGTGCCGCCATCTCGCTCAGCACCCGACCGAGAACGTCGGGCGCCAGGTACGCCTCACCGGCACAGACCCCACGGATGACCCGGACCAGACGATCCGTGTCGATGGTCTTGGGCAGCCAGGCCCGCACGCCGCGCGTGAGCCCGGTGAAGACCGGCTCGACCGACTCCATCGCCGTCAGTATCACAGTCCTCGTCGTCGGCGACAGCTCGCGGATGTCGTCGGCCAGATCGAGCCCGGTGCGATCGGCCAGCATCAGGTCGAGCACGATGACCGCCGGCTTGCTGCGGGCGAGGTGGGCGCGGAGCTGCGCGGCGCTGTACGCGACGGAGACCGGCCCGAGGTCGAGTTCATCGGCCAGCCGAGCCTGCAGCGCATCGGCGAAGACCGCATGGTCATCGACGACGAGTATCGATATTTCCCCCATGGCTAGTGATGATCCCGGTTCGCGCGGTTGAGCACATCATCCAGATGATGGAGCCTTCTACGCAGAAGAGGCCGGTATATACATATTGTCCGAATAATCGGAAAGCCCTCCACCACAAGACGTAGACGCGGCTGCGCCGATCGTGGGATCCCAGCACCGCCGTGGGCGGCCACTCTTGTGTGCACAAGGACGCGGATCGGCGTCCCTTTGCTGTCTGCGGCCGCGGAAATCGCCCGCGCAGTTCACATTTGATTCACGGGGGTTCGGGCGTTCGTGGGGGAGCTCTTCGAGTACGTCCGGTCGTGGTTCGGCACGACCGTCGGGGCGACGTCCTGGCGAGCAGTGGCGCCGCTCGGCGTTGCCGGCATCTTCATCTGGACGATCTGGCTCGGCCGTGCGGTGCTGTCCCGCCTCGCCAAACCGGTCGTCAACGACTACCGGACCAGCGTGTCCGTCGTCGTTCCGTCGTACCGGGAGGATCCGGCCATCCTGATGCAGTGCCTGAAGACATGGCTGGATCAGGACCCGATGGAGATCATCATCGTGCCCGACGTCGAGGACGTCGAGGTGCAGCGGCGCCTCGAAGCCGTTGGCGACCCGCGGGTACGGATGCTGGTCTTCGAACATCGCGGCAAGCGATCCGCGTTGGGGGTCGGTATCCGTGCCGCGAAGGGCGAGGTGATCGTCCTGGTGGACTCGGACACCCGGTGGCAGCCGGGTCTGCTGGCCGCCGTACAGATGCCCTTCGCCGATCCCGATGTGGGTGGCGTCGGCACCCAGCAGAACGTCTACCAGCGCGGAAGTAGTATCTGGCGGCGGCTCGCCGACTGGCTGGTCAACCTGCGCTACTACGACTACGTGCCGGCGATGGGACGCAAAGGCGGCGTCGCGTGCCTGTCCGGTCGAACCGCCGCGTATCGCCGCTCGGCGGTCATGCCGGTGCTGGAGCATCTGGAGAACGAGTTCTTCCTCGGCCGCAGGTGCGTGGCCGGCGACGACGGCCGGCTGACGTGGCTCGTGCTCGCCTCCGGCTACAAGACCGTTCACCAGTCCTCGGCGCGGGCGCTGTCGATGTTTCCCGCATCCTTCCGGGCATTCGTGAAGCAGCGGATCCGGTGGAGCCGTAACTCGTATCGCTGCTACCTGACGGCGTTGTGGAAGGGCTGGCTGTGGCGGGCGCCTTTGATCACCAAGGTCACGGTACTGCAGATCCTGCTGACGCCGGCGACCATGGGCATGACCATCGGGTACCTGGTGTTCAGCCGCCTCGAACCGACGTCCGGCGGTATCAGCTTCGCGGTGGTCTGGCTGCTCGCCGGCCGGGCCGTCCGGGGGTACTCCCATCTGCGGCGGCATCCGGGAGAGATCCTGTTGCTGCCGGTGCACGCGCTGGTGGTCATCATGATTTCGCTGCCGATCAAGCTTTACGCGTTTTTCACCATGAACAGGCAGGGCTGGCTCACGCGCGCCAGCGACCGCGTCGGCGGTGAAGGGCAGGACCTGGGATCACTGGTCGGCCACGACGGCCGCGTGCCCGCTGCCGTCTCGGAGGCACCGTGAGCACGCCACGCCGCGTTCGCGGCCACCGGATCCGTCGGATCGCTGTCTGGGCAGCACTTGCTGCGGCGGCGTCCGGGCTGTCGTTCCCAACGGCCACGACCGCCGATCCTGGCGGGCAGGTTCAGCAGGACGCACAGCGGCAGGCGGCGCTCGTCGCGGCCGAGGACAAGAGGCTGGATCAGATTCGCGCGGTCACGGCGTCCGCGAGCTTGCAATGGACCTACCAGGTGAAGAACCAGTCCCGCGGCACCAGAAAGCCCGCGAATCCCTGGCAGCAACCGTTCCGGGTCAACACCGGCAACGGTTACACCCTGGTACTCACGCAACGAGCCAACCCGTACACGCTCGCGGATCTCATCAGGCTCGCCCCGCAGACGTTCGTCAAGCAGCCTGACGGCGCGTACCTGTTGACCGAGAGCATCTATCTGGACAGCGGCGCACAGCTGGCGCTCTCCGACCCCGCAGGGCTGGTCATCCGCATGGCCAGCAGTGCCCAGGGCTTCGTCTCCATCGTGTCGTTCGGCGGCGTGCTCACCGTCGCGGGAACCGAGCGAGGGCCGGTGAAGATCACAAGCTGGGATCTCCGGACAGGCCGGCCGGACACCGACGTGACCGATGGACGCGCCTACATCCGCGCCGTTGGTGGCCAGCTGTCGATGACCCAGGCGGCGTTGTCGCATCTCGGGTTCTGGAGCGGCCGCACCGGTGGTCTCAGCCTCACCGGCACCGACCGGCCAGACCTCGGTGCCATCGCGGGGGAGCCGACCACCGGAGCCGGTCCGCCGGGCGCCAACACCGTCGACATCCAGCGCAGCGGCGAACTGACCCAACCCGCCAACCGGTTCGCGGTTCCCGTCGCGCCGTACGTCACCGGCCGGATCAGTCACTCCAGCATCACCGGCGACGCCTTCGGTTTCTTCGCCTCCAGCGCGCGCGGTCTGTCCATCACCGACACGACGGTCGAGCAGAGCCTCGCGGACGGCATCGTCATGCACCGGTTCGTCACCGACGCGGACGTCCAACGCGTCGTCTCCCGGGACAACGGTCGCGACGGCTTCGCCCTCCGTGCCACCCAGCAGGTCCAGGTGCGTGACTCCGTCGCCGAGCGCAACAAAAGAAACGGCTTCACCGTCAACGGGCAGCCGCTCGCCGACGGGCCGTCGGCCTCCGGTGAGTCCACGGCGCCGTACGGCGCGAACTCAGTCCTCAACAGTGTCGCCCGCGCCAACAGCCGCTACGGCATCGAGATCGCAGGCGGTCTCAACGTCGCCATCCGGAACAACCATGTCGAGGACGGCGACATGGGCGTCGTGATCCGCGGGGCCACCGACACCGTGACCATCGCCGACAACACCATCACCAAGGCGCGCCGGCACGGCATCTCCATCCGCGACGGGGTCGTCGGGGCCACGGTCACCGGCAACGTCGTGCGAGACATGACCGACAGCATCTACATCCGGGACTCCTACGCCGCCGTACGCGGCAACACCGTCGACGGCGGCGGCAACCACGGTATCTCTCTGGTCGGCAACGTTTCCGGAACCGTGGTGGCGTCCAACGTGGTCAGTGGGACCGGTTCGTCGGCCATCGACGCGCAACGGGCGCAGGGCAGCGTCGACGTCAAGGACAACCGAATCTCGGGCTGGTCCGACACGAGGTCGTTCTGGGGCGCGATCAGGCACTACGCGAGCCCGATGACGCTGCTCTGGACCGCGATCGTACTGCTGATCCTCCTGGCTGGGTCGCGGCGCACCCGCCGGCGACGGCGCCACGCGCGGAACGGGCGGTACGGCGTAGTCCACCCGTACGGCGACAAACTGCCCTTGCCCACGAGGGTCGTCCGCGAGTTCGGTCACCGCGGGAGGGCGATGCAAGCCGTCCAGACTCCCGCGGTCACCGACGACGCCCAGAACATTCCGGTGTCGGTGGGTTGACCGGCCACCCGTCCAATCGAACATTCATCAGTCGAAGGATCATGGATATGGCAGACGCTACAGACTCGACCGAATCGCCCCGGCTCACCGTCATCGGGACCGGCTACCTCGGCGCTACTCATGCGGTCTGCATGGCCGCCCTGGGCTTCGAGGTGCTGGGCGTCGATGTGGACTCCGACAAGATCAAGCGGCTCAACTCCGGTGAGGTGCCGTTCTTCGAGCCCGGGCTTCCCGAGATGCTCGCCAAGGCCCTCGAGTCGGGCCGGCTGCGCTTCACCGAGTCGTTCGCGGAGGCCGGCGCCTTCGGAGACGTGCACTTCGTGTGCGTCGGGACGCCCCAGCAGGACGGCTCGCACGCGGCCGACCTGCGGTACGTTTACGACGCGTTCGGCGAGTTGGCCGGCCACCTGCATCGCCGGACGCTCGTGGTCGGCAAGTCGACCGTCCCGGCCGGAACCGCCGATCGGCTCACCGCGTTGGTACAGCGGCGGGCCCCTGCGGGCAAGGACGTCGAGCTGGCGTGGAATCCCGAGTTCCTGCGGGAAGGCTTCGCCATCGATGACACCATGAACCCGGACCGCCTGGTGTTCGGCGTCGCGTCGGCATGGGCGCGGCAACGCCTGAGGGCCGCATTTGCCCCCGTGATCGCACAGGGCACGCCCGTGGTGGTCACCGACCTCACGACGGCCGAACTCGTCAAAGTGGCCGCGAACGCGTTTCTCGCCACGAAGATCTCGTACATCAACGCCATGGCGGAGGTCTGCGAAGCAACCGGAGCCGATGTGCGCGACCTCGCCGAGTCCCTGGCCTACGACGCCCGTATCGGCGGAAGGTTCCTCAAACCCGGCCTCGGCTTCGGCGGCGGCTGCCTGCCCAAGGACATCAGGGCCTTCACCCACTGGGCCCAGGAACGCGGCGTCGGCCAGGCCGTGGCCTTCCTGCGGGAGGTCGACGAGATCAACCAGCGGCGGCGCGCCCGCACCGTGGACCTGGTCGTCGAGCTTTCCCACGGCGATCTGGCGGGAAAGCGGATCGCGGCGCTCGGGGCCGCCTTCAAGCCCAACTCCGACGACATCCGCGACGCCCCGGCCCTCGATGTGGCCGGCATGCTGCACAACCGGGGCGCCCACGTCTGCGTGTTCGATCCGGCGGCCCTCGACAACGCCCGCCGGGTGCACCCGGAGCTCAGCTACGGCGAGAGCGCCCTCGACGCGGCCCGTGACGCCGACGTGGTCGTCCTGCTGACGGAGTGGGCCGAGTTCCGTGAGATCGATCCGGACGCGATGGGCGCGGTGGTCGGACACCGTCGCATCGTGGACGGGCGGCACGCGCTCGACGCGCAGCGCTGGCGTGGCGCGGGCTGGGAGTACCGCGCGTTGGGCCGCCCGGAGGTGACGAAGACGCCGCGCTGACCGGCGAACCCACGGATTCCGCCATCGAGAGAAACCCTGGAGGCACGTACCAAAAAACCGCAATCGCCCCTCTTTGCACACCCGTCTCACGTACGCTGTGCCCGGCATCGGTCGCTATGCGTATGGGGCGACCACACGGTACCCGGTCACCAGCCATGTTTCGGCGAGGGAACAAGGGGGTTTGTGAATTGAGCGGCTCCATGCAGAGGCCGTCCAGGCCGCAGGGGACACCATCCGACACGCGGTTGCGCGACGACAGCCCGCCGGGCCGGTTCATCGCGTCCCGCCCCTGTCAGGCCCGGCTCGGCATCGGCACCGCCGTTTCCGGGCCGGCGCACGACGAGGACGCATGATGCGCATCCTCGTGTGCGACCACCACGTCGTCTTCGCCGAGTCGCTGGCGCACCTGCTGGCGACGCGCGGCGCAGACGTGGTGGCGGTGACGAACGACCTCGACGAGACCCTCACCCTGCTCGCCCGCGAAACGGTCGACATCTGCCTGCTCGACGTGGTGTTCGGGGCGCAGACGGTGGTCGACCGCCTTGGCGACCTGCGCGTGGCGGCGCCGTCTACCAAGGTGGTGCTCGTGTGCGGACACATCGACCAGGCTTTGGTCAACGCGGCATGGGCCGCCGGTGTGAGCGGCATCGCCGACAAGCGCCAGCCGGTCGCCGAGATCATCGAGATCCTCGCCCGGGTGCATGCGGGCCGGCTGGCGATCCCGGCCCGGCCCCCGGCGGCGGTATCCATTCCGCGCGCACGTCCGAAGCCGGCGAACGACGCCCAGCGGCTCGCGACGTTCCTGACCCCGCGCGAGCGGGAGGTGCTCAGCGCGCTCGTGAGCGGCGTCAACACCAGCAAGCTCGCGCGAAACCTCGGCATCGCAACCGCCACAGCGCGCTGCCACATCCAGAGCGTGCTCACCAAGATGGGCGCCCACTCGCGACTCGAGGTGGCCACCACCGCAGTACGATCCGGCATGGTCAGCCCGCACACTGGAGAGTGGCTCATCCACACCGACTGAGCCGGTCGAGGTGGATGCGGCCACCGTTGAGCGTGTGGGCCCCCTGCTTTCGTGCCCCGGTGGACCTTGGCCATGCCCGCGGTTCGAGCCGCTCAGCAGACGCGGCTGCGTTTGCAGTTCGCGCGGGATCACGTTGTCCGTGTTCAGGGCTGGGCGAAGGTGTACCCGGCGTCGCGGAGCTTGGGCAGGACGATGCCGAGGGCGGTGAGGGTCTGCTCGCGATTGCCGCCGCCGTCGTGCTCGAGGATGATCGAGCCGGGGTGGGTCTGTTTCATGATCGTGGTCACGATGTGCTGGACGCCGGGGCGGCTCCAGTCGCGGGGGTCCACGCTCCAGTCCAGCGGGTGCAGCCCGAGGGCGCTGCACTGCCCGAGGACCGTCGAGGACCAGGCGCCGCCGGGGGAGCGGAACAGCGTCGGCCGGTATCCGCCGCCCGCCGCCTTGGCGATCGCGTCAGTGGCGCGCGCTATCTCCGTGTGGACGGTGCCCGCCGGCATCTTCGCGATGTTCATCGGGTGGCTGAACGTGTGGTTGGCGATGTGGTGGCCACCGGCGAGGACACGCTTGACGAGGTCGGGGTGCGCGGCGGCGCTGCGGCCGATCATGCAGAACGTGGCCCGGATTCCCTGCTGCGCGAGCAGGGCCAGCATTTTCGGGGTGTACGTCGGGTCGGGCCCGTCGTCCACGGTGAGTGCGATGTCGGTGCCGTGGCAGGGCAGGGAGTACTGCGGGCCACCGGGCTTCTGCTCCACCCCCGGCGGTGGCGGGCAGACGCCGGGTTGCGGAGGGTTCGCCGGCGGGACGACCAGCGGCGAGGCGGAGTCGGTCACGTCCGCCGACGCGGCGTCGCCCGGGCGCGAGTCGCCGGTGAGGTCGCCGGCGCCGTGCCAGGTCGCGTGGTCGTCGTCGCATCCGGCCAGCAGCCCGACCCCGCCCAGGGCGAACAGGAGCGCGCGCCGGGAAACCGTCCCGGTCACGCGCGGCTCCGGCGGGACGGGCCCGTCGCCGTGGGGCTCGGCGGGCCCGACGGCGTGCTGCTGCCGTCGTTGACCAGTTCCGGATGGGCGGCGACGAACTCGCCGACCCGGTCCTGGTCGACGGCCACGAGGAGCGCTTTGGTGGTGGCGTCGAGGATCTCGTACGACTGGCCGTCGACGACCTCGGTGTTGTACCGGCCGCCGTTGGCCTTCAGCGTCACCAGCCGGCTCGGCGTGATGCCGTGCAATGTGAGGATCCAGTCGGCGAGCGGGATGTCGTTGTTGTAGAACGACACCGCCTTGCCGATCGAGTTGAGCATGTGATCGACCTTCTGCGGGTTGGTGATGACGCCGGCGCTGGTGGCCTTGCTGAGCATGGCCTTGATGAACTGCTGCTGGTGGCGCTGGCGGCCGTAGTCGCCGTCGTTGTTCGCCAGTTTGTCGCGCTGCCGCACGTAGTCGAGGGCCTGCCAGGCGGCCATGTCGTAGCAGCCGGGCTCGTACACCTGCGGGCGCATGTTCGGTTTCAGGCTGGTCGGGATGCCGTCGGCGTTGAAGTTGTACGGCTCACCCTCCTGCCCCGTGCGGGTGTTCCATCCGGTGTGGATGGATGTGGTGCGCTCGTCTACGCACATGTGCACGCCGCCGAGCGCGTCGACGAGGTCCTTGAACCCGTCGAAGTTGACGATCGCGGCGCCGTTGAACTTCAGCCCGCCGGCGAGGTTGCTGACCGTCTCGGCCAGCAACGTCAGTCCCTCGTCGCGGCCGCCGCTGTTCTGGTACCCGAACTCGAACGCGGCATTGATCTTGTCGGTGCCGCCACGGTACTGGCTGCGGGCGTCCGGCGGGATGGAGACCCGCGTGTCGCGGGGGATGCTGGTCAGGTATACCACGTCGTGGCTCGCCGGCACGTGGGCGATGATGATCGAGTCGGCGCGGGCGCCCATCGCCGCGTTGCCGGTCCGCTCGTCGATGCCGACCAGGAGCAGGTTGAGCGGCCCGTCGATGTTGTGGCCGGCCGCCGCGGCCGAGCCGAGACCGCCGGGGTGGGTGACCTGGTCGCCGAAGTGCGCCAGGAGCAGGTCGCCGCCGATGAGGGAGCCGGCGCTGCCCAGGAGCAGCAGCGCGCCGATGGTCAGGCAGAGCCGCGCCCACAACGGGCTCCTGGTTCTGTGCGCCGGGTTCCGCCGTTGCCCGGTGGCGACCATCCGGCTCCTCTCGCGCGCGGCCCGCGGGTGCGGCCGTGCGCCGTCCCGGCGACGGCGCCGTCCCAGCGTCGTCGGAGCGCAGCGGCCCGACGTCCGCCCGAAGCCGCACAATCGCTACGGGTTTCCCGCAACGCCATGCGCCACTCGAGGCGCCGGGCGTACCCACGGGCAGCACGGCGCCGTACTCCGCGGCACCGACGGGAACGGTGCCCTCGAGCGTCCGTCCCCGCCGGGCGGCATTGCCGTTACGAAGTCGCCTGGTTGCCTCCGTTGTTGAGCCAGGCGCGGGTGGCGCCGTTTGTGGGGTCGACGACGAGGTAGTCGTCGAGGCCGTCACCGTCGAGGTCGGCGAGGTGGACTTCCACCGGGAAGCTCCCGGAGGCGGACCGGCAGGACGTCCTCGCCGATGTGCTGGCTGACGGTGATCGCGTCGTCCTCGAGGCCGAGCCGCCCGGAGGAGGTGAGCCACAGCCAGGCGCCCAGCGCGTTGTGCCCGGCGCCGAAGACCTCTTCGCCGGTCGGAGTGAACGAGCGTAGCCGCCGGGTCGTGCCGGGCCGTGAGGCCTGCAGGACGAACGTGGTCTCGGACTGGTTGAACTCGCGCGCGACGGCCCGCATCTGGTGGTCGGTGATGCCGTCGGCGGCGGGCACCAGCGTCAGCGGTGCCCCTGTCAGCGGCACGGATGCGAAGACGTCGACGTAGGCGAATTCGATGTGGGATTCGGTCACGCCTACGACGCTACGGTCGATCGCCCGCCTTCCAGTAGACCGATCGTGCGGTATCGCGGGCTGTTCGCCGCAGGATCTGCGGTAATGTTCGGCAATGGCCGCACCGCACAACCCGCTCGACGACGTCGACCGGCGACTGCTCGCCGAGGTGCAGCGCGACGCCCGCGCGTCGCTGACCGAGTTGGCCGGCGCCATCCATCTCGGCGTGTCCGCCACGCGGGCCCGGCTACGCAGCCTCGAGCAGCGCGGTGTCATCACCGGCTACTCGGCCGGTGTCGATCCGGCCGCGTGCGGGCTGCCGCTGCGTGCAGTCGTGCGGATGAAGGTCCACGGCGCGCTGTACGACAAGGTCGCCGCAGTCCTCGAGCGCGAACCACAGATCGTGCGGTGCGTGCGGGTGACCGGGGAGGCGTGCTACGTCGCGGAAGTCCTCGCGGCCGACATGCCGGACCTGGCCCGCATCACCTCTGAGCTCGCCCGCATCGGCTCCATCACCACCGACCTCGTCTACGAGGTCGTCGTCGACCGGGCCGTCCCCGCCTGACCGGCGGGACCGGCGAGGCCGACGTTGTCGCGCACCGCCGCTCCGCGATAGTCGAGGTCGTGTGGCAGCCCGTTGAGGACGAAGTCGTGCTGGCGTGGGTCGTCCAGGCCGCCGCTGACCGTGCCCGGATACGGGTCAACGGTGCCGGAAGGCTCCGGGGGTGTGGCCGTCGAGGCGGCGGAAGAACAGGCCGAAGGCGGATGGGTCGGTGAAGCCGAGGTGGCGGCTGATCTCGGCGACGGTGTGGTCGGTGTTGACCAATAGCCGGCGTGCTTCGAGCAGCACGCGCGCGTCGATGAGGTCCTTGGGGGTGCGCCCGCGGCCGGCCAGGCAGGCGCGGGACAGGGTGCGGGCTGACCAGTCGAGCGCTGCGGCGGCCTGCTGGGTGGTCAGGCGCTCGCGGTAGCGCCGTTCCACGAGGATTTCGAAGGCCCGCACGATCTCGCCGGTGCGCCCGGGTGGTTCGGGGTCCTCCGGCGTCAGGGCCGCCAGGTGCAGCAGGAGGGCGCTGAGCGCATACCGTGGGGAGCCGTGCGCCGGTGCTGCCGAGCGCAGCGCGGAGACGAGGCCATCGACCACGGCGGCGTCCGCGGGTGGCAGCCGCCAGGTGGTGCAGCGGGCCGACGGTCGCAGCAGGTCGCGGACGACCTGGCCGTCGGCGGGGGCGAGGCCGGTGAAGAGTACGGCGGCGCCGCCGATCTCCGGGTTCGGGCGGAACCGATGGACGACGCCCGGCCGGGTCCACAACACCGTTCCGGGATGGTACGGCCGCTCCACGAAGTCGACGTGGTGAGCTCCGGTGCCGCGGGTCACCCGGAACAGGACGTGGAAGTCGGACCGGTGTGGCCCGATCCGGGCGATCCCGGTGTCGGCGAACACCGTGGTCAGGTCGAGGACCTCGATTTCCCACGGCGCGGGCCCGGACGGCTGGAAGGGCAGATCGGGAAGCTGTCCACTTCTGTCCATGAGGTGACCATAGTCGTACTGGGATAGGCGGCCTCGCCGCTCTACGTTTGGGTCGGAATTATCCACCCGATCAAGGAGGAACGCATCGTGAAGATCGTCGTTCTGGGGGCCGCCGGCACCGCCGGGCAGCGCATCGTCGCCGAGGCCGGCGGGCGCGGCCACACCGTGGTCCCGGTGGTCCGCGACACTGCGAAGCACCCGGCCGTGGCCGGCGTCGAGACGGTGGCCGGCGACGCCACCGACCCCGTCTCGGTCACCGGGCTGGCCGCCGGAGCCGACGCCGTCGTGATCGCCATCGGGAGTTGGACCAGCGCTCCATGGCTCGCCGCCGCTCAGGCCGTGGTCACGGCGGTCGCCGCGCTCCCGCAACCCCGGCCGTACGTACTGCACGTCGGCGGCGGCGCCACCCTGACCACGCCCGACGGCACTCGGTTCCTCGACCTGCCCGAGTTCCCGGCCGAGTTCCTGCCCCCGGCGCGCGGCCAGGCCGACGCCCTGGACTACTACCGTGAGCACGCCTCGGACGCGGGCGTGGGCTGGACCTATCTCTCCCCGCCGCCGGTGGACTTCGCCGTGGGGGAGCGGACGGGTGCGTACCGGACCGGTGACGACCAGCCGGTGACCGACGGCGAGGGCCGGTCGTGGATATCGTACGAGGACTACGCGGTCGCCGTGGTCGACGAGATCGGCAAGCGCGAGCACGACGGTCGCCGGTTCACCGTCGGATACTAAAGGCTCGGGCCGTCGCCGGCGTCGGTCATGCCTTGACGGCTCCTTGCATGATGCCGCCGATGATCTGTTTGCCCAGGACGGCGAACACCAGCAGGATGGGTGCGGTGCTGATGAGGGTTCCGGCGAGCACGAGCGAGTAGTTCATGTAGTAGCCGCCGGCCAGCGTTGACAGGGCGACCTGGACGGTTGGGTTGCTTTGGCCGAGTGCTAGCAGAGGCCAGAAGAAGTCGTTCCAGGCGCCCATGAAGGTGAACAGGGCCAGCACCGCGGCGGCGGGTCGTGCTGCGGGCAGCGCGACGTGCCAGTACAGGCGGGCGGTGGAGCATCCGTCGACCCGGCCGGCTTCCAGCAACTCGTCGGGCAGTGCTTCGGACAGGTACTGGCGCATGAGGAAGACGCCGAAGGCGGAGGTGGCCGCGGGGACGATGACTGCCTGCAGGTGGCCGGTCCAGCCCAGCCATTGGGACATCATGATGTACAGCGGAATGACGCCCAGTTGCGCTGGGACCATCATGGTCACGACCAGGAACGCGAGCAATGCGGTGCTGCCGCGGAAGCGCAGCTTGGCGAACGCGAAGCCGGCCAGCGTGCTGGTGAGCACCACGGAAAACGTGATCGTGCACGCGATGATCGTCGAGTTGAGCAGCGCCAGGCCGAAGGCGCCTTGCGCGAACGCGCGCTGCAGGTTGGTCCATAGGTGGGTTCCGGGAAGCAGCGGGGGCGGCCAGCGTCCCGCTGCGGAGTCGTCACTGGAAGCCGCGACCAGCGACCAGTACAGGGGAAACGCCGACGCCGCGACGATCGCGCCCAGGACCACGTACGTCGACACCCCGGCGCGGCGCCGGCCCGGCGCCGAGGACCTGCGGTGGGCACGGGAAACCGGAATCACGCTCATGTGGTGCTCCGAATACGCCGGGAGAGCAGGTAGTTCACACCGACGGCCACGATGATGATCAGGAACATGGCCCAGGACACCGTGGCCGCGTAGGCGTACTTGCCGTGGCTCCAGAACTGCTCGTAGACGTACAGGGCCAAGGTCTGGAACTGGCGGGAGTCGCCGCCGGTCGGGCTCAGGCCCGGGTTGAACATGAGTGGTTCGGTGAACAGCTGTATGGTGCCGATGGTCGATATGATGACGGTGAAGATGATGGTCGGCCGCAGCGCGGGGATGGTGATGCTGCGGAACTTCTGCAGCTCGCCGGCGCCGTCGATGTCGGCCGCCTCGTAGAGGTCGTCCGGCACCGCCTGCAGCGCGGCGAGATAGATCAGGGCGTTGTAGCCGGTCCACCGCCAGGTGATCATGACGGCCAGCGCGAGCCACGCTTGCCAGGTGCCCTCCTGCCAGTCGATCTTGCCCAGGCCGACCAGGCTGAGCACCCAGTTGACCAGGCCGAAGTCCCGCCCGAACAGCTCGGCGAAGATCAGCCCGACGGCGGCGACCGACGTGACGTTGGGCACCAGGACACCCATCCGCAGCAGCGTGCGGGCGCGCAGCCGGCGATGCATGAGGTGGGCGATCCACATGGCGAGCAGCAGCTGGGGAACGGTGCCCAGCATTCCGATGGCGGCGGTGTTGCGCAGCGCGTTCCAGAAATAGTCGTCGTGGATCAGCCGTACGAAGTTGTCCAACCCTACGAAGATGTGCTCGCTGCCGGGCAGGTCGCGGTTCCACCGGGTGGTGGCCATCCAGCCGGTGTAGAGGATCGGGAACAGCCCGAACACCAGGAAGACCAGAAAGAACGGTGCGATGTAGAGGTACGGCGCACCCTTCACGTCAAACTTGTAGCGCAGGCGGGACCACCGATCGGCCGTTGCCCACGGGATACCTCGGCGCGCACGTTCCGCCGACGGAGGCGCGGAGACTGCCATCTGGCTGATGGCTCCTCTCTGAAGTTCAGGTCGGCCGCGGACCGCAGTCTCGCCGGCTACGGCTCGGTGGCGTTCGCGACGTCTTTCAGCACCTGTCGCCAGGACTGCTCGGGCTGCTGCCTACCCTTGTCCACCCGATTGATCCCCAGTCCGATCAACGGACCGATGTCTCCGTCCTTGGGACCCTGGTACTGCGGTCGCAGGTTCCTGGCCGCAGTGGTGAAGATCCGGCCGGTCGGCGCATTGTTGAAAAACGGGTTCGTGTACCCGACGATCGCCGGGTCGGTATACAGCGCGGGCTCGCTGGGCAGATGCCCCTGTGTCCGGAAGATCCAGCGCTCCTGTTCGGGCGCGGTCAGGTACTTGGCGAGCTCAACGGCTTCCTGCCGGTGCGTGCTCGTCTTCGGCACGGTCAGGAACGAGCCACCCCAGTTGCCGCTGCCGCCGGGGATCGTGGCGATGTCCCACTTGCCGCTGGTCTGTGGAGCATTCTGCTTGATGGTGTCGGTCATCCACGCCGGGCAGGCCACGGTCGCGAACGATCCGCGCTGGAACCCGGCGTTCCACTGCTGATTGAATGTCGTCAGCTTCGCCGACTCACCCGCCTGTACCGCCTCGACCGCCAGGTCGTATGCCCGCTTGACCGCCGGATTACTACCCACCACCACCCTGTTCGCGGAGTCGGTGTAGCCGACGGGTGCCTGACCCATGATGGCGTTGAAGATGTTGGAACCCGAGTCGAACCAGGCCACGTCCCTGGGTGCCTTGGCCATGAACCGCTTCCCCGTGGCGATGTAGGACCGCCAGTCCGGCCACATTGCCGCCACCTGGCCACGGCCGGTTGGCAAACCGGCCTGTGCGAACAGATCCCTGCGGTAGCACATCGCCAGGCCACCGACATCCGTACCCAGCCCGATCAGCTTCCCGTCGGTACTGGTCGCCTGCTGCGCCTTCCACGCCAGCCACCGGCCCGGGTCGACGCCGTACGCCTTGAAATCCACGAACTTGTCCGCCAGGACCCTGAACTGGGAGATGTAGCCCCCTTCGATCGCTTCGATGTCGCCGGTGCCCGACCCTCCCAGCAGGTGCGCCTGCAGGTTCTTGTGATGATCGTCGTACGACACGACATGCTCGACGATCTTGAGGCCGGGGTGGCTCTGCTCGTACTTCGCATACAGGTCGCGATAGCCGAAGTCGCCGAACGTGTCGACCACAATCTCGTTCTTGCCCGACTCGGTGAAGCCGCCGGCCGCAACCGCCGCACCGCCGATCGCCAGCAAGCACAGCGCGAGCACTCCTGCTTTGAACTTGCCGGTGTGCATCGGACCTCCTTGTGAAGATCCTCCGTGAGTACTGCAGCGCCCGAAAGAATCGGTATGCGGTGGTTTGATCCTACTTCGAGAAGAGTTGGCACTCCGGCGTCCGACAGGGCACAGTGGGAGAGCGCTCCCATAGTTCTGTTGTGCCAAAAATCAGGTTTCAGTGAAGCGCTCTCTCCTCGTGTCTGCCGCGGTGGCGTTGCTGGTCGCTCCAGTGACCACCCTCGCCACCCCCGCCGCAGCCCACCCGGACAGCGGCCCGCCGGTCCAGGTCAATCAGGTCGGTTACCTCACCGACGGGCCGAAGCAGGCCACTGTCGTCACGCAGGCGACCACCCCGCTGCCCTGGCAGCTGCGCAACACCGCGGGTGCTGTGGTCGCCCAGGGCACCACCACGCCGCGCGGCTACGATCCGACCTCGCGGCAGAACGTTCAGACCGTGGACTTCAGCGCGTTCCACACCCCGGGCACCGGCCTGACGCTGAGCGCCGGCGGCGGGACCAGCGTGCCGTTCGACGTCGGGGTCAACGCCGTATACGAGAAGCTGCGCGTCGACGCGCTGTCGTTCTACTACCCGCAGCGCAGCGGCATCCCTATCCTCGGCAGCATCGCGCCCGGCTATGCCCGGGCCGCCGGCCACCTGGGCGTCGCACCCAACCGGGGCGACACCGACGTGCCCTGCCAGCCGGGTGTCTGCGACTACCGGCTTGACGTGCGCGGCGGCTGGTACGACGCCGGCGATCAGGGCAAGTACGTCGTCGACGCCGGCATCTCCGTGTATCAGCTGATGAGCACGTTCGAGCGCACCAAGCTGGCGTCCGCCAGGCCGGACAGGCTCGGCGACGGCTCGCTGCGCATCCCCGAGCACGGCGACCAGGTCCCGGACGTGCTCGACGAGGCGCGCTGGGAGCTCGAGTTCATGCTTCGCATGCAGGTCCCGGCGGGTCAGCCGCTCGCCGGCATGGTGCACCACAAGGTGAACGACCGGGCCTGGACCCCGCTGCCACAGGACCCGGCGGCGGACCCGCAGCCGCGCGAACTGCACCCGCCGTCGACCGCGGCGACGCTCGACCTGGCGGCCGCGGCCGCGCAGGGCGCCCGGCTGTTCCAGCCCTATGACAAGGCATTCGCGGCCCGGCTCCTCGCCGCGGCCCGCACCGCATGGACTGCCGCCGTCGCCCACCCGGCGATCTACGCACCGGCAACCGACAGCGTCGGCGGCGGCGCGTACGACGACCCCGACGTGTCCGACGAGTTCTACTGGGCCGCCGCCGAGCTGTACCTCAGTACCGGGGAACACGCTTATCAGGACGCGGTCCTGGCCTCGAAGTGGCACACCGCCGACGTGTTCCGGCCGGACGCGTTCGGCTGGAAGTTCACCGCAACGGCCGGGCGGCTGGACCTCGCGACCGTCCCCAGCGACCTCCCGGACCGCGCGCGGGCACGCCAATCGGTGGTCGACGGGGCGAAGAAGTACCTGGCCACAATGCGCGCCAACCCGTACGAGATCGCGTACGCGCCGACCGGCGGGCTGTTCGACTGGGGCTCCAACAGCCTGGTGCTGAACAACCTCGTCGTGGTGGCGACCGCGTTCGACATCACAGGCGACCAGCAGTACCGCGACGGCGTCGCCGCCGGCATGGACTACCTCCTCGGGCGCAATGCCCTGAACCAGTCGTACGTCACCGGCTTCGGCCGGCGGGCATCGCACAACCAGCACTCCCGCATGTACGCCCACCAACTCAACTCCGCGCTGCCCAGCCCACCGCCCGGTGCACTCGCAGGCGGGCCGAACTCGTGGATCCAGGACCCGGCGGCGAGCAGCCTGCAGGGCTGCGCACCGCAGTTGTGCTACCTCGACGACATCAACTCCTGGTCGACCAACGAGATCGCCGTCAACTGGAACTCGGCACTCTCGTGGGTGGCATCGTTCCTGGCCGACCAGGGCGAAGGCGGCCCGGTGCCGGCGCCGGCCTGCTCGGTGTCCTACCGCAGGTTGCTCGACTTCCGTGGCCTGTTCCTGGCAATCGCCGCGGTTCGCAACACGAGCGGGCACACACTGCATGACTGGAAGCTCAGGTACGCCTACACCGGCACGCAGAAGGTCAACCTGGCAATCAACGGCACGGCACGGCAGACGGCGGCGTCGGTCGAGGTGACACCGTGGCAGTGGCGGCTGGGGCCGGGCGAGTCCACGACGATCCTGCTGGCCGGCCGAGTGGATTGGGGCCCGGACGCGGCGCCCGCGTACTTTTCCTGCAGGTAACGTCGACAACGCCCAGACAGGTGGTCGCTCAGGAGTGCGGCGCCGCGCCCAGCCGCGGATAGCGACTCTGCTCTTGGCAGATGCGCAGTCAGGCCGCGCGGATACCAGTGGCGCCCCTGATCGAAGTTGTCGACTGCAACACCCTGTGGTGCGAGCTGACCTGCGTTGATCACTGAATCGTGTCGAACGAGCGCAGCATGTGCGTCACGTATCGGCGCGACGCCGCCGCGGCGCCGGTTCCCGCGGCGGCGATGATTCCGGCGTTGCCGACCAGCAGCAACCAGAAGTCGTCGAGCCGGAGATCGTCCCGTATGGTCCCTTCCGCCTGGGCCCGCCGAAGCAGAGCGGTCACCACCCGCTCGGCCTGCGCGCGCTGCTGTTCCATGCCCCGTCGTGCGATCAGTGCCGTGGTGTACGCGGCGGTGAATCCCTTGTCGGCGACCTGATAGGCGCAAACCTTGCGGATCATGGCCAGCAACGCTCGCGCCGGGTCGGGATCGCGCAACGCTGCCGCGTACACGGACGTGCATTCGGCGTGCTGGCCGGCGAAGGCGGCGGCGACCAGTTGGTCGCGGTGGGGGAAACGCCGGTAGAGCGTCGCGACGGCGACCCCGGCGCGCCGCGCGACCCGCGCCATCGGCGCGCTCGCCCCAGCCTCGGTAAACACCTCGCGGGCCGCCGCCAGGATCCGGGTGCGGTTCTCCTCGGCGTCTGTGCGCATGATGTCAACGTACGCGGGTGAAGTGCGCACGAGCGGTGCGGATATGTCGCAGTTGCTGGCGCGCCGTTCCCCGCGGACGGAACTGTGAACGTGTGACGACCACCGCGCGCACCGCGCTCTATGACCGGTACGGCCCCCCGGATGTCCTGTACACCGCCACCACGCCACTTCCGGTGCCTGGACCGGGAGAGATCCGGGTCAGGGTGCACGGAGCCAGCGTGAACGCGATTGATGTGACGCTGCGCTCCGGCGCGTTGCGGCTGGTGAGCGGGCGTCGCTTCCCACGCCGTCTCGGCGTGGACTTCGCCGGCGAAGTCGATGCGACCGGGCCGGGCGTCACCGGATGGCGGCGGGGTGACCGCGTCTGGGGCGGTGTCCTCGGCTACGAGCGCGGCCAGGCCGGCGCCGCGGCCGACTACGTCCTCGTCCCGCACGCGCAACTCTCCCCGGCGCCGGCCGGAATCGACCTGATCACAGCGGCGGCTTTGCCGGCTGTAGGGGTCACGGCGCTGGTCGCACTGCGGCACGCGAGGCTGCGAGAAGGCCAGCGGATGCTGTTGCGTGGCGCTGCCGGTGGCTTCGGCAGCGCCGCCGTACAACTGGCGGCATCGCTTGGCGCGCACGTCACCGCTATGGCGAGCGCCCGCCATCTCGACGCGCTCCGCGACCTGGGCGCCAAGGAAGCACTGGACCGCCGGGTGATTCAGCCCCGAGATCTGCCGACTTACGACGTCGTTGTCGACGCGGTGGGCACCGACCTGGCCGCATACCGCAGACTGGCGCCGCGCACGGTGACCATCGCCTACGGACGGGCGGGCGCTCTGGCCGGCATCGCGGCGTCGACGGTCTTCGGCCCCCGCCGCATCCGCAGTTTTCGTGGCCGGCTCCGAGCCGCTGACCTGGCCCTGCTGACACAACGAGTGGAAGCAGGCCACCTGCGACCGATCGTGGCCGGCGTTTACCCGCTGGAGGAGGCGGCGCGCGCTCATCGCCAGATGGAGGCCGGTGGAAACCTGGGCAAACTCGTAATCCGCCCGCTCTGATGCCACATGTGGGGCGTCCGATCTGTGCGACGAACGCCATTCAACTTGCGCTCAGTCACAGGACTGGGGCTGCGGCGAGCAGTTCCGTGGCCGCGGCTGGCGACGGCAGGCCCTCGGTGTCGCCCGGCGCGGCGATCACTCCGGCGGCGAACTGGCTGCCGAGCCACGCCGCGCCGCGTGGCCCGATTCTCTGCAGCCGCGCGGCCAGGTACGCCCCGGCGAACGCGTCCCCGGCCCCGACCGGATCGACCACCCGGGTCGCCGCCGCCGGCAGATGCTCCGGCCGCCCGTCGTCCCCGTGATGCCAGCACCCGTCGGCGCCCGCCTTGAGCACGACTTCCCCGACCCCGGCCGCGGAGGCAAGCCGGAACACTTCCTGGGGCTCCTCGGCCCCAAGCAACGGCCCCGCCTCGTCGATTCCGAGCAGTAGAAACCGAGTCAGCGGCAGCAACCCGCGCAGCACGTCGACAATTGGCGGCAGTCCGGGACGCAGGTTCGGATCCATTGCCAGGTGTACCCCACGAGCAGCCGCCAACCGCGCCAGCCGCTCGACGGCAAGCCGCGGCCCGTCCCCGAGCGCCGCGGTCAGCCCCGAGACGGCGACGAGCACAGGATCGGCGGCCAGGGCGCGGTCGGCATCGGCCGAGTCCATCGCGGATGCTGCGGACCCGGCCCGGTAGTAGTGCACGCGCCGTGCCCCGTCGGCCCGCGTGTCCTTGGCGAACAGCCCCGTCGGTCGCCCGGGATCGACGACGACGAGCCCGGTCTCGACACCGAGCCCGGCGGCCGCGGAAAGGACCCGCTCGCCGAACGGATCGGCGCCGACCCGGCTGCAGAACGCGGCCCGGACCCCGGCCCGGGCAGCCGCCGCGAGCAGGTTCAGCTCCGCCCCGGCCACGTGCACGGACGCGGTCTCACACGCGGCCAGCGCAAGCCCGTCGGCCGGCTGGAACAGCACCATCGCCTCACCGAGCCCGACGATGAGCGGCCCGGTCACGAGGGCAGCCAGCGGGCGCGCAGATCCGGCCGCAGGAAGGCGGCCGGCGAAGCGATCGACAGCCCGCCGTCCACGGGCAGGCAGACACCGGTGATGAACCCGGCCGCGGGCGAGGCCAGGAACGTGACCGCCGCCGCGACCTCCTCCGGCCGCCCGACGCGCCCGAGCGGGTAGCCCTCGGTGGCGCCCGGCAGGTGCTCGCCGCCGATCATCCCCGGCGCGACGGAGTTGACCCGGATGCCGCGCGGCCCGTATTCGAGCGCGAGCTGCCGCACGAGCCCGTCCAGCCCGGCCTTCGCCGCGGAGTAGCCGGGCAGGCCGGGCGCCGCGAGGAAGCTGTTCACCGACGTGACCGCGACGATGGCGGAGCCGGGCGGCAGGTGAGGCAGCGCGGCCCGGCACGCGTAGAACGCGCCGGAGAGCGTCACGTCCAGCGCCGCTCGCCACTGCTCGTCGGTGTGCTCGGTGGCCGGCGCGACCGGCATCGCCGCGGCGGCCAGCACGAGCACGTCGAGGCGGCCGAGCCGGTCGCGGGCGAAGCCGACCGCCTCCGCGGCGCCGGCGCCGGTCGAGCAGTCGATGGCGGCGCTCGCCGCGAACGCCGGGTCGCCGCTCGGCTCCAGGGCGACGCCGGCCACCCGGTCGCCGCCGGCGGCAAAGGCACGCGCGATCGCCAGCCCGATGGGAGACGTGCCGCCGAGCAACAGCACACCGCGCTCGCCGGTGACCAGCGCGCCGCGCGAGCCGGTCACAGGCCCAGGTCCCGCAGGATGTGGCCGAGGGCGGCCAGGGTGGCCGGGTCGGCGTCGGTGGCGGGGGAGCGGACCGCGGTGGAGGCGATGACGCCGCGATGGTGCAGCACGTGCTTGTGGATCGACCAGGCGATACCCGGCTGCAGCCCGAAGCGGATGAGCGGCAGCAGCCGGTTGAAGCCGGCCCGGGCCGCGGGGAGGTCGCCGGCGGCGTGCGCACGCAGCACCGGCAGCAGCAGGTCGGGGAACTCGCCGGCCGGCATCGTGCCCACCGCGCCCCGGTCGTACTCCTCCAGCACGAACAGCGCGTTCTGCCCGCCGAGCACGGCGAAGTCCGGGGCGGTGGCCTCGACGACCGCGCCGACCTTCGGCGCGGGTGGCTGGGTCTCGACCTTCACCGAGGCGACGCCGTCGAGCTCGGACAGCTTGGCGATGAGCGGCACCGGCAGGGTGACGCCGGTCGAGGCGGGCGCGTCCTGCACCATCACGGGCAGCCCGCCCTCGGCGGCGACGGTGCCGTAGAAGTCGACGATCTGGGCCGCGGACGGCTTCACCATGAACGGCGGGATCACCATGGCGACGCTGGCGCCGGCCTCGGCCGCGGCCCGGGACTGCGCGACGGCGTCTGCGGTGCCTGTGGCGGAGATGCCGGCGACGACCGGGGTCTGCGGTGGGAGCTCATGCAGTACGACATGGAGGATTTTGGCTCTTTCGGCAGAGGTCAGGGAGAAACCTTCGCTGGCGAAGCCGAACACCGCCACCCCGTCGACGCCCGCCGCCAGCGAGAAGGCGACCAGGCGGCGCAGGCTGTCCGGGTCGATCGACCCGTCGGCGTGGAAGGGGGTGGCGAGCACGGGGATCAGCCCGCGCACGTCGGTCGAGCGGGTCACGAGTCCTCCACGAGTGCGGCGATGTCGACGTCGACGCCGAGGCCCGGCGCGGTCGGGACGGGGAACGAGCCGGGGCCGCCGGCCAGCGGGCGGGTCAGGATGCGGTTGGCGACGGGGAACGGGCCGGGCTGGAACTCGAAGGCCGGCATCGCCTCGATCGCGGCGGCGACGTGCAGGCCGGCGGCGAGCGCGACGCCGAGGCCGGCGGAGTGGTGCGGCGCGACGGGCACGTGGTGGGCGGCGGCGAGCTCGGCGATCGCCATCGCCTCGGTGATGCCGGTGCGGCCGACGTCGGGCTGGGCCAGGTCGAGCGCCCGGGCCGAGAGCCACTGGCGGAACTCGTATCGGTTGCGCAGCGCCTCGCCGACCGCGATCGGGGTGGCCAGCGCCGCGGCGAGCTCGCGGTGGCCTTCGATGTCCTCGGGCGCGAGCGGTGCCTCCAGGAACCAGGCGCCGCGCTCGTCGAGCGCCCGGCCCAGCCGCAGCGCGTCGGCGAGGTCGTAGGCCCAGTGCGCGTCGACGGCGACCCGCAGGCCGGTGGCGGCGACCGCGTCGTAGGTCGCGAGGTCCGCCGCGACGCCGTGTCCAAGGTGGAGCTTCACCGCGCTTGCATTATCTGCAAGCCACTTGCGGGCAAGTGCGGCGCGGGCCTCGTCGTCGGCCGCCGGCAGCCCGGAGACGTAGGTCGGCACGGTGTCCCGGAAGGCGCCGCCGAGCAGGGCGTGCACCGGCCGTCCGGCCGCCTTGCCGGCCAGGTCCCACAGCGCGATGTCGACCGCGGCGGCGGCGTCGGCCTGGTGCCCGACCAGGTGGCCGCGCTCCCGCATGAGCCCGGTCAGCCGCGACCACAGCGGCCGCACCGGCCGCGGGTCGGCGCCGAGCAGCACCGGGGCGAGCAGCCGGTCGACGACCGCCCGCGGGATCTCCGGCCCGACCGGCGCGAGGCACTCGCCCCAGCCGACAGCCCCGCCGTCGCAGGTCAGTCGCACGATCAGGGTCTCGTAGCGGTCCGAGTACAGGCTGCGCCAGGGCGGGCGCAGGTAGTAGGCCGCCGGGGACGGCTCCCCGGTCACGGCGCCCAGAGAGACGTCCCCGGCGCGCAGCTTCACCACCCAGGTGGCGACATCAACGATCTTCACAAGTCATCTCCACATAATGGTTGACTGCTTGCAGCATCCGCCGATATCTTGCCGTATCGCGCAAGTAACTTCCAGAGAGGGCTCCGATGGCCGCCGATATCGGAAACAATCAGAGCGTTGAGCGGGCGCTCACGATCCTGCGGCTCTTCACCGCCGCCGGCCGGGCCGAGCTGCGCGTGTCCGACATCGCGAAGCTCGCCGAGCTCAACCTCTCCACCGCGTCGCGGCTGCTCGCGACCCTGGAGGCGAGCGGCGTCGTGGACCGCGACCCGGTCAGCGGCCTCTACCGGCTGGGTCTGGACATGGTGAGCCTGGGCGGGGCGGTGCTCAACGCGCATCCGGTGCACCGGGAGGCCCGCCAGATCGCGCAGAACCTTGCCGCCGAGGTCGGGCTCGGCGTCAACGTCGCGGTCCGCCGCGACGCGAGCCTGTTCTACCTGCTCAACTTCGAGGGCCGGCAGGCGCCGCGGTCGTTCGTGCTGGCCGGGCAGCGCAACCCGCTGCACGCCACCGGGCTGGGCAAGTCGCTGCTCACCGGTCTCGATCCGGCCGAGCGGCGCGCCCTGCTGCCCAGCTCCTGGCTGACCGCCTACACCCCGCGCACCGTCACCACCCACCAGCAGCTCGACGACGAGATCGACAAGACCCTGGCCCGCGGCTACGGCACCGAGCTCGAGGAGCTGGCCCTGGGCCGGGCCTGCGTGGCCGCGCCGATCCGCGACGCATCCGGCGGCGTGGTCGCGGCGCTGTCGGTCTCCGGGCCGCTGTCGGCCATCGACCTGCCGCACCGCGAGGACGCCCTCGCCCGCAAGGTCATCGAGACCGCCGACTCGGTGAGCATCGGCCTGGGCTACGTCGGCCCCGCCCACCGCCTGCCCATGGACACGGTGACCCCGTGAAGGACCGCACGTTCGGCTCGATCCTCATCGGCAGGAAGAACCCGAAGGACGCGCTCGCACGCGCCCGCGACCGGATGACCGTACCGATCAAGTGAGCTTCGACTTCGGCTTCGAGGAGTTGCTGTCCGGGCGGCCGCTGGTCGCCATCCTCCGTGGCGTGCCGGTCGACCGGGCGCTGGAGCTGGCCCGGGCCGTCTGGGACAGCGGCCTCGGCGTGGTCGAGGTGCCGATCCAGACGCCGGAGGCCCTGGAGTGCCTCCGCGCGCTGGCCCGGGCCGGTTCCAGCGCCGGGGCCGTCGTCGGCGCCGGGACCGTGCGCAGCCCCGCGCAGGTGGCGGCCGCGGCGCAGGCCGGTGCCCGGTTCACCGTCGCGCCCGGCTTCGCCGCCGAGGTGGCGCGGGCCAGCCACGACGCCGGGCTGGCGCACCTGCCCGGCGTGGCGACCGCGACCGAGGTGCACCACGCGCTGAACGCGGGCTGCGTGTGGCTCAAGGCGTTCCCCGCCGGGTCGCTCGGGCCGGGCTGGCTGCGCGAGATGCGTGGCCCGTTCCCGGAGGCGCGGTTCGTGGCCACCGGCGGTGTCGACGCCGGCAACGCCCGCGACTACCTGGCCGCGGGTGCCGCCGCACTCGGCGTCGGCGGCGCCGTGGCTCGCCCCGGCGGCCTTGCCGCGCTGCTGCGGGTCCTGCGCGATGAACGATGAACTCCTTGAGCGCGCAGCGTCGACTACCGGTACAAGATCTGGGGCTTCGGCGAAGGCATGGCGCTGCGCGGTCTGCAGCTGGCCGGCGGGCGGCCCGGCCGACCTGGTCGCGCGGAGCCTCCACCGCCCGCCCGACTTTCGAGGAGAGGAGGATCAGGATGCCGCTTCACCCGGAGTTCGCCGAGCACCGCCGCCGTCTCGTCGAGGCAATGCAGGCCGATCAGTCCGATCCAGCGGTGCGTGCCCGTGTCGCTGAGCTGACGGCGAAGCGGTCCTCGTGGAGCGACCCCAGCGTCGCCGTGGCGGACATCGACGTCCCCGGTCCCCACGGCCCGATTCGTTTACGCGTCTACCGGCCGCGCGGGCCGCTCTCTCGCGCGCTGCTCTGGGCGCACGGTGGCGGCTTCGGCGCCGGCTGCATCGACATGCCGGAGGCGCACACGGTCAGCGGTGAGCTGGCCCGCCGCGCCGGCGCCCTGGTGGTCTCCGTGGACTACCGGCTCGCCGGTGACGGCGTGCGGTATCCCGTGCCGCTCAACGACGTCCACGCCGCATGGCGCTGGCTCACGAGCGACGGCATCGCGTCGCTGCCCGGAGGCAGTCCGGCCGCGGTCGGCGGCGCCAGTGCCGGTGCGGCGCTCGCGCTTGCCACTGCCCTGCGGGCGCGCGACGAACGCCCGGCAGATGCGGTGCTGCTCGCCTATCCGTTCGCCCATTTCCCGAATCCGGCGCTCGACGGCCCGATCGTGGCCGAGATGGAGCTGCAACCGGCTTTCACCCGGTGTACGGCGACGATTGTGGAGGCTATGGTCCGGGGGTACGTCGGCCGGATCAGCGACCTGCCGCCGGACGCGCTGCCCGGCGCCGCGCGCCTCGACGGCCTGCCGGCTACCCGGATCTCGTTGTCCGAATACGACGATCTGCGTCCGTCCGGCGAGCTGCTCGAGCGCCAGCTGCGCGACGTCGGCGTCCCGGTCAGCAGCCTGCTGGTCGAGGGAACGCCGCATGGGCATCTCGACCACGACGGCATCATCCCGCCGGTCGAGGAGTCGCTGGAGTTCCTCGCCGGCGGTCTACGACAGGCTTCACGCCGGCCAGGAACGCAGTTTGCCTGATGTCCGATGGCTGTCGGCAAGATCTCGAGTAGCCGCGATGGAACGGCAGGCGGAGTGCATCTATGATGTGGATGGGAGAACCATATCGAGCGAGAGGTGGCTGGCGTGCCGCGTATCGTCGGGCGCGAAGCGGGTCCCGGCACGCAGAGTGTCGAGCGGGCCCTGTCGCTGTTGTCGGAGTTTACCGAGGCGCATCCGCAGCGCCGGGTGTCCGAGCTGGTGGAGGCGACCGGGCTCGGTCAGTCCACCGTATCGCGGCTGGTCGGCGCGCTGGTGGCGCTCGGATTCCTGATGTACGACGACCGCAGCGGCATGTATGGGATCGGTCCGCGGGTGATCACGCTCGCCGGTATCGCGCTGAATGAGATGCCCGTGCATCAACAGGCCCGGCAGGTCGCCCAGAACCTCGCGATGGACCTCGACCTCGGGGCGAACGTCGCTGAGCGGCGGGTCGCCGCACTGTTTTACCTATGCCACTTCGAAGGCCGCACCGCGGGACGCTCGTCGACCCTGATCGGGCGTCGCGGCCCCTTGCATGCCACGGCGATGGGTAAGGCGCTCATGTGCGAGCTGCTGCCGAAGGAACTCGGCGAGTTGCTCGGTGACCACCTCGCCCGGTACACGCCGCACACGATCACGGATCGGGCGGGCCTGGAAGCGACCCTGCGCGAGGTCCGCGACCGCGGTTACGCGACCGAGGTGGAGGAGCTCGCGTTCGGCCGGGCCTGTATCGCCGCGCCGATCCGCGACCGTACCGGCACGATCGTGGCGGCGCTGTCGGTGTCCGGGCCGCTGTCGGCGATGAACCTGCCGGAGCGCGAGCAGGTCCTGGCCACCAAGGTCATCGAGCAGGCGGACCAGATCTCGTCGGGCCTGGGATATCACGCCGTCGCGCCGGTGGGCTGAGCCGCCGTCGACGGGGAGGAGGGTGCAACCGCGTTCACGGCCGCGGGCCGTGAACGCGGTTGCGCGTTCGGTGGATCAGCGGCGGGTGAAGCGGCAGGCGTTTGCGCGGGTGTAGAGACCGCTGATCGCGGTGAGCGTGACGCCGGCGCCGGGCTCGAGGTCGAACACACCGAGTTCGCGCCATTGGCCGGCGCGATCGGTCTGATCGACATGCAGCTCGTACCGGCCTGTGGCGGTGCTCACGGTGTACAGCGCGTCCTTCGTGGTGTCGGCGTTGGTCGGGTACCACACGGACACCTGATACGTGCCGGCCTTGAGGTCGGGCGGCCGCCAGGTCACCTTCGGGCCGTAGGTCTCCGGTGGGCTGTACCGGGTGCCGGATCCGCCGTAACCGGGCAGGCCGCTCTGCAACCAGGCGCCGGCCTCGGAGTACCCCTGGTCGCCTGGAGTGATGATCAGGTCGTCGGGGTTGACCAGACGGAGACTTGTCGAGAGGAGGGCGGCGCCCCCACCCAGGTTGACGAAGACGGTGCCGCTGATGCCTGTGGCTGCCGTGCCAGGCTGGACCACGAGGTCGAACTCCGCCAACGCGCCGCCGGGGATCGTCCAGGGGATGGTCGTGGGTTGCACTGTCCACCCGATCGGCACGCTGACTCGCAGCGTCCCGGACTGGGGCATCGGGCTCCGGTTGACGTAGGCCGCGGTAACCGTGGCCGACTTGCCGATCTCCACCGTACTCGCCGAAGCGGTCACGCCTACGGATGCCAGCGGCGCGATGACTTTCAGCCGGGTCTCGGTCAGGTCCGCGTGTTGGGCGGACCCGTCCGGCCCGGCCCAGCCGAGCGTGCCGGTGATGACGGTATCCCCCGGGGCCGCGTTCGCCGCCACCGTCACCTTGTACTTCGCCGTCGCGACCGCGCCGCCGGGCAACGTTGCCGGTGGCGGGGTGTCCGAGGTGACGGTCCATCCGCTCGGGGCGGTGAGTGTCACCGTGGTCCCGTCGAGGGCGGCGCCGGTGGCGTTGCGCAGTGTGACGGTGAGGTCGAGCGTGGCGGAGGGGGTGGCGGAGGCTTGGGTGGACAGTTCGCCGCCGGCGGTCCGGCCGGGCGGCAAGGCGCCGGTGACGGTGCCCGGCAGGTACAGATCGGCCTGGGGACGGGCGAGGCCGTTGACGCTGGCCTGGTAGCTGAACCCGGCGCGCAGGTCATCCACGCCAATGGTCCACTCGTAGGGCAGCGGCTTGGCCGGCGCGTCCTGCCAGGCGCCGTCCCCGATCCGGTAGCGCAGGCTGACCGGCTGCGACAGGCCGGTCGACACGTACACGTCGTACCCGGACCGGTCCGGCCGGGGTAGCGCCATCGCGCGGATCTGATCATTGGTCGTGTCCGCCGAGCCGTCGAGGTCGTCGACGTGGAAACTTACCCCGGACCGGTCCGGGGTCCCCGGGGCGTGGTGCCAGGGAGCCAGCCGGCCGGCGCCCGGGATCTTGATCGCGGTGATGCCGTGGCCGCAGACCTGGACCTTGATCCGCGCGCCGGCGACCTGTCCGCCGTACCTGCGTCCGTCGGCGATGACCTCGGCGCGGTAGGTGCGAGCGGCGTCGATGCCGGTCAGCTCGGGATCGAAGGCGATCCAGGCCGAGCGGGTGGTCGGGCTGGCGTTGGTCAGGCTGACGTAGAAGCCCTGCGCGGACACGGCGGTGAGCCAGTTCAGCTGGGAGTCGGAGACAGCCACGATGCCCTTGGGGAAGTACGGCCAGACGCCGTCGTCGCCGTAGAACGTGCCCGGCGCGTGCCCGTACACGTGGTACTTGAAGTAGAGGTAGGCCGCCTCGAACGTGTACGGGAAGTCGATCCGGCCGTCGGAGCGGGTGTGGTGCTCGCTGATCAGGTAGTCGACCGCCAGGCCGAGCTGCGCCGGGGTGTGGTGGTAGTAGATGGCGGCCAGTCCGAACGGCCCGCGCAACGGGTAGTCCGGGTGCAGCGGCCAACTGACGAACTGCCGGTCGTAGTACCCCGGATAGCTGGTGAACCGGCCGGTCACCATGTTGTGGGTGAGGTCGCGCATGTAGGTGTCACCGGATTGGTGGGCGAGCCGGGCCAGGAACGGCGCCCAGATCGGGTTCCGGGTGAGACCGCCGCCGGGGTTGGTGCCGACGATCTTGAGCGTGGTCAGTTGCTCGAAGGTCTGCCCGGTCGTCGAGACGACCCACTTCTCCACCCGCTCCGAGGGCGGCGTGGTCAGCTCGTACTGCGGGATGCCGGGGCTGACCTTCCAGCTGTACGCGGTGAAGTCGACCGGATTGCCGACCGGTGAGGTGACCAGGCCCTCGGGAACCGGCCGGACCATGAACAGGCCCAGGTAGCGCCGGGCCTCCTTGGTGGCGGCCTGGAGCATTTCCCGGTCGCCGGTGATCTCGTAGAGCACCTGCAGTTCGAGCCAGGCCTTGACCGCCATCGCGCCGAACTGGCTCTCGGGGACGTTGGTCGTGTATGGGGCGTCGATGGCGGTGCGCGCGTACCACTTGGCGGTGCGCACGGCCTGCGTCAGCCAGGCCTCGTCGCCGGACACGAGATAGGCCGACAGCGCAACGCTCCACGGGCTGCGGTTGCTGCCGGCCTGCGCGCCGACGGCGGAGTCCATGGCGAGCTGGTTCATCCCACCGCTGGTACCGCGGAGCATGAGCGCGGCCGGGCCGATCGTGTTGACGTCGCCGTACCAGCCGCCCAGTGGGTAGTTGCCGAAGCCGGCCTTCGGGGAGTAGCCGAAGTCGTGGCGGGAGACGATGTATTCGATCATCGGCCGCGCCCGGCGCTCCCAGAGCCGGGCGTACTCCTGCGGCCGGGAGGCGACCAGGCCCGCGCCGAGCACCACGCTGCCGGCCGCGGTGCGGGACTGCTGGTCGGCCTCGATGTTGACGAACCCCTTCGCGCGGTCCCACCAGCCGGACAACGATGGGACGAAGTCGACCGAGTCGTCGCCGTCCGGTTCGATCGAGATCAGGTCGATCATGTTGTGGATCGCGCCGGTCAGCGAGGTGTCGTAGACGTTGCGCCGGTAGCGTTCGAGGCCGTACTCCTCCCGCGCCAGCGCCACGTAGGCGTCGTACAACGTCCCGGGCCGGGCGAGGACGCCGAACGCGTAGCCGATGCGGTCTCCGGCCTTCAGCGCCGACCTGGCTCCGCCGGGTGGGGCGTACACGCACGTCTGGATGCCTTCACCGAGGTTGCGCAGGCTCATCCCGAACGGCTGGTCCCAGCCAAGCGTCCGCTCATGCTCGAACAGCAGCACCTCCGACGGCACGAACGTGCCGCTGGTCAGCGCAACGGTGCCGGCCGTGCTCTGGATCAGCGACATCGGCGCGAACAGCTCCCAGGCGAGCAGAGCGGTCGGCGAGCCGATCACCTTCGCGTGCTGCAGAGCGCCGCACATGACTTCGTCGACGGCATCGAACTCGTGCTGCGCACCGGACTGGTACCCGACGACGTAGTTGCTGTCCCGATGCACTTCGAGGGTCCACTGCAGTTCAGGTTGCGGCCGGTCCACGGTCCAGCGGACGGTGAGTTCGGCCAGTCCCGCGACCCGCGCGGTCAGCTCGGCGACGGCCGGACTGAGTTTGCGCACGCTGTCGACGGCGAGCCAGCTCTTCGCCGCGACACCATAGTTGCCGAAGCCGATCAGGTTCGCCCGGTCCTCGGCGACGACCAGCCATTGCTCGTCGAACCGTTCGGATTCACCGCACGCGGTCAGCCAGCCACCGGCGTGCGCGACCTCGAGGTCACGGACTATCGCGCCGACCCGGCGACCGGCCGGATCGTCCCAGGTCGCCTGCCAGAACGTGACTCGGTGGTTCCGGCCGGCGATGCTGGTGAGCCGCTCGTACCGCAGTCCAGGCTTCGGGAGATCACGCAGTGGCACGTCTGGCGGTGGCGCCGCGACGGTGGGCTCGGCCGCCGCGGGCTCGGCCGCGGCGAACTCGGTGCTGACGGCTGCCAGAGCAGCCGAACCGACCAGCAGGCGGATCACACTGCGGCGGGAGAGGGCGGGATCCTTGGCGGTCATCGGATCGGACTCCTGTCAGGGTTGGGGGGGAACCGGACCACGCGGTTGACCGTGCTCTGGCCGCCTCGAGTACGGCGGGTTGGAATCGGTGCGATCGTCGTTGCCCTGGCCGGTCATGGCCGGGTCCGCGCGGTTGTGGGTTGTATCGTTTCAACGATGCGTCGCGGACGCGCACGCTCAGGGCGCGCTACGGTTTGGCGATTCGGGTCGACGCGCTGGTCCGGCGGCGGTCGGGGTCCAGTGCGGCGCCGGCCGCATTACCGAGCGGGATGCCGGAGGCGGTGCGATGCGGTGCGAGGTGGCATGTGGATGTCCCATCGCTATTGTGGAACCATTACTCGTATCATAGAGGCTCACAGCATTGCTGCGTCCTTGTCAAGGCCCCGTCGTCGGAGCCGGTTGATCATCGTTGGTGGATCTGTATCGTGCGTGGCGCGCCTACGTGCGATGGAGGGGGTGGGGGAATGGCGCGGGATGGTGGGCGCGGAGCCGCGGTGGATTGGCGGCGGATCTACCGGGCCGCCGATTGGTTGATGATCGCACTCGCCCTCCAAGGACTGTGGATTCTCGGGACGCTCGCCGGGCTGGTGGTGCTCGGCTACGGCCCGGCGTCCACCGCACTTGCCGCCTGCTGGCGGTCGATGGTTCACGAGAGCACTGAATCGAGTGTCCAGGAAGGGTGCTGGCGGCTGTTCTGGCGGACCTGGCGACGTGAGCTGGGGCGGAGCCAGGGGGTCGTGCTGGTGCCCACGCTCACGCTGTGGCCGATCGTGTTCTGGGCCTTGCGGACGCGATCGCTTCCGGTGGCCGTGGTGGTGCTCGCGATCGGCTGTGGTCTGCTCCTTACGCTCGTCTACTTTCCGGTCGCCGCGGCGGCCGGTTCGGGGCGCGGTGTGGTCGAGTCCTGGCGACTCGGTGTCGCGCTTGCCTGGACACGGCCCGGGCCGACCATGGGGATTGGGCTCGGCGTGGTTGCACTGGCGGTCGTCAGTGTGACCGTCAGCTCGATCGTCTGGCCGCTGTTCGTGCCAAGCCTTCCCGTACTGGCGGCTGTGTGGTCGAGCGAGCGGACGCTCGGCCGTCGTCAGGCGGTCGAGCTCGACCCGCCGGCGTAACCCAGCACGGTCGCGGACGGTTCCACCGCGGCGATGATTCGGCAGCTGCGATGGGATGCGATACAAAGATGTAACATTCACATTGTGGATTCCTGCTGCTATGGTCAACTCCATCGCCGCCGTCGAAGGAGTCTCAATGAGTGTTCAAGCCGTAGCGCGGCGACCTCACGGCGGCGGCCCAGTTGCAGGTGCTCACCACCGAGGCCGCCGCGCACCCGCCAATGCTTGTGAAACGTTTCACAATGACTGAAGTGGGGTGATCGTGTGCTCGGCTTGGTCACCTCGCAGGAGCACACCGCCTCGCCGGCCTCGTCGGCCGCGCACGCATGATGTGCGGCCTCACCACAGATTTCAATCAGCAGCCAGGGCGTCCAGAACGAGCTGTCGGCCACTCCTTCCGGGCCGCCTCAACGGCACGCAACCATCCGCCACACCCCGCCGCCCTGGGTTTCAGGACCTGCCCCAACATCAACACCCCCTGTGGAGTCTCACCATGACCGGTTCATCGCCTCCATCTCGCGTTCCCACCCTGACCCGCCGCACCCTGCTCGGCGGCGCGGCCGCCGGCATCGCCGCGCTCACCGGTGGCTGCACCCTGGTCGGTGGCGGCAGCAAGAGCGGCTCCGGACCGACCATCCGGATCGCGCTCATCCCGGACCCGACCGGCGCGTCGGCGTTCTACCGCACCCAGTTCGACAAGTTCACCGAGCAGACCGGGATCACCGTCGAGGTGATCGAGAACCCGGCCGCCCAGCAGGTCAACGCGGTCCAGCTGATGTTCAAGCAGGGCAACCCGCCCGACGTCTACCGCGCCCAGGGCGCGGCCCTCGACTCGTTCAACTCCCAGGGCTGGGCCGCCGACCTGACGGCGTACGCCGACAAGGACAAGGTCGCCGACCGGCTCGGTGCGGCCAACCTCGATCCGCGTACGTCCGGGCTGCACCGCGACGGGAAGTTGTTGTCGCTGCCGCTGGTCGCCGGTAACTGGTCGTCGGCCAACCTGCTGCTGTGGAGCAAGAGCGGCCTGGCCGAGGTCGGTGCCACCAAGCCACCGGCGACGATCTCCGAGCTGGACCAGGTAGCCCGCGCGATCAGCGCCAAGGGCAAGGGCAAGTACTACGGCTACGCGTTCACCACCGCCCTGGGCCGTCCGGCCGCGGACGTCAGCATGCTCATCAACCAGGCCGCTCCCTCGTCCATCTGGGGCACGTCGTGGGACCTGCGGACCGGCAAGGTCGCCTACACCGATCCGGGCCTGCTCCGGTCGGTCGAGTTCTACCGCAAGCTGCACGCCGACGGCGTGGTCGAGCCGGGCTGGCAGACCTGGGAGCCGACCCGGGCGTACACCGAGTTCGCCAAGGGCACCACGGCGATGTTTCTTGGCTCGTGCTATCAGGTGAACGAGATCAAGAAGCTGAGCCCGGACCTCGACTTCGGCGTCGCGCCGGCCCCGGTCCCGGACACCGGCCGGGTCGGCTACGCGGGCCAGCCCTACTCGTTCTCGCCG
The DNA here is from genome assembly GCF_050942935.1 of Dactylosporangium sp. CA-233914. Lineage (NCBI taxonomy): Bacteria > Bacillati > Actinomycetota > Actinomycetes > Micromonosporales > Micromonosporaceae > Dactylosporangium > Dactylosporangium sp. CA-233914. The sequence continues at coordinate 7,627,114 of NZ_CP192030.1, read as the reverse complement.
ATCTGGTCGATGTCCAGCCAGTCCAAGAACCCCGAGGCGGCCTGGAAGCTGATGAACTTCCTCGTCTCGGAGGAGTTCCAGCGGGCCTACTTCGAGACCTTCCGGAGCTTCACCGCGGTCACCTCGGCCTGGAAAGGCAAGTCGACACTGTCGGCGCAGGAGTCGCAAATGGTGGACGTGCTGTCCGCCACGATCAAGCGCATACCCGACCCGACGGTGGTCGGTTCGGCCGCGGTTCGCCAGGCGATGATCGACTTCAGCGGGAACCCGGACTTCGTCTTCGCCAGCCTGGCGTCCCAGGCAATCTCCCGGAACCAGCCGATCGACGCGCTGGCGAAGGACCAGCAGCAGAAGGTCGAGGCATTCTGGAGCACCGAATTCGCCAAGCTCAACGACGCCGGCAAGAAGATTTCGGCCGCCGACTTCACCTACGCGGACTGGGACCTGCTGAAGGACTGGACCCCGGCCGGCCGATGACGACCGCATCCACCCACACACAGGTTCAGCCCCGGGGCCGGACCGGTCGGCGGCGCACCAACAGGAGGCGGCTGCGGCAGCGGATCTGGGCGCACCGCGGCCACTACCTGTTCCTGCTGCCCACGCTGGTGCTGTTCTGCCTGTTCACCGCCTGGCCGATGATCGCGAGCTGGTACTACGCGTTCTTCAACTGGGACGGCATCTCCGCGGCCACCGACTTCGTCGGCTGGGACAACTTCGTGGACGTCGTCACCAACCCGCGGTTCTGGAACGCGTTCAAGAACAGCCTGATCTTCTCGGTGGTGGCGATCTTCGTGCAGCTGCCGCTGGCACTGGTGATGGCGATGCTGCTGAACAACCCGCGACTGCGGGGCCGGACCCTCTACCGGCTGTTGCTGTTCGTCCCAGTGGTCACCACCACTGCCATCGTCGGCATCGTCTGGGGGATCATCCTCGATCCCAACGGGGGCGTAGCCAGCGAGGCACTCGGCACGATCGGCATCGGCCCGGTCGACTTCCTCAGCAGCGAGCACCTCGCGCTGCCGACCCTGCTGGCCATCGACGTCTGGAAGGGGTTCGGCATCTCGCTCATCTACTGGCTCGCCGCACTACAGACCATCCCGGCCGAGATCTACGAGGCGGCCCGCATCGACGGCGCTCGCGGCTGGCGGACGCTGGTCCACATCACGCTGCCCCTGCTGGTACCGATCGGCACGGTGATCGTGCTGCTCACCTTCCAGGGCAGCATGAACCCGTTCGACCTGGTCCAGGCCACCACCCGCGCCGGTCCCAACTTCAGCACCGACGTCGTCGGGACCTACATCTACCGGTACGCGTTCGAGCCGGGCAGCTCCGCTGAGGCCGCCGTTCCACGCTACGGCTACGCCTGTGCGGCCGGCATCGTGTTCGGCGTGTTCACCCTGCTGATCACGTTGGTCCAGGCGCCGTGGCTGCGCCGCCTCTACGGGAGGGGGACGCACTCGTGACCGCCACCGGCAACAGCCCCCGATCGCGTCCGGCCGAGGCCGGGCCGACCCAGCCGGCCGCCGTCGCGCCACCGCCGCGGTCGGTTGCCGATTCCACCACTCGCTGGTGGGCGCGGCACCGGATCAACCTCTGGCACCTGCTGCTCGTTCCGCTCTGCGCGCTGTGGGTGTACCCGTTCGTGTGGGTCGTCTCGGCGTCCTTCAAGTCCCAGCGTGAAATGCTGCTCGGCGGGTTGTCGATCATCCCGGACAAACCGACGCTGGACAACTTCGTCCGGGCCTGGAACGTGGCCAGATTCGGCGAGTATACGATCAACACGGTCACCTTCTCGGTAGCGGTGGTGATCCTGGTCCTGCTGGTCTCGGCGACCGCCGGATACGCCCTCGGCCGCGGCAACGTCCCCGGCCGGAAGGTGATCGTGGGCGTCCTGGTGGCAACCATGTTCATCCCGCACGGCTACACGATCATCCCGGTGTTCGAGCTGATCACCTCACTCGGGCTGTCCAAAGGCCTGATCGGCGCGGTGCTGGCCCAGGCCGGGCCGACCCATGTGATCCAGATCCTGCTGTTCATGGGCTATTTCGCCGGCATCCCGCAGGAACTGGAGGACGCGGCCCAGATCGACGGCGCAGGATTCTGGCGGACGTTCTGGTCGGTGATGCTGCCGCTGTCAAGACCGGTGCTGGGCAGTGTCACGCTCTTCGTGTTCATCTCGGCCTGGAACGCGTTCTTCGTCCCGCTGGTCTTCACCCTCGGCGACACTCGGCTACGCACGCTCGGCGTCGGGATGTACAGCTTCTACGGCCAGTACACAACCGATTGGACCGGCCTGGCCGCCGGAGCCTTCATCTCGCTGATCCCGATCATCATTGTCTTCGTCTGCCTGCAGAAGACGTTCGTGGAAGGACTCGCCGGTGCCGTCAAATCGTGATCCCGAGCCGTGACGATCACGGCGGTCGAGATGAGCGGAGGAGGCGCGTCGATGGAACGCCGCAAGGGTTTCCAGTGGCGGAGTGTGGTGGCGGAGGGGAATTTCGTCGCCCCGCTGGTGTGGCATCACGGCGAGGACCGGGAGACGATCGCTCGCGAACTGACGGAGATCGCCAACTGCGGCATCAGGTCGTTCGTTCTCGAGCCCCGGCCGCATCCCGACTACCTCGGACCTGGGTGGTGGGCGGACCTCGCGACGGTTGTGGAACTGGCCCGGTCGCTGGGTCTGAGGTTCTGGATCTTCGATGACGGGCGATTTCCCAGTGGTCACGCCGGCGGCCGGGTCCCGGCGGAACGGCCGGAACTGCTGAAGCGGTTCCTGGTTGAGCGGCACATCGACGTGACCGGTCCGCTCGAGCGTCGCGCCTTCAACGTCGGTGCGTGGCTGGATGAGGGCGAATCGCTGATCACCGTGGTCACCGCCCGGCGTGTCGACGACCACAGGGTCGATGAGTCGTCGCTGGAGGACGTTACGGCGCTGGTGGCGGATGGTTTGGTCGAATGGGCCGTCCCCAACGGCCGGTGGCGGATCCACATCGTCGTCTCGACCGATCGCGGGGGAGAGGCGGAGACCTCGGACTATCTGAATCCGGTTGATCCCCGTTCTGCACGCGCCTACATCGAACTGGTCCACGAGCCCCATCTCGCCCGTTTCCGGGCCGAGTTCGGGCAGACCATTCTGGGCTTCTTCCAGGACGAGCCGAGGTTCGGGAACGCTCCGAGCTACGCGGCGCGGCTGGGGGCGCGCTGGATGGAGTTTCCCTATGCGTCGCCGCGCGGGCCGACCGGCAATCATGAGGCCGCGCTCCCGTACAGCGACGCACTGCTCACCCGGTTTCTCGACTCACCTCGCGTCGCTGGACCGGCTGCGCTGCCGCTGCTGTGGTTCGACGGAGACGGCGATGCGACGGCTCTGACACGATATGCGTTCATGGACGCGGCCAGCTGGTCGTTCGCCGACTATCTCGGCGAGCTGGGCGAGTGGTGCCATGCGCACGGCGTCGGACTCATCGGGCACCTCATCGAGGACAACGGCGCCCATGCGCGGCTCGGATACGGGCCGGGACACTATTTCCGGGCGATCCGCAGCCAGTCGGCGCCCGGCATCGACGTCGTCGGTCAGATCTTCCCCGGCGAGGTCGACGGCCGCAGCGCGTCGGCCTTCGGCCATCTCGACAACGAGTTCTTCTACTGGGGACTCGCGAAGCTCGCCAGCTCGGCGGCGCATCTCGACCCCGCTTCGTCCGGCATCGCACTCTGCGAGGCGTTCGGCGCGTACGGGTGGCAGCTGGGGCTTCCTCTCATGAAATGGCTCACCGATCACCTGTGCGTCCGAGGAATCAACTTCTTCGTTCCGCACGCCTTCTCGCCACGCCCGTTCGACCCGGACTGCCCGCCGCACTTCTTCAACGGCGGCTTGAATCCGCAATGGCCGTACTTCCGGATCTGGGTGGACTACGCCCAGAAGCTGTGCGCGGCACTCTCGGGCGGACGCCACGTCTCGCCGGCAGCGGTGCTCTACCACGCCGAGGCGGAATGGGCGGGTGACGCGATGGGTTTCGAGCGCGTTATCCGGGCGCTCGCGGAGGATCAACTCGATGCCGATGTGGTCCCCCTGGGCGACCTGGGCCGGGCGTCGGTCCAGGCGGGCCGGCTCCACGTCGGGACCGAGACCTACCCGGCCCTCGTCATCCCAGGGTCGACCGCGATCGTGCCGGAGGCGGCCACGCTGCTGGAGAACCTCAGCCGGGAAGGGCTTGCGGTTGTCGTGGCGGGCGAGTCCCCTCGCGTCGTGGGATCGAGCCGGCGGCTCGCCGTCCCTGCGGTTGCCCTGCCGGAGGTGGCGCAGGCGCTGCGCACGATTGGAGTCGTGGCCGTCTCTGCCGGCTCGCGGGAACCGCATTTGCGGGTGTACCACTACGTGAAGGACGAGGTTCACAGCTTCTTCTGCGTGAACGAGAGCCCGGCCGGCGAGGTCCACACCGAACTGCGCCTCCCGGCCGCGGGGTCCACGACCGTGATCGACCTGTTCGAGGGCACCGAACGACACCTACCGACGCTGCCCGAGCCCGGAGGGTCGCGCATGTCGCTCGACCTCGGCCCGACCGAGTCGTGCCTCATCAGCGTCGATCCGTTCGCACGTGACCGCGAGGCGGGCCCGCCGCGGGGACATCGGACTCTGCTCGACATCCCCGTGCCGTCCTGGACGGTGAGCCTGTCCTCGCTTCCAGCCGGACCGTTCACCGAGCACGCCCGAGGGAACTCCCTGAGCGAGCTGTCCAATCTCGAAGACCTCTCGCGATTCTCCGGAGCCATTCGGTACGACTGCGACTTCACCCTCACCGAGATACCGCGGACGATCGTCCTGGCCCTCGGCGCGGTCCACGAGGTGGCCGACGTGACGGTGAACGGCTCGCACGCCGGCGTTCGCATCTGCCCGCCGTACGAGTTCGCCCTCTCGCCGGACGTGCTGAGCACTGGCGAGAACTCGCTGACCGTCACGATCTGCACCAGCCTGGCACGTGCCGCGGGCGACAACCGATTCGACCGGGGACGCCCACGACCGCCGATCGGGCTGCTGGGCCCAGTGCGCTGGTTCACCGTGGAACCCCTTGAACTTCCGCAGGAAAGAACGCCTTGTGCGTGATTCGCCCACACATCGGCGTGCTGCGGCCGGATGCACAAGCAGGCGGGCGGTCCGGAGACCGCCGCAGCTGAGGAGGCACCAGCGTGACCCTGCCCATCGATCCATCCCGGGAGGCCGACGCCTTCCCGCTGCGTCGTCCGGCGCCCGCGCGTGCGACCGCACCCGCGGCGCAGACCGGCCCGACTCAGGTGATGGCCTACTACTTCCCGCAATGGCATATCGACCCGCGCAACGACGCGATGTTCGGCCCAGGCTGGACCGAGTGGGACGTGCTGCGCGGCTGCGAGCCACGCTTTCCCGGGCACGTACAACCGAAAAAGCCGCTGTACGGGGAGTTTGACGAAAGCGATCCGGTGCAGGCCACTGCCATCGTCGACCGGGCCCTGGAGCATGGGGTGAACGGGTTCATCGTCGACTGGTACTGGTACGACAACGCACCGTTCCTCAACGGATTCCTCGACCGCGGCCTGCTGCAGGCGCAGCGGCTGGACGAGTTCCGGTTCGCGCTCATGTGGGCCAACCACGATTGGACCGACCTCTATCCGGCGTGCGAGCCGGCCCCGACCGTGATGCTGCCCGGGCCGAACACCCGCTACCACGCGGAGCGCGCGTTTGCGCACGTGCTTGAGAACTACCTGACCCACCCGTCGTACTGGCGGCTGGGTGGGCTGCCGTACTTCTCAATCTATGACCTCCCCAGCCTGATCAAGGGCATGGGAGACGTGGCGCGCACCGCCCGGCTGCTGGACGCGTTCCGCGAACGGGCGCGGGCGGCCGGGCTCGCGGGGTTGCACCTGGGCGGCACCGTCAACTTCGGCATCCGAGAACCCGAGCGGCTCGTCGCCGAGCTGGGCCTCGACAGCGCCACACACTACACCTGGTGGCATCACACCGGTTCGGCGTTCAAGCGGTTCCCCACGGTGCCCTACGAGGACGTGCACGCCGAGGCGCGTGACGAGTGGCGGCGGATGTCGGAGCTGCTGCCGGGGGCGTACCTGCCGAACGTGACGGTCGGCTGGGACCCCAGCCCGCGCACCGTCGCCTGGCCGCTGGACGGCGATCGCGGGTACCCGTTCACGTCGGTCATGACGGGGAACACGCCCGAGCGGTTCGGCGCGGCCATGCGCGACGCACTGTCCTTTGTGGCCGGACGCGGCGGACCGCGCGTGGTCACCATCAACGCCTGGAACGAGTGGACCGAGGGCAGTTACCTCGAGCCCGACGAGCAGCACGGCGATGGATACCTGCGCGCCCTGCGCGACGCCCGGGCCGAGGAGACAGACAGCACAGACCGGAAGGATTGACATGGACAGCGGACAGTTGAAGCAAGCCGTCGGGCGGCTGAAGATCGAGACGCCGTCGTGGGCGTACGGCAACTCGGGGACCCGCTTCAAGGTGTTCGGGCAGCCCGGCGTGCCGCGCAGCCCGTACGAGAAGCTGGCCGACGCCGCGCAGGTGCACGCCTTCACCGCAGCGGCGCCGAGCGTCGCGCTGCACATTCCGTGGGACAAGGCCGACGACTACCGAGACTTGGCCAAGGCCGCCGACGAGGTCGGGCTGCGGATCGGGGCGATCAACCCGAACACCTTCGGCGACGACGACTACAGGCTCGGCAGCGTCTGCAACCCGGACCGGCGGGTGCGCCGCAAGGCGGTCGAGCACCTGTTGGAGTGCATCGACGTGATGGAGCAGACCGGGTCGACGATCCTGTCGCTCTGGTTCGCCGACGGCACCAACTATCCCGGCCAGGACGACCTCGCCGCCCGGCAGGGCCGCCTGGAGGAGGCGCTGTCCGAGGTGTACGGGGCGCTGCCGGCCGGAACGCGGATGCTGCTGGAGTACAAATTCTTCGAGCCGGCGTTCTACGCTACGGACGTGCCGGACTGGGGCACCTCGCTGCTGCACTGCCTGCGGCTGGGCGAGCGGGCCCAGGTGCTCGTGGATACCGGCCACCACGCGCCGGGCACGAACATCGAGTTTCTCGTCATGGCGCTGCTGCGGGCCGGCAAGCTCGGCGGGTTCCACTTCAACAGCCGCTTCTACGCCGACGACGACCTCATCGTCGGGGCGGCCGACCCGTTCCAGCTGTTCCGGATCATGCTCGAGGTGGCACGCGGCGGCGGCCTGGAGCCGTCGGCCAACGCCGGCGCAGGCGTGGCCTTCATGCTCGACCAGTGCCACAACCTCGAGGAGAAGATCCCGGCGCAGATCCGCAGCGTGATGAACGTGCAGGAGGCCACGGCCAAGGCGCTGCTGGTCGACGCCGACGCGCTGGCGGTGGCACAGCGCGAGGGCAACGTGCTCGCGGCGCAAGACGTGCTCATGGACGCGTTCAACACAGATGTGCGCCCGTTGCTCGCCGAGATGCGTGCCGACCAGGGCCTCGACCCCGACCCGGTGGCGGCGTATCTGCGCAGCGGGTACGGCGACACGATCCGCGCCGAGCGGGTCGGCGGCACGGCGATGGGCTGGAACTGACGCCATGCGCATGACACCTCAGTTGCAGCGCGTGGCCCCCCGGCCGCCGCGCGTCGGCTTGGTCGCCGGCGGCCTTGCCGCGTACTGGCCGCAGTTCCCCGGCCTCTACGACCAGGTGCTGGCCTGCACCCGCAGAGTCGCCGAGCGGCTGGCCGGCTTCGGCGCCGAGCTCGTCGATGCGGGCTTCGTCGACGAGGCCACGCAGGCCGGCCCGGCCGGCGACAGGCTCCGAGCCGCCGGGTGTGACCTGGTGTTCTACTTCGTCCCTACATACCTGACGTCGTCCATGGTGCTGCCGGTGGCGCAGCGGGCCGGCGCCCCCATGGTGGTGCTCAACCTGCAGCCGAGCGCCAGCATGGACCACGACACGTTCGACACCGGCAAGTGGCTCGCGTACTGCGGGGCGTGCCCCGTGCCGGAGATCGGCAACACCTTCCTGCGCGCCGGCATCGGCTTCCGCTCGATCTCCGGCCACCTCGACGAGGAGCGCGCCTGGGCGAAGGCCGAGCGCTGGGTCCGGGCGGCCGGGGTGGCCCGCACGCTGCGCACGGGCCGGTTCGGGCTCATGGGCCACCTGTACCCGGGCATGCTCGACGTGTCGACGGACCTGACCCTGCTGCCGGCCCGCATCGGTGGGCACGTCGAGGTGCTGGAGTTCGACGACCTACGGGAGCGCGTCAACGCGGTGACGCCCGACGAGATCGACAACCTGCTGGAGCGGGCCCGGGCGATCTTCGACCTGGACGAGTCGGTCAACGACGACGACCTCCGCTGGGGCGCCACCGTGGCCGCCGGCCTGGACCGGCTGGTGACCGAATTCTCGCTGGACAGCCTCGCGTACTACCACCGGGGCCTGGCCGGGGAACTGCACGAGCGGCTCGGCGCCGGCATGATTCTCGGCTCCTCGCTGCTCACCGCCCGGGGGATCCCGGCCGCCGGCGAGTACGAGCTGCGCACCAGCGTTGCGATGCTCATCATGGATCGGCTCGGGGCGGGCGGCTCGTTCACCGAGTTGCAGGCGCTGGACTTCGACCGCGGCCACGTCGAGATGGGCCACGACGGCCCGGCCCACCTGGCGATCAGTGACAAGCGTCCGCTGTTGCGCGGCCTCGGGACGTACCACGGCAAGCGCGGCTGGGGTGTCTCGGTGGAGTTCGACGTGGCGCACGGCCCGGTGACCGCGCTCGGCATCGCGCAGCTGCGCGACGGCACCCTCAAGCTCGTCGCCAGCCAGGGCGAGGTCGTGGACGGTCCGCTGCTCAAGATCGGCAACACGACGAGCCGGGTGGACTTCGGCGTCAACCCCGGGGAGTGGACCGACGCCTGGTCCGCCTCCGGCATCGGCCACCACTGGGCACTGGGCACCGGCCACCGGGTCGATGAGCTGCGCGCGGTGGCGAACCTGCTGGACCTCGAGCTGACGGTGGTCTGAACTCCGCCGTCGCAGCGACCCCGACGGTCCAGTTCGTCGTTCGTACCGTCGCGGGAGCTGGCCAGGCGCGCGGGCGGCGCACAGGAGGCCGCCCGCGCGCTCGCGGGTTTCACCGAACTCGGCGAGGGTCGCCGGTTACGGTCAGACGTTGCAGGTGAAGCGGAAGGTGGTGTCGGGCAGGATCAAGTTCGTACGGTTGGAGTCGAAGGCGCGTGAGGTGCGGTTGCCGCCGTTGAGAGCGGCCAGGAAGTGGTTGTCCCACACCCGGATACCGACCCCGCCGCTGGCGAGCGTGACGGTGGAGAACTGCTCCCAGGTGCCGATCCGAGTTGCGTCGGTATGCAGGACGTCAGGAACCGTGCTGCTACTCAGGCCGCCACTGTTGACGGCCGTCACGTAGTTGCCCGACCAGGTGCGTAGGGCGAAGTGGGAGAAGAGGTCACCCATCGGGACCATCGTGAAACGCTCCCAGGTGCTGGGGACGGTGGCGTTGGTGTGCATGACGTCCGTGGTCCGGCCGCCACCGCCGACCGCGGTGACGTAGTGGCCGTCCGCGGTCTGGATGAAGCAGGTGAACGGATTGGTGGCGTGGGCGGCGGACGGTGTCACCAGGATCGTCGCCGCGGCGGCGACGGCAGCCACCGCTACGCTGAGCAGCTTGCCGCGAATGTTCATCGGTCCTCCATCGTGGGCGCCGGAGCGGCACCCTCGAACTGGTACGCGTTCCAAGCCGTGCCATGGGAACGATCTGTCCGATTACCGGCAAACGCGGGGCGGCCCGTCGCGGCGACTTGCCGTTCGTTCCGGCCTGTGCGGAAGTTGGCCGCTCGCCAGCCCGGCGCGGCTGATCGGCGGACATCGCGAATGCGGGAGACCGCGCGAGTCAGACAAGAATGCCGAGCGGTTGGCCGAGGTGGGCGAGGAACGCCTGCAGCCACTCGGCGGCTCTATCAATGGCGCGGTGACGACCTCTACGGTGTCGTCGTTGAGAAGCGCAGGCTCGCGACGAGCGGCGCCCTCGGCAAGGATCGCCGGCTGTGGTGGATGGGGGTCGCTGAACCGTTGGCCGAGACGGGGTAGGCGTCGTTGTTTCCGTATGCCATTGGGCGGTGGCGCGCGTCGTTACGGTTGTGTGGCAACGTCGCAGTGCGTGCCGTTCAGCGCGAATTCGTCCGGGACGCGGCCGGCGTCCGAGCCGTTCACCGTGGCGCCGACGTCCGTCACCGACTGGCCGGCCGCCAGGTCCGCGTGCCCGGGCAGGCCCATCACCGTGACGCGGGAGCCCTGCTGCTGCCAGTCTCCGTTCCAGGCGCTGCCGGTCTGCACCTGCCCGGCGGCGTCGAACGTCAGCGCCCACTCGGGCAGGTCGGCTCGGCTGGTGTTGGCGACTGTCAGCGAGATCGTCGCGCCGCCCTGCCACGACTCTTTCACCCGGTACGACACCGTGCACGCGGCCCCCGCAGGTGCCGGGCCGAAGCCCGCCGAGCCGGGATCTGATGACGGCGCGGCGGGCCCGGCCGGGGTGGCGGAGCCGGCCGGGGTGGCGGAGCCGGCTGTCCAGGTCGCGTTGCCGGAAGGGTGCAGCAGGCCGAATGCCGTGACGACGCCGGCGAACCCCACGGCGAGGACCGCGAGCGCGGCGACGGCGACCGCCGCCATCCGGGCCGGCCGGCGCTCGCGCACCGGCTTGCCGTGCCGGTCCAGCCTGGCCAGTACCGACGCGGTCGTCAGCTCGCGCGTGTCGGCCACGGTCGGCGGCTCGTCCGGCAGGCCGTGCACGTCGATGGCGCCCACCCGGATGCCGGCGAGGGTCGCCAGCCGGTGCGCGAGCGCTGCCGCGGACGGGCGCGCGGCCGGGTCGGGGGCGAGGCAGTGCTGGTAGAGCGCCGCGACCTCCAGGGGCATCCGCGGCACCAGCGGCAGCGGTGGCGGCTCCGCGCCGTGGCGGGCCGGCCGCTGCGGTGGACGGCCGGTCAGCGCGGCGGCGAGGACGACGCCGAGCGCGTACACGTCGGAGGGCGGGCCTGGGCGCCGCTCGGGCGGCAGGTAGGCGGATGTCTTGGCGAGGCGTTCGGCGGTGCCGAGGTCGACGAGCTTCACGCCGGACTCGGTGAGCACGATGTTCGCGGGCGTCACGGCGCCGTGCACCAGGCCGCGCGCGTGGGCGGCGGACAGCCCCGCGGCGACGTGGGCGCAGATCTCGAGCGCGCCGCGCCACGGCAGCGGACCCTGCACGAGCCGCGCCGCGAGCGGCGTCCCCTCGACGAGCTCGCTCACCACGTACAGCGTGCCGCCGTCCTCGCCCGAGTCGTAGACCGCGGCGATGCTGGGATGGTTCACCAGCACCGCGGGCCGCAGCCGCTCCGCGTTGCCGGAGTTCGGCTCGAGCAGCGTGACGGCGACCCGGCGCCGCAGCGCCTCGTCGTGCGCCCGCCAGACGTTCGCGCCGATGGGATCGATCAACCTGTACCGAGCGGACAACAGCCTGGGCATTGCAACCACGCAAAACAGTGTGCCACGGTCATTCTGGTACGGAACCTGGCAAATGGCCGCTCTCCACGACGTCTGATGCTGAATTGACCGGCCTCTCGGGCACGACGTGGGTGATCCGGCGGGCCGCAGGGCCGAGGTTATGACCCCTGCATCGACGGCGGGGCCCAGCACCTATAAGCGAAGCATAGAAGTAGGAAAGTGTGGCGTGCCGAACCGCGCGCGTGCATGCCTGGTGTACCCGTAGGAGTGGCGCATCGGTGCCTCGATGGGCACGGTGACGGCGAACGCCTCGAGCTTGGTGATTTTCATGAGGTCCTCAGGTCGGGTCGGAAGCGCACGGGGCCGGTCACAGGACGCCGAACTTGTCGTAGGCAACGACGGCGGGCATACCCGCGGCAACGGCGTCCCGGAACAGGTGCTCGTCGGCCTGCTTCTCCAGCGCGGCGCCCACGACCCGGGCGATGTGGGCGCGCGGGGTGATCACGCAACCGTCGAGGTCGGCGAACACCAGGTCCCCGGGCTCGATCCGGACGCCGTCGATCGAACAGGCGACGCGGTGCCCGACGATCTCGTGCCGGCCCTTGCTGTCGTAGGGGATGGTGCCCGCGGCGGCGACCGGGAACCCCAATGCCTCGATCGCGCCACAGTCCCGGACCAGTCCATCGGTCAGCGCGCCGGCGGCACCTCTCGCCCCGCAGCAGGTGGACAGCAGCTCACCCCACACGGCGAGGTCGCGGGCGCGGGCCGTGGGCGTCACGAACACCTCGTCCCGACCGATGGCGTCGAGCGCCGCGAGCAAGCCGGCGAACGGCGTTTCCGGAACGTCGTAGACCCGCCGCACGGCGACGGGAATGCGTAGCCGACGACCGTGGTCCCGCTCTGCAGCGGCGCGATACCGGGGCCGAGGCATTGCCGGCGCAGCCCGATCCCGTCCAGCATGTCGGACAGCAGCGCACTGGTGAGCCGGGTCCGGACGATGTTCAGGTCGACCGACGATGCGGCGTCCTGGCCGAATGACATGAATGCCTCCTGGTGCGGTCCTTGGGTTACAGATCGGGGCCGCCGAACGCGACCAGGCACCCGCGCTCGGCCAGCAGCCATGGCAACGGCCCGCCCGATACCCGAGGCCGCACCGCTCACCAGGACGACGCCGGGGGGAGCGGGTATCCGCGTTGCAACCGTCATCGGACCTCCAGACCTGTGCGAACCTGCGCGCGATGATCGCGCATGGCGTGTCGGCATCCACGGCCGTGACGCTGCTGCTCGCCAACTTCTCACTTAGCAACGTATCAGCCAAGTTGTTGACGTGAGAAGACGGCAAGGTGCACAGTCTTCTCAAGTCTCGCGCGACCGTGATCGAAGCCTCGTCCCCGCCGGCGAGGCGTTCGTGCTGATCGTCGATCCGCCTCGCGAGTTCACCCCACTTCCATCGAGCGAAGGAACTCAACAATGGCCGGCACCACACCGAGATGGCGCGGTTTCAACCTTCTCGATCTCTTCACCACCAGCCTCCGGTGGAAGGATCACTTCCCGATGGGCGACGGGGTGTTCGCGGAGTCCGACTTCGCCTGGATCCGGGAATGGGGATTCGACTTCGTGCGCATCCCGATGTCGTACCTGTACTTCGTGGCCGGGCCGGACGGCAGGTCGATCGACGAACGCCGGCTCAAACTGATCGACGCCGCGGTGGAGTACGGACGCAAGCATGACGTGCACGTGTCTCTGAACTTCCATCGCGCGCCGGGCTACTGCGTCACCTCGTACCCGTTCGACACCCCCGAGCCGGGAAACCTGTTCGCCGACGAGAAGTCCCTCGAGCTCTTCACGCGGTACTGGTCGACGCTCGCCGAGCGCTACGCGGGCATCCCCAGTACACAGCTGAGCTTCGACCTGGTCAACGAGCCACCATTTCTCACCGACACGGTGACCATGAACGACTTCGATCGGGTCTACGGGACCACGCTGGATGCGATCCACTCCGCCGACGCGGACCGCCTGGTGATCCTCGAGGGGCCCGACGCATCGATGAGCCTGTTGCCGCCATCGTTGACCCACCGCCCCAACGTCGCCCTGAGCACGCACTACAGCTACACGCCGTTGCAGATCTCCCATCACCGGTGCCCGTGGGTGCCCGACTTCTTCTACGACCAGGCCGATCCCGCCTGGCCGTACGACCAGGCCGGCCTCGACGCCGATTCGCCCTATCGCGACCTCATCGACCGCCTGGGCCTCGGCGGGACCGTGCGGTGGGACCGCGATGCGCTGGCGAAGCAATTCGCACCATGGCTTCAGCTGGCGGACGACGGGGTCCTGGTCCACTTCGGAGAGGCCGGCGCGTACCGCGAGACCCCGCACGCGGTCTTCCTCGCCTGGCTGGACGATCTGTTCGGCGTCCTGCAGGACCACGGCATCGGTTGGGCTCTGTGGAACTTCCGCGGCCCGTTCGGTGTGCTGGACTCCGGCCGCTCCGACGTGGCCTACGAGGACTGGCACGGTCACGCGCTCGATCGGGAGCTGCTCACCCTCCTGCAGCGGCGCTGACCCGCAGCCCACACAGTGCCCGGCCAGGACGAGTCCGATGAGGACGGTTCCTGGTCAGGGCTGGGGTTACCACGTGCGTCGCTCTGTGCCGCATCGCGGCTCGACGTCCCCGCCAAACGCAGCCATCCCGAGCGGGACGCTGCGTGACGTGCATGCCATCGGCATGCGTTCGAGTAACCAGATCGGAGATGCGCCATGACAACGCAGCACCTTGCTGCCGCCGTCGAGATCCCGCGTGCCGGTGTCACCCCGCTGCGCCGCCTGGTCCCGGCCATGCTGTCTTCCCTGCTCGGCTTTGCGATCGCCATGATCACGCCGCTGCAGCTGCTGTTGACGTTGCGTCTCAGCACGATCGCGGGCGACGACGCGACTACGGCGTTCGGGATCGTCACGGGGTTCGGAGCACTCGTCGCACTCGCGTTCGGCCCGATCGCCGGGCGGCTCTCGGACCGCACCCGCGCCCGCCTCGGACGACGCAGGACCTGGATCCTCACCGGATCACTCCTGCTCTCCCTCACCCTCGTCGCCATCGCCGCAGCGACCGAGGTCTGGCAGGTCGTCGTCCTGTGGTGCGTCGCCCAGTCGGTGGGGAACCTCCAGTTCGTCGCGCTCAGCGCCCTGGTCGCGGACCAGGTTCCCGAGCATCGGCGCGGAGGAGTGTCCGGGCTGATGGGCATGATCTTCGCAGTCGGTCCGCTCGCGGGCCTGGTCCTGACCAACCGTTTCCCGGGCGGAAGCCACGCCCAATGGTGGGCCATCGCAGCGGCCGGGTTGGCGTTGAGCCTCCTGGCCGTGGCACTCCTGCGCGACCCGCGCAACACCGGGCCGAAGCAACCGCTGAACCTGCGGACCATCGCGACGACATTCTGGTTCAACCCGCGGCGGTACCCCGCCCTCGGGTGGGCCTGGCTGGTGCGGTTCCTGATCACCTGCGCCTACGCCAGCACCACCTACAACACCTTCCTGCTCATGCAGCGGTTCGAGGTGAGCGCGCAAGAGGTCGGAGGACTCGTGCTGCGGATGAGCCTGCTCATGGTCGGCTGCCTCGCCGTCGCGAGCGCCGGCGCCGGCTACCTCTCCGACGCGGTGCGGCGGCAGAAGCCGTTCGTGGCCTGCGCCGGAGCGCTGGCCGCCGCGGGCCTCGTGCTGACCGCCACGGCCTCGGACTTTGGGCAGTTGTACGTGGCGTCAGCCCTCCTCGGCCTCGGGACAGGCACATTCTTCGCGGTCGACCTCGCACTCTGCGTGCGTGTCCTGCCCGACGGCAGCGACGCCGGCAAGGACCTGGCCATCATCAACCTCGCCAACTCACTGCCGCAGTCCCTCGTGCCCTTCGCCGCACCCGTACTTCTCGCACTGGGCGGTTTCCATGCGCTATACCTGACGCTGGCCGTCGTCGGGATACTCGGGGCCGTCGCGGTCCTGCGCATCCCCGAAGTGGGCCGCGAGCGCGAACCGAGTCGATGGACGGTACCGATCATCAGGGTTCCGGCAGCCACACTACAGCCGGAAGCAGTGAAGGCGAACACATCGCCAGAATCGAGCCCAATCCAGGGCTAGGTTCCCGGTCTGCCCGGCACGATAGCGGTCGTGCCGGGCGCCCGCGAGTCCCCTGCTCATCGCCGGACATACCGGCGTATTCGCCATTCAGCAGGCTGTGCGTTCAACTGCGCCGCACGGTGGCCGCGCGGGTTTTCGACGTCACGACCCGTTTGCCTGACGGGCGGAATCTGGGGAATGTGACCTTGCGTGTGCGGACCTGCTGATGCGGCAGTTCGGGCGGTCGAAGACGACCGCCACACGCTACCTCGCCGCTGCCGTAGGCAACTTCCGCGGCGCGCAACATCGTCCAATGAGGACGATGAGGCGATGAGCGGACGGCCTACGACGCTTCCCCCGGGTATCCAGCAGATAGGCAGGTTTGGTTGGGAAGGCGCCTCGGAGGGCGAAGTCTGACGGCGGTACGCAATGTCCGCCGCCAGGCTTCGTCTCACTAATATCGGCCGTGGGCCAGTGACTGCGGGTCGGCGGGCTTGGGGTGTCCGTGCCGGTTCTGGTCATCGGTGTGCGGGGGATGACTCGCTCGATTGGGGAGCCCTGAAGGGCCACATCGTCGGCGGTACGAGCCGTGGCGGTTCGGCTGTCGATGCGGCCGGGCTCCGCGAGCTGATCCTCGAGAAGCTCTCCCGGCGGGAGCCAGGTAAGCGGCGGGAGGGCGCAGTGACGTGATCAGGCTCGGCTCTTCATCCGCTCGATCGCTGCGTCCCGCAGTGCGCTGCGGCGGACCTTGCCGGAGTCGTCGCGCAGCGGCTGGTCGATGAACTCGACGGAGCGCGGGATCTTGTAGCGCACCAGCCGGTCGGTCAGGAAGTCGAGGATCTCCTGGGCCGTCGTCCCGGGCTCGGCCTGCACGAGGGCGTGCACCCGCGCGACAAGGTCGTCGTCCGGCAGGCCGACCACGACCGCCGACATCACCTTGGGATGCAGGTCGATGGCGTTCTCGACCTCGGCGGGGTAGACGTTGGCGCCTCCCGTGACGATCATGTCGACGCGCCGGTCGCTGATGTAGAGGTAGCCGTCCTCGTCCTTCCAGCCGAGGTCGCCGAGGGTCGTCCAGCCGTTGATCGACTTCGCCTCCGCGCCGACGTACTCGTAGCTCGCGGGCATGCCCTCGGGGCCCTTCATGTAGATCTCGCCGACCTCGCCCGGGGGCAGTTCGTTGCCCTCGTCGTCCAGGATCTTCATGTCGCCGATGGCCGGTCGGCCAACGGACCCGCGGTGCCGCAGCCACTCGGTCCCGGAGATCATGGAGATCGCGATCGCCTCGGTCCCGCCGTAGAGCTCCATGACCTTCTCCGGTCCCAGGAGTTCGATCCACTTCTCCTTGAGCCACTCGGGGCACTTGGAGGCCATGTGCCAGAACAGCCGGATCGAGGAGAGGTCGTACACGCCGCCCTCCTCGATCCGGCGGTACATTCGGTGCATCATCGTCGGCACCAGCACCATCCAGGTGATCCTGTGCCGGCCGATCAGCCGGAGCAGTTCGTCCGCGTCGAACTTCGCCATGACCACGACGTGCTGGCCGAGCAGGAGACCGCCGACCGAACTGGCCAGCGACATGTTGTGATACAGCGGGCCCACGACGACCTGGGTGTCGTTCGGACCGTACTGGTACGCCAGCGCCGTGAACGCGGGCGATCCCTCCGCGCCCGTCCCGTTGCGGATGATCTTCGGTAGACCGGTGCTGCCGCCCGAGGCGGGTGCCTTCCACGAGGGGGATACCACCTCGGGGAGGGGTGCATCGCTCACGCTGTCATCAGGCCTGAACCCGACCGGCAGCGACGGGTAGCCGGGGTGGTCGTCTCCGCCGACACCCACCAGCACGACAGGCTTCGTCAGCTCGATGATGCCCTGCCGCTCGGCGACGGGCAGGCGGTAGGAGAGCGGCATCGGCACCGCGCCGACCTTGAGCGCGGCGAAGAAGGCGACGTAGAAGTCGATGCTGTTGGGCAGCGCGACCGCGATGTAGTCGCCGAGCTTCGCGCCCATCTCGGAGTAGACCCGGGCCAGCCGGTTCGATTCCTGCTCGAGACGGCGCCGTGTCATGGACTCGTCGCCGAAGCTGAGGGCCACGAAGTCCGGGTCCTCGGCCGCGAGTCGCGCCAGCGTGCGCACGAACGGCTCGGACGGGCTCGCAGCCAGGATCTGTTCCATGATCGCAGCATCCATGGTGTACCTCTCGTTGTCGGACGTCATCGACGTCATGGGCACACGGGCCCGTCGGGAGATTCGGCTATCGACGCTTGCCGTCGAAGGGGATCTTGAAGAAGGACTGCACCGTCGCGATGCCGGCCACCTGGTCGCCGTCCGCTGTCGCGCTGAACTCGACCATCAGCGGCATCGGCTGTGTGACCTGGGCGCGCCACGTGGCGGAGTCGCCGTCGACGGCGACGTCCAGCGGATCCGTCGGTGCGTCACCAGTGCTCATCGTGCCGCGGGGCGGCTCGTCCGTGACCAGGTCGAGGGTGTCGCCGTCGCCCCACATGTCGTTCAGCGGGGACTCGCCACTGATGGACCTCAGTGGTTGTCGTCGGATGGGACATGGTCACCCCTTTGTGCGTTCACCCGAGTGTTACCGCGGGGCAACAGACTATGCTGGACGACACAGAGAATCCAGGGGTGCGAACACGAAGGAGCGTGCTTGAGTCATCGAGGGCCCGCGCGCGGGCGGCGCCAGCACCGGCGGGGCGGACGTCCTACCGTCGGACCGGGCCGGCGGCAGGTGGCCGGCGACCGGTCAGAGCCGGGGAATGACGAGCCGGGTCCGGGCAATCGCCGCCAGGGTGCGGTCGGCGGCCCGCTCCCACGAGTCGCGGGTGTGCCCCGCGGACCATGCCTGGCCGACGATCTCGTACACGGCGAGGACCATCCTCGCCGCCAGCGAGACCGTGAGGTCGTCGCTCGGCAGCTGGGCGCGCGTGGCGATCACCCGCTCGAGGTCGCGGGTCGAGCGGTTCACCAGGTCCCACAGTCGCGCCCGCGGCCCCGGGGCGTGGTCCACGATGCGGCGCAGGGCGACCAGGCGCTCGCGGTCGATCGCCTTGCCGGGGTAGGACTCCCGGATCACGGCACCGAGCGCGGCATCCAGCGGCTCGTCGGCGGGTCGCTGCTCGAGCCGCTGGGCGAAGTCGAGGACCTGGGTGAATGGCTCGAGCACGAGGAGTTCCTTGCTCGGGAAGTAGCGATAGAGCGTCGAGGTGCCGACCTCGGCCCGCTCGGCGATCTGCTCCATCGTGGTCGGGTCATAGCCCTGCTCCAGGACGAGATCCAGTGCGACCTCGACGATCTGCCGGCGCGTGCGGGCGGCCTTCATCTCCCGAAGCCCCATGCCGGAAGTCTAGAGCAATCCCATGTGGTATTGACTCCGAAACGGGTTAGCCACCATTCTGGGAATCACTACCAATTTACTCGAAGGGGTACGCCGTGCCCGACACCGTTCTGTCCGTCTCGTCGTTCAGCCTCCGCGAACAGCTCGGACCGATCGTCTTCCGCTTCCGCGATCCCTCCGGTGCCGAGCAGGCCTTCACCCTCGACAACCCGAAACTGTTCGGCCTCGGCGACTACCCACGCCGGGCCCGGGACACGTTCGGGATTGACGCGATCGAGACCGCCGGGTTCCAGTTCACCGGCCTCGACGATCCCGAGATCGACCTGTTCGCGGCCGGGTTACGTGCCTCGGGGACCAGCCTGCTCAACATCGCGGTCGACGTCGGCGACCTTGCCGACCCCGACCCCGAGCGCCGAGCAGCCGATGTCGCCGAGCTGAAGGCATGGATCGCGCGCTTCGCCGCCATGGGCTCGACGTTCGTCCGCGTGAACCCGGGCTCGCCGATGAGCGCGCACCACGGCACCGAACCCCCCGACCAGCTCGTGGAGGCACTCGTCGACCTGGGTTCCTTCGCGGTTGCCGAAGGGACGCGGCTGCTGGTCGAGAACCACGGTGGCCGAAGCAGCGACCCGCGGTGGCTCGCGGCGCTGCTGGACGCGGTCGGTACCGAATCCTGTGGCCTGCTGCTCGACCTCGGAAACTTCGATTCGCTGCTGAAGCCGATGCGAGCGAGGTTCCAGCAGATCCCGGACGCCGACGACCCCGAGGTGGCCGGGTTCCTCGCCGGGCTCGACCTCAGCCAGCTCTACGCCGGCATCGAGGCGTTGGCTGCGCGGGCGGAGCATGTGAGCGTCAAGGCGCACCTGGTCGCCGACGACGGCACGATCGGTGCCGTCGACCTGGGGCGGGCGCTGCGCATACTCGTCGATCACGGTTACGACGGGCCGTACGCCGTCGAGTATGAAGGCGCCGGCGGTGACCCCTGGGCGAAGTCCCGCCGCGTGCTCGATGCCACGCGCGAGGCGCTCGCCGCTGCACGGACGGGGCACTGAGATGGCGGCCACGACACCTGACGTCGATGTCCTCATCGTGGGCAGCGGCCCGGCCGGTGCCACCTTCGCCCGCACGATCGGCGATGCCGTGCCGTCGGCCACCATCCTCATGGTGGAGGTCGGGCCGGCGATCCCCGGCGTGCGGGGCGAGCACACCCAGAACATGACCGAGGCCGACCGCGCGGCGGCACAGCTGCTCACCCAGGGACCCCACGCCGGCATCGAGCGCGCAACGGCGCTCGCCGACATCGCCGAGGGGATCGATCCCAGCCTCGAGTTCCGTCAGACCGTCCTGCCGGGCCTCTTCTTCGTCGACCCGCGGCCGGTCCACGGGCCCGGCGAGGTGGGGCTGCCCGCGGCGAGCATGGCCAGCGGCGTCGGCGGCATGGGCATCCACTGGGCTACCTCATGCCCCCGCCCGCGTCAGTCGGAGCGCATTGCCTTCATCCCCGGCGACCAGATGGACGCCGCGCTCGACCGGGCCGAGCAACTGCTCGGAGTCTCCCGCGTCGAGGGTGGCGACATCGGCGTGCCCGGCGCGCTCCGGGCGGCCATGGCCGCCGAGTTCGACGGACCGGGGCTCTCCCCGGTCGGCCTCATGCCCAGCGCCGTCCGGTGGGAGGGCGACATCCTGCGCTTCTGCGGCACCGGCGTGATCCTCGGCGAGATCGAGCGGACCGTGCCCGGCTTCGAGCTGCGCTCGGAGACCCTCGCCCGACGGGTGGTCGTCGAGGACGGTGTGGCGATCGGCGCCGAGCTCGAGGACCGCCGTACCGGCGCCGTCACCCTGGTCCGAGCCGGCCATGTCGTGGTCTGCGCCGATGGTCTCCGCACGCCGCAGGTGCTCTTCGCCTCCGGAGTGCGCCCGCCCGCGCTCGGGCACCACCTCAACGAGCACTTCCAGATGGTGTCCTTCGTCCAGCTCAACGACGAGTTCGATCCCGCGGCCTGCCCGCCCGAAGAGCGGGGCGCGCTCGGCTACGTGCTGATCCCGTTCTCCGACGCCCGCCCGATGCAGGGCGGCGTGATGGCCCTCGCGAACTCGCCCTACAAGCTGAGCATGGGCGACAACCCCGCCACGCAACGGCTCGGGCTGGTCGCGTGGTACGGCGCGAAGGACGTGCTGTACCACGACGCGGTCGAGTTCAGCGAGACCGAGACCGACTTCTACGGGATGCCGAAGATGTCGATCCGCTACCGGCGCACCGAGCGTGACCTGGAAACGATCGAGCAGATGCGCCGCAACTGCCTGCGCAGCGCCGAGCTGATCGGGCGGCTGATCGAGGAGCCCACGCTCGCAGCCGGCGGCTCCTCACTGCACTACCAGGGCACAGTGCGCATGGGGGCGCTCGACGACGGTCTCAGCGTCTGCGACCCGTACTCGCGCGTGTGGGGCGTCGAGAACCTGTACGTCGGCGGGAACGGAGTCATCCCCACGTCGACCGCGGCCAATCCCACGCTGACGACCGTCGCCCTCGCCTGGCGCTCGGCGATCCGCCTCGCCGCGGCGCTGGGCTGAAACGACCCCGATCCGAGGCTGATCCCGGTAGCGGGAATCGTCTCCTCCGCCGCCGGGTCGCCCGCGTCCACGGATCAGCGTTCGCGGCGCTTGGTGGCCGCGAGCGTCTCCGCCATCGCTGCCTGCGCGGCGGTACTCAGCGCCCCGATCGTCTGGGCTCGTGCCTCGGCGGCCAGGTGGTCGTGCAACGGGGAGCTCAGGCCGGCATCGAGCAGCCTCTTGCTCGCTCGAACGCCGTAGGGCGGCTGGTCCGCCAGGTGCGACGCGAGCTCGGTCGCCGCCGCGAGCGGGTCCGCGCTGATCCCGGCCGCGAGGCCGGCGGCGACCGCCTGGCCGGCGTCCAGGGCGCCGGCCGAGAAGAAGAGGTGCGCGGCACGGCCGTGGCCGACGATGCGGGGCAGCAGCCAGGAGAGCCCGAAGTCGCCGACGCTCATGCCCAGCCGCAGGAACGGTGCCGAGAAGCGGGCGTCGGCCCCGACCATCCGCACGTCGGCGGCGGCGGCGAAGGCGAAGCCGGCTCCCACGGCATGACCCTGGACCGCGGCGATGACGGGCTGCGGGATCGTACGTATCGCCGAGGTGACGGCTGCGCCCGCCTCCATGCCGGCCTGCATCGCCTCGACCGGATCGTCCAGCGCGGGATCCGCCAGGCCGGCCTCGAGGTCCAGGCCCGCGCAGAACGCCCGCCCCTCGCCGGCGAGCACGACGGCCCGTACGTCATCGCGTGCGCCGAGGCCGAGGAGGGCCTCGCGCAGCTCCACCAGCAGGGTGTAGGTGATCGCATTCAGCCGGTGCGGGCGCGCCAGGGTCACGGTGCCGACCCCGTCGCGTACCTCGACGCGGACGGTGGCCCGACCGTCCGATCCAGATCCGTTGGTCATGCGACAGTTATAACACCCAGCATAGAGTTGAATATAACACCCAGCATAGACTTGAACGGTGAGACAATCAGGTGGCAGACTCCACGACGCTTCGCTGATCCTCCGCAGCGCTGCCGGGACGAGGAGAGGGCATGTCTGACAACAGAGCAGTGGTCGCCGGCGTGGGGATGATCCCCTTCGCCAAGGCCGGCCGCAGCGACCCGTTCGATGCCATGGGCGCCGAGGCTGCTCGCCGAGCGCTGGCGGATGCGGGGATCGGCTACAGCGCGGTCCAGCGGGCGTACGCCGGTTACATCTACGGCGACTCGACCGGCGGCCAGAAGGCGCTCTACAAGCTCGGGCGGTACGGCATCCCGATCATGAACGTCAACAACAACTGCTCCTCGGGTTCCAGTGCGCTCCTGCTCGCCCGCGAGGCCGTCGAGTGCGGACTGGCCGACGTCGTGCTGGCGGTCGGCTTCGAGCAGATGGAGCCTGGCGTCGAGGGCAGGTGGCCCGAGCGCCCGCACCCGCTCGAGGATTTCGCGAAGGTCGTGATCGGCAAGTACGGCATGCCGGAGAGCCTGCCGGGCGCTGCCCTCTTCTACGGTGCGGCGGGCAACGAGTACGTCGAGGAGTTCGGCATCGATCCGGCGGTCTTCGCGCACATCTCCGTCAAGGCTCGCCGGCATGCGGCCAACAACCCCAACGCCGTCTTCCGCGACCCGCTGACGCTCGAGGAGGTGCTGGCGTCACGGCAGATCTACGGCCCCATCACCAAGCTCCAGTGCTGTCCTCCCACCTCGGGTGCGGCCGCCGTGGTCGTCGTCTCGCGGGAGTACGCGACGAGGCACGGCCTGCGCGGCGACGTCGTCATCGCGGGTCAGGCGATGACGACCGACTACGCGAACACCTTCGAGGGCGACATGCGCAAGCTCGTCGGCTACGACCTGACGGCCTCGGCGGCCAAGGCGGTCTACGAGCAGAGCGGCATCGGCCCCGAGGACGTGCGCGTTGCGGAGGTGCACGACTGCTTCACCGTGCATGAGTTCCTGATCTACGAGGGGCTCGGCCTCACGCCGAAGGGTACGGCCGAGAAGTTCGTGCTCGATGGCGAGAACACCTACGGCGGCCAGGTCGTCATCAACCCCTCGGGCGGCCTCATCGCCCGCGGTCACCCGATCGGGGCTACGGGACTCGCGCAGTGTGCTGAGTTGGTCTGGCAGCTGCGCGGACAGGCAGCGGGCCGCCAGGTCGACGGTGTCACCACGGCCCTGCAGCACAACATGGGCATGGGCAGTGCCTGCGTCGTGACCATGTACCAGAAGGTGGACGGCTGATGGGCAAGCTGGAGGGCAGGACGGCGCTTGTCAGTGGAGCGGGCCGCGGCGTGGGCCGGGCGACCGCCCTCAAGCTGGCCGCGGAGGGTGCCTCCGTCGTTGTCAACGATCTGGACGCCGGGCCGGCCGCCGACACGGTCGAGAAGATCAAGTCGGCCGGCGGGCAGGCGATCGCGGTCCCCGGCAGCGTAACGGCCGACGGTTTCGCCGACCGGTTCATCGGTGCGGCAGTCGAGAGCTTCGGCGGCGTCGACATCATCATCAACAACGCCGGCTACACGTGGGACAACGTGGTGCAGAAGATGTCCGACGAGCAGTGGGACGCGATCGTCGACCTGCACCTCAAGGCGCCGTTCCAGATCCTGCGCGCGGCCCAGCCCGTCATCAGGGCCGCGGTGCGGCGGGAGGCGGAGCAGGGCATCGTGGTCCACCGCAAGGTGGTCAACGTCTCCTCGGTCTCGGGCATCCGCGGCAACTCCGGGCAGGCGAACTACTCCTCGGCGAAGGCGGGCCTCTTCGGCCTGACCAAGACCCTCGCCAAGGAGTGGGGTCGCTACCACGTCAACGTCAACTGTGTCGCCTTCGGCTTCATCGAGACGCGGCTCTCCCAGCCGATCGCCGAGGGCGGCTCGACCATCGAGGTCGAGGGGCGCGAGATCAAGGTCGGCGTGCCGGCGCAGGCGTACGAGGCGATCAAGATGATCGTCCCGTTGGGCCGCGCCGGTTCGCCCGAGGAAGCAGCAGGTTCGGTGGTCATGCTCACGTACCCGGAGGCGGACTACGTCTCGGGACAGGTGCTCGTGGCCGGCGGCGGATATGAAGGGTGAGGACAAGGCCATGAACACCTTCACGGACACGAGCGAGGGCATCTCCGACTTCGAGGGGCGCCTCGCCTTCGTCACGGGCGGGGCTCGGGGCATCGGCCTCGGCATCGTCCGGGCGCTGCTGCGACGCGGTGCGAACGTCGCGATCGCCGACATCAGCGCCGATGCGCTCGAAAGCGCCGGCGATCTGCTCGCCACCGGGCCGGAGCGCTTGCGCTGCTACCGGCTCGACGTCGCCAACCGGGAGCAGTACGCCGAGGTGGCCGCCGAGGTGCAGCGCGACCTCGGTGCCGTGACGCTGCTGTTCAACAACGCCGGCATCATCGACTCGGTGAGCCCGGCCAGGGCGACCTTCGAGATGTGGGACTACGCCATGGGGATCAACCTCGCGGGCGTCTACCACGGGATCCAGACGTTCCTGCCCGGGATGTTGGCTGCCGGCGCCCGCGGCCACATCGTCAACACCTCGTCGGAGGCGGGGCTGCTTCCCGCCGGATCGGGCTTCCTTTACCACGCGAGCAAGTACGCCGTGGTCGGGCTGAGCGAGTCGCTGCGGGCCGAACTCGCCCACCTCGGCATCGGGGTCTCCGTGCTCTTCCCGGGCCCGGTGGCCACCGACATCGTCGAGAACACGCGCCAGCTGCGTCCCGACACTGCCCCGGCCCACTCGGCGCGGGTGACCCAGATCCTCGATACCGCCCACCAGATCCTCAACGCCCAGGGCGCCTCGCCCAACGGTGTGGGCGAGCTGGTGTTGCGAGCCGTGGAGAGCAACGCGCCCTACATCGCCACGCGCAACGCGATTCCGGAGCACCTCCGTCAACGTACCGAGGAGATCGCCGTGGCCATGGCCGACGCCGAGGCGTTCCTGGCGAACTTCGACCCGGCAGCCGGCCAGGCTGTGGGGGTGAGCCGCAGGTGATCGGCACCGGTACCCTGCTGGAGTCGGCGCGGGACCCGGCTTGCGGCAGCCGGAGGGCGGTCCTGTCTATGATGGCGACCGTGAGTTCACCTGGACGACGCCGGATCGACGAGATCGGCGACGAGAGTCGTCGGCGCATCCTCGACGCGGCGGAGCAACTGTTCGCCGAGCGCGGCTTCGATCGGACTTCGTTCGTGGACATCTCCGAGCGCTCCGGCATCAGCCGCGGCTCGATCCCGTGGCACTTCAAGAACAAAGACGGGCTGATCCTGGCCGTTGTCGGGCGCGCCATCGACCGGGCGATGGGTCCGGAGCACTACGAGACCGTCCCCCGTCTGGCGGAGGTCCTCGACGAGTACGCCAACTGGCTGCGCAGCGGCAACTCGGCGCTGATGTTCATGATCCTCACCGAGGCGATGAGCAGCACCGGCGCGGTCCACACCCAGTACCAGGAGTTCCTCGCCAGGCGACGCAAGGGCGTCGAGGTCTGGCTGCGCACACAGCGTCCCGAGGGGGTTGACCCGGCCTTCGCGACGGAGCGGGAGCGTGCCTTCGCCGTGGCGGTCAGCGGAGCGGTGAGCGGCATCCACCTCCAGGCACTCATCGACCCTGACGGCGTCGACCTCGACACGGCACTGCAGGCGCTGGCGAGCGTGTTCGACAAGCACGTCGCCGATGTGTGGGCGCAGCCGGCACCGGAGCAGCAGCGCAAGGCTGGCAAAAGTGGCGGCTCCCGGCGCGGCAAGTCCCGCTGACTGAGGGCGTCCGAACCTCGTCGGCGCGAAGAACCGGGCGGACTCGCCCGGCCGTACCGTCCATGGTGACTCGGCCGGCGATCGTTCGCCGCACTTCTTGGGCTCGGCTGTCGGCCTGAGCCGGCCACCTTCGCCGAAATTCCGCCAAGTAACTTGCCTCACTCTATGGTGGCTAGCATAGAGTTGGTCCAGTTGCTCGTCGAGGAAAGGTGTGCAATGGACGCTGCAGCCGTGGCGGAGCTCATCGCCGCAAACCCAGCCGAGCCCTATGTGCGGACGATGGCGCGACTCGCCGGGGAGGCCCCCGACTTCATCGCCATCAGCCATGGGGACGACGTCGTTACCCGTCGCACGCTTGAGCAGCGCTCCAACCGGCTCGCTCGCGTCTACCTCGGCGAGGGCGTGACGTTCGGCGATTACGTGGTGATCGCCCTGCCGAATGGGATCGACTTCTACGTGGCCTTCTTCGCGGCCCTCAAGGTCGGCGCGGTGCCGATACCGCTGTCGTACCGCCTCCCGATCACGGAGCGGCAGGCGATCATCGACCTCGCCAAGGCGGCGCTCCTGGTCGGCGTGGACGAGGGGGACCACCCCGGCTACGCCGCTCTGCCGTTGGGGTTCGAGCCGGACGACTCGGTGAGCGACGAGCCGTTGCCCGAGGTGATCTCCCCGGCGTGGAAGGCGCCGACATCTGGTGGTAGCACCGGGCAGCCCAAGATCATTCGTGCCGGTGCCGGTGCCGAGGCGTCGCCGGCGATCAACCAGTTCCTGTTCCGCTACACCTCCGCCGACACCCAGCTGGTGGTGGCACCGCTCTACCACAACTCGTCGCTGACGATGTCGGTCGGCGGCCTTCTCCTGGGCCAGCACATCGTGGTGATGGACAAGTTCGACGCCGAGGAGACGCTGCGGCTGATCGAGCAGCACCGGATCACGTGGCTGATGCTCGTGCCGACGATGATGCACCGGATGTACCGGGTCATCGAGTCCAGCGGGGCCCGCGACCTCTCCTCCATCCGGATCCTCTGGCACGGCGCCTCCAAGTGCCCCGAGTGGCTCAAGGAGAAGTGGATCGAGATGCTCGGGCTGGAGAAGGTTCTGGAGCTCTACGGCGGCACCGAGTCGATCGCCATGACGGTCATCACCGGCGAGGAGTGGCTGCGGCACCGAGGCTCGGTGGGGCGGCCGATCGTCGGCGACATGAAGGTGCTCGACGCCAACGGCGCGGAGGCACCGGCCGGTGAGATCGGCGAGATCTACATGAAGGGCAGCGAGGGCATGGGGCTCTCGTACGAGTACGTCGGCGCGGAGGCGAAGTCGCTCAACGGCTGGGAGACGCTCGGCGATCTCGGCTGGAAGGACGAGGACGGCTACCTCTACATCAGTGACCGGCGCGTCGACATGATCGTCTCGGGAGGCGCCAACGTCTACCCCGCCGAGGTCGAGAACGCCATCAGCCAGCACCCCAAGGTGCTCTCGGCCGTCGTCGTCGGATTGCCCGACGACGACCTGGTCCAGCGCGTCCATGCCCTCGTGCAGGCCGAGCCGGGCACGACGGCCCAGGAGATCCTCGACTTCCTGGCCGACCGGCTGGTGCGCTACAAGATCCCGCGCTCCGTCGAGTTCATCGACCAGCCGCTGCGCGACGACTCCGGCAAGGTCCGCCGCAGCAAGATGCGTGACGAAGCCATCGAAAGGATGAAGAGCAATGCCTGAGACCGCCCCCCAGACCGGCTTCGAGAGGATCCGCTACGACGTTCCCGCCGAGCACGTCGCCCGGATCACGCTGGCGCGCCCGGAGATGCGCAACGCGCAGGACTACCAGATGCTCCACGAACTGGACACCGCTTTCCAGCGGGCCACGACTGACGACGAGATCAAGGTGATCGTCCTGGCGGCGGATGGACCGCACTTCTCCTCGGGTCACGACCTGACCAACAGCGCGAGCGGCGCCGACTTCGAGCCGCACTGCATGACCGGTGGCTACCTCCAGCCCGGCCAGGCCGGCGGGATGGCCAACGAGGAGGAGTTCTACCTCGGGATGTGCTGGCGCTGGCGCAATGTTCCGAAGCCGACGATCGCCCAGGTGCAGGGCAAGGTGATCGCGGGCGGCCTGATGCTGGTCTGGCCGATGGACATCATCATCGCCAGTGAGGACGCCTCGTTCTCCGACCCCACGGTTGCGTTCGCCGTCAACGGCCACGAGTATCACACCCACACGTGGGAGCTCGGGGCGCGCAAGGCCAAGGAGATGCTCTTCCGCAGCAGTTCCCTGACCGCCGAGGAGTGTCGCCAGCTCGGCATGGTCAACCACGTGGTGGCGCGGGCCGATCTGGAAACGTTCACTCTGGAGATGGCATCGGAGATCGCCCGGCGCCCGGCATTCGGGCTCAAGCTGGCGAAGCTGTCGGTCAACGGTGCCCTGGAGGCGCAGGGCCAGTACAACGCCCTGCGTCATGCCTTCGCCCTGCACCAGGCCGGCCACGCCAACGCGCGCGCAGTTTTCAACGGAATCCCGGTCGATCCCACGGGCATCGACGTCATCCGCCAACTCTCCAAGTCCTAGCAACCAGTGCCCCGGGTAGGAGTCCACATGCGCAAGACCATCCTGGCGGTCGCGGCCACGGCAGCGAGCCTGGTGCTGGTCGCCGGCTGCGGCGAGAGCGGCGAGGACGTGAGCGCCGGCCAACCGCCGTCGGCCACGGGCTCGCCCTCGACACCGGCGACGAGCGGCGAGAAGACGGCCGGCGCAGGGGTGGCCACCTTCGAGACCAAGCTGACGCCCAACGCGGACATCGCACCGGGCACGGTGCTGACCGCGACCGCCACCGGCGCCACGCCCTCGACCGCGTACTACTGCGTGGTCGCGACGTACTCCACCAAGCAGGCCGGTGTCTCGGCGCCGCTGAAGTCCTCGTTGACGAAGGTGGAATCCGGCGCTGACGGGAGCCTGGCCTGCAAGGTGACCTACGAGCCGTTCCAGGCGGTGGACACCAAGGGCGTCGTGCGGCATTGCCCGACGACGGCCGCGGACCGCGAGGACGGGTTCCTGTGCGGCGTCGCGCTGGCCGACGCGGCCACCACTGGCGCGCTCTCGGCCTCCCTCGCGAGCTTCACGCCCGCGCAGTAGTGCTCGAACCGACGCGGGGCGGTACGGCCCTGGCCCGTACCGCCCCGCCTGCTTCGGCAGGCCCCGGCCCTCAGACGACGCCGGACGCCGCCGCGGGGAACGCGTCGAGCAAGGCTTCCGCCCGCATCTTCACGTACGGCTCGATCTCGCTGTCGGTGAGGATCCAGGTCGCCTTCGACTCCATCCCGTCGAGCACCATTTCACCGACGACGTCGATCGAGAGCCCCGAGCTGATGTAGTCCTCGGTGCTCTTGCGGGCGTCGGTTCGCTGGCCGAGGCCCGCCGCGGAGCCGAGGGCGTCGGTGTTGTGCAGGATGTTGGTGGCCACCGCAGCGGGGCACAGCACGCTTACGTCGATGCCGTACTTGGCGGCCGCGTGCTTCAGTGACTCCGACATCCCGACGACCGCGTACTTCGAGGTCGTGTAGAGGACGTTCGGCCCGGCGACGAGGCCGGCGCCCGAGGCCGTGTTGACGACGTACCCGCCCTTGCCGCGCTCGATCATCCGTGGCATGAACGTCTGGACGCCATTGATCACTCCGTGCACGTTGACCCCCATGACCAGGTCCCATTGCTCGTACCGCATCCGGCGCAGTGACGAGTACGGCGCGATGCCGGCGTTGTTGAACAGCAGGTCGACCGGGCCGAGACTCGACTCGGCCTCGTCGGCGACCGCGGCGAACGCCTCGCGGTCGCGCACGTCGAGCCGGTAGGTCTCGACGCCGGTCAGCGCGGAGAGCTCTCCCTTGCTGGAGGCCAGCGCGGCCTCGTCGATGTCGGCCAATGCCAGACGTACACCACGCTTGGCCAGCGCTCGCGCGATCCCGAGGCCGATTCCCTGGCCGCCGCCGGTGATGAAGGCGACCGATCCCTTCCATTCCCTCACAAGACTGCCCTGCCTTCTGGTCATCACTTCTCTATGTCGGATGGTTGACCCTATGATACCTAGCACAGACGCTTGCCGGCTTCATGTCACACAGCGGGAGAGGGAGATCCGAAGGCCTGGCAAGCATCGAGCGGGACGGCGATCGCGCCGGCCGGGGCGACGCCGCCTGCCTCGGCAGCTCGGACGCCGTGAAGGTCGCCGCCGGACGCTGATTGGCCGGTCCCACGCACAGAGTCTGCTACCAGCGTGCCGCCTGACCACGCGTCATGACCCCAGTACACCGTGGAGGGACACCGATGACCGATGAAGATCGCGCCACGACCAGTGATCCGCGATTGCTCGCCTCCGTCGTGCTGGACCGGGACTCGACCCGCGACCACCACGGATCCGACGACGATGGCCTGCGTGCCGCCGAAGCGGCCCTCAAGAGCGCAGCCGAGCCGGAGGCGACCTTCAAGGACGTCATGAGCGCCGGCGGCCGGATGACGCTCGGGTTGCTCTTCGGCCTGGCCGTGATCGACAGCGTGGACAACGCGATGTTCACGGTCTTCGCGCCCGACATCCGCGAGTCGCTGCGGATCAGCTCCTCGGCGGTGGCCGTGGTCGGTGCGCTGGCCGGCGTGATGGTCTCCCTCGGGGCGCTGCCGCTGGGCTCGCTGGGCGATCGCTTCCGTCGCACCTTCATCGCCGGCCTGTGCACGCTCGGCTGGGCGGTGGCCGCCGCCGGCCTCGGACTCGTCCAGGCGCTGTGGCAGCTGGTCATCGTGCGCATCATCGCCGGCCTCGGCAAGGCGAACGAGGGGCCGATCCAGGGCTCGCTCCTCGTCGACACCTACCCGCCGGCCGGGCGGGGCCGGGTCTTCGCCGTCCATCGCAGTGCTCTGCCGCTCGGCATCGTGCTCGGCCCGGTGCTCGCCGGCGCGGTCGCCGTGGCCGTGCCGGGCGACCGGGACGCCTGGCGGTGGGCCTTCGCCGTCCTGGCCGTGCCGGGCGTCATCCTGGCGCTGGGGGTGCTCCGTCTGCCCGAGCCCACGCGGGGACGCTTCGAGCAGGAGGCACTCCTCGGCGGCGAACTGCCGCCCGACCCCGACGCGCTCCCCGTCACGCTCGCAGCCGCGTTCGCGCGGCTGAAGAAGATCCGCACGTTCTACTTCGTGATGGCCGCACTCGGCGCGTTCGGCCTCTGCGTCACCACCGTCCCCATCTACCTCAGCCTCATTCTCGAGGATCACTTCGGCCAGGGTGTCGAGGCGCGCGGCATGATCGGCGCCGTCACCGCGCTCGGGGGCCTCATCGGCGCCGCCCTGGGCGGTGTGTACAGCGACCGCCTCTTCCGCCGCAGCCCCGAAGCATGCCTGTACATGGGTAGCGGCGCCCTCGCCGCCCTCGGCGTCGGGTTCGGCGTCCAGGCATACGCGCCCAACGTCACGATCTACGTCGTCGTCGGCCTGATCACCTCAGCGATCCTCTTCTTCGGCCTCGTCCCCCTGACCCTCGTCGTCGCGTCGGTCACTCCCACGGAGTTCCGCGCAACGGCCTTCGCCCTCGTCGGGCTCTACCTGGCCCTGGTCGGCGGTCTCGGTGGCGCCCTGGTGACCGGTCTGGCCGAGGAGTCGTGGGGTGCGCGGGCCGCGATCGCCGTGGTCGCGCCCGCGGCCTCCGTCCTCGCCGGGGTCATCCTCGCCAGCAGCGCCGGACACCTGCGTGGTGACATCGCGCGCGCCGCTGCCGACCTCCTCGAGGAGCGCACCGAGCGGCTGCGCCTTGCCCGGGGCGACGAGATGCCGTTGCTCCAGGTCAGCCACCTCGACTTCTCCTACGGCCCGGTCCAGGTCCTCTTCGACGTCTCGCTCGAGGTCCGCCAAGGGGAGACCCTCGCGCTGCTCGGCACCAACGGCGCCGGCAAGTCGAGCCTGCTGCGGGTAATCTCCGGCCTCGAGTACGCCGACCGCGGCGCGGTGCGCATCTCCGGCCGCACCGTCACCTACGCCGACCCGGCGACCCGGGTGAAGCTCGGCATCGTCCAGGTGCCCGGTGGCCGGTCGGTTTACCCGAACCTGAGCGTCTCGGACAATCTGCTCATCGGCGGGTACACGCTGCTCGGCGACTCCCGCAACCTCGAGCAGCGCGCCCACGACGTACTCGAGCGGTTCCCGCTCCTGCGGCAGCGGCTCGACCAGCCGGCGGGCACGCTCTCCGGTGGCGAGCAGCAGATGCTCGGCCTGGCCACCGCGATGCTGCTGCGACCGGAGATCCTGCTCATCGACGAGCTCTCCCTCGGCCTCTCGCCGGTCATGGTGCAGGAGGTGCTCGCGATCGTCGATGGGTTGAAGGCCGAGGGTCTGACGATGGTCATCGTCGAGCAGTCGGTGAAGATCGCCCTCTCGATCGCCGACCGAGCCGTCTTCATGGAGAAGGGGCAGGTCCGCTTCGAGGGCCCGGCCCACGAGCTTGCGCACCGCGACGACCTGGTGCGCGCGGTCTTCCTCGGAAAGGGCGCAGGTGCCTGAGATGGACATCCCCGCTACGACGTGGTCGATCACGTCCGACATGCTGGTCTTCGGACTCCTCACCGGCCTGGCCTACGCGATCCTCGCCGCCGGCATCGTGCTGGTCTACCGCGCCACCAAGGTGATCAACCTCGCGCACGGTGAGATCGGCGCCTTCGGTGCGGTGCTGCTGGCCAAGATGGTGCTGGACTGGCACTGGAACTTCTGGCTGGCGCTGGCGGCCACCCTGGTGTGTGGCGCCGCGATCGGCGCCGTCGTCGAGATGGGCGTCATCCGCCGGCTTGCGAAGGCGCCGCGCCTGATCCTGCTCGTGGCCACGCTGGGCGTCGGCCAGCTGGTCTTCCTCGGACGCGTCCTGCTCCCCGAGATGGAGAACTACGGCTCCTTCCCCTCGCCGTTGGACCGCGAGGCCAACGTCGGCGGAGTGGTCCTGAGTTCCCCGCACTTCATGATGCTGGCCTTCGTGCCGGCGGTGATCGTCGGGCTGACTGTCTTCCTGACCAGGACGCCGTTCGGCCTCGCGGTCCGTGCCTCGGCCGACAACCCCGACCGGGCCAAGCTCGCCGGTGTCCCGGTGATGCGCGTCTCGACGACCGTGTGGGCGATCTCCGGTGCGCTGGCGGTGCTGACCGTGGCGCTGCTCAACCCGATGACCGGCGCGGTCGTCGGCCTCCCGACCGCCTCGGTCGGTCCCGGTCTGCTCGTCCACGCGCTCGCCGCGGCGCTGGTCGGCGGTCTGACGTCGATGCCGCGGGCCATGATGGGCGGCCTCGCGGTGGGACTGATCGAGACGGTGATGGTGTCCAACGGGGCGCCGACCGGTTCGCCCGAGCTGGTCCTGTTCCTCGCGATCCTGGTCCTGACCCTCCTGCGCCGCCCCGGCATGGGCGGTGGCACCGACGGCCTCGGCATCACCGTGAAGACCCCGCCGATCCCGAGCGCGATGCGCAACGTGTGGTGGGTACGTCGCTCCGGTCTCATCGGTGCCGTCGTCGCGGTGGCTGTCGCGGCTCTCCTCCCGCTGGTCTTCACGACATCGGCGGACCAGTACATGTTCACCAGGGTCCTGATCTTCGCGTTGGTCGGGCTCTCGGTGACCGTCCTCGCCGGTTGGGCGGGCCAGCTGACCCTGGGGCAGTTCGGCTTCGTCGGGATCGGCGCGCTCGTGGCCACGCAGCTTGCCTCGAACGGTGTCCCGTTCCTCGCCGCGGTCGCGCAGGGTGCGGTCGCCGGTGGCCTCGCCGCCTTCGTCGTCGGGCTCCCCGCCCTGCGCGTCGAGGGCCCGTTCCTCGCCGTGACGACGCTCGCGTTCGCGGTGGCGTGCCAGTCCTGGCTCTACGGGCAGGGAATCTTCGGCGCGGGGCCGACCTATACCTTCCCCGCTCAGCGGCTGTTCGGGCTCGACCTCTCCTCCGAGCGCACGTTCTACCTGCTCACGCTGGCGATCGTCGTCGTCTGTGCCGCAGCGGTCGTTCGCCTGCGACGCACCGGCGCCGGCATCTCGATGATCGCGGTGCGGGACAACGACCGGGCGGCCTCGAGCTTCGCCGTCGCCCCGGTCGGGGCGAAGCTCTCGGCCTTCGTCTTCGCCGGCGCGCTGGCCGGCCTGGCCGGTGGCCTCTACGCCGCGGCGGCCGGCCAGTACGGCCTCGCCTCCGCTACGTCGCCGGCGATCTTCGGTCCCGAGCAGTCGACCTTGATCATCTCGATGGTCGTCATCGGCGGGCTGGGCCGAGTCTCCGGCTCCATCCTGGGCGCGATCTATCTGATCGGCCTGCCGGCCGTGCTGGGTGACTCGTTCTCGGTGAGCCTGGCCACCTCCGGCATCGGCGTGCTGGTGCTGATCCTCTTCCTGCCCGGGGGACTCACCCAGCTTGGGCTGACCGCCCGTTCGGCGATCCTCAGCCACCTCGCCCGCGGGCGTGCCGCGGTCCCGGACCCGGTGCGGCCACCGATCGAGACCTTGCCGCGCCCCGAGCCGGTCCTCGTCACCGACCCGGCCGCGCCGGCGATCGCGGTCACCGGTGTGAACGTGAGCTTCGGCGGCCGCGTCGCGCTCAAGGACGCCTCCCTGACCGTCGCACGGGGCGAGGTCGTCGGCGTGATCGGGGCCAACGGCGCCGGCAAGTCGACCCTGATGAACGTGATCAGTGGCTTCGTACGACCGCAGTCGGGCCGGATCGAGATCGGCGGCGTCGACGTCACGTCATTCGCCCCGCACCAGCGTGCGGCCCTCGGGATGGGCCGCGTCTTCCAGGACGCGCGCCTCTTCGGCGACCTGACCGTGCACGAGACCGTTCGGGTGGCATTGGAGGCCCGCGATCGCTCGGAGTTCGTCCCGTCGCTCCTCGCACTGCCCGGAGGGCGGGCGCGTGAGCGGAGGAAGAACGCGGACGCCGACAGCTACATCGACTTCCTCGGGCTCGGCCGCTACGCGCACTCGCTCACCTCCGAGCTCTCCACCGGCACGCGCCGCATCGTCGAGATGTGCTGCCTGCTCGCCCAAGGGGCCGACGTGCTGATGCTCGACGAGCCGACCGGCGGTGTGGCCCAGAAGGAGTCCGAGGCGTTCGGCCCGCTGATCAAGAGCATCCAGCGCGAACTGTCGGCCACCGTGGTCATCATCGAGCACGACATGCCGCTGACCATGTCGATCTCCGACCGGATGTACTGCTATTCGGCCGGCCAGCTGATCGCCGAGGGCGCCCCGGAGGTCGTCCGCGACAATCCCGATGTCGTCGCCGCCTACCTCGGCACCGACCGGCGCGCGATCGAGCGCAGTGACAGCCTCATCATCGCGGGGGGATCGGCATGACCGACCGCGATCGCACCCACCGGCCCCGTCCCGTGCTGGGCCTGTCCGCCGGCCAGTGGCAGACGATCCTCCTCGCCCTGATCCTCGCCGCGGCCCTCCTCGCCGCCACACTGCCCCCCGTCCTCGACGCACACGACGGCGCCCGGCAGCGCAGCGATGCTGCCGCCGGCCCGAACCCCGCCGAACTGCGCACTCTCTGCCCCGAGGGAGACCGATGAACCCCCCACCGCACACCGAGCACTTCCGCGTGGTGGCACCCGCTCGCGCCTACGGCGTGCTCGTCGCCCTGTCCGGCCTGCTCCTCGCCGTCGGCCTGGCGATCCCGCTCGGCCTGGCGTCCTCGGCGCCGTCCACAGCCGGTGCGGGCCGGTCCGGCAGCGGTCCCATCGAGGTCGACGGCGGCAACGTCGGCGCCAGGCCGGGTGGTCTGACCGGCACCTCGACGGCCGGCCAAATCACCGACGTGGCCCAGGGCGTCACCGACACCACGATCAAGGTCGGCGTCATGATGCTCGACCTCTCCGCGGCCGAGCCACTGGGCCTCGGCCTGCCGAACTTCAGCGTCGACCTCCAGCGGGCGGCCTACCAGTCGCTGTTCGACAAGATCAACGCTGGAGGCGGCATCAAGGGGCGCACGATCGAGCCCGTCTACACCAGCTGGGATCCCCTCACCACGACGGGGGAGCACTCGGACAAGGCGATCTGCATCCATCTCGCCAAGGATGAGAAGGTCTTCGCCATCCTCGGCACCAACGACGCCAGCCGCTGCACGGGGGCCCAGTACCAGCTGCCCGTCGTCGCCAAGAATCCCTCCCTCGAGCATGTCTACCGGGACTCGCACGGCCTCCTGGTCAGTCTCGACCCCGCACTCGAGCGGACCGGCCGCAACTGGGCGTCGATCCTGCTGAAGGCCGGACAGGTGGAGGGTCGCACGCTGGGTGCGGTCGCCGTCGCCGACGGCGCCGCCAGCCAGCTGCCGGTCAAGGCCGCGGCCGACAGGCTCGCCGAGCTCGGCCACCCGCTGGCCGTCCTGGGAGAGCTCGACCCGGCCAACAGCATCGCGCAGGTCCCCGCGCTCATCCAGAAGATGAAGTCGGCCGGCGTCGACTCGGTCATGCTCGGCACCGACTTCGCCAGCGCACTGCGCTTCATCGCCCTCGCCGAGTCCCAGCACTTCTACCCGCGGTACCTCACCAGCGACATCGGGGCGCTCGCCTCCAACGGCGTCCTGGCCAACGCCGGGAACAGCTTCGACGGTGCGGTCGGGTTCACGGCCAGTGCCTGGCCGGCCAAGGGGGAACTGGAGACACCCGAGAACACCGCCTGCATCAAGCAGTACAACGAGGCCACCGACGCCCCCGACGTCCCGCTCGGCGAGGAGAACGCCGTGGCGATCATCTGCGCGGTCGTGGCGGTCTTCGCCAACGCGGCCGCGGCCGCCGGGCACGACCTGAACCCCCGGACCTTCGTCCAGGCCGTCGAAGGCCTCGGCACGATCGACGGACTGCCCGCAGTGCTGCCGGGCTCGTACGGACCGGGGAAGACCGACTACGCCGACCGGCTCCAGCCAGTCCGTTGGTCGAGCGGGACGAAGCGCTACTCCATCGACGGCGCGCCCATCTCAGTGAACTGATCAGCCCGCGTGTCGCACGCGCACCGAGCCGGATGCGCGATTCCGACGATCCAAACAGGAGGGATTCCGTCGCCATGAGCACCACGACGCCGGAGTGGTTCAGTGTCGCACTCGGGAGCCGTCCCGACGAGGGCGCGACCGACGTGGACGGCACCGGACACCACATCATGCTCGACCAGCCGCTCGCGCTGGCCACCGCACTGCGCACACTCCTGGCCGACTGGGATCACTCCCAGCCCAGCGCCGGCCCGGTCGCCGTCGGAGCCCGCCCGCAAGGCAGCGTCGGATGAGCGGCGCCGTACCGTGGAGCGCCGGGTACGCCCGGCGCTCCTTCCAACACGGCGGCGGGACGGTCAGCTGGCTGGAGCTGACCGATCCGGCGCGTCCCTCGGCCCTCCCCGTCGTGCTGGTCCACGGGATGCAGGGGACCGCGCTCGAGCACTGCGGCGTAGGTCGCCGCCTCGGCGGTCCGGCCTACCTGCTGGACCTGCGCGCCCACGGCCGGTCCTCGCCCGCTGCGTCGAACCCGGACGCCGGCTCCGTGGCCGATCAGGTCGCGATCGTGACGGCCTTCATCCGCCAGGTCGTCGGCCGCCCGGTGGTACTCGTCGGCAACTCCTTCGGGGCGATGATCTGTGCCCTCGCGACGCGCTCGGCACCGGACGACGTGCTTGGGCTGGCGCTCATCGGACCGGCGGTGCGGCCCTCGCGCCTGCCCATCGACCCGGTCCGCTACCTGCAATGGCTGATCCAGAAGGCACCGCTGGCCCGGGCGGCCTTCGACCGTGACGTCCAGGCGGGCAAGCGCCCCGAAGACCTGGATGCCCTCGTCGCCAGCGCGACACCCTACCTCGACCTGATCCCGCAGGCATACCTCCAGGAGTTGCGCGCCGAACCGGAGCCCGCCTGGTCGGTCCACGACCCGGACGGCCGGGCCGCACTGTGGCGCAGCCGTAACGACGCCCTGGTGCACCTGAGCCGCCCGCGCCGATGGCTCGGCCTGCTCGGCGAGCTGACCCCGCCCGCGCTGTGGCTGCACGGGCTCGACGACCCGCTCATGCCCGCCGCCACGGCCGAGACCGTCCGCCGCCTCCTGCGGCGGTGGGAGGTGGTCACGCTCGGTGCCACTGGGCACATCCCGCACCTGGAGCGGGTCGAGGAGACCGCCACGAGCATCCAGGAGTGGCTGGGCTCGGCCATCTAGTCGACCGGCGCCGCGCTCCATCCGATGAGCACATCATCGAGGGACGACGTCCGCCCGGGGCCGCGGGCGCCGTGACGCTGCCCGACAGCTGGGGTGCGGCACCCGCGAGCACGTCTGACGAGCAGCATCGAACCGCCGTGTCCACGGAGGCGACCTCGTGACCGGGACACTGCCGGTGCCCGCCGTGGGCGACGCGGGTCCGCGCAAGCTCGTGGGACCCTTGACATCCTCCCCACGCCCGATGGCGGGGGATTCCCGTGCGCCGTTCGGGTGGTTGCGCTTCGTAGACCGCCCGGCGGCGAGGTCTCCACGCCCGGTGACTGCCAGTCCGGCGGCCAGACCTACTTGTCAGGTGTGTGCGGGGTGTGCTCGGAGTGCTGCTTGCGGAGTTCGCGCTTGAGGATCTTGCCCGCGCCCGAGATCGGCAGCGCGTCGACGAGGGCGAGACTGCGGGGAAGCTTGTATCCGGCGATCATCGGCCGGCAGAAGTCCCGGATCTCATCGAGCGTCACGGTCGCGTTCTCGCGGGGGACGACGACCGCGTGCACGTGCTCGCCCCACCGCTCGTCGGGCAGGCCGACGACGGCGACCTGGGCGACGGCTGGGTGCTTCGCGACGGCGTTCTCGACCTCGACGGAGTACACGTTCTCTCCGCCGGTGATGATCATGTCCTTGATGCGGTCCACGAGGAAGACGTAGCCGTGCTCGTTCATGTAGCCCGCGTCGCCCGTGTGCATCCAACCGTTGCGGAGGGCGGCCTCGGTCTCCTTCGGCTTGTTCCAGTAGCCCGTCATGACGTGGTCGCCGCGGACGACGATCTCGCCGACCTCGCCACGCGGAAGCTCGTTGTCGTAGGGGTCGACGATGCGCAACTCCGACTGGGCGGCGGGACGTCCGCACGAGCGGGCGAGGGACGGGTCCTGATGGTCCTCGGCGGTGAGCAGGGTGGCGATCGGGGCGAGCTCGGTCATGCCGTACGCCTGCGTGAATACGGCGTTCGAGATGGTGGCGCGGGCCTTCGCGAGCACGGTCTCGGAGATCGGAGAGGCGCCGTACAGGACGTGTCGGACGCTGGACAGATCGGCGTCGGCGGCCTGGGGTGCCTCGACGAGCATCTGGATCATCGTCGGCACGAGGAGCGAGTCGGTGACCTTGTGTTTCTCGATGGCCTCGATGACGCCGGCCGGTGTGAACGACGGCACCATCACATGCGTCGAGCCGGTGAGGTTGCCGATGTTCCAGGCCGCGATGTCGGCGAGGTGGAACATCGGGGCCGCGTGCAGCAGGACGCCGCCCCGTCCGAGGACGTCGGCGGTCA
Organism: Dactylosporangium sp. CA-233914; assembly: GCF_050942935.1. Taxonomy (NCBI): domain Bacteria; kingdom Bacillati; phylum Actinomycetota; class Actinomycetes; order Micromonosporales; family Micromonosporaceae; genus Dactylosporangium; species Dactylosporangium sp. CA-233914. Next base: position 7,587,413 of record NZ_CP192030.1, on the reverse strand, counting down.
CGAGGCTGCCCATCGCGGAGGCCAGGCAGGCGCGGTGCGACAGCATCACGCCCTTGGGCTCCCCGGTGGTCCCACCGGTGTAGAAGACGCCGTAGAGGTCGTCGTCGCCGCGGCGCGCGTCCCGCACCGCAGCGGTGCCGGCGACCAGCCGCTCATAGTCGAGCAATTCCTGTGGTGTCTCGCCCTCGCCGCAGAAGACGACGGTGCGCAGGTTGGGCGCGCGGTCCTTCAGCTCGTCGACGAGCGGCGCGAAGGTGTCGTCGACGAAGAGGACGTCGGTGCCGCAGTCGCGCAGCGAGTAGGCGATCTCCGCGGGGCTCCAGCGCACGTTCACCGGGTTGACCACGGCGCCTGCCCACGGCACGGCGAAGAGCAGTTCGTGGTAGCGGTCGCTGTTGAGGGAGCAGATCCCGACGCGGTCGCCCTCCTCCACGCCGAGCGAGCGGAGCGCCCCGGCAAGCCGTGACACCCGGTCGATCGTCTCGCCGAAGGTTCGCGTGCGGCGCAGGTAGATCGTCGCGGTGCGACCCGGATCGCGTTGTGCCGCGTTGTGGAGCGACTGCGTGAGCTGCATTTCGATGGTCCCCTCGGGTGCCGGTCGGAACGCACGCTAGTGAATCATCATGTGCGTGAGATGCGTTACACAGTAGGTCGCACATGGCATGCAAGCAAGGCTGTGTGACAGCCTAAGTGAAGTATGATTCTTCTAGTCGAGCCACATGGAGGTGAGTCCGATGCGCCGTGCACTGGTAGCCGGAGTCGGAATGATCCCGTTCGCGACGCCCAGCAAGGGCCAGCCGTATGACGTGATGGCTCCGGCCGCTGTGCGTGCCGCGCTGGCCGATGCGGGAATCACGCTCGATCGGGTGCAGCAGGGGTACGCCGGCTATGTGTACGGCGACTCGACGAGCGGTCAGCGAGCGCTGTATCAGGTCGGCGCCACGGGCATCCCGATCTTCAACGTCAACAACAACTGCTCGACCGGATCCTCGGCGCTCTACCTCGCCCGGCAGGCGGTGGCCAGCGGCGTCGCCGACTGTGTGCTCGCGTTCGGGTTCGAGCAGATGGAGCGGGGTGCGCTGCAGATCAGGTGGCCGGACCGCCCGAACCCCCTCGGGGACTTCATGGAGATCGCGGAGGCCAGGAACGGCGCCAGCGCGGCGCCGTTTGCCGCACAGCTCTTCGGCGCGGCCGGTGCGGAGTACGCCGAAAAGTGGGGGACCCGGCCGGAGACGTTCGCGCGGATCTCGGTCAAGGCCCGCGCGCACGCCGCGAACAACCCGTTCGCCGTCTTCCGTGATGCCGTCACGGTCGACGAGGTGCTGGCGTCCCCCCGGATCTTCGGCCCGCTCACGCGGCTGCAGTGCTGTCCGCCCACGTGCGGCGCCGCTGCCGCGGTCATCGTCAGCGAGGAGTTCGCCGCCGCCCACGGGCTGCGGGCGGATGTCGCAATCGTCGCCCAGGCAATGACGACCGACAACGCGAGCACGTTCGACGGCGATCTCGGTCGCCTCGTGGGGTACGACATGACGCAACGCGCCGCCGACGAAGTCTACGAGGCCGGCGGCGTCGACCCGACCGACATCAGAGTCGTCGAGCTGCACGACTGTTTCACCGCCAACGAGTTGCTGAGCTATGAGGCGCTGCGGCTGACGCCCGAAGGGACCGCCGAGAAGTTCATCCTCGACGGCGACAACACCTACGGCGGTCGCGTCGTCACCAACCCGTCCGGCGGCCTGCTCTCCAAAGGGCACCCGCTCGGCGCGACCGGACTGGCTCAGTGCGCCGAGCTCACCTGGCAGCTGCGGGGCGAGGCCGGGCCTCGTCAGGTCGACGGGGTCACGCTCGCCCTCCAGCACAACATCGGCCTCGGCGGGGCCGCGGTCGTGACCCTGTACGAAAAGGTCGGCGCATGATCGACCGCGACCGAGCCCTGTCGCTGCCGTTCGCCCCGCTGACCTTCGAGGTCGAGCGGGGCCGACTGCGCGCGTTCGCACGTTCGACAGGCGAGACCAACCCGATCTACCGGGATGTCGACGCCGCTCGTGCCGCAGGACACCCCGACCTTCCCGCCCCTCCCACCTTCTTCTTCACCATGGGCCTGGAGCGGGACGAGCCGCTCGGCTACCTCGGCGAACTCGGCATCGACCTGCGGTTCGTGCTGCACGGCGAGCAGGCCTTCGATTACCGGCAGGTGGCGTACGCCGGCGACACGCTCGTCCTGCAGGACAGGATCACCGACGTCTACGACAAGCGGGGCGGTGCGATGGAGTTCATCGTCAAAGAGACCGCGTTCCATCGCGCGGGCACGCTGGTGGCCACCGCGAAGTCCGTCCTCGTGGTCCGGGACCCCGAGGCGGCCGCATGACCGGGATTAACTGGCGAGTCCTCGAGGTGGGCACCGAACTGCCGCCGCTCGCGGTGGCACCGATCGCTCGGTCCACCCTCGCGCTCTTCGCCGGCGCCAGCGGCGACACCAACCCGATCCACATCGACCTCGACGTCGCCAGATCCGCGGGGTTCGACGACGTGTTCGCGCACGGCATGCTGTCGATGGCCTATCTCGGCCGGCTGCTGACCGGCTGGGTTCCCCAGGAGCGGATCCTGAGCTTCGGCGCGCGGTTCGCCGCCATCACACCGGTCCACGCCCAGCCGACGTGCACCGGTGTCGTGTCTGCCGTCGGCGACGGCGTTGCGAGCGTCGATCTGAAGGTCGCGCTCGCCGACGGCACCGTCACGCTGGTCGGCCACGCCGACATCCGCATCGGCTGATGCTCTCATCCCACCATCGAGTTCCCGGTCGACACGAAAAGGACGCCCATGGGCACGCTCAACAAGAAGGTCGCGATCGTCTCCGGATCCGGTCGCGGTATCGGACGGGAGATCGCGATCAAGCTCGCCTCGCAGGGTGCGGCGATCGTGGTGAACGACATCGACGAAGCACCGGCGAAGGAGACGGTTGCCGACATCGAGGCCGCCGGCGGTAGGGCGGTCGCGGTCGTCGGCAGCGTCACCGAGGACGGCTTCGCCGAGCGGTTCGTCCACACCGCGGTCGACGCCTTCGGCGGTCTCGACATCATCGTCAACAACGCAGGCTACACCTGGGACTCGGTCATCCAGAAGATGACCGACGAGCAGTGGACCGCGATGATCGACGTACACCTCACGGCACCGTTCCGGATCCTGCGTGCGGCCCAGCCCGTCATCTCGGCGGCGGTAAAGGCCGGCGTGGCAGCCGGGGAGCCGGTGCCCTGCCGCAAGGTCGTCAACGTCTCGTCGATCGCCGGACTGGGCGGCAACGCCGGACAGGTCAACTACGCCGCCGCGAAGGCGGGCGTCACCGGTATGACCAAGACGCTCGCCAAGGAGTGGGGTCGCTACAACGTCACCGTCAACACGGTGGCGTTCGGCGTGATCACGACGCGCCTCACCGCGGCGGCCAGCGACGACGGCACGATCGACGTCGCCGGGCGGAAGCTCAAGGTCGGCGTGAGCCGGCAGCTCCTCGACGCGATGGAGACCCAGATCCCGCTCGGGCGGGCCGGCACCCCGCAGGAGGCGGCCGGGGCGGTCTACCTGCTCACGCTGCCGGAGTCCGACTACATCTCCGGGGAGACGCTCGTCTGCGGCGGCGGCTTCCACATCTGAGGCAGGCGTCCATGGACCGCACGATCTTCGAGTCCGAGCACGACGCGTACCGCGCGAGCGTGCGCACGTTCCTGCAGAAGGAGGTCGTGCCTCACTACGACGACTGGGACCGCGACGGCATCGTGCCGCGTGAGCTCTTCACCCAGGTCGCCGAGCTGGGTGCGTTCGCCGCCGTGCCCGAGGAGTACGGCGGCGCCGGCATCTCCGACTTCCGCTACAACGCGGTGCTCCTCGAGGAAGCCGCGGCCCTCGGCGTCGGCCCGGCGCTCCTCGGTCCGACGCTCCAGGCGGACGTCTGCATGCCGTATCTGCTCGACCTGACCACCGAGGAGCAGCAGCGGCGCTGGCTGCCGGGCGTTGCGACGGGGGAGACGATCGTGGCCATCGCCATGACCGAGCCGGGCACGGGCTCCGATCTCGCCGGGATCCGCACTCGTGCCGTACGCGACGGGGACGACTACGTTGTCAACGGCGCCAAGACGTTCATCACCAACGGGATCAACGCGGACATCGTGATCACAGCGGTCCGCACCGGCGATCACCCGCACCGCGGCATCAGCCTGGTCCTCGTCGAGACCGGCTCGCCCGGCTTCACACGGGGCCGGAACCTCGACAAGCTCGGCCAGCACGCGCAGGACACGGCCGAGCTGTTCTTCACCGACGTCCGCGTGCCGGCGGCGAACATCCTGGGAGAGGAAGGTGCCGGCTTCGCCGGTCTGACCAACAACCTCCCGCAGGAGCGGCTGTCGCTGGCCGTCTCCGCCGTCGCCTCGGCCCGGGCTGCGCTCGACTGGACCGTCGCGTACGTCCGCGAGCGCCGAGCCTTCGGCCAGGCGATCGGTGAGTTCCAGGCCACCCGGTTCCGGCTCGCCGAGCTCGTGACCGAGGTGGACATTACGCAGGCGTACGTCGACAGGGCGATCCTTGAGCTCAACGCCGGCCACCTCGGTGCCGTTGACGCGGCGAAGGCGAAGCTGTGGGCCACCGAGCTGCAGGGCCGCGTCGTCGACGCCTGCCTCCAGATGCACGGCGGGTACGGGTACATGCGCGAGTACCCGATCGGACGCGCCTTCGCCGACGCTCGCGTGACCCGCATCTACGGTGGCACCAGTGAGATCATGAAGGAGATCATCGGCCGGTCACTGAAGCTCGGCTGACGCGCAGTGAGGGGGGCAGATGCCTGAGGTAGGTCGCCCGGTCCGGGGGACGCGGCCGACGAACCGGCGCGCGCTCATCCTCGATGCCGCGATGGCGCTCTTCGCCGAGCGAGGCTACGAGAATGTCGCCATGGGCGACATCGCCGAGGTGGTCGCCGTCGGACCGTCGGCGCTCTACCGGCACTTCCCCGGCAAGGCGGAGCTGCTCGTGGCTGCCATCGGTGAGGTCGCCGCCGAGCTCATCCGGCTCACCGAGGGCGCGGAGTCGCTCCGGTCGGTGCTGGTCGACCTGGCCGCGTACTCGGTTGAACACCGCTCCGCCGTGCTGTGGCAACGCGAGTCCAGGCAGCTGTCGGCCCAGTTGTGGGCGCCCGTCCGCGACCACCTTCGCGCCGTGCGGGACCACGTCGCGGGCGCCGTGATCCGTGAGCGCCCCGGGTTGGCGCTGGACCAGGGACGGGCGCTCGCCGTGGCCACGCTGGGAGCCCTCTTCAGCCCGTCCTTCCATCACACCTCGATGGCGAGCCCAGGCTTCGAGGAGCGGCTGGTGGAGGTCGCGTACCGCGTGGCGGTGGTGGACGTGCCAGCCGCACCGGCGCCGGTCGCCCGCCGGACCGGTCTCACCCCCGCGAGCCGGCGTGAGCATGTGCTCGCTGCGGCGATGCGTCTCTTCGCCGAGCGCACCTACGCCAGCGTCGGGATGGAGGAGATCGCGCAGGCGGCCGGCATGGCTACGTCGAGCGTCTATCTCCACTTCACCGGCAAGGCCGAGATCCTCTGGGTCGCCCTGCAGCGCGGCACCGGCTACCTCCAGCTCACCTCCAACGAGGTGTTGGCGACGGCGCCCGACGAGCGCAGTGCGCTCGACGGGCTCGTCACGATCTACGCACAGTTCGCGATGCGCCATCCGGAGCTCGTCGATGCTCTGATCACCGAGGTCAGGAGCCTGGGCGCGGAGGCGACCGCGGCCTTGACCATGGCCCAGCGCGAGTACGTCGCCGAGTGGGTCCATCTCTACCGACGCCTGCATCCGGGCGCGGGCGTCCCGGCCGCGACCATCACGGTGCAGGCCGCACTGATGGTGGTCAACGACCTCGCTCGGACGCCGGCCTTCCGATCTCGGTCCGATGCTGCCGACGTGGCCGCCGCCCTCAGCCGAGCAGCCCTCGGGTTGTCCTGACGCCAGCGCGCGGCGCGGGCCTCGACGGCCGTGGCTGAACGCGCGCAGGAACGACCCCAGCATCGCATCCGGCTTGCCGATCGCCGGGCGGGCTGTCGAACAGCGAGATCGCCGATCGGCTGGGCGGCGTTGTCGTCGCCGGGCGGCCGGCGGTGCGCAATAGTGATCGGATGAGTTTCGGCAGTCTGGCGGTGGTGTGCGCGGTCGCGCTGCTGGGGCCGCTGCTGGCCTTGCCGCGGCGTTGGTACCTGCCGGTCGTGCTCGGGGAGCTCGTCGCCGGGGCGGCGGTCGGGCGGACCGGCGCGGGCATCGTCGACGCCCGGGACGGCACGTTCGCGTTCCTGGCGAACATCGGCTTCGCGCTGGTGATGTTCGTGGCCGGGACGCATGTGCCGGTGCGTGACCTGCGCCTGCGTGGCGCGCTGCGGATCGGCCTCACGCGCGTGGCGGGCGTCGCGGCGCTCGCGTGCATTCCCGCGGTACTCCTCGCGAACATCTTCTTCCACACCGGGCATGCGGTGCTCTACGTGGTGCTGATGGCGTCGTCGTCGGCCGCGCTGATCCTGCCGATCGTCGATGGCCTCGGCCTGGCGGGCGACGCGGTGCTGCAGTTGCTGCCGCAGGTCGCGATCGCCGACGCCGTGTGCATCGTGGCCCTGCCGCTCGCGATCGACCCGCGGCACGCCGGCCGGGCGGCACTCGGCGCCGGTCTGGTCCTCGCGGCGACCGCGGTGCTGTACGTGCTGCTGCGGTGGCTTGAGGCGTCGGGCCTGCGCAGCCGGGTCCACCGGGTGTCCGAGCGGCGCAAGTTCGCCATCGAGATGCGCGTCAACCTCGTCATCCTGTTTGCGCTCGCGGCGCTTGCGCAGGCGACACACGTCTCGATCCTGCTCGCCGGCTTCTGCTTCGGGCTGGCGGTCGCGGCGGTCGGCGAACCGCGGCGGCTGGCGCGGCAGCTGTTCGCGCTGACCGAAGGGTTCCTGGGCCCGCTGTTCTTCGTCTGGCTGGGCGCGACGCTCGACGTGCGGGCGCTCGCCGCGGATCTCCGGTCGGCGGTACTCGCCGTGGCGCTCGGCCTGGGTTCGGTCCTGGTCCACCTGGCGATGCGGCTGACCGGCCAGCCGTTCGCCTACGGCGGCCTGGCCGCGGCGCAGCTCGGCGTTCCCGTCGCCGCGGCGACGCTGGGCACACAGCTCGGGCTGCTGCGTCCGGCCGAGGCCGCCGCCCTGATCCTCGCCGCGATACTCACGATCGCCGTGGCCGTGTGGTCCGCCGCGGCCGCGTCGCGTGCGGCAGCCTCGACGCCCTAGCACAACTGCCCGGCCGCTGACCCCCGCCACGAGGCGGCGCCACACGCTCACAGCGCAGGTCAACGCCGCCGAGGCCGGTCACCGTTCGGCCGGTCGGTCGCTGCTGCGCGCCCTGACGGCGCCCAACACCTCCGGGAGGTACCCATCATGGCCAAGAAGCACCGCACCACCACGACGTCAGCGTCGGCGCCGACCGTCAAGGTCATGATCGTCTGTGTGCCGGACGGGCTCGAGCGACACAGGTCGGCGTCCCGGGCCGGTGTCAGTCCCAGACGATGTTGGAGCAGTAGCGGTCGGCCTTGGCGCGGTACATGGCCAGGTCGGCGCGGCGCAGAAGTTCGGCGATCGTGGCTGGGCCGTCGTTGGTGGTCGCCACGCCGATCGAGGCGGTGACCCGCAGCTCGCGGCCGTCGATGGCCATCGGCTCGGCGATCGCCGCGGCGATGGCGCCGATCCGGGAGGACCAGTCGGAGCCGTGACCGGGCAGCGAGGACTCGGTCAGGATGGCGGCGAACTCGTCGCCACTCAAGCGCACGGCCAGATCATCGCCAAGGCAGCGGGATAGCCGCCGGGCGACCGTGCACAGGACGTCGTCGCCGACCGAATGGCCGTACTGATCATTGATTGGTTTGAAGCCGTTGAGGTCCAGGACCATGACCGCGCACCGACCGGCACTGCTCAGGATGGACGGGCCGGCGTTGACGAGCAGGCGGCGGTTGGCCAGCCCGGTGAGGTCGTCATGGTTGATGTCCCACCAGAGCGCGGCCCGTTCCGACTGCAGGGAGGCCACCTGGGCCCGCAGTGCTACCAGTTCCGCTTCCGCCTGAGTGTGGTCGGGTTCCGGCGCGGCAGCGGCAAGGTTTGTAGGGCTGAGGATATCCACTGGTGTCCCCCCTTACCGCAGCGGTGGTAGCTCCGAACGACACGGAAGGGTCCCGACGACCGGTGCCGGATCACGCCCATCATGGCGCCGGATCTTCCGTTGTGCAAGATTTCACGGCGGAAGACTTCTGGGTGACATCTTGGCACCGAGGCTTGATCAATTACACTCAGTACGTAAAAATTTCACGACGAAAGAAGAAGCGGCGATTGTTCGGTGATAAATCTGCCCAATTGTCCGTTTTGTGACCACTGGGCGCTGATTCGCGTTACTGCCCGTTACGAACGGGTCTCCGACCCGGAGACGCGTCACTGAGAGGAGAATCAGCACAATGCATAGCGACGACAGCGACTGGATCATGTCGAGCAGGTCGACGGGGAATGGTGGCAGCTGTGTCGAGGCGCGCCGCCGCGCGGGTCAGATCGAGGTGCGCAACAGCAAACGGCCCGAGGAGAGCACCGTGCTGTTCACCATCGAAGAGTGGGACTCTTTCCTCGATGGCGCGAAGAAGGGCGAGTTCGACCAGCTACTCGGCTGAGCCGGCTGGGCCTCGGCCAGCCCAGCCGGGCCTGAAAACGTCAGACTCGGACGGGTCAGACCTTGCAGCCGACCCCGACCCAGATGCCGCCCAGCCCAGGGGGTGTCGTGTCGGCGACCTCGGCACCGGCCTGCCACTGCTGCGCCCACACCACGCCGGGATCGACCAGTTCGAGGCCGGCGAACAGTTGCTCGACCTGCTCGCGGGTGCGGACCGTGCCGGGCGTCGACGTCCGGCGCTGGTAGATATTCTCGGTGATGGTGCTCTGGTCGATGAGCGAGAAGCTCTCGGTGGCCGTGTGCGACAAGACAACGAAGCTGCCCTTCGGCAGCGCCGCGACAAACTCCGCGACGACCCCGTCGGCGGCCTCGTGGTCGGGAATGAAGTGCAGCACGGCGGCCAGCACCAAGCCGATCGGCTCGCTGAAGTCGAGGGTCCGGCGCAGCTCGGGATGGCCCAGCACAGCGCGCGGGTCCTGCACATCGCCGCGCACCGCGACCGCGTGCTCATCGCCGTCGAGGATGTCCATGCTCTCGGCCACCGCGTCCGGGTCGATGTCGACGTAGACAACCCGTGCGTCCCGGTGCGAGCGGCGCGCGATGGCGTGCACGTTGTCAACGGTCGGGATGCCGGAGCCGAGATCGAGGAACTGGCGGACGCCGGCACTCGCCACGTGCTGCACCGCGTTGACCACGAACGCCCGGTTGGCCCGGGCCGCGTCACGGATGAACGGGAACTGTGCGATGACCGCCTCGGCGGCTCTGCGGTCGGCGTCGAAATTGTGGATGCCGCCGAGGTAGTAGTCGTACATCCGCGCGGCCGTGGCCGCCTTGCGGGCGGTCCGGGAGCTGTTGTCGTTCATGCCGGTCATCGCCGCCCGTTCGGTAGCTGTGTCGTCATCGATAGTCCGCGACTGGGATGGCGGCCTCGCAGATCAGGGCGAAAATCCGCCGGTACTCGTCCACTTCAGCGGCCTCCTCGAGATACAGAGCGCCGAGGTGCGATTCGAGGTAGACCACGTCGGGGTCCTCGGGATCTTCGAAATCCATGATGCGGAACGCGCCCGCCATCGCCGCATGCGCCCCCGCCGACCACGGCAGCACCAGCACGTCGATGTTCTCCTGCTTGGACACCTCGTGCAACTTCTCGATCTGCCCGGCCAGCACGCCGGGGCCGCCGACCTGACGACAGAGCACTCCTTCGCCGAGCACTGTCACCAAGCGGGGGCGGGGGTTACGGGCTGCGAGCGCGGCTTGGCGCTGCATCCGCAGCTTCACATGCCGGTCGGCGGCCTCGGCCTCCACCGCCTGTTCGGCGCCGTAGACGGCCCGCGCGTACTGCTCAGTCTGTAACTCCCCAGGCACGACCTCGCCCTCGTACGTACAGACGCGCTGCGCGCTCGCCTCGAGCCCGACGTAGAGCTTGAACCAGTCAGGGATTATCGGATTCGCGTCCCACCACTCCTCCTGGGAGGTGCCCAGGGCAAGGTCGGACAACGCCTCGGTGATGCTCTCGTCAACGCCATAGAGCCAGCACAATGCGCGGACATTGGCAACCGTCACCGGCACCTTGCCCGTCTCGATACGGTGCAGTGTCGGTTCGGAGATGCCAAGCTTCGCCTCGGCCACCTCGCGCCGGCTCTTCCCGGTCGCCACCCGCAACCGCGTCAGCCTCCGCCCGAGTGCGCGCCGCACAACCCGCTGACCGGTGACCGGCATGCTCCCACCTCCGCCGCACGCACGCTACGAAATCATCCGGATGCTGCGGGCAACACCATACCCCCGAGAGAACCGCCCCGCGCAACACCTCCGGAACTTGGGCCGGCCAGCCCGCCAACCGCACGTTGACGACAGGCACGACGCGCGGCGAGGAACCGGATCGCGCGACCCGCATGGCCTACCCGGCGCTGGCCGGCGGCGTCTCGGCCGGCGGCGCGCAGGTCTGGCAGCTTTCTCCGCGTCGTTGTCCCGTCCCCCCACCGGCAGCCGCGGCAGTCGCGGTCCACGCCGGTCTTGACGGCCGGGCGACGCGTTGACCAAGAGGAGGCAGGCGGGGGCCCGCCACCTGCACGGACGGACGCCATGAGCGCACACCCGCCGGCCTGGTCGTCGCCGCGTTGACCATGGCCGCCGTCGCCCGCGGCGGCGATCTCGCCGGAGTGATCATTCACTGCGACCGGTTGAACCTGTTCAGCGTCGGCGTGGCCTGGTCGACCTGTACTCCCGCCCCAGCGGGCGGGGCGAGCGGTAGTTCAATCTCCACGGTCGTACCTCCGCCCGGTGGGCTGCGCAATGACAGTCCGCCGCCGAGTGCCTCGACTCGGTCCTGCAGGCCGATGATGCCGGTGCCGTGGGTGGGGTCGGCGCCGCCGCGTCCGTTGTCGCGGATGCGGACGCGGAGGGTGGTGTCGTCGGCGTTGACGTCGACATCGACGGTGGAGGCTGCGGCGTGCTTGGCGGCGTTGGTCAGTGCCTCGGAGACGGCGTAGTAGGTGGCGATCTCGATCGGTTCGGGGAACCGTGTGTCGGTGTGCAGGTGGAGGTGGACTGGGACGGGGGAGCGGTGGGCGAGGGTTTTGAGTGCGGGGTGGAGGCCGCCTTCGGCGAGGGTTGCCGGGTGGAGGCCTCGTGCGATCTCGCGCAGTTCGTTCAGGACGCCGGTCAGTTCGTCGGCGATGTCGTCGAGTTGCTGGGCGAGTTCGCCGGCTGTGGGTGGTACCGCTGCGCGGGCGGTGCGTAGTTGCAGGGCGAGGGAGACGAGGCGTTGCTGGGCGCCGTCGTGCAGGTTGCGTTCGATGCGGCGGCGGGTGGTGTCGGCGGTGGCCACGATCCGGGCGCGTGAGGCGGTCAGTGCGGCCTGGGCCTCGGCGTTGGCGATCGCGGTCGCGACCAGCTCGGTGAACCCGGCCAGCCGCGCCTCGGTGTCGGGTGGCAGCGGCTCAGTACGCCTGGATGCCACAACAATCCCGCCCCACAGCCGGCCTTCGACGGTGATGGGCATGCCGACCGCCGAGCGGATCGCAAGGTCGCGGCCAAACTGGGCGGCCGGACCCCACGCGTCGTCGTAGTCATCGATCCGCGCCGGCCGGTGGGTCTGGAACATCAGCGTGTTCAGGTTGCGCCCGCCGAGTGCCAAGCGGAGGCCGACCGGAAGCGGTCGGCCGAGGTCGCTGCTGGTCCAGCTTCCCACGATCGTGGCCGCCCCATCCGCGTCGTACCGGGGCAGGTCGGTGTAGTCGCTGCCCAGCAGCCGCCCGACCTCCTCGGCGACGCGGGCGAAAACCTGCTCCGCGGGGGCTGCCCGGGCCACCAGCGTGGCCACCCGGCGCAGCGCCACTTGCTCGTCAGCGAAGTTGCGGAGCTCGGCGCGCGCCTGTGCGTTGGCGATCGCGGAAGCAATGAGTTCGGTGAACTCGGTCAGCCGCGCCTCGGTGTCGGCCGGCAGCAGCTTGTCACGGGTGAGCGCCACGATCATGACGCCCCACAGCCGTCCCTCGACCGTGATCGGCACGCCCACCGACGAGCGCTCACCGCTCACGTCTGCGGCGTCGGTGTAGTCCATCCGCGCCGGCCGGCCCGTCCGGTACACCTCGGTAGCCACGTTCCGCCTGCCGTGCCGCGACCGATTGGCGGCGGGCGGTGCTGTCGTGTCCGTCCTGGTCCATCTGCCGACAGTGGTGAGCGTGCCCTGCCGGTCGTATCGGATCAGGACTGCGAAGTCGACCTCCAGCAGCCGGCCGACCTCGGCTGTGACCGCGGCGAACACCGCCTCCGGCGCAGCGCCACCGGCGACCAGTGTGGCGACCCGCCGCAGCGCTGCCTGCTCGTCGGTGATCCGCCTGCTGGGCCGGGTAGCCATCCTGTCTCCGTCCCGGCGGGCGTTCCCGCCCAGCGCCCTACCCGCACCGCATTGCGCCCACGTAGAAACGCTACTCGCCGACTGTTATACCCGCCGCAAGAACCTGGGCGTCATCACAACGCCTCAAACGAACGTTGCCTTCCCGCCGCACTCGGCAGTTTCCTTTCCCGCTGCACTCGGCTTGGGCTCGTTCCTCGCACGACCCGAGACCGTCAAGGCCAGGGAGTCCGATCCCTGACCGGGCGGCGCCTGGCCCAGCTCGTGGCCGATCGGCGGCCGCTGCCCACGCTCATCGTCTACGAGCAACTGCTGTGCCACCCCGCGCCGAAGGGACCCACGCCATGACACCCACACGTCATCGAGGACTACTGAGCGACCTTGCGCAGGGCGGCCAGCAGCGCCTCCACCGCCGGCTGCCCTTCGCGGCCCGCCGCCACGAGCACGTCGAGGTGGCGGGCGCCGGGGCCGGGCAGGTCGGTGACGCGCAGTCGGTCGGCGTCCCGGCCGATCCCACGCAGGGCCAGGTCCGGGGTGATCGCCGCACCGTGCCCGGCGGCGACCAGTGCGAACACTGCCGGGTAGTCGACGCAGACGTGGGCCCGGCGCGGGGTGAAGCTGCGCTGCCGGCCGAGCCGCTCCAGCACCTGGCCGGTCGTCGAGGACGGCGGGCCGGCGATCCACGGCCGGTCCGCCAGGTCTCCGTAGTCGTGCACGGGCGGCCAGCCGGCGGGGACGACCACGCGGTACGGATCCTCACGCAGCGGTACCACGCTCACCTGCTGACGACTCTCCAGGCCCAGACTCGCGTCCCGATCGGTGATCGTGAGGTCGAGGACGCCTCGCCGGAGCTCGCGCAACGCCGGCGCGCCCTCCATCTCGGTGATCGAGCAGACGACGCCCGGGTGCTCGCGGGCCAGCCGGTCCATCGCCGGGATGAGCAGGTGGCGGATCGCCGTCGAGAATGCAGCAACCCGTACCTGGCCCGACACTCGGCCGGACGGCGCGGCCAGCTCCCGCTCCGCCGCCTGCTCCGCGACCTGCTGCGCCGCTTTCCGGCTCCGGCGGGCCAGCCGGTACATCGCGACCGCCCCGATGCCGACCCACACCACGTTGAGCACGGCCGAGGGCCAGGCGCCGTGGACGGCGGAGTTCAGCGTCAGGGCGACCGCGCCGGCGATGTTCATCGCCTGGAACGCGACACCGTCGCCGACCAGCCGCTGGGTCGAGACGAGCGCGTATGCCAGGACGAGCGTCGCGGCGCCGGCCCAGCCGACCAGGTTGATGAGGAGCTGCTGATGCACCGGATCCATCGTTGCATGCAGTACACCCAGCGCGTGAGCGGTCTTGGTGAGGATCGGTCGGTGCTGCGAGGTCCGGTCCTTGGCGACGTCCACGCCCCAACTCGGCGCAAGTGACCGCCAACCGGCGATGTGAGTGCACCCCGTTTGCCGGTGCGGGCTCGATTGCGTTGTGTTCCGAATGTGTTCGGACGTTCCGCGATTGACGAGCACAGACGGCTGCGTTTCGGCACGGGCGTGAAGTTGCACAGGCTTTGTGGGCGGTCTGTACTCGGTGTAGCGCGTGGGCCAGCCGAAACACAGCGAACTCCACGAGCATGAAGCGCGGACGGCTTACTGCAGAGCCAGGGTTAAGGGTTCACGGAGGGTCTTCTGAGGGATTTCACTCCGCAGAAGACCCTCCACGAACGTGTGAATGAAGTCTTTGTATTGTCCCTGGCGGTCAGGAAGAAGCCCCTTCAGGGACGCTTTGAGGCAAGGCGTCAAGCACGATGGTCTTCATCTCAACGTAGGACTTCAAGCCCTCCTCGCCGCCCTCCCTGCCGACGCCGGACTGCTTGAATCCACCATGTGCGATACTGAAATCGGGCTTCAGGCCATTCTGCGCGAGACTGCCGACCTTGACCGAAGCCGCGATGCGATACGCCGCGGCAGAGTCATTTGTGAAGACCGCGCCGGCGAGGCCGAATCTCGACTCAGCAAGCAAGCCCTGAAGAGGATCAGTGCCGAGGTGCGGTCGTGGCGGCTGCATCATCGCACACGCCTGATCGAGAAGGACCTCGCCGATTGGATAAACCCGATCGTCCGGGGTTGGATGAACCACTACGGGGCGTTCTATCGATCTGCCCTGTATCCCCTCCTGGAACGCATCAACGCATAGGGCTTGCCCGTGGCCACTGCTCGTCCCGTCGACCGGAATGCTAGCGGACGCTGAAATCTGGTGTCCGCCCACACAGCGCTTCAAAGACCGCAGGACAGGACTTCGTCGGCTCTGGCACGGTCTCGGTGATCGTGCGTGGTCGATGGTGGATCATGCCTGGTGTCCATAGTGGAGCTTCTCGCGGTCTTCTTCCCGCACCTGTCCGGGCTGCGCATCACGAACGTGTCGACGAAGGGCTCGTCGGTGCGGGTGAACGCTGAGACCAGCAGCGTTGCGGCCAGATGCCCGGCCTGCTCGACCCTGTCACGGCGGGTGCACAGCCGGTACGAGCGGCGGCTGCTCGACGCGGTGGTCGCTGGTCGGGAAACCGTGGTGCAGTTGCGGGTACGGCGGTTCTTCTGTGCCCTGGCCGGATGCGTGCGCAGGATCTTCGCCGAGCAGGTCGACGGGCTCACCGTGCGGCACGGCCGCCACAGCACGCTGGCCCGCCGGATGCTCGAGGCCGTGGCTCTGGCACTGGGCGGGCGGGCCGGCGCTCGGCTGACCGACCGGCTCGGGCCGCAGGTGGGCCGGATGACGTTGCTGCGCCTGATCCGCGCTCTGCCCGAGCCGCTCGTACCCTCACCGACGGTGCTGGGCGTCGACGATTTCGCCTGGCGCCGCGGGCACACCTACGGAACGGTGCTGGTCGACATGGCCACCCGTCAGGTGATCGACGTCCTCGACGAGCGCTCCGCAGACGGTCTGGCCGCCTGGCTCAACGAGCATCCCGGTGTTGAGGTGATCTGCCGGGACCGGGCCGGCTGCTACGCCGAAGGCGCCGCCCGCGGCGCGCCCGCCGCCACCCAGGTAGCAGACAGGTGGCATTTGCTGCATAACCTGTCTGACGCGGTGAACAAGGCCGTCACCCATCACCGCCGCTGCCTGCAACCACCGCCCGAGCCACCGGCCCCGGCCGGGGACGCCCCGCTGGGTGAACAGGCGGCCGATGGACTGCGGGTGCAGCGCACCCGGGCCCGGCACGCCGAGGTCCACGCCCTGCGTGAGCAGGGCCTGGGCGTCTACACCATCGCCCGGCGCCTCGGGCTGGATCCCAAGACGGTGCGCCGCTACGCCGACGCCAGCGGCCCCGACGTGCTGCTCGGCCCAAACGGCACAGCCCGCGACAGCATCCTCGACCGGCACAAGAGCTACCTGCAGCAGCGCTGCATGGACGGGGTCACCGGCACCAACGAGCTCCTGACCGAGATCCGGGCTCGTGGCTACCGAGGTAGCGAGCGGACGCTGCGCCGCCACCTGATCAGCATCCGCGGCCGCAACCAACCAGCACCAGTGCCGCCACCGGTCCCACCAGCTCGGGACATCACCGGCTGGATCATGCGCCCGGTCGACAAGCTCACCAACGAACACCACGCCGAACTGGAGCGGCTGTGCGGGCTGTGTCCCGACCTGGCCGCCATCCGGGATCTGGCCCGCGGGTTCACCGACCTGGTCCGCACCCGCGGCGGCAACCGCCTCGCAGCCTGGGTCGAACACGCCGAACACGGCACCATCACGGAGATCCGCTCCTTCGCCGCCGGCCTGCGCAAGGACTGGAACGCCGTCAAGGCCGGTCTGACCATGGTATGGAGCTCCGGCGCCGTCGAAGGCGCCGTGAACCGCATCATTCTGTGGAATCAGAGTTTGTCGATGGATACTGCTGATTCGTTCGGCGCCGGAGTCGGTGGCAGCACGGTCAGGGGCAGTTGCCTGCCGGGCTCGGCACGTAGTTGGTTCGGCGTCGGGCCGGCCGGGGTGGCGACGTCGGCGAGGCGTTGCAGGAGGCGGTCGACGGCGGCTTGGTCGTTGTCGATTGCGGCGCGTTCGTCGTCGGTGAGCGGGATGCCGACCAGCATGCGCTGCAGGCCGGCAGAGCCCTGGGCCGTGCAGGAACTGCTTGACCCAGTCATGGCCGCCGGCCGGCAGGGCGGCGACCAGCGGCGCTATCAGGCCGCGGACGGTGTCCGGGCCACCGGCGCGGGTGAGGGCATCGGCCAGGGTGAGCAGGGCCGCGCAGGGCGCCGCGCGGGGTCGTGGATCGGTTGGGAAGGCTCAGCGTGAAGCTGGCGCTGCTGTAGCGCCTCCACCCCTCAGGGAGGAGCGCCTCCGCGCGTTGCTGTGAGCGCTCATATCCGCATGACCCGGCGGCACCGCGAGGTGCGCCGGGTCGTGGTCGGCGCGCCCGAATGCCCCAGTTTAGACCCTCTCAATCCGTCGTTGACATGACGAGCGTCACATGCCATTGTTCCGAGATCGTAAACGCACATACGTGCGCACACCGCACAACCGTCGGGAGAACCGTTGACAATCATCTGGACCGGCCTCGCCTTCGGGTCGCTCTACACGCTCATCGCGGTCGTGTTCAACATCGGGATGGCGCAGTCGGCTGTGTTCAACTTCGCGGCACCGCAGACGGTGATGATCGGGGCCTTCATCAGCTACGAGCTGGGCGCCTCGCGCGGCGTTCCCGCGGTCTTCGTCCTGGCGACCTGCATCCTCGTCGGCGCCCTGATCGGCGCCCTCGTGGAGGTCGTCGCCATCCGCCCGCTGTCGGTCGGCGGCCACGGTGCCCTGGTCACCACCGTCGGCGCGGCGTTCGTCATCGAGGGCGCTGCCTACGTGATCTGGGGTGAGGACATCCGGCGCCAGGACTTCCTGGCCGGTGAGCGGACCTTCACGCTCCTCGGTGGCCGGGTCGCGACGGTGGACATCGTGGCCATCGTGGCGGCTGTCCTGGTGGTGACGGCCATGCACCTGGTCACCCACCGCACGCGCTGGGGGCTGTACGGCCGGGCCGCGACCTCGGACCGCGAGGTTGCGATGCTGCGCGGCATCAACGTGCCGGCCGGAAAGACCTCGGCGTTCGCGGTCGCCGGCGCCTTGGGCTGCTGTGTCGGCGTGCTGGCCGGTCCGATGGTCTACGTCGGCTTCAGCCTCGGCACGGTGTTGATCATCTACGCCTTCGTGGCGCTGGCGGTCGGTGGCATCGGCAGCTATTGGGGGTGCCTCGCGGGAGGGCTGTCGGTGGGACTGTTCCAAGCCCTGTCCGACCGGTACCTGGGCGGCACCTACACGCTCTCGGCGATCTTCCTAGTCCTCCTCGCGACCCTGCTGGTGCGGCCCACCGGGCTGCTGGGGGTCCAGAAGCTGCGGATGGTCTGACATGGTTGCCACAACGTCGAGCACCAAGAGATCCCGCTTCGAGAACCTCGTGCCCACCGCCGTCCGCAGGGCCTGGCTGGTCCCTCTCGTGCTCTGGATCGGGGCGCTGCTCCTGCCTGCTCTCGGCACCTCCGCCTACTCGCTGCGCCAGATCGCGCTGATCGCGGTCTACGCCCTGGTCGTCTCGGGGCTGAACCTGAGCTTCGGCTATGCCGGCGAGCTCGCGCTCGGCCAGGTCGCGGTAATGGCGGTGGGTGCCTACGCCACCGCCATCGCCGGTGCCCACGGCTACACCGACATCCTCATCGGGCTCGCGGTGGCCGCGGCGGCGGCCGCGGTGATCGGCCTGGTCACGGGAGTGCCCGCGCTGCGTCTGAGCCAGTGGGCCCTCGGGCTGGTCTCCTTCTTCCTCGTCCTGCTGCTGCCCAGCGTGGTAAAGGCGAGCGAGTCCGAGACTGGCGGCCTGATCGGCACGGCCGTTCCCTTCGCGACGTTCCTGGGCCGCCAGCTCGACTCCACCTACGACCTGTACATGCTCGCCCTGATCGTGTGCGGTCTCTGGTTCGTGGTGTTCCGCAACCTGATCGACTCCCGGTACGGACAGGCCCTCCAGACCCTGCACCGCAGCCCGACGCTGACCGAGTCCCTGGGTGTCTCGAGTCGCAACCTTCGCCTGAGCGCCTACGTGATCGGCGCCCTACCCGCCGGCCTCGCCGGCTGCGTGTATGCACACCTGGCCACCTACATCTCGCCGGTCCCCTTCGCCATCGAGCTCGTGATCGCGGTCATCGCCGCCTCCGTCGTGGGCGGGGCGGGCAGCATCTACGGAGCCGTCTTCGGCGCTGCCCTGCTCGTGGTCGGGCCGACCCAGGCCGACGCGTTCCAGTCCTACGCCGTGGTCGTCTACGGCGCCTTCCTGCTACTCGCAGGCACCGTCTTCTCCAAGGGACTCGCGGGCCTGGCACGCAACCTGCTGTCGCACTGGACCACGCCCCCCGCGCCTGCCTCGATCCGCCGGCTCGACGCCACCGAGCTGAGTGTCCCCGGTGGCCGGCTCGTCGCCGAGGGCGTCGCCAAGGCGTTCGGAGGGGTGGCAGCCCTGCGCTCGGCCCGCATCGAGGCCTCACCCGGTCAGATCACCGCGCTGATCGGCAGCAACGGCGCGGGGAAGACGACCCTGCTCAATGTGATCTCCGGTCTCATCCAGCCCGACGAGGGCACGGTGCGCATCGACGACGCGCGCATCGACCGGCTGAGCCCCTCCAAGGTCGCGCGCATGGGCATCGGCCGGTCCTTCCAGACCCCGCTGATCCCCGAGGAGATGACGGCCAAGGAGGTGATCGCCAGCGGCCGCCTCCTCGACGGGCACTGGAACGTCCTCCAGTCTATCGTCCGGCTGCCTGCGTTCCGGCGCGACCGCCGAGAGGCGGACGTGGCGGCCTACGCGCTGCTCGAGCTGGCCGGCCTCCTGGACAAGGCACACCTGAAGGCTCGTGACCTCCCCCTCGGATCGCGTCGGATGCTCGAGGTGCTGCGCTGCGTCGCCGGTTCCCCACGCGTGATCATGCTCGACGAGCCGGCCGCCGGTCTCGACGACGAGGCACTGAGTGCCTTGGGCCGGCTGCTCGAGGACCTGCGCGACGCCGGCGCGACCATCGTGGTGATCGAGCACAACGTCTCCTTCGTGCTGGGGCTGGCCGACTACGCCTTCGCCATGGAGCTGGGACGCACCATCGCCGACGGGACGCCGGACGAGATCCAAAACCACCCCGAGGTGATTGCCAGCTACCTCGGACGCCGCACGGAAGGGACCAACGCCTGATGAGCACAGCGAGCACCCCCGTCGGCAGCCCGGCCGCCGCCACCGGCAGCGAGGCCGCCTCCGCGCTGTCCGCCCAGGGTCTGCAGCTGGCCTACGGCGACATCACCGCAGTCTGGGATGCCTCCCTCACGGTCCGTCCTCACCAGGTGACCGTGCTGCTGGGCCACAACGGGGCCGGCAAGTCCACGCTCCTGTTCGGTCTGTGCGGCCTGGTGTCGGCCAAGAGGGGCTCGATCCGGCTGGGCGAGGCCGACATCACCCGGCTCCCGGCCTGGCGCCGAGCTTCACGGGGGATCGCGCTGGTGCCGGAGGGCAAGCGTGTCTTCCGAGACCTGAGCGTCGAGGAGAACCTCCTCGTCTCGCTGCCGTCGGGACGCCGGGCCCGGGCCGAGCGCCTCGAGGAGACCTACGCGGAGTTTCCCAAGCTCGCGGACATGCGACGCAAGACGGCCGCCGACCTCAGTGGCGGACAGCAGCAGCTGCTGGCTATCGCGCAGGCCGTGGCCGGGCGCCCGGCGGTGCTCCTCGTCGACGAGCCGTCGTCCGGGCTGGCGCCGCAGGTGTTCGAGGAGATCCTCGGCATTCTGCGCAACCTGCGTGATCGCGGCCTGGCCATCCTGCTCGTGGAGCAACAGGTCACCGAGGTGCTCTCCTCGGGTGTCGCCGACCAGGTCGTTGTCATGGAGCGCGGCCACGTGGTTCGGGAAGCGGCAGCCGCCTCGGTCACCGCCGAGTCGCTCCTCTCGGGGATCGGTGGTGGATGAGGAGAGACGCACGTGGCGCCGGATGGCCCGTCACCGAACAGCAACGTCACCCTTTCGACACTCTCAACGAGGAGCAAGATGAACCGTTCCATCACCCGTAAGGCCAGCCTCCTGGGCGCGGCCGTGCTGTTGGCCAGCACCCTGGCCGCCTGCGGCGGCGACGAAGCCGCACGCAGTTCCGACGACCCGTTCCGGGTCCTGACCTTCCTAGGCCTCGGCGCGCCGTTCACCGAGCTCGGCCAGGCCTACCGCGCGGGCGAGCAGGCCGCCGCGGATGTCATCAACGCCGACGGCGGCGTCAACGGCCGCCAGATCGAGGTGACGGCGGCCGACACCGCGTGCGACGCGACCAAGTCGGTCGCGGAGTTCCAGGAGCGGGTCGTCGACTCCGGTAAGACCCCCGACGTGCTGATCCCCGGATGCAGCGGCGAGACCCTGGCGCTGCTTCCCCAGACCACCCAGCGCAAGATTCTCACCGTCAACGCCATCGGCAACGACGAGGTCAACGACGTCAAGAAGTACCCCTACGAGTTCAACGTCTACCCGCGGCCCACCACGTCGATCCACATCATCGTCGAGCACCTCGCCAAGGAGGGCTACAAGCAGATCGCCCACACCGGTGTCAACGACGCCAGCGGCCAGAACTTCTCCAAGACGATCGTGGAGGCGGGCAAGGCCGCCGGCATCACTGTCGACAGCCAGCTCCTGGACCCGACGGCCGTCGACGCCTCGCCGACGCTGCTCAAGCTGCAGTCCTCCGACCCCGATGCGCTGGTCGTGAGCGGGTCCTTCGGCTACGCGCCGATCTTCAAGGCGATCTCGAAGCTCGGCTGGGACCTGCCGATCGTGGCGGACCCCAACATGGCCGCGACCAACTTCGTGGCCGCCGTGGCCCCCGACGTCCTGTCCCGCATGCAGGTGCTGGCCTTCCCCGCCATCGTGCAGGGCTCCGACATGACCAAAACGAAGGCCTGGAAGACGTTCCGCGAGGCGGTCGACAAGCAGGTGGGCGGAAAGAAGATCACCTCGCCCATGCAGCAGTACATCCAGGGATACAACTCGGTCCTCCTGGCGGCCGGGGGATACGAGGGTGCCGACTCGATCGACACCGAGAAGGTTCGCAGGTATCTAGAGTCGGGGGCCCTTCCGGAGCGGTACGCCCAGCTGATCGTGGGCCCGGGCAAGCTGGGCCTGAGCGAGAGCAACCACGCCTTCGACTACACCGGTGACGACCTCATCTACACCTCGGTCTCGGCATTCAACGACGGCATGTTGGTCCCCTAGGTCCCTTCGTGCCGTGCCGTGCCGTGCCATGGGTGCGCCTCGCGCCCACCCATGGCACGCACGCTCGCGCACGCCCACCGCTCGACACACCACACGACATCTTGGAACGGAGCACAGCACGTGAACGCCACCGACGACGGATCCACGACGCATCTGGTCCAGCAGCTGCTGGACCGGGAGGCCATCCGGGAGACCCTCCATCGCTACTGCCGCGGCGTCGATCGCGTCGACGCTGACGCGATCCGCTCGGCCTACTGGCCCGATGCCCACGACACGCACGGCGCCTACACCGGCGGCCCCGAGGGCCTGATCGAGCGCACCCAGGAGATCTACGGCGCCACGGATCACGTGGTCCACACCGTGGCGTCGGTGGGGATCGACCTGCGCGGATCGCAGGCGAACGTGGAGGCCTACTACCTGGCCTGGTTCGGCACGGAGAACGACGACGACGGCGCCCGCGTCCAGACCTTCGTCGCCGGTCGCTACCTCGACCTGTTCGAGAAGCGCGGCGACGAGTGGAGGATCCTGAAGCGCACCTGCGTCTACGACTGGATCCACCGCCTGCCGCTTCCCGAGGGGATGGGCGAGGAGGTCTTCGGCGAACGCCGTCCCTTCGGGCGGCACGCACCCGACGACGAGATCTACCGGCTGGGTTTCGCCTGATGGGCGCAGAGCTCGACGAGCTGGCTGATCGCGTCGACCGGCTCGAGCAGATGGTCTCCCGGTTGACCGACACGCTGGACATCATCCGGCTGTTGGCCTCCTACGGGCCATCCGTCGACAGCGACTCCCACGACCTGGCCGGGGAGATCTGGGTCGAGGACGGCGTCTACGACGTTGACGGCTGGGAGATGGAGGGGCGCGGCGAGATCCGCGAGATGCTGGCCGGCGAGCACCACCAGCCGTATATCGCCACCGGATCGGCCCACCAGGTCTCGATGCCGGTGGTGGACGTGCACGGCGACACGGCCACGGCCCTCGGCTTCATGTCACTGATCCAGCGCACCTCCGACGGGTTCACGATCCGGCGTCAGACCGCCAACCGGTGGGACCTCGTGCGCACGGACAAGGGCTGGCGGGTCAAGCGGCGCACCAACCGGCTCCTCAACGGCTCGGTCGAGGCGCGCGACCTGCTGCGAGCCACCCTGCTCGGCTCGTCGACGATCTCGGGGGCGCTCACCGGCCACCACGAGCCGGGGGGAAGGGGCTATGCCAACGAGCAGGTCGAGTTGTTCGAGCGCTCCGAGGGCGCCGAGGGCAACACCATGCACGGGCTACCCGTGGTGGTGCTGACCACGCGCGGCCGGACGTCGGGCAAGCTGCGCAAGAACCCCCTCATGCGGGTCGAGCACGAGGGACAGTACGTCGTGGTCGCCTCGATGGGAGGCGCCCCGACCCATCCCACATGGTTCGAGAACCTGCAGGCCCATCCGGTCGTCGAACTCCAGGACGGCCCGACCAGACGCGCCTACCGCAGCCACGTGCTGACCGGCGACGAGCGGGCCACGTGGTGGGACCGGGCGGTGGCCGCGTTCCCCCAGTACGCCGAGTACCAGGAGCGCACGACCCGGGAGATCCCCGTCGTTCTCCTCGATCCGGCGTAGGAGGAGTCCGCATGACTGACGCATCCGGACTGAGGATCGGCCTGGCCGCGTCCTGCCAGACGGTCGGTGGCGCCGACCTGGCCGCCGCGGCCGAGCAGGAGGTGCGCCTGATCCGGCGCGCGCGCGACGGCGGCTGGGACTCGGTGTGGGTCTCCCACCACTACGTGACGCCCGCCGTGGCGATGCCGCAGCCCGCGGTGTGGCTTTCGCGGCTGATTCCCGAGACCGGTGACATGCAGCTCGGCACGGGCATCATGCTGCTGCCGCTGCCGCACGCGGTGGACGTGGCCGAGACCTACGGGTCGATCGACGCCCTGTCCGACGGCCGGCTGGTACTCGGCGTGGGCCTGGGCTATCGCAGCGAGGAGTTCGAGGCCTTCGGCCTGCTCCGCAAGGACCGGGTGCGCCTGTTCGAGCAGAACCTGGATACCCTGCTGCGTCTCTGGGGTCCCGACCGCGACTTGCTGACCTCTCCACCGGTACGGCACCCCCGCCCACCCGTGGTGGTCGGGGCGGAGGGGCCACTGGGCATCGCACGTGCGGCGCGGGTCTCCGACGGGTGGCTGGCCAGCCCACGGATGACGCGCGCCGAGCTGGTCGCGGGCATGGAGACCTTCACCGCCACACGTCGCGATGCCGGTCACGAGGCGCCGGGCACGATCATGCTGGGGCGCGAGGTCTACTGCGCGGCCACGTCGGCGCAGGCGCAGTCCGTCGCCGACCGGTTCCTGCGCGACAAGTACGACGTTTACGGACGCTGGTCGGGGCTGGAGACCGACCCCTCCGTCATGCCCGAGAGGGACGAGCGGTTCGCCGTCGGCACGCCCGAGGAGTGTGTGGCCGCGCTCCTGCCCTACGTGCACGCCGGCATCGACCAGCTGGTGCTGCGGACCCACTGGGCCGGCATGAGTGAGCAGCAGGCTGCCGAATCGATCGACCTGTTGAGCGCGGAGGTGTTGCCTGCCCTCAGGGCCGCGGCGCGTGCCGCCGGCCCCGCAGCCGTACCCCGATGAGACCGCCGGCTGCCGTGGCCGGCGAGCCGTGCCACCAGTACCGACGCCTGAAGCCCCGAAACCCCGAACGAGAGGAACACCCTTGAGCAACCGGATCGCCGACCGGCTGGAGATCCACGAGTGCTTGTACCGATACGCCCGAGGCGTGGATCGGCTGGACTACGACGCGATCGTCGATTGCTACTTCGACGACGCTGTGGACGCACACGGGTCCTACGTCGGCTCGGCCGCGGGACTCGTGGAGGACATCCGGAGTCGGCACCAGATCATCGACTCCTCGCAGCACTACATCACCAACGTGATCATCGACTTCGACGGCGAGGATCGCGCGCATGTGGAGTCCTACTGCCTGGCCTTCCTGCGCGAGCAGGCATCCGAGGAGGGGCAGCCCCAGAGCGAGGCGATGTCGCGGTGCCGATACGTCGACCGCTTCGAGCGGCGCGAGGGCCGGTGGGCGATCGCGGACCGCGTCGTGGTCTTCGACGAGTTCCTGACCAACCAGGTGCAGGACCTGCGTCGTGACGAGTGGGTCGTGTCTCGCCGGGACCGCAGCGACCCGGTCTACCTGTGGGGCCGGGATGGGAGCACGCCTCGGCCGTAGCTCCCACATGGGTGGCAGGGAGCGGCGAGTGCCGCTCGCTGCTGTCGCCGCTCGGGGCCCTGGGGTGGACCGGGCTCAGGGGATCAGCGCCAGGTCCGTCTCGATGTCGAGGGCGGTCTTGCGTAGCTCTGCCAGCAGCTCGCCGCCCAGGGTCGACATCGGCACCAGCGAGGTGACTCCGATGGAGATGGCGCATGCCATGTCGCCGTTGCGGTCGTGCACGGGCACGGCCACGGTACGCAGGTTGCGCTCGAGCTCCTGGTCGACCAGCGAGAAGCCCTCGGCCGCGACCCGCGCGATCTCGGCACGCAGCTTCTTCTCCGAGGTGACGGTCTCGGGGGTCCTCGCCACGAGGTCGACCTCCTCGAAGTAGGCATCGAGCTCGGCGGGGGACAGGCTGGCGAGCCACACGCGTCCCGGAGGGCTGCAGTACGCCGGCACCCTCGTGCCGATCGAGACCAGCACGGCGACCAGCCGCTTGGCCTGGACACCGGAGACGTACACGATCTCGTGACCATCGAGCACGAACGCCATCGACGTCTCGCCCGTGTGGTGCGTGAGGGACTCCAGGTGGGGCTGGATCACGTCGACGTGGGCCATCGAGTCGAGGTAGGGCCGCGCCAGCTCGAGCACCCGGGGGCGCAGGTAGAAGCGGGCCCCGTCGACGCCCAGATAGCCCAGCGAGACCAGCGTGTACAGGAAGCGGCGGGCCGCGGCTCGGTCGATCCCGACCGCTCGGGCGACGTCGGACGTCGTCAGGCGGGTGGCGTCGTCACCGAAGCAGCGCAGTACGGCGAGGCCTCGGTCGAGGGCCTGGACGTAGGGGGTGTTCTCGGGACTGATTGCCATGCCGCTCCTTGGGGTGAGGTCAGCGCGCTCATTGTGTCAGAGCGGCAACGGGGCGCCGGTGGCCCCTCGCGGTCGGCAGAGAGATGAGGGCCGGGGATCTGTTGACCGGCGCCGAGTGGCATTGTCATGCTGCGTGCGAGTAACGCATAAGTGCGCGCACAACGCACAAGATTCAAGGGAGATGAGATGAGCAACGCGACGACCTGGCGTTCTGGCTGGGACGTGGACAACCCCCTCGGGATCGAGACGGGAGCAGTCGCCAAGGACGAGGGCACGTGGGAGCCGCTCGCCGGGACCGGGCTGGAGAGTCGTGACCTCGGCCTGGAGGCGAACACCGGCGGTGGTCTGCTGGGTCGTCACGTGCGCTCGGCGGGCAACGGGGAGGACGCCGCCACGGACTGGCAGTTCACCGACACCGACTTCCACTGGTTCTTCGTGCTGGAGGGCGAGATCACGATCGCCACCGAGGACGACGAGAAGGTCACCTTGGGCAAGTGGGCCTCGGCCTACCACCCGCCGTACTGGCGGCACCGCGTCCTGTCGGTCTCGCCGGACTACCAGGCGCTCGAGGTCATCGGCCCCAGCGCGTACGAGACCACCGTCGGCGAGGACGCCCCGAAGCCGGAGCGCGCCGCGGAGTTCGCCCATCTCAAGGGCGTCTACACCCTCGACACCGAGGACCAGTACGCCCGCGGCGACGGCCCACGGGCCTGGTCGCTGTACCGCGACCTGGGTACCCGGATCCCGACCGACGGGCGGATCCACATCCACATCATCAAGCTGGACGAGGAGAGGCCCTCGCCCAAGGGCGGCACGGGTGACCACACGCACTCGATGGCCCAGTTCTTCTACCCGATCCAGGGCTGGATCGACATCTCGACCGAGGGGCAGGAGAACCGTCGCTACTATGCCGGCGACTTCGTGATGCTCCAGCGCGGGACGATACACAACGCCTACGACGCCTCTCCCGACTACGCCACGATCGAGCTGTGCGTGCCGGCCGACTACACGACGGTGGCCCAGTGATCCTGGCGTCCCTGGCCGCGGGAGGACCTGACGGCACCCTCGTGGTGGTCAGCCGCGACCGGCAGCGCATGGCGTTGCCCGAGCCGGGGCCGCGAACGCCGCAGGAGGCGCTCGACGACTGGGCGGCGCACTCCGAGGGTCTGCGCAGAACGTTCCAGACCCTGGAGGATTCCTCCGTCGGTAGCCCCATCGCGGGCGCCACGTTCGCGGCTCCGCTGCCTCGTGCCTTCCACTGGGCAGAGGGCAGCTGCTACCTCCCGCACATGGAGCGGATCCGGGGAGGGCGGGGAGAGGCGCTGCCCCGTCGGCACCAGGAGCTGCCGATCACTTATCAGAGCGGCTCCGCGCCCAACTGGCCGCCCGTGTCCGCGGTCGAGCTTCCCGACGTGTCGTGGGAGCTCGACTTCGAGGCCACGGTGTTCGTGATGACCGACGCGGTCGAGATCGGTGCCGGCGCGGACGCCTCGGACCGGATCCGCCTGGTCGGGATCACCAACGACACGGCGCATGCCTGACCATGCAGTACGACGGCAACCTGGTGCTGTACAAGTGCATCTGGCAGAACCGGGGCATGTGCGATGAGGCGTACACCTCCGGCTGACCGGTGCTATGGGCGACGAACAAGTTCGACCCCTGGACCGAACCGCACTACTTCGCCAAGTTCCAGGACGACGGCAACTTCGTCCAGTACATGCCGGGCCCGACGTCCCTCCCGCTGTGGGCGTCGAACACCGAGGACCACCGAGGGTGGCGCCTGGTGGTCCAGGACGACGGCAACATGGTGATCTACAACCATGACGGCAAGGCCATCTGGGAGACGAACACTCCCTGGCGGCCCAACACCTGATCGACGGCTCGGCGTCGGCCTGCCAGGTGCCGACCGGACGGGCTCCGGTTCCGCGCCGGCAGGCGACGTCGAGTCCGGCTCCGATGCGGAGCAGAATGCAGCAGGTGCTGACCGTCGAGACGATCACCGATCCCGAGGACGAGCGGATCGGCGACTACCGCGCGCTCACCGACGTGGAGCTGCGCACCCGCTGGGCGCCGCCCAACCAGGGGCTATTGCGTTCTCCGTAGTGCTGGTCACGTCGTTGATCAAGTCGCGGGGACGGCGGTTGGCGGGTCTGGTGGCACGGGCGATGTCGGGTTCGCCGCTGCTGCGGTGGTATCCGATGGCGATGCTGCGCAGCACGGCGGCCACCGCGGGAACCGTTGCCAGCGCAGGCCTGGTGGGCGTCCCTGCGACGGTCGCATCCCGCTTGGCAAGAGTTCGTTCGACGTCCAGCCGGGCGGCTGTATCCGTTGACATGGTTCCGCCCGGCATGCGCTCACATGCCGGGCGGAACACTCGATGAGGTGGAAGGTCTACGAGGCCAGGTCGACGAAGGCGTGCGCGACCGTTGCGCCCGATGCGTCGGTCAGTCGCAGGTCAACGCGCGCCGTCGTAGTCGTCGCGAGCAACTCCGTGATACACCCCATAAAACAGGAGTCTGGGACTCCTCTTTAGGTAGGGTTCGCTTGTGCGCCTCAACCGCTCCACGGACATCAGCCTGCGCATCCTGATGCTGGGTGCCGCTCGCGAGGGCCTGCTCACCATCGACGAGCTGGCCGACGCGGTCGCCGTGCCGCGGCACCATCTGGCCAAGGTCGTGCAGCGCCTGCAGCACCTCGGGCTGCTGGAGACTGTCCGCGGACGCAGCGGCGGGGTGCGCCTGGCCACCGCGGCCCGAACGGCGTCCGTCGGCGGGCTGGTGCGTGAGCTCGAGGGCGAGACGGAGGTCGTCGAGTGCACCGGCGACCCGGCGTGTCCCCTGAGCCAGGGCTGCCGGCTGCGCGGAGCGCTGGGGCGCGCGCAGGAGGCCTTCTACGCCACCCTCGACCCGATCACGATCGATGACCTCACCGCGCCACCCGTGCGGCAGGTGCTGTTGAGCCTGGGCCGCTCCTGATCGCGCGACCCATTCCCCTCATCTGGAGAACAACCATGCTGTCAGCCACGAACTCCCCGGTCGTCGAGGCGACCCTCCCGGTCGTCGCCGACCACCTCGACGCCATATCGGACGTCTTCTACGACACGATGCTGGACGAGAACCCCGACCTGCTCAACCTGTTCAGTCGCAGCGCGCAGGCCACCGGCCAGCAGCGGCAGGCGCTGGCCGGCGCGGTGGCGGCCTTCGCGGCGCACCTGGTCGGCGCAGGCCCGGACGCCGTGACGTTCGAGCACCTGGTGAACCGGATCGCGCACCGGCACTGTGCGCTGGGCATCCGCCCCGAGCAGTACACCGTTGTCGGCCGATACCTGCTCGCAGCGGTCGGTACCGTGCTCGGCGACGCTGTGACCCCGCAGATCGCGGCCGCCTGGGACGAGGTCTACTGGCTGTTCGCCACCCGGCTGATCGGGCGCGAGACGCGCATCTACGCCGAGGCCGGGACGGACGGCGAAAACCCCTGGCGCGAGTACGTCATCGACAGCAAGACCGCGGAGGCGGACGACACCGTCTCGTTCGTCCTCACACCGGCCGACGGCCGCCCGGCCCCCCGGTTCCTGCCCGGGCAGTACGTCACCGTCGCCGCGGACCTGCACGACGGCACGCGCCAGCTCCGGCAGTACTCGCTGTCGCAGGCCGCCGACGACCAGACCTTGCGCATCACTGTGCGGCGCGTGCGCGGCAACGGCGGGGCGCCGGACGGGGTCGTCTCCAGCTTCCTGCACGACCACACGGCCCCCGGCGACCGGCTGCGGCTGAGCCAGCCGTACGGCGATCTCGCCCTGACTCCCGGCGACACGCCGCTGCTGCTGGTCAGTGGCGGGGTCGGCGTCACGCCGATGGCCGCCATCGTGGACCACGTGGCCCGCACCCAGCCGGCCCGGCACGTCACCGTCGTACACGCCGACCGCAGCCTCGACCGGCACCCGCTACGCGCCCACATGCACGCCAGCGGCGCACGGCTGGACTCCTTCGACTACCTCGTCTGGTACGAGCAGCCGACCCCGGACGCGTTCACCGGTCTGGTCGACGTGGACGCCATCCCGGTGCGCCCCGGCGCCGAGGTGTACCTGTGCGGCCCGGTCCCGTTCATGCAGGCAGTCCGCGCGGGTCTGCGTCGCCGCGGCGTCCCCGACGAGCGGATCCGCTACGAGGTGTTCGGCTCCGAGCAGTGGCGTCCAGCCCCGGCGCTGGCCCGCTGAAGTCTCCGGCCGGCGGCGGCGCGTGCGAGCCCGGCACCAGCGGACGCCGCCGGCGTCGCATCGGCGTCCGCAACCGACCAGAAACGGAAGACCAACCAATGCAGAAGCTTTCTCTTGACGCCCGGGTACGCGAGCACCTGGAACGCGCAGCCGCATCCTCCACCGGCCGCAGCGCCGAGACCCTCTACGGCGGCCACGAACACGCCCTGCGGCAGACCCTCATCGCACTGCGTGCAGGCACGTCCCTGGCCGAGCACGAGAACCCCGGCGAGGCGACGCTGCTGGTACTGCGCGGGCGCGTACGGCTGCACAGCGGCGAGACCTCATGGGAGGGCAGAGCCGGGGATCTGCTCATCGTGCCGCCCGCCCGGCACAGCCTGGAAGCCGTCGAAGACGCCGCCGCGCTGCTGACCGTCGCCAAGACTCCCTGACGCCGGTTCGCCAAGTACACGCAACTCCCGCCGGCCTGAGCGGGCAGGGCACTCGTGGCGGTGGCTCAGCCTGCGACGGCCGACGGGTGGAGCGTCCAAGTGCCCTTCGAGCGGCGTTTCGATGCGTACAACGCGGCGTCGGCGTGCGCGAGGAGCACATCGGTGGACGTGCCGTGTTCGGGGGCCAGAGCGATGCCGACGCTCACGCCGACCCGGGCCGTCGTCGCGTTGCCGAGGTGGTAGGGCAGACTGCAGGACTCGATGAGCCGTTCGGCGGTGTGGACGGCGACCTCGCCGTCGGCGCCCGATACCAGGACCACGAACTCGTCCCCGCCGATCCGGCAGACCAGGTCCTGCCCTCGTACGGCCCGGCGCAGGCGGATGGCCACGCTCTTGAGGAGCCGGTCGCCGACGGCGTGTCCGTGCCGGTCGTTGATCGGCTTGAACCCGTCCAGATCGAGGCACAGTACGGCGAAGCCGTCCTGCCGGCGGTCGTGGACCAGGTCGCGGGCCAGAGCATCGAGCAGAGCGGCTGTGCGTTCCCGCAGCAGCAGGCGGTTGGCGAGACCGGTCAGCGGGTCGTGCATGGAGAGGCGGAAGTTCTCCTGCTGCGCCACGAACGCGTTCATCAGGATCGTGTGATTCTGCAGGACGAGGAGATGGAAGGCGACCGGCGCGGCCGGGACCAGGACGGCCACCGCACGCAGTTGCGGTACGCCGAGAAATCCCACCGTCTGTGCCGCGCCCATCAGGTACAGCAGCGGCGCGGCCAGGCGGGGGAACGCGGCGTATCGAGAGGCGACGTAGCCCATGAACCCGATCGGCAGGATGCTCCCCAGAACCAGCAGACGCGGGTCGCCGGCGCGCAACTCGCCGACGATGCCGGCGGCCATGACGACGAACCACGTGACGTTCACCAGCACGAGGCTTCGGTGGGGCGGGTGCCCGCGTCCGGATGCCGCCCGGCGGTGCTGCAGCGTCAGCCACATCCGGCCGGCCTGGACCGCGCCGTCCGCCACGATCCACGCCAATGCCCAGGCACGTCCGGTGATCAGCAGCGCGAACCAGCCGACCACCTGACTCCACAACACAGTGGCGATCGCGAGGAACCACGTGTCGGGCAGTGTCGCCTGCCGTGCCGCGCGGATCTCGTGGGCGTTGCGTGCGGTCGTCCGCGCGAACGTCCGCGGCTGTGCCACGCCGCCACCCGCCCAGCGTTGCGACCCCGACGAACGACCCATGGTCTGGTCATCGGCATTGATGAGCCGGACATGAGCGAAGCCACCGGCGGGCACGCTCGCGCAAGAGCCGGACAAAGGCCCCGATGGGGGCGAGCCGGGGGAGAGTGCGACAAACGGGCCGCCTGTACCGGGCGGACGTGAGCGATGGCCGGGGCAAGGCTCACGCCGGCGGATCGGTGCGGCGACGGCGGGTGACGACGACGAGGACCAGCACACCGGCGACGACCAGCAGCGCCACGGTCATGAGCGCGATCGCGGTCACGGTGCCGGCGGTGTTGTCGTCCGCGGCGACCGGCGTCGGGCTCCCGGCGCCGGGCCCGGTGGTGCCTGGCTCCGCGGCCGCCTTGCTGATGGGGGTGCCGGGCGCGGAACTGCTCGCCGCGGCGGCTGGGCGCAACATCAGGACCGGTGCCGGGTGCTCCGGCTCCGGGTTGCCCGGCTCCGGCAGGTCGATCCAGCGGGCGACGCTGCCGTCGCTGTACGTCTCCAGGGTCTTGAACGCCAGCGCGTGGGCCGTGGCCGGCAGCCGGGCGACGCGGATCGTGTGCACGGCGTCGGTGCGCGGGCGCAGGGCCGGGCCGGAGATGGTGTAGCCGTCCGTCCCGGCGCTGAACGTCCAGGCCGCCGGGGCAGTGACCAACTGCACGTCGCCGATCTCGATTCCGGCCGGGAGTACAACCCGCTCGGCGCTGATGCCGGCCCGTGAGGACTCGCCCTCGCCGGTGAACGTGATGGTCACGTCGCGGGCGCCGGCCTGCGGGTTGTCCGCGCTGACCTGCACGTGTGCGGCGGCGGGCGCGGCCGGCAGCAGGGTGGCCGTCAGGCCGGCCGCGATCGCGGCACCGTACGCGGTCAGGCGGCGCAGGCTACCGTTCGCCATGACGGCACTCCTCATGTTTGCGGCCCCGCAGCTGTGGTCGGTGCGGGATTGAGCCGCCGGTACCGTACTACTACCTTCATTCGAAGCCGAACGGAGGACGCCTTCCGGCCAGTCGGGCCGGCGGTAACCGGTGATGGGACGGCCGTCGAGTTCGGCCATGCGCACGTGGTCGCCGGTGGTCGGGGCGTGGACCATCCAGGTGCCGACGCAGGTGCCCATGTGGGGACACGGACGCCAAGACGACAGCGGGTGGCACGTTTTCGGGAGTCAACACTACTAAGTGGCCTAGTAGTGTTCTCCTCATCGGAGCCATTCCCTTGATGTGAAAGG
Organism: Dactylosporangium sp. CA-233914; assembly: GCF_050942935.1. Classification (NCBI taxonomy): domain Bacteria; kingdom Bacillati; phylum Actinomycetota; class Actinomycetes; order Micromonosporales; family Micromonosporaceae; genus Dactylosporangium; species Dactylosporangium sp. CA-233914. The sequence goes on along the minus strand of NZ_CP192030.1, from coordinate 7,554,428 downwards.
ACCACCCTGATGAGCGAGTACGGCGAGTTCGACGGCGGGCACGAGTCGGGCGGTGTGGAGTACGGTCAGTTCGAGATGGGTCAGGAGTCGGGTGCGCTGGACCAGCTGCACCAGGCTTCGGGCAGCGAGCAGGACTTCGACTCGCAGTTCGGTGTGTACGGCGAGGACCACAGCTCCGCCGAGTCCACGGACTTCCAGACGGGTCGGCACGTGGAGTACGAGGGTGCCGACGGCACTCGGTTCGAGTCGACGGACTACACGAACTACTCCAACGACTCGGAGTCGTCGGACTCGACGTTCGCCGCCGAGGGCAGCGAGTCGGCACACAGTGCGGACTTCTCGCAGCTGGACGCGCTGCAGGCGCGGTTCGACAGTGCGTTCGCCGAAGGGACGCAGCTGAGCACGGGTCACGGCGACGCCGGCCTGTCCATCGCCTCCAACTGACGCCAGCGCAGCCCCTCGGGGGCCGGTCCGCTGTGCCGGATCGGCCCCCGACCGCTGTCCCGCCATTCGAACGTGACTACTAGGAGACTTAGTAGTAAGGTCTCCATGGGTCGTGCCGGACCTGACCAATCCCCTTGGGCGCTGTTCCGGCACGGCCCTTCGCGTCTGTGGCGCACTCCTCATCCCGTTGCCCGGCGTCGCCCTCTCCCGCCGGGTTGTGATGGGGGAGTACGGTGGTGATACATGCGTAGTTGCGCATAAGTCAGGAACGGGGCGGCCGGTCAACGGTGCGCCCGATCTCGCGCCCGCCCCTCCGGCAGGCGCTCCCGAGCAGGAGGGGCCGCTTGTCATGAGCAGCAGCGATGCCGAGCGTCACGAGCCGGACGACCATCACCGGTCGCACCGCCACGGCGAGCACGCGAGCGCCGTCCTGCCGTCCGCCGCCGACGACGCGGATCGCGACCACGCCGAGGGGCACGAGCACGATGATGCCCACGAGCATGAGCAGGGAGGTCATGGGCACGCCGGGCACGGCCACGGCGTTTCCGCCGACGCCGACCGCCGCTGGCTCGCGCTCGCCCTGAGCCTCATCGGCGTCTTCATGGCCGGCGAAGTCGTCGTCGGGTTGATCGCCCGGTCGCTCGCCCTGCTGTCCGACGCCGCGCACATGCTGACCGACGCGGGCGCCATCGCTCTCGCGCTGGTGGCCATGCGGCTCGCGGCCCGGCCGCCCAAAGGTGGGTACACCTTCGGCCTGAAGCGCGCCGAGATCCTCTCGGCGCAGGCCAACGGTCTCACGATGATCATCCTCGGCGTCTGGCTCGGCATCGAGGCGATCGAGCGGCTCATCAATCCGCCGGAGGTGACCGGCGGACTCGTGCTCGTCACCGCGCTGGCCGGGATCGTGGTCAACCTCGCGGCGGCGTGGGCGATGTCACGGGCGAACCGGTCCAGTCTCAACGTCGAAGGGGCGTTCCAGCACGTCCTCAACGACCTGTTCGCGTTCATCGCGACCGCCGTCGCCGGCGTCATCATGGTGCTGACCGGTTTCGCCCGGGCCGACCCCATCGCCACGCTCGTCGTGGTGGTACTGATGTTCAAGGCCGGGATCGAGCTCATCCGCGCATCCGGGCGGATCTTCCTCGAGGCGGCCCCGACCGGCATCGACCCGCCCGCCCTCGGCGCACGGCTGGCCGGGGTGCCCGACGTGGTCGAGGTCCACGACCTGCACGTGTGGGAGATCACCTCCGGCGAGCCGGCCCTGTCCGCACACGTGCTCGTCGCCGAGGGCCGCGACTGCCACGCCGTGCGCGCCGTGATCGAGGCGATGCTGCGCCGGGAGTACCGCATCACGCACAGCACCCTGCAGGTCGACCACGCCGGCACTGATCCCACTGTGTCCACCGGCCACGAGGTGAGCCTCGACCGCCCGGACCCGCACTGCGAAGACTCGCACGGCGCCTCGTACTGGCCGCCGAGTGCGTCGGCGCCGGCGTCCTGACCGCAGGCGCATGGGTGCGGGCCCCAGAGCGACCACGGGGCCCGCACCGCGTCGGCCGGAGCGCAGTTCCCACACCAGGGGCCAGCCGCACGGCAACTCTACTGTTTGGATTAGTAGATAGCGAACGGTTCGCGGCCGGCCCGGGCTCAGCCTCGACGACGCTGCGGCCGACGGGGCTTGAGCTACAGCGACAGCATCGCGGGCACCCAGGCGACGTAGCGGTCGAACGCCGCCATCGCGGCCGGGGCGGCGAGGACGCCGGTGGTCGCGGCCACGATCGCGGCGCGAACCGGCCATGACAGTGGCCGCGGCGGGGCGAGGAGTCGATGCAGCCGCTCGAGGCTGTCGCCACCCCCGGCGGCGAGCAGCCCGTCCGGCGTGCCGGAAGGGCTGGACGCCGGCTGGGCCATGCTGACCAGCGCCCGGGCCAGGTCGATGCGGGCGGCACCGCGGGCCGCGGCGTCGTCGGCGCACAGCTCAACCAGCCGCTCGACCTGCCGGCGGCCGAGCTCGAAGCCGCGGATCCGCGGGAAGGCTGCCGCGAGCAGCCGCATCCAATGGGTGATTTCGTAGTGGTGGCCGGCGTGGTGTGCGCGTTCATGGGCCAGTACGGCCGCCAGCTCGGGAGCCTGCAGGCGTTCGACGGCGGCCGAGGTGACCACGATCTCCGCCTCTCGCCCAGGCAGGCTGGGCCCCGGCAGCAGGTACGCCGCGGGCTCGCCGTGGCGCACGATGCTCGCCCCCGGCAGCGGCGACGGCACGCCGCCGATCCGCACCGCGAGCCGCAGCTCGGCGCGGCGCGCCCGGGCGGCGATCACCATCCGCCGGCCGTTGACGAGCAACCGGTCGCCGAGGACGAGCAGTCCGGTCAGGCCGACCACGGCGGCCACCTGCGCCGGACGGTCGTGCCGGCCCAGGAGCGCGTCGAGGCAGATGTGCCAGGCCCCCTTGACCAGGTCGTGCGTCCGGTCCCAGTGCAACAGCAGGGTCAAACCGGTCAGCACCGCCGAAAGGAGCGCCGCGCCGGACAATCCCAGCCAGGCCCCGATGGCGAGCCGGGGTGCGCGTGCGACCCAGCTCGCTGAGGCCAGCCGGGGTGCGGCCACCAGGGCCAGCACCACGGTGAAACCGGCCAGCAGGAGCGGGCTCACCGGCCCGAGATCCTGCGCTCGTAGGTGCGCAGCGCGGCCCGCAGTGCCACGGCCTCGTCCAGGCTCATCCGCCCGACGAAGTGGGTCAGCGCCTCGATCCGGTCACCGCTGTCGACCAGGGCGTTGTGCATCGCCTGGGCCACGCACTGGTCGCGGGTCAGCGCCGGCGTGTACCGATACGCCCGGCCATCGGGTTCGCGGGTCAGCCAGCCCTTGCGGTAGAGATTGTCGATCACGGTCAGCACGGTGGTGTAGGCGAGCTCGCGATGCCATTCCAACTCGGTCAGCGCCTCGCGGACCGTGGTCGGTTCGTCGCGCTCCCACAGCAGTTCCATGAGCGCTGCTTCCAGATCGCCGAACCCCTGCACCTCGCGCCCCCCAGCCGACTGGGCGCCATCGTAACGCGAGACCGCCCGGACAGGTGTCGCCCGGACAGCCACCCGACATCCGGCTCGACATCATCTACGAAGGCACTCAGTAGTCGTGCGGCCGGTGGCGCCCCATGTTCGCCACATATTCAGTCGGTACTCCGAGACTCCTTAGTAATAGATTCGCATCACCGACGGCTTTCCGGGGGACTCAGCCGCGGCGCATCAGGCGTCCGACGGCGGCCATCATCTCGGTAGCCATCTCCTCGCCCTTGCCCTCCTCGGCGCCGTGGCGCAGGCAGTGCCGGGCGTGGTCGTCGAGCAGCCCCAGCGCCACCTTGTCCAGGGCCGCCTGGATCGCGCTGATCTGCGTGAGCACGTCGATGCAGTACCGGTCCTCGTCGACCATCTTCTCCACGCCGCGGACCTGACCCTCGATGCGGCGCAGGCGGCTCTGCAACTGGTCCTTGGTCGCGGTGTAGCCGCGGGTGGGCGTGGTCGTCATGCTCCCACTGTAGCAAACCCCCATGGGGTATACCCTGGTTGCCGGTAGTTGACACGGGTACCCGCCGGGGGTAATGCTTGGGTACCCCTCAGGGGTATGGGTATGTTGGGGGCGTGGCGCCGAACGACCCGAGACCGCAGGCTCCGACGACGCGGGCCGACAGCAGAAGGAGACCGTCATGACGACGCAGACCTACATCGTGACCGGCATGACCTGCAGCCACTGCGTGCAGTCCGTCAGCAGCGAGCTCGGCAAGCTTGACGGCGTCCAGAACGTCCAGGTCGACCTGGGCACCGGCGCCGTCGCCGTCACCAGTGAGCAGCCCCTCGACGACGCGGCGGTTCGGGCCGCGGTCGACGAGGCCGGATACCAGGTGGCGAGCTAGCCGTGCGCACCCCGCTCAAGCTCGGTGTCTACGCGTTGGGGCTGGCGGCCGTGTTCGGCGCCGCGGCCGGGGTCGGCAACATCGCCGGCCCGGCCCCCGCCCCGGCGGCCCACACCGACACCCATCACACCGCCACCACGCCCACCGGCGCGGGACACGACGACCACCAGGACGCGACCCCCGGTGGGCTGCAGGTCACCGAGAACGGCTACCGCCTCCAGCCGCTCACCACCACGCTGAGCACGACCAGCACTGCGCCGTTCCGCTTCCGGGTCCTCGGGCCCGACGCCCAGCCGGTCACCGGCTACACGGTCAGCCACGACAAGGAACTGCACCTCATCGTGGTTCGCCGGGACCTTTCCGGGTTCCAGCACCTGCACCCGCAACGCGACCCGGACGGCACCTGGAGCCTGCCGCTGGCCGTGGCCACGCCCGGGCAGTACCGGGTTTTCGCCGACTTCCAACCGGCCGGACACGGCCGCGGGCTGACCCTCGGCGTCGACGTGCCCGCCCCCGGCGACTACCAGCCGGTGGCCCTGCCCGCACCGCAGCGGACCGCGACCGTGGACGGCTACACGGTCGTCCTCGACGGCACGCTCACTCCCGGTACCGCGTCGAAGCTGACCCTGACCGTGACCCGCAACGGAGCCCCGGTCACCGACCTGCAGCCGTACCTCGGCGCCTACGGCCACCTCGTCGCGCTGCGCGACGGCGACCTCGCCTACCTGCACGTCCACCCCGACGGCACCCCTGGCGACGGCCACACCGCGGCCGGTCCGCAGATCACGTTCTTCGCCGAGGTGCCCAGCGCCGGCACCTACCGGCTGTTCCTGGACTTCCAGCACGCCGGCGTCGTGCGCACCGCGGAGTTCACCGCCGTCGCCGGCACCGCCCCGGCGCCGTCGGCGGCCGGGCACGGCGAGCCCGGCCACACGCACGGCTGAAGGAGGCACCGATGGCATCCCCGACCAAGCCGCTGATCGCGGTACCGAACCACATCGAACTGGCAATCGGTGGCATGACCTGCGCCTCCTGCGCCGCGCGGATCGAGAAGAAGCTCAACCGCCTCGACGGAGTGATCGCGAGCGTCAACTACGCCACCGAGAAGGCGACGGTCAGCTACACCGGTGACGTGACCCCGCAGGACCTCATCGCGACCGTCGAACAGACGGGCTACACGGCGGCTCTGCCTGCCCCGGAGGTACCGGTGCCCCGGGAAGGGGAGCGCGACGAGCTGCGCACCCGCCTGCTCGCCAGCCTCGTGCTCACCGTCCCGGTGATCGTCCTGGCGATGGTCCCGGCGTGGCAGTTCACCTTCTGGCAGTGGGCCTCATTGACCCTCGCCGCGCCGGTCGTCGTCTACGGCGGGTGGCCGTTTCACCGGGCCGCGTGGACGAACCTGCGCCACGGCGCGGCCACCATGGACACGCTCGTCTCGCTGGGCACGATCGCCGCGTTCGGCTGGTCGCTGTGGGCGCTGTTCCTCGGTACCGCTGGGGCGCCCGGCATGACGCACCCGTTCGAGCTGTCGATCGAGCGCAGCGACGGCGCCGGGAACATCTACCTCGAGGCCGCTGCCGGCGTGACCCTGTTCATTCTTGCCGGCCGCTACTTCGAGGCCCGCGCCAAGCGGCGCGCGGGTGCGGCCCTGCGCGCTCTGCTGGAGCTCGGCGCCAAGGACGTCGCCGTCCTGCGCGGCGGCACGGAGATCCGCATCCCGGTCGAACAGTTGACGGTCGGGGACCGGTTCGTCGTGCGGCCGGGCGAGAAGATCGCCACCGACGGGATCGTCGAGGACGGCACCTCCGCCGTCGACGCCAGCATGCTGACCGGCGAGTCCGTCCCGGTCGAGGTCGGTCCCGGCACGGCGGTGGCCGGCGCGACCGTCAACGCCGGCGGGCGGCTCGTCGTGCGCGCGACTCGGGTCGGCGCGGACACCCAGCTGGCCCAGATGGCCCGGCTGGTCGAGGAGGCGCAGGCCGGCAAGGCCGCCGTGCAGCGCCTGGCCGACCGCATCTCCGGCGTGTTCGTCCCGATCGTCATCGCCCTCGCCGTCGCCACGCTCGGCTACTGGATCGGCACCGGCACCGGGCTGACCGCCGCGTTCACCGCCGCCGTCGCGGTGCTCATCATCGCCTGCCCCTGCGCACTGGGCCTGGCCACCCCGACCGCGCTGCTGGTCGGCACCGGCCGCGGCGCCCAGCTCGGCATCCTCATCAAGGGGCCCGAGGCCCTGGAGTCCACCCAGCGGGTCGACACCGTCGTGCTCGACAAGACCGGCACGGTGACGAGCGGCCGGATGACCCTCCACGACGTCGTCACCGCCGACGGCACCGACCCGGTCGAGCTGCTGCGTGTCGCCGGTGCGCTGGAGGCCGCCTCCGAGCACCCCATCGCGCGGGCGATCACCACCGCCGCGGCCGAGCGGCACGGACCGCTGCCGGCGGTGACCGGATTCGGCAACGCCGAAGGGCTCGGTGTCCGGGGTACCGTCGAGGGCCGCACGGTCACCGCCGGCCGGGCCAAGCTCCTGCTCGACGACGGCCTGACCATCCCGGACGAGCTGCGCGCGGCCCAGAGCGCCGCCGAGGCCGCCGGGCGCACCGCGATCCTCGCCGGCTGGGACGGCCAGGCCCGCGGGCTGCTCACCGTCGCCGACGCGGTCAAGCCGACCAGCCGTCAGGCGGTCGCCGCCCTGCGCGCGCTCGGCCTCACCCCGATCCTGCTCACCGGCGACAACGGAACCGTCGCTCGTGCCGTGGCCGACCAGGTCGGTATCGCCGAGGTCGTCGCCGACGTCCTGCCGGCGGACAAGGTCGACGTCGTCAAGCGCCTTCAGGCCGACGGCAAGGTGGTCGCGATGGTCGGTGACGGCGTCAACGACGCCGCGGCGCTCGCCCAGGCCGACCTGGGCCTGGCCATGGGCACCGGCACCGACGTCGCCATCGAGGCGTCCGACCTGACCCTGGTCCGCGGTGACCTGCTGGCCGCCGTCGATGCGATCCGCCTGTCGCGGCGAACGCTGCGCACCATCAGAGGCAACCTGTTCTGGGCCTTCGCCTACAACGTCGCCGCCCTGCCGCTCGCGGCCGCCGGGCTGCTCAACCCGATGCTCGCCGGCGCCGCGATGGCGCTGTCCTCCGTATTCGTCGTCACCAACAGCCTGCGCCTGCGCCGGTTCAAGACGGCGCACCCGAGCAGCGCCGCCGCGGCGCTGCCGGGAAGGGCCGGCGGTGAATTGCGAACAGCAGGCCGCTAACCGGCCGGGTGCGTGGGCACACGTGCGTCGGACGGGGGCACGTGCGTGTGGGGCCGGCCGTCGCCGGCGGCGTGATCGGGCAGGTCACGGTCGGCGTGATCGGCGTGGAACAGCGCTTCGGCCAGCAGTGCCCGGACGTGGGGGTCGGCGGCGGAGTAGTGCACGAAGGTGCCTTCCCGGCGGCCCCGCACGAGGCCGGCCAGGCGCAGTTTGGCCAGGTGCTGGCTGACGGCGGTCGGGGCGGCGCCGACGAGTTCGGCCAGGCAGGCGACTGAGGACTCGCCCTGCAGCAGTGCCCACAGGATCTTGATGCGGGTCGGGTCGGCCAGCATCCGGAAGCCCTCGGCGGCCAAGTGGACCTGCTCGTCGTTGGGCATCTGAAAGCCCGGCAGCGAGGTATGCACGTTCCCAGGATATCGGAACCGGCGTACTCATCTGCCTACCTTCTTGGCTATCTGCGTGACTGCGCAGGTATTGTTGCTCGGCGTGACCCTGACGATGAGCCCGACCACCGCCGCGGCCGTGGCACCCGTGTCCCCGCCGCGGCATCTGGCCGCCCGGCTATGGACGTTGCCGGAGGTGCGCTGGGCGGGCCTGGCGCTGGCGCTGTTCGCAGCCGGTGGGCTGACGCAGCTGGCCGGCGCCCCGAGTCCCGTGTGGTGGGCGGCGTATCTAGCCTGTTACGCGGCCGGCGGGTGGGAGCCGGGACTGGCCGGGCTGCGGGCCCTGCGCGCCAAGACGCTCGACGTCGATCTGCTGATGATCGTCGCGGCGATCGGCGCGGCCGCGATCGGGCAGGTCTTCGACGGAGCGCTGCTGATCGTCATCTTCGCCACCTCCGGTGCCCTGGAGGCGTTCGCCACGGCTCGGACGGCGGACTCGGTGCGGGCGCTGCTGGACCTGGCCCCGCAGCGGGCGACCCGCGTGGACGCCGACGGGGTGGAGGTGGTCGTGGACGCCGGCGATCTGCACGTCGGCGATCTGGTGCGGATCCGGCCGGGCGAGCGGATCGGCGCCGACGGGGTGGTCGTCGCCGGGGCCGGCGAGGTCGACCAGGCCACCATCACGGGCGAGCCCCTGCCGGTGGCGAAGATGGTCGGCGACGAGGTGTTCGCCGGCACCCTCAATGGCACCGGCACCCTGCTCGCGCGGGTGCACCGCGAAGCCGGCGAATCGGTGATCGCTCGCATCGTGGCCCTGGTCGCGGAGGCCTCGGCGACCAAGGCCCGGACTCAGCTGTTCATCGAGAAGGTCGAGCAGCGCTACTCGATCGTCGTTGTCGCTGCCACCCTTGCCCTGTTCGCGATCCCGTTGTTGCTCGGCGCGGACCTGCGCACCAGCCTGCTGCGGGCGATGACGTTCATGATCGTGGCGTCGCCGTGCGCGGTGGTGCTGGCCACGATGCCGCCGCTGCTGTCCGCGATCGCCAACGCGGGCCGCCACGGCGTGCTGGTCAAGTCTGCCGTCGTCATGGAGCAGCTCGCCGACACCACGCTGGTGGCCTTCGACAAGACCGGCACCCTGACCGAGGGCACGCCGCGGGTCGCCGGGATCCACCCCACCGGACCGATGAGCGGCGAGGAGGTGCTGCGGCTGGCCGCCGGCGCCGAGCACCCGAGCGAACACCCGGTCGCCGCCGCGATCCTCGCCGCCGCCCGCGAACATGGCCTGGCCGTGCCGGCCGCCCACGAATTCGTCTCCACACCGGGCCGCGGCGTGCGGGCGATCGTCGACGGCCAAACCGTGGCGGTGGGCAGTCCCGCCCTGCTCAGCGAACTGTCGCCGGCCCTGGCCGGCACGGGGGCCGTGGCGCGCCTCGCCGCCGCGGTCGACGCCGTCGAAGGCGCGGGCCGCACGGCGGTGGTGGTGCTTGCCGACGGCACCCCGGCCGGGGTCCTGGCCCTGACTGACCGGATCCGCCCGGGCGCTGCCGGCACAGTGACCGCCCTTACGCACCTGACAGGTACGGTGCCAATGCTGCTCACCGGCGACAACCCCGGCGCCGCCGGGCGGCTGGCCGCCGAGGCCGGCATCACCGACGTACACGCCGGGCTGTTGCCGGCTGACAAGGTCAAGCGCGTCCACGCCCTGCAGGACGACGGCCGGCGAGTGCTGCTCGTCGGCGACGGCGTCAACGACGCCCCCGCGCTCGCCGCCGCCCACCTCGGCGTGGCGATGGGCCGGCACGGCTCCGACCTCGCCCTGCACAGCGCCGACGCGGTCCTGGTCCGCGACGACCTGACCGCCCTGCCCGCGGTGATCGCCCTGTCCCGGCGCGCCCGCCGCCTGGTCGTCGCGAACCTCGCCATCGCCGCCACGTTCATCGCCGTACTCGTGCTGTGGGACGTGATCGGGCACCTGCCGCTGCCGCTGGGCGTCGCCGGCCATGAGGGCTCGACCGTCATCGTCGGCCTCAACGGGCTGCGCCTGCTGGCCGCCCGGGCGTGGCGGCGGGCGGCCGGCGAGGCATCGGTGCCGCGATGAGCATCGGCTGGAGAAGTCGCAGGTGAGAACGGCGGTTTTGACGTCCGCGGTCATGCGGTGCGGCGATTGGCGGTGGCGGCGCTCAGCAGCCCGGCGGCGAGAACCGCGGCGGTCAGGCCGGACACCAGCAGCGGCAACCGACCGTCGGCGCCCCATGCCAGTCCCGCCCACACCCCGGCGGCGAGCACGCCCAGGCCGGACAGGCCCTGGAACACGCCCTGCCCGCTGCCCTGCGCCGTGGCCGGCAACAGTCCCGAGATCCATGCCTTGCCGACACCGTCCGTGAGGGCGGTGAACCCGCCGTACCCGGCGATGAGCAGCCACGCCGCGGTATGGCTACGGGTCAGGCCCAGGCCGGTGTAGGCGACGGCGAACACCGTCAGCCCGACGGCGAACACCAGCGCCGGCGTCATCCGGTCGGCCAGCGCCCCGGCCGGGTAGCTCAGCAGCGTGTACACCACGTTGTAGGTGACGTACGCGCCGATCACCGCGGGCACCGTGAACCCGATGTCGTGCAGGCGTAGCAGCAGCAACGCGTCCGGGAAGTTGACCAGGCTGAACAGCACGAGCACCGCGACCGTCCGCCAGAACCGGCCGGGCAGTCTGCGTGGGTTCCAGCCCAGCCGTTCGCCGACTGGGGTGGCGCGGGCGGGGTCGCGCAGCGCGGCGACCAGCGCCACGCTGGCCACCGCCGGCACCACCGCGATCCACAGCAGCGGCCGGATGCGCTGGTGCAGCAGTTCGAAGGCGGCCAGCCCGATCAGTGGGCCGACCACGGCGCCCGCGGTGTCCATGCTCCGGTGGAACCCGAAGGCCCGCCCCCGCGCCGCGGCCGGCACGTCGGCGGCGATCAACGCGTCGCGGGGTGCGCCGCGAACCCCCTTGCCCAGCCGGTCCACGCACCGCCCGGCGAGGACCATCGGCCAGGCGCCGGCCACCGCAACGAGTACCTTGCCCACCGCGGCCAGCCCGTAGCCCAACCCGATCAACGGCCGGCGGCGGTAGCGGTCCGACAGCCACCCGGCGGCCACCTTCGTGACCGACGCCGCACCCTCGGCCAACCCCTCCACCACACCCACCACGGCGGCCGGGGCACCCAGCGTCACGGTCAGGAAGATCGGCAGGATCGGGTACAGCAGCTCTGAGGCGGCGTCCTGCAGGAACGACACCCCGGAGACGACCTTCAGGTTGCGGGTCAGCCAGCCACCTGACCCGGTCGCCGCCGGCACGATCCGCCCCGCATCTTCGGTCACACAACCTCCCACCATCGTGGCCGCGTGCACCCTCACCACGACGGTGGCACGATCGCGCCGTTCTGTCTGCTCGGGGCGTGCTGTCAGCGGCGTGGCACGTACATGATGACCGCTACGCCGAGGAGGCAGACGAGCGCGCCGGCGATGTCGTACCGGTCGGGCCGGAACTTGTCGACGGCCATCGCCCAGCCGAGGGAGCCGGCGACGAAGATGCCGCCGTAGGCGGCGAGGATGCGGCCGAAGTTGGCGTCGGGCTGGAGGGTGGCGACGAAGCCGTAGGCGCCGAGCGCGGCGATGCCGGCGCCGATCCACGGCAGGCCCTTGTGTTCGCGGACGCCCTGCCAGATGAGCCAGGCGCCGCCGATCTCGGCGAGGGCGGCCAGGATGAACAGGGCGATGGATCGGATGATCGTCATGGTCGTATGGCAGCACACCGCGGCGGCGCGGCCGTCATGCGGGCCGCGCCGCCGGCGTCGTTCAGCAGCCGCATCCTCCGCCGCCGCAGCCGCAGCCGGCCCCGGCTGCGGCGGCCCGCTGGGTGCTGCGGCGGCGGTGCAGCCACCACATGCCCAGCGCGGCCACGGCCAGACCGGCCGCGACGGCGAGGAGGGTCTTCTCGAGGATGGCGGCGCCGGCGGTGGTGAGCACGCCGGCGGCGATGAGCAGCGGCAGGGCGCAGCAGGCGGCGCAGGCGAGGGCGGCGAGGGCGCCGCTGACCTTGGAGCGCATCGGCGGGTTGTTGTCCGCCGCTGGTGTCGCGTCGTGGCGGCGGGTGGGTGGCGGCTGCAGGGGCAGGCTCATCTGCGCTCTCCGTCGGGGTCGTCGGCGGTACCGATGGTCAGGAAGGGGATCGGGCAGTCATCGCAGGTGCAGTTGGTGAGGCTGTCGCAGCGGGCATCGACGACCTCGGTCAGGGCCGTGCGGATCGCGGTGAGGTCGGCGAGCTTCGCGTCGATCTCGGCGATCTTGTCGATGGCTCGTTGGCGCAGGTCCGGGGTCGGGTGCCGGCGGCTGCCGGTGTCGAGCAGTTCGGCGACCTCGTCGAGGGTGAAGCCGAGCCGCTGCGCTGCCTTGATGACCTGCAGCAGGGCGACGGTGCCGGCCGGGTAGAGCCGGTGCCCGCCCAGCGAGCGGTCCGGCGAGGCGAGCAGCCCGCGACGCTCGTAGTACCGCAGCGTCTGAATGTTCACGCCCGCCCGCTCGGCGACCTCGCCGGTGCGCAGCCCGCCGCGTTCGCGGGAGGTCACGGCGTCGCCCCGGCCGCGGCCGCACTCGCCCGCCCGGCGAGGGAGGCGAGCACGCCGGTGTGGGCGGCGGGGACCTGGACGTCCAGCACGAGTACCTCGCGGTCGGGGTCGCCCTCGGTCTGCGGCGTGGCGGTGAAGGTGAAGAACGAGCAGCACGCCGTCTCCCGAGCGGCCAGGTCACGCACCGTGGCTTCGAGCCCGGCCGGGCCGGTCAGCCGCATCCGGGCGTGGGTGGGGCTCACGGTCTCGACCTCGCGGACGGCGGTGGCGAACAGCGCGTCGAACTCGGCCAGCCGCAGCGGCTGCTCCGCGGTCGGCAGGGTGCACGAGTCAGGGACGACGAACGACATCACAGGCTCCTCGAGCTGGCAGATGGCCGGCGCCGGTCCGGCGCTGTCCCTCACGGTAAGCCTGTACCTGGGTACCGGATGCAACCTCGCATCGCCGGGACTGGCGGGATAGTTCAGCGTTTGCTGTACTGTCGAGGGGTGGAGACGCTGACCCACGGCCAGGTCCTGGCCCGCTTCGGCCATGCCTTGTCCGATCCCGTCCGCGCCCGGCTGCTGCTTGCCCTGCGCGAAGCGCCTGGGTACCCGGCCGAGCTCGCCGAAACCCTGGGCACCAGCCGGCAGAACCTGTCCAACCACCTGTCCTGCCTGCGTGGCTGCGGCCTTGTCGTCGCTGTCGCGGAAGGTCGCCGCCTGCGCTACGAGCTCGCCGATCCCCGCCTCGCGCATGCCCTGGGTGACCTGCTCGGCCTCGTCCTCGCCGTCGACCCCGCCGCGTGCGCGGACGCCGGGCGGGACGGCTGCTGCTGATGGGCACCCCGCTGCCCCTCGCCGCGTCACCGTCCGGCGGCCCCTCTGCGGCCCGGCGGGCGGTGCTTGCCCGCCGGATCCGGCTGTTCGTGGCCGCGACGATCACCTACAACGTCGTGGAGGCGCTCGTCGCGATCACCGCCGGCGCGCGAGCGTCGTCGACCGCGCTGATCGGGTTCGGCCTGGACTCCGTCATCGAGGTGTCCTCGGCCGCCGCGGTGGCCTGGCAGTTCTCCGGCCCTGACCACGAGCGCCGGGAACGCACCGCGCTGCGGATCATCGGCGTGTCGTTCTACGCCCTCGCCGCCTACGTCACCGTCGAGTCGGCCCGCGCGTTGCTGGGCGGCCACCACGCCGAACACTCCACGGCCGGGCTGGTCCTGGCCGCGGTGTCGCTGGCGGTGATGCCGCTGCTGTCCGCCGCGCAGCGCCGGGCCGGGCGCGAGCTCGGTTCGGCCTCGGCGATCGCCGACTCGAAACAGACCCTGCTCTGCACGTACCTGTCCGCGGTGCTGCTGGCCGGGCTCGCCGTCAACACGCTGTTCGGGTGGTGGTGGGCCGACCCGGCGGCCGCGCTGGTTCTCGCCGCCGTGGCGGTCAAGGAGGGCCGGGAAGCGTGGCGCGGCGACACCTGCTGCCCGCCGCCCGGCGCCCATCGGCCGGCACCCGCGACGGGCGCGGAGACCCGCCGGGCGTGGCCGACATCGTGAGGTCGAGCCGGCTACTCGCTGCGGGCCTGGAGTTCGACCAAGAGGCCGTCGCGGTCGGTGAGCAGCGAGCCGAGGATTCTGCGCCCCGCGGCGAGCAGCTCGGCTACGTGCGGCGTGCTCAGTGCGTACATCACCAGGGGGCCGTCGCGGTAGGACGCGACGATCCCGGTCCGGCGCAGCACGGCCAGCTGCTGCGAGAGGTTGGAGGCCTCGATCTCGATCTCCGCCAACAGGTCACGGACCGGCCGTGGCCCGTTCTGCAGCAGTTCGAGGACCCGGATGCGCACCGGGTGGCCCAGCGTGCGGAACATCTCCGCCTTCGCCTGATACAGCGGCACCGACATGCCTGTACTCATACTCACCTCCGCCCGAGCTCTGGCATCAAAGGCTAGCAGCATCCCGACACCGGCGGAGATGAGAGTATGAACAGTTTCTCACTTGCAAAGATTGGCAAGTCGTCGGATGTACGCCATAAAATGTGGCGCACCGTTGACCCGGCATGACGGACACGGTGTGCGATCACCTCCCGTGCGGATCGGTGACGCTTCGCAAACGCACGCCGCGCTCGCGTTGCCGGCGGGCGCCCGTACCGATTTGGGAGGACACCGCATATGCCGGACATGGACGTTGCCCTGAAGGACGCCATGCAGATCGAGGGCGCACTTGCCGCCGCCCTCGTCGACTACACCAGCGGCATGGCCCTGGGGATGGCCGGTGGCGGCAAGAATTTCGACCTGGTCGTCGCCGCCGCGGGCAACTCCGACGTCATCCGCGCCAAGCTGCGCACGATGGAGCTGCTCGGGCTCGATTCCGTCGTCGAGGACATCCTCGTGACGCTGACCGACCAGCACCACCTCATCAGGCCGCTGTCCGCACGCTCCAGCCGCGGGCTGTTCCTCTACCTGGTCCTGTCCAGGTCCAGGGCCAACCTTGCCCTCGCCCGACACCACCTGCGCCGCATCGAGGCGGCCATCGACATGTAGCCGACGACATCCGGCCCGTACTGCCGTCGGCGCGCGAGTTGAAGACTTTTGCAACTGATAAAGTCTGCGCATCGACCTCGCGACGCAACGGAAGGGATGGCGGCATGCCGATCCGCCCAGGGAGTGTCCGCAGCGCCGCCGCTCGCGTTACCGGCTTGCTGCCACGGCGTCGCGACTGGGCGGCCGCGCGCCGTGCGCCGCGCCGGGACCTCCTGGCCGGGCTGACCGTCGCCGTGGTGGCCCTGCCGCTGGCGCTGGCGTTCGGCGCCACGTCCGGACTCGGCGCCCAGGCCGGCCTGGTCACCGCCGTCGTCGCCGGGGCGCTCGCCGCGGTGCTGGGCGGATCGAACCTGCAGGTCTCCGGGCCGACCGGTGCGATGACCGTCGTGCTGGTGCCGGTCGTCGCCCAGTTCGGCCCGACGGGCGTACTCATGGTCGGGGCCATGGCCGGCGTCGTGCTTGTGCTCCTCGCAATCGCCCGCGTCGGGCGGTACGCGCGATATCTGCCGACGCCGGTGATCGAAGGGTTCACCGCGGGGATCGCCGTGGTGATCGCGCTGCAGCAGATCCCCGCCGCGGTCGGGGTCCTCGACGCGCACGGCAGCAAGGTCTGGGCGGTCGCGGCCGATGCCGTCGCCCGCTTCGCCGCCCACCCCGACCCGGGGCCGCCGGCGGTCGCGCTCGGCGTCGCGGCCGTGATGCTGCTCGGCGGGCGGTGGCGGCCCCGGCTGCCGTTCTCGCTCATCGCAGTGGCCGCGGCCACCCTCCTGACCGACTTCCTCGGCCTCGACCTGGCGCGGATCGGCCGCCTGCCCGCCGGGCTGCCCGCGCCGTCGCTGGAGTTCCTGCAGCCGGACGCGATCGGCCGGCTGCTGCCCTCCGCGCTCGCGGTGGCCGCGCTCGCGGCCCTGGAAAGCCTGTTGTGCGCCACCGTCGCGGACGCGATGAGCGTCGACGAGCATCATGACCCCGACCGGGAGCTGTTCGGCCAGGGGCTGGCCAACCTGGTCACCCCGGTGTTCGGTGGCATTCCCGCCACCGCGGCGATCGCCCGCACCGCCGTCAACGTCCGAGCCGGCGCCGGCTCGCGGCTCGCCGCGCTGACCCACGCCGTAGTGCTGGCCGTCATCGTGCTCGCCGCCGCGCCGCTCGTCGCCGGCATACCGCTGGCCGCGCTGGCCGGAGTGCTGCTGGCCACCGCCGTACGGATGGTCGAGGCGAGCTCGCTGCTCGCTCTGGCCCGCGCCACCCGCGGCGACGCCCTCGTGCTGGCGCTCACGTTCGTCGTCACCGTCGCCGTGGACCTGGTCGCCGCCATCGCCGTCGGGCTCGGCGTGGCCGTCGTCCTCGCGCTGCGCGCCGTGGCCCGCACCGCCCGACTCGAACAGGTGCCGCTCGATCCCGCCGACCACTCCGCCGAAGAGCACCAGCTGCTGGCCGAGCACATCGTGGCCTACCGGCTCGACGGACCGCTGTTCTTCGCCGCCGCGCACCAGTTCCTCATCGAGCTGTCCGAGGTCGACGACGTCCGGGTCGTCATCCTGCGGATGTCCCGCGTCACGACCATCGACGCCACCGGCGCCCAGGTGCTCGGCGACGCCGTCACCCGGCTGCGCCGGCGGGGCATCACCGTGCTGATGTCCGGCATCGACGTACGCCACGACCAGGTCCTCACCGCGCTCGGCGTCGCGGGTCAGCTGCGCCGCGACGGTCACCTCTTCCCCGACACGCCGGCCGCCATCGCCTACGCCCGCGCCCACATCCAGCACCGGACACCGCACCGGCACCAACCGTCAGGTGCCGACCCGGACGAGCCCGGCCCAGCAAGCGGTCCGCCGCACACCGGACCGGATTCGACCGCCATGCCGGCAGTGGAGCACTGACCCACCCGAGGCAGGATGCGTGGGGAGGTGGAGGTTGGCCGGCAAGATCAAGGACGGGCAACGACCTCGTTGAAACCGTCGGTGGCGGCTCGCAGGTCGCAGCGCCTCGGCCGGGGGAGTGCCCTCGATCAGCGCGACATCGACGGCGCACTTGGCCAGCGGCGCGCCGATGGCGAAGCCCCGGACACTCCGAACGAGCGAACCGTGGACGGCGCGACGGCGTACCTCTCGACCGGGTCGATGGTCAGTCCGGCCGGGGCAGCGGTAAGAGGGGCCACGGGTGGGGCCTTTCGTACGCGTGGGTCAGGCCAGCTTGGCGGTGCTGGCCCGGACGACCACCTCGCCGCCCATCCGCAGGATCCGGCGGCGCCGCCCGGTGTTCTCGGTCAGCGCCAGTTCCATCGCCTTCTCCCCGAGCTGCTGCAACGGCAGCGCGACGGTGGTCAGCGGCGGGGTGAGGTCACGGACGATCGGGATGTCGTCGAAGCCGGCGACGGAGACGTCGTCCGGCACGGACCGGCCGTGGTCGCGCAGGGCCGCGCAGGCGCCGATGGCCATCACGTCGGTAAGCGCGAATACGCACGTGACGGTCGATCCGCGGGCCAGTAGTTCGGTCATGGCGCCGTACCCGCCGTCGCGGGTGAACGGGCCCTCCACGATGTCGGCCGGGTCCAGCGACACGCCGGCCTTCTTCAGCTCGTCGCGGAAGCCGCCCAGCCGGTCGGCGACCGTGGTCAGCGCCGGCGGCCCGGCGAGCACCGCGAACCGGCGGTGCCCCAGGTCGAGCAGGGCACGGGCCATGGCGGCCGCACCGGCCCGGTTCTCCGGCAGCACGCTGTCGACCTTCAGGCTGCGGTGCCGGCTGACCACGGCGACCCGGCCGCCGCCCTCCAGGTAGGGCTTGAGCTCGGCGTCCAGGGCCCGCTCCCAGCGGGGGTCCTCGAACCCGGAACCGATGAGCAGGATGGCCGGCGCCCGCTCGGCGCGCAGCATCGACACGTACGCGATCTCCCGTTCCGGGTCCCGGAACGTACTGGCCAGCATCACCAGCAGGTCGTTGTTGCCGGCGACGCGCATGATGCCGCCGGCGACCGTGGCGAAGTAGGGGTCGCTGACGTCGTGGCAGATCACGCCGACCGTGCGGTGAGAGGCGCCGGCCAGGGCGCGGGCGTGCGCGTTCGGCGTGTACGCCAGCTGCTCGGCCGCCGCCAGCACCCGGTCCCGCAATTGCGGGGTCACCCGCATGCCGTTGAGTGCCCGGGAGGCCGTGGCCAGCGAGACGTCGGCGGCTCTGGCCACGTCTTCCAAGGTCACGTGCGTCCGTGGCTGCATGGGCTTCCCCCTGCGCAAGTTCTTGACCGAACTATTTCGGCGTGGTTACCGTAGCACCCTGAAAGCGCTTACTGAAAGCGCATTCAGGGCCGAGACCTGGAGTTTTCGGGTCGTCCTCGACCCTACCGACGGCACGTGCCTACCCCGCGGCTGAGTACCCGGAACCGCCGGCCAGCCAGGGAGAACGGAGGGTCATGGCCGCGCAGAGCACCATCGAGCAACGGGAGCCGACCGCTCCCGGCCGCAACCCCGCATCGGCCAACCGCCGCCGGGGTCGGGCCGGCGGCGGCCTGCTCCGGTTCGTCCAGAGCGCCTGGCGCCCCGCCGCGGTCCTCGCGGCAATCTTCGTCGTCTGGTGGGCGGTCACCGCGGCGGACCTGGTCAAGCCGTACCTGGTTCCGTCGCCGGGCACCACCCTGGACGTCGTCCTCGCCCAGACCGGCTACTTCGCCCACCACACCTGGATCACCACCTACGAGACGATCCTCGGCTTCGCCATCGCCATCGTGGTCGGCGTGCTCTGCGCCGTCGTGATGGTGTACTCCCCGACGGTCGAGAAGAGCCTCTACCCGCTGCTGCTGTTCGCCCAGGTCATCCCGAAGATCGCGATCGCGCCGCTGTTCATCGTGTGGCTCGGGTTCGGGCTCACCCCGAAGGTCGTCGTCGCGGTCCTGATGGCCTTCTTCCCGATCGTCATCTCCACGGTCGCCGGCCTCAAGTCGATCGATCCGGAGATGCTGCAGCTGTCGGCGACCATGGGCGCAGGCGCCGGCCAGACCTTCCGGAAGATCCGCTTCCCGGCCGCTCTGCCGCACCTGTTCTCCGGCCTCAAGGTCGCCGCCACGATGGCTGTCACCGGCGCCGTGGTGGGCGAGTTCGTCGGCGCCAACGAGGGCCTCGGCTACGTGATCCTGCAGGCCAACGGCAACCTCGACACCCCGACGCTGTTCGCCGGGCTGCTCATCATGTCGCTGCTCGGCGTGGTCCTGTTCGTGGTCGTGGAACTGCTCGAGTACTTCGTCCTTTCATGGCACGCCAGCCGCCGTACCGACGCCGCTACGACGTCGCTCTGAATAGGAGACCGTCCCATGAAGTTGCGCACCCTCGCCGCCACGCTCGTGCCGACCCTCATACTGGCCGCCACCGCCGGCTGCGGCTCGTCCTCGGACGAACAGGCCAAGACCGCCCAGGGCCACGACAAGGTCACCCTGACCCTCAACTGGTACCCGTACGGCGAGCACGCCCCGTTCTACTACGGTCAGAAGCAGGGCATCTTCGCCAAGCACGGCATCGACCTGACCATCCAGGCCGGCCAGGGCTCGCAGAAGACCGTCCAGGCCACCGACGCCGGGCAGACCGATTTCGGCTGGGCCGACACCCCCGCTCTGCTCTCGGCGGTGGGCCAGGGGATGGACGTCAAGAGCGTCGGCGTCTTCCTGCAGACCACCCCGTCGTCGGTGCAGTTCTTCAGCGACAAGAACATCAAGTCCCCGGCCGACCTCAAGGGCAAGACCATCGCCTCCACCGCCGGTGATGCGCTGAGCAAGACCTTCCCGGCCTTCCTCAAGGCCAACGGCCTGGCCGCCTCCGACGTGACCCTGCAGAACACCGACCCGGCCGGCAAGATGGCAGCCGTCATGTCGGGCAAGACCGACGCGCTGCTCGGCTTCGCCACCGACCAGGGCCCGACCATGCAGGAGAAGGCCGGCAAGCCGGTCTCCTACCTCAAGTTCGCCGAGAACGGCCTGACCTTCTACAGCAACGGCCTGATCGCCTCCACCGACACCATCAAGAACAAGCAGGACTTGGTCAAGCGGATGGTCGCGGCCAGCAGCGAGGCCTGGGCCGCCGCCGAGAAGGACGCGGCCGGCGCCGTCGCGGCGATGGCCGGCGCCTCCCAGCAGTTGCCGTCGGAGAAGGTGCTCACCGACCAGTTCAACGCCACCCTGCAACTGCTGCACACCGACGCCACCAAGGGCCAGGCGCCCGGCATCAACGACGAAGCCGACTGGACGAAGACGATCAACGTGTTCGCCGACGCCGGCGTGATCAACAAGGCTGAGTCTCCGGCGACCTACTGGGACGCGAGCTTCGCGCCGAAGGGATGAACCCGAGATGACGGTCGGCAACACCACCACGCAGCAGTCCACTGACGCCACGGCGACCGGCGCCGCGGTCGAGATCGACCAGGTCGCGGTCCGCTTCCGTACCAAGAAGAAGGACGTCACCGCGCTGCGCGACGTCTCGTTGCGGATCGAGCCCGGCGAGTTCGTCTCGATCGTCGGCGCCTCCGGCTGCGGCAAGTCGACGCTGCTGAAGCTGGTGTCCGGCCTGCTGCGGCCCTCGTCCGGCCAGGTCCGCCTGCACGGCGAGGACGTGCGGGGACCGCGGCGCGACATCGGGTACGTCTTCCAGCGCGCCGCCCTGCTGGAGTGGCGTACGGCCCGGAAGAACATCCTGCTCCAGGCCGAGATGCGGCGCCTGCCCAAGGCGCAGGCACGCCAGCGCGTCGACGAGCTGATCGCGATGACCGGCCTGACCGGCTTCGAGGACGCGTACCCGAACGAACTGTCCGGCGGCATGCAGCAGCGGGTGGCCCTGTGCCGCGCGCTGCTGCACCGCCCCCCGGTCCTGCTCATGGACGAGCCCTTCGGGGCGCTGGACGCCCTCACCCGCGAGCAGATGAACGTCGAGCTGCGGCGCATCTGGCGGGAGACCGGCACCACCGTCCTGCTCGTCACCCACTCCATCGCCGAGGCGGTCTACCTGGCCGACCGGGTGGTCGTCATGACCCCTCGACCCGGCACCCTCGCCGAGGTCATCGACGTCGACCTACCCGTCGAGCGCGACTACGGCCAGACGATGTCGGAGCCGGAGTTCGCCCGCGCCACAGGACGCATCCGGGACCTCCTGGGTGCGACGACGACCGCCGAATAGCCGCCGGACCTGGGAAGGAAACACAGTGGAGCGCACGGCTGTCGGGATCATCCTCAACGGCGTGACCGGACGGATGGGCTACCGCCAACATCTCGTCCGGTCCCTGCTCGCCATCCGCGAGCAGGGCGGACTGCCGGCCCGCGACGGCAGCCGCATCTGGCCGGAGCTGACCCTGGTGGGCCGCAACGAGGCCAAGCTCGCCGAGATCGCCGCCCGGCACGGGCTGACGTCGTACACAACGGACTTGGATGCCGCGCTCGCTGACGATTCCCACCAGATCTACTTCGACGCGCAGGTGACCGCCCAGCGGGAGAAGGCCGTCCGGGCGGCGATCGACGCGGGCATGCACGTCTACACCGAGAAGCCGCTCGCCGAGGGGCTGACCGGTTCCCTGGAACTGGGCCGGCTCGCCGCCGCCAAGGGCATCAAGAACGGCGTTGTACAGGACAAGCTGTTCCTGCCCGGCCTGCGCAAGCTCAAGCGGCTGGTCGACGGTGGGTTCTTCGGCCGGATCCTGTCGGTGCGCGGCGAGTTCGGCTACTGGGTGTTCGAGGGCGACTGGCAGGACGCCCAGCGGCCGAGCTGGAACTACCGGGCCGAGGACGGCGGCGGCATCACCGCCCAGATCAACTCCTCCTGGACTGTGCGGGTCTACCGCGACGAGCTGGTCGAGTTCCAGGTCGACGGCACCCACGGCAGCGCCGTGGCTGGGCTGCGCGAGTGCCGCATCCAGCACCGCGGCGCCACCCCCATGCCGGTGTGGAATCCGGACCTGCCGCTCACCGAGAACTTCCGCGGCCAGTGGCAGAGCGTCCCCGACAATGAGGACTTCGACAACGGGTTCAAGGTCCAGTGGGAGGCGTTCCTGCGCCACGTCGTCGACGACGAGCCGTTCCCGTGGGACTTCCTAGCCGGCGCCCGCGGCGTGCAGCTCGCCGAGGCCAGCCTGCTGTCGGCGCGCGAGGGCCGCCGGGTGGAGATCGAGAACATCACGCTGTGACCGGCCCGGATCACCCTGCCAATCCCCGGCGGCGCCACCGAGGCCCTCACCTTGCGCGAGCCGGCCGGCTGGCAGCGGCCGGCCGGCCCGCCGGCCAGCCGGATCGCGTACGCCGCGGCGCCGCGTACGCCGAGCAGGTCGCCTTCGTCCAGGAGTGCGGCGCGACCGCGGTGGTGATGGCCAGCCGGCCGCTCGCCGCGCTGGCCACCGGCCCGGACGACTACCGGCGCGCCTACGACCAGGTGCTGTCCGGCACAACGGCGCCGGTCGTGCTGCACTGGCTCGGCGACATGTTCGACCCGGCCCTTGCCCGCTCCTGGGGCTCGACCGACCTCGACGACGCGACCAAGACGTTCGTGTCGCTGCTCGAGGCCGAGCGGGAGATCCGGCTGCGGGACCTGCTGCCGCCCACCGTCCGGGTCTACACCGGCGACGACTACCACTACCCCGAGCTGATCGCCGGCGACGGCGGGCAGTTCAGCCACGCCCTGCTCGGCGCGTTCGCGGCCATCGCCCCCGCCGCGTCGGCGGCGCTGCAGCGCCTCGATGCCGGCGACACCGCGGGCTTCCGGGAAGTCCTCGACCCGACCGTGCCGCTGTCCCGGCACGTCTTCGCCCCGCCCACCGTCGGTCGCCGGAGTGAGCGCATGAGCACCGCCGACCCGCGCCTGGATCGGCTGTCGCTCAACACCTCGACGCACCGCCCGAGTGGGCCCCTGAGACGCGGTGGGGCGGCGGCACATCCGCGCCGCCGCCCCTGCTGTGCGTTGATCAGGCCGCCGGCGTACCGGTGACCGTGAAGAGACGGGTCCGGCCGGTGTTGTCGAACGAGCCGAAGCCCACCCGGCCGGAGCCGAAGGTGGTGTCCTTCGCGGTCAGCAGCGGGTCCTTGGCGTTGTCGACGTAGACGGCGATCTCACCGGTCGCGGGCAGGTGCACGACCCGCACCTTGTGCCAGTCGGCGTCGGTGATCGCCGGGTTGGCGCCGCGGGAGCGGCCGTTCCACTGGTGATCGATGCGTTCCCGGTCGGCGTTGTTGACCTTGAAGATGCCGTTGTGCGGGTAGATCGTGTTGTCGGTGGACAGGTGCGCGTAGTAGAACTGCGTGTCCGACTGCCAGCCGAACACGATGATGATGTCCCGGTCGGTGACCTCCACCGGCGTGTCGAGGCGTACCCGGGCGTCGATCTGCACCGACGACCAGGCCGACGGGCCCTTGTTGAGGAGGGCGTACTCGAACGGGCGGCGCGGGCCGGGGCGGCTCACGCCAGCCTCGGCGAGGATCACCTGGTCGCCGTTGAACTGCCACTTCGACGGGGTCACCGGCGTCCAGTTCTTGGCGCCGCCGGTGTGGACCACCTTGGTCCTGCCCACGGCGCCGTCGGCCACCTTCCTGGTGCCGACGACCTTCCAGATCTTCCCGTTGGCCTTGGCCACGATGTAGAGCTCACCGGCCGCGTCGGTGCCGAAGCGCAGGTCGACCCGGTTCGGGTCACCGGGCGCGCCCGGGCTGGACAGGTCCTGCATCCGTACCAGGTTGCCGGCGGTGGTGTAGAGGGCGAGCCGGTGGATCGGGGCGAGACCCTTGCCGCGGCGCATCTCGTCCGCCACGGTGTAGAGGATCTGACCGTCGACGAGGTCACCGAAGACGTACTTGCCGATCAGGGCCGGCACGGTGTGGCCGCGGTAGACGAAGCCACCAGCCACCGCGACGCCCACGTCGGAGGTGCAATCCCAACCCGGGGCCGGGTTGTGGTCGTACGCGGCGACCGGGTACGTGTAGCCGTACTTCGCGTCGTCGGCCGGCAGCGGTTGGAGCTTGTCGCAGGGCTTGGCCGCGGTCTTGTCGAAGACCCACGAGCCCTCACGCTCGCTCCAGCCGAAGTTGTCGCCGGCCCGAACCTCGTAGATCGACTCGATGGCGTGCTCGCCGATGTGGCCGAGGAACATCCGGCCGGTGGCCCGGTCCCAGCTGAACCGGTGGGGGTCGCGGAAGCCCACCGCGTAGATCTCGCCGAGCGCGCCGTCCCGGCCGGCGAACGGGTTGTCGGCCGGGATCCCGTATCGGCCGTTGGGCGCGCTGGTGCCGCGCGGGTCGATCCGCAGCAGCTTGCCGTGCGGCATGCCCATGTTCTGCGGGTCGCCGTTGCGGTAGCCCTGCCCGCCGTCACCGACCGCGAGGTACAGCATGCCGTAGTCCTTGTTGTTCGGCTTCGCGGTCGGGTTGAAGTTGATCTCCTGGATGCCGTGGATCTGGCCGCCGAAGCCGATCCGCAGCAGCTCCCGGTGGGTGCCGGAGAAGGTGCCGGCGGCCGGGTCGGTGGCCGTCCACTCGGTGATGACGCCCTGGTAGATGGTGTTCGGCTGGGCGTAGTCCGGAGTCCGGGTGGCGAGCGACGCCTGTTCGGTGTGGATGGTGTAGAAGCGGCCGTTGCGCCCGAAGTCCGGGTGGAAGGCGACGTAGCCGAAGCCCTGGCCGAGGCCGCGGCCGGAGAAGAACTGCGGCGCGAAGGTCGCGGCCACGTCGAGGTAGACGTGCGGCACGCCGTTCTCTACGAAGTAGAGGTTGCCGTTGAGGTCCGGCACGGCGCGGCGGCCGGAGCCGTCGGGCAGCTCGTTGATGGTGTTGATCCGGGCCTGGCGGACCAGCCGCTGGTCGACGGGGGCCGGGGTCGGGTTCGACTTCGGGAAGCTGGCGTACTCCTGCAGGACCAGCCCCAGCCGGGACTGGATCGGCGACTCGGGGATCGGGTCGTAGACGGCGCCGGCGGCCCGGGCGGGTCCGGCGACCAGCGTGGACAGGACGAGGGTGGCGGCAGTGAGCCCGGCGGTGAGCGCGGCTCTGCGGAGCCTGCCGGTGCTGGCAGCGCGAATGAACACGCGGGTTCTCCTTCTCGGTGGGGCGGGCCGAGGACGGTCAGCGGGCCATGTAGCGGTACTGCTTGGCGATGTCGCGCGCCGGGATCGCGCTGTCGAGGAACATGAGCCCGTCCATGCGGCAGTCGCACGGGTTGCGCTCGAGGTTGTTCTGCGGGAAGCTGCCGCCGATCTTGATGCCGCGCGGGTCGGTGGAGCTGGTGACGTGCGGGCCGGGCCCGGACACCTTCCACGGGTCACCGGCGACGGTGTAGAAGCCGTCGACCGGCTCGCCGTTGCGGTAGAGCGCCATGGTGCCGGCGGTGAAGTCGTAGGTGGCGGCGAGGTGCACCCACTTCCCCTTCGGCAGCAGGGTGCGCCAGTCCTCATTCGCCGCGAACGTCTGCGAGGACCCGCCGTCGAGGCGGCGGCCGAGCGCGACCAGGCGCAGCTCGCTGTTGACGTCGATCAGCTCGAGCAGGGCGCGCACACCGTGCCCGTCGGAGTCGCCGGTCAGCACGCCGGCCAGGCCGATCGCGTTGTACCGGTCGGTCGGGTTGGCGGTGGTGGAGTTCAGTGCCGGGCCGTCCATCTCCCGCTTGAACCAGCCCATCACCGTCGTACCCCCGGCGCCGCTGAACGCGCGCAGCGTCCGCACGCCGCTGGATGACCAGGTGCCGGCCTTCCAGTCGTCGTTTCCGGCGACCGCCGGGTTGACCTGCCCGGTCTGCAGCGCGTTGCCGCTGTGCTTGTACGCCTTGTCGGGCACCCGCATGTCCGCGCCGCCGTTGACCAGTTCGATCTCGGTGCTCGAGCGGCCGAGGTCCTGTTCGAGCGCGGCGTCGCCGGGCATCGGGTGGTCGAAGTCGTAGAAGGCGACCAGATGCGACCACAGGGCGGGGTGGACGTCGTGCGGGCCGGGCCGGTCAGCCTGGGCGGGGCTCGCGCTGGCGGTCAGGGCCAGACCCAGCAGGACGGCGGCCGCGACAGCGGCCCTTCTGGTTCTTCTCATTGGACGGTGCTCCGTTCGTCGGTGCGGTGGCGGTCGCTGACAAAGGCGCTCAGGTGAGGCGCGGGACCGTGCTCCGGTCGCTGGATTGGAGGTACGTCTGGACAGGACTGAGGGCCGCCCGGGCCGCTGGCCGGGCCCAGGTGACGCTGCCGGACGGCAGCCGGGCAGCGGCGGTGCCCCGCTTACGAAAGCGCTTACGAAAGCGCTTACGTACTCTATGCTGTGCCTTACGCCACAGGCAAGAGCGCTATGCGGATCAATGTGATGTCAGGAGTTTGTGGATGCCCAGACCCGGCGCGCGGCTGCGCCTCGTCGACGTGGCGGAACGCGCCGGCGTATCGCTGGCGACCGCCTCCCGCGCTCTGGCCGGCCGCGAGGGCGTCAGCGACGAGGTCGCCGACCGGGTCCGGCAGGTCGCCCGCGAGCTCGGCTACGTCGCCAACCCGTACGCCCGCACCCTCGCCGGCGGCGCCAGCTCCACGGTCGGCCTGATCGTCCACCAGATCGATGACCCCTACTTCTCGGAAATCGCCAGCGGGGTCATCGAGGTCGCCGCCGAGGAGGGACTGCTGGTCCAGATCGCCCACTCCGGCCGCGACCCGCAGAACGAGCTGCGCCAGCTGCGGCACCTGATCGCCCAGCGGGTGGGCATCATCCTGATCGCCGGGTCCGGCTACGACGACGCGCGTGTGGAGGGTGAGGCGCGCACCGAACTCGCCGCGTTCCAGCGCGCCGGCGGCCGGGTCGCGGTCATCGGCCGGCACGCCCTCGGCGTCGACGCCGTCGTGCCCGACAACGAGGCCGGCGGTCGCGCGATCGGCGCACACCTGCTGGGACTCGGCCACCGGCGGATCGCCGTCGCCGCCGGCACGCCGGGACTGACCACAGTGGTCGACCGCCTCGCCGGGGTCGCCGCCGCGCTGTCCGCGCACGGGCTCTCGCTCGACGAACTGCCCGTCGTGCACTCCGACTTCACTCGCGACGGTGGCCGGGTGGCCGCCGAGCGGATCCTGCACCAGCACCCGGACAGCAGCGCCATCATCGCGCTCAACGACGCGATGGCGATCGGCGTGCTGTCCATCCTGCGGGCCCGGCGCATCCCGGTGCCCGAACGGATGTCGGTGGTCGGCTTCGACGACGTGTCGGTCGCCGCCGACCTCGCCCCGAGCCTCACCACAGTACGCCTGCCGATGACCGAAATGGGACGGATGGCCCTCACGCTCGCCCTCAAACCCAGGTCGACCCGCCCCCGCCGCCGGCCCACCGGCCACACCCTGGTCGTCCGCGACTCGACCGGCCCCGCGCCGGCCCGCTGACCGGGCACGGCGAGCAAGATCACCTCAGGCGGAAACCCGCCATGAACGACGACGAGCAGACGGGCAGCGGCCAGACGGATCGTCATCCACGGGCATCGGTGGTCCTCGCCCCGGATCGTTGCGGAGCATGCAGCTCGCGCCTGACAAGCATTACCAGGGCGGCGATGCGGCGGTACGGGCGAAGCGGCGGGCCAGGTGGCCGAAGGCGTTGGTGAGCTCGGCGGGGTCGACCACCTCGATCTCGGTGTCGAAGCGGGCGATGGCGGCGGCGAGGCTGGGCCAGGACCAGGAGCCGAGCGTGAGCCGGCAGCGGTCCGGGCCGAGCTCCTCGACGATCCCGTCGCGCGTGTAGAGCGCCACGGTCGCGGCCGGCAGATCGAGGATCACGGTGCCCCGGCAGGGCCAGCCGATGGTGCCGTCGTCAGCGCCGCGGAATCGGCCGATGACGAAGGTGGTCACGTCGCCGCCGGGCAGTTCCCTGGGCGTGAAGCGGGGTCCGTTGGGGATGCGCGGGGTGATCCGGTCGGCGCGGAAGGTGCGCCAGTCCGACCGGTCGAGGTCCCACGCGACGAGGTACCAGCGCCCGTCCCAGGTGATGACGTGATGGGGCTCGACGCGGCGCGGGGGCTTGTCCGCGGTCTCGGAGCCGTAGTCGAAGCGGAGGATCTCGTGGGCGTGCACAGCGGAGCTGACCACCAGGAGCACCTCGCCGTCGATCGGGGCGGTGGGCCGGGTGGCGGGCCGTTCGACGGCGGTGATCTGCAGGGCGTTGATGCGGTGCCGGAGCCGCGACGGCATGACCTGCCGGATGGTGGTCAGGGCCCGTGCGGCCGCTTCGCCGGTGCCGTTGCCCGGCGTGGTGGCGGCGATCTGCAGCGCGATGGTGACGGCGACGGCCTGCTCGTCGTCGAACAGCAGCGGCGGTAGTTCGGTGCCGGCGCTGAGCCGGTAGCCACCGTCGGGACCCTTGACGGCGGCGATGGGGTAGCCGAGCTCGCGCAGCCGGTCGACGTCGCGGCGCACGGTCCGCAGGCTGATGCCGAGCCGTTCGGCCAGCAGCATGCCCGGCCAGTCACGGCGCGTCTGCAACAGCGACAACAGGGCCAGCAGTCGACCGGACGTTTTCGGCATGTATCTGATGCTGCCCGCAGTAGGTGCCACACCCTGTCACCTATGGCGCCGAATCTTGGTGATGAAGCCGGCCGGACACCGTGACCGGCAACAACTCTCACCAGGAGTCTCGATGAGCATCACCACCACCGCCCACCTCAACTTTCGCGGCAACGCCCAGGAGGCGCTGGAGTTCTACCAGTCGGTGTTCGGCGGCCAGATCATGGTCATCACGTACGGCGACTTCGGGATGCCCAAGGAGCTGTCCGACGCCGGCAAGGTCGTCTGGGGCCAGGTCGCGGCCGACAACGGCTTCCGCGTCATGGCCTACGACGTGCCCAGCCAGGCCGGAGCGGGCACCGCACCGGCGCCCGCCACGCGGCGCGAGAACGGCATGACGCTGACCGGCGAGCCGTTCTTCCTGTCCGTCCGCGGCGAGACCGTCGCAGAGGTCGGCGCGCTGTGGGAGAAGCTGGCCGGCGGCGCCACCATCGTCGAGGCGTACAGGCCGGTGCAGTGGGCGCCGGCGTTCGGGATGCTGACCGATCGCTTCGGCATCACCTGGATCCTCGACGTCGCCGCCCAGTACACCAACGACTGATCCTCGCCTCTGGCACCGGGACGAGGCGGCGGCCTCGTCCCACCCGATCCCCGGCTTTGAGAAGGAACCATTCATGCGTACGCGCCCCCTGGGCCGCACCGGCATCCAGGTCAGCCCATACTGCCTGGGCACCATGATGTTCGGCCCGAACGGCAACCCCGACCACGACGACTGCATCCGAATCATCCACCGAGCCCTCGACGCCGGTATCAACTTCATCGACACCGCCGACGTCTACGGCGGCGACGGCGAGACGGAACGGATCGTGGGCAAGGCGCTGCGCGGCCGCCGCGACGACGTCGTGCTCGCCACCAAGGTCAACGGCCCGATGGGTACGGATCCCAATCGGCGCGGCAACTCCCGCCGCTGGATCGTCACCGCGGTCGACGCTTCGCTGCGCCGCCTCGGCGTCGACCACATCGACCTGTACCAGGTCCACCACCCCGAACCAGGCACCGACATCGAGGAGACCCTCGCCACGCTGACCGACCTCCAGCGGGCGGGCAAGGTACGCGCGATCGGCCACTCCAGCCTGCCGGCCGCGGACATCGTCGAGGCGCAGTGGGTCTCCGAGCGGCGCGGACTGGCCCGTTTCCGCAGCGAACAGCCGCCGTACTCGATCCTGAACCGCGGCATCGAGCGTGAGGTCCTCCCGGTCTGCGCACGCTACGGGCTCGGCACGCTCGTCTGGAGCCCGCTGGCCATGGGCCTGCTCACCGGCCGCTACCGCAAGGGCGGCGGCGAGCAGGCCTCCCACGCTCGCATGCACTGGGCGCCCAGGCACATGACCGACGAGCGCAAACTCGACGCCGTCGAGCAGCTCATCCCGATCGCCGAACAGGCCGGGATGTCGCTGACCCACCTCGCCCTGGCCTTCACCATCACCCATCCGGCGGTCACGTCGGCCATCATCGGACCGCGCACCACGGCCCACCTCGACGATCTGCTCGCCGGGGCCGGCACGACCCTTGACGACGACATCCTGGACCGGATCGACGAGGTCGCCCCACCCGGCGTCGACCTCGGCCCGCTCGACGTCTCCTACGTGCCGCCGGAACTCGCCCAACCCCACCTGCGGCGCCGCCGCGGCGCCGACCGCGCCGCAGCGGACCGGGCATGACCGAACGAGGACGCGCCGGCCGGTTGCCGGCCGGCGCGCTCGTCCGGCTCGGGATCAGACGGGTTCGATCCAGATGCTGCGGTAGCGCACGTTCGCGCCCGGGTCGCCGTGGTCCTGCAGGCGGATCGGCAGTGCGGCCGGGCTCTCGGCGGCGCCGGCGCCCGTCGGGCCATCGACGGCCACGTCGTTGTGGACCGTCACACCGTTCCAGACGACCGTCACGCGGGCGTTCTCGGTCTTCGTCGTGCCGCTCCAGCGGGCCGCCCGGAATGTGATCTCGTAGGTCTGCCAGGTCTCCGGCGCCGTTGCCGGGTTGCTGTCGGGCGCACGCTTGAGGTAGATCGACCCGCACTCGTTGTCGGCCAGAACCGCCTTGCCGTACGTGTCCAGGACCTGGACCTCGTAGCGGTCCTGCAGGTAGATCCCCGAGTTGGCGCGGGTCTGGCCCGACGTCCGGCGGGAGGTTCGGCAGCCAGAACTCCACGTGGAGCTTGAAGTCGCCGAATGCCTGCTTCGTGCGGATGTCGCCGCCCAGGACCTCGGCCGAGCCGCCCGAGACCGGCCAGGTCGGGGCGGTAGCGTCGGCATTGCTGAACGCGTTGAGGTTCCCGCCGTTGAACAGCGTCACCCGCGACGGTCCGTTGTGGACCCAGATCTGCTGCGCCACCCCGGCCGCGTCCCAGATCTGCAGCTGCGTGCCGTCGGCCGAGGCGCCGCCGGCCGCGTCGAGCACCTTGCCGGACTGGGGGTTGCGCAAGGTGCCGTCGGGCTGGGACTGCCAGACCTGGGCGGCCGAGCCGTTGCAGTCGTACAGCTGCACCTTGGTGCCGTTGACGGTACCGGCGTTGTCGACGTCCAGGCACTTGCCCAGGGCGCGCAGCGTGTCGCCGGTGCGGGTCCAGCTCTGGGCGGTCGTACCGTTGCAGGTCCACAGCTGGATCTTCGTGCCGTTGGCGGTGCCGGCGTTGCTGACGTCGACGCACTTGCCGCCGATGCCGGTGATGGTGCCGGTGTGATCCGGCGATCCGCCGCCGGCCGGCGAGACTGCGATGTTGTCGAGGTTGACGTGGCCGATGTCGCCACTGTCCACTTTGTACGCGATCGTGTTGCCGCCGGCCCGCAGCGTGAGCGTCTGCGTCTGCGTCGCCCACGTCTCCCAGTCGCCGGTACTGCCGAGGGAGATCTGCTGCACCTTGGCGCCGTTGAGGTACAGGCTGACGGTCTTCGGCCCCGCCGACGGGTTCGGGCCGTTGCTGTAGCGCAGCGCCACATTGTAGGAGCCGGCACTGGGCGCGGCGACACTGAACGTGGCCGCGGCGCCAGCGTTGCCGAAGCCGGCCACGAAGCCGGTGCCGGTGTATCCACTGTGGTCGGTCGCGACTCCCGCGCTGCCGCTCAGGCCCGAGTTCTCGGCCTCCTGCTGACCCGTGGGCGGCAGGGTGCCGTCGGCAAGGGCGTTGAGGGTGTACCACGCCTCGGTGCTCCACAGCGACTCGCCCGCGGCCGACGTGAACGGCCGCGGCGAGCGCACGTACACGACCCGTCCGGGCTTGAGGCCGGCGACCTGGACCGTGACCTTCAACCGGTCGGCCGAGAGCGTCGCCGAGGTGACCGCAAGGGTCTCCTCGTCGACCTTCGGGCCGCCGTAGGCCGGCGTGGAGACGTATCGCCACTGCTTGAAGGTGTAGTGCGAGGCCAGCTGCTCGGCCGTGGCGGCCGACACCGGCTGCGTGTACTCCAGCTCGAAGCCGCCGGGCCTGACGCGCATCGCCTTGATGTCGAAGGCATTGACGCCGTTGGGGGTCAGCTTCTGCAGGCCGTACGTCAGCTTGCCCTCCTGGCCCCAGTTGCCGCCGGCGCCGAGCCCGCCGGCGTAGAGCGCGCCGTCGGGGCCTTCGCTCATGCGCAGGACGCCCATCTCCAGGCCCTGCGTCATGCGGAAGACCGCGCCCTGGTACTCACCGTTGACCGTCTCCAGATAGGCGCGCTGGACCCCGCCGTACGTCACGTCACCGAAGGCCACCTGCCCGGCGAAGGGCCCGTTGTGCAGCACCAGTGGCGTGCTCGGGGAGTTGGCGATCTCGTTCTGCGGCAGCCAGAGCACGGGCTGGGTGATCGGCTGGCCGTCGAAGGGGCCGTCGGGGTTGGTGTAGTGGCCGAAGAAGCGGTCCTGCTTGATCTGCACGAGCTTCGACGCGGGCAGCCACCCGCCCTGGTTGTCGGTCACGAAAAGCTCGCCGGCCGGGCCCCAGCCGATGCCGTCGGGGGTACGCAGGCCGCCGGCGACGTACTGCACGGCGCCGGTCGAGCGGTTGATCTTCAGGCTGGTGCCACGGTTCGGCGAGCCCTGCGGCTCGGTCGTCGCGCCGCCCTCGTTGATCGACACCGAGAGGTTCAGATAGAAGTACCCGTCCTGGTAGAGCAGGCCGAACGCGAACTCGTGGAAGTTGCCGTCGAACGGCCAGGTCGCGACCGTGCGGTACCGGTCGATCTGCCCGTCGCCGTTGGTGTCGGTGAGCTCGGTCAGCTCGTGTTTCTGTGAGACGTAGATGATGCCGTCCACGATCTTCAGGCCCATGGGTTCCTTGAGCCCGGTCGCGATGCGGGTGTACTGCACCTGCGACGGCGAGGTCGCGCCGGTGACGTTGCGCAGGATGTACACCTCACCGGTCGTGTTGAGGCTGCCACCCCAGGTGGCGATCGCGAGACGCCCGTCGGGGAACCAGTCCATCGCGCTCACCTGCGGGTTGAAGCCGCTCGGGCGCAGGTTCGTGAGGGTGTACCCCGGATGCACCGACGACAGCGGCCGGCCGTCGCCCGGCGAGTCGGCGGATCCCTCGCACTCCTTGCGCCCGGGCGCGGTCACCCGCACGACGCCGGCGTCGGTGCTCAGCACCGAGTTGGGCACGAGCGCGAACGCGGACGCGCCCGGCGGCCGCCACTGCAGGGTCAGTTGCTGACCGCCGGTGCGCTCGAAGAAGTCGATGCGCAGCGCGTGATAGCCGGCGGTGAGGGTGGCACTGCCCTCGACCGCGGTGGCGCCGTGCAGGCCGTCGTTGCTGATGACGGTGGCGCCGTCGATGGCCAGGCGCGAGCCGTCGTCGCTGGTGAGCCGGAACGCGTAGGAGCCGGCGCTCGGGATGTTGACGTTGCCGATGACCTGGGCCTGGAAGTAGTCCTCGAGGCCGAAGTCGGCGGCGGTGCTCCAGTTGACGGTCGGCATGAGCTTGTCGATGTTGGGTGTCTGCCCGGACTTGAGGACGCAGATCGAGCTCTGCGGCGCCTGCAGGTCGAAGACGCGCAGGGTGACGCCGGGCTCTTGCGCCGGCACCGCGGCGGCCGCGGGGATGGCCGGCAGCACGCCGGCGCCCACGAGCAGCGCGGCGACGAGGGTCGCCCATCGCTTCATGGAACGCTCCAAAGGGGTAGGAGCCGTCACGGACTCCCGCGCGCGCTCGCCGAAGACGGGCACGGGCCATCGACGCCGCCCGGTACTGGCGGAACCGACAAGCGTCGATGTGTTACGCCACGCTAAGGGACTTCCGTCGAAATGTCGATAACTTCTGTTGAGAATGGCGAAAGCGTGCCGGTTCCCAACCCGCACGGGCGACGGGCGCGGGCGGCGCTGTGCACGGGCTCGGCGCGAGCGGTGGGCCGCTCAACCCGAGCGCTCGCGGGCCGATGTGGGGGAAGTGAACAGCAAGGCACGGATACTCTTCGTCGACGACGAGCCGCGGATTCTCGACGGACTACGGCGATCGCTGCGCGGCAAGCGCGATGCATGGGACATGGCGTTCGCGACGAGCGGCGCCCAGGCGCTCGAGCTGTTGGCGGAGTTACCGTACGACGTCGTCGTGTCGGACATGCGCATGCCCCGCATGGACGGTGCGGAACTGCTCACCCATGTCAGCGATCGGCATCCCGAGGTGGCCAGGATAGTCCTGTCCGGCCATACCGAGCAGGAGGCGGCGATCAGGGTGGCGGTCGCCGGTCATCGCTTTCTCACCAAGCCGTCCGACGCGGGAAGCGTCGTCGCCGTCATCGAGCAGCTGACGCACAGGACTTCGGCCTCCCACGGGGCCGTGGTGCGCGGCATCGCCGGCGCGGTCCGCTCGCTGCCGACCCTTCCCGTGCACGTGGGCCGGCTCACCGCGGTGCTGGGGGCGGCCGAAGTCGAGCTCGCGGACGCGGCGTCGGTGGTCTCGTGCGACATCGGGTTCACCGCCAAGCTGCTGCAGTTGTCGAATTCAGTGTTCTTCGGCGCTCGCGCCCGGGTCACCTCCGCCGAGAGCGCCATCAATGCCCTGGGCCTGCCTACCGTCCAGGCGCTGGTCGGTGCCGGTCATCTGCTGTGGTCCTCCGAGCGGTGGGGACCCGCCGTCGAGCGGGACCTGGACGTGGTGTGGCGGCATGCCGTGGCCACCGCCCGGCTCGCGGGCCAGATGGCCTCGCCTGCCAACCGGCCCTACGTGCAAGCTGCGGCCCTGCTGCAGGACTTCGGCCAGCTGGTGAGTCTCGCCGGCGCGCGGGGTGCCCAGTGCCCACCCGTCGATCCCGCGGCGACGGGCGCCGCAGGTCCGACGCATCGGGAGGTGGGGGTCGAACTGCTGCACCTGTGGGGCCTTCCGCACCCGATCGTGGCGGCCGTGGCCGCGCGCGATCTCCCGCACCGCGCGCCGTCGTCCGGACTGGGCGTCGCCGCGGTCGTCCGGGCGGCGCACCTGCTCATCCAGGGCACCGAGGCCCGGGACCCGCGCCTCGGCACGCATGACGACGAGTTGGCCGAGTACCTGACTCATCCTCAGCTGACCGCATCCCCCACCGATTGGCAACGGGCCGCCGAGGAAGCATCCGAACAGGCCGGACAGGCGTCCGCGCGGTGAACCGAGGCCACAGCGGTGGCGAGAGAAGGGGACGTGATGGCGCAGATCCTGGTTGTCGACGACGAGCTGGCCATCCGGCAGTTGCTGACGGATGTGCTGGAAATGGAGGGGCACGAGGTGCGGGCGGCGGCGGACGGGCTCGCCGCCGTGAGCGCGTTCGAGGCGTTGCGGCCGGACTGTGTCGTGCTCGACCTCATGATGCCGGGCCTGGACGGTTATGGGGTGCTACGCCGCATCCGTGGTGAGGACGGAGAGCCGGTGCCGGTGATCATGCTGACCGCTGCGGCCGACCGGGAGTCCGCTGCGCGGGCCTGGGTGGACGGCGCCGATTTCTACGTGGCCAAGCCATTCGTTCCCGACGACGTGGTCGACCTGCTGCATCGGCTGCTGTACGAGGGGCCGGTGGTTGGTGTGGTGTGAGCGGTGGTGAAACGGGTGCCGCTTGATTGATCACTTGCGCGCCGCGCGACCGTACCGCACCATTCTTGTGCACGCTGTGTGTTGTAACGATTACCTAACGTGTTGTTGACGTGGGTAACGGATCGGAAGGTGAGCCCCAAGGATGGCAAGGAACACCCCGCCGCGCCTTCAGCGGGCGGCATTGGGGGCCGTGGCGGCCACGCTGCTGGCTGTGGCCGCCTCGCCACCGGCTTCGGCCGCGAACGCGGATGTTTCCAGCGGAGTGTGGCGCGACGTTGTGGTCACCGGCGGGAGCGCGGACGCCGCCGCCGTGGCCGTCTCGACCGCCGGGGGAGCCGTCCTGGCGTCCCTGCCCGTGGTGGACGGCGTCGCGGCGAGGCTGCCGGTGGGCGCCGAGCTGAGCCGGGAGTGGGTGGTGGTGCCGCAGCGAGTGCTGCGGGTGGCCTCCGTCTCGGCGACGGCGGGCGGCGCCCCGGTCTCGACCGTACGCAAGACGCTCGGCCTGCCCGCGAACGGCAACGAGGGCGCCGGCGTCACCGTCGCGGTGGTCGACACCGGTATCGCCGATGTGCCGGATCTGTCCGGGAAGGTGAAAAGCCGGGTCGATGTGACCGGTACCGGCGCCGGTGACGGCTTCGGCCACGGCACGTTCATGGCCGGCCTGATCGCCGGTTCGGGAACCGCTTCGGGCGGCGCCTACCGGGGCGTGGCACCCGGAGCGAAGCTCGTCGACGTGAAGGTCGCCGACGCACAGGGCCGCACCGATCTCATCACCGTGCTGCGCGGCCTGCAGTGGGTGAGCGAGCACGCTCGCGAGGTGCAGGTGCTCAACCTGTCGCTGTCGTCGTACAGCCCGCTGCCGTACCAGATCGACCCCCTGACCCAGGGCCTCGAGGCACTCTGGCGGCGCGGGGTCACCGTGGTGGTGCCCTCGGGCAACGACGGACCGAACGCCGGCACCGTGACGTCGCCCGGCAACGACCCGGTGCTGCTCACCGCGGGCGGCCTCGACGAGTCGAGCACCGCGAACCGCGCCGACGACGTGGTCGGCACGTGGTCGGGCCGCGGCCCCACCTGGCAAGCGGACGCCAAGCCGGATCTCGTCGCGCCGGGCGGGCACGTGGTGAGCCTGCGCTCGCCGGGCAGTGTGGCCGACACGTCGAACCCGCAGGCGCGGATCGTCAACGGATACTTCCGCGGCTCGGGTACCTCCATGGCGACGGCGGTCACCGCCGGTGTGGTGGCCGCCGCGATCGCGGTGCAGCCCAAGCTGCGGCCGGACGCGGTGAAGAACCTGTTGACCGCTACCACGTATGCCGCACCCGGCCTGACCCGGTCGGGCGGGGCCGGTGCGGGCGGCCTGGACGCCGCCCGGGTACTCGCCGCGGCCGCCGGCTGGCCGGCGAGCAAGGCTGCGGCGCAGTACGACCGGGACACCGAGGCGATCGTCCGGGACGCGAACGGCTGGATGGCACTGGAGCAGGCCCTCCTCAACCGCGACGGCGCCGCCGCGACCAACGCCTGGAACAAGCTCAGCCCAGCCTCGCGAGACTGGGCGGCGCGCTCCTGGGCGCAGCTCGACCCCGCGGCCCGCTCGTGGGCCGCCCAGTCCTGGACGGCCCGTTCGTGGGCCGGCGCCGGATCCGAATGGACGGCCCGGTCCTGGGCCGCGCGCTCGTGGGCGGCCCGGTCCTGGGCCTCCGATGCCTGGACCGCCCGCTCCTGGGCCGGTGCCGACTGGACGGCCCGCTCGTGGGCCGCGCGATCCTGGGCAGAGTCGGACTGGGCGGCGCGTTCCTGGGCCGGGGACGGCTGGGCGGCCCGCTCGTGGGCCACCGACCGGTGGAGCGCAGGATCGTGGTCCTGGCTGCTCCAGCCGTGACCGCAAGCGCATCGCCGGCCGGCCGCCCGGGTGTCACCCGGGCGGCCGGCCGCGCTCCGACATCGCGGGGCGACCCCGTCGTCCGCCTCGTCACCCGGCTGTGCCTGCTCGCCGGCCTCCTGGCCCTCGCCGCGATGCTGCTGTTCCCGCACCGCGGCAGCGTCCTGCGCGGCGTCGGCCTCCCCGACGCATGGCTGCTGCCGACGCTGGTGGTCCTGACCTTCCTGGCCGAGATCACCGTGGTCCGGCTGCGCCACGGCGACGCGGTCGAGGCCCTCAGCCTCTACGAGGCCGCGCTCATCATCGACGTGCTGTTGCTGCCGCCGCATCAGGCACTGCTCGCCGCCGTGCTCGGGTTGGTCGCCGCCCTTGTCGTACAGCGGCGGCCGATCGTGAAGATTCTGTTCAACCTCGGCAACTTCACGGCCGCGGTGTCGGCGCTGATCGTGGTGACGCACGCGGTCGGCGGTGCTCCCGGCACGCTCGACGCGCGGGTGCTCGCCGGCGTGCTGCTGGGCAGCATCGCGTTCACCACCGTCAACCTCGTCTGCATGGCGGCGATCCTGAGCATCATCACCGGTGAGTCGCGCCTGAGCATCATCCGTTCCGAGGCCAGGCTGTCCGTGTACATGGCCACCGGGACGCTGGCCACCGGCCTGACCACCGCCGAGATCGGCCTGCACGCACCGCTGCTGCTGCCGTTCATGGCGATGCCCGCGCTCGCCGTCACCTATGCCTACCGCACAGCGGCGCAGGAGGCGGACGAGCGCGCCCGCTCCGCGCGCCTGCTCGAACTGTCCCACGCCCTCGCCGAGCGCGACGACCTCGAACGGCGCTTCCTGCACCTCGTCCGCGACGCCTTCGACGTCGACCTCGCGATGCTGGTCCTGGACCGCGCCGACATCGCGTTGATCGCCGACGCCCAGACCCCGGGTGAGCTGTCCGCCGAGCCCGTCCCGCATCACCTGGCCGCCGTGCGGGACGCCGACACCCCGACCTTCGTCGCGCAGGACCTTCCGGACGACATCCGCCAGTTGGTGGTCGTACCGCTGGAGGCGGGTGATCGCCGCTTCGGCGTCGCCGCGCTGGCCGTGCGTGGGCGGCGCACCAAGCTGTCCACTCGCGAGCTCACGCTGCTCGCGCCGCTGGCCAACGCCCTCGCCGCGGCCATGCGCGGCAGCGAGCACCTGGATCGGCTGATCGAGGAGACGAGCAAGCTGCACGCGGTCGTGGAGCAGTCCACCGAGGGCATCTTCATGCTCGACGGTGACGGCCGGATCCAGATGTGGAGCCGCGCGATCGCCGAAGTCACCGACATCGCCGATGCCGCCGCGGGCGGGCGCCGGCTGACGGAACTGCTCGACGTGCCTGATCCCGACGAGTACGGCCGGCTGCTGCCCGTGACGGCCGATCATCCGCGGGCAACCGTCGAAGTGACCATCCGCCGGCCCGACGGGGAGCGGCGCCGGCTCCGGCTGTCCCACTCGGCCGTCTTCAGCGGCGCGACGCTCGTGCGCGACGTGGTGGTCGTGCGGGACATGACCCGCGAGCACCGCACCGAGCGGCTCAAGTCCGACTTCATCGCAACGGTGTCGCACGAGCTCCGCACGCCGCTGACCCCGATCCTCGGGTACCTGCACCTGCTGCGCACCCGCGGCGACCGGCTTGCGGAGCAGAAGCGTCAGAACGCCCTCGCGCTCATCGCCGACCGGGCGGCGCACATGTCCCGGCTGGTCGAGGACCTGCTGCTCGCCTCGCGGATGGGCGACGCCGACGACGACCTGACGCCGCACGTGTCCGCGGGAACGCACGACCTGGCCGCTGTCGTCAGGCAGGTCGTGAACGACCTCGGCACGCCGCGGATCGACGTCGAGCTGCCCGGCCACCCGGTGCCGGCGGCCTGTGACTTCGACCGGGCACTGCAGGTGGCCAGCAACCTCATCGGCAACGCCCTCAAGTACTCCCCGGAGACCGAGGACGTCCGGGTGCGCATGCGGCTCGACGATGACCACGTGCACGTCGACGTGTCCGACCGCGGGCGCGGCATCCCGGCCGACCAGCTGGAGAAAGTCTTTGAAAAGTTCCACCGGGTCGAGGATCCGATGACCATGAGCACCAGCGGCACGGGGCTGGGACTGTTCATCTCCCGGCGGCTGGCGCGGGCCATGGGCGGAGACGTCACGGTGAGCTCGACGCTGAACGTGGGCTCCGTCTTCACGCTCACCCTGCGCCGCGCCGAGCACGCTGCCGCCGGCTAAGGATCGGCATGTCCCGGCCGATGGGAAGGGTACCTCCGCGTGGAAGGGCAGTGCGCGGTTCAGCGGTAACGGGAGGCGCCGATGGCGGGGAGTCCTCGAGTCCTCTGCCTGGACGACGAGCCGTACGTCCTCGACGGGCTGAAGCGGTACCTGCGGGCCGACTACGACGTGCTGACGGCCACGCAACCGCGGGAGGCGCTGGAGTTGCTCGGCGCGGCCGGGCAGGAGCCGATCGCCGTGGTCGTGTCGGACATGCGGATGCCGCACATGACGGGCGTGGACGTCCTGGAACGGGCCCGGCAGATCTCGCCCGAGACCACCCGGGTGCTGTTGACCGGCGACGCCGACGTCAACGGCGCCGTCGCCGCGATCAATCAGGGCAACGTGTTCCGGTTCCTGCTCAAACCGTGTCCTCCCGAAGACCTCAAGGCGACGGTCGCGGCCGCCGCCGAGCAGAACCGGCTGGTACGCGCCGAACGGGAGCTGCTGGAGGCCACCCTGAAGGGCTGCGTCGACGCACTCATGGACACGCTGGGCATGGCACAACCAGCACTGTTCAGCCGCGCCGGCCGGCTGCAACGCCTCACGCAGCGGCTGTGCCGAAGGCTCGAGATCCCCGACGCCTGGCAGATCGAGATCGCGGCCCAGATGGGCGAGATCGGAGCCATCACGCTGCCTGCGGAAACCCTCGCCCGCATGGAGAGCGGCGTCCCCGCCAACACCACCGACGCGGAGATGCTGGCAAGGCTGCCCCAGCTCGCCGACAACGTGCTCGCGCGGATCCCGCGGCTGGAGGCGGTACGCGAGATCGTCCGG
Source organism: Dactylosporangium sp. CA-233914 (assembly GCF_050942935.1). Lineage (NCBI taxonomy): Bacteria > Bacillati > Actinomycetota > Actinomycetes > Micromonosporales > Micromonosporaceae > Dactylosporangium > Dactylosporangium sp. CA-233914. The sequence continues at coordinate 7,513,894 of NZ_CP192030.1, read as the reverse complement.
CACCAGCTGCCGACCGACCGTAGCCCCATGTCCCCGCTGCACAAGGACGCGCCCTTGGGGGCCTGGATCCTGCAGGCGGTGCGCGAGTACGACGCACTCGTCTGGCGAGGCATGCCGCCGGATCTCGCGATCGCCACCCTGTCCGCGCGGAAGACCTTCACGCCGGAGCTGGTGCACGCGCTCGCCGAGGCCGGCGGGATGCGGGTCCCGCGGGAGGCGGTACGGGAGATCGGCATCGACGACCTCGCCATCGGCCACGAGCTCGCCGACGACGTGTACAGCACCAAGGGGATGCTGCTCGTGTCGCGCGGACAGGTCATCACGGAGCGGTTGCTCGTCCGGCTGCGCAACTACGAGATGACTACCGGCCTGAAGAACTCCATCCTCATCGTCGATCTACCGCTGCGAAGCTGAGGTGCGCCATGTTCGGAAAGCGCGACGTCCAGACGGCTGGGGCGGGCGGAACCGGCGCGAGCCTCGTCCTGAGCGAGAACGATCTGCACTTCTTCGCCGACGCCATCCCGCACATCATGTGGGTGGTGACGCCCGGCGGATCGACGACGTACGTCAACCGCTGGGGACTCGACTACGCCGGACTGCCCGCCGACGCGGACTTCAACAGAAGCTGGGAAGTCGTGCTCTCGCCGGACGACGCCCGTCGCGTCCGCTCCGCCTGGCGGGAAGCGGGCCGGACCGGGTCCCCGTTCGAGCTGGCGTGCCGGGTCCGCCGCGCCGACGGCCGACGCCGCTGGCACAGTGTCCGGGGTCAGCCGGTCCGCCGGCCCGACGGTCGCATCATCTGGTGGGTCGGCACCGCCACCGACATCGACGATCAGACGGTGTTGCAGGACAGCCTGCGCCGCTCGGACCAGCAGACCGCCGAGACGCTCACGCTGCTGGAGACGATCCAGTCGGCCGCTCCGGTCGGTCTCGGCTTCGCCGACCACGAGCTGCGGTTCGTCCGGGCCAACGACTCGCTGGCCGCAATGGTCGACCTTCCGGCGGAGCGGCTCATCGACCGCCCGGTGGCCAACGTCCTGCCGGAGTTGTGGGCGCAGGTCGAGCCGCATTTCCGGCACGTGCTGGAGGCCGGCGAGGCCGTCCGCTGCGTGGAGGTGAGCGGGCCGACCGCCGGGCCTGATCGCGTCCGCTCCTGGCTCGCCAGCTACTACCCGGTCCGGGTCGAAGGCGAGGCCATCGGCGTCGGACTCGTCGTCATCGACATCACCGAGCGCAAGCAGGCCGAGGCGTTCCGCTCGGTCGTGATGGAGAACATGGCCGACGGTCTCTACACGCTCGACGAGCACGGCCGGGTGACCTCCCTGAACCGGGCTGCCTCGGAGCTGCTCGGATGGAGCGAGGCGGAACTGCTCGGCAGAAGGCTGCACGACGTCGTGCACTTCCAGCACGCCGACGGCACGCCGCTCCCGGCCGGCCAGTGCCCCATGTTCCAGGCCCAGGTCCAGCGCCGGTCGATCCACGGGCACGACCAGGTCTACACGCGCAAGGACGGGTCGGTCTTCCCGATCTCGTACTCCTCGACCCCGCTGGACGTGGCGTCCGGAATCGGCGGCACGGTCGTGGTCTTCCGTGACATCACCGAGCTGCGGGAACGGCAGCGGCGGGAGATCGAGGCCCGGCACGGCCAGCGGCTGGAGTCGCTGGGGCAGCTGTCGGCGGGGATCGCGCACGAGATCAACACGCCGATCCAGTTCGTCGGGGACAACATCCGTTTCCTGGCCGAGGCCTACCAGCAGATGCTCGATCTGCTGCAGGTCTACCGGGACTGCCTGGACCTGCCGAAGGGGGAACGATCCTGGGAGGAGCGCAGCCAGCGCGCCGCGGAGGCCGAACGCGAGGCCGACGTGGACTATCTGACCGCCGAGGTGCCGACGGCGGTCAGCCAGAGCCTGGAGGGCATCGAGCGGGTCGCGTCGCTGGTGCGGGCGATGAAGTCCTTCACCTACAAGGATTCCAAGGACCGGTCGTACGCGAACCTGAACGAGGCGTTGACCACGACGCTGACGGTGGCCCGCAACGAGGTCAAGTATGTCGCCGACGTGGTGCTGGACCTCGGCGATCTGCCGGAGGTGCTCTGCCGCATCGGCGACCTCAACCAGGTCTTCCTGAACCTGGTGGTCAACGCGGCCGACGCGATGGAGGGCAAGGACGAGCGGGGGGTGATTCGCGTCAGTACCCGTCCGGAGGGCACCACGGCGGTCATCAGCATCGCGGACAACGGCTGCGGCATCCCGAAACACCTCCAGCAGAGCATCTTCGAGCCGTTCTTCACCACCAAGGAGGTCGGCAAGGGCACCGGTCAGGGCCTGTCTCTGGCGCGAGCGGTGGTCGTCGACGGCCACGGCGGCACGATCGAGGTGCACTCGACACCCGGCGAGGGCACCGAGTTCACCGTGCGATTGCCGATCGACGGCAAAAGGCCGGAACCGGCATGACAGGATCCGCGGTGATCGAAGTCCGCTGACCGTGGTGCGGCAGGGACGACCTCGGGCCGCGGAAGGCATCGATACACCAGCCTGCTCATCGCACCCACGGTCATGGCCGCTCGTACGCGTGGAACCCGGCGCCGGTCTTGCGCCCCAGCCGGCCGGCCGCCACCAGGTCGCGCAGCGCCGGTGCCGGCGCGAGATCCTCGTCGCCGAAGCTGTCGCGCAGGCTGGCGAGGATCGCGACCGACACGTCCAGGCCGATGGTGTCCAGCAGGCGCAACGGGCCCATCGGGTAGCCGCAGCCGTCGCGCATCACCGTGTCGATCCGCTCGGCGTCGGCGTAGCCAGACCCGAGCAGCCGGGCCGCCCGGTTCAGGTACGGCAGCAGCAGCGCGTTGACGATGAACCCGGTCCGGTCGCCGCACCGCACGGCGCGCTTGCCGAGCCCGTGGCAGAACGCCTCGGCGGTCGCGGCCACCTCGTGCGCCGTGTGCGCCGTGGTCGCCAGCTCGACCAGCCGCATGACCGGCGCCGGGTTGAAGAAGTGCAGCCCCACGACCCGGTCCGCCCGGCCGGTGCCGGCCGCGCAGTCCAGAACCGACAGGCTGGAGGTCGTGGTGGCGAGCATCGTCGCGTCCGGGCACAACGCGTCGAGCTCGGCGAAGATCCGCCGCTTGACCGCGGCGTCCTCCACGACGGCCTCGATGACCGCGTCGCAGCCGGCGACCCCGGTGAGCTTCTCGTGGACGGTGAGCCGGGCCGCGGCCGCGTCGCGGTCACCCGGGTCGAGGCGGCCCCGGCGCACCGCGCGGTCCATCGACCGAAGGATCGCCGCCCGGGCGGCCGCGGCCTTCTCCCTGGTACGTGCGGCAAGGTCGACCGGGTGGCCGGCGCGGACGCAGACCTCGGCGATCCCGGTCGCCATGGTGCCCGAGCCGACGACCCCGACCCGCCGGACGCCGTTGCCGGCGTGGCCGGCGCCGGCCTCCCCGGTGCCGTGCGACGGCTCGGTGCGGAACCCGCCGCCGGACTTGCGCCCCAGCCGGCCGTCGGCGACCAGCCTGCTCAGCGTGGGTGCCGGGCGGAACAGCGGGTCGCCGGTCCGCTCGTACAGTGCGGCGAGTGTGTCACGGGCGGTGTCCAGGCCGATCAGGTCGAGTTGGGCGAACGGCCCGCGCGGCAGCCCGCAGCCGAGGGCCATGGCGAGGTCCACCGACTCGCATGACGCGTAGCCCTCCTCCACCATCCGCACGGCGGCGTTGAGGTACCCCAGCTGCAGCGCCCCGGACACCAGCCCCGGCCGGTCCTCCAGCGCGACCGCGGTGAAGCCGAGCGCGTCGGTCAGTTCCCGCACCACGCCCCGCACCTCGGGCGGCGCGTCACCCGGCACCACGATCTCCACCGTGGCCGACCCCGGTTCGGGCAGGTGCAGGCCGACCAGCCGGGACGGCCGGCCGCAGCCGGCGGCGAGGTCGGCGACCCGCAGCGCGGTCGTGGTCGTGACGAGCACCGCGCCGGGCCGGCTCACCTCGTGTGCCCGGCGCAGCACCGCCCGCTTGACGTCGAGCCGCTCCGGGACGGCCTCGACGACGACGTCGGCCTCCTCGGCCGCCACGACCGGCGCGCCGGCGCGGCGGGCGGCGTCCGTCATCGCCGTGCCGATCGTGCCGTCGCCGATCACCGCGATGCTCAGCATGTGCCGCCCTCCCATCGCACCAGCGCCGCGCCGAAGGTCATCCCGCCGCCGAACCCGGTCAGCAGCAGCAGGTCTCCGTCGGTGAACGTGCCGCCGCGGCGGGCGTCGTCGAGCGCGAGCGGGACCGACGCCGAACCGGTGTTGCCGTGCTCGCCGACGGTCAGATGGGTACGTGCGCGAGGCAGGTTCAGCTTCATCAGGACCTCCTGCAGCATGACCCCGTTGGCTTGGTGCGGGATGAAGTGCTCGACGTCCCGCGGCGCGACGCCGTGCGCGCCGAGCACGTCGCGCACGAACGCGGGCAGCTCGTCCAGGACGAAGTCCCGCACCGCCCGCCCCTGCATCCGGAAGAAGTGCCGGCCGTCGGCGACGGTGGACGGTGAGGCCGGCAACCGGCTGCCGCCGGCCTCGACCCGGATCAGGTCGCCGAGTTCGCCGCGGCTTGACATCCGGGCGCCGACGAGGCCGCGACCGGGCCGCACCGGACCCAGCACGACGGCACCCGCGCCGTCGCCGAACAGCGCGGCGGTCCGCCGGTCGGACGGGTCGACAACGCGGGAGTACGTGTCGGCGCCGATCACCATCCCGTACCGCGGCGCCCCGGGCGGCTCCAGCGCCAGCAGCCGGGCCACGCTCACGAGCGCGACGACAAAGCCGCTGCACGCCGCGTTCGTGTCGAACGCGCCGGCCCTGGTCGCGCCGATGCGGTGCTGCACCAGGCCGGCGGTCGCCGGTTGGGAGTGGTCCGGCGTCGAGGTGGCGACCACCACGTAGCCGAGGTCGTCCGGGGCGAGCCCGCAGCTGTCCAGCGCGGACCGGGCCGCGCGGATCGCCAGGTCGGACGTGGCCTCGTGCGGTGCGGCACGGCGCCGCTGCCGGATGCCCGTCTTGCGCACGATCCACTCCGGCGTCGTGCCGCAGCGTTCGGCGACCGCCTCGTTGGACACCACCTCGGCGGGCAGATAGCCGCCGGTGCCGACGATCCCGATGGCCGGTATGCCGTGGTCGCGCACGCTCGTCTCCCGGTCTCCTCGGTGATCGGCCCTCCGCCGGCCAGCGTCGACCGACCCCCTAAACGACTCCTAAAGGTGGCTCGAACCGGTTTAGGGGTGGTTTAGCCCGGCCCCGAACGATGTGGTCGACGCTGCGGCCGCTGGGCGCCGGAGCCCAATCCGCAGGAGCCGATCGTGGACGACCTCGTCGATGCCATCCATGTCGCAACGGCGACCCCCGAGGACATCGCCGGGCTGGCGGTCCCGGAGTCGTACGTGGGTGCCGTCGTCCTCGCCGACGAGGTCGGCATGTTCGACGGAGTCCCGATCGCCGACCGCGACCCGCGCCGGTCGCTGCACCTGCGCGAGGTCGCGACGCCGCAGCCGGGCCCGGGCGAGGCGCTTGTCGCCGTGATGGCCAGCTCGGTCAACTACAACACCGTGTGGAGCTCCATCTTCGCGCCCCTCGACACGTTCGGCTTCCTGCGCCGGTACGCGGCGCGCGGCGGCACCGCGGCCCGTCACGACCTGCCCTACCATGTGCTCGGTTCGGACCTCGCCGGTGTCGTACTGCGGGCCGGCCCGGGTGTCGGCCGCTGGCAGCCCGGCGACCGGGTGGTCGCGCACTGCCTGTCCGTGGAGCTGGAGTCGCCGGACGGCCACAGCGACACGATGCTCGATCCGGAACAGCGGATCTGGGGTTACGAGACGAACTTCGGCGGCCTGGCCCACCTCGCCCTGGTGAAGAGCAACCAGCTGATGCCCAAGCCGGCGCACCTCACGTGGGAGGAGGCGACCGCGTCCGGGCTGGTCAACTCGACGGCCTACCGGCAGCTGGTGAGCCGCAACGGGGCGCAGATCAAGCAGGGCGACAACGTGCTGATCTGGGGCGCGGCCGGCGGCCTCGGCTCGTACGCCGTGCAGCTGACCCGCAACGCCGGCGCAATACCCATCTGCGTGGTCTCCAGCCCGCGCAAGGCCGAGCTGGTCCGCGCCATGGGCGCCGAGCTGGTGATCGACCGCTCCGCCGAGGGCTACGCGTTCTGGCGCGGGGACACCCCCGACCCGAAGGAATGGCGCCGCTTCGGCGCCCACATCCGCGACCTGACCGGGGGTGAGGATCCGGACGTCGTCCTGGAGCATCCGGGCCAGGAGACGTTCGGCGCGAGCGTGTACGTGGCCCGCCGTGGCGGCACCGTGGTCACGTGCGCGTCCACGACCGGGTACGAGCACCGCTACGACAACCGCTATCTGTGGATGCACCTCAAGCGGATCATCGGCAGCCACTTCGCCAACTACCGGGAGGCGTGGGAGGCCAACCGCCTGATCACCAAGGCGATGGTCCACCCCACGCTGTCGGCGGTCTACCCGCTGGGCGAGGTCGGCACGGCCGTGCGCGCCGTGCACGCCAACCGGCACACCGGCAAGGTCGGCGTGCTGTGTCTGGCCCCGTCCGAAGGGCTCGGCGTCACCGATCCGGCGCTGCGGGCCCGGCACGAGGCGGCGATCAACCGCTTCCGGACCGCCGCCTGAGCGGCCCTCAGGACGCCGGGGCCAGCGTGGCGCAGATCGTGGCCGCCACCTCGGCGGCCTGGTCCGCCAGGTAGAAGTGGCCGCCCCGCAGGACGTGCAGGGCGAAGGCCCCGCTCGTTGAGGAGGCCCAGTCCCGCGCCTCGGACACGGACGTGCGCGGGTCGGTGTCGCCGACCAGCGCGGTGATCGGGCAGTCGACCAGGGCGCCCGGGCGGTGCCGGTACGTCTCGATCGCGATGTAGTCGTTGCGCAGCCCGGGCAGGATCATGTCGATGAACTCCGGGTCGCGCAGCAGCACCGAGGCGGTGCCGTCGAGGCGTTCGACCTCGGCCAGCAGGGACGCGTCGTCGGCCTTGTGGATCGCCTCCGGCCGGTAGCGGGTGGGTGCCCGGCGGCCCGATGCGAACAGGTGGGTGACCGCGCCCGGGCCGAGCCGCAGCGTCACCTCGAAGGCGAGCACCGCGCCCATGCTGTGCCCGAAGAATGCCAGCGGCCGGTCGGCCACCTCGCGCACCGCGGCTGCGATCCGGTCGGCGAGCACGTCGATGCGCGGCACGTTCGGCTCGGCCCGGCGGTCCTGCCGCCCCGGATACTGCACGACGAGGGCGTCCACAGTGGACTCCAGGCGCAGCGCCAGCGGCCGGTAGTACGCCGCCGACCCGCCGGCGTGCGGGAAGCAGACCAGCCGGGTTCCGGCGGCCGGCGGCCGGTACCGGCGGAACCACGTGTCGGCGGCCTGGGACAGGGCGGTCATCCGTCGAGATCTCCCTTCAGGGGGGAACGAGGCCGTCACTCGGCGATCTTCGTGCGGCCGGTCCACCGGTACACCACCGGGCCGGGCGGGTCCGCCGGGGCGTCCATGACCCGCTCGAAGTGTTCGTACCCGCCGTAGTTGGGGAGCTTGATCTTCAGCAGTTGATAAGGCGGGAACCCTGGCCGTTCACGGCCGGGAGGAACGCCGTTACGGACCAGGACGTTTCTGGTTCTCGATGTTCGATTGCTCGATGTACGATGCGGGCGGTGAAGCTGGTCGTGCAGGTCAAGCTCCTGCCGGCGCCCGAGCAGGCGGCGGCGCTGGACGCGACCCTTCGGGCCTGTAACGCCGCAGCGTCGACCGTGGCGGCAACGGCCCGGGAGATCGGCTGCTACCGCAACTACGACCTGCGGCGGCAGGCCTATCACAGGATCAAGACTGACTACGGGCTCGGCGCGCAGGCCGCCCAGCACGTCATCAAAAAGGTCACTGACGCCTACGCCGCGCTCGCGGCGAACCTGCGCGCGGGCAACTACGGCAAGCCCGGATCGAGGCGCCGGCACAAGGTTGAGGCCAACCCGATCATGTTCCGCTGGGATGCGGCGCAGCCGTACGACGCGAGGATGCTGTCGTGGCAGCACGACGTCGGCACCGTGTCCATCTGGACCGTGCACGGGCGACTCAAGCCGGTGGCGTTCACCGGGTCCGCCGACCAGTTGAAGGCCGTCGCGACGCATCCGATCGGGGAATCTGATCTGGTCCACCGCGACGGTATGTGGTTGCTGTACGCCACGGTCGAGGTCGACGAACCGCAGGTTTACGAACCGTCCGGGTTTCTCGGTGTCGACATGGGCATCGCGAACATCGCCTACGACTGCGACGGCACCCGGTATGCCGGAGCCGAACTCAATGGCTATCGGCGGCGCCAGCAGCGGCTGCGCAGCCGATTGCAGCACAAGGGCACCGCGTCGGCGAAGCGGCTGCTGGCCCGCCGCCGCAAGAAGGAAGCGCGGCACGCCGCGAACGTCAACCATGGCATCGCCAAGAGCATTGTGATCGAGGCTGCACGCACCGGTCGCGGGATTGCCGTCGAGAAGCTGACGGGGATCCGCGACCGGGTCCGGCTGCGCAAGCCCCAACGGGTCACGCTGCACTCGTGGTCGTTCCAGCAACTCGGCGCGTTCCTGGTCTACAAGGCGCGCCGGGCTGGTGTACCGCTGGTCGAGGTCGACCCTCGGTACACCTCCCAGACGTGCGCAGGTTGCGGATATCGGGACAAGCGGAACCGCCCTGACCAGGAAACCTTCCACTGCCGATCGTGCGGGGTCGTTGCCCACGCCGATCACAATGCGGCCCGCAACATCGCTGCACGCGGTGTCGTGGGCTGGGGCGCAGTCAACCGCCCACACGCGGCCTGACCTTACAGCCAGCGAGGGAAGTGACCCGCAAGCCCACCCATTCATGGGTAGGTAGTTGACTTGCCCGGGCGGGACCCGCTGGAGGCGGTTCTCCTGCGGGATGGTCGCCGGACCGCCGTCGAGCACCGCGTCGATCATCAGCTCGTCGTCCATCACTGACCTGCCAATCCCGGCAATGCCGTGGGAAGGTTCGCCGCATCTCGTCCGCGCGTTGGCGAAAGCCCGGCGCCGGACACCGCGAAACCCTAGGGCCGACGGCTGAAGACCTGCTAAAAGCCGGGGCACGGGGCGGACGCGGCACTCAGCCGGTGCGCTCGGCATTCAGCGACCGCGCCAGTTTGAGCCAGCGCTCGAGCGTCGTGGCGGCCGCTGCGCTGTCCACGGCGACGCGTGCCTGGTCGAGACCGGCCGCGAACGCGTCGCGGAAACCGGCGGCGGGGAGGTGGTGGATCGCCAGTGCCGCCGCGGCGTTGACGAGCACGGCGTCCCGGGCGGCGCCGGGCTCGCCCGCCAGCACGCGGTGCACGACCATGGCGTTGTGGGCGGCGTCGCCGCCGCGCAGCGCGCCGGGCGCACTGCGCGCGATGCCGAAGTCCGCCGGATCGACCGTCTCGCAGCGGACGCTGCCGCCGTCGGTGATCCACAGCGTGCTCGGCGCGGACGTGGTCACCTCGTCCAGGCCGTCGTGCCCGCGCGCGACGATGGCCAGGGTGCCACGCTCGGCCATCACCTGCGCCAGCACGCGGGCGATGCGCTCGTTCGCGCAGCCGATCAGGGCCGCGGCGGGATTGGCCGGATTGGTCAGCGGGGCGACGAAGTTGATCGCCGTCGGCACACCGAGCTTGCGGCGGACCGGGTTGGCGTGGCGCAGCCCCGGGTGGTAACGCGGGGCGAAGGTGAAGCTGATGTTCACCTCCCGCACGCAGCGGGCGACGTCCTCGACACCGAGATCCAGCGGCAGGCCGAGCGCCTCCAGCACGTCCGCCGCGCCGGCCTTGCTCGACACCGACCGGCCGCCGTGCTTGACCACCCGCGCTCCCGCACCGGCGACCACGATGGCCGCCATCGTGCTCACGTTCACGGTATGGGCGCCGTCGCCGCCGGTGCCGACGATGTCGGTGATGTCGTCGAGGTCGACCGGCACCCGCACCGCGCGCTCCATCAGCGCGTCGAGCAGCCCGCGCAGCTCGGCGGGCTCCTCGCCCTTGGCGCGCAGAGCGATCAGAAACCCGGCGAGCTCGGCCGGGTCGGCGGACTCGTCCATGACCTCGCGCATCACCCAGCGCGTATCGTCCGAGGTGAGATGCTGCCCGTGCAGGAGCATCGTGAGCAGCCGCGGCCAGGAGCGCTCAGCAGCGTCAGACACGGGTGTCCTCCCAGCGGCGCGATCGACGGCCGTGATGGTAGCACGCGCCCCCGCCACAGCCCGTCGCTCGTACCGGCCCGACGCCGGGGGCGCACTGCCGGTTTCAGCACAGGCATAGCGACGCTTTAGCGGCCGGGCCGACCGTGTCCCCGTACGACGCGGCACTGCGCCGCCGCCGTCATGGCCCGGATGGGGAGGACGCCCGTGTCCGACATCGACCCGAACGAGACCCGCGCAGGGCTGGACGAGGCGAAGGCGTTCGGCGCCATCGGCATCAGCGCCCAGGGGCTCGCGATCGCCACCGCCGTGCTGCGGGGGGCGATCGAACCCGCCGACGTGCCGGGCACCGACGTGCTCGGCCGGTGCATCGTGCTCGACGGCCTCCGCGAGGTCGTGGAGAAGATGCAGCTGCACGTGGACGGCGGGCTACCGCAGCAGGGCACCGTAGCCGAGTACGTCGATGCGCTGTTCGACCGGGACGACAACCGCGTCGGAACCATCACCGGCACCGCCGTCCTGCTCGCCGACCCCCCGATGACCCACCTGTGGCAGCTGCACCGCAACGTCGCCGAGTTCGACGACGGCACGATCGAGGCGGTCGGCATCCTCGGCCCGTCCCTCGCGCAGGGGGCGACCGGCGTCCTGAGCGTCACCGGGCTCAGCGGCCGCTACGCGGGCCGGCACGGGCACCGGACGCTCGCCTTGATCGACGGCGACGGCGACACGCCGCACTACGCGGTCACCTACGTCCTGTGCTGACCATCGCACCAGGGTCCGGGCCGCGCCGGAGGGTTGCCGCATGAACGAGCCCGCCGTCTACGTCGTCGCCGTCGGCACCGACCTGCCGGGGCCGCCGATCTCCAACGCCGACCTCGGCAAACGGTTCGGCGGCACCGGTGTGTGGGAGCAGTGGGCGCAGACCTACATCGGCACCCACCACCGGCACCTGGCCCGCGACCTGGACACCGGAGAGGTGCGGTACACCCTCGCCGACATGTGCTCGGCGGCGGCCGGGCGGGCCCTGGCCGCGGCCGGCGTCACGCCCGGCGAGGTGGACCTCGTGGTCCTCGGTACGTCGTCCCCGGACCTGCTGATGCCCGCGACGGTCAACGTCGTCGCCGATCGCGTCGGCATCGACGGCGTGCCGACCTATCAGCTGCAGTCGGGGTGTACCGGCGCCGTGCAGGCCCTCGACGTGGCGCACAAGATGCTGCTGTCCGGCCGGTACCGCACCGCGCTCGTGCTCGGGGCGGACAGCTGCGCCAAGCATCTGGACGTGCACACCGACCCGAGCAAGCTGCGCCCCGCCGAACAGGTCAACGGGATGCTGTTCGGCGACGGCGCCGGCGCCGCCGTGCTGCGCACCGAGCCGGCGCCGGGCGCCGCGCACCTGCGCCACGTCGAGCTGCGGCTGGTCGGCGCGGGCCGCGAGCCCGGCCAGGTGGTGGCCTGGTTCGGCGCGGGCGACGGGCCGCCGACCGCGCCCGTCGTCGAGGACTACAAGGCGATCGAGGACCAGGTGCCCGCGATGGCCGCCGGCACAGTACGCCGGATGGTCGACGCGCTGGACTGGGCCGACGGCGACGTCGACTACCTGCTTCCCCCGCAGCTGTCCGGCCGGATGACCGCCCGGATCGTCGAGGCCATGGCGGTCGCGGGCGCGCAGGAGATCAGCTGCGTGGCGGAGCTGGGCAACACCGGCAACGCCGTGCCGTTCTTCCAGCTGGAACGGCTGCTGCCGCGCATGGCTCCCGGCGACCGCGCAGTCGGGGTCGCCATCGAATCGAGCAAGTGGATCGAGGCGGGCTTCGCGCTGGAGGCGGTCTGAACCGGACGCCGCCGACCAGCTCGGATCATCCGTGTCGACGATGAGGACAGGTGCCGCATGAACAGCCTCGAGGACTTTCTCGCCCTGATCGAGCACGAACTGGGCGTATCCATCGACGCGGACCAGGCCCACCGCGGCCTGGACGAGGTCGACAACTGGGATTCGATGTACCTGCTGACCGTGCTCAGCATGCTGGAGCGGCGGACCGGCCGGCCGGTGTCGCTGCCGGCCATGATGAACGCACACACCCTCGCCGACATCTACCGGCTGGCAGTGGCGGCATGACGATCAGCCCCGTCACCCGGGCGCGCCGGCACACGCTGTTCTTCCTGCGGGAGATCCGGGCGTTCGCGCCAGTGTTCCTCGACACCGACATCGACATGACCGCGGTGCGGGCCCACCGGTCCGCCGCTCGCACGGCCGGCGAGCACTTCTCGGTCGTGGCCTACATCCTCCAGGTCGCCGGCCGGGTGCTGGCCGCGCACCCCGAGGCCAACGCCGCGGTGCACGGCCGGAAGATGGCGCGCTACCCCGAGGTCAGCGGCAAGCTGACGCTCGACAAGGAGCTCGACGGCAGGCGTGTGGTCCTCGCCTGCGTCCTGCGCGACCTCGACACCGCGACCCTGCCGCGCATCCAGCAGCAGATCGATCATCACCGCCGCGGCGACCCGCACGACATGCCGGAGTTCGCCGCGGTGCGCCGGCTGCACCGCGCGCCCTGGCCGCTGGCGGCCGCGGTGTTCCGCCTGGGGTTCCGGCCGCTGCGCCGCCGCGCCGCGCTGTTCGGCACCTTCGCGGTCACGTCCCTCGGCCACCGCCCGGTCGACGGTTTCTACTCCGTCGGCGGCACGGCCATCACGCTGGGCGTCGGGCAGATCGCCGACCGGCCGGTGGCCGTGGACGGCCGGGTCGCCGTGGCGCCGGTCATGCGACTGAGCCTCACGTTCGATCACCGGGTCATCGACGGAGCCGAGGCCGCGGACATCCTCGCCGAGATCAAGCACGGGCTGGAGACCTACGCCCCGGACCGGTCCCCGGCGCAGCGGTTGGAGACGCGATGAACAAACTCGCCGAACTCAAGCACCACATCGTCGTGCACGCGCGCGGCCAGCAGATCGCGGGCCTCGACACGCTGCTGGCCCGCATCGACGCGGAGTCCGGGGACGGGCCCGGATCGTGGCCGTACGAGTGGGGCCGGCGCGCCGAGGAACTCGCCGACCGGGGCCGGCTCGTGGACGCCGCGCGGCACTTCGCCATCGCGCGCTTCCCCTACGTCGACGGGCCGCAACGGCAGCATGCGCAGGACCGGTGCGTGGCCACCTTCGAGCGCTGGCGCGCCGAGCACGACATCGAACGGCTGGACCTGCCGCTGTCCGCCGGCCGGGTGCGCTGCTGGGCGACCGGGCTCTCCGCGGCCCGCCCCCGCCCGGTACTGCTGATGATGGGCGGCATCGTCACGATCAAGGAACAGTGGGGACCCACCCTGCCGTTCTTCGGCAAGGCCGGGTTCGCCACGGTGGTCACCGAGATGCCGGGAACCGGCGAGAACGAGCAGACCTACGGCCCGCGGAGCTGGCGGATGATCCCCGAGCTGCTCGACCGGATCGCCGACCGTGCCGACGTCGACCGTACCTACGTCACGGCACTGAGCTTCGCCGGGCACATGGCGCTGCGCGCCGCCGCGGACGACCCTCGCGTGGCGGGCGTCGTCACCGCGGGAGCCCCGGTCCGAGCGTTCTTCCACGACCGCACCTGGCTCGCGGGCCTGCCCGACATCACCACGGACACCCTCGCCCACCTCACCCGCACCACCTGGGACGACCTGGTCGACGGCTTCGCCGGGTGGGCGCTGAGCGACGAGCAGCTGACCGCCGTACGCGTCCCCGTCGCCTACGTCGTCAGCCGCCGCGACGAGATCATCCCGCCGGCCGAGATCGCCGACCTGCGCCGGCACCTGCGCGACCTGGATTCCATCGAGAACGACGACACCCACGGGTCGCCCAACCACGCCACCAGCTCGCGACTGTGGACCGTCGCCGCCGTACTGCGGATGCGCGGGGACCGCGACCTGCGCCGCGCGGTGGTGTCCGCGCTCGCCGGTACCGCCCGGATCGGCGCCCGGCTGCGCCGGCGGTCCGGTTGACCGCGGGCCCGGCACCCTCGACCACCACCAGCCCCACCGAGAGGCAGAGATGAACCCCGTCGGGCCCGCGATCGCCGTCATCGGCATTTCCTGCCGGTTGCCCGCAGCAGCCGACCCGGCGGCCTTCTGGCGCCTGCTCCACGACGGCACGAGCGCGATCACCCGCGTGCCCGCCGACCGGTGGGACGGGCGGGCCGCCTTCGACCAGGGCGGCTTCCTGCCCCGCGTCGACGAGTTCGATGCCGGCTTTTTCGGCATCTCGCCGCGCGAGGCCCGCGCCATGGACCCCCAGCAGCGCCTCATGCTGGAACTGGCCTGGGAAGCCGTCGAAGACGCCCGGATCGTCCCGGACACCCTGCGCGGCGGCCGGACCGGCGTCTTCGTCGCCGCCATCTGGGACGACTACGCGAAACTGCTCGCCCGCCGCGCCGCGCAGGACATCGGCCGGTACGACGTCACCGGCACCCACCGCAGCATCATCGCCAACCGGGTGTCCTACGCGCTCGGCCTGCACGGCCCGAGCCTCGCCGTCGACGCGGGCCAGTCCTCCGGCCTCGTCGCCGTTCACCTGGCCTGCGCCAGCCTGCGTAGCGGCGAGTCGACGACCGCCATCGTGGGCGGCGTCAACCTCATGATCGTCCCGGAGAGCACGATCGGCTCGGAGCGCTTCGGCGCGCTCTCGCCCACCGGCCGCTGCCACACCTTCGACGCCCGCGCCGATGGGTACGTGCGCGGCGAAGGCGGCGCGGCCGTCATGCTCAAGCCCCTCGCGGACGCCGTCCGCGACGGCGACCCCGTCCACTGCGTGATCCGGGGCAGCGCGGTCAACAACGACGGCGCCACCGACGGGCTCACCGTCCCGAGCGCTGACGCCCAGGAGCGCGTGCTGCGCGACGCCTACCGCGACGCCGGCGTGGACCCCGCCACCGTCCAGTACGTGGAGCTGCACGGCACCGGCACCCGGGTCGGCGACCCGATCGAGGCCGCCGCGCTCGCCGCCGCGCTGCGCACCGATCGGCGGGCCGAGCCGCTGCGCGTCGGGTCGGTGAAGACGAACATCGGCCACCTCGAGGCCGCGGCCGGCCTCGCCGGCCTGACCAAGGTCGCGCTGAGCATCCGCAACCGCATGCTCCCGCCGAGCCTGAACTTCACCACCCCCAACCCCGACATCCCGGTCGACGAGCTCGGCCTGCGCGTCCAGACCCGGCTCGAACCGTGGCCGGACACCGACGGGCCACTGGTCGCGGGCGTCAGCTCCTTCGGCATGGGCGGTACGAACTGCCACGTCGTCGTCACCGAGCCGCCCGCCCGGCCCGCCGGCGCCGCGACCGGCGCCGGCGCCGCGCCGACCGCCTGGCTGCTGTCCGCCCGGGACGACGAGGCGCTGCGCCGCCAGGCGGGCAAGCTGCTCGACCCCACGGCCGACGATCCGGACCCGGCAGCCGTCGCGCTGTCACTCGCCACCACCCGGACGGCCTTCGACCGGCGCGCCGTGGTCATCGCCGCCGACGGCTCACCGGCAGCGCTTCGGTCCGGGCTGGCGGCGCTGGCCCGAGGCGGCACCGCGGCGAACGTCGTGCGCGGCGCCGCCGCACCGGGGCGCCTCGGCTTCCTGTTCGGCGGTCAGGGCGGCCAGCGGGCGCGGATGGGCCGGCAGTTGCGCGCGGCCTACCCGGCGTTCGCCGAGCCCTTCGACGCCGTCGTCGCCGAGTTCGACCGGCTCCTGCCCAGACCACTCAGCGACGTGCTGAGCGCGCCGGAGACGTCACCGGACGCCGCGCTGCTCGACCGGACCGGCTTCACCCAGCCCGCGCTGCTGGCCGTCGAGATCGCGCTCTTCCGCCTGTACGAAAGCGTCGGCGTCACCCCCGACGTCCTGCTCGGCCATTCGATCGGCGAACTCGCCGCCGCCCATGTCGCCGGCGTGCTGTCCCTCCCCGACGTCTGCACGCTCGTGGCCGCGCGCGCGTCGCTGATGCAGTCACTGCCCGCCGGCGGCGCGATGGCCGCCATCGAGGCCGCCGAGGATGAGGTCAGGGCCCTCCTGCCCGGCACGGGCCGGCTCGACGTCGCCGCCGTCAACGCCCCGTCCTCGACCGTCGTCGCCGGCGACGAGGACGCCGTCACCGCCTTCGCCGAACTATGGTCCCGGCAGGGCCGACGCGTCAAGCGGCTCCGTGTCAGCCACGCCTTCCACTGCGCGCACATGGACCCGATCCTCGACGACTTCCGCGCCGTCGCCGCCGGGCTCCACTACGCGCCGCCCGCCATCCCGATCATCTCCAACGTCACCGGCGCCTTCGCCTCCGCCGCCGACATCACCACCCCCGACTACTGGGTGCGGCACGCCCGCGCGGCCGTCCGCTTCGCCGACGGTGTCCGGACCATGCACCACGCCGGGGTCGGCACGGTGATCGAACTCAGCCCGGACGGCGCCCTCACGGCGATGGCCCGCGACCAGCTGCCCGGATGCTTCCCCGCCATGCGCGCGCAGACCCCCGAGGTGTACTCGTGGCTGCTCGCCACCGCCTCCGCGCACACCCGCGGCGTCCCGGTCGACTGGCCCGCCGTCCTCGCCGTGCCCGACGGCACCCGGCCCCGGCAACTGCCGACCTACGCCTTCAACCGGCGCCGGTACTGGATCGACGACCCCGACCCGGTGCCCGCCGCAGTCGAGCAGACTGTTGATATCTCGGATATCTCGGACATCGTCGCCGAGGAGATCGCCGGCGTCCTCGGCCACGCCGACACCACCGCCGTCGTGCCCGACCGGACGTTCAAGGAACTCGGCTTCGACTCCCTCGCCTCGGTCGAACTGCGCGACCGGATCCGGCAACGGACCGGCCGGCCCGTGCCGCCCGGCCTGGTGTACGACTACCCGACACCCGCAGCGCTCGCAGCATTCCTGCGCGCCGGCGCCACTGGCGGGACCACCGCCCCCGTCCCGGACCGTAACGCCGACGAGCCGATCGCCATCGTCGCCATGGCCGGCCGCTACCCCGGCGGCGCACGCTCCTCCGCCGACCTGTGGCAACTCGTCGTCGACGAGGTCGACGCCATCACGCCGTTCCCCGACGACCGCGGCTGGCGGGTTGATCCGGCCGCCGGCTACGTCCGCCCGGGCGGCTTCCTCCACGACGCCGGCGACTTCGACGCCGGGTTCTTCGGCATCGGCCCCCGCGAGGCCACCGCCATGGACCCGCAGCAGCGCCTGGTACTCGAGACGTCGTGGGAAGCCCTGGAGGTGGCGGGCATCGATCCGTCCGCGCTCCGCGGCACCCCCACCGGCGTCTTCGTCGGCGCGACATCCCTCGACTACGGCCCGCGGCTGCACGAGGCGACCGGCGGGTACGAGGGCTACGTCCTGACGGGCAGCACTACCAGCGTCACCTCCGGCCGGATCGCGTACACCCTGGGCCTTTCGGGCCCCGCGATCACCGTGGACACCGCCTGCTCGTCGTCCCTGGTCGCGGTCCACCTCGCCGCGCAGTCACTGCGCAACGGCGAATGCCGCATGGCCCTCGCCGGCGGCGTGACGGTCATGGCCACGGCCGGCATGTTCATCGAGTTCGCCCACCAGGGCGGCCTGTCCGCCGACGGCCGGTGCAAGTCGTTCGCCGACCGGGCCGACGGCACCGGCTGGAGCGAAGGCGTCGGCATGCTCGTGCTGGAGCGGTTGTCCGACGCCCGGCGCAACGGTCGCCGGGTCCTGGCGGTCATCGCCGGTTCGGCCGTCAACCAGGACGGCGCCAGCAACGGCCTCACCGCACCGAACGGCCCGGCGCAGGCGCGGGTCATCCGGCAGGCGCTCGCCAACGCACGACTGACACCGGCCGACGTCGACGCGGTCGAGGCGCACGGCACCGGCACCACCCTCGGCGATCCCATCGAGGCGCAGGCGCTGCTGGACACCTACGGCCAGGACCGTGCCGGTGATGAGCCGTTGTGGCTCGGGTCCATCAAGTCGAACATCGGCCACACCCAAGCCGCCGCAGGCGTCGCCGGCGTCATCAAGATGGTCCACGCCCTGAACGCCGGCATCCTGCCCAAGACGCTTCACGCCGACACTCCGACCAGCCACGTCGACTGGTCCGGCGGCCGCATGGCGCTGCTCACCGAGCCGATCGCCTGGCCGGATCACGGGCGGCCGCGGCGGGCGGCGGTGTCGTCGTTCGGGATCAGCGGTACCAACGCCCACCTCATCCTCGAACAGGCACCTGCTGCAGCGGATGCTCCCGCTACCGCCGAGTCCGGTCTGCCGCTGCTGCTGTCCGCCAAGACCGAGGCAGCCCTGGCAGCCTCTGCCGGACAGCTCGTCGAGCATCTCCACGAGGACCTGGCCGCGGTCGCGTACACCCTGGCCACGGGCCGGGCGCTCATGTCGCATCGGGCGGTGGTTCTCCCTGGCCATGATGCTGCGGCGGCGTTGCGGGCGCTGGCCGATGGTGGTGTGCATCCCGGCCTGGTGCGTGGGATGGCGGGCCAGGGCGGGCTGGCGTTCCTGTTTACCGGGCAGGGTTCTCAGTATTCGGGTATGGGTGCTGGTCTCTACGAGCGCTGGCCGGTCTTCGCCTCGACGCTGGACGACGTGTGCGCGGTGTTCGACCCGCTGCTGGAACACCCGCTGCGGGAGGTGATGTTGGGCGCTCACACGGACCTGCTGGGCCAGACCCGCTACACGCAGCCGGCCCTGTTCGCCTATCAGGTCGCGCTCTACCGGCTGCTGCAGGACTTCGGCCTGACCCCCGACTATCTGACCGGGCACTCCATCGGTGAGGTCACCGCCGCGCACATCGCCGGGGTGTTCGGGCTGGCCGACGCGGCGCGGCTGGTGGCGGCTCGGGGTGCGTTGATGCAGCAGCTGCCGCCGGGGGCGATGCTCGCCGTCACCGCCGACACCATTGACGCGTATCTGGAGGGCGTTGAGGTCGCCGCGCACAACAGCCCGACCGCGCATGTCTTGGCCGGTGAACCGGATGCGATTGCCGCCTTGGCCGAACGGCTCGCCGCCGACGGTGTACGGGCCCGCCGGCTGCATGTGGACCGGGCGTTCCACACCAGCCACACCGATGCCATCCTCGACCAGTTCCGCGAGGTCGCCGTCGGCATCGACTACCAGCCGCCGTCCATCCCGGTGGTGGCCACCCTCACCGGCGAACTGACCGATCCTGATTACTGGGTCCGGCATATCCGCCACACGGTGGAATACGCTGCCGCCACCGAACGCCTGCACACACTCGGCGTCACCCGGTTCCTCGAGGTGGGCCCGGACGCGGTGCTGGCGACATTGACCGCAGACGCACTCACCATCCCCACCCAGCACCGCGACCGCGACCAGGCCACCGCATTCATCACCGCCCTGGCCACCGCGCATGTGCACGGCCTGCCGGTGCGGTGGCCGCTGCCTGACCCGGCGCCGACGCCGGTGGTGTTGCCGACGTATCCGTTCCAGCGGCAGCGGTACTGGCTCGACGCCACGACCAGGCTCAGCGAACCCACCGACCTCGGCCTGACGAACGCGGACCATCCGGTGCTCGCCGCAGTGGTCGACCTGCCCGACAGCGACACGGTCCTGTTCACCGGCACGCTGTCGCTCGACGCTCAGCCGTGGATCGCCGACCACACCGTGCAGGACACCGTCCTGCTGCCCGGGACGGCGTTCGTGGAGCTGGCGCTGCATGCCGGGCACCACGTCGGCCACCTCCACCTGCACGAGCTCACGCTGCAGACGCCCTTGACGCTGCACGGTGACGAGATCCGCTCCCTGCACGTCGAGGCCGGCCCACCGGACAGCGACGGACACCGGCCGATCACCATCCGGTCCCGGATCGGCGAGCAGGACTGGACCCGCCACGCCACCGGCACCCTGGCCACCACGCCCGGCACCGAGCCGGTGGACAGCGGCATCACCTGGCCACCGGATGGCGCGCCGGTGCGGGTCGAGGACCTCTACACCGGCCTGGACCGCGGTCCGGTGTTCCAGGGCGTGACCGCCGCGTGGCGGACCGGCGATCGCGTGTATGCCGAGGTCGCATTGCCGGAAGAGGCTGACACCGCCGACTGGGGCATCCATCCCGCATTGCTGGACGCCGCGCTGCACGCGGCGGCGCTGCTCACCGGCGGGCAGGAGCTGCGGCTGCCGTTCACGTGGTCGGGCGTCACGTTGCACGCCACCGGTGCCCGGCACCTCCGCGTCCGGCTCGAGCGCACCGGCCATGGTGCCGTCACCTTCACCGCGACCGACCCGGCGGGCAACCTCGTCGCCACGGCCCGTACGGTGACAACGCGTGTCCTGCCGGCCGACGAGCTCGCGGCCCTCTCGGGCGCCGACGTCCGCGGCTCGCTGTTCTCGATCGGCTGGGTCACCGTGGACCCGGTTCCGGAGCCGGCTGAGCCTACCGAGGTGCTCAGGGTCAGGGGCGGCGGCGACGTTGTGGCCGGCACCCACCGCCTGGTCGAGGAGACTTTGCGGGCGGTGCAGGCGTGGCTGGCCGACGAACGCCACGCCGCTTCCCGGCTCGTCGTGCTCACGCGGCGTGCGGTGGCCGTGGTGCCCGGCGAGGATGTCACCGATCTGGCCGGGGCGGCGGTGTGGGGTTTGCTGCGTTCGGCGCAGTCAGAGCATCCGGGCCGGTTCATGCTGCTCGACGCCGACACCGACGATGTTGCCACGGCGGTCGGCAGCGATGAGCCGCAGCTGGCGATGCGGGACGGTCGACTCCTGGCCCCCCGTCTCGCCCGAACCACCACTGCCCAGGTTCTTCCGCTGGACCTCGACGCCGACGGCACGGTGCTGATCACCGGCGGGACCGGCACCCTCGGTGCCCTCCTCGCCGAACACCTCACGACCACCGGCCGCGCCAAACACCTGCTCCTGGTCAGCCGCCGCGGCCCCGACGCCCCCGGCACCGACGACCTCGTCGCCCGTCTGCGACAGCTGGGCGCGGCGGTAACGGTGGTCGCCTGCGACACCGCCGATGCGACCGCTGTCAACGACCTCATCGCCGGCATCCCCGCCGACCGTCCGCTGACCGCGGTGTTCCACACCGCAGGCGTCCTCGCCGACGCCACCCTCGAAGGCCTCACGGCCGACCAGGTCCACACCGTCCTGCGCCCGAAGGTCGACGCGGCCTGGAACCTCCACCGGGCCACCGCACACCTGGATCTGGCCGCGTTCGTCCTCTACTCCTCCGTCACGGGCGTGCTCGGCAGCCCGGGGCAGGGCAACTACGCCGCCGCGAACACCTTCCTCGACGCCCTCGCCCAGCACCGCCACGCCCACGGCCTGCCCGCCACCGCGCTGGCATGGGGGTACTGGGCGCATACCAGCGGCATGACCGCCACCCTGAACCAGACCGACTGGGCCCGCATCGCCCGCAGCGGTCTGGTGCCGCTGCCGCCCGGCCACGCCCTGCAGCTGCTGGACGCCGTGCTGCGTACCGCCCACCCGACCACGGTGGTCACAGCAGTGAACCGCGCCGCCCTGCGCGCCCGCGCCGGCGAACCCGCCCTACCGGCACCGCTGCGCGGACTCGCCGGTCCGCCGCGGCGACGGGCCGCCACCGGCCAGAACACCACCACCACCGCGGCGGTCGACCGCCTCGCGCACCTCAGCCGGGACGAGCGCGTGCAGCTGCTGTTCGACGTGGTGCTCACCGAAACGGCGGTCGTGCTCGGCCGGACCGCGACGTCCGAAATTGATCACCACCTGGCGTTCAAGGAGCTGGGCATCGGCTCGCTGGGCTCCGTCGAGCTGCGGAACCGGCTGAACGCGCGGCTCGGCCTCCGCCTGCCGACGACGGTCATCTACGACTACCCGGCACCCGACGCGCTGGTGTCCCGCATCGACGCGGAGGTGTCCGGCCGCGATCCGGCGCGTCGTACCACCGCCCCCGCCACCGCGGGGACCGGCGAGCCGATCGCGATCGTGGGCATGTCCTGCCGCTACCCAGGCGCCGGCAGCCCGGAAGCGTTGTGGCGACTGGTGGAGTCCGGCACGGACGCGATCACCACGATGCCCACTGATCGGGGCTGGAACCTCTCCGCCCTCCACGATCCCGACTCGCGCCGCCCCGGCACCTCCTACACCCGGTACGGCGGCTTCCTGCACGACGCGGCCGAGTTCGACGCCGACTTCTTCGGCATCAGCCCGCGCGAAGCCCTCGCCATGGACCCGCAGCAGCGGCTGCTGCTCGAAGCGGGCTGGCGTGCGCTGGAAGACGCGGGCATCGACCCCACCACGCTCAAGACCAGCCCGACGGGCGTGTTCACGGGCGTCGCCGGCCAGGAGTACACCCACCGAGTGAGCCACGAACCGCACGAAGTCGCCGGGCACCTCATCACGGGTGGTGCCCTGAGCGTCGCCTCGGGCCGTGTGGCGTACGTGCTGGGCCTCGAGGGCCCCGCCATCACCGTCGACACCGCCTGCTCATCCTCGCTGGTCGCCACCCATCTGGCGATCCAGTCGCTGCGCACCGGGGAATGCTCGCTGGCATTGGCCGGCGGTGCGACGGTCATGTCGACCCCCACCATCTTCATCGAGTTCTCCACCCAGGGCGGCCTGTCCGCCGATGGCCGCTGCAAGCCCTTCGCCGACCAGGCCGACGGCACCGGCTGGAGCGAGGGTGTGGGCATGCTGGTGCTGGAGCGGTTGTCCGACGCCGAGCGCAACGGCCATCGGGTCCTGGCGGTCATCGCGGGTTCGGCGGTCAACCAGGACGGTGCCAGCAACGGCCTCACCGCACCGAACGGCCCGTCGCAGGAGCGGGTGATCCGGCAGGCGCTCGCCAACGCACGGCTGACACCCGCGGACGTGGACGCGGTCGAGGCGCACGGCACCGGCACGACCCTCGGCGATCCGATCGAGGCGCAGGCGCTGCTGTCCACCTACGGCCAAGACCGCACCAATGGTCAACCGTTGTGGCTGGGGTCGATCAAGTCGAACATCGGCCACGCCCAGGCGGCGGCCGGTGTCGCCGGTGTGATCAAAATGGTCCAGGCGTTGAACTCCGGCGTGTTGCCCCAGACGCTGCACGTGGACGCCCCGTCGTCGCATGTGGACTGGGACTCCGGGCAGGTGTCTCTGCTGACCGAGCCCGTTGCTTGGCCCGACCACGGACGGCCCCGGCGAGCGGCGGTGTCCTCGTTCGGCATCAGCGGCACCAACGCGCATCTCATCCTCGAACAAGCACCCCGAACGACACCCGCTGCCAGCGACACAACCGACCTGCCCCTACTCCTCTCCGCCAAGACCGAAGCAGCCTTGGCAGCCTCCGCCGGACAACTCACCGGGCACCTCCACGAAAACCTCGCCGCCGTCGCCCACACCCTCGCCACCGGCCGTGCGCTCATGCCACACCGAGCCGTCATCCTCCCCGGCCACGACCCCGACCAGGCATTGCGGGCGCTCGCCACCGGCAGCACCCATCCGGGCCTGGTTCGAGGCATCGCCAGCGCCGGGCACAAAACCGTATTCGTCTTCCCCGGCCAAGGCGGCCAGTGGGCCGGGATGGGCCGTGCCCTCGCCGCCACCCACCCCGTCTTCGCACAACATCTCGACGCCTGCGCTGAAGCGTTCCGGCCCTGGGTCGACTGGGATTTGCACGAGCTCCTCCACCGTGAGGACACCGACTGGCTCACCGAGGTCGATCTGGTCCAGCCCGCGCTCTTCGCGGTGATGACCGGGCTGGCCGCCCTCTGGCGACACCACGGCATCACACCTGACGCGGTCATCGGCCACTCCCAAGGGGAAATCGCCGCCGCCCACACCGCCGGCGCCCTCACCCTCCACGACGCCGCCCACATCATCACCCGCCGCTCCCAAACCCTGCGCACCCTCATCGGCCACGGCGACATGGCCGCCATCGAACTCCCCCCAAACCAGCTCCACCACCACCCCGACGTGCACATCGCCGCCTACAACGGACCCACCAGCACCGTCATCGCCGGCGACCCGCACGCGGTCGCCCAGGTCGTCGAACACTGCCGCGACAACGGGATCCGCGCCCGTGTGCTGCCGGTGCACTACGCCTCCCACACCCCCCACATCGACACCATCAAAGACCAGGTCCTCACCGATCTGGCCGGCATCACACCCCAGCCGGCCACGGTCGCGATCTACTCCACGCTGACCGGTGACCGGATCGATCCACTCGAACTCACCGCCGGCTACTGGTACGACAACCTCCGACAACCCGTGCAATTCCAGCAAGCCGCCGAGGCCCTGCTCCGCGACGGGCACCACACCTACATCGAGACCAGCCCACATCCCACGCTGATCCCCAGCTTGGAACAGGTCTTCGACACCGCCAGCTCCATACCCGTCGCCATCGCCACCCAACACCGCGACCAACACACCACATTCACCACCGCCCTGGCCGCAGCACACGTCCACGGACTCCCCGTCCAATGGCCGCTGCTCGACCCGGCCCCGCAGCCAGTGTCACTGCCGACATACCCGTTCCAACGCCGGCACTACTGGCTCAACGACGCGCACACCGTCAGCGAACCCGCCGACCTCGGCCAGACCTCCGGCGAACACCCACTCCTGGCCGCCGCGATCGACTCGCCCGACAGCGGCATCGCGCTGTTCACCGGCCGGCTGTCCCTCGACACCCAGCCGTGGATCGCCGACCACGCCGTCCAGGGCACGGTGCTCCTGCCCGGCACCGCCTTCGTCGAACTGGCGCTGCACGCCGGACATCACACCGGCCACCCGCACCTGCACGAGCTGACGCTCGAAGCTCCGCTGGTGTTGAGCGGTGGCGAGTGGTGTTCGGTGCATGTCGAGGTCGGCGCCGCCGGTGACGACGGGCTTCGGCCGGTGGTGGTCCGGTCCCGGGCGGGTGAGCGGGACTGGACGCGTCACGCCACCGGCAGCCTGGCCGTGGCGCCGGCTGCCGTGCCGCCGGGGGAGTGGCTTCCCACGGGTGCCTCGCCGGTGGCGGTCGACGGCCTGTACGGCGAGCTTGCCGCCTCGGGACTGGACTACGGTCCGGCGTTCCGGGGCGTGACCGGCGCGTGGCGGGCAGGCGGGCGAATCCATGCCGAGGTCGCGTTGCCGGAGGAACTCGGCACCGCGGGCTGGGGCATCCACCCGGCCTTGCTCGATGCGGCGTTCCACGCGGCGGCGTTGCTTCCGGGGGCGGGCGACGAGCCCGGGGTACGGCTGCCATTCACGTGGTCGGGCATCACTCTGCACGCCACCGGCGCCCGGCAGTTGCGTGTTGTGGTGGAGTACACGGGCCCGGACACGATCAGGGTCAGCGGTACCGATCCGAGCGGCGGACCGGTCATCAGCGTCGAAGGGTTGACGACGCGGGCGCTGCCGCCGGGGCATCTGGAGCGTCTGGCCGGCTCGGCCGGGCATGACTCGCTGTTCCAGCTGCACTGGACCACTGTTCCCGCGCCCGTGTCCACGTCCTCGCCGAGCCCGATGGAGGTGCTCCGGGTCAGGGGCGGCGGCGAGGTCGTGTCCGGCACCCACCGGCTGGTCGAGGAGACCCTGCGGAAGGTGCAGGACTGGCTGTCCGACGACCGCCACGCCGATTCCCGGCTGGTCATCCACACCCGCGGCGCGGTCGCCGTGGCCCCCGGTGAGGACGTCACCGACCTGGCCGCCACCGCCGTATGGGGCCTGATCCGCTCCGCCCAATCGGAGCACCCGGGCCGGTTCGTGCTGGTCGACGCCGACACCGACGACGTTGCCGCGGCGGTCGGCAGCGGCGAGCCGCAGCTGGCGGTGCGGGACGGCCAACTGCTGGCACCCCGTCTCGCCCGGACCACCACCGGCCAGACACCCCCGCTGGACCTCGATGCCGACGGTACGGTGCTGATCACCGGCGGTACCGGCACCCTCGGCGCCCTGCTGGCCGAGCACCTGGCAACCAGCGGCCGCGCGAAGCACCTGCTCCTGGTCAGCCGGCGGGGTTCCGACGCCCCCGGCGCGGACGACCTGGCCACCCGCCTGCGGCAACTCGGCGCGACGGCGACCGTGGCGGCCTGCGACACCGCCGACCCGGACGCCGTCACCGCTCTCATCGCCGGCATCCCCGCCGACCGCCCGCTCACCGCGGTCTTCCACACCGCCGGCGCGCTCGACGACGCGACCCTGGAAGGGCTGACGCCGCAGCGGCTGCACACCGTACTGCGGCCAAAAGTCGACGCGGCGTGGCACCTCCATCAGGCCACCGCGCACCTGGATCTGGCCGCATTCGTCCTCTACTCTTCCGCTGCCGGTGTGCTCGGCAACCCGGGCCAGGGAAACTACGCGGCGGCGAACACCTTCCTGGACGCCATCGCCCAGCACCGTCACGCCCACGGGCTGCCCGCCACGGCGGTGGCGTGGGGCTACTGGGAAAGCGCCAGCGGCATGACCGCCCACCTCGCCGACGCCGACCGCGCCCGCCTCGTCCGAAGTGGCCTGGTGCCGCTTTCCACCGAACGGGCACTGCCGCTCCTGGACGCCGCGCTGGCCAGCGGCAGCCCGGCCCTGATCGCCACCGCCTTCGACCGGAGCGTCCTGCGCGCCCGTACGGGTGATCCGGCCTTCCCGGCGGTCCTGCGCGACCTCGTACCGACCGCGACCCGCCGCACCGCGAGCACCGCAGGAGCCGCCGAAAGGCACCCGGGCCGGTTCACCGCCGCTGAGCTGCGCCGGCTCGTCGCCACGCACGCGGCCGGCGTGCTGGGGCATCAGGACGTGAGCGGCATCGATCCCGGCCGTGCCCTGCGGGAACTGGGGTTCGACTCGCTGACCGCGGTCGAGTTGCGCAACCGGCTGAATGCCGCCACAGGTCTACGGTTGTCGGCCACGGTGGTGTTCGATCATCCCAGCGTCAACGCCCTGAGCGACCATCTGGCGCAGCAGCTGGTACCCGCCGCGGCCGGGCCTCGTAGGGCGGCGCCGGTCGTGGCCGCGATGGACGAGCCGATCGCGATCGTCGGGATGGCCTGCCGCTACCCGGGTGCCGACTCGCCGGACGAGCTGTGGCAGCTGGTGCGGTCCGGCACGGACGCGATCACCGGTATGCCCACGGATCGGGGCTGGAACCTGGCGGCCCTCTACGATCCCGATCCTGACCACCCGGGCACGTCCTACACCCGGCATGGTGGGTTCCTGCACGCCGCCGCCGAGTTCGACGCGGACTTCTTCGGCATCAGCCCCCGCGAAGCGGCCGCCACGGATCCTCAGCAACGACTGCTGCTGGAGACCGCCTGGCAGGCCTTGGAAGCTGCCGGGATCGACCCCACGAGCCTCAAGGCTAGCGCGACGGGGGTGTTCACGGGGGTGATGTACGACGACTACGCCACCCGCCTCCATCGCGTCCCCGCCGGCTACGAGGGGTACCTGACGAACGGCAGCGCCGGCAGCGTGGCGTCGGGGCGGTTGGCCTACACGCTGGGTCTGGAGGGCCCGGCGATCTCGGTGGATACGGCGTGTTCGTCGTCGTTGGTCGCGACGCACCTGGCGATGCAGTCGCTGCGCAACGGTGAATGCACCCTCGCTCTCGCCGGTGGCGTGACCGTGCTGGCGACACCGGGCGTCTTCGTTGAGTTCTCTCGCCAGCGGGGGTTGTCCGCCGACGGGCGGTGCAAGTCGTTCGCTGATCAGGCCGACGGGACGGGCTGGAGCGAGGGCGTCGGCATGCTGGTGCTGGAGCGGTTGTCCGACGCCGAGCGGAATGGACATCGGATCCTGGCGGTCATCGCGGGTTCGGCGGTGAACCAGGACGGTGCCAGCAACGGACTCACCGCGCCCAACGGGCCGTCGCAGGAGCGGGTGATTCGGCAGGCGCTCGCGAGTGCGCGGCTGACGCCGGCTGACGTTGATGCGGTGGAGGCGCACGGCACCGGTACCACCTTGGGCGACCCGATCGAGGCGCAGGCGTTGCTGGCGACCTACGGTCAAGAGCGCCCCGACGGTCAGCCGTTGTGGCTGGGGTCGATCAAGTCGAACATCGGCCATTCGCAGGCGGCCGCGGGTATCGCTGGCGTGATCAAGATGGTCCAGGCCATGAATGCCGGTGTGTTGCCTCAGACGCTGCATGTGGATTCCCCGTCGTCGCATGTGGACTGGGAGTCGGGGCAGGTGTCCCTGTTGACCGAGCCGGTCGAGTGGCCGGATCATGGGCGGCCGCGGCGGGCGGCGGTGTCGTCGTTCGGTATCAGCGGTACCAACGCTCATCTGATTCTTGAGCAGGCGCCTTCCGTAGCGGATGCTCCTGTCACGATCGAGATCGGTCTACCTTTGCTGCTGTCGGCCAGGACCGAGGCGGCTCTGGCAGCTTCCGCCGGGCAGCTCGTCGAGCACGTTCACGAGAACCTGGCTGGGGTCGCGTACACCCTGGTCACGGGTCGCGCGCTCATGTCGCATCGGGCGGTGATCCTGCCCGGTCACGATGCTGCGGCGGCGTTGCGGGCGTTGGCCGATGGTGGTGTGCATCCGGGTGTGGTTCGTGGGGTGGCGGGTCAGGGTGGGTTGGCGTTTCTGTTCACGGGGCAGGGTTCCCAGCATCCGGGTATGGGTGTCGGCCTCTATGAGCAGTGGCCGGGTTTCGCCTCGGCGCTGGACGAGGTGTGCGCAGCGTTCGACCCGCTGCTGGCACATCCGCTGCGGGAGGTCATGTTCGGCGACCACACCGACTTGCTCAGTCAGACCCGCTATACGCAGCCGGCGCTGTTCGCGTTCCAGGTGTCCTTGTATCGGCTGCTGCGGGACTTCGGTCTGTCTCCGGACTATCTGGCTGGGCACTCCATCGGTGAGGTCACCGCCGCTCATGTCGCCGGGGTGTTTGGGCTGTCCGATGCGGCGCGGTTGGTGGTGGCCCGGGGTGCGTTGCTGCAGCAGCTCCCTGCGGGGGCGATGCTGGCGGTCACCATCGACCGTGATGCTCTGTCTGCCTATCTTCGTGACGGCGTTGAGGTGGCCGCGCACAACAGCCCCACCGCCCATGTCCTGGCCGGCGACCCGGACACGATTGCCGCCTTGGCCGAGGAACTGGACCGCGACGGTGTACGGGCCCGGCGGTTGCATGTGGATCGGGCGTTCCACACCAGCCACACCGACGCGATCCTCGACCAGTTCCGCGAGGTTGCCGCCGGCATCGACTACCAGCCGCCGAGCATCCCGGTCGTGTCCACCCTCACCGGGGACCTGACCGACCCCGAGTATTGGGTCCGGCATATCCGCCACACTGTCGAATACGCCGCGGCAACCGAACGACTGCATGAACTGGGCGTCACCCGGTTCCTCGAGGTCGGCCCGGACGCGGTGCTGGCGACATTGACCGCAGACACCCTCGACGACGTGGTCACGATCCCGACCCAGCGCCGCGATCAGGACCAGGTCGCCGCTTTCACAGCCGCCCTGGCTGCCGCGCACGTGCATGGCTTGCCGGTGCGGTGGCCGCTGCCTGACCCGGCGCCAGCGCCGGTGGTGTTGCCGACGTATCCGTTCCAGCGCCAGCGGTACTGGCTCGACGCCGGGACCATCCTCAGCGAACCCGCCGACCTCGGCCAGGCCCCCGGCGACCACCCACTCCTCGCCGCCGCCATCGACCTGCCCGACACCGACACGATCCTCTTCACCGGCCGTATCTCGCTGGACACCCAGCCATGGATCACCGACCACACCATCCACGGCACCGCCCTGCTGCCCGGCACCGCATTCGTCGAACTGGCCCTGCATACCGGGCACCACGTCGGCCACCCGCACCTGCACGAACTCACACTGCAGACACCGCTGTCCCTGACCGGCGATGAGTCCCGCTCCCTGCACGTCGAGGTCGGCCCACCGGACGACGGACACCGCTCCATCACCATCCGTTCGCGCGGCGGCGAGCAAGACTGGGTTCGCCACGCCATCGGTACCCTGGCCGCCACGCTCGGCACCGAGCCGGCGGGCAGCGGGATGACGTGGCCACCGGAGGCCGTGCCGATCGAGCTGCCGGACTTCTACACCGATCTGGCGGCTTCCGGCCTGCAGTACGGTCCGGTGTTCCAGGGCGTGACCGGTGCCTGGCGCGCGGATGGTTCTGTCTACGCCGAGATCACGCTGCCCGAGCAGGTCGACGTTACCGGTTGGGGCGTGCATCCGGCGCTGTTGGATGCCGCGCTGCACCCTGCCGCGCTGCTTGCGGGCGCCGACGGCGGAGTGCGGTTGCCGTTCGCCTGGTCGGGCATCGCGCTGCACGCTGCGGGTGCGCGGCATCTCCGGGTTCTGGTGGAGAGTACGGGATCGGATACGGTCCGGGTCACGGCTGCGGATCAGACCGGGTCACTCGTGGCGACGATTGATGCACTCACCGTACGGGCGCTGCCGGCTGGGCACCTCAATGCGCCGGCCCGCGATATGCTGTTCCACACCACCTGGACCACCATTCCCACACCGACGTTCGCTCCCGGCCCGATCCTGGGACGGGCCGAACTTGCCAGTGCCGGGGACGCGCCGGAGGCGGTGGTGCTCACCGTCCGGGGTGGTGGTGACGTCGTGGCCGACACTCACCGCCTGGTCGGGGAGACGTTGCGGGCGGTGCAGGCGTGGCTGGCCGACGAGCGGTGCACCGGCTCGCGGTTGGTGGTGCTGACGCGGGGTGCGGTGGCCGCGGTGCCGGGCGAGGATGTCACGGATCTGGCCGGGGCGGCGGTGTGGGGTTTGCTGCGTTCGGCGCAGTCGGAGCACCCGGGCCGGTTCGTACTGGTCGACGCCGACACCGAGGACCACGTCGCGGCGGCGTCGTCCAGCGGTGAGCCACAGCTGGCGGTGCGGGACGGTCGGCTGCTGGTGCCCCGTCTGGCCCGGACCATCACCGATCAGGCACCCCCGTTGGACCTCGATGCCGGCGGCACTGTGCTGATCAGCGGGAGCACCGGTGCACTCGGCGGACTGTTGGCCGAGCACCTCGCTGCCACGGGCCGGACGAAGCACCTGCTGCTCACCAGCCGACGTGGCCCCGACGCTCCCGGCGCGGATGACCTGGTCAATCGCCTGCGGCAACTGGGCGCTGCGGCAACGGTGGTCGCCTGCGACACCACCGACCCGGACGCGGTCAACGAACTCATCGCCGGCATCCCCGCTGGCCGTCCGCTGACGGCGGTGTTCCACACCGCGGGTGTCCTCGCCGACGCGACGCTGCAGGGCTTGACGTCCGAGCAACTGCACACCGTGCTGCGTCCCAAGGTTGACGCGGCCTGGAACCTCCACCACGCCACCAAACACCTCGACCTGGCCGCGTTCGTCCTCTACTCGTCCGTCTCCGGCACCCTCGGCAGTCCCGGACAGGGCAACTACGCGGCGGCGAACATGTTCCTGGACGCCCTGGCCCAGCACCGCCGTGCGCACGGCCTGCCTGCGACCGCGTTGGCCTGGGGGTATTGGGGGCACACCAGCGGTATGACCGCGCACCTCAATGACGCCGACCGTGCTCGGATCGCCCGCAGCGGCCTGGTTCCCCTGGCCACCGACCACGCTCTGCGGCTGTTGGAGACGGCGATCGTCGCCGCGGAGCCGGCGGTTGTGGCCGCGACGTTGGATACCGGCGCGCTGCGGGCCGGCGTGCACGATCCAGCGTTCCCGGTACTTCTGCGCGGGCTGGTCCCGGCGGGTTCGCATCGTCCGGGGCGGGGTGGTCGGATCGATCTAGCGGGCCTGGATGAGGCCGGTCGGTATCGGGTGCTGGCCAAGCTGGTGCAGGACACTGTCGCGGCTGTGCTGGGTCATCAGGATGCTGCTGGGATCGATGTGCAGCGGGTGTTCAAGGACCTCGGGTTCGACTCGTTGACCGCGGTAGAGTTGCGGAACCGGCTCAACACCGCCACAGGGCTGCGGCTGTCAGCGACCGCGGTGTTCGACCACCCCAGCGTCCATGCGCTGAGCGTGCATCTGGCGCAGCAGCTGGTGCCTGCCATTGCCGAGCCTCGCAAGGCGGCGCCGGTTGCAGCGGCGATGGACGAGCCGATCGCAATCGTCGGCATGGCCTGCCGCTATCCCGGCGCCGACAGCCCGGAGGAACTGTGGCAGCTGGTGCAGTCCGGCACCGATGCGATCACCGGCATGCCCACCGACCGCGGCTGGAACCTGGCGGCCCTCTACAACCCCGATCCCGACCACCCCGGCACGTCCTACACCCGGCACGGCGGTTTCCTGCACGCCGCCGCCGAATTCGACGCCGACTTCTTCGGCATCAGCCCCCGCGAAGCCGCCGCCACCGACCCCCAGCAACGACTCCTCCTCGAAACCACCTGGCAGGCCCTGGAAACCGCCGGGATCGACCCCACCAGTCTCAAAACCAGCGCGACCGGGGTGTTCACCGGCGTCATGTACGACGACTACGCCACCCGGCTACATCACATCCCCGCCGGCTATGAGGGCTATCTGGGCAACGGCAGCGCCGGCAGCGTGGCGTCGGGGCGACTGGCCTACACCCTGGGTCTGGAAGGCCCAGCCATCACCATCGACACCGCCTGCTCGTCATCGCTGGTCGCCACCCACCTGGCGATGCAGTCGCTCCGCAACGGCGAATGCACTTTGGCTCTCGCCGGCGGCGTCACCGTCCTGGCCACACCCGGCATCTTCGTCGAATTCTCCCGCCAGCGGGGCCTGTCCGCCGACGGCCGCTGCAAGTCGTTCGCCGATCAGGCCGACGGCACCGGCTGGAGCGAGGGCGTCGGTATGCTCGTCCTGGAACGGTTGTCCGACGCCGAACGCAACGGCCACCGCGTCCTGGCGGTCATCGCCGGCTCGGCGGTCAACCAGGACGGCGCCAGCAACGGACTCACCGCACCGAACGGGCCGTCGCAGGAACGAGTCATCCGGCAGGCGCTCGCCAATGCGCGGCTGACGCCGGCCGACGTGGACGCGGTGGAGGCGCATGGCACTGGCACCACTCTGGGCGATCCGATCGAAGCCCAAGCGCTCCTCGCCACCTACGGTCAAGAACGCGCCGACGGTCAGCCGTTGTGGCTGGGGTCGATCAAGTCGAACATCGGTCATTCGCAGGCGGCGGCCGGTGTCGCGGGCATCATCAAAATGGTCCAGGCCATGAACGCCGGGCTGCTGCCCAAGACGCTGCACGTCGACACACCCTCCAGCCACGTCGACTGGGACTCCGGTCACGTCGCCCTGCTGACCGAACCGACCGCCTGGCCCGACCACGGCCGACCCCGGAGAGCGGCGGTGTCCTCGTTCGGGATCAGCGGCACCAACGCCCACCTCATCCTCGAACAAGCACCCCCGCCAGCTGAACAAACCCAACCGACAACCACCGACCTGCCCCTGCTGCTGTCCGCCAAGACCGAGACAGCCCTGGCCGCCTCCGCCGGACAGCTCGCTGAGCACCTCCACGAAAACCTGGCCGCGGTCGCGCACACCCTCGCCACCGGCCGCGCACTCATGCCGCACCGGGCCGTCATCCTCCCCGGCCACGACCCGGCCACGGCACTGCGCGCCCTAGCAGGCGGCGACCCCCACCCCAGCGTAGTCCGCGGCACCGCAGGGCACGGCACCACCGCATTCCTGTTCACCGGACAAGGCGCCCAACACCCCGGCATGGGAGCCGGCCTCTACGACCACTACCCGGTCGTCGCCACCACCCTCGACGACGTCTGCGCCGCGTTCGACCCACTGCTGGAACACCCGCTGCGGGAGGTCATGTTCGGCGCCCACACCGACCTGCTCGGCCAGACCCGCTACACCCAACCGGCCCTGTTCGCCTACCAGGTCGCCCTCTACCGGCTGCTGCAAGACTTCGGCCTGACCCCCGACCACCTCACCGGCCACTCCATCGGCGAGGTCACCGCCGCCTACATCGCCGGGGTGTTCGGCCTGGCCGACGCGGTACGGTTGGTGGCGGCCCGCGGTGCGCTGATGCAGCAGCTACCGCCCGGGGCGATGCTGTCCGTCACCGCCGATATCGACACCCTCGACAGGTATTTGAAGGGTGTTGAGGTCGCCGCGCACAACAGCCCCACCGCCCACGTCCTGGCCGGCGACCCGGACGTGATCGCCGCCCTGGCCGAACAACTGGACCGCGATGGTGTACGCGCCCGCCGGCTGCACGTCGACCGGGCATTCCACACCAGCCACACCGACGCCATCCTCGACCAGTTCCGTGAGGTCGCCGCCGGCATCGACTACCAGCCTCCGACCATCCCGGTCGCGTCCACCCTGCCCGGGGAGCTGACCGATCCCGACTACTGGGTTCGGCACATCCGCCACGCCGTCGAATACACTGCCGCCACCGAACGACTGCACCAACTGGGTGTCACCCGGTATGTCGAGGTCGGCCCGGACGCGGTGCTGACGACACTCACCGCCGACACCGTCGGCGATGTGGTCACCATTCCCACCCAGCGCCGCGATCAGGACCAGACCGCCGCATTCATCACCGCCCTGGCCACCGCACACGTCCACGGCCTGCCGGTACGGTGGCCGCTGCCCGACCCGGCACCAGCACCGGTGGTCCTGCCGACGTACCCATTCCAGCGGCAGCGGTACTGGCTCGACGCCGCCGCCACGCTCAGCGAACCCGCCGACCTCGGCCTGGCCAGCGCGAACCACCCACTCCTCGCCGCCGCGATCGACCTGCCCGACAACGGATCGGTGCTGTTCACCGGCACGCTGTCGCTGGGCACGCAGCCGTGGATCGCCGACCACGCGGTGCAGGACACCGTGCTGCTGCCCGGCGCGGCGTTCGTCGAGCTCGCGTTGCACGCCGGGCAGCACACCGGCCACCCGCACCTGCACCTGCTCACCATCGAAACGCCGCTGCCCCTCACCGGCAAGGAGTCCCGCGCCCTGCATGTCGAGGTCGGCCCGCCAGACGACGGCCACCGCTCGATCACCATCCGCTCCCGGATCAGCGACCAGGACTGGACCCGTCACGCCACCGGAACCTTGGCCACGACGCCCGGCACCGAGCCGGCAGATGACGGGATGACCTGGCCGCCGGATGGGACGCCGGTGGAGTTGTACGCAGACCTCGCCGCGACGGGCATGCAGTACGGTCCGGTGTTCCAGGGTGTGACGGCCGCATGGCGGGTCGATGACCGGGCGTTCGCCGAGGTGGTGATCCCCGAGGAGGTCGACGTCTCCGGCTGGGGTATCCATCCCGCGTTGCTGGATGCGGCGTTGCATTCGGCGGTGTTGCTGATCGGTGGGCAGGGGGTGCGGCTGCCGTTCGCCTGGTCTGGTATCAGCCTGTTCGCCACTGGTGCCCGGCAGTTGCGGGTCGTGGTTGAACGCACGGGCTCGGACACGGTTCGGGTGACCGCGACTGATCCTGCTGGGGGGCGGGTGGTCGCGATCGACGCGTTGACGGTGCGGGCTTTGCCGGGCGGTCGGCCGGATGTGGTTGGGCGTGGTTCGCTGTTCCAGACCGGCTGGACCACGGTTGCCGCACCCACGCCCGGTCCGAGCGTCGAGACGGTCGTGCTTCCGGTCCGGGGCAGCGGCGACGTCGTGACCGGCACCCACGACGTCGTCGCGGAGACGCTGCGGAAGGTGCAGGCGTGGCTGGCCGACACGGATTCCCGTCTGGTGGTGCTGACCCGGGGTGCGGTCGCCGCGGTGCCGGGTGATGACGTCACCGATCTGGCCGGTGCGGCGGTGTGGGGTTTGTTGCGCTCGGCGCAGTCCGAGCACCCCGGCCGGTTCATGCTGCTCGACACCGACGACTCCGACGACATCGCCGCCGCGGTCGCCAGCGGTGAGCCGCAGGCGGCGTTGCGGAACGGCACCATGTGGGTGCCGCGGCTACGGCCGCTGCACACCGTGCACCGCCTCCAGCTCCCCACCGAACACTGGCGCGTGGACGTCGGCACACCCGGCACCGTGGAGGGACTGACCGTCGTCGACAATCCTCGGCCCGCAGCGTTGGAGCCGGGTCAGGTGCGGGTCGCGATCCGAGCCACTGGCGTCAACTTCCGCGACGTGCTCATGACCCTCGGCATGTACCCCGGCGCGGCCGTGATCGGCGCCGAAGCGGCCGGTGTCGTCACCGAGGTCGGGGCCGACGTCACCAGCGTGGCGGTCGGGGACCGGGTCATGGGCCTGTTCTTCGGTGCTCTCGCCGACCATGCCGTCACCGACGCCCGCCTCCTCACCCAGATCCCGGCCGGCTGGACCTACCCGCAGGCCGCAACCGTCCCGGTCGTGTTCCTCACCGCCTACTACGCCCTGGTCGACCTCGCCCAACTGCAGTCCGGCCAACGGATCCTGATACACGCCGGGGCGGGTGGTGTGGGGATGGCCGCTATCCAGCTGGCCACCCATTTCGGCGCCGACATCTATGCCACCGCCAGCCCCGGCAAATGGCCGACCCTGCACCGGCTCGGCATCCAACCCACCCACATCGCCTCGTCCCGCACCCTCGACTACCGGGACCAGTTCCACGACGTGGACGTGGTGCTCAACGCCCTCACCGGCGAGCACATCGCCGCGTCCCTCAACCTTCTCAGTCCGGGCGGCCACTTCCTGGAGATGGGCAAAACCGACCTCCGCGACCCGGCCGACCATCCTGGTGTGCGTTACCGGCCCTTCGACCTGTTCGACGCCGGACCCGACCGCATCCAGCAGATGCTCACCGACCTCCTCGACTTGTTCGACCGCAACGTTCTACAGCCGCTGCCCTACACCGCCTGGCCTGTCCAGGACACCCCCACCGCCTACCGGCACCTCGCCCAAGGCCACAACATCGGCAAAATCGTCCTCACCCACCCCACCCCCATCAACCCCGACGGGACCGTCCTCATCACGGGCGGCACCGGCACCCTCGGCGCGCTCCTCGCCGAACACCTCGCCGAATCCGGCCGCACACGACACCTGCTCCTCACCAGCCGACGCGGCGCCGACGCCCCCGGCGCGGACGACCTCATCGGCCGCCTCCAACAACACGGCGCGACAGCAACCATCGTCGCCTGCGACACCGCCGACCCAGCCGCTGTCGACAACCTGATCAAGTCGATCCCCGCCGACCGGCCACTCACCGCCGTCTTCCACACCGCAGGCGTCCTCCACGACGCCACACTCGAAAGCCTCACCCCCGACCACATCCACACCGTGCTGCGCCCGAAGGTCGACGCCGCCTGGAACCTCCACCACGCCACCCAACACCTCGACCTCGCCGCATTCGTCCTCTACTCCTCCGTCGCCGGCACCCTCGGCAGCCCCGGACAAGCCAACTACGCCGCCGCGAACACCTTCCTCGACGCCCTCGCCCAACACCGCCGCGCCCGCGGCCTGCCCGCCACGGCGGTGGCGTGGGGGTACTGGGAACACACCAGCGGCATGACCGCACACCTCAGCGACGCCGATCGCCTTCGGATCACCCGCACCGGCCTGACACCCATGCCCACCGGACACGCCCTCCAACTCCTCGACACCGCCCTGCACACCGCACACCCCGCCCTCACCGCCGCCACCCTCAACACCAACACCCTCCACAGTGACGACCCAGCCACCCCCGCCATCCTGCGCGACCTCGCACCGGCCGTCACCCGCCGCGTCGCCGCGACGAACACCGCCAACGCCACCGCGACCCTGACCGGCCAGCTGGCCAGGCTCGGCGCCGAGGAGCAGACCCGGCTCCTGCACCAGTTCGTCGCCGCCCATACCGCGGCCGTCCTGGGGCATGCGTCCGCTGCGCACGTACCGATGGATCTGGGTTTCATGGACATGGGTTTCGATTCGCTCACGGCGGTCGAGCTGCGTAACCGGCTGCACACGGCCACGGGTCTGCGGATGCCGCCGACGCTGGTGTTCGACCACCCGACGCCGATCGTGCTGGCCGAGTTCCTCAAGGGGCAGCTGGCGCCGGTGCGGGTGGATCCGGTCGATGCGGCACTCGCCGACATGGACCGGCTGATCGGCGCGGCGGAGCTCGACGGGGTCCGGCGTCGTGACGTCGCCGCGCGGCTGCGGAGCCTGCTCGACCGGATCGCGGGCGACGGCGTGGAGACGGAGGCCGCCGAGCTGCTCGAGGTGAGCGACGACGAGTTGTTCGACATCATCGACAACGCGCTGTAACAGGGAACCGGCCACGACCCGCATGAGGGTCGTGGCCGGTGTGCTGTACGGCGGCTACACGAGGTGTTCGAGAGTGCGGATGATGTCCGCGGGCGTCGGCTGGGCCGCCACCTCGTCCCGCAGCCGGTCGGCGGCGGCCCTGATGCCCTCGTCGGAGACGGCGGTGGCGACCGCATCCCGCACCGCGTCGAAGTCGCCGACCGCGGCGGCGTCGAGGTGGATACCGGCGCCGCTGCCGGCGATGGCCTGGGCGTTGAAGTGCTGGTCGGCGACCTGCGGGGAGATGACCTGCGGGACGCCGTAGTAGAGGGAGGTGAGCATCGTGCTGCCGCCGCCCTGGTACACGATGGCGGCGCACGTCGGCAGCAGGATGCTCAGCGGCACGTCGTGCACGATCCGCACGTTGTCCGGCACGTCCTCGACGAGGGCGGCGTCGGAGGAGCGGAGGGTCAGCACGACCTCGACGTCGAGCTTGCCCACCGGGCCGAGGAGGTCCGGGATGCGGAAGCTCTTCGCGCCGCCGACGACGCCGGTCGAGGTGCCCCACGTGATGCACACCCGGGGGCGTTCGGCGGGCTTGAGCATCCAGTCCGGCACGGTCCCGGGCCCGTTGTACGGCACGCAGCGCACGGGGAGCACGTCGGCGCCGCCCGGGATCCGGATGCTGGGCGGGCACGGGTCGATGGTGCGCAGCGCGGCCTCGGCGGCCAGTTCGACGCCGTAGCGGGCGTAGAACGCGCGGAAGCCTTCGTCGCCGTCGGGGGAGGGCAGGCCGAGCAGCCGCATCTTCCTGGCGACGTCGAGCCCGAACAGGTGGTGGACGATCGGCACGCCGAGGACGCCGGCGACGAGTGGGGCCGCGTGCACGAGCGGGTCGCTGACGATGAGGTCCGGGCGCCAGGACCGGGTGAAGGCGATGAGGTCCTCGGCGGCGTCCTGCGCGGTGGCGAGGAACCGGGCGTTGCGCAGATGGAACAGTTCGTGCATGCGCTCGGGCGGCAGTTCGGAGAGGCTCGACTGCTGGTTGTGCATGAAGCGGGCGGCGTGCGAGACGAAGTCCTGGCGCCCGCCGGCCCGAACCGCACTCATCCCGGACTGCGTGATGGCCTCGGTGAGTGATGGCTGGGCAGCGACGCGGACCTCGTGCCCAGCGGCGCGGGCCGCCCAGGCGAGCGTCGCCATGCCGTAGTAGTGGGTGGGCCAGTTGAACGGTGTGAACAGTACCCTCATCCGGGTCTCCTGATCGTCGATGTTCCGCCGGGCGGTTCAGGTGCCCGGCTCAGCGGGGCACGGCCTTCGCGACCCGGACCACCTCGTCGACCAGCGCCGCCTGGCGGATGCTGCCGGCGCGCCAGTGCGGGGGTGCCGAGCCGAGCCGCACGGCGGCGGCGAATGCGGTCAGCACGTTGGCGAACTGGTCGTCCGCGGGCAGGGTGATGGTCTGGGCGGCGCCTCCGGTTTCGATGTGGACCACCGGGCGCAGGTGTGGTGGCGGCGTGAACGCCCGGTCGAGCCGGAGCCGGCCGGTGCTGCCCCGGAACTCGTAGCCGCAGATGTACGAGTGCTCCATGCCGAACGTCAGCTGCGCCGCGACGCCGTGCTCGGTGCTCAGCAGGACCGAGCCGCCGGTCACCACACCCGTGCCGGCGTTCTCGCGCAGCACGGCGCCCAGGACGGTGAGCGGTTCGGGCAGGAAGTGTACGGCGGCCCGGATGGGGTAGCCGCCGATGTCCAGCAGTGCGCCTCCGCCGGTACGGGGGTCGTGGCGGATGTCGCCGGGCGGCTTCGGCGGGATGGTGAACGTACAGCAGAACTCCCGGACGTCGCCGATCACGCCTCGGGACAGCAGGTCCCGCACGTGTTCGTGCTGGGCATGGTGGAGGAACATGTAGTTCTCCATCAGCACGAGCCGGCGCTGCTCGGCCAGCCGGAAGAGTTCCGCGGCGTCCGCGGCCGTGGTGGTGAGCGGCTTCTCGGCGAGCACGTGCTTGCCGGCCCGCAGCGCCTTCTCGACCCACTCCCGGTGCAGCAGTGGGGGCAGCGGCACGTACACGGCGTCGACGTCCTCGCGGGTCAGCAGCGCGTCGTAGCCGTGCACGGGACTGCCGCCGAACTCGGCGCAGTATCGCCGGG
This sequence comes from Dactylosporangium sp. CA-233914, assembly GCF_050942935.1. NCBI lineage: Bacteria > Bacillati > Actinomycetota > Actinomycetes > Micromonosporales > Micromonosporaceae > Dactylosporangium > Dactylosporangium sp. CA-233914. Next base: position 7,473,559 of record NZ_CP192030.1, on the reverse strand, counting down.
CCTTGCCGGCGTCGCGGCTGGCGATCGCGGTGACCGCGAGGCCGCCGACGGTCGTGGCGGCGGGCAGTGTGCGGCGCCGGGCGATGTCGGCGCAGCCGAGGACGCCGAGGCGGACGGCACGGTCCGTCGTCATCGCCCTACCCGAAGGTCTTCGAGTTGTCCCGCGGCGCCAGGTCGGCCAGGCCGACCATGCAGCTGATCAGGCAGCGTGCGTAGACGTTGACCAGGTTGCCGAAGCGCACGAACCGGCTCAGCTGCTCGATGGTGAGCCAGCAGTAGTCGTCCGGGACGTCGAGGTCGAAGTCCTCGCCCACGTCGAGCACCATGTAGCGGTTCTCGGTGTGGTAGAACCGGCCGCCCTCCTCGGAGTGCACGACGTCGACGAGGACGTCGTCGCCGGTGGCGTTCTGCAGCACGTCGAGGAACATCGGCCGGCGCGCGTAGGGCAGGTGGGAGTAGTTGGCCGGGTTGCAGGCCACCGACGGCCCGATCTCGACGATGTCGTGCGTTCCCGCCTCGGTGCGGGCGTGGGCCAGCATGTGGAACACGCCGTCGACGGTGCGGCCGATGAATCCGACGAGGCCGCGGTCGATCGGGGCGAGCATCGGCTGCGACCAGCTCGTCACCTCGCGGCTGGTGGCGGTCACGTCCACGGCGATCACCGAGAAGAAGCGGCCCGCGTCGTGGACGAGCCGGCCGTCGGCCCAGTGCCAGTTCGGGACCTCGTCGAGCGGGATCAGCTCCTGGTGCAGCCGGAAGCGGGACTTGGCCTCGCAGAACCAGCTGAGGACCTGCTGGAAGCGGTACCTGGCGGGGCCGGCGAACCGGCTGCGCAGCGAGATCGGGCCGGGCAGCGCGTACGGCAGCCCGGACAGCACGGTGCGCGAGTCCATGTTCACCAGGTTGGGCACCTTGAGCAGCTCGATCACCAGGTCGACGTTCAGCCAGCAGAAGTGGTCGTGGACCACGAGGTTCTCGTCGACCTCGATGATCATGTTGCGGTTGCGTTTCTTGTAGAACCACGAGCCTTGCTCGGACTGCAGCGCGTCGAAGACGATGCGGCCGGTGCGCGGCGCGACGAAGTAGTCGAGGTACGGCACGGTGCTGCCGCCGTGGACCCGGGTGTAGTTGCTCCGCGTGGCCTGAACGGTCGGCGAGAGCTGCATGACGTTGATGTTGCCCGGCTCCATCTTGGCCTGCATGAGGCAGTAGACGGTCTGGTCGACCACCTTGATCAGCAGGCCCAGGATGCCGATCTCGGCCTGCACGATGATCGGCTGCCGCCAGGAGCTGGTGTCGCGGTGGTCGGTGTCGACGCGCAGACCCTGGATGGAGAAGAACTTGCCGCTGTCGTGCACGATGTTGCCGGTGCCGGGCTCCGTCCGCCACGCCGTGGCCGCCTGGACGGGGATCCGTTCGACCCGGTAGCGGTCGCGGGCGTGCTGTTCGGTGAACCAGGCGTAGAACTCGGCGACGTCGTCGAACATGGCTGTCGGTCCTCCACGACGTGTCGTGCCGTTCACCGGCGCTCGTCGTACCACTGATGCGGCGTGTTCCAGTCCCACCGCTCGATCGTGTAGAGCCAGAACTCGTCGGGCAGACAGACGTAGGGGACGTACATCGCGAAGGCGGTCCTGCCGCACTGCGCCAGGAGATCCACCGTGTATCCCCAGGCCGCGCGCAGGAGCCCCCGGCGGGTCGGCGCGTGGTCCGAGCCGCCGAGCTGCTGCGGCGCCAGGTCGTCCATCAGGATCTAGATCCTTCGCCCGCTGAACGCGAACTTGCCGAACATGCCGGTCTTCGCGCTGCCGGTCATCGTGTCGCCGGTGACGACGCCGCCGAACGACAGCGTCACGGGGGCCCGCTGCAGCTTGACCTTCCACTGCACCCGGTCGTCGGTCACCGCGCCGTCGAAGATCTCGCTCTCCATCTTGTACGCGTTGTTGATGAGCGTGCCGGTCAGCACGCCGTTGTCGGCGACCACCCGCAACGACACGTCCTGCTTGCCCATCGGGCTGTCGACGATCAGGTTCCACGTACCGCTGACATCCATCGGTGCTCCAATCTGTCCGCGTCGGCAACGATTCCGGCGATCGCTAAAGCGTTCATAAGTCGGCGCTAACGGCCGCGGCGCCGGCCCACATCGCGCGCATCGACTCGACGAGGGTGTACTGCGGCCGCCAGCCCAGCCGGTCGCGGGCCCGGGTGATGTCGAAGCGCGTCCAGCTCCCGCCGAGGCTCTCGACCCGCTCCTCGTGCTCCACCACGGCTTCCGGGCGCAGCCCCGTCGCCGCAACCAGCGCACGGACGATCGTCCGCAGGCTTGTGGCCTCGCCGCTGCCGATGTTGACGAGCGGGTCGGCCGCTGGGAACCGTACGGCCAGGACGACGGCCCGGGCCACGTCGCGCACGTCGACGTAGTCGCGGCGGTCGCCGGCCACCGTGATGTCGATCCGCTCGTGCGGCGCCAGGGCCGCCAGCCGCCGCACGAGGGAGCCCAGGAACCCGACCGGCGACGGGTTCGGGCCGTAGGTGTTGGCCACGCGCAGCACCGCGCCGCGCACCTCCCCGTCACGGATCGCGGTCAGCACGCGTCGCGAGGCGGCGAGTTTGGCGGTGGCGTAGGTCGACTCGGGCCGCTCCGAGGTGTCCTCGACGATGGACAGCCCTTCGGGGACCGGGCCGTACTCGTGGATGGTGCCCAGGTGGACCAGGCGCGGCACCGGGTCGAGCGCGCGCAGGCACTCGAGCAGGCGGTCGACCGGCTCGACGTTCCCGGCGTGCGCCTCGGCGGGGCTGCGGCCCCAGCCGGCGACGGCGTTGACCACGACGTCGACGCGCTCGCCGGCGAGGATGCCACCGAGCGCCGGGTCGGTGACGTCGACCGCGACGAACGTGTCCGCCGCGGTCCCGGCCGGCGTCCGCCGGGCCACGCCGAGGACGTGGTGCCCGGCCTCCTTCGCCGCCGCCGTGATCTGCCCGCCGAGGCAGCCGGTGGCGCCCAGCACCGCCACCCGCAGCGGCCCGGCCGGGCCGGTCACCGGGCGCCTCCGGCCTGTGCCTCGCGCTCGGCGGCCAGGCACGCCTCGTAGCCGGGCAGGAGGCCGCGCCGCCGCGCCTCGAGGAGCCCGACGGCGGCGACGTCGCGCTCGGACCGTACGAACGCCATGTCCCGCGGCCACGGAAGCCCCAGCTCGGCGTCCATCGCGTCGAGGGTCTGCTCGCGCTCGGCGACGTAGCCGGTGGAGACCAGGTACGACATGATCGTGTCGTCCTCCAGGGCGAGGAAGGCGTGGCCGACGCCGACCGGCAGGTACACCGAGCGCCACGTGTCCGGGTCGAGCTCCACCGAGTCCCAGACGCCGAACGTGGGCGAGCCGACGCGCAGGTCGATCACCGCGTCGATCGCGCGGCCGCGGCTGCAGCAGACGTACTTCGCCTGGCCGGGCGGGACCGAGGTGAAGTGGATGCCGCGCAGGACGCCTTTCGCGGAGCGGTTGAAGTTCGTCTGCGCCACGGTGAGCCGGTGCCCGACCGCGTCGGTGAACTCGTCGCCGAGCAGGGGGGAGACGAACGCGCCCCGCTGGTCGCCGTGGACGACCGGCGTGAACTCCCAGCTTCCGGTGACGGCGAGGGGTCGGACCTTCATGACGGCTGCCCTCCGCTGTCGCGTACGGCCGGGACCGGTCGGGTCCGGCTCACCGGACCGCGGCCACGTTGAAGAACCGCATGTTCTGCGGCATCAGGGGGTGCAGCTCGCTGGTGACCAGGAACCCCTGGTCCCGCAGCAGCGTCTCGATGTCGGCCAGCCGGGAGCCCGCGGTGTCCTGCACCTCCAGCTCCACGGCGCGTACCTTCGGCCAGTCCGCGTCGTCGATGCCCAGCAGGACGTCGAGCTCGGTGCCCTCCACGTCGATCTTCAGCAGGTCGACGGTGTCGACGTCGGGGTGGTGCTCGGCGAGCACCCTGGAGAGCCGCTCCACCCGGACGACCAGCTCGGTCGGGGTGTAGAGCTGCTCGGTGCTCTCCCGGCCGATGCGGGCGGCCATCAGGTCCTTCGCCATCGCCTTGTCCTGCGGGGTGAACGTCGAGTTCCCCGGTAGGTTCGGGTAGTAGGTGAACGTGGCCTCGCCGGTCCGGCTGCCCAGCCCGCACTCGTGGACCGTCACGTCGGTCACGTCGTGCAGCTCGACGTTGAGCCGCATTGCCTCCAGGTTCTCCGGCGCCGGTTCGAACGCGAGGACCCGTGCCTTGGGCCGGACCTGCTTGGTGTACAGCGAGAACAGCCCCACGTTCGCGCCGACGTCCACCACGACCGGGGCGTCGGGCAGCCCGGCGAGACTGTAGGTCTCGTGCCGGAAGATCTCCTGGTAGATGAACCGGGCGTCGCGTTCGCTCGGCGAGTAGAACACGAATCCGTCGGTCATCTCGATGCGCTGCGGGCTCATGGGCCGGGACCTTTCCGGTCTGTGCAACGATATTGATCGATATGTTTGGATCAGTCCAGTCGACCAGGGGCGGCTGAAGAGTGCCTAAAGCCCGGCACCGAACCAGGTCGTGAGCGCGGCCCGCAGCCCGTCGGCGCCGCCGCCGGCCGCGTCCGCGGACTCCGCCCAGGCGATCCGGCCGTCCGGGCGCAGCAGGATCAGCGACGCGTCGATCCACGGGCTGGGCTTGACCGTCACCACGTCGACCCGGTCCAGCCACTCGGCGGAGCGGGTCGTGGTGCCGCCGTCGTCGCGGAACTCGACGACAACGCCGCGCCCCGGCTGCAGCAGCTGCGCCAGCGACGTCTCCCCGGCGGCGCCGACCAGGGGCACGCTGGAGATCCTGCGGCCCACCAGCGGGTGCAGCGGCTCGGCGACACTCTCGTACTCCAACGGGTAGCGCACGTCCAGCCCGTACACCAGGTTGACCAGGAACTCGTTGACCTGGTCGAGCTCGATGAGCTCGGTCATGAGCCGCCGCAGCGGGGCGAGACGGTCCAGCGGGTGCAGCAGCCGGAACTGGGCGAGCGTGCTCTGGCAGGCCCGTTCGCCGACCGGCCACCGCTCGGTGTGGTAGCTGTCGAGCAGGTGCTCGGGCGCCTCGCCGTGCACCGCCGCGGCCAGCTTCCAGCCGAGGTTCACCGCGTCCTCGATGCCGGTGCTCATGGACTGGCCGCCGAGCGGGAAGTGCACGTGTGCCGCGTCGCCGGCCAGGAACACGTTGCGCCGGCGGTAGCGCTCCGCCTGCCGCGTCGAGGAGTCCCAGCGCCGCAGCCAGCGCGGCTTGACCTCGCCGAGGTCGATGCCGCTGAGCCGGTGCGCGCACGTACGCAGCTCGTCCACGCTCACCGGCGCGGCCGGGTCCTCGGGTTCGACGTCGAACTCGGCGGTCATGATGCGCAGCGCGCCCGCGACGACGGGCGCGGCGGTCAGCAGCCCGCCGACGAACTCCCGGGCGCCGAGGAACGTCAGCAACTCGCTGTCCTCGGCCACCTCCACGTCGCCGACGATGCCACGGAACGGCAGGTCCTCCCCGTGGAAGCCGATGTCCGCCAGGCGGCGCACCGTGCTGCCCGGGCCGTCGCACCCGACGAGGAAGCGGCCGTCGAGGGTGTGCTCCGCCCCGGCCGCGCGGACCCGCACCGGGACGACGTCGTCGTCCTGGGCGAAGCCGACGACCTCGTGGCCCCACCGGATCTCGGCACCGAGCCCGGCCGCCTCCCGGGCCAGCACCCGCTCCAGGTCGGACTGGGCGACGATGTAGTTGTACTGGCGCAGGTCCGGCACCCGCGACGGCTCCAGCCAGAGCTGGGCGAAATGCGCCGCGGGAAAGTCGAAGCCGTGCTCGCCCACGGACTCCATCAGGCCGCGCTGCTGCAGCAGGTCGACGACGGTCGCGTTGATCGCCATCCCCGGCCGCGCGGGCGTCGGCTCCGGCAACTGCTCGACCACGGTCACCGGCACATCACGCAACGCCAGTTCGTAGGCCAGCATCAGCCCGGTGACGCCGGCGCCTGCGATGATGACGGGATTGGGCATCGGTACTCCTCGGTTCGGGGTGTCGGCTCAAGCGGGCAGGGCCGCGGCGAGGTGCCGGGCCAGCGCGCGGGGCGTCGGGTGTTCGAAGACGGCGGCGGGTGCCAGGTCGATCCCCCGCTCGCGCAGGGCGGTGCACAGCTCCAGGACGGCGAAGGACGTGAAACCGAGATCGAGGAAGCTGGCCGTCTCGTCCATCGGTTCGCCCGACTCGTAGCCCAGCGCCAGCGGCGCCTGGCTGCACACGAGGTCGAGCAGCAGCGCCTCGCGCTGCTGCGGGGACGCGGCCGCCAGCCGAGACCGCAGCTCATCGACCGCCGCACCCGCGGCGACCGGCGGACCGGACCGGAGCAGCGCCGTCAGCCGCGCCTCGTCCACGTCGGCGACGAGCACCGACCCGCCCCCGGACCGGACGTGCCCGAGCACGGCTTCGGCCAGCCGGTGGCTCGGCGGACGCCACCCGCCGTCCTCTGCGGACGGGGCCGGATCGCCCCAGCCGACCGCCAGGGTGGGCCGCCCGCCCGCGTGCCGGCGCTGCGCCCAGGCGTGGATGTACGCGGCGGCCTCGGCGCCGGGGCCGCCGGACAGGCCCGCCGCCCCGGCGAACGGCGAGAACACGACGAACGACTCCGGGTGGTGGGCGGCGGTGGCCTCGTCGAGGGCGGCGAGCTCGCCGGCGATGCCGTCGGCCCGCGCGGCCGTGACCGCACCGACGTGGATCACCGCGTTGAGCCGGGTCCCGGCCGGCAGGGCGGCCAGCGCCGCGGCGGCCGTCGCGTCGCCCGGCCCCGCGATCACCTCGGCACCCGTCTCGCTCAGCTCCGCGATCAGCTTCTCCCGCTCGGGCGTGTCCGCCCCGACCAGCACCAGGCGATCCGCGCCGTGCCCGGCCAGCCACCGCGCCAGCGACGCGCCCAGTGCCGAGTCCGCCCCGGCGAGCAGCACCGCCCCGGACGGCGCCCATTCGGCGGGCCCGGCGGCGGGGCCAGCCGCGGCACGAGCACCTCCCGGCCGCGGACGGCGAGCCGATCGGCGCCGGCGGCGGCCAGTCGCAGCGCCGCGGCGAGCTGCGGGGCGCCGGCCGCGTCGAACCCGTCCGGCACGTCGACCAGCGCGCTGCCCGGCTCGCCCGGCGCCCGCGTCAGGGCGCCCCACACGCGGGCCCGCTCCGGGTCGACGTTGCCGCGCGCCGCCGCGACCGCCCGGCTGGTCACCGTGACGAGCGGGACGCCGACGCCGGCCCGCTCCAGCCGGCCGGGCAGCGCGGCGAGCCGGTCCAGACCGAGCCCGGCCCCACCGGCGAGCCAGACGACAACACCGGCCACCGGCCCGTCCGCCCGGGCCTGCGCCTCGCGCACCAGCCGCACCACGTCCCCGGCGTCGGCGCCGGGGGCGACCGGCAGCGTGACAGCCGACGGCAGGGCACCGGCCACGGCGTCGCCCGGACCGCCGGGCGCCGGCTCGGGGACCACGACCAGCCACACGCCGTCGCCGCGGGCCGGCGCCGTCGCCGGCACCCACTCCACCCGGTGGACGCACCGCCGCCGCCGGTGCCAGGCCGAGACCGCCGGCAGCAGCGCCCCCAGCGCCGAGCGCTCCCCGGCGGACACGTCGAGCAGGCTCGCCAGCCCGTCGAGGTCCCCGTGGTCCACCGCCGCCCAGAACGCGGCCTCGTCACCGCGCGCTCCCGACGGGGGCCGCCGCGGCCCGGACGCGGTCGCGTCCGGCCAGTACGGCACCCGCTCGAACGGGTAGGTCGGCAGGTCGGCCGTGCCCGCCGCCGGCAGCAGCGGCGACCAGTCGACGCGCCGGTCCCGGCTCGACGTGTGCAGCTGCGCCAGCGCGGTCAGCACCGTCCGGACCGGCGGCTTCCGGCGCACGCCGAGCGGGACCATGACCGGCCGGGCGTCCGGCGCGACTGCCCGCAGCGTTTCGGCGGTGAGCGTGGTCAGCACGGCGTCCGGGCCGAGCTCGACGTAGCGGGTCACACCCAGCCGGTGCAGGCACTCGGCCGCGGCCGCGAACCGCACGGTGTGCCGGATGTGGCGGGCCCAGTAGCCCGGCTCGGTCAGCTCGTCGGCGGGGGCGCCGGTGAGCGTCGACACGACCGGGATCCGCGGGCTGCGGTACGTGACAGCCTCCGCCGTCCGCCGGAAACTGTCCAGGATCGCGTCGGTGTGGCCGGTGTGGAAGGCCCGGTCGACGTGCAGCCGCCGGGCCCGAACACCGTCGGCGGCGAGCCGCTCGGCCAGGGCGGCGATCACGTCCGGATCGCCGGCCAGGACATGCGCGGTCGGACTGTTGTGCGCGGCGACCTCAACGCCGTCGCGCAGATAGATGCCGAGGGTGTCGATGTCCGTGGTGACGGCGAGCATCGCCCCCGGCGGCAGCTGCTGCATCAACGCGCCCCGAGCCGCCACCAGGCGCGCGGCGTCCTCGAGGGAGAACACTCCGGCGACGTGGGCCGCGGCCAGCTCGCCGACGGAGTGCCCCACGAGGTGGTCCGCGGTGACGCCGAACGCCTCGACCAGCCGGTGGAGCGCGATTTCGTACGCGAACAGGGCGGGCTGGGTATAGCTGGTCCGGTCCAGCAGGTCGGTGTGCGTACCGAACATCACCTCCCGCAGCGGGTGCTCCAGCAGCGGGTCGAACACCGCACACACCTCGTCCAGCGCGGCGGCGAAGACCGGGAACGACCGGACGAGTTCGGCGCCCATCCCCGCGTGCTGGGCGCCCTGCCCGGTGAACAGGAACGCGGTGCGGCCCCCGGCGGCAGTGCCCACGAGGAGGTTGCTCGCCGGTTCGCCCCGCGCGAGGAACCCCAGCCGGTGCATGATCTCCTCACGGCCGGAACCGATGATCGCGGCCCGGTGGGGCAGCAGGGCCCGGCCGGTGGCGAGGGTGTGCGCCACCGCCCGCAGGTCCGACTCGGGGTGCGTGCGCAGGTGCCCGGCCAGCCGGTCCGCCACCGCCGCCAGGGCCGCCGGGGTCTTCGCCGACAGCAGCACCGGCAGGTCGACCGGCGCCGGATCACCGGGCACCGCGGCGTCGACCTCCTCCGGTGCCTGCTCGACGACGATGTGGGCGTTGGTGCCGCTGATCCCGAACGACGACACCGCCGCCCGGCGCGGCCGGCCCCCGGTGGCCGGCCAGGCGCGGGACTCGGTCAGCAGTGCCACCTGACCCGCGGCCCAGTCGACGCGGCTGGACGGGGTGCCGGCGTGCAGGGTCCTGGGCAGCACACCCGCCCGCAGCGCCTGCACCGTCTTGATCACCCCGGCGACGCCCGCGGCGGCCTGGGTGTGGCCGATGTTCGACTTGATCGACCCCAGCCACAACGGCTGCTCGCCGGCGCGGTGCCGGCCGTACGTCGCCAGCAGTGCCTGGGCCTCGATCGGGTCGCCCAGCGCGGTACCCGTGCCGTGGGCCTCGACCGCGTCGACGTCCGCCGGTGTCAGCCCGGCACCGGCCAGCGCCTGACGGATCACCCGCTCCTGGGACGGCCCGTTGGGTGCGGTCAGGCCGTTGCTGGCGCCGTCCTGGTTCACCGCCGAACCCGTGATCACGGCCAGCACGCGATGGCCGTTGCGGCGGGCGTCGCACAGCCGCTCCAGCACCAGCACCCCGACGCCTTCACTCCAGCCCGTACCGTCGGCCTGCTCGGCGAACGACCGGCAGCGCCCGTCGGGGGAGAGGCCGCGCTGCCGGGCGAACTCGATGAACACCCCCGGCGTGGCCATGACGGTCGCGCCACCGGCGAGGGCGAGCGTGCACTCACCGGCGCGCAGCGACTGCATCGCCAGGTGCACCGCCACCAGCGACGACGAGCACGCGGTGTCCACCGTGATCGCGGGGCCCGAAAGGCCGAGGGTGTAGGCGAGCCGGCCCGACGCGACACTGCCCGCGCTGCCGATCCCGGCCAGGCCCTCCACGCCCGGCACCCCGAGGTACTGCAGCAGCGCGGCGTAGTCGTCGTACATGACCCCGACGAACACGCCGGTCGCCGACCCGCGCAGCCGCTGCGGGTCGATGGCGGCACGTTCGAGCGCCTCCCAGCCCGCCTCCAGCAACAGCCGCTGCTGAGGGTCGATCGACAGCGCCTCCTTGGGCCCGATGCCGAAGAACCGCGCGTCGAACCGGTGCGCGTCGTGCAGGAACCCGCCACCGCGGGCGTAGGTCTTCCCCGGCCGGTCCGGGTCCGGGTCGTACAACTCCGCCACGTCCCAGCCCCGGTCCAGCGGGAACCCGGAGATCGCGTCGGTGCCCGCGGCGACGAGCTCCCACAGGTCCTCCGGGGAAGCCACGCCGCCGGGGTACCGGCAGCTCATCCCGACGATCGCGATCGGCTCCCGGCCGGCGGCCTCGACCGCGGCCAGCCGCCGCCGGGTCTGGTCGAGGTCCCTCGTGACCCACCGCAGGTAGTCGACGAGCTTCTGTTCGTTGGTCATGCTTCCCCATCGCTCTCGTCAGTCCGTGGATCAGGCCCGGCCCAGGTCGTTGTCGATGAACTTGAAGATGTCCTCGGCGGTGGCGAACGCGTAGCGGTCCTCCGCCGCGTCCGCCGCCGGCTCCTCGAGCTTCGCCAGCAGCGACCGCAGCCGGCCGCTGATCGCCGCCCGGGTTTCGCCGTCACACGAAGCGGTCAGCGTCGCGGCCTCCCAGCGGGCCAGGTCGCGCAGCAGCGCCGGCACGGCCTCACCGGCGTCCGGCGTGAGCTGCCGTTCGATGTGATGCACCAGATCCAGTACCGTCGGATGGTCGAAGACGCTCGTGGCGGACAACCGCAGCCCGGTGGCGGCGTTGAGCCGGTTCCGCAGTTCGACCGCCGTCAGCGAGTCGAAGCCGAGATCCTTGAACGCCTGCTGCGGGCCGATGCCGCCGGCGTCCCGGTGGCCCAGGACCGCGGCGACGGTCGTGTGCACCAGATCGTTGAGCGCCGCGTGCCGCTCGGCCCCGTCCAGCCCGTCCAGGTCGACGGTCCTCGTGGCGGCGCGGCCCCGGGACGGAGTGGGCACCAGGCCGAGCAGGAGCGGCGGCAGCACCCCCGCCTGCGCCGGCGGGCGCAGCGCCATCGGGTCCAGGGCCGCGGCCAGCAGCGCCGGCTGCCCGGTGCCGAGCGCCGTGTCGAGGAGCCGCAGCGCGTGCTCGGTGGGCATGGGAGTCAGGCCGTTGCGCGCGATGCGGGCCCGCTCGGCTTGGTTCAGGGTGCTGGTCATGCCGCTGGTGTGCGCCCAGTGCCCCCAGGCGACGGAGGTGGCGGGCTGGTTGTGGGCGTGGCGGTGGTGGGCGAGGGCGTCGAGGAAGGTGTTGGCAGCGGCGTAGTTGGCTTGTCCGGGGCTGCCGAGGGTGCCGGCGACGGAGGAGTAGAGGACGAACGCGGCGAGGTTGAGATGTGCGGTGGCGTGGTGGAGGTTCCAGGCGGCGTCGACCTTGGGGCGTAGCACGGTGTGGAGTTGTTGCGGGGTGAGGGTGTGCACGGTGGCGTCGGCGAGGACGCCGGCGGTGTGGAATACGGCGGTGAGTGGGTGTTCGGCGGGGATGGACGTGATCAGGTCGTTGACCGCTGCCGGGTCGGCGGTGTCGCACGCGGCGATGGTGGCCGAGGCGCCGTGCTGGTGTAGGCGGGTGATGAGGTCGTCCGTGCCGGGGGCGTCGGGGCCGCTTCGGCTGGCCAGAAGCAGGTGTTTGGCGCGGCCGGTGGTGGCGAGGTGTTCGGCGAGGAGGGCGCCGAGGGTGCCGGTGCCGCCGGTGATGAGGACTGTGCCGTCGGGGTCGAGGCCCGTTGGGGCGGCCTGGCCGGGGTGGGTGCGGGTCAGGCGGGGTGCGAGAAGTTGCCCGTCGCGGACGGCCAGCTGCGGTTCACCGGCGGCGACCGCGGTGGGGATGTCGTCGGTGTCGGTGTCGAGCAGGACGAACCGGCCGGGGTGCTCCGACTGCGCGGAGTGGATCAGGCCCCACACGGCAGCGGCGGCCAGATCGGTGACGTCCTCACCAGGGGCCACTGCGACCGCGCCGCGGGTGTGGACCACCAGCCGGGAATCGGCGTGCCGGTCGTCGGACAGCCAGTCCTGCACCCTCCGCAGGGTCTCCTCGGCCAGCCGGTGCGTGCTGGTCACGACGTCACCGCCGCCGCTGACCCTGAGCACCTCGGTAGGCTCAGCCGGCTCCGGCACCGGGCCCACGGTGACCCAGTCGATCGAGAACAGCGAGTTGCGCAGCGCGCCGGAGCCGAGCGTCTCGAGGTGACCGGCGGGCATGGCACGCGTGGTCAGGGCTCCCACGGTGACGACCGGACGGCCCGTGGGATCCAGCGCGGCGACAGCGATCGCGTCCGGCCCCGCGCCACGGATCTGGACGCGCAGCTGCCGGGCGGCGGTGGCGTGCAGCGTCACCCCCGTCCAGGCGAACGGCAACCGCACCTCTTCTCCGCCGGCGAGCAGCACCGCCGCGTGCAGCGCGGCGTCCAGCAGCGCGGGATGGATGCCCCAGTCCGCGATCTCGGCCTCCTCGGGCAGGGAGACCTCGGCGTAGACGACGTCGCCGTCGCGCCAGGCGCCGGTCATGCCCTGGAAGACCGGCCCGTAGTCGATGCCGGCAAGGGACATGTCGGCGTAGTAGCGCTCGACCGGGATCGGTGTGGCGCCCATCGGCGGCCACACGGCCGGCGCGTCGGCCGGGGTGCCGGTCGCAGCCGCGGTGAGGGTGCCGGTGGCGTGGCGGGTCCAGTCCTGGTCGCCGGCTCGGGAGCGGATGGTGACCGGCCGGTGCTCATCGTCGCCCGGAGGGCCGACCTCGACGTGCAGGGAGCGGGTCTCGTCGCCGGTCAGCGCCAGCGGTGTCTCGATGGTGAGGTCGTGCAGGTGTGGGTGGCCGGTGTGGTGTCCGGCATGCAGGGCGAGTTCGACGAATGCGGTGCCGGGTAGCAGCACGGTGTCATGGACGGTGTGGTCGGCGACCCATGGTTGGGTGTCGAGGGATAGCCGGCCGGTGAACAGCACGATGCCGCTGTCGGGCGATTCGATCGCGGCGGCGAGGAGTGGGTGTTCGCCGGAGGTCTGGCCGAGGTCGGCGGGTTCGCCGGTGTTGTGCCCGGCTCGGAGCCAGTAGTGCTGGTGCTGGAACGGATACGTGGGCAGTGCCACCGGCGTCGGCGCAGGGTCGGGCAGTGGCCAGTTGATGGGGAGTCCATGGACGTGTGCGGTGGCGAGGGCGGTGGTGAATGCGTCGTGGTTGCGGTGTTGGCTGGGGATGGCGATGGGTGTTGGGGTGTGGGTGTCGAAGACCTGTTCCAGGCTCGGGATGAGGGTGGGGTGGGGACTCGTTTCGATGTAGGTGTGATGCCCGTCGCGGAGGAGGGCTTGGGTGGCTTGGTGGAATTGGACGGGGTGTCGGAGGTTGTTGTACCAGTAGTCGGCGGTGAGTTCGGCGGGGTCGATTCGGTCGCCGGTCAGGGTGGAGTAGATGGCGACCGTGGTTGGTTGAGGGCTGATGCCGGCAAGGTCGGTGAGGATCTGGGCCTTGATGGTGTCGATGTGTGGGGTGTGGGAGGCGTAGCCAACGGGCAGAACCCGGGCTCTGATGCCGTTGTCCCGGCAGTGTTCGACGACCTCGGCGACGGCGTCGGGGTTGCCGGCGATGACGGTGCTGGTGGGTCCGTTGTAGGCGGCGATGTGCACGTCGGGGTGTTGGTGGAGCTGGTTTGGGGGGAGTTCGATGGCGGCCATGTCGCCGTGGCCGATGAGGGTGCGCAGGGTTTGGGAGCGGCGGGTGATGATGTGGGCGGCGTCGTGGAGGGTGAGGACGCCGGCGGTGTGGGCGGCGGCGATTTCGCCTTGGGAGTGGCCGATGACGGCGTGGGGTGTGATGCCGTGGTGTTGCCAGAGGGCGGCGAGGCCGGTCATCACCGCGAAGAGGGCGGGTTGGACCAAGTCGACCTGGGTCAGCCAGTCAGTGTCCTCACGGTGGAGGAGCTCGTGCAGATCCCAGTCGACCCAGGGCCGGAAGGCTTCGGTGCAGGCGTCGAGGTGTTGTGCGAAGACGGGGTGGGTGGCGGCGAGGGTGCGGCCCATGCCGGCCCATTGGCCGCCTTGGCCGGGGAAGACGAATACGGCTTTGTGCCCGGTGCGGGCGGTGCCGTGGACGAGGCCGGGGTGGGTGGCGCCGGTGGCGAGTGCCTGCAATGCCTGGTTGGGGTCGTGGCCGGGGAGGATGACGGCTCGGTGTGGCATGAGCGCACGGCCGGTGGCGAGGGTGTGGGCGACGGCGGCGAGGTTTTCGGGGATGTGCCCGGCGAGTTGTCCGGCGGAGGCTGCCAGGGCTGTGTCGGTTTTGGCGGACAGCAGTAGCGGCAAATCGGTTGTGTCGCTGGCAGCGGGTGTCGTTCGGGGTGCTTGTTCGAGGATGAGGTGGACGTTGGTGCCGCTGATGCCGAACGAGGACACTGCAGCCCGCCGCGGCCGGCCGTGGTCGGGCCAGGCAACCGGTTCGGTGAGCAGGGCGACCTGCCCGGAGTCCCAGTCGACGTGGCTGGTGGGCGTGTCGACGTGCAAGGTCTTGGGCAGGACGCCGGCGTTCAACGCCTGGACCATTTTGATCACACCGGCTGCACCAGCGGCGGCTTGGGTGTGGCCGATGTTCGACTTGATCGACCCCAGCCACAGTGGCTGGCCGTCGGTGCGGTCTTGGCCGTAGGTGGCGAGGAGTGCTTGGGCTTCGATGGGGTCGCCGAGGGTGGTGCCGGTGCCGTGGGCTTCGACCGTGTCGATGTCGGCGGGGGTGAGGCCGGCGTTGGCGAGCGCCTGCCGGATGACCCGTTCCTGGGATGGGCCGTTGGGTGCGGTGAGGCCGTTGCTGGCACCGTCCTGGTTGACCGCCGAACCCGCGATGACCGCCAAGATACGGTGACCGTTGCGCTCGGCGTCGGACAACCGCTCCAGCACCACCAGGCCTACGCCCTCGGCGAGTGCGAAACCGTCCGCCGAGTCTGCGAACGCCTTGCATCGGCCGTCGGGGGCCAGGCCGCGTTGCCGGGAGAACTCGACGAAGAGACCGGCCGTGGCCATGACGGTCACGCCGCCGGCCAGCGCGAGGCTGCACTCGCCGTTGCGCAGCGACTGTGCCGCCAGGTGTACCGCGACCAGGGACGACGAACAGGCGGTGTCCACCGAGATCGCCGGGCCTTCCAAGCCCAGGAGGTAGGCCAGCCGGCCCGATGCCACACTGGGCGTGGCACCGGTGACCAGGTGCCCGGCCACGTCCCGGTAGGACGCGGCATTCGAGGGGGCGTAGTTCTGCGCCACCACGCCGGCGAACACGCCCGTGGGCGTCGCCCGCAGGGCCGTCGGATCGATGCCCGCGTTCTCCAGGGCCTGCCATGCGGTCTCCAGCAGCAGGCGTTGCTGCGGATCCATGGCGAGCGCCTCACGCGGGCTGATGCCGAAGAAGCCGGCGTCGAACTCGGCCGCGTCGTGCAGGAAGCCGCCGTGGCGGGTGTATGACGCCCCGTGCTTGGCCGGATCAGGGTCGTACAGTGCGGTCAGGTCCCAGCCGCGATCGGTCGGCATGGTGGTGATCGCGTCGGCTCCGGTGTCGAGCAGGCGCCACAGCTGTTCGGGGGAGTTCGCGCCGGGATACCGGCAGCCGACGCCCACGATCGCGATCGGATCACCGATGCGGTCGGCGGGCGGTGCCGCCATTTGGCGATGCCCGGACGATCCAGCCGTACCTTCGGCCTTGAGGAAGGCCACCAGCGCCCCGGGGGTCGGGTGGTCGAACACCAACGTGGCGGGCAGCCGCAGACCCGTGGCCGTGTTGAGCCGGTTGCGCAGCTCGACGGCGGTGAGCGAGTCGAACCCGAGGTCCTTGAACGCCTGCGCCGGGTTGACCGCCGACCCGTCGCGATGCCCCAGCACCGCGGCGACCTGGGAGTGGACGAGATCGGTCAGGTACGCGTCGCGGCCCGGCTCGTCGAGCTGCGCCAGCCGGTCGCGCCACTCGGCGCCGCTGACGGCCGCCGCGGCCGCCGCCCGGCGGACCGGCACCCGCACCAGCTGGGCGAGGATCGGCGGCAGCGCCCCTGGGCCGCGTGCCGCCGGATCGACGCCGGGTTGAGGCCCGCGGGCACGACGGCGGGCTGCGCGCCGGCGACCGCGGCGTCGAGGAGCGCCAATGCCCGCTCGGTCGCCAGCGGTCGCATCCCGGCCGCCATCCGCCGGGCGAAGCGGTCGTCGAGCCGGCCGGTGAGCCCGCTCGTCTGCGCCCACGACCCCCAGGCCAGGCCGGTCGCGGGCAGGCCGCGCGCCGTACGGTGGTGCGCCAGGGCGTCGAGGAACGCGTTGGCGGCGGCGTAGTTGGCCTGCCCCGCGTTGCCGAGCGTGCCGGCGGCGGACGAGAACAGCACGAAGGCGGTCAGCTTCAGGTGTGCGGTCGCCCGGTGCAGATGCCACGCCGCGTCGACCTTCGGCCGCAGCACCCGATGCAGCTGGTCAGGGGTGAGGGTCTGCACGGCGGCGTCGTCGAGGACACCGGCGGTGTGGATGACCGCCGTGAGGGGGTGTTCGCGGGGGACACCGGCGATCAGCTCCGCCACGGCCGCCGGGTCGGCCACGTCGTGGGCGGCGACGGTGACGGTCGCGCCGAGCCCGCGCAGCTCGTCGAGCAGTTCGGTGGTGCCGGGGGCCGCCTCGCCGGATCGGCTGGTGAGCAGCAGGTGCCGTGCCTGGCCGGTCCGCACGAGGTGGGTCGCGACCAGCCCGCCGAGCGTACCGGTGCCGCCGGTGATCAGGACCGTCCCGTCCGGGCCGGAAGGCTCCGCGCGCAGCGGCTCCGGCACCGTCAGCGCGAGCTTGCCGACGGTGTGGCCCTGCGCGAGTTCTCGCAGTGCGGAGGGGGCGAGCCGCACATCGCGCGCCCGCACCGCCAGCGGCCGCAGCGCGCCGACGGCGAAGAGCGCGCCCAGCTCGTCGAGGATCTCCCGGATCCGGTCCGGCCCCGCTTCGGTGAGGTCGAAGGCGCGATACCGTACGCCCGGATGCCGCCGGCCCACCGCGTCGTCGTCGCGGATGTCGGTCTTGCCCATCTCGATGAACCGGCCCGCCGGGGCGAGCAGCCGCAGCGAGGCGTCGACGACCTCACCCGCGAGCGCGTTGAGCACCACGTCCACGCCGCGGCCGCCGCTCACCCGGCGGAACCGCTCCTCGAACGTCGCGTCACGCGAGGAGGAGATCGCCTCGGCGGCGATGCCCTGGCCCCGCAGCACCGGCCACTTGTGCGGGCTCGCCGTGCCGTAGACCACGGCGTTCCAGTGCCGCGCAAGCTGGACCGCCGCCATGCCGACACCGCCCGCGGCGGAGTGGACCAGCAGTGTCTCGCCCGCGTCGAGGGCAGCGAGGTCCCGCAGGGCGTAGAAGGCGGTGACGAACGCGACCGGAGTGCTCGCCGCCTCCGCGTCGGACCAGCCCGCCGGGACCCGCGACAGCAGCCGCCGGTCGACGTCGCACAACTGCTGGATCGCCCCGGTGAACAGCCCCATCACCCGGTCGCCGACCGCGAGGTCGGTGACCCCCTCGCCCACGGCGGTGACGACACCGGCCGCTTCACTGCCGAGGTCGGCGCTGCCCGGGTACATCCCCAGCACGATCATGGTGTCGCGGAAGTTCAGCCCGGCCGCCCGGACGGCGACGCGCACCTGCCCCGGACCCGGCGCCGGCGCCGGGTCCTCGCCCGCCCGCAGCACCAGTGACGAGAACGACGAGCCGTCGCCCACGCCCAGCCGCCACGGTGCGGTTCCGGGCGGCGGGCTCAGCTCGTCGTCGGGCCGGTGCCGCACGAGCCGGGGCGCGAACAGCTCGCCCTGGCGGACGGCCAGCTGCGGCTCTCCGGCGGCGACCGCGCTGCCCAGCACCGCGCCGCTGACCTCGAGCCCGTCGCAGTCGACGACAACGAACCGGCCCGGATGCTCACTCTGGGCGCAGCGGATCAGGCCCCACACGGCGGCGCCGGGCAGATCGACGACGTCGTCACCCGTGCCGGCCGCCACGGCCCCGGTGGTCACCACGGCGAGCGTGCCGCGCTCCTCGCCCAGCCAGGCCTGCAGCAGTTCGAGCACGGCCTCGGCGGTGGCGTGCGCGGCGGCCGGCACGTCCGTGGTTCCGGCCGGGGGGATCGAGACGACGAGATCGGGTACCGGCTCGCCGCCGCGGAGCAGCCGCAGCGCCTCGGCCACGGTGCGGGCCTGTGGCGCCGCCGCGGTGCCGGTGGACACGCGCACCCAGTCGACGCGGAACAGGTCGTCGTACCGCGCGACCTCGACACCCAGCCGGCCCGGCGGGAGCGCACGCGCCGTCAGCGCGTCGATCGTCGCGACCGGCGACCCGGCCGGGTCGCTGACGACGACGGTGATGCGGTCGGGGCCGCTGTGCGACAGCTGGACACGGACCTGCCGGGCGCCGGTGGCGTGCAGGGTGACGCCGGTCCAGGCGAACGGGAGCCGTACGGCGGGATCGTCGCCGTCGCCGCGGAGCAGGGCCGAGGGGTGCAGGGCGGCGTCCAGGAGCGCCGGATGGATGCCCCACTCGGCGGCGTCGATGTCGTCCGGCAGGCGCACGTCGGCGTAGACGTGTGTGCTGTCGCGCCAGACCTTCGTCACGCCCTGGAAGGCCGGACCGTAGGCCAGGCCCGCGGCGGCCAGGTCGGTGTAGAAGTCGCCGACCGGGACAGCCGCCGCGCCGGTCGGCGGCCAGACGGCCGGCACGCCGGGGACGGCAGCGCGTGCCGCGGTCAGGGTGCCGGCGGCGTGGCGGATCCACACCTGGTCGCCGCCGCTGCGGATCGTGACGGGCCGGCCTCCGTCGTCGCCGGGCGGGCCCACCTCGACCTGCAGGGAGCGGGCCTCGCCGGTACCCAGGACCAGGGGCGTCTCGATGGTCAGCTCGTGGAGGTGTGGGTGGCCGGTGTGGTGTCCGGCGTGCAGGGCGAGTTCGACGAATGCGGTGCCGGGCAGGAGCACGGTGTCATGGACGGTGTGGTCGGCGATCCACGGCTGGGTGTCGCGGGAGATGCGGCCGGTGAACAGCACCGTGTCGCTGTCCGGCAGTTCGATGGCGGCGGCGAGGAGTGGGTGCTCGCCGGAGGCTTGGCCGAGGTCGGCGGGTTCGCCGGTGGTGTGTGCGGCTCGGAGCCAGTAGTGCTGCCGTTGGAAGGGATAGGTGGGGAGCGGGACTGGTGTCGGCGCGGGGTTGGGTAGCGGCCATTGCACGGGTAGTCCGTGGACGTGTGCGGTGGCGAGGGCGGTGGTGAAGGTGGTGTGTTGGTCGCGGTGTTGGGTGGCGATGGCGACCGGTGTGTGTTCCAGGTTTGGGATGAGGGTGGGGTGTGGGCTGGTTTCGATGTAGGTGTGGTGGCCGTCGCGGAGGAGGGCTTCGGTGGCTTGCTGGAATCGGACGGGGTGTCGGAGGTTGTCGTACCAGTAGTCGGCGGTGAGTTCGGTGGGGTCGATCCGGTCGCCGGTCAGGGTGGAGTAGATCGCGATGGTGGTGGGTTGGGGTGTGATGCCGGTGAGGTCGGTGAGGATCTGGTCTTTGACTGTGTCGATGTGTGGGGTGTGGGAGGCGTAGTGCACTGGCAGGATGCGGGCGCGGATGCTGTTGTCCCGGCAGTGTTCGACGACTTGGGCGACGGCGTGGGGGTTGCCGGCGATGACGGTGCTGGTGGGTCCGTTGTAGGCGGCGATGTGGATGTCGGGGTGGTGGTGGAGTTGGTGGGGTGGGAGTTCGATGGCGGCCATGTCGCCGTGGCCGATGAGGGTTTGGAGGGTTTGGCTGCGTTGGGTGATGATGTGGGCGGCGTCGTGGAGGGTGAGGGCGCCGGCGGTGTGGGCGGCGGCGATTTCGCCTTGGGAGTGGCCGATGACCGCATCCGGGGCGATGCCGTGGTATAGCCAGAGGGCGGCGAGGCCGGTCATGACGGCGAAGAGGGCGGGTTGGACGAGGTCGACTTGGGTGAGCCAGTCGGTGTCGTCGCGGTGGAGGAGTTCGTGGAGGTCCCAGTCGACCCAGGGCCGGAATGCTTCGGCGCAGGCGTCGAGATGCTGCGCGAAGACGGGATGGGTGGCGAGGGTGCGGCCCATGCCGGCCCATTGGCCGCCTTGGCCGGGGAAGACGAACACGGTCTTGTGCCCCGTAGCCGCTACGCCTCGGACCAGACCTGGATGGGGGGCGCCGGTGGCGAGGGCCTGCAACGCCTGGTCCGGGTTGTGGCCGGGGAGGATGACGGCTCGGTGTGGCAAGAGGGCGCGGCCGGTGGCGAGGGTGTGGGCGACGGCGGTCAGGTTCTTGGGGAGGTTGCCTGCGAGTTGTCCGGCTGAGACGGTCAGGGCTGTCTCGGTTTTGGCGGACAGGAGCAGGGGCAGGTCGGTTTCGGTGGCGGGGACATCCTCGGAGGGGGGTGCCTGCTCGAGAATCAGGTGGGCGTTGGTGCCGCTGATGCCGAACGAGGACACCGCGGCCCGGCGGGGCCGGCCGTGATCGGGCCACGCTACCGGGTCGGTGAGCAGGGATACGTGGCCGGAGTCCCAGTCCACGTGGGATGACGGGGCGGCCACGTGGAGGGTCCTGGGCAGCAGGCCGTGCTGCAGGGCGTACACCATCTTGATGACACCGGCGACGCCGGCCGCTGCCTGCGAATGGCCGATGTTCGACTTGATCGATCCCAGCCACAGCGGTTCGTTGCCGGTGCGGTGCTGGCCGTAGGTGGCCAGCAAAGCCTGTGCCTCGATCGGGTCACCCAAGGTGGTGCCGGTGCCGTGCGCTTCCACCGCGTCGACGTCGGCCGGTGTCAGTCGTGCGTTGGCGAGCGCCTGCCGGATCACGCGCTCCTGGGACGGGCCGTTCGGTGCGGTGAGGCCATTGCTGGCGCCGTCCTGGTTGACCGCGGAGCCGGCGATGACCGCCAGGACCCGGCGACCGTTGCGGCGGGCGTCGCAGAGCCGCTCCAGGACCACCAGGCCCACGCCCTCGCCGAGCGCGAAACCGTCCGCCGAGTCCGCGAACGCCTTGCAGCGGCCGTCGACGGCGAGGCCTCGCTGCCTGGAGAACTCGAAGAACGGGGTGGGCGTCGCCATCACCGCCACCCCGCCGGCCAGCGCCAGGGCGGATTCCCCGTTGCGCAGGGACTGGATCGCCAGATGCATCGCGACCAGGGACGACGAGCACGCCGTGTCGACGGTGATCGCCGGACCCTCCAAGCCCAGCACGTACGCCAGCCGCCCGGACGCGACGCTGGGAATGTTGCCGGTCGCCAGGAACCCGTCCAGCTCCGAGGCCGCGGTCACGTGCTTGACGTAGTCGGAGGCGCTGGCGCCGACGAACGTGCCGGTGTTGCTCTGGCGGAGGCCGTCCGGCCCGAGCCCCGCGTTCTCCAGGGCCTCCCAGGCGGTTTCGAGCAGGAGCCGCTGCTGGGGGTCCATGGCGAGGGCCTCGCGCGGGCTGATGCCGAAGAACTCGGCGTCGAACTCGGCCGCGTCGTGCAGGAAGCCGCCGTGCCGGGTGTACGTGGTGCCAGGCTGCTCGGGGTCGGCGCTGTAGTGGGCGTCGAGGTCCCAGCCGCGCTGCGCCGGCGGCTCGGTGATGGCGTCCGTGCCGGTCACGGCCAGGCTCCAGAGCCGCTCCGGGGTGTCGGCGCCGCCGGGGTACCGGCATGCCATGCCCACGATCGCGATCGGCTCGTGGGCGCTCTCCTCCACCTCACGCAGCCGGCGCTTGGCCTTCCGCAGGTCGGTGGTCGCCCGGAGCAGGTAGTCGTGCAGCTCGGCCGGGCTGATGGAGAGGGCGTTGCCGGCGGATTCCGAGCTCGTCATGCGTCACCGTCCATGGGGAGACCGAGTTCCTCGGCGAGTAGGCCGAACAACTGTTCAGTGGTTGCGGTCCGGAGATCGTCGTCGGCCGGCCGCACCGGACCACGGTTGTCGACGCGGCGCAGCAGCGCCTCGAGCCGGGCGATCACGGCGTCCCGGGACTCATCGTCGGCGGCCGTCACCAGCGTCGCCTCGAGCGCGTCGAGCTGGGCCAGGGCACGGTCGGAGGCCGACCCGGCGCCACCGGCCAGCGTCTTGTCGAGGTACGCGGCGAGATCACGGACCGTCGGGTGGTCGAAGACCAGCGTTGCCGGCAGTTTGAGGCCGACGTGGTGCCCGAGCCGGTTGCGCAGGTCGACCGCGGTGATGGAGTCGAACCCGATCTCCTTGAAGGCCAGGTCGGCATCCACCGTCTCGGCGGACGAGCGCCCGAGGACCGTGGCGACATGCCCGCGTACCAGATCCAGCAACGCCCGCTGCCGTTCCTCCGCCGTCAGCCGCAGCAGCGTCTCGGTGAACGAGGCGGCATCGGCCGCCGCGGCCCGCGACGGGACCGGCAGCAGCGGTACGAGCAGCGGCGAAACCTCGGCGTGCTGCCCGGGCGACGACGGCGACGAGACGTCCACCTTCATCGGCAGCAGGACCGGCTCCGCCGTCCCCGCCAGCGCGGCGTCGAGGATGCGTAGCGCGTGCCGGATCGGCAGCGGCAACACCCGGGAACGGCTCATCCTGGCCCGGTCCGCGCCGCTGAGGCCGCCAGCCATCCCGGCGCCGTCCTCCCACACGCCCCACGCGAGCGACGTACCGGCCAGGCCGGCGGCCCGTCGGTGCTGGGCGAGCGCGTCGAGGAAGGCGTTCGCGGCGGCGTAGTTGGCCTGGCCCGGGCTGCCCAGGACCCCGGTGGCGGACGAGAACAGCACAAAGGCGTCGAGGTTCAGGTGCCGGGTCAGCCGGTGCAGGTTCCACGCCGCGTCTACCTTCGGCCGGAGGACCCGCTGGAGCTGCTCGTCGGTCATCGCGGCCAGCGAACTGCCGTCGTGGATCCCCGCGGCGTGAACGACCGCGGTCAGCGGCCGCTCCGGCGGGATCGAGTCGAGCAGGCGGTCCAGCGCCTCCGCGTCGGCGGCATCGCAGGCGGCGACGTCGACCTGTGCACCCAGCCCGCCCAGCTCGGCCAGCAGCTCGTCGAGCTCGGGAACACCGCGCCCGCGCCGGCTGGTGAGCAGCAGGTGCCGTACCCCGTGCCCGGCCACCAGGTGACGGGCCACCAGCCGGCCGAGCGCGCCGGTGCCGCCGGTGACGAGGACCGTGCCGCGTCCGCCGATCCGCGCCCCGGCGGCGTCGAGCGTCGCCCGGCCGAGCCTGGGCCGCAGCACCGTCCCGGCCCGGACGCACAACCGCGTCTCCCCGCCGCGTAGCGCCTGGGGCAGCGCACGGTGCGACTCGTCGGTCCCGTCCAGGTCGACCAGGACGACGCGGCCCGGGTGCTCGGCCTGTGCCGTCACCGCCAGTCCCCAGACCGCCGCACCGGCGAGGTCGACGACGTCGTCGACCGGCTCCGCGGCCACGGCGCCGGAGGTCACCAGGGCGATGCGGGTGTCTGCCAGGCGTACGTCATCCGCCGACTCCCGCAGCAGGGCGAGCACGTCCCGGGTCAGCCGGTGGACCAACTCGACGGTCTCCCCGGATCGCCGCGTCAGCGGGACGACGAGCAGGTCGGGCACGGGCGCGCCCGCGTCCACACTGGCCACGAGCGCCGCGAGCGACTCGACCCGGGCCGCGCCCGGCAGGTCGAGCGCGCCCGACCGGTGGAGGTCGACGATCGCGCACCGCGGGGCGGCGAGTGGGAGGGCCGTCGGCTCGTCCTTGGCCCACTCCAGCCGGAACACCGTGTTCGCCGGGATGCGGGCCGCGCCGCCGAGCTCACCCGCCGGCACCGGCCGCGCCACCATGCCGCCCAGCGTCAGTACGGGCGCGCCCGCGGTGTCGGCCACGGTCATGGCGATGGTGTCCGGACCGCTGTTCTCGATCTCGACCCGCAGCCGCCGGGCGCCGGACGCGTGCAGGGCGACCTCCGTCCACGTGAACGGCATTCGTACGCCGGCTCCGTCGCTACCCGGCAGCAGGGCGGCCGGGTGCAGGGCGGCGTCGAGGAGCGCCGGATGGATGCCCCAGCCGGAGCTGTCGCTGTCGGCGGCCAGGCTCACCTCGGCGTACACCCGGTCGCCCGCTCGCCACGCCGCGGTCAGGCCGTGGAATGTCGGCCCGTACTCCAGGCCGCTGCTCATCAGCTCGGCGTAGAAGTCGCCGACCGGAACGGACGTCGCGCCGGCCGGCGGCCACGCTGCCGGTCGAGTCGCCGGTGCCGCACCCGATGCTGAGGCGAGCAGCCCGGCGGCGTGCCGGATCCATTCCCCGTCGCCGCCCCGCGACCGGATGGTGATCGGGCGGTGCCCGTCCCCGTCGGGAGCACCGACCTCGACCAGCAACGCGGGAGTTTCCGCGTCGGCGAGGACCAGCGGCGCTTCCAGGGTGAGCTCGCGCAGGTACGGGCACCCGGTGC
Organism: Dactylosporangium sp. CA-233914; assembly: GCF_050942935.1. NCBI lineage: Bacteria > Bacillati > Actinomycetota > Actinomycetes > Micromonosporales > Micromonosporaceae > Dactylosporangium > Dactylosporangium sp. CA-233914. The sequence goes on along the minus strand of NZ_CP192030.1, from coordinate 7,449,123 downwards.
GCTGCCCCGCGTGCAGCGCCAGCTCCAGCAGCACCGAACCGGGCACCAGGACGGTGTCGTGGACGGTGTGCTCGGCGATCCACGGGTGCACGTCGGGCGAGATCCGCCCGGTGAACGCCACCGACTCCGACTCCGGCAGCTCGATGGCGGCGGCGAGGAGCGGGTGTTCGCCGGAGGCTTGACCGAGGTCGGCGGGTTCGCTGACGGTGTGCGTGTCGTCAAGCCAATAGCGCTGCCGTTGGAAGGGGTATGTCGGCAGTGCCACGGGCTGTGGGGCGGGGTCGGGCAGTGGCCAGTTGATGGGGAGTCCGTGGACGTGTGCGGTGGCGAGGGCGGTGGTGAATGCGGTGTGTTGGTCGCGGTGTTGGCTGGGGATGGCGACCGGTGCGTGTTCCAGGTTCGGGATGAGGGTGGGGTGTGGGCTGGTTTCGATGTAGGTGTGGTGGCCGTCGCGGAGGAGGGCCTCGGTGGCTTGCTGGAATCGGACCGGGTGTCGGAGGTTGTCGTACCAGTAGTCGGCAGTCAACTCGGTGGGATCGATCCGATCGCCCGTCAACGTGGAGTAGATCGCGACCGCCGTTGGTTGGGGTGTGATGCCGGTCAGGTCGGTGAGGATCTGGTCTTTGATGATGTCGATGTGTGGGGTGTGGGAGGCGTAGTGGACTGGTAGCACGCGTGCCCGGATGCCGTTGTCGCGGCAGTGTTCGACGACCTCGGCGACGGCGTCGGGGTTGCCGGCGATGACGGTGCTGGTGGGTCCGTTGTAGGCGGCGATGTGGATGTCGGGGTGTTGGTGGAGCTGGTTTGGGGGGAGTTCGATGGCGGCCATGTCGCCGTGGCCGATGAGGGTGCGCAGGGTTTGGGAGCGGCGGGTGATGATGTGGGCGGCGTCGTGGAGGGTGAGGGCGCCGGCGGTGTGGGCGGCGGCGATTTCCCCTTGGGAGTGGCCGATGACCGCGTCAGGTGTGATGCCGTGGTGTCGCCAGAGGGCGGCCAGCCCGGTCATCACCGCGAAGAGCGCGGGCTGGACCAGATCGACCTCGGTGAGCCAGTCAGTGTTGTCGCGGTGGAGGAGTTCGTGGAGGTTCCAGTCGACCCAGGGCTGGAACGCTTCGGTGCAGGCGTCGAGGTGGTGGGCGAAGACGGGGTGGGTGGCGGCGAGGGTGCGGCCCATGCCGGCCCATTGGCCGCCTTGGCCGGGGAAGACGAACACGGTTTTGTGCCCGGCGCGGGCGATGCCTCGAACCAGGCCCGGGTGGGTGCTGCCGGTGGCGAGCGCCCGCAACGTCTGGTCCGGGTCGTGGCCGGGGAGGATGACCGCCCGATGCGGTAGGAGTGCGCGACCCGTGGCGAGGGTGTACGCGACTGCGGCCAGGTTCTTGTCGAGGTGCTCGACGAGTTGTCCGGCGGAGGCTGCCAGTGCCTGGTCGGTCTTGGCCGATAGGAGGAGGGGCAGGTCGGTGGTCGTGGGCTCGGCTGGCGGTTCCGGGGCTTGTTCGAGGATGAGGTGGGCGTTGGTGCCGCTGATGCCGAAGGAGGACACCGCCGCCCGGCGGGGCCGGCCGTGGTCGGGCCAAGCAACGGGCTCGGTCAGCAGCGACACCTGCCCGGACTCCCAGTCCACGTGGCTGCTGGGTGTGTCGACGTGCAGCGTCTTGGGCAGCACCCCGGCATGCATGGCCTGGACCATTTTGATGATGCCGGCGACACCGGCCGCTGCCTGGGCGTGGCCGATGTTCGACTTGATCGATCCGAGCCATAGCGGCTGGCCGTCGGTGCGGTCTTGGCCGTAGGTGGCGAGGAGTGCTTGGGCTTCGATGGGGTCGCCGAGGGTGGTGCCGGTGCCGTGGGCTTCGACCGCATCAACGTCGGCGGGGGTGAGGCCGGCGTTGGCGAGTGCTTGTCGGATGACGCGTTCTTGGGATGGGCCGTTGGGTGCGGTGAGGCCGTTGCTGGCGCCGTCCTGGTTGACGGCGGAGCCGGCGATGACGGCTAGGACGTGGTGGCCGTTGCGTTTGGCGTCGGAGAGGCGTTCGAGGACGAGGATGCCGACGCCTTCGCTCCAGCCGGTGCCGTCGGCTTGGTTGGCGAAGGATTTGCAGCGGCCGTCGGTGGATAGGCCGTGTTGGCGGGAGAATTCGATGAAGATGCCGGGTGTGGCGAGGATGGTGACGCCGCCGGCGAGGGCGAGGGTGCATTCGCCGTTGCGGAGTGACTGCATCGCCAGGTGCGTGGCGACCAGCGACGACGAGCATGCGGTGTCGATGGTGATGGCTGGGCCTTCGAGGCCGAGGGTGTAGGCGAGTCGGCCGGAGGCGACGCTGCCGGCGCTGCCGTTGCCTAGGTAGCCTTCGTAGCCGGTGGGGATGTGGTGGAGGCGGGTGGCGTAGTCGTCGTACATGACGCCGGTGAAGACTCCGGTTGGGCTGGTTTTGAGGCTGGTGGGGTTGATGCCGGCGGTTTCGAGGGCTTGCCAGGTGGTTTCGAGGAGAAGTCGTTGTTGGGGGTCGGTGGCGGTGGCTTCGCGGGGGCTGATGCCGAAGAAGTCGGCGTCGAACTCCGCCGCCGTATGCAGGAAACCGCCGTGGCGGGTGTAGGAGGTGCCGGGGTGGTCGGGGTCGGGGTGGTAGAGGGCCGCGAGGTTCCAGCCGCGGTCGGTGGGCATGCCGGTGATCGCGTCCGTGCCGTTCTCGACCAGCCGCCACAGCTCGTCCGGCGAGTCGGCACCCGGGTAGCGGCAGGCCATCCCCACGATCGCGATCGGTTCGTCCATCGCCGCTGCGATTGGCGTGGCTGGGCGCGGGTCGGTTGTGGTGGCAGGGGCGAGTCGCCGGGCCAGGTGGGTGGTCAGGGCGTGGACGCTGGGGTGGTCGAACACCGCGGTCGCCGACAACCGCAGACCCGTGGCGGCATTCAGCCGGTTGCGCAACTCCACCGCGGTCAGCGAGTCGAACCCGAGATCCTTGAACACCCGCTGCACCTCGACCCCGGCAGCATCCTGGTGACCCAGCACAGCCGCGACAGTGTCCCGCACCAGCTTGGCAAGCACCTGATACCGCCCGGCCTCGTCCAGACCCGCCACATCAAGCCGACCACCCCGCACCGGGCGACGCGAACCCGCCGGGACCAGGTCCCGCAGGATTGCCGGGAACGCCGGGTCGTGTACGCCGGCTCGTAGCGCGGCGGTGTCCAGTGTCGTGGCCGTGACTGCTGGCTCTGGGGTGACGATCGCCCTCTCCAGTAGGCGTAGGGCGTGGTCGGTGGCCAGGGGAATGAGGCCGCTGCGCGCGATGCGTGCGCGGTCGGTGTCGCTGAGGTGCGCGGTCATGCCGCTGGTGTGTTCCCAGTACCCCCAGGCGACGGAGGTGGCGGGCAGGCCGTGGGCCTGGCGGTGCTGGGCGAGGGCGTCGAGGAACGTGTTCGCCGCCGCGTAGTTGCCTTGGCCGGGGCTGCCGAGCACACCGGAGACGGACGAGTAGAGGACAAACGCGGCCAGATCCAGGTGTGCGGTGGCCTGGTGCAGATTCCACGCCGCGTCGACCTTCGGACGCAGTACGGTCTGCAGTTGCTCGAACGTCAGCCCGTGCACTGTCGCGTCGTCGAGGACACCGGCGGTGTGGAAGACCGCGGTGAGCGGGCGGTCGGCGGGGATGCCGGCGATGAGATCGTTGACGGCGTCCGGGTCGGCGGTGTCGCAGGCGACCACGGTGGCGGCGGCGCCGAGCTGCCGCAGACGGGTGGCCAGGTCGTCCGCGCCGGGAGCGTCGGGGCCGCGCCGGCTGACCAGCAGCAGGTGCTTCGCGTGGCCGCTGGTTGCCAGGTGCTCGGCCAGCAGCGCGCCGAGGGTGCCGGTGCCGCCGGTGATCAGCACCGTGCCGTCGGCATCGAGGTCCAAGGGGGGTGTCTGGCCGGCGGTGGTCCGAGCCAGGCGGGGCGCCAGCAGCTGGCCGTCCCGCACCGCCAGCTGCGGCTCGCCACTGCCGACCGCCGCGGCGATGTCGTCGGTGTCGGTGTCGATCAGCATGAACCGGCCGGGGTGTTCCGACTGGGCCGAGCGGAGGAGACCCCATACCGCCGCCCCGGCCAGATCGGTGACATCCTCGCCCGGCACCGCGGCCACCGCACCCCGGGTCAGCACCACCAACCGCGAACCGGCGCACCGCTCATCGGCCAGCCAGCCCTGCACCGCCCGCAACGTCTCCGCAACCAGGCGGTGGGTCCCGGCCACGACCTCACCGCCGCCCCGGACGGTGAACACCACCGCCTCCGGCACGTCCCCGACGTCGGCAAGCCCATCCAGACCCAGCATCGGGCCGGCGGTGACCGTCGGTGCGGGAATGGCGGCCCAGGTGGTGTGGAACAGCATATCGCGAGCCGGGGTACCGAGGTGCCCAGCCGGCAACGCCCGCACGGTGAGCGCATCGATCGTCACCACAGGTGACCCGGCCTGGTCCGCGGCCGTGACCCGGACCGTGTCCGAACCGGTGCTCTCCACCAGAACCCGGAGATGCCGCACACCCGCAGCATGCAGGGTGATGCCCGACCAGGCGAACGGCAACCGCACCCCAGACCCGTCACCCGCAAGCAGCGCGGCAGGATGCAGCGCAGCATCCAACAGCGCCGGATGCACACCCCAACCGGCGACGTCGACCTGCTCGGGCAGCGTGATCTCGGCGTAGGCGGAATTGTCGGCGCGCCAGACACCCGTGACGCCCTGGAACACCGGACCGTACTCCAGGCCGGAAGCCGCCAGATCGGTGTAGAAGTCCTCGATGCCAACGACGGTGGCCCCGGTGGGCGGCCACTGTGCGGGCAAAGCGGTCGGGGCGGAGGCCGGCGTGGTGGCGAGGATGCCCGTCGCGTGACTGACCCAGTCCTGGTCTCCGGTTCGAGAGCGGATGGTGATCCGCCGGTGTCCGTCGTCGTCGGCGGTCACCTCGACCAGGACGGCACACACCTGGTCGCCGATGAGTGTCAACGGCGCCTGCAGTGTGAGCTCGTGCAGGTACGGGTGGCCGGTGTGCTGCCCGGCGTGCAGCGCCAGTTCGACGAATGCGGTGCCGGGTAGCAGTACCGTGCCCTGCACCGCGTGGTCGGTGATCCACGGCTGGCCGGCCGCCGACAGCGTGCCGGTGAACAACACCGATCCGTTGTCGGGCAACTCGATCGCCGCGGCGAGCACCGGATGGTCCGCGCTGATCAGGCCGAGGTCGGCCGGTTCACCGGCGGCACGGCCAGGATGCAGCCAGTACCGCTGGCGCTGGAACGGATAGGTGGGCAGTGTGACCGGTGCGGGCGCCGGTTCGGGCAGCGGCCATCGCACCGGCAGGCCGTGGACGTGTGCGGTGGCGAGGGCAGTGATGAATGCGGTGGTCTGGTCGTGGTCGCGGTGCTGGGTCGGGATGGTGACCGGGTCGGTGAGGGTGTCGGCGGTGAGGGTTGTCAGCACGGCGTCGGGTCCGATCTCGAGGAATCGGGTGACGCCGAGTTCGTGTAGGCGTTCGGTGGCGGTTGTGTATTCGACGGTGTGGCGGATGTGCCGGACCCAGTAGTCGGGGTCGGTGGGTTCGCCGGGGAGGGTGGATACGACCGGGATGGCCGGTGGCTGGTAGTCGATGCCGGCGGCGATTTCACGGAACTGGTCGAGGATGGCGTCGGTGTGGCTGGTGTGGAATGCCCGGTCGACGTGCAGTCGGCGGGTGCGTACACCGTCGGTGGTGAGTCGTTCGGCCAGGGCGGCGATCGTGTCCGGGTTGCCGGCCAGGACGTGGGCGGTGGGGCTGTTGTGGGCGGCGACCTCAACGCCGTCCAAATAGGCGTCGATGGTGTTGGTGGTGACGGCGAGCATTGCTCCGGGTGGGAGTTGTTGCATCAGTGTGCCGCGGGCTGTGACCAGCCGTGCCGCGTCGGTGAGGCTGAAGACGCCGGCGATGTGGGCGGCGGTGATCTCGCCGATGGAGTGGCCGGTCAGGTAGTCGGGGGTTAGGCCGAAGTCTTGTAGCAGGCGGTACAACGCGACCTCGTAGGCGAACAGGGCCGGCTGCGTGTAGCGGGTCTGGGCGAGCAGGTCGGTGTGGGCGCCGAACATGACCTCCCGCAGTGGGTGTTCCAGGAGCGGGTCGAACACCGCGCACACCTCGTCGAGGGTGGTGGCGAAGACCGGATAGCGGTCGTAGAGGTCGGCACCCATACCCGGGTGCTGGGAGCCCTGGCCGGTGAACAGGAACGCGGTGCTGCCGTGAACCGAAGTGCCCTGGACCACGCCCGGATGCGGTTCCCCGCCGGCCAGGGCTCGCAGCGCGGTGGCCGGGTCGTGGCCGGGGAGGATGACGGCCCGGTGTGGCATGAGTGCGCGGCCGGTGGCGAGGGTGTACGCGACCGCGGCGAGGTTCTTGTTGAGGTGCTCGGCGAGTTGTCCGGCTGAGGCTGCCAGGGCTGTCTCGGTCTTGGCGGACAGGAGCAGGGGCAGGTCGGTGGTTGTCGGTTGGGTTTGTTCAGCTGGCGGTTCCGGGGCTTGTTCGAGGATGAGGTGGGCGTTGGTGCCGCTGATCCCGAACGAGGACACCGCCGCCCGCCGCGGCCGCCCGTGATCCGGCCAGACCGTCGACTCGGTCAGCAGCGACACCTGCCCGCAGTCCCAGTCCACATGAGACGACGGGGCGTCCACGTGCAACGTCTTGGGCAGCAAGCCCACGTTCATGGCCTGGACCATCTTGATGATGCCGGCGACACCGGCGGCGGCTTGGGTGTGGCCGATGTTCGATTTGATCGATCCGAGCCATAGCGGCTGGCCGTTGGGGCGGTCTTGGCCGTAGGTGGCGAGGAGTGCTTGGGCTTCGATGGGGTCGCCGAGGGTGGTGCCGGTGCCGTGGGCTTCGACCGTGTCGATGTCGGCGGGTGTCAGTCGTGCGTTGGCGAGTGCTTGTCGGATGACGCGTTCTTGGGAGGGGCCGTTGGGGGCGGTGAGGCCGTTGCTGGCACCGTCCTGGTTGACCGCTGAACCCGCGATGACGGCCAGGACCCGGTGGCCGTTGCGTTCGGCGTCGGACAACCGCTCCAGCACCAGGATGCCGACGCCTTCGCTCCAGCCGGTGCCGTCGGCCTGGTCGGCGAACGACTTGCACCGGCCGTCCGCGGACAGACCCCGCTGCCGGGAGAACTCGATGAAGATGCCCGGTGTCGCCAGCACGGTCACACCGCCGGCGAGGGCAAGGGTGCATTCGCCGTTGCGCAGCGACTGCATCGCCAGGTGGGCGGCGACCAACGACGACGAACACGCCGTGTCGATGGTGATGGCCGGACCTTCCAGGCCGAGGGTGTAGGCGAGTCGGCCGGAAGCAACACTGCCGGCGCTGCCGTTGCCCAGGTAGCCTTCGTAGCCGGCGGGGATGTGGTGCAGTCGGGTGGCGTAGTCGTCGTACATCACCCCCGTGAACACCCCGGTCGGGCTGGTCTTGAGGCTGGTGGGGTCGATCCCAGCGGTTTCGAGGGCTTGCCAGGTGGTTTCCAGGAGGAGTCGTTGTTGGGGGTCGGTGGCGGTGGCTTCGCGGGGGCTGATGCCGAAGAAGTCGGCGTCGAACTCCGCCGCCGTATGCAGGAAACCGCCGTGGCGGGTGTAGGACGTCCCCGGGTGGTCGGGGTCGGGGTCGTAGAGGGTTGTGAGGTTCCAGCCCCGGTCCGTGGGCATGCCGGTGATCGCGTCCGTGCCGGACTGGACCAGCTGCCACAGTTCCTCGGGGCTGTCGGCGCCGGGGTAGCGGCAAGCCATCCCCACGATCGCGATCGGCTCGTCCATCACCGGCGCGACCGGCGTTGCCGTGCGAGGCCCGGCGGTGGTCGGCACCAGTTGCTGCGCCAGATGAACGCTCAGCGCATGGACGCTGGGGTGGTCGAACACCGCGGTCGCCGACAACCGCAGACCCGTGGCGGCATTCAGCCGGTTGCGCAACTCCACCGCGGTCAGCGAGTCGAAGCCCAGATCCCGTAGGGCGCGGTCCGGGTCGATGCTCCTCGAGTCCTGATGGCCCAGCACGCTGGCGACGGTGTCCTGCACCAGTTTGGCGAGCACCTTGCGCCGTTCGCCGCCATCCAACCGCGCTAGGTCCAGCAGGTCGGCACGCCCGGCACGACGCGACCCCGCCGGGATCAGCCCGCGGAGGATCGCCGGAAACGCCGGATGCTGCACACCGGCCCGCAACGCGGCGGTATCCAGTGTCGCGGCCGTGACTGCTGGCTCTGCGGTGACGATCGCCGTGTCCAGCAGGCGCAGGGCCTGATCGGTGGGCAGGGGAATCAGGCCGCTGCGGGCGATGCGTGCGCGGTCGGTGTCGTTGAGGTGTGCGGTCATGCCGCTGGTGTGTTCCCAGTACCCCCACGCCACAGCCGTAGCGGGCAGCCCCTGGGCATGGCGGTGCTGGGCCAGGGCGTCGAGGAACGTGTTCGCCGCCGCATAGTTGCCTTGGCCGGGGCTGCCGAGCACACCGGAGACGGACGAGTAGAGGACAAACGCGGCCAGATCCAGGTGTGCGGTGGCCTCATGAAGGTTCCACGCCGCGTCGACCTTCGGGTGCAGTACGGTGTGGATCTGGTCGGCCGTGAGGCCTTCGAGGGTGGCGTCGGCGAGGACGCCGGCGGTGTGGAAGACCGCGGTGAGCGGGCGGTCGGCGGGGATGCCGGCGATGAGAGCGGTGACGGCGTCCGGGTCGGCGGTGTCGCAGGCCGCCACGGTCGCCGTCGCGCCGAGTTGCCGCAGGCGGGTGGCCAGGTCGTCCGCGCCGGGGGCGTCGGGGCCGCGTCGGCTGACCAGGAGCAGGTGCTTCGCGCGGCCGCTGGTTGCCAGGTGCTCGGCCAGCAGGGCGCCGAGGGTGCCGGTACCGCCGGTGATCAGCACCGTACCGTCGGCATCGAGGCCCGGCGGTGGTGTCTGGTCGGCGACGGTCCGGGTCAGGCGGGGTGCCAGCAGCTGGCCGTCCCGCACCGCCAGCTGCGGCTCACCACTGGCCACCGCCGCGGCAACGTCGTCGGTGTCGGCGTCGACCAGCACGAACCGGCCCGGGTGCTCCGATTGGGCGGAGCGGATCAGGCCCCATACGGCGGTGGCGGCCAGGTCGGTGACGTCCTCACCGGGGGCCACGGCGACCGCGCCGTGGGTGTGGATGACCAGCCGGGAATCGGCGTGGCGGTCGTCGGACAGCCAGTCCTGCACCTTCCGCAGGGTCTCCTCGACCAGCCGGTGGGTGCCGGACACGACCTCGCCGCCGCCCCTGACCCGGAGCACCTCCATCGGGCTCGGCGAGGACGTGGACACGGGCGCGGGAACGGTGGTCCAGGCGGTGTGGAACAGGGCGTCGCGGGCCGGGGCGCCGAGGTGTCCTGCGGGCAGGGTCCGCGTCGTCAGTGCGTCGATCGTGGCGACGGGTGCACCGGCCTGATCCGCCGTGGTGACCCGGATGGTGTCCGGGCCGGTACGTTCGACCGCGATACGCAGCCGCCGGGCGCCGGTGGCGTGCAGGGCGATGCCCGACCAGGCGAACGGCAACCGGACCTCGGACCCGTCACCCGCGCCGGGAAGGAGCGTGGCGGGGTGCAGCGCTGCGTCGAGCAGCGCGGGGTGGATACCCCAGCCGGCGACGTCGACCTGCTCGGGCAGCGTGATCTCGGCGTAGACGGAATCGTCGGCGCGCCAGACACCCGTGACGCCCTGGAACACCGGACCGTACTCCAGGCCGGCGGCGGCCAGATCGGTGTAGAAGTCCGCCAGTTCCATCGGCGCGGCGTCCGGTGGCCAGGTCATCCCGCTGTCCGTGGGTTCGGTGCCGGGCGTGGTGGCCAGGGTGCCGGTGGCGTGACGGGTCCAGCCCTGCTCGCCGGCCCGGGAGCGGATGGTGATGGCGCGGTGTCCGTCGTCGCTCGGTGGGCCGACCTCGATCTGCAGGGAGCGGGACTCGTCGCCGGTCAGGGACAGTGGCGCCTGCAGCGTGAGTTCGTGCAGGTGCGGGTGGCCGACGTGGTTTCCTGCGTGCAGGGCCAGTTCGACGAATGCGGTGCCGGGTAGCAGCACCGTGCCCCGCACCGCGTGGTCGGCGATCCACGACTGGGTGTCCAGCGAGATGCGGCCGGTGAACAGCGTCGTGTCGCTGTCGGGTAGGTCGATTGCGGCGGCGAGGAGTGGGTGGTCGCCGGGAATCTGGCCGAGGTCGGCGGGTTCGCTGAGGGTGGTGGCGGCGTTGAGCCAGTACCGCTGGCGCTGGAACGGATAGGTGGGCAGTGTGACCGGTGTCGGCGCCGGGTCAGGCAGCGGCCACCGTACCGGCAGGCCGTGGACGTGTGCGGTGGCCAGGGCGGTGATGAACGCGGTGGCCTGGTCGCGGTCGCGGTGCTGGGTCGGGATGGCGACCACGTCGTCGAGGGTTTCTGCGGTCAGTGTTGCCAGCACCGCGTCCGGGCCGACCTCGAGGAACCGGGTGACGCCCAGTTCATGCAGTCGTTCGGTTGCCGAGCCGTACTCCACGGTGTGGCGGATGTGCCGGACCCAGTAGTCGGGGTCGGTGAGTTCGCCGGGGAGGGTGGATACGACCTGGATGGCCGGCGGTTGGTAGTTGATGCTGGCGGCGATTTCACGGAATTGGTCGAGGATGGTGTCGGTGTGGCTGGTGTGGAATGCCCGGTCGACGTGCAGTCGGCGGGCCCGTACACCGTCTGCGGTGAGCCGTTCGGCCAGGGCGGCAATCACATCCGGGTCGCCGGCCAACACATGGGCGGTGGGGCTGTTGTGCGCGGCGACCTCAACGCCGTCCAGATACGCGTCGATGGTGTTGGTGGTGACGGCGAGCATTGCTCCGGGTGGGAGTTGTTGCATCAGTGTGCCGCGGGCTGTGACCAGCCGTGCCGCGTCGGTGAGGCTGAAGACGCCGGCGATGTGGGCTGCGGTGATCTCGCCGATGGAGTGGCCGGTCAGGTAGTCGGGGGTCAGGCCGAAGTCTTGTAGCAGGCGGTACAACGCGATCTGGTAGGCGAACAGGGCGGGTTGGGTGTAGCGGGTCTGGCCGAGCAGGTCGGTGTGGGCGCCGAACATGACCTCCCGCAGTGGGTGTTCCAGGAGCGGGTCGAACGCGGCGCAGACTTCGTCGAGGGTGGTGGCGAAGACGGGGTAGTGGTCGTAGAGGCCGGCGCCCATGCCGGGGTGCTGGGAGCCCTGGCCGGTGAACAGGAACGCCAGGCCGCCCTGACCGGTCATCCCGCGGACTAGGCCGGGATGCACACCGCCGTCGGCGAGGGCTCGCAGCGCGGTGGCCGGGTCGTGGCCGGGGAGGATGACGGCCCGGTGTGGCATGAGTGCGCGGCCGGTGGCGAGGGTGTACGCGACCGCGGCGAGGTTCTTGTTGAGGTGCTCGGCGAGTTGTCCGGCTGAGGCTGCCAGGGCTGTCTCGGTCTTGGCGGACAGGAGCAGGGGCAGGTCGGTGGTCGTGGGCTCGGCTCGCGGCAGTTCCGGGGCTTGTTCGAGGATGAGGTGGGCGTTGGTGCCGCTGATGCCGAACGACGACACCGCTGCCCGGCGCGGCCGCCCGTGATCCGGCCAGGTAACGGGCTCGGTCAGGAGGGACACCTGCCCGGTGTCCCAGTCCACATGGGACGACGGGGCGTCCACGTGCAGGGTTTTGGGCAGCAGGCCGATGTTCAACGCCTGGACCATTTTGATCACGCCGGCGACGCCGGCGGCGGCTTGGGTGTGGCCGATATTCGATTTGATCGATCCCAGCCACAGCGGCTCGTCACTGGTGCGGCTCTGCCCGTAGGTGGACAGCAGTGCCTGTGCCTCGATGGGGTCGCCGAGGGTGGTGCCGGTGCCGTGCGCCTCGACCGCATCAACGTCGGCCGGTGTCAGCCGCGCGTTGGCGAGTGCTTGTCGGATGACGCGTTCTTGGGATGGGCCGTTGGGTGCGGTGAGGCCGTTGCTGGCGCCGTCCTGGTTGACGGCGGAGCCGGTGATGACGGCGAGGACGTGGTGGCTGTTGCGTTTGGCGTCGGAGAGGCGTTCGAGGACGAGGATGCCGACGCCTTCGGAGAACGCGGTGCCGTCGGCCTGGTCGGCGAACGGCTTGCAGTGGCCGTCCGGCGAAAGTCCCCGCTGGCGGGAGAACTCGACATAGGGGGTGGGCGTCGCCATGACGGTCACGCCGCCGGCGAGCGCGAGGGTGCATTCGCCGTTGCGGAGCGACTGCATGGCCAGATGGGTGGCGACCAGGGAGGAGGAGCAGGCGGTGTCGATGGAGATTGCTGGGCCTTGGAGGCCGAGGGTGTAGGCGAGTCGGCCGGAGGCGATGCTGCCGGCGCTGCCGTTGCCGAGGTAGCCTTCGTATGCTTCGGGGGCGTGGTGGAGGCGGGTGGCGTAGTCGTTGTAGATGACGCCGGTGAACACTCCGGTCGGACTGGTCTTGAGGCTGGTGGGGGCGATCCTAGCGATTTCCAATGCCTGCCAGGTCGTTTCCAGCAGGAGTCGTTGTTGGGGGTCGGTGGCGGCGGCTTCGCGGGGGCTGATGCCGAAGAAGTCGGCGTCGAACTCCGCCGCCGCGTGCAGGAACCCACCATGCCGGGTGTAGGACGTCCCTGGGTGGTCGGGGTCGGGGTCGTAGAGGGCCGCGAGGTTCCAGCCGCGGTCCGTGGGCATGCCCGTAATCGCATCCGTGCCGCTCTCGACGAGCCGCCACAGCTCCTCCGGCGAATCGGCACCCGGATACCGGCAGGCCATCCCCACGATCGCGATCGGCTCGTCAACCGCGGCCACGACCGGCGCCGCCGCGCGAGGCCCGGCCGCCGCCGGCACCAGCTGCCGCGCCACGTGGTCGCTCAGGGCGTTGATGCTGGGATGGTCGAACACCACCGTGGCCGACAGTCGCAGCCCCGTGGCGGCGTTGAGCCGGTTCCGCAGCTCGACCGCCGTCAGCGAGTCGAAGCCCAGATCCCGCAGGGCACGATCGGGATCGATGCCACTCGCGTCCTGATGGCCGAGCACGGCGGCCGCGTGTGTGGCGACGAGCTGCCGCAGCACTCGGCCCCGTTCGTCGGGGGTTGTCCTCGCCAGCTGGTCGACCAGACCGTCGACCGGCCCCGTCGTGGCCGCCGTGCGCCGGGCCGACACCGGCGCGAGGCTGCGCAGGACCGCCGGGAACGCCGGATCGTGCGCGCCGGCCCGCAACGCGGCGGTGTCCAGGGTCGCCGTCACCACTGCCGGATGCGCGTTGCCGACCGCCGTCTCCAGTAGCCGCAGGGCGTGGTCGGTGGCCAGGGGGATCAGGCCGCTGCGGGCGATGCGAATGCGGTCGGCGTCGCTGAGGTGTGCGGTCATGCCGCTGATGTGTTCCCAGTACCCCCAGGCGAGGGAGGTCCCGGGTAGCCCACGGGTGCGGCGGTGCTGGGCCAGAGAGTCGAGGAACGTGTTCGCGGCGGCGTAGTTGCCCTGCCCCGGGCTGCCGAGGACGCCGGCGACCGACGAGTAGAGGACGAACGCGGCGAGGTCGAGGTGTTTGGTGGCGTGGTGGAGGTTCCAGGCGGCGTCGACCTTGGGGCGTAGGACGGTGTGGATGTGGTCGGAGGTGAGGGTTTCGAGCGTTGCGTCCTGGAGCACGCCGGCGGTGTGGAAGACCGCGGTAAGTGGCCGGGTGGCGGGGATGCCGGCGATGAGTTCGTTGACCGCGTCGGGGTCGGCGGTGTCGCAGGCGACCACGGTGGCTGCCGCTCCGAGTTGCTGGAGACGGGCGACGAGGTCGCCCGCGCCTTGTGGTCCGCGTCGGCTGGCCAGAAGTAGGTGTTTCGCCCGGCCGGTCTCGGCGAGGTGTTGGGCGAGGAGTGCGCCGAGGGTGCCGGTGCCGCCGGTGATGAGGACGGTGCCGTCGGGGTTGATGGGGGTGGGGTGGGTGAGGACGATTTTGCCGATGTTGTGGCCTTGGGCGAGGTGCCGGTAGGCGGTGGGGGTGTCCTGGACAGGCCAGGCGGTGTAGGGCAGCGGCTGTAGAACGTTGCGGTCGAACAAGTCGAGGAGGTCGGTGAGCATCTGCTGGATGCGGTCGGGTCCGGCGTCGAACAGATCGAAGGGCCGGTAACGCACGTCGGCCGGGTCGCGGAGGTCGGTTTTGCCCATCTCCAGGAAGTGGCCACCCGGGGCCAGGAGGTCGAGGGAGGCGGTGATGTGTTCGCCGGTGAGGGCGTTGAGGACCACGTCGAGGTTGGGGAACTGGTCCCGGTAGTCGAGGGTGCGGGACGAGGCGATGTGGGTGGGTTGGATGCCGAGCCGGTGCAGGGTCGGCCATTTGCTGGGGCTGGCGGTGGTGTAGATGTCGGCGCCGAGGTGGGTGGCGAGTTGGATGGCGGCCATGCCGACACCGCCGGCGCCGGCGTGGATGAGGATCCGTTGGCCGGGGCGCAGCTGGGCGAGGTGGTTGAGGGCGTAATAGGCGGTGAGGAACACGACGGGGACGGTCGCCGCTTCCGGGTAGGTCCAGCCGGCCGGGATGTGGGTGAGGAGGCGGGCGTCGGTGACGGCATGGTCGGCGAGAGCACCGAAGAACAGGCCCATGACCCGGTCCCCGACCGCCACGCTGGTGACGTCGGCCCCGACCTCGGTGACGATGCCGGCCGCTTCGGCGCCGATCACCGCGGCGCCGGGGTACATGCCGAGGGTCATGAGCACGTCGCGGAAGTTGACGCCAGTGGCTCGGATCGCGACCCGCACCTGACCCGGCTCCAACGCTGCGGGCCGAGGATTGTCGACGACGGTCAGTCCCTCCACGGTGCCGGGTGTGCCGACGTCCACGCGCCAGTGTTCGGTGGGGAGCTGGAGCCGGTGCACGGTGTGCAGCGGCCGTAGCCGCGGCACCCACATGGTGCCGTTCCGCAGCGCCGCCTGCGGCTCACCGCTGGCGACCGCGGCGGTGATGTCGTCGGTGTCGGTGTCGAGCAGCATGAAGCGGCCGGGGTGCTCGGACTGCGCCGAGCGCAACAAACCCCACACCGCCGCACCGGCCAGGTCGGTGACGTCATCACCGGGCACCGCGGCGACCGCGCCCCGGGTCAGCACCACCAGGCGGGAGTCCGTGTCGGTCAGCCAGGCCTGCACCTTCCGCAGTGTGTCCTCGACCAGGTCATGGGTGCCGGTTACGACATCGCCGCTGCCCCGGACCCGGAGCACGACCACGTCGGGCACGTCCTCGACGTCGGCGAGCGGCGCCGCCTGCTGCCATCCCAGGCTGAGCATGCTGTCGTCGCCACTGTCAGGGCGCTGCCCGATGCCGATGGCGGGCCGCGTGGCCAGGGCCTCGACGGTGGCGACGAGGGCGCCCGCCGGGTCGGTGGCGGTGACCCGGATGGTCGCGGGGCCGGTGTTCTCCAGCTGTACGCGCAGGTGCCGGGCGCCGGTCGCATAAAGCGTGATGCCGGTCCAGGCGAACGGCAACCGTACGCCGGGCTCGTCACCGATGGCCGGCAGCAGGGCGGCGGCGTGCAGGGCGGCGTCGAGGAGAGCGGGGTGGATGCCCCAGCCGGCGACGTCCACCTCCTCCGGCAGGCCGACCTCGGCGAACACCAGGTCGCCGGCCCGCCAGGCGCCCGCTACCCCCTGGAACACGGGGCCGTACTGCAGGCCGGTGGCGGCCAGGCCGGCGTAGAAGTCCTCGACGGGGATCGGCGTGCCCCCGGCGGGTGGCCAGGTCGTCGGCGTCGCGGGCGGGCCGGTGGGCGTGGCGTTCAGCGTGCCGGCGGCGTGGCGGACCCAGTCGCGGCCGGGCTCGCGCGACCGGACGGTGACGGGCCGGTGCCCGCCGTCGTCGGGTGCGCCGACCTCGACCTGCAGGTCCCGGACCTCCTGGCCGGCGAGGACCAGCGGCGCCTCGATGGTGAGATCATGCAGGTACGGGCAGCCGCCGCGATGCCCGGCGTGCAGCGCCAGTTCCACGAACGCCGTGCCGGGCAGCAGGACGGTGTCCAGCACCGCATGGTCGGCGATCCACGGCTGGGTGTCCAGCGAGACCCGGCCGGTGAACAGCACCGATCGGCTGTCGGGCAGGTCGATGGCGGCGGCGAGCAGCGGGTGCTCGGCCGATGCCTGGCCGAGCGCGGCGGGTTCGCCGAGCGCGGTGCCCGAGTTGAGCCAGAAGTGCTGCCGCTGGAACGCGTAGGTGGGCAGCACCACGGGCGTCGGGGCCGGGTCCGGCTGCGGCCAGCGGATCGGCAGACCGTTGACGTGGGCGGTGGCCAGCGCCGTCGTGAGGGCCGCCACCTGATCGTGGTCGCGGCGCTGGCTGGCGATCGCCACCGTCGGACCGTCGGGGCCGTGCGCGTCGAAGATTTGTTCCAGGCTCGGGATCAGCGTGGGGTGCGGGCTCGGCTCGACGTACGTGCGGTAGCCGTCGCGCAGCAGCGCCACAGCCGCCTGGTGGAACCGGACCGGTTGGCGGAGGTTGTCGAACCAGTAGCCGGCGGTCAGCTCGAGCGGGTCGATCCGTTCGCCGGTGAGGGTGGAGTAGATGGCGACATCGGTTGCCCGCGGGGTGATGCCCGCCAGGTCGTCCAGGATCCGCTCGCGCAGGTCCTCGACGTGCGGGGTGTGGGAGGCGTACTTCACGGCGAGCACGCGGGCGCTGATGTCGCGCCGGCGGCAGCGCTCGACCAGCTCGGCGACCGCCTCGGGAGCACCGGCGGCGACGGTGCTGGCCGGGCCGTTGTAGGCGGCGACGTACAGGCCCGGGAGCTGCTCGGCGAGGGCCGCTGTGTCGTCGGCGGACAACGCGACCGAGGCCATGTCGCCGTGTCCGATCAGTCCCCGCAGGGCCTGGCTGCGCAGTACCACGACCCGGGCGGCATCGGCGAGGGTGAGCGCCCCCGCGGTGCAGGCGGCGGCGATCTCGCCCTGGGAGTGGCCGATCACCGCGTCGGGCGTGATGCCGTGGTGGCGCCACACGGCGGCCAGGCCGGTCATGACCGCGAACAGCGCCGGCTGGACCAGCTCGACCCGGGTCAGCCAGTCGGTGTCCGTACGGTGCAGCAGTTCCCGCAGGTCCCAGTCCACCCATTCGGCGAACGCCTCGGCGCAGGCGTCGAGGTGCGCGGCGAAGACCGGCTGGGTGGCGGCCAGCTCGCGGCCCATGCCGGCCCACTGCCCGCCCTGGCCGGGGAAGACGAACACCGTCCGGTGCCCCGTCCCGGCCACGCCGTGCACCAGGCCGGGGTGTGGCGCGCCGGTGGCCAACGCGCGTAGCGCCGTGCGCCAGTCGTGGTCGGTCAGGACGGCGGCACGGTACGGCAGCAGCGCACGACCCGAGGCGAGGGTGTGCGCCACCGCGCCCAGGTCCAGGTCGGGGTGCTCACCCAGGTGCTCGGCCAGTTGCCCGGCCGAAGCGGACAGAGACGCCTCGGTCTTGGCGGACAGCAGCAGGGGCAGGCCGGTTTCGGCGGCGGGGACGTCCGCCGCGGCAGGTGCCTGTTCGAGGATGAGGTGGGCGTTGGTACCGCTGATGCCGAACGACGACACCGCGGCCCGGCGCGGCCGTCCGTGGTCGGGCCAGGCAATCGGCTCGGTCAGCAGGGACACCTGGCCGGAGTCCCAGTCCACGTGCGAGGACGGGGCGTCCACGTGCAGGGTCTTCGGCAGGACACCGTCGCGCAGGGCGTGGACCATCTTGATGATCCCCGCGACACCGGCCGCCGTCTGCGCGTGCCCGATGTTCGACTTGACGGAGCCGAGCCACAGGGGCTGGCCGTTGGTACGGTGCCGGCCGTACGTCGTCAGCAGCGCGTGCGCCTCGATGGGGTCGCCCAGCGGGGTACCGGTGCCGTGGGCCTCGACCGCGTCGACGTCGGCGGGGGTCAGGCCGGCGTTGGCGAGCGCCTGCCGGATGACCCGCTCCTGGGACGGGCCGTTCGGTGCGGTCAGCCCGTTGCTGGCGCCGTCCTGGTTGACGGCCGAGCCGGGGATGACCGCGAGCACCCGGTGGCCGTTGCGCTGGGCGTCGCAGAGGCGTTCCAGGAGCACCAGGCCGACGCCCTCGGCGAGGGCGAAGCCGTCCGCCTGGTCGGCGAAGGACTTGCAGCGCCCGTCCGGGGCCAGGCCGCGCTGGCGGGAGAACTCGACGAACACCCCCGCGGTGGGGAAGACCGTCGCGCCGCCGGCCAGGGCCAGCGTGCATTCGCCGTTGCGCAGGGACTGCATGGCCAGGTGTACGGCGACCAGCGACGACGAGCACGCCGTGTCGATCGTGACCGCCGGGCCCTCGAGAGCCAGCACGTACGCCAGCCGGCCGGACGCGATGCTGGCCGTACTGCCGGACAGGAGGAACCCTTCCAGCTCGGCGAACTTGTGCCCGACCCGGGGCGCGTAGTCCTGGGCGGCGACGCCGGTGAATACGCCGGTGGGCGTCGAGCGCAGCGCCGCCGGCACGATCCCCGCGTTCTCGAACGCCTCCCACGCGGTCTCCAGCAGGAGCCGCTGCTGCGGGTCCATGGCCAGCGCCTCGCGGGGGCTGATGCCGAAGAACGCCGCGTCGAACTGGGTGGCGTCGTGGAGGAAGCCGCCCTCCCGCACGTACGTCGTGCCGGGCCGATCCGGGTCGGGGGAGTACAGCGCCTCGAGGTCCCAGCCCCGCTGCGCCGGCGGTTTGCCGATGGCGTCGGTGCCGGACAGCGCCAGGCGCCAGAGCCGTTCGGGGGTGTCGGCGCCGCCCGGGTACCGGCAGGCCATCCCGACGATCGCGATCGGCTCGCGGGCGTTGGCGACGAGCCGGTCGTTCTCCCTCCTCAGGCCCTCGTTCGCCTTGAGGGCAGCGCGCAGCGCGTCAACGACTTTGGCATCTGGCGTGGTCATCCGTGGTGCTCCTGAGTGTTCAAGAGGGCCGGGCGTCAGTTGTCGAGGGCGAGCCGGACGAGGTCGTCGACGTCCATCTCGTCGATGGACGCCTGGGCGGGCTGGTCATCGGCCGGCTGCCCGGCCAGCTTCAGCAACGTCTCCATGAGGCCGACCTCACGGAGCCGCTGCAGCGGGATCGCCGCGAGGAGCGCCCGGACCTGCGCTTCGTGTACGTCACCCGCTACGGCGGGTGCGTCCGCGGGGAACAGCTCGGCGAGAATGCGCCGCGTCATCGCCTCGGCGCTGGTGTGGTCGAAGACGACCGTGGCGGGCAGGCGTAGCCCGGTCGCGGTGTTGAGCCGGTTGCGCAGCTCGACCGCGGTCCGGGACTCGAACCCCAGGTCCTTGAATGCCCGCTGCGGGTCGATCGTGGACGGATTGTTGTAGCCCAGTAGGGCGGCCGTCTGCGCCTGCACGAACTGCAGCAGCAGCAGGCTTCGCTCGCCCGCGTCCACCCGGGCGAGCCGGTCCGCCAGCCCACCCACCGGGCCGGCCGTGCCCGCGACGCGGCGGGCGGCCGCGGGCAGCAGCCCGCGCAGCACCGCGGGCGGATTCGGGTCGAGCCGCAGCGCCGCCTGGTCGAAGACGGCGGCGACCAGCGCCGGGCGATCCGCGGACAGGGCGGCGGTCAGCAGCCGGAGCGGCTGCTCCTCGGCACCCCACGCGAGCGCGGTGGCGGCCAGGCCGTGGGCGCGACGACGGTGGGCGAGGGCGTCGAGGAACGCGCTCGCGGCGGCGTGGTCGGCGTCTCCCGGGCTGCCGAGCACGCCGGAGACCGAGGAGTACAGCACGAACGCGGCCAGGTCCAGACCCGCGGTCGCCAGGTGCAGGTTCCAGGCCGCCTCCAGCTTCGGCCGCAGCGCCGGCTCGGCCGCGGTGTGGAACACGGCCGTGAGCGGCCGGTCGGCGGGGACGGACGCGATGAGCGCCCTGACCGCATCGGCGTCGGCCGTGTCGCAGCCGGCCACCGTCGCCGCCGCGCCGAGCTGCCCCAGCCGGGCCACCAGTTCATCGGCGGCGGAGGTGTCCTGGTCGGGGCGGCGCACCAGGAGCAGTTGCTTCGCCCGGCCGGTGGTCACCAGGTGCTCGGCCAGCAGCGCGCCGGCGGCGTCGGTGCCGCCGGTGATCAGCACGGTACCGTCGGCGGCGAACCGCGGCCCGGATCGGCCGGCGGTGCCGACCCGCGTCAGGCGCGGCGCGAGGAGCCGGTCGCCCCGCACCGCGAGCTGCGGTTCACCGGCGCCCACCGCCGGTGCGATCTCATCCGTACTGGCATCGATGAGCACGAACCGGCCCGGGTGCTCGGACTGCGCGGAGCGCAGCAACCCCCACAGGGCGGCACCGGCCAGATCGGTGACGTCCTCACCCACGGCGGAGACGGCGCCCGACGTCAGCACCACCATGCGGGCGTCGGCGAACCGGGCGTCGGCCAGCCAGGCCCGCAGCGCCCGATCGACGTCCGCGACCAGCCGGCAGGTGCCCGCGACAACGTCCCCGTCCCCGTGTACCCGCAGCAGAACAGTGTCCGGTACCACCGCGTCGGACCGGGCCAGCAGAGCGCCGAATCCGGCCAGGTCGAACACCGGCCCCGGGGCGGGCGCGGATGCCACGGGAGCGGGCACGGTGACCCAGCCCATCTCGAACACCGGGTCGCGCCGACCGCTGCCCGCCATTGCGGCCAGGTGCTCGGCCGGCATCGTGTGCGTGGTCACCGTGCCGACGGTCGCGACGACATCACCGGCGGGGTCGGTCGCGGTGATGGCGATGCTGTCCGGGCCGAGCTGCTCCAGCCGGACGCGGAGCCGGCGGGCGCCGGTGGCGTGCAGGGTCGCACCCGCCCAGGCGAAGGGCAGCCGCACCGTGTGCCCGTCGGTGCCGCAGAGCAGGGCGGCGGGGCGGAGGACGGCGTCGAGCAGGGCGGGGTGGATGCCCCAGCCGCTGACGTCGACCTGCTCGGGGAGCACGATCTCGGCGTACACGCGGCCGTCCGCGTGCCACGCGCCGGTCACACCCTGGAACGCGGGCCCGTAACTCATGCCGGTGGTCGTGAGGTCGCCGGAGAGCGTTTCGAGGCGAACGGCGGTGGCTGCCGCGGGCGGCCACCGATCGGGCAGGTCCACCGGGGCGATGGCCGGTGCGGTGGTGAGGGCGCCGGTGGCGTGGCGAATCCAGTCCTCGTCCGCGGCCCGCGATCGGATGGTGATCGAGCGGTGGCCGTCGTCCGGCGGGCCGACCTCGACGTGCAGAGCGCGGGACTCGTCGCCGGCGAGGGTCAGCGGTGTCTCGATGGTGAGCTCGTGCAGGTACGGGTGGCCGGTGTGCTGCCCGGCGTGCAGCGCGAGTTCCACGAAGGCGGTGCCGGGCAGCAGGGCGGTGCCGTGGACGGTGTGGTCGGCGATCCAGGGCTGGGTGCCCAGCGAGATACGGCCGGTGAACAGGGTCGTGTCGGTGTCGGGCAGGTCGATGGCGGCGGCGAGGAGCGGGTGATCGCCGGGGGCCTGGCCGAGGTCGGCGGGTTCGCTGAGGGTGGTGGCGGCGTTGAGCCAGTACCGCTGCCGCTGGAACGGATAGGTGGGCAGCGCGACCGGTGCCGGCGCCGGGTCAGGCAGCGGCCACCGTACCGGCAGGCCGTGGACGTGTGCGGTGGCCAGGGCGGTGATGAACGCGGTGGACTGGTCGCGGTCGCGGTGCTGGGTGGGGATGGCGAGTGCGTCTGCGGTCAATGTCGCCAGCACCGCGTCCGGGCCCACCTCGAGGAACCGGGTGACGCCGAGTTCGTGCAGTTGTTCGGTGGCGGTGGCGTATTCGACGGTGTGGCGGATGTGCCGGACCCAGTACTCGGGGTCGGTCAGCTCTCCGGGGAGGGTGGATACGACCGGGATGGACGGTGGCTGGTAGTCGAGGCCGGCGGCGACTTCACGGAACTGGTCGAGGATGGCGTCGGTGTGGCTGGTGTGGAACGCCCGGTCCACATGCAGCCGGCGGGCCCGTACACCGTCGGCGGCGAGCCGTTCGGCCAAGGCGGCAATCGCATCCGGTTCACCGGCCAAGACATGCGCGGTCGGGCTGTTGTGGGCGGCGACCTCAACGCCGTCCAGATACGCGTCGATGGTGTCGGTGGTGACGGCGAGCATTGCTCCGGGCGGGAGTTGTTGCATCAGTGTGCCGCGGGCTGTGACCAGCCGTGCCGCGTCGGTGAGGCTGAAGACGCCGGCGATGTGGGCTGCGGTGATCTCGCCGATGGAGTGGCCGGTCAGGTAGTCGGGGGTTAGGCCGAAGTCTTGTAGCAGGCGGTACAACGCCACCTGGTAGGCGAACAGGGCGGGTTGGGTGTAGCGGGTCTGGGCGAGCAGGTCGGTGTGGGCGCCGAACATGACCTCCCGCAGTGGGTGTTCCAGGAGCGGGTCGAACACCGCGCACACCTCGTCGAGGGTGGTGGCGAAGACCGGATAGCGGTCGTAGAGGCCGGCACCCATACCCGGGTGCTGGGAGCCCTGGCCGGTGAACAGGAACGCGGTGCTGCCGTGAACCGAAGTGCCCTGGACCACGCCCGGATGCGGTTCCCCGCCGGCCAGGGCTCGCAGCGCCGCGGCCGGGTCGTGGCCGGGGAGGATCACCGCCCGGTGTGGCATGAGGGCGCGGCCGGTGGCGAGGGTGTGTGCGACCGCGGCCAGGTTTTCGTGGAGGTGCTCAGCGAGCTGTCCGGCGGAGGCGGCCAGGGCTGTCTCGGTCTTGGCGGACAGCAGCAGGGGCAGGTCGGTCGTTGTCGGCTGGGTTTGTTCAGCTGGTGGGGGTGCTTGTTCGAGGATGAGGTGGGCGTTGGTGCCGCTGATCCCGAACGAGGACACCGCCGCTCTCCGTGGTCGGCCGTGGTCGGGCCAGGCGGTCGGCTCGGTGAGCAGAGCGACCTGCCCGGAGTCCCAGTCCACATGGGACGATGGAGCGTCCACGTGCAGGGTCTTTGGCAGCACGCTGGCGTTCATCGCCTGGACCATTTTGATGATGCCGGCGACACCGGCCGCCGCCTGGGCGTGGCCGATGTTCGACTTGATCGACCCCAGCCACAACGGCTGACCATCGGCGCGGTCCTGGCCGTAGGTCGCCAGGAGTGCCTGTGCCTCGATCGGATCGCCCAGAGTGGTGCCGGTTCCGTGCGCCTCCACCGCATCAACGTCGGCCGGCGTCAGCCGCGCGTTGGCGAGTGCTTGTCGGATGACGCGTTCTTGGGATGGGCCGTTGGGTGCGGTGAGTCCGTTGCTGGCGCCGTCCTGGTTGACGGCGGAGCCGGTGATGACGGCGAGGACGTGGTGGCTGTTGCGTTTGGCGTCGGAGAGGCGTTCGAGGACGAGGATGCCGACGCCTTCGCTCCAGCCGGTGCCGTCGGCTTGGTTGGCGAAGGATTTGCAGCGGCCGTCGGTGGATAGGCCGTGTTGGCGGGAGAATTCGATGAAGATGCCGGGTGTGGCGAGGATGGTGACGCCGCCGGCGAGGGCGAGGGTGCATTCGCCGTTGCGGAGTGACTGCATCGCCAGGTGCGTGGCGACCAGCGACGACGAGCAGGCCGTGTCCACCGAGATCGCCGGGCCTTCCAGACCGAGGGTGTAGGCGAGCCGGCCCGACGCGACACTGGCGGTGCTGCCCGAGAGCAGGAAGCCTTCCAGGTCGGCGAACTTGTGGCCGGTGCGCGGTGTGTATTCCTGCGCCACCACACCGGTGAACACGCCGGTCGGTGTCGACTTCAGCGACTCCGGGACAAGCCCGGCCGACTCGAGCGCGTGCCACGCCGCTTCCAGCAACAAGCGCTGCTGAGGGTCCATGGCGAGCGCTTCGCGGGGGCTGATGCCGAAGAAGTCGGCGTCGAAGTCGGTCGCGCTGTCGAGAAAGCCGCCGTGGCGGGTGTACGACGTGCCGGGGTGGTCGGGGTCCGGGTCGTAGAGCGCCGCGAGGTTCCAGCCCCGGTCCGTCGGCATCGTGGTGATGGCGTCGGTGCCGGACTCGACCAGCCGCCACAACTCGTCCGGTGTGTCGGCGCCCGGGTAGCGGCAGGCCATCCCCACGATCGCGATCGGCTCGTCCGCAGCGGCCACGACCGGCGCCGCCACGCGAGGCCCGTCCGCCGGCACCAGCTGCCGCACCAGGTGAGCGACCAGTGCGTCGATGCTCGGGTGGTCGAAGACGATCGTGGCGGGCAGCCGCAGACCCGTGGCGGTGTTGAGCCGGTTGCGCAGCTCGACCGCCGTCAGCGAGTCGAAGCCCAGGTCCCGGAACGCACGCTGCGAATCGACCCCGTCAGCGGTGCTGTGGCCGAGGACGGCCGCGGTGTGGGCGGCGACGATCTGGTGCAGGAACCGCGTCTGTTCGTCGCTGCCCAGCCCGGCGAGCTGATCGGCGAACGTGTTGGTGGCGTTGACGACGCTGGTGGCAGCCGTACGGCGGGTGGTCGTTGCCAGGTCGCGCAGGATGGCGGGGGTGGCTGGGTCGTCACTGTGGAGGGTGTTGGTGTTGAGGGTGGCGGCGGTGAGGGCGGGGTGTGCGGTGTGTAGGGCGGTGTCGAGGAGTTGGAGGGCGTGTCCGGTGGGCATGGGTGTCAGGCCGGTGCGGGTGATGCGGGCGCGGTCGGCGTTGTTGAGGTGTGCGGTCATGCCGGTGGTGTTTTCCCAGTAGCCCCACGCCACCGCCGTGGCGGGCAGGCCGCGGGCGCGGCGGTGTTGGGCGAGGGCGTCGAGGAAGGTGTTCGCGGCGGCGTAGTTGGCTTGTCCGGGGCTGCCGAGGGTGCCGGCGACGGAGGAGTAGAGGACGAATGCGGCGAGGTCGAGGTGTTGGGTGGCGTGGTGGAGGTTCCAGGCGGCGTCGACTTTGGGGCGTAGGACGGTGTGGATGTGGTCGGGGGTGAGGCTTTCGAGTGTGGCGTCGTGGAGTACGCCGGCGGTGTGGAAGACGGCGGTGAGTGGGTGTTCGGTGGGGATGCTGGCGATGAGGTCGTTGACGGCGTCGGGGTCGGCGGTGTCGCAGGCGACCACGGTGGCTGTCGTGCCGTGTTGCTGGAGGCGGGCGATGAGGTCGTCCGCGCCGGGGGCTTGTGATCCGCTGCGGCTGACCAGGAGCAGGCGTCGCGCGCGGCGGGTGGTGGCGAGGTGTTCGGCGAGGAGGGTGCCGAGGGTGCCGGTGCCGCCGGTGATCAGCACCGTGCCGTCGGGATCGATCGGAATCGGATTGGTCAGGACGACTTTGCCGATGTTGTGGCCTTGGGCGAGGTGTCGGTAGGCGGTGGGGGTGTCTTGGACGGGCCATGCGGTGTGCGGCAACGGTTGCAGGGTGCCTTGGTGGAACAGGTCGATGAGGTTGGTGAGTATGTGTTGGATGCGGTCGGGTCCGGCGTCGAAGAGGTCGAAGGGTTGGTAGCGTGTGTCGGGGTTGTCGCGTTGGTCGGTTTTGCCCATTTCTAGGAAGTGGCCGTTGTTGGTGAGGAGGTTGAGGGAGGTGGTGATGTGTTCGCCGGTGAGGGCGTTGAGGACGACGTCGAGGTTGGGGAATTGGTTGCGGTAGTCGAGGGTGCGGGAGGAGGCGATGTGGGTGGGGTGGATGCCGAGTTGGTGGAGGGTGGGCCATTTGGTGGGGCTGGCGGTGGTGTAGATGTCGGCGCGGAGGTGGGTGGCGAGTTGGATGGCGGCCATGCCCACACCACCGGCCCCGGCGTGGATGAGCACCCGTTGGCCGGGTTGGACGTCGGCGAGGTCATGTAGGGCGTAGTAGGCGGTGAGGAACACGACGGGGACGGTCGCCGCCTGAGGGTAGGTCCAGCCATCGGGGATGCGGGTCAGGAGGCGGGCGTCGGTGACGGCGTGGTCGGCGAGGGCGCCGTGGAAGAGGCCCATCACCCGGTCGCCGACTGCCATGGTGGTGACATCTGGTCCGGTCTCGGTGACGACACCGGCGGCTTCGGCGCCGATGACGGCGGCGCCGGGGTACATGCCGAGGGTCATGAGGACGTCGCGGAAGTTGACGCCGGTGGCGCGGATCGCGACCCGCACCTCACCGGCCGCCAGGTCGCGGTGTCCGGCGTCGGTGGTGGTGACGGTGAGGCCTTCCACCGTGCCCGGGGTGGTGACCTGCACCCGCCACGGTCCGCCGGGCAGGTTGAGGCGGTGCACGGTGTGCAGCGGCCGTAGCCGTGGCACCCATATGGTGCCGTTCCGCACTGCCACCTGCGGCTCACCACTGGCGACCGCGGCGGTGATGTCGTCGGTGTCGGTGTCGAGCAGCATGAACCGGCCGGGATGCTCCGACTGCGCCGAGCGCAACAGACCCCACACCGCCGCACCGGCCAGATCCGTGACATCCTCGCCGGGAGTTGCGGCAACCGCGCCCCGGGTGAGCACCACTAGCCGGGCATCGGCGTGGCGGTCATCGGCCAGCCACGCCTGCACCTTGTGGAGCGTGTCCTCGACCAGGTCATGGATGCCGGCCACAACATCACCGCCGCCACCCCGGACCGGAAGCACGTCCTCGACGCTCGGACCGAGCGCGGGCGCAGCGACAGTGGTCCAGCCGGTCTGGAACAGCGAGCCACGCCCAACCACCTTCGGCTGACTGGCCGGCAGAGCCCGGACGGTGAGCGCATCGATCGTGACCACCGGCTCCCCGGCGGGGTCGGTCGCGGTGACCCTGACCGTGTCCGGGCCGGTGCGTTCGACCGTGACGCGTAGCTGGCGGGCGCCGGTGGCGTGCAGCCTGATGCCGGACCAGGCGAACGGTAGCCGGACTTCGGGCCCGCCGATGAGCAGTACCGCCGAATGCAGCGCGGCATCCAGCAGCGCAGGGTGGATGCCCCAGCCATCGACGTCGACCTGCTCCGGGACGACGACCTCGGCGAACGCCCGGTCATCGGCCCGCCACGCGGCCGTCACGCCCTGAAACACCGGCCCGTAGACCAGGCCGATGGCCGCCAGATCGGTGTAGAAGTCCGCCAGCTCCATCCGCGCGGCATCGGGCGGCCAGGTGAGCCCGCTGTCCACCGGCTCGGTGCCGGGCGTGGTGGCCAGGGTGCCGGTGGCGTGGCGGGTCCAGTCCTGCTCGCCGATCCGGGACCGGATGGTGATCGGCCGGTGTCCGTCGCCGTCCGGTGGGCCGGCCTCGACGTGCAGGGAGCGGATCTCGTCACCGTGCAGCGTCAAGGGCGTCTGCAGCGTGAGCTCGTGCAGGTGGAGGTGGCCGGTGTGGTGCCCGGCATGCAGCGCCAGCTCCACGAACGCCGTCCCGGGCAGCAGCACGGTGTCCTGCACGGTGTGGTCGGCGATCCACGGCTGAGCGTCGAGCGACAGCGTGCCGGTGAACAGGACCGTGTCGCTGTCGGGCAGGTCGACCACTGCGGCGAGCACCGGATGGTCCGCGTTCGTCAGGCCGAGGTCGGTGGGTTCGCTGGGCGTGGTGGCCGCGTCGAGCCAGTACCGCTGCCGCTGGAACGGATAGGTGGGCAGTGTGACCGGTGCCGGCGCCGGATCGGGCAGCCGCCACCGCACCGGCAGGCCGTGCACGTGTGCGGTGGCCAGGGCAGTGATGAACGCGGCGGCTTGGTCGCGGTCGCGGTGCTGGGTCGGGATGGCGACCACGTCGGTGAGGGTGTCGGCGGTGAGGGCCGTCAGCACTACGTCCGGTCCGACCTCAAGGAACCGGGTCACGCCGAGTTCGTGCAGGCGTTCGGTGGCGGTCGTGTATTCCACGGTGTGGCGGATGTGCCGGACCCAATACTCGGGGTCGGTCAGCTCCCCGGGGAGGGTGGACACGACCGGGATGGACGGTGGCCGGTAGTCGATGCCGGCGGCGACTTCACGGAACTGGTCGAGGATGGCGTCGGTGTGGCTGGTGTGGAATGCCCGGTCGACGTGCAGTCGGCGGGTGCGTACACCGTCGGCGGTGAGTCGTTCGGCCAGGGCGGCGATCGTGTCCGGGTCGCCGGCCAGGACGTGGGCGGTGGGGCTGTTGTGGGCGGCGACCTCAACGCCGTCCAGATACGCGTCGATGGTGTCGGTGGTGACGGCGAGCATTGCTCCGGGCGGCAGCTGCTGCATCAACGCACCCCGAGCCGCCACCAGCCGCGCCGCGTCGGCCAGCCCGAACACCCCGGCGATGTGCGCGGCGGTGACCTCACCGATGGAGTGCCCGGTTAGGTAGTCGGGGGTCAGGCCGAAGTCTTGTAGCAGGCGGTACAACGCGACCTCGTAGGCGAACAGCGCCGGCTGCGTGTAGCGGGTCTGGGCGAGCAGGCCGGTGTGGGCGCCGAACATCACCTCCCGCAGCGGGTGTTCCAGCAGCGGGTCGAACACCGCGCAGACCTCGTCGAGGGTGGTGGCGAAGACCGGCCAGTGCTCGTAGAGGCCGGCGCCCATGCCGGGGTGCTGGGAACCCTGCCCGGTGAACAGGAACGCCAGCCCGCCCTGACCCGCCACCCCACGGACGACACCCGGATGCACACCGCCATCGGCCAGCGTTCGCAGCGCCGCGGCCGGGTCGTGCCCGGGAAGGACCACCGCCCGGTGCGGCATGAGCGCACGGCCCGTGGCCAGGGTGTACGCGACCGCGGCCAGGTTCTCGTGAAGATGCTCCGCGAGCAGCCCGGCCGAGGCGGTCAACGCCGTCTCGGTCTTCGCCGACAGCAGCAACGGCAGATCGGATTCGGTCGCGGGAACATCCGCTGCGGCAGGTGCCTGCTCGAGGATGAGGTGGGCGTTGGTACCGCTGATGCCGAACGACGACACCGCCGCCCGGCGCGGCCGCCCGTGATCCGGCCAGGCAACCGGCTCGGTCAACAGGGACACCTGCCCGGACTCCCAGTCCACATGGGACGACGGGGCGTCCACGTGCAAAGTTTTGGGCAGCACGCCGGCATGCAGGGCTTGGACCATCTTGATGACGCCGGCGACGCCTGCGGCGGCTTGCGAATGGCCGATGTTCGACTTGATTGATCCCAGCCACAGCGGCTCATCACTGGTGCGGCTCTGCCCGTAGGTTGCCAGGAGCGCCTGTGCCTCGATCGGGTCGCCGAGGGTGGTGCCGGTGCCGTGCGCCTCGACCGCATCAACGTCGGCGGGGGTGAGGCTGGCGTTGGCGAGCGCCTGCCGGATGACGCGTTCTTGGGATGGGCCGTTGGGTGCGGTGAGGCCGTTGCTGGCGCCGTCCTGGTTGACGGCGGAGCCGGCGATGACGGCTAGGACGTGGTGGCCGTTGCGTTGGGCGTCGGAGAGGCGTTCGAGGACGAGGATGCCGACGCCTTCGGAGAACGCGGTGCCGTCGGCTCCGTCGGCGAAGGACTTGCAGCGGCCGTCGGCGGACAGGCCGCGCTGGCGGGAGAACTCGATGAAGCGGGCCGGGGTCGACATGATGGTCACGCCGCCCGCGAGGGCCAGAGTGCATTCGCCGTTGCGCAGCGACTGTATCGCCAGGTGCGTTGCTACCAATGACGACGAGCAGGCGGTGTCGATGGAGATTGCTGGGCCTTCGAGGCCGAGGGTGTAGGCGAGTCGGCCGGAGGCGATGCTGCCGGCGCTGCCGTTGCCGAGGTAGCCTTCGTATGCTTCGGGGGTGTGGTGGAGGCGGGTGGCGTAGTCGTTGTAGATGACGCCGGTGAAGACGCCGGTTGGGCTGGTTTTGAGGCTGGTGGGGTCGATCCCGGCGGTTTCCAGGGCCTGCCAGGTTGTTTCCAGCAACAACCGCTGCTGGGGGTCGGTGGCGGCGGCTTCGCGGGGGCTGATAGCGAAGAAGTCGGCGTCGAATTCGGCGGCCGCATGTAGGAAGCCGCCGTGGCGGGTGTAGGACGTCCCCGGGTGGTCGGGGTCGGGGTCGTAGAGGGCCGCCAGGTTCCAGCCGCGGTCCGTGGGCATGCCGGTGATCGCGTCGGTGCCGGACTGCACCAGCTGCCACAGCTCCTCGGGGCTGTCGGCGCCCGGATAGCGGCCGGCCATGCCCACGATCGCGATCGGCTCGTCCCCGGCCGGGACGGCGGTCGGCGTGACCACGGGAGCGGGTACGGCCTCCGCGGTGAGCAGTTGCGCCAGATGGGCGGTGAGGGCCTGGACGCTCGGGTGGTCGAAGATCGTGGTGGCCGGCAGACGCAGGCCGGTGGCGGCGTTGAGCCGGTTGCGGAGCTCCACCGCGGCCAGGGAGTCGAACCCGAGGTCCTTGAACGCTCGCTGGGGATCGATCCCGTCCTCGTCCCGGCGGCCTAGCACGGCGACGGCGTTGGTGGTGACGATCTGGGTCAGCACCTGCGTGCGTTCGTTGCCACTGAGCCCGGCGAGCCGGCCCGCCAACCCTTCGTCGGTGCCACCGGGGCGGCCGGCGGTGGCGACGCGCCGGTTGGCCACCGGTGCCAGGCCCCGCAGGACTGAGGGCAGCGCGGGATCGCCGGCGCGAGCGCGTACCGCTGCCAGGTCGACGGTGGCCACGAACGGAGCGGGGTGCGCGCTGTCCAGCGCGGCGTCCAGCGACCGCAGTGCCAGCTCATTGGCCAGCGGATGCAGGCCGCTGCGGGTGATGCGGGCGCGGTCGGCGTCGTCGAGGTGTGCGGTCATGCCGGTGGTGTGTTCCCAGTAGCCCCACGCCACCGCCGTGGCGGGCAGGCCGCGGGCGTGCCGGTGTTGGGCGAGGGCGTCGAGGAAGGTGTTCGCGGCCGCGTAGTTGCCCTGCCCAGGGCTGCCCAGCACGCCGGCGACCGACGAGTAGAGGACGAACGCGGCGAGGTCGAGGTGTTGGGTGGCCCGGTGGAGGTTCCAGGCCGCGTCGACCTTGGGGCGCAGCACGGTGTGGACCTGATCCGGGGTGAGGCTTTCAAGCGTGGCGTCGGCGAGGACGCCGGCGGTGTGGAAGATGGCGGTGAGTGGGTGTTCGGTGGGGATGCTGGCGATGAGGTCGTTGAGGGCGTCGGGGTCGGCGGTGTCGCAGGCGACCACGGTGGCTGTCGTGCCGTGTTGCTGGAGGCGGGCGATGAGGTCGTCCGTGCCTGGGGCGTGTGGTCCGCGTCGGCTGGCCAGGAGGAGGTGCTTGGCGTGGCCGGTTTCGGTGAGGTGTTGGGCGAGGAGGGTGGCGAGGGTGCCGGTGCCGCCGGTGATGAGGATGGTGCCGTTGGGGTTGATCGGAGTCGGGTGGGTGAGGACGATTTTGCCGATGTTGTGGCCTTGGGCGAGGTGTCGGTAGGCGGTGGGGGTGTCTTGGACGGGCCATGCGGTGTGCGGCAACGGTTGCAGGGTGCCTTGGTGGAACAGGTCGATGAGGTTGGTGAGTATGTGTTGGATGCGGTCGGGTCCGGCGTCGAAGAGGTCGAAGGATTGGTAGCGTGTGTCGGGGTTGTCGCGTTGGTCGGTTTTGCCCATTTCTAGGAAGTGGCCGTTGTTGGTGAGGAGGTTGAGGGAGGTGGTGATGTGTTCGCCGGTGAGGGCGTTGAGGACGACGTCGAGGTTGGGGAATTGGTTGCGGTAGTCGAGGGTGCGGGAGGAGGCGATGTGGTCGGGGTCGATGCCGAGTTGGTGGAGGGTGGGCCATTTGGTGGGGCTGGCGGTGGTGTAGATGTCGGCGCCGAGGTGGGTGGCGAGTTGGATGGCGGCCATGCCGACTCCGCCGGCGCCGGCGTGGATGAGGATGCGTTGGCCGGGTTGGAGGTCGGCGAGGTCGTGGAGGGCGTAGTAGGCGGTGAGGAATACGACGGGGACGGTTGCGGCTTGGGGGTAGGTCCAGCCGGCCGGGATGTGGGTGAGGAGGCGGGCGTCGGTGGTGGCGTGGTCGGCGAGGGCGCCGTGGAAGAGGCCCATCACCCGATCCCCGGGCGCTACGGTCGTGACATCGGGCCCGACCTCGGTGACGACACCGGCGGCTTCCGAACCGATGACCGCCGGCCCCGGGTACATGCCGAGCGTGATCAGCACGTCGCGGAAGTTGACGCCGCTGGCTCGTACGGCGACCCGAACCTGACCCGGCTGCAGTGCTTCGGGACGGCCGTCGTCGATGACGGTCAGCCCTTCCACCGTGCCGGGGGTGCTGACGTCCACGCGCCAGCGTTCGGCGGGGAGCTGGAGCCGGTGCGCGGTGCGCAGGGCACGCAGCCGCGGCACCCACACCGTGCCGTTGCGCACCGCCACCTGCGGCTCGCCGCTGCCGACCGCGGCGGTGATGTCGTCGGTGTCGGTGTCGAGCAGCATGAACCGGCCCGGATGCTCCGACTGCGCGGAGCGCAGCAGACCCCATACCGCGGCGCCGGCCAGGTCGGTGACGTCATCACCCGGCACTGCGGCGACCGCGCCCCGGGTGAGCACAACCAGGCGCGAATCGGTGTCCGCCAGCCACGCCTGCACCTTCCGCAGTGTCTCCTCGACGAGGTCGTGGGTGCCGGTCACGACCTCGCCGCTGCCCCGGACCGGAAGCACGACCGTCTCGACGCTTGGACCGGGCGTGGGTGCGGCAACGGTGGTCCAGTCGACGTGGAACAGCGTGTCGTGGCCGGGCAGGCTGTCCAGGTGCCCCGGCGGGATGGGGCGGACGGTGAGCGCGTCGACGGTGGCGACCGGCTCCCCGGCGGGGTCGGTCGCGGTGACGGTGATCGTGTCCGGGCCGGTGCGCTCCACCACGACACGCAGCCGGCGGGCGTCGGTGGCGTACAGACTGATGCCGGACCAGGCGAACGGCAACCGCAGCCCGTCGCCGGCGCCCGGGAGGAGCGCGGCGGCGTGTAGCGCGGCGTCGAGCAGCGCGGGGTGTACGCCCCAGCCGGCGACGTCCACCTCCTCCGGCAGAGCGACCTCGGCGTACGCGCGGTCGCCGGCCCGCCACGCGGCGGTCACGCCCTGGAACACCGGGCCGTAGTCCAGGCCGGTGGCGGCCAGGTCGTCGTAGAGGCCGCCGACCCGCACCGGCGCGGCATCCGCCGGCGGCCAGTTCGTGCCCGCTCCGGCCGGCTCGGCGGGGACCGCGGCGGTCAGGACGCCGGTCGCGTGCCGGACCCAGTCCTGTTCGCCGGTCCGGGAGCGGATGGTGATCGGCCGGTGCCCGTCGTCGCCCGGGGCGGCGACCTCGACGAGCACGGCACGCGTCTCGTCACCGTGCAGCGTCAGTGGTGCCTGCAACGTCAGTTCCCGCAGGTGCGGATGGCCGGTGTGGTGCCCGGCGTGCAGCGCCAGTTCGACGAACGCGGTGCCGGGCAGCAGTACCGTCCCCTGCACCGCGTGGTCGGCGAGCCACGGCTGGGTGTCGAGCGACAGCGCGCCGGTCAGCAGCACCGACGTGCTGTCGGGCAGGTCGATCGCCGCGGCGAGCATCGGGTGGTCGGCGTTCGTCAGGCCGAGGTCGGCGGGTTCGCCGGCCGAGCGTCCCGGCTGCAGCCAGTACCGCTGCCGCTGGAACGGATACGTCGGCAGGGCCGCCGGCAGCGGGGCGGTCTCCGGCTGGTCCCACCGCACCGGCAGGCCGTACACGTGGGCGGTGGCGAGGGCGGTCGTGAAGGTCGCCGGCTGGTCGTGGTCGCGGCGCTGGCTGGCGATGGCGAGCATGCCGGTGCCGGACGGGCTGTGCTCCTCGAAGGTCTGTTCGAGGTGCGGGATCAGGATCGGGTGGGGACTGACCTCGATGTACGTGTAGTGGCCGTCGCGGAGCAGTGCCTGGGCGGCCTGGTAGAACCGGACGGGCTTGCACAGGCCGTCGAACCAGTACTCGGCGGTGAGGCGGGTGGGGTCGATCCGGTCGCCGGTGAGCGTCGAGTACATCGCGATGCCGGTCGGCTGTGGCGCGACGCCGGCAAGATCGGTCAGCACCCGGTCCCGTAGCGGTTCGGCGTACGGCGTGTGCGAGGCGATGCCCACGGGCAGCACGCGGACCCGGATCTCGCGTTGCCGGCACTGCTCGACGAGGTCGGCGATCGGCTCGGCGGCACCGGCGACGACGGTGTTGGCGGGCCCGTTGTAGAGGGCGATGTGCAGGTCCGGCCGGCCGTCGACCAGCGCGGTCGTCTCGTCGGCGGAGAGCTCGAGGGAGGCCATGTCCCCGAGGCCGGCCAGGGGGAGCAGGGCGCGGCTGCGCAGGGCGATGACGCGGGCGGCGTCGGCGAGGGTGTACGCCCCGGCCGTGTAGGCGGCGGCGATCTCGCCCAGGGAGTGCCCGACCACCGCGTCGGGGGTCACGCCGCGGTGGCGCCACATGGCGGCGAGGCCGGTCATGACGGTGAACAGGACGGGGTGGAGCAGCTCGACCTGGGTCAGCCAGTCGGTGTCGGTGCGCCGCATGACCTGCCGCAGGTCGAGCCAGGGGGCGAACGCCTCGGCGCAGGCGTCCAGGTGGGCGGCGAACACCGGGTCGCGGTCGGCCAGCTGCAGGCCCATGCCCACCCACTGGCCGCCCTGGCCGGGGAAGACGAACACGGTCTTGTGGCCGGCCGCGTTCGCGGCGCCGTGGACGACGCCCGCGGCGGGTTCGTGCCGCGCCAGCGACTCCAGTCCGCGGATCACCGCGCCAGGGTCGTCGCCCACGACGACGGCCCGGTGGGGCAGCAGGGCCCGACCCGTGGCGAGGGTGTGTGCCACCGTGCCCAGGTCGAGGTCGGGGCGGTGCCGGAGGTACTCGGCGAAGCGGTCCGCCGTGGCCGTCAGCGCCTGGTCGGTCTTGGCGGACAGCAGCAGCGGCATCGCCACGGTCGTGGGCGCGGCGGTCGCGGGCGGCGCCTGTTCCAGGATCAGGTGGGCGTTGGTGCCGCTCATGCCGAACGACGACACCGCCGCCCGGCGCGGCCGTCCGTGGTCGGGCCACGCGACGGCGTCGGTCAGCAGGGCGACCCGGCCGGAGGTCCAGTCGACGTGGCTGGTGGGGGTGTCGACGTGCAGCGTCCTGGGCAGTACCCCGGCCCGGATCGCCTGCACCATCTTGATCACCCCGGCCACGCCGGCGGCGGCCTGGGTGTGCCCGATGTTCGACTTGATCGACCCGAGCCACAGCGGCTGGTCGCCCGGGCGCTCCTGGCCGTAGGTGGCGAGGAGGGCCTGCGCCTCGATCGGGTCGCCGAGCGGCGTGCCGGTCCCGTGCGCCTCGACGGCGTCGACGTCGGCGGGGCTCAGCCCGGCGTCGGCCAGCGCGGCCAGGATGACCTTCTGCTGTGCCGGGCCGTTGGGGGCGGTGAGCTGGCTGCTGGCGCCGTCCTGGTTCATCGCCGAGCCGCGGATGACCGCGAGGATGGGGAGGTTCCTTTCGCGGGCGCGGCTGAGCGTGGTCAGCAGCAGCAGGCCGACGCCCTCGCCCCAGGCGGTGCCGTCGGCGCCTTCGGCGAATGCCTTGCAGCGTCCGCCCGCCGACAGCGCGCGGTTGCGGGTGAACTCGGTGAACGGCAGCGGCGTGCTCATGACGGTCGCGCCGCCCGCCAGGGCCAGGTCGCACTCGCCGGCGCGCAGGGCCTGGCCGGCCAGGTGTACCGCGACCAGGGACGACGAGCAGGCGGTGTCGACGGAGATCGCGGGTCCTTCGAGGCCGAAGGTGTAGGCGACGCGGCCGGACGCGACGCTCGAGGCGATACCCGTCGACAGAAGCCCCTCGAAGCCCACGGGGGTGTCCGGGAGCAGGGGGAAGCCGTAGTCGGCGATCATGACGCCCGCGTACACACCGATGTTGGCCCGGCGCACGTCGTGCGGGGAGAGGCCCGCGTTCTCGAAGGACTTCCACGCCGTCTCCAGCAGCAGCCGCTGCTGGGGGTCCATCGCCAGGGCCTCGCGCGGGCTGATGCGGAACAGATCCGGGTCGAACATGTCCGCGTCGCGTACGAAGCCGCCCTCGCGGGTGTACGTCCGGCCGGGCTGGTCGGGGTCGGGGTGGTACAGCCGATCGACCTTCCAGCCCCGGTTGTCCGGGAACGGCGACATCGCGTCCCGGCCGTCGCGGACCAGGTCCCACAGGTCCTCGGGGGAGCGGACGTCGCCGGGGAACCGGCAGGCCATGCTCACCACCGCGATCGGCTCGCCGTCCCGCGCGGTCGCGTCGGCCAGCCGCTGCCTGGTCCGCTGAAGCTCGGCGGTCGCCCGCCGTAGGTACTCCCGCAGCTTCGCCTCGGTGGACAACGGGTCAGCTGACTGCTCAGCGGTCATGACTGGGGCGCTCCTCGACATCGACGCCACGCTGCACGGGGATTCCTGCACCGGGGGAGCCGGCGTGCGCGGGCTGCCTCCCCACTGTCCGAGCCGGGCTAACGACGTCCTTAGCCGCCACTAAATTGCCGATCAACGGGGCCGGCCGGCGCCGGGGCTTAGGCGGGGCTAAGCACCGCTTAAGTGGCGGGCGGCTAGATCGGAGGGTTCTTGCACGACCTGGTCCGATCCGGCGGGATGCTTCCACGCCGATGCCGCGATGCCTGAAAGGTGCTCACATGGTCGGCGAAACCGTCAAAGACATCTCCCAGGAACAGGTGCTCGGTTCCTACGAGAACCTGGACCCTGATCGCCTGCTGGCGAAGCGCAGCTCGTACATGAACCGCGGATACTGGGCGGGCGACTGCCCCGACATGGACGAGGCCAGCGAGGCACTGGCCCGCCTGCTGGCCGAGTCGGCGGGCTTCCAGCCGGGCGACCGTGTCCTCGACGCCGGGTGCGGGTGGGGCGACCAGGACTTCTTCTGGGCCACGACCTGGAACCTCGGGCACGTCACGGCGCTGAACATCGGCGCGAAGCAGGTTGCGACCGCGACCAGGCGTGCGCAGGAGAAGGGCCTGTCGGGGGTGGTCGAGTTCAAGCAGGCGTCGGCGACCGACCCGCTGCGGCCCCACGGCGAGTTCGACAAGGTCGTCGCCCTGGAGTCGGCGTTCCACTTCAACACGCGGGAGACGTTCTTCCGCAACGCGTTCGAGGCGCTGCGGCCCGGGGGTGTACTGGCCACCGCGGACCAGCCGAAGCTGGACTCCTTCGACTTCGCCGGCCTGAGCGCCGACGAGGAGACCGCCATCCGAACCAGCATCTTCGCGGGCATCCCGCCGGTGGAGAACTGGTACGGCTCGGTGGAGTACGCCGAGCGGCTCGCGACCGCGGGGTTCGTGGACGTGCGCATCACCTCGATCCGTGAGCATGTGTACGAGCCGTTCCTGAACTACTCCATCGCCGCGATGCACGAGGCGGCGTACGCGGCGCGGGTCGGGGACAAGAACATCGAGCTGGCGCAGCGCCTGCTGAGCAACGAGGCCGGCCTGCGCCGGAGCATCTCCGCCCTCGACTACGTGATCGCGGTGGCGAAGAAGCCGCTGTAGTCCCGCACCGCGGAGGGCCTGTCGCGCGGCGTGCGACAGGCCCTCCGTCCTGTGCGCAGCAGCGCCCGGCTCACAGGTCCGTGATCAGCCGCAGGTGCCCGGGTGGGTCGGCGATGGCGACCAGGTCGTGCCGGAACACCGCCTCGACACCGTCGTCGGAGACTTCGATGAAGCCGTTGGTCGCGTAGAACGGCTTCATCCGGGTGTTCTTCGGCGAGTAGCGGTACACGGCCTGGACGGCCCGCGCGCCGTTGGCGTGTTCGTGCCGCAGCAGTGCGGACAGGCACGCGTTCTCGATGCCCCGCGCGAACACCCGGCAGCTGAGCAGAAAGTTGTCGATGTGGGTGACACCGTCCGCACGCCGGCACAGCACCGCACCGACGAGCCCGTTGTCGGCGAACCGGTCCGCGGACCGGATCGTCAGCACGGAGTGGTCCGGCCGGCCGGCCAGATCGCGCACCTCGGCGGCCTCCAGCCGGCGCAGCCCCATGTTGAACTGGTTCGTCCGCTGCGTCAGCTGCGCCACCCGCGGCACCTCGGCCTCGGCGACCGCGGCGAACCGCACCGTGATCCCGAGCTCGCGCAGGTACTGCCCGATATCGGTGAACGTGCCGGCGAACTCCTCGCGCCGCAGCTCGACCCGGTACTGCTCGGTGCGGCCGAGGTCCTCGGCGGTCAGTTCCCGCACGCCGAACCAGCGGTCCGCGAGCAGCTTCTCCAGGTGCAGCGCGGGCTCCGGCCCGACCTCGATCACCTCGACCTCGGGCAACGCCCGCCGGACCAGCGCGCATTCGTACGGGCTGTCGTCGACGAAGACGAAGCTGCCCGTCGCCAGGTTCAGCGCCCGGGCCAAGGATTCGATGTTGTCGTGCTTGGGCTCCCAGTTGGCGATCACCCGGACGAAGTCCTCGTCGCGCAGCACCATCCCGGGGTGCTCGCCGAGCACCCGCCGCACCGGCTCGGCGTCGTTCTTGCTCACCACGGCGAGCAGGATGCCCTGCGACTTCAGCTGCGCGACCGCCCGCTGGAAGGCGGCGAACGCCTCCCCCCGGGGGCCGGGCCCGATCTCGATGCCCTCGGCGCCGTCGTCGCCGAGGATCCCGCCCCACATCGTGCCGTCGAGGTCGACGACGAGACATTTCCTGGTCTGGCCGGCCAGCTGCCGGGCGAGGTGGCCGACCTCCCGCGCGTAGCGGCCCAGCAGGCCCGCTCCCAGGTGAGCCTTGACGTACTGGCTCATCTGCCGGTCGCAGACGGGTGTCCCCCCGGCGATCAGCGGGTCGAGGTCGACGACGACGACCGAGGAGCGGCGGGTGCCCATCCGCAGCAGCCGCGCGTTCGCCTCCCGCCACACCGCCCCCAGCTCCGCGCGGTGGCGATCACTGGTCAGCAACGCCGGCAGGTCCGGCGGCAGCGGGAGCGTATTGAGCACGAGCAACCTTCCGGGCGCGGTCTCGAACCGCTCGGTCAGCCGGTCGATGAGGCCCACCTTCTCGGCCAGCACCCGCTCGGCGTCGGCCACGGTCCACGGGGTCGGCAGCTCGTCGAGGACGATGTGCGGATCGAGTACGCACAGCACGATGTCCGGGCGGGAGCGGTACAGCTCGCTGTCCGGGTCGAGCAGCTCCGGCAGGTACGTGTCGAAGCTCGCCGTGTAGGGCCGCAGCAGCAGGCCGTGCCGCGCCAGTTCGGCGGTGAGCGGGGGGAGCAGTTCGGAGAGTGTGCCGTGCCCGGTGACGGCGACGTTGAGGACCGGCTGCGCCGGGTGGTGGCGCAGCACCTCGTCCGCGTCGAGGCGGGACAGCAGCCGGCCGGCGCGCGGCAGCTCGCCGTGCGGCACGCTGCGCAGCAGCGCGCGCACCCGCGGGTAGTCCGCCACCGGGTCGCCGGTCCGTAACACTGTGAAGAAATCGGCGTGGGGATCATCGCCGCCGGCCGGGCCGGGTCGTGCCGTCGTCGTCCGGTCATGACTGAACGACATGGTGAACGCATTGTTCATTCGATTGACTCCGCCTCACCGTTGCTCGCGCCGGACGATTTCCTGTCACCCGGCGCGGATCACGTGGAATTTCGACGCTCGGGGCGATGCTCACGGCGTCTCGCGGATTGAATATCGCCGGGCCGTCCCGCGCTGCGCCGGACGGTCGCCCGGATCGCGATCAACTCACGCCGGATACCAGCATCACGCCCGGGCGCTCCAGCCGCGCATCTCCGAGCAGGATCGCGTGTTGTAATTCCCGCAGTGCGTTTCCGGGCTCGAGGCCCAATTCGTCGACCAGGGTCTGCCGTGCGTTCTGGTACACGCGCAGCGCGTCGGCCCGCCGGTCGGCGAGGTACAAGGCCAGCATCAGTTGCTGGTGAAATCGCTCCCGCAGCGGATGTGCTTCGGTCAGCGCGTACAGCTCCGGAATGGTGTGCGGGGCCCGCCCCAAGGCGATCGTCGCGTCGATGAGATATTCCGTGCAGGCCAGTTTGGCCTCCTCGAACCAGGCCACGAACGTGGAGATGCTCGGGCTTTCCCGCAGGTCGCTCAGCACCGGCCCGCGGCAGCGGGCGAGGGCGCTTTCGAACGCCTCGGCCGCCAGTTCGTAGGCCTCGCGCCGGATGTGCTCCTGACCTGCCCGGACGTCCTGCTCGAACAGGTCGACGTCCACCTCGGCGGATCCCTTGGACAGCATGTAGCCGCCGGCCGACGTCTGAATGTGGCCCCTGTTTCCGTTGCCCCACAGAAAGCGGCGCAGTTGCGAGATGTACACGTGGATGGCCGCATTCGCCCGGCGCGGCATTTTGGTCGGCCACAGCTCCGCGAAGATCTGCTCGGTCGTCACCACCTGATTGATTCGCAAAATCAGGATCGTCAGCAGCGTATTGATCTTTCGAGCCTTCGGCTGCAGAACCTGGCTGTCGTGGATGACCTGCAGTGGGCCGAGGATCTCATACCTCATAGCAACCTCCCCGCCTTCTCTATGAGGTTTACCCATGACGCGACGCACTCCGAGTGGTATCGGCTACGTCGCTGATACCGCCCGAGGCGGAAGTCTTGGCGTGATCGGCTCTGGCCGCAATATCGATGAGCAGCGATCTGTATCGGACACTAACACACGCTGTGGCCGGGATCGAGGTTCTTAGTTTTCAGAATCTATCGAGTGTCTGACGTTTCGACGACCCGTTGCCCACCCTTCGGTCGTGCAGCGCACCGAGCGGGGAGGTAGCCGCTCGGCGTGCTCACCGCGGCGAGGCCGCCGCCGGGACCGGTGTCCCCGTGCCGAACCGCATCGCCTCGTCGAGCCGCCCCCGCCGCAGCGTCACGGCGTCCACGAGGTAGTTCGCGGGCATCCGGTACGGATGCCGGTCGCCCTGCCTCGGGAACTCGTGGATGGTCCGCCGCACGTACCCGGCGGCGAAGTCCAGCAGCGGCCCGGTGCCCACCGACGCGTCGCTCTGCGGGGCGCAGTGCACGTAGCCGCGCTTGCCCATGTAGGCCAGCAGCCGGCACACGTACTGGCTGACCAGCTCGACCTTGAGGGTGTACGACGCGTTCGTGTACCCGGCCATGAACGCGAAGTTGGGCACGTCCGTCAGCATCATGCCCTTGTAGGCCACGGTCCGCGGGAAGTCGACCTCGCGCCCGTCGACGTACAGCCGCGCACCGCCGAACGGCAGCAGCCTCAGCCCCGTCGCCGTGACCACCACGTCGGCGGGCACGTCCGCACCCGACGCCAGCCGCACCCCGTCCGCGGTGAAGGTCTCGATCTCGCCGGTCACGACCGAGACCGCGCCCCGGCCGATGGCCGCGAAGAGATCGCCGTCCGGCGCCACGCACATGCGCTGGTCCCACGGGTTGTAGCGGGGCGTGAAGTGCGTGCCGATGTCGTAGCCCGGCGGCAGCTGCTCCGCGAGCTTTTTGCGCAGCCGCTGCTTCACCAGCTCCGGCCGGCGCCGGCTGAGCTGGTAGCTCGCGCTCTGCGCCAGCACGTTCTTCCAGCGCACGATCGCGTACGCGACCCGCTCCGGCAGCACCCGGCGCAGCCGGGGCAGCAGCTTCTCCTCGCTGGGCAATGACACGACATAGGTGGGGGAGCGCTGGAGCATGGTCACGTGGGCCGCGCTGCCGGCCAGCGCCGGCGCGAGCGTGATCGCCGTGGCGCCGCTGCCGATGACGACAACGCGCTTGCCCGCGTAGTCGAGGTCCTCCGGCCAGTGCTGCGGGTGCACGACGCGGCCGCGGAAGTCCTCGATGCCGGGGAACTGCGGCGCGTGACCGGCGTCGTAGCGGTAGTAGCCGGCGCACGAGAACAGGAAGCCGCAGGTCATGCGTACCGTCTCGCCCGTGTCGACGCGGTGGGCGACGACGCTCCAGCGGGAATCGGCGCTGGACCACTCGGCGCGCAGGACCCGGTGGTTGAAGCGGACCGACTCGTCGACGCCGTACTCACGGGCGGTGTCGCGCACGTAGCGCAGGATCGACCCGCCGTCGGCGATCGCGGTCGCGCCGCGCCACGGCCGGAACCGGTAGCCGAGCGTGAACATGTCCGAGTCCGATCGCACGCCCGGGTAGCGGAACAGGTCCCATGTCCCGCCGATCGCGTCCCGCGCCTCGAGGATGGCGATCGTCTTGGCGGGCAGGGCGCGGCGCAGACGGCAGGCTGCGCCGATGCCCGCCAGGCCCGCACCGATGATGAGGACGTCGACGTGGTCGGGTGAGGTCATCGCGGCAGCTCCGGTCCGGCACGGCGGGATTGGTAAGGGAGCAGCGTGACACCGGCCGCTTATTCCCACCTGAAGCGGCTGGTCCCGGCGGTGCGCACGGCGGGCTTAGCCCGAATTAAGGGCGGCTCCCTAGCATCGCGTCCATCAGCGACGGAGGCGATGTCGATGTTATGGGATGAGCTGTACATCGCCGGGGTCGGCGCGTTCCTGCCGCCCCCGGTGAGCACGGACGTGGCGGTCGCTGCCGGGCACATCACCGACCGGCACAGCAGGGAGCTCGGGTACACCTCGGTGCTCGTCTCCGACGGGCCGGCGCCCGCGGAGATGGCGGTCGCGGCGGGCCGGGCGGCGGTGGCCCAGTCGGGGCTGGCCCCGGCCGAGTTCGGCCAGGTGCTGCACAGCACCACGTGGTTCCAGGGCCGCATGATGTGGCCGACGGCCACCTACGTGGCGAACGAGACGCTCGGCACCGCCGTGCCCGGGGTCGAGCTGCAGCAGCGGTGCAACGGCGGCATGGCCTCGCTGGAACTCGGGGCGGCCTTCCTCGCCGGCCGGACCCGGGGCAGCGCGGTGCTGCTGACCACCGGCGACCGCTTCAGCGAGCCCGCCATCAACCGGTGGAACTCGCACAGCCGCACGTTCTTCGGCGACGGCGGCACCGCGATGGTGCTCGCCCGCGGCGGCGGGTTCGCCCGGGTGCTGTCCACCGTCACCCTGACCGACAACCTCTTCGAGGGCGCGGCCCGCGGTACCGCTGCGTTCGACGAATGCCCGCCACCGCCGGAGGAGACCATCAACCTGGCCGCCCGGCACAAGGAGTTCATCGTCGGCAAGAACCCGGTGGAGATCCTCCCGCGGATCCGGACCGTCCTGACCAGCACGTGGCAGACGGTGCTCGCCGAATGCGACGCCAAGATGGACGACGTGCGGCGGGTGATCGAGCCCGCCTCCCACTCCGGCGCATCCGACGACGAGTTCGCCGCCAGCTACGGGTGCCCCCTGGCGAAGAGCACCTGGGAGTTCGGCCGGACCACCGGCCACCTCGGCAGCGGCGACCAGTTCGCCGGCCTCGACTTCCTCGTCCGTACCAAGCAGGTCGCCGAGGGTGACCTGGTCCTGCTGATCGGCGGCGGCACCGGGTACACCTGCACCGCCGCGCTCATCGAGATCCAGGCCGTGCCGGACCCCGTCCCGGCCGGGCCGCCCGCGCCCAACTGACCGGCGACGAACACTGATCACGAAAGGTCGCGGCACATGACTTCGACGCAGCACAGCGCACCCGCCTACCCGTTCGGCGCGTACGAGCGGCTGGACCTGCACCCCCGCTACGGCGAGCTGCGCAGCACCGAGCCGGTGGCCCGGGTCGCCATGCCCTACGGCGGCGAGTGCTGGCTCGTGACCGGATACCAGGAGGCCCGCGTCGTCTTCGCCGACCCCCGGTTCAGCCGCGCCGCCACCGTGGGCCGCGAGGACGTCGCGCGCCTCACCCCGCAGCCGCTGTCCGCGCGATCGCTGCTGGGCATGGACCCGCCCGAGCACACCAGGCTCCGCAGGCTCGTCGCCAAGGCGTTCACCCTGCGGCAGGTCGAGCGCCTCCGCCCGCGCGCCCAGGAGATCGTGGACGGCCTGCTCGACACGATGGAAGCGGGCGGTCAGCCCGCCGACGTGGCCTCGACCCTCGCCTGGCCGCTGCCGGTCACCGTCATCTGCGAACTGCTCGGCGTGCCCACCGACGACCGTAACCGGTTCCTCGCCTGGACCGAGCAGTCGCTGTCACCGTCGGCGGCCGGCGTGCAGGACGTGGCCGCCGCCCTCGCCGAGCTGCACAAGTACATGGGCGAGCTCGTGGACGCCCGCAGCGGGGAGCCCGGCGACGACCTGCTCGGCGAGCTGATCAAGGCGCGGGACGAAGGGGACCGGCTCACCCACCCCGAACTGGTCGAGTTCGGAGTCGTCCTGCTCGTCGCCGGGTACCGCACGACGGCGAACCAGGTCGGCAACATGCTGTTCACCCTGCTGTCCCAGCCGCAGCTGTGGCAGCAGCTGCTCGACGACCGCACGCTGGTGCCCCGCGCCGTCGACGAGCTGCTCCGGCACATCCCGCTGACCGTCGGTACCACGTTCCCCCGCGTCGCCACCGAGGACGTCGAGCTCGGCGGCAAGCTCATCAAGGCGGGCGACACCGTCGCCGTGCACCACCACGTCGCCAGCCGGGACGAGTCGGTGTTCGACCGCGGCGACGAGATCGACCTCGGCCGCGCGCACAACCCCCACCTGGCCTTCGGGCACGGGCCGCACCACTGCGTGGGGGCCTCGCTGGCGCGGATGGAGCTCGGCGTCGCGCTCGACACCCTCCTGCGGCGGTTCCCCGGACTGCGCCTCGCGGTGCCCGCCGACGAGGTGCCCTGGCAGGAAGGGCTCATCCGCGGGGTCAAGCAACTGCCCGTGCGGTGGTAGCCGCAGCCCCGTCCGATCGCGAAGGTGGAGATGTCGACCATCGTTTTCGACCAAGAATTCCGGCGCGTCGCCAAGCAGTTGGTCGACGCGGCCGTCGACGACTACTACAACCCGTACAAGACCTTCGACTGGCCCGGCACGATCGATGTCGGCGACGGGCTGTGGCTGTCCGCGGACCTGATGACCGTGGCCGGCACCGACGCGGCCCGCACACTCGAGCGTGACACGCTGCGCGAGCTGTCGAAGTGGGAGAGCATCCATTTCTACAGCCTCAACGTGCACGGCATCCGCGAACTGCTGCAGGAGGTCGTCGCCCGGGTCCAGACGGACGGCTTCCTCGACGCCACCGAGTTCTTCCACCACTTCATCGGTGAAGAGAACGAGCACATGTGGTTCTTCGCCGAGTTCTGCCACCGCTACGGCGGCAAGGTGTACCCGGCCATGAACATGCCCTTCCCGCAGGTCGAGCGCACGCCGCTGGGCCACGCCTTCGTGGTGTTCAGCCGGATCCTGGTGTTCGAGCAGATCGTCGACCACTTCAACAAGCGGATGGGCGGCGACCCGGACCTGCACCCGACCATCCAGGCGATCAACCGGATCCACCACCAGGACGAGTCCCGGCACATCGCCTTCGGGGCGCAGATGGTCCGCG
Organism: Dactylosporangium sp. CA-233914; assembly: GCF_050942935.1. Classification (NCBI taxonomy): domain Bacteria; kingdom Bacillati; phylum Actinomycetota; class Actinomycetes; order Micromonosporales; family Micromonosporaceae; genus Dactylosporangium; species Dactylosporangium sp. CA-233914. The sequence continues at coordinate 7,404,162 of NZ_CP192030.1, read as the reverse complement.
TACTGTTCCGCGAACTGCAGCGGCAGGGGACACCGGAGGAGGTCGAAGACGTGAAGCAGTACGTCCGCCGCTATGTCGACGCGTCGATCGCGTCGCTCTACAACCCGGCGGTGTACGCCGACGCGGGCATCGCCGACCCGCTCGGCTTCCGGCGCAGCCTGCTGGCCGACGCCGCACGCGTCGGCGCCCACCGCCAGATCCTGCGGCGGACCCAGGACGTGTTCGGCCGGCTGGGTGTGCTCCCCGCGGCGGTGACGTCATGACCGCGCGTGGGCCGGTCGAGCTGGCCACCGGCGCCGTCGTCCTCAGCGGCGCCCACGCCGATCTGTTCCTCCACGTCGACCGGGCGTTCGCCGCGCTCGCCGCCGAAGTGGGCGCGGACAACGTCGTGCCCGCCGGCCTGGTCGCGGACAAGCTGCTGGAGCGGATCGACTACTTCCGCAACTTCCCGCATCTGGGGCTCGGGACGTACCGGTTCGCGCCGGACGCCCTCGACGGGCTCGCCCAGGGCGACCGGCCCGGCGGCCCGCCGATCAAGCCCACCGGCGACTTCCTGCCGTCCGCCACCTGCTACTCCGTGTTCGGCGCCCTGGACGGGCAGGAGCTCGACGCGCCCCGCACGTACAGCGCCGTCGGCCGCTGCTACCGCAACGAGGCCGCCTACGACGGCCTGTCCCGCCTCCACTCGTTCACCATGCGCGAGATCGTCTACGTCGGCGACGCGCCGGGGGCGGACGCGTTCCGTGCGCGGTTCCAGGAGCGGGTTCTGGCGCTGGCGTCCCGCTGGGGTGTCCCGCTGCAGCGGCAGGCAGCCTCCGACCCGTTCTTCCTCAAGGACTCCCGAGCCCTGCTGACCGCGCTCGACCCGGTGAAATGGGAGCTCGTCGACGACGCCGGCGTCGCCGTCGCCTCGCTCAACAAGCACCGCAACTTCTTCGGCGAGCGGCTCGGCATCACCGTCGCCGGCGACCACGCCGTCACCAGCTGCACGGCCTTCGGCCTCGAGCGGTGGGTTGGGGCGCTCACCCGCGTGCACGGCACCCCGTCGGACGCGCTCCACCATCTGACCACCGCCCGAACGGAGGAGGCTGTATGAGCGGCCAGTCCATGGAAACCGTGCGCAGCTGGCTCAAGGAGCACGCCGAGGGCGTCGACGACGACACCGACCTGATCGAGAGCCGGATCGTCGACTCCATGACGTTCATCGAGTTCGTGTACGTTATCCAGGCCGCCTCCGGCCAGCAGTTCGAGCTTGACGCGGTCACCCTGGAGGACCTGCGCACACTGAAGCGGGTGGAGGCCCGGTTCTTCTCCTGACCGCCGGCGCCGCGGCGCACGCCCCGTCCTGCCCGGCTACGCCGCGTCGCTCGCGATCGCGGTGACGACGAGGCCGGCCCGGACCATCCAGCGGCCGGTGAAGCCGGTCAGCCCCACGCCGTTGACCACGGGACCCGGCACCAGGAGACGGGCGGTGAAGCCACCCCGCTCCGGGTCGACGGTGATGTCCGCGTCCTCGAACCCCAGCCAGCGCCCGGCCAGCGGGAACCACGCCTTGTAGACGCTCTCCTTCGCGCTGAACAGCAGCCGGTCCCAGTGCACCGCCGGGTGCGCGGCACACAGCGCGGCCAACCGCCGCCGCTCCTGCGGCAGCGTGACCGCCGACAGCACGCCGTCCGGCAACGCGGCGTGCGGCTCGGCGTCGATGCCGATGGTGCGCAGGTCCGTGGCACGGGCCAGCGCGGCGGCCCGATAGCCGTCACAGTGGGTCATGCTGCCGACCACACCGTCCGGCCACCGCGGCGCGCCGGAGGCCCCTGGCAGCACCGGTACCGCGGGCAGGCTCAGCCCGGCCAACGCCCGGCGGGCGCACAGCCGCGCCGTGCGAAACTCCCGCCGCCGCTTGTCCACCGACCGGGCGATCACCGCCTCCTCCTCCGGAAACAGGTCGCCCTCGACATCGCCGAACACCTCGGACACGACGACGCGGGAGGGCAGAATCTCCTCGATCACGTAGGCCCCGGGCGCAATCGAATGCTCACAATGCGCCAGGCTACCTGTTCAGTCCGTAGTTATCGATGCCGGTTGGCATGCGTCGTTCGTCACCCACGCCAGCCGGCTCAGGCGGTCGCCGCCGGTGAAGCAGTGCGGGCGGCAGGTCGAGCAGGCCGGCGACCTGCAGGCGGCCCGGGATGACCAACACGCCGATCCATCATGCGCCGGGAAACGCCCAAGCGGCGGCTCGACTGAGCAACCGCGACGGCGCCGGCCCCGGCGCAATCTCGCACTATCCCGTCGGTACTCGGCCGCGACGATCCTGCATTGCCCGGAACCGCGTGGGTCGAGTCAGACACCATGCATACTTTGTTCGAGGAAAGCTGATACGTTGCAGTCGGGCAGCGTGGAGGGCCCGCCCTCTCAAGTTCCGTCGAAGAAGTGAATAGAAACGGGCAAGTGGATCTTCATTGGTCCAGGTCGACAAGTATGCTCCCCGCGCACGCGGGGATGGTCCCGAGGCGTGGCGGGACGGGGTCGTGCCCGGGTCGTGCTCCCCGCGCACGCGGGGATGGTCCTAAAGTGGTTCAATGGGAAGGCCCAAGCGGCTGGTGCTCCCCGCACACGCGGGGATGGTCCCCCGGCGTCGATGGCCGCAACCAGGGTGGTCGCGTGCTCCCCGCGCACGCGGGGATGGTCCCCCGGAGCGGACGGTCGCCCGTGCGACGTACGCATGCTCCCCGCGCACGCGGGGATGGTCCCCGGCGCCGCAGGTACTTCTCCAGGCCAGGGTCGTGCTCCCACGGACGCGGGATGGTCCCTCGGGCGGGATGGTTTGGGTGTGCCAGTTGCCGTGCCCCCGCGTACGCAGGGAAGGTCCCAGCACCCACGGCGCCGGCTGGTCGTACGCGCCGTGCTCCCGGCGCACGCGGGGAATGGTTCGCTGGTGCTGCTGCCCCCGATCATGCGGATACCGTGCTCCCCGTGCACGCCTGGGTAGTCCCGGACCGTGAAAGCGTCCGTACTTGCTCGAGTGCTTCCCGTGTGCACGCGGCCATGGTCTCTGGAAACTGGATGACGTTGGAACGGCACGAGGAGGCTGTCCGGGCGGTTTCTCCGTGCGCGTGGAGGTACCCGGGCGTGGATTGTGGCTTCTGCGCGTTGCTCGGAGGTCGTCTATGCCGAACCGAATGTGTCGGGGGCTAGGTTGTCGACGTTCGTTTCGGTCGGCGGGTGGTCGAAGTGTGGTTGTCGACGACTGTGAGGATGCCTGCGGCCAGGGCTTCGCCGATCTCGCGTGTCAGGACGGCGCCGGTCGCTGCGGCTTGTTCGAGCTTGCCACGGAGCTCCGCGAGTCGTTGGAACGCCTGCCCGTACGTCTGCTGCTCCTGGATGCTGAGCACCGCAATGGTGAGGCGCTTGAGGTCGACGCGGAGCGATCCGCCGCTGAGGCTGGACGTGCGGGTCGTGACGCGCAGGTTGTCGCCGCGTGCCAGGAGGCCGGCCACGAACCAGGGGTCGAACAGAGCGGGGTCGATCCGCAGTGCCTGGACGCTCGGGCCGAGCTGGGCGCCGATCTGTTCGGGCGTGGCCACGCGCGCGATGATCTCGCGGGACAGGACGGGGATGAGGATGTCTCCGATCTGGACCCGGTCCAGGTCCGCGCGGTCATGTTCGCCGGGCCCGGTCGGACCCGTGCCGGAGGCGACGTCGGTCGCTGTGAGCGCCGCGTTCTCGACGACAGGTTCGTTTGGCCGGCCTCTGGGCGCTGGGCGCAGGATCGTCATGCTTCCGGCACGGACGAGGTCGGCGAGGTTCGCCTGTGGGGCGGTGCGCAGCGCGGCGCTCGTCGTTCGTTGGACCGCAGGCAGCAGTGTCTGGATGCGGGTGAGCAACCGCCCGAGCTCGTCGATTCCGGCCATGGTCCGATCGGGGTCCACGGCCTGTTCGGGCTGTGGAGGTAGGTAGCGCTGGGGGGTCAGGTCGACCTGATCGTTGAGGACGGCGATGGCGGGCACGGCGATGTGCACGCCGGGCATGTCGGTGTGCCGCCCGGTCCGGTGGTCGTGCCAGGCGGTTGTGACGAGGTCGGCGAGCGGCTGGCCGGTGCCGGCGGCATCGATGAACAGCAGCCGGTCGGTTGCTGGCTGGTGTTCGTCGGGCTGGACAAGAACCCAGATGTGCAGGCCGATGCCGGCCGGTGGCATCAGGCCGGCCGGGAGAGCGACGACGGCGCGTAGGGCGCCGCGGCGGACCAACTCGGCGCGGATGCGGCGGCCGGCGGGGCGGAGGGCGGCGGCCGGCGGCATGAGAACGACGGCGGTGCCGCCGGGGGAGAGATGGGCCAGTGCGTGCTGGACCCAGGCCAGTTCCGCTTCGGTGCGTGGCGGCATGCCGTAGACCCAGCGGGGGTCGTAGGCGAGCCGGTCGTGGCCCCAGTCGTGGATGCCGAACGGGAAGTTCGCCACGACGACGTCGGCTCGGGTGTCCGGGTAGGCGTCGGCGAGCAGGCTGTCGCCGACCTGCAGGATGGGCGGTGGGGCGTGTTCGGCACGCCGGTGGACGAACCGGAGGCGGATCAGGGCGATCAGCGCATAGTCCGGTCTGATCTCTTGACCGAGGCATTGTGTGGTTAGGGCCTGGTCGGCGGCGATGCGCAGGATCGAGCCGGTGCCGCAGGTGAAGTCGAGGATACGTTCGCCGCGCCCCGCGATGCCGAGCATCACCGCGGCGACGGTGTCCGCGGTGGTGGCCAGGCCGGACATGGACTGGGCCGAGGTGACGTACCGCTGGTGCAGGTATTCGAACGCCGCTTCCGGATCCTGTTCGCGTGCCAGCGTGTCGACGGCCTGCAGGAGCGTGGTCAGGTGTGGGCTCCACCGCGCGGGCAGGATCCGGCCGGTCAGTGCGGCGAGGTCGGGGTCGATGGCGCGCAGCCGGGCAGCGAGCTGTTTCGGGGTGACCAGGCCGCCGGTGGCCGGGCCGGCGAGCAGGTAGGCACCGGCGATGCCGAGGGCGTCGCCGATCTGCGCCGCCGGTTGGTAACTCTCGATGTGTCGCCAGGCCAGCTGTTCGGTGCTGGCCTGGTGCAGCTTGCCCTGCCGGTGCAGCCACTGCTCCACCTCGTACGCGTTGAAGCTGGGGCTGGCCGGGGTTCCGCCGACCGGGGCGGGGAAGTCCGCGTATCGGCGGCGCCAGTTGCTGACCGCTGCGCGGCCGACGCCGGCCAGCTTGGCGATGCCGCTGGCGGTGAGGGTGCTCCGGTCGTCGATCACCCGTGAACACTATCATGCAGGATATGTTTGTGGTTGCAGTTCACAGAGCTATCGTGTTGAGTGTCTCTGGGGACAGCAGCCAACCGGGAGGGGTCGTGGCACGCCGCGGACGCAGCACCACCATCGGCAAGTTCGCCAAGTTCGAGCACGACCGCCGGGTTTCCGAGATCCGGATCCTCGGCGAGCTACTGCGCGGCGAGCGGCGCCCGACGCCGCCGGTGTCGTACCGACGACTGAAGGAGGACCATGAACACAATTGTTCGTACCAGCCCTGCCAGCTCCCGCACCGGCATTCGAGCCCGTCACGTTCCTAGCTGACGGCGTCCGCAGGTTCACCCGCCGCACCCGCGACACCGTGCCGTACGAACGGGTCCGGCTCGACCCCGTCGTGGGCGCCGCCATCGCGGACGCCTACGCAGCCGCTCCGGGGCGTGATCCGCGGGCGTTCGACGCCTATGCCGCACTGTGTGCCCAGACGCTGCGGCAGTACCAGTTCCTGATCGGCCGGACCGAGTTCGGCGGGCTGGGCGTCACCGTGCAGGTCGTTGACGAGGACCCGTACCACCACGCCGCGGCGATGCTGGAGGACCTGGGTGAACGGCGGCTCCGCGTGTTCGCCAGTGCGGCCGGCGGCAACCCGCATCCGTATCTCAGCGACGGCGAGAACGACATGTTCCGCGCGGTGCACGACGCGTTCGGTCATGCCGCCAGCGGCCGTGGATTCGACCCGCACGGTGAGGAGGCCGCCTGGCTCAAACACGGCCGGATGTACTCCCCGCTGGCCCGCCGCGCGCTGGCGACCGAGATCCGCGGGCAGACCTGTGCCCTGACGTTCCGCGGCGGCGGCCGGTTCCCGCAGCAGAAGGCCGTCCTGCTGCCGCGCCGGTTCAGCGACCCGCGGTCGGTGTGCATCGATCGCGGGTCGCCCCGCTGGTCAGCCGGCGGAGCGCAGCCGCTCGATCTCGTCGGCTAGCTGCCGAACCAACGCGCCGTCCGGATCGGCGGTGGGCGGCAGTTGGCTGAGCAGTTCGTTGAGCAGCGACAGCGCGCGGTCGGGCTCGCCGGCGGACTCGTGGGCCCGGGCGATCTGCAGCGTGGTGGCGACCACGAGCGGATGGCTGTTGCCGTACTCGCGACTTTGCCAGCGGGCGAGCTCCCGCCATCGGCGGGCGGCGAGCCGAAATTCGCCACGGGCGGCCAAGCGCTGGGCATCGGCAGCCACGCGTTGCGGGTCGAACGGATCTGGCCGGTTCAAGGTCGTGGTTGTTGGGGCCGGCTGCCGGCCGACCACGGCGGCATATGCGCGTACTGCGTCGACGCCGTCAGTGACGAAGGCGGGCATCGGCGGCAGCGCCGCGGCATGTTCGACGAGGGCGTCGTAGACGTCGGTGGCGCTGGCCGGGCGGTCGTCCGGCTGTTCGGCCAGCAGGGCGTGGACCAGGTCGTCGAGCGCATCCGGGATGTCCGAGCGCATCCGCGACGGCCGGGGCGGCGGCTCGAACAGCTGGCGTTGCAGCAGGATCGCCGTGGTGACCTCGTCGAACGGCGGCTCGCCGGTGAGCAGGTGGAACAGGATGCCGCCCAGGCCGTACAGGTCCGTGCGGTGGTCGACCGGCGTGCCGTTGATCTGCTCGGGCGCCATGTACCCGAGGGTGCCGAGGCTTTCGCCGGTCCGGGTGATCCGGGAGTAGCGCTGGTCGCCGTGCATCGCGGCGAGCCCGAAGTCGATGACCTTCACGGCGCCGCTCGGTTCCAGCATGACGTTGCCGGGTTTCAGATCGCGGTGCACGAGGCCGAGCTGTTCCGCGGCGATGAGAACACTGCTGATCTGTGCGCCGACGGCGCATACCCACGGGATTGGCAGCGGCCCCTCACCGTCGACCACGACGTCCAAGGCGTCACCGGTGATGTGCTGCAGGATGAGAAACGGGCGGCCCTTGTGCTGGCCGAGGTCGAAGACGGCGGGCACGCCGGGATGGTTCAGCCGTGCGGTGAGCTGCGCCTCGCGCCGGAACCGGCGCATGAGACCGACGTCCATGGAGCCACCGACCACTTTGACGACCACAGCCCGGTCGAGCAGCGTGTCCCGGGCCGGCCAGACCTCGCTCATGCCGTCGTGCGGAAACGGCAGGCGGTCGACCTGGTACCGGCCGTTGAGCAGCTCATGCGCCAGCACGGCAACGAGTCTAGCGACGTCGCGGCGACAGCCGGAATCGGCGGTTCGTTCGGATCACTATCCATCGGCCGCTCGTTCGTGAACTAGATCCATAATGGATTTGCTTGAAGTCATAGTTCACAATATCCTGACCGCTGCCGATGCGCGGGGCCGACGACCTGGGGGAGGGGACGGCATGGCCGAACTGGCCATCGATGCGGAGTTCCTACGCCGCTACGCCGAACTCGAGCGTCCGGTGCAGCACGCGGTGATGGCGGCCATCCGGAAGTTCGCCGAGCACACACACGCCGGAGCCCACCTCGAGAAGCTGACCGGCGCGCGCGACCCCAACGTGCGCACCATCCGGATCACGCGGTTCTGGCGCGGCGTCGTCGTCGCCCTCGGCGGTGCGCGATACATGCTCAAGGACGTCCTGCCGCACGACGACGCCAACGCGTACGCGCTCAGCCGGACCTTCACGGTCAATCAGGCCCTCGGTGTCCTGGAGGTCCGCGACCAGGCCGGCATCGAGAACTTCGCCCGCACCCTGCCGGACGAGCCTCCCGGCGAGGCGCTGTTCGATCAGGCGTCCAACGCCGAGCTCAAGCGCCTGGGCATCGACCCGGACCTGATCCCGCTCCTTCGGCGGATCAACAACGAGCAGCAGCTGGATGCTCTCTGCGCACGCCTGCCCGAAATCCAGTCCAGGGTCCTCACCGGGCTCGCGTCCGGCATGTCCGCCACCGAGGTCTGGGCCGAACTCGCCGACCAGATTCTCGCCGGCCGCGACGTCGGCGAGGTCGACCCCAACGACCTGACCGCCGCGGCCCGGCGAACCCCCGACCGCATCGCGTTCGTGTCCGGGCCGGTGGAGCTGGTCGCCATCCTGTCGCACCCGTTCGATCTATGGCGGGTCTTCCTGCACCCGATCCAGCACGACGTCGCCTACCGCGAGACCTACGCCGGTCCCGCCCTGGTCACCGGCAGCGCCGGCACCGGCAAGACCGTCACCGGCCTGCACCGCGCCGTCTTCCTCGCCGGCCGGCTCCCCGACGACGGCTCCAAAGTCCTGCTCACCACCTTCACCCGCGCCCTCGCCGACGCCCTCGACCGGCAGCTGTACCGCCTGACCGACGACCCGGCGGTGCGGGCCCGCATCACCGTCATCAGCGTCGACCGACTCGCCTACGACATCGTCGCCCGAACCCGGAAGGTCACCGTCGCCGCCGACGACATCCTTGACCCGCTGTGGGCCGACGCCGCCGTGAGCCGGGCCGGCCGGTTCAGCCGGTTCAGCGGGGCCTTCCTGCGGCGGGAATGGGAACAGGTCATCCTGGCGCGGCAGCTCACCAACGCCGAGGAGTACCGGACAACGGCGCGCGCCGGCCGCGGCGAGGCACTCCGCGGGGCCCAGCGCGACCAGGTGTGGAACGCGATCCAACACGTCGTCGACCAGCTCGCCCGACGCCGCCTGCGCACCCATACCCAGCTCGCCGACGAGGCCGCCGAGATCGTCAGCCGCGGCCCCGCACCGTACCGCCATGTCGTCGTGGACGAGGCGCAGGACCTGCACCCCGCGCAGTGGCGGCTCCTGCGAGGCCTGGTCGCCCCGGGCCCCAACGACCTGTTCCTGCTCGCCGACCCGTACCAGCGCATCTACGACAACCGAGTGTCGCTGGCACAGCTCGGCATCCACATCCGCGGCCGCGCCCGCCGGCTCACCGTCAACTACCGCACCACCCACGAGATCCTCGGCTACTCGGTCCAGGTCCTGGGCGGCCAGACCACCGTCGGCCTCGACGACGAGTACGACACCCTGCGTGGCTACCACGCCGTCACCCACGGCGGTGCCCCAGCGCTCACCGGGCACGCCGCCCGCGACGACGAGATCGACGCGCTTATCGAGCGGGTCGGCACCTGGATCGAGCAGGACGTCGAACCGCACGCGATCGGTGTCGCCGCCCGCACCACCGCCCTCGTCACCACGATCAGCACCGCCCTGCGCGAGGCGTACATCGATGTCGCCGACGACCGCCGCGGCACCGACGGCGTGCGGGTCGCCACCATGCACCGCATGAAAGGCCTCGAATTTCGATGCCTGGCCGTCGTCGGCCTCGACGCCGGGGTCCTGCCCGCCCCCAACGCCGTGACCCCCGCCGCGGACGACGCCCACGCCCACGAACAGGACCTGCAGCGGGAACGCTGCCTGCTGTTCGTGGCCATGACCCGCGCCCGGGACGTGCTCTACCTGTCCCACACCGGCAACCCCAGCACGCTCCTGCCGACCATGGCCGGCGTAACAGAGGGAGCGAAGCGATGAACGGCCCGCGACTCAGCGACGCGGCCCGGTCCGTCTGGGGCAAGACCGACCGCACCGGCACATCACCGGTCGGCTGGCTGCCGTTGTGGCGGCACCTGGCCGACACCGCCGACGTCGCCGGCCAGCTCTGGGACCAGTGGCTCAGCACCGCCGTCCGCCGCCTCATCGCCGAGGAACTGCCCCGCGGCGACGCCGACGGTCGCACGCTCGCCGTCTGGCTCGCCGGCGTTCACGACGTCGGCAAAGCCACCCCGGCCTTCGCCATCCAGGCGCACGTCCATGCCGAACGCATGCGCTCGCACGGGCTCAGCTGTCACGCCGCACACATCAAGGCCGACCGGCACTTCGCCCCGCACGCCGTCGCCGGCCACGTCATCCTCGCCGACTGGCTGCGCGATCAGGGCTGGGAGGACCCGCATCCGTACGCGGTCGTCATCGGCGGCCACCACGGGGTCCCGCCCACACACCGCATGATCCTCGACGTGGAAGCCCGCCCGCACCTGTGCGGCGAGTCGGCCTGGCAGCACGTCCAGCGGGAGCTGCTGGCCTGGATGAGCGAGCGGACCGGGGCAGGTGACCGGCTCACCGATTGGCAGGGCGCGCGCCTGTCCCAGCCCGTCCAGGCCGCCCTGACCGGCCTCGTCATCGTCGCCGACTGGATCGCCAGCAATGAACACTTCTTCCCGTACCTGCTCGACCGCGACGACACCGGCCGCCTCGGCGACGGCTGGGATCTGCTGGACCTCCCGGCCCCGTGGCAACCGGCCGATCCGCCCGGTGACACCGATGCCCTGTTCGCTGCCCGCTTCGACCTGCCGCCCGGCGCCATACCACGGCCCGTGCAACGTACCGCCGCCGATCTCGCCGCAACCATGCCGACACCCGGCATGATGATCGTCGAAGCCGCGATGGGCGAGGGCAAGACAGAAGCAGCCCTCGCCGCCGTGGAGATCCTGGCCCGCCGCACCGGTGCATCCGGCTGCTACCTGGCGCTGCCGACGAGGGCTACCAGCGACGCCATGTTCGGCCGGATGCTCTCCTGGCTGCGCCGCCTGCCCGATGCACAGATCGGCCGCGGTGATCGTGACGTGCGCCTCGCGCACGGCAAGGCGGCGCTGAATCCCGAGTACGACCACCTGCGATACACGTCGCTGCCCAGCGGGATCGCCGAAGACGACGGCGGTGCCGACATCGGCGTGCACGCCTGGCTGGCCGGCGCGAAACGCACCATGCTGTCGAGCTTCGTCGTCGGTACCGTCGACCAGCTCCTCTTCGCCGCCCTCCGCGGCCGGCATCTCGTCCTGCGCCACCTCGGTCTGGCCGGCAAGATCGTCGTCATCGACGAGGCCCACGCCTACGACGTCTACATGGCCCAGTTCCTCGACCGTGCGCTGCAATGGCTCGGCGGCTACGGCGTCCCCGTCGTCGTGCTCTCCGCGACCCTGCCCGCCAAACGCCGCGCCGCGCTCATGGCCGCCTACGACCACGGCCGGCTCGGCCCACCACCCAAACGCACCTGGCGCGACCGCGGCAAGCCCGCCGTGGACCCGTACGCCGATCTCCACACCGACCTGCGCTACCCGCTCATCACCGTCTCCGGTCAGCAGCGCGGCGCCACCGCGACGAGCTGCGCCGACTCCGGCCGTAGCACCGAGATTCACGTGCAGCGCCTCGACGACGACCCGGCAGCCCTCGCCGACCTGCTCCGCGACCGGCTCACCGGCGGCGGCTGCGCACTCGTGGTCCGCAACACCGTCGCCCGGGTCCAGGAGACCGCAGACGCCCTGCGCGCGGCACTCGGCGCCGACACGCCGGTGTCCGTGGCGCACTCCCGGTTCATGGCAGTCGACCGGGCCGCCAAAGACCGATGGCTCCGCGCCACGTTCGGCCCGCCCGGCAGCGTGGTCCGCCCCGACCGGCACGTCGTCGTCGCCAGCCAGGTCGCCGAACAGTCCCTCGACATCGACTTCGACCTGCTTGTCACCGACCTGGCCCCGGTCGACCTGATCCTGCAGCGCATCGGCCGCCTCCACCGCCACCGGCGCGCCACCCGACCGGCCCGGATCGCCACCCCGACCTGCTGGATCACCGGAGCCGACTGGACCCAGGAGCCGCCGCAGCCGGTGCCCGGTTCGCGGCGTGTCTACCAGCCCGCGACCTTGCTGCGCGCCGCCGCGGTGCTGCTGCCGCACCTCGACGGTCGACCACTGCGCCTGCCGGCCGACATCGCACCACTCACCCAGACCGCCTACGGCGACGCGCCGCTCGGCCCGGCATCCTGGCAGCCCGCCATCGCCCAGGCCGACGAACATGCCCGCGACGAGACCAGCGACAAGGAAGCCAAGGCGGACGCCTTCCGGCTCGCCGAACCCGACAAGTCCGGCACAGCCCTGATCGACTGGCTCACCGGCGGCGTCGGCAACACCGACGACCGGGTCGCCCAGGGCCACGTCCGCGACACCGACGGCGAGTCACTCGAAGTGCTCCTCCTCATCCGTACCGCGGCGGGACTTCTCGTTCCACCGTGGATCGACGGCGGTGGCGTCATCGTGCCGACCGACAGCGAACCGCAGCGCTCGCTGCCCCGGCTGATCGCCCGCTGCACCCTGCCACTGCCCCGCATGATGAGCGCCGCCGACGTCATCGACACCGTCATCGCCGCCCTCGAATCCCGCGTCGACCTGCGTGCCTGGCAGTCCAACCCCTGGCTGGCCGGCGAGCTCGTCCTCGATATCGACGAGGACGGCCGCGCCACCGTCGGCGACTTCGACCTGCGTTACGACCAGCACGAAGGGCTGCGCGTCACCCGCGCCGTCTGAACCGACGCACAGCCAAGGAGGTGCCAACGATGACCAGTCCATCGCCACCAGCCGGATTCTGCCTGCTCGACGAGGCATGGATTCCGGTCCTCGACACAGCCGGACAGCGCCGCGACATCTCCGTGCGCGGCCTGTTCGCACAAGCCCACGCACTGCGCATGATCGCCTGCGAACTGCCCACCCAGACGTTCGCGATCATGCGGCTGGTCCTGGCGATCCTGCACCGTGCCACCAACGGGCCGGACGGCATCGACGGCTGGCAGGCACTGTGGCGGGACCGGCTGCTACCCCTGGCCGACATCACGGAGTACCTCGACGCCTTCCGCGACCGGTTCGACCTGTTCCATCCGCAGCAGCCGTTCTACCAGGTCGCCGACCTCCGCACCGCCAACGACCGGTCCTTCGGCCTGGAAGGGCTGATCGCCGACGTGCCCAACGGCGTCCAGTACCTGACCTCGCGGGCCGGATCGGGTCTTACGTCGATCTCGCCGGCCGAGGCCGCACGCTGGGTCGTGCATTGCCAGGCCTACGACCCATCCGGCATCAAGACCGGCGCCGTCGGCGACTCCCGGGCCAAGAACGGCAAGGTCTATCCTCTCGGCGTCGCGTCGGCCGGTCACCTCGGCGGCATCCACCTCGAGGGCGCAACGCTGCGCGAGACACTGCTGCTCAACCTGATCCCGGTCGGCCCCGGTTGGCAACGGGCTGACGAGGAGGACGCGCCGGTCTGGGAACTGCCACCGCACACCGCCGGCCCCGCCCAGACCCAGCGCGGGCTGCTGAGCCTCTACACCTGGCAGTCGCGGCGCATCCGGCTCTTCGGCGACCGTAACGCCATCACCGGCGCGATGATCTCCTATGGCGACCAGTTCGACTGGCAGGACCGGCACCTGCTGGAGCCGATGAGCGTCTGGGGCCGCAGCACCGCTCGAGAGAAACAGCAGAAGCAGATCCCCGTGTACATGCCCAGGCCGCACGACCACACCCGGGCCCTGTGGCGCGGCCTGCAAACCCTGCTACCACCTCGGATGGCAGCGAACGAACCGTCGCAGCGCCTGGCGCCAATAGTCCTGCGGTGGCTGGCCCAGCTCGCAGTCACCGGCGCGATCCCCAAAGACTTCCAGGTCCGCCCCCGCGCCACCAGCGTCACCTACGGAAACCAGCAGTCCGTGATCGACGAGGTGTACGGCGACGGGCTGACCATGAACGTCCTGGTGCTGGTCGAGGACTCGCCGTTGCGGACGATCGCGGTGGATGCCGCTGCCGACGCCGACGCCGCGGTACGGAACTTGCGCGCCCTCGCCGCCAACCTGCTCCGCGCCGCCGGCGGATCCGACACCGACGGAGCCGCCGGCCGGGCCGCGGAACAGGGATACGCCCGGCTCGACCAGCACTTCCGGCATTGGCTGGCCGGCCTCGGTCCGGACACCGACACCACCGCCGCCCGCCGGACCTGGCAACGCCGGGTCAAGCAGACGACCAGGCAGCTCGGCCGTGAACTCGTCGCCGCCGCCGGGCCGGCCGCCTGGGTCGGCCGGCTGCTGGAGGACCGCACCGGCAACCAGATCCACTACTGCAACTCCCAGGCCGAGGTGTGGTTCCACAACGGTCTGGCCCGGGCGCTGCCGATGGCCACCGACAGCGAAGAACCGCAGGACCGCGACCAGGCACAGGAGGTACGACCGTGACGACGGCAGCGACCGAATCCCCGCGAGTACCCTGGACCAGGCCCCGCGACCGGCTCGGCGACCACGTCGCGGCCACCGTCCGACGCCTCCAGGAACAGGTCCTGCGCCAGCCGCCCCGCCCCGAAGCGGTCAGCACCCTGGCCCGGCTGCGGCGCGCCGTCGGACAAGCTCCTGGCTTCGACTACACCCTGCACGCCGAACTCTCCGTACCGGACGACCTCCTCGGTCAGCGCCCAGCCGACGACACCGTCGCCGCCGACACCGAGTACGCCGTCCACGACGCGATCACCCTCTACGCCCTGCACCAGCAGTCGCGTCCCGGGCGCATGCACGTCAACGGCCGCGGACTCGGTCGAGCGCTCGCGAGCCTCGTCCGGACCAGCACCGGACCGGATGGCGTACGCCGCCGCTTCGCCGCCCTCGGCACCGCGAGCAGTTACCCCGAGAGCATCTACCACCTGCGCGGCCTCATCACCATGCTGCGTGAGCACCAGATCCCGTTGGACTACGGCCTGCTCGCCGGCGATCTGCGAACGCTGCGCCGCCCCGAGAACCGCCCCACCATCCAGGCCATCTGGGGCCGGGAGTTCTTCCGCGACCACCCCGGCCGCGCCGAGACCACCGACCGACCCGCCACCGACAGCCCGCAGGAGCGCCCCGTATGAACCGCACCATCATCGACGTACACGTGCTGCAGACCGTCCCGCCCAGCAACCTCAACCGCGACGACACCGGCTCACCCAAGACCGCCGTCTACGGCGGGGTCCGCCGCGCCCGGGTCTCCAGCCAGGCTTGGAAACGCGCAGTCCGGCTCGCATTCGCCGACCTGCTCGACCGCTCGCAACTCGGCGAGCGCACCAAACGGGTCGGCGAGTCCCTCGCCATCCGGATCAGGGCCCTCGACCCGGACCTGGACGCCGACACGGCCTCGGCCCTGGCCGCCAACGCCCTCGCCGCGGCCGGCCTGGCCAAGGCCGAGAAGAAGAAGGGCGAGACCAAGGACGCCGAATCCAGCTACCTGCTGTTCCTCAGCCATCGGCAGCTCGACACCATCGCAGCCGCCGTCGTCGAAGCCGCCCGCGCCGGCACCGCCGTCGACAAGGCGACGGTCAAGTCCCTGGCGAACACGGAGCACTCGGTCGACATCGCCATGTTCGGCCGCATGCTCGCCGACATGCCCGACATCAACGTCGATGCCGCCTGCCAGGTCGCGCACGCCATCAGCGTCCACGCCGTCGACACCGAGTTCGACTACTTCACCGCCGTCGACGACCGCAAGCACGACGCCGCCGAAACCGGCGCCGGCATGATCGGCACCATCGAGTTCAACTCCTCCACCCTCTACCGCTACGCCACCATCAACGTCGACGCCTTGTACAAGACCCTCGGTGATCCGGTCGCCACCCGCTGCGCCGTCGAGGCCTTCCTCACCGCATTCGCGCGCAGCGTGCCGACCGGCAAACAGAACACCTTCGCCCACCGCACCCTGCCCGACGCCGTGCTCGTCCGTATCCGCGACACCCAGCCCGTCAACCTCGTCGGCGCGTTCGAGACCCCCATCAAGGAAACCGACACCGCCGGCCGCGTCCGGCTCGCCGCCGCCGCGCTCGCCAAACACACCCGCGACGTCGAAGCGGCGTACGGCGAGCAACCGCTGCACAGCTGGGTCACCCAGGTCGGCGAGCACACCGCGGTCCTGGCCGACCTCGGCCGGTCCGTCCCGTTCCGCGACCTCGTCAGCGAGGTGGGCGAGCAGGTCGGTGCGGCACTCGGCCAGCCGGCATGAGCGTCCTGCTGCTGCGGCTCGCCGGCCCGATGCAAGCCTGGGGAGCCGGCAGCCGCTTCGCCCGCCGCGGCACCGAGATCGCACCAACCAAGAGCGGCGTCATCGGGCTGCTCGCCGCGGCCAAAGGCATCCGCCGCACCGACCCGCTCACCGACCTCCTCGGCCTCGAGTTCGGCGTCCGCCTCGACCAGCCCGGCCAGGTCATGCGCGACTTCCAGACCGCCCGCAGCCTGGACGGGCGCACCAGCGCACCGTTGACCTACCGGTTCTACCTGGCCGACGCCGCCTTCCTGGCCGCCGTCAGCGGCGACCGGAGCCTGCTCGACGGCCTCGACCAGGCACTGCGACGCCCGCATTTCCCGCTGTACCTCGGCCGGCGCAGCTGCCCACCGGTCGCCCCCGTCAGCCTCGGCGTCCACGACACCACCCTCGACGAGGCGTTGACCACCTGGCCGTGGCTCGCCGCCGACTGGCACCGCCGCCGAGCCAGGGGCATCGTGCACCTCGAAATCATCCGCGACGCCCGCCCCGGCGAGCCGATCGACGAGACGATCGCCGACGTGCCGATCAGCTTCGACCCGGCACACCGCCAACACACCTGGCGGGCCGTCCACCGCACCCACGTGCCGATCACCAACGACCGCAGCGAACGTACCGACGCTGCCGGACACGATCCGATGAGCCTGCTGGGAGGCTGATCATGTACCTCACCCGCTTCACCATCGACACCGCTCGTCGCGGCGCCCGGAAGCTTCTCGCCTCGCCCCACGCCATGCACGCTGCCGTCCGAGGTGCCTTCACCAGACCCGAAGACCACGACCGGCCCGGAGCCCGAACCCTCTGGCGGCTCGACACCACCGCCGACGGAACCGTACACCTCTACATCGTCAGCCCCGGCCGGCCCGACCTCACCCACCTCGCCGACCAGGCCGGCGACACCAGCCCAGGTACGGCCGAATCCTGGGCCACCCGCCCCTACGACGGCCTCCTCGCCTCCCTCAAGGCCGGCCAACGCTGGGCATTCCGGCTCACCGCCAACCCGACCCACAACGGCCGCAAAACCCCCGATGCCCCCGACACCCAACGCTTCGGCCGACTCCGACCCGCCGAGCAGACACAATGGCTGCTCGACCGCGGCAACCGCTGCGGCTTCGCCATCGCCGCCCAGCGCGACGGCGAACCGAACCTCAAGCTCCACCGCCGCCAGACCCACACCTTCAAACGCGGCACGGGAACCGTCACCCTCACCACGGCGACGTACGACGGCATCCTGGAAGTCATCGACCCGGACGCCTTCCGCCAGACCCTCAGCCAAGGCCTCGGCCACGCCAAAGCCTACGGCTGCGGACTGCTGACGATCGCCCCGGCGCCCTGACCGCACCAGGAAACCATGCAGATACCCGGAGTACCCCCGGCCGAACTGCCCGACCTGACCCGGGCCGAACCACTCCTCGCATGCGCCGCCATCCACCGCGACAGCAATGCCGTCACCGCCACGGACGACCGCGGCGTCCTCCACATCCCAGCCGCCACGATCGGCGTCCTGCTCCTCGGACCCGGCACCAGCATCACCCACCAGGCCATCGCCCTGCTCGCCGACCACGGCTCCACCGCCGTCCGGGTCGGCGAGCGGGGCGTACGCTACCACGCTCACGGCCGATCCCTCGCCGCATCCAGCCGGCTCCTGGTCGCCCAGGCCGCAGCCGTCAGCCACCGCGACCGCCGCCTCGCCGTCGCCCGCGCCATGTACGCCATGCGCTTCCCAGGAGAAGACACTACCGGCCTGACCATGCACGCCCGTGTCCGTCGCGCCTACGGCATCGTCCACACCGTCATCGTGGCCCTCGGCGCCGCTCCCGGACTCGGATTAGTCCACAGTGGATAACAACGAGCCTTCGTATACGACATCGCAGATCTCGACAAGGCTGAAATCACCATCCCGATTGCGTTCGACGTGGCGGCCAGCAACTCCACCGACATTGGCGCCGACACGCGCCGCGCGGTCCGCGACCGGGTCCACGACGGCGCCATCCTCAACCGCTGCGTCCGTGACATCCGCAACCTGTCTGAGCCTACGGGACGACAGTGGCCTTGAGATCGCCGCAGGGCAGAACCATGCCGGCATCAGGACATCGATTTCTGATGACGGTCATCCTCACCTCCTGCCCACCCGGCCTTCGCGGCCACCTCACACAATGGCTCCTGGAGTTCTCCGCCGGCGTGTACGTCGGCCACGTCAGCACCCGCGTCCGGCGCAGGCTCTGGGCACGAGTCATCGGCATGGCCGGCCCAGGACGCGCACTGATGGTCTACCAGATCAACGGCGAACAGCGTCTCTCTTTCGAAGCCCGCGATCATCACTGGACCCCAGTAGACCTAGACGGCATCACCCTGATGTGCCGCCCCAGCGAACCAGTGTTCAACGCGGCCATGCCAACGGGCTGGAGCAAGGCAGCACGCCGCCGATTCGGCCGCCGTCCGCGGTCGCCCACATCACGCTCCAAAGAGAAGTGATGAAAATTCCGCAAGTTGATCTACAACGCCGCAGGTCAACAAGTGTGCTCCCCGCGCACGCGGGGATGGTCCGACCGGATTCGCCGTACTCCTGTCCGGTCTCAAGTGCTCCCCGCGCACGCGGGGATGGTCCGGTCCCCGGAATCCCGCTCGCGTATCTCGTCGTGTGCTCCCCGCGCACGCGGGGATGGTCCTGCGGGTTATGAGGCTTTGCCGGGTTTGTTTCCGTGCTCCCCGCGCACGCGGGGATGGTCCGCTGTTGTGCCACAGATGGAGCCGGAGGAATGGGTGCTCCCCGCGCACGCGGGGATGGCCCGCCCATCGGCGTCGTTATTCATCAGGTCACAGAGTGCTCCCCGCGCACGCGGGGATGGTCCCGCCCGGTGCATCGCGCCGCGCAGTTCGGGATCGTGCTCCCCGCGCACGCGGGGATGGTCCCGGGACGTGCCCGGCTTCATGCTGGACGCCGGGGTGCTCCCCGCGCACGCGAAGATGGTCCCTGGAGGATCGTCCCGGCAACGGCGATTGCTGCGTGCTCCCCGCGCACGCGGGGATGGTCCGCAGATCGCCGAGGACCCGATCTACTCCCCGCGCAGGCGGGGATGATCTGTGGTCCAATGGGAAGGCTCGGACGGCTGAAAGCTGCTCCCCGTGCACACGGGGATGGTCCGGCGCGGCAGGCGCACCGCGCCGTCTGGTCTGCCTGCTCCCCGTGTACGCGGGGATGGTCCGGACCCCCAGCTTGGCACTCGTCGCGCTCGATCGTGCTCGCCGGGCACGCGGGGAATGGTCCCGGGCTGCAGGGGTTGCCGTCGTGGGCGGTGTGGTGCTCCACGCGGATGCGGGGATGGTCTTTGGCGCACGACTTGAGCGGACGTGTGACGGTGGCCGGGTCGTCGGACTCTTCGCCGCGACCGTTTCCGCTCGTCGCGTGGTTGAACTCGGGACGTAGGTCCTCGATGTGCGCTGATGCCTTGCGGAAGTTGCCGAGCGCCATGGCCAGCGGGATCGACAGCAGTGTGCTGCAGTTCGTGAGGTCTAGCAGGTATGCCTTGTGGTCGTCGTACGTGGCGCCCAAGTTCCACCCGGCCCGAGAGTGCTCGAGTGGCCGACCCCTCCGCTGGGCGCGGCCCGGCTCGAAATCGTCACGCTCTGACTGTGGGGGCCTTGCTGAGAGTATTCGTTCTGTGCTGTGCCTGGTCGTCGAAGCTGCCGCCCGGTCGGCTTCGGCATCGTCGCGGACTGGCCGCCGGTATGGTGGGCGCCAGCCGAGCGGTCACCATATCCTGCGACCGGTCATCTGGCCCACCGCGCCGGGCTGGTTGGTGGTGGGATTGTGGCGGTGGGTGGGTAGGTACTTGCCGATCGATGGTCAGCAACGGTGAGATCGTCTCGTGATCGATTTGGCTCGTGTTGCGAGATGGTGTTCGGGTGTGACGAAGTCGCGGGTGTTCGAGGTGGCGATTGTGCTGCTGGTCGGCGCCAACGCGATGGTGCTCGCCATCGAGACCTATCCACACCCGGGTAGGATTGGTGCCCTGCTGGACGAGCTGGAATGGGGTTTTCGTATCGCGTTCGTCACGGAGATCGCGATCCGTATTCTGGCTCACGGGCGGCGGCCGCAGGACTTTTTCAAGCAGGGCTGGAATGTCTTTGATTTTGTCGTGATCGCGGTCGCGTTCGTGCCCGGTCTGCACGGTGACTCGGCTGCCCTGCGTGTGATCCGCATCGCCCGTGTCGTTCGCCTGGTTCGCTTCTCGCCTGGCCTCCGCACGATTGTGACCGCGTTGCTGCGTAGCCTTCCTGGCGTCGGTGGCTTCCTCGCGCTGGCTCTGGTGACGCTCTACGTGTACGGGATGGCCGGCTGGTTGATCTTCGGCGAGACCCATCCGCAGGAGTACGGAACCATCGGCCGGGCGGTGCTGACCCTGTTCGTGTTGCTGTCGCTGGAGAACCTGCCGGATCTGATTCAGCAGGGGGTGGAGCTGTCACCGTGGACGCTCGTCTATTACGTGAGCTACGTGTTGCTGACCGCCAACCTGCTGATGAACATCCTCATCGCCGTCATCGTCAACTCGATGGAGGAAGCCCGCCGGCTCGAGATGACCGACGGCCTGTCGCCAGACTACGACGCCGACGGTGACGGCGTGCCCGACGATATCGACCGGATCGCGATCAGCCAGCGCCTCGACGACCTTCGCGCGCTCGTGCAGGATCTGGAGCGAGATCTTCGTATCGACCGAGGGCCTGACGTCAAGTGATGTTCAGCGCGGGCTCATCGTCCCGCGACCGCGGAGTGGGCCGGGACTCGGTGGCGGGGAGCGGACCGCTGGGTCGGCAACAGTGCCGGGCGGCGGCGGGCGGCGAGGTCTTCCACCGGTCCCAGCGCCAGGACTGGGACGCAGAGCAGGACCAGCGCCACGCCGAAGTACCCCAGCTGTGTCCAGGCCCCGAGCTGCCAGACGTGGAGCAGGTCACCGACCGGGAAGCACAGCGCGATGGCGATATTGTGCCAGAGATAGATCGTCACCGCGCGGGCGTTCAGCACGCTGACCGCCCCGTCCAGGAACCGGCGCTGCCGCAGCCACCGCATCGCCGGCGCCGCCCGCAGGAGCAGCACCGCGAACCCGAGTGAGTACAGCCCTTGCGCGAGCGGGATGTCGTTGAGGTTGCCGCTGCCCTCCTCGGCCGGGTGTGTGAGTGCCCACCCCGCACCGGCGGCGATGCAGCCGCCGGCGAGCAGGACCAGCGGTGCCAGATGCATGCGCTGCAGCGCGCCGGTGCGGTGCGCGAATCCCGCCATCCAGCACGCGCCGAACGTGGCCAGGTCCACCACGACCGCCGAGGCCCGCCAGCCGAGCAGGTCCAGGCCGGCATGCCCGGGCACCAGCTGGGTGATGGCCAGGACCACCAGCGGCACGGCCACCGAGACCAGCGGCAGCCGGCGGAACAGCCGCCACGCCAGGGGCGAGAGCAGTACCAGCCACAGATAGGTCACCAGGTACCACAGCACCACGGTCGCGCTTTCGGCCCAGGCGCTGCCGGGCGGGTCGGCCAGTGGCACCAGCCAGAGCACCAGCATGTGCAGATCGCGCCCGTTCGGGTCGTCCGCTGTCCAGCCGTGCCACAGCATCGCCGGCACGACGAACGCCGCCAGTACCCACAACGCCGGCAGCAGCCGCCGGACCCGGCTGGTCACCGCCCGCACCGCCGATCGCTGCAGCGACGCCGCCATCAGTGAGCCGCCCAGGGCGAACATGACGCCCATCGCCGGAAACGCGTAGCTCAGCCACGCGATACTGAACATGTGGAACACCACAACCCGGACGATCGCCACAGCGCGCAGCACATCCAGGTACCGATCCCGACCGGCAGGCAACGTCACGTGCGCCATCGTGGCCGCCGGCCGGAGTACCCGTCGGCAAATCGCCCGAACATGTCCGAACCGGCGACCCTGAACGGCTGACCCGTCCGGCGTTCACAAAACTCGCTGTTACGACTGTCGAACTCTCGGTTCTGGAGCAAAGACCGTGATTGGGCCGGGGCCCACGTCGCTCAGTAGCGCACGGTGCTCTGCAGTAGCGGCGGGTACACCTGCGACGGCTCACCGTCCACGGTGGAGCCGGCGAACTGGAGCATCGCGCGCAGCGGGCCGTGCAGCGGGGCCGGGTAGTTCAGCGTGGGGGTCGAGGCCGCGTCGAGTGCCGCGAGGTGCTCGGGCGTCAGGGGCACGTCCAGGGCGGCCAGGTTGCCCTCGAGGTGCTCGAGGCGGCGGGCTCCGACGATCGGGACGACGGTGCCGGGGCGGGACCGCAGCCAGGCGAGGGCGACCGCGGCCGCCGTGGTGCCGAGCTCGTCCGCGACCGCGTTGACCGCGTCGATCACCACGTAGTCCGCGTCCGTCGGCTGCCCGACGAAGGCGGCGCGGGCCGAGTCGGTGACGTCGGCGTCGCGGCGGTACTTGCCTGACAGGAACCCGTTGCGCAGCGGGCTCCACGGCACCAGCGCGAGCCCCTGGTCCAGCGCGAACGGGGCCAGCTCGCCCTCGACCGTGCGGGCCAGCAGGGAGTACTCCACCTGCAGCGCGACCAGGGGAGTCCAGCCCCGCAGCAGCGCCATCGTGTGGGCCTGCGCCGTGACCCACGCGGGGGTGTTGGAGAAGCCGACGTACCGGATGCGACCCTCCCGCACCAGGTCGTCCAGCGCGCGCATGGTCTCCTCGATCGGGGTGTTGCGGTCCCAGTTGTGCAGCCAGTAGAGGTCGATGTGATCGGTCTGCAGCCGGCGCAGGGATTCGTGGAGCTGGAGACGGATCGCGGAGCGCCCGGCGCCGCCCGCGTTCGGGTTGCCCGGGTGCATGTTCGTGAAGAACTTGGACGCGAGCACCACGCGGTCGCGGGCGCCGGGGCGGGCCGCGAAGTAGTCGCCGAGGATCCGTTCCGAGTGGCCGTTGGTGTAGAAGTTCGCGGTGTCGACGAAGTTGCCGCCGCGCTCGAGGTACGCGGTCAGGATCTTCTCGGACTCCTCGACGCTGCAGCCGGCGGCGCCCGGGTCCTCGCCGAACGTCATCGCGCCGAGGGCGAGTGGGCTGACGCGCAGGCCGGAGCGGCCGAGGGTGACGTAGTGGTCAAGTGCCATGACTCAAGGAGACCGCGGTCCGGGTGTCGCGGGGTAGACCGATCCGCTCGACCTCTTGCACGATCCTGCCGAAACGGCCGGGCAATGTGGCTCGAGCCGCCGTACGGTAGTCCAGACTTGCATAATGCTCTCGTTGGAGCGAGTATCGGGTGGTGTACCGCGAGCGGCTGCGTGCCCTGATCGCCCGCCACGCCCGGCCGGACATGACCACCCCCCTGGACGGCGTCCTGATCTCGAAGGTCGAGCAGGCCGGTCCGCCGTTGCCGGAGATGTCGGGCACCGTGGTGGCGGTGATCGCCCAGGGCGCGAAACGGATCGCGCTCGGCGACCGCGTGTACGAGTACCGCGCCGGGCAGTACCTCGTCGCCTCGGTCGACCTGCCGATCACCGGCCACTTCACCGAGGCCACCCCGGCGTGGCCCGCGCTTGGGTTCGGTCTGGTCCTGAACCCGGGCATGGTCGCCGAGGTGCTGCTGCAGGCGGCCCCGGGGGATCTCCCGCCCGCCGGCGGCGCGCCGTCCGGCATGGCCGTCAGCGACGCGCCCGACGAACTCCTCGACGCGGTGGTCCGGCTGGTGCGCCTGATCGAGCACCCGCGCGACATGGCGGTGCTCGCGCCGCTGATCAAGCGGGAGATCCTCTGGCGGGTCATCGCCGGCGAGCAGGGCGCCGTCGTGCGCCACCTCGGCCTGCCCGACAGCGGCCTGACCCACGTCGCCCGGGCCGTGCGCTGGATTCGCGAGCACTACACGCAGCCGTTCCGGGTCGAGGAGGTGGCGCAGCGCGCCGGCATGAGCGTGTCCGCCTTCTACCGCAACTTCCAGGCCGTCACCGCGATGAGCCCGATCCAGTTCCAGAAGCAGATCCGCCTGCAGGAGGCGCGGCTGCTGCTCGCCTCGCACCCCAACGACGTCACCGGGGTCGGCATGCGCGTCGGCTACGACAGCCCGTCGCAGTTCAGCCGGGAGTACCGCCGCCTGTTCGGCGCGCCGCCCAGCCAGGACGCCGCCCGTTTACGCGCGGCGCACGGGGCCGCACCGGCCGCGAGGTGACCTCGCCGGTGCTCGCCGGTGGGCCGGCAGGGAACGGCCACGCTTCACGCGACACTGACGGCTTCCGGGCGGTCCTGGGCCGCTGCGGCCTCGATGACGCGGCCGAGGCTGATCGGCAAGTCCCGGTGACGGGTGCCGGTGGCGTGCCATACCGCGTTGGCGATCGCGGCGGCGGTGCCGGCGTTGCCGATCTCACCGAGGCCGTTGAATCCGGACGGGTCCTGGGGCTCGTAGTCGGCCACGAAGTCGGCCTCGATGTCGGGTACGTCGGCGTGGGCGGAGATGTGGTAGCCGGCGAAGTCGGCGGTGACGAGGCGGCCGGTGACCGGGTCGCGAACCTCCTCTTCGTGCAGCGCCATCGACAGGCCTCCGATCATGCCGCCGATCAGCTGGCTACGCGCCAGCAGCGGGTTGATCACACGGCCTACGGCGAACATGCCGAGCAACCGGCGTACGCGCACTTCTCCGGTCGCCGGATCGACGGTGACCTCCGCGAACACGGCACTGTAGGTGTACCGCTCCTCGCCCGGCTGCCAATTGATCAGCGGGGTGGTGTCGACCGAAGCGGTGACTGGCAGGTCGGCGTCGGCCAGTTTCTCGCGCAGAGCCTTCGCGGTTTCGGTGATGGCGAACGCGCAGGAGGTCGTGCCACGGGACCCGCCGGCTCCCGGGTTCGGGCCGATGTCGCTGTCGCCGATGTACAAGTGGATCTGCTCGGTGCCGACACCGAGAGCGTCCGCGGCCACGGCGATCAGCGCGGTGCGTGCTCCGGTGCCGATGTCGCAGGCGCCGATCCTGACGGAGAAGGTCCCGTCGGCCTCCGCGGTGATCGTCGCCGAGGCGGGGAAGGCCCCGGCCATGAACGCGACGGCGGCCACGCCGGTGCCGACGAGGAGGTTGCCCTCGCGGCGGACCCGGGGGCGGGGGTCGCGCTGGGCCCAGCCGAACCGGCGCGCGCCTTCCTGAAGACACGTGACCAGGCGGCGGGTGCTGAACGGGCGGCCGGACACCGGGGCGACCACGGGCTGGTTCAGCAGCCGCAGTCGCAGAGGGTCGATCCGCAGCCGTTCGGCGACCTCGTCCACGGCCGACTCGAAAGCGAACGAGCCGGGTGCCGCGCCGGGCCCGCGCATGGAGCACGGTGGCAGGATGTCGAGGGGTACCGCGCTGAGTTCCGTACGGATCGCCGGTGCCGCATAGAGCGTTCGTGCCTGCTCGGTGCACCACTCGATGTACTCAGACAGCGGCGACAGCGCGAACGCCGCGTGGTGGTGGATGGCTCGCAGCCGCCCGCCGGCATCGGCTCCGATTCGGACGCGCTGTTCGGTCGGTGGCCGCGATCCGGTTGCCAGGAAGACCTGTCTGCGGGTGAGGGCGACGCGGACCGGCCGCTCGAAATGCTCTGCGGCCATCGCGGCAAGGATGATCTGTGCCCCACAGATGGTTTTGCCGCCGAAGCCGCCGCCGACGTGCTCGGCCCGGATGTGGACACGGTCGCGGTCGATGAAGAACAGCGAGGCCATCACCTGGGAGATCGTGAACGGCCCTTGGTTGGAGTCGAGGGCGTGGAGATGGCCGTCCTCCCACCATGCGGTCGCGACGTGCGGTTCCATGGCACTGTGGTTCTCTTCCGGTGTGCGGTACACCTCGTCCACCACCACTGTGGATGCCGCGAGCTCGGCCTCCAGGTCGCCCGTGTCGGCCTCCGGGCCGAACAGGGTGGACGCCGGGCGCACGGCTGGGTGGTTCATGGAGAACTCGATGTCGTGCGGCTCCGCGTCGTAGGCCACCCGCAACATGGCCGCCGCCGCACGTGCCTGCTCGGGTGTTTCGGCCACCACGAGCGCGATGGGTCGGCCGGCGTAAGCGATGACCTCGTCCTGCAGCAGCGAGAGGCTGCGGTCGGGGCCGAAGTAGCTGCCGGCATCCGGGTTGAGGCGTCGCGCGTTGCGGTGGTCCAGCACCCCCAGGACTCCCGGCTGAGCGAGAGTGTCAGTGGCGTCGATGTCGCGGATCCGGCCGCGTGACACTGTGGCCGTGACCATCCAGCCGTGAGCGAGGTCGGGCACCGGCACGTCCGCGACATAGTGGGCGGAGCCGGTGACCTTGCGACGGCCCTCGACCCGGGGCCTCGATTCGCCTACGGCAGCCGTGATCCCGTCCGGGTTCATTTCTTGCTCTCCTTTGCAGAACCTGTGGCGAGTTCGGTCAGCACCGCTGTGATGAGGTTGCGGGCAAGGGTCACTTTGTACGCGTTGTCGCGCAGCGGCTCGGCGGTGGCGAGCTCCAGATCGGCGGCTGCGCTGATCCGCTCGGCTGTGGCCGGACCGCCGTGCAGCGCGGACTCGACTGTTCGCGCCCGCCACGGCCGTGACGCCACGCCGCCGAGCGCCACCCGCACGTCCTGCACGACACCGTCCTGGACATCGAGTGCCGCTGCCACAGACACGGTGGCGAACGCGTACGACGCGCGCTCGCGGACCTTGCGGTAGCGCGACTTCGCGGCGACCGCGGACGCTGGTACGACCACGGCCGTGATCAGGGCCCCGTCGGGCAGGGTGGTCTCCCGGTCCGGGCGGTCGCCCACGGGGAGATAGAACTCCGACAGCGAGATCGTCCCGCTGCCGTCCAGTGTCTCGTATCGCACCACCGCGTCGAAGGCGCTCAGCGGCACCGCCATGTCCGAGGGGTTGGTGGCCACGCAATGCTCCGTCCAGTCGAGGATCGCGTGGTTGTGATGCGCCCCGCTGACCGCGGAGCACCCGCTGCCGGGAACCCGCTTGTTGCATGCCTCCGACGGATCGGCGAAGTAGGCGCAGCGAGTGCGCTGCAGGAGGTTGCCGCCGACGGTTGCCATGTTGCGCAACTGACCCGATGCCCCGGCCAGTATCGCCTGGCTCAACGCCGGGTATCGGCGCCGCACCTGCGCATCGGCGGCGACGGCGCTGTTGGTGGCCGTCGCACCGAGCACCAGGCCACCGTCCGGCGTTTCGCCGATCTCGTCCAGTGCGAGGCCCCGGATGTCCACCAGCCGCGCGGGTGACTCGACTCCGGCTTTCATGAGGTCGACGAGATTGGTGCCGCCCGCGAGGAACCGCGCGCCGTCGTGCCGGGACACGAGGTTCAGGGCATCGCGGACCTGCGTCGTGCGCTGGTAGGCGAACGCTCTCATCGGGCCACCGCCTCCCGGGCCGAGGCCTCGAGGATCGCACGCACAATGGACGGATATGCGCCGCAGCGGCACAGGTTGCCGCTCATCCGCTCGCGGACTTCGTCTTCGGTCAGCTCCGGCGTCCGCTCCGGTGCGCCGTCGCGGGTGACCGCGCTGGGCCAGCCCGCCGCATCTTCGGCGAGCATCCCGACCGCGGAGCAGATCTGTCCCGACGTGCAGAACCCGCACTGGAATCCGTCGAGTTGGATGAAGGCCTGCTGGATCGGGCGCAGCTCGCCGTCGCCGGCCAGGCCCTCGATGGTGGTGACGGCAGCACCGTCGGCGGCGACGGCCAGGGTGAGGCAGGAGACCACCCGCCGCCCGCCGACCAGGACGGTGCAGGCACCACACTGCCCGTGGTCGCAACCCTTCTTCGCGCCGGTGAGGCTCAGATCGTCGCGCAGGGCGTCGAGGAGGGTTCTGCGGTTGTCCACCGCCAACCGGTAAGCCACATCGTTGACGTGCAGTGTGATCTCACTACGCGTGTCATCGGTCATCGCGGTCCCCTCAACAGCTTGGTTGAAGCCAGAAATGGCGGCCGCCGATCGGCGATCACGCCGGCACGCAGCCGTGCTCGGCGGTCATGCCAATTGCCTGCGGAAACAAGGAATGGCGTCGCCTTCGAGCCCACCCCACGATCGTTGCCTGAGCCGGCCCGTGGCACATGAGTCATATGACCGCAATGCGACGAGCCGGCGACCATGACACTACGCCGGCCCGCCGAATCCATCTTGCTCAGAAGTCTTGAACTCTTGCCTGATCCTGCACGGTTTCCTCGTGCGCCACCGCCGAACCAGTTGTGCTGTCCGGGGCGGTGTTGCGGGGCCGCCTAAATTTGAAGGCCAGAAGAACAAGGAGAGGAGCCGGCGATGCGTGAACGGGCCGCTGTCGAGAAGCTGGTCACCGAAGCTCGGATCGCGCTGCGCGTGAAAAAGGATCGCGGGCGCGCGCTCAAGCTCGTTACGGCCGTGGACGCGATGCTGGCCGGCATGGACGCTGACGCGCAGGTGCGCGCCGACATCTACGCGTCCGTTTCGTCGCTGTGGCTGGATCTCGGCGACGAGCAGCGAAGCGAGCAACGCATCGTTCGGGCGATCGAGGCCGAAGCACAGGTCACGCCGGCTCGGCCGGTGATCCTGGGCACGCGCAGGCTGTTCTACGCGAAGCTGCTCCACGCGCAGCAGCGCTTCGCCGATGCGGCGCTACACGCGAGCTTGGGGCTCGCGATCTACGCTCAGGGCGTGGAGCCGAATCACCCTGAGCTCGCGCGCCTGCGAGCCGACCTCGCGCCGATCCTGAAACACGCCCCCGATCAGCTGTCCGTTTCCGGCGCGCTGCGCGCGACCGGCGAACGTCTGTGCGCGGTCGCGACCGGCAGCGAGGCCGAGATCCACGGTGCGCTCGGCACCCCGACGCTGGGTGCGAGCGATTGCCTGGTCACGGCCGGCGAGTTCTCGCGCGCGAGCGTCGAGCTGCAGTACCCCGCCGGCACGCTGACACGGCGCGATCTCGACGAGACGTTCGGACCGGCAAACGCGCTGCCACGCACCGGGGCGTTCGCATCGCACACGCTCGCTTACGCGCTACGGGTCCCCGGCGCGCCGGCTCGCATCAGCCTGTACGCGCACTTCGCGACGACACCCGAACCCGAGACCAGCGCGAAGAGCGTACTGCTGCGGATCGATCAGGCCTGACCGGGGTACCGGGCTTCCGTTCACCCCACGCTGAACGCGGTGGCCGTCTGCGTGGATCGTACCGGGTTTCCGTTGTCGAACGCCGTCGCGGTGACGGTGTGGGGACCGGCGGGCAGGCCCTGCACGGTCGCGGTGTATGGCAATGTGGTGTCCACACTCCGCAGCACACCGTCGACGTGGAACTCGACCCGGGTGATCGCCCCGCCTGCTTCGGGGTCGTAGGCGGACGCGGAGAGCGGTATGGCGGCGCCGGCCGGGAACACCTGGCCAGCCGTCGGCGAGGACAGGAGGACAACGGGTGCGGCGGAGTTGACCGGGACGTTGCAGAGCGTGCCGCGCACGCCGGCATGAGTGCGCGTCGGTGGTGATGGTCCACTTCGGACTTACAGTCTCCCGTGTGCCGGGCGGAGGTCGCGTTCGCTTGGTGCTGTTGCGCCGGGTGCCGGGGCGACGGCGTCGATGTCGACGGGCAGGTGGCGAGGGCCGCGCAGGGTCGGGTTGGTGCGGTACGGCGGCGGGTCGGCGGCCAGCCGGGGGTGCACCAGCCGGTGGGCCAGCGCGGTCAGGGCGACCTGGGTCTCGACCCGGGCGAGCGGGGCGCCGAAGCAGTAGTGGATACCGCTGCCGTAGCCGAGGTGGACGTTGTCGGTGCGGTCGGGGTCGAAGCGGTCGGGGTCCGGGAAGCGGGCGGGGTCGCGGCTGCCGGCGGCGAGCATCAGCGTGATCGGCGAGCCCTTCGGGATGGTGGTGCCGGCGATGTCGATGTCGGCCAACGTGGTACGGCTGGGCAGGAACTGCACCGGGGGTTCGTAACGCAGCAGCTCCTCGACCAGCGGGATGATCAGCTGGGGTTCGGTGCGCAGCCGGTCGAGCACGTCCGGGTGGCGCAGCAGGGTGAGCGTGCCGTTGGCGATGAGGTTGACGGTGGTCTCGTGGCCGGCGATCAGCAGCAGCGCGGCGGTGCTGATCAGGTCGGCGCGCGACATCGGCGCGCCCGGGCCGGTGTCGGTGAGCATGCCGGAGATCAGGTCGTCGCCGGGCCGGCGGGCGTGGGCGTCGGCCAAGCCGTCGAGGTACGCGCCGAGCTCGGCATTGATCCGCGTGCGTGTGCGCTGCCGCTCGGCGAACGTGCCGGTGGCCGGGTCGACGGTCTCGATGATCGCGTCGGCCCAGTGGTGGAAGCGCGGCTGGTCCTCGCGGGGGACGCCGAGCAGCCGGCAGATCGCGGTCACCGGCAGCGGGTAGGCGAAGTCGTCGACGATGTCGACCCGGCTCTTGCCGGCGAAGTCGTCGATCAGGCCGTTGGCGATGTCGGTCAGCCAGGGACGCATGTCCTCGATGCGCCCGGGGGAGCAGGGCGGCCCGAACGGACGCGTGGCCAGATCCCGCAGCCGGTCGTGCTCGGGCGGGTCGCGGGAGATGAACGGCAGCGGCAGCCCGGACGGGCCGTGCTCCGGCGCGGACGGGACGCCGGCGAGTTCGGGGTGGTTGCGGGGGTCGGAGCTGACGCGGTGATCGTGCAGCAGCGCGACGATCTCGTCGTAGGTGCTGACCAGGTAGGTGCCGTCGGACTGGCGCGCCACCGGGGTCTTGCGCAGCTCGGCGTACAACGCAAAGGGGTCCACCCGGTTGGCGGGGTCGAGGATCTGTTCGAAGATGCTGGGCTGTGCCATGACAGTGCCCTTCCAGCCGGCGCGTCAGTGGTGGTGGAGCAGCTCGGCGCGGCGCTCGCTGGGGTCGTGGCCGGTCACCGATACGGTGGCGTGGCGGTTGCGGGTGCGGTGGTCGGGAATCTGCGCCGCGACCGGCTGCCCGAGGGCCGGCTCGTCGACCCCGCGAAGATCGGGCGGGAACGGTGCGCCCGCCTCGATCAGGCGCTGGTACGACTCCAGCCACTTGGCCTGGTTGAACCCGACCGCGGCGGTGAGGCGGCCCTGGTAGCCGTAGGCGGCCACGAACCGGCGCTGCGCGACCGAGCCCTGCGCGATGACGACCTGGTCGGCGAGGGTCGGCACCCCGACCGACTTGATGTTGGTGCCGAACTGCGCCGACCAGAACACCGGGACGGCCAGGTGCGGCCACCGCTCGGCGGGGACGCTGATCATGTTGTGGGCGGCGATGTGGGCCTGGGCCACGGCGTTGCCCCAGTGCTCGAGCGCCAGGAACTGGTAGTCGTACAGCGGGTGCGGGAACCGCGCCACGTCACCGGCGACGAAGACGTCGTCGGTGACCACCCCGGCGGCGTCGAAGGCTCGGCAGCCGGCGTCGCAGCCCACGCCCCACTCGCCGACCGCCAGGCCGCAGTCGTACAGCCATTCGGTGTTGCGGACCGCGCCCAGCGCCACCACGGCCACCTCCGCGTCCACGGTGCTGCCGTCGGACAGGTGGGCGCGGCGCAGCCGCAGGTCGGTGTCGCCCTCCAGCCGCGTGACGGTGACCCCGCAGCGCAGGTCGACGCCGTGTTCACGGTGCAGGTCGGCGGCCACAGCGCCGATCACCGCGCCCAGCGCACCGACCAGGGGCGTGGGCCCGCGCTCGACGAGGGTGACCGCCAGGCCCCTGTCCCGGCAGGTCGAGGCGACCTCCGAGCCGGTGAACCCGCCGCCGATCACCAGCACCCGGCGGGGCCGTCCGGCCAGCCGGTGCCGCAGCGCGGCGGCGTCGTCGCGGGTCCGCAGCACGAACACGCCGTCGAGGGCCGCCTCATCGGCGTTGAACCAGGGCCTGGCGCGGGTGCCGGTGGCGATCAGCAGCCGGTCGTACTCGATGAGGCCGCCGTCACCGAGGCGTACCTGCTTGCCGGCCAGGTCCAGCCCGGTGGCGGGCACGCCGAGCAGCCACCGCGCGTTGAGCTCGTCGACCCGGGGGAGTGTGGTGTGGTCCGCAGGTACCCACCCGTCGAGGACCTGCTTGGACAGCGGCGGCCGGTCATAGGGCCGGTACGGCTCGTCCCCGATCATCGTCAGGGAGCCGGTGAAGCCCTCCCGGCGCAGGGTCGCCGCGGCGGCCAGGCCGGCCAGCGACGCGCCCACGACCACGATCCGGCCGTGCCGGCGCAGCGTCTCGATCGCCGCGTCGTGCCCGTCCGGCGAGGGTCGCCGGGCCGTCCGCGACGGTGCGGGCGTCCACGCGGACACCGCCGGCCCGGTCGTCGCGGACTCCACGGCGGCCTCCTGGTCGTCGACGTGGTCGACCAGGATGGCCTGCACCGGGCAGGCCGCCGCCGCGCGCAGCACCCGCTCCCGCTGCGCCTCGTCGGGCTGCGGGTCGTACATCAACGCCTCGGCGCCGGACATCCGGAACACCTCGGGCGCGAGGAAGGCGCACTGCGCGTACCCCTGGCAGCGCGTGAGGTTCACGACGACCCGCATGGTCGCACCCTGCCCGGCGCTCAGGCCGGCAAACCCGTGCCGCGGCGCTCGGCGGTGAGCCGGGTGGTCATGGCGAGGAGGAACACGGCCAGAATCCAGGTCCACAGGACGGTGAAACCCGCGTAGCCGGCCCGGTGCAGCCGCGACCCGCGTCACGTCGCGGCCGGGAACGCGACGAACTGGGCGACGAACCGCAGGCCCCAGAACGTGGATTCGGCCAGCAGCAGCGCGCCGGCGAGGGGGCCGGGGCCGGGGAGTTCGTCGGCGAGGGTGAGCGGGAGCAGGCCGAACAGGACGCAGGTCACGCCGATGAAGGAGGTGTGCCGGGAGCCGTTGACGGTGGCGCCGTTCGCCTCACCGGCGCTCGGCGGTCCACAGCAGGTCGGTGACGGCGAACCCCGGCAGCGTCACGCCGGCCGCCGCGGTGACCTGGAAGGCCCCGCCGCGGGTCTCGGGCACCCAACCGGACCGCAGCCCGTGCGCGATGAGTGCCCGGACGTGCTCGGCCGCCGGGAACGGATACCTTTCCGTGGCGGCCGTCGACGCCGGGCGCTCGGTGACGTCGGCCTGCAGCGCACAACCGGTCTTGCCCGCACCCCACACCCGGACCCGGATGCAGCGGTGCCGCCGCCCGTCGGGTCCGGGGGCGCCCCGCACGTCGGCCTTCCACGTGTACTCCCGGCCGTCGATGTGCAGCCTGCGCAGCCTCTGCCTCATCCACCCATGATCGCAGCGTCGCCCGGCCGGCGGAGTCTGGCACAATGGCCGGGGTGTGGGAGCTCTGGGGCGGGACGGAACCGCCGGAGCCGTGGCTGAGGCGGGCCGTCGCGGCAGGTGCGGTGACGAGCGTCGTGATCCTGCTGGCCGTGGGTGCCTACGTGGCGCCGATCGTGTGGGACATGCTGAAGGTCCTGTCGAGCGCTGACTGAGCGACCGGCGTTGTCCGTGGTGAGGACACCCCTCGAAACCGGTCGCCCGGGGCGTGTAAGTAACGTGCGGAAGGTACCCAGGTCCTGATGGGCGTCGAAGACCGGATCGTCATCGTCGACGCGGCCACCGGACGCGCCCGGACGATGCTCGCCGTGGCCGCCGGCCAGGTCGACGACAGCCGGGGGTTTTTCTCGCCCGACGGCAGCCGGTTCGCGCTGGTCCTGGGCGCGGCGGCGCAGCCGCAACGCATCAGGGTTCTTGACACCGCCGACGGCACGGTCCGCGCCATATTGCCGCTCGACGACAGCCGGCGGCTCGCCGGTTGGGACGCAGAAGGCGCCCGCCTCGTGTACACCGCCGCCGAAGTCTGTGACTGGACGGCGTGCGCCCGCGATGCGCCCGACAGCGAGCACGCCCGGGCGGCCCTCGCCCGCCAGCGCTGGCACCTGCAGTTCGACGAGGTGCCCACCGGCAGGTTCGTCGACGAGCTCAGGACCGGCCGGACCGGCTGGCCGGAGCGGCTCGTCGGCTGGCACGGCCGTGACGCCGTCTGGATTATGGGCAACTACCCGGCCGGTGGCGCCTCGATCGAGGCCGTCCGCCCCGGCGAGCCCGCGCGCGTCCTGGCCGCGTCCGACGGCCCGGCCGAAGACCTCGACGTGGCCAGGGACCTGGTCGGCCAGGGACGCTTCGGCGGGCCGGCGATCGACGCACCGCTCTGGCCGGCGCGGGCCGAGTGGCGCTGGGCATTCGCGATCGGCATGTTCGGGCTGATCGCGCTGCTCCTGGTTGTCCGCGGGCTGGTGGGCATGACCCGCCGACGGTGGCCGTCGCCGGCCCCACCCACCCGCGCGGGGCTCACCTCGGCCGGATGGGGCCGTCCGGCCGGGGCGGGACGAGCATGGGGCCGACGGCGTTACGCGGCCACGACACGCGGGGGTGGCGATGCGCAGAGACCTCACCCTACGGACGTTGCTGCTCGAGGTGACGCCGCCGTTCGTCCCGCAGCGGCCGGCCGTGACGATGATGCTGCTGGAGGTGCCGCCGGGTGACGCCGGCACGCCACCGCACCGGCATTCCGGGCCGGTCTTCGGCTACGTGCTCGAGGGCGAGATGCTCTTCGAGGCCGAAGGCCAGCCCGGGCGGGTGATCCCGGCCGGCGAGCAGTTCTGGCTGCCCGGCGGGGACGCCATCCACTACCGCAGCGCCAACAACCGGCCGAGGACCTGGCTCAAGTTCCTGTCCACCATGATCGTCCCGGCCGGCGCGCCGCCGCTCACGCTGGTCGGCGAGGAGGAACTCGAGCAGCGCCGCGCACGCTGAGGTGTGCGCGGCGCGTGGTGGGTAGTTGGCCAGCTCCACGGCAACTCCACGGCGTGCGGACAAGGACCCGGGAGGCGGTGTTCCGATGACGGTGGGGACGCGCTCGGCCACGAAGCGGAGGTTCCGTTCGCAGGACGGGGTGTACGTCACGACGGCCCGTGGCGCCGAGGTGCTGGACACGCCGCTGCTGAACAAGGGCCCGGCGTTCACGCGTGAGGAGCGGGCGGCGCTGGGCCTTTCGGGGCTGCTCCCACCGGCGGTGCTGTCGCTGGAGGAGCAGGTGCGGCGGGTGTACGAGCAGTATCACCGCCAGCCGTCCGATCTGCACAAGAACACCTTCCTGGCGATGCTGCAGGACAACGACGAGGTGCTGTTCTTCCGGCTGCTCGCCGGGCACCTGCGCGAGATGCTGCCGGTCGTGTACGACCCGACGGTGGGTGAGGCGATCAAGCGGTACAGCCACGAGTACCGCCGCCCGCGCGGGGTGTACCTGTCGATCGACGAACCGGACCGGGTGGAGGCGGCGCTGGCCGATGCCGGGCTGGGCGCGGACGACGTGGACCTGATCGTGGCCTCCGACGCCGAGGAGATCCTGGGGATCGGCGACTGGGGCACCGGCGGGATCGACATCGCGGTGGGCAAGCTCGCCGTCTACACGGCGGCGGCGGGGATCGACCCGGGTCGGGTGATCCCGGTCGCGCTCGACGTCGGTACCGACAACGAGGAGCTGCTCAACGATCCGGGCTATCTCGGCAACCGGCACGCCCGGGCGCGCGGGCAGCGCTACGACGAGTTCATCGACGCGTACGTACGGGCGGCGACCAAGCTGTTCCCGAACGCGCTGCTGCACTGGGAGGATTTCGGGCCGGGCAACGGCCGGCGGATCCTCGAGCGCTACCGGGACCGGTTCTGCACGTTCAACGACGACATGCAGGGCACCGGCGCGATCGTGCTGGCCGCGGCGCTCAGCGCGATACGCGTGGCCGGGAGCCGGATGCGGGACCAGCGGATCGTCGTCTTCGGCGCGGGTACGGCCGGCGTGGGGATCGCCGACCAGCTGCGCGACGCGATCGTGCGCGACGGGGTCGAGCGTGACACGGCCACCCGGCGGATCTGGTGCGTCGACAAGCAGGGCCTGCTCACCGACGACCTGGACGACCTGCGCGACTACCAGACCTCCTACGCCCGGCCGGCCGGCGAGGTCGCGGGCTGGCGGCGCGACGGCGGCATCGGGCTCCGCGAGGTCGTGGCCCGGGCCAGGCCGACCATGCTCATCGGTACCTCGACCGTGCACGGCGCGTTCACCGAGGAAGTCGTCAGCGAGATGGCCACGCACGTCGACCGGCCGATCATCTTCCCGCTGTCCAACCCGACGGAGCGCATCGAGGCGATGCCGGAGGAGCTCATCCGGTGGACCCACGGGTGCGGGCTGGTCGCCACCGGCATCCCGATCCCGCCGGTCACCTACCGGGGCGTCACCTACGGCATCGGGCAGGCGAACAACGCCCTGCTGTATCCCGGGCTGGGCCTCGGCACCATCGTGGCGCGGGCCAAGCGGATCAGCGACGGAATGTTCGCCAGTGCGGCCGAGGCCGTCGCCGGCCTGGTCGACGTGAGCACGCCCGGCGCGTCGCTGCTGCCGCACGTGGAGAACCTGCGCACCGTGTCCGCCACCGTCGCGGTCGCGGTGGCGAAGCAGGCCGCCGCGGAGGGCCTGGCCCGCATCGAGCTGACCGATCCGGTACAGCAGGTGCAGGACGCGATGTGGCAGCCCGAGTACCGTCCGGTCAAGGCCGGGTGAGCGGTGATGGCCACGCAACCCGCGGGTGCCGGCGCACCCGAGGTGCGGGACGTGCCGATCGGCATCGACGCCGCCGGCACCCGCACCGAGACCGACTCCCTCGGGCCGGTCGCCGTCCCGGCCGAGCACTACTGGGGCGCGCAGACCCAGCGGTCCCTGGTGCACTTCGACATCGGGGACGACCGCATGCCCAAGGCGGTCTACCACGCCTACGGGTACGTCAAGAAGGCCGCGGCGATCGTCAACGCCCGCGCCGGGCGGATGCCGCAGTGGAAGGCCGACCTGATCTCGCGGGTGGCCGACGAGGTGATCGCGGGCGAGCTGGACAGCGAGTTCCCGTTGTACGTGTGGCAGACCGGCTCCGGCACCCAGTCGAACATGAACGTCAACGAGGTGATCTCCAACCGTGCGATCCAGCTCGTCGGCGGTCAGCTGGGGTCCAAGACACCGGTGCACCCCAACGACGACGTCAACATGGGCCAGTCGTCCAACGACACCTTCCCCACGGCGATGCACATCGCCGCCGTGACCACGATCGAGCGGCACCTGCTGCCGGCGCTGGCCCGCCTGCACGACGCCACCGCCCGCAAGAGCCACGAGTGGGACGATGTCGTGAAGATCGGCCGGACCCATCTGGAGGACGCCACCCCGCTCACCGTCGGCCAGGAGTGGTCCGGCTACGCCGCCGCGCTCGACGACGCCGCCGAGCACCTGCGGTCCACCACGCAAGGCCTCTACCGGCTCGCCATGGGCGGGACCGCGGTCGGCACCGGCCTCAACGCCCCACCCGGATTCGGTACCGACACCGCCAGGGCGATCGCCGAGTTGACGGGGTTCCCGTTCGTCACCGCACCCAACAAGTTCGCCGCCCAGGCGTCCCTGGACGTGCTGGTGCGCGTGTCGGGCGCGCTGCGCGGGGTCGCCACGGCACTGTTCAAGTTCGCCAACGACATGCGCTGGCTCGGGTCCGGGCCGCGGGCCGGCCTGGGGGAGCTGCGCCTGCCCGCCAACGAGCCCGGCTCCTCGATCATGCCCGGCAAGGTCAACCCGACCCAGGCCGAGGCGATGCTCATGGTCTGCGTCCAGGTGCTCGGGTCGGACACCGCCGTGGCCGTCGCCGGCAACGAGGGCAACTTCGAGCTCAACGCGTTCCGCCCCGTCATCATCAACAACGTCCTGCACTCGATCCGCATCCTCGCCGACGCGGCCGGGCACTTCCGCCGGTTCCTCGTCGAAGGCGTCCAGCTCAACCGCGACCGGCTGCGGCACAACGTCGAGCGCTCGGTCATGATGGTCACCGCGCTGTCGCCCGTCATCGGCTACGACAAGGCATCCCAGATCGCGCACCTGGCCATCGACGAGGGCCTGACCCTCAAGGAGGCCGCCCTGCGCCGCGGGGTCAGCGACGAGATGTACGAGCGGATCGTCGTGCCGGAGGACCTCACCCACGCGGGCGTCGCCGAGTCATCACGGGCCTGACGGCGCCGCGAGTCTTCGGAGGTCCGGAAACGCTACAGACCGGCCCCAGCGCGCCGATCAGCCGTCCGGACGCGACTACATCGCACAGAACGGGCAGACCGGTGAGCAGCACTCATACCGCCGCGGAGGACGCGCAGCGGCCCGGCGGTCTCGAGGCCGGGCGGTTCCTGACGTTCACGCTGCACGGCGAGGCGTACGCGCTGGACATCTTCCACGTCATCGAGATCATCGAGTATCGGGCGCTGACCGCGGTGCCGATGGCGCCCGGCTTCGTCCGCGGGGTGATCAACCTGCGCGGGCGGGCGGTGCCCGTCGTCGACCTGGGTATCCGGTTCGGTCAGGGTGCCACACCCGTGGGCCGGCGTACCAGCATCATCATCGTGCGCAGCGGTGACACCGACGGCACCGACGGCCAGGACGTCGGGATCCTCGTCGACATGGTGAACAAGGTCGTCGGGTTCGGCCCCGGCGACGTCGAGCCGCCGCCGACGTTCGGCACCGGCATCCAGCCCGAGTACATCAGCGGCATGGCCCGCCGCGAGAACGACTTCATCATCGTGCTCGACCTGGAGCGGGTCCTGTCGCCGGCCGAGGTCGCGGCGCTGTCCCGGGCCGGCCGCGAGGCGCCGGACGAGGGCCCGTGACCGGGTCGCTCGAGGCACCGCCGGAGATCACCGGCGCCGACTTCGCGGCGATCAGTGCGCTGCTGCACCAGCGCACCGGCATCCGGCTCCAGGCGGGCAAGGAGACGCTCGTCATGGGGCGGCTCAGCAAGCGGCTCCGGGAGCTTCGGCTCGGCGGCTACGACGAGTACGTACGCCTGCTGCACGCCCCCGACGGCCGCGAGCTGCGGCAGGCGATCGACCTGCTCACCACCAACGAGACGTCGTTCTTCCGCGAGCCGCAGCACTTCGACTACCTGCGCGACGTGATCGCGCCCGCGCACCGGCCGGGGCGCATGTTCCGGCTGTGGAGCGCGGCCAGCTCCAGCGGCGAGGAGGCGTACACGGCCGCGATGGTCCTGCTGGGGCGGCCCCCGTCCGGCGGCTGGGAGATCCTCGGCACCGACGTTTCGAGCCGGATCGTGGCCGGGGCCCGCCGCGGGCTCTACCCGCTGGAGTCGGCCGCGCGGATCCCGCGGGAGCTGCTGCGCCGGTACTGGCTCAAGGGCCGCGACGAGTACGCCGGGCTGATGGCGGCCGGCTCGACGCTGCGGGAGCGGGTGTCGTTCCGGCACGCCAACCTGCTCGACGACCTGCGCGACCTGGGCCTGTTCGACGTCATCATGTTGCGCAACGTCATGATCTACTTCGACCAGCCGACGAAGGTGGCGCTGGTCACGCGGCTGCAGAAGATGCTGTACCCCGAGGGCCACCTCATCGTGAGCCTGTCCGAGACGCTCAACGGCATCCCGTCGCGGCTGCGGATGGTCCGCCCGTCGATCTACCGGCTCCCGGCGGGCACCCGTGACTGACGACGTGTTCCTGTACCCGGGCGGGTTCCACTTCGCGCGCGCCGGGGCCCGCATCTCGACGCTGCTGGGCTCGTGCGTGGCCGTCTGCCTGTGGCACCCGCGGCGGCGCATCGGCGGCATGTGCCACTTCATGCTGCCCAGCCGCCGCCGCGGCCCGTACACGCCGGGCGACGGCCGCTACGCCGACGGGGCGTTCGAGTTGTTCCTTCGCGAGCTGGCGCGCAGCGGGACGGAGCCCGGGCAGTACCAGACGAAGATCTTCGGCGGTGGCTCGCAGCTGACCGAGGGCCGCGTCGCCGGTGCCAACGTGGCGGCCGGGCTGGCGCTGCTGGACCGGCACGGCTTCGCGACCCCGACGGGAGACGTCGGCGGTGGCGGGGCGCGGTTCCTGCGCTTCGACCTGGACACCGGCAACGTGTGGGTGCGCCGCAACGAGCGCTTCGATCTGGACGTGGCGTCGTGAGCATCCGCACGCTCATCGTGGACGACTCGGCCGTCGTGCGCCAGGTGCTCTCCGCCGTGCTCGGCGCGGCGCCGGGCATCGAGGTCATCGGCACGGCCGCCGACCCGGTGCGCGCCATGACGCTGATGCGGCGCAGCTGGCCGGACGTGATCGTGACGGACATCGAGCTGCGGGGCATGGACGGCCTGGCGTTCGTCAAGCAGGTGATGGCGACCCGCCCGACGCCGATCGTGGTGTGCTCGACGCTCGTCGGCCCGGGCGCCCGGGCCGGGCTGGCGGTGCTCGCCGCGGGCGCGGTGGCGGCCGTGGCCAAGCCGGCGAGCGGTTTGAAGCGGTACCTCGAGGCCGACAGCGGCCACATCGTGCCGGCCGTGCGCGCCGCGGCGGCCGGCCCGGTACGCCGCCCCGAGCGCCCGGCCGATCCGGCCCGCACGCCCGGCCCGGGGGAGCGCCCGATCGTGGCGATCGGCACGTCCACCGGCGGCACCCAGGCGCTCGAACGCGTCCTCACCGCGCTGCCGGCCCGCTCGCCGGCCGTGGTCGTGGTGCAGCACATGCCGGAGAAGTTCACCGCCGCGTTCGCCGAGCGGATGAACGGGCTGTGCGCGGTCGAGGTGCGCGAGGCCGCCGACGGCGACCGGGTCCGCGACGGGCTGGTGCTCGTCGCGCCCGGCGGCCGGCACCTGGAACTGCTGAGCGACCCGATGGCCGGCTACCGGGTGCGGGTCTTCGACGGCCCGCCGGTCAACCGGCACCGCCCGTCCGTCGACGTGCTGTTCCGCTCGGTGGCGAAGGCCGCCGGCCCGGCCGCCCTGGGCGTCATCATGACCGGCATGGGCGACGACGGCGCCCGGGGCCTGCTGGAGATGCGCCGCGCCGGCGCCACGACCGTCGCCCAGGACGAGGCGACCTGTGTGGTGCACGGCATGCCGAAGGAGGCGGTGGCGATCGGTGCCGTCGAGCGCGAGGTGCCGCTTCCCGCGATTGCAGAGGTGATCCGTAGCCATGGCTGAGGTGCTGTACGTCATCGTGGCCCTGCTGGTGGGCCTGGGGATCGGCTTCGCGGCCGGCCGGCGCCGGCCGGCGCCGCCGCCGGCCCCGGCGGCGGCGGACGCGTTCCGCCGCGGCGTCGGCGAGTTCGCCGAGGCGGTGGCGCCGGTCTGGTCGGCCCAGATCGAGTCGTCGCGGGCCCAGATGGAGTCCGGGATCGGCGCCGTCACCCAGCAGTTCAGCCAGATCGTCGACAACGTCGACGCGGTCCTGGCCTCCTCGGCCGACGCGCTCGGCCCGCAGGGTGGCGGCGCGGGGTCGTTCGACCGCGGCCGGGAGCGCCTCGGCAACGTGGTGCACACGCTGGACAACGCGATGCGGG
This sequence comes from Dactylosporangium sp. CA-233914, assembly GCF_050942935.1. Lineage (NCBI taxonomy): Bacteria > Bacillati > Actinomycetota > Actinomycetes > Micromonosporales > Micromonosporaceae > Dactylosporangium > Dactylosporangium sp. CA-233914. The sequence continues at coordinate 7,362,805 of NZ_CP192030.1, read as the reverse complement.
CCAAGCGCCAGGCCGTACGCGACCTGGCCGGGCTCGCCGGGTTCAACGACGAGCTCCGGCAGATGACCGCCGACGTGGCCCAGATCGCCGCCCAGACGAACCTGCTGGCGCTCAACGCCTCGATCGAGGCGGCCCGGGTCGGCGCGGCCGGTGCCGGCTTCGGCGTCGTGGCGCTGGAGGTCCGGCGGCTGGCCGACCGGTCGCTGCAGACGTCCGAGCAGATGGCCGAGAAGGTCGGCGGCATCGGCGCGGCCATCGAGTCGGTGCTGGCCGGCGCGGAGGGCGACGCGGAGCGGGAGAGCGTCGCGGTGGCCCGGGCCAACGACGACGTCCAGGAGGTCATCGACGACCTGCAGGGGGTCGTCAACCGGTCGCGGGAGTCCTCGCGGCGGCTGGAGCGCGCGGCGGTGGACATCCGCTCCTCGGTCTCCGACGCGATCGTGAACCTGCAGTTCCAGGACCGGGTCGGCCAGGTGCTGCAGCACCTGGAGGAGAACATCAAGCTCCTGCCCCGCCACGTCGCCGAGGCTCCGGACTCCGGGCCGCGGGCACAGACGCTCCTGTCCGAACTCGAGCGTACGTACACCATGCAGGGGGAGCTGCAGGCGCACCGATCCGGTGCGGTGACCGAGGCTCCCACCTCCGAGATCACGTTCTTCTAGGAAGGCGGCACACATGTCGAAGACCGTTCTGATCGTCGACGACTCGGCCTCGGTGCGGCAGGTCGTCACGATCGCGCTGAAGGGCGCCGGCTACGAGGTCATCGATGCCGTCGACGGCCAGGACGCGCTGAGCAAGCTCGCCGGCAAGCGGGTCCACCTGATCATCTCGGACGTCAACATGCCGAACATGGACGGCATCACCCTCGTCAGCGAGATCCGCAAGCAGCCCGACCACCGGTTCACGCCGATCATCATGCTGACCACCGAGTCGCAGGAGGAGAAGAAGCGGCAGGCGCAGGCGGCCGGGGCGAAGGCATGGGTCACCAAGCCGTTCCAGCCGGCGCAGATGCTCGCGGCCGTGTCGAAGCTCATCGCCCCGTGAGCGGCCCGGAGCGCAGCGGAGGGGCCGCGAACCAGAGGCTCAGGTTTCTGGTCGCGCCGGCACCGGAGCCTGCGGAGGTGGCGGCGTGAGCGGCCCGGAGCGCAGCGGCGGGGCGGCGTGACCGGGCCGGCGCCGGCCCGGCTGGAGATCGAGGGCGAGCTGAGCATCATCTCGGCGGCCGAGCACCACGAGCGGTTGCTGCGCTTCCTCACCGGCGGCCCGGACCTGGAGATCGGGCTGTCGGGCGTGACCGAGCTCGACACGGCGGGGCTGCAGGTGCTGCTGATGGCCCGGCAGGAGGCGCGGCGGCGGGAGCTGCGGCTGCGGCTGAGCGACCACAGCCCGGCCGTACGCGATGTGCTGGCCCTGGCGTGGCTGACCCCCGACCTGGAGGCGACGGCATGAACGACGACGACTTCCGCGACGCCCTGGACACCTTCCTCACCGAGGCCCGCGAGCTGGTGCAGGACTTCGAGGAGGGGCTGCTGGAGCTCGAGTCCGCGCCCGACGGGCCGGAGGCGGTCCGGGCGCTGTTCCGCGCGATGCACACGCTGAAGGGCTCCGCCGGGCTGTTCGGGCTCAAGCATCTGGTGTCGTTCACGCACGTGCTCGAGTCGGTCCTCGACGAGCTGCGCGAGGGCCGGCTGCAGGTCAGCGCCGAACTGGTCAGCGCGCTGCTGCCGTGCGCGGATCACATCGCCGTCCTGGTCGATGGGGTCGCCGAGGGCCGGCAGGAGCCGACCGCGACCGAGCAGGAGGTCAGCGCGCGGCTGCTGGCCGGGCTGGCGCCGTTCCAGGCCGGCGCCGCGCCGCCGCCGCAGCCGGACCCGGCGCCGCCGGCCGGGCCGCGCACCTGGCTGCTGAGCATCTGGTTCGGGCCGGACTGCCTGCGCAACGGGATGGACCCGCTGTCGTTCGTGCGGTACCTCGCCACGCTGGGCACCGTCACCCGCCTGGTGACCCGCACCGACGCCCTGCCGCGGGCCGACGAGGCCGACCCCGAGGTGTGCTACCTCGGCTTCGACCTGGAGTTCGTCAGCGAGGCGTCGAAGGCCGACATCGAGAGCGTCTTCGAGTTCGTCCGAGACGACAGCACGATCCGCATCCTGCCCTCCGACGAGGCCGCCGAGGTCTTCGAGGCGCTGCCGGAGGAGGACCGCCTCGGCGACCTGCTGCGCCGCGGCGGGGTCGTCACCGACCGGGAGCTCGCCGCCGCGCTGGCCAAGCAGCATGCCGGGGAGTCGGCGGGCCGCCGCCCGCTCGGCGAGATCCTGGTCGAGGAGCAGATCGTCCAGCGGCCCGTGGTCGAGGCGGCGCTGAGCAAGCAGCGCAAGACCGCCGAGAGCCGGGTGCAGGACACCCAGACGATCCGGGTGTACGCCTCCCGGCTGGACAAGCTCATCGACCTCGTCGGCGAGCTGGTGATCGCCCAGTCCGGGGTCGCGTTGGTCGACGGGCACTCCGAGGAGCAGGCGCACGTGCTGCGGCTGGTCGAGGAGGTCCGGCACACCGCCCTGTCGCTGCGGATGGTGCCGATCGGCACCACGCTGCGCCGCTTCGAGCGGGTGGTCCGCGACGTGTGCGTCGAGCTCGGCAAGGACGTCGACCTGGTGATCACCGGCGGCGACGCGGAGATGGACAAGGCGCTCGTGGAGCGCATCGGCGACCCGCTGACGCACCTGGTGCGCAACGCACTCGACCACGGCATCGAGACCCGCGCGGAGCGTGAGCGGCTCGGCAAGCCGCCCCGGGGCCGGCTGGCACTGAACGCCTTCCACGACGCCGGCAGCATCGTCATCGAGATCTCCGACGACGGCCGCGGGCTGGACCGCGAGCGTATCCTCGCCAAGGCCGTGGAGCGGGGCCTGGTCGCGCGCGGCGACGCGCTGAGTGACCAGGAGGTCTACGCGCTCATCTTCGAGCCGGGATTCTCCACCGCCGACACGGTGTCCAACCTCTCCGGCCGCGGCGTCGGCATGGACGTCGTGCGCGGCGCCGTCACGGCCCTGCGCGGCAGCATCGACGTGCAGACCACTCCCGGCGCCGGCACGGTGATGCAGATCCGGCTGCCGCTGACCCTCGCCATCATCGAGGGTTTCCTGGTCTGCGCCGGCGACACGCACTTCATCGTCCCGCTGGACCGGGTCGTCGAGTGCGTGGAGCTGCCGGGCGAGGCCCGCGGCCGGCAGTTCATGGACCTGCGCGAGCAGGCGCTGCCGTTCGTCCGGCTGCGCGAGGTGTTCGGCCTCGGCGGGCAGCCGCCGCGCCGGCAGAGCGTCGTGGTCATCGAGCACGCCGGGCAGCGCGCCGGGCTCGTCGTCGACCAGCTCCTCGGTCAGTCCCAGACGGTCATCAAGCCGCTCGGCAAGCTCTTCCAGGACGTGCGGTGCGTCGGCGGGTCGACGATCCTCGGCAACGGCAACATCGCGCTGATCCTCGACATCGACGCGCTGGTCTCGCAGTACATTGCGCGCGACCGGCTCGCTCAGAACCGGTCGAACTTGCTCTCGTCGATGTCGGACATGTCCTCGGCCGAGCGGCTCGCCCCGGCCGGGACCAGCGCGGGCGCCGGGCGCTGAGCCCGGCCGGGGCCGCCGCCGTTGCGGTGCGCGCCGCGCTCGTAGGAGGCGGGCAGCGCCGCCGGGCCCCGCCCCGCCCGGCCCGGGTCGGTGACGAAGAACGTCATCATGTCCTGCAGCTGGTGGGTCTGCGCCGCCATCTGCTCGGCGGTGGCGGCCAGCTGCTCGCTGGACGACGCGGTCTGCTCGGTGACCTTGCCGATCTGGGTCATCGCGATGTTGATCTGGCGCACGCCGGTAGCCTGCTCGCTGCTGGCCGCCGCGATCTCCTGCACCAGGTCGGACGTCCGGGTGATGCTCGGGATGATCTCGCTGAGCAGGCTGCCGGCCCGCTCGGCGGTCTGCACGCTGCCGGCCGCGAGCTCGCTGATCTCCTGGGCGGCGACCTGGCTGCGCTCGGCGAGCTTGCCGACCTCGGTGGCCACGACCGCGAAGCCCTTGCCGTGCTCGCCGGCCCGCGCCGCCTCGATCGTGGCGTTGAGCGCGAGCATGTTGGTCTGGAACGCGATGTCGTCGATGATGCTGATCTTGCTGGTGATCTGCTTCATCGCGTCGACGGTGCGCTGCACGGCGTCGCCGCCCTGGCCGGCCTCGGTCGCCGTCTGCGTGGCGATGCTCTCGGTCGTGGTGGCGTTCTCGCTGTTCTGGCTGATGCTGGCGGTCATCTGCTCCATGCTCGCGGTGGTCTCCTCGACGCTGGCCGCCTGCTCGGTCGCGGCCTGCGACAGGCTCTGCGACGCGCCGCTGATCTGGTTGGAGGCGTTGGCGAGCTGGTGCGTGGAGTCGATGACCGTGCGGACAGTCTCGGAGAGCCGGTCCAGGGCGCTGTTGAGCGCGGTGCCCATCCGGCCGACCTCGTCCTGGCTGTTGACCGTCAAGCGCTGGTCGAGCCGGCCCTGCGCGAGCCCGGTGAGCACGGCGACGGTGCTGCGCAGCGGGCGGGACACGGCCCGGACCACCATCGTCACCATGCCGAACGTGACGACGATGGCGACCAGGGTCAGGGCGAGCAGCAGCATCCGGGCGGTGTTGTAGTCGTCCTTGGACTCGTCCAGCGCGGTCTGCGCCGCGGCGTTCTGCCGGGCGACCAGGCTGTCGATCGCCGCCGACAGGCGCTGCGCGAGCGGATCGACCTCCTCGCGGCTGATCCGGTTGTACTCCGAGTAGTTGCTCGCGCGCGCGGCCGGGATCGACTTGCCGTTGAGCACCTTCTGGTAGTCCGCCCAGGCCGCTTCGAACGCGCCGCGGTCCGCCTTGGCGGCCGGGTCGGTGTCCTTGGACGCGTACGCCTGCCAGCTCTGGTTGAGCTCGGTGACCGCCTCGTTGACCGTCTGCTCGGCGGCCGCGGACTCGGCGTCGCCCTGGGCCAGGGCCAGGCCGCGGACCTGGAAGCGGACCCGCAGGTAGTCGGCCTCGACGTTGTCGAGGATCTGCACGGACTGCAGGTTGTGGTGGTACAGCGCGTTGAGGCGGTCCTGGCTGTTACCGAGGTACAACAGCCCGATCAGCCCGACCGCGGCCAGCAGCGCGCACACCACGATGGCGACGATGCGAAGTTTCCACGCGACGGACACGTTGCGGAATGTGGACCCGATGCTCACGCTCTGCTCCCCCCGGACGGCGCACTTCAACCGCACCAATCGGACCGGGGCCGCCTCACCTGAGCGTTCTGCCGCCGAGTTGCGCGAGGATCAGCTCCGTGAATGGCGCGACGAACCAGATGCTGTGCGTGAGCTCGCCGTGCGCCGGCGTCACCAGCCGCACCGGGCGCGAGCCGCGCACGAACAGCTCGCCGCCGACCGCGCTGCTGCGGCGAAGTTCCACGTCGGCCACGCAACGCCGGCCCTGCTTGACCGCAGAGCCTGACCATCGACGGCTGAGCGCCTCAGCCGGGCGACGGCTACCGGCGCCGCCATCGGATGATCGGCGGGGGGTTGGTTGCGGGCGTGGCGACAGGCCGGGCGAAGGCGGATAGGCTGGTTGTCCGTGGCGTCGTGGCACGAGCATGTCATGTGGTGGCAGCTATACCCGCTCGGCTTCACCGGCGCACCGGTGCGGCCCGGCGGGGCGGACGCGGCCGGCGGCGTCGTGCACCGGCTCGGGCGCGTCGAGGCCTGGCTCGACCACGTCATCGAGCTCGGGCTCAACGGCATCGCGCTCGGGCCGATCTTCGCCTCGCAGACCCACGGCTACGACACGGTCGACCACTTCCGGATCGATCCGCGGCTCGGCGACGACGCCGACTTCGACCGGCTCGTCGCCGCGGCGCACCGGCGCGGCCTGCGCGTCCAGCTCGACGGCGTGTTCAACCACGTCGGGCGGGCGCATCCGCTGTTCCGGCAGGTGGAGGCGGAGGGGCCCGGCGCGGCGGCGGCCGGCCTGTTCCGCGTCGACTGGGCCGGCTGGCGAGCAGGCGCGCCGGTCCGGGCCGACGTGTTCGAGGGCCACGAGGCCCTGGTCGCCCTGAACCACGGTGCCGCCGAGGTCGCCGACCTGGTGGTGCGGGTGATGGAGCACTGGCTGGACCGCGGCGCGGACGCCTGGCGGCTCGACGCGGCCTACGCGGTGCCGCCGGCGTTCTGGGCCACGGTGCTGCCCCGGGTCCGCGAACGCCACCCCGGCGCCTGGTTCACCGGCGAGATCATCCACGGCGACTACGCCGGGATCGTGCGGGCGTCGGCGCTGGACTCGGTCACACAGTACGAGCTCTGGCAGGGCATCTGGCACGGCATCGCCGACCGGAACCTTTTCGAGCTCGCCCACGCGCTGAAGCGGCACAACGAGCTGCTCGCCACGTTCGTCCCGTCGACGTTCATCGGCAACCACGACGTGACCCGCATCGCCTCCGCGATCGGCGCCGACTTCGTGCCGCACGCGCTGGCGGTACTGCTCACGGTGGCGGGCGTGCCGAGCGTCTACGCCGGCGACGAGTACGGGTGGACCGGCGTGAAGGAGCAGCGCCTCGGCGGTGACGACGCGATACGGCCCGAGTTCCCGGACCGGCCGCCGCCGCATGACGGCCTGGTGCGGCTGCACCAGGACCTGATCGCCGTCCGGCGCCGCCACCCGTGGCTGGTCCGCGCCCACACCGACGTCGTACACCTGCAGAACCGGCAGGCCGTCCTGCGCACCGCGACCGGGTCGGGCGCCCTCGTCACCGCGCTCAACCTGGCCGACGACCCGGCGACGCTGCCGGCCGCCGGCGCCGCGTCGCTCGCCACGGGCAACGGTGACCTGGGCGGCACCCGGATTCACCTGCCGCCGCGCGGATGGGCCGTGCTGAGCTCCTGACGGCCGCCTTCCAGGGCCGTGTTCGCCGCCGCCCTCCGGGGGCGGAGCGCCCCGTCGTTACCGATGATTCGCGGCAGCCTGGCGTCGGCGTTGCGCAGCGGGTCGATGTCGGTGGCGTTCTCCGGCCACGAGGCACTCGGCGTGCGGGGTGCGGGGTGCGGGGTGCGTTGCACCCTGTCCGGCCTTGCGCGTCTACGATCTGGCGATGACCATGCCGCGCCCGGCGGACCTGAGCCGGTTTCCGGAGCTGGCGGCGTACGCCCGCACCGCGACTCGGTTGCGCCCCCTTCCCGGCCCGGTGAGCGCCGCGGAGAGCCATATCGGCGGGCCGCTGCTGTGGCCGGCCGGCGAGCCGTGGCCGGTCTGCGACACGCCGTACATGGTCACCGTGGAAGTGACCGTCCCCGACGACCTCGTCGCTCGGATACGGGCAGCGCAGGCGCGCCGCCCCGCGCCGCACCTGCTCGCCGACGGCGAAGGCGACCTGCGTGCCGAGCTCGCCGCCCTGGTCGCGCCCGGCACGTTGACGAGCTGGGGCACGACCGGCGGTGGGCCGCTCGTCGCGCACTCCGTGTCCGCTGTTCCGCACGCCCCGGCCCAGCCGCTGATCCCCGTGGCGCAGCTGCGCGCCGCCGACATCCCGGACCTGCCCCGGCCCGGCGGCGCCGACCTGCTGCAGGTCCTGTGGTGCCCATTCGACCACGAGGACGCGGCGTGGGGTCCGGCACCGCGCCTGGTCTGGCGGCGCGAGGCCGACGTGGCCGGCCCGCTCGCGGAGCCGCCCGCGGTGCAAGCCGGCGAGGAGAACTACGTGCCGGCCGCCTGCCGCATACGGCCGCAGCAGGTAGTCGAGTACCCGTATCCCGACGAGCTTCCGGCCGAGCTCCGCGACCGGATTCACGCGTGGAGCCGGCAGGACGACCACGGGTACAACGACGAGTACATGGTCCCAGGCTGGAAGGTCGGCGGGTACGCCACGTGGAACGTGACGGACCTGCTGCCGACCCCGTGCCCGACGTGCGGCGGCCCGACGACCCTGCTGTTCACCGCCGACTCGTGCGAGCACGACGCGGCCGACGACGGCCGCTGGTTCCCGCCGGCGGGATTCGAGCAGCCGCAGGAGCCGACCGGGGTGCTCCTCGGCCGGTACGGCGCGATGCGCCTCTTCGCCTGCCACCACTGCCCCGGCATGCCGTTGCACATCGACATCCAGTAGCCCGCCGCCCCGGATCACAGCCGAGCCTTGGAGGTTCACCTCACTCCGCAAAGGTAGCCGGATCGAACGTCTCGGCCTCCGACCGTCCTCGTGCCTCGACATACACCAGCGTCGCGAGGGGACCGGGGCGGGTAGCGGCGGACGGGCCGGCATGATCGAATGCCGAGGTGCTCGCTCGTCGGTGGCGTCTCGGTGCCGCCCTCATCTGCTTTGCTGTGACGGGCTGGACTGCCTGGTTCACGGCCGGCGTGCTGGGGGAGTGGTTCACCACCGCAATGTTCCTGGCCGCGCCGGCGCTCGTCGCGGTCACCCTCGCTCCGGCCTGGCGCTCGGGCACAGCCGTCACCGGCGGGCTGCTCGCTGCGCTGGTCGGGCTGGCTGTGGCATCGACACGCTGGCCGGACGCGCTGCGGCCGCCGCAGACCGATTGGCTGCTGCCGTACCTCGCGCTGGCGGTCGTCGCCTGGGCCGCCGCGTTCACGGGGCGCGTCGTGACCGCCGAGCCTGGGCGGCGCAAGATGCTGCTGCTGTTCGGCGCGGGCGGGGCCGTCGTCCTGCTGTGCCTGGCCGGCATCGTCGCGAGCGGCCCCGCCGGTCAGCGTCCGGGCTCGGGCGACATCGACGTGGACCGTAACGATCTGCTGCCCTTCCCGGCGGAACTGCACAGCACGCGTATCGGTCTTGACTGCCAGACCGGCACCGGCGTGTGCACCGAGGTCCTCGAGGTCTGGGGCAGTGCCGGCCAGCCGCCGGCCGAAGTCGCCGAGCTGCTGGCCCGGCACCTGCGCACCAAGGACTGGCCGATGAGTCCCGCCGCGACGACGGGACGACTCACGGGCTGCCTGCCAGTCCGCGGCGTCCTGCGCTGGGCCGAGCACGCGTGCGCCGAACTCATCCCGTCCGCGGACCTTACCTGGCCCGACGGCGTCGAGCACCACAACGACTCGATCGTGCTCATCCTCGCCGACAAGCCACATACAACACTGTGGCAGGCGGCCTGACCAGCCGGCGCCGGCACGGCAACGCCCGCCCAGCGCGACGGACCGCCGGCGGCCCGCCGCGAGCATCCCGCGCGTGACCGTCAGCGCACGTCGCCTCGGGCGCCACGATGACGGGGCATCGCGCAACGCCGCGGTCTGGCAAAGTCGTCACCGTCAATCTTCCCTGGGGGGACAGCGGCACGTGGCGCTGCCGATCGAATGGGCTCGTACCATCCGGCGAGGCCTGCGGTACCGTCGAGTATGAATTGACCGGCGTTCGTTCCATGGAGGTGGTCTCGGTGCACCCGATCTAGTGACGGCCCCAGTTCGGGGCTGCACGGAGCCGGAAGGTGCCCGTTGATGAGTAGAACCGATAAGACCCGGCCTTGGTGGGTGCAGCTGGTGGACGCGCCGGGGTCAACCTGCCTGCCGGTGCACGATCACCGGTGGGGGCCGTGCACCCTGCCTCGCGAGATCGTCGCTGTGCGCGCCCTGCCCCGAACCCGCCGCAGCGGCTGCCATTGGACTGGCACCCCTGCCCACTGGGTACGGCGCTGCGAAAGCCACGGTTCCCGTGAATGGAACTTCCTTTGCCGCGAGGATCGCCGACGCAGCCGCCATCAGGCTCGCCACGATCTGCGCGCCTGGAACGGCGACTGAGCCAACCCGGCCGGGGAGGGCGTGGCTGGCACGCCCGCCCCGACGTGGCGCTGCCGATCATTCGCGAGCGTGCGGCCGCCGGCTCCCGCTTCGCCGCCGAACTAACCGCGAGGCTCGGGGTGGCGCAGGCGGCGCAGGGCGAGCACGCCGCCGAGGACCGGGACGGCGCCGAGCAGGGTCGTGGGCGCCGAGCGGGTGAGGTGCCAGGTGGTGCCGATCACGAACAGGTACGCGCAGCCGTGGATCGGGCCGAGCAGGGACGCGACCGCGGCCACGTGGACGGTCGCCAGGTTCGTCAGGAGGACGGCGAGGCTGGCCAGCTCGACGATCGCCGCGACCCGCAGGATATTCACCGGCACGCTACACCCCCGTGGTCGAGCCGGGACGGACGATCATCAGGACGACCACGACCGCCCAGAGCAGGTTGAACACGCCGGTGAGCATGCCGAGGGCCCGGGCCGCGGGCGCGTCCGGGGCGCCGCCGGACACGCCCTGCAGCAGGCGCCGCTGGCGGGGCAGGATGGCCAGGCCCAGCAGCGCGGCCGCCAGGACGGTCAGCGCGATCGAGGTCAGGAGCCACGCGTCGCCGAGCACCCCGAGGCTGCTCGCCGTGGCCAGGCCGAACACGGGCACCGCGACGCCGATCGCGGCGTACACCGTGCAGATGCGCGACAGCAGGCGCAGCGCGTCGGCGTCGCCGCGGCGCGCGACGGCGGGGAACATGCTCGCCGCCACCGTGACGGGGCCGATGGCGATGATCGCGGCCAGCACATGGATGCTCAACAGCAGTTTGGTCACGACGCCCGAACGTAGGCGGGCCCCGGCCGGCGCGACAGTGGCGGGAATGCCACATGCCAACGAATTCTGGCCACGGCGCGGGCGCGGGAACTGACGGTCCGCGAACGTTTCCGTGGTCCGGACGGGGTAGCCAAGTGCCATGGCGGCACACGAGCTTGCGGCGCTCGGATGTGCGGTTCTCGCGGCGGTCGGCTACGGGGTGGGCTCACTGCTGCAGGCGGTGGGGGCGCGCCGGGTGGCCGGCACGCTGCGGGTGCTGCGCCAGCCGTGGTACGTGGCCGGCATCGGCCTGGACCTTCTGGCGTGGCTGCTGTCGCTCGCCGCGCTGCGGACGCTGCCGGTGTACCAGGTGCAGGCGGTGCTGGCCGGATCGCTGGCGGTGACCGCGGTCGCCGCCCGGGTGGTGCTGACCGTCCGGCTGCGCCGGGCCGACATCGCGGCGATCGCCGCGACGATGCTCGCGCTGGCCGTGCTGGCGGCCGGCTCGGGCCCGATGCCGCCGATCAACGCCTCGGTCGCCGAGCGGGTGGGCCTGCTGGCCGCGGCGGTCGCCGTCGCCGCGCTCGGGGCGGCGCTGGCGCGGGCCGGCCGGGCCTCGGCCTGTGCGGCGGTGGCCGGCATCGGGTTCGGCGGCGCCGCGCTGGCCGTCCAGGCGATCCCGGTGCCACCCGACCCGTGGCGGGACCCGCTGGCGACCGTGAGCGGGTTCGCTGCCGACCCGGCCGTGTGGGCGGTGGCGGTGTTCGCGGCGGCGGGGATGCTGCTGTACGCCCGGGCGCTGGAGCTCGGCGACCCGTCCCGGGCGACCGCGATGCTGTGGATCGCCGAGGTCGCCGCGCCGTCCGCCGCCGGCGTGGCGCTCTTCGGCGCGACCGTGCGGGCCGGTTGGGCGCCGGCCGCCGGACTGGCGCTGCTGGTCGCCCTCGGATCGGCGGTGGTGCTGGCCACCGCCCCCGCGCAGCGGGCGCTGCTCACCACGCCGTCGGCAACCGGTCGCGGCGAGTACGGCTAGTTCGCCGGGTCGAGCGGTGCACCACCGGCGCGGGCCAGGACCCGGGTGATCCGGGGCCGGTCGGCCGGGTCGGTGAGCAGGACCAGGACCGCCTGGCCCGGCGGCACGGACCGCACGGCCCGCTCGACGAGCGCGTCGGACAGCCCGGCGTCGTGCAGGCCGGCCACGACCGCGGCCACGGCGGCGCCGGCGGCCAGGCCCGTCAGCGGCCGGCCGGCGAGTGTGCCGGCGACGATGCCCCAGGCGGCCCCGGCGAGCGCGCCGTCGAGGACGCCCAGGTCGCGGGTTTCGCGCTCGTGGATGCGGTACGGCCGCGCGCCTGCGCCGCCGGGCCGGTCGGACCAGGCGATGACGGCGTCGTCGAGGCGGATCAGCCGGTGTTCGCGCAGGTGCAGCACGGCGATCAGGGCGTCGCGGGCCTGCCGCGCCGCGCCGAAGGCGTAGACGGCGGGCCGGTCGCCGCGCCGCGCGGCCGGCCGCCGCAGCCGCCCGGCGAGCGGTCGGTGCAGCATCTGCCAGCCGGCCAGCAGGCCGATGAGCGCGGACAGCAGATGCCCGAGGGTGGTGAACGAGCGATCACCGGCGAACGGCATGATCACGAGCGCGAGGACGAGGGGGACGAGGACCCGCCGGGCGCGTACCGGCAGGCACCATGCCAGGGCGCCGGCGATGGCGTGCGCGCCGTAGCTCGTGCCGACGTCCTCGGCGCCGGCCACGGCCGGGCTGACCCACCCGTGGCGCAGGCCGACCCGCAGGACCGCGTACACCAGGCAGCTGGCGATCACGTGGGTCAGCAGGAACACCTCGGTCAGCCGGCGCCGCCCCAGCAGCAGCTCGGCGGCCCCGGTGAGCAACATCAGCTGCACCACGGCGAGCGGCTCGACCCCGCCGCCGAGGACGAAGGCGCTGGTGAGCAGCGTCCATACCCGGTGCCGGTCGAGGTTGGCCACGTTGGTGGAGCTCGCCGCGACGACACGCGCCCGTGCGCCGGGACCGGCGACGTGGTCGATGGCCAGCCCGACGCCGAGCACCGCCGCCACGTACAGCGGAGCCAGCCGCAGCCGCGCGATCGCCGCCAGGGCCACCCGGGCCTTGGTGGCGGCACCCGGGCGCGAGGCGAGGTCCGCGGCCAGGTCCCAGCCCGGAAGGTATCGGGCCGGGACCAGCGTCGGCCGGTCCTCGCGCAGCCTCTTGTGCTGGATCACGGCCGGGCTGCGATACCCGGTGCCCGGCGGGCCAACCCGCCGGCTCGCCGGACCGGTTCGCGCTCAGTGGTGCGGAAGCCGGCCGCCCGGCCGCTCATCCGGGCCGGGGGAGTCCGGCAGCAGCGACCCGAGCGGACCCAGGTCGATGTTGAGATCCTCGGGCGACAGCCCGAAGTGCTCGCGCAGCTCGCGCATCCGCTCCTCGAGCGCCATGAGGGTGGCGCCGATCTCCTCCACCTGGTCGTCGGTCAGGTCGCCGACGTCGATGCGGCGCAGCGCCTGCCGCTCCATCAGCTGGCGCAACAGCTCCACGACGGTGAGCACCAGGCCCGCGAAGCCGCGCTCCACCGAGTCCCGGTCGACCTCGATCCGCCGGCCCGGCGGGCGGACCGGTGGTGTCGGGTCCTCGCCGGGCGCGCTCACGCCTGCCGCACCCCGACGGTACCGGCCGACGCGACGAGTGCGCGCAGCGAGATGTACACCAGGTCGACCCCGGCGATCGACAGCGTCACCTCGCCGGTGATGACGGCGCCCGTGGCCAGGAGCCGGTCGAGCAGGTCGACCAGGGCCACCTTGTCGGAGCGCGTCACGGTGCCCGACGTCATGGCGGTGCCTCCTCGGATCCGGCGAACGAGTACGGCGGCCACGGCCCGGTGAGCTCCAGGTGCAGCTCGCCGTGGCGGGCGGCCTGCGCGGCGACGAGGTCGGCGAAGCGCTCCGAGCCGCGCCGCTCGACCAGGTAGGCGCCGTTGAGCACCATCGGCTCGGTCCGGCCGGTCAGCCGGCGGTCCTGGGGCGGGTGCCGCCGGGCCTGCGCGGCGGACTCGGCGAGCGCGGCGTGGGCCGCCTCGGCGCCGTCGACCGCGCGCTGCCGCCACTCGTCGTCGGCGGACAGCCGCGCCCGGCGCCGCCTCAGGTAGGCCGTGCCCGGGCGGTCGCCGGACGGGCCGGCGGGCTCGTCCGGCGCCGGCTGCGGCGCTTCGGCGTACATCTTCACGCCCCACTCGGCCCGGCCGCCGACGCGGTCCAGCACGGCGTCGAGGTCGCCGCGGCGCTCGTGCAGCATGGCGCGGACGCTGTCGTCGTCGCGGTACACGGTGGCGAGGCGGGCGGGCACCACCGCGCGGGAGCGGGCGAGCGCGGCCACGACGGTGTGGTGGGCCCGGGCCACGCCCTCCAGCCACTCGAGGTTTTCGAGGTTGCGGCGCAGCGCCTCCTCGCCGAACCGGTCGAGGTCGACCGGGCTGACCACGGCGACGAGGCCCGCGCCCGCGACGGTGCGCACGGCGCGCCCGGCGACCCCGCTCAGCCCGGCGGCCGCGTCGGACCCCACGTCGCGGGCCACGGCGTGCAGCCAGACGCCGTCACTCACGCCGCGCCTCCTGCCGCGCTTCGTGCCGAGTCTCTCGCCGCGTCTCCCGCGCCCCGCTCTCGATCGCCTCGCGGTCGGTGCGCTCGCTGGACGGCAGCGGCTCGCGGGCCTTCGAGGTGAGCCACGGATCGTGCTCCCACCAGTCGATGCCCATCTGGCGGGCGGTGTCGACCGACGCGACGACCAGCCGCAGCTTGAGGGTCAGCAGTTCGATGTCGAGCAGGCTCACCCGGATGTCGCCCACGATCACGATGCCGCGGTCCAGGACGCGCTCCAGGATGTCGCCGAGGTTCGCCGGCTCGTGCCCGGTCGCCACCGCGCGGGTGGAGCCGGCGGCGAGCACGGAATCGGATGGGGAAGACTGGGGCATGTCAGGCCGCCTCGATGTCGCCCTTGCCGCGCGGGTACCGCCGGATCCGCCGCAGCCCGGTCAGGTTGGCGTCGGCGTCGAGCTTGGCCCGGTAGACGGCCAGGATGTCGCCGGACGAGGGCACGCGCCGCTCCTCGACGACCTCGATCTCGACCATCCAGCCGTCGTCGTCGGGCTCGAGGGCGGTGATGCCCGACGGCGCTTTGCCGGTCAGCTCGGCCACGTCCTGCAGGGCCGCCTTCGCGACCGTAGCCGGCGACAGCGGCTCCCGCTCGTCGTCGTAGGTGTCCCGCTCGTCGTAGTCGTCGTCTTGACCAGGCACGGCTCAGTCCTCCTACCTGTTGTCGTCCCGGCCGACGGGCCGGATCAGCCGGCCGATGAGCTCCCGCTGCAGCTCGTCGGCCTCCGCGGGGTCGATCTGCCCGGCGGCGCGGGCCTCGTCGGTCTCCTGGATCTTGCCGCGGATCACCCCGGGGTCGTACATCTCGTGGTCGACCTGCTCCTGGATGATGTCGCCGACCCAGAACACCACCCGCACCGGCGCGAGCGGGGCGGTCAGGATCGCACTGACGAGTCCCATGCTCAGCCCTCCGGACGCAGGTCCTTGACGAAGTCGTACGCCGCCAGCGGACCCGCCAGCCGTACCTCGAGCCGCCCCGCCCGCCGCCCGGCCAGCTCCTCCACCGTCCGCACGAGCTCGCGCTCACGGTCGAGACCGGCGAGCACGGCCACGTTCGCGGCGCCGTACTCGCCGGTCGGCTCGCGGGTGACGACGCCGGCCGCCAGCGGCGCGACGGCGTCGGCGACCGCCTGGGTGTCCGCCCGGCGGAAGGCCTCGATCGCGTCGTTGACGCCCTGGCCGAGCTCGATGCGCTCGCTGCGGGCCGCGTCCTCGGGCTTGTCGCGCATCGCCGCCCGCAACCGCTCGAGCTGCGGATTCGCGGTGATCACCTCGTGCAGCACCACGTCCTGCACGTACCGGGCGCTGACCACGTACTGCGCCTTGCCCTCGAGCTCGCGCAGCGCCGCGTCGAACTCGTCGTGGTGGGCGGCGAGCAGCTCGCCGACGACGGCCTGCCGATCCGTCACCACCGCACCGAAGCGCACCGGCAGCACCGGCAGGACGGCGGCGGTCGCGTCCAGCAGGGACTCGTGGCCGAGCAGGTCCTCGGGCGTACCGAGCTGACGGTCGAGGTCGACCTCGCTCACCAGGGCCCCGATCCGGCCGTGGCGCACGACGTCCACGCGGACGTGCTCGTCGCCCACGCCGCGGGCGTCCGGGTCGATCTCGACGTCGGCGGGGACGATGCCGTAGATGTAGACGCCGGTGTCCGCCGACATGTCAGTCCTCCTCCCGCCGCCGGCGGCGGGACACGCGCTCCGGCTCGGGCTCGGCGTCGATCACGTCCCGCAACTTGTCGCCGGCCGCATCGAGAGCGCCCCGCATGCCGCCCTTCACCTTGTGTTTGGCACCGCCCTCCGCGATGTCCCCCACGAGCTCCGGCAGGCCGGCCTTCTCCTGGGAGATGTCCAGGCGGTTGACCGCCTCGGCGAAGCGCAGGTAGGTGTCGACGCTGGCCACCACGATGCGGGCGTCGATGGTCAGCAGCTCGATGCCGACGAGCGAGACCCGCACGTACGCGTCGATGACAAGGCCCTTGTCGAGGATCGTGTCGATCACCTCGGCCAGCGACGTCGACGTCGGTCGTTCGATGCCGGAGCCGCCGCGCTGCTGCATGGACGTACTGCTCATGACCGACCCCCTCGCTGCCCGCTGCCCGCTGCCCGCCGCGGCCGCTCCGGCCGGTCGGCGCGTCCGGGGCTCGCCGTCGCGCGCCGCACCGGCCGCTCCGTGCGCCGCCGCGGCCGCTCGCCCTGTGGCTCCTCCCGGCCTGGCCGCTCGCCCCGTGGCTCCTCCCGGGCACGGCGATCCCTGGTCTCCTCGGCCTCAGGCTCCTCTTCGGGCTCCTCCTCGCCCTCGGGCTCCTCCTCGGCCTCGCCCTCGGGCTCCTCCGGACGCTCCTGCTCGGGGCCGCCCTGCTCCCGCTCCTCCTCCTCGCGCTGCGCGGTCTCGTGGTCCTTCACGACCTCGCCGTCGCGGATCTCGCCACGCCAGCCCTCGACCCCCTCCGGGTTGAGGATCGCCTGGGTCATGACGTGCCGCCGGAAGTGCTTGAACTCCAGCCGGGCCCGGCGGCCCTGCGCCCGCCACAGGTTCCCCGTGTGCTCGAAGAGGCCCTGCGGGTGGTACTCCATGGCGAGCATGATCCGGGTCAGGTTCGGCCCGATCTCGTGGAAGGTGACCGAGCCGTCCACATGACCCTTGGCCCCCTTGGAGCGCCAGACGATGTTGTAGTCCGGGATCTGCTGGACGATGTTCGCCTCCCAGGTGCGGTGCGACCAGAAGACCTGCGCCTTCCAGTTGTTCTTCTCGTCCGCCTCCTGCTCGACGCTCTCGACCTTCTTCATGAAGCTCGGGAACTGGCCGAACTGCGTCCACTGGTTGTAGGCGACCCGCACCGGCACGCCGACGTCGAGCGTCTCCTCGATGTTGGTGAGCTTGAGCTTCTTGGGCTTGCCCTTGCCGCCGCCGAAGAGGCCCTTGACCTTCTCCTTCAGTCCGGCCAGCCCGCCGGACAACGCCGCCCGGGCCGGCGACTTGCCCTCCGCGATCTGCTGCGCGCCGGCTGCGGCGGCCTCGAGACCGGCATCGCCCTGGCCGCTGGCGTACTCGGTCAGGCGATCGGTCAGCGAGCCGACCTTCTGACCGGCCATGTCGAGCGCCCGGTGCCCGGCGGCCGAGGCCAACTCCCGCAGCTCCTTCATGAGCAGCGCGACGATCTTCTCGCCGATCCCGCCGGCGACCCGGCTCGTCTGTCCAGCCATGGTCCGCTAATCCTCTCTGCGCCGCCGCACCGGAGGCCGTCCACTCGACCGCCGTCCAGCCCTCGCCAGGTCCTCGTCCTCGTCCTCGCGCTCGCCCGTGTCCTCGTCCTCCTCGTCGGCGTACTCGTACTCGTCCGACTCGTCTTCCTCCTCGGCGCGCTGGCGCGGGCGACGGGCGCCACCGGCCGCGCGTGGTCCGCGGGCCGGCCGCCGGGGGCGCTCCTCCTCCGGCTCCTCCTCCTCGGGCTCGCGAGCCTTGCCGCGCTTCTGCAGCGTGTCGGTGCGCTCACGCAGCCGGTCGCTGATCGAGTCGATTCGATCGGTCACGGCGGTCCGCGCGGCCTCCTTCGTGGCGGCGACCAGCGGGGCGCCCATCTCGCCGAGCTTGCCGAGCTCCGGAGTCGCCTTGAGCGCCCGCGCACCGTGGTCGAGCAGGGAGCCAGGGCGGCCCAATCGGCCGGCTCCGGCCGCCGCCGCCAGCAGCAGAGCCCAGCGCAGCTTGTGCTGGCGCCCGAGCAGGTAGCCGATGCCGGCCGCCAGAACGACCTGTGTCTTGCAGTTCATGGCCTCTCCCTCGGCTGGACGGCCGACCGGTACGGGCCCGTGAGGCGCGGCGCAACAAAGGAGGTGTACGGCCGACGCGTGGATGAACGGCTTTTCGTGGGGCTTCGCAGACCCAGCGGGTACCCCCACCCATCGGGGCGAAACCGTAATTCACCTCCGGCGCGGCAGGTCACGGCACCGGGCGGGCATGAACGCGGATCGGCGGGGCATTGCCCTGTGCGCGGCGTGATGCCACCGCGTCGCCGCGTGACACGGTCGCCGACATCGCCGGAGTGCAACGCCATGACCGGAACCCCCGCGGGTCATGCCTTCGTGGATGTGACCGCCGATGCGATCCGGGAGAAGTCGCGGCTGCGGAGGATTCTGCGCCGCTTCGACGTCGGGCTCTTCCTGATCTGCACCGTCGTGGGCCTCGACACGATCGGTGCGGTGGCGAAGAACGGGGCGCAGGGCTTCATCTGGCTGGCCTTCCTCGCCGTGTGCTTCTTCGTGCCGTACGGGCTGCTGATAGCCGAACTGGGCTCGGCGTTCCCGTTCGAGGGCGGTCCGTACGTGTGGTGCCGGCTGGCGTTCGGCCGGTTCGTCGCGGCGCTCGTCACGGTGCTGTACTGGTGCTCCAACCCGATCTGGCTCGGCGGGACGCTGACCATCCTCGCCGTCTCCGCCTTCGGCACCTTCGTCGTGCCGCTGCACGGGCCGGCGAAGCTGCTGTTCGCCCTGGCGTTCATCTGGTCCGCGGTCGCCTCGGCGATCGTGTCGTTCCGGTTCGGCCGGTGGATCCCGAGCGTGGGCGCGTTCGTGCGGGTGGGCGTGCTGGGCTTCTTCACCGTCTCGGTGCTGCTGTACGCGGCCCGCAACGGCGTGCACGGCTTCGGGCCCGCCGCGTTCGCGCCCGGGTACGCGGTGTTCATCGCCGTGGTACCCGTGCTGGTCTTCAACTACGTGGGCTTCGAGCTGCCCAGCGCCGCCAGCGAGGAGATGGTGGACGCCCGCCGGGACGTGCCGCGCGCCATCGCCTGGTCCGGGGCCGGCGCGGTGCTGCTCTACGGCGTGCCGATCCTGGCGATCCTGCTGGTGCTGCCGGCGTCACGGGTCAGCGGCGTCGGCGGGTTCCTCGACGCGGCGAAGGAGGTGCTCACCGTCTACGGCGGCACGGTGGGCCCGGGCGGCGCGGTCACCCTGACCGGCGCCGGCCGGGTGCTCGGCGAGCTCACCGCGGCCGCGTTCATCTGGGCGCTGCTGTCCAGCGGCAGCACCTGGCTCATGGGCGCCGACCGCGCCCTGGCGGCGGCGGGCTTCGACGGCGCCGCCCCGCGGGCGGTCGGGCGCATCTCGCCCCGGTTCGGAACCCCGGTCACCGTGAACCTGCTCAGCGGCCTGCTGTCGACCGTGGTGATGCTGGTGGCCTTCTGGCTGTCCGGCGGCAGCGCGGATCGCTACTTCGCGGCCGCGCTCGGCGTCGCCATCTCGACCACGACGATCGCGTACCTGGGCATCTTCCCGACCCTCGTACGGCTGCGGCACACCCACCCCGGCCAGCCGCGCCCGTTCCGCGTCCCGGGCGGCATGGCCGGGGCCTGGATCGCCAGCGGCCTGACCACGTTCTGGGCCGCGGTCGCCACCGTCTGGCTGCTGTGGCCGGGGCTCGGCGTCGACTGGTTCGGCGCCTCGGGCGATCCCGACCAGGCGCTGCCCGCCGGCATCGGCCGGGCCGCGTTCGAGCTCACCCAGGTCGTCCCGGTGCTGCTGATGCTGGCCGCCGGGGTGCTCTTCCACGCCGCGGGCGCGCCGGTGCGCTCCCGCCGGGCCCCGCCGCGCGCGGTGTCCGCCACGGATGAGCGGGCCTCGTAACAACAGGCCTACCGGTCGTCGCGGCCTGCCGGTCGCCCTTCGCCCCGGGCCCGGTGCCTGCGTCGCCTCGACGCGGTCGCCCAGTGCCGCAGGGCGGTCCGCAGGGTGCCGCGGGGCCGCTCGTGCCGGCCGTGGCGGGGCCTGATCCAGGCGTGCTCGTCGCCGTGCGCGTGCCGCATGCGCCGCTCGTGCTGCCGGGCCAGCCGGACCGCGATGTGCAGCGCCGCCGCGGCGCACGCCAGCCAGAGCACGGCCAGGACCACAATGCCGATGGACGAAGCCATCCGGGCCACCTCACGCCTCTCCCCGTCCAGCCTATGGCGGCGCGCCGCCCGGCTCGGTGGTGCCGGCCGGCGCCAGCAGCGCCGCGGCCGCGCCGGTGAGCGTGCCGACGAGATGCTCGCGGGGCGCCAGGCCGCCGACGATGACGACCTCGGTGCCGTGGTAGGCCACGAGCGCGGCGGCGAGCCAGACGGCCCGGCGGCTGACCGCGGCGTACGCCAGCAGCGCCACCACCGCCGCCGACGGCCCGGCGTCGGCGAGCCCGGCGTAGCGGTGGTCGAGCCCCAGCGGCGGGCCGGCCGCCACCCACAGCGGCGCGGACAGCGTCGCGAGCCCGTGCCCGAGGACCGCGACGGCGATGGTCCGCCGCAGCCCCAGCAGCGCCTGGGCGGCGGAGAACACGACGAGCACCTGCAGCATCGCGAACCAGTACGGCAGCAGCGCGGCGGGGGCGAACAGCGACAGTGGCAGCCGGGCGAGGGTGGCGGGCAGCGGGTCGCCGGGATGGGTGATGGCGTAGCCGGCGATGAACGTGTGCCCGGGGCCGGTCCGCGCGGCGACCGCCAGCCCCGCCACCGACAGGGCCGCGGCCGGACCGCTCCACAGGCGCTCGTACCGTCGCCGCCGGATCGCCTCGGCCGCCGGTCCGAGCAACGCCCGGCACTGCTCGCCGAGCCGGTGCAGGGCCCGTCGGGCGCGCGTCGTCATCCGCCCGCCGCTACCCGGCGGCCGGACCGTGAACCGCCGCCGGGCTCACCGGCGGGCCACCAGCACCGGTACGGGGGTGCGGTCGAGCAGCTGCTGGGTCACCGACCCCAGCCGCAGCCCGTCGAAGCCGCCCCCGCCGCGGGGGCCGAGCACGAGCATGAGCGCGTGGTCGGCCGCGGCGAGCAGGGCCGGCGCCGGCGCGCCGCGGACGGTGCGCGGCTCGACCGGGACCGCGGGGTACTTGGTTCGCCACGGCTCGAGCTCCGCGGCCAGCGAGCGGCCCACGGCCTCGGCGATCCGGTCGCTTCCGCCGCTTCCGCCGCTGCGGCCGCCCCGGTGCGGGGGTTCCTGCCAGGAACGCAGCACGATCAGGCCGGTGTGGCGGGCGGCGGCCTCGGCGAAGGCCAGCTCGACGGCCGGCTGCGCGCGGTCCGAGCCGTCCGTGCCCACCAGCACCGGCCGGTGCTGCGGCAGGACCACGGCGTGGCCGGCCCAGCGGCGCGCGTCGTGGACCACCAGCACCGGGCAGTGCGCGTGCGCCGCCAGCTGCGTGCCGAGAAACTCCACCGGCAGCGCCTCGAACTCGTCCGGCGCGGGGCTGCCGACCACGACCAGGCTCGCGCGGCGGGACTGCTCGACGAGGATCCCGGCGGCCCCGCCCGACTGGATGCTGGTGGTGACCCGCAGGCCCGGCTGCCAGGCCCGGGCGTCGGCGGCGGCCTTTGCGGTCAGCTCGTACTCGTCGGCCTCCGGCTCGTCCTCACCCGCGGCGCCCAGCGCGTGGATGATCCGCAGCGGCCGGTCGAAACGCACGGCCTCGTCCACGGCCCAGTGCACGGCGCCGAGACCGACCGGCGAGCCGTCGACACCGGCGACCACCGGCCATTGCGTGCTGGCCATGCCGCCTCCCTGTCTGTTAACGGACGACCGCCACCGGGCCGGCGGCGTGGTGGATGACGGACTGGCTCACCGAACCCAGCAGCAGGCCGGTGAACCCGCCCCGGCCGCGGGAACCGACCACGAGCAGCTCGGCACCCGCGGACAGCTCGGTCAGCACCGCGCCGGCCCGGCCGTGCATGACGGTGTGGCGGACGTCGACGCCGGGGTATTGCCCAGCATAGCCGGCCGTCGATCCGGCCAGCGCGCGCCGCTCGTCCTCGCGCAGGTCGTCCGGCTCGCGGACGATCGGCGAGGTGTCACCGGGCCGGGGGCCGGCGGGCCACGGATAGGCGTGGACCACGGTCAGCCCGACCTCGCGCCGCGCCGCCTGCTCGTAGGCGAACCGCAGCGCCCGTTCGGCGCACGGGGAGCCGTCGAAGCCGACCACGACCCGGCCGGCCTCGTGCCCGGCCGGGCGGTCGGCGTGGCGGACGATGACCACCGGGCACGCGGCGTGGTCGGCGACCTGGACGCCGACCGAGCCCAGCAGCAGGCCCGCGAAGCCGCCGCGGCCCCGGCTGCCCACGACCACCGTGCAGGCCTCCTTCGAGGCCGCCACCAGTGCCGCGGCCGGTGGCTGCGCCTGCAGGTCGGTGCGGACCTCCAGCCCGGGCGCGACCGCGCCGGCGCGGGCCGCGGCCTCGGCGACCGTCCCGGCACCGGCCTCCTGCACGCCCGGCTCGTCCGGCACCGCGATCAGGGCCGGGGCGTACAGCGCCGGACAGACGAACGCGCACATGATGCGCAGGGCGCACCCGCACAGCGCCGCGTCCGCGGCCGCCCAGTCCACCGCGGTGAGGCTCGCGCGGGAGCCGTCCACCCCGACGACGACCGTCCGTTCGCCGCCCATCACGAACTCCCTCCGCTGCGCCACCGCCGGACCGGCCGCTCAGGGCCGAGCCACCGCCGCTCGTTTCGTCTCGATGCAGGCTCGGAGGCGCTCGATCGGCCAGGTGTTGACCACGTCATCGGCGGTGAGCCAGCCGCGCTGCGCGGTACCGATGCCGTACCGCAGGTGGTCCAGGTGTACCGGCGCGTGGGCGTCGGTGTCGATGGCGAAGCGCACGCCGTGGCGCTTCGCCCGCAGGATGAGCTCGTCGGGCAGGTCGAGCCGGTCCGGGAAACTGTTGATCTCCACGATCGTGCCGGTGCGGGCGGCCGCCGCGAGCACCGCGTCGAAGTCGGCGTCCAGCGGTGGCCGCTTGCCGATCAGGCGGGTGGTCGGGTGGCCGAGGACGGTGACGTACGGGTTCTCGCACGCGCGCACGAGCCGCCGGGTCAGCTGCTCGGCCGGCTGGGTGAAGTGGGAGTGCACCGAGGCGACGCACAGGTCGAACCCGCGCAGGAACTCGTCCGGCCAGTCCACCTCGCCGTCCGGGCCGATGTTGAGCTCCGTGCCGTGCAGCAGCACCGGCCCGCCGGCCGACGCAAGCTCCCGCAGCTCCCGGCGCTGGGCGAGCATCTTCTCGTCGGTCATGCGCTGCATCGGCATGTTCTTGGCGTGGTCGGTGACGGCGTAGTACTCGTAGCCGCGGGCCCGGGCCGCGGCCACCATCTCGGCCAGCGGCGCGACGCCGTCGGTGAGGTCGGTGTGGGTGTGCAGGTCGCCGCGGATGTCCGCCGCGCTCACCAGGGCCGGCAGCGCTCCCTCCCGGGCCGCCTCGACCTCGCCCCGGTCCTCGCGCAACGGCGGTGGAACCCACTGCAGGCCGAGCCGCTCGTACACCACCTCCTCGGTCTCCGAGGCCACGAGGCTGCCGTCCTCGACGCGGAACAACCCGTATTCGGACAGCTTGAACCCGGCGCGGACGGCGATCTCGCGGACCCGGACGTTGTGCGGCTTGGAGCCGGTGAAGTACTGCAGCGCCGCGCCCCACGACGCCAGCGGGACCACCCGCAGGTCGACCTGAAGGTCCCCTTGCAGCCGGACCGAGGACTTCGTCGCGCCCTTCGCCAGCACGTCGTCGACCGACGGCAGCCGGGTGAACGCGTCCATCAGCGGACCGGGCTCACTCGCCGCGGCGAGCACGTCGACGTCGCCGACCGTCTCGCGGAACCGGCGCAGCGAGCCCGCCCAGGTGCACCGCAGGCATCCCGGCACGCCGCGCAGCACCTCCACGACCTGCTCCGCCGCGGCGGTGGCCGCCGACAGCAGCACCCGGCCGTGGCTGCGCTCCAGCACCTCGATGCCGTGCAGGATGTTCTCGGCCGCGCGGGCGCCGAACCCGCGGTGCCCTTCGAGCTTGCCGGCGACGATCGCGTCGCGCAGCTCGTCGATGGAGTCCACGCCGAGCTCGTCGTGCAGCTGCACGGCCCGTTTCGGTCCCAGGGTGGGGATGCGGGTGAGCTCCAGCACGCCGCCGGACACCTGCTCGCGCAGCGTGTCCATCGCGGCCAGGTGGCCGTTGTGCAGATACTCGGCGATCTTGTCGGCGATCGAGGCCCCGACGCCCGGAATCTGCCGCAGCCCGCCCGCGTCCAGTGTCGCCACGTCGACCTGGTGGCCGGCGACCGCCCGGGCCGCCTTCTCGTACACCCTGGTCTTGAACTGCTCCCCGCCGGTGACGGTGAGCAGGTCGGCATACTCCTGGAGCATCGCCGCGACGGCGTCGTTCGCCCGCCCCATGCTGCCCAGTGTAGGTCGGCCGGGGCGGGTTCGGCCGGGCCGCGCCGGGCCGGCGCAGGTGAGTCCGGCCCGGTCGCGGGTGATCTGCGAGGTCTCGTCACAGGCGGCTCGCCAGGCCGTCGAGGATCAGCTCCAGGCCGAAGGCGAACTGGTCGCCGAAGTCGTAGCCGGGCTTCGTGATGTGCTCGGTGGCCATCTCGACCAGGTGCGGGTAGGCGCCCGGCGGGAAGTGCTCCATGATGGCCTCGGCCACATTGCCGGCGCTCTGCCCGCCGTCGTCGAAGGGCAGCGCCGCCTCCTGGACCGCGAAGCCGTAGATGTAGCTGTCCAGCAGCGCGTACGCGTGCGCGGTCAGCTCGACCGAGAAGCCGGCCGCACGCAGGCAGCCCAGGACCGCGTCGTGGTGGCGCAGGGTCGCCGGGCCCGGCGCGGACCGCGACTCCATCAGCCCGATCGCCCACGAGTGCCGGCGCAGCACCCGGCGCGCCGACTCGGCCCGGCGGCGCAGCTGTGCCCGCCAGTCCCCGCCCGGCGCGGGCAGCTCGATCTCGGCGAACACCTCGTCGACGATGCCGTCGAGGATCTCGTCCTTGCCGGCGACGTGGTGGTACACGGACATCGGCTTGACGCCGAGCCGGTCGGCCAGCGATCGGATCGTCAGCGCCGCGATGCCGCCCGAGTCGGCGAGCTCGACCGCGCAGCGCAGCACCCGATCCCGGCTCAGCGGGGGTCCGTCGTGGATCCGTCTCGACATTCGTGGCTCCTCGGGGCTGTTGCCGATCGTACTAAGTACGGTACCGTCACCGTACTTAGTACGGTTACATCGCTCAGGAGGAGTGTTCGTCATGACCGTCTCCGCCCCGTCCCGCCCGGAGCTCGACGAGCGCGGGCGCACGGCCGCCCCGCGCGTGCTCGGCGGGCTGTTCCTGGCCGGGTTCCTCTGCTACGGCACCGGGTTCGCGCTGGTGACCTCGGTCGTCGGCGAGCCCGGCTTCCTGCCGTCCGTCGGCGCGCACCGCACGACGCTCACGGTCGGCGCCTTCCTCATGCTGCTCAACGTGTTCATCGACATCGGCAAGGGCGTGCTGTTCTTCCCGATCCTCGACCGGCGCGGCCGCCGCACGGCCCTGGCGTACCTGACGATGATGAGCGCCCAGGCGGTCCTGCTCGGCCTCGGCGTGTTCTTCCTGCTGATGGTCGTCCCGCTGCACGACCGCGGCGCCGACCCGATGTTCGGGGAGCTGGCGCTCGACGCCAACAACCTGGTGTACCAGATCGGGGAACTGCTGCTCGGCGTGGCCGGCGTCGCCCTGTGCGCGCTGCTGCTGCGCCACCGCCTGATTCCGCGTTACCTGGCCTGGTGGGGCGCCGCCGGCTACGTGCTCTTCGCCTGCGGTACCGTCGCCGAGCTCTTCGGCGTCCACGCCGGGCTGGCCCTGTCGATCCCGGGCGGCCTGTTCGAGGTGGCGCTGGGCATCTGGCTGCTGAGCCGATCCGCCCGGCGGCCGTTCGCGTAGGCGGCAATTTCAGCTACGATCATCGATATGCAGTCGGCCTTGCGGGTCCTGGTGGTCGGGGCGCTCGTGGCGAGCCTCGCGCCGCTCGTCGGTTTCGGTGCGCCCGTCGCCGCGCAGAACTCGTGGACACCGCCGCTGAGCACGCGCGGGCGGTACATCGTCGACGCCGACGGCCACCGGTTCAAGCTCAAGGCCGGCAACTGGCACGGCGCGAGCGGCACCTGGACCGGCTCCGGCGACCCGGAGGCGGACGCGAACCACCACGCCGGGGAGAACTCGGGGCGCGTCCCGCTGGGGCTGGACCGGGTGCCGCTGCCGGGGATCGTCGCCCAGTTCGCCGCGACCGGGATCAACAGCGTCCGGCTGCCGTTCTCCAACGAGATGCTGCACGACCAGCGCCCGGTGACCGACGCGGCGGTGGCCGCCAACCCGGGGCTGCGCGGGCTGACGCCGCTGCAGGTGTACGACGCCGCCGTCGCCGCGCTCACCGGCGCCGGGCTCGCGGTGATCCTCAACAACCACACCAACACGACCCGCTGGTGCTGCGGCGTCGACGGCAACGAGCGGTGGAACGCGAGCCAGTCCGAGGACACCTGGCAGTCCGACTGGCTGTTCATGGTGCGGCGGTACCGCGACAATCCCCGCGTCGTCGGCGCCGACCTGTACAACGAGGTCCGCCGCTCCGTCTGGGACGACCCGAACTGGGGCCTGGGGGACAGTCACGACTGGCTCGCCGCGGCCCAGCGCCTCGGCGACCGCATCCTCGCCGAGGCCAATCCCGACCTGCTCGTCATCGTCGAGGGGATCAACTGGACCGGCATCCCCGTCGACGGGTTCGCGCACGGGCGGCCCACCCTGGAACCGGCCCGCACCCTGTCGCCGACCCTGGTGCGCTCCGGCAAGCTCGTGCTCTCCGCCCACTTCTACGACTACACCGGGCCGCACCACAGCGGCGCGACCGGCATCGGCGAGACCAGCGACCCCCGCTACCGCGACCTGAGCCGCGACGAGCTGTTCGCGACGCTCAACCAGCAGGCCTTCTACGTCGCCGACGAGGCCGCCCGGCACTACACGGCCCCGCTGTGGGTCAGCGAGTTCGGCATCGGCCGGTTCGGCACCGATACCAAAGGCCGGGCCTGGTTCGCGAACTTCGTCGACTACCTCGTCGCGCACGACACCGACTTCGCGTACTGGCCGCTGGCCGGCTGGCAGGACAACGGCTCCGGCAACGGCTGGGCGCTGCTGAGCTGGGACCGGGCCGGGCACCTGCTCGGCATCGACGACGGCGCCGACTGGCGGGCCGCGGACTGGCACCGGCTCGTGAACGCGCCCGGCCGGACCGGCGTCGTCGACCCCGTCCCGCGCTGGTCGATGCTCGCCCCCGACCACGGCGACTTCGTACAGTCGCTGCGGATGCGGGCACTGCCGGACCGGGACTCGGGCGCGCGCAAGGCCGCCTGCCCCGACGGGCAGCGGCTGATCGGCCTCGCGCACGACGGCAACCGCGGCCTGTGCACCGACGCCGGGCCAATGCCGTCGTGGCCGGCCGGCGCCACCCATCGGGTCGTCACCGACGAGCGCTACGTCAGCCCGGACTGGGCGGGCGGATACACCAAGCTGCAGTGCCCCGACGGGTCGTTCCTCGTCGGATACGCCGTGCGCGGCGCGACGGTCTCCAGTGCCCTGTGCGCCCCGGCGGCGGCCGCGCTCCCGCCGGGCGGCCGGACGGTGTGGTTCGACCGGGGCGACAACGCGCCCCGGCGGGCCCGGCGGTGACTTCGCCACCGGGCACTACAAGGGGCAGTGCGGCGAGGGTGAGTACGCGGCGGGCATCGCCTTCACGCGCCGGATCGGCTCGAACGGGGCCCCGGCCGCGTTGTACTGCCGCTTCTTGTAGCGCCGGTCCGGCCCTCAGCCGGCGGGGCCGCCGCATCAAGAGCCGCTGGCTCTCGGCCCGCATCATGGTCGTCGGCCACCCGGTCTTCTGGTCTGCGGCCGGCCGAGCCCGGCACCGGTGGCGTGCCGGAAGGATGAGGTCGGCGTGATATCGCCGCGGCGACCGGGGTAGCCCGACGGTGTGAACGGCGTCGGTTTCCTGATGGTCGTCATCTGCGCCGTGGCGCTCACGGCGCTGGCCAACCGGCGCGGCTGGCCGGGCCCGCTGGTGGTGGTGGCGGTCGCGTCGGCCGTGTCGTTCATTCCGGGGCTGCCGCGCATGGAGCTGCCCGCGCAGCTGATCCTGGCCGTCGTGCTGCCGCCGCTGCTGTACTCCGCGGCGCTGGAGCTGTCGTTCGTGAGCTTCCGGCGCGACCTGCGGCCGATCCTCTCGCTCGGGGTGGGCCTGGTCGTGTTCACCGCGGTCGCGGTCGGCTTCGCGGCCTGGGGCATCGTGCCGTCGCTGAGCGCCGGGGGCGCGTTCGTCCTCGGCGCGGTGCTGGCCCCGTCCGACGCGGTCGCCGCGGTGACGCTGGGCCGCCGGGTCGGGTTACCGAACCGGCTGATGACGATCCTGACGGGGGAGAGCCTGGTCAATGACGCCGTCGCGCTGGTCGCGTTCCAGCTGGCGGTCGCCGCGTACGCCGGCTACCGGCCGTTCATCGCCCAGCCGGCGCTGCTGGCCTGCTACAGCGTGGTGGTCGGCATCGGCGTGGGGCTCGTCGCGGCGGTGGTCGTGCACCAGATCCGGCCGCGGCTGCACGACCCGGCGCTGGAGACGGTGCTGGGCGCGATCGTGCCGTTCGCCGCGTACCTCGCCGCGGACCAGGCGCACGCCTCGGGCGTGCTGGCCGTCGTCGCCGCCGGGTTCTGGATCGGCCACCACAACGCCGACGCGGCCTTCGCCACCCGGCTGCAGAGCCGCCAGGTGTGGCGCACCACGGATCTGCTGCTGGAGGCGTTCGTCTTCGCCTACATGGGCCTGCAGGTCCGCACCATCCTGGACGCGGCGGTCGGCGAGGGCGCCGGCCCGGCCATGCTGGTCCTGGCCGTCGGCGTGGTGCTGCTCGTCGTGGTCCTGGCCCGTCCGCTGTGGGTCTTCACGCCCATGCTCCTCGTCGTACCGCGGCGGATATCGTGGCGGGCGGCCACGGTAGTGTCGTGGTCCGGCATGCGCGGCGTGGTGACGCTCGCGGCCGCGGCCGCCGTTCCCGCCACCACCATCGCCGGCGCACCGACGCCGGACCGCAACCTGATCCAGGCCATCGCGCTGCTGGTCGCCGTGCTCACGATCCTGCTGCAGGGGGCCACGCTGCGGCCGCTGGTCCGGGCGCTGCGCGTCTCCGACGCCGCCGAACGCCGCCGCGCCGATGCCGACCTGTCCCGGGCGCTGCGGGTGGCGCGTAAGGCCGCGCACGAGGTCACCGCCCGCGCCGCCGCGTCCGGCAACGCTGTCGAGGCGGCCACGCTCGCGCTGATCGAGCGGCGGATCGCGCACGTGCTCACCGCCGCCCCGCACCGCCTCGCCGGTCTGCAGGAGACCGCGCCCGCCGCGGAGCAGCCCGCGCACGAACTCGTCCAGCAGATCCTGGCCCACCAGCGCCGGGCCCTGATCCGCGAGCGCAACCGCGGCCGCCTCGACGACGAGGTGCTGCGCGCCGTGCTGCAGCAGCTGGACTACGAGGAGGCCGCGGCCTGCACCGACCTGCGCACCCGGCTCTGAGCGTGCCAGGTGCCCGCGCGCCCGGCGCCGGGTGGGAGCCCTGGCCGACGGCCAGCAGGGCCACCCGCGATGTCATGCTTCGCACGCCCCGCGCTCCGACCGGTTGCTCGTAGCATCGGCTCGTTCCACCAACGTTCTCCGCCGGCGCGCCGTCGCGCTTCCCGGCGGTGGCCTCGTGCGCCCGTCTCGCCGTACGGCCGATCCGAACCGGAGCTTCCATGGCAATGATCAGGACCCTCTGCGCCGCGTCCCTCGGCGTCCTCGGCTGCACCCAGAAGCCGGCGTACCGCCGCCGCGTCTCGATGGGCGTCTACGTGTCGCGCCGGCCGGAGCAGTACGACGAGGCCGCCCGGCGCTTCGGCGGGCTCGAGGTGGCGCTGCTGCCCGCGCGGGGCGGAGCGGCGGCATGAACCGGCTGCGGGTCCTGCTCTTCGGCGCGTCCGGATTCCTCGGCGCGGGCGTGCGCACGGCGCTGGCCGCCGACCCGCGGGTGGCCGCGCTCACCTGCCCGTCGCGCTCCCGCCACGACCTCGTCACCGACGGCGTCGCGAACCTGACGGCGCTGGTGCGCCAGGCGCGCCCGGACGTGGTCGTCAACTGCACGGGACGGCTCACGGGCACGGCCCTGGACCTGCTCGAGGCCAACACGGTGGCGACCGCCCGGCTCGTCGAGGCCGTCACGGCCGCGGCACCGGGGGCGCGGCTGGTCCGGCTCGGCTCGGCGGCGGAGTACGGCCCTGTCGCCCGCGGCGCCGGCGTCAGCGAGGAGCACCCGTGCGCGCCGGTCGGCGAGTACGGCACGACCCATCTCGCCGCGACCCGCCTGCTGCAGCTGGCCACCGCGGCCGGCCACGTCGACGGGGTGACCCTGCGGGTGTTCAACCCGGTCGGCGCGGGCCTGCACCGCGACAACCTGCTGGGCCGGGCCGCGGTGCTCATCCGCGACGCGGTGGCCGGCGCGGCGGGCGAAGTACTGCTCGGGCCGCTCGGCGCGTACCGCGACTTCGTCGACGTCCGCGACGTCGCCGCGGCCGTTCTCGCCGCCGTCACCGCGGAGGGCCGGGGCGCCGGGGTCGTCAACATCGGCAGCGGGCAGGCCGTGTCGGCCCGCGACGCCGTGCGCTGCCTCGCCGACGCCGCCGGGTACGGCGGCGCGATCGTCGAGCCGGGCCGCGGCCCGGCCCGCCCGGCCGGCGTCGACTGGATCCGGGCCGACGTCGGCCGGGCCGAGGCCGTGCTCGGCTGGGTGCCCACCCACACGCTGGCGGAGTCGGTCAAGGCGATCTGGGCCGGGCTCGAGGACGCCGAGCGGTGATCGGCTCGCGGGCCCGGGTGCCGACCGCGCTCGCCGCCGCGCTGGCGTCCGTCTCACCACATCGACATCAACGGAAGGATCGTCACATGACCCGCAGCATCGGCGTGATCGGGATGGGCTACGTCGGCCTGACGCTCACCGCCGCCCTGGCCCGCAAGGGGTTCACCGTCCACGGCGTGGACGTCCAGCCGTCGGTCGTCGACGCACTCAACCGCGGCCGGCCGCACATCTACGAGCCCGGCGTCGCCGAGACCCTGGCCGAGTACGGCGGCCGGACGGTGCACATCGACACGGCGTTGCCGCGCGGCGTGCTCGACGCGGCCGTCATCTGCGTCTCGACGCCGGTCGACGAGCACACCCGCCGCCCCGACCTGACCAACCTCGCCGCCGCGGCCCGGCAGGTGGCCGAGGCGTGCGCGCCCGGCACCCTCGTCGTGGTGCGCAGCACCGTGCCGGTCGGCGCGAGCCGCCGGGTTGTCCTGCCGCCGCTGCGCTCGGCGTGGGGCGAGGTCCGGCTCGTGATGGCGCCCGAGCGCACGATCCGGGGCCAGGCGCTGCTCGAGCTCGTCGAGCTGCCGCAGATCGTCGGGGGCCTCGACCAGCCGAGCCTGGCCGCCGGGCTCGACCTGTTCGGCGAGCTGGCCCAGCGGCTCGTCCCCGTCTCCGGCCTGGAGACCGCCGAGCTGGCGAAGCTGGCGAACAACTGCCACACCGACCTCATCCACGCCTACGGCAACGAGGTGGCGCTCATCGCCGAGCAGCACCGCCTCGACCCGCTCGAGGTGATCCGCGCGGCCAACGTCGACTATCCGCGCCCCGACCTCGCCCGGCCCGGTTACGTCGGCGGCGGCTGCCTGTCCAAGGACCCGTACATCATGCTCAGCGGCGCCGGTGCCCGGCCGCCGTTCCTGGTCGAGCCGGCCCGGCGGCTCAACGAGTTCCTGCCGGTCCACGTGGCCCGTACCGTCGTCGAGCTCATCCGCCAGGAGCGCGGTGCGACCCAGGGCGCGCGGCTGGCCGTGCTCGGCTGGGCGTACCAGGGGTGGCCGCCCACCGACGACATGCGCGGCACCCCGATCGCCGCGATGATGCCGGTCTTCTCCGAGGCGGGGCTCACCGTGCTCGGCCACGACCCGCTGGTGCCCGACGCCGTCGTCCGGCAGTACGGCGGCGAGCCCGTCAGCATCGACAAGGCCTTCAGCGACACCGACGCCGTGCTCGTCGTCAACGACCACCCCGACTACCGGGCGATCCTGCCGGGCGCCGTGCTCGGCGCCGGCCGCCCGGCCGTCGTCTTCGACTCGTGGCGCATCCTCGACGAGGACGCGCTGACCGCCGCCGGCGTGCGCTACGCCGGCATCGGATATCTCCCGCGGGGGGCGGCGGTATGAAGACGCTGCTGCTCGGCGGGGCGGGCTTCATCGGCCTGCACCTGGCCCGCCGGCTGGTCGACGACGGTCACGAGGTGTCCATCGTGGACGACTTCTCCCGCGGCCGCAACGACGCCGAGCTCGCCGGGCTGGCCCGCGATCCGCGCCTCGGCGTCCAGCACGGCGACCTCACCGACCCGGCGACGTGGCGGGTGCTGCCGCACGGATGGGACCGGATCTACCTGCTGGCCGCCGTCGTCGGCGTGCGCAACGTCGAGGCCGACCCGGCCCGGGTGGTACGCGTCAACAGCCTCGCCGCGCTGCACCTGCTTGACTGGCTCGTCCCCGGCGAGCGGGTCTTCTTCGCCTCGACCAGCGAGGTCTACGCCGGCGCCCTCGACGCCGGGATCGCGCGGGTGCCGACCGGCGAGTCCGTCCCGGTCACCGTCGGCGACATCACGGCGCCCCGCTACGCCTACGCGGTGAGCAAGCTGCTCGGCGAGGCCGCCCTCATCCACGGCGCCCGGGCGAAGGGCTTCCGGGTCGTCGTGGGCCGGTTCCACAACGTCTACGGGCCGCGGATGGGCACCGACCACGCCGTGCCGGAGATGACGGTGCGCGCGCTGCGCGGCGAGCGCCCGTTCCGGGTGCCCGGCGCCGAGCAGACCCGGGCCTTCTGTTACGTCGACGACGCCGTCGAGGCGACGGTCCGCCTGATGGACTGCCCGCGGGCGGCCGGCCGCATCGTCCACATCGGCGACGACACCGCCGAGACCGGCATCGCCGACCTGGCCAAGCTGATCCTGCGCCTCACCGGCTCCGACGCCGACATCGAGCCGGCCGCCGGCGCGCCCGGTTCGGTCACCCGGCGCTGCCCCGACCTGACCCTGCTGCGGGCGCTGACCGGCTACCAGCCGACCGTCCCGCTGGAGGAGGGCGTGCGGCGCACCGTCGAGTGGTACCGCGGATGAGCCACTATGTCGCGGGCCGCGTCACGGCGCGGCCCCGGCGGTCTTCACGCTCTCCCGCCGGGGCCGGGCGAGCGCCTCGTCGGGGTTGAGCGCCAGGAACGCCATGCCCGCCCCGGCCCCGGCGAGCAGCTGCACGATGAGGTACAGCAGGGTGACGTACCACGGCAGCAGCCCCATCGCCGTGAGCCCGAGGGTGACGGCGGGGTTGAACGCCGCCCCGGAGATCCGCCCGACCGCGATCCCGCCCGCGGCGACGGTGAACCCGATCGCCAGCCCGTAGAACGAGGCGTTCGGGTTGCTCCGGCTGGTGGCCACGTTGAGCATGACGTAGGCTAGGGCGAAGGTGAACAGCAGCTCGACGAGCAGCGCCGCGGCGAGGGCGCGCCCCTGCGGGCTCAGCGTTCGCGTCCGGGCCGGGTTCACCGCCCAGAGCGCCACCGCCGCCCCGATGATGCCGCCGAGGATCTGCGCCGCCCAGTAGGCGACGGCGTCGGGCCGCCCCAGCCGGCGCCGCACGAGCGCGGCAAGGGTCAGGGACGGGTTGTAGAGGCCACCCGACACGTGGGCCCCGGCGTAGACCATCACCATGAGCACGGCGCCGATCGCGACCGGGGCGAGCGCGGAGCCGGACAGCACGCTCGTGCCGACGGTGAGCATCAGGAAGAACGCTCCGATGAACTCGGTCACGTAAGCCGCGTACCTGTGCATGCCGCGTCTCTTCCCCGCCCCGCCGGGCTTAGACACCCCGGCGGGGTCAGGCGGCGAGCTGGGCGAACAGGCGCCGGGCCCCGAGGAGAACGGAGTGGCGGCGGGCGAGCAGCCGCGGCTCCCTCGACACCGGTGGGCGGGCCGCGACGTCGGCGGCGCACAGCAGCAGGTTGACGGCGAACGGCTCGACGATGTCGGCCTCGGCGGCGCGCCGGCAGACGGCGAGGCGGGCCGGTGCGTCGGGGGCTGCGAGGGCGAGGGTCGCCAGGTCGATCCCGGCGACGTACATCCCGGCGTCGCCGAATCCGGTCAGGGCGAGCCGTCCGGAGGGCAGCCGGATGACGTCGGACGGGGTGAGGTGGCCGTGGGCGAAGGCACGGTCGGCGCCGCAGCCGCGCAGCAGCGTGTCGAGCCGGTCGGCGTCGTCGGCCGTGAGATGCCCGGTGCGCGCGTGGCGGGCGATCCAGGCGCCGTAGTCGACGCTCCACCGCCGGGCCTCGGCCGGGCTGGGCCGCCAGACGGACAGCAGCGCGCCCAGCCGCTGCGCCGCGCTCCAGTCCGAGGCGTCGATGGCGGGCGGGGAGTCGGTGCCGTGCTGCAGCGGCTCGCCGACCGGGCGGCTGACGACGAGCATCTGCTCGTCGTGCCAGCGGTGCTCCTCGACGGTCACCCACGGCGGCGTGCGGGTGAACGCCTGCGCGACCTCGACCCGGCGGCGGAACCGGCGCACGGCGGCCGGCTCGTCGGTGGTACGGATGATCGCCGTTGCCGGTTCGCCGCTCCACCGGCCGGTCACGACGACCTCCGCGGACCCGGCACGCGTGGGCGGCCGGCCGTCCAGGGTCAGCGCCGCCGGAAGCTCCCGCGGCGTCCACAGCGGGCGGATGCGGCCGTGGCCGGGCGGCGGCCGCTCACCCGGCAGCGCCGCGGCGGGTGCACGGGCATCGGCGGCCGGCGGGGCGGCGGCGCTGAGCTCCAGCAGCTTGCGGCCGCAGCGGGCGGCGAGACGGTCCAGGCCGGCCAGTTCCGGTTCGGTCCACGCGCGCGGCTCGGCGTCGATGGCGCACACCGCGCCCAGGACATGGCCGTCGCGGCCGCGCACCGGGGCGCCCGCGTACGCGGTGACCCCGAGGTCGCGGATCGCATCGCTGGTGTGCAGCACCGGGTCGCGGCGTACGTCGGCGATCGCCAGGATCGCGCCGGCCCCGACGACGTACTGGCCGATCGAGAGGGTGAGCGGGGTCTCCCGGCGCTGTTGCCACGGCTGCGGCAGGCCGACCGAGCCGGGAAGGATCTCGCGGTGGCGCTCGACGAGCACCAGCAGGACGATCGGAACCCCCATGGCGTGTCTGGCCAGCTGCACGAGCTCGTCGAACCAGGGGTGCGGACCCGCCCGCAGACCGGTGGCGGACACGGCCCACAGCCGGCCGGCGTCGCGCACGGCCGCGGCGGCACGGAGCACGTCGATCGCGGCACCCGGCAGGTCACGCATGTCACGCTCACGGTCGCATCGGTTCAGATGTTTACCTGTCTGGTTTATCGAGCCTCCGTCCGCGCCGCCATCGGCCACGTGGTCGCGATCCGCCGTGTCCGGCCGTCCGTCCCCGACGAACAGCACGGCGTACCCGTCCGCCGTGAGGGTGAGACCCGGCATGTATCCATCGATCAGACAGACAATGTTGCCCGCGCGTCCATCGGCGGGCGCCAATCCGGTAATAATCGCCGCAACCGGCGCAAGCGGTGGACAGGCGACGGATCGTGCTGCATTGTCGGCGTGACGGCCTGTAGCCATATCGTTTCGCTCAGGCACGGGCCGCCGCGGATCGCGGTCGAGGGTGGGAGACCGAGGCGATGGACCGCACATCCCTGCACCGCCGTGTGAGCAGCATGGGCAGCCGTCGCCGCTGGGATCGCCGTGTCCCGGTTCCGCCGTCATGACAGCCGGGCTGCCCGGAGCGCCCGGTGGGCGCCCGCCGCTGCGCCGTCCCCGCCTCGCCTCCGCGCTCGACACCGGGCTCGACGTCAGGCGCCGCAGGCCGATCGCGGCCGTCTACGGCCCGGCGGGCGCCGGCAAGACCACGGCGCTGCTGGACTGGCTCGCCCGGCTGCCGCGTCCCGCCGCGGTGCTCTACCTGGAGGTGGCCGAGGCGAACACCGCGCACGTGCGATCCTCGCCCGGCTGGGCCGGGGCCCGTGTCGCCGGAGCCGGCCGGGCGACCCCGGCGTGGCTGGGCGTCGAGCGCCCGGCCGGCTCGGCGCGGATACCGCTACAGGAGATCGCCGGTTTCATCGCCGGGCTGAGCGGCACCACGACGACGGACCAGCCGCCGATCGTCGTCGTCGACGGCATCGAGCGTGCCACCAACGCGCGCGCCCTGCGCGGGCTCCTCGGCTCGCTGACGGCCTTGGACCCGGCAGACCGGGGCGGCCGGCCACGCGCGCGGCTCGTCGTCTCCGGCCGGTCGCAGCGCCAGCTCGACGCCGTCGAGGACATCGCGCCGAGCGTGACCACGGTGCTCAGCCCGGACGAGCTGCGGCTGACCAGCGGCGAAACCGCCCAGCTGTGCGCACAGCGCGGCCTGGAGCTCGAACCGGACGCACTGCGCCGCCTCTATGCGATCACCGGGGGCTGGGCCGCCGGGCTGTCGGTCGTCATCGACACACTGCAGTACGACCGGCACGACCCGCACCACCAGCTGGACGAGGCGTTGCGCACCGGGGCGGGCCTCGACGCCTACGTACGCAACGAGGTGCTGGCCGGCTTCCCCCGGGACGCCCGCGACGCGCTGCAGGCGGCCAGCATCCTCGCCTCCTTCGACGCCGAGCTGTTCACCGCCGTCACCGGCGTGCCCGACAGCCACGCGCTGCTGGACGCCCTCGCCGAACACGAGCGCTGCCTCGTCGAGCTCGCCGGCGGGTCCGGCTGGTACCGCATTCCCCGGCTGTGGCGCGCCGCCCTGCACTTCGGCCTGTCCACCACCGCCCCCGACCGCGTCCGCGACCTGCACCGCGCCGCGGCCACCTGGTACACCGAGCACGGCCAGCCGGACGAGGGTCGATCCCACGCCGCCGAGGCGCTCGGCGAGGGCCCCACCGGCCGGCTCGCCGCCGCGCCCCACCCGCCAGAGCGAAGATCGGATCCGCGCCCCGGCCCGGCGCTGACCGACGCCGCGCTCGCCCGGGCCTGGCTCGCGTTGCGGGCGGGCGAGCCCGGCGTGGCCCGGCGCCATCTGCTGGCGGCACCGACCGGCACGGCGGCGGCCCGGATCGAGGCCCTGGCGGACTGCCTCGCCGGACGCCTGCACGCGGCCGCCCGTACCGCGGCCGGCATCCAGGCCACCCTGCACCGCCAGGGCACCGCCGACTCCGGGGACGAGGGATGGGCGCTGCTCACCCTGGCCGCGGTCGCCGTGCTGCGCGGACACGCCGAGCAGGCCCACCGCCGCCTCGACGAACTGCTGGTCCAGAACTGGCCACCCGAGCCGAGCCTGCAGGCCGGCGCGGTCTTCCACCGGCTGCAGATCGAGTCCCAGACGGGCCACGTCGGCGTCGCCCTCACCGAGCTGGAGCGGCTCATCGCCGAGGAGGCCGACACCCTCGTCCTGCCGGCCTGGGCACCGCGCGCGCTGCGAATCGACCTGTTGCTCGGCAACGGCCTGCTGCACGACGCCCAGCGCCGGCTGGACTCCGACGCCGCCCGCTTCCCGCCCGTCGTCGCCGCGATCACCGCCGCGAAACTCGTGGTCGCCGGCCCCGCCACCCAACCGCCGGCCGGCGCCGTCGAACGCCTGCTGCACCCGTTCCTCGACGACCACCCACCGTGCCTGGCCCAGGCGGTCGAGCTGCAGCTGCTGCTCGCGACCGCCGCCCGCCAGTCGGGCGACACCCGGAGGGCCGACCGCTGCACCCACCGGGCCATCGCGCTGGCCCGCCCCGAGGAGCTGCGCAGCCCGTTCATCACCACACGCCTCATCGACCGCCAGCACCGCACCGGTACACCCAGCGGTGCGCCATCGCACTCCGCGACGCCCGCAGTCACCGGCGATGCACCGCCGGACCCGCCCGCCACGGCCCACTCCCACCCGGACAACACGGCGACCCTGACGGAGGCCGAGGCCGGCGTCCTGCACATGCTGGTCGGCTTCCTCACGGTCGCCGAGATCGCCGAGACCCTGCACCTGTCCCCGAACACGGTGAAGACCCACCTCACGGCGATCTACGGCAAGCTGGGCGTGCACCGCCGCCGAGACGCCATCCGCCGCGCCCGCGACCTGGGTCTGCTCTGACCCTGCTGGGCCCTGGTGAATGCGCCGGGGCTGATGATCGCGGCGGCGCATGTATTATCCAAAGTGAAATACATGCGTCGGCCCCCTCGACGGAGACGGAACCTCTCATGCCTTCAGTTCTGACCGATCTACGCACCGACGGACAGCGTGAACCGCTCGGCATCGGGTCCGATGCGCCGGAGTTCAGCTGGCGAGTCGCGTCTGCGAACGCGTCGCCGCAAGATGCGTGGGAGATCGAGGTCTCGACGAGCGCCGAGTTCGCCGGCGGCGACATTGTCTGGGCCAGCGGACAGGTTCGCGGCAGCTCGCCGTTCGGCGTGCGATACGCAGGTGCCGGTCTCGGGTCGGCCTCGGTCTATCACTGGCGGGTGAGGGTGTGGACCGCCAAGGAATCCGAGCCTTCGCCGTGGATCGCGAGCCGATTCGAAACCGGTCTGCTGAAGGACGACGATTGGAAGGCCGCCTGGGTCGGGGGCCCCGCGCGAGGAGCAAAGGACCCGGCGACGACGCTCTACCTTCGGGGTACCGCGCTCATCGACTCGGAAGTCGTCCGAGCCCGCGCCTACGTTTCATCCCTCGGATGGCATCGGCTGCTGCTCAACGGCGAGGATCTGACCGGCCCCGCTCTCGTCCCGCGCTGGACCGCCTTCGATGAGGAGGTCGAGTACGTCGCATACGACGTCACGCACGCCCTCGCAACCGGCCCGAACGTGATCGGGATGGTGGTGGGCGACGGGCGCTTCCGCGGATCCAACGGATTCGAGAACCACACACGTATCTACGGTGACCGCCTCGCCGGGCTCCTGCACATTGTCGCCGAGCTCGCCGACGGTACCGAGCAGATCATTGTCACGGACGGCTCGTGGAGCGCGGGGACGGGGCGCATCAAGGAGTCTGACCCGAAGCGAGGCGAGCGCGCCGACCTGCGCGTGCCCGAGGACTGGGCGCGGGTTCCCGAGCTGCCGTCCGGCTTCGCTCGGGTCGAAGTCCTGACGCACCCCCGCCGGCTCGTGGCCGAGAGTGTCGGGCGTGTCCGTCAGGTCGATGAGCTCGTCCCGGTAGCGATCTCGCGCACGAAGGACGGCGCGCAGGTCGTGGACTTCGGACAGAACTTCGCGGGAGTCGTACGGATTCGGCTGCGGGGTTCGATCGGGACCGAGGTGACCCTCACGCACACCGAGGTCCTCAAACCCGACGGAACCCCGGACCTCGACTACATCCACATCGTGCCGTGGGGTCGTTGGTACCAGCGGGACGTGGCCGTGCTCGGCGGGGATGACGTCTTGTGGCAGCCCTGGTTCACGATTCACGGCTTCCGATACGTCGAGGTCCGCGGTCTCGTCGCCGACCTCGAGCCCGACGAGGTGCGCGGCATCGTCATGTCGAGCGATCTGGAACAGGCGGGTGAGTTCGAGAGCTCCGATCCGCGCCTCAACCGGCTCTGGAAGAACGTCGAGTGGTCGCTGCGCTCCAACTTCATGGACACGCCGACCGACTGTCCGACACGCGAGCGGTCGGGATGGACCGGTGACATCCAGGTATTCGCGCCCACGGCGACCTTGTTCGTCGATGCGCAGTGGTACCTGCGCCGATACCTGCACAACCTCGCCGTTGAGCAAGGCACCGACGGCACTGTCCCGGCCGTGATTCCTTCGGGTTTCTCGCAGTTCTCGGGAGGACCCCGCGGACGACTCGCGTCCGCGGGGACGGCCGCTGGTTGGGGGGATGCCAGTGTCCTTGTGCCCTGGACGCTCTACCAGTACTACGGTGACAAGCGGGTGCTGGAGGACCAGTACGAGTCGATGGTCGCTTGGGTCCAGTCGAGTAAGCGCCTGGCGCGCGAGTCGACGAGCCGGGCGCGACGCGGCGCCGCACGACGAGACCCGGAGACCGAGAGCCACATCATCGACGGCGGGTTCCAGTTCGGCGAGTGGCTCCGCCCGGGTGAGAACGCCATTCTCTCCTCGATAGACGCCCGGCGCCGGGGCGCCGTCGTGGCGACTGCATACTTTGAGCGCTCCGCCCGCGTGCTCTCGCAGGTGGCGAGCGTGCTCGGCCGGGACAGCGACCATGTGCAGTACCTGGCACTCGCGGACCGGGTGCGGCGGGCCTGGCGCTCGGCCTTCCTCGGCGCGGACGGCCGCATCGGAACCGACCGTCAGGACGACTATGTGCGGGCGCTGGCTTTCGGGCTCCTCGACGACTCGGAGCGTCGCGCTGCTGCCGCTCGGCTCGTCAGCCTGATCAAGAAGGCCGGGGGCCACCTCGGCACCGGCTTCCTCTCCACCCCCATGCTGCTCGGCACACTCGTCGACACCGGGCATGCGGATGTCGCGTGGGACCTGCTGCTCACGACCTCCAGCCCTTCGTGGCTGTACCAGGTCGAGCACGGCGCCACGACGGTCTGGGAGACGTGGGAGGGCTACACCAAGTCCGGCAAAGCCAAGATGAGCCACAACCACTACGCATTCGGCTCCGTCGCGCGCTTCCTCATTGAGCGGCTCGCGGGGCTCTCACCGGCGGAGCCGGGCTATCAGGCCATCACGGTGAACCCAATGGTTGGCGGCGGGCTCACCTTCGTGCGGTCCTCGGTGCAGACCGTGTTCGGCCGCGCGGCGAGTGCATGGCGGATGGACGGCGACGACGTCGAGTACACCGTCACCGTGCCGCCCGGGACAACCGCGCGATTCCAGCCCGTAGGGCACGAGCGGGCCGAAACCCTCGGCCCGGGAACCCATACGCTGCGGCGCGCCCGCGAGGCGTGAAACGGCGACCTCCAGTTCACTCGGGATCGAAAGACACGATGATGGCGATGACGCGCAAGGATGCGATCGCAGCGCTCAACCCCGACTTCCTGGTTCCCGGGGTGGCTCGGCCCCTCCACGTCCGAGGACGGCTCACGCTCTGGCTCATCCGCAGGTTCAACAAGAGGAAGACGAGCACCCGGCCCGGGGTCACATCCGAGCGCAAGGAGATTCCCGGCGCACACGGACTCCGGGTCGTCGTCCACCGGCCTGACGGCCGGGAGGCGCCGACCGGAGCGTTGTTGTGGATCTTCGGCGGCGGGCTCATCTCGGGATCCGCGGAGCACGTGAACGACGTCGCGTCGACATTCGCCGCGGAACTGGGAATCGTCGTGGTCGTACCCGACTACCGCCTCGCCCCCGAGCACCCCTACCCTGCGGCGATAGACGACAACTTCGCCGCCCTCACCTGGCTCGCAGAAAATGTTGAGGACCTCGGCGTCGACGCCGACCGGATCATCGTGGGAGGCGAGAGCGCGGGAGCGGGCCTCGCCGCAGCGCTCGCTCAGCGCGCCCGGGATGCGGGAATATCCCTTCGTCTTCAGGTGATGATCGCCCCGATGCTGGACGACAGGTCGGTCATCCGTGCGGAGGAAAACGGAGAGTACTACCTTCTCTGGACCGTTCCATCGAATCGCTACGCCTGGATGAGGTATCTCGGTCACGCCCCGGGCGAGGAGGAGGTACGCCCCTATGCCGTGCCCGCGCGACGCGAGGATCTCCGGGGCCTCGCCCCGGCCTGGATCAGCGTCGGAGAGTCCGACCACTTCTACGCCGAG
Organism: Dactylosporangium sp. CA-233914; assembly: GCF_050942935.1. Taxonomy (NCBI): domain Bacteria; kingdom Bacillati; phylum Actinomycetota; class Actinomycetes; order Micromonosporales; family Micromonosporaceae; genus Dactylosporangium; species Dactylosporangium sp. CA-233914. The sequence goes on along the minus strand of NZ_CP192030.1, from coordinate 7,321,014 downwards.
GCGGTCGACTACGCTCGCCGGCTCAGCGAGGCCGGTGTCCGCGCGGAGATCTGCACGATTCCTGGTGCGCACCACGGCTGGGAGCTCTTGACTCCTGAACACCCGGAAGTCCTACGTGTCCAATCGGAGCGACTGGCTGCGATGCGATCAGCTCTCTGGGACTGACGAAGCCTCAGGCGAGGATCGGGGGCAGGGCGAACAGCATCACCATCGACCACGTGACGTGGGTCAGCATCGGGGCCAGGATGCCCCCCGACGCGCGGCGCTGCAGGCCCAGCACCGTGCCGAGCACCGCCGCGGCGAAGGCCAGCAGCGGGTTGGCCGTGGCGAGCGTGGCCAGAGTGTAGACGAGCGTGGAGATCGCGACCGGGTGGCGGCGGCCGATGGCGGCGAACAGCGCACCCCGGAAGAAGACCTCCTCGGCCAGGCCGTTGCCGAGCGTGACGGCCGTGATCAGGGCGATCTCGCCGTAGCGGGCGTGGTCGAGGACTCGGCCGGCGTAGTCGCGCAGCGGGGGGATGCGCTGCACGACGAGCGCGCCGGCGATGAAGACGGCGCCGACGAGCAGGCCGGTGACCACCGGCGTGACGACGGGGCGGCGCAGGGTGTCGCGGTAGGCGATGCGGCCCAGGTGCAGCGGCCCGGACAGCAGGCTGCCGGCGATCCAGGTCGCGGCGACGGCGAGGGTCGTCGGGTAGAACAGCGGGTCGCCGGGGCGGATCGCCAGCGACCAGCCCAGCAGAACGGCGCCGGCGACCAGGGTCACGGCGACGACGACGCGGCGGCGCAGCCGCGCGGCCGGCGACACCGCCCGCTCGGCCGTGGCAGGATGGACGAACGCCGCCCTCGCCAGGTCGTGCAGGGCCCTCACGCCGGGCCCGGGCCGAGGGCTTCGCGGCGGCGCGCGCCGGCGGACCCGGAGGCGCCGGTCACCAGCACGGTCATGCTCACCCTTCGGTCATACCCTACGCGGGTCCCGCCATGTACGGTTCACGGCCGGCCCGAGGCCGCCCCGTACGTGCGAAAACTGCCCGTTGCGCGGCGGGGGAGGCTCGGCTATGTTAGCGCTCACATCAACGGTGTTCCATGGCAGGCAGTCCCGGGACACGCCCGCGTGTGAGCGCCGACAACACTCCGTCCCGCCAAACGGAAGAGGTTGGAACACATGGCAGAACACCTGCGGTCCCGGCGTCTGCGGGCGGCCGCGCTGGCCGTCGCCACCGCCGGAGCCCTCGTCACGAGTGTCCTCGTGGACGCCGGGACGTCGCAGGCGGCGACGTCGCAGCCCTGCGACATCTACGCCGCCGGCGGCACCCCCTGCGTCGCCGCCCACAGCACCACCCGTGCGCTGTACGGCTCGTACAGCGGCCCGCTCTACCAGGTCCGCCGCGCCTCCGACAACGCCACCCAGGACATCGCGCCGGTCAGCGCCGGCAGCTACGCCAACGCGGCCACCCAGGACAGCTTCTGCGCGAACACGTCGTGCGTGATCACGATCATCTACGACCAGAGCGGGCGCAACAACCGCCTCACCCAGGCCCCGCCCGGCGGCTTCAACGGCCCCGCGGCCGGTGGCTACGACAACCTCGCCAACGCCACCGCGGCGCCCGTGACGATCGGCGGGCACAAGGTGTACGGCGTGTTCGTCGCCCCCGGCACCGGCTACCGCAACAACAACACCAACGGCATCGCCACCGGCGACCAGCCCGAGGGCATGTACGCCATCTTCGACGGCACCCACTACAACGCCGGCTGCTGCTTCGACTACGGCAACGCCGAGCGCAACAGCCGCGACAACGGCAACGGCACGATGGAGGCCATCTACTTCGGCAACATCAAGGCCTGGGGCTACGGCGCCGGCAACGGCCCGTGGATCATGGCCGACCTCGAGAACGGTCTCTTCTCGGGCGTCAACGCCGGCTACAACGCGGGTGACCCGAGCATCAGCCACCGGTTCGTGACCGCGATCGTCAAGGGCGAGCCGAACCACTGGTCGATCCGCGGCGGCAACTCGCAGTCCGGCAGCCTGTCCACCTTCTACAACGGGGCCCGGCCCAACGTGTCCGGCTACAACCCGATGAAGAAGGAGGGCGCGATCATCCTCGGCATCGGCGGCGACAACAGCAACAGCTCCGCCGGCACCTTCTACGAGGGCGTCATGACCTCGGGCTACCCGAGCGACGCGACCGAGAACTCCGTCCAGGCCAACATCGTCGCCGCGAACTACAACACCTCGGGCCAGGGCACCGGCACCACGCTGACGCCCGGCCAGACGATCTCGCTGCGGGCGACGACGGCCTGCTGCGCCACGCGGTACATCAACCACTCCGGCAGCGCCGTGAACACCGCGGTGGTGAGCGCCTCCAGCTCCGCCACCGACAAGGCCAACGCCTCCTGGATCGTGCGGGCCGGCCTGGGCGGCGGCTCCTGCTACTCCTTCGAGTCCAGCAACACGTCCGGGCAGTACCTGCGCCACCAGAACTACCAGATCTCGCTGCAGGCCAATGACGGCAGCGCCCTGTTCGCCCAGGACGCGACGTTCTGCGCCGAGGCCGGCAAGAACGGCCAGGGCAACTCGCTGCGGTCGCTGAACTTCTCCACGCGCTACATCCGGCACTACAACAACAACGTCTACATCGCCAGCAACGGCGGCTCGAACACCTTCGACGCCACCGGCCTGTGGTCCGACGACGTCAGCTGGGTGGTCACCGCCCCCTGGACGCCGTAACCGCAGCTCAGCGCCGGCCGCCCCACCCGGGGCGGCCGGCGACCGGGTTCTCGACGAGTGCCTCACCGGCCTCGTGGCGCACGGCCTCGAGGGTCCACTGTGGACGGCTGCCCGGCCGCGCAGCGGGGTCTTCGACGCCGCCCTCGACCTCGCGCGGTTGCCCAGCGCCGAGCCCGCGCTGGTCGCGGCCGTGGACACCTTCTCGCCGTCGGTGTCGCTGCGCCGCCGGAGGCGTGGCGTGGCCGGAGGCGTGGCGTGGTCGACTGGTGCAGCCGACCACGCCGCTGCCGTAGCGATCGCCGAGATCCAGGCGCTACTCGAAGTCGCCGAAGTCCTCGCCGCCGCCGTCGTCGAAGACCTCGTCGATCACCTCGCCGGCCACCAGGCCGCCGACGATGCCGGCCGCGCCCGCCGCGACCACCGCGCCCATGCCCATGCCCCGGCGGCCCTGCGGTTGGCCGTAGCCGGGCCCGTGCGGGTGGCCGTAGCCGCCCTGCCCGTAGCCGCCCTGCCCGTAGCCGCCGTGCGCCGCGTGCATGTTGCTGAAGTGCCGCTCCGTCGCCGCGCGGACCCAGCCGTCCACCACCGCGGCCCAGTCGGTGCCGTCGACCTGGTCGTGGCCGATGCTGAAGCGGCTGTAGGAGTCGTGGCCTTGGCGGAACATCCCGCCGCGCTTGTCGAACTCCAGGATGACCTCGACCCCCTGCGGGTTGGTCAGGAACGTCAGCTCGGCCTCGTTGACCTGGCCCGCGTATTGCGGCGCGGGCCAGAACTCGATCTCCTGGTAGATCGGCAGCTGCTGCGCGACGCCCTGGATGCGGCCGTGCTCGACGTCCGCGTGCTTGAAGCGGAAGCCCAGCACCGAGAAGGCGTCCAGGATCGCCTGGTGGACCGGGAGCGGGGCGATCGCCACCGGGTCCAGGTCGCCCTTGTCGCGGCCGCCCGCGATCTCCAGCTCGGTGCGCACGCCCATCACCATGCCGCGCAGATGCTGGCCGTACACACTGGTGATCGGCGCCTCCCACGGCACCGACAGGCGGAACGGTATCGATTCGTTGGCGCCCGCGCGCACCGTGAAGCGGTCGGCGACCGAGACGCGGTTGAGCTCGATGCCGGCCTCGCGGTCGAAGCCGGCCCGCTCCACCTCGACGCGGGTGATGAGCGAGAGCACGACGTGCTCGATGCGGGCGTCTTTTTCGCCGCCGCGGATGTGGACCTGTCCGTCGATGAAGCCGCCCGGCTGGACGGTGGGGGTGTCGAGCACCGTGTCGACGCTCGGGCCGCCGACCCCGAAGGCGGCGAGCATCTTCTTGAACACCATGGCAATTGACACTATCACGTGGCACTGTACGGTCGCTGTGACAACCAGGCGAGTGACCCCCGTCCGAGTGCCGCCGCCATCGCCACCAGGTTAGGGTCCGCCTCGCCGGTCGCCGTGACCGCCAGCCGCACCAGAAACCCCGAGTGCGCCGCGAGAAACGCGTCGACGGCGAACGGTTCGAGACCCGCGGTCAGCGGATTCGCGGCCAGCAACGGCTCCGGGTCGGCCGCGGTCGACATGAGCGTCAGCACGTCGCAGTGCGCGGCGCCGACCCACGCGTGCGGCCAGTCGACGAGGTACACCTTGCGATCCTCGTCCAGCAGCACGTTGAAGGCGTAGAGATCCCCGTGCAGCAGCGTGTCGCCGGCGAGCGTGTGCGCCCCGGCCGCCTCGAGCGCGACGAGCCGCTCAAGATGCGCGCCCGCCCACGGGGAGACCCGGGCCACCGCGTCGGCCGCGAGCCCCGCCCACCCTCCGAGCCGTGGCGGGGTGGACGGCCGAAACGGCGCCGGCGTGAGCGCATCGGCCGCGCGGGTGGCCGCGTCGAGCACCGGCCGCAGCTCGTCGTCCCGCCACGGCCGGGCCGGCAGCCGCCCCGCCACGAACTCGAATCCGAGCACCACCCAAGGGTCAACTGCAAGGGCGAAGAGCAGAAGCGGCGACGGTACCGCACGAGGCAACCGAGCCGCGACACCCCCTTCGCGCCGGTGAAACCCGGCCACCACCGGCTCCGCGGCCGCCTTGACGAACACGTCCCGCCCGTCGGCGAGCCGCAACCGAGCCGCGACGCCCTCCGAGAACCCGCCGGCGAGATCGACCGCGCCGGCGACCGGGCTGCCGAGCCGCTCCTCGACCGCGTCGCGCACGCGGGCGGGCACCGTGCCCCACGAGACCCGCCGGCTGCCGGTGATCGATAATTGCCCCATGGCCGAACAGTACGTTTCCGCGTTCGCGATCGACCCGTCAGCCCTGGCCGCCGCGGCACCCGGCCAGGAACCCACCCTGCACGAGCTGGGCGAGGCGACCCTCCCCGGCCGCCGCTGGGACCAGCTGGCCGAGGCGTTGCGCTCCTGGGGCCTGCCGGGGGTGGCGAACCTGTGGGGCCGCCCGTACTCCCCGCCGTGGTTCGCCAAGCCGGTGGGCGAGGACCCCTGGCCGTTCCTGATGCACGCCCCGGCCGCGGACCTGGCCGGCCTGGCCGAGGAGCTGGACGAGTTCGACGAGCAGCGCATCTACGAGGAGTACGCGGACCTGCCCAGCGGGGACGACGACGTCGAGGAGGCGATCTGGCTGGTCGGCGAGAAGCTCCCGGAGTGGATCATGGCTGCCCGGGACCAGGGCCGCGACCTCTACATCATCCGCGACGGCGCGAAGTAGCGGCGCGTCACGGAGTTCGATGCCAGAACCGGGCCGCGGCTGGGTAGGCACGCAGGCACGGCGGAACTCGGCTGGCTGGGCGTGGTGCGGCACGGACAGCGCGTCGCCAACGTGCGGGCCGAGGCCCTCACCCCGGCTCTGCCGCCGTCATGACGAACCCGGCGACCTCGCGTTCACCCTGGTACCACGAGCCGGTCAGCTCATCGCCCGAGATCCGGGCCTCGTAGCGACCCCGGAGGTCGATCTCGCGCCCGCCCCTCGTGATGTAGGCGGTCTCCCGCCAGGTCAGCACGCCGTCGCGGGCCTCGCCCTGCACGCGGGTGGTCGTCGCGGGCCCGGGGTCCGGGTATCGCATCAGGCCCGTGAACTGACCGCCATCCCGCCGCTGGATGCTCAGCTCGATCGGGAACCGCCCGTCGTACGTGCCCCGCCACCGGTCCGGCCCGGGCTCCCGGGCGGGCGCGGCGCGCAGGACCGCGTGGATCGCTCCCTCCGCGAGGGTGAGGTACTGCAGCGCGTATCGCGCATCCACCGCCTCCGCCGGCCCGGCGGCCAGCCCCGCCAGCTCCCGCAGCCGCGTCACCGCGTCGGCGATGCCGGGCTTGACCAGCCCGCGCCGGGCCAGCTCCCGCACCGCGTCGGGCAGCCCGTCCTCGCCGACGTCGGCGAGCTGCGGATACACCTGGACCAGCGCCCGCCGCACGTGCGCGAACGCCATCCGGATCGCATCGCGCGGGCTGAGCGCCGCCAGCGGGATAAGGTCGGCGAAGAACGTCGGCACCGGCCCGTCGACCGGCGGCGGCGAGGCGTTCTCGGCGAGCGCCCCGGCGACGCTGCGAGCCGCGTCCGCGGCCTTCTCCTCGAACTCGGCCTCCACGGGCCCGAGCTTGATACGCTTGATCCGGGCCCCAGCGGTGGCCCCGGAGACGGTGGCGGTGATCCAGCGCCGGAAGACGAGCAGCAACACCAGCACCACGATCGGCCAGGCGACCGTTGCGACCATCTGGGCGGTGAACTCCAACCCGTTCACACCCGTCATTGTATGGGCGCGCCGCACGCTGTCAGCAGCCGGTGGTGTCCCGGTATCCGGCGATCAGGTCGGCGCACAAGGCGAACGCGCCCACCTGTCACGAGCCAAGCTCTGACCCGCCATCGGTCACGTGCGGTGGCGGAACTGGTGGAGTCCCTCGCGGAGCTCGTCGTCGCTCATCACCAGGTACACGACCGGGCAGTCCTGCGGGCCGGTCGCGTTCGGGTGGCACAGGGTGCACGGCTGGCCCGGGCGCAGCGGGCATCGCGGGTCCGGTCGGCGCTTGTCGGTCATGGCCCCTCCAACGTCCTCGCGTCCATGATCGGCGCCATCGGGACCCGGCCGGCAGGAGCGAAGGTCGTGATCGGGCAGGACCGAAGTCCCGGACTCGCGAAACCGATGCGGGGCCGGTGCGGCCAGGGCGTGTTCACTGATCCGGACACGAACAAGTCCTACGACACCGAGCGGGACGGGACCGGCCGGCGGATCGCGCTCGGCGCCGTCGCAGTCGTCGTCGCCGGAGCGGGCTACTGGTTCCTGCACGACGACCGGGTGCCGCTCACCAAGGCCGAGGTCGCGGGCGGGTGGTGTGGCCCCGGCGGCAGCAGCCTCTCCTTCGCCGGCGATGGTGCGTTCACCTTCGCCGGCGTTGACAACAAGGTGCTGCGGCCGGTCGAGCCGGACGACGGCCACGGCTCCGGCTCGGGCACCTGGGCCCTAGCGGCGCCGATCGTGGACCGCAAGGGGCCGCTCACGCAGGTCGACATGACATTCCGCTCGATGAACGGCCCGGCCGGCGGCCTACGGCAACCGGCTACGCTCGGACCGCGGTGGCGGGAAGCTCACGCTGTACTACTTCATCGGCGACCCTGACTCGGGCGTGACGTATGTATTCCGCCGCGGGTCGGTGCCCTGTCCAGTGGATGCGGTGTGACCAGTGTGAATACGGTGGTGCGGGCCCTCGGGTGACCGGGACCTGCCCCGGCCGTGACCCTTGGTTCAGCCCGCGGACCGGAAGGCGGTCGACCAGGTCCAGCAGTGGCGGTCGCGGGTCAGGACGGCCAGGGCCAGCTGCTTGTCCAGCAGCGACTCGCCGGGCCGCAGGGGAAGGCCGGCCCGCAGGTGGGCGAGGTGGAAGTCGTGCGTGCGGCGTAGCCCGTGGCTCTCCAGGCGGGCGTACAGCTCGCTGTGGGTCAGCCACGGGCTCGCCGCCGGCTCGGTGTTCAGCGCGACCCGATAGTGGATCGACGCGAGCACGGCGATGCCACTGCGGCGCGATGACCGACGAGCAGGGTGGGCGCACGGCCGCCGGGGCGCCGCCCGACCTGTGACGTCACACCGCGAGCATGCCGCGGACGAGGCGGCGCCGGGGTAGAGAGGAGGGCATGGACTTCGGAGTCGGGTACTTTCCTACGCACAACGCCATGGCGCCGGGTGAGCTGGCGCGGCTGGTCGAGCAGCGCGGGCACGCGGCCGTGTTCTTCGCCGAACATACCCACATCCCGGCCAGCCGGGAGACGCCCTACCAGGACGGGCACCGCGAGCTGCCGCAGCGATACTGGCACACGTACGACCTCTTCGTCGCGCTCACCGCCGCCGCGGCGGCGACCTCGCGGCTGCGGATCGGCAGCGGCATCTGCCTGGTCATCGAGCGCGACCCGATCATCACGGCCAAGGAGGTGGCCTCGATCGACCAGCTCTCCGGCGGGCGGTTCGAGTTCGGGGTCGGGGCCGGGTGGAACCGGGAGGAGATGCGCAACCACGGGACCGACCCGCGGGTGCGGATGAGCGTGCTGCGCGAGCGGGTCGAGGCGATGCGGGCGATCTGGAGCCAGGACGAGGCGTCGTACCACGGCAAGTATGTCAACTTCGACCGTATCTGGTCGTGGCCCAAGCCGGTGCAGCAGCCGGCGCCGCCGGTGCTCGTCGGCGGGACCGGGCCGGGCGTGCTGGACCGGGTGCTGACGTTCGGCGACGCCTGGTTCCCCAACTACGAGGAGGGCATCTTCGAGCGGATCCGCGAGCTGCGGGCGCGGGCCGAGCGCCCGGTCGGCGTGCAGGTGCTCTCCGCGCCGGCCGATCCCGCGGTCCTGCGGCGCCTGCACGACGCCGGCGTCCAGCGGGCCAGCCGGTGGATCCCCTCCGGGCCCCGGTCGGTCGTCGAGCGCGCCTTGGACGAATGGGAGCAGGCGATCGCCGAGTTCGCCGGCGAGGGGCCGTGAACGACGAGGAGGCCCGGCGCCGGTTCGCGGGGGCTCGGGTCGCGCGGCTGGCCACGGCCGGGGCCGACGGGTCGCCGCACGTGGTGCCGATCGTGTTCGCGCTCGACGCGGACACGATCTACCACGGGGTGGACGCCAAGCCCAAGCGGCACACGGCGCTGCGGCGGCTGGCGAACCTGGCCGCGAACCCGCGCGCGGCGGTGCTCGTCGACCACTACGAGGACGACTGGTCGGCGCTGTGGTGGGTGCGCGCCGACGGCACCGCCCGCGAGGTCGGCCCGGAGTCCGACGAGGGGCGGCTGGCGGTGGCGCGGCTGGTGGAGCGCTACCCGCAGTACGAGCTCACGGGCGGCCTGGTGGCGATCGACGTGCGGCGCTGGACGGGGTGGGCCGCCGCCGGCTGAGCTGTCCGCCCGTACAGTCGAACCATGACCAACTTCTCCACCGTCCATCAGCAGCTCGTCGACGGCGTGCCCGAACCCTCGGGGGCGCGCCTCGAGGAGGCGGCGGTGTCCTACGACCACGACGGCCAGGCCCTGGAGGGCTACGCGGTGCACGACGCCGCCGCCCCCGGGCCGAAGCCGGCGGTGCTGCTCGTGCACGACTGGACGGGCCTGCAGGAGTACCCCAAGGCCCGCGCCCATATGCTCGCCCGCCTCGGCTACGCCGTGTTCTGCTGCGACGTCTACGGCGCCGGGCGGCGCTTCGACAACGACGCCGACTCCTCGGCCGAGGCCGGCAAGTACTACGGCAACCTGGACCTGCTGCGGGCCCGCGTCCGGGCCGGCTACGACGTACTGGCCGTCCGGCCCGAGGCCGACGCGTCCCGGATCGTCGTCGCCGGGTACTGCTTCGGCGGCTCCGCGGCGCTGGAGTTCGCCCGGACCGGGGCGCCGCTGGCCGGCACCGTGTCGTTCCACGGCGGCCTCATCGCCCACGACCCCGCCGACGTCGCCGCGATCACCGGCTCGGTGCTGGTGCTCACCGGCGCCGTCGACCCGGTCGTGCCCGACTCGGCGGTGACCGCGTTCCAGGACGAGCTGCGCACCCGGGCCGACCTCGACTGGCAGGTCGTCACCTACTCCGGCGCCCCGCACGCGTTCACGCTGCCCGGCACCGGCGCCTACCACGCGGTCGCCGACCGGCGCAGCTGGCGCGAGTTCGTCGCCTTCCTGCGGGAGGTGACCGGGCATGGCGGCTGAGGGCGGCAGCACTCGCGCGGTCGTCACCGCGCTCGCCGCGAACCTCGGCATCGCCGTGAGCAAGGGCGTCGGCGCGCTCGTCACCGGCTCGTCATCGATGCTCGCCGAGGCCGTGCACTCACTGGCCGACACCACGAACCAGGCGCTGCTGCTGGTCGGTGGGCGCCGGGCGAAGAAGGCCGCTGACGAGCAGCACCCGTTCGGTTACGCGCGTGAGCGCTACATCTACGCCTTCATCGTCTCGATCGTACTGTTCACGCTCGGTGGGCTGTTCGCCCTCTACGAGGGATACCACAAGATCGTCGAGCCGACGGAGCTCACCTCCCCGCTGGTCGCCGTGATCATCCTGGTCATCGCGATCGGCCTGGAGGGCTACGCGCTCATCACCGCGGCGAAGGCGGCGAACGAGATCCGCGGCGGCCGCAGCTGGTGGCAGTTCATCCGCCACGCCAAGGCCCCCGAGCTGCCCACGATCCTGCTGGAGGACGCGGGCGCGGTGACCGGCCTGGTCGTGGCGCTGTTCGGCGTCGGCCTCACCGTGCTCACCGGCAACGCGGTCTTCGACGGCATCGGCACGTTCGTCATCGGCGCGCTGCTGGTCGCGATCGCGGTGGTCCTGGCGATGGAGACCAAGAGCCTCCTCGTCGGCGAGGCCGCGTCGAAGGCGAACGTCGCGAAGATCCGCGAGGCGCTGCTGGCCGAGCCGCGCTTCGATCGCGTCATCCACCTGCGGACCATGCACCTCGGCCCGGACGAGCTGCTCGTCGCGGTGAAGGTGACGGTCGCCAGGGGCACCCTCGCCGAAGAGATCAGCGAGGCGACCAACAGCGCCGAGGCCCGCGTCCGGGCCGCGGTGCCGATCGCGACCCTGATCTTCGTGGAGCCCGACGTGTACCAGCCCTCACTGAGCGGGCAGTAGCCCGATCCGGCCGTGGTACTCGCCGCCGATACGGTCCGTGTCGGACCCGACGAGCAGCCCGGCCGGGCACGTCACCAGCACACCGACGCCGACGCCGCGGCTGTGCGTGGGATTCCACGCCAGCGCGGCGCCGGTCGCGGGGTCCAGCGCGGCGATCCCGGGCCGTGACACCGCGCCCGGCCCCTTGCTCTTGTGCCCCTGGGGGTTGTCCATCCACTGCTGGTGCCCGCCGACGTACACCGCCGTGCCGGTGACCGCCACCGACCACAGCGTGTTCCCGCCGGTCCGGTTCACCCACACCGGCCGGTGGTCGCCCGTGCCCGCGAGGTTGAAGCGCGCCGCGCTGTCACACATCCGGGTCGGCCCCGACATGCCCCCGGTCGCGGCGACCGCGAGCCAGCTGCCGTCCGGGGCGAAGTCGACGCCGCGCAGATAGCTGTCGTACAGCGTCTTGCACTGCCCCGCGTAGGCGTCCGTCGACCAGTCCGAGACCCGGGGCGCGGCCCCGAGGTCGGCGACGACGAGCTGCGTGCGCCGCTGCCCCGCCGCCGAGTCGAAGGCACCCACCGCGGCCAGTCGCGTGCCGTCGTTGCTGACCGCGACCTCCTCGACCTTGACCAGCCCCCGGTCCCGCCGCGCGAGCCCCAGGTCGAACGCGGGGTCGGCGGCCCCGGTGGCCGCGTCGAGCCGCGCCAGCGCCGTGCGCTGCTGCCCGCCGATCGCGGTGAAGCTGCCCCCGACGTAGAGCCAGCCGCCGTTCGCCGCGAGCGTGCGGATCTGTCCCTTGCCGGCGCCGGCCGCGAACCCCGGCATCGTCGCCCCGGTGACCGCGTCGAGCTCGACGAGCCCGGCCCGTGCCTGCCCGTTCACCTTCGCGAACCGCCCGGCCACGAACACCCCGGCCCCGTCGGGCGCCGCGGCGAGCGCCGTGACCGCCCCGTCCACGACCGGCGCGGCGTCGAGCACCCGCCCGGTGCCGAGCTCAAAGGCGAAGAGATTGCGCCGACGGTACCGCTCCCCGCTCGCCGAATCCGCCACCTGCGTGAAGTCCCCGCCCACCACCACGGTCGTACCGATTACGGCGATGGCGGTGACGGTGCCGTCGAGCACGTTGGGCGTCCACGCGACGGGCCGCTCACTCACGACCCGAGGCTGCGTCATCCCGGCGGTCGCGGGCCCGGCGGCCACCAGAGCGAACAGCAGCACGACGACGGCGAGGAGCCTGCGCTTGAGGGTGGACACGGCCCTTCAACGACCCGCCACCACCCCTGGTCACGCCGCCGGCGGCGCCCGCCGGTTCGCTGCCCCGCCCGCTCGGATCGCGAAACGCCCTCGGCTACGTGGTCACGCTGCGACGCGCTGACTCCATCGGACCAGCACCCACAGCGCCACCATGTCTACGGCGAGCTCCGAGACCGCGGCGAACTGGTTGACGGTGAACTTGAAGACCTGACCGACGAGCAGATCGGTGAGCAGCGCGAGTCTCAGCCACCGGATACCGGCCGCGCGGTCGGCGCGTAGCGTTGTCGCGCCCCGTATGCTCAACACCCCCGCACACACCGCCGCACCGATGACCACCAGGCCGGCTGGCCGCCCGCCGGCATGATCGAGGCCGCCGGTGAAGGCTGCGACCACCGTACCCACGATCGTCAGCGCGGGCAGCGCGATGAGGTAGTACGCCGTCGCCGCCAGGGTCCACGGCGGCCGAAGCAGTGTGTCCAGCCGGGCCCGCAGCCGGCCGGCCGCGGCGCGCCAGCGCTCGACGCGCCGCGGTTCGGCGTCTGGTATCGCGTTGAGCAACCGGACCAGCGCGCGGTCGACGTCGCGCTCCGATTCGGTCACCAGGTCGATGGCCTCCATCCGCTGCCGTGTCGTCAGACCCGAGATGACGCCGATCAGCGCGGCGTTGGCCGCGTCGGCGCGCCGCTCGTCCGCCGTGCGCTCGACCGGCCCGCGTAGCCACTGCGTCATGACGACCAGCACGGCGAACGTGAGGTAGATGATGCCGGCGGCCGGCCGGTAGAAGTAGTCCGTCGTTTCGGTGATGAACTTGCCCACCTCGTCGACGAACAGTCCGAATCCCACCCCGCCGAGCATGGCGCCGCAGATCCGCGCGGCCCGGCCCAGGAAGGCCAGTGCCACGCCGAGCGCCACCATCATGAGCAGGCCACCCCACAGCACGTGGGCGATGTGCAGGCCGCCGCCGCCGATCTTGGGATATCCGGTGGCCGCCAGGTATGCCCGGGTGAGCAGGACGGTGCTGATACCGCAGAGCACGAACGCCTGCAGGTAGGCCGCGGCGCTGCCGGCACGGACGAACCCCGATCGTTGCGAGCCCATGTGATCAACGATATGCCGGTACGGTGCCGCCCTGTCCCGATACGCGAGCACAGTTCACATCTCCCGGCGGGCAGTGTTGCGGTACGCGGGCCGTCGCCGACCTGCGCGCGACGCCGCTCGGCCGTAGCGAGAAGGCCGTCCAGTGTGGACAGCACCGCGACGCGGATGCGGATGTCGTCGTTGTGGGCGTCGTGCAACGCCATGGCCAGGGTCAGCGCGGCCCGGCCCGGGGCGGTAAGATCAGCACAGGTTGGCCCGGAACGGCTCGCCGATGAGGAGCAGGTGGGCGCCGACACCTCCACCACGCCCGGCATCGGCGGAGCAGCGCAAATCGAGGTGGTGGGGGAGCTGTGAAGCTCGCGGAGGCACTGGCGTTGCGGGCGGACGCGTCGCGGCGGGTGGAGCAGCTGCGGGCGCGGATCGCCGGCAGCGCCCGCTACCAGGAGGGCGAGACGCCCGCCGAGGACGCGGCGGCGCTGCTGGCCGAGGTCGGCGCCGTGCTCGACGAGCTGGAGTCGCTGATCCGGCGGATCAACCGTACGAACGCGGCGACCGTGGTCGAGGGCGGCACGCTCACCGATGCCCTCGCCCGCCGTGACGTGCTGCGGCTGCGCCACGGCGTGGTGACGTCCGCGGCGAGCGCGGCGGCCGGGGAGGGGCAGCGGGGCCTTCGCCAGCTGCGCTCGGAGCTCAAGATGCTCTCGGCGCTGCCGGTCGCCGACCTGCGCCGCGAGGCCGACGACCTGGCCCGGCAGCTGCGCGAGGTCGACACGCTCATCCAGCGCACGAACTGGGAGGCCGACCTGCTGGACTGAACGGGACGCGGAGCAGGTAGCCGGACGTGGAGGCGTGCACGAACCCGAGAGCCGCGGGGTAACACGGCTCCCTTCTCTGGCGCGCCGAGGGCGGGCGTGGGGGTTCGACTCCCCGGATTACCGAGCATGCCCAGCACGGCACACAAGTGACGGCGCACCGAGCACGGCACACCACCATGTGCAGATCCACGACCGGTGAGGGCGGGCCAGGGGAACTCCGCGTCCCGTTCGGCAACAAAGCGGCGGCGTGCGACCGGGACGGGATGGTTGTTCAGGCGACCGCACCGCACCATCGGCGGCGCCGCGCCCCGGACGCTCGTCGACGACGCCCGTCAACCTGCGGCCCCGGACGTCAGGCAACGTCCCGGGTAGCGACCCGCAGGATCTCGTCGAGGCGGGTCAACGGGTCGTCCATCGGGTCGCGGAAGTAGTCCTCGTACCAGACCCGGAACCCGGCGATCGCGCACCCGGCCAGCAGCCGGCGCCGCCAGCCGGGCGGGCCGCCCCGCGCGGTGAGCCGGTCGGCCAGGCGCGCCTCCTGGTCGGGGCGCACGCCCGGATACGCGGTGCGCAGCTGGGTCGACTGCAGGGCCACCGTGCGCAGCCCGGTGAGCAGCTCGCGGTGCTCGACGACGAACTCGCCGACGGCCAGCAGCGCCAGCCGCAGGACCTCGGCGTCGGGCAGCTCGGCGGGGGCGGCGGCGATGTGCTCGTCCGTGAGCGCGTTCATCCGCCGGACCGGCTCGGCGATGATGTCCTCCTTCGCGGCGAAGTACCGGTGGAAGGTCCGCGGCGCGATGTCCGCCGCCGCGCAGATGTCCTGGACCGTCACGTGGTCGTAGCCGCGCTCGATGAACAGCCGCCAGGCCGCCTCGACCGTGGCGGCGCGGTTCCGCTCGCGCTTGCGCTCCCGCAGGCTCTCGATCGCCGACCCCTCTCCCGCCTGTGACCGCGGTCTCACCTCACCGCGCGGCCACCTCCCGGCAACATTTCCGTGGCAGGCTCTGCCTCATGGCAGATTGTGCCACATTTTCCCGCGCTGATGGAGCCCGAACATGACCCACACCGCCGACCCCGAGGTCGCCTCGGCGGCGCCGGCCGCGGCCGTCCACGAACGCTGGACCGGCCGGCAGCTCGCCGTCGTGCTCGTGATCGGCACCGCCGCGCTGATGGTCTCGCTGACCCAGTCGCTGCTGGTCCCGGTCCTGTCCGAGCTCGCCGTGGACCTCAAGGCCGGCGGCGACGGCGTGGCCTGGCTGCTGACCTCGACGCTGCTGGTCGGCGCGGTCGCGGTGCCCGCCTTCGGCCGCCTCGGCGACCTCTACGGCACCCGGCGGATGGTGCTGGTGACGCTCGCGGCCCTGGTCGTCGGCTCGCTGATCTGCGCCCTGGCGCCCAACCTCACCGTCATGATCGTCGGAAGGTCGGTCGTGGGCCTGGCCGTCGCGGCGGTACCGCTGAGCATCAGCCTCATCGGTGTCACCCTGCCCAAGGAGCACGCGCCCGCGGGCATCGCCCTGATCAGCGCCATGCTCGGCGTCGGTGGCGCGCTGGGCCTGCCGCTGGCCGGGCTCATCGCCGAGTACGCCGACTATCACGTGCTGTTCTGGGTCTGCGTCGCCGGCGGCCTGCTCGCGGTCCCCGGCATTGTCCTGCTCGTGCGCGAGCCGGTCCGCGTCGCCAAGGGGCGCATGGACCTCGTCGGCACCGTCCTGCTCGGCGGCGCCATGCTGTCGCTGCTGCTCCCGCTCGCCCAGGGCGACGCGTGGGGCTGGACGGACCCGCTGACCGTCGGGCTGCTGGTGGCGGCCGCGGTACTGCTGCTGGTCTTCGTGCTCGTCGAGCTGCGCCTGGCCTCGCCGCTGGTGGACGTGCGCACCACCATCCGGCCGTCGCTGCTGCTGACCAACCTCGCGTCGCTGTGCGTCGGCTTCGCGCTGTTCGCGACCCTGATCGGCACCGCATCCTACGTGCAGGCGCCGGCGGCCACCGGCTACGGCTTCGGCCAGTCCGTCCTCGCCGGCGGCCTGTGCATGCTGCCGGGCGGCATCGCGATGCTGCTGCTCTCGCCGCTGTCGGCCCGCCTGCGCCCGCGCACGGCCCTGATCATCGGCTCGCTCATCATCGCCGCCGGCTTCGGCACCCGCATGGTGCTGACGGACTCGCTGTGGCAGGTCGTCCTCGGCGCCACGATCTCGGGGGCGGGCACCGGCATCGCCTACGCGGCCATGCCCGGCCTCATCATCCACGCCGCCCCGCGCTCGGAGCTCGCCGCCGCCAACGGCCTCAACGCCCTGTTCCGCAGCGTCGGCAGCTCCCTGGCCAGCGCCATCGGCGGTGCGATCCTGGCCGCGCAGACGATCAGCCTGGCCGGCCACGAGCTGCCGTCGCTGGCCGGCTACCGCACCCTGTTCGCCATCTGCGCGGGCGCCGCGGTGGTGGCCGCCGCCCTGGCGGTGTTCATCCCGCGCCACGCCGCCACCGCCGACGCCGCCCTGCCCGAGGAGTGATACCGGGCCGTCAGCCGACCCCGCTCGCGGTCACCGTGAAGGACTCCAGCTCGTGCAGCAGGGTGCGGACGTCCGGCAGCGGCAGGTAACGGGTGTCGACGTCGACCATGAGGCGTACGACATCCGGGACGTCCTCGACGATGACCATGAGCTTCGGCCCCAGGAACGGCAGGGGCTCCTCGGCCAGGATCCGGGTTTCGCGCGGCCGGCTGTCATCCACTGTGGACGGCCGGGGCGAGCGGCGGTCGTTGTACAGTACCGTCAGGTCCAGCGGCACGCCGCGCTCCTCGTTCAGGCGCCGGGTCAGGTCCGCGCGGGCCGCAGGGTCGTAGTAGGCGTACTTCGACGCGCTCATCGACGCCGTTCTCGCCCGGGCGATCGCCTCCTGCGGCGTCGCGCCCGTGACATCCAGGACGCACAGGCCGTCCTGGGTCAGGGGGGTCACCACGTCGCGCAGGGCCGGGCGGAAGCGGTTGCTGATGATGCCCAGCGCCACGAACGGGCCGCGGCCCGGGAAGACGCGGTCGAAGGCGGTCGCGATCCCGGCCAGCAGGATCCAGGCCGGGTCGGCGCCCAGGCGGGCCGAGAGCGCCGCCGAGGCCAGGTGCATGGCGGAGGACTCCCAGCGCACGCGGCAGTACCTCGGCTCGCCGTTGTCCGCCGGGGCGCCGAGCAGGCTGGGCGGGACGGCGCGCAGGTGGGCCTCCCAGTACCGCATCGCCGCCGCCGTCTGGCGCTGCATCGCCGGCTCGCGCTGCAGCCGGGCCAGGTCCAGCGGCGAGGGCGCCTCGTACGGGCCCGGGTCGGGCTCGGCCAGCTCGCGCTGCATGACCGCCATCCCGCCGAGGTCGGCCGCGATGTGGCACATGAGCACGACCACGTGCGTGACCTTCTCGTCACGGCGGACCACGCCCATGCGCAGCGGCCACTCGTCGGCGTAGTCGAACTTGCGCTCCCGCCACGCCGCCGCGAGCGCCTCGGCCACGGCCGCCGGGTCCTCGCTGTCGGCGGGCTCGTGCACCTCGAGGGTCGCCTCGCCGCGGGAGTACACCTCCTGGGCGACGGCGCCGTCCGGCTCGAAGCGCAGACGGGTGCGCATCGCGGCGTAGCGCGACATGAAGAACCGCAGCTCGGCGGCGAAGTCCTCGGTGACCCGTCCGTCCTCGACCGGGACGACCCCGCCCATACTCATCGAGGAGTCCGACTCCACCATCGCGGCCCAGACCTGCTGCTGCCCCCAGTTCAGCGGCCCAACCCCGGCCCCCGGCCCCTCGAACGACACGACGATCCGCTGCACCAACACCACACGGTGGATATTCACATGCATGCGTGGGTACGAGCGATCCACCGTTCGGCGCCGGAACCCGGCTTCTTTCGCCACTTGTTTCAGGTCCCGCGGATGTGATGCCCCGGCGAACCGGACGATACCTACCATTGCTGGACGTTACCGGACGCAACGCCGGCGGTTCGCGGCGGGCTCAGCGCGGTACGACCACTGCTTTGAGAAGATTGTGGTCGGACAGCCCGTCCATGTCGATCACCGCCGGGTCCTGCACCGCGGCGCCGTGCGCCACGACGTGGTCGATGTGCGGCGAGCGCGAGCCCGGACGAGTCGGCGGCGAGCCCGGCGCGAGCCGCGCGACGGCGAAGCCCGGCCCGAGCCCGGCCGCGACCGTGGCCGCGTCGGCGTTGAAGTCGCCGAGCAGCACCACCGGACCGGCCGCACCGCGGGCCAGTTCGGCGATGCGGGCCAGCTGGGCGGCGCGCGGCGGCCCGAATGTCACGTGCGTCGCGACCACGAGCACGCCCCCGGTCGCGACCGCGAGCAGCCCCTTGCCCGGCTCGCCGGGGAACGCCTCCGCGGCGACCTCACGGGCCGGGCCGTCGACGAGGAGCACGAGATACTCGGCGGGATCGGCCAGCGGCGACTCGCCCGACCGCGGGCGGGGAACGCGCGGATAGCGCAAGGCGTAGATGTCGTACCGGGGGAGCGTCCGCAGGCTCGCCAGCTGGTCGCCGCTGACTTCCTGCAGCGCGACCACCCGCTCGCCCCGGCCGGCCAGCACCGCCGTGACCGCGCCGATCCGTCCGGCCTCGTCGGGCCACCGCCCGGCGACCGGCTCCGCCCAGTTCTCGGCGTGGACGCGGTGCAGCACGTTCCAGGTCGCGACGGTGAGCACGGCCGGTCGTCAGCCGTCGCCGTCGATGATGGACGTCATGGCCATCATGATGTCCGCGCCGGCGATCGTGATGGTCGCGGCCTCGTGCGCGGTAACCGGCGGCGGGTGGTCGGCCGGACGCGCTCGCGGTGCGGGACCTGGCTCGGGTACGGGCGCAGGGCGGCGTTGAGCCCGCGCTCGCGCCTCTCCGGGGCGCGCTCGCCCGACCACAGCCCGAGGTAGCCGCTCTCCATCATGACGAGCTCACTGGACGGGCACGTGATCTCGCCGAGCACAACGTGATCTGCCACGTCCGAGGAGTCTATCCGGAACCGCCGGGCCGATCGGGGGCGGAAATCGGGGGCGGAAACCGGCCGCCCGGCGTGCCGTTCGCGTAGCCGTGCCGACGCACTCGGCGACTGGGAGTCGGCGTGCCCACCACGCCCACCGTCGCCACTTCCGGCCAGTCGGTCGCGGACGACGGGCAACGCCGCTCGATCGGCGCTTGGGCACGGGGTCAATTCCGGCAGCCTGCGGTGCCGCACCGTACCCACGTGCTGGTGGTCAGGCTGCCCTGCGCGCGGGCGATCGGGGTAGTGGAACAGCGGCTCGCCGGCCGGTCCTGGTCCGGTGGGCTCATGCCCGGAAAGCGCACGACGACCGCGATTTGGACGTCGGACGCGGAGCGGGTAAGGTACTCAACCGGCAGGGAAATGGACGAAGAAAGCGGATCGGAAACGAGCCGCCGCGGACGTCCTGCCATCAGCGTACGACATTCGGCCGGGTAACCGGTAGGGTGTTTTGCGTTCGCAAAACTGGACAAAGTACGGCAAGCCGGACTTGACCCAGTAAAGCGGACCTGCTAGACTAGAACGGTACGAAACGCCCCGGGCGGGCTGAACCGGAAACGGTGAGGTTCGGCGGTGTGTGTTGGTTGTTTGAGAACTCAACAGGGTGCTTGTTAAGCCAGTGCCAATTGAAATTTACCCCGTGGCACGGGCTCTCATATTGAGGGTTTCGTGTCTGGGATTCCTTTGGTGACAACATGTTTGTTGCCGGGTGATTGATTCACCAACGCAGGTTTTGTTGGAGAGTTTGATCCTGGCTCAGGACGAACGCTGGCGGCGTGCTTAACACATGCAAGTCGAGCGGAAAGGCCCTTCGGGGTACTCGAGCGGCGAACGGGTGAGTAACACGTGAGTAACCTGCCCTAGGCTTTGGGATAACCCTCGGAAACGGGGGCTAATACCGAATATTCATATCTGGCGGCATCGTTGGGTGTGGAAAGTTTTTCGGCTTGGGATGGGCTCGCGGCCTATCAGCTTGTTGGTGGGGTGATGGCCTACCAAGGCGACGACGGGTAGCCGGCCTGAGAGGGCGACCGGCCACACTGGGACTGAGACACGGCCCAGACTCCTACGGGAGGCAGCAGTGGGGAATATTGCACAATGGGCGGAAGCCTGATGCAGCGACGCCGCGTGAGGGATGAAGGCCTTCGGGTTGTAAACCTCTTTCGACAGGGACGAAGCGCAAGTGACGGTACCTGGAGAAGAAGCGCCGGCCAACTACGTGCCAGCAGCCGCGGTAAGACGTAGGGCGCGAGCGTTGTCCGGATTTATTGGGCGTAAAGAGCTCGTAGGCGGCTTGTTGCGTCAGCTGTGAAAACCCGCAGCTCAACTGTGGGCTTGCAGCTGATACGGGCAGGCTTGAGTTCGGTAGGGGAGACTGGAATTCCTGGTGTAGCGGTGAAATGCGCAGATATCAGGAGGAACACCGGTGGCGAAGGCGGGTCTCTGGGCCGATACTGACGCTGAGGAGCGAAAGCGTGGGGAGCGAACAGGATTAGATACCCTGGTAGTCCACGCTGTAAACGTTGGGCGCTAGGTGTGGGGGGCCTCTCCGGTTCTCTGTGCCGCAGCTAACGCATTAAGCGCCCCGCCTGGGGAGTACGGCCGCAAGGCTAAAACTCAAAGGAATTGACGGGGGCCCGCACAAGCGGCGGAGCATGCGGATTAATTCGATGCAACGCGAAGAACCTTACCTGGGTTTGACATGTTCGGTAATCCGGCAGAGATGTCGGGTCCTTCGGGGCCGTTCACAGGTGGTGCATGGCTGTCGTCAGCTCGTGTCGTGAGATGTTGGGTTAAGTCCCGCAACGAGCGCAACCCTTGTTCGATGTTGCCAGCGGTTCGGCCGGGGACTCATCGAAGACTGCCGGGGTCAACTCGGAGGAAGGTGGGGATGACGTCAAGTCATCATGCCCCTTATGTCCAGGGCTTCACGCATGCTACAATGGCCGGTACAAAGGGCTGCGATACCGTGAGGTGGAGCGAATCCCAAAAAGCCGGTCTCAGTTCGGATCGGGGTCTGCAACTCGACCCCGTGAAGTCGGAGTCGCTAGTAATCGCAGATCAGCAACGCTGCGGTGAATACGTTCCCGGGCCTTGTACACACCGCCCGTCACGTCACGAAAGTCGGCAACACCCGAAGCCGGTGGCCCAACCCTTGTGGAGGGAGCCGTCGAAGGTGGGGCTGGCGATTGGGACGAAGTCGTAACAAGGTAGCCGTACCGGAAGGTGCGGCTGGATCACCTCCTTTCTAAGGAGCACCTTCAGCCGAAAGGCTGTAAGGAGCCCGCACCAGCCGAGTGTGTTGGTGGGGTGCTCGATGGCGGAGACACTGGCGAAGGTCCTGCGGACAACGGTCCCGGAATCTAGTACTGCTGCTTCGGTGGCGTGGAACGGTTTGGGGTGCGGTTTGCGGCGATCGTATAGGCACCCTGTTGGGTCCTGAAACAACCAACGGTTTGTTTCGGACGTGAATCCAGGCCGGCGGCCAAAACCGGGCACGGAGTGTGCTGAGGTTGGTTCGCGGATGCGGTTTGGGTTTGGTGTTGGTTGAGAATTGCACAGTGGATGCGAGCATCTTTATTGCTTTGTGGTCAAGTTGCTGAGGGCGTACGGTGGATGCCTTGGCACCAGGAGCCGATGAAGGACGTGGGAGGCCGCGATAGGCCTGGGGGAGCTGTCAACCGAGCTGTGATCCCAGGGTGTCCGAATGGGGGAACCCGGCACCAGTCATGTGGTGTCACTCCTGCCTGAATACATAGGGCAGGTTGAGGGAACGCGGGGAAGTGAAACATCTCAGTACCCGCAGGAAGAGAAAACAATAGTGATTCCGTGAGTAGTGGCGAGCGAAAGCGGATGAGGCTAAACCAGGCATGTGTGATACTCGGCAGGGGTTGCATGTTTGGGGTTGTGGGGCGTGTCTTGTCTGGTCTGCCGGCTGGGCGCACAGTGAGAAAACCGAGGGTTAGTCGAAGTTCGCTGGAAAGCGGCACCGTAGACGGTGAGAGTCCGGTAGGCGAAAATGTTCGGTCTGTGTTGGCGTGTTCCCGAGTAGCGGCGGACTCCTGTAATCTGCCGTGAATCTGCCAGGACCACCTGGTAAGCCTAAATACTCCCTGGTGACCGATAGCGGACGAGTACCGTGAGGGAAAGGTGAAAAGTACCCCGGGAGGGGAGTGAAATAGTACCTGAAACCGTGCGCCTACAATCCGTCGGAGCGTCCTGCCTTGTGCAGGGGTGACGGCGTGCCTTTTGAAGAATGAGCCTGCGAGTTAGTGATACGTGGCGAGGTTAACCCGTGTGGGGGAGCCGTAGCGAAAGCGAGTCTGAATAGGGCGTCAGAGTCGCGTGTCCTAGACCCGAAGCGGAGTGATCTAGCCATGGGCAGGCTGAAGCGCGGGTAAGACCGTGTGGAGGGCCGAACCCACCAACGTTGAAAAGTTGGGGGATGATCTGTGGTTAGGGGTGAAAGGCCAATCAAACTCCGTGATAGCTGGTTCTCCCCGAAATGCATTTAGGTGCAGCGTTGCGTGTTTCTTGCCGGAGGTAGAGCACTGGATGGCCTAGGGGGCCTACAAGCTTACTGAAGTCAACCAAACTCCGAATGCCGGTAAGTGAGAGCGTGGCAGTGAGACTGCGGGGGATAAGCTTCGTAGTCGAGAGGGAAACAGCCCAGATCACCAGCTAAGGCCCCTAAGCGTGTGCTAAGTGGTAAAGGATGTGGGGTCGCATAGACAACCAGGAGGTTGGCTTAGAAGCAGCCACCCTTGAAAGAGTGCGTAATAGCTCACTGGTCAAGTGGTTCCGCGCCGACAATGTAGCGGGGCTCAAGCACACCGCCGAAGCTGTGGCATTCACACGTATACTAGGCTTTTGTGGTCCAGGTGTGTGGATGGGTAGGGGAGCGTCGTGTCACCGGTGAAGCGGCGGAGTGATCCAGCCGTGGAGGTGACGCGAGTGAGAATGCAGGCATGAGTAGCGAAAGCAGGGTGAGAAACCCTGCCGCCGGATGACCAAGGGTTCCAGGGCCAGGCTAATCCGCCCTGGGTGAGTCGGGGCCTAAGGCGAGGCCGAGAGGCGTAGTCGATGGACAACGGGTTGATATTCCCGTACCCGCGTAGAAGCGTCCATGCTGAACCTGCTTGTACTAACTTCACAATGGTCTGAACCTTTCGGGGGGATGGCCGGCGTTTAGGAACTCGGGTGGTAGTAGGCAAGCGATGGGGTGACGCAGGAGGGTAGCTGGACCCGGCCGGTGGTTGTGCCGGGGCAAGCGTGTAGCCCGTGCTGTAGGCAAATCCGCAGCACATGTGGGTGAGGCGTGAAGCGGAGCCGTTCAGGTGAAGCCAGTGATCCCATGCTGCCGAGAAAAGCCTCTAGCGAGTTTCGAGCGGCCCGTACCCCAAACCGACACAGGTGGTCAGGTAGAGAATACCGAGGCGATCGGGCGAACTGTGGTTAAGGAACTCGGCAAATTGCCCCCGTAACTTCGGGAGAAGGGGGGCCACCGATGGTGAGACCACGTGCTGGTGGAGCGGTTGGTGGCCGCAGAGACCAGGGGGAAGCGACTGTTTACTAAAAACACAGGTCCATGCTAAGTCGTAAGACGACGTATATGGACTGACGCCTGCCCGGTGCTGGAACGTTAAGGGGACCTGTTAGTCTTTCGGGGCGAAGCGGAGAACTTAAGCGCCAGTAAACGGCGGTGGTAACTATAACCATCCTAAGGTAGCGAAATTCCTTGTCGGGTAAGTTCCGACCTGCACGAATGGCGTAACGACTTCCCCACTGTCTCAACCACAGGCCCGGCGAAATTGCACTACGAGTAAAGATGCTCGTTACGCGCGGCAGGACGGAAAGACCCCGGGACCTTCACTATAGCTTGACATTGGTACTCGAATTCGATTGTGTAGGATAGGTGGGAGCCGGTGAAGTCCTCACGCCAGTGGGGGTGGAGGCAAGCTTGAAATACCACTCTGTTGGATTTGGGTATCTAACCTTGGGCCGTGAGCCGGTTCAGGGACAGTGTCTGGTGGGTAGTTTAACTGGGGCGGTTGCCTCCTAAAATGTAACGGAGGCGCCCAAAGGTTCCCTCAGCCTGGTTGGCAATCAGGTGTTGAGTGCAAGTGCACAAGGGGGCTTGACTGTGAGACTGACAGGTCGAGCAGGGACGAAAGTCGGGACTAGTGATCCGGCACTGGCAGGTGGAAGCGGTGTCGCTCAACGGATAAAAGGTACCCCGGGGATAACAGGCTGATCTTCCCCAAGAGTCCATATCGACGGGATGGTTTGGCACCTCGATGTCGGCTCGTCGCATCCTGGGGCTGGAGTAGGTCCCAAGGGTTGGGCTGTTCGCCCATTAAAGCGGTACGCGAGCTGGGTTTAGAACGTCGTGAGACAGTTCGGTCCCTATCCGCCGCGCGCGTAGGATACTTGAGAAGGGCTGTCCCTAGTACGAGAGGACCGGGACGGACGAACCTCTGGTGTGCCAGTTGTTCTGCCAAGAGCACGGCTGGTTGGCTACGTTCGGAAGGGATAACCGCTGAAAGCATCTAAGCGGGAAGCTCGCTTCGAGATGAGGTATCCCACCCCTTGAGGGTTAAGGCCCCCAGCGAGACCACTGGGTTGATAGGCCGGAAGTGGAAGCCTGGTAACAGGTTTGAGCTGACCGGTACTAATAGGCCGAGGACTTGACCTACATAACGGGTTTTGAAGATGTTTGCATCCACTGTGTGATTCTGAACCAACACCGAACGCACCCCCGGGAAACAGTTCTGGGGTGTGCGGGGTTGACAGGTTCATAGTGTTACGGCGGCCATAGCGGAGGGGAAACGCCCGGTCCCATTCCGAACCCGGAAGCTAAGCCCTCCAGCGCCGATGGTACTGCACCCGAGAGAGTGTGGGAGAGTAGGACGCCGCCGGACAAACTTTCGTTCAGGGGCCCACCGATTTCGGTGGGCCTCTGAAGCGTTTCTGAACAACGAACGAGCCGGCCCGCGAACGGACCGGCCGGCAATCACCTTCAGCTGCGGTGCTCGACCGCGCTGCGCAGTTCCAGGAGCGACTTCGCGGAGTCGGCGACGTTACGGCCGGAGAACAGGGCCACGCCCAGCGAACCGTTGTCCGCCCAGCCGCACACCGACAGGTCCGAATCGTCCACCTTCGTCGTGCCGCAGCGCATCGTGCCGCCCAAGGGGCCCGCGTCCACGTCGTGGACGTCGCGCACGCCGCCGGCGTCGTCGGTCACCATGCCGATCCCGGCGGCGCTCGCCGTCGATGAGTAGGACGCTGGCGCCCCCGCTTGAGCAACTTTCACGCGCGATCTGCCGGTATGCCTGCCGCCCCAGCGCTTTCCTTGCGTGCTCCGGAGGGTCTTGCGAGAGTCGGGCATCGAGAGGGGTGGAGACATGCTCAGTGCCAAGCGACTGCTCGTGGCCGGTGCCGCGCTCGCCGCACTGGCCGCCGCGACCGTCCTGTCCGTCGGCACCGCCAGCGCCGAGTCCAACGGCGGGGTGCGGATCATGCCCCTCGGCGACTCGCTCACCGAGGGGCTGAGCGTCGCCGGCGGCTACCGGATCGACCTGTGGAGCAAGCTTGTCGCCGGCGGGTACAAGGTCGACTTCGTCGGCTCGATGTCCAACGGGCCGTCGACCCTCGGTGACCACGACCACGAGGGCCACTCCGGCTGGACCATCGCGCAGATCGACGCCAACGTCGGCACCTGGCTGCCGACCTACACTCCGCGCACGATCCTGCTGCACATCGGCACCAACGATATCTACGGCAGCGATCCGGCGGGCGCTCCGGCCCGGCTGGGCACGCTGCTGGACCACATCACCACCCTCGCACCGAACGCCGAGGTGTTCGTGGCCCAGATCATCCCGGTGTCGTGCTGCGACGCGACGGTGCGAACGTACAACGCCGCGATTCCCGGTCTTGTCCAGACCCGCGTCAATGCGGGCAAGCACCTGCACCTCGTCGACATGTACAGCGCGCTGAGCACCGCCGACCTGCTCGACGGTATCCACCCGGGGACCATCGGTTACGGCAAGATGGCCACGGTTTGGTACAACGCGCTGCTGTCAGTGCCCGGCAGCCTGACCGGCGGCACCACCGGTTCCCCCTCGCCGGGGACCTCGTCGGCGAGCCCGTCGCCCTCCAGGTCGCCGTCGCCGAGCGCGCGGCCGTCCAGCGCCGGCCCGGGCGGCTGCCGGGTGACGTACACCAGCAATGCCTGGAACACCGGGCTGACGGCCAACATCACCATCGCCAGCACCGCCGCGACCCCGGTCAACGGCTGGGCGCTGACCTTCACCCTGCCGTCGGGCCAGACGATCACCTCCGGCTGGAACGCGACGTACGCACCGGCCAGCGGCGCGGTCGGTGCCCGAAACGTGAGCTACAACGCCGCCATCCCGGCCGGCGGGTCGACGAGCATCGGCTTCCAGGCGAGCCACACCGGCAACAGCGCCTCGCCGACCGCGTTCGCGCTCAACGGCGCCGCCTGCACCATCGCCTGATCGAGACCGGGACCTCCGCGCCGCCCGACAACTGCGCTCCGGCCGGGCCCAGCCTGGCACGGTTCTGGGCGGGAGGTGTGGCGGCGGCGCTGCGAATCGAGCGTGGCGAATCTGATGTCGATCGAGCACGCGGCTGTGGGCGGCGCGCCCGAGGGGACCCGGTTGGAGGTGGTGATGGTGCCAACCGGGCCGGCTCCTGTCCCGCCACGCCAAGAGCAACGGTATCGACGCTGACATCCCTGGCTCGGCGGCGTGTGCTCCTGTGGGCCGTGGCGTTCGAGCCGTGGACCGGGCGCGCTGGGCGGGGTCGAGCGCCTGCTGGGGCTGGCCGAGGTTGTGACGCTGGTGTGCATGGCCGGGCGGGCGGCTTCTCAGCGAGGCATCAGCATTCGCCGCGCATCCCCTTCGAGAAGTAGTCGCCCAGCTTCCCGGTGAGGTTCGCCCGCCAGGTGGTGCCCAGCTCGCCGGCCATGACGGTGCGTAGCCCGGCGTACACCTCTCCGTTCTTGCACATCGTCAGCTGCGCGGCCTTGGCGATCTTGGCATCGTCGTTCAGGCCGGCCCCGAGCAGCGACGGGTCGTTGCGCTGGGCGTCGCGGTAGGTCAGGTACTGCACGGCCGCGCCCAGCGCCGCGTTCTGCAGGGGCACGTCGCCGCCGCCGTGGCCCACCTGCTGCTGGTACTGCTGCCACGCCAGCGTCGGGTTGATGTTGATGACGACCTTGTCGCCGGCGGCGGTCGGCGGGCAGGCGATCGCCTTGACCTTCACCCCGCAGGCCGAGCCGGACGTGACCACGATCTCGGGGTGGCGGTCGTCGCCGGGCGCTCCCACGGCGTGCTCGACGGCCGTCGTGATCAGGTCCCGCATCACCTGCTCGACCGAGTCGGCGCCCGACACCGTGGGCAGGGGACCCGGCGGAGCCGGGGCGGCGGCGGAGGTGGGCGTGGGCTCGGCCGCGGCCGAACTCCCGGCGGACGTGCCGGACTTTTCGGCATTTGTACCGCATGCCGCCGCCAGCACCACCAGCGCAGTAAGGGCCAAGCCGAGTCGTCGCACCGTTCATCCTCCTGATCAGCTGAGGTCGATCAACGTAACATCGGCGGCAGTCGGGCTGTAGCGGACGCGGTCGTCCTTGCGGGCAGGACCGGCCGTCCTTTCGCCCGGGTGGCCACCCGGGCGAAAGGACGCCACGGAACGGGGTCCTATCCGGTGCTGCAGGAGACGGTGGGCCAGGTCCAGGTGCCGTTGGTCATGATCGTCACACCGAACGTGTTGCCGTTGCCGTTCGGTTTGGCCACCATCACCTGGGCGCTGGGCCAGGTCGCGCTGATCTTCGCCGGGGACGGGACGTTCATCGTCACGGTCCAGGTGTTCGTGCCGGAGATCGCGACGTTGAGGTTGTACCGATCGCTCCACTGCTGCCCGGCCGACAGTGTTGCCGTGCAACCGCCGCCTCCTGCGCCGTCACCACCGGTCGTCGGCGGAGGCGTGGTGTCGCCCAGCGTGAGCTGGTAGCCCTCCGTGGCCAGGATCATGTAGTTGAACTGGCCCATGTTCATGCCGTTGCTGGTTGAACGTCGCGTTACCGATGATCGACGGAGCGTTGTAGCGGGTCGTCTCGTAGATGCGTCTGTTCATGTGGCCGCTTTCCTCCTCGACAGGGCAGTGTGCCGCGACCCGGTGAGGCAGCCGGGTAGACGGATGTCGATGGCGGCAGTATTTGGTCGGCCCGCGCGGCGGTGTCAACGCTTTCCGGAAGCTTCTGCACCGCTTTAACAGCCTCTACGCGGGCATTCGCGGGATCGCGGTGTGGAAAGTTCCGGCGATGGTTCCGAAAATGCGGGCATGCGAAAATATCGAAAACGATGAGGGGGCGCTCGTGACACTCGAGGAGACGGGCCGGGTCACCATCACCGCGATCGCGCGGGAGGCCGGCGTGTCGGTGCCGACCGTGTCCCGGGTGCTCAACGGCCGATCCGACGTCTCGCCCCAGACCCGCGAGCGCGTCGAGACGATCCTGCGCGAGCACGGGTACCGCCGCCGAACCTCCCGCAGCAAGCCCGCCGCGAACCTGATCGACCTGGTCTTCAACGACCTCGACAGCCCCTGGGCCGTGGAGATCATCCGCGGCGTCGAGGAGGTCGCGCACGCCACCGGCATCGGCACCGTCGTCTCGGCCATCCACGACAAGCCCGCCTCGGCCCGGCAGTGGCTGCAGAGCCTGCGCGCCCGCGCCACCGACGGCGTCATCTTCGTGACCTCCGACGTCACCCCGCCGCTGCACGCCGAGCTGCGCCGCCTCGACATCCCCCTCGCGGTCATCGACCCGGCCGGCGTGCCGGCGATCGACGTGCCGACTGTCGGTGCCACCAACTGGGCCGGCGGCCTGCGCGCCACCGAGCACCTGCTCGACCTCGGCCACCGCCGCATCGGCTTCATCGCCGGCCCGAAGCGCCTGCTGTGCAGCCGCGCCCGCCTCGACGGCTACGGCGCCGCCCTCGCCGCCGCGGGCCTGTCCACCGACCCCGACCTGATCCAGCAAGGCGACTTCTACCATGAGTCCGGCTGCTCCGGCGCCGACGCGCTGCTCGCCCTGCCCGACCCGCCGACCGCCATCTTCGCCTCCAGCGACCAGATGGCCTTCGGTGCCTACGAGGCCGTGCGCCGCCGCGGCCTTCGTGTCCCCGACGACGTCTCGGTCGTCGGTTTCGACGACCTGCCGGAGAGCCGCTGGACCTCGCCGCCGCTGACCACGATCCGCCAGCCCCTGGCCGAGATGGGCCTGCTCGCCGCGCGCACGGTCCTGCGGATGGCACACGGCGAGACGATCGAGAGCCCGCGCGTGGAGCTGGCGACCGAGCTGATCGTCCGCGACAGCTCGGCCGCCCCAGTGACGGTCTGACTACAGTTCGTTAATCGATTTCGATCGATCTGATAGGGTGAATCAAGCGGAACGCCACCTACTCGCGCAGTCCGATATTCTCCATCACCGGCGCCCGCAGCAGCGCAGCGACCGGAAGGAGCGTCGTGGTCAGCGCCAGCACGGCGGCCCCGCCCAGCACCACGACCCACCCGAGCGGCGGCACGAAGGGCACGAGACTCCCCGTCAGCGCGGAAACCACCGCCACCAGCGTGGTCGCCGCGATCGCCACCCCCAGCAGCAGCGCGGTCCCGAGCAGCCCGATCTGCTCCGCCCGCACCATCCGGGAGGCCTGCCGCCGGGTGACGCCGACCAGCCGCAGCAGCGCCAGCTCCCGCCGCCGCGCCAGCGCCGCCATCACCATGACATTCGCCGCCGCCAGCGCCGCATACCCGACCATGACGCCGATCAGCAGCCGGTTCAGCCACGCCGACAGCGCCAGGTCCGCGCCGACCTTCCCGGTGATCTCCCGCGCGTCGACCAGCCGGCTGCCGGGATACCGGTCGAACACGGCGTCGTCGCCGGCCACGGCGTTGGCGTCGGCCCGGACCAGCACGTAGTCGTCCAGGCCCGTCGCGGTGTGACCCGCGACCGTGGCCCGAGCCAGCGTGAAGTCGCCGAAGCCCAGGCCGCGGTCGTAGATCGCCGCGACCGTCAGCGTCAGCGGCGTCCCGTCGCCGAGCCGGACCGCGACTTTGTCGCCCACGTGCCACCCGTGCGTGCCGGCCCGGACCGACGACACCGCCATGCCGGTCTCGTTCAGCCCGGCCAGGCTGCCCGCGGTCACCCGCAGATCGAGGGTCCCGGCCAGCGCCGGAGGGTCCACCACCTGCGCGGGGGCCGCCTCCAGGTCGCCCAAGAGCGAGACCACCACGCTGGTGTGCGCCACGCCCGTCGCCGCCCGAACGCCCGGGACGCCGCGGATCTCCTCGGCGGCGGACGCGGGCAGGCCGGCGGGGGAGACCAGGGCCAGGTCCGCCAGCATGCCGTCGCGGCCCTGGGTGACCGTGCCGCGCTCCAGGTTGTCCTGCACGAACCATACCGAGCCGCCGAAGCCCACCGACAGCACCAGCGCGGTGAGCACAGCCGCGCCGCCGCGGGCGTTCGCGCGCAGGTTCGCCGCCGCCAGGTGGCCGCTGGTGCCGAACACCGCGCGCAGGGGAGCGGCCAGGGCCCGGGCCGCCAACGCGTTGATCCACGGGGCGAGCAGGGCGACCGCGGTGACGAAGAGGTACAGCATCCCGACCGCCCCCGTCAGCGCCATCTGACCCGACGCGGCCAGCGTGAACGAGCTCGACGTCACCGCGCCGACGAGCGTGAGCACGCCGAAGACCAGGCGGACCGGGCCGCCGCGCTGCGGCTCGACAGCCGCCTCGCCCAGCGCCTCGGCCGGGCGGACCCGCGTGACCCGGCGGGCCGCGATCAGCGCCGCGAGCACCGCGGAGAGCACCGTGAGCAGCGCGACCGACGCCGCCGCCAGCGCGCCCGGCGCGATCGGGAACGTGGCCGGGACGAAGCCGCGACCGACCAGCTCGCCGAACACCCAGCGCGCGGCGCCCAGGCCGGCCGGGATGCCCAGCACCGCGGCGAGCAGGCTCACCAGGGCCGCCTCGGTCATGATCAGGCGGCGGGCCTGGCCCGGCGTGGCGGCAACGGCCCGCAGCAGGGCCAGGTCGCGGCGGCGGTGCCGGACCGACAGGCCGATGGTGCCGGCGACGACGAAGACGACCAGCATCACGACGTACCCGCCGAACGCCCCGCCCGCCGCGAGCAGCAGCTCCCGCGCCGCCCGGTCGCCGGAGCGCTCGGCCAGGCCGCGATCGCCGCCGGTGTACACCTTGCCGTCCCCGCCCACGATCCCGCGCACCGCCGCCGCGAGCGCCGCCCGGTCCGCGCCCGGCGCGGCGATCACGCCGATGACCTCGGCCCGGCCCGGGTGCGGCGACAGCGCGGCCGCGCGGGCATCGGTGAAGAACACCGCCGGCGGGCCGGTGAGCGCGCTCGCGGGCGCGGCCACGCCGCTGACCCGGACGTGGGCGGCCCGCCCGGCCACGATCAGGTCGGCTTCCGCGCCGGGATCAAGGCCCAGTCGGGCGTCGGCGACGATCTCATCGTCGCGGCCCGGAGCACTTCCGCCGACGAGGTTGTACGGCGTGAGCCGAGCACTGCTCCACCCGTGCCCCTGCGCCGGTCCGTCCACAGTGGTCACCGGCACGGTGTCGTCGGCGATCACGGCCGCGGCGCCCGGCACCGCGCGCAGCTTGCCGGTCAGCTCCGCCGGCACCGTGCCGCCCTCCGGCAGCTCGATCGTGCTGGTCGTCGTGGTGCCGTCGAATTCGCGGCTGGTCTGGGTGGCGTCGCGCCGGGCGACGACGACGTCGGCCGCGGCGTACTGGGCGGCGACCGGCTCATAGCTCAGGCCGGACTCGACCAGGACCCCCATCGCGGTGAGCACCATCGCCCCCACGGCGAGCGCGACCAGCGTCGCGACGACCGACCCGGGGCGGTGGCGCAGCATGCGCACAGCGAGCAGACGCAGCACGGGTCAGCCCCCCACGGCCACGGCGCGGCGGTCCAGGGAGGCCAGCAGCTCGCCGATGCGCGCCGCGCCCGGCTGCGGCAGGTCCCGCACGATCCGGCCGTCGGCGAGGACGACCACGCGGTCGGCGTACGAGGCGGCGACCGGGTCGTGGGTCACCATCACCACGGTCTGGCCATGCTCGTCGACCACGGCCCGCAGCAGGGCCAGGACCTCGGCGGCCGTGGTCGTGTCCAGGGCCCCGGTCGGCTCGTCGCAGAACATCACGTCGGGCCGGGTGGCCAGGGCCCGGGCGATCGCGACCCGCTGCTGCTGGCCGCCGGAGAGCTCGGCCGGCCGGTGGTGCAACCGTTCGCCGAGCCCGACCCGCGCCACCACGTGCGCGATCCACGCCTGGTCCGGCTTCACCCGCGACAGCCGCAGCGGAAGCTCGATGTTCTCGGCCACGGTGAGCGCGCCGATGAGGTTGAACGCCTGGAACACGAAGCCGATCCGGTCGCGCCGCAGCTCGGTCAGGCGGGTCTCGGACAGCCGCGACAGCTCGGTGTCGCCGACGAAGACCCGCCCCGACGTCGGGCGGTCCAGCCCGGCCGCGGTCTGCAGCAGCGTGCTCTTGCCCGAGCCGGAGGGGCCCATGACCGCGGTGAACGTCCCGCGCCCGAACGCGGCATCGATCCCCGCGAGCGCGGTCACCGCCCGCGGGCCGTCCCCGTAGACGCGGGTCAGCGCCTCGACGCGTACGGAATCCATTGCGTTTCCTCCCAAGAATGTCGTCACCGGAAACGCTATGGAGGAAAGCGGCCGCGGACGATGCCGCAGGCGGGCCGAGCGAGGTACAGCAGGCACTACCTCTTATGCTGAGCCGATCGGCACCGAACAGTCCCCGGCGGACACGTCGCGGCGGGTCGCCCGCCTGCTGACCGAGGTCCTCGCCCCCTCGGTTCTGGCCGGCGCGCTGCCGTTCGTCATCGCCGTCCACGCCGCCGGCGCCCTGTGGACCGGGTTGGCCTGGGGCCTGCTGGCGAGCGCCTTCTCGACGCTCATTCCGTACTCCATGATCTGGTGGGGCGTCCGCAAGGGCCACCTGAGCGACCGGCACATCGGCCGCCGCGAACAGCGCACCAAGCCCCTCGTCCGCGGCCTGGCGTGCGTGCTGATCGGCCTCGCCCTGCTGCTCGTGCTGCACGCCCCGCGCGAGCTGGTCGCCCTCGTCGTCGCCCACTTCCTCGGCGGCCTCGCCGCCACGGTCGTCAACCACTTCTGGAAGCTCAGCGTCCACGCGGCCGTCGCGTCGGGCACGATGATGGTGCTGGCCGTCGCGTTCGGCCCGGCCCTGCTGGCCACCGCGGTTCTCGTGGTGGCGGTCGGCTGGTCCCGCGTCCGCCTGCGCGACCACACCACCGCGCAGGTCGTCGCCGGCACGATCCTGGGCGTGCTCACCACCGGCCTGGCCTTCGCCCTGCTGCGCTGACCCCGAGGGTGCGGCGGGACAGCGCGAAGTACCGGCGAGGGCCGACAACCGACAGCATGGAACACCGGAATTCGGCCGCCGCACGTTGCCCCGGCGTCATCGTGCGGCCCGCCACCGCACCCGACGCCGCGGCGGTTGCGTTCGTGCAGGTGCGCACCCGGCAGGCGGCCTACCGTGGGCATCTGCCGCAGGAGATGCGCGACTCGCTGGACTGCGACAGACATGGCGAGAGTGCGCCGACAAGGATCCTCAGTGATCCTGGCGTATTCCAGGTCGAATGGCTCCGATGGACCTACCCCGTCCAGCCAGCGACCAATCGTCGGCACCGCCGTGACAGCGGGTAGCTCCTGCCTGCCTTTCACAAGGTCGCGACGATCCCATTGCGGCGTGAGCGGATGCCTGGCGCTCTCCTGCACTACGAGCTTGGCGAAGTTCCGGCTGATGTGGGCGCGCGGCGTGCCGGGCGGCAGCCGGAGGTCCTGGGTGATCTCGGTGTTCGACCGACTGCGGGTGACCGCCTCGACACCGTCCATGCTGTTTTCGGAGTCCATCGGGGCTATGTCGGGTCGGGGTGTTCTCGTCCACTCTCATGGCGGTCTCGCCGGGCTGAGGCTGGCGACAGGCCGCCCGGACGTGCCCTGCCTCGCAGGCAGGGCACGCGTTATGGGGTGGGGCCGTTGTCGCGTGCCGCGATGGCCAAGGCGATGAACTCACGGAACTCGGCGAACTGCTCGGTGGTCATGTTCCACCGGCGCCCGCCCATGATGTCGTTCTCGCCGTACGCACGCCCCAGGCGAACTTTGAATCCGTCGCCGTGTGGCTGTCCGTCGATCCGCAGGAACGCCACGTGGTATCGCAGGCTCTCCTCAGTATCCCGATGAAAAATCTCCAGCACCCGGCCGTCCAGCACCATGATCTGGTTGTCGAATGAGAACTCCGTCGCCATGTTCCTGCCTCGGGTCATTCGCCGACCGGTGGCCGACGGCACCTGGGCGACGATAGACGGCTGAAACCGCGAGGAGAAGCGCGGCTCACGGATAGAGATCAAATCGGCTGGGCCAGGAGCCTGGCAGCGCCTTCCGCAGGTCCGGACGCGGCGGACCCATCGATCAGGTGAGCACTCATCGGCTATGAGCGCGCACCTGATCAAGGCCGTCAGTCACCACCGGCGGCGATTGCATCGCGCTGTTCCGGATGCACTGCGTACCGGTAGTACTGGTATAGCGAATGCTTCGGACCCTGCTCGAAGCGCTTCGCCACCTTGGTGTGCGGCCACCCCATGACACCGTCGCCGGTTTCGACGACCACCTCGCGCAGGTCGGCGTCGTAGCCCCACCGACCTCTGGTCGCCCGGACTATGAGCTCACCCAAGTACGCGCCCATCGACATGATCATCGAGTGTTTGACCTTGGCCGACGGTCGGCTACGAAGGAACTCTTCGCAGAGCCGGTCGAGGTTGGCGGCGTCCTGCTCGCCCCAGCCGATGCTGATGCCGGTCTCCGCTGCGGTACCTCGAACGAAGGCCTCGGCCAGGGCGGTCATGACCTGCGTGGTCTCCCGCGCCTTCCGAGTCGTGAAGTCTGCGTTCATCCTCGATTCCTCCCCCGTCGGAACACCGAGCGCGGACGCCGCCGACGCTGGGAGTTCAAACGCAACATCACGTCCGCACGGCCACCGACGCGCATGCGATGGTAGTCAATCAACCAAGAGCGTGGCGGCGCACTGCCTTCGGCATGACAGGAAGCCTTGGTATCGCCGCTCCCCATCACTCGCTGCGACCAGTGCTGTCGTGCCGCTGCGCAGCAATCGCGGCAGATGCGGTCACCATGTCCAACGTCCGAACGCTGGCCGGCGTTTGTCAGTGCAGAAGCCGTTGCGCCCAATAGACCTGGCCGTCGGGACCGACGCTGATCAGGGCAATCAACACGTCTTCTACTGCCGCGGGTGCCGTCGGCGCCATTTGCTCAGGCGGTGTTCCGGGGCGCGCCGCGCGGAGCACGGTCTGGAACGTCACCGGTGATGCGTCCGCCGACCACACAGAGACGGCGCAGCCCGAGTTCGAGAACGACCCGTTGATCTTCCGTGGGCCGATGCCTCGCAGCCACGGGTAGCGCTTCTGGGCGATGTCGAGAGATCCGTCCGCTCCTGCGTTGACCTTGTCGGGCCGGGCTGAGGTCACCGCGATGAAGCCAGGCATGAGATGACTGCGCTTGTCCAGCACAACGATGCGAAAGGAACTGCCCATCTGCGGGTTCGGCGGTCGGGTCCAGGTGACGCGCCCGAGGAGGATCTGGTCGCCGCCATCTGCCGCTACCGCGTTGACCGGTTTGAGCGCGGCGTCCGCTGTCGCTTGGTCGACGAGTTGAAGCGTCGCTTGTGCGTTCAGCGCGTCAGGGCCGTACGGCGGCCGGTTGTGCCACCAGCGCCAGCCGACCCCGCCGGCGGTTCCGGCGAGGACGATCGCCACGCCCAGAATCAGACCCGCCCGTCGCCTCATACCGGCAGTAGAGCACAGCATGTGTCGATTGCTGATCGACAAAGCTGACGTCGTGGTGCCAGCATCCGCACATCAAGCATTATGCAGGTAACCCTGCATGAGCGGATGCCCTCAAACGCGGCCATGTGATCAGCCGCTACGCCACGTGACACACGATCAAGCGATGCAACCCACGCCGGGTTGACGGGCACGCACGACGGACTGCTTGTCTGGCGATCGCCGTTGGGAAGTGTTCGTCTACACGGGAGGTCTTTGCCGGGGTGTTCGCAGTGGTATGTCTATCCCGGCGGCTGTCGGTCAGGTGAGGCGCCAGTCCTGGGTTTGCTTGGCCGCGCCCGGGTGGAGGCTCAGACGGAACCGAGCGATCTCGGCGTTGCCGCTCACCTCGAAGATGATTTCGCGGCCGTTCAGCCAACCCGGGTCGAGCCGGGGGGCTGGGTGGAGCTGGCGGGAGTCAGTCATCTCGATGTTGCGTGGGTACGTGTGGCCGGCCTTGTCGACGAGCCAGGTGTACTTTTCGACGTCGTCGATGAACGGGACGCCGCCGGTATTCTCGACTCGCACGACGACCGAGACCACCCGGTAGCCGAGTTTCGGCGAGATCTTTGGGCCATTGGGGTTGTCGGAGTCGATGGTCGGTGCCGGGTTGGCGATGCGTACGACCGTGAGCGTCATCTCCTCGCCGGAGTCGCCGTGCATGGTCACGCTGCCGTTGGGAGGGAGCACGCCGCCCACTGGAACCGGCGCCGGCGGGGTCGTCGCCGGTGTCCAGGAACGCGTCGTGGGCGGCGTCCAAGCTGGAAAGGATGAGGCGACGACGACCCGGGCTTCCGGTTGGGCGCTCGTGGGGCGGTCGATGCGAGTCGCGGCCACTGCGATGGCGGCCGCGGCGGCGGTGAACCCGGCCACGGCGATCAGGGGGTTGCGCCGTGATGTGGCGGCGGGGGCGGGCTGGTCGCGCTGCGCCGGAGGCACCGGCGTGGCGGGTAGGTCCGGCGGCACCGGTGGTGACAACGGTGCGGCCGGGGTCGGTGCGGCGATGACGCGCCCGCGGCGCACACGCCAAGCAGCGGCACCAGCCGCCGCCACGGCGGCGACCGTCGCGATCGTCATCCAGCGAGAACGCCTGGTCACGGACCCTGCTTTCGGCGACACAACCGGGAACTTGAGGGCTAGCAGGGCGTGACGTCGCTGTTCGTGGCGGTGAGCGGGAGCTCTACGCGCAGGCTGGTTCCCGCCCCGTGGGGGCTGTGGAGGGTGATTCGGCCGCCGAGTGCTTCTACTCGGTCTTTGAGGCCGAGCAGGCCGGTGCCGCGGGTGAAGTCGGCGCCGCCGATGCCGTCGTCGTCTACTGCGACGTGCAGGACGGTGTCGGCGGGGTCGGTTTCGACGGTGACGGTGACGGTTGAGGCGTGTGCGTGTTTGGCCACGTTGGTGAGCGCCTCGGCGACGACGTAGTAGGCGCTGACCTCGACGTGTTCGGACACCCGCGCCCCGGTACGCAGGTCGAGGTGGACCGGGATCGGGCAGCGGCGGGCGAGCGCGCGTAGTGCTGGGCGGAGGCCGCCGTCGGTGAGGATCGCCGGATGGATGCCGCGGGCGATCTCGCGTAGCTCGTCCAGCGCGTCGGTTGCTGTGGCGACGGCGTGGTTGAGCTGTGCGCTGAGCGCGTCGAGTTCGGGTGGCAGCGTTGCTTGTGCCGCGCGGAGTTGCAGGGCCAGGGAGACCAGTCGCTGCTGGGCGCCGTCGTGCAGGTCGCGCTCGACGCGTCGGCGGGTCTGGTCGGCGGTGGCGACGATCCGTGCGCGGGAGGTGGTGAGTTCGGCGTAGAGGTGGGTGTTGTCAAGGGAGACGGCGAGTTGGCTGGCGATGAGTTTGACGGCGTCGAGTCGTTCGGTGGTGAAGGCGCCTCGGATCAGGCGGTTTTCCAGCAGTAGTACGGCCCGTAGCCGGCCGCGGCTGAGGACGGGTACGGCCAGGAGTGAGCAGCAGCCGAGGCCGGTGAAGTAGGGGTCGCGGGCGAAGCGGTCGTCGCGGGTTGTGTCGGCCACGACCAGTGGTTCACCGATACGCTGAACGTATCGCAGCACTGACATCGGGACCGCGTGTTCGGTGCCGCCGTGTTGGGTGAGCGGCAGCCAGTCGTGCCGCTCGTCGCTCCACAGCGGCAGGTTGACGTCGGTGGCGCCGGTCATGGCGCTGACCACCTGGACCACGCGGGCGTGCAGCCGTTCGATGCTGGTCTCGGAGCTCAGGGCCTGCGAGGCGGACAAGATGCCGAGCAGGTCGAGCGCTCCGGTGGTGACGGTGGCCCGTTGGTGCGGGGAATCCCCGGTCTGGTTCCCGTTCTGGTCAGCGCGCTGCGCGACGGTGGTGCCGGGTTGTGGGCGAAGGCTCGGGTAGGCCCAGTCGAGTTGGTCGACTTTCGCGGTGGCGCCCCAGGCGAGGTACTCCTGGCGCGCTTCGAGGAGCAGGTCGTAGCCGGCGTATTCGAGGCCGTGGGCGAGGTGGAAGCGGGCCGCGTGCTCGGTGATCAGGGCTCTGTGCCATGGCCGCTGATACTGGGCGGCCTCGCGCCGGGCGGCGTCGAAGGCGAGGGCGGCGGCATGGAAGTCGCCGACCGCCCACGCCCGCTCCGCCTCGAGCAACCGGAGCAGGTGCTGGAAGTTCGCCGGCGCGTCCGCGGCACGTGCGGCCAGCCACTGCGTCACCTCGTCCAGTTCGGTCAGCAGAGCGCCGCGCTCGCCACCGTGGCTGGCTTGAGCCTGCCCGGCGAGGGCCAGCCCCCGCAGCAGGTAGGCGATGCCGGTTGCGTAGAGGCCCAGGCCAGCCGGTCGCAGCGACATCGCCGCCGCGGTGTGCCGCGTCAGGCCGGCCGGATCAGCGAGGATGGCGGCGGCGATCGCGCGGGTGACGTGCGCGTGGAAGAGCGCCGTCGGGTTGCCGGCGTACCGGTCGATGGAGACCGCCTCACCGGCTACGGCGGAGCTTTCACCGCGCAGCACAGCAGCCAGCCATCGGTGCGAGTCGAGCCACATGATGAGATGTCCGCTGCCGGTACGGTGCACGAAGGAAAGTCCCGCCTCCACGTTGGCGACGTAGTCGGAAAGCGATGGTGCGCATTCCAGCAGGCCAGCCGCGGTCGGGGCATAGCTGTATCCCGCGTTGGCCAGGTCACCCCCCGCGATCAACCCTTCGCGGGCCCGCTGAACTGTTGGGACACTGTTTTCGATCGGCTCGAACCAACAGCTCACGAGCGCGCACAGGTAGCGCGCCTCTGAGGTCTCGGGCTCGTAGCCGCGCGCCTCGCTGAAGGCCAAGACCCGCCGCGCCGCCTGATACGCGGCCCGGTCACTGCGCAGCCCCACCGCGGCGAAGGCAGCGGTACCGGCCGGTCCAACCAGGGTACGGGCAGGGCCGTGCTCGATCCATATCCGCAACCCCTCCAGGCTCAGCCACGCATACACGGGAAGGTCGACGAAGTAGACCACCGGCAAGACCGCGTCGAGCAGACGGGTCGCGGCGAGCAGTGTCGGCTCGGTGATGTCCGGCCGCGTCAGCCCGTCGGCGTCGTCGGTGTGGTCCAGCCACCGGTACAGATAGTTGAGCTGATGGTCGAGCTCCATCTGGAGCCGGTCTGCGGCCGGCACGGCGATGCCCAGTTCACGCAGCGACTCCAGGCCGAGTCCGATCGCCTCCGCCAAACGGTGCTGGTGGCTCAGGCTACGCACCTGGACGCACGTTGCGTCCGCACGCTGCATGGTGGTGGTGCACAGCCGGTCGATCGTACGGTACTCCTCGTCCGCCTCCTCCAGGCGT
This sequence comes from Dactylosporangium sp. CA-233914, assembly GCF_050942935.1. Taxonomy (NCBI): domain Bacteria; kingdom Bacillati; phylum Actinomycetota; class Actinomycetes; order Micromonosporales; family Micromonosporaceae; genus Dactylosporangium; species Dactylosporangium sp. CA-233914. Next base: position 7,281,277 of record NZ_CP192030.1, on the reverse strand, counting down.
CCCATGCTGTACAGCGCGGTGTGGCGGGCGGTGTGCACCTCGATCAGCGTGGCGGTCTCACCCGGGTCGATGAGCTGCAGCGCGGCGGCCAGCAGCCTTTTCACCAGCACGTAGTCCCCGATCAACGCGGCCTGGTCGGCGCCGCGCCGCAGCAGCCCCGCCACCCGACGCCGCTCCACGGCGTCGTCGACCGCGTCGACCACCGGGAGATACTGCTCCGCCGCGACCGCGTACAACTCCGGCACCGCCGCCAGCCGCCGCGCCATGGCCAGGTGCAGGGCGTGTCGCTGCTGGGGATGCAGCCCGCGCAGGATCACCTCACGGATCCGGTCGTGGCGAAACCGCACCGCCTGATGTATCCCGGGCTGCACCACCAGGAGGCCCTCGTCGAGGGCGGGTGCCAGCGTTTGTTCCACCATGCTCGCCGGCTCGCCGGTGGCGGTCTGCAACAGGCTCAGCTCGGCTCGCCCGCCAAGGCACGCCATCGCCTGCACCATCTGCCGCGACGCCGGCGGCATCGCCTGAACACCGGCCGCCAGCAGCCCGGCAACCTCGGACCGGCGCAGATGAGCGCGTACGGCCGCCGCGTCCCACCGCCACCCGGCGGCCGTCGCCGCCAGCACGCCGTCACGTCGCAGCGCGTTGAGCACCTCCACGATCTCGTACGGATTGCCGGACGGGTTGATCACGTCGACCAGGCCCGCCGCCGTGGCCCGATCCACGCGCAGCATCTCGGCCACCATCGCGACGGAGCCGGACACTGGCAGGTTGACCAGCCGTAGGTGCCGCACTCCGGCGAGTTCACGCCATCGGGACAACGGCGCCACCAACGGATGCGCCACGTCCACGTCGTCCTCGCGGTACGCGCCCACCAGCAACAGGCCGTCGATCCGCTCCCCGCTCAGCACGAGGTCGACGAAGCCGAGTGGCGTACGCCCCGCCCACTGCAGGTCATCGAGGAAGAGGACCACCGGCCGTTTGCGCGAAGCGACCGCGCGCAACACGTCCACACCCACTCGCTGCGCCCGAACCTGCGCGGTCAGCGGATCTCCCGCATCGGGTGGCACCGCCAGCAGCGCCGCGAACTCAGGCACTGTCGCGGTCATCAGGCCCGCGTTCGGGCCGGCCGCCTTCAAGATCCGTTCGCGGACCTTGGTCAGCTCGTCCTCCGGCTCGGCCAGCAACAGCCGACCCAACGCGCGGAACGCCTGATGACCCGCGTTGAACTCCAGATCCCGCCGGTACTGGTCGAACTTGCCCGCCACGAACCAGCCATCACGGCCCGTCACCACCGGCCGTAGCTCGTCGACCAACGCCGTCTTGCCCACCCCCGCCGCACCGCCGATCAGCACCCCACGGCACCGGCTCCCCAGCGCGTCTTCAAACGCCGCCTCCAGCGCCGCCACCTCGTCATCACGTCCGACCGGCCGCGACGGGGGCAGCAGCCGCAGCGGAAAATCGCACTCGCCGACCCGCAGCGCAGCCGCCTCTGGGCGCGCGCCGGTGTCCCGCAACCGCTCAAGGTCGTAGACCACACCCTCAGCAGTCTGGTACCGGTTGTCCGGCTCCTTCTCCAGCAGATGCATGACAATCGCGGACAACGGCTCCGGCACCGCGTGGTTCACCTGCGTCGGCGGCACCGGCACCCGCGCCAGATGATCATGCGTGAGCCGCAACGGATCCCCGGAGCCGAATGGCGGCGCACCCGTCGCCAACTCGTACAACGTCGCACCCAACGCGTACAGATCGGCCCGCTGATCCACCGACCGGCCGGTACGCCCCGTCTGCTCCGGCGCCAGATACGCCAACGTCCCCACGATCTCCGTGTGATGGGTGAACTCGGGACGGATCTCGGCGAACAACGTCGCCAACGCGAAATCCACCAGGCACGGCGCACCCTCAGCAGAGATCAGCACGTTCGCCGGTGTGATGTCCCGGTGCAGCACATCCCGCCGGTGCATCCCCGCCACCGCCCGGGCCAGTCCCACCGCCAGCCCGACCAGCTCACCAACCGCCAGCGGCTTCACCAGCCCGGCCAGGCTCACCGCACCAGCGTCCGCCAGCACAATCGACCCCGGGCACCGCGACACCTCCACCAACTGCGCGACCCCTTCGACACCGCGCAGCCGCTCGAGCATCGCCAACTCGTGCCGCACCCGCCTCTGAGCATCCGGCCCCAACGGCTCTTTGCGGACGACGACCTGCCCATCGACACACAGCCGAGTGACGCGTGTGTGCTCACTCTCGTGCACCACCACGCCCCGAACGGGCGAATCTCGCCAAGCCATTATCCCAGCTGCCCCATTCGACACAGCCCCACACACATGGTCGGAGCCGCCTTATGCCCTGCTTACCCCTATTTGAGGGCAACGACGAGGGGCGCGCTGCGGCCGTCACCGGCTCAGCCGGCGATGGCCAACGAGTCCCACGCCCCAGCCCCAGTCGGGTCACACCCGTTCCAGGACGGTGATGGCGCAGACGGCGGGCGTATACGGGTCGCTCAGCGTAACTGCTCCTCCGGCGTTCTGCGCACCGTTGAGCTGTCGGTCGCCTACGCGGCCGAGCAGCTGATCTGTGATTTCGGCGATCTGGGCAGCTCGGTGGCGCCGACGGGATGTCGAGCAATAGTCAAGACTTGTGGATGAGAAATCTTGACTAGCTAACCGCGGCATTCGTCTGCCCGGCCGCGTCCAGTTCGGCCGTCAGATTCAGCCGATCCCAGATGCAGCCACCCTAGGTGTCCGCAGCGACGGGCGGACGGTCGCCGCAACCGGGCAACGCTTCATCGCGGCCCGCGTACGGTGCGCCGGCTTCGAGGACTCCGTCGGTCTACCAGCCGATGCCCGGACGACGCCACCGCAGCCCGGCTGCGTCATCGCCGGCATGGTGTTCCTGGCCGCCTCCCTGCCCGACCTTGCCCTGCCTCACGACGAGCCGCACCGACGTCCCCAACTGCCGATGGCGGTCCTGGCCGTCGCGTTCGGCCCGGCCCTGCTGGCCACCGCGGTTCTCGTGGCGGCGGTCGGCAGGTCCCGCGTCCGCCTGCGCGACCACACCCCCGCGCAGGTCGTCGCCGGCACGATCCTCGGCGTGCTCACCACCGGCCTGGCCTTCGCCCTGCTGCGCTGACCCCGAGGGCTTCGGCGGGACACGGGAAGCACCGGCGAGGGCCGGCAACGGGCACCATGGAACACCGGACTTCGGCAGCCGCGCGTGGCCCCAGCGTCGTCGTGTGACCCGCCACCGCGCCCGACGCCGCGGTGGTCGCGGCTGTGCTCTACTGCCGGTATGAGGCGACGGGCGGGTCTGATTCTGGGCGTGGCGATCGTCCTCGCCGGAACCGCCGGCGGGGTCAGCTGGCGCTGGTGGCACAACCGGCCGCCGTGTGGCCCTGACGCGCTGAACGCACAAGCGACGCTTCAACTCGTCGACCAGGCGACAGCGGACGCCGCGCTCAAACCGGTCAACGCGGTAGTGGCAGATGGCGGCGACCAGATCCTCCTCGGGCGCGTCACCTGGACCCGACCGCCGAACCCGCAGATGGGCAGTTCCTTTCGCATCGTTGTGCTGGACAAGCGCAGTCATCTCATGCCTGGCTTCATCGCGGTGACCTCAGCCCGGCCCGACAAGGTCAACGCAGGAGCGGACGGATCTCTCGACATCGCCCAGAAGCGCTACCCGTGGCTGCGAGGCATCGGCCCACGGAAGATCAACGGGTCGTTCTCGAACTCGGGCTGCGCCGTCTCTGTGTGGTCGGCGGACGCATCACCGGTGACGTTCCAGACCGTGCTCCGCGCGGCGCGCCCCGGAACACCGCCTGAGCAAATGGCGCCTACGGCACCCGCGGCAGTAGAAGACGTGTTGATTGCCCTGATCAGCGTCGGTCCCGACGGCCAGGTCTATTGGGCGCAACGGCTTCTGCACTGACAAACGCCGGCCAGCGTTCGGACGTTGGACATGGCGCCCTCATCGAGAAGCCGCGATCCGAGCGCTCGATGCTTCGTCGGTCGCGTGGCGCCGGTGGCCTTGGTCGGTGAGTCGCAATGGCGGCGTGGGACGGGGCTGACGCGCAGTCCAATCGCCGTGGCCAAGACCAGAAGCTGCGGGGCGTTCCCGACGCGACCGGCTGTGCCACGAGCACGGGTGAGTCGTCGGTGGATCGGTAGGTTCTTGGCATGGATCGAGATGTGTTCGCCGCGCGGTTCGCGGCGTCGGCCGAGGCCGCGTTGGGGTTCGGCCGGGAGATTGTCGCCGAGGAACTACCGGTGGCGTTGGCGTTTCGTGTTCGGCTCAACCAGTCGTACGACGGGCACCCGCCGCAGCCGGGTGAGATGCGTTATCCCGACGACTCGGCCCGGCACCGGGCGGCCGAGCTGAGTATGTGCGATGCGCAGACGGTCGTAGCGGAGCTGTGGCGCGACGGTCGTGTTCCTGAGTGGATCAACCTCGCGGTCGTCGGCGAGACCGGCACCGCGACCGTGATCGAGGTCGTGTGCTGTGGGCGGTTCACCGACGACGACACGCGGCTCTACCACGCCCAGGAGGGTGCGCCGCCGTTCCACGTGCTCGGCCCCGTGCTGCCCCCCGGATTCGACGGCACCCGGTTCAGCATCCACCGGCGTGCCGAATGCTGGAGCCCGTCCGAAGCCACCCATCTGGCGACCGTCGCCGACAAGGTGTGGTCCTTCGACCTTCGCACCGACGTCTTCGACGAGCACCTCCTGGCCGCACTGCCGGACCTGCCGAATCTCGAGATTTTCGAACACCGGGCCTGCGCGCTCGCCGGCAACGTCATCTCGGCCTTCACCCGCTTCCCGAAGCTTCGTGTCCTCCGCCTGAACCTGAGCGATCCCGAGCATTTCCGCGTCAGTCCCGGGACCTCGCTCCCGGACACCGTCACCAGCCTGACGATCATGAACCTGCCACCCCGTCCCTGGGGGCACACCGCACTCGCCGAGACGGCCCCGATGTTGACCTCGGCCGGCTTCAGCGCACCGCAAACCCTGTGGCTCGACGGTGTCTTCAGCACGCACCTGCGGGAACTGACCCTTACCGCCGCCGACATCGGCGGCTCGCCACGGTTGCCGACCCACCTCGACTCGCTCGGCATCCACCTCACCCGCGGAACGGATGAAGATGTCGCGGCGCTGCTCGAGAACGTCACGCAGCTGGGATCACTGAGTCTGCGCGGTACGCCGGTGACCGATGCGATCATCCCCGAACTCGAGCGGTACGAGCTGCGCCGTCTCGACCTCGTGCATACCGCGACGACCACGGGCTGGCCTCGGGGGACGGGCTAACCATCCGGATGCGGGAGGCATGCGAAATCGGCCGCTCAGGGGCCGGCGAGTGCGCGTAGCGCCTCCGGGCCGCCGTTGACCACGTCGCGGTCGTGGCTGTGACGCTCGTCGGGGTCGCCGGGCATGTACTGCCACAGCGCGAACGTCGTCCACCCGGCCGGCAGCTTCGGCGATTTCTTCGTGTAGTTGGCGATGTCGAGCGGGTAGGAGCCGTACGAGGTGTCGTTGCCCGTGCACGGGTTCCACCAGTACGTGTTCGTGTAGATCATCGGCTTGCGGCCGATGTCGCGCTCGATGCGGCCGATGAACGCGGCGATCCAGGTCCGCATCTGCTCGACGGTGAGGTCGTAACAGGGCCCGGCGTTCACCCCGGAGTAGGGCCACTCGAGGTCGACGAACGGCACCAGCGTGCGCGCGTCGCGGGTGAACCGGGCGTGGCGCAGGAAGTGCTCGGCCTGCCCGACGGGGTTGCCGAGGTCGGGCCGCGCGTAGACGTAGGCGCCCACGTATCGTCCGGCCGTCCGGGCCGTGGTGTAGTCGGTGGTGAAGTGCGGGTTGACGTACGAGGTGCCCTCGGTCGCCTTCACGTAGACGAACTGGCTGCCGGCCGCGATCTCGGTCGGCCAGTGCACCGTGAACTTCTTGTGGTCGTGGCTGGAGATGTCGATCCCGGCGACCGCGAACCCGGCCGGCCGCCCGGCCTCGATCGCCGCGACCGCCGCCGGTGACGGTGGCTCCACCGGCAGCGGCGGCACCGGCTTGCCCGGCGCCGCGGCCACGCCCCAGATCGAGCCGGTCAGCACGAGAAGGATGAACGCGACGGCGCGCCGCTCGCGGGGAGTGCGGGCCATGCGCTGCAGCCGCCGCCGGACGACCCGCGCCGCCGCCCACCACCGCTCCGCCACCATCCCAGTGTGCCCGGCCCGGCGGCCGTGCTGGAACTTTCAAGTCCCTGGTCGGGGCCTGCCGGCGGTGACAGAACGTAGTCGGCATAGACCATGCACTCTGTAGATGCGCGCCGGATGAGAGCGATAACATGAATGCGTCGGCGAATTCCCGCATTGACCGCGCTCGCTTTACACGCCTGACTCGCTGTGCAAACATACGGCGCGACCAACGGCGCCCGGCCGGACGACCGATGGCGGCCGGGTCGCGGGTCGAAGGGAACAGTGGTGACGCAGGGTGAGGCCGGGCCGGTCCGGGACGTCACCTCGCTCGTGCGGGCCGCGCAGGGTGGGGACGATCGCGCCCTGGACGAGCTGATCGCCGGGCACCTGCCGCTGGTGTACAACGTCATCGGCCGGGCCCTCAACCGCCATGCCGACGTCGACGACCTCGTCCAGGAGACGATGATCCAGGTCGTGCGGGGGCTGCCCGGGCTGCGCGAGCCGGCGCGGTTCCGCTCCTGGGTCGTGGCCATCGCCTACCGTCAGATCCAGATGCACCGCCGCGGCGCGACCCGGCGCCAGCCGCCGGCCCGCGAGGTGCCGGAGGAGCTGCCGGACCCGGGCGGCGACTTCGAGGAGCGCAGCCTCACCGGGCTCATGCTCACCGGGCAGCGCCGAGAGCTCGCCGAGGCGACCGGGTGGCTCGAGGACGCCGACCGGCACCTGCTCGCACTGTGGTGGCAGGAGGTGGCCGGGGACCTGACCCGCGTCGAGCTCGCCGCCGCGCTCGGGCTCAAGGCGACCCACGCCGCGGTGCGAGTACAGCGGATGCGCGCCCAGCTCGACGCTGCCCGCGGGCTGGTGCGGGCCCTGCACGCCACCCCGCGCTGCCCCGGCCTCGCGGAGGTGCTCAAGCCGTGGGACGGCGGCCGCGACGCGCTGTGGCGCAAGCGGCTCACCCGGCACGTGCGCGGCTGCCGCCGCTGCTGCGAGCTCGGCCGCGACCTGCTCGCCCCGGAGAAGCTGCTGCCCGGCATCGCCGCGCTGCCGCTGCCGGTGTTCGCGCTTGCGGGCCTCAAGACGGCCGCGTTCAGCACCGGCGGCGCCCACGCCGCGACCGGCGCGCTGGGGAAGACCGGGGTGCTGGCCAACCTGCAGCACCTGGTGCAGAGCAAGGCCGCCGCCGTCGCCGCGGTCGCCGTCGTGGCCGGCGGCGGGATCGCCGTGGCCGTCTACGAGACGCCGCCGGCCGGCGAGGACGGCACGCCGAGGGCCGCCGCACCGCCCGCCACCGGCGGCGCCGTCGCGCCCGACCCGCCCGCCCCGGCCGACTCCGGCGGGCCGTCGATCCAGCCCGGCCCGTCCAGCACCGCCGGGATCGGCCCCGCCTCGGGGGTGGGCCGCGCCGAGTACTTCGTCGCCCCGAACGGCAGCGACTCCGCCGACGGCAGCCTGGAGCACCCGTTCGCCACGCTCACCAAGGCCGCCACCGTGGTCCGGCCGGGCCAGACGATCGCGCTGCGCGGCGGCACCTACCGGCCCACGGCGCCGATCACGGTGGACACCAGCGGGACCGAGGACCAGCGGATCACCCTGAGCTCGTACGGCACCGAGCACCCGATCATCGACGCGAGCCGGATCCCGGCGGACAAGTGGGCGATCACCCAGCACGGCTCCTACTGGACCGTGCAGGGCCTGGAGGTCATGAACTCCCGCAGCCACGCCTACGTGTGCATCTCCTGCCGGCAGAACCGGTTCCTGCGCCTGTCGATGCACGACAACGTCGAGTCGGGCCTGACCCTGCGCGGCGAGAACACGATCGGCAACCAGGTCCTCGACAGCGACTTCTTCAACAACCACAACCCCGCCGACCAGGGCCAGTCCGGCATCGGCATGGCGATCAAGTTCGGCTCCGGCGAGGACAACACCGTCCGCGGCTGCCGCGCCTTCAACAACGCCGACGACGGCTTCGACTTCGGCGACTTCGCCGGCGCCATCGACATCCAGCACAACTGGGCGTTCGGCAACGGCGTGAGCCGGTGGGGCGTGAGCGGCTGGCGCAGCAACGGCAACGGCTTCACCTTCGGCGGCGGCAACCCGCCGGCGAGCGCGAGCCACAGCGTGCGGCACAACGCCGCCTGGGACAACATCCACAACGGCTTCGCCGACGGCGGCAACCCGGCCGAGCTGCGGCTGAGCAACAACACCGCGTTCCGCAACGGCGCCACCGGCTTCGGCCTGCCCGGCAGCCCGGCGACCCTGCGCAGCAACGTCTCGATCGGCAACGACGCGTCGGTGAGCATGGGCGCGGGCGCGCACACCAGCCGCAACACCTGGGACGAGGGCACCTGGACCGCGTCCATGTTCCGCTCCACGGACGCGTCCGCCGCGCAGGGCGCGCGCCGGGCCGACGGCACCCTGCCGGCCACGGACTTCCTGTCCACGGGCAACGGCATGGGCGCCTCCATGTCCGAGGCCTGAAAGTTTCACCGGTATCGCAGCACGAACGGTGAATGTCCCAGCTTCTTGTTATGCGCAGGTCACGGCCGTCATCTACGGAAGTGCTCGGCGCGGCACCTCGTTCTCGAGCCGCGCCTCAGCCCCGCCCCCGAGGAGAGGACGACCATGCCCCAACCACCCGCCGCCGGCAACCGCCGGCGGCTGCGAACCCGCATCGGCACCGCGGCCGCCGTCACGGCCGCGGTGCCCGTCACCGTCCTGGCGGTGACCGTCTGGCCGTCCGAGGCGGCCACGGCACCCGTCGCCGGCGGCGTGTACACCCTCGCCGCCGGCGCGTCCGGCAAGTGCATCGACGTCGCCGGCGCCTCGACGAGCAGCAGCGCGCTGCTGGTCCAGATCGCGTGCGACACCGCGGCGGCGCACATGCAGTGGAAGGCCGTGGCCCGCAACAGCGGCCAGTTCCAGCTGTCCAACGTGGGCAGCGGCAAGTGCGTCGACGTGCCGAGCTCGAACACCACGCCGGGCACCCAGCTGCAGCAGTACAGCTGCGGCGACGCCACGAAGGCCAACCAGCTGTGGACGTTCACCGCGTCCGGCGCGGCCTCGGGCAAGTATCTGGTGAAGTCCGTCGCGACCGGGCTGTGCGTCAGCGACAAGGACGGCTCCACGGCGGGCAACAACCCGATCGTCGAGGAGACGTGCTCGGACATCGCGCGCATGCAGTGGTCGTTCAACTACGTCAGCGGCGCGACCTCGGGCCCGACGACCGGCTCGGGCACCAAGCCGACGGTGGCCTCCGACGGCAGCGGCAGCTACACGACCGTGCAGGCCGCGATCGACGCGGTCCCGGCGAACAACACCACGCGGCGGGTCATCACCATCAAGGCCGGCACCTACCGCGAGATCGTGAAGGTCCCGTCGAACAAGCCCTACGTCACCCTGCAGGGCCTCGGCGCCGGACCGTCCAACGTGGTCATCGTCAACAACCACAACGCCGGTGACTACGGCACGTCGGGCAGCGCCACCGTGTTCGTCGACGGCCACGACTTCATCGCGACCAACCTGACATTCGCCAACGACTTCGACGAGAACCAGCCGAACAACGGCGCCCAGGCGCTCGCGCTGAACCTGACCGCCGACCGCTCGCAGCTGCTCAATGTGCGGCTGCTCGGCGACCAGGACACGTTCTACCTGTCCGACTCCGCGCGAACGCTGGTGCGCAACTCCTACATCGAGGGCACCGTCGACTTCATCTTCGGCGGCGGCACGGCCGTGTTCCAGGGCTGCTCGATCTACGAGAAGCGCACCACCGGCGGCCCGATCACCGCGGCCAGCACCCCGAACACCAAGACCTACGGCTTCCTGTTCCACCAGTCGACGATCACCGGCGCGGCGAGCAACGTGACCCAGCTCGGCCGGCCGTGGCGGCCCGACGCGCAGGTGCTGTACCGCGAGTCGAACCTCAGCAACACCGTCAAGACCACCCAGCCGTGGACCGACATGTCCGGCAACTCGTGGAAGAACGCGCGCTTCCTCGAGTACGGGAACACGGGCGCGGGCGCCGGGACGAACAGCAACCGGCCGCAGCTCAGCGACGCGCAGGCGGCCAACTACACCCCGCAGAAGTACCTTGCCGGCACGGACGGATGGAACCCGTTGTGAACAAACACAGCAAGCTCGCCTTCGCCCTCGCGGCGGCCTCGGTACCGGTGATGGTGCTGACCGTCGCCGTCTGGCCCTCGCAGGCCGCGACGACCCCGGTCGGCAACGGCGTGTACACCCTCGCGGCCGGCGCGTCGGGCAAGTGTGTCGACGTCGTCGGCGGGTCCATGGACAACAGCGCGCTGCTGGTCCAGGTCGCCTGCAGCACGACCACGACCCACATGCAGTGGAAGGTTGTCGCGCAGGCGAACAGTCAATCCAACCTTGCCAACGTCAACAGTGGACGTTGTATCGACGTGCCGAGCGCGTCGAGCACGTCAGGGACGCAGCTGCAGCAGTACGGCTGCGGCGACGGCACGAAGACCAACCAGCTGTGGACGTTCACCGCGTCGAGCGCCGCGTCCGGCAAGTTCCTGGTGAAGTCGGTCGCGACGGGTCTGTGCATCAGCGACAAGGACGGCTCGACGGCGGGGAACAACCCGATCGTCGAGGAGACGTGCTCGGACATCTCCCGGATGCAGTGGTCGTTCAACTACGTCTCGGGCACCACCTCCGGGCCGACCACCGGCGGCGGCACGGGCGGACGGACCTGGTCCAGCACCGCCGACGGGTTCGCCCAGGGGACCACGGGCGGGGCCGGTGGCCCGACCGTCACCGTGAGCACCTACGCGGACCTGCTCAAGTACGCGACCTCCAGCTCGGCCTACGTGGTGCGGGTCAACGCCACGATCACGGTGCCGCAGTACGGATACGAGATCCCGGTGACGTCGAACAAGACCATCATCGGCGTCGGCAGGAACGGCCGGATCAAGAACGGCGGGTTCTTCCTCGGGGCCGGGGTCCACAACGTCATCATCCGGAACCTGACGATCGGGGACACCGCGGTGGCCTCGGACGATCCGGACGACAAGGACTTCGACTACGACGGCATCCAGATGGACACGGCCGACCACGTGTGGATCGACCACAACACGTTCACGAACATCAACGACGGGTACATCGACTCGCGCAAGGACACCAGCTACTTCACGGTGTCGTGGAACGTGCTGGGCAACCACAACAAGACGTTCGGCATCGGCTGGACCGACAACGTCACCGCCCGCGCGACCATCCACCACAACTGGTTCCACGACACGAACCAGCGCAACCCCAGCGCGGACAACCTCGCCTACGCCCACCTGTACGACAACTACCTGCAGAACATCGCCAGCTACGGCAACTACAGCCGGGGCAGCACCAAGATGGTGCTGGAGAACAGCTACTTCGACAACGTCAACAATCCGTACTACCCGGACAGCACCGCCCAGCTGAAGCAGTCCGGCTCGATCGTGGTCAACAGCAGCGGCCGCAGGGAGACGTCGGGCTCGGCGTTCGACCCGCACAGCTTCTACTCGTACACCCTCGACCCGGCGGCCGACGTGCCGAACCTGGTCAAGACCTACGCCGGCCCCCAGTCCAACATCGGCGTGTAACAGGGCGCGCCCGCTCGCGCGCCAGCTCCGCCTGGCGCGCGAGCCGATCGGGTCCGTCGAGGCGCCCCGCTGGTCCACGCGCGGTTCGGCCACTGGTGGGACAAGCTCCCGGAAGGCGTCACGAAGGCGACGTTCGGTGGATCGATGCACTGCAGCGGGTAAGGTAGCGTGTCCCGCGTTATGACCAGCCTCGTGTTCGTGCACGGCACCGGAGTGCGCCGGGCCGCCTTCGACAAGACCCTGGCACTCGTCACCACCGGCGTGCGGGGCCGCGCCCCGGTCGTGCCCTGCTACTGGGGTGAGCCGTTCGGCTCCAGCCTGCGCCTCAAGGGCGCCAGCATCCCCGACGGCCTGCGCCACCGCGGTCCGGGCGAGCCCGACGAGGTCGAGCTGTGGCGCCTGCTGGAGCTCGACCCGCTGCTGGAGCTGCGGCTGCTGGGCACCGCAGCGCCGGTGGAGGCCCCCGTCAACGAGGACTCGCCCGGCCGCCGGCTGCGCCGCGTCGCCGCGCGCGCCCTCGACGACCCGGACCTGCGGGCCGCCGTCGCCGCCGCCGGCCTGACCGAGTTCTTCGCCCCGGCGCTCACCGCCGTGCTGGAGTCGCCGGCCCTCGACGTCGCCGGCGCCGGCCAGGCCCTGGCCGGCGCCGCCGCGCGGGCCGCCGTCGCCGAGACGCTCGCCCGGGCCGACGAGGCCGCCGGGATGCCGGTCCCGGTCGACGGCGCCCACCGCGACGCCGTCGTGGCCGCCCTGCTCACCGCGCTCGGCGCCGACACCCGCGGCATCGGCACGGCCCTGCTGAGCCTCGCCATGCGCCCGGTGGACCGCCGCCGGTTCCTGCTCACCAGCGCCGCGAGCCCCGCCGCCGGGGACATCATGGTGTACCTCGCCCGCGGCGCCGCCATCCGCGAGCACATCGCGTCCGTCGCCGCCGCCCAGGACGACGGCGTGATCCTGCTGGCCCACAGCCTGGGCGGCATCGCCTGCGTCGACCTGCTCGCGACCGCGCCCCCGCCGAACGTCCGCGCCCTGGTCACGGTCGGCTCCCAGGCGCCGTACCTGCACGAGCTCGGCGCCCTGCCGGGCCTCGAACCGGGCGCCGAGCTCCCGGACACGTTCCCGGTCCCGTGGTACAACGTCATGGACCAGCGCGACCTGCTGTCCTTCTACGCCGAGCCGGTCTTCGGCGACCGCGTCCGCGACGTCGAGCTCGACAGCCGCGTCCCGTTCCCGCGCTCGCACAGCGCCTACTTCACCAACGACGGCCTCTACGCGCTCCTCGGCCACATCCTCGACGCGGTCACCTGATGCCGACGGTCCACGCCGTCCTCGTCGCCGTCGAGGCGTACCATGCCGGCCCGGCCCTGCCCCCGCTGAACGGCCCCGCGGCGGACGCGGCGCGCTACCGGACCTGGCTGCGCGCCCACGGCGTGCCCGACGGGTCCGTCACCGTCTTCGCCTCCCCGCTGTCGGACGCCTCCGATCTCGGCCCGCGGGTCCGCCCGGCGCAGCAGCAGCAACTGTACGACTTCATCACCGGCGAACTGCCCACCCTGGACGCCGACCAGCTGATCGTCGTGTGGGGCGGCCACGGCGTCGTCGACCCCGACGGCCGCCGCCGCCTCTTCTACGCCGACGCGACGGCCGACGACAAGCGCAACCTGGACTTCAACGAGCTGGCGAAGTCGCTGACGACGACGTACTACCCGCGCCTGAAACGCCAGCTGCTCATCGTCGACGCCTGCCAGACCGAGGCCCGCTTCATCACCACGCTGCCGCACCAGGCCCTCCCGGCCGGCCCGTCCCTGGCGGTGGACCGGGTCCAGGAGATCCTGTTCGCGGCGGGCCCCGGCCAGGTGGCGATCAACAACTCCCGGCGCGCGACGGGCCTGTTCTCGCAGGAGCTGCTCGGCCTGCTGGGCGCCCCGGCCACCGGGTTCCCGCCGGCGGCGGACCACCTCGCCGAGCGGCTGAGCCGCCGCTTCGCCGAGCTGCGGACCGCCGATGCGACGTCGCAGATTCCGCAGTACCTCTGGCATCGCACCGCCGAGGGGGAAGGTTTGGACATCGCACCGCCGCCCCGCCCGGCCGCACCGCCGTCACTGGCCCCGATCACCGCCGCGATGCAGCAGGTCGACGAGCTGATCAGCGTGCCGCTGCAGCAGCGCCTCATCGCCGGGCTGCCGAGGGAGATCCGCGCCGCCGTGCCGCACACCGGCTTCCCGATCATCGACCTGGTCGCGCTCGTCCGCGCCTGTGCCCGCTTCCCCGGCGGCCGCGCGGCGCTGGTCGAGGTGCTGAGCACCAACCTGCCCGACGACCCGGCCCGCGCCCGCGTCCTCGCGGCCATCGACGAGCACTGGCCGGCGCCGTGAGCGCCCCGATCGTCGAAGCCCTCGTGCGGATCGAGGCGACGGCCAACCGGGAAGTCCGCAGCATGCTGCTGCATCACGTGCAGCGGTTCCTCGCAACCGAGCTGGCCCCGGCCGAGCTGAGCGTCACCCGCTTCAGCGAGCACCGCTTCGACCTCATCGCCATCGTCGACGCCGCCGTCGCGCAGCCCGGCGGGGCGGTGGCGTTGCGTGAGGCGATCCGGTTCCTCTTCGGCTCGCAGGCCTCCGACGCCGCTGCCGCGCTGCACGCGTGCGATGCCGAGGCCGACCGCGAACCGAGCTGTCTGGGGCGCGAGTCCCGCCTGGCCCTGCTCGACGCGCTCGACGGCATCGCGCTGCCGGCCGGCGTCGACGTGCCGCTGCTGTTCAGCCGGGCCACCGAGCCCCTGCCGGTGCAGACGTCCGCCGCCACCCTGACCCAGGCCGTGGTCCGCCTGGAGCGGCGCGCGACGGCCGTGAGCCTGTTCCGGTTCCTCGAACTGGCCGCCGCCCACTCGAGCACGACCGACGCCCGCGACGCCATGCGGACCTGGATCGACAAGAACATCGCGCTGGTCCCGCGGCACCGCCGCCGCGAGATCACCGACCTGCGCGCCGAGCTGACCGGCCGCCTGGTCGACACCGACGCCCGCACGGTGCTGCTCATCCGCGTGGACCCGGTCGAGGACGATCTCTACACCGTCTTCGCCTGGCTGGGCCAGACCGACGGCCCGCCCGGCCCCAACCGCGGCCCGGAGGACGTCCTCACCCTGCCGCAGCTCCAGCGGTGGCTGGCCGGCCTCGTCGCCGGGCTGCGCGACGGCGCCCTCGACCCGGCCCGCGGCCCGCTCATCGAGTTCCTGCTGCCGTCGAGCTGCTTCGACCTGGACGTGGACACGTGGCCGCTGGACGGCACCCGGCTCGGCGCGGTGTACCAGGTCGCCATCCGCCCCATGGACACCTCCGCCGCCCGCGGGGCGTTCGCGATACAGCGCTGGCAGACGCTGGTCGCGAGCGTCAACAGTGCCACGACCGCCCTGGACTGCGCCCGCTGGCTGGACTCGACCGTGCCCCCGCTCGCCGGCCACGCGGCGGCCACGCCGTGGGCCTGGCTCGCCATCACCTGCCCCTCGATGAGCACGAGCGCCGCAGGCGTGGACGCGGTCCTCGACACGGGCGCCCCGGTGGCCGCCTGGCTGCGCGGCGGCGGGGGAGCGGACGACCTGGAGAAGCTGGGCCGCGGCCGGGTCGTGACGGAGCTGCCCCGCACCGTGCGCAAGTGGCGCGAGCTGTCCTGGAAGGCCGGCACCGCCGACCGCCGCCGCGATCTCGTCCTGCTCTGGGACGACCCGACCCGACCGCCGCCGCGGGAGCACCTGGTGAGCGCCCCGCAGGCAGGAAGCTGACGGACATGACCGACTGGCTGGTGTACCGCAACGAGGCCCACCCCCACGACGGCATCGACCGCCTGCCCGCACCCCCGAACTGGCGGACCTTCAGCGGCGGCCCGGCGCTGCCCACACCGCCGGCCGAGCCCGACGAGACCCAGCGCCGTCTGGGCGCCATGACCGGCGGCGAGCCGAACACCACCGCGGTGCAGATGGTCAACGCCGCCCTGTACCTGCGCCGCCCGCTGCTGGTCACCGGCAAACCCGGCGTCGGCAAGTCCGCCCTGGCCTTCAAGGTCGCCCACGAGCTCGGCCTCGGGCCCGTCCTGGTGTGGCCGATCTCCAGCCGCTCGACGCTGCGGGAGGCGCTGTACGAGTACGACCCGATCGGCCGCCTCCGCGACGAGAACCTCCGCCGCGCCGGCGCCGCGGCCGACACGGACATCGGCCGTTATCTGACCCTGGGCCCGCTGGGCACCGCGCTGCTGCCCTACGCCCGCCCGCGGGTCCTGCTCATCGACGAGATCGACAAGAGCGACGTCGACCTGCCCAACGACCTGCTCACCGTGTTCGAGGACGGCCAGTACCCGATCCCGGAGCTGCGCCGCCTCGCCGGCGAGCATCCGCGGGTCGACGTTCAGACCGCCGACGGCGGCACCGCCCCGATCCGCGAAGGCCGCGTCACCTGCCAGGCCTTCCCGTTCATCGTCCTGACGAGCAACGACGAGCGCGAGTTCCCGCCGGCCTTCCTGCGCCGCTGCATCCGCCTGACGATCAACGAACCGGACGCGGCCGAGGTCACCGCGATGATCACCGCCCAGCTGGGGCCGGAGATCGCCGCGGCAGCCCAGGACATGATCGAGGCCTTCGTCACGGGCCGCGACGAGACCGGCACGTACGCGACCGACCAACTGCTGAGCGCGATCTACCTGCGCTACTCCCAGGCCGACGCGGCGGCCGACGAGGCCATGCTGCGCACGGTCCACCACGTCCTGGCCGACCTGAACCACCCCGGTCCGGCCTGACCGCCATGGACGCGCTGGTCCACGCGCTCCGAGCGGCGGCCATGTCGCCGGACGCCGTCGACCTCGCCGAGGCCCTGTGGCTGGCCCAGCACGTCGACCTGCCGACCAGGGCGGTGGCCGCGCAACCGGCGCAGGCCACCACGCCGCCGCCGGCGGACCCGCCGTCGAACCCTGTTCCAGCCCCGAGCCACGCCACCGAGCCGCCGACCGCGCCGGTGTACCCGCGCTCGACCGCTTCGGAGCCCTTCGGTGGCGCGGCGGGCGCGGTGGGCCTGCGCGGCCCGCGAGTCCCGGCCCTGCGCGAGGCCTTGGCCCTGGGCCGGGCGTTGCGCCCCCTGCGGCGCACGGTCCCGTCCCGCCGCTTCGCGGAGGTCGACGAGCAGGCAACGGCGGACCGCGTCGCCCAGGAAGGTTTGTGGGTACCGGTCCTGCGCCCCAGACCCGAACCCGAAGCGGACCTGGTCCTCATCGTCGACTCCTCGGCCTCGATGCGGGTGTGGACCAGAACCACGCAGGAGCTGCTGCTGCTGTTCCAGCGCCTGGCCGCCTTCCGGGCGATCCGGACGTTCACCATCGACGCCGACGGCGACCTCGCCCTGCAACCGCGGATCCACCCCGCCGCCGTGGTCGATCCGACCGGCCACCGCCTGATCGTCCTCGTCACCGACGCCGTGGGCGCGGCCTGGCACGACGGCCGCATGGACGCCCTGCTGCAGCGCTGGGGCGCGACGAACCGCCTGCAGATCATCAGCGTGCTGCCGCGCCGGATGTGGCGCTCCACGGGCCTGCGCACGGCGCCCTCCACCGCCGCCCCGCCGCGCCGCATCCCGGTCCCGGTGGTGGAACTCTCGCTCCCGGCGATGCGCCGCCGAGCCCACGCGTTCGGCGAGGCGCCGGGCGCCGCGATCCTTCTCCCGCCCACGCCGTCGCCGACCCGTCCGGATCCGCAACAGGATCCGGCCGAGCTGATCCGCCGTTTCCTGAGCCTGGCGTCCCCGACCGCCCAGCGCCTCGCCGGTCATCTGGCCGCCGCCCCGTTGACCCTGCCCGCGATGCGCCTGGTCCAGCAGGCCTTCCTGCCCCGGTCGGACACGACCCACCTCGCGGAGGTCTTCGTCAGCGGCCTCCTGGAGCGCCGAGCCGGCACGCCGGCCTTCGGCGAGCCGGACACGATCGAGTTCGAGTTCCGTCCCGGGGTGCGCGAACTCCTGCTGGACCAGGCCGACCGCTTCGACGCGATCGAGGTCCTGAAGACGCTGACCCGCTTCGTGACCGACCGCCTGGGCCACCCCTTCGACTTCCCGGCGATGCTGCTGGACCCCGAACACGCCCCGATCCCCGGCCTGGTCGCCGGCACCCTGCCGCTGGCCCGGCTCACCGCCACGGTGCTGCGCGGCCTCGGCCCGAAGTACGCGATCCTCGCCGACCGCCTGGAATCCGCCGCCCCCCGTACCGGACCTGTGGATGTGACCCCGAGCCTCGGCTATCTGGCCCAGGTCGCCGACCGCACCGGCCGGATGGTCGGCACCTGCTTTCAGGTCGAGCCCGGCATCCTGGCGACGACGTGGCACGTGCTGCGCAGCGCGGGTGCCGACTTCGCCGGTGCTGAGGTTCGGGTGGTGCCTTTCACCCCATCCGCCGAAGCGACCGGCGTGGTGCAGGTGTTCGACGACGAGCTGGATCTCGCGCTGCTCAGATGCGAGCCACCGTTGCCGGCGTCCGTCCCCGCCGAATTCGGTACCGTCGCCGTCGGTCTGCCCGTCTCGACATGGAGTTTCCCGGCGGCAATGTTTCTCACCGGCCGTATCGCGAATTTCGGTTCATCGCCGCGGCGGATCGGCGTGCGGTTGACCCCTGCGTCGCTGCCCGGCACGGCCGGTGCTCCGGTCATGGCGACGCCTGGTGGGGAACTGATCGGAGTCGTGGTGGCTCAGTCGCATGCGACCGCGGGCGGTGAGGCGCTGATCGCGATGGCGGACGACCTGGCGGTGCTGCTGGCGAGGCTGGGCGAGCCGGTTGCGGAACGCCCGGTGGCTGCGCCGTTCACCCGTGTCTCGCAACGGGTGCCATCCGGCGAACCTCCTGGACAGGAATCGCCCTCGCCGCTGTTCTTCGTCAGCTATCCCCGTCTCTCGCCGTTCGAGCGGGGTACCCGTAAATATGTACAGCTGCGGACATTTACGATGCGCCTTTCGGACCATCTCCGTGAGTTGGTCGATGTGCCGCCGGACGTGGAACTCGGCTACCTGGATACCGCAATGCGGGGCGGTGAGTCCTGGAACGCTGAGCTCGCCGAGGCGGTGGGCCGGTGCCAAGTGTTCATCGCGCTGGTGTCGAGGGCATATGTCGACAGCGCGTGGTGCGAGCGTGAATTGGCGGCCTTCGGTCAGCGGAAGGTGACTCCCCGGGACAATGCCAAAGCCTTGCGCGAGGTTCCGATCATTCCGGTCGTCTGGTCACCCCTCGACATGCGCGAAGTGCCGTCACGGATCGGTCGCGTGCAGTTCTTCGACCCCGGCATCCCTCCGGACGCACATCGGAAGAACGGTCTGGCCCGGCTGCTCGAGGACGGCGATCCCATCGCGGACGCGATCCTCTTCCGGCTCGCGCAGCGCGTGCAGCAGATGCTGGCGTCGATGCACGTCGAGCCGCACGTGCTGAAAGACATCACCGACCTGCAGTGACGTCAACGCCGTTGCGTCAAACGTCGAGCGAATCGGCCAAGCGGCTGCGGTACTCAATCGTCGCTGGATTCTACGTGGCGACGTGTTGCGTGGATCTCGGAATCGCCTGGGACGGATGGCGTTACGGCACGGGCGGCGGTACTGGACGTGAAATGGAGGCCGGTAGTCGCGGCCAAAGAAGCAGCTGACGCCCTTCGGCGCCGCCGTGACCGAAATCCCTGTTCGACGTGATGCGCCACCACAACCCGGGCTTTCCGCACTGCCGAGCCCCCGTCCCTGGCCCCGCGCGTGTCGACCGCCCCGCCGCGCAAATGCCGCAACGCAGTCGGCCGGTGCCGCCACGTAGGTGGTGGTTGCTCGGCTGGCCGCTGTCGTAGCCGCAGGCATCGAGCCGCTGCCGCCTCACGTGCCGCCGGGCGCGCCCCACGGGCCGCCATGCCGGGGACGAGTACGCGGGCGGGTGCCGGTGTCCGCGATGCCGCCGCTGTGGCAGCCGCGGATCGCGGCGCAGGTGATCGGGGATCGCAGGCGGGCGCAGGCACGGCAGAACGCATCTGAGGGGTTCGCCGAATTGCTCGTCGTCTTGTTCCTTCCGCGCCAGCCGGCGCCGCGCGGGCGCGCTCGTCGAGCGGGCTCGGCCAGGACCATCAACCGACCGGCGGAGCACGGCATCTTCGGCATGTCACTGCTTCGGCGGCCGCCGATCGGCCGACACGAACTTCGTCGCATTCCTGCGATCCTGGGCGGGGAGGATGCCTGTGTCGAACGTCATCACGTTCCGGAATGCGCACACCGACCTGACGTTCCCGGTTGAGGTCTTCCCCGGCCAGACGATGAGCGACGTCCTGACGGCCAACGGCCTGCTTCCGCCCGGTTGTGGGTTCTATGTCGATGACCGATACGGCGAATGGTCCGAGGACGCGCCGGCGATCGGCCTGGCCGGCATGGTGGTGGCGCTCGCGCCGGAGGAGGGACTGCGGATCAACCCGCCCGACCGTCCGCGCTCGCGCCCCGCTGCGCCGCGCCGACCGGAGCCCGTGAACGCGTATGTCGCCGACGGTCCGGCGTCGGCCGTGGTCACATTCCGCAACGCGCTGACCGACTCTACGCAGACGATCGAGGTGGTCAACGGTCAATCCGTTCGAGACGCCGTCACGAGCAGCGGATTCATCGCCGCGGGCAATGACTTCAGCGTCCGCGACCGCGACGGCGTGGTCGTGGACCACGAACCCGCCGTGTACTACTCGGGACTCATGCTATCGGTCGGGCTGCCCGGCGACGGTGTCGCCGGGGGCGGCGCGGGGATCGTCGTCCGGATCTTCGTCGAGCGGCTTCCCTCGCCCTTCACGTGGGCCTGCCCCGAGTACGACTGCAGCCATGAAGAGACCGGGGACCGCATCCGGCCGTTCCTGCACGAGTGGTGCCCACAGCATCCGGCTCGGCGGCTGATCAGGTCGGCTGGCCGGCCGTGACCGACCTGCTCGGCACGCTCATCGTCGACTCGATCGCGCCCCGCTGGAAGCATTACGCCATCGGGTCCGTCGCCGTCTTCTGGCTCGGCGGCGCCGCCCTGCTCCTGCTCGGCTGGCCGGAGCTGGCCCACCTCGGCGACTGCTCGGGCAGCGCGGCGGCGCTCTGCCGATCCGAGCCGCCTGGCGGCTGGCGGTCGTGGGTCGTCCCGGCGACGCTCATCGTGGTCGTCATCGGCACGGCGTCGCTGCTGCACGCCGCGGCCCAGCCACTGCTCGCGTACTGCAGCGGCGACGACTGGCCCGACCTGGCAGCCGTGCGGGCCTGGGAGCGCCGCCGCCGGTCCGCGCACGCCCGTCGGCGCGCCCGGCTGACGTCGATGTGGGTTGAGCGCGATGAGGCGGAGTGGGGCTGGGAGGCCCGGACCGGCTCGTACGCCAGGTGGCGCCGCTACCCGACCGGGGAGCGCCGGGCCGGCGAGGCGCGCGTGGCCACGACCCGCCCCGGCAACGCGCTCGCGGCCGCTCGGCAGCGGGTGTACGACATTTTTGGTTTGGATCTGGGCATCTGCTGGGGACCGATGCTCGCGGCGATGCCGGAGCTCGGGCGGACGCGCGTGGCGGAGGGCGCCACCGTCGTACAGTTGCGGGTCCAGCAGCACGGCCTCGCGTTGCTGACGCCCGCATGGGTAATCGTGGCTCTCGCCGCGCCGTGGCCATGGCGTACCCGGCTCGCCGTCGCGGCCGCGCTGCTCGTCGTGGCCGTCGTGGCCATCGTCGCTACCCGGCTGCGGATGTGCACGGCGATCGAGGGGTACGCCGACCTCGTGGAGGACGCCGTCCTGGTGCACCGGGGCGCGCTCTACGCCGCAGCGGGTGTCGGCCTGCCCGGTGACAGCGAGCTCGAGCGGCGCGCAGCGGCACGACTCACGGACTGGCTCACCGCGACCAACCCCGCACCGGTCGCGTTTGCGTGGCCGGAGTGATCCCCTTCGCGTGTCGCGAATATGACCGGGCGTATTGCGGTAGGCCTCCCTACCGTCTCCATGGGCCCTCCCGCAGGCCTCAGGGCCGAGTGGCCGGGGACGCGTATGACGTTTTAACTTGATCGCCTTCACTGCGTCCGGCCGCTGGTGCAGCGCCGTTCGACGATGCGTATCACGTGCGGCGTTGCGACATGGACGTCGCAGGATGAATGCCTCCGACGCATGTTGCCGGCCGTCCCCAAGATCCCTGTGCGCCACGGCCTGTCGTTCGAGCGGCGGGATGATGCGGTCGACTCGATAAGGCCTCGACATGCCGGTGCTGGCAAGGCACGCTGCTCGCCGTGAGCTTGGACCTCGTCGTCCTTGCTGTCGGGGCGGCGCAACGGCAGACAACGAATCCTTGTTCGCCGGCACGCTGGTACTTGCGCTTGTGGGTCGAAATGGGGGATGAAGGTTGGGCGGCCTGAGCATCGTCGTGTGCCTTGCGCCGGATTCGTCGGCGAACGTCGTTGCCGCAATCGATAGGGCGATGGCGCCGTTCGAGGCGATGCGGGGCTTTGCCCCGGAGCGGGACCAGCGGGAACGGTGGTCCATCCGGGGTGGCTCCGACGGCTTCGGGTTCCGGGTCCTGGCGGGTATGGAGAACGATCCCCGCCTCATCCACGATCAGCCCCACTGGCGGCTCGGACCCCAGCCCAGCCTGGCCGGCATGTGTGCCGGTGGACCGAGAGGACTGCTCGACCTGGCCGGCCCCGGCGCCGAAGCGGAGATCGCGGCCGGGCAGCTCTGGGACCTATTCCACCAGCTGCGCGGCGAACTGCCGGCGACCCTGCCTCGGGATCATTTCGTGGCACTGCCGGAGAACCAGGTGCCCCACATGCCCGTTGGCCGTGACGCCGAGGGCGAATACTGCCTACTGCCGGACCCTGGCCAGCGGCAAGCGGAGCAGCAGTACGGTGCGCAACCGCTGATCCGACGACTCCACGCTGCGCCGTTCTTCGCTGCGGGCGTGGTCGGCCGGCTCCCGGAGATGCTGCCGTGGTTCGCTCTGCCCCGCGAGGAGTATGTGGCCCGCCGGGCCGAGGAGGCACTGCGGAGATCCGAGCTGCTCACGCTCGACGGCTGGTGGATCGAGCTGAACTATGAACCGGTGCACGGCGCCTGTCATAGCCTCGCCGCCTGTCCGCACCGTGCCGGCCGGAGCGAGCCGTGGACGCGGGCGGAAATGGCAGCCTACTTGGAACACCTGCCCGACGACGTCATCATCGTCCAGCTGCATTGCAAGGTCTGAACGGCCGCCATGCCGGAATCGGCAGCGTCCGGATCCGCTTGATGAGCGTGCGTGTTGGCTAGTTCCAGTTCGTCGCGGTGCATGTCGTGAGCCTGCACTCCTCGCAGAGGTACAGGCTGCGCCAGCCGTGCCCGTACTCGCGGATGTAGTTCTGCACCGTGACCACGTGGAACATCAACCGGTCGCACGAGCGGCAATGTGGGTTCGGATAGAGACCTATCGCAGGGCCGCCAGCCGTCCCGAAGACGCCCGGCGTCAACAGGACGTGACCGTTGCTGTAGACGAGGTCGTCGTCGTACGGCCGGAGCACGACCGCACCTATGCTGCCCTGGTCGTCGTTATCGACGAAATCGTCATCGTCGTTCTCGGGCGGCTCGTCGAACGTAACAACCTCGTCGTACCAAAAGCCGTCCCGATCGACTGCCGCAGTCAACATCCAGCCCACGGAGCCCTTGGGGCTCACCAGGTGCACCCGGCCGGCCGGCCAGTCCGGCATGCCGGGGACCTCGGCGAGGCGCAGCGACAAGTAGTGCCAGACGAGCGCGGTGGCGTCCGGATGGCGAACGATCTGATCCAGCGGCAGTCCGACTGGATGGTCTGCGGTGAGCCGCTCTGCCGGGCCGGACGCCGATCGGAACTCGATGGCCCGCCGGTGCGGTGAGAACCGGTACTGTGCGGGACCGGTCGACGGTGTCCAGACGCCCGAGTCCTCGAATTCTTGCGGGTCCGCGCCATCCCGGACGAGGTCGGCGATCGCGGTGAGTGCGGGCTCGGTTCCGATTGCCGCAAGCGCCGACGCTTCCCGGAATGACCAGCGGTTCCGCAGTCGCCGTTCCAGATGCTCCACACAGCTGGTAGGTGCCCCGTTCAGCAGCACGTACAGGTTGTCGAAGCTAACGTCGAATCCGTCGAGAAACTGGGTGACGACCGCTTCCTGATGCGGCCGGAACCATTCCGGACACACCCCCGCCACGTACGCGAAGTGGTCGCTGAGGTCATTGCGTAGCCGACTGTCCGTGGCCGCTCGGCCGAGAAGGTCAACCAGTGCCGTGACGTCGTCTGCCGTGTCAACCGGGAACGAAGCGGCGCCGGTGTAGGCCTTGATCGGCATGCGCGGACTGTACCAAGACGACCGGTTCGACGGCGCCGACAGCAGCCATGTGGGCGGGCGACAGTACTGCGTACTTGTGCTCCTGCAACGCACTCACCTGTCGAAGAGCGAGCACGTGATCATATGAATGCCACGCCAGGTGCTACCGCAAAAGCAGGAGCTTTTGGCGATTCTCACCAGCGCTCGTAGCGCCGGCTCGGCCAGCTCAGCGGATGGCGCAGATCGTCGAGCACCATCCGCGTGAACTCTGTCTGCCCGGCAATGTCCACACCGGCCCCGCCGCCCCATCGCCCGCCGACGGCGACGAGTGCCATGCTCGACATGAACGCCGTCGCGGCGGCGAAGAACCCGATCGCCAAGGCGGCGACCGCCAGCGGATCGCAGACCGACCCCGGGACGCCGATCGCGCTCAGCAGCCAGGCGAGACCTCGGATTGCCAGCGTCAATAACAGCACCTGAATGGCAGTCAACCAGAGGCGGTACGCCACTGACGCCCGCATCCGGCGGAACCGCTCGTACGCTGGCGATCCCATCGAACCACCCTCCCGAATGTGACGCCACCGAGCGAGCGGAGTCACGATGCTCAGCCGTCTGCCGCCCATCGTAGTGGCGGCGATCCAGCCCTACCTGACCACCAGTCTCAGCGCACGCCATTGCCGAGGACCCGGTTCTGCCGAGCCAGCGGTCATGACCGGCGTCAAGTCATTCGCGCCACTCCCCGCTGCAGGCGCACGCACATGCCCCGATCCGATCGCGACGCACCAATCCCGTAGATCGCCCTTCATCAGCGTGGCGTTTCGTGCCCGGACGCCCCGCCCGATGCTCGTCCCTGCCGCGAGCCACTCGTCGCCGAACGTGATGCGGGCCCGCGGCTGCTGGAGCCCTGCTCCTGCCGACGATCGTGTGCGCAACCGAAGCTGTCAGCATGAGGCGTCGCGGCGGACGCCGGCTCTTTGCCGGAATGCGAGTACGTCCGTCGCGTGGGGCAGCTCGATGGGCGGATCGGCTGCCCGCATCGCGAGGAGGCCCGGTATGTTGCCGCGGCGGATGGCATCGTCGATCATCTTCTGAGTGCTGGCCGGCAGCTGCTTCCAGGTCGCGGCGGCGGCACAGAGACCGCACAGCATATTGACGCGGTCACCGAGACTCGTCCAGGAATGTACACCGCTGCCCGGACAGAACCAGTCCAACAGCCAACACCCCGACGGCATCCTGGCGGATGGTGACACAGACCCGCTGGCCCAGGCCGAAGCCTGGGCGGTCAGCGTCATCAAGCCGACGCGCGGCGGGGCCGATGAGCGGGTGTAGCCAAAGCGGGGCTTGACGCCGAGAAACCGGTTGCGGGTGCCACAAGCGCACTGCAGCCTTGCGGCTTGTGGGCCAAGCTGAAACATACGTGACGCTGCGGATCACCAAGCCGGGAGTGTCTGCCGACGGCGTGACGGCGAAGCTGGGGATCGAACCCACCCATTCGCATGACGTTGGCGATCAGAAACCTCGCGGCACTCCTTACCGCCACATGATGTGGTCGCTCTCGACCAAGTCTCAGGGTTACGGACCCTTGAGTGAGCATCTAGCCACATTGCTGGATCGTGTTGAGCCGAAGCGGGCAGTTCTGGTTGAGATGGCCGCTGACAGGTTCGAAATGGACCGGTTCTGCTTTGTGTCCGTCGAGGGAAACGGGGGCGTTGTTCTCCAAGTCGATCTCCTACGACGTTTAGCCGCCCTGCCCGTCGTGGATAGACGCCCATGGGCGTTCGTATCTGCCGCGGTCCTTGTTGACGGGTGCTGCGGCCGTCCGGAATGAACGTGGATCGTCAGCGGGCGCGGCCGGTGGGGCGGCCGCGGGTGCTGTTGGCCGTCCTTCCGCGGACGATGCCGATCATCTCCTCGACCAGGTCCGTGTGGGCGTCGACCGGCCAGGACAGGGCCACCGAGGACGTCGGGGCGTCCGTCACCGGGCGGTACTTCACGTCGCGGCGGTGGTACAGCCGCGCGAGGGACTGTGGCACGACCAGCAGCCCCGCCGACGCCGCCACCCACTCGACGGCCTCCTCGGTCGTCTCCGGGCGCTGCGCCTCCTTCGGCTCCCAGTCCAGCACGTCGTCGAGGGGGTGCAGCAGCGGCTCGCCGAGCTCCAGCAGCTCAGCGACGGTCACCTCGTCGGCCGCGTTCAGGACATGCTCGCGCGGGGCCAGCACCACCGACTGCTCGGTGTAGAGCGGGATCGCGTGCAGCCGGTCGCGGTCGACCGGCGGGCGGAGCAAAGCCGCGTCCGCGTGGTCGGGCAGCTGGGCGGCCGCGTCGGCGGCGGCGACCGGGATTAGCTCCAGGCGGGTGTCCGGGCGGCGGTCCGACCAGGTGCGGGCCCAGCGGTCGATGACGACGCCGGGGACCACCGCGAGGCGGAAGACAGATGCGGTCACGGTACCTCCGGGCTCAGCCTACCGGCCGCCCAGTCGCTACCCTGAGGCGGTGAGCAAGTCGAAGCAGCCCCAGATGTTGAAGCCCGCCACCGTCGCGCAGAAGCTCGATGTGTATCTGCCGGCGACGCCGCGGGAGTTCCAGGACGGGTCGATCTCCCGCGAGGAGTTCGACGAGCTGCGGCGCAACCCGCCGCAGTGGCTGGTCGACCTGCGCCGCGACGGGCCGCACCCGCGCAACGTGGTCGCGGCGCGGCTGCGGGTGTCCAACAGCGGCCTGGCCCGCGGCGGGGTGACCGAGGCGCTCACCACCACCCAGATCGCGGACCTCACCGCCGACCCGCCGGAGTGGCTGCTGCGGGAGCGGGAGAGCTTCGCCGAGGTCCGCCGGGAGCAGCGCCGCCTGCAGGAGCGCCGCGACTAGGCTTCGAGCGTCGCGCTGAAGTCCGAGGTGGAGCCGGCCGGCCGCAGGCTGTGGATGCCGTCGCCGCGGACCAGGCGCAGCCCGTCCTCGTCGCGGGCGCGGCGCAGCGCGAGATGGACCCCGAAGGCGAGCACGGGCAGCAGGGCCACGCCGAGCACGGCGAACGCGACCGCCTGCCCGGAGCTCTGCGCGCCGGCGACCGGCACGACCAGCACGACGGCGAACGCGCCCGGCACCGTCGCCAGCCCCCGCCACCACAGCCGCAGTCGCCGCACGCCCGCGGCCCCGGTCACCGCGCAGGCGACCTCGGCCCCGCACTCACCGCAGACGAGCACCTCGACAACCCGCCCGGCCTCGGGCCGTGTGACCGGGATCGGATACAGCGCGTAGGTGCTCCACGACCCGCCGGTGCTCTCCCCGGACCCCGTCCGGTGGGCGAGCTGCCGGACCGGGGAATCAACCCCCATCGAAATACCATAGCGCGGGTGCCGGTCCGGGCCCCCTGCCGAGAGGCCGGGCCCGTGATGATCCCCTAGGATCGGCCCCGATGTCGTCTCGCATGTTGCAATCCGGGCTCGGGGTCGCGGTCGCGATCGTCGGCAACGGGCTTGCTGATCTTGCCGCGTTCGTTGCCATGCGGGCGCACGGGGGTGGGCTCGGGTGTGGGTCCTCGCTCGATCCCGGGGCGCGCTTCGCGCTGCTCACCGCGCTCGTGCTCGCCTACGGCGGTGCGCAGCTCGTGCTCGGCGGGGCCGCGTTCGGCATCTCGTACCTCGCCAAGCCGCCGGCCGCCTACTGGGCGGGACTGCGCGCCGGGTGGGCCGTGCTCGCGCTGCTGTCGGTCCTGTCGGTGTTCTACCCCGGCTGCTGAGCCGCGGTCACGGCTGGTCGTACAGCCCGTCCAGCAGCGGGCGGTAGCGGTCCTCGACGACGCGGCGGCGCAGTTTCAGCGACGGGGTCAGGTCGCCGTCCTCGACGGACAGGTGCCTGGGCAGCACCGCGAACCGCTTCACCGTCTCCCACGGCCCCAGCCCGGCGTTGAGGTGCGCCACGTACCGCTCGACTTCCGAGAGCAGCTCGGGCGCGGTGGCCAGCTCGGGCAGTGCAAGGGAAGCGAGGCCGTGCTCGGCGGCCCAGGCGCGGGCCGCGTCCGGGTCGAGGTCGATGAGGGCGGTGATGTGCTTGCGCCCCTCGCCGTGCACGACGACGTTGCCGGCCAGCGGGCACAGGGCCTTGAGCCGGGCCTCGAGGACCTGCGGGGCCACGTACTTGCCGCCGGAGGTCTTGATGAGGTCCTTCTTGCGGTCGGTGATGCGCAGCGAGCCCCGGTCGGTGATCTCGCCGACGTCGCCGGTGTGCAACCAGCCGTCCTCCAGGGCCTCGGCGCCGGCGTGGCCGTGATAGCCGGGCATGACGCCGGGGCCGCGCACCAGGATCTCGCCGTCCGGCGCGATCGCCACCGCCGTGCCGGGCAGGGGCAGGCCCACGGTGCCGTACTCCAGGTGCGTCAGCCGGTTCACCAGCGTGGCCGCCGACGACTCGGTCAGCCCGTAGCCCTCCAGCACCGGCAGCCCGACGGCGTCGAACCACGCGGCGAGGTCGGGCGCGAGCTTGGCGGCGCCGCTGATGAGGTACCGCATCCGCCCTCCGAACCGCGCGCGGACCTTGCCCAGGACGATCCGGTCGGCCACCGCGTGCGCCGCCCGCAGCCCCACGCCGGGGTGTGGCGTTGCCGAGCGCGCCCGGCCGAGCGTGACGGCCCAGTCGAACATTCGCCGGCGCAGGCCGCCGTCGCGGTGGACGGCGGCGAGGACGCCCGCGTGGACCTTCTCGAAGATGCGGGGTACGGCCGGCATGATCGTCGGCCGGACGACCGGCAGGTTGGTGATGATGCGGGTGACGTCGCCGTCGACCGCGGCGGCGTGGCCGATCGCGACCTGGGATGCGAGCAGGGTCTTGCCGAACGAGTGTGACAGCGGCAGCCAGAAGTAGCCGAGGTCGTCCGGTGTCGCGAGGCCGGTCGCCTGGCTCGCGATCGCCTCGTACAGCCAGCTGCGGTGCGGCAGTTGCACGCCCTTGGGCCGCCCGGTGGTGCCGGAGGTGTAGATGAGCGTCGCGAGGTGCTCGGGGCCGACGCCGGCGAGTGCTCGTTCCACGGCGTCGGGCCGTTCGGCGAGCAGGGCGCGGCCGCGCTCGCGCAGGGCGTCGAGGGAGCCGTCCTCGATGACGATCGCGTGCTCGACCGGGGAGCCGGGCGCGCGGACCTTCGCCAGGTGCTCGGCGCGCTCGACGATGGCGATGCGGCTCGCGGAGTCGGCGAGGATGTGCACGACGTCGTCGAGGGTCGAGGTCGGATACACCGTCGTCGTCGCCCCGCCCGCGCACATGATGCCGAGGTCGGCCTCGATCCACTCGACACGGGTGCCGGACATGATGGCGACCCGGTCCTCGGGTGCCAGGCCCAGTCCGAGCAGGCCGGCGGCGATCTCGGTGGCGGCCCGGTGCGTGCCGGCCCAGGTCTGGCTGCGCCAGCCGCCGTGGCCGTCCGGGCGCCGGTACGCCTCCGCGTCCGGCGTCGCCGCGACGCGGGCCTGCAGCAGCGCGCCGAGCGACGGCGGCGCGGCCCGCCAGAGGCGCTCGAACGCGGCGGTCTCGTCCGGCGGGGCGGTGCACGCGGTGTCGGGTGAGATCATCGGCGACCTCCCAAGCGGCTAACTTACAACCTGTAAGCTACAGCGTGTAACTTACCCGTAATAGAGTGCTCCTGTGAAGACCCGCATGACCCGGGCCGCCCGCGAGCAGCAACTGCTCGACGTCGCCGAGGACCTGTTCCTCGAGGCCGGCTACGAGCGCACGTCGATCGAGGACATCGCGCGGGCGGCCGGCGTGACGCGGCCGGTGGTCTACGAGCACCACGGGAGCAAGGAGGGGGTGTACCTCGCCTGCGTGCGCCGGGCCCGGGCGCACTGGAACCGCGAGATCCTCGCCGCGGCGTCGGCCAGCACCGACCCGCGGGAGCAGCTGGCGCTGGGCGCGGACGCCTACTACCGGGTGGTGGAGCGGGACCCGGCGCGGTGGCAGCTGCTGATCGGGGCCGGCGGCCTGGTCGCCGGGCCGCTCGCCGGGGATCTGCACCGGGAGCGGCTGCGCACCGTGAACCTGATCGCGGACCTGGTCGAGCCGCACCTGCCCGACGCCGATCCGCAGCGGGTGGACGCCTTCGCGAACGTCGCCTCCGGGGGCGCCGAGCAGCTGGGGCGGTGGTGGCTGGCGCACCCGGAGGTCCCGCGTTCGAAGGTCGTGGCGTACTACGTCGACACCGTGTGGCCGGCGTTCACCGCGATCCGGGCCGATTAGCTGTCGGGGCAGCCGGCGGCCGGTAATCCCGTCGGAAGGAGGAGTGCGGCGGGATGCCGAGGGTAGGCTGCCGCCATGTTCGCCTCCGCCATGTTCGACGAGGAGCATTCGGCCGATGTCGTCGCGGCGAGCTTCGCGGGCGCGCCCGACGAGCGGCTGCGGCAGATCATGGCGTCGCTGGTCCGCCACGCGCACGCGTTCGTCAAGGACGTCGGGCTCACCGGCGAGGAGTGGGCGGCGGCCGTACGCTTCCTCACCGAAACCGGCCAGATGTGCGACGCGACCCGGCAGGAGTTCATCCTCCTCTCCGACGTCCTGGGCATCTCGATGCTCGTCGAGACGCTCAACAACCGCTCCGTCGGCGGCAGCACCGAGACGACCGTGCAGGGGCCGTTCCACCTCGTCGCGTCCCCGCCGCGGGCCCTCGGCGACACCATCGACCTGGTCGGCTCCGGCGAGCCGTGCCTGGTCACGGGCTCCGTCACGGACACCGCCGGCGCCCCGGTCCCCGGCGCGCGCGTCGACGTGTGGCAGGCCGACGCCGACGGCTTCTACGATGTGCAGCGCCCGGATACCGTACCGGCGCAGAACCTCCGCGGCCTGTTCACCGCCGACGCCGAGGGTCGCTTCTGGTTCCGCACGGTGGTGCCGCGCCACTACCCGATCCCGTCCGACGGCCCGGTGGGGCGGCTGCTGGGCGCGACCGGCCGGCACCCGTACCGCGCCGCCCACATCCACGTCGAGGTGTCCGCGCCCGGCGTGCGCACGCTCACCACGCACGTGTTCGTCGCCGGATCCCCCTACCTGGACTCGGACGCGGTGTTCGGCGTCAAGGAGAGCCTCGTCCGCGCGTTCTGCACGGTCGACGACCCGGACCGCGCCGCGCGGCACGGCCTGCCGAACCCGTTCCGCCACGTCGACTTCCCGATCGTGGTGCGCCCCGCATGACCGTCTATGAGACCCTGCCGTGCCGGGTCGTCACCGGCCCCGGCGCCCGGCGCGAGATCCCCGGCGAGGTCGAGCGCCTCGGCGCCCGCCGGGTGCTGCTCGTCGCCACCGGCTCGGCCCGCGCGGCGGCGGACGAGCTCGCGGCCGCGCTCGGCGCGCGGTGCGCGGCCCGGTTCGACCGGCCCGCGGTGCACACGCCGGTCGAGGTGACCGCAGAGGCCTTCGCCGCGGCGCGAACGGCCGGGACGGACGCGGTCGTCGCGATCGGCGGCGGCTCGGCGGTCGGGCTCGCCAAGGCGCTCGCCGCGCGGAGCGGGATGCCGCAGCTGGCCGTACCGACGACGTATGCCGGATCCGAGGTCACACCGGTGCTGGGAGAGACCGAGCGGGGCGTGAAGACGACCCGCCGCGATCCGGCGCTCGCCCCGGGAACCGTCGTCTACGACCCGGAGCTGACGGTGTCGATGCCCCCGGGACTGACCCGGGCCAGCGCCCTCAACGCCCTCGCGCACGCCGTCGAGGCCCTGTGGGCGTCCGACGCGACGGCCGTCACCGACGCCCTCGCCACCGAGTCCGCGACCCTGATCCTGGCCACCCTGCCGGAGGTCCTCGCCGAGCCGGGGGCGCTGCCGGCGCGGACCCGCCTGCAGCAGGCGGCGTGGCTGGCCGGTCTGTGCCTGGCCCAGACGAGGATGGGCCTGCACCACCAGCTCGCCCACGTCCTCGGCGGCGCGTTCGGCCTGCCGCACGCGGCGCTGCACGCCCTGCTGCTACCGCACGTGCTGGCGTTCAACCTGCCGTTCGCCGAACCGGCGGCGGCGCGCCTGACCCGCATCGCCGGCCCGGACCCGGCCGCCGCGGTCGCCGCCCTGGCCCCGCCGACCCGGCTGCGGGACCTGGGCGTGCCGCACTCGGGGCTACGCGAGGTCGCCGAGCGGATCGTCGCCGCGCCGTACGCCAACCCCCGCCGGTTCGCGCTCGACGATCTCCTCGGACTGCTCGACGGGGCCTGGTAGCGGGTCGCCGTCGGCGCGCACCAGCGCGATCCCGGCCAGGACCACCAGCCCGCCGGCCAGCTGCCAGGCGCCCGGCCGCTGCCCGAGGGCGAGCCACGCGAAGACGACGGCGAAGAGCACCTCGGTCAGCCCGACGAACGAGGCGACCCGCGCGCCGAGCAGCCGGGACGCGGCGATGCCGGATGCGTACGCGAGGGCCGCGGCGACCACGGACAGCCCGGCGATCGGCACCAGCCAGCTCGTGCGGTGCCCCAGCAGCGTCACGTCGGCGGTCGCGGTGTGAAACGGCAGCAGCCCGGTGACGTCGAACGCGGCGAGGCCGAGCGCGCCGACGGTCATCGCCGCCCACGCCAGGGCGATCGGGGGCAGGGCGCCGTCGGCGCGGGAGGCCATCACGAAGTACACGGCCAGGCCCGTCCCGGCCAGCACGCCCCACAGCACGCCGAGCGGGTCGAGGCCGCCGCCGGCGGGGTCGAGCACGAGCACGAGGCCGGTCAGGGCGGCGATGCCGCCGGCGACGGTGCGGCGGCGGGGGCGCTGTGCGTGGCGCAGCCAGGCCCAGGCCACGACGAAAAGGATGCCGCCGTACTCCAGCAGCAGCGCGACGCCCACGTCGAGGCGGCGGACCGCGTTGAAGAAGAACAGCTGGCATCCGGCGACGGCGACGAGCCCGAACGCGAGCACCTCCGGCACGGCCCGGCGCAGCAGGGCGAACCGGCCGCGCAGCGACCACAGCGCCGGCCCGGTCAGCAGCAGCGCCGCGATCGCGACCCGGTACGTGACCACGGCCCCGGGCGTCCAGCCGGTCGCCATCAGCACGTCGGCGAAGATGCCCGACGTGCCGAACATGGCCGCGCTGGCCACCGCGAGCCCGAGGCCGGCCGCGCCGCGCCCCGTGTTGTTATGGGCAAACCGCGTTATGCTCATGACACGAACGTAGGCGGAGCTCGCGTAAGGAGTCAAGAGGATTTTTGCGCATGACACCGAGGCTGCCCTCAGCGCGACGGCGGCGCTCGTCAACACTGGCTCGCGCGACGGCGGCGAGGGGCTGCCCGACGTCGCGGCGCTGGACGCGTTCATCGACCGGTGGGGGTACACCGGCGTGCGCCGCCGCGACGAGGCCGAGCTCGCCGCCGTGCGCGCCCTGCGCTCCCGGCTGCGCGCGCTGTGGAGCGCCGGCGAGGACGAGGCCGCCGAGCTCGTCAACGCGATGCTGCGCGAGGGCCGGGCCCTGCCGCAGCTCATGCGCCACGACGGCTGGGACTACCACCTGCACGCCACCGCCGCCGACGAGGCCCTCGACGTGCGCATCCTGGTCGAGTTCGCGATGGCGCTGATCGACGTGATCCGCATGAAGGAGCTCGACCGGCTGCGGATCTGCGCCGCCGACGACTGCGACGACGTCCTGGTCGACCTGTCGAAGAACCGGTCCCGCCGCTTCTGCGAGCAGGGCTGCGGCAACCGGGCCAACGTCGCCGCCTATCGCGCTCGGCGGGCGGCCGGCCAGTAGAGTTGTGGTCGTCACTTTCAACAGGGAGGCTGGGCAATGGCGTACACGCGGGGATCCTTCGATGTCCACGTGACCGGCCGCCGGGTCGTGGCCACGATCATCGACGCGATCCTGTTCGGGATCGTCAACACGATCCTGACCGAGATCTTCAGCGCCGGCGGGAGCGCGTCGGGCTTCAGCGCCACGCGCCTGTCGACCGGCAACTGGATCGCGTTCGTGTTCGTGGTGGCGTACTACATCTACATGGAGGGCGTGCTGGGCCGAACCGTCGGCAAGATGGTCACCGGCATCCGGGTCGTCGACGAGGCCACCGGCCGCGCGCCGGGCGTCGGCAAGGCCGCCATCCGCACCGTGCTGCGCATCATCGACGGTATCTTCGCGTACCTCATCGGCTTCATCGTCGTGCTGTCCTCGCAGCGCCGCCGCCGCCTCGGCGACATGGCCGCCAGGACCCTCGTCGTCCGCGGCTGATCCCGATCGGGCGGCCCGCGGGGCGCGCATCGTCGCCGAGGTCGTTCGGTTGTCGAGGCCCGGCTGCCGTCCGGCCCGCGCGGCGTCCCGTGCCCGCCGGTGGCGACGTGGACCGGCCATCCGGTGCCGTTCTTCTTCGAGGACGACCACGTCGAGGTCGAGTCACCGGACCCCGCCACTGTGCAGCGCATGCTGGCGCTCGCCCCGGCCCGGCACGCCCGCGTCGTCGACGACGACGGCGGCGATCCGGTCACGCTCCGGCCCTGAGCCGCTGCCCGCGTCCGGCCTCAGCGAGCTCCAGCAGGCCAGGCCGATCGGCAGGATCGCCCAGCACGACAGCACCCGGTAGATGAGCACCGCCGCGGCCGCCGCGGCCGGGGCCGCGCCCGCCGTGGTGAGCGCGACCATGAGACTCGCCTCGATGACGCCGATGCCGCCCGGGGTGAGCGGGACCTGCCGGACGAGCTGGGCCAGCAGGTACGCGGTCGCGGTCGTCGTCACCGGCACCGCCAGCCCGGCGGCGTGCATGGCGGCGAGCAGGCAGGCGAGGTCGGTGAGCCAGTTGACGGCGGCGATGCCGAGCACCGCCACCCACCGCCGCACCGGCACCGTCCTGGCCAGCGCGAGCGTGCCCCGGCAGCTCGCCGCGGCCGTCCGCCCCGCCGCCCGCAACTTCCCCGCGGCCGTGTCCAGCAGCCGTCCGGCCGTGCCGGGCAGTCGTTCGCTTGTCTGGGTCGGCTGCTTGGCCGCGCTGGGCAGTCGCTCGCCCGTCTGGGTCCGCTGCTTGGCCGCGCTGGGCAGTCGCTCGCCGGTCCCGAGCCGCCGCCTGGCCGCTGCGGCTTCGCGGGTGGCCGTTGCGAGTGGCCGCGTGACCGTCTCGGGACTCTGCGTGGCCGCGACCCGGGGGAGTGCGAGGCCGGCGACCACCACCGCCGCGGCGGCCGCCCACAGCGTCCAGCCGGGCGGGTCGGCGAGGATCAGCAGGTACAGCACCGCGAGGCCCGCCGTCGACGCGACCGCCGAGAGCATCATCACCGCCGCGGCGATGCCCTCCGCGGCGCCGCGGAGGCGGTATTGCCGGAACGCGTAACCAGCCGAGATCGCCGAGCCGGCCGGCAGCGCCGTCGCCATCGCCGAGCGGGCGTAGCTCAGCGCGAGCGACCAGCCCGCCGGGATGCGGACCCCGAACGCGGCCATCAGATGCCGCTGCTGCTCGGCGAACGCGGCCATCGACAGCACCGACAGGGCGGCCGCCGCGGCGAGCCAGCCGGGGGTGGCCGCGCTCAGCGCCCGCCACGTGGCCGACGGTGACGGCAGGTGGTCGTGCAGGGTGTATGCCGCGAGCGCGACCCCGGCGGCGAGCAGGACCGGACGCCACCACCGGGCTGCGGACTGCCTCATGCGCCCCAGTGTCGGGACGCCGGGTAAGACCAGGGTCAGACGATGCTTAAGAGTCCCGTGAGAAAACCGGCAGCCGGACCGTCAGCACGGTGCCGTGCGGCTCGTTGGGCGCGACCGCGACGGCGCCGCCGTGCTGGGCCGCGGTCTGTGCGACGATCGCGAGCCCCAGGCCGGAGCCGGGCATGGAGCGCGCCGCCGCGGCGCGGTAGAAGCGGTCGAAGACGTGCGGCCGGTCGGCCTCGTCGATGCCCGGGCCGTCGTCACGCACGGTGAGCGTGCAGCCGCCGGCTCCGTCGGGACCGAGCGTGACGGTGACGGTACTGCCCGGCGGGCTCCACTTCGCCGCATTGTCGAGCACGTTCACCGCCATCCGCTCCAGCTCGCCCGGCCGCCCGAACACGGTTACCGGGGCGAGGCCGGCGTCGAACGTCAGCCCCGGCGCGCGGGTGCGCACCCGCTGGATCGCGGCCGCCACGACGTCGGCGAGATCGACCGGTTCGGGCTCCCCGCGCGCGGTCTCCTCCCGCGCGAGCTCGACCAGCTCGGTGGTGAGCGTCGCCAGCTCCGCGACCTGCGACTCGAGGTCCGCGAGGAGCTTCGCGCGCTCCTGCGGCGGCAGCCGGTGCGCGAGCTCCGGGCGCCGCTCGACCGCCAGCAGCAGCTCCACGTTGGTGCGGATGCTGGTCAGCGGGGTGCGCAGCTCGTGCCCGGCGTCCTCGACGAGCGTACGCTGGGCCCGCCGGGAGGCGTCGATCGCGCCGAGCATCGTGTTCACCGAGCGGCCGAGGCGGGCGATCTCGTCGACCCCGTGGACCGGCACCGGACGGGTCAGGTCCATCGTGGCCGCGACGCCCTCGACGGCCTCGGCGAGCCGCGACACCGGCGTCAGTCCCGCGCGCGCGACGCGCCGCCCGAGCAGCGCCGCGCCCGCGATCCCGACCGCGCTCCCGGCGACGAGCAGCGCGCCCAGCTGGGCGAGGGTGCGCCGGACCGGGTCCTGGTTGATCGCCACCTGCACGACCCCGCCGCCGGTCGCCGGGATGGTCAGCATCTGGTAACGGTCGCCGTTGATGGTGAGCTGCTCCTGCGCGGACCTGCGCCGCCCGGCCAGGACGTCACGTACGCCCGCGGTGACCGGCAGTGACGCCGAGTCGCTCACTGCGGCGCCGTCGGAGCCGACGATCTGCCAGCGGGCGCCGAGGTCCCGCGGCCGGTGCCGCCCGGGCGGGCCGTGCCCGGCCGGCCCCGGCCCGTAGTCCGGCATGGCGTCGGGCAGCTGCCCGGTGCTCGCCCGCCACTGCTCGGGCTGCGCCGCGATCGCCTGCGCGTCGGCGGTCAGCTGGGACTGGATCTGCCGGTGCTGAATCTCGAACACGGCCGCGAACGCGACGGCCGCCACCGTGAGCACGGCCACCGTCACCGCCCCGGTGACCAGCAGCGAGAGCCGGTCGTGCAGGGTGCGCCGGTGCCACCACGCGATCACAGCGGCTCCTCGCGCAGCACGAACCCGACCCCGCGCACGGTGTGCAGCAGCCGCGCCTCCCCGCCGGCCTCCAGCTTGCGCCGCAGATACCCGAGGTAGACATGGATGCTGTTGGAGGTCTCCCCGAAGTCGTACCCCCAGACGTGCTCGAACAGCACCTCCCGGGTCAGCACCTGGCGCGGGTGGCGCAGGAACACCTCGAGGATGGCGAACTCGGTCCGGGTCAGCCGCAGCGCCCGATCCCCGCGCCACACCTCCCGCGTCTGCGGGTCGAGCCGCAGATCGGCGAAGCG
Source organism: Dactylosporangium sp. CA-233914 (assembly GCF_050942935.1). NCBI lineage: Bacteria > Bacillati > Actinomycetota > Actinomycetes > Micromonosporales > Micromonosporaceae > Dactylosporangium > Dactylosporangium sp. CA-233914. The sequence continues at coordinate 7,243,844 of NZ_CP192030.1, read as the reverse complement.
CAACCACCCGGACGCGTCCGCGGCGCTGCGCTCCTCCGGCGCGGCCTGCGCGGCGAGCATGGAGCGCCGCAGCAGCGCCCGCAGCCGAGCCAGCAGCTCCTGCAGCGCGAACGGCTTGATCAGGTAGTCGTCGGCGCCGGCGTCGAGCCCCGCCACCCGGTCGCCGACACTGTCGCGCGCGGTGAGCATGAGCACCGGCACCAGCACTCCGTCGGCCCGCAGCTCCCGGCACGCCTCGAGTCCGTCCATGACCGGCATGCTCACGTCGAGCACGACAGCGTCGGGCTCGGCCGCGCGGACCGACTCGACGGCCTGCTTGCCGTCGGCCGCGGTCTCGACCTGGTAGCCCTCGAACCGCAGCGTACGCGCGAGCGAGTCCCGCACCGCCGCGTCGTCGTCGACCACGAGAATCCGCACGCCCGCCTCCGTCGCCATGGGGTCACCCAGCAACGTCTATCACGGCCCGGGCCAGGCGGCGGTGACCTGGCACAGCCCGGACGCGGACACCAGCAGCCCGGCGTGGCCGTCGAGCGTCTCCAGCCACCGCAGGGCGAGCGGCCCGCGGGCCGCGGCGGCGGTCGCGTACACGTCGGCCCACAGCAGCTGCGGCCCCGCGACGGTCACCGACCGTACAGCGGTGGCGCTCTCGCCCGTGTGCGGGTCGCGGATGTGCCCGCCGCGGTGCGCTGTGCCGGACGTGGCGACTGCCCCGCCGTGGCGCTCCACGACCGCGAGCACCCGCCCGGGGTTGGCGGGGTCCTCGATCCCGATCCGCCAGGCCGGGGTGCCGGGCTCGGCGTGCACGAGGACGTCCCCGCCGGCGTTGAGGCACCAGGAGTACCGCTGAAGCTGCCGCAGATGTTGTGCGGCCCGCTCGACGGCCCATCCCTTCACCAGCCCCGACGGGTCGAACCGGGGTGCGGCGGTGCGCGGGTCGGGCAGCCCGCGCGGCTCGAACCAGCCGCCGGTGCGCTCCCGCGCCTCGTCGCACAGCGCCAGCACCTCGGCGAAGACCGGGTCCGCGTCGGCGACCGCCAGTTCGCCGCGCTCCCAGCGGGACAGTTCGCTGTCGTCGCGGTACGGGCTGAACACCGCGTCGGCCCGCCGCAGGTCGGCGAAGACCGTGGCGACCCGGTAGCGCACCTCGGCCGAGTCCGGCTCGTCGCCGCGCACGTGCACGCTAACGGGCAGCCCCATGATCTGCTCCACCCAAGCCCGCCGGTTCACGACAGGTGCGCCGCGTCGAGGGCCGCCTGTAGTGACTCCTTGTAACCGTTGCTGGTGACCGTCGCACCCGAGACCGTGTCGATGTGCGCGTTCTGCGCGGCGAGCGTCTCCCGCACGAGGATCGGCAGCGCCCGGGCGTTGATCTGCCGGTCGCGGCGGTTGCTGTTCGGGTATACCGGCACCGTGACCGCGGTGATCTTCCCGCCGGCGACGGTGATCGCGACCTGCACGTCGCCCCACCGGGTCGGCGCGGCCGAGCCGGTGTAGGTGCTGCCCCCGCCGCCAGTGCCGCCGGTGGCCGAGGTGCCGCCGCCCTCCGGGGCGGTGCCGGCGGCCGTGGCGGGCGCGGCGGTGCCGCCGAGGCTCGTGCGGTAGCTGAACAGCAACACCAGCGCGGCCAGGGTGGACAGCAGCCAGAGGGTGATGCGTCGCAAGGGTTGCTCCTACCAGGCGAACTGTTCAGTGTGGATGCGCTCGGGGGATGCCCCGGCAACGCGGGCCGCGGCTTCGGCGGCCTCGGTCCAGGCGCCGGGGCCGCAGACGTACACGTCGGCGGTGGCGATGTGCGGCGCGCAACGGCGCAGCGCCTCGGCGTCCGTGAGTCCGGCGGCCGACGCGGGCAGCCAGGAGCGGCGGCGGGCGCGGGAGCCGAGCAGGTACACGATGCGCACGCCACGGTGGCGGGCGAGCCAGTCGAGCTCGGCACGGAAGGTGACCTCGGCCTCGCTGCGGGCGCGGTACACCAGGGTGGCCGCGCCCGGTGCGTAGGGCAATTCGCCGAGTAGCGCCAGCAGCGGGGTGACCCCGATGCCGCAGGCGAGCATGACGACGTGGCCGCCGGCGTACGTCTCGCCGGTGAGGCGGCCGTACGGGCCCTCGATCAGTGCCCGGGTTCCGGGTCGCAGGCCGGCGACGCGGGCGCTGCCGTCGCCGAGGTCCTTGACGGTGATGCGCAGCATGCCGGTGTGCGGGGTCGCTGACAGCGAGTACGGATGGGAGCGGGACCAGCCCGGGCCGTCGAGGAAGCGCCATTGGAAGAACTGCCCGGCGCGTACCGGGAGCCGGTGCAGGTCGCGGCCGCGCAGGTACACCGAGGTCAGGCCCGGCCCCTCGGCGACGACCCGCTCGACGGTCAGGCGGTGCCGCGCGCTGCGCCACAACGGCAGCCCGACGCGGTAGACGAGCACGGCGCCGGCGGCGGCCGCGTAGAGGGTCCACCAGTAGGCGCGCGACCACGGCGAGGCGATGAAGTCGGCGCCGGTCCAGATCTGGTGCGGCAGGGCAAGGCCGACGCCGAGGTAGGCGTACAGGTGCAGCAGGTGCCAGGACTCGTACCGCAGCCGCCGCCGAGCCGCCCGCATCGAGGTGACGACGAGCATGACCAGCAGCCCGGTCCCCGCCGCCGCGAGCAGCATCCCGGGGTAGTTCACCGTGAGATCCCACAGCTCGCCGAGCACATCCGCGTCCGTAGTGGCCGCGTAGCCGACCGTGATGAGCACGATGTGGACGACCATGAGGTGGAACGAGCTGAACCCGGTCCAGCGGTGCCAGCGCGCGAGCCGGTCCTGACCGAAGGCCCGCTCGACGAGTGGTACCCGCGCCATGAGCAGCACCTGCAGCAGCAACAGGTCGGAGGCGATCAGCCCCGTGAGCCGCCCCAGCGCGCTGGTCGCCTCCGCCACCCCGCCGGCCATGCCCTGCAGCCCACGGTTCGCGACCCACAGCGCCACGACGACGAGCAGGCTCACAAACGCGGCCGTACGACCGGCGTCGGCCCACCAGCGCGGCGTGGCCCGCGACCGCGCGACCGCCACCGAAGCGACGGGCGTGGATGTCATTGTCACGAGACAACAATCGCCTCGGTGCATGAGAGCACCGGCGCGCGGTCCCTAAGAATTCGCTAAGAGCACCTCTTCTCACGCAATTCTTAGGCTCACCTGCGCGATGTCTTTAAGCGCCCTGCCGATGCTGATGGTCGATGTACCAGCAGACCCCCTTGGAGCGCAAGATGAGCGACGAACCTTCGATCCCGAACCGCCAGCCCGCGGACGAGCCCGCCGCCGCTCCGCCCCCGCCCGCCCCGGCGGCCCCGCCTGCCCCGCCGTCTCAGGTGGCCCCGGCGGCCCCAGCGTCTCAGGCTGTCCCGCCACCCCAGGCTGTTCCGTCCGCGCAGGCTGTTCCGTCCGCCCAGGACGGATCCGCCGACCCGGCCGGTGAGCCGCCCTCCTCGATTACGCCGAGCGCGGCGGCCGACCCACTCGTGCCGGTGGCCTTCGCCGCCGAGTCGGTTCCGGCCTCAGCCGCTCCGGCCGCCGCGCCCGGTGCTCCCGCCGCGTCCGGCGGCCCTGCGACGTCCGGTGGTTCTGCCGCGTCCGGTGGTTCTGCCGCGTCCGGTGGTTCCGCCGAGCAGGCCGCAGCCGGTAGGTACTCGCCGCCCGGCGCCGCCTACGCCGCACCGCCGCCTCCGGCCGGCCCTCCGCCCGCGTGGCGCAGCGGCTGGCGGGACGGCTGGCGCGGCCGCGGCCTGCTGATCGCCGGCGCGGCGCTGGTACTCGGCTGCTGCCTCGGCGCCGGAGTGACGGCGATCGGCGCGGCCGTGGTTGGCCACCATCACGGCCCGCACGGCACGGGTCCTCGCTTCGATCGCCAGGACCACTACCGCGGTGGCGATCCCCGCGACGGCCGTGGCCCGGGCTTCGGCCACCCCGGCGACCGCCAGGACCGCAACTGGCCCCCAGCCCCGGCCGCGACGACTCCGGCGGCTCCAGCCCCGACGACCCCGGGAGCGCCAACCCCGTCGGCCTCCTGATCGCCGATCCCGTCGGTTTCCTAATCGCCGACCGGTAACAACGGCACACCCGCATCCAGATCGAGGTCCTCCCGCACCTCCGCCTCGGTCGGCATCCCGCACCTCCGCCTCGGTTGGTCCCCTGGTCGCCGGCTCGGTCGGCCTCCTGGGCGTCGGTTCTGCCGGCCTCCTGGGCGTCGGTTCTGCCGGCCTCCTGGGCGTCGGTTCTGCCGGCCTCCTGGGCGTCGGTTCTGCCGGCCTCCTGGGCGTCGGTTCTGCAGGCCTCGTAGTGGACACAGCGGGGCGTCATCGCAGGAGCCGATGGCGCCCCGCTGTCGGTTCAGCAACCCGGCGGCGTCGTGTGGTGTTCACGGGCGGGTGCTTGGAGGCCGTCATCACTTCCGACACCTGGGCTGCCAATCGCCTCGGCCTCTCTCCGTCCGGTCCCGGCGTCGGCGTGGTCTCGCGCTGTTCACCATGCTCCGGCGGCGCAGCTCTCCGCGACAGTCACTGTCGGTGGCGCGGATTACGAATTATCGGATTACCGGCAATTGCTAATCCGGTAATTCGGCTACGCTCACACGGCGTGACGACGGTCGCGGTCAGGGGATCGAGACAGCACCGGCTGGGGCGGGGACGTGGCGGTCCAGAGCTTGCCATACGGCCGGCACGGTGGCGAGCGCCGCGTCCGCGACCTCGTCGGTCTCGCGAAGCCAGGCCAGGTGCCGCGCGGCGTGGGTGGCCACGGCGTCGGTGGCCACGACGTCGGGGCAGATGTGGAGCGGGCTCGGCCGCCGCGGGTCGGGGGAGCGGGCGGTGCCGTGGTCCTCTACATCGACACCCTCACCGGTGACGCACGGCTCGGGCAGGGGGCGCGCCGGTGGTTGGCGGCGTCGAGGATCGCGGCGTAGGTGAGGACGACCTGGCCGGCCGCATACCGCCATGATGTCGAGTGCAGCAAGGCCAGGGCCGCCGGGGCGCCGGTGAGGGCAGTGGCGACCGTATCCGGCTGTCACCGCCGGTGACCGTCACGGTGCGGGTGTCGTAGTGCAGGTCGCCGTCCCAGGCGCCGAGGACCAGAACCGCGTTGGGGCGCAGCGTGACGGCAACAGGTCGCGGTTGCGGCGCCGGCGTGCGTGGGAGAGGGCCTGGTTACGGCGGCGGTGCGGTTTCAGCGTGGCGTGCGGGGGAGAAGAGCCCGGCTGCGGGACGCGCGGTCGTGGCAGGGCGGCGAGCGTACGGCCGCGGTGGGGTGCCGCCTGCAGCGGCCAGCTCCGCGTGATGCGGGAGCAGGTGCGGGTGGGGGCGCCGCTACAGGGGCACGCTCCAGGTGATGCGGGTGCCGCGGCCCGGGGCGGGGGTGGCCGTGCAGTCGCCGCCCAGGTCCTTGGCGCGGGCGCGCATGTTCGGCAGGCCGTGGCCGGAGGATGCCGGCTCGTCCGGCAGGCCGCGGCCGTCGTCCTCGACGAGTAGGTCCAGGCTGCCGCCGCCCACCGCGATCGTCACCCGGACCGACGCGGCCCGCGCGTGCTTGGCGACGTTGCTCAGCGACTCGCGCAGTACGGCCAGCAGGGCGGTCCGGGGCGCGTCGGGAACGGCGGTGTCGACCGGGCCGTCGATGCGCAGGGTGGGGCGGAAGCCGAGGGACTCCGTGGCCTCCTCGACCAGGTCGCGAATCTCCTTGCGCAGGCTGTGCTGGCCGGCCCCGCGCAGCTCGAAGATCGCCCCGCGGATGTCGCGGATCGTGGTGTCCAGGTCGTCGGTGACGCGGCTGATGCGGCCGCGGACGTCCTCCTGGGTGCTGCGGTACGCCGCGCCCTGCAGCTGCATCCCGGCCGCGAAGAGCCGCTGGATGACGACGTCGTGCAGGTCGCGGGCGATGCGCTCGCGGTCGCCGACGACGGCGAGCATTTCGCGTTCGTCCTGGGCGCGGGCGCGCTCCAGCGCCAGGGCAGCCTGGCCGGCGAACGTTTCGACCATCGCCAGCTCCAGGCCCTCGGTGATCGGGGTGCTCTCCTTGCCGAACGCGACCACCAGGGCGCCCAGGGCCACGCCGCCGACGGCGAGCGGCACGAGCAGGGCGGTGCCGGTCGGCAGGAGGATGGGCCAGTTCGCGGCGGCGCCGAGGTCGGTGATCACCGCCACATGCCGCTGCTGCAGCACGTCGGCGAAGTCGCTGCCGGCGACCGGGATCGACCAGCCGGTCGCGTTGGCGGGGGTGCCGACGGCGACCTCGACGGTGAGGCGCTCGCCGTCGTCGCCGCTCAGCAGGACCATCGCGAGCTCGGCGCCGGCTACCTCGCGGGCGCGGGTCGCGACGAGTTCGAGGGCCTCGGTGCGGCGGACCTCTCCCAGCAGTACCGACGTGATCTCCGCGGCGGCGACCAGCCATCGCTGCCGGCGCTCCGCCTGGGCGAAGAGGCGGGCGTTGTCGATCGCGGCGCCGGCCGCCACGGACAGCGCCGCGACCAGGTCCTCGTCGTCCTGGGTGAACTGCTCGCCGCCGTGCTTCTCGGCGAGGTACAGGTTGCCGAACACCTGGTCGCGGATGCGCACCGGCACGCCGAGGAAGCTGTGCATCGGCGGGTGGTTGGGCGGGAAGCCGTACGCGCGGGGGTGCTGGGTGATGTCCTTGAGCCGGATCGGGCGCGGCTCGTCGATGAGCAGGCCCAGCACGCCGTGGCCGCGGGGCAGGTCACCGATCTCGGCGCGCTGCTCGGCCGTCACGCCGTGGTTGATGAACTCCACCAGCATCCGGTCCGTGCCGATGACGCCCAGCGCGCCGTATCGCGCATCGGCGAGACGACAGGCCGCCTCGACGATGCGCTCCAGCGTGCTGTGCAGGTCGAGGTCGGAGCCGATCGCGACGACCGCGTCGAGCAGCGCGCGCAACCGCTCCCGGCTGGTCATCACCTCGCCGACCCGGGCCAGCAGCTCCTGCAGCAACGCGTCGAGGTCGACCCGGGACAGTTCCGGCAGCGGCAGCGGCAGCGACGTCACGGCTTCTTTTGTAGCAGGCGCGACGCGAGCACCGCCGCCTGCGTGCGCCTCTCCAGCCCGAGCTTGGCCAGCAGGCTGGAAACGTAGTTCTTCACCGTCTTCTCGGCCAGGAACATCCGCTCGGCGATCTCGCGGTTGGTCAGGCCCTCCGCCACGTGGAGCAGGATCTTGCGCTCCTGCTCGGTGAGGTGCTTGAACTCGTCGGGCTGCTCGGGGCCGTTGCGGATGCGCTCCAGCACGCGCGCGGTCACCGCCGGGTCGAGCAGGGACTGCCCGGCCGCCACGCGGCGTACCGCGTCGACGAGGTCGGTGCCGTGGATCTGCTTGAGCACGTACCCCGACGCGCCCGCCATGATCGCCGCGAACAGGGCCTCGTCGTCGTCGTACGACGTGAGGATCAGCGCGTTGATCGACGGGTCGATGGAGCGCACGTCCCGGCACACGTCGATGCCGCTGCCGTCGGGCAGCCGCCCGTCGAGCACGGCGACGTCCGGCCGCAGCGCCGGGATGCGGTGCGTGGCCTCGACGGCGGATCCCGACTCGCCGACGACCTCGATGTCGCCTTCGCGCTCGAGCAACTCACGCAGGCCGAAGCGGACGACTTCGTGGTCGTCGAGCAAGTACACCCGGATCATAAGACCCTTTCTAGCGCCCATTGTCGTGCCCCGCCAGGGAACAAAGGTCCCGGGTTCGGGACTTTCGGCACTGTACCGGGTCAGGCCCGCCGTGACTTGGTTGCAGGATGAACCTCACCGCGCGCGGGGTGCGCCCGCACGAACGCGAGGTCGCCGAGGCACTCTTCGGCGCGCTCGCCACCCGCCACCGGCTCGACGGCGGCCTGCGGCTGCGGCTCACGGCTGCCGCGAGGGAGGGCGGGCCGATGGTGGTCCAGGCCAACCTGCGCCTGTTCGGCGCACCCGTGCGCATCCAGGTCGCCGGGCGCGACGCCGCCGAGGCCATCGCGACCGGCGCCACGCGCCTGGACCGGCAGATCCGCCGCCTCAGCACGGCGTGGGAGCCCTGGCCGTGGCCCGATCCGGAGCACCGGCCGCTGGCGGTCCCCGGAAAGCCGGTCATCACCAGGATCAAAAGCGTGCAGCTGTACCGCCGGTGCTTCTGCCAGGCCGCCGCGCACCTGGCCGCCATGGACTACGACGCGCTGCTGTTCACCGACTCCGAGACCGGCGAGGACGCGCTCGTACACCGGGCCGGCCCCACCGGGCTTCAGCTGTCGCGGCAGCGCAGCATGCACCCGGCGGCCGGGCGGGGCACCCCGGTGCCGACGGTGAACCCGCGCCGCCCGCCGGTGCTCAGCCAGCAGGACGCGGCCGCGCGGCTGGCCGACGGCTGGCTGCCGTTCCTGTTCTTCACCGATTCCGCCACGGGCCGCGGCAATCTGGTGTATCGCCGCTACGACGCGGGCGCCGGCCTGGTGCGGCCCGGAAAAGTCCCGTCGCGAATATGACCTTAGGCCCTGCGCGGCCCACGGGGATGGCAACAGAATCGCGGCATGGACAAGCTCGACCTTGCACGGTGGCAGTTCGCCATCACCACCGTGTACCACTACATCTTCGTGCCGATCACCATCGGCCTCTCGGCGCTCGTCGCCGGGCTGCAGACGGCATGGGTACGCACCGGCAAGGAGCACTACCTGCGCGCCACGAAGTTCTGGGGCAAGCTGTTCCTGATCAACTTCGCGATGGGCGTCGTCACCGGCATTGTGCAGGAGTTCCAGTTCGGCATGAACTGGTCGGCGTACTCGCGCTTCGTCGGCGACATCTTCGGCGCGCCGCTGGCCATGGAGGGCCTGCTCGCGTTCTTCATGGAGTCGACGTTTCTCGGCCTGTGGATCTTCGGCTGGGACCGGCTGCCCAAGCGGCTGCATCTGGCCACGATCTGGCTCGCGTCGATCGGGACGATGCTCTCGGCGTACTTCATCCTCGCGGCGAACTCGTGGATGCAGCATCCGGTGGGGTACACGATGAATGCCGAGCGGGGCCGGGCCGAGCTCACCGACATCGGCGCGGTGCTGACGAACAGCACCGCCCTGGTCACCTTCCCGCACACCGTCACCGCGTGCTTCCTCACCGCGGGCGCCCTGCTGCTGGCCGTCAGCGCCTGGCACCTGCGCCGCGGCAACCAGCCCGAGGTGTTCCGGCCCGGGCTCAAGCTCGGTGCCTGGGTCATCCTCGTCTCCGGTGTGCTCGTGCTCATCACCGGCGACCTGCAGGCGCGCATCATGACCGAGCAGCAGCCGATGAAGATGGCCGCCGCCGAGGCGCTGTACGACACCAGCAAGCCCGCGTCGTTCTCGGTGTTCACGATCGGCTCGCTGGACGGGCGCGAGGAGATGTACAGCGTCCGGATCCCCTCGCTGCTGTCGTTCATGGCCACCGCGGACCCGCAGGGCGAGGTCGAGGGCATCAACGACATCCAGCAGCGGTACAACGCCCAGTACGGCGAGGGCGACTACGTGCCCTACGTCCCGGTCACCTACTGGTCGTTCCGGCTGATGATCGGCTTCGGGGCGCTGGCGATGCTGGTCGCCGCGCTCGCGCTGTGGGCCACGCGCAAGGGCCGCCGCCCGGCCGGCCGGTGGCTGTGGATCGCCGCGGTGTCGACGGTCGCGATGCCGCTGCTGGCCAACTCGTTCGGCTGGATCTTCACCGAGGTCGGCCGCCAGCCCTGGACGGTCTTCGGAATGTTCAAGACCGCCGACAGCGTCTCGCCGTCGGTGGCGACGAGCCAGGCCGCGTTCTCGGTCGTTCTCCTCACGCTGCTGTACGGCGGGCTCGCGGTCATCGAGCTGACGCTGATGCTGCGGTACGCCAAGGCCGGCGCTCCGGAAATTGTCGTACCCGACGAGGAAGATGACCCCGACCGCCCGCTCGCGTTCGCCTACTGATCGAAAGGAGGCACCTTCCTCATGGAGCTGACCACCGTCTGGTTCATCCTCATTGCCGTGCTCTGGGCCGGGTACTTCCTCCTGGAGGGCTTCGACTTCGGCGTCGGCATGCTGCTGCCGGTGCTGGGCCGCGACGACCGCGAGCGCCGGCTGATCATCAACACCATCGGCCCCGTCTGGGACGGCAACGAGGTCTGGCTGCTCGTCGCCGGCGGCGCCACGTTCGCCGCCTTCCCGGAGTGGTATGCGACGCTGTTCTCCGGCTTCTACCTACCGCTGCTGATCATCCTCGTCGCGCTGATCCTGCGCGGCCTCGCGTTCGAGTATCGCGGCAAGTCCGACAGCCCCGCCTGGCGCCGCCGCTGGGACTGGGCCATCATCGGCGGCAGCCTCGTGCCTGCCCTGCTGTGGGGTGTGGCGTTCGGCAACATCGTGCGCGGCGTGCCGATCAGCGCCGAGCACGAGTATGTCGGCGGCTTCTTCAACCTGCTCAACCCCTACGCGCTGCTCGGCGGGCTCACCACGCTGACGCTGTTCCTGCTGCACGGCGCGGTGTTCCTGGCCCTGAAGACCGACGGCGACATGCGGGTGCGGGCCGGCAAGCTCGCCGAGCGCCTCGGCCTGCCCGCGGTCGTCGTGGCCGCCGCGTTCCTGCTGTGGACGCAGCTGACCCACGCCGACGCCTGGGGCTGGGCGCTGTCCGGCGCCGCCGCCGCCGCGCTGGTCGCGGGCGTCCTGGCCGCCCGGGCCCGCCGCGAGGGCTGGGCGTTCATCGCCACCGGCGCGACGCTGGTGCTGGCGGTGGCGGCGCTGTTCGTCACGCTCTTCCCCGACGTGATGCCCACGACGCTGACCGGCGGCGACAGCCTCACGGTGACCAACGCGTCCTCGACGCCCTACACGCTGAAGGTCATGACCTGGGTCGCGGTCGGCTTCACCCCGATCGTGCTGCTCTACCAGGGCTGGACCTACTGGGTGTTCCGGCGCCGGCTGCGCATCGAGCACATCCCGGCGGGCCACTGATGAAGCCCCTGGACCCGCGGCTGCTGCGCCACGCCCGGGCGACGCGCACCTATCTGGTGCTCTCCGTCGCCCTGGGCGTGGCCCTGGCCGGCCTCATCGTCGCCCAGGCGACCCTGCTGGCGCAGGCCATCACGCGGGTGTATCTGCACGGCGCGGACCTGCGCGGCATCGCGCCGGAGCTGGCCTGGCTCGCCGCCGTCGTCGCCCTGCGCGCCGCGGTCGCCTGGGCCCAGCAGGTCTGCGCCACCCGCGCGTCGGCGGCGGTCAAGCGCCAGCTGCGGGCCCGGCTGCTGGCCCACGTGGCCGCGCTGGGGCCGGCCGCGGCCCCGCCCAGCGGCCTGGTCGCCACGCTGGCGACCCGGGGCCTGGACGCCCTGGACGCGTACTTCGCCAAGTACCTGCCCCAGCTCGTCCTCGGCGCGCTCGTCCCCGTCATCGTCCTGGCCCGCATCGCCCCGGCCGACCTGGTCGCGGCCGGCACGATCGCCGTGACGCTGCCCCTCATCCCGGTCTTCATGGCGCTGGTCGGCCTGCACACCGAGGCCACCAACCGCCGCCAGTTCGCCCTGCTGACCCGCCTGTCCCAGTACTTCCTCGACGTCGTGGCGGGCCTGCCCACCCTGCGCGTGTTCGGCCGGGCCAAGCGCCAGGCCGCCGTCATCGCCGAGATCAGCGCCCGCCAGCGCCGCGTCACCATGCGGACCCTGCGCGTCGCGCTGCTCTCCTCGCTGGTGCTGGAGCTGCTGGCGACGCTGTCGGTCGCGCTGGTCGCCGTGGGCATCGGCCTGCGGCTCGTCGACGGCGACCTAGGGCTGGCCACCGCGCTGCTGGTGCTGATCCTCGCCCCGGAGGCGTATCAGCCGCTGCGCCAGGTCGGCGCCAACTACCACGCCAGCGCCGAGGGCCTGGCCGCCGCGACCGAGGTCTTCGCGGTGCTGGAGACGCCGCTGCCGACCCGCGGGAGCGCACCCGCCCCGGTGCCCGGCGCCGTGCGCTTCGACCGGGTCGTCGTCGAGCACCCGGGCCGCCCGCCGCTGCCGCCGTTCACCGCGACGATCGAGCCGGGCGAGCTGGTCGCCCTGACCGGCCCGAGCGGCTGCGGCAAGACGACCGCGCTGTCGGTCCTCATGGGCTTCGCGACCCCGGCGTCGGGGACCGTGACGGTCGCGGGCGTCGAGCTGTCCACGGTGGACCCGGACGCGTGGCGCCGCCGCGTCGCGTGGCTGCCCCAGCGGCCGTGGCTGGGGGCCGGCACGATCGCCGACAACATCCGCCTCGGCGCCCCGGAAGCCTCCGACGACGCGGTGCGGGCGGCCGCGGCCCGGGCCGGCGCCCTGTCGTTCATCGAGTCCCTCCCGTCCGGCTTCGCCACCCCGCTGGGCGACGACGGCGCCGGCCTGTCCGCGGGCCAGCGCCAGCGCATCGCCCTGGCGCGGGTCTTCCTCCGCGACGCGCCGCTGGTGCTGCTCGACGAGCCGACGGCGGGCCTGGACGCGGCCACGGAGGCCGACCTGCTGACCGCGATCCGGGCGCACGCCGAGGGCCGCACGGTCATCCTGGTCGCCCACCGCCCGACCCTGGTCGCGATCGCCGACCGCGAGATAGCCCTGACCCCCGCATTGGCGGCCTCGTCATGACCACCCCACGCGCGTTCACCGCCTCCCGCGTCCGCCGCCCGTTCGGTCCCGTTCCTGCCGCCCTTCGCGCGGCGGAGCGCGCTGTCGTGGCGCATCGTGCGGTTGCCATCAGCCGCCCGCCGGAGGTGACCCGATGACGGCCGTCCTCGAGCCCTCGAACACGGCGCCTTCGAGCATGGCGCAGAGCACGGTGCCCTCGATCGCGGCGCCTTTGACCGTGCCGTCCTCGACCGTGCCGTCCTCGACTGCGGTGCCCTCGACCGCGGCTTCCGCGGAGGCCGGGTCTGCCGCGGGGCACGGTGTCGAGCCGGCACGGGCCGGGTCGGTGCGGGCCGGGTTGACGCGTGCGGCCCTGGTGCGGGCGGCGCTCGGGCTGCTACGGCCAGCGGCGGGGCGGCTCACGGTGGCGGTGCTCGCCGGGGTCGCGGCCGCGGCGTCGGCGGTCGGGCTCATGGCGACGTCGGCGTGGCTCATCTCGCGGGCGGCGATGCACCCGCCGGTGCTGCACCTCATGGTCGCGGTCGTCGCGGTCCGGGCGTTCGGCATCGGCCGCGGTGTGCTGCGCTATGTCGAGCGGGTCACCGGCCACGACGGGGCGCTGCGGGTGCTGGGGGAGCTGCGCGTGCGGGCGTACCGGCGGCTGGAGCGGCTCGCCCCCGCGGGCCTGGCCGGGTTCCGCCGCGGCGACCTCGCGGCCCGGCTGGTCGACGACGTCGAGTCGATCGTCGACCTGGTCGTGCGCGTGGCGCTGCCGATCGCCGTCGCCGCCGTCACCGGCCTGGCCTCGGTCCTGCTGATCTGCTCGATGCTCCCGGCGGCGGGTCTGGCGCTGGCGGCTGGCGTGCTGGTCGCCGCGGTGGGGGTACCCCTGCTGCAGTCCGCTCTCGTCCGCCGCGCCGATGCCCGCCTGGCCCCGCTGCGCGGCGCCCTGACGGCCGGCACGGTCGACCTCGTGCAGGCCCTGCCGGACCTGCTCGCCCAGGGGGCGACCGCCGACGCGCTGGCCGCCATCGACCGCACCGACCGCGAGCTGCTGACGGCCACCCGCCGCTCCAGCGCGGCGACGGGCGTCTCGGCTGCGGTGACGGCCCTGTGCACCGGCCTGGCGGTCCTGGCCGGCCTGGCCGCGGGTGCGGTGGCCGTCCGGGCCGGGACCCTGCCGGGCGAGCTGCTCGCCGTCGTGGTCCTGACGCCGCTGGCGGTCTTCGAGATCGTCGGCGCCGTCCCGGCGGCGGCGCAGACCCTGGCGTCGTCGCGGGCGGCCCTGTCCCGGCTCGCCGAGGTCGCCGCCACCCGGGACCCGGCCCCGGACCCGGACTCGCCGGCCGGGCTGCCGGCCGGTCTCGACGTGCGGGTCGAAGGGGTCTCGGCCGGGTGGGTGCCGGGGCGCCCGGTGATCCGGGACGTGTCGTTCACGCTGGAGCCGGGGGCGCGGGTCGCGCTCGTCGGGCCCAGCGGGGCCGGGAAGAGCACGGTCGCGGCGCTGCTGGTGCGGTGGCTCGACCCGGTCGCCGGGCGGATCACGCTCGGCGGCACCGACCTGCGGCGGCTGCCCGGGGACGAGGTGCGGCGCGTGATTGGCTACCTGGGCGACAACGCGTACCTGTTCGACAGCACCATCGAGGCCAACCTGCGGGTCGGCCGGCCGGACGCGACCGACGCGCAGCTCGCCGCCGTGCTGGAGCGGGCGCGGCTTGCCGAGTGGGTGAGCGGGCTGCCCGACGGGCTGCGGACCCGTGTCGGGGAGCACGGGGTCGCGGTCTCCGGCGGGCAGCGGCGGCGGATCGCGCTGGCGCGGGCGCTGCTGGCCGACTTCCCCGTGCTGGTGCTGGACGAGCCGACCGAACACCTCGACGAGGGCACCGCCGTAGAGCTGCTGCACGACCTGATGGACGCGACGCGCGGGCGGACCGTGCTGCTCATCACCCACCGCGCCGACGCGCGCGAGCACGTCGACACCGTCGTGGCGCTGGGCGCGGGCTGAGGAAAGGCGGAGAGCATGGGAGTGTTGCGGTCGCTGGGCCGGCGGCGATGCCTGGAGCTGCTGGGCTCGGTGCCGGTCGGCCGCGTGGTCTTCACCGACCGCGCGCTGCCCGCGATCCGGCCGGTCAACCACCTCGTCGACGGCGAGACGATCGTCATCCGCAGCAACCTGGGCGCGGGCCTGGCCTCGGCGGCGACGGCCCACGGATCCCTCGTGGTCGCCTACGAGGCGGACGAGATCGACGCCGGCACCCACACGGGCTGGACGGTCGTGGTGACCGGCACGGCCCGGCTGGTGCTGGACGAGTCCCGCCTGCGCCGCTACGAGGAGGTCCTGCACCCCTGGGTCGGCGAGACCATGAACTGCGTCATCAGCATCGACTGCGACCTGGTCAACGGCTACGAGTTGACAAGCGACCCGGCCTGACCAGGGTGACCTGGCGTGACTCGGCCTGACCTGGCGTGACTCGGCCTGACCGGCGTGACTCGGCCTGACCGGCGTGACTCGGCCTGACCGGCGTGACTCGGCCTGACCGGCGTGACTCGGCCTGACCGGCCTGACCCGGCCCAGCGGTGGCCCGTGCCGCCCGCGGCCGGTTCGGTTACCGCAGCTCGGCCGCGCTGCCGAAACCGGTTGTCTTCGTCGGCTCGCACCAACCCCGCATCTGCTATTTGTCGTGCGCGACAAACCTCGGCCCTGTGATGTTTGCCTATATTTCATACTCGTAGGCGGCCTCCCAAGGAGCAGCTCATGGTGTGCACAACGAACGGCCGTGCGGCCGTCGTGACCCTCGCCGCCGTGGCGATGCCCGGGCCGCAGCGCGGGGACGAGGCGGCCCGCTACCTCGACCTGGTCGGCATCGATCCGGCGAACGCCGCGAACCCCGGACGCGCTGCCGGGCGGGCAGCGTCAACGCGTCGCGCTGGCCCGGGACCCGGCCGCCCGGCCCGGTGTCCTGATCGCCGCCGAGCTCGCCTCGGCCCTCGACGTCCCGATCCAGGCAGCGGTCCTCAACCTGTTGCGACGCCTCCAGCGGGAACCGGGCTTCGCGATGGTGTTCATCTCCCACGACCTCGCCGTGGTCCGCTACCGCTGCGACCGGATCGCGGTGCCGGACGAGGGCCGGCTCGTCGAGAGCGGTCCGGCGGACGAGGTGTCGCGCGCACGAGACCACGCGCACGCTGCTCGCATGCATCCCCGCCGGCCGGCGGCGCAGCATGACCCGCCCGCTTTCGCCCGGGGACCTGTACGACCTGCGGCTGCCGGTCGATCCGCAGCTGTCACCGGACGGCGAACGGATCGCATACACCGAACTGGAGTTGGAGACGTTGGAGAAGGACGCCTGCGTTGTGCTGCGCCCCGAGATCGGGATCTACTTCCCCGTGGTCTTCTACAACCTGCCCGACGGCTCCCGATACATGCGGGCGACCCCGAAGGTCGACTGACGTGCCCCACCTCCTGCGGGCGCTGCAGGCCCGGTTGCCGAGCCTGCTCGCCGATCTGGAAGAGCTCGTCCGGGCCGAGTCGCCGACGGCCGACCGCGAGGCCTCGGCCGCCTGCGCCGACGCCGTGGCGGCTCTCGGGGCCCGTCTGACCGGCGCGAAACCCGAGTATCTGGCCGAGGGCGGCAGTGTCCAGCTGCGCTGGCGCTTCGGTGCCGGGGACCGGGTCCTGCTGCTTGGACACTGCGACACGGTATGGCCGCTCGGCACGCTGGCGAGCCACCCCTTCACCGTTGCCGGCGGCCGGGTGACGGGGCCCGGCTGCTTCGACATGAAGGCCGGACTGGTCCAGATGTTCCACGCGCTCGCGGTGCTGGACTCCCTCGACGGCGTGACCGTCCTGGTCACCACCGACGAGGAGATCGGTTCGCCGTGTTCGCGGGAGCTGATCGAGACCGAGGCGCGGCGGGTCCGCGCGGCGCTGGTCCTGGAGGCCAGCGGGCCCGGCGGGGCGCTGAAGACGGCCCGCAAGGGCGTGTCCGCCTACGACGTCAGGGTCGTGGGCCGGGCCGCGCACGCCGGGCTGGAACCTCACCGGGGGATCAACACGACGGTGGAGCTGGCCCACCAGGTCCTGGCGATCGGTGGCCTGGCGGACCCGGGCCGGGGTACCACCGTGACGCCGACCGTCATGGCCTCGGGGGCCACCCGCAACACGGTTCCCGACGCCGGGGAGCTGCAGGTGGACGTCCGCGTCGCGACGGTTGCCGAGCAGGACCGCATCGACACGGCGATGCGAGCCCTGCGGCCCGTGGTGGCGGGGGCCCGGCTCGAGCTCATCGGCGGCCCGAACCGGCCGCCGATGCCAGGCACCGCATCCGCCGAGCTGTTCGCCCGCGCCGCCCGGATTCATGAGGACCTGGGGCTCGGAACGTTGCACGGCATCGCGGTCGGCGGCGGTTCCGACGGCAACCTCACCGCCGGCGTCGGCACACCGACCCTGGACGGCCTCGGTGCCGTCGGTGGCGGCGCCCACGCCGACGACGAACACGTGTCCGTCGAGCATCTGCCGCAGCGTTCGGCGCTGCTCGCGGAGCTGGTGCGCGCGCAGCTGACACCCGGCTCGAAGGACCGCCATGGCTGATCAGGACCCGAAGCTCGAAACGGCGACCCCGCCCGCGGCCGGCGTCACCGTCGGCGAGCTCACCACGATCGAGCAGCTGGCCGAGGCCGGCGCGCTGCTGGACCGCGTCTGGCGACCCGGGCCGGGCAATCCCCCGATCACGCTGAAGCTGCCCAACGGGCTGTCGCACTTCGGCGGCCACGTCGCCGGGATGTTCGCCGGCGGCCGCCTGGCGGCCGACGGCCAACCGCGGCGCGTCGACGCGGCAGCTGCCGGCCGGTGGCTGCCGCGTCCCGCGAGGTTCTCGGTGGGCTGATGGCCGCCGGGCGGCCCGTCGTCGGCTTCACCCGCGACGGTTGGTAAGTGATCGACGAGGGGGAGGAGCAGCGATGAAGATGCAGCTGACCGGTATCGAGGTGCGGCAGATCGCAGTGCCGCTGGTGTCACCGTTCCGGACGTCGTTCGGCACGCAGCACTCGCGCGAGATCGCCCTGGTGCGCGCCGAGACGCCGGACGGCGAGGGCTGGGGCGAGTGCGGGGCGATGTCCGCGCCCCTGTACTCCTCCGAGTACACCAGGGCCGTCGGCGACGTGCTGCGCGACTACCTGATCCCGGCGCTGGCCACGGTGCGGGACCTCGACCCGTGGCAGGTCGCCCCGGCACTCGCCCCGATCAAGGGACACCGGATGGCGAAAGCGGCACTGGAGACCGCCGTGCTGGACGCCTGGCTCCGCGCGCACCGCATCTCCTTCGCGACGTGGCTCGGCGCGACGCGGGAGCGGGTTGCCGCCGGCGTCTCGGTCGGGATCATGGACTCCATCCCGCAGTTGCTGGACGCGGTCGGCGGCTACCTCGCCGAAGGCTACGCACGGATCAAGCTCAAGATCGAACCGGGATGGGACGTCGAGCCGGTACGCGCCGTGCGCGAGCGCTTCGGCGACGAGGTGCTGCTGCAGGTGGACGCCAACACGGCGTACCACGTCTCCGACGCGCGCCACCTCGCCCGGCTCGATCCCTTCGACCTCCTCCTCATCGAGCAACCGCTCGACGAGGAGGACATCCGCGGCCACGCGGAGCTGGCCAAGGTCCTGCGCACGCCGATCTGCCTCGACGAGTCGATCGTCTCCGCGCGTTCGGCGGCGGACGCCATCGCGCTGGGTGCCTGCTCGGTGGTGAACATCAAGCCCTCCCGCGTCGGCGGCTACCTGGAGGCCCGGCGTGTCCACGACGTGTGCGTCGCCCACGGCGTGCCGGTGTGGTGCGGCGGGATGCTGGAGACCGGCCTGGGGCGCGCGGCGAACGTGGCCCTGGCGGCGCTGCCCGGCTTCACGCTGCCGGGCGACACCTCCGCGTCGGACCGCTACTACGCGACCGACATCACCGAGCCGTTCGTGCTCATCGACGGACACCTCGACGTCCCGCAGGGGCCTGGGCTGGGCCGCACTCCGGTTCCGGAACTGCTCGACAGCGTCACGGTGACGAAGGAGTGGATCCCGTTCCCGCGACCGTCGTGACCGCCTGCCGTACGTTCCGCTACCCGGTCCAGGGTCCCCGGTGACCGAGAGTATTCATTCTCTGTAAACCGGGTGTTGTCCCGGGCGATGGGGGACCTATGGCCCTGTTCGGGTCGGCGGGCGGCGCGCGACTGTTGCGGGATGACCAGAAACCTGCGCGCCGACATTGATCTCGTGGCCGAGGCGTCGATCGCGGCGCTGCGGGCACCCTCCATTTTGAACACGCAGCCGTGGCGGTGGCGGCTGGCCGGTGACCACGCCGAGCTGTGGGCGGACCGCTCGCGCCAGCTTGCCGGGATCGACCCGGACGGGCGGCTGCTGCTGCTCAGCTGCGGTACGGCGCTGCACCACGCGTCCGCCGCGCTGCACGCCGCCGGGTACGACGCCGACGCCCAGCGGCTGCCCGATCCCGACCGGCCCGACCTGGTGGCCCGGGTCCGGGGCGGGGCGCCGCGCCCGGACGCGGTGCGCGCCGCGGACGAGCGGCTCGCCGCGGCGATCGAGCAGCGGCACACCGATCGCCGGCCGTTCGGCGACGAGCGGCCCGCCGCGGCGGTGCTCGACGCGCTGCGGGCGGCGGCGCAGCGGCATCGGGTACACCTGCAGGTCGTGCGGGACGAGCAGCTGACCGCGTTCGCGGCGGCGGTGGCCCACGCGGGGGCCGTCGAGCAGGCCGACCCGCGGTTCCGGGCGGACCTGCTGGCCTGGACGGCGCGGCCCGGCGCCGAGGGGATCGCGGCGAAGCACGTCGTGGCGGCCGACCGGCGTACGGTGGCGCCGCGGGACTTCACCGTGGTGGGCGGGCTGGAGCCCGGGCCGGGCAGCGACCGCGGCACCGTGTACGCGCTGCTGGTCACCGACGGCGACGAGCCCCGCGACTGGCTCGCGGCCGGGGAGGCGCTCTCCGACGTGTGGCTCACGCTCACCGCGCACGGCCTGGTCGCGTCGCCGATCAGCGAGGTCGTCGAGGTCGCCGCGGTCCGTCACGCGCTGCGCGGCCTGCTCGGCGGCGTCGGCAACCCGGCGATCGCCCTGCGGGTCGGGGTGCCGGTGACGGACGAGGCCCCGCCGGCGAGCGGGCGCCGGTCGGCGTCGGCGACGATCACGGCGGGCTGAGCGTTGAGCCGGCCGGCTAGCTCGGGCTTGGTGTGCCGGGACAGTTCCCGCGCACCGGAGCCGTCCCGGCAGCTGGTTCAGAGGCGGTGGACCGAACCGATCGCGGATCCCGCATCGACCCGCCACCGGTCCATCACCGACACCGTGCCGCCGGGCCGCTCGACCGCGTTGCCCAGCACGAATGCCGTCGTCCACGAGGTCGAATCGACCGCACAGTCGAGATAGCCGCGGTACGAGCTGAGGGAACCCGGGTTCCCGTAGGCGTACTGCGCGCGGAATGCACCCGGGTCGGCGTACGCCTCGAAGTCGGTGCCGCTGTCGCTGGTCATCGGTGGCCCGACGAACTCCGTCGCCACCAGCGCGGAGCTCTCGCTCTGCCGCTGCCGGACCGACGTGACGATTCCGCGGTGGACGTCGCCGCTGACCACGACGGGGTTGAACGAGCGGCGGGCGCGGGCGGCGAGACGGGCGGCGAGCGCATCGGTCAGCGCGGAGCGGTCGGCCTCGTAACCGGTCCACTTGTCCGCTGTGCCGGGGAACCCGGGGAACCAGGAGACGGGGACTCCGGATCCGATCGCCGTCCAGGTCGCATGCGAGCCGGCGACCTTGTCCAGCAACCAGGACAGCTGTTCCTTGCCGAGGATCGTGCCGGTCGGCGTGCGCCACTGCCGGTCGTCCACGAGCAGCAGGTCGAGGTGCCGCCCCCACTTCACCTGCCGGTGCAGGGGGAGGTGCTTGCGGCCCGACGCGGCGTCGTAGACCGGCGGCCCGCCCCGCAGCGGCATGTTCTCCCAGAACGCCTGCAGCGCGTTGCTGAACCGCTCGCGGGCCGCGTCGGTCATGTCTGGGTCCCCGCCGGCGACGTTGTCGAAGAACTCGTGGTCGTCGGGAACGACGTACACCGGGTGGCGGGCGTGCAGTGCCAGCAGTGCGTCGCGGGACTTGTACTGCCCGTACCGGCGCCGGTAGTCGTCGAGCGAGACCACCCCCCGGTTGGGGATGTGGCCCGCGCGGCCGAACTCGTAGATGTAGTCGCCGAGGAAGACGACGAAGTCCAGGTCGTCGCGCCGCCCGATGTCCGCGACCCCGTTGAAATAGAAGAGACCGCCGCCCGGCCTGGCCATGTTCTCGCAGCTGATGACGGCGAACCTGGCGGTCCTGTCGGCTGAGGGTACGGGCGTGGTGCGGGTGGAACCGATGGGACTGACCCAATCGCCGACGACGAACCGGTACGCGTAGGCGGTGTCGGGATGCAGACCCGTCACGTCGACGTGCACCGACCAGCCGAATTCCGGGTCCGTCGTCGTGGTACCGGCCGCGACGAGGTTGCCGGACTGAAGGTCAGCCGGCGTCCGCGCCACCTGCCATACGACCGGTACGCTTCCGACGCCGTCCATGCCTTGGCCCACGGAGGTCGGCGCGGGCGCGAGGCGGGTCCAGAGAACGACTGCGCCAGGGATCGCGTCACCGGAGGCGACGCCGACGGTGAACGGAGTCGTCGCGAAGTCGGGCACGGCGTCGGCGAAAGCGCGCGGGGCAACGGCGAGGCCGCTTGCGATCGTCGCGGTGGCCACGCCGGCGGTCCGCAGGAAGACGCGGCGGCTGAGGGAGTATTGGCTGGTCATGGAGCGGGCGGCACCTTTGTCGTCGAATGCTTGCTTGCCTGCAAGAAATATCAGGGGGAAGCGGACCGTGCGGCGACCCGCGGGGAAACCACGGGTGGCGTTCGAGTGTTTTGATCATCGGGCTAGCCCACGGACGACGGTTTCGGCGAGCTGGTCGCCAGCCTGCGGTCCGGCGCCTGTCGCGACGCCGTGCAGCTCCTTGTCCTTGAGACCCTGTCATGGCCACGCCGGCGGCCAGGCGCTGTACGTCGGCTCACGCCGGCGTCGCGCCCGAAAGCCGGAACCGCTGCGAGCGGGCCGGCGCGAAGGCGCTAGCGTCGGCTCCATGAGGAGGCTCGCGGAGCGGATTCGGCAGCGGCTCGGGGTGCGGATGCGCTCGGCCCTGGCCGCGGCTGCGGTGGTCGCCGTCGCCTCGATGCTCACCGGTGTCACGTTCGTCATCGCCGCGCGGATGATTCTCACCAGGAACGTCGACCAGAGCACGGGGGACCGGGCGGCGCAGGTCGCCGACGCGCTCGGCGACGGGGAGGCGGCGCTGTCGGCGGTGATGCGGCCGTCGCTGCGGGACCGCACGATCGTGCAGGTCCTCGACGGCAACGGCAAGGTCCTGCAGGCCTCCGCACTCATCGCCGGCGCCCAGCCGATCTCCACCCTGCGCCCACAACCCGCCCAAACGAAACGGGAACAACGACGACTGAGCGTCGCCCACGACGAATACTTCCGCATCACCGCACTCGGCGTCACCACCCCAACCGGACCCCGCACCATCCTCGCCGGACAATCCATCGACGAAATCGACGACGGCACCGAAGCCGCCATCGGCGCCCTCGCCATCGGCCTACCCCTGCTCACCATCACCGTCGGCGTCGCCACCTTCCTCTTCGTCGGCCGCACCCTGCGCCCCGTCGACGCCATGCGCCAACAAGCCGAAACCATCACCGGCCACAACCTGCACACCCGACTCCCCGTCCCACCCACCACCGACGAAATCGCCGCCCTCGCCACCACCATGAACACCATGCTCGACCGCATCGAAACCGCCACCGAAACCCAACGCCGCTTCGTCGCCGACGCCTCCCACGAACTCCGCAGCCCCCTCTCCACCGTCCTCGCCGCACTCGACCTCCTCACCCCCAACCCCCACATCGAACGCATGCGCCGCGAAAGCGAACGCATGGCCAGACTCATCGCCGACCTCCTCCTCCTCGCCCGCGTCGACGAACACACCCTCCACCTGCGCCGCGAAGACGTCGACCTCGACGACCTCGTCTACACCGAACGCGAACGCCTCCACACCCAACACCCCAACCTCCACATCACCACCCACACCAACCCCGTCCGCATCAGCGGCGACCCCCACCACCTCCAACGCGCCCTGCGCAACCTCGTCGACAACGCCGCCCGCCACGCCACCACCACCATCGACATGACCGTACGAACACACCACAACACCGCCGAAATCACCATCACCGACGACGGACCCGGCATCCCCGCCCCAGACCGCCACCGCATCTTCGACCGCTTCGTCCGCCTCGACGAAGACCGCTCCCGCACCGCCGGCGGCACCGGCCTCGGCCTCCCCATCGCCCGCGACATCACCACCGCCCACGGCGGCACCCTCACCGCCGAACAAGCCCCAGGCGGCGGCGCCCTCCTGCGGCTGCGACTCCCGGTGTAGGGCGACGAGCCCCGCGGTCGCCGGTGCCATCGACCGGGCGGGCCGGGCCGCCGTTTGCGCTCGGCTGCGGTGGGTAGCGAGCCAGGCGTGACCGTTTCCCCGGTCGGCGGGCTCGACATGTGGGCCGTCCACAAGTTCGTGCGCGGGCGGCTCGACGACGGCGCTCAGGGGAGGCTCGCGCAGCAGGTGGCGTACCTGCTGGGGCAGGTCGAGCCGCCGTGCACGCCCGTCGCGTCGGGGGTGCGGCGGGTGATGGAGCATCTCGGCGGGGACACGGAGCTGCTGCGGTGGCTGGACCGGTTTCCGGGGCGGCCCCAGCTCGTGACCCGGACCCTCAACGCGGTCTCGCTGCTGGATCGGGTCGGTGACCAGCGGGCCGTCGTCCTCGCGCTGCGGGACCTGCGCGACGCCGAAGCGGACGCCCCCGGGCTGGTCGGGCACGTGGCGCCCGACACGGACGAAAGCCTGCTGGCCGGGATCTCCGGCGAGGTCAAGATGCTCGTCAAGGACGACCGGCTCGACGAGGCCGGGCGGCTGGCGCTCGCCGGCCTCGCGATGCTGCTCGAGGTCGCGCCGCGGCTGACCGGCGTGCCGGGCCTGGAAGGACTGAACTCGACCGCCGGGCAGGCGGCGCGAGCGCTGGACGAGGCGCTGCCGGCGAGCAGCTGAAGCGTTGCAGTTCCCGCAACGGGGCGGCGGATTCGGGGCGGGGCCGGGATCATGGCTTGCATGGTGGAGGCCCACAGCGGGACGCCGGCCCGGCAGCGCATCGGCATCGGCTGGCCGCTGACGGCGGGCGTGACGCTCGGCATCGCCTCGTTCTGTGCCGACCTGGCCGACGGCCCGCTGCGCACCGTGCTGCAGTTCGTCGCCAGCACCGGCTTCGCCTGGGGCTGCGCCGCGTTCGCCGCCGCCTTCCCGACCCGCACCCGGCGCGGCTCGGCGGCCGCCGCGGTCATCGTGCTGTGCACCGCGACCGGCTGCTACTACTGGCTGAACCTGCCGGGCGGGTTGCGCCCCGGCGGGGAGTTCGCGCCGCTACTGAAGGCGTTCGCGTACTGGATGCTGCTCTCCATCGCCGGCGGCGCCGTGCTCGGCGTGCTGGCCCACGCCGTGCGCACCGACACCGCCCGCCGCGCCGCGGCCGCCGCGGGCCTGGCCTGCGGCCTGCTGGCCGGGGCCGGGATCGCGATCGTCGCGTCCCGGCTGCTGGCCGGCGATATCGGCAGCGCCGGACTCAACGAGGGCCTGCTGCAGGCGGCCGCGGGCATCACGGTCGCCACCTGGTCCTTCGGCCGGCGCCGGGGACCGCGGGCGTGGCCGCACTACGCCGCGGCGGCGGCCCTGGCCTGCACGGCGGGCGCGCTGGCCTGGAGCGCCGTCGAGTCGGTCCCGGTCACCGGGTTTTAGACGACGGAGCCGGTGACGCGCAGCAGGTCGAGCTTGTCCGCGTCCGCGGAGCCGGCCGGGGCCGTGTAGACCACGATGCGCAGGTCGCAGCCGTGCGCGGTCAGCACGTCGCAGTCCAGGGTGACCGGGCCGACCACCGGGTGCGCGATCGTCTTGCGCTCGCTCCCGTGCGCCGCGACCGCCCCCGAGTCCCACAGCGCCGCGAACCTCGGGCTCTCGCCGCGCAGGGACGAGATCAGCGCGGCCAGCCGCCGGTCGTGCGGATGGGCGGCGGCGGTCGTGCGCAGATCGGCGACCAGCGCCGCCGGCAGGGTGCCCGCGCGCATGGCCGACATGTCGTCCGGCCGGGGCAGCGACGGGGCCGAGGTGAACACGGCCCGCAGCAGGTTGCGCTCCTCCCGCGCGGCGGCGGCCGGGTCGCCCAGCAGCGCCGCCCACAGCGGCGTCCAGGTCAGCAGGGTCCAGTCGGCGGCGAACACCGCCAGCGGCACGTTGCCGAGGCGGGCGGCGATCCGCGCGACGCCGGGCGGGATGTGGGTGCTCACGTCCCCGGCGGCCGGGGGCAGCAGACCGGCGGTGCGGTACAGGTGGTCGCGCTCGGCTGCGTCGAGTTGCAGCGCCCGGGCCAGCGCGGCGACGACCTGCGGCGACGGGTTGCGGGCGCGGCCCTGCTCGAGGCATGCCGGTGCTGACGCTCACGCCGCTGTCGGTCAACGCCCGCACCGCCGGAGCGCACCTGGCCCGGGTCGCGACCGGCCCGGCCGTGGGGCCGAGCGGGGCGTACGTGAACCTGGGCCGGGTCGAGCGCTCCTCGGACGCCTCCTACGACCACGGGCGCGAGCGGGAGCTGTGGGCGGCGGCCGGGGCGCTCACAGCGCCGTGACGCAGGCCAGCAGCAGCACGCAGTTGGCCATCTCCACCAGGCCGACCCGCTTCGGGGTCCAGCCGCGGCCCGGCAGCACCGCCGCCCGCACCAGCAGCCAGCCGAACAGCGGCACGGCCCACAGTGTCACCCACGCGGCCACGGCCAGTGCGACCGCGTGACAGGCGATCGACCAGCGCTTGAAGGCGGGGTTGCCGCGCTCGCGGATCATCGTCTTGACGTAGAGGACCGTGCCGGCGAAGTACCCCAGGCACAGCAGGAACGCGCCCAGCACCGTGGCCGGCGGTTTCCCGGCCACGGTCGCGACCACGAACACCATCAGGCAGCTCTGCAGCACCGAGGCGACGCCGCCCAGCAGGGCCCGCTCGCGGCGCCGGGCGGCGAACCAGGCGTTGGCGGCGACGAGGACGGCGTAGGCCGGGGCGTACCACAGCACCGCCGGGCGGGCCGCGACGACGGCGGCGGTCAGCACCCCGGCGACGGCGCCGTAGAGCAGCAACTGGGCGCGGTATCGGCCCGGGCGGCGGGTTTTGATCGCCAGGAACGCGAAGTAGGACAGCAGATATCCAGCGAGCCAGGCCCCGGCCAGGGGAAGATCGGGCCAGCGGCACCCGGCGGTGAGCAGCCCGGCCAGCAACGGCACGGCCAGCATCGCCCACGCGCCGTGCTGCGGTGGCACCCACTGTCGTCTCACGTACACCGACGCTAGGACGGCGCGGCCCGCCGCAGCAGCGCAGATCGGCCCGCCCGGGACAGGACCAAGGTCCCTGTTCAAGCCGTGCACAGGCAGGAACCCTGAGACAGTCCGGCAATTCGACACCCCGCAGTGGAGCGTACGATGAGCACACCCCAGCCACCCACGGTCACCGGAGGCCGGCGAGCGCTCATGCTCGCGCTGGCCACGGTCGGGTTCGCGGTCAATTTCTGGGCCTGGGCCCTGCTGAGCCCGCTCGCGCCGAAGTTCAAGGACGCGCTGCATCTGAGCTCGTTCCAGCAGGCGCTGCTGGTCGCGGTGCCGGTCGTCGTCGGTTCGATCGGCCGGATCCCGGTCGGCGCGCTGACCGACCGCTACGGCGGGCGGATCATGTTCCCGCTGGTCTCGCTGACCACGATCGTCCCGGTGCTCTACGTGGGCCTGGCCGGGCACACCTCGCTCGCGGGCCTGCTCGTCGGCGGGTTCTTCCTCGGCATCGGCGGCACCGCGTTCGCCGTGGGCGTGCCGTTCGTCAACAACTGGTTCCCGCCGCAGCGGCGGGGCCTGGCGGTCGGCGTCTTCGGTGCCGGCATGGGCGGCACCGCGATCAGCGCGCTGACCACCGTGAAGCTGGTCAACGCGGGCAGCACCGCCACGCCGTTCGTCGTCACCTCCGTCGTCCTGGCGTTGTACGCGCTCGTGAGCTGGCTGCTGCTGCGCGACGCCCCCGGGCGGGTCGTGCCGGCCGAGCCGCTGGCCCGGCGCCTGGCCGCGACCGCGCGGCTGCGCATCACCTGGCAGGCCGCCGTGCTCTACGCCGTCGCGTTCGGCGGCTACGTGGCGTTCTCCGTGTACCTGCCCGCCTACCTCAAGACCGCCTACGGCCTGACCCAGGCCGACGCGGCCAACCGGATGGCCGGGTTCGTGGTCCTCGCCGTCATCATGCGTCCCGTCGGCGGCTGGCTGTCCGACCGGATCCCCGCCACCCGGGTCCTGGCCGTCTCCCTCGCGGTCGTCGCCGCCGGCGCGGTCGTGCAGTCCTTCACGCCGGGCCTGGCGCCGCTGGGCACCATCGCGTTCCTGTCCATGGCCGCCGCGCTCGGCGCGGGCAGCGGCGCCACCTTCGCCCTGGTCGCCCAGCGGGCGCCGGCGAATATGGTCGGCTCGGTCACCGGCGTCGTCGGCGCGGCCGGCGGCCTGGGCGGGTTCGTCCCGCCGCTGGTCATGGGCGTGGTCTACGAGCAGTACGGCTCCTACGCCGCCGGCCTGGCCGCGCTGGTCGTGGTCGCGCTCGGCGCGCTGCTGCTGACCGTCACCGCCGTCGCGCACGGCACCGGCACCGAGCAGCCGGCCGCCCGCCGGACCCGCAAGACCGCGCATGTGTGAGTACTGCGGCTGCCAGGCCCTGGCCGCCATCGACGAGCTGACCCGCGAGCACGACCTGGTCGTCAACCTCATCGGCGAGGTGCGCGCGGCGCACCAGGCGGCCGATGCGGACCGGATGGCGGCGCTGGCCCGGCGCATCGCCGAGGTCCTCGGCCCGCACACCGAGGTCGAGGAGCAGGGCCTGTTCCCGGCGCTGGCCGGCGACTTCCCCGAGCACGTCGCCGCGCTGCAGTCCGAGCACCGCCGCGTCGAGGCGGTGCTCGGGGCCGCCGCGGACGGCACCCCCGCCGACCCGGCCTGGCCCCTGGATCTGCTGGACACCCTGGAGATGCTGCGCGAGCACATCCTCAAGGAGCAGGACGGCGTGTTCCCCGCGGCGCTGGCGGGCCTGAGCAACGAGGAGTGGGAGGCTGTGGACACGGTCCGGGCCAGGGTAGGCAGTGTTCGTGCCCATTCGGGGCTATTGTGAGGATCTACAAGATCGGAGGGGAGCGGACACTGTGAACAGCCGGACCAACCCCGTCGGCCTGGACGACGGCCTCGCCGACGCGCTGGTGTCGACACGGCGGTTCTTCACTCGCGGCGAGGTCTCGCCGGACCTGCGCACGCTGTATCAGATCGGCGGCCGCCAGGCCGACGCGTTCTACCGGGACCGCTGGGCGCACGACAAGGTGGTGCGCTCCACGCACGGGGTCAACTGCACCGGGTCGTGCTCCTGGAAGGTGTACGTCAAGGACGGCATCATCACCTGGGAGTCGCAGCAGACCGACTATCCGAGCGTGGGCCCCGACCGGCCGGAGTACGAGCCGCGTGGCTGCCCGCGCGGCGCCGCCTTCTCCTGGTACACCTACTCGCCCACCCGCGTGCGCTACCCGTACGTCCGCGGGGTGCTGCTGGAGCTCTACCGGGCGGCGAAGGCCGCCAACGGCGGCGACCCGGTCGCGGCCTGGGCCGCCGTGGTCAGCGACCCGGAGCAGGCCCGCCGCTACAAGTCCGTCCGCGGCAAGGGCGGCCTGGTCCGGGCCACCTGGGACGAGGCGGTGGAGATGATCGCCGCCGCGCACGTGCACACCATCCAGAAGTACGGCCCCGACCGCCTGGCCGGCTTCTCGCCCATCCCCGCGATGTCGATGGTGTCGCACGCGGCCGGCGCCCGGTTCTACAACCTCATCGGCGGCGCGATGCTGTCGTTCTACGACTGGTACGCCGACCTGCCCGTCGCCTCCCCGCAGGTGTTCGGCGACCAGACCGACGTGCCGGAGTCCGGCGACTGGTGGGACGCCGGCTACCTCATCATGTGGGGCTCCAACCTGCCGGTGACCCGCACCCCGGACGCGCACTGGATGGCCGAGGCCCGTTACCGGGGCCAGAAGGTCGTCGCGGTCGCCCCCGACTACGCCGACAACGTCAAGT
Organism: Dactylosporangium sp. CA-233914; assembly: GCF_050942935.1. NCBI lineage: Bacteria > Bacillati > Actinomycetota > Actinomycetes > Micromonosporales > Micromonosporaceae > Dactylosporangium > Dactylosporangium sp. CA-233914. The sequence goes on along the minus strand of NZ_CP192030.1, from coordinate 7,214,996 downwards.
TCGCCGACGAGTGGCTGCCCGCCCAGCCCGGCACCGACGGCGCCCTGGCCATGGCGATGGGCCACGTCGTGCTGAAGGAGTTCTTCGTCGAGCGCCAGGTGCCGTACTTCACCGACTACGTGCGCCGCTACACCGACCTGCCGTTCCTGGTGACCCTCGACGACCTCGGCGACGGCACCTACCGGCCGGGCAAGATGCTCACCGCCGCCGACCTGCCCGGCGCGCTCGCCGAGACCGAGCACGCCGCGTTCAAGACGGTGCTGCTCGACGAGGACGGGATGCCGGTCGTGCCCAACGGGTCGCTCGGTTTCCGCTACGGCGAGGCGGGCGCCGGGCGGTGGAACCTCGACCTCGGCGACGTCCAGCCCCGGCTGTCGCTCTTCGGCGGCGACACGGCCGCGGTCACGCTGCCCCGCTTCGACACCCCGAAGGGCGCCGCCGAGCCGATCCGTCGCGGGGTGCCGGTGCGGCGCGTCGGCGAGCACCTGGTCACCACCGTCTTCGACCTGCTGCTGGCGCAGTACGGTGTCGCGCGCGACGGGCTGCCCGGGCAATGGCCGAGCGGCTACGACGACGCCACCCAGCCGTACACCCCGGCCTGGCAGGAGACGATCACCGGCGTGCCCGCCCCCGCCGCGGCCCGCATCGCCCGCGAGTTCGCCGCGAACGCCGAGGAGTCCAAGGGCCGCTCCATGATCATCATGGGTGCGGGGACCAACCACTGGTTCCACTCCGACACCATCTACCGCTCGTTCCTGACGCTCACGACGCTGACCGGCTGCCAGGGCGTCAACGGCGGCGGCTGGGCGCACTACGTCGGGCAGGAGAAGGTCCGCCCGATCACCGGCTACAGCGTGCTCGGCACGGCGGCGGACTGGTCGCGGCCCGGCCGGCAGATGATCCAGACGGCGTACTGGTATCTGCACACCGACCAGTACCGCTACGACCCGTTCTCCGCCGCCACCCTGGCTGCCGGCACCGACGGCGGCGCGTTCGCCGGCCGCACCACCGCCGACCTCATCGCCGCCTCGGCGCGGATGGGCTGGATGCCGTCCTTCCCGCAGTTCGACCGCAACCCGCTCGACCTCGCCGACGAGGCCGCCGCGGCCGGGGCAGGCGTCGCCGAGCACGTCGTGGGGGAGCTCAAGGCGGGCCGGCTGCGCTTCGCCTGCGAGGACCCCGACGCCCCGGAGAACTTCCCGCGGGTGCTGACGATCTGGCGGGCGAACCTGCTCGGCTCGTCGGCGAAGGGCAACGAGTACTTCCTGCGCCACCTGCTCGGCACCGACCACGCCGTACGGGCGCAGGAGGCCCCGCCCGGAGCCCGGCCGCGCGACGTCGTGTGGCGCGACGAGGCCCCGACCGGCAAGCTGGACCTGCTGGTGTCACTGGACTTCCGGATGACGTCCACCACGGTGTACTCCGACGTCGTGCTGCCCGCCGCGACGTGGTACGAGAAGCACGACCTGAACACCACCGACATGCACCCGTTCGTGCACTCGTTCAACCCCGCGATCGCCCCGCCGTGGCAGACCCGCACCGACTGGGACGCGTTCATGGCCATCGCCCGGGCGTTCAGCACGCTGGCCGCCGGGCGGCTCGGCACCCGCACCGACGTCGTCGCCGCGCCACTGCTGCACGACACCCCGGACGAGCTGGCCTACCCGCACGGCCGGGTCGTGGACTGGAAGGCCGGCGACTGCGAGCCGGTCCCGGGCCGCACGATGCCGAAGCTGGTCCCGGTCGAGCGCGACTACGCCGCGATCGCCGACAAGATGGCCTCGCTCGGCCCGCTGCTGGACACCATGGGCGCGACCACCAAGGGCGTCACGTTCCGCGTCGAGCGAGAGCTGGACTACCTGCGCCGCAAGAACGGCGTGGTCCGCGGCGGGGTCGCCGACGGCCGCCCGTCGATCGCCCGGGACGTGCAGGCCTGCGAGGCGATCCTGGCGCTGTCCGGCACCACCAACGGCCACCTCGCCACCCAGGGCTTCCGTCAGCTGGAGCGGCAGACCGGGATGCGCCTGGCGGACCTGGCCGCCGAGCACGAGGGCAAGCAGATCACGTTCGCCGACACCCAGTCCCGCCCGACGCCGGTCATCACGTCGCCGGAGTGGTCCGGGTCGGAGGCCGGCGGGCGGCGCTACTCGCCGTTCGTCATCAACGTCGAGCGACTCAAGCCCTGGCACACCCTCACCGGCCGGCAGCACTTCTACCTCGACCACGACTGGATGGCCGAGCTCGGCGAGTGGATGCCGACGTACCGCCCGCCGCTGAACATGCACGCGCTGTTCGGCGAGCCCCGGGTAGGCGAGAAGGGCGAGCTGGGCATCACGGTGCGGTACCTGACCCCGCACAACAAGTGGTCGATCCACTCGGAGTACCAGGACAACCTGTTCATGCTCTCGCTCTCGCGCGGCGGGCAGACGATCTGGATGTCCAAGGAGGACGCCGCGAAGATCGGCGTGCGCGACAACGACTGGATCGAGGCGGTCAACCGCAACGGCGTCGTCGTCGCCCGTGCGATCGTGTCGCACCGCATGCCCGAGGGCACCGTGTACATGCACCACGCCCAGGACCGGCTCATCGACGTGCCCCGCACCGAGACCAACGGCCGGCGCGGCGGCATCCACAACTCCCTGACTCGGCTGCTCATCAAGCCCACCCATCTCGTCGGCGGATACGCGCAGCTGTCGTTCGCCTTCAACTATCTCGGCCCGACCGGCAACCAGCGCGACGAGGTGACCGTCATCCGGCGCCGCTCGCAGGATGTGGAGTACTGACATGCGCGTGATGGCGCAGATGGCGATGGTGATGAACCTCGACAAGTGCATCGGCTGCCACACCTGCTCGGTCACCTGCAAGCAGGCGTGGACCAACCGCACCGGCGTCGAGTACGTGTGGTTCAACAACGTCGAGACCCGGCCCGGCCAGGGCTACCCGCGCCGGTACGAGGACCAGGAGACGTGGAAGGGCGGCTGGACCCTCAACCGCCGCGGCCGGCTGACCCTCAAGGGCGGCGGGCGGTTCAAGAAGCTGCTGACCATCTTCTCCAACCCGAAGCTGCCCGCGATCGACGACTACTACGAACCGTGGACCTACGACTACGAGACGCTCACCAACGCGCCGCTGCAGGAGCACACCCCGGTCGCCCGGCCCAAGTCGCTGCTGTCGGGGCGGGACATGAAGATCTCCTGGTCGGCGAACTGGGACGACGACCTCGCCGGCGCGCCCGACCACGGCGACAAGGACGTGCTGCTCAAGGGCATCGCCGACAAGGTGAAGTTCGAGTTCGAGCAGACCTTCATGTTCTACCTGCCGCGCATCTGCGAGCACTGCCTCAACCCGTCCTGCGCCGCCTCCTGCCCGTCCGGGGCGATCTACAAGCGCGAGGAGGACGGCATCGTCCTGGTGGACCAGGACCGCTGCCGGGGCTGGCGGATGTGCGTCTCCGGCTGCCCTTACAAGAAGGTGTACTTCAACCACCGCACCGGCAAGGCCGAGAAGTGCACGTTCTGCTTCCCCCGCATCGAGGTCGGCATCCCCACCGTGTGCTCGGAGACCTGCGTCGGGCGGCTGCGGTACATCGGGCTGATGCTCTACGACGCCGACGCCGTCCTCGCCGCCGCCTCCACAGTGGACGAGCACGACCTCTACGAGGCGCAGCGCAAGGTGTTCCTGGACCCCGACGACCCCGCCGTGGTCGCGGCCGCCGAGCGGGCCGGCATCCCGCCGGACTGGATCGAGGCGGCCCGCCGCTCGCCCGTCCACGCGCTCATCAACCGGTTCAAGGTGGCGCTGCCGCTGCACCCGGAGTACCGCACCATGCCCATGGTCTGGTACATCCCGCCCCTGTCGCCGGTCGTCGACGTCGTGCGCGACACCGGCCACGACGCCGAGGACCGCGGCAACCTCTTCGCCGCCATCGAGGCGCTGCGCATCCCGGTCGACTACCTGGCCCAGCTGTTCACCGCCGGCGACCCGGCCCCCGTCGACGCGGTGCTGCGCCGGCTGGCCGCGATGCGCTCGTACATGCGCGACATCAACCTCGGCCGCGACCCGGACGAGTCGATCGCCGCCGCGGTCGGCATGACCGGCGAGCAGGTCTACGACATGTACCGGCTGCTGGCCCTGGCCAAGTACGACGAGCGGTACGTCATCCCGCCCGCCCACGCCGAGCAGGCCCACGGCCTCGAGGAGCTGGCCACCGGGTGCTCGCTGGACTACGAGGGCGGGCCCGGCATGGGCGGCTCGGGCCCGTTCGGCGAGGCGTCCGGCGGCCCGGCCCCGATCGCGGTGGAGAACTTCCGGATGCTGCGCGAGCGGCAGACCTCCGACACGATCGTCGACCCGGCCGACAAGCACCGCCGCGTCAACCTGCTCAACTGGGACGGCAAGGGCCGCCCGGAGGGGCTGTTCCCAGCCCGAGCCAACGGCGCCAACCCGGACAACGGCAACGGGGCGAAGCCGTGAGCGGTCCGGAGCGGAGCGGAGGGGCCGCTCACCATGGGTTCAGTTTCCTCGCGTCGGCGCCGGAGCTTGCGGAGGTGCCGGCGTGAACGCCGCCGCCTGGCAGGCCCAGTCGCTGCTGCTGGGCTACCCCGACGAGCAGCTCAGGAGCCGGCTGGACCTGCTGCGCCGGGTCGCCGCCGCGCTGGCCGAGCCGGTCGGCGCGCCGCTGCGGCGGTTCACCGACCACCTGGAGCGCACGCCGCTGCCGCAGCTGGCCGCCGACTACGTGGCCACGTTCGACCACCGCAAGCGCTGCTGCCTGTTCCTGACGTACTACGCCCACGGCGACACCCGCAACCGCGGGATGGCCCTGCTGCGGCTCAAGCAGACCTACGCCGCCGCCGGGCTGCGCCTCACCGACGAGGAGCTGCCCGACCACCTCGCCGTCGTGCTCGAGTTCGCCGCCGCGAACCCGGACACCGGAGCCGCGCTGCTCACCGAGCACCGGGCCGGCCTGGAGCTGCTGCGCGCCGCCCTGCGCGACGCCGGTTCGCCGTGGGTGGCCGTGCTCGACTCGGTGTCGGCGACCCTGCCGGCCCTCGGCGGCGACGAGCACGCCGCCGTCGCCCGCCTCGCCGCCCAGGGCCCGCCGGCCGAGCAGGTCGGGCTGGCCCCGTTCGCCCCGCCCGAGTACATGCCGCAGGGAGCGTCGCGATGAACGTGCTGCTGTGGGTCGTCGTCCCCTACGTGGCGATCACCGTCTTCGTCGTCGGGCACGTCTGGCGGTACCGCTACGACAAGTTCGGCTGGACCACCCGCTCCTCCCAGCTCTACGAGCGGCGGCTGCTGCGGCTGGGCAGCCCGATGTTCCACTTCGGCATCCTGCTCGTGGCGCTCGGGCACGTCGGCGGCCTGCTCATCCCGGAGTCGTGGACCGACGCGGCCGGCGTCAGCGAGGCCGCCTACCACGCCGTGGCGGTCGGCCTCGGCACCGTCGCCGGCTTCCTGACCCTCGCCGGCGCCGCGATCCTGGTCTACCGCCGCCGCACCGTCGGCCCGGTGTTCTCGGCCACCACCACCAACGACAAGATCATGTACGTGCTGCTCGTCGGCACGATCGTGCTCGGCCTCGGCACCACCGTCCTGGGCAACCTCACCGGCCACCCGCACGACTACCGCCAGACCGTCTCGCCCTGGTTCCGCTCCATCTTCTACCTGCACCCCGACCCGGACCTGATGGCGGCGGCGCCGATCGGGTTCCGGCTGCACGCCCTGGCCGCCTTCACGCTGTTCGCGTTCTGGCCCTTCAGCCGCCTGGTGCACGTCTTCTCGGCCCCGCTGGGCTACCTGACCCGGCCGTACATCGTCTACCGCAGCCGCGACCGGCAGCTCGGCGCCCGCCCGGTCCGCCGCGGCTGGGAGCGCGTCCAGTGACGATCCACTCGCTGCGGGCCGGGGCCGCGATCGCGGACCTGCCCTGGCGGACGGCCCGCGACACCGCCCGCGGGCTCCCGCGCCCGCTGGGCCCCGAGGAGGTCGCGCTGGCGACCGCCGCGGGCCGGATCCTCGCCGCGCCGGTCCGTGCGCTGGCGCCGCTGCCCGGCTGCGACACGGCCGCGATGGACGGCTACGCGGTGCGCGGGCCCGGCCCGTGGCGCGTCGTCGGCCGCCGCCTGGCCGGCTCCACGGCATCGCTGGTGCTCGCCCCGGGCACCGCGGTCGAGATCGCCACGGGCGCCCCGGTTCCGGCCGGGGCGGCGGCGGTCGTGCCGTACGAGGAGTGCCGCCGCGACGGGGAACACGTCATGAGCGAGCGGCGCGCCCGGACGCACATCCGGCGGGCCGGCGAGGACGCCCGGCCCGGCGAGGAGCTGGTGCCGGCCGGGCGGCGGGTGACCTCAGCCGTCCTCGGCGCCGCGGCGCAGGCCGGGCACGACACGCTCACGGTGTACCGCCGGCCGGCGGTCCGGCTCGTCGTCACCGGCGACGAGATCGTCCACTCCGGGGTGCCGAGCCCCGGGCTGGTCCGCGACGCCTTCGGGCCCGCGGTTTCGGCGATCGTCGCGGGCTCGGGCGGTACGACATCCGCTGTTGCCTTCGCCCCTGACGACCGCGCCACCCTGCATGCGGCCGTCACCGCGCCCGGTGCCGACGTCGTCGTGGTGACCGGGTCGTCCTCCGTCGGGGCGGCCGACCACCTGCACCGGGTCCTGGCCGACCTGGGCGCCGCCTGGCACGTTGACGGGGTGCTGTGCCGGCCGGGCCACCCGCAGCTGCTGGCGAGCCTGCCCGGCGGCGCGTGGGTCGTGGGGCTGCCCGGCAACCCGTTCGCGGGATTGGTCGCCGCGGTCACGCTCCTGCAGCCGCTGCTGGAGGCGCTGACCGGCACCACCGCCGCGCCCACGGTCCGGCTGCCGGTCACCGGCGCGTGCAAGGTGCCCGAGCACGGCGTGCGGATCGTGCCGGTGCGCCTGGAGACCACGCACGCCGAGATCGTGACCGCGGCCCGCCCGGCCAGCCTGCGCGCCGCCGCGACGGCCGACGCCCTGGCCGTCATCGAGCCCGGCTGGACCGGCGGCGCCCCCGCCGACCTCCTGCTGCTGCACGAGTCCGGGCCCGGTCCCGCGGTGCCGACGACGTGAACAGCCCGAAGCGCACCGGCACGACAACGGCCACCACGCGGCAGTGGCGAGCCGAAGAGGGCTGGGGAATCCTCGACTCACCCGATACCCCCGGCGGATGCTGGGTGCACTACAGCCACATCGACATGCCGGGTTACCGGGCCCTGGCCGCGGGACAAGTAGTCCGACTCGACTGGGAATCCCCTGGCCAGGACGGCTACGACTATCGCGCCGTCCGGGTCGTTCCGTAAATCGGAGCGGCTCCGGGGACACAGCCACGGGTCAGGTGGCCTGATCGCGGCGGCGACGCGAGCGGCGCGGGTGCCGGCGACCGCCACCGCGGCCGCGTTCGTGGCCACCACGATGCCGATGCCGAGCCACACGTGCGTCCCCCACCCGTGCGCGCGGCGAGGCCTCGACGGAGGTCGTCCTGCCGCGTGTCTCGCCGCTGGCCCGGCTCACCGAAGGACTCGCCGAGCGCTGAGCGCGGACGGGTCGTCGCCGAGGCGCACCCGGCGTCGACCGGGTGGTGGACGGGGCCGACGTCCAGCCGCGCCACGATCCGCCGGGGCCGTGGACCGACGCCGCCGCGGCGGACCTGCTCGCGATCCGCTGATCGAATCCGCTTCCGGATGGCCGGTGCTGGGCACCATGGACACATGCCACTGTCGCTGCATTCCCGCCTCGCACACGTCGTCGACCTCGCCACGTCCGCCGCCGGGACGGCGCTCGGCGCCGCGGCCGCCGTGGTCGCGCTGCCGGGACGGATGGTGCGGCTCGTCGACGGGGCCGAGCTGCTGCTGGTACGGGCCACCGCGACGCTCGACGCCGCGGACAAGGCGATCGGCGAGGCGCGGGCCGTCACCACCTCGGCGGCGGGCCTCGTCGAGGAGGCGGCCCGCACATCGGCCGCCGCCGCCACCGTCGTCGGGCAGGCGGCCCGGACGTCCACGACCGCGGAAGGTCTGCTCACCGCCTACGAGCCGCCCCTGCGCCAATTCGTCGACGAGCTCTCGGCCGAGGAGGTCGACGCCGCGATCCGCTTGATCGACGAGCTGCCGCGGCTGGCACACCACCTCAACACCGACATCATGCCGATCCTCGCCACCCTCGACCGGGTCGGCCCCGACATCCACGAGCTGCTCAACGTCACCCGCGACCTGCGTCAGGCGATCGTCGGGCTGCCGGGCTTCGCGATGCTGCGCCGCCGCGGCGCCGCCGGCGAGAGCTGACCTACTGCCGCTGCAGTAGTCCGGCGCGGCCGATGCGGTGCGGATCGTGTAGTGCAGAGCCGTCAGCCGCACGAAGACACGGGCCGGTCCCGGGCCCGATGGTGAGGTCTCCAGGAATTCAGGATGGAGACGCTCTGTGGCAGCGATGCTGGCCCGGCTCGGCCGGATGTGTTTCAGACGCCGGGTTCCGGTGGTCCTCGTGTGGCTCGCGATCCTCGCCGGGGCGACCGTCGCCGGGCTGACCGCTCCCTCGGTCCCGGACGACGACTTCGCGATCCCCGGCGTCGAGTCGCAGCGGGCCTTCGACGTGCTGCAGGACCGGTTCCCCGGGCTCACGGCCGACGCCGGCGGGGCGACGGTGGTGTTCGTGGCCCCGGCCGGCGAGAAAGTGACCGCGGAGCCGTACCGGTCGGCTGTCGAGTCGGCGGTGCGGCAGCTGTCCGGCGGCCGGCAGGTGGCGATGGTGGGCGACCCGTTCGAGGGCGGCGGCGTGAGCCGCGACGAGTCCGCGGCCTACGCGAGCGTGACCTACTCCGTCGTGGCGAGCCGGGTCACGGACGCCAGCCGCGCGCAGATCGCCGCCGCGGTCACGGCCGCCCGCAGCGCCGGGCTGACGGCCGACGCCGGCGGCAGCGCCCTGGAGGGCGGGGGCGACGGCCCGGCGGGCGTCGCCGAGCTCGTTGCCGTCGGCCTGGCCGCCGTGGTCCTGCTGATCACGCTGGGGTCGCTGGTCGCCGCGGGGCTGTCGCTGCTGACCGCGTTGCTCGGGGTCGCGGTGACCATGCTGACGATCCTCGCGCTCAGCCACGCGCTCGGCCTGTCCGCGACCACCGGCACCCTCGCCCTCATGCTGGGCCTCGCGGTCGGCATCGACTACGCGCTGTTCGTGGTCTCCCGCTACCGCGAGGAGCGGGCCCGGGGCCTGCCCGCGGCCGAGGCCGTGGCCCTCGCGGCCGGCACCGCGGGTTCGGCCGTGGCCTTCGCCGGGCTGACCGTGGTGATCGCGCTGGGCGGCCTGGCGGTCGTCGGCATCCCGATGCTGACCAAGATGGGGCTGACCGCTGTGGGTGCGGTGGTCGTGGCGGTGCTCATCGCGCTCACCCTCGTGCCGGCCGTCCTCGGGTTCGTGCCCGACCGGGTGCTGTCCCGCGCGGCCCGCCGTACACCCGGGAATGTCGCCGGTGGCCGGGGCGGGCGGCGGTGGGCGCGGTTCGTGCTGCGGCACCCGATGGCGGTCCTGACCCTCGGGGTGGCGCTGCTCGGGGCGGCGGCGCTGCCCGCCGCCGGGCTGCGGCTGGGCATGCCCGGGGACGAGGCCAAGCCGACCTCGACCACCGAGCGCCGGGCGTACGACGCCCTGGCCAAGGCCTTCGGCCCCGGGTTCAACGGCCCGCTGATGTTCGTGGTCGACGCCAGGGGCGCGGCCGACCCGCAGACGGCGGCCGCCGCGATCGCCGACCGGGTGGCCCGGGTGAACGCGATCGTGGAGGTGTCGCCGCCGCACTTCAACGACGCCGGGGACACCGCGATCTTCGAGGCGGTCCCGGCCACCAGCCCGACCGACGCGGCGACCATGGACCTCGTCCGCGACCTGCGGGCGGCGCGCCCCCGGCTGACCGCCGGCACGGGCGCGACGTTCCAGGTCACCGGGACCACCGCGGTCAACATCGACATGGCCGGCAAGATCCAGGGGGCGCTGGTGCCCTACCTGGCCACCGTGGTCGGGCTCGCCGTCCTGGTGCTGCTGGTCGTGTTCCGGTCGATCCTGGTCCCCGTCAAGGCGGCCCTGGGGTTCCTGCTCTCGGTGCTGGCCGCCCTGGGCGTCCTCGTCCTCGTCTTCCAGCAGGGGTACGCCGCGGACCTGCTCGGAGTCGCGCAGACCGGCCCGATCATGAGCGCGGTGCCGATCTTCCTGGTCGGGATCGTGTTCGGGCTCGCCATGGACTACGAGGTGTTCCTGGTGTCGCGGATGCGGGAGGCGTACGTCCACGGCGAGGCGCCCGGCCCGGCGATCGAGACCGGATTCCGGCACAGCGCCCGGGTCGTGGTCGCGGCCGCGCTCATCATGATGGCCGTCTTCGGCGGGTTCATCAGCGAGCCGGACCAGTTCATCAAGATGATCGGCCTCAGCCTGGCCACCGCGGTGCTGTGCGACGCGTTCGTGGTCCGCATGGCGATCGTCCCGGCCGTCCTGGCGCTCTTCGGCCGCCGCGCCTGGTGGCTGCCGCGCCGGCTCGACCGCGTCCTGCCGCGGGTCGACGTCGAGGGCGAGCGCCTGGAACGGGAACCCGTGGTCCTGGCCGGGAGATAATCGGGCGTGGGCACACGCAGCATGCGGCTGACCGACGCGACCGTCGCGGTCGCGCTGTTCGGCGCCGCGGTGCTCGGGGCACACCTCGTCGCCCCGGACGAGGGCCGCGTGGCCGGCGCCTGGATCGCCGACGTGCTGTCCGCGATCGCGTGCCTGGCGCTGCTGGCGGTGCGGCGGCGCCCGCGCGGCGCGGTCGCGGTGACCACGCTCGGCGCCGTCGTGCTGGGCTGCCTCGGCTTCCTGCTCACCCCGCTGCTGCTGGGCCCGGTGATGGTCGCGCTGTACTGGCTCGCCTTCCTGGTTCCCGCCCGGGCCGCCCGGTTGTACGGCGGCGTCGCGACCGCGCTGGTCGTCGGCGCCGCCGTCGGGATCGACGATCTCGACGCGTCGGTGCTGTTGCGCATCACCGGCCCCGCGCTGTGGCTGCTGCTTCCGCTGACCCTGGGCAGCCGGTCCCGGCTCCGCCAGGCCTACCTCGACGCCGTGCACGCCCGCGCCGAGCACGCCGAGCGGACCCGCGAGGAGGAGGCCCGGCTGCGGGTCACCGAGGAGCGCCTGCGCATCGCCCGGGACCTGCACGACGTGGTGGCCCACCACATGGCCGTGGCCAACGCCCAGGCCGGTACCGCCGCCCACCTGTTCACCACGAACCCCGCGCTCACCCGCCAGCTGCTCGCCGACCTCCAGGTCACCACGTCCTCGGTCATGCTCGAGCTGCGCGACACCGTCGGCGTCCTGCGCGGCGCCGGCGGCGCCGACCCGATCGAACCCGCGCCGGGGCTGGCCCGGCTCCCGGACCTGCTGCAGACGTGCCGGTCGGCCGGGCTCACCGTCACGGCGGCGACCGAGGGTGAGCCGCAGGACCTGCCGCCCGGGATCGACCTCACCGCCTATCGGATCATCCAGGAAGCCCTGACGAACGCCACCAAGTACGCCGCGCCGGCGACCGCCACCCTGCGCCTGCGCTACGGCGGCGGCACCCTCACCATCACGGTGGCCAACGACACCCGCGACGCTCGTGGTCCGGGTGGCCCGGACGGCTTCGGCATCATCGGGATGCGGGAGCGCGCCCACGCGGTCGGCGGCCGGCTGCGGGTCCTCGACGGCGGCGGCCGCTTCGAGCTCGTGACCGTCCTGCCCCTGCGCGGGTGACCCGGTGACGATCCGCGTGCTGCTCGCCGACGACCAGGCTCTCCTGCGGGGCACGTTCCGGCTGCTCATCGACTCCTGCGAGGACCTGGAGGTCGTCGCCGAGGCCGCCGACGGCGCGGAGGCGGTCGCGCTCGCCCGGGCACACCGCCCCGACGTCGTCGTGATGGACGTGCGGATGCCCGGCACCGACGGCCTGGCCGCCACCGAGACCATCTGCGCCGACCCCGCCCTGGCCGCCACCCGCGTGCTGATCCTCACCACCTTCGAGAACGACGAGCACGTGGCCCGCGCGCTGCGGGCCGGCGCCAGCGGCTTCCTCGGCAAGTACGTCACCACCGACGCCCTGCTCGACGCCGTCCGGACCGTCGCCGCCGGCCAGAGCCTGCTCTCCCCGGGGGCGACCAAGGCCCTCATCGCGCAGTTTCTCGCCATCCCGCCGCCGGCCCCGGCCCCCGCCACGCCCGGGTTCGCGGAGCTGACCAACCGCGAGCGCGAGGTCATGAAGCTGGCCGCCGAGGGCTGGTCCAACGCCGAGATCGCCGCCGAGCTTCACCTCAGCGTGCTCACCGTGCGCACCCATGTGCAGCGGGCGATGGCCAAGCTTGGCGCCCGCGACCGGGCCCAACTGGTCGTCCTCGCCTACAAGAACGGCCTGGTGCCGCCCGGGGCGAACGAACGCCGTGCCTGACGCCGAGGTCGACCGGCACGGGCCGATCGTCGCCAGTTCGAGCGGTGACCCGACCGGTCAGGTGGCCGGGATCGCGGCGGCGACGCGAGCGGCGCGGGTGCCGGCGACCGCCACCGCGGCCGCGTTCGTGGCCACCACGATGCCGATGCCGAGCCACACGTGCAGCGCCGGGACCTGGCCCAGGATCACCGCGCCCGCGATGGCGGCGAGCACCGGATGGACGCTCTGCAGCAGGCCGAAGAAGCGCGGCGGCACCCGGCGCAGCGCGATGACGTCGGCGGCGTAGGGCATCACCGAGCACAGCACCCCGGCGCCGATCGAGTACGCCAGGCTCGCCGGCGTGAACCGCCCCTGCACGGCCATGATCACGAGCACCGGCAGGTACAGCGCCGCGGAGACCATCGTCGCGGCCGCGGGCGCCTGCAGGCCGGGCAGCCGCGCCCCGGCGAGGCGGTTGAGCAGGATGTAGGCGGCCCAGCAGGCCCCGGCGAGCAGGCCGAGGCCCACGCCGGTCAGGTCGCTGCTGGAGCCGGGGAGCACCAGGACGTACACTCCGATGCCCGCCACCGCGGCGCACACCAGGTCGACCGGCGTGCGCGAACCGGCCAGGGCCACGGCGAGCGGGCCGAGGAACTCCAGGGTGACGGCGAGCCCGAGCCCGACGCGGTCCACGGCCGTGTACAGGCTCAGGTTCATGGTCGCGAAGACCAGCGCCAGCAGCAGCGTCGGCCACCACTGCGCCCACGTGAAGCGGCGCAGGTTCGGCCGGGCCACCGGCAGCAGCACCGCGGCCGCCACGAACTGGCGGACCGCGACGACGCCCGCGGGGCCGATCGCGTCGAAGGCGCGCGCGCCCAGGGCGGCGCCCGCCTGGTTGCTGACGGCACTGGCCGCCATGGTCGCCAATGCGGCCCGGGTTCCGAGGTTCAGCCTGCTCACGGCCTCGATTCTGGGTCTGTGGCCGGGGGTTGCGGAAATGCGTCCGGCGGCGCATTCATACGCTGTACGCATGGATCTGGAGCTGCGGCAGCTGCGCGCGTTCGTCGCCGTGGTCGAGACGGGGACGTTCACCGATGCCGCGGCGGCCCTGGGCGTGTCGCAGGCCGCGGTGTCGCGGGCGGTCGCGGCGCTGGAGGCCACGCTCGGTGCCCGGCTGCTGAGTCGCACCACCCGCCACGTGCGCCTGACGGCGACCGGCACCCGGGTCCTGGCCCGCGCCCGGGCGGTCCTGGACGAGGTGGCGCACCTGCGCCGGGCCGCGGAGGCCTCGTCCTGCGAACTGCGGATCGGCTACGCCTGGGCGGCGATGGGCAAGCACACCCGCCGCATCCAGCGGGCCTGGCAGGGGCTGCATCCGTCGGTACCGCTGGTGTTCGTCCACGACAACACGCTCGCGGCCGGGCTGTCGGACGGCACCGCCGACGTCGCCGTGATCCGCCGGACCCTGGACGATCCCCGGTTCGGCACGGCGCACGTCGGCCTCGAACACCGCTACGCGGCCGTGTCCACGGAGCACACCCTGGCCCGGCGGCGGCAGGTACGGCTGGCGGACCTCACGCGGTACACGGTGGCGATCGACGAGCGCACCGGCACGACGAGCCTCGGGCTGTGGCCGTCCGGCGCCGGCCCGGGCCGGCTGCGCCAGACGCGCGGCTCCGACGAGTGGCTGACCCTCATCGCCGCGAACCAGGCCGTCGGCGTGACATCCGAGGCGACCGCGCACCAGAACCCGCGCCCGGGCGTGGCCTACCGCCGGATGCGCGACGCCCCGCCGATCGACGTGTGGCTGGCCTGGTGGCGCGACGACCCGCCGGCGCACCTGGACGACCTGGTCGAGCTCACCCGCTCGGCCTACCGGGGCGGGTCGTGACGGGTGCCGGCGCGTCGGTAGGCTTCGCGGCATGAGCCTGCCGCAGCGGACGGCGATCCTGGAGGCGATGCAGCGCGAGGCCGAGATCGGCGAGCAGACCCTGGCACCCAACAGCTACCTGGTCCTCGTCGCGCCCGCCGACCATCCGCACCTGGTTCCGTTCGCCGGGCCGCTCGCCCGGGCGCAGGCCGAGTTTCTGGCCGAGCAGCGCTGGGGCGTGTGCGACGAGGTCGTCGTCCAGGTCCAGCCCGACGACACCGTGCCGCCGGGTGACTTCCGCGTCGTCGCCGACGTGCGCAAGGCCAAGACCCGCCGCGAGGACGAGGCCGGCCGCGGCGTCGGCCTGCTCGTCGACGACGGCCGCCGCTACACGGTCCAGTCCGGCCAGACGGTGATCGGCCGCGGCCGCCAGGCAGATCTCCGCGTCCGTGACGAGGGCGTCTCGCGGCGGCACGCGGCCCTGCGCTACGACGGGCGCAGCCTGGTGCTGAGGGACTTGGGCTCCACGAACGGCACGCGGCTCAACGACCGGCCGGTGACCGAGCCGGTGGCGGTCAACCCCGGCGACGTCATCACCCTCGGCGGCGTGACCCTGACCGTGCGGTCGAGCCGCTGAGGACCCTGCACCGCACCGGCAAGGCCCTCCGGGGCCACCTCCCACCCGGCCCTGGAGTAGGCCCGGCGCACCCGCCTGCTGTATTGGCGCGGCCCCGCTCAGGGCAGCAGGACGAGCCGTGAGGTCGCCGCGCCGGAGGACTGGGCGATCCAGGCCGCCGGGGCCTCGTCGAGGGGCCGGGCCTCGTACGCGACCGTCAGGCGGCCCGCCGCGGCGTGGCTCGCGATCGTGCGCAGCGTCTCGGCCCGCTCCGGCTTGGTCAGCGAGTTGTTCGTGTAGCCGAGGATCGCGAGCGAGCCGCTACGCAGGGTGGCCGAATCGATCGGGGCTGTCGGGGCGGCCGAGCCGCCCAGGTTGACCAGGCGGCCGCCCGGGCGCAGGACCCGCAGCGCCGCCGCGGCCGGGACGCCGAACAGCGGGTCCAGGACCAGGTCCAGGGGGCCGTCCAGGGCGGGGCGCAGGCGGGCCGCGAGGTCGTCGGGGTCCTCGCCGTCCCGCAGCGGTACCACCTCGTCGGCCCCCAGCGCCGCCGCGCGGGAGCGCGCCAGGTCGGAGCGGCCGGCGGCCACGACCCGGCGGGCGCCGAGCAGGCGGGCGATCTGGATCGCGGCCTGGCCGACGATCCCGCCGCCGCCGAGGACCAGGACCTGCTCGCCCGGGCGCAGGTCGCCGGCGCGGGCCAGGGCCTGCCACGCCGCCACCGCGGACAGGCCCAGGGCGGCGACCAGGCGCGGGTCGGCGCCGGGCGGCAGCTCGACGACGTCCTCCGGCGCGGCGAAGGCGTGCTCGGCCATGCTGCCGTGGCCGGGGCGCATGCCGGCGTCGGTGGCGAACCACACCGGCGTGCCGTCGGCCAGGGTGCCGACGCCCTGGACGCCGGGCACGTACGGGACGGCGGGCGAGCCGAAGTACGACGTCCCGCTGGCGCACAGCAGGTCCAGCGGGGTGATCGGGGCGGCACTCACCGTGACCCGCACACCGCCGGCGGGATCGGCGTCGAACTCGGACACGACCGGCGGGTGGCCGCAGCGCAGGATCAGGGCGGCGCGCATGTCAGGTGGCGATGTCCGGGTACGGCAGGCTGAAGTGCGCCAGGCGCTGCGCGTATTGCAGCTGGAAGCCCAGCGGCTCGGCGTGGTCGCGTTCGAACATGGCGATGAACAGCGTCAGCGTCAGGAACGGGTGCGCGCCCAGCTCGAAGAGCCTCGGGTAGTCGTGGCCGGACAGGGCGGCGCGCTCGTCGTCGTCGAACGCCTGCCAGGTCGAGGCCTCGCCGGTGTGGCAGTTCAGCAGCGCGTTGGCCACGTTCGCCTCCCACCAGGCGACGGTGCCGGCGGGGTCCTCCCGGTAGCGCTCGACCAGCTCCGGGTCGCGGTCGACGGTGAAGAGGAACTTGTTCAGCAGGTATTTACTCATGCCGGCACCCCCTGCGGGTACCAGGTGAAGTACGCCTCCATGGTGTGGAACAGGTCGTAGGTGTCGACGTAGTCCGCCTTCCGGCCCGCCCCGGCGACCCCCATCATGAGCATGAAGTCCATGAAGCCGTGCGTGGCGTTGCCGGGCGCGTGCAGGCTGTCCAGCGTCACCTCCGACAGGCAGCCGTCGAGGTCGCCGCCCGCGATCCACTCCACGGCGCGGACGTCGAACTCGGGGTCGGGGCCGTGCGGGCCGAACTGGCGCGGTCCGCCGAGCTCCAGCGACAGGTGCCCGGTGCCGACGACCGCCACCCGCAGGTCGCTCGGCCACGCCTCGACCAGCTCGCGGATCGTCTGGCCGAGCTGGACGAACCGCTTCGGCTGCGGCAGCGGCGGGGCGAAGATGTTGGTGTAGACGGGCACGATCGGCAGGTCGGCCTCGGGCCGCAGGGTGATGATCGGGCACGTGATGCTGTGGTCGATGCGCAGCTCGTTGCTGAACGCCAGGTCGAAGCCCGCGTCCAGGCCCTCCCGCAGCATGTACGCCGAGAGGTCCTCCTGGCCCCGCAGCCGCATGCGGGGCAGGCCGAACTCGCGCTCCTCGTTGTACCAGTTGGCGTCGTAGAACGGCGCCTTGCCGATGAGGAACTGCGGCATGTTGTCCAGCCACAGCTGGTGGAAGTGGTCGGAGCCGACCATCACCAGCACGTCGGGCCGGGCCTTCGTGAGCGTCTCGCGGAACCGCAGGATCTTCGCCACCCACTCGTCGGCGAACGGCGGGCGGTCCGCGCCGGCGGCCTGGCTGGCCTTGTAGTAGAAGGGATGGTGGGTCGAGGCGATCACCGCGACGATGCGGGCCACGGCGCCTCCTTTCCTCAGTCCATGTCCGGGGTGTATTTCGCGTTGCGGTCGACGGTCTTGTAGATCTCAAGGCCGAGGTTGGTGCGGCGCTCCTCGGCGAGGTGCCCGAGCAGCCCGGCCGCGCGGGCGAGCAGCGCGAAGCCGCGCAGCATCTCCACCGGCAGGCCGAGGTCGGCCAGGGCCGCGCCGCAGACACCGGCCCCGTTGAGCGGCAGGGTGCGGCCCAGCACCGCGGGGTGCGTCCGCCCGATCGCCTCGAACAGGCGCAGGTGCTCCCCGCGCAGCCCCTCCGCCTCGGCGATGCCGATCAGGACCGGGGTGCGCGGGTCCTGCACCTTGTGCACGGGATGCCCGAGGCCGGGCACGAACCTCCCGGCGGCCCGCTGCTCCCTGACCGCGCGCTCGGCCACCTGATCCCACTCCGTGTCCGTGGTGGGGGTTTCGCCCAGCTCATGCAGTACACCATGAAGGAACCGGCCACAGTCCTCGGTGACGCCGAGGAACCGCGACCCACCACCGAGCAGCCCCGCCGCCAGGGCACCCTGCAGTGCCTCCGGCGCGCTGGCGTAGGTCACCCGGGCCGCGATCGCGGTCGGGGTGAAGCCGTGATCGGCCAGGGCGACCAGGACCGCCTCGAAGACGCGGGTCTCACCCGGGGTGGGGCGGCGGCCGGCGACCAGCCAGAACGCGAGCTCGCCGAAGCCGACCTTCCCCATGAGGTCGGCGGCGAGGTCCTGGCCCAGCAGCCGGATCTGCTCGGCGTCGGACGTGCCGATGCCCGTGGGGAAGCTCAGCTCTTCAGCCATTGCCGGATCTCCTCGCCGTGCTCGTCCAGGCCGGGCGGTGGCAGCTCGTAGCGCGCCGGCGTCGCCGAGAACCGGATCGGGTTGCGCACGCCGGGTACGCCGCCGGTGACGACGACCGGGTCGAGCCCCAGCTGCTCGGCGTAGGCGACGCCGCCGTCGATGGTGTTGATCGGCGCGCATGGCACCCCGGCCGCGCTCAGCAGCCGGAACCACTCGTCCTTGCCCCTGGTCGCGAGGGCCTCGACGAGCAGCGGGCGCAGCGCCTCCCGGTTGGCGGTGCGATCCTGGTTGTGCGCGAAGCGCGGGTCGTCGAGCAGGTGTTCCAGGCCCAGCACGCCGCACAGCTTGCGGAACTGCGGGTCGTTGCCGGCGATGACGATGAGCTCACCGTCAGCGCTCGGCAGCGGCTCGTACGGGAACAGGCTCGGGTGGGCGTTGCCCATGCGGAACGGCACCGTGTCACCGGCCACGAACCCGCTGCTGTGGTTGACCAGCCCGGACAGGGCCGAGGAGAGCAGGTTGACCTCGAGGTGCTGGCCCCGGCCGGTGCCGGTGCGGTGGTGCAGCGCGGCCAGGATGCCCAGGCCGGCGTGCATGCCGGCCATGACGTCGAAGACGGAGATGCCGGCCCGGTAGGGGGGACCGTCGGGATCGCCGGTCAGGCTCATCAGGCCGGAGATCGCCTGGACCATGAGGTCGTACCCCGGCAGCGCCGCCCCGGCGCCGGAGCCGAATCCGCTGATGGAGGCGTACACGAGCCCGGGGTTGTCCGCGGCGAGCGTGTCGTAGTCCAGGCCGAAGCGCTTGAGGCCGCCGGGCTTGAAGTTCTCGATCAGCACGTCGGCGCGGCCGGCCAGTTCCTTGGCGGCGGCGAGGTCCTCCTCCAGGCGCAGGTCCAGCGCGATCGACCGCTTGTTGCGGTTGATGCCGAGATAGTAGGTGGAGACGCCCTGGCGGATCGGGGGCATCCAGGTGCGGGTGTCGTCCCCGCCCGGTGCCTCCACCTTGATCACGTCGGCGCCGAGGTCGGCCAGCAGCATCGTCGCGTACGGCCCCGCGAGAATCCGCGAGAAGTCCGCGACGAGCAGCCCGTCCAGTGGTCCCACGGCGCCTCCTGACCGCCTGGCGGACAACTGTCCGCGACTCGTTGACACGATACAACACCGGGCAGAGAATGCCAGCACCCGGCCAATCTGACCGCCTGGCGGACACAAGTCCGCGCCTTGTTCGGGCGCGGGCAGGTTCTCGACAAGATTGGAGCCCGCGATGAGCGCCGTGCTCTTCCGCAACGGCCTCGTCCTCACCATGGACGACACCCACACCGTTCTTCCCGGCCACGACGTGCTGATCGTCGAGGACCGCATCGCCGAGATCGGCGCCGGCCTCACACCCCCGCCCGGCGCGCAGGAGATCGACGCGACCGGCGGCATCCTCATGCCCGGCATGATCGACACACACCGGCACATGTGGCAGACCGCGATGCGCGGGTACGGCGCCGACTGGACCCTCACGCAGTACTTCGTCTGGTATTACCTGGAATCCGGCAAGCACTTCCGGCCCGAGGACATCCACGCCGGCAACGTCCTGGCCGCCTGGGAGGCCCTCGACGCCGGCGTCACCACCACGGTCGACTGGTCGCACGGCCTGCAGAGCACCGAGCACGCCGACGCCGCCGCCGACGCCCTGGAGTCGGTCCCGGGCCGCTTCGTCCTCGCGTACGGCAACATCCAGCAGGGCCCCTGGCAGTGGTCCGCCGCGCCGGAGTTCCGCGACTTCGTCGAGCGGCGCATCAAGGGCTCCGACATGCTGGGCTTCCAGATGGCCTTCGACGTCACCGGCGACCCGGCGTTCCCGGAGAAGGCCGCCTTCGAGGTCGCCCGCGACCTGGGCGTATCCGTCACCACCCACGCCGGCGTGTGGGGCGCCACCAACGACGACGGCATCCGGCTCATGCACGAGCACGGCTTCATGACCCCGCAGACCGTCTACGTGCACGCGGCGACGCTGACGCACGACTCGTACCACCGCATCGCCGCGACCGGCGGCAGCGTGTCGGTGTCGACCGAGAGCGAGCAGAGCGCCGGGCAGGGCTACCCGCCCACCTGGACCCTGCGCGACCACGACATCCCCGTCTCACTGTCGATGGACACCAGCGTGTGGTGGAGCGGCGACCTGTTCTCCGCGATGCGCACCACGCTCGGCGCCGACCGCTCCCGCGAGCACCTGCGGGCCCACGAGCGCGCCGAGACCGTCACCCACGTGCACCTGCGCGCCGAGCAGGTCGTGGACTGGGCCACCCGGGGCGGCAGCCGGGCGCTCGGCCTCGATTCGCTGGTCGGCAGCCTGCAGAAGGGCAAGAAGGCGGATGTCGTACTGCTCAAGAACGACGCCAGCCCCGTGATGTTCCCGATCCTCAACCCGTACGGCCACGTCGCCTTCCAGGCCCAGCGCGGCGACGTGCACACGGTCGTGGTCAACGGCCGCGTCGTGAAGCACGAGCACCGCCTGGTCGGCGCCGACCTGGCCAGGGCCCGCGCCGACGTCGAGCGGACCGTCGAGCACCTGGTCGCCACCATGGGCCGCGACGCCTGGGAGAAGGGCATGAACCCTGAAATCCCGGAAACCAGGGTGATGGACAATCCGTACACGTATACCGAGTGGGACGCCGGATCCGCGCAATGGAAGCATGGGCCGGCCGACTGAAAGGACCTTCATGCCACGCGACGCGGGACCGGACTTCATCGAGGCTCTCGCCCGCGGGCTCGACGTGGTGCGCTGCTTCAAGCCGGGCCGGCCGGCGATGACCCTCAGCGAGGTCGCCACCGCGACCGGCCTGGCCCGCCCCACGGTGCGCCGCATCCTGCTCACCCTGGAAGAGTTGGGCTACGTCCGCTTCGTCGAACGGGGCTTCACGCTCACTCCGCGGGTGCTCGACCTGGGCATGGCGTACGTCAACGCGCTCAGCGTCTGGGACGTGGCCCGCCCGCACATGCAGCGCCTGGTCGAGCAGACCGGCGAGTCGACGTCGATGGCCCAGCTCGACGGCTCCGACATCGTCTACGTGGCACGGGTCGCGGTGCCGAAGATCGTCACCCTGGCCGTCACCATCGGCACCCGCTTCCCGGCCCCCGCCACCTCCATGGGCAAGGTCCTCCTGGCCGCCCTCACCCCCGACGAGCTGACCGAGGTCCTGGGCCAGCCGAGCCGCTCGGGCATCGAACCGCGCTGGCACCCCACGCGCGAGGAGCTCGACACGGTCCTGCGCGAGGTCCGGACCAAGGGCTGGGCCCTGGCTGACCAGGACCTGGCTCCCGGCATCCGCTCGGTGGCGACAGGCGTCCGCAACGGCGCCGGCCGCGTGGTGGCCGCCCTCAACGTCACCGTCCACGCGGCCGAGACCAGCGTCGAGCACCTGATGGAACACCACCTGCCCCGCCTGCTGCGAGCGGCGGCCGACATCAGCCACGACTGGTCCCTGCTGGACGAGGTACCCCTGGTCACCTGACCGCCCTCCCCGCTCCGTCACCCAATCAGGGCGTCGAGCCGAGCCGCGGTCGGTAGTTCTGTCTGGTTGGCCTGTTCCGCCGTCAGGGTGTTGAGGCTGAGCCGGAGTCGGCAGTGGTGTCTTCTCGGCCCGTTGCGCCGTCGGGGTGTTGAGTTGGGCCGCGGTCGGTAGTGCTGTCTGGTTGGCCTGTTCCGCGGTCAGAGTGTTGAGGCTGAGCCGGAGTCGGTGGTCGGCGTCGTGGTCGTCGCCGTCGTGGTCGAGGTCGTGGTGGCCGGGGTCGTAGTGGTCACTCTTCCCGTCGCTGTTCCCGTCGCCGTCGCTGTTCCCGTCGTCGTCGTCGTCGCCGTCGCCGTCGTGGTCGGGGGCGCCGTCGTCGCCTGTTCCCGTCGTCGATGTCCCCGCTGTCGTCGGCCCCGGGCGCCGTCGTTTCCCGTCGTCGATGCCTTGCGTGTCGCGTCCGGGCGCCGTTGTCGACGTTGTCGCGCGGGCCTAATTATTGATTGCTGATTACTGGCAATCCAGTATTCGGTAATTCATCGGCGGTTGCGGAGCGTGAACGCGGTGGCGATCGAACCCGTCAACGAGCGCGGCGGGTGGCGGGTGGCGGTGTCATAGGCCGAGGGCGTTGAACAGGTAAAGCCAGATCTCGCTGCGGGTCGGGAACGCCGGGATCGCGTGGCGCAGGCAGCCCAGCGGAACCTCGCCCACCACCGCGATCGTCGCCGCCTGCAGGAAGTCTGCGACCTCCGAGCCGGTGATCGTGGCGCCGGCGATGACCTGTCGCTCCTCGTCGATGATGAACCGGCTCGTGCCGCGGGCGCCGCTGCCGTAGTAGGAGCCGCCGGCATTGCCCGACGTCGGCAGGTCCACGACCCGCACACTCAGCCCGGCCTCGCGCGCCGAGGCGGTGGTGTGCCCGACCGCGGCGATCTGCGGATCGGTGAAGATCACCCGTGGGGCGCCGGTGCCGTCGGCGAGGTGGGTCTTGGCCATCGGACGGCCCAGGATGTGGCCGGAGGCCAGCGCCGCCTGGTACTTCGCCATGTGCGTGAACAGCGCCCGGCCGTTGAGGTCGCCCACGACGTACAGCCAGTCCTTGCCCGGCACCCGCGTGTGCTCGTCGACGGTGACGTACGCGCCGTCGGAAAGGCCGACGGACTCCAGCCCCAGCCCCTTCGTCTCCGGCACCCGCCCCGTCGCGACCAGCAGCTCGTCGCCGCTCGCGGTGCTGCCATCGCCGAGGGTCACCACGACCGTGTCGCCGTCCCGGCGTACCGACGACGCCTTCTGCGCGGTGCGGATGTCCACGCCCTGCTCGGTCAGCGACGCCGTCACCTGCTCGCAGGCGAACTCCTCCTCGCGGGGCAGCAGCCGCCGCTCGCCCTCGATGAGGGTCACCTTCGTGCCCAGGGAGACGTACGCCTGGCTGAGCTCCGACCCGACGACCCCGCCGCCGAGCACCACCAGCCGCTTCGGCAGCGTCTTGGCAGTGGTCGCCTCGCGGTTGGTCCACGGGCTCGACTCGGCCAGCCCCTCGATCGGCGGCAGTGCCGGGGCGGTGCCGCCGGCGAGGATGACCGCGCGCCGGGCCGTCAGCAGGGTATCGCCCACCACGACCCGCTTCTCGCCGTCGAGCCGGCCCCGCCCGCGGAACAGGGTGATCCCGCGCTCGGCGAGCCACGGCAGCTGCCCGGCGTCGTCGAGGTTGCCGATGAGCTCGTCACGGCGGCGCAGGACGGCCGCCGCGTCCAGCTTGCCGGTCACCGCCTCGGTCACGCCCGGCACGCGGCGCACCTCGGCGAGCAGCTCGCCCGGGCGCAGCAGGGCCTTCGACGGGATGCAGGCCCAGTACGAGCACTCCCCGCCGACCTTGCGGTCCTCCACGATCGCCACGTCGAGCCCCGCCTCGGCCAGCCGGCCCGCCGCGACCTCACCACCCGGCCCGGCACCGACGATCACGACGTCGAAGCTGTGTTCCCGCATCACGAACTTCCCTCCGTATCGGCGCTGTCACCAAAACCGTACGCGGGTCGCGTGGTTGCGCGCGGGCGCGACAATGCACCTTGAGAACCCCCGCGAACGCAGGAGGCACGGTGCACATCCAGGACTACCTGGCCGCCATCATCTTCGGCGCCGTCATCGGCGTCGTGGCCCGCATCATCCTGCCGGGCCGGCAGCCGATCGGCCTCATCCTCACGGTCCTCATCGGCATGGGCGCCGCGGTGGCCGGCACCTGGGCCGCCGACCGCTGGGACCTGCACAGCGACAAGCACCTGGTGGTGAGCGGGCACGAGTACGACTGGCTGGTGATCGGCGTCCAGGTCGGCATCGCCGTCGTCGGGGTGGGGATCGCCACGATGCTGGCCAAGGCGTTCTCAAGCGACGACGACCACCATCACTCCCGCTACGACCATTAGTTAAGCTAGTCAACAGCTCGCAGAGCTTCGAGTAGATCGGGCAGGCATAGTTCTTCGGTCCTCGGAGCTACGGATCCCGTGGAGGCGTGGTCTTTGCGGGGTGACAAGTCGCTGCACTGGCAGTTCTATTCGTGCTCGACGGCTGGGCGACCTGCCCGGGCCGGACGCAAACGCCGCATCACCGGACACGAGCGGGGCCGGACCATCGCGCCGGCCCCGCTCGTGCCCGCCGGGCCGGCCTCGGCGCCCTGCACACCGCGGACGAGGCTGGCCCGCCGCCATGAACGGGTCTCGCGCGCTCCAAGGAGGTCGTCTCGAAGGGGGCATCGCGTAGGCGACGCACTCGACGCCTGGTCAGGTGTCGGGCTCCAGCTCGGCGACGATCCGCGCAAGCGTCGCGACCGCACCCTCGAGTTGGACCGAGGTCAGCGGGCCGAGGAGCCGCGATGCCGAGAGCAGTCCGATCGTCGTGCTCGACAACACCAGAGCCAAATCCTCGACCGCCACGTCGCGGACAAGGCTCCCTCGCTGCTGTAGGTCACGTAGCCACGTCACGACTGCGAGATGACGGTCGCGGAAGCGTCCGTCGGTGACAGCGTGGGCGTGGGACCCGAGCACGCTCCGGTCGTCAAGGAACGCGGCGGTCATGAGCGGATCGTCCAGGAGGACCTGGACCGCACAGCGATAGGCATCGCTCAACCTGGGGGAATCTCCGACCAACTCGGCCGCACGCGCGTTTATGCGCTCGGTGCCGCGTCGCAGTACGGCGTCCAGAACGTCATGCTTGCTCTCGAACTCGCGGTAGACCGCCCCTTTCGCGATCCCGGCGCGCTCCGCCACGGCAGCGACGCTCATCGCGTCGAAGCCCCGGTCGAGGACAAGGGCCTCGGCGGCGTCGAGAATGCGTTCGCGACGGTGCGGGACCAGCGGTCGTGGCATCAGGCGAGCCCGCGGAGGAAGGTAAGCGCGGCGGACTCGACGTCGCCGGGCCGATCACGCTGGACCCAATGCCCGGCGTTCGGCACAACGACCAGTTGGGCATTCGGAAGCTCTCGCGCGGCGGCCCGGGCTCGCTCGATCGGTACACCGGTGTCGCGTTCCCCGTGAATCAGCAGCGTCGGTGTCCGGATCACGGACAGCCGGGCGGTGTAGTTGGTACGCAAGCGGTTCCACAGCACCTGCTCATGCTGCCACGACGCGAACGTAGCCAGTGCCGTTCCTGTGCTCGCTTCCCTGACCACGGCCTGGACCAGTTCGGGAGTCCGCTGGGCGGGGTCGCGAACCAGGCGTTGCAGCCCGCGTTCCATAGCCTTCGCGTTGCGCGCGTACGACCGGGTCATCGCCCCGAGCAGGCCGGTGCGCAGCAGCGCCCACGTCACCAGGTGACTCGCTGCGCCCAGCGGCCCGTCGGCCAGCCGCGGCATGATCCCGTAACAGCCGAGGAGCATTGCTCCGCGCGCTCGGCCGGGCTCGTCGAGCAGGTGGCCCAGCGCCATGCCGCCGCCCAGCGAAAGTCCCCCGATCACGTAGTCATCGAGGCCCAACGCGTCGACCAGATCACCCACGTACCGAACCAGGCGCTCCTGGGTCGTGGGCCAGGGCGCCGGGGGACTCTGCCCGAAACCGGGGTGGTCCGCAGCCACAACCGGAAATCCCGCGGCTGCGAGCACGCCGCCGACGTTGCCCCAGGAGAGCTCCGCGTCGTCCACGCCACCACCGTGCAACAGCAACACAGTCCGACCGGACGCCGACGGCGGCTCCCAGCGCAGAACTGAGACCGGTGTGCCGCCCACCTGAACCGTCGCGCGCAGTGCTTTCACGGAACCTCCTCCGAGGACGTTGTGACCATTCTAGCCGATCGGGTCATAACGACGAGTGGTTGACGGCGGGACCTCTGTGGCGGTAGTCATAACAATTATGCATGAACGTTTGTTTACCCTCAACGGCCAAGCTCGGGCGAGGTTCGCCGGTCGCGCCGCGGATCTCCCGCCGGCCCGGGCATTCGCCCAGGTCCGCACCCTGCGCCTGGCGGACGGCCCCGACGGGGTGCACAAGGACGCGCCGGCTCGCGCCGAGCCGCGCCGTCAGCGGGAGGTCCGGTCGTGAAACGCACGCTCTACGGCGCCGACCACGAATCGTTCCGTGCGTCCGTGCGGGGATGGCTGGAGCGATCGGTCGTCCCGGAGTCGGCTCGGCACGCCGAGAAGAAGAGGGTGCCGCGTGAGGTGTGGCTCGACGCTGGTCGACAGGGTCTCCTCGGGCTCACCGTGCCCGAAGTCCATGGCGGCTCGCAGGCGGACGACTACCGGTTCACGGCGGTGGTGACCGAGGAGCTCAACAAGGTCAACGCAGCTCTGGGCTCCTGCTGGAGCATGCACGCCGACGTCACGGCGGCGTACTTGGTGGAGCTTGGCACCGAGGAGCAGAAGCAGCGCTGGCTCCCGGGTGTCACCACGGGCGAGCTGCTCCTCGCGCTGGGCATGACCGAGCCGGGCGGAGGCTCCGACCTGGCCGCGCTGCGAACGACGGCCGTGCGCGACGGCGACGAGTGGGTTGTCAACGGTACGAAGACGTTCATCACCAACGGCTACTCGGCAGACCTCGTGGTGACCGCGGCGCGCACTGACCCGGCCAAGGGCGCGAAGGGAATCACGCTCTTCGGCGTCGAAGCGACGAAGGCCGGGTTCACGCGAGGTCGCAAACTGGACAAAGTCGGCCAGGACGAAGCGGACACCGCCGAACTGCACTTCACGGATGTCCGGCTCTCCGACGACGAGATCATCGGGGAGCTCGGCCAAGGCTTTGTACACATGATGCAGTGGCTGCCACGGGAACGGCTCAGCTGCGCGGTCGCCAACATCGCGCACGCCAAGCAGATCCTGGTTGAGACGCTGGCCTACGCGCGAGACCGGCATGCGTTCGGTGTGCCGATCGGCAGCCTCCAGCACAACAAGTTCCTGCTCGCCGAACTCGTCACCCAGATCGAGGTTGCCGAGGCCTACGTCGACACCTGCGTGCTGGCGCATGTCGCCGGGGAGCTGACGGCGATCGACGCGGCCAAGGCGAAGTGGTGGTCGAGCCAGGTGCAGAACGAGATCCTCGACCACTGCGTGCAGCTCCACGGCGGCTACGGGTTCATGAATGAGTACCGCGTCGCACGGGCCTGGCGGGACGCCCGTGTCACCAAGATCTGGGCCGGCTCGAACGAGGTCATGAAGGAGCTCATCGGTCGCGACCTCGGGCTGTAACCAACCCGTCCTTCGCGAATGGTCTGTGCCGGCCATCGCTACGGCTCAAGTATATACAAACGTTCATTTACCTGAGGAGGTAGAATGTCGGAAGTGATCGGCACGTCGCGCCGTGGCGTCCTTGCGGGTGCCGGAGCGCTGGCGCTGTTAGGCGGGCTCGGTGGCCTGCTCGGCGGCTGTGGCCGCGACTCCGCCGCAGCGTCCGCGAAGACGAAGATCGGCTGGATCGAGCCGAAGACCGGCCGGCTGGCGGCGGCGTACGCGCCCATCTATGTCGGTGGAAGGCTGGCGCTCGACGACATCAAGCAGGCTGGGGGGCTGCTCGGCGAGCCCGTGTCGATGAACGAGGTGGACGACGAGGGCAGTCCCGCTACCCAGTCCACGATCGCGCGCCGGATCCTCGGTGCCGGGCCCACGTTCGTCGTCGGCCCGACCGGAAGTTCGCAGGTGGTCGCCTCGGCCACGGCGCTCGCTCGCGAGCCGATCGTCCAGTCCGGCTGGGGCGGCACGGCGAGCCTGGGGGACGGGAAACAGTTCCCGTTCTTCTACCAGCTCGTCTACAACACTACCCAGCAGGCGCACGCTGCGATGACCTTCCTCAAGGAGGTCCGCAACTGCGCCAAGATCGGCCTGATCGTGGAGAACTCCGAGTTCGGCAAGTCGATCAAGAACGCTTCGGTGGAGTTCCTCGCGTCCGAGTACTCCACCAAGGCGGTAGCCGTCGAGACCTTCGAGGTCGACGCGAACGACATGACGCCGTTCGTGCGCAACCTCGCCTCGGCAGGCGTGGACGGACTCGGTCTGTTCACCGGGCAGCCCCAGGCCACCATCCTGATCCTGCGCGCGATGCAGGCCGGCGGGATGGCGCCGACGATCGTTTCCCACGACCTGAACTACGTGGAGGCCCTGGGCGAGTTCTCGGGCGAGCTGCTCGGCAAGTTCTTCGGCACGACCTACCGCGGCCTGACCTACACCGCTACGGAGCAGCCGAGCAAGCGGGTCAGCGAGCTCGCCAAGCGTATCGTCGAACACCCGCAGACCGCCGGACTCGGCTACTCCGCCATCACCAGTCCGTACTACGACTGGGTGACGTTGATGGCAGCGGTGATCGAGGAGGAGAAGACCGCCGACCCGGCCAAGCTGAAGAAGGCGCTCGACAGCCTCAGCGGGTACGGGGGAGTGCGGTCCCGCATCACCTTCACGGCCGACAACCACTCGGGCATCGACAAGGGGGACATCACCATCGGGACCCTGACCTCGGCGCTCGAGCCGGAGTCCCTCGGCGGCGTGCTGCGGCGTCGAGCCGACGGACTGTGATCCCGACACCATGAGCGACGTCATCGTCCCCGGACTCACGTTCGGCAGCATCTACGCCCTCATCGCCATGAGCTTCAACGTCTCCTACCGGCCCACGAACGTCGTCAACTTCGCGCAGGGCGAGCTGGTGATGGTGGGCTCGATGCTCGTGGCGGCCACCTCGATCGGGGGACTGCCGTGGCCGGCCGCAGCGGTCTTGGTCATGGTCGTGGTAGGCGCAATCGCCCTCGTCGAGGAGCGCGTCGCGGTCGCGCCGGTGCTGCGGCGCTCCGGCCACGCCATCGGGTGGGTGATCACCACTCTTGCCTTCTCCCTCATCATCGGCGAGGTCGCCGGCAAGGTGTGGAACGACCAGCCACGTGCGGTCGACCCACCGTGGCCGTTCTCGCTGACCCAGCACGACGTCGCGGGCGTCACCGTAAGCTCCTACCAGGTGGCCCTGGTGGTTGCGGTTGTGCTGATCATGCTTCTGCTCCATCGCGTGGACCGGACGTCGTTGGGCGTGGCCATGCGGGCGGTCGCTGCCGACCGCGACGGAGCACGCCTGCGCGGGGTCAACCCGGCCGCTCTCACCCAGCTGTCCTTCTTCATCAGCGGTGCGCTCGCCGGCCTCGCCGGCCTCCTGGCCGCGCCGCTGCTGCTCGCCTCTCTCGGCATGGGGCTCACGCTGCTGGTGAAGGGTTTCGCGGCGCTGGCGGTCGGTGGCATCGGCTCCAACAAGGGCGCTCTCGTCGCCGGATGGACGCTCGGCATCGTCGAGGCGATGGGCACCCGGTACGCCACACCCGGCCTGCAGACAGTGGTGCTCTTCGGCTTCATGCTGCTGTTCCTCCTGGTCCGTCCCTCGGGGGTCTTCGGGCAGCGGGTGATGCGTCGTGTCTGAGCCCGTCGCCCTCTCCGGCCGCGTGGCCGAGCTGCTGTCCTCGACGCGTGTCCGGGTGGTCGCCGCAGCGGTCGGTGTGCCCCTGCTTGTCGCGCTGCCCTGGATCAACGCCGACCCAACGGTGATCTACCTGTCCGCGATGGTCGGGATCTTCACCCTCGCCGGCACCGGCCTGAACCTCACCATGGGGTACACCGGGCAGGTCTCCCTGGGGCACGGCGCGCTCGTAGCTGTCGGGGCCTACGCCAGCGCAATCCTGATGACCACCTACGAGTGGCCGTTCGTACCCGCCGCGCTCGCCGCCATGGCGATCGCCATGGCGGCCGGGACCGTTATCGGGCTACCCGCCTTCCGCCTCTCGTCGTGGTACATCGCCCTTGTGACCCTGGGGTTGGCACTCGTCGCCCGCACCCTGGTGGTGGAGCTGGAGGAGCTCACCGGGGGATGGGCCGGCTTGGTCGGCATTCCGCGCGCCACGATCGGGGGCCTGGAACTCGACGACCGCGGTGTCTACTGGGTGGTGGTCGCGGTGAACGTGATCGTTCTGGCGCTGGTGGCGAGCATGGCGAGGTCGCGACCGGGCCGATCGATGATGGTAGTCCGCGACTCTCCGGAACTGGCCAGGGCCGTCGGTGTCGACGCCGTCCGGGTCAAGCTCGCCGCGTTCGCCGGCGGGGGCGCGGTGGCGGGCCTGGCCGGGGCCCTGTTCACGGCCAACAACGGGATCGTCACCCCCGACGACTTCACCCTCGACTTCTCGATCTTCTTCCTGATCGTCGTGATCATCGGGGGCGCCGGGCGGTTGCTCGGCCCCCTGATCGGTGTCCTGGTGTTCTACGCCGTCCCGGAGCTGCTGACCTCGCTGGACCAGTGGCGGGGCCTGATCTACGGCATCGGGCTGCTGGTGCTGATGAACTACGCGCCGAACGGTCTCGCCGGAGCGGTCGACGCCTGGCGAACCAAGCACCGGGTTCGTAAACACGCCAAGCCAGGTGCCGACAACACCCCCGAACTGCGGGTCGGAGCCGCCGACCACCGAGCGACGGGGCCGGCGGCGTCGCTGAGCATCGAAGGGGTCTCCAAGTCCTTCGGCGGGATCGCAGCCTTGTCCGAGGTCTCGGTCACGGTGCGGTCCGGGGAAATCCACGCCGTCGTGGGCCCCAACGGATCGGGTAAGACCACGCTGCTGAACGTGGTGAGCCGCCTGCTCACGCCGGATCAGGGCGCGGTGCTGCTCGACGGCGAGAACCTGTTGCGGCTGCGGGGAGAGCAGCTGGCCGGTCGCGGCGTCGCTCGCGTTTTCCAGACCCCCAAGCTGTTACCCGATGCCACGGTCGGCGACAACGTCGTGCTGGGCGGATACGCGCGGCGCACGGCGCGGGCCGCGGCGGTGCTGCTGCGCACCCCGGGAGGACGACGGGAGGAACGAACGTTGCGCCGGCACGCCGACGCGGTGATGAGCGAGCTCGGGCTCGACACCTGGAGCGCAGAGACCGCCGGGGCTTTGCCGCACGGGCGGCAGCGACTCCTGGAGATGAGCCGGGCACTTGTGGCCTCGCCGCGCCTGCTGATCCTCGACGAACCGGCCGCCGGACTGGCGCCGGACGAGCTCGCCGCGTTCGAGCAGCTGGTGCGGTTGGTTCGGGACGGCGGTACCACCGTCGTGCTGGTCGAGCATCACATCGAGCTTGTCGCCCGCGTTGCGGACACCGTGACCGTGCTCGACCAGGGCCGGGTCCTGGTCACCGGCACTCCGGCCGAGGCACTGGCCGACCGCCGGGTCGTTGACGCGTACCTGGGGGTAGGAGCATGAGCGCGCTGCGCGCCGTCGGCGTCCACGCCGGCTACGGTCCGGTGCCCGTCGTGCGCGCCGTCGACCTGCACGTGTCGGCGGGGGAGATCCTCGCTGTCGTGGGGGCGAACGGAGCGGGGAAGACCACCTTGCTGACCGCGCTGGCCGGCTTGCTCCCGCTCTCGGGCGGCCATCTCGAAGTCGCGGACGCTCGGCTGACCCGCACCGGGCCGGAGCAGCTCACCGATGCCGGAGTCGCCCTGGTCCCCGAGGGGCGCCGGCTGTTCCAAGGACTCACCGTCGAGGAGCACCTCACGCTGGGCCGCTGGCGGCAGCGGGTGCCCCGCGCCGAGTTCGCCGAGCGCCGGCGGCACGTGGTCGAGCTGTTCCCGATTCTCGAGATCCGCAAAGACGCGTCCGCCGAAGTGCTCAGCGGCGGGGAGCAGCAGATGCTGGCGATCGGTCTGGCGCTGATGAGAGCGCCGAAGGTGCTCATGCTCGACGAACCATCGATCGGCTTGGCCCCGGTCATCATCGACCTGGTCTTTGCCGTTCTGGACACCCTGCGTGCGCAGGGGCAGGCGATCATCATCGTCGAGCAGCGCGTCCAAAAGGTCCTGCAACTGGCCGATCGTGCCGTGGTGATCCAGCACGGCACGATCGTGGCCGAGGGGCCCGCACGCGAACTCGCCACCGACCCGCGTCTCCACGCGGCCTACCTGGGAGCGTCGAGCATTGACCTGGACTGATCCTTGGAGCGCAGACCTTCCGCCCGCCGAGGCGTGCGTGTTGCCGGTGGTCCTTCGCCGGCGTGCCGCCGAACACCCCGACCGGGTGTTCGTGGGCTTCGACGACGGCGAGTCGTGGACGTATGCGCGGGTACTGGAGGAGGCCGAACGTGTGGCCGGCGGCCTGGCCCGGCTGGGCGTCGTCGCGGGAGATCAAGTCGTCTCCTGGTTGCCCAACGGAGCGGATGCGCTGCGCGTGTGGTTCGGGACCAATCTGCTGGGCGCCACCTACGTGCCGCTCAACACCGCCTATCGGGGAGGGCTCCTTGAACACGCGCTCACCCTGTCCGGGGCGCGAGTCGCCGTTGTCCACCCCGACCTTGCCCCGCGGCTGGCTGAGGTCGGACATGGGGAACTGACCGACGTGGTCGTGACCGCGGAGACTCCGGTCCCCGTGGACGGGCTGCAGACCCACAGCCGCGCGGCGCTCGACGGCCCGCCCGCGGCGGAACCCGCGGCACAGGAGCCGTGGGACCCCTACGCGATCATCATGACCTCGGGCACCACTGGACCGTCCAAGGGCGTGGTCTGCTCCTACGCCCAGCTGACGGCCTGCGGGGACGCGGCGTTCGCCGACAACTTCGGCGCCGAAAGCCGATACCTGGTGACACTGCCGCTCTTCCACGCCGGAGGCACCATCGGCGTCAACGCCGCCCTGGTGCTCGGCGGGTCGATCGCACTGGCCGGCGGCTTTGAGACCGGGCGGTTCTGGGAGATGGTCCGTGCCACGGCGACCACCCACGTGACGTTGCTCGGGGTGATGGCCTCATTCCTGAGCAAGGCTCCGGAGTCGAGCGAGGACCGCTCACACTCGCTGCGCCGGGTGTTCATGATCCCATTGGCGGACGACGCCGACGTGTTCGCCGATCGGTTCGGGGTTGAGGTCGTGGCGATGTTCAACATGACAGAGGTGTCCATCCCGATCGTGTCGCCACCGAACCCGTCGGTGGTCGGTACGTCGGGTCGGGCTCGGCCCGGGGTCGAGTTGCGGATCGTCGACGAGCACGACCGGGAGGTCCCCGACGGCGAGATCGGCGAGTTGACCGTGCGTACCGCCAAGCCGTGGACGATCACCAGCGGCTACTACGGACGTCCGGAGGCGACAGCCGAGGCGTGGCGCAACGGCTGGTTCCACACCGGCGACGCGTTCCGGAGGGTCGAGGGTGAGTACTTCTTCGTCGACCGGATGGGTGACACCATCCGGCGGCGCGGCGAGAACATCTCCTCCTTCGAGGTGGAGAGCGAGATCCTCGCCCATCCCGACGTTCAAGAGGCGGCAGTCGTCGCCACTGCGAGTCCGCACGGTGAGGACGACGTCCTCGCCGTGGTAGCACCGGTGTCTGGGCACACGATCGATGTCGCCGAACTGATCGAGTTCTTGCGGCCCAGGATGGCGCACTACATGGTGCCGCGCTATGTGCGGGTCATGGCCGAGCTTCCACGCACGCCGACCAACAAGGTCCAGAAGCACGTACTGCGCGCGGCTGGGGTCACGCCTGACACGGTGGACCGCGAGGAGCTCGGGATGGTCGTCAAGCGCGACCGGATCGGCGTCGACCCGTCCGGGACGAGGGGCTCGACCCGACCATCAGCATGACCAGTGCGACGTGCTGACGGGCCAGGTCGGCGGAGCTGACTCGACCGTCTCGGTGAAACCACTGCCCCGCGTTCATGCACAGGTCGAGGATCGCCTTGGCCGTGATGTCGATGTCCGCTCCGTGCTGCGCGAAGGTGAACGCGCCGCTGTCGGCGCCTGCGCGCAGGGTGGTCTCGAAGATGGAGCGCACCTCGCGCTGGCTGTCGAGGATGAGTTGTGCGCGCTTGGGCGGCAGGTGCCTCCACTCCCGCTGGCTCACCATGCCCTCGATCTGCCGCTCGGTATGGAAACGAGTCATCGCCTCCACCAGGGCTAGCAACTGCGCCTGCGGGTCCTCGCCGGCTTCGGCCAGCCCGGCCCGGAGCGCATCCAGGGTGTCGCGGTGCGAGCGCTGCAGGATCGCGAAGAGCACGTCCTCCTTGGAGGCGTAGTGGTTGTAGAGGGACCCGGCAGTGACATCGCACGCCGTCATGATCCGCCGCACCGACGTAGCCGGGTAGCCGTCAGCGAAGAACAACGCTGCTGCGACATCAAGGATTCGCTGTGCGGTCGCGGTGGTGCGCGCGTCGTGGCGGGTCTCGGTCACGGTCTGACGCTAGCACCGGCCGTTGAACGAACATTCATTGACACGACGGCGAGCCTGCTGGTAAACAAACGTTCATACACATCGGGAGGTGGCGGTGGTCTTCGCGAAGCCGCGAGTGGTCGACATGTGCGACGTCGTGTTCGACGAGCCCTGCTGGGAGGCGTACCTGGGCGCGCTGCTGACCGCGGCGCCGGGCTATCTCGGTGCGTTCGGCGCGCGCTTGGCTCGGCTCTCCGGCCGGCCACGCGCTCAGCTGCTCAGTGAGTACGCCGCGGCGCCCGAGCAGGCGGTGCGCGACCTGGCCCGCTCGCTCGGTGCGCACACGGACGTCGACGCGCACGTCGCCTCGCTGTCAGCCGGTGGTGTCGACCAGCAGGTCCTGCACGGCGGCCCCTGGTCCTGCCCGGCGGGGACGGTCAATGACGTCGTCGCCGGCTTCGCGGCCCGTCACCCGGACAGGCTGCGGTTCTTCGCGGGCGTCAGCCTGGCCCACCCGGAGAAGGCGTGGCGAGAGGCGCGGCGGGCGCTCGACGATCTTGGCGCCGACGGCCTCTCCGTGATTCCGTTCCTGGACTCCGCGGACATCACCGCACCCGAGCACGACCAGTTGTGGCGACTGGCGGTCGAGCGCCAGGTCCCGGTCTGGATCCACTCCGGGCAGAGCTTCCGGGCCACGACTCCCATGGACATCTCCGGCCCGCGTGCGATCGACAACCTCGCAGGTCGCCACCCCCAACTACGGATCGTCCTGGGGCACGGCGGCTGGCCCTGGGTGCTGGAGGCGATCGCGCTCATGCAGCGACACCCGCAGGTCTACCTGGAGTTCTCCTCCCACGACCCGGCAACCATGGCCCAACCGGGGTCGGGCTGGGAGCCCTTGTTCCTCCACGGCGCACGTTCGGTGCGGCGCAAGGTCCTGTTCGGGTCGACAAGTTGGACTCACGGCATCGACGTCGCGCAAGTCGCCGCCCGCGCGTCGATGTTCCCGGTCTCGGACGAGGTCCGCACCGACTGGCTGCACGACAACGCCATGCGACTGCTCGGCGAGCCCGCAGCGGTGCCGGCGTGAACGGCGAGCTCGAAGGCCGGCGGGTCCTGGTGACCGGCGCTGCCGGTGGCATCGGCCTCGCGCTCGGGAGGCTGCTCACCGAGCGCGGAGCCGCGGTGCTCGGGGTCGATCTTCCGTCCGCCGTTGCAGCGGTGGCCGACGGCGCCGAGTTCCCGATGCTCGGCGCCGATCTCCTGGACGTGGACGCGACGGATCGGGTCCGTCAGGCGTGCACCCGCGAGCTCGGCGGCCTGGACGGCCTGGTCAACAACGCCGGGATCGAGCACCGAGCGGCTCTGGCCGAGCACGACGATCAGACGTGGCGCCGCGTCCTCGCAGTCAACCTCGAGGCCCCGTTCCGGCTCTGCCGCGACTTGTCCGACCTGCTCGCGCAGCGAGACGGAGCGGTCGTCAACGTCAGCTCGATCGCCGTGATGGGCTTCGCGGGCCAGGCCGCGTACGACGCAAGCAAGGGCGGACTCCAGACACTGACCCGGTCGTTGGCCGTGGAGCTGGGACCGACCGGAGTCCGAGCGAACGCGGTATGCCCCGGCTTCATCAACACCCCGATGCTCGACAACGCCGGACTGCGCGAGATGGCCCGCCGCGTCGCCCGCGGGTTGCCACTGCAACGGCTGGGTCAGCCCCACGACGTGGCCGAAGCGGTCGCCTGGCTGCTGTCCGAACGCGCCGGATATGTCACCGGCCACACGATCTTCGTCGATGGAGGAATGCGCCGATCATGAGTACGGCCCCAACCAACCTCGATCTCACCCCGCACCCGCCGGCACGAACGGTCCGGGTCACCCGTCCGCGACCGGGAGTCGTGTGGCTCACCCTCGACCGCCCCGAATCGCTGAACGCGATCGACCGCGCGATGGGCGAGGAACTGCTCGCCATTCTGCAGACGTGTCTGGGCGACCGGGAAACCCGGGTGGTGGTCCTGACCGGCGCGGGCCGAGCCTTCTGCGCCGGCGACGACCTCGCCGCCGTGGAGGGCCACCTCCGCGGTGACCGGAGCCGGTCACCCGTTCTCGGGGACAGCGCGGACCCCATCTACCTGCGCATCGTCGAGACCCTCGTGACGGCACGGGTGCCGGTGGTGACAGCTGTCAACGGATTCGCCGCCGGGGCGGGCACCGAGCTCGCGTGCGCCGGCGACCTGCGGATCGCTGCCGCCACCGCCCGGATCGGCAGCGGGCTGGTCAACGTTGCCCAGGCCGGGAACGCGGTGATGCTCGGCCGTCTCGTCGGCGCGATGCGGGCCACCGAGATCTACCTGTCCGGTGAGCTGATGGCGGCCGAACGGGCGGAGCGGCTCGGGATCTTCACCCGAGTGGTGCCCGCAGAACTGCTCGACGAGGTGACGTTGGCCGAGGCCGCCCGGCTCGCGCAGGCACCGACCGCGGCCATCGGGCTCTACAAGCAACTGCGGGAGCACTGCCTCGGACAGCCACTCGAGCAGGCCCTCTGGATCCAAAACTCCGTCCATATCCGCAATAACGCCGAGGTTCGCGACGCCCTCGAAGGTGTCCGGGCGTTCATCGAGAAGCGGACCCCCCAATTCGAAGGCAGGTAGGCATGACCCAGGACATCTTCGGGAGATTCGACGAGCACGTCGTAGTGGTGACCGGCGCGGCGAGCGGCATCGGTGCCGCCTCGATGGAGCTGTTCACCAAGGCCGGTGCGACGGTCGTCGGGCTCGACCTGGTCGCGGGGAACGGAGTCCGCTCCTGCGACGTCTCCGATCCCGACGCCGTGCACGCTGCGCTGGAGGAGGTCGTGGCCGAGTACGGTCGCCTCGACGTCGTGCACGGAAACGCCGGGGTCAACGTGCCCGGCCGCGCGCACTCGCTGACGGACGTGGACTACCGCCGGATCATGGGGGTGTGCTGCGACGCGAACTTCTACCTCGTGCGCTCCGGCGTGCGCCACATGCGCGAGCGCGGTGGCGTGTTCGTGTTCACCGCGTCGATGTGCGGGGTGGCTGCCACACCGCGGTCACCTGCGTACAACATGGCCAAGCACGCGCTCATCGGTCTGACCAGGTCGGTGGCGGTCGACTACGGAGCACAGGGGATCCGCGCCGTCGCGCTGGTCGCCGGCCCGGTCCACACCGCGATGGTCGACGAACTGTGGCCCGAGGGTCCGCTGCGTGACAGCCTGATCGCGGCTACCTCGGCCGGCCGGCTCAGCACCCCCGAGGAACAGGCCCGTGCTGCCGTCTTCGCCGCGCTCCCGGACTCGTCGTACCTGACCGGCGGCGTGCTGACCATCGACGGCGGCGCCACGGCTGGATGGAACGAGATGGCGTCCCGGATGCTCACGCTCACGGGTGCGTGATGAGCCCAGCCACCTATACCTGGCGTCCCGACGTGGAGATGCCGATGCGTGACGGGGTGCTCCTGCGCGGCGATGTTTTCGCCCTCGACACCCCGGCGCCGACGGTCGTCTTCCGTACGCCCTACGGGCGACGCCGAATCAGCTCCGACGTGCTGCGTCCGTTCGACTGCGTGACGGAAGGCTTCGCCGCCGTCGTCCAAGACACCCGTGGACGATTCGGTTCCGACGGAGAGTGGCGCCCAGTGATGTGGGACCAGGAACAACTCGACACCGTTGACACCGTCGAGTGGGTGGCCGCTCAACCGTGGTGCTCCGGCGAGGTCTACCTGGCCGGCACCTCGTACGGCGGCATCCTGGCGATGCACGGTGCAGCCGCCCGGCCGTCCGGCCTGCGTGGCGTCGCCGCTGCCATGATCACGACCGGTGGCCGTGACGCCCGCGAGACCGGCGGCGCCATGCGCCTGGACCACCTGATGGGCTGGATGGTCTTCATGGCCGCCGACTGGTTCGCTCGACGCCCCGAGC
The DNA here is from genome assembly GCF_050942935.1 of Dactylosporangium sp. CA-233914. Taxonomy (NCBI): domain Bacteria; kingdom Bacillati; phylum Actinomycetota; class Actinomycetes; order Micromonosporales; family Micromonosporaceae; genus Dactylosporangium; species Dactylosporangium sp. CA-233914. Next base: position 7,176,923 of record NZ_CP192030.1, on the reverse strand, counting down.
ACACCGACCCCGCGAACGCAGCCCTTCTCGGACAGCTGCTGGCTGACCCGAGCGCCGCGATGCGGGCGATCCCGGTCACCGACACACCGCTGGCGCACCTGAACGGCTTCCCGATCGATGTGGTCGGCCTGATGTCCGGGGGAGCCGTATCCACCCCGGAGTGGGAGGTCACCGACCTCACAGTCCCGATCTTCCTGACCACGGGTTGGTACGACGTGTTCGCCACGGCCACCATCGACACCTTCGTCGACGCGGTTGCTGCCGACCCGGGTCGCCCGCACCGACTCCTGGTCGGGCCATGGGCACACACCGGACCGCTGCCGCACCTGCAAGGAGAACTCAACTTCGGTGTCTCCGCCTCGGCGAGCGCCGTCGGGCTGCCGGAGCGACAGCTGCGGCACCTGCGCCGGCTCGGCGAGGAGGGATCAGTCGAGGGACCGGAGGCAACCTGGTTCCTGATGGGCGCGGACGAGTGGCGCACCAGCACCGCCTGGCCCCCGGCAGAGAGTCGTACGCTCACCTTCCGCCTGCGACCCGGGGCGAAACCCGGCGGCCGGTCCGGTGGTCTCGACGGCGACGACGACGCTCGCACCAAGGGTCAGGACTCGTTCCGGTACGACCCCTGCGATCCGGTACCGAGCCGTGGCGGACGCCTGCTCCACCTGGGGCGCCTAGCCCCGGGTCCGCTCGACCTCTCCTGGCAGCTGCAGCGCTCCGACGTCCTGCTCTACCAGACCGGCGCGCGCGACCTGCCGCTGGACGTCGTGGGCCGGGTGGCCGTCACCCTGTCGGTGACCTGCTCAGCACCCTCGACCGACCTGGTCGTCCGGCTCGTCGACGGGTGGCCGGACGGTCGCCTGATCCCGTTGGCAGAGGGCGTACGCCGTCTCGACAGCGACAGCGGACTCTCTGCCGACCAGCCATTGCCGGTACACGTTGACCTGGGATACACCGCACAGCGCATCGAACCCGAACACAGGCTCGCCGTGCTGGTCACCAGTAGCAACTTCCCGCATCTTGATCGCAACCTGAACACCGGCGACCAGCTGGGATCCAACACGGCGGTCGCTGAGACCACCGTGCATACCGAGGACTCGTGGCTGCTGGTGCAGGCGCTCCCTCAGGAAGGCACCGCTGCATGAGTCTGTGGACCGAGCGACGCAACGGCGCGGTGGCCACGTTGTCGTACGCCAACCCGCCCCGGAACTTCCTTACATTCGCGGCCCTCGCCGAGCTCGAGACGCGGCTGGTCGACATCGCCCAGGACGACACCGTCCACGTGGTCGTGCTGCGCAGCGACGTCGACGGCTACTTCGTGGCGCACGCCGACCTTGACGAGCTGTCCCGACTCGCATCCGGGCCCGTGCCGGAGGCGGCCGCGTGGTACACCGCGATGCGTCAGATCGAACGGATGCCGCAACCCGTGGTCGCGGCCATCGACGGGCAAGCATGGGGCGGGGGCGTGGAACTCGCCTTGGCCTGCACGATGCGCTGGGCCAGCCGCCGCTCCGACCTCGCACTGATCGAGACGAGCCTCGGCATCATCCCGGGGGCCGGCGGCACCCAGCGACTGATCCGCTTGGTGGGCCGCGGCGTCGCAACCGACCTGGTCCTGAGTGGCGCTGCCCTGAGGGCGGACGCCGTTCAGGCCATCGGCCTGGTATCACGCGTCTTCGACACCGACGACTTCGACGATCGCGTCCACGCCGCCGCAATCGCCCTCGCAACCAAGCCACGCGAGGCACTGGTCGCCGCGAAACGGGTGATGCGTGAGGGCAGCACCCTCGACACATCCTCTGCGATGCGGCTCGAAGGACACGAGTTCGCCCGGCTGCTGGCGACGCCGGAATCACTGCGGCTGCAGGCCGACGCGCGCCGACGTTACGCTGAAACCCCGGCATCTGAGCGCGTCTGGTTCGAACGGACGTCGTGGTGACTCGCGGCACGGCGGTTGTCACCGGCGCCAGCCGCGGCATCGGGCGTGACTGCGCGCTGCGACTCGCCGAGCTCGGCTACGACGTCGCAGTCGGCTACCACTCACGGTTGGACGCGGCCGAGGAGGTGGTGCGGCAAATCGAGTTGTACGGCCGGTCAGCGGTCGCGATCCCGGTGGAAACGGCCGACCCCGAGTCCTGCGCGGCGTTCGTCGCGGGTGGTCGGGAACTCGGCCCGGTGCGAGCGATCGTCTCGAATGCCACGGGCTTCGGCATCGCGGCCCCGCAGCTGGGCACGGCCATCGCGACCCCACCGGCGACGTACGAGACGATGGTGAGCGCCCGGGTCGGTGCCCTGCTTGCGCTGGTCGCCGCCGCAGGGTCGGACCTGACCGACGGTGGCCGGATCGTGGCTATCACCAGCACCGGTACCTCGAGGGTGATTCCGGGCTACGCGGCCATCGCGGCCGCGATGGCCGCAACTGAGACCGTAGTGCGCTACCTGGCAGTCGAACTGGGACGGACAGGGGTGACGGCCAACGTCGTCAGCGGCGGACTGGTTCGCACGGACGCCCTCTCCGAAATCTCAGCCGACCCGGAACGGATGGTCGCCGCCGTCACGCGTGGCACGCCGTCCAGGCGCATCGCCGAGCCGAACGACTTGGCCGGAGTGGTCGGCTTTCTCTGCAGCCCCGAAGGCGGCTGGGTGAACGGGCAGACCGTCGTCGTCGACGGCGGCTACTCCCGCTGCTGAGCGCTCGCTTGAACGCATCATCCGACACCAGGAGGCTCCATGCCTGACGCACTCGTCTACGACCACCTGCGCACCCCGCGGGGCAAGGGCAAAGCCTCAGGGTCGCTCCATGAAGTCAAGCCGGTCGACCTGGCCGCCGGGCTGCTCACGGAACTCAGACACCGCAACCCCACGCTCGACACCGCGCGCGTCGACGACGTGGTGCTCGGCGTCGTCAGCCCGATCAACGACCAGGGCGGTGACATCGCCAAGACCGCGGCGCTGGTCGCGGGATACCCGCAGACGGTGGCGGGCGTGCAGCTCAACCGCTTCTGCGCCTCCGGCCTGGAGGCGCTCAACCAGGCGGCTTCCCGGGTTCGCGGCGGCTTCGAGGACCTGATCGTCGCCGGCGGCGTCGAGTCGATGAGCCGGGTGCCGATGGGCTCCGACGGTGGCGCGTGGGCCTCCGACCCGGCCACCGCGCTGCGGAACGGCTTCGTGCCCCAGGGCATCGGCGCCGACCTGATCGCCACCATCGAGGGCTGGACACGTGAGGACGTGGATGCATACGCGGTCGACTCTCACCGCCGCGCCGCGAAGGCATGGGCGAACGGCTACTTCAGCGAGTCCGTGGTTGCTGTGCGTGACCGGAACGGACTGACCATTCTCGATCGGGACGAGGCCATCCGCCCGGACACGACGGTCGAGGGCCTGGCCGGCCTCAAGCCCAGCTTCGCCCGGATCGGCAGTGACGCGGGCTTCGACGACGTGGCGCTCGAGAAGTACCACTGGGTCGAGAAGATCAACCACGTCCACCACGCCGGCAACTCGTCGGGCATCGTCGACGGCGCCGCCCTGGTGCTGATCGGAAACGAGAGAGTCGGCTGCGACCTCGGCCTGACCCCGAGGGCGCGCATCGTCGCGACCGCCGTCTCCGGCGCCGACCCGACGATCATGCTCACCGGTCCGGCCCCGGCCGCCCGCAAGGCGCTCGCCAGGGCGGGCCTCGAGGTCGGCGACATCGACCTCTTCGAGATCAACGAGGCGTTCGCCGCGGTCGCGATGCGGTTCATGCGCGACCTGGGCATCGGCCACGAGATCACCAACGTCAACGGCGGCGCGATCGCGATGGGCCACCCGCTCGGCGCGACCGGCGCGATGATCCTCGGCACGCTCGTCGACGAGCTGCAGCGTCGCGACCTGCGTCGCGGCCTCGCCACGCTCTGCGTGGCCGGCGGCATGGGCATCGCCACCATCGTCGAGATCGTCTGAGCTGAGAGCAGAAAGGTCACACGCATGACGAACACTCAGGCTGCTTCGTGTCACGACGCCGTGACGTATCAGATCGACCCCGATGGCATCGTCACGCTGACCCTCGACGATCCGACCGCCGGCGCGAACACCATGAACGACCTCTACGTCAGTTCCATGGAGTCAGCGGTGCAGAAGTTGTACGACGAGCAGGCCGGTGTCAGCGGAGTCGTGCTCGCCTCGGCGAAGCGGACGTTCTTCGCCGGCGGCGACCTCAAGGCCATGAGCCGCGCCACCGCGGCCGATGCCGCCCACTTCTTCGAGTTGGCCGAGCGTGTGAAGAGAACGCTGCGCAGGCTGGAAACGTACCCCAGGCCGGTTGTGGCCGCGATCAACGGAGCCGCCCTCGGCGGCGGCCTCGAGATCGCCCTCGCCTGCAATCGCCGCATCGCGTTCGACGGGCCGAAAACCGAGCTCGGCCTGCCCGAAGCAAGCCTCGGGCTGCTCCCGGGCGGCGGTGGTGTGACCCGGACGGTCCGGATGTTTGGCATCCAGGCTGCGCTGATGGACGTGCTGCTGCCGGGCACCCGCTTGCGACCCGCAGCCGCAAAAGCGATGGGACTCGTCGACGAGACGGTCGCGTCGCTCGACGACCTGGTCCCCGCCGCCAAGGCTTGGGTCAAGGCGAACCCTGACGCGCATCAGAACCCTTGGGACGCCCCCGGGTACACGATGCCCGGCGGCACGCCCAAGAGCCCCGCGATCGCCGCCCTCCTTCCGGCGCTTCCCGCACTGCTGCGCAGACAGCTGAAGGGAGCGAGGTACCCCGCCCAGCACGCCATCCTCTCAGCGGCGGTCGAGGGCGCGCAGGTCGACTTCGACACCGCCAGCCGGATCGAGTCCCGCTATCTGACCGATCTGATCGTCAACCAGGCCTCGAAGAACATGATCCAAGCGTTCTTCTTCGACCTGCAGGCGATCAACGCCGGCAAGCTCCGTCCGCAGGGCATCGAACCGTATCGGGCTACCAAGGTCGCCGTGCTCGGGGCCGGCATGATGGGCGCCGGCATCGCCTACGTCTGCGCTGAGGCAGGCATGGAGGTCGTGCTCAAGGACGTCTCCGTCGAGAACGCCGAACGGGGCAAGGGCTACTCCGAAAGACTGCTCGACAAGGCGATCGCACACGGCCGCTCCACTGAACAGCGGAAGGCCGAACTACTCGGGCGGATCCTGGCGACCGACTCCCCGGACGATCTGACCGGATGCGACCTGGTGATCGAGGCCGTCTTCGAGGACCCCGCACTCAAGCACCAAGTGTTCGCCGAGGTCCTGCCACACGTGAACCCCGACGCGCTGCTGTGCAGCAACACCAGCACGCTGCCGATCACCGAGCTGGCCACCGGTGTCGAGCGTCCGCACGACTTCATCGGCTTGCACTTCTTCAGCCCCGTCGACAAGATGCAGCTGGTCGAGATCATCAAGGGCGCGCAGACCTCCGAAGCGGCGCTGGCCAAGGCATACGACGTAGTCCTGCAGATCCGCAAGACCCCGATCGTGGTCAACGACAGCCGCGGCTTCTACACCTCGCGGCTCATCGGCCTCATGGTCAACGAGGGCATGGCAATGCTCGCTGAGGGCATCGCCCCATGGTCGATCGAGCGGGCCACCACTTCGGCCGGCTACCCGACCCCGGTGCTCCGGCTCGCAGACGAACTGAACCTCGAGCTCACAGCCAAGATCGACAAGGCCGCCCGGGAGGCTTCCGAGCGCGACGGCACGCCGTACGCCGAGCACCCTGGCAACGCCGTCGTGGTCAAGATGCTCGAGGCCGGGCGGGCCGGTCGGCTGCGCCGGGCCGGCTTCTACGACTACGACGCGTCCGGCAAGAGGCTCTCCCTCTGGTCGGGCCTGGCCGAGCTGTTCCCTGTCGCCGAGGAGCAACCCGATATTCGTGACATCCGTGACCGGATGCTGTTCGCCGAGGCCCTCGAGACCGCGAAGTGCTTCGAAGAGGGCGTCATCACGTCTTCGGCCGCGGCCAACATCGGCTCGATCATGGGCATCGGGTTCCCGCGCAACACCGGCGGTGCGGCGCAGTTCATGACCGGCTACCAGGATCCCGGCGACGCCTCGGCCCCGATCGGACTCGTTGCGTTCCTCAGGCGGGCTGACGAACTGGCCAAGAGGTACGGCGAGCGCTTCGAGGCCACCCCGTGGCTGCGCGAACTCGCCGAGAACGGAGGGTCCCTCGCCGGCCCCGAGGACCGCTGACCACCGGACGCCGAGCGGCGATCCACGGCGTCCGGCAGACGGGGCGAGCGCCCGGTGCCCGGTCTTCCAGCGGTACGTTCGACGGGACCTATGTGGTCTGACGGGCGCGGAACTTGGCGACCTTGGCACGGTTGCCGCAGCGGCTCACTCATGGCGCACCCCCGGGCAGGGGTCACCGACGTCCGCGATCCGACCGGACAAGGTCGCCACCACCTGAACGTTCTGCCCGCAAAGACCCTTCTTGTCGGAGAACAGATCGTCGACACCGTCGGGTTCCTCGACCGCCACGACCAGACCGTCGACCAGCACCGCGCTGCGCCGCGCCTGCGTCCGGACCTCTTCGTACAGGGGCGAAAAGCACCATATCGACCAATATCTCCAGCTCGTCCTGATAGCGCTCCACCGTCGAGGACCCGCAACCGAAAACCTCACCCAGAACGCTGTGGGCTGAGGTCTCCGACTCGATCTCGTGGCGGCGGTTCTGCCGGATCGGCATCGACGGACGGGTGCCGCACCCGACGACGCTGATGAAGATCACCACCCGGTGCGGGGAACAGGCTGTGGCGGCACTCAACGAGGAACTCCTCGCCACGGCGGTCGAGGCCAGGGTGGTGAAGACGGGAAAAGTCCGCGCCGACACCACCGTGGTGTCGGCGAACGTGCAGTACCCGACCGACTCCGGCCTGTTGGCGAGGGTGGTGGTGAAGATCGGCCGGCTGGTGCGGCGGATCAAGACCGTCGGAGCAGCACCCCGCACGACGTTCCGCCTCACCAAAATCAACCACCTGGCCGCAGCCCAGGCCGCATGACCCACCCCGCACAACCCGCTGCCCACAGACCCAACCGCGGGCAGCGTATCCACACCTACTTTTCAGGTCGAACTAGTTAGCGCCCGTTGAGCAGGCTCGCGAGTTGGGCCTGCTCCTCGAGGATCGCGGTGATGCGCGACTGCACCGCGTCCATCTGCCCGATCGTGTCGCTCGTGGTGTGGATGCCGGCGGAGACCGACCGCGCGCTGTCCTGGATGCCGGCGATCTGGTCGGCGACCTTCTGCGTGGCGGCGGCGGTCTCCCGGGCCAGGTCCTTCACCTCGCCCGCCACCACCGCGAAGCCCTTGCCGACGTCGCCCGCGCGGGCCGCCTCGATGGTGGCGTTGAGGGCCAGCAGGTTCGTCTGGTCGGCGATCGACGAAATGATCTTGATGACGTCGCCGATCGCGGACGACGCCCGCCTCAGCGCGTCGACCTCCCCGGTCATCGTCGTCGCCCGGCTCACCGCCTCCTGCGCCACCCCGGTCGCGTCGTTGCTCGCCTCGCGCAGCCGCGCGATCGAGTCCAGCAGCATCCGGCCGTTGCGCTCCGCCGCCTCGCCGGCTCGCACGATGCCCAGCCGCTGCGAGACCAGCTGCTGCACGTTGCGCAGCGCCGAGGCGCGCGAGTCGCTCAGCGGGATGCGCTCGGTGGTGAAGAAGTCCATCGTGCCGATCACCCGGCCGCTCGACATGATCGGGAAGCACACGCCTGAGCGCACGCCCGCCCGCTGTGCCGCCGGGGCGCGCACGCAGTCGGTCAGCTCGGCAAGGTCCGGTACGAACACCAGGTCCCGCGCCTTCCACGCCCGCCCGGACAGGCCCACGCCCTCGGCGAACGTCGCCGACAGCGTCACCTCCCGGAACTCGGGCCCGGCCGAGCCGGACTCCAGCCGGAACGCCAGCACCGGCCCGCTGCCGCGGTCCTCGACCTCCCAGTACGAGCCGTACGCCCAGCCGAACGCGCTGCGGACCGTCTCCAGCGCCGCTCGGATCGCCGACTGGGTGTCGATCGCGGTGCCGAGCGCGGTGACGACCTGGGTGACCGCGGCCCGGTCATTGGCGACCTGGCGCAGCTCGGCCCCGGCCAGCACTTGCATGCGGGCCAGTTCGGCGATGCGGAGGATGGCGTTCCACTTCTGGGTGCGCGGCTCGTCGACATGAACCTGGTACGGCGAGTAGTACTCGTACACCGCCACCACCCGCCCGTCGCGCACGACGGGGATCACCGCCGCCGCGGCCATCCCGGCCCGGGCCGCCTCCGCCGCCCGCGGGCAGTCCCGCACCGCGGACAGGTCGCCGGCGTAGACCGCCTGCCGGCTCTGCTGCACCCGGCTCACCAGGCTGCTCGGTGCGTGCAGCCGGTCCGCGATGGACCCGGTGGTGAAGGCGGCCTCGAGCGCACCGCCCGGGCCCGTCGGCAGCCAGGCGGCGCCGTACTCGTAGTCGTACGAGCGAACCAGCGACTCCACCGTGATCCGCCACGTGTCCGCCTCGTCCGTGGCGCGGGCCAGCGCCGTCACGAGTTCCTCGAGTGCCTCGACGTCCCGCGGCGCCGGCTCTGGCCGGGCGGCGGCGGGCGCTGAACGCGACAACAATCCCACGCCCACGCCAATCGTCACCCGGATTCGTTTGTGTAGCTTATTCGGCTCGGATGGAAGGTTCGTGAAACCGGACATGCCGCCGAGTCCGCCCGAAACGCCGTCGAGCCTGTATCTTCCGCCCGCCACGCTCCGCCGCCGCCACGTGACGCGAACGCCCAGCGGGACGATCCGCAGCCGAACCGCTACCGTGTCGGCCATGGCGACGATCGGTGACGTGGCGAAGCAGGCGGGAGTCTCCCCGAGCACGGTCTCGTACGTCCTCAGCGGCAAGCGGACCATCTCGGAGGAGACCCGCCAGCGGGTCCTCGCCGCCGTCGAGGTCCTCGGCTACCATCCGCACGCCGGCGCCCGCGCCCTGGCGAGCAACCGCTCCAACGTCATCGCGCTGATCATGCCGCTGTACACCGGCCTGTACGTGCCGATCCTCATGCAGTTCGTGATCTCCGTGGTGACGGCCGCCCGCCGCTTCGACCACGACGTGCTGCTGCTCACCCAGGACGAGGGGGAGAAGGGCCTGGAGCGGGTGGCGGCCAGCTCCCTCGCCGACGGGCTCATCGTCATGGACATCGAGGAGCACGACCCCCGCCTGCCCAGGCTGCGCACCCTCGGCCGCCCGTCGGTCCTCATCGGATTCCCCGCCGACGGCTCCGGTCTGACCTGCATCGACCTGGACTTCGCGGCCGCCGGCGCCGCCTGCGTCGACCACCTCGCCGACCTCGGTCACCGCTGCGTCGCGCTCGTCGGCTCGCCCCCGGAGGTGTACGAGCGCGGCCTGGGCTTCGCCCGTCGCACCGCCGACGGCTTCCACGAGGCGCTGCGCCGCCGGGGCCTGACCGGCTCGACCGTGCCGTGCGAGCCGTCTCCGGACGCCGTGCAGGCCGTGGCCGAGTCGCTGCTGGCGCGCCATCCGGACCTCACGGCCGTGGTGGTGCACAACGAGCCTGCCGTACCGCTGCTGCTTGACGCCTTCGCCGCCCTGGGCCGCGCCGTTCCCCACGACGTCTCCGTCGTGGCCATCGGCCCGGACGACCTCGCGGAGCGCTCCAAGCCCCGCCTCACGTCGGTCGGTATCCCCGCCGAGGAGATCGGCCGCCGCGCCGTGGAGTTGGTCGCGGCCAAGCTCGACGGCCGCGCGGTGCCCGACGCGACCCTGGTCGAACCGTTGCTCGTGCCGCGTGACAGCGCCGGACCCCGCCCCTGACGACCGACCGCGCCCGGCGGCCCCGCCACCGCCGGAATCCGCCCGGACGACGATTCCCGACGCGGCCCCGGAGCGGTTCGTCCACGCCGTTCGTCGATGCCCGGCGGCGATCTTCGTCACCGCGCAGGAAAACAGTACCCGCGAGCCGTGAGGCGGGTTGGCGTTGAGTGCCCTGGAAGGGCAACATGTCGACGTGTCCGCAACCGTCGGTCTGTTACAAGCCCGCCACGACGCCCAGGCCCGCGCCGCCGCCGGCGATCTGAACGGCGCGCGGGCCGTGCTCGAACGCGCCATCGCCCAGGCCCGGCCGGCCCTGGCCGAGGGCGACCCCGAGCTGCTGGAGACCATGCGCCTGCTGGCGTCGCTGCACAAATACGGGGACGACCCGGCGGCGGCGCGGCGCATCCTCGAGGAGGCGGTCGAGGCCGGCCACCGCCTCCCGGAGACTGCCCCGCTGGCGGTCCTGCTCGCGTACGACCTGGCCGTGGTCGCCACGGAGCTGAACAACCGCTACGTGGCCCGGACCAACTTCGCCAAGGTGGCCCGCTTCGGCCCGGCGGCCCTGGGCCCGACCCACCCGGTGGTCGCCCACGCCCGCCAGGAGACCGGCCTCGAACCCGCCGCCCCGACCGTCCCGCCGCAGCCCGTCCCCACCGCCCCCGGATCTCCCGCCGGTCCCGGGATGCCTGCCGGTCCGATAGCACCTGGTGGTCCCGGCATGCCTGGGGGTCCAGTGTGGCCCGGCGGCCCCGGGGCGCCCGGCGGTCCGATACCGCCTGGTGGTCCTGGGATGCCGGGTGGTTCGGTGGCGTCTGGTGGTCCTGGGATGCCTGGTGGTTCGGTGGCGTCTGGTGGTCCTGGGATGCCGGGTGGTTCGGTGGCGTCTGGTGGTCCTGGGATGCCGGGTGGTCCGATGGTGCCTGGTGGTCCTGGAGCGCCCGGCGGTCCGTTGTGGCCTGGCGGTCCTGGAGCGCCTGGCGGTCCGATGGCGGCTGGCGGCCCGGGCACGCCCGCTGTGGGGGCGCCCGGCGGTTCGACGGCACCTGGTCGGCCCGGGGCGCCAGCCGGACCAGGCGCTCCGGCCACACCATCGTCCGGCGGGCCGGCGATCCCGCCGTTCCCGGCGCTGCCACCTCCGCCACAGGCACCGCAGGCGCCGCCGGGCCAACCGTTGTCGCCCTCGTCCTTCGCGGGCCCGCCGTCGCCGCCCGCGGTGCCGCCCGGCGAGTCGCCGTCGCCCTTTACGGGGCTGCCGGCGCCGGGTCAGCCGGTGCCGCCCGCACCGATGTCGGGTGCGCAGTTGCCGCCGTCGCCGTTCACCGCACCCCCGGTTCCGGGCTCGCCGCCGGGCGCACCGGTGTCGTCGGCGCCGATGTCGGGTGCGCCCTTGCCGCCGTCCCCGTTTGCGATGCCGCCGGTGTCGGATCGGCCGCCGGTATCGCCGTCGTCTGGGCTGCGGTCCCCGTTTGCGGCGCCGCCGGTGTCAGGTCCGCCGGTGTCGGGTGCGCCGCTGGCGTCGCCGTCGTCTGGGCTGCCGTCGCCGTTTGCAGCGCCGCCGGTGTCGGGTCCGCCGTCGGTGTCGCCGTCGTCCGGTCCGCCGTTGCCGTCGTCGCCCTTCGCCACGCCTCCGGTTTCCGGACCGTCGGCGGGGCCGGTGTCTGGGCCGCCCGTGTCGGGTCTGCCGGAGGCGTCGGGGACGGAGGAGACGGTGCGGCTGCCGTCATTCGTGGTGCAGCCGCTGCCACCGTCGCCGTTCGCTGGTCCGCCGGTTTCGGACCGGCCGATGTCGGGACCGCCCATGTCGGGGCCGCCGCCGATGTCGGGTCCGCCTGTTTCCGGGCCGCCGCCGATGTCCGGTCCGCCTGCGTTCGGGCCGCCGCCGACGTCCGGTCCGCCTGCATTCGGGCCGCCGCCGATGTCGGGTCCGCCTGTGTCTGGTCTGGCGCCGGTGACGGGTCCGCCTGGCGCCGTGCTGCCGCCGATGTCGTCGCCGCCTATGTCGGGTCCGCCGATGTCCGGTCCGCCTACGTCGGGCCCCCCGATGTCAGGGCCTCCTATGTCGTCGCCGCCGTTTTCGGGGACGCCGATGTCCGGGCTGCCGATGTCCGGGCTGCCCGTTTCGGGGCCGCCTATCTCTTCTCCGCCGGTGTCGGGTCCGCCGGTGCCCGTGTCCGGCGTGCCCGGGCCGGTCTCGGGGCCGCCCGCCGTGCCGCCGGTGGGGGAGCCCGCTCGGGCTGGTCGGCGGCAATGGCCCTGGGTGGTGGCGGTACTCGGTGTGGTCGTGCTCCTGGTGCTCGCCGGTGGCGGGTACTACTTCATGGCGCGCTCCGGTAGCACCCCGTCCGCTGCGTCCGGGCCGAGCGCGTCGCCCTCGCCGAGCCCGTCCCCTTCGCCGTCGCCCACGGGTCCGCCGCCGGTCACCGCGTTGATCTCGCCGACCGAGGGCAGTCAGGTCCCGTGGCCGGTCGAGGCCAAGTTTACGATCTCCCCGGAGGACGCCGACGCGACCGACACGCTGCTGACGATCACGATCTGCGTCAGCGGCCGCTGCTACCTGGACGGCAAGGTTAATTTGAACGGCTCGGGCACCGCGACGTACACCATCCGTCTCGGCTCGACCCAGCCCGAGGGGCTCAACGCGAAGTGGCAGGTGCGTCTCGACCGGCTGACGAAGGTAACGTACGACAAGCTGATCTCTGAACGTAACGCCGAGATCGCCGACAAGTCGTGGGGCAACAAGGGCACGACGGTCACCGAGCTGAACCCCACCCCGATCAGCTCGGTGACGCTCACGAAGCAGCCCTGACGATCCGGCGCCCCGCGCCCGGCCCGCCGCGTCGAAGCCCGGCCGGCGGGTGCGGGGCGAAAACGCGGAAAGGCAAGCCCGTCCCGGCAACAAAACCACGGCCGCGCAGGGAGAACGGGGCCGCGCGGGGGCGGCGTGATCACGTAGCATGTGCGCCGCCCCTTCGTCTGCACATGGAGTACAACCGGACATGCCCGAAATTTCCTGCCGTATCTGTCACCGGGCGCCCGCGGCGGACGTCCGGTTCCACGGGCATCAGGGCATGCTCGTGTTTATGCGGTTCACGCGCCTCGACGGGCCGTTCTGCCGCGACTGCGGCCTCGCCGCCTACCGCGACATCAGCGCCGACACCATGGTCCGCGGCTGGTGGGGCCCGTTGTCGCTGTTCGCGGCGGCGTTCGTGCTGGTGCTCAACGCGGCGCGGCGCGGCCGGGTCGCGGCCCTGCCGGACGAACCCGAGTCCCGCAACGAGCGCACCGTCGACCCGGGAAAGCCCCTGCTGGACCGCAACGCCGCCTACGGCCTGCTGGTGCCGGCGCTGCTGCTGGTGTTCGTCGGCTGGTCGGCGGTCAACGGCTGACCGGCCGCGGCCGTGACCACCACTGGGCGAGTGCCACCGCGCCCAGGACCAGCAGCGCGCCGGCCAGGGCGAACCACACGCTGATCTCGGTCTTCCGGCGCTGCAGGGTGACCTGGCTCGGCAGGTCGCGCAGGACGTCGGAGAGCGCCTTGGCGTTGTCGGCCTTGAAGTACTTCGCCCCGGTCATGTCCGCGACCTTCGTCAGCGTCGGCTCGTCCATGTCCTGGAACCGGCCCCGCCCACCGAAGCCGAAGCCGCCCCCGCCCGGGCCGCCGCGGAAGTACCCCTGGTCGCCCGCGATCTGGTTGCTGCTGCACACCATGGGGGAGGGCTGGTCGGTGCCGAAGCCGATCGTGAAGACCCGCAGGCGGCGGGCGGCGGCCTGCTCGGCGGCGGTGATCGGGTCCACGCCGTCGGTGTTGCGGCCGTCGGTGAGCACGACGATCGTGTCGGGCTCGTAGTCGCCGCCGGCCCTGCCCGCGGCGCCGCCGTTGTCGGGGACCTCCACGCCCGTCGGGGGCACGTCGGGGTTGATCTCGGCGATGGCGTCGATCGAGGCGAGGATGGCCAGGCCGATCGCGGTACCCCGGGAGGTCCGCAGCCCGTCGACCGCCTTGAGCAGCTTGTCCTTCTCGGTCGTCGGCGGGACCAGCAGGCCCGCGGTGCCGGAGAAGGCGACCAGGCCGATCTTCGCGCCGCCCTCGTGGTCGCCGATGAACTCCTTCGCCGCCTTCTGCGCGGCGCTGAGCCGGTTCGGGTCGACGTCGGTGGAGCACATCGAGCCGGAGACGTCGATGGCCAGCAGGATCGTCGCGGCGTCGTCGGGGACGACGATCGACGCCTGCGGGCGGGCGGCCGCGGTGCCGGCGAAGAGGATGCCGACCGCGAGCAGGGCGAGGGGGATGCGCCGGCGCCACGAGGAGCGGCCCGGCAGCGCGGCCCGCACGAGCGCCACGCTGGACAGCCGTACCGCCACCTTGCGTCGCCGGCGGCGGCTCCACCACCGGTAGGCCAGCAGCAGCGGGAACGCCAGCAGGATGCTCAGGGCCCACGGCCAGGTCAGCGACATCAGAGGATCCGTCCGAACCAGGTGGTCATCAGTATGCCCCCGATGGTGAGCAGCAGCACGGCGATCGCCGCCGCCGCGCCGGTCAGCTCGACCGGCTTGCGCTCGGTGCTCAGCCGCAGGTCCAGCGACTGGTACACGTCGTGCAGCGCCTGCGCGTTCTCCGCCCGGTGGTAGTTGCCGGCCGTCGTCTGGGCGATCTGGGTCAGCAGGTCCTCGTTGAGGGAGGTCGCCACCTGGTACCCGTCGACCTCCACCGTTGCGCCCTCGACCGTGCCGACGCCGACCGTCTCGATGCGCACCCCGGCCTTCGCGGCCAGGCCGGCGGCCGCGAGCGCGTCGGGGCCGCCGGTGTCCTCGCCGTCGGAGAGCACGACGATCGTGGCGTTGCCGAAGTATCCGAGGTCGGGCTCGGGCCGGCCGGAGCCGGCGTCGGGCAGGCTGACCGGCTTGCCGGCGACGACGGTCAAGGAGGCGAGGATCGCCTGGCCGAGCGAGGTGCCGCCGTTGACCTGCAGCCGCTTGATCGCCGCGACGGTCGCGTCGTGGTCCTCGGAGGGCTGCTGGGTGGTGAGTGCGCCCTGGTCGAACGCGACGATGCCGACGTTGACGCTGTCCGGCTGGGCCCGCACGAACTCGGTCGCCGCGGACTTGGCGGCATCCAGGCGGCTGGGCTGGACGTCCTGGGCCTTCATGCTGTTGGAGACGTCGAAGGCGAGGATGACCGTGCCGGCGGCGCGGGCCACCGGCAGCGTCGCGGCGGGCCGGGCGACGGCGAGCAGGAGCAGGGCGGCCGCGGACAGGAACATCACCTGGGGCAGGTGCCGGCGCAGCCCCGAGCCCGCCCTGAGTGCCGGGCCGCGGCGGTGCATCCGGAAGTACAGGATGAACAGCGCGACGGTGGCCAGCACCGCGACCGCCACGAGGATCGGGTATTGGAACGTCATCGGCGCCTGCGCTTCGCGTCCCGCACCATCGCGACGAGCGCCTGCAGCGGGTCCTCCGCGGTGCTGACGACGTGCGCGCGCACGCCGCAGCGGCGCATCGCCTCGGCCACCGCGGCCTCGCGGGCGTCGACCTCGGCCCGCAGCCGCAGCCGGAACTGCGGGTCGCCGGTGTCCACGAGGATCTGCTCGCCGGTCTCGGCGTCCTCGACGACGACCAGCCCGAGGTCGGGCAGGTCCAGCTCCACGGGGTCGACGACCCGGATCGCGACCACCTCGTGCCGGAACGTGAGCCGGGTCAGCTCCGCCTCCCAGTCCTCGCCGATGAAGTCGGAGACGACGAAGACCAGGCTGCGCCGCCGCGCGGTGGAGGCCGCGAGCCGCAGCATCGCGCCGAGGTCGGTTGCGCCCTTTTCGGGGGTACGGCTGGTGCCTCGCTCGATCTCGTGCGCCAGCCGGAGCACGTGCTGGCGCCCCGAGCGCGGGGGCAGCACCAGTTGCCGGGCGTTGTCGTAGAGGACCGCGCCGACCCGGTTCCCGCCGTAGGTGAGCAGCCGCGCCAGGCTGACCGCCAGCTCGGTGAGCGTGGAGTCCTTGCCCCGTTCCTCGCCTGCGCCCGGTCCGGCCCGGTGCGGCTCGGCGTTGACCGGCCCGGACCGGGCGCCGAATCGCATCGACGCGGACAGGTCCAGCACCAGCCAGGCGGTGAGCTCGCGATCCTCCGTGTACTGGCGCACGAACGGCTCGTCCAGGCGCGCCGTCACGTTCCAGTCGATGTGCCGGACGTCGTCCTCGGGCGTGTACTCGCGCAGATCGGCGAAGTCGATGCCGGTGCCGCGGAACACCGTGCGGTACGACCCCTGCAGCTGCCCCTCGAGGCGGCGCACGACCTGCCACTCCAGGCGGCGCAGCAGGCGATCGGCGGCGGTGGCCATGAGGTCAGCGGGTTCCGGCGCGCGCCGGCGTCGGGGCGGGCACCGAGACCGCGGCGAGCACCCGGGCCACGATCATGTCCGGGGTGACGTCGTCGGACAGGGCCTCGTAGGACAGCACGAGCCGGTGCCGCAGCACGTCCGGGGCCAGCTCGCCGAGGTCCTCCGGCACCACGTAGTCGCGGCCGCGGATGAACGCGAGCGCCCGCGCCGCCAGCACCAGGTTGATCGAGGCGCGGGGGCTGGCGCCGAAGGTGATGTACCGCGTGAGATCCCCGAGCCCGACGTCCGCCGGGTTGCGGGTGGCGTTGGCGAGCCGGACGGAGTACTCGATCAGCGACGGGTCCACGTAGACCTCGTCGACCTGCCGCTGCATCTCGACGAGCCGCTCGGGGTCGACGACCGCCTGGGTGACCGGCTCGGGCAGGATCGCCCGCTCGACGATCACGAACTCCTCGGTCGGGCTCGGGTATCCGACCAGCACCTTCATCATGAACCGGTCGACCTGGGCCTCCGGCAGCGCATACGTGCCCTCGGACTCGATCGGGTTCTGCGTGGCCATGACCAGGAACGGCCTCGGGATGTGGTGCGTCTCCCGCCCGATGGTCACCTGCCGCTCCTGCATGACCTCCAGCAGCGCACTCTGCACCTTCGCCGGGGCCCGGTTGATCTCGTCGGCGAGCAGCAGGTTGGTGAAGACGGGGCCGAGGGAGACCTGGAACTCGCCGGAGGGCTGGTGGTACACCCGCGTGCCCACGATGTCGGCCGGCACCAGGTCCGGGGTGAACTGCACCCGGTGGAACTGCCCGCCGATCGCGGCCGCGAGCGCCTTCACGGCGAGGGTCTTGGCCAGGCCTGGGACGCCCTCGACGAGGATGTGCCCGCGGCTGAGCAGGGCGACCATGAGCCGTTCGAGGAGCCCGTCCTGCCCGACGATGGTCTTGCGGACCTCGTAGAGCACCTGCTCGACAGCGGTAGCGTTCGGTGCGTCCATACTCTCCCTTACCCCGCAGCTGCGTCTTCGGTTTACTGTTCCGGCCCAGGTTCTCCGGGCCCGGTGGAGCCCAGCGCCGCGCCGATCGGCACCGCGAAGCCGACGCCGACGAACGTCCCGGCCGACGTCGGGTTGGCCAGGGCCACCACGATCCCGATCGTCTCGCCCCTGGCGTTGACCAGCGGCCCGCCGGAGCTGCCCGGGTTGACCGCCGCGTCGAACTGGATGAGGCCGCTGAGCCGGGTGCCGTCGGGGTTGGCCGCGGTCCGGTTCAGCCCGGAGATCACCCCCGCGGTCGCGCTGCTGGTCAGCCCCAGCTGGTTGCCGATCGCGACCACGTCGTTGCCGACCGCGATGCGCCCCGAGTTGCCCATGACCGCGGGCACGAGCACGTCGGGCAGCGTCGCCGGGGTCAGCGTCGCGATGTCCAGCTCCGGGTTGGACCCGGCGATCTCGGCCGCCGACTCGGTGCCGTCGGCGAAACGGACCTTGATGCTCGTGCCGCCCTTGACCACGTGGAACGCGGTCATGATGGTGCCCTGGGCGTTGGCGACGATCCCGGTGCCGCTCGCCCCGCCGTCCGGCAGCGCCGTCTCGATCGTCACCACCGACGGCGCCACGGCCTGGTAGATCTGGGCGGTCGTCGGCGGCCCGGACGCGCTCGGCGAGGGCCGGGCCGAAGGACGCGTGGCCGCCGGGTCCGCCGCCGAGCCGCCGGCGCGGAACGCGAGCACGGCGGTGACGACGATCGCGAGCACCACCACGCCGACGCCGATCGCGAGGTCGCGCCGGCTGAGCGCCACCGGTGTCCGCGAGGACGGCATGGAATCGGGCTCGGCCGGGCCCGGCTCCGGGACAATGGTCACCTCGGGACCTTCCCACCGCACGGGCTTCCCGGTTGGGCGCATGGGCCAAAGATAGCGTCGGTACCTCGGAGAACGGTAAGAGTGCTTCTAGAGTGCCCCACATGGACCAGCGCAACTGGTGGGTCGCCCCCGGGCTCGGCATCGGTCCGCTGCGCTTCGGCACTCCCCGCTCCCGGCTGCGCGCCGCCCTCGGCCCGGCCCGCCCGTTCCGCCGCGACCCGGCCTCGCCCGACCTCACCGACGTCTTCGCCGGCGGCGTGGAGCTGACCTGCTCGCCGCAGGAGGGCCTGTACCTCATCGAGATCGCCGACCCCATCGGCGTCCACCACCTGGGCGTCCCGCTCGCCGGCCGCTCCGCCGACGTCGTGGCCGCCCTGCGCGCCGCCCGTATCCCGGTCGAGCCGGACGATTCCGGCTGGACGATCGCCGGCGGCGCCGCCCTGCTCTACGCCCCGGACACCGAGGTCGAGGCGATCGCCGCGTACTCCCCGCGCCGCGCCGGCTCCCGCGTCGCAGGCTTCCCGCGCGGCGTGGACGCCGTCGCGTCGTCCGGCTCCTACGCCGTTGCGCCGGGCGGCTCCTGCGCCGTTGCGCCGGGCGGCTCCTGCGCCATCGCGCCGGCCAGGTCCTACACCGTCGTCCCCGGCCGCGGCCTGGACGCTCTGCCCCTGGGCACCGCGCGCAACCAGGTCCGCACGAACCGCAACGGCGGCGTGGGGATCTCCGGCTTCGTCGCCTCGGACACGTTCCCGCAGGAGGGCCTCACCGTCCACTACGACGCCCGCGGCCGCGCCGCACGCATCTGCGTCACCCGCGCCGCGGCGGTCCTCTTCGACGGCGTCAACCTGCTGCCGCCCCGCCCCGCCACCTCTCAGGACGTGCGGGCCGCCCTGGCCGCCGCCGGCCATCCGGTCGCCGAGGAGGAGGCGGCCCTGCTCGTCCCCGGCACCGGCATCGAGATCTGGACCACCCGCCCCGGCCCGGCCCTACCCGTCTGCGCCGTCTCCGTCACCCGCTGACCACCCGAGCGCGAACCGCGCCCAGTCCCGCACCTCGGCATCCGGATCGCGGGCGAGCGTCTCCAGCGTCTCCGCGACGCCGGGGTCGTCCCGGCCGATCAGCCCGAACGCGACGCTGTGCCGCACCCGGGGATCAGGATGCCCGCGCAGCGCCACCAGCGGCCCCACGCATCGCGCGTCCCCGATGTGCCCGAACGCGACCGCGATGGACGCCAGCACGCCCGCGTCCGGCTCCGAGCCGGCCATGCCCAGCAGCAGGGTGAGCGCCTCCTCCCGATACGGCCCGTGAACGGCGGCCCGCCCGGGTGCGGCCCCCAACTGCCCGAGCACGTCGACGGCCAGCCGTCGCCGCTGCGGGTCCCTGGACCCGATGAGCCGCCCGGCGGCCGCGCGGGCGTGCGCACCCCCATTGAGCTGCAGCCCGGTGACGATCTCCCACCGCCGCTCGTCGTCCCCGCACTCCCGCAGCGCCTCGGCCAGGGCGGCCGACACCTCCGCCTCCGACATCGCCATGCCGATCAGGTTGGCACGATGGACCTTCGGGACATGCAGCGGCGGGCGGCCGAGATCGCCGCCCGGTACGACCGGCACAACACCGCGGCGGGCCGCGGCCCGTGGACGACCGGCGACCTGTGGGCTTCGTCGGCGACGTCGGTGACGTGGCCAAGCTGGTCATGGCCATCGACGGCCGCCGCGAGATCCCGGACGCCCGCGCCGCACTGGGCGACGAGCTCGCGGACTGCCCGTGGTCGGTGCTGGTCCTCGCCGACCGGTACGGCGTCGACCTGGCCGCCGAGTTCCGCGCCATGACCGACGGGATCGAGCGCCACCTTCACGAGTCCTGACCGCTGGTGCCAGGATGGGCGGCGTGGAGGTGCACGGGTCCGGGGCGGCCACCGCCGTGGGCGGCGTGGCGATCAGCGGCGTCAACACCGCCCCGATCACCGTGCACCCGCCGGCCGTCCCGCGCTCCGACTACCTCGAGCAGGTCCGCCGCATCGCCCCGTCCGACCTGCGCGAACGCGAACCGGAGCTCGCCGGCCTGGCCGCGTTCTGCTTCGCGGACGCGGCTTACGCCTGGTGGCGGGGCGAGGCCTGGGCCGGCAAGTCCGCGCTGCTGTCCTGGTTCGTGCTGCACCCGCCGGAGGGCGTGCGGGTCGTGTCGTTCTTCGTCACCGCCCGGTTCGCGGGCCAGAGCGACCGTGTCGCCTTCGCCGAGGTGCTCCTGGAGCAGTTGGCCGAGCTGCTGGGGGAGCCGCTGCCGCCGCTGCTGACCGAGTCGACCCGCGACGCGCACCTGCTCGGGATGCTGTCCCGGGCGAGCGCCCACTGTGGACGCCTGGTCCTGGTCGTCGACGGCCTGGACGAGGACCGGGGCGCCCACAGCATCGCCGCCCTCCTGCCGGCCCGCCCGCCACAGGGCCTGCGAGTGGTGGTGGCGGGCCGCCCGAATCCGCCGATCCCGCCGGATGTCCCCGACGAGCACCCGCTGCGCGACCCGGCGATCGTCCGCGAGCTGTCCCCGTCGCCGTTCGCGGATGTCGTACGCGCCGACGCCCACCGCGACCTCAAGCGCCTTCTGCACGGCGATCCGCTGGAGCGGGCCGTCCTGGGCCTGCTCACCGCGTCCGGCGGCGGGCTGCGCGAGGCGGATCTCACCGAGCTGACCGGCGCCGAGTCCTGGCGGGTCGCCGAGGCGCTCGCGGCGCGCACGTTCAGCCCCCGCTCCGGGCCGGCCGGTTACGTGCTCGCCCACGAGGAGCTGGCGCGGCAGGCGACCCGGTACCTGGAGGCGAGCCTGCCCGACCTCCACCGCCGGTTGCACGCCTGGGCCGGCGCCTACCGGGCCCGCGGGTGGCCGCCCGGGACGCCGGACTACCTGCTGTACGGCTACTTCCACCGCCTGCGGTCCCTGGGCGACACCGGGCGCATGCTGTCCTGCGCCACCGACCGGCCCCGCCACGACCGGATGCTGGAGCACTCCGGCGGCGACATCGCGGCCCTGACCGAGGTCGACGCGACCCTCTCCCTCCTGCTGGCCGCCGCCGGCCCGGACCTGAGGGCGATGGCCCGCCTGGCCGTCGAACGCACCCGGCTGCTGCACCGCAACGAGCACCTGCCCCCGGGCCTGCCGGCCGTCTGGGAGCTGATCGGCAACCGCCCCCGCGCGCTGGCCCTGGCCCGCGCGGCCCAGATGGGCGAGCACGGCACCCACCACCAGCTGGTCATGGTGGCCGAGAGGATCGCCGGCCGGGGCGAGTACGATGCCGCCGCCGAGCTGGTGACGCAGCTCCGCCCGATCCGCCGTCCCTTCGCCCTGTGCCGCGTCGCCCACGTGGCCGTCCGCCGCGGCGACCTGACCGCGGCCGCCGAGCTGGTGGCGGCGGCGAGCGCGGCCGCCGAGGCGCTGGCCGGCGACACCTGGCTGCGGACCGAGGCCCGGAAATGGGTCGAACAGGCCACCGAGGCGGTGCGCGCCGGTCCGCGACCCGCCCGCCGACGCCCGGGCGGCGGCTCCCATCCGGCCACCGACCTGGACGACGCCGTCGCGGCCGTCACGGAGCTGGCGGCCACCGCGTTCGACGAGGAGACTCGGCTCTACCTGGAGTACGCCCTGGCCGACGTGGTCCGGTCCCTGGTCGCCGCCGGCGACCCGGCGCGCGCGGTCACCGTCGCCGGCCTGACCCCACCCCACGGCCGCAGCCTGGAGTCCGTCCGGCTCACACTGATCGACACGCTGATGCAGCACGGCCACGTCGAGCAGGCGGAGGCGTACGCCGGTATGCTCCCGCCCCGCCACGCCGCCCAGGCCCGCACCGCGATCGCCTTCCACCTGGCCGACGCCGGCGACTTCGAGCGCGCCGCGACCATCGCCCACGAGGCCGAGCGGACCGGCCGCGACCCCGCCGGCGGCGACCACCCGGCCGAGCCCGTCGCCGCCCTGGCGCTCGCCCTGCTCGACGCGGGCCGGTGCGAGGACGCGACGCCCCTGGTCGGCCGCATCCTCGGCGCCCTGCACCGCGGCGCCGCCGGCCACGACCACGAGCGCATCCTGATCCGGCTGGCCGGCGCGCTGCACGAGTCGGGGGCGAGAGCCGAGTCGGACGCGATCGGCAATTTCCTCGACCCGGACCCGAACTCTCTCATCCGCCGCGTGATCACCGCCCCCGTCCCCGCTCCGAGGTCCGGCCGCCCACCCCGTGAGCCCTTCACGGGCGACCTCGAGGCGGCCCAGCGCCTGGAGCTCCCCGAGGAGCGAAGTCTCGCCCTCTACGACGTGGCCGCCGCGCTGCTGGAGGCCGGCCGGACCGACCAGGCCCTGGACGTCGCGCGCCTGATCCCGATCGACTCGGCCCGGGCGAGGGCCCTGCTGAAGCTCGGCGAACGCCTCCCCGGACCGATGCGCCGCCGGCTGATCGGCGAGTCGCTGACGTTCGCACGCTGGGAGATCGCCCTGCACCACCTGGCCGAGGAGGAGCCGCAGGCCCTGACGGTCCTGCTGGAGGAACTGCGATGAGTGCGACGGCCGCCGGGTGGCCGCGTCCGGCCGCGCGGGGAGAGTCCGACCACCAGGGCTTGATAGGGTCCGCTGAGGGAGGGAGCCGTGTCCACAGGTCGACCGAGGATGGCTGACGTCGGCCGTCTCGCCAACGTCTCCGCTCAGACGGTGTCGCGCTACTTCACCGGCTCCGGCTATGTCAGCGCCAAGACGAGAGCCAAGATCGAGGCCGCCATCGAGGCGCTCGGCTACCGGTTCAATCATGTGGCGCGAAATCTGCGGGTCAACCGGACGAACAACGTTGGCGTGCTGACCATGGGGCCGATCAACTACGGAACGTCCTCCATCACGACCGGGATCTCGCGTGCCGCGCGAGCGGCGGGTTACTCGGTCACGATCGCGCAGGTGGAGCTGAGCGCGGGCGATCCCGCCGCGCTCGCCGAAGCCCGGCATGCGATCGAGCGTTTCCTCACGATCCAAGTCGACGGAATCGTATTGGCGACGCCGTATCGAGGCTCCGCCGCGCTTATCGCGGATCTGCCCGACTCACTGCCCGCGCTCGCCTTGGCAGACGAACCCGGGCTTGCGGAGTCGCAGGCTGGAACGTCCTATCAGGCGGCACGTCTGGCCATTCGCCATCTCGCGGAGCTCGGCCATGAGCGGATCCTCCATCTGGCGGGTCCGGAGAGCCGGAACGAGACGTTCGAACGTCTGCGTGGCTACGAGGACGGCCTCGCCGAGTTCGGATTCACGCCGCTGCCCGTCGCTCATGCCCGGGAATGGGACGCCGAGTCAGGCTTCCTGCTGGGGCAACGCAGTGATCTGGAGTTCTCCGCCGTCTTCGCCGGCGATGACGAGCTCGCTGTCGGGTTCATGGCGGCGATGCGGGCGCGCGGCCGCACCTCGCCCGAAGACTTCTCGATCATCGGCATCGACGACGTGCCCAACGCGGCCTACCTGCAGCCGGCGCTCACCACGGTCCGTGTCGATTTCGCCGACGTGGGAAGACGCGCCTTCGAGACCATCCATACCTGGATCGAGGGGTCCGACAAGGAACCCCGGGCCACCACTCCGCCAACCCTCGTCGTGCGCGCCTCCACTCGACGTCCCGGCGGACGCGTCCGGGCGCACACTGCCGGCGGCTGAACCGACCGACCGGCCGAGACCGCCGAGGCCGTCACGCACTGTAACCAGTCGAAAGTAACGGATCCATAACGCCGAGATGACCGGCATGTTCCGGGCGAGCCGTCGGCGCGTAGGTTATCGATAACCTAATCCGCAGCGGCTGGCCGGGCGTTGCCCGGCCAGCCGATGGATGGCCGAGAAAGGTCAAGATGACACTGGTACCCCAACGCGGTGCGCGTGACGGGCGATACACGACTCGATCATGGACGCTTGGCAGCTCACCCTGGCAGGCCATGGCGCCCTGGGGGCGTCCGCGAGCCCGCGTGATCATCGACAACGACTTCTCCGGCGATCCGGACGACCTGTACCAGCTGGTCCACCACCTGCTCTCGCCGACCGTGGCGATTCGCGCCGTGATCGCCTCGCACCTGCGCGAAGGAGACCCCTTCGACGCGGGACCTCGCACGGCGGACAACGCCGTACTGGTCGTCGAGGACGTCTTCGCGCGGTTGGGCCTCGACTCCACCGAGGTGATCTTCGGTGGCGCCAACGATTCCCTCGCCGACCGCACGACGCCGCAGGATTCCCCCGCTGCGACCGCCATCATCGACGAGGCGTTGCGAGACGACGAGTCGCCGCTGTTCTATGTCGCCGGCGGCGGCCTCACCGACCTCGCGTCGGCCTACCTCCTCGAGCCGAGGATCGCCGATCGCATGACTGTCATCTGGATCGGAGGGCCGGAGCACCGCGGGCTGGCCTCGCCCCCGCCGGGCGCCATGCCGATCGAGTACAACCTGCTGATCGATGTCACCGCGGCGCAGGTCGTCTTCAACGATGCGGCGTTCACGATCTGGCAGGTTCCGCGTGACGTGTACCGGCAGTGCCTCGTCTCGAACGCGGAGCTGCGACTGCGCGTCGCGACCGCCGGCGAGCTGGGTCGGTATCTCTACGACGAGGTCGCCCAGGTGATTGAACGGGAAGCGGCGGCAGGCCCCGGTGCCGCCGGGACCTATATTCTCGGCGACTCGCCCCTGGTGCTGCTCACGGCCCTGGTGTCACCGTTCGAGCCGGACACCTCGTCGAGCCGGCATGTCGGACGCCCCACCCCGTCGATCGGCGACGACGGCGGCTACCTCGACGTCCCCGGCGCTCGCCCCATGCGCGTCTACACGTGGGTGGACACCCGCCTCATGTTCGAGGACTTCTATCTCAAGCTGCACGAGTTCAGCAGCTGGCAGGCGGCCGCCGACACCCCCGGGCCGTCCCTGCGATCGACTCACACCACATCAGACGAATGGAAGCGATGATGCACACCTACCATGCCGGGGCGACCGTCGCCCTCATCTCGCGGTTAGGGCGGGTCGCCCTCGCGGCGGCCGTCACCGCGCTCGCGCTCGCCGGCTGCGGCTCGACGAACAGCGGGCACGCCAACGTCTCGTGCTCGATCCCGCTCAGCGCTCCCGGCGCGCCCCAGGTCGTCGTCTGGGGATGGTGGAACGGGATGGGCGATGTCGTCAAAGAGTTCAACAAGACCCACAGTGACGTGCAGGTGTGCTGGACCAACGTCGGCCAGAGCGCGGACGAGTACCCCAAGCTGCGCACCGCGTTGACGGCCGGCACCGGCGCGCCCGACGTCGTCATGATCGAGAACGACCAGCTCAACAGCTTCGCCATCGACCGAAGCATCGTCGACCTCGTGCCGTACGGAGTCACCGACATCAAGTCCAAGTTCACCGCCGGCGCCTGGAACAGCGTCTCGTCCGGCGCCAGCGTCTACGCGGTACCCGTCGACAGCGGACCGATCGGCCTCTACTACCGCAAGGACCTCCTCAACGCCGCGGGCATCACCGCCCCACCCAGCACCTGGGACGAGTACGCCGCTCAAGCGCAGACCTTCAAGAACTCGGGCGCGAAGGGAAGCTACGGCAACTTCTCGCTGAACACCCCGTCGCTGATCCTGCCGCTGCAGCAACAGGGCGGCAGCACGGGATTCACCTACGACCTCAAAGACCCGAACACCATCGGCATCTCCCTCGACGACACGGGCGCGGAGAAGGTCACGAAATACTGGTTCGACCTGCTGGACCGGGGGCTGGTCAAGGACGTCGATGCATTCACAACCGACAACTCGACCATGCTCGCCTCCGGACTCCAGGCGACGTACATCGGGGCGGCGTGGGGCACCGAAGTCCTCCAGGGCCTCACCGGCGCCGACCCGAACGCGCAGTGGCGAGTCGCTCCCTTGCCCCAGTGGGACGCCGCGCACCCGGTGCAGATCCAGTGGGGCGGCTCCAGCCTGGCCGTCACCAAGCAGGCATCCGACAAGAAGCTCGCCACCACGGTCGCATCCGAGCTCTACGGCACGGACGCGGCCATGGACATCGAGATCGCTGCGGGCGATCACTTCCCCACCCGCGAGGCCAAACTGAACTCGGCTTCCTTCCAGGACAAGCAGTGGCCCTTCTTCGGTGGCCAGCAGATCATCAAGGACGTCTTCGCGCCCGCGGCCAACGACTTCAAGGGCCAGGTGTTCAGTCCCTTCGCCGGCTACCTCTACCCCGCCGTCCAGAAATCGTTGGTCGACGCACGCAAAGAACGCGGCAGTGCCGCCAAGGCGCTCGCCTCGCTGCAGGCGGACGTCTCCGCCTACGCCACGCAGCGCGGCATGACCGTCAAGAAGTAGCCGCCAGGTCGGCGGCCGGACACCCGGCCGCCGGCCCCGCCGAGGACAACAAGAACCGGAGAACAACGTGATCGGAACGTCGGCTCGACCCAGGCGGCTGAAGGCGGGATGGGAGCGCCGTCAGCAGCGCTGGGGCTGGATCTTCATCACGCCATTCGCAATCGTCTTCGTCGCCTTTCTCGCGTTGCCGATCGCATACTCGTTCTGGCTCAGCCTGCACAGCAGCTCGATCACCGGCGCGAACCAGTTCGTGTGGTTCGCCAACTACGCCCGGGCGTCCACCGACCCTCGATTCATCGCCGGGCTCCGTCGCGTGGCCCTCTACGCGATCGCGCTCATCCCGGCCCAGATCATCGTCGCCACCGTGGGCGCCCTGCTGATCGACGCGCTGGCCAGCAGGTTCGCCCGCGCGGCGCGGCTGGCGATGTTCCTGCCCTACGCGATACCGGTCGCCATCGGAGCGCTCATGTGGGGCTTCCTGTACAGCCCGACGTTCGGCCCACTCGCCGAGATCTTCGGCTCGGCGGCACCGAACCTGTTGCGCAACGGCATCTTCGCCGCCCTCACCAACATCGTCACCTGGCAGTGGTCCGGGTACTTCATGATCATCATCTACGCCGCGCTGCAAGGCGTCGACCCCGCCATCTACGAGGCGGCGCGCATCGACGGCGCGAACCAGCTGCAGATCGCGTTACGGATCAAGATCCCGATGATCCGCTCGATCTTCACGCTGATCGTGCTCTTCGCGCTGATCGGAGCCCTGCAGTTCTTCACCGAGCCGCAAGTGCTCTCCAACGTCGCCAGCGGTGTGATCACACCCGACTACACCCCGAACCTCTACGCCTACACGCTGGCGTTCAAGTTCAACCAGCTCGGCTACGCATCGACCATCTCCTTCGCCCTGGGATTCATCGTGATCGCCTGCTCATCCCTGTTCCTTGTCCTCAATCGCCGCAGGAATGCGCGATGAACCGTCACAGAGCCCGCAGCGGCCGGCTCGCGGCGAGCCTCGTCCTCACGCTGATGTGCCTCTACTTCCTCCTGCCGATCTACTGGTTGGTCGTTGCCAGCACGAAAGACAACAGCGGGCTGTTCGCCGGATCGAGCGGAAGCCTGTGGTTCGACTCGCGGTTCCACCTCTTCGACAACCTGTCCGCCCTGGTCTCGTACGACGACGGAATCTACCTGCGCTGGCTCGGCAACTCACTGCTGTACGCCTTCGCCGGCGGCGTAGGAGCCACAGCAATCGCCGTGCTCGCCGGGTACGGGCTCGCGAAATTCGACTTCCGTGGACGCGGGTTCGCCTCCGCCGTCCTGCTCGGCTCGATCACGATCCCGCTGACCGCCCTGGTCATCCCGACATTCGTGCTGCTCAGCAGCGCCGGGCTCATCAACACCGTCTGGGCGGTGATCCTGCCCTCCTGCCTCAGTCCGATCGGGGTCTTCCTGATGCGCGTCTACGTCCAGGACTCCGTCCCTAATGAGATCATCGAATCCGCGCGTGTCGACGGAGCCGGCGAGTGGCGCATCCTCTTGCGGGTCGCGCTGCCGTTGCTGCGGCCGGCCGTGGTCACAGTCCTGCTCCTCTCGGCAGTCGGGACGTGGAACAATTTCTTCCTTCCGCTGGCGGTACTCACGAGCCCGGAGCTGCTTCCGGTGACGGTCGGTCTGCAAGGCTGGCAGACCCAGTCCGCCGGGGCAGCGTCCGCGGGTGGGCAGCTGTGGAGCCTGATAACGACGGGCTCGCTCGTGTCCATCGTCCCGTTGGTGATCGCGTTCCTGTCCCTGCAGCGTTTCTGGCGGGGTGGCCTCGCGCTGGGCGCGATCAAGTAGGCCCCGGTTCCGCTCCCGCTGTCCACCGACCCACCCGTCCACGCGAATCGAGTACCAACCATGCAGCACTCCTCGCCGCGCGAGCGTACCCCGGCGGCCCGGGCTCGCGAGCTCCTCGACCGCATGACCCTCGACGAAAAGGTTCAGCAGCTCGTCGGCTGCATCCCTGGCGCTTTCATCGACCGCCACGGCCTGGTCGCCGACCGTCTCGAGCAACACCTGGGTCTCGGCGTGGGACACGTGTCGAACCTCGGGCTGTTCGGGCACAAGCCGCCGCACACGATCGCCAAGACGGTCAACGGCATCCAGCGCTTCCTCGTCGAGCGGACCCGGCTGGGCATCCCGGCAATCTTCCACAACGAGGCGTTGAGCGGGGTCGTGGCTCCCGGGCACACGCTCTTTCCGGCGCCGTCGGCGCTCGCCGCCACCTTCTCGCCCGACCTGGTTCGCGACATGGCCCGCATCATCGGGCGTCAGCTGCGCAGCATCGGCTTCACGCAGGCCCTCGCCCCCGTCATGGACATCGCGCGGGACGCCCGATGGGGACGATTCCATGAGACCTACGGCGAAGACGTCTACCTCGTCACCTCGATGAGCGTCGCGTACACGCTCGGCCTTCAGGGCACGGACCACGCAGTGGGAGCGAAGGCCACCGCCAAGCACTTCCTCGGCTACTCCATGACCGAGGCCGGGCAGAACATGGCCGCGACGGCAATGGGTCCCCGCGAGCTCTACGACGTGCACGCGACACCCTTCGAAGCGGCGATCCGGATGGCCCGCCTCGGCGGCGTGATGAACAGCTACTCCGAGATCGACGGTGTGCCCGTCGGCGCTTCCCACCAGGTTCTGACCGAGCTGCTGAGAAACACGCTGGGCTTCACCGGCTCCGTGATCTCCGACTACCACACGATCGGCTATCTCCACGAACGGCATCGCGTCGCCGACAGCATCGGCGAGGCCGGAGTGTGGGCGATCCACGCCGGGATCGACGTCGAGCTGCCCGTACCGCTGGGCTACGGCTCGGCCCTCGCCGAACAGGTCCGCAGCGGGCGCGTGCCGGAAGACCTCGTGGACCGCTCCGTGCTTCGGGTGTTGAGCGACAAGTTCGAACTGGGACTGTTCGAACAGCCCTACGTGAACGAGGATCCCATCCAGCTCGCGTCGGTGGCACGGCAGGGCGAGCGGCTCTCCCGAGACCTGGCACGTCGTTCAGTGACGCTCCTGCAGAACGAGGGTCAGCTGCTCCCCCTCGATCCCGCTCGGGTCACGTCCGTGGCCGTGATCGGGCCTCACGCGGACAACGTGGCGTCGGGTATCCCCAACTACACCTACCCGGCGATGGTGTCGATGCTGAAGGACATCCTCGACGACACGAGCGCCTCCATCGCCGGCACCGAGTCCGTCGACGAGCTGTTCCCGACCGGCGCGAAGGAGCAGCACGCTCGAGAACTCGCCCCGATCTACGAAGTGGGAATCGACGAGTACCTCCGGGACGCCTACGGCGCGATCAGTCTGACTGACGCGGTACGCCGCCGGCTTCCCTCCGCGAGCGTGGTGTCCGTGCGCGGCACCGGCGTCACGCCGGACGAGCCGTGCGAACCCCACGATGCGATCGTCGCGGCGGAACAGGCGGACGTCGTCATCCTCGCGCTCGGCGGACGAGCAGCCGCCTCCGGCGAGTACATCACCGAAGGTGAGGGAAACGACACGGCGGACCTCGACCTGCCCGCGAACCAGATCGCGCTCGCGCGTGCCGTCGCCGCCACGGGCAAACCCGTGGTCGCCGTCATCAGCATGGGCCGGCCCTACGGTCTGACCCAGCTCGCCGAGCTCGCACCCGCCATGCTCACGTCGTACTACGCCGGCCCCGAAGCCAGCCAAGCAGCCGCCGATGTGCTGTTCGGCGACCACAATCCGGCAGGTCGCCTCCCGTTCACGCTGCCCCGCGCGAGCGGTCAGGTGCCCATCTACTACTCCCAGAAGACCGGCTCCGGCTACCGGCGGACCGACTCCGACATGCATCACGGCTATCTCGACCTGGACTCGACGCCGCTGCTGCCGTTCGGGCACGGGCTGAGCTACACGGTCTTCGACTACGGAGCACTGGAACTCGACCAGCAGACCGTCAGCACGCAGGGGCACATCGTCGCGAGCGTCACGGTGACCAACGTGGGCAGTCGAGCGGGCGACGAAGTCGTACAGCTCTACATCAGCGACACCGCGCCGTTCGTGACCCGTCCCGGACTGCAACTGGTCGCATTCCGACGGATCAGCCTGACTCCCGGGGCAAGCGAACGAGTGCGATTCCGCGTCCCCATCAGCGGACTCGGGTATACCGGAATCGACGGCCGGTTCGGGATCGATCCCGGCCCGATCCTCGTCTCCGTCGGCGCCAGCAGCGCCGACCTGCGATCACAAGCCACCGTGAACGTCACCGGCGAGCGCCGCCTGCTCGGCAGGGAACGCACGTACCTGGCCGACGGGCAACTGGACTACCGAGGCTGAAAGCGGGGGCAGTGCCCGGGACGCACCCTGCGAATGGCGGAGGCTAGTCTTTCGGCATGCGCCGGACCGTTTGGGTCTGCACCATGCTCGGGGTGCTCGTCGTCGCGGGCCTCGCCTCCCCGCTCGGTTCCTCGATGATCGACCTGAAGGTCTACCGGATGGGCGGGACGGCGCTGCTGCACGGCAGCGACCTCTACGCGCTCGCGCTGCCCGGCAGCGGCCTCGCGTTCACCTATCCGCCCTTCTCCGCGGTGCTCTTCATCCCCTACGCCGCGGTGCCGCTGCCGGTGGCCCGGGTCGCCTCGCTGGTGGTCTCAGCAGTGGCGCTGTGGGGGCTGGTCCACCTCACGGTGGTGCACGTCCTGCGGCGGCTGGGCTCGACCGCCCCGCCGCTGCGGTGGTCGGCCCCGCTCGCCCTGGTCGCGACCACAGCCCACCCGGTGTTCGCGACCCTCCTGTACGGCCAGGTCAACCTGTGGACGACCGCGCTGGTGCTGGTCGACGTGCTGCTGGTACGCGGGCGCTTCCGGGGCACCCTGGTCGGCGTGGCCACCGGGGTGAAGCTCGTGTCCGGCCTGTTCGTCGTCTACTTCCTCGTGACCCGGCAGTTCCGCGCGGCCGGCAATGCCTTCCTGAGCTTCCTCGCCACCGTGGCGGTCGGGTTCGCGGTGCTGCCGCGAGGTTCGTACGACTACTGGACGGCGCTGATCTTCGATCCCGACCGCGTGGGTGGCATCACGTACGTGACCAACCAGTCCATCCTCGGTGCGGCGGCTCGGCTGCTGCGCGATCCGCACCCGCCGTCTGCGCTGACGCTGTCCCTGAGCGCGATCGCGGCCGTCGCGGCGCTGGTCGTGGCCCGCCGGTACCACCACGACGGTGACCCGTTCACCGCGGTGTGCCTCGTCGCGACCGGGTCGCTGCTCGCCTCGCCGATCTCGTGGAGCCACCACTGGGTGTGGATGATCCCCGCCCTCGGTGTGCTGCTGGTGTGGGCGCGCGAGCGGGGTGGCTGGTGGCGCTGGGCGGTGCTCGGCGCCACCACCGCGATCCTGTGGGCGGGCGCGATGAGCTTCATGCCGAAGGCCGGCCTGCGGGAGTTGCACCACACGCTGCCCCAGCAGATCGTCACCAACCTCTACTTCGCTCTCGCCGTGGCTTTCCTGGTGTGGTCCGCTCTTCCGCTCCGGCGGGCGACGGTGTCGCATCGGCGCGGCGCGATGCGGCGTCGCTGGTCCCGGGTAGAGCAAGTGGAAAGCGGTTCGTCGCCTGCCGCCTCGACGGCGTCACGATGACCTCTCCCGCCCGGATCGCGCGGGCCCACGGGCGCCCGGTGCCGGGCCTGGCCGGGGTCCGCGACGCGGTGGCCCGGCGGCGCACGGCATAGCTGGAAGTTTCCCGGCCGCACCCCCGCCCACGTGGGGGCGATCGGTCAACCATTGACAAAAAATCCGGGAGTTCGTAGCTTGCCTGTCGAAGCGCTTCGACAGGAATTCGCATCATCCCCATCGGAACCCGTCGAACGCTGACGAACCGCTGCCAACACCCCAACTAGGAGCAGACGTGTTCTCGCGTACCCGCAGCGCCGCGGTCGTCGCGGCGGCCGTGCTTGCCCTCACCGCCGCCTGTGGTGGCGGCGGGCAGCAGCAGGGCGACGGCAAGACCCTCAAGCTCTGGCACTACGAGGGCGCCTCCAGCGCCATGGGCATCGCCTGGAGCGAGGCGATCAAGCAGTTCGAGGCCTCCCACCCCGGCGCCAAGGTGGTGTTCGAGGAGAAGAGCTTCGAGCAGATCCGCCAGAGCGCCAGCATGATCCTCAACTCCAACGACGCGCCGGACGTCATGGAGTACAACAAGGGCAACGCCAGCGCCGGGCTGCTGTCCAAGCAGGGCCTGCTCACCGACATCTCGGCCGAGGCCGACAAGCGCGGCTGGAGCAAGGCGCTGACCCCGGGCCTGGCCACCACCGCGAAGTACGACACCCGCGGCGTCATGGGCAGCGGCAAGTGGTACGGCGTGCCCAACTACGCCGAGTACGTGATGGCGTACTACAACAAGGACCTCTTCGCCAAGTACAACGTGGCCGTCCCGACGACGATCGAGCAGCTCGAGACCGCCATGGCGACGTTTCGGAGCAACGGCGTCACGCCGCTGGGCGTCGGCGGCGCCGAGTACCCCGCCCAGCAGATCTTCTACCTGCTCGCCCTGTCCAAGGCCGACCGCGCGTGGGTCGAGGACTTCCAGCTGTACAAGAGCAAGGTCGACTTCCACGGCCCGCAGCTGACCTACGCGGCGAACACCTTCGCCGACTGGGTGGCGAAGGGCTACATCGACAAGAACTCGGCCGGGGTCAAGGCCGAGGACATGGGGCAGGCCTGGGAGCAGCAGAAGTACCCGATCATGATCTCCGGCAGCTGGTGGTACGGCCGGATGGTCAAGGAGGCCACGTTCGGCTGGGGGACGTTCCTGTTCCCCGGCACCAAGCTGCACCCCGGCTCCAGCGGCAACCTCTGGGTCGTGCCGGCCAAGGCGAAGAACAAGCAGCTCGCGTACGACTTCATCGACATCACCATGAAGCCGGAGATCCAGAACCTGCTCGGCAACTCCGGCGGCATCCCCGTCGCCGCCGACACCTCGAAGATCACCGACGCCAAGAGCAAGGAGCTGATCGCCAACTTCGACACCATCACCAAACAGGACGGGATCGCCTTCTACCCGGACTGGCCGGCGCCCGGCTACTACGACGTGCTCGTCGCCGGCGTGCAGAAGCTCATCAACGGCTCGGCCAGGCCCGACGCCGTGCTCGACGAGATCGCCAAGCCGTACAACGACAACCGGGCGAACGTCGGCGGATGATGAGCCACCGCAAGGGCTACTGGCCGTTCCTGGTCCCCGGGCTGCTGCTGTGCACGCTCGTCGTGGCGGTACCGCTGCTCATGACGCTCGGCACGAGCTTCACGCAATGGTCCGGCGTGGGCACCCCGCGCTGGACCGGCCTGGCCAACTACGACCGGCTGGTGCACGACGAGCGGTTCTGGAAGTCGTTCCAGAACATCGCGCTGATGATCGTCGCGATGGCGGTGGTCCCGACCCTGCTCGGGCTGTTCCTGGCCGCCCTGCTCTTCGACTACGTGGCGCCGCGCCTGGGCGATCGCACCGCCCGGGCGCTGCGCTCCGGGTTCTACCTGCCGCAGGTGCTGCCGCTGGCGGTCACCGGCATCGTGTGGGGCTGGATCCTGCACCCGAACTACGGCGTGCTGAACTCGATCCTCGACCGGATCGGGCTCGGCTCGCTGGCGCGCAACTGGCTCGGCGACGAGCGCTACGCGCTGTACACCGTCATGGCCGTCATGGTCTGGGTGCAGATCGGCTACCCGATCGTGATGTTCATGGCCGGCCTGCAGCGCGTCGACCCCGAGCTCTACGAGGCCGCGTCGCTCGACGGCGCCGGGTGGTGGCAGCGCTTCACCCGCATCGCCCTGTTCCAGATCCGCCCGGAGATCGGCGTCGTGCTCATCACCACGACCATCGCCGCGCTGAAGGTCTTCGCCCAGATCTTCGTGCTCACCGGCGGCGGCCCCGGCGGCTCGACCATGGTCCCGTCGTACTTCGCCTGGCAGAACTACTTCCAGAACGCCAACGTCGGCTACGCCTCGGCCATCTCCACGGTGCTCGCGGTGCTGATCGTGGCGCTGACGTTCCTGTTCATCCGGGTGCAGTCGCGATGAGGAGATGGTTCGTCCTGGGGGCACTGCTGGCAGTCGTACTGCTGGTGCTCGCCCCGTTCGCCCTGATCCTCGCCAACGCGGTGAAGACCCCGCAGGACTACGCCGCCAACGGCCCCCTGGCCCTGCCCGCCGACATCTCCTTCGCCAGCCTCAAGGCCTTCTGGATCCGGGCCGACTTCGGCCGGACGCTTGCCAACAGTGCCGTCATCAGCGCCTCGGTCGCCGTGCTCGGCGTCGGCTTCTCGCTGCTCAACGCCTACGCGCTGGGCATCGGCCGGGTCCGCGGCCGGCGCTGGTTCCTGGCCGCGTTCCTCGTCGCCAACCTGGTGCCGCAGGAGAGCCTGATCTACCCGCTGTACCACATCGCCACCCGGGTCGACCTCTACGACTCCCAGCTCGCGGTGATCATCATCTTCACCGCGATCCAGAGCGCGTTCGGCACGTTCCTGCTCTCCGCCGTCCTGGCGCAGTTCCCGCCGGAGCTGCTGGACGCGGCCGCGATCGACGGCGCCGGCCGGCTGCGCACCCTGGCGCGCGTCGTCGCCCCGGTCAGCCGCCCGACGCTCGCGGTGCTGTTCACGTTCTTCTTCATCTGGACCTGGAACGAGCTGTTCATCCCGCTCATCTTCCTGGTCTCCAACAGCAACCAGACCGTGCCGCTCGCGCTCGCCCTGCTGCAGGGCGAGCACGACCTGGACGCCACGGCGACGAGCGCGTCCGCGCTGCTGGGCATCCTGCCCGCGGTGCTGTTCTTCCTCGTCTTCCAGCGCACCCTCACCCGGGGCGTGGCGGCCGGCGCGGTCAAGTGAGGCAACCAGTGAAGCGCTCGACAGTGATGGAGCCCGCATGAAGTTCACCGACGGGTACTGGCAGCTGCGCGACGGCGTCCAGCCGCAGTACCCCGTGCACGTCCGCGACGTCGAGGTCCGCGCCGACCGGCTCACGGTCTACGCGCCGGCCAAGCGGATCGTGGAGCGCGGGGACACCCTCAACATGCCGCTGCTCACCGTGGAGTGCTCCGCCCCCGCCCCGGACGTCATCGAGGTGCGGATCACCCGCTACGCCGGCGGCGTCGACCGAGGCCCGCACTTCCGCATCGAGGCCGACCCGGCCGCCGCGCCCAAGGTGACCCGCGACGAGGAGCACGCCACCTTCACCTCCGGCGAGCTCAGCGCCCGCTTCGCCCTCGGCGAGCAGTGGCGCCTGGAGTTCCTCGCCGGCGGCCGGGTGCTCACCACCAGCCCGCGCAAGGCGATGGCGGCACTGTCCACCCGGGACGGTCAGTTCCTGCGCGAGCAGCTCGAGCTCGGCGTCGGCGAGACCGTCTACGGCCTCGGCGAGCGCTTCGGCCCGCTGGTCAAGAACGGCCAGACCGTCGAGGTGTGGAACGCCGACGGCGGCACCAGCAGCGAGCAGGCGTACAAGAACGTGCCGTTCTACCTCACCAGCGGCGGCTACGGCGTCTTCGTCAACGACCCCGGCCCGGTCTCCTTCGAGGTCGGCTCCGAGGCGGTCTCGCGCGTGCAGTTCTCCGTGCCCGGGCAGGTCCTGTCGTACCTGGTGATCTACGGCCCCACCCCGCGGGACGTGCTGCGCAAGTACACGGCCCTGACCGGCCGCCCGGCGCTGCCCCCCGCGTGGTCGTTCGGCCTGTGGCTGTCCACGTCGTTCACGACCTCCTACGACGAGGCCACCGTGACGTCCATCGTGGACGGCATGGCCGAGCGGGGCCTGCCGCTGTCGGTGTTCCACTTCGACACCTTCTGGATGCGCGAGTTCCACTGGTGCGACTTCGAGTGGGACCCGCAGACCTTCCCGGACCCGGCCGGCATGCTCGCCCGGCTCAAGGCCAAGGGGCTGCGCATCTGCGTGTGGATCAACCCGTACATCGCCCAGCGCTCCAAGCTCTTCGCCGAGGGCGCCGCGAACGGCTACCTGGTCAGGTACGCCGGCGGCGACGTGTGGCAGTGGGACCGCTGGCAGGCCGGCATGGGCCTGGTCGACTTCACCAACCCCGAGGCGCGCGCCTGGTACCAGGGCAAGCTGCGGGCCCTGCTGGACCTCGGCGTGGACGCGTTCAAGTCCGACTTCGGCGAGCGCATCCCGACCGACGTGGTGTGGGCCGACGGCTCCGATCCGATCCGGATGCACAACTACTACACCCACCTGTACAACGAGGCCGTCTTCGAGGTGCTGCGCGAGCACCGCGGCGAGGGCGAGGCGGTGCTCTTCGCCCGCTCCGCCACCGCCGGCGGCCAGCAGTTCCCGGTCCACTGGGGCGGCGACTGCGCCTCCACGTTCCCGTCGATGGCCGAGAGCCTGCGCGGCGGGCTGTCGCTGGCGATGTCCGGCTTCGGCTTCTGGAGCCACGACATCGGCGGCTTCGAGGGCACCCCCGACCCGGCGGTGTTCACCCGCTGGATCCCGTTCGGGCTGCTGTCCTCGCACAGCCGCCTGCACGGCAACGAGTCCTACCGCGTGCCGTGGCTCTTCGGCGCCGACGCCGTGGCGGTGCTCGGGGAGTTCACGCGGCTCAAGGCCCGCCTCATGCCCTACCTCTACGCCGCCGCCGTCACCGCCCATCGCGAGGGCCTGCCGATGATGCGGCCGATGGCGCTGGAGTTCCCCGACGACCCGGCCTGCGCACACCTGGACCGGCAGTACCTGCTCGGCGAGTGCATCCTCGTCGCCCCGGTGTTCAGCGCCGACGGCGACACCACGTTCTACCTGCCCGCGGGCCGCTGGACGGACCTGCGCGGCGGGGAGGTACTGACCGGCCCGGGCTGGTTCCGGCGCCGGTACGGCATCGGTGACCTGCCGGTGCTCGTCCGGCCCGGCTCGGTCATCGCACTGGGGGCGCGCGACGACCGCCCCGACTACGCCTACGCCGACGGGGTGACGCTGCGCGTCTACGAACTGCCCGACGGCGCCGGCGCGACCGTCGAGGTCCCGACCCCGCAGGGCCGGCCCGCCGCCACGTTCACCGTGCGCCGGACCGGGACCGTCGTCGAGGTGCGCCGCGGCGGGAGCGCGGCGCCCTGGCGGGTGCAACTGGCCGGCGTCGCGACGGTGGCGGCCGTCGATGCCGGTCGGCTGGCACCCGAGCCCGACCCCGCGGGCGTCCTCATCGACGCGGACGCCGAGACGGAACAGGTGATCGTGCACCTCCCCTGAAACAGGAGGCACCGCATGCACACGCACGTCCTGGTGGCCGCGCTGACCCTGGCGCTGGCCCCGCCCGTCGCGGTCGGTGACCGCGCACCGCTGGACTTCCGCAACCCGAGGCTGCCGATGCAGGTCCGGGTCGACGACCTCGTCGGCCGCCTCACCCTCGACGAGAAGATCTCCCTGCTGCACCAGTACCAGCCCGCGATCCCGCGCCTCGGCATCGGACTGTTCAAGTCCGGCACCGAGGCGCTGCACGGCGTCGCGTGGTCCAACGACATCCACGACAACGGCAACGTCGTCACCGCCACGGCCACGCAGTACCCGCAGGCGATCGGCCTGGCCAGCACCTGGGACCCGGCGCTGCTCAAGCGGATCGGCTCGGCCGTCGGCGACGAGGCCCGCGACCTGCACGCCGCCAACCCCGACGTGTTCGGCCTCAACCTGTGGGCGCCGGTGGTCAACCCGCTGCGGGACCCGCGCTGGGGCCGCAACGAGGAGGGCTACAGCGAGGACCCGTGGCTCACCGGCCGGCTCGCGACCGCCTACGCCGGCGGCATGGCGGGCGATGACCCGCTGTACCTCAAGACCGCCCCGACGCTCAAGCACTACCCCGCCTACAACAACGAGGTCCACCGCGACACCACCTCGGCGTCGGTCCCGCCCCGGGTGCTGCACGAGTACGACGAGCCGGCCTTCCGCATCCCGCTGCAGGCCGGCGCCGCCACCGGCGTGATGCCGTCCTACAACCTCGTCAACGGCCGCCCGAACACCGTCAGCCCGGAGCTGGACGCCATCCGCGCCTGGAGCCGCCTGCCGCTGTTCAACCCCAGCGACGCCTTCGCCCCCGGCAACCTCGTGGCCTCCGAGACGTACTACCGAACCCAGGCCGAGGCCGACGCCGCCGCCATCAAGGCCGGCCTGAACAGCTTCACCCAGGACAACACCGATCCCACCGCGACCGTCGCCGCGATCCACGAGGCCCTCGACACGGGCCTGCTCACTCCGGCCGACATCGACGACGCGGTGAAGCAGAACCTGTGGCTGCGCTTCCGCCTCGGCGAGTTCGACCCCGGTGGCGGCCCCTACGCGGGCGTGCACGCCGCCACCGTGGACAACCAGAGGCTCGCCCGGCAGGCGGCCGCCGAGTCCACGGTGCTGCTGAAGAACTCCGGCGTCCTGCCACTGCGCCCCGGCGGGAAGGTCGCCGTCGTCGGCCCGCTCGCCGACACCGTGTACAGCGACTGGTACGGCGGCAAGGCCCCCTACACCGTCACCCCGCGGCAGGGCATCGCCGAGCGGTCGCAGGTCGCCTTCAGCGAGGGCGTCGACCGCATCGCGCTGCGCGACCCGGCCACCGGCAAGTATGTGGTCGGCGACAGCGGCCTGCTCGCGGCGACCGGCACCGGCGCCACCCCGGCCGCGCAGTACGACGTGTTCGACTGGGGCGCCGGCGTGGTGAGCCTGCGCAACGCCGCCAACGGCAAGACCGTCGGCTACAACTGGTCCGGCTTCGCCGCCGACCAGGACCAACCCAACGGCTGGTTCGTGCAGCAGCAGTTCAAGCTCGAGCCGCGCGCGGACGGCACCGTGGTGCTGCGCTACGTCGGCTACGAGTCGGCCTACGACTGGGCGCCGTCGTACCACAACCCGTACGTCGTCGTGCAGGCCGACGGCACCCTCAACCTCGGCGCCGCCACCCCCGAGGCCGCGACCGGGTTCGCCCGCGAGGTCGTGCACAGCGGCGTGGACAGCGCGGTCGCCGCCGCCACCGGGGCCGACGCGGCCGTCGTCGTGGTCGGCAGCATGCCGTTCATCAACGGCCGCGAGGACCACGACCGCACCGACCTCGAGCTCGCCGCCGGCCAGGAGGCGATCGTGCGCGCGGTCCGGGCGGCCA
Source organism: Dactylosporangium sp. CA-233914 (assembly GCF_050942935.1). Lineage (NCBI taxonomy): Bacteria > Bacillati > Actinomycetota > Actinomycetes > Micromonosporales > Micromonosporaceae > Dactylosporangium > Dactylosporangium sp. CA-233914. The sequence continues at coordinate 7,137,476 of NZ_CP192030.1, read as the reverse complement.
ACCCGAACACCGTCGTGGTCGTCGAGAACAGCTACCCGACGGCGCTGAACTGGGAGCAGGCCAACGCCCCGGCGCTGCTGTGGACCAGCCACGCCGGGCAGGAGACCGGCCACGGGCTCGCCGACGTGCTCTACGGCGACGCCAACCCCTCCGGGCGGCTGACCCAGACGTGGTACCGCGGCGCCGGCGACCTGCCGTCCATTCTCGACTACGACGTCATCGGCGCGAAGCGCACGTACCAGTACTCCACCGCGGACCCGCTCTACCCGATGGGGTACGGCTTGTCGTACACCACCTTCCGCTACGGACGGCCGCAGCTGAGCGCGTCCACGATGGACGATCGCGGCACGGTGCGCGTCTGGCTCGACGTCACCAACACCGGCACCCGCGCCGGCGACGAGGTCGTGCAGCTGTACACCCACCAGCGCACCTCCCGCGTGCCGCAGCCGATCGAGCAGCTGCGGGGCTTCCAGCGGGTCCACCTCGACGCCGGCGAGACGAAGCGGGTCACGTTCTCGCTCGCCGCGTCCGACCTGCGCTTCTGGGACGTCACCCGGGGCCGGTGGGTGGTCGAGGACGCCGTCCACGACATCCTCGTCGGCGCCTCGTCGGCCGACATCCGCGCCACCACCCAGGTCCGGGTCCGCGGCGAGTCGATCCCGGCCCGCGACCTGCGCTCGGTGCGGGCCGAGAACTTCGACGCGTACCGCGGCACCGTCCTCGTCGACGAGTCGCGGACCGCCGGGACCGCGGTCGCGGCGACGGCGGCCGGGCAGTGGCTGCGCTACGGCGACGCCGACCTGCGCGGCAACCCGGCGGCGTTCGCGGCCCGGGTCGCCAACCCCGGCGCGCCGACGACGCTGCAGATCCGCCTGGACAACCCCGTCGCCGGGCGCTTGCTGGCGACGGTGAACCTTCCGGCCACGGCCGACGTGTACACCTATGCCGCGGTGAGCGCACGCCTGCCGCGCACGGGCGGCCGGCACGACGTATACCTGGTCTTCGGCGGCCCGGCGCGGCTGTCGACCTTCGCGTTGCGCTGATGAATCCGGGCCGGCGTCGCGTGTGGGGCGGCGCCGGCCCTCGGCCATTGGGCTTTTTTTGGCGCTGGCGCAGCTTCACGCCATCCATGGTGAAGGAAACGGTCGACGCGGCGTGCCTCGTGCGTCGTCGTCGTTATTGAGGCGCTCGGAGTTCTGGTCGGTGGTCCATTAGGATAGGGATTGACGGATTTCGTGCGTGATATTTCCCGGGAACAGTTCTCATGTGCTCGCTGGCGCTGATTTTCGCCGGTATTGGTATTGCTTCGCGGTGCCGTGTCAGCGGGCCGGCGCGGATTTTCGCGGGCGTGCCCGCGCCGCGCCGACGGGCCGGCGGGATGGCGCTGATGCAGTGGGTGCGGGCCGGTGCTGCGAGGCGGAGCTGGGTTGATCGGCGCCATGCGTGCCGCACTGCGGTGTGGTCGTCCCGGCCGGTATCGATCGCGGGGTTGTCCGGGCTGCGCGGGCGCTTCGGCCACCGACGGTGTTCCGGCCGCCGATGGTGTTCCGGCCGCCGATGGTGTTTCGGCCGCTGGCGGCGCTTCGGTCACCGACGGCGCTTCGGCCGCTGGCGTGCCGAAGCCCTGTCCTTGGCCGGCGGTGCCGAGGTCCTGGCTGGGGCCTTGGCCGGCGGCGGCGGCGAGGTCGTGGTCGTGGATGGCGGCCGCGCCGTGGCCGTGGCCGTGCGCGGTGCCGGGGTTGTGGCTGGGACATACCGGGGTCGTGCGCGGCGCCGAGGCTGGGGCGGGGGTCGGGGCCGGGGCTGGTTCGTTCACTGAGCCTTCCCGGCCGTCGGCAGCCACGCTTGCCGACGGGGTGCTCGCGCGTATTCGGCGGAGTTTCTCGGCGTGTCGTTGGGCGAGGCCCCACGCGCGATGCCGGGCATGTTCTCGGCGGAACTCCTCATTCGCCGCGGAATAACGACGCGACCTGGTCCGGTCGCGCATGGCAGCCAATTCAGACTTGCTAAACAACTGTAGCTGCCCCATGGATTCATTTTCCCATAATCCACCCGGACCCGCTGCCCCGCACGGCCGCCGGTAATGTCAAATGGTGCATGCGCATGCCGCGCTGAGGCTTGCTGCGCAACGTGACGCAGCGGGTAGCGGCTCGCACGCAACCACCCCGGCCGCGGACCCCACCGCCATTGCCCCACCACGGCCCTCCAGGGCTGCGGCCCTTCCTGCAGGGTGCCTCACGGCTGTCGGCCTCACAGCCACTGCCGGATGGCCTCGAAGGTCGCGGGCCCGTAGTCGCCCGTCACCTGGCCGGCCAGGTCGGCTATCGAGATCGATCGCAGCGCCGCCCGCCACGCCTCGTCCGCCTGTGTCATCGCCCGGTGCACGGGGCACGGGGTGGTGCACGCCTCCGCCGGGGTGGCCAGGGGCCCGCGCTGGCGAATCTCGGTGCACACGAACGCCGGCCGCGCCCCGTCGACCGCCTCGACCACGTCCAGCACGGTGATGTCGGCCGGATCGTGGGTAAGGGCGTATCCGCCGGCGTGTCCCTGGACCGAGTGGACCAGCCCGGCCCGGGCCAGGCTCTGCAGCTGCTTGGCCAGGTAGCTGCCGGACACGTCGTGCAGCTCGGCCAGGCGCGCGGCCGGTACCGGCCCCCGCGCCGCGGTCAGCACCACGCAGCAGTGCAGCGCCCACTCGACACCGCCCGACATCTTCACCCGCCCATCCTACTTGACTCGGACAGGCGTTGTCCGAGTAGAGTTCTACTCGGACGGAAGTTATCCGAGTTGGAGGTGCAGTGATGAAGGTCGTGGTGTTCGGCGGCACGGGACTCATCGGCGGCAAGCTGGTCACGCTGCTGCGCGGGGTGGGCCACGAGGCGGTGCCGGCGTCGCCGAGCTCGGGGGTGAACACGCTGACGGGGGAGGGCCTGGACGAGGTGCTGACCGGCGCGGACGTGAGCGTGGACGTCACGAACTCCCCGTCGTTCGCCGACGAGGCGGTTCTGGAGTTCTTCCGCACGTCAACGGCGAATCAGCTGGCGGCGGCGTCGCGGGCGGGGGTCAGGCACTACGTGGCCCTGTCGATCGTCGGCACGGACCGCGTCCGGGACAGCGGCTACCTGCGCGCGAAGGCGGCCCAGGAGGCCCTGATCACGGCCGGCCCGGTGCCGTACACGGTCGTGCGTGCCACCCAGTTCTTCGAGTTCGCCGTGGGCATCGCGGCCACGGCGATGGCCGGCGACGGCGCGGCGCACCTGCCCTCGGCGCGGCTCCAGCCGGTCGCCGCCGACGACGTGGTGGCCACCCTGGCCGACGTGGTGCAGTCCGCGCCGGCCAGGGGCATCGTGGAGGTCGGCGGCCCGGAGAAGATCGCCCTGGACGAGTTCGTCCGCCGCGCCGTGCCCCCGGCCACGACGGTCGTCACCGACCCGTCAGCCACCTACTTGGGCGCCGCCATCGACGACACGTCGCTGGTGACGGGCCCGCAGGCGCGCATCGGCGCGACCACCTACGACGCCTGGCTGGCCGCCCGCGGGTGATGCCGCTCAGGGGTGACTCGAGGCTCGTGCCTAGAAAGGTGGCTTGCTCGCCGAGAGCCTCGTCGACGATGTTCTCCCAGGCTGAGGTCGGCAGGCGCTCGTTCGACGCGGCCGCCCCGGCCGCCGCCGGGTCGTCGAGCGGTTTCAGGACGCGCTGCGGCGACAGGCGCGGGTCGTCAGCAGCCGGGAGCGCATCCGCGCCGATTCGTCGTGGCTGAGGTGGTCGATGAGCGACCGCGGCGCGTGCGGGTCGAGGTGGGCCAGGGCCCGGACGCGCGGGGTGGCCGGGTAGTCCTGACCTAGTTTCCTAGGATGCGATACGCGACGGGACGCGGGTGACGCCGTGGACGTGGCGGGGTGGGTGCGCCCGAAACCCTCAAGGCGGCCGGGGCCACGCCGAACAGCCGGTGAGACAGCAACGCGGCGGCACTCGAGGAGCAACCGTGCCCGAATCCACCGGCCTGGTCAACGACTACTCCACCCCGGCGCTGGCCGCGGCGGCGCTGGGCCTGCTGCTGCAGGAGCGCCTGGTGCTGGTGCTGAACTCCAAGAACGGCTCCATCGTCTCGTGCAACGACCGGGTGATGGAGACGACGGACGCGCCGGTCGACGAGGTGGTCGGCAAGCGCCTGGAGGACCTGTGGCGGCTGCAGTCGCAGACCGTCGACGCGCTGCTGGACGCCGCCCGGGCGCGGGAGTTCGTCGAGCAGGTCAACTCCATCGTGGACAGCGGCGGCCGGCAGCGGTGGCTGCGGTTCAACTGCGGGCCGGTCGGGTCGGGACGCGAGCCCGAGGCGATCCTGGTAACCGCGTACGACATCACCAACGACCGGCGGCTGGTGGCGGAGCTGCGCGGCAAGTACGCGGCGGTGGACCGGGCGCAGGCGGTCATCGAGTTCGACCTCAACGGCGAGATCCTCACCGCGAACGAGAACTTCCTGGCCCTGACCGGGTACGCGCTGGGCGACATCGTGGGCCAGCACCACCGGATGTTCGTCGACGAGACGTACGCCGGCAGCGCGCAGTACGCCGAGTTCTGGGCGAAGCTCGGCCGCGGCGAGGCGGAGGGCGGCGAGTACAAGCGGATCGGGCGGGCCGGGCGCGAGGTGTGGCTGCGGGCCACGTACAACCCGATCTTCGACCTCGAGGGCCGGCCGTACAAGATCGTGAAGTACGCGCTGGACGTCACCGAGTCGAAGCACTCCACGGCGGAGTACGTCGGCAAGGTCGCCGCGCTCGACCGGGCCCAGGCGGTGATCGAGTTCGATCTGGACGGCACGATCCGGGCGGTCAACCGCAACTTCTGCAACGTCACCGGGTACGAGCCCGACGAGCTGATCGGGCACCACCACAAGATGCTGGTGAGCGAGGAGGAGGGGCGCAGCAACTCCTACCGCGGCTTCTGGCAGCGGCTGGCGAAGGGCCAGTTCGAAAGCGGCGAGTACAAGCGGTTCGGCAAGGGCGGGCGGGAGGTGTGGCTGCAGGCCAGCTACAACCCGATCCTCGACCTGGACGGGCGGCCGTACAAGGTGGTGAAGTACGCCACCGACATCACCGACACCAAGAACCGGAGCGCCGAGTTCGAGGGCAAGGTCGCCGCGATCGACCGGGCCCAGGCGGTCATCGAGTTCGACCTGGACGGCATGATCCTGGGCGCCAACCGCAACTTCCTGGAGACGATGAACTACGGCAGCACCGACGAGCTCAGGGGCAAGCACCACCGGATCTTCGTGGACCCGATCACGGCGGCGAGCGAGGACTACCGGCTGTTCTGGCAGCGGCTGGGGCGCGGGGAGTTCGAGAGCGGTGAGTACAAGCGGTTCGGCAAGGGCGGTCGGGAGGTGTGGCTGCAGGCGACGTACAACCCGATCTTCGACCTGGAGGGCCGGCCGTACAAGGTGGTGAAGTACGCCGTCGACATCACCGAGGCGAAGACCCGCAACGCCGAGTTCGAGGGCAAGGTCGCCGCGATGAACCGGGCCCAGGCGGTCATCGAGTTCGACACCCAGGGCAACGTGATCGACGCCAACCGCAACTTCCTGGACCTGCTCGGCTACGGTGCCGACGAGGTCCGGGGCCGGCCGCATCGGATGTTCGTCGACCCGCAGGAGGCGGGCTCGGATCAGTACGAGGAGTTCTGGGAGCGGCTGCGGCGCGGCGAGTTCGAAAGCGGCGAGTACAAGCGGATCGGCAAGGACGGCCGGGAGGTGTGGATCCAGGCGACGTACAACCCGATCATCGACCTTGAGGGGCGCCCGTACAAGGTCGTGAAGTTCGCGACCAACGTGACGCAGTCGAAGCTGCGCACCGCCGAGTTCGAGGGCAAGGTCGCGGCGATCAACCGGGCGCAGGCCGTCATCGAGTTCGACCTCGAGGGCGCCGTGCTGTCGGCCAACGACAACTTCCTGCGCACGATGGGCTACTCGATGCGCGAGATCATGGCCCAGCACCACAGCATGTTCTGCACGCAGGAGTACGTCCGCTCGCAGGAGTACCGCGACTTCTGGCTGCGGCTGAGCCGGGGGGAGATCCTCAGCGGCCGGTTCCACTGCGTCGGCAAGTACGGCCGGGACGTGTACCTGCAGGCGACGTACAACCCGATCTTCGACCTCAAGGGCGCGCCCATGAAGGTCATCAAGTTCGCCACCGACGTGACCGACCAGGTCAACATGGAGCAGCGGCTCAGCGTCAAGACCCGGGACATGTCCAGGGCCATCGACGAGCTGAGCACGTCCATCGCCACGATCGTCGGCAACGCCGGGCAGGCCAGCGAGCAGGCGGGGGAGACGCAGACCAGCGCCCAGCGCGGCTTCGAGGAGCTGCGCAAGTCCATCGAGGCGATCGAGCTCATGGAGCGCTCCTCGGACCAGATCGCCGGGATCGTCCAGGTGATCGGCGAGATCGCCAGCCAGACGAACCTGCTGGCGTTCAACGCCTCCATCGAGGCGGCCCGGGCCGGCGAGCACGGTGTCGGCTTCTCCGTCGTCGCCGGTGAGGTGCGCAAGCTCGCCGAGCGCTCATCGGACTCGGCGCGGGAGATCAGCCGGCTCATCCAGGAGTCGGCGGCCCGGATCAACCAGGGCTCGCAGGTGGCGCAGCGGGCCCAGGACGCGTTCGAGGTGATCCTGCGCAGCGTCGGCAAGACCGCCGAGTCGATCCACCACATCGTGACGCAGACGCAGACGCAGCAGGACGCCTCGCGGACCGTGAACGCGCTGATCGGCGAGCTGGTCGGGGCGGCCCCGACGGTGCCGGTCGGCGTCGACGGATGAACGGGGTCCTGTTCGGGGTCTTCACCGTCGCCGGCGTCCACGTCGCGCTGCCGCTGTCGGAGCTGCGGGAGGTGATCCCGTGCCCGGCGTCGTTCAACCCGCTGCTGGCCGCCTCGCCGGGCGTGGTCGGGGCGGTGAACCTGCGCCATCAGGTGATCCCGGTGCTGGATCTGCGCCTGACGCTGGGGATCAGCTCGCCGACCGAGCAGTCGGTGGTCGTCGTGGCCAGCTCCGCCGGGTCGGTGTTCGGGCTGCTCGCCGACGGCGTGCGCGGTGTGGTGAACGTGGAGGAGGGCGAGCAGCTGGGGATGACGGCCAGCACCGAGCTGCCGCCGCTGTTCTCCCGCACGTTCGAGCGCGCCGAGGACGACACGGTGGTGTGCGTGCTGGACTGCGCGGCGATCCAGCGGCTGCCGGGGATCGTGCTGGCCGACGACACCGGCGGGCCGAGCGGGGCGATGGCGCAGGTCCAGGCGCCGGGGCGCGGCGGCGGCACCGGCGGGCGGCGCATGATGATGCTGCTGCGGGCCGGGGAGATCGGGCTGTGCGTGGACGTGTCGCACATCCACTCGGTGGTGCCGGAGCTGATCCTCAAGTCCTCGCCGATCGACGGCGGGCACATCAAGGGCGTCATCGAGCTCGGCGCGCACTACGTGCCGGCCGTCGACCTGCTCGCCGTGCTCGGCCTCGGCGCGCTCGCCCCGATCGACGTCAAGCGGGGCGTGGCCCTGGCCTACGAGCGGGGGCTGCTGACGTTCGCGGTCACCGAGGTCGTGTCGATCGTGGCGGTCGCGGGCGGGGAGGTGCTGGCGCTGCCGAAGGTCGGCCTGCCGTCGTCGCGGTTCGCGGTCGGCATCCTGCCCGGGCAGGCCGGCGGCTCGTACGTGGTCCTCGACGGCGACGCGCTACGCGCCGACGAGGACCTGGGCACCCTGGCGGCGCTGGGCACCCCGGTCGCCGGGACGGCGCCGCCGCGGCGGGCGGCCCGCGACGACGACAAGCCGCCGGCGCGGGACGGCCGGGTCATCGAGCACCGCGTCCGCAAGTACCTCACCTACAGCGCCGGGGCCGAGGTGGCCACGCCGCTGACCCAGGTCGCGGAGATCGTGCCGTATCCCGCGGACGTGATCCCGTTCGTGGGCGGCGGCCCGATGCGCGGCGTGTTCACCCAGAACCGTACCTCGGTGCCGCTGGTCGACCTGCCCGGGCTGATCGGCCGGCCGGTCGACGTCGACCCGGCGAGCGCCCGGGTGCTGCTCGTCGGCGGGGTCGGGTTCATCGTCCCGGCGCTGCGGGCGATCGAGGAGTCGACGTGGGAGGAGCGGGTCCCCGACGGCGCCCCGGTGCCGATGTCGCTGGCCGGCAGCCCGCTGGTGAAGATCGGTGAGCGGATCCTCGCCCGCCTGGATCTTGCGGAGTTCGCCGCGACTATGGTTGGCGAGCGTGACCGACAAGCCGATCCGGGTGGAGATTGACGGCCGCGAGCCGACGCTCGAGGAGCTGTACCATCCGCTGCTGAGCAACTACGGCCACTTCACCGCGATGCAGGTCCGCGGCGGCCGGGTCCGCGGCCTGGACCTGCACCTGCGGCGCCTCGCGGCGGCGACCGGTGAGCTGTTCGGCACGGGGCTGGACCCTGCCCGGGTCCGTGAGCTGCTGGCGCACGCGATCCGCGGGGTGCCGGACGCGTCGGTGCGCGTCAACGTGTACTGCCCGGACGAGCTGATGACCGTGGTGTCCGTGCGCCCGCCGCACGACTCGCCGGCCGCCCCGTTACGGCTGCGCCACGTGTCCTATGTACGCCCGGCGGCGCATCTGAAGCACGTCGGGGGCTTCGGGCAGGTGTACTTCGGCCGCCGCGCCGGGGCCGAGGGCTTCGACGACGCCCTGCTGTGCGACCACACCGGCGCCGTGTGTGAGGCGGCGATCGCGAACATCGGGTTCTTCGACGGCACCGTGGTGACCTGGCCGGACTCCCCGAACCTGCCGGGCATCGGGATGCAACTGCTGGCCTCGCGGCTGCCGTCGCGCACCGCCCGGGTCATGCTCGCCGACCTGCCCTCCTACTCGGCGGCGTTCGTCACCAACTCGATCGGGGTCGCCGCGGTCGCCGGCGTCGACGACGTGTCCTTCGCCGTCGATGCCGGCCTGATGCGCCGCATCGCCGAGGCCGAGGCCTCGATCCCCTGGGACGAGATATAGTTCGGCCTGATCCTGATGGGCGGTTTGGCCGTTTTCCTCGTCGATGACCGCGAGTCGTCAGCGGCTACCGGGACGTCCGGCCCGATGCCCATGGGTAGCGGTGTACCGTCGCGGCGGAGGCGCAGTTCGCCGAGCCGGCGTGGCATGCGATCGCGTGGTGTTCCTGTGGTGAGCCGGAACGTCACCCAGGCCACGAGCCAGGGGCGGCCGACCCGGGACCGTGCACCCGTGGCGCCGGTGTGGTGCGTCAGCGCTCGGCTGGCATGAGGATGAACGCGTTCTTCTCCTTCTGGGCGTGTTGCCTGGTGCCGGAGGCGGCGAGGTGATCGAGGCTACGGTCCTGTTTGAGGAGCTGGCGCGGGTTGGTCCGGGTCGCGGCGGCCGACGGCGGTTGCGGCGGCGACCGTCGCGGCGAAGCCGGCGAAACCGGCCAGCGCCATGACGTCGAACACCCGGCTGTCGAGGTCGGCGGCGAGGCGGGGCCCGAGCAGACCGCGCGGATCGACAACCACGTCGACCGGACTGCCGTACTCGTACTCAACCGTGTCGCGGAACTCGCCCGGGAGCGGGGCGCCGGACGCGTCGTGCAGCCTGTAGCGGTACAGGCACCGGCCGTTGCGGGTCTCCAGGCAGGACGACTCGCGGACCGTCGCGGTGGTGCGGGTGCCCGCGGCGCGCAGGTACCAGTCGGCCGGGCCGGCGTACGCGGTCAGCAGCAGCACGAACACGAAGGCGAACGCCACCCAGGTCGGCCAGATCCGCTCGCCGCTGAGCCAGAACAGCAGGATCGGCGCGACGAGCAGGGCCGCGGTCGGCAACGCCGCCACCGCCCACCACATCCAGCCGCCCAGCGCGCCCGCCACGCCGGCGATCAGCCAGACCAGCGCGGTAGCGGCGACCAGCAGCGCGGCGTGCGGCCGGCTGCCCCGCGGCATGAGCCTCGTCATGATCGCATTGTGGTGCCGGTACGGCCGCCGGGCTGTCGACTATCGGTCGTTTCGTGCGGATGTCGACGGGTCGGCTACCAGCGCAGTGTGGCCAGGACCGTGCCGAACCACGGCCACTTGCTGTCGCGATTGACCGGCGCCTGAGCGCGATAACGAAATCGTCCGGATTTCGCGCGACGCCGCGTCGGGCGACGAGTCATGCATCCGAACGATGTGCGTGGAATGGGCCGAGCCGGATCTCGCTGGCCTGTTCAACCGGCCGGCGGGGCTGGAGGGCTGTTGACCAGCCCCAGAATGAACAGCGCGATCAGCAGCGCGACCGGGACGAGAACACCGATGATGGTCTTCGGGCGGGCGAACAGGGGTTTGCCGATATCCGTTGATCGACGCTGTTCGCGACCGGGGGCCGGGCCGGGCGCTGCCAGACCGGTTACCTTGTCCATGCGGATGAGGTTGAGCAGCAGGACGATCGCCGCAAACGGGGCGAGGATGCCGTACCAGCCCAGGGTCAACGTCCTCTGCTGGAGGTGGCGGAAGACCGCCGTTCCGCAGTCCCTGCAGAACGGGCCTTGCACGGTGGTGACACGAAACCAGAGCGCGATGTTCTGAATGGCCTGGTATCCGGCCTGGACCGCCGGAACGGACGAGCAGAAGCGGCATTGCAGCAGCGGCGGGTGCTGCACGTGAAGGGACTGGGGTTCGATCGCCTCGGTCATGCGGGTCCTCGTCCATCCGGGAGCGCCGTTGCAACAGGGCGGGAGCATACGGCAACGGCGCAGACGCCCACGCATGACACAGCCAGTCCGCACGGAGCCCCGCCCGAGTCAACCGGCCGGGACCCAACCGGTGCCGGCGTGCTCGGCGAACTGCCGCAACGACGCCCTCGACAACCCCGGACCAGGCCGCGCACCCCACGACGCGGGACCACACCGGAACGACCCGAGGCGCAACCCGGACACCAAACCCGAGCTGGCGACAGGCCTCAGACAGGGGTCTTGAGGATCACGAGCCGGCCCGTCGCGCGGGTCATCGCCACGTAGCGGTCGACGGCGCCCTGGATGCCGTCGCCGAACGCGTCCGGGTCGACGAGCACGACCAGGTCGAACTCGAGGCCCTTGGCCAGCTCCGGGGTGAGCGAGCGGACCCGGTCGGTGGCGGTGAAGGCCGGGTCGCCGATGACGCAGGCGATGCCGTCGGCGTGCTCGGCGAGCCAGTCCGTGAGGATGCCGTCCAGCTCCGCCGTACGGCCGTGGCGGACCGGGACGCCGCCGCGGCGGATCGACGTGGGCACGTTCGCGTCCGGCAGCGCGGCCCGGATGACCGGTTCGGCCTGGGCCATGACCTCCTCCGGTGTGCGGTAGTTGATGCTCAGCGACGCCAGGCTGATGTGCTCGATCCCGGCCCGCTCCAGCCGGTCGGTCCACGACTCGGTGAACCCGTGCCGGGCCTGGGCGCGGTCGCCGACGATGGTGAAGCTGCGCGACGGGCAGCGCAGCAGCAGCATCTGCCACTCGGCGTCGGTGAGCTCCTGGGCCTCGTCGACGACGATGTGCGCGAACGGGCCGGCGAGCTGGTCCGGGTCGGTCTCGGCCGTCACGAGCCCGTCGTTGAGCGTGTCGCGCAGGTCGTGGACGCGCAGCATCGACATCACGCGCATCTCGGAGTCGTCGCTTTCCAGCAGGTGTTCGACGACCCGGTCCATCTCCTGCCGGCCCGCGGCCGCCTCGGCCTCGCGCCGGCGCCGCTCGGTGTCCGGGTCGCCGAGGCGCTGGCGGGCCGCGTCCAGCAGCGGCAGGTCCGACACCGTCCACGCCTGCGCCTGCGTGCGCTGCAGCAGCGTGATCTCCTGCGGGGTGAGCCAGGGCGCGCACCTGCGCAGGTACGCCGGCACCGTCCACAGGTCCCCGACCAGGTCGGCGGCCTCCAGCAGCGGCCAGGCCCGGCCGAACGCCGCGCCGAGTTCCCGGTTGCGCCGCAGCGCCGCGCGGACCTGGTCCTCGTCCTCGTCGCCGTCGTGCTTGGCGGCGAGGATCGTCAGTAGCTCGTCCCAGACCAGCTCACGGGCCTCGTTGTGCGGGGTGCCGGGGCCGGCCGCCTCGAACGCCGCCGCCCAGTCGTCGGGGGTGAGGTACACGTCGGACCAGTGCGTCTCGACGAGCATGCCCTTGGCCGGCGGCCGTTCGTAGAACGCCACGGCGGCCTCGACCGCGTTGAGGAGGTCCTTGGACGCCTTGAGCCGGGCCACCCGCGGGTCGGTCTCCACGCCCGCGGCCGGGCCCTCGGTGACCAGGTCGCGCAGGGTGCACGTCTGCACGCCCTCCTCGCCGAGGCTTGGCAGGACGTCGGAGACGTAGGCGAGGTACGGCTGGTGCGGGCCGACGAACAGCACCCCGCCGCGGCGGTGGTCCAGGCGCGGGTCGGTGTAGAGCAGGTAGGCGGTGCGGTGCAGTGCGACGACGGTCTTGCCGGTGCCCGGGCCGCCGTCGACGACGAGCGCGCCGCGGGACCCGGCGCGGATGATGGCGTCCTGGTCGGCCTGGATGGTGCCGAGCACGTCGCGCATCCGGGCCGAGCGGGCGCCGCCGAGGCTCGCGATGAACGCCGACTGGTCGTCGAGGGCGGCGGCGTGGCCCTCGAACCCGTCGGCGGTGAACACCTCGTCCCAGTAGTCGGTGATCCGGCCGCGGGTCCAGCGGTAGCGGCGGCGGCTGGCCAGGCCCATCGGGTTGGCGTGGGTGGCGGCGAAGAACGGCGCGGCCGCGGGGGTGCGCCAGTCCAGCAGCAGCCGGCCCCCGTCCTCGTCGGTCAGGCCCAGGCGTCCGATGTAGACGGGCTCGCCGTCGGCTCCTTCGGCGTCGATGCGGCCCAGGCACAGGTCGAGGCTGTAGCGGCGCAGGGTCCGCAGCCGGGCGGAGAGGCGGTGGACCTCCTGGTCCCGGTCCAGCGCCCGCTGCCCCTGGCCGGCGGGCGCCTTCCGCGCCGCGTCGAGGCGGGCGGACAGCTCGGCGGTCACCTGCTCCAGGCGTCGCGCGATGGCCGCGAAGTGCCGCTCGTCGTCGGCGACCAGCGCCGGCTCGGTCTTCGCGGACAGGCGCTCGGGCAGGTCGAACACGCTGGCGGTCGGGAGCTTCACGCGATCAGTTCCGATCTGGGGCCGCTTCGCAACCTGGCGCGGCATTTCCGCAGCATCCGGCCCCGACCAGCGATTTTGCGCCCGGACCCGGGTCTTGCCGCAAGCCCCAGGGTGTGATATATGGTTATATTGGCGGAAGGGGCTTTGACGTAGCTTTCGGGTCTACGGCAGCTTTCGCAGGTGAGTTCGCCGGCCGTCATGGTCGAAGATGCCCAGGATCTCCGCCGGTCCGTCGTGCGCGCCGAACGTGTGCGGCACCATCGTCGAGAACTCCGCCGCCTCGCCGGTCTGCACCAGGATCACCCGCTCGGCCAGCCGCAGCGCGACCGTGCCCGACAGCACCGTGAACCACTCGAAGCCCGGGTGCGCCCTGAGCTGATCCGGGCCGGGGACCGGCCGGTCGATGCGCATCTTCGCCACCGTCGTGCCGCCCGGACCCGACTCGTGCCGCAGCGTCCACGTCGTCACCCCGCGCTCCGGGTCGTGCCGGGGCCGGATCACCACGTCGGCGTCGGCCGACTCGACCAGCGCGTCCAGGGTCGTGCCCAGCGCCCGGGCGATCGCCGTCAGCTGGTCCAGGCTGATGCGCCGGTGCCCGGTCTCGATCCGGCTCAGCGTCGACGGGCTCATGAAGCACGCCGCGGCGAGATCGTCGAGCGACATGCCCAGCGCGGCCCGCAGCCCGCGGATGCGCGTACGCACGAGCGCGTCCAGATCATCGTCTTGCGTCATACGCAAGATGCTATGCGATGGCCGCAAGGCGCGGCTACAGTCGGCGGCATGGACGCGCACGGTCACCACCACCACCACCACCATCACCACGGTCCCGAGCACAACGACGGCCTCGCGGAGCTGCTGGAGCTCGACGCGGAGGTGCTGCACACCTACCACGCCGGCATCGCCGGCTGGGTCCGCTCCGAGGGTCCCGAATCGGCGAAGGTCATCGTCGACCTCGGGGCCGGCACCGGCGCCGGGACCCTGTTGCTGCTGGAGCAGTTCCCCGGCGCGCACGTCGTCGCCGTCGACGCCGATCCGGCGATGCTGCAGCGCCTGGCCGCCAACGCCGCCGCCCGCGGCGCGGGGGAGCGGGTCACGACCGTCCACGCGGACCTCGACACCGCCTGGCCCACGGGCCTGCAGGCCGCGGACGTGGTGTGGGCGGCCAACTCCATGCACCACATGGCCGACCCGCAGCGGGTCCTGCGCGACATCCTCGCCGCCCTGTCCCCGGGCGGGGTGCTCGCCCTGGCGGAGCTGGACACGTTCCCGCGGTTCCTCCCCGACGAGCTGGGCGTGGGCCGTCCCGGCCTGGAGTCGCGCGCCCACGAGGCGATGGCCCGCCGCCGTGAGGTGGACATGCCGTTCATGTACGCCGACTGGTCCCTGGCCCTGGCGAAGGCCGGCTTCGAGGTCCGCGCCGAACGCCGCTTCGAGGTGACGCTGCCGGCCCCGCTGCCACCGGCCGGCGTCCGCTACGCCCGCACCTCCCTGCGGCGCATCCGCGACGGCCTCGCGGAGAGCCTGGACCCGGACGACGTGGCGGCGCTGGACGCGCTGCTCGACGAGCACGGCCCCCAATCCCTGACCCGCCGCGACGACCTGACCGTCCGCGCGGCCCGCACCGTCTGGATCGCCGCCCGCCCCTGACCCGCGCTGCCCGTGCCGGCGGCGACCCGCGCCGAGCGGGCCGCCGGACCGGGCGCCAAGGCGGCCGAACCGGCGGCACCACTGGGCGGCGCGGGCCGCGCCGCGCCCGCTTCCCCGGCGCCGCGCAGCCGGGCGGTAGCGGCCGCCGGAGGCCGCGGCCGGCGGCGTGGCCGGCTGCTCGGGAAACGCGACAGATCCGGCCTCTCGGCAGCCGGATCTGTCGCGTTTATGGTGATAATTCGGGTGTCATTGGGGTGGCTCAGGCGATTTTCCGCCGGTAGGCCGCCATGGCGAACACGTAGGCGACGACGAGGATGCCGACGCACCAGGCCAGTGCGGTCCAGATCTCGTCTCCGACGGGCTGGCGCGCGAGCAGCGCCCTGATCGCGTCGACGAGGGACGTGACCGGCTGATGCTCGGCGAAGGCTCGCACCGGTCCGGGCATCGTGTCGGTGGGGACGAACGCCGAGCTCACGAACGGCAGGAAGATGATCGGGTACGAGAAGGCGGTCGCCCCGTCCGTCGAGGACGCCGACAGTCCGGCGATCACCGCGACCCACGTCAGCGCGAGCGTGAACAGCGCCAGGATTCCGGCGACGGCGAGCCAGGCCAGCACTCCGGCGGACGAGCGGAAGCCGATGAGCAGCCCCGCCAGGACGATGATCACCACGGAGATGGCGTTGGACACCAGTGAGGTCAGCACGTGTCCCCACAGCACGGACGAACGCGCGATCGGCATGGAGTGCAACCGCTCGAAGATGCCGCCCTGCAGGTCGTTGAACAGCCGGAAGGCGGTATAGGAGATGCCGCTGGCGATCGCGATGAGCAGGATGCCGGGCATCAGATAGTTGGCATAGTTGTCGGTGCCGGTGCGGATGGCGCCGCCGAACACGAAGACGAACAGCAGCATGAACGCGATCGGCATGATCGTGACCGTGATGATGGTGTCCACGCTGCGGGTCACGTGTCGCACGCAGCGCCCGAGCATCACGGCGGTGTCGCTGAAGACGTGCGTGGTCATCGCAGTTCCTTCTTGCTCCCGGGAGTCCGGCCGCCGCCGACGATCGCCAGGAAGATCTCTTCCAGGGCGGGCTGCCGTTCCACGTACTCCACCTTCGCGGGCGGCAGCAGCGTGCGCAGTTCGCCCAGCGTGCCGGACACGATGATCGTGCCCTGGTGCAGGATCGAGATCCGGTCGGCCAGCTTCTCGGCCTCCTCCAGATACTGGGTGGTGAGCAAGACCGTCGTCCCGCCCTTGGCGAGGTTCTGGATCTCCCGCCACACCTCGATGCGGGCCTGCGGGTCGAGCCCGGTGCTCGGCTCGTCGAGGAAGACGATCGGCGGGTCGCCGATGAGGCTCATGGCGATGTCGAGGCGGCGGCGCATGCCGCCCGAGTAGGTCGACACCCGGCGTCCGGCCGCGTCGGCGAGGCCGAATCGTTCGAGCAGGTCGTCCGCGACGCGGCGGGGGTTCTTCACCCGCCGCAGCCTGGCGAGCATGACCAGGTTCTCCCGGCCGGTGAGGATCTCGTCGACCGCCGCGAACTGCCCGGTCAGGCTGATCGACTCCCGGACCCGCACCGGCTGGGACACGACGTCGAACCCGCCGACGCTCGCCGTGCCGCGATCCGGTTTGAGCAGGGTGGTCAGGATTCTCACGATCGTGGTCTTGCCCGCGCCGTTGGACCCGAGCAGCGCGAAAATGCTCCCGCCGGCCGAAAAGTTTTCGGCGGGGCTCGGCTTGTCGCGGAGACGTGCAGCTCAGCGTATGGGGGCGACGCCCGTCGACTCGCGCACGACCAGGCGGCCCGGCTGGCGGACCACGCCGGAGTGCTGTTCGCCGTCGAGGACCGCGAACAGGTGCTGCACCGCCGTCGCGCCCAGCTGCTCCAGGTTCAGGTCGACGGTGGTGAGCGGCGGGCGGCACTCGGTGGCGAAGACCTCCCAGTTGTCATAGCCGACCAGGGCCACGTCGTCGGGGACCGAGCGGCCCAGCTCGCGCAGCGCCTCCGCCGCGCCCGAGGCGATCTGGTCGTTGCCGCAGAAGATCGCGTCCACGTCCGGGTGGGCGGCCAGCAGCCGGGCCGTGGCGTGCCGGCCCCAGTGCTGCGACCACTGGCCGAACAGCGGATCCCCGGCGGGCGCGAGGCCGGCGGCGTCGAGGACCTCGGCGAGCGCGGCGGCGCGGTCGCGGGCGGCGCGGTAGCCGGGGTCGCCGGTGATGTGGGCGATGCGCTTGCGGCCCAGGGTGACCAGGTGCTCGGCGGCGAGGTGGGCGCCGCCGGCGTCGTCGGCGATCACCGAGATGTCGTTCGGGTCGTCGGACTCGCAGTAGGCGTACACCACCGGCACGGGGATGTCGCGGGTCAGCGACGGGCGCAGGTCGTTGGCGTCGCCGAGGATGATGAAGCCGTCGACCTGGCGGGCCAGCAGGGTGCGGATGTAGTGCCGGCGGCGGATCGCGTCGCCGCGGGCGTCGCACAGCAGAACGCTCATCTGCTCGTTGCCCAGCGCGTTCTCGGCGCCGAGCAGGACCGGGATGGCGAAGCGGGCGGCGGAGAGCTCGTCGGTGAGCAGCCCGATCGTGCGGGTGTTGCCCGAGATCAGGCCGCGGGCCAGGACGTTGGGCGAGAATGAGAGTTCCTCGGCGGCCTGCTGCACGCGGCGGCGGGTCGCGGGGGCGACCTCGCCCCGCGAGTTGAGGGCCTTCGAGGCCGTGGCGATCGACACCCCGGCCCGCTTGGCCACATCGGTCAGAGTGACCTGCGCGCGCTTTCTGCCCACCGTGACGCGTCCCTTCGAAAACTTTTCGGCGAGCATAGCTGATGCACATTGCCCGTCACAACTGTAACACCGCCTGCAGGACGGGAAATAGACCGTTGACACGGGTGTGACGTGCTGCCACCATTCCCGAAAAGGTTTTCGAGAGAACGTTGAAAGGTGGTGGCCGTGACGGCCAACCCGGGACCTGTCGCGCCCTCGCGCGGGGCGCTGCGGCCCGTCGGAATGCACCAGGTGCGCTTGACCGGCGGGTTCTGGGGGCAGCGCCAGGCGGTCAGCGGCACCGCCACCATCGAGCACTGCCACTCGTGGATGGACCGCCTCGGCTGGACGGGGAACTTTCGCGATCCGGACGCCGCGCTGCGCCGCCGGGGCCGCGAGTTCTCCGACTCCGAGGTGTACAAGCTGACTGAGGCCGCGAGCTGGGAGACCGGCCGGCCCGGCGGCACCGATCACCGGGAGCTGGTCGCCGAGCTCACCGCGCTCGCCGCCGGGGCCCAGGCCGCCGACGGCTACCTGCACACCGCCTACGGGCGGCCGGGGCAGCCGGGGCGCTACAGCGACTTCAACTTCGGCCACGAGCTCTACTGCGTCGGGCACCTGCTGCAGGCCGCGGTCGCCGCCTACCGCACCGGCACCGCCCCGCAGCTGCTCGACGTGGCCCGCCGCGCCGCCGACCACGTCTGCACCCAGTTCGCCGACGAGGGCTTCTGCGGTCACCCCGAGGTCGAGCCCGCGCTGGTGGAGTTGTTCCGGGTCACCGGCGAGCAGCGCTACCTCGACCAGGCCGCGAAGTTCATCGCGCGCCGCGGCCGCCGCAGCCTGCCCGAGCACGAGTTCGGGTGGAAGTACTTCCAGGACGACACCCCGCTGCGCGAGTCCGCAGTCTTCGCCGGCCACGCGGTGCGGGCGCTGTACCTGGCCCACGGCGCCGTCGACGTGGCCGTGGAGACCGGCGACGACGACCTGCTCGGCGCGGTCGTGCGCCAGTTCGACCGGACCCTGGCCCGGCGCACCTACATCACCGGCGGCATGGGCTCGCGCCACCTCGACGAGGCCTTCGGCGACGACTTCGCGCTGCCGCCGGACCGTGCCTACTCAGAGACCTGCGCGGGTGTGGCGACCGTGATGCTGGCGCACCGGCTGCTGCTGGCCACCGGCGAGACCCGCTACGGTGACATCGCCGACCGGGTCCTCAACAACGTCATCGCCGCCGCGGTGGCCGACGACGGCCGCTCGTTCTTCTACGCCCACACCCTGCACCAGCGTACCCGCGCCGAGGTGCCCTCGGCCGAGCACGAGCAGCTGCGCTTCGGCGGCGGCCAGCGCGCGCCGTGGTTCGAGGTCTCCTGCTGCCTGAGCAACGTCGCCCGCCTGGTCGCCTCCCTCGGCACCTACTTCGTGACCGAGAGTGACGCGGGAGTGCAGATCCACCAGTACGCCCCGATGTCCGTCGAAGCCGCCGGGATGCGCCTGGAGGTGCAGACCGCCTACCCGGAGGACGGCGCGGTCACCGTCACCGTCGCGCAGGCTCCGGCCGAAGAACGTTCCATCACGCTGCGGGTGCCCGAGTGGGCCGGCGGCGGCGTGCACGTCGAGCGGCGCGTCTTCGCCGCCGGCGAGCAGGTCCGCCTTGACCTGTCGGTGCGACCCCGCTGGACCTTCCCAGACCCGCGCGTCGACGCCGTGCGCGGGTGTGCCGCCGTCGAGGTCGGCCCGGTCGTCATGTGCGCCGAGTCGATCGATCAGGAAGACGGCGTGAACCTCGATGAGCTGCAGGTCGACACGTCGGTCGCACCAGAGCTCGGCGCGGTGAAGGGACGCGCCATCCGGCCGGTCGAGCTCGCCTGGCCGTATCGCGACCGCACCACGACGACCGAGCGCCCCGAGCCGATCGTCGTGCCGCTCGTGCCGTACCACCGCTGGGCCCGGCGCGGATCGTCCACCATGCGCGTCTGGCTCCCCACCACCCCGTCCTGACGGACTGAATGGAGGTGACGCGATGCCACACCCCCGCTGGAAATCCAGGCTGGCCATCGCGTTGACGACCACCCTCACGGCGTCCCTGGCCGCGGCGGCGCTGCCCGCCAGCCCCGCCGCCGCGGCGCAGACCATCGGCTATCCCACGTTCACCGGGCCGGCGATCCCGGCCGCGCCGGTCGGCTACACGACCGGCAACATGATGCAGACCATCTACAACGCCGAGAGCGGCGGCACCGACTTCTGGATCGACCGGCTGCTGGGCCGCAGCGGCGGCAGCGACCCCGCCGACGCCGACGGGGCGATCCTCATGAGCCGGGGCCGGGCGCTGTTCATGAAGACGTACAACCCGGGCGTGCTCGGCTTCGGCGGGCGCGTGGCGTACTGGGAGAGCATCAGCGACAACAACGCCTACACGATCGCGGCCAGCCCGGGGACGTTCACCGAGCAGACCGCGCAGCGTTTCCAGGCGCCCAGCTACGCCAAGAGCGTGTTCACCAGCGGCTCGGTCACGATCACGCAGCAGAAGTTCATCACCAACAACAACGTCGCGGTGACGAACCTGTCGATCAAGAACAACGGCTCGGCGTCGACCACGCTGACGCTGCGGGCCACGTCGCCGTACGCGACCAGCGGCAGCGGCAGCGAGCTGACCGGCTCCACGGGCACGAAGAACAGCCTCACCACGCTCACGACGAAGCTGACCGGTGACGGGTTCAGCGCCTCCTCCGGCGCGCTCAACCGGTCGATCACGATCGGGGCCGGCGCGACCGCCACCGCCAAGGTCGTCATGGGCTTCATCGCGGGCGAGATCCCGGAGTCCTCGACCGAGTACTCGGCCTACGCCGGCTACGACAACGCCACCGCGTTCGCCACCCACGTGCGCGCCTACAACAAGTGGTGGGCGGACAACATCCCGTTCTTCGACTCGCCCGAGCCGGCGCTGACGAAGAACTACTACTACCGCTGGTGGCTCATGCGGTTCAACAACCTCGACGCGAACATCCCGGGGCAGACCTACCAGTTCCCGACCTCCGTCGAGGGGGCGCTGGGCTACAACAACGCCATCGCGCTGACCCAGCCCATGCACATCGACGACCTGAAGTACCTGCGCACGCCGCTGTACGCCTACGGCGACTGGCTGTCGGTGGGCCAGACGTCCAAGGGCGGCCGGTTCATGGACAACCCCGGCGACCCGGAGAACTGGTCCAACAGCTACACGCAGTACATCGCCGAGGCGGCCTGGCGCAGCTACCAGATCCACGGCGGCCAGCCGGGCCTGGCGGCCAACCTCGCCAAGTACGCCGAGGGCGACGTCAAGGGGCAGCTGGCCACCTACGACAGCAACAACAACAAGCTCATCGAGTACGACTGGGGCGCGCTGACCGGCAACGACGCCGACGCGGTGTCGTTCCACTGGCGCTCCGGCAAGATGGACCGCGGCGAGGCCGCCTACCAGTACAGCGGCGCCCGCGCGGCGGCCCAGGCCTACGCGGCGGTGGGCAACACGGCCAAGGCGAACGAGATGAACACCGTCGCCGACCAGATCGGCGCGGCGATCGTCAGCGTGCTGTGGAACCCCAGCCACAACCTGTTCGAGAACCGGATGGCCTCCGACGGGGCGTTCAACCCCTGGAAAGAGATCAACATCTACTACCCGTTCGCGGTGGGTGCCATCCCGAACACCACGCAGTACAAGCAGGCGCTGCGGCTGTTCGACGACCCGGCCCAGTACCCGATCTTCCCGTTCTACACCGCCAACCAGGCGGACAAGGCGGCCTCGGGCACGGGCAGCAACAACTTCTCGACCATCAACTCCACCGTGCAGTTCCGGCTGCTGAGCTCGGTGCTGCGCAACTACCCGAACTCCTGGCTCACCACCGACTGGTACAAGAAGCTGCTCTACTGGAACGCCTGGGCGCAGTACGTGGGCGGCAACACCGCCTACCCCGACGCCAACGAGTTCTGGGCGAACTGGAACGGCTCCTCGATCACCTACCGCTCCTGGATCCACCACAACATCCTGGGCAGCAGCAACTGGACCGTCATCGAGGACGTCGCCGGGCTGCGGCCGCGCAACGACGCGAAGGTCGAGCTCTCGCCGATCAACATCGGCTGGGACCACTTCACCGTCAACAACCTGCGCTACCGCAACGCCGACCTGACCATCGTGTGGGACGACCCGGCCGACGGCGTGACCCGCTACCCGGGCGTTCCCCAGGGGTACTCCATCTTCGTCAACGGCACCCGGGTGGCGACCGTCAACTCGCTCGTGCCGTTCACCTGGGACCCCGCCACCGGCACGGTCACCACCTCGGGCACCGTCGCCTACAACCAGGCGTACTCGGGCCTGCAGGCGCCCGCCCAGGTCGTGCAGACCGACGCCCGGGTCGTGGACGAGATGGCCAAGGCCGGCATCGACGCGTCCACCACGCCGTCGACGAACCTCGCCGCCGGCGCGACCGTCTCGGCCTCCTACACCGGCTCGGGCTCCTCGACCGGCGGTGCCGTGGACGGGTTCCCGACCAACGAGCCGTTCTGGGGCGCCGGCGGCTCCCCGAACAGCCAGGACTGGTACGAGGTCAACTTCGGCCAGGCCCGCACGTTCAACGAGGTCGGGCTGTACTTCAAGGACAGCCGCCCCGCATCGGCCACCTACCGGGCGCCGTCGGCGTACGACATCCAGTACTACAACGGCAGCGCCTGGGTCAGCGTGCCCAGCCAGGCCAAGAACCCGAGCGCGCCGCGGGGCAACTACAACGTGGTGACGTTCCCGGCCGTCAGCGCCCAGCGAGTCAGGGTGCTCGCGACCAACGCCTCCGGGGCGAAGACCGGCCTCACCGAGGTCAAGATCTACAACCGGGGCGGCACCCAGCCACCACCGGTGACCAACCTCGCACTGTCGGCGACGGCGTCGTGCTCGTACACCTCGACGTGGGAGAGCTGCGCGGCGATCAACAACGGTGACGAGCCGGCGAGCTCGAACAGCGGCGCCACCAACGACGGCTCCCGCTGGGGCACCTGGCCGCAGACCGGCACCCAGTGGGCCGAGCTGCAGTGGTCGCAGGCGCAGTCGGTGAACAAGGCCCAGGTCTACTTCTTCGACGACGAGGGCGGGATCGAC
Source organism: Dactylosporangium sp. CA-233914 (assembly GCF_050942935.1). Lineage (NCBI taxonomy): Bacteria > Bacillati > Actinomycetota > Actinomycetes > Micromonosporales > Micromonosporaceae > Dactylosporangium > Dactylosporangium sp. CA-233914. The sequence goes on along the minus strand of NZ_CP192030.1, from coordinate 7,114,848 downwards.
ATGCCCTCGGCGTGGAAGCTGCAGTACTGGAACGGCTCGGCCTACGTCGACGTGCCGGGCGCGAGCTCGTACACGCTCACGAAGAACGCGTACAACACCGTTACCTTCACCGGGGTTTCCACGACCCGGCTGCGAGTGTCCCTGACCGCCACCGGCTCGGCCTCGGTCGGGCTGCTCGAGGTCAAGGCGTTCGGCTGATCATGCATACCGTGCGGAGACCACCGGCGATGCGGGATGTCGCCCACCTCGCCGGGGTCTCCCACCAGACCGTCTCGCGGGTGGTCAACGACCACCCGAACGTCCGGTCGGAGACCCGGGCCCGGGTTCTGGCCGCGATGCGGGCGCTGGACTACCAGCCCAACGTCGCGGCCCGGACCCTGGCCACCAACCGGTCACAGACGGTCGGCCTCGTCACCTTCGACACGACCCTCTTCGGGCCCTCGTTCATGGTCCACGCCATCGAGCGGGCGGCCCGGGAGGCCGGCTACTTCGTCAGCATCGCCAGCGCCCGGGAGCCCGACGTGCCACAGGTCCGCGACGCCATCCGGCGCCTGCGTGAGCAGGCCGTCGAGGGCATCGTCACGCTGGCGCCGGTCGCGGCGGCCTGGACGGCGCTGCGGCAGGAGCCGCTGGACGTGCCGATTGTCGGGTTGGGCATCATCGGCGCTCCCGGCGAGGACGCCGACGTGCCCATGGTGGCGATCGACAACGCCGCCGGGGCGGCCCTGGCCACCCGGCACCTGCTCGAACTCGGGCACCGCACCGTCCACCACGTCGCCGGCCCCGCCAACTGGCCGGAGGCCCGCGAACGGCTGGCCGGCTGGCGGGCCGCGCTGGAGGACGCGGGGCGCCCGGCCCCGGCGCCGCTGGCCGGCGACTGGAGCGCCGCGGCGGGGTACGCCGCCGGCCGGACCCTCGCGGGCCGGCCGGAGGTGACCGCGGTGTTCTGCGCCAACGACCAGATGGCCATCGGTCTGCTGCGTGCCCTGCACGAGGCCGGGCGCCCGGCGCCCCGCGACGTCAGCGTCGTCGGCTTCGACGACGTGCCCGAGGCCCCCTACCTCCTGCCGCCGCTGACCACGGTCCGGCAGGACTTCGCCGAGCTGGGCCGGCGCAGCCTGGACCTGCTCGTCGACCAGATCTCGACGGGCTCGCGGCGGGGCGGGGAGTTCCGCTCCGCCGCGAGCCTGATCGTGCGCAGCTCCACAGCACCCCTTGCTTCTTGAGAACGCTCACAAACAATGGATCACCTAGGGAAGGAATGATCGTGAAACGCTGGATGGGCAGCATCGTCGCTGCATCCTTGGTGTTCGGCGCCGCCGCGTGCGGTGAGGACACCAAGGCCGACACCCCCGCCAACGCAGACAGTGGCGCCACCATCACGCTGTGGACCCGCGCCGCCACCGAGACCCAGTCCAAGGCGTACGCCGCCGCGTACAACGCCACCCACAAGAACCAGGTCCAGGTCACCGCGTACCCGAACGAGGAGTACCCGGCCAAGCTCGCCTCCGCCGCGGGCGCCAAGGCCCTGCCGGACCTGTTCGCCTCCGACGTCGTCTTCGCGCCGCAGTACGCCTCCCAGGGCCTGTGGGTGGACATCACCGACAAGTTCAACGCCCTGCCGATCAAGGACAAGGTCGCACCGGCGCACGTGCGCAACGGCACCTGGAACAAGAAGGTCTACGCGGTGCCGCACACCATCGACATGTCGGTGATGCTGTACAACAAGGACCTCTTCACCAAGGCCGGCCTCGACCCGGAGAAGCCGCCGACGACCCTGCAGGAGTTCGCCGACGACGCCCGCGCCGTGGACAAGCTCGGCGGCGACATCAACGGAACGTACTTCGGCGGTAACTGCGGCGGCTGCAACGTGTTCACCCTCTGGCCGTCCGTCTGGGCCGCCGGCGGCGACGTCATGAACGAGGACGGCACCTCCAGCACCATCAACGGCAAGGAGATGTCCGACGTCTTCGCGCTGTACCGCAAGCTCTACGAGGAGGGCGTGGCCGCTCCGGCGGCCAAGGACGAGGCCGGCCCGACCTGGCTCGGCGCGCTGCAGAACGGCAAGATCGGCATCGCGCCCGGCCCGGCCGCCTGGCTCGGCCTGATCGAGGAGAAGGCCACCTTCAAGCTCGGCGTGGCCCCGATCAGCGGCCTGACCGGCGGCGAGTCGACGTTCGTCGGCGGCGACGCGATCGGCATCGGCGCCACCAGCAAGCACGCGACCGAGGCGTGGGACTTCCTGGCCTGGACGCTGGGCGACGAGGCCCAGGTCGAGGTCATCGCCAAGGGCAAGGGCGTGCCGGTGCGCACGGACCTGGCGGAGAACAAGTACTCCTCCGCCGACCCCCGCGTCGTGAAGATCAACAGCCTGATGGGCAAGGGCAAGACGCCCTACGCCAAGAACTTCAACGCCACCTACAACGACCCGCAGAGCCCGTGGGTGACCGCCTTCCGCGGCGCGCTGTTCGGCGACGCCAAGAAGTCCCTGGACGACGGCGCCACCGCCCTCACGGCCTCCCTGAAGAAGTAAGAGAAGCGATGACCCTGCTCGTCGACGAGCGGCCGGCGGTCACCCCGCCGGCCGCCCGGCCTCGCCGCCGACTCGCCCGGCGGTGGGCCGGCGCGCTGTACGCCGCACCCACCGCCTTCATGGTCGGCCTGTTCTTCCTCGTCCCGCTCGGCCTGGTCGCGTACATGTCGCTGCACCACTGGCCGCTGCTGGGCGCGCCCGAGCTCAACGCGCCGGAGAACTACGCCGGCATGGCCGACGACGAGCTGCTCGCCACCGCGGCCTGGTTCACCCTCAAGTACACGGTCGTGGTCACGGTCCTGCTCTTCGCGCTCTCCTTCGGGCTGGCGCTGCTGGTCCAGCACCCCGGCCGCGGCATCGGCCTGCTGCGCACCGCGTACTTCATCCCCGCCGCGGTCGGCTTCGCCAGCGCCTCGCTGCTGTTCCTGGGCATGCTCAGCGACGAGATCGGCCCGGTCAACCGGATCCTCGAGTCGGTGGGCCTGCTGGACGGCTACGTGTCGTGGACCAGCGGCAGCCCGAACAGCGCCCTGGGCTCGGCGGTCGGGCTGGTGCTGTGGCGCTTCGCCGGGTTCAACATGCTCATCCTGCTCACCGGGCTGCAGTCGATCCCGGTCGAGGTGTACGAGGCCGCCCGCCTCGACGGCGCCTCGCGCTGGGCGACGTTCCGCAGCATCACCGTACCGCTGATGCGCTCCACCCTCGCGCTCGTGCTCACCCTCATGGTCACCGGCTCCCTGCTCGCCTTCGACCAGTTCTGGATCCTCACCCGCGGCGGGCCCGACAACAGCACCACCTCGCTGGTGATGGTCATCTACCGCAAGGCGTTCATCGAGCTCGACCTCGGCTCGGCCGCGGCGATCTCGGTCGTGCTGCTCTTCGTCCTCATCGTGTTCAACGTGGTGCAGCTCGGCATGCTGCGCAGAAGGGGCTGACATGCGACGGATCACCGGCGCCGCCCTCGCGATCCTGTTCCTGTTCCCGCTGGCGTGGGCCGCGTTCGCCTCGGTGCGCACGCCCAGCGGCTTCGGGCTGGAGAACTACTCGCGGCTGTTCACCGCCGACAACGGCATCCGTTTCGAGCACGTGTTCAACTCGATCACGCTCAGCGCCCTCACCGTCGCGGGCACGCTGCTGGTCAGCAGCCTCGGCGGCTACGCGTTCGGCCGGTTCAGCTTCCCCGGCAAGGACGCGCTGTTCCTGCTCACCCTGGCGATCCTCATGGTGCCCTACGCGACCATCCTCATCGCGCTGTACGTCCTGCTCGGCTGGATCGGCCTGCAGGACTCGATCATCGGGCTCAGCCTGGTGCTCATCATGTTCCAGCTGCCCTTCTCGGTGTTCATGATGCGCAACTCCTTCGAGGCCGTGCCCAAGGAGCTGGAGGAGGCCGCGCTGCTGGACGGGTGCGGCAGCTTCCGGGCGCTGACCCGCATCATGCTGCCCGCGGTGAAGCCCGGCCTGATCACCGTGGGGCTCTTCGCGTTCCTCACCTCGTGGAGCGAGTTCTTCGCCCCGCTGATCCTGCTCAATTCGACCGACAAGTTCACCATGATGCTCGCTGTGGTGAACATGCGCACCGCCACCTTCGGAGCCATCGACTACGCCGCGTTGGAGGCCGGCGTGACGTTCATGGCGGTGCCCTGTCTGGTGCTGTTCCTCGTACTGCAGCGCAGCTACGTCCGAGGGTTCATGTCGGGGGCGCTGCGCGGCTGATCCCACCCCCTGGAGGAGCCATGCCCACCCGCCGCACGCTGCTAGCGGCAACCGCCGGCGTCACCGCCGGCACCCTCATCCCCTTCGAACGCGCGGCGGCCGCCACCGCCGCGCGGCCGGACACCGGAGTCTCGGCCTACGCGTTCCCGCTCACCGCCGTCCAGCTGCTCACCAGCCCGTTCACCGCCAACACCGGACGGACCCAGTCGTACCTGCTGTTCCTCGACAACGACCGGATGCTGCACACCTTCCGGCTCAACGTCGGGCTGTCCTCGTCCGCCACGGCCTGCGGCGGCTGGGAGTCGCCCACCACCGAGCTGCGCGGCCACTCCACCGGCCACCTGCTCACCGCCCTCGCCCAGGCCTACGCCAGCACCGGCAACACCGCCTTCAAGACCAAGGGCGACCAGCTCGTCACCGTCCTCGCCCAGTGCCAGTCGCGCGCCGCCACCGCCGGCTACAACACCGGGTACCTCAGTGCGTTCCCGGAGAGCTTCATCGACCGGGTCGAGGCGCGGCAGTCCGTCTGGGCGCCGTACTACACCCTGCACAAGATCATGGCCGGCCTGCTCGACATGCACCTGCTGGCCGGCAACGCGCAGGCGCTGACCGTGCTCACCGGCATGGCCGCGTGGGTCAAGTTCCGCAACGACCGCCTGAGCCAGACCCAGCGCCAGAACATGCTCGACACCGAGTTCGGTGGCATGAACGAGGTGCTCACGAACCTGTACCAGGTCACCGGCGACGCCAACCACCTCGCCGCCGCGCAGCAGTTCGACCACGCCGAGATCTTCGACCCCCTGGCCGGCAACACCGACGCGCTGAACAACTACCACGCCAACACCCAGATCCCGAAGGTCATCGGGGCGATCCGCGAGTACCACGCCACCGGCACCACCCGCTACCGCGACATCGCCGTGAACTTCTGGGACATCGTCACCAAGCACCACACGTACGCGATCGGCGGCAACTCCAACGGCGAGTACTTCAAGGCCCCCGACCGCATCGCCAGCGAACTGTCCGACACGACCGCCGAGTGCTGCAACACGTACAACATGCTCAAGCTCACCCGGCAGCTGTTCCTGACCAACCCGGCCCGCGCCGACTACATGGACTACTACGAGAAGGCGCTGTACAACCACACGCTCGCCTCCCAGGACCCCAGCAGCTCGCACGGGTTCCAGTGCTACTACGTGCCGCTGCGGGCGGGCGGGATCAAGACGTACAGCAACGACTACAACAGCTTCGTGTGCTGCCACGGCACCGGGATGGAGAGCAACACCAAGTACGGCGACTCCATCTACTTCCACGACGGCGCCAGCACCCTCTACGTCAACCTCTTCATCCCGTCGGTGCTGACCTGGTCGGCCCGCGGCGTCACCGTCCGCCAGGACACCACGTTCCCGGATGCCGGCGCCACGAAGCTCACCGTCACCGGCTCCGGCGCCTTCACCATGAAGATCCGCATCCCGGCCTGGGCCACCGGCGCCCAGCTGGCGCTCAACGGCACCGCGCAGGCCGCCCCGGCGCCGGGCGCCTACGCGACCATCAGCCGCACCTGGGCCTCCGGCGACGTCGTCGACGTGACACTGCCGATGGCCCTGACCCGGGAACCCACCAACGACAACAGCACCGTGCAGGCGGTCAAGGTCGGCCCGATCGTCCTCGGTGGACTCTTCGGCACCAGCAACCTCACCGCCCTGCCGACCCTCAACCCGTCCTCGCTCACGGCGACGAGCACGCCGCTGCAGTACACCGCGAACGGCGTCACCCTCGCGCCGTTCTACAAGGTGCACGGCCAGCGGTACTCCGTCTACTGGTCCGTCACCGGCGGCCAGACGCTGCCGGCGTTCGTCGCCCACTACCCGTTCGACAACAGCGCCGCCGACGCGACCGGCAACGGCAAGACGGCGACGCTGTCCAACGCCGGATACACCACCGGCCGCACCGGCTCCGCCGTGAGCCTCAACGGCAGCAACGGATACGTGTCGCTGCCGGCCGGGATCCTGGGCGGCGCGACGAACTTCTCCATCGCGCTGTGGGTCCGCATCGACAGTGCCACCGCCTGGACCCGGGTCTTCGACTTCGGCACGGGCACCGGCGTCAACATGTTCCTGACGCCGCGCTCCGGCACCGGTACCGCGCGCTTCGCCATCACCACCGGCGGAGCCGGCGGCGAGCAGCGCATCGACGCCCCGTCCGCCCTGCCGACCGGCGCGTGGACGCACGTCGCGGTGACCCGCAGCGGCAACCTCGGCATCCTGTACGTCAACGGCGCCGAGGCCGCCCGCAACAGCTCCATGACGCTGAGCCCGTCGAGCCTGGGCAACACCACGCAGAACTGGCTCGGCCGCTCCCAGTACGCCGACCCGTACCTCACCGGCGCCCTGGACAGCGTCCGGCTCTACAGCCGCGCCCTCACCGCCACCGAGGTCGCGGGCTTCTACTCGGCCGGTAATTAGCCGGTAGGTTGGGCGGCCTCGCGGCCGCCCAACCGCTCAGTGCGCCACGTCCAGGACCACCCGGGTCGGGTTGTCCAGCAGCATCAGGCGGAACCCGTCGCGCGACGCGGTGGTGACGTCGGCGTACATGATGCCGGCCCCGACCACCGTGAAGTGGACCTCTTGCAGCTGGGGCAGGCCGAAGTCCACTGTGGCCGGTCCGGAGTGCGACGCGTGCGGCGACTGCGTCGGCGAGCCCGAGCCCGTGAACGTGACCCGGATCGTCGCGGTCTGGTTCTGGTAGCGCACGTCGAGCGTCGGCTGCCGGTCGCCGATCATGTCGAAGACCAAGCGGTCGTACCCCGGATGCCGGCCCGAACGGACCCGCTCCACCAGGGCGTCCGGCGCGTCTCCGGCGTGCACCACAGGCGCGGCCGTGAACGGCTGGGCCGGCTGGTGCGCCACGTCGACGGCGATACGGTCCGGGCCGTGCAGCACCAGCACCCGGAACCCGGCCCGGTCCTCGACGCCGAGGCCGAAGCCGGCCACGCCCTCGAAGTAGCCGCCGGATCTGATCTGCCTGAGCGTCGGGAATCCGGGGTTGTAGACGGTGCCGAGGTCGACCGCCGGGGCGGCGGTGTCGGTGAACACGACGACCAGGGTCGCCGCGCCCGCGACCGGCACGGTGTCGCCGCGGCCCTGCTCGACGAGGGTGCCGTACTGCACCCGGTAGCCGGGCGTGCCGCCGCTGAAGTCGAAGACGGTCCGGTCGTACGCGTCGTGGCGCCCGACCCGCACGCCCGTCAGCACCGGCCGACCGGTGCTCTGCGCGGCGCCGGCGACCGGCGCGGTGCCCGTCGGGGCGGGCAGGTCGTCCGCGGCCCGGGCGGTGGCCGGCAGCGCCAGCACCAGCCCGGCACACACCGCCGCGGCGAGCAATTTACGGCGCATGGCTGTGCTCCCTCCTGTGTCTGGAGTGCCTCGGGGATGAGGCGCACAGGAGACGCGGGATCACGCGGCCCGGTTTACATCCTTCGCAGAACCGCCACGACCTTGCCGAGGATGGTGGCGTCATCGCCGGGAATCACCTGATACGCCGGGTTGCGCGGGACGAGCTCGACGTGCCCGTCGCGGGCGTAGTAGGCCTTCACGGTCGCCTCGCCGTCGAGCATCGCCGCGACGATGTCACCGTTCTCGGCCACCGACTGCTGGCGCACCACCACGATGTCGCCGTCGCAGATCGCGGCCTCGACCATCGAGTCACCCTTGACATTGAGCGCGAAGAGCGTGCCGTGCCCGACCAGCGTCGTGGGCAGCGTCAGCTCGTCGTCGGGGATCTGCTCGGCCAGGATCGGCCCACCGGCGGCGATGGTGCCCACGAGCGGCACCGCCACGCCGGGATCGGCACCGCGCGCGGCCACGCCGTCATAGGGCCCGCGGATGTCGACGGCGCGCGGCCCGTGCGCGTCGCGGCGCAGCAGCCCCTGCTTCTCCATCGCCTTGAGATGATGGGCGACCGAGGACGGCGACCCGAGCCCGATCGCGGCCCCGATCTCCCGCACCGTCGGCGGGTAACCCCGCTTGTCGATGGACTCGCGGATGACCGCCAGGATGCTCTGCTGTCGCGGGCTCGTCATGGCCATACGATACCGGATATCTTCGATCAGGCGTACGAATCTTCCCTTCCGTCATTCTTGTGGAGGGAATGCGGCGGCCCGGCGGTTTGTCGTACCGGGCATGAGTTCGCGGATCGTCTCCTGCGTCCAGTGCGGCCAGCGCAACCGGGTCCCGGCGGCGGCCACCGGCCGCCCGGTGTGCGGCAAGTGCCACGCGGCGGTCCCGTGGATCGCCGACGCCGACGACGCCTCCTTCGCCGAGGTGGCCGAGCGCTCGCCGACCCCGGTCCTGGTCGACCTGTGGGCCCCGTGGTGCGGCCCGTGCCGGATGGTGAGCCCGGCCCTGGAGCAGGTCGCCGGCGAGCTGGCCGGGACCGTCAAACTCGTCAAGGTCAACGTCGACGAGGCCCCGGCGACCCAACGCCGCTTCGACGTCCGCGCCGTGCCAACCCTGATGATCGTCCGCGACGGCCACGTGGTGGCCCGCCAGGCGGGCGCCGCCTCGGCCGCGGCCCTGCGCAGCTGGGTCGAACAGAGCCTGTCGTGACACAGGGTCAGGGAGTATTGCGGAGCGTCGTGATCAACAAGGAGATTTTTGGGCGGATGTTAAGCTGAGCAGGCAGGAAAGATCGACGCGGGGCGCGCGACCGATTCCTTCTTGTGTGTTCGGCTCGTCAGTCCTTGTTGCTTGTTTGTTGGGCTCGTCAGTCCTTGTCGCTGGACGCGGTGCCGGCATCCGCGTCGAGCTGTGCGATGCGGGCCATCGCGGCGCGGTATGCCGCCGGGGCGAGGTCCCCGCGCAGCAGCCGCGCGGCCGCCCGCACCTCGGCCCGCCCGAGCCGGTCACCCCACGCGGGCCGCTCCGCCCGCATGGACCGCCTCACGCGCCGGCGCTGGTCGCGTGCCGACCAGGGACCCGGACCGTCGGCCGGTGCGCGCCGGCCGCTGGTGGGCGTGCGCGGGCCGGCGGGTTGTGTGTGCGGGCCGGCGGGTTGTACGTGCGGTTCGCCGGGTTGTACGTGCGGGTCGCTGGTTGGTTGCGCGCCCGGGCTGCCGACCGCCCACGGCTCGCGATTCGGCTGCGGGTCCGGCCCGGCGGCCGGCCGTGAGCCCGGGCGTGGGTGCGGGCGTGGGCTTGGGCTTCGACCGTTCGTCGCCGCTCGGCCGCGCATCGATCCTGAGCCCGAGCCTTGGCCGTCCGCCTGCCATCGGTCGTCGGCCGGCCATGGGCTGCCGGCCGGCCATCGGCTCTGCGCGGGCGACGGGTTGTGCGTTGGGTGGCGGCGGCGTGTCGGTCGCGGGGCCGGGGCGCCGGGCGCGGGGTGGCCGGGCTCGCGGTGTGGGGGATCGGGGTCGCCGGGCTCGGGCAGGGGGCCGAACTGGCGGGCCAGCCACAGCCCGGCCCGTGGCTCGTACGCGCCGCGGATTCGGCGTCGACGGATGGTGGTTGCGTGGGCGGCGATCAGCCCGCAGTAGGCGAGCGCGATGAGGAGGGCCACGACCAGCGGAGCGGGCACGCCCAAGTTTCCCATGCGTAGCCTGGCGGTCGTGGAAGACCTCCAGGTGTACCGCGCTCGGCCGTCCGACCTCGCCGCGATCCTGCCCCTCGTGCGCGAGTTCTGCGCGGTCGACGGTCACGAGTACGACGAAGCCCGCGTCGCCCGCGCGCTCGCGCCGCTGCTGGCCGGCGACGTACACGGGCAGGTCTGGCTGGTCGGCGTGCCCGGGGTGGCGGACGTCGGCGCGGCGGCCGGACCCGCCGTGTCCGGGGCCGAGGCCGGGGTGGGGGTCGCGGCGCGGGGGGCGGTGGGTGTGGCCGTGTGCGGGTACGCGGTCCTGACCTGGGGTTGGAGTCTCGAGTCCGGCGGTCGGGAGGCGCTCCTCGACGAGATCTACGTCCGTGAGCGCGGTCGCGGGGCCGGCTCACTGCTGCTCCAGCAGGTCATCGCCGCGGCCGGCCGGGCGGGGGCGTTCATGATCTTCCTTGAGACCGAGGCGCACAACGAGCGGGTCCGGGGCTTCTACGCGCGGCACGGATTCGCGGTCGAGAATTCCGTGTGGATGAGGCGGGCGGTGAACTGACGGCCAAAGTAACCGTACAGTGGCACGTGCGGGAGCGTCCGTGGCCGGCACCGTCGCGGGCGCTCCCACCCGTTCACGATAGGGCCCGGCCCAGTCGCTCCAGGATCGTGGCGAGGACCTCGGGGCTGGTCGCGAAGCCGGACCAAGGCCGCGAATCCGAACTGCACGCAGCGCGGCGACCAGGCCGACACGTTCACGCTGCGGGTCACCTCGACGGCTCAGCAGCCCTTGAGGGTGGCGGCGCAGCGCTTGGCCGCGGCCGGGGCCAGGGTCTGGGCGATGCCGGCCGAGTCGGTGCCGATGTTCGTGTCGTTGAGCCAGATCACGTAGTCGCCGCGGCGGATCGCGACGATGTCGGCGGTCACCGCGATGCCGATGTCGGTGCCGCCGGTCATGCGCAGGCCCACGGTCTCCTCGCCGAGGCCGGCCGGGGGCTGGGTCGCGGTCAGCGTGAACGTCACCGACACGCCGGCCAGCTGCTGGGCGAAGGACTTGCAGCCCTCGACGGTACCGCGCAGCTGCTGGACGGCCTCGGTGGCCTGGCCGGCCGGGAAGCGCACGACGGCGTGGGTGAGGTACGGGCCCATGGCGCCGCGCGCGTACGTGACCGCGGCCGACACCGTCTCGTCGGTCGTCATCGGCTCCAGCGCCGGGCAGCCGGGGAAGCTGCCGCCGCCGATGCTCACCTTGCCGTTGTGGCTGCTGGCGACGTTGATGGTGGTGAAGCCGCCCGGCACGTCCCCGGCGCCGAGCAGCGCCTGGCGCAGGTCGTCGGAGACGCCCGCGGACGTCGGCGCGACGATGACGGGCGCCGCCGACTGTGAGGCGGCGGCCAGGCGGGCCACCCCGGTCAGGCGCAGCCCGGTCTCGGCGTCGGCGCGCGTGGAGCAGCCGGCCAGTGAGGACACTGCCAGGGTTCCGGCGAGCAGCAGAGCCGCCCCGTTCCTGCGATTCACCGTACGTTCCCCTCTCGAAAGGCTCCCGGCCGACGCTATGGGAATCGCGAACCGAATGTGTCCGAAATTTCGGATTTGTGCCACGATTGAGCGATCTTCGACGCAGTACGCTCACAGCGTGAGCGTGCGGACCTTCATCGAGGCGGCCCAGCGGCGGATCGACGCGCTGCACAGCATGGTGCTGCTGCGCGGCGGCGAAACCGTCGCGGCGGGCGCCTGGCACCCGTATTCGCTGGACCGCCCGCACCGCCTCTTCTCGCTGAGCAAGAGCTTCACGTCCACGGCCGTCGGGTTCGCGGTCGCCGAGGGGCTGCTCGACGTCGACGACCCGGTGGCCAAGCACTGCGACGGCCGGGGCGACCCGCGCATGCTCGTGCGGCACCTGCTCACCATGACGACCGGGCACGTCGAGGACACCATCCCGATCATCTCCCAGCCCCAGCACACCGACTGGCTCGAGGCGTTCCTGGCGCTGCCGGTGCGCAAGGAGCCGGGGACGCACTTCCTGTACAACACCGGCGCCACCTACGCGATCGGCGCCATCGTGCAGAAGCTCACGGGGCAGCGCCTGGTCGACTACCTGCGGCCGCGCCTGTTCGACCCGCTGGACTTCGGGCCGGTCACGTGGGAGCAGTGCCCGCTGGGCCGGGACGTGGCAGGCTGGGGCATGACCGCGCGGACGCCCGAGATCGCCCGGTTCGGCCACCTGTACCTGCACGACGAGCGCGGCATCCTGCCCGCCGGCTGGGCGCAGCAGGCGACGGGCAAGCAGGTCGAGAACGCCTACGCCGGCGAGAACCCCGACTGGCGGGAGGGGTACGGCTTCCAGTTCTGGCGCGGCCGGCACGGCTCGTTCCGCGGCGACGGCGCGTTCGGCCAGTACTGCCTGGTGATGCCCGACCGTGGCGAGGTCCTCGCCATCACCGCCGGCTTCACCGAGATGCACCTGATCCTCGACCTCGTCTGGGAGCACCTGCGCGACGACGAGACCGAGCCCGGCCCATTGCCGCGGCTGGAGCTGCCCGCGCTCCACGGTGGACCGTCCACGGTGGAGGGCACCTTCACCGTCGCCGCCCCACGCCGGACGCGGCCGGAGGACTGGCGCCCCAGCCATGAGCGGCCGCCGACGATCCGCAGCATCACGTTCGCTGCGGGCCGGGTCGTGCTCGAGGACGAGACCGGCACCCACGAGCATCCCTACGCCGACGGCACGTGGACCGTCACCGGCGACACCGCCGCGACCGGGGCCTGGGACGGGGACACCTTCACGCTGCGGATGGCCTATGTGGACGGACCGTTCATCCGGACGTACCGCTGCCGCTTCGACGGCGACGAACTCGTCATCGCCACGAACGACAACGTGTCCTTCGGCCCGACCGGCTACCCGCCGACCCGGGCGGTCCGTCAGCGGCTGTAGCGGTGCTTGACCCCGAGCGGGAACCACAGTGGGGCGGCCGGTGCCGCGGAGAACTCCCGAGCCGCTCGAGGGGTCGCGCCGCACGTTCACGCATGCGCTGGACCGTATCGAACCCCGGCTACGATGTCGCAATATGGCGAGGATTCTGGTCACCGGTTCGACGGACGGCATCGGGCTGGAGACCGCCCGCTACTTCAAGCGCCGCCAGGACCTCAAGCCCAACCCGTCGGCGCGGGACGTGCGCTACCAGGACGGGCTGCTGCGCGCCGGCGCGGCGCTGTCCGGCGTGACGCTGTGAGGCACGCGATCGGCCTGCCGACGGTCGGGCAGTTCGGCTCCGCGCGGACGCTGGTCGATCTCGCCGTGGCGGCGGAGCGGCACGGCTGGGACGGCGTGCACCTGTGGGACCATCTGCTGTACGACGAGCCGGACTGGCCGGTCACCAGCCCGACGGTGGCCGCCGCGGCGATCGCGGCCGCGACGAGCCGGGTCCGGATCATCCTGACCGTGACGGTGCCCCGCCGCCAGGTGCAGGAGGTCGCCCAGGACACCGCGGCGCTCGCCGAGCTCTCGGGCGGGCGGCTCACGCTGGTCGCCACGCTCGGCTCGATCGACGAGGAGTACACCGCCTTCGGTCTCGACCCGGACCTGCGCGCCCGCGGCCGAGCCCTGGACGAGCGCCTGGCCCGCCTGCAGTCCCTGTGGCGCGAGTGGGGCAAGGATCCGGTGCCGATCTGGTGCGCGGCCCGCTGGCCCCGGACGGTGGGCCTGCGCCGGGCGTCCCGGTTCGCCGGTGCCATGCCGATCTTCGACGACCAGCGTTCGGTGCCGGTCCCGGTCGCGGACGTCTCCGGCGCGGCGGCCCTCGTGCCGGGCAAGGACCTGGCGCTGGAGGGCTTCACGGACGGCCCCGCGGACGCGGAACGCCTGCGCGCCTACGCGGACGCGGGCGTGACGTGGTGGATCGAGGCCCTGGGCTGGTGGCGCGGCGACCTGGCTGCCGCCCGCGCCCGCATCGCCGCCGGACCGCCGGGACCAGCGGGGCACTGATCGGGCACCGCCGTCGCGGCTGTGCGTGCGGCGACCTGGCTGCCGCCCGCGCCCGCATTGCCGCCGGACCGCCGGGACCAGCGGGGCGCTGATCGGGCACCGCCGTCGCGGCCGTGCGTGCGGCGGCCTGGCCGGCTGCGAGCGATCCACAAGGCGCAGGTGGACGGCTGAGGGGTGAGGCCGGCGGGGGAGCGGCGCGGCCACCGGCGGTCGCCGTCCCGGCCGTTACCCGCCGGGCCGGGCGGGTAAGTGGGCTGTGCGATCGTCACCGTCCGATTCGGTACCCGAAGGAAGCGCCATGACCACGATCACCTCTGACGAGACCGGCCTGGACACTGTGGCGCAGCTCGCCGCCCAGCTGCGGGTCGACTCGATCCGCTCGTCCACCGGCGCCGGCTCCGGGCACCCCACGTCCAGCATGTCCGCCGCCGACCTGCTCGCCGTGCTCGTGGCCCGGCACCTGCGCTACGACTGGGACAACCCGGGCGCGGAGGGCAACGACCACCTGGTCTTCTCCAAGGGGCACGCCTCGCCGCTGCTGTACGCGGTGTTCAAGGCCGCCGGCGTCGTCTCCGACGGGGAGCTCATGACCGGCTACCGCCGCTTCGGGCAGCGCCTGCAGGGCCACCCCACCCCGGTGCTGCCGTGGGTCGACGTGGCCACCGGCTCCCTCGGCCAGGGCCTGCCCGACGGTGTCGGCGTCGCCCTGGCCGGCAAGTACCTCGACCGGCAGCCGTACCGGGTCTGGGTGCTCTGCGGCGACAGCGAGATGTCGGAGGGCTCGATCTGGGAGGCCCTGGACAAGGCGTCGTACTACCGGCTGGGCAACCTGATCGTCATCGTGGACGTCAACCGGCTCGGCCAGCGCGGCGAAACCGAGCTGGGCTGGAACCTCGACGCCTACGCCACCCGCGTCGAGGCCTTCGGTGCTCGCGTCATGACCGTCGACGGCCACGACCTCAACGCTATCGACGCGGCGTTCACCGCCGCCGCGGACGGCGACGACCGGCCGACCGTGATCCTCGCCCGGACGGTCAAGGGCAAGGGCTTCTCCGAGGTCGAGGACCGCCCCGGCTGGCACGGCAAGCCCCTGCCCGCCGACCTGGCCGAGCGCGCCGTCGCCGAGCTCGGCGGCGAGCGCCACCTCACCGTCCGCGGGCTGCGGCCCGAGGCCGCCCGGGCCGGCGACGGCCGCGTCCCGTCGGCCGGCGCCACCCGGCCGGGCACCACGCAGCCCCGCGAAGCGCCGGCTCCGGTCCGGTACGAGCTCGGCGCGAAGGTCGCCACCCGCAAGGCCTACGGCGACGCCCTGGTCGCGCTCGGCGCCCGCGACCCGCGCGTCGTCGCCCTCGACGGCGAGGTCAGCAACTCCACCTACGCGTTCGAGTTCGCCGACGCCTACCCCGACCGGTACTTCGAGATGTTCATCGCCGAACAGCAGATGATCGCCGCCGCCACCGGCCTGGCCGCGCGCGGCTACCGGCCCTTCGCCTCGACCTTCGCCGCCTTCCTGACCCGCGCCTACGACTTCATCCGCATGGGCTCCATCAGCGGCGTCGACCTGCGCCTGGTCGGCTCGCACGCCGGGGTCGAGATCGGCGCCGACGGGCCGTCCCAGATGGGCCTGGAGGACCTCGCCATGTTCCGCGCGGTGCACGGCTCCACCGTGCTCTACCCCGCCGACGCCACCAGCACCGTCGCCCTCACCGAGGCCATGGCCGCCACCCCGGGCGTCAGCTACCTGCGCACCACCCGCGGCGGCTACCCGGTCCTGTACCCCGACGGCGAAACCTTCCCCGTCGGCGGCTCCAAGACCCTCCGGGCCGGCGACCACGACCGGGTCACCCTCGTCGGCGCCGGCGTCACCCTGCACGCCTGCCTCGCCGCCGCCGACACCCTCGCCGCCGAGGGTATCGCCGCCCGCGTCATCGACGCCTACTCCGTCAAACCCATCGACGCCGCCACCCTCGCCGACGCGGCGGCCGCCACCGGCGGGCGCATCGTCGTCGCCGAGGACCACCACCCCGAGGGCGGCCTCGGCTCCGCCGTCATCGACAGCCTCGTCACCGGCGGCCGCACCCGCCTGCACGTCACCCACCTCGCCGTGCGCGGCATGCCCGGGTCCGGCACCGGCGCCGAACTGCTCGCCTGGGCCGGCATCGACGCCGATCACATCGCCGAGGCGGCCCGGCGCCTGGTGGGCCTCTCCGGGTCCGGATCGGCGTTGTGAGCGGACCGGGCAGGGGCCGGTAACAAGCGGGCGACGGGGCGGCAACACCGCGTGGCGAGCATGGCAGGAGCCGCCTGACGAAAGGTTCCCGCCGTGCGCAGCACTCCACGCTTCCTGCAAGGTGTCTACAGCTTCGAGGGCAAGGGTCTCGACGCGCCGTTCCTGCTCGACGCGGCGCTGACCTACATCGTGCCGGACGGCGCCACGACCCAGCCGGTGTACTTCCGCGGGGGCAACGCCGCCGAGGAGCTCGTGTGCGTGGTGCTGATGCGCGACGGGCAGGCGATGCGGTACTTCCCGATCGGCGCGAGGTCCGACACCCACGTGGCCCTGCGCGTCGTCGAGGACCTCGAGCCCGGCACCGGCGTCGAGCTGCACGCGGCCGCCCCCGCCGGCGTCTTCTCCACCGTCGTCGTCGACTTCGGGCTGATGGAGATCGAATGACCCGCCAGCGGCTGGTGGTCGTCGGCAACGGCATGGCCGGGGCGCGCACCATCGAGGAGATTCTCCGGCGCGGAGGCGCGCAGCGCTTCGACATCACGGTGTTCGGCGACGAGCCCTACGGCAACTACAACCGCATCCTGCTGTCCAACGTGCTCAGCGGGGCCGAGGACGAGGCCGGGATCTTCCTCAACGACCTGGACTGGTATCGCGGCAACGGCATCGAGCTGCGCGCCGGCGTCCGGGTCACCCGCATCGACCGCTTCGCGAAGGTGGTGCTGGCCGAGGACGGGACGCAGCGGGCGTACGACAAACTCGTCATCGCCACCGGCAGCAGCGCGCGGGTCCCCGACATCCCCGGCATCCGCGCTGCCCACCGCGGGTATCACCAGGGCGTCTTCGCCTTCCGCACCCTCGAGGACACCCGCGCGATGATCCGCTACGCGCGCGAGCACGAGCGGGCCGTCGTCATCGGCGGCGGGCTGCTCGGCCTCGAGGCGGCCCGCGGCCTGCAGGCGCACCTGCCGCACGTGACGCTCGTGCACTCCGGCGGGCACCTCATGCACGCCCAGCTCGACGCCCAGGGCGGGGCGATCCTGCGCCGCAGCGTCGAGGCGCTCGGCATCGAGGTCGTCACGAACGCGCGTACCACCGAGATCCTGGGCCGCAACGCGGTGGCCGGCGTGCGGCTGCGCGACGGGCGGGACATCCCGTGCGACGTCGTGGTCGTCGCGGCCGGCATCCGGCCCAACGCCGGCCTCGCCGCCGCCAGCGGGTTGGTCGTAGAGCGCGGGATCGTCGTCGACGACCAGCTGCGGGCGCTGGACGAGCCGGACATCTACGCGGTCGGGGAGTGCGTGCAGCACCGCGGCGAGACGTACGGGCTGGTCGCCCCGCTGTGGGAGCAGGCACGCGTGCTCGCCGACCACGTCACCGGGGCGAACCCGGCCGCGCGGTACCACGGCACCCGCACCGCCACCAAGCTCAAGGTCGCCGGCGTCGACGTGGCCGCGATGGGGCTGCGCGAGGGCGAGCGCGACGACGACGAGACCCTGGTCTTCGCCGAGCCGCGCCGCGGGGTCTACAAGAGCGTCGTGATCCGCGACGGCCGCCTCGTGGGTGCGACCCTGGTCGGCGACGTGCGCCGGGTCGCCTTCCTGACGCAGGCGTACCACGAGGGCCTGCCCCTGCCCCAGGAGCGCGCCGAGCTGCTGTTCGACCTCGGGGCGCCCGGCGACGCGGCCGCGGTCGCCGAGCTCGCCGACACCGTGCAGGTCTGCAACTGCAACGGCGTCACCAAGCGCGCGCTCGCCGACGCGGTCGAGGCCGGGGCCCGCACGGTCTCCGCCGCGATGGAGCGGACCCGGGCCGGGAGGGGCTGCGGCTCCTGCACGTCGCTCGTGGCGCAGATCGTCGAGTGGGCCGCGGGTGGGGCGGTGGCCGAGGACCCGTCGGCGAGCTGGTACGTGCCGGGAGTACCGCTGGACAAGGCTTCGCTGATGGCGGCGATCCGGGCGCAGGGGCTGCGGTCGGTCTCCGCGGTGTTCGCCGCGCTCGCACCCGGCGGGGCCGAGGACGCCAAGAGCAAGATGGGGCTCGCCTCGCTGCTGCGGATGATGTGGAGCGAGCAGTACGTCGACGAGCGCGACGCCCGCTTCATCAACGACCGCGTGCACGCCAACATCCAGCGCGACGGCACGTTCTCCGTCGTGCCGCAGATGAAGGGCGGCGTCACCACACCCGCGCAGCTGCGCCGCATCGCCGAGGTCGCCGAGAAGTACGAGGTGCCGATGGTGAAGCTCACCGGCGGGCAGCGCATCGACCTGCTCGGCGTGCGCAAGGAGGACCTGCCGGCGATCTGGGAGGACCTCGGGATGCCGTCGGGGTGGGCGTACGGCAAATCCTTCCGGACCGTGAAAACCTGCGTGGGTGCCGAGTTCTGCCGCTTCGGGCTCGCCGATTCCACGGCGCTGGGGATCGCGATCGAGCAGCGGTACCAGGGCATCGAGGGCCCGGGCAAGATGAAGCTCGCGGTGACGGGCTGCCCGCGCAACTGCGCCGAGGCGTACGTGAAGGACCTCGGGGTCGTCGCCATCGAGGGCGGTCGCTGGGAGATCTACGTGGGCGGCGCGGCCGGGGCCCACGTGCGCAAGGGCGACCTGCTCGCCACCGTCGCCACCGCCGCGGAGGTGCTCACGCTGACCGGGCGGTTCCTGCAGTACTACCGGGAGAGCGCGAACTGGCTGGAGCGCACCTACGCCTGGGTCCCGCGCCTGGGCATCGAGCACATCCGCGCCGTCGTCGTCGAGGACGCTCTCGGGTGGGCCGAGCGTCTGGACGCCGCCATCGCCGAGTCCGTGGCCGCGTATCGCGACCCGTGGCTCGAACGCCGCGAGGCGGCGACCCCGGGCCAGTTCCGCACCGCCCTGCCCCTGATCCCGCTGCCCCAGGTCCCCGCGAGGCGCCCATGATCGTGCAGACCCGCCTCGGCCCGCTGAGCGAAATCCCGGTGGGGGAGGCCCGCGCCTACGCCGTCGACGGCGACATGATCGCCGTGTTCCGCCTGCGCGACGGCTCCCTCCGCGCGGTCTCCGCGCTGTGCCCCCACGCGGGCGGCCCGATCGCGGACGGCCTGGCGGACCTGCGCCAGGTGGTGTGCCCGCTGCACCAGCACGCCTTCGACCTGGCGACGGGCCGCTCGACGACGGGCCAGCCGAGCCTGACCGTCTATCCGGTGACGGTCGACGACAACGGTCAGGTGATCGTGGGCACACCGGTGTGATCCCGGCTCCGGGCCGCCTCGGGACATGGCTCACGGTCGCGCGGCGGTCGGCGCGAACCGGCCTGGTACCGTGGCCCAATGCTGGCGAGCCTGCTGCCCGGCCTGCGCACCGTCAGAGCACCACTGGCCGCCGGATATGTGGCAGTCTTCGCATCGTGGCTCGCCGTCGCCAACCGCCTCCCCACGAAGGCGAGCGCCACAGGTGTCGTGGCGGACCTGTACGGGCTCGCTGAGAAGGTCGGCACCGGCCCGACGCTCGCGGCGGTGACATTCACCGCCTACGTCGCCGGCGTCATCCTCATCGAGGTCGCCCAGTTCGCGTCGAGCCTGCTGTTCGACCTCGCAAACGTCGTGTACCGCTTGGTGCCCAAATGGTTGCGACCGGCCGCGAACCAGGCGGCGGAGCGGTTGGCGCTCATCAGCCCGGGCGGCGCCTCGCGACGATCGCGACTCGAGGCGCTCGATACGGTGGTCCTGCGGCAGTTGTCGCTGCGCTTCGACACCGACGAAGTCTTCCGCGCCGAACTCACCGACCACCTCAGAGCACTGCAGCAGCAGGCCGAACAGCACCATGCGCAGCTGCCGTCCGTGTTGGCCGGCGCGCCGGCGGCCGAGCTGATCGCGGATGCGGCCGAGCGCACGTACCACCGCATCCGGCTGTTGAGACGGCTCGTCGACTACCGCTGGCACGCCGAGGAACTGCTCTGGGAATCCCGGTTGACCGGCGGCAGCGCGGCGTCGGTGTCGTCGGTCAGCGAGGAGCGCGACCGGGGCAACGCGGAGGCGGAGTTCCGGATCGGCCTGGTGCTACCGGTGATGTGGCTGGTCGTCGTGCTCGCCTACCGGGTCGACCCGTGGTGGCTCGCCGGCGCCGTCGTCCCGGCCGGCCTGCTGTACCTGGGCAGTGTTGCCAAGGCCAAAGCCGACGGCGCGGTCCTGCGCGCGGTAGCGGAGGGGGTGATCTCCTGGCCCGCCGTGGAGCGGCTGGCCACAGCCCAGATCCGCCTGCGCCCGCCGGACGAGTTCCTGCCGACAACCGCGTCGCCACCGGCGACCGCCGACACTACATCGACGGCTGAGGATCCCGCCACGGCAACATGAGCGGACAGTCGTCCGAGTCAGCGGCAGACCGTTGCCAGTTGGAGGAAGAGGCAGCACGAGCTCGACAGTGACAACGCGAGAGCGGACGCCGCCCGGACCGCGACGTCGAAGCGATTGCGTTGGCGCCAGGTCACCGGGAGTGCCTGTTCCACGAGGACGAGGAGCACCCAGCCGATCATCACCAGCGGCAGGTAGAAGTCCCAGTCGGAGTTCGCGAACGCGCTCGCGTTCCCGTTCGCCCCGGCGTTCGGGCAGTCCCCCTGGCGGAGGATCGGGTCGAGGAACAGCAGCAACGACGCGATCACGGCACCGCCCACAAGGCAGGCCCAACAACCGCTCAGACGTGACGGACGCGGAGTGTCGTCGATCATCGGCTCAGGCTAAGGTCTGTATCAAACTCGGGTTTGGTGTCCGGGTTGTGGAACAGTCCGGGTTGTGCGTCTCGTCGTTCCGGTGTGGTCCCGCTTTGGGGTGCGGGTCTGGTCCGGGGTTGTCGAGGGCGTCGTTCCGGGAGTTCGCCGAGCACGCCGGCACCGGCCGTCTGGGGTGGCTGGTGCTGCGCTGCGGCCGCCGCGGC
The DNA here is from genome assembly GCF_050942935.1 of Dactylosporangium sp. CA-233914. NCBI lineage: Bacteria > Bacillati > Actinomycetota > Actinomycetes > Micromonosporales > Micromonosporaceae > Dactylosporangium > Dactylosporangium sp. CA-233914. Next base: position 7,093,906 of record NZ_CP192030.1, on the reverse strand, counting down.
CGGGCACCGGTTGAGTGCCGGCCGGGGCGGTGGTGTCCGATTGACTCGAGCAGGGCTCCTTGCAGCCCCTCATTGATGACGTTGGTGCCGTGGGTGGCGAGAGTGGTCTGCGCGGCGACCCAATCCACCCGGGCGGTGCCGGGCACGGCCGGGTCGCTCAGCACGGTGTGCGCCCCGATGAGAGCGGCGACGAGGTCCCGGTCGCCGGTCAGGCCGCAGTGTGGGCAGGTGTGACGGCGGTGGTGGAGGTGTTTGGGGACGCGGGCGGTGCAGAGGCAGTGCTGGGTCCAGGCGGTGTGCCGGGTCCCGGCCCGGACCAACCCACCACCACCAGCCAGGGCGGCAACCTTGGCGGCTTCCCGATCGACGGCGGCGACGAGGATGCCGGGGGTGAACGCGTGGATGCTACGGCCCCACCGCCGCGCCCACGCCCGCAGGTCACCGGCCTCGACAACCAAGTTCCGGCCATGGGTGGCCACGATGCCGGCGGCGACGATCCGGGCGCGGGTACGCCCAGCCTGGGTACGGGCTGTGCCGTCGGCGGCGGCCTGGGCGCGTAGCCGCTGGTAGCTGGCGGAGAGTTGGTCGCGGCGGTAGGCCTGCACCGGAATACCCGCCGTGTTGGCGATGCGGGCGCCGCCCGGCACGGCGACCTGTGCCGGGGGTAGGCCGGCGGTTCGGCGACGGTCGGCTCGCCGCTGCTGCCGGGCGGAGAGCCGGTATTGGCTGGGGTTGGTGACGCGGCGGGAGCGTTGCAGGGCGCGGTCACGCCGCCGCTGCCGCAACCGTTCCGCCGCGAGCCGGTCGGCATCGGCGCCGGTCTTGATGATCTGCGTGGCCCGCACCCCGTCACCACCACCGTCGATCGGGACGGAGACGACGGCCAGGTTGGACACGTTGACGTCCACGCCGCCGCGCCGGTGCAGGACCGCAGCCGTCTGCCGGCGGGCCACGACCGTCGGGGAGGCGTAGCCGGGGCCGAGGACCATCACATGCGCCTCGTACCGCCACCCACCCGGCGCCCCCGGGTCGCGATACCGGACCAGGTCGATCTTGTGCCAGCGGCGCGGGTCGGCGAGATAGTGCTCCAGCACCGGCTCACGGCCGGGTCCCTGCGGCAGGCGGACCGGCAGGACCAGGTCCCGGGCGCCGGTGCCAGTCAACACCACGGCGAGAGGGCCGTCATGGTCCCACCAGGACCGCACCGGCCGGCCGCCGGCGGTGGGGGTGACGGCGGGCATCCGCCGCGGCTGCCACAACCGCCCGGCCCGGCCGAACACCGCCCGATGCCCCACCAGGGTCCCGGCCAGACGGAACGTCTCCCACTTCCGTGCCCTGGTATGCGACCGCGCCCGCCCCGGGATACGGCTGAACGTCCACCAGCCGCCGACCTTCGGCCGGCCGTGGCGGCGTCCGGTCGCGTCGGGGAACAGGTGCCGATCGGCAGCCTGCCACACGCTGTCGGCGACGTGCATCGCCACCGCTTTCGTGCAGTACCGGCGCAGGTGCGGGGCACGATCCACATGCCGGTACGCGGCATACTCCAACCCGGCCCTGGTCAACCCCAGCCGGTCCCGGACCACAGCCGGACCTGCGACGGTACGCGCGTGATGTGCGGCCCAGTACGCGTCGACCCGTGCGCGGGCGTCACGCTGCACCGCCTGCCGCACCGCGAACACCACCGCGAACACCCGCTCCACATGCCGCCGCACCCCCGGGTCATGCACGTCCAACGGCAGCCGCAACACCGACACCGGACCGTCGTACCGCCACGGCACCGCCTGGTTCGGTCCACGCCGCCGTATCGAGCCTGCTGCCGCCACACCGACCAATATAGGGCCACACGGCCCCCGGTGCCATCGCTGTGCCGGAACTTTGCGACACGGCGTAGTGTCCTGAGTCATTGAAAGCTTTATTGATTCGAGTGCGGTAGTTGGCGAGGTTGTCGAGGATCTCGTCGGCGGTTTTGGTCCACACAAAGGGTTTCGGGTCTTCGTTCCACGCCGCGATCCAGGCGTTGACGTCGTCTTCGAGTTCTTTGACGCTGCGGTGGGTGCTGCGGCGCAGCTTGCGGTTGGTCAGCTCGGCGAACCAGCGTTCGACCAGGTTGAGCCAGCTCCCGGAGGTGGGCGTGAAGTGCAGGTGGAAGCGGGGATGCGCGGCCAGCCAGGTCTTGATCGCGGGGGTCTTGTGCGTGGCGTAGTTGTCACAGATCAAGTGCAGGTCCAGATCACTGGGCGTGTTCTTGTCGATGGTCTTGAGGAAGCGCAGGAACTCCTGGTGGCGGTGCCGACGCTGATGCTGGCCGATCACCTTGCCGGTAGCGATGTCCAGGGCGGCGAACAGGCTGGTCGTTCCGTGGCGCACGTAGTCGTGCGTGCGACGTCCCGGTACGCCGGGCATCATCGGCAGCATCGGCGCGGTGCGGTCGAGGGCCTGTATCTGCGATTTCTCGTCGACCGCGAGAACGACCGCCTTGTCCGGCGGGTCGAGGTACAAGCCGACCACGTCGCGGACCTTGTCAATGAACAGCGGGTCAGTCGACAACTTCCAGGTGTCAACCAGGTGGGGCTTGAGACCGAACGCCCGCCAGATCCGCGAGATCGCGCTTTGCGACATGCCGGTGGCCCTCGCCATCGACCGAGTCGACCAATGACTGTCCTGATTGGACGGTGCTTCCTCAAGCGTCTTCACGATCACCGCCTCAACCTGCTCGTCGGTGACGGTGCGCGGCGCCCCCGGCCGCGGCTCGTCACCCAGGCCGTCCAGCCGATCGGTAACGAACCGGGCCCGCCACTTACCCACCGTCGGCAATGACACACCCAGCTGCCTGGACACCTCGCTGTTGGACAGCCCTCGGGCGCACGCCAGCACGATCCGAGCGCGGACCGCCAACGCCTGCGCGGTCTTGCCTCGCCGCGCCCACGCCTGCAGCACGTCCTGCTCGGCCTGGGTCAGCTCCAGCACCGCCAACTTCGGACCACGACCATCACCCATAGCCATAATCTACCAACGAATTAACGACTCAGGACACTAGGAGCGTTACCGGTGCAAGCCGCGGAGTCCGTGTGCCGCTCCTGTGAAGATTCTCGGACAAGCACCTACGATGTGCGGTCGTGGTCTACGTCGGGCGTGATGGCGCGTTCTCGGTCAACGGCCTCGGCCTCGGCAGTGCGCCGTTCCCGCTGAGCTTCAGTGTCAACGAGGTCTCCGGCTGCTGGGTGGTCGACGCGACGGCGGCGCAGGCCTCGCAACTCGCGGACATGTTGGCCGGCGCCGCGAAGGACACCGTGGTCGTGGTGGACCTCGCGACCAACAGTTTCCTGGACGACGAGTACGTGCAGTGGACACCGTCGCAGATCGCGGCCGGGCAAGGTATCGGCTGCTCGGTGCACAGCCTAGGTTGGCTGGCGGCCGGCGTTGTCGGTCTCAGCGACGAGGCCCTGGTGATGCGGCGGGATGATGTGCCCGGGTTCCTCGCCGGCTGGTCACCGTATCAGTTGGCGCTCGTCGGTCTTCCGGCCCGGCCGGACACGGAGCAGTTGGACGAGATCGCGCTTGCCATCGGGACCGCCGAACACGGCCGGCCGATTCTGCCGACCCTTCCGGGCTGTTGTCTGTGGTACTCCGGACACGACGACTGCTACGTCTGGGTCGAATCGACCGATCCCCAGCTTGCCCCGGCCATCCTGAGCCGCCTGCTGGCCCTGCTGGCCGGCTCGGCCCTGGTCACGGCTGAGCCCGTGGAGGCGGCGGAGCCACCGGGCTGCCTCGTCGAAGCCCTGATCGGCGAGCGCCGTGACTGGGTCGGGATGCTCGGCGCCACGTCTCCCAGCGCGGTAAGCGTGAACCTGACCGCCACGTCCGAGCCTTGGCGGCTTTCCCATCCGCTCCCGCAGCGGGTCGACCGGATCGCGGTCTACGACGTCGCCGAAGCGACGTGGCACCTGACCCAACCATGACGACACGGCACCAACCACCCCACATCGTGGTGGGCGGCGATCTGGACGTTCGGAGTCTGACGCGTCAGCGAACGACATGCTGCCGCTGAGGCGATTCAAGCCACACAAGACGCGGAATGGCAGCTCCAACGACCCGACCTCGGTGCGGCGGCTTGCGGCCGACCATGCGTTCGACTGTGGCGATGTGGTCATCGGCCACGAAGGCGCAGTAGGCCGTGCGGCCGCGCTCCGGGCGACGGGGCGCTTCCGACTGGCGCTGGAGAACGACGTCGTGGCCTTGTGGCGCGGGGCGCTCGCCGGGCAGGTGACTGCCGCCTGCTGCGACGAGATGATTGCCGAATTCGACCGGCACGGCATGCGCCTCAGCAGCGCACGGCGTTCGCGGCGAAGGCGTCGTGCTGCCGGCCCGACCCGGACACCCTCGCCGTGATGTCAGCGGTCGCGGACCAGGTGACGGCCGGCGATCACGGATATCGGGGCTGGCGAGAGGGCGTTGAGCCAGTGGCAGCGAACGACGGTGCGTTGGCTCAGCCGCGATGATCGCCGCCTCTACACTCGGCGGCAGGGTCGTGGGCAGCGACCGGCGTGAGAGGGGGCGGGTGGTGCGGCCGCTGCATCCTTCCGCGGTGCCGGCGTGGATGATCGAGCGGGCCACGCAACGGCGGCTGGCGGGTGACTGGCTCGGGGCGTGCGCCGTGGCGGGCGTCGACGTCGACGTGGACCTGCGCGCGATCCGGCGTGTGCACGGCGCCGAGGTCGCCGCCGAGGTCGAGGGCGACCTGCGTCACCTCGTGCCCGATCTGCTGCGCTGGCACCTGCCCCGCAACCATGCCGACGGGCTGCTGCGCGGCGGCGCGTGGTTCCCGCTGTCGCTGTTTCCAGACGGGCACGCGCTCGTCGCCCGCCCGCCCGTCTGGCACGACCGCCCACAGCGGATCAGGGTGCGTTTCCACCGGCTGGGCGCCGACGAGCGGAGCGGGGCGCGGGACGACACGCTGATGCTGCTGCGCGACCGATGGGACGCCAGGTGTACCGCCGAGCTGCTGGCCCGCTCCGGTGGCGTTACCCGGCTGCCGTTCTTCACCCCGGACGGGCAGCGCCTCGCGGAGGACGAGGTGGCCGGCGACGGGCCGGAGGGGAGTGTCGAGTTCGCCGTCGAGGTGGACGAGGAGGGCCGGCCCGCCGACGCCTGGGGGGCGGCGGGCTTCGACCTCGAGGTGCTGCTCTTCCAGCCGGTGTGGGGCCGCGACCGGGTCGACCCGGCCGCGTTCGACCGGGCGCGGGTCGATGCCCGCGACACCGTGGTCAACCGGGCGCTGGCCGGGCTGCGGCCGGTCCACGCCTGGCTCGTCGAGGCGGCGCGCCGGACCCTGGCCCGCGTCCCGATGCTGCGGCTGGTCGAGCCGTGGCCGAGCGAGCCGCCGCGCGTGCTGCCGTGGCCGACCGACGTCGACGAGCGCCGCGGGCTCGTGCGGATCGACCTGCGGGGCCGTTGCCTGGTCCTCGACCGCCTCGACGACCGGCGCCCGCGGGCCCGGCTGGTGTCCCGGCTACCGCACGACGAGACCGACGAGGACCGGGAGCGCGCCGAGGTCGCCGCGTTCGGTGTGGAGCTGGCCCGCATTCCGCGGATGCCGTTCGTGCTGGCCCGGCGCCCCGCCGAGCTGACGGCGCTGCTGCGCGGGGACCTGCGCCCCGACGACCTGCACCCGCTCGTGCGCGCCGCGCTGTTCCCCGAGCGGCCGCCCCCGCCGCCGGCGGTGACCCGCGCGCTGCCCGACACCGTCCCCGTCCGCTGCGGCGGCGCCACGCACGAGGTGGTGATCCGCGACGGCACGTTCAGCCTCCCGCACCCGCAGGCCGGGATCGACCGGGAGCGGATGGTCAAGGCGCTCGGCGGTCAAGTGCAGGGCTGTGTCGCCGCCCGGGACGGCTGGCGCGACCACACCGTGCGGATGCCCCGCCCGATGCGCCGCCTGCGCGGCGAGCTGCTCGCCCGCGTGTGGCACGGCGACGGCCCGGCCGTGGTCGCGGCCCTCGACGGCGGCGCCGACCCGCACGTCCGCGACGAGCGCGGCCGGACCCTGCTGCACCTGCTGCCGTGGCTGCCCGGCGTGGACCTGCTACCGCGGCTGCTGGCCGCCGGCCTCGATGCCAACGCGCGAGACGTGGACGGTGATACCGCGCTGCACGCCGCCGTCGAGCACGGCTCACCGGACCTGGTCCGCGCCCTGCTCGCCGCCGGTGCCGACCCCAAGGCGACCGGCCGGCGCGGCCGTGTCCCCGTCTGGACGGACCGCCCGGACCTGGAGTTCCTCCGCCGACTGCGGCGCTGACGGTACACTCGCCGCGGCTGGGCCGTAGCGCAGAGGTTGTCGCATCGTCCTGCAACGACGGAGGACGCCGGTTCGAATCCGGCCGGCCCCGCCCCGGTCTTCGGCATATCCCAAATTCCGCGCGCGTCACGCTGCGCACCTGGACTCGGTCGTTGCCCCGGCCGGGCCCGTCGGGCATATCGCGGTGCCGACGCTCGTCGTGTGCGGCGCCGGACGATGAGCGCGCCGCCTCGACCGACGAGCCGGCCGCGCCCTGCGGCACGCGACCCGCGCCGTGGTCCCCGGCGACCACGGCACGGCCGCCGGAGCCCCGCAGCTCGCCGCGGCGATCGGCGACTTCCTCGCGGGGTGACGAGCGGCTGGGGCGTAGTGTCGGCGCATGCGGGTACGGCTGCTCGGCCCGGTCGACGTCGCCGTGGCCGCAGAGGTGCGGGAGCTGGCGGGGTTGCGCCGCAAGGCGGTGCTGGCCGTGCTCGGCCTGCACCGCGGCGCCGTCGTCGGCGTCGACCGGATTCTCGACCTGGTCTGGGCGGACACGGACGCCACGGTCCTGCCCAACACCGTCCAGCGCCACGTGTCCGACCTGCGCGACGTGCTCGGCGACCGGCAGGCCATCGAGGCGCGGCCGCCCGGCTATCGGCTGCGGGCTCCCACGGATCTCGCCCTGGTCGACGAGCACCTTCAGGCCGGGCGCAGTGCCGGGTCCGCCGTGGCCGCGGCCGGGCACTTCCGGGCCGCCCTCGCGCTGTGGCGGGGGCCCTCGCTGGACGGCCTGGCCGATCTGGACTGGCTGCGCGGCCAGGGGGAGCGGCTGGATCAGCTGCGGCGCGAGGTACAGCTGGATCTTATCGATGCCCGGCTGCGTCTGGGCGAGCACGAGCGGCTGGTGCCGCAGCTGGAGCCGCTCGCCGCGGCGGCGCCGTTCGACGAGCGTGTGCAGGCGCTGCTGGTGAACGCGCTGCGCGGGGCCGGGCGGCGGGGCGAGGCGGTGGCGGTGTACGAGCGGCTGTGCGACGCGCTGGATCGCGAGCTCGGCCTTCGGCCCGGGCCGGAGCTGCGCGCGCTGGGGGAGGCGCTGCGGCGCGGGGGCACGGCCGCGGCCCCGCCGCCTGTCCGCCCGGCGCAGCTGCCCGCCGCCGTGCCGGGCTTCGCCGGGCGCGCCGCGGAGCTCGAGCGGCTCGACGCGCTGCTGGGGCCGGGGGCGGCGGTCGCCGTCGTGTCGGGCACGGCCGGGGTCGGCAAGACCGCGCTCACGCTGCACTGGGCCCACCGCGCGGCGCCGGGCTTCCCCGACGGTCAGCTCTACGTCAACCTGCGCGGCTTCGATCCCGCCGGCGCCGCCGTCCGCCCCGAGCCCGCCCTCGGCGTCCTGCTCGAGGCGCTCGGCGTGCCGGCCCAGCGCGTCCCGGCCGGGGTGCGGGAGCGCATCGAGTTGTACCGCGAAAGCCTCGACGGCCGCCGTCTGCTCGTCGTGCTCGACAATGCCCGCGACGCCGAGCAGGTGCGGCCGCTGCTGCCGGGGCCGGGCGCGACCCGGGTGGTCGTCACCAGCCGCGACCGGCTCGCCGAGCTTCGGGACGCCCGGCCGGTCGCCCTGGACGTCATGAGCCCGGCCGAGGCCCGCGACCTGCTGCGGCGGCGCCTCGGCGAGTCGCGGCTGGCCGCCGAGCCGGACGCGACCGACGACATCATCGCCCGCTGCGCGCGCCTGCCCCTGGCGATGAGCGTCGTCGCGGCCCACGCGGCCGCCCGCCCCCGGACCGGCCTCGGCCGGCTCGCCGCCGAGCTGCGCGACGCGGCCCGCCGCTGGGAGGTGCTCGACGGCGGCGACCCGGTTTCGGACGTGCGGGCGGTGCTGTCCTGGTCGTACCTTGCCCTGCCCCCGGACGCGGCCCGGCTGTTCCGGCTCCTCGGCGCCCACCCCGGCCCCGCCCTCGACACCGCGGCCGCGGCGAGCCTCGCGGGCGTCGCGCCCGGCCACGCCGCGCGGCTGCTCGGTGAGCTGTGCCGGGCGAGCCTGCTGGGCGAGCCGGAGCCGGGCCGGTACACCCATCATGACCTGCTGCGCGGATACGCCCGCGAGCTGGTCGCGGAAGGCGGCGACGACGGCGCCCGCCGCCGCGTGCTCGACCACTACCTGAGCACGGCGGTGGCCGCGGCCGCCGCGATCAACCCGTCCTGGCCGCCGGTGACCCCGCCGCCGGCCGCCCCGGGCGCCGTCGCGGCTGCGGTCGACGGCGCCGCGGCCGCCCAGCGGTGGCTGACCGCCGAGTTGCCGGCGCTGCTCGGGGCCGTCGACGCCGCCGCCGAGCACGGCCTGGACGTCCACGCGTGGCAGCTGGCGTGGGCGCTGACCGACCTGCTCGAGCGCCAGGGCCGCTGGGACGACTGGCAGGCCGCCCACGAGGCCGGGCTACGGGCCGCCGAGCGCCTCGGCGACGAAGCGGCGATGGCGCACCTGCACCGGGGGCTCGGGCGGCTGCGGATGTGGCAGCAGCGGTACCCGGAGTCCGCCGCCCACCTCGCCGAGGCGCTGCGCCGCTTCGCCGGCCTGGGCGACCGGCACGGGCAGTCGCGCGCCGAGCACAACCTCTGCCAGCTCGCCGAGCGCGACGGCCGCCTGCCCGACGCGGTGACGCACGCGCGGCGCTCGCTGGAGCTGTGCCGGGCGCTGGGGGACCGGCCCGGCATCGCGAAGGAGCTCAACGCGCTCGGCTGGTGCCACGCGGAGCTGGGCGAGTTCGAGCCGGCCCGGGCCGCGTGCGAGGAGGCGGCGGCGATCTACCGCGAGTTCGACGAACCCGCCCAGGAGGGTCCGGTACAGCACAGCCTCGGCGAGATCCACCGCAAGCTCGGCGACCTGGACGCGGCCGTGTCCTGCTACGAGCGCGCCCTGACCCTGTCGGCGGCGGCGGGCGACCGCTTCGGCGAGGCCTCGGCGCTGGACGGCCTCGGCGACGCGCGATCCGCTCTCGGCGAGGCCTCGGCGGCCCGTCTCTGCTGGACGCGGGCCCTGCGCATCCTCACGCAACTGCGGCATCCGTTCGCCGACACGGTGCGCGCGAAGCTGTGATCTTCACGCCGACCGAGGATTAGGGTAGCCTCACCTTACCTAAAGGGGGCGGTGTGGAAGAGTTGTTCTCGGCGGCGGTGCGCCGCACCACGCAGGGGCGTCATCGCGACGCCGAGCGGGCGACATTTCTCGGGGATCTGGTGCGCGGGGCGCTGCCCCTCGCCGGGTACGCCGGCATGGTGGCCCAGCACCACCACATCTACTCGGTGCTGGAGGAGGCCGCCGCCGTCATGCGCGACGACCCCGTGGCCGGGGCGTTCGTCCACGATGGACTGACCCGGGGGCCGGCCCTCGAGGCCGACCTGCGGCTCCTGCTCGGCGACGGCTGGCTGGAGCGATCCGCGCCGAGCGCGGCGACGCTTCGCTACACGCAGCGGCTGCGCGAGGTCTGCTTCACCTGGCCGGGCGGGTTCGTCGCGCACCACTACACCCGCTACCTGGGCGACCTCTCCGGCGGGCAGCACATCGCCGCCGCCGTGCGCCGGCACTACGCGACCGCCGCGACCGGCTTCTACGTCTTCGACGCGATCGGCAGCCCGGCGGCGTTCAAGGCCCGCTACCGCGAGGCGCTCGACTCGGCGGCGTGGTCGGACGAGGAGCGCCGGCGGGTCCTCGACGAGGTGCTGGTCGCCTACCAGCTCAACATCGACGTGCTTGACGACCTCGGCCGCGAGTACGCGGACGGGCAGGCCGCGTGAACCTCGGGCGGCGGCCCCGGACGCCGGGGTCGCGGGCCACGGGCGAGGTGGCGCTGCGCGGGGCCGGCCTCGGCGTGCGGCTCGGCGCGCGGCCCGTCCTCGACGGCGTCGACGTGCGGCTGTGCGCCGGCGAGGTGCTGGCCCTGGTCGGGCCGAACGGCGCGGGCAAGTCCACGCTGCTGTCGGTGCTCGCCGGCGACCTGACCCCCGAACGCGGCGAGGTGGGCCTCGACGGGCGGCCGCTGCGCGAGTGGACGGCGATCGAGCTCGGCCTGCGCCGGGCCGTGCTGCCGCAGCACCACCTGCTGTCGTTCCCGTTCCCGGTCGCCGACGTGGTCGCGATGGGCCGCGCGCCGTGGTCCGGCATCGAGCCCGACGGCGACATCGTGGCGGCGTCGATGGCCGCGACGGGCGTGGCGCACCTGGCCGCGCGCTCGTTCCTGTCGCTGTCCGGCGGCGAGCGCGCCCGCGTCGCGCTGGCCCGCGTGCTCGCCCAGCGCACGGGCGTCCTGCTGCTCGACGAGCCGACCGCGGCATTGGATCTGCACCACCAGGAGCTGGTCCTGCGCATCGCGAAGGAGCGCGCCGCCGAGGGCGATGCCATTCTGGTCGTACTGCATGATCTCGGCCTGGCCGCCGCGCACGCCGACCGCGTGATGGTGCTCGCGGACGGGCGCGCGGTCGCGGCGGGCCCGCCGGCCGAGGTGTTCACGCCGCAGCTGCTCAGCGACGTGTACCGGCACGAGATCGAGGTCCTGCCGCACCCGCGCACGGGCGCGCCACTCGTCCTGCCGGTCCGCTGAGATTCGAGGAGAACCCATGGGACAGCCCTTCACCGCCGAGGTCATCGTCGCCGTGAGCCGGCACATGAACGCCGACCACCCCGCCGACAGCCTGCTGATCTGCCGGGCCCTGGGCGGCCGGCCGGACGCGACGGCCGCGACGATGACCGGCATGGACGGCGACGGCATCGACTTCGCCGCGGTCGTGGACGGCCGGGAGGTGCCGGTGCGGGTTCCGTTCAGCCGCCCGCTGACCGAGCGCGCCGAGGTCCGCCCCGAGGTCGTGCGCATGTACCGCGAGTCCTGCGCCGCCCTCGGCGTCCCGGCCCGCCCCTGACGCGTCCAGCCCGTTCCTCACGCGGTTCCGGACCGTTCCTGACGCGGTTCCGGCCCGCTTCTCGCGCGTCCAGCCCATTTCTGACGCGTCCCGGCCCGTTCCTCACGCGGTTCCGGACCGTTGCTGATGCGGTTCCGGCTCGCTTCTCGTGCGGTTCCGGCCCGTTGCTGACGCCTCAGGGGCCGCCCGCCGCGGCGGCCCCTGAGTGAAATCCTCACCGCCAGCCGCCCGCCCGTGAGCGGGTGCGGCGCAGCAGCCAGAAGAAGCACGGCCCGCCGACCAGCGCGGTGAGCACGCCCAGCGGCAGCTCCTGATACTCCACGATGGTACGCGCCGCCAGGTCGCCGGCGACGAGCACGATCGCGCCGCCCAGGGCGCTGGCTGGCAGCACGGCCCGGTGGCCGGGGCCGGTGACCATCCGCACCAGGTGCGGCACCACCAGCCCGATGAAGCTGATGATCCCCGTGAACGCGACCCCGCCCGCGGTCAGCAGGGCCGTCACGGCGATCAGCGTGAGCCGGAACCGCTCGACGGGCACGCCGAGGTGCCGGGCCGGGCCGTCGCCGAGCGCGAGCAGGTCGAGCCGGCGCGCCCCGGCCGCGGACGCGGCCAGCCCGGCGGCCACGCACGGCGCGACGACGGCCACCGCCGCCCAGCTGGCCTGGGCGAGGCTGCCGAGGTTCCAGAACGCGATCGCCCGCACGCCGTCGTCGTCGGTGAGGAACATCAGCAGGCCGAGGACCGCCCCGGCCGCCGCGTTGACGGCGATCCCGGTGAGCACCAGGGTGACGACCTCGGCCCGGCCGCCGGCCTGCGCCAGGGCGTACACCAGCAGCGCCGTGAGCAGCCCGCCCGCGAACGCGCACGCGGCGACGGTCCAGTTGCCGAACAGGCTGAGCCCGGTGACGATCGCCGCCGCGGCCCCGACCGCCGCCCCGGACGAGACGCCGATGATGGCCGGCTCCGCGAGGGGATTGCCGGACAGGCCCTGCATGAGCGCGCCCGCGCACCCCAGCGCCATGCCGACGAGCACCCCGAGCGCGACCCGCGGGAACCGTACGAACCACAGGGCGTTGTCACCCTGTACGACGCTGGGGCGCGGCCCGACGGGGATGCCGAGGTGGTGCAGCAGCGATCCGACGACCTCGTCCGGCGGCACCCGCACCTGCCCCGTCCCGGCCGCGACGAGACACAGCACGACGAGCGCGACGCCGAGCCCGCCGATGAAGACCGGGTTCTTCTTCACGGGGCTCACCCGCACGAGGTGGTGACGGCGCGGGCGAGGGCGCGGACCGCCTCGCCGACTCGGGGGCCGAAGCTCAGCAGCACGCCGTCGGCCATGTCGACGACGCGGCGGGCGGCTCCGGCCGGGGTCTGGGCCACGCCCGGCAGGCGCAGCAGGCCCTCGACGCCGCCGACCGAACTCAGGCCCTCGGTCATCACCAGGATGACGTCCGGCGCCGCGTTGATGAGGCCCTCGCTGGTCAGCGGGCGGAACCCGGTCAGCCCGATCGCGGTTCCGGCGTCCTGGGCGCCGATCGCCTCGATCATCGCGTCGGAGCCGGCGCCCTTGCCGCCCATGAGGTACACGCCGGCGGCGCCGCGCACGTAGAGGAACGCGACGCGCAGCGGGGTCCCGCCGGTCCGGGTCACGCGGGCGGCGGCGATGTCGGCCTCGACCCGGCGTACGAGCTGCTCGCCCGCGTCCGGCACGCCCAGGGCGGCGGCGACCGACCGGATGTGGCCGGAGACCCCGGGCAGCGTCTGCTGGTCGTCGACGAAGACGACCGGGATGCCGGAGCGGCGCAGCTGCGCGATGACCTCGGCCGGGCCGATGCTCTTGTCGGTGATGACGACGGTCGGGTTCAGTTTGAGCACGCCCTCGGCGGACAGGTCGTGGCCGCTGGGCGTGACCAGCGGCAGGTGCGCGGCCGACGGGAACGTGGTGGACGTGTCGCGGCCGACGACCCGGTCACCGAGGCCGAGGCTGAACACGATCTCGGCGATCGACCCGTAGAGGTTGACCGGCAGGATCCGGCTCGCGTCCGTCACCGTGACCCGCTGGCCGTCGGCGGACTCGACGGTGACCGGCAGCGCGGGCCTGGGCTTGCCGGGCAGCGGCGTGATGTCCTCGCCGTCCACGCGGGCCGTCGCCGGCCCGCAGCCCGCGGTGCCGCCGGCCTTCGGCGCGTCGACGGTCGTCGTCTGACCGGAGCAGGCGGCCAGTCCACTCAGGACGGTCAGGACGGCCAGCGCCGCGGCGGCGAGGCGGTTCGGGCGGGTCATGCTGCGGCCTTTCGGGTGCGGCGGCGGCGCACGGCCGCGCGGATGACGAGAACCAGCAGGCCGAGCCCGGTGGCGGCGGTCAGGGCCGTCCACCAGTGGTTGGCCGACTGGCTGGCGCTGGTGCGGGTCAGGGTCAGGTCCGCCGGTCCGGCGGGGGCCGGTGCGCCGGACGGGGGCAGCGCGCCGGACTCGACGGCCGGTGGAGCGGACGCGGACCCGGTGGCCGGCGCCTGGGCCGATCCGGTCGCGGCCCTCGTCGTCGCCCGGGCGGCCGGGGCCGTGGTGGCCGGTGGTGGCGGGCCGGTGGTGGCGAAGGTGGCCGGCACGCGGGCGTCCTGGGTGCGGTCGCTCGTGCGGGTGTGGTCGGCCCGGGTCGCCACGGCGCAGCGGGTCGTGCGGCAGTCGACGCCGTCGGCCAGGGCGGCGCTCAGTCGCAGGGTCACCCGGAAGGTGCCGCCGGTGCCGTAGGGGACGGCGAGGCCCTCGCCGTAGGCCGGCGGGTTCGACGAGATCCAGTGGGAGGCGCCCGATCCGCCGGTCGTGTCGATGCCGCCGCCGCACGGGCTGGGCAGCTGGCCCGCGCCCTTGTCGACGCAGAAGGCGACGTAGATGCCCTTGGTGACGTCGTAGCCGGAGCCCGAGACGGTGACGGTCTCGCCGGCCGGGTCGAGGCCGGTCGTCTTCGACACCGTGAGCCACTGGCCGTTGGCGCCGGTGCCGGTGGTGTCCGCGGCCGCGGGCGAGGCCATGCCGAGGACGGCGGCCAGGCCGGCGATCGCCGCGAGGAACGATCCTGAGCGCATAGTTTGGTGAGGCTAACCTAACTGAAGCGCTTTCGGCATCAGTGAGATGGGTCGCAAGATTGCGGCGGCCGATGGATATCCGGCCGTAGTTAGGTAAGGCTAACCTAACACGATCATGGACGGGCGTACCGCCCTCGCGGTGCCTCGCGGCCTGGACAGCCGGCGCCGCGGGGCGGCACGCCCTGCCACCCATCTCCTGAGAGGTAACGGATGACGAAGACCAGACTACGCGCCGGCACGGGCCGGCATCGGGCGCTGCGCTGGGGCTCCGCGCTGGTGCTGGGCACGGCGGCGGCGTTCGCCACCGCCGCGCCCGCCGCCGCGGCGACCGATGTGGACAGTGGCTACCTCGACTGGGGCTTCAAGGCGTCGTTCCGCGCCTACGTCTCCACCGGCAACGGCACGCCACCGATCGGGGCCGGCAACGGCGCGACGATCAACGGCAACGGCACGTTCCGGTTCCCGGTCACCGGCGGCAGCCACGACGCGGCGACGGGGGCGACGAGCGTCAACTACGGCGGCACGGTCACGTTCTCGTACCCGGCGCACTTCTTCAGCATCACCATGGCCAACCCCACGGTGCAGCTCGACGGCGCGACCCGGGTCCTCAAGGCCGACGTCGACCTCACCACGACCGGCGGCGGGTTCGAGCCCGTCCACGTCGTGCAGGCCGTCGTGGCCACCATCGGCGCCGGCGACCCGGTCGTCGACGGCACCAGCGTGACGTGGACGAACCTGTCCGCCACGATGACGGAGACGGGCGCGTCGGCGTTCGCCGGCTTCTACACCGCCGGCTCCGCCCTCGACCCGCTGTCGAGCTCGCTCACGCTGGCCGGCGGCGGCGACCCGGGCAACCCCGGGAACCCGGGCGGCGGCACGGCCAGCCAGGAACTCGCGGTCGAGGTCCCGGGCGGCCCGCTGACCCTGTCGTCGGCGGGCGGCACAGTGGCCCTGACGGGCGCCAGCATCGGCGGCACCGCCACCGGTGCCCTCAACCCCAGCACGGTGAGCGACCTGCGCGGCACCAACGCCGGCTGGAACCTCGTCGGCCAGGTCGAGGACTTCACGGGCGACGCCGGTACCATCGGCGCCGACCAGCTCGGCTGGGCCCCGACCGCGACGGCCGCGCCCGGCGCGGGCACCGTCGCCGCGGGCGGCGCCGCCACCGGCCTGAACA
Organism: Dactylosporangium sp. CA-233914; assembly: GCF_050942935.1. NCBI lineage: Bacteria > Bacillati > Actinomycetota > Actinomycetes > Micromonosporales > Micromonosporaceae > Dactylosporangium > Dactylosporangium sp. CA-233914. The sequence goes on along the minus strand of NZ_CP192030.1, from coordinate 7,078,452 downwards.
CCGGCCGGACGCTGTGCAGGTCCGACCCGGGCGCGAGCTCGGGCGTGTTCACGTGCGGCGCCGGCCTCACGCTGAACATCCCGGCCACGACCAAGCCGGGCGGCTACACCGCGACCCTCACCCTCACGCTGTCCTGACCGCGTGAGGATGCCGGCCCGGCCCGGTGCCGGGCCGGCATCCAACGCCGAATCTCACAACGCCGAATCCCCCGAAGGCCGAGAATGTTCACACGCGCCATCGCGGTGGCCGCCGTCGCCGCCGCCCTCCTCGCCGGGCTGCCCGGCCCCGCGTTCGCCGACGAGCAGGGCTGGTCGGTGCAGCCCGCCGGCTCCTCGGCCAACCGCAGCTACTTCGTCTACGACGCGGCCCCGGGCCAGCAGATCGACGACGTCGTGCGGATCACCAACCGGGCATCGGTGCCGCAGACCTTCGCGGTGTACGGCACCGACGCCTACACCACCGTGGACGGTGCCTTCGACCTGCTCCCGGCCAGCCGCCGGCCCACCGACACCGGCGCCTGGATCACCCTCGGCCAGCGCGCCTACACCGTCGCCGCCGGTGCGTCCCTCGACATTCCGTTCCGGCTGAGCGTGCCGGCCAACGCCGGCCCCGGCGACCACGCCGGCGGCGTCATCGCCTCGGTCGTGAGCCAGCAGAGCACCGGTGACGGGGCCCGCGTCAACGTCGACCGCCGCGTGGCCGCCCGCGTCTACCTGCGCGTCGCCGGCCAGGCGAGGCCGGCCGTGCGGGTCGAGACGGTGACGGTGTCGTACGACAACCCGCCCCACCCGTTCGCCGGCAGCACGATGACGGTGACGTACCGGCTGCACAACACCGGCAACCTGCGGCTGTCCGGGGCCGCCCGGCTCAGCGTCACCGGACCGTTCGGGCTCGGCCTGGGCCGCACGCCCGACATCGCCGTGCCCGAGCTGCTGCCCGGCGCGAGCATCACCGTGACGGAGCGCATCGCCGGGATCGCTCCGGCCGGGCCGCTGACCGCGCGGGTGGTCCTCGACCCGGCGACGGCGGACGGCCCGCTGGCGTCGGTCGAGCGGTCATCGACGCTCTGGGCGGTGCCGTGGACGGCCCTCATCGCCGTCGCGCTCGTCGTGCCGGCCGTCCTCTGGCTGCGCCGGCGCCGCCGCCGCGCCGCCGCGGCGCAGTGAGCCGCGTGCCCCGCGCCGCCGTCGTCGCCGCCCTGGTGCTGGCCTCGACCGGCGGCGCCGCGCCCGCGTGGGCCCGGGAGCCTTCGACGACGGTACGCGTCCAGCCGGCCGCCGGCTCCGACCCGCCGCGGCTCACGGTCCGGCTCGAGGGCTGGCCGCCGGCAACGGTCACCATCGCCGTGTGCACCGACCGGCCGGACGGTGGATGCGCGTTTCCGACCGCGGTGCAGGCCGGCATCGGGGCCGACGGGAGCGCCTCGGCCACCCTGCCCGCCGTCGCGCCGCCGACCGGCTGCCCGTGCGTCGTGCGGGTCCGGGCGCTGTCCGGGGTACCGACGCAGACCGCCGCGGTGGCGCTGACCGCGACCCCCGCCGCGGCCCGGCCCGCCGCGGACGCCCCGCGGCCCCTCGCCATCACCCGCGTCACCGTCCACGGTGGATGGCAGTGGGCCGCCCTCTTCGGCGGCCCGGCCCGCCGTGAGGCCGCCGTCACCGTCCGCAACACCGCGCCGGTCGCCGTCACCGGTTCGACCGTCACCGTCACCGCCGGCCGCGGCGAGCACCCGACCGGGATGGTGGCGCCACCGGAGCTCGGGACGCTGGCGCCCGGCGAGGAGCGGACCCTGCGGGTGCCGGTCACGCTCCCCGCGCCCGCCGCCGGCACCTACACGGTGCACGGGGAGATCGACCCGTACGGCCCGCTCGGCCCCGCCGGCGCGACGGTCGTCTTCCACGCCGAGACCACCGCCCAGCCCTGGGGCCTGACCGCAGTGCCGGCCGCGGCGCTGATGGTGGTTGCCCTGCGCCAGATACGGAAGCGTCCGGGATCGGGCTCTGTCTCGTTACCGACCGTGGCGGCGCCGTAACGTTCATACCGTGGACCGGCATCGACCCCGTCGACTCTCGCGGAGTACACCGTGTCCGATAAAGATTACCGCCACGCCGTCGTCCTCGGCGCCAGCATCGCCGGCCTCACCGCCGCCCGGGTGCTGCTCGACTCGTTTGACCGCGTCACCGTCTTCGACCGCGACACCCTGCCCGGCGGCCCCGCCAACCGCCGCGGGGTGCCGCAGGGCGAGCACGCCCACGGCCTGCTCGCGCGCGGCCGGGCGGTGCTGGAGGAGCTGTTCCCCGGCATCGTCGCCGACCTCGCCGCGCAGGGTGCCGTACCACTGGACATCCAGCGCGACGTCGTGTGGGTCTTCGGCGACCGGCCCGCGCCCCGCACCGAGTCCGGCCTCGCCGGCCTGTGCGTCAGCCGCGCGACCCTGGAGGCGGCCCTGCGCCGCCGCGTCGCCGCGCTGCCCGGCGTCACCGTCCTCGACGGCCACGAGGCGTCCGGGCTGACCTTCGACGGCACCCAGGTCACCGGCGCGACCGTGCGCCCCGTCGCCGGCGGCGTCGAGCACGAGGTCCACGGCGACCTCGTCATCGACGCGACCGGGCGCGGCAACCGCGGCATCGCCTGGCTCGCCGAGCTGGGCTTCGCGCCGCCGGAGCAGGAGCGCATCGACGCCGGCACCGTGTACGTCTCGCAGGACTACCGGCGCGTCCCCGGCCGCGAGGACTTCGCCGCGATCCTCAACGCGCCCGGCGGCCCGCAGCGCCCGTACGGCGGCATCGCCATCGGAGTCGACGGGGACCGCTGGATGGTCACCCTGCTCGGCGTCGGCCCCGGCCAGGCCCCGCCCACGGACCCGGACGACTACACCGCCTTCGCCGCCAAGCTGCCCGACCCGCGCCTGCACCGGCTGCTGCTCGAGGCCGAGCCGCTCGGCGACCCGATGCGGCTGCGGCTGCCGGGCAGCGTGCGGCGCCGCTACGAGCGGCTGACCCGGCTGCCGGAGCGGTTCGTCTCGCTCGGAGACGCGCTGTGCAGCTTCAACCCGGCGTACGGCCAGGGAATGACGGTCGCGGTCGCCCAGGCGCGCGAGCTGGGGCGGGCGCTGCGGCACGGGGCGGACGGCCTGCCGCGCCGCTTCTACGCGCGGGCGGCGAAGGTCATCGACGTGCCGTGGGACATGTCGGCCGGCGGCGACCTGGCGTATCCGCACGTCGAGGGCCCGCGCACCCGCCGCACGGAACTGATCAACGGCTACGTCGCCAAGGTCCAGGCCGCGACCGGACACGACGCGGCGGTCGCCCGGCGGTTCCTGGAGGTCACCAACCTCATGCGCCCGCCGCAGTCGCTGATGACCCCGCCGATGCTGGCCCGCGTCCTGCGCCGCCGCCCGGTGCCGGCCCCGGCCGCCGACCTGCCGAGGGAGGTCGCGGTGGGCTGAGCGGTCCCGGCCTGTATATCGTGCGGGGCGTGATTCGGGTGCTGCTCGCGGACGACCATCAGCTCGTCCGCACCGGGTTTCGGGTCATCCTCGAGACGGAGGACGACCTCACCGTGGTCGGGGAGGCCGCCGACGGGCGGCAGGCCGTCGAGCTCGCCCGTACCACGCCCGCCGATGTGCTGCTCATGGACGTCGAGATGCCCGGGCTGGACGGGCTGGCGGCGACCCGGGAGATCACGGCCGCCGGGGCGGCACCCGCGGTACTGATCCTCACGACCTTCGACCGCGACGACTATCTCTTCGCGGCGCTGGAGGCCGGGGCCAGCGGGTTCCTGCTGAAGAACGGCACGCCCGAGGCGCTCGTCGACGCGGTGCGGGTCCTCGCGCGCGGGGACGCGCTGCTGGCCCCGGAGCTGACGCGGCGGGTCATCGCGGCCTTCGCACGGCCCGGGCGGCGCGCGGCCGGCGGCGGTGAGCAACTGCTCGCCGAGCTCACGCCGCGGGAGCGGGAGGTGCTGGTGGAGCTGGCCGGCGGGGCGACCAACGCGGAGATCGCCGCCCGGCTGCACCTGGGCGAGGCGACCGTGAAGACGCACGTCAGCCGGGTCCTGACGAAACTGCGGCTGCGGGACCGGACCGCCGCCGTGGTGTTCGCCTACGAGCACGGCGTGGTGACGCCGGGTCCGTCGCGCGACGGACCCCGCGGGTAAATCGTCAGCCGGATTCGCCCGGGCGCCCGAGCGCCTACCGTGATCATCATGAGCGACGCACTGCGGGTGGAGGAGGTCAACCGGCGCTTCGGCGACCGGCCGGTGCTCTCGGACGTCACGTTCGACGTGCGGGCCGGGCGCATGACCGGGTTCGTCGGGGCCAACGGCGCCGGGAAGACCACGACGATGCGGATCATCATCGGGGTGCTGGCCGCCGACTCGGGATCGGTCACCTGGCGGGGCGCCCCGCTGGACAAGCAGGAGCGGCGCCAGATCGGCTACATGCCGGAGGAGCGCGGGCTGTACCCGAAGATGAGCGTCCGCGAGCAGCTGGTCTACCTCGGCCGGCTGCACGGGCTGTCGCCGGAGCGGGCGAAGGGCAACACCGCGGACCTGCTGGAGCGGCTCGGGCTCGGCGAGCGCGCCGACGACCCGCTGCAGCAGCTGTCGCTGGGCAACCAGCAGCGCGCGCAGATCGCTGCGGCACTCATCCACGACCCGGTGCTGCTCGTGCTCGACGAGCCGTTCTCCGGGCTGGACCCGCTCGCCGTCGACGTCGTGGTCGGCGTGCTGCGGGAGCGCACGTCGGCCGGGGTGCCGGTGCTCTTCTCCAGCCACCAGCTCGACGTCGTCGAACGGCTCTGCGACGACCTGGTCATCATCGCCGGCGGGCGGATCCGCGCCACCGGCACCCGTGACGAGCTACGCACCCGCTACGCCGAGCCGCGCTACCAGCTGCGCGTCGACGGCGACGCCGGCTGGCTGCGCGACCAGGCCGGGGTCACCGTCGTCGACCTCGACGGCGACCGGGCCGTGTTCGACCTCGCCGAGACCGCGGACGACCAGGTCGTCCTGCGCGAGGCGCTGGCCCGCGGCCCCGTTCGCTCGTTCGGCCCCGTCGTTCCCTCGCTCGCCGAGATCTTCCGAGAGGTGACCCAATGAACCTGGTGGAGGCGGTTCGCCTTGTCGCCGCGCGCGAGCTCAAGGTGAAGTTGCGCGACAAGACGTTCCTGTTCAGCACCCTGTTCTTCCTGGTCCTCGCGCTCGGCTCGATGGTGCTGCCGGCCATGTTCGCGGGCGGGCCGTCGTCGGTGGCGGTGGTGCAGGCCTCGCCGTACGAGCCGGCGCTGCGCGCGGCCGGGCTCGAGGTCAAGGTCGCCGCCGACCCCGAGAAGGTCGTGCGCGACGGGGACGCCGACGCCGCGGTCGTGGACCGGGGCGGCAAGCCCGAGGTGCTGGCGATGAAGTCCGCGCCCGGTGACATCGTCCGGGCACTGTCGGTCGCGCCCGACGTACGACTGCTGGATCCCGATGCCGTCGACGAGGTGGCCGCGTTCCTCATCCCGTTCGTATTCGCGATGGTCTTCTTCTTCACGTCGCTGACCTTCGGCCTGCAGATCGCGCAGAGCGTGACCGAGGAGAAGCAGACCCGGATGGTCGAGATCCTCGTCGCGGCCGTGCCGGTGCGGGCCCTGCTCATCGGCAAGGTCCTCGCCGGCGGCGCCCTCGCGCTGGCCCAGGTCGCGCTGATCGCGGCGGTGAGCGTGGCCGGCGCGCAGTTCACCGACGGCGGGGACGCGCTGCTGCCGCTGCTGGGCCCGGCGATGAGCTGGTTCATCCCGTTCTTCGTGCTGGGCTTCGTGATGCTCGCCTCGCTGTGGGCCGCCGTGGGCGCGCTGGTGAACCGGCAGGAGGACATCGGCGGTGCGGGCATGCCCGTCCAGCTCGCGGTGATGCTGCCGTTCTTCCTGGTCATCTTCCTGCAGGACAACCCGCTGGTGATGCGGATCCTGTCGTACGTGCCGCTCTCCGCGCCCACCGCGATGCCCGTGCGCCTCTTCGACGGCTCCGCGGCCGGCTGGGAGCCGTTCGTGTCCCTGGTGGTCCTCGCCGCCGCGACGGCCGGGGCGTTGCTGGCCGGGGCCCGCCTCTACGAGGGCTCGCTGCTGCGGACCAACGGCCGCACGTCCTGGGCCGCCGCGTGGCGCGACCGGGAGCTGCGCAGCGTCTGAGCGGCCGGGGTCGCCCCGTAGAATCCGGCGCCATGGGCGGGCTGGTGTTCACGGGCGGGCCGATCTGGACGGGCGACGGGGCGCGCCCCGAGGCCCTCGCGGCCGACGGGGGCCGGATCGTCGCGGTGGGCCGCCGCGCCGAGGTCGTCGCGGCGCTGGACGGCCGCCCGTACGACCTCGTCGACCTGGGCGGCCGCCTGCTCGTGCCCGGGCTGCACGACGCCCACGTGCACCCGGTCAGCGGCGCCCTCGAGCGGCTGCGCTGCGACCTGTCGGACCTGCACGACCGCGCGGCGTACGCGAGCGCCGTCGGCGCCTACGCGGCCGCCAACCCCGGCCGCGACTGGGTGACCGGCGGCGGCTGGTCGATGTCGGCCTTCCCCGGCGGCCTCCCGCGCCGCGAGGACCTCGACGCCGCCGCCCCCGGCCGCCCGGTCTTCCTGCCCAACCGCGACCACCACTCCGCGTGGGTCAGCTCCGCCGCCCTGGCCCGCGCGGGCATCGACGCGTCGACGCCGGATCCGCGCAACGGCCGCATCGAGCGCGACGACGACGGCTCTCCTTCAGGTGTACTGCATGAGGCCGCGATGGACCTCGTGGCCCCGCTGCTGCCGCAGGATACCGACGCCGACTACGACCGGGCGCTCGAGGAGGCCCAGCGGTACCTGTTCTCCCTGGGCGTCACCGGCTGGCAGGACGCGATCGTCGGCGCCTATGCCGGCGCCCGCGACCAGTTCGGCACCTATCTGCGCGCCGAGCGCGAGGGCCGGCTGCGCGCGCGGGTCGCCGGTGCCCTGTGGTGGGAGCGCGATCGCGGCGCCGAGCAGATCGAGCGCTTCGTCCAGCGCCGCGCCGAGGCCGGCCGGGGCCGCTTCCGCACCGGCATCGTGAAGATCATGCAGGACGGGGTGGCCGAGAACTTCACCGCCGCCATGCTGCAGCCCTACGTCGGCAAGGGCTTCTGCGGCACGTCCAACGTGGAACCCGCCGCCCTGAAGGGATTCGTCGCCGAGCTGGACCGCGCCGGCTTCGCGGTGCACTTCCACGCGATCGGCGACCGCGCGGTCCGCGAGTGCCTCGACGCGGTGGAGGCCAGCGGCGGCACCCGGCGCCATCACATCGCGCACCTGCACGTTGTGCACCCCGACGACGTCCCCCGCTTCGCCGCCCTCGGCGTCACCGCGAACATCCAGGCCCTGTGGGCCACCCACCACGAGCAGAACGACACCCTGTGCGTGCCGTTCTTCGGCGCCGAACGGGTCCCGCACCAGTACCCGTTCGGCGCCATCGCCCGCTCCGGTGGCCGCCTGGCGGCCGGCAGCGACTGGCCGGTGTCGACTCCCGACCCGTGGCCGGCCATCCACGTCGCCGTCCACCGCACCGAGCCGCCCGGCTCCGCCGAGTCCGCGTGGCCGGCCGCGCAGACCCCGATGCTGCCGGAGCAGGCGCTGACGCTGGAGCAGGCGCTGACCGCGTACACGGCCGGCTCCGCCTACGTCAGCCACCTCGACGACGAGACCGGGACCCTGACCCCCGGCAAGGCCGCCGACCTGGTCGTCCTGGACCGCGACCCGTTCCGGCCCGACGCCGAGCTGCACGCCGTTCGGGCCGACCTGGTGTTCGTCGACGGCACCGTGGTCCACGAACGGTGAACCTGCTGCCTCCTTCGCCCGACTCTGCTGGGTGAGGGAGGCGGGAATGACTGACGAACTGCTGGTGGTCCGCTGCCAGCTCGGCGAGCGGGACGCGTCCGCCGCCCTGGTGCGGGCCTGGCACGACCCGGTGTCGGCGTACGCGCGGCGCATGCTGCCGTCCGCCGACACCGGCGACGTGGCGCAGGAGGTGTGGCGGGCGACGGGCGCATCACCGAGACACGGTCGGCGGCGAATTGTCCGGGCGGGCGTGGGCGGCACCCGACGGGGTGAGCGCAGGGGCCGACTCAGCCGATATGTTCGGGCCACGGCGGAGCCGGGGCGGGGCGGTGGATCGGGAAGCGGGCGCGGACGCGGAAGCCGGGGCCGCTCGTGCGGGCGCCGGTCTCCAGGGTGCCGGCGTGGGCGGCCACCCGCTCGCGCATGCCGATCAGGCCCAGGCCGCCCGCCGCCCTGCGGGTCGGGCCGCGGCCGTTGTCGGCGACGTCCAGCTCGAGCTCGTCGGCGTGGTAGCGGATGCGCACGTCCAGCTTCGTGGCGCCGGCGTGCTTCAGGGTGTTGGTCGCGGCCTCCTGGACGATGCGGTAGCCGGCCAGGGACAGCGACTCCGGCAGGTCGACGGCGTCGCCGAAGATGCCCAGGGAGGTCTCCAGGCCGGCGTGGCGGACCGAGTCGAGCAGCTCCGGGACCCGGTGCAGGCCCACCGCGGAGGGGGCGGTGGCCGGGGAGCCGTCGGTAGAGACCGGCAGGTCCGGGGGTGCGGACCGGCCGTGCGCATCCGGCGCGGCCCGGGAGGAGCCGGGCTCGGTGCGGACCGCCGGGGACGACGGTGGCGGGGAGGGCGGCGGGTCGCGCCGGGGGTGGTCGGAGTTGCGCAGGAGGCCCAGCATCCGGTGCAGTTCGTCCACCGCGGTCCGGGCGCTCTGCTCCACCGCTGACAGGGCCTGTTTGGCCTGGGGCGGGTTGCGGTCGAAGACCCTCCGGGCCGCCGAGGCCTGCACGCCCATCACCGAGACGTGGTGGGCCACGACGTCGTGCAGCTCCCGGGCGATGCGCAGCCGCTCGTGCAGGACCGACCGGGCGGCCTCCTCCTCGTGCGCGGCGAGCAGTTGCTTCGACTGGTCCTCGATCTGGCAGCGGCGCCGCTCCGCGGTCCACGCGATCTCGCCGAAGTAATAGGCGAAGCCGAAGACCAGCACGTTGACCAGGACGCCGTTGACCGCGACGGCCAGGATCGGCGAGACCGGGCCGTCGGCGCCGGTGAACTCCGCGGCCGACAGCTGCGGGATGGCGATCAGGTAGGAGATGCCCAGCCAGATGAACATCGCGGCGATGATGCCCGCGCGCAGCCAGGACGAGCGGCGGTGGTCGCGGCCCCAGGCGCCCAGGGTGTAGATCACCGCGAACAGCGAGCCCGCGCTCAGCTGGTGCTCGGGGGAGTGGCGGACCTGGCCGGCGATGTAGGCCGCGGCGACGAAGACCGCCACCGCGTCCGGCGCGCGGCGGCGCCAGCACAGCGGGAGGGTGACCAGGACCGTCCAGAGGAGCTGCTCGGCAAGCGGCGGCGGTGGTCCGAAGGCATAGGTGCCGGTGCTTCTGGTCAGGGTGAGGTTGAGCAGGGCCACGGCGGTGACGATCAGGCCGACGACGACGTCGATGCGCAGGCGGCGGGGGTCCGGGATCGCGCGCTGCCAGGCCTCGCCGACCAGGCTCTCGGTCATCCGTCCACCCCCGTCCCGTGGTTCTGCGGGGAGTCTACGGCGGGGGTGTGACGGTTTTTCGACGTCCGAATTGTCAAGCTATTGGGCGTTAGGAGGCATTTGTCCCGGCGGCGGTGCGTCCCAGGGCGCCTGCGGCGCCTGACCACCCGGCGAAGGAGCGCCGGGCGCCGGGGACCCGGGGGAGGTAGCGCCAGGCGCGGGGAACCCGGGGGAGGTAGCGCCGGACGATGGGAACCCGGGGGAGGTAGCGCCAGGCGCGGGGAATCCGGGCGAGGCAGCGCCGGACGATGGGAACCCGGGGGAGGCGGCGCCGGGTGCGGGGAATCCGGGCGAGGGGGCGCCGGGCGTGGGGAACCCGGACGCGGGGGAGCCCGGCCCGGGAGGGAGCCCGAACCCGGGGCCGGCGGGCGGGAAGCCGGGGCCGGCCGCCACAGCGGCACCGGGCGAGGACGGCTTGCGTACCAGCAACGACACCACGACCAACGCGACCCCGATGGTGATGAGCATGGCATCGGCCACGAGATAGGCATTGCTGACCGTGTTGAACGTGTCGATGTCCAGGTCCCCGCCCGACGTCAGTGACCGCACATGCAGCACCCACGCGATGTTCGCCGCCTGGTCGGCCGCGATCAGCAGGCTCCCGGCCGCCGCCAGGATCCCGGACAGCGCCCCGAGCCGCCGCACGAGCAACAGCGCCATCAGCACCCCGGCCAGCCCGATGAGAATGACAGGCACGCGCAGCCCGACCTGCATCCCGACGGACAACGGCTCGACGCTCGACTCCATACGCCGGTACCCTACCGCCCGCGCCGAATACATCTAAACAACCCCACACCGCGACCGATTAGCAGGCCGGAGGGGGCGCGATGATCGGCTACGGCGTGTGGTCGCTGATGCTGCTCGCCGTGTACGTGACCGTCCCCGCCGCCATGGGCGCGGCCGCGCTGGCCATCACCGCCACCGCCGTCGTCGCGGTGATCCGGGGCGTCCGCGGGCACCGGCCGCGCCGCACGGACCCGTGGGTGCTGTTCGCGCTCAACTTCGTGACGTTCGCGATCGGCTCCGCGCTGGCGCAGGTCGTGGGCGGCTTCCCGTCGCTCGCCGACGCGTGGTACCTCGTCGTCTCCAGCCCGGTCCTCGTGCTCGCTCTGTGGCGTCTGAGCCGTCAGGGCACCGCCGTGCGCGACCGGGCCGGCGCCCTGGACGCGGCGATCCTCACCACCGCCGCGGGGTTCCTCGCCTGGGTGTACCTGATCGACCGCAACCTGCACCACGACGAGTTCGGCGTGGCGGCGAAGGCCGTCTCGATCGCGTACCCCCTGGTGGACCTGCTCGTGCTGGCGCTGCTGGCGCGCCTGGTCCTGGCGGTCCCGCGCAGCTGGTCCGTGGTCCTGCTCCTGGTGTCGATCGGCGGCCTGCTCGCCGGCGACGTGCTCTTCGGACTGCGCCGCCTGGCCGGCGACTGGACCGCCGGCACGTACGCGGACCTGCCGTGGCTCGGGTTCTACCTGGCCGGCGGGGCCGCCGCGCTGCACCCGTCGATGACCCGGCTGACGGAGCCGCGGGTGGGGCGGGCGCCCGTGGAGTACCGCCGAATCGTCCTGGGCGTCGCCTCGCTCATCGCCCCCGTGGTCCTGCTCGTTCAGGCGGTGCGCGGGCCCATCCACGACGGGGCGGTCGTCGCTGTCGCCTCCGGAGTGCTCATCGTCCTCGCGCTCGGGCGCATGTCGATCGCGGTGACCGGGCTGCGGCAAACCATGGCCCGCGAGCGGGAGCTGCGGCGGGCCTGCGAGCAACTGCTCAGCACGACCGACGAGGGGCAGGTGCGCGCGGCCGTGCACCGGGCCGTCGCGCGGCTGCTGGAGCCGGGCGCCGCGCACCGGGTCGTGTTCACGCTCGGCGCACCGGCCGGGCGGGCGGCGGGCCTGGCGTACGTGCGGGACCTGCCGGCCGAGGTCGCCGCCGGGCTGGCGGAGCTGGAGCTGGCGCTGTGCAGCCCGCTGTCGGTCGGCGACCGGGAGCTCGGACAGCTGTACGTCGCCGCCGCCGAGCCCGCCCTGCTCGACCTGCAGGAGGCGGTCCCGGTGCTGGCCGGGCAGGCCGCCAGCATGCTCGACCGGATCGCGCTCAACCGCGAGATCAACCACCTGGAGCGGCTGTACCTCGACCCGCTCACCGGCCTCGGCAACCGCCTGCGCTTCACCGACGCGCTGCAGGAGCGCCCGGACGCGGCCGTGCTCGTGGTCAACGTCGACGACTTCGGCGCGGTCAACGACGCCATGGGGCAGGAGGCCGGCGACCAGCTGCTGTCGGCCGTCGCCGAGCGGCTGCGGGGCGTGGCCGGCGACGAGGTGCTGGCCCGGCTCAACGCGGACGAGTTCGCCGTCACGGTGCCGGAAGGGGAGGGCTTCCCGCAGCGGGTGCTGGCCACGTTCGACGGGCCGTTCGTCGCCGGCGGCAGCGTGCTGCGGGTGACCGCCTGCGCCGGGGTCGGCGCCGACCTGGAGCAGGCCCGGATCGCGATGCAGGCGGCCAAGCGCGAGGGGACCGGGCGGTGGCGGCGCTACGAGGCCGAGCTGCACGCCCAGGTCGCGGCGCGCCGGCAGCTGCGCGCCCAGCTGGAGGGCGCGATCGAGTCGGGGCAGTTCCTGCTGCACTTCCAGCCGATCGTGGAGCTGGCCTCCGGGCGTACCGCCGGCTTCGAGGCCCTCGTGCGCTGGCACCACCCGCAGCGCGGCATGATCCCGCCGATCCAGTTCATCGAGCTGGCCGAGGAGACCGGCGCGATCGTGCGCCTCGGCGCGTGGGTGCTCGACCGCGCCGTGCAGACGGTGGCCGGTTGGCCGGAGGTGTACGTCAGCGTCAACGTCTCCGTCCGCCAGTTCCGCACCACCGGCTTCGTCGACCTGGTGCTCGCCACGCTCTCGCGGCATCGGCTCGCCCCGGACCGGCTCTACCTGGAGATCACCGAGAGCCTCCTGCTCGACGAGCACGACGAGATCACCGCCGACATCTCGCGCCTGCGGGCGGCCGGCATCCGAGTCTCGATCGACGACTTCGGCACCGGGTACTCGTCGCTGTCCTACCTGCACCGCGTCCCGGTCGACACGCTCAAGCTCGACAAGTCCTTCGTCGACACGATCGCGGTGTCGGACAAACAGCTGGCGCTGGTGCGCGGCATCGTGCAGCTCGCCGCGACGCTGCAGATGAGCGTCGTGGCCGAGGGGGTGGAGGCGCCCGCGGACGCCGACCTGCTGCGCGACATGGGCTGCCGGTTCGGGCAGGGGTACTTCTACTCCAGGCCAATGCCCGAGGCCGACGCCGCCGCGTGGCTGCGCCAGGACCGCGACCGCGTCCCCGGTTAGTTGTTGATGCCGGCCCGGGCCTCGCTGGTCAGGCGCTGGGCGCCCGGCGCCGTCGCATGTAATGCTCGATCGCCCCGCCCGGCAGTGAGTCCGCGACCGCCGACTGTACCGCCTCGCGCAGCCAGTTCGGCAGCGACGAGCCCAGGCTCATGCCGTTCTCGACCTGCCAGCCGTCGTCGCCGAGCTCGCCCGAGCAGTGCGACCTTTCCGGGCACGGCCTGCGACCGGATGCTGCCGTCGACGACGACGGCGGCCAGGCCGTACTCGAGCGCCCGCCGCGACCGGTCCGGGTGGTTGCGCAGCTGGCGCTGCTCCTCGGACTGGGTGGAGACGAAATATACGAAGCCGTACTCCCACTTCTCGCTCGCCATTCCGCGAATGGTGCCCCATGGCCTCAGCCGGTCGGGCCGATGTCGGCGCGGACCATCCGTCCCGGGTCCCCCGATTGGATATTCGTAGGTTAACTACGTAGCATGTTTACGTAGGTAATCGACGGAGGTTGGCCCATGGAGGCGGTGACCCCCGCCGCGGCCGCCGCCGCCCGGGACCTGGTTGTGCTGTTCCGCAGGCTGCGCGCCCGCCTGCACCGGCTGCCCTCGGGCGACCTGACCCCGTCCCAGGCGTCGGTCCTGCTCCGCCTGCGCCGCGACGGCGCGTCCTCCACGACCGTGCTCGCGCTGGCCGAGGGGGTCCGCTCCCAGTCGATGACCGCGACCCTCAACGCCCTGGAGGAGCGTGGCCTGATCGAGCGCGCCCCCGACCCCGACGACGGCCGGCGGCACATCATCACGCTCAGCGAGGCCGGGCGGCGGCGCACGGCCGCGGACAAGCACGACCGCGGCGAGTGGCTGGCCCAGGAGATACAGCGGCGCTACAGCGAGGAGCAGCTCACCGTGATCAACGAGGCGCTCGCGCTGCTGGCCGAGCTCGGCGAGCAGTGACCGCGCCCGACCGGGCCGACCGGCGCCGCATCGCCCCGATGATCCTCGGGGCGATCATGAACCCGATCAACTCCTCCATCATCGCCGTCTCGCTGGTGCCGATCGGCCGGCGGCCTGCCGCGCACGTTCGCGTACCTCGGCGCCTTCTCCGGCGACACCGCCGAGACGTCCGGCTGCTCACCATCGCCGACCGGTCCCCGTCCCGCGCGGGACGGCCGGAGCCGGCCGCCGCCCAGGAAAGGAACACCGCATGCCCGTCCTGCTCGCCATGGACTTCCAGCAAGGCATCGCCGGTCGCCCGGAGTTCGCCCCCACGCTGGCCAACGCGGTCCGCGCGGTCGACGCCGCCCGCGCCGCCGGCATCCCGGTCATGTTCGCCCGCGTCGCGTTCCGCCCCGGCTACCCGGAGGTGTCCGCCGGCCACCCGATCTTCGGCCGCCTCCGCGACGCCGGCGACACGATGACCCAGGACCAGCCGGCCACCCAGATCCACCCGGACCTGGCGCCCCGCCCGACCGAGCCGGTGATCACCAAGCGCCGGGTGAGCGCGTTCGCCGGCAGCGACCTGGACGTCCTGCTCCGCGCCGCCGCGGCCGACCACCTGATCCTGGCCGGCATCTCCACGAGCGGCGTCGTGTTGTCGACGCTCCGCCAGGCCGCGGACCTGGACTACCGCCTGACGGTCCTGGCGGACGCCTGCGCCGACACCGACGAGGAGGTCCACCGGGTGCTGACGGAGAAGATCTTCCCCCGCCAGGCCGAGGTGACGACCACCGACGCCTGGATCAAGGGTTGACCACGATCGTTCCCTCGGTCCGGCGTCCGCGGGACTGCGGGGGGGCGTGCCGAGGCCGTACCGTGCTCGTCATGCGGGAGACGGACACCGCCGAACTGCCCCGTGCCGGCCGGCTGGATCGGCGTCGTGACCTGGCCTGGTGGCTGCTGACGCCGCTGGTCACGATCGTGGTGGCCCCGGTGTCCGCCGGAGTTCTCGGGCTGGTCGCACTGCTCGGAGACCAGAGCGACCAGCCACCGCCGCTGTGCGCGGCGGACCTGGCCGACAACGGCTGCGAGGAGACCACCCTCGGCGTTCTGGGCTGGCATGTACTGCTCTTCGCCGCGGTCTGGCTGTCGCTGTGGCTGGTCCCGTGGTGGCGCGGTCTACGCAGACTCCGGGTCGTGCTGGCCGTCATCGCAGCTGCCCTGCTCGTGCTCGCACCGATGTGGATGATGAGCTGAGCCCTCGGCGGCGAGGCCGCAGTGTCGGTGAGCCAGCCGCTGCCCAGATGCAGCGCGGTGTCGCTGACGACGTACTCCTCCTCGATTGGCAGCGCCGCCGGATCGTTTCGCAAGATTCTTTTCGGGCGGATGTCGAGACCGGGCGGGTGCCTCCGACCGATGGGTGAAGCGGGACAGGACCCGCACCCGGTTGAGAGGGCTGCCGAGATGAGCAAGGTTGTCGTTGACATGGCCGCGTCGGTGGACGGGTTCGTCGCCGGGCCGAATCAGAGTGCCGAGCAGCCGTTCGGGGAGGGGGTTGGCATGGCGCTGCATCGGTGGATGTTCGATGCGGCGGACGAGAACGCCGCTGAGATCGCCGCCCTCAATGATGCCGGGGCGTTCGTCATGGGGCGCAACATGTTCGGGCCGGGGCGCGGGGAGTGGGACCTGAGCTGGCAGGGGTGGTGGGGCGAGGACCCGCCGTACCACGTGCCGGTCTTCGTGCTGACCCACCACGAGCGCGGGCCGCTGCCGATGGCCGGGGGCACCACATTCCACTTCGTGACCGGCGGGGTCCACGAGGCGCTGAAGCTGGCCCGGGACGCGGCGGGGGAGCGCAACGTCCACGTCGCCGGTGGGGCCGCGACCGCCAACCAGTTCCTGGCCGCCGGGCTCGTCGACGAGGTGCGACTGCACGTCGCGCCGGTGCTGCTCGGCCGGGGCGAGCGGCTGTTCGACGAGGTCGGGCTGACCCGGTTGACGCAGGTCGAGGCGCGCCAGACCGAGCTCGTCACGCACCTGCGCTACGCCGTCAGCCGGGACTGACGGCGTAGCGCGAGGCCAGGGATCAGGCGAACTGCGCGAGCAGCGCCGCGGGGGCGGGCTGCACCTCGGCGGCGGCCGGCTTGGTGATCGTGACCGGCTTGCCGAAGTCGCTGAACGTGGACACGGACGATGTCGCCGGGACCTGGCCGGCGGCAGGCATCGTCATCTTCATCGAGGTGAGGTAACCGTCGGCGCCGACCGACGCCTCGAACGGCACAGACTTCGCGGCGGCGCCCATCTGCTGGATCAGGGCGGCGCTGGAGGCCGGGAGGTTGCGCTTGGTCAGGTCGAGCGTGCCCTTGTACGCGCCCGCGCCGGTCTTCTCGACCGTGACGAGCGCGTCGTTGATGCCCTTGATGTTGGCCGGGTCGTCCGGGTTGAGGCCCAGCTTGCTCAGCGACGTCTTGGAGCCGTCGATGTACATCCACTTCTTCGGGTCGACGCCCGGTAGCGGCAGGCCCATCTTCAGGTACAGGTCGGTGCCTACGACGATGACCTCGGCGTCGATGTTCTGGCTCTGCGCGGTGATGGTCATCTTGCCGCTGTTGGCCTTGTTGGCCGGGTCGCTCGAGCCGGTCAGCTTGGCGGAGGAGACGGTGCCCGTCTCGGTCGTCGCCGTGTAGGCGAGCGGGACGCCGCTGACCTTCTTGAAGGCGTCGGCCAGCTCGGTCTTCGCGTCGGCCGACGGCGACACCTGGACGCTGGTCGATGCGCCGGACGCCGGAGCGGACGATTCGTTGTCCTTCTTGTCGCCGCAGGCCGCGGTGACGGTGAGCGCGCCGGACAGCACGACGGCCAGCAGCGCGGCTCGTGTGGACTTCATGAAAGAACTTCCTCCCAGTGAGCGGCCCCGTGCCGCCCACCGGGAGGATAGCCAAGCCGCGCCACCCCGGCTCGCGCACGGCGCCGGGTCCGGAACGCGGCGACGCCGGTCCCTAATTCGGCTCGGCAGTAGACTGCTGTCGGCGAAACAGTGCGAACAACAGAGCACGAATGGCAATTCGGTGGAGGACTTGTCGGTGTACTTGCATCGCCTGCGCATCCGGGGAGTGCGGGGCTTCCACGGTTCTCGCGCCGTCGACCTCCGTTTCGAGCGGAACACCGACGATGAGCACTCGTCCAACCGCTACCGCGGATTCTGCGTCATTGCCGGTCGAAACGGGTCAGGAAAGACGACGCTGCTTCGCGCCGCCGCGACTGTGCTGGCCGGCCCGGTAGTAGCGAACATTCTGACCGACGGGGACCGCGACTGGGTGAGTCACGGACAGTCGGTGGCGACGGTCAGCACGGACATCATAAAAGGCGAGGAGTCATTCTCGGCCGCATTGCGGTGGGAGCAGACCAAGGGCGCGCGAGCACGACCCCAAGCTGACACACACCGCGAGGCCCGCGACCAGAAGGCCGAGCGATCCTTGTGGTCCCCGGAACCGACCGGCTGGTTCGCCGCAGGCTACGGCCCGTTCCGGCGCATGACCCGCACGAGCGGCGAGGCCGCGCGCCTGATGGCCGGCGACTGGACCACGGCGCGCTTCGCAACGCTCTTTCGCGAGGATGCCACTCTCGCCGAGACTGTGCAGTGGCTTCAGCAGGCCAACTATCGTGCCCGTTCCGGCCGCGCGAGCTATGCCGAGCTGGAGCACCGTGTCATCGGCCTTCTCAACGACGGCCTGTTTCCCGACGGCTACACAGTCGACCGGGTGGACCCGGACGGCCTGTGGATCACCAGGGAATCCGGTTCGGCCATCCGCATCGACGAGATGAGCGACGGATACCGCACCATCACGGCGCTGGTGACCGACATCGTGCGACAGATCAACGAATGCTTCGACGGAAGTATCGAGTGGGTCGACGACGGCCGGCCGATCCTTGCAACGCCGGGAATCGTGCTCATCGACGAGATCGACGTCCACCTTCACGTCTCCTGGCAGAAGCGCATCGGACCCTGGCTGCTGGCACACTTCCCCAACATCCAGTTCATCGTCACAAGCCACAGCCCGTACATCTGCCAAAGCGCGTCGCCGGGCGGTCTGATCCAGCTTCCAGGACCGGGGGACGACTTCCCGCCCCGTGTCGCCGATGAGGCACTGTTCCGTCGCGTCGTGAACGGAAGCGGCGACGACGCCGTCCTCACGGAGCTCTTCGGACTGGACTCGCCGTACTCTGAGCGGGTCGACGAGCTGCGGTCCGCGCTGACCCGGCTGGAACGTCTGGCGATTCGTGGCCAGGCGCGACCCGAGGACCTTGCCGAACTGGCAAGGCTGTCCGAGGCCCTCTCGCCATCGCCCGGCAGCCGGGTGCGCGACGCGCTGGGGGACGACGTTTGATCCCGATCACGCGTCGGGCACTCCCCGCGCAGCTCGCTGCACACCTGGTCGACAGGACCGCGAAGATCGTGGCCAGCGCGACCCCTCAACAGACGGCGCGGACAAGTTGGAGCGATGCGACTGGCGCACGCCGGCAGCTCAAGGCCCAACTTCTCGGGATGTGCGCCCGCCCCTCGTTTTGCATGTACTGCTACGAAAGCCGGGGCACGGACGTCGACCACTTCGTGCCCATCGCCCGCGATCCGGTGCAGACCTTCGAATGGAACAACCACCTGCTTGCCTGCGGCTTCTGCAACCAACAGGCGAAGAAGGAGCGGTTTCCGGTCGATCCGGCGGGGCATCCACTCCTGCTGGACCCTAGCGTGGACGACTCCGCCGACCATATGACGCTCGCCAGCACGGGGCACTTCATCGACCTTACGCCGCAGGGTCGCGAGACCATCGATGTGCTGGGACTCAACGCCCGGAGCGAACTCATCGAGGCGCGGTATCGGTCGTGGCGCGGCGTGATCCGAGTTTTTGCTCAGGCGGCGCGGGAGAAGCACCTGGTCGACACCGATGATCTGGAGGATCTGCGCTTCCTTCCGGTTGTCGACGCATTTCACCATTTCGCGCACGACGTCGTCGCTGACCGGCTCGGGCACAAGGGCGTTGCACCGGAGCTGATTCGCTATGCGCTGCACAATCGTCCGGTGCTGAGGTCGGTGTTTCCCGGCTGTCGCCTGTAGCCGCCGGCGGTTCAGGCCGTGCGGGTGCGGTCGAGGCGGTGCAGGAGGAGGCGTTGCTGGCGGGCGTAGGCGCGTTGGCCCAACTGGCGTAGCTGTTCGCGGCTGCGGGCGCCGCGCAGGTAGACCTCCAGCGGCTCGATCGAGTCGCCGAAGGTCTCCTCGACCGGCGGCAGGGACGCGTGGGCCGCCAGGCGGTAGGCGCCCGCGCGGCCCGGGACCGCCTCGATCGGCAGGCCTGCCGCGGTCAGCAGGTCGATGTCCAGGTAGATCGTGCGGACGTCGACGCCGAAGCGGCAGGACAGGGCCGCGGCCGAGACCCACGGGCGGGAGCGCAGCTGCAACAGGATGCCGACGTGGCGCGCATTGCGGGCGCTCATGCCGCCGCCTCCGCATCGCTGCGGCGACGAGCGGTGCGTGAACCGGAGTGGCCGATCATGATGCCACCAGCAGGGCCTGCAGGGCGCTGGCCTGGGTGCGCCAGTCCGGGGGCGAGGACGGGGGTGCCCAGTGGCTGCCGATGCGGTTCATCGGGTCGCGGCCGGACCACAGGGTGTTGGCCTGGGTGTCGGCGAAGGACTGGAACTGGCCGGCTTCGGCGAGGTACCGCATGAACACGCCCTTGAATTGTTTCTGGTTGTCGTCGCAGGACTGGCCGGGGTCGCAGGACTCGGTGAGGATGCCGCTGTGCACCAGGGAAGAGTTGAGCGCGGCGGTGCCGAGGCGGCGGGCCGCGTCCTGATACGTGGCGGTGCCGGTTGCCCGGTAGAGCTCCATCGCGGCGCCGATGGCCAGGCCCTGGTTGTAGGTCCAGACCGTCTGGCCGTTGTTGCGGCAGTCGCTCGTCAGGCCGTCGTTGACCAGGCCGGAGCCGTTGATCATGCCGCTGTTCTGCAGCCAGTTCCAGCCGGTGACGGCCTTGTCGAGCCAGGCGGTGTCGCCGGCGATCCGGTTGTGCAGGGCGGCGGTCAGGCGCAGGTACAGGCCGATCGTCACGGCGTTCTTGTAGGTGCGCTCGCGGTCCCACCAGACCCCGCCGCCGCAGGTGGAGGTGTCCCAGAAGCCGGCGACGTAATTGGCGATGGCGACCGCCTCGGTGAGGTACACCTGGTCGTGCGTGAGGTCGTAGGCGTCGATCCAGGTCAGCCCCCACCACGCGGTGTCGTCGATGGAGCGGCTGATGAAGTGCCCGTCGACGGGGTCGGAGGAGCGGGCACCGGCCGGGAACGCGACCCGGTTGACGTCGAAGGTGCGCCGGACCAGGGGAGCGTAGGTCTGGTCCCCGGTGCGGCGGGTGTAGCCGATGATCGCGGTGACCGCGACGGCCGAGTTCCACCAGCTGGACGGGAACCAGGCCGGGTAGGGGTCGTAGGAGTACATCAGCGCGTCGGCCGCGGCGCGCAGCCGGTTGCTCGACGGGCGGGCCCAGGCCGTGCACGCCCCGTTCTGGCCCTCGACCGCCCGGCCGCAGGCGCGCACCGCCCCGCCGTACAGCAGCGAGGTGGGGTCGGTCGCGTTGAAGCCGTTCGTGCGCCCGCTCGTGGTACGGCCGAGGGAAGAGCCACCCGGCCAGCTCGCGCCGCCGTCGAAGGAGCGGTCCAGCCAGACCTCGTCGCCGGCCTTGGTGTTCGTGATCGTGCCCCACGCCATCCCGGCGGAGTCGAAGTGCAGCGAGATCGACCGGCCGCTCAGCGTCACCGTGCGCACTGCCTCGGCGTCCGTGCCGGCGCCGGCGTTGTCGCAGGTCGCGTTGCACACCGAGGCGTGCACCCAGGAGGTGCAGGCGACCGCGTGGGCGTCGCCGCAGGCCCGGATCATGCCGCGGCGGTGGTGCGAGGGGTCCGAGAGGTTGTACATCAACGTGCGCGTCCCGGTCCACGTGCCCGGGATGGACGCCTTGCCCAGCAGCCCCTCCCACGTGGCGCCGCCGTCGAACGAGCGGTCCAGCCACACCGACTCGCCCTGCGTGCCGGCATCGATGCTGCCCCATGCCATGCCGTCGAGGTCGGACAGGTGCAGGCGGATCTGCCGGTTGTTGACGAGCAGTGTTCCGGCCGGGAACGTCTCCTGGCGGGCCTGGGACGGGTCGCGGGTGTCGCAGTACTGGGCGCAGAGGCTGCTCGCCGCCTGGGCCGGGCCGGTCGCGACCGCGAGGTTGACGGCCAGGCCGGCGACGAGCAGGAGCAGGACGGCGAGCGTGCGCTGGATGGCGGCCACGGGAAACTTCCTTTACAGAAAGCGCTCTCACAACGTTGTACGTCGATGCTCAGCTCTCGGTCAAGAGGCAGGATCCCCTCAGGCGATTGCTCGGACGGCGACATCCGTCAATGCCCTGGTCCGGACCTTCACCTGGTCGATGCGGCCGGGGAGGTGGTCGGCGTCGGTACCGTTCCACTTGCCCCAGCCGATCGTGAACCAGGTGCAACGGCGGGTTCACGTGACGTAGCAAACATTTTCCGACGCAATGTGTCAACGATCGCGATGGATTTTCATCGGTACCTGTTCGAAGTTGTTGGATCGATGAAAGTTCCGCGATACTTCTGCCAATCATTGACAGATCGAATTCGGACCCAACCCGGCGGGTCACTGGGCGCCTCTACCCTGTGACCGCCTGCCGAAGGGATCGCAAGCGTTGCGACCGGACCTGGAACACGACTACACGCAGTACGTGGCCACCAAGCTGCCACGCCTGCACCGCATCGC
Source organism: Dactylosporangium sp. CA-233914 (assembly GCF_050942935.1). Classification (NCBI taxonomy): domain Bacteria; kingdom Bacillati; phylum Actinomycetota; class Actinomycetes; order Micromonosporales; family Micromonosporaceae; genus Dactylosporangium; species Dactylosporangium sp. CA-233914. The sequence goes on along the minus strand of NZ_CP192030.1, from coordinate 7,056,805 downwards.
CTACCAGCTCGTGGGCGACCGGCACCGCGCCGACGACGCGGTGCAGGACGCGCTCACCACGCTGTACCAGCGCTGGTCGCGCATCCGCGAGGTCGCCAACCTCGACGCCTACGTGCACACGATGGTCGTGCGCGCGGCGCTGTCGGACCGGCGGCGGTTCTGGGCCCGGGTGCATCTGTGGGGTACACCCCCGGAATCACCGCGGGAGGCCGAGTCCCCGGGCGTCGAGCAGCGGGTGGTGCTGCGCCAGGCGCTGCGGGCACTGCCGGAGGGGCAGCGCACGGTCCTGGTGCTGCGCTTCCTGTGCGACCTGCCGGTCGAGGAGGTCGCCGCCGTGCTCGGCCGCGCCGAGGGGACCGTGAAGAGCCAGACCTCGATGGGGCTCAAGTCGCTGCGCCGGCTGCTGAACGTCGAGGACTTCTCCGCGCTGAAGGGCGGTGCCGCATGAGCTCCAACCCGCTGAGCGCCCTGCGTGACGACGACGCGCCCGGCACCCGCCTGAGCGCCGAGGGCCTGGTGCTGGCCGGGCGGCGGCGGGTCCGGCGGCGCCGCAACGCGATTGTCGGCACCGCCTTCGCGCTGGTCCTCGTCCTGACCGCGGGCGTCGCCGCGGTTGCCGGCACCCGCCCCGCCGCTCGCCCGGCAATCCCGGACCCGCCCGTCCCGACGGCGTCCCCGACCGCGGCCTGCACGGTGGACCTGCTGCCGGTGCCCGACGGGCGGGAGCTGCTGGCGCCGGTCGTCGACCCGACCGGGCACTGGGCCGCGGCCCGGCTCAGCGACCGCAACGGCGCGGTGATCTGGCACGACGGGGTGATCGACGCGGTCTACACCGACATCGACATCATCGCCCTGCACGGCATCAGCGCCAAGGGCGCCGCGGTCGCCACCGCCACCGTCGACGGGCGCCTGCGCGCGATCACCCTGCGGCGCGACTACAAGGTCGTCCTCACGCTGCCCCAGGGTGCCTCCGCGCAGTCGGTCACCTACGGGATGGGGATCAACGCCGGCGGCGACGTCGTCGGCTACTACGACCCGGCGGACGGCAACCGCCGGCCGATCCTGTGGCGGTTCAAGGAGCCGTTGGCCCCGGTGCTGCTGGCCACGCCCGGCAACCAGGAGGGCGGCGCCCTGTCGATCGCCGACGACGGCCGCGTGGGCGGGTTCCTCGGCGCCATCGACAACTCGCCCAAGCCGTACCTGTGGGGCGCCGACGGCACCGGCCGGCAGCTGCCGCTGGCCGATCGGCAGGCCGACGGGACGGTCGGCGCGATCGCCGGGTCGTGGGCCGCCGACCTCGGCAACAGCGTCCGGTGGCGGCTGGACGAGCCGGCCATCGCCACCCGGGTCGAGGTGTCTCAGGCCGCGGCGGTCGGCCTGGCCGGCGACGGCACGATGCTCTACGGCGGGGCCCGCAGTGCCGTGCTCTGGGGTGTCGGCTCGCCGCGCCGGCTGGCTTTGCCGCCCGGCTACAGCAGCTACCTGACCGGCACCATCAGCGCCGACGGCCGGGTTGCCGCCGGGGCCGCCCGGCAACCGAAGAACAACGGCGGCGGCGCGCCGTTCCTGTGGCACTGCACCGGCTGACGACGGGTTGACCTGCGTTGTATTGACAAATATTGACCGAATCCGGATCAGGGACTATGAATATGCTTCGAGAGCGCTCTCCCGTCCTCACCGCCACCGAACGGGAGACACCATGTCCCGACCCCGCAAGGTCGACCGGCTGCTCGCCGGCGCGGGAGCCGCCCTGCTGGGCAGCACCCTCGCGGTCGTGCAGTTCGCGGCCCCCGCTCAGGCCGCCGACCTCAACCTGACCCAATACGTGAACCCACTGATCGGCACGGACGACAGCAACTCGCCGAACCCGGTCGGCGGTGGTGCCGGCGGTAGCACCTTCCCGGGTGCGACCGTGCCCTTCGGCATGCTCCAGTTCAGCCCCGACACGCCGACGGCGTCCCCGTCCGGCTACCGGGACAAGGACCGCACCATCGAGGAGTTCAGCCTCACCCACTTCAACGGGGCCGGCTGCCCGAACAACGAGGACATCGGGCTGCTGCCGGTCACCGGCGCGCTCGGCTCCTCGCCCGGCACCGCGTGGACCAGCTACGCCTCGGCCTACACCAAGAGCAACGAGGCCGCCCAGGCCGGCTACTACAAGAACCGGCTGGACAAGTACAGCACCGATGTCGAGCTGACCTCGACCACCCGCACCGGCGTCATGCGGCTGCAGTTCCCCTCCACCAACCAGGCCCGGCTGCTGATCAACACCAGCCGCAGCGCCACGGGCAACCGCAGCGGCAGCATCAGCATCTCCGGCAGCGACGTCACGGGCAACGTGACGGCCGGCGGGTTCTGCGGCTCGTCGAAGACGTACCCGATCTACTTCTCGATCCACTTCGACCGGGCCCCGTCGTCGTTCGGCACCTGGAACGGCTCGACGATCACCAACGGATCGGCGAGCACCAGCGGCTTCGTCACCTGGGACACCACGTCCAACGCGACCGTCAACGCCCAGATCGGCGTGTCGTTCGTCAGCGTCGCCAACGCCACGGCGAACCGCAACGCCGAGACCGCGGCCTTCGACACCGCGCGGACCAACGCCAGCAACGCCTGGAACACCGCGCTCAACCGCGTCCAGGTCACCGGCGGCAGCGCCGCGGAACTGCAGAAGTTCTACACGGCGCTGTACCACGTGATGGTCAACCCGAACATCGCCAGCGACGTCAACGGGCAGTACCGCGGCTTCGACAACGCGATCCACACGGCGACGCACCCGGTGTACCAGAACTACTCCGGCTGGGACATCTACCGCTCGTGGGCCGCGCTCATCGCGTTCATCGCGCCCGACGTCACCAGCGACATCATGAAGTCGATGGTCCTCGACGGCCAGCAGGGCGGCCTGCTGCCCAAGTGGTCGCAGCAGACCAACGAGGACTTCGTCATGACCGGCGACCCGGGCCCGATCATCGTGGACAGCGCCTACCAGTTCGGCGCGCGCGACTTCGACACGGCCGCCGCGCTGCAGCTGATGAAGAACGCCATCGCCGGCCAGGGCGCGCAGGGCTCGCCGATCCGCGGGCGCGAGGCCGAGTACGAGTCGAAGAAGTACATCCCGGGCGCGCCGTCGGACTCGATGGAGTACTCGGCGTCGGACTTCGCCGTGGCCCAGTTCGCCAAGGCCGTCGGCGACACCACCACCTACAACTCGGCGATGACCCGCGCCCAGTACTGGCGCAACACGTTCAACACCGAGTCGAACTTCATCCACCCGCGCAACAGTGACGGCACGTGGCCGTGGCCGCTCAACCCGGCCCAGGAGAGCCCCTTCACCGAGGGTAACGCCGCGCAGTACACCTGGATGGTCACCTACAACTTCGCCGGGCTGATCAACCTCATGGGCGGCCCGCAGACGGCCAAGCAGCGGCTCGACCATCACTTCACCGAGCTCAACGCCGGCCTGTCCCGCCCGTACTTCTACCTCGGCAACGAGCCCGAGCACGGCGTGCCGTGGGCGTACAACTTCGCCCAGTACCCGGCCGGCGCCTCCTCCGCGGTGCGGCGCGTCATGAACGAGACGTTCACCACCGGTGCCGGCGGCCTGCCCGGCAACGACGACCTCGGCGCCACCTCGGCGTGGTACGTCTGGTCCGCGATGGGCATGTACCCGGCCACCCCGGGCGCGGACACGCTGGCGATCCACGGCCCGTCGTTCCCGTCGATCCTCGTCCAGCGCTCGGCCGGCAACATCCAGATCAACGGCGGCAGCGCGACGTCGCAGTACGTGCAGGGCCTGACCCTCAACGGCTCCTCGGTCTCGCACAACTACCTGCGCTACCCGGACCTGGCCGCGGGTGGCACCCTGCAGTACACGATGGGCACCAGCCCGTCGTCGTGGGGCACCGGCGCCGGTGACGTCCCGCCGTCCTTCGCCGACGGCGCGACCCAGCCGGCCACCCCGCCGAACCTGGGCACCAACCTGGCCCAGGGCAAGACCGCCACGGGCTCGGCCACCTGCGCCGCCGCCGAGTCGCCCGACAAGGCCGTCGACGGCAGCCTGGCCAACAACAGCAAGTTCTGCTCGGCGGCGGCGACCAAGTTCCTGCAGGTCGACCTCGGCTCCAACCAGAGCGTCGGCGCGGTCGTGCTCAAGCACGCCGGCCTCGGTGCGGAGAACACGGGCTGGAACACCGGCGCGTTCACCATCTCCACCAGCACCGACGGCACGAACTGGAGCCAGGCCGCGACCGTCTCGGGCAACCGCTCCAGCCGCACGCTCAACCAGTTCACGGCGCGGACCGCCCGCTACGTGAAGGTCGACATCACCACGCCGGCCAACGACGGCAACGCCGCGGCCCGCATCTACGAGTTCGAGGTGTACGGCGCCGCGACCGGCGGCAACCTCCTGCTCAACAAGGCCGCCACCGCCGACTCCTCCTGCGCCTCGAGCGAGGGCCCGGAGAAGGCGGTCAACGGCTCGGTCGCAGGCGGCAACTCCGACAAGTGGTGCTCGCTCGGCACGAACAAGTTCCTGCAGGTCGACATGGGCGCCTCGAACCACCTGAGCTCCATCGTCGTCCGGCACGCCGGCGCCGGCGGCGAGTCGGCCTCGTGGGACACCCGCGACTTCGACCTGCAGGTGTCCAGCGACGGCACGACCTGGACCACGGTGGCCTCGCCCCGCGGCAACACCGCCGACGTGACCACGCACGCGGTCAACGTCACCGGCCGTTACGTCCGGCTCAACGTCATCACCGCGACGCAGACGACGGACAACGCGGCGCGCATCTACGAGATCGAGGCGTACGCGTAACGGGTTGTTGTCGGGGGCGGCCGCGCCTGCGGCCGCCCCCGACGTTCCTAGTTGTCCTCGTCTTCGTCGTCTTCGTCCTCATCGTCGATCTCGTCGAAGTACTCGTAGGGCGCGACGGAAACGCCTTCGACGATCCGCCGCGGGTCGTCCTCGCTCGCGTTCGGGTCGAGGTCGAGTGCCCACCGCGACCCCATCGAGAAGATGGCGAAGCCGGGCGCGAACCGGTATCCGATGTCGGTGGGCTCGTAGGCGTGTCCGCGCGCGGCGAGATCGGCCACGACGTCGTCCATGAACCGGTAGGTCAGCTGCACCCCGTCGAAGAACACCTCCTCGCCGCCGTCGCCGGAGTATCCGATCTCGACCAGTTCGACGGTGTCGTCGTCGTAATAGGAGATCACCAGCATGGGCGTGGTGTTGTAGACGGCCTTGCTGCTGCGCCGCGGATGCACGGGTGCCCCGATCCGTGCCTCGACGTCGTCCCGGCGCTGTCCGACTTTCGCGGCCGCCACACCCTCACCCGGCAGAATCTCCATACCCCGGCATCCTGCCATCCGGTTCCGCCCCGCGTCGCGCAGGGTAATCAAGTAACAGTCTTTACAAAATGCTAAGTTTTGTTTACTAATGGTATGGACATCTGTCCATGCAAGGATCACCCGCCGCTCACGGGAAGGTAGTTCCACCATGCCCAAGAAACGACTGCTCGCGCTCGTGGCCACGGTGGGCGTGGCGATCGCCGCCGCCGTGGCCGCGTTCCTGCCGGCAGCCACCGCCCAGGCGGCCACCGCCTGCGCACCGGCCTATGTCAACAGCACCGTGTACACCGGCGGCATGCAGGCGTCGTACAACGGTCACAACTGGACCGCCAAGTGGTGGACGCAGTACGAGGCGCCGAGCACCGGCGGCTCCGGCGTGTGGGCCGACAACGGTTCCTGCGGCGGCGGCACCGGCGGGGGCGGCACGGGCTCGTGCAGCTACCCGAACTGGGTGGCCGGGCAGTGGTACGCGGTCGGTGCGATCGTGCGGTACACCAACGGCCTGTACTACCAGGCGACCCACGAGAACCCCGGCTACGACCCGACGATCAGCACCTGGTTCTGGTCGCCGTACAACTGTGGCGGCGGTGGTGGTGGCGGGGGCACGACCGGCTTCGTGGTCAGTGAGGCCCAGTTCAACCAGATGTTCCCGAGCCGGAACGGTTTCTACACGTACGCCGGGCTGACCGATGCGATGAAGAAGTACCCCGCGTTCGCCACGACCGGCAGTGACACGGTCAAGCGTCAGGAGGCCGCGGCGTTCCTGGCCAACGTCAGTCACGAGACCGGCGGGCTGGTGTACATCAACGAGATCAACACCGCGAACTGGCCCCACTACTGCGACACCAGCCAGCCGTACGGGTGCCCGGCCGGCCAGTCGGCGTACCACGGCCGCGGCCCGATCCAGCTGAGCTGGAACTTCAACTACAAGGCGGCGGGTGACGCGCTCGGCGTCGACCTGCTCAACAACCCGGACCTGGTGGCGACGAACTCGTCGATCTCGTGGCAGACCGGTCTGTGGTACTGGATGACCGGCACCGGCAACGCGGGCACGACGTCGCACAACGCGATGGTGAACGGGCAGGGCTTCGGCACCACGATCCGGGCGATCAACAGCATCGAGTGCAACGGCGGAAACCCCGCGCAGGTACAGAGCCGGGTGAACCTCTACAACCAGTTCGTCGCCATCCTGGGCGTGCCCGCGGGCGGCAACCTGACCTGCTGACCCGCACGGGCCTCGTCATCGACTGACCGGCCTTGGCATGAATCGGGCGGATGCTGCGTGCGACTACCGGGTTCATGCCAAGGTCGGTTCGGCGACCGAGCGGCGAACGGGCGGGGCGCGTAGGTATTCGGCCATGTCAAACGTTCGCCGTGCACTCATCGCTGTTGCGGTCTCGGCTGTCGCCCTGGCCGGTTGTGACAACGCCCCGACGTCCGTGAATCACGCGGCGGACGCCTCCGCCGGTGCCGAGTCGGACACCGTCGAGGTGGACGCCTCGCCGGGCCCGGAACCGGAGCCGGCCGCCGCCGCGCCGGTTCGCAAGCTGCTCGACGCGCACTTACCCGACGTCAAGGCCGCGCCCGAGGACAGGTTCGGGTACTTCGCGTTCAAGCCCGATGCCGACGGGTCCAAGCACGTCCGGTACACACGCACCTACCACGGGTTGCCCGTCTTCGGCGGGGACATCATCGTGCACACGGGGCCCTCGGGGGCGTACAAGGGCAGCTCCAACGGGCTGCTGCAGCCGCTCAAGCTCGATACCGTGCCCAAGGTCTCGGCGCAGGAAGCGCTCGTGCAGGCCAAGGGGGCATTCCTGGGGACGGCCCGGCAGACGCAGGGGCAGCGGCTGCTCGTCGAGGCCTCGACCGGGACCGGCCGGCTCGCCTGGGAGAGCGTCGTGGTGGGCACGCAGCAGGACGGGCGGACGCCGTCGCGGCTGCACGTGCTCACCGACGCACACTCCGGAACCGTCATCGGCAAGTGGGACGAGATCGAGACGGTGACGGGGACCGGTCACGGCCTGTACAGCGGGCAGGTCGGCATCGAGACGCAGAAGTTCGGCAACCAATACCGCCTCATCGACACCACCCGCGGGCGGGCGTCGGTGTGCGACATGAAGCACACGGACAACGGCACCTGCACGCAGTTGAGCGACGCCGACAACACGTGGGGTGACGGCAAGGCCGACGATCCGCAGAGCGCGGCGGTCGACGCGGCCTACGGCGCACAGCTGACGTACGACTACTACCTGAAGTTCTTCGGGCGCAAGGGCGTGGCCAACAACGGCCGCGGGGCCGTCTCGCGCGTGCACGTCGGCGACCGGCTGGAGAACGCCTACTGGGACGGCAAGCAGATGAACTACGGCGACGGGCGCGACAACGCGCACCCGTTCGTCGAGCTCGACGTGGCCGCACACGAGATGACGCACGGCATCACGCAGTACAGCGTGCCGAACGACCTCACCTACGCCGGCGAGTCCGGCGGCCTGAACGAGGCCACCAGCGACATCTTCGGCACCATGGTCGAGTTCTACGCCAACAACCCGGCCGACCCGGGCGACTACGACATCGCCGAGCGTCTCGACCTCAACGGCAACGGCACCCCGCTGCGGTACATGTACAACCCGTCGCTGGACGGATACTCTCACGGCTGCTGGTCGGCGAGCACGAAGGACGTCGACGTCCACTACTCCTCGGGCGTGGCCAACCACTTCTTCTTCGACCTTGCCGAGGGCACGGGCACGACGCAGCACGGCACCAGCCCCGTCTGCGGCAACGCGCGGGCCGTGACCGGCATCGGCCGCGACAAGGCCGCGGCGATCTGGTACCGCGCGCTGGACGTCTACTTCACCTCCAGCACCTCGTACGTCAACGACGCCAACCCGGGCAACACCGCCCGCGCCTACACGCTGTCGGCGGCGGCCGACCTGTACGGTCAGTGCGCAGCCGAGTACCAGGCGGTGCGGCGCGCCTGGTCCGCGGTCAATGTGGCCGGACCGGACGCGGCCTGCTGATCGAGCGACCCCCCCCGGCTCCCGCCGGGCGGGACTGACCTGGTCCCGCCCGGCGGGAGCCGTCTCGGTCCGGGGCGGGGCCGTGCCGGCGGTTGTCGTCGCCGGGCGGGCGGGCCGATACGGGCGCCGCCCGGCCGTCAGCGTGTCAAGCCGGGGGCAGGCATGTTGTCCAGGACTGGTGCGGACGAGAGAAGCGGTCCTGTAATCCTGCGTCACCGCCTGTTACGTAGCGGCTAGACGCTCCCATGGCTGGGGCGCTGGTGTCGATGCTTTGACGGAACCACGTGGCAAGGCCGGCGTGGATGCAGTGGGAACGCCCGGTCGCGCTCGGTAGCCGCCGCTGGCCGTCGACGCGGCAAAGGCCGGCCACCACAACGGGTGACCGGCCTTGAGCCAGGGGTGATGGAGCGTCAGTTGGCCGCGACGCCGAACTGGCCCTCGCCGCCGTGGACCTGGGTGCCCTCGGCGAATGCCGAGTCGAAGCGCGACTGCAGGGCGTCGAGCTCACCGAACTCGGCCTGGTGCGCGTTCTCGGAGCCCTCGGCCACGAACACGTGGTCATCGACCGACGCGTCGTGCGAGTAGTTCGTGTAGTCGTCCGACTGGAAGTGCACGGCGCCCGGCTGGTCGTACTCGACGTGGTGCCCCTGCGAGAAGTCCGTCGACTCCTGGGCGTGGTGGTCGTTCTCGTACACCCCGTACTGGTTGTTGTAGTCGGCCTCCGAGCCGTGGGCCTGGTGCAGCTGGTCGAGGCCCGCGTGCTCCTGGCCGGCCTCGTAGTGCCCGTAGTCCACGTCGTGGCCGCCGTCGTAGCCGGTGTCGATGTCGCTCATGGTCCGTATCCCCCTGGGAAGTCGTTGTCGCTGTTGAGGAAAACGTTACGGGGAACCGAATCCCGTCGAATCCCGGAAACGTGCCACCGCCGCGCGGACCTGGGGCTCCAGGTCGGCGCGGTTCTCCAGCGCCGGGAACGCCGCGGCCAGGTCCAGCATCACGTCCAGGACGATCTCCTCCTCCAGCGCCGCGGGGTCGTGCGGCCCGACCTTCGAGCGGGCGCCGGCCACCCGGGCCGGGTTGACCAGTGTGGCGGCCAGCGCGCCGGCCTGGGTGGGGGACAGGTGCGGGTCCCACGGGCGGGCCTCGGCGAAGCGGGACTCGTCGAACTCGGGGATCTTCCGCTTGAGGATCGGGCGGGTGGCGAGCGGGACACGGGCGTCGGGGCGCAGGACGACGCCCTCGGCCAGGTTGCCGTCCAGCGGCGGCAGGCCGAGTGCCGCGGGCACGCGGGTCTGGAAGCGGATCGGGACCGTGTCGACTGCGGGCCTGGTGCCGCGGGCCAGCAGCGGTACGACGTCGACCCCACCGTCGGCGGCGACCTCGGCCACCTCGTGGTAGAGCCAGGCCGGCCCCTCGCCGGTGACGACGTCGAACAGGGCGAAGCGGATGCCGGGGCTGTACCAGATGCCGGTCTGGACCGCGGACGCGCCGGGCACCGGCGGTGAACCCGGGTAGTGACCGCCGTACAACTCCCCGTAGAGCCGCACCGGTGAGCCGCCGCGGGCCAGCGCCGCCCGCGCCAGGTGCTCCAGCGGGCCGCGCAGCAGCTGCCAGCCGAAGAAGGGCTCATCCTCGCGCAGCCACGCCTTGCGCTTGCCGACCCGCAGCACGGCGCCGTCGTGGGCGACGACGAGCTGGGCGCCGTGGATCTTCTCGGTGGCGATCCAGGAGCCCGCGGCGCAGACATTTGACAGCACGGCGGGGATCTTGGGGTACGTCCGGTGCTCCACCGGCGAAGTTTCCCCGATCCGGTGTCAACGCGGCGACCCAGTTAAGGACTCTGGCTGGTGTGACGTTCGAGGAGTACGTCGCGGCGCGAGGACAGGCGCTGGTGCGCTTCGCGGCGCTGCTCACCGGGGACCAGCACCGGGCCGAGGACCTGGTGCAGGACGCGCTGACCAAGGCGTACCTGCGCTGGGCGCACATCCGCCGCGGCGACGACCCGGACGTGTACCTGCGCCGGCTCGTGCTCAACGGCTCGCGGTCGTGGTGGCGGCGGCGCGCGAACCGCGAGCTGCCCGCCGAGGCGGCTCCGGAGCAGGCCACGCCGGGGCGGCTGGACGCGGAGGCGGCCGAGCGCGACGCGCTGTGGCGGCTCATCCGCGCCCTGCCCGAGCAGCAGCGCGCCGTCGTCGTCCTGCGCTACTACGAGGACCTCGACGACGCCGCCATCGCCCGCGTCCTGGACTGCTCGGCGGCCACCGTCCGCACGCACGCGATGCGCGCCCTGCACCGGCTGCGGGGCGCCTACCTGGAGGGAGTGACGCCGTGACCGACCTCGAGAGCCGGATCGCCGCCACGCTGGCCGAGCGGGCCGAGCGCACCGCTCCGGCGGCGGAACTGGGCGAGCGGGCGGCCCGGCGGGCGCGGGGGATTCGCCGCCGGCGACGCATCATCGGTACCGCTGCCGCCTGCGTCATCGCCGCGGCCGCCTTCGCGCTCCTGCCACCGCAACCGCCCCCGGCCCCGGCCACGACCCTGCCGGCCGAGACCGCGGCGCCGCCCGGCGGGATCGGCAGCGACCGCGGCCTGCTGCACTTCGACGTCGACCTGCCCGCGCTGCCGGCGGCCGTGAACGCGCGGATCGCGATGACGCAGTGGGTGTCGGGCGACGGGTACGAGACCTTCGCCGGGATGGACGCCGACCGCCAACCGGTCCTCATCGTCCTGCTCGGCACCGACCCGGGCACGGTCGAGGAGTGGCGGGTCGCCCACGACGCCGGCCAGACCCGCGCGGTGCGCTGGCGGCAGGGCGACGTCTGGGGCGTTTCGGTGGTGCGCTGGGAGGACCGCGACCTGCTGCCCCTCGTCGCCCGCGCGGTGCGGCTGGAGCGGGTGCAGCGCTGCGCGATGCCGCTGCACCTGTCCGAGCTGCCCCCGGGCGCGCGGTGGTCGGAGTGCCAGACGGTGATCCGCCGCGGCCCGGGCCCGTCGGTGTTCGTGTACGCGGGCCTGACCATCCACCGCGCCGACGACAAGGTGATCTACATCTGGGCCGACGCGGACGCCAGCTCCTCCTTCGCCCCGGACCGCACCGTCGCCGGCCGCCCCGCGCGGTGGCGCAGCGGCACCGGCCAGTTCGCCAACGGCCTGTGGATCGGGGACTTCGGCGGGGTCGAGCTGTACGTCACCGACTTCGAGACCGGGCCGGCGGACTGGTTCACGCCGCAGGAGGCGGCCTGGTACACCGCGCGCCTGAGCCCGGGCGGGGACCTCGACGCCCCGTCGAGCTGGCCGAGGCGTGCGGTGTCGTGACGCTCAGGCGGGCAGGATCGCGGTGTCGTCCCGAATCACGGTCAGCAGGTGGTCCGGGACGCGCCACGACGGGCCGAGCCCGGCGGCCGCCGGGTCACCGGCCGGGAACAGCGACACGTGGTGGAAGTGGCGGAACCCGCCGTCGAGGCGCTCGTGCGACCACCGCCCGGCGGGCGCCTCGGCGTGGCCGGGCAGGCTGTGGTGGTACCACTGCCGCAGCTGCTCGACCGGGGCGGACGTCGCGTGCCACGAGCTGGTGACGTGCCCGCCGCCGGCCGCGTAGGTCCGGCGGGTGTCGAGCAGCAACAGATCCGGCCCGTCCCGGGGCGGCTCGTCGCCGGCGGCCGACCAGAGGGCCCCCGCAGCGACCGCGTGCCGCGGGTGGCGCAGCACGAGCGGCTCGACGCGGGCCTGTTCCCGCACGAGCCGGGGCAGCAGCGGGGTGGCGCTCGCCGCCCCGGTCAGGAACCAGGCGACGGGCTCGCCCCCGATCCCCGCCTGGGCCAGGGCCTCGCGGCCCGTCGCGACGGTGGCGGCCAGCACGGGCCGCAGCACCTCCTCGAGCGCGGCCCGGGTGAGCCCCTCGGCGCCGGGCCGCAGCGGCTCGAGGTACTCCTGCCGCGACAGCGCCTCCCGGGCGTCGCGGGCATTGTCGAGCAGGCCGAGCCGATGCCGCGCGCTCGGCGGTCCGCTGCCGGGCTCGAACGGGCTGAGCGCGGTCGCGAACCGGTGGGCCGTCATCTCGTCGAGCAGCCGCCCGCCGGCCGGGTGCGCGACGGCGGCCAGCACCTCGAACGCGCCCTCGCCGAGCCGCAGCGCGGTCGCCTCGAAGCCGCCGGCGCCCAGATGGTGCACCAGCACCGCCCCGCCCTCGGCGACCGGCCGCAGCCGGGCGCAGTAGGTGGCGGCGGCGACCGGCCGCGGGACCAGCCCCGCCGCGGGCAGTCCGGCGGCGGCCGCGGCCTCGGCGAGCCGCCGGCGCCGGGCCGGCGGCCAGGTCGCCGGCGTCGTGAGCACCGCCCGGTCCGCGGGCGCGGCCCCGGCGATCCGGCGCAGCGTCGCGGCTGCCAGCCGGACCGGGTGCTCGCCCCGGTCGTCGCGGCCGAGATCCAGCTTCGGCGCGGGGTGGAACATGACGGGGTCGATCCGGGCGCAGCGCACCGCCTCCCGGCCGGTGATCAGGTCGCCGTGCTTCACGAACACTGCCGACGGCAGCCCCTCCTCGCCGTCGATCCGGACCGGCTCGACGATGCCGCCCGGGTGACGGCGCAGCGCCACGGTGTAGGCGGTCCCGTAGTCGACGGCGAGCAGCGAGGCGGCCATCCGTCCACATTAGGCTGTCGGCCGATCGCCGCGAGAACCGGTCAGTAGACGTCGCGGACGTAGCGCTTCTCCGCCGCCAGCTGCTTGACGTAGGCGGCCGCGGCGCCCTCGTCCAGGCCGCCGTGCGCGGCGACGATCTCGCGCAGGGCCAGGTCGACGTCCTTGGCCATCCGGGTGGCGTCACCGCACACGTAGAAGTGGGCGCCGTCCTGCAGCCACGAGAACAGCTGGGCGCCGTGCTCGCGCATGCGGTCCTGGACGTACACCTTGGCCCGCTGGTCCCGCGAGAACGCCAGGTCCAGCCGGGTCAGCACCCCCTCGTCGCGCAGGCGGGCCAGGTCATCGGCGTGGTAGAAGTCGGTCGCGCGGCGCTGCTCACCGAAGAACAGCCAGTTGGGCCCGCGCGCGCCGCGGGCCCGCCGCTCCTGCAGGAACGCCACGAACGGGGCCACGCCGGTGCCCGGCCCGACCATGATCATGGGGAGGCCGTCGTCGGCGGGCGGGCGGAAGTTCGGGTTGCGCTGCAGGTAGACACGCACCGGCGCGTCCTCGGCGGCGTCGGCCAGAAACGCCGAGCACACGCCCTTGCGGACCTTGCCGGCGCCGTTGTCGAAGCGGATGACCGAGATCATGGTCGAGACCCGGGTGGGCTCCAGCAGCGGCGACGAGGATATCGAGTACTGCCGCGGCTGGAGCCGCTTCAACACGCCGGCCCACTCGGCCGGGGTGGCCTTGACCGCGTGCTCGGCGACGACGTCGACCGCCTGGCGCCCCCAGGTGTACTTCGCCAGCTCCCCCTGGTTGTCCGGGCGCAGCAGGGCCCGCAGCGGCGAGTCCGGCCCGCGGTCGGCGACGAAGCGGATCAGGTCCGGGGTGATCCGGGTGATGTCGAGACGGTGCAGCAGCGCCTCGCGCAGCTCGACCTCGCCGCCGACGTCCACGATGGACAGTGGGTCGAGGCCGGTGACGGCGAGCCACTCGTCCACAAGGGACTCACAGTTGACCGGCCACACGCCGAGCGCGTCGCCGGCCGCGTAGCCGAAGTCCTCGCCGACGTCGAAGGTGAACTGCCGCACCTCCTTCGCCGAGCCGGGCAGCGACAGCAGCCGGTTGCCGCGCAGCGTCGCGGTGAGCGTCTCGGCGCGGCCGGCGCGGCGCGGCGCGGGCCTGGCCGCCGGGGCGCGCAGGGCCGACAGCACCGCGTCCAGCCAGCCGTTGGCGGCGTCGGTGAAGTCCGGCTCGCAGTCGACCCGCGGGGCGAGCCGGACGCCGCCGAGCTCGGTGAGGCGGGCGTCGAGGCGGCGGCCATGGCCGCAGAAATCGGCGTAGCTGGAGTCGCCGAACGCCAGCACCGCGTAGCGGCGCCCGTCGAGGCGCGGCGCGTCGCCCTGCAGCGACTCCCAGAACGCGGCGCCGTTGTCGGGGGCGTCGCCGTCGCCGAAGGTGCTGGTGATGAGCAGCAGGTCGGCGCCGCCGTGCAGCAGCTCACCGGCGGCGAGCGTCATGGCCCGCAGGTTGGCCCGCCACCCCTCGTCGGACAGCCTCCGGCCGACGTGGGCGGCGAACTCCTCGGCGTTGCCGGTCTGCGATGCCCAGAGGACTTCGACCGTACGCCCGGTGCTCGCCCCCACCGCCGGCTCGCCGGGCCGGTGGTAGGTGCCGGCCAGGTATCCGTCGACCCACGCGCCCCGAGCCGGGTCGAACGGCGCGTCGCCCGGCAGCCGCGGCACGAATCCGGCCGCGGGCGGGTTCTTCGCCAGGGCGCTGAGGAACCCGGCGAGGTACATCCGCTCGGTCTCGGTGAACGACGGTGCCGCGAGGTCGACGGCGAGGGGCTCCGCCGAGGACGCGACCCGCGCGAGGCTCACCGCGCAGACCTTGAGCTCCGGCTGGAACGAGATCGGGTCCACCGCGTCGGACGTGACCGCGTTGACCGCGACGTCGTCGCCGAAGAGGTCGCTCCAGTGGAACGGGGCGAAGCAGTTGCCGGGCAGCACCCGGTCGGTGACGGACGCGGGCAGCACCGCGCGGCCGCGGCGCGAGACGATCTCGACCCGGTCGCCGCCGGCGATGCCGAGGCGCTGCGCGTCGGCCGGGTTCAGCTCGACGAACGGGCCCGGGTTGAGCTTGTTGAGCTTCGCGACCTTGCCGGTCTTGGTGAGCGTGTGCCACTGGTGCTGCAGCCGCCCGGTGTTGAGCAGGAACGGGTAGTCGTCGTCGGGCAGCTCGGCCGGGTCCAGGTGCGGGCGGGGGAAGAACACCGCGCGGCCGCTCGGGGTGGCGAAGTGGAGCCGGGGGCGGGTGCCGTCGGGGCGTTCGCGGACCGGCTGGCCGGCGCCGTCGTTGCGGTACCGGATCGGGTTGCGCCGCTGTGCCTCGGGCGGGGCGGGCCACTGCACCGGGCCCCGCCGGAGCCGTTCGTAGCTCGCCCCGCGCAGGTCGTAGCCGGTCTGCGGGTTGTGGAAGCCGCGGATCTCGGCGAAGACGTCCTCGGCGCGCTCGTAGCGGAACGCGTCGCCGTAGCCCATCGCGACGCCGACCCGCGCGATGATCTCCCAGTCGGCGAGGGCCTCGCCGGGCGGGTCAGCGACGGCGCTGAGCAGGGTCAGGTTCCGCTCCGAATTGATCATCACCCCGTCGATCTCGGACCACATCGCGGCCGGCAGGATGACGTCGGCGTAGGCGTTGGTCTCGGTCTCGGCGTAGGCGTCCTGGGTGATGACCAGCTCGGCACGCTGCAGGCCGCGGATGACCGTCGCGCGGTTGCCGACCGACGCGACCGGGTTGGTGCAGATGATCCAGCAGGCCTTGACCTCGCCGGCGGCCATGCGCTCGAACAGCTCGACGGTGCCCTTGCCGACGTCGGTGCGCAGGGTGCCGCCGGGCAGTCCCCAGGCCGTCTCGACGAAGACGCGGTCGGCCTCGGCGAGGACCGAGCGCTGCCCGGGCAGGCCCGGGCCCATGTACCCCATCTCGCGCCCGCCCATCGCGTTGGGCTGGCCGGTGAGCGAGAACGGGCCGCTGCCGGGCCGGCAGATCGCGCCGGTGGCGAGGTGCAGGTTGACCAGCGCGTTGGTGTTCCACGTGCCGTGCGTGCTCTGGTTGAGCCCCATCGTCCAGCAGCTCATCCACTCGCCGGCCGCGGCGATGGCGGCCGCGGCGGCGCGGAGGGACTGCTCGGGAATGCCGGTTGTCTCGGATACCCGGGCCGGGGTGTAGTCGGCCAGGAACGCCGGCATCGCCTCCCAGCCCTCGGTGTGCTCGGCGATGAAGGCCTCGTCGATGTGCCCGCCCGCCACGAGCAGGTGCAGCAGGCCGTTGAGCAGCGCCAGGTCGGTGCCGGGGCGCAGCTGCAGGAAGATGTCCGCCTTCTCGGCCGTCGCGGTCCGGCGCGGGTCGGCCACGATGAGCTTCGCGCCCGCCTTGATGCGCTCGAGCATGCGCAGGTACAGGATCGGATGGCAGTCGGCCATGTTCGAGCCGATGACGAAGAACAGGTCGGCGTGGTCGAAGTCGTCGTAGGAGCCGGGCGGCCCGTCGGCGCCGAGGGACAGCTTGTAGCCGCTGCCGGCGCTGGCCATGCACAGCCGCGAGTTGGACTCGATCTGATTGGTGCGCACGAACCCCTTGGCGAGCTTGTTCGCCAGGTACTGCGCCTCGAGCGTCATCTGCCCCGACACGTAGAACGCGACCGCGTCGGGGCCGTGCTCGTCGATGATGGCCCGCAGCCGCGCCGCCGTGTGCGCGATCGCCGCGTCGAGGCCGGTGTCGGCCGCCACCCCGCCCTTGTCCGCCCGGACGCGCGCCATGCCGAGCCGCCCGGCCCCGGCGAGCATCTCGGCGCTGGTCGCGCCCTTGGTGCACAGGCGCCCGGCGTTGGCCGGGTGGTCCTTGTCGCCGTGCACCTTGAGCACGCGCCGGCGGCCGTCGGGGTCCGTCGCCACGTCGAGGACCATGCCGCAGCCGACCCCGCAGTACGAACAGACCGTGCGGGTCTGCATCACGACCCGACGGTACAAACGCTCAGTTACACGCGTGTCACGCCGACCCCGTCGGCCGTGATTGCCGGGTGTGAGTCGATGATCGCGAGCTCGGCGCGGTACCAGCCGATCTTCTCCCGGATCCGCTCCTGCTCCGCGCGCAGTGCGGCGATCTTCGCCTCGATGTCGCGATCGTGCTCTTCGAGCAGTTCCGCGCGCTCGGCGAAGGTGGCGTCGCCGCCGCGGGCCAGCTCGGCGTAGCGCAGCATGCGCGCGATCGGCATGCCGGTGTCGCGCAGGCAGCGCAGGATGCCGAGCCAGGCGAGGTCGTCGTCGGTGAAGGCCCGCTGCCCGCCGCTGGTGCGCTCGACGCTGTCGAGCAGCCCGATGCGCTCGTAGTATCGCAGCGTGTCGAGGGTGAAGCCGGTCCGCTCGACCACTTCCCGCGGGGTGTACGACATTCCACAGTTGTACCGGATCGACCCGCACGGCGCGTCTCCAGTTTGACAATAGGTTGACGACGGTCGAACTCTTCACCCGGTCGTCCGCAGCGCTGTCACGAGCTTCGCCGAAGCGCGACGATCGAGTTGTGACAGAAACCACCGTGGTGCTCGTCCTGGTGATCGTGACCGCCCTCGGGTTCGACTTCACCAACGGGTTCCATGACACGGCGAACGCGATGGCGACGTCCATCGCGACGAACGCGTTGCGGCCGAAGACCGCCGTGCTGCTGTCCGGAGTCCTGAATCTCGTCGGCGCGTTCCTCTCCGTCGAGGTCGCGCTCACCGTCACCAACGCGGTGGTGAAGATCCAGAACTCCGACGGCACACCCAAGGCGAACCTGCTCGAAGGCGGCGGGTTCGCCCTGCTCCTCATCGTCCTCGCCGGCCTGGTCGGCGGCATCGTCTGGAACCTGCTGACCTGGCTGCTGGGCCTGCCCTCCAGCTCGTCGCACGCGCTGTTCGGCGGCCTCGTCGGCTCGACCATCGCGGGTCTGGGCTGGGCCGGGGTCAACTGGAACGGCAACGGCACCAAGCTCGACGGTCTCGTCGGCAAGGTCCTGCTGCCCGCGGTCATGTCACCGGTCATCGCGGGTGTCATCGCCGCGGTGGGCACCTGGCTGATCTACAAGGTGACCCTCGGCGTCGCCCAGCGCTTCACCGACAACGGCTTCCGCTGGGGCCAGATCGGTTCGGCGTCGCTGGTGTCGCTCGCCCACGGCACCAACGACGCCCAGAAGACGATGGGCGTCATCACGCTCGCCCTCATCGCCACCGGCGACTGGACCGACACGAAGAACATCCCGTTCTGGGTGAAGGCCGCCTGCGCCCTGGCGATCGCGCTCGGCACGTACCTCGGCGGCTGGCGGATCATCCGCACCCTCGGCAAGGGGCTGGTGGAGATCGCCCCGCCGCAGGGCATGGCCGCCGAGGCTTCCTCGGCCGCGGTCATCCTGGTCTCCAGCCACCTGGGCTTCGCCCTGTCCACGACGCACGTGGCGACGGGCTCCATCCTCGGCACCGGCGTCGGCAAACCCGGTGCGCTGGTGCGCTGGTCCGTGGCCGGCCGCATGGTGCTCGCCTGGCTCATCACGCTGCCCTCCGCCGCCATCGTCGGTGCCCTCATGTGGTGGATCGGCCACCTGATCGGCGGCCTCGGCGGCGCGATCATGGTCTTCGCCATCCTGCTCGGCCTGGCCGGGTACATGTACTGGCACTCCCGCAAGGCCCCGGTCGACCACAACAACGTCAACGACGAGTGGGAAGCCGCTCCCGAACTGTCCGAGGCGGTCCGCTGATGTCCCACAACCTGCAGTTCGCCCTCCAGGCCGCCTGGCGTGTCCTGCTCGTCGGCCTGATCCTCGGCGCCGGTCTGCCCACGCTGTTCGCGCTCGGCGTGCGGTCCCTGGCCTGGGGCGCCGGCGGCGACGCCGAGGTCCACGAGTCCGGCACGACCGGCCCCAAGGCGCAGCCGATCGGCACGCTCCTGGGCTGGCTGTGCTTCGTCATTGTGCTGCTCGGCGTCGTGCTGGGTATCACGTATATCGTGGCCAGCGGCTTCGGCAAGGCGCTGAGCTTCGAGCACGTCTACCCGACGATCGTCAACAAGAAGTAGGAGGTCTGTGTGAGCGAGTCCCGCTCCAACTTCCTGACGCGCAGCATCGACTGGCTGCGTGCCGGCTACCCCAGCGGCGTGCCCCGGCAGGACTACGTGGCCCTGCTCGGCCTGCTGCGGCGCAAGCTCACCGAGGACGAGGTCCGCAAGTTCGCCCGAGACCTCGCGGAGCAGTCGCAAGAGTCGGCCGACCCGATCACGGCCGGCGACATCGAGGCCATGATCAGCGACGAGGTGCTGCAGAAGGCCACCCCGGAGGACGTGGTCCGCGTGTCGGCCCACCTCGCCGCGGGCGGCTGGCCGTTGGCCGACCCCCCGGCCGAGTAGGAACCGCGCACCATCCACCGCAGGCCGGCCCGGGCGGCTCCCGGGCCGGCCTCGCCGTGTGCCCGGTCATCGATGCACGATGCCGACGAAAGTCGGGCGCGCAGGGCCGTGCCGCCGGCGAAAAGTCGGGCCCTCGGGGGTGAGACGCCGACAAAAAGTCGCGCGGCTTGTCGCCGCGATTGTTCGCTTCTTCGTCAGCCGGGCATGGGTCCGCGGCGCCCGACATGTCCGGAGTCGCACATGCCGCACGCAGCGAGCCGGGCGGCGACAGCCGGGAAGCCCATCGTCAGCAGACGATCTGTTCCGGGACGCGATCCAGCCACCTGTTTGAATCTGTTGCTTCGCCACGGATCTAACAACGTCTCTTGACGGTTGCTGAGCACATTTGTTCAGATGAGTGCACTCTCAGCGGTCCGCCGTCGCCGAAGGGGCGTTCATTCATGCGAAGACTGGACAGACGACTTGGCCAATTGCTGCTCGCGGCCGGCCTGGCCGCCGGGCTGGCGCTGCCCGCCACCGCCGCCGGGGCCGCAACCCCGCCGGACAACTCGCCCGCCTGGCACGTGGGCATCCCACCGCTGGCCACCAAGTGGACGAGCAAGGTCGGGCCGGACAACGCCCTGCCCGAGTACCCGCGGCCGCAGCTGACCCGGGACAAGTGGCAGAACCTCAACGGCGTGTGGGAGTTCGCCCGCGCCACCGCCGGGCAGGCGGTGCCGACCGGGCAGAGCCTCGGTGAGCGGGTGCTGGTGCCCTACCCGATCGAGTCCGCGCTGTCGGGCATCCAGCGGCACGAGGACCGCATGTGGTACCGCCGGACGTTCACGGTCCCCAGGGCCTGGGCGGGGCAGCGGCTCCAGCTGCACTTCGGCGCCGTCGACTACGACGCCAAGGTGTACGTCAACGGGACCCAGGTCGCCACGCACCGCGGCGGGTACGACGGCTTCGACGTCGACGTGACCGACGCCCTCACCGCCGGCGGGCCGCAGGAGCTCATCGTCTGGGCCGAGGATCTCACGGACGCGACCGGGCAGCCGATCGGCAAGCAGCGGCGCTCCTCCGACCACGGGATCTTCTACCAGGGCAGCTCGGGCATCTGGCGGACCGTGTGGATGGAGCCGGTCCCCGCGGCCTCCATCTCCGGCCTGGTCACCACCCCCGACGTGCCCGGCAGTGCGCTGAAGGTGACCGCGAACGTGACCGGCGGGGCCGGGCTGCAGGTCAAGGCGGTCGCCAAGAACGGCAACAAGGTCGTCGGGCAGGTGACGGGGGCGCCGGGAACGCCGCTGCGACTGCCGGTACCGAATCCGAAGCTCTGGTCGCCCGACCACCCGTTCCTCTATGACCTGCAGGTCAGCCTGGTGGACGGCACCAAGACCGTCGACACCGTGGGCTCCTACTTCGGCATGCGCCAGATCGGCACGGCCAAGGGTGCCGACGGCAAGTCGCGCATCGCGCTGAACGGCAAGATCCTGTTCAACCTGGCCAACCTCGACCAGGGATTCTGGCCCGACGGGCTCTACACCGCGCCGACCGACGCCGCGCTGAAGTGGGACCTCGAGCAGGACAAGGCGATGGGGTTCAACACGGTGCGCAAGCACATCAAGGTGGAGCCGGACCGCTGGTACTACTGGGCGGACAAGCTCGGTCTCATGGTCTGGCAGGACATGCCGGCCGCGAACACGGGCCCGATCCCGCAGGAGTGGCGCGGGCAGTTCGAGTCGGAGCTGCACGAGATGGTGCGCGAGCACAGCTCGTTCACCTCGATCGTGGCGTGGGTGCCGTTCAACGAGGGCTGGGGCGAGTGGGACCGGGCCGCGACCGGGCGCATCGCCGACGACGTCAAGGCCCAGGACCCGGCCCGGCTCGTCGACGCGCACAGCGGTGTGAACTGCTGCAACTCGCACGGCGACTCGGGCCGCGGTGACGTGATCGACTTCCATCAGTATCTCGGGCCGGCCTCCCCGGCGCCCGCCGGTGACCGGGTCGCCATCGACGGCGAGCACGGCGGCTTCGGCCTCAAGACGTCCAACCACATGTGGTTCGGCGACGGGCAGGCGTACGAGATGGAGCCCGACTCGGCCACGCTGACCCGAAAGTACGTCGAGAACCAGCAGGCCGTGATCACCTCGGCCAAGGCGTGCGGGATCAGCGCGTCCATCTACACCCAGATCACCGACGTCGAGGCGGAGCTCAACGGCTTCTTCACCTACGACCGCCAGGTCACCAAGATGGACCTCAAGCAGGTCAAGGCGATCAACCAGAAGATCATCGCGCAGGCCGACGGCTCGGCGGCGAACGTCCCGCAGCCGCCGCCGGGCACCCCCGGCCTGACCGGCGTCACGTTCTACCCGCTGGACGAGACCGGCGGCACGCTCGCCGCGGACGCGGCCGGCGACAACGACGCCACCCTGGTCGGCGGGGCCGCGTTCGTGGCCGGGCACAACGGCAACGGCGTCTCGCTGGACGGGTCCACGCAGTACCTCGACGCGGGCAAGCCGCTGCTGAACACGGCCGGCGACTACTCCGCCGCGGCGTGGGTCAAACTCGACAAGGCCGACGGCGCGTTCCAGACGGTCGTCAGCCAGGACGGGCCCACGAACAGCGACTTCTACCTGCAGTACTCCGGCGCCGACCAGCGCTTCGCGATGAGCTTCGCGGGTGTGCGGGCCCTGGCCCCGGTCAAGCCGAACGCGGGCCAGTGGTACCACCTGGTCGGCGTGCGCGACACGGTGCAGGGTGAGCTGCGGCTGTACGTCGACGGCGAGCTGGCCGGCACCGCGAGCGCCTGCCTGCCCCAGGCCGGCCCGACCGGCCACACGGTGATCGGCCGCGGCAAGTACGGCGGCAACCCGGTCGACTACCTCGACGGCACTGTCGACCAGGTCCACCTCTACGACCGCGCCCTGAGCGCGGACGAGATCCGGCAGCTGCACACCTCCGGCAGCTGACGGACCGGCGATCCGGCGGCGAGCCCTCACAAGGGGTCCGCCGCCGGATCGCATGCACAGGAAGAAAATCGGTCGCCGAACCGATACGGTCAAGATCTCCGGTTGACTAGCATCCAGTCTCGCCGATGGGGCGCGGAGGGGGCGGACCGGATGACCGAGCGGTTCATGGTGGCGTTCGCCGGAGATGGAGCCGGCGAGGGGCCGCTGTCGTGGGGACAGCACGACATCTGGCGGGCGATGGTCCGGCAGGAGTCGTGGATCCCCAACGGGGCGTGGGGGCCGTTGCCCGAGGGCACGACGCTGGAGGACGTGCGGGAGCGGCTGCGGTACCTCATGAGCCGCTTCCCCACCGCCCGCACCCGGCTGCGCCTGTCCCCCGACGGCCCGCCCCGGCAGGTGGTCGCCGGCGAGGGTGAGGTCGCCCTCGACGTGTTCGACGCCGGGGACGACGACCCCGCGGAGCTGGCCGAGGAGCTGCGGCTGAAGCTGCAGGAGGACGCGTACGACTTCGAGCGCGACTGGCCGATCCGGATGGCGGTCGTGCGCAGCGGCGGCGCGCTCACGCACCTGGTCGTGGTCATGTGCCACCTGGTCACCGACGGGTTCGGGGCCGGGGTGCTGCTGGAGGAGCTCGACAAGCGCCCCGAGACCCCGGTGCCCGACCTGCAGCCCCTCGAACAGGCCCGCTGGCAGGCCTCGGCGCCGGGCGCGCGGCAGCACGCGATGGCGCTGCGGCACTGGGACGGCATCCTGCGGGAGATGCCGCTGCGGCGGTACCCGAAGTCACGCGATCCGCGCTCGCCGCGGCACTGGCGCGGGGAGTTCTCCTCGCCGGCGCTGAGCATGGCGCTGCGCTCGGTCACGGCCCAGACCGGGATCGCGGCCGCGCCGGTGCTGCTGGCCGTGTTCGCCGTCGCGCTGGCCCGGGTGACCGGGCTGAACCCGGTCGTGGTGCGGCCGATGGTGAACAACCGCTTCCGGCCGGGGCTGGACCGGGTGGTGTGCATGCTGGCGCAGTACGGCCTGTGCCGCCTCGACGTCGCCGGCATCACGTTCGCGGAGGCCTTCGACCGGGCCCGCCGCTCGGCGCTGAGCACGTACAAGCATGCCTACTACGACCCGGCCGGCCTGGACGACCTCGTCGCGCGGGCCGTCGCCGACCGGCCCGGGCTGGAGCTGCCCTGCTACTTCAACGACCGCCGCGACGACGACGCCGCCGCGGGCGCCCCGGTGCCGAGCACCGACGAGGTGGCCGCGGCCGCCGGCGGCGGCACGTTCCGCTGGACCACGCAGCAGGACGTGCCGTTCGAGCCGCTCATCGTGCACATCGACGAGCTGCCGGGCGCGACCCAGGCGATCGTGTTCCTGGACACGCACGTCATCGCCCCTGGCGACGCGGAGGCGCTGCTGCACGGCCTGGAGGCGGTGGCGGTCGAGGCGGCCCTGGACCCGGACGTGGCTACCGGG
Source organism: Dactylosporangium sp. CA-233914 (assembly GCF_050942935.1). Lineage (NCBI taxonomy): Bacteria > Bacillati > Actinomycetota > Actinomycetes > Micromonosporales > Micromonosporaceae > Dactylosporangium > Dactylosporangium sp. CA-233914. Next base: position 7,032,967 of record NZ_CP192030.1, on the reverse strand, counting down.
GTGGCGTGAGCGCCTCGAGGCATCCGAACACCCCGGCGGCGGCGCGCTCATCCATCCCTGACGCTACCACCCGCCGAAAAATCCTCGGAAAATCGGCGACACAGCGTAGTTTTCGGTAGCCGGGCGTAGTTCATCCCGCGGGTGCGTCGATTTCCGGTCTCGTGGCCGGTCGTACAGGGGGACAGTACGACCAACCGCACAAGGAGGCCAACAGCATGGCGCTTCCCGAGATCGTCGGCCGCGCGGAGTGGCTCGCCGCCCGCCGCGCGCTGCTGGAACAGGAGAAGGAGGCCCGGCGGCAGCTGGACCGGATCAACGCCGAGCGGCGCCGGCTGCCGATGGTGCGCATCGACAAGCCGTACCGGTTCACGGGCGCGAACGGGCAGGTCACGCTCGCCGGGCTGTTCCAGGGGCGGCCGCAGCTCATCGTGCAGCACGTCATGTTCGACCCCGGCTGGGACGACGCCTGCCCCAGCTGCACGGCGGCCATCGACGAGATGGCCCCGGCCCTGCTGACGCACCTGGCCAACCGCAACACCACGTTCGCGCTGGTGTCGCGGGCACCGTACGAGAAGCTCCGGGCCTACGCCGGCAAGCGCGGCTGGAGCATCCCGTGGTACTCCTCCCACGGCGACGACTTCAACTTCGACTTCGACGTGTCCTTCGACGAGTCGGTGAAGCCGCCGGTGTACAACTACCGCGCCCTGCCGGTCGTGGAGTCGCCGGAGCTGCCGGGGTTCAGCTGCTTCCTGGCCGACGGCGGCGAGGTGTTCCACACCTACTCGACGTACGCCCGCGGCACCGACTTCGGCGGCGCGTACGCCCTGCTCGACCTCACGGCGCTGGGCCGGCAGGAGGAGTGGGAGGAGCCCAAGGGCCGCGCCGAGCACGCCCGCGCGGCCGTGCCGGACTTCGCCGCCTGACAGAGATGATGTTCATGAGCGCCTCCCGCCAAGGTCTGACCCAACGCCTGACTGACTTCGGGTCTTCCACGCGATCTGTCGGCCTTGGTCGGGAGGTGCTGGCGTTCTGACTTCATAGGAGCGTGGCCAGAGGCCCCATCTCTGCGCTCAGCGCGCGGCGGGCACCGGCGCGAGGGTGAACCCCGGGTCGACCTGGGCGGTCAGGTCGACCCGGCGCGGGTGTTGCCCCACGCCAGGGCGTTGCGGACGTGGAAGTCGACGGCCTGCTCGGCGTATCGCCGCCGAGATCGTCCTGTCCGAACGGGCCGGTGACCGCGAGCCGGACCCCGCCGACGTCGCGGATCAGCGGCGCCAGGACCGGCCCCGGCTCGCCCGGCCGCAGGATGCGCGACCCGCGCCCGGGCGGGGTGGTCTTGAGCATGGCGGCCGCGGAGGCGATGCGCGGGTTGTCGCCGCGCAGGTGTTCCTTGATGGCCTCCAGGTGCTCGGCCAGCGCCGGCAGCCCGGCCGCCGTGCGCGGGTCGGCGCCGAGTGCGACGGCCAGGTGCTGGTTGATGTCCGCGTCGAACGCCAGGACGTCCGCGCCCTGCGCGACGAGAGTCCGGCAGAACAGCCCGGCGAGCGTGGTCTTGCCGCTGCCGCCCTTGCCGACGAATGCAATCTTCACGCCTTGTTGGTACCGGTTTTCATTTTCATAGTCAACCGGAACGCGCGAAAACGGATGGACATCCCGCGCCCGGGTCGCCAGGCTCGAAACCATGCGACGATCTGTTCGGGACGAGGGGTTCGCCGAGATCTGGGACGACGAGATCGCCGACGCGTACGACACCCCCGGCGCCGGCATGTTCGCCCCGGAGGTTGTCGGCCCGGCGGTGGCCCGCCTGACCGAGCTCGCCGCGGGCGGCCGGGCGCTGGAGTTCGCGATCGGCACCGGGCGCATCGGCGTGCCGCTGGCCGCCGCGGGCGTGCCGGTGACCGGAATCGAGCTCTCCGGCCCGATGCTGCGCCGGCTGCGGGCGAAGGCCGGCGAGGAGACGATTCCGGTGGTCGTCGGGGACATGGCGAGCGCGACCGCGCCGGGGGAGTACACCCTCGTCTATCTGGTCTTCAACACGATCTCGAACCTGCTCACGCAGGCCGGGCAGGTCGCGTGCTTCCGCAACGCGGCCCGTCACCTCGCGCCCGGCGGATGCTTCGTGATCGAGCTGGAGGTCCCCGACCTGCGGCGGCTGCCGCCCGGCCAAGGCGCGGTGGTGTTCGGCAACGAGCCGGGCTACCTGGGCCTGGACACCTTCGACGTGCTCAACCAGCGCATCGTCTCGCACCACTTCACGTTCGACGCCGGCCCCGGCCGCGCCGCGCGCCTGACCCGCAGCCCGCACCGCTACGTCTGGCCGTCCGAGCTCGACCTCATGGGGCAGCTCGCGGGCTTCGCGCTGGAGTCCCGCCACGCCGACTGGCGCGGCACCGAGTTCACCGGCGAGTCCCGCTCGCACGTCTCTGTCTACCGGCTGCCGTAGACCCGTAGGAACATCCGCACGCCGCTCGCCGCGAGCGCCTCGATCTCGGCGTCGGCGAACTGCACCGCGCCGTACCACGAGCGGTTGTTCACCCGCCCCGTGACGAGCAGCCCGAGAAATTCGGCCGCCTCCATCGGATCCGCGACGTCGAGCAGCCCCCGGCCGGCCAGCTCGGCGAGCCGGTCGGCGAGGGCCTGCTGCGCCGAGCCGGCCTTGGCCGTCTGCGCAAGCAGTGCCGGGAAGTGCGCCGCCTCGGCGATGAGCAGGCGCATCACCGCCGAGCGCTCCGGCGAGTGCGCGATCTCGGCGGCGAACTGCCGCCCGAACTCGTGCAGCGCCGCCTCGACGTCGGTGACGTCGCCGAGCGTGCGGTCCAGCAGCGCCCGGAACGCGTGCACCTGCGCCTCGCCGGTCTCGCAGCGCGGCGAGGAACAGCTGCTCCGTGTCCCCGGCCCTGCCCCCGGCGGAGATCCCGGCCGCGACCAGCGCGATCACGATGATCCAGACCGTCGGCGCCTCGGTCGGCGCGGCGGTGCTGTCCGCGATCCTGCAGTCCCGCGCCGCGCACCACGCACCGGCGGAGGCCTTCGCGGGTACCTTCTGGTGGGTCCTGGCCTTCACCGCCCTGACCCTGGTCCCGGCCCTGCTGCTGCCGCTGCGGCGTTCCCCGGGCGCCGCCGCGTGAGCCAGGACGGTCCGCGCCCGGCCTGACCACATTCATGGGCAGCGGTAGTCTCTCGACGACCTGGTGGACTGCCAGCGGCGAAGGCACGCGCGAAAGGAGCTTTGGTGACCCTGGACGAGCTTTCCGAGGGGCGGCGGGCGCTGCTGGGCATGTATCAGCGGGTGCGTCGGTACGCCGTGCCGCGATGGATGATCGAGGCGGCGGCCGAGCGGCGTCTGGCGGGTGATGTGGCGGGGGCCTGCGCGGCGGCGGGCGTCGACCTGGACGTCGACGTCGCGGAGATCGCCCGCGCGTGCGGCCGCGAGACCGCCGATCTGGTCGAGGACGACCTGCGTCATCTGGTGCCCGATCTGCTGCGCTGGCACATGCCGCGCCTGCTGATCCCGCCGCGGGCGATCTGGGACACGACCGGCGTGCTGCGCCGTTACCCGGCCGGTGGCGGCGCGAACCTGATGGTGGACCGGGTGCGCCGGGATCCCGTACGGCTGAGGGTGTGGGTCCGGACCCCGCGGGACGCGCGTGACGTGGTGGACGACCGGGGATCGCATCTGTATCACCTGCACCGGTCCTGCTGGGATGCCCGCTACACCGATGAGCTGCGGGAACGCTGCGGTGGTTCGGACCGGATCCCGTTCTTCCACGCCGACGGCCGGCCGCTGGCCGCCGGGGAGCTGCCGAGCGGGCCGCGCCCGGAGGATCCGGTCGCCACGGTGGAGTGGTTGACCATGTTGTGGGATCAGGGCCGGGCCGGTGAGGCGCTGGAGGCGTGCGGGATCACCCTCGCCCCCGAGGAGCCGCGGATCTGGCCGGTGGGGCCGTGGGTGGCGGTGGAGCGGCTGGTGGCCGACGCGCGCGAGGTGCTCGAGCACGGTGTGCCGGAGGCGGATCTGATGACCGGCCGCCGGCTGCGCGGCGAGACGGTCTGGGTCGAGGGCGCCGATGAGACGCAGGTCTTTCCCGGCGTGGAGCTGACGTTCGGCGGCGGCGGAAGCGTCACAGCACGCCGCGGGAACCCTCCGCTGGGCAACTACCTGGTGCTGAAGATTCCTGAGTACCGCCACCCGGTCGACTTCGACCTGCTCCGGTTCGGCTATCTGACACCGGGCGACCTGCACCCGCTGGTCGCCCAGGCGTTGTTCCCGGCCCGTGCGCCCGGCGCCGACGGGCCACCTGCGCCGCCGCGAACGGCCGCCGGCGGTGACGACGAGCAGCGGCAGGAGCTGATGGATCGCGCCTACTTCGGCGACACGCCGGGCGTGCTGGCGTTGCTGGACGCCGGGTTCGACCCGGCGACCTGTGCCGAGGACGGTGCGACCCTGCTGCACCTGCTGGCTCACCTGGACCACGAGGTGTTGCTGCCCCGGCTGCTCGCCGCCGGGCTGGACGTCAACGCGACGGACGCGGACGGGCGGACGCCGCTGCACGCTGCGGCCGAGGCACGGTGGAACCGGCGCGCCGCGGACGACCTGGTCGACCGGCTGATCGACGCCGGAGGCATCGACCTGTGCTCGGAGCGCGACGTCCTGGGCTGCGTGGGCGCGGAGGTGACCCGGACGCCGCCCCTGTCGGAGGACGTCACCTGGCGCTCGCGACCCGCACCGGACGCCGAGCAGCTCCGGCGGCTGCGCGCGGAGGCCGAGCGCGGGCGGTATCGTTCGCTGGTCCGTCTGGCGCGCGGGCTGTACCTCGCCGGGCGGGGCCCGGGGGAGGTGCTGGCCGAGTGCTTCGACGCCGCGTTCCCGGAGGAGCTCACCGCGCTCGCCGAGTGTATGCCGCTGGCCGGTCACGAACGGCGGGACGTCGACTTCCACGCTCTGAAGCTGGCCGTCCCTCCCGACCGCGGCGGCCCGATCCCGCCGCGCACCGGCGCGCTGGCCGACTTCGACGACGACAAAGGTGACCAGCGGATCCTCGCGCACGATCCTGATCTCGTGCCGCTGCTGACGCTTACCGACCGGCTCACGGAGTACGGCGGCCTGACACTGTGCTACCGGCTGAGCGAGCCCGGCGTCTTCGGCATCGACGACCTTGACCCGCAGGCCCCGGTCCGCCGGTGCGGCCCGTCCCTGCTCATCGTGCTGCGCCGCTATCATGCCGCCGTCATCGAGCGGCTCGAGATGCTGGCGGAGCGAGACCCGCAGCAGCTGGCCGGCCACCGCGCGGCACTCGACCAGGTCGACGCCCTGCTCGGGCCCGTCGACGACACGCCGCCGGCGCCGACGCCCCTGCCCGTCCTGCGCGCCCGGGCCTCGCGCGGCGACTACGAATCGATGAGCCGCCTCGCCCGGGCGCTCTACGCCGCCGGCAACGGCCCGCGGGACGTGCTGGCCGAGTGCTTCGGTACGGCGTACCCGGAAGAGTTTTTCGTCATCGCCGACGCGGGCCCCTACCAGACGCTTCCCGGCACCGGCACCAACCTGCCGTGGGAGCTGGCGGTTCCGCTCGAACGGGGTGGCCCGGTGCTGCGCCCGGCGATGACGACGTGGCGGGCCGAACGGCGGATCCACGATTGGGACCCGGATCTCGTGCCGCTCGTCGCGCTGTACGCCGACGACCGCGTCGACCATGGGGCGCGGAAACGCCGGCCGCGGGTACCCCACGGTGATCTGATGCTCTGCTACCGGCTCAGTGAGCTCGCCGCCGGCCGCAGTACCGTCGTCGGCGTCCCGTGGCGGTCGGCCGAGGAGGGCGGCCCGCTGTCCGTCCGGGCCTGCGGCGATTCCCTGCTCACGGTGCTGCACGAGTACGCCACCGCCGTGCACCGCCTCGACGAGTGGGAGATCGTGCAGCCGTGGAACCGCGGCGCGGGCTCCATCGACGACCTGGAGGTCGAGATGTCCGCCGAGCTCGTCGAGCAGATCGAGGAGCTGCGGCAGCGCGTGGCCGAACGATGATCCACCCCGGTCGCCTCGAGCACGGACATCCGTTCCGGCAGTGGAAGACCTGGCGGATGCCCGGCAGCGGGCTGACCCTCACCGGCTACTCCCGCTCGAACGACAAGACGTTCTTCCACCTCCCGGAACTGCGGTGCAGCCTCGACGCGGGCCTGTGCGAAGGCCGCCGGGTGGACACGGTCCTGCTGACCCACACCCACCTGGACCACGCCAAGGATCTGGACTTCCTGGCCGGGAATCCCACCGGCACCGACATCTACCTGCCGGCCGAGGCCGTCGCCCACGCGGAGGCCTATCTGCGGGCGAGCGCCGAGCTCAACCACGGCGCGGCGTTCGACCCGGCCCGCGTGGCGGGTCACCGGCTCCATGGAGTACGGGACGGCGACGAGTTCACCTTCGGGCGCCGGGCCCATCACGTACGGGTGGTGGGATGTGACCACAAGGTGCCGTGCGTGGGATACGCCTTCGCCGAGCGTGGCAGGCGGCTGCGGCCGGAGTTCGCCGAGCTGCGGCAGGCAATGGCGGCCGCGGAATTCGGCCGTCTGCTGACCCGCGAGCGCGCGGCCGGCGTCGAGGTCGACACGGAGATCCGGCGGCCGCTGTTCGCCTTCCTCGGCGACACCCGCGAGACCGTGTTCGAGCGGAACCCGTGGCTGTTCGACTACCCGGTCGTCATCACCGAGTGCACCTTCCTCGACGACGCCCAGGCCGAACGCGCCGAACGGGTCGGGCACACGGTCTGGAGCCGGCTTCGACCGATCGTCGAGGCGCACCCGGAGACGCTGTTCGTGCTGACCCACTTCAGCCTGCGCCACCGCGACCGCGACGTGCTCGCCTTCTTCGAGCGGCAACCGGCCGGCAACGTCGTGGTCTGGGCCCACCCGGACAGCCACCTGCCCGAGCAGCACCAGCACGGAAGCGTATGACAAGAGCCAGGAGCACATCGTCAGGCATCGGCAATGGGGCTCCGGCGCCGAAGCTCCTCGATCTCGCTCACGTACTGCAGGGAATCCGCCAGAACGGTGTCGTCAATGGTGTCCGCGCCCCAGTTCCACGGTTGTACGGACGCCCACTCGTCCAGGTCGTACCGGTCGGTGGCGTCCTCGTGCAAGACCGTGAGCAGCGACGGGCCGCAGGCCCGGACGGAGAGTTCGCCAATGCCTCGCGTCGAGTGCCACGGGACGCCGAACACCGTGCTTCGGCCGGCGGAGAGCTCGCTGAGGCGGTAGCAGTGCAGCAGGTTGCCGTGGCGGATCGGCGGTGGCGGCTCCTTCGCGCCATGATCCATCCGGAACTTGCCGTGCAGCGCGAGGAGCGGGACGAGATCCGGGTCCCAGCCGAAGATCTGCCGCTCGGCCGGCCACATCACCGGCCTGGGGCGACGCAGGGGACCGCCCAGCTCCGGCGGTACGGCCAGCTGCCACGGCAGGTTCGTCACGTACCCCAGGGTCGCGTCCTCGGGCTTGGCGTCGGCGAGCACGAAGAACTCGTCGGGGAACGGGACGCCGAAGCACTCGGCCAGTACCTGGGACGGGTTGCGGCCCGCGGCGTACAGAGCCCACGCCAAACGGGCCATCGACCGGTAGTCGCCACGCGAGGCCCGGCTCCGCAGGGCCGCGACCGGGGCGGTGACCGGCTGCCGGCGGCCGGCGGCGGCGTCGCGATAGTCGAGCAGAACCGCGAGCAGGGACTCGCCGCATCGTTCGACCGGATCGCCGGGATCGTCCGCGTCGATCGCGTACACGACCGGGCGGCCCGCGGCGAGTTCGGTCATCCGGTAGCAGAGGGTCAGGCCGCCGTACTCGGTGTGGCGGTCGTCGAGTCGTACCAGTGGAAGCAGGTCGGGATCGCGGTCGCGGATCTTGTCCTCGTCGAAGCTGCCGGGCGCGCCGGATTTGGATTCCGGCGGGGCGGCCAGCACCCAGGCACGGTGGGGGAAGCTGCCGGGTGGTGGCCGGCGTTCGACGGCCTCGAGGAACTCGTCGGGGAACGGGACGCCGAAGCACTCGGCCAGCACCTCATGCGGGCTGAGCCCGGTGGCGTACAGCGCCTTCGCCAGGCGCAGCATCGAGCGACGGCTGCCACGCCTCGCCGCCTTGCGCAACTGCTCGAGCTGTTCCGCGGTCGGCGGCTGTACAGCACCGGGCCCGTTCCTTCGTGAGTCCACGTCGACATTCCTTACCGCAGCGGCAGATCAGATGTCCTCGCCTCCGGCCCGTGGGGGCTCAGTCCGGCAACGCGGCGGTGAGGTCGACCTCGATGAGTTGCCCTTCGTAGCCGAGCGATGCCACGCCCAGCAGCGTGCTGGCGGAGGTGAAGGCCGGTGCCAGCGGTGAGGCGTTGAGCCGGCGCCAGACCGCGGCCAGGACGCGGCTGTCCGGGCTGACCACGTAGACGATCGACCGGACCACGTCGGCCGGGGCGGCGCCGGCCGCCTCCAGCACCGCCAGGCAGTTGGCGATCACCTGCTCGGTTTGCGCGTCGAAGTCACCGGCCTCGCCGACCACCGAGCCGGACAGATCGAGCGGGCACTGACCGGCCAGGTGCGCGAGCCGGCCCGCGCTCGAGATCGTCACATGGCTGTAGCCCGCCGGCTCGTGCACCGCGGGAGGATTGAACTTCTCGATCATCGACCCATTATCCCGAGCAGCTTCAACGGAGTTTCCCCTCGGAATCAGAATCGGTAGATGATTGTGCATACGCGGTGGAGGGTCGCGTGCAGCCCCGAGGAGCTGTGGCCCGCGCTGTGTGACTCCGCTGTCGAGTTGACTCCGCGCTGCCCTGTCTTCTACCTCGGCGCGCCGCGCCCCACCGCGTGCCGGCTGCCGGACGGCCCTGGCGACGTGGGCGCCGCCCGGCAGTGCCATTCCGAGCAGGGCGTGGTACGCCAGCGCATCACCGTCTGGGAACCGCCGGCCCGGCTCGCGTTCCACATGGAGGAGACCGACCTCGCCTTCAGCCGCTGGGTCGACCGGCTCGACGACCGCTTCGATCTGGTGCCGGAGGGGTCGGGGACGCGGATCACCAGGACGACTACGGTGTCGGTCCGCAGCCGGTTCGCCGCCGTGCTCTACCCGGCGCTCTGGGTGGGGCTGAAGTCGGTGCACCGCTTCGTGTTCCGTAACTGGCAGCGGACGCGCCCGGCCTGATGAGCGGGCCCGGCGCGGACGCCGGTCAGCGGGGTGGCAGCGGTCCACACGTTGGCGAACGTCAGCAGGCATTCGCTCGGCGGAGGCGCTCGGCGGCCTGGGACCGCAGCGCTTCGCCGCACACCGGGGGCTGGCCGTGCAGTACTTCCCATCGGGCGTTGTGCGCCGCCGGCCACAGGCTGGCCGCCCACGCGACCTGCTCTTCGACGGCCGTGAAGGCGCGCCCCCGGACGTTCTGATACGCCGCCAGGAACGCCTCGGAGCTCTCGATCGGCGCCAGGGTGGGCAGCCCGGTGCCGCGGGCGAACGCCCCGCTCGCCGCGCCCGCCAGCGCCGCCTCCGGTTGCCACGCCAGACTGTCCCAGTCGTGTACGGCCCATAGCTGGCGCCGGTGCCACCGCAGGTTCTGCGCCTCGAAGTCGGCGTGGCCCAGCACGCACGGCAGGCCGGCGGCCAGGAGCCGTTCGCGGGCCCGCCGGGCCGTGTCGAGGACGTACGCGGGCACGGCGCTCTGGTCCCGCTCGTCGAGGAAGCCGATCGCCGGCCACAGCCCGGAATCCGTGTGGTCCCAGCGTACCCAGCGCGGGTTCGGCAACGGCGCAGTGACGGTCACGCCGGCGAGTTCCGCCATCAGCCGGGCGAACACCTCCGCATACCGTACGGCCACGTCCGGCGACTCCCCGTGCACGATCTCGCCGCCGGGGCGGAACTGCTCGGCGTGCACGGCCAGCGAACCGACACCGACCACCGGCGTGAGCGGCCGGGCACACGGAAACCCGCGCTCGGCCAGCCGGGCCTGCGCCGCGACACAGGACGCGGCCCGGCCGTCGTCGGCGCGCGCCTTGACCACGACGTCCGCTCCGCCGGCCAGCCGCAGACCCCACACCGTGGAGATCTGGTTCAGCTCGAACAGTACGGCCGCGGGTTCGCCGCCAAGATGGTCCAGGCACCAACCCGGCAGCCAGTCCGGCAGGTCATCCAACGCCACGGTGAGGACTATGCCACGTTGCGACACGGACCTGCGTCGGCGTCGTGGCGGAGCGCGGCGACCCGAACACACTGAGGGTGCCCTCGAGGAGTACGAGGGTGGTGATCTTGAAACCGCGCCCGGCGGGCACGCCGAACGGCCCGGAGCACGTCATCCCGACTCCCCGCCAACGAGAAATGCGTTGGGCGCATGCCAACTCCCTGTATGGCCGGCAATCGGCTGAACGGCGGATCTTGGCCCCGGCCCGGCCGCCCGGACGACCGGCCGGGACCGGGTGCTGCGGCGTCGGCCGCGGGCGCGCTAATGTTGCGACCACGAGCAGACTTCGACGGTCGTATGAGCGACTCAGCACATCCGGGGGCAGACGTGGGACGTGGACGGGCCAAGGCCAAGCAGACCAGGATCGCGCGGGACCTGAAGTATTTCAGCCCGCCCACCGACTTCGCGGCTCTGCAGCATGAGCTCGGGAGTTCATCTCAGCCCGTCGAGCAGCACGCGGATCACGCGGCGGCCTCGTCCGGCGACGGCGAGCACGCCGAGCGGTGACGCCCCGCGCGGGCGCCGCGGAGCCTCCGTCGAACCCCGGATCACCAACAGTAGTGATCCCGGGGGCGTCCGGTGACTGACCGCCGGCGGCACGAGGTCAGGTGCCACCGTGGTTGATGAGGTCGGCCAGGGTGACCGCGTCCAGGTAGTCCAGCCGGACGCGGTTGGCCCGGTCCCACAGGTGGTGCAGGCGTTCGATCGTGCGGTCCGGGGCGACGTCGCGGTCGCGGGTGGGGCCGTCGAGGCGGCGGACGATCTCGCCCAGGGTCAGGTCGGCCGCGGGATGGGCCAGGGCGTAGCCGCCGCCCGTGCCGCGCTGGACCATGACCAGGTCCGCGCGGCGCAGGTCGGCCAGCAGGTCGTACACGTAGCCCGGGGGAATGTCCTGGGCGTCGGCCACGTCCTGGGCCTTGACCGTCGCGGGGGCGGCGCCGGCCAGGGCGACCAGCGCCCGGACCGAGTACTCGATACGTTTGGGCAGCATGCGCGGGGCCGTCACGCAGCCGCGAGGGTCCTGGCCTCGGCCGAGGGGCTGAAGTACACCTTGTCGCCGGGGCGCACGTCGATGTCCTTGGCCCCCGCCCGGGTCAGTTGGGCCCACACGTCGCGGTCGTCGGCGCGGGCCTCGATGCGCACCTCGAAGCCCAGGGGCACCACGCGGGTGACCGTGGCCTCGGTGGCGCCCGGGGACGGCTCGCGGGACAGGGCCACGTCGTGCGGGCGGACCAGGCGGCCGTCGAGGTGGGTGACCGGGCCCAGGAAGCTCATCACGAACGGGTTGGCCGGGTTCTCGTAGATCTCGTGCGGGCTGCCGACCTGCTGCACGACGCCGTCGGCGAGCACGACGATCGCGTCGGAGACGTCCATCGCCTCCTCCTGGTCGTGGGTGACGAAGACGGTGGTCACGTGGACCTCGTCGTGCAGGCGGCGCAGCCAGGTGCGCAGTTCCTTGCGGACCTGGGCGTCCAGGGCGCCGAACGGCTCGTCGAGCAGCAGCACCTGCGGCTCGGGCGCGAGGGCCCGGGCCAGGGCCATGCGCTGGCGCTGGCCGCCGGAGAGCTGGGCGGGGTAGCGGTCGGCGAACTGGTCGAGGTGGACGAGCTCGAGCAGCTCCATGACCCGCTTGCGGATGTCGGCCTTCGGGCGGCGGCGGACCTCGAGGCCGAAGGCGACGTTGCGGTACACCGTCATGTGCTTGAACGCGGCGTAGTGCTGGAACACGAAGCCCACGTTGCGCCGCTGCGGGGTGAGGCCGGTCGCGTCGACCTCGTTGATGTGCACGCTGCCGGTGTCGGGGCGCTCCAGGCCGGCGATGACCCGCAGCAGCGTGGACTTGCCGCCGCCGCTCGGGCCGAGCAGCGCGGTCAGCGAGCCGGAGGCGATGTCGACGCTGATGTCACGCAGGACGGGGGTCTTGCCGAACGACTTGTTCACGTCGCGGACTTCGATGGCCATCAGGCGTTCTCTTTCGGCCGCAGGAGCTTGGTGACGAGCAGGATGACGATCGCGATGAGGGCCAGGGCGCTGGCGGTGGTGAAGGCCGCGGTCTGGTCGTAGTTCTGGTACCGCTCCTCGACGAACAGCGTCGCGGTCTGGGTCTGCCCGACGAGGCGGCCGGAGACGACGGCGACGGCGCCGTACTCACCCAGGGCTCGGGCCAGGCACAGCACCACGCCGTACCCCAGCGCGCCGCGGATGCCGGGGATCGTGATGCGCAGGAACGTCTGCCAGCGGCTCGCGCCGAGGGTGTGCGCCGCCTGCTCCTGCTCGTCGCCCATCTCCTCCAGCACGGGCACGATCGCGCGCACGACGAGCGGCAGCGACACGAACGTGGTGGCGAGCACCATACCGGGCAGCGAGAAGATGATCTGCAGCCCGTGCTCCTCCAGCCAGCCGCCGGCGGGGGCGAACTTGCCGTACACGAGGATGAGCGCCAAGCCGACGACGACCGGCGATACGGCCAGCGGCAGGTCGATGAGCGCGCCGAAGAGGCGCTTGCCGGGGAAGCGGTGCCGGACCAGCAGCAGCGCGGCCAGGATGCCGAAGAGCGTGTTGGCCAGCACCGACCAGATCGCGACCGACAGCGTCACGGCGAACGCGTGCGTGGCGTTTTCGGACGTGAGCGTGTCGAACACCGGCTGCAGGCCGTGCTCGAAGGTGCGCCACAGCACGAGGCCGACCGGCAGCACGAGCAGGAACAGCAGGTACACGAGGGCGAGGACGCGCAGCGGGTACTTAGCCACGGCGGGCACTCCAGCGCTGGAAGAGGTCGAGCAGGATCAGCACGACGAACGCGACGACGAGCAGGACCGTCGAGATGGCGGCCGCGGACGTGGTGTCGTCGCTCTCGATGCGGCCGAAGATGTTCACGGCCGACACCTGGGTCTCGAACGGGATGCTGCCGGTGAGCAGGTTCGTCGAGCCGTACTCCGCGATCGCCCGGGTGAACGCCAGGCCCGCGCCGGAGATCATGGCGGGGGCGAGGTTGGGCAGGATGATGCGGCGGAACGTGGTGGCGGGGGAGGCGCCGAGGGAGTACGCCGCCTGCTCCATGTCCCGGTCCAGCTCGCGCAGCACGGGCTGCACCGTGCGGACCACGAACGGCAGCGTCACGAACAGCAGGGCGACGCCGACGCTGACCCTGGTGTAGGCGAGGTTGATGTGCAGGGGGCTGCTGGTGCCGTACAGCGCCAGCAGCACCAGCCCCGCGACGATCGTGGGCAGCGCGAACGGCAGGTCGATGAGCGTGTCGACGATCCCCTTGCCGGGGAACTTGTCGCGCTCCAGGACCCACGCGATGACGGTGCCCATCACGACGTTGACGAGGGCCACGACCAGCGACGCGCCGACCGTGAGCTCCAGCGCCGCCCAGGCGTCCGGGGTGCGCACGGCCCGCCAGAACGTGTCCCAGCCGCCCTCGGTGGAGCGCCACACGACGGCGGCGAGCGGGATGAGCACGATCAGGCTGAGGTACAGCACCGCCGTGCCGAGGCTCAGCGCCGTGCCGAACGGCGGGCGGCGGCGGCGTGCACGCGGCCCGGCCGGGCCCGGCGAAGTGCCGGACCCGGTGGGCGTGTCGAGCGCCGTGGCGGTCATTACTTCGACGCCGCCGGGCTGGGGGCGGCCGAGGTGGAGATGCCGAGCTTCTGCTCGATGGAGGCCATGACGCTCTGGCCCGGGTCGAACAGCTCCTTGTTCACCTTCGACCAGCCGCCGAGGTCGGCGATGGTGAACAGGCCGGACGGGTTCGGGAAGGTCCGGCCGCCGGCGTCCTTGACCACCGGGCGGTAGCCGTGCTCGGCCCAGATCTTCTGCGCCTCCGGGGTGTGCAGGTAGTCCACGAACGCCTTGGCCTCGGCCGGGTGGGCGCTGTTGCTGGTCACCGCGATCGGGTTCTCGATGAGGATCGTGTCGTCCGGCACGGTGTAGTCCACGGCCTGGCCGTTCTTCTGGGCGAACAGGGCCTCGTTCTCGTAGGAGATGAAGGCGTCACCCTTGCCGCTGGTGAACGTCTGCAGCGAGGCGCGCCCGCTGTTGTCCTGCACCGGCACGTTCTTGAACAGCGCGTCGAGGTAGCTCGCCCCGGCCGCCGCGTCCTTGCCCTTGTTCGACTTGGCGCCGTAGCCGGCCAGGATGTTCCACTTCGCGCCGCCCGAGGTGAACGGGTTCGGCGTGAGCACCTGCACACCCGGCTTGGCCAGATCGTCCCACGTCTTGAGGTTCTTCGGGTTGCCCTTGCGGGTGCCGATGACCGCGACGGAGTCGGTGATCATGCCCTTGTGCTGGTCCGAGTTCCAGCTCGCGTCGACGAGCTTGGCGTTCACCAGGCGGGTGATGTCCGGCTCCAGCGAGAAGGCGACGACGTCGGCCTTGAGGCCCGAGGCGACCGCCCGGCTCTGGTCGCCGGACGCGCCGTACGACTGGGTGAACTTGACCTTCTTGCCCGCGTCGGTCTTCTGGAACGCGGCGATGAGCTGCTCGTACGCGGCCTGCGGGGTCGAGTAGGCGACCAGGGCGAGGGTGACGTCGCCGCCCGAGTCGCCGTTGCCGGAGCTGGAGTTGTCGGCGGTGCCGGCGCAGGCGCTCAGCGCGGTCCCGGAGAGGAGTAACGCTGTGCTGACAGCGAGTACGCGGGTTCGCAGCTTCACGGGGCCATCCTTGGAGTTAAAGTCGACGTTGTCTACTTATTGAGTAGGTAATGTAGTGAAGGCGGCCGCCGTTCGTCAATCCCACTTAAGAAGTAGGTTTACCGGGGACGATCCGGAAGGACCCGCTCCTCGTGGTCGAGCTCGCGTTCGAGCCGCCGGAGGGCCTCGTCGGGCAGGGCGCCGGCGTCGCGGCGGCGCAGCAGCTCCTCGCGCTGCGCCTCGATCGCCAGGCGCCGGATGCGCAGCGCCGCCTCGTAGCGCTCCGAGACCGGCAGCTCGTCGGACTCGGCGCTCTGCAGCAGGTCGAGGCGGTGCTCGTAGCGCCGCAGCCGCTCCTGCAGCCGGGTGCGCAGCGCCTCGATGGCGGGCGCGTCGGCCGGCTCGTCCTGGTCGAGGTCGTCGAGGCGGTCCAGGGCCGCGTGCACCGAGGCGATGCGGGCCTCGTTGCGCATCAGAGCCTCGTCGACCTCGTTGGCCCGCAGCCCGAGCGCGCGCACCAGCGGTGCGAACGTGAGCCCCTGCCCGACCAGTGTCACCAGCACGACCACGAACGTGCAGAACAGCAGCAGGTCCCGATCCGGGAACGGCTCGCCGGCGTCGGTGGTCAGCGGGATCGTGAACACCGCCGCGAGGCTGATCACGCCCCGGGTCCCGGCCCAGCTCAGCGCCGCGATCTCGCGCCGGGCCAGCCCCTCGTCCTCGCGCCGCAGGAGCAGGTGCATCGCCTGCGTGAGGGTGAGCCACACCGGCCGCAGCAGCAGCGTGACCCCGACGGAGACGGCGATCGCGATCACGACGGTCCAGATGCCGTACTGCCGCAGCCCCCGCAGCACCGCCGGCAGTTGCTGGCCGATGAGCAGGAACACGAGCCCTTCGAGGAGGAAGTCCACGAACCGCCAGACGGCACTGGTCTGCAGCCGGCTCGCCCCGGTGCCCGAGCGCGGCGTGTCGTGCCCGACGATGAGCCCGGCGACGACCACCGCGAGCACGCCGGAGACGTGCAGCGCCTCCCCGGCGAGGTATGCCACGAACGGGGTGGCCAGCGACACCGCGTTGGCCAGCAGGGCGTCCTTGGCGATGGGGCGCACCAGGCGTACGGCATAGGCGACCACGACCCCCACGGCCGTGCCGCCGGCCGCGGCCAGCAGGAACAGCCCGCCCGCCCCCGGCACCGAGAAGTGCCCGCCGACCGCCGCGGCCACCGCCACGTTGAGCACGGTCAGCGCCGTGGCGTCGTTGAGCAGCCCCTCGCCCTGGATGATCGTGATGAGCCGGGGCGGCAGCCCGACCTTGCGCCCGACGGCCAGCGCCGCGACCGGATCCGGCGGCGCGACCGCCGCACCGACCGCCACCCCCGCGGCCAGCGTCGCCCCGGTGACGAACAGCGCGAACCCGGCCCCGATGAGCAGCGCCGTGGCGAACACGAGCAGCACCGACAACCCGATCACGATACGCAGGTTGGCCCGGATGGCCAGCAGCGAGGAGTCCAGCGCCGCGCTGTACAGCAGCGGCGGCAGGATGAAGGTCAGCACGATGTGCGGGTCGAGGGAGATGTTGGGCCCGGGCAGCAGCGCGTAGATGATGCCGATGACCGGCAGCAGCGCGGCGGCCGGCAGCCCGGTCCGCTCGCCGATCCACCGGACCCCGGCGATGACCACGAGCGCGCCGAGGGCGAGCAGCAGGAGGGTTTCAGGGCTCACCCGTCGACCTTATTGCGGGCTTCGCAGCCTTCGCGCAAGATCGCGCAGCGCCCGGGCCGACGGGCTGCCCGGAGCGCCGGTGATGAACACCACTTGCTGGTCGTCGTCGGGGACGGTGAGGATGTCGCAGTCCAGCCGCAGCGGGCCCAGGCGCGGATGCTCCATGGTCTTCGAGCGGTGCCCGGGCGCCCGGACCGGGTTGAGGTCCCACACTCCCCGGAACTCGTCGCTGGCCCGCAGGTCGCGCAGGAGGCCGGCGAGGCGCTCGTCGTGCGGGTACCGGTCGGCGGCGGCCCGCAGCCGCGCGACCGCGATGTGCGCGAACTCCTCGGACTCCGCTGAGCTCGTCGTCGGTCCTGGGTGAAGAAATCGCCGGCGGGCCAGATTCGGCGCGCCGCGCAGGTCGCCCAGCAGCGCCTCGGCGAGGGGAGTCCAGGCGATCACGTCGTACGTCGCGGCGGTCACCACCGCCGCGGAGTCCGGCAGCCGCCGCAGCAGGTCGGCGACGTAGGGCCGGACCCGCCGCGGCGGCCCCGGCGGCGCGGCGGGCGCGGCCCCGGCCAGGTGGAACAGGTGGTTGCGCTCGGCGGCGTCGAGGCGCAGCGCCGCGGTGAGCGCGTCGAGGATGCGCCGCGACGGCTGCGGGCCGCGGGCCTGCTCGAGGCGGGCGTAGTACTCCACCGACATGCACGCCAGCCCGGCGACCTCCTCGCGCCGCAGCCCCGGCGTGCGCCGCCGCGGCCCCACCGGCAGCCCGACGTCCGCCGGGCGCAGCGCCTCGCGGCGGTCGCGCAGGAAGCGCCCGAGCTCCGCCCGCGCCATCGGCAGCTCGCCCCCTTCCAGGCATCAGTTGTACCTGGAATGCCCCGTCGGGCCGCGCCAGGCTGACCGTATGAACTTTTCCACGGCCCTGGTCACCGGCGCCAACAAGGGCATCGGACGGCACATCGCCCAGCAGCTGGCCGAGGCGGGACTGACGGTCTACACCGCCTCCCGCGACAAGGCCCGCGGCGAGGAGGCCGCCGCCGCGCTCGGCCCGAACGCCCGCCCGCTCGTGCTCGACGTCACCGACCCCGAGTCGATCTCGGCCGCGGCCGCCGCGGTGCCGGAGCTGGACATCCTGGTCAACAACGCCGGCATCATGCCCGACAGCGCCGCCCCGCCCGAATGCGGCGTCGAGGCCTTCCGCGCCACCTACGAGACGAACGTCTTCGCGGTACTCGCGGTCACCAACGCGCTCCTGCCGGCCCTGCGCCGCTCGGCGCATCCGCGGATCGTGAACGTCTCCAGCGGTACCGGCTCGCTGACCTGGAGCGCCGACGGCCCGCAGCAGGTGTTCAAGACCGCGGGCAGCGGCGCCGCCTACCGCTCGTCCAAGACGGCGCTCAACGCCCTGACGCTGTTCTACGCCCAGGCCCTGCCCGAGTTCCGCATCAACGCCCTGGCCCCCGGCCTGCGCCGCACCGACCTGAACCCGCGCGCCGCCGCGGCGGACGGCGATCCGGCGGAGGCTGCCGCGGCTGCGGTCCGGCTGGCCCTGCTGCCCGACGACGGCCCGACCGGGCTCTTCCACCAGTGGGACGGCACCATCGCCCCGTGGTGACCCGGTTCACTACGCTGGGGCGTGTCTCTCGCTGCAGCGTACGCACGGATCCTGGCCGACCCGCACGGCGACGAGTCCCGCCTGGCCTACGCGGACCTGGCCGAGCCCACCGGCCCTGACCACGCCTGGCTGATCCGGGAGCAGGTCGCGTACGTGCGTGACCGCGCCGCGAACGTGGACTGGCCGCCGCGGCGGGTCACCACGATGTACTCGTCCTCCCGCAAGCTCATGTGGGGCCTGGTTCCCGAGGTGATACGCGACCTGCTCACCGAGGGCTTCGAGGTCCGCCGCGGCTTCATCGAGAGCGTGACGCTGCCCGTCGCCGCCCTCCCGGCCGGCCTGGGCCGGCTGACCGCCGCCCTTCCGCTGCGCCGCCTGCGCCTCACCGGCGCGACCCCCGCCGCGCTCAACGGCCTCGCCGGCGTCGCCGACCTCCTGCCGGGCCTGCAGCAGCTGCGCGGCCTGTCCCTGGAGCGGGAGCCGGTCGGCGACGCCGGCCTGGCCGCCCTGCCGCCGCTGCCGGGCCTGCGCTGGCTGGACCTGTCCCGCACCGGCGTCACGGCCGCCGGCCTGGAGGCCCTCGCGGCGTCGGACGGGTTTCCGCAGCTGCAGTACGTGCTGGCCGACCGCGAGCTGGGCCTGAACCCCGACCCCGGCTACGACTCGGACGGCACCCTGGTGTGGGTCGGGGAGGCGCGGCTGGCCGCGCAGCTGGGCCAGCGCTACGAGCGCCCGTGGCTGCACCGCGGCGACCGCGACGTGCGCGACGCCGGCTACGTGGGCCCGAATTACGACGAGGTCTGACAGAGGAGTTGACTCTCCCAGTGTGGGAGACCTGATGGTTGGCGACGTGCCCGACGACGCCGTCTTGTTGAGTATCGGTCAGCTGGCCCAGCGCACCGGTCTGTCGGTGAAGCTGATCCGTCACTGGTCCGACATCGGCATCGTGCCGCCGACCGATCGTAGCGCGGCCGGCTACCGGCGCTATGACGCGCGCGCCCTGGCCCGCCTCGAACTCGCCCGGACCCTGCGCGATCTCGGGTTGGGCATGGCCGCGATACGTGACGTCCTCGACGGCCGGCACGGCGTTGCCGACGTGGCCGCCCTGCACGCGGACGCGCTGGAAGTGCAGATCCGCACGCTGCGGGTCCGATGCGCGGTGCTGCGTTCGGTCGCCAACCGTGGTTCCACGACGAAGGAGCTTTCTGTCATGTCAAAGCTGGCACGGCTGTCCGCCGCGCAGCGCACCGCGATCGTTCACCAGTTCATATCCGACGTGCTGGCCGATCTGGACGCCCCGGGGTACCGGGAGGGGCTGCTGGCCGCCACCCCGGACCTGCCCGACCAACCGACCAACGAGCAGGTCGACGCCTGGATCGAGCTGGCCGAGATGCTCGACGATCCGCAGTTGCGCGCCGCGATGCGCAGAATGGGGGAGTACGCGGCGCGGCACGCCCCCGGCCTGTACGACGAACACGACGCGCAGGCGGTCCAGCAGGTGACCGACTTCTGGGTGCAGCGGGTCACCGCGGCGATCGACGCCGGCATCCCCGCGGACTCACCGGCGGCCGACCCGGTTGTGGCCGACGTCGTCGGTGCCTGGCTCCCCATGCAGGAAGGCAGCGACCTGCGCTCGGGCGGCGACGGCGAGGACGCGCGCAGCCGGCTGCTCGAGCAGTTGGAGATCGCCGCTGACCCGCGCGCCGAACGGTACTGGCAGCTGCTGTGCATCATCAACGGCTGGCCGGTGCGAGCGAGCCTGGCCACGGCGGGGCAGTGGCTCATGACCGCGCTGCGCGCCAACCCCGCACCCGGCGTCCGGGCCGCGGACATCTCCACCGTCCTCGACAGCGCCGCCGGGTCCGATCCGGCGGAAGTTCTGCGCGCCTACGCCCAGGTCCTGGACGAGGTGGACAGGATCGTGGCCACCGTCACCGCCGACCGTTTCGACGACCCCACGCCCTGCGCCGACTGGAACGTGCGCACCCTGCTCAACCACCTGGTCTACGAGAACCTGATGTGGACCAGCCTGGCCGAGGGCAATCCCCGGGCCGACTTCAACGCCGACCATCTCGGCGACGACCATGTGGCCGCTTTCCGCGCCTCGGCCCAGGCGGCGCTGACCGCCTTCGGCCGGCCCGGCATGCTGGTGCAGCAGTACGGGCCGGCCCCGGGATGGCGACTCGTCGAGCAGGTCCTCATCGAGATGCTCGTCCACGGCTGGGACCTGGCCAAAGCGACCGGCCGGCCTTCGGACCTCGCCCCAAGCGTCGCCGCGACGATTCTCGCCACGGTCCACGAGATGTACGCAGGGCTGCCGCGAACACCCGGCGGCTCGTTCGCTGAGGCCAAGCCCGTCCCCGAGCCGGCGAGCGCCGCCGACCACGTCGCGGCGTACCTGGGCCGAGACGTCAGCTGGGCTCCTTCCGAGCGGCGCTGAACAGCGGGGCCAGGCGGGCGGACCGCCTGGCCCCGCGCAACATCGCGTTGCTCGGCACCGACCGCACCGGCGTCGAGCGGGCGCCGGGTGGTGCACGGCCGAGCCGGCGCGGATAGGGTGGCCGCATGCAACAGGACACGCGGCTGCGGCAGGCCTCGTCGTTCGGCGCGGCGGCGCTCGCATACGCCGAGCACCGCCCGGACTACGCGCCGGCCGCGGTGCGCTGGGCGCTGGAGCCCGCGCCCGGCCCGCGAGTGCTCGACCTCGGCGCCGGCACCGGCAAGCTGACCGGCACGCTGCTCGCCCTGGGCACCGAGGTCATCGCGGTCGAGCCCGACCCGGCGATGCTGACCGAGCTGCGCCGCGCACTGCCGGCCGTCCGGGCCCTGCCGGGCAGCGCCGAGGCGATACCGCTGCCGGACGCGTCCGTCGATGTCATACTGTCCGGAAACGCCTTGCACTGGTTCGACATGGCCGTCGCCGGGCCCGAGATGGCCAGGGTCCTCGCCCCCGGCGGCATCCTGGCCGGCCTGTGGAACGTCCTGGACGACCGGGTCGACTGGGTCGCCGGACTCGAGCGGGCCGGCGGAAGCGCGGCCATCGGCCCGCGCGACACGCTCAGCAACTGGCGCACCGCGACGGCCGGCCTGCACCTCCCCGACACCGGCCTGCCCGCCCGGTTCGGCTCGCCGGAACAGGCCGAATTCCCGCACGGCCAGCGCCGCACCGCCGACTCCCTGGTCGCGACGATCGCGACGCGAGCGGGGCTGCTGGTCATGCCGCAACGGAACCGAGAGGCCGCCCTCGCCCGGATCCGCACCTTCCTGGCGAGCAGACCGGAGACCACCAGCGGCGAGTTCACCCTCCCGATGCTGACCGGCGTGCTGCGCGTCCGCCGGCTGTGAGCTCCGGTCCTCAGCTGTGCTCGCGCAGGTCGTCGTCGAACGTGAGGCCCGGGTCGAACCCCAGCGCGTCGAGCACCGCGTCGCGGTAGGCGAGGGCGTGTCCGGGGTCGCGCAGGCGTACCAGCATCTGTGCGCAGCCGGCAGCTCGGCGGGCGCACACTTGACCGCGATGTGCGCCCTCACCCAGGACCCGGAGACGTCGATGTCCGCGGCGGTGCTGCTCAACGGCTACCTCGGCCCGTACGAGGGCAAGCCGGACGTCCCGTCGTCGCCGTGGGACTACGTGCGCCCGTACGCCCCGCCGATGCTGATCGTGCACGGCTCGATCGACCCGCTGGTCCCGGCCGGGCGTAACCGCGCCTTCGCCGAGCGCCTGCGCGAGGTCTCGAACTCCCCGGTGCACTACCTGGAGCTGCCGGGCGGCCAGCACGCCTTCGACCTGTACCACTCGCCCCGCTTCGAGGCCGCGATCGACGCCGTCGAGGCGTTCGCCACCCATACGGTGAAACCGTGAACAGGCTCGTCCCGGCGGCCCTGCTGCTGGTCGCCCTCGCCGGCTGCGGCGGCGACGCCGAGCCGCCCGAACCCGGCCCCTCCCCGGTGCCGCTTGCCCAGCAGAGCCTGCCCGGCACCGACCGGCGCGAATGCGTCACGGTGCCCGGCGATGCCCGCAACGTGCGGTCCGGGCAGTTCATCGCCGGGGACTTCGTGGAGTACCGCAGGCAGTGGACGCCGGGCCTCGCGCCGGGGATCGGCAAGATCTACTGGCTGCCGGCCCGGCCGCAGCCGAACACGCCGCTGACCATCACGGCCACGTCCGGTGGCGGGCGGGTCGAGCATTACACCGGCGGGTCGCTGTCGTACAACGACGGCGGGCAGGCGATGTATCCCAGCGGCGTCCCCCTGCCCGCCGCCGGCACCTGGAAGCTCGTCGCGCAGGCCGGCGACGACTGGGGCTGCTTCGAGCTCACCGTGCCCGGCTGAACGACCTGCGACGCTTCGGCATGAAATGACCACCCATTCACGGACAATTCTACCGGGGTTCCGTGTCCGGAAGATTCGCGTCCTCTCAGTCGAGGTGGCGTTCGCGGTGGCTGGAGTGCAGCCAGAACAGCACCGGCCACACGTGGCCGGTGACGGTGGCGAGTTCGGCGTAGGCGGCGAGTTTGTCGATGAGTGTGCCGAGGGGTTCGGTGCCGGCCGCCGGGGAGCGTCCATGACGCGTCCGTGTGGCGGCGCGTTGACCAACGAGACGTCCGGGCCGCGTTCCCCGAGTTCCGGAGTGTGATCGATCCGGGTAGGTGTCGCGCGGCGACGAGCCCAACCAGGGCACGGTCGCTGCGCGTTGCGATGGATGACTACGACACGCCCGAACGGGGCCGGGTGTACGCGTCTGGGAGTCGTTCGGTGATCGATTCGCGTAGGCTGCACCGGATGGTGACTCAGGGTGATGTCCCCGCGGGGCGGCGGTCGAGCGTCCCGCAGCTTCGGGCGAGGTTTGACCGGTTGTTCGAGCAGGGTCGGGATGCCGTGATGACCGGTGCGCATTTCGTGGATCTGCCCCCGGTTGCGGGTGGGCGTTGGGGGATGTCTGCGGCGCTCGTGCCGGACAATCCCGTGGCGGACCGATTGGCGCACGTCACTGCGGAGTTGTCGCTACCGGCCGGTCCGGGTCACTGGCCGACCGGAAACCAGGATGCGATCCATCTGACGGTCCGTGCGCTCGACGTGCATCGGCCCGGATTGTCTGGTGCTGATCCACTGGTGGTTCGATGCGCGGCGGCGCTGGCTCGGGCGGCAGCGAAGTCCCGTCCGGTCCGGTTCCGGCTGGACGGAGTGACATTGACTCCCTCCGGTGTGATGGTATGCGCCTATCCGGTTGATGGCGCTGCTGACGATTTCGCCGATCGACTGGGCGTGGAACTTGGTGAGGACGGCTGGTTCGAGGCGGCGTATCGGCGGGACATCTGGTACGCGACATTGCTGCATTTCGCGGCTGAAGTGCGGGAACCGGCGCGGCTGGTGGAGTGGGTCTCGCAGCGGCGGTCACTGGATCTCGGCGTGGTCGAGCTGGACGGTACGCAGTTGCTGGCCTTCCGGTACAACGGCTGTCAGCCAGTCCGGTTGGCCCTCGCCCAGGCGCCGCTGGGCGGTGTCCCAATGGAAGAGGTCGCGGTCGGACGGCACGCCCGATAGCGCGATGGCCAGCCGCGGCCCGGGTGAGACCGGTGCTTGGCCCAACCTCCGTCGCGACCGCGTTACGGCCGACTGCCGAGTCCGTGGACCGTCCAACCACCAGCAACCCAGTGGGCGCCGTCGATGACGCCCCGGGCATCGAGGATGGCTGGTGCGGCTGCTGGACTAGAAAAACTTTAAAGGAAGCTTACTAATTTGTGGGAAGCCATTGACAGCGGTCCGTTCCTTGGCAGACTCGGATCATGCCCCGCATCCGCCGCGGCGGTGTCGCCGCCCTTGCTCTCGTCGGTCTGCTCGCGCTCGTGCCGGCACTGACCACTGCCACGGCCGCCGATGCCGGCGCCACCACGCTGGGTGGCGCCGACCCCAGCGTCATCAAGGTCAACGGCCTCTACGTGTCGGCCAAGTCGGTCGACGGCGGCATCGCGGTGCGCACGGCGTCCACGCTCGCCGGCATCGCCACCGCGGCCAAGCACCAGGTGTGGAAGGACACGGGCGGCCTGGGGGAGGTGTGGGCGCCGGAGATCGTGTACTACGACGGCCGCTACCGCATCTACTTCTCCGCCGGGACCAGCGCCGCGCACCGGATGTACCACATCAGCTCGACCAGCGCCGACTCCGGCTACTCCGCGGCGACGAAGGTCGCGCTGCCCAACGACAAGTGGGCGATCGACGGGGCGCCGTTCACCTTCGCAGGCCAGCGCTGGTTCGTGTGGTCGGGCTGGTCCGGTGACACGAACGTGGAGCAGAACCTCTACATCGCGAAGATGAGCAGCCCGACGACGACCACCGGCGCGCGGTACATCATCTCCCAGCCG
Source organism: Dactylosporangium sp. CA-233914 (assembly GCF_050942935.1). Classification (NCBI taxonomy): domain Bacteria; kingdom Bacillati; phylum Actinomycetota; class Actinomycetes; order Micromonosporales; family Micromonosporaceae; genus Dactylosporangium; species Dactylosporangium sp. CA-233914. The sequence goes on along the minus strand of NZ_CP192030.1, from coordinate 7,008,452 downwards.
CGGGAGGCGTGGGAGCGCGTGGTCGGCAACCCGTACATCAACGAGGGCCCGGAGCCGATCCTCGACCCGAACGGGCAGCTGCACATCGTGTACTCCGCGAACGGCAGCTGGAGCAGCAAGTACTGCCTGGCCGACCTGCGACTGCGGGCCGGCGGCGACCCGACGTACGTGTGGGATTGGTACAAGAGCAACGGCTGCCTGTTCGGCTCGTACGCGCCGGACATGATGTCGGGCTGGGACACGACGCTGTACGTCGACGGCCCCGGTCACAACACGTTCGTCCTCGAGCGCGGTGACATCGCCACCAGCCCGCCGTCGGGCAACCGGTTCCCGATGATGTACCACGCGGTCGCCAAGGGCACGCCGTACTCGTGGTCGAACCGCTACTGGTACATCGGCTCGGCGGTCTGGTGGGGCAACGTCACCTACCGGCGGGCGAACGTCCCCGGCGCCACCTCCGACACCGGGTTCGGGCTCAAGTTCTTCGAGTGACGCCCTCGGTCGCCGGCAGCACCACGACACCGGCGGCCGGGTTCGCGAGCAGCGCGGCGAGAGGCGCGGCCCCGCACGGGCCCGCCTCGACGCCGTGCCCGGCCAGCGGCCGGTGGAACTCCTCCCGGGCCGGTGGGCATGCGCAGGACGGGTTGCGGGCCGGGTTCACGGCCCCCACCAGGTTGATGCAGAAGGCTCGCGGGTCCCGTCACGCGGCGCGCGCCGCGAGGCCGGCCAGGACGTCGGCGCTGACCTGCTCGACCGGGCGCGTCGCGTCGACGGTCAGCAGGATGCCGCGGCGGGCGTAGAAGGCCAGCACCGGCTCGGTGACCTCGCGGTAGAGCTTCAGGCGCCGGCGGATGACGGGCTCGGTGTCGTCGGTGCGGTGCTCGACCTCGCCGCGCTTGAGCAGCCGGCCGACCAGCTCCTCGTCGTCGGCCCGCAGGTGCAGGGCGACGTCGGCGGTCATGTCCAGCGAGCGGGCGACGCGGTAGGCCGCCAGCGCCTGCGTCATCGTGCGCGGGATGCCGTCCAGGACGTAGCCGTCGCCGGCCACCTTCGCCTCGTTCAGGGCCTGGCGCAGCAGCTCGAGCACGATCTCGTCGGGGACCAGCTCGCCGCGGTCGAGGTGGGTGCGCACGCGCTCGCCGAGCTCGGTCCGCTCGGACACGTTGCGGCGCAGCAGGTCGCCGACGGCTATGCGCCGGACGTGGAAGTGCTCGGCGATCACGGCACCCTGCGTGCCCTTGCCCGCGCCGGGCGGCGCCACCATCAACACCCGCACGCGCATCAACCTAACGCAGAGCGCTATCCGGGCAAACGGGGGCGTCCGCCGGTCAAGCGCTTGAGGCTGCTTCGCTCGTCGCGTTCGCCGTGTGCGCGGCCACGATGCTCCAGCCGCGCCTGGACGGCGGGATATGCCCTGTGCCGAAGGGAGGTCCGGTGCGGCCGGTTTCGACGGGCCTAAATGAGTCGGAACCTGCGATACTACGCGCATGAGGCTGGTGCAGATCGCGCAGCGGGCCGCGGACCTCGATCGGGCCGCGCGCTGGTACGCCCAACTGCTCGGCGCCGAGCCGAGGGCCCGGTTCGATCCGCCGGGGCTGGTCTTCTTCGATCTCGGCGGGGTGCGGCTCATGCTCGACCGCAACGCCCCCGCCGCCCTGGTCTACCTCGCCGTCGACGACCTCGACGCGGCGGTCGAGCGGATCTCCGGCGCGGGCGGCGTCGTGCGGTCGCAGCCGCACGAGATCTTCGCGCACGCCGACGACACGCTCGGGCCGGCCGGGACCCGGGAGTGGCAGGCGTTCGTCGAGGACAGCGAGGGCAACCTCGTCGGGCTCGTCGAGCTGCGGGCGGCGTGAGCATGCCGCTGCGCATCGGGATTCTCGGGGCGGCCCGGATCGTGCCCAACGCGCTGGTCCGGCCCGCGCGGTCGGTGCCGGCCGTCGAGGTCGCCGCCGTCGCCGCGCGGGACCGGGGGCGGGCCGAGGCGTTCGCCGCCCGGCACCGCATCGGGGTCGTCCACGACGGATACGCCGAGCTCGTCGCCGATCCGGCGATCGACGCCGTCTACGTCCCACTGCCCAACGGCCTGCACCGGCAGTGGACGCTCGCCGCGCTGGCGGCCGGCAAGCACGTGCTGTGCGAGAAGCCGTTCACCGCGAACGCCGAAGAGGCGCGCGAGGTGGAGCGGGCCGCCCGGGACACCGGGCTCGTGGTGATGGAGGCGTTCCACTATCGGTACCATCCGCTGATCGCCCGGGTCCTGGAAATTCTGCCGACGCTCGGGGACCTGCGCCACGTCGAGGCGGCCACGTGCTTCCCGCTGCCGGACCCGCGCGACATCCGGTACGACTTCTCCCTGGCCGGCGGCGCCATGATGGACGCCGGCTGCTACGCCGTGCACCTGCTGCGCACCCTCGCCGGCGCCGAGCCCGAGGTCACGGCCGCGACCGCGGCCCTGCGCAAGCCGGCCGTGGACCGGGCCATGACCGCCGAGTACCGCCTCCCGGGCGGCGCCACCGGCCGCACCGCGGCCAGCCTGTGGTCGCGGCGCGTGCTGAACGTGTCGGCGAGCTGGACCGGCTCCGAGGGCTCCGTGAAGATTTTCAACTACCTGGCGCCGTCGCTGTACCACCGCCTCACCGTCACCCGCGGTGGCCGCACGACCCACGAGAAGGTCCCCGGCGAGGCGACCTACGTCCACCAGTTGCGCGCGTTCGCCGCCGCGGTGCAGGACGGCGGCGAGAACCTGACCCCGCCGGCGGACTCGGTACGGACGATGTCGGTCATCGACGCGGTGTACCGAGCCGCCGGTCTTCCCGTGCGCGGAACGGCCTGAGCTACAGGCCGCCGGCCAGGGCGGTCATGAGGGTGCCGGAGGAGGTGTCGCCCGACATCTCCCAGATCATGCCGCCCAGCAGGTTCTGCTGCTTGAGCCACGTGGTCTTCTGGCCGATCGACCACGTGTCGTCGAACGTCCACCACTGCCCGCCCGGGCCGGTGTAGCAGGAGGTCGCCACCGACTGCGGGTCGTGGTAGACCGTGCAGCCGGGGACCATGGCGAGCAGGTTGGCGTACCCCCGCGTCCCCGCCTCCTCGGCGAACTGCCCGGGTGCGGCGCCGGTCGCGGACTGCCACTCGCCGTTGACGCCCGCGGGGCCGGCCGCCACGCCCTGCCAGCCGCGGCCGTAGAACGCGAAACCGATCGTGAGCTGGCGCGGGTTGACGCCCTGCGAGGTGTACGCCTGCACGGCCCGGTCGACCGAGAACGTGAAGGAGTACGGGTCCTGGGCGTCGGCGTGCAGGTTGCCCTGGTGCCCGGTGCGGTTGGGCTCCCAGGAGTTGTCGCTGCCGGCGCCGTGGAAGTCGTACCCCTGGACGTTGGCGAAGTCGAGGTAGTCGAAGACGCTCGGGGTGCCGTCGGCGTGGGTCACGTCCCAGCCGGCGTCGAGCTTGACCGGGTCGGCGGGCGTGAACGCGGTCAGCAGGTACCGCTTGCCGCCCAGCGCGTCGAGCTGCCGGCGGAACTCGGCGGTCAGCGCGAGCAGGTTCGCCTTGTCGGCCGCGCTGTAGTGGTTGCCGGGGTGGCCCTCCGCGCCGGGCCACTCCCAGTCCAGGTCGATGCCGTCGAAGATGCCGGCCGCGCTGCCCGCCCCGCCGGCGCCGTTGTACGCGGGCAGGTTGCCCTTGATGTACATGTCGATGCAGGACGAGACGAACTTCTGCCGCGCGGCCGGGGTGGCCGCGGCGTCGGCGAAGAACTTGGAGTACGTCCAGCCGCCGATGGAGATGAGGACCTTCAGGTTCGGGTACTTGGCCTTGAGCTTGCGCAGCTGGTTGTAGTTGCCGCGCAGCGTCTCCCAGCCGGTGTCGGCGACCCCGTCGACCGACTGGGCCGCGGCGAACGGCCGGGCGTAGTCGGCGTCGGCATCCCCGGCACCGGTGCCCTGGTCGGGGTCCTGGGGGTTCGCGGTCGTACCGCGGGTGACGCCCTGCAGGCAGGTGAGGTTCACGGGGTCGAGGTTGGCGAAGGCGTAGTTGAGGTGCGTGAGCTTCGCGGCCGCGCCGGAGGTGTCGAGGTTGCGCACGAAGTACTGGCGGCCGTAGATGCCCCACTGCACGAAGTATCCGACCTTGGCGTAGCTGCCGGCCCCGACCGAGTCGTCGGTGGTGACGCTCAGCGCCGCCGAGGCGGGGGAGGTGTTGTCGTACGTGTCGCGGGCCTTGACCGTGAAGGAGTACGCGGTCAGCGGCGTGAGCCCCGTGACGCTCGCGCTGGTGCCGGTGGTGCTCGCCTTCAGGGTGCCGCCGGCGTAGATGTCGTACCCGGCGATGCCGCTCGGGTCGCTCACCGCGTTCCACGCCAGGCTGACGCTGACCGCCGTCTTCCCGCTCGCGCGGAGGTTGCCGGGTGCGGGCGGCGCGGTCGTGTCGTCGGCGGGGTTGAGCGTGGTCGCGGTGACGGCCGCGCTGTCGGCGGAGATGTTGCCGCGGGTGTCGCGGGCCCGGACCGTGAAGGAGTACGGGGTGTTCGGCGTCAGCCCGCTCACCGTGGCGGTGGTGTCGGTGACGGAGGCCTTGAGCGTGCCGCCCTGGTAGACGTCGTAGCCGGCGACGGGGAAGTCGGTCGCGGCGGCGGCGCTCCACCGCAGCGATACGGTCTTCGTGGTCCGCCCGGCGACGGCGAGCCCGGTGGGCGTCCCGGGCGCCCGGTCAGCACTGCCGTCGCACTTGTTGCCGTTGATCCGGCAGTTCAGCGGCTGGGTGTTGGTGCCGGTGGCGATGAACCAGAAGCTGTACGGCTCGGTGGTCGCCCCGGCCGCGACGGTGCCGTTGTAGTGCGCGTTGACCACGGTGACGTGGTTGCCGGACCGCGTCACGGTGCCGTTGTAGCCGGTGCCGACGCTGAGCCCGGCCGGCACGTCGAACTCGAGCGTCCAGCCGGTGATCGACGCGCTGGTCGGGTTGCTCACGACGTACTTGTCGACCCAGTACGAACCGTAGTCGGCGGCCGAGAACGCCGCGGTGAGCCCGGCGGGCGCGGCGGCGGCGCTCCCGGGTGCCGCCACGGCGACGCCCCCGACGAGGAGCAGAGTGGCGGCAAGAAGCCTGGTGGGGTGCACTCGTGCCTCCTTTAGGAAAGTTTCCTGATAGTTTCGGCACGGGCTCCGGGGAAGTCAAGATAGTCGATGCGGCAATGGCGTCATCCGGCGGTGATCGCGGCGCCGAGCAGAGCACGGGCCGTGGCCGCGACCGTGCCGGCGGCCTCGTTGCGGCTCTGGCCGGCGATGTCGACCAGCCAGATCAGGCTCTCGATGCCCGTCGCCGAGCGAATCGCCACCGCGAGGCGGCCCACGTCAACGGCCGGGTGCCGGGTGCGGACCGGGCGAAGGGCGTCCTCCAGCCACATGATCGCGCGGCCCTGGCGCAGGGCGGGGCGCTCCGCCGGGCGGGGGCCGGGCTCCAGGGACAGTCGCAGCGAGGCGCGCAGCTGGGGTTCCCATGCGAAGTTGTACCGCGTGAACGCCGCCATGAACGCGTCGAGGCGGGCGAACGGCTCGTCCGGGGCGTCGGGCCCGAGCAGGGTGTCCGGGGAGATCTGCGGGTGTGCGGCGAGCAGCAGGCTGCGCTGGTTCGCGAAGTAGCGGTACGCGGTCGTGCGCGAGATCCCGGCCCGCTCCGCGGCGTCCTCGACCTGCGGGCTGTGGCCCTCGGCGAGCAGGGCCCGGGTCGCGTCGACCAGGGCTTGGCGGGTGCGGGTCTTCTGCGCCGTGCGGCCGGTCGCCTCATATGGTACTGCCATTGCCTTCATGGTACCGTAATCCCATGGTACTGAAGTCCCATGAAGCCGCCACGGACCCCGTGGTGACGGACCCGGGCCTCTACCGGGTCGTGTTCGAGAACGCGCGGGTTCGCGTGCTGGAGTATCGCGACCACCCCGGCGACCACACGCATCCGCACCGCCACCCCGACAGCGTCCTGGTGCCGCTGACCGCCTTCGAGCGCCGCCTGACCTCGGGCGGCCGCACCGCCGAGGTCTCCCTGGCCGCCGGCCAGGTCCGCTGGGTCGCCGCCCAGGAGCACGCGGGCGAGAACATCGGCACCACCGACTCTCACGGCCTCTTCATCGAGCTCAAGGAGCCGCCCCCGGCCCCGCTCGGCCCGTCCGCGTGACCCCACGGCCGGGCCGGGCGGCGGCGATACTGATCGGCGTGTACGACATGCCGCATGTGCCCGAGGCCTTGCGCCCGATCGTCCCGTGGTCGCTCACGTGGCCCGAGGTCGATCCGGCCCGCCACCCGTTCGACGCCGCCGCGGCCCCCGCGCTCGTGCGGAGCCTGCCGCCCGCCGCGGACGTGCCGGCCCGCCCGGCCGGTAGCGCTGCCAACACCGCCGTCATCCAGTGGGGGCACGGCGCCGCGAAGGCGTGGGCCGACGCGATGAGCGCCGCGCTCGTCGGGCACTACGGCCGCTGGGCCTGCGGGTGGCGGTGGGCGACCGGCGAGGGCGACTTCGACGGCGGCCCGGTCCACGCCTGGTGCTGCCCGCGCGACTCGATGCCGGCCCCGCAGGCCGCGCTGGACGCGGTCGCCGCCGGGCTGCTGGAGTGGCGATCCTGGCTGGAGGATCTGGCCGGGCGGTTCGGGCGGTTCCTGCCCGTCCCGGCCGGGGCCGGCGAGGACGAGGTGCTCGGCGCGTGGGAGCGGGCGGTCGCGCACCTGGTGACCGCGGTCGTCGAGCGCACCGGCGCCGACAGCGGCTGGTACACCCACTGCCGCCAGGTCCTCGGCTGGTTCCTGGCCGCGGCCGGCATCCCCGCCGAGCAGCACACGGCCCTGCTTGGCGAGGCCATCGGCGGGCGGTTCCACAGCTGGCTGGAGCCGGAGCCGCCCGTCGTCGCCGACGTGTCCGGGCGCCTCGCCCGGACGATGGCCGAGCGTGGCCGAGCCTGACCACCTGCTGGCCTGGTGGCGGGTCCGCGCGCTCGTACCATGGGCGACGGCCGCCGCCCCCGTCACCGGCCCGGTCCCCGGCCGCCGCGACGGGGTCCTCGACTTCGTGCGCGCCACGGCCGCGGCCCGCGACCCCGGGCGGGCCGCCCGCCTGCTGGGCGCCCTGCACCGAGCGGGGGAGGCCGCCGCGCGGCGGGAGGAGTTGACCTTCGGCGCGCTGGCGGCGTGGCAGGCGCACGTTCTGGGGGTACCGGCGGCCGGCTTTCGCACCAGGGCCGCCTACGCCAAGGGCGGCCGCGAGCGGTACGGCCTGGAGCCCGGCACGCGCGAGCGGTTCGAGGCCTGCCTGGCCGAGGCGACCGACCCGCGGATCCCGCTGCCGTCCCGGGCCGCCCGCGTCTACCTCGACACGGCGTTCGTCCACCCGTTCTCCGACGGCAACGCCCGCGCGGCCATGCTCTGCCTGTACTTCGTCCTGCGCCGCGACGACGTGACCATCGATCTGGCGGCGCCGCTGCTCAGCGTGGCCCGCCGCGCCGACGACGCCGGCGGCGCACTCGACCTGGTCCGCCTCGTCGAGATCCTCGTCAGCGCGGCCCGCCGCCGTTAGGCGCGAACGGGTCCCACTGCGCGGCGTAGCGCAGCAGCGAGCGGGCCAGATCCCGGTTCGCCGCCGCCCAGCGGTTGTCGAACAGGAACCACTGGTCGTAGCCGAAGAAGTCGTCGATGTGCCGGGCGACCTGCGCCACGTGCGGCTCCAGGTGCACCCGCGACCCGGCCGGCGGCTGCGCGGGCAGGTGTCGCAGCGCCCGCCCGTGCGCCGCCGCGTGCTCGGCTACCTCGTCGAGGCCGTCCGGGGCCGGGTCGTAGCCATCGCAGCGGGCGTAGCGGTGCATCGCCGGGCCGATGTCGTCCTCGCCTGGGGCGATGAGGGCCCGCAGCATCCGCACGTCCGCCGGCCACCAGCGGGCGACGGCGGGGTCGACCCCGCGCAGGTGCGGGGCCAGCTCCGGCAGCGTCAGGCCCGGGAACGCCAGGGCGCCCTCGAGGTCCAGGTTCGTGCCCGTGCCGGGGTGCTGCCAGCCGATGCGCACGGAGAAGACGCAGTCGGGGCTCGGCGAGGCCGGCCGGAGGGTCTGCACGGGCACGCGGTGGTCGAAGACCGCGCCTGGCGCGGCGACACCGGTGGGCAGGGGCCAGGAGTCGTACAGCAGGTACGCGACCCGCTCCGGCGCCTCGGCCGCCGCGTCCTCGTGGATGAAGTAGTAGGACAGGTCCACCTCGTCGTCGTCGGTGCGCACCCGCAGCGCGCGCTCGCCGAGCCGGACGTAGTCCTCGTCACCCTCGACGTAGAGGTGCTCGTGCAGCAGCGCGCGCAGCTCGTCGAGGGTCTCCGGCCGGGGCAGGCCCAGCTCCCGCGCCTTGTCGAAGATCGACTCGAGCCCGTAGACGTCTCCGCCGAGCTCGTCGCACACCCAGTCGCCGGCATCGTCGCGCTCCCAGCCGCGCCGGAACCATTCGAGCACCGTGGCGTCGGGCACCCGTACCACCCGTTTGCTCAGCGGCGTGGTGTCCCGCCAGCGGCACACGAAGTGCACGGCCGAGGCTCAGTCGCGTGGGCGGCGGGCGCCGCGCAGGAGCAGGACCAGGCCGGCGATGGCGACGAGCGGGCCGATGATCGCCCACATCGTGACGCCGCTCATCGCGCTGCCGCCCAGCACGCCCAGGCCCTGCAGGGTCCAGACGGCGCCGGCGAGCAGCAGCAGGATGCCGGCGATGAGGAAAACCAAGCGCATGGGGATCAGCCTGATGCCGGACGCGGGCCCGCGCAATGGTTGTTCTCGTCCTGTAAGGAGTACAGCGCCGCGACCTGCATCGCCGTCTCGCGCAGGGCCGCGCGGACCTGCGGCGGGTGCAGGACCTCGATGCGCGGGCCCAGGCCGAGCAGGCTGCCGACCGCGTGCGCGACGCCGTTGAAGGACAGCTCCAGGCGGGTGCCCTCGGACGAGCCGGTGAGGTGGCGGGCGAGGACGCGGCGGGCCATCGGCGCCGCCGCCGGGTCGGCCTCGGCGGTGACGCGCAGGTCGCGGGGGCGGGACTCGACGCCCGTACGCAGCGCCGCCCAGGTGGCCGGCAGGTCGAAGTCCGGCGGGCGGCGCGACGGCTCGGGCAGGACCGTGCACGCCTCGACGCGGGCGACGCGCAGCAGGGCCGGCTCGGCGGTGACGAGATACCAGGTGCCGGCCTTGGCGACCAGGCCCGCCGGGTCGAGCGTGCGGCGGCTGGTCTCGCCCTCGCTGTCGCGGTACAGCAGCGAGATCCGCTGCCCCCGCAGGAGCGCCTCGTGGATGGCCGGCAGGTGGGGGACCGGCTCGCCGGAGCGCATCCACGGGTCGACGTCGACCAGGACGTGGCTGCGCGCCTGCGCCAGGCCGCCGCGCAGTGACCGGCCGCCCGCGCCGGTGAGCTTCTCCAGGGCGGTGTCGAGGGCGTCGCCCAGGCCCAGGTCGCCGGCCAGGCGTGACTGGCCGACCGCCAGGCCCGCGCCCTCGGCGTGGCTGAGATGGGCCAGGCCCGCGCGATACGTGTCCAGCAGCCGGATCCCGCCGCGCCGGCCGCGCTCGGTGTAGACGGGGATGCCCGCGCCGCTGAGCGCCTCGACGTCGCGCAGGACGGTGCGGACCGACACGCCCAGGCGCTCGGCGAGCTCGGGGGCGGCGGCGCCGGGCCGGGCCTGTAGCAGCAGCACCAGGGAGAGCAGGCGGTCGCCGCGCATGCTCATACGGTACCGCCAAAAACATGACAACAGATGACGTGTTTTCCGCGCGATGCTGCCGGGCATGCAGACACACATCGCGGGCCCCTATGACATGGCGCGGCAGACCGAGTTCTTCGGCGGGTGGGTGCGCCCGGCTGATGACGCGCGCTCGCTTCTCATGGCTTTCCCCGTCGAGGGGTGGCAGGGCTCGGCCGCGGTACTGCTGCGCCAGGACGGCACCACCGTGACCGGCGAGGTCCTCGGCGACGCCCGCGCCTGGGAGCAGGCGCTGGCCACCCTCTCGCTGGACGAGGACGGCTCCGGCTGGGCCGCGGTGGGAGAGCGCGATCCAGTGCTCGGCCGGCTCCAGCGCGAGCACGCCTACCTGCGGCCGGTGCTGTTCCACTCGCCGTACGAGGCCGCCTGCGCGTTCGTCATCGGCCACCGGCTGCGCATGACCCAGCAGCGCGCGATCCGGGCCCGGATCGCGCGGGAACACGGGGCCGCGATCGAGCTCGGCGGGCAGGTCGTGCACGCGTTCCCGGCCCCGCAGGTGCTGCGCGGGCTGGGCGAGCTGCCCGGCCTCGACGCGGAGAAGGTCGCCCGGCTGCACGGGATCGCCGACGCGGCGCTCGACGGGCGGCTGGACCGGGCGCGGCTGCGCGCGATGCCGCTCGTCGAGGCGTACGCGGACGTCAAGCGGCTGCGGGGGATCGGCGACTTCTTCGCCACCGGCATCGTGCTGCGCGGCGCCGGGCGCGCCGACGCCGTGCCCGCCGAGGGGTTCACCCGGGCCGGGATCCGCCGGCTGTACGGGCTGGCGCACGAGCCCACCGACGCCGAGATGCTCCGGATCGCCGAACCCTGGCGCCCGTACCGTATGTGGTGCTCGGTGCTGGTCCACGCCGACGAGCGCCGTGCCCAGGGCGCGGCCCGGTGAACCCACGGCGGGGAGCGGACCACGCTGTCCGCTCCCCGCCAGCACCCGCGCAGGAGTCAGCGCAGCAGGGTCAGCACGTTCTGGGGCGCCTGGTTGGCCTGGGCCAGCATGCTGGTGCCGGCCTGGGTCAGGATCTGCGAGCGGGTGTACGACACCATCTCCTGCGCCATGTCGGTGTCGCGGATCCGTGACTCCGACGCGGAGAGGTTCTCCACGGCGACGTTGAGGTTGTTGATGGTGTGCTCGAAGCGGTTCTGGTACGCACCGAGCGTGGCCCGGGCGGTGGAGACGCCCTTGATGGCGGTGTCGATCGCGGAGATCGCGGCGGTACCGGACGTCGTGAGGTCCAGCGAGCCGAGGCCGAGGCCGGTGGAGTCGAACCCGGACAGGCCCGAGCCGCTGCCGAACGCGGACGTGCCGAGGCTGACCGTGATCTGGTCCGAGGACGAGCCGTTGGCGCCGACCTGGAACGTACCGGTGTAGGCGGTGGTGCTGGACAGCAGTTGCTGGCCGCCGAAGCTGGTGGTCGAGGCGATCCGGTCCAGTTCCTGGCTGAGCTGGTCGAACTCGGTCTGGGCGGCGGAGCGGGCGTCGGAGTCCTGCGAGCCGGTCGAGGAGGCCTGCACCGACAGGTGGCGCATGCGCTGCAGGATCGAGTGCGTCTCGGTGAGCGCACCTTCAGCGGTCTGGACGACCGAGATGCCGTCCTGGGCGTTGCGCACGGCGACCTTGAGGCCGCCGATCTGTGAGCGCAGGCCCTCGGAGATGGACAGTCCGGCCGCGTCGTCGGCGGCGCGGTTGATCCGGTAGCCGGAGGAGAGCTTCTCCAGCGACTTGCTCATCTGGGTGTCGGTGATGGACAGGTTCCGGTAGGCGTTCTGGGCGGCGATGTTGTTGTTGATGCGAAGACCCATGCTGGCTCCTCCGTGAATGCGGGTCGTGCTGCGCGGGACCGTCCCTGGCCGCGGCTGCCCGTGCCATCGCCCGGCCGGGCCGGGGCCTGAGCGAACCCCGCCGGAACGGGCCGATCGGATGACAAGCCGGGACCCGGCCGCCGCGCGGTCCGCGCGGTGCATGATGGTCCGATGTCCACGACCGTGTTCCGCACTGCCCGCCCCGAGGATGTGCCCGCCCTCGTCGACCTCGTCCAGTCCGCGTACCGCGGGGATCGCAGCCGCGCCGGCTGGACGACCGAGGCGGACCTGCTCGACGGGCAGCGCACCGACGCGGAGATGGTCCGGGCCGCTCTCACCGGGCCCGGCAACGTCGTGCTGGTCAGCGAGGCCGGCGGCGCGGTCGTGGCCTGCTGCCAGCTGGAGCGCCGCGACACGTACGCCTACTTCGGCATGTTCGCCGTCGACCCGGCCCGCCAGGGCGGCGGCTTCGGGGCGGCGCTGCTGGCCGAGGCCGAGCGCTACGCCGGCGACGAGTGGGCCGCGGCCGAGGTCCGCATGACCGTGATCGTGCAGCGCGAGGATCTCATCGCCTGGTACGTGCGGCACGGGTACACCCGCACGGGCGAGCTGGGCCCGTTCCCGTACGGTGACGAGCGCTTCGGCGTCCCGCGCCGCCCGGACCTGGCGTTCGAGACCCTCGTGAAGAAGGTCCGGTGACCGGCTGGGCGTGGGACGAGACGCTCTTCGCCGGCAGCGCCGAGCACTACGAGTCCGGCCGGGTCGCCTACCCGCCGGAGCTGGCGCACGCGATCCGCGACGAGCTCGGCCTCGACGGCACCGGAAGCCTGCTCGACCTCGGCTGCGGCCCCGGCTCGCTGACCCGCCTGCTGGCCCCGTACTTCGCCCGCGCCGTCGGCGCCGACGCCGACCCGGGCATGGTCGCGGCCGCCGCGCGTCTCGCGCCCGGCATCGAGTGGCACGTCCTGCGCGCCGAGGAGCTGCCGGCCGGCCTCGGCCAGTTCCGGGTCGTCTCGTTCGCCCAGTCGTTCCACTGGATGGACCAGCCCCTGGTCGCCGAGCGGGTCCGCGGCATGCTGACGCCGGACGGCGCCTGGGTGCACGTCGGCGCCCTGACCCACCGCGGCGTCCCCGGCGACGACGAGCTGCCCCTGCCCCGCCCGCCGTGGGACGCCGTCGAGGAGCTGATCAGGTCCTACCTCGGACCCGTCCGGCGGGCCGGTCGGGGCACGCTGCCGGAGGGGGCGAAGGGCGGCGAGGAGGACGTGATGCGCGCGGCGGGCTACCACGGCCCGGTCCGGCTCGTCCCGTGGCCCGGCGCGGTCGTGGAGCGCGACACGCAGGCGCTGGTCTCTTCCGTGTACTCCATGTCCTACGCGACCCCGAACCTCTTCGGCCCCCGCCGCCCCGCGTTCGAGTCCGACCTGCGCCGGCTCCTGGCCGCGGCCTCCCCGTCGGGCCGCTTCGCCGAACGCATCCGGCCGATGGAGGCCGTCATCTGGCGGCCGTGAGCGCCTCCCGCACCGTCTCGCCCAGGCTCGCGGCCGGCCGGCCCAGCAGGCGTTGCAGGTCCCCGGTCTGCCGCTCCATCTCGCCCTGCGCCACCAGACGGTGCAGATATCCCATCGGGCCCTCGGGCGCCTGTTCCCGGTACGCAACCGACAGCAGGTCCGCGAGCTCGGGGAACGTCCACAGCGGACCGGTCAGGTCGTAGGCGGTGTTCGCGTGGCCGTCGCCGGTCAGGACCGCGGCGGCGGCCCCGGCCAGGTCGCGGCGCGTCGCCGTGTTGAGGCCGCGTCCGGCGGTGCCGCTGGTCAGCTCGCCGGCCTCGACCGCCGCGCGCAGGCCCGGGTGCACGAACGCGTCGTGGTAGAAGGGGTTGCGCAGCATCGTGTACGGCACGCCGGCGGCCCGGATCGCGGCCTCCGTCGCGTGGTGCGCGACCGTCGCGCCGGGCCGGTCGGACTCGGCGCCGAGCAGGCTGGTGTAGACGAGCTGCTGGACCCCGGCCTTCACGGCGGCCTCGATCGCGTTGCGGTGCTGTCCGACCCGCCGCGCGGCGTCGAGCTCGGGGGAGGAGATCAGCAGCACCCGCCCGGCCCCGTCGAACGCGCTGATGAGGCTCTCGGGCTCGTCGTAGTCCCCGCGCCGCGCCGCGACCCCGAGGTCCTGCCGGGGATCGCGCACGACGGCGACGAGCCGGTCAGCGGGGACCAGCGCACGCAGACGTTCGATGACAAGCCGGCCGAGAGCGCCGGAGGCAGCGGTGACCGCGATAAGTTCCGTGTGCACGGGCCCAGGCTCACATACCCGTCAACGGGTTTTCCCCTGCACAGTGCCATGGCACGATCCCTTGCATGATTGTGTGGATCAACGGTGCGTTCGGTTCCGGCAAGACGACGACGGCGGGCCTGTTGACCAAGCGGTTGGACGAGGCGAAGCTCTTCGACCCCGAATACGTCGGGTACATGCTGAGGCCGTTCGTCGAGTCGCCGACCGGCGATTTCCAGGATCTCCCGCTGTGGCGGCACCTCGTGATCGAGACCATGGCGGGCCTGGCCCAGCAGTATCCGCACCCGTGGGTCGCGGCGATGAGCTTGACCAACGCGGCCTACCGGGCCGAGATCCTGGGTGGTCTTCGCAGTCGCGGTGTCGAGGTCTACGAGTTCGTCCTGGCCGTTGCCGAAGATCGGCTGCGGGCCCGGATCGATGCGGACGAGGCGGACGTGAAGGCGCGAGGATGGCGGCATGACCATGTCAGCCAGGCGTTGACCGCGTTCGCCGCGCTGACCGACGCCACGTTCGTCGATGCTTCGCTGCCTGCCGAGCAGGTAGCTGAGGTTGTGCTGGAGCAGCTGAGGCGATAGCTGTCCGGCTGCTTGCACATCGGCTGCGCTGAGCGCTGCTCACGCCCGTGCCTGTCGCAAGCGGGGGCCGGCCCGGTTGGCGGGAGCCGGCGGCCAGCGCTTGTTGCGCCATTGCTCCCGGGCGGGTGGGCGCGGTGCGGCGGCAGACCGGCGCCTTCGCGGAAAGATCGTCGGCGAGGGCTCAGCGGGAGCGGGCCCGAATCCAGGCGCGTGCCTGCGGAGTGCTGAACAGGGTCAACGCCACGAGCAGCGTGAGGATCAAGATCCAGGTGACCTCGCCGAGCAACGCGCTGGCGATCACGCCGCACACGATGATGCCCATCGCCGGCAGGTTGGCGCCGCCCCCGCCCGTGCCGATCCGTCGGCCGATGGCGATCAGGAGCAGCCCGATCAGTCCGGCGAGAACGGCCGTGGCGATGCCGGTCGGCTGCGGGTCGGTCAGGAGTCCCGTGAACGCCGCCGCTACCAGCAGCAACATCCCGCTGACCAGCGTAATCGCGGCGCCGACCTGTACCACGGCGGGCATTTTGGGCTCGGCGGACATCGGCACCGTCGCCGGCTCGGATGCGGTTGACATCGCAGCGGCGGGCGCGGCGGGTACGGGCGGCGTCGCGGACTCGCGCTCGGCCCGCACCGGCTCCTCGACCGGCCCGACCGTGGGCAGCGACTGCTCGGGCAGGTATACGCTGCCCTCCGCCACGACGATCTCAGGCTGCTCGATGACGATCGGTGGCTGGCCGAACGCCCGGTGCAGCAGCGTGGCGACGAGGGGCATCCGGCTGGCCCCGCCCACGAGGAAGACCCCGGCGAGCTGTCCGGGTGTCAGCTTGGTGAAGCGGACCAGTTCGGCGGTGAGCCGCACGGTCTGGTCGATCAGGTTGCGCGCCGCCGGCTCGAACTCCTCGCGGGCGATCAGGACCTCGACGCTGCCGATCGGCACGGTCACGCTGGCGGTGCGGGAGAGCCGTTCCTTCGCGCTGCGCGCCTCGTCCCGCACGGCGCGGGCGAGCCGCCACTGCTCCACGGTGGACGGATCGAGCAGCCGGCCGCGCTCCCCGGGCGGGACGGACCGGCTGATGATGTCGATCACGAGCTGATCGAAGTCGAGTCCACCGAGGTTGTCCCGGCCGTCCACGGCCAGCACGTCGAAGCCGCCGGGTGTGCGCCTGACCACGCTCGCGTCGAAGGTGCCGGCTCCGAGGTCGTAGACCACCACCGCGGATCCGACCGGCACTTCGTGGTTCAGCGCGGTGACGAAGTAGGTGGCCGCCGAGACCGGCTCGGGCACCATGCGGGGCTCGGGCAGCCCGGCCCCGAGTGCCGCGTCGGTGAGCGTCAACCGGCGGGTGGCGCCCCAGTTGGCCGGATAGGTGACGATCACCTCGGCCGGGACGTCGCCTACCGTGCGGGTCGCCTCGGCCCGCACGCGCGCCAGGACGGCCGTGAACAGGTCACGGATCGGATAGCCCTGATCGCCCAGCAGGACCTCGCCCTCGTCGATGCGACGCTTGGGGTTGGGCTCGAAGTTGGCCGGCACCAGCCGGGCGCTGTCGATCGCGTCCCGGCCGACGAGGAGCCCGCCGCCCGGATCGTGGCACACCGCCGACGGCAGCAGCGGCGAGCCGTCGAACACCAGCGGACGCACCCGCCCGTCGGGCCATCGAAGCACCGCGACCGTGTGCGAGGTGCCGAAGTCGATGCCGAGGCGTACTCCTGTCGCAGGCATGCCGACCAGTCTAGGCAGCCGATATCTGCCGGTACGCCACGGCTCGATCAGATGCGCGGCTGTCAGCGGCTGATGTGCCGGCGGCACCTCGGCCAGGTGCGCGGCGATCTCGCCATGCGTCGTCCACACTGGACAGTCGCCCCTGGCGCTTGCGTGCGCCCTGGCCTGGCCGGTGCGCGAAACCGATGACTGGCCGACGGCTGAGATGATCGATGGATGAGATGGCGCAGACCTGAACCGGCCGCCAAGTCGATGGTGATCTACCGGGGTGCCGACGGCGATCCGACCGTGGAGGCCCAGCTCGTCGGCAACGGCGATCTTCGGCTGTTGTCGATCCGCAGGTCCGGGGTCTGGGTGTTCAGCGACGTGGACACCATCGGCTGGTGGAACTGGCACACGGTCAGCCGCGCCGATCTGTCTCGCCTGGTCGGCGCGGGTGGCGACGTGCTCGAGGCCGTGCGAGTCGCCGTGGCGCCGGGCGCCGAGGACGAGACGGACGACGAGCAGCGGGTGGGCGGGATCTTCCGTCGGTTCGAGGCGTGGCTCATCGAGCGTGGCGTGCGGTTCACCCAGGACGCATACGACGAGCACGAGGCCTGAGCTGAGCCGCGCTCATCGTGGCTTCCTGGCCACGGCGCCGAGGACGGAGCGTTGCTCGGCCTCCGCCGGCTCGTTCGGGTCCGGGTGCCAGGCCGTGATCGGCACGATGCCGGGCTCGACCAGCTCCAGGTCGCCCAGGATCGCCGCCACCTGCTCGCGGGTGCGGGTGCGCACTGACGTCGGGGTGCGGTCGTAGAGCTTGGTGACCTGGTCGTGCTCGTGGCCGAGGTCCTCGACCGCGGTGAAGTGGGACAGGGCCACGTAGCTTCCGGGGGCCAGCGACGCGGTCAGCTCGCGGACGATGCCCGGCGGGCCGTCCTCGTCGCCGATGAAGTGCAGCACGGCGACCAGCAGGACGGCCACCGGGCGATCGAGGTCGAGCTGGGCACGGACGCGCTCGTCGGCGAGGATGGCGGCCGGGAGGCGCAGGTCGCCGCCGAGGGCGGCCGCGTTGGGATTGCCGGCCAGGATCGCCTGGCCGTGCGAGACGGCGACGTCGTCGACGTCGACATACACCACCCTGGCCTGCGGGTCGATCGCCTGCACGACCTCGTGCACGTTGCCGCGGGTCGGGATGCCCGAGCCGATGTCGAGGAACTGGCGCACGCCCCGCCCGGCCAGCCAGCGCACCACGCGGCCCAGGAACGCGCGGTTGGTGTGCGCGACCTGCAGGATGCCGGGCCAGGCCGCGATCAGCTGCTCGGCGAACTCGCGGTCGACGGCAAAGTTGTGGTAACCGCCCAGCCCGTAGTCGTAGACGCGGGCCGCGTTCGGAACGCTCACATCGACGCCCTCGGGCGCCCACTCCGGCAGGCTCACGCGACGAGCGTACCCGGCCCCGGAAAATATGACGGATTCATGGCAATCGGCGGGGGGACGGGTTCCCGACTACAGCGGGTGGCGCGTGATCCGTAACGTGGTGACGTGACCGAGCCAGTCGACACCGCCGAAGAACCCCGCATCGAGGGGCCACCGCCCGGGCTGTGGGCCAAGATGAAGGCCGACCCGGAGTATGCGCCGGAGCACCTCGCCATTGAGGCGGTCACGCGGCTCGGACCGAAGATGGCCGCCGAGCTGGCGAAGCTCAAGGGGCAGAACCCGGGTGCGCCGGCCGACGCGCTCGCGGACATGATCGTCTATCGGTACGTCAACCAGTCCCGCCTCTCCGGGGCGGTCGGCGGCGCCGTGCCGGTCGCGGGCGCCCTGCTCGACGTCGGGGTGCTGGCCTGGACGCAGGCGCGGATGGTGCTCATGCTCGCCGCCAACTACGGCGCCGACCCCGCGCACCCGGACCGGGCGGTGGACCTGCTGGTGCTGCAGGGCATCCACAAGTACACCCAGAGTGCCCGGACCGCGCTGGCCGTCGCCCGGGGCCGGGAGAGCATCGACGCGCTGATGCCCGCCGAGCGGCCCGAGGTGCACAAGGTCCTGGTGCGGCTCGGCCTGAAGCTGGCCAAGATGGCCGGCGTACGCGCGGTGAAGAAGATGGCCGCCAAGATCGTGCCCGGGCTCGGGATCATCCTCGGCGGCGTCACCAATGGTAACGCGACGCGCGCCCTCGGTGGCCGGGCGATCACGCTGTATCGCCGCCCGCCCATGGCCCCGCCCCACCACCTGCCGCAGGCTCAGCCGGTCCACCAATTGCCGCCGGCCCCGTGAGGCTGCCGGTCCGGTGAAGCCCGGCGGGCGGGGGCGTTTCGGCCACGATGAGGTGACGGGGCGCGGACCGGCCGGCTGGACGCTGCGGACGAAGCTGCTCGCCGCCGTGCTGGCGATGGTGACCGCGGCCCTGGCCGGCAGGCAGTACCTCATGATGAAGCGCATCGACGGCCAGGTCACCGACGCCGCCCGACTCACCCGGGCCCGCATCGACGACACCGGCCGGCTGGACGGCGCCCCGCGCCTGCTCGCCTGTTCGGGCTACCGGTCGGAGTCCGACATGTCGCGTGGCAGGGCCGCGCCGGCCTGTTCACCCCCGGGTTTCCAGCCCGGTTTCGGCATGTCGGGTGGCAGAGTCGCATCGGTCTACCCGCTTGTTCGGGTTCCCGGTCCGGGTTCGGCATGTCGGGCGGCTGGACCGTGCCGGCCCGCCCGCCCACGTCGCGTCCCCGGCACGTCAGGCGGCAGGTTCGTGCCGGGCCTGGCTGCCCTCCCGTCCCGGCCCGAGTCCCGACATGTCGGGCGCTCGGCGCCGCGACATGTCGGATTTTTCGGGAATTAGGGAAATGTCGATCCGTCAGGTGGTGCGGGTCGGGCGCGGGCTCGTCGGACGCTGGCCGTTGCCGCCGTTGCGCAGCAGCGACGCGTCGGTGACCTCGGTGGCCGTGGCGGTGTCGCCGGAGACCGTGCCGATGATGGTGACCGTGGCGCCGGTCTTGACGTCGTCGATCTTCGAGGCGCCGTTGTTGACCTTGGTGGTACTGCTCACCGTGTAGGTCGTGGCGTGGCCGTCCTCGCTCTTGGCCGTGATCGACGTGGTGCTGACGGTGGTCACGGTGCCTGACTGGAGGCGTTCGGTGACGTACTGGCCGTCGCTGCCGCGGATCACGAAGTCGCCGTGCAGGGCGCCGCCGAGCAGGTTGGTGCCGCCGCGTCCGAAGCCGCCACCCGCGAAGCCCTGACCGCCCTGGCCCCCAGGAAAGCCCTGGCCGCCCTGGCCCCCGGGGAAGCCCTGGCCGCCACCGCCCGGGAAACCGCCGCCAGGGCCGCGGCCGTTCTGCGTGGTGCCGCTGTTGCTGTCGCTGGCGGCCTGGGCGACCGCCATGCCGCCGCCGATGACGATGACGGCGGAGACGGCCGCGACGATGCCGAGCTTCAGCCGCGACGAGCTCAGCGCGGGCGGGGGAGCCGCGGCGGCCGGGGCCGGTGATGCGGTCGTGGCCCAGATGGGCGTCTGCTCCGGCGGTGACCCGCCGCCAAGGTAGGCCGGCCCGGCGGGCGCCGCGGAGTGGTCCGGCCCGGCCGGTGGCGCGGAGTGGTCCGGGTCCGGAGCCGGGGAAGCGGCCGCGGCCGGGGCCGGGTGGGCGGCGTCGTCGTAGGCTGGGCTCATCGCGGTACTCCTCCGGGAACAGGCCTGTCCAGACGACCGTGCACGCCGCGGCTGTGCCCGCAATCCCGTGGAGCTGGCAAGCACCTGTGAATCAAAGATCCGTTACCGTACGGCGATGCGCGAGATCGTCTCCCTGGCCCGCGACCTGATCCGGTTCGACACCACGAGCAGTGAGCGGGCCGCGGCCGAGTACGTGGCGGAGCGGCTCGCCGGAGCGGGCTTCGACCCGGTGTACCTGGAGCCGGAGCCCGGCCGCGGCAACGTGATCGTCCGGCTGGAGGGGGAGGACCCGGGCCGCGGGGCGCTGCTCGTTCACGGCCACCTCGACGTCGTGCCCGCCGACGCCGCGGACTGGTCCGTCCCGCCGTTCGAGGGCGAGATCCGCGACGGGTACCTCTGGGGCCGCGGCGCCATCGACATGAAGCACATGGTCGCCATGAGCCTCGCCGTCGCGACCCGGTTCAAGCGGGACGGGGTGAGACCACCGCGGGACGTCGTGTTCGCGTTCCTCGCCGACGAGGAGAACGGCGGCATCAACGGGGCCGGTTGGCTGGTCGAGCACCATCCGGAGCTGTTCGACGGGGTGACGGAGGCGATCAGCGAGGTCGGCGGCTTCTCGTACACCGTGCGCGACGGCGTGCGCGCCTACCTCGTCGAGACGGCCGAGAAGGGCGCCATGTGGCTGCGGCTCAAGGTCCGCGGCACGGCCGGCCACGGGTCGATGGTCCACACCGACAGCGCCGTGGCGAAGCTCGTCGCCGCGCTCACCCGCCTGGAGCGGCACCGGTTCCCGGTCACGCTCACCCCGCCGGTCCGCGAGTTTCTCGAGGGCGTCGCCGAGCTGACCGGCGTGCCGTTCGACCCGGACGACCCGGAGGCGGCCGTGGCGCGGCTCGGCTCGCTGTCGCGCATGATCGGGGCGACCCTGCGCGACACCGCGAACGCGACGATGCTGCGGGCGGGGGACACGCCCAACGTCGTACCGTGGGCCGCCGAGGCCACCGTGGACGGCCGGATGCTGCCGGGCCGGGAGCGGGCCTTCGAGCGGGAACTGGCCGCGGTCCTCGGGCCGGGCGTCGAGATGGACTTCGACACGCTGCCGCCGGTCCAGACCACCTTCGACGGGCGGCTCGTCGACGCGATGGCGGACGCGGTCGCGGCGGAGGACCCGGGGTCGCGCCTGCTGCCGTACATGCTCTCGGCCGGCACCGACGCGAAGTCCTTCCAGCGGCTCGGCATCCGCCACTTCGGCTTCGCCCCGCTGCGCCTGCCGCCGGAGCTCGACTTCACCGCCCTCTTCCACGGCGTCGACGAGCGCGTCACGCTCGACGGCCTCGAGTTCGGCGAGCGGGTCCTCGAACGGCTGCTGCGGACCTGCTAAACCCGGAACGACAGGCGCGTCGTGCCGATCATGATCTCGTCGCCGGGGTTGAGGACCACGGTGTCCACGCGGCGGCCGTTGACCACCGAGCCGTTGGCCGAGCCGAGGTCGGTCAGCACCGCCCGGTTGCCGTCGTACTCCACCCGGGCGTGCTGGCGGGACGCGCCGACGTCGGCCAGGCGCAGCGAGGCCTGCTCGCCGCGGCCGATGATCGTGGCGCCGTGGGTCAGGGGGTAGTTCTGGCCGTCCTCGGTGACCAGCCGCACGCCGGTGCCCTCGCCGGGGGCGACCTGGCCGCCGGTGTACACCTGGGCGGTCACCCGGAACAGGCCGGTGTCGAGGTCGTCGCCGCGGGTGATCTCCACGACGATGTCGCCGTAGACGGCCCAGCCCATCTCGCCGACATATTCGGCCTGGGAATGGGCGAGCTCCTGGGCCAGGGCGGCCGCGAACGGCGCCAGGCGGGAGTGGTCGGCGGGGGCCAGGGCGATCATGTACCGGTTGGGCACCAGGATCCGTCCGCCGGTCATCTGAGTCTGGTTCGCGTTGGCCTCGCCCTGCATGGCGTTGAGGATCTCGACCGGGTGCACGACGCCCTTGAACACCTTCGCGAAGGTGCCCTCGACCATGCCTTCCAGCCGCTTCTCGAACCGCTGCAGCGCGCCCAACTCGTCCCCCTCACGACCCTTCCACCAACACCGCACCGACTGTGTATCACGGTAACGAGGCCGTCGCAGTCGTGAGCGCGACGCGCGGGGTCGACGTGATCCACCTCATCGTCCGGGGCGCAGCGTGTACTCCCTGTGCACCGGCCGGGTCTGGCCCTGCTCGACGGCGAATCCTGAAAACCCGCTGAAACTGCAACCAACCGCCGTCCTGAATCCGTCTTCAGGGACGAAACACGGACGCCCACTTCGGGGGATATTGTGGCGCGCCGAGGGCCTGTCCTGTCTGGGAGTGGTATGGCGAAGAAGCTTGGGAAGAAAGGCCCGATATGGGCGCGATTGTCCCTTATTTTCGGGGCGTCACTGCTGCTCATCAGCGGGGGTGTGCTCGTCGGTGGCAATCTGTTGCTGAACCATTACAGCGACCAGATCACCCAGGACGGCGGCCTCGGCGACGCGGCGGCCGGCGCGACCATCGACGGGCCGATCAACCTGCTCCTTGTCGGCATCGACGAGCGCACCAACAACGTCGAGATGGGGGCCCGGGCCGACTCGATCATCGTGGCCCACATCCCGGCCTCACACGACGCGCTCTACCTGGTGTCGATCCCGCGGGACACCCGGGTGGGCATCCCGGCGTACCCGAGTTCCAAGTACAACGGCGGCACCGACAAGATCAACGCGGCGTTTCAGTTCGGCTACCAGAACAGCGGCGGCCGCAAGGGTGGCCTGGGACTGCTGGCCAATACGGTGAGCGCGCTGGCCGGCGGGCTGAAGTTCAACGGTGCCGCGATCGTGAACTTCGACGGGTTCAGCGGCCTGGTCAAGGCCCTCGGCGGCGTGCACATGTGTGTGGATGAGAAAGTGACGTCGATCCACACCGGCTGGAACACCAAGACCGGGGCGGAGGGTGTGCCGTACAACTTCAACGCCGACGGCATCCCGACCAGCCTCAAGCCGAACATGCGCCCGATGGTGTACGAGGTCGGCTGCCGCGACTTCGCCGCCTGGGAGGCCCTGGACTACGTGCGCCAGCGCGACAAGATGGCCAACAACGACGGTGACTACGGCCGGCAGCGCCACCAGCAGCAGTTCATCAAGGCCATGGCGAAGAAGGCCACGAGCGGGGGCGTCCTGGCCAACCCGATCAAGGTCAACGAGGTGCTGAATCAGGTCGGCAAGGCGGTGACGTTCTACAACAACGACGTGGACCTGGCCGACTGGATCTTCACCCTGAAGGGCATCGACCCCGACGGCATGGTCACGCTGCGCACGAACAACGGCCAGTTCAATTCCGAGACCATCAACGGCCAGTCGTTCGAGGTGCTGGACCAGACCGCAAAGGACCTGCTCAAGGCCTACTCGACGGACACCGTCGGCCAGTTCGTCGCCAGCCACCCGGAGATGATCAGCAACGACGCGTCGACCCCGGCGCAGGCGCCCTCCACCACCGGCCGCTGACCTCGCCGCACCACGACGGCCCCCGCCCCTGCACGGGCGGGGGCCGTCCGCGTTTGCGCCCCTCGCGACCAAATCCTGATTCCGTCTTGCCCAACGTGTCGGTGTGTCCGTTCAGGGAGTCCATGCGCTGGTCACGAAGCTCGCGTCCTGCGCGTGCTTCGCCTGTCCCGCACCACCCTGCCGGAGACGAACGACCGGCTGGCGCTCATGGTCGCCGGGCTCGACCAGGGCGAGCGGGCGCCCGACGTGCCGCTGCCCGGTGCTGCTCGGTTCCTCGGCGACCCTGGAGGCCGCGGCGGGCTGGGCCGGCCGCGTCGACCAGAGCCCCGGCGGCCGCGATCTGCTGGTCCGGCGGACGGCTACGTCGCCTGGTGCCGGCAGGCCCGGCCTGGAGTCGGGCTTCGCGTCGGCGCCCGTCGCGCTGCTGGCCTTCACCGTCACCAACGGCCGCATCGCGGCGCTGGCCGTCTACTCGCGGCGGTGGCGGGCCACGACGTCGGCCGGCCGGTGGCCGGGCCGCGTGCTGCTGAGTGGAGGGCGGTGGGGGGTGGGCGTCGTCTACTCGCGGCGGTAGCGGGCCACGATGTCGGCCGGTAGGGCGGCGGCCAGCTCGGCCAGGGACTCGATGACCGCGACCAGGCGCTCGGGCGGCAGCGGGGCGCCGGGGCGGGAGACCCAGATCAGGTCTCGGCCGGCGATGCGCCAGCCGATCAGGCCGCGGCGGCGGGTCAGGTCGAGAACACCGCCGGTGACGAGGGCGTCGGCGAAGTCCGGGTGCTCGGGCGGCGGGGCGCCGTCGAGCTCGGGCGGGTGCTGGAAGGCGAGGGCGGCCCACGGGGGGACCGGGCCGACGCGCCCCTCGGCGCACGGCTCGCCGTTGGCCGGGTCGGGGATCACGGCGGCCGGGGGCAGCTCGACCGGCAGGTGCAGGACGCAGACCGTGCGGGGGGCGCGGTCGGGCGCGCCGAGCACGGTCGTGTCGAACACCGTGAACGGCAGGCCGAGCGTGCCCGCCACCTCGTCGGACGGGTCCAGGTCAGCGGTGTGCCAGCGGCGCTCGATGTCGCCGGAGCCGGAGCGGGCGTAACGCCAGCCCCGCTCGGCGGCGAGTTGCGCCCGTGGGCTCTTGCGGTGTCGGCGCACGCACGAAGAGTAGTACCGCGACCGCGGATCCCGCTGTCCCGCGACCCAGGACCGGCGGCTCACCTCGCACCAGACCTCCTTGCCGCCGGCCGGGATCGGGTGCTCACGGAGCAGTACGGCATTCGGCAATGCCTCGACATCGGCACCGGCATCCCGGAAGAACGGGTGATATCGGGCCCGGAATGGGTATCGAGCCAGCTATGACTGACGAGAACGCCACGATGGGCACGACCGGCACGCCGGGAGGCGACGGGGCGTCGCGCATCGACGAAGAGGATATGCCCAACGGCTCGGCGCAGGGTATCCACACGCCGTACGGGCTGGGCGGCGAGGTCAACGACCCCGCCATGCCGTTCGACGAGAAGGTCGACTCGGAGGGCAAGATCCACCTGCCGCGCAACGCGGTGTAGCGGGGCGGACCCTCAGCCTCGCAGCTCGGCGTAGCGGCGCAGCAGCAGGCCCTCGCGCAGCGCCCACGGGCAGACGTCCAGGGCGCGCAGGTCCAGGGCCTCCATCACGGTCACCGCGGTGACCGCTCCGGCCAGCAGCTGCCGGGCGCGGGCCGCCGCGACGCCGGGTAGCTGCGCGCGCTGCCGCGGGCTCATCGCCGCCAGCCGCGGCACCCACCGGCGAAGCGCCCGCCGCTCGAGCCGCCGCGGGTCGCCGGTGAGCGCGGCCAGTTGCTTGAACGTCTTCGAGGTGCCGACGACGAGGTCAGGGCGCCGCCCGGCGGCGAGTTCCCGCGCGAGCGGGCGGACGGCGTCGCGCACGTGCCGCCGGACCCGCGCGACCGCGTCGCGGCCGGCCGGGTGCTCGGGCAGGAACCGGCGGGTCAGCAGGCCGGCGCCGAGCGGCAGCGACACCGCGAGGTCGGGTTCGTCGCCCGTCCCGGCCGCGACCTCCATCGACATGCCGCCGATGTCGAGCAGCCACAGCCCGCCCGGGCCGGCGTGGAGGCGGCGGACGGCCTCGTACGTCACCCGCGCCTCGTCCTCGCCGCTGAGCGAGCGCAGCTCCACCCCGGTCGCCTCGCGGACGCGGCGGCGGATCTCGGCGTTGTTGGTCGCGTCGCGGATCGTCGCGGTGGCGAGCGGGATCAGGTCGGTGGCCTCGTGCCGGCGGAACGCGTCCACCGTGCACGCCACCGCGTCCACGACCCGCCGCACACCGTCGGGGGACAGGGCACCGTCCGCGGTGACCTCCCCGGCGAGCAGGGTCGGGGCCTTCAGACGGTACACCGGCAGCGGTGGCTTGCGTGGACGCGCCCGCACGATCTGCAGGTGCGCCGAATTGGACCCGACGTCGAGCACGGCGAGCAGCACGGGCGCCTCCCCTCGGAACTTACCGTAGACGATGGAAGACGCCCGTTTACCCGCCCTGTCGGTTTCAAAACAGGTGTGAGCTTACCGCGCGGCCACTCCCGCCGGGGCCGGTGCGTAGCCGGCCGGGCGGGTCGTGAACGTGCCCCGGCCCTGCGTGCGGCTGCGCAGCCGGGTCGCGTAGCCGAAGAGCTCCACCAGCGGTACGGTCGCCGCGATCACGACCGTGCCGCCCCGGGCTGTGGTGCCGGTCACGTGGCCGCGGCGGGCCATGAGGTCGCCGAGCACGCCGCCGACCATGTCGTCGGGCACCGTGACGGTCGCCTCGGCCACCGGCTCCAGCAGCACCATCTCGGACTCGCGCAGGGCCTGCTGCAGCGCCTCCCGGCCGGCGAGCCGGAAGGCCAGCTCCGAAGAGTCCTTCTCGTGCATGCGGCCGTCGGTGAGCGTGACGCGTACGCCGGTGACCGGGTAGCCGGCAACCGGGCCGGACGCGAGCGCGTCGCGGCAGCCGGCCTCGACCGCCCGCACGTACTCCTTCGACACGTGCCCACCGACCACAGTGGACGAGAACCCGAACTCCTCACCCTCCACAGGGGACACGTCGATGGTCACGTGGGCGTAGAGGCCCGCCCCGCCGTCCTGCTTGACGTAGCGGTACAGCAGCCCGCTGACGCCCCGCACGAGGGTCTCCCGGTAGGCGACCTGCGGCCGGCCGACGGTCACCTCGAGGCCGTTCACCGTCTGCCGCATCTTCTCCACGGCCACCTCCAGGTGCAGCTCGCCCATGCCGCTGAGCACGGTCTGGCCGGTCTCGGCGTCGACCTGCACGCGCAGCGACGGGTCCTCCTCCACGAGGCGGGCCAGCGCCGTGGCGAGCCGGCCGGTGTCGGCGCGGCTGCGGGCCTCGATCGCCACCGAGACGACGGGCGCCGCGGTCGAAGGAGGCTCCAGCACCACCCGGTGCCGCGGGTCGCACAGCGTCTCGCCGGTGCGGGCCGACTTCAGCCCGATCACCGCGACGATGTCGCCCGCGACGGCCCGCGCCACGTCGGTGTGGCGGTCCGCCTGGACGTGCAGGATGCGCGAGACGCGCTCGGACTGATCCGCATTCGGCTCGTACACCTCCATGCCCTTGCTCAGCGTCCCGGAGTAGACGCGGATGAACGTCAGCCGCCCGGTCGCGGCCGCGTGGACCTTGAACACCAGGGCCGCGAACGGCGCCCCCGGGTCGGCCGGGACCGCCTTGTCCAGCGGCGACGGCAGGTACGCCACCACCGCGTCGAGCAGCTCCTCGATGCCCTTGTCGCGGTACGCGGAGCCGCACAGCACCACGACCCCGGTGCCGGCCAGGGTGATGTCGCGCAGCGCGGCGCGCAGGGTCTCGCGGCTCAGGGTGCCGGTCTCGACGTACTCCGAAAGCGCCCCCGAGTGCAGCTCGGCGACCTGCTCCACCAGCACCGTCCGCTCCGGCCGCGCCGACGGCCCGGTCAGATCCACCACGCCGGAGAAGCCGGACTCGACGCCGAGGGGCGCCTGCACCACCAGCGGCGTCACGCCCAGCCGCGACCGGATGGACGCCACCGCGGCGGTGATGTCCGCGCCGGCCCGGTCGAGCTTGTTGACGAACGCGATGCGCGGCACGCCGTGCCGGTCCGCCTGCCGCCACACCGACTCGCTCTGCGGCTCCACACCCGCGACGCCGTCGAACACGGCGACCGCGCCGTCGAGCACGCGCAGCGACCGCTCGACCTCGTCGGCGAAGTCGACGTGGCCGGGCGTGTCGATGAGGTTGATGCGATGGCCGTCCCAGTCGACGCTGACCGCGGCCGCGAAGATGGTGATGCCACGCTTGCGCTCCTGCGCGTCGAAGTCGGTGACGGTCGTGCCGTCGTGGACCTCGCCCTGCTTGTAGGTCGCGCCGGTGGCGAACAGGATCCGCTCGGTGGTCGTGGTCTTGCCCGCGTCCACGTGGGCCAGGATGCCGATGTTGCGGACGCGTTCCAGTTCGTTACGCACTGCTGCCCCTCTTGGGCTCGTCACTTCGGACAGGACAGCGCGATTCGTCCCGCGGGTGTTCTACCCGGGCGCGGGACGTCCCGGTGCCGCCGCGCGTGCGGGCACCGGGAGGAACGAAGACACGCGGATCACCTCGTGCTGCGAGCGGGGGACGACGACGGCGGTGCGATACTGCACGGCGGTCTCCTCCCACTCGGCGAACTGACTACGAAAACCCTAGCGCCGCGGTGCAACCCTTTATTCCATGCGGCTTCAGGTCATCGTGAGCACCGTCCGCCTCGGCGGCGCCGGGCACCGGGTGCTGCGCCCGGCCGGCCGCCCCGGCCGCGCCGCGCTGTTCGACACCGGCCGCGACGCCGAGAGCTTCGTCGACCGGCCCGCCGCGGCGGTGCTCGCCGCCGCGTGGGCCCTCGCCGGGCGCTCGCCTCGCTCGATGGTCTACGTGCCGCTGCGCGCCTGGGACCGCCCGCCCGCGCCCGAGTGGTGCGCGGCGGCGGAGGACCTGGATCTGGTACTGCTGCCCAGCGCTTTGCAGTTCCCGCCGTCGCGCTGGAAGGAGTTGCGGGCCCGGCTCGGCCGCGGCGTGCCGCACACCGTGACGCTGCCCGGCACCGGCCTGCCGGACGCCGAGGCCGTCGACCGGTCACAGCCCTGGCGCCACGCCGGGCTGCGGTTCACCGTCGCGGCGCGCACCCTGTTCGTGACCGGGCGGCCTTACGAGCTCCAGCGGGCCGGGCACGAGTTGCCCGGCCTGATCCACGGCCGCACCGACGAGCACACGTGCGCGGAGGTGTTCGCCACCGGTGGGGACGGGCCGCAGCGCCTGCACATCGAGCTCACGGGTGTGGCTCGGGACACGTGAGCGGACCGGCACCGTGCTCCCGACTACACTTCGCGGGTGCCCCGTGCCCTGGTCGTCGGCAACACCGACGGGATCGGACTCGCGCTCACCCGCCGCCTGCTCGCCGACGGCTGGAGCGTCGTCGGCGTCTCCCGCCGCCCGGCCGAGCTCACCGGGGACACCTACGAGCACCGCGTCGCCGACGTCGCCGCGCCCGGCTACCCGGCGGCGCTTTCCGGGCTCGGGCCGCTCGACCTGTGCGTGTACTGTGCCGGCGTCGGCGAGCTGTTCGACCCGGGCCGGCTCGGGGACCAGAGCGACGCGATCCGGGTCAACCTGATCGGCGCCGCGCTGACCGCCGAGGCCGTGCTGCCCGGCATGCTCGCCGCCGGCGCCGGGCACCTCATCGGCCTGTCCAGCCTCGCCGACGTGCTCATCTCGCCGGAGGCGCCCGGATACGCGGCGTCCAAGGCGGGTCTGAGCTCGTACCTGCTGGGGCTGTCCAAGGCGCTGCGGCCGCACGGCGTCGCGGTGAGCACCGTGCGGTTCGGCTTCGTGGACACCAAGATGGCCAAGGGCGCGGCGACGCCGATGAAGATCGGGGTGGACGACGCCGTCGAGGTGCTCATGCGCTGCGTGCGCCGCCGCCCGGCGGTGGTGTCGTACCCGCGCCGCATGTCCCTGGCCGCCCGCACCCTGCGCGCCGTCACGCGCCTGTCGCTGCTCAGCCCGCCGCCGCGCGGAACCTGACCCGATTGTCCTTCGTGGACACCCGCACGTCGGTGAACCCGGCTCGCTCCAGCCGGGCCGGCACCGTGGCGGGGTCCAGCGGCACCATGACGTCGGCGATGTGCAGCAGCCGGAACCGCGGCGTCGGCAGGGAGTCGCTGCCGGCGAACACCCCGCCCGGCGCGCCTCGGCGAAGAGCCGGTCCTGGATCTGCGCCGACGGCACGTGGTGCAGCATCGTGAAGCACACCACCGAGTCGAAGGCGCCGTCCGGCAACGGCATCGCGGCGCCGTCGCCCTCGACGACCGTGACGTTGCCGGGCACGTTCTGCGGCAGGCGCGCCGCCAGCTTCGGGTTGACCTCGGCCACGGTCATCGCGCCGATGTCGCGGGCGAGTACCCGCGTCGTCGCCCCGAAGCCGGGCCCGATCTCCAGCACGTTGTCGCCGAGCGGCACGTCCGCGAGCGCCCATGGCAGCAGCCGGTGCTCGACCGTCTCGAACCACTTCGCCGACTTGCACAGCCGGTTGTGCAGCACGTTCATGCCGCTACCCTTCAGCGCGCTGGAGGGAGGTAGTCCCGCCTTGCGGTGGGACGGTTCCGGGCTGAGCGCCGGCGCTGATGCGTGCGGCGAATGGTAGGAAGAACGCCCCTGAAAGAAGCCTGAACGCACTTTCGGCGTGTCCGATCAATCCGATTTAGACAAACTCCGACATGCTGTAGGTATGCGATTCGCAACAATGCTGCTCGCCGCCGCCCTGCCCGTGCTCGCCGCGCCGGTGGCCCCGGCCGCCCCGACGCCCCGCCCCGACCATGTCGTCGTCGTGGTCATGGAGAACAAGCGGTACGACGCCGTCGTCGGCCATCCGAAGACGCCGTACATCTCCTCACTCGCCAGGCAGGGCGCCAACTTCGTCAACGCCTACGGCGAGACCCACCCGAGTCAGCCCAACTACCTGGCGCTGTTCTCCGGCTCGACCCAGGGCGTGACCGACAACAAGTGCATCCGCCGCACCTTCGACACCCCGAACCTCGGCCGCCAGTTGCTCGACGCCGGCCTGACCTTCACCGGCTACGCCGAGGCGCTGCCGTCCGTTGGTGACGCGGGCTGCTCCAGCGGTACCTATGTGCGCCGCCACAACCCCTGGGTCGACTTCGCCAGCGTCCCGCCCGGCTCGAACCGTCCGCTGACCGGCCTGCCGTCGAGCTGGGACCGCCTGCCCACAGTTGCGTTCGTCGTGCCCGACCTGTGTCACGACATGCACGACTGCCCGAAAGGTGACGCCGACGCCTGGCTCCGCCACACGCTCGGGTCCTACGTCGACTGGGCCGAGACCCACAACAGCCTGCTGATCCTCACGTTCGACGAGGATGACCGCACCGACGGCAACCACATCCCGACCGTGGTCGTCGGCGCCGGCGTGCGGCCGGGGGACCGCACTGAGCGGATCGACCATTACACGATCCTGCGCACCATCGAGGACCTGTACGGCCTCCCGCCGCTCGGTGCGGCCGCGCAGGCGACGCCACTCAAGGTTCTTTCAGGAATGGCTGGGTAATGTTCCATCGAACAGTACCTACAACGTGTCGGAGGATGGTTTCCGCCGTGTATTTCGCCGGACCGCTCGTCGTCGCGATCCTGATGGTGTTCCTGAGGTGGACCGGGCGCAGCGACCGGCTGCTGGCCGTCGGGTTCGGTGTGCTCAGTGCTATCCCGGCGTCGGCGGCGGCCTGGGTCGCGGCTCGCGGATGGCCGGAGCTGTTCGAGGCGGTCGCCTCGCTCGCCGGCGTTGCGGGTACCGCAGTCCTGATCCTGTGGATGCGCCGGACCGGGCGGACGTTGCGCGGCGAGCCCACCGGCCGGCTCGAGGACGCGCTGGGCGTCAGCGGCTGGGCGGTGGCCGCGATCGCCTTCCTCGCCGCTCTGAGCACGGGGGCGAGCGTGACGTCCGTCATCGGCGCGGTCACTGCGGTCGGACTCGGCTGGGCCGCTTCGACTGCCACCGCCGGGACCGATCTCCGCCGCTTCCTGACCTGGAGCGGCGCACTGCTCATACCGGTGGCGGCGGGCCTGCTGACACACGGCGTGCACGGGCTGCAGCACGCGGGCGCGCTGCCTGGCGCCGACCGCGTCGCGTTCGACCTCGGCGCCGACCCGGCCTCATGGTACGCGACCCTCCTGGCCGGCACCGTCGGCCTGACCACGCGCTCGACCGTGCTCGAGGCCGGCGCATGGCTCGCGTTCGCGATGGTCATGACGGCGGTGTACTTCCGGCCCGCGCACGCCGCACCGCGGCCGCGCGCGCATGCCGTCGTCGTGCTCGCCGCGGTCGCGGTGCTCGCCTCGGCCTGCGGTGCAGCGGCCCCGGCTGCTGACACCGGGGTTATCGCCGTCACGGCCACCGACACGGAATGCCGGCTCAGCGCCGACCACGCCACCGCCGGTCCGCGGGTCTTCGACGTGCGCAACCAGGGCGCCAAGGTCACCGAGTTCTACGTGTACGCGGCCGGCGACCGCATCGTCGGCGAGGTCGAGAACATCGCGCCGGGCGTCAGCCGCACCCTGCACGTCGACCTGCCCGCCGGCACCTACACAACCTCGTGTCGGCCCGGCATGACGGGCGCCGGCGTCCGCGGCGCGTTCACCGTCACGGGCTCCGGCAGCGGTACCTCCAGTGCCCCCTCGGCCGACCCTGCGCTCGCGGCGGCGGCCGCAACCTACCAGGACTACGTGCGCCAGCAGGCCGCCGCATTCGTGGACCGGACCACCGCGTTCGTCGCCGCCGTGAATGCCGGCGACCGGGCCAAGGCGCAGGCGCTGTACGCACCGGCCCGGTCGCCGTACGAGCGGATCGAGACCGTCGCGGAGAGCTTCGGCGACCTCGACCCGAAGATCGACGCCCGCGACGGGGACCTCGACCCCGGCGTCGAGTGGACCGGGTACCACCGCATCGAGCAGCAGCTGTGGAACGGCGGCGACCTGGCCGCCGTCGCCGGCGTCGCGGACCAGCTGCTCGCCGACGTCACCGAGCTGCGCACCCGCCTCAACGGCGTCACGCTCACCGCACTGGAGATCGCCAACGGGGCCAAGAGCCTCCTCGACGAGGTGGCGACGAAGAAGGTCACCGGCGAGGAGGACCGCTACTCGCACACCGATCTGTGGGACTTCGCCGCCAACGTCGAGGGCTGCCGGGCCGCGATCGCCGCGCTCAAGCCCGCCTACGACGCCCACCTCGACGACCGGTTCGCCGCGGTGGACACCGAGCTCGCGCAGTACCGGCAGGGCGGGGGCTTCGTGCGGTACGACACCCTGCAGCCGACCCAGGTCCAGCGTCTCGCGGCCGTCGTCAACGCGCTCGCCGAACCGGTCAGCGCCGTCCCCGCTGCCGTCGCCCGCCGATAACAGATTGGTCCCCTCGTGCATCTTCTGGATCCGCAGTACCTCATCTCGACGTTCGGCCTGATCGGCATCCTCGCGATCGTGTTCGCCGAGTCCGGCCTGCTGATCGGGTTCTTCCTGCCCGGTGACTCGCTGCTGTTCACGACCGGCCTGCTGGTCGCCTCCGGCACGTACCTGCACCAGCCGCTGTGGTTGGTGTGCCTGCTCGTGTCGGTCGCGGCGATCGCCGGGGATCAGGTGGGCTACATCTTCGGCCGCCGCGTCGGCCCGGCCCTGTTCCGCCGCCCGGACGCGCGGCTGTTCAAGCAGTCCAACCTGACCAAAGCGCAGGAGTTCTTCGACAAGTACGGGGCGCGCTCGATCGTCCTCGCGCGCTTCGTGCCGATCGTTCGCACGTTCACCCCGATCGTGGCGGGCGCGAGCCGCATGCACTACCGAACGTTCGTGCTCTACAACGTGATCGGCGGCGTCCTGTGGTCCTGCGGGGTGACGATCCTCGGCTACTTCCTGGGCCAGATCGCCCTCGTGCGCAACAACATCGAGCTGATCCTCATCGGCATCGTCGTGCTGTCCGTCGTCCCGATCGCGGTCGAGCTGCTGCGCGCCCGCGCTCGCTCACGGGCGTAGTAGCCGGGGCGGGCGGCAGATGAGGCTCAGCGCGGGCGGTGCGCTGTGCCAGACGCCCCGGCTGGTGATGAATTCGTCGAACGACTCGTGCTGAGCTTGCCGCGGGCCGCGGCATAACCGTCTCGTAGCGGTAGCCCCGGCCGCGGACCGTCGTGATCCGGGCCGTGTCCTCGCCGGCCTCGACCAGTTTGAGCCGCAGCACGCCGACGCGGACATCGAGCGTCTTCGTCGGGCCGAACCAGTTCTGGAACGCATTCGCGTAGTTGTCGTCAACCGTTTCGCCCAACGGCTGGACCGGTATTGCGGTGCGGTGATCCGGCTATTGGCACAGTTTTTATTTTTCCGCCGTAGTGGTCGGATCTACGCCGGTGCCGAGAACTCGCCGGACGAGATCTGGTCCTTGCGGGAGACCGTCAGGTGCCCCACCAGCGGTGCCGAGGGCGAAGGTTGGCGAGGATCGCGGCCCAATCGTCACAACCGCCCGCTGAAAGCCGGGCGCGGGGCCGAGCCAGCGCGGGCTCAGACTCGCCTGCCTGGCGTGCGCCCATGCTCGATCGCCTGATGGAAGTCCGACGGCTGCTGACATCGCGCACGATCGCGTATCTGGTCCAAGGCTGGGCGGCCGCCTGGTTCGGCATCATGGCCGTCGGCGGCGGCTCGTCGTGGCACTTCTTCCTGCAGGGTGCTGCTGCGCTGGCGAATGCCGACGATCCGGTGCGCGGCGGGCTGCACATGTACGCTGCCCGCGCAGATCCGGCAGATCGGGCCGCTGGCCTTCCTCGCCCTGCTGCCCGCCGGTGGCGTGGCGGCGCTCGTCGGCTGGCAGATTCCCGGACCCCGGCGTGGGACCGCCGGGCGCAGCTCGCGCTCGCACTGTCGCTCGGCGCATTGCCGTGTGGCGCGGCCGGTGGGCGGCGATCCCGCTGCTGACCGTCGCCTCCCGACTGGTGCTGGAGCCCGGCGGCAACAAGTACTACATCGCCGGCGTCGTGGTGGCCACCGTCATCTGAGACTACGCCGACGCCCGGACCTTCCTGCCGTGGTGGAGGATGTCGGCGGCCATCGGCCTGTTCGTCGCCCGCTGGATCCCCATGCCGGCTGTGCTGCACGGCTGGGCGCTGGTCGCGCTGTTCGTCGCCGTCTGCGTCCTGCTGCTGGGCCGGCACCCGGACCGGTCCACAATGGACCCGACCCGGCGGCCCCTGTTCACCGTCAGACCCCGTCGAACTTGTTCAGGGTGTTCAACAGACTGCCGACGGCCGACGCGCAGTCGGCCTGGGCAGGGCTCGAGGCGCGCAGCGCTGTGAGCACGGCGTCGATCTGGTCGTCGATCTGGTGCCACTTGGTGGCGTCGCGGGGCTTGAGTCCGGCCTCGGCGTCGTCCCAGGCCACCTCGAGGTCCTTGACCCGGGTCTTGGCCCCCGCGAGGTCGCTCTGGGTGACCTTCGCCTGGACGTCGGACACGATCACCGCGAACTTGCTGAGGTTGCCCAGTTTGGTCGTCGGGTGCGCCGGTCGGGCCGCGGTCGAGCCGCCCGACGTGCTCACCGTGGCCGTGTCCTGGGCCACGTCGGCCTGGGTGTCGGTGGCCGGCGGCGATCCCTGCGCGAGGCTGAGCCCGAAACCGGCGACGACGACGGCCAGGGCGGCGACACCGGCCCACGCGTAGTCCCGGCTGCGGCCGCCGGCCGGCCCGGCACCCTTTTCCACGACGCCGTGGCGGCTCACCAGCACCTGTTCGCGTACGACGAGTACGATGATGGCGGCCAGGAAGAGCAGGCTGGTGGCGCTCGCGCCCAGGGCCAGGCCACCGAGGTCCTTGTCCTGGGTGAGCAGGTCGCCGAGCGAGGCACCGAGCGGCCGGGTGAGCACGTAGGCGATCCAGAACGTCAGCACCTGGCCGGCGCCGAGACGGAAGGCGATCCACGTGGCCAGAATCAGCCCGCCGAAGACGAGCGCGCCGTTGCGGAAGCCGAGATTGAGGGCCTCGGTAGCGAAGTCGCCGGCGGCGGTACCGAGCGCGAACGTGGTCAGGATCGCGGCCCAGTAGAAGGCCTCGCGACGCGGCGTGTTGATGGAGGCGATCGCGAGGGTGCGCTCTTGCCGGTACCACGTCATGAAGACCGCGGCGAGAATGACTGCGAAGACGGCGGTGCTGACGGCGAGCGGCACGCCCAGGGTGTCGGTGAAGAAGTCGGTGATCTGGGTGCCGACGACGCTCACCAGCACCACGCAGAGCCAGTAGATCCACGGGGTGTAGGCGCGGGTCCGGAACTGCACAACCAGCGCGGCTACGAGGAAGGCGAACATGATTCCGTCGGTCAAGGCGGGACCGAGGCCGACGTTGACATTCAGGTAGTCCGCGAGCGTCTCCCCGATGGTCGTCGACAGCACCTTGATGACCCAGAACGTGGCGGTGATCGCGGGCACCTTGGTCAGCCACCCGCGCGAACTCACCGACCTGTTGGCGGTAATGGACACAGCTCTCCCTCACGACTGCGCTACGGATGTGGTTTCCCTGGAAATCGGTGCAAACGTAGGCCAACCGTCCTGAATGCCCGCTGAAAACGTGGAGCCCTTCCGCTCAGCGCCGGGCGGGCTCGGTGTCGGCGCGAGTGATGGCCAGATACCCGACCAGGACCACGATGAGCACGGCCCAGGCCGCGGTCACCGGCCCGGTTCCCAGACCCAGACCGCCGCGCTCATGCGAAACACCCATCCAGTCCGCGAAGGAGGCCCCGAGCGGCCGGGTGATCACGTACGCGGCCCAGAACGCGGCCACCGCGTTCAGCCGGCCGATACGGAAGGCGAGCCCCGGCACCACGATCACAACGGCGAAGATGATGCCGGACAGCAGGTAACCCCAGCCGAACGTCATGGCGGTCAGGTCGCCGGCCGCCGTGCCCAGCGCGAACGTAGCCAGCACGGTGGCCCAGTAGAAGCACTCCCGGCGCGGTGTGGTGATGCTGTGGATGGACAGCGTTCGTTCGCTGACGGACCAGACGGCCAGGACCGCGGCGAGCGTGATCGCGAAGCCGATTGTCGAGACCAGGTACGGCACGCCCAGGCCGACGTGCAGCACGTCGGCCGCCATCGTGCCGAAGACGCTCACCATGATGACGGCGAACCAGTAGACACCGGCCAGATAGCGGCGAACCCGGAACTGCAGGATCAGCGCGGCGGCGAGACCGAGGCCACCGAGCCCGACCGCAACCGGCGGCGCGACGGTGTGCGCGAGGAAATCCGAGGCCGTCTCACCCATGCCGGTGGTCAGCACCTTGATGACCCAGAACAGGGCGGTCACCTGCGGCACCTTGGCCAGCCGATCCCGGATGACTGGGTGTGCGGGTTCGCCCGCAACGACGGCACCTGGCGGCCACGTTGAACTCATGCGCGCCAGACTGGCGACCCGAAACTGAGAGCGCGCTGAACCGGCGCCATCGGGGACGGTTCCGAACCGGTCATGTCGATGTTCTTGTTCGGCTACGACGGCGGTCGTCGTACCGGCCGGGACGGCGGTGTATTCGGGGCGGACGGCCTGGAGTTCGCCGGGGCCTCGAGGCCGTCCAACGAGGTTCAGCTGCGCCACGGCGTCCCCGGCCGACCGGAGCACAGGGACTCCGGGAAGGCATCTGCGATGCGTCTCGTGCGTGGTGTGGCCGAGTGTTGCGTTCAGGGTACGTTCAGGAGCCGACTGCCACCCTGCGGAAATGGCGCACCTGATCGGCATCATGCTGGTGCGGTTCTCGAAGTTCGTGCAGCCGGGCGCCCAGCGGGTCGCCACCGGGTACGGCTCCACCGGCACCGTCACCAACGTCGCCTTCCGCAACCCGGACGGCACCCTGGTCACGGTCGTGGTGAACCAGACCTCGGCGAGCCAGGCGTTCACCCTGCGTGTGGGGGCGCAGCAGGTGGCGAGCACGCTGCCGGCCAAGACCGCCGGCACCTACCTGTGGGCCGGCGCCGACAGCGGCACCCCGACCAGCCGCACCGGGCGCATCACCGGCTACGGCGGCAAGTGTGTCGACGTGGCCGCGGCGAGCTCCGCGAACGGGACGAAGATCCAGCTGTACACCTGCAACGGCACCGCCGCCCAGCAGTGGACCGCCGGCGCGAACGGCAGCCTGGTCTCGCTGGGCAAGTGCCTGGACGCCACCGGCCCGAGTTCCGCCGACGGCACCGCGCTGCAGATCTGGTCCTGCACCGGCGCCGACAACCAGCGGTGGGTGCTGCCCTGATTTTCTGTCGTACCCCGTTGGTAGTGTCCGGGCCGTGAAAGCGGTTGGAGCATGACCCGGGCCAACGCCGCGCTCGCGCTGATGGAGGCGGCGGCCGAGATCACCGGTGCGCCGGTGGACTGGCCCCGCCTCGTCAGCGGCGCCCGCGACGCGCTCGGGTCCCTGCTGCGCTACCACCGGCGGCTGCCCCGGCCCCTGGTGGACGCCGCCCTGGACCTCGGCGATCCCGCGCTGTCCGACGCGCTGGTGGAGAACGAGACGGTGCTGGCCGAGCACCTCGACCTGCGCGATCGGCTCGCCCGCACCGGCACGCCGCGCGCGGCCGTCCAGGCGTTGCGGGCCTGGAGCCTGCGGCAGCGGCGCCTCGCACTGGCCGCGCTCGTTCCCGCCGGGCCCGCACTCGGCGACCTCGGGCCCCTCGAATGGGAGCTGGGCCGGCCCGCGCTGGGACCGCAGCGGGCCGCCGTCGTGGGGCCGAATGCCGCAGCGGTCCGGCTGGCCTGGGACCGTTTCGGCGCGAAGCTGACGCCAGCCGAGCAGCTGCGAGCGCTGCTGACCCTCCGTCGTTTGGAGGGTCCGGCCGCAGCGCTCGCCCAGGCGTCGGACTCCGCACTGCGGCCCGAGCTGGCCGCCCTCTTCGCCGTCGTGCTCTCCACGCCCGCGCCTGGCTCTTCCGTGCCCGACCTGGCCGCGCCTGGTTCTTCCGCGCCCGTCGTGCCGGTGTCCGGTTCTCCCGCGCCTGGTCCGATCGCGCCGGTTGCTTCCGCGCCCGGTCTGGCGGTGCCGAGTTCTCCTGTGCCTGGCCTTTCGGCGCCGAGTTCTTCCGCGCCCGGTTCTTCCCTGCCTGGTCCGGTTGCGTCGGTTTCTCCCGCGCCTGGTCTGGCGGTGCCGAGTTCTCCTGTGCCTGGCCTTTCGGCGCCGAGTTCTTCCGCGCCCGGTTCTTCCCTGCCTGGTCCGGTCGCTTCGGTTTCGCCCGCGCCCGGCCTGGCGGCGCCTGGTTCTTCCGTGCCTGGCCCGGCGGCGCCTGGCCTGGCTGTGCCGGCTTCTTCCGTGCCCGGCTTGGCCGCGCCTGGTTCTCCCGCGCTGGATTTGTCTGCTGCGCCGGGGGTTTCCGCATCCGCTTCGGGTGATGCCGGCGGGCGCGCCGTGTTTGTCGGGCTTCCCGAGCCGCTGGGGGTGCTCGTCGCCTCGCCCTCGCGGCTGACGGCTACGGTCGCGGCGTGTGAGGCGGAGGGGCGGCTGGTCACCTCGCGGGAGCGGATGGAAGCCTTATTCGCCACGACCGGGCCGCTCGAGGTGCTCGTTGCCGAGGCCGAGGGCACGGCCGGGGCGATCGCCGAGCTGCGTGACGCCGGGCTCGGCGACCGGGCCGAGCACCTCGCCCTGCGCGACGAGCTCGACTGGGCCACGATCGCCGACGCGCACGCCGAGGCCCCGTTCGACGGGCCCGCCGCGGCCGCCCTGGCCGCCCGGCCCGACTGCCCCGGCGGGCTGCGGTTCGCGCTGTTCGCCGCCGAGCCGGCCGCGGTCGCCGCGGTCGTGCCCCGGCTCACCGAGGCGATGGCGGTCGCTGCGCTGCCCAAGCGCGGCGCGGCCAAGGCTGCCCGGGTGGTGGCCCGGCGCGCGGTCACCGACGGCCTCGGCGCGACGGTGCTGCTGGAGCGCATGCGACCGGCCGCCGCGGTCCTGGAGTCCGCCCGCCTGCGACCGGACGACCCCGCGGCCGCCGAGGCGTGGGACGAGTTCGCCGCGGCCCTGGCCAAGCTGGTCGAGGCCCGGCTGGGCGCCGATCCGGCCGCGTGGTCGTGGGTCCGGGCCAGGCTCAACGCGTTCCCGGGGACGGTGACCGAGCTGCTCGACGCGGCCGGCGCTGCGCTGCTCGAGCCGGCCGGCGCCGTCGCCTGGCCCGAGTCCGCCGACCTGCCGGAGCTGTCCCGCACGAGCGTCACCGGCGTGCGCGCCGCCTACCTGACCCTTTTCGACCGCGCCCCGGCCGCGACGCAGCTGGGGCTGCTGGACACGTTCGACGACCGGACGGTCTTCGACCTGTTCACCAACGGCCGGTGGCGCGACGAGTGGACCGAGCGCGCCGTCACCGACCCGCGGCGCGCCCTGCGCCTGGCGCTGGCCGCGCGGCTGTCCCTGCCCGCTGAGGCCGCGGGCCGCCTCGCCCGGCTCGACGATCCGGCGGTCAACGCCCAGGTGTTCCGCCGCGCCGCCACGCCGCACCGGCTGCGGATGCGCCTGCTCGCGGGCGACCCGCTCGGCCCCGGCCGCGCGGAACCGGTTCCGCTCGATGCGCAGCTGCGGGC
Organism: Dactylosporangium sp. CA-233914; assembly: GCF_050942935.1. NCBI lineage: Bacteria > Bacillati > Actinomycetota > Actinomycetes > Micromonosporales > Micromonosporaceae > Dactylosporangium > Dactylosporangium sp. CA-233914. Next base: position 6,968,514 of record NZ_CP192030.1, on the reverse strand, counting down.
GCATCTGCTCACGCTCACGGCCGGGTGGCACGGGACCGACCCGCTGGACTGCGCCGACCAGGAGCTACAGCGGCACATCATCCGGCACGTGCGCGTGCGCGGGAAGTCCGCCCAGTTCCGGCTCCTGCTCAACCTCTGGCACCGCCACGGCGCCGCGGCCGTCGCGGACCTGCTCGCCGCGGACATCAAGCCGGCCAACTACAGCGCGTCGCCGATCACGCCGGCGGTGCGCAACCGGGTCCAGCGGATCCTCGACATCGCCGACGAGGGCGAGCGGCAGGTGAAGCTCGACGCGCTCGAGGCCGAGATCGCGGCGGAGGAGAGCCCGGAGGGGCAGTTCGCGTTGCTGCGGGCCGAGCGCACCGATCACACACTGCTCTTCCGGGACTCCCGGCTGTGGGACTGGGACGCGATCGTCGCCGAGCACCGGCGGGAGCCGCTGCCGGACGCGATCCTGGCCACGATCGACAAGGCGCGCGGCTGCCCCGAGGAGCTGGTCGAGGCCGGGCGGAGCAAACTGCGGCCGTGGGAGAGCGACCAGGAGGCGGAGCTGGTCGACGGCCGCCCGCCGGAGGAGGTGCTGGCCACGCCCCGGGAGGGGTATTACGGCGGCTGGATCGGCCGCGCGACGGCCGCCGGGGTGATGAGCTGGGGCCAGGTCCTGCGCCACGGGGTCCCGGCCGCGCTGCCGCTGGACCTCATCGGCGGCAGCGAGTCGCCGCCGGAGGCCCGCGCCGCCCTGGCCGAGCTGCTCGCCGAGGTCTGGGACGGCAACCTGGAGGCTATCGTGCTCGCCATCGGCATGCTGACCGGGTTCCCGGGTCCGCCGGCCGAGCTGCTGCACGTCGCCACGGCCGTCGTCGCGATCTGAGGCCGGGCGCGATGACGGGCGGGCGCGGGGACGGGGCGGGCGCGATGACGGGGCGGACCGCTGTCCACGGTGGACGCTGGCCGGTCGACCTGCGGGATCGGCGGGCCGTGGCCGCGTTCGCGCATCCCGACCCCGAGGTCACCGAGCGGGGGCGGCGGCTCAAGGAAGCGGCGCTGCTGGACTTCGGGGTGCGCGACAGCGTCGCCGGGTCGTGGATCTACGCCAAGTGCCGGCATCAGATTCCCACGATGGCAGTGCCGACGGCGGCCGTGGTCGCCACCGGCGACGGGGTGTGCAGCCTGCTGTACAACCCGGAGTTCTTCGTGCGGCTCGGGCCCTCCGGCGTGAAGTTCGTGCTGTTCCACGAGGCCCGTCACCTGGTGCAGCGACACCTCTACGCGGAGCGGGACCTGCTCACCGACCCGCTGTTCACGCTCGCCACCGAGGTCACCGTCAACCACGTCGCCGTGCGCCGGCTCGGGATGACGCTGCCGAGCCTCGACGGGGCGGCGGTCGGGGTCGATCCGCGGGAGGTGCACCGGGCGTACGAGGCGGATCTGACCGGGCGGGGGCTCACACCGCTTCCGTACGACGCGTTCGTCGAGACGGACCTCGGGGTGCACCGGGAACTGCGGCGCATGGCGGTGCCGCCCGTGCCGCTGGAGCTGTGCGTGCACATGGGCGACGGTGCCGTACCGATGGATCCCGAGACCGTCGAGCGCCTCGCGAGCGCCGTGCTCGAGTCGCTCATGCGCCAGGCGCGGGCCGGAAACCAGGCGGCGCGCGCCGAGCTGCTGGAGCTGGCGGCGCGCAGCGGGGACGCCGGGGAGCGGGTGGCGAAGCTGTGGGGAAACCTCGGGCTGGCGGCGCTGCGCGGGGTGACGCAGCGCACGCGGCGGGTCGAGTGGTGGCGGCGGTGGCTCGCGGACGTGCTGGCCGCGCGGCTGCAGGCCGGGGAGCGTCTCGTGTACCCCAAGAAGCTGGGCGCCGTGCTGCTGGCGCTCGGACACGAGCCGATGCTGCAGCGGCGCGGCGACGTACGGTACAAAACCGTGCTCATCGCCTTTGACACCTCCGGATCGATGCCCGACGCGGTCGTCGACTGGCTCACCACGCTCGTCGGGCAGATCGACGGCGTGCGGGCGCACTGGCTGAGCTTCGACGCGCTGGTCATGCCGTTCGCGCCGGGGGAGCGGGTGCTCGGCGGCGGCGGGACGAGCTTCCAAGGGGTCGTCGACTACGCCGAAGGGCGCCTGGACGTGGACGGCAAGCGGCTCGAGGACACCGTTGACGCGGTGATCGTGGTGACCGACGGCTACGCGCCGCCGGTGCGGCCGGCCGAGCCCGGCAAGTGGATCTGGCTGATCACCGACGGCGGGGACACGTGGCCGGAGCGGCAGGAGCCGCCGATGGCGTGTCACCGGGTCCTGACGGGACGGGAGTAGCGCGTGGGCGACGGCGCGGAGTCGCTGCTGGAACGGTTCATCGACGGCATGATCGCCGCCGAGATCACCGGACAGGTCTTCGGCGAGCACGGGATCGGCAAGACCTCGACCTTCATGTCGTACGTCCCGAGGCGCCACAACCTCGACGTCGTACTCGTCCCGGCGGCCAACCTCACCCCCGACGACCTGCTCGTCAACGCGCCCGTGCGCGACGCGGAGACCGGCGAGCTGGCCCTGCACCAGCTGATCATGAAGCAGCTGCGCCCGGGGCGGCGGTTCGTGCTGCTCATCGACGACTCGCTGCAGGCCGGCGACACGATCCAGTCGCAGCTGATGCAGCTCGCGTGCAACTGGTCGCTCGGCGAGCACGACCTGCGCGCGCTCGGCTGCGTCGGGGTGTTCCTCACCGACAACGAGTCCGCCGCCGAGACGTCTGCGCGCCGCACCGATCTCGCGGTGCTCGACCGGATGGCGACGCTGCACATCACCGCCAACGACACCTCGTGGCGGGAGAGCCTCGCCGCCCGGTACCCCCGCTGGGACCTCGGCGGTGTGTTCCGCGTGTGGGCCGCGCAGACCCCCGAGGTCCGCAAGCTGCTCTCGCCCCGGACCCTGCAGCACCTGCTCGACTGCGCCGCCGAGGGGCTGCCGATGCGGTGGGGGCTGCCGCTGCTCAACGGCGCCCGGTTGGCGCTCGGTGACAGCACCGACGAGATCCTCGCCGCAGTCGCCACCGAGCTCGGCCGCACCGACCCGGCCACGGTCCCCGACCCGGTCCGGCGGCTGCTGCGCACCGCGATCGCCCGGCGCTGGGCGGTGCTGCTGCAGGGCCCGCCCGGCTGCGGCAAGACCGAGATCGCCAAGCAGGTCGCGCGCGAGGAGACGGGCCAGGATCCGGTGTACTTCTCGCTGCCCGTCACCAACGTCGAGGACCTCTGCGTGCCGGTGCCGGCCCCCGACGGGACCCTGGACACGCTGCTCACCCGGGCCCTGCTCGGGCCGCGGGCGAAGGTGATCGTCTGGGACGAGTACAACCGGCCCAAGGACCGCGCCGCGTTCGCCCGGCTCATGGAGATCACCCAGGAGTGGTCGCTCGCTGGCCGGCCGATCGAGGGGCTGCGGGCGCAGTTCGCGCTGCAGAACCCGCCGTACCACGTGGGCCGTAAACTGCAGGTCGTGGCGAACAACCTCGCCCAGGCGAGCCGGTTCACCGCCAGCCTCGAGGTCGCCCCGGACGACATCCCGTCGGGGCAGTGGCTCATCGACACCTACGGCCGCCCCGCCGAGGCCGCCCTGGACTGGTGGAAGCACGACATCGACGACGAGGGCCGCGACTGGGTCAGCCGGCGCACCCTGGAGCGCCTCATCAAGCTGCACCTGCACGACCAGCCGCTGCAGGCAGGCCTGATCTATCTCGGCGACGGCGAGTACGCGCCGATCCCGCTGGCCGGCCTCGAGGCCCGCCTCGCCGGTGAGCACCGCATCGGCCTGCGCGAGCTGGCCGCCGACGCCGAGGCCTGGGCCGCCCGCCTCGCCGCCGGCCTGGCCGACTGCGACGAGGGCACCGACGACACCGACCTGGTGCACCAGGTCCTCGCCAACGCGGAGGTCTCCCAGCTGCGCGAGCACTTCGACACGGTGGTGCTCCTGCTGCGCCACCTCCCCCGAAGCTGCGCGCCACCTACCTCGTCGGGCAGGCCCCGGACCGGCAGCGCCTGTGGATCGACGCCGTCAAGGCGATGGCGACCCTGCAGCGCCAGTCATGAGCGGCATCGACCCCACGGCGCTGTGCCCCGTGACCGTGATCCGCGATCGGCGGGTGCGGGCCGACGGATGGCGGCTCGAGGACGTGGTCGTCTACGACTGGGAGTTCGACCTGCACGGGCGGCACTACGAGCAGCGCAGCTTCGTCCTGCTCGACGACGGGTTCCAGATCAGCCAGCCGGCGACCTTCCCGGAGGTGCAGCGCGGGTGGTGGTACTGCGACCTCGTCCGCGTCACCGACACCGGCGACACGGTGGCTGTCGAGGACCTGTGGATCGACGTGATCGTCGGGCCGCCGGACCATCCGTACCGGGTGCTGGACCTCGAGGAGTACGCCGAGGCGGCGGCGAGCGGACAGCTCGGCCCGGCCGAGGCCGCCGACGGGCTCGTGCGCACCCAGCGGTTCCTCGACCGGCGGCTCAACCGGCGCCACGAGGTCGAGCGGACCTGGCCCGACTTCCCGCCGCGGCTGGTGATCGCGCTCGCCGACGTAGAAGGGCCGCCCCGCGGGACGGCCCCTTGAGCAGCGGTACTACTGGATCACGAACGTCGTGAAGTAGATGTCCATGACCTCTTTCTTCTTGTCGACCGTGTACGCCTCGACGACCTTGTCGATGAGCTCCTTCTTGGTCCGGTCGCGTTCGGCGTTCGACATCAGCTCGTCCATCTTGCGGCCGCTGTACTCGTCGATGGCGATGTCGAGGGCCTTGCTGCCGTCCGGGGGCTCGGCGGCCTCGGTGGTGGCCTGGAGGGTCATCTTGAGTTTCAGGTAGTGTCCGTCGGCGAGGTTGATCGTGATGGCGTCCAGTACCGAGACGACGCCTGGTGTGGGTTTGGGTTCGGCGGTGGCTTTCTTGGGTGCGAAGATCATGTATCCGCCGGCGCCGCCGCCGATCAGGGCGATCAGGGCGATCGCGATGATCATGATGAGCTTCTTCTTGCCGCCTTTGGTGGGGGTCGGTTCGGTGGTCTTGTCGTCCTTGGCCATGGCGGTCTCCTCAGGTTCAGTTCGTGGAGGCCGAGGGCAGCAGTGCCCGGGTGTCGGCCGGTAGGCTGGACAGGACGATGACCTCGACGCGGCGGTTGAGGGTTTGGGCGCGTGGGTCGGTGGTGGGGTAGAGGGGTTTGGTGTCGGCGTAGCCGGTGGCTTGCATGCGGGTGTCGGTGATGCCGGCGTTGGTGTGCAGCATGCGTACGACGGCGGCGGCGCGGGCGGAGGACAGTTCCCAGCCGGTGGGGTAGTTGCCGGTGCCGCCGGTGAGCTGGTTGGTGTGGCCGTCGACTTCGATGCTGTTGGGTAGGGGGGCGATGGCGGGGCCGATGGCGTCGATGATGGTTCTGCCGGCGGGCAGGAGGGCGGCTTCGTTGCCGTTGAAGACGATGCCGGTGGTGACGATGGTGACGACGAGGCCGCGTTCGTCGATGGAGTATTGGACCTGGTCCTGGAGGCCCTGTTTGGTGAGGGCGTTGGTGATCTGGGTTTTGATCTGGTCGAAGTTGTTGACTTCGGCCTGGGCGGCGGCTTGGCGTTTGGAGGCTTGGGCGCGTTCTTTGGCTTGGACGGCGTCCTGGACGGCGGTGGCGTCGGAGGTGGTGCCGCCGATGCCGGAGGCGAGGTCCATGGGGCTGTTGGAGTCGGAGGATTCCAGGAGGTTGGTTTCGCCGCCGTTGAAGGCGACGGAGGGGGCGCCGAAGCCGACGGCGAGGCCGTTCTTGAGTTCGGCGAATTTTTTCTGGTCGACCTGGGAGATCGCGAACAGCACGATGAACAGGACCATGAGCAGGGTCATCATGTCGGCGTAGGAGACCAGCCACCGCTCGTGGTTCTCGTGGTGCTCTTCCTCGTGGCCGCCCTTCTTGTGCTTGGCGTGCGCGCCGGCCTTCGCCGCGTGTCCACCACCACTCATGCGGCGGCCCCCTTCAGGTCGTTGTAACGCCGTCGGGGGTTAGATCGGCCCAATCGGCGGACACACGAGTTGCCCCCCGGTGCGGCCCGGTAGCGCCTGGGTTCCCAGCGCAACCGCCCAAGCGCGAAAAGTCCGACAAATCCACCGAGCCGCGCACATCGGTCGTACCCGCGCCCCGGTCCGGCCGCCCTGCGTCCTGCGTGCGGGCGCCTTGATCCCGGCAAGCTCCGCTGAAACCGAGAAGTCGGATATTTCCGTCCGCAGGGGCACCGGTCAGGGTCGCGGCCGGCGGGCCGGGGACCGGCCGTTACGTCGGGGGAGCGGCGGCTTCGGCGGGGGCCGGGGCGGGGGTGCGGTGGCCGTGGCGGGTGTAGAGGGCCGCGAACCCGGTGCCCACGCACAGGGCCGCCGAGCTCAGCGCCAGCGACCAGTGCACGCCGATCGCCTGGCCCAGGACGCCGACCGTGACGCCGCTGCCCGCGCGCAGGCCGTTGGCGGACACGTTGTACACGCCGATCACGCGGCCGCGTTCCGCGGGCGGGGCCAGCAGCTGGGTCACGGTCTGGCCGATCGACATCGAGGCGAGGTTCGCCACGCCGCCGATGAACAGGATCGCCGCCGCCAGCCAGAGGTTGCCGATGACCGCGAAGGCGAGACTGCTCACGCCGTACACCAGTGTCGTCACCAGCGCCGCGCGGACCGTGGGGCGGATGCGGCCCGTCGCCTCCAGCAGGACGCCGCCGATCACGCCGCCCGCGCCCGCGGCGAAGAGCAGGATGCCGTACGCGTCCGTGGAGTCCTCGCTCAGATCGCCCGCGAAGCTCGGCATCGTCGCCTGCAGGGACGTGCCGACGAAGAAGGACGCCAGGCCGGCCAGGATGATCATGCTGATCAGGGTGTGGTCGCCGGCCACGCGCTTGAGGACCTTGACGGAGTCGAGCAGGCCGACGCGGGCCGGGCGGGGGCCGGCGTGGCGGGTGTGGCCGGTGAACTTCGTGCGGAACAGGAACAGGGTCAGCGGCAGGTAGAACGCGATGTTCACCAGAATGCCTGCCGTCGGACCCAGCCACAGCAGCAGGCCCGAGCCCACCGCCGGGCCGAAGAGCACGCCCAGGCTGCGGAAGGTCGCGTTGAGGCGTACTGCCGAGGCGAGCTCCTCGTCGCCGACGAAGTCGTGCAGCATGAGCTGCTCGCCGGGGCCCCACAGCGAGCCGGCCATGCCGTGCAGGACCAGCAGCAGGCACGCCTCCCAGATCTGCAGGGTGTCGGTGATGAACAGGATGCCCCACAGCAGTGAGACGGCCATGAACAGCAGCTGGGCGGCCTGGATGACCCGGCGGCAGTCGTAGCGGTCCGCCAGTCCGCCGAACCACACCGACAGCAGCAGGAACGGCACCCAGTGGCTGATCACCTGGAAACCGGCCAGGGCCTCGGAGTGGAACTTCTCCCACAGCACCCAGTACGTGATCACGTGCTCGATGTTGTCGGCCATCATCGACAGCGCCGCGCCGAAGAGGTACGGCCGGCAGTCGCGGTTGCGCAGGGCGGCGAACCGGCGGGCGGGGGCGGTCATGTCGACAGCCTTCTCCGGTTCTTTCCCGACACCATGAGCGCGGGTCCCCGAAGTGATCACTGCAACAAACCTGCAAACGCCACGCGTTGACTCGCCGCGCCGCGGGTGCCAACGTTTCTGGCGGGAATGCGCTTTCCTCGAACGTTTCCCCGCGAACGCAGGAGGATCGCAGTGCACGCAGGAATCCGGGCCGGGCTCACCGCCGCCACGGTGGCCGGGCTGGTCGCGGCCGGCGTCGCGGCAGCGGCGTCGGCCAACGCCGGCTCGCCGTCGGTGCCGGCCGCGGCGCGCCAGGCGCTGAGCGCGAACGACGGCTGGGGCTCGGCGGGCGCCGGCACCACAGGCGGCTCGGCCGCCGACGACGCGCACGTGTTCGTCGTGCGCACCCGCGACGAGCTCGCCGCGGCCGTGGCCGGCAACACGCCGAAGATCGTGCTGGTCGCGGCCACGATCGACGCCAACGAGGGGCGCGGCTGCGACGCGTACGCCGATCCGGAGTACAACCTCCAGGCCTATCTGAGCGCCTACGACCCGGCCACGTGGGGACGGGTCGCGCCGAGTGGTCCGCTGGAGGACGCCCGGGTCCGGTCGGCGAAGAACCAGGGCCTCAAGGTAAAGATCGACGTCGGGTCGAACACGACGATCTACGGGCTGCGCAACGCCCGCATCAAGGGCGGCAACCTGCTGCTCACCAACGTCGACAACGTCATCATCCGCAACGTGGCGTTCGAGGACGCCTACGACTGCTTCCCCGCCTGGACGCCGACCGACGGCGATACCGGCAACTGGAACTCGCTGTACGACAGCATCACGCTCAGTGGCGCCGTGAACGTCTGGATCGACCACAACTCGTTCACCGACGGGGCCAACCAGGACGTCGACCAGCCGATCCACCTCGGCCGGCCCTACCAGGTGCACGACGGCCTCGCGGACATCATCAAGGGCTCGGACTACGTGACGGTGTCGTACAACAACATGTTCGAGCACGACAAGTCGATGCTGATCGGCTCGACGAACACGCCGGGCGTCGACGTGGGCAAGCTGCGCGTCTCGCTGCACCACAACCGGTTCGCCAACCTGGGGCAGCGCCAGCCGCGGGTACGCTTCGGTCAGGTCGACGTGTACAACAACTTCTACTACGCCACCGACGAGGACACCTTCGTCTATGCTCTGGGCGTCGGCGTGCAGTCGCAGATCTACGCAGAGAACAATTTCGTACTGCGCAGTGCCGACACCCCGCTCGACGCGTTCGTCTACAACTGGGGCGGCACGCGGATGACGGAGAAGGGCACCCTGGTCCGGGTCGGCACCGACCCGATCGTCGCGGTGAACCTGCTCGCCGAGTACAACGCCGCGTTCGACCCGGACATCGCGACCGACGCGGGCTGGACGCCGACGCTGCGCGCGGGCCTGGACCCGGCGGCGAAGGTGCCGGCGATCGTCACCGCGCGCGCGGGCACCGGCAAACTGCCCAGCTGACGCCGATGCGGACATTCCGGATTTAGGCGCTGTCAGGCGAAAAATCCGATTCATGAGCGGAAGGCCGCGGGCCGCTCGCCCTGAGAAGGGTTACCGGCCCGCGGTCCAGGTGTCGGCCGTGGCGGTCGGCATTGTGGTGGAGTTGTGGGCGGGTGGCGGGTCCGTGGTGCAGGCGTTGGCTGTGGCGGAGTTGCCAGCGGCTCACGGGTTCGTGTTTCGGACGTCGACCGTGGCGGTCGGCCTGTGGTGGAACTGCCGGCGGTGGCGGGTTCGTGGTTCGGGCGTTGGCTGTGGTGGTCGGCATTGTGGTGGAGTTGTGGGCGGGTGGCGGGTCCGTGGTGCAGGCGTTGGCTGTGGCGGAGTTGCCTGCGGGTCACGGGTTCGTGTTTCGGGCGTCGACCGTGGCGGTCGGCCTGCGGTGAAACTGGCGGCGGGTGGCGGGTCCTAGGTTCGGGTGTTGGCTGTGGTGGTCGGCCCGTGGTGGAGCTGCCGGCGGGTCGCGGGTCCTAGGTTCAGGCGTTCGGCGAGTAGTCCCGGCCGGGTGGAGTGTCGTCCGGCGAAGTGTTGACCTGGTGCCCGCCAGGTTCAAGCGGACTTGCCGGCAGCCGTCGTCCAGGGCGGGCCGGCGGAGTCGGTGATCTTGGGGTGGGTCAGAACGGGTGGAACTGCTCGAAGGGGGGCTCGACCAAGGGGTCGGGAAGGCGGAGGGCGCGGCAGCGGGGGACTGTCTCGGCTGTGGAGTCGTCGCCGATGCTCCGCAGGGTTGCGCCAGCGAAGGCGTCGGGAATCGCCGTCCAGCCCAGGTTCTTCTCGTAGTATCGCACCGCGGTGCGCACCGACGGTGTCCAGTCGTCGTCGAGCACGATCAGGCCGCCCGGGCGGACGATTTTGCGCAGGAAGTACAAGTCTACGAAGACCTCGTGGAATCGGTGGCTGCCGTCCACGAACGCCGCATCGGCGACGAGGCCTTCGGTGACCAGTTCGGGGAGCGCGACGGATGACCACGCTCGCATGAGCCTGGCGATCGTGTCCAGTCCCGCAGCGCGCAGCAGATCCCAGCCGACGTCGGAATACTCGTGGTCCTGAAAGGGATCGACGATGACGTGCCGGGGGTGCGGCGGGTCGACCGTGATCAGTGCCTCTCCGATCGCGAGGGCGGAACTGGCGTAGGCGAGACCGACTTCGACAACCGTCTCGGCCCTCTCGGAGATCAGCAGATCTCGAAGCAGATCGCAGTCCCGTTCCGGCATGGCGACCGTCTCGAAGTCCCGCTCGTGAGGCCGTGTCCACGGTGGACCGTCGTGCGCAAGCCTGCGGCGTGCCTCCCGAACCCGTGCCCCTCGTTCATCCATCCGCATCACGCCAGTCTGGACCGGCTTCATTGCCGGGACCGGCCGCCCGGTCCGCTGGTCAGGGTCGTCTCCACGAGTTGGTCGAGCCAGGCGGCGAGCTTGGCCCGGCCCCAGCCGCGCTGCTCCACCAGCAGTGCCACCGTGTGCCACGTCAGCAGGGCCCACAGCGTGTCGGTCGCCCGGCCCACGGTCAGGTCCGGTCTCAGGCGGCCCTCGTCGGCGGCCGTGCGGACGAGGTGTTTCAGGCCCGTGCGGCGGGCGCGTTCGTGCCGCCGCCACGCCTCGCGCAGCGCCGGTTCGGCGTTCGCCGCCTCCTCGAAGGCCCGCTCCACAGGATACCGCCGCAGGAGTGCCCCCGCGGTGTCTTCCGGGCCCGGTGCGGCCCCGGCCCGGCGCACCGCGAGGAGCATCAGCCCGGGCTTGTCGGCGAGCGCGTACACCGACTTCGCCGACACGCCCGCCTCCTCGGCGATCGCGGCCATGGTCGTGCCCGAGTACCCGTGCCGGGCGAAGAGTCGCTCGGCCGCGGCCGCGATGGCCTCCCGCGTGGCCGTGGCCTGCGCCACTCGGCGCGGTGCGTGATAAATTCTTGTTGTATTCGATGCAGTCATGCTCACCTCACTTCACAGCGACTATACCGAACCGGGAATCCCAGCTCGCTGCCGGTCAGCACGGGCGGTACAGCTGCGGAAGTTTGCGCTGAAAGGTCCATAGTGGACGATCGGTGGTCGGTTGAGGGTCTCTGGAAATTGCGGCGAAACCCTTTGTTCACCGGGAGTTTGGTCGTAGTGTCGGTGGAGTCGAGCACGGGGTGGAGGTGATTCCGATGGCGAAGAAGTCCAAGAAGTCGAAGAAGGACAAGAAGGGCAAGAAGAAGTAAGTCCTGCCCGGACGGTGGCCCGGGTCGAGAACCGCTCGACCCGGCACGCCGCGCCCCTCACGCGGCCCCGCCGTTGACGAAGACCGTCTGGCCGTTGACCCAGCGGGCCGGCCCGGCGAGGCCCGACACCACCTCGGCGATGTCGTCGGGCGTGCCGAGCCGCTCCATCGGGTTGAGCTTCGAAATCCGGTCGATCGTCGCGGCGTCCTTGCCGTCGAGGAACAGATCCGTCGCAGTCGGGCCCGGCGCCACCGCGTTGACCGTCACGTCCCGGCCCCGCAACTCGCGCGCCAGCACCAGCGTCAACGCCTCCACCGCGGCCTTGCTCGCCGCATACGCCGCATACGTCGGCGACAGCAGCCGCGTCTGCGACGTCGAGAAGTTCACCAGCGCCCCGCCCGGCCGCAGCCGCCGGGCCGCCTCCCGCGACACCACGAACGTGCCGCGGATGTTCGTGCGGTGCATCCGGTCCAGCGCGTCGAGATCCAGCTCCGCGACCGGGCCCAGGACCATCACCCCCGCCGCGTTGACGAGCACGTCCACCCCGCCGAACTCCCGCTCGGCCAGGTCGAACAGCGCCGCCACCGCCGCCTCGTCGGCCACGTCCGCCCGCGCCGCGACCGCCCGGCCGCCCGCCGCCTCGTCGGCCACGTCCGCCCGCGCCGCGACCGCCCGGCCGCCCGCCGCCTCGATCGCCGCCACGGCCGCACGCGCCTCCGCGTCGCTGCGCCCGTATCCCACGACGACCGCCTGACCGTCGCGCCCCAGCCGCTGCGCGACGGCGCGCCCGATCCCTCGTGAACCCCCGGTCACCACAGCCACTCTGCTCACCACGACACACCTCTGTTTCCATCGTTACCGCCTAGTGTGGTAGCGACGATACCGCTATCGTTGCGGGCATGCCACCGTCGACCCGGGACCGCATCGTCGCCGCCGCCGACGCGCTGCTGCGCGAGGGCGGCCGCGAGGCGGTCTCGACCCGGGCGGTCAGCGCCGCCGCCGGGGTGCAGGCACCCGCCATCTACCGCATCTTCGGCGACAAGCAGGGGCTGCTCGACGCGGTCGCCAGCCACGGCTTCGCGACGTACCTGGCCGGCAAGAGCGCCCTGCCGCACACCGGCGACCCGGTCGAGGACCTGCGCGCCGGGTGGGACCTGCACGTCGGCTTCGGCGTGGCCAACCCGGCCTGCTACGGCCTCATCTACGGCGAGCCGCGCCCCGGCGCCGACCCGCCCGCGGCCGTCGCCGCCGCCGAGATCCTCGCCGGCCAGGTTCGCCGCGTCGCCGAGGCCGGCCGGCTGCGCGTCACCGAGGAGCGCGCCGCGCACCTCATCCACGCCGCCGGCTGCGGCATGACTCTCACCCTCATCGCGCTGCCGCCCGAGCGCCGCGACCGGCAACTGCCGGCCCTCGCCCGCGAAGCGGTCATCGCCGCCGTCACCACCGACACCGCCCCGGACCGCCGCGCCGGCGCGGTGGCGGGCGCCGTCGCCGTCCGCGCCGCGCTACCGTCCGCCGCCGGCTTCACACCCGCCGAGCGGGCCCTGATGACGGAGTGGCTCGATCGGTTTACAACTGAGCGGTGACCACACTCGACGGATACTTCGGCGCGGTCGTCGAACGGCTCCAACGCGTCTTCCGCGGGCGGCTGACCGGGGTGTACCCGGCGGGTTCGCTCGCCTTCGACGCGTACCAGCCCGGCCGCAGCGACGTCGACCTCCTCGCCGTCGCCGAGCGCCCCACCCCCGCCGACATCGAGGCCGTCGTCGCCGCCCTGCACCACGACGCCCTGCCGTGCCCGGCGACCGGCCTCGAGTTCGTCCTCTACGACCGTGCCACCCTGGCCCGCCTCAGCGTCGAGGCCGGCTTCGCGCTCAACCTCAACACCGGCGCCGAACTGCCGTACAAGGCCGAGACCGGCCCCGGCGACGGGCTCACGTTCTGGTACCCGATCGACCGCGACATGGTCCGCCAGCAGCGCCGCGCCCTCATCGGCCCGCCGTTTCCCGGCCTCGTCACCCGCGTGCGCTCCCGCGTCCTGCTCCCCGTCGTCGCCGAGTCGGTCGCCGCCCACCTCGCCGCCCTCGGCGACCACGGCGACAACGCGGTGCTCAACGCCTGCCGGGCGCTGCGGTACCACGCCGAGCGCGCCTGGTTCCCCAAGCGTGTCGCCGCCGCGTGGGCCGCCGACCACCTCCCGGCCGAGGCGCCGGTCATCCACGCGGCGCTGGACAGCCACGCCGCGGGCCGGGCGGCCGGCCGCGGCGTCGACCGCACCGCGGCGACGGACTTCCTGACCAAGGTGCACACGATCCTCACCCGCGAGGGCTCGGGGTCTGTTTCATAGATGTGCGGCGCCAGGTTGCGCTTGGGCCACATGGCCGTATGGTGATGGTGTTCGTCGCACCACGGACACCGCCGTCCCGTCCCCGCACCTTCCAGATGCGGGTCCGCGGCGGCCGCAGCGCAGCCCCACCCGTCGGGCTGGGGCCGGCGTGCTCGGCGAACTACCGGAACGACGAGGCGCACACGCCGGACGTTCGTAGCTCAAGTACCAACCACGAGCTATGCGCTGTGCCTTAGGGTTTCCGGATGCATGTTGCCGACAGTCACGACCTCATCCAGGTGCACGGGGCCCGCGAGAACAACCTGAAGAACGTGAGCGTCGAGATCCCGAAGCGCCGGCTGACGGTGTTCACCGGGGTCTCCGGCTCCGGCAAGAGCTCGCTGGTCTTCGGGACCATCGCCGCGGAGTCGCAGCGGCTCATCAACGAGACGTACAGCGCCTTCGTCCAGGGCTTCATGCCCAGCCTCGCCCGCCCCGACGTCGACCTCCTCGAGGGCCTGACCACGGCGATCATCGTCGACCAGGAGCGGATGGGCGCGAACTCCCGCTCCACCGTCGGCACCGCGACCGACGCCAACGCCATGCTCCGCATCGTCTTCAGCCGCCTCGGCGAGCCCAGCGCCGGCCCCGCGTTCCACTACAGCTTCAACGTTCCCGCCGGTGCCTGCCCGGCCTGCGAGGGCATGGGCACCACCAACGACATCGACCTCGACGAGCTCTTCGACCGCGACAAGTCCCTCGCCGAGGGCGCGATCACCATCCCCGGGTACACCGTCGACGGCTGGCTCGTGCGCGTCTTCTCCGCCTCCGGGTTCGTCGACCCCGACAAGCCGATCCGCGACTACTCCGAGCAGGAGCTGCAAGACTTCCTCTACAAGGAGCCGGTCAAGGTCAAGGTCGAGAACATGAACCTGACGTACGAGGGCCTGGTCCCGCGCGTGCAGAAGTCCTTCCTGCAGAAGGACAGGGATGCGCTGCAGCCGCACCTGCGCGCGTTCGTCGACCGGGCCGTCACGTTCAAGTCCTGCTCCGAGTGCGGCGGCACGCGGCTCAACCAGGCGGCGCTGGCCTCGCGCATCGGCGGCATCAACATCGCCGACGCGTGCGCGATGCAGATCAGCGACCTCGCCGAGTGGGTCCGCGGGGTCGAGGACCGCTCGGTCGCGCCGCTGCTGGGCACCCTGCAGCGCACCCTGGACTCGTTCGTCGAGATCGGCCTGGGATACCTGTCGCTGGACCGCCCGAGCGGCACCCTCTCCGGCGGCGAGGCGCAGCGCACCAAGATGATCCGCCACCTGGGCTCCAGTCTCACGGACGTGTCGTACATCTTCGACGAGCCGACGGTGGGCCTGCACCCGCACGACATCCAGCGCATGAACGGCCTGTTGCAGCGCCTGCGCGACAAGGGCAACACGGTCCTCGTCGTCGAGCACAAGCCGGAGACGATCGCGATCGCCGACCACGTCGTCGACCTCGGCCCGGGCGCGGGCGGCGCCGGCGGGACGGTCTGCTTCGAGGGCACCGTGGAGGGCCTGCGCCGAAGCGGCACCCTGACCGGCCGCCACCTCGACTACCGGGCCGGCCTCAAGACCGCCCTGCGCAAGCCCACCGGCGCGCTGGAGATCCGGGGCGCCACCCGGCACAACCTGCGCGACGTCGACGTGGACATCCCATTGGGCGTACTCGTGGTGGTCACCGGCGTCGCGGGCTCCGGCAAGAGCTCCCTCATCCACGGCTCGATCCCCAAGGGCGCCGGCGTGGTGTCCGTGGACCAGGGGGCGATCCGGGGTTCGCGGCGCTCGAACCCGGCCACGTACACCGGCCTGCTCGACCCGATCCGCACCGCGTTCGCCAAGGCCAACAAGGTCAAGCCGGCGCTGTTCAGCGCGAACTCGGCCGGTGCCTGCCCGAACTGCAACGGCAACGGCGTCATCTACACCGACCTGGCGATGATGGCCGGCGTGGCGACGACCTGCGAGGAGTGCGAGGGCAAGCGATTCGGAGCCACGGTGCTGGAGTACCGCCTCAACGGCCGCAACATCGCCGAGGTCCTGTCGATGCCGGTGACGGAGGCCCACGAGTTCTTCGGCGATGGCAAGTCGCGCATCCCGGCCGCCCACGCGATCCTGTCGCGCCTGTCCGACGTGGGCCTGGGGTACCTGAGCCTGGGCCAGCCGCTGACCACCCTGTCCGGTGGCGAGCGCCAGCGCCTGAAGCTGGCCATCCACATGGCGGAGAAGGGCGGCGTCTACGTGCTGGACGAGCCGACGACGGGCCTGCACCTGGCGGACGTGGAGCAGCTGCTGGGCCTGCTGGACCGCCTGGTCGACGCGGGCAAGTCCGTCATCGTGATCGAACACCACCTGGCGGTGATGGCCAACGCCGACTGGATCATCGACATCGGTCCGGGCGCGGGCCACGACGGCGGCACGGTGGTCTTCGAGGGCACCCCGGCCGACCTGGTCAGCTCCCGCTCGACGCTGACCGGCCGCCACCTCGCCGACTACGTGGCCGCGGGTTAGCCGTCGGGAGGCATCGGGGCGGTTCGGTGTGGGCGAACAGGCGGGTCGCAGCAGGACTACTGTTGCTCCGCATGACCCACGTCGAGATCGAGATCACCGCGGAGCTGGTCCGGGCTCTGGTCCGCGACCAGCATCCCGATCTCGCCGATCGCCCGGTCCGGCTGGGGGCGCGTGGATGGGACAACCAGCTGTGGCGGCTCGGTGAGAACCTGGCCGTCCGGCTGCCCTGGGCGACCGGGTCCGCGGACGCGCTGCTGGTCAAGGAGCACTCCTGGCTGCCCACGCTTGCCCCGCGCCTTCCCCTGCCGATCCCCGTCCCGCAGCGATTCGGCGAGCCCTCCGAACGGTTCCCGCGGCCCTGGCTCATCACCACCTGGGTCCCGGGCACACCCGCCGACCGGACCCCCGTCACGCGTGCTGCAGCCGCGGCCGAATCCCTGGCCACGTTCCTGACGGCCCTGCACCAACCCGCCCCCGCCGACGCGCCCGCCGGGCGGGACCGTGGCGGGCCACTGGCCGAGCGGGCCGAGGGATTCGCCAACGCGCTCACCTCCGCCACCGAGCGGGGGCTGATCGACGACCCGGACGCCGTCCGCGCCGTCTGGCACGACGCGGTCACCGCGCCGCAATGGACGGGCCCGGCGCTCTGGCTCCACGCCGACCTGCACCCGGCCAACGTCCTCACCGCCGAGGGCACCTTCTGTGGCGTGATCGACTTCGGCGACCTCTGCGCGGGCGACCCGGCCTGCGACCTCGCCGCCGTGTGGCTCCTGCTACCGGACGACACCACCGACCAGTTCTACGCGGCCTACCAGCCGACCCCGGACACCGCCACCAAGCGCCGAGCCCGGGGCTGGGCGATGGCACGCGCCCTCGGCGGCATCCTCATCGGCGACGCCGGCGTCCACGGCCACCCCGGCGGCAAGCCCACCTGGGGCCCGCCCGCCCACGCCGCCCTGCGACGCCTCATCGCCACAATCCGCTGACCCGGCGATCGCCGCCGCGCCGGGGCCGGCGTCGTCAGTTGCCCTCGGTCAGCCGGTGGCGGAACTCGGCCAGTGCCGACTGCACAACGCCGTTGAGCCGATGCAGCTCGTCCTGGGTCGGCTCGCGCTGCAGGTGTACGTCGATCTTGAAGTCGTTGTCGGCGATCCCCACCCGCAGGTCGGCGAGCAGGTCCGGCGGCAGCTTGCTGAGCACGAACTCGCGGAACGCCGTCGCGATCGTCTCCGGCATGTCGCCGCAGCCGCAGGTCCGGCCCTCCAGCACCGCGCCGAGATGGCTGCGGCCGACGATCGCGTCCGGGTGGACCGGGTCGAGGACGGCCAGACCGCCCTCGATTACTGTGCGTGCCTCGCCGAGCCGGTTCTGGTGCTGCAGGAACAGCCCGAGTGCGATCCGGCCCCGGCCGAGCATCTCGGGGTCGGCGCCGGTTGCCGCCATCCGCACTGCCTCGGCCAGCCGCGCCTCGGCCTCGTCGATCCGCCCGGCCTCCTGCAGGGCGAGGCCCCAGTTGCGCAGCGTCTGGCTGATCGGCTCGGGCCGGCCGAGGCGCACCGCCCGCTCGTGCGCCGCCGCATACGCGCGCAGACCCTCCTCCGTCTCGCCGGCGTCGCCGAGCGCGAGGGCCAGGCCCTGCGCCACGTGGAGGGCGTCGACGGCCCGGCCCTGCCGGTCGTGAGCGGCCAGCACCCGCCGGATGGCGTCGACCCGCTCCGCCCGCCCGGCCTCGTCGCCGATGTTTCGGTTGAGGTTGGCCAGGTCGGAAAGGACCTTCAGGGTGGCGAAGTGGTCCGGGCCGAGCCGCATCTGCAGGCCCGCGGCCAGCTCGCGCAGCAGGATTCGGTACAGCAGCGGCTCCCCGGACTCCATGCGCCCGCAGACGGCGAGCACGAGCTGCTCAAGGACGTTCTCGGGCAGCCAGTCGATGCCGGGGAAGGTCTCGTCGCCGGACCCGCAGGCGCGTACGATCTCGGCCCGCAGCGCCAGCGCGGCCCCGACCCGCTCGTGCCGGTTGTGGTGCAGGTTGGCGACCATCTCCTCGACGACCGGCCGGGCCTGTGCCAGATCGCCGCGCTGCAGCAGCAGCTCGGCGAGCGGCTCCAGCCCGAACGCGTAGCCGGCGTGCTCGCGGCCGTAGAACTCCAGCCGCGCCTGCGCACCCGCGCGCAGCTCCTGCTCGGCTTCGTCGAGGCGCCCGGCCAGGCGCAGCGCCATGCCGAGGTTGCTGCGGTACGTCAGGTGGTCCTTGTGCAGGCCCGGGTAGTCGTGCGGCGACACCGAGACCGCCGCCCGGAAGCACTCGATGGCGCGGCCCATCTGCTCGGCGTTGAACAGCACATTGCCAAGGTCGCACTGGGCGGAGGCCCACTGCGGCGAACCGGCGCCGTGCCGCGCGGTGACGGCGTCGAGCTCGCGCACCATGAGCGCCTCGGCCTCGACGATGCGCCCCTGCAGGATCAACGAGCGCGCGGCGTCGAACGGGGTGGGGGTGTCGATCACGGGCGGAAGTGTAGTGGCGGCAGGTCAGCAGATCCGCACCAGCAGGACATCGCCGTCGGCGAGGCGCTCGAGGTTGTCGTGCAGCAACCGCAAGGAGTCCAGGCCCGCGCCGGAGTGAGCACGGTGTACTCGCCGGCGCTGTCGAAGGTGATGCCCCGTTCCTCCAGGTACGTCAGCGTGGACAGCATGCAGTACCCCGACCGGTCGACCTCGAACAGGCCCGGAGCCGGACGCCTCGAAGATGCGCCCGTTGGTGAAGCCGGCGGCCTCGGTCGTGACGAGTCTCCCAGCGGTCGCAGCGCGCGCTTCGGTGCGCGCGGACGTGACCTAGCATTAATGCCATGCCCGACCGGCCCGCAGAAACGTACTTCCTGATGGGGGCCGCAGTCGCCGGCCTGACGCATGCCGGGTTCAGTCTTTACTGGGCACTTGGCGGCCGCTGGCTGTTGCCGACGGTCGGCCAGTGGGCGGTGAACGGTGCGCGGGACGCACCAGTGGCGGCCGGCCTGCTGCTGGTCGCCGTCGCCGCGGTGAAGTGCGCGGTCGTGGCCATTCCGTTGACGGTCAGCCGAAGGCCGTTGCGCCGCCCGGGCGTGTGGCGGGCGTTCGCGTGGCTGGCGGCCGTCGTGCTCACCGGATACGGGGCGTTGAACTCCGTCGTGGCCTGGCTCGTGCTGGGGGGTGTGCTGCGACCGGAGGGCGGCTTCGACCGGCAGGCGATGATCGGCCACGCGTATCTGTGGGATCCGCTGTTCCTCGTGTGGGGCGTGCTTCTCGGCGCCGGCCTGCTCATCGGTACCAGCGACCGGCGAAAGCGCACGGTCGCCGCAGCAGCCGGCTGATGGAACGGACCATGCAGCGGTCAGCGCTTTCGGTGGGCTGAACGAGGGTCCGTGGCCGGGACGGGAACGCTCACGCGGCGGCGAGGGATCCGTGCCGGGGCCCGGCCCGCGCGGCGGTGTGGCGTTGCCGGCCGGGACCGTGGCGGGACGCGGAGGCGCTCGACAGTCGCGGCGAGCACCGTCATCTGGGCGGTCAGCAGCGTGAGCTGCTCAACGAGGTGGCGGACGGCGTCGTCCACGGGCGTGGCCGGCTGCGCCGTCGGCTCGGGCGGTGCGAGCGGGACGGGTAGCGGGTGGAACGCGTCCGCCGGGCCGGGCTCCCAGTCGTCGAGATCGAAGTTGGGATCGAGGCCGCGGTCGGTGTCGTCGTCCGGGGGCCTCATTCTCGCCTCGATCGCCTCCGGCTCGTGCATCTCCTCGATGATCCGCAGGTACAACTCGTCGGGGTTGGGCAGGTCCTTGATGGTTCGCCCGGGGTTGCTAGTCTAGCAGCGGGACGCTGACCAACTTGGCGAGCTGCCCGTAGGCGGCGACGCTGAACTCGTGCATCGGCTCCTCGTACCAGAGGTAGCCGGAGTCCGCCAACGCTCGTCCGAGGTATACCGCGTCCGGAAGGTCGAAGCCAGTCGATCCGTCGTACATCAGCGGAACCAAGTCGAGGACATGGCTGCGCAATGCCGCGCAGAGGTCCGCATCCGCCCGAGCGTCGCCCCAGGCGTGCAGCTTGATCGCCCGGTAACCGAGTTCGAGGCACTGGGAGGCGACGTCGAGGTATTCGGCCACCGAGTCAAATGTCGAGGTGGACGCATAGGCCCGAATGCTCGTCCGAAAGCCGCCCATGAGCTGCCAAGCCGGAAGCTGTGCAGCGCGACCGGCGAGGTCCCACAAAGCGATGTCCACGATGCCGAAAGGGGCAGCGGCAGCTCTTCGATGCGGTCGATCTCCCACATCTCGTGCCGGCAGTGACGACGTCGCCGATGCGGCGGCCCGCCGCCGCGCGGCCATGCCCGGCCTCGAGCAAGGCCGCGGCCGCAGGCGCCGGCGGGGACGCTGCCGTGTCCGGCGGGGCGAGGTGGCTGACCAGGATCCTGGCGGCGCCTTCTACTGCGGCCGCGGTGCGCACGATCGCCGCGGCGACCGGCGAGGTGGGCGTGCCCGGCGGGTCGATGTCGTGTAGTTGGCTGATCGTGCTCGCGGTCGCGTGTGCGAGTTCGCGGGCGAGGCGGCTGTTGGGGCTGGCGCCGACGAGCAGGAGCTGCTGGTGGAGGCTGCGGTACAGCTGCGTCCTGGCGACGGCGACGTGGACCTGGTCGTCGACGTCGGCGGGCGACGCGGAGCCTATTGCCGCTGTCGCGGTACGCAGTTCGCTGATGGCCTGGTCGAGGAGTTCGCCGTAGCTGGTCACGGCACCGCCGCGGCGGCCTGATCCAGCAGCATCGCCACGGAGACGCTGGTGTCATCGGTCGCTGCTGTCGTCGCGATGCGACGACAACAGCCCGCGGTGCTCGTGAGCAGGTTGCGCAGGGCGGCTGCGAGTGGGTCATTCACCTGCGTAAGAGCCGGAAGGGCCGGATTGAGGGCGGTCGACAATCCGAACTGCGGCTGCAGCTGCGCGGCCGCCGCGCGCAGGTCGATCGTGCAGAAGTCCCACCGGTCGGCACGGTCAGGGTCGATGTCGGCTGCTGCCGTGGCCGTGTCGATGGCCAGTAGCAGCGCCCCGTATACGGCCGTGCTGTTGGCGGTGTGGGCGTCCACCGCGGTACGGGCGTGGGCGAGGGCGGCGATGCGGTCCATGCGGCGCTCCTTCGGTACGGCGGGAACCGGCAGTGTCCGCTCCCGCACCCCACCACGGCGAACCGTCGAGTCACCAAAGTGTGGGACGTACCAGCCACCACCAACGCGGTCTGCGAGTTGGCCGACCACCTGGTCGCCGAACAGGTCGAGCGGGTCGTGGTCGAGTCGACCTCCGACTACTGGCGGGTGTTCTTCTACCTCCTCGAAGCCCGCGGGCTGACGGTGTGGCTGGTCAACGCCAACGACGTCAAACAGGTGTCCGGACGGCCCAAGACCGACAAGCTCGACGCGGTCTGGCTGGCCAAACTCAACGAACGCGGCATGCTGCGACCCTCGTTCGTGCCACCCGCCGAGATCCGGCAGCTGCGCGACTACACCCGGCTGCGCCTGGACCTGACCGCCGACCGTACCCGGCACAAACAGCGCATGGAGAAACTCCTGGAAGACGCGTTGATCAAGCTGTCCACCGTGGCGTTGGACATCTTCGGCGTGTCCGGTCGGGCCATGCTCGAAGAACTCATCGCCGGCAACCGCGACCCGCAGGCCCTCGCCCAGATGGCCCGCGGACAACTCCGCGCCAAACACGCCGCGCTGGTCCAAGCGCTGACCGGCCGCTTCGACGACCACCACGCCCTGCTCGCCCGGATCCTGCTGGACAACGTCGACCGCCTGGACCGCCAGATCGACCAGCTCACCACCACTTTCGACCAGGCGGTCACAGCGATCCCCGCCGCCGGCCGACCCGAAGTCCAGCCACCCACCAGCGGCAACCCGCCCGGCACTGCTGAACCGCTGCCCGCGATCGACCGCCTCGATGAGATCCCCGGCATCGCCCGCCACACCGCGCACACCATCATCGCCGAGATCGGCCTCGACATGCGGGCCTTCCCCACCCCAGGACACCTCGTGTCCTGGGCCAAACTCTCGCCACGCACCATCGTCCGGAGCACGCAAACGCACCGGCAAGACCGGCAAGGGCAACCCCTACCTCAAAGGCGCCCTCGGCCACGCCGCCGCCAGCGCCGCCAAGACCAACACCTTCCTCGGCGAACGCTACCGGCAACTGGTCAAACGCCGCGGCAAACTCAAAGCCCTCGTCGCCGTCGCCCGCTCCATCCTCGTCATCGTCTGGCACCTGCTGACCGACCCCACCGCCCGGTTCCGTGACCTTGGCCCCGACTTCCACACCCGCCGCGTCAACACCGACCGCAAGATCCGAAACCTGATCCACCAACTCGAAGCCCTCGGCCACACCGTCACCCTGCAACCCGCCACCTGACCGAGCCAGCGAACACCACAGCCCGGACCATCGAACAGGGCCCGGGTCGATGCCGCACGCCCCTCACCCGACGTGGTCACGGTAGTTTTTCTGGTCAGCGACCACTGGATCAGGACCGGCCACCGCCCGGCCACGGACGGGCCGAACTGCGCTGCGGCACGCCGGTCAACGCCATTCGAGGAAGACGGCGGTGTCACCCAGGACGGAGAACTCGCCGGTCCGTTCCACCTTCTTCGGTGTGGCGCCCGGCTTGGTCTCGGTGATCCAATACTCGCTTTCGGTCCTGGCCACGCTGAGAAACACGACGTGCCCGCCGTCCGGGGAGATCACCATGCCGATGTTGCTCCGGTTGGTGTCGGGGAGGATGGGTTGCTTCTCCTTGTTCTTCGGGCCGTCGACGGAGACCGCCGCCACGTTCCCACACAGCAGGGTGTTGTTGTCGAGCCAGCCCACGGCCGCCGCGCAGCCGTTGTCCGCGACCTTCGGGGTGGCGTCCGTGAGGGCCGCGGTGCCGGTCGGCACCGCGAAGACGTCGTCGTTGTGGTTGCCCGGCACCCAGCCGGTGTAGCGCTTTCCGTCGGGTGAGACCACGACGTTGTACGCGACCAGGGCGTGGACCGGGTCGCCGACCAGGAACAGCGGAAGGTCGGGCACCTTGCCGGTGCTGCGTTCCGTCAGCTTGTGATCCCCGCCCGTCGATCGGCTGCCGACCTTCCACACGCTGTCGGCGCGGTAGATGAACCAGACGTCCGCCCCGTCCGGGCTGAGGACCGCGCGCTGCTCCATGGGTGTGGAACCGAAACCGGTGTCGGTCGCGGTGAGGTCGGTGAGCTTGCCGCTCCGGTCGACGTAGCCGACGTGGCTGGCGCGACTGTTCTCATCCCGGATGACCACGGCCATCTTCGTGAAGTTCCGGTCGAACAGTGACCGGGCCAGCCCCACGGACGCCGCGTCGCCCTCACCGTCTCGTGTACTCCTGTCCAGCGGTCCCCCCGGGGCGGACGTACACAGCGCGAGCAGACCCGAACGGACCTTCGGTTGGGCATCGGCCTGCTCCTCGGTGGCGACAACACTGGCCGGAACCGGGAACTCCGCTTTCGACTCGTGCTTCCAGGTCTTCGGGTCCCAGCCGTCCACCGACACCAGCCAGCCACCGTTCGCGCCGGCCGAACAGACGGCCGTGACCAGCAGATCCCGGTCCCGGAACTTGGCACCCTGACCGCCGGCGGCCGTTGATCCGCCACCCCCGTCGGCTCCCGGCGCGCCATCGTCATCCGATGAGCCGCAGGCCGCCAGGGCACTCACCAGGAGCGACGCACCCAGGACCGCGAGGACCCGCTTGTAAGTCGGCATACACCATCCATCCGTACCATAGATAGTTACGATAGTCGATTTTAGTGATAGGCCGACATTTTAATCATGACGGTCGACGCTGCGCAGAACCGGTAGCTGCGTAGCCGGAACAGGCCGAAGACGAGGTCGGAGGTGGCCATCTCCGGTTTCGGGGCGGCGTTGAGGTGTGCTACATGGAAACGTGCAGTCCCGGCCCCGCAACCGTTCGCGGTGGGTTGGACACGGGCGCGTCACGGCGCATTTGCCGGGGTTGGGCGCCGGTGTTTCGCCCGGTTACATGCTGTTGCTGGTTGGGGGCCGATGGTGTGCGGCCAGCAGAGACGCCCATGCCATGGCGAGGGCAATTGCGAGAGCGAAGGCGACGTTGGCCGGGCGTGATCCCTGCAGGGTGAAGATCAAGCTCCAGGTGGCGAGGAGGGCCGCGCCGGTCGCGCCACTGAAGGCGGCCCAACCGGTACGGCCGGCCGCGACGAACCGCCGGGCGAAGACGAAACATGCGGCGATGAGCGCGAGAAAGGCGATTCCGGCGACAAGGAGGTGCACCGCTGCGTGCCAGCTCATCGTGGTGGGTGTGCCATTCGGAGTGCCCGGCGGGAAGCCGTCGGCGGGGTCGGCGGAGAAAGCGGACGCGCCCAGCATCCCGGCACCGAAGACGGCGATCAACCGTGGTCCCCACGTACCTCCCGGACCCGCCGCCGGCCCGAGGACTCGGCGCAGCCCGATCGCACACGCCACGAACAGCAGACCGCTGACCGCGAAGTTGGCGATCTGGCTCCATCCTTGGTCGCCGTTGCTCAGCATGCTGGCCGGGTGCCGGCTGATGTCGAATCCGTCTCTGGTGAGCATCTGCAGGACGACCACGACGATGTAGAGCGGTCCGGCGACAATGCCGCAGGTCAGCAGCGTTCTCGTCGACCCGGTGGCCGCCTCGGGCGCTCCGTCGGCGGCGGGGGTGATGTCGTGGGTCATCAGCGGTCGGCGGTGGTCTCGGGGGCGAAGTGCCGCACCGCGAATGCAACGGCCGCGGCGATGTCGTCGTCACTGGTTGCCCAGGCCGCCTGGATCGCGGACCCCCAGGCGTGGCAGCTACGGACGGCGAATTCCTTGCCCTCGGACGTGTCCTGCCAGGTGGCGGGGTTGAACTGCACGCCGTGCAGGAAGAGGTCCAGGCCGAGCAGTGCGAGGTCCCAGCCGCAGCCGATTCCGATCGTGCCGCCGGGACCGTAGGCACGCACGAGCTCGTCGACGACCTGGGCGGGTGAGGCGTGCTCCAGTTCAAAGATGGTGCGGCCGTCGTCCGTAGGCGCCAGGCGCACCTCGACCTCGGTCGGCATGCCCTCGCCGAAGATCCAGGTCACCTTGATCAGACGGGGCTCCTCGCAGCGCAGGATTTCGCCACCGGCGTTGTCCTTGAGCTGAAACGTGCCGCCGACCCGCAGGTCGCCCTCGACCGGGCCCAGCCATCGGCCGAGCCGCTCCCGGTCGGTGCAGGCACTCCAGACGTCCTCGATCCGGGCGTCGTAAACCCGGCGCAGCAGCACTGACCGCCCTTCACCGGTGGTAACAGCCTGATTGCCCAGCTCCCGCTTGGTGGCGTTGATCTGGTTGACGATATCGATCACGTGTCCTCCTCGCTGACGGACTCGGTCCCCTGACCGCGATCCGGTGTCTCGTCGGTGTTTCCACCGTTGTCATGCTGTTCGTGGCGTTCGCGTTTGCCACGGGCGAGTTCGGTCGCCAATGCGTCCAGGCGCTGACTCCAGAACTGCCGGAACCGCTCCAGCCAGATGTCGACCTCCTGCAGAGGCGCCGCCTCCACCGCATACAGGCGCCGCGTACCGTCCGGACGGACGGTGACGAAACCCGACTCCCGCAACACGCGCAGGTGCTGCGACACGGCAGGCGGCGAGATGCCGAACTCGGCCCGGACAACCTCGCTGACCGTGCCGGCGGCCTGCTCCCCGTCGGCGAGCAGCTCCAGTATTCGGCGCCGAACCGGGTCGCCGAGGATGTCGAACGCGTGCACCCGGGAACTATGTCAGTGTCGACTTAATTAAGTCAAGTCTTATATAGGCCAGCGATGCGACTTGGCTTGCCGTCCACCACGCGGACCGGCAGACGAGGCAGTCCCCGTGTGATCCCCTGCGCGAGGATCACACGGGGCCGATCGTTGCCCGCGCCTCGCGGCGTACCTGTGCCGGGGGACCGTGGCTTGACGGTGTTTCCGGCCTGACTCGTCGGGTGTGACGCCCGGCGAGGAAGGTGCCGTGATGACCGCGACACTGGACGATGTGACCACGAAGGAAGGTGAGGCCGGAGCCATCAGTGGAGGAGCAGGCTGTAGCGGGGCTGGTCCCTCAGCCGGGTTCCTGCACCGTCAACCTGGATCGATGGCCTCAGCGATTGCCTCCACTGTCACCACCTGCTCAGCTGCCGAACCAATCGCCGGCCCGGCCTGCGCAGGCACAGCCGGCTTCTCCATTACCGCCCCGCCGTTGCGCGCTCAGCTCGGCGCGCGCATCCGGTCGTAGTTCGAGGTGGGCCAGCAGTTCACCGCGTGCGGTCGGAACCAAATGCGAATCGGGGAGCCGGTTGCTAGTCAATGCGTACCACATCGGTCGACAGGTTCAGGCCCGGGCGAAGGCGACGGTCACGCTCAGGCCGCCGTCCGGTGCGGGCGTCGCGGTCAGGGCGGCGTTGTGGGCCGTGGCGATGGCGCGGACGATCGCCAGGCCCAGGCCGTAGCCGTCCGACGTCGTGCGGACCCGCTGCGCGCCCAGGCGCTGGAAGGGCTGGAAGAGGCGGTCGAGATCCTCCGGCGGCACCACCGGGCCGGTGTTGCTCACCGTCAGCGCCGCCCGCCCGTCCGTCACGCCGGTCGAGACCGTCACCGTGCCGCCGGGGACGTTGTGCTTCACGGCGTTGTCGACCAGGTTGGCGATCAGGCTCTCGACGAGATCCTGGTCGCCGCGCAGCGCGGCCGGGTCCAGCCGCGCGGTGATCGACACGTCGGTCCGGGCGGCGCGGGTGTCCAGGACCCGGCGGGCCAGCGGGGCCAGGTCCAGGGCGACCGGGCGCTGCACGCCCTGCTCGCCCACCGCCAGGGTCAGCAGGGAGTCGATCAGCCTCGCCTGGGACTCGCCCAGGGCCAGGACCTCCCGCGCCGCCGTGCGCAGCTCCTGCGCGGACGCGTCCGGGTCGGACAGCGTGACCTGCAGCAGGGCCCGCTGCGCGGTCAGCGGGGTGCGCAGCTCGTGGGAGGCGTTGGCCACGAAGCGGCGCTGGGCCGCGAACGAGGCCTCCAGGCGGCCGAACAGCTCGTCCAGGGTGCCGGCCAGCTCGGCGAACTCGTCGCGGCGGCCCGTCGGGCCCAGGCGGCGGTGCAGGTTCGTGGCCGAGATGTCGCGGGCCGTGTCGATGATCAGGCGCAGCGGGCGCAGGAAACGGCCCGCGATGATCCAGCCCAGCCCGAACGCCACGACGACCATCACGGCCAGCGAGACCGCCGACAGGGAAAGCAGGCTGTGGCTGACGCCGGGCGCGTCCACCCTGACCGGCGGCGGTTGGCGGGGGCCCGCGTCCGGGTCGGCGGGCTGCGACTGGCTCGCACCCAGCAGCGGGATCAGCAGCAGGATGGCGCCGGAGACCAGGAACGGGCCCGCGTACATCAGGGTCAGCTGCCGGCGCAGCGTCCGGCGCGGCCGCGTCATGCCGGCCCCACCCGATAGCCGGCCTCGCGGACCGTGTGGATGACGGGCGGGTCGCCCAGGCGCGCCCGCAGCCGCCGTACCGTCGTCTTCACCGTCGTCGTGAACGGGTCCGCGGCCTCGTCCCACACGCGCTCCAGCAACTCCTCCGCGGACACCGGGCGGCCCTGCGCGGCCATCAGGCACTCCAGCACACCGAACTCCTTCGGGCTCAGGTCCAGGCGGCGGCCGGCGCGGGCGGCGGTGCGCCGGGCCGGGTCGAGGGTCAGGTCGCCGACGCTCAGCACCGGCGGCAGCGCGGTGGACGGCCGGCGGCCCAGGGCGCGGATCCTCGCCACCAGCTCGTCGAAGTCGAACGGCTTGGGCAGGTAGTCGTCCGCGCCCAGGCCGAGACCCTCGACGCGGTCGCGGACGGTGCCCGACGCGGTCAGCATGAGGACCCGGCTGGCCGGGTGGGCGGCGACGATGTGGCGGCAGACGTCGTCGCCGCCGGTGCCGGGCAGGTCGCGGTCGAGGACGACGACGTCGTACCGCGTGACCGCCAGCCGCTGCAGCGCCTCGTCGCCGTCGAGGACGACGTCGACGGCCAGGCCCTCGCGGCGCAGGCCCGTGCCGATGGTCCTCGCCAGGATCTCGAAGTCCTCCACCACCAGCACGCGCATCCGTCCACCTTGCCAGGCCCGCGGTGCCAGCCCGGTGTCAACCCGTGACACCGGGCTGTCACCGTCCGGCGCGTAGAACCGGCGGCATGCATGACGCCACCATCACCGTCGAGGGCCTGCGCAAGCGGTTCGGGCCCAACCTCGCCCTGGACGGCATGACGTTCGCCGTCGAGCCGGGGCACGTCACCGGGTTCGTCGGGCCCAACGGGGCCGGTAAGTCGACCACCATGCGCGTGATCCTCGGGCTGGACGCGGCCGACGCGGGGACCGCGTTGGTGGGCGGCCGGGAGTACCGCCGCCTCGCCCGGCCGCTGTGTCACCTCGGGTCGCTGCTGGACGCCGCGGCGCTGCAGCCCGGCCGCACCGCCCGCAACCATCTGCTGTGGCTCGCGCACTCGCAGGGGCTGCCGTCGCGGCGCGTCGACGAGGTGCTGCAGCTGGCCGGGCTCGGCGGGGTCGGGCGGCGGCGGGCCGGGGGCTACTCCCTCGGCATGCGCCAGCGGCTGGGGATCGCCGCGGCGCTGCTGGGCGACCCGCCCGCGCTGATGCTCGACGAGCCGTTCAACGGCATGGACCCCGAGGGGATCATCTGGATGCGTACATTCCTGCGCGACCTGGCCGCGCAAGGGCGTGCGGTGCTGGTCTCCAGCCACCTCATGAGCGAGCTGCAGGACACCGCCGACCACGTCGTCGTCATCGGACGCGGCCGGGTCCTCGCCGACGAGAACGTCGCGGAGCTGCTCGGCCGCACGCCGAGCGGCCGCCTCGAGGACGCCTACCTGGAGCTGACCCGCGGCGCCGTCGAGTTCCGCGGCGCGACCCCGGGGGAGGGGCGATGAACCTGCTGCGCGCCGAGTGGACGAAGCTGCGCACCATGCCCGGCTGGGTCGCCGGCCTGCTCGCCGGCGGCCTGCTCATCCTCGTGTTCGGGCTCACCCCGAGCCGGTCGGGCTCCTGCGGCCAGCACGGCCCCGGCTCCGAGTGCGTCGCGCTGCGCGGCCCCGGCGGCGAGGAGGTCATGGACAGCTTCACGTTCGTCCACCGTACCCTCACCGGCGACGGCAGCGTCACCGTGCGGGTCGCCGACCTGAGCGGGCAGCTGCCCCGCGACGACGGGCCCGGGATGACGCCGGGGCTGGCGCCGTGGGCGAAGGCCGGGCTCATCGTCAAGGACGGCACGAAGCAGGGCTCGGCCTACGCGGCCGTGATGCTGACCGGCGAGCACGGTGTGCGGATGCAGTACGACTATGTGCACGACGAGGGCCGCGACGCCGGCGCCAAGCTCGCCCCGCAGCCGGTCTGGCTGCGCCTGACCCGCGCCGGCGAGCAGGTCAGGGCCGAGCGGTCCGCCGACGGCACGACCTGGACGACCGCCGGCACCGCGCGGCTGAGCGGGCTGCCCGCGACCGTCACCGCCGGGATGTTCGTGACGTCGCCGCAGTACTCCACGCAGGTCAACGAGTCCGTGGTGCTCTCCGGCATCCAGGGCGGGCCGAGCAGCGCCACCGGCACGTTCGAGGGGCTCGCCACCACGGGGTCGTGGACCGGCGACTGGCAGGGCACGGACATCGGCGCTCGCGAGGGGCCCGCCGAGCCGCAGCCGACCGATGGCACCACCCGGCGGGCGGTCGGGCCGCGGACCGGCTTCGAGCAGACCGCGAACGGCTGGACGGTGACCGGGTCCGGGGACATCGCCCCGGGCGTCTCCGGCGCGTCCGGGACCGGGGTGACGATCAGCCAGGCGCTCGTCGGGACGTTCGTCGGGCTCGTGGCCGTCGTGGTCGTCGGGGCGACGTTCGCCTCCGGGGAGTACCGCCGCGGCATGATCCGCACCACGCTCGCGGCGCAACCGCGCCGTGGGCGTGTGCTGGCCGCGAAGGCCGCCGTCCTCGGCACCGCCGTCTTCGCGGTGGGGCTCGCCGCGGCGGCGGCCGTGGTCACGTTCGGCCAGGACGTGCTGCGCGACGCCGGGGCGTACGTCCACCCGGCCTCCACCCTGACCGAGCTGCGGGTCGCGGCCGGCACCGCGCTGCTCATGGCCGGCTGCGCGGTTCTCGCCGCCGGGCTCGGGTTCCTGCTGCGCCGGGGCGTCGCCGCGGTCACCACGTCGATCGTCGTGGTCGTGCTGCCGTACCTGCTGTCGGTCACCGTCCTGCCGCTGCGGGCCAGCGACTGGCTGCTGCGGGTGACCCCGGCCGCCGCGTTCGCCCTGCAGCAGAGCGAGCCGCGGTACGCCCAGATCGACAACGTGTACTCGCCCGCCGACGGCTACTTCCCGCTCGGGGCGTGGAGCTCTCTGGCCGTCCTCGCCGTGTGGGTCGCGGCCGTGCTCGGCGGTGCGCTGTACGTCCTGCGCCGGAGGGACGCGTGAACGCCGCCTTCAAGCCGGCCCTGCACGCCGAGTGGACGAAGCTGCGCACGTCGCCGGGGACCTGGTGGCTGCTGCTGGGCACGGCGGCGGCGACGATCGGGCTGAGCGCGCTCGCGGCCGGGGCGGTGTCGTGCCGTACCGTCTGCACCGCCGACCTCACCAAGGTCAGCCTCACCGGCGTCCAGCTCGGCCAGGCCGTGGTCGCGGTGCTCGCCGCGCTGGTGGTCGGGCACGAGTACGGCACGGGGATGATGCGTACCACCCTCGCCGCCATCCCGGGCCGCACCCGGCTGCTGGCCGCGAAGGCCGCCGTGCTCGTCGCCGTGTCGCTCGCCGCGGCCGCCGCCGGGGTCGCCGGGGCGCTGCTCGTGGCTCGGCCGCTGCTGCCCGATCACGCGCTGGTGTGGCGGGCGGCGATCGGGTCGGTGCTGTACCTCGTGCTCGTCGGGCTGCTGAGCCTCGGCCTGGCCGCCGCGACCCGCAGCGCGGCGGCCGCGGCCGGGATCGTGCTCGCGCTGCTGTACGCGTGGCCGATCGTCGCCCGGGTCGTCACCGACAGGACGTGGTCACGGCGGCTGGAGCAGATCGGGCCGATGAGCGCCGGGACCGCCGTGCAGGCCACCAGGGACCTGGCCACGCTGCCGATCGCGCCCTGGTCCGGGCTCGGTGTGCTGGCGCTGTGGGCCCTCGGCTCACTGCTGCTGGGCTGGCTCGTGCTGCTGCGGCGCGACGCGTAGGCCCGTTGTCGACGTGCCACGCGACCGGCTTGGGCTCGCCGCCCGCTCGTAGAGGCGGGCGGCGACCGGGCCGCGGTGAACGTTTCACCGTCCCCGCCCTGCTGACCTGGCGTTTCTTTCGTCGTTTCATTGACGGGCGGGAAACTGTCGTACCCCGGGCCTAATGTCCGGGGCATGCGCCGCCCCGTCCTGATCAGCCTCATCGCCGCCGCGTCCGCCGTCGCCGCCACGCTCGCCGGCGTGCTGCCGGCCGCGGCCGCCGAGCCGTATCTCGACCCGAGCCTGCCCGTGCCGCAGCGGGTCGCCGACCTCATGTCGCGGATGACCCTCGACGAGAAGCTCGGGCAGATGACGCAGGCCGAGCGCGGGTCGGCGACGGCCGCCGACGTGACGCAGTATCGGCTCGGCTCGATCCTGTCCGGCGGCGGCTCCGCCCCGTCGCCGAACACCGCGAGCGCCTGGGCCGACATGACCGACAACTTCCAGCGCGGGGCGCTCGCCACACCGCTGAAGATCCCGCTGCTGTATGGCGTGGACGCCGTCCACGGCCACAACAACGTCGTCGGCGCCACGATCTTCCCGCACAACATCGGCCTCGGCGCGACCCGCGACCCGGCGCTGGCCCAGCAGATCGGCCGGATCACCGCCGACGAGGTCCGCGGCTCCGGCTCGCAGTGGACGTTCTCGCCGTGCCTGTGCGTGGCCCGCAACGACCGCTGGGGCCGCACCTACGAGTCGTTCGGCGAGAAGCCCGAGCTGCCGGTGTCGATGGCCACGATCATCGACGGCTACCAGTCCGGCGGGGTCCTGGCGACCGCCAAGCACTACGCCGGCGACGGCGGCACCACCGGCGGCGTCGACCAGGGCGACACCCAGCTGTCCGAGGCCGACCTGCGCGCCATCCACCTGCCCCCGTTCACCGAGGCCGTGCGCCGGCACGTCGCCTCGGTGATGGTGTCGTTCTCCTCGTGGAACGGCCAGAAGCTGCACGGCAACGACTACCTCGTCAACGGCGTGCTCAAGGGCGAGCTCGGCTTCGACGGGTTCGTCGTGTCCGACTGGAACGGCATCGACCAGATCGAGGGCGGCGAGGGCTTCACCGCCTCCGAGGTCCGCCGCGCGGTCAACGCCGGCATCGACATGGTGATGGTCCCGACGGCCTGGAAGTCGTTCATCGACACGCTTCGCGGCGAGGTCCAGGCCGGCCGGGTGCCGATGGCCCGCATCGACGACGCGGTTCGGCGGATCCTGACGAAGAAGTTCGAATACGGGCTGTTCGAGCACCCGTTCGCCGACCGGAACCTGACCGGCACCGTCGGCAGCGCCGCCCACCGCGCCGTGGCCCGCCAGGCCGTGCGCGAGTCGCAGGTGCTGCTGAAGAACTCCGGCGTGCTGCCCCTGGCCCGCAGCGCCAAGGTGTTCGTGGCCGGCAAGAGCGCCGACAACATCGGCCTGCAGTCCGGCGGCTGGACCGTGAGCTGGCAGGGCGCCGCCGGCAACACGACGCCCGGCACCACGATCCTGCAGGGCATCCGCTCCGCGGTCGGCTCCCAGGGCAGCGTGACCTACAACGCGACCGGCGCCGGCATCGACCGCACCTACACTGCGGCGGTCGCCGTCGTCGGCGAGACGCCCTACGCGGAGGGCCAGGGCGACCGCCCCGGCTCGATGG
The DNA here is from genome assembly GCF_050942935.1 of Dactylosporangium sp. CA-233914. Classification (NCBI taxonomy): domain Bacteria; kingdom Bacillati; phylum Actinomycetota; class Actinomycetes; order Micromonosporales; family Micromonosporaceae; genus Dactylosporangium; species Dactylosporangium sp. CA-233914. The sequence goes on along the minus strand of NZ_CP192030.1, from coordinate 6,935,455 downwards.
GCCTGGACGCGACCGACCTGCAGGCGCTGAGCACGCTCAAGGCCGCCGGCGTGCCGGTCGTGGTGGTGCTGGTCTCCGGCCGCCCGCTGGACATCGCCGCCCAGCTGCCGGACTGGTCGGCGCTGCTGGCGGCGTGGCTGCCCGGCACCGAGGGCGCGGGCGTCGCGGACGTCCTCTTCGGCGACTACGCCCCGACGGGCAAGCTGCCGGTGACGTGGATGCAGTCGGCGTCCCAGGAGCCGATCAACGACGGCGACGGCAAGCCGTCCCTGTTCGCCTACGGCTTCGGCCTGACCTACGCCACGACGCCCCCGCCGGGCGCGCCCGGCCAGCCCGGCACCCCGGTCGCGTCGGCCGTCACGAGCACGTCGGCGACCCTGACCTGGACGCCCCCGACGACCGGCACGGCCGCCACGTCCTACCGCGTCCACCGCTCCGGCACGCTGCTGGCCACGGTGCCCTCGACGACCTACCAGCTGACCGGTCTGACGCCGGGCACGACGACGTCCTACACGGTGGTGGCCGTGGACGCCAACGGCCAGGCCGGCCCGGCGTCGGCGGCGGTCACGGTCACCACACCGCCGACGACCACGACCCCGCCCCCGCCGGCGGCGTGCGCGGTGACGTATTCGGTGAACGACTGGGGCGGCGGCTTCACCGGCACGGTGACGATCCGCAACACGGGCTCGACGACGCTGACCGGCTGGACGCTGTCGTTCACGTTCCCGGGCACGCAGCGGCTGTCCCAGGGCTGGTCGGCGACCTGGTCGCAGTCCGGCGCCGTGGTCACCGCCAAGGGCGAGGCGTGGAACGGGACCTTGGCGCCGGGGGCGACGCAGTCGGCGGGGTTCAACGCGACGTACACGGGCTCGAACCCTCGCCCCACGGCCTTCACCCTGAACGGAGCCGCCTGCACCGTGTCCTGACCCCGCTGTGTCCTGACCTCGCTCACCACCCCACCCCGGTGAGGCCGGCCGCGCCTACCTTTCGCCGGCGCCCGAGCCCCGGGGACCGTCAGCCGGCGGCCGGCCCGGCGCGCGCGGCCGCATTCCGCGCCGCAGCCGCCCGGCCGCCGGCTGCACGCCCGCGCGGCCCCCGCTCGTCCCCGCCGCGCTGCTCAACCTGTGGCTGATCGCCTTGTGGTGTCGTCGCGCCGCTGAGCTGGTGGCCGCTTGTCTTCGTGTTGCTGGGCCGGTGGCCGGTCGCCCTCGCGGCGGCGCGGTCTCGTAATCGGTCGTGACCGTTCGGCTCCGGGCCACGCGTGGGCCGGTCCGCCGAGCCGTGTGGCGCCGTCCGGCTTTCGGGTGCGGCTCTGCACGATTGGACTGACGCCGGGTGCCGCGTGTGTCCGGGGGTCAGCCTGGGATAACGGGGCCGGTCAGGGCTTGCGCTGCGGGGTGTCGATGCCGGCGGACAGCCAGCGGAAGGTGCCGCTGCGGCCGGGCTGGGTCGAGAAGTCGTGCCACCGCAGGGGGTAGGTGCCGGCCAGGGTGCGCTCCATGTCGGGGTGGTACTTCGGGAAGTTGCCCCAGCGCAGGGTGCCGGAGAGTGTCTGCTCCTCGTGGATGCGAAACTCCATGTCGCGGACCCAGCGGCGGTGGTTCGGCGCGGTCCACAGGCTTGGCTCGTTGGTCAGCAGCAGGGACAGGCCGTTCGTCGGCGGGTCGGCCTCGCGGCAGAGCTTCTCCAGGCGCACGATGTTGTTGACGAAACCGAACCGGGCCTTGTCGGTCACGGCCTGGTGCGGCAGCAGGAACAGCTCGCCGGGCAGGGTTCCGGCGCCCTTCCAGGCGGCGGTGAAGTACTTGAGCTCGATGGCGGTCCGGCCGGCCGGGCCGGCGCAGAGCATGTCGAGGTGCTCGGTCTCGCCCTGAGGGATCTCCAGCCGGATGTCGATCGTGCTGTCGGCCCGGTGCACCTGCCAGGCGAACGCGTGCTGGAAGTCGGCCTCGGAGTGAAACGCCGGGCGGGCCTTGGCGAGCTCCGCCATCACCTCGGACAGGTCGACCGTTCCCGCGATGAGCATCCGGCCATCGTAGGCGTACCGGGCCGGTCACGCCGACGAGGCCTGACTGTTGGCAGTGTGCCAGGAAATTGTTGCCGGGAGGCCGAACGGTGCGGGCATCGGCTATCCGCCGGAACCCTGGTCGTTGTGCGGGCGGATGTTCGTGTCGGTGTGGCTGCGGCCGGCCACGCGGGTGCCCGCGGGAGCGACGGTCGTGCCCGCGACGGACTTGAGCAAAAGCCGCCCTTGAATCATTCCGTTATGGGAATATGATTGGGTCATGGCACGAGCGGCAACCACGACCGACGCGTTCAACGCTGTCGCCGAGCCACGGCGGCGGCAGATCCTGGATCTGCTCGCGCAGGGTGAGCGGCCGGTCAACGATTTCGTGCGCCTGCTCGGGCTCGCGCAGCCGCAGGTGTCCAAGCACCTGCGCGTGCTGCGCGAGGTCGACCTGGTGCGCGTGCGCGACGAGGGGCGGCAGCGGGTCTACCGGCTCAATCCCGGGCCACTCAAGCCCATCTACGACTGGCTTTCGGCCTACGAGCAGCGCTGGAACGAGCGTTTCGGCCTCATGGACGACGTTCTCGAAGATCTCAGAGCGGAGGAGCACGACGATGGTGGCGACAACGAAGGGCACGGCGAAGGTCACCCTGCCCACTGACACGCAGATTCTCATCACCCGGGCCTTCAACGCGCCCAGGCACCTGGTGTGGCGGGCCTACACCACGCCCGAGCTCGTCAAGCGCTGGTGGGCCGGCGAGAAGGGCACCGTCATCAGCGCCGAGATCGACCTGCGCGTGGGCGGGCGGTGGCGCTACGTGATGGCGGCCGAGGGTGGTCACGAGGTGGGCTTCCACGGGGAGTACCGCGAGATCGAGGCCCCGGGCCGGCTGGTCAACACCGAGCTGTTCGAGGGGTTGCCCGACCCCGAGGCGCACGTCGGCGTTGTCACCGTGACGCTCACCGAGCGTGACGGCGTCACGGCGATGGAGATGCTGTGTGATTACGGTGACCGCGAGACCCGCGACGCGGTCGTCGGCTCCGGCATGGAGAGCGGTCTGCAGGGTTCCCTCGACCACCTCGAGGCGGTCGCGGCCGGGTTGGAGTAGACTGACCGTACAGTTGCGCGTTCCGGTTACACTCGGTGCGCATGATGACTCGTAGGTTCGCCGCGATCGCCGCCGGGCTCGTGCTGGCGCTCGGCGGGGTCGCCGCCTGCAGCACCGACAACGTCGACTGCACCACCAACGCCTGCACGGTGACGTTCGACCGCGGCGTCGAGGCCGAGTCGTCGGTGCTCGGTGTCGGCGTGAAGCTCGTCGGCGTCGACAACGGGGTCGTGCGCCTCGAGATCGGCGGGACCACCGTCAGCGTCCCCGTCGACGGCAGCACGCAGGCCGAGGGGTTCGACATCTCCGTGCAGAAGGTCACCGACGCCGAGGTGGTCGTACGGATCCAAACGAGCTGATCCCGGCGGGAGCCGGCGCCGAGGCACCGGCGCCGGCTCCCGTGGTTCAGTACCCCCAGCGGTTCTTCAGGTGCCGCCACCAGTCGCGCAGCATCCACGCGTCGAACTCGGTGATCTGCGCCGCCGAGCCCGCCTTCATGAGGAAGCCGCCGACGCCCGTCGGGGTCCAGTCGTAGAAGTCGTCCAGGCCGAAGCTGTGCCCCATCTCGTGCAGCAGGATGTGGACGTTGTCGGCGTCGAGGGCGCCCACGTAGTACTCGCTGCCGATCCGCTGGCCCCAGTCGCCGCCCGCGCCGCCGCCGAAGCCGGACGTGAGCCACAGCGACATGTCGTAGTGGTGCGCCGCGCCGCCGGGGCAGTTCGGGTAGTTGCCGCTCTGGTTGAAGAACCGCCCGCACGGCTCGCCGCACTGGGGCGCGTTCTCCCGGATGTTGTTGACGTAGATGTCGACCGAGCTGTCCGTCCACTGCAGCTGCGCCCGGTCACGCACGGCCCAGCCGACGACCTTGACCGGCACCTGCGCGTACGGCCAGCCGTTGTGGCCCGCCATCACGTCGATCCACTTCTTGAACTGCCGCTGCAGGGTCGCCTGGATGCGGTCCCGCAGCGCCGCGCTCACCGAGGCACTGGAGTCCCAGCGTACGCAGTAGTTGATACTGCCGCCGCCCGCGAAGATCTGGTCCCAGGCGTAGTTCCGGAAGCCGTACAGGTTGTTGTACGTCTGCTCCTGGTGCGTCCACACCTCGCTCAGCGGCTGGACCAGGTTCGCCGGCGGGTTCCAGCCCGAGGGGTTACCGGGGTTGGACGTGCCGATCGTGCTCGCGTAGGCGCGCACCTCCAGCAGGCCGACCGAGGCCGCCCCGCTCTGCAGGACCACCCGCAGCCGGGCCGTGCTGACCTGGTTGAAGTTCACGGCGTTGTACTTGTTGACCGCCACCGGGTAGCCGCTCGCGCCGGTGACGTCGGCGTAGGCGGAGCCGGTCCAGTACTGCAGCCGCCACGACGCCGGCACCCGCACGCCGCCGTTGTCGTCGAAAAAGTAGACGTCGGCCGAGCGCAGCGTCTGCGCCGAGGGCCAGGTGAGCAGCGCCCACTGCTCGCCCGTGTTGGGCCACGTTCCCCAGCGGCGGTTCACGGTGTCGTTGGACGTGGTCGGGTCGATGCCGTCGTTGAGCGCGGCGACGCTCTCCCAGGAGGAGGTGTACGACGCGGACGCGGTCGCAGCCCGGGCCAGGTTGTCGCTCTGGCCCGGCGCCGCGTGGGCGACGACGGGGGCTCCGACGAGCAGTGCCAGCGTGGCGGCGATCACTGCGGCCGCTCTGCGTAGTCGCATGACGATGATCCTTCCTCGCATGCCGAAAAGGTTTTCGGAACCATTGCAGCGACGCCCGTGGATGTCAACTGCAGGCTGGGCGTCTTGTTCTGTTCGCGCTGGTGGGTTATGAAAGTTGCATGCCGAAAAGTTTTCAGCGGTCTACTGTGGACGCTCTACAGTGGACGGCATATGGGAGCGGTCCCGGGACCGGTTGACGCTGTTGGATTCCGTAGCCTTTCGTTGGTGCCCGTTCGGTGCGGGCGGGCCGGATCGCCCGCTGGATCGACCGAACGGGCAATTCGGGTGACCGGCGCCACGCGCGGCGGCTGCGGGGGCTTATCGTGGCAGCGCTAACATCGGCAGCGGGGGAGGGACATGCGCGCAACCAGCCACAACCGGGCCGCCGTGATGAACGACGTGGCGCGGCTCGCGGGCGTCTCGCATCAGACGGTGTCGCGCGTCCTCAACGACCATCCCAGCGTCAGCCCGGCCACCCGCGAGCGGGTCCTCGAGGCCGTCCGGCAGCTCAACTACCGCCCCAACGCGATGGCGCGGGGCCTGGCCGGGCGCCGCTCCCGGGTCGTGGGCGTCGTCTCGTTCGACACCATCCTCTACGGCCCGGCCTCCACGCTGCTGGGCATCGAGCGTGCCGCCCGCGCCGCCGGCTACGGCGTGAGCATCGTCACCCTGGAGCGCGTCGACCACGCCGGCATGGTCTCCGCCCTGAGCGCCCTGGCCGACCAGTCCGTCGCCGGCGTCGTGGTCATCGCCCCGCAGACCGCGGCGGCCGCGGCCCTGCACAACATGCCGCTGGGTATGGCCGCCGTGGCCGTCGAGGCCGACGCCGGCGGCGAGATCCCGGCGATCGCCGTCGACCAGGTCTCCGGCGCCCGGATGGCCGTGCGCCACCTGCTCGACCTCGGCCACCGCAAGGTCTGGCACCTGTCCGGCCCGCGCGACTGGCTGGAGACCCGCGGCCGCATCGAGGGCTGGCGCGCGACCCTGGAGGAGGCGGGCCTGCCCGCGCCGCCCCTCATGACCGGCGACTGGAGCGCCCGCTCGGGCTACGAGGCCGGCCTGGAGCTCGCGACCCGCGGCGACGTGACGGCGGTCTTCGCCGGCAATGACCAGATGGCGCTGGGCATGATGCGCGCCTTCCACGAGCGCGGGATCCGGGTGCCGGACGACATCTCCATCGTCGGCTTCGACGACATCCCCGAGGCCGAGTTCCTGTCCCCGCCGCTGACCACGATCCGCCAGGACTTCGACGAGGTGGGCCGCCGCTGCATCGCCGCCCTGCTGCGCGTCATCGAGGCCGACCTCCCCGAGGGCCCGAACCGCCCCTCCCCGGACCCGAGCGTGGCTCCGACGCTGGTCCTGCGCCGCAGCACAGCGGCGCCTCACTCCGGAGCGTGACGGCACCTCACGCCGGGTGACCGCTCGAGCGGGGGGATTTGGATGGGCAGGGTAGGGTGTGGTCAAGCAGCGCGGCACCCCGCAGCCCCGTGCCTGACATCGCAGCGAGTTCGCGGCGCCGGATGCCGTCCCGGGTCGGTTCACGGCGTCCTCGATCGGCCGTGGTCACGCGCGCCCGGTAGCCCCCACTCCCAGCGCCTCGCTCGCGACGCCGCCCGGCCCCTCGATCGCGACGTCGTCCGCGGTCCGGGTGCGGTGACGTGACTCGACGCGACTGGGCGTGATCGAGCACCGCTGGGGCGTGGCACAGCGTGTCGATCGCGCCACGGTGTTCTCCCGCCGCCGGTGTTCTCGCGCCGCGGGTTCTCGCTTCTCGCGCCGCGTGTGTTCTCGCGCTGTGTGTTCCCGCGCCGCGGGGGTTCCCGCGCCGCAGACAAAACGGGCGTGATCGCCGGGTCACGGGGCCGCGTTGGCGGAGGCGCGGACGACCAGGTGCGGTGAGAGATGCACGGGGCCGGCGTCGGACATCGTCGCGCCGGTCAGTTGGTCCACGAGCAGGTCCACGCTGCGCCGCCCCAACTCCGCGAAGTCCTGATGGATCGTGGTGAGCGGCGGCAGGAAGAACCCCGATTCGGGCGTGTCGTCGAACCCGACCACGCTCACCCGCGCCGGCACCGGGCGGCCCGCCTCGTGGAACGCGCGCAGCACGCCCAGCGCGATGTGGTCGTTGCCGCAGAACACGGCCGTGACCCGGGTGTCGCCCGCCAGGCGCTGGCCCCGCAGGTATCCCGACCGCGCGCTCCAGTCGCCCGGCTCGAACGGCGGCACCGGCGCCCCGGCCGCGTGCAGCGTCTGCCGCCAGCCGTCGATGCGGTCGCGCGCCTCGGGCCAGTCGGCCGGCCCCGGCACGTGGTGGACGGTCTCGTGGCCGAGTTCCAGCAGGTGGCTCGTGGCCAGGCACGCGCCGCGGACGTTGTCGACGCGCAGCATCGGCACGAAGCCGTCGTCGGCCCCGCCGACGCCCACGGCCGGCGTGCCCGGCGGGACCTGGGTGAGCGCGTCGGCCACCGAGTTCTTCGGCGCGATCGCGATGATGCCCTCCACGGCCTGCGCGCACAACTGCTCCACGGCGTCGAGCACGCCGTTGCGCTCGAGGGAGCGCACGGTGGCGATGCTGACGTAGTACCCGGCCTCGCGGGCCGCCTTCTCGATGCCGTAGATCATCGAGGCCGGGCCGGCGAGGGTGGTCTCGAAGCCGATCAGCCCGATGGTCCGCGACCGCGACGTGACCAGCGTCCGGGCGGCCAGGTTGCGGCGGTAGTTGAGCACCCGCACGGCGTCCAGCACCCGCTCCCGGGTCGCCGCGCTCACGTTCGGCAGGTTGTTGAGCACCCGCGACACCGTCTGGTGCGACACGCCGGCGAGCCGGGCCACGTCGCGCATCCCGACCTTGCGCAGCGGCGGCTCGACGGCATCGAGGTCCGGCCCGGCCCCGGCGTGCGCCACCGGCCCGGGCCGCCCGCGATCGGGCCCGGTGGCGCCGAAGCGACCGGACGGCGCGGGAGCGGCCGAAGCGGCGGGTCTGGACCCTGCCCGACCCGGACCGGGGCGCCCGCGGTCCGGTCCGATGACTGCAGCCACGGAGTGTCTCCTTCCGGCAACTTTCCGACCGCCGCTACTTGACGCCCGGGATGAGAACGCTAACACTCTCGAAATACAACCGCGACGGCCCATGCATCTGGGCTACACGCGGCATCAGGTCACCGCCAGACACCCCGGGCGTGTGGCCATCTGCTTGTAGATGTGAACGTTAACGCTATCTCGAAGGGACAGACGCAGTGCTGAAGAGATGGTCCGCTGCCGTGCTCGGTGGCGTGCTCCTGATCGGCGCGCTCGGTGCGTGCGGTGGGGAGAAGGAGGGCGACTCCGCGCCGGGGGCCGCCAAAGACGACGGCAAGATCACCATGGGCTTCGCGCAGGTTGGCGCCGAGAGTGGCTGGCGCACTGCGAACACCAAGTCGATCCAGGACGCCGCGACCGCCGCGGGCATCGACCTGAAGTTCTCCGACGCGCAGCAGAAGCAGGAGAACCAGATCAAGGCCATCCGCAACTACATCGCGCAGAAGGTGGACGTCATCGCCTTCTCGCCGGTCGTCGAGTCCGGCTGGGACACGGTGCTCAAGGAGGCCAAGGACGCGAAGATCCCGGTCATCCTGACCGACCGCGCGGTGGACTCCAAGGACACCACGCTGTACAAGACCTTCCTCGGCTCCGACTTCGTCCTCGAGGGCAAGAAGGCCGGCGAGTGGCTGGTCAAGGAGTACCAGGGCAAGACCGACCCGGTGAACATCGTCGAGCTGCAGGGCACCACCGGCTCGGCCCCGGCCAACGACCGCAAGGCGGGCTTCGCCGACGCGATCAAGGGCAGCCCCAACCTGAAGATCATCGCGTCGCAGACCGGTGACTTCACCCGGGCCAAGGGCAAGGAGGTCATGGAGGCCTTCCTCAAGGCCAACCCGAAGATCGACGTCCTCTACGCGCACAACGACGACATGGGGCTCGGTGCGATCGAGGCGATCGAGGCGGCCGGCAAGAAGCCGGGCGTCGACATCAAGATCATCACGGTCGACGCGGTCAAGGACGGCATGACCGCGCTGTCCCAGAACAAGATCAACTTCATCGTCGAGTGCAGCCCGCTGCTCGGCCCTCAGCTCATGGACCTGGCCAAGAAGGTCGTCAAGGGCGAGACCGTGCAGCCGCGCATCCTCACCGAGGAGACCACGTTCACGCCCGAGCAGGCGAAGGCCGCTCTTCCCGAGCGTAAGTACTAAAAGAGCCTGACTGAACCATGCTGACCATGACCGGCATCACCAAGCAGTTCCCGGGTGTCATGGCCCTGCAGGACGTGGACTTCCGCCTGTTGCCAGGCGAGGTCCACGCCCTCATGGGCGAGAACGGCGCCGGGAAGTCAACCCTGATCAAGGTGCTCACGGGTGTCTACAGCGTCGACGCGGGCGAGATCGTCCTCGACGGCACCCCGGTGCGGTTCTCCGGGCCGCTGCAGGCCACCCAGGCCGGCATCAGCACGGTCTATCAGGAGGTCAACCTCTGCCCCAACCTCTCGGTCGCCGAGAACGTCTTCATCGGCCGGGAGCCGCGCACCTTCGGGCACATCCGCTGGCGCGAGATGCGCCGGCGGGCCACCGACCTGCTGCACCGCCTCGAGCTCGACCTCGACGTCTCGGCGCCGCTGTCGCAGTACTCGATCGCGGTGCAGCAGATGGTCGCCATCGCCCGCGCCATCGACGTCGAGGCCAAGGTCCTCGTCCTGGACGAGCCGACCTCCAGCCTCGACGCCGGCGAGGTGGCCCAGCTGTTCCGGGTCATGCGCCAGCTCAAGGAGCAGGGCATCGCCATCCTGTTCGTCTCGCACTTCCTCGACCAGGTCTACGAGATCTGCGACCGGATGACGATCCTGCGCAACGGCCGGCTCGTCGGCGAGCACGTCGTGGCCGACCTGCCACAGCTGGAGCTGGTCAGCCTCATGATCGGCAAGGACCTGGCCATCCTGGAGCGGCTGGAGGACCAGCCCAGGCGCACCCTCGACAACGCCGAGGCGGTGGTCGCCGCCGAGGACCTCGGCCGCACCGGGTCGATCGCGCCGTTCAGCCTCACGATCCACAAGGGCGAGGTCGTCGGCCTCGCCGGGCTGCTCGGCTCCGGGCGCACCGAGGCCGCGCGGCTGTTCTTCGGCGCCGACCGGGCCGACAGCGGCACCCTCGCCGTCGACGGCAAGACCGTCGCCATGCACGGGCCGCGCACCGCCATGCAGCACGACATCGCGTTCTGCTCCGAGAACCGCCGCACCGAGGGCCTCGTCGAGGAGCTGTCGGTGCGCGAGAACATCGTGCTCGCCCTGCAGGCCGCCCGCGGCTGGTCCCGCCCGCTGTCGCGCCGCCGCCAGGACGAGCTCGTCGACAAGTACATCAAGGCCCTCGACATCCGCCCGGCCAACCCCGACCTGCCGGTGCGCAACCTCAGCGGCGGCAACCAGCAGAAGGTCCTGCTGGCCCGCTGGCTCATCACCGAGCCGCGGCTGCTCATCCTCGACGAGCCCACCCGCGGCATCGACGTCGGCGCCAAGACCGAGATCCAGCGCCTGGTCACCGAGCTCTCCGACGGCGGCATGGCGGTGCTGTTCATCTCCGCCGAGCTGGAGGAGGTCCTGCGGCTGAGCCACAAGATCGCCGTCCTGCGCGACCGGAGGATCGTCGCGGAGCTGCCCAACACCGACGACGTGGACACCGACCGGCTCATGGCCGCCATCGCCTCGGGAGGTGACACCGCATGAAGCGCTTCGCCTGGCCGCTCGCCGTCCTCGTCGTGCTGCTCGTCACGAACGTCTTCTTCTCGCACAGCTTCTTCAGCATCGAGCTGCGCGGCGGACATCTGTACGGCAGCCTCGTCGACATCCTGCGCTCCTCCGCCCCCCTGGCGCTGGTCGCGCTCGGCATGACGCTCGTCATCGCCACCGGCGGCATCGACCTGTCCGTCGGCGCGGTCGTCGCCATCGCCGGCGGCATCGCCTGCCTGCGCATCAGCGGCCTCGGCGACCAGGGCAGCGTCGCCGGCGTGCTGGGCGCGGTCGGCATCGCCGTGGCCCTGGCGCTGGTGCTCGGTGTGTGGAACGGGTTCCTGGTCGCCACGATCGGCATCCAGCCCATCATCGCCACGCTGATCCTCATGGTCGCCGGGCGCGGCCTGGCCCAGCTCATCACCGACGGGCAGATCATCACCGTCAACAGCGGGCCGTACAAGATGATCGGCGCCGGCTACTGGCTCGGCCTGCCGCTGTGCGTGCTCATCGCCGCCGCGGTGATCGCCCTGGCGGCCGTGCTCGTGCGCCGCTCCGCGCTCGGCATGCTGCTGGAGGCGGTCGGTGGCAACGCCGAGGCGTCCCGGCTGGCCGGCATCAAGTCGCGCTGGCTCATCCTCGGCGTGTACGTCTTCGCCGCGGTCTGCGCCGCGGTCGCCGGCCTGATGATCAGCTCGAACGTCTCCAGCGCCGACGGCAACAACGCCGGCCTGCTCATCGAGCTCGACGCGATCCTCGCCGTCGTCATCGGCGGCACGTCGCTGTCCGGCGGGCGGTTCTCCATCGTCGGCACGGTGCTCGGCGCCGTGATCATCAAGACCCTCGACATCACCATCTACACCGTCGGCGTCCCGCCCGAGGTGACCCTGCTGTTCAAGGCGATCGTCGTCATCGTGCTCTGCCTGGCGCAGTCGCCGAAGTTCCGCGCCGCCTGGAAGCGCCGCCGCCCGGTGCCGGTCGCGGCCACGGCCGACGAGAAGGTGCAGGTGCGCGCATGACCACAGTGGACACCGCGGGCCGGTCGTTCACCCGCGTCGCGGCGAACTGGCTGCGCAAGCCCGTGATGGCCACGGCCATCCTGCTGTGCATCATGTACGGCGCGGGCGTGGTGCGCTACGAGGGCTTCGACGACACCCAGATCGTGCTGAACATCTTCATCGACAACGCGTTCCTGCTCGTGGTCGCGGTCGGCATGACGTTCGTGATCCTCACCGGCGGCATCGACCTGTCCGTCGGCGCGGTCGTCGCGCTCACCACGATGATCGCCGCGTCGCTGCTGGAGAAGGGGGTCAACCCCGGCCTCGTGGTGCTGGCCGTGCTCGCCGTCGGCGGCCTCATCGGCCTCGGCATGGGCGCGATCATCCACTTCTTCGACATCCAGCCGTTCATCGCCACCCTCGCCGGCATGTTCCTGGCCCGTGGCACCTGCTACGTCATCAGCACCGACTCGATCCCGATCACCAACGAACTGTGGAACGACATCGCCTCGGACAAGCTGCGCTTCGGCGGCTTCCACATCTCCTGGAGCGTCGTCATCGCCGCCGTGGTGGTCGCGGCCGCCGCCTACGTCCTGGCGTACACCCGCCTGGGCCGCAACATCTACGCCCTCGGCGGCAACCAGCAGTCGGCGCTGCTCATGGGCCTGCCCGTCGGGCGGACGAAGATCGCGGTCTACACCATCAGCGGCGTGTGCTCCGCGCTGGGCGGCGTACTGCTGACGTTCTACACCCCGTCCGGCTACGGCCTCAACGCGCTGGGCATGGAGCTCGACGCGATCGCGGCCGTCGTCATCGGCGGCACGGTGCTCACCGGGGGCTCCGGCTTCGTGCTCGGCACCGTGCTCGGCGTCGGGGTACTCGGCCTCATCCAGACCATCATCACGTTCCAGGGCACCCTCAGCTCCTGGTGGACCAAGATCGTCATCGGCGCGCTGCTGTTCGTCTTCATCGTGCTGCAGCGGACGGTGACCAGGAAACAGACAGCACGGAGAGCCAGATGACGCAACATGTAGTCGGTGTCGACTTCGGCACCCTGTCCGGGCGGGCCGTCGTCGTGCGGGTCGCGGACGGGGCGGAGCTCGGCACGGCCGTCCACGAGTACGCGCACGGCGCCGTCGAGCGCACCCTGCCCGCCACGGGCGAGGCGCTCCCGCTGCACTGGGCGCTGCAGATGCCCGACGACTGGATCGACGTGCTGCGCCACGCGGTCCCGGCGGCGGTCGCGGCGGCCGGGGTCGACCCCGGCTCGGTGATCGGCATCGCCACCGACTTCACCGCCTGCACGTTCCTACCGACGCTGGCCGACGGCACGCCGCTGTGCGCCGTGCTGCCGGAGCAGATGCACGCCTACCCGAAGCTGTGGAAGCACCACGCCGCCCAGGGCCAGGCCGACCGGATCAACGAACTGGCCGCCCTTCGGGGCGAGTCCTGGCTCACGCGGTACGGCGGCAAGCTCTCCTCCGAATGGCAGCTCGCCAAGGGGCTGCAGGTGCTGGAGGAGGCGCCCGAGGTCTACGCGCGGGCCGAGCGCTTCGTCGAGGCGGCCGACTGGATCGTGTGGCAGCTGGCCGGGGTGGAGACGCGCAACGCCTGTACGGCCGGGTACAAGGGCGTCCTGCAGGACGGCTCCTACCCGTCCAAGGCGTATCTGGAGGCGCTGCACCCGGCCTTCGGCGACTGGGTGTCCAAGGTGGACGGTCCGCTGGCGCCGCTCGGCGGGCGGGCCGGGTCGCTGACCGAGCAGGCCGCCGGCTGGACCGGGCTGCCGGCCGGCATCGCCGTCGCCGTCGGCAACGTCGACGCGCACGTCACCGCGCCCGCCGCGAAGGCCGTCGAGCCCGGGCAGCTGGTCGCCATCATGGGCACCTCGACCTGCCACGTGATGAGCGGCGCGTCGCTCGCCGACGTGCCGGGCATGTGCGGCGTGGTCCGGGACGGCATCATCCCGGGCCTGTGGGGCTTCGAGGCCGGTCAATCCGCTGTCGGCGACATCTTCGCCTGGTTCGTCGAGACCCTGCTGTCCGGTGGCCTGTCGCACGAGGAGCTCACGCAGCGGGCCGCCGCGCAGAAGCCCGGGCAGCACGGCCTGGTCGCGCTCGACTGGCACAACGGCAACCGCTCGGTGCTCGTCGACCACGGCCTTTCCGGCGTCATCGTCGGGCAGACCCTGGCCACCCGGCCCGAGGACGTCTACCGCGCCCTGGTCGAGGCGACCGCCTTCGGCACCCGCACGATCATCGCCGTGCTGGAGTCCTCCGGGGTGCCGGTGACCGAGTTCATCGCCGCCGGCGGGCTGCTCAAGAACCGTTTCCTCATGCAGGTGTACGCCGACGTGCTGCGCCGCCCCATCTCCGTCATCGGCTCCGAGCAGGGCCCGGCGCTCGGCTCCGCGATGCACGCCGCGGTCGCCGCCGGGGCCTACCCCGACATCCGCGCCGCCGCCGATGCGATGGGGAAGGTCGAGCGGCAGGCGTACGTCCCCGACGACGCTGCCGCGGACGTCTACGACCGCCTGTTCGCCGAGTACTCCGCCCTGCACGACTACTTCGGCCGCGGTACGAACGACGTGCTGCACCGTCTGCGCGCGCTGCGCGAGGAGGTCGCCCGGTGATCCGCCGTCTGCGTGAGGAAGTCTGCGCCCTGCACGCCGAGCTCATCCGCTGGGGGCTGGTGACCTGGACGGCCGGGAACGTCTCGGCCCGGGTGCCGGGGGAGGACCTGCTCGTCATCAAGCCGTCCGGGGTCGGCTACCACGAGCTGACCCCCGACAACATGGTCGTGTGCGACCTCGAGGGCAAGCTCGTCGAGGGAGAGCACTCGCCGTCCTCGGACACCGAGGCGCACGCCTACGTGTACCGGCACATGCCGGAGGTCGGCGGGGTGGTGCACACCCACAGTCCGTACGCGACCGCCTGGGCCGCCCGCGGCGAGCCGATCCCGTGCTCCCTCACCGCGATGGCCGACGAGTTCGGCGGCGACATCCCCGTCGGGCCGTTCGCCCTCATCGGCTCCGACGCGATCGGGCGCGGCATCGTCGAGACGCTGTCCGGGCACCGCTCGCCCGCGGTCCTGATGCGCCAGCACGGGCCGTTCACCATCGGCAAGACCGCCAAGGCCGCCGTCAAGGCAGCCGTCATGTGCGAGGACGTGGCGCGGACCATGCACTTCGCCCGCCAACTCGGTTCCGTGGAGCGACTGCCCGCAGCGGCCGTCGACTCGCTCCACGACCGCTATCAGAACGTCTACGGCCAGCAGAAAGGCGCACGATGACGCACGAGATTTGGTTCCTCACCGGCAGCCAGGGGCTCTACGGCCCGGAGACCCTGGAGCAGGTGGCGTCGCAGTCGCGCCAGATCGCCGCGGTGCTCGACGAGTCGGACGACATCGGCCCCCGCGTGGTGTGGAAGCCGGTGCTGACCTCGGCCGGCGACATCCTGCGGGTGTGCCTGGAGGCCGGCAGCAACCCGGACGTGGTCGGCGTCATCGCCTGGATGCACACGTTCTCCCCGGCGAAGATGTGGATCTCCGGCCTCGACGCCCTGCGTACCCCGCTGCTGCACCTGCACACCCAGTCCAACGTCGCCCTGCCGTGGGCCGACATCGACATGGACTTCATGAACCTCAACCAGGCCGCGCACGGCGACCGCGAGTTCGGGTACATCCAGTCCCGCCTCGGCGTCGCCCGCAAGACCGTCGCCGGGCACGTCAGCGACCCGCGCGTCGCGGCGCGCATCGGTGCCTGGGCCCGGGCCGCGGCCGGCTACGCCGAGATGCGCTCGCTCAAGCTCGTCCGCTTCGGCGACAACATGCGCGACGTCGCTGTCACCGAGGGTGACAAGGTCGAGGCCCAGCTGCGCTTCGGCGTCTCCGTCAACACGTACGGCGTCAACGACCTCGTCACCGCGGTCGATTCCTGCCTGGACGCCGACGTCGACAAGCTCGTCAAGGAGTACGCCGACACGTACCGCGTCGCCTCTGCCCTGCTCGCCGAGCGCGCCGACTCCCTGCGCTACGCCGCCCGCATCGAGCTGGGACTGCGAAGCTTCCTCGAGGCCGGCGGCTACAAGGCGTTCACGACGAACTTCGAGGACCTCGGCGGCCTGCGCCAGCTGCCGGGCCTCGCGGTCCAGCGCCTGATGGCCGACGGCTACGGCTTCGGTGGCGAGGGCGACTGGAAGACCTCGGTCCTCGTGCGCACGCTCAAGGCCATGGCCCCGGGCGGCGGGACTTCGTTCATGGAGGACTACACCTACGACCTCACGCCCGGCAACGAGGTCATCCTCGGCGCCCACATGCTCGAGGTCTGCCCCTCCATCGCCGCCGACACCCCGTCGTGCGAGATCCACCCGCTCGGCATCGGCGGCCGCGAGGACCCGGTCCGGCTCGTCTTCGACGCCGCGCCCGGCTCCGCGGTGGTCCTGGGCCTGGCCGACCTGGGGGAGCGCTTCCGCCTCGTGGCCAACGAGATCGAGGTCGTAGCACCGTCCGAGCCGCTGCCGAAGCTGCCGGTCGCCCGCGCGGTGTGGCGGCCGGCCCCGTCACTGAGCGTGTCGTCCGAGTCCTGGCTGACCGCGGGCGGCCCGCACCACACGGTGCTGTCCCAGGCGGTCGGGGTCGAGGAACTGCACGACCTGGCCGAGATGGTGTCGACGGAGCTGCTGGTCATCGACGCGAACACGACGCCGCGCGAGTTCGCCAAGGAGATCCGCTGGAACGCGGCCTACTATCGCCTGGCGCGAGGCTTCTGACCCGCCTCCTCCAGCCGCCGCCGCTGCTGGGGACGCGTCCTGTCCGATTCGGCTTCGTTCGGGCGCCCATGTCCGCTTCAGCTTTGTTCGGGTATGCCTGTACGATTCGGCCGCTTGTTCGGGTGCGCCTGTCCGCTTCGGCTTTGTTCGGGTTGTCTGGTCCGATTTCGTTCGGGTGCGCCCTGTCTGGTTCAGTTTCGTTCCGATGCGCCCTGTCTGGTTCGGTTCCATTCGGGCGCGCCCCGTCCGGTCTCGCCCGTTCAGGGGCGCGTCCTTCCCGGCTCCGTTCGGGCCGGGACGCGCCCTTTCCGGTTCCGTTCGTTGGAAGACGGGCTTTCCGTCCCAGCGCGTCCGGTCCGGATCCCCGTCCTGCGGACACGTTCTCCCAATTCCGCGACACGTTTTCCCGATTCCGTTCGGGCGGGACGCGCCCTTTCCAGTCTCGTTCGCCGAGAGATGCGTTTTCCGTTCCGGCGGGTCCTGTCCGGCGCCCCTTCGTCCTTCCCAATTGCCGGGTGACCCTCGGGCGACCTACGCGAACTGCTGTAGCCCGATCACGCTGAGCAACTGGAGCTTCTCCGCAGCGTCGGTTCCCGGCGTCGGCGTCAGCACGAGCAGCATCTGCGATTGATCCGGCGTCACCAGCGTCTCGCAGTCGACGGCGACCATCCCGACCCGCGAGTTGTGGATTCGCTTACGGTCGGAGCGGCGCACCCTCACCGCGTGCTCGTCCCAGCGCCGCGCGAAGTCCTCGCTCACGGCCCGTAACCGGGTCACGAGCCGCGTCACGTCGGCATCACCGTGCCGCCGGGCCGCGGTCGCCCGCAGGTCGGCAACAATCACCTTGGCGTGGTGCTCGATGTCGTCGGGATCGCGCAGGGCCTGCATCGAAGGGTCGGTGAACCACCGGTACGCGTGGAACCGCTCGTCGTGCTCGAACCGCGTCTGATCCCCGAGCAGCAGCGTCGACATGCGGTTCTGCGCCAGGGTCTCGCCGAGGTCGGACATGACCGTGGCCGGCGTGTCCCCGAGCAGGTCGAGCATCCGCAGCAGCCCCGCGCGTGCGTGCGCCTCGGCCCCGACCGACGGCGGCGGCTGCTGCCCCGCCAGGTGGAACAGATGGTCGCGCTCGTCGTCACTGAGCCGCAGCGCCCGGGCGAGCGCGGTGAGCATCTGCGCCGAGGGCTGAGCGCTGCGCCCCTGCTCCAGCCGTACCACATAGTCGGCCGACATCCCCGCCAGCAGCGCCACCTCCTCACGCCGCAGCCCCGCGGTCCGCCGCCGCGGCCCTTCGGCCAGCCCGACGTCGCCGGGCTGGATGGCAAGCCGCCGCCGGCGCAGGAAGTCGGCCAGGTCGTCGCGTTGCATACCACCCATCGTCACCCGGTCCACTGCCAGCAGCCAGTGCTCAACCAGGGAGTGCCGCTCCTACGAAGACCGCTCGCTGGAAATGGTTCCCGTCCGGCGGCAGTGTCGATTGAGAAGCCAACCGAATCCTCCTGAGCGAAGGGGAGCCCTGCCATGCGGACCAGAACCCTCGGCGCGACCGGCCCGGCCGTCTCCACGCTGGCCCTGGGCGCGATGTCCATGTCCGGCTCGTACGGCGCCGCCGACCGCGACGAGAGCATCGCCACCATCCACGCCGCCCTCGACGCCGGCATCAACCTGATCGACACCGGCGACTTCTACGGCATGGGCCACAACGAGTTGCTGATCCGCGACGCCCTGCGGACGGCCGGCCGTGACCAGGTCAACCTGAGCGTCAAGTTCGGCGCGCTGCGGGGCCCCGACACCACCTGGGGCGGCATCGACAACCGGCCGGCCGCGGTGCGCAACTTCCTCGGGTACACGCTGACCAGGCTCGGCACCGACCACGTCGACATCTACCGCCCGGCCCGCCTGGACCCGGCGGTCCCCGTCGAGGAGACGATCGGTGCCCTGTCCGAGCTGGTGCAGGCCGGCTACGTCCGCCACGTCGGCCTGTCCGAGGTCGACGCGGCCACGATCCGCCGCGCCCACGCGGTCCATCCGATCGCCGACCTGCAGGTCGAATACTCCGTGATCTCCCGCGAGCCGGAGGGCGAGGTCCTCGACACCCTCCGTGAGCTCGGCATCGGCATGACCGCGTACGGCGTGCTCTCCCGCGGCCTGATCTCCGGCCACTGGACGGCGACCCGGCAGTGGGAACCGGGCGACTTCCGCTCGTTCAGTCCGAGGTTCTCGGCGGAGAACGTCGCGCACAACGTCTCCTTGGCCGAGTCCCTCCGCCCGCTCGCCGAGTCCCGCGGTGCGACGGTCGCCCAGCTGGCCATCGCCTGGGTACTGGCCCAGGACCCAGGCATCGTCCCGCTGATCGGCGCCCGGACCCGCACCCGGCTGTCGGAGTCGCTGGGTGCGCTGAATGTCGAGCTCACGGCCGACGACCTGGCCGAGATCGAGAAGGCCGTCCCGCGCGGTGCGGCCAGGGGCGACCGCTACCCCGCGTCCGTCAGTACGGCCCGCTGACGGGGGCCAACTCCAACCCCGGTCACGTTCCGCAACCCAGGCCCGGAATTGTCGTCGGTGTATTGCAGGAAATCGGTAATCCAGTAATTCGCTCATCGGTCCGCAGCGTCGAGGACCGGGCGCCGGTGGTCGCCTGAAGGGTGCCTGGCTTCGACCGCGAGCCGATTTCGAGACTAACGCCGTTGCCGGCGGGTGCTGTCCAGGCCCGCCGGCACGTGGCGCAACAGCCCACGCCCGGCGTTCGGGGTCGGCGGCGGCGGTCATCGGGCGGTGACCGCCGTTGTCGGCGCTGTCGCCTCGGCGGCGAGCCGTTCGGCAATCCACGGCGCCCCTGCGGCGGACAGCCATTGTGGCCGACAGCCATTTTGGCGTCGCTGCGGGAGCTCGGCATCGCCGACCCGTCTCCGGACCGGCTCCCGATCGAGCTCGACAGCCATCTTGGCCGACAGCCACTGTGACCGACAGCCCACTGAGGCCGACACAGCCACCATGGCCGACAGTCATTGTGGCCGACAGCCCCTGCGGCCGGCAGCCGCTCGGCGCGCGCTGCGCGCGCTGGTCCCGGGCAGCAGTGATTCGATCGCCTGGCGCGCGGCGGTGCAGCTGCAGGTCGACGTCGTTTATCGAGCCCGCAGGGCAGCATGGCGAGGACGTGGTGGCCCTGCGGCGCGTCGCGGCGGGGGGAGCGGGGTGTCGGCCAGGACGTCCCGCTCGATGATCTCGATGTGGCGGTGCCGCGGGGTGAGCGCCGCGGCGGCGAGGAGCCGCCGCCGAGAACGACTGCGCTCTGGTTCATGCACGCAGAGTCACTGCGTCAGCCGAGAGAGTCTGCGCACCTGTACGCGCTGCGGACGCCGGTCATCCGTCACTCACTGCGAGCTGGTCAGTCGGACATGTGCCCGCCGACGCCCAGGAGGAGCGCGGCCAGGCCCAGGACCGCCACGACCAGGGCGGCCAGCTTCGTGAAGCGCCCCGTCGGGTCGGACACGGTGACGTTGAACCAGCCGCGCGGGTCCTTGCGCACGCGCACCGTGTCGCCGACCTTCGGCTCGCTGCTGAGAAACCGCAGCCGGCCGAGGTTCTCGCCGGTTGTGCGCTCGGCGACCTGGTAGGCGGGGAAGCGCCGCTCCGACACCTTGCTCACCGCGCGGACCACGTGGGTGACCGTGGCGTCGGTCGGCACGCCCTCGCGGGACATGTAGACGGGCAGGACCAGCAGCGCGCCGAGCACCGACGCGCACGACAGCGCCACCAGCATCACGACGCGGCTGCCGGCGGTGTGGTCGGGCGCGCCGACGCGGTACAGCAGATAGCCCGGCACCGCCGCGAACAGCGACAGTGCCAGGCCCACCGCCAGCCACGTGAAGCTTGGGCCGCCGGCCAGGATCCCGGTGACGACGACGAAACCCGTCGTCACCGCGAGGGCGACCAGCGTCCGCCAGATCCCCTTGAACAACGCACCCCACGGATAGTGCTTCACGAATGGCCACCGTAGGCGATCAATCGCCAGAGCGCTGCCCCCGGGTGCCGGCGGGATCAGTCCGTGCCGGCCACCCGCTGTACCGCCGCCGAATAGTCGGGAACGGCCGACATCGCGGCCGCGAGGCGCAGGAACGGCAGCGCCTCGCGCGGGCGGTTCTGCCGTTCGAGGGTGCGCCCCAGCAGGTGGCAGGCGTAGTGGTCGCTCGGGTCGCGCTCGACCAGCGCGCGCAGGTGCGTCTCGGCGCGGTTGAGCTGCGCTGAGGCGAAGTAGGCGCGGGCCAGCCACAGCCGCACCTCGGCGTTGCCCGGCTCCTCGTCCAGGACGGTGGCGAGGATCTTGGCGGCCTCGATCGGGTCGCCGGCGTCGAAGTAGAGGACTCCCCTGCGGTACTCGGCGAGCATGTCGTTCATGGGATCAAGTAACGCACAGGGTGCGTTCAGTGTTCCTTGAGCCACCCGACGAGGTCGTCGAGCACCCGGTCCTGCTCCGGCTCGTTGTACACCTCGTGATGTAACCCTTCGTACACGTGCAGTGTCAGGTCGGTGGAGGCGGCCCGGGCGGCGATGAGCCGGCTCGACTCCGCCTCGACGAGCCCGTCCTCGGAGCCGTGCAGGACCAGGGTCGGCAGGGTCAGTTCCGGCAGCCGGCGCTGGAAGACGCTCATCTGCGTGAGCATCGCGCCGCCGAGGCCGGCCGGGACCTTGCCGTGGTGGACCAGCGGGTCGGCGTCGTACTTCGCCACCACCGCCGGGTCCTTCGAGATCAGCGTCGAGGGCAGCGACTGCACCGGTGCACCGGGCGCGATCCGCCCGAGCACCTTCGCGACCATGATCGCGGGCTTGGGGATGCCCTTGCCGGGCAGCACGGGCGTGCCGGACAGCACCAGCCCGCGCAGCTCGGCCTGGTGGTCCAGCGCGTACGCGAGCGCGATCATGGCGCCCATGCTGTGCCCGATCAGGAACGGCACCTGCCCGGGATGGCGGCCCCTGACCTCGCGGAACAGCAGATCGAGGTCGTCCGTGTACTCTGCGATGCGCCGCGCCAGCAGCCGCTTGCCCGTGGACCGCCCGTGCCCGCGGTGATCGGGCGCGTACACGGCGAGGCCGAGTTCACTCAGGCGCGCGACGACGTGGTCGTAGCGCCGCGCGTGCTCGCCCATCCCGTGAGAGAGCACGACCACCCCGCTCACCTCGGCCTCGGGCTGCCACGCGTCGTACACGATCCGGACGCCGCCACCGCCGGTGAGGGCGAGTTCCTCGCGCTGCATGGCTGCATGGTGCGCCGAGGCCGCTGCTCTCCGCAAGGATCCCGGCGGAGTGAAACGGGCAAAAGCCGCGAACGGCTACTGACCGCGCTCGGCTGCGGAGCGCTCGATGCAGAACTCGTTGCCCTCGGGATCAGCGACGATGACCCAGCCGGTACCGTCTGGTCGTCTGAAATCACCGACAAGAGAGGCGCCCAGGGCGAGGACGCGTTCGAACTCCGTGTCGCGGGTCGCATCCAGCGGCTGCACGTCGAAGTGGACGCGGTTCTTGACCGTCTTGGGCTCGGGGACGCGGATGAACAGCAGGCCGGCGGAGCCGTCAGGGGCGGAGATGAGCGCCTGATCATGTGTGGGCAAATTCGGGTCGTTGGGTTGTTCCTGGTAGCCGGTGACCGCACTCCAGAAGAGGGACAAGCGGTACGGATCGGCGCAATCGATCGTGATGTGCCTGATGCGGACGGTCATCACGTCAAGGTATATGTGACAACGGTGTTGCCGCCGAAGGGAGCCGAAGGTTGCTGACAGCTGGCCCGGCGTGGACGGCCCTGGCCGACCGCACGCAGACGCCCGTCCCGCTGCCCGACGGTGCCGAGGAGGTGCTCGTCCTCGCCAACCGGTGTGACCTCGCGTTCGCCGAAGCCTGCCTGCGGTCGGCGCGGGCGGCCGGCGCCCGGGTCACCGTGCTCTACGACGCGCACACTGGCGTCACGGTAGGTGATGACACGTCACCGATACGTGACCTGCTCCCCGTCCCCGTCGTCTGCCGCTCCGGTGGCGCCTTCCGTGCACGGGCCGTCATCGCGGCGTCACCCACCATGGCCACCGTGTCGATCGGCTCCGGCGACGCCACCCGCGGCGGCTGGGGCGGCGACGCTGAGGTCTGGACGCACCTGCGGGTCGACGGCGCGACCGTCCCGACGCTCGTCACGGACCTCGCCGACTGGCTGCGCCGCCTGCCCGGGCAGCTGTGGATCGAGCCCGCCGGGGTCGAGCGCCTCGAGGCGGTCGCGCGGCTGCTCACCGCACGCCCGCACGCCGCCGAGGCGGACGAGCCACTGCTGCTCGCCAACGACCAGGTCCCCATCGTCGAGCAGCTGCCGTTCCCGTCCGGCGCCGACCGCCTCGCCGTCGCCGCGCCCGCGTTCGACCCGGCCGGCCGCGCGCTCGGCGAGATCGCCCGCGCGGTCCGCGCCCTGCAGGTGCGCCTGCTCGTGCCGGCCGGTGTGCGCTGCGACGCGACCGGGCTCGCCGCCGCGCTCGACGAGGTCGGCGGCCTGCCGGAGACCGGCGAGGTGCTGGTTCAGATGCCGTCCGGCACCCGATACCAGCACGCCGGCGCCATCGAGTGGTGGACCGGCGACGCGGGCGTCCTCGTCACCGGCGGCCTCGACTGCAGTCCGGAGTCGCTTCTGCTCACCAGCGCCGACCCCGGCGGCCACTGTGAGCTGGCCCTCCTGCAGGAGGTGACGGCGTCGCTACTGGACGCGCCCGAGGCGCGTGAGGTCGCGCTCGGCGACCCGGCGCTCGGCATGCGCACCCCCGAACCCGTCCCGTCCGCCGCCGCGCGCGTCCTCGCGGTGCGGCTGCTCGGCGACCGTGTCGAGGCGAGCCTGGTCGCGGCCGGTTCGACGGCCCCCGACGGGCTTGTCGTCACCGCCGGTGAGACCTCCGTGAAGCTGCCGTGGACTGCTGCGGAGGGCCGCCTCCACACGTACGCGGTGGAGTCGGGTGATCTCGCGGCGCGATCGGCGCAGGTCCGGGCCGCCGACGGCACCCAGCTCGGCGCCGCCGTCATCACCGACGTCGCCGGCGCCGTCGTGCGCTTCAGTCACCCCTCGCCGCTGGAGTCCGGGGCCCTCGCCGACGTGCTCGGCGACGCGACCGCACTGCAGGGCCTGTTCGCGTCGATCGCGCAACTGGCCTCCGGCCGCACCGTGCGCCACGGCGTCCCCGTCGACGAGCGCCGCGCGAACGAGGAGGAGCGGCTGCGTGCGATGGTCGGCCCCGCACTGCTCGACCTGGCCTTCGGCCGTGCGCCGATCGAGGCCGGCGCACTCGCGCCGGGCAGCCTCGCCACGGCGATCGGTGACCTCGACGCCGCCCAGCGTGACCGCGTCCGCCAGCAGGTCCTCCGCCTCGGCGCCGCGGCTGCGGGCTGGCCGCTGCCGGCCCGCCTGGCCGCGTTCCGGGTCGTGCTGGTCCTGGCCGCGGGCGGGCTGTGGCCGGTGCCCCAGGACTGGACCCCGCTGCTGGCCGCCGGGCTGGACGCGCTGATCGCAGCCGACGACGAGGCGTTCGCTGCCGAGCAGGCGGCGCTGGCCACGGTCGGTATCGCCGCGGTGCACCATGGTCACCAGCTGGCCCCGCTGAGCGGCTTCGAGGACCTGCGCGCGCAGGTGCGCCTCGACCACGCCGCCCCCGAGGCCATGGTTGCCCGCTTCGCCCAGGGCCTGGCCGGGGAGGTCCTCGGCGGGGACTTCCGCGCCGAGGGCATCGCCGTCGACGCCGGTGAGCTGCTGGTCCGCTCCCTGTTCGACGACGCGGTCGACGCGATCCCGGAGTCGGTCGGCAGCGTGCAGCGCAGCGACACCGGCGGCGTGCTCGTCGACACGGTGAAGGACCCCCGGCGCACGACGCTGTTGGTCCTGGACCTGCTCCGCGACTTCCCCGACACGCACGTCACCGTGCGTGGTAGTGCGGGCACGGAAACGCACGGCTGGTGGAACGGGCGCCGCCTGGTGCTGCTGACGCCGTTCGGTGGCCGGTGGCGCGGCTCGCTGTGGCCGGGCCTGATGACGGGCATCGCGACCTACGCGAAGGGCGCCTCCCAGTTGCCGGCCGCCGCACGGACGTGGATCACCGAGGTCGCGCAGATGGAGGAGGGCTGACGTCTCGGCTCCGGTCCGTCGTGTGTACGGCCGTTGCCCCGGTCGGCGCCCGGTCCGGGCCGGGAAAACCGCTACAACAGCACCGGTAGCGCGACGGGCCCGCGAATCAGCGTGCCCGGCCGCCAATCGACCTCGTAGGGCTCCGCTGCCAGGCGCATATCCGGAAATGCCGACAGCAGATCGGTGAACGCGATCTGGGCCTCCAGGCGGGCGAGCGGCGCGCCCAGGCAGTAGTGAATCCCGTACCCGAACGCGAGATGCTGGTTGTCCGGCCGGGACAGGTCGAACTCGTCCGGCGCCGGAAAACGCTGCGGATCCCGGTCGGCCGAAAGCAGCGAGATCGCCACCATCGCCCCGGCCGGAATGGTGACCCCGCCGTATGTCACCGGCTCCATCGCGGTCCGTGACGTCGCCGTCTCCACCGGTGACTCCAGCCGCAGAAACTCCTCGATCGCGGCAGGAATCAACGACGGTTCCTCCCGTAGTCGCCGATGCGCATCCGGCCGTGTCAGCAGCGTGTACGTCCCGTTGCCGATGAGATTGACCGTCGTCTCATGCCCGGCGAGCAGCAGCAGAAACGCCATCGACGTCAGCTCGTCCTCGCTGAGCCGGTCGTCCTCGTCCCGCAGTGCCACGAGCCCGCTGAGCAGGTCCCCGGCCGGCGCGGAGCGTTTGCGATCGATCAGCCCGAGCAGGTAGCCCACGAACGCGGCCGCCGCCTCCGGCACCCCCTCCCGGCCGGCCGACGCCGACACCATCACCGAGGTCCACCGCCGGAAGTCCGCCTGGTCCTCGACCGGCACCCCGAGCAGCTCGCAGATGACCTGAATCGGCAGGTGTACCGCATAATCCTCGACCAGCTCCGCCCGCTGCCGGCCCCGCAGCGGTGCGATCAGCGCCGTGCTGAGCTCCTGCACCCGGGGCCGCAGCTCCTCGACCCGCCGGGCCGTGAAGACCTTCGACACCAGCCGCCGCAGCCGCGTGTGGTCCGGCGGATCGTTGGCCAGCAGGTGCCGGGTCAGCGGCTCACTGACCGGCCGGGCCAGCGCCCGCGCGTTGTCCCCGGCGCCCTGGCGCTTCGACAGCCGTGGATCGGCCAGCGCCGCCTTGCAGTCCGCGTAACGCGTGACCAGCCAGACCTCCATGCCGTTGGGCAGCGTCACCGGATGCACCGGCGCCTCCTGCCGCAACTGCGCGTAGACCGGATGCGGATCGTTCCAGAATTCCTGCGTGAACAGCAGCGGCGACGTCACGGATCAACGGTAACCAATCAGCGTTTCGGCCGGAATAACGAACCGTATCGTGGCACGATGAGCGGCGTGGCGAGCCAGTCGAGACACATCGGTGTTCACGTCGACCAATCACCCGAGCGGGTGTACGAATACGCCGCCGACCCGGCGAATCTCCCCGAATGGGCCCCGGGCCTGTGCGACGCCGTCGAGCGCGAAGGCGACCGCTGGTTCGCCGACTCGGGCATGGGCCGCATCGAGCTGACATTCGCGCCCGCCAACCCGTTCGGCGTCCTCGACCACGACGTACGCCTGCCCTCCGGCGAGGTCTTCCACAATCCGGTGCGCGTCGTGCCACACGACAACGGCAGCGAGATCGTCTTCACCCTGCGCCGGCAGGACGGCATGTCCGACGCCGACTTCGACCGTGACACCGCTGCGGTGCGCGCCGACCTCGAGGCGCTCAAACGCATCGTGGAGTCGCCAAGCGGCCATTAAGTGCCCGCCAACCGGGAAGGCTTCTGCTGTACGGCATGAAGCTCTCCGAACCGAACCTCCTCGGCATCACCATCAACCACCGCTCGATGCGTGGCGACACCCGCCGCTTCGCCGAGGTCACCAGGGCCATCGCGGACGGTAGTGTTCCGGGAACGCCTGGTCGCGCCAAGGCCATCCAGCGCTACCTCACCAGCCTCTGCGACGGCATCCACCACCATCACCAGGCCGAGGACGACGTCCTGTGGCCGATCCTGCACGCCACCGCCGGCGCCGAGGTCGACCTGGCCGAGCTGACCGACGACCACGCCCAGCTCGACCCGATTCTGGACCGCATCCGCGCCGAGTCCGCCGCCCTCGCCGCCACTCCCGGTGACCGCGCGGCCGCCGCGAACCTGTCCGACACCCTGGCCACGCTGCGTGACCTCCTCGACGAGCACATCGACGACGAGGAGCGCACCGTCTTCCCGGTGATCCGCCGGTACGTCTCCGGCGAGCAGTGGCAGCACGTCGAGGAGGCCGTGCGCAAGGGCGGGAGGATGTCCTTCGAGCTGCCGCGGATCGAGCGCTACGCGACGGCCGAGGAGCTCGACGAGCTGTACCGCATGGCCGGCCCGGTCCTGCGCCTCATGCTCGCCACGGTCCGTCCGGGCTTCCTCCGCCGGGAACGCCTGATCTTCGGCTGACCCCCGCCTGGCGACGGTCCCGCGTCCGGTTGCGATCCGCGTCCCGTATCTTGCGGTGTCGTTGCGTTGGGCGGCTTCCGTGCGCTGGGTGACCGCCTACATCCACGGCGTAGCGCCGGTGCGGGCGGCCAGCTCCCGGGCGGCCGCGAAGTGGGCGTCCGCGGGCCGCCCCAGCGCGACCGCCAGCTTGCCCAGCACGAGGTCGACGGGCGGACCTGGCACGGTGCCGCTCGCCAGTCCCACGAACTGCCCGGCCCACGGCAGTAGCTGCTCATAGCAGTCGGCGGCCAGCGCAGCGTCACCGAGGGCGGCTGCGTTCTCCCCGCGCAATCCCATCAGCGTCAGCCAGTAGTAGTCCTCACGCACCGGCAGGTCCGGCCGCCACGCGGTGCGGGCCTCGTCGAGCCGCCCGGCGTCGACGAGCGCCCGGGCGATGAACTCCCCGACCTCCGACTCGGTGCTCGGCAGGCTCCGTAGCGGTTCGAGCACGGGAAGCATTGTGTGGCCGAGCCCCTGCGTGAGCCGCACGAAGAACACCCCGATGAGCCCGACCAGGGTCGCGTTCGGCTGCCCGGCGGCCTCGATTCGCTGCCCGAGTTCGGTGTAGATACGCTCCGCGGTTGCGTGGTCACCGGCGAACACGGCCCGGATCGCGCCGAGGATCGCCATCACCGACAGTGTCACCCCGAGCTGCCCGGCGGTGGAGCGCTCCAGCGCCCGGTCGAGGTGCTCCTGCGCGAGCCGCAGGTCGTTGCGCTCCAGCGCCGCCTGGTACAGCACGTGATGCGCCTGCGCCTGGAACCCCAGAAGCCCCGCTTGCTCCGCGACCGCGAGCAATTCCGCCCCGACGGCGGGCAGTTCGTGGCGGCGCTGCGGGTTGAGCACCGCGAAGTACCGCGCATTCAGCGCCTGGCACAGCAGCAGCGCGTTGTCCCCGGACCGCGCGATGCCCAGCGCCTCGGCGCTGGCGTCGGCGCACCGCTCGACCTCGTCGCCCTCCAGCTCGTACACGAGCGCCACGAGTAGCCGTGCCCGTACCGCGGCCGGCAGGTCGTCGCGGGCCAGGGTCCGCTCCAGCAGCGCGACGAGCGGATGGTCGATGCCCCGAGCGACGACCCGGATCGACCACGCGACCGGCGCGTCGAACGAGGAGAGCGCCCGCCCGAGCGGCTCGACACCGCCGAGCAGCTCGGCGACCTGGACCGCGTCCCACCGGGCCGCCCGGGCCCCGATCGCGTCCCCGGAATTCGCCCGCGCCGAGGCCAGTCCGCACAACAGGTTCAACCGCATCGCCGCGGTCTCGTCACCGCCACCGCCACGGCGCAGTGCGAGCGCGTCGAGCGCGGACGCGTACAGCTGTGCCGCCTCCCGGTGCGCGAACATCGCCGCCGCCTGCCCGGCCGCCGCGGCCCCGTGCCCCGCTGCCCGGACCGCCGTCGCGGGCGTGGCCGCCGCGAGCGCATGATGCCCGAGCGCGGCGACGTCGCCGGGGTTGGTCCGCTCCAGCACGCTCAGGACACGCTCGTGCAACCGTCGGCGACGAAGCTGCGGCATGTCGTCGTACAGCACGTCGCGTAACAGTGCGTGACCGAACCGTACCCGTCCCGGTGCCGGCTCCTCCAGTAGCCCGGCGAGCACCCCCGCCTCGAGGCCGTCAAGGACCGCGTCCTCGTCCCCGGCGAAGGCCTCCGCGAGCACGTCGATGTCCACGTCCCGCCCGAGGATCGAGGCGTGCCGCAGTACCGTCTGGGCGGGCGCGGGCAGCCGGGCCAGCCGCCGGCGCAGCACGTGCCCGATCCCGGCCGGAATCGCCCGCACCGCGCTGCCGGCCCCCTCGGCGGAGATCAGCCGGGCCGTCTCGGCCAGGAACAGCGGGTTCCCCCCGGTCCGCGCGTGCACCACAGCCGTGGTCTCCTCGTCGAGCGGGGCCCCGAGGTGCCCAGCGAGTATCCGGGCCGCGGCGGCCGCCTCCAGCCCGCCGAGCAGCAGCTCGCTGGAGCGCGGCCCGGCCAGCGCGGCCCGGGCGGCGCCGAGCTGTGGATGATCCTCACCGGTACGGAACGTGGCCACCACCAGCACGGGCCGCTCCGCCAGGGCGACGGCGACGTGCCGGAGCACCTGCAGCGTCTCCCCGTCGGCGCGGTGTACGTCGTCGAGCACGACGAGCAGGTTCCCGCCGCCGCCGAGCCGCTCCCCGACGGCTTGCGCCAGCTGGAACTGGTCTGCGCCGCCCCGCCCGTCCAGCAGCGGCCGCAACCGCTCGTCGGCATCCGTGCCGCCGAGCACCTCGGCCCACGCCCAGGCGGGCGGCGCCCCGTCCACCTCGGGGCAGCGACCCCAAGTGACAGTCCAGTCGCGCTGTGTCATCGCGGCCGAGAATGCCCGAACCAGGGTCGACTTCCCGGCGCCCGCCTCTCCGCCGACCCAGACGATTCGCAGTCCGTCGCGCTGTACCGCCTCCGCGGCAGCGCCGAGCCGGGCGAGCTCCGTGTCGCGCCCCACCGCCTCGACGACCCGCCCCGGACCGGCGCCCTGCCCGTCGTCCCCGTCCCGGCCGCCCGGTGCCCGCTCCCGGCCCGCTGCCAGGTCACGGTCCGTCGCTGGATCATGACCCGGTGTTCCGTGCTGGACCGTTCCGTCGTCGCCGTCGGTGAGTCGCTCGGAGTGCGTCAGTACGTCGGCCTCGAGCGCCCGCAGCGCCGGCCCGGGGTCGACGCCCAACTCGTCAGCGAGCCGCTCCCGGGCCTGCCGCAGCACCGCGAGCGCGTCGGCCTGCCGGCCCGCCCGGTACAGGGCGGTGGCCAGCACGTGGACCGCCTGTTCCCGCAGTGGATGCTCCTGCACGTGCCGATCCAGCTCCGGTACGACCAGCGCGGCGCGCCCCAGCCGCAGCGCCACCCGCGCCGCGGTCTCGACGCAGACCAGCCGCAGCTCCTCGAGCCGGGCCGCCTCCGGGGCCGCCCAGCGCTCGTCGGCGAACTCGGCGTACGCGGGCCCGGCCCACGTGGCGAGGGCCTCCCGCAGCAGCTGGTCGGCGGCGCGCGGATCGGATTCGGCCAGCTCGCTGCCCCGCCGCAGCAGTGACTCGAACCGCCAGGCGTCCACCTGCTCGTCGGGCAGCCGCAGCGCGTACCCGGGGGCCGCCGAGACCACGACCGTCGCCGCCGTGCGGGGCGCACGCCCCGGCTCCAGCGCCCGCCGCAGGTTCGAGATGTACACCTGCAGCGCGGCGAGTGCCTTCGGTGGCGGCTCGCCCTGCCACAGGTCGTCGATGAACCGGTCCGTGGGCACGACGTGACCGCCCGCCGCGACGAGCCGGGCCAGCACCGCCCGCTGCCGCGGCCCGCCCGCGTCCGCCGCGCTCGCACCGACCTCGGATCTCAGCGGGCCGAGCACGCTGATCCGCACCGTGAGCCGCCCGCCACTCATGGCGACGGTCTCCGGTGCTGATGCTGCGGCGCCTGATGGTGTCGGGTCAGCCACGGCGGGTCACGGACATTGGGCGCTCACTCATGTCTGAACCGGTTGTGACGTACAGTGTCTCCGGGCATCTGATCATGATCCCCAGGTCCGGACAACCGATCCGGCGAGAATCGGACACGCCCGGACTGGCGCGGCCGTGACGCCGTCGCCCGCCAGTCGGGGCCGCGGGGCGACCCGCGGCCCGCTTCACCCGTTCGAGGCGGCGGCGCGGTGGCGCACGGTCAGTGGAACAGTGAGCTGACCGACTCGCCGTTGTGGATGCGCCGCATCGCCTCCGCCATCGCCGGCGCGATCGACAGCACCCGCAGCTTCGGCACCCACTTGTCCTTGGGCAGCGGCACACTGTTGGTGCACACGATCTCCAGCACGTCGTCCTGGTCCTGCAGCCGTCGCAGCGCGTCACTGGTGAACAGACCGTGCGTACACGCCACGCGGATGCTCGCCACGCCGCGCTCCCGGAGCCGGTCGATGAGCTCGAACACGGTGCTGCCGCGGGCGATCTCGTCGTCCAGCACAATCACGTCGCGGCCCTCGATATCGCCGATGACGGTGCTGATCACCACGCGGTCGTCGGAGAAGCGCTGCTTGGCGCCGGCGGCCACCGGTACCGACAGCATGCGCGCGAACGCCGAAGCCGGTTTGGCGTTGCCCAGGTCGGGCGACACCACGACGGCGTTGGACAGGTCGTGGGCGCGGAAATGCCCGGCCAGCTCGCGCAGCGCGTGCAGGTGGTCGACGGGTACCGAGAAGAAGCCGTGCACCTGCGGAGAGTGCAGGGTCAGCGTGAGCACGCGGCTCGCGCCCGCCGCCGAGAGCAGGTCGGCGACGAGCCGGCCGCCGATGGAGATGCGCGGCTCGTCCTTCTTGTCGGAGCGCGCGTACGCGTAGTGCGACATGACCACAGTCGTGCGCGCCGCCGACGCGCCGCGGGCGGCGTCGAGCATGAGCAGCAGCTCGACCAGGTGTTCCTGCACCGGCGGCACCAACGGCTGGATCAGGAACACGTCGCGCTCACGGCAGTTGGCCTGCAGTTGCACCTCGAGACAGTCGTTGGCGAACCGGTCCACACGGACGGGAAGCAGGGGCACCTCGAGCTGCGCGCAGATCTCCTCCGCGAGCTCGGGGTGCGCACTGCCACTGAACACGGCGATGTCGCGCACGAGCGGGACTCCTCGAAGCCGGGATCTGGTCATCCCGTTGATACCACACCCATCCGGCGAGTCCGCCGCTGCGGCGCGTCGTCCGCGGGGCAGCGTCCGCGCAGCACGTACCGGTCGAAGAATTGCGCCACCGCGTCACGGACCGGAAGCGGAGCGCCACGCCGGGCGAGCACCGACTGGGCCGTGGTGAAGCAGGCGATCGCCGCGGCGGCCAGGGCCGGGTCGGCGAGCCCGTCGCGGGCGGCGCCGAGCCAGTCGCGGTGCCGCCGTAGCGGCGAGCGCAGGTGCTCGGTCGCGTCGGCCGCGGCCTGGGCGCCCTCGGTGTCATCGAGCAGCGCCGTGACGACCGCGACGGGCACGATCCAGTCGTCGCCGGGCTGCTGGTCGATCATTCGCAACTCCAGGTAACCGCGCGGTCGCACGGGCGGCACCAGGGTGCCGAGGTGGCGCTCCAGGTCGGTGAGCGTCACCGGGCGTGGGCCGTGACCGCGCAGCCAGTCACGCATCGTGAGCCCGCTCGGCACATGCCAGCGCTCGTTCCGCCCGGCGCCCCGGTCGCCGCCGAGGTCGGCGCCCTGGTCGTCGGCCTGCCAGGCGGCCGATTCGAGGCCGGGCTCGTCCTCGGCCGGCGCGATCATCGCGACCTTCGCGGCGAGCGCGTAGCGTGCCCAGGCCGTGCGCGGATCGTCCGTGCGGCGCGGGGCGCGGGTGCGGCTGGCGTCGGTGCTGAAGCGCAGCGCCTGGCGGTAGGAGACCCAGCGGCGTCCGGCCCGGGTGACGTGGGGTGAGTTGGCGAAGGCGGCCATCAGGACGGGACCGACGGCGTCCGCGAGCCACCAGCGCCGCGCGAAGTTCGACCATTCGTCGCCCTCGGCGCCCGATGCATCGGTACCCGCGTCAAGGCACACCTGGATCGAGGCGGAGTTCGTCATCACGGTACGTCCCCGGGTTCCCGCCCGGTCGTGGTACTCGGCCAGCGCGACGTACCGCGGATGATCCGTTACCAGGCGTGGCGGCCGGAGCATGTCCAGGCCGGTCCCGTCCAGGTGCAGCCCGTGCTCGGCGACCGCGGCGCGTACCAGCGCGAGATCGCCGGCGAGGGCGTTCGTGCAGTGCGTCAGCGAGGCGCCGACCGCGCTGGACAGCTCCAGCTGCCCGCCGGGCTCGATCGTGACGGCGCTGCCGCCCGGCAGCGGGTTGCCCAGGTGTGCCAGCAGGCCCAGCAACTCCTCCGGCGCCGGCCGGTGCAGCGGCCGGCGCGGATCGCGCACGCAGTACTCCAGCTCCACCCCGACGCGCCCGACGGGCCCGACCCGGAACCCGGCGGCGGCGACGTACGCGGAAGCTGTGGCCTCGGTGAGGAGGATGGCGGGTGTCGTGTCGTTCACGGCGGCCTCCCGGAACAAGGGTGCGTGCTACCCAGGGTGGTGTTGCGGATGAGAAAAGTGATCGTTCAGGAGCATGGTGCGGCGGCGGCCCCGACCGGCGGCGACTGCCGGGCGAGGTGCATTCAATTAGGCGGTCAAAGTCCCGTTCTGTCCAGCGTTCGAGGACAACGCGCGATGAACTCTGGATTGGAACTCGCTGGATGCCAGCAGGATCTTCGGACGCTGCCTGCCCCGGCGTCAGATCTTGCACCGACCGCAGGAATATGTACGATCGGCGCATCTGATCGATTGCTGTCGCTTTAAAATGGCCATTTCGCGCGGCTTTTTGAAAACGTTTTCTCTGGTCCGGACGCTGTCGGATGTGATCGGCAGGCAGGTTGGAGATGATGTCCGGCCCATTCCATGGCCCGGGTCGGCAGGTCGCTTTTTCGAATGCGGTTCCGCCCGGTTGCCGACGGTGCCCGCCGGTGTAACCGGGAGTGCTGGGCGTCCGCTCTTCGCCGGCGCACCCGGAACCACGCGCGTGGTGTTGATTCCGCCACGGAGCGTCGCGACTGCCCAGATTTGCCGCGCGGTGCCCGAGCCGTGCCGTCGGCGTCTACCTCGTCTGGCCGGCGGTGAAATCCGTCGTCCGTCGGGCCGCAGTCATGCCAGTCAGTGCCGGGGTTTACCGGGTCGGCGGTCGGGCCTTCTGCTGATCCGGCGTCGGTTCCGCCGCATCGACGTCGAACCTTGTGGGCCCTGCTCGCTGAACTTCGCCGCACGATCCCGCTGCTATGGGGTGCGCCCGTCCCGCGAATCGTGTCGAGCGCGCCGGGCTGGATCTGATCGAGGACTCCGTCCTGACCGTTGACAATCGTGCTTCGGAGCCGAGGCCTTGCCCTCCGGCGTCGAACCTCATGGTCCGGCCCGTTGCACTCAGTCGGCTGGCGTTGAGCTACACCGTGTGGCGACGACCCTTGCGATCCGGCGATGGACGTTGCGCTTCGGTGTCGGGTTCGCGAGCTCGGCGTCGGGCCGTTCCTGCCTGACACCGAGCCGCGCCGTCGGGCGTAGACCTATGGTGTAGACCCACGCCGTCGGGTGGACCATGCCGTTCGGGATTGACTCGGGTTGTTCGGCATCACGCTCTGCCGTCGGTCGCCGGGCTGGCGGCCTTCACGACAGCCTTCTTGTCGTGCCGATCGCAAGCCGAACTTCCGCGGATTTGCGCCGGCGTCGCGTTTCTGTCGTTCGAGTCACTTCGGGTTCCTGATTCGCTACTCCTGGTTGTTGTTCCGGGTGGTCGGGATTTCGGTTGGCGACGGCTCTGCTGTGTATTTCCCTGCCTACCGTCCGCCGACACATCGTGCTCCCGGGAGAATTCGCCCGATGGTCACCCGGCCCCGCGACATGGGGCCGCGGAGCCGGGCTCGGACCGCTACCAGGGACTGGCGAAGTCCTGGGTCCAGAACGGCACGCCGTTGGCGTTGTAGGCGACGGCGACGCCCACGTTGCGGAACCGGCAGTTCAGGATGTTCGCCCGGTGCCCCGGGCTGTTCATCCACGCGTTCATGACGCTCCGTGCGTCCGGCTGGCCCCAGGCGATGTTCTCGCCGTAGGAGGTCCAGCGGTACCCGGCTGCTCTGACCCGGCTGCCGGGTGAGCCACCGCCCGGCGATCCGTGCGAGAAGTAGCCGCGTCCCGCCATGTCCCGCGAATGCAGCCACGCGGCGTAACTCAGGCGTGAACTCGACGTCACCGGTCCGCATCCGGCCCGCGCGCGCACGCTGTTGGTCAGTGCGATGACTCCACGGACCATGCCGTAGTCAGACGCGAACGCCGGCCCTCCCTGGACCGCCGCACCCGCCGCGACCGCACCCGCGACGAGTGCTACGGCGATACCCTTCCGGAATCCCATCTCACCTCCACGAAGTAGGGCAGATGGCCTGAAAGTAAGCAGGCGTCGGCTTTCCAGATGGAATCTCGGCGAAATCCGGCTTTTGCCCCAGGAATGCGCTACGGAGCGCTCGGAGTGATCTTTGGCCGCCGCCGGATTTCACCCGTGTGGGTGATGGGCTGGACACGAAATGTGACTGACTGGGGCCGGTTCGGCCTCCTCGACGGTGTCGATGAGGGGGGACTCCTGCTCGCGCGAGCGGTCGGCACGGCGCTGGCGCGGCGACCCCTTGGCGTGCCGTCGTCGGGCGCTTGGCAGTAGTCGTGTCCGGCCGGTCGGCGTTCTATCCGATCGCGGCGATCACTGTGCGTTCGGCGGGGACTCCGGCCTGGCGTACCCGGGTGGCATCGTCGGTGGTCGACGCCGCGGTGCCGGCGACGAACGCGGTGTGCTCCGACCAGTCGCGACCGTCCTGGTTGAAGTGGTCCCGGATGACGATGGTGCCGGGCGGGGCAAGATCGGCGAGGCGATACACGTCGCGCTCGATCGTGGACGGCCAGTACACGGTGAGGTCGCGCTCGGGAGTGGCGGGGTGGGCGGAGCGTAGGGCGGCGAGGATCGCGCGAATCGGGGCGTGGGCGTCACGGTCGGCGATCAGCAGCAACGGGCGGGTGTCCAGCAAGGCCGGCAGGCCGACCGGGAGGTGCAGGCGGACGCGGTCGCCGGGTGCGGTCCGTTCCACCAGATCGGCGCCGATCGGGTCGTCGGCGTGCAGCGGGACGTGCAGCTCGATCGTGCGGTCGACGTGCGGCAGGTTGGCGACCCAGCACGTTCGGTGGCGGGCGGGGTAACGGGGGACCTCGACCACGGCCCGCATACCGGGCGGGCACGGATACGGCAGGTACGTGCGCAGCGTCAGCACGGCCAGGTCCGCCCGACGGCGGTCGTGGGCGGTGACGACGGCGCTCCACCAGGCCGGTTCGTGGGCGGTGTCGTCCGTGCCCGCCCCGGCCCAGCGGGCGGCGAGGCGCCCGGCGTCGCGCAGGGCCGCCTCCTCCTCGGCGCGCAGCGGCGGTGCGGGCGGGTTGGCCCGCAGCGCGTCGATCAAGAGGATCGCCAGGGCCTCCAGGCGCTGGGGTGGCACGCCCAGCCCGGCGACCGCCGGGCCCAGTTCGGCGCAGCGGGAGGCGACCAGGCGCGGGTCGCCGAGGTTGTTCACCAGCCACGTCACGGCCTCGCGGACCGTCTCGCGGCGAGCCCCCGGGTCGGCCGGGAGCAGGGCGCGCAGATCGTCCACGGCGTGGCGCTCGGTCGGGGCGGTGAGGCCGCCGACGCTGTCCCAGGCCCGGGCCGGCCGGGTGGGGCCTGGGTCTTGGCGATCCGGGCCGCCGATGCCCTCCCACGGCGCGCTGAGCCGCGACGGCGGGTTCGCGAACCCGGATTCCGGGTGGACGTTGCGTGACGGTTGTGGGCCAGCGGGTTGGTCATGGGTGATGGGTGCCGAGCGTGGTGTAACAGGAGCGGACGGTGATGGTGACGATGGTGCTGCCGGACCGCCTGGTGGGCCGCCGGGTGTTGCTGGAGTGGCTGGCGTTGCGGGGGCGGGGCTACCCAGCGCGTAAGGATCCCGGGAGGGGGCGCCCGTTGCGGCGGGGCCGGTTGTAACGGTTCTTGGGTCCGGCGGTCCTGGCCGGTTGGGAATTCCTGGAGTAACGAAGGGAGAGCTGGATGTGGCGGGATGTGCGGCTGACCGGTCCGGAGTGGGCGGGGTTGGCGCTGAGGGTGTGACGGGCGTCGGACCAGATAGCCCGGAGGTGCTCGTAGTGGCGGCCTGTGTGCCTGGTGTGTTCGGTGTGCTCGGAGTGGGGGTGTGCGTACCCGATGTGATGGGGGCCGGAGTGGGTGGAGCGGTGATCCGCGTGCCTGGTGTGGTTCGGATGAGAATGGGTGGGGCCGGCGCGGTCGCTGGCGGAGATGGCGGTGCGGACCCGTTCGGCGTTGGGATCGGAGCGCCACGCGTGGTTGTCGGCGGGGATGTCGGGCTGCCCGGCGCGGATGGGCTGGGCGCTGAGGCGCCTGGGCTCGGCGGCGGTGTCGACGGGCTGAGCGGTGGTGTCGACGGGCCGGGTGCTGGTGGTGCGGCGTGGCTGGAGGTTGGTGTTGACGGGGCGAGGGTCGGTGTCGGTGGGCCGGGTGCTGGTGCGGCCTGGCCGGACGGCGGTGTGGATGGGGTAGGGGTGGGGGTGGGGGCTGGTGAGGACGGGACGTGTCCTGGTGCGGGGGCGTCGCCTGGTCTTGTTGACGGGGGCGGGGTCGTCGGGAGTGCCGGCTGCCTCGGTGGGGTGCGTGGCGTGCGGTTCAGGCGGTCCAGGATTTGGTTCAGTGCCGTATCCATGGCCGTCTCGGAGCGGGCCAGTAGATCCGTCAGGACATGCTGCAGCGCCGTGCCCGAGGTTGGCATGCCCGAGCGTGGGCCGTCGGTCGCGGTGGGTGTGGCCGGCGGGGGAGGGCTGGACGGCAGAGAGGCTGGTGTTGCTGAGGGTGGTCGGGTGTGGCGGAGCGGTGACGGGTCCGGGTTGGGTGTTGCGCCGCCGATTGTGGTCACGCTTCGAGTTTGAGGCCGCACTCAGGGTCGCGACTGGAGAAGCGGTGGACGGCAGTCACGCCGCCGGGGTCAGATCGCGTGCGGCCGGTGCGCGGGGAGATCGGCCGGCCGGTCCGCTCGAACATCCGCGTGGAGAACAGGCGCAGCGCCGCGTCAGGATCGAGCGGCTGCACGGCCAGCGCGAGCGGCTGCGGGCTCGTCGCGAGCAGACGTCGGCGGGCGCGGACGCCCCGACCGTGACGGCGACCCGGGCCCTGCCGCTACCGGCCGGCCGGCGAGCGTCACCAGCCGGCTCTCGGCGCGCTGCAGCAGCCGGCCGGCCGCGCGTACCTCGGCGTCCCGGCCGACCAGCGAGGTGAGCGGGGTCGGCAGCGCGGCCGTCGCGCACGCCGCAGGCGCACCGTCCACCTGGCCGTTTGCCGTTCGCCGTTTCCGTGGGCCCGCGTCCTGGCCGGCGCGCGGGTAGCGTTGGCGCCGTACGGCTCGCGCCTTCCACGGTTCCGGGGGAACTCATGAAGATCGGCATCATCGGGTCCGGCCACATCGGCGGCACGCTCACCCGCCGGCTGCGTGAGCTCGGGCACGATGTCACCGTCGCCAACTCGCGCGGGCCCGGATCGCTGGCCGGCCTCGCCGCCGAGACGGGCGCGAACCCGGGCACCGTGGCCGAGGCGGCGCGGGGCGAGGTGGTCGTGCTCGCGGTGCCGCTGCGGGCCGTCCCCGACCTGCCCGCCGCCGACCTCGCCGGGCGCGTGGTCATCGACGCCGACAACTACTACCCGGCGCGCGACGGGGCCATCGCCGACATCGACGGCGGGGTCACGTCCAGCCGGTGGACGGCCTCGAAGCTGCCCGGCGTACAACTCGTGAAGGTCTTCAACACGATCCAGTCCGACCATCTGCTGCGGTTCGGGCGCCCCACCGGCGGGGACGGGCGCGTCGCGCTGCCCGTCGCGGCCGACGACCCCACGGCGAAGCGGCTCGTCATGGGGCTCATCGACGAGCTCGGCTTCGACCCGATCGACGCCGGTGGGCTCGACGACAGCTGGCGGCAGGAGCCGGGGACGCCGGTGTACGGCGCGGATCTCGACGCCGCCGGGGTGCGCGCCGGTCTCGCCGCCGCGACCCGCTGAAGGCGCACGGTGGCGTTTCTGGTGCAGATGCCCGACGGCGGCTACCTCGAGGTCGAGGAGCGCGACGACATCGCGCCCGGCGACGAGCGGGTCGTCGGCGTGCTGGGGGCGTCGCCGCTTGCGGGGACGGGGCTCATCACGTTCGGGGCCGTGGTGCGCACCGGGCTCGGCGAGCAGGAGCAGGACGACTTCGCCGACTGGCTCTACGACCGGGTGGTGATGTTCGCGGAGCTCGGCGGCGAGATCGACGGGTGGCTGCGCCGCGATGATGGCACGTGGGAGATCCGGGCGTACCGGTAGCTCCGCCGGCCGGCCGTCTC
Source organism: Dactylosporangium sp. CA-233914 (assembly GCF_050942935.1). Lineage (NCBI taxonomy): Bacteria > Bacillati > Actinomycetota > Actinomycetes > Micromonosporales > Micromonosporaceae > Dactylosporangium > Dactylosporangium sp. CA-233914. The sequence goes on along the minus strand of NZ_CP192030.1, from coordinate 6,896,609 downwards.
GTCGAGCGACGAACGTCACTGGTTCACGCTGAACGGAGGATGAACACGGGGCCACCCGGGCAGCCGGGCACCCGTTACGCTGGCGGGCGATGACGATGACCATCGAGGTCCAGGGCGCCGGGCGGCAGCTCAGCGTCGGGGCCGCAACAGAGGTCGGCCGGCGCTACCCGGCCAACTTCGACGTGCTGCACACCGCCGAGTTGCAGCGGCGTCCGGGCCTGTGCGCCGTCGTCGCCGACGGGATGGGCGCCGGCGAGGGCAGCCGCACCGCCGGGCGGGTCGCCGTCGACGTCTTCACCGCCGCCGTGCAGCAGCACCGCGGCCCGTTCGAGCCCACGCCACTGTTCGCCGCGATCGCCGACGCCCAGCGCCGCGTGCGCGCCGCGGGCCAGGAGTTGCGCGAGCTCACCGGCTGCACGCTGACCGCACTGGTCGCCGACGCCACGGGCGCCTGGGTGACCCAGATCGGTGACAGCCGGGTGTACCGCCTGCGCGGCGGCCTGCTCGAACTGCTCACCGTCGACCACACCGCGGCCTGGCTGGGCGCCGTCCACGGGTGGTATCCGGCCGACTCCCCGCAGGCCGCCGCGGCCCGTTACCAGTTGCACCGGTTCATCGGCCACCCCGGCCTGCCCGAGCCCGACGTGCTGAGCGTGACCATGTTCCCCGGCGACGTGTACTGCCTGTGCACCGACGGCATCGCCGAGCAGGTCCCGTACCAGTTCATGGAGCGCACCCTCGGCTCCGGCGCACCCCCGGACGTGATGGCGTCCACCCTCGTCGCCGCGTCGCTGCAGGCCGGCGGCCGAGACAACGCCACCACGGTCGTCGTCAAGGTCACCTGACGCGGCGGCTTCCCGGCTCTGTGCGATCTGCTCGGTGCCGGCTGTCAGCCCGCGGCGGGCGGCGGGATCGTCCGGGCCCGGCCCGCGAGGATCGCGAACACCGACATCAGCGCCGCGACCCCGCACAGGGCGGCGACCGGCAGCGTCCACGAGCCGCTCGCGTCGCGCAGCGCGCCGATCAGCACCGGACCGGCGGCCGCCAGCAGATACCCGACGGCCTGCGCCATCGCCGACAGCGCCGCCGTCTGTGCGTCGTCGCCGGTGCGCAGGCTGAACAGCGACAGGCACACCACCAGTGCCATGCCGGACCCGAAGCCGATGACGAGCACCGCCGCCAGCGCGTAGCCCGCGGCCCACGGCAGCCACTGCAGCCCGGCGATGCCGACGCCGATGCAGGCCGCGCAGCCGAGCCCGATGAGCCGCTGGTCGGGCAGCCGCCGGATCAGCACCGGCACGATGAGGTTCGCCGCCACCGACGCGGCGAGGCTCGCGAACAGGTGCCAGCCGGCGACGGCCGCGTTGATGCCGTGCTCCCGCTCCAGCGTCGGCAGCCACGCGATCAGCACGTAGAACATCAGCGACTGCAGGCCCATGAACAGGGTGACCTGCCACGCGAGGGCGCTGCGCCACGGCAGCGGGGCCCGCCGCGCGGCCGTGGCGGTCACCGGCCCGGTCCGCGTCCGCGGTATCCACACCGCGATCGCGACGACCACCAGCAGCACCCATCCGGCCAGCGCGGGCCGCCACCCGCCGGCGAGCGCGGCCAGCGGCACCGCGGTGCCGGACGCGACCGCGGCCACGACGCTCTGTGTGGCGGAGTATCCGCCGGTCAGCTGGGCCACCCGATCGGGAAAGTCGCGCTTGACGATGCCGGGCAGCAACACGTTGAAGCAGGCGACGGCGGCCCCGACGGCGACCGTGCCCGTCCACAGCTGCGACGGCAGCGACCGCACCACGATCCCGGCGGCCAGGACCGCCAGCGCCAGCCCGAGGCTGCGCTCCAGCCCGATCCGCCCCGCGATACGCGGCGCGACGAGCGAGAACACCGCGAACGCGAGCAGTGGCAGCGTGGTGAGCAGCCCGGACGCCGCGGACGACAGGTCCAGGTCGCGGCGGATGTCGGCGACGAGGGGCCCGACGGAGGTGATCGGCGCCCGCCCGACGGCCCCGATGAGCAGCACCCCGGCCACGACGAGCAACCCGGCCCGCCGCACCCGGGGCCCGGCGGCGCTGCGATCGGGCTGCGGCCGCGCGGTGTCGTCCATCACAGGCTCGCGGCGACCAGGCGCACCGCCGCGGCCAGGTCCTGGGCCGTCGGGGCGTCGTCGGCGTCGATCAGCACCTGGGTCAGCACGCCGGTGACCAGAGCCTGGTGGAAGGAGCCGACCTGCTCCGCCCGGACCGGATCGAGGTCGGGGTCGATGCCGTGGAACACCTCCGCCCACAGTCGGCGGGCGTCGCGCATGCCGTTGACGAGCATCCGCTTGACGTCGGCCGAGCGGTCCATCTGCAGGAACGCGTCGAACGTCGCCATCAGCACGGGGCGGTGCGTCTCGACGCTGCTGATCATGTGCTCCCAGTACGTCTCGAAGCGCTCCGCCCCGGTCAGCCCCTCGGTATTGGCCGACATGATCGCCTCCGCCAGCGACAGGCCCCAGTCCTCCACAGCCCGCTCCAGGGCGGCGTTGAGCAGGTTCTCCATGCCGCCGTAGTGGTAGCCGATCGAGCCCAGGTTGGTGCCCGAGGCCTCGACGATGTCGCGCGCCGTGGTGCGGGCGTAGCCCTTCTCGTAGAGGCAGCGGACCGCTCCTTCGAGGAGGTCTTCGCGATGTCCCATGGCTCGCGATCTTACTATACGCCTGTGTTATACGCGCGTTCTATACAAGCGTGTAGCACGGGTGTATGGTCGTCGGCATGGACATCCTCATCTCGGGAGCCAGCGTCGCGGGGCCGTCGCTGGCGCTGTGGCTGCAGCGGTATGGGCATCGGGTCACGGTCGTGGAGAAGGCGCCCGCGCTGCGGGGCGGCGGCTACGCGGTCGACTTCCGTGGGCGGGTGCATCTGCAGACCCTGGCCCGCATGGGGTTGCGCGAGGCCCTGGAGGCCCGTGCGACGCACATGGGCGACATCGCGATCGTCGACGCGACCGGCCGACAGGTCGCGGCCATCCCGTCGGCGGTGTTCAGCGGCGACCTCGAGGTGCTGCGGGGGGATCTCGCGGAGGTGCTCTACGCGGCGACGCGCGAGCGGGTGCGATACCGCTTCGGCGACCAGATCACCGCGATCGCCCAGGACGCCGGGGGCGTCGAGGTGACCTTCGCCGGCGGGGCGCCGCAGCGCTTCGACCTGGTGGTGGGCGCCGACGGGGTGCACTCGGGGGTGCGGCGGCTCGTGTTCGGCGACGACGCGGCACACAAGAAGCCGCTGGGCGTCTACGCGGGCATCTTCACGATGCCCGGCACGTTCGGGCTACGGCGCAGCGGGATCATGTACAGCGAACCCGGCCGCGCGGTGTCGGTGATGTCGCCGCACGGCGGGGACCAGATCGTGTCGCTGACGTTCGCGGAGCCCGGCCTCGAGTTCGACCACCGCGACGTCGCCCAGCAGCGGCGGATCATCGCCGAGCGCTTCACCGGCGCCGGCTGGCGCACGCCGGAGCTGCTGGAGGCGATGGCGCACGCCGAGGACTTCTGGTTCGACTCCACCACGCAGATCCACCTCGAGCGCTGGTCGGCCGGGCGGGTCGTGCTGCTCGGCGACGCCGGCTACGCGGGCGGCCCGGGTGGCAACGGCACCGGCCTGGCCGTCGTCGGCGCGCACGTGCTCGCCGGGGAGTTGGACCGGGCGCGCGGGGACCACGAGGCGGCGTTCGGGCACTACGAGCGGCTCATGCGGCCCTACGTGGCCGCTGGGCAGAAGCAGGCCGGCGGCGGCACCGACTTCCTGGTCCCGTCGACGTGGAAGAAGATCGCCCAGCGCAACCGTTTCTTCAAGACGGTCCGGTATGTCCCGCCGGTTCGTGGCCTGTTCAAGTATCTGGCCACGAGGACGGCGACGGCGTTCGAGCTGCCCGAATATCGCCTGCCGGCGCTGGTCTGAGGAGTGGGCGAGTGGCCTGGGTCACATCATGGATACTGCGGGGAACATAGGGCACCGTTTGTTACTTAAGTCTGACACGCTCAACCTACTGATGGCAGGTGTGTCCTGATGGCAACTCTCCCCGTTCTTCCGCTGAACGACGACGTCCTGCTTCCTGGCATGGTTATCCCCGTGACGCTCGACGCCTCCACGCAGGCGGCCGTCGACGCGGCGCGTGCCGCCGGTGACAAGCGGGTGCTCGCGGTCCCGCGCGTCGACGGCGCTTACGGTTCCTTCGGCGTCATCGCCGTGCTCGAGAAGGTCGGCCGGCTGCCCAGCGGCGAGCCGGCCGCCGTGATCCGCGGTGTGGACCGCGCGCGGATCGGGGCCGGGGTCCCCGGGCCCGGGGCGGCGCTATGGGTCGAGGCCACGCTGCTGGACGAGGCCGCGCCGGCCGGCAAGGCCAGGGAGCTGGCCCGGGAATACAAGGCGCTGGTGATCGGGGTGCTGCAGGAGCGCGGCGCCTGGCAGGTCATCGACACCGTCGAGAAGATCACCGACCTGTCCGAGCTGGCCGACTCGGCCGGATACGCCCCCTGGCTGACGCTCACGCAGAAGATCCAGCTGCTCGGGGCGCCCGACGTGACGGCGCGGCTGGAGCTGCTCGTGGAGTGGGCGCGGGCGCACGCGGCGGAGCAGCAGGTCAACGAGAAGATCAACCACGACGTGCGCGAGGGGCTGGAGAAGACGCAGCGGGAGTTCCTGCTGCGCCAGCAGCTCGCGGCGATCCGCAAGGAGCTCGGCGAGGACGAGCCCGACGGCTCCGCGGACTACCGGGCCCGGGTCGAGGCCGCCGAGCTGCCGGAGAAGGTCAAGGAGGCGGCGCTGCGCGAGGTCGGCCGGCTCGAACGGGCCAGCGACCAGTCGCCGGAGGCCGGCTGGATCCGCACCTGGCTCGACACGGTGCTGGAGATGCCGTGGAACGAGCGGACCGAGGACAACACCGACCTGGCCGCGGCGCGGGCCGTGCTGGACGCCGACCACGCGGGGCTGGCGGACGTGAAGGACCGGATCCTGGAATACCTCGCGGTGCGCAACCGGCGCGCAGCCAAGAACCTGCAGGTCGTCGGCGGCCGCGGGTCCGGGGCGGTGCTCGCGCTGGCCGGACCTCCCGGGGTCGGCAAGACCAGCCTCGGCGAGTCCGTCGCCCGGGCGCTGGGGCGCAAGTTCGTGCGGGTGTCGCTCGGCGGCGTCCGGGACGAGGCGGAGATCCGCGGGCATCGCCGGACGTATGTCGGGGCGCTGCCCGGGCGCATCGTGCGGGCGCTGCGCGAGGCCGGCTCGATGAACCCGGTCGTGCTGCTCGACGAGGTCGACAAGCTCGCGGTGGGCTACGCGGGCGACCCGGCCGCGGCGCTGCTGGAGGTGCTCGACCCGGCGCAGAACCACACGTTCCGCGACCACTACCTCGAGGTCGACCTCGACCTGTCCGACGTGCTCTTCCTGGCCACCGCCAACGTGGTGGAGACCGTCCCCGGGCCGCTGCTGGACCGCATGGAGCTGGTCAGCCTGGACGGATACACCGAGCAGGAGAAGGTCGCCATCGCCCGGGACCACCTGCTGCCGCGGCAGCTGGAGCGGGCCGGGCTGGAGGCGCCGGACTTCGCCATCACCGACGAGGCGCTGGCCCGCATCGCCGGCGAGCACACCCGCGAGGCGGGGGTGCGGCAGCTGGAGCGGGCGCTGGCGAAGATCCTGCGCAAGGTCGCGGTGGCGCTGGCCACCGACCCGGCGCCGGTGCACGTCGGGGTGGACGAGGTCGCGAAGTACCTGGGCCGGGCGCGGTTCACGCCCGAGTCGGCCGAGCGCACGGCGGTGCCGGGCGTGGCGACCGGGCTCGCGGTGACCGGGGCCGGCGGCGACGTGCTGTTCATCGAGGCGACCTCGATGGAGGGCGAGCCGGGGCTGACGCTGACCGGGCAGCTCGGCGACGTGATGAAGGAGTCGGCGCACATCGCGCTGTCGTATCTGCGCTCCAACGGCCGCCGGCTCGGCATCGACCCGAACCAGCTCGCCGGGCGGCGCATCCACCTGCACGTGCCGGCGGGCGCGGTGCCCAAGGACGGTCCGAGCGCGGGCATCACGATGGTCACGGCGCTGGCGTCGCTGGCCACCGGGCGGCCGGTGCGGCCGGAGTTCGGCATGACCGGCGAGGTCACCCTCGCCGGGCGGGTGCTGCCGATCGGCGGGGTGAAGCAGAAGCTGCTCGCCGCGCACCGGGCCGGGCTGAGCGAGGTCATCATCCCGAAGCGCAACGAGCCCGACCTGGACGACCTGCCCGAGGAGGTGCGCGGGCAGCTGACGGTGCACGCGCTGGCCGACGTCGCCGACGTGCTCGCGCTCGCCCTGCGCCCGGCCGGCGAGAGCGGTGAGGGCGCGGACGGACCCGCGGTGCCGGACTTCGTCCCGGCCGGCATCTGAGAACCACAACGAAGAGGCGGCCGCCCGACGGTCCGCGACGCTGAGCGGCCCCTGACCAGACCGCGACGCGGACCGGCCCTTGATCGACCGCGACGGAAGCCGGCCACCTGACGGACGGATCGCGACGGAGGCCGAAATCGCAAGGACCGCAACGGGAAGCCGGCATCCAGACGGAGCACGAGGGCGAAAGCGGCGCCGCACCCGGACCACGGGTGCGGCGCCGCCCCGTGTGCCGCGCAACCGGTACGGTGGCCGCATGGCGATGTCGTTGACCTGGGATGACGTGCTCGTGTGGCGGTGCCGTCAGCAGCTGCTGCACCGCCCGGCCGAGGCCGCCGATCCGCTGGTCGTGGTCGAGGCGCTCGCGGGGGTGCAGGCGCAGGTCACCTCGTATGCGGAGCAGGCCGTCGCCGTGCGGCAGGCCGAACCGGACCCGGCCCGCGTGCGCGACGCCATCGCGCAGCGGCGGCTCGTGAAGACCTGGGCGGCGCGCGGCACCCTGCACCTGCTCGAACCCGCCCAGGCCGCCGCCCAGCTGGCGCTCATCGGCGCGGCCCGGACCTGGGAGACGGCCAGTTGGCAGAAGACGTTCGTGACGCTGGCGCAGCTGGAGCGGATCGCGGCCGCGGCGTACGAGGCGCTGGACAACCGGGTGCTGACCCGGGATCAGCTCACCGAGGCGATCGTCGGGCACAGCGGGGACGAGACGCTGCGCGAGCACCTCGGATCGGGGTGGGGCGCGGTGCTCAAGCCCCTCGCCTGGCAGGGCCTGCTCGTGTACGGGCCCAGCGACGACGAGCGCCGGGTCACCTTCACGAGGCCGGACACGTACGTGCCCGGGTGGCGGGGCCTGCCGGAGCCGGCGGAGGCGGCCCGGGTGGCGATCCCCGCGTACCTGCGGGCGTTCGGCCCGGCCCCGGCCGCGGCGTTCGACCAGTGGCTGCTGCGCGGGGCGTCGAAGAAGGCGGCGCTGCGGCAGTGGTTCGCGGACCTGCTGGCGGACGGGGTGATCGCCGAGGTCGACGTGGAGGGGGAGCGGCTGTACGCGCGGACGGCGGACCTGGAGTCCCTCGGCGCCGTCGAGGACTTCGACGAGGTACGGCTGCTGCCCGCCTTCGACCAGTTCGTCCTCGGCCCCGGCACCGCCGACACCCGGGTGGTGCCCAAGGAGCACCGCGCGCAGGTCAGCCGGGCCGCCGGCTGGATCTCGCCGGTCGTCGCCCACCGCGGCCGGGTCGTCGGCGTGTGGGACGGCGACGACGTGACGATCTGGAGCGGGGACGAGCGGATCCGGGCGAAGATCACTTGAGCAGGGCGCGGGCCTTCCGCGGGTCCTGCTCGCCGATGGCCGACGACGGGCACTCCGGCGCCAGCGGGCAGGCGCCGCAGGCGGGCTTGCGGCGGTGGCAGGTGCGCCGGCCGTGCAGGATCAGCAGCAGGTTGACCGTCACCCAGTCCTTCTTGTCGAAGCGGGCCTGGATCGCCGCCTCCGCCGCGTCCACGTCCTTCTCCGGCGACCAGCCCAGCCGGTGCGCGACCCGCTCCACGTGCGTGTCGACCGAGATCGCCGGGACCCCGAAGGCGTTGCCGAGGACCATGTTGGCGGTCTTGCGCCCGACCCACGGCAGCGCCACGAGCTCCTCCAGCGTCCGCGGCACGGCACCGCCGTGCCGTTCGACCAGGACGGTGGCGAGCTTGATGACGTTGCGGGCCTTCTGCCGGTAGTACCCGACCGGGACCAGGATCTGCTCCATCTCCTCCTGCTCGGCGCCGGCCAGGTCGGCCGCGGCCGGGTAGCGCTCGAACAGCACCGGCGTGACGGCGTTGACGCGCTCGTCGAGGGTCTGGGCGGCCAGCGTGGCGGCGACGAGCAGCTGCAGCGGCGAGGCGAAGTCCAGCTCGAGGCGGTGGTCCGGGTAGCGGGCCGCGAGCAGGCGCAGAATCCGCCGGGCCCGGCGGGTCTCGGCGATGGGCAGTGCGGCCGCGGGCGTCTGCGTCACCACGGCAGCCTACTGCGGCAAACACGACGGGGACGGCCCCGAAGGACCGTCCCCACCCGGAGTAGTACGCGATGCGATCAGATGAGGCCGAGGCGCTCGACGGCGGCGCGCTCCTCCGCGAGCTCCGCGACGGAGGCGTCGATGCGGGCCCGGGAGAACTCGTCGATGTCCAGGCCCTGCACGATCTCCCACTTGCCGCCCGCGGAGGTGACCGGGAAGGAGGAGATGAGGCCGGTCGGCACGCCGTAGGAGCCGTCGGAGACGATCGCGGCGGAGGTCCAGTCGCCCTCGGCGGTGCCGTTCACCCAGTCGTAGACGTGGTCGATGGCGGCCGAGGCGGCCGACGCGGCCGAGGAGGCGCCGCGGACCTCGATGATCTCGGCGCCGCGCTTGGCCACCCGCGGGATGAACTCCTCGGCGAGCCACTGCTGGTCGCCGACGGTCTCGGCTGCGTTCTTGCCCGACACCTCGGCGTGGAACAGGTCCGGGTACTGCGTGGCGGAGTGGTTGCCCCAGATGGTGACCTTGCGGATCTCCGACACCGGCACCGAGAGCTTGCGGGCCAGCTGCGCGACGGCGCGGTTGTGGTCGAGGCGGGTCATGGCGGTGAACCGCTCGGCCGGCACGTCGGGGGCGTGGCGCTGGGCGATGAGGGCGTTGGTGTTGGCCGGGTTGCCCACGACGAGGACCTTGATGTCGTCGGCGGCGCCGGCGTTGATCGCCTCGCCCTGCGGCTTGAAGATGCCGCCGTTGGCCTCGAGCAGGTCGCCGCGCTCCATGCCCTTGGTGCGGGGGCGGGCACCGACCAGCAGGGCCACGTTGGCGCCGGAGAACGCCGCCTTCGGGTCGTCGAACACGTCCACGCCGGCCAGCAGCGGGAACGCGCCGTCCTGCAGCTCCAGGGCCGTGCCCTCGGCGGCGCGCACGGCCTGCGGGATCTCCAGCAGCCGCAGCTTGACCCGCGTGTTCGCGCCGAGCAGCTGCCCGGAAGCGATGCGGAACAGCAGCGCGTAGCCGATCTGGCCGGCCGCGCCGGTCACGGTGACGTTGACGGACGAGTCGCTCATGAGAGTCTCCTGGCAGCAACGGCGGGTGTGCTTCTCGATCCCAAACTATCCTCGCCGGCCCAACGGGCGTTCACCTTCCGTCCACCGCGTGTGGCTTACGGCACTCGATCAGGTAGCGAGCCGTCGTCGCGGTGAACGAACCGTCGCGCCCGATCAGCTCGTGCATGGCGGCGAGGCGGTCGCGGTACGCCGGCACCGTGAAGCCCGGCACGATCCAGATCACCTTGCGCAGGTACACCGCGACGGCGGCGACATCGAAGAACTCCAGCCGCAGCGTCGCCTCCCGCACGTCGGTGACCTCGAGGCCGGCGGCCTCGGCGCCGGCCCGGGCGCGGGCCACGCTGCGGCCGTCGCCGACCGGCTGCGGGCCCATCATGAAGTCGGTGAGCGCCGCGGCGGTGCCGACGCCGACGTGCTGGGCGAAGTAGGTGCCGCCCGGGGCGAGGACGCGCCCGATCTCGGCCCATCCGACCACGGTCGGGTGGCGGCTGCTGACCAGGTCGAAGGAGCCGGACGGGAAGGGCAGCGGGGCGTCGTCGGCGACCTGGTGCACCTCGGCGCCGAACTCGGCCAGCGCCGCGCGGGCGAGGGCGACGTTGGGCGGCCACGACTCCGTGGCGGCAAGGCGCCCGGGAGCGGCACCGGCCGTGCAGCATGAGCGCAGGACCTCGCCGCCACCGGTCTGCAGGTCCAGGGCGGCGCTCGCAGCGCGCAGCCGGCCGGCGAGCAGCCGGGCGTAGCCCCAGGGCGGGCGCTGCTCGGTGGCGCGGCCGTCGAACCAGGAGAAGTCCCAGCCGTCCACCGGCGCCGCCGCGGCCTCGGCGAGCAACTCGTCCAGGTCGTTCATGGTTGTACCCTCCGTCGCCGGGGCATGATGATCATCGCGCGGAACGCTCCGCTTGGCCTCGTGGTGTGGCTCGGTGACACCCCGTGGCGAGGCCATCGAGTCTGCCCAGCGCGAGACCAGGTTCGCAACGCCATAAAGCCGCCACCGGGCCAGGTCGAGCTCCTAACCTAGCTTCCTAGGATGCGATACACCATGTGGCGGCGGATGCGCGAACAAGTTGTCTGCGTTCGCCCGGCCGGGTGACGGGCGGTACCGTCCTGTGGTGGCCGCGGCGTTGAGCGAGATCGGGCGGGAGGTCCCCGGCGCCACGGTGACGTTGCCGGGTGTGGGTACGCGCAGCGTCGATGTGGTCCGCTCGGCCGGGCGGCTGATGGATGAGGTGCGGGTGGAGCACGAGCGGATCGTGCTGGTGGCGGGGCTGGCGCGGTGACCGGCGTTCCCCCGGCCGACATCCTGGTCGTGGACGACAGCCCGTCGAAGCGGTACGTCATCACGAGCTGGCTGCGGCGTGAGGGTCACCGGGTGACGGAGGCGGCGACCGGCGCGGACGCGCTCGCGCTGCTGCACGATTCCGCCGGTTCCAACGGGTTCACCCCGCCGGAGCTGGTGGTGCTGGACGTGCGGCTGCCGGACATCGACGGGTTCGAGGTCGCGGAGCGGATCAAGGACGATCCGCGTACGGCGGCGGTGCCGGTGATTCACATCTCGGCGACGGCGGTGCACGCGGTGGACCGCACGCAGGGGCTGACCCGGGGTGCGGACGCGTACCTGGCCGAGCCGATCGACCCGGACGAGCTGCTGGCGACGGTGGGGGCGCTGCTGCGGTACAGCCGGGCCCGTCAGCGCGCCGAGCGGCTGGCGCAGCGGCTGACCCGGCTGGTGGAGACCACGGCGGCGATCAACGCCGCGACCAGCCTGCCGCAGCTGCTGCGGCTGGCGGCGGTCGGGGCGTCGCGGGTGTTCGGCGGGGCGGCGGTGGTCGCGGCGGCCTCGCCGGAGACGGGCGCGCTGGCGGTGCAGGTGGATGCGGCGGGTGCCGTACCGCAGGTGCGTCCGGCGTTGCGGGACCAGTTCGAGGTCGATCCGCTGGAGGGCGCGGCGGGCACGGCGCTGTTCGGGCAGGACGGCGGGCCGTGGTGGGGCGTGGCGGTGTTCCGGGTGGTGGCGCGGGCGAAGGCGGGGCGGGAGCCGCTGCACATCGCGGTGCCGGCGGCCGGGTTCGGCGAGGACGACCACGACGTGCTGCGCCAGCTGGGGCAGGCGATCGCGCTGGCGGTGGAGGCGCTGCGCAGCTACGACGAGGAGCGGCGCACGGCGCTGACGCTGCAGCGCAGCATGCTGCCGGCGTCGCTGCCGCCGGTGCCGGGGTACGACATCGCGGTGCGGTACCGCCCGGCGAGCGACCACGCGTACGTGGGCGGGGACTTCTACGAGATCGTGGCGGTGGAGGGGCACATCATCGCGGCGATCGGGGACGTGGCGGGGCACTCGCTGCGGGCGGCGACGATCATGGCGGAGGTGCGGCACGGGCTGCGGGCGTACCTGGCGGAGGATCACGCGCCGGGGGTGACGCTGGAGCGGCTCAACCGGATGATGCTGCGGTTCCTGCCGGAGGAGATCGTCACGATGTGCCTGCTGCGCATCGAGCTGGCCACGGGGGAGATCCGGCTGACGAACGCGGGGCATCCGCCGCCGCTGCGGGTCGGCTCGGGGCGGGCGGGCACGGTGGAGGGCCGGGTGGCGCTGCTGGGCGTGCCGACGGTTCACGACGCGGAGGTCGTGTTCACGCTGGAGCCGGGGGAGTCGCTGGTGCTGGTGACCGACGGGCTGATCGAGCGGCGCGGGTACACGTTCGACGAGGGCCTGCAGCGGCTGCGAACGGCGCTGGTGGCGGGGCTGGCCGCGCACGGCGGGGTCGGGGACGTGGAGGCGTTCTGCGACGAGCTGCTGCTGGGGGTGGGCGACGAGTCCGACGACGATCAGGCGATGCTGGTGATCCGCCGGGTGGCTTCCACCCGGGTGAATTCGGCCTGATCCGGTTGTGTCCGCCGCTGCCGTGGTATGTGGTTCGTCGTGACGAAACCACGGGGGGATTGACATGGCAGTCTGCGTGACCTGCGGCAATGACTACTATCTGGCGTTCGAGGTGCGGACCGTCGGCGGCGGGACGTACACGTTCGACTCGTTCGAGTGCGCCATCCAGAAGCTGGCGCCGCTGTGTGAGCACTGCGGGACGCGGATCGTCGGGCACGGCGCGGAGGTGTCGGGCCGGTTCTACTGCTGCGCGCACTGTGCGCGCACGGCTGACGCGGTGGCCGGGTTCGAGGTCCGCGACGCGGTCGGCGCGTATCCGGGTTGATCCGCTTACCCGGTGATCATTGCTGGTTCACGCCATGATTGGGTTACCGCTAGGTTTCGCCAGCCCGCGTGAAGGAGCAGCTGTGGTCGTCCTGGGAATCGACATCGGTGGTTCGGGGATCAAGGGGGCGCCGGTCGAGCTGGCCACGGGCGCGTTCACGGCCGACCGGGTCCGCATCGAGACGCCGCAGCCGGCCGACGTCGATGCCGTGGTCCGCACGGTGGTGGCGGTGGCCGGCTCGTTCGGCGCGGCGGCGAGCATCGGGATCACGTTTCCGGCGGTGGTGCAGCACGGCGTGACGAAGACCGCCGCGAACGTGGACGCGTCGTGGGTCGACGCGCCCGCGCAGCGGCTGTTCTCCGAGGCGCTCGGCCGGCCGGTCACGGTGCTCAACGACGCCGACGCGGCCGGGCAGGCGGAGCTTGCGTACGGTGCCGGCAAGGGTGTCGGCGGCCTGGTCGTCATGGTCACGTTCGGCACCGGGATCGGCACCGCGCTGTTCATCGACGGCAAGCTGGTGCCCAACACCGAGTTCGGGCACTTGCAGATGAGCGGGCTGCACCTGCACGGCGGCGACGCCGAGGACTACGCCTCCGACCGCATCCGGGAGCAGGAGGACCTGGACTGGCCGCAGTGGGCGGAGCGGGTGCAGACGTACCTGCGGCACCTGCATGCCCTGCTGTGGCCGGACCTGATCATCATCGGCGGCGGGGTGAGCAAGAAGGCGGAGAAGTTCCTGCACCTGGTCGACGTGCCGACGAAGGTGGTGCCGGCGACGCTGCAGAACAACGCCGGCATCGCGGGCGCGGCCCTGCTCGCGGCCCGCAACGCCGGCGTGGCCTGAGTTCTCGCTCCCGTCCGGGCCGGGCGGTACGGGGCGAAATTTCACGACATGATGGGTGGGTTTCGCCCGATGTGCGCGGGTGAGGCACCATGTGAGGCATGGGGGACTCGCCCGCGCCGTTGCGAGCCGGCGACCCGGCGGTCGTCGGGTCGTACCGGCTGCGCGGCGTGCTCGGCGTCGGCGGCATGGGCACCGTCTACCTCGCCGCCGGCCCTGACGGGCGCGAGGTCGCCCTCAAGGTCATCAACCCGGCGTTCTACGGCGATCCGATGTTCCGCCACCGCTTCGCCGCCGAGGCCGCCGCCGCGTCGCGGGTCGCCGGGTTCTGCACCGCGCGCGTGCTTGATGTGGCGCTGGACGGGGACGTGCCGCACATCGTCACCGAATACGTGCCGGGGCCGTCGCTGCACGAGTACGCGACCCGTCACGGCCCCCTCGCCGGGCAGGTCGAGGCCGTTGCGGTCGGGGTCGCCGCGGCGCTGACCGCGATCCACGCCGTCGGGCTCGTCCACGCCGACCTCAGCCCGCGCAACGTGCTGCTGTCGCCGTTCGGGCCCAAGGTGATCGACTTCGGGGTGGCCCGGATGCTCGGGCACGCCGCCGCGCACGGCCCGGACTTCGGCACCCCGGGCTGGCTGGCCCCGGAGCAGGTTCGCGGGTGGCCGCCGAGCCAGGCCAGCGACGTGTACGCGTGGGGCCTGCTCGTCGCCTGGGCCGGCACGGGGCGCATGCCGGTGGGCGAGCGCGCCGACGCCCCGCCGGACCTCGGCGGGCTCGACGAGTCCCTCGCCGCGGTGGTGGCCCAGACGCTGCGCGTGGAGCCCGGCGCCCGCCCCGGCGCCCGGCAGGTGCTGCTCGCCCTCGTCGGCCAGGACGACCCGGCCGCGGCCCAGGTGGCGGCGACCGTGCGGGCCACGGGCCGGTCGAGGGCGACGGCCGGGACCGCGTTCGCGCCGGGAGCGGCCGCCGTACAACCGCAGTCCCCGCCCACGCGGCGCGTCGCCGCGCAGGTTCCCGGGACCCGCCTCGACCCCACCGGCGGCGGGTGGTCGCCGCCGCTGCCGCCTCCTCCTCCGCCCCGCCGGCGGCCGCGGCGGGCCGGGCGCGGCATCGGTGCCGTGGTGGCGCTGGTGGCGGTGCTGGCCTGCCTGCTGGGCGGGCTGAAGCTGGCCGAGCGCGCCGGGAAGCGCGGCGGCGGCGACCCGGGGGCGCAGCCGGGCCCGACGAAGGCGTCGCCGGCACCGTCGCCGTCGCCGAAGCGCAGCCCGGTCGCGGCGGACGGCAAGATGCGCTTCACCCTGGCCGGGTTCAGCTGCGGGGAGAAGGAGCTCGGTGACTGGCCGCTGACCCGCAAGCCGCAGGGGCAGTTCTGCCTGGCCGAGCTGAAGGTCGAGAACACCGGGGACAGCAAGGGCCGGATCTGGATCGGCTACCAGAAGCTGCGCGACAGCGACGGGCACGAGTACGGGCCCGACGAGTTCTCGTGGACGTACTACGACAAGACCCGGCCGTTGCTGGGCGAGATCGGGCCCGGGCAGTCGGTGCAGGGCACGCTGGTCTACGACGTGCCGGCCGGGCTCACGTTCACGGAGTTGCGGGTCAGGTCCGGGCTCGTCGGCGGCGACAGCAGCGCGATCAAACTGCGCTGATCACCACGTTGAGTTACCGGTAAAGAAGCCTTAACAAACGTGAGAGCGCTCCATGGGAGCGATCCCGGGCGGATCACGACGGGATTGCCGGTGTGCCCGCGGTCGCATCGACGGTGATCCCGAGCAAACACCATGGACAGCCACTTGGCAAGCGTTGCCGAGTCGTGAGGTTTCGTTACGTCCGTGTTATTGACACCACTGTCCGCGATCCGATTTAGTGTGCCGGAACCGGTTGCGGAACCGGTTCCAGAACACGCTCTCTTGCCAGAAAGCGCTCTCACCGGAAGGATCGCGGCGTGCCGATAACCATCGCCGATGTCGCGGCGCGTGCGGGGGTCAGCAAGACCACCGTCTCGCGGGTGCTCAACGGCAAAGGAGAGGTCGACGAGTCGACCGCGGCACGGGTACGCACGGTCATCGACGAGCTGGGCTACGTGCCCAGCGCGCGGGCGGTCAACCTGGCCCGGGGACACACCCGGGTGATCGGGATGCTCGTTCCGTCGCTGACGTGGCCGTGGATGGGCGAGGTCGTGCAGGGCGCGGTGGATGTCGTGGAGTCGGAGGGATACGGGTTGCTGCTGTTCACCTGCAACCGCGGCGCCGAGTCCATGCGGCAGTTCTCCGCGCAGGTCTCCGGCAAGGCGTTCGACGGCCTGCTGGCCATCGAGCCCGAGGGCACCCTGGACTACCTGGCCGATCTCTACGCCGGCGGCCTGCCGGTGGTCCTCATCGACGACCGCGGCGACAAGCCGCTGATGCCGTCGGTGGCCACCACCAACCGGGCCGGCGGGTCCCTGGCCGCCCGGCACCTCGTCGAGATCGGCCGGCGGCGACCGCTGGTCATCACCGGCTCGGAGAAGTTCGGCTGCACCCAGGACCGGCTCGGCGGCTTCGCGGACGTGTTCGCGGCGGCCGGCGCGCCGATCGACCCCCGCCTCGTCGTCGAGGGCGACTTCACCTACGAATGCGGCATCACGCTCGTGCGCCAGGCCCTCGCCGAAGGCCTGGACTTCGACGCGGTGTTCGCGCACAACGACCTGTCCGCCTCGGGCGCCCTGCAGGCCCTGCGGCTCGCGGGCCGGCCGGTGCCGCAGGACGTCGCCGTGGTCGGCTTCGACGACATCCTGCACGCGGCGCACACCGAACCGCCGCTCACCACCGTCCGCCAGCCCATGCGCCAGATGGGCGAGATGGCGGCCCGCAGGCTCATCGCGCATTTCGACGGCACGCCGTTGACGGCCGAGCCGAACATTCTGTCCACCACGCTCGTCGTGCGCGGCTCGACCGTCACGGCGCAGCCCGAGCGCACCACCTGACGCCTCAGCACGCCGCACCAACGGGCGGGGCCGCCACCACGAGGTCCCGTCGCCATACCCCGAAATGTTCCTGCCCGCCCCACCTGTCGATCCAGGTACAAAAGGAGACACCCCCGTGTTGAACAGACGCTCCGTACTGCTCGGCATGGCCGGTCTGCTGGCCACGTCGAGCGCCCTGGCCGCATGCGGCGACTCGCCGAACGACCCGAACAAGGGTGGCCAGAAGGCCACGGTTCTCAACGTCGGCATGCCCAACGGCCCCCAGACCGAGAACCAGAACCCGTTCCTGACCACGTCGGCGGCGGCCAAGTCCGGTTACCGGTGGGCGCTGTACGAGCCGCTGATGATGTGGAACCCGGTCAAGCCCTCCGACCCGATGAAGCCGTGGCTGGCCACCGCCGCGAAGTGGAACACCAACTACACCTCGGTCGTGGTCACCGTTCGGGACAACGCCACCTGGTCCGACGGCCAGAAGGTCACCGCCGACGACGTCGCGTTCACGTACAAGCTCCTGCGCGACAACGAGGCGATCAACTCCGGCGGCGTGCCGATCACCGACGCCACCGTGAGCGGCTCGGACGTGACCATCACGTTCAAGGCCTCGCAGTACGTCTCCCAGCAGAAGGCCATCGCGCAGATCCCGATCGTGCCCAAGCACGTGTGGGAGAAGGTCTCCGACCCGAAGGGCGAGCTCAACAAGCAGCCCGTCGGCTCCGGGCCGTACACGCTGAAGTCCTTCACCCCGCAGACCGCGACCCTCTCGGTCCGCGACAAGGGCTACTGGCAGACGCTGCCGCAGGTCAAGGAGCTGCGCTACACGTCCTACAACGACAACAACGCGCAGACCACGGCCCTGGCCAACGGCGAGAGCGAGTGGAGCTTCGTCTTCATCCCGAACGTGAAGACGGTCTTCATCGACAAGGACGCCGCCAACCACAAGATCTGGGCGCCGCCGGTCCTGGGCATCCACGGCCTGTACATCAACACCACCAAGGCCCCGTTCAACGACCCGAAGCTGCGCGTCGCGATGGGCATGGTCATCAACCGCGACGACATCTTCAACACCGCCGAGGCCGGCTACTTCCACCCGCTGGTCAAGAGCGTGACGGGCCTGCCCTCGCCCGCCGGTGACGTGTTCGTCTCCGACGAGTACAAGGGCAAGGACTACAAGGTCGACGTCGAGGGCGCCAAGACGCTGCTCACCGGCGCCGGGTACAAGCTGGACGGCACCACGCTGAAGGACCCGTCCGGCAAGCCGGTCACGATCACGCTGACCGACCCCGCCGGCTGGTCGGACTACCAGACCTCGCTGGAGATCGTGAAGTCCAACCTGGCCCAGATCGGCATCGCGGCGACCGTCGACAAGGCCAACCAGGACGCGTGGTTCAAGAACGTCGAGGCCGGCGAGTTCGACGCGACGTTCCGCTGGACCGACGGCGGCTCCACGCCGTACGACATCTACCGCACGATCATGGACGGCGACCAGCTCAAGCCGATCGGCACCGCCTCCCCGGCCGCCAACTTCGGCCGCTTCGACAACAAGGACGCCACCGCCGCGCTGCGGGCGTACCAGAACGCGACCGACGACGCCACCCGCAAGACCGCGCTGGCGACCCTGCAGAAGATCTTCGTCGAGCAGGCCCCGATGATCCCGGTCGGCGCCGACAACATCGGCGCCGCCTACAGCGCCAAGCAGTGGACCGGCTGGCCGGACGACGCCAACCCCTACGGCGCCGCTCAGCCGACCCAGGCCAACGCGCTGGACGTCATCCTGCACCTCAAGCCGGCCGGCTCCTGACGACCGGATCGTACTGACACCGCTCCCCGGGTGGCGCGAGCCGCCCGGGGAGCGGCACCCCATGACGACACCCCCGCAGACAGGACCATCGGCATGACGTTGAGCGAAAGCCCGGCGGCGCCGGTCGGCGAGGTGGTGCTGGAGGCCGACGGCCTGACCAAGCACTTCCCCGTCCGGCGCAGGCTCGCCGACATCTTCTCCGGCAAACGGGCCGTTGTTCACGCCGTGGACGACGTGTCCTTCACCCTGCGCCGCGGCAGGGTCACGGCACTGGTCGGCGAGTCCGGCTCCGGCAAGTCCACGGTCGCCCGGCTGCTCGCCCAGCTCTACCCCCGCACCGGCGGTGACCTGAAGCTGCACGGCGAGACCACACGGGTCAGCGGCGGGCGCCGGTTCCGGGAGTACGTCAGCCGGGTGCAGCTCATCTTCCAGGACCCGTTCGGCTCGCTCAACCCGGTGCACACGGTCCGCTACCACCTGACCCGCGCCCTGAAGATCCACGGCAACGCCGGCAACACCCCCGAGGAGCTCGAGACCGCCCTCGCCGGCCTGCTCACCCGCGTGGCCCTCACCCCGCCCGAGCGCTACGTCGACAAGTTCCCGCACGAGCTGTCCGGCGGCCAGCGCCAGCGCGTGGCCATCGCCCGCGCCCTCGGCGCCGACCCGGAGGCCCTGCTCGCCGACGAGCCGGTGTCGATGCTGGACGTGTCGATCCGCCTCGGCATCCTCAACCTGCTGCGCGACCTCAAGGAGCGGCTCAACCTCGCCATCCTCTACATCACGCACGACATCGCCTCGGCGCGATACTTCGCCGACGAGACGATGGTGATGTACGCCGGGCGCATGGTCGAGGGCGGCGACAGCGAGACGGTCACGCAGAACCCCGCACACCCCTACACGCGCCTGCTCATCGACTCCGCCCCGGACCCCGACCGCATCGCCGGCACCGCCGGGGCGACCGCCGCGGACCGCGGCAACGGCGAGCCCCCGAGCCTGATCCGGCCGCCGTCGGGCTGCCGGTTCCACCCGCGCTGCCCGCACGCGATGCGCCGCTGCACCGTCGAGCTCCCGCCGCGCATCGACGTCGGCGAGCCCGGGCACTGGGCCGCCTGCTGGCTCTACGATGCCGACACCGTCGCCGAGGAGGGCGTCGGCGCCGTCGCCGACCCGTCGATCCCCACGCCGCCGGCCCATCACCAGCCGCAGGAGGCACGATGAGATTCCTGCTGCAGCGCCTCGCCTTCTACCTGTTCACGGCGTGGGCCGCGATCACCATCAACTTCTTCATCCCGCGGATGATCCCCGGCGACCCGATCAGCGCGTTCATCTCGCGCAACCAGGGCCAGGTCTCCTCCGACGCGATCCAGTCGCTGAAGGTCCTCTTCGGCCTGGAGGACGACCAGAGCCTGTGGGAGCAGTACCTCGACTACTGGAAACAGCTCTTCCACGGTGACCTCGGCCTGTCGTTCACGTTCTTCCCGTCCACGGTCTCCGAGGTCATCGGGCAGAGCCTGCCGTGGACCGTCGGCCTGGTCGGCATCACCACCGTGCTGAGCTTCCTCATCGGCACCGGCCTGGGGGTGGGCGCCGGGTGGCGGCGCGGCACCTGGATCGACAGCCTGCTGCCGGCCACGACGTTCCTGTCCTCGGTGCCGTACTTCTGGCTCGGCCTGGTCGCCATCGCCCTGTTCACCGGCCCGGGCAGCTACTTCCCGTCCTCCGGCGGGTTCACCCCCGGCCTGGTGCCGGCCTGGGACCAGTACTTCATCGGCTCCGCCATCAACCACAGCGTCCTGCCCGCCGTGACGATCCTGCTGTCGTCGATGAGCGGCTGGATCCTCGGCATGCGCAACATGATGGTGACCGTGTCCGCCGAGGACTACATCACCGTCGCGCACGCCAAGGGCCTGTCCGAGCGGCGGGTCGCGTTCAGCTACGCTGCCCGCAACGCCCTGCTGCCCAACATCTCGGCGTTCGCGCTGTCGCTGGGCTTCATCGTCGGCGGCACCCTGCTGGTGGAGATCGTCTTCTCCTACCCCGGCGTCGGCTTCCAGCTCTTCCAGGCCGTCGGCGCCCACGACTACCCGCTCATGCAGGGCATCTTCCTGGTCATCACCATCTCGGTGCTGGTCGCCAACCTGCTCGCGGACGTCGCCTACCTGCTGCTCGACCCGCGCACCCGAAAGGCCGGTTGAGAAGATGACCGTCACGCCCTCCAGCATCGAGCAGGTCATCCCCGGCCAGGGCGCCATGGCCCAGCCGTCGGCGCAGCCGGCCGGCAAGAAGGCCAAGCGCAAGCGGTTCCGGTTCATCGCCAACGGCAAGGCCGCCACCGGCCTGGTCATCCTGGCCATCTACGTGCTGTTCGCGATCATCGGCCCGTGGGTCGCCCCCTACGACCCGGACAAGATCACCCCGGACGTGCTGCAGGCACCCAGCGCCAGGCACTGGTTCGGCACCTCGCACCTCGGCCAGGACATCTTCAGCCAGATCCTGGCCGGCACCCGCAGCGTCGTGCTCGTCGGCGCGATCGCCGGGATCGTCGCCACGATCCTGTCGGTCCTCGTCGGCGTCACCGCCGGCTACCTCGGCGGCCTCGCCGACGAGTTCCTGTCGGTGCTGTCCAACGTGTTCCTGGTCATCCCGGCGCTGCTGCTGATCATCATCATCTGCACGTCGCTGCCGAAGGTGAACGACGTCACCGTCGCGCTCGTCATCGGGGCCACGACCTGGTCCTGGGGCAGCCGCGTGCTGCGCGCCCAGACGCTGTCGCTGCGCCGCCGCGACTACGTCGAGGCCGCCCGGGCCACCGGCGAGAAGACCTGGCGGATCATCTTCTTCGAGGTCATGCCGAACCTCACCGCGATCATCGCCTCCGGCTTCGTCGGCACCGTCATCTTCGCCGTGCTCTCGGAGATCACACTCGCGTTCATCGGCATCTCCTCGGTGTCGTCGTGGAACTGGGGCACGATCCTGTTCTGGGCCCAGGGCCAGCAGGCCCTCGCCCAGGGCGCCTGGTGGTGGTTCGTCCCCGCGGGCCTGGCCATCGCCATCCTCGGCACGGCCCTGAGCCTGGTCAACTTCGGCATCGACGAGTTCGTCAGCCCGCGGCTGCGCACCTCCGGCACGGGCCGGGCCCGCACCGCGAGCGGCGACAAGATCCGGATGAAGGTCGGCTTCACCCCCGTCGTGCGCCCCGCCGAGCCGCCGGCGAAGATCGAGATCAGGGACGGTGCCACGCGATGAGCCAGGTCCTCGCCCGGCCGCTGCTGGAGATCAAGAACCTCGACGTCGACTACGGCCTCGGCGACGAGGCGGTGCACGCCGTGCGCGACGTCAACCTGACCATCCACCGCGGCGAGGTCGTCGGCCTCGCCGGGGAGAGCGGCAGCGGCAAGTCGACCCTCGCCTACGGCGTGACCCGGCTGCTGCCCCCGCCCGGGGTCGTCGCCGGCGGCACCGTCACCTACCACCCCGGCAGCGGCGACCCGTTCGACGTGCTCAGCCTCTCCGACGCCCAGCTGCGCAAGTTCCGCTGGGCCGAGACGTCGATCGTGTTCCAGGGCGCGATGAACTCGCTCAACCCCGTGCACAAGATCGACATCCAGATGATGGACGCGATCAAGGCGCACGAACCCGGCGTGGGCAAGTCCGCCCGGCTCGAGCGGGCCAAGGAGATGCTGCGCCTGGTCGGGATCGCCGAAGACCGCCTCGACGCGTACCCGCACCAGCTCTCCGGCGGCATGCGCCAGCGCGTCATGATCGGCATGGCGCTGGCCCTGCAACCGCAGCTGGTCATCATGGACGAGCCGACCACCGCCCTCGACGTGGTCATGCAGCGGCAGATCCTCGGCCAGCTCGTCGAGCTGCGCGAACGCCTGGGCTTCTCGGTGCTGTTCATCACCCACGACCTGTCGCTGCTGGTCGAGTTCAGCGACCGGATCGCGATCATGTACGGCGGGCGGATCGTCGAGGAGGCCCCGTCCGCCGACATCTACCGCGAACCCATGCACCCGTACAGCAGCGGCCTGCTGCGCTCGTTCCCCGCCCTGCGCGGCGAGCGGCGCGAACTGGCCGGCATCCCCGGCTCTCCGCCGGACCTGCGCGGCATGCCCAGCGGCTGCGCGTTCCACCCGCGCTGCCCGAAGCGGTTCGAGCCGTGCGACCAGCAGATCCCGATCCTGGGCAAGCCCGACGACCACGTCGGGCGGGCCCGCACGGTGGCCTGCCACCTGCACCCGGTCACCGCCGGGTAGCCGCGCGCCGCCGCACACCATCCAGCGAGAACCCCAGGAGAACCATGGACACGACCGCGACGCCCCTCGATCGAACCAACCCGATCGCCACGCTGCCACCCTCGTTCCGCTGGGGTGTGGCGACCTCGGCCTACCAGATCGAGGGCGCGGTCGACGAGGGCGGGCGCACCCGGTCCATCTGGGACACGTTCTGCGAGGTGCCCGACGCGATCGACAAGGGCGACACCGGCGAGGTCGCCTGCGAGCACTACCACCGCATGCCGCAGGACGTGGCGCTCATCCGCGACCTCGGCGTCGACCTGTACCGCTTCTCCGTGGCCTGGCCGCGCGTGCAGCCACGCGGCCGGGGCCCGGTCAACCCCGAGGGCATCGGCTTCTACGACCGGCTCACCGACGAGCTGCTGGCCAATGGCATCGAGCCGTGGCTGACCCTGTACCACTGGGACCTGCCCCAGGAGCTCGAGGACGCCGGCGGCTGGCCGAACCGCGACACCGCGTACCGCTTCGCCGACTACAGCATGATGGTCTTCGACGCGCTCAAGGACCGCATCAAGACCTGGACCACCCTGAACGAGCCCTGGTGCTCGGCGATGCTCGGCTACGCCTACGGCACCCACGCCCCCGGCCGGCGCGACTTCGCCGCCAGCATGCGGGCCGTGCACCACCTGCTGCTCGGCCACGGCCTGGCCACCCAGCGGATGCGGGAGGCCGGCGACGGCGGCCACGAGTTCGGCATCACGCTGAACATGGGCGTGTCCACCCCGCAGACCGACTCCGCCGCCGACCGCGACGCGGCCCGCCGCGCCGACGCCCTCGGCACCCGCATCTACCTCGACCCCCTCGTGCACGGCCGCTACCCGGCCGACCTCGTCGAGGACCTGGCCCGGCGGGGCATCGAGCTGCCGGTGCAGGCCGGCGACCTCGAGGTGATCAAGACGCCGCTGGACGTGCTCGGCGTCAACTACTACTTCTCCGAGACCGTCTCCGGCGTCGACGAGGACGGCAACGACACCGACGCCCACGGCCTGCCCGTCAGCCGGGTCATCCCGACCGGCCGGCCGATCACCGCGATGGGCTGGGAGATCGTCCCGGAGGGCTTCACCCAGCTGCTCGTACGCCTGCACGCCGACTACGGCCTGCCGATCTACGTCACCGAGAACGGCTCCGCCTTCGACGACGTGCCCGACGAGACCGGCTACGTCGACGACGAGGACCGGGTCGGCTACTTCGACTCGCACATCGGCGCCGTCGCCCTCGCGCGCCAGCAGGGTGCGGACATCCGCGGCTACTTCGCGTGGTCGCTGATGGACAACTTCGAGTGGGCGTACGGCTACGACAAGCGCTTCGGCATCATCCGCGTCGACTACGACACCCAGCAGCGCACCCCGAAGCGCTCGGCGTACTGGTACCGCGACACGATCCGGGCCCTGCGCAGCTGACATATTCCCAGGTGGCCCCGCTCTGTGCGAACATGTGTTCGTGTCGGGCGGGGCTTGCATTCTGCACGCCGACCTGGACGCGTTCTACGCGTCGGTCGAGCAGCGTGACGACCCCCGCCTGCGCGGCCGCCCGGTGATCGTCGGCGGCGGCGTGGTGCTGGCCTGCAGCTACGAGGCCAAGCGCCGCGGCGTGCGGACCGCGATGGGCGCCCGCCAGGCCCGCGCCGTGTGCCCGGAGGCGATCGTGGTCCCGCCCCGGATGGGCGCGTACTCGGCCGCCTCGAAGGCCGTCTTCGAGATCTTCCGCGACACCACGCCCGTGGTCGAGGGCCTGTCCATCGACGAGGCGTTCCTCGACGTCGGCGGGCTACGAAGGATCGCCGGCGAGCCGCTGGGCATCGCCGAGCGGCTGCGCGCCCGGGTCCGCGCCGAGGTCGGCCTGGCCATCACCGTCGGCGTCGCCCGCACGAAGTTCCTCGCCAAGGTGGCCAGCGGCGTCGCCAAGCCCGACGGGCTGCTGCTGGTGCCGCCCGCCGACGAGCTCACCTTCCTGCACCGCCTCCCCGTCGAACGCCTGTGGGGTGTGGGGACCGTGACCGCGGCGAAGCTGCACGCCCACCGCGTGACGACGGTCGGCCAGGTCGCCCGCCTCGGCGAGGCGACCCTGGTCTCGATGCTCGGCGAGGCCCAGGGCCGCCACCTGCACGCCCTGGCCCACAACCGCGACCCGCGCCCGGTCGTGGCGGGCCGGCGCCGCCGCTCGATCGGCGCCCAGCGCGCCCTGGGCCGCGGCCCCCACCCCCCCCGTTCCAGGAGGCGGTCCTGGCCGAGCTGACGGACCGCGTCACCCGCCGCCTGCGCGCGGCCGGCCGCACCGGCCGCACGGTGGTCCTGCGCCTGCGCTTCGCCGACTTCACCCGCGTGACCCGCTCCCACACCCTGCCCAGGCCGACGTCGCACACCCGGACGATCCTGGACGCGGTGCTGCGCCTGCACGCCGAGGCCGGGTCCGACATCGCGGGCCGCGGCCTGACCCTGGTCGGCCTGGCCGTGGCCAACCTCGACGACGACGGCTCCCGCCAGCTGGAACTGCCCTTCGACGTCACCTCGGGCGACGAGCTGGACACCGCTCTGGACCGGGTCCGGGACCGCTTCGGCTCGGCGGCGCTGACCCGCGCGTCGCTGCTGGGCCGCCGCCAGGGCCCGACGGTCCCGCTGCTGCCGGACTGAGGCATGCCGGGGGAGCCGGGGCGTGGGCCGATCAGGCCCGGTCACCCTCACCCGCAGCTTGCTCAACGCCCCCGACACGTTCCTTCGCCACCTGCCGGCGCTAGCGATGATCTTGGCTCTGGGTCCGGGGGCGGGGGTCCACTTTGGGGTGTGAGGGGTCGTAGGTTGTCCGGCTCGCAGCCCGTCCCCACGCGATCCTGGCCATACAGGTCGACGACATCGAGCTTGGCGACCGGCGCCCGTGCATCGCCGGAAGGGTACGGCCACTGGACGACCTCACCCGCGACATCCTGATCGACTGGATGGAGTACCGGCGTGCCCGCTGGCCCACCACCGCGACCCCAGCGCACCGCGCCGGACGACCGGCCCGCCAGCAAGGTCTGGCTCACCCAGGGCCTACGCGGACCAAGCGGCCACCCTGGAACGGCTGCGTGTGGACCGCCAACTCGATGAGGCCATCACCCGAGGCCCGCACCCACTGCACCTGGCCAACGTGTTCGGCCTCGACGACAAGACCACCATCCGCTACGCCGACGCGGCCAAGCACATCCTGCAGACAACAACCGAGCAGCATGCCCGTTTGGGCGTACAGGTCCACGTACACAGCCAGGTACACGCTGACTGCGCAGATCGGCGAGGGCGCGGGTGCTGGCGTCGCGCTCGTCATCGCCTGGTGGCTGCCGCACCGGTCACTGTCGAAGGCATAATTGTCGGTCGTGGATCTCGACCGGATCGCCGCACTCATCGGATCGCCACCCGCCGACGTGCCACCCGTCGACTGGGCCGACGTCCAGACCCGGCTCGGGATGCCGCTGCCGGCTGATTTCCGTGCCTTCGCCGCCGCTTACGGACCGATCGACCTCGGCGAGTACCTGTGGATCTGGTCACCGGCCGGCAGCGAGGTGCCGTACCACGTCCGCAACGTGGGCTGGCTGCGCGCGAGCCGCGACGCGAACCCCAGCTCGGCGCCGTACCGGTTCTGGCCCGAACCGCGGGGACTGCTGTGGTGGGCGAGTAGCCGCGCTGGCGACGACTTCTTCTGGGACCCGTCCGGCTCCGACAACCCGGACACCTGGCCGGTCGTCGCCCGCTTCGCCCACCACCGCTGGCGCCGGTTCGACCTGACTATGACCGACCTGGTGACGGCCTTGGTCACCGAGGGCATCGACTGGAGCCCCGGGCACCGCACGGGTCCGCTGGCGGCGCGCTACGGCCCCGACCTCAGTCTCGAACGGCCGCGTCCGACGCCGGTCGAGCCGCTCACGCCGACACGGGACGGGCTGGATCGACTGCGCGCTGCGCTGCCAGCGTCCACAGCGACCCAGGACCGCGCCGATGCCTGGGTCGATGTCCAGGCTCCGGCCGACTACCGGGAGCTGCTCGACGTGTCCGGGCCCGGGACGCTCGGCGGTGTGCTGCGCCTGCTGGCGCCGGGCGGGCCGGACGGGTTCGAACTCGTCGCCGAGCACACCGCCGCCGCCGCGGTGCTCACCGATCCGCCAGCCGGCCTGCACCCAGACCCGCCCGGGATGCGGCTGTGGGGCCGGATGGCCACCGGCGAGACGCTGTGGTGGCTGCCGGCCTGGTACACCGCCGACCATTGGCCGGTCGTGGTGATCGGCACCGGCTGGCAGCGGATCGACCTGCCCACGACCACGTTCCTGGCCGAATGGCTCGACGGGCGGATGGATCTGCCGGTCCTTGATCCGGCGGCGTCCGCCGGGACGACACTGTGGACACCAGCCGCCGACGGGGTGCCACCGGCGCCGCCACCGTCAAACCGCCGACGCGATCCGCTCGCCCTGCTCGCCACGCTGCTCGGCCCGCCCGACCCCAACGAGATCGACTGGTCCGACACGGAGCGCGAACTCGGCCGCCGGCTACCCACCGACTACAAGCGGCTGGTCGCCGGCTACGGCGAGACCATCCTGGACGGGCTGTCTCTCGGCGACCCGGCCGAGCACACGCAGTGGTTCATCGACCTGCTCGACGACGACGAACAGCCGCCGTTCCCGGTGGTCATGTGCGGCGGCACCGAAGGCCGCGACCTGATCGGCTGGAACGCCACCAACGCAGACCCCGACGCCTGGACGGTCGTCGTGGAACGGGCTGGAGAACTGGAGCCGTTCGACGGCACACTCACCGAGTTCGTCATCGCGGTGGCCACCGGACGGGTGGACCTCCTCGGCACCACGCCGAGCGGACCCCGGTTGCGCCCGTGACCCCGGCTGCTGCGGCTTACTGCCGGCTCCGGGCTCGGCCGCGCTTGTCGCGGCCACAACCGGGCGCCGCGCAGCCAATCTAACTGCGACTGACGTATACGCAGAGCGACGCTCGCAGCCGGGCCAGCGCACACGGTGTGCTCCGTCCGACGTGCGGGTCGGACGGAGCACACAGTTGGGCGTTACGTCACCACCAGAGCCACTGGGCGCTGTAGCGATGCTGCCGGATGGTGGGAATCGTGTCGACACTCCCGTCGCCGCGATATTCCTGGGCAGCGTTTCGGCATGAGACTCGCGCTGCCTGACGTTCTCTGCTGGTCCAGACGTGGTAGACAAACCACTTTGGCGGACCGCCGCCACCAACGAGACGTCGTAGGCCGGTCCGCGGATGATGCGGACCGTCCTTGTCTGTACGAGACATGTTGACCCCTTCCGGGGCCGCAACTGCGGCCACCTAGAGGGGGTGGAACGCTGCACTCAATGCCGTACGGAGGTCCGCAACCACGACTCGCAGGATAGACCACGCCACCCGCGCCGTGGCGCAATGCCAAGATCACGTGCACTGTATTCGGCAGAACAGGAAGCCTTGGCCTCGCCGAGCCAGTCACCGTCTGTGACGAGCACTGGCCGGCCGCCCTGCGCTCACGGCGGCACTGCGGGTGACCGCCTCGACACCGTCCATGCTGTGTATACGGCGTTCATCGGGGCCATGTCGGGTCGGGTGTTCTCGTCCACTCTCACGGCGGTCTCGCTGGGCTGGGGCTGGCGACAGGCCGCCCGGACGTGCCCTGCCTCGGGGGCGGGGCACGCGTTACGGGGTGGGGCCGTTGTCGCGTGCCGCGATGGCCAAGGCGATGAACTCACGGAACTCGGCGAACTGCTCGGCG
This sequence comes from Dactylosporangium sp. CA-233914, assembly GCF_050942935.1. Lineage (NCBI taxonomy): Bacteria > Bacillati > Actinomycetota > Actinomycetes > Micromonosporales > Micromonosporaceae > Dactylosporangium > Dactylosporangium sp. CA-233914. The sequence continues at coordinate 6,868,291 of NZ_CP192030.1, read as the reverse complement.
GTCATGTTCCACCGGCGCCCGCCCGTGATGTCGTTCTCGCCGTACGCACGCCCCAGGCGAACTTTGAATCCGTCGCGGTGTGGCTGTCCGTCGATCCGCAGGAACGCCACGTGGTATCGCAGGCTCTCCTCAGTATCCCGATGAAAGATCTCCAGCACCCGGCCGTCCAGCACCATGATCTGGTTGTCGAATGAGAACTCCGTCGCCATGTTCCTACCTCGGGCCATTCGCCGACCGGTGGCCGACGACACCTGGGCGACGATAGACGGCTGAAACCGCGAGGAGAAGCGCGGCTCACGGATAGAGATCAAATCGGCTGACCCAGGAGCCTTGCAGCGCCTTCCGCACGTCCGGACGCGGAGGCCCCATCGATCAGGTGAGCAATCATCGACAGAGGTGGATGCAAGGTGGCCGCCTCTGCCGATCGCCGCCTACACGCGCGGTTACCGCGTTGTCCCGTGTCGATCTCCACATACGCCATGCGGACGATGACGCCGGCTGGCCGATCCCCGCCTTCGGTCTGTAGGCCAAGCTGTTCGTAACTGCCCAGTCGGCCAGGGCGCTGTGCGCCGCCGACCCGGACCGGAGCGCATCAGCCGTTCGTGGCCAAGCCAGCTGGTTATCGCCTGCGGGCGGTCACCCGGCCGGCTTGAACCAGGTGATGGGCGCCGACGGCCAGCGCGCTTTATTCTCAGCGTCGGTTAGGGTTCCGTCCACTCGCCGTCAGTGAGGAAGCGATCGATCACCTCGGTGTACGGGTTCGGGTCGAGCTTCTTCTCGTGGGTCCAGGCGTCGTCGTAGTAGGTGCTGCGGTAGGCGGCGGCACCGTCGCAGATCAGCGTGGCGATACTTCCCGTTTCACCGCGCTGGCGCATGCCGTGGGCGATGCGCAGGGCACCCCAGAGATTAGTGCCGGTCGACGGGCCGACTGACCAGCCAGTGGTAGCTGCAAGATGACGCATGGCGGCGAGGCTCGCCGCGTCGGGTACGGGGATCATGAGATCGACGACCGTGGGCAGAAACGCCGGTTCGACACGGGGTCGGCCGATGCCTTCGATCCGTGACGGCATCCCGGTTCCGTATCCCGGATAGTCGGTGACCCAGCTGGGCCAGTAAGCGGAGTTCTCCGGGTCCACCACCGCAAGTTGCGTGGGATACCCGTGATAGCGCAGGTGGCGGCCCAGGGTCGCGCTGGTCGTCCCGGTGCCGGCGCCCACAACAGCCCACACCGGCGGCCTACCTTCGCGCGTGATCACCTGTGCGGTCAGGGTGGCACCGACACTGTCGAAGCTGCGCCAGTCCTCGATATGCGCCGTGGACGTCAGGTGGTCGAGGTAGTGGCCGCCGAGTTCCGCCGCGAGCCTGGCGGCCTCGTCGTAGATGGCGACGGGCGGGTCGAACAGGTGGCAGCGGCCACCGAATCGCTCGATTCGCTCCCGTTTCGCCGGTGGCGTCTTGCCCGGCACGACGGTAACGAAGGGCAATCCCAGCTTTGCCGCGAAGTAGGCGGTGGCAACCGCCGTGTTGCCCGCCGTCGCCTCGACCACGGTTGTTCCTTCGCCGATGTCGCCGCGGGCGACCGCGTCTTCTATCAGCCGACGGACCAAGCGGTGCTTGAGGCTTCCGGTAGGACGCTGTGACTCATCCTGAAAGTACAGCGAGATGCCCCACGGCGCCGGAAGCGGGTAGCAGCGTAGTGGTACCGGTGTCTCCGCGGCCGCCTCGACACGCAACCGCGCCAACGCCTGCTGCGCCCACAGCCGTGCGTCGGCGTGGGTCGGACCGTCCGGATCGTTCATTGCGCCCCCGTCACAACAGGCCAAGGTGCCGTCCAAGCACTCATCTCATCAGTCCGAACCGGCACCCCAGCAATGCACGCTTCTCGGCTGCGGATGCTCGGCGCGGGCTGCGGCCCATGTCTTGGCCGTGACAGATCTCAACCCCGGATCCCGGCCGTGCCGGATGGATCGCATTCCCGTGGCGCGTACGGTATTGTTTCCGTATGGACTACGGAAATGGGGTGGACGCGTGGCCGCCGAACGCAGTGGCGGGGGAGACGCCGCCAAGACCATCGCACTGCTGTGGCGCAAGCCGCCGGAGCCGAAGCTCGGGCGCAAGCCGAAGATGAGCGTCGACCAGATCGTCACCGCGGCGATCGCGGTGGCCGACGGCGAGGGGCTCGGCGCGATGTCGATGGCCCGCGTGGCGCAGGAGCTGGGCGTCGGCACGATGTCGCTCTACACGCACGTGCCCGGCAAGACCGAGCTGATCGATCTGATGGCCGACGGGGTGCTGCGGGAACGCGATCTCGTGGCGGCCGGCACCTGGCGGGACCGGATCAGGCATTACGCGGACCGCACGCGGGCGGTGTACCACGCGCACCCGTGGATGCGGGACGTGTCGATGGTGCGCCCGCCGCTCGGGCCGGGGCTGATGGACGGGGAGGAGTTCGTGCTCGCCGCGCTCACGGACGCCGGGCTGGAACCGAAGCAGGTCACGGTGGCGCACGCGGCGATCGAGGGGTTCGTGCACGGGGCGGCGGCGTCCGAAGTGGACGATCAACAGTTGGAGGAGGCCACCGGCGAGTCCGGTGATTCCTGGTGGCGTGCGCGGCAGATGTTCTGGGACGACTACTTCGACGTGGAGCGGTACCCGGTGATGACGAGCCTGTGGCATGCGCGGGCCTATGACGCCGAGGGCACGCTCGCCGACTCCGCGCGGAGGTCGTTCGACTACGGGCTGGACAAGTTGCTGGACGGAATCGAAGGGGGCTTGCGATGACGATCCTGGTGACCGGAGCGACCGGCAACGTCGGACGCCACGTGGTGCGCGGACTCGCCGAGGCCGGTGCGCGGGTGCGGGCGATGACGCGCGATCCGGGCAAGGCGACGTTTCCCGAGGGCGTCGAGGTGGTGCGCGGCGACCTCGACGACCCGCACGGCATCCCGTTCGAGGGGGTGGAGAAGCTGTACCTGTTCGTGCACTCGCCGACCGTGCGCAACGTCGTGGACCTCGCGGTGCAGGCCGGGGTGCGGCGGATCGTGGTGTTGTCGTCCGGTGCGGTGACCCACGGCTACGACACCGGGCATCACCTGCCGGTCGAGCAGGCGGTCGAGGCGTCCGGGGTGGAGTGGACGCACGTGCGGCCGGGTGAGTTCGCGATGAACAAGATCGACCTGTGGGGGCCGTCGATCCGCGCGGACAGCACGATCGTGCACCCGGACCCGGACGAGTTCGGCCAGCTGATCCACGAGCAGGACATCGCCGAGGTGGCCGTGGCGGCGTTGCTGGACGACGGGCACGCGGGCAAGGCGTACACGCTGACCGGCCCGGCGCAGGTGACCCAGCGCGCGATGGCCGCCGCCATCGGCGAGGCGATCGGCCGCGAACTGCAGTTCGTGACGGTGTCGGCGCAGGAGGCGCTCGCCTACTACGTGAGCCTCGGCTGGCCGGAGGAGTTCGCCCGCTACATCCTCGGCCTCGGCGGCTACGGGGACGGTGAGGCGGGCGACTTCTCCGACTACCAGTTCACCGTCTCGCCGGACTTCGAAGCGGTGACCGGCAAGCCGTACCGGACGTTCGCGCAGTGGGCGCGCGATCACGCGGCCGACTTCACCAGGTGACGCTGATCGCGACCACCTCGACGGCACGCTGGGCGATGACAAGACGCTGTCCCAGCGCGAGCTCGCCGCGCTGAAGCCGGCCACCGGGGCGGGGCCGAGGTCGTCTTCGTGACGGCCCGGCCTCCCTCGGTTCGCCGACACGCTCACCGGCCTCGGGGTTCGCCGTGGAGACCGGGCGTCGCCTCAAGCCCGAGCCGGGCTGCACGCTCCGTACGCCCGAGGACGCCGGCCAGCATCGCAGGCAATCCGCCCCGACGGGCCCGGTTAGTTCCTAGTGTCCTAGGACGCCATACGCGCGCCAGGGTTACCGACGGTCGACGACCTCGTGTGGCCGCTGACCGTCAGCCGGTATCCCCGCGGGCCTGGACATCCATCAGCTGCGCGATGCCCACGCCACCAGAGTGTTCATCGTTCGTTCTCGACAGGCTTGGGCGAGCGCACTCCCGCTTCGGTCCGGGGACCAGGGTAAACGCCCGACTCGAACCTTATTCCTAGCATCCTAGGACGCGATACACGACGTGGCTTCGCCACGTCTGAAAAGCCAATTCCTAGCCGCTGCGCGGCTGACTTTCGTTTTTCCGTGCCGTCCGCCGGCTAGTTCGCGCTCGGTGTGGGGGATGGCGAGCGTGTGACCTGGGCCTGGCAGGCGACGACCGCGTCCAGGTGCCAGCCGAGGGACTTGGTGGCGCGGAAGGTGAGGACGGCGACGGTTTGGGCCTTGCGGTCGAAGCCGATGTCGATGCGCTCGTCGCTGTCGAAGAGGCGGTGTTTGCCTGCGATGAGGTCGGGGTTGCGGGCTCGGGCCCAGGCGTCGGCGAGCTCGTCGGGGGTGCGGGTCTCGCGGGTGGTGGGTTCGGCGGTGGCCTGGGCGCCGGCGATCTCGGTGCCCTGGGTGCAGTGCAGCTGGGCGGCGGGGTTGAAGCGGGCGGCGTCGCGGTTGCCGGCCCAGTTGACGTAGGTGACGAGCGCCGCGGCGGCGAGGGCGATGCCCAGGAGTCTGAGGATGGTGCGGCGCACCTACTCAGCGTGCTCTTTTCGCCACCAGTCGGCGCCGGTTTTGGGCAAGGTGTCGATGGGGTCGTAGTAGGGGTAGGTGCGGTCGAGTTGGGTGGCGTCGTCTTCGATGCTGGTGCGGTAGTTCTTGGTCCAGTAGCTGATGCCGCGTTCGCGGTCGTATTCGGTGACCATGTGGACCCAGCGTTTGCCGACGTAGGGGACGTCGCAGACGATGCGGGGGGTGGCGTAGCCGGGCAGGTAGCCCATGATGTCGTGCTGGAGTTGCTGGGCCTGCCAGACGGCGACGCGCCAGTGTTCGGCGTTGGGGATCATGTCGCACATGTAGAAGTAGTACGGCAGGATGCCGGCTTCGCCTTGGAGGGCGAAGCAGAGGTCGAGCAGGTCGGTGGTGGTGGCGTTGACGCCGCGTAGGAGGACGCCCTGGTTGCGTACGTCGCGGACGCCGACCTGCAGGGCGGTGTGGGCGGCTTGGGCGACGAGTGGGGTGAGGGATTGGGCGTGGTTGACGTGGGTGTGGATGGCGAGGTTGACGCCGCGGCGGGCGGCGGTGCGGGCGACGCGTTCGAGGCCTTCGACGACGGTGGGTTGCAGCCAGTGCTGGGGGAGGCCGGCGAGGGCTTTGGTGGCGAGGCGGATGTCGCGGATGGTGTCGATGGCGAGGAGGGCCATGAGGAAGGTCTCGAGTTGGTGCCAGGGGATGTTGGCGACGTCGCCGCCGGAGACGACGATGTCGCGGACGCCGGGGTGGGTGCGTAGGTAGTCGAGGATGGCGGTTTGGCGGTCGGTGGGTTTGGTGGTGAGTTTGAGTTTGGTGACGGTGGGGGTGTTGTTGCCGACGAGGTCCATGCGGGTGCAGTGGCCGCAGTATTGGGGGCAGGTGGCGAGGAGTTCGGCGAGGACTTTGGTGGGGTAGCGGTGGGTGAGTCCTTCGGCGACCCACATGTCGTGTTCGTGGAGTGAGTCGCGGGTGGCGTAGGGGTGGCTGGGCCATTGGGGGTGGCGGTCGGTGGCGAGGGGGAGCATGTAGTGGCGGATGGGGTCGTTGCGGAGGGTGTCGTCGGTGGGTGGGTTGCCGGGGACCATGGTGTTGATCATCTGGGGTGGGATGAGCATGGACATGGTGGCGTGGTGGGTCTGGTCGGTGGCGAGGTCGTCGTAGAAGGCGTCGGTGACGGTGGTGCCGAGGACGGCGCGGAGCTGGTTGATGTTCTTGATGCAGTGGGCGCGTTGCCATTGGGCGTTTTCCCACTGGTCGCGGGTGACGTCGGCCCAGCCGGGGTAGCGGCGCCAGTCGGGTTCTTGGAGTGCGTGGCGTTGGTAGGCGTATGGCTGCACGGTCCGCTCCCCTCAAGTTTTCCGTCGTAATCGCAGACTATCGGGAAATCTTCCGTTGTACGACCCATGAGACGGAAGATCTGCCGCCTGTGGTCTGATTTCGTGCGATTGCGGTCCGGTGAGGCCGCTGCATACGGTGGCGGGGCGAGTCTGTCGGCGGCGCGGCCGGGTGCGGCGGGCGGGCCGGTGGTGGCGGAGCTAATAGGTCCGTCCGATATCCAGCCGGACATCATCCACGCTGACGCCCAGGGCCAGTCGCTGCCGGTGTTCGGGCTGACCGCGCCGCTGGGGTTCGAGTTGCTGCCGCGCATCCGCAACCAGGTGATCGACACGATCACGCTGCTTCGGGTACCTGTCCGAGCCGGAACTGCGGGAGCAGATCACGGCGATCACCAACAAGGCCGAGGCGCTCCACGGCTACTCCGAATGGCTGTGGTCGGCGGTAAACTGATCGGCCACAACGACCCGACCACCAGGAGCTCGTGGTCAAGTTCAACGAGCTGATGGCCAGCTGCGCGTTGTACTCCACCGCGCTGGGCATCACCGACGCCGCGGACGCGCTGGCCGCCGAGGGCAACCCGGTCGATCACGACGACCTGGTACTCCACCTCAACCCGCCCGACGCGATCCCCACCACCCGGCTGGCTCGAACCCCGCGTCCCGCGTCCTGTTCCCCTGGGGCCCCGTTGCCTGACCAGTCGCGGGCTTATTCCGCGCCTCCTGCCAATTCCTCGTACAACCCGGCCATTGCGGTGTGGTCGTCGTCGGAACCGGTGTGCGGAGCGGCGAACCAGCGCGCGTATTCGGCGATCTCGGAAAGCCGCCAGTCCAGCGCGAACAGTTCGACCATTGCGGGGTCGGGGAGCAAGTGGTCTGCCGCGGCGAGCAGGTCGGCGTAGTCTCGTTCGGGCGGTGCGAGTGCCAGTGACTCCCAGTCAACCAGCCTTAACCCGTGGGCGGTCATGACCTGATTGTCGTTGTGCGGCTCGCCGTGTGTCGGCACCCATGAGTCGCGGCGGGAGAGTGCTATTTCCGCCAGTTCCAGGTAGCGGTCCGTCCAGGACCTGATCGCATCGTCGTGTGCGGCAAGGGCGACCCGTGCCTGCTCCGCCAATGGGCCGCTGGTCCAGGGCTTGGCGGTGCGAGCTCGCAAATCATCCGCGAATTCGGGGCCGACCTGCGCAGTCCAAGACCGCAGGCCGTCGGGTGGGGTAGCGCGATGCAGCGCGGCCAGCGCGAGAACGACCTCGCGGACGTGCCGGGGCTCGCGGGCCTCTGCCTCGGTCGGGCTCCGGCCGTGCAGCCACGGCGTCACGCTGAGTGCGCCGGCGCCGACGTCGACGGTGAATCGCCCGGACCGGGCGGGCAACGGCGCGCACGCCACGTCCAGACCGGAGGCGGCCAGTGCGGCAGCCCCAGCGTAGGAAGCCTCCAGGGAGGTTGCGGTGTGCCGGGGCTCCAACTGGTCCAAGGTCACGAACAGCGTGGTGGTGTCCTCGCCGGTTGCACGCCAATGGTGCGCGCCGAAACCCCAAGGCAGGTAGCTGATGTCGGCAATCTCGGGCAGCCAGTGCGTAGCGACCTCATGCGCGATCGCCTCGTCGCTGATGGAGGAGGGACGGGACAGCACAAGACCCGATTCTAGGAAGCACGCGGAGACACATGCATGGGGTTTTCGCTGCACGGTGGGCACGCCGAGCAAGGCGCACGCCCCGCGCTGCTGGGCGGTCCTGGGTGTTTGCGAGATGAGGCGGCTCCGCCGAACTGACCGCGCTCGCCGGCGACCTTCACCGCGTACGGCATCGCCCTGGAAATGCTCGCCGGACCGCTCGCTGGAATCTTCGACCCGTCCGGCACCGGGCGGGTGCTGTTCGCGTTCTTCGCCGCGTTGGCCGAGACCGGACGCGAGAACGTCCGCGAAGCCACCCTGGAGGGGCTGAACGGGAAACCACGGTGGCCGGCCCCCGGTGCTCACCGAGGACGTGTTGCATACCGTGCTTCGCCGCCGTGCCCACGGTGAATCTTTCGAGGGCGTCCGCCCGGACCTGACTATCCCCACCGGCGAGCGTGGAGGGCAGAAAACCCGAGCCGGCTGGCAGCTACCGGGCACTGGCCGAGCGCGACGAGAGACAGCGCTACCCCGAAGGCGTTCGCTGCCTTCCAGGTCCGTACCTGGCCAGCATCGGCGCGGGCCACGGCAGGGTTTCTGTCCGGCCCCTGCGGGCTGGGTGCGAGTGTGTCGTTGCTGGGGGCAGGTGGTGATGGCGGTGGTGATCGGGCTGGTGGAGTATGTCCTGGAGACTTCGGGTGCTTGAAAGATATCCTGTATTCAAGTTAGGGTGCCGGAAAATCTTCGGTGCTTGTGGGGTGGTGCGGGAAGAATGGGTTCGCCGATCGGGTTGCATCGGGTTCTCGCCCCGGCCGGGGTGTTGCCGCAGGCCGCGGACGTGCTCGACGCGTCGCCGGTGATCGCTGACGACGAGGTGCGGGTGCGGGTGGAGCGGCTCAACCTCGACGCCGCCTCGTACCGGCAGCTCGCCGGTGAGCATGGTGGCGACGGGGACCGGATCCGGGCGGCGGTGGCGGGGATCATCGCGGCGCGGGGGAAGATGCACAATCCGGTCACCGGCTCCGGCGGGATGCTCATCGGCACCGTCGAGGAGGCCGGGCCGGCCTCGCCGCTCGGGCTGGCCGCCGGTGACCGGGTCGCGACGCTGGTGTCGCTGACCCTCACGCCGCTGGCGGTCAGTGACGGGCTGCGGCGGTGGGACGGTCTCGGTGAGCAGGTGCCGTGCGACGGGCATGCGATCCTGTTCGCCCGGTCGGTGGCTGCGGTGCTGCCAGGTGACCTTGACCCGCGGCTGGCTCTGGCGGTGCTGGACGTGTGCGGGGCGCCGGCGCTCGTTGCCCGCGAGCTGCGGCGGGTGCCGGCTCCGGCGCGGGTGCTGGTGCTGGGGGCGGCTGGGAAGTCGGGCAGTCTCGCGCTGGCCGCGGCGCGGCAGGCGGGGGCGGATACCGTCGGTGTTGTGCGGGACGGGCGGGAACGGGACCTGCTGGCGGGGACCGGGCTGGCCGGTGCGGTGGTGGTCGCGGACGCGCGGGACGCGGTGGGGCTCGCCGCCGCCGTTGGTGAGCCGGCCGCGCTGACGGTGGTGTGTGTCGATGTGCCCGGCTGTGAGCATGCCGCGATCCTGGCCACCGCGGCTGGTGGCACCGTCGTGTTCTTCTCGATGGCCACGTCGTTCCCGGCGGCGGCGCTGGGCGCTGAGGGGCTGGCCGCCGATGTGACGATGCTCATCGGGAACGGCTTCGTGCCCGGCCACGCCGCCTATGCCTTGGATCTGCTGCGATCCGACAGCGGTGTGCGGCGGCTGTTCAGCGGGCGGCTCGCGCCGGGGTTGGCAGACTGGGCGCCATGAAGACCCTCTACCGTGGTGGCCGCGTGCATACCCCGGCCGACCCTTTTGCCACTGCGTTGCTTACCGACGGCGACCGGATCGCCTGGCTGGGCCCGGACGCCGACGCCCCTGTCGGCGCGGATCGGGTCGTCGAGCTGGGCGGGGCGCTGGTCGCGCCCGCGTTCGTCGACGCGCACGTGCACATCACCGCGACCGGGTTGACCCTCACCGGTCTGGATCTGGCCGGGGCGTCCTCGGCGGGGCAGGTGCTGGACGCGGTCGCGGCGTACGTGGCGGGGTTGCCGGGTGACGCGGTGGTGATCGGGCACGGCTGGGACGAGTCCGGGTGGGTCGATCAGGCCACGCCGAGTGCGGCGGAGCTCGATCGGGCCGGCGGGGGCCGGGCGGTGTATCTGTCGCGGGCGTGTGTGCACGCCGCGCTGGTGTCCACGGCGCTGATCACCGATCGGGTGCGGGCGGCGGCCGGGTATGACGGTGGCGGCTGGTTGCGCCGTGACGCCCATCATGTGGTGCGGGAGGCGGCGTTCGCGTCGATCGGTGCGGGGCAGGTGCGTGCCGCGCAGCGCACGGCGCTGCGGCACGCCGCGTCGCTGGGTGTCGCGTCGGTGCACGAGTGTGGCGGGCCGGGCACGTCCGGTGAGGACGACTTCGTCGCGGCGCTGGGGCATGGGCCGGGGTTTCCGCGGGTGTTCGGGTTGTGGGGGGAGGCCGGGGCGGCGGCGAAGGCGCGGGAGCTGGGGGCGGTCGGGGCGGCCGGGGATCTGTATGCCGACGGGGCGCTCGGGGCCCGCACCGCGCATCTGCTGCAGGACTACGCCGACGACGACGGTGTGTGCGGGCACGGGTATCTGAGCGCTGGTGAGGTCGCTGAGCATCTGGCCGGGTGTGTCGAGCAGGGGGTGCAGGGCGGGTTCCATGCGATCGGTGACCGGGCTGTGGCGACGGTCCTGGCGGGGTTCGGGCTGGCGGCTGCGCGGGTCGGGGTGGAGCGGCTGCGGGCCGGGCGGCATCGCATCGAGCACGCGGAGTTGCTGGACAAGGCGGCGATCGCGAAGTTCGTCGAGTTCGGTATCACCGCGTCGGTCCAGCCGGCGTTCGACCGGCTGTGGGGTGGGGAGCATGGCATGTATGCGCGGCGGCTCGGGGCGGCGCGGGCGATCGCGGCGAACCCGATCGGGTCGATGGCCGGGGTCGGGGTGCTGCTGGCGTTCGGCTCCGACAGTCCGGTGACGCCGTTGGATCCGTGGGGGTCGTGCCGGGCGGCGATGGGTCACCACAATCCGGTGCAGCGGATCGGGGCGAAGGCCGCGTTCGCCGCGCACACTCGTGGCGGGTGGCGGGCGGTGGGTGCCGACGGTGAGGGTGTGCTCAATCCGGGTGGGGCGGCGACGTTCACGGTTTGGGACACGACTGACACGCTCACTGGTGTGCTGGGTGGTGGGGACACTCCGGTGGCCCGGCGGACGGTCCTTGCCGGTACCGGTATCCATGACGGGGACTGAGCTTTGTGGAGGCGGCGGTGAGCGGGAAACTCGGCCTTGACGCGGCCGTGGTGCGCAGGGCGCGGCGGTTGGCGGCCGCTGCGGGCCGGCCGGTTGTGGAGTTGGCGAAGTCGCACACCACGGTTGCTGTGGAGCGGGCGACGCTGCGGCTGGCCGGGATTGTCGGCGCTGATCCGGACGGGATTCCGTGGGTGAACCGGCTTGTTGACGCGGTGGCTGCCGATGTGGGGCTGGGGCGGGGGGTGCTGCTGCCGGTGTTCGATGCGCTGATTCGTGACGGGCATGCGGATCTGACGTTGCTGGCGCAGAGGGCCGCTGCGGGCAGTGTGCGTTTTGGTGTACCGGATGCGGGGAAATCGGGGCGGGCCCGGCGGTCGGCGGCGGCGGCTGTGGCGCGCGGTGTGGCCCGTATCGACCGCCGTAGGCGGGAGCGGGAGCGGCTCGTGGCCCGGCACGGGGATCCGGTGCGCCGGCCGTGGATCTATTTGATCGTCGCCACCGGTGACATCCATGAGGATATTCCGCAGGCGCAGGCCGCTGCCCGGGCCGGTGCCGATGTCATCGCCGTGATTCGTTCCACCGGCCAGTCGCTGCTGGATTATGTGCCGGAGGGTGCGACTCGGGAGGGGTTCGCCGGCACCTATGCGACGCAGGAGAATTTCCGGTTGATGCGGGCGGCCTTGGACGTCACGTCGAAGGAGGTGGGGCGGTATGTGCGGCTGACGAATTACGCGTCGGGGCTGTGCATGCCGGAGATCGCGGTGCTGGCCGGGCTGGAGCGGCTGGACATGATGCTCAACGACTCGATGTACGGGATTTTGTTTCGGGACATCAACCCGATCCGTACGTTCGTCGACCAGCGGTTCTCGCGGCAGGTTCACGCCCGGGCCGGGATCATCATCAATACCGGTGAGGACAACTATCTCACCACTGCCGATGCTGTCGAGGCGGCGCACACGGTGACGGTGTCGCAGTTGCTCAACGAGTATTTCGCGAGGGAGGCGGGGTTGGCGACGTGGCAGTTGGGGCTCGGGCACGCGTTCGAGATCAACCCCGAGCTGCCGGAGTCGTTCCGGCTGGAGCTCGCGCATGCGTTGCTGGCGCGGGAGTTGTTCCCGGGTGCGCCGCTGAAGTGGATGCCGCCGACGAAACACATGACCGGGGATGTGTTCCGCGGCAATCTTCTCGACGGGTTCTTCAACCTCGCCGGGGTGTTGACCGGCCAGGGGATTCTGTTGGTGGGGATGATGACGGAGGCGGTCGTCACCCCGTGGCTGTCCGACCGGGACATCGCCCTGCAGAACGTGGGCTATGTGCTGCGCGCGGCGGGGAACCTGCACGAGGACTTCACGCCGGGCGGGTTCATCAAGGCCAGGGCGGCGGTCGTACTGCGTGAGGCGGTCGAGCTGCTGGAGCGGATCGGTGAGCAGGGGCTGCTCGAGGCGATCGCCGAGGGCACGTTCGGGATCATGCGCCGCCCGCCGGAGCGTGGCAAGGGCCTCGAGGGGGTCGCCCGGCGTGAGGACGGCTACTTCAACCCGGCTGAGCAGTTGCTGACGGGAGGCGGGCGGTGAGCGTGCCGGAGGTTGTGCGGCCGTACGGCGATACGTCCGGCGATGGGATGATCCAGATGTCGTTCACGTTGCCGTTGCCGGCGGGGCGGCGTGGGGAGGGTGCGGCGCTGCAGCTGGCGGCGAAGATGGGTGTCGATCCGGCGATGGTGGTGCACGCCCGGCCGATCGGTGACGGGCACACGTTCTATGTCGTCTACGGCCGGGTCAACCACCTTGTCGAGCCGGGGAAGGTCGATGTCGCCGAACGTGAGTATCCGTTGTTGAGTGCGAAGGATGTCAACGCTGCGGTGCGGGGCCGGCTGCGGCGCAAGTACGTTGTGGTCGGTGCCTGTATCGGCACGGACGCGCACACCGTCGGTATCGACGCGATCCTCAACGTCAAGGGTATCGCCGGGGAGAAGGGCCTGGAGTACTACCGGGAGCTGCGGGTGGTCAATCTCGGTGCGCAGGTGCCGGTCGCTGACCTCGTCGAGGTCGCTGCGGCGGAGCGGGCCGATGCCGTGCTCGTCAGTCAGGTCGTCACGCAGCGGGACGCGCATCTGCGCAACGTCCGTGCCATGTCGGCGGCGTTCCGGGAGGCGTTCCCGCCGGCGCGGCGGCCGCTGCTGGTGGCGGGCGGGCCCCGGTTCGACGAGACGATGGCCGGTGATCTCGGCGTCGACCGGATCTTCGGCCGGGGTACCACCCCGGGTGAGGTCGCTTCGTACCTCGCTCACACCATCATCACCGCGACAGGCAGGCGTTCATGAGTCTGGTGGGGACGACGGTCGTGCACCGCCGGTATGTGGCGTATTCCCACGCCCATTACGGCGGGAACCTCGTCGACGGCGCGTACAGTCTTGGGCTGTTCGGTGACGCCGCCACGGAGTTGTGTATCCGTACCGACGGCGATGAGGGCTTGTTCGCCGGGTACGGCACGGTTACGTTCCACGCCCCCGTGTATGCGGGTGATGTCGTGGAGGTCACGGCTGTTGTCGTCGGGCAGGGCCGGCGTAGCCGCACGGTCGAGTTCACCTGTCACGTCACCTGCCGGGCGGCACCGGATCGGGGCCCGTCGGCGGCGGACGTCGTCGATCCGCCGCTGCTGGCGGTGTCGGCGACCGGGACTGTTGTCGTGCCGTGAGGGTCGCCTGCCTCGACGTCGGCTCCACCGACACGAAGCTCGCCGTCGTCGACGTGGGCAGCGGTGAGCTTGTCCGTACCGCGACGCATCCGACGACCGCCGGCAGCGATGTGCTGGACGGGGTCGACGCGTTGCTTCGCGTGGCTGGGCCGGTCGGGCGGGTCTACTGCTGCTCGTCGGCCGGTGGCGGGCTGCGGCTGGCCGTGATCGGGTTCGAGGCGCTCGTGTCGGCCGATGCCGCGCACCGGGTTGCGTTGTCGGCTGGGGCGCGGGTTGTGCACACCACCACGGGGCTGCTGTCCACGGCGGCGATCGGGGGGCTGCGGGCGGCCCGGCCCGATGTGCTGCTGCTGGCCGGTGGCACGGACGGCGGCGATATCGGCACCATTGTGCACAATGCCCGGCGGCTGGCCGCTGCCCGGTGGCGGGTGCCTGTTGTGGTCGCGGGCAACCGCGACGCGCAGGAGGAGGTCGCCGCTGTGCTTGCCGGCCGTGGCGTGCCGGTCACCGCGGCCGGGAACGTGCTGCCCCGTATCGGTGTCATCGACCCCGGTCCGGCCCGGGCCGCGATCCGGGACGTGTTCATCCGGCACGTGATCGGCGGGAAGCGGCTCTCCCGCGGGGCCCGGTTCGCGTCGATGGTCGACGCGGCGACCCCTGACGCGGTCCTGTGCGGTGTCGGGGTTCTTGCCGCCGGGGTCGGCGGGGATCTGCTCGTCGTCGATGTCGGCGGGGCCACCACCGACGTGTACAGCGCGCTGCAGCCGCGTGACATACCCGGGGGTGCGGTCGCCGGGGTGCTGTGGCAGGCGCGGACCGTCGAGGGTGACCTCGGTGTGCGGTGGAACACCGGCGGTATCCGTGCCGCCGCCGGCCGGGAACGTCTCACCGTCGCCCCCGGCCGGCTCGGCCTGGCTGCCGCCGCGGTCACCGTCGGCGTGCGCCGTCACACCAGAGCGGGACGCGATCTGCGGCACGTCGTGTCGGTCGTGGTGTCCGGCGGTGTGTTCCGGCATGCTGAGGCGGCTGCGGCCACCGCGGCGGTCGCGCCGACGCTGGCCGACTATGCCGGCGGCTGGGCGTTGCCCCGTTCGCCTGTCGTCGCTGTCGACACCGCGTATGTGCTCGCCGCTGCCGGTCTGCTCGCCGGTGACCATCCGGGGGTTGCGGCCGCACTCACGGCGACACTGCGTTCCGTGGTCGCGTAGGTGCATGCTGTGATCGGTCGGGTGAACCGTGGCCGACACGCCCGCACGACACGCCGCCACCGCCAAATCCATCCCGGGGGGCGGTTGACATCCACCCCGCGCGGGCGCGTACCGTCTTTGCGTCCTACTTCGGGAAGGATGACCGCGGTTCGCTACCCCCCAACGCCGGCTGGCCGGACGTCCACGTCAACCGATGGGACGATCCCGGGATCAGCGGGCGGGGGTCGGAGGGGGCTGCGAACGGGCATCCACCGGTGTCAGGGCAGGGGGGATCACGCGGCCAGTAGACAACGGCACGCGCCCGGGCAGCCAGCCCGCGCCGTCGCCGGAACGAAGGCCGCGCACGAACGTCACTGCCGCACCGGCCGGACAAAGGGCCTGGGAGCGTGGGGCGCGACCTCGGTCGCGCCCCCATTTCAGCCCTCTGGCCCGCCTGCTACGGGCCCGGCCGCGCGTTCCGCCGCGGCCGGCACCCGTCGCGGTCCCGCCGCGCCGCCACCGGCCCGATCGGCACCAGGCCGACGAACGCCTCGGCGCCCTCGATCGGCGAGCACCGCCGCGAACAGGTCCGGCCGGGCCCTGGTCGGCCGTGCGCCCGACCCGCGCCGGCCCTGCTGCATGCGCTCAGGCGACGGCCCGCCTGCGCTGGTGGGTGCTCGCGTGCCCGGCGGGCTCCATGGCCGGTGCTCGTCCGAGCCCGTGGGTGAACCGGCTCGGGCGGCGGCGGGCGACTGCGACGCAACCCGCGTTCCGTCCAGCCGTGGCCCGGACTCGAGCACCGTGCTGCGCCCTCCGTTCGCCGGGGATGCCGCTTCGTGGTCGAGACGTGACGCGGCCGCCGGGGATGAATCGGAAATGTCGCCTTTGTCGGCATCCATGGCGGAGCGGACCGTACGCGGAAGATGACCGGCGCATGAAGGCCTGCGCGCCGTCGAGGCACGCTCCAGCCGATTCCCGGCCGCCCGACCCCGCGATTCCACGTTCGGGCGACTTACCCCGCATAATGGGCGCCGCAAGCGCGAAACGACGCGGTCCGACAACCCGGGATGGCGCAGGTGACGTTGGTCGAAGAGCAGTCCGCCGCCGCGCCCGCAGCCCCCGGCGGGCCCGACCGCGACAACGCCCCCGCCCCGCCCCTGCCGATGTGGGCGGCGCTGCTGGCCGCCGCCGTCGCCGGCGGGGCGATGCTCGTGGCGTTCCCGCCCTACGGGGTGTGGTGGGCCGCTCCCGCCGCCGTCGCGCTGCTCGCCGTCGCCGTGCACCGGCGGCGGCTGCGGGCCGGGCTCGGGCTCGGCGCCGTCACCGGGGCGCTGTTCTTCACCCCGCTGCTGTCGTGGACGAACCTGCACACCGGCATGGTCCCGTGGCTGCTGCTGTCGGGGCTCGAGACACTGTACTTCGGGCTCGTCGGCGCCGCCGTCGCCGCGATCAGCCCGCTGCTGGAGCGCCGGCACGGCTGGAACCGCGGCGGCTGGGCGTGGCCCGTCGCCGTCGGGGCGCTGTGGACGGCGCAGGAGGCGCTGCGGGACCGGACCCCGTTCGGCGGGTTCCCGTGGGGGCGCCTCGCGTTCAGCCAGGACACGTCGCCGCTGCTGCGTCTGGCCGCCGCCGGTGGGGCGCCGCTGGTCACGTTCGCCGTCGCGCTCATCGGCGGGCTGCTGGGCTACGCGGTGCTGCGCGGCGTCGGGGCCGGCCCCGACATCCGCCGCGCCGTCGCTCCCCTGGCCGCGGTCGTGGCCGGGTGCGCCGTGGCCGGGGCCGCTCAAGCGGTACCGTTGAAGGCTCCCGGCGGCCGAAGCGTCTACGTGGCCGTCGTGCAGGGCAACGTGCCACGGCTCGGGCTGGACTTCAACGCGCAGCGGCGTGCCGTGCTCGACAACCACGTCAACGCCACGATCGCGCTCGGGCGGCAGGTGCGGGCCGGGCTCGCCCGCCGGCCCGACCTCGTGGTGTGGCCGGAGAACGCCAGCGACATCGACCCGCTGCGCAACGCCGACGCCGGGCTGCTCATCGACAAGGCCGCGAACGAGGTCGGCGCGCCGATCCTGGTCGGGGCGGTGCTGTACAGCTCGCAGACCGGGGTCGAGAACGCCGGGCTGGTCTTCGGGCCCGGCCGTGACCTCGGCGACGCCGTGCCGAAGTACGTCAAACGCCACCCGGTGCCGTTCGCCGAGACGATGCCGCTGCGCTCCATCGCCCGGCTGGTGTCCAAGGAGGTCGACCGGGTCACCGACATGACCGCCGGCACCCGGCCCGGGGTGCTGCAGGTCGGGCCCGCCACCGTCGGTGACGTCATCTGCTTCGAGGTCGCCTACGACGGGCTCGTGCGCGACACCGTCGTCGGCGGCGGGCAGCTGCTGGCGGTCCAGACCAACAACGCCACCTTCGACGAGGCCGAGGCCCGCCAGCAGCTGGCGATGGTCCGGCTGCGCGCCGTCGAGCACGGCCGTGACGCGCTCATGGCCTCCACGGTCGGCATCAGCGCATTCTCCGACCACACCGGCGCCACCAGCGGCGAAACGCGGTTCGACACCCCCGCGGTCATCCTCGGCGAGCTGCGTCTGGGCGCCCAACGTACGCTTGCGACAAGGCTGGGAGCGATCCCCGAATACGTGATCGTGGTCCTGGCGCTGGCCGGGATCGCCGCCGCGTGGTGGTATCGACGCCGCCCGGCGGGCACCACGGACAGTGACATACGGTCGGACGTCGAATCCGGCGCCGGCAGCACCGAACACACCGACAACGCCGCCCCAGGCATCAAGGAGGACCTGTGAGCACAACCGACCGAGGCGTGAACCAATACCCCGGAGTCGGCAGGGTCCTCGTCATCATCCCCACGTACAACGAGGCCGACAACATCCGGATCATCGTCGACCGGGTCCGCAAGGCCACCCCGTGCGTCGACATCCTCATCGCCGACGACAACAGCCCGGACGGCACCGGTGCCATCGCCGACGAGCTGTCGGCCGCCGACCCGGCCGTGCACGTCATGCACCGCGCCGGCAAGCAGGGCCTCGGCGCGGCGTACATCGCCGGGTTCAACTGGGGCACCGAGCGGGGTTACGACGCCGTCGTGGAGATGGACGCCGACGGCTCCCACGCCCCGGAGGAGCTGCCGAGGCTGCTCGACGCGCTCGCCGACAACGACGTGGTGCTCGGGTCGCGGTACATCAAGGGCGGCAAGACCGTCAACTGGCCGTTCCACCGGCAGGCGATCTCCCGCACCGGCAACGTGTACGTGCGGCTCGCGCTCGGCATGCCGCTGCGTGACGCCACCGGCGGGTACCGGGCGTACCGGACGCCGGTCCTGGGCAAGATCGACCTCGACTCGATCGCGTCGCACGGGTACTGCTTCCAGGTCGACCTCGCCTGGCGCTCCCACAAGGACGGGTTCCGGGTCGCCGAGGTGCCCATCACGTTCACCGAACGCGAACGCGGCCAGTCGAAGATGAGCTCCAGCATCGTTCGTGAGGCACTGTGGAAGGTGACCGTTTGGGGCACCGCGGCCCGGTGGAACGCGCTCAAGCGGGGTGTGGCCGGTAGCGGCCCGGCCAAGGGCAGCCAGGGGCGCTGAGGAGGGGACGGGACACATGCGAGGGCTCGGCTGGGCGGCAATCGGCGCGTTCCTGCTGGTGATCGCCGAGATCACCGTGTTCGTGCTGGTCGCCCGGGCGATCGGCTGGGGCTGGGCCGTGCTGATCGGCCTGGCTACCATGGCCGTCGGGTTCATGCTGGTCAAACGTGAGGGTGTCCGGGCCTGGCGCCGGTTCCGGGCCGCTCTCGCGGAGGGCCGGCCCGCCGGCGGCGAGGTGTCCGACGGCCTCGCCGGGCTGATCGGCGCGCTGCTGCTGATCGTCCCCGGGTTCCTCACCGACGTCGCCGGGCTGCTGCTGCTCGCCCCGCCGGTGCGGGCGTTCGCCGGCCGGCGGGTCCGTCGCGTCGCCGAACGGCGCATCTCCCCGGCCGCCGCCGGTGACCTGTTCGGCCCGCGGATCGTGCGCGCCGAACGGACCGCGAACCCGGCCCCGCCGGCCGCCGCCGGCGACCAGCCCGGCGTCCCCGGCGAGATCGTCGAGGGCGAGATCATCGACCCGCACCCGCACAACCGGTGAAGGCCGCACCCGTCACCGTCGCCGCGCTCGCCACCACCCTCGCCGACCGGGCCCTCGCCCTCGACGCCGGCCACCCCGCCCGCGTCGGCGTCGACGGCGCCCCGACCGCCGGCACCGCCGAACTCGCCGCAGCGGTCGTCGAGGCCGTCGAGGCTGCCGGGACACCCGTGCTGCACGTGCCCGCCGCCGGGTTCCTGCGGGCCGCGTCGCTGCGGTTCGAACGCGGCAAGACCAACCCGGACGCGTACTACGAGGACTGGCTCGACCTGCGGGCCCTCACCCGGGAAGTGCTCGGACCGGCCGGGCCCGGCGGCAGCGGACGGGTCCTGCCGTCGCTGTGGGACCCCGTCGCGGACCGGGCCACCCGGGCCGCGTACGTGCGGCTGCCCGCCCACGCCGTGATCGTCGTGTCCGGGGTGTTCCTGCTCGGCGCCGGCCTCGAGTTCGACGTCACCGCACACCTCATGCAGTCCGACGCGGCGCTGGCCCGGCGGCTGCCGCCCGGCCTCGCGTGGACACTGCCGGCGTTCGGCCGATACCGGGACGAGGTCATGCCGCAGTACCAGGCCGACGTCGCCGTCCGCGCCGACGACCCCCGCCACCCGGCGGTCGTGACCACCCTCTGAGCTGCGGGTTCGGCTCTGCGCGGACGAGGCGGGCAAACAGGCCGGCGACGGCTAGCGTGGGGTCGTGAAGACGTTCTGGCTGGACCGCGACCACGACCGCTACGAGGCGATGGTCCTGTCCGCACCCAGCGCGTTCACCCACAGCCTCGGCGACATCGCCCCCGTCACGTTCGCCTGCATCGCCTGGACCCTCGCCACCGCGCCGATCCTCGACCCCGGATATGTGCGCTGGCACCGGCGCGTGCTGTCCGCGACCTGCGGCCGCAACCCGTTCGACGGCGGCCTCACCGCCCGGGTCGAGCTCGTCTCGCCGCTGCCGGCCGGGCTCACCGCCACCCGCGCCTGGTGGCGCGACCGCGGCTGGCGTGGCTGGCCGGAGCTGTTCGGGCAGTTCGTGCCGCCCACCGACCGGGACCTCAGCCGCAACCCGCACCTGCGCACCACCCTGCTCATCGAGGCGCCCCTGCCGCTGGACGGCCTGCCCGAGGCACCCGAGCCCGGCACCGGCGCCCAGGACGTCGCCGCGGCCGCCGCCCGCGCCGTCACCGTCCTCGTCCGCGACCTGTCCGAGCTCGTCGGGCCCGTCGTGCAGCAGCTGGACGCCGACCCGTCACTGCAGGGCAACGGGTAGGGCGGATCCCGCTTGCCCGGCGGAGGGCGAATTGGGAGGGTTCTCCGGTGGAGGTACGGGCCCTCACCGGCGACCAATGGCGGCTCAAACGGGACCTGCGGCTCGCCGCGCTGCGTGACAGCCCGCACGCCTTCGTCAGCACCCACGCCCGCGAAGCCAGACGCAGCGAGGCCGATTGGCGTTCGTGGCCGCCCGGCGGGGCGTTCTTCGCCGCCTTCGACGGTCCGTCAGCACCTGTCGGGATCGTCGGGGCGTGGGTGGCGGCGGCCGCGCCCGGCACGACACACCTGATCGGCATGTGGGTGGCGCCCGCCGTGCGGGGCCGCGGCATCGCGGGACTGCTGGCCGAGGCGGTGGTCGGGTGGGCCCGCTCCTGCGGGCACGACACCGTCGAGCTGGAACTGGCCTGCGGGAACACGGCCGCGCTGAACGCCTACCTGCGCTGCGGGTTCGTACCGGCGGACCGGCACCCGTTCACCAGCGGCGGTACCGTCCTGGTCCGCCCGGTCGCGTAGCTGCTCCGCGCTCGTGCCGGGCCGTCGTCCGGCGCGTCGGCCTGGCGTACTGCCTGCGCCCTGGTGTTCCGTTCTCGCTCCTGCGCTGTGGCCGTCCCGCCCCGGGCCTCGCATGCGGCGGCTCCCGGCCCGAGTGGCGCTGTTGTGTCCGGGCTCTGCCATTCCCTGGTGTACCCGACGGCCACCGGCACCGGGGCGTCGAGGTTGACCACCTGGTGCGGCTGGGCTCTCGTGCTCCTGCTGTGCTTCGGCGTGCCCTCCAGCGCCGTTCACGTCAGGCCTTTCCTGTGCCTCGGCCCTTCCAGCGGGCCCTTGGCTGCTCGGCGCCCCGGCCGTGTGCTCCCGGATGTTCTCCCGCCCGGCGCCGGCTTGTCCGATCGTGCCGCTGGGTGTTGCCGGGTCCTTGCCAGACGTGGCCTGTGTCGCCCACGGGCCCGCCGGGTTCGGACATTTCGCCTATAGCGATCCTCGCCGGTCGGCGTTGCCGGATGGCCACACGGCCTTCAGCCTTTGCCTGAAAGGATGAAGCGTTTTGCGAGATTTATCCCTTTCGGATACATAGTGTAATCGCGTCATCACGACATGAGGGGGAGTCAAGATGCGAAACGCACAGCGAATCCTGGCCCTGGGCGCCATGACCCTGACCGCCGGCGCGGTCCTCGGCATGACCGCCACGGCCGCGTCCGCCGCCACCGGGCAGGGCGGCCAGGCCACGGTCGCGCAGCCCAAGCCGCACGGCCACGGTAACGGTAACGGCCATGGCAACGACCACGGCAACAACCGCCGTGACCGCACCTGGGTCGCCGGCTGGTACCAGAGCAAGAAGACCTGCGAGTTCTTCGCGTGGATCGGCGAGCGCCAGGGCCGCTTCGACGACGGCAAGTGTGTGCCGTCGATGAACCGCAAGCACGGCTGGCTGCTGATCGCGCACGACTACGGTCGGCGCGGCCACCGCTAGGACAAGCTCTGCACCGTACGGGCGGCCTCCCACCCAGAGAGGCCGCCCGTACGGCATTTCCGGCGCCCGCTACGGCCTGTCTCCCGCGCGGCCGGTCGCGGTCTGCGCCGGCGTCGAGGCCGCCCTCCACCGGACGCCGACCGCGACGGCAGGGAAGGAGGATCGACGCACCGCCCACCGCGCAGGCCGTCACGCCGCTGAACAGACGTCAACGAGCGGAGCTGCATGTCGAACACCGCTGCCTGAGGCCGGGCGCTGCAGGCCGTCGCCGACCTGTCCCTGGCCGCCGCAGGCCGCAGCAGGCCGCACCCAGATCTCATCCACCGGCAGCCGCGATTCGCTCACCGCGGACAGGCCACCCCGACAGAGACAACGAACCTGCCGCTCATCGCCAGGAAGCCGTGCCGCTCGGACTGCGCAGCGTATGGTCACGCGTCGCTCACCGCGGACATGACGAACCTGGTGCCTACCGCCAAGGAGGCCGTGCTGCTCGGACTGTGCAGCGTACGGTCACACATCGCTTACCCCAGACATGTCACCGCGCGGGCCTACACCGCCCGCCGCGCGCCGGCACGCGGCGGGCCCGAGGCGGGCCTGGGCAAGACGAGGCTCGCCGGCGAGATCGAGCGCTTCGGGTCAAACGACCCGGCGACGCCCCGCCAGCAGCAGCACACCCACCGCGGCAGCCACCAGCTGCGACCCACCCAGCCCCGCCATCAGCACCTCCACCGGCCACGCCGCCACCACCGCGAACACGGCCGCCCCCACCGCGGCGGCCGTCAGCTTGAACCCGGCCCCAAGCGTGAACACCTGGGTCCGCACCCGCGGCGGCGCCTCATTCGAGCGCACCTGCAGCACCGACGTCAGCAACGGCCCGTCGAACAACCCCGCCACCGCGAACAACGCCACGACCACCACCCAGCTACCGACGAACGCCACCACCCCCAGCACCGCCCCGATCACGACCAGACACACCAGCGCCAGCCGCTGCGGCGCCACCCGCACCGGCCACCGCGCCATGAGCAGCGACCCGGCGAGCGCCCCCACCCCGATCGCCGTCACCAGCAGCCCACCCCCGGCCGGCCGCCCGTGCGCCGCACCGAGCAGCACGGCGATCGACGGCATCATCCCCTGCCCGAACATCGCCACACAGGTGGCCGCGGTCACCGCCCGCAGCGGCCGCGACACGACAATCGCCCGGAACCCGCCCCGCAGATCGTCGACCAACCTTCCCCGCCCGGCGACACCTCCGACCGCGGCCGTTCCCTTGCCTACCCGACGCCCACCGTCCCGTTCCCTGCCATTGCGTTCCTTGTCCTGTTCCCAGCCAGCCCGTCCGCGGCCGCCTTCTCCCCAGCCGTCGCGTCGCCGGCCCTCTCGTTCCCAGCCGTCCTGTTCCCGGCCGTTGTGTGCACTGTCGTCTCGTTCCCGGCTGTCGTGCTCTCGGCCTTCAGGTTCCCTGTCGCCCAGTTGCCAGCCGTCGTGTTCCCAGCGGCCCGGCTCCTGGCCGTCCCGGTCGCCGCCGTGCTGCTCGTGACCGTCTCGTCCTCGATGGCTCGCGACCCCGCTGTACGGCTTGTCGGCGGGCTCGTCACCGGTCGCCGGCCCGGCCGCCGCCGCGACCGTGGTCACCGCCGTCGCCGGCGCCGGTACGGTCCGTGCATCGCGGTTCATCAGCCCCGGTGCGGGCCTTGCGTGCACGGTCAGCAACAGCACCGCCGCGGACAGGCACGAAACCGCGAGCACCGCCGCGGCGAGCGGCGCACCAGCCGCCACCACCAGCGCCGCCCCAGCGGCTGGGCCGAAGATGTCCGCGACGTTGTACGTGGCGGCGTCCAGCCCCCGGAACCGGCGAAGATCCTCCGCGGCGACGACGTCGTCGAGGCGGCTCGACAGGCCACCGAACACCATCGACCCGCAGCAGCCCGCCACGAGCGCCAGCGCCAGCACGACCGGCTGCGGTACGCGACCAAGCAGCGACAGGACGCCCCCGAGCGCCGCGCCGAAGACGCCGACGAACACCGCGTGCGCCAGCCCCGGCCGGCGGGCGCGGTCGGTGACCACGCCGACGAACGGACCGGCGACCACATGCGGGACCAGGAGCATCGCCAGGACCAGCGACCCCTGCGCCGGCCCGCCGAACTGGCGCACGGAGGCCAGCACGATCACCACCGCGGCACCCGAATCCGCAGTCCGCGCCAGGGTCGCCGCGATCAGTAGCCGGGCCGCGCTCACCAAAGATCACCCGATCGGCCCGATCGGGTGGCCGACACGCTGCGAAACGCCGCGATGACGGGCAGGATTTGTCCATGTATGTTGCAGTGACAAACCGTAACGACGGCATCGCCCTCGTCTCGATCCGCGGTGCCATCGACCTCACCACCGCACCCGAGCTGCGCGACACGGTGCACGCGCTGCTCGACGCCGGACGCACACGCATCGTGGTCGACCTCGCCGGCGTCGAGTTCTGCGACTCGATCGGCCTGGGCACCTTCGCGTACGGCCGCAATCACTGTGTCGCCTCCGGCGGCTTCCTCCGCCTCGCCGCGCCGACACCGTTCCTGGCCGGCCTGTTACGCACGGTCGGACTGGCCGGCCCGATCCCCGTGCATACCACCGTCACCGACGCCCTGCGCGTCGACACCCCGGCCGCCTGAGCGCGCCACCGCTGCGCGGGCCGCGGCCACGGCTGCGGGCTCATGCGCCGGGCCGATCCGGCCGCGGCCGAGGGCCCACCCGGAGGTGGCCGTCCCGGCGCCTCGGCCGTCGACACCACGCCGCCACGTCGCAGCCGCCCAGGCGCCCCGCGTTCACCGGTCGCGACGGAGCCAGTGCGCCGGGTGGCTGAGGCGCGCGGGCAGCTTCGTCGACGTGTCGCCGGACGCGGCGTCGAGCTGCGACTGGATCAGGAACAGGGTGGTGCTCAGATCGGCCCCGGTCAGGTCCGCGCCCCGCAGGTCCGCGCCGATCACGTCGGCATTGCGCAGGTCGGCACCGCGCAGGTCCGCGCCGATCAGCAGCGCGCCGCGCAGGTCGGTGTCGCGCAGATCCCGGCTGCGAAGCTTCGCGCCGATGAGGTTCCTGCTCATCGCGATCGGTACGCCACCACCGCGGCTTCGTGGCGTGCCCGGTCGGCCACCGTGGGTGCTGTCACGGTCCTGGTCGGGTTCGCCACGCCGTGTTCTGTCACGGCCCTGGTCCGGTCGGCCGTGCCGTGTTCTGTCGCGGTCCTGGCCTGGTGCGCCGTTCCGCCTTCCGGCGCGGCTCTGGCCGGGTGTCCGCTGTGACGGCGAGTCCTCGTCGGGCGCCGGTGTGCGGGCGAGCGCGCTGGCCTCGCGCAGGAGCGGGGCGACCCGGTCGCGGTGACGTTCCGCGTCCGCGGGCGTCAGGTCGTCGGGCGCGTCACGCAGAGCCTGCGTCGCCGACAGCGCGTCGTCGAGGGCCTCGCGCAGGGGCGTGGACTGGGGGAGGGAGCGGGCTTCAGTGAGGTACCAGATGAGTTCGTGCAGGACGCGGACCGCAGCGAAGACCTCGAACATCCGCGGCGCGGACGCTGGATCGCGACGCCAGTCGCGGCCCTCGTAGACGACTTGGGCGACGTGCTGGCCGGCGCCGAAACAGTCGTAGACGGTGCAGCCGGCGAAGCCGCGCTGCCGCAGCTGGGTGTGGATGCCGCAGCGGAACGTCTCGCCGAGGTTCGGGCAGGGGTGACCGGCCGGTTTGTCGATCGCGAAGTCGGACGAGCGGGAGAACGCCGGGGCGGCACAGCACAGCCCGAAACACTGTGAGCAGTCAGCACGTAGCTCTGGGTTCATGGCGCCTTCCTGTCCGCGCCGACGCTACCTCGCGCGCGGTGCGCTGCAACGCAATTCCCGTCCCGGCTTCGGCTTCAAGGCCGTCACGGTCCGTGCTTCGCCGAAGCTGCGCGGATCCGGCCTGCGAGGCGCCTGGGCGGGACGCGGGACGGGTGCGCGTTGGACCACCCCGCCGCCCCGCCCGAGCGCGACACGCCGAGAAGCCCCGGCGGATGGCCGGGGCTTCTCGGATTCCGGTCGAGCTGTTACGCGGAGCGACCGCGGCGCAGGCGAACCTCTGCGAGCCGCTCGTTGAGGATGTCCTCGAGCTCGGCGATGGTGCGCCGCTCGAGCAGCATGTCCCAGTGGGTGCGCGGCGGCTTCGCCTTCTTCTGCTCGGGCTCGCTGCCGTCGACCAGCCGCGCCACGCTGCCGTCGAACTTGCACTCCCAGGTCATCGGGACCTCAGCGTCGACAGCGAACGGAACCTCGAACTGGTGCCCCTTGGCGCACAGGTATTCGCGGGTCTGACGCGGAGCCAGCTCGGTGTTGCGGTCGGACTCGTAGCTGACGGCTCCGAGACGGCTGCCGCGCAGCATGCGCTCGCCCATGGTCGGTCTTCCCCTTCGAATCGTGTTGCGCTTCGCTGTAACCAACGACGCCACGTGGTCTGACGATTCCCACTGCGGGCGGGCAGATTACACGACCTACCCGGGACGGCGGTAGGGTAGTCGCCGGGTCGGTACCCTGATTTTACGTTGAGTTTCAATGATCGACCACTGAAGGTGTTTCGCCGCGCGGCTCACCCAAAGTAGTTTCGGCAGGTCACCCTGGCGGTTGACCGTTCTCACCCGGAGGACGGCGGAACGCTTCCGGACACAGTCAGGCGGGTGAGTGCCGCCGTGAGCTGCGTCACCTGATCGCGGAGATCATCAGCCCAGGCGTGCGCCCGGTCCGCCTCGGCCCGCAGCCGGACGAGCTCCTCACGTGCGGAAATGAGCGCCGCCTCGGCCCCCGCCGCCCGCGCACCTTCCGCGTCCAGGCGCCGCTGCAGCCGACTCTGCGTCTCCGCTCCCTCGCGCAGCGCCCGCTCCACGGCTGTGTGCGCGACGTCACGCTCACGTAGTGCGGTGCCGGCCAGGTCGCGGGCGGCGTCGCGCTCCCGGTACGCCTCGGCCCGCAGCGCCGCCTCGGTCGCCGCTTCCCGGCGCGCCGCGTCCCGCTCCGCGGCCGTGGCGTCGGCCGCCTCCCGGTGCTGCGCGGCCATCCGGTCCGCGGCCGCCCGCGCCACGGTGAGGGCCTCCTCCGCCGAAGCCTGGATCTGCGCGATCCTGCGGTCGGCGTCCGTGCGCACCTCGGCGATCGAGCGGTCGGCGGCGGCCCGGACATCGGCGGCCGTACGCTCCATCGCCGCCCTGGCCTCCGCCACCGTCGCCGCCGCGGACGCCTTCGCCTCGGTGATCGCCTGCTCGGCCGTGCTGCGCGCCTGCACCACCGTCGCGGCCGCCGCCTCGTGGGCGTCCGCGACCCGCCGCTCGGCGCTGTCCTGCGCCGCCGCGACCTTCGCATCGGCCTCCGCGGTGACCCGGTGGCCGTGCTCGGCGGCGTCCTGCGCGACCTGCCGGGCCCGTTGCTCCATGGCGTCGAGCCGCTGCTGCATCTCGGCGATGCGCGCCATGCTCTCCCCGCGTACGTGCTCGGTGTCGTCCTGCGCCGACCGGATGCGGGCCTGCGCGTCGAACAGGTCGTTGCGCGCCTGCATCGCCGCCTCATGGGACTCGTCGACCTCGGCCCGCAGTCGCGCCGCCTCCACGCGGGCCTCCTGCAGCTGCGCCCGCGCCTTGCGGGTCTCCTCCCGGGCGTCGTCCCGCTCGGCGTGCGCCGCGACCAGGCCCGCCGCGGCCTCCGCCCGCGCCTCGGCGACCTGCCGCTCGATGCCGGTGGGGGAGACCTCCGCGTGCAGCGCCTCCACGAGATCGCTCAGCGCGTGTTCGAGCCGCTCCGCGATCTCGAACGCCCGGGCCACCTGACCGGTCAGCCCCGGCGACGTACGCTGCCGCATCCGCGCGTTGCGGGCGTTGCGCTGGCACTCGCCGTCGTTGTCGCGGCAGTACCGGAACGGTCGCCCGGCCGCGCTGCGCTGCGGGACCGGCTTTCCGCAGTACGCGCACGGGCGCTCCTCGCCGGAACGCTCGTCCACGAGCCACTCGGCGGCCGCGGACCCGTCCTCGCCGAGCCGTACGTCGATACGGGACTCTGTCACGGAGCACAGCGTAGGCGATTGCCCGCCGGTCCGGCGCGCGACTCGCCCGATTATCGAATTGCTATTACCAATAATTCGATAATCTGGCCGAGATGGCCCCGGGGAGCGCTTCGGCGGCGGTGTCGACGGATACACCATAATGACGGTTATGTTGCAGCGCGCGAGTTCGACGGGCCCCGGCCCTGGCGACGCCGGTGCTGACCGCCCTGCCCCAGCGGAACCGTTGAGTGACAGCTGTCGTCTGCCAGTTGGCATCCTGCGGGCCAACCGGCGGCATCGCCTCCTGATCGCCATCGAGGCGGAGATCCGCGCAGGCCGACGGCACCGAGACGACATCCCCGACGACGTTCGCGCCGCTGCCGCCGGCCTGCTCCATCAAGGGCCGTCACTGACCCGCTTCATCGTCCGGATCCAGAGCAAGATCCACCCCGACTACCGCTTCAGTCCCTGGCTCGGCTACGGGAAGTTCCTGCCCGTCACTGAACGGGTCATGAACGAGATCGCGGCCGTTCAGAACCCTGGCGGCTGGTTGATGTGACGGCGGTCCCGTTTGACGAGGGTCCGTCGAGGCACCGTGTCGGAGGCCGGCGCTTCGGTGAACAACCGGCCTCCCACGGCAGCGCCAGTCCGGCACCGGGCGAGCGGTGAACGCGGACCGCGTCACGTTTCCGGCGGATCGAGCGTCCTTGGGGGCAGTCACCGAGGAGGGCTTGTGTTCGCTGCTTACGTCACGGTCACCTGCGTCGCCGCGGTTTTCACCGGCAGCGCCGCCGTCACCTACCTGCTCGGGCACGACTACCCGAAGGCCCAGGCCGACATGAAACGCATTCCCCGGTCGTGGGTGCCGGTGCTGGGGCTGTTGCTGGCCGCGGGCACGCTGGGACTGCTCGCCGGGTTCGCCGTGCCGCTGCTGGGGACGCTCGCAGCCGGCGGCCTCGTGCTGTACTTCGTCGGCGCGCTCATCGCCCATCTGCGGGTCGGCTCCCGCAAGCTCGTCGGCTGGGCCGCGTTCTTCGTGACCGTCGCGGCCGCGTTCGCCGTGAACCTCGGCTACCGCTGGTGACGCAATCGGCCGGGGACGGTGCACGCCGTCACGGAACTTGTCGAGGCCGTTCCCGGCCGCACCGGTACGGAACGGATCCCCTGCGGACGGTGATGCTGAGCGGAATTCGCGGGAACTCTGTGTCAGGTGCCGAGAATCTGGCGCCGGCACCCGAGGCCACGCCCGTCGCGCCCGGCGGCGCGGCGCTCACGATCGCGCTCGCCAGGGCCGGCAGGGCGAACGACACGCCGAACCCCGTGGTGAGCACAGGCCACGGATACGCGGGAGGTCCTGTACGCCGCTGCCCAGGGCGTGCGGATCAGCAGGTGGAGGTGAAGCCCTCCAGCAGGTTCCGGTCGTAGACGAAGATCACGTAGAGGTTGAAGTCGTGACGCATGACCGGCGGGCCGTACTGGGCGGTGACGTCGGCGGGGGTGCCGTACATCGGGCGCTGCTTCTCCAGCACCACGAACCGGGCATCGTGCGCGGTCGCGTCGTACATGTCCGTGTGCGTCTGCCAGCACATCCCGACCAGCCGTCCGCCTCCACTGAGCGTCGGCACAACCGTGACCTTCCGTGAGGTTCCGACGGTGATGTTGTTCGACACCCAGTACGAGCCGAGGCCGTACCTCAGGCCCTGCCCCCGCAGCCAGTCCGCCGCCTCCTGGCCCTCGATCGGCTCCGCGCGGGGCGGGGCATAGGCGACGAGGGCGGCCAGCTGCGCGACGAGTACCACCGTCAGTAACGCCAGGCCGGCCCGCGCCATCCGTACCCGGGAGACAGCGGACAGCAGTCGCGTCGTCACCCGGGCGGCGAGGACGGCGGACATCGGCAGTACCGGCGCGATCTCACGGGTGGCAAGGGCGTCGATCGGCAGCGTCGAGACGATCTCGGCGACCAGATCGCAGATGATGGCCGCGGCGAGGACGGCGTCGACGCGGTCGGCGGTGCCGCGCAGCACCGCGACCACGGTCAGCGCCAGGGCCGCCGCGGCCAGGATCAGCCCCGGAACCCTCACCGCCTGGAGCAGTGCCTCGACCCAGGGTGACTGGATGCCGGGGCGGCTCGTGCCGTACAGGATGCTCACCATCCGTGACACGGTCTGCGCCCGCTGCGGCCACTGCACGACCGGGGACAACTCGATCGGCGGATGCGGGGCCCGGAACCCGCCGGCCCGCTCGACCAGCCACAGCACCCCGTGCGACAGCAGCACCGACACGATCCCGGCCAGCGCGAGCCGCGCATCCGCACCGCGCAGGTCCCGGGCGCGCAGGGCCCGCAGCGCGGTCACGGCGACGAGCGGCACCGCCCCGACGAACGTGATCAGCGGGTCACCCATCGCACCCCAGGCCAGGACCACCGCGACCGCGTACGGCAGCCACGCACGGTCACGGGCCCGGTCGACCAGCAGCCAGGCGAGCAGCAGCGGCACCGCGGACCCGGTGTGGTTCGGCGACGACAGCAGCGTCTGGTAGCCGACGCCCGGCGCCGGGACCAGCAGCAACGCCACCGCGACCGCGGCCGCCACCCACCGTGACCATCGGGGTGCGTCCGGTGCGAGCGCGACGGACGCGGCGAGCCAGGCGGCCGCCAGCACGACCAGTGTCCACGTGAGCGCCCCGGCGATGTGGATCTGATCCGTGGTCAGCCCGGTGACGATCTGGATCAGGCCGTACTGGATGAGCTCCGTCGGATAGAACGACACATCGGACAAGGTCCAGCCGCGCAGCAGCACGTTGCCGTGGAAGACGTCCCACGCCTGCAGCGCGTTGCTGGCACCGTCGCTGTTCACCGTCACCGCGCGGGCCATGCGCAGGTACGCCAAGAACAGTCCCACCGCGGCGAGGATGCCGATCAGCGCACGGCGCAGATGCCTCATGCGGGGCCATTCTGTCCTACGGCGCGATCCCCCAGCCGGCGAGGACCTCGCCGGCGTGCAGGCCGGGCAGCGGCGGCGGGCCAGGCGGCGCCGGGGACGAAGCCGAGAACCGCGGCGCCGGCTGCGCGACGCCGTCGACGGTGACGAACGTGCCGCGCGCGGCCAGATGCGCATCACCCGGCGCCTCGACCAGCGACAGCACCGGGGCGACGCAGGCGCCGGTGCCGTCGAACACCGCCGCGCGCGTGCCGAGCAAGTTACCGATCGGTGCGGCACACGAAGACCCCCCAACCCAGATATCGACGTTGGTACCGCAGGTGCGTGCGCCGGCTGTGCTCCAGGTATCGGCGCATCGCCACAGCGTCCGGCGAGTCCGGGTTCGCGCGCAGCCAGTCCGACACCGTCCACCACTGCGCGGCCACATACCGGTCCCAGCTGTCGCCGTCGGCGAGGACCATCTCGATCAGCTCCAGCCCGGCGCGCTCGAGCCGGTCGAGCGTGCCCGCCAGCGTGGTGAACTCCTCCTTCGGGATACCCAGCCCCGCACAGGCGTCCGGCGGCGTGTCGTCGGCCCAGAACGGCTCGCCGATGAGCAGCAGGCCGTCCTCACGGACGGCGCGGTGCATGAGGTCCGCGGTCCCGGCCAGGCCGCCGCCGATCCAGGTCGCGCCGATACAAGCCACGATGTCGTACTCCCTGTGCTCACCCCGCACCGCCTCCGCGGCGTCGCCGAGATCGAACACGACCCGATCGGCGACCCCCAGCTCGACGGCGCGCCGGCGGGCCGCCGGCACGAACACGGTGCTGATGTCGACCCCGCGGCCCTCGATGCCGAACGTGTCCGCCCACCGGCACAGCATCTCGCCCTTGCCGCTGGCCAGGTCGAGCAGCCGCTGGCCAGGGCGCAGCCGGCAGATCTCGCCGAGGAGCATCAGCTTCTCCTCGGTCAGCGGGTTGAGGATCCGGTGCCCGGCCTCGGCGATTTCGTGCATGCTCAGGACATCCATGCGGGTGACCGTTTCAGCCGATACGACCGGTGCCCACGAGTGTTCGCCGCCGGCGTTCGCTCGCGGCCCGGCGCGGGTGTCTTTCGTGAGTCGGCGTGCGCGCTGTCATGGCTCGATGCGCACGATCGTCCCGGCGACGGTGGTGAGCAGCGCTCGCTCTTCGGGGGTGAGGTGCCCGGTCAGGGCGAGGCCACTGTCGGAGGTCACCGAGGCACGGATCGCGCCGGTCGAACCCGGGCAGCGGATCGTGCTCGTGTCGTGACCGGTCCGGAGCGAAGCGGCGCGTTGTCTGGGTCGATCCCCGCGAAGCTCATCGAGCCAGACTGGGCGGCGCCTTGTCTGGGTCGATCCTCGCGAAGCTCATCGAGCCAGACTGGGCGGCGGGGCCGGTCATCATGGGCTCAGCCAGGAGGTCGTGCGGCCTCCGCTTCGCTCCGGCCGCATGACCGGCCACCGCCGAAGCACGCGGCCCACGGCTGCGCCGGTGCGGAGCAAGCGGCGGCGCGGCGAGTCAGGACTCGACCGGCTCCTTGCGGGCGAGATGGGACTCCGCGGCCTGGCGCAGGTCGACGTCGTGCACCAGGACCCGGGCCGTGTCGTCGTCCAGCTCGCCGCGCATCACGGCGCTGACCACCGCCGTGCGCTGCGCGTCGAAGTCCGCCGCCGTCGGTGGCCCACCGTGGGTGACCGCGCCCCACACCAGGTCCTTGCCGCGTTCGAGCAGCTCGGCGGCGCGGCGGCGCTCGCCCGCGGTGTCGACGTCGAGGCGGCGCACCAGGGCCCGGATCGTGGTGCCCTGGATGAGCAGCGTGCCGAGCGTGACGAACAGGGCGATCGCCTGGATCGCGTCGCGGCCCGGGAACTCCTCACCGTTGTGCAGGGTGTGTGGTACCGCCGCGGCCGCCGCCAGGGTCAGGATGCCGCGCATGCCGGTCCAGCCGACGATGAGCGACTCGCGAGGCGTCGGCGCGCCGAGCGGCCCCGTCCACTCACCGGCGGCCTGGCCGAACCGGCGGCGCTTCAGCCGGCCCTGCGCACGGCGCATCGCCCGCTCCCGGAACCGCGAATCGCCGGCCATCCGCCGCTCGACCGCGCGGCGGCGCATGTCCCACCACGTGAACATGACCCACACGGCGGCGACGCGGAAGACGATGACCGTCACCAGCAGCACCGCCGCGCTGATCAACGTGATCGACAGGCCCGGCTTCGCGGCGGCGTGGGCGAGGTCGGCGATCACGAAGCGTAGCTGCAGCCCGATGTAGGCGAACACGAACGTCTCGAGCAGGAAGTCGAGCACCGGCCAGACGGAATCCTCCTGCAGGCGGGTGCGATACGCGCTGGCGTACTGGTGCTTCGGGTCCAGCGTGGTGTTGACGCTGAACGAGAACGCGCAGCACACGACGGCCAGGATGCCGGAGGCGTGGATCTGCTCGGCGGTGAGGAACGCGGTGAACGGCAGCAGCAGCGCCAGCGACGTCTCCAGCACCGGATTGTGCAGCCGGGGCCGCAGCCACAGCGCGATCACCGCGAACACGGCCCCGACGACCAGGCCGGTCACCGCGGTGTACGCGAACAGGCCGAACGCGTTGTCGAACAGCGTCTCCTCGGCCCCGGCCGCGGCCGCCGCGAGGCCGAAGAGGGTCAGCGCCGTCGCGTCGTTGACCAGGCTCTCGCCGGTCAGGATCGCCGTGACCCGGCGCGGCAGGCCCAGCTCGTCGCCGTGGGTGACGGTGGTGATCGTGTCCGGCGGGGCGAGGACCGCGCCGAGCAGCAGCGCCGCCGGAAGCCCGATCGCCGGCATCAGCCAGCTGCCGACCAGCCCCGCCGCGCCCGTGGTCAGCACGACCAGCGTCACGCCGAGGGTCAGGATCGGCCAGAGGTTCTGCGAGAAGCCGGAGAACGAGGCGGTACGCGTCGCGGAATACAGCAGCGGCGGCACGACGACGGCGAGAATGAGCTCGCTGTCCAGCTCGAGGCGCGGCATCCCGGGGATGAACGACGCCGCCGCGGCCAGGATGACCACGACGAGGCCGGGCTGGACGCCTCTGCGGTGCGCGATCGCGGAGACCGCGATGCCGCCGACGATGATGAGCAGCAGCTGGACACCGTTCACGAAGGATCACCCTAATGTCCCGGCGGTTCGCCCGTATTTCACACGGACGGTTTCGTTGCGCCGCCCGGCGCCGGCACCGATCGGGTGGTCGCATCGCCGCGGGGCGGGTGAGGGACGGCGAAGCCGGTGCCGGGCCGGCTTCGCCTACCGGCGGCCGGGTTCCGGCGGGGCGGCGGCCGGCGGGTTCGAGGCCGGCAGCATGAACTCGTGAGCGCCGCGCAGGCGGGTCCGCAGCGTCGCGGCGGCCCGGGTGATGTCGAGGCGGACGTCGCCGGGCCGGCCCTCGGTCGTCGCGGCGCGCAGCCGGGCCGGGTCGAGACCGTCCCGCTGCGCCACGAGCAGGCCGAGCTCGTAGCGGCTCACGGCGTCGGCGCCCGCCACGTTGAGCACGCCCGCGTAGCCGTCCTCGGCCAGCTCGAGCAGCGCGTCGGCCAGGTCGTCGACGTGGACCGGCTTGCGGATCTCGTTGGTGAACAGGACGCCGTCGGCCCGGCCGGACGCCAGATCGTGGGTCAGCAGTTCGTGGGCGCCGTTGCCGTCACCCAGGATGAGTGACGTGCGGACGATCGCCGCCCCCGCGGCGATCGCGCGGACCGCGGTCTCGGCAGCCGCCTTCGCCGCGCCGTACGGGTAGATCGGGTCCGGGGTGTCACGCTCCGTGTACTCGCGGCCCGCCCGGCCGGAGAAGACGGCGTCCGTGGACACGTGCACCAGGCGGACCGCCGGCCCGCACGCCGCGGCCACGTTCGCCGCGCCGTCCGCGGTCGACGGCCAGTCGTTGCGGTCCCGTCCCGCCGCGGTGTGGATGACCGCGTCGGGGCTTGCAGCGACGATGGCGTCACGGACCGCGTCCCGGTCGCGTATGTCGAGCCGTATCCACTCGGCCTCGCCACCGGTCCCGTCCGCCTGGCCACCGATCGGGTCCGCCGGGGCGGCGGCGCCGAGCCGGGTGCCCGGCCGCGCCGTTGGGCGGGGACTCACGTGCGTCGCGTGGACGGTGTGGCCGGCGGCGAGCGCCCGGGCGACCAACCGGTGGCCCAGCGAACCGGTTCCGCCGGTGATCAGCATTCGCGCCATGAACATCAGTAGTACCGCAGAGCTACCCGGGGATCGCTCCGTGGCGTGACGTGGCGGGCCGTGCCCCGCTCGTACGGTCCGCGTCATGACAACCGAACGTGACCGGGCCGTCGACGCCCTGCGCGCCATCGCGATTCTCGGTGTGGTGCTCGGGCACTGGCTGGTGACCGCCGTCGTCGTGGACGGGGACACGGTGCGGGTGGCGAGCCCGCTGCGGGCGGTGCCGTGGCTGTCACCGGCGTCGTGGCTGTTCCAGACGCTGGCGTTGTTCTTCTTCGTCGGTGGCCTGCTCGCCATCCGTAGCCATCCGCTCGCCATCCATAGCCGTCTGGTCGCCGACCGTCGCCCTCACGGCGGCACCCGAACCCATCTGGTTCAACGCCGCGACTGCGCAGGAAGGACGGGCGCCGGAGCCGGGGACGCCGGGGCGGCGGCCGGCGGCGCGGCGGGCTACCGGCGCTGGTTGGCGGGGCGGCTCGAACGGCTGTTCCGGCCGGTGCTCGTGCTGGTGGCCGTCTGGAGCGCGCTGGTCATCGCGGCGGCACTGTGGCAGTACGTGAGCCCGGCATCACCCGGCGTCGAGAACGGAGCGGTCGATCGGTTCTTCGCCGCGATCCGGTCGTACCCGGTGCTGAAGCTGGTGGCGTCACCGCTGTGGTTCCTGCTCGTGTTCGCAGCGCTGACCATGGCGCGGCCCCTCGCCGGGCGGCTGCATCCCCTGTGGCCGCTCGCCGTGGTCGCCTTCGTCGATCTCGGCCGGTTCGGGCTGGACGCGCCCGCGTGGATCGGGTGGGTGAACCTCGCCGCCGGGTGGCTGGTGCCGTTCTGTCTCGGGGCGGCCTGGTCGCGCGGGCAGTTGCGGTCCCAGGTGAGCGGATGGGTACTGCTCGTGGGCGGCGTCGGGGCGACGGTCGTGCTGACTCGCTGGTTCGGGTACCCGGTGTCGATGGTCGGCGTGCCCGGGCAGGGCATCTCGAACCTGAACCCGCCCACGCTGGCGGCCGTCACGTTCGGTATCGCGCAGTGCGGCGCGGCGTTGCTGCTGATGCCGGTGCTGCGGCGGGTGATGCGGCAGCGCCGATTGTGGCGGGCGGTGACGGTGGTGAACCTCTCCGCGATGACGATCTTCCTGTGGCATCAGACGTCGCTGCTCGCGGTGACACTGCTGACGCCGGGGCCGCTGGCCGGGCTGCACACCGCGCCGCAGGGCTCCTCGTGGGTGCTGGTGCGGCTGTTGTGGCTGCCGGTGTTCGCGGCCGTGCTGGTCGGGTGCTGGCTGACGTTCCATCGTTTCGAGCACCGGCGGGGTGACTCGGTGTCGTCGCGCGGTGTGATGCAGGCGCCGGCAGCGGCCGACGACGACCGGGCACTGGCCGCACCGGGGACACGCTGAGGCCGCCCCGGGATTGCGCCCGCACGGCAGAGGTCCCGGGGCGGGTTACGCGCTCACGGCACGCGACCGGCGGCAGTACCGGTTCGTGTACCACGCGCCGGACGAGTTCCGCCGGCTCGGCGCGGAGGCGCCACCGTCACCCTCCGCTATCTACCCGGTGACCCTGGCGGATTCCGGCCGACAGGCCGTTCGCGCCGAACACGGCCGACTTCTTCGCTCGACCCGGCCCGCGGAGCGGCGGACGGCGGTGCGGGTCAGACGGGGCGTGCGGCGGACGCGTACGGGGCCAGGGTGAACCACGCCGGCAGCGTGCGGCGCACGTGTTCCGGGCCGCGCACCCGCAGTGCGCCGTCGCGCAGGCCGTGCTGCCAGGTCACGTCGCCGCGCCAGATCTCCGTCAGGCGGCGCAGGGTGCTCTCCACCGTCACGGTCACCGGGAAGCCGGGGTCGGCGTCGCACACGTCGGCCTCGCGGGCGGCGATCACCAGCCACCAGTGCCGGGCCGCGCCGCGGACGTCGGTGAACTCGAACTGCACGACCGAGCGGCCCGGCGGCACCGCGTCGTGGTCGACCCGGCGGTGCATGTCCCACAGCAGCAGCTTCGGGTCCAGGTCGGCGTCGCCGATCTCGCCGATCCAGCGTGCGCCCCACACCGCGATCGCCTCCACGATCGGGCCGAGCTCGTGGCCGGCGTCGGTGAGCACGTACCGGCCGTCGTCGTTGCGGATCAGGCCCGCCACGCTCAGGTGCTGCAGGCGCTTGGACAGCAGTGCCGGCGACATCCGCGGCAGGCCGCGCCGCAGGTCGTTGAAGCGGTCGCTGCCCGCCATCATTTCGCGCAGGATCAGCATCGTCCAGCGCTCGTCGAGCAGTTCCATCGCCTTGGCGACGGGGCAGAATTGGTAGTAACCGGTGCCCATGCCCGGCAGCGTAGGACCCGGTCGCGGCGCGCTCAGTACAGATTCTGTACTGGAGGGTGCCGAATTCGGTCACTTAGCGTGCAACCATGACCTCACCGTTGAAGGAAAAGCACAGGGCTGTCTGGGCCTCCGGGAATTACGCGGCGGTCGCGGCCGAGATCATTCCGAGCCTCGGGCCGGTGCTGGTACAGGCGTGCGGCATCGGGCCCGGGCAGCGGGTCCTGGACGTCGCCGCCGGCACCGGCAACGTCGCCATCCCCGCCGCACTCGCCGGTGCCGACGTCACCGCGAGCGATCTCACGCCGCTGCTGCTCGAGACCGGCGAGCGGCTCGCCGGCGAGCAGGGAGCGAAGCTGGCGTGGATCGAGGCCGACGCTGAGGCGTTACCGTTCGGCGACGCGGAGTACGACTGCGTGGTCTCCTGCGTCGGCGTCATGTTCGCGCCGTTCCATCAGGCCGCCGCCGACGAGCTGGTGCGGGTGTGCCGGCCCGGCGGGACGATCGGGCTGATCAGCTGGACCCCGGCCGGGTTCGTCGGGCAGCTGTTCGCCGCGATGAAGCCGTTCGCGGCCCCGCCGCCGGCCGGTGCGCAGCCGGCGCCGCTGTGGGGCGACGAGGCCCACGTCCAGGCGCTGCTCGGCGACCGTGCCGAGAAGGTGACGACAGAACTACGGACGGTGCGCATCGAGCGGTTCGCCGAGCCGGACGCGTTCCGTGAGTACTTCAAGACCAACTACGGGCCGACGCTCGCCGTCTACCGGTCGCTGGCCGACGACCCGGCCCGCACTGCCGAACTCGACGCGGCGCTCGACGCGCTGGCCGCGCGGTTCCGGGCCGGCGACGGCTCCATGCAGTGGGAGTATCTGCTGCTGACCGCGGTGCGCTCTGGTGAGCCGACCCAGCGGTAGTTACTCTTCAGTAGGTGAGCACTGAGGCTTTCATTTTCGATGCCATCCGCACACCGCGCGGCCGGGGCAAGCAGAACGGCTCGCTGCATGGCGTCAAACCCATCTCGCTGGTCGTCGGGCTGATCGACGAGCTGCGCCGACGCAACCCCGGCCTCGATCCCGCCCGGATCGATGACGTGGTGCTCGGCGTGGTCTCGCCGATCGGCGACCAGGGGTCCGACATCGCCCGCATCGCGGCCATCGCGGCGGGGCTCGGCGAGACCACGGCCGGGGTACAGCTGAACCGGTTCTGCGCCTCCGGGCTGGAAGCGGTGAACATCGCCGCGCAGAAGATCCGGGCGGGCTGGGAGGACGTCGTCCTCGCCGGCGGTGTCGAGTCCATGTCACGTGTGGCGATGGGCTCCGACGGCGGCGCGTGGGCGATGGACCCCGAGACGAACCTGGCGACCGCGTTCGTGCCGCAGGGCATCGGCGCGGACCTCATCGCGACCATGGACGGATACACCCGCGAGGACGTCGACGCCTACGCTCTGGAGTCGCAGACTCGCGCTGCGAAGGCGTGGGCCGGCGGATACTTCGCACGCTCGGTCGTACCCGTGCGTGACCGCAACGGACTCGTCGTGCTCGACCGTGACGAGCACATCCGCGCCTCCGCGATGGAGGGCTTGGGTGCGCTGCCGGCGTCGTTCGCCACGATCGGCGAGATCGGCGGGTTCGACGCCGTGGCCCTGCAGCGATACCACTGGATCGAGCGGATCGACCACGTGCACACCGCCGGCAACTCCTCCGGCATCGTCGACGGCGCGTCGCTGGTCCTCGTCGGCAGCGAAGCCGCAGGTCAGGAGCACGGCCTCACGCCCCGTGCCCGGATCGTCGCGGCGGCGGTCAGCGGTGCCGACCCCCTCATCATGCTCACCGGACCGGCCCCGGCCAGCCGCAAGGCCCTCGCCAAGGCCGGGCTGAGCGTCGACGACATCGCCCTGGTCGAGATGAACGAGGCGTTCGCCGCCGTCGTGCTGCACTTCGCCGCGGACATGGGTTTCGACCTGGACCAGGTCAACGTCAACGGCGGCGCCATCGCCATGGGTCACCCGCTGGGTGCGACGGGTGGCATGCTGCTCGGCACGCTCGTGGACGAGCTGGAGCGACGCGGCGAGCGTTACGGGCTGGCCACGATGTGTGTCGGCGGCGGCATGGGCATCGCGACGATCGTCGAGCGACTGTGAACCGGGGGAGCAACGTGGACATCATCCGTTACGTGCGCGGCGAGGACGGCGTCGTGCTGCTCACCATGGACGACCCGGCCCGCTCCGCCAACACCATGAACGCCGCGTTCACCGACGCGTTCGCCGCCACGGTCGACCGGTTGCACGCCGAACAGGCCGGCATCGCCGGCGTCATCCTGACCTCGGCGAAGAAGACCTGGTTCGCCGGCGGCGACCTGGAACTGCTCGGCAGTATCGGCCCGGACCAGGCCGCCGAGGTCATGGCGTCGACGACGCGCGTGAAGGACCTGCTGCGCCGGCTGGAGACGCTGGGCCGGCCGGTCGTCGCGGCGATCAACGGCTCCGCACTCGGCGGCGGCCTGGAGCTGGCCCTGGCCTGCCACCACCGTATCGTCGCCGACGACGCCCGCATCGAGATCGGGTTCCCCGAGGTGACGCTGGGCCTGCTGCCCGGCGCCGGCGGCGTGGTCCGCACGGTGCGGATGCTCGGCATCACCGAAGCGCTCACGCAGGTACTGCTGAAGGGGCAGCGGCACCGACCCGCCAAGGCGCTGCAGGTCGGGCTGGTCCACTCGATCGCGCCCGCCGGTGAGCTCATCGACCGGGCGCGGGAGTGGATCGCCGCGAACCCGGACGCGGTGCAGCCGTGGGACGTCGCGGGGTTCAAGATCCCGGGCGGCACGCCGAGTAACCCCAAGTTCGCGGCGAACCTGCCCGCGTTCCCGGCCACGCTGCGTAAAGAACTCAAAGGCGCCCCGTATCCGGCGCCGCGGAACATCCTCTGCGCCGCCGTCGAGGGGGCCCAGGTCGACCTGGCGAACGCGTTCGTCATCGAGGGCCGGTACTTCGTCGAACTCGCCACCGGCCAGATCGCCAAGAACATGATCAAGGCGTTCTTCTTCGACCTGCAGGCCGCGAACTCCCGCGGCGCCTCGAACGTGACGTTCAAGAAGGTCGCCGTCCTCGGCGCCGGCATGATGGGCGCCGCGATCGCCTACGTGTGCGCCAAGGCCGGCCTCGACGTGGTGCTCAAGGACGTCACGCTGCAGGCCGCGCGGCAGGGGAAGTCGTACGCCGAGAGCCGCCGCCACGACCAGGCGCTCCTGGACCGCATCACCCCGACCGCCGAGGTCGCCGACCTCGCCGGCGCCGACCTGGTCATCGAGGCCGTATTCGAGGACCCGGGCCTGAAGCACAAGGTGTTCGCCGAGGTCGAGAACGTGGTGGCACCCGACGCGCTGCTGTGCTCTAATACCTCCACGCTGCCCATCTCGATGCTCGCCGACGGTGTGCGCCGCCGCGGCGACTTCATCGGCCTGCACTTCTTCTCACCGGTCGACAAGATGCCGCTCGTCGAGGTCATCCGCGGCGCCGAGACCTCGGACGCCACCCTGGACAAGGCCTTGGCGGTCGTACGGCTGCTGAAGAAGACGCCCATCGTCGTCAACGACAGCCGCGGGTTCTTCACCAGCCGCGTCATCGGCACGTTCACGATGGAGGGCCTGCGCATGCTCGCCGAGGGCGTGCCCGCCCCGTCGATCGAGCAGGCCAGCCTGCAGGCCGGCTACCCCGCGCCGGTCCTGCAGCTGATGGACGAGCTCACCCTCACCCTGCCCCAGAAGATCCGCAACGCGACCGCGGCCGCGATGACCGCCGCCGGCGGCACCTGGGCCCCGAGCCCCGCCGACGAGCTCATCGACCGCATGGTGGACGACTTCGGCCGCCCGGGCCGCTCCGGCGGCGCCGGCTTCTACGAGTACGCCGACGGCAAGCGCACCGGCCTGTGGCCCGGGCTGCGGGAACACTTCGCGCAGCCGTCCGCTGACGTTCCGTTCGAGGACATGCAGGAGCGGATGCTGTTCGCCGAGGCGATCGAGTCCGTGAAGTGCCTCGACGAGGGGGTGCTGACCTCGGTCGCGGATGCCAACGTCGGCTCGATCCTGGGCATCGGGTTCCCGGGGTGGACGGGCGGCGTGCTGCAGTACATCAATCAGTACGACGGCGGGCTGCGAGGCTTCATCGCCCGGGCCGAACAGCTGGCCGAGCGGTACGGGGAGCGGTTCACCCCGCCGCCGCTGCTGCTGGCCAAGGCCGCCGAGGGCTCAACCTTCCAGTAACGCCTACCTGCGATCCGGGGCGTCCGCGGTGGGTTCGCGGACGCCCCGGATCGGTTGCGCGCCCGGTCAGCCGGCCAGGGTGCGGATCGCCCGCTCGAGGCTTTGCTGGTCGAGCGGGTCACCGGTGACCACGGCCTGGAGCATCGCGCCGTCGAGGAGCGCGCTGATCGCCCTGGCCGGCTCGTCGCCGGCGATGGGCGCGAGCAGGTCGTGGATGCCGTCCAGCCAGGCCCGGGCGAGCGGGCGCAGCGCGGGAACGCGGGCGGCGGCGAGGTAGAGCTCGTACTCCAGCAGCGCCTTGGGCTGGTCCGCGAGGTACTCCGCGACCAGCCGGCTCAGCACTTCCGGCATGTCCTGCCCCCGGCCGGCTCCCTCGTCGACGGCTGCCCGCCACTGCGCGGTTTCGGCCGCGATGTCGGCGCTGACCAGCGCGAGCCCGGCGGCGATCAGGTCGCCGAGGGTCGGGAAGTAGTACGTCGTCGCGCCCAGCGGGACACCGGCGCGGGCCGCGACCATCCGGTGGGTGGTGCGGCCGACCCCGACCTCGGCGACGGTCTCGACAACGGCCTGCGCCAGGGCGCGCTTGCGTCCCTCGGGATCGCGCCGGGGGCTCATCGCTCACCCGCGGTCGCCACTGCGTCACTGCCGCGCTGCCGCCGGCGCTCGGCAGGGCCGGGGTCCCGGCGCCCCACCGGCTGCCTTCCGGCCGCCGATGAGGGCGGCGCTGTGTGCACGCCCGCCGTCTCGCCGTGCGGGCGGGTCAATGCGCCCCGCCCAGGTTGAGGACCACGACGCCGGCGATCACCAGGCCGACCCCGGCGACCTTGAGCAGGCTGAGGGGCTCGCCGAGGAACACGGCACCGATCGCGACGATGGCGGCGGTTCCGAGGCCCGACCACATCGCGTACGCGACGCCGACCGGAACCTGCTTCACCGCCTGGGCCATGAACAGGAACGCGAGGGTGTACGCGACCAGCACGCCCGTCGTCGGCCAGAGCTTCGTGAACCCCTCGGTGGCCTTCAGCAGGCTTGTGCCGACCACCTCGACCGCGATGGCCAGCGCCAGGAACATGTACGCCACGAGACCCCTCCCCAAAGTCGCCGAACTTGTACGATCGTACAAGTTCGGCTGGCACATCGACTAGGCGGCACGATGCGGCAATTACCGATTACTGAAATTGCGGTTATCGGTAATTCAGTAACTCGGCTCCGGTCACACTGCGTGACAGGCGTCCGCCGGCGGGCCGGCGACGAGGATGGCGTCCGGGCGGGGGTCGCCGATAGGCTTCGGCCACGTGACACTGGGACAAGGGAAGCATCGCAGACGCCATCGCCGAGCCGATGCCGGGATCTCACCGCGACGACCCACGTGACCCGCACGTTCCTCGGCCCCGACGACGTCCGCGAACTGGTCGGCGACGTGTTCGGGACCGATCGCCGGGTCACGGCCATGGACCGGCTCAGCGGCGGGACGAAGAAGGGCGTCTACCGGCTCCGGCTCGACGACGGCACCGCCTCGATCCTGTACGTCTGGGCGTCCGGGGAGAACTACTGGCCCCCGTCCGTGAACGTCCCCGACGATCCGTTCACGGACGCCAACGACGCCGAGCTGTTCGCCGTCAACCATGCGGCGCTGGTTGCGGTGGGCGTGCCGGTGCCGCGGTTGCTGTTCATCGACCGTGCCCCGAGCACCGCACAGCCCCGCCGGCCCCTCGCCGCGCTCCACCCGAGACCGGGTAGGAACGACCGGATGGACACCGCCGGGGGCAGGTATCTGAACGGCGACGTCGCGCTCGTCGAGGACGTCGGCTCGGTGCGGCTCGAGGAACTGCTGAACCGTGCCGATCGGCCGGAGCGGTCCGATGCGGACGGTGCGCAGGCGGCAACGCTGGCGGCGCTGGGCGAAGCGCTCCGGCGGATGCACACGACGTACGGACCCAAGTACGGGCGGTTGGCCGACCTCGCGCGCGGGACCGCGTCGCAGGCACGGGCGACCGAGGACGTCATCGTCGCGCGGGCGCTCGGGCACCTCGACGCGGCGGCGGGCCGCGAC
The DNA here is from genome assembly GCF_050942935.1 of Dactylosporangium sp. CA-233914. Classification (NCBI taxonomy): domain Bacteria; kingdom Bacillati; phylum Actinomycetota; class Actinomycetes; order Micromonosporales; family Micromonosporaceae; genus Dactylosporangium; species Dactylosporangium sp. CA-233914. The sequence continues at coordinate 6,824,856 of NZ_CP192030.1, read as the reverse complement.
CCGCGGGTCGCGGCGGCGCGGAACCGGATTGCCGATCACGTCCACCGGCTGCGCGAGGCCGTGCGGCCGCGGCAGCAGTACGCGCTGGTCCACGGCGAGCTCGGGCCGGACCACGTGTTCGTCAGATCCGCCGGGCGGCCGGTGCTGATCGACATCGAGGGTCTCACGTACTTCGACGTGGAGTGGGAACACGCCTGGCTGCGGATGCGCTTCGGGGACTGCTATCCGGCGCTGCGGCCTGTAAACCTGGACCCGGATCGGCTGCGGCTGTACCGGTTCGCGCAGATCCTGTCGCTCATCGAGGGACCGCTACGGATTGCTGATACCGACTTTCCGCATCGTCAGTGGATGCTCGACCTCGCCGAGCACAACATCGGGCTCGCGCTCGCGGCCACCGAGCGTTGACCACGGCGTCGAAGAGAGCGAGCTGGTCGCAACCGGCGGCGGGCGCTCCTCGCTCGCGGTGACCGTCAGTGGGCCGGCCCCGCCGTACGCCACGGCCGGGGACGTCACCGGTTCACTGTCGTGGAGGTCGCCAGGCTCACCGTTGTGGAGGTCCGGCCGGCCCGATCCTGATCACGAGCGAGCCGGCCCGCGTGCGGTCAGGATGCGCCCGGCTTACGCCGCGTCCGGGGCGACCTGGTGGACTTGGTGGACTTGGCCGGCCGGCCGGCGGTCGCGGCCTTGCTCGAGGCGGTCGCCAGAGCCCCGGTCGGGGCCGCACCAGCCTCCGCGTCCGAGTCCGAGTCCGAGTCCGCGGTAGCTTCCGGCTCCCCGTCGGCCCCTGGCTCGGCGCTACTCTTCGGGTTCGCGTCAGTCTCGGGGTTCACGTCGTTCTCCGCTTTCGCCGGCGCGGATGTGCCGGCGGCCGGGGCCGGTCGACCACTGGCGGAACCAGTTTCGGCCGGGGGTTCGCCAGCCGCGGGTCGTTCGGTGCCAGTGGACTCGGTCTCGGCCGGGCTCGACGCCTCGACTGAGGCGGCGTTGTTTGACTGCTGTGGGTCACCGGCGGAACTCAGACCGTCGACCGCGCCCGGCTCGTTGCCTTGCTCGCCGGGCGATGACGCCGCGTCGCCTTCAGGTGACGCGGCGTCGGCGTCCGCTGACGTCGGCTCGGACAGTGACGGCACCTGGTCGTCATCCTCCGGCGACTCCGCGCCGGCGGCCCCGGCGGGAGCGGTCGACGCGCCGGCCAGCAGGGCGCGGCGGCGCCGGCGCGAGCGGATGACCGCCACCACGCCGACGATGATCATCAGGACGCCGAACAGGCCGATGCCGATGACGATCCGCGTCAGGTCCTGCAGCGACAGGCTGTCCAGGAACGAGCGGTCCTTCGCCTTCGGGGCCTGGGCCTGCACCGAAGGCGCGGCCGAAGGTGCGGCCGGGGGCGAATACGGGGTGTACCGCAGGATCGTGCTTGTCTTCGGCTGGTCCGACGTCGTCAGGAACTCGGTGCCGTCCCGGCTGTAGGCGATGCCCTCGCCCTGAGGCTCGTTCGGCAGCGGGGTGATGCGGGCAGTACCCTCCGTGATCGCGGTGACGACATCGCCGTTGGTCACGTCGAACTCGTACGCGTCCGACATCGTGCGCACCACAGCCCGCTTGCCGTCCGGGCTGATCGCGGCGCCCGTGACGACCGCGGTGCCCACGATGCCGTACGGGTTCGCGGTCCCCGTCGCCTGCGGCTTGAACGTCCCCGCGCGGGTCAGCGACGCCGGACTGGCATTGTTGGCCGGCAGCGGCTGGGTGAACGTGTACACCTCGCCGACCGGGTCCTTCGTGATGATCACCGGGTGGCCGTCACCGTCGATGATCAGGGCCTCGGCGTCGCGGGCGCGGCCGTCCGGGTACGCCAGGCGGTGGATCACCGGCGTGTTCGCGCCCGGCGCCAGGCTCCACAGCGCGATCGACGAGCGTCGGTTGCCCGAGCCGCCGGTCAGCGTCGTGTTGTCGCCGACGTCGGCGACCCACAGCGTTCCGTCCTTCGCCACCGCGAGGTCCTCCGGGTCGAAGGCGCTGCTCGGGTACCCCACGCTGCGCGTCAGCCGGCACTCCCGGTCGAGGAAGAAGATCTTCTCCCGAGACCGCTCGACGTTGCTGTCGTTGATGACCGCGTAACCGTCCGCGGTCACGACCAGCCCGGAGACCTCGGTGACCTGGGGATCGCTGATCGTGCACGCCGCAACACCGGGCAGTGACGGTCCGAGGTTTGGGTTCGCGGCGGACGACGAGCTCGGCGTCGGGCTGGGCGCCTTCTGCAACACCGGCGACGTCAGGACCGGCGACCCGAACGCCACGGCCGGCGTTCCGAGCGCCACCACCGCCGGCATTACCACCCACAACACGGACGCCTTCAACGCGCCCCCGACCCGCTGCAGCATGCGCGACAGTGTTGCAGATGCGACTGAGAAATCGTCCGCAGCCCGCCCCGAACCCGATCATGCCCTGTTCGGCCGGCCACCCCTGCCAACGTGGACCGTTGAGTGATCGAACACCTACGAACAGTGGCTTGGTGCGCGACCGGCCGGATGGGCTGCGGGGCTGCCGGAGCGTGAGTCATCCGTGACGCATTCGTCGGAGGCCGGCGCAAGGGCCGGCTCGGCCGCTACGGACGGATCGGGAGATATTGCCGGGGCGAGCGGATCGCGGGACGTGGCCGGGGCAATCGGATCGGGTGTGGAAACCGGTGGCGCCGGGGAAAGCGGTAGGGCTGCGGAAACCGGGCGGAGCAGTAGTGCCGCTCCGGCGATCGACAGGGCCAGCAGTGTCGCCCCGATGGTGAACGCTAGTCGGTACCCGTCCGTGAGGGCGGCCGCCTCGGTGGCGCCGGCGTGCAGGCGGCCGTCGGTGCGGGCCGCGGCCACGGTCGACAGGGCCGCTACGCCGATCGCCATGCCGAGCTGCTGGGTCGTGTTGAACAGGCCTGACGCCAGACCGGCGTCGTCGGGGCGCGCGCCGGACATGCCCAGGCCCGTGAGCGCGGGCAACACCAGGCCCCCGCCGGCGATGAAGAGCATGACCGGCAGGAGATCCGTCGCGTACCGCGCATGCTCGGGCAGCCTTGTCAGCCACCCGAGCGCGCCGGTGAGCAGCACCAGACCGGCGATGAGCACCATGCGCTCGCCGAAGCGCTGGATCAGCCGGGCGGAAACACCGAGCGACACCGCGGCGATGGCGAGGGCGGCGGGGAGCATCGCCAGGCCCGTCCGCAGCGCCGTGTAGTGGAGCACTCGCTGCATGTATAGGGCGATGAGGATCTGGAACGAGAACATCGCGCCGACCATGAGGATCTGCAGGGCATTCGCACCGGCGACCTGGCGGGAGCGCAGCACGCGCAGCGGCATGAGCGGATTCCGGGCCCGGGCCTGGCGCAGGACGAACGCGGCCAGCAGTACGAGTGCGGCACTGACGGTGAGCAGACGGTTACCGCTTGTCTGGACGACGGCGCAGATGCCGAGCATGAGGCCGGCCGTCACCAGGAGTGCGCCGAGCAGATCCGCTCCGGCGCGCAGACCCGGGCCGCGGTCGTCCGGTAGGTACGCCACGGCGAGGGCGAGTGTGGCCGCGCCGATCGGCACGTTGACGAGGAAGATCCAATGCCAGCTCAGGGCGTCGGTGAGCACGCCGCCGAGGACCTGGCCGATCGACGCGCCGGCCGCGCCGGTGAACGAGAAGACGCCGATCGCGCGGGCGCGTTCGCGCTGCCGCGGGAACAGGGTGACCAGGATGCCGAGGCTGACCGCGCTGGCCATGGCGCTGCCGACGCCCTGCAGGAACCGGGCCGCGATCAGCATCGCGGGGCCGGACGCCACCCCGGCGAGCACGGACGCGGCGACGAAGACAGCGGTGCCGGCGAGCAGGACCCGCTTGCGGCCGAGCAGGTCGCCGAGGCGGCCGGCGAGCAGCAGCAGGCTGCCGAACGCGATCAGGTACGCGTTGACCACCCAGGTCAGGCCCTCGGGCGTGAATCCGAGGTCGCGCTGCATGACCGGCATCGCGACCGTGACGATGCTGCCGTCGAGAATGACCATGAGCATGCCGGTCGCGAGTACGGCGAGTGCGAGCCATCGGTTCTGTTCCATGAGCACGACCGTAGCAGATCGTCTGCCACGGAACTATCTCTTACGGTATGAGGATCTGTGGCGTCCTTCCCTGAGCCGACCGCGCCGGCCACCGACCGGGCCGAGGTCTTTCTGCGATACCTGGACTTCTTCCGCGCCACGCTGCTGGAACGCGTCGCCTCGCTGCCGGCGGGGGCACTCGGCCACAGCGCGCTGCCGTCCGGGTGGACACCCCTCGAACTGCTCAAACATCTGCGGTACGTCGAGCTGCGCTGGCTGGAGTGGGGCTTCCTGGGCCGCGATGTCGGCGAGCCGTGGGGCGACCGGCGCGACGACCGCTGGCATGTGGCGCCTGGCGAGACTCTCGACACGCTCAGTGAGCAGCTGCGCAGGCAGGGCGAGATTACCCGTGCCGTGATCACCGGTAACGATCTCGCTACGGTCGGTGCGCACGGGCCGCGATGGGACGGCGCCGACCCGCCGCCCCTCGAACGGGTGCTGTTCCACCTGGTGCAGGAGTACGCCCGGCACGTCGGGCACATCGACATCGTCGCCGAGCTCGCGGGCGGCAGTCGGGGCGAGTGAGGGGGCGGGCCGTGTGAAGCCGCAGACACCCGACGAACCGGTCGGGCCGAAGCCGCCCCGGGCCGCGACCTCGTCGCGGCCCGGGGCCCTTCGACAATCCGCCGCGTGAACAGCCGCGCCGCCGCCGCGACCAGGCCGCTCCCGGTGTAACTCGGCGGGACAAGGGCGTCACCGCCGACAAATCCGCTGCGTCCGGTGAGGTTTGGCGGAACGATCCGCGGCGGCCGGAACTGATGGCAGTCCGCGGCCCCGGCGTAGTCCCCGCGAGGGGTTGGCAGTCCACGGCCCGTCGCAGCCCCGCGCGGGGAAAGCGTCACCGCCGACAAGTCCAACGCGTTCGGTGAAGTTGCGGGATGAAGGTGTCACTGTGCTGGGGCGCGGGGACCTAGGTGTTCGACCGGTGTGCGAATAGGTCGATGCCGAAGGGTCATGAGCACCAAGAATGTCCCTAGCGTGGCGGGACGGTGACGGCTTGTTACTGGCGGGCGCGGCGGACGCCCGAGGCCTCGGCCGGGGTCGCCAGGTGACCCTGGGCCAGGCGGGTCAGGGCGCGGACCAGCACCGCGCGTTCGTCCTGCGGCAATGCGTCCAGCACTGCGGCGTGGACCGAGTCGGCGATCTCCTGGCTGCGGGCCGCCATCTCCGCGCCGGCCGGCGTGACGGCGATGATCCGGGCGCGGCGGTCGGTGCTCGACGGGCGGCGGTGGGCGTAGCCGGCCTTCTCGAGCGCGTCCACGGTCACCACCATCGTGGTCTTGTCCATGCCGCCGATCTCCGCCAGCTGGATCTGGGTGCGCTCCTCGCCCAGCGCGTGCGCGAGCACGCAGTGCATCCGCGGGGTCAGGCCGATCTCGGCGAGCGCCGCCGTCATCCGGGTGCGCAGCACGTGGCTGGTGTGATCCAGCAGGAACGACAGGTCCGGCGTGAGCGTGGCGGCCATGTCACCAGCATAGATACCCCGCGTGCGGTGCCCGTTCCGGTCGATGTCCGCGGCGGCGAGCGGTTCCAGAAAACCGAACGGTTTCAGAAGGCCCAGAAAAACCGGGCGGTTCCAGGAAACGGAGCGGTCCCAGAACGACCAGGAAAACCGAGCGGTTCCAGAAGCGCAGCGGTTCCAGCAGACTCAGGAAACCGAGCGGTTCCAGGAAGCGCAGCGGTTCCGGCAGACCCAGGAACCGAGCGGTTTCAAGAAACGCTGATCAGAACGGCGGGCACTCCGCGACCGTGAGCCACTCCAGCGCCACGGACTGGGCGTGGAAGCGCAGCGACCAGTCGACCTGGCGCAGGCTCATGTGGGCCCAGCACGCGGCCAGCACGGATGGCGGGGCCAGGTCGGTGACCTGGGCGAGCAGGCCCGGCACCAGCGCCGGCGCCTGGCGAGTCGCGTAGAACAACAGCGTGACCAGGTCGAAGGCGCGGGTGCCGCGGCCGGCGCCGTCCCAGTCGACGACGCCGGTGATCTCGCCGGTGGGGGAGACCAGGACGTTGCCGGGGTGGAAGTCGACGTGGACCAGGTCGTCGCCGGGCAGGAGCTCCAGGGGGCAGGCCCGGATCGCGGCGAGCAGCGCGGCCGTGCGCGGCGAGTGGGTTTCGAGGCTGCCGTGGAGGCAGAAGCCGGGGCCGGGCTCGTGCAGGTACAGCTGCAGCGGCGGGACCTCGGTGTGGCGCAGCAGGCCGGCACAGCGCCGGCTGACGGCGGACATCTCGTCCACCAGCGCGGCGTCGAACCGTTCGGGCGGGGCGCCGGGCAGGAGGGTCTGGACGATGACGCGGCCGTCGACGAGTTCGTAGTGCGGCGCGGGAATGCCGGCGGCGCGGGCGATGTCCAACAATGGTGCGGACGCTGGATTGCCCTCGCTCAGCACGCCCCGGCGGCCGTCGGGCCAGCGGACGAAACCGGCGCCGACCTCGCCGCCGCGGCAGGGCCCTTCGTAGGTCAGGCCGAGGCAGGCGGCGTGAAATGCCACATCGATTCGCACGGGGAGCCAGCCGGGGGCTATCGTAGAGCGTTCGGGCAACAAAAAAGACGCCAAAAGGCGCCTAACTGCTGAAATGTTAGCCGACTGGAGACGGATTGTCAAACTCATCCGACGCAGCCGACATCGTCGAGGAGCAGCGGCACCTCGACACGCTCTACGGGCACCTCGACGCGCTGCGTGAGGAGGCCTCGGGGGAGCTGACGAAGGCGCTGCTGCAGACGGGGGGCACGCCGGCGGACCGGTCGCACCGGGACTCGGCCACGGCGCTGTACACCGATCGGATCGCGCAGTACAGCGCGGTGGAGAACGGGCTGTGCTTCGGGCGGCTCGACTTCGCCGACGACGAGAGGCGGTACATCGGGCGCATCGGGATCTTCGACGAGGAGAACGACTACGAACCGCTGCTGATCGACTGGCGGGCCCCGGCCAGCCGGCCGTTCTACCTCGCGACCGCGGCGGCGCCCGACGGGGTACGGCGGCGGCGCCACATCCGCACCAGCCGGCGCACCGTGACCGGCCTCGACGACGAGGTGCTCGACCTCAACGAGGCGCACCACACCGGTCGCGGCGCCCACGACGGCGTCACCGGCGAGGCCGCGCTGCTGTCGGCGCTCAACGCCTCGCGGACCGGGCGGATGCGCGACATCGTCGAGACGATCCAGGCCGAGCAGGACCACGTCATCCGCGCCGACCTGGGCGGCGTGCTGGTGGTGCAGGGCGGGCCAGGGACCGGCAAGACCGCGGTCGCGCTGCACCGGGCCGCGTACCTGCTGTACACGCACCGCCAGATGCTCTCCTCCCGGGTCGTACTGATCGTCGGGCCCAACGCGACGTTCCTGCGGTACATCTCCCAGGTCCTGCCGTCGCTCGCCGAGACCGGCGTGCTGCTGGGCACCATGGGCGACCTGTTCCCCGGCGTCGTCGCCCACCGCGAGGAGCCGGCCGAGATCGCCGCGATCAAGGGCCGCGCGGAGATGGCCGACGTGCTGGCCGCCGCCGTGCGCGACCGGCAGCGGGTGCCCGACGAGCCGCTGACCCTGCATCTGGACCTGCTCGACGGCGACGCGATCATGCTGGAGCCGGCCGTGATCGAGGACGCCCGCGAGCGCGCCCGCCACAGCGGCAAGCTGCACAACCTGGCCCGCCCGGTCTTCGACACCGAGATCATCCACGCGCTGTCGCTGGTCGTGGCGGACACGATCGGCATCGACCCGTACGCCGACGACCCCCTCGGCGGGGACGACGCCCCCGGCGACGCGCAGCTGCTGGACGAGGCCGACCTGGCCGAGATCCGCCGCGAGCTGCGCGGCGAGGCCGAGGTCCTCGGGGCGCTGGACTGGCTGTGGCCGATCCTCACCCCGCAGCAGCTGGTCGCGGGCCTGTTCGCCGCCGACAAACGGCTCGCGGCGGCCGGCGCCGACCCGCGGCTGAAGCGCTCCCCGCGCGAGGGCTGGACCCCGGCCGACGTGCCGCTGCTGGACGAGGCCGCGGAGCTGCTCGGCGAGGACGAGACCGTCCTGGAGATCCTGGCCGAGCGGCGGCGGCGCCAGCAGGTCGCCTACGCCGAAGGGGCGCTGGAGATCGCGTTCGGTTCCCGGTCGATCGACGTCGAGGACGAGGACGACCCCGAGCTGCTCTCCGTCACCGACCTGCTGGAGGCCGACCGGCTCGCCGAGCGGCAGGACGAGGGCGAGGCGCTCAGCCCGGCCGAGCGGGCCGCCGCCGACCGCAAGTGGGCGTTCGGGCACGTGATCGTCGACGAGGCGCAGGAGCTGTCGCCGATGGCGTGGCGGCTGCTCATGCGCCGCTGCCCGGGCCGCTCGATGAGCGTCGTCGGCGACGTCGCCCAGACCGGCGACCTCGGCGGCGCGTCGTCGTGGTCGCAGGCGCTGAGCCCATACGTCGGGGACCGCTGGCGGCTGCGCGAGCTCACCGTCAACTATCGCACCCCCGCCGAGATCATGTCGGTCGCCGCGGGCGTCCTGGCCGGGATCGACCCGGACATCCGGCCGCCGCGGTCGGTCCGGCAGGCCGGGGTCGAGCCGTGGGTGCGCGGCGTGGCGCCGGCGAAACTCGCCGACGCCCTGGCCGAGGCCGTGGAGCAGGAGGCGCAGGCCGCGGGCGAGGGCCGCCTGGGCGTGTTGCTGCCCGGGGGGCTTTTCGAGGATTTGGTACCGCATGTGCGCAAAGCGGCCCCCGACGCCGCGCTCGGCGAGGAGCCGGACCTCACCACGCGGGTCGCCGTGCTGACGGTCAAGCAGGCCAAGGGCCTGGAGTTCGACGTCGTCATCGTGGTGGACCCGGAGCGCATCGTCGAGGAGTCGCCGCGCGGGGCCAACGACCTGTACGTCGCGCTGACCCGGGCGACCCAGCGGCTCGGCATCCTCCACCCCGGCACGCTGCCGGAGTCACTACATGCCGTGGTCGGCATATAAGCTGTCCCGGTGGCGGCTGCAACACCGTTCGACGTCCTGGCGGAGCCGACCCGGCGGCGCATCCTCGATGCGCTGCTGGACGGCCCGCAGCCCGTCGGGGCCCTGACCGACCGGCTCGGCCTGACCCAGCCCGGCACCTCGAAGCACCTGCGGGTGCTGCGGGAGGCCGGGCTGGTCCGCGTCCGCACGGATGCGCAGCGCCGCTACTACGAGCTGCGCCCGGAGCCACTCGCCGAGGTCGACGCGTGGCTGGCGCCCTATCGGCGGCTGTGGAACCGTCATCTGGACCGGCTCGCGGCCGCCCTCGACGAGATGGCGGCCGAAGAAGTTAGCCGGGAGCGTGATGGGTCGGACTCCAGCACGCTCACCGAACCGTCGTGAGCGTAGCAACACCCCGGATGAACCCTCCCGGCGCGGGGTCCACCCGCGCGTTCCAGCCCAGCTCAGCCAGCTTGCCAGCCAGGCCGGCCGGGTCGTGGTACACCTTGACGATCTCGTGCTCGCTGCCGTTTTTGAGCGACCGCCGCGCGATCTCGGGCCGCCCCGGGTCGCGCCGCTCCAGCCGCGCCTCGTGCTCGTCAGTGTCGACGAACACGGCCCGCCCGCCGGGACGCAGCGCCCGCCCGACCTTGCCCCAGAACGCGGCGAACCGGTCCGCGGGCACGTGCGAGAGCCAGAACGCGAAGAACACGACGTCGTACCGCGTGCCGGGCTCCCACGCGAACAGGTCCGCCCGCCGCAGCTCGACCCCGTCCGGGACCCGCCGCCGCGCGATCTCCAGCATCTCCGGCGCACCGTCGAGGGCCGTCCACGACCGGGCCAGCGGCGCGAGCCGCGCGGTCCACTGCCCGGTCCCGCAGGCGAGCTCGAGCACGTCCCCGGCGATCGGCAGCCCGCTGATGCCGGTGAACCCGCGCTGCTCGTACACTTCGTCGTACTCGCCGGCCCGGGCCCGGTAGTACGCCAACTGCCCCGCCAGCACCGCCTCATCCATCACCCGACCGTAGACGGCCTCCCGTCTGGAGGGCGGCGAAGTCGGCGTGAGCTTGGGCGACGGCTTCGGGGTACGCCAGGCGCTCTCGTACCGTGGCGAACGTCTCGAGCCCTTCCGCGTCCGTCGCGGCGACGAGTTGGCCGGCCAGGTCTCGAGCTCCACGGCGGTTGGGATCAGCCCTGAGCCCGTCCATGATCGGCCTGAAGCTGGCTTCGATGCCGCCGCCTGCGCCGTGGGTGAGAAGAAGGCCGATGCGCAATGCGCCAACGGGGAGCGGTGGGAGTTCGGTGCGTTCCCGAGAGAGCGACGAGAGCGAGCCGGCGCTGGCCGTGTGGCCTGCGGGTGGTCAGGCATCCGCCCTGGCCACCACCGGTGCGTGGGCTTCGCTGAGCAGGCGTACGGCCTCGGCGATGCGGCGGTCGGTCGCCGCACGGTAGGGGGTGACGGGGTGCGCCTGGGGGCCGATGACGAGGCCGGTCCGGCCGGTCAGTGCGTGGTCGGTGGCGGCGATGATCGAGGGTCGGGCCGCCGCGGACGCCGGACCGCTGGTGGAGCGTTCGAACTTGCGGCGTACCAGCGGCCACAGCAGCCGCAGGGCAGGAGAGACGATCTTCGGGTCGGTCATGGTGCCGTTGGTCATGTCGGTCGCGGCGCCTCCGGGGTCGGCGGCGAAGACTGACACGCCCGTGCCGTCCAGCCGCCTCGCCAGGTCGAGCGTGTAGGCGAGGTTGGCGAGCTTGGCGCGGCCGTACCAGTGGAACCCGTAGTAGCCGCCGGGCGGCTCGACGGCGTCGAACACCCGCTTGGCGACGCCGACCGCGCCCGAGGTCACGTTCACGATCCTGCTCGGCGCCCCGGCGGTGAGCGTGGGCAGCAGGAGTTCGGTCAGCAGGTACGGCGAGAGGTGGTTGACGACGAACGACGCCTCGACGCCGCCCAGGTCCGTGCGCTCGGCGAACATTGCCCCAACGTTGTTGACCAGCACCGTCAACGGTTCCCCCGCCGCGGCGTGGTCGGCAGCGATGCTGTTGGCCAGCGCGCGGACCTGGTCGAGCGAGGCGAGGTCGGCGGACAGGAACCGGCTGGGGCGCGCCGGTCGCGTCGCGTTGATCCGCTCGACCGCCCTGGCTCCCCGGCCGGCGTCGCGCCCGACCACAGTGACCGTGAACCCTGCCGCGGCCAGCCCCAGCGCAGTCTCCAAGCCGATGCCCCCCGTGCCGGCCGTGACCACAGCTGTCTTCGTCATGAGCCCCTCCACCCAGATAACCGGATAGTTCATCCGCTAGGCGGGACAGTAGCACAATCGGATGAGCTATCCGGTTCGGCGGTGAACGCCTCGGCCGGCACCTCACCTGCTGAGCCGCCTACGCCACCGCCGCCCCTCGCCTGCTCCCCGTGCCGCGCGAGATGCAGCGTGGTGCGGGTCCGCCGGTCAGGGTCCGGTCAGGGACCAGTCGAGGGGGTCGCCGTCGCTGAGGCTGGCGTCGGCGACGGTGTCGGTGGCGGAGACCGGCCAGTGGCCGCCCGGGTAGACGGTGCCGTCCGTGAGGCGGCCGAGCAGGGCGAACTGTTTGCGGCGGACCTGGTCCAGCTCGCGGTGCAGGGCATGGTTGAGCACCTTCTCGGCGGCCATGAACTCCTCCAGGGCGGCCAGGGCCAGGGCCGCGCCGGCCGGGGCGGTCAACGGGGCCGTCGTCGCGGCCGCCGCGACGGCGAGGCTCGTGGCCAGGCCCGTCGCGGCGGAGATGAGGGCGCTCCAATACGCGGCCAGGACCGCGGACGCGGTGCGCAGGGAGTCGGCGGTGTCGGCGGCGACCGACTCGGTCAGCTCCAGCGCGGCGTGCTGGGACGGCAGGGTGTTGCGGTAGGCGGTGGCGGCCGAGCCGCGCCAGTGGTCGTCGGCGTGGACGAAATCGGCCGTGAACGACGCGACCCGGGTGCCGACCGGGGCGGCGACGGTGGTGCGCCAGCGGTCGGCGGCCTGCCACAGGGCCAGCGGATCGCCGGGGTCGGCGAGCATCGGGCGGACCTGGGCGTAGGCATCCGCCGCCGCGCGGTCCAGCGCGGCCAGCGTCGCGTCCAGCGGCGCGGCGAGCGGGCCGAGCAGGTGCAGCCAGCCGCGGCAGCGGGCGACGATCTGGCCGGAGTGCTCGGCGGCCTTCTCCAGCTGCCGGCCGACGGCCCGCACGAGCTGCGGGAAGTTTCGACCGTTTTCGTTCACCGGGATCACCAGGCCCGGAACATCGCGTGGACGGCGTTGCGTTCGTCGTTCTCGTAGGCGTCGGCGGCCTGGTGCAGGGCCAGGCCGGTCGCCGCGGTGCAGCGGCCGGCCTCGGACAGCAGCGCGGCGACGGCGGACTGCAGCTCGGAATACACCCGCAGGAGGCCGGTCATGTCGGCCGCGGCGGACAGGCGGGTGGCGTCCAGGGTCAGCCCGGCGGCGCTCGTGCCGGCGGTGGCGGCCGTCGCGGACGCCTCGATCCAGGCGGTGGCGTCAGTGCGCAGGGCGGCGATCGCGGCCCGGATGGTCGTGGGCTCCGGTGGCGGTGACATGCCTCCACCCCACCACGGCCCTCGATACGGCGTGAAGCACGAACTTCAGCCTGTGGATAACTCAGGCGTCGTCGTTGCGGCGCCAGGAGTCGACGTAGATCGCGATCAGGATCAGCACGACGGCCGCCAGGCCGAGGATGATCCAGACGAATACGGCATCTCCCCGCATGGCGGAACGGTACCGAAGGCGGGCCCTGCGGGGCGTCGCACGCACGGGTGACACTGGGCTTGGTACCGTCCGCAGCGATGACCACGCGATTCGTCCTGGACAACACCCGGCTGGCGCCGGTGCCGCTCGCGCCCGAAGTGCGGCTACGGCTCGCCGACGAGGCGATCGAGCTGTGGGAGCGGACCGAAACCGATCAGGGCGGGCAGATGCCGCCGCCGTTCTGGGCGTTCGCCTGGGCGGGCGGGCAGGCCCTGGCGCGATACGTGCTGGACAACCCGCACCTGATCGCGGGCCGCACCGTGCTCGATCTGGCCGCCGGGTCCGGGCTGGTGGCGATCGCGGCGATGAAGGCCGGCGCGGCGCGGGTGACCGCGGTGGAGATCGACCCGCTCGCGGTCGCCGCGATCGGGATCAACGCCGAGGCCAACGGGGTCGACGTCACCCCGCTGCTGGCCGACGTCCTCGAGCAGGAGCCGGACGCGGAGGTGGTGCTCGCCGGGGACGTCTTCTACAGCCGCGAGATGACCCGGCGGATGCTCGGCTACCTGCGTCGCGCCGCGAGCTCGGGCGCGACCGTGCTCGTCGGCGACCCGGGCCGGGCCTACCTGCCCCGCGAGCATCTGACGCTGGTGGCCGAGTATGACGTACCGGTACCGCAGACGCTCGAAGACGCCCCGGTCAAGCGCACCGTCGTGTGGTCGGTCAACCGGTAGTTGACAATCCTCCCCGCCCTAAAGAAGGACGGGGATTCCCTTGGTCACCCTCGGGGGTTCCTGCTTCGCCGACGACTGCCCCGTCCGAGAGGATTCTCGTTGAGGTCTTACACCGTCTCCACAGGCGATCACGGAGAGCCCCTCCGCGAGGATGTTACCGGCCGCGTTGACGTCACGGTCGTGGGTCTGCCCGCATCGGCACGTCCACGACCGCACGTGCAGCGGCATCCGCTCAGCAAGCGCACCACACGCCGAGCACAGCTTCGACGACGGGAACCAACGGTCCACGACAACCAGGGCCCGGCCATACCAGTCAACCTTGTACTCGAGCAAGGTGCGCAACTGCCGCCAGGCCGCGTCGCTGACAGCGCGGGCCAAGTGGTGGTTTTTGACCATGTTGCGCACGGTCAGGTCCTCGATCACGATCGTTTGGTTCTCACGAACGAGCCGAGTGCTCAGCTTGTGCAGGTGGTCCCGGCGGCGGTCGGTGATCCGGGCGTGGACGCGGGCGACCTTGAGCCGGGCCTTGGCCCGATTCGCGGAACCCTTCTCCTTGCGGGCCAGTTCCCGCTGCGCGCGAGCCAGCCGGGCCCGGTCGGCTCGTTCGTGGCGGGGGTTGGTGATCTTCTCTCCGGTGGAGAGGGTGAGCAGGCTGTCCAGGCCGGCGTCGATGCCGACCGCGCCCGTGGCCGGGACCTGCTCGATCACATCGAGGCAGAGCAGGGACACGAACCAGCGGCCGGCCGCGTCCTGCGACACGGTCACCGTAGACGGCGAAGCACCCTCCGGCAGCGGCCGAGACCAGACAATGTTCAAGGGCTCGGTCATCTTCGCCAGCGTGAGCCGACCGTCGCGGTACTGGAACGCGCTGGTGGTGTACTCCGCCGACCGGCGCGACCTCTTCTTGGATTTGAACGTCGGATACTTGGCCCGCTTGGCCCAGAAGTTCGTGAACGCCACCTGCAGGTGCCGCAGCGCCTGCTGCAACGGTACGGACGAGACCTCGTTGAGGAACGCCAACTCCTCGGTCTTCTTCCAGCCGGTCAGCAGAGCCGAGGTGGCGTTGTAGTTGACCCGTTCCTGGCGCAGCGTCCACGCCTCGGTGCGGGCCTGCAACGCCATGTTGTAGACCCGCCGGACACACCCGAACGTCCGGGCAAGCTCACAAGCCTGCTCAGCACTTGGGTAGAAGCGGTACTTGAACGCCCGCCTCACGGCCCTGGCCACGGCTCACACGATAGCGGTCCCGCTTGTGAACCTTGCGGTGACACGCGGGGAGACACCGATCCGCCTTGGCGGCGGATCGACTTGCCCTGTCCTGCTCCGCAGGGGTTCCGTTTCCTCTCCGACCTGAAGGCCGGAGAATCCACGGAAGGAATCCGATGAGCACCCCCGAGCGCCGCACCCCGCCCGGCCTGCCCAGCGTCGCGGACGGCTCCGCCGACTTCACCGAGGCCTGGCTGGCCAACCGGCGCCTGTCGGCGCACACCCGCGCCGCGTACCGCCGCGACGTGCAGCAGTTCCTCGGCTGGTGCGCCGGCCGCGACCTGGACCCGCTGCGCGCCTCGTTCCTGCACGTCAACGCGTACGCCCGGGATCTGGAGTCCACCGTGGACGGCCGGACCGGGCGGGTGCTGGCCCCGGCGAGCGTGGCGCGGAAGCTCTCGGCGCTGTCGAGCTGGTACGCGTTCCTGGTGCGCCTGGAGGCGGTGGCCGCGAACCCGGTCGGCGGCGCGGACCGGCCGCGGGTGGCCCGGGACGTGTCCTCGACGATCGGGCTCAGCGCCGCCGAGGTCGACGCGATGCTCGCCGCGGCCGAGCGCCTCGACGGCCCGACCGCCGCCCGCGACCGGGCGGTGCTCGCGCTGCTGGCCGACCTGGGGCTGCGGGTCGGCGAGGTGGTGGCCCTCGACGTCGGGGACCTCGGCGCGGAGCGCGGCCACCGCACCGTGCGGTTCACCGGCAAGGGCGGCAAGGCCCGGCGGCGGGCGCTGACCCCGGCGGTCGTGCGGGCCCTCGACGATTTTCTGGCCGTGCGCGGCGACGTGCCCGGCCCGCTGTTCACGACCGCGACCGGCGGGCGGGTCGACCGGCACGCCGTGTTCCGGCTGGTCCGCCGCCTGGCCCGGGACGCCGGCGTGCCCGCGTGGGAGCGGCTGTCGCCGCACTCGCTGCGGCACGCGTTCGCGACCACGGCCCGCGACGAGGGCGTGCCGCTGGAGGACGTGCAGGACGCGATGGGGCACGCGGATCCGCGCACGACCAGGCGGTACGATCGCGACCGATACAACCTCGACCGTGACCCGGCCTACACTTTGGCCGCGGCCCGTTCCCGTCGGTCGAGGTCGTGATTACCGTCGGTAGGCGATTTTTCGGGGGATGTTAGCGTAAGGGAAGCAGCGGAAACGGCCCGCCCGGCGCGTGTCAGATCAGCTGGTCGAAGCCCGCGTGCAGGTCCGCCGACACGTCCGACCGGCCGAGCCGGCGCAGGATCCACAGCGACGCCACCAACGCCGGCCGCTCGTCGCCGCGCTCGGCCGCCCACGCGGCGTGCTCCAGCAGCAGTGCCGCCGTGAGCGCGTGCCCGAGCCGCAGCGCCAGCTCCCGCGCCCCGGCGACCACCCGGGCGTCGCGCGGGTCGACGGCCGCTGTCGCCAGGTCGGTGGCCAGCCGGCCGGTCGCGGCGGCCAGGGCCTCGGCGGCGCCCGGCAGCCGGTGCGTGGCGGCGTCGGCGGCCGCGGCGAGGCGCAGCAGCAGCGGCTTCGCGCCGTCGCCGGACGCGAGGGCGCGCAGCACGTCGACGGCGAGCACGTTCGTGGTGCCCTCCCAGATCGGTAGCACCTGGGCGTCGCGCAGCAGCCGCGGGATGCCGGTGTCCTCGACGTAGCCGGCGCCGCCGAAGCACTCGAGGTATTCGCTGGCGGAGGCGACCGCGAGCCGGCCGGTGGTGAGCTTCGCCAGCGGCGCGGCCAGGCGCAACTCCGCGGCGGCGGCCGCGTCGCCGTGCTCGGCCCGGCCCAGCAGCGCGAACGCGTGCATCGCCAGGGCGAACGCGCCCGCCGCGTCCACCGCGAGGCCGCCGAGGGTGGCCCGGTGCAGGGGGTTGCCGGCCAGCGGGCCGCCGGCGACGGTGCGCTCGGCGGCGTAGCTCAGCGCGTACTCCAGGCCGCGGCGCATCCCGCCGGCCGCCGCGGCCGCGTTGTGCAGGCGGGTCACCACGACCAGCGTCATCATCGTGGCTAGGCCCGGCCGCGCGGGGTCGGTGAGGGGGAACCCGGGGGTGGCGTCGAGACGGACCTCGCCGGTCGGGACCGCGCGGGTGCCCAGCTTGTCCTTGAGGCGCAGAACCTGCAGGCCGGGCGCGGGTGAGCGGCCGTCCGCGGCGTAGCGCGGCACCAGGAACGGCACCAGGTGGCGGCTGCCGGGGCCGGCGCCCTCGGGGCGGGCCAGGGCGACCGCCATCGCCGAGTCGATCGCGGAGCAGAACCACTTGTCGCCGGTCAGCACCCACCCACCCGTGCCGTCGGGGGCGGCCGTGGTGGTGGAGCGGGCGATGTCGGAGCCGCCCTGCGACTCGGTCATCCACTGCCCGGACGTGACCGCGGTCCCCGGGTCGGTCGAGACCAGCCGGGCCAGCCACTCGCCCTGCGCACCCGCCTGGGTGAGCAGGGCCGCGGCGCCGTCGGACATCGCGACCGGGCACGAGAACGTCGCCGACTCCGGGCCCCACAGGTGCAGCAGCGCGTGCTGCACGACCCGGGCGCCGGGGCCCCAGGCGGCGCGGGCGTGCGGAAGGTACGGCAGCGCGACGACCGCGTGCCGGGCCGCCGCGGCCCGCTGTGCCTGCCAGCCGGCGCAGGTGTCGACCCGCTCGATCCGCTCACCCCACGCGTCGAAGCGGGTCAGCGTCGGCGGGTGCGTCTCGGCGTCGTGGTGCGCGGCCCGCAGCGGGCCCAGGACCTCGGCGGACAGGTCCGCCAGACGCTGCTTGGCGGCGGCGTGCCCGTCCTCGCCGAGCAGCCGGTCCAGCCAGCCGCGCAGCTGGGGGTCGGCGGTGTACGGGTCACGCAGCGACGGCCCGGTCTGCACGAATCGCGTCATGCCTCACACGTTACCGCCCAGTACGTTCACGATACTTGACGACGTGACCCTGCACATCGACACGGCGCAGCGCCGGGCCCGGCTGGCCTGGCGGCACGGGCTGGCCGGGGCGGTACCACCCGGCAAGAGCCCCGAGGACGTCGCCGCCGACCTCGTCGCGCTGCACGCCACCGACCCGGCGACCGTGCACCTGTCTGTCGCGGCGCGCCTGCACCAGCCCCTCGTCGCGAACGTGGAGGAGGCGCTGTACGAGCGCCGCACCCTGCTGCGGATGCTCGGCATGCGCCGCACCATGTTCGTCGTCCCGGCCGGGTTCGCCGCCGTCGTGCAGGCCGGCGCCACCCGCGCCGTCGCCGCCGAGCAGCGCAGGCTCCTCGTCAAGCACCTCGTCGAGACCGGGGTCGGCGACGCCGCCTGGCTGCAGGACGTGTCCGAGTCCACCTATGAGGCGCTGCGCCGCCGCGGCAGCGCCACCGCCGCGCAACTGGCCGCCGACGAGCCCCGGCTACGCAGCCTCCTGGTGTTCCCGCAGGGCAACCAGTACGTCACCAGCCGGGTGCTGTTCCTGCTGGCCGCCGACGGCCGCATCGTGCGCGGCCGGCCCGTCGGCACCTGGATCAGCAGCCAGTACGCCTGGTCGTGCCTGCCCGACTGGCTCCCCGAACCCCTGCCGGAGCTCGACCCGGCGCAGGCCCGCACCGGGCTCGCCCGCGCCTGGCTGGCCCGGTTCGGCCCCGGCACCGCCGCCGACCTCAAGTGGTGGACCGGCTGGACGATGGCCCACACCCGCGCCGCGCTGCGCGCCCTGGACGCCGTCGAGGTCACCCTCGACGGCGGCGAGACCGGCTACGTCCTGCCCGAGGACACCGACCCGGTCCCCGACCCCGGGCCGTGGGTGGCGTTGCTGCCCGGCCTCGACCCCACGGTCATGGGCTTCCAGAGCCGGATGTGGTACCTCGGGCCGCACGCCCCGGCCCTGTTCGACCGCACCGGCAACGCCGGCCCGACGATCTGGTCCGGCGGGCAGATCGTCGGCGGCTGGGCGCAGCAGGCCACCGGCCGGGTCGTCACCGAACTGGTCGAGGACGTCGCGCCGGCCGCGCGCAAGGCGGTCACCCGCGCCGCGGAGGAGCTCGAGGGCTGGCTCGACGGCGTGCGGGTGACGCCACGCTTCCGCGCACCCCTGGAGAAGCGGCTCGCCGGATAGCTTACGGTCATGGCCATGACGTTGGGGAGCTGGGCGCTGGCCGCGCTCGCGGCGGGCTACACCCTCATCCGGGTCCTCGGCGCCGAGCGCGGGACGCCGCTGGTGCAGCTCATGACGTACACCCCATATGCCGCCGCCGGCCTGCTCGCGGCCGCGACGGTCGTCCTCGCCCTCGGCGCGACCGCCCCGGGCCTGACCCTGGCCGCCTGCGGCCTGATCCTCGCCGTGCTGGTCGCGCCCCGGATGATCCCCGGCCCGCGCCCGGGCGGCGGGGTACGCCTGCGGGTGATGTGCGCGAACCTGCTCTTCGGCCGCAGCGCCACCCCGGCGTTCGTCGAGCAGCTGAAGGTCGACGACATCGACGTCCTGGCGGTGCAGGAGCTGACCGCCGAGGGCCTGGCGGTGCTGGACGAGGCCGGCATCGAGGACCTGCTGCCGCACCGCGTGGTGCGGCCCCGCCCCGGCGGCGGAGGATCCGGCCTGTTCAGCCGCCACCCGATCACCGACCCGGCGGTGCGCACGCTCGGCCCGATCGTCCTGGCCCAGGCCTCGGCCACCGTCCACGCCCCCGGCGCCGGCCCGGTCCGCATCGAGTCGGCGCATCCGTACCCGCCGCGGCCGGGCCACATGCACCAGTGGGCGCAGAACATCGTCGACCAGACGCCGCCGGACCCGGCCGGCCCGCCGCGGGTCCTGCTGGGCGACTTCAACTCGACCCTGGACCACGCGGTCCTGCGCCGGCTGCTGCGCGGCGGCTACCGGGACGCGGCCGCGTCGCGGGGCCGCGGCCTGGCGATGACCTGGCCGTGCCGCACCGAGACCCTGCCGTTCTGGACCCCGCCGGTGACCCTGGACCACGTCCTGGTCGACCCGCGCATCGGCGTGCGCGAGTTCGGCACCCGCCCGGCGGGCCCGAGCGACCACCGCCCGGTGGTGGCCGAGCTCGTCCTCCCGCCGGCCTGACGGCTGCGTCGGTCACTCGATGAGGTCGCGGACCTTCGCGGTCAGCTCGGCCAGGCGGGCGTCGGCTCGGCCGCGCTGGTGCCGGATCCACTGCTTGCCCTCGGCGGCGATGCCCTCCAGGACGTTCAGGGTGTGCGGCAGCCCGGACGCGTCGAGCGCGAGCGCGGACAGGGTCCACGGATCCTCGCCGTCGAGCAGGGAGTCGTCACTCGCGTCGGTGACCCGGACGCTGATCGGCTCGCCGCTGATCAGCGTCAGCTCGAACGTCTGCCGCTGGCGGGCGAGGCCGTCGATGCGGACGGTCGCGACCGCGTCGTAGCGGTAGTTGAGCCGCTGGGTGGGGTGAGCGGTGGCGTTGATGAGGTCGAGGTCGATGTCGACCTGGCGCACACCGTCCTCGGTGAGCAGGAACAGCAGCAGGCGGTACCGCGAACAGCGCCACGGTCCCCGCCGGACCCGGGCGCGGCGCGCGCCTGGCGCCGGGGCCTCGATGAACGCGTGCGCGATCACCTGGCTCGGCTTGAGCCGGTACTGTCGCATCGCCTCGTCGACCAGCAGCTTGCGGTCGCACTCCAGCCACGCGGCGATTTCCGCGTCGGACGGCTTGCCGGCCAGCTTGCGCCGCCAGCGCTCGAAGGCGGCCGACCGCTCGGCGAGCTCCCGGCGCCGATCGCCCTGCTCCATTCGCACCCGCCGATACTCGAAGACGATCCTGAACCACGCGACGGGTCCGGCGGCAGCGCATGCGACGGCCGCCGCCACGGTCAGCGTTGCGCTCACCGGCGCCGCCACGACCGCGGCGGGCACGACCACCAGGCTCGCCACGATGGCGGCCGCCAGCCCGGCGACGCAGGCGGCCCGGGTCGTCGCCGGCGTTCGCAGCTCCTGCCGGTAGGCGGTCAGGGTGCCGTTCTCCCAGCGGCGGCGGACGTCGCCGACGAGGTACCGGATCAGCCAGGCGATGGACCCGGCGCTGGTGCGTTGCTCCCGGTAGATCTCGACAATCTCGTCGCGCAGCTTCCGCCGGATGCCGGCGGTCGCCGACAGCCAGTCGCAGCGGTCGGTGTCCCGCGGCACATAGCGGCGGAAGTACCGGTCGAACCGGGCGTCGACGTCGCGGGTGAAGCCGCCGCCGGCCGCGAGTTCGGCGCGGGGGCGGGGCGGCGACCACAGCTCGGCGTCCTTGGCCCGGCGCCGCCCGATCCGCAACCGCCACTCGGCACCGGTGACGATCGCGACGGCGGCCGCCGCCAGGATCACGAGATAGGCGGTGATCGGCCAGAACTCGCCGTGGCGCAGCAGCAACCGGCCGAGGTTGCCCAACGCCAGGACGAACCCGGCCGCGCAGGCGCCGCCGAGCACCCAGCCGCCGGGGTCGAACGCGGCCGGCCGGACCGGACGCACCCGCGGCGGCGTGGGCGAGGGCTCGAAGAACGTCCATGCCCGGCTCGCCCGGTCGTTCGTCGTGCGCTCGGCCGTGGCACGCTCGATCGACCGGTGCCACAGCTGGTCCTCCAGTGGGCCCTCCAGCAGCAGGCTCAGGTGGTCGAGGATCTTGTTGCGCTGTGCCGGTGGCAGGCCGTCCAGCTCCTTGAGGAGCAGTTCCGTTGTCGTGGTGCCGAACGAATCGAGCAGCCGCAGGATCGCCCGCAGGCCGAGCGTCCAGGCGTCGCCGCCCGACAGGTGCGGGACACGGTCGCAGATCGCGTCGAGGCGGGCGAGGTCCTCGTTGCCCAGTTGCCGCAGCGTCCGGCCGCTCAGCACCGCCACCAGCAGGTGGAAGCGAACCTCGTCGGTCTCGTAGCCGCGGGCGATCGCCTGCTCGATGTGCTCTCGTGCCTTGGCCGGCACCCGGGCGTCGAGGTAGCCGACCCCGGTGCGGAACCACTCCTCGGGCGAGGTCTCCGACGTCACCTGGTAGTTGAAGACGTCGCCGTGGACGACGTTGGCCTGGACGCCGACGGTGGCCTCGTCCATGGCGACGTTGGTGCTGGCCGCGGCCGTCATGCCAGGCTCCGCGCCGCCGCGATGATCGCGGCCACGCCGGCGGCGAGTTCGGCGACGTCGGCGACCAGGCCGCGTAGCCGCTTCAGGGTGACCAGCAGCCCGCCGGGGCCGCGGCCGGCGTCGTCGCGCAGGCACTCGCCGGCGAGCTTGAGTTCGGCCTCCGCGGCGGTGAAGGTCGGCGCGTCGAGACGGCCGTCGCGGTGGGCCGACTCCACCCGGCGGCGCAGTTGGTCGAGCAGCGTCGCCAGGTCGTCCTGCGTCCGGTCCCCGGCCGTGCCGATCGTGATGCCGCCGAATACCTGCCCGGCCTGCACGCTGACCCGGGCGTTGCCGGTGGCGATGTTCGTGACCGGCATGTGCGCGGGCTCCGTCCGGTCGACGTTCGCGGCGGTGTTCCCGGCCGCCGCGTGGTTCGCGATCAGATCGTCGGCGAGGGCGACGGCGAACGCGGCGGCGTTGGCCGCCGCCCGCGGCTGCCAGGATCTGCCGTCGGTGCTGGTCTTGGTTCCGTCGGCCCGGTCGCTGATCCCGCGGACGACGATGACGGGCAGGGCCCGGTTGAGGTGGCCGGCCTGCGCGACGCCGGCCGCCTCCATCTCGATGGCGAGGGCGTCGTTGTAGTGCTCGCGGACCCAGCGGGCGTGGTCGGACACGGCCGAGTCCTGAACGACCTCGCCGGCGGCGATGGGCCCGAAGTGCACCGTCGGGACCGCTTCGCCGGCGCGGTCGCCGGCCCACGCGCCGGTGCGGATCAGCCGCTGGGCGAGCTGCCCCGCGCCGTGCGCGATCTCCCAGGTGCGCGGGCGGGCGCTCATGCCGTCGTCCTCGCTGGTGCCGCCATGGTAGGCGTAGACCTGCGAGGCCACGACGACGTCGCCGAGCCCGATGCTCGGCCACAGGCGGCCCGCGATCCCGGCGAACACCACCGCGACCGGGGCGAACTCGGTCATCGCGCGCTCGGCCAGCACCGCCGCCGGATGGTTGCCCTTGCCCACCAGGCCCAGCGCGGCCCGGCCGCCCCCGGGCAGCCACCCGACCTCGAACAGCGTCCCGGCGGGGTGCCGGTGCTCGCGGAGCCCGTGCAGCCGGGCCCGCACGGCGTTGTACTCGAGGTTCAGCGCCGTCAGGATCACCACCGGGGCGCCGCTCACGTTCGGGCCCCGAGCACGGCGGGGCGCACGATCGGCGGGTGCAGCCGGGTGCTCGCCCCCGGCCGGAACAGCCGGGCCGGGCGTCCGCCGCCGTCTCGCTTGAACGGGCCGGCCGGCGTGATGAACCCGTCGGCGCTTTGCACCTTGCGGTAGAAGTTGCGCGGGTCGAGCCGGACGCCCCACACGGTCTCGTAGACGTCCTGCAGCTCGGCGATGGTGAACGTGGGCCCGCAGAACGCGGTCGCCAGGGCGGTGTCCTCCAGCTTGCCCCGGGCCCGCTCGACGCCGTCGCCGACGATGTGCCGGTGGTCGAACGCGAGCCCGATCTCCCCGGCGAGCACCAGGTCGGTGGCGGTCCAGGCGGCCCCGGCGGCGTCGGTGCCGGCCACCGGTTCCGGCAGGCGCGGCGCGATCGCCAGGTAGGCGACGGAGACGACCCGTCCGCGGGGGTCGCGTCCGGCAGCGCCGTAGACGCCGAGTTGCTCCAGGTGCAGCGGATCCGGCGGGATGCCGGCCTCCTCCGCCAGCTCGCGCCGGGCCGCGGCCAGGATGTCCTCCCCGGCGTGGGCGAGGAAGCCGCCGGGCAGTGCCATCGTGCCCCGGTAGGGTTCGACGCCGCGCTCGACGAGCAGGACCTGCAGCCGCTCGCCGCGCAGGGTGAGGATGACCATGTCCACCGCGAGCAGGACGGCCGGTGGTTGCCATGCATCGTCAGACATGGATGGACGGTAGTTTTCCTGTCAGTGTGACAGGAAGGGCTGCCGCGCTGATTCGCACATGGCGCGAATCAGCGGATGCCGGCGATCAGACGAGGCGGAGCTGGCCTTCGGCGCGGGCGGCCGGGCCCAGGTTGCCGGTGCGGTGGTGGCGGCGGCACAGGACCTGGTAGTGCACGTCGGCCGGGGGAGTGTCCACCGCGCCGTCCGCGGCCGTGTCGCCGATCACGACCTGGTCGCCCGCCCGCGCGATGACGCCGTCGACCACGCGGGCGTTGAGCAGGCCGGCGCGGCCGCACCAGCACAGGACCTCGACCTGGACCCGGGTGACCTCGTCGGCCAGCTCGAACAGCCGCTGGGCGGCCGGGAACAGGGCCGTGCGGAAGTCGGTGGCCAGGCCGAAGGCGTACACGTCGACGTCGGAGTCGTCGACCAGGTCCGCCAGTTGCTCGATCTGCTCGACGGTGTAGAAGCTCGCCTCGTCGCAGATGAGATAGTCGACCCGGATGCCGCGGGCCCAGCGGTCGCGGACCAGGGTGCGCAGGTCCAGGCCGGCGACGTCGACGGCGTCCTTGCCCAGGCCGATCCGGGTCGACAGGCGCCCGGGGCCGTCGCGGTCGATGGTGGTCAGGACGAGGCCGTGGCGGCCCTGCCGGGCGTGGTTGTAGTCCATCTGCAGCGCGAGGGTGGATTTGCCGCAGTCCATCGGGCCGTAGAAGAACTTCAGCCGGCCGCCGCGGCGGGTGCGGCTGTCGTCCTGGCCCGGGCGCGAGCGGGAATCGCTGCTGGCTACGCAGGCATCGGGGTCGTCGTCGGTTGGCGTCACGGCGTGGAAGCCTACTTGGCGCAGCGCTCGTCGATGGCCCGCAGGAGCGCCGCGACGTCGGCGCGTTCCGTGACGCCCATCGCTTCGTACAGCCGGTGGGCGGCCTGCAGCCGCCGGCGGGACAGGCGCGGGTCGTCGGTACACACGCCGAGGCCGTGGTAGGCGCGGGCCTGCTCGTAGCGGTACCCGACCCGCTTCGCCCGCTCCAGCGCCCGCGCGTACTCCAGCTTCGCCTCGTCGCAGCGGCCCACGGCGTGCAGGCCGGCGCCGAGGTTGTTGCCGGCCAGGCAGCCGCAGTGCGGGTCGAGGTGCTCGGCCTCGCGCAGCGCATCGGTGAGCAGGGCCAGGCCCTCACGGGTCTCGCCGAGCTCGACGAGGCTCAGCCCGAGGGTGCTGCGGGCCTCGCACACGACGGCCGGGCCGACCTCCGGCCCGCCGTGGTGGATGATCCAGCGCAGCAGCAGCGCGGCGAGGCGGTGCTGGCCGCGCCGCCGGCGGATCAACGCGAGCTCGAACGCGCCGTGGATGGCCAGCTGCGCGGAGTCGGTGGCGCGGCCGGCGGCGTGGGTCTGCCGGGCCGCGATGAGGGCCTCGTCGGTGCGGCCGAGCTGGCGCAGGACCGCGATGAGGCAGCTCCACTGGCCGCCGAAGACCCTCGCGTCCGCAGCGTAGATCGGCACGAGGGCGTCCTCGAGCAGCGCGAGGGCCTCGGTGAGCCGGCCGGCGAACTGGTACACGGCGGCGAGGTTGCTCTTGGCCCGCAGGCCCCAGGCCGGGTCCTCGGCGATGGCGACGAGGTGCCGGGCGGCGTCGTCCTGGTAGCCGGCCCGGGCGTAGGCCGAGGCGAGGTAGTTGTGGGTCATGGCGAGCAGGTCGCCGTCGCCGAGCGCCTCGGCCGCGGCGAGCGCCCGGCGGTGCAGCTCCAAATTGACGTCGTTCATCGAGGTGCGGAACAGGTATCCCCACAGTGCCCGGGTCAACAGGCACGTGTGCCGGTGCAGGCCGAGCCGGTCGGCCAGGTGCGTGACGCCGATCAGGTTGCCGATCTCCAGCTCGAGCCAGCGGCGGGTGCCGGCGAGGTCGGCGAAGCGCGGCACCCAGGGCAGCTCCGGGCCCGAGTCGATCGCCCCGCGGTGGCGCATCTGCTCCCACGGGCGGGTCGCGGCGGCCGCGGACTGCAGGTAGAGGTCCAGCATCCGCCGGGTGGCGGCGTCGCGCTGCGGGTCGGCGGCGGCGAGGTGAGCGGCGTACTCCCGCAGCAGGTCGTGCAGCCGGAACCGGCCGGCGACGGGCTCGATGAGCAGGTGCGCGTCGACGAGCCGGCCGAGCAGCTCGTCGGCGTCGCGGATGCTCAGCTCGGCCAGCGCCGCTGCGGCCCGGACCGCGAACTCGCCGGACGGGTGCAGGCCGATGAGGCGGAACAACCGCCGGGCCCGCTCGTCCAGCTGCCGGTACGACAGGTCGAACGCGGCGTGCGGGGAGCGGCCGTCGACGGTGAGGTCGATCGGGGACGGGTTGGCCTGCCGCAGCCGGACGGCGAGGTCGGCCACGCTCCACGACGGCCGGTGCGCCAGCCGGGCCGCGGCCAGGCGCAGCGCGAGGGGCAGGCCGCCGCAGAGCCGGACGACCTCGGCCGTCGCGTGCGGGTCGTCCTCGGCCCGGGCCCCGACCACGGTTGTGACGAACCGGGCGGCGTCGCTGTCGTCGAGCACGTCGATGGAGACGCTGTACGCCCCGTCGAGCCCGCCGAGGCGCCGCCGGCTGGTGACGATGACCAGGCTCGCCGACGCGCCGGGCAGCAGCGGGGTG
The DNA here is from genome assembly GCF_050942935.1 of Dactylosporangium sp. CA-233914. NCBI lineage: Bacteria > Bacillati > Actinomycetota > Actinomycetes > Micromonosporales > Micromonosporaceae > Dactylosporangium > Dactylosporangium sp. CA-233914. The sequence continues at coordinate 6,798,587 of NZ_CP192030.1, read as the reverse complement.
ACTTGGTCCGGGTCGGCGGCGTTGTCGAGCACGACGAGCATGCGACGCTGGGCGAGCTCGCTGCGCCAGCGGGCGACGCGCTCGTCGGGGTCGGCGGGGATGCGCCCGGGGTCGACGCCGAGGTGGCGCAGCAGCAGCCCGACCGCGTCGTGGGCGGCCAGCGGCGGGCGTTCGCTGTGGGCGCGCAGGTCGACGAAGAGCCGCCCGTCGGGATAGCGGTCGGCGACGAGGTGCGCGACGTGCACGGCGAGGCTGGTCTTGCCGACGCCGGCCATGCCGTCGACGGTGAGCACGACGGGGACGTCGTCGCGGCCGGGGCGGGCGGCGGCGGCGAGCCGGGCGACGAGGTCGTCGCGGCCGGAGAAGTCGGCGATGTCGCGGGGCAGCGTCCACGGGGCGGGGCCGGGCACGGCCAGCCCGGGCTGGGCCACGGGCGCCCGGCCGAGCAGCGCGGGCGGGCCGGGCGCCCGCCCGCCCGGCGACTTCGGCGGGGCCGGCTGCAGCAGCCCGCGGTACAACTCCTGCAACGCCGCGCTGGGCGCGAGCCCCAGCTGCTCGTCCAGGGTCTGCGCGAGGCGCAGGTAGACGGCGATCGCGTCGGCGGTCCGCCCGACCCGGGCCAGCGCGGTCATGAGCTGGCCGTGCAGGCGCTCCCGCAGCGGGTGCTGCTCGGCGAGGCCGGTGAGCTGGCTGATCAGCTCGGCGTGCAGGCCCAGCTGCAGCTCCACGTCGAGGCAGTCCTCCAGGGCGCTGCCCCGCCGCTCCTCGAGCGCGACGGCGGCGGCCTGGACGCTGGGACTGTCGAGGCCGGCGAGGGCCGGGCCGCGCCACAGCTCGAGGGCGTCGCGGAAGTGCTTGCGGGCGGTGTGCAGCTCCCCGGCGGCCACGGCGGCGCGGCCGTCGGCGACGAGCTGGGCGAAGACGAGGGTGTCCAGGGCGTCGTCGGCGACCTCGGCGCGGTAGCCGGCGGTGTCGGTGTGGATGGCGCCGGGCAGCTGGCGGCGCAGCCGGGACACGCAGGTGTGCAGCTGGGCGCGGGCGGTGGCGGGGGCGTTGTCGCCCCAGATGGCGTCGACGAGCCGGGGCCGGGTGACGACCCGGTTGGGCTGCAGCAGCAGCATGACCAGCAGGACCCGGTCGCGGGCCGCCGAGATCTCCAGCCGCCGGCCGGCGACGTCGAGCTCCAGCGGACCGAGCAGCCGGTATCGCACGATCCGAACAGTAACCCAGGGTGTCACGTACCCGACACCGCTCGGTCAGACACCTGTCACAAGCGGGCGGGCGGGGTGTTGCCGGCCTGCTCGATGGCGCGGCGGATCGGCACGAACGCCAGGGTGATGCCGCCGGCGACGAAGAAGACCAGCAGCGCGACGATCGCGACCCGGTAGCTGCGGGTAAGGTCGTAGGCCAGGCCGAACGCGAGCGGGCCGAGCCAGCTGGTGCCCCGGTCGGAGATCTCGTAGATGCCGAAGTACTCGCCCTCCTTGCCCTTGGGGATGAGCTGGGAGAACAGCGAACGGGACAGGGCCTGGCTGCCGCCGAGGACGATCCCGATGCCGCCGCCGAGGATCAGGAACGGCACGGCTTCGCCGGCGGGCAGGAAGTACGCGGCGACGACGACGGCCGTCCACAGCACCAGGCTGATGAGGATCGTCTTCCAGGCGCCGTAGACGCGGGCCAGGCGGCCCATGAGCAGCGCGCCGGCGAAGGCGAGGAACTGCACCATGAGGATCGTGGGCACCAGGACGCTGTCGGCGAGCTTGAGCTCCTCGGTGCCGTACAGGGCGGCCAGGGAGATGACGGTCTGGATGCCGTCGTTGTAGATGAGGTACGCGACGAGGAAGAACAGCGTCAGCGGGTACGCCCGCAGCCCCTTGAGGGTGTGCCACAGCTGCCGGAACCCGTCGGTGACCGCGTTGGCGCGGCGCGCACCGAGGTCCTCCGGGTCGGCGACGGGCCGGTTGCGCAGCGCGAGCATCGGGATGGTGGTGAACCCGGCCCACCACAGCCCGGCCGAGACGATGCTGTAGCGCGCCACCTCCCCGGTCGTCAGGCCCAGGGAGTCCTTGGCGAGCACGGCGGCCACGTTGAGCAGCAGCAGCAGGCCGCCGCCGAGGTAGCCCCAGGCCCAGCCGAAACTGGAGACGCGGTCGCGGTCCTCCTCGTCGGCGATCTGGGGCAGGAAGGAGTTGTACACCACGACGGACGCCCCGTACGTGATGTTGGCGAGCAGGAACAGCACCGCGCCGAGCAGGTACCGGTCGCCGGTGAGGAACAGCATCGCGATGGTGGACCCGGCGCCGAGGTAGGCGAACAGGGCCAGCAGTTCCTTCTTGCGCGGCGTGCGGTCGGCGATGGCGCCGGCGACGGGCAGCACGAAGACGGTGAGCAGCACCGACAGCGACACCGTGTACGGGAACAGGGCGCCGGGGGCGATGGCGATGCCCAGCGGGTGGATGACGGCGTCGTCGCAGGCGTCGCCGTCGCAGCCGGCCGCGGACTCGGCGATGCCGGTCAGGTAGGGGCCGAGGAAGACGGTGATGACACTGGTCTGGAACGCCGAGTTGGCCCAGTCGTAGAAGTACCAGCCGGTCCGCTCGCGGCGGGTGCTGAGCCGTGCTTCCTCCACAGTGGACACGATCGACCCTTCCCGGCGCGCTCAGTGCCAGATGCCGCGCTCGAGGTACACCTCGCGCAGCACCTCGATGTGATCGGTCATGATGCCATCAACACCGAGGTCGAGGAAATGGCCGATCTCCTCCGGCCGGTCGATGGTCCACAGGTGCACCTGCAGCCCCACCCGGTGGCAGTAGTCGACGAACCGGCGGCTGACGAGGGGCAGGGCGCCGTACTTCGGCGGGACCTGCACCGCCACGACCGTCCCGGCGGGCGTGTATCGCCGCCCGACCTGGTACGACGCCCACAGTGCGGTGACCTCGCGCATGCCCATGGACGTGGCCACCTGCGGCCCGGCGAGGGCCCGCAGGCGGCTCAGCCGGGCGGAGGAGAACGAGGCGAGCAGGACCCGCCCGTGGGCCTTGACGCGCTCGACGGCCTCGACCGTCGGCCCCACGGCATGCTCGGTCTTCGCGTCGATGTTGAACCGGATGTCCGGATATTCGGCGAGGACCTCATCGAGGCGGGGGACGACGGCTGCCCCGCCGACCCGTTCGGTCGCCAGGTCCGCCCACCGTAAGTCGATCATCCGACCCGGGCGCCCCAGGAGCCGCTCCAGCGTGTCATCGTGGAACACGACCGCGACCCCGTCGGCGGTGGCGTGCGTGTCGGTTTCGATGTACCGGTAGCCCAGCCCGGCAGCACGGGCGAAGGCCGCTGTCGTGTTCTCGTCACCGTCCGCCGCTCCGCCGCGGTGGGCGAAGCCCAGCGGTCCTGGGGCGTCGAGGTAGGGCACCTGCGATCTCACGCGGTCAGTATGCAGTGATCTCCGGTCAACTTTACGCAACGGCGGGTTACGGCGGGCTTGACGGCCGACGCAGAGCGTGGAACGGCAAAGGTAGGGTGACGCACATGCGCGTGCTCGGCATCGACTTCGGCACGTCGAACACGGTCGCGATGGTCCGCACCACGGCGGACGCGCGGATGCGACCGCTGCTGTTCGACGGTTCCCCCTTGCTGCCCTCTGCCCTGTACTTCAACACCGACGGGAAGGTCCTGGTCGGGCGGGATGCCGAGCGCAACGCCCGGCTCGACCCGGCCCGCTTCGAGCCTAACCCGAAGCGGCGCATCGACGACGGCGAGGTGTTCATCGGCGACCATCCGATGCCCGTGCCGCGCCTGTTCGCACACGTGTTGTCGCAGGTGAACACCGAGGCCCGGCGGCAGCTGGGCGCGGCGCCGGACGAGGTGCGCCTCACCCACCCGGCCCGGTGGGGCGAGCGGCGCCGGTCGCTGCTGGTCGAGGCGACCCGGATCGCCGGCCTGGGCACGCCGCGGCTGATCGCCGAGCCGGTCGGCGCGGCGTCGTACTTCACCGCGGTGCTGGGCTCGGCGGTGCCGGTCGGGCGGAGCCTGGCCATCTACGACCTCGGCGGCGGCACGTTCGACGCGACCGTGGTCCGCCGCACCCAGTCCGGCTTCGAGGTCCTGGCCGAGGACGGCCTGGCCGACATCGGCGGCCTCGACTTCGACCACGCGATCATCGAGCACCTCGGCAAGACGTATTCGCAGAGCCACACGGAGAAGTGGGCGGCCCTGGCCAACCCGACCGACGCCTCCGACCGGCGGCTGCGGCGGATGCTCTACGAGGACGTGCGCGGGGCGAAGGAGATGCTGTCGCGCACCGCGTCGGCCGACATCCACCTGCCGTCGATGGAGGTCGACGCGCACCTGACCCGCGAGGAGCTCGAGACGCTCGTCCGGCCGTATCTGGAGCGGACCGTCGCCTGCCTGCGCCGGGCGATCGAGTCGGCGCGGCTGCAGCCCAAGGACATGGTCGGCATCTTCCTCGTCGGCGGCTCGTCGCGGATCCCCCTGGCCGCCCACCTGATCCACACCGAGCTGGGCGTGGCCCCGACGACCCTGGAGCAGCCGGAGACGGTCGTGGTGGAGGGGGCGCTGTGCATCGGCGCCGCGGTCCCCCCGGGCCGCACCTCGGGCACCCCGCGCACCGTCACGCCGCCCCCGGCGCCGCAGCCGCCGCAGCGGTCGATGCAGGCCCAGCACGCACCGGTGTCGGCCACCCCGATGTCCGGGGTGCCGGTGTCGCCGGCGGTCCGCCCGCCGGTGGTGCCGCAGCGGCCGATGCCGCAGCCCGTGGTCCAGCAACCGGTCGTGCAGCGCCCGCCCGTGGTGCAGCAGCCGCCGGTCCAGCAGCCCGTCTTCCGGCCGCAGCCGCCCGTGCAGCAGCCGGTCGTGCAGCGCCCGCCCGTGGTCCAGCAGCCGGTGGTGCCGGCCCGCCCGGGGCCGTTCCCGCCGCAGGCCGCCCGGCAGGCTCCGGCGGCGCAGGGCGAGACGGGGGAACGCAACTGGATCGCCGTGATCGTGGTGGTCCTGGTCCTGGTCGCGATCCTGTTCGTGATCCTGCTCTTCACCGCGCTGGGCTGATCGCCGCGAACAAGGGCGGCGGTTGTACCTCATGAGGTACAACCGCCGCCCTTGTCGTTGGCTCGTTACTGTGGCGCCCAGAAGGTCGCCAGGCTGCTCGTCGCCGGGTCGTCGGAGCCCAGCAGCAGGCTCCACGGGTCGGCGCCGGACGGCATCTCCAGGTGCTCGTACTCGGCGAGCCCGGCGGGCTCGGCCGGGGAGTGAACGGCCGGGTCGAACGCGGCGGACAGGCTGTGGTCGGGGCCGCCGAGGACGTCGGCATCGGACCACGGGAAGCCGTCGACGGGCTCGGGCGGGTCCTGCAGGTGCAGCTCCTCGGGGAACTGGACCTCGTGCCAGGCCGGGTCGTCGGCGGACGCGTCGACGTCGGGGTCGGTGCCGAACGCCTCGTGGTGCCCGTCGTCGGTCGCGCCGTCGACGTGCCCGTCGCTCAAGTGCAGGACGTGATCGGCGGGCTCCTGGTGATCGGCCGGGTCCTCGTGATCGCCGGGCTCGCCCGTGTCGTCGTGGCCGTGCACGGCCTCGTCGTACTCCGCGGTGGCGTGCTCGGTGCCCAGCGGCTCCTCGAGGTCGTCGTGGGAGCCGCCGTCGATGTGCCCGTCGCTGAGGTGCTGGCCGGGCCCGCCGAGGTCCTCGTGACCGATCCCGTCGTCGCCGAAGCCGGTGCCGTAGTCCTCGCCGTAGCCGCCGTGCAGGTCGTGCCCGGCGTCGCCGCCGAGGTCAGCGGTGTCGGCGTCGTCGCCGCCCTCCGACCATTCCCAGTGCCCGTCCAACGTCAACCCCCTACGCCTCGGCCGCCGCTTCGCCCGCTTCGCCAGGCGCGTTCGGGGTCAGCGCGCGGATGCGCACCAGCACCTCGTCGACCTGTTTGATGCGGGAACGCAGGCCCTCTCGTTCGGTGTTCAGCGCGGCCTTGCGCTTGGCGCGCTCGGCCTTGTCCTCGGCCAACGACTTGTCGATGTTCGCGATATGGGCGTCGAGCTGCTTGAGCCGCCGCTCGATGGCCTCGTCGAGGGCGAGCGTCAGCGCGTATTGCAGGTCGGTGAACCGGTGCATGATCTCGTCCGACAGGGCGGCGCGGGCCTCGCCGAGGACCTCCCGCAGCCAGGTGCGGGCCTGGACCTTGTCCGCCATGCTCTTGCGCTTGAAGATCATGTAGGCGCCGGCGGCGAGGCCGAGGCCGATGCCGACGACGGGCAGGACGAGCCCGGCACCGGCCAGCCCGACCGCGCCGAGCGCGCTGGCGCCGCCGAGCATGCCGGGGAGGCGGCCGGCCATCATCGCCATGCCGGCCGAGGACATGACGACCATGGCGCCGTCACCGGACTGTTCGCGGCGCGGCTTGGTGCCCAGGGCGTGGCGCAGCCGGGCGTTGAGCCCGCGCAGCACGTGCTGCAGCTCGTGCGGGCTGAACACCTGGGCCAGGACCCGCTCGCCGACCTTGCGGAAGCGGAACTCCAGGTCGTGGGAGAGCCGCACGCTCAGCGCGTAGAGCGCCTTGTCCAGCTCGGCGGGCAGCTCCTGCAGGCCGCCGCGACCACCCTTGTCGATCTTCTCCATGAACTGTTCCTGCAGCTGCGTCACGTAGTTGCGCAACCGCGAGGTGGCCTCGACCCGGGCCCGCTGCGTCTCCGTGGACAGCGCCAGCGACCACTGCCGGGACTCGGTGCGCTTGCGGGTGGCGACCTGCGCGCGCTCCTGTTTGGCCCGTTCGGCGTCGGCCGGGTCGGGGTCGGTGGCCTTCATCCGGTCGCCGAGCTCCTGGTCGACGCGGATGTACTCCGAGCGCACCGAGCGCAGCACGTTGGCCTGCTGCAGCAGGTGGCCCTTGGAGGCCAGGTCGATGAGCGCGTGCTGCAGCTCGGCGATGCGCGACTCGCGGATCAGCTCGCCGGAGGCCTCCTTCGGCATCTGCATCGCCAGCTCCGCCAGCCGCGCCGAGACCGGGAACCACGGCGCCGAGGCGAACCGGGGCGCGTGGGTCTGCAGCTGCCCCTTGTTGTCGTCGAGGATCTTGCGCCAGCCGGGGTAGGCGTCGACCTTCGTCAGCGCGAACAGCACGAAGTTGACCTTCTTGCTGGCCTCGATGAGGAAGTTCATCTCCGGCTTGGAGAACGGGCTGGAGGCGTCGACGACGAACAGCAGCGCCGTGGCCTTCTCCACCGCGTCCATGGCGACCTCGGCGTGCATCGAGTCCAGCCCGCCGGTGCCGGGCGTGTCGATGAGGGTGAGGTATTGCAGCAGCGGCGCCGAGTGCTGCACCTCGATGCGCCGCGGCGGGCGCATCCCGTCGGGCATCCGGCCCAGCACGGTGCCCCAGTCGCGCAGGTCACCCAGGCCGATCGGGACCGGGTCCTCGCGGCCGGGGATGTAGGCGCGGGCGCCGTGCTGCGGGTTGTGGGTGAACTCGAGGTACGACGCGGTGGCCACGGCGGCGTCGACCGGCGAGAGATTCGGCACGCCGATGAGCATGTTCGTCAGCGAGCTCTTGCCGCGCTTGGTCTCGCCGACGACGACGATCCGGGGCCGCTGGACATCGCGGCGCCGCTCGGTGTCGATGTCGGCGGCCGCGTCCGGGTCGATCTTGCGCAGGTAGGCGAGGCTGCCCTCGACGCCGGCCTTGAGCAGCTTGCCCAGCGCCGCGGTGGGGTCGGCGGGCTTCTTCGCCGCCTGCGGCCCGGCGGGTGCGTTGGAGGTCGAGGTCATCGTGGCTGCTCTCTGCGCGGCTGCTGCGTCGTGGGTTGTCCGGTGTGCTGCTGGATGCTGCTGTGCTGGCCGGTGGGCGGGCCGCTCTGGGCCCGCCCGACGGTCGGGTGGGCGCCGGTGGCGCCGCCGGCGCTGCGGCCGGCCTGGAACACGGTGACGATCGGCGCCCGCAGGACCCGCCCGTCGCGGTCGACGTAGCCGGGGACCTCGACGCCGGAGATCTGGCCGCTGAGGTTCGGGTCGTTGGTCGGGGTGGTGCCGCCGGCCTCGTGGTGGGCCGGGTCGAACCGCACCCCGGTCGGTTCCAGGGTGGTCACGCCGGCCTCGTGCAGCGCGGCGCCGAGCCGGTCGCCGAGGGCCTTGCTGGTGACCCGGTCCCGCACGTAGATCGACGCCTGCACCAGCGCCCGCCGGTCGGCGTCGGCCTGCCCGCCGCGGCCCGGCGCCGCCGAGACCGGGGCCCTGCCGCCGGCCCCGCCGCGGGAGGCGAGCAGGAGCAGCAGGAGCAGCGCGGCGCCGACGAACAGGGTGCCGACGAACGCGACCAGGGCCGGCTTGACCCCGAACGTCTGCTGCGCCGTGCAGGCCGGGGTCTTGACGGTCTGCGCCTGCGTGCCGGCGGCCGTGTCCGGCTGCTGCGGCGTGCCGCTCTGGTTCGCGCCGTTCGCCTGGGTCGTCGCGGTCGGACCCGCGGTGACCGTGCCGGCGGGACAGTCGGGGGCACCGCCGAGCAGGCCGGCCGCCGCGCCGGTGAGCACCGCGATGATCAGCGCGACGGAGACCGCGACGAGGCGCAGGCTGTTGGAGGACATCTTCGGCTCCTGGGGGTTGGGGCCTCGGTTATTGGCTGGGTTTGCGATCTGGCTGTTATCGGACATTGGCCTGCCCCCCGCCGCGGATACGCTGGGACAGCAGGTAGAAACCACGGTGGGCGACGAGCGCGACCCGTGACTGCGACGGGCTGGCACCGGCGACCGCATACGCCCGCCACCGGGTCGCGGCGTCCAGGGCGGCGCGGACCATCGAGTCACGGTCGGCCTGGGGCAGGTTGAGGATCCAGCCGGGGTCGTTGGACAGCGCCAGCCGGGTCAGCTCGCCCTCCATCTGGTCGGGCAGGTCGACCGCGCCGGTCGTCACCAGCTGCGCGACCTCCAGCAGCCGCAGCCGGTGCGACTCCGGCTGCTGCAGCACCCGCTCGATCGCGTCGCGCAGCAGCTCCCGGTCGTGGGGCCGCTCGGCGTGGCTGGCGATCTTCTCCAGGCTCGACAGCGCCCAGCCGGCCTTGATCGCGTCGGTGCGCCAGCGGAACGCGTGGTCGAGGGTCTGGCGCAGCCGCGGGAAGCCGGAGGCCTGGAACAGCATCCGGACCAGTTCACCGGTGGCCAGGGTGGGCTTGGCGACCAGCTGGGCGATGGCGAAGCTGATGCCGTACAGATCCAGCAGCCGCAGCAGCCGCTCCCGCGCCTCGCGGGTCACCGGGCACTCCCGGCTGGTGAACAGGTCCACGGACGCCAGCAGCACGGTCCGCTCGCCCTGCGCCAGCGCGGCGAGCTGGCGCAGGGCCTCGCAGTCGGCGGCGGTGAGCCGCCCGGCCTCGGTGGTCTCGGCGAGCAGCCCGACGACGGGGACGACGTCGGAGACGACCCGGCGCAGCACCTTGGACTGGTCGGTGGCCAGCGGCGCGACGATCGGCCACGGGTCCTGCCCGCCGCCGGCGAGCTTGTCGACCTTGTTGAACAGGCCGAGGGAGTTGATCGGGTTGCTCGACAGCCGGGCCGAGATCGACCGGAACGCCTCCAGGGCCTGCACGTCGTCCTCGCGGACCGACTGCGTGAACACGTAGATGATCGCCTCGGCGCCGGACAGCGCCCCGGCGGAGTCGGAGTCGAGGTCGTCGTCGATCGGGGCCTCGGAGAACAGGAACCGGCGGGCCTGGTCGGACACGGACGTGTTGGCGCTGGACAGCCCGGGCGTGTCGACGACGGTCAGGTCGCGCAGGTGGTCGCTGGTGAGCGTGACGTCGACGTAGGCGACCTCGTGGCGGGGCACGCCGAGCCGCTGGGGGATCATGCCGGCCTCGTCGAGCGGAAGGCTGACCCGGGCGCCGTTGCGCTTCACGACGTCGACGCGGTCGGAGGTGCCGTAGCGGAACTGGGTGACGATGCGCGTGCACTCACCGACCTCGGTCGGCGCGACCCGGCGCCCGATGAGGGCATTGACCAGGGTGGACTTGCCCGACTTCAGCCGACCGGCGATCGCGACCCGCAGCGGCTCGCCCAGCCGGCGGCGCACGTCGACCACCTGGGCCTGGGCGGCGCCGCCGAGGCGGTTGCCGACCTCGGCGCACAGGTCACCCACGCGGGAGCTCAGCGGTCCTGGAGCCACGGGGTCAGCTCCGCTTCGACGTCGGCCACAGACTGATCACCGACTGCGCGAGGCCGGTGGGTTCAGCCACAATGCCGACGTACCCTCGGGTGTCCAAGGGGTGGACCTCGCTCATTATTCGCTCCTGGGTGCAAATCAGTACCGTCATGTCACGCACGTACGGCACACACATTACGAATATCCTGCGCGCGCAGGATCCCATGTTCGTGCCAGGAATGGAGGCTTCCCGTGCCTGAGGCACCGACTGATGAGCCCGTCGCCCCGGTGGCCGGGTCGGTGGCCGGGTCGGCTGTAGTGGGCCGGGCGAGCGTTCCTGCCGCGGCGTGGCCGCCCGCCGACCTCGTCGCCGCCGCCGTGGATGCCCTGCGTAACCCCGGTCTCGTGGTCATCGTCGGCGCGCCGGGGACCGGCCGCACGAGCGTGCTCAAGCGGCTCGGGGAGTCCTTCCGTGGCGCCGTGTTCAGCGGCGGCGCCCTGGCGATGCTGCGCGGCGTGCCGGCCCTGCCGCTGTCCCGGGCGGTGCGGGTGCGATTGCCGTCACACGAGGCGCCGCTGCTCGCCGAGGCCGTCCGCTCCCGCGTCCGTCACGGCCTGCTACTCCTCGACGACCTCCAGTGGGCGGATCCGCTGACGATGGCGGCACTTCCGGCCATCGCCGAACACTGTCGGATAGTTGTCACACTCCGGACACCGCACCGCCTTCCGGGTGACGCCGAGCGGGCCCTGCGCGCCGCGGCCGCCCGATCCGGGGCGTGGCTGTCGATGCCGCCGATGCCCGCCGACGCCGCCGCCGTGCTGGTGCGGCAGCTGGCCCCGTCGGCCTCCACCACCGTCGTGGCCGACCTCGTCCGCCGCGCCGGTGGTGTGCCCCTCGCCGTCGTCGCCCTCGCCAAGCACGTCGCCCAGGGCGGCACCCCCCGCGACGGTGGTGACGGCCTCGACAAGGGCCTCGCGTACACGGTCGCCGGCGCCCTGGCCGACCTGACCCGCCCGGCCCGCACCGCGATGGCCGCCCTGGGCCTGCTGGGCCGCCCGGTCACCGCCACCGTCCTCGGCGAGGGCCTCACCGAGCTGGTCGAGACCGGCCTGGTCGAGCTCACCGAGGGCGTGGCCGCGCCCGTGTCCCCCTACACCGCCGAGGTCGCCGCCGGCCTGCTCGACACCGCCGAGCGCGCCGCCCTGCACCGCCGCCTCGCCGCCCTGGTCCCGCCCCGCGAGGCGGCCCGGCACCTGGCGGCCGCCGGTGCCGCCACCGAGGCCTACCAGGTCGCCGTCACCGCCGCCGCGGCCGCCGAGTCCTCCGGCGACCGCGCCGAGCTGCTGCTGCTGGCCTGCGAGCTGCCCGGCGTCGAGGCGGAGCCGCAGGTCCGCCTGGCCGCCGCCCGCGCCGCCCTGGCCGCCGGCCGGCCCGGCTCCTGCCTGCGGGTCATCGACGCCGCCACCACCGACCCGGCCGCCGCCGTCCTGCGCGGCGAGGCCCTGCTGCAGCAGGGCAGTGCGGTGCCGGCCGCGGCCGCCGTCGCCGCCGTGCCCGACGACGCCCCGGCCGAGGCCGTCGGCGGCCGGGACCGCATCCGGCTGCTGTCGATGCTCACCACCGACCCCGGCGGTGCCCTGGCCCGCGCCGAGGAACTGCTCAAGGTCCACGGGGACGCGCCCGCCCACCCGGGGCTGCGTGCCGCGATCGCCGCCGTGCGGGCCGGGACCCGTCAGCCCGGCTGGGAGTACGGCCTGGCCTCCGCCGCCTCCGCCGCCGGCCAGGCCGGCGACGCCCTCGCCGCCCGCTGGTCGGCGTGGCTGCTGGTGGAGACCCTGACCGCCGACGCCCGCCTCGCCGAGGCGTCCCAGGCCGCCGCCGCGGCCGCCGCGGCCTGCGCCGGCGACCTCGCCTACTCGTGGCAGACCCGGTTCCTGGCCGCCCAGCTGTGGTGCGACGCCCTGCGCGGCGCCGAGATCGACGAGGTCGTCCGCCGCGCCGGGGACCTCGCCGACCGGACCCTGCCCGCCCTGGCCCGCGGCTACGCCGTCGCCGCCGCGAGCCTCGCCGAGGCCGACGGCGGCCTGCTCGCCCCGGCCCGGGCCCGGCTCGAGGCCCTGCAGAACCGCCCGGCGTCGGCCGGCCCGGTCCTGGACTGGGTGACCCGCGAGGCGGCGTGGCTCGACGGCCGCCCCGACCAGGCGTTCGAGCCCGCCGACTCGGCCGTGTCGACCCCGCTCGTCGACGGTCTGCGCCGCATCACCGCCCGCTGGGCCGCCTACGACGCCGGCGTCGCCGCGGACCCGCCCGCCGCCGACGCGCCCCTGGCCCCGGTGCGCGTCACCCTGGAGGCGTGGAAGGCCCCGGACCGCTTCGCCGAGGCGGCCGCGGCCTGGCATGAGCTCGCCCGCCGGGAGGAGGTCCGGTGCCTGCTCGCCCAGGGGCTGCTCGAGGACGGGGCGCAGCTGGCCGTACCACCCCTGCTGGAGGCCGAGCGCCTCGCCGAGGAGGCCGGGCTGGTCGTGCTGCTGGGCCGCGCCCGCCGGGCCCTGCGCCGCCACGCGATCCGCCGCGACATCCGGGGCCGCCGCGCCGGCGACGAGCTCACCGACCGCGAGCGCGACGTGCTGCGCCTGGTCGCCAACGGCGAGCCGACCCGCCGGATCGCCGGTCAGCTGGGCATCTCCCGTGAGACGGTGGAGACCCACATCCGCTCCGGGATGCGCAAGCTCGGCGCCCGCACCCGCACCGAGGCCGCGGCCCTGGCCATGGAGGAACTCGCCCAGTGAGCCCCGCACTACTCCTACATTGAGGAACTTGGATGAGTAGCGTGATGGTCTTGTGCTGGACGGCACCTTCATCGCATGGTGGGCGCATGCGTTCACCGATGGGCCGCTGATGGCGGGAGATCCGGCACTCGCACCGCGGTACGTCGTGGCGACCGGCGCGGAGGCCACCGCCGTGCTGCGCAGGCTCGCCCGCGCGGGCTGGACCACCCGCGAGGGCTTCGCCCTCACCGACCAGGCCTGGGACGTCTCGGAGGCCCGCCTGGCCCTGTTCGGCCGCATCGCCGACGCCGACACCGCCGAACTGGCCCTGCTGGCGGCCGCCCGCGGCGCGGGGATCGTCGCGATCAGCGACGCGGCCGGCGAGATCGGCCGCGCCCTGCTGGCCGACCTGGGCCGCATCGGCCCGGTGACCACCGACGCCGACGCCGAGCTCGGCACCGACCAGGCCGAGGAGTCCGGGGGACCGGTCCTGGCCCCGGAGCAACGCGCCCTGCTGGAACGCCTGGCCGGCGGCGAGACGATCGCGGCCGCCGCGGCCGCCGAGTTCCTCTCCCTGCGCACCGCCAACCGCCGCATCGCCGAGGCCCGCGAACTGCTGGGCGTACGCACCACCCGCGAGGCGGTCCTGGCCTACCTGCGCATGCGCCGCGAAGGCGCCTGACGAGGCTGCTGCCGCCGTCGCCGGTCGTGCCGATCGCCCGTTCTCGCCCTCGGGGGAGGCTCCGCGTCAGACGCAGAACTCGTTGCCCTCCGGGTCGTCGAGGATGATCCACATCGGCGGGCGTCGCACCGAGCCCTTGAGGCGCGCGACCAGCTCCGCCTGATGGGCCGCAGAGGCGGTGGCGAGTTCGAGGTGCACGCGGTACTGCACCGTTTCGGGGTCCGGGACGGCGATGACGTCAACGCAGACAGGGGCGTCGGGGTCTGTCCGGACGAAGCCCGCCGGTGCGGCGTTGGTCGCACCGGCGCCGCCAGAACCGGCCCAGCGCAGCGTCATCCCGAGCCTTGAGATTCACCTGAACAACCGCCATGAGCCACCCACCTTCGGCTCACGTGGCGGTGACGGGCAGGTCAGGGACTTCGCCGAGCGGCCGAAGCGGCTGAGCCGGGCGGCGTCCTCGTCCTTACGATCCCTGACCCCGAGCACCGCTTGAACGCCGGTCCTCATCAGTCGGTCGTCCCGCCATGCGCTAGCCGGCTGGTGATGTCGAGCTTGACCTCGCCGCGGGACCAGAGCGGCCTGCAGCTTTCGTTTGCGGCTGGTGACACGTTTCTTACCGGCGCCCCTGGTCGCGCCTCGGGATCAGGCGGCGGGGCGGTGGCGGCGTTGCAGGCTCAGGGGACGGACCGGGTCGACGTAGCGGGGCAGGCGCGGCTCGTCGGCGCGCAGCGGACGCAGTTCCGCCGTGATCGCCTCGATGATCCGGTCGGTAGCCTGCTGGGCGGCCCCCGGCGACCCCGGGTCGATGCCGGAGAGGTCCACCACGGCGCCGAAGTGCACGCGGACCACCGGGCGGCGGAACAGGGCGCGGGCCAGGGCCCGTACCGTCGGGCCGAAGCCGCCCCAGGCCGCGACCTCGTGCGCGCCCCACTGGGCAACCGCGACCACCGGCACGCCGGTGGCCAGCGCCACCCGGGCCATCCCGGTCTTGCCCCGCTCCGGCCACATGCCGGGGTCGAGGGTGATGCGACCCTCCGGGTAGCCGAGCACCTGCGACCCGGCGGCGAGCGCCCGCGCCACGTCGTCCACGGCCGACGCCACGTTCGCCTGCCGCCGGTTGATCCGGATATGCCCGCAGGCCCGCATCGCCGGCCCGACCACCGGCGCCCGGAACAGGCCCCCGGTCGCCATCAGCCGCGGCGCGAGCCCGGCCGCCCGGCACGCGGCGGTGATCGCCACCGGGTCGAACGGCCCGATGTGGTTCACGGCCAGCATCACCGGCCCGTCCCGCAACTGCGGCGGAAGCCCGCCCGTGACCCGCAGCCGGGCCACGGGCATGACGACAACCCGAGCCAGCGCGAGCAGCACCCGCCACATCCGCGGCACCCGCCACCGCGGCGCCCCCACACGCCGGCCGTCACCACCGCCCGCCGCGCCGATCGCCTCCGCACCGGACACGACATCGGCCGGCCGCTGCCGCAGATCCTCGCCCGGGCGCCCGAGCACCGGCGCATCAGTGCCCTGTTCACCAGTGATGCCGGCATCGCCGTCGGCGGCGACCAACACCGCATCCGCATCCACGCCCTGTCCAGCAGCGGCACCGGCATCGCCGTTGCCGGTCGGACCCCCGTCCGCGGCGACTTCCACCGCCACATCCGCATCAGCGCCGTGTTCACCAGTGATGCCGGGACTGCCGTCAGCCGACATCGCATCAGCGCCCGGGTCGCCGTCGACGCTCGGGGCGGCACCCACGGCCACCGCCACATCCGTAGCAATCATCTGTCCAGCAGCGGCGCGCTTTTCCGTCCAGCCTGCGACGGGCACCGCGGCGCGCGAACGCGTCTCACCGTTGTTGGCCGGCGCGTCCCCGGCCGCGTCGGTCCCGCGGGTGGCTCCGAGCTCTGCGGGTCCCGGCGCCGCGTGAGCCGATGTGGCAGGGATGGTGCCCGGTTGCGGCGAAGCCGCCGGCCGGGACGCGATCATCGTGCTGTCGCCGCTCGTATCGCTGGCTGGCTCCCCGTCGCTCACGTGGTCGTGTCCGTTCTGACGCTCAGGCGGCCCCCAGGTCGGGCCGGTTCCGGAAACGGTAGCGCCGCCGTCGTTTCCCGCAACATCCCGCCGGTTGTTCCTGCCTCCGCCGGCCGGTACGCACCGTCGGCCACCTGGTCTCCTGCTGCCGATGCAAGTCTCACTCGCGGCCAGGGCGGTCGACACCAATCAGGTCACCAGGGCGCGGCCGTGCCGGGTCGCCTGGGCCGTTGTTCGCCACCTCGCGAACCTGATCCCGTCCCGCAAGGCGTCCTACGCCCGAACCGGTTCAGACGCTCCGCGCAGTCTCGGCCGGCACCTGGGTGCGGCCCTCGCCTGTGCCGCCCTCCGGCCGGCGCGACCCGGGGGCACCACGGCGTCGTCTCCCGCCGGATCGGGGCAGCGACTCAGGCCCGCCGCAGGTGGGCAGGCCCGAGCGTGACCGTCGACGGCCCCGAGGCTCGCCCCGCGGCCGGTTGTGCGCCTGGGAGGCCGGCGTCGCCCGGCCCCGGCGCTGCGGGCCCGAGCCGCCGCACGGTCCCGTGGGACCGTGCGGGACCGGACGCCTCGGCCCGCCGGCGGCGGAACCGTCACTCGGCCTCGCGCAGCTCGGCCAGGCGGGCCTCGATCTCGGCCAGTTCGGCGCGCAGGCGTTCCGCCTGGGTCTCGGCCTCGGCCCGCGCCGCGGCGACGATCTCCTCGACCGCCTCGTGCACGCCGGGCACGTCCAGCATCGCGACCATCTTCAGGGCCTCGCCGGCCTTGATGACATAGGGCTTGGCGAGGGCCTTGGCGCCCTGGTTCGCCGCGACCGTCCACTCGCCTTCGGCATACGACAGCGTCACCGTCAGACCCGCGGGGGCCTTGGCCTTCGGGGCGGCCTTCTTCGCGGCCGGTTTGCCCGGGGCCAGCTTCGGCTCGGGTGCCGCCTGGGAGGCCGGCGAGCCGGACGAGGCCGCGGCGGCGTCAGTGGCGGGGGAGTCCGGCGTGGGGGATTCGGGAGCGGACGAAGCAGGAGTCGCGGCGGGGGAGTCGGCGACAGAGGACGCGGCTGGCACAGGAGTCTCCTCACGAGGTGCGGGCACGGCGGCGGCGCGCTTGGCCGGGGTGGTCTTCGGCGCCATCGCCAGGTCGGCGGGGGAGAAGGGCAACTCGTCGCGGCCGAACCGGACCACGACCCACTCGTCGGACAGCTCCGGGTCCGTCAGCGCGACGACCTGGCCCAGCTGCCCGGCGATCTGCCCGGCCTGTTCGGTGAACACGACCTTCGGTTTCCGGCCGGCCGCGAGGGTGTCCCGGATCTGCTCCAGATCCACCGTCGACAAGCCCTTGGCCGCGGTCCGTGCGGCAACCATCGCAACCCCTCCTACCCGCTATCGAACATGTGTCGGAACAGTCATACCAGCCGGGTACGACATTTTCTGCCGACACACCGTACGGGATCAGGGGAGCTCGTCGATCTCCGCCTGGGGATCGAGGTTGCGCAGCATCTCGGCCCGGTCCGTGACGATCGCCCAGCCCGGCCGCGCCTGCGCCCGCCGCACCACGTGCGCCGCCGCGACCGTCGCCGGGCCGCCCTCGCCGGCGAACAGCGCACCGCTGTCGACCGCGTCCGCCGCCGTCAGGTCGTCCACGACCACCACCGGCAGGCTCAGCAGCACCTTGAGCACGTCATAGTCCTTCGGCGACGTCTGCGCCCACGCCTCGGCCAGCGCCGCCGCCGGCACCGCCAGCACCACGCCCTGGTCGACGGCGTGCCACACGATCGCCGAGCTGTACGGCTTGCCGGCCACGAACCCCAGGATCGCCGAGCTGTCCAGGATTCGCCCGCCGACCGCCGTCACGACGCCGTCCCGGTCGCGGGCGCCACCCCCAGCACCGCACGCGCCCACGCGTGGTGCTCCGGGTCCAGCCGCACGCCCCGCCGCCTGTACAGCTCGTTGAGCGTCAGCAGCGCCCGGTCCCGGGCCAGCCGGCTGCGCACCGCCTCCGCCACATACGCCGACACGGACTCCGCGCCGCCGGCGTCCACGAAACGCCGTACGGCCGCGGCGTCGTCGGCGGGCATCGTCACCGTGACCCGCTCCTTGCGCACCTCACGCATACACACAGGGTACCGGCCGCATACCGCGCTCACCTAGCGTCGCATCGTCCGTTCGGGCCGATATTCGCGCCGAGCTGCGCTGTTGGGGGTTGTCCGTTCGCAAGGCGGCCACGGTACGTGATCAGACCCTCGACCCATCGGCGCTGCGCGGGGGTGTCCGGGACCGGCACGCCGCGGGCCCGCTCGATCGCGTCCCACGCGGTGCCCGGCTCGGCGCCGGCGACGACGAGGACGGCGGCGGCGAGCGTCGCGGAGCGGCCGATGCCGAAGCGGCAGTGCGCCGCCACGTGCCGTCCGGCTCGATAGGCGTCCAGGAGCACAGGGAGTACTGACACATCGGGAATGCCGCGGTCGGGCGTCGGCGCGTGGACGAACGTCAGCCCCGCGGACCTCGCCGCCTGCGGCAGCGCCGCCAACCCGGTCTCGGCGAGTTCCGCCGGGGTCATCAGGCACGCCAGGATGTCGGCGCCGCGCGCGGCGAGGCGGGTGAGGTCCCCGGTAAGCCAGTCGCCGGGGCGCGGCTTTCCCATGATGCTGACGGTCCCCGGCCCGGGCAGCCGCGGATGTTCGATAATGTACATTATGTCAACTCCACGGGGATTCGGGTGTGCGGTGCGGACGGTGCTGTACCGGGCGACCCCGGCTCAGGCTGCCCAGGACAGTCTCGAGGGCCTGTCCTGGGTGACGCGGTCCTCGTCGCGCAACGGGGGCGGCGGCGGGCGGTGGTCACACACACGCCGGAGGGTGTCGTGGCGGCGCGCGCACGGCGGACCTGTTCGCGGCGGCGCTCGGCCACGTCGACGAGTCGACGGCGGTATCGAAGATGCTACGCCGTGCCCGGCGCATTCGCGGGGCGGACGAGGCGGCGCGGGTGCTCGGGACCGGTGAGCGGGTCACGGTGCAGGACACCATCTGGGTCGCCGCCCGTCATGGCGTGGACACGACGGCGCCGTGAGCCACTCCCCTGACCGGACATTTCTCCCGCCGGGGCATAAGTCCGATATGTCGCGGCGCGGAGCGCCCGACATATCGCTCAGATCGCCGGCCGGTAGAAGAAGGTGCGGCGGCGGGCGATGCGGCCGGAGCGGAACTCGTACCAGTCCGCGAAGATCTCGTTCAGCGGCACCCCGGCCGACGACATCCCGTCGAAGCGGCCCCAGCAGAACCCCTGCCCGTCCACGGACAGGCACCGGTCGACCTGGTGGCGGCCGGCGGAGACGATGCACCGCTTGCGGTAGAAGCCGACGAACGCCTCGGTGCCCTCGATCGGCGGGCAGCCGGGCCGGTGGTAGACCACGTCGTCGGTGACGAGCCCGGTCAGCCCGGCCCAGTCGCGTTCGTCGATGACGGTGAGGAGGGTGGCAATCAGCGCCGGCGCGTCGCCCATGTCTCCATCACACGGGCCCGGCGGGGGCGGGTCAACGCCCGGCCGGTGGATGTTTACACCCCGAAACGGGACCGTAACCGTTGGCGCGGCGCCCGTGGGTGTGACCGGAAGCAACCGTTGCGGTCAGACGGTGACGTCGACGTGGCTGCCGTCCTCGGAGGAGGTCCTGGCGGCGTCCTCGACCGGCTGGGCGGTGACGGAGGCGGCGAACGCCATGATGAACGACCAGGGTGGTACCGCCCCGGACGCGTTCGTCACCGCCCCGGTCGGAGACAGCTGGTAGCCGGTCGCGCCCGCGATCGCCGCCCGGTCGCCGGGGGTGAGCTTGCTCAGCACCTGCTGCGAGGCGGGCAGCCCGCCCTTCGGCGGGGGTGCCGGCGCCTGCACCGCCGGCGGTTGCGCCGACTTCGGTGGCGGCGCCGGCGGCGCGGCCGGCGTGCCGGCCGTCAGTTGTCGTATCTGCATGTCGTGGCCTCCCGAAGCGTCCGTGCTCCAAGCTGATCCTCGCGTACATCACAGCATTCGCGCAGGTGAAACGGCAGCCAGGTGGTCAGCGCGGACAATTCTGGCCGAACGGACGACGCTGATCCCACCGGCCTCACCGGCCCGCCTAGACTCGGCGGGTGGACGCTCCCGACGTGACGCAGACCCGTGACGCGCTGCTGCGGCACCGTCCGGCGCTCGTCGCCGATTTCCTGGCTGCCGTACCCCACGCGCAGGCCGCGGTCCTCGCCCGGCTGGCCGGTGCGCTGTGGCGCGAGGACCTCGTCGACCCGGCCCGGCTGGCCGGTTCCCGCCCGCCGCTGTTCGGCCCGCCCCTGCCGAAGGTGGCCGTCGACGGCGTCGTGTACGACGACCCCGGGACCCTCGCCGCGGCGCTCGGGTTCGCCCCGGCGTTACGCCGGGAACTGGACAACAGCGTCGCGAACCTGGCCCTGGCCATGACCGTGCCACCCAGCCGCGAACGGGGGCTCGCGGCCGCGGAACAGTCCATAGTGGACGGGCATCCGCTGCACCCCTGCTGCCGCACCCGGATCGGCATGTCGACGCTGGACGTGCTCGCCTACGCCCCGGAGCACCGTGCGGTGGTGGCGCTGCGGGTGGTGGAGACGGACCCGGCCCGGTGGCGGACCGCCGGGGTGCCGGTGCCGCCACGGTTCCCGGTCCACCCGTGGCAGCTCCCCCGCGCACTGGCCACCGGCCTCGTCCACGACACCGGCGTCGAGGTGCCGGCGCGGCCGCTGATGTCGCTGCGGACCCTGGAGGTCACCGGCGGCGAATGGGCCGGGTGGCATGTGAAGACGGCGGTGGAGGTGCAGATGACCTCCGCCGTGCGGACCCTGTCCGCCCCCGCGATCCACAACGGGCCGCTCGCGTCGGAGCTGCTGGCGGCGCTCACCCGCGGTACACCCGAAATCCGGGTCCTGGCGGAGACCTCGGCCGGGACCGTCCTTTCCGGCGGCGGCCAGCCGCAGCGGGCCCTCGGCGCCGTGTGGCGCCAGGCGCCGCCCGCGGCCGCGGACGTCATCCCCCTGGCGCTGCTGCCGCACCGCCCCGACCTGCTCACCGCCGGTTTCTTCACCGCGCTGGTGGAGCTGATGGTGCCGCCGCTGCTGCGGCTGCTCGCCCACGGGGTGGCGCTGGAGGCGCACGGGCAGAACACGCTCGTGCAGGTCGACGGGGGCCGGCCGGTGCGGCTGTACTACCGCGACCTGGGCGGTATCCACGTGCATCCGGGGCGGCTCGCCGCAGCCGGGTATGCGATGCCGCCGCTGATCGGGGCGCTGCCGACCCGGGACGAGGACGCGCTGCGCACGAAGCTGCTCGCGGCCGCGTTCGCCACCGTCCTGGCCGGGTGTGTCGCGGCGCTGGGCGACGACGGGCTGTGGGGGCACGTCGCCGCGGTCGCCGCGGACTGCGCGGCGACCGCGGACCGGGCGGCGGTGCTGGCCGGGGACTGGCCGGTGAAGGCGACGACGGCGATGCGGCTCGCCGCCGACCCGCTCACCGACCGGTGGTGCCGGGTACGTAACCCGCTGCGGTGACCTTCACGATCTCGCCGATGACCAGCGGCCACAGCGGGCGGGGCGGCACCTCGTGGCCCATGCCGGGCAGTTCGACGAGCCGGGCGCCGGGGATCGCGGCGGCGAGGGCTGCGCCGTGCGGGGGCGGGAACAGCGGGTCGTGGGTGCCGTGCAGCACGGCGGTGGGGGCGGTGATGTCCGCGGTGCGGCCGGTCAGGGGCCGCCCGTCGGGAAGGATCCAGTGGTTGGTCTGGGCGGCGGCCATGTCGGTGGTGCGGTCGAAGACCCGCCGGGCCAGCTCCCGGACCTCCTCGGGGTCGGCGGGGATCGTACCGCTCAAGCGTCCCACGTCGGCGGTGATGCGTTCGACGGCGGCGTCACGGTCGCGCCAGTCCGGCGGCGGCTCACCGAACGCGGCCCGGACCCGGGGTTCGGGCGGCGGGAGGTCACCGGGCCCACCGGCGGCGAACGTGGTCGCGATGAGAGTCAGCGACGCGACCCGGCCGGGGTGTTCGATCGCGACCCGCTGCGCGATCGCCCCGCCCATCGACACGCCGACGAGGTGCAGGGGTCCGTCGGCGAGGGTCAGCACGTCGTCGGCGAGGTCGGCGCCGGTGTAGTCCGGCTCCCCCGCCGGGCAGGCCGGGGACCGGCCGGTGTCGCGGTGGTCGTAGCGGATGACCCGCCCGGCGGTGGCGGCGGCCAGCTGCCGGCAGAAGCCGGGCACCCACCAGTCCATCGACGACGACGCCCCGCCGATCAGCACGATCGGCGGGCCGCCGCCGGGGCCGTACGTTTCCGCGCAGAGCATGCGTCCGAGCCTAGACGGCCGACCGACGTACCCTGTGACCGGTGACGATCCAGCCGATCCGGGTCCTGGGAGACCCGGTCCTGCGCTCCCCCGCCGACCCGGTGACCTCGTTCGATGCCGCACTGCGGTCCCTGGTCCGGGACCTGCTCGACACGCTGACCGGCGAACCGGGCCGGGCCGGGGTGGCGGCCCCGCAGATCGGGGTGCCGCTGCGGGTGTTCGCCTACGGCACCACCAGCCCGTCGTACCTGGTGAATCCGCGGATCACGGCCCGGTCCGGGCAGCAGGACGGCGACGAGGGATGCCTGTCCATCCCGGGGCTGGCGTTCCCGACGCCGCGGGCGTTCACGGTCACCGCGACCGGCTTCGACGAGCACGGCGACCCGGTCACGGTCACCGGGTCCGGGCTGCTGGCCCGGGCCCTGCAGCACGAACTCGACCACCTCGACGGGGTCCTCTACATCGACACCCTCACCGGCGACGCCCGCCGCCAGGCGCTGCGGGCGGTGCGGGCCACCTTTCGTCCAGGGTCGCGAACCGCGGAGGGTCGAGCCTGAGGAAGTCGTGGTGGGCGACCTCCCAGCCGTACGCGCCGGTGTTCGCGAACAGCAGCACGTCCCCGGCCCGCAGCCGCCCGACCGGCTCGTCGCGGGACAGCACGTCGCGGGGGTTGCACTGCTCCCCCGCAACCGTGACCGGGGTGTTCACCACCTCCGGCCGCGGCCACGGCCACGGCCACGCCTCGACCGGGATCACCTCGAACGGGTGGCTGTAGCCCCACGACGCCGGCAGCCGGAAGTGGTGGGTGCCGCCCTTGACGACGGCGAACGCGGTGCCGTGGCTGTGCTTGACGTCGACGACCTCGGTGGCGTACCAGCCGGCCGGGGCGGCCACGTACCGTCCCGGCTCGACGACCAGCCGCATCCCACCGAGCCGCAGCTCACCGAGGTCCCGGGCGAGTCCGTGCAGGTCGAAGTGGGTCCGGCCGGTCACGTCGACGCCGAACCCGCCGCCGGTGTTGACGACCGGCCCGATACCGCGGGCCTGCGCCCACCGCACACAGTCCGCGATGAACGTGGCGTGCTGAGCGGCGTCGAGGTTGTTCGACACCGCGTGCAGGTGGACGCCCGCCACGTCGTGGCCGGCGCGGCGGGCGACGGCCACCGCCTCGTCGACGTCGTCCTCGGCGAGCCCGAACTGGGTCGGGACACCCGACATCCGGTGCCGGCCGGGCAGCAGCGGATGGGCCCGGTTGACCCGCAGGCAGATCCTGGCCCGCCCGGCCACGCCGAGCCGGCGCAGCTCGTGGAGGCTCTCGACGTTGATCACCGCCCCACGTTCGACGGCGCCGCGCAGCAGCTCGTCGGACTTCGCGGGGCCGCTGACGATGACCGCCGCCCCGTCCGGGGCCGCCGCCAGCTCACCGGCGGAGGCGACCTCGACGGCGTCGGCGGCGTCCAGGGCGGCGCGGAGCACGGCGGGGTGGCCGTTGGCCTTCATCGCGTACGCGATCAGCGTCCCCGCCGGCAGCGCCGCCCGCAGCGCCCGGACCTGCGCGCGGACGGTGACAAGGTCGTAGATGTAGGCGGGGCGGGGGCCGGCGAGGGCTTCCTCGATCACACGTGGGCTGGCTGACACCGCACTCCGTTCGGCTGCGCCCGGGCACGCGCAGTAGGCTCACGCCGATGCGCCTCATCGACGCCCGCGACCCGATCGCGTTGTGGCAGTACGCGGAACGGTATCTCGGCGTCGGCACCCGCACGTACAGCCCCTACGCCGCCGACCTCGACATCGCCGACGAGTTCCACCCGCAGCGGGGGGCGGCGACGTTCGACGTCCCGACGTTCCGGGTCCCGGCGACGCTGGGCGCCTACCGCCGCGCCGCCGCCGGCTCGCCGCTGCACGAGCTCTACGCCGACGCCGACGGCTTCCTGCTCCCGGTCCACCCCAACGCCCTGGACAGCCCCAACCTGCTCGGCCGCGACGAGCTGCTGGGCCTGCCTTCGGGCCCGCCGCTGACGGTCGTGCCGTCGGCGAACGCCCGCACCGTGTTCGTCGAGGCGGCCGGCGGCCGCCCGGTCCCGCCGCACTTCGTGAAGCTGCACTACCCGCGGCGACTGTCACGGTTCACCCGCCGGCTGCGCCGCCCGGTGATCGAGCTGCAGCTGTGGGTCTGCGACGACCTGCTGCGCGCCGGCACCCCGGTCCTGCCGGAGGTCGGCGGCGGCTGGCTCGACCCCGGCCTGGGCGAGGACGCGTGGGGGTTCCTGGTCCGCTCGGCCCGCCCCGCCGCCGACGCGCCGCCGTTCACGGTGCCGCTGTTCGCCCTCTACGGCCGGGACCTGCACGCCCCCGACGACCCGCCGCTGCTGGTCCAGCTGGTCGAGGCCGCCGGCGAGGCGCCGCTGGCCTTCCTCACGCAGCGGATCGTGGCCCCGATGGTGCGCATGTGGTCGCGGACCGCCCACGCGACCGGCTGCCCGCTGGAGACCCACGGCCAGAACACCCTGTTCGCGTTCGACCCGGGCACGTGGCAGACCCGGATCCTGTACCGCGACTGCGCCCTCTACGTCGACAGCACCCACCGCACGACCCGGTCGCTGCCGGGCGGCCTGCCCCCGGCGAACGTCATCCCCCGCGACGTGCCCCTCGCCGCGGACGAGGTGTTCAGCCTGACGTACGACAGCTTCATGGGCCACCACGCCCTGTCCTACATCGCCGCCCTGGCCCGCGACACATGGGCGGTGCCGCCGCAGGCCCTGCACCGCGCCGCCCGGGAGGCGTTCACCGCCCCGGACCTGCTGCCGCCGACGGTCTTCTACTACGACAACGCCCTGTACGACAACGGCGACTGGAAGCTTGTCGACACCGGCGAACCCCCGCTGTGGCGCTGACCGGCCGGCGGGTCGCAGTAGGGTCGTACCGGTGATCGTCGTGCACGGCCTGGTGCTGCCGGACGGAACCCTCGCCTACTGGGCCGAGTCCACCGACGCCGCCGCCCCCGTCCCGCCCCCGGCGCCTGCGCACCCCGGCGGCCCCGAGCCGTCCGCGCAACCGATCCCCCCAGCGCCGGCTCCCCTGCTCACACCAGCTGCCCCGTCCCTTCCCGACGCGCCCGCTTCCCGGCCGCTCGCCGCCTCCTGCTCTCCCGACGCTGCCACCGCAGCACCGGTCCCACCGCTTGCCTCTGCCTCCCCCTCTCCTGGCGCCGCGCCGGCGTCCCTGGTCGCCGCGGCATGCGCTCCTGTCACGCCGCCCACCGCCCCGGCATCCGGCGCCCGGGCCGTAGCGCCACGGCCGGACGGCGGCCCGGCTCCGCACCCGTTCGCCGTCCTCCCGCCGCTGCCCGGCACCGTCACGACCGCTGACCTGGTGCTGCCGTCCACCCCGACGGCTCCGGCCGCGTCCCCGGAGGCCACCGCCCACCTCCCGGGCAGCCGCCGCCCGGCAGCCCGCCGCCGCGCGGCGTGGACGGTCCCGGTCGTCGTCCCCGAACCGGGCACCGACCCGGAGCCGCTGCTGACCGCCTTCCCGGACGCTGTCGCCGGCTCGTCGATCGGTTTCCTGTCCGACCTGGTCACCTTCGCCACGGATCTCGTCGCCCGCGGCCGTGTCCTGCCCACGCTCACGGCGCAGCGGCCCCCGTCGGCGCGGTGGCGCCCGGCCCTGTGGGGCCCGGACGCCGCCACGTTCGAAACCTTGTCCCGCGCGATGCCCGGCGTCACCGCCGCCGCCGTGCCCGGCGCCGCCGCGAGCCCGGCCGCCCGCCGCGTGCCGCCCCGTACGGCCTCCACCGCCGCCGAGCCGTGGTCCGCGGCCACCGCGACCCGCGCCGCCCTGGACACCCAGGTCGACCTCCTCGTCCGTGCCCGCCTGTACGACCGCCCCCTGCTGTCCGACGGCCAGGCCCGCCACGACACCGCCATACACTCCTGGCTGTCCGCCCTGACCGCGCCCGACGCCCGCCTGCGGACGTCCACCCCGCCGTCCGGCTCGCCCGCGCTCGACCCCCGCGCCCAGGCTCGGGCGATCGCCCGAGCCGCCGCCGAGGGCCACGGCCGCACGAACGAGCCGCCGCCCGCCCAGGACTGGTCCGGGCCGGCGCCCGGCCGCGACGAGTCCGGTCAGGCGCCGGCCCGGGACTGGCTCGACCTGGTGCCGCACGACCGGGACGGGTCCGGACCGCAGGCGCCTTCCGGTCCCGGTGACACGCCCCGCCCCGGGTCCCGTGAACCCGGCGCCGCGGCCGCCGGTGACCTCCTCGGCGCCGCGCCGGCCGGTGATCGCAGCGCCCGATCCGGCGCCGCCGGCGTCTTCGGCCCGGCCGGTGCCGTGGATCGGCAGGCCGGCCCGGTGGCGCCCGCCGGATCGCCGGCGGCGGTGCGGGATCTGGTTGCGCTGGGTGAAGGCCCGCAGGTCGCCCGGCTGCGGGAGGTGCTGCAGCGGTGGGCCGACAGCGGGCGTCCCGCGCCCGTGCGGACCTGTTTCCGGCTGTCGTTCGTCGAGGACTGCGACGACGCCGACGACCTGGCCCCGGATCCGCAGGCCGTGCGCCGCGACGACCGGGCCGGGGTGGTCGCCGGCCGGGCGGGAGCGGTCGACGAGGACGGCGGGTCGTGGCTGGTGGAGTTCCTGCTGCAGCCGGCCGAGGAGCCGGGGCTGCTCGTCCCGGCCGCGGACGTGTGGAGCGACGCGGGGTCGCCGCTGTTCAAGTGGGTCGACTATCCGCAGGAGGTGCTGCTGGCGGACCTGGGCCGGGCGAGCCGGCTGTGGCCGGACCTCGACGACGCGCTGCGGGTGCCGCGGCCGGTGTCGCTGCGCCTGGACACCGTCGGCGCATACCGGTTCCTGACGTATGCGTCGCTGCTGCACGACGCCGGGTTCGGGGTGCTGCTGCCGGCGCGGTGGCAGCGCCGCCAGGAGCTCGGCCTGACGCTGACGGTCCGCACCCGGCAGCCGGCGGCGCCGGTGCTGCGGGACACGACCGCGAACCGGGCGGCGATCGTGGACTTCCAGTGGGGTCTGGCGATCGGCGACGAGTTCCTCTCCGACGCCGATCTGACCGCCCTGGCGAGGGCGAAGGTGCCGCTGGTGCGGCTGCGGGGCCGGTGGGTGCACCTCGACGGTGAGCGGCTGCGGGCGGGGCTGGCGTTCCTGCGCCGCGGCGGCCGCGGTGAGATGAGCGCCGGTGAGGCGATGCGCCTGACCCGGCTGGTCCCGGACGGGGACCTGCCGCTGCCGGTGACCGGTGTCGACGGCTCCGGGTGGCTCGCCGACCTGCTGACCGGCCGGGCGGTGGAGCGCCTGGAGCTGCTCGACCAGCCGCCGGGCCTGGCCACGGCCCTGCGCCCGTATCAGCGCCGCGGCCTGTCGTGGCTTGCGTTCCTGGACTCGATCGGGGTCGGGGCGCTGCTCGCCGACGACATGGGCCTGGGTAAGACGGTGCAGGTCCTGGCGCTGGAGGCGCAGCTGCGCGGGGCGGGGCCGCGGCCGCCGACGCTGATCGTGTGCCCGCTGTCGGTGCTGGGTAACTGGCGGCGGGAGATCGAGCGGTTCACGCCGGGCCTGACCGTCGCCGTCCACCACGGCGCCCACCGGCTCACCGCGGGCGTGGTCCCGGACGCGGACCTGGTCCTGACCACGTATCAGGTCGCGACCCGCGACGTCGACATCCTGGCCGCGATCGGCTGGGACCGGGTCGTGCTCGACGAGGCCCAGCACGTGAAGAACGCGGCCGGGGTGACGGCGCGGGCGGTGCGCAGGCTCCCGGCCCGGCACCGGGTCGCGTTGACCGGTACCCCGGTGGAGAACCGGCTGACGGAGCTGTGGTCGATCGCCGACTTCCTCAACCCGGGCCTGCTCGGCGAGGCCAGTGTTTTCCGGGCCCGGTATTCGGTGCCGATCGAGCGGTGGAGCGACCCGGATGCGGCCCGGCGGCTGCGCCGGGTGACGCGGCCGTTCCTGCTGCGGCGGGTGAAGACGGACCGGGCGGTGATCGCGGACCTGCCGGAGAAGTCGGAGCGGCGGCAGTGGTGCAACCTGACGCTGGAGCAGGCGACCCTCTACAAGGCGGTCGTGCAGGAGCTGTTCGTGAAGCTGCGTGAGGGCCGCGCCGGCCCGGCGCGCAAGGGTCTGGTGCTGTCGGCGATGACGAAGCTCAAGCAGGTGTGCAACCATCCGGCGCACCTGATGGGCGACGGGACGCCGCTGCCGGGCCGCTCCGGCAAGCTCAGCCGCCTGGAGGAGATCCTGGCCGCGGCGCTGGCGGCCGGGGACCGGGCGCTGGTGTTCACCCAGTTCACGAAGTTCGGGCAGCTGCTCGTGCCGCATCTGGGCCGGCAGCTGGGCACCGGCGTGGAGTTCCTGCACGGGGGTACCCCCAAAGGCGCCCGGGACCGGATGGTCGAACGGTTCCAGTCCGGTGACGGGCCGGGGGTGCTGCTGGTGTCGCTGAAAGCGGGCGGGACCGGCCTGAACCTGACGGCCGCGAACCACGTCGTGCACGTGGACCGGTGGTGGAACCCGGCCGCGGAGGCGCAGGCGACCGACCGGGCGTTCCGTATCGGGCAGCGCCGCGACGTGCAGGTCCACACGTTCGTGTGCATCGGCACCGTCGAGGAGCGTATCGAGCATGTGATGGCCGGCAAGCGGGAACTGGCCGGGGTCGCGGTCGGCTCCGGTGAGGGCTGGCTGACCGGCCTGTCCACCGACGACCTGCTCGACCTGGTGTCGCTTCGCCCGGAGGCGGTCACGGATGCCTGAACAGCGGTTTTCGGACCAGTTCATCGCCATGCTGGAATCCTTGCGGATGGGTACGACATTTTCGGCCGGGCGCCGCTACGCCCGCGCCGGGCAGGTACGCTCCGTGACCATCTCGACGAGTATCGTGACGGCGCTGGTCGTCGACGAGGACGGTGAGACGTACCGGGCCCGCATCGGGGTCAAGGCGTTCACCGCCGCCGACTGGGCCCGCATCGAACGGGCCCTGGCCGGCGAGGCGATCCACGCCGCGAAACTGCTCGCCGGGCACCTGCCCGACGATCTCGGCACGATCCTGGCCGGGTTCGGCCTGTCGCTGTTCCCGCAGAGCCTGTCCGAGGTCGTCCTGGACTGCTCCTGCCCCGGCTGGCACAAACCGTGCCGGCACCTGACCGCCGCCTGCTACGTGCTGGCCGAGGAGTTCGACGCCGACCCGTTCGCGATCCTCGCCTGGCGCGGCCGCGGCCGCGACGAGCTCCTCGAGGCGCTGCGCTCGCACCGCGTCTCCGCTCTGGGCCACATCGAACGCCGGCAGCACCCGCCCGCCGCCTCGACGAGCGAAACCCCCGCATCCGGTACCTTCTGGCAGGCCGGCCCCCGCCTGAGCGCCCCGGACCCGCAGGTGCCCGGCGCCGTGCACCGCCCGGACGCGATCCTGGAGCAGCTCGACCCGCTGCCGCTGTCCGCCGGCCGGTTCGACGTCACCGACCTGCTCCGTGCCGCCTATCACATCGTCACGCAGCGCGAGGCGGGGTTGCCGCCACGGACCCGGCCCCGCTAACGTCGACGGCAGCGGCGCGACGACGCCGCGGTCAGGGCCGAGAGGCGCTGCGACGGACCGTTCCGGGTCCGCCACGCTCGGCCGCCGCTGACCTTCCCTTGACCCAAGGGCGCCTCCTGTCACCGGGAGGTGACCTCAGGTATGTCCGAAATACGGTCCGGCCACACCCTGCAGCAGCTCATCGACGATGGGCACCCGTATCTGCAACGCCGCGGCGGCGTCGAGTTCGCCGTCGCCGACCTGTCCCTGGCCGCCGCGGGCCGCACCCAGATCCGCCTCGCCGAGCTGGAGATGCCCGGCCTGATGGCGACCCGCCGCGAATACGAGGCCACCCAGCCACTGCGCGGCGCCCGCATCGCCGGCAGCCTGCACATGACGGTGCAGACCGCGGTGCTCATCGAGACCCTCGTCGCCCTCGGCGCGCAGGTCCGCTGGGTGTCGTGCAACATCTTCTCCACCCAGGACGAGGCCGCCGCCGCGGTCGTCGCCGGCCCCACCGGCACGCCCGACGAGCCCGCCGGCACGCCGGTGTTCGCGTGGAAAGGCGAAACGCTGCAGGAGTACTGGTGGTGCACCGACCAGCTGTTCCGGTTCACCGGCACCGGCGGCGAACCCCTCGGCCCGAACATGATCGTCGACGACGGCGGCGACGCCACCCTGCTCATCCACCAGGGCGCGCAGTTCGAGACCCGCGGCGCCGTCCCGCAGCCGCAGCCCGGCGACGAGCACGAGTACACCATCATCCTGCAGACCCTGGCCGCGAGCCTGGCCCGGGACCCGCAGCGCTTCACCCGCATCGCCGCCGGCGTCCGCGGCGTCACCGAGGAGACCACCAACGGCGTCAAACGCCTCTACAAGCTCGCCGGCGAAGGCTCACTGCTGTTCCCGGCGATCAACGTCAACGACTCGGTGACGAAGTCGAAATTCGACAACACGTACGGCATCCGCCACTCCCTGCTCGACGGCCTCAACCGCGCCACCGACGTCATGCTCGCCGGGAAGCTCGCCGTCGTCTGTGGCTACGGCGACGTCGGCAAGGGCGCCGCCGAAGCCCTGCGCGGCATGGGCGCCCGGGTCGTCGTCACCGAGATCGACCCGATCTGCGCCCTGCAGGCCGCCATGCACGGCCTGCCCGTTGTCCACCTCGACGACGTCATCACCACCGGTGACGTGTTCATCACCGCCACCGGGAACAAGGGCATCATCACCGCCGACCAGCTGACCCGGATGAAACACAACGCGATCGTCGGCAACGTCGGGCACTTCGACAACGAGATCGACATGGCCGGCCTCGCCCAGCTGCCCGGCATCACCAGGACCGAGATCAAACCCCAGGTCCACGAGTGGACCCGCGCCGACGGCCGGTCGATCATCGTGCTGTCCGAGGGGCGGCTGCTCAACCTCGGCAACGCCACCGGCCACCCGAGCTTCGTCATGTCCAACTCGTTCACCAACCAGACGATCGCCCAGATCGAGCTGTACACGAAGCCCGGCGCCTACGAGCGGCAGGTGTACCGGCTACCGAAGCACCTCGACGAGAAGGTCGCCGCGCTGCACCTCGACGCGCTCGGCGTCCGCCTCACCAAGCTGACGAAGGACCAGGCCGAGTACATCGGCGTCGACGTCGCTGGCCCCTACAAACCCGACCACTACCGCTACTGACGGTGCCCGCCGCCCTCGCCACCCGCGATGCTACCGTCACCGAACGTGACGTTCCTGGTTCCGGCGCGGCAACCCCGCGCCGGAACCGGTGAATCCGGCCGCCCACCGTCGTCACAACAGCGACAACCCGCCGGACGACGAAAGGCACACACGATGGCGACCCTGCTGTACTCCGCGACCATGTCCCTCGACGGCTACATCGCCGGCCCCGGCGGCGACATGGGCTGGCTCACCCCGCACCTCGGCCCGAACCCGTTCGTCGAGCAGTTCATCCCCCGCTTCGGCGCCCTCATCGTCGGCAACCGCACCTTCGGCGGCGACGACCCCCACAAGGGCACCGACAAGGCCGGCAAGGCCTTCGGCGGCGGCTGGGAAGGCCCCCAGTTCGTCGTCACCCACCACCCCCGCCCCGACGGCGACGGGATCACCTTCGTCCCCGACGTGCCCACCGCGATCCGCGAAGCGAAGGCCGCCGCCGGCAACGCCCACATCAACATCCTCGGCGCCGACATCGCCCGCCAATGCCTGCGCCTCGGCGAACTCGACGAAGTCCTCGCGATCATCGCCCCGGTCCTGCTCGGCGCCGGCACCCGCCTGTTCGAGCACCCCGGCGGCGCCGACGTCCGCCTGGAGCAACTCCACGTCAGCCACACCCCGAAAGCGATCAACATCTGGATGCGGATTATCAAATAGTCGCAATCCGGTAACCGGCAATCCGATAATCCCGCCGGCAATCGGCCCGCAATCCCGCCGACAGCCGGTCCGCGTGCCATCCGTCCCACCCGCTCCGCCCGAGCACGCGACGAACGAACGGACCGACTGCCCGACCCCGCCCGCTCAACCGCAGTCCGCGGCGGAGGCGAAGGTGTCACCGCCGCAGCCGTCCGCGGCCGCGCGGGCGGGGCGCAGCCGGGGCAGCGCCGGCCGAGCCCCAGTACGCGGCCTGCACGAGGAGTGCGCCGAAGCCGCCAACCCAGGCCCCCGCATCGAGGCGCGTCCGCACCTGCAGGCCAGCAGCCGGTGCGCTGCGCCCGCAGCCCGTCCCGCTACGGGCTCAGCGCCAGCACGATGCCCGCCCGCGAGTACGCCACGCGCCGTGCCCAGCGGCCCCGGCGCCAACAATCGCCAGACGCACTCCGAACCCCGCGCGCCACCGGCCCGGCCACCGCGTCCCTCCTTCGACGCCCGCGTCCTGCGGCGGCCCAGGACATCCGGCCGCGGCCTGCGAGACCCGGCGGCGGCCCGGTTAGCCGACGGGGGCATCGCCGGCTAACCGGGCACAGCCCCGCCGGCCCCTCGCCGTGCACCGCAGAGGGCGGATTCGCCTCCGTGCCAGGCCCGACGCCCGCCGGATTGCCGGCAAACGGCCACCCGGCCGTCCCACGATGAGACAAGACCGGCGGCCGAAGCCGACCGGGCGCCTGCCCACTCCGCGGCTGCCGAGTAGTCAGTCACGGAGCGGGCAGGCGCCCGCACCGTCCGGCGGACCGGCGAGCCCCGGCCGCCCGCGCAGCCGCACGGCCCGTGGCCACCCGGCACCCTCAGCGCCGCTGCCACACCCCAGCGGCAGTCGTCCACCGCAGCATGGTCACCGCCTGCAACACAAGACCACCGGACAGCGACGGAGGCAGGCACAGCTCGTCGGCCAGGGACCGGATGATGTGCAGGCCGCGGCCGTGCTCGTCCAGTACCGGATCGAACAACGGCTCACCCGCGCCACCACTCGAGGACCACCAAAGCCGACCGGCGACGACGCATCCGGCCCACCGGACGCTGGCGACGCACCGGCCGGCGACACGAACCCGGAAGCACCGGCGCCGGCAGGATCAGACGATCGCCGGACGGGATCCGGCAAGCGTTCAACCGCGACACCCGCCACCTCGACGCGATCGGACCCGGCTTCAGCGCCGGCCGCGGCAACAGCGCCAGACGCAGCGGCAGGTACGGCGCCGGGATCAATGCCGGGGAGCACCGGCACCGTCGCGGCGTCACGTGGCAGATGCAACGCCAGCCGCAGCGCGATCGACAACCCCGACCCCTCCAAAACCCCGGCCGACACCGCAACCTACCCGCAACGACTCCCCGCCCGAACCCCGACCGACCCCACACCCACCTCCGAACCACACCCCGTACACTTGCAGTAATGGGGATGGTGCACACCGTCGGACTCGTCCTGCATCCACGCCGCGACTCCAAACCAGCCATCGACGCCGTCATCGACTGGGCCCGCAGCCGCGACACCACCGTCCTCGGCCTACCCGACGAAGTCGACCGCATCGACTGCTCCGCCGTCGCCGTCACCGCCGACGAACTCGTCGGCCGCGCCTCCCTCGTCGTCAGCCTCGGCGGCGACGGCACCATGCTGCGCAGCATGCGCCTGCTGTCCGGCAAACCCACCCCCGTCCTCGGCGTCAACCTCGGCCGCCTCGGCTTCCTCGCCGAAGTCTCCGTCGACGAACTCCCCGACGCCCTCTCCGCCATCGACGCACACCGCTTCACCGTCGAACCCCGCATGGCCGTACGAACCACCCTCCCCGACGGCACCAGCGTCACCGCATTCAACGACATCGCCCTCGTCCGCACGCCCGGCCACGGCCTCGCCGCCATCGCCATCTCCATGCAGGGCTACCCATTCGTCCGCTACGCCGCCGACGCCCTCATCGTCGCTACCTCCACCGGCTCCACCGCCTACAGCTTCTCCGCCGGCGGCCCCATCGTCTCCCCCACCGTCGAAGGCATCCTCGTCGTCCCCGCCGCCGCCCACTCCGCCTTCAACCGCGCCCTCGTCCTGTCCCCCAACGAAGACCTCGACCTCGAACTCCTGCCCACCAGCGGCCGCCTCGTCGTCGAAGTCGACGGCGAAGTCCTCGGCGAACTCAACCCCGGCGACACCCTCACCGTCTCCGCCGCCCCCGCCGCCGCGAAGGTGGTGCGCCTCGGATACACCACCTTCTACGAACGCGCCCGCCGCAAACTCCAGGTCAACGGCAGCCTCGAAGTCGAACTCCCCTAAGCATGCGACCGGTCCGGCAACCCGGACACACCGACCAGCGTCTCATCCGCATAACACCACACCCAGTCCTCACCCGGCTCGAACGACTGCACCAGCGGATGCCCCACCGAACGGAAATGCGCCGTCGCATGCCTCGCCGGCGACGAATCACAACACCCCACATGCCCGCACGTCAGGCACAACCGCAGATGCACCCAACGACCACCCACCGCCAGACAGTCCTCACAACCATCCGCCGACGGCTCAACCTCGGCCACCATGTCCACATGCGCACAAGCACTCTGCATCGCACCACCGTAGCCCCCGACACATTCGTCGAGCGGCGCAACGCGTGGTTGGATTGACCGCATGGCCAAGCCAGCGATCTTGACCGTCGACGACGACCCCGCCGTCTCCCGCGCCGTCGCCCGCGACCTGCGCCGCCACTACGGCGAGGACTACCGCATCGTCCGCGCCGACTCCGGCCACGAAGCCCTCGACACCCTCAAAGAACTCAAACTCCGCGGCGAACAGGTCGCCGTCCTGCTGGCCGACTACCGCATGCCCGAAATGAACGGCCTGCAGTTCCTCGAAGCCGCCATGGACCTCTTCCCCCGCGCCCGCCGCGTCCTGCTCACCGCCTACGCCGACACCGACGCCGCCATCCAGGCCATCAACATCGTCGACCTCGACCACTACCTCCTCAAACCCTGGCACCCACCCGAGGAGAAGCTCTACCCCGTCATCGACGCCATGCTCGACGCCTGGAAAGCCGCCCCCGACCGCCCCAGCGCCGACGTCAAAATCATCGGCCACCGCTGGTCCGCACCCTCCTACAAAGTCCGCGACTTCCTCGCCCGCAACATGATCAGCTACCGCTGGCACACCACCGACGACGCCGAAGGCCAACGCCTGCTCACCGCCGCCGGCCTCACCGCCAACGACGTCCCCCTCGTCATCACCACCGAAGGCAAAACCCTCATCAACCCCACCGAAGCCGAACTCGCCACCCACGTCGGCCTCACCACCACCCCCACCACCGACTTCTACGACCTCGTCGTCGTCGGCGGCGGCCCCGCCGGCCTCGGCGCCGCCGTCTACGGCGCCTCCGAAGGCCTCCGCACCGTCCTGCTCGAAGAACGCGCCACCGGCGGACAAGCCGGCCAATCCAGCCGCATCGAAAACTACCTCGGCTTCCCCGACGGCGTCTCCGGCGCCCAACTCACCGACCGCGCCCGCCGCCAAGCCGTCAAATTCGGCGCCGAACTGCTCACCGCCTGCCGCGCCACCCGCCTGGAAACCCACGGCAACACCCGCATCCTGCACTTCGAAGACGGCACCACCATCGCCGCCCACGCCGTCATCCTCGCCACCGGCGTCTCCTACCGCCGCCTCACCGCCCCCGGCCTCGCCGAACTCCACGGCCGCGGCGTCTACTACGGCAGCGCCGCCACCGAAGCCCCCAGCTGCACCGACCAGGACGTCTACATCGTCGGCGGCGCCAACAGCGCCGGCCAGGCCGCCATGTTCTTCTCCCGCTACGCCAGCCGCGTCCACCTCCTCATCCGCGCCCCCAACCTCACCGCCTCCATGTCCCAATACCTCATCGACCAGATCAACACCGTCCCCCACATCGAGATCCACCCCTGCACCGAAATCGCCGCCGCCCACGGCGACGAACACCTCGAACACCTCGAACTCCGCCCCGTCGACGGCGGAGCAGGCCGCACCGTCCCCGCCTCCTGGCTGTTCATCTTCATCGGCGCCGAACCCCGCACCGACTGGCTCGACGGCGTCGTCCAACGCGACCCCCGCGGCTTCGTCCTCACCGGACCCGACCTGCTCACCGGCGACAGCCCACCACCCGGCTGGCTCCTGGGCCGCGACCCCTACCACCTCGAATCCTCCGTCCCCGGCGTCTTCGCCGCCGGCGACGTGCGCGCCGACTCAGTCAAACGCGTCGCCTCCGCCGTCGGCGAAGGCGCCATGGCCGTCTCCCTCGTACACCGGTACCTCCTGGAGTCACAATGACCGCCGGCCGCCGCCTCACCCCACCACAACTGCGCGAACTCTTCCTCTTCGAACACCTCGACGACAACCAACTCGACTGGCTCGCCACCCGCGGCTGGGCCGTCACCCACACCGCCGGCCAACCCATCTACACCGAAGGCGAACCCGCCACCTGCTTCGTCGTCCTGCTGTCCGGAACCGTCTCCCTCAGCCGCAACATCCGCGGCGACGACGTCGAACTCTCCCGCACCGACCAGACCGGCGTCTACGGCGGCGCCACCCAGGCCTACCTCGGCGACCAGGTCCCCCAGCTCTACAACAACACCATGCACGCCATCACCGACGCCGAGGTCTACGAACTGCCCGCCGCCGAGTTCGGACCCGTCGTACGCCAATGGTTCCCCATGGCCATGCACCTGCTCGAAGGCCTCTTCTTCGGCATGCGCAACAGCAACAACGCCGTCGCCGAACGCGAACGCCTCCTGGCACTGGGCAGCCTGTCCGCCGGCCTCACCCACGAACTCAACAACCCCGCCGCCGCCGCCGTACGCGCCACCGCCGTCCTGCGCGACAAAGTCGCCGGCATGCGCCAAAAACTCGCCATGATCGCCGACGGCCGCCTCGACGGCGAACGCCTCCACGGCCTCGTCGAACTCCAGGAAACCGCCGTCAAGAAGGCCGCCAACGCCCCCAAACGCACCGCCCTGGAAACCTCCGACCTCGAAGACACCATCGGCGACTGGCTCGACGACCACGACGTCACCGGCGCCTGGGACCTCGCACCCACCCTCGTCGCCGGCGGCGTCGAGGTGCCCTGGCTCGAAGACGTCGCCACCTGCATCGGCGACATCGACCTCGAACCCGCCGTACGCTGGCTCGCCTACACCATCGAAACCGAACTGCTCATGGGCGAGATCGACGACGCCGTCGCCCGCATCTCCGGCCTCGTCGGGGCCGCCAAGCAGTACTCCCAGCTCGACCGCGGCCCCTTCCAGGTCGTCGACGTCCACGACCTGCTCGACGCCACCCTCATCATGCTCAACGGCAAGATCCCCTCCGGCGTCCGCGTCGTCACCCAGTTCGACCGCGCCCTGCCGGCCATCCCCGCCTACGCCGCCGAGCTCAACCAGGTCTGGACCAACCTCATCGACAACGGCGTCGCCGCCATGCACGGCCAGGGCACCCTCACCATCACCACCGGCCTCGACCCGACCGGCGACTGCCTGTCCGTCGAGATCGCCGACACCGGCACCGGCATCCCGCCCGAGGTCCGCCCCCGCATCTTCGAACCGTTCTTCACCACCAAGCCCGTCGGCGAGGGGACCGGCCTCGGCCTCGACATCAGCTACCGGATCGTGGTCAAGAAGCACCACGGCGACATCCGCGTCAGCTCCCAGCCCGGCGACACCCGGTTCACGGTGCTGCTCCCCCTCCGCGAAAGCCGCTGATCGTTTCGGAGCAGTGCGGCGCGAAGCGCCGCCCCTTGTTCAGGTAGGTGTGCCGTCAGGCACACCTGGTAACGCATCCTAGGATGCTAGGTCAAGATTTCCGAACTCGGCAACAAACGTTGTAGGGATCCCACAACACAACGCCCCGTACGATGCGACACGCACGCATTGGTGTACTAGCGAGTAATCAAGCAGGGTGTAGACGGGAACAATTGCGACGCCCCGCCCGACCGGGGCGTCGCCTGCTGTGCGGGGAAACCAGGAGGCTCAACCGGTGTTCAGTCGTATCGCCATCGTCAACCGCGGCGAGGCCGCCATGCGCCTCATCCACGCCGCACGCGACCTCTCCGCGGAGACCGGGAAGCGGATCGAGACGGTCGCCCTCTACACCGACGTCGACCGCACCGCCACCTTCGTCCGCGAAGCCGACCTCACCCACCCCCTCGGACCCGCCGCCGCCCGCCCCTACCTCAACCACGCC
Source organism: Dactylosporangium sp. CA-233914 (assembly GCF_050942935.1). Classification (NCBI taxonomy): domain Bacteria; kingdom Bacillati; phylum Actinomycetota; class Actinomycetes; order Micromonosporales; family Micromonosporaceae; genus Dactylosporangium; species Dactylosporangium sp. CA-233914. The sequence continues at coordinate 6,760,518 of NZ_CP192030.1, read as the reverse complement.
ACCCTCGAACACGCCCTGCGCGAAACCGGCGCCGACGCCGCCTGGGTCGGCTGGGGCTTCGTCGCCGAAGACCCCGCCTTCGCCGAACTCTGCGACCGCCTCGGCATCACCTTCATCGGCCCCAGCGCCGACGCCATGCGCAAACTCGGCGACAAGATCGGCGCCAAACTCATCGCCGAAGAAGTCGGCGTCCCCGTCGCCCCCTGGAGCCGCGGCGAGGTCGCCACCCTCGACGACGCCCTGCGCGCCGGCGAAACAATCGGCTACCCCCTCATGCTCAAGGCCACCGCTGGCGGCGGCGGACGCGGCATCCGCATGGTCGCCTCCGCCGACGAACTCGCCGACGCCTACCAACGCACCAGCGCCGAAGCCCTGCGCGCCTTCGGCTCCGGCGTCGTCTTCCTCGAACGCCTCGTCACCGGCGCCCGCCACGTCGAAGTCCAAGTCATCGCCGACGGCCAGGGCACCGCCTGGGCCCTCGGCGTCCGCGACTGCTCCGTACAACGCAAAAACCAGAAGATCATCGAGGAATCCGCGTCCCCCGTCCTCGGCCCCGAACAGACCGCCGAACTCAAAGCCGCCGCCGAACGCCTCGCCCTCGCCGTGGACTACCGCGGCGCCGGCACCGTCGAATTCCTCTACCACCCCGCCGAACGCCTCTTCGCCTTCCTCGAGGTCAACACCCGCCTGCAGGTCGAACACCCGATCACCGAGATCACCACCGGCACCGACCTCGTCAAACTGCAACTCCACGTCGCCGGCGGCGGCCGCCTCGACGGCCAACGCCCCACCGAACTCGGCCACGCCGTCGAAGCCCGCCTCAACGCCGAAGACCCCGACCGCGACTTCGCCCCCGCCCCCGGCCGCATCTCCCGCCTCGTCCTGCCCGCCGGCCCCGGCATCCGCGTCGACAGCGGCGTCGGCGAAGGCGACAGCATCCCATCGGACTTCGACTCCATGATCGCCAAAATCATCGCGTACGGCCGCGACCGCGACGAAGCCCTCGGCCGCCTGCGCCGCGCCATGGCCGAAACCACCGTCATCATCGACGGCGGCGCCACCAACAAAAGCTTCGTCCTCGACCTGCTCGACCAACCCGAAGTCATCGACGCCACCGCCGACACCGGCTGGATCGACCGCGTCCGCGCCCAAGGCCGCCTCGTCAACCACCGCCACAGCGCCATCGCCCTCGCCGCCGCCGCCATCGAGGCCTACCAGGACGAAGAAGCAATCGCCCGCGGCCGGCTCCTGGCCACCGCCCACGGCGGCCGCCCCCAGGTCCAGCACGAAGCCGGCCACCCCCTCGACCTCAAACTCCGCGGCATCGGCTACCGCGTCACCGTCGCCCGCGTCGGCCAGACCCGCTACCGCGTCGCCATCACCGCCGGCCCCGACACCCACCACGCCGACGCCGAAGTCGAACACTTCGACACCCACCGCGGCCAGATCACCGTCCACGGCCGCCGCTTCCGCCTCGTCACCGCCACCCACGGCCCCACCCACACCGTCGAGGTCGACGGCATCACCCACCGCATCAGCCGCGACGAAGGCGGCGTCATCCGCTCCCAAGCCCCCGCCCTCGTCGTGGCCACCCCCCTCGCCGTCGGCGACGAAATCGACGCCGGCGCCCCCATCCTCGTGCTGGAAAGCATGAAGATGGAAACCGCCCTCCGCGCCCCGTTCCGCGCCCGCGTCCGCGAACTGCTCGTCTCCGTCGGCAGCCAGGTCGAAACCGGCGCCCCCCTCATGCGCCTCGAACCCCTCGCCGACGACGAAACCGACACCACCGAACCCACCACCACCGACACCATCGACATCGACCTGCCCGACGAACCCACCGCCACCACCCCCGCCGAACGCGCCACCCACGGCCTGCAGGACCTCCGCAGCCTCCTGCTCGGCTTCGACGTCGACCCCCACGACCGCAGCCGCGTCATCGCCGGCTACCTCACCGCCCGCGCCCAGAACGGCGCCCGCCCCATCGACGGCGAACTCGAACTCCTCACCGTCTTCGCCGACCTCGCCGAACTCAGCCACAACACCCCCCGCGGCGACCTCGACGCCCAACCCGCCAGCCCCGTGCACTCCCCCCGCGAGTTCTTCCACCGCTACCTCGGCAGCCTCGACGTCGAACGCGCCGGCGTCCCCGCCGGCTACCAGGCCCGCCTCACCAAAGTCCTCGCCCACTACAACATCCACAGCCTCGACCGCACCCCCCAACTGGAAGCCGCCGTCTTCCGCATCTTCCTCGCCCAGCAACGCACCAGCACCGACGTCGCCATCGTCAACGAACTGCTCCGCCAATGGCTCGCCGGCCCACCACCCACCGAACCCCTCGCCGAACGCGCCGGCCTCGCCCTCGAACACCTCATCGAAGCCACCCAGGTCCGCTTCCCAGCCGTCAGCGACCTCGCCCGCGGCATCGTCTTCCGCTGGTTCGCCCAACCCCTGCTACGCCGCAACCGCGCCGAGGTCTACGTCGCCGTCCGCGGCCACCTCACCCACCTCGACCGCCACCCCGACGCCCCCGACCGCGCCGAACGCATCCAGGCCATGGTCGCCAGCGCCGAACCCCTCGTCCGCCTCATCGGCCAGCGCATCCCCCGCCCCGGCCGCGACCACGCCCCACTGCTGGAAGTCCTCACCCGCCGCTACTACGGCAACCGCGGCCTCACCGACGTCACCACCAACACCATCGACGGCTGCCGGATCGTCACCGCCGAACACACCGGCCGCAGCGGCCGCACCCGCGTCGTCACCACCGCCGTCGACATCCACACCCTCCCCGCCGCCCTACGCGCCGTCGCCGGCCACGCCACCGACGTCCCCGCCCGCGGCCTCGTCGCCGACATCTACATCGCCTGGGAAGACCAACCCGACGCCGCCACCATCGGCGAACGCCTCGGCGAACTCCTCAACCAGCAGCGCATCCCCACCGGCGTACGCCGCATCACCATCACCGTCGCCGGCACCAGCCACGCCGTCATGCACCACCACTTCACCTTCCGGCCCATCGACGGCGACACCGCCGGCGCCTACGCCGAAGACCGCCTCATCCGCGGCCTGCACCCCCAGATCGCCAACCGCCTGCAACTGCACCGCCTCCGCGAATTCGACCTCACCCGCCTGCCATCGGCCGACGAGGAGATCTACCTCTTCAAAGCCACCGCCAAAACCAACCCCGCCGACGAACGCCTCGTCGCCCTCGGCCAGGTCCGCGACCTCACCCCGCTGCGCGAGGCCGACGGCCGCCTCGTCGCCCTGCCCGCCCTCGAGAACACCGTCACCGGCTGCCTCGACGCCATCCGCACCATCCAGGCCCAGCGCCCCCAGAACAAACGATTCGACACCAACCGCATCATGCTGTACGTCTGGCCCGCCACCGAACTCACCCCCGACGAGATCGACCTGCTCGTCCAGCGGCTCCTGCCCACCACCGCCGGCGCCGGCCTCGAAGAAGTCCAGTTCCTCGCCCGCCAGCGCAACGCCGCCGGCGAACTGTCCGAAGTCGCCGTCCGCATCACCCTCGACCCCGGCAACGGCGCTGGCGTCACCGTCGACAAACCCAGCACCGAACCCATCCAACCCCTCGACGACTACCGCCAGAAGGTCCTGCGAGCCGCACGGCGCGGCAACGTGTACCCGTACGAGCTCACCAGCCTCCTCGCCGGCAACCGCGGCACCTTCACCGAACACGACCTCGACAACGACGGCACCCTCGTACCCGTCCAGCGCCCCAAAGGCCGCAACAACGCCGCCATCATCGCCGGCGTCGTCACCACCCCCACCACCCGCCACCCCGAAGGCGTCACCCGCGTCGTCCTGCTCGGCGACCCCACCAAGGCCCTCGGCGCCCTGTCCGAACCCGAATGCAGCCGCGTCATCGCCGCCCTCGACCTCGCCGAGCGGATGCGAGTACCGCTGGAATGGTTCGCCCTGTCCGCCGGCGCCAGGATCTCCATGTCCTCCGGCACCGAGAACATGGACTGGGTCGCCGCCGCCCTCAAGCGCATCGTCACCTTCACCCAGGCCGGCGGCGAGATCAACATCGTCGTCACCGGCATCAACGTCGGCGCCCAGCCCTACTGGAACGCCGAGGCGACCATGCTCATGCACACCCGCGGCATCCTCGTCATGACCCCCGACTCCGCCATGGTCCTCACCGGCAAACAGGCCCTCGACTTCTCCGGCGGCGTCTCCGCCGAGGACAACTACGGCATCGGCGGCTACGACCGCGTCATGGGCCCCAACGGCCAAGCCCAGTACTGGGCCCCCAACCTCCCCGGCGCCCGCGACGTCCTCATGGCCCACTACGACCACACCTACATCGCCCCCGGCGAAGCCGGCCCCCGCCGCGCCCACACCGACGACCCCGCCGGCCGCGACATCTCCCACTACCCCCACACCATCGCCGGCAGCGACTTCACCACCGTCGGCCAGATCTTCTCCGCCACCCACAACCCCGACCGCAAGAAACCCTTCGACATCCGCACCGTCATGCGCGCCCTCGCCGACGCCGACCACCCAGCACTGGAACGATGGGCCGGCATGGCCGACGCCGACACCGCCGTCGTCCAGGACGTCCACCTCGGCGGCTGGCCCGTCTGCCTCATCGGCATCGAGTCCCGCTCCGTGCCCCGCACCGGCTTCCCACCCACCGACGGCCCCGACACCTACACCGCCGGCACCCTGTTCCCCCGCTCCTCCAAAAAGGTCGCCCGCGCCATCAACGCCGCCTCCGGCAACCGGCCCCTCGTCGTGCTGGCCAACCTGTCCGGCTTCGACGGCTCCCCCGAATCGATGCGCAAACTCCAGCTCGAGTACGGCGCCGAGATCGGCCGCGCCATCGTCAACTTCGACGGCCCGATCGTCTTCTGCGTCATCTCCCGCTACCACGGCGGCGCGTTCGTCGTGTTCTCCAAGGCCCTCAACCCCAACATGACCATCCTGGCCCTGGAAGGCTCCTTCGCCTCCGTCCTCGGCGGCGCACCCGCCGCCGCCGTCGTCTTCTCCGGCGAGGTCAGCAACCGCACCATGAACGACCCGCGCGTCACCGACCTGCAGGCCCGGACCAACGCGGCCAGCGGCGCCGAACGCGCCGCCCTCAACGCCCGCCTCGCCGAGGTCCAGGCCTCCGTACGGGCCGAGATGGTCAGCGCCGTCGCCGCCGAATTCGACCGCGTCCACAGCATCCAGCGCGCCGTCGACGTCGGCTCCGTCGACGCCATCATCAGCGCCGCCGAACTGCGGCCCCGCATCATCGAAGCCGTCGAACACGGCCTCAAACGATAAATCCAACCGGCCACGAGGCCGGGGACCGTAGCGTGTGCGGGTGCCGCCCACCTTCATCCCCGGCCTCGAACTGTGCCACCACCTCTACACCGACGCCGTCCGCCCCCTCCTGACCGGCCTCCCCCACGCCGCCGCCCGCATCGGCCCCGGCTCCGAGGTCCTCGGCCACGACACCGAACGCTCCACCGACCACGACTGGGGCCCCCGCCTCGAACTCTTCGTCGACCTGAACACCGCCGACCTCGCCGAGCTCACCGCCACCCTGCGCGACCGGCTCCCGAAACACATCCACGGCTGGCCCACCAGCTTCGAACCACCACACGCCCGCGTCCGCGTCATGACCCCCACCACCGGCCCCGTCCACCACCGCATCCACATCACCGACGTCGCCACCTGGTCCCGCGAACACCTCGGCTTCGACGCCCGCCACGGCGCCACCGACACCGACTGGCTCGCCACCCCCACCCAGCTGCTCGCCGAGGCCACCGCCGGCGCCGTCTACCACGACGACACCGGCGAGCTCACCCGGCTGCGCGAACACCTCGCCTGGTATCCCGAGCACCTGTGGCGGCGCGTCCTGGCCGCGCAATGGACCCGCATCGCCGCGGAAGAAGCCTTCGTCGGGCGTACCGCGGAAGCCGGCGACGACCTCGGCAGCCGCATCGTCACCGCCCGCCTCGCCCGCGACGTCATGCGGCTGAGCCTGCTGCTGGCGCGACGCTATCCGCCGTACAGCAAATGGCTCGGCACCGCCTTCGCGGCCCTGCCCGGCGTCGGGGCGATCGCCGCCGCGCTGGCCCGGGCCGTCGACGCCCGCGACGCCGGGGCACGCCAGGACGCCCTCTGCGACGCGTACGAGGCCGCCGGCGCCTGGCAGAACCGCCTCGACCTCGCCCCGCCCGTCGACGCCACCCGCCGCCCGTACTTCGACCGGCCGTTCCCCGTCATCGACGCCGGGCGCTTCGCCGAGGCCCTCGACCCCGGCGGCTCGCGGGTCGGCGCCATCGACCAGTACACGGACAGCACCGACGTCCTGGGACAGCCGGAACTCGCCCGCGACCTCAGCGCGGCGGCGAACCCTGCCGCGTAGCGGCTTCATGGCTTTTCAGGCGTGGCGCCAGCCACGCTCGCTATGGCGTCCTAGGATGCTAGGAATCGACTCCGGGACACCGCAGCCGGTCCTGAAACCTTATGCGCCCCCTTGCGGTGCCGATGAGGCGAAACGACACGAGGCTGGCAAGGCAAACGCCCGCAAGTCCGTGGAGGGGGCGGACGAGGAGCTGATGGCGGCGCTGGCCAGGTACCGGCAGCTGGCCGCGGGCTCGGCCGCACGCACGGCGGCCGCGGCCAGGGTCAGCGAGTCGTTCGCCTACTTCCGCAATCTGCGCAACGTCGCGCTGTTCCGGGAGGCGCCGGCCGCCGGGTTCCAAGCTCCCGCCGCCGACCAGGTCGGGACGGTCTGGGGACAGGTTCAGGCCGATCTCAACGCGGCGATCAGTGCGTTCAACCGGTTGAAGCAGACCGCGCCGCGGCCGTCGTGTACGAACTACCGCAAGCAGATCGGCCATCTGCGCTGGGTTGACACGTTCGGCGACTCCCGCGTCTGGTGGCGCGGCGTGGCCTTGTCGAAGATCACCGACTTCGCGGGTGAGGCCGAGGCCGCCGACGCCGCAGTGTTGGGCGACTACGGGCAGGCGAAACGCACCGCAGTGCTGGCGGCGCTGGTGCACGCCGCGCAGAAGAAGGCCCGCGACGACACGGCGGAGATGTTCTGCCGGCGGGTGGCCACCCTGACCAAACGGGCCCGACTGGAACTGGAAGAGCTGAAGAAGCAGCAGCAGAAGGTGACCGAGGCACTGATCGGCAACTACCGGCAGGTGCTCGGGCACCTGGATCCGCAGGGCCCGGCGGGCGCGCAGCAGGCCGCTGCGCTGGAGATGGCCCGCAAGACCGTCGAGGCCGTGGGCGGCTTTCCGTACGAGCTCGCCCGGATCGACGGGGTCCGCGCGACGCACGGCGACAACCATGTGCCGCTGGTGGCCCGGCATTTCCGCAAGGACCGGGCGTCGATGCTCGCGATGGTCGGCGTGCTGAATTTGGAGGCGACCAGCGCCGACCGTAGCGTGCTGGAGTTGCTGGACTATATGCGCGAGCACGCGATGCTGACCCGCGACCACATCCCCGACCGGATCCCGGTGTTCGACGAGCACGGCCGCGCGGTGATCGACGAATTGACCGGTGAGCAGCGGATGCGGGTCTTCGACACGTCGTTCGCGTCGGAGAACTAGAACAAAACGATCCGGGACCTGGCCCGGCCGGGCATGTTCGTGCGCCGGCACCTGGAGGCGTGCGTGCTGACCTACCTCGCCGAGGAGCTGCGCACCGGCGACATCGCGGTGACCGGCGCGGCGACGTACGCGAACTGGGCCGACCAGCTGCTCAGCCCGGCCGAGGTGCTGCCCGGGTTCTGCGCCGAGGTCGGTATCCCGGCCACCGGCGGACAGTTCCGTGCCGACCTGCAGGCCCGCCTCGACGCGCAGTGCCGGGCCACCGATACGGCGTACCCGGAGCTGGCCGACTTCGCGATCGACGACGCCGGCCGGCCCTCGCTCAAGCAGTACCGGGCCGCACCGCCCACCGCCTCGGCGCAGGCCCTCGCCCTGGCGCTCCGCGACCGGATGCCCGAGCGCACGTTGATGGGGATCCTGGCCCGCACCGCGCACTGGCTGGAGTGGTGGCGCCGCTTCTCCCCGGCGTCCGGGTCGGACCCGAAGCTGAAGGACCCGTTCGTGCGGTACATCCTGACCACGTTCACCTACGGCACGAACCTCGGCCCGGCGCAGGCCGCCCGGCACATCGCCGGCGTCACCGCCCACGAGCTGGCCACCACCTCGGCCCGGCACGTCACGATCGACAAGCTGAACAAGGCCATCGCCGACGTCGTCGACGCGTTCACCGAGCTGGACCTGATCAAGGTGTGGGGCGACGGGTCGGTGTTCATCCCGGTCGGGGTGTGGGAGGCCGTGCACATCATTCAGGGCCTGCTCGACCAGCAGTCACGGGTGCGGCCGGACACGATCCACGCCGATACGCAAGGGCAGGCGCTGCCGGCAAGTACCCGGCCTTCGGATCCAACCCGAACGTCTTCTTCCGCTACAAGGACTTCGACCCGACGCCGTACTTCGGCGTGACCCTACCCGGCCTGTACGACTTCTGCGACACGCAGTTCGGCTGCTCCCAGGCGAACAACGGCTGCCCAGCAGTCAACAGCTCCTGCTGGTGGCACGGGCACGTGGACTTCGCCGACTGCAACGCGGGCAGGTGCACGACGGAGAACCTCAAGGACCTCCCCGGAACCAGTTCCGAACCGGGCGTCGTACGGACCTACCCGACGGGCTGCACGCCGTTCGACCCGTCCACGGTCGCCGGCTACGACTCGAGCGTGAGCATCAACATGATCTACACGCTGCGCGACACCAGCAAGTACAACCTCGGCTGCGCCATCCCGACGAATACGCTGGGCGGCAAATTCCTGCTGCGCGGCGGGTCACCGGCCGGTCAGGACGGCGCACCATACGCTGACATCGACCTGCACCAGCTCGGCGCCGGATACCTGGGGCACATGTGGTTCACCCACGGCACGTCCGGGACCGGGCTGACCAAACACAAGATCGTCGGGGCCTGGGAACCCGACCTGCCGCTCTCGCCGGGCCAGCACAAGAACTACATACACCATCTGGGCGCACCAACCCAGTCACGGCGGCACCTGGGCCAACGCGCACTACTACATCCAGCAGGCTGCGAACCAAAAGACGCTGCTCAACAGCCCCACCATCGATCAGGGACCTGAGGCCAGCGGCTCGCTCGGCACCGACCACTGGGTCAACCTCGGCACCTACACCCTGGGCCGGGGGGCATATGTACTGCTGAGCAACGACGGCGCACCGACCAGTGCTGATGTCGCCTACGACGCCACGGCATTCGTCCCGATGATGTGAGAACCCCTTGAGCAGATGATTCGGTGAACCGGCGCCGCGTCCGTCCCCGGGCGCGGCGCCGGCCTGCGATCATCTCGAGAACGGGGTGGCGGCTGCGTCCCAGGGCGACAGGACGGCCGAGAGATAGGCAGCGGCGGGATCCACGCGCGTCATCCCATTGCCGGTTTCCGTCGTACCTTGGCGGTACCTCCACGAACGTGCAGACCGTCGCGGCGGGCAGCGAGGAGATGGGCGCGTCCATCCGGGAGATCGCCCAGAGCGCCAACGACGCGGCCCGGGTCGCCGCCGAGGCCGTCGGGGTCGCCGAGGCCACCAACACCACCGTGTCGAAGCTGGGCGAATCCAGCGCCGAGATCGGCAACGTGGTCAAGGTGATCACCTCGATCGCGGAGCAGACCAACCTGCTGGCGCTCAACGCCACCATCGAGGCGGCGCGGGCCGGCGAGACGGGCAAGGGCTTTGCCGTGGTCGCCAACGAGGTCAAGGAGCTGGCGCAGGAGACCGCCCGCGCCACCGAGGACATCGCCCGGCGGGTCGAGGCGATCCAGTCCGACACCACCAACGCGGTCGCCGCGATCGGCGAGATCTCCCAGATCATCGCCCGGATCAACGACTACCAGCTCACCATCGCCTCCGCCGTTGAACAGCAGACCGCGATCACCGGCGAGATGAGCCGCAGTGTCACCGACGCCGCGCGGGGCACCACCGAGATCGCCGGCACCATCACGGGCGTCGCCACCGCAGCGCAGACCACCACGGCGACGCTGACCGAGGCCACCGGTACCGTCACCGAGCTGGCCGGCATCAGCGCGGAGCTGCAGCAGGTGATCGGCCGCTTCCGGATCTGAGCGACCATCGGGCGATGACCGCACTGCGATGCAGTGACGAGATCAGGCGGAGTCGAGGGGGTCGGCGAAGAGCGGCTCGAAGGCCAGCTCCGCGGCGCCGATCAGCGCCGCGTCCTGGCCCAGCTGGGGTGTGCGCAGGCGGACGTGTTCGCGGCAGGCGGGCAGGCCGTTGCGGTTCAGGCGGGAGCGGACCTGGGCCGCCGAGGCGAGGTACACCTCCCGCAGGGTGCCGCCGAAGATGACCATCTCGGGGTTGAAGATGTTCACCAGGTTCGCCACGCCGAAGCCCAGCCAGTCGCCGACCTGCCGCATCGCCGCCTGGGCGGTGTTGTCGCCCCGGGAGGCCGCGTCGACCACCGCCAGGATGCCCTCCCGGCCCGAGGTCGCGTTGCGCCCGGCCGCGGCCAGCAGCGCGTGCTCGCCGATCTCGGTCTCCCAGCAGCCGTGAGAGCCGCAGCTGCACGCCCTGCCGGTGGGGTTGACGACCATGTGGCCGACCTCGCCGCCGTAGCCGCCGTGGCCGGTCACCGGGCGGCCGGCCGCGATGATGCCGCCGCCGACGCCGGCGTCGCCGTAGAGATACACCAGGTTGGCGCAGCCGACCGCGGCCCCGCGGGTGTGCTCGGCCAGCGCCGCCAGGTCGGCGTTGTTGCGCACGGCCACGGCCCGCTCGTCGCCGATCAGGGCGCGCAGCGCCTCGCCGAGCGGCTGGTCGGCCCAGCCCAGCTGGGGGCCGAGGCGCACGAAGCCGTCGTCGCGGCGGACCATGGCCGAGACCGCGGCGCCGGAGCCGATCAGCCGGGCGCCGGGCGGGGCCGACAGGCTCATCTTGCGCACGAAGTCGGCGATCGGGGCGATGACCGTCGCCGCGTCGTGCTCGCCGCGCGGGCGGGCCGCCTCGAAGCGGTCCAGCAGCACCCCGCCGAGCCCGACCCGGGCGGCGACGATCCGGTCGACCTCGACGGCGAAGGCGAAGACGTACACCTTCTCCGACTCCGGGCGCACCACGAGCGACGGGCGGCCGGCGCGGCCGCGCTGTTCCCGGGGCACGCCCTCGCTCACCAGCCCCGCGGCCGTGAGGTCCGCGGTCAGCGCGCCGATCGTGCTGCGGTTGAGACCCAGGCTCGTCGTGAGGTCGGCGCGGGACATCGCACCGTGGAGGTGCACGGAGCGCAGGAGCGCTCCGAGGTTGCTCCGCCGGATCTCCTCCTGGCTGGGGCCAACGCGCATGCTCGGCTTTCTTGTGGGTGCGGTATCCAGACTAGTCGTTGCGCGTCATCGCAGCCCGGCCGCGGCCGCCCGGCGCCTCGTCAGCGCGTCGATGCCGGCGGCGAGCAGCAGCACCACGCCGGTGACGATGTACTTCGTGCCGGGGCTGTACTCCATCAGGCCCATCCCGTTCTCGATGACGGCGACGACCGCGCCGCCCAGCACCGCGTTGAGCACCCGGCCCTTGCCGCCGAAGAGGCTCGTGCCGCCGATGACGGCCGCGCCGACCGCGTAGAGCAGCACGTTGGAGCCGCCGGTGTTCGGGTTCACCGACGCGTCCCGGGACGCGGCCACGATCCCGCCGACGGCGGCCATGGTCGAGCAGATGACGAACCCGGCGATGCGGATCGCGTCCACGTGGATGCCGGCCCGGCGGGAGGCCTCGCGGTTGCCGCCGACGGCGTAGATGTGCCGGCCGAACGCGGTGCGGTTGAGCACGAAAGTGCACAGCCACAGCAGGACCCCGACGATGAGGACGATCATCGGCACGCCCCGCTGGGAGATGGCGTCGTTCTTGGACCGCTCCAGGTTCAGTGTCCACACCGCGCCGCCCAGCAGCACGGCGGCGGTGAGCACCCGCAGCCCGATCACGCTGGACGGCTCGGCGGCCAGGCCGTGGCGCACCCGGCTGTAGCGCTTCCACAGATGCAGGGCCAGCATGCCGGCGATCGTCACGCCGTAGAGCACCCAGCCCTGCAGGGGCGTGAACCGCCCGTCGAAGTTGATCTTCTTGATCGTGGGGTCGTCGACCGCGACGATCGTGCCGCCCTTGATGAGCAGCAGCACGGCGCCCTGGAAGGCCAGGAACGCCGCGAGGGTCACCACGAACGACGGGATGCCGAGCTTGGCCACGAGCAGGCCGATGACCAGGCCGATCGCGGCGCCGGTGGCGATGGCGCCGAGGACCGCGACGTACCACGGCAGGCCGACGTTCGTCAGCAGCACCGCGAGCACCGACGCGCACACCCCGGAGGCGAACCCGGCGGACAGGTCGATCTCGCCGAGCAGGAGCACGAAGACGAGGCCCATCGCGATGACGGTGACGGCCGCGCCCTGGTGCAGCAGGTTCGCGAGGTTGCCGGCGGTGACGAACTCGGGGCGGGCCACGGAGAACGCGACCACGAGCGTGAGCAGGCCCAGCACGGCCGGCAGGGCGCCCATGTTCCCGCCGCGGACGCGGGCCAGGTAGTCGCGGGTGTACGCCGCGAACCCCTCCGGCGGCCGCCCGCCCGCGCGCTCCTGCTGCTCCAGCATCGACACGCTCATGCCGTCGCTCCTTGGCGGCTCAGGCCGAGCTCGCCGCTGCGGCCGGTGGTGATGAGCTCGACGACCTGGGAGTGGGTGACGTCGGTGGCGCCGACCTCGGCGGCCATCTGGCCCAGGTACAGCGCGGCGATGCGGTCGGCGACGGCGAACACGTCGTTCATGTTGTGCGAGATGAGGACCACGGCCAGGCCGTTGTCGGCCAGCCGGCGCACCAGCTCGAGGACCTGGGCGGTCTGGGCGACGCCGAGCGCGGCATTGGGCTCGTCGAGGATGACGATCCGATTGTTCCACAGCACGGCCTTGGCGATGGCGATCGTCTGCCGCTGCCCGCCCGAGAGGCTCGAGACCGGCTGGCGCACCGACGCCACGGTGCGCACCGACAGGCTCGCGAGGGTCTCCGCGGCCCGCTGCTCCATGGTGATGTCGTCGAGCACCAGGCCGCGGCGGATCTCCCGGCCGAGGAACATGTTCTGGACGATGTCGAGGTTGTCGCACAGCGCCAGGTCCTGGTAGACGATCTCGACGCCGAGCGCGGCCGCGTCGCGGGGCCCGTGCAGCGACACCGGCCGGCCCTCGAACAGATACTCGCCGGTGTCGGACGAGTAGACCCCGCCGATGCACTTGACCAGCGTCGACTTGCCGGCGCCGTTGTCGCCGACGAGGGCCGTGACCTGCCCGGCGTGCACCGAGAAGTCCACGTCGCGCAGCACCTGCACGGGGCCGAAGCTCTTGCTGAGCCCCCGGATCTCCAGCAAGGGTCTTTCGGTCACGATGCTCCTTCGCCGGCGCCCGATCCCCAGGCGGGATCCGGTACCTTACTTGATACCCGCTGCGGCGCACTTCGCGGCGAAGTCCGCGGTACACACCTCGTCCGCCGAGACGTATCCGTCTTCGATGACGTCGCGGACGTTGGCCCTGGTGATCGCCTTTGGCTCGAGCAGGATCGCGTCGATGTCGCGTTTGCCGACCCGGTCGTAGACCTTGGTGGTGGTGACGCCCGTCTCACCCTTGGCCAGTGCGATGGCGAGCTTCGCGGCCGCCGCCGCCTCCCGGCGCACGTCCTTGTACACCGTCATGCACTGGTCGCCGTTGAGGATGTTCTGCAGCCCCTGCGCGGTCGCGTCCTGCCCAGTGACCGGGATGCGGCCGTTGAGCCCCTGCTTCTTGAGCACGTTGATGGCCGCGTTGGCCACGCCGTCGTTGGCGGCGATGACCCCGCCGATGTTCGGCTGGGCGGTCATCATCTGCTCGAACGTGGTCCCGGCCCGGGTGTTGTCCCACTCCTCGATCCACTGGTCGGGGCCCTTGACGTACTCGCCGGAGGCGAACCGCGGCCCGAGCACCCCGTCGTAGCCCTCCTTGAACAGCGTCGAGTTGTTGTCGGTCTGCGAGCCGTTGAGCTCGGCGATCACCGGCCGGGTGGCCTTCGCCTCGGCGAGACAGCGCACCAGGCCCTGCCCCTGCAGGGTGCCGACGGCGGTGTTGTCGAACGACACGTAGTAGCGCGCCGACCCGCCCAGCGTCAGCCGGTCGTAGTCGATGGTGGCGACGCCGGCGTTGCGGGCCTTGTCCAGCACCGCCTTGCCGGTGCCCGAGTCCAGGTTCACGATCATGAGCACGTCGACGCCCTGGGTGATCATCTGCTCGGCCAGGGTGGTGAAGGCGCTCTTGTCGTTCTGCGCGTTCTGGATCTCGTAGTCGACGCCGGCGGCCTTGAACGCGGCGGCGAGGTATTTACGGTCGGCCGTCTCCCACCGGGCCGAGGACTTGCTGTCGGGCAGGATGACTCCGATGCGCGGCTTGTCACCCCGGCCGCTGCCGGACACGTTCGCGGTGCACGCGGCGGTGCCGCTCACGGCGAACGCGCCGACGGCCAGCAGGGACAGGATCCCTCTGCGCATGCCCGGTCCTTTCGGGAAGTCCACTGCTTGTTGTGATCGGCAACGTATGGCGCCCCGGCCCGGCGGCACAAGGCTGTACGGTCGCGTCCCGTAACGATTCCGCAAAGTGACCGCAATCACCCGCACTCATGGCGCGTGAGTGGATCTGGTGTCCCGCGGTGCACGACACGCCCCAACCGCAGGTCACGCCCCCGGCGACGGTCCTCGCCACGGTGGTCGAGGTGGTGCTGGCGTGGCTGCTGCGGCCCGGGCTGCGCCGCGCCTGACCCGCGGCGCTGACGGCGTGTCGGGCATGCTGGTCCTGCTCATGACGCCGACCCGCACGAGCGTATTTCAGTAGCGGCCGAGCCACGCCGTCGGCGCCATGACGATCCGCGGGTTCGCGGCCGGATCGAGCCAGCGCAGGATCGTGAGGAGGTCACCCTGCGGCAGGCTGACGCAGCCGAGCGTGCTGTTGCCGTTGCCCTGGTGCAGGAAGATGCCGCTGCCTCGCCCGGGCGTGGCGGGCATGTTGTAGCGGATCACCGCGAAGTGGGTGTACTGCGGGCTGATCCGCCACAGCGGCTCGCTCGGCCCGCCGGGGTTGTCCCCGTGACTGAACGTGTTGTAGCCGGGCGAGTCGCTGTTCTCGTCCCACCAGTCACCGTCGGTGAGCCGATGGTAGCCGTACCGCACGCCGGGGTCGGCGGCGATGCCGTACATGGTGGCGTCGATGGCGAACACGCCGGCCGGGGTGGTGCGGTCGCCCTCGTGCTTGGCGTCGCTGAACCCGTTGGCGCCCAGCCGCGCGGTCATCGCCGGCAGGGCGGGCCGCCAGCCGCCGCCGGTCCTGGCGTAGGCCTGCAGGGTGGCGGTGGTCGCGGTGCGGCCGGCCGATTGGACGATGACGACCTGCGTCGTGCTCGCGGGCAGCGACCGCAGGCGCGCCGCGTCGTTGGCGGGCGTCTCCTGCGCGGGTGTACCGCTGGTGCCCGCCCCGTTCCCGGGTCCCCCGGCCGTGGCGGGCGCCGCCACGCTGGGCCGCGCCGCCGGGCCGGACGTCACCGGGGCGGCGGCGGGACCGGCCGCGCGCGTGGAGGCGACCGGCGCGCCGGTGGCGGCGGCCATCGCGGCCGCGTCCTGGGGCGTCGCCCGGGCGGACGGCCGGGCGAGGTCGTCGGGGGCCGCCGGGCCGCAGCCGGCCAGCACGAGCGTCAGGGACAGCACGATGATCCCGAGGGCATGCCGGACGCCCGCGGACCCGTGCCGTCCGTGACCGGCGGGCCCGGCCACGGACGCGTGCCGCAGACGGACGACGAACCCGCCACAGGCACGGCCGGCGGGCGCGGCGACCGAGACGTCACGCTCACGGCCAGCGAACCCGGCACGTGCCCGGGTGACCGGCGCGGGGACCGAAACGCCACGGGCACGACTGACGAACCCACCACGCACGCAGTCAGCGGGCGCGGCGTCGCTCGCTCGGCTGACGAGCCCGCCACGCGGGCGGGTGACGGGTGCGACCCCGGCGCGGCGTCTGGGCTGGTCAACCGGCACGCCCCATAGTATCGAGCGCATGGCCGCAGGGTTCCGGGCAAATCGGGCGACACGCCGCGTTGTCGCGGTGGTGCTCGCGCTGGGCCTGGCGGTCGGCGCCGCGGGGTGTGCCGGCGGGGCGGGCCAGGCGCCGGCATCCGTGAGTGCGTCGGTGGCGCCGGGGGCGTCCGGGTCGGCGGTGGCGGGGAGCACAGCTGGTACACCCGCGCGAGAAACGGTGCCGCAGGACTCCGTGGAGGCGTTGCCGGCCGCGCTGCGCCAGGCCATGACCGGCGTCTCCTGGCGGCCGGGCTGCCCCGTCGGCCTCGACGACCTGCGCCTGGTCCACACGTCCTACGTCGGCTTCGACGGCGCCACGCACGCCGGGCAGCTGGTCGTGCACCAGGCGATCGCGGAGGCGACCGTGCGGGTGTTCCGGCAACTGCGCGAGGCGCGGTTGCCGATCCGCGGCATGAACCTCATCGAACAGTACGGCGGCAGCGACGACGAGTCGATGGCGGCCGACAACACCTCGGCGTTCAACTGCCGCAATGTGCCCGGCACCAGCCACTGGTCCAACCACGCCTACGGCCGGGCGATCGACGTCAACCCGGTCGAGAACCCGTACCTGCCCAAGGGCCGGGTGATGCCGCCGGCCGGGAAGGCGTACCTGAACCGGGGCGACGTACGGCCGGGCATGATCATCGCCGGGGACGCGACCGTGCGGGCGTTTCGGGCCGAGGGGTTCGCCTGGGGCGGCGCCTGGGCGTCCGGCACCGACTACCAGCACTTCGAGAAGTCCGGCTGAGCAATCCAGTAGCCGATCTCTGTCAGTACGTATGCGCGATCGAGCACCAGCCCCATACTGTGCGGCATGGAATCACGGATGGGCATCTTCCGCCTCATCGTGGCCGGAATGCTGGTCCTGATCGTCGGTGGCGTCGCCACGACCGCCTGGGCGCTGCACCGGGCCGAGACGCGCGCGGACAGCCCGGCCGCCGAGGCGAAGGTGAGCCCGTCCGTGGCCCCGCCGGCGTCGCCGTCGTCGTCCGGGCCGCCGTTCGCCGGCTGGTCGGACCCGGCCGGGGTCGGCCGGCCCTACGGCACCAAGGTCCAGGGCCTGCTGACCTTCCGCGGCAACCCCACCCGCACGTACTACGGCCAGGGCCCGGTCCCGCGGACCACCCCGGCGACCCGCTGGCAGTTCCCGCGCTCGGGCGGGATGTGCGCGATGTCGACGGACAAGGGCAAGACGACCCAGTGGTGCGGCAGCGGCTGGACCGGCCAGCCCGCGGTGTTCGAGCGCGACGGGCGGACCTGGGTCGTCTTCGGCGCGTACGACCGCGCGATCCACTTCCTCGACGCCGCGACGGGCGAGCGCATCCTGCCGGACTTCAAGACCGGCGACATCATCAAGGGCAGCGTCACCGTCGACCCCGACGGCTACCCGCTGGTCTACTCCGGCTCCCGCGACGGGTACTACCGCGTCCTGGCGATCGACCGGGGCACCCCGACGGAGCTGTGGAAGCTCTCCGCCGACGCGGTGAAGCCGACCCTGTGGAACGACGACTGGGACGGCTCCGGCCTGATCATCGACGACTACCTGCTGGAGGGCGGCGAGAACAGCCAGTTCCACATCGTCAAGCTCAACCGTGGGTACGGCCCCGACGGCAAGGTCACCGTCGCGCCGCAGCTGGTGTTCCACACCCCCGGCTGGGACGAGCAGTTGCTCAAGGACACCGGCGACACCAACGTCTCCATCGAGAACTCCGTGGCGGTGTTCCGCGACACGGTGTACTTCGCCAACTCCGGCGGCCTCGTGCAGGGCTGGGACCTGTCCGGCCTGAAGCAGGGCCGCGCCCCGACCCGCACGTTGCGCTTCTGGACCGGCGATGACACCGACGCCTCGATCGTCGTGGACGCCGACGGCTATCTCTATGTCGGCTCCGAGTACGAGAAGGGCAACGCCCGCTCCCGCGAGGTCGGCCAGATGCTCAAACTGGACCCGGCCAAGCCCGACAACCCGGTCGTGTGGGCCGTGAAGGACCAGGGCGAGCGGCCGGGCGGGATCTGGGGGACGCCGGCGCTGTACCAGGACATCGCGGTCTTCGTCACCGCCGGCGGTGACGTGCTGGGCCTGGACCGCATGACGGGCGGGGTCCGCTGGCGCTTCCATCTGCCGGGCGGCGAGACCTGGCAGTCCCCCGTGATCGTCGACGACACCCTGTTCATGGGCGACTGCTCAGGCGTCATGCACGCCTACGACGTGTCGAACACCCACGCCGACCCACGCCTGCTGTGGGAACTGAAGATCGGCGGCTGCATCGAGTCGACCCCGGCCGTGTGGAAGGGCTCCCTCTACTTCGGCACCCGGGCAGGTGCCGTCCACGCCCTCTCGGCCACGTGAGCCGCCGGGCCTGCGCGTGGCGGCTGGGTTAGCGGCCCGCAACGGCGTGCCCGGTGCGGGTGCGGGCCAGGGCGAGCAGCGCGGCGACGCTCAGCACGGCCGCGGCGGCGCCGGCGACGGCACCGACCGCGGGGGCGGCGGCGAGGGCCGGCAGCGTGCGTACGGCGACCGCGCTGCCCAGGGCCCGGGTCGAGGCGCTCCAGGCCAGCACCGTGGTGACGGTGCCGGGGCGGGCGGCGTGGGCCAGCCGCGCGTCCATGCCGCCCTCGAACGCGGTCATGCTCAGCCCGGACAGCACCTGGGCCGCGAACAGCCCCGCGACGTGGGCCGGGGCGAGCAGCCAGCCGATGAGCATGCCGACGCCCCACAGCGGCCAGACGACCGCGGCCGGCAGCCGCAGGCGGCCGACCCGGTCCACGGCCCATGAGGACAGCAGGCAGCCGGCGCTGAACGCGGCGGCCGCCCCGGCGACCGCGTGCGGGCCGTGCAGCTCGGTGGCGAGGGCCACCGACAGCAGGGTCGGGCCCGCCGACAGCAGCATGATGCCGCCGCCGGCCGCGAGGACGGGCAGCGGCAGCCGGACGCCGGCCTCGGCGCAGCGGCGCTCGACGCGGGTCAGGTGGCGCACGCCGGGCAGCACGGGCGCGCCGGCGGCGAAGGTGCGGGCCCGGCGGGCGGTGAGCATGGTGGGCAGCAGGCTCAGGCCGTACACCGTGAAGACCACGGCCGTCGAGGCCTTGTGCAGCGGAAGCAGGGCCGCCACCCCGGCCCCGGCGGCCTCCACTGCGGCGATCGACAACGCGTAGCGGGTCATCGCGCGGGGCCGCGCGTCGACGGCGGCCACTTCGGCGCGCATGGCGGCGAAGCCGGTGTAGGCGGCGACGTGCATGAGCGTGATCCCGGCCGCGACGATGCGGCTGTCGACGCCGCTGAGCAGCGCGGCGAGGGTCGCCACGCGCAGGACGGCCTCGGTGGTCCCGGCCAGCAGCAGCAGGGTGCGGCCGTGCAGGCGCCGGGCGAGGCGGCCGGCGACCGGCGCGGACAGCACGACGCCGAGCAGCATGGCGGCGTTGAACAGCGCGGCCAGCTCAAGGCCCCCGCGCCGCGTGGCGACGAGGTTGAACAGGGTCCAGCCCAGCGACAGGCCGAACGAGTCGACCACGCCCGAGACGAGCAGCTCGCGCAGGCGGCCGGCGCGGCGCCGGCCGCCGGTCAGGTCGGTGCGGTGGCGCGACCGGTGCGGGGCGGGCGCATCGGCCGCGGCCATCAGGGGCGGGCCGCCGCGGGCTGGGCGGGGACGCGCTCGGCGACGGCGTCGGTGCCGGTCGGGCCGCCGACGACGACGACCTCCGGCGGCGCGAAGCCGTTGAAGTGGCTGGCGTAGCTCAGCGTGTACGCGCCCGCCGAGCCGATGTAGAGCCGGTCGCCGACCTCGATCGTCGAGGGCAGGTCGACGCCGTGGAACATGGTGTCGGAGCTGTCGCAGGACGGGCCGGTCACGGTGAAAGGCAGGTGCGGCACCAGGGCGTGGTCGGTGCGGGACGTCCACAGCGGGAAGCGCCACCGCTGGAGCGTCTGCTGCGTCTCCATCATGCCGTTGTAGGCGCCGACATCGACGTACAGCCAATGCTCCCCCGCCCTGACCTCGCGCCCGAGGACCGTGGTGATCATGACGGCGCTCTCGGCGACCAGGTGCCGTCCGGGCTCGGCGGCCAGCAGCGCCGGGCGGTACGGCAGCAGCTCCGCCAGCGCCGGGTTGATCGCCGCGGCGATCTGCGCCAGCGACGGGACGCGCTCGACGTAGCGGGCCGGGAACCCGCCGCCGAGGTCGAGCATCTCCAGGTGTACGCCGTCCTGGGCGAGCACGGCCATGAGCCGCCCGGCCGCGGCGATCGCCTGCCGCCACGCGCTCGTGGTCGCGCACTGCGAGCCGACGTGGAAGGTCACGCCGTACGGCCGCAGACCCAGCTCCCGGGCGAGCAGCATGAGCGCGCGGGCCTCCTGCGCCTCGGCGCCGAACTTGCGCGACAGCGGGAACATGCTGGTCGAGTCGTCGACGCGCAGCCGGATGTACACCGCGGCGCCGGGCGCGTACTGGGCCAGCTTGCGCAGCTCGCCGTCGGAGTCGAAGCTGAAGCGCCACAGGCCGGCCCGGTACGCCTCGGCGATCGCCTGCGGCGGCTTGATCGGGTTGCTGTACAGCACCTCGGACGCCTCGACGCCGAGCTGCGCCAGCTTGCAAAGCTCGCCGATGCTGGCCACCTCGAAGCTCGAGCCGAGCCCGGCCAGGGTGCCCAGGACGTCCTCGGCGGCGTTGCACTTCATCGCGTAGAACGTCGACACGCCGGGGATGGCGGCGGTGAAGGCGGCGTAGCGCTCGGCGACGCTCGACAGGTCCAGCGCCAGCAACGGCGTGGCGCCCGCGAGCGTGGCGAGGGCGCGCGGGTCGAGCGCGGCCGGCCAGTGGCCGGGCAGGTCGAGGCGGGCCTGGTCGGCGAGGGCAGCCGTCATCGAAGCGGGCTCCTAACGGGGGAATCTGCGGTCAAGTCCCAGGCTCGGCGCGCCGCGGAGCCGGGCGGGTGCGGCGACGGTTGCCGGCCGGTGGCATCAGGCCGCCAGGACGGCCGGATCCTTGAGCAGCCGGGTGGCCTCGGCCGCCGGCAGCGGGCGGGAGAAGTAGTACCCCTGCGCGAGGTCGCAGCCCATCCGGCGCAGGGCCAGGAACTGCGCGTACTCCTCGATCCCCTCGGCGACCGTCGCCATCCCGAGGCTCTGCCCGAGCTGCACGATGGTCCGGGCCAGCGCCGCGTCCGGCGCCGCCCCGCTGAGCCGCTCCACGAACGACCGGTCGATCTTGAGCGTGTCGACGGGGAAGCGGCGCAGGTAGGAAAGCGACGAGTACCCGGTCCCGAAGTCGTCGATGGCGAGCCGTACCCCGATGTCCTTGAGGCTCAGCAGCACCGCGAGGTTCTCCTCGGTGTCGGTCATCAGCACGCTCTCGGTCATCTCCAGGCACAGCCGCTGCGCCGGCAGCCCGGTCGCGGCGAGCACCGACGCGACGATCTGCGGCAGGTCGGGCTGGTCGAACTGGACGCCGGAGACGTTGACGGCCATGGACATCGGCCGGTCCGGCCGGTCGAACCCCCAGGTGACCGCCTGCCGGCACGACTCGGCGAGGACCCACTGCCCGAGCGGCCGGATGAGCCCGGTGGACTCGGCCAGCGGGATGAAGTCGGCCGGGCTGATCATGCCGCGGACCGGGTGCCGCCAGCGTACGAGCGCCTCGAACCCGACGATCGCGCCGGTGCGCAGCTCGATCGTGGGCTGGTAGCGCATCTCCAGCTCGTCGCCGGCCTCCAGCGCCCGGCGCAGGTCCGCGGCCAGCTGCAGGCGCTCGACGAGCCCGGAGTGCATCTGCGGGTCGTAGCGGGCGAACTGCCCGGAGCCGGCGGACTTGGCGCGGTACATGGCCAGGTCGGCGTTGCGCATGAGCTGGTCGGCGTCGCGCGCGTCGCTGCCGGTCAGGGCGATGCCGATGCTGCCCTGGACGTGGATCTCGGTGTTGTCGACGACGAACGGCTCGTCGAGCGCGGCGATGATCCGCGTGGCGAGCTCCTCGGCGTCCTCGGGCGCGCCGACGGCGTCGATGAGCACGGCGAACTCGTCGCCGCCGAAGCGGGCCACGGTGTCCTCGTCGCGGACGGCCTCGCCCAGGCGCATGGCGACGTGCATGAGCAGCACGTCGCCGGCGGCGTGGCCGAGGCTGTCGTTGACCTCCTTGAACCCGTCGAGGTCGAGGAAGAGGATGGCGACGTCCTCACCGCGGCGCAGGGCGACCTCGAGGCGGTCCTTGAACAGGGCGCGGTTGGCGAGCTTGGTCAGCCCGTCGTGGAAGGCCTCGTGGACGAGCTGGTCCTCGAGCTCCTTGCGCTCGCTGATGTCGCGGGAGTTGAGCACGATGCCGCGCACGCTCGCGTCCTGCAGCAGGTTGGTGATGGTGACCTCGGCGAGGCAGCGGTGCCCGTCGGCGTGCCGCATCGGCAGCTCGATGACGCGGGTGGCGTACGCGGTGCCGGTGATCGCCTCGATCGCGGCCAGCAGCCCCGACGCGGAGTCGGGCAGCATCCGCTCGGTCAGGCGGGTCCCGGCGAAGGTCGCCGGGTCGTAGCCGAAGACGCGGTTGATGGACTCGCTCTGGTACGTCACGATCCCGTCGGCGTCGATGACCGTCACGACGTCGGAGCTGTGCTGCACCAGGGCCTGGAAGCGCTGCTCGGACGCGCGCAGCTCGGCGGTGCGCGCCTCGACCCGGGCCTCCAGCCCGCGGGTGAGGGACCGGTTCTCCAGCAGCGTCAGCAGCTGCCGGCCGACGATGAGCAGGATGATCGCCGAGCGGCTCCAGGACACGACGGGGTCGTGGGCGCCGTGCCGCAGCACCTCGAACGTGCTGGTGAACAGCGCGCCGAGCACCGCGAGGTACGGCAGCATGACCCCGAGCGGCTGGGTCAGCGAGCCGGATCCCTGCTCGGCGTAGGCGGGCTCGGGCCGCCGCGCGGCGAGCAGCAGCAGCGCGAACCCGGCGAACCAGCCCATGTCGAGCACGTTGCCGGAGCCGTAGCTGTCCACCAGGGTGAGGTAGGCGTATCCCGAGTCCGACACGGTGAACGCGACCAGCCCGGCGCCGACCAGCGGCAGCGACATCGGCCGCCGCCCGCCGCGGCGCAGCCTGGCGATGATGAACAGCACGATCGTCAGCACGACGATGTCGCCGCCCGGGTACCACAGCGTGACCAGCAGCCCGAGCGCGCTGTCGGCCCCCTGCCGCACCAGCGGGCCGAGGATCAGCACCCAGGCGATGAGCAGCAGCGAGGCGGCGATCATGAGCCCGTCGAGGATGCTGCGGGCCTGCTGGGCGATGCTCTGCCGGCTCACCGGGAGCAGCAGCAGCCCGGCCGCGGTGAACGGCATCATCCAGAAGTACCCGGCGTCGGCGGGCGACGGGAACGGGACCTCCTTGCCCTGCACGGTCTCGTACCAGATGCAGAAGACCTGCCCGACGGCCCACGACAGCGCCCCGGCCCCGGCGAGCGCCCACGCCCAGCGGATGCGGGTCCTGTTACGGGTCCGCCCGGCCCGCGCCACGCAGGCGGTCCCGGCCGTCAGCGCGGCGAGGAACAGCGCGATGTTGGACACGTTCTGCCCGACCAGCGCGCCCCCGGCCCCGGTGACGAACACGACGAACAGCGCGCCCGTGACCACGGCGACCACGCCGCACAGCACCGCGTAGCCTCGGGTGGGCGCGGCGGCCCGCAGCAGGCTACCCGGCCAGCTCGCCATGCGTCCCCCGATCCTGTTGGTCCATGTGCCGCGTGACCGCCTTGATCGGGTGGCGGTGCGCCGAACTGAGCGCCCCGGCGGGCAGGCAACCGTCCCGCACCCGTCCGACCGCACCCCCGTACGTCGCCGGTGATCGCCTGGGCCGGTTCGCGGGCCGTGTCCGTTCCCTGCCCTCCGCGGCGTTCCCGGCACCCCTGGCTCTGCGGGTCCGGAATCGCCATTCGGCGGATCTTCACGATCCGTGATGGCTAGATTGCGAAATGTGTTCGCATCTGTGTTCGCGCTCCGGTAGGGCGCGACCGGTCAACGACGGGGGACGGAATGCCCGCGCAATCCAGGATGAAGCCCAGGCCGAAACGCCGCCCACGGGTCACCCGCCGAACGGTCAAGGCCGGGCTGGCCGCCCTGACCGCGGGCGTCGTCGTGTTCGGCAGTGCCGCGGGCCCCGCGTTCGCCGGCCTGTCCGCCGGCCCCGCGTCCGGCGGGATGGGAGCCTCGAGCGGTGCGGGTACCGCCGCCGGGCGGGGCGCCTCCCACGGGAAGGCCGGCGCGGGTTCCGCCAGCAGCACGGGTGGCGCCGGCGCGTCCAGCGACACGGGCGCTGCGAACCGCCCGGCCACGACCAAGCGGGCCGCGGCCGGATCAGCCACGGCGGGCTCCGGCGCGGGTCGGTCGGCGACGTCCGGGACGCCTGTCGAGCAGCCCGACTTCGTCGCCGACGATGCCCAGACCACCACGGGTGAGAGCCGGTCCACATCCGCCCACGGTGCGTCGCCAACCACGAACACCGCGCGGGGCTCCAGCGCTGCGAACGCGACCTCGGGCGACGCGACGCACTGCAAGGATGTCGGCACCGAGCGCGACCAGAACCAGGCCCGGCCCGGCACGACCGCCACGGACACGCATTGCGACGACGCCACCACCGGCAAGACCGACGGCTGGGGCCTCCTGGGCGGCACCGACCCCAACGGCGGCTGGGGCGCCGACCACGGCCAGGACTCGGGCACCGCCTCCACCGGCACCGCTGCGGCGAGTGGCGCCACCAGCACGAACGGTGCCACCGCGACCTCGAGCGGTGCGAGCACCGGCACGGCCGGCACTGACAGCGCCGCCGGGGCACGGCGCGGAGCCACAGCGACCAGCACCACCACGGCAGCCGGCACGACCGGCGCCACCTCAGCCTCGAACGGTGCGAACACCGGCACGGCCGGCACTGACAGCGCCGCCGGGGCACAGCGCGGAGCCGCAGCGACGGCGGGAGCGCGGGCCTGGGCGCAGATACAGAGGCGCGCCGCCGCGAGCGGCCGCCCGTACGCGAACGCGGACAGTGACGCTCTCGACACCGACAAGCGCGGAGCCGGCCGGGACACTGACGCACTCCGGGCGGTACCGAGCGTGATCGCCAGGTGGCTGGCCGCTACCGCCGGCGGCGCAGCGTCCGGATCGGATACGAACGACCCGTCCGGTGCTGGGCATTCCCGTAACGCGGCCGACCTCGACAGCACCGGCTCGGGGGCGACGGACCGCACCGGGACCGCCGGCACCGGGACCGCCGGCACCGGGACGACCGGTCCTGGTTCGGCCGGGGCGGGCGGCGGGGCGACGGGCGACCCAGCCCCGGGCACCGGCGTGTACGTGCCCGGCGTCTCCGCGCCCGGGTTCGGCGCCCGGATCGAGGCCACGCCCGAGGCGCCGAGCCACGTGACCGCCGAGCCGCTCGCGTCCGGCATCCGGGTCTCCTGGCAGCACTCGGGGACGGACGTCGACCACTACTCGGCCACCGCGTACGACTCCGACGCCAACCCGGCCGGCAGCTGCCTCGGCGGCGACGCCTCGACCATGACCTGCGACATCGTCAACGGGATCACGCTCGGGGCCACCTACACCGTGACGGTCGTCGCGCTCGGGTCCGCCGACGAGAGCGAGCCGTCCGCGGGCGCGACCTCGGGCGCCGTCGTGCCCGGGCCGCCCGGCGCGCCGACCGGGGTACGCGCGGTCGGGCAGTCACCGACGTCGCTGTCGGTGCTGTGGGCTGCGCCGAGCACGCCGAGTAGCGGGATCGATCACTACGTGGTGGTGTCGGACCAGGACGCGTCCAAGGGGTGTACGACCAACGACGCGACCACTCTGCATTGCGTCGTCGACACGCTCAGTGCCGACACCGCGTACACCTTCACCGTGCAGTCGATCGGCAGCGGGGAGATCGGCGACTCGGCGGCGAGCGAGTCCTCCGACCCGGTCACGCCCGGTGCGCCCGACTCGCCCACGGCGGTGACCGCGACGCAGGCGGGCGCGAACACGCTGCGGATCAGCTGGACGGCACCGGCGACGACTCGGGGCGGCATCGCCAGCTACGTGGCGACGGCGGTCGAGGACCCGAGCAAGACCTGCGACACCACCGACGGCGGCAGCACCTACTGCGAGATCGACGGTCTGCAGGCGGGCGGGGCCGGGTACACGTTCACGGTCGTGGCCAAGGGCATGAACGAAAGCGGCGACTCCGATCCGTCGGCGGCCTCGTCGCCGGCCGTGGTCGCCGGGCCGCCCGGGGCACCGACCGGCGTGACCGTCACCCCTGGCGACGGGGAGCTCACGGTGCACTGGACGGCGCCGGTGAACCCGGGCGCCGGGCTGGACGGCTACGAGGTGTGGACGGTCGAGGACCACACGAAGACGTGCGGGCCGGTCGCCGGCACCGCGGATCACTGCACGATTTCGGGGCTGATCAACGGCACCGCGTACCACGTGCAGGTCCGCGCGATCGGTTCCGGGAACTCCGGCGACTCCGACTGGGTGCCCGCGTCGGCGGCCACGCCGAGCAGGGCCCCGCAGGCGCCGGGCAGCGTGACGGCGACGGCCCGCGTCGAGGCGATCTGGGTGTCGTGGGTGGCGGGCGACCCGGGCTCGGGCGTCACCAAGTTCCACGCCACGGTCAGCAGCGGCGCAAACGCGAACAGTGACAGCGGGACGATGAAGAGCTGCGAGGCGGCGGCCACCGAGACCGGCTGCGCGATCACCGGCCTGACCGTGGGCACCGAGTACCAGGTCATGGTCCAGGCGCTGGGCACGTACGGCCGCGACTCCGCCTGGTCCACGGCGGCCACCGCGACCCCGACGGCTGCCCCGGCCCTGCCGGCCGACGTGCCACCGAGCGCCGGCAAGGTCGACAACTCCAGCGGCACCGACGTCGCGCCCGGCGAGCAGATCACGCTCAGCGGCACCGGCTACCAGCCGCACAGCACGATCACGGTGGCGATCTACTCGACGCCGCTGACCCTGGCGACGACCACGACGGACGGCAGTGGCGCGTTCAGCATCGCGGTGACGGTGCCGGCCGGCTACACGGGCACCCACACGCTGGTCGCCTCCGGCGTCGACAACTCCGGACAGCCACGTTACCTCACGCTCGGTATCGACATCGCGGTCCAGCACGTGATCGGCGGCGACCACACGAGCGGTGACGACACCGGCACGGGCAGCGGCCCGAGCGGCGGCAGCGGCAGCACGCTCGCGGTGACGGGCGGGCCGATCAGCAGCATCGCGATGTTCGGGCTGTGCCTGGTGCTGGCGGGCTTCGCATTCGTCACGCTGTCGCGGCTGCGGTTCGCGGCGGACGGCTCGTCGCAGCGCAACGACCGCGCGGCGTGAACACCGGCGGCGAGGCGGGCCCAGCGGCGCGGAGCCGGCCCGTGAGCGCGAGGCAGGCCCATGAGCGCGAGGCCTTCTCCACCGGCCCGTGAGCGCGAGGCAGGAGCGAGCTGGACAGGCGCGGCCCGCCAGGACGCGGAACACCTCGACGTTCGAACGCTGCGAAACGGAGTGCTCACCGTCGGCGAACCGGGCGCAGGGCCGGGAACGGGGCTGCCGGGCGCGCGGCCGGGTGACGGTGGGCGGAGCAGGTACAAGCAAAAGATGCGGTAGACGAAAGGGGGCGCCCATAGTGGGCGCCCCCGTTCAGTTTCCCGCTTCGGCGTGGAACCGTTCGACGATTTCGGCGCGGATTCGGCCGCGGTCAGAGACCTCGAGGCCCTTGCTCTGCGCCCACTCGCGGATCGCCCGGTTCTGCTCCCGCTCCGCCCGCGCCGACAGGACCGGCCGGCCCCGGCCGCCGCTGCGCCCCGGCGTGGCCACCGGGGACCGGCCGAGCTTCGCGGCGGCCGCGACAAAAGGCGCAAGAACGTCGCGCAGTTCGGCGGCGTTCTTCGCGGAGAGGTCGATGGTGTACTGCACGCCGTCGAGGCCGAAGCTGAGGCTCTCGTCGGCGAGCCCGCCGTCGAGGTCGTCGATCAGCTCATGTATCACGCGTCTGGCCATGACGATGCTGCCTTCCGATACGGGGAGTGAAATTCCGCAGCCCATGAACCGCCGCCAGACACGCTGAAATCGGTCAGACGGGCAGTGACGGGCACGGAACGGTCGTCGCAGCCTACTGCAACGCTCACGGAAGGCAACCGGCGCCCTCGCCGTCGACAGCCTCGGCGAGACCTGCGACGGACCACGCTGCGGACACGCTGAGCATATCGCCAGCTACAAATTGTGATTGATTCGAGGCGGCGATGCCGCTCCCGGGTGTCACGTCCGTCCCAGGCACGGTGCCGTCACCGCACAACACCCCGCCGGGCAGCCGGGGCGAAGGCGGGCACCCCGAGGGCAGCGACAAATCCCAGCAGCCCCACCGATGTCCCTTGAGGGCTCCCTGGTGTAGTGCATGGGAAGAGCGGACCGGGCGGACGCTGGTTCGAGCCCAGTCGGCAGGGCGGGACCCCGCCGTGGCGAAGTAGACGAGGGTCGGCTCCGCGTTTGTCAACGGCCACGGTGATGTGCCATGGCCAGGGACAGCGTTGCCACCGGACGCCCGTTGCGACATCCTGCGCCGCGGCTGGGACCCGTCCATAGACCGCACGACGATGATCATCCGGCGGGGCAGGCGGGCATCGCTGCCGCTGCCGTGGCAGGTACTGTCCGGCGAGTCGGCGGGCACCCACGAGACGGTGGCCGCAACGTGCGCACCTACGGTGTCGACGCGCAAGCACGCGGGTGGGTCGCCGGCGCGATGGTGGCGTTCGAGCCAACGCCGGAACTGGTACACGGCGTGGCGGTGGCCGACCCGGTGTGGGCGGCGCGGCTGCGCAACGCGGGTACGTGCTCCGGCAAGCGGATCAGGCCGGGGTACGCCGACGCGCTCGCCGAGGATGTTCCGGCTGACGTGGTGATCAGCGACCTGCCGTCGTAGACGAGGGCGTGAAGCACGGCCACGGGCGCCCCCGGCACACGAGGACGCCCCGTCAGGAGCCGCGACAGCGACAGGGTCAGACGGCCGCGCGGGCCCGATGCGCCTCGCGGCGCTCCACGAAGCGTGACGCCTGGGCGTCGAGGTCGGCCATGTAGGTGGCGAGCTCCTCGCGGGCCGCCTCCCCGTCGCCCGACAGTGACCGGTCGAACGCCCGCACCTGCCGCAGCACCGGTACGAGCACATCGTCGTGGTGCAGTCGCAGATCGTAGATGCCGGCCTTCGCGATCTGCACGGACTTGCGCCCGAAGTTCTCGATGGTGTGCCCGGGCATCTGGAAGGTGCTCGCCACGCGGGTCACCGCGCGCATCGCCTGGTTCGGGGCGAGGTCGAACGCGGCGCTGAGCAGGTTGCGGTAGAAGACCATGTGCAGGTTCTCGTCGGCGGCAACCCGCGCCAGGAGCTGCTCACAGACGGGGTCGCCGGAGGCCGTGCCGGTGTTGCGGTGCGACACGCGGGTCGCGAGCTCCTGGAACGACACGTACGCGATCGGCTCGATGAGCCCCTCGTAGGAGTTGCGGAACCCGCCCTCCATGTGGGCCATCCGGGCCCGCTCCAGCGCGACCGGGTCGACCGCACGCGTAGCGAGCAGGTAGTCACGGATCGCGATCCCGTGCCGGCCCTCCTCGGCCGTCCACCGGTGCACCCACGTCCCCCACGCTCCGTCACGGCCGAACACGGTCGCGATCTCGTGGTGGTAGCTGGGCAGGTTGTCCTCGGTGAGCAGGTTGACGATGAGCGAGATCCGGGCGACCTCGGACAGCTTCGACTGCCCCGGCTCCCACGCCTCGCCGCCGAGGACGCCGTCGAAGTCGCGGGCCTCGCTCCACGGCACGTACTCGTGCGGGAACCACTCCTTGGCCGTGGCCAGGTGCCGGTTGAGGTTCTCCTCCACGACGGGTTCGAGCTCGCGCAACTGCACGAGCAGGTCGGTTGGCTCGGCCTGCTTCACTGGGCCTCCGGTTCGTAGACAGCGGGTTTCGGTGCCGACCCGCCCAGGTGCTCGGGAAGCCACCAGGTGTCATCGGGGCCGGACGGCTGTTGAGGGTACCGCCGCTGGACCCGGTCGAGCATCGCCTCCATGCGGGTCCGCAGCTGCGCGGTCACCGCATCCTGGTTCTCGCGACGCCCCGGATACAGCGGCTCACCGATGGAGATGGTGACCGCCACACCACGCTGGGTGAGATTTCGTGGGTGCCCCTTGGTCCAGAACCGCTGGGTGCCCCACAGCACCATCGGCACCAGCGGGGTGGCGGTCGCCGCGGCGAGCCGGGCCGCGCCGCTCTTGAGTTCTTTGATCATGAACGACGGGCTGATCGTCGCCTCGGGGAACACCCCGACGACCTCGCCGGCCTTGAGCGCGGACAGGGCAGCCTTGTACGAGGCCATGCCGGCGTCACGGTCGACCGGGATGTGGTGCATGCCACGCATGAGCGGCCCGCCGACCCGGTGCCGGAAGATCGAGTCCTTGGCCATGAACCGCACGAGCCGCCGCGACCGGCGGGCGCCGAGGCCGCAAAAGATGAAGTCGAGGTACGAAATGTGGTTGCACGCGATGACGGCGCCCCCGCCGGCCGGCACATGTGCCTCGCCCTCAATCGTGATCTTCATGTTCAGAGCCCGGAACATGGTCCTCGCGAACGCGATTACCGGCGGGTACACGACATCTGCCATGCACTAACGCTAACGGCGAACTGGTGCGCGCACCCGGTACCCTGCCTCAAGACCATCTGACTTCCCAGGGAGTTCACAGTGCAGGACGAGGTCAAGGCGCCGGCAAAGCCTGACATCGAGATCGACGTGGAAGTCGTCGTGATCGAACCGGAGCCCGAACCCGAACCGCGTTTCGGCCACCCGGGGCCCCCGATGCGCCGCTCCCCGCTCATCATCGGCTTCACCGCGGGGCTGGGCCTACTGCTGGCGTACTCGGCCTACCTCGCCGTGCAGAACGTCCGTTCGATCCTCGTCCTGATCTTCATCGCGATGTTCCTGGCGATCGGGCTGAATCCCGCGGTCGTACGGCTGGTGAAGTGGGGCCTGCCCCGCGGGCTCGCCGTCGCCCTGGTCGGCATCGGGTCGATGCTGGTGCTCTGCGGCGGCATCGTGGCGCTCATCCCGCCGCTGGTCCAGCAGAGCAACGAGCTCATCGAGAACCTGCCGCACTACATCGACAACCTGCAACGCAACGACCAGCTCAACAAGCTCAACGACGACTACAAGCTGCTGGACCAGCTCAAGAACGTCGCGACGGCCGGCAACGTCACCAAGGCCCTCGGCGGGGTCTGGGGCGGGGTCCAGGTCGCGTTCTCGGCACTGTTCAACATCCTGACGGTCATCATTCTCACCCTGTACTTCATGGCCGCCTTCAACCGCCTGAAGGAGGGCGGGTACAAGCTCGTCCCCGCCTCGCGCCGCCAGCGTGTGCGGCTGCTCGGCGACGAGATCCTGGCCAAGGTCGGCGCCTACCTCGGCGGCGCCCTGGCGATCGCGGTGGTCGCGGGCCTGGCGTCGTTCGTGTTCCTGCTGATCCTGGGCATCGCCTACCCGTACGCCCTCGCCGTCCTCATCGCCGTCACGGACCTGATCCCGCAGATCGGCGCGACGCTGGGCGCGGTCGTGGTGAGCATCGTCGGGTTCGCGACATCGCTGCAGGCCGGCATCGCGTGCGTCATCTTCTTCGTGATCTACCAGCAGGTCGAGAACTACTTCATCTACCCGACGGTCATGCGCCGCGCGGTGAAGGTCTCCGACCTGGCCGCGATCATCTCGGTCCTGGTCGGCGTCGCGCTCATGGGCGTCGTCGGCGCACTCATCGCCATCCCGGTGGTCGCGGCGATCCAGCTCATCGTCCGCGAGGTCATCATCCCGCGCCAGAACGCACGCTGAGCGTCACGGACCGCATCCTCCGGTACACTTCGGGCCATGCAGGACGAGTCGGCACGCGGAACACTGGCCTACCTGGCCCGGCCGCACCGCCCTGCGCTGGTCTCGCGGACCCTGGAGGAGCTGCGCGGCCCCGTCCGCGGCGTCGTCGAGCTGCCGCAGCGGCTGATGTGGAACCCGAGGCGCGCGTTCGACCTCGACAACCACGACATGCTGCTGTGGATGTACGAGAACGTGCTGCGCGAGGCGATCCGCCACGACGAGCTGCGCCGCTTCCTCAACAAGAAGATCCTGGTGCGGGTCTGGCCGGAGCTGAACCTGCCGCACGGCGTGCGCCGCGCGTGGGAGGCCCGGCACGCGGCCCTGCGCACCCGGTGAAAGCCTTCTACACAGACGTCGCCCGCGTCGCGCTCGCCGTCGCCGAACGGCACGGCTTCGTCCTCGGCGGCGGCTTCGCCTGGCTCATGAACGGCCTCGTCGAACGCCCCACCGAGGACGTCGACCTGTTCACCGACACCGACGGCGCCGCCGGGGCGGCCGCCGACGCGGTGTGCGCCGCCCTGCGCGAGGCCGGCTACACCGTCCACGAGGAGGAGGCCGACGACCTGCTCGAGCTGTTCGCCGGATTCGACCAGCGGGAGTTCACGGTCGGTGACGGAGCTCGCACAGTACGGCTGACGCTCTCCCGCCTCGACCGCCGCCACAGCCCGGTGATGATGGACGTCGGCCCGGTGATGCACCTGGACGACCTCATCGCCACGAAGGTCGCGGCGCTGGTCAACCGCCGCGAGGTCCGCGACTACATCGACGTCGCCGCGGCGATGGAGCGCTACTCGGTCGGCGAACTGCTGGAGCTGGCCCGCCGCCAGGACCCGGCCCTGGAGTTCGACGACGTACTGGCCGCGGGCCGCTACCTGGACCGCCTCGACGACGGCCGCTTCGCCTTCTACGGCCTGGACACGCAGCGCATCGCGGCCCTGCGCCACCGCCTGCGCGACTGGCCCCGCTGAGCGAGGCCCCGTTCCCCTACGGCAGTCCGGCGCGAAGAAGCTGCCGGACTGCGGGAACAGCACGCACGCGAAGCTGTCCGGCTAACAGATCTCGGCGTGCAGCAGCGCGGGAGCGCCGGGATCTGCACCGAGTCCGGCCACCGGCCCGGGCTTCAGCTTGGGCAGAACGTCGTGCAGGAACGGCCGCGCCCTATGTGGCGTTCGCCGAGTACCACTCGGTGCGAGCGCCCGGTGACAACAACAACACGTGCTTGCCGGGGAACCGCCCGGTCAGCCCGGCAGCCCGCTCGAACTCGGGCCGTCGTGTGCGCCAGCAGCACCGTCCCGCTCGCCGGACGAGCGAGCGGCGGCACGCCGCGTGCCGGGATCGTCACGCGAGGAACAGGAGCCACTTACGCACCATTGGGCAGGTGATCGTTCGGCGCAGGGCTGACGGGCGACGGCGGCGCTTCAGGCATGACGATCCACAGCATCGGGTAGGCGAGGACGGCCACGCCCCCGGTCAGCAGGATGGACAGCAGGAAGACGGCGCGGACCATGGTCGGGTCCACGCCCAGGTACTCGGCGATGCCGCCCAGCACCCCGGCGACGGTCCGGTCGGTCCACGAGCGGCGGAGGCGTTTGATGTCGGCCATGCCTGCAAGACTGCTCGCCGCAACGCCCCGACGACCTCGGGTGACGCCCCGAAAGACCCCTGAGTCCTCACCCGGATTCCGACGCAGGGTGATCAGACCCTCCCCGAGGGCAACATTCTCCGTACTCTCCGGAACGCGCGTCGGTGGTGAGCCGCCGATCGAACGGCCACCGCCGAAACCGCCACCGCCGCGGACGCAGAGCACGGCGACGCACGGGCCGGAATGTGTGGCGCCGTCATAGCTCGGGTGACGACTCCTCGTTTGCGACGGACGGCCGGTGACTGCCCAGCGGCTTCGCCATGAACGGCGTCGGATGGGGTGGGCGTGCCGTGCGAAATAGATCGTGGCCGTTCGAAAAAGCATCGCGCCGTGCCGCGCGGGACGTCCCGGACATCCTTACCCTGACCCGCATGACGACCCCTCCCTTGGATGAACCCCCCACTCCCTCCCCCGAGCCCGACCCCGACCCGAACCTCGGCGCGCTCGTCGAGATCGCCCGCACAACCGTGACCGTCGCCCGCTTCGCCGACTACGCCGGGGCGCAGCAGGCGGTCGACTACCTCTCCGACAACGGCTTCCCCGTCGAGCGGACCGCGATCATCGGCACCGACCTGCGCCTGGTCGAGAACGTCCTCGGCCGCCTCACGGTTGGCCGGGCCGCGCTCGCCGGTGTCGCCAGCGGCGCCTGGTTCGGCCTGTTCGTCGGCATCCTCTTCACCCTGTTCAGCAACTCGAACTGGCTGGGCATCCTGATCACCACGATCCTGGTCGGCGCCCTGTGGGGCGGCGTCTTCGGCGCCATCGCCCACGCGCTCACCGGCGGTCGCCGCGACTTCACGTCCCGCAGCTCCCTGCAGGCCGGCGAGTACGCCGTGACCGTCGAGTCGGAGTACGCCGACGAGGCCCGAGTCCTCATCACCCGCCAGAACTGGCGCGCCGCGAACTGACGCACACCACGCTCAGCAGGCAGACGGCTGCGCGCCGCGATCGGCGCGCAGCTCCCCGCCCACCACGAACCAGCACCACACAGCGCAACGGCACCGATCCCGTCCGCGCAGCCAGCCCCGACCGCCCAGGTAACCGCACCGTCAGCGGCCACGATTCCAAGGCACGGACGCACCGCTGCCCACGGCCTCGCCGCATCCGATCCCGGCCGCGAAGAAGCGCGAGAAGATCGCCGAGGTCCTCGCCCTGGCCAGCGGCCTGAACGTCGTCATCGCCCGTATCGGCGTGATCTGGGGGCCCGGAAGCAGCCCCGTCCCAGTCTTGGCCCTGGGAGCGGTGGAAGACCACGCCGCCAACCCGTTCCTCGACAGCAAGCCCGATCGGCGCGCGGCCACCGTCACGCGCGGCCGGGCGGCGTCGTCCTCCGCTGCGAGGCTGGCCGGTCCTCAACAGCAAGCCCGACCGGTGCTCGGCCACCGTCACCGCCGTCACGCGCGCCCAGCCGGGCGGCGTCGTCCTCCACTGCGACCCAGGCCGGAACCGCACCGGCCTGGTGGCCCTGATGCTGCCCGGCCTCGTCCGGAGTCGAGCAGCGGGGCGTGGCCGACGACTACGAGGCGGGCGCCGCCGGGGTCACGGCCCTGTGCACCGCCGCCGCCGCGACGACCCGGACCGGATCCTCGCCGGCAAGGACACCACCGCGCGGGAGCTGATCAGCGATGTGCCCGACGGCCTCGACGGCCACTCGTACCTGCTGGAGGCGGGCGTGACGCCCGCCTCGTCGGCTGAGACCGCCGCCACTTCCGCCAAGGCATCCTAGGATACTAGGTTATGGCTCATGGGAATCGGGCCGTGCCGATCGCGAGCCACGCGTTGTGGCGCGGTTCCATGACCCCCTGCAGCACCAGGACCGCGGGCGCCAGCAGCGACGAGGCGGCGCGCCTGTAACACGAGAACGCTCCGGGCGACCGTGCCGGGCCTCAGCAGATCGGGAGACCGGCTACGCAGGCACGAACGCAGGCACGAACGCAGCCGGGCTACGAGCGGAACCATGACGAAAACCGCCACAGCGCCGGGCCGGATCGGCGTCGTCAGGCATGGCCCAGGCTTTCACCCGGCCGGCCCCACGCACGGCCACGGACCGTCGCCGAGACCCGCGACCGCGGAGAGTCGCCCACCGTGAAGGCCGGCGGACCGCCGATGACCCCGGCCGGTCTTCGCGGATGGGGACCGGTTGGCTCGTGACCTCGCGCCGGCCGCGGCGAGGTTGTATCGGTCGCGCGGGGCGTCCGGCCCCACCGACCACGGCTCAGCACACGTCGACCACGATCCCGGTCAGGGCAAGCACCTTGCCGACCCCGGCCAAGGCCTGGTCCCTGATTCATGGTCGGTGCTCGAGTTATACCCTCGACAACCCGGTTGCCACCGGCGCAGCGGCCGTGTCGGGCCACACCGGGCTCGCCGGTAATTCGCCGAACACGCGCCAGCACCAGCCTGTGGGGTCCGGTTGGCTCAGCGGGCCCGTTGCGGCCCTCGGCGGTGCGGAATCGACGGCACGCCGCCACGTCGTCAGATCGCCGGCGCGCAGGACTGGACATCGGCCTGTGAGACGGCAATACAGCGCAACGCGAACGCGCGAAGCCGGCCCGCCCGGGGGGAACGGGCGCGAACGATGCGGGCGCCGACGTCGTGCTCGTCGCCCCGCACATCACCCCGGCGCCACAGACCCGGACCCGCCCCACGAAGGCCGGCCCACCTACGGGAGGAGGGACCGGGCCCGGCGTGATGCGTCGATGGCGGATCAGCCGCCGCCCGGGCGGCGGCTGATCCGAGCACGTCAGCGGGCGTGGCGCGGCGGGGCGTCCGAGGCCGTGGCCTCGCCGTCCGCCTCGTGGACGCCCGGCCGTAGCGCGTGCGACGGCGTGTGGCCGTTGCCCGGGGCCGCCACCTCGCTCGACGCGTGTGCGCCACCCGCGGCGTCGCCGCCGTTCGGCGAGGCCGAGCCGGCGCCCGCGGGCGCCGCATACGAGCCGGTCGCGCCGCCGGATGAGGGGCCGCCGTTCGGGGACGCGGGCGCGGAGGCCGGCGAGGCGGTGGCGGATGCGGCGCTGCTGGCGGCGGCGTCCTCCGCGGCCCGGGCCTGGGCCGCCGACATCGAGCGGAGCGCGATCTCCGGCAGGAACAGGATCACGATGAACCCGACGACCATGATGCCCGCGGCGACCATGAACACCAGGCTCATCGAGTCGGCGAAGCCGACCTTGAACGGGTGGGCCAGGGCCTTGTCCAGCGTCTCCAGGAACGACGTGTCGCTCAGGCCGCCGCCGCCCGAACCCGCGCTCTGCTGGACCTTCTGCAGGTCCTGCGGGTGGGCGCGGACCGCGGCGTTGAACTCGGGCGTGTGGCCGGCCGCGGAGTACGCCGACTTGATCTTGTCCGGCAGGATGCTGAACAGGACCGACAGGAAGACCGCCGCGCCCAGGGTGCCGCCCATCGAGCGGAAGAATGTCACCGTCGACGTGGCCACGCCGATCTCGCGCGGGTTGGCGGCGTTCTGCACGGCGGTGATGACCGGCTGCATGTTGCCACCCAGCCCGAGGCCCATCAGTGCCATGATGAGCATCGTGCGCCACAGCGGCGTGTCGGCGCCGATGCGCGAGAACAGCAGCAGCGCGGCGAGCATGAGCACCGAGCCGACGATCGGGAAGATGCGGTAGCGGCCGGTGCGGGCGATGACCTGGCCGGAGACGATCGAGCCGGTCATGATGCCCATCACCAGCGGCAGCAGCAGCAGGCCGGCCTCGGTCGGCGTCGCGCCCTTGACGATCTGCAGGTAGAGCGGCAGCGTGAGCAGGCCGCCGAACATCGCCATGCCCAGGACGAAGCTGCTGATCGAGGCCACCGAGAACGTGCGGCCGCGGAACAGCCGCAGCGGCAGCAGCGCCTCCTCCTTGTACGCCGTCTCGGCGACGAGGAACAGCACCAGGCCGACGGCGCCGATGCCGTAGCACAGCAGGGAGCGGCCCGAGCCCCAGCCCCACTCGCGGCCCTGCTCGGCGACGGTCAGCAGCGGCACCAGGCAGACGATGAGGGCGAGCGCGCCGGGCCAGTCGATGCGGTGGTCCTGGCGGCGGTGCGGGATGTGCAGCACGCGCAGGACGACGAGGAACGCGGCGAAGGCGATCGGCACGTTGATGTAGAAGATCCAGCGCCAGCCGGTGATGCCGAGGATGTCGCTGGAGCCGGCGAAGAAGCCGCCCAGGACCGGGCCCAGGACGCTGGAGGTGCCGAAGACGGCGAGGAAATACCCCTGATACTTCGCCCGCTCGCGGGGCGGCACGACGTCGCCGATGATCGCGAAGGCGAGCGAGAACAGGCCGCCGGCGCCGATGCCCTGCACGGCCCGGAACGCGGCGAGCTGGTAGATCGACTGCGCGACGCCACACAGCACCGAGCCGACGATGAAGATGCCGATCGAGAAGAGGATGAACGGCTTGCGGCCGTAGATGTCCGACAGCTTGCCGTAGAGCGGGGTGGAGATCGTCGAGGTGATCAGGAACGCCGTCGTCGCCCACGCCTGCAGGTCGAACCCGCCGAGATCGTCGGCGATCGTGCGCATCGCCGTCGACACGATGGTCTGGTCGAGCGCGGCCAGGAACATCGCCATCATGAGCCCGGTCAGGATCGCGATGATCTGCCGGTGCGTCAGCGTGGTGTCGTCCCCCGCGGCGGCTGGTGCTGTTGTGCTCAAGGCGATTCTCCAGATTTGAGCATGCCGTTTCGATCCGGTCGCGTTTCAGAATTCACGCTACTCCCCGATTCGTGGCGGGGCGCGACGACCGCCCCGAACCCACCAGGGGAGACTAGCGGCGGGGTACGACAAGAACGGAGGCATCGAAGGCGTGGCAGCAACGCTGGTGGTCAAGGAGCTCACCGCCGGGCACGGCGACAAGGCGCTGTTCAGCGGCGTCAACCTGGTGGTCGCGCCCGGCGACGTGATCGGCCTGGTCGGGGTCAACGGGGCCGGGAAGTCGACGCTGCTGCGCACCGTCGCCGGCCTGCTACCCCTCGAAGGCGGCGCGATCCAGCTCAGTCCGCCGACGGCGACCGTCGGGTACCTCCCGCAGGAGCCCGACCGCCGCCCCGGCGAGACGCTGCGGCAGTTCCTGGCCCGCCGCACCGGCGTCGCGCAGGCCCAGGCCCGCATGGACGCCGCCGCCGAGGCGCTCACCGGCGACGAGCGGGCCGCGGACGAGTACAGCGTCGCCCTGGAGCGCTGGCTCGCCCTCGGCGGCGCCGACCTCGACGAGCGCGCCGCCGAGGTGGCCGCCGACCTGGGCCTGGCCGTCGACCTGGACCTCGCGATGACCGCGCTGTCCGGCGGCCAGGCCGCTCGGGCCAACCTCGCGAGCCTGCTGCTGAGCCGCTACGACGTGCTGCTGTGCGACGAGCCCACGAACGATCTGGACCTCGACGGCCTGGACCGCCTCGAGAAGTTCATGTCCGCGCAGCGGAACAAGAGCGTCATCGTCGTGAGCCACGACCGGGAGTTCCTGACCCGCACGGCGACCGCGATCCTGGAGCTGGACCTGCACCAGCAGCAGGTCAACTTCTACGGCGGTGGATACGCCGCGTACCTGGAGGAGCGCGAGATCGCCCGGCGCCACGCCCGGGAGCGCTTCGAGGAGTACGCCGACACCCGCGCCGACCTCGAGGCGCGCGCCCGCATGCAGCGCGCCTGGATGGAGAAGGGGATCAAGAACGCCCGGCGCAAGCAGCCCGACAACGACAAGATCGGCAAGTCGAAGAAGATCGAGTCGACGGAGAAGCAGGCGGCCAAGGCCCGCCAGACCGAGCGGCTCATCGAGCGCCTCGACGTCGTGGAGGAGCCCCGCAAGGAGTGGCAGCTGCGGATGGAGATCGCCGCGGCGCCGCGGGCCGGTGCGGTGGTCGCCACGCTGACCCATGCGGTCGTACGCCGCGGTGCCTTCACCCTCGGCCCCGTCGACCTGCAGATCGACTGGGCGGACCGGGTCGCGATCACCGGCGCGAACGGCTCCGGCAAGACGACGCTGCTCGCCGCGCTGCTGGGCCGGTTGCCGCTGGATGAGGGCCGCTCGCACCTCGGGCCGGGCGTCGTGGTCGGCGAGGTCGACCAGGCGCGGCGGATGTTCGAGGGCGAGGAGTCCCTGCTCGACGCGTTCCGGCTCGCGGTACCGGATCAGAATCCCGCCGACGTGCGGACGCTGCTGGCCAAGTTCGGCCTCAAGGCCGGGCACGTACTGCGCCCCGCGGCGAGCCTCTCCCCCGGCGAGCGCACCCGGGCGGCGCTGGCGCTGCTGCAGGGGCGCGGGGTGAACCTGCTGGTGCTGGACGAGCCCTCCAACCACCTGGACCTGCCGGCGATCGAGCAGCTGGAGTCGGCGCTGTCCAGCTACCCTGGCACGCTGCTGCTGGTCACCCACGACCGGCAGATGCTGGAGGCGGTCCACACCAACCGGCACGTCCGGGTGGACAACGGCCGGGTGACCGCGGCGTGAGCCTCGAGGAGTTCTGGGCCGAGCGGCACCTGTGCACGGTGACGACGATCCGCCGCGACGGCACACCGCACAGCGTCCCGGTCGGCGTGACGTACGACCCGCAGACCGGCATCGCCCGCATCATCACGTCCGGCAAATCCCAGAAGGTGCGAAATGTCGGACATAACGCAAACATCGCGGTATGCCAGATCGACGGCCGGCGCTGGAGCACGCTGGAAGGCACCGCGGTCGTAGCACGAGACCCGCAAGCCGTCAGAGACGCCGAGGAGCGCTACGCGCGGCGATACAAGCAACCCCGGGTGAACCCGGACCGGGTCGTCATCATGATCACCGTGTCAAGGGTGTTGGGAACCTATCGGCCGCATTGACACGCCGCGTTCAGCCACCAGCAAACAGCCGCCCCGACGCTGAGCCCGCCGAAGCCGTTTCGGCACCTGCTATCGGGAGCATTCAATGCAACGCAATATCGTGCGGCGCGGGCTCGTCGCCGGGCTGTTGTCGGCGGCCGTCGTGGCCGCCGTGGCCGGCTGCGGCTCGTCCCAGAAGGCCGCGGACGCCCAGAACAACACGGTCGGCGCCGCCGCGGCGACGTCCGCTCAGGACCTCGGCGGCATGGACGCCCTGATCGCCGCGGCCAAGGCCGAGGGTCAGCTCAACGTCATCACGCTGCCGCGGGACTGGGCCAACTACGGCGAGATCATCGACACGTTCAGCTCGAAGTACGGGATCAAGGTCAACAGCGACAACCCCGACGGCTCCAGCCAGGACGAGATCAACGCCGTCAAGTCGCTCAAGGGCCAGGACCGCGCGCCCGACGTGCTCGACCTCGGCGGCGCGTTCGCCCAGTCGGGGGCGAAGGAGGGCCTGTTCGCGCCGTACAAGGTGGCGACCTGGGCCGACATCCCGGACAACCAGAAGGACGCCGACGGCGCCTGGTACAACGACTACGGCGGCTACATCTCCATCGGCTGCGACGCCAAGAAGATCCCCGTGTGCCCGCAGACGTTCGCCGACCTCAAGAAGCCGGAGTACAAGGGCAAGGTCGCCCTCAACGGCGACCCGACCAAGTCCGGCTCGGCGTTCGCCGGCGTGTTCGCCGCGGCCCTGTCCGGTGGCGGCAGCTTCACCAACATCCAGCCCGGCATCGACTACTTCGCGGGGCTGAAGAAGTCGGGCAACTACATCCCGGTCGAGTCGACCCCGGCGACCATCGAGAAGGGCGAGACCCCGATCTCGATCGACTGGGACTACCTCAACGCCGGCTACACCAAGGAACTTCAGTCCAAGGGCATCGACTGGAAGGTCTCGGTGCCGTCCGACGGCATCTACGGCAACTTCTACTGCCAGGCGATCAACAAGACCGCCCCGCACCCGGCCGCCGCGCGGCTGTGGGAGGAGTTCCTCTTCTCCGACGAGGGCCAGAACCTCTTCCTGAAGGGCTCGGCCCGCCCGGTCCGGCTGCCGAAGATGACCGAGTCCGGCAAGGCCGACGCCACGCTCGTCGCCGCCCTGCCGAAGGTCGACGCGACCAAGGCGCAGCTGCCCACCCCGGACCAGGTCGACGCGGCCAAGAAGGTCCTCACCGACGGCTGGACCAAGGCGCTGACCGGGTGACGACCCCCGCAGCACCCGCCGCCCGGACACGGTCCCTCGCGGACCGTGTCCGGCGGTGCGGCCCGTGGCTCGCGGTCGCACCGTTCCTCCTCGTGATGCTCGTCGGCCTCGTGCTGCCGGTGATCGTCCTCGCCACCGGCGCGTTCGAGGGCGACTCGCTGTCCAACTCGTTCAACGCCGGGTACCGCTCGGCGTTCTGGGGCTCGGTCAAGCTCTCCGTCGTCTGCGCCGTGCTCGGCGCCGTCGTGGGGCTGCCGGTCGCGCAGGCCGTGCTCGCCGGCGGCAGCGTGCTGCGCCGCCTGGTGCTGACCGTCTCGGGCGTGCTGGCGAACTTCGGCGGCGTACCGCTGGCGTTCATGTTCATCGCCACCATCGGCAACGCCGGCGTCGTCACCAGCCTGCTGTCCGACTGGACCGGCTTCGACCTCGGCAACTCGCCGTTCAGCCTGTACCAGTTCGGCGGCCTCGCCGTCGTCTACCTCTACTTCCTCGTACCCCTGATGGTCATCGTCATCGCACCGGCCCTCGACGGCGTGCGCGCCGAGTGGTCCGAGGCCGCCGAGAACCTGGGCGCGACCCGGGCGCAGTACTGGCGCCACGTCGCCGGCCCGCTGCTCGCCCCGCCGGTCATGGCCGGGGCGCTGCTGCTGTTCTGCGCCTCCATGTCGGCGTTCGCGACCGCGCAGGCGATGGTCGGCGGCACCGTGCCGCTGGTGACGCTGCAGATCGCCAACGCCCTGTCCGGCAACGTCTCGGCCGACAACGCCGGGGTCGGCGCGGCCCTGGCCATCGAGATGATCGCCCTCGTCGGCGTCGTGATGGCCGCGTACTGGACGATCGAGCGCCGCACCGCGAGGTGGTTGCGATGACCGCGGTCCTGACCGAACCCACGCTCGTGACCGGCGAACCGGCGAAGCGCCGGCGCCGGAAGAAGACCGGCGTGACCCGGATCGTCGTGCTCGTCATCGCCGCCGTCTACTTCCTGGTGCCGCTGGCCGCCGCCGGCTGGTTCACCATCCAGGACAAGGTGCACGGCGGCGTCACCGCGCAGTACTACACCAGTATCCCGCAGGCGGAGGGCTTCCCGGCCGCCCTGCGCCGGTCGCTGTCCCTGGCGGTGCTCACCGTCCTCGGCGTGCTGCTCGTCACCGTCCCGGCGATGCTCGCCGTGACCCTGCGGCTGCCCCGGCTGCGCCCGCTGGTGGAGGGCCTGTCGCTGCTGCCGCTGGTCATCCCGCCGATCGCGCTGGTCGCGGGCGTGCGCGACATGCTGGCGCTCGGCCCGAACCAGCTCGCCGGCACCCCGTTCGGCGACGCGCTGGTCTCCTCGCAGGACCCGGAACTGCCGATCATCCTCATCGTGGTGTACATCGTGCTGGCCACCCCGTTCGCGTACCGCTCCCTGGACGCCGGCATCCGCGCGATCGACGCCCGCACCCTCATCGACGCCGCGCGCGGGCTCGGCTCGTCGTGGTTCGGCGTCGTGTGGCGGGTCCTGCTGCCGAACCTGCGCGGTGCGGTCCTCGGCGCGGCGTTCCTGACGCTGGGGCTGGTGCTGGGCGAGTACACCATCGCCAGCATCCTGCTCTTCGACACCCTGCCGACATGGCTGGTGAAGATGTCCGGCGCGAACGGGCAGCTGTCCGTCTCCGTCAGCACCGCCAGCCTGCTGTTCACCTGGTTCCTGCTGCTCGTCGTGTCCCTGGCGGACCGGCGCCCAACCTCACGGAGTGACTCATGAGCGCGGTCGGTGTGCGCATGCTCGGCATGCGCCGCAGCTACGGGCCGGTCCACGCGCTCGACGGGCTCGACCTCGTCATCGAGCCGGGCGAGTTCATCGCCCTGCTCGGCCCGTCCGGCTGCGGCAAGACCACCGCGCTGCGGGTCCTCGCCGGGTTCGAGACCGCCGACGCCGGCACCGTGTGGGTCGGCGAGAAGGACATCACCGGCCTCGCCCCGAACAAGCGGGACATGGGCATGGTCTTCCAGGCCTTCAGCCTGTTCCCGAACCTCACCGCCGCCGACAACGTCGCGTTCGGCCTGCGGGTGCGGGGCGTGGACGGCGCGGCGCGGCGCAAGCGGGCCGCGGAACTGCTCGAGCTCGTCGGGCTCGGCCACGTCGGCAAGCGGTACCCGCACCAGCTCTCCGGCGGCCAGCAGCAGCGCGTCGCCCTGGCCCGGGCCCTGGCGATCGAGCCGCGGGTGCTGCTGCTCGACGAGCCGCTGTCGGCCCTGGACGCGCAGGTCCGGGTCCAGCTGCGCGACGAGATCCGCCGCATCCAGCAGCGCCTCGGCATCACCACGCTGTTCGTCACCCACGACCAGGGCGAGGCGCTCAGCGTCGCCGACCGGGTCGGGGTCATGCGGGCGGGGCGGCTGGAGCAGCTCGCCGACCCGGACACGCTGTACCACCGCCCGGCGACCCCGTTCGTCGGCGAGTTCGTCGGCACGATGAACCGCCTGCGCGGCGTCCTGGGCGCCGACGGCACCGTGCGCGTGCTCGGCGCCGACCGGCCGCTCGCCGAGGGCAGCCAGGCCACGCCGGGCGAGGTGGTCGTGCTGGTCCGGCCGGAGGCGATGACACTCAAGGCGTCGCAGCAGGGCGGCGACCTGGTCGTCGTGCGCACCTTCCACGGCGCCCTGACCCGGCTGTCGGTGCGCCTCGGCGACGGCGACGAGGCCC
Organism: Dactylosporangium sp. CA-233914; assembly: GCF_050942935.1. NCBI lineage: Bacteria > Bacillati > Actinomycetota > Actinomycetes > Micromonosporales > Micromonosporaceae > Dactylosporangium > Dactylosporangium sp. CA-233914. The sequence continues at coordinate 6,716,088 of NZ_CP192030.1, read as the reverse complement.
TGGTCGACCTGCCCTCCCCCGCCGCGGCCGGGATCAAGCCGGGCGACACGGTGACGGTCGGCGTCGGCGAGGGTCAGGTCCTCGTCGCGGACACCGTGGCGGAGCCGGTGCCGGCCGTCTGACTCAGACCAGGCCGGCGTCGTGGACGAGCATCGCGACCTGGGTGCGGTTGTCCAGGTCGAGCTTGGTCATGATGTGGGTCAGGTGCGCCTTCACCGTGGCCACGCTCATCCCGAGCTCGGCGGCGATGTCGGCGTTGGTCAGGCCCCGGGCCACGCCGGCGGCCACGTCCCGCTCCCGCGGGCTGACCGCGTCGAGCTGGGCGCGGGCCCGCTCGAACCCGGCCGCGTCGGCGGCGACCCGGGCCATCAGCCGGCGCGTGACCGCCGGGGACAGGATCGGGTCGCCCGCGGCGACGCGCCGGATGGCCTCGACGATGCGCTCCGGCGGCGTGTCCTTGAGCAGGAAGCCGCTCGCCCCGGCCCGCAGCGCCCGCACCACGTGCTCGTCGGTGTCGAACGTGGTCAGCACGATCACCTCCGGCGGCTGGGGGCGGGCCCGGGCCCGGCGGGTCGCCCGGATGCCGTCGACCCGCGGCATCCGCAGGTCCATCAGCACCACGTCGGCCGCGTGCCGGTCGAGCGCGCCGGGCACCTCGTCGCCGTCGCCGACCGCGGCGAGCACCTCGACGCCCGGCGCGCCGTCGAGCATCATCGTCAGCGCCGAACGCACCAGCGGATCGTCGTCCACGACCAGCACCCGCACTACTCGCTGCGGCACGGCAGCTCCGCCCGCAGCCGGAACTCCCCGGTGGCGGTCACCGCGTGCTCCAGCGTGCCGCCGGCCAGGCCGACCCGCTCGGTCAGCCCGATCAGCCCGACGCCCGCGCCGGACAGGTCCGGCACGTGCTGCGCGACCGGGTTGCGCACGTCGATCACCAGCCGGCCGGCGTCGGTGCGCAGCGCGACCGTGACCGGCTGCCCGGCCGCATGCTTGCGCGCGTTCGTCAGCGCCTCCTGCACCACCCGGAACGCGGTGCGCCCCACCGCGGGCGGCACGTCGGGCCCGCCGGCGCCGTCGTGGAAGTGGACCGTCTGCCCGGCCGCGACCGCCTCCTCGACGAGCTTGGGCACGTCCGGCAGCGAGCGGACGGCGCCCGTGTCCTCGTGGCGCAGCACCGCGATCACCTCCCGCAGCTCGTCGAGGGCCTGGTGCACGCCGAGGCGGAGCACCCCGGCGGCCTCGGCGAGGCGCTGCGGCGGGGCGTCGGGGCGGTACTCCAGGGCCCCCGCGTACATCGCCAGCAGCGACAGCCGGTGCGCCAGCACGTCGTGCATCTCCCGGGCGATCAGCGTCCGCTCGGCCAGCCGCGCCTCCCGCACCCGCCGGCCCTGCTCGGCCTCGGCCCGCCACGCCCGCTCCCGCAGCGACAGCAGCAGCTGGTGGCGGCCCTGCGCCCAGACGCCCCAGCCGAGCAGCGCCGCGTAGGCGGCCGCCATCAGCAGCAGCCACCAGCCGTAGATCAGGCCCGGGTACGGCCGCCACCAGCCCTGCACCGCGTGCCCCGCCACCCCGGCCGCCGCCACCGCCACCGCCCCGCGCAGCGGGCGCCGCCGCGCCGCGCTCAGCGCCGCGAACGTGGCCGCCGGGGTCGCCACCGGCGACAGCGCCGCCAGCGCGCCGAGGGCCAGGCCCGCCCCGACCGGCCGGAACAGCGCCACCACCGCCAGCGCGACGGCCGCCACGGCGACCGCGACGTCGAGCGGGCCGTGCGTGGCCAGCAGGCTCGCCGCACTCAGCGCCCCGATCCCGATCGCCGACACGACGACCGCGAGGCGCGGCGGCGGACCGGAGTTGCTCACCGTTGCAGGTTAGGTGGTGATCAATCGCGGCGACCACCGACCAAAGTCGTAGGCGGCGCTGCCGGCCGGTCGATGTGGCGGGCCCGGCCCCGCGCCCACACTCGGCGGCATGAGATCACCACTGAAACGGGCCGGAATCGTCGCGGGCGCCGTCGTCGCCGCCGAGGCCGTGTACCTGATCGTGCACAACGCCGCCGGCGTCGGGCTCACCGTCGCGGGCCAGGGCCCCGTCGGTGCCGTCGCGGCCGGCGCCACCGCCGCGCTCGCCGGCCTCCTCGGCTGGGCACTGCTGGAGATCCTGGAGCGGGTCACGTCGCGGGGCCGGGTGATCTGGATCGTCGCCGCCGCGCTCGTCCTGCTGGTGTCGCTGGCCGGCCCGCTCGGCGCGGACACCGGCGGCGCCGTAGCCGGGCTCGCCGCGCTGCACCTGACCGTCGGCGCGGTCCTGCTCGCGGGGCTGCCCCGATGAGCGTGTACACGGTCGGCCGCGAGCACGGCCGCTACACGTTCGGCTCCGCGACGCTGCGGGCCCGCGGCTCGATGCGCGCCGCCACCCTGCACACCACCTCCGGCGACTTCGACCTCGAGGTCACCGACCGGCGCCGCCTCGGCGTGGTGGCCCGCGCCGGCGGCCGGCCGGTCGTCGCCCTCGGCCCGGGCGGCGTCCGCGTCCCCGGCCCCGGCGGGGAGGCCCGGTGGAGCCCGGGCCGGCACTCGGGCACGCTGACCCGCGGCGGCGACCGTATCCACGTGCAGGCCGGCTGGCCGGGCCGGCCGCTGCGGGTCGAGGTCACCGGCGCGTGGGAGGAGCCGGAGCTGCTCGTGCTGACCGCCTGCTTCGCGGTGCTGACCCGGCGCCGGCAGCGGCTCATCACCGCCATGGTGATCGCCGGCGCCACCGCCGGGCCGAGATAGCGGCGGGCGCCGTCCGATAGGGTCCGGGCCCGTGGGCATGTCTGAATATCTGCGGAACCTGCGCAAGCACGTCGGGCACGATCTGCTGCTCGTGCCCGGTGTCAGCGCCGTGGTCCTCAACGACTCCGGACAGCTGCTGCTCGGCCGGCGCAGCGACACCGGGAGCTGGTCGCTGCCGGCCGGGATGATCGACCCCGGCGAGCAGCCCGCCGACGCGATCGTGCGGGAGGTGCGCGAGGAGGCCGGGATCGAGATCGCCGTCGAGCGGATCGCCGGGGTCGCGATGCATCCGGTGCAGTACCCCAACGGCGACCGCTGCGACTACCTCAACGTGTGGTTCCGCTGCCGGCACGTGTCCGGGCAGGCGCGGGTCAACGACGAGGAGTCGCTGGACATGCGCTGGTTCGCCCCGCACGCGCTGCCGCCGGTGGAGGCGTTCGCACGGCACCGCATCGAGCAGACGCTGCGCGACGAGCCGGCGGCGTGGTTCGCCGCGGTGGGCTCGGCCCACCCGGCGCTGGGCGACCCGAACGCCATCTGAGGAAGGTGTACCGCCGGTGCGTGACGCGACCGCGGGTCTGACAAGCGGGGCGGGTCACCGAACGCGGGAGGAACCCAATACGCTCACCCGGTGAGCGACGACCAGCGCGACGACCCGACCGCGCAGGCCCACGGCGAGTTGTCCCTGGCCCGCATCGCCCTCGCCGACGACGACCTCGGCCACGCGGCCGGTCACGTCGCCGGGGCGATCGCGTGGGCGCCCGGCCTGCCCGAGGTGCACGAGCTGCTCGCGGCGCTGGTCGCGCGGGCCGGCGACGAGGGCGCGCTGGAGCTGTTCCCGGTCGAGCAGCCCGCGTTCATCGGCACCGTGGTCGCCCGCGCGCACCTGCAGGGCCGCCACGACCCGCTCGGCGGGCTGCGGATGCTGGTCCAGGCGAGCCGGTTCGACCCGGCGCTGCCGTGGGCCGACGTGAGCTGGGTCCGTGCCCTCGAGCCGCGGCGGCTGGACCCGGACGACCTGGCCCGGCTGTTCGTGGCGGTGATGCCGAGCCTCGGCGACCCGGCCGAGCCCGCGGTGGCGCGGGCCAACGAGGTGTATCTGGACCTGGCCCGCCGCTCGACCGCCGCGCACCCGGAAAGCGCGCTGCTGCACGGCGCCGCGGCCGGCCTGGCGCGGCGGTTCACGGCCCTGGTCCCGGGTGCGCTGGCGGAGGCGGTGCGGTGGGGAGCCCACGGGCACCGGCTGCGCCCCGACAAGCTCACCGCGGTGTGGTATGCCTACGCCCTGAAGGCCGACCGGCGCCTCGACGAGGCCCTGCAGGTGATGCGGCAGGCGTGGCAGGCCCAGCCGGACGAGGTCGACCTCTGCGCGGACATGGCGAACTGGCTCGCCGAGGCCGGACGGCTGGACGAGGCCCTCGAACTGCTCGACACGGCGATCCGGCGCGCGCCGGAGTACGACTGCGCGGTCCACACCGCCGCCCGGCTGCGCTTCCAGCGCGACGGCGACGTGCGCCACCTGGTCGGCCTGGTCGACTTCATGCGCGAGCACCCGGTCACCAGCCACGAGCACAGCGACCTCGACGGCGCCTGCCGCGGCCGGCCGTGGCTGGCGATGGTCGACGGGCCGGCCGAGTCGGTCATCAACCTGCTGCACCAGGTCCCGCGCGCCGACCGCGGGATGGAGGGCACCGCGACGGTGTCGGCCCTGGAGGTGCCCAGCGCCCTGCGGGTCGTGCACCGGGAGTTGCCGGGCCTGCGGCTGACGATCGAGGGCGAGCCGCCGGCGAGCATGGTGCAGCCGCAGCGCCCCGACGGGCGGGTGCTGTGGCAGTACCAGGGGCTGCTCGCCTCCCCCGCCGTGCCCGAGCCGTCCGCGGCGGCGGTCGAGCTGCTCAACGGCGTCGTGTGGCCGTTCTGGCCCAACCCGGTGGCCGCCTACGACCACGCCCTGCCGCTGGGCCAGCTGCCCGCCGACGACCTCGTCGCGCTGCTGGCCCACCCGCCGGCCGGGACCGACGAGTCGCTGCCCGACGGGGTGTGGGAGCGCGCCGCGCAGGCGTACGCGTGCCTGGGCCTGCTGCACTGCGAGCAGCTGCGGGCCGGCGCGCCGCCCGGGGACACGGCCCGGTCCCGCGAACTGCTGACCGCGATCGCCTTCGGCGTCGAGGACTGGACCACCGAGGCCGCGTTGTTCGCGCTGGTCGTGGCGGCGTGGCTGGACCCGGGGTGCCGGGCCGAGGTCCGCGACACGGTCGGCTACCGGTTCATGGCCGCCGTCACCCAGTCCCGCGACCGGGTGGTGACGATCCGTGAGTCCCTGGCCGCGCTGGTGCTCGCGACGCCGGACATGGTGCCGGAGGTGACCGCGCTGGCCCGGGACCTGCTGTCCCCCGACGACGAGGAGCCGGCTCCCCCGGCCCCGGTCCCGGCTGCCGCCCCGCCGCCGGAGCCGGGCCGCAAGCGCCGCTGGTTCGGCCGGCGCTGATCCCGTACGGGCCGCACGAACGAAGCAGGGCCGGCACCTGGCCGGCCCTGCTGCACGTTGCCGGGTCACCAATAGTGACGGCGGCCCGCGATCGGACGGCCGACGGCGCCGAGCATCCACAGGACCGCGCCGACGACGAGCAGCACGATTCCGATCGTCTCGATGATGCCGACGTGCAGAAACAGGCCGACGAGGAACAGGATCAGGCCGAGGACGATCATTCGCAGCTCCCGGGAGGAGTGGGGATACCGATCTGCGTTGATCTGGTACCCCCATCACCACGGTCGGCAAACACGGCTCACCCGCGGCGGCCCCGGCGGGCGCGGAGGTAGTCCGACACGACGTATCGGCCCAGGTCGCCGGCGTCGGGGGTGAAGACCCGGCCGCCGTTACGCCGGGCGACGGCGTCGACGAAGCGGCGCAGGCCCGGGTCCTCGCCGAGCATGAAGAAGTTGAGCACCGCGCCGTACTGTGTGAGCTGATCGACCTCGTGCACGGTCGCGCGCACCGTCTCCCGCGTCGAGGGCCACCGGAAGAACGAGTTGCCGTCGTCGAGGAGGTGGGCGGTCGGCTCACCGTCGGTGACGACGAGGACGACCGGGTCGGAGGCCGGGTGGCGGCGCAGGTGCCGGGCGGCGAGCTTGAGCGCGTGCTGCAGGTTGGTGCCCTGCACCATGTCCGGCTCGACGGCCGCGAGCTCCTCCTGCGACAGCGGCGAGGCGTAGCGCCCGAAGCCGATGATCTGCAGCGCGTCCTGCGGGAACCGGGTCGCCACCAGGTGCGACAGCGCGAGCGCGGCCTGCTTCATCGGGCCCCACCGCCCGTCGGCCATCATCGAGAACGACAGGTCCACGCAGAGCGCGACGGCGGCCGACACGCGCCGTTCGGTCTCGGCGATCTCGAAGTCCTCGACGTCCAGCGCGATCGGGATCGTCGCCGCCCCGCCGGCCGCCTGGCGGCGCACGGCGTTGCCGATCGTGCGTACCACGTCCAGGGCCTGCTCGTCGCCGTACTGCCACCGCCGCGACGCCCCCGTCAGGTCCCCGGCGGCGCCGGCGTCACGCAGGTCGTGCTGGCCCTGCCGGCCGGCGTGCAGCTGCGCGAACACGGTGCGCAGCGCCGTGCCGCCCAGGCGCCGCAGCGCCTTCGGGCTCAGCGTCAGCCCGTCCGCGCCGCGGGTCACCCAGCCCTGCCGGCGCAGCTCCCGCTCCAGCTCCCGCAGCCGCCGCACGTCGTCGGCCGCGCCCCGGCCGAGCTGCCGCTCGACCGCCTCGACGTCCACGTCGTCCAGCGTCGCGCCCGGGTGCTCCTGGCCGAGCTGGTCGAGCAGGTCGTCGAGGTCGCCGATCTCCTCCAGGGCCCCGGCGGCGTCGCCGTAGCCGAGCTCGTTGTCGCCGCGGACCCGCTCGCCGCGACCCCAGTTGAGGTTGGGGCGCAGCGCCCGCAGATTGTCCGTCAGCGCCGCGAACTGCCCGGCGAGGTCGCCCAGCGACTGCGCCATGAGATCCTGCAGCTCGGCCCGCTGCTGCGCCGACAGCGAGCGCATGAGCCGCTCCCCCGCCGCCGCTCGGCGGGCCAGGGCGTCGATGAGCTCGTCGACGTTGGCCGGCTTCTCCGGGAAGAAGTCGCCGTGGCGGTTCATGAACTCGGCGAACGCGTCGTCGGTGTTCTCGCCGCGGGCATGCTTGGCCAGCAGGGCGTTGAGGTCCTGCAGCATCTCGCGCATCGCGGCCTGGGCCTCGGGGTCGCGCAGGGCCTGCTGCATGCCCTGGAAGCGCTGCTCGACGACCTCCTGGCGCAGCTGCTCGAGGATTTGGTTGTACAACCGCCGGGCATCCGCAGACGCCCAGTTGTACTCGGCCAGCTCGGACACGGCGCGCGACGTCGATCGCGGCAACGCGTCCAGCTGCGCCTCGGCGAAGCGGGCATCCATGTCATCGCGTTGCGCGAGCGTGGACCGCTCCTCGGCCAGGGCCTGGTCGAGCAGCTGCTGGGCGCGGGTGACGGCGCCGTCGAGCTGCCCGCGGCGCATGGCGTCGCGGCGCATCCGGCGGGCCCGGGCGAGCAGGTCGTCCAGGCCCCGCCCGCCCTGCGGCCCGCGGCGCAGCAGGTTGCGCAGCGCGTCGCGCAGGCTGCCGCCCTCGAGCACCTCCGCGCCGACCTCGTCGACCGCGGCGCGCACGTCGTAGGGCGGGGCGAGCGGGTCGGGCCCACCCCGCCACGCCCCGTAACGGAACCGGTTGTGACGCAAGATCAGCCTCCGTAGACGGTACGGCCGTCGTCGGTGAGGTCCTTCGACAGCCGCCGGGTCAGATGCAGCCCCTCCAGCGCGAACTCGATGCCGGCGGCGGCCTCGCCCCGGCTGGGCGCGTCGCCGAGCCCGAGCCGCTCCAGGACCTTGGCCAGCCCCGGCACGGTGCCGACCTGGCGCAGGATCTCCTCGGCGCCGGCCAGCTCACCGGTCTCGATCACCTGCCCCTCGGCCACGAGGTCGGTGAACCCGGACAGGTCCAGCCCCGCCAGCCGCTGCCGGAACGTGTCCGCCGTCACGGTGCGCAGCAGGTGGGCGAGGATCTCGATCTCGCGCCCCTCCTCGCCGCTGTCGAACTCGACCTTGCCCCGCAGCGTGCTCGTCACCGACACCGTGTCGCCGATACGGGCCACCGGCCGGTCCTCGTGCAGCAGCCCGGCCCGGCGCAGCGCCGACGCGGACACGGTCTCGGCCGCGGCGATGGCGAAGCGCGCCGACACGCCGGAGCGGGCGTCGACGGCCGGGGACTCGCGCACCGCCCGGGTGAAGCGCGCCAGCACCTCGATCACGTGGTCGGGGACCTGGGCGACGAGGCGGGCCTCCTGCCGTACGAGATCCGTCTCCAGCTCGAGGTCCAGCGGGTAGTGCGTGCGGATCTCCGCGCCGAAGCGGTCCTTCAGCGGCGTGATGATCCGGCCACGGTTCGTGTAGTCCTCGGGGTTGGCACTGGCCACGAGCAGGATGTCCAGCGGCAGCCGCAGCTGGTAACCACGGACCTGGATGTCGCGCTCCTCCAGCACGTTGAGCAGCGACACCTGGATGCGCTCGGCGAGGTCGGGCAGCTCGTTGACGGCGAAGATGCCGCGGTTGGTGCGCGGCACGAGACCGAAGTGGATCGTCTCCGGGTCACCGAGCGTGCGCCCCTGCGCCACCCGGATCGGGTCGACGTCGCCGATGAGGTCGCCGACACTGGTGTCCGGGGTGGCGAGCTTCTCGCCGTAGCGCAGCGACCGGTGCAGCCAGTCGACCGGCAGCGCGTCGCCGGCCTCCGCCGCGAGGCGCCGCGAGGCCGGGGTGACGGGCTCGTAGGGGTGCTCGTTGAGCTCGGACCCGGCGATCACCGGCGTCCACTCGTCGAGCAGGGCGATCAGGCCCCGGATGACCCGGGTCTTGCCCTGACCGCGCTCGCCGAGCAGCACGACGTCGTGCCCGGCGAGCAGGGCGCGCTCAAGCTCGGGCAGCACGGTGTCGTCGTAGCCGACGATGCCGGGGAAGCGCGGCTCGCCGGAGCGCAGCCGGTCGAGGAGGTTCTCGCGGAGCTCCTCCTTGACGGTGCGGAACCGGTGTCCGCTTGCCCGCAGCTCGCCCACCGTGCGGGGAAGGTCCAGGGGCTGGTCTGGCGTCACAGTCACGTCATCGAACCTAGTGCGGTCGGCGGGAGCGTTGCCACCATCGCGGCAATGTTCGTACCTCCCCGCCTCCTGGCCGCCCGGCGGGCGGCACACCAGGGTCGTCTGGGCGGGTCTGCGCCGATCGTCTGCCGGTGAGTCCCGCTGCGCCCGCCGCCACTGCGTCCCGCCGCGCCGCCGGCTGCCCCGCGAGCACCGAGGCCGTCCATACCTGGTGCCGCCACCGGACATCGACGCCCGGCCGGCCGCGCTCCGCCACCGGCCGACCGCCCCGTCGCGCGGACCGTCGATGGCGTCGGCGCGTTCCACCCGCCGCCGCGGTGCCCGTCCGGTCCGCGCATCGGACCGCTGGAGCCTGGTACCGGTCCGCCGTGGCCCCGGATCCGGGCCGGATTGACGCGCGGCCGGCGCCTCCCGGTCCGGCGCTCCGCGCGGCGATCGTCTCGGCGCTGAAGTCCGGCTCGGTTCCGGCGAGCGGACCTGCCACGCTGTCACGGCCACCAGTTCGGCGACCTCCTCGGCGGCTCCGCGACCAATGGCGGCAGGTGGCGCAGCGTGACTACGGTCAGTAGCACCAGAATTACCGCGGCCCGGACCGCTCCGGCGGCGCCGAGCCCGGCTCGTCAGCCGTCCGGGACCGCCGGACGTGACGTACCGGTGCCGCCGGCGCGGGTAGCCTGCGCAGGTGAGCACACCCTCCGGCGACTACACGGCAACGCTTCCACGAAAGCGCATGGGCGCGGCAGTTCTGTTCACCGAGGCTGCCGGGCGGGCACTGCTGGTCGAACCCGTCTATAAGGACTACTGGGAGATCGTCGGCGGGTGCGTGGAGGCGGACGAGTCCCCTCGGCAGGCCGCGGTCCGCGAGGTGAAGGAGGAGCTGGGCAAGTCGATCGTGCCCGGCCGGCTGTTGGTGACCGACTGGGTGCCGCCGCGGCCAGGCCGCACCGAGGGCGTGATGTTCGTCTACGACGGCGGCACCCTCGATGAGGTGAGCGCGGCCGGCATCAACCTGCCGCCGGACGAGCTGATCAGCTGGGCGTGGTGCACCGAGGAGGAGATCCAGGAGCGGATGTCGCAGCTGCTGGCCCGCCGGGTCATCGCCGCGCTGCGGGCGAAGGCGGAGGGCACGATGTTTGACCTGGAGAACGGCTTCCACACGCGCTGACAAGCACCCGGCGGCGCACACCCTCCTCACGGGGTGTGCGCCGCCGGGCCGTTCAGGCCGCCTCGCGGTCGCGGTCGGCGGCCGCGATGGCGGGCCGGATCGGCACGACAGGGGCGACCGGTTTGGCCAGGAGGCTGACTCCGCCGGACCGGTAGAGGCTGTCGTGGATGCCGTCGGCGTACAGCAGGCCAGTCAGGTCGGCGCGGGCCTTGGCGACCGGGTGGGCCCGCTGGAACCCGGCCGCGCCGATCAGCGGCGCGAGATCGACCACGGCACGCACGGCGGTATCGACGCCGGCGGCCTTGCCGACCCGCGCGGCGAAGTCGGCGTGCGGATGCGCGTCGGCGGCCAGGCGGCTGGTGGTGATGGCGGCCAGCAGCGCAGCGGTGATCTCGGCGTGGGCGCGGCCGAGGACGACCAGGGCGTTGTCGCGCACCCGGGGCAGGAACCCGACCCGCCGCTTGGTGGCCAGCGCGTCGGTGACCAGCGTGTGCACTCCGGCGGCGGTGCCCAGCGCGGTCGCGGTGACCAGCGGCCGGAACCGGGCGAAGTGACGCCGGAACACTCCGAGGCCGTCACCGGTGGGCCCGACCATGTCGGTTGCGGGGTCGACGGGCGCCTCGTGCAGGCGCAGCACGCCCCACGACCAGCCGCCCAGCCCGAACGGCTCGATCACCTCCCGCTCCAGCCGCGGCTGGTCGGCATCAACGACGGCCGCGCTGATCCGACCGTCCGGGTCGCGGAAGAACACCACGTACCCGGACGACTCAATCAAGCGCGACACCCAGCACTTCTCGCCGGTCAGCCGCCAGGTCCCGTCGCGGCGCACCGTGGCCCTGGTGGTGATTTCCTGGATACGCGAGCCTCCGTGTCTCTCGGTCGCGGCGATGCCGACAAGTTCCCCAGCGGCCAGCCGCGCGCCCCAGAGGATGCCGGCCTGGTGCGTGCCTTCGGCGAGGATCATCGCGCCGTGCCCGGGCCCGGTGGCGTCGCGCAGGTCCAGGTCGTGGAACCCGGCGGTGAACTGGGCCAGGGTCTGCCAGACCAGCCCGGCCCGCCCGGCCGGGGCGCGGTGTCCCCGGCTGGCAAGCTGGCGGCGCAGGCCGAGCAGCCACCGCGACCATGCGGCGGCATCCGCCGGGGCCGGGGCCGGCGCGCAGAGGACGCCGAAGCTGTCAGCCAGCCGGTGCAGGTCCCGCCAGCCGTTGTCGTCGATCTCCGGCACGCTGGTGCGCAGCGGGGCAAGCCAGCTCATCGCGTTGGTCACAGGTTCACCTCACCGTGCTGGGTGGCAGGCGCGCCGAAGACGATGGCGCGGGTCCGCACGTCCTTGGTGACGACCGATCCGTCGCCAACCAGGGCGTGCTCACCGATGGTGACGCCAGCGAGGATGACCGCGCCGGAACCGACCTTGCAGCCGTAAGCGAAGCTCGGCGGCAGCAGCGGCTGCTCGTTGGCCGGGTCGCACCAGATCAGCTCCTGGTCGTTGATGGTCCGCACGCCAGCGCCGATGAACGCCCGGTCCTCGACCACGGTGTCGGCGGTCAGGTGGGAGCCGGGCGAGCAGCGCACCCCGTCGCCGATGGCGCAGCCGCGCTCGACGGTCAGATTCGCGGCGAGCTGGCTGCCGGCGCCGACCTTGACGTTGGTGCGCAGCAGCGTGTTATGGCCGATGGTGGCGTCGTCGCCGACGCTGGCTCCGGCGTAGACGGTCGCGCCGGCGCGCAGCACCACCCCTGAGCCGATCGTGGTGGGTGCGCCCGCACCCTGGTAGACGCGGCGTACGGCGTAGCCGTACGCCGGCTCACCCACCGTCACGCGGTGCCCGATACGGGTGTCGCGGCCGACCGTGGTGCCGCCGTGCACGATCGTGAACGCGCCGACGGACACCCGGTCGCCGAGCACGATCGGGCGGATGGTCCCCAGCATGTCGGCGGGCAGGAACACCGCGGCGGGGTGGATCTGGCAGACGTCGCCGAGTTCCAGCAGTCCGGCGCGCACAAGGTCGGTGACGGTGGTCGGCGTGTCCAGTGTGGTCAGGTGCATCATCGCGGGACTCCTTGTCTCGCCTGGATGGATGCATCCAGCACACCGGTGTACGCGACCGGATCGAAGGCCTCACCGCCAGGCTGCAACCTGCTTGCACAACTCGCAAACATCGGTCACGTTCAAACTCCGGCCATCGTGGATGGAGGTGACCTTGAGCACCCGGACCGCGTGGACCACGATGCCGGCCGTCGCGCAGGCCTCCAGCAGCGGCGGCTACGGCACAGTGCTACGCATCGCGCGGGTCGCCGCGGGTCTGAACCTGGAGGAGGCTGCGGCCCTGACCGGCTTCTCCGCCTCGACGCTCAGCCGGATGGAGACCAAGCCGAACCGCCATTGGGATGTGCGCGAGCTGCGCCGCCTTGCCGAGGCATTCGGCATCCCGGCGCACCTGTTCGGGCTGTCGCGATCGACCTTCGACACCACCATGGTTAGCCTGAGCACAGGTGCCGATGAGGATGGTGACCCGATGCGCCGACGCGACCTGATCGCGACAACCGCCGCCGCGGTGACGGGAGCGATGGTTCTACCTCTGGACCAGGCCGCGGCCGCGCACGGCATGGCCGACACCGTCGAGGACGTGCTGTTCGGCCGGGTCAGTGTCGCGCCGATTCCGGGGAATCAGCTCGCCGCGCAACTGGCCGTCGCCCGTGCCGAATTCCGGGCCACCCGCTACACCCAGCTCGCCCGCCGCCTGCCCCGGCTGCTGTCGCAGGCCATCGCCGGCCGCGACACCGCCGCCGTCGACGAGGCACCGCTGGCGGCCAGCCGCCTGGCCCAGGCGTACAACGTGGCCACCCAACTGCTGATCAAGTTGCACGACAACGGCATGGCCTGGGCCACCGCCGACCGCGCGGTGCAGGCCGCCCGCAGCGGCGACGACCCGATAGTGCTCGCCGAAGCCCGGCGTCTGGCCGCGACCGTGATGCGCCGCACTCAGCACCGCGTCGGCGCGCAGAAGCTCATGCTCGACGCCGCCCGGGCGCTGCAGGCCGACACCGGCCTGCCCGACGCCGCCCACAGTGCGGTGTACGGGCGACTGCTGGCCGCAGCCTCGTACACCGCGGCGATGCGCGACGACCGCGACAGCGCCTGGACCCTGCTCGGCGAGGCGGAAGACGCCGCTCACTGGGCCGGCGGCGCCAAGGCCGACCGGTTCAACGGGCTCGACCTGGCCGTCTACAAGATCAGCGTGTCGCGGGCACTCGGCGACTACGGCACCGCCGTCGATTACGCCCGGCTGGTCGACCCGGCCCTGATCGTTTCGCCGGAGCGCCGTGCCCGGTACTGGGAGGACACTGCCCTGGCACTGCATGGCCGCAGCCGTCCGCAGGCGACGTTTCAGGCGCTCCTTGCCGCCGAGCGCGACGCCCCGCAGGAGGTCCGGTTCCGGCCGTGGGCGCAGCAACTCACCGCCGACCTGCTCTCCCGCAGCGGCCACAGCCTGCCGGGTGTACGCGAGTTCGCCGGCCGCGTCGGCGTACTCTGACCCGCATCACGCCCCGCTGCCTGCTCGGCGTGCGCCCCGGCGTCCGTACGGTGCCCAACCAGCGCTGGTCGCGCCCACGCACGGTTCGTTCACCACCGCCGTGATCGCCCGGCGCAACCCGTCGCGCACGATGTGGTTGCGCCGGGTTCCGCGCAGTTGCGCCGCGGTCACCCCCGGCTGGACCGACTCCACGGCGTGCCCGTATCACGACATGCGGACCTACACCGACGCGATCCGTAGTCAGATGAACTCGATCGAGCGGTCTCTCAAACACCTCGACCGGGCTTCCGCGGGACTGACACCAAAATCAAAGATTTGGTGGCCTGGGTCAGCGACACAAGGGTGGGGCCGAAGACGGCGGTCCCGCAGGACCGCGGAACGGCGGGCGCCGAGGTGCGGCGTGGATTTTCGATTATTGAATTACTGGCAGTTGGTAATCCGGCAATCGGAGGGTGGTTACGCAGCGTGTCGGGGGCTTGGGCCGACACGCCGGAGCGCGAGGCGGCGAGGTCGAGAATGTGGTGACAGGCGGATGGTAGACGCCGGGATTCTGGATCGGTGAACGGCGCTGCGAGCAGCGGCAGGCACGCTGGATCGGCAGCATGGAACGATGAAGCGGGGTGCGGCGCGGGACCGCCGTGGCCGTGCCCGCCAGCAGCATCGACGGGCCCGTGTTCGGCACCAGCGCGCCGAGCAGGTGTGCGTGGACGGTTCGATGCGCAGCGCCGCGTTGCGGAGCCACCGGCCCGGGCGCTCCGCCAAGGGGCCGAAGCGCAGCAGCAGCCCACCGGCCGCTGCGGCGTCGACCGGTGCAGCGCGGCGCTCGCCGTGACCGGCCGTGATGACGCCCGGACGGGATGCCTGCGCCACCGTACGGCGTCATAGGGCAGGATGGAGGCGACGTTTCGTACGAAGGAGTCAAGCGCATGGCGTTGAGCAAGCCCGAAGTCACTCTGCCCGACGGTCCGCCGCCCGCCGACCTCGTGATCGAGGACATCACCATCGGTGAGGGTCCGGAGGCCGTGGCGGGGCAGCAGGTGAGTGTGCACTACGTCGGGGTCGCGCTGTCGACCGGGCGGGAGTTCGACGCCTCGTGGAACCGGGGCGGGACGTTCGACTTCGGTCTCGGGCGGGGGCAGGTCATCGCCGGCTGGGACCGGGGCGTGGCCGGCATGCGCGTCGGTGGGCGGCGCAAGCTCGTCATCCCGCCGCACCTCGGATACGGGGACCGTGGCGCCGGCGGCGCGATCAAGCCGGGCGAGACGCTGGTCTTCGTCGTCGACCTGCTCGGCACCAACTAACACTCGCCGCCAACTACATTCCGGTACCAACGAACAGCATTCCGTAGTCAGGCGTGCGGCCGGCGGTCGTCGGCTGCGCGCCCGGCGGCGTGAACGGTCATAATCCCGCCCCATCGGCGGCCGCTTCGGGCAGCCACGAAGGAATCGGGACACGCCGATTAATGCCCAGGGCGAATAGACGCCTCCGCAGCGGACTACTCGTCCGCCGCGGAGTGCGCAGGGGCCCGAGCCGCGACGGAACCGTGAGCCGATCGGCACGGCACCGACCGCCGGCCGAGCGATGCGAAGAGCGGCGTGCCGGAGCCGAAGCTCGGGCGCAAGCCGAAGAGCGGCGGTTCTCCCATGCGGTCCACGAGCCCGGATCGGACGTCGAGGACCGCGAAGACCGGCGCAAAGGGCGGTGCGGAGGCCTGCGCGGAGGAACGAGCGACTACCGGCCACCCAAGCGCCGGGCAACAGCGGGCGTCGGCAGACCCGGGCAACGGCCGGGTCGAAGAGGGACCGATCGGCGTCGCCACCGATCCCCGCCGGCGCCCGAGCGACCGCATGCCGGGACGGCCGGCGATCGGGAAAAACAGCCGAATCTACCGTTCAACGCCGGAAGAAGCGAACGCATTCCCGGCTGGCGGGACCAAAATCCCACAGCCGGGAATGCGGAAATTCACAGCCATCCCACAGCACACTCGTCGAATCGAGATGCGATGCTGGACCATCGGCGGCGGGCCGATGCGAGGGCATATGAAGGGGTGTGCAGATGACGATGCAGTCGGCCGCACCACGGGCGAAGCGGATCTTGATGGTAGGCGCTCCGGGCGCCGGGAAAGGCACCCAGGCGGCCGCGATCGCCAAACAGTTCGGCATCGCCCATATCGCGAGCGGCGATCTGTTGCGCCGGCACATCGCGGATGGCACCGCCATCGGCAAGACCGTCGAGGGGGTCGTCAACAAGGGCGAACTGGTCCCCGACGCCCTCATCATGGACATGCTGCGCAAGCCCGTCATGGCGGCCAGCGAGACCGGTGGTTACGTCCTGGACGGCTTCCCCCGCACCGTCGAGCAGGCCGAGGCGGCGTACCGCACCGCGGGCAGCCTCGGCGTCGGCGTCCAGATCGCCGTGCACCTCGAGGTCCCCGAGGAGGAGTTGATCCGCCGGCTGCTGGCCCGGGCCCGCGGCGCCGACGACACCGAGGACATCATCCGGCACCGGATCAAGGTGTACGAGGAGAAGACGCGCCCGCTGCTGGAGTACTACTCCTCCCGCGAGCTGCTCATCCAGGTCAATGGTGCCCGGCCGGTCGCCGAGGTCACCTGGTCGATCATCGTGCAGCTGCAGCGGGCCCTGAAGCGCCCCAACACCCATACCTCGGGCGCGCGTCAGGCCACCGCCGACAAGGCAGTGGCCTGACGGCCGTGCACGGTCAGGAGGCCAGCGCGGCGGAGACCACGCCGCGCGCCTCCTGCTGGATCTGCTCCAGGTGCGAGGGCCCGCGGAACGACTCGGCGTAGACCTTGTAGACGTCCTCGGTCCCCGACGGCCGCGCCGCGAACCAGCCGGACTCCGTCACCACCTTCAGCCCGCCGATCGCGGCCCCGTTGCCCGGGGCCGCGGTCAGCTTGGCGGTGATCGGCTCGCCGGCCAGGGTGGTCGCGGAGACCTGCTCGGGCGAGAGCTTGCCCAGCACCGCCTTCTCCTCGCGGGTCGAGGCCACGTCGAGCCGCGCATAGGCCGGCTCCCCGTGCCGCGCCACCAGGTCGCGGTAGTGCTCGCTCGGCGTCCGCCCGGTCCGGGCCAGGATCTCCGAGGCGAGCAGGCACAGCAGGATGCCGTCCTTGTCGGTCGTCCACACCGAACCGTCCCGGCGCAGGAACGACGCCCCGGCGCTCTCCTCGCCGCCGAAGGCGACAGACCCGTCCAGCAGTCCGGGCACGAACCACTTGAAGCCGACCGGCACCTCGACCAGCCTCCGCCCCAGGTCGGCGGCGACCCGGTCGATCATCGACGAGGAGACGAGGGTCTTGCCGATCGCGGCGGTCGCGGGCCAGCCCTCGCGGTTGCGGTACAGATAGTCGATCGCCACCGCCAGGAAGTGGTTGGGGTTCATGAGCCCGGCATCCGGCGTGACGATCCCGTGACGGTCCGCGTCGGCGTCGTTGCCGGTGGCGACCTGGTACTCGGCGCGCCGCCCGATCAGCGAGGCCATCGCGTTCGGTGACGAGCAGTCCATCCGGATCTTGCCGTCCCAGTCCAGCGTCATGAACCCGAACGCCGGGTCGACGTCGGGATTGACGACCGTCAGATCGAGCTTGTACTGCTCGGCGATGTACGCCCAGTAGGCCACGCTCGCCCCGCCCAGCGGATCGGCGCCGACGCGCACCCCGGCCGCCGCGACCGCCGCCAGGTCGACGACCGAGCCGAGGTCGTCGGCGTAGGAGGCCAGGAAGTCGTACCGCTGGGTGCCCGGCGCCGCCAGGGCCTGCGCGTACGTCACCCGCCGGGCCCCGGACAGCCCGGCCCGCAGCAGCTCGTTGGCGCGGTCCTGGATCCACTTCGTGACGTCGGTGTCGGCGGGCCCGCCGTTGGGCGGGTTGTACTTGAAGCCCCCGTCCTCGGGCGGGTTGTGCGACGGGGTGACCACGACCCCGTCCGCGCCCCGGTGCCGGTTGGTGAGGATCGCGTGCGACACCGCCGGCGTGGGCGTGAACCCGTCGCGGCTGTCGATGAGCACGGTCACGTCGTTGGCGGCGAACACCTCCAGGGCGCTCACGGTGGCAGGCTCGGACAGGGCGTGGGTGTCGCGGCCCAGGAACAGGGGTCCGGTGTACCCCTGCGCCGCCCGGTAGTCGCAGATGGCCTGGCTGGTGGCGACGATGTGGTCCTCGTTGAACGAGCCCCGCAGGCTCGAACCGCGGTGACCGGAGGTGCCGAAGGCGACCTGCTGGGCGGGGTCGGCCGGGTCGGGGTACACGGCGAAGTAGCTGGTGATGAGCCGCGGCACGTCGACGAGGTCGGAGCGCTGCGCGGGCTGCCCTGCGCGGGGATGGACGGACATGCCCACTACGGTGCCACGTCCCGCGCCCGGGTGCGCAGCGGTGCTGACAATCGACCCATACACTGCCGTGCATCCAGCAGGTCGTCAGGCAGCTGTACACCTGGCTCCTCGCCGGCGAGCAGCTCAGCGCCGCCGGACCGCGGATCATCACCGCTAGACTCGGGCCCATGACCTGGGTCGCCCCGCAACCGCCACCGTTCGGGGGTTCGCTCGTGGCCGGCGAGCGGACCCTCCTGGAAGGCTTCCTGGACTGGCAGCGCGCCGTGCTGGTCGGCAAGTGCACGGGCCTGACCGGCGCCGAGCTCGCCGAGGCGGCGGTGCCGCCCTCGACGCTGTCGCTGCTGGGCCTGATCCGCCACCTGAGCGACGTGGAGCGGGAGTGGTTCCACGCCCGTTTCCACGGCCGCACCGTGCAGTACCACTACCGCCGCCCCGATGCCCGGGACGCGGCCTTCGAGGAGGTCGACCCCGCCCACGCCGAGCGGGACTACCAGCGGCTGATCGACGAGTGGCGCTCCTCGCGCGAATCGGTCGCCGGCGTGGGGCTCGACGACGCGTTCGAGGACGTCCTGCGGGGGCCGATGTCGCTGCGCGCGGTGTATCTGCACCTCATCCAGGAGTACGCGCGGCACAACGGCCACGCCGACCTGCTGCGGCAGCGCATCGACGGCGAGACCGGCTGAGCCCGCGCGGCGCGGGCCCAGGGTCGGTCATCCTTCTTCGTTGATCACCTTTTCCTGCTGACGGCGAACGTCGGGCGCATCGCGCTCAGCCCCAGGCAGATCATGATGACGCCGACCACGACGTTGTTCGCGATCGTGCCGCCCGTGGCGTAGCCGCGCTGGATGACGAACGGCGAGATAACGGTCCACACACCGAGCACCACGGGCAGCCACGCCACGCCGTGGGTGCGGCCGTAGGCGGACGCGAACCCGCACGCGAGGATGGCGACCGCGATGCCGATGATGAGGTTGTTCACGGCCAGGTTGGTCTCGTACAGCGGGAAGCCGATCACCCACGGCGAGATGGCGAGGTACAGCCCGGCGAGCACCAGGGCACCGTCGGTGATCCGCGCCGCCGGTGTCTCCGACACCTGGTCGTAGTGGGCGCGCATCTCGGCGATGTCCGGGTGCCCCGTGATGTCTGAAACGGGTCGGACCATGACGACCCCCTTCCGGTCGGATGAGGGGTGAAGTAACCCGATTCGCGTGGAAGTAACACGCGCGGGGCAACGAGCTATCGCAAGGACCGGGCGCGGCGGGCTGCGCTGCAGACGCCCTGGTCCGCCACGCCCGGTGTGGTATCGCGTGGGAGCCGCGAATGGGGGGTTCGGCATCACCTCCGGGGGGTCGATGGGTGCGGTGACCGTAGCGCCGCTTGTCCCGGGAGCGCTCCCATGCCAGAATCCTCGTCACCTCGCGTCTGGGAGCCGCTGGGGCACTGCCAGCAATGGCCTTACACATCAACGCCATTGCGCTTTCAGGTGCCCGCCCCCCGGTTCGAAACTTTCACGAGGAGCGAGATGTCCACACCCCAACGCGGGCCGAAACGCCGGCTCCGTGCGTTGGCCGTCGGCGCGCTGATCGCCGGCAGCTTCGTCGCACTGCCGGCCGGCACCGCACATGCCGCGACCGGGTGCTCGGTGACGTACACCGTGCGCAGCCAGTGGCCCACCGGCTTCACCGGCGATCTGGTGGTCACGAACCTGGGTGACACCGTTTCCAGCTGGAACGTCACCTGGCACTACGCCGGCAACCAGCAGCTGACGCAGAGCTGGAACGGCGACTTCACCCAGTCCGGCAACGCGGTGACGATCAAGAACGCGCCGTGGAACGGCAGCCTGCCCTCGGGCGGGACCGTGAACCCGGGCTTCAACGCCAGCTACAGCGGCACCAACACGAACCCCACGGACTTCGCGCTCAACGGCACTCCGTGCACCGGGCCGAACCAGGCGCCCTCCGTGACGCTCACCGCCCCGGCGGCGAACACGCACTACACGGCGCCGGCCAGCATCTCGATGGCCGCGTCGGCCACCGACCCGGACACCGGTGACTCGATCGCGAAGGTCGAGTTCTACCACGACGGCCTGCTGCTGGGCACCGACACGTCCGCCCCGTTCACGTACGACTGGACCGGCGTGCCGGCCCAGACGGCGGCGTACAGCCTGCAGGCCAAGGCCTACGACAGCAAGGGCGCGGTGGGCACCTCCACCGCGGTGCCGGTCTTCGTCGACCCGTTCGTCGGGCCGTCGATCGTCGCCACGCCCACCACGCTGACGGTGCCCGAGGGCGGCTCCACGCCGCTGTCGGTCAAGCTCAACCAGGCGCCCACGTCGAACGTGACGGTGGCCGTGGCCCGCACCGGCGACACCGACATCACCGCCACCCCGGCGTCGCTGACCTTCACCACCGCGAACTGGAACGCCGCGCAGACGGTGACGGTCGCGGCGGCGCAGGACGCGGACTCGACCAACGGCACGGCGACGATCACGCTGAGCGCGAGCGGCTGGCAGTCGGCGACCGTCAGCGCGATCGAGAGCGATGACGACGTGGCCGGCGGCGTGTACGTGCAGCGGTTCCTGGAGCAGTACAACAAGATCCACGGCAGCGGGTACTTCTCCTCGGAGGGCGTGCCCTACCACGCGATCGAGACGCTCGTCGTCGAGGCGCCCGACTGGGGCCACGAGACGACCTCGGAGGCGTTCAGCTTCTGGATCTGGATGGAGGCGCAGTACGGCCGGGTGAAGCAGGACTGGGCCCCGTTCAACAAGGCCTGGGACACGATGGAGAAGTACATCATCCCGACCCACGCCAACCAGACGACCGGCGGCTACAACCCCAACGACCCGGCGGACTACGCGGCCGAGGCCGAGCAGCCGAGCCTGTACCCGCAGCAGGGCGGGCACCTCGACGCGTCGATCAAGGTCGGCGTCGACCCGCTGTACAACGAGCTGGTCTCCACGTACGGCAACTCCGACGTCTACGGCATGCACTGGCTCGAGGACGTGGACAACGTCTACGGCTACAGCTCCTGCACGCCGGCGGCCGGCTCGAAGGTGTCGTTCATCAACACCTACCAGCGCGGCCCGCAGGAGTCGGTGTGGGAGACCGTCGCCCACCCGTCCTGCGAGACGTTCGCCTACGGTGCCAAGCAGAACGGCGGCTACCTGCCGCTGTTCATCGACGGCAGCCCGGCCAAGCAGTGGCGCTACACCAACGCCCCGGACGCCGACGCCCGCGCGGTCGAGGCGGCCTACTGGGCGCTGCAGTGGGCCACGGCCCAGAACAAGCAGGCCGACGTGGCGGCGACCGTCGCCAAGGCGGCGAAGATGGGTGACTACCTGCGCTACGCGATGTACGACAAGTACTTCAAGAAGCCGGGCTGCACCTCGCCCAGCTGCGCCGCCGGCACGGGCAAGGACTCCTCGGCGTACCTCATGTCGTGGTACTACGCCTGGGGCGGCGACGCGGGCGGCCAGTGGGCGTGGCGCATCGGCTCCAGCCACAACCACCAGGGCTACCAGAACCCGCTCGCGGCGTGGGCGCTGTCCAACGTCGCGGCGCTGACGCCGAAGTCGCCGACCGCGAAGGCGGACTGGCAGACGAGCCTCGGCCGTCAGCTGGAGTTCTACCAGTGGCTGCAGTCCGCCGAGGGCGCCTTCGCCGGCGGTGCGACGAACAGCTGGGGCGGGAACTACTCCGCTCCCCCGGCCGGCACGCCGACGTTCTACGGCATGGCCTACGACGTGCAGCCGGTGTACCACGACCCGCCGTCGAACCAGTGGTTCGGCTTCCAGGCGTGGTCGGTCGAGCGGGTCGCCGAGTACTACTACGCGACCGGCGACGCCACGGCGAAGACCATGCTCGACAAGTGGGTGAGCTGGGCGATCGCCAACACCACGTTCACGTCGAACGGCGACTTCAAGATCCCGGACACGCTGTCCTGGACCGGCGCGCCGAACACGTGGCCGCAGGCGAACACCAACCTGCACGTGTCGGTCGTCAGCACCGGCACCGACGTGGGCGTGGCCGCCGCGTACGCGCGGCTGCTGACCTACTACGGCGCCAAGGCGAACAACACGGCGGCGAAGACGACGGCCAAGAAGCTGCTCGACGGCATCTGGCTGCACACGGACACGCAGGGCGTGGGCATCCCGGAGACCCGGGCCGACTACAACCGCTTCGACGACGTGTGGTCCTCGTCCAACCAGCAGGGTCTGTACATCCCGTCGGGGTACAGCGGCGTCATGCCCAACGGTGACGTGATCGCCCCCGGCAAGTCGTTCCTGGACATCCGGTCCTTCTACAAGAGCGACCCGAACTGGCCGGCCGTGCAGTCGTACCTCAACGGCGGCTCGGCTCCCACGTTCACGTTCCACCGGTTCTGGGCGCAGTCCGACATCGCCATGGCGATGGCCGACTACGGTCTGCTGATCGGCTCCTGAACCACACCGGGCACCCCTTCTCCGGGAGGGGTGCCCGGCCCTCTTTGACGCGCCGGATTTGTCCGACCTATAGTCGGCGACGTGCCCGAAGCCGCCGTCGCAGCCGCGCTCGCCAGCCCGACGCGCCTGGGGCGGCCGCGGGTGTACCGTCTGGAGCCCGCCCCGTTCGAGCGCGACGATTGCTTTCCCGGGCGGCGGCCGTGAACCGCGCCGAGGTGCTGGCGCACTGCCTGGCCAAGCCCGGCGCGTGGGAGGACCAGCCGTGGGAGGGCGACGTGGTGGCGAAGGTCGGGCCGAAGATCTTCGCGTTCATCGGGGCCGAGACGGTCGGGGTGAAGTGCGCGCCGAGCCGGGAGGCGGCCGACGAGTGGCTGCACCGCTACCCTGAGGACGTCACCGTCATGGCGTACATCGGCCGCTCCGGCTGGAACACCCTGCGCCTGGGCGGGGCGATCCCGGACGAGGAGATCCTCGAGGTCATCGACGAGTCGTACCGCTGGGTGGTGTCCAAGCTGCCCAAGCGCGACCGGCCTCAGCCGGCGTCGTAGGCGCTGAGCGTCTCGCCGGCGGCCACGCACAGCCGGGTGCCGGCGCCCGCCAGCCGATACGCGCCGGGCTCCGGCAACTGCACCCGCCGCCGGCCGCTGACCGGATCGACCTCGGCGACGCCGTCGACCGTGGCGACGTACACGTATTCGCCGAGCGCGATGATGTCGGCGAAGTCCCAGTCGTACTCCCACCGCTGCTCGCCCGTGCCCGGGTCGAGCCCGGTGAGCCGGCCGCTCTCGTGGACCGCCACGACACCGCGCCCGGCCACCAGCGGCGGGGCGTCCTGCAGGAACGCACCCGGCGGGGCGTACTGCCAGCGGACCGCGCCGCTCGCGGCCTCGACGCCGTGGACGGCCACGCCGCGATAGCCGTAGTCGTCGTCGATGTACTGCAGCCCCAGGGCGGCCACCAGCGGGCCGCGCACCGCCGGCCGGCCGAAGACGCACCCCTCGGCCGCGCTCACGCCCCACTTGCGCGTGCCGCCGGCGGCATCGTACGCGACCAGCTCCCGCCCGGCGGCGAAGACCGTGCCGGCGTCGGCGAGCAGGTCGAACGGGCCGTCGGCGGCCTGCACCGGCTGCGCCCAGCGGTCCCCGGCCCCGTCGAAGCAGACCAGGCTCCGCCCGCCGGCCCCGTCGGCCACGGTGACGACCGTGCCGTCCGCGGTGAGCAGGACGCTGCCGAGGTCCCCCTCGAAGGCCCGCCGCCACCGCTGCGCGCCGTCGCCGAGGCCCGACACCCGCACCACCGGCGACCCGCCGTCCTCGGCGCGCACCGCGAACGCGCCGGCGTCCGAGGTGAACGGTGCCGTGCCGGTCCGGCCCGGCAGGATGGTGCCGACGCCGAGGTCCTGGCGCCAGCGGACCTTGCCGGTGCCGGCGTCGAAGGCGGTCAGGCCGCTGCCGAGCGCGAGCAGCGTGTCACCGGCCAGGTGCAGCGCGTCGGGCTGCTCGGCCAGCGGGACCCGCCAGCGCCGCCGCCCCGGCTGCGTGGTCGTGCCCGGATCGGAGCCGCGCAGCCCGTACCACGCGCTGGCACCCCCGAACGCCGTCACCCCGGCGATGGCGGCCAGGAGTCTGCGGCGCTTCATCCGGCGAGCGGTTTCGGCCAGGCCGTCGATTCCGGCGGTGCCCCGTTCGTCGCCTGCATGCACGAACCCTTCGACGATTCGGGACGGACTGCGATGGCAAAGTACCTCATCCTCAGCGACGGCGACGAGCGGCGCTGGGGCACCGAGAGCGACCCGCACCGCGTCGGACGAACGCATCCTGCTACTGTCCGAACAGGACCGTTCGCGTTGGGACACGGCTCGCATCGCCGCCAGACGCGCTGGGCGGTAACTTGGCGATCGCCGCGGTGCACGCCGAGTCACCGACGTGGGAGTCGACCGACAGGACCGAGATCAGCGGACTGCACGACGCCCGGCCGGCCCGGTGGCCTCGCCGGTCGTCCACCTCAACCCGCGCCGGGCCATGCGGCGCCGGCTACGGCTACCTGAGCGCGGCGCGGGTGGACTTCCCGCGCCGGCTGGAGCGGCGGCGGTGGCGTACGAGGAGGCTCTCGCCCTGACGGAGAACGAGCCGGAGCGCGCGTTCCTGGCGGCTCGCCGGGAAGGCCTGCGCGACCCGGGCCGCATGCAACGCATCCACGGCGGGCGACGTCTGGATCCGCGAACACCCGCCCACCGAGAGAGGACCACCCGTGACGCACGTGACGCGCCGACGCCTGTTCGGGGCCGGCCTGGCCGCCGCCGGCGCCGCGCTGCTCGGCCGCGACACCCCGCCCAGGGACTCGCCGAACGCCCCCGTGACCTCCCCGACCCCGCCGCCGTTGCTGGCCCCGCCGCCGCATCCGGCACCGTCGCCAAGCCCGTCGCCGTCGCTGGCGCCGCTGAGCCGGCCGGTGTTCACGCTGCGCGAGTACCGCCAGGTCGTCCCCGGCCCGGACTTCCCGCCGGACGCGGTGGCCCTGACCATCGACGACGGACCGCACCCGGCCTGGACGCCCCAGGTCCTGCGGCTGCTGGAGCGCTACGGCGTGCCGGCCATGTTCTGCCTGATCGGCAACCAGATCCTGGGCCACGAGGGCGTGGCCCGCAGCATCGTGGCGGCCGGCCACCAGGTCGCCAACCACACGTGGAGCCACCCGGCGGGCATCGCGACCCTGCCGCCGGACCTCGTGCAGCAGGAGCTCGACCGCGCCCAGGAGAAGATCCACGACGTGACCGGCCACACCCCGACGATCTTCCGCTCCCCCGGCGGCGCGGTGTCCCCGGCGGTCTTCGCGGCCGCCGCCAAGACCGGCATGATCCCGGTCAACTGGGACACCGACCCCCGCGACTGGACCCGGCCCGGCACCGGCGCCATCACGGACCGCCTCTTGAAGGCCCGCCCCGGCGACATCCTGCTGTGCCACGACGGCGGGGGCGACCGCTCCCAGACCTGCGCCGCCCTGCGCACGGTGATCCCGGCCCTGCAGGCCCGCGGCCTGCGCTTCATAGCCCTCGGCGCCGAGGCCTGAGCGCGGGCCGGCGTCAGGGCGCGTAGCGGTACACCGTGGAGTCGCGCGGTTCGAAGCCGAGGCGTTCGTACAGCCGGTTGGCGGCCTCACGCGACGGGCGCGACGTCAGGTCGACCGTTCCGGCGCATCCGGATCGGACCGGGTTCGGGTGGCACCCGAGCCCGGTTCGATCCGGGTGTCACGCCGTGCGGCGGGCTGCCGCTCGGGCCGCCTCGGGCGTGTCGGCCGCCAGGGCGGCCTTGGCGATCTGGCGGCACTCCTGCAGGGTGTGGGCGGCCAGGGACTCGCGGACCGCCGGGATGCTGCGCGGGGCCATCGACAGGCTGGTGATGCCCAGGCCGGCCAGGACCAGGGCGAAGTCCGGGTCGGCGGCCGACTCGCCGCAGACGCCGACCGGCTTGCCGGCCTGGGTGCCCGCCGTGGCGCAGGCCGCGATCAGGGCGATCAGCGCCGGCTGCCACGGGTCGAGCAGCTCGGCCAGGTCGCCGCACATGCGGTCGGCGGCGAAGGTGTACTGGCTGAGATCGTTCGTGCCGAGGCTCAGGAAGTCCGCGTCGCGCAGGATGGCCGGGGCGCGCAGCGCGGCCGCCGGAACCTCGATCATCACGCCGGCCGTGGGCAGGCCGTGGGCGCGGCAGGCCTGGGTGAACTCGGCGGCCTCGGACGCCGTGGCGACCATCGGGGCCATCACCCACACGTCGGCCTCGGTGGCGGCCGCGGCCGTGGCGATCGCCGCCAGCTGGGTGCTGAGCACGTCCGGGCGGCGATGGGCCACCCGCAGGCCGCGCACGCCCAGGGCGGGGTTGGGCTCGCCGGCCAGGCGCAGGAACGGCAGGGGCTTGTCGGCGCCGGCGTCCAGCGTGCGTACCACGACCTTGCGGCCCGGCAGCGCGGCGAACACGGCGGTGTACGCCTCGACCTGCTCCTGCTCCGTCGGCGGGTCGGTGCGGTCGAGATACAGCAGCTCGGTGCGGAACAGCCCGACGCCCTCGACGTCGCCGGTCAGGTCGCGCGCGGAGCCGATGTTGGCCAGCAGCGCGACCGGGTGCCCGTCGGCGGTCTGCCCGGGGCCCGCCGAGGCCGCGCGTGCTGTCCGCAGCTCCGCCTCGGCCGCGTTCACCTGGCGCACGTCGTCGTCGCGGAGCCCCACGGCGACGGTCCCCGAGGAGCCGTCCACCACGACGAGCGTCAAATCGGCAATGTCGGAAACACCGGAGCATCGCACCACCGCCGGAATCCCCAACGTCCGGGCCAGGATCGCCGTGTGGCTGGTGGGGCCACCTTCGGCCGTTATCAGGCCGAGCACCACGGACGGGTCCAGTCCCGCCGTGTCGGCCGGGGCCAGGTCCCGGGCGACGAGCACGAACGGGTGGCCCGGCGACGGGATGCCGGGCATCGGCAGGCCGAGGCAGGCGGCGACGAGCCGGTCCCGCAGGTCGTCGAGGTCGGCGATCCGCTCGGCGAGGTAGCCGCCCGCCGCCTCGAACGCGGCCCGGTGCTCGGCGAGGGCCTCGGACAGCGCGTGCGGGGCCGGGGAGCCGGCCTCGATCGCGGCGAACGCGGCCTCGGTGAGCATGTCGTCGGTCGCCATGAGGACCTGGGCGTGCAGGACTTCGGCGGCGGTCGAGTCCAGCGCCGCCTCCGCCCGGCGGGTGAGCTCCGCGGCAACCGCGGCCGCTGCTCGGCGTACGGTATCGCGCTCTTGCTCGGCGTCGACCACCGCGGACCGCGCCGGCAGCGACGGCGGCGGCGCCAGGTGCAGCACCGCCCCGGCCGCGCGTCCGGGGCTCACCCCGATCCCGTGGAGCTCAGGCATCTTGGGCGTCCAGGTCCCGCTCGAGCAGCGCGGCGAGCTCGTCCAGGGCGGCCTCGGCGCCGTCGCCGGAGGCCTCCAGGGTCACCGGGGTGCCCTGCTTGGCACCCAGGGAGAGCACCCCCAGCATGCTCTTGGCGGGGACGGGCCGCTTGGAGCCGTCCGCGCGGATGGTCACCGGCACGGGCTGTTTCGCCGCGGCGGCGACGAACAGGGCGGCGGGGCGGGCGTGCAGGCCACTGGCCGAGCCTACGACGACGGTCCGGGTGGGCACGACTGACCTCCTAGGGTTCGACGGTGACCTTGATCGCCTCGCCGCGGGCGACGATGCCGAACGCGTCGAGCGCGTCCTGCAGGGGCAGGCGGTGGGTGATGAGGTCGGCGACGGGGACGGCGCCCTCGGCGATGAGGCGCAGGGCCTCCTTGTTGTGCTGCGGGCTGGAGCCGTTGGCGCCGACGATGCTCAGCTCGCGGTAGTGCACGAGGTTGGAGTCCAGGGCGATGATCGGCTTGTCCTTGGGCAGGCCGCCGAAGAAGCTGATCCGGCCCTGGCGGGCGGTCATCTGCACGGCCTGCTCCTGGGCGGCGCCGGCCGCGGCGGCGGTGATGACGACGTCGGCGCCGCGGCCCTCGGTGAGCTTCATGACCGCGTCGACCACGTCGGTTTCCCCGGCGCAGATGGCCGCGTCGGGCTGGACGAGGCCGGCGGCGAGGTCGAGGCGCTCGCGGTTGAGGTCGGCCAGGAACACGCGGGCGGCGCCGCGGGCCCGGGCCAGGCGCACGTGCAGGCAGCCGATCGGGCCGGAGCCCATGACCACCACGTCGTCGCCCTCGCCGACGCCGGCCAGGTTCTGGCCGTTGAGCACGCAGGCCAGCGGCTCGGCGACGGAGGCCTCGGCGAAGCTCAGGCCGTCCGGGATGCGGTTGAGGCCGTCGACGGCGAGCACGTTCGGTGGCACGATCATGTACTCGGCGAAGCCGCCGTCGAAGTGGTACCCCATCGACACCTGGTTGGGGCAGACCGTCATCCGGCCCTTGCGGCACTCGCCGCACTGCCCGCACGGGATCGCGGCGATCACCTGCACGCGGTCGCCGGGCTGCCATCCGGTGACGTCCGCGCCGGCCTCGACGACCTCGCCGGCGATCTCGTGCCCCATGACCCGCGGCGGCACGATGTGGTGGTGGCCGAAATTGCGGATCTTGACATCGGTACCGCACGTCGAGCACGCCCGCACCCGGATCTTCACGTCGCCGGGTCCCGGCGCCGGTTCGGGCGCGTCCTCGATGCGGACGTCACCGGGGGCATGGAACCGTACAACTCTCACGATCGCTCCATCACAAGCAGGTCGAGCACTTCATCGGCCGTGGTCGCGGCGCGCAGGCGGGCCGCCTGGTCGGGGTCCATCAGGATCTCGGCGAGCTGGGCGAGGATCTCCACGTGACCGTCGCCGGCGGCGGCGATCGCCACGCACACGCGCACGTCCTCGCCGCCCCAGTCGACGCCGCCGGGGAACGCCAGCACCGCGAGGGCGTCGCGCACGACGGTCTCCTTGCTGTTCAGCGTGCCGTGCGGGATCGCGACGCCCTCCCCGATGTACGTCGAGACGCTCCGCTCCCGTTCGAGCATCGCCTCGACGTACGCCGGGCCGACCGCGCCGATCTCCACGAGCACGTCGCCGCAGCGGCGCACCGCCTCCTCCCGCGATCCGGCCCGCTCGCCGAGCCGGATCGCGTCGCGGGTGAGCAGCGCATCACCCACTGAGTTCACCGCCGCGCTGGACGACCGAGACGACCTTGGCCACGGCGGGGTCGCCGATGAACACCTGGAAGGGGATGATCACCTTGTCCGGGGCGCTCACGCGGGCCCGGGCGGCGAGTCCCTTGTGGCACAGCACGACGTCGGCGTCCGCGGGGATCGAGTTGACCGGGGTGTGCTCGACAATGACCGCGTTCTTGGCGAGCTGGCGCTTGAGCTGGCTGGCGAGCATCACGCTGCTGCCCATGCCGGCGTCGCAGGCGACGACGACCTTCTTGATGTCGCTACCGCTGATGCTCGGCATGTCTCACGCCTCCTGGCGGGTCAGCTTGGCCTTGGCGTTCTCGGCCTCGTCCGGGTTGACGACCGTCTCCTCGTCCGGCCCCAGCAGCTCCTCCCGGGGCTCGCCGCGGCCGAAGCCCAGCAGCACCGAGGCGACGGCGAAGGTGACGGCGGCGGCGATGACGATGCCCAGCAGCACCACGAACCAGCCGCCCTTGGGGGTCACCGCCATGTAGGCGAAAATGCTGCCCGGCGACGGGGTGGCGACGAGGCCGGCACCGGTGATCATGAAGGTGCCGACACCCGCGGCGCCGCCGCAGATCATGGCGAGGATCAGCTTCGGCTTCATGAGCACGTACGGGAAGTAGATCTCGTGGATGCCGCCGAGGAAGTGCACGATGATCGCGGCCGGGACGCTGGGGCGCAGCGCGCGGGGGCCGAAGAGGAAGAACGCCAGCAGCAGGCCGAGGCCCGGGCCGGGGTTCGACTCGATCATGAACAGGATCGACTTGCCCTTCTCCGCCGCCTCGGCGACGCCGAGCGGGCCGAACACGCCGTGGTTGATGGCGTTGTTGAGGAAGAGCACCTTGGCCGGCTCGACGACGACGGAGGTCAGCGGCAGCAGGTCGTGCCCGACGAGCCAGTCGGCGCCGCTGCCGGCCTGCTTCGTGAGCCACTCGACGACCGGGCCGATGCCGTAGAGGCCGCCGATGGCCATCGCGCCGCCGATGATGCCGGCGCTGAAGTTGTCGACCAGCATCTCGAAGCCGGGGCGGATCTTGCCCTCGACCAGGCCGTCCCAGAGCTTGAGGAGGTACGCGCTCAGCGGGCCGATCAGCATCGCGCCGAGGAACATCGGCACGTCGGCGCCGACCACGATACCCATCGTGGCGACCGCGCCGACGACGGCACCGCGCTGGCCGTGGACCAGCCGGCCGCCGGTGTAGCCGATGAGCAGCGGCAGCAGCACCTTGATCATCGGGTCGACCAGCTGCGCGATGTGCGCGTTGGGCGTCCATCCGGTCGGGATGAACAGGGCGGTGATGAGACCCCAGGCGATGAACGCGCCGATGTTCGGCATGACCATCGAGGCGAGGTAACCGCCGACACGTTGTACGGAGGCCCGGAAACCGGTGCCGGTGACCGCAGGTGTGTAGCTCGTCACGGGGGTGTCTCCTTCAGGAAGGATCGCCGGAGCGCAGCAGTGGGCGGAGCTCGTCCGGCCGGGGGTTGATGGTGACGTTGTGGCGGATCAGGTCGGCGGGGCCGGGCATCCTGCTGCCGGGCAGGCTGACCGCGGCGGCGCCCCAGGCGAGGCCCTCGGCGAGCGCGGCGGGACCGCGGGCGCCGGCGGCGAGGAACCCGGCCAGCAGCGCGTCGCCGGCACCGACGGTGCTGCGCGGCCGGATGACCGGGCAGGTGCCGGTGACGACGCCGTCGGCGTCGACCAGGACGGCCCCGTCGGCGCCCAGGCTCGCCAGGACGCTCCGCGCGCCCCAGGCGCGCAGTTGCTGCGCCGCGTCGACCACGTCACCGAGGTCGCGAAGCGGTGCGCCGACCACCTCGGCGAGCTCGTCGCGGTTGGGCTTGAGCAGCGTGGCGCCGGCCGCCGCCGCCTCGCGCAGGGCCGGGCCGGAGGTGTCGACCGCGACCCGGATGCCGGCCGAGGTCAACCGGCGGCACAGCTGCGCGTAGGCGTCGGCGGGAAGCCCCGGCGGCACGCTGCCGCACAGCACGACCCAGTCCGCGGTGCCGGCCCGGGCCAGCACCCGATCGGTGATCTCGTCGAACTCGGCCCGGATGAGCTCCGGCCCGGGCTCGTTGACCTTGGTGACGGTGCCGTCGGGCTCGGCGAGCGTGATGTTGGAGCGCGTCCGGCCCGAGATCGGCACGGCGAGGACCTCCACGCCCTCGGCCTTGAGCAGCCGGACCAGCTGACCGCCCTCGTCGCCGCCGCACGGCAGCACGGCCACGGACTGCACGCCGTTGGCCAGCAGCGCCCGGGACACGTTGACGCCCTTGCCGCCCGGGTCGAGGTGGGCCGCGGTGGCCCGGATGACCTCGCCCCGCGCGAGCCGGCCGACGTCCATGGCCCGGTCCAGGCTGGGGTTGAGCGTGACCGTGACGATCATGCCCGGACCACCCGCACGCCCGTCGCCTCGATGTCACCGACGAGGTCGTTGTCGGCACGGTTGTCCGTGATGAACAGGTCCACGTCGGCGATTTCGCCGAACCTGGCGAGGTAGTCGTTGCCGAGCTTGGTGTGGTCCGCCAGCAGTACCGTGCGCCGCGCGGCCCTGATCATGGCCCGCTTGACCGCGGCCTCGGCCGGGTCGGGCGTGGTCAGCCCGCGCTCGACCGACACCCCGTTGGTGCCGAGGAACGCCACGTCGACGTAGAGGTCGGCCAGCGGCCGCAGCGACCAGTCGTCCACGGTCGCGAGGGTCTTGCCCCGCACCCGGCCGCCGAGCAGCAGCACGTTGAGGTTGGCGCGGGTCCCCAGCGTCGTGGCGATGACCGGCGAGTTGACCACGACGGTCAGCTCCCGGTCGGTGGGCAGCAGGTTGGCGAGCTTGCTGGTGGTCGTCCCGGAGTCGAGGATGACGGCGCCCTCCTCGGGGACCTCGGCGAGCGCGAGCTTGGCGATGCGCTCCTTCTCCTCGACGAGCACGGCGTCGCGGGCGGCGAGCGCCGGCTCGAAGCCGATGCGTTCCACGGGGATGGCCCCGCCGTGCACCCGGCGCAGCACGCCGGCCCGTTCGAGGGTGGTCAGGTCGCGGCGGATCGTCTCCGTCGTGACGTTGAGCTCGTCGGCCAACCCGGCCACCTCGACCCGCCCCTGCTCACGGGCGATACGAAGGATGGCCTGCTGCCGCTCCTCGGCGTACATGATGTTGTTTCACCGCCGTTTCGTTTTGCTTGTGCTTTGTTTACGCCCGATTGTGTGGGAAGTCAAGAGCTGAACCACAGAAACCCACACGGGCCAACCGACCAACCACACCGCCAGCACAAAGCCCACGAACCGCGTCATGCCCTGCAGAGCCCCCGTACGCTGCGGATCCCCGATCCAGAACCACCCGGCCTGCAGCAGCGCGACGGCCACACCCCCACCGAGGACGGCCTTGCCCCACTCGCGCCACTCGTACCTGACCCGTTCGGGCCCGCGCTTGGGTATCACGCGGGGCGGCGGCCCACCGGCGAACCGGTGCGCGAACCGGACGTCGGCCCACCTGATCATCGTCGGCCCGAAACTCAGGGAAAATCCCAGATACACCGCGGCGAGCGCGTGGGCCTGCCCCGCCTCTCCCCCGTGCTTGAGGTCGAGCGCGGCCACGACGAGCAGCACCACGTCCACCACGGGCATGGCGGCGAGCAGCACGGCCCCGACCCGTTTGCGCCGCAGGGGGTACCGCGCTACGAGCCCGGCGGCGAGCAGCACCCAGAACGCGATCTCACACCCGACGATCCATCCGATCAGCATGTCGTCCAGGTTCGCGGCCGCGACGCCCGGTTACCTCGGCGCCGGTGAGGGTTCGCCTACATCCTTGGTCGCATACGGACGACGGCGAGGGCGAGCACAGTCGTGCTGCCGGAGAACTGATGACCGGCGTCCCGGAAAGTTTTTTGCAGGAAGTCCGGGAGGCGGTGTCGGATCGGGGCGGTGGTGTTCGTAGCAGAGTTGAGGCCGCCCACGAGGGGCGGCGCGCCCGCGGTATGCAAGTCCCTGACCACCGAACCACGCTGTCGTGACCACAGGAGATGATCTTCAGATGCGGTACCTGGTTTCCGTGATCGATGACAAGACCAATCCCGGCAGCACGGACCGGCAGCCCGTCATCAGCGCGTTCAACGAACGACTGATCGCCGAGGGCTACTGGGTTTTCGCGGGCGGACTCGCGGACACCGACACGGCCACGGTCATCGACAACCGGGGCGAGCAGGCGGTCTTCAGCGACGGGCCTTTCGTGGAGTCGAAGGAGTACCTCGCCGGCGTCTGGGTGTGGGAGGTCCCCGATCTGGATGTGGCGCTCAAGCTCGCCACCGAGGCGTCGAAGGTCTGCGACCGGAAGATCGAGGTGCGGCCGTTCCAATGAGCGACGTCGACAAGGCGGTCACCCGGGCCCACCACGACGAGTGGGCCCGGGTGGTCGCCGCCCTGACCAGGCGTTTCGGTGACCTCGACATCGCCGAGGAGGCGGCCGCCGAGGCGTTCGCGACCGCCGTCGAGCAGTGGCCGGCCGACGGCGTACCCCCCAACCCCGGCGCCTGGCTGACCACCACCGCCAACCGCAAGGCCATCGACCGGATCCGGCGCGAGCACAAACGCGACGACAAGCACAAGGAGGCTCAGCTGGCCGAGCCCGGACGGGACCGCCACCTATGCCGTCGCGATGGAGTAGGCGAGGGCGGCGGCGATCGCCGCGCCGTAGGTGGCCGTGGCCCAGGCGAGCGCGCGGACCCGGCGGGGTTCCGGGCACTCCAGGCGGGACAGGAGCCAGGCCAGGGCCGGCAGGACCAGGACACCGTGCAGGCTGACGCCGTGCAGGGGTTTCAAGTAGCCCAGCACCTCGTACGCCCGCTGCTGGTGGCCCGCGTTCACCTCCGCCACGCCCCGGGCGATCATCGCCGCACCCGACAGCAGGCCGATCACCAGCGTCGCGAAGCCCGCGCGCAGGGCCAGGCGCATGCTCGGGGACGCCTTCGCCCGCAGGGACGTGACCGACATGAAGCCCAGCACCACCACCAGCACGAAGCCGCCCGCGGCCAGGATCGTCGAGACCAGTGAGTCGAACGGGGTCGAGCGGTTCACGTGGGACGGCACGTCGCGCCACGCCTGCAGGGCGATGCCGCCGACCTCGACGCAGCAGTCGAGGGCGAAGACCCCCAGCAGTACGTCGCGCCGCCGGGCGGACAGCGGCAGGTACGCGGCGAGCCAGGTGACCGTGATCAGGGTCAGGCCGAACGAGACGCCGAACGTCGTCGCTTTGCGCCACGAGACCGGGCCCGCCCACGGCCGGTCGTCGGCGAAGTACACCACGAGATGGAGCAGCCCCACGGCGATGAGGGCCAGCCCGACGGCGTAGTAGACGCGGCGCGGTGAGGTCATGGCGGAGATCCTCGCCCAAAGCCCGCGGCGGCGCGTCCGACCACGGGCGACGGCCGTGTACGCCGATCGTCGTACGGCGTGGTGGAATCGAATGATGCGGGGGCGGACGGTCGATCTGGTGCTGGCCGGCAGCGGGCTCGCCGCCGGGGCGCTCATGTACGTCACCGGGCAGCACCAGGCGCGGGTCGATGCCCGGTGGCTGTTCGTGCCGCTGGTCGTCTGCTGCGGGGCGCTGCTGCTACGCCGGACCGCGCCGCTGGCCTGCGTGCTGGTCGGCACCGCCGCGGTCGCCGGCGACGTCGTCATCGGGCCCTCGCTCGCGACGCCGCTGGTGTACACCCAGGTGCTCTACGACGCCTGCCTGCACGGCCGGGCGCGGCTCGCCCGCGCGCTGCTGGCCGCGTCGGTCGTCGGGTCGGTGGTGACCGCGGTCGTGTGCCTCGTGGTGGTCCGCGACGTGCGGGCGCTCGGGCTGGCCGTGCTGCTCGCCCTCGTCACCGTCGTGCCGATCCTGACCGGCACGCACGTGCGGCACCACCGCGACCAGGCGGCCGCGGCGCGCCGCTCCGCGCAGCAGGTGGCGCGGCTGGCCGAGGCGGACCGGGCGGGCGCCGTGGCGGCCGAGCGGGCCGGGATGGCACGGGAACTGCACGACGTCATCGCCAACCATCTCAGCGCGGTGGCGATCCACGCGACCGCGGCGCTGTCGGCCGACCTCGGCCCCGACGGCACGCGGCAGGCGC
This sequence comes from Dactylosporangium sp. CA-233914, assembly GCF_050942935.1. Taxonomy (NCBI): domain Bacteria; kingdom Bacillati; phylum Actinomycetota; class Actinomycetes; order Micromonosporales; family Micromonosporaceae; genus Dactylosporangium; species Dactylosporangium sp. CA-233914. The sequence continues at coordinate 6,680,895 of NZ_CP192030.1, read as the reverse complement.
TCACCGTCATCCGCGAGAACAGCGTCCAGGGGCTGGCCGAGATGCGCCGGATGGTGGGATACCTGCGCGACCCGGAGGCGGTGCCGAAGAACCTCAAGGCCCTGGACGAGCTCGTCGCGCGGGCGGGCATCCCGGTCGAGCTCGACGTTCGCGGCGACACCGAGGACGTTCAGGTGAGCGTCGACCACGCGGCGTACCGAATCATCCAGGAATCGCTGACCAACGCCCTCAAGCACGGCGACGGCGGCAAGGTCACCGCGCACGTCGCGTGCATCGCGAATGCCGTGGACATCACGATCAGGTCGGGCAGGGACCAGAGCATCCCCCAGCGCAGCGGTTCCGGCCTGATCGGCATGCGTGAACGAGCCGCCCTGCTGGGCGGGACACTCACGGCCGGACCGCACGAGGACACCTGGGTGGTGGAGGCACACCTGCCATGGCCATGAGCGACATCACCGTGCTCGTCGCGGACGACCAGCCGGCGGTACGCGCCGGGCTCGTGCTCATCCTGCGCTCCGCGCCCGGCCTCGAGGTCGTCGGCGAGGCGGCCGACGGGGCGGAGGCGGTCGAGGCCGGGCTGCGGCTGCGCCCCGACGTCGTGCTCATGGACCTGCGCATGCCGCGCCTCGACGGGGTCGCCGCGACCCGGGAGCTGGTCGCCGGCGGGGTGCGGGGCGTGCTCGCGCTGACGACGTTCGACCTCGACGAGTACCTCTTCGGGGCGCTGCGCGCGGGCGCGGCCGGGTTCCTGCTCAAGGACGCCTCCGCCGGCGAGCTCATCGAGGCCGTACGCACGGTGGCGCGCGGCGACGGGGTGGTCGCGCCGCAGGTGACGCGGCGGGTGCTCGGCGCGTTCGCCGGGGCGGCGCGCGAGCCGGCGGCGGCGCCGTCGCCGGTACCGCTGGGCCTGCTCACCGCCCGCGAGCGCGACGTCCTGGAGTGCCTCGGCGAGGGCCTGTCCAACGCGGCGATCGCCGCCCGGCTCGGCATCGCCGAGGCCACCACGAAGACCCACGTCAGCCGCATCCTCGCCAAGCTCGGCCTGCGCAGCCGCCTGGAAGCCGCGGTCGCCGCCCGACAGGTGACCGACTTGACACGTGACCGAAAGGTCACGTAAAAAAGAGCGGTGGACGACGATCGCGTCTTCAAGGCCCTCGCCGACCCCACCCGGCGCTTCCTGCTCGACCTGCTCTTCGCGCGTGACGGCCGCACGCTCACGCAGCTGGAGTCCGAGCTGGCGATGACCCGGTTCGGGGTGATGAAGCACCTGAAGGTCCTGGAAGAGGCGAACCTCGTGGTGACCCGGCGCAGCGGCCGGGAGAAGCTGCACTTCCTCAACGCGGTGCCCATCCGGCAGATCCACGACCGGTGGATCGACAAGTACACCGGCGACAACGCCAGGGCGCTGCTGGACCTCAAGCATGAACTGGAGCGTGAGACATGAGCGGCAGGCAGGTCCACAGGGTCTACATCAAGGCCGACGCGAAGCGGGTCTGGGAGGCGATCACGTCCCCGGAGTGGAACTCCCGCTACGGCTACCGCGGCGCGACCGAGCTGGAGCTGCGCCCCGGCGGCGCGGTGCGCGGCCGGTCCAACCCCGGGATGATCGCGGCCGGGGCGCCACAGATCGGCGTCGACGGCGAGGTCATCGAGGTCGACCCGCCGCACCGGCTGGTCCAGACGTTCCGGATGCTCATGGACCCGGGCACGGCGGCGGAGGGGTTCACGCGGCTGACGTACGAGCTCAAGGAGGGCAAGGACGGCGTCACCGCGCTGACCGTAACCCACGAGCTCGGCGACGCGCCGAACCTGGGCCGGCTCATGGCCGGCGAGTTCGAGGAGATGGGCGCCGGCGGCGGCTGGGCGTGGGTGCTGTCGGACCTCAAGTCCCTGCTGGAGACGGGTAGGGCATTCGGCGACTGAACCGCACGGCCGCTGTGCTCGGCGAGCCGGGACATCCGAGGTGTACGGCGGTCGAGCCCTCAACAGCCTTGCCATCGACGGACCACGCCTGCTAGACATCGGATGAATCCACGTCCGATCGCAGCAAGGCGGGGTCGATGACCAACCGGTTCGTGTCGCTTTCCACCTACGACGTGCGGTTCCCGACGTCCCGCCGGCTCGACGGGTCCGACGCGATGAACCCCGACCCCGACTACTCCGCGGCCTACGTGGTGCTGCGCACCGACGCCGCCGACGGCCACGAGGGGCACGGGTTCGCCTTCACGATCGGCCGGGGCAACGAGGTGCAGACCGCCGCCATCGGGGCGCTGCGGCCGTACCTCGTCGGGCGTGCGGTGCAGCCGGTCCTCGACGACCTCGGCGGTCTGTGGCGCGAGCTGGTCCACGACTCCCAGCTGCGCTGGCTCGGCCCCGAGAAGGGCGTGCTGCACATGGCGATCTCCGCCGTGGTCAACGCCCTGTGGGACCTGCGGGCGAAGCGGGCCGGGCTGCCGCTGTGGCGGCTGCTGTCCGCGATGGCACCGGAGGAGATCGTCGAGCTGGTCGACTTCCGGTACCTCACCGACGCCCTCACCCCGGCCGAGGCCCTGCGCATCCTCAAGCCGGGCGCCGAGGGGCGCGAGGAGCGCGTCGCGGCCCTGCTCGCCGAGGGCTACCCGGCGTACGCCACCTCGCCGGGCTGGCTCGGCTACGACGACGAGAAGCTGACCCGGCTGTGCCGCGAGGCGCTCGCGGCCGGCTTCACGCAGATCAAGCTCAAGGTCGGCGCCGATCTCGCCGACGACCTGCGGCGTTTGCGCATCGCCCGGGAGGTGTGCGGGCCTCGCGTGCGCATCGCCGTCGACGCCAACCAGCGCTGGGACGTCGACACCGCCGTCGAGTGGGTCAAGGCCCTCGCCCCGTTCCACCCCTGGTGGGTCGAGGAGCCCACCTCGCCCGACGACGTCGTCGGGCACGCCGAGATCGCCCGGCGCATCGCGCCGATCCCGGTCGCCACCGGCGAGCACGTGCCGAACCGGGTCGTGTTCAAGCAGCTGCTGCAGCTGCGCGCGGTCTCGTTCGTCCAGCTCGACGCCGCCCGCGTCGCCGGGGTGAACGAGAACGTGGCGATCCTGCTGCTGGCGGCCAAGTTCGGCATCCCGGTCTGCCCGCACGCGGGCGGGGTCGGACTGTGCGAGCTGGTCCAGCACCTGGCGATGTTCGACTTCGTGGCGGTCTCGCGCAGCACGCACAACCGCGTCATCGAGTACGTCGACCATCTCCACGAGCACTTCACCGACCCGGTCCGGCTACGCGACGGCCGCTACCTCGCGCCGAGCGCGCCCGGGTTCAGCTCCACCATGCGGGCCGACAGCCGCGCCCGCTACGCGTTTCCCGACGGCCCGGTCTGGGGCGGGGCGCGGGAGCGTTGAGCGGGGCGGGTGGCACCGGTCCGGGGCCGATCCCACCCGCCCGGCCAGTCAGCTCAGCGTGACCGCGGCGTCGTCGATGACGAACGAGGTCTGCAGCGAGGAGTCCTCGATGCCGCTCCACTTGAGCGTGACCGTCTGGCCGGCGAACGCGTTGAGGCTGTACGACTTCTGCACGTAGCCGGTCGCCTTGTTCAGGTTCGACAGCGTCGCCAGGGTCGTGGCGCCGGCCGTCACCGTCAGCTTGTCGTACGCCGTGGTGGTGCTCGTCTCGGCCGAGTCGATGTGCACCCAGAACGTCAGCGTCGCCGAGCAGCCGGCCGGGATGGTGACCGCCTGCGAGACGCTCTCGGTGTGGGTCGAGCCGTAGCCCAGCAGCCACGCGCTGTACGTGCCGCCGTGCGCGGCCTGGCCCTGCGGCGCCCACTGCCCGATCGCGCCCGTGCTGCCGGACCAGCCGGTCGCGCCGGACTCGAAGCCGGGGTTGGTGAGCCGCTGGCCGCCGCAGTCGCCGCCGCCGGTGCCGCTGACCGTCCAGGTGAACGTCGCGCTACCCGTGGCGCCGGTGGTGTCCCGGGCGGTCACGGTGCTCGTCGTGCTCTGCTCGGTCGTCGGCGTGCCGGAGATGAGGCCGGTGCTCGCGTTGATGGACAGGCCCGCGGGCAGCCCGGTCGCCGAGTAGGTCAGCGTCTGGCCGGACGCGGAGTCGGTCGCGGTGATCTGCAGCGACTTCGCCGTCCCGACCGTCGCGGTCTGCGCGCCCGGGTTGGTGACGGTGACCGTGTTGCCCGGGCTGGCGGCGCCGGTGAGCAGGCAGCCGGAGACAGTGAGGTCGATGGCGCGCGAGGAGTTCAGGCAGGTGGTGAACCAGTACGTCTGCTCGCCGTAGGACTGTCCCTGATGGACGGTCACGGTGCCGTTGGCGTCGACCTCGCACGGGTTGTTGAGCGTGCAGCTCTGCCCGTCGTCGTTGCCGGTGTTGTTGATGCCGATGATCTGCCGGTCCGAGGAGCGGATGATCGGCGAGCCGGAGGTGCCGTGGGTGGTCTGGCAGCCGGTGTCGTACCGGATCGAGTCGTGCCACGTCCACTGGTCCTCGCGCAGGGTCGGCACGAAGCCGTTGACGGAGCAGGTCCAGACCTGCTTCCAGTAGCTCGACGGGATCGTCATCGCGGTGCTGTCGGCCGGACGGGCGGCGGCGACGGTGAGCGCGGTGGTGTTGTACCTCGACCTGATCGCCGCGAAGGTGTCCGTGAGCTGGTACAGCGCCACGTCCGTGTTCGTCATCGTCGCGTAGACGAGCTTGTCGGCCTTCACGGTGCCCAGGCTCGCCCCGGTGTCGCTCAGCAGCGTGCCGGAGCGGGTGCTGGCGCGGTTGGTCAGCACCTGCCCGGCGTTGATGAACCCGTTCTCGTAGCAGTGGCCGTTGGTGAGCAGCATGGCCCGGTCCGAGTCGAGCGAGGACGGCCAGCGCACCAGCGAGCCGGAGCAGTTGTTCAGCGCGATCGTCGAGCCCAGGCCGGTGACCGCGAGCGCCTGGGCCGGCGCCGGGCCGGCGACGACGCTCGCGGCGACGGCGAGGATGGCCGCGCCGACTGCGAGTGTCCGTCTCTTGCGCATGGGGGGGATCCCTTCGTCGGGGGCTGCACGCGTAGGCGCCCGTCAATGTGATTCGCACCTTCACATCGACGAACGTGCCCGTCAACGACGTTGGACCCTTGGTCCTGCCCTGCGCTTCACTCCTCGATCGCGCCGCCGACGCGGCGCAGGTGGGCGCGGAAGGTGTACCCGGCCTCGGCACCCCGCCGGGCCAGGAAGTCCGCGAACGCGGTCTGCTCGCGCAGGGTCTCCCCCGCGCGGATCCGGCGGGCCTGCTCGCGCTCGGTCCCGCGAATGGTGCGGGCGACGGCGAGGATTTCCTCGGCCCGCTCGGCGGCGAGGAACACGACCCCGTCGTCGTCGGCGAGCACCAGGTCGCCGGCGGTGACCAGGTGCGGGCCGAAACGGGCGCCGGTGAGGGCCTCGGGCTCGCGCTCGTCGACGCGCAGCGGGCCGAGCGGCAGGGCGCCGTAGCTGAAGACGGGCCGGCCGATCTCGACGAGCTCGGGGGTGTCGCGGTGCAGGCCCCACACGACGAGGCCGGCGACGCCGGCGGCGGCCGCCTCCAGGACGGTCAGGTCGCCGACGCATGCCTCGTCGGTGCGGCCGCCGTTGTCGACGACGAGCACGTCGCCGGCCTCCGCGGCGCCCAGGGCCTCGAGGAAGACGTCGACGCTGCCGTAGTGGCGGGCCGGGAGCACCCGTCCGGCCAGGCCCGTCCCGGCGATGACGGACCGGATGCCGGCGGGCGCGATCCGCGGCGCGACGCCGGCGCGCACGCAGGCGTCGGCGACGAGCGGGGTGGAGAGATCGGTGAAGTCAGCCACGGCGTCATGATGGACCGGAGCCGGCCAAGAACTCCGGTGCCAATCGGCCGCGGGTGGACCTTTCGCGGTGTTACGGGAGGTGCCCGGCGAGCCGGGCGACGGCGGGCCGGGCCTCGAGGTGCAGCCGGGCGACGTTGATGCCGTCATCGCCGAGGACAGCGAGCAGGGTGCTGGGGTTGACGGCGTAGACGGTGAAGTAGCCGCCCTCGCTGCGCAGGGTGGCGTCGCGGAACGGGCTCTGGCCGAGCACCACCGCGGTCTGCCGGCCCAGACCGAAGGTGGTCGCGGCGAGCGCGGCCAGGTCGTGGGGCTCCACCCCGTTCGGCAGGTCGTGCGTGACGAGCAGGCCGTCGACCCCGCCGACGGCCGAGCCCCGCACGCCCGGCACCCGCAAACGCAGGTCCGACAGTTCCGAGCGGACCGCCGCGAGCGCGGCGGCCATCGGATCGATCCTGGTGCCGAACCCGGGCGCGGCCCCGCGGGCCCAGGCCTGCTCCACCCGCTCCTCGCGGCGGGGCAAGCCGTCCTCGGTGGTCGCCGACCCGTAGTAGGTCACAGCTCGAGGCCCTCTTCGATGCCGCGCAGCTGGTGGCGGGCGAGCGCGAGGTTCGCGCGGGCCTTGACCAGGGCGAGGTAGAGGAAGAGGCCGCGCCCGCCGTGCGCGGTCAGCGGGCGGATGATGTGGTACTGGCTGTCGAGGGTGATGAGGATGTCCTCGACCCTGTCGGGGAGCCCGAGCATGTCGATCGTGCGCAGCTTGGCGCGCACGACGTCCGTGTTGCCGGCCGCGGCCACGGTGATGTCGAGGTCGGGCCCGCCCCCCAGCGTGCCCAGGGTCATGCCGCTGGTGTAATCCACGAGCGCGACGGCGATGGCGCCTTCGATGTTCATCGCGTTTTTGAGCGCGACGTCAAGGTTGCTGGTCAAGCCTGCCTCCGGCCTATCAAATGCGAAACTTGCTCGAGCCTGACACACGAAGATCGCTCGGCGTACCTTTCGAGCGAGGTTTCAGACACTTGGCTCATAGTCATATAGCCTGCCGACCGATGTTGCGGTGACGCAGGGTCGTCCGCCGCTGTCGCACCGTCGCCGGGGCGCCGTCGCGGGCACATGCGCAATGCGATGGAGCCGCTCAGCCGGGCTGCGATTTCAATTTCCTTGGCAGTAAGCAAATATCTGGGGAGCGTTCTCCCGCCATTGCGCCGAAACGGAGCCCGAACCGATCAGGAAACGAGAAGCACCGTCCCGCGGGCGTTTGTAACCTGGCTGCGACGGAGAAAACACCGACCGTGGAGAGACACTGATGAGCGACGACCTGCTGGGCATCAAGACCGTGCTGCACCCCGTATCCGACCTCGCCGCCGCCAAGGCCGTGTACACGGCGCTGCTGGGCATCGAGCCGCAGACCGACAGCGCCTACTACGTCGGGTACGACGTCGCCGGGCAGCACATCGGGCTCGTGCCGGCCGGCGGGCCGCAGGCGATGACCGGGCCCGTCGCGTACTGGCACGTGACCGACCTCGACGCCCGGATCGCCGCGGTCACCGCGGCCGGCGGCGGCGTGAAGGAGCCGGCGCACGAGGTCGGCCCGGGCCGGCGCGTGGCCACCGTCACCGACGCCGACGGCAACGCGCTGGGCCTGCTGCAGGACACGTGAGCGCTGCGAATCGGACGCCGGAGGCCCGCACCCGCGCGCAGCGGCGCCGCGACAGCGAGGCCCGGCTCGCCGGCGACGTCGACGCCTGGGTGGCCAGCGCGTCACCGGACGGGGTGCCGTACCTCGTCCCGCTGTCCTTCGACTGGGACGGCGAGGCGCTGATCGTCGCCACCGCCGCGGACAGCCCGACCGGGCGGAACCTCGCCGCCACGCGCGTCGCCCGGGTCGGGCTCGGCCCGACCCGGGACGTGTCGATGATCGAGGGCACGGTCGAGGTACTGGAGATGGACGAGCTGCCCCGGGCGGCCGGCGACCGCTTCGCCGGGCGCAGCGGCTTCGACCCGCGGCAGCTGAGCACGCACTACCGCTGGTTTCGCATCACCCCACGCCGGGTGCAGGCGTGGCGCGAGGAGAATAAGCTGCGCGGCCGTCTGCTGATGCGCGACGGCGCCTGGCTGGACTGAACGGGTCTCGGGAGAGTTGATGAGTACGCACGCCGCCGACCGGCACGACCTGATCCGCGTGCACGGCGCCCGCGAGAACAACCTCAAGGACGTCAGCATCGAGATCCCCAAGCGCCGGCTCACGGTGTTCACCGGCGTGTCGGGCTCGGGCAAGAGCTCGCTGGTGTTCAGCACCATCGCGGCGGAGTCGCAGCGGCTGATCAACGAGACGTACAGCGCGTTCGTGCAGGGCTTCATGCCGGCCCTGGCCCGGCCGGAGGTCGACGTCCTCGAGGGCCTGACCACCGCGATCATCGTCGACCAGCAGCGGATGGGCGCCGACCCCCGCTCCACGGTCGGCACGGCCACCGACGCCAACGCGATGCTGCGGATCCTGTTCAGCCGCCTCGGCCGGCCGCACGTCGGCTCGCCGAACGCGTACTCCTTCAACGTCCCCTCGGTGCGGGCCAGCGGCGCGATCACCGTGGAGCGGGGCAGCAGCCGCACGGTGCGGGCGGACTTCACCCGCACCGGCGGCATGTGCCCGCGCTGCGAGGGCCGCGGCTCGGTCACCGACCTCGACCTCACCCAGCTCTACGACTCCAGCAAATCGATCGGCGAGGGCGCGATCCTCGTCCCCGGCTACAGCATGGACGGCTGGTTCGGCCGCATCTTCATCGGCTGCGGCTTCTTCGACCCGCACAAGCCGATCACGAGGTTCACCAAGCAGGAGCTGGGCGACTTCCTGCACAAGGAGCCGACGAAGATCAAGGTCGACGGGGTCAACCTGACCTACGAGGGGCTGATCCCGAAGATCACCAAGTCGATGCTGTCCAAGGACGTCGACTCGCTCCAGCCGCACGTGCGCGCCTTCGTCGAGCGGGCCGTCACGTTCACGACCTGCCCCGAGTGCGACGGCACGCGCCTGGCCGAGGCGGCCCGCTCCTCGCGGATCCGCGGGATCAACATCGCCGACGCGTGCGCGATGCAGATCACCGACCTCGCCGAGTGGGTCCGCGGGCTCGACGAGCCCGGCGTCGGCCCGCTGGTGACGTCGCTGGGCGACCTGCTGGACTCGTTCGTCGAGATCGGCCTCGGCTACCTGTCCCTGGACCGCCCGTCGGGCACCCTGTCCGGCGGCGAGGCCCAGCGCACCAAGATGATCCGGCACCTCGGCTCGTCGCTCACCGACGTGACGTACGTCTTCGACGAGCCCACGACCGGGCTGCACCCGCACGACATCGCGCGGATGAACGAGCTGCTGCTGCGCCTGCGCGACAAGGGCAACACCGTCCTGGTCGTCGAGCACAAGCCGCAGACGATCGCGATCGCCGACCACGTCGTGGACCTCGGCCCCGGCGCCGGCTCGGCGGGCGGCATGGTCACCTTCGAGGGCACGGTCGCCGGGCTGCGCACCAGCGGCACCGTCACCGGCCGCCACCTCGACGACCGCGCCGCCGTCAAGGACGAGGTGCGCGAGCCGGCCGGGACCCTGCCGATCCGCGGCGCGAAGACCCACAACCTGCGCGACGTCGACGTCGACATCCCCCTGGGCGTGCTCGTGGTGGTCACCGGCGTCGCCGGCTCCGGCAAGAGCTCGCTCGTCCACGGCTCGATCCCGGCCTCGGCCGGCGTCGTGGCGGTCGACCAGACCCCGATCCGCGGCTCGCGGCGGTCCAACCCGGCGACGTACACCGGCCTGCTGGAGCCGATCCGCAAGGCGTTCGCGAAGGCCTGCGGCGTGAAGCCGGCCCTGTTCAGCGCCAACTCCGAGGGCGCCTGCCCCGGCTGCAACGGCGCCGGCGTCGTCTACACCGACCTGGCCATGATGGCCGGCGTCGCCTCCGTGTGCGAGGAGTGCGAGGGCCGCCGCTTCGACGCCTCCGTCCTGCGGCACCGGCTGGGCGGCCGCGACATCAGCGAGGTCCTGGCGATGGCCGTCGAGGAGGCGGCCGAGTTCTTCGCCGCCGGCGAGGCCCGCCTGCCCGCCGCGCTGGCGATCCTGAACCGGCTCGCCGACGTGGGCCTGGGCTACCTGAGCCTGGGCCAGCCGCTGACGACCCTGTCCGGCGGCGAGCGCCAGCGGCTGAAGCTGGCCACCCGGATGGCCGAGAAGGGCGGCGTGTACGTCCTGGACGAGCCGACCACGGGCCTGCACCTGGCCGACGTGGAGCAGCTGCTGGGCCTGCTGGACCGGCTGGTCGACGCGGGCACGTCCGTCATCGTCGTGGAGCACCACCCCGCGGTGATGGCCCACGCCGACTGGCTGATCGACCTCGGCCCGGGTGCGGGCCACGACGGCGGCCGGATCGTCTTCGAGGGCACGCCGGGCGACCTGGTCGCGGCGCGGTCCACCCTGACCGGCGAGCACCTGGCCGCCTACGTGGGGGCCGTCACGCCACGCTGAGCAGGCGCCCGAGCGTCTCGCGCATGACCGTGTCGAGGCCGGTGTCGCCGGGGCCCGCGACCCAGCGCTCGAAGGCGACCCGCACCACGACCCCCGCGGCCTCGGCGGCCAGGGTCGCGTCGGGCTCGGGCAGGCCCCGGCGGCGCAGCCCGTCGGCGAGCGCCGCGGTCAGCCGCGCCATCTTGATGAGCTCGCGCTCGCGCAGCTCCGGGTTGGCGGTGATGACGCTGTGCCGCGCGCGGGAGTGGCCGTGGTGCCCGCCGAGAAACTGCGCGGCCACGTCGAGGACCGCCGCGACGGCCTCCCGGGGCGTGGCCCCCGCCGGCGCCGCGTCAAGGGCCTGGACCAGGGCGTCCTGCAACTGCGCGGAGCCGGCGAAGAGCACCTCGCGCTTGTCGGCGAAGTGGCGGAAGAACGTCCGGGCCGTCACGCCGGCGCGCGCGGCGATCTCGGCGACGGTCGTCTGCTCGAACCCGCGCTCGACGTAGAGCTCCATGGCGGCCCTGCGGAGCCGTCCACGGGCGTCTGGCTCCCAGCGTCCCACGTCACAATCGTAGACATGTCACAGTATGACATCACCTGCTAGGCTGATGTCATCGAATGACATCAGCTTGGAGGCTGACATGCGAATCTTCGTCACCGGTGCCAGCGGCTGGATCGGCTCGGCCGTCACCGCCGAACTGCTCGCCGCCGGGCACGACGTCGTCGGGCTCGCCCGCTCCGACCGCGCCGCCGCCGTCATCGAGGGCCTCGGCGCGCGGGTCCGCCGCGGCGAGCTGGACAACCCCGACGACCTGCGCGCGGGCGCCGCCGACTCCGACGGCGTGGTCCACCTGGGGTACAACCACGACTTCTCCGACATGGCCGGCGCCGCCCGCACCGACCGCGCGGCGATCACCGCGCTCGGCGAGACCCTCGCCGGCACGGACCGCCCCCTCGTCATCGCCTCCGGCGTGCTCGGCCTGGGCACGCAGCACCCGGCGACCGAGCAGGACGTCGCCGACCCGGACGTCCACCCGCGCTCGGCCAACGCCCTGGCCGCCCTGGCCTTCGCCGACCGCGGTGTGCGCAGCGCGGTCGTGCGCTTCGCCCCGACCGTCCACGGCGACGGCGACTACGGCTTCATCGCCGTCCTGGTCGGCGTGGCCCGCGCCAAGGGCATCGCGGCGTACGTCGGCGACGGCACCGGCCACTGGCCGGCCGTCCACCGCGCCGACGCGGCCGGCCTGGTCCGCCTGGCCGTCGAGGAGGCCCCGGCCGGCTCGGTCCTGCACGCGGTCGCCGAGGAGGGCGTGCCGACCCGCGAGATCGCCGAGGCGATCGGCCGCGGCCTGAACCTGCCGGCCGGGCCGGTCCCGGCCGACCAGGCGTTCGCGCACTTCGGCTGGATCGGCCCGCTGTTCGGCATGGACTCCCGCGCCACCAGCACCGCGACCCAGCGGCTGCTCGGCTGGAAGCCGGCCCACCCGGGCCTGATCGCCGACCTCGACGCCGGGTACTACTTCAGGGCCTGACCCTCACCGGCGCCGGCGCACCGCCTGGACCAGGCCGATCAGGACGAGCACCGGGTAGAGCACATACGCCACCGGGCGCAGGTACTGCCCGTACGACCCGCCGAGGCCGGACAGCGCCGAGACGCACCAGCCCGGGGCGTGCCGGACGCTCCACTGCCACACCGGGTCCGGCACCCACTGCGGGAACCGGGCCACCAGGCCCGCGGCGAGCAGCGCCGGCCAGGCGCCGAGCCGCCCGAACACCAGCGTCAGCCCGAACGCGGCGGCCAGGCACAGCGGCACCAGCGCGGCCTGCGTGCGCGCGGCGGACCGGCCGACGTCACCGCCGTCGGACGACGTGTACCCGTGCCCGAACCACGTCTCCCACCCGACCCCGACCAGCCAGACCAGCAGCAGCATGGTCACGAACGTCCACCCGCCGCGCTGCAGCCGGATCCACAGCTGCCGGCCCGCCGACGCTCCCGCGGGCACCACCGGCACCGGCTCGGGCTCCGGCTCGAACGTGTACCGGGGCGGGTCGGGCCGGCTCGGCCGCCGCGGGGCCACGAACGAATCCCGCGGCGGCCGGGGCGGGGGCGCGGGGCTCGCCGCCTCGTCCCGGGCCCGCCGGGCCGCGTCGCGGATCTTGTTCAGGTCGTCGTTGGTCATCTCAGTCGACGCCCGCCGATTCCGTGGCCGGGTCCTCGGCGGCGCTGCGCTGCGCCGCGATCCCGAACCGCACGGCCTGCTCGGCAGTGAGGTGGCGCAGCAGCTGCTGCGTGCTCGGCGGGGCCGCGGGGGCGAGGGGGTCGCTGCGCCCCTCCGGCTCGCCGCAGACCGGGCACTCCCGCTGCGGCGAGGCCGACATCCAGATGCTCTGGAAGGCGTACTGGCCGGGGGTCTGGCCGAGCACCCGCCGGAAGAGCTCGTAGCGCTGCACCATCGCGAAGACCACCGTGGCCATCCGCTGCGCCCGCGGCTCGTCGAGGAACACCCGCAGCGCGCCGCCGTCCTCGCCGCGGTGCAGCAGGGCCAGGCCCAGCTTGGCGCCGGCGGCGCTGACGAAGTGGATGTCGGTGAGCAGGCCCGGCTCGGCCTCGAGCCGCCCGGTGTCGTAGTCGGTCTCGCGGCGCACCCCCGGCTCCCGGTCGATGCGGGCGTTGCCGGTGCTGCACTGCCAGCAGGGCCCGTCGGGATACGTGAAGATCACCTCGCCGCCGGCCGCCCGGCCGTACAGGCCGATGAAGACCGCGGGGGTGCCGGACCAGTACGCCAGGTGGTTGAGGCGCTGCTGGGCGGCGTTGGAATCGGTCGCGGCGACCACGAGGTCGGCGCCCTGCACCGCCCGCAGCAGCGCCGCGCGGTCGAGGTCGTCGACGGCGGCCGCGTGCCGCTCGACCCGCACGCCGGGGTTGATCGCGGCGAGCCGCCCGGCGAGCGCGTCGACCTTCGCCCGCCCGACGTCGGCGGCGAGGTACCCCGATCGGCCGAGGTTCGCCGGCTCCACCCGGTCGGGGTCGACGAGGGTGAACGCGCCGACGCCGGAGCGGGCGAAGACCTCGGCGACGTAGGAGCCGACCGAGCCGGCGCCGACGACCAGGACGTGCCGCTCGCGCAGCCGCGGGGAGAGGATGCCGCCGGTGCGGGCGAACAGCGGGGGCTCGGCGCCCTCGGTCACGCCCGGCGCCGGCGCAGGCGGCGCAACACCCGCCGCATCGGCCCCGGCTGCGGCGTCCGCGGCGACGGGTCGCGGCGCGGCACGAAACCGGCGGAACTCGCGAGCGACCTCCAGCGCCCGCGTCAGCCGGTCCACGGGGCGCAGCCGCAGGTCCCACGCCAGCGGCTGCTCCCGCGCGGTGCCGGCGTAGTCGATGAGCAGCGGGGGTACGGCCGGATAGTCCACGCTGAACAGCAGCGAGGCGTCGTCGTAGCCGGCCCCCTCCACCTGCCCGCAGATCATCGCAGTCCCGTCGATGTTCACCAGCACCGGCTCGCCCTCGGTGAAGCGCAGCCCGGCCCGGCGCACCGACTCCACGATCGGCACCTGGCGGGGCCGCAGCCGGACCAGCACGACGCCGTCGCGGCCGGCCCGGGCGCCGAAGCAGGAGACCCGGGCGGTGCCGTCGACGATGAGCTCGTGCGCCTGCGGCGGGTGAGCGGTGCCGAAGGTGACGATCAGCGCGAGGTACTGGCTCATCGCCGGGTTGAGCGCGAGGCTGCGGCCGTACTCGTAGAGGTCCTGCGACGACGGGTGCGGCATGCCGCGCGGGTGCGAGTGCACGATGCCCTTGAAGCGCGCCTCGGTCTCGGTCTCGACCAGGCGGATCTGGTGGCTCAGCGCCTCGGTGTTGTGATACTCCACGGCGGTCACCGGCGCGTCCACGTCGTGGATGAAGGTCGTGACGACGTCCGCGCCCCGGATGCCCAGCAGCGCACCGCCCTGCTCGGGCGCGCGGGAGCCGAGCGCCTCGACGAGCGAGTGCACGGCGTAGTCGGTGATGCGCAGGGTCGGCAGGGAAGCGGCCACGGCTGGTCGTCCTCGTTGTTGCTCCACGGCTAGTCGTCCTCGTTGTTGATGGAGAACGGGAACGTGAAGCCCTCGCGGACGTAGCTGACGCCCAGCGCCCACAGCACCGACTTGGAGTACGCCTCCTCAAGCGTCGCCTGGCCGTTGCCCTTGCGCTCGTCGAGGCAGATCAGGCCGTTGGGGTACAGGTGCGCGCCGTGCGCCGGCAGCTTGCCCTCCAGTTCCGGGGCGACGAGCTTGACCTTGTAGTCGGTGCCGTCGAAGTAGGCGAAGAGCGTGTAGTCGTGGCCGAGCTCGGTGGTGATCGAGTACAGCCAGCCGGAGACCGCGGGCTCGTCGATGAACACCGTGTTGCGGGGCAGCTTGTTCCGGGCGGTCCGCTGGTCGTGCAGCAGCCGGTCGACCGCGGCGAACGTGGCCTGGTGCACCACCGACACGGGCTCGGCGCTCGCGTCGTCGCCCAGCACGATGTTGCCCGCGCGGTCGACCTTCACCTGGTCGGCGGCGTTCGGGGGGTACGGCGTGCCGCGGCGCTGGGCGCGCTTGATGCGGTCGCGGACCTCGTTCAGGTCGATGTCGGACATCTCCGGCGCTCCTTATGGACCTCAATGGCTGTGTGTCGTGACCCGCTGGGGCTCGTAGACCCGCCCGGCGACCACGTACGCCGGGACGACGACCCCGGCGACGTTGCCCTCGGGCCGGCACTCCCCCCACACCCGCTGCGACTGCGCGTCGGCCGGCCGGCCCGGCTCGGCGTCGAAGTTCCAGCTGCCCTCCGGGCTCGCGGCCCGGGCCCGCCAGCGCAGCTCCGCGCCCGTGGTGGCCACCCGCACCGGCCAGTCGGGGGCGTCCTCGAGCAGGCCGCGCAGCCGCGCCTCGTCGATGTCCGGGCCGGCGAACATCGCCTGGCACAGCTCCGCGAGGCGCTCGGCGATCTGGTCGTGGTCGGGCTCGGAGCGGCGCAGGCCGCGGCGCTTCTTGGCCAGCACCGCGGCCCGGGCGGCGCTGGTCAGCTCCTGGTCGACGAAGGTGCGGAAGCGCTCGGCGATCTCCTGGTGCTCGACGTGGCGAGCGGTCGCCGCGCCGCCCGGCGCGGACGGGGTGCGGGCCGCGAGGACCTGGGTGAAGCGCCCGTCGAGGTCGTCGTGCTCCTCGCTCAGCGCGGCGATCTCCTGGCTGAGCCGGTTGACCTCGGCCCCCAGCAGCGTGCTCGCCGCCGTCGCGCCGTCGCGGCTGTGCTCGAGGCGCGCCACCGCCTCCTGCACCTCCCGCAGCGAGCGGGCCAGTTCCGTGAGGCGGGCGGCGTTGTTGTCGGCCCCCTGCTGCAGTGCCCGCAGCCAGTGGTAGGCCTCGGCCAGCCCGAACTCGTTCCGGCGCGATGAACTGCTCATGCCAGCCCCTCCGCTTCGCTACGGGACAGGCCTGAAACCCCTGAACCCCTGCGGGCGGCCACAACGCCTGGTCTGGCTCGATGATGCTTCGCGCCGATCGACCCAGACCAGGCGCCGCTTCGCTCCGTACCGCTCATGCCCCGCCCCTGCCCATGCTCGCGAACATGATCCGGTGTTGCAGCGTGCGGCCGCTGGCCGCGTCGACGGCGCTGACCGCGATCTCGGTGCCGCCGAACGCCAGGGTCAGCACCACGCCCCGCTCGGCCGCCGCCCGCCCGTTCGCCGGGCCGATCGGCACGTTGACCGTCCCCAGCACCTGCACCTGCGGGTCGTCGGCGTAGCGCGGCACGTCGGCGGCCTCGGCGCCGAGCATGACCAGCTCCAGCTCGGTCTCGGTGTCGCTGACCGGGAACAGGGTGACCTTGCGCTCGGTGTCCACCGGCAGCAGGTCGTCGCGCTTGACGATCGCCTCGAACCGGTCCATGCACAGCCGCCGGCCGTTGTCGTTGCCCGGCAGCAGCCGCTCCGGCGGGTCCAGCGCGTCGTCGAAGGGCAGGTTGGTGGCGATGCCGTAGGTGCGCGGGCTCTTGCGGGCGATGACGACGTCGGGGTCGAGGGCGAAGTGCACGGCGCCGGCCAGCACCGCCGAGGCCGGGTTCGGCGGCACCTGCACCGCGGCCCGCCCGTGCAGGTGCTGGGTGAGCCGGCTGCGCAGGTACGGCGACTGCGCGAACCCGCCGACGAGGAACACGTGGTCGAGCCGGCCGGCGCCCACCCGCGCCAGGTGCTCGTCGACCAGGGCCAGGATCGGCTCGACGACCTCGTCGAAGGCGGCCTTCACCTCGGCGTTGCTCAGCACGATCGGCTCCTCGACGCCCTGCTGGGAGGCGGCGAAGCGGGCCAGGCGGCCCTCGGAGGACAGCAGCTGGTACAGCTTCACGGGCAGCGGCAGGTTGAACGGCGCCCCGCGCGAGGGGTCGAAGAAACGCTTGTCCCGCTCCCAGTTGTCCAGGATCTCCAGCACCGCCGCGGGCAGGTCGACCTGCAGCCGGTGCAGCAGGTCCCCGCCGATGCGCTTGGCCAGCACGTTGACCAGGAACGCCCGGTCGACGAAGGTGCCGCCGTGCGGGCCGCCGGAGGCGTGGCCGAGCTCGGTGAGCGAGCCGGCGGCGTCGATGCGGAACGAGCTGAGGTCGACGGTGCCGCCGCCGGCGTCGATGACGAGCATCGCCGACTCGCCCGGCTCCTGCTCCCCGTCGGCCCCGGCGGACAGCTGCAGGTGCCCCTGGCAGTACTGCGTGGCGACCTCGGGCTCGACGGCGATCAGCAGCCGGCGCACGTCGTCGGGCATTCCGGCGGCCACCGCCGCCCCGCGCATCAGGTGCCGCTCCCGGTCGCGCCAGATCGCCGGGACGGTGACGCACCAGCGGATCTCGTCCTCGCGGACCTGCGCCTCGTCGGTGATCCGGTCCACCGCGTAGTGGTAGAGCTCCCGCAGGTATCGCGTCACGAGCCGCGCCGCGGCCGGGTCGCCCTCGGGCAGCCGCATCTTGAAGCCGTGCTCGAGCCCGATGTCGGTGCCGCCGCGCGACTCGAGCTTGTAGCGGCGGGCGGCGGCGAAGCCCCAGTCCAGGACCTTGCCGCCGGCGTCGACGAGCAGGGCGCTTCGGGTTTTCACGTACGGCGCCGGCTGGTCGATCCACTCCATGTGGAACGTGAGCCGGCGCTCGGCGATCGGCCGCTGCTGCTCGCTGGTGAACGCCCACGCGAAGCCGCTGCCGTGAGTGCCGAAGTCGATGGCGGCCGCCACTCGCGGGCGGGCGTGGCGGGGGCGGCGGGCCCGCTGCGGCTGGTGCGCCTGGGCGCGGAGGTTGGTCATCGCGGCTACCCCAGAAAGAAGTCGGCGGCTCGCTCCGCCTTCGTGCGGTCGGTGTCGGTGGGGCCGCTCGGCGGCAGCCTCAGGTCGCGGCCGGTCAGCTCCTCGATGCCGGCCCAGCCGTCGCGCAGGGCCTGGTTGCCGGCGATCGCCGCCCGCGGGACGGTGCCGGCCATCGCGACGGCGGCGTTGCTCAGGCCGCTCTCGGCCAGCACCCGGGCCTGCCCGAGGCTCGCCTCCTCCTGGCCGAGCCGGCCGCCGGCGGCGGCGAGGTCGTAGGCCCCGGCGAGCGCGGCGCCGAGACTGCGGCGTACTGCCTCGTCCTCGCACTGCAGGTGCACGCGCGGCGGGCGGCCGCTGCGCAGCAGGTGGTACCAGTCGCCGAACACGCCGGCGACGGTCCCGCACAGCTCGGCCAGCTGGTCCTGGAAGGCGAGCAGCTCGTCGCCGCCGGAGCCCGGGTCGGGCAGGTTCAGCTTCGGCAGGTTCACCTTCAGCAGGTCGTCCGGGCCGCCGGAGGTCAGCCCGAAGCCCAGCAGCGACGTCCAGACGCGCCGGCCGGCCTGGATGTCGCCGTGGATGAGCACCGCCGGGCGCCCCTGCAGGGCGTCGCGGATCGTCATGAGGTCGACGTCGGCCTGCTGCAGCGGCCGGCGGAACAGCCCGGCCAGAATCGCCAGGCTGTCGTTCCAGGGCAGCGAGTCCCACGTGCGCCGCAGCGCCACGTCGAACTGCGGGCCCTGCTGGGCGTCGTCGAAGAACGGCGCGATGAGCAGCACCGGCTGCCCGCCGCGCAGCTTCTCGTCGAGCACCCGGCGGACCTCGTCGCGGTCGAACTCGAACGGCGTGCGCGCCTCGCGCATGGCCGCCCGCTGCTTGTGCACCGTCGCCATCGCCTCGAACTTGACCAGCTCGACGGCGCGGCCGTGGTCGCGGCGCGCCTGGCGCTCGGCGAGCATGCTCTGCACCTCGCGCTCGGCCCGGCGCTGCTCGCTCTGCAGCTTCTGCTCCTCCCGGCGCAGCGTGCTCAGCAGCTGCTGCCGCTCGGCGAACGCGCGCCGGTCGTCGCGGCTGCGCATGATGTCCCGGGCCCGGCCGATAATTCCTTGCGTCAATCCCCCGAGGACGGCGACGAGCAGTGAATCGAGCCCGAACACAGGCGCCTCACAGGACCTCGGGGATTGAGTGCCCCTGTTGTAGCAATCCGCCCCACCGGCCTCAACGCCCGCGCGCAGGTCCGATCCCTACAGTCACCGCCTGCTGACCGTCCGGCGCGCCCGCCGCCCGAACGACCGTAGCCATTCCGGGTGTACCCGCCGGCGCTCCGGCGGCGGCGGTGAGAGTTCGCCGCGCTGACCGGGTGGAGACCCCCATCACATCCGTTCCACGTCTTCCGGAGGACAGCCTCCGATAGTGTGGAGGCATGCCTCAGGTTTCCCGGTCCTCGTACCGGCTGACGTTCGGCGTCCTGGCGTCGTCCACGGCGGCCTTCGCGATGTTGCAGTCCCTGGTCAGCCCGGTGCTGCCGGTCATGCAGAAGGACCTTTCCACCGGGGCCGACACCGTGACCTGGGTGCTGACCGCCTGGCTGCTGGCCGCGTCGGTGGCCACGCCGCTCATGGGCCGCATCGGCGACATGGTCGGCAAGGAGCGCACGCTGCTGGCGGCGCTGGCCGCGATCGCGCTCGGCTGCCTGCTGGCCGCGCTCGCCCCGAACATCGGCGTGCTCATCGCCGCGCGGGTGATCCAGGGCCTCGGCGGCGCGCTGTTCCCGCTGTCGTTCGGCATCATCCGCGACGAGTTCCCGCCCGACCGGGTCGTCTCCGCGGTCGGCGCCATGTCGGCCGTGATCGCCCTCGGCGGCGGCCTGGGCATCGTGCTGGCGGGCCCGGTCGTCGCGGCGCTCAACTGGCGCTGGCTGTTCTGGATCCCGCTCGGCGTCGTCGTGGTGACCGGGCTGCTGGCCTGGCGGTTCGTGCCGCCGTCGCCGCAGCGCTCGGCCGGGCGCGTCAACTGGCTCGCCGCGGTGCTCCTGTCGTCCTGGCTCGCCGCCCTGCTGCTGCCGCTGAGCAAGGGCAACGCCTGGGGCTGGGGCTCGCCGCTGACGATCGGCCTGCTCGCCGCGGCCGCGCTGCTGGCCGTCGCATGGGTGGCGGTCGAGTTCCGCTCGCGCAACCCGCTCATCGACATGCGCATGATGCGCCTGCCGGCGGTGTGGACGACCAACGTCGTCGCCCTGCTCTTCGGCGCCGGCATGTACGGGGTGTTCGCCTTCCTGCCGCAGTTCCTCCAGGTCCCGAGCAGCACCGGCTACGGCTTCGGCGCCTCGGTCGGCGAGGCGGGCCTGCTCATGGTCCCGATGCTGGCCACGATGGCGGTCGCCGGCATGCTCAGCGGCCAGATCGCGGCGTGGTTGCCCAGCCGCGTCCAGGTGATCGCCGGCTCCCTGCTGGCCACCGCGTCCACCGCCTCCTTCGCCTTCGCCCACGCCCACCCGTGGCAGATCGCGGTCGCCGGCGTGGTCTTCGGCATCGGCATCGGCCTGGCGTACGCCTCGATGACGGCCCTCATCGTGCGCAGCGTCCCGATGGCCCAGACGGGCGCGGCGAGCGGCATGAACGCCAACATCCGCACCATCGGCGCCTCGATCGGCACGGCCGTGGTCAGCTCGATCGTCACCGGCGACCTGCGCGTGGACGGCCTGCCGACGGAGCCGGCCTACACGGCGGCCTTCGTCGCCCTGGCGGTGTCCGCCGCCCTGTCGGTCGCCGTGGCCCTGCTCATCCCGCGCCACCGCCGCGCCGACCCGGCCCGCGAGGAGCACACCCAGATCGAGCCGGAGGCGGCGCAGACCCCCGAGCTCACCGCGGTCGCCGGCCGAAGTTGACCACGGCCGGACGCACGACCCTGCGCAGCCCTCCCACGCCGCTGGGCGAGCGACCTCTGCGGGCGGTGACCGCTCTGCGCACTGTGGTCCTGGTGGGGGCTGTTCTCGGCGAAGGACCGCGACTACCAGGCCCGGCTCGACGCCCTGGCCGCGCAGGTGGCGGCGCTGGGAGGACAGGTGCTGGAACGGTTCGTCCAGCGCCGGGGCGTCTCGGACGGTGGGGTGCGGCTCATGACCGCCCCACTGTCCCGGCCTCAGCCTCACGCCGGCCGCGGCCGTGACGCCGGTCGCCCGCGCAGCCGCCGATAGCCGCTGCTCAAGCGGGACGTCGGGTGAGCTCCGGCGGGACCGCCAGGCGCGGGTCCCAGCCCAGGGCCTCGCGGGCCGCCCGCAGCGGCCCGCCCGCCGTGCTCACCGTGGCGACGCGGTCGAGCAGGGCGCGGTCGGGCTCCGGCAGCTCGTCGTAGTGGGCCGGGATGATGCCCCAGCTGTCCCACGGCAGGACCTCGGCCCCGGCCAGCGCGGCCAGGTCGCGGACCACGTTGCCCTGGGCCTCCCACAGGCCCGACAGTCCCGCGGACCGCACGCCCACCGTCGCCGGGTCGCGCCGCCCGGTGCGGCACTCCTGCCAGGCCTGGCCGCCGACCAGGAAGCCGTCGCGCGGCACGTCGAGCGGGTCCAGGTCGCCGGTGTCGTAGATGCCCGGCGGGCCGCCGGCGACCTGGGCGTCCAGCAGATACCAGCCGCGGCCGTCCTGCCAGACCTCGGCCACCCAGTGGTCGTCGTTGAAGCCGTCGACGAAGTAGCCGGCGAAGCCCGCCCTCGCCCGGGCGGGGATACCGCACGCGCGGAGCAGGGCGACCAGCAGGACCACGAAGTCGCGGCAGGTCACCGCCAGGCGGGCCGAGGGCGGGCGCTCGTCGAGGGAGCCGAGGCGCTCCAGCATCGCCGCGACGAAGCGGATGTCGGCCTCGTCGCGGCGATGCTCGGGCAGGTCGACGCCGAACGTCGCGGCCCAGTCGCGGTGGACGAGCACTCCCCCGACGACCTTGGCCAGCGTGCCGGGGTCCGCGGGCAGGTCCAGGGGGCGTCCGGGGTCGGTGACCGGGCTCTGGGTGCGGTAGAACTCGAGGTCGTCCATGCCCGCGACCCTAGACCGGGGGTACGACAAGAATCCGGCCGGACAGGACCAGATTTGAAATGTCGGGCCGTCGCCCGGCGGCGCGGCGGGCGAGGATCAGCAGGCGCTCGTCGTGGGTCTCGCGCCAGAACGCGATCGCGTCCACCTCGACGTGGGCGAAGCGCAGGCCGCCGCCGGCGCCAACTGGACCAGGACGGTGACACTGCCGGCCAACACTGCGGTGGAGTACAAGTTCATCAAGAAGAACACCGACGGCTCGGTGACCTGGGAGAGCGGCGCGAACCGCATCCTGAACACGGCCACCACGTCGCAGATGGTCAACACCTCCTGGAAGTAGGTTCGTCCACTGTGGACGACGGGTCGCTCACCCGTCGTCCGCAGTGGCCAGGACCATCTTTCGCAGCAGGTCGGCCAGCGTCCGGCGCTCCCGCGGGCTGAGCCGCGCCAGCAGCGCCGCCTCGCCGCGCTCCTCGCCGCCGAGGTGGCGCTCCAGCGTCGCGTTGCCGGACTCGGTGAGCCGCACGTGCACCCGCCGCCGGTCGGCGGCGTCGGGCTCCCGCACGATCCAGCCCGCCTCCTCGATGGCGGCCAGCCGCGCCGAGAGCGCCCCGCGGGTCAGCCCCGTCTGGGAGGCCAGTTCCGAGGGGCTCAGAGTGTACGGCGGGCCGCTGCGCCGCAGCAGCAACAGCACCTTGAGCTGCCAGTACTGCAGCCCACCGGCGGCCAGCCCCTCGCGGCGGCGCCGGGCCTGGTGCCGGGCGAGGATCGACAGGCGCACGAAGATGGCCTCGGCCACGGGGTCGAGCGCGGCGAGCTCGTGGGCCCAGATGTCGACGTGACGATCGGCGGCGTCCTCCACGCACCGACGGTACCGCGGGATAGTTTTCTTGTGGATAGTTTTTTCGATTACTACCGTCGGCGCCATGACCGACACCGTCACCATTCCCCTGGCCACGCTCCTCGCGGCCGCCCGAGGCCTCGCCGGTGCGGCGCGCTGGGAGCAGGCCACGGGGCTGCTCGACGCCGCATCCCCCGGTGACCCGCGCATCGCGCTGGCCGCAGCCGACATCGCCGTCGAGGCGGGCTGGTTCACCGGCATCGAGGACGGGCCGGCCCGGCTGTCCGAAGTGGACGAACACGGCTTGGACGCCGAGGGCCGCTGGGACCTGGAGTTCACGTGGCTGCGGTACGAGTACCGCGCCGCCATGCGCCGCCGCAAGGATTCCGCGGTACGGCAGCGCGCCGAGCGCCTCGCGGCCACCGCACCTGATGCGACCCGGCTCGGCTGGGCGCACATGTACCTCGGGCTGATCTGCGACAACGTCTTCTCCGAGCGCGCGGACGCGCCGCCGCACTACGCGATCGCGCTGGCCAACTCCGACGCCGACCCCCTGCTGCGCCGCGAGGCCCAGCGCCACCTCGGCGACCACGCCCACGACCGCGGCGACCACGAGGACGCCCTGGCCCGCTGGCGCGACGCCACCGAGGCCGGCGCCCGCGCGGGCCTGGTCGCCGGCACCCTGTCGCAGCAGATGCTGCTGGCCGTGCTGGCCCGCGACGCCGGCGACGAGGCCGGCGCGGTGGCCCTGGCCGCGGAGATCGAACGCTGGGCGCTGGCGATCGGCGCGACCCGCACCGCCGCCCAGGCGACGGCGTTCCGGCGCGGCGTCGACCCGACCCAGCCCCCGCCGCAGGAGTGACATCGTTCAATGGTTCTGGTACACCTTCGGCATGGCAGAGCGAGTGCTCGAGCAGTGCCGGCTGTTCAACGACGGCGTGCGGACCGGTGACTGGGACGGCTATCTGGCCCGTTTCGGCGACAACGCGACCCTGAGCATCGCCGGGGACCCCGCCAGCCCGTACGTCGGGCGGGAGGCGATCACGGCCGCGTACACCGCGGCGCCCCCGGACGACACCCTCAGCGTCACCTCCGTGGAGTCCGCCGGCGACGAGGACGTGGCGAAGGTCGCCTGGTCCCAGGGCGGCGGCGGAACGCTGCGGGTGCGCTGGTCAGCGGGGCGGATCGCCGAGCTGACGGCCGAGTTCGACGCGCCTGCGTAGTCTTGGCGGGTATGGAGGATCCGTACCAGCTGTCCCGGTTCGTCGACGCGCAGGAGCACGTGTACGCGCACGCGCTCGGCGAACTGCGCGACGGCAACAAGCGCGGCCACTGGATGTGGTTCGTCTTCCCGCAGGTCGAGGGGCTCGGCCACAGCTCGATGGCGCAGCGTTACGCCATCCGCTCCCTCGAGGAGGCCCGGGCGTACCTGCAGCACCCGGTGCTGGGCCCCCGCCTGCTGGAGTGCACGGACGCGCTGCTGGCCGACGCGCTCCACACGGCGGAGGACATCTTCGGCCCGGTCGACGCGATGAAGCTACGCTCGTCGATGACGCTGTTCGCCCACGCCGAGCCGGCCGAGAACCGTTTCAAACGCGTCCTGGACCGCTACTACGATGGCGCCGAGGACGCGGAAACGGTCCGTCGCCTGTAGGTTACGCGGGGTGAGGCGGGCGGCTGAGATTTGGCAGCGTGCTGTAGCGTGGTCAACCGGAGCGGCGCGCGAGACCGCAGCCATCTAGTTTTCGTTCATCTAGTTTTTCGTTCATCTGGTTTTTCGTTCATCGCCCGAGCCGCAGCATCGGGGCGTACTCCGAAACGTACTCCTGCCCGCTCAACGCCACGACCCGCGCCATGACCGCGTCGGTAGCCTCCCGGATCGATCCACCGGCGACGTCCATCGGCGCCCCGAACCGGAACGCGACCCGCACTCCCGGCACCCGCCGGGGCAGACGGGCATCGATAGGCTGCACGAGGTCGGTGCCGGTGACGCCGAACGGCACCACCGGCACCCCGCCCAGCCGGGCCAGCCGCACGGCCCCGGTCCGCCCGCGGTAGGCGCGCCCGTCCGGCGAGCGGGTACCTTCGGGGAAGACGGCGACGAGCCCACCGTCGCGCAGCACGGGCACCCCGGCGTCCAGCGCGGTGAGCACCGCCCGCCCACCGCCCCGCTCGACCGGAATGGCCCCGAGCCCGCGCACGAGGACCCCGGCGAGCCGCCGCCGGCGGAAGTACTCGGCCTTGGCCCAGAACGCGATGTGCCGCGGCACGACCGCGCCGAGAAAGAGTTCGTCGGCGACGGACAGGTGATTGCCGGCCAGGACCGCCCCGCCGGCGGGAATATGCTCGAGGCCTTCGACCCGGGGCCGCCACCCGAGCCGCAGCGCCCGCCCGACGGTGGCCCGCACGAGGCGATACAGCACCGGCATCACGCACCCCGCCCGACGTGCGCGTCGAGGGCGGCCTCAAGCAGCGCGTCGGGCGACTCGGCACCTGTCGCGAGCCCGAGACTCCCCCAGTGCCACAGCTGGGCGATGCCGTGCAGGCTCGCCCACAACGCCCCAGCCGCCACGGCCGCCCGAGCCGCCACCTGCCCGTCCGCCGCACCGCACTCCACCGCCACGACAGCCCCACCACCCCCATCCGCCATGCCGCGATCATGCGCCGGGAAGCCCCCACCACCCCCATCCGCCACGCAGCCATCACGAGCCGAGAAGCGCCCGCCATCCACATCCGCCACGCAGCCATCACGAGCCGAAAATCCCCTGCCGGCCTCGGCGCTCTCGCGAGTCGCGCTCGCCTCGCCGTCCACTTCGGTCCCACCCTCCGCTTTCGCCGCGCCGCAATCACTTGCCGCGGACCCGCCGCCGGCCGGGAAGTGCTCGTGGGTCGCGCTCGCCTCGACGGGTCCGCTCGCTGTGCCGCCGCCATGCGTCGCGGGCTCTCTGCGAGCCGCGGATTCCTCGAGCGTCGTGGCGCCCGGCCCGGCCGTGGCATGCGCGCGGGTCGCGGGAAACGGGCGCCCCGCGGTGTCCGCCGCTGCGTTCGGGCCGGCCTCCGAGGCCGCATCGCCGCTCGCCGTAATGTCCTGATTTATCATATCTCTACGGTGAATAGCCGTATTTTCCGACATTTCGGCGGCGACAGTCTCCCGGCGGGCAGCCGCCAGCAGCTCGACCAGCGTTTCGAACAGCGGCAGGCTGGCGTCACGCAACCCGAGATGGTCCGAGCGCAGCAGGTCGTGGCGGAACATCAGCTCGTACATGCCGCGCCGCTGCCCCGCGAACGCCAGATAGGCCCGCGCCAGCCCGCCGAGCCGCGCCCGCGCGGGCCCCTCCGGAACCGTGGACAGCCGCTCCGCGAGCTCGGCGAACCCCTCGCGCGCGATCGCCGACAGCAACTCCACGTGCGTCGGGAAGTATCGCCGCGGCGCCCCGTGCGAGACGCCCGCCCACCGCGCGATCTCACGCAGCGAAACCGCACCCGAACCCTGCGCGTCGACCAGCTCGACCCCGGCCCGGATGAGCCGCCCCCGCAGCCCTTCGTCGTCCATAGACACTGTCTACCGAACCAGCGTAGACACTGTCTACGAGACAATGGACACATGAGAAGAGCCGTCGAGTCCGTGTGGGACTACCCGCGCCCGCCGCGGGCGGAGGCGACCAGCCGGCGTATCGCCGCGCGCCACGCGGGCGAGCCGGTGTTCGACTCCACCAGGGCGGTACGCGTGCTGGAAACCTCACATCCGCCCGTGTACTACATCCCGCGCGAAGACGTCCGAGCCGCGCTGAGCCCCTCCACACGGCGTACGTTCTGCGAGTTCAAGGGCGTGGCCTCGTACTGGGACCTCACCGTCGGCGGCACAGTCGTCCCCGGCGCCGCGTGGTCGTACGAGGAGCCGTCCAGCGGGTACGAGCTGCTCACGGGCCGCCTGGCGTTCTACCCGGCGCTACTGGACGAGTGCACGGTCGACGGCGAGCGCGTCACGCCTCAGGAGGGCGACTTCTACGGCGGCTGGCGCACGAAGGATGTCACGGGACCGTTCAAGGGCGGGCCCGGCACGGCCGGCTGGTGAGCCGGAATGCTCGCAGCACCGCGACCCGCCCCGGCCGATCCCGTTGGACATGGGCAGCTGGCCGGTGATCGATCGGAGCGTGTCGCGGTGCTGACCCATACGTTGCCAACCGGTCCTGACGTGGCGCTGAAACGATCCTGACGCCCCGCCAGACCACGTGCCGCAGCGGCGGGCGTCGGCGGCGACGTCGCACCAGTCCCCGCGGCGCCGAGGCGCACGACCGGACCACATTTAGGAACAGTCGTTCTTGACCGATCATTCCTAAAGTTGTACCGTCGACAGCATGGGACGGCCGCGAGGATTCGACGAGGAGGCGGTGATCCGCGAGGCCGTGGCGATGTTCGCCCGGCGGGCCTACGACGGCCTCTCGGTGGACGACCTCGTCACTGGACTCGGGGTGCACCGCAACAGCCTGTACAAGACGTTCGGCAGCAAACGCGGACTCTACCTCACCGCGCTGCGCACCTACCTGCGCGACGACCTCGAACCGCTGCTGTCCGGCGCGACCGATGCCGAGGCGCTGCTCGCCGCCGGCGACGGGCTCGACCTGCTGCTGCTCGCGGCGGCCGAGCAGGCTCCGCTGGACGCCGAGGTGGGGGCGCTGGTCGCCGGGGCGCTGGCGCGCATCGACGAGGTACTGGGGCCGGAGGGCACCGATCGACTGCTGGGCCTGCGCCTGCGGGCCCGGATCAAGATGGAGGAGTGAATCGATGGCGACCGTGAGCATCGACGGGGAGACGCTCGTCGTGGAGATCGAGGGGCTGGACAAGCTGTGGGCCCTCAAGAGCCGGCTGGCGATCCCCCTCGCGAACGTGCGCGGGGCGACCGCCGACCCGGGGATCTCCCGCGAACCCAAGGGCATCCGGGCACCCGGCGCCTACATCCCCAACGTCATCACCGCCGGCACGTTCCACCTCGACGGGGAGAAGGTGTTCTGGGACGTGCACGACCCGCGCAAGGCCGTCGTCATCGAGCTGACCGACGAGCGATACGCGCGGCTGATCATCGAGGTCGACGACCCGCGCGCGGTGGTGGCGATGGTGGAGGGCGCGGTGCACCGCTAACACTTCGGCGGCGGCGGCGCACCCGTCGTGACGATCTCGGCGGGGACGGCCGACGGCGCGGGCGCGGGCGAGGACTCCACTGTGGAGGGTGCCGGGCTCGACGGCGACGGCGACGGGCCGCCGTAGAGCGACACCTGGGTCTGCTGGAAGTCGCTCTGACCGAGCGCCAGGTTCTCCACGACCGCCTGGTGGCCGTACACGTCGGAGATGCGCAGCGTCACCGGGCCGGACAGCCCCGACGGGCCGGTCCAGGTGTTGTCCTCGCCGTGGCGCAGGGGCGTGAAGCCCGCCCCGGCCTGCAGCTCCACAGTGGACAGCGGGTTGCCATGGTTGTTGACGACCACGCTCAGCGAGGAGTACCCCTTGCCGCCCTTGACCTTCACCTGCAGCGGGCCGACCTGCGGGTCGCGGACGGTGGCGTAGGCGACCGGGATGATCCCGGCGCTGAGCGCCCCGATCCGCTGGAAGGCGCCCTTACCGATGTCGATCTTTCCGGCCGGGCAGCTCGGGCACAGGTCCACCACCTGGACGCGGGTCGTGCCGTTCGGGCCGGTCACGTCGAGCAGGGTCCCGCAGCCCGCGCCCCCGGCGTACTCAGCCCGGCCGACCGCGGCGTAGGCACCGTCGGCGGGGGTGCCGAGGTTGCACATGCCGTTGCGGCCGGCGGTGTAGTACGACGCGGAGCCACCGGCCGCACACGCGGCGCTGCCCCCGACCTGGGTCATGAGCACCACCGCCACCACCGAGGCGACGACGACAGTGGCGGCGGGCACGATCCAGCGAAGGTGACGGCGATTCACGTCCGGGATCGTACCGTCTGATATTTCATACCCATGGACTTCCCGTCGTACCTCGGAACCATGCCGATGCACGCGATCACGGAGATCTATGGAGAGGCGGGGCTTCGGGAGCGGTACCGCATCGAGATCCAGCGCTTCGCCCCGCCCGAGCGCGACCGGCTCGCCGCCGCGCTCGACCTCGCCGCCGAACTGCACCGCGACGACCGGCGGGTGCGCGAGCCGTACCTCAACCACCTACTGCGCGTCGCGATCCGCATCATGCACCACTACGAGGTCTCCGACGTCGAGGTGATCGCCGCCGGGGTGCTGCACGACGCCGTCGAGGACCACCCCGACGAGCTCGCCGGCCACCCGGGCGCGACGATCGAGCAGGCGGTCGCCGCGCTCGCCGGCCGCTTCGGCGAGCGGACCGCCGGGCTCGTCGAGGCGGTCACCAACCCCGAGTACGACCCGTCATCCGACCGGCACGAGCAGTACCGGGAGCACGTCAGGGCCAGCCTGGAGCGCGAGCCGTGGGCGAGGGTGATCAAGGTCTCCGACTTCACCGACAACGGCGTCGGTGTGATCCACACCACGGGCCCGAAGGTCGAGCGGTCGGCGACGAAGTACCGCCCCATGGTCCCCGTGCTGCGCGAACTCGTCGCCCGGCCCGACACCCCCCTGTCGCGGCTCGTGAAACAGCACATCTTCCGGCAGCTCGACCTCGCCGAGGAGCGCTTCGCGGCCATTCTTGACGGGCGGTGAATGTGCGAAGGTAATCATCGTGACGATGGTGGAACTCGCGGTGGGCTGGCTGGCGTCGCACCTGTTCGACCGGGGCCGCCCGGAGCCGGCCGCGCCGGCCGGACCGGCGGTCGAGGAGCAGCTGCGCGGCCTGGCCGGCCTGGTGCAGGCGAAGCTGGAGGACGACCCCGCGCTGCTCAGCCTCGAGCAGGAGTCCGCCACGTCGCCGACGCCGTCCGCGGGCACGTTCCGGCGGGTCGTGCGGGCCCTTGAGGACGCCGTCTGGACCGATCCCACCTTCGGCGAGGCCCTGGCCGCGGTCGTCCAGCGCCTACGGCCGGTCATGCCGGGCCCGGCCGACTGACCACCCCGGCGAGCAGCTCCGCCGCGCGCCGGGGGTCCGAGCCGGCGACCGCCTCCCGCACCGACGACAGTGGCAGCCGCCGGCCACTCGCGGCGACGGTCAGCTCACGGCCGGTGTCCACGATGGACCGTCCTGAGTAGACGATTCGTAGCCGGCGCAGTTCGAGGCGTACGCCGCGCGGGAGCACGGCACGGGCCGTAGGCGGTGGCGATGCCGGCACGCGCGGGGCGGGGCGGGTGGTGGTCACGTCGTCGAGCAGCTCGCGGTAGCCGCGGTACTCGGCCCCGGCCAGCCGCGGCGGGTCCCCGCCGCGGCGCAGGGCCGGGAACGGGCTCGGGCGCCCCGCGAGCGTCTCCAGGGCCGCGTCCAGATCGAGGCGCACAATGCACTCGGCGTCGTCGACCGTCACCGCGAGCACGTCGCCGGGGCGGTCCGCGTCGCGGCCCACGATCAGGTAGCCGAGCGCGAGCAGCACGTCGTCCGGCGCCGGCGGGTCCAGTGGCAGGCCGAGCAGCCAGGCGCGGCCCGGGAAGCGGCCCAGGCATAGCGCCGGGGTCGCCCGCAGCAGCAGCCACTTGGCGAGCTTCGGGCGCAGCAGGAACGGGGCCGGGACCAGCTCGCGGTACAGCGCGGCGGCCGCGTCGAGCACGCCGCGCGGGTCGGTGCGCAGGCCGGCGCGGGGGTACCGCAGCGCGAAGCGCTCCGCGCCGTAGCGGTCGTCGGGCCACAGCTCGGCCGCGGCCGCCCACCGGCGCAGCGGTCCGCCCGGCGGCTGCGCCACCCGGGCGAGCAGGGCCGGGATCTCGGCGGGCATCGGCGGGTACCGCTGAAAGAGCGACTCCAGCGTGAACCCCGGCTCGTCGAGCGCCCGCTCCAGGTCGGCGGCGGAGAGCCGCACGGCGTCGAAGGCGTTGCCGGTGAGCGCCGGCGGGCCGGGGCGCACGAGTACGCCGGCGCCGAAGACCGCGCCAGTGCGCTCCCACAGGCGCACGCATTGGCGGCGCTCGTACTCGGAGGCGTCGTCGGTGAGTTCGGCGCGGTACTCGGCGACCGTCCGCGAGTGCGGCACCCCGGCCACGGTCCCGCCGGCCGCGGCCGCGAGCACCTCGTCGTCGTTGCCGGCCAGGCTCGGCGCGGCGCTGAACAGCAGGTCGCGGCGGCGCAGCCCGGGCGCGTCGAGCAGGCCGGCGAGCGAGGCGATCCGGCACGCGACGATCCGTACGTGCACCAGCCCGGCCAGCCTCGGCACCGCCACGTCCCCGGCGACCAGCGTGAGGCGGCGCAGGCCGGTGCAGCGGGCCAGGCCGGCGAGGTCGTTCGGGTGGACGACGACCAGGTCGGCCACGGCGGCCAGTTCGGCGTCGGTATGCGGGGCTGGGTGCCCGACGGCCCGGGTCAGCGCGTCGGCCACCGCCGGGTCGAGAGCCGGCTCGACTGTCATCGGCGCAGGCTGTCACCGGGGGCTGACGGCGCGCTGAAATCGCGGCCGGCCGATCGCCCGTTCCGCGAGGGATCACGCCACGCTACCGGTTTGCTCCGCGAGGGATCACGCCACGCTACCGATTTGCTCCGCGAGGCATTACACCGCGCCACCGATTTGCTCCGACCGCGCGGCCGGCGAACCTCCGCCGGCGCCACGCGGAGCAGGTCGAGGACTTCGACCGCGACCGGGTCGGTCTCGTGCGGCGTGGACGGGACGCCGAAGGTCAGCCGCGGTAACCTTCGGGCAACCGTCCACAACCGACAGTGACTCCGGAAGCGCGGGCCCGCCACCCGCGACGGTCCGTGCGCACGGTGACCTCGCGGCCACGCTCGGCGGTCAGCGGTAGCCGGTGGTGCGGCGGCCCTCGGCGGCGGTGACGGCCAGGTCGAGGTGCCAGTCACTGACCTCGCCGCCCGGCGGCTGGGCCTTGGGGCCGGCGGCGCGCAGCGCCTCGAGGTACCACGCCTCGTCCGCGGGCCGCATGAGCAGCCGCAGCCAGGCCACGTTGCGGGCCCGCCGGCACTCCTCGACGCTCAGCACCGAACGCAGCGCCTCGATCGGGTCCTCGCCGGGCAGCAGCAGCCGCAGGATCGGCGCGGCCGGCGGCGGCTCGGCCCCGGCGGCGAGCAGCCGGGCGGTGAGCACGTGCGCGACCTGGGTCAGGTGCAGGGCTCGGCGAGCGGCGGTGGTCGGGCCCCGGACCGGGTCGGGGACAGTGTGCGCGGGGTCGGCGAGCGTGGCGGCGTACGCGGCCGACTCCCCCGCCACCATCGCCCGCTCGGTATCCAGCGACGACCAGGCCCGCACGCACTCGTCGACCTCCGCGCTGCCGATCGGCACCGGCCGGGACGGGTCGTCGAGCCAGGCCCGCAGCGCCTGCGAGCCGAGCGCGTCGGCGGCCTGGCGCAGCACCTCGCGCAGCAGCCGCCCGTCGGACGCGTAGCCGGCCGCCCGGGCGGCGGACGGGCGCGCGGCGAGCAGGGCACCGAGGGCGCGGCGGTCGTCGTCGAAGTTGGCGTGCCGGTGCAGGCGCTCGATGAGCGGGCGCAGCTCCGGTGCGTCCTGCAGCAGGCCGCGGTATCGCAGCAACTCCGCCAGCACGTCCTCGTCCGGCTCGGCCAGGACGCGCAGCCCGATCGCCGCCCCGGCCACCGGGTCGGTCGCGTCGCGCAGTGCCTCCGCGGCCGAGCGGCGCACCGCCGTGCCCGGGTCGCCGAGCAGGCCGGCGATGGCGCGCACCGCCTCCGGATCGCGGCGCCGGTGGGCCAGGCACGCCACCAGCGCGGCGCGCACGCCCGGGTCCGGCTCGGTGCGCACCGCCGCCGCGAACGGCGCCACGCCGGCGGCGGTGAACCGCAGCAGCATCGCCGCCTCCGCGCGCACCGCCGGGTCGGGGTCGATGCGCATCAGCCGCAGGCAGGTCTCGTCGTCGCGGACGCCGGCGGGAACCTGCAGCCCCTCCATGCGCAGCAGCGGCGACGGGTCGTGCAGCAGCTTCGCCGCGAACGCCGCGGTCCGGTGGATCGACAGTACCGCCCGAGCCGCCCGCAGCCGGACCCGCGACTCCGGGTGACTCTCCAGCCGCTGGCGCAGGGGTTCATACCGCGGACCGAGGTAGTACAGCAGCGTCGCGACCCGGTCGTCGTCGAAGCCCAGATCCTCGGCGGCGAGCGCGACCCGCGCGTCGACACCGGCGCGGCGCCCGAGGATCTCCCCGAGCGCGACCGCGGCCGCGTCGCCGACGTGCTCGACGGTGTCTCCGAGCCCGCCCGCGACGCGGACCTCGGCCACGTCGCGCAGCGCCACCTCCAGCAGCGGCTCGACCAGCCGGTGGTCCCCGGAGCCGGCGGCCGCCCGCGCCGCATCGAGCCGCACCAGGGCGTTCGGATCGCGCAGGGCGTCGCGAAGCCGGTCGTTGAGCGCCATCGTGGTACACGATAGTGGGATGCACGCTTCGCGCATCCGCTTCGCCGCCGCGGTGATGGTCGTCTTTCTGCTACCGATCGCCGCTTGCGACATGCGCGAACGGGTGTGCCGCGACGGCGAGTACCCGGTCAAGGCGGTCGGCAACCGCACCGGCGCCGCATGCGTGGCGAAGGGCCTGGAGCCGCCGGCGGGCTACGTGCGCTACCCGTCGGGCCAGGAGCCGGTCCACGTGGACGACGAGTGGCACCGCTACTGGCAGACCAAGGTCGTCGACGAGCACGGCAACGTGGTCTCGGAGTAGCCGCCACACTGCGTGACCGCCCCCGAATTATCGGATTACCAATTACCGGTAATCCGATAAACGGTAATCAGCCCTGCATGACCATGGTGTACCGGACGCCGTCCCCGGTCCGCCGCGCGTCCAGGTCGACGGGCCAGGCGCGGAGGCGGTCAAGGCGGCGACCGACCTGGTCACCGGTCAGGTGCACATACCAGCGGGCGCGGGGCAACAGGCCAGCGGCAACGGTGTAACGAACGTCAGCAGCGGTGTCCCGGCCACCAGCAACGGCAGCATGGCAGTCGCCGACAGCAGCGGCGTCACAGTCACCGGCAGCGGCAGAGGCGGCGGCGGCGGCGGCGGCGCGATGGTCACCCGCAGCGCGATAGTCACCCGCGGCGCGATAGTCACCCGCAGCGCGATAGTCACCCGCGGTGCGATGGTCACCCGCAGCGCGATAGTCACCCGCGGTGCGATGGTCGCCGGCGGCGGTGTCGCGGGCGCCGAAAGCGTGGGCGCGCAGGCGCAGCGGCTGGACGCAGGCCCGGCGCAGCGCCCACCGCAGCCGAAACGCCGTCAGCCCGGTGAAGAAATGCGTCGCGGGGCCGTCGGCGGCGGAGACGACGGCGAAGCGGGGCCCGTCCGGGGTCTCGTACGGGTCGATGTCGAGAATGCGGTCGCCGGTCGCCAGCAATGCCCGGACCGCGGCCTCGTCCAAGCCGGAGCGGACGCGAGACGCGACGGGACGACCGGGCTCCACGACAACGGTGAAGCCGCCCTCGCCGGCGCTGATCGAGATGGCGTTGGTACACGCGGCGAGTTCGTTCGCGGTGAGGTCGACGTGGGTCTCGCGCGCTGGGCCGCGGTCGCCGTGGGCGAGGGTGGCGAAGCGGCGGCGCGGGCCGGTGCCGTAGGACGATACGCGGGCCAGGCGGAAGGGCTCGCGCTGCGGGCGGAGGACGTGCTCGCGCCGGGCGTCGTGGGTCCAGAACCAGGGGTCGTCCGGATTGCCGTTCACGGTCAGCAATCATGCATCCCTGGTTCAATGCCCGGGTGACGTTTCGACTTGTGGGGCCGCCGCTTGCAGGGCGCCTGGTGCGGCTGGA
Organism: Dactylosporangium sp. CA-233914; assembly: GCF_050942935.1. Taxonomy (NCBI): domain Bacteria; kingdom Bacillati; phylum Actinomycetota; class Actinomycetes; order Micromonosporales; family Micromonosporaceae; genus Dactylosporangium; species Dactylosporangium sp. CA-233914. The sequence continues at coordinate 6,646,620 of NZ_CP192030.1, read as the reverse complement.
GCCGGTCGAGGACCGGCACGCGGAGGACCTCGCGGAGGCGGCCGGCGGGGATCGGGGCACGTTCGGGTGGACGTGGATGCCGCGGCCGGAGGAGATTGCCGATTATCTTGCTTCGATGCGGGAGCGGATGAGCGCTGGGCGGATGGCGCTGTACGCGCAGGTGTCGCAGGCCACCGGTAAGGCGGTCGGGGCGACGTCGTTCTGGGATCCGCGGTTCTGGCCCGGCACTGAGCGGCTGTGCGCGGTCGAGGTCGGGTTCACCTGGCTCGGGGCAGCCGCGCAGGGCACGGGCATCAACGCCGAGGCGAAGCTGCTGCTGTTCACGCACGCGTTCGAGCAGTGGGGCGTGTCCCGGGTCGACCTCAAGACCGATGCGCGCAACGAACGGTCCCGGGCGGCGATCGCGAGCGTCGGGGCGCTGTTCGAGGGCGTGCTGCGCAACTGGTCGCAGTCCTGGGCGTCCGGCGAGGACGGCAAGCTGCGGGACTCCGCGATGTTCTCAATCGTCGCGTTTCGGCGCCCGCGACACCGCCGCCGGCGACCGTCGCACCGTCGCCGTGCGCCGGGACGTGCCGGTGCGCCCGGCCGGGGTCTGCTGTGGCGGGCCACCGGTGGTCGCCACATACAGCGTCATGCCGAGCGCGTACAGGTCGGAGCGCGCCGAGTAGACGCCGTGCCGCATGATCTCGGGGGCGATGTAGGGCACGCTGCTCGCGATCGGCCCGTGCGCGCCCAGTCAACGGCGTATTCAGTAATCGTCAAGTCCGGATTCCTACTGTGCGCGTGTGGTGAGTGCCTTCCAGCGCCGGGCCGAGAAGACCGGTCCCGCTGCGTCCGAATCCTGCCTGCCCGCCTCTGCGGTGGCCGGGACCGGCCCTGGGCGGCGCGCGGCGGCATCGGCCGCGGCCGTCGTCACCGGCCTCTCGGCTGACGGCTCGCGAGGGTCGGATGTCGCCGCCGAAGGGGTGGTCGAACCCGCGGCCGAGGAGAGCAGGCACGCGGTGGGGCGGAGGTGGACGGCCGCCCTTCTCCGGCACGAGTGGACCCTGGCGTCGGTGGGGTCGGTGCTGCTCGCGATCGGGATGACGTGGCTGCTGCCGTGGTACGCCAAAGACCTGGCCTCGGGTGGGATCAAACCGGCGACCTTCGGAAATCCGGCGCACACGATCGTCGGGGACGTCGGGGACCCGGCGGCGCAGGCCTGGCTGATCGCCTTGGGTGGGCATGCCCTGCGGCGCGGGCTGCACGGCTTGTGGGACACCAACGCTTTCTATCCCGGCAAGTACGCCTTGGCGCTCAGCGACACCCTGCTCGGGTACGCACCGGTCGGGCTGGTCGGCGACGGGGTGACGGCCGCGATCCTGCGCTACAACATCATGTTCGTGCTGGCCTTCGCCCTGGCGTTCCTCGGGGGTTACGCGCTGGCCCGGCAGTTGGGTGCCAACCGGGTCGGGGGTGCGGTGGCGGGCGCCGCCCTCGCCTACGCGCCCTGGCGGTACGGCCACGTCGACCATCTGAACATCCTCTCCACCGGCGGGATCACCCTCGCCTTCGCGATGCTCGCCCGTGGCCACGGCTGGTCGATGGCCCGCGGCTACCTGCGGGAGCGGGTGCGGCCGGGCTGGGCGGTGGCCGGCTGGCTGGTCGCGGCCTGGCAGGTCAGCCTGGGTTTCGGCGTCGGCCTGCCGTTCGTCTACGTGCTCGCTTTCGCGTGCCGGCTGGCTGGCGCGCGGCCGCCCATCGCTGCCGCGCCGGCTGATCGTGGGGGACCTCGCCGGGGGGCTGTTCTTCACGGCGACAACCCTTTTCTTCGCGTACTCGTATCAGCATGTGCGCGACCTCTACCCGGAGGTGCTGCGCAGCTGGGACTACGTGGCAGAGTTCTCCCCGATTCCCCGCAGTCTGCTGGTGGCACCCGTCTCCTCGCTGCCCTGGGGCGCCCTGAACACCGTGGGCCGGGCGACCCTCGGCGACGCCCACAACGAGAAGGCGATGCTCTGCGGGTACGGGCTGTACCTACTGGCCTTCGGTGGGATGTTCCTGTCTGTGTGGTCGCTGCGGCAACGGCTTCTGCTCCTGGCCGGAACCGTCCTCGGGGTGCTGTGCGCGCTGGGCACCCGCGGCCCCGCCTACCGGCTGCTCTTTCTCTACGTCCCCGGCTTCGACCGCGGCCGTACGCCGGGCCGGTTGATCCTCTGGTCCACCATCCTGCTCGCGATCCTCGCCGCCGGCTTCGTCACCAGGCTGGCCCGGGCCGCCCGTGAGGTCACCCTGCCGCAGTGGTCGGCGACGGCGGCCCGGGTGGTCACCGTCCCCTTGCTTGTGCTGGTGCTCATCGAGGGACTGCCGGACCTGGCCCACGTGACGGCGCCGACCGAACCGGCCGCGATGATGGCAGCCACCGCACCGCTCGTGGTGCTACCCCACGGACGACGCCTTCGACAGCACCGCGCTGCTGTGGTCGACCGCCGGCTTCCCGACCATGGTGAACGGGGTGTCCAGCTACAACACCTCGGACCGCGAGGAGCTCCGGGACGCGCTACGGAGCTTCCCCAGCCCGGCCAGCCTGGCACAACTGCACCGGTACGGCATCCGCAGCGTCGTCGTCCTGCGGGACCGGGTGGCCGGTACGCCCTTCGAGGCGGCCCTCGACGTCCGGACCCAGCCCGGCATCACCCGGCGGGAGATCGGCCCCGACGTGCTGTGGAGCATCGAATGAAACCAATCATGCTCCAGCCAGGACCGGCGTGCCCGCTTCACAGCCGGCCATCCGGTCATCCCGCTACCTCGCGAAGACACCGGGACCGGGGCCTGGCCGATGCTCATTCAGAGTTCGGTAGGTGGCCGTCAAGGGCGTCCTCCTATGTTTTTGCTTACGCGGTAAGAACTAGGAGGCGATGTTGGCGAGCACGATCGCCGTGCTCGCGGAACAACCGATCGCCGCCGCATCGCGGGACACCCCGATTCTTCAATCGGGTGGGCGATGACTGGGCGGGGGCAACCGGGCAGCCCTCATTTCGGCACCGTCAAGGCCGCAGCCCGCGATGCGGATCTCTCGGTCGTTGTACGCGCGGCGATTCCCGGTCGCAACGGCATCACAAAAATTGTGACGTTTCAGGAGGATAGTATGCGAACGAGAAGAATTCTCGTCTCGGTGGTGGCCGCCGCCGCGGTTCTGGTGGCCGGTACCGTGACAGGCAGCGCGTACGCGGATGAGTCCATATCCGCTGCGGCCACCGACAACGGGCTGGTCCTGGCTGGACCGACCGGGCCGGCGGCTACAACGAAGCCGCCCACCACGACCCCGCCCATGCGTTTGACGTCGGGCTCGGTCCCGCTGCCGTCCAACAGGGTGATACGCCTGACCAAAGACTTCAGTGGCGCTGGGTACGACAAGAACGCAATAAAGAAGATCGTCTCCGCGGCGAAGAGCAAGGGTGTCGGCGTATACATGCAGCAGACGCTCGCAGCGCTGCCGGCACACGTGCCGTACCCGGAAAGGTTCGAGAACACCGATTTCAATGGTGCGATCTCCATGGACGGCAGCAAGCTCACCCTCACCATCACCAAGGGGGAGGTTACCACTCAAGTCAATTGGTGGCAGACTACGATCGCGAACGCCGTCGCGTTCATCGCCCTTTTGACGACCTTTGCCGCGTGCACGGCCGCCTTGCCCGAAACCACTCCCACGGGTTTCTGCGGCGGCATGGCCGGCGGGCTTGGGGAATTGACCAAGAGCGTCATCCTGCAGGCGTTCGACGGCAAGCTGGCTGACAAAGAAGAGTGGGGTAACACGATAGTCAACGTCCTTGTCGCGATGGGGCTCGGTGCTTTCGGGGAAAATGCCCTCAAGTGGGCAAAAACCGAGATCCCGGCGGTGATCAAGTCGATCGCTAAAAGCACCCGCGAGTTCGGCACCAAGTTGTCCGCGGCCTGGGGTGCGATCAGGGGGGTGGTCATCAACAGCGGTGACTACCTCACCGGCTTGGCCCCCTTCGTCCAGCGCGCCCTGAGCAGGGCGATCGCGTAGAGCTCCACGCCCGGCGTGGGTCGCCACCGGCTGCTCCTCGGTGGTGACCCACGCACGAGAAGCTGCGCAATTGCGGCCCGCACGCGCCCGACGCCGTCGGGGGAACGTGCTGGGCGGCTGGCTCGCGTGCTTCAGGCCGATCAATCACGGCCTCGATGCCGGGCAGGCCCAGAACCGTTAAGCAGGGCCACGGCGAAGACTGTGATCAGCGAGACTACGGCTGCCGTGGTGCCCCTCATGACAAGGGCCTCACGGCAGCCGCGGTCCATCTTCTCGCGGTAGAACTCGTAATCGGGGTCGGTGGGGCCCGGTTCCGGCGGGGTCAACCAGAAGACGCTGCCGCAGTTCATGTCGTTCGGGTGATCGGTGCCCGGCTCCGGGGACCGGACCGGAGCCGCGAGCAGGTAGACGAGGAGCAGCGCCCCGGCGAATCGCATCATCCAGCACCCGAATATGGTCACTGACAGTGTTCAACCCGGCGTTCCCGGGGCGGAGCAGCATGGCCAGGCTTTCCGCGGTATTGGCACACCAGGTCCCCAACGGATGGTGCCCGTAGCCCTTCTTGAATGTGGCCGCCGCGCCCTGCTTGTCACTGTGCGCGGTGATCAGGGTGGCGTCCAGATCGATGACCACCCACCCGGTCAACAGCTTCCCGGCCACGGTGAGCCACGGAAACCTTCCGGCCGGCGGGCAAGCAACTCCGAGACCCGGGCACGGACGTTCGCCCTCGCCCTACCGATCCGGCGCAGGCAGGCGTTGTCCAATTCGTCCAGGGCGCGGCGGACCGTCGATTCCGACGGCGGATCACCGAACACGAGGCCCTGATGCGCCAGCAGCCCGATGTCGGACCATGCTCGTCGCGCTGAGCACGACCGCCGCCGCCAGACAGACCAGCACCGTGCCCCGATCCCACCACCCCGGCCCCGCACCCCGGGGCGGCACCACGTTCAACGCCCCGGTCAGACCGGTCCGGTCCGCGCACTGCCTCAGCAGAGCCGCGCCCGCATGTCCGACCAGGCCCTTACCGCCCACGGCCACCTGCAACCGCGCAGCCCATCCCGTACTCTTACTCACCGGAAAGGTGCACCCAATTCTCCTGTGGATATGATCTAGACAATCACATCCTTGCAGGTCGGGGGCACCTTTCCCTCACCACCCTCGATGAGCCCCATTCCCTCTGACCGGGGGAGGTTAGGGTGCCGGAGTGACGAGTATCCCCCGGGAGGCCGAAGCGCGCCTCGGTCCGATCGGCGCGCTGCTGTGCCGGGTGGTGTTCCTGGCCATCTGCCTGCCCGGGCCGGTCCTGCTCGCCGTCGCCGTGACGCGGGACCCGCGGCAGGCGCCCGCCGACTTCTGGGGGCTGCTCGCCGGTGGCGTGCTGGTGACGATCGCCGGTGCCGGTTTCGGCGTTTTCGGCTGGCGGCTGGTCACCCTCTCGCGCCGCGACGCGCGGCGGCTGGCCGCTGCCGGTGTCGCCGCGACGGCGGAAATTCTCACGGTCGCCAATCACCTGGGCGGGGAAGATCCCGGGCTGGAACTGCGGCTGCGGATCAGCGGGCCCGGGTTCGCCGCGTTCGAGGCGGGCACGATCCGGGCCGACGACCCGGCCCTCGTCCCCGGCGCGGTGCTGGCCGCCGTCGTGGACCCCGCAGATCGCCTCTTCTCAATCCGCTAGCCGGCCGGCCAATCCCCTGATGACCTAGCAGGCGGGTCAATTCCCTAGCAGGCCGCGTCCAGGTGGGAGGGACTTGGTGGCGCGGAAGGTGAGGCGTCTCGATCCCCTCGCCGGCGGGTCAATTCCCTCGCCGGCGGGTCAATCCACCAGCAGGCGGGCGCGGAGCTTGCGTAGGTACGCCTCGACCTGGGCCCGGTCGTAGCCGCGCAGCACCACCAGCAGGTCGGGATCCTCCAGCTCCGCCCGGGCCTCGGCGCGCCGGGCCGGATCGCCCGACAGCAGGGCGTCCTTGGCCCGCCGGATCAGGTTGTCGACCCGGCCCGCCTCGTAGCCGCGCAGGACCGTCAGGAAGCCGGGGTCGTCGCCGCGGCGGGCGATGCGGTTGTCGAGGCGGCCGGCCGAGTGCTGCTGCAGGGCCGAGACGATCTCGTCCCGGGACTGCTTGACGTCGGCGAGCTTGAGGACGATCCGGTCGCCGGGCTGCAGGAGCAGGTGCGGGCCCGATGTGGCGGGCGGGGTCGGCTCGTCCAGCACGACCCTGTCGATGGCCGCCCACTCGATCAGGCCGTCGCGGGTGGTGATGCCCTGCGGGCCGATCGCGAAGCGGAACGGGCGCAGCTCGTCGCGGACCAGTGTGCCGCCCAGCAGGATCGCCACGATGCCGGCGACCAGGTAGATCCAGGTGCCGGCACCGCTTGCGCCCCAGGCGCAGACCAGGGCGACCAGGCCGAAGAACACGACGAGGAGGGCAAGGCCGAGGGACCGGCGTCTGCGCCGCAACTCCATGCGCCGCAACACTACTCGGTGCGCAACGCCCGGGCGGTGCTGGTCCGCGCCGCCCAGCCGGCCGGGAGCAGGGCGCCGGCCAGGGCGATCGCGAGGCCGCCGAACGCCAGCGGGGCGAGGACGCTCAGGGAGTACACCCGCAGAATGTGCGGCGGGAACCGCGTCCCGGCCGCGTGCGCCATCTGCGGCAGCACCCAGTCGTGCAGCGCGATCCCGGCGGGCACCCCGACCAGGCCGGCCAGCAGGCCGAGGCCCGCCACGGAGGTGAGCACCATCGCCACCGTCTGCCGCGGTGCCATCCCCAGCGCCTTGAACACGCCCAGCTCGTGCACGCGCTCGCGGGTGTCCAGCACGACGGTGTTGAGCACCCCGAGGCCGGCGACGGCGATGAGCAGCAGGGTCAGCGTCCCGGCGAGGGAGTCGATGGCCACGACGGTGCCGCTGATCCCGCCGACGTTGACCTCGGCGTGGCCGCCGCCGGGGCCGATGGCCGCCTCGAGCCTCGCGGTGTAGTCCTTGACGTCGGTCCCGGCCGCGAGGTCGACGTGGAACATCTTGCCGCCGCGGCTCGGCTGCAGCCCGAGGCCGGCGAACGAGCGGGCGTCGGCGATGACCCGGCGGCCGTCGGAGCTGAGGTCGAGCACCTCGCCGACGATCCGGACGGTCGCGGTCCGGCCCTGGTCGCTGACCGTGAGCGGGTCGCCGACCTTCAGGCCGGCCGCGGCCAGCAGCGCGCTGGGCACGACCGCCTCGCCGGGGCCGGCGAACCAGCGGCCGTCGATCACCTCGTAGCTGCCCCAGGACGCGTCGCCGTCGAAGAGCACCAGCTCGGTAATGCCGGTGAGGCCGGCGACGGTGGCCTCGAAGTACTGGCTGGCGAAGTACCGGGCGGTCCCCGGCTGCGCCTTGATCGCCGCCTCGACCGCGGCCGGGTCGGGGGCCGGGCTGCCGGGCGGGCCGCCGACGTGGACGAGCACCGCCCCGGCGGCACGCTTGTTCAGCGCCGTCTGCACCCCGCCGACCGACAGGGCGAGCCCGACGCCGAACGTGACGCCGAGCGCGCCGAGCGCCACCGCGGCCGCGATCGTCAGCGACCGGCCGGGGCGGGTGAACGGGTTCGCCAGCCCCAGGCTCACCGGGCGGGGCAGCGGCAGCCGGCCGAGCAGGTGCCGGGCGGCGCGGCCGCGGCCGGCGGACGGGGTGCGGCCGACGGCGAGGGCGTCGACGGTGCGCAGCCGCCCGGCCCGCAGCGCCGGCACGAACGCGGTCACCGCGACGGCGGCGAGGGCGGCCAGGGGCACGGCCCCGCAGACCCACCAGTCGAGGGTGGCCACGCCGGTGCCGAACGCCTCGCCCTCGTCATGGAGGATCGGCACGGCCGCGGCGTTGCCGAGCGCCGCGCCGAGGATCGCGCCGACGGTCGCCGGGATCAGCGCCTGCACCACGTAGGCGCGGGCGACCTGGGCCGGGCTGTAGCCCAGCGCCTTGAGGATGCCGATGCGCCGGGTCGCCGAGCCGACCGCGCCGGAGACCACGATGCCGATGATCAGCACGGACATGACCAGGCCGAGGATGCCGAACGCGATCACGAACGGGGCGAACGTGGCCGCCATCCGTTCGGCGTCGGTCTTCACCGACAGGTACGACACGGTCCCCCGCAGGGCGCCCTCGGGCAGGCCGGCGGCGATGGCGTCGCGGCCGGTGGCGATGTCGGCGTCGGTGGCGGCGGAGCTCAGGCGGTACAACATCTGGAATCCGCCCTTGCCCTCGGCGGTGAGCGCCGTGACGGTGGCGGGCAGCGCCCACGCCTGGCCGGTGTGGCCGACCGAGCGCGCGAGGCCGACGACGGTCAGGGTCGGCGAGCCGGGCGCGTCGGTGAAGCGCATCCGGTCGCCGACCTCGAACGGGCCGGTGCCGGCGGCGAGCACCAGATCGTCCGGCCCGGTGGCGTAGCGGCCGGCGGCGAGCTCCAGGCGGTCGAGGCCGGTGCCGGCGTCGGGCCGGCCGACGATCGTCAGCGGCGGCAGCTTGACGCCGGCCGGGACGGCGCCCTTGCTGCTGACGATCTCGGGGGCCGCGTCGGTGGCCGGGTAGGGGCCGTCGGCGGCGGTCACGCCGGTCGCGTGGGCGGTGACGGACAGCTGCTCGGCGGTGACCTTGGCCGCGTCGAACTGGGCGGCGAGGTGGGCGCCGTGCTGGCGGGCGAAGGCGCGGGCGAACGGCTGCGAGGAGGCGACGAGCAGCCCGACGGCGAGGACGGAGGCGGTGACGGCCAGCAGCGTGGTCAGCGCCATGACGACGGTCTGCACGCGGCGGCGGCCGACGCCGGAGCGCACGATGCCGCCGAGGCCGGCGCTCACGCCGTCACCTCCGCAAGCTCCGGCGCCGGCGCGAGGAAACTGAACCCATGGTGAGCGGCCCCAACACCCAGTCTGGCTCGATGATGCTTCGCGGCGATCGACCCAGACCGGGCGCCGCTCCGCTCCGGACCGCTCACGCCGCCACTCCCGCCGCGGCGAGCCGGCCGTCGACGAGGGAGATGGTGCGGGTCGCGCACGCCTCGGCCAGGGCCAGGTCGTGGGTGACGAGCAGCAGCGTCTGGCCGTCGCGGTTGAGGTCGGTGAGCAGATCGCGTACGTCGTGGCCCGACGCGGTGTCCAAGGCCCCGGTCGGCTCGTCGGCCAGCAGCAGCGGCGGCTGGTTCATCAGCGCCCGGGCCACGGCGACCCGCTGCCGCTCGCCGCCGGAGAGCCGGCCCGGGAAGGCGCCGGCGTGGCGGGCGACGCCGAGGTACTCCAGCAGCTCCGCGGCCCGCTGCCGAGCCCTGGCCCGCGCCGTGCCGGCCAGCTGCGCGGGCAGCAGCACGTTGCCGAGCACGGTGAGGTCGTCGAGGAGGTTGAAGAACTGGAAGACCATGCCGATGCGGCTGCGGCGGTACTGCGCCGACGCCGCCTCCGACAGCCGGTCCACCCGCACCCCGTCGACGGTCACCGTGCCGCTCGTGGGCCGGTCGAGCCCGGCGACGAGGTTCAGCAGCGTGGACTTGCCGCTGCCGGACGGCCCGAGGACCGCGAGCGCCTCGCCCCGCCCCACCCGCAGGCTGAGGCCGGCCAGGGCCGCGGTCCCGCCGTCGTACTGCTTGGTCACGTCGTCGAACTCGATGAGCACGCCTGGTTCGGTCATGCGGCGACGCTATGGACGAACCGGCGCCCGGCACGTCGGCCGTCGTACGGGTTTCGGCTCGGCCGCGGGGCGTACGGCGGCGGGCGTCATCATTGCGATGTACGCACCGGTCCCGACGCGCCCGCGGCCGGGCATCGGCGAGACTGGGGCACATGGGAGTCCGGGAGCACCTCGCGCGCTGGTGGCGGGCTGCGGTGGCCTGGCTGCGGGTGCAGACCCCGGCGCCGGCCCGGCTGACCGCGTGGGGCTGGGCCGCCGACGTCATCCTCGCGGTGCTGCTGGCGATCGGCGCGGTCAACGGCGCCACCGAGCCGGTGCAGCGCGGCGACGACTTCCCGGTGCGGGCACACATCGAGCAGTTCGTGCCCCGCGAACCCCGTCTGCCGATCCCGCCGGCGCCGGACCCACCGTTCGACGGGCCGTTGCTCAGGCCGCCCGCCGACGACGACCCGGCCGGGCCGCTGCTGGTCGTGGCCGCGCTCACCGCGCTGCCCCTGGCCGCGCGCCGCCGCTACCCGCTCGCGTCCTTCCTGGTCATCGCCGTGTGCGCGTTTCGGGTGTACCGCCTGGACGGCGACCCGACGTGGACGATCGTCGCGTCCGTGATCGCCGCGTACAGCGCCCCGATGTACTCCCGCTACCGCAACCTCGCCCTGGCCAGCGTCGTCGCCGCCGCGGCGCTCGCGGTCAGCGACCTGCAGGAGGACCTGCCGGGCCTGCCGTCGGGGCTGGTGACGTTCCTGCTGATCTCCTCGGTGGGCCTGGCCGCGAACGCGATCCACACCTGGCGGCAGCGGGCCAGGACCCTGGAGCACGAGCAGGAGCAGGCGACCCGGCTGGCCGTCGACCGGGAACGGGCCCGGCTCGCCCGCGAACTGCACGACGTCGTGACGCACAACGTGAGCGTGATGGTGGTGCAGGCGGGCGCGGCCCGCAAGGTCATGGACGCCTCGCCGGAGCTGGCGAAGGAGGCGCTGCTGGCCGTCGAGGCGGGCGGGCGGGCCGCGATGACCGAGCTGCGCCAGGCGATCGGGCTGCTCACCGTCGACAGCGACGGGGCCGACCTGGCCCCGCAGCCGGGGATCGACCAGCTGGGGTCGCTGGTCGCGCGGGTGCGGGAGGCCGGGGCGGCGGTGACACTGGCGGTCGCCGCGCCGCCGGTGCCGCCCGGGGTGGGGCTGGCCGCGTACCGGGTGGTGCAGGAGGCGCTGACGAACGCGGTGAAGTACGCCGCCGGGGCCCGGGTGCACGTCGAGGTGAGCGCGGCCGGCGGGGTGCTGCGGATCGACGTCGCCGATGACGGCGGCGAGCCGGTGCCGGGCAGCCACGGCAGCCGGCGCGGCCTGGCCGGGCTGCGGGAACGGCTGGCCGTCTACGGCGGTACGCTGACCGCCGGCCCGCGCCCCACCGGCGGCTTCCGGGTCGTGGCCGAGATCCCGTTGGAGGTCGCGTGAACGCCCCGCCGCGGGTCGTCATCGCCGACGACCAGGCGCTGGTGCGCACCGGCTTCCGGATGATCCTCACCGCCGACGGCATCGACGTGGTCGCCGAGGCCGCCAACGGCGCCGAGGCGGTCGAGGCGGTCCGCCGCACCGTGCCCGACGTCGTGCTCATGGACGTGCGGATGCCGGAGATGGACGGCCTCGAGGCGACCCGCCGGATCCTCTCCGGCGCGCCGGCGCAGGCGCCGCGGGTGGTCATTCTGACGACGTTCGATCTCGATCGGTACGTGTACGCCGCCCTGTCCGCGGGGGCGTCCGGTTTCCTGCTCAAGGACGTCAGCCCGGAGCAGCTGGTCGCGGCGGTGCGCCTGGTCCGGGCCGGGGACGCGCTGCTCGCCCCGGCCATCACGCGCCGGCTCGTCGAGCGCTACGCGTCCCGCGACGAGCGCACCGCGACCCTGCACCGGGACCTGTCCACGCTCACGCCCCGCGAGATCGAGGTGCTCGCACTGCTGGCCCGCGGGCTGAGCAACGCGGAGCTGGCCGAGAGCCTGCACCTGTCGGACGCGACGGTGAAGACGCACGTGGCCCGGATCCTGTCGAAGCTGCGGCTGCGGGACCGGGCCCAGGCGATCGTGGTGGCCTACGAGACCGGGCTGGTCACGCCGGGACCGAACCCGAACCCGGCGATGTAGGCCGCCGTCGGCTCAGCGTGTCTCGAGCTGCACGTAGTCCAGGTCGCCGGCGTAGTAGTCGCAGCCGACGTTCTCCTGGTCGCAGCTGGTCTTGCCGCCGATGGACAGGGGCCAGGAGTTGGCGATGTACCCGGTGCGGCCGGACCGGCGCGCCTCGGTGCGCCCGTCGACGACGAGGCTGAGGCCGGACTCGACGCGCTCGCAGCGCACGGTGTGCCAGGCCCCGTCGTTGAGCCGGCTGCGCGAGGAGACGATGACGGAGCCGCGGTCGCCGCGGAACAGGCACTGGACGATACCGTTGGGGATCTGCAGCTTGAAGTTGCCGCCGCCGACGGTCGCCTGCCCCTTCTGGACGATGTTGCCGAAGTGGTACTGCGTGCGCAGCCGGACGGTGACCGCGAAGTCCCGGTTGCCCGGGTTGAGCTCGGGCGCGCCGGCGACCGTGGCGAGGTGGCGCGGGTGCGTCGGCGGGGTGTCGGGCTCGAGGCGGGTGAAGCGGTACCCGGTGGCGCCGCCGACCCCGACCCCGGTCAGCACCTCGGAGCCGACGACCCCGTTGAGCCCGTGCCCCGAGCTGTCGAGCATGGTCCGGGCGCCGGCGGGCTCGTTCATCTCGTAGCGCGCGACGGTGTGCCCGGCGGGCGCCTCGACGGCGGCTCCGGCCCCGGCGGCGGTGGCCACGAGGGTCGCCGCGGTGCTGAACGTGACGGCGACGGCGTACCGCCCTCTGGTGCGCATATGCAGATCCCCCGCTCACTGATGCCTGATATCATGCTAATTGCCCGAATAGTCCACGGGTGAGCTTTTCTCTCGCGCCACGACGGCCGCATCCCGGGGCGATGGCGTTTTCCGGCAGGACACCCAGCGCGTTCGGAGTGGCGCGAACAACGCCACCCGCCGAGGGACGACACTACGAAGGGGGGTACGCGCCGCGGTGGCCGGGTCACCGACCTGGCCGAGGGGAAACCATAACGCGAAATGAAGTCTCGTTTAGGTCGCTTGACATCGAGACTCTCCGATCACAAGATCCGTCAGGCAAGTTACCTGACAGACTTGGTTTGGAGGCACCTCGTGCAGCATCCCCTCCGGCTGGCCGGCCTGGGCGCCGCTTCGCTGCTCGTCGTCGGGGCCGTGACCACCGTCGCGGTCATGCGCGGGGCCGACGCCGCTACCGAGACCCTGCTCTCGCAGGGTAAGCCGGCCGCCTCCTCCTCGGTGGAGTCGTCGTCGCTCGGGCCCGCGCTCGCGTTCGACGGCAACGGCAGCACCCGCTGGGCCAGCGCGGAAGGGTCCGACCCGCAGTGGATCCGCGTCGATCTCGGCGCCACCCGGGCCATCACGCGCGTGAGCCTGCAGTGGGAGGCCGCGTACGGCAAGGCGTACCGTATCGAGACCTCCGCCGACGGCAACACCTGGTCGACCGTCTACAGCACCGGCTCCGGCGACGGGGGCGCCGACGATCTGACCGGGCTGTCGGGGTCGGGGCGATATGTCCGGCTCTACGGCACGGCGCGCGGGACGCAGTGGGGCTACTCGCTGTACGAGTTCAAGGTCTACGGCACCGGCACCGAGAGCACCCCGACGCCGTCGAACTCGACGAAGCCGAGCGCGAGTCCGAGCGCTTCGCCCAGCACGAGCCCCAGCCCCTCCAAGAGCCCGGCGGCGAGCCCCACCAAGAGCCCGACCGCCAGCCCGTCCGGCAAGAGCCTGTCCGACCCGCGCAAGAAGGACATCGCGATGCAGCTGGTGTCCTCGGCGGAGAACTCCAGCCTGGACTGGAAGGCGCAGTACCAGTACATCGAGGACATCGGCGACGGCCGCGGCTACACCGCCGGGATCATCGGCTTCTGCTCCGGCACCGGCGACATGCTCGAACTCGTCGAACGCTACACCCAGCGAGCACCCGGCAACCCCCTGGCCAAATACCTGCCCGCACTACGCAACGTCAACGGCAGCGCCTCCCACACCGGCCTCGACCCCACCTTCACCAACGACTGGCGCACCGCCGCCACCGACCCCGCCTTCCAACAGACCCAGAACGACGAACGCGACCGCGTCTACTTCAACCCCGCCGTCAACCAGGCCAAAACCGACGGCCTGCGCGCCCTGGGCCAGTTCATCTACTACGACGCCATCGTCATGCACGGCCCCGGCACCGACCCCGCCAGCTTCGGCGGCATCCGCAACGCCGCCATGACCAAAGCCAAAACCCCCGCCCAAGGCGGCGACGAAACCACCTACCTCAACGCCTTCCTCGACGCCCGCGTCGCGGCGATGAAAACCGAGGAGGCCCACAGCGACACCAGCCGGGTCGACACCGCCCAGCGGGTGTTCCTGAACAACCGCAACTTCGACCTCGACCCGCCGCTGTCGTGGAAGGTGTACGGCGACCCGTTCAGCATTTCCAGGTAAGCAGCAGCTATACGACCCGGGCGTCGCCGAGGATCGAGGAGATCGCCTCGGCGGCGCCCGGCCGCGCGAACAGGTACCCCTGCCCGAACTCGCAGCCGAGGTCCTGCAGGGTCGACCACTGCTCGGTCGTCTCGATGCCCTCGGCGACCGTCTGCAGCTGCAGCGCCCGGCCCAGCTGCACGACCGCCTCGGCGAGTGTGGCGTCGCCCTGCCCGGTGGTGATCCCGTCGACGAACGACCGGTCGATCTTGAGGATGTCGACGGGGAAGCGCTTGAGGTACGACAGCGACGAGTACCCGGTGCCGAAGTCGTCGATCGCCAGGCGCACGCCGAGGGCCTTGAGCCGGCCGAGTGTGGTGATCGTGGTCTCGGTGTCCTGCATGAGCAGCGACTCGGTGATCTCCAGGACGATCTGGTGCGGGTCGGCCCCGGTCTCGGCGAGAATCCCGGCGACCTCGTCGACCAGGCCCTCGTGCTGGAACTGCCGCGCCGAGAGGTTCACGTTGACCCGGATCGCCTCCGCGGCCGGGTACTGCGCGCGCCAGCGGGCCAGCTGCTCGCAGGCCTGCCGCAGCACCCACCGGCCCAGCGGCACGATGAGCCCGGTGGCCTCCGCCAGGGGGATGAACGTGTTCGGCCCGAGCAGCCCGCGGACCGGGTGCTCCCAGCGCACGAGGGCCTCGACGCCGATGAGCCGGCTGGTCGGCAGGTCGACGATCGGCTGGTAGTGGACCACGAACTCCTCGCGGGCGAGGGCCCGCTCGACCTCGGCGCGGTCCTCCGCCTCGCGGATGATGCCGGCGTACATGGCCGGGTCGAACAGCGCGTACCGGTCGCGCCCGGCGCCCTTCGCCGCGTACATCGCGAGGTCGGCGTTGCGCAGCAGCTCGCCCGGGTCCGGCCCGTCCTCGCCGCCGCCGGCCTTGGCGGTGGCCACGCCGATCGAGGCGGAGCAGACGACCTCGCGGTTGCCCAGGCGCAGCGGCCGGCGGATCGCGGTCAGCAGGCGCTCGGCGAGGTCCATCGCCTCGATCTCGTTGATGTCCTCGACGAGGATCGCGAACTCGTCGCCGCCGAGGCGGGCCAGGGTGTCGGCGGCGCGCAGCTGCTGGTGCAGCCGCAGCGCGGTGGTGGCGATGAGCTGGTCGCCGGCGGTGTGCCCGAGGCTGTCGTTGACGAGCTTGAAGTCGTCGAGGTCGACGAGCAGCAGCGTGATGCGCCCGCCGCCGCGGCGGTTGCGGGCGACCGCGTGCTCGAGCCGGTCGCGGAACAGCGCCCGGTTCGGCATGCCGGTCAGCGAGTCGGCGAAGGCCTGGCGGGTGAGCTCCTCCTCGAGCTCCTTGCGGCCGGTGATGTCGCGGATGCTCATGACCGCGGCGTACAGCGGCGCCTCCAGCGTCCGGTTGGTCGCGGTCACCTCGGCGTAGATCCAGGTGCCGTCGGCGCGGCGGACCCGGGACTCGACCCGGCCGGTGTAGCCGGGGATGCCGGTGGTGACCCCCTGCCACCACTCCATGACGGTCGGCAGGTAGTCGGCGTGGGTGATGTCCATGAGCAGGTCGCTGGTCACGAACGCCGGGTCGTAGCCGAGCACGGTGCGCACGGACGTGCTCACGTACGTCACGCCGCCGCCCGGCCGAACCGCGATGACGGCGTCGGAGGAGTTCTCCAGCAGCGCCTCGATCTTGCGCTCCGCGGCGCGGCGGGCCCGGTCCATGCGCCGGCGGTTGCCGGCCGTGCGGGCGCAGAACCACGTGACGCCGAGCATGAACGCGACGGTGAGCGCGGCGAGGGTGAACGTGACGGGCCGGTCGCGGGTGATGACCAGGCCGAGGTACCCGGCGATGCTGAACCCGCCCAGCGCGCACACCGAGGCCTCGTCGGCGAGCGCGGCCGTCGAGGCGAGCACGAGCATGACCCCGGCCGGGTAGATGGCCAGCGCCGCGGTGTCGTAGGCGGTGAACGCCAGCAGCAGCGCCAGGCTCGCCAGCCACCACGCCGACAGCGCCCGGGGCAGCCACGGCGCGGTGACGTACCGCTGCCAGGGCAGCACCGCCAGCACCACCTGCCCCACCGTGGCCGGCCCGGCCAGCGCCAGCATCCAGGCCCCGCTGTGCCACTCCAGGTGCACGCGGACGGCCCCGATCAGCGTGATCCCGACCCCGATCCACGTACCGAGCCTGATCTGCCGGACCCGGTAGTCGATCTCGTGCTGCTCCAGCGCGCTCTCCGACATGGCCACACCGATCGGTGCGGCGGCTGCCGACCTGAGTGCGGTTGCGGTGCAGTCGCGGTACGCGGATCGCCCGGACGGCCGGGGCGCAACCGCGACCGCAGGGCGGGCAACCCGCCGTGTCGATAGGCTCCGGGCATGGGAATGTGGCATCTCGCCGCGGCCGCGATGGCCGTGCTGCTGCCGGCCGGGCCGGTGCCGCTGGTGGAGCCGAGCGCGTCGGTCGCGGCGAGCCCGGCGGCGACGGTGCCGTGCCCGTACACGTCGACGTCGGCCATCCCGCCCACGCCCCCGTCGCCCGAGCGGGAACCGGGCGCGCCCGTGATCGGCGGGGAGCTGATGGGGACCCGGGGGCTGGCGGTGCCGGCCGGGGCGCCCGCGCCGCCGACGCTCTCGGCGATGTCGTGGGTCGTCGCCGACCTCGACACCGGCGAAGTGCTCGGGGCGTGCGCGCCGCACCTGCGCCGCCGCCCCGCCAGCGTGCAGAAGCTGCTGCTCGCCGCGACCGTACTGCCCAAGCTCGACCCGAACCAGGTGATCGAGGCCACCGACGCGGACGTGGACCTGCCGGCCGACAGCTCGCTGGTCGGGATCGTCTCCGGCGGGAAGTACCCGGTGTCGACGTTGTGGTACGGGCTGCTGCTGCAGTCCGGCAACGACGCGGCCAGCACCCTGGCCCGGGTCGGCGGCGGCGCGGGCGGGGTGCCGGCGGCGATCGCGGCGATGAACGCCGAGGCGCACCGGCTCGGCGCCGACGACACCCACGCGGTCACCCCGTCCGGCTACGACGCGCCGGAGCAGTTCACCTCGGCCTACGATCTGGCACTCATCGCCCGGGAGAACTTCGATCGGCCGGCCTTCGTGCAGTACGACGCGATGCTGACCTTCCAGTGGCCGGCCCAGCCGCCGAAGGACCCCAAGGGCTTCCAGATCCAGAACGAGAACAAGCTGCTCACGCAGTACCAGGGCGCGATCGGCGGGAAGACGGGCTTCACCGACGAGGCCCGCCACACCTACGTCGGCGCGGCGAAGCGGGACGGCCGCCGGCTCGTGGTGACGATCATGGGCGCCGAGATCGTGCCGGCGCGGGCCTGGCAGCAGGGCACGATGCTGCTGGACTGGGGCTTCGCGCGCCCGGCCGGCTCCTCGGTCGGGCACCTGGTGACGCCCGAGGAGGCGGCGCGGCTGCACGCCCCGCCGTCCTCCGCGCCGCCGAGCGCGCAGGCGGCCGCGAACGCCGCAACCGCCCGCACGCCGGCGCCGGCCCGCCGCCCGGCCTGGGGGACGGTGCTGGCGCTGTCGGTGATCGTGGTGCTCGCAGCCGCCGGCACGGTGGTGATGCTCCGCCGGGCCCGCCGGGTCAGGGTCGACCCGTGATGCCGGTGATTGGCTGACCGCAGGCCCGCTGGGCGTCGCGCAGGTGGCCGTCGACGTGGCCGGCGATGAGGGCGGCCCGCTCCAGCCGCTCCTGCGGGGTGGCCTGCCGCGCGGCGCGCAGCGCGCGGACGTCGTCGCCGTCGGTGGCGAGCCCGTCGACGGCGGCGTGCAGCCGGGGCTCGAACACCAGCAGCCGGACCAAGCGGCGCGCCTGATCGGCCGGCGAGCTGAAGCCGGCCGGCGCGGTGGTGCCCGCGTCCGGTCCGGCCCCGGCGCTCAGGGTGGCGATGTCGGCGCAGATCCTCGACCTGGCGTAGGCGGTGCCGGCGTACGCGGCGCCGGAACCGGCCGCCCCCAGCAGCACGGCCACGATTGCCAGGGCCCGCAGCGCCCGGCCGAGGCTGAACGCCCGCCTCGGCCGCAGGAGGGATGCGATCGGCGGGGGCAAGGGGACGTCCGCGGGCGGTGGGGGCGGCGGCGGGTACGCGTCGCGGGGCGGCTCGACCCGGTCGAGGTCGACGTAGAGCGCGTACGGGTTCGCCGAACCGGGTCGCCCCATGCGGCGGCGGCCGCCGGGCGGCGCGGGCGGAATGGTGTTCGGCTCAGCGGTCATGCGGACTCCGTCTCGCAACGGTCGGGCCCCCTTCATCGGCCCGCCGCGGTCAGACTTGAGCGATTCCGCCCGCGTGGTGTGCCGGGCTTGATAGGCAAGTGGCTACTTGCCTATGCTGGCCCGGTGAGAATCAACCTCGCCAGCGTGTTCGTCAATGACCAGACCGAGGCCCTGCGCTTCTACACCGAGGTGCTCGGGTTCGTGAAGAAGACCGACGTGCCGCTCGGGCCGGGCGTGAAGTGGCTGACCGTCGTCTCGCCGGACGAGCCCGACGGGGTCGAGCTCGTGCTGGAGCCGGCCGGGCACCCCGCCGTCGCGCCGTTCCGCGAGGCGCTCATCGACGACGGGATCCCGTGGACGTCGTTCGCGGTGCAGGACGTGCAGCAGGAGTACGAGCGGCTCGTCGCCGCCGGGGTGGTGTTCACGCAGCCGCCGACGGTGATGGGGCCGGTGACCACGGCCGTGTTCGACGACACGTGCGGCAACCTCATCCAGATCGCGGCGCAGTAAGCGGTCCCGCGCATTTCGGGCCCCGGATGCCGCCTGCGGGACTGCACCACTTAACCGTATTTGACCGTTTTGTTCGTATACTGGCTTCGAGTGATTGGGATTCGAGTGTTGCCAGGGGGTGCGATGTCGACGGTCCTGGTTGCCGAGGACGATCTGACCATCCGCGACCTGCTCACCTTCTTGCTCGACACGTCCGGGCACCACGTGCTGGCGTGCGCCGACGGGGGCAGCGCGCTGGGCACGGCCCGGCGCGAGCACCCTGACCTCGCGATCCTGGACGTGAGCAGGCCCGGCGTCAATGGCATCGCGGTGTGCCGGGCGCTGCGCGGGACCGCCGGCACCGAGCGGATGCCGGTGCTGATGCTCACCTCGCCCGGGCAGTGGCCGGACGTGAGCACCGGCTTCGACGCGGGCGCCGACGACTGCCTCGTCAAGCCGTTCGAGCCCAGCGAGCTCATGAACCGCATCGAGACACTGCTGGAGCAGTCCCGCCCCGGCTGAAAACCGCTTCCGGCGGTGCGGCAGGATGTTCGAGTGACGCACAGTATCGAGGACGACTGGGTTGCCCGCTTCGCCGACGAGGTCATTGCCGCCGCGCAGGACCGCGCGCCGGGACGGCCTATCGTCTGCGCGTCCGGCCTGAGCCCGTCCGGCCCCATCCACCTGGGCAACCTGCGCGAGGTGATGACCCCGCACCTGGTCGCCGACGAGATCCGCCGCCGGGGCCACGACGTGGTGCACATCCTGTCGTGGGACGACTACGACCGCTTCCGCAAGGTGCCGGCCGGCGTCGCGGGCGTCGACGAGTCGTGGAGCGAGCACATCGGCCGGCCGCTGACCTCCGTCCCGCCGCCGCCCGGCAGCCCCTACGCCAGCTGGGCCGAGCACTTCAAGGCGGCGATGGCCGCCTCCCTGCAAGAGCTCGGGGTGCAGTACCGCGGGATCAGCCAGACGGACATGTACCGCTCGGGCGCCTACACCGAGCAGATCCTGCTCGCGATGCGCGAACGGCAGCACATCGACGGGGTGCTCGCGAAGTACCGCACCAAGATCGCGCCCGAGGAGAACGACGAGGACGGCGAGGGCGCGACCGGCTACTACCCGTACCGGCCGTACTGCGCCGTGTGCAACCGCGACACGACCACGGTCACCGCCTACGACGACGAGACCACGCAGCTGACCTACACCTGCTCCTACGGCCACGGCGCCACCGTGGTGCTGCGCGAGCACCGCGACGGCAAGCTGGTGTGGAAGGTCGACTGGCCGATGCGGTGGGCCTTCGAGGGCGTGCACTTCGAGCCCTCGGGCGTGGACCACTCCTCCCCCGGCTCTTCCTACGTCGTCGGCACCCAGCTCGTCGCCGAGATCTTCGCGGCCAAGGCCCCGATCGGCCCGATGTACGCGTTCGTCGGCATCGCCGGGCAGGCGAAGATGAGCAGCTCCCGCGGCGGCGTGCCGACCCCCGCCGACGCGCTGGGGATCATGGAGCCCCCGCTGCTGCGCTGGCTCTACAGCCGCCGCCGCCCCAACCAGTCCTTCAAGATCGCCTTCGACGACGAGATCCAGCGCCTCTACGACGAGTGGGACACGCTGGGCCGCAAGGTGGGCGAGGGCACGGCGCCGCCGGCCGACGCCGCGGCCTACCAGCGCGCGATCGGCACGGCGGCGGGGCCGCTGCCGGTGACGCCGCGGCCGCTGCCGTATCGCATGCTGGCCTCCGTCGCCGACATCACGGTCGGCGACCCGGCCCAGATGCTGCGCATCCTGGCCGACGTCGACCCGGCGGACCCGATCGTCGCGCTGGACGACACCCGCCCCCGCCTGGACTGCGCGGTGCGCTGGGTCACCACCTACGTCCCGGACGAGCAGCGCACCCATGTGCGGGCCGAGCCCGACGCCGAACTGCTGGGGGCGCTCTTCGAGGAGCAGCGCGCCGCCCTCGGCCTGCTGGCGGAGCGCCTCGAGGACCAGTGGTCGCTTCCGGGCCTCACGAGCCTGGTGTACGGCGTGCCGAAGATCCGCCTGGGCCTGCCGATGGACACGAAGCCGACCCCGGAGCTCAAGGTCGCCCAGCGCGAGTTCTTCTCGCTGCTGTACCGCCTCCTGGTCGGCCGCGAGTCCGGTCCCCGACTGCCCACGCTCCTGCTGTCGCTGGGCGCCGAGCGGGTCCGCACCCTGGTCGGCGCCTGACGCGGCGCCGGCTCCGCGCGCTCAGCGCAGGGCCGGCTGCTGCGGGACGGGCCGCCGATCGCGATGAGCTGGGCGCCGACGGCCTCGGCGGGCTTGGCGATCATGCTGCCGGGCTTCGGGGGCCGGCAGTAGGTCAGGCCCGCGCCTCGACGCGGCGGCGCTACGGACCGGCAGGCGGGGCCCTATTGCCGGGCGCTCCTATATTCGCGGCTGATGTTTCGGCGTGTGAGATGGCTCGCGGCCGTCGGGAGTGACCGGTTACGCGGCGTTGCGCCAGCGAATGGGCGTGCCGTCCGAGGGGCGCACGGCGCCCGTGGACGCGAGGTGGCCCAGGTGGGCGAGCGTCTCGGCCAGGGCCATGCGGCGCATCAGGCCTTGCAGGGCGGCCCAGCCGCGTGACCAGGTCAGCGCCTCCGCGACGCCCCAGGCGGTCGGGGCACCCACGGCGGCGATGGCGCGCAGGACCTCCAGGCCGCGCTCGTCGTGGTGGCGGATCAGGTCCGCGGCGCGGGCGTCGAGGCCGCGGAAGCGGTACTCGTGCGCCGGCAGCGCCTCGTCCGCGCCGAACTTGGCGGTCTGCTCCAGCGACGCCAGGTAGGCGCCGAGCGGATCGCTCTCGGTGCCCTGGTGCACGCCGATGTTCGGGCTGATCCGGGGCAGGACGTGATCGCCGGTCAGCAGGATGCCGGCGCCGGCCTCGTGCAGGCACAGATGCCCCGGCGTGTGCCCGGGCGTCCAGATCGCCCGCAGTTCGTGCCGGGCGAGGGGCAGCAGGTCGCCGTCCTCGATCGCCCGGTCCGGCTCGGCCATGCCGAGGACCTCCTCCAGCCGCCGCCGGTCCATCGTCATGGCCGCCAGGTCGGCCTCGGGGACGCCGTGGCGACGCAGCCACGCCAGGTCGGAGCGGGGGTCGCGGTCGCGCAACACCCGGGCGGGCAGCGACTGCGCCTCGACGGGGTGCATGCCGATCCAGGCACCGCTGCGCTCGCGCAGCCACCCGCTGAGCCCGTGGTGGTCCGGGTGCACGTGGGTGACGACGACACCGGTGACGTCGGCGACGTCCGCGCCCGCGGTGCGCAGGCCGACGGTCAGCGCCGCGCGCCCCTCGGGGGTGTCCCAGCCCGGATCGACCAGGACGACGCCCGGATCGTCGAGGAACGCGTAGCACAGCGTGTAACGCAGCGGACTGTCCGGGATCGGCACCGGGACCGACCACACGCCCGGCCGGACCCGCTCGACCGGCGGCAGGACGCGCCGCTGCCACGCCTCGTGCTGGGCGGTGCCGGTGACGATCACGCGCCGACCTCCGCGGGGGCGGCGACGGCGTGCAGCAGGAAGTCCACCAGCCGCCGGGCCTGGGCGGCCGTGTTCCCGGCCAGGGCCGCCCGCTTGTCCGGCGGTGTGCTCAACGCGTGCATCATCGCCCCGCCCACGATGGTGTCCAGCAGCAGTGTGACCGACACGGTGCCGGGCAGTTCGCCACGGTCGACACCGCGTCGCACGATCGCCCGGGCGGCCCGGATCTGCGATGTGCGCATCGCCTCGTACTGCTCGGCGACGCCGGGGATCGCGGACGCCTCCAGGGCCAGGCGCAGCGCCGCGTGGCTGGACGGCCCCGCGTAGAGGTCGAGCATCTGCCGGGCGAGCTCCACCAGGTCGCCGTGCAACGTGCCGGTGTCGACATCGGTGGCCCGGACCAGGGCACCGGTCAGCGCGTCGCTCAACAACGCCTCCTTACTGCTCCAGCGCAGGTAGACCGACGCCTTGCCGACGCCGGCGCGGCGCGCCACGGTCTCCATCCCGAACGCGGCCCACCCGCCGTCGCCGAAGGTGTCGAGGGCGGCCCGGACGATCCGCCGGTCCACGTCCGGGTCGCGCGGGCGGCCCGGGGCGGCTGCGGCAGCGCGCATCGTGGCCTCCTGCGGCTCGGTCGGACGAGACTATTCCTGAACGGCATCCGTCAGAATACACGCGCCGGACGCCGCCGCCACCGGTCGGTGACAATGAGCACGACGGCATCGCGGTCGTCACGGTCAGTGACGAGGTTGACTACGAATCGGCGGCCGAGCCTGGTGCTCGACCTGGCGCGGCTGCGCTTGCTGGACAGCTCCGGCCTCGGCGTCATCGTCGACGGGTGGCCAGCGGGCCCGCGCGGCGGGCATGCCCTACGTGCTGCGCCGGGCGTCGAGCGCGATCGCGGAGGAGCCGGAGATGACCGGGCCGGCCCAGGCGCACACGCCCGGCGACGACCTGGACGGCATCAGTCCGAGCAGAGGCAGAACGGCTTGCCGGCCGGGTCGGCGTAGACCCGCCAGTTCGCCCCGCCGGCGGACAGGGACGTGGCGCCGAGCCTCAGCACCGCCGCCTCGGCCGCCTCGACGTCGTCGACCGTGACGTCGAGGTGGAACTGCTGCGGATACGCCGGGTCCGGCCAGCGCGGCGCGCGATACCCGGCGATCCGCTGGAACGTCAACGGCTGCGCGCCGGGCTCGCCGATCGTCGCCACGCCCACGCCCTCGGACGTGACGGGCTTGCCGAGCAGTTCCGCGTAGAAGCCGCTCAGCGCCCTGGCGTCCGGGCAGTCGATCGTCACGCCCGTCAGCGTGGTCTGCGGCCGGTTGGGGAATAGGTACAGGTCGAACGGGTGCCCGGCCGGGTCGGCCAGCGTGCACCAGCTCTCGTGCTCGCGCAGCAACTCGGCACCGAGCTCCACCGCCCTCGCCACGCCGGCGTCGAGGTCCGGCACGCCCAGGTCGAGGTGCGCCTGCTGCGGGTACGCCGGATCGGGCCACCGCGGCGGCACGTGGTCGGGGCTGAGCTGCACGGCGATGCGCCACCCGTCGCCGGTGCCCAGCGCGATCCAGTCCGGTTCGGCGTACTGCTCGGTCCACCCGGCGAGGGCGGTGTAGAACGCGGCGAGCCGCCGGGCGTCGGGTGCGTCCAGCGCCACCGCGCGCAACGTGCCGATCATCGCCCGCTCCCTCCTGTCCTCCTGCCTGGGGCACCGCTCATCATGCCCCCGGCCGGCGTGTCCAACTTCGCGGCTGACAGTCTCAGCGCGAG
Organism: Dactylosporangium sp. CA-233914; assembly: GCF_050942935.1. NCBI lineage: Bacteria > Bacillati > Actinomycetota > Actinomycetes > Micromonosporales > Micromonosporaceae > Dactylosporangium > Dactylosporangium sp. CA-233914. Next base: position 6,622,411 of record NZ_CP192030.1, on the reverse strand, counting down.
CACAGCCGCCGGGGCGATGATGGCCGGCATGACGGGGGTTCTCGACCGGCCCGCCGCGGTGCTCGTGGCGGTGTCCCGGCCCTGGTTCTGGCCGGTCTCCTGGGTGCCCGCCTACCTGGGCACCGTGCTCGCCTCGCACGCCTGGCTGCCCGCCCGCGCCGACTGGCCGCGCTCGGCGGTGGCCCTACTCGTCCTCGGCCCGCTGGTCTGGGGCGCGGTGCTGGCCCAGAACGACCTGCACGACCTCGACAGCGACCGCGCCAACCCGCGCAAGGCCGGCGCACCGCTCGTGACCGGGCGGATCACGCCGCGGCGGCTGCGGATGTCGTACCGGCTCAGCGCCGCCGCCGGCGTGGCCTTCGCGCTGTTCGTGAGCCCGCTGTTCGTGCTCGGCGTCGCCGGGGTGCTCGCGCTCGGGTGGGCCTACAGCGTGCCGCCGCTGCGCCTCAAGACCCGCCCGGGCTGGGACGTCGCGATCAACGCGCTGGTCGTCGGCGCGGTCTCCCCGGCCGCGGGCTGGACGATCACCCGCTCGCCGTGGGAGTTCCCGTGGCCGTTCGCCGTGATCGGCGTGCTGTTCGCCGCCGCCCTGTACGTCCCGACGACCGTCACCGACCTGGCGGCGGACGCAAGCGCCGGGTACACGACGTTCGCGGTCCGCTTCGGCGCCCGGTTCGCGCACCGCCTCGGCACCGCCCTGTGGGGCGCCGCCCTGGCGTTCTCGCTGGTCTGCGCGGCCCTGGACACGCTGGTGCCGCGCTCGACGCTGGTCCCGCAGCTGTTCATGGCGCCGGTGCTGCTGGCCGCCTACGCGGCCCTGACCCGCCGCCCGTCGATCCCCCGCCTGGCCGCGCTGTCGATCCTGTTCGGCATCCCCACGATCGGCTTCGCCCTGGCCTACATCGGCTGAACAAGCCCGAGCGCGGCGACGATTGCACGGAACCGTGCCAGGGCTGCGCGCATCTCGGCAGCATCGACGGCCGTCGTCATTTCCCGACCGCAGGGCGCCACATACTCGGCTCATGAACAAGGTCGTGGCGGGAGTCGTTACGCTGGCGCTGGCCGGGCTGGTCGCCGGGTGCGGGAAGGCCGACCCCACCGGCGGGGCGCCGGCCGAGGCGGCGCCGCAGCCGGGGCTCGCGACCGCGGCGGCCGAGGCCGTGCTCGCCGCGTTCGACCAGGCCGACTCCGCCGCCTCCAGCGCCGGGGACCCGGCCGGGCTCAAGGCGCAGGAGGTACCGCCGTCGCTGGACCTCAGCCTCGCGGCGGCGAACCGGGCGAAGGCGGCCAAGCGCACGCCGCCCGCGTTCCGGCACACCCAGCCCGGCTTCGCCATCCCGGCCGGGGACGCCACCTGCTTCCTCGTCGTGGCCGGGCTGCAGGTCACCGGGGCCGAGCAGGCGCTCGCCGACGTCACGCAGTTCGTGAAGCAGGACGGCGGCGGGTGGAAGGCCAGCCACAACGTCAGCATCAACCAGGCGACCGTCGCCCAGGCGCGGGCACTGGCCGGCCGGCCCGCGGTGGCGACCACCACGGCGCTGGACGAGCAGCGGCGGCAGGCGCTGCAGGACGAGGTGTTCGCCCGGTCCACCGGCGCGGGCAGCCCGGCGCTGTCGGTGCTGGCGTCCAGCAACCTGCTCGACCGTCAGTTCGCGGCCGGCTGGGCGGTGTACCAGCAGCAGCTCGGCGGCGTCGGCATGACCGCCAAGCGGGAGCTGCGCGGCTCCGAGTGGTCGCAGTGCGCGGCGAAGACCGACGGCGGCGTCTTCGCGTTCCTCACGATCCGGGCCGCCGACACCGTCGCCGGCAGCGGCGGCAAGCCGGCCACGCTCGCGCCGCAGAGCCCGGACCTGCAGGGCCTGGGCAAGGCCGAGGCGGTCACCGCCGCGAGCATCACCGTCTCGCGGGTCCAGGTGTTCCTGCTGTTCGTGCCGACGACCGCCGGGCAGCCGGCGACCCTGCTCGGGCTCGGCGACGCCCCGACGGCCCTGACCACCGCCTGACACCCGCACCACGGCCGAATGTCGTGCCATCGATGGACCCGGGCGGCGGCCCCTCCCCAGACTGAACGCCCACCCCCGAACGACGGAGCTGCTCGATGCGTCGTCCCAGAGTCCGCGCGGACTACCGGCCGGTCCGGCGCAGCGCCCCGGCCGGGGACTACCTCGTCGTGGTGGGCGAGACCCGGCACCTGCTGATCGAGGACCCGGTCGCGGCGGAGCTGGCCGGGCGGCTCGACGGGCGCACCGAGACGACCGACGTGCTCGAGGCCCTCGCCGAGTCGTATCCGCGGCGGCGGGTCGCGGCCGCGCTGCGCCGGCTGACCATGCTCGGGCTGCTCGCCGACGGCGCCACCGCCGCCCCGGACGCGGCCGCGGCCGCCTGGGACGCCCGCGGCGTCGACCCGGACGAGGCCGGACGGCCGCAGCCGGTGCACCTCGTCGACGCCGGGGCGCCGGACTTCGCGGCCCTGGAGGCGCAGCTGCTGGGCCTGGGCGCCAAGCCCGGCGACGACGGACCGGCGGTCGTCGTGGTGCGCGACCCGGCCGATCCGCGGTTACAGGCGTTCAACGCCGCGCGGCTGGCCGACGGGCGGGGCTGGACGATGATCCGGCCGCACGGCACCGTCCTGCTGATCGGACCGCACTTCCTGCCCGGCGAGACCGGGTGCTGGGAGTGCCTGCGGCGGCGGTGGACGGAGAACCAGCCGGTGCTGGCCTACCTCGAGCACACCGTGGACCCGGCGCGGGCCAGCATCCCGGCGACCGTCGCCGTCGCCGCCGGCCTGCTCGCCGCCGAGCTGCCGGTCCTCGCCGCGCACGGGCGCTCGCCGCGGCTGACCGGGCGGCTCGTCACGTACGACACGGTCGCGCTCACCGGCGAGGGGCACGACCTGGTCCGGCAGCCGCACTGCCCCGCGTGCGGCTCGCCGCCGGACGCCGGCGCGCGGATCGAGCTCGCGCCGAGCCCGGTCACCGTGTCCGCCGACGGCGGGTCGCGGGCGGCGGCGGCCGAGACGACCTACCGGCGCCTGGCCCACCACGTCGACCGCTACCTGGGCGTGGTGAACCGGCTGGAGCCGATGGAGGACTACCACAACGGCCTGACGTACAGCTACGGCGCCGGCCACAACTTCGCGCTCCCCCGCGGTCCGGCGATGCTGCGCACCAACCTGCGCGGGCTCTCCGGCGGCAAGGGCCGCACCGAGGTCCAGGCGAAGGTGTCCGCGATCGGCGAGGCGATCGAGCGCTACGCCGGGGTGTGGCGCGGCGACCGCGCGGTGCTGCGGGCGGCGTGGCCGGAGGTGGCACATGCGGTACACCCGCGGGATCTTCTGCTCTTCTCGGAGGCGCAGTATGCCGCCCGGGAACCGCGGGGCCACTTCCACCGGGTCCCGTCCCGGCTCGCCGACGACCAGCCGATCGACTGGACGGCGGCATGGTCGCTGACCTTCGACGAGCCGCGGGCGCTGCCCGCCGCCTACTGCTGGTACGGCCACCCGGACCTCGTCGACGCCGACGTGTGCGGCGCGGACTCCAACGGCTGCGCGGCCGGGGCGAGCCTCGAGGAGGCGATCCTGCAGGGGCTGTGCGAGCTCGTGGAGCGCGATGCCGTGGCGCTGTGGTGGTACCACCGCAGCCGCCTGCCCGGCGTCGACCTCGCCTCGTTCGCCGACCCGTGGATCGACGCGCTGTGCGAGTTCTACCCGGGCCGGCTCGGGCGCGGCCTGTGGGCGCTGGACCTGACCGCCGACCTCGGGGTCGCGGTGTACGCGGCCGTCTCCCCGCGGCTGGACCGGCCGGTCGAGGACGTGCTGGTCGGCTTCGGCGCGCACCCCGACCCGGCGGTCGCGCTCGGCCGGGCGCTGGCCGAGGTCAACCAGTTCCTGCCGATGGTCGCCCGCCGCGACGGCGAACGGACCCGCTACGCGGTCTCCGACGCCGAGACGCTCGCCTGGTTCACCACGGTGCGGGTCGCCGAGCAGCCCTGGCTGTCCCCCGCGGACGGTCCACTCTCGAGCGTCCACACGCACCGGTCGTGGGCGAGCGGCGACGCGGCCGCGGACGTGCGGCACCTCGTGGGGACGCTCCGCGAGGCCGGGCTGGACACCATCGTGCTCGACCAGTCCCGCGCCGACCTCGGGCTGCGGGTCGCCCGGGTGGTCGTGCCCGGGCTGCGGCATTTCTGGCGGCGGCTCGGCCCCGGCCGGCTCTGGGACGCCCCGGCCCGGCTGGGCCGGACCGGCCTGGCGCCGGACGAGGCGGCGATGAACCCGCTCAGCGTGTTCTTCTGAGAGGATCGGCGATGGTACTGGCACAGGCACCCGTGAAGCGGCAGACCGGCCTCGTCGAGGCGCTGCGCCTGCGCCGGGACGCGACACTGTCCACGTCGGACGGTGGCGGGCTAACCCTGCGGCAGAGCCGGTTCGAGCTGGTGATGGCCAGCCCCGGGGTCGGGCGGCGGGCGCTCATGCTGCGCCTGGCCGAGCACTGGGTCAGCCATCTCGACGCCAACCGGCTCGTGTCGGAGATCGAGGGCGAGGCGCAGATCATGCGGGCGCAGGTGCTGCTGCGCCGGCTCGTCATGCACTGCTGGCTCGACCGGCGGCTGTCGCTGCCGGACCGGCCGCTGCTGGAGGTCATGCCGAAGGGGCTCGGGCAGGCGGGCGCCGAGCCGGAGCTGCGGCACCGGCCCGGGTGCGCGTACCGGATGTCGCGGTTCGTGGCCCTGCGCGCCGAGGACGGCCGGATGGTCGCCCACTCTCCACTGTCGACGCTCGTCGTCGGGCTGCCCGACCCGCGCGTCCTCGGCGCGCTCGTCGCCGCCGCGGCCGCCGACGGTTGCGACGCCACCGCGTTCGCCGCGGCCGCCGGGGTCGACGAGACCGCCGCCGGAAGGCTCCTCGACGAGCTGCTCACCGCGCGGATCGTCGTCGCCGCCGCCGACCAGCACGCGGAGACCGCGCAGCCGCCGCAGGCTTTGTGGTCCGCCGAGGACCTCGGGGTGCACGGGCGGTCCCGGGCCGGGCGGCACGCGCTGCCGATCGGCGGCACCTACCGCTTCGCGGACCGGTTCCCGGCCGCGCCGCTGCACGCCTCGTTCCCCGGCCGCCCGAGCGTGCCGCTGCCGGCGCCGGCGCCCCCGGTCGACCCCGGGCCGTCGTTCGCGGCGGTGCTCGCCGAACGGCGCACGATCCGCGAGCACGACGACGCGCGGCCGATCACCCTGGCGCAGCTGGGGGAGTTCCTGTACCGCGTGCAGCACACCACCGACATCCGCACGATCGACGGCCACGAGGTGGGGCGCCGGCCCTACCCCAGCGGCGGCGGGCTGTGCGAGCTGGAGGTGTACCCGATGGTGACCGCCTGCGCGGGGCTGGCCGCCGGGCTGTACCACTACGACAGCGTCGAGCACCGCCTGGAGCGGCTCGCCCCGCACGACGCGGTCGCCGACCGGCTGCTCGGCTACGCCGGCGCCGCCGCCTCGCTGACCCGCCCGCCGCAGGTGCTGCTGGTGGTGACCGCGCGGGTGCAGCGGCTCATGTGGAAGTACGAAGGGCTCGGGTACGCGATGATCCTCAAGAACTGCGGGCTCATGACGGAGCTGATGTACCTCGTCGCCGCCGCGATGGGCCTGGCGCCGTGCGCGCTGGGCGCCGGCGACTCGGCCGCGTTCGCCGCGCTGTCCGGCCTCGACCCGCTGGTCGAGCCGAGCGTCGCCGACTTCCTGCTCGGATCGAGGGCCGCCGCATGATGTTCCGGCGCCAGGCGCTGCGCCAGCTCGAGGCGCCCGAGGAGCTCGACGACGTGGTCCGGCTGGCCACGGTGCCGGGCTGGCTGCTCACCGCCGCGCTGCTGCTCACGATCGCGGCGACCGGGGCGTGGGGCGTGTACGGCACCGTCGCCCGCACCGTGCGCGCCGCCGGCGTGCTGGTGCACTCCAACGGCGTCTCCGGCCTGGATGCCACCGCCAGCGGGCAGATCGTGAAGGTGTGGACGGCCGCGAACGTCCGCATCGCCAAGGGCACGCCGATCTACAGCGCCCAGCGCGCCGACGGCACCGTCGACACGGTCGGGGCGCCGTGGGACGCCTACGTCGTCAGCCTCGCCATCAACGAGGGCCAGCTGGTCCAGCCCGGCACCCGGGTCGCCGAGATGGAGCGCCTCGACGCCCCCGGCGACGCGCTGCAGGCGGTCGTGTTCGTCCCGGCCAGCTCCGCGCCGCTGCTGCGGGTCGGCAACACCGTCGCCGTCACCGCCGCCGCGGCCCCGTCGACCGTCTTCGGCACGATGCTCGGGGTCGTCACCTCCGTCGGGGCGTTCCCCGAGACCCCGGAGTCGCTGCGGGCGTTCCTCGGCAACGGGCCCGACGTGCAGGCGCTGCTCGCCGGCGGGGCCGTCGTGCGGGTCGTGGTACCGCTCAGGACCGACCCGGCGTCCCCCAGCGGCCTGCACTGGACCAAGGCCTCGCCGCCCTTCCAGCTCAACTCCACCAGCCAGATCGAGGCCGTGTTCACCATCGCGCGTGAGCACCCGATCACCTGGCTCGTCGGATGAGCGCCGCGACCGCGACCCCGCCGCTGCGGCCCAAGACCCGCCGCGTGCGCACGCCCACCGTCATCCAGATGGAGGCGGTGGAGTGCGGCGCCGCGTCGCTGGGCATCGTGCTGGCCCACTTCGGCCGGCACGTGCCCCTGGAGGAGCTGCGCCAGACCTGCGGCGTGAGCCGGGACGGGTCGACCGCGGTCAGCGTGCTCAAGGCGGCCCGCACCTACGGGCTTACGGCCAAGGGCTTCCAGATGGACGTCGGGGCGCTGGCCAAGACCGACCTGCCGGTCATCCTGTTCTGGCGCTTCGCGCACTTCCTGGTCCTGGAGGGCTTCGGCCGCCGGGTCCACCTCAACGACCCGGCGACCGGGCCGCGCACGACGAGCTGGGAGGACTTCGACGGCTCGTACACCGGGGTCGCGCTGACGCTGCGGCCCGGCCCCGACTTCCGCAAGGGCGGCACCCGGTACCGCGTGATGCGGGCGCTGGCCGCCCGCTGGCACAACCTCGGCTCGATCGTGCCGCAGACGATGCTGCTCGGCGTGGTCATCGCCCTCGTCGGCCTCACCATGCCCGTGATGACGTCGGTCTTCGTCGACCGGGTCCTGCTCGGCGACGGCCACGGGGCACTGGCCGGGCTCGTCGCGGCGATGGCGGTCGCCGTCGTGATGACGATGCTCGCCGGGCTGCTGCAGCAGCGCCTGCTGGTGCGGGCCGAGGCCGCGGTCGCGCTGGGCAGCGCCGCGCGGTTCATGCGGCACCTGCTGCGGCTGCCGCTGTCGTTCTTCGACCAGCGGCAGGCGGCCGACCTCACCAACCGGGTCCGCAGCAACGACACCGTCGCCGCGCTGCTGACCCGGCGGGTCGCCATCACCGTCGTGGACCTGCTGCTGCTGGTCACCTACGGGGTGCTGCTGTGCCGGTACGACCTGCTGCTCGGCCTGTGCGCCGTGGCGTTCTCCGGCGCGAACATGGCGGTGCTGCGCTACGTCTCCGCCCAGCGCACCAGCGCCGTGGCGGGGCTGGTCGCCGACCGCGGCAAGCTCTTCGGCACCGTCTACACCACGATCCAGATGATCGAGTCGCTGAAGGCGGCCGGCGAGGAGCAGAAGGGCTTCCAGCGCTTCGCCTCCCGCGCCGCCGCCGTCATCACCAGCCAGCAGCGCCTCGGCGTGCCCACCGCCGCGCTCGCCGTCGTCCCGGCCGTGCTCGCCGCCGCCAACACCGCGGTGCTGCTCGGCGTCGGCAGCTACCGGGTGCTGGCCGGCAGCATCTCCGTCGGCATCCTGCTGGCCATGCAGGGGCTGATCGCCCTCATGAACCGCCCGGTCGCGAGCCTCACCGCGCTCGGCTCCCAGCTGCAGGACATGAGCGCCGACCTGAGCCGGCTGCGGGACGTGGAGAACTACCCGCTGCCGGACACCGTGCCGCTGCGGGGCGGGTTCGCGCCGATGGAGGGGCACCTGCGGGTGCGCAGCGTCACGTTCGGGTACAACCCCCTGACCAAACCGCTGCTGGAGCACTTCGAGCTCGACGTGCCGCCCGGCGCCCGGGTCGCGCTCGTCGGCGGCTCCGGCAGCGGCAAGTCGACCGTCGGGCGGCTCGTCGCCGGGCTCTACCGGCCCTGGTCGGGCGAGATCACCATCGACGGGCGGGTGCGCGACGGGATCGACCCGGACCTGTGGGCGGCCACGGTCGCGCTCGTCGACCAGGATCAGCTGCTGTTCGAGGGGACCGTGCGGGACAACGTCACCCTGTGGGACCCGACCGTGCCCGACGAGGTCGTCATCGAGGCGCTGAGCGACGCCGGCATCTACGCCGAGGTCGCCGGCCGCCCCGGGGGCCTGGCCAGCCGGGTCGCGGAGGGCGGCAAGAACTTCTCCGGCGGGCAGCGCCAGCGCCTGGAGATCGCCCGGGCCCTGGTACGCCAGCCCAGCGTGCTCATCCTCGACGAGGCCACCAGCGCCCTGGACGCCGAGACCGAGCGGCTCATCGACCACAACCTGCGCCGCCGCGGCGCCACCTGCCTCGTCGTCGCGCACCGGCTCTCGACCATCCGCGACGCCGACCTCATCGTCGTGCTCGACCGCGGCGGCGAGGTCGAGCGTGGCACCCACGAGGAGCTGATGGCCGCCGACGGCGTCTACGCGTCCCTCGTCCGCGACCAGTGAGCAGTGAGCAGTGACCAAAGGGGTTGTCCATGTTGGACGGTGACTGGGACCGGCTGTTCGGCTTCGGCGAGCCGTCGTCCGGGCGCGTCGTCACGCTGGGCGGGGCGCACCCGGCGCTGCTGCTCGACGGCCCCGCCGACCTCTTCGCCGTGCGGGAGCGGGCCGACGGGGCCCCGTCCCGGCGGCACTTCGTGGCCCGGCTGCCCCGCCACGCGCTCGTGCCGAGCACCGGTCTCACGGGGCAGTGGCGCCTGCTGCTGGTACCGCTGCCCGGCACCGAGGTCCGCCACCTCACCGCCGAGCGTCTCGCCCTCGCCGAGCGCTCCGCCGCCGACCCGGCCACGGTCAAGGCCGCCCGCGCGCTCGCCGCCGCCGTCGACGCCACCCTGCTCGCCCTCGCCGACGCCGTCCGCGAGGGCCGTACCCCGCGCGCCGCGCTCACCGTCCAGCCCGGCAAGGAGCGGGCGCTGGCCGCCGGTGACGCGCTCACCACCAACACCGACGTGCGGTGGATCCGCCCCACCGGCGCGAGCCTGAGCCACAACGGCGGCACCGCCGGCACGATCGGCGACGGCGAGCTCGCCCCGCTCGCCGGCCGCGACTGGGTCGTCGCCGACGGCGCGTGCCGGGTCGCCGACTCCTCCACCTGGCAGCTGCTGGCCGCCGGGGCGCTGCGCCCCGCCCTCGACGCCCACGTGCGCCGGCTCGTCGGCGTCATCGAGGACCGCGTCGAGCGGATCGCGATCCGGTTCGTCGGCGGCATCGGCGAGCGCAAGCGGGTCAACGCGGCCGCCCTGCGCGGCGCGGCCCGCACCGCCCTGCGGGTCGTCGGCGGCGGTGCGAGGGTGCCCGACGACGAGCAGGAGTACCGCTTCGCCCGCTACCGCCGGGCCGCCGAGATCCTCGAGGCCGTCGTGCCGCACGACGACGTCGCCGTGCTCGAACCCGCCGACCGCCGCAACCCGCCCGCCGACGACGGCGAGGCGCTGCAGGCCGTCGCCCGCAGCTCCGCGCTGCACCTGCGCCCGGTGAAGCTGCCCAAGGACTGGTGGCGCCACGACCTGGGCCCCCTCGTCGCCTGGCGGGGCGGGTCGGCGGTCGCGCTGCGGTGCATCGCCGGCGTGTACCACGAGGTCGAGCCGCAGACCCGCACCACCACCGCCCTCACCGCCTCCATCGCGGCCGCGTTCGAGGCGACCGCGACCCAGGTCCAGGCGCCGCTGCCGCGCCGGGCCACGATGGGCGACGCGCTGCGGCTGGGCCTCGGCGGGGGCGGGCGCGACCTGCGTGGCCTGCTCGCCGTCGGCCTCGTCGTCGCCGGCCTGGGCCTGGCCACGCCGCTCGTCGTCGGGCGGGTGCTCTCGTCGGTGAGCGACACCGGCGGTACCGGCGGCATCCTCGGCCTCGCCTCGCTGCTGGTCTGCTCGGCGGTCGTGGCCGGCCTGGTCGGCGTCAGCCAGGGCCTGCGCATGCTGCGGCTGGAGGGCCGCGCCGAGATCGGCACCCAGCTGGTGCTGTGGGACCGGCTCATGCGCCTGCCGGTGCGGTTCTTCCGCTCCACCAGCAGTGGCGAGCTCGCCAACGCCGTGCTCGGCATCTCCTTCATCCGCCAGGCGCTGTCGGGCCTGCTCGCCCAGGCCGTCACCGCCGTGCTCAGCGTGGTCGCGGAGCTGGTCTTCATCTTCTGCATCAGCGTGCCGCTGGGCCTCGCCGGCCTCGCCGTGATCGCCGTGGCCGGCGGGCTCGTGTGGGTCTTCGGCGCCCTGATCGTGCGCCGGCAGCGTCGCGCCCTGCCCGCCGAGCACCGCGCCGCGGCCCTGACGAACCAGCTCCTCGGCGGCATCACCAAGATCAAGCTCGCCCGTGCCGAGGACCGCGCCTTCAGCCGCTGGGCGCAGACCCACGCCGCCGCCCGCGCCGACCTCAACCGCGTCCGCGACGTGCAGAGCGTCCTGGTCGCCGTGGCGACGGTGCTGCCGATCGCCGGCCAGCTGGCGCTGTTCGCGATGCTGGCCGGCCCGCTGGCGGGCCGGATCACCCCCGAGCGCTTCTACTCCGTCAACGTCGCCTACACGCTGCTGCTGGGGGCCGTACTCGTCGTGGTCGCCGGCAGCGTCGAACTCCTGGCTGCGCTGCCCCGCCTGGAGGTGCTCGCCCCCGTGCTGGAGGCGGACCCGGAGCGCCTGCCGGACCGCGTCGACCCCGGCGACCTGTGCGGCGAGATCCACATCAACGACGTGACGTTCTCCTACCAGCCCGACGAGCCCCCGGTCCTGTCCGGCGTCTCCCTGCTGGTCCGCCCCGGCGAGTTCGTGGCGATCGTCGGGCCCAGCGGCTGCGGCAAGTCCACGCTGCTGCGCCTGCTGCTGGGCTTCGAACGGCCGACGACGGGGGCGGTGCTGTACGACGGGCAGGACCTCGCCGAGCTCGACGTGCAGGCCGTCCGCCGCCAGTGCGGGGTGGTGCTGCAGGACGGCATGCTGTTCGCGGGCAGCCTCCGCGAGAACATCGCCGGCGCCGGCACCTACCCCCTGGAGCGGCTGTGGGAGGCGGCCCGCATGGCCGGTCTCGACGGTGACATCGCGAGCTTCCCGATGGGCATGGGCACGAACGTCCCCTTCGGCGGCGGCACCCTGTCGGTGGGGCAGCGCCAGCGGGTCCTCATCGCCCGGGCCCTGGTCCACCGGCCGCGGATGCTGTTCTTCGACGAGGCGACGAGCGCGCTGGACAACCGGACCCAGGAGATCGTCACCCAGAGCACCCGGGCCCTGGCGGCGTCCCGGGTCATCATCGCCCACCGCCTGTCCACGGTCATGAACGCGGACCGCATCGTGGTGATGGACAAGGGCACGGTGGTGCAGCAGGGCACCTACCCGGAGCTGATGGCCGACCGGGACGGGCTGTTCCACAAGCTGGCCCGCCGCCAGCTGCTGGTGGCTCCGGAGCACACCGCCGACGGCGACGAGGTGCACCGAACCCCCAAGGAGGTCCTCGGCCCCCGCGGCGCTTGACCTGGAGCGCGCTCCAGGTGCCAGGGTCGAATCATGACCGGTTCCGGAGCGAAGCGGAGGAGGCCGGTCATCATGGGCTCAGCCAGGAGGTCGTGCGGCCGGAGCGAAGCGGAGGACGCATGACCGAAGCGACCCAGTCCCCGCTCGTGCTCGGGGCGATGATGTTCGGCACCACCGTCGACGAGGACACGTCCTTCGCCCTGCTCGACCGGTTCGTCGAACGCGGCGGCGCGTGGATCGACACCGCCGACTGCTACGCCTTCTGGGCCGCCGGCACCGGCCGCGGCGGCGCCAGCGAGCGGGTGCTCGGCCGCTGGCTCGCCGCCCGGCCCGGTGTGCGGGACCGGGTGCGGATCGCCACGAAGCTCGGCGCCGAGCCGATCGAGCCCGGGTCGTGGCCGCAGCGCCGGCAAGGGCTCAGGCCGGATGCCGTACGGGCAGCCTTCGCCGGCAGCCTCGACCGGCTCGGGATCGACCGGGTCGACCGGCTGTGGCTGCACCAGGAGGACCGGTCGGTGCCGATCGAGGACACCGTCGAGGCGCTCGCCGGGCTGGCCGCCGACCGGTTCGGCGTCTCCAACCACCCGGCCTGGCTGGTCGAGCGGGGCCGCGCCCACGCCCGGGCGATCGGCGCGCCGCCGTTCGACGCGCTGCAGCTCAACGCCACCTACCTGCGCCCGCGCCCGGGCACGCTCCCGCCGGGCGTGGTGCACCGTTTCGGCGTGCTCAGCGACGAGCAGGCCGACTACGCCGCGGAGCACGGCCTGCAGCTGTGGGCGTACACGCCGCTGCTGTCCGGCGCCTACGACAACCCGGCCAAGGACATCCCCGAGGTGTACGACCACCCGGGCAACACGATCCGCCGTGCCGCGCTGGACGCGGTGGCCGCCGAGACCGGGGCCGCCCGCGGCCAGGTGGTCCTGGCCTGGCTGCTCAGCCGCGGCATCCGCCCGATGCTCGGCGGCAGCCGGCTCCACCAGCTCGACAGCGCGCTGGACGGCGTCGCGCTCAAGCTCGCCCCGGACCACCTGGAACGCCTCGACGCGGCCGACCATTATCCCTGGGCCGACCCGTACGCCCGGCCGTGATGGAGCCGATCGGTGCCCAGTCGCCCGTTTCGGACATATCCATTGAACGCCGTTCTCGGCATTCTTTGAGTTCGGCGGCCGGCGCGATGGAGTATTGACTATCCCCAGCGGCCAGCGCATCCTGCAGTGGTGGACAGTGACCGGCGCGTCGGCCGCCAGTTCCGCATGGTGGTTGTTCAGCCGACGACTCGTTGCTCATGGAATTGTGACTACTGTTATCTCACCACTCGTGATCAACGACTCGAAATGACGCTTCCCGTCGCGGAAGCCGTGGCCCGAAGCGTCGAGTTGCAGGCGTGCCGCGACCAGGTGACCGTGGTATGGCACGGCGGCGAGCCCCTTTCGCTGCGAAGAGACCGATTCGAGCGACTGCTCACTCCGTTCGAATCATTACGGGCCGCCGGGCGGATTCGGCACGCCGTCCAGACGAACGCCGGACTGATCTCCGCCGGGTGGTGCGACCTCTTCGCCCGATACGGATTCACGATCGGTGTCAGCATCGACGGCCCCGAGTGGGCGAACGCGCACCGGCGGGACTCGGCCGCACGGCCGACCTTCGGCCGGGTCATGCGCGGCATCGACCTGCTCAGACGCCACGACCTGCCGTTCGCGGTCATCGCCGTCGTGACCGCCGAGACGGTGGGCCGGGCCGGCGAACTGCTGGACTTCTTCGAGAACCTCGGCGCCACCAGCGTCGGATTCAACGTGGAGGAGTTCGAAGGCGCCAACAGCCGCGAGCCGTCCATCACGCGCGCCGCGGCCGAGCACTTCTGGGCGGCACTGTTCCGGCGCCGCAACGCGGGCTCGAAACTACCGGTCCGCGAGATCGACCGAATGCTGTCATACCTGCGCATCGCCCGGACCGCAAAGACGGTGGAGCACCGGCAGTACGAACCAATTCCCACCGTCGCCTGGAACGGCGACACCGTGTTGTTGTCACCGGAGCTGGCCGGCGTCCAGGACGCCGCCTATGAGAACTTCGTGGTCGGCAACGTAATCCGGGAAACGCTGCCGGAGATGCTTCGCCGGGCCCACGAAGTTCGCTACGTGGACGAATTCGAACGGGCGCTGCGGACCTGCGCGGCGAGCTGCGAATTCTTCGACTTCTGCGGTGGCGCCCAGGCCGGCAACCGCTATTTCGAGCACGGCTCGTTCGACGTCACCGAGACGGCATACTGCGTCAATACCCAGCAGGCAATCGTGGGTGCGCTGCACCAGCTGTCAACAACCGCTTAGGGAGCCGACGTGACAATCCTGGAACAGCTCATCGCCTCGCCCTCGCCGACGCTGCGGCAGCTGCTCGACACCGAGGTCGCGGCCACTGCGGAGGCATACACCGACCCGTCGTTCGGCGACTGGCGCAACGCCCCGCCGCCACCCCCGTGGGACAACTGGAACGACTGGAACAACTGGGGCAACTGGGGCAACTGACCGTCGGTGCCCTACGCAAGGGCTTTGAGCAGCTCCCGGGCCAGCGGCGCGGCGGACGCGGGATTCTGGCCGGTGTAGAGGTTGCGGTCCACGACGGTGTACGGCTTCCAGACCTCACCGCGGGTGAACTCGACGCCCAGGTTGACCAGCTCGTCCTCGAGCAGCCACCGCGCCCGCGCCGCCAGGCCGACCGCGTCCTCCTCGTCGTTGGTGTACGCCGTGACCCGGTAGCCGGCGAACGGCGACACCCCGCCGCGCCGCGTGGCCAGCATCGCGGCCGGCGCGTGACACACGATCGCGAGCGGCTTGCCGGAGGCGAGCGCGGCGGTGAGCAGCCGCCCCGAGTCGGCGTCGTCCCACAGGTCCTGCATCGGCCCGTGGCCACCGGGGTAGTACACGGCGTCGTAGTCCTCGAGCCGGGCGCCGGCGAGCGCGATCGGCCGCCGCAGCTCCTCGGCGGCGCGCAGCACCCCCTCCAGCTCCAGCGCGACCTGCTCGCCGCCGGCCATCGAGGGCCGCAGGCTCATGACGTCGACGTGCGGGACCACCCCGCCGGGCGTGGCCACCACGATCCGGTGACCGGCCTCGGACAGCGCACTGTACGGCGCCGCGAACTCCTCGGCCCAGTACCCGGTCGGATGCCGCGTGCCGTCCTTGAGCGTCCAGTAGCTGGCACCGGTGAGCACGAACAGGACCTTGCCCATGAACCCAGCATCGCCACCGCCGCGCCGGGCCACCTTATCCGCCGGGGATGACCGCGCGGGGCCCGGTCATCGGGCCCGGCGACGGCGGAGCTCGTCGAGGTCGGCTCGAATCCGTGCCGCGTCGGGGTCCTGCCGGCCGTGCACCGCGGCGCTCGTCGCCGCCGCTTGCAGGACCTGGATCGCGCGGTCGGCGGATCCGGTGTTCGCCAGCGCCACGCCGAGCATGTGCCAGGTGTCCAGCGTGCGCCGGTCCGCGGGGCCGAGGCTCGCGGTGCGGCGCGCCAGGACGGACTCCAGCAGCCGGATGCCGTCGTTCGCGCGGCCGTGGGCGAGGTACGCCGCGCCGAGAGTGTGCTCCGCGTCGAGGCCCACCGGGTGGTCGCGGCCCATCCGCCGCCGGGCGTCACCGAGCGCCGGCTCCAGCAGCGCGATCGCGGCCGCTGGGTCGCCGCTGTCCAGCTGGGCCTTCGCCCGCTCGAGCAGGGCGTCGAAGGTGGCCGACGACCAGCCGGTGCCGGTCGGCACGTGCTGCAGCAGGGTCGCGGCCCGGGCCGGTTCGCCGTTGCTGCGGTACGCGCTGGCGAGGTTCGTGGTGAGGATGAGCGAGTAGTGGTCACCGGCGCCGTGCGCGGCGATCCAGCGGTCTCTGGTGTGTTCCAGCCGGCGGATCACCTCGCCGGGCCGGCCCGCTTCCTCGTACGCGCAGGCCAGGTTGTTGGCGCAGGCCACCGCGGCGCGGTCCAGCCGGTCCCGCCCGGCCTGGGCGGCGACCTCCTCGTACAGGCCGATCGCGGTGCTGAGATCGCCCGCCGCGTGGTGGGCCAGGGCGACGTTGTTGGCGGCGGCGAGGGTGTCGGCGTGGTCACGGCCGCGGGTTCTGCGGTACGCGTCGCGGGCCCGGCGCAGCATTCCCCCGGCCTCGCCGCCCTGGGCGAGCAGGTAGAGCCCGGCCGGGTTGAGCAGATCGGCCAGTTCGGCCGTGTCGTGCGCCGGCTCGACCCGCTCGGCCAGCGCGTTGACGTGCGGCAGGACGTCACGCCACTTCGGCCACGCCGACGGCTCCTGCGAGCGAGGCAGCGCGTGGCTCAGGCACGTGACCGCCAGGTCGCGCGCCCGCTCGGCTCCGCTGTGCCGTACGACGGACTGCAGCAGCGGGTTCACCGTGACCGTCGTCCGGTCGTCGCTGAGCGCGACGAGGTTGGCGGCGACGAGCCGGGCGATCGCCTCGGCGGCGGGCAGCGGGTCGCCGGTGGCGTCGCCGACCAGGCCGAAGGGGATGTGCTCGGCGTACCAGGCGAAGATGCGCAGGATCTCGCCGGCCAGCGGATCGTCGAGCGAGTCCAGCGTGGCCCGCCAGACGGCCGCGATCGGCTTCACGGTCCCGCCGCCGCCGTTGGCCAGGAGGGACCGGTACTGCCGCGGGCTGTACGGCGCGCGCTCCAGGAACGCCGCGGCCAGGTCCAGGGCGAGCGGCAGGTTGCCCAGCGCGGCGCAGAGCTCGGTCGCACCGTCGCGGTTCATCGCGGGCCGGCGGCGGGTGAGCAGCTGTTGCGCGGCGGCGTCGCTGAGCGGGCCGAGCCGGATGACCGACGGCGCGATCTGTCGCCAGTCGAGGTCGAACCGGCTGGTGATCACGATGCGCCCGCCGGCGGCGCCGAGCCGGTTCAGCAGGCCGGCGATGTCCGGCCGCGACCGTACGTCGTCGAGGACGAGCAGCCAGCCGGAGTGGGCGGCGAGCCAGGCGATCGCGCGCTCGGCGAGCGCCCCGGTGTGCATCGCGGTGGCCAGGCCCGGTTGCAGGGCGCCGGCGAGCCCGGCGAGCCCGAGATCGACGTCGGCCCGGCTCGCCGCGTTGATCCACCACACGGGGTTGCACCGGCCGAGGTGGTCGCCGGCGTACCGCGCGACCAGGGCACTCTTGCCTACCCCGCCGAGACCGTGGACGACCTGGACGGGCGCGCCGCCGAGCCGGGCCGACTCGGCATCCCGCCCGAGCAGGTCACGCGGGAACGCCGGCAGGTTGACCGTGCGGCCGGGTGCCGCGATGCCGGCGACCGGCGTCATCGCCTCCCTGGGCAGCACGGTCAGGTTGTTCGTGGTGCTCGCGCCCATCGAGATGATGCCGACGTTGTCCCCGGAGACCTGCACGGTGTTGCGGCCGCCGTTGCCGAACATGCTCGACCCTCCCGCGTCAGTTGTAGAAGAAGATCTTGAACGACAGGTCGTCGCCGCGGCCGCCCCAGTAGGCATCGCCGGCGGCGCGGCCGAACGTCGCCGGCTCCTCGCTGCGCAGCGCCTCCAGCACGATCTCGGCCGACTGCACGCAGGCGTCGATCTCGTCCTTGGAGCCGGAGGCGAAGACCTCGACGAATCCGGCCTGCTTCCCGGTCAGCCCGCGCCCGGCGAGCTCGGCGCGCACCTTCGTCAGCACGTCGCCGCGGGCGGACGCGGCCTGGGAACGGCTGCGCAGCGACGCGGGCGTGACGTCGACGCGGAACTCGACCGGCGGGCCCATGCCCGGCGGGACCGGCGCCACGCTGCTGGGCACGGCCGAGGGCGTCGCCGCGCTCGCCGGGGTGCTCGCGGGTCGTACGGGCCAGTTCGCGAGCGCGACGAGGACGAGCACCAGCACGACGTCGGCCGCGAGCCAGCCGGCCGGCACCGCGCTGCCCCGGCGGCGGACGCGGCGGGGCATCATCGCGTGATCTCCCGGAGGTCGAGGTCTGCGCGCGGCGCGGGCACGACGTCATCGGCGGGCGGCCGGGGCACGACCTCCCGCACCGCGTCGGCGAACCGCGCCGCCGCGCCCGCCGGGCCGCCGCCGGACTCGTCGTCCGCGGCTCGGTTCAGCAGGCCGGACAGCTGCCCGGTCAGCTCGTCGAACTCCTCCAGCCGATCCCAGACGTCCTGCCCGGCCAGCGCGGCGTCGACGATGTCATCGGCGAGCAGGCCCAGCCGGAACGCCAGGCGGGCGGAGTTGCGATGCAGCCCCGGGTCGGCGCCGCCGCGCGCCGCGGCGGTCAGGCCGGCGAAGTAGTCGACGGTGGAGCGCAGGGACGCCTTCAGCGTCGCCGCCGCCTGGGTCAGCCGGGCGGTGTTTCCGGCCGGCACGGCCAGGGCCAGCGTCGCCTCGCTGATCAGGCGGCTCAGCCGGACCCGGTGGCGCCGCACGCGGCCGTCGCGCATGTCGCGGAAGACCCGGGCCGCGACGGTGAGCGCGGCCGCGACGGTCACGGCGAGGGCGACCGGGCGGCCGGTCTCGCCGAGCGTGGGGACCGTGTGGCCGAAGCCCTGCTGCCAGCCGGCCAGGAACGAGCCCGACGCGCCGGAGCCGGACCAGGCGTGCAGAGCCTCGGCGAGCCGCCACGCGGTGTAGGCGGGCGGCGCGAGGATCGCGATGTCGCGGAGGAGCTCGACGAACCCGACGGCGGCACCCTCGCGGTCCGGCAGCAGCTGTTCGGGCCCGAACGCCGTGGCGAGGTCGACCCCCGCGAGCGCCCGCGCGTCGCCGGTGCCCAGCACGCCCGCCAGATCCTTGAACGGCCGCCCGCTCGCGCCGAGGCGCTCCGCGGTCCGGTCGAGATCCGCGGCGATCTCCCGCAGTTCCCTCAACGCGCCGGCCCCTGGGTGTTGGTCGTGCCATCACCGAGGGAGATGATCCCGGAGTTGCTGCCGCGCACCCGCACCGAACGCGTCGCGCCGGCCGGTGACGCCGGCCGGAAGCTCACCGCGAGCGTGACGGCCGCGACGACGAACCCGCCGACGCCGGCCAGCCAGCTGGCGACCTCGACCCAATGCTCGTCGACCACGAGCGCGACCACCGTCAGCACCACCATGATCGCCAGACCCGATCCGATGATCACCCATCGTCGCGTGTTCACCACCGCATTGTCCGGTGCCCGCGCAACATCGGGCATCCGACGCTCGGGCGGCCCACTCCGGCTTTCGCGCCATCTGAGGTTCGGGCGGGGTACCGCCGCGCTGTGCACCATGCGGGCAAAGGGGCACTCAGCCGTTGTCGATGGTGGCGCTGCCGGCCAGGCGTAGCTGGGCGCCGCCGATCGCGCTCTCGGCCAGCAGTTCCGGCATCGCCGTCGGGCCGAAATTCTCCAGGGCGACGCGGAAGGCCTCGGTCAGCAGACCGATCATGCTGCTGGCCAGGACGTCGGCCTTGACCTCCAGCTCGTCCCAGTCGACCGCCGGGCCGGGGCGCAGGGCGGGCGTGGCACTGACGATGCGCTCGCCCGTCGACCGTACGAGGTCCTCGGCGATCAGGCGTAACCGGTCCAGTACCTCGGAGAGCACCTGCAGCGACGGCACCGCGTGCACCCCGGCCTTGTGCAGGCCCAGGACGGAGCGCATGAGCCGCGCGCGGACCATCTGCACGCTGCCGTCCTCGCCGCGCACCAGCACGCCGTGGCGGGCCAGGGCGTGGACCAGGCCGGGCTGCTCGCGGCCGAGGCGCTGCAGCAGCGACTCCAGGGCCTCGCCCACCGGCTCCGGGCTGCGCACCCCCAGGATCGCCTCGATGGCGACGAGGTTGTACCCCTGCCGCTGTAAGGACTTGATGGCCTCCAGGCGCCGGACGTGGCCGTCGTCGTAGTACGCGGTGCGGCCCCGGCGGATCGGCGGGCCGAGCAGGGCGCGGGTCTGGTGGGCGCGGATGTTGCGGGGCGACATGCCGACCTTCGCGGCCAGCTCCTCGATCGTGTAGCGGGGACTCTCGGCCGTCATGCATCGCCTCCCAGTGTGCTCAGGTGCATGCGTAGCGTAATTTCCGGGTCCCGGCAGGGCATCCGCCGATTCGTCCAGGAAAAGTCTGACGACATCGGCTATGGCGAATGCGTTTCGCGGAAGCTAAAGTTACTTAATTCAATTACAAGATCGATTGCATCGATCCGTCCGCGAATAGCGGGCGGGCTGCCCGGCTCGGTAGAACCCGGCCGGGAAAGCCCGGATCGGGCGCACGATGTGGCTTCCGCAGTCCCCGTTGAGGGAGGAAGCCCATGAATCCCGGAGACCGGGCGGTGTTCATCGCCGCCTACGGCCGCCTCGTGGTCGAGGTCTGGTCCGATCCGGCCCGCGAGGCCCTTCTCGAGCGCGATCCCCGCCGCCTGCTCGGCGAGTACGGCATCGCCGTGCCCGACGGCGTGCCCGTCACCGTGCGCCGCGACGCCGGCGACGCCGAGCCCGACCTCGAGGCGCAGGTCGAGGCCTGGCGCAGCGCTGCCGACCTCGGCGAGATGGTGCTGTTCGTGCCCGCCCTGGAGGCCGAGGGCGAGTTCGAGATCGACGAGCACGAGCTGGAGAACGTCGTCGCGGGTCTGGAGCCCGGCACCGCCTGCTGCTGCCCCTGCTGTTGCACGTGAGCGTGTAATCCGGCGGCCGTGAAACATCCACGACGGCCGGGACTGCTGCCGTTCATGTTCGACGTCAATCAATGCCCGTAGCGTCTGCAACCACCAAACCCGCCGCGCTTTCGAAAAGGAAAAGAGGGTCCGATGACCGACATCGAGCACACCGAGTTCACCCGCAAGTACGTCGACCTGCTCGTGAAGGTGTGGCGCGACGAGGACGAGCACCGCCGCCTCGTCGCCGACCCGACCGCGTACGCCATCGAGGCCGGCCTGCCCGTCGCCCCCGGCGACGTCGTCGTGCTCGACCGCAGCCAGCTCGAGCACCTGCCGACCCGCACCGACGTGATGAGCAAGTGGGACGAGGGCGCCACCAACCACGTGCTGGTCGTGCCGGAGACCCCGCTCATCGACACCGCCGAGCTCAGCGAGGCCGAGCTGGACCTGGCCGCCGCCGTGGCCGACAACAACGTCAGCAACAACATCTCGCTCTGCCTCTTCGCCGAGACCAACTGAAGCGAGACCGTGGCGGGCCGCCCGAGCCAGGGCGGCCCGCTGAGCAACGAGGAGGAGGGCACCCGAGGATGACCGTCGTGCGCGGCATCAACACGTACCGCAGTACCACGGCCGAGGAGACCTGGGACCGCGTCCGGCCGCTGCTGCCGGCGATCGGGGTCACCCGCGTCGCGGACCTCACCGGCCTCGACGACATCGGCCTGCCCTCCCACGCCGCGTACCGGCCCGTCAGCCGCACCCTGACCGTCAGCCTCGGCATCGGGCTCACCCCCGCCCCGTCGAAGGTCAGCGCGGTCATGGAGGGCGCCGAGGCGTGGCACGCCGAGAACCCGTGCCTGCCCGTCGTGGCCAGGTGCGCGGCGGCGGAGCTCGACGTGCCGTACCACGTGCGCGACCTGCAGCTCGCCCTGAACTCGCCGCTGACCGACCGCACCGTGCTGCACTGGGTCGCCGGGCACGGCCTGCTGACCGGGCGCACGGTGCTGGTGCCGCTGGAGACCGTCCGGCTGGACTTCGCCGCCCGCCGGGACTGGGCCCGGGTGCTGTTCCGCCCGACCAGCAACGGCCTCGCCGCCGGCAACACGCTCGCCGAGGCGACCCTGCACGGGCTGCAGGAGCTCATCGAGCGCGAGTGCATCACCGAGCACACCGAGACGGATCCGGCGCGGCGGGTGTACGCCGACCCGGCGCAGGCCACTGTGGACAGTACGGTCGCCATCGTCGAGGCCCTGCGGGCCGCCGGCTGCTGGACCGAGGTCTGCGACGTCACCAACGACCTCGGCGTGCCCTGCTACGGCGCCACCGTGTGGTCGCCGAGCCTGCCGCTCATCTTCGGCGGCTTCGGCTGCCACGTCGAGCCCGAGATCGCGCTCGGCCGCGCCCTCGCCGAGGCCGTGCAGTCGCGGATGGCCGCCGTCTCCGGCGCCCGCGACGATCTGCATCCCCAGATCTACGAGCAGGCCGACCCGCTCGCCCGGCCGCCCGTCCACCTCGACCGGCCGATGCGGCCGCTGCGCCCGGCGCCGCCGGTGCCGTCCAGCATCGAGGCGGTCATCGCCGACTACGCCGCCCGGGTGTTCGCCCGCACCGGCATCGAGCCGTTCGCGGTCGACCTCACCCACGAGGCGCTCGGGCTGCCGGTGTGCAAGGTGTACGCCCCGCGGCTGCGCATGTTCCAGGACTCCAAGGTGACGAGGCCGGGCCGATGAGCGACTACGTCTTCGTCGGGCCCTCGCTCGACGCCGGTACCGTCCAATCGCTGCTGCCCGGCGCGATCGTCCGCCCGCCCGTGGCGCACGGCGACCTGCTCGCCCTGCCGGCCGTCGCCGGCGACCGCGTCTTCATCGTCGACGGCCTGTTCATGCAGGCGGCCCCGGTCCGCCACCGCGAGATCCTGGCCCTGCTGGAGCGCGGCTGCGCGGTCGCCGGCAGCAGCAGCATGGGGGCGCTGCGCGCCGCGGAGATGTGGCGGTTCGGCATGCGCGGCATCGGTGAGGTCTTCCGGCTCTACGCCGAGGGCGTCATCGACGGCGACGACGAGGTCGCGATGGCGTACGCCCCCGCCGAGGAGGGCTACCGCGCGCTGAGCGAGCCCCTCGTCAACATCCGGCTCGCCCTGCGCGACGCCGGCGCCGCCGGGGTCATCTCGCCCGCCGAGGAGCAGTCCCTCGTGGACTTCGCCCGGCGCCTGCCGTTCCGGTCCCGCAGCTACCGCGCGATCCGCGCGGCCCGCACGCCGGAGGGGCTGCGGTTCCTGCAGTGGCTCGCGGCGAACCCGCGCGACGCGAAGGCCGCCGACGCCCGCCTGCTCCTGCGCAGCGCCCCGGCCATCCAGCCGCCCGGCGCCGCCGACGACCCGGCGCTGCACGTGCACTCCAGCTTCTACGTCGCCTGGCAGGTCCGCAGCAACGGCCGGCAGGTCGGCCCGGCCTGGGTCAGCGAGCACGACATCATCACCGCGCTGATGCTGCTGCACCCGCAGTACCCCGCGCTGCACCGCCGCGACACGCTCGCCGCCCTGGCCGGGGTCGCCCCGAGCGACCCGGCCGTCGAACGGCTCGCGCTCGCCGCGGCGCAGGAGCGCGGCACCCTCGACCACGCGTGGTCGCCCGAGCCCGGCCTGGACGCCGACGAGCGGCTGCTGCGGGTGCTCGCGCGCGGCTTCGGTACCGTCGGCGACCAGGCCATCGCCGGGCACCTGCTGCCGGCGGCGCTGGACACCGAGGACAACCGGCGGATCGCCGCCGAGTTCGTCGCCGACGCGGAGCTGGTCAACGCCCGGCTGCCGCGGCCCGACCCGCACGTGCCCCAGACCCGGCGGCGCTTCCCCGACGAGCGCATCGACGCCACCTACGCCAAGGTGTGGGGCGTCGACGCCGCCGGGCTGCAGCCGGCGGTCTGGGACCGGGGCCTGCGCAGCCTCGAGGAGTTCCGGGTCGTCGCCGAGCGGTTCGTGGCCGGCCTGCGGATGTTCGGCGCACCCAGTTTCCCGAGGACGGAGCCGTGATGACCAAGGTCGCCCTGCTGTACCCGCCGATCACCGACCCGACGTCCGGCTACCACTCGCTGTCCTACATCGACTCCTACGCGCGGGCGCAGGGCCACCCCGCCGCCGACCTCATCGACGTCAACATCGAGGCGTTCCACCACTCGTACTCCCCCGCCGGGCTCGCCTGGCTCGACCAGGAGCTCGCCGCGCCGCGGGACTATCTGGAGTACGGCGGCTACCGCCTCGACAAGGACCTCGTCGGCGCGCACCTGCTGCGCGTCGGCGACCCGGACCCCCAGCGCGTGCGCGACGCCGTCGCCACGCTGCGGGACCCGGAGCGCTTCTACGACTACGGCCACTACCAGGAGGCGGTGGACGGCCTGGTCGCGTGGATGAACTGCCTGTCGGTGACCGGCTTCCCCGGCCAGTTCCGCGAGGGCTTCCACCTCGAGGCGCCCCCGCCGCTGGCGGTCGGGTCGGTGCGGGCGCTGACCGATCCCGGGCTGCTGGGCCGGCTCAACCGCCCCTACCAGTCGTACTACGAGACGGTCCTGCTGCCCCGCCTCGCCCGCGGCGGCTACGACATCATCGGCATCAACATCACGTACCAGTGGCAGCTGCCCTTCGCCCTGTGGCTCGCCCACCTCATCCGCACCCGGCTGCCGGACGTGTTCCTCGTCGCCGGCGGCACCGAGGTCTCCGACGTGTGGAAGGCCGCGGCCGAGCGCAGCATGGTGTTTCAGATCTTCGACGCCCTGGACGCGATCGTCGTCGGCGAGGGCGAGACCGCCTACGTCGAGCTGCTGGAGGCCGTCGGCGCCGGACGGCTGCCGGTGACGCACCCCAACATCAGGCTGCATCCACGGTACGGCGCGGTGCGGCCCCTGCCGATGCTGCACTACGAGAAGCTCGCCACCGTCCCCACGCCCGACTTCAGCCGGCTGCCCTGGGATCAGTACCTCAGCCCGGAGCGGTTCGTGTACTACTCCCCCAGCCGCGGCTGCTACTGGAACAAGTGCACCTTCTGCGACTACGGGCTCAACACCGACGGCCCGACGAGCCCGTGGCGACAGGACACTGTGGACACCATGATCCGCGACGTCACCGAGCTGTCGCGGTTCGCGAAGTTCATCTACTTCTCCGTCGACGTGCTCGCCCCGGCGACGATCCTGCGCTTCGCCGAGCAGGTGCTCGAGCGCGGCCTGGACTTCCGCTGGGGCGCGGAGATCAGGCTGGAGAAGTACTGGTCGGACGAGCGCTGCGCCCTGCTCAAACGCAGCGGCTGCACGGCCATCTCGGTCGGGTTCGAGTCGGCCAACCAGCGCATCCTGGACCTCATCGACAAGGGGACCCGGCCCGAACGCATCAAGCAGACCATCACCGCGATGACGGGCGCCGGCATCGGGGTACAGATGATGGGCTTCACCGGGTTTCCGACCGAGACGCGGGACGAGGCCATGGACAGCATCGACTTCCTGCTCGAGCACCGCCACCTGTGGACGTTCGGCGGCCTCGGCGACTTCGTGCTCACCCCGGGCGCGATCGTCGCCAAGCAGCCGGATCGCTTCGGCATCAGCAACCTGCGCCGCCCGCGCGGCGGCGACGTCGCCCCGGCGCTGCTCTACGACGAGCCGATCACCGAGGCGGCCCGCGAGGAGGTCGCCCAGGCCAAGAAGCGCCTCAACCGCGGCCACTACGACCGGCCGTGGCTCGGCGCCGTCGACACGCCGCACACGTTCTTCTACCACGACCGCTACGGCACCGCGGTCCGCGAACACGTCGAACGCGACCGTGAGCTGCAGCCCACCGACGAGGACACCCCGTTCGTCGTCAACGGCACCCTCATCCCCGACCCGGACCCGGCCGTGCTGAGCCGGTACTGCGACCTCTACGGCGTGCCGCGCCAGAGCATCCCCGCGGGCCGCCTGGCCTTCCGCCGCGACGACGGCCGGATCTTCCTGCTGCCGCCGAAGACGAAGCTGTACCTGAAGCTGTTCGCGGAGCCCACGACGCTGGCCGAAGCCCGCTCCCGGGCCTGGATCCTCGCCACGGCGGACACCGGCCGCACCTGGCAGACCCTGGTCCGCCTGCGCCTGATCCGCCGCCACGCCCCCGTCCCCGCGCCCGCGGAACCCCAGCCGGCGCGCTGAACCTCGACACCCGCACTCGGCCGGCCGCCCACAGCGACAACCTGGCCCGGCCCGGCCGCCACTGGGCTAACGCCGGCCGCGCGCGCGGTGCACGAAGGCGGGTGGAAGGTTCGTCCACACCAGCGGCGAGCGCTCCAGCGTGCGGAACCGCGCGCCGAGCTCGGCCGCGAAGTCCCGGGCCGGCGGGGTCCACGCGGCGTGGACGTACGCGAAGGTGGTGAACCCGCCGTCCGGGGCGAGCACCGCGCCGACCGCGTCGAGGATTCGGGTGCGCACGGGGCGCGGCAGGACCGTCCACGGCAGGCCGGACACCACCGCGTCGACCGGGCCGTCGACGATGTCGGCGAGCCGCTCGGCGGAGTCGTGCACGACCTCGACCGGCAGGAGATGGTACCGCCGGCGCAGCGCCGCCGCCAGCCGCCCGTTGGCCTCTACCGCGACGAACCGCGCGCCGGGCGCCACGCGCCGCAGGATGGCCGCCGTCACCGGGCCCGTCCCCGGGCCGAGCTCGACGATGGTGCGGGCGTGTTCCAGGCGCAGCCCGGCGGTGAGCACGCGGGCGAGGGCGGGCGAGCTCGCCGCGACCGCGCCGGTCGTGCGCGGGTGCAGCAGGAACTCCTGGAAGATCGACATGCCGGGACGCTATGGACGGTCGCCGTAACCGGACGTCCTCCCGTGGGCCCGCGTACATCCTCCTGCGGGAGGAACCGGGCCGTATCGTGGGACGGGTGTACGGGCTGGCCAGGCTGGTATGGACGCGCGACGCGGCGATCGCCGCGGCGCTGGCGGGGGTCTCGCTGACCGCCCTGCCCGACGGGCGGCCCCGCTGGGTCCAGGTGGCGCTGCTCGTCGTGCTCGCCTCGGCGCTGCTGTGGCGGCGGCAGCGACCGCTCGCCGCGGCCGCGGTGGTGCTCGGCGCGGCCTGGCTGGGGCTGCTCGGCACGGTCTGGCGCGAGCACCTGCCGCTGGGGCACCTCGCCGTCGAGGTCGTGGCGTGCACACTGGTGCAGGCGGGCCGGCGCCGGGCGGCGGCGGTCGTCTCCGTGGCCGGCGCCGGGTTCTTCGTCGCCTGGGCCGTGCGCTGGTACCCAGGGACCGGTGCGGTCTGGGGCTCCGTCGGATTCTGCCTGTCCCTCGCCGTGGCGTGGCTGCTCGGCGAGTACCTGCGCGCGAGGCAGGCCCGGGCGGCGGCCGAGCGCCGGGCCTTCGCCGCCGCGGCCGCCGCCGGCGAGCGCGCCCGGATCGCCCGCGAGCTGCACGATGTGCTCGCCCACAGCGTCGGCGTCATGGTGCTCAACGCCGAGGGCGCCCGGCTGATGCGTCACGCCGACCCGGCCGTCGTCGACCGGACGCTGGAGCTGATCAGCACCACCGGGCGGGACGCGCTCGAGGAGCTGCGCCGCCTGCTGGCGGCGCTGGACGAGCATGCGTGCACGGCGGCCGACCTCGAGGACCTGGTGCGCCGCGCCGGCGCCGGGCTGCGCGTCACGGGGACCGCGGACGGGGTGCCGCCGCACCTGCTCGCCGAGGCGTACCGCATCGTCCAGGAGGCCCTGACCAACGTCATCAAGCACGCCGGAGCGGGTGCCCGGGCCGAGGTCTTCGTCGCGTTCGGCACTCCGGGACGCCGCCGCACGCTGCGCATCGGGGTGCACGACGCCGGTGGGACCGGCGGTGGCGCAGGCCTGCCGTCGTCCGGGCGGGGGTTGGCCGGCATGCGGGAGCGGGTCGCGCTCGCCGGCGGCACGCTGACCGCCGGGCCGGTCGAGGGCGGCGGGTTCCGCGTGGTCGCGACGCTGCCGTGCGACTCCACAGCCGGCTCTCAGCCGCGCACAGCGAGCCCACAGGCGCACAGTGACAGCATCGGCATGTGATGGCACGGGTACTGATCTGCGACGACCAGGAGCTCATGCGGGTCGGTCTGCGGATGGTGGTGGACAGCCAGCCCGACCTGACCGTGGTGGGCGAGGCCGCCGACGGGGCCGACGCGGTGAACCTGGCCGAGCGGACACGGCCCGACGTGGTGCTGCTCGACGTGCGGATGCCCGCCCTCGACGGGGTGACCGCGGCGGCGCGGATCGCCGCGGCCGTGCCCGAGACGCGGCTGCTCATGATCACCACGTTCGACCTGGACGAGTACGCCTACGCCGCACTGCGGGCCGGCGCGCACGGGTTCGTGCTCAAGGACGCCCCAGCTGCGGAGCTGCTGGTCGCGATCCGCGGCGTGCTGCGCGGCGACGCGATGGTGGCGCCGTCGGTGACCCGGCGGCTGCTGCAGCGATACGTGACCGGGGCCGACGCGCCGGAGCCCGACGCGCGCTGCGACCTGCTGACCGAGCGGGAGCGGGAGGTGCTCGGCCTGATCGCGCTCGGGCTGAGCAACACCGAGATCGCCGGCCGGCTGTTCCTCGGCGAGACGACCGTGAAGACGCATGTCGGCCGGATTCTCAACAAGCTGCGACTGCGGGATCGCATCGGCGCGGTGGTGTTCGCGTACGAGTCGGGCCTGGCCCGCCCGGGCAGCCGTCCAGGCGCG
Organism: Dactylosporangium sp. CA-233914; assembly: GCF_050942935.1. Classification (NCBI taxonomy): domain Bacteria; kingdom Bacillati; phylum Actinomycetota; class Actinomycetes; order Micromonosporales; family Micromonosporaceae; genus Dactylosporangium; species Dactylosporangium sp. CA-233914. Next base: position 6,594,414 of record NZ_CP192030.1, on the reverse strand, counting down.
TAAGCCCGTTCCAGGGTGGCTGTTCGCGTGGCGCCTCGTCCACAAGGGACGGCGACGCGTCACACGTTCGACTGCAGCCAGCGCTCGGGGTCCTGGCCGCCGATGAGGCCGAGGTACTCGCCGGCCGGGGCCAGGCCCGCCAGGCGGCGCAGCCGCGGTGTCAGGCGCCGCAGCCCGTCCAGCCCGGTGGCGAGAAGGTGGTTGTCGGCCGGGCGCAGCCAGGGCAGGATGTGCTCGCAGATGAGCGCCCGGCGGGTCCGGTCGCCGCGGTTGTGCCCGGCGGCGTGCCAGAGGCGGCCGCTGTACACCAGCGCGCTGCCGGCCGGCATGACCACCGGCACCAGCTCGTCCGGCTGGGGACGCCGGCCGGCGGGCCACCGGTGGCTGCCGGGCGCGACGACGGTCGCCCCGTTGCCGGCGGTGAAGTCGTCGAGGGCCCAGATGACGTTCGTCCCGGCCTCGAGGTCGCGCGGCAGCGGGTAGACCCCGGCGTCGAAGTGCGGGACCTGCCCGCCCTGCCCGGGGTCGACGGCGGTGAGGAACAGCATGCCGAACTGGTACACCTCCCCCAGCCGCGCCGCGACGAGGGCGTGCACGTCGGGGTGGGTCAGCAGCGGCTCGAACGCGCCGAGCCGGCCGAGCAACGAGTACACCCGCCGCGTCCGCCGCCCGTCGAAGTCGTTGTCGCTCCACCCGACGCCCCGCAGCAGCTCGTCGGCGTGCGACCTGGCCGCATCGAGCCGCTCGCCGGACATCAGCCGGGGCAGTACGGCGAACCCATCGCGCTCCATGGCACCTGAACATAGCCCCGGCGGCGGCCGTTTGAGCGTTCGCTGCGGGGTAGACGGCAGGTTTGCGAGGAGGTGGCCGATGACAACTCCGCGGCAGCCGCCGGTCACCCGGATCGACGCCGCCGGGGCCCTGCTCGACGCGGACGTCGCCGTGCCGCAGGAGGCGCGCGGGTTGGTGGTGTTCGTGCACGGCAGCGGCAGCTCGCGGCTGAGCCCGCGCAACCGGCTCGTCGCCGAGCGGCTGGGCGGCGTCGGGTTCGCCACCGTGCTCACCGATCTGCTCACCCCCGGCGAGGACGCGGACGCGGCGGCGCGCTTCGACATCGGGCTGCTCACCCGGCGCGTGGTCGCGGTCGTGGACCGGGTCACCGGCGAGCCGGCGCTGTGCGGGCTTCCGCTCGGGCTGTTCGGCGCCAGCACCGGCGCGGCCGCGGCCCTGCGCGCGGCGGCGCAGCGGCCCGGGCAGGTGCGGACCGTCGTGTCGCGCGGCGGGCGGCCGGACCTCGCCGGGGACGCGCTGGAGCGGGTCACGGTGCCGGTACTGCTCATCGTCGGCGGGCTCGACCACGAGGTACGGGCGCTGAACGAGGCCGCCGCCGGGCGGCTGGCGGGCGAGCACGCGACCTGGATCGTGCCGGGCGCCACACACCTGTTCGCGGAGCCGGGGACGCTGGAGGAGGTGGCGGGCGCCGCGGCGCAGTGGTTCGACCGGTGCCTCGCCCACGGCGACCTGGCCCTGGACGAATACCTGCGGGAGGACGACGGCGATGCGTGAGCCGCTGCCGTACGCCGACCGCGACCACGCCGGCCGCGTCCTGGCCGGCGCCGTCACCGCGCACCTCGGACGGGCCGGGCGCGCGCAGCGGCCGCTGATCCTCGCCCTGCCGCGGGGCGGGGTGCCGATCGGCCTCCACGTCGCCCGGGCCGTCGGCGGGGACCTCGACGTCGTCGTGGTGCGCAAGATCGGCGCGCCCACGCACCCGGAGCTGGGCATCGGGGCGGTCGGGGCCGACGGTCCGCCGCTGTTCGACGAGGAGTCGCTGCACCGGCTGGAGCTGACCCCGGCCGATCTGGCGTCCACGGTCGAGCGGGAACGGGCCGAGGCCCGCCGCCGGCTGGCCAGCTACCGGCGCGGGCGCGCACCGCTCGACGCGGCCGGCCGGGTGGTCGTGGTCGTCGACGACGGGCTCGCCACCGGGGTCACCGCCCGGGCCGCGCTGCGCGCCCTGCGCCGGCACCGGCCCGCGTACCTGGCCTTCGCCGCGCCGGTCTGCGCACCGCCGGCCGCGCTGGCACTGCGGGCGGACGCGGATGACGTGATCTGCGTGCGGCAGCCGGACGACTTCTGGGCGGTCGGCCAGTGGTACGACGACTTCGCCCAGGTCACCGACGACCTGGTCGAGCGCGACCTGCGACAGGCGTGGAGCGGCCACGAGACCGTCCGGTGACCGGCCTCCGCATCCTGGTTCGTCACGTGCGGGGCGTCGACCGGCGGGACAGCGTCACCGCCGGACCTTCATGCGATCAAGCGGCCGCGTAGCCTGAGAAGTCCTGCGGCGGTACGCCGGACCCCCGCTCCGCATTGGCGGTCACCATGTACCCATCGCCCCACCGGCCGGACGGCGCCGCCCGGCGTCCGGCCGGGTCGCAGGTCGTCGCGCTGTCCGGAGTGCTCGACGCCACCGAGCGATGTGCCGTTTGGGGGGCCCTGACCGCCGCGATCGCGGACGGCGCCCCGCCCGGCTCCGGCGAGATCGTGGTGGACGTGGAGGCGGTCCAGCTCGTCGACGCCGGCCTCATCCGGCTGTTGCTGCGCGCCCGGCGCAGCGCCCTCGACGCCGGCCGGGGCCTGCGGGTCACCGGCGCGCACGGCGTGGTGCGCCAGGCCATCGAGGCGGCCGGCGCCGGCCCGCAGCTTCTGCCGGCCGACCCGGACCGGGACGCGCCGGACGGCCGCGACCCGCCGGGCCGCCCCAGGCCGGCGTCGATGCCGCCGACCGGCTGCGGGCCGCCGCCGGGCGCCGCAGCGCTGACGAGCACCGCACCCGCGTCGTCGCCCGGCTCCAGCAGCGGTCCGTCGACAACGAGGTCCGGGCCACCCGCCGCCGGCTGCTGAGCGACCTGCGCGCCCGGCTGCGCACCCAGCCCCGGGCGCTGGCCGGCGAGGACTTCCTCGCCGTCGCCGACGCCCCGGCGGTGCTCGACGGGATCCTGATGGCCGCGGGCCTCCTCGCCGACGCCTGCGTGCTGCGGCGCTACGACCCGGACGCGGCCACCCTGCGCATCACCCGGCATCGCGGCCTCACACCGCAATACGTGACCTCGTTCGCCACCGTCGAGACCGGCCCGGCCACCGCCTGCGGCATCGCCGCGACCACCGGCCGGACGGTCGTCGTCGACGACGTCACCCGCAGCCCGATCCTCGCCGGGAAGCCGGTCCGGGACGCGCTGCTCGCCGCCGGTTCCCGGGCCGTGCAGGCCTACCCGCTCCACGACGGGCGCGGGCGGCTGCTCGGCGTGCTGTCCTTCCACGACCGCACGACCGCCCCGCGGGGGCGCAACCGCGAACTGATCGCCTGGTGCGCCGCCCGCGCCCTGGCCGGCCTGCCGGGGTAGGGCCCGCTCAGCGGCGGTGCGGGACTGCAGGCCGGGCGCGCCGTCCGGCAGCGCCGCGTCGTCGCCGGCGACGAGGAGGTGGTTCGAGCGCGCGTCCCGGGCGGGCGAGTTCGCCGCCCCGGACCCGGCCCTGCGGGAGCTGATCGGCCGCCCGGCGACGTCCGTCAGGGAGTGTCTGCGAGCGCTTGGTACAGATCGGCGATGATGTCCCCGGGCTCCTCCAGGCCCACCGAGAGCCGCAGCAGCGCCGGGTCGATCCCGCCGGCCGTGCTGCCGTGCGTGAACAGCAGGCTCACCGGGTGCGTGATCAGGGTCTCGGTGCCGCCGAGGCTCACCGCGTTGCGGGCCAGCCGGGTCGCGCGCAGCACCCGGGTGGCGGCCTCCTGCGAGGCGACCGTGAACGACACCATGCCGCCGAAGCCGCTCATCTGCCGGCGGGCCAGCTCGTGCTGCGGATGCGTCGGCAGGCCCGGGTAGAACACGGCCGTGACCGCCGGATGGGCGGCCAGGGCCTCGGCGACCGCGGCCCCGTTGGCGTTGTGCCGGGCCATCCGCAGCGGGAACGTGCGCAGGCCGCGGGCGAGCAGCCAGGCCTCGAAGGGGTGGCAGGCCGGTCCCAGGACCCGGGCGGTCTCCCAGGCCCGTTCGACGAATTCGGCACCGCCGGTGATGACGCCGGCCGTCACGTCGCTGTGCCCGTTGAGGTACTTCGTCGCCGACTGCACCACCAGGTCCACGCCGAGCTCGAGCGGGCGGGTGTTGTACGGCGAGGCGAACGTGTTGTCGGCGATGAACAGCGCCCGGGGCGCGGCGGCCCGCACCGCGGCCAGGTCCGTCAGCACCATGTCGGGGTTGCTCGGGGTCTCGGCGTAGACGATGTCGGTGGTGTCGTCGACCGCGTCCTGCAGCGCCTCCTGCGGCACCAGGCGCACGTCGACGCCGAACGTGGGCAGCACGTCGCGCAGCAGCGTGAGCGCCGCCGTGTAGTGGCTGCTCTGGGCGACGACCCTGGTGCCGGCCCGGACGTTGGACAGCAGCGCGGCGCTCACCGCGGCCATGCCGCTGCCCAGCAGCAGCGCGCGCTCGGCGCCGTCGAGGCCGGCGAGCATGGCCTCGGCCTCGGCGGCGTTCGGGGAGCCGTAGCGGGTGTAGTACCCCACCGGCGCCACGGCCGCGGCGATCGCCGCGGCCTCGGGCGTGCGGGGCAGCTCGTAGGTGCTGGTCTGATAGACCGGCGTCGTCACCGGCACGCCGCCGGGGCGCGCGGGGACGTCGGGGTGCAGCAGGCGGGTCATGTCCATGCGGGCCAGTATCCAAGATCCTGGGAAGTGCCCGATTCGCCGCGAACGGGAATTTTGTTCGCTATGTTGCGTCCATGCGACATAGACGCATCACCACCCTGGCCGTTCTGGCGGCACTTCTCCTGGTTCCGGGGCAGGCCTACGCCGCCGAAGCTGCGCAGACGGTCGTCGTGCAGCCCGGCGACACGCTCTGGGGCCTGGCGCGCCGCAACGGCACCACGGTCGCGGACCTGCAGCGGCTCAACAACCTCGGCACGTCGACGCTCATCCGCATCGGCCAGACCCTGATCCTGCACGACGACGCCGCCGCGATCCGGACGCGCAAGGTGGCCACGGCGATCGCGTACGCCAAGGCGCAGGTCGGCAAGCCCTACAAGTTCGCCACCGAGGGCCCGGACACCTTCGACTGCTCCGGCCTGGTGATGAAGGCCTGGGCGGCGGCGGGCGTACGGCTGCCCCGCGTGACGTACGACCAGATCAAGGTCGGCGAGCGCGTCACCCGCGAGCAGCTGCAGCCCGGCGACCTGGTCTTCACCAACAACGGCGGGCACGTGATGCTGTACATCGGCGACGACCAGGTCGTGAACGCCGGCCACACGGGCGTGTCGGTGCACCTGCAGGACCTGCCGCGCGAGGAGCGGATCGTCGCGTACGTCCACCTGAGCGACGTCTGATCAGCGGCCGGCGACCCGGTCCTGGGTCAGCCCCGCCAGCACGGCGGCCAGCGCCGACTCGGCCGCGCCGATCGACGGCCCGCGCGAGCCCAGCTCGGCCGGGACGATCGGTGGGAGCTCGGCGCGGCGCCAGGCCATCGCGGCCCGGCGTACGGCATCCGTGAAGATGTCACCCGCGAACGCCAGCAGGTCCACGCCCAGGCCGCCCAGCGTGACCACGGCCGGGTCGAGCGCGTTGAGCAGCGCGCCGACGCCCCGGCCGAGCGCGTGGGCGGCCTCGGCGACGGCCGCCTTGGCGTCCCCGTTGCCGTTGCGGGCCGCGCTGAGCACGGCCCCGGCGAAGGCGCGCGGGTCGGCGGGTTCGCCCCGCCCGAGCCGCCGCGCCATGGCCCGCCCGTCGACGGTGACGTCCCAGCACCCGTACGCGCCGCACGGGCACCGCACCGCCGGGTCCCCGAACGGCACGTGCCCGAACTCCCCACCGGCCCCGGTCGCGCCCAGCGCCGGCGCCCCATCGACGAGCAGCACGCCACCGACCCCGACCTCGACGGTGAGGTGCAGCGCGGTCTGATGACCACGGGCGGCCCCGCGCGCCGCCTCGGCGACCCCGGCGAGGGAGGCGTCGTTGCCGGCGGTGAGCGTGAGCCCGCCACCCAGCACCGCGAGGTCGACGTCCCGCCACCGCAGGGTCGCGGCCTGCACGACGGTGTGCCCGCGGATCGTGCCGGGCATCGCCACGCCGACGGCCACGAGCCGCTCGCCGAACCGGGCCCGCAGCGCGTCGAGGGCCCCGCCGATCCGAGCGAGCACCGTGCCGGGCTCAACGCGGCCCCGGCCGACGTCACGATCGCCGGGTGCGTGGCGGTGAACCGCGGCCGGGGCGAGCGATCCTCCGATCCCGGCGGTCGTGACGCTCCACGTCGCGTGCGTGATCTCGACGACCGCCACCAGCGGGCCGTCCGGGTGCGGCACCAGCACGGAGGTCGGACGGCCGCGGCCGGCCTGGGGCGCGACCCGCTCGGACAGCAGCCGGGCGGCCCGCAGCCGGCCCATGATCTCGGTGGCGGAGCCGCTCGTCAGACCCAGGCTCGCGGCCGCCGCGGCCCGGGTCACGCCCGGGTTCGCGTGCGCGTGGCGCAAGAGCGCCAGGGCGCCCTGGACCCGCTGCGCCTCCGCCCGGATCGTTGCCACCGCGCGAACCTCCCGATTAAACTCGCGTGACGAGTTTATTCAGACTTGGGGGACAGGGCACTGCGACGCTTCCGGGCGGTACTGCTGGACATGGATGGCACCCTGGTCGACTCCGACGCCGCCGTCGAGCGGGCGTGGATAGCCTGGGCCGCGGAGTCCGGCGTCCCGGCGGCGGAGATCCTGCCGCGCATGCACGGCAACCCGGCGCCGACGACGATCCGGGCGGTGCGGCCCGACCTGACCGACGACGGGGTCACGGTGGCGGCGGCCCGCCAGCTCGAGCTGCAATACACGGACCTCGACGACGTCGTGGCCACGCCCGGCGCCGAACGGCTGCTCGTCGCGCTCAAGGAGCTCGAACTGCCGTGGGCCGTGGTCACCAGCGCCGACCGGCGGCTGGCGCTGGCCCGCCTCGGCGCGGCCGGCATCGAGCCACCGATGCTGGTGACGGTCGAGGAGACCGAGCGCGGCAAACCGCACCCGGACCCATATCTCACGGCCGCCGCCCGCCTCGGCGTCGACCCCGGCGACTGCCTGGTGGTCGAGGACTCCCAGCCGGGCATCGACGCGGGCCGAGCCGCCGGCTGCACGGTCGCCGCCCTGCGCGGCCTGGACGCCGACGTACGCCTGCACGACCTGGGCGACCTCGCCGACCTGCTCACCCCCCAGTAGCACCATCACAGCCCGGGACCACACCCCCTTGACGACGCCAATGCGCATAGCCACTGGCTCGCCGTCGAGCTGATCCGCGCCTGGACCGCCCAACGCCTCGCATCTCGACCTTCGACCGACTTACCTTCGGCGACAACATCGATACGTCGCGCGTGACACCATGATCGGCATGGCGTCGTTCGAACAGGTCGCGGCCGGTTTCTGGCACCCGGAGATCGAGCACCTCCGGCTGCCTCCGCTGACGGACGAGTTGGTCGTCGATACAGAGAGGCAGATCGGTGTCACCCTACCGCTCGATCTCCTCCACCTGCTCCGGATCCAGAACGGCGGTGTCATCGCCGACACGTGGGACGCATATCCGGCCGACACGAACTTCTACGCAAACAATCACGTTCCCTTCGAACACCTCTACGGGGTCGGCCCGGCCGGGCAAGCTGCGACGATGACGCTGCTCGACACCCCATATCTGGTGCTGGAATGGGAGCTTCCGTCACCAGTAGTCCTGCTCAGCGGCCAGGGGCACTACTGGGTCGGCCTCGATTACCGAGACTGCGGACCACAAGGGGAGCCATCGGTCGTTTGGATCGACAACGAGATGAACCACGAACTCCCACTCGTACCCGACTTCCGCGCATTCGTCGAGCACCTGACAGCATCGGGCGCCTTTCCCGAGTAAGCGCACGGCGGCCACACACCGAAAGTCGCCTCATCTTCAATGGCAAGACGCCATAACTCTTCGCCACCGAAGATGAGGCGACCTCGGCTCAGCGGCTCGACATATGCCTCACCTGAACTGGCAAAGGACAGGTTGCCGACCACGTGGAAGGCGCCTGGTGCGCCGGGGCTCAGTGCTGGATCAGGCCGCCGACCGTGACCGGGGCGACGTGGCCGGTCGCCGGGAGGGTCTGGGCCAGGGTAAGTCCGATGTCGACGAGGGATGAGCGGCGCAGGTTGGCTACGTCGGGTAGCGGGGTCCAGACCGATTCGGCGGTTTCGCCGTTCGGCTCGGGCCGGAGTGCACCGCCGGTGATACGGACCTGGTAGAAGATGCCGACATTCTGGTGCTCGACACCCAGCCGCGCTTCGGCGGCCGGGATCACTCTCGAGTCCACGCCCAGCAGGCGCTCGACCACGCCGTCGCAGCCGGTTTCCTCGGCGAGCTCTCGGATCACCGCGTCGAAAGGATCCTCCGCGTGCTCGACCTTGCCACCGGGGAGGGTCCATTGCGTGTCACCCGTCATCGGGGATACGTAACGGGCAAGCAGCACGCGCTCACGGTCGATGCACACGGCGTATGCCGCCAGCCGGAGACTCATCCGGGGGCCATGTTCTCGACCCCGCTGGTCTCGGTCAGGAGCGTCGGTGGGCAACGAGGATGATCTCTCGTGAGCCGGGGCTCAGCGGTGTCCGTTGCCAGTCTCCGTACTGGTGGGAAACCGAGAACCCTGCCGTCTCCAGCGAGTCTACAAGGACGGGCACGTCGCGGAAGGCAAGGATGTCGCGGTTCGCGGCCTGCTCGCCGGTGCGCGGATTCCGGGTGAACGTGTCATAGGCGACCAGCGGCAGTGACACCCAGGCGGTCTCGTGCCAGAACTCAACGGGGCCCTCAACGGTGTCCAGTGTGCGCAGTGTGGCCTGGCGCGTCCACTGTTCCCAAGCGTGTGCGCCCGGGTTGCGGGACTCGAAGGTCAATGTGCCGTTCGGGAGGAGCGCTCGGTGCAAGTCCCGCAGGGTGCGAGACCATGCGTCGTCGTCGCGAAACACCTGGGCCACGTGACCGGACATGACCGCGAAGTCTGCGGAGCCGGTGTCAGCGCAGTCGCTGAAGCCAAGCCGCCAGTCGACGTGCTCGCCACCCGATCTCTGCCGGGCGACACGAATCATGTCCGGATCCGGATCGATGCCGACCGCCGCACGGCCTCGCGAGGCAAGGAGTCGCGTCAGCGTTCCGGTGCCGCAGCCCAAGTCGATTACCCGGGTGACGCCGAGTTCGTCTGCCAGAGCGGCATAGAAGCGATAGTCATCATCATCCGGGTTCAGCTGATCGTACGCCGCAGCGAAGTCCAGAACCATCCGTGAAGTCAGCCTTACGACATCGGTCGGCGCAACGGATTATCGATGACCGGCGCTTGGCTCGGTCACGGGGAAGAGCCGGTTTGTGGACACGCCGTCGTGGAGCGTAGGTCGACGGGCGTCGATGGGGTAAGACATACATATGCGTGATTGGGTTGGGACCGCCGTCAGCCTCGTTGGGCTGGTTGCCATGGCGGGGGCGTTCGCGCTTTGGGTGCGCATGCGCGCTTGGCGGCCGCTGCGTACCACTGGCGAGGCCTGGCGCCGCGCCGGTGCGGCGGTCCTCGCGGCGCTGTTCCCGCTCGAGCTCGGCCAGCTTATCCGACCTCACTCCTGGCCAGTGACCGCCCTCTACCTGACCACGATGGCGATCGCGACGGCCGGCATCCTGCTCCTGTACGTCGAGCAGCGCCGCGCCCGCCGCCGACACTAGCCCCCCCCCGCTGCCAGGAGCCGGCAGCCGAGGTTCACCGCGGTGGAGCGCACACGGCAGCGCCGCCCCGATCGGCGCGTCGAGCAGCACGGAGACCGCGAAGTCCCGCCCGGTCGCGAACTGCCCCTCCAGCGCCTCGACGGGGTCCAGGTCGGGTGGCGCGAAGCCGGACGCGAGGACCCCGACGGACTCGATGCCCAGGCGGGCCCGGCGCCGGGCCGAGCAGGCGCCCACGAGCGCGTCGTCGACGGGGCCGGCGGGGGTCGGCCGCGGCGAGGACCGCGAGCACAGGCCGAGCGCCTCGTCCGCGGCGAACGTTCCGGAAGACGAACGTCCGGAACCGGCCCTACTGTGGTCGCCATGCAGGAACCTTCACCCACCGCCGGCGAGGCGGAGATGCTGCTGTTCGCCCTGGAGCGCTCGCGGGCCCAGTTCGCCTGGAAGACCGGTGGCCTGGACGCGCCGGCTCTCAACCGCGGCTTCCCGCCGTCGGCGATGACCCTTGGCGGGCTGATCGAAATGCGTAGCGCGCAGACCCCCGCCTTTGGCCGTGGGGATAGGGAGTCAACTCTGTCCGGGCAGTAGATAGTGGTGTGCTGTATACTGTCTGAGTGTCTGTTGCACTGCGGTCGAACAGCGACGTCGTCTTTCAGTGCGCTTTCCATGTGGTGTGGTGTCCGAAGTATCGGCGTCGGGTGCTCGACGGCGGGATCGAGGAGCGGCTCAAGCAGCTTGTCCGTGAAGTTGTCGAGGAGAAGAGGGCGTGGCTGGCGGTCCTGGAGGTCATGCCCGATCAGGTCCATCTGCTCGTCGAGGTCGACCCGCAGTTCGGTGTCCATAAGCTGGTCAAGGCGATCAAGGGCCGCACGTCGCGGGTCCTGCGTGAGGAGTTCCCGTCCCTGCGCTCGCGGTTGCCGACGTTGTGGACGAACTCGTACTTCGTGGCCACCACCGGCGGCGCGCCGGTGGCGGCGGTGAAGCAGTACGTCGAGCAGCAGAAGAGCCGCTGAATGCTCACTGGTCGCCGCTACCTGCTGGCGCTCACCGACGAGCAGGCTGGCTACGCCGAGCAGGTCGGCGCGGCCTGCCGGGCGGTGTGGAACACCGCCCTGGAGCAGCGCCGCGAGTACCGGCGCCGCGGCGCGTACATCTCCTACGTGGAGCAGGCCCGGCAGATGGCCGAGGCCAAACGCGACCCGTACTGCGCATGGCTGACTGACGTCCCGTCCCACACGCTCCAGCAGACCCTGCGCGACCTGGACCGGGCATGCCGCGAGCACGGCACGTGGAAGGTGCGGTGGCGGTCCAAGAATCGCACCGCGCCGTCGTTCCGTTTCCCCGACGCCAAGCACATCGCCGTGCGCCGTCTCAACCGTCGGTGGGGCGAGGTGAAGTTGCCGAAGTTCGGTTGGGTACGGTTCCGCTGGACCCGCCCGCTCGGCGGCAGCATCCGCAACGCCACCGTGTCCCGTGATGGCGGCCGCTGGTACATCTCGTGCTGCGTCGAAGACGGGGTGGCCGAGGCTGTCCCGAACGGTAAGCCGCCGGTCGGTGTCGACCGGGGCGTGAAGGTGGCGGTGGCCACCTCCGATGGTGACCTGCACGATCGATCGTTCGCCACCCCCGGCGAGCTGGTCAGATTAAAGCGTTTGCAGCAACGCCTGTCCCGGTCCCTGCGGACCCACGGCCGCAACCGCCGGTCGAAGCGCCGCGACCGGGTGTGTGTCCAGTTCGGCCGGCTCAACGCCCGTATCCGGGCCCGCCGGGCTGACTTCGCCGCGCAGACCGCTGTGCGGCTCGTGCGTGACCACGGCCTGGTCGTGGTGGAAGACCTGCGGATCAAGAACATGACGGCCAGCGCGAGCGGCACCGTTGAGCAACCCGGCCGTAACGTGCGGCAGAAGGCTGGGCTGAACCGGGCGATCCTCGGCAAGGGCTGGGGCCAGTTCCTGCTGCGGCTGGAGCACACGGCCCGCTACCACGGTGCGACCGTTCTGAAGGTCAATCCTGCGTTTACGTCGCAGACCTGCAACGCCTGTGGGCATGTCGCCCGGGAGTCCCGCGAGAGCCAAGCGGTCTTCCGGTGCGTCGCCTGCGGGCATCAGGCGCACGCCGACGTCAACGCGGCGAAGAACATTCTGGCCGCCGGGCTGGCGGTTACTGGGCGTGGAGACCTCGCCGTCGGGCGGTCTACGAAGCGTCAACCACCCGAACGGCTCACGGCATGAACACGCCTCAGCCACGGGAATCCCCCGCCATCAGGCGTGGGGAGGATGTCAACAAGCACATGGCGGCGGTCGAGGAGCGCTACACGATCGACTTCAGCGGGCGGCCGCCGGGGCCGCCGCTGGACGACCCCGCCCGCTACGACGACCCGGCCTGGGTCTGGCGATCCGCCGCGGGCGACTCCCCCGAGCAGTTGTACGCGCTGTGGCAGGCGACGGTCGAGCGCTCCCGGGCCGCCATGTCGACGGCGCTCGCGAGCGGTGCGGGCCTGGACGCGCCGGCCGAGTACACGACGTACGACGGCGGCGAACGGCCGAACCTGCGCCGTATCGTCGTGGACCTGCACGACGAGTATGCCCGGCACGTCGGCCACGCCGACCTGATGCGCGAGGCGGTCGACGGGCTGGTGGGCGAGGACCCGCCGGCGTGAACGACCTCGAGCGCGAGATGGCCCGCCTGGACGCCCTGTACCGCCCGGTGGCCCGCAAGCCGTTCGAGTCGGGCGCCCGGGTCGAGGCGGACCTGGCGGCGCTGGGCATCGCCGGGGGGTCGCGGGCCTTGCTGCACCGGATCATCGAGGCGTACACCGGCGGCGATGCGACCGTACGGGCGGCGCTGCGCGAGCTGTTCGAGCGGCACCCGTCGTTCCGGTGGGCCGCGCACCTGCCCGGTGACTGGACGAGCGCGGACGAGCTGCGCGAGCACCTTGTGCTGCTGTGCATCCGCGACCAGTACCCCGACGCCCGCGACGAGCTCCTGCTGCTGCGCGGCCTGCGGGAGCGCGCCCGGGCACTGGGCATCGACGCGGGACCGATCCTGGCCGGCGTCGCGGGGCTCGCCACCGACACCGACCGCTTCGGCATGGGGTCGGTGCGGTCCTGGCTGCGAGGCTGAAGCGGAAATCGAGTTGCGGTCGTGCGCGGGAGCGGATAGGAATCGCGGCGGCGGCGAGCGACCGCCAGGAGGGAGGAGCCGGTCATGTTTGCGGTCCGCGCACCACGCATTGGAGCAGCACAGCATGCACGTCACCTTCCGCCCGCTGGCCGGGCCTGAGGAACTCCCACTCTTCCTGGAACTCTCCTACGACCTCGACGGCGAGGTCGCGGGCGACCTGGCCGCCGGGCGCCGCCGCCCCGAATGGCTGTGGATCGCCCAGCACGACGGGCGCGTCGTCGCCCGGGCCGCCTGGTGGGCCCGGGCCGGGGCGGCGCGGCCCTTCCTGATGGACTTCTTCGACCTCGAAGACGGCCACGCCGACACCGGCGAGGCGCTCGTGCGGGCCGCGCTCGCCCAGCTGGCACCCGCCGGGGACACCCCGCCGGAGTACATCCGCTTCATCGCGCCGGACTGGCGCAGCGACGCACATGAGGTACAGCTGCGAATTGATGTTCTTGCCCGCCTCGGCGCGCGGCCGCTGGTCGAACGCCGGCGCCTGCAGTGGCGGCCCGCGACCGCGGTGCCGGCCGACGACGGGCGCCTGCGCTTCCGGGCCTTCCGCGACGCCGAGGAGGCCGTGGCGCTGATGACCCGCGCCCTCGACGGGACGCTCGACGCGCACAGCCGCGCCGACCTGGAGCGGATGACGCCGCGGCAGGTCGCCGAGGAGCACTTCCACGGCGAGCTGCAGCGATACCCGAGTCCCCGGCGGTGGTGGCGGGTCGCGACGCGGCCGGACGGGGAGCCTGTCGGGTTCGTGTTCCCGGCGCGCAACGACTACGGGCCGATCATCGCCTACATCGGGGTGCTGCCCGAGCATCGCGGCCACGGACACGTCGACGCCGTGCTCGCCGAGGGGACCCGCGTGCTGCGGGCGGACGGCGCGCCGCGGATCCGGGCGACCACCGACGTCGGCAACGTGCCGATGGCGCGGGCGTTCGCGCGGCTCGGGTACGACAACTACCAGAACGAGATCAACATGGTCTGGTAGCCGGCCGGTGCCCACGTCCGGGGCATGGTTTGAGGTGCCCCGGGCGCGGGTACAGGGCTGGGCCGATGAAGGCCGTACAGTCGTTCAGCGTGGCCGGTCCCCGCGGAATCGTCGTGGTGGGCGCGTCCGCCGGTGGGGTCGAGGCGCTGCGGGCGTTCGTGGGCGGGCTCCCGGCCCGGCTGCCCGGGGCGGTCTGCGTCGTGCTGCACGTGCCCCGGACCAGCACCAGCGTGCTGCCACAGATCCTGAGCCGGTCCGGGCCGCTGCCGGCCGCGCACGCCACCGACGGGGCGGTGTTCGAGGCGGGCCGGGTGTACGTCGCGCCGCCGAACTCGCACCTGCTCGTCCGCGACGGGCGGATGCGGCTGTCGCACGGCCCGATCGAGAACGGCCACCGGCCCGCCGCCGATCCGCTGTTCCGCTCGGCCGCCCGGTGGTGGGGGGCCGCGGCGCTCGGGGTGGTGCTGTCCGGCAACCGCGACGACGGGGCGGACGGCCTGGCCGAGATCGACCGGCAGGGCGGGGCCGCGCTGGTGCAGGATGACGGGGACGCGCTGTACCCGTCGATGCCGCGCCACGCGGCCGCGCTGGTGCCGACCGCCCGGGCGATGCCGGCCGCGATGATGGGCGCGGCGCTCGCCGAGCTGCTGGACGGGCTGCGCGGGCCGGTGCCCTGGGAACCGGTGGAGGGGGCCGCGGTCGAGGCGGAGGACGCGATGGCGGCGCTGGCGGATCTCACCGCCGAGCAGGTCGGCGGGGTGCCGGCCGGGTTCGGGTGCCCGTCGTGCCACGGGGCGTTGTTCGAGATGCCCGGTCCGGCGGTGCGGTTCCGGTGCCGGGTCGGGCACGCCTGGTCCACCTCCGGGCTGCTCGACGAGCTCGGCGGGGCCCTGGAGGGGGCGCTGTGGATGGCGCTGCGCAGCCTGGAGGAGAAGGCGGCGCTGAGCCGGCGGATGGCCGAGTCGGCCGCCTTCCGCCACATGGCGCCGGCCGCGGAGCGCTATGCGGAGCTGGCCGGGGACGCCGAGGCCGCCGGGGAGACCATCCGGCGGCTCATCGAGCGCCTCGGCGAACTGCGGAGCGGGGCGCCGGAGGAGCCCGTGGCATGACGACGGAAGAGCTGATCTTCACCGCGGAGCCGGACTTCCCGGTTTCGACCCTGCGCGTGGCCGGGCGGCTGACCTTCACCAGCGTCGCCGACCTGCGCCAGGCGGCCGGCAAGGCACTCACGGACCACCCGGAGGTGCTGCTGCTGGACGTGGCGGGGCTCAGCGTCGTCGATGACATCACGCTCACGTCGCTGCCGATGCTGGCCCGCCAGGGGGTCGCAACCGAGACCGACGTGATGGTCGTCGGGCCCGACGCGGTCCTGCTGGAGCAGCTGGAGCGGCTCGGCATCGCGCGGCAGGTGCCGGTGCACGCCGACGCCGGGGCGGCGCTGGCCGCGCACGCCCGGTTGCCCGGGCCGCGGCGCCTGGAGGCGTTCCTGGCGCCGGAGCCGGACGCGACGAGCGCGGCGCGCGGCCTCGTCGACCGGGCCTGCGCGCAGTGGCACGTCGCTCACGTGGCCGACGCGGCGGCGCTGATCGTCACCGAGCTGGTCGCCAACGCCGTCGAGCACGCCGGGACGCCGCTGCTGGTCAGCGTCGCCCTGCGCAGCCGGCACCTGCACCTGGGCGTGCGCGACGACAGCCCGCTGCCACTGATCCGGGCCGTCGAGGACCGCGACGGCGAGCCGGGGCGCGGCCTGCTGATCGTCGAGGGCATGGCCACGGCCTGGGGCTGCGTGCATACCGCCGGTGGAAAGGTGGTGTGGGCAACGCTGCGCCTGGGGCGCGAGGGGTAGCGTGACGCGGTGACCGACTCCGATCCCGACTTCGAGGCGCTGCTGGTGTACCTCAAGGAGGCCCGCGGCTTCGACTTCACCGGCTACAAGCGCTCCAGCCTGATGCGCCGCGTCGACCGGCGTATGTCGCAGGTGCCGGTCGCCGACTACCCGGAGTACCTCGACTACCTGCAGGTCCACCCGGACGAGTTCACCGCCCTGTTCAACACGATCCTGATCAATGTGACCGGGTTCTTCCGCGACCCGGACGCGTGGTCGGCGCTGAGCGAGGAGGTCCTGCCGCGGCTGCTCGAGGGGCAGGACGGGCCGCTGCGGGTGTGGAGCGCGGGCTGCTCGTCGGGCGAGGAGGCGTACACCCTCGCGATCGTGCTCGCCGAGGCGATGGGCGCGGAGCCCTTCCGCGACCGGGTGAAGATCTACGCGACGGACGTGGACGAGGAGAGCCTGGCCCACGCGCGGCAGGCCACGTACAGCGAGCGCGACCTGCAGCACCTGGCGCCCGAACTGGTGGAGCGCTACTTCGAGGCCTACGGCCAGCGGTACACCTTCCGCAAGGACCTGCGCCGCTCGGTCATCTTCGGCCGCAACGACCTGGTGCAGGACGCCCCGATCAGCCGGATCGACCTGCTGGTGTGCCGCAACGCGCTGATGTACTTCAACGCCGAGACCCAGAACCGCATCTTGTCGCGGTTCCACTTCGCGCTCGCCCCGGGCGGGGTGCTGTTCCTGGGCAAGGCCGAGATGCTGCTCAGCCACGCGAGCCTGTTCACCCCGCTGGACCTCAAGCGGCGCATGTTCGCCAAGGTGGCCCGCCCGGTCCTGGGCGGTGGCAGCTTCCTGTCCGACCCGCTCCCGCCTCCGGCCCGCACCGAGCTGTTCGGCCTGGACCGGCTGCGCAACGAGGCGTTCCTGGCCAGCCCTGTGGCGCAGGTCGTGGTGACCGCGGACGGGCTGGTGGCGCTGACGAACCGGCAGGCGGAGATGCTCTTCGGCGTGTCGCCGCGGGACATCGGCCGGCCCTTCCGCGACCTGGACCTGTCCTACCGGCCGGCGGAGCTGCGCGGCTGCATCGAGCAGGCCCAGGTCGAACGGCGGGTCACCCGCATCGACGACGTGGAGCTGACCGCCGCCGGGGACGACAAGCAGTTCCTCAACATCGCGATCCATCCGCTCATCGACAGCAACGCCGGGCTGCTCGGCGTCCTGGTCATCTTCCAGGACATGACCGCGTCGCGGCGCCTGCAGGACGAGCTGGAGGTGACGAACCGGCAGCTGGAGACCGCCTACGAGGAGCTGCAGTCGACGAACGAGGAGCTGGAGACGACCAATGAGGAGCTGCAGTCCACGGTCGAGGAGCTGGAGACGACCAACGAGGAGCTGCAGTCCACCAACGAGGAGCTGGAGACGATGAACGAGGAGCTGCAGTCGACCAACGACGAGCTCCAGTCGATCAACGACGAGTTGCGGGAGCGCACCGCCGAGCTCAACGACGCCAACGCCTTCATGGAGGCGATTCTCACCAGTATGCAGGCGAGTGTGGTCGTACTCGACCGTGAGCTGCACATTCTCGTGTGGAACCGGCGGGCCGAGGATCTGTGGGGCCTGCGCGCGGACGAGGCCGTCGGCCAGCACCTGCTCAATCTCGACATCGGCCTGTCCACCGCGCAACTGCGCCCCGCGATCCGCGAGGTGCTCGCCGGCCGCTCCGAGCGGGAGTCGTCCGAGCGGGCGGCGGTGAACCGGCGCGGCCGCACGATCGACCTGCGCGTGGTGTGCACGCCGCTGACCAGCGAGACCGCCGGGATCATCGGGGCGATTCTGGTCATGGAGACGTCGAAGTCCTCCGCTCAGGCTGCACCGCCCGCCGCACCGGAATAGCGTGGGCCGGAGGGGGCGGACATGGACTTGACGATCCTGGAGTCACACCGGCCGGACGCGACGCTGCTGGAGCTCGGCGGTGTTCTCGACTACGCGTCGGCGCCCTACCTGCGGCAGGTGGTGTTCACGCAGTTCGACGCGCGGACGCCGGACGTCGTGCTGGACGTCTCCCGGCTGCGGCTCATCGACGCCGCGGCGATCAAGATCCTGCTGTACCTCCAGCGCCGCGGCGATCAGCTCGACGTCGAAGTACATCTGTGCGGGGCCGGCGGGGTGACGCTCGCGACGCTGGAGATCGCCGGCGTGGCCAAGCTGCTCGGGGCGTACGACCGGCTGCGCTGGCCGAAGGCCGGACGGGACCGCCACCCCGTCGACCTCGGCGAGGTCCATCTCGGCCAGGGCCAGTGGCCGGCCGGGGTCACGGAGCGGCTGCTGCGCCTCGGCGAGATGGACCCGGATGGCCCGGACCGCGCCCGGGTCCGCGAGCAGATCATCGAGCAGTGCCTGCCGGCCGCGCAGCGCCTGGCCCGCCGCTACGGCGGAGGCGGCGAGACGCCCGCGGACCTCGCCCAGGTCGCCGCTCTGGGCCTGGTCAAGGCCGTCGACGGGTTCGACGCCGGCCACGGCGTGGAGTTCGGCACCTACGCCTCGCCGACGATCACCGGGGAGCTCAAGCGCCACTTCCGCGACCGGGGCTCCGCCATCCGCCTGCCCCGCCGGCTGCAGGAGCTGCGGCTGGCGGTCAACCACGCCCGGGACACCCTGGAGCAGGACCTGGGCCGCTCCCCCACCGTCGCCGACCTTGCCGCCGAGGCCGGTGTCACCGAGGACGAGGTCGTCGAGGTGATCGGGGCGGCGCGGGCGTACCGCCCCCTGTCCCTCGACGTCCCGGCCGCCGGCATGCAGGACCTCACCATGCTCGACACGCTCGGCGATGAGGCGCCCGAGTTCAGTCTGGTCGAGTATCGCGAGTCCCTGCGCTGCCTGATCGCCCGCCTGCCCGAGCGCGAGCAGCGCATCCTGTCCCTGCGCTTCTACGGCAACCTGTCGCAGCTGGAGATCGCCCACCAGGTCGGGCTGTCCCAGATGCACGTCTCCCGGCTGCTCAGCCACGCCCTGGACTTCCTGCGCCGCCATCTGCAGGACTGACCGGGCGCAGGTGCACCACCTTGGTCGCCGTCATCTCCTCCAGCAGCGCCGGGCCGTGGCCGAAGCCCTCCCCGCTGTCCCGCCGCGGGTGGGCGGCGCCGCCGGGCGCCCCGCCGAACACGGCGTTGATCTTCACCGTGCCGACCTCCAGGGTGCGCCAGGCCCGCTGGGCGTGGTCCAGGTCGCCGGTGAGCACCGTGGCGGCCAGGCCGTAGGCTGAGCGCGCGGCGCGCCGCAGCGCCTCGTCGAACGAGCCGACGGTCACGACCGGTGCGACCGGCCCGAACGTCTCGTTCTCCACGACGCGCATCTCGTCCGTGCAGCGCGAAAGCACCGTCGGCGGATACCAGGCGCCCGGCCCGTCGCGGACCGCACCACCGGTGAGCAGGGTCGCGCCGGCGTCGAGCGCGGCGACGACCTCCCCGTGCACGGCCGTGCGGTGCCGCACGTCGACCAGCGGCCCGATCTCGAACCCGTCCGCCTCCTTGACCAGGGTCGCGAGGAAGTCCTCGGCGACGGCCTCGTGCACGTAGATCCGCTCGACCGAGACGCAGAGCTGGCCCGCGTTCGCGAACGCGCCGAGGGCGGCCTGCCCCGCGGCCCACACCGGGTCGACGCCGGCGTCGACGACGAGCGGGTCGCTGCCGCCGTTCTCCAGCAGCGCCTTGGCGCCGGTGCGGGCGGCCGCCGCCGCGATCCAGCGCCCGGCGGCGCTCGAGCCGACGTGCGCGACCACATCGACGGGCGCCTCCGCGAGGGCCGCGCCGGTCGGTGCGGCGCCCGCGAGCATCGACAGCACGCCCGGCGGGAAGCCGGGGGCGAGCAGGCGGGTAAGGCGCCAGCCGGTCGCCGGGGCGCGCTCGCTGGGCTTGTACACCACCGCGTTGCCGGTCACCAGCGCGGCGCCGAGCAGCCCGCAGGAGACCGCGACCGGGTCGTTCCAGGGTGTGATGGCGGCGACGACCCCGCGGGGCTCGCGGACCATGAAGTCCAGCGCGCCCGGGTCGCCGGCGAGAGTTCGGCCGCCGTACAGGGCGCCGAGCTCGGCGTACTGCCGCAGCGTCCCGACGCCCGCGGCGATCGACGCCTCGGCGTCCGCGACCGGCTTGCCCGTCTCCGAAGACAGCGTGCGGGCCAGCGCGCCGGCCGAGCGCTCCACGGCGACCGCCGCTGCCCGCAGCGCGTCCGCGCGCTGTGCCGGGGCGGTCCGCGCCCAGCCGGCCGCCGCGTCGCGGGCCGCCGCCACGGCCGCCGCGACCTCGTCCGGCGTCGCGGCGGGCGCGGTGCTGACCGGGGTCCCGTCGTGCGGGTCGATCACGGTGGCGAGGTCCCCGCCGGCGGTCCACTCCCCGGCGATGAGGTGTTCGACGACATGCATGGAGCACCGCTTCCCCGCACGGGCCGGGCCAACCAAAACGGTTCTCCCGGAGCACCGTTTTGATTGGTACCGCCCGGTGGAGAGCCGGCGAGCACGACATCCAGCTGCCGCCGAAGCACGCGGAGCAGTACGCCGCCCTGTTCGGCAACGCCGAGCTCGCCGTCGTCCCCGGCGCCGGTCACTTTCCGTGGCTCGGCGATCCCGGGTGGTTCGCCGGGCGGCTCGCCCGCTGGTGATGCCGCAACTGGGTGATCCGGGGCGGTGTCGCCGCGGCGGTTCTGGCAAACTGCCCGAATGCAACGACCGGCGATGGGCTGGACCGTCGGACCTCTGCCATCCTCCGTGTACTGGCGCCGCCGCGCCCTCGTGGTGATCGCGGCCGCCCTCGTGGTGCTGCTCGCCTGGCTCGCCCTGCGCGGCGGTGGTGGTGGCAAGCCGTCCGCGGTCGCGAGCGAGCCGGCGAAGGCGGGCAACGGCGTGACCGGCACCGCGGCGCCGACCGGCACCGCGACCGCGGGCAGCACCCCGACCCCCGGCAGCGACGCGTCGTCCCCGCAGATCGTCCCGGCCAGCCCGGACGCGAGCTCGGCCCCGGCCGCGGACCGCAGCCCGCCCCCGGCGAGCGTCCCCCCGTGCGCCGACGACCAGATCGCCGTCACCGTCACGGCGAGCCCGAGCCCGGGCGTCGTCGGCGGCACGTTCACCTTCTACATCAACATTTCCAGCCGTGCCACCGACTGGTGCTCCCGCGATCTCGGCCCGGGCGCGCAGGAGGTGCAGATCATGCACGACGGCGCGCTGCTGTTCTCCTCCGACGACTGCGACACCGGCACGTCGGCCGACGTGCGCGCGTTCGCGGCGGGCGACGCGGTGCGGTACCGCTTCCAGTGGAGCAGCTTCCGCGCCACCCCGCACACCTGCGCGAAGGCCGCGGCCCCCGCCCCGCCCGGCACCTATCAGGTCGTGGCGCGTATCGGCACGAAGGTCAGCGCCCCGACCGACTTCACCATCACTCGTTGACCGGCTCCCGCCTGACACAACGCGCGCCCGAACACCGTGATTCGGGCCGTCTTGTTAGAGTGGGTGGCGACGCCGCAGGAGCGGCGGTCCCGGACGAGGGTGTGTCGTACCCGGCCTGCCAAGACGACCGCACGAAGGTGGTGCTGTCGCCATGGCTTGGCTGGTGCTCGTCGTATCGGGCCTCTTCGAGTCGGTGTGGGCCGTCGCCCTGAGCCGTTCGGCCAACTTCACCCGCTTGGTTCCGACCACGGTCTTCGTCGTGGGGCTCGTCATCAGCATGGCCGGCCTGGGCTACGCGCTGCGCTCGATCCCGGTCGGCACCGGCTACGCGGTCTGGGTCGGCATCGGCGCCGCCGGCACGGCCCTGGCCGGCATGCTCTTCCTCGGCGAACCCGCGGGCTGGCTGCGCCTGCTGTCGCTGCTCCTGGTCGTGGCCGGCGTCATCGGCCTGAAGCTCTTCCACTGACCGGCCGGCGGCTCCCGCAAGCGCAAGGCGCTGCCCGCCGGCGTCAAGGAGCCGCGACCGGCCCGCTGAGCAGGCGGGCGACGGCGTCGGGCGGTAGCGGGCGGGCGAAGTGGTAGCCCTGCGCGGTGCGGTACCCGAGCGCGGCCAGCCGGTCGGCCTGGGCCTGCTCCTCGACGCCCTCGGCGACGATGTCCAGGCCGACGACGCGGGCCAGGGCCAGTACGGCCGCGGGCATGCTGCCGCGGCGGCCGGACTCGCCGCGCTGGAGGAAGGAGCGGTCCAGCTTCAGCTCGTCGACCGGCAGGTCCCGCAGCAGGGTCAGCGAGGACTGGCCGGTGCCGAAGTCGTCGAGGGCGACCCGCACGCCGAGGCGGCGCAGCTCCTCCAGGCGCGCCACGGCCGGGCCGAGGGAGACCGCCGCCGTCTCGGTGATCTCGACGGTGAGGCGGGACGGGGGCACGCCGAAGTCGGCCAGGGCGGCGGCGACCTGGTCGGTGAAGCCGGTCGCGGCGAGCTGGCGGGCCGAGACGTTGACGTGCACGGCGCCGGGGGCGAGCGGGCCCAGCTCGGCGGTCCACGCGGCCAGCTGGCGGCAGGCCTCGCGCAGGACCCACTCGCCGAGCGGGACGATGAGGCCGGTGCGCTCGGCGACCGGGATGAACTCGGCCGGCGGCACGGTGCCGCGGGCCGGGTGGTTCCAGCGCACCAGGGCCTCGACCCCGCTCAGGCGGCCGTCGTCGAGGGTGACGATCGGCTGGTACTCCAGGAACAGCTCGCCGCCGGCGATCGCCTGCCGCAGCTGCGCGCCCAGCGCCGCCGAGCCCGCGACGGCGCCGGTCATGCCCGGCTCGTAGCAGCGGTACGCGCCGCCGCCGCCGTGCTTGGCCGCGTACATCGCGATGTCGGCCAGCCGCAGCAGCTCCCCCGGCTCGTCTCCGGCCGATCCGGTGGCGAGGCCGATGCTGGCGCGGACGAGCAGCTCGTGGCCGTCGGCGTCGACCGGCTCGGCGAGCGCCGCGACCATGCGCTGGGCGGCGCGCCCGGCCTCGGCGCTGTCGGCGTCCTCCAGCAGTACGACAAACTCGTCCCCACCCAGGCGCGCCACCAGGTCGCCGGGGCGGACGCTCCCGGCCAGCCGCGTGGAGACGGCGACCAGCAGCGCGTCGCCGGAGCCGTGGCCGAGCGTGTCGTTGACGATCTTGAAGTCGTCGAGGTCGACGAGGGCGGCGCTGACCGGGCGCCCGCCCGGGGCCGCGAGCGCGGCGGCGAGGCGCTGGTTGAACAGGGCGCGGTTCGGCAGGCCGGTGAGGGCGTCGTGGGTGGCGTTGTGGTCCAGCCGCTGCACGAGGCGGGCGTTCTCGCTGAACGCGATGACCTGCCGCCACACGACGAGCGCGGTGAGCACGACCGCGGCGACGGCGATCACCGCGAGGTCGTCCTCGCCACGGCCGATGGAGGCCAGCAGCAGCGCGTCGATACCGGCGACGGCGAGGTACGGCAGGACGCTGAACGGCCGCCGGCTCGCATCCCGCACGGCCTCGGGCTCGGTGAGGGTGCGGTACTGCCGGGCCGCGCCCGCCGATGCGAGGATCATGACGACCGGCACGGTGACCTGGGGCAGGCTCAGGTGCGGCTGGTCGAGGATGAACCGCTGCAGCAGCCCGCTCGCCGCGCCCATGAGCATGCCCAGGCCGAAGAGGCGCAGCGCGCCGCGGGCGACGAACGCGTGCCCGGACAGGGCGACCTTCGCGATCGCGAAGACAGCCACCAGCTCCAGCACGAGCGTGAAGCCGGCGATGGCCAGGACGCCCGCGCGGTTCCCGCTCACCTCCAGCTGCGGCCGCATCTGGTAGTGCCACATGAACACCGCGGCGGGGATGAGCACCGTGCCGGCGTCCAGCCCGATGCGCAGCCGCTCGCCGCACCCGGTCGTGGCCATCGGCAGCCGCCACAGGCCCCACAGCAGGGTGAGCACGGCCGCGCCGTACACGGCGACGGTGACCGGGCCGAGCTGCTGGCTCGGCACCGGCCCGCCGATCGCGTCGAAGGCGTTGAGGACGGTGCCGACGCCGGCCAGCGCCGCGCAGATCGCCAGATGCCGCCAGAACCGGCGGGTCGGGCCGGCGAAACCGCCGGTGCGGGCGATGCGGACCGACGCGAGCGCGGGCAGCACCACGGAGACCGGCGTCGCCAGCCACATGAGCACCAGCGGCCCCCGCGGCCCGCCCAGGTTCACGAGGAACGCGGCGACGGCGTACACGGCCAGCACCACGGAGCCGAGCACGGCGCGGTCCACCTTCTTGCCCGCCATGAAATCACCGTCCCAGTCAGAGCGACGTCGTCCCATCGGCGGACAACCGGGGGCCGATGAGCGCGGAACGGTCGCACGGCGGTCGTGGGACAGTTGCCCGGCCGGCACTGCGTATCGTCTGTCTCACCCGCCCCTGCCAAAGGAAGAGGTCGACCGAACGTGCGCATCACCGACGCCCGGGTCATCGTCACCTGCCCCGGCCGCAACTTCGTCACGCTGAAGATCACCACCGACGAGGGGCTGACCGGCGTCGGCGACGCCACCCTCAACGGCCGGGAGCTCGCCGTCGCCGCCTACCTCACCGAGCACGTCGTCCCGGCGCTCATCGGCCGGGACCCCGCGCGGATCGAGGACACGTGGCAGTACCTCTACAAGGGCGCCTACTGGCGGCGCGGCCCGGTCACGATGACCGCGATCGCCGCCGTGGACACCGCCCTGTGGGACATCAAGGGCAAGGTCGCCGGCCTGCCCGTCTACCAGCTGCTCGGCGGGCGCAGCCGGGAGGGCGTGACAGTGTACGGCCACGCCAACGCCGAGGACGTCGAGGGCGTGCTCAGCGAGGTGGCCCGCTACGTCGGTCTCGGTTACCGGGCGGTCCGGGTGCAGACCGGCGTGCCGGGCCTGTCGAGCACCTACGGCGTGAGCAAGGACAAGCTCTTCTACGAGCCCGCCGACGCCGCGATCCCCTCCGCGGCGGTCTGGTCCACGGAGGCGTACCTCGAGCACGTCCCGAGCGTCTTCGCGCGGGTCCGCGCCGAGTTCGGCCCGGGCCTGAAGCTGCTGCACGACGTCCACCACCGCCTGACCCCGATCGAGGCGGCGCGGCTGGGCAAGAGCCTGGAGCCGTACGCGCTGACCTGGATGGAGGACCCGGTCCCGGCCGAGCTGCAGGAGGGCTTCCGCCTCATCCGGCAGCACACCACCACCCCGATCGCCGTCGGCGAGGTGTTCAACACCGTCTGGGACTGCGAGCGGCTGGTCCGGGAACAGCTCATCGACTACATCCGCGCCACCGTCGTGCACGCCGGCGGCATCACGCACCTGCGCCGCATCTTCGACCTGGCGGCCCTGCACCACGTGCGCACCGGCAGCCACGGCGCCACCGACCTGTCCCCGGTGTGCATGGCCGCGGCCCTGCACCTGGACCTCGCCGTGCCGAACTTCGGCCTGCAGGAGTACATGCGCCACACCGAGGAGACCGACGCCGTGTTCCCGCACGGCTACCGCTTCGAGGACGGCTACCTGCACCCGTCGGAGGAGCCCGGCCTCGGCGTCGACATCGACGAGGAGCTCGCCGCCCAGTACCCCTACAAGCCCGCGTCACTGCCCGTCAACCGGCTCCAGGACGGCACCATGCACTCCTGGTGACACACGGGGGCGACGGCGACCGATGGACCTCGCCCCGGCGGCCGGTTGTCCTACACCGTGCTGCGGTGCAGGACGCCCTCCTCGGCGAAGGGGGCCAGGGTCGGCTCGGTGACGGGTACGTCGCCGAGGGCCTGGTCGATCTGGGTCAGGGCGTCGGGGCTCAGGTCCACGCCCGAGGCCTGGGCGTTGGCGTGCACCTGTTCCGGGCGGGAGGCGCCGGTGATGGCCGAGGCGACCTCGGTGCGGCGCAGGACCCAGGCCAGGGCCAGCGTCGCCAGGCTGAGGTCCAGGTCGTCGGCGATCGGCACGAGGCGCTGGACCGCCTCCAGGTTGGCGTCGTTGAGCACCAGGTCCTTGGAGACGTTCATGGCGTCGCTGGCGAAGCGGGAATCGTCCGGGATCGGGGCGCCGGGCTTGTACTTGCCCGTCAGGACGCCCTGGGCCAGCGGGGACCAGACGATCTGGGAGATGCCGTTGGCCTCCGACAGCGGGAACACCTCGGCCTGCGGGGCCTGCCACAGCATCGAGTATTGCGGCTGCGACGACACGAACACCTCCGGGCCGGCGAGGTCGAGCGCCGCCTGGATCTGCTGCGGCGTCCACTCGCTGAAGCCCAGGTATCGGGCCTTGCCCTGCCGTACGACATCCTGCAGCGCCTCCAGGGTCTCCTCGATCGGCACCGTGGTGTCGAATCGGTGGGCCTGGTAGAGGTCGACGTGGTCCGTGCGCAGGCGGCGCAGCGAGGCGTCGATCTGCTTGGCGATCTGCGCGGCGGACAGGCCGCGGTCGGTGTCCGACATCTCGCCCCAGACCTTCGTGGCCAGCACGTAGGAGTCGCGGGGGTGCTTGGACAGGATCTCGCCCCAGGCCTCCTCGGCGGCGCCGCGGCCGTAGACGTTGGCGGTGTCGAAGAAGTTGATGCCGGCGTCGAACGCGGCCTCGGTGCAGGCGCGCGTCCGGTCGGCCTCGACGCCGCCGGCGTAGGTCAGCCACGAGCCGAGCGAGATCTCGGAGACCTTCAGGTCAGAGCTGCCGAGCTTGCGGTAGCGCATGATCAGTCCTTTCCGAAGGTGAGCATCGCCTCGTGCACCTGATCGGCGCTCAGGGGCGGCTCCGGCAGCGGGTGCGCCGCGCCGGCCCGCAGGCCGTCGAGGTGGATGGCGAGCGCGCGGCGCCAGGTCTGCGGGGCGACCGCCGCGGTGGCGCGCACGATCGCCGAGGTCGACCAGAACAGGTACGCCAGATCCTGCACCGTCACGTCGGCGCGCAGCACGCCCGCGCGCTGGGCCCGCTCGATGAGGCCGCGGGCGTTGTCCATCTGCGCGTCGCAGATGGCGGTGAGCGCCTCGGCGTCGGCGAAGCGCCGGCTGACGGCGTCGTTGAGCGCCGGGTCGTCCGCCTGCAACTGGCACACGAGGGTGACGTACAGCGTGAGCGCCTCCCACGGATCGTCGAGCGCCTCCGCGCGCTGCAGGGCCGCGCGGACGCGCGCCTCGACGAGACCGGGCATGACAGCGTCGATGAGCGCGTCGCGGCCCCGGAACCGGTTGTAGAGCGTCCCCGGGCTCACCCCGGCCCGCTGCGCGATCTCCTCCAGCGGCACCCCCAGGCCGCGCTGGCGGAAGGCCTCGGCGGCCGCGGCGAGCAACCGTTCCAGGTTGCGCTGCGCGTCGCGGCGCAGCCGAACGTGCTCCGTCACGGCCCCAAGCCTACGTCGGGACAACGTAACGGATGCCTCACGTTATCTCTGAGCTGAGCGAGCTACCGGTCCAGCAGCCCGATCAGGTCGGCGGCGTTGCGCTGGGCATAGTCCCGATAACAGTTGTTCATCAGTACGTGGGTCGCCTCGGCCGTCGCGGCCAGGGACTGGATGCGGGGGGCCCAGTCGGCGAGTTCGCGTTCGGAGTACAGGTATCCGAACTTCTCGTGGATGTCCTTGCTCTCCCAGCGCTCGCTGTGCCCGTGGAAGCGTACCGCCGCCAGGTCCGACGTCGCCTCGACGACCGGCGGGACCGAGGTGCGGTGGCCCTGCGGCATGTCCACGACGACGTAGGGCAGGTCGTGCGTGCGCAGGAACTCCAGCGTCTCGGCGCGGTTGTCGCCCTCGAACCAGGACTTGTGCCGGAACTCGATCGCGACGCGCAGCGGCTTGCAGCGGGCCGCGACCTCCAGCAGCAGCTGCTTGTTGGAGCGGCGGATCGTGAACCACGGCGGGAACTGGAACAGCACCAGGCCGAGCTTCCCGGCCTCGACGAGCGGGTCCAGCGCGGCGAGGAAGCGGGTCCACACGTCCTCGTACGCCTGCGCCGGCAGATCCTTCGGGTAGACATTGGCCTTGCCGCCCTCGGGGCGCAGGTCCTTCGGCAGCGCCGACACCTTCGTCGGGTGCCCGGTCAGCAGGCTGAACGCCTTGACGTTGAACGTGAACCCGCCGGGCGTCCGGCCCGCCCACAGCCGCGTGGTCTGCTCGTTCGGCGGCGCGTAGTACGTCGAGTCGACCTCGACCAGCGGAAACTGCTTCGCGTAGTACCCGAGCCGCGCCTGCGGCGTGTCGGCGTCCGCCGGGTACCAGCCGGACTCCAGCAGCGTCTTGTCGGTCCACGACGCGGTGCCGACCTTCACCTGGCCCATGCCCGTCTGCATTTCCGTCCCCGGCGCCCTCAAACGTCCACCGGGCCTGGTCGTGATCCACTGACGTTGACGCGGCCTGGCATACTGTCGGTGATGAATCAGCCGCCGCCGCATCAGTACGTGCCGCTGCCCCCGGTGAACACGTACGCGATCCTCGCCGCCGTCTTCGCGTTCGTCGTCTTTCCGCCGCTGGGCATCTACTTCGGCCGCAAGGCCAAGGAACAGATCGCCCAGAGCGGCGAGCGCGGCATCGAGCTGGCCAACGTCGGTATCATCGCCGGCTGGATCATCAGCGTGTTCTACGGGCTGTTCCTCATCGTCTGGTGCGGCTTCGTCGGCACCATGATCTGGGGCGGCCTGCACAGCGCCCCGTAGCCGCCGGGTCGCCCATTCGCAGAACGAGACAAGATCTGAACCCGGCGTCAGGTCCGGCGGACCGGCGCCCCGGCCCGCAGGGCGCGCGGGATCTCGGCCACCTCGTCGACGCGGGCCAACAGGCGGGTAAGGGCGTCGGCGGGGGCGTCGGAGTCCAGCTCGACCGAGTACGTGATGCCGGTCGACGCCCAGGTCGTGGTGTCGAAGCCGCCCGCCGCGGTCACCCGCACGCCGGTGACCGGGATGCCGAGCTCGTTCGCCTCCCGGTAGACGTCGTTGAGCACGCACCCGGCCGCGGCGAGGTGCAGCAGGTGGGCGCCGGTGAAGTCGGCCTGCACCGTCACGCCCTCGGGGGTCCAGCGGTGCGGGAAGCCGACGGTCTGGCCCTGCTCCGAGCGCAGCGAACCCGCCCCGGCGACGACGGCGAACTGTTCCATCGGGTCACGCTAACGCATGTTTGCCGGCGCGGCGGGCCGGGCAGCCTGTGGCCATGACGACCATCAGCGCCGACGACATCCGCGCCCTCGCGCAGTGCACCGACGCCGATCCCGCCCTGGCGGTGGCCGGGCCGGACGTGCGGCTGGTTCCGCAGGCCGCCGCAGCCGACGGGCACATCGTCTACACCAAGGCGGACCTCGTGCGGGAATACGGCGAGGAGATCACCGACGTGCAGGCCGAGGTCCTCGCGGCGGGGCTCACGTCCCAGCTGTCCTGAAGCGCGGACCGCGCCCGCCGCGCCCCGGCGCGGGCGAGTTCGGCGGACCGGCCCAGGTGGCGGGTCGGGTCGAGCAGGGCGGTGCGGTCGGCCTCACGGCGGCCTTGAAGCCCGACGTCAGCGGGACCGCGTGTGGCCGTAGGTGCGCCCGGCCATCGGCATCGCGGCGCCGCACTCGGCGAGTTCGCCGGTCTGGGTGATGTTCCGGGTGGTGCACCCGGCCGCCGGGATCGTCGCCGACCCGGGTCAGCTCGGTGATGAGCGGCATCAGCGGCGAGCGCGGCGCGGCCTCCACGTCCAGCCGCCGCCGCCAATGACCTGCCGTGGTGAATCAGCTCGCGGATGCCGGGCTCGGGCACCCGGCTGATGCCCGGCGGCCCGGCCGTCAAACGTCGGTGAGGACCGTGAGCACGCCGGTGATCTCCAGGACGCGGTAGA
The DNA here is from genome assembly GCF_050942935.1 of Dactylosporangium sp. CA-233914. Classification (NCBI taxonomy): domain Bacteria; kingdom Bacillati; phylum Actinomycetota; class Actinomycetes; order Micromonosporales; family Micromonosporaceae; genus Dactylosporangium; species Dactylosporangium sp. CA-233914. Next base: position 6,564,935 of record NZ_CP192030.1, on the reverse strand, counting down.
CCATGCCGGTGGGGTTGGTGACCCGCAGCGAGACACCCCCGACCCGGCCGGTGCGATACGCGTGCAGCAGCGTCGCGATCCCGGTCGAGTCCAGCAGCGTGAGCCGTTCGAGGTCGACGACGATCGCGTGGACGCCGGTCACGGCGAGTGCGTCGTCGAGGGCCCGCTCCAGGGCGGGCTGGGTGCCGAGGTCCACGAGGCCGCGCAGGCGGAGGGTCACCCGCACACGATCCAGGGCATCGTGGCCGATCTCGCGGTCCACGACCAGATCGCTGCCCATCGTCCTCCGCCCCACCACCCTGTGCCGGACGCGGAACAATATACCGAAGGTTATTTGGCTCGCGACAACGGTGTCAGATGCGGTCGAGCTCCGCGATCACGTCGGCGGGCAGGTGCAGCCCGGCCCCGGCGACGTTCTCGCGCAGGTGGGCGAGCGCCGAGGTGCCGGGGATGAGCAGGATGTTCGGCGAGCGCTGCAGCAGCCAGGCCAGCGCGACGGACAGCGGGGTGCTCTGCAGGTGCTCGGCGACCCCGGCGAGGGTCTCGGACTGCAGCGGCGAGAAGCCGCCGAGCGGGAAGTACGGCACGTAGGCGATACCCTGCGCGGCGGTCAGCTCGACCAGGGCGTCGTCCTCGCGGCGGGCGATGTTGTACAGGTTCTGCACGCACACCACCGGGGCGATCGCCTGCGCCTCGGCGAGCTGCTCGGCGTTGACCGTGCTGAGCCCCAAGTGCCGGATCAGGCCCTGCTCGCGCAGCTCGGCGAGGGCCCCGAACTGCTCGGCGATCGAGCCGGGCTCGGGCGCGTCAAAGCCGCCGGCGCGCAGGTTCACCACGTCGAGGGTGTTCAGGCCGAGGTTGCGCAGGTTGTCGTGGACCGCGGAGACGAGCTCGGCGGGGGTACGGGCGTGTGGCCAGCCGCCCTGCTCGTCGCGGCGGGCGCCGACCTTGGTGACGATGTGCAGGTCGTCCGGGTACGGCGCCAGGGCCTCGCGGATGATTTCGTTGGTGACGTGCGGGCCGTAGAAGTCTGCGGTGTCGATGTGTGTGATGCCGAGCTCGACGACCTCACGCAGCACGGCGACGGCGGCCGCTCGGTCCCTGGGCGGGCCGAAGACGCCGGGGCCGGCCAGCTGCATGGCGCCGTAGCCGAATCGGGTCAGGTCGAGCTCGCCGGTGCGGTACACGCCGCCGGGAAGGTCGTTCTTCGTCATGTCTCCACCATGCCCCGGGCGTCCGCCGCCAGGCAGCCCCTTGCCCATCCTGGGAGTGGCGGGACCAGGATGCGGCCCGCGCCCCGCCGTAGACGAACGCGCTCGGGAAGTATCTGCGGGCGCTCGTCCGCCCCGCCGACGCGGGCCTGCACCGCGAGGAGGTGGTACTACCTGCGGCTGGGTGCTATGGCTGGTAGCCGCCGATCGCGAAGGCCGGGTCGACAACGACGCGCATGCGTTTGTGCTTCATGGTCGTGCACCTTAAGGTCTCCGCGTGACCGTCAAAGTCGGGATCGGCCTGCCCCAGCTTCGCGAGTTCGACCCCCGCACCAGCGTCGTGCGGGCGGCGCGGGCGGCCGAGGAGATCGGGTACGACAGCGTCTGGGTTTTCGAGCGGTTCCTGGTCCCCAAGGACCAGAGCGGCGAGCACGGGCTCTACCAGCAGCCGGACGTGCCGTGGCCGGAGCGCTACGCCGGCGTCCTGGACCCGCTCGTCGCGCTGACCCTGGCCGCGGCGGTCACCGAGCGGGTCGAGCTCGGCACCTGCGTGCTCGTCGCGCCGCTGCACGTGCCCGCCCGGCTGGCCCGCACCCTGGCCAGCCTCGACGCGGCCAGCGGGGGGCGCCTGATCGCCGGCCTCGGCGCGGGCTGGAGCGTCGACGAGTTCGCCGCGGCGGCCCCGCGCCCGCTGCGGGAGCGCGGCGCGGCCCTGGACGAGTTCCTGGACGTGGCGGCGGCTCTGTGGGCGCCGGACCCGGTGTCGTTCGGCAACGAACGGTGGACGGTCGCGCCGGCGAAGGTCGGCCCGAAGCCGGTGCGCCACGTCCCCGTCTACCTGGGCGGCTTCTCGGACGCGGCGCTGCGCCGCATCGCCCGCCGCGGCGACGGGTGGCTCCCGACCGGCCTGCCGGCCCCGGCGGTGGCGGCCCGGCTGGCCCAGCTGCGCGAGTTGGCCGCCGAGTACGGCCGTGACCCGTCCGAGATCTCGTGCACGTACCAGGTCGGCCTGGCGGGCGAGCCGGACATCCCGGCGGTCGTGGAGCAGGTCGCGGCCCTGGAGCAGGCCGGCGTCGACCACGTCTTCCTGACGATCGCCAACCTGTCCCGCGACATCGACGCCTACCTCGACCTGGCCGAGCGGTTCCACGCCGCCCTGCGCCCATAGGTCAGCGGCGGCGACTCGGCGTCGCTGCCCAGGACGGGAGCCATGTCGTCTCGGGGAGCGGGGGCAGGCTCGCGAAGTGGTTGATGATCGCCCGTAGTCCTGGGTGCGGACTCGTTGCGGGCAGGATGAGCGAGATCGGGTAGGCGAGCGTCGGGTTCACGATCGGAATGCGGCGCAAATCGTAGTTCGCCGGCCAGATGTAGCGGTCGCGCGCGCCGACGAGCGTGGCCACGTCCCCGGAGTCCGCGAGGATGTCGAGGAGCACCTCGTTGCCGAAGTTCGGGCCGGCGGCGTCGACGCGAAGATCGAACTCGGTGGTGAGCTGATCGTAGAACTCGGCCCATTCGCTTCGCGGCGCGATGCCCGGCACCCAGATCCGGTGCCCGCGCAACTGGGGTGGCGTCAGCGCTCGCGCGGAGGCGAGTGGGTGCCGGGGGCCGGCGAGGAGTTCCAGCGGGGAGTCGAACGCCCGGATCATCCGCAGGTCGGACGGCAGGGCGGCGGGGTCGGTGATCGTGCGGAACGTGGCGTCGACGTCGCCGGCTTGGAGTGCGGCGACCGCCAGGCGCGGGTCGTTGACCCTGAGGGTCACCACGTCGAGGTCGATTTCGGGATGCGAGCGCCAATAGTCGTGCAGGATCACGGCCTGCGCGGATCGCAGGCCGAGAACGTCGATCCGCAGCGCCCGCGAACCCGGCCTGATCGCGGCGACGGCGCGATCGACACCCGCGACGATGTCCCGGGCGTGCGAAAGGAACGCCTGGCCGTCCAGCGTCAGCTCGACCCCTCGGGCGGTGCGGGTGAACAGGCGGACGCCGAGCTCGCGCTCAAGGGCGGCGACCCGCTTCGAGATGGCCTGCTGCGTCACGCCGAGCTCGTCCGCCGCCTGCTGCAACTGTCCGAGTTCGGCCGCGCGGACGAACGATCGCACCGCCTCGGTATCCACTGATCCAGCCTACTTTGGCCCCAACCGATCGTTGTGGCACGCCGGGATTCCGTGCTGGGCAACTCGGCGTGCCCGGCAACATCGGCATATGGAGAATCTTGACCATGCTCATGTTATCGCTAACAATGAGGCACACCCCTGCACCAACACCTTGACACCCCCTGGTAGGGAAGCAGTCCCACCCGAGAATCTGAGCAATTCGATGTTAGGGCTCACATCTCAGCTGACGGTGGGGCGGTCGGTGTGTGTCGTCCCGGCCGGCAACCTGACCCAGCCCAGAGCAAGGAGAGTGATGTGAGTAAGGAGTTCACGCGCCGCAACCTGCTGCGTATCGGCGCGTTGGCGGCCGCCGCCCCGGCCGTCATGACCCTCGCGCCAACCTCACCCGCGTTGGCGTCCGACGATGCCCCCGACCGGGGCGGCGCCGGAAGCAAGAACCCACGGCCGGGCTACGAGTCCCCGGACTGGCAGGTCAAGCCCTTCGCGCTGAACCAGGTCGCCTTGCACGACGGCATCTTCCAGCAGAAGCGCGACCGGATGCTCAACTACGCCCGCAACTACCCCGGCACCGGCGGGGTCTTCGACGGGCCGGACCGGATGCTGTACTCGTTCCGGGTCAATGCCGGTCTGCCCGCCCCGGGGACCTGGCCGGGCGGTTGGGACACCCCGACCCAACTGCTACGCGGCCACTTCAGCGGCCACTACATGTCGATGCTCGCGCAGTGTTGGGCCTCCACTGGTGAGGAGATCTTCCTCGACAAGCTCGACTACCTGGTCGAGGAGCTGGGCAAGTGTCAGAACGCGCTGGACGCCCGGCCGGTGGGTCGGGTCGCGGGCCGGGCGGGCAAGGCGCTACGGCTCAGCGACCCGCACCCCAACCAGTACGTCCAGCTCCCCGCCGGCATGCTGGCCGACGTCACGGACGTCACGATCGCGGCCTGGGTGAACCTCGGGGCAGCACAGAACAACGCCAAGATCTTCAGCTTCGGCGCCAGCGCCAACGTCCACCTCTCGCTGACCGCGCGGGTCTCGGCGACCAGCACCGGCCCACGTTTCGCGATCAGCAAGAGCGGCTCCAGCGGCGAGCAGGCGATCACCGCCAGCAGCCCGATCCCGGTCGGACAATGGGCGCACGTCGCGGTAACCCTCTCCGGTGGTGACGGCACCGGACGGCTCTACGTCAACGGGGTCCAGGCCGGCACGGCCGCCATCGCGTTGACCCCGGCGAGCCTCGGCGCCACCAGCCGCAACTACATCGGGCGGAGCCAGGGCGACGACCCGCTGCTGAACACAACCGTCGACGACTTCCGGATCTATCGCCGGGCCCTGGACGGGACCGAGGTGCAGGCGCTCACAGCCGAGAATCCGGATGCCCCGGCCGCGTCCGCGTCCGACCTGGTCGTCTGGTACCGCTTCGATGCCGAGGGCGAGACGGCCGGCGACCGCACGCCCAACCACCGGGACGCGACGATCATCGGCACCAGCTACCCCGGGTTCCTGGCCGCGTTTCCGGAGGGGCAGTTCAGCCGCATCGAGCCGCCGATGCTGCAGCCCAACAGCGGGCCGAACGCGGTCTGGGCGCCCTGGTACACCTGCCACAAAATCATGCGTGGACTGCTCAACGCGTACAACCTGACCGGCAATGAGGAGGCCCTCGGCATCGTCATGCGGATGGGCGACTGGGTCTGCCAACGGCTCAGCCGATACAGCCAGGCCGACGTCGACAAGATGTGGGACACCTACAGCGCCGGCGAGGCCGGGTCGATGAACGAGGTGATGGCGGAGCTCTCGGCGTTGGCCGACAGCCCGCAGATGAAGGCGCAGTATCTGGCGGCGGCGAAGAAGTTCACCTTCAGCACCCTCTTCACCGCCTCCATCGCCGAGCGCGACGTGCTCAACGGGCGCCACGCCAACCAGTACATGGCGCCGAACATCGGCTACCTGCGGATTTTTGAGCTGACCAGGGAGCAGGACTACCACACCGCGCCGAAGAACTTCTGGTCGATGGTGGTACCGCACCGCACCTTCAGCAACGGTGGCGCCGGGCGCAGCGAACACTTCGGCGCGCGCGACGTCATCACCAGCGGGTTCACCTCGTCGTCGGACCCGGCGCACGCCGAGTCCTGCTGCGTGTACAACATGCTGCGGCTGACCCGGAACCTCTTCTTCCACGACCCCGACCCGGCGTACATGGACTACTACGAGAAGGGCCTGCACAACCAGATCCTCAGCTCCCGCCACGACGTGGACAGCGTCACCGCCACCGAGGTGACCTACTACCAGAGCATGTGGCCGGGGCGCTCCCGCAAAATCAACAGCACCATCGAATACAGCCGCTACGGCGCCAACGGCAGCTGCTGCAACGGCACCGGCCTGGAGAACCACACGAAATACCAGGAGACGATCTATTTCAGCTCGGCCGACGAGTCGACGCTCTATGTCAACCTCTTCATCGCCTCGACCCTCACCTGGCCGGACCGCGGCTTCGTCGTCACCCAGGAGACCCGGTATCCAACCGAGGGGGCGAGCCGGCTGCGCTTCGACCGGGCCGGCGGGCAGTTGAAGGTCAAGCTGCGGGTGCCGTCGTGGGCAACGCAAGGCTACACCGTACGCGTCAACGGGCAACGCCAGCCGCTCGTGGCTAAGCCCGGCAGCTACGTCACGGTGGAGCGGCACTGGAGCACCGGCGACACGATCGACATCGAGATGCCCATGAGCTTCCGGGTGGAGCAGGCCATCGACAACAAGGCGATCCAGTCGATCATGTACGGCCCCAGCCTGATGGTGATCCTCGACGCGACCCCGAGCTACCGCGACCTCACCTTCTACCGCGAGCTCAAGCTCAACGGCGATCTGGCGAGCTCGATCAAGCCGACCGGGGCGCCGATGCAGTTCACCACGCACGGCTACACGCTGCGGCCGTACTACGTCTCCGACCCGGTGCCCGGCCAGTACGACGCGTATCACCCGTACGTGCGGCGGGTCGAGCCCGAGGTGGTCTTCGGCTCGCACGGCTCCGGTGTGCCCAACGACACCGTACGCGACCGGGACGGCATGACCTTCCTCGACCGGGTCTGGGCAGAGGCGCCGTTCGTCAGATACTCGCAGTTCTTCCAACGGGTACAGCAGGTTTCGGCGGAGTGGGTCACCGCCGGCCGGTACACCGATGCGCAGCGGCAGGGGATCCTCGCCGCCGCCGCCCAAGCGCAGGGCGACCTGGACGACACCGTGCCCGTCACGGTCACCGTGCAGCCCCGGTCGATCGCCGGCCAGGCCTACCTCGCCGTGCAGGTGCGTAACGACCATGACTCGGCGGTGGACATCGCCGTCGAGACCCTCTACGGCGACCGCACGTTCGCGGCTGTCGCCCCGGGGGCCAATGCCTACCAGTCCTTTGCCGTCCGCGCCGCGACCGTTCCGGCCGGCGCTGTCATCGTCCGCGCTATCGGCATCGTCGGCGGCAAGAGCGTCACAACCACCATCACCGCCGAATACGGTGCCTTCTCGCTTTAGGAGCAACCATGAACGCACGCGTCCGTATCCATCTGGCCACCGCGGCCGGGGTGCTGGCCGGTATCGCCGCCGTTCATGGCGTCGCGGCCGCCGACCCCGGGGACTCAAGCGACGTCCAGGTGACCGTCGACATCCCCGTGATCCACCAGCCCGGCGTCCTGGCCCTCAGCGTCGCCGCCAACGCGGTCAACCTGGCGGAGAACGGCTCCACCGCCCTGGTGCGCCAGTTCACCGGCACCCTGCCGACGGTCACCGTCACCGACACCCGTACCACGCAGGAGATCCCGGCCGGGGCGAGCTGGGCGGTGCTGGGCACGTCCAGCGACTTCACCGGCACCGCGGGGCAGCCCGCGATCACCGCCGGTCACCTCGGCTGGAAGCCGCGCCTGATCGACGGCGGCGAGACCGGCCAGGTGACCGAGGGTGAGGAGGTCGTGACCGTCCTGGACGACCCGACGCAGCCGGGCAACAACGTCGGCCTCAAGGACCAGGAGCTGCTGGTCTCCACGTACGACTCGGCGGCGGTCACCGGCGGCTCGTACGACGTGAACGCCGACCTCTACCTGCGCACCCCCGGGGACGTCGCGGCCGGCTCCTACCACGCGACCATCACGCTGTCCCTGTTCGAGTAATGTCCGGCCAGGACCGCGGTAGTGCTCGCCGCGGTCCTGGCCGTCCCCGTCACCGCCGAGGCGCGTCGTACGGCACCCCGGCCTGTTTGAAGATCAGCGCGACGCTGCCGTTGCGCGGGTCCCAGAGGTCCTCGTTCTGCCTGAGCGCCTCGAGGTACCGCTGCCGCGCCGGCCCGTCGGGGATCGCCAGCAGCAGCGCACCCCAGTCGGACCGGGCGGTGTGGATGTGCGCGACGGGCGCGATGGCGAGCGCGGCGGGCAGCAGCCGCTCGGGGTCCTCGACGCGGGCGATCGCCGCCGCCACGAGCGAGAACCGGATCCGCATCGGGATCTGCGGCGGCCGGTGCGTGAACCAGTCGTCGGTCGCCGCCGGATCCCGCAGCGCGGCGAGGATCTCGTCGGTGGCGGCCGGGTCGCCGGCGAGCGCGGGCGCCAGCGCAGCACAGGCCCGCACGCCGGGGTGCGGGTCCCGCAGGTAGGCGCGCGGCGCTCCCCCGAGGTCCCCGATCGCCAGCACCAGGGCGGCCCGCGCGTCCACTCCGGCCCGGCCGGCGGCCGCGTCGATCTGCTCGATGACCTCGGCGGCCCGGCCCGGCGGGCAGGAAGCCCCGATCGCGTGCGCGGCCGCGGCACGGACCTCGGGCTGCGGGTCCCCGAGCGCCGCGATGGCCGCGGCGAGCACGGTGGGCACGACGTCGATGCAGTCCTGGATGGCTCGCGCGTACACCGCGTTGCCGAGCACCTCGTCGCCGTAGATACCTGCGAGGTCCTCGTCGTCGGGGTCGGCCAGCACCTCGGCGAGCGCGGCGTCGACGTCGTATCCGTCCGGCGGCGCGAGCTGGCCCAGGTCGCCTCCGAACGACCGCCCGGCCTCGGCCACCGCGGCGAGGAAGTTCAGCAGGTTGGCCCGGTCGCCGGCAGCCAGGCGCGGGTCCCCGACCAGCCCGGCGACGACGACGGCCACGGGTGCGGTGGCGGTCCACGGCGTGCCCTGATGGATGATCGCGCCCCACAGATGCGAGAACGCCGCCTGCCGCGCCGCGGCGTCCCCGCCGGCCAGCGCCGCGAGATGCCCGGGCGTGTCAGTGGCCCGGCCGTAGGCGTGCAACAGCTTCGCGTACTCCCCCGCGTCAACCTCGATCACGAAGGGCAACCTACACCGCGACGGCGGTGAAACCCTCGCCGCCGCCGGTGCACTCGTCAGCCGAAAAGTGACAGTCGTATGACAAGCTCGATCTTGGGATACCTGGCCTTTCGGCCGCCAGGCTGATCGGAGAGCCGGCTCACTTGACATGGACCTTGGTTCAAGTCGAAGCATGGGCGGCATGAGGGACATCGGGCGGGCCCTGGTCGTCGGGGCGACGGGGAACATCGGGCGGGTCGCGGCCGGACTGCTGCGCGAACGTGGCGTGGCGGTGCGGGGGCTGGCCCGGGACGCGAGCGGACTGCCGGACGGCGTCAGCGCCGACGTGCGGGACCTGGCGGCGCCGCGCCGGGCCGCCGAGGGTGTCGACGCGCTGCTGCCGTCCATGACCGAACCGGGACACGCGGGCCGCGTGTACGTCCTGAGTGGACCGTCGGCGATCACCCAGGCCGAACAGGTACGCGTGCTCGGTGCGACCGCGCAGGAGATCGGGCGCGAGGAGGCCCGCGCGGGCATGCTCGCCTGGGCTGACCCGGCGTTCGCCGACTCGGCGCTGGACTATTGGGCGTCGCTTGTGGACAGCCCGGAGCCGGTCACCGGCACCGTGCGGGAGCTGACCGGGCGCCCGGTGCGGACGTTCGCGCAGTGGGCCCGCGACCACGCCGGCGACTTCCGGACCGAGGCGCTGTAAGTTTCGCGATTCTTTGACGTGAGTCGATGACTGGCCTAGCCTCCGTGGGGAAAGCGTTTTCCTGAAGGAGGGGACCATGCACCGGTACCTTCGTGTGCTCGCGACCGCGGTCCTCGCGGCGGGCGCGGGCACCCTCGCGAGCACGGCACCCGCCGGCGCGGCCGCGGCCACGCTGTACGTGGCGCCCGGCGGCTCCGACGCCAACGCCGGCACTTTGACCGCCCCGCTGGCCACGATCCAGAAGGCGGTCGGCCTCGTGGCCGCGGGCGGGACGATCGCCGTGCGCGGCGGGACGTACGCGCTGGCCACGAACATCCAGATCACCAGGAGCGGCACCGCCTCGGCGCCGATCACCCTCACGAATTACAACAGCGAGAAGGTGCTCGTCGACGCCGAGGCGCTGCCCTACACCCCGGGCGCCGTCGGCTCGACCATCCCCAGTGGACAGCGCGGCGCGATCCACATGGAGGCGTCGTACTGGCGCATCGCCGGGCTGGAGATCGTCCACGGCCCGTACGCGGTCTACTGCAACAACTGTAACAACAACACGTTCGAGCGACTGTCCACCCACGACAACTACGAGACCGGGTTCCAGCTGCAGGGCACGTCGGCCGGCAACCAGATCCTCAACCTCGACAGCTACAACAACCGCGACCCGCGCAAGAACGGCGAGAGCGCCGACGGCCTGGGCATCAAGGAGGGCGGCGGGTCCGGCAACGTGGTGCGCGGCGCCCGGCTGTGGAACAACATCGACGACGGCCTCGACCTGTGGATGTTCACCTCGCCGGTGACAATCGTCAACACCGTCGCGTACGGCAACGGGTACAATCGCTGGAGCATCCCGAACTTCTCGGGCGACGGCAACGGCTTCAAGCTCGGCGGCAGCGGCGGCACCGGCCCGGCCGCCGACCACAGCGTCACCAACAGCATGTCCTGGGGCAACGCCGCGCACGGCTACACCGACAACGGCAACACCGGCACGATCACGCTCGGCCGCGACACCGCGTGGAACAACGCCAAGACCGGCTTCGACTTCGACGGCGGCTCCCGCTCGAAGCTGACCGCGAACCTGGCGGTGGGCAACAAGACCGCGGTGGCGCTGGGCTCCTCGACGGCAACGGGCAACTCGTGGAACATCGGCGGCTCCTGGCCACTGCGGAGCACCGACCCGTCCACCGTCACCGGTCCGCGCCAGGCCGACGGCTCGATCCCCACGTCGGCCTTCCTGGTCCCCACGAGCGGCCAGGCGATCGGCGCCAAAATCTGATCCGGAGCCGGCGGGGCGGCGTGTCGCGGCAGCCGACGGCCGTGCGGAGGATCGCGACCAGGGCGAGCGGCACGAGGACGGGGCATCGCCCGACGACAGCTGGGGCGATTCGTTAGGCGACGCCCGGCGCGGGTAGCCGGTGGTGCATGAAGGCTGTTGTGTACGAGGGACCGCGGCGGGTCGCGGTCAAGGACGTTCCCGAGCCGGCGATTCAGGCGCCGACTGACGCGATCGTGCGGGTCACGACCACGAACATCTGCGGGTCGGACCTGCACATGTACGAGGGGCGGACCTCCGTGGAGGAGGGCAAGATCCTCGGGCACGAGAACATGGGGGTGGTCGAGGCGGTCGGGGATGCGGTGACGCGTGTGAAGGTCGGGGACCGCGTGTCGGCGCCGTTCAACATCGCCTGCGGCACCTGCCGGAACTGCATCTCCGGCTGGACCAGCTTCTGCCTGCGGGTCAACCCCATCGACGGGGTGGACGGGGCCGCCTACGGGTACGCGAACATGGGGCCGTACGACGGCGGCCAGGCCGAGTTCCTGCGCGTGCCGTACGCCGATTTCAACCTGCTCGAGCTGCCGCCCGGCAACGAGCACGAGCAGGACTTCACGATGCTGTCCGACATCTTCCCGACCGGCTGGCACGGCACCGAGCTGGCCGGGATGCAGCCGGGTGACCGGGTTGCCGTGTTCGGGGCGGGGCCGGTGGGGCTGCTCGCCGCGCACAGCGCGATGATCCGCGGCGCGTCCGAGGTGTTCGTCGTCGACAAGGAGAAGGACCGGCTCGACCTGGCGGTGAAGATCGGGGCGACGCCCGTCGACTTCGGCCGCGGTGACCCGGTCGAGCAGATCCTCGACACCACCAGGGGGCGCGGCGTGGAGTGCGGCGTCGAGGCCGTGGGCTACCAGGCGCACGACCCGCACGGCGAGGAGCACCCCGAGCTGGTGCTGGACAACCTCGTGAAGGTCGTACGCGCGACCGGCGGGATCGGGGTCGTGGGCGTCTACGTCCCCGAGGACCCCGGCGCCGCGTCCGACCCGGCCAAGCAGGGCCGGATCGCCTTCGACTTCGGGACGTTGTTCAGCAAGGGGCAGCGGATGGGCACGGGGCAGTGCCCGGTCATGCGCTACAACCGCCATCTGCGCGACCTCATCATCACCGGCCGCGCGCAGCCGTCGTTCCTCGTGTCCCACGAGCTGCCGCTCAACGAGGCGGCCGACGGCTACGAGCACTTCGACCGGCGCGACGGCGGCTGGACCAAGGTCCTGCTCCACCCGTGAGGACGAGAATCCTGCTCCACCCGTGAGGCACCGGTGGGCCGCGACCCCGCCGCACCCGTCGGCTGCGGCGCCGGTCCGATCTGCCTGCCACGCTACAGCACGCCGCCTAATCGATCATGCAAAAACGTCCGAGCGTAACCGGCCCATCGCGATGCGGCCATAGTACCCGCGGACGGTGACTCTACAGGCGGAAGCGGCCCACCTCGCGCTGGAGGTCGGTGGCGAGGTGCGACAGCTCCGTGACCGTGGCGTCGGCCTCGGCGAGGGTGGTGGACGTCGCCTGGGCGGCCTGCGCCACCCCGGCGATGTTGCCGGCGATGTTCGTCGCGCCGCCGGCCGCCTCGCCCACGCTGCGGGTCATCTCGGCCGTGGTCGCGGACTGCTCCTCGACCGCCGAGGCGATCGTCAGCTGGTAGTCGTTGATCCGGGCGATGATGCGGCTGATCTCGCCGATCGCCTCGACCGCGTTGCCGGTGTCGGCCTGGATCGCCTCGACGCGCCGGGAGATGTCCTCGGTCGCCCGCGCGGTCTCCTGCGCCAGCTCCTTGACCTCGTTCGCGACGACCGCGAAGCCCTTGCCCGCCTCACCGGCCCGGGCCGCCTCGATGGTCGCGTTCAGCGCGAGCAGGTTGGTCTGCTCGGCGATCGAGGTGATCACCTTGACCACGTTGCCGATCTCCGCCGAGGATTCGCCGAGCTTCGACACCGTCTCGTTCGTGGACTGGGCCACGCCGACGGCCTGCGCGGCCACCTGGGCCGCCTCGCCGGAGTTGCGGGCGATCTCGCGGATCGACGCGCCCATCTCCTCGGCGCCGGCCGCGACCGTCTGCACGTTGTGCGACACCTCGTCGGCCGCGCCCGCGGCCACGTCGGACTGGCGGGCCGCCTCCTGCGCGTTGGCGGCGATGCGGCCGCTGACCGTGGTGAGCTGCTGCGAGCTGTCGCCGAGGGTCTGCGACCCGTTCATGATCGCCTGTACGGTGTGCCGCAGGCCCTCCCGCGCGTCGTTGACCGCCGCGGCCATCGCGCCGAGCTCGTCGCGGGTGTAGACCTCGGCGGGTTTGGTCAGGTCGGCCGCGGCGAGCGCGTTCAGCGCCGAGGAGACGCTGTCGAGCTGGCGGCGCAGGATGCGCGACACCCACGCGCCGGCCAGCAGGGCCAGCGCGAGCCCGCCGACGAGCAGGACGATGACGTACAGGCGGGCCCGGGTGTACTGCTGCTCGCCCGCGGTCGCCGTGGCGTCGGCCTCCTGGTTCTCCATCGTCTGCAGTTCCTCGACCGAGCTCGCGACGGTGTTCTCCAGCTTCGTGGACACCGGCACGATCTGGTCGGGGGCCGGCAGGGTGTACCCGGCGGGCGGCGCCTGGTTGAACAGCGTCACGTTGCGTATGGTCCGATACTGGTTCAGGCTGTCCACGGCAGTCGCCAGCACGGCCAGCCGCGCGTCGGAGCCGGCCGCGAGGCTGCGGTAGGCGGCCACGGCCTTGTCGACGCGCTGGTCGGCGGCGAGCGCGGCGTCGCGGTACGGCCCGGCCTGATCGGTCGCGCCCCGGGCGGCGAACAGGGAGTACAGCAGCGAGTTGCGATACATGTCGGCCTGGCCCGCGCGCAGCTCGGTGACCTGGTGGGAGCTCGCGAGGTGGCGGTCCTTCATGTCCCGCAGGTCCGAGTTGAGCCGCGACATCCGCACCAGCGACAGGACGCCGACGGCGGCGGCGACCGCCGTCACCAGCAGTACGACCAGAAACGCCTTTGTGGTGACCCCGCGGTCGGCGACCGCTGCGGTGAGCCGCCCGCGCGCGACCGTAACCTGAACACCCCGCTGCTGTGACACCGGACCGACCCCCTCGTCCACTGGCGCACCGCGCCGATGGACATATCGGCGGGCGTCGGCGGGAGATGAGGGGTGTCAGCGCTTGAGCTGGCGCCGGCCGAAGCCAAGATATGCTCATACCCATTCGAATACTGATCTCGCGTCGCTGGCATGCTGGAGCCCATGTCTGACGAGGTCATCGTGGTCACGCCGCCCGACGAGCCGCCGGCGTGGTGGGACGCGGCGCTGTTCCTGGCCGGTCCGACGCCGCGCCGCCCGGACGTCGCGAGCTGGCGGCCCGGGGCGATCGAGCACCTGCGCCGCACGTGGAGCGGCGGCCGCCTGGTGGTCTTCTCCCCCGAGCCGGCGACCGGGGTCGTGCCCGATTACCTGGGGCAGATCGGCTGGGAGGAGTCCGGCCTGCACCTGGCCGACCGCATCGTCTTCTGGGTGCCGCGCGAGCTGAGCACCATGCCCGCGTTCACGACCAACGTCGAGTGGGGCACGTGGCACCGCGGCGGCAAGGCCGTCTTCGGCGCCCCGCGGGACGCCCCGCGCAACCGCTACCTCATCGCGGGCGCCCACGCCGAGCACGTCCCCGTCGCCGCCTCACTGCCCGAGACCCTCGACCTCGCGCTCGCCGGCCTGGCACCGGGTGCGCGCCGGTCCGGCGGCGAGCGGGAGGTGCCGCTGCAGGTGTGGCGGACGAGCAGCTTCCAGCAGTGGTACCGCGCTCAGGCCGCCGCCGGCAACGAGCTGCTCGGCGCCCGGGTCGAGTGGGTGTTCCGGCGCGGCCCGGGTCGCCGGTCGGTGGTGTACTGGGCGCTGCTGACCCGAATCCGGGTCGCCGCCGAGGACCGGGTCAAGGCCGGGCAGGTCGTCCTGTCCCGGGCGGATTTGGCCGCCGTCGTGCTGTACCGACGCGGGAAGACGCTCGACGAGACCCTGGTGGTGCTGGTCCGCGAGTTCCGCTCGACGGCGGCGACGGCGGACGGCTTCGTGCACGAGCTGCCGGGCGGCGCGGGCCCGGACGGTGTCGCACCGCTCGACCAGGCCGCGGCCGAGGTCGGCGAGGAGACCGGGCTCGCGCTGCCGGCCTCGAGGCTGCGGGCCCACGGCAGCCGCCAGGTCGCCGCCACCCTGTCGGCCCACCGCGCCCACCTGTTCTCGGCGGAGCTGACCGGCGCCGAGGTCGAGTCGCTGCGCGCCGCGGCCGGCACCCCGTTCGGCGACCACGCGACGTCGGAGCGGACCTGGGTCGAGCTGCACACCTACGCGGCGATCCGCGCCGGCGACCTGGTCGACTGGCCGACGCTGGGCATGCTCGCCCAGGTTCTCGCCGAGGTCAGTGCCGCAGCAGCAGGTTGACGGCGACGGTGCACACCACGGAAAGCAGCAGCGATCCGACGATCATCAGCAGGCACCCCAGTGCGCCACCCAGCGGACGCACCTCCACATTGCCGATTCGCATGACCTCCTTGTACCCGCCGCGCGGCGGGAACACCCCGGGTTGGGCGTCAGTGGAGGTATTCGAGCTCCGGGAACGCGCGCCGGTAGCCGTCCAGCAGGCGCCGGGCGATGGCGGGCGAGCCGACGAGTGGATGAGCGGCGAACGCGCGCAGCGCCGCGTCCGCCGAGCCGGTCGCCGCGGCCCGCAGGACCTCGCGTTCGCTGGCCTTCACGGCGGCGGTGAGCGCGGCCGCGCCGGGGTCGAGCGGGGACACCGGCAGGGGGTGCGCTCCCCCGGAGTCGACGCGGCAGGGGACCTCGACGACGGCGTCGGGGTCGAGGTGGGGCAGGGTGCCGCGGTTGCGGACGTTGAGGATGAGCCGGGCCTCCCCGCGGCCGGCCAGGGCCCGCATCAGGGCCAGGGCCACGTCCTCGTAGCCGCCGGCGACGGTCTGGTCGCGCTCGCCGTCGCGGGCCTCGGCCATGTAGGTCGCGTCGCGCTCCGCCCGCACACCGTCCCAGGTGGACAGGGGGTCGCGGGCCTCGTCGAGCAGCAGGCGGTACAACTCCTGCTGTTGCTGCTGGAGGAACTCCCCGCGCGTCGGGCCGGTGGGCACGGACGGGTGCTCGTAGTAGTGCAGGTATTCGTTCGGGACCGGCTCGCCGCGCAGCAGGTCGGTGCCGTCGCGGTACACGTGGCGGAGCCAGCCGAGGTGGTTCAGGCCGGCGTAGTCGAAGTCGAGGGTGTCCGGGTCGGCGCCGAGCGCGTGCGCGACCTCGCGGCACAGTCCGGCCGGCGAGTCGCAGATGCCGATGACCCGCTCGCCGAGGTGCCCGGCCATCGCCTCGGTGACCAGGCCGGCCGGGTTGGTGAAGTTGACGACCCACGCCTGCGGCGCGATCGCGGCGATCCGCCGGGCGAGGGCGGTGACGACCGGGACGGTCCGCAGGCCGTACGAGATCCCGCCGGCCCCGACCGTCTCCTGGCCGAGCACGCCCTCGGCGATGGCGATCCGCTCGTCCAGGACGCGCCCGGCGAGCCCGTGCACCCGGATCGCCGAGAACACGAAGTCCGCGCCGGCCAGCGCCTCGTCCAGGTCGGTGGTGGCGGTGACCGCCGGGGCCGCGGGCGCCCGCTCGGCCTGGGCGGCGAGGACCCGGCGGATCGCGGCGAGCCGGCCGGGGTCGCGGTCGTGCAGCACGACGTCGCCGATGACCGGGTCGCCGAGCAGCGCCCGGTAGATGAGCGGTACCCGGAACCCGCCGCCGCCGAGGATCGCCAGGCGCATGTCAGGCGGCGTCCGGCAGGCGGTCGATGGTCGCACCGGCGCGGCGGGCCAGGCGCAGGTCGCCGGCCGGGATGAGATCCTCCAGGAAGCCGTACTCTCCCCCGAGCGGCCCGGGCCGCTGCGCGCCCCACCACGCGGCGATGTCGGCCCAGCCGGGCGCGGACAGCGAGCCGCCGAAGTGCCGCACCGACAGGGCGGCGACGAGGTTGGCGAAGACGAGCCGCTGCCGCAGCGGCAGCCCCCACAGCGTCGCGGCGATGAAGCCGGCGTTGAACACGTCGCCGGCGCCGGTCGGGTCCAGGGCCTCCACGGGCACGGCCGGCGCGCTGGCGACCTGCCCGGTCGCCGCGTCGATGGCGAGGGCGCCGTCCGCGCCGCAGGTCACCACGGCCAGCGGCACCCGCTCGGCGAGGCGGTGCAGGGCCTCGCGCGGGGTCGCCGTGCGCGTGTAGCGCATCGCCTCGACCGCGTTGGGCAGGAAGGCGTGGCAGTCCTCGAGCAGGTCGAGGGCGGCGGCGGGCCAGGCGGCGGTGTCGTCCCAGCCCACGTTGGCGAAGACCAGGGTGCCGGCCCGGGCGGCGCGGCGCACCCACGCCTGCCGCCCGCCGGTGAGGCTGACCGCGGCGGCCGTGGCGGCGGGCAGCTCGCCGACGAGACCGTCGGCGCCGACCGGCGCCGGGTGGCCGTGGGTGATCATGCTGCGATCGCGCTCGTACGCGAGCGACACCGTGACCGGCGAGTGCCAGTCCGCGAAGCAGCGCGACGGGCCCAGGTCGATGCCCTGCTCGCGCAGGACCTCGCGGCAGAACTCGCCGTACGCGTCGGTGCTGAACGCCGCCCCGAGGCCGGTGTTCAGGCCGAGGCGGGCGGCCGCGACGGCGAGGTTCGCGATGCCGCCCGGGGACGAGCCCATGCCCGGTGCCCACGTCTCCTCGCCCGGCCGCGGCAGCCGCGGCAGGCCGGTGAACACGATGTCCAGGAACACGTCACCCGACACGAACAGGTCCATGTCACCCTCCGAGGCTCGTGACGAGGTGCTCGACCACCTCGCGGGCGTCGTCCTCGATGCCGTGGATGAACGTCGACTTGCGCCGGCGCAGCACGGGCAGGCCCAGGGCGTACAACCCGGGAGCCCCCGGCACCACCCCGCCGTCGTGGCGCAGCCGCCCCTTCGCGTCGAGCACGGGCACGTCCAGCCAGCCGTACTCGGGCCGGAACCCGGTCGCCCAGACCACGGTGCGGATCTCGCCGCCGTTGAGGTCCAGCTGCAGCCGGGCCTTGTCCGGCACCCGGGTCGGCTCCGGGCGCTCAACCTCGCCGTCGATCCCCGCACCGACGGCCCACGCGTCGAACGTGTCCAGCAGCCGCTCCTGCTTGAGGTCGGCGAGGGCGAACACGTTGCGCAGGCCGCCGGAGAACAGCGCGCGGCCGTCGCGCACCGCGGCCCACCGCCCGACGAGCTGCACACCCAGGGCGGTGAGGGCGTTGAGGTCGAGGGTCGCCCGCTCGGCGGAGCCGACGAGCTGGGGCGAGGGCAGCCGCCGGGCGCGGTCGAGGTCGTCGATCTCGTCGTGGCGCTGGTCCCACACCCCGGCGGCGTCCATCCACCACAGTACGTCGCGGCCGCGGTAGGTGCGCGGCAGGCGGGTGTGCTCGCCCACGGCCAGGGTGACGGGGCGGCCGGAGCGGCGCAGCTCGGCGGCGAGCTGCACACCGGTCGCCGAGGCCCCGACGACGAGGACGCCGCCGTCGGGGAGCTGCTCGGGGCCGCGGTAGTCGAACGGGGTGCGCTGCTCGATCGCAGGCGGCAGCGCGGCGGCGAGGGCGGGGACCGCCGGGCGGTTGCAGGCGCCGCTGGCGATGACGACGGCCCGGCAGAGGATCTCGCCGCCGCTGGTGCGCACGCGGTACCCGCCGGGGCCGGCCGCCACCGAGGTGACCTGCGTGCCGGTGCGGACCGGCGCGGCGGCGACCTTGGCGAAGCCCTCGACGAAGTCGGCGACCTCGCCGGCGGTCATGTAGCCGTCGGGGTCCGGCCCGTCGTAGGCGTGGCCGGGCAGCCGGCTCAGCCAGTTCGGCGTGAGCAGGCGCAGCGAGTCCCAGCGCTCGGTCCGCCACGAGTTGGCGACCTCGCCGCGCTCCAGCACGACGTGGTCGATCGAGCGGGCGCTCAGGAAATGGCTGGCGGCGAGGCCGGCGTGCCCCGCCCCGACCACGACCGCGGTGATGCGTTCGATGATCCGTCCCGCTTTCAGGCGACCTCGACCGTCACGTCGGTCGGGTTGGTGAGGGCGTCGAAGACCGCGGAGCGCTTCTGCGACTGGGCGACCAGGGCCTCGATCTCCTGCCGGGTGGCGTCGGCGTCGATGTGGAAGGTCACCTTGATGTTCTCGAAGCCGTTGCGCACGTCACTGTCGGCGCCCAGAATGCCCCGGATGTCGTGGTCGCCCTCCACCGTCGAGGTGACCGAGCGCAGCTGGATGCCGCGGTTCTGGGCGACGGAGGCGACGCCGGCGGTCAGGCAGCCGGCCAGGCCGACGAGGAGGAACTCGATCGGCGTGATGCCCTGGTCCTCGGCGGCGAAGACCTCCGGGTGGTCGGCCTCGAAGACCGACTCCGACTTGTGGCTCTGCTCCTGGCCGAGACCGAAGTACTTCTGGATCGTGGTCGTGCTGTGCACGCCGTGCTGCCACTTCGAGGTCGCCCGCCAGGTGAACCGGGCGGCGTCGGGCGCGCCCTTGAGCGCCTCCCGCGCCTCCAGCAGTGCCTGAACGTTCACACCGTTTTCCGCTGTCATGCCGCCCGTCCCCTCTGGTCTACTTATGATGCTTGTTCCGATTACCTATAACACCCAGTGGAACTATGGACAATACGCTGATCGTCGATACCCGCCACCTCGACCTGCCGGAGCCCGTGCGGCTCGACTGCGGCCGGGAGCTGTTCCCGGTCCGGGTCGCCTACGAGACGTACGGCACCCTCTCCCCCGCCCGCGACAACGTGATCCTGGTCTGCCACGCCCTCAGCGGCGACGCCCACGCCGCCGGAGTGTCGGCGGACCCGTCGGCCGGCAGCACCCGCGACGGGTTCGGCGCCGAGGAGCGCGACGGCGCGGCCGGGCGGGACCTCGGCTGGTGGGACGGGATGATCGGCCCCGGGAAGGCGTTCGACACCGACCGGTACTGCATCGTCTCCACCAATCTGCTCGGGGGCTGCCGCGGCACGACCGGCCCGTCCTCGATCAACCCTGCCACCGGACGCCCGTACGGGCCGGACTTTCCGGTCATCACGGTCGCGGACCTGGTCCGGGTCGAGCGGGCGGTGCTCAGCGCGCTGGGCATCGAGCGGCTGGCCGCGGTCGCCGGTGGCTCGCTCGGCGGGATGCAGGCGCTGCAGTGGGCGGTGCTCTACCCCGACCAGGTCGACGCCGTCGTCGCGATCGCCAGCACCCACGCGCTGCACCCGCAGGGCGTGGCCTGGAACTTCATCGCCCGCGAGTCGATCATGGGCGACCCGGCCTGGCAGGGCGGGCACTACCACGGCACCGGCCGCGCGCCCGACGCCGGCATGGGCGTGGCTCGGATGGTGGGGCACATCACGTACCTCTCCGCGCCGGCCCTGCAGCAGCGCTTCGGCCGCGGCCTGCAGCACTCCGACGACATCCGCCTCACCCTCGGCGAGCCCGAGTTCCAGGTCGAGAGCTACCTTCGCCACCAGGCCGAGTCGTTCGTGCGCCGCTTCGACGCCAACACCTACCTGTACCTCTCCCGCGCGCTCACCTACTTCGACCTGGCCCGCGAGCACGGCAACGGCTCGCTGGAGCAGGCGCTGGCCGGCGTCAAGGCACGGACGCTGCTCATCGCGTTCAGCTCGGACTGGCTCTACCCGCCGGCCGCGTCGCAGGACATCGAGCGGGCGCTGCTGGCGCTCGGCAAGCCGGTCGAGCTGCATATCATCGACGCACCGTACGGCCACGACTGCTTCCTGCTCGAGGAGGCGCGGCAGACGCCCATCATCCGCCGGTTCCTGCACCAGGGAGAACCACTCACGTGAGCGAATCATCTCGCACCTTCGGCTTCGAGACCCGCCAGCTGCACGCCGGGCAGCGCCCCGACCCGAACACCGGTGCCCGGGCGGTGCCGATCTTCCAGACGACCAGCTACGTGTTCGAGGACCCGGAGTCCGCCGCCGCGTACTTCAACCTGCAGGAGTACGGCAACACGTACTCCCGCATCATGAACCCGACCGTCGCCGTGTTCGAGGAGCGCGTCGCCAGCCTCGAGGGTGCGGCCGGGGGCGTCGCGTTCGCCAGCGGCATCGCCGCCCAGGCCGCCGCCCTGTTCACTCTGCTGCAGCCAGGCGACCACGTGGTGTCGTCGAGGGCGCTGTACGGCGGCACCGTGAACCAGCTCAAGCATCTGCTGCGCAAGATAAACGTCGAGCTGAGCTGGGTCGACCCCGACGACCCGGACGCGTGGCGCGCCGCGGTCCGGCCGACCACGAAGGCGTTCTTCGCCGAGACGATCGGCAACCCGGCCGGCAACGTGCTGGACATCGAGACCGTGGCCACCATCGCCCACGAGCACGACCTGCCGCTCATCGTGGACAACACGTTCGCCACGCCGTACCTGTGCCGCCCGATCGAGTGGGGCGCCGACATCGTCGTACACTCGGCGACGAAGTTCATCGGCGGGCACGGCACCAGCATCGGCGGGGTCGTCGTCGAGGCCGGCACCTTCAACTGGTCCAACGGCCGGTTCCCGGTCATCGCGGAGCCGTCGCCGGCCTATCACGGGCTGCAGTTCCACGAGACGTTCGGCATGTACGGCTACCTCATGAAGCTGCGCGCCGAGACGCTGCGCGACCTGGGCGGCGCGCTCTCCCCCTTCAACGCGTTCCTCTTCCTGCAGGGCCTGGAGACCCTGTCGCTGCGCATGGAGCGCCACGTCTGCAACGCCGCGGCGGTCGCCGAGTTTCTCTCCTCCCATGATCTCGCCGCCAACGTGACCTATCCGGGCCTGCCGTCGAGCAAGTACCGTCCGATCGTCGAGAAGTACCTGCCGCGCGGCGCCGGGGCGGTATTCTCGTTCGACTGCGCCGGCGGGCGCGAGGGCGGCCAGAACCTCATCCGCGGCGTGTCGCTGTGGTCCCACCTGGCCAACGTCGGCGACGCGAAGAGCCTGATCATCCACCCCGCGAGCACGACCCACCGTCAGCTCAGCGACGCCGAGCTCGCGGCCTCGGGCGTCGGCCCCGGCACCGTGCGCCTGTCGGTCGGCACCGAATCGGTCGAGGACCTGATCTGGGACCTCGAGCAGGCCTTCAACTACGTCAGCAAGGCGGCATGATGGATCTGCAGCGGTACCAGAACCCGTCCACGATCCAGCGGGTCCTGCACAGCGCGGGCACGATCGCGATCGTGGGCCTGTCCGGCAACGAGCTGCGGGCCAGCAACTTCGTCGGCTACTACCTGAAGCGCCACGGCTACCGGGTGGTCCCCGTCAACCCGCGCGAGTCGCGGATCCTGGGCGAGACGTCGTATCCGAGCCTGCGCGAGGTGCCCGTGCCGGTCGACGTCGTCAACGTGTTCCGGGCGCCGGACGCGCTGCCCGGGATCGCCCGCGAGACGGTGGAGATCGGCGCGTCGACGCTGTGGTGCCAGTTCGGCGTCATCAACGAGGAGGGCACGCGGATCGCCGAGGAGGCGGGTGTCACGGTGGTGATCGACCGCTGCCTGAAGATCGAGCATGCGCGTTACGTGGGCCGCATGCACTGGCTCGGCTTCAACACCCACCAGATCACCGCGGTCCGCGGCGGCCTGCAGTAGATCCGCTGTACGTTGTCGAGCTGACGCCGGGCGAACCCGTTCAGATATCGACGGACGCCACCTGCTCCACGACGTTCGTCCCCGTCAGCCGAGCAGGTGGCGCAGGTATCGGTCGGGCTGGTCGAGGAACGCCCGGAAGTGCTCGACGACGGCGAGTTCGGACCACGCCGTCGCTCGGATGCCATGCTCGCCGAGTTCCAGCACGGTGGCCGCCGGGAGCGCGGTGAGGACCGGAGAGTGGGTGGCCACCACGATCTGGGCCCCGGCTTCGGCCAGGTCGGCCAGGCGGGACAGGAGGCTGAGGGTGGAGGTGAACGACAGGGCCGCCTCCGGCTCGTCGAGCAGGTAGAAGCCCGGCCGGACGAACTTTCGCTCCAGCAGGGCCAGGAATCCCTCACCGTGGCTACGCTCGTGCAGGTCCGCGTCGGGCGAGTCGTGCAGCGTCTCCAGGTACGTGTAGAGGCCGTGCGTGGTCTCGGTGCGCAGGAAGTACGCATCGCCGCGCCCTCCCGTGGCCCGCACCAGCCGCAGCACCGCGCCCAGCGGGGACTCGGTGGGCCGGCTGCGGTGCATCGCGCCCCGCGAGCCGCCCTCCGGATTCAGCCCGTACGCCTGCGCCAGCGCCTCGATCAGCGTGGACTTCCCCGACCCGTTCTCGCCGACGAGGAACGTCACGCCGGCCGGAAGGTCAAGCCCGCTGTCCAGCACGGTGCGCACGGCGGGAATCTGGGCCCACCACGCGTCCGCGTCCCACTCGGCACCCGGATCGCGCTCGACCCGCCGGACCGGCCGGGCGAGCCCCCTGTCGCGCGCCTGCATACCACGGACACTACCGGCCCTCCGGCGCAGGCGACGCCGGTCATCACGGCATGCCCTGCCCACGGCGTGGCGCACCGCCCGCCAGCACCCTGACACTCACACGGCGACACGACCTGCGGCGTGTCGACCAGGAAGCAGGCGCATCCGAGGATCTCGGAAGCGCGGCCCGCACCTGCTCCAGCGTGTCATCGTCCACGTCGAGGCGCAGCCGGAGCAGACGCGGGGCGCCGAGGATCACGGCGGCTCCTCCGTCGAATTCGAGGGACAGGTCCGGGCCGACCAGGGTCCATGCGTTGACCGCCCACGTGGCGACCGCGCCGGCACTGTTGATCACCTCGTCGACCCAGCCGGCGTAGCGGAGCCGGATCAGCAGAACGTGCACGCCCGCAGCGGCCAGGATCAGCGTGTGCTCGTCGCCGGTCTGCCGGATGTCGGCCCGCTCGACGCACAGCAAGGTGCTGCTGGAGGCCTTGCTCGGGATCGTCACACTTCAATCATGAACCTTCTCGCGGCGCTGGCCGGCCCGATCAGTGCATTGTTGGGCGTGTGGCTCGGGACGAGAATGAGCACCCGGGCGCAGCAGCAGGCCTGGGAGCAGGAGCGAGTCCGGCATGCCTCGGAGTCCAGAAGGGCGGCGTTCTCCAGACACCTGATCGCGATCCGCGCGTACATCACGTATGCCACCTCCCATCCGCAGGAGATCTCGGTAGTCCGCAACCCGGACGGCACCGCGCCCAGGCCGGCGTTCAACGACAGCGGCGAAGCCTTCCGCGAGGCCATCGAGACGACGTACACCGAGCTTCAACTTGTCGCGCTGGGCCAGGAGACGGTGAACCAGGCGCACGCGGTGTCCCGAGCCGCCCGAAGAATCGCGATCGCCGCCGCCGAGCACGATCCTGAGCTCAGGGCGAAGTTGCTGGTCTTCTGGGAACTGGAACGCAAGCTCGTGAACCAACTACGGCACGAACTGGGCGAGGAAATGCAACTCGCTTCGGCGTACGACCCCGAAGCCGTCCTGCCGTAGCGCCCCCTCGAACGGATCCGGTTCCTCCTCGGGAGGGCGAGGCGGTTGCTGACTACGTCGCGTTGCGTGCTGGCGAGCCGCGCTGCGGTAGCACAATGGCGGGGTGAGGCGCGAGGCGAGCATCATGCACCTGGACCTCGACGCCGCGTTCGCGAGCATCGAGCAGCGGGACAAGCCGTCGCTGCGCGGGAAGCCGGTCGTTGTCGGGGGCATTGCCGGGCGTGGGGTGGTCGCCACGGCGTCGTACGAGGCGCGAGCCTACGGTGTCCGCTCGGCCATGCCGATGGCGGAGGCGCGGCGGCGCCTGCCCGCCGGCGCAGCCTACCTGTCGCCGCGCTTCGAGGCGTACCGGCGCACGAGCACGGTCGTCATGGACCTGCTGCGGGAGGTCTCCCCCGTCGTCGAGCAGGTCTCCATCGACGAGGCGTTCGTCGACCTGTCCGCCGGCGACTGCGCCGTTTCCGCCGTCACCGCCCTGGCCCGTGACATCAAGGCCCGCATCGCCGCCGCGACCGGCGGCGTCACCGGGTCGGTCGGCATCGGCACCTCGAAGCTCGTCGCGAAGATCGCCTCCGACCTGCACAAGCCCGACGGCCTGACGGTCGTCGGGCCCGGCGAGGAGCTGGCGACCCTGCACCCGCTGCCGGTCACCAAGCTCTGGGGCGTCGGCCCGGCCACCGCGGAGCGCCTGCGCCAGGCCGGCGTGCGCACCATCGGCGAGCTGGCCACCCGCGACCTCGACGACCTGCTGGCGTGGTTCGGCCAGGCGCACGGCACGGCGCTGCACCGCCTGGCGCGGGCCGACGACGACCGCCCGCTGACCCCGGAGCGCGACACCAAGTCCATCTCGGCCGAGGAGACGTTCGGCACCGACGTCGCCGATCGGGGCCGCCTGCAGCACGAGCTCGACCTGCTCGCCGCCCGGGTCGCCCAGCGCCTGCGCGCCGCCGGCCTGTCCGGCCGCACGGTCACGGTGAAGGCGCGCTACTTCGACTTCACGACGATCACCCGCGCCACGACCCGGACCCAGCCGACCGACGAGCCGGGGCCCATCACCGAGGCGGCACGCCGCCTGCTGGCCGACATCGACGTGTCGGCGGGCCTGCGCCTGCTGGGCGTCGGCGTCTCGGCATTGTCGGAGTTCGCCCAGGACAGCCTCTTTCCCGTCAGTACCGCAGAAGCCTCCCCGACCCCCGAAGCCCCCGCCGAGCCGGACACCCCGCCACCGCCACCGCCCGACACCGAGTGGCGCACCGGCCAGGACGTCCGCCACGACGTGCACGGCCCCGGCTGGGTATGGGGCGCCGGCCTGAACCGCGTGACGGTCCGCTTCGAGGGCCCCAGGACGCCCCCGGGCCCGGTCCACACCTTCCGATCCGACGACCCGGCCCTGCACCGGAGCGACCCACCCGACTGGCGCTGACGAACGATGCCGCTGCCGCCGCGACGGCTCATGGCCGTCTCCGCGGCACTGCGCGCCATCCTCTGGTCCTCACCGCGCCGCGCCGGCCTACCGGCTCACCGGTGCCTGACCCGCCACCGCATGACGGCGACCTGGTTGCCGTAGCCGACAGCGAAGTGGCCGCCCGGTAGCGCAGCCAACGCACGCACCGCTGCCGGCAGCTCAGTGCGGCCCACCAGCTCCCCGGTGGCCGGGTCCCAGAACCGTACCGTCTTGTCGGTGCTGCCGGAGGCCACCAGCATCCGGCCGTCGGGCAGCGGGAGTGCCACCACGTTCCGTACCGCGTCGGTGTGGCCGGTCAGCGGCGCACCCACCGGCTCCCCGGTGCTCGGGTCCCACAACCGCACCGTCCTGTCATCCCCGGCGGAGGCCAGCAGCGTGCGGCCGTCCGGCAGCGGGACCGCCGCCAGCGCCCGGACCCAGTGGGTATGGCCGGTCAACGGCGCCCCTACGGTTGCACGGGTGGCCGGGTCCCACAAGCGCACCGTCCTGTCATCGCTGCCGGAAGCCAGCAGCGTGCGACCGTCCGGCAGCGACACCGCCACCACCGTCTGCACCACGTTGGTATGGCCGGTCAGCGGCGCACCCACCGGCGCGCCCGTGATCGGATCCCACAACCGCACCGTCTCGTCATCGCCCGACGCCAGCAGCGTACGGCCGTCCGGCAGCGGCACCGCCGCCACCGCGAGCACCATGTTGGTATGGCCGGTCAACGGCGTACCCACCGGCGCGCCCGTGGCCGGATCCCACAACCGCACCGTCTGGTCACCGCCCGACGCCAGCAGCGTGCGGCCGTCCGGCAACGGCACCACCGCCACCGCGAGCACCCAGTCGGTGTGACCGGTCAGCGGCGCACCCACCGGCGCGCCGGTAGCCGGATCCCACAACCGCACCGTCTGGTCACCGCCCGACGCCAGCAGCGTACGACCGTCCGGCAACGGCACCACCGCCACCGCGAGCACCCAGTCGCTGTGCCCGGTCAGCGGCGCGCCGGTCGTCCGGTCCCACAACCGCACCGTGCAGTCGCCGCTGCCGGAAGCCAGCAGCGTGCGACCGTCCGGCAGCGACACCGCCACCACCGTCTGGACCGCGTTGCTGTGGCCGCTCAGCGGTCCGCCCACGGGCGCGCCGGTGCTCGGATCCCACAACCGGACCGTCCTGTCGTCCCCGGCGGAGGCCAGCAGCGTGCGGCCGTCCGGCAACGGCACCGCCGCCACCGCCCGTACCGCGTCGGTGTGGCCCGTCAACGGAACTCCAACCGATGCGCCGGTGCTCGGATCCCACAACCGCACCGTCCTGTCGTCGCTGCCGGAGGCCAGCAACACGCGCCCGTCCCGCAACGGCACCGCCGAGAGCGCCTGGACCCAGTCGGTATGGCCGGTCAGCGGCGCACCGGCGGGTGCGCCGGTGGTGGGGTCCCACAACCGGATCGTCTCGTCGTCGCCGGCCGAGGCCAGCAGCGTGCGCCCGTCCGCCAGCGGCACCGCCGCCAGCGCCTGCACGACGTCGGTGTGACCGGTCAACGCGACGCCGACCGGTGCGCCGGTGCTCGGGTCCCACAACCGGATCGTGCAGTCGCCGCTTCCGGAGGCCAGCAGCGTGCGACCGTCCGGCAGCGGCACGGCGGCCAGCGTCCGGATCCAGTCGGTGTGGCCGGTCAGTGGTGCGCCCACGGGTGCGCCGGTCGCCGGGTCCCACAACCGCACCGTGCCGTCGGAGCCGGCGGAGGCCAGCAGTGTACGACCATCCGGCAGCGGCACCGCCGCCACCGTGTGGACCAGGTCGATGTGGCCGGTCAGCGGCGCACCCACCGGCTCCCCGGTGTTCGGGTCCCACAACCGCACCGTCGTGTCGCCGGCGGAGGCCAGCAACGTACGCCCGTCCGGCAGCGACACCGCCGCCACCGTCTTCGCCGTGTCCGTGTGGCCGGTCAGCGCGACACTCAGCGCCGTCGGTGCCGTGCTCCATACGGGATCCACCAGCGACCTGCCGCCCCAGCCGGCCACCCGGGCACGCACCGCGGCATCGAGACCCGCGAAGCCCGACGCCGCCACTCGCAACCGCTCACCCTGCCCCGCCATCGACGACCCCGCCGCCGGCAACCCCGCCGCCGACACCACCGCGGCCCACGCCCGGCCCCGCTCACCAGCGGCACGCAACGCCAGCACCAACCCGGCCGGATTCACCTCGGACAGGACTCCTGCGGCCGCCAGCAGATCACCCAGCCGGTCCGACGCCGCGCCCAGCGCCACCAATCGCCGCAAGTCGTCAACCTGTACCGCCGACCACCCCGACAACGCCGCAAACGCCAACTCATGCTGAAATATCACAACAACCTGTTCCTCGCGGGTTTCGGGTTCCAGTGCGGACCCCCACATTCCCCCGAAGCGCGGGATACCGGAGGATGCGGGCGGGGCCAGCTGGGCTGCGAGGCTCGCGTGGCGAGGCCGCAACCGATTACGGACACCTCCCCGGCGCGACCCGAGGCACGCATGCGGACCTGATCAGGCCGCGGAGCAGGCGCTGCAGCTGGGCGGGGCGCTCCCGCCAGGGCTGATGGCCGGCCCCGGCGATGGTGTGCATCCGCGCGTCCGGGACCACCGCGGCGAGAGCGGCGACGGTCCGGCTCGGGCGCGGATCCTCGCGTCCGTGGATGAACCGGCACGGCATGTCCAGTGACCGCGCCCTCGCCAGCACGTCGGCATCGGACCACCGGGCTGCCTCGGCGCCGAGCATGGCGTTGGCCGCGTAGTTGATCTGCTTCTCGGTTCGCGCGTCGGTCAGTGCCCACCGCCACCCGGCGACCGGATCGGCGTGGTCGGTGAACCAGGCCAGGGTCCGGAATTCGGTCTCCTGCGCGCGGGAGCGGTCCGGCGTCGCCTCCAACTCGGCCAGCCGGCGCCGCCGCTGGCCGGTCATGCGCCGGTCGCGCTCCCGACCGTACGGGCCGCGCCAGTCGCCGACCCCGACGCCGCTGAGGTAGCCGAGGCCGGCGGTCCGCTCAGGATGGGCGAAGCCGTAGGCGAGAGCCAGGCTCGCCCCGAACGAGTGCCCGACGACGATCCAGCGCTCATGGCCCCAATGGCGACGCAGCGCCTCCAGATCCGCCACGGACCGGGCGATCGAGTGCGAGTGCTGCGGCGACGGGTCCGAGCCGCCGCAGCCGCGCTGGTCGAAGCGGTGGACGCGGGTTAGCGGATCGAGCATCCGGGCCACCGGGCGCAGGTAGTCCCACAGGCCCGGGCCGCCGTGCAGGAGGACGACCGGCGGGCGGCCCGACGGGGTTCCGCTCGTCCATGTCCGCAGCCTCACCGGGCAACTGTATGCGAGACGACGCACAGGCAAGGCGCGAGGCGATGCACCCCGCGCTGGTCGCCGGGTGCCGCAGGTCAGCGCAGCACGATGCGGCCGAAGACCTCGCCGGCGTCCATCATCCGGTGGGCCAGGGCGGCCTGGTCCAGGGGCAGGACCTCGTGGACCACCGCTCGCAGGTCGCCGCGCGCCGCGGCGGCGAAGTGCTCGCAGCGCACGGCCTGGCGGGCGGGTGGTGGTACCGTCGCCGCGCTGAACGTCGCGAACGTCAGCGATCGCTGGAACGCCGCCATCAACGCGGTGCCGAGGTCCGCCGGGGGCTGGCCGCCCACCGCGCCGACCGCGACCAGGCGGCCGTTGGGGTTCAGCCGGGCGAGGAACGACGGCAGGTCCGGGCCGGCGACGACGTCGACGATGACGTCGTACGCGCCGGGGGCGCCCTGCCCCGAGCGGTCCAGCACGTGCGTCGCGCCCAGGCGGCGCAGGCGTTCGCCGCGCTCCGGGGACGACGTCGTGACCGCCACCGCCGCGGCGCCGCCGCGGGCCGCGAGCTGGACCGTCAGGATGCCGAGGCTGCCCGCCGCGCCGCGCACCAGGACCGACTCGCCCGCGGCGAAGCGGGCGTGGGCCAGGCCGAAGTGGGCTACCACGCCGGCGCTGCCCAGCGTGACCGCGTCGACGGCGGACAGGCCGGGCGGCAACGGGACCAGCTCGCCGGCCGGGGCGACCGCCTGCTCGGCGTAGCCGCCGGTGCCGGTGAAGGCCCACACGCGGCGGCCGATCCACGCGGGGTCGACGCCGTCGCCGGCCGCGGTGACGGTGCCGGCCACCTCGCCGCCCGGGATGTGGCCCTCCTTGAAGCCGTACGCGGCCAGGGCGCCGCGGCGGATCAGCGCGTCGACGCCGCCGACGCCGATCGCCTCCACGGCGATGAGGGCCTGGCCGGCCGCCGGGGCCGGGGACGGGAGGTCGATGACGGCCAGGCCCTCGGGGCCGCCGAAGGAACGGATCGCGACTGCCTTCATCGCCGCGACGCTAGCCGAGCCCGGACGCCGGAGCGGCGAAGTGAGAGCCGCGGGCGGTCATCTGCCTCATCCGGCGACGACGTCGACACGGCTCCAGGCGGTGTTGAGGTAGCCCAGCGGGTTCCACAGGGCGTCCGGGTGCTCGGGCTGGGTCGCGGCGCTGTCGTCCCAGGCGCGGGCAACGATCTCGGCCGGGCCGGGCGGCAGGTGGATGAGGGCGTGCCACAGGGTCCAGGCCCACGGGCCGGCCGGCGGGTCGAGGACGGCCTGCCGCCAGGTGGTGCCGCCGTCGGTGGAGACGTCGACGCGGGTGACCGCGCGATGCTCGCCGGCCAGCGCGTAGCCGTGCACGGTGTGGGTCCCGGGGGTGAGCGGTGCGCCGGGGGCCGGGGTGAGGACGGCGGCGTTGAGGGCGGCGACGCCGAGGGCCAGGCCCGCGCCGGGCGGGGTCGCCGCGGGGTCGGCGTCAGCCGGCAGGAGCCGGTAGTCGAGCGCCTGGAAATGGTTGGCGGACGGCTCGCGCCGCGCGGTGACTCGCTGGAGCCATTTGACGCTGCGGGCACCGATGTAGCCGGGCACGATCACGCGGACGGGGCCGCCGTGGACGGCGGGGAGCGGCTCGTCGTTCATCCGCCAGGCGAGCAGGACCTCGGCGGCGGTGGCCTTGGCGGCGGGGATGGAACCGCCGAACGGCTGGGGCGGGTCGAGGCTCGTGGCGTGGTCGGCGCCGGTGAACGCGACGTGGCGGGCGTCGTGGTGCGGTCCGGCGGCGGCCAGGACGTCGCGGAGGCGGGCGCCGCTCCAGCGGGCGGTGGAGACGGCGGCCGACCGCCACGGGGTCTGGCCGGGGATGTCGCGGACGGCCATGAGCTCGGCGCGGCGGTTGCCGGCGCAGCACAGGGTCGCGGTGACGGTGTGCGGCTCGAACTTCTCGCGCAGGTCGGCGAGGGACAGCTCCAGCGGCCGTGCGACGAGCCCGTCGACGGTGAGGCGCCAGGTGGCGGGATCCAGGGTGGGGACGTGGCCGTGGTTGCGGCTGTAGAAGGTGTCGACCGGGGTGATGGGCTGCCCGGCCAGCGCGTCCGGCGAGGGTTCGGCGTTGTACGGGTCGAGGCTGTGCACGAGCATGTCGTCGCGCTTGTTCCAGGTGCCCACCATCGCAGCGTATTCGGCCCGGGAGGGTGGCCGGCGGGATTCGCCGCAGCGGGTCAGCCGGTGGCGAGGCCGGCCGCGACGGC
This sequence comes from Dactylosporangium sp. CA-233914, assembly GCF_050942935.1. Taxonomy (NCBI): domain Bacteria; kingdom Bacillati; phylum Actinomycetota; class Actinomycetes; order Micromonosporales; family Micromonosporaceae; genus Dactylosporangium; species Dactylosporangium sp. CA-233914. Next base: position 6,533,825 of record NZ_CP192030.1, on the reverse strand, counting down.
GGCGTCGTAGTCCTCGTCGATGAGCACGACGTCGCGCCCGGCCCGGTCGAGCAGGCTCGCGGCGATCGAGGCGCGGAAGCCACTGGCGCAGTGGACCCACACCGGCCCGGCCGGCACGCCGTCGAGCCGGTCCAGCAGCGTGTGCAGCGGGATGTGCACGGAGCCGGGGATCGCACCGTGCACGCGTTCGTCGTCGCGGCGCACGTCGAGCACCGTGCGCGGCTCGCGGGCCCGGGCGGCGGCGACGTCGGCGAAGGGGGCCCGCGCGGCGGCGGGGCCGGCGAAGGGAGGCCGCGCGGCGGCGAGGTCGGCGAAGGTGGCCCGCGGGTAGCCGCGGGTGGGGTGGCCGCCGGCGAGCCGGTCGAGGGCACCCGCGGCGGCGCCGTCGGGCCGGTCGATGCCGATGCGCACGAGCTGGCGCTGGGCGTCGGTGATCTGCCGCGGGGTGTCGCCGATCAGGGTCAGCGGCGTGCCCCACGGGATGAGCCAGCCGAGGTAGGTGGCGAACTGCGGGCCCAGGGCGATGCCGATGGTGCCGGCCAGGTGCTCGGCGGCGAACGCGGTGCGGTCGCGCAGGTCGACCACCCACGCCCCGGCGGCGATCCGCTCGCGCAGGCCGGCGGGGCTGACCCGCACGGGCGGGGACAGGTCGATCGGGCCCGCGCCCTCGCGGTTGCGGGCGCCCATGTGGGCGTAGTACGCCGGGTAGGCGGTGAGGCCGGCGACGAGCCGGGCGACGAAATCATCCTCGCCGCCGGCGGTGAACGCGTCGTTGCGCAGCCGCTCGCGGCCCAGCGTGCTGTCCGCGCCGCCGGCGGCCGATCCGGAGGTGCAGAAGCTGCCGAATCCGTGCGTCGGGAAGATGCGGGCGTCGTCGTCGAGCAGGTCGGCCAGCCGGTGGGCGGAGCGGTACTGCGCCCGGGTGAGCTCGTCGGTGCGCGCCGGGTCGACCAGGTCGGTGCGCCCGACGCTGCCGTAGAGCAGCGAGCCGCCGGTGAACACCGCCGCCGGCCCGTCCCCGCCGGTGACCGCGTAGGCCAGGTGGCTGTCGGTGTGTCCGGGCGTGGCGATCACCCGGACCCGTAACCCTCCGGCGGTCAGCTCCTCCCCGTCGCCGACGGCCCGGCGCTGGAAGGCGACCGGGTCGGCGGCGTTGAGCGCGTAGGGCGCGCCGTGGCGGCGGGCGAGCTGCAGGCCGCCGGAGACGTAGTCGTTGTGCAGGTGCGTCTCCACCACCAGGCCGGCCCGCAGGCCGCGGGCGTCGAGCTCGGCCTCGAAGCGGTCGAGGTCGCGTTGCGGGTCCACGACGATCGCGGTGTGCCCGTCGTGGGCGAGATAGCTGCGATCACCGAGCTCGCCGGTCTCCACGACCACCACGTGCACCATCAGTGCGACGTTATGCGGATTCGAGGGGAGGCGACAACCTTCGCGAGGGAGGAGCGGACCGCCGGTTGCAGCAGCGGCTCCGTGAGGGTGGCCAGGATACCGGGGCCGTGCCGGGTCAGGACCGACTCCGGGTGGAACTGCACCGAGGCGAAGGCCGGGCCGCGCAGCGCGTGGACCTCGCCCGAGGCCGGGTCGCGGGTGACCTCGACGCGGGCGCCGGACGGCAGCAGCAGCTCGTCGTCGCGGGCGTAGGCGGCGAAGGTGTTGTAGAAGCCGACCGGGCCGAACGGGTCGACCGGGCGCTGGACGCCCTGGTTCGGCGTCGGGCGGCGGGCGAGGCCGAGACCGAGGGCACCGCTGAGGATCTGGTGGCTCAGGCACACCGCCAGAAACGGTCGGCCGGACTCGAGGAGGTCGTCGAGGAGGGCACGCAGGCGGGCGATCTTCGGGTGGGTCAGCTCGCGCGGGTCGCCGGGGCCCGGGCCGAGCACCACCAGGTCGTGGCCGGCCGGCGCCGCGTCGTCGTATCGGACGACGTCGGTGGCGATGCCCAGGGCGCGCAGTTGCAGTGCCAGCATCGCGGTGAAGGTGTCCTCGGCGTCGACCACCAGGGCCCGGTGGCCCGCCAGCGCCGCATCGGGGCGCTCGGGCGTGAGCCAGAATCGCGCCAGGTGTTCGTTGCGGCCGGCCAGCGCCGACGCGATGGCCGGGTCCGCGGCGAGGTCCGGGGCTCGCGGCGCGGGCGCGACCGGGCCGCGCAGGGCGTCCAGCAGCGCGGCCGCCTTGGCCTCGGTCTCGGCGGTCTCCACGCGCGGGTCCGAGTGACGCACCAGCGTGGCGCCGACGTCGATCGTCACGCGGCCGGACGCGGAGATGTCCGCGGTGCGGATCAGGATCGCCGAGTCCAGCTCGTCCGGGGTGATGAGGGCGGCCACGCCGCTGTAGTAGCCGCGGCCACGGCGCTCGTGGCGGGCGATGACCCGGCAGGCGTTCTCCAGCGGGCTGCCGGTGACGGTGGGCGCGAAGAGGGTCTCGTGGAGGATCCGCCGCGGGTCGAGGGTGGTGCGGCCCCGGATGAAGTACTCCGTGTGCGCCAGCCTCGCCATCGGCCGCAGGTAGGGCCCGTCGACGCGGCCGCCGTCCGGGCAGATGCGGGCCATCATCTTCAGCTCCTCGTCGAGGACCATGGCCAGTTCGTCGGTCTCCTTGGCGTCGGCGAGGAACTCCAGCACGTCCGGCACCGTCGGGCCGCCGGCACCGTAGCGCAGCGTGCCGCTGATCGGGTTCATCACCGCCTCGCCGCCGTGGACGCTGACGTGCCGCTCCGGGGTGGCGCCGACCAGCGTGCGGTCGCCGGTGTGGATGAGGAACGTCCAGTAGGCGCCGGACTCGCGCAGCAGCAGCCGGCGGAAGCACGACAGGGCGTGGGCGAGGCGGTAGTCGTCGATCGCGGCGCTGAAGGTGCGGCGGATGACGAAGTTCGCGCCCTCGCCGGTGCCGATCTCCTCGTCGATCACCCGCCGGACCGCCTCGTCGTAGCGGTTGCCGGTGAAGGCGCCGCCGGACAGCGGTACCGCGACATCGGGCAGCAGCTCGGCGGCGAGGGGCAGCGGCAGCACGGATCGCGCGGCGATGTGCAGCGCGACCAGCTCGGCGTCGTCGTCGACGAACTCGAAGCCGCGCTCGCGGATCTGCCGGAACGGGACCAGGGCCAGGGCCGGCGAGGGCAGTTCGGCCAGCGTGTCCACCGTGGACAAGTGGCCGGTCAGCAGCTCGACGCCGTCGGCGGCGTTCGGGCGGTGCAGCAGCGCGAACGGGTCCATCAGAGCACCGCCGGGGCCAGCAGCCGGGCCGTCGTGGTGACCACGGCGCAGCGGGCGGCCGCGTACTCGAGGGCCTGGCGGTGGTCCTCGGCGGTGAGGTCGCCGACGGCGTCGGCGACGAGGAACGGCTGGATGTCGTGGCTGAACGCCTCGACCAGGGTGGTGAGCACGCCGATGCGGGCATAGACGCCGCAGACGACGAGCTGGTCGCGGCCCGCCTCGCGCATCCGGGCGAGCAGGTCGGAGCCGAAGAAGGCGCTGTACCGCCACTTCGTGAACACCCAGTCGTCCGCTTCGGGCGTGAGCGGCTCGGCCACCTCGCGGTCCTCGGGGGTCATCCGCATGCCGGGGCCCCAGAAGTCGGCCAGGAGGCCGCGCTCGGCGCTCGTCATGCCGCCGGGCTGCACGGTGTACGCCACCGGACCGCCCGCCCCGCGGCGCAGCTCGGCCACGTTCGCCACGAGCCGTTCGCGGAACGCGGGGTCGAAGGGCCTCAGGAAGTACCGCTGCATGTCGTGAATCAGCAGGACCGCCCGGGCCGGGTCCGGGCGCCAGCGCGCCACGTTGGCGGGGAGGTCCTCGGCGGTGGGCAGCGGGTAGGGCGGGATCGGGGCCATGGCCATGTCGGGGTTCTCCTACACGCCGAGGGTGGCGCCGCCGTCGACGGTCAGCGCGTGCATGGTGATGTGGCCGGCCCGGTCGGAGAGCAGGAACACGACGGCGTCGGCGACGTCGGCCGGGCTGGCGATCTTGCGCAGCGGGATGCCGACGCGGTAGGCGTCGAGGCGGCCGTCGATGGTGGCCCGGCGGCCGGTGTCGTCCTGCCACATGCCGCGCAGCATGGGCGTGTCGGTGGAGCCGGGCGCCACGAGGTTGCAGCGGATGCCGTGCGCGGCGACCTCCAGGCCGAGGCACTTGGTGAACATGGTGGCCGCGGCCTTCGACGCGGCGTAGGCGGCCATGCCCTGCCGGGGGGTGTCGGCGGCGTTGGACGCGACGGTGACGATCGCGCCGCGCCCGCGCGGCACCATCCGGTTGACGACGGCCCGGCTGACGACGAAGACGCCGGTGGCGTTGACGGCGAAGGTGGCGTGCCAGTCCTCGTCGCTGAGTCCGGCCGCCCCGGACAGGCGCAGCACACCGGCGGCGTTGACGAGGTAGTCGATGGGTCCGTTGCGCGCCTCGATGGTGGCGACGGCCGTCTCGACCTCGGCCGGACGCGTGACGTCGGCGGGCACGTCGAGCACCCGCAGCCCCTCGGCGACGAGGCCCTTCGTGGCGTCGCGGAGCTTGGCGGCATCGCGGTCCAGGGCGGCGACGAGCGCGCCCTGCTTCGCCAGCGCCTCGACGACGGCGGCGCCGATGCCGCCCGCGGCGCCGGTCACCAGCGCGATCCTGTCGTGCACGGTTGCCTCCTCAGCCGTTCCAGGCCGCGATGACGGCCATGGCCTGCGATGGGTTGAGCCGCGGGTCGCACAGGGTGGTGTACTTGTCGCCGACCCGCTCGGCGTGCGACGCGTCGGCGGCGCACTCGGTGACGTCGTCCGGGGTGGTCTCCAGGTGCAGCCCGCCGGCGACCCCGCCCCCGCCGCGGACCGCGCACTGGAAGGCCCGGACCTCCTCGATGACGGTCTCCAGGTAGCGGGTCTTGAGGCCCTGGGCGGTGGTGACGGTGTTGCCGTGCATGGGGTCGACGAGCCAGATCACCGGGTGGCCGGCGGCGTGGACGGCCGCGACGAGCTGCGGCACCCGGTCGACGAACGCCGCGCCGAGGCGGGCGATGAGGGTCAGCCGGCCGGGTTCGCGGTCGGGGTCGAGGCGGGCGCAGAGCGCGACCAGGTCCTCGGGGCTCATCGACGGGCCGACCTTGCACGCGACCGGGTTCAGCACCCCGGCGAGCAGGGCGACGTGGGCGCCGTCGAGCCGGCGGGTGCGCTCGCCGATCCACGGCCAGTGGGTGGAGGCCAGCAGCCGCCGCCCGGACGCGGTACGCCGCAGCTGCGGCACCTCGTAGTCCAGCAGGAGGGCCTCGTGGCTCGCCCAGATGTACGGCGCCGCCCGGGCCAGGTGAGCGAGGACCTCGCGGGACGTGTGGTAGCCGGCGACGAGGCGGGCCGGGTCGGGGCGGCGCCGGTGCGGGTCGGGCTCGGGGGCGTTGACGAGGTGCCCCCGGTACACCGGAAGCTCCCGGCCGCCGACGACCTCGGTGGGGCGGGTGCGGGGCTTGGCGAGCTGCCCGGCGAGGCGCCCGGCGCGCACGACGGGCTTGCGGGTGGCCTGCTGCAGGGCGCCGGCGAGCATGTCGATGAGGCCGGCCTTGCGCACGACGTCGCCGTAGCCGCACTCGTCCGGGTCCTCGGCGCAGTCCCCGGCCTGCACCACGGTCGCCTCGCCGGCGGCGACGAGCGCGAGGCGGCGGCGCAGGGCGAGGACGTCGGCGGCGCGGACCAGCGGCGGCAGGTGCGAGAGCTCCCCGGTGGCGGCGGCGAGGCCGGCCGGGTCGCCCCAGTCCGGCTGCTGCGCGGCGGGCAGCGCCCGGAGGTCAGCCATTGCCCAGCCCCGCGGCGATCGCGATGGTGCGGCGGGTCTGGTACTCCACCGCGGCGAGGTTGTCGTCGGTGACGTTGCCGGGCTGGTTGCGTGAGACGTTGCTGGCGCCGTACGGGTTGCCGTTGCTCGGGCGGAAGTGCACCGCGTCGGTGGAGCCGGTGGGCACGATGACCGCGCCCCAGTGGCAGAACGTGTTGTGCAGGGCCAGGATCGCGCTGACCTGCCCGCCGTGCGGGGCGGAGCCGGACGCGAAGGCGCCGACCGCCTTGTCGGTGAGGCGCCCGGCGATCGACGGCTCCGCGGCGGTGTCGAGGAAGTGCAGCAGCTGCGGCGCGGGCAGGCCGAAGCGGACCGGGGTGCCGAGCAGGATCGCGCCGGCCCACTCGAGGTCGTCGAGGGTGGCGACCGGCACGTCCTTCGTGGCCTCGGCGTTGCGCCGCCAGGCGTCCCGGTCGGTGGTCGCCGGCTCGTCGACCAGCTCCGGCACCCGGCGCAGCCGGACCTCGGCCCCGGCCTTGACCGCGGCGTCGGCGGCGGCCTCCGCGAGCCGGAACACGTTGCCGGTCGAGGAGTAGTAGATGACAGCGACGTTGGTCATGCGGCCCATCGTCGGCGGCGCCGAAACCGGTCGCAATTCCTACCAGTTCAGTATGTCAAGTAGGCAGGCGAACGCAGCCAGGACCACCATTTCGACGCGAAGCGTGGTGGCCGCAGCACCTAGGCACGGCTCCGCCCGGCCCGGCACGGTGAACCGCATGGCCGACGCTCTATCGCTCCTGTGCGCCGAACTGTTCGCCGCGCTGCCGCGCAAGGACCAGCGCCGCCGCGGTACCGAATACGTGGAGGGCCTGCTGCGCACCCCCGGACGCAAGTCGATCCGCAACATCGGCGGCCGGGCCGGCGAGCAGCGGCTGCACCACTTCGTCAGCGACTCCACCTGGGACTGGGCGCCGGTGCGCCGGGCCCTGCGCCGGCACCTGCTGCTCGCCGCGCCGCCGCAGGCGTGGGTGCTGCGCTCGATGATCATCCCGAAGGCGGGCGCGCACTCGGTCGGCGTGGCGCGGCGGTTCTGCACCACCCGCGGCGCTTCCCTCAACGCCCAGCACGCCGTCGGCGTGTGGGCGGCCACCATCGGGCGGGCCGTGCCGGTCGGGTGGCGGCTGCACCTGGACGCGCCGACGGATCCGCGGGCGCTGGGCGAGTGCCTGGCCGAGGCGTACCTGGAGCACGCCGACGGCGACCACGCGCTGCCCGTCGTCGTGGACGCCCGGGGCGCCGACGCGGCCGGGCTGATCGGACGGCTGCGGGCCGCCGGGGCGCCGGTCCTCGCCCGCGTCGACCCCGGCACTGCACTGTGGAGCGCGACGCCGCTGCCCGGCTACGGTCACGGCCCGCTGCCCGCGGCCCGGCTCATCCGCATCGACCCGCACCGCCGGCGGCGCGCGGTGCGCCTGGACGGGCACGATCTGACCCTCCTCGACGAGGGCTGGCTCACCGACGTCGCCGGCCGGACCCCGGACCCCGCCGCGCTGCTCGACCGCGTCGACGCGGACCTCGAGACGCTCGGCGAGCGGGCCGGGCTGCGCGACTTCACCGGACGCTCGTTCGCCGGCTGGCATCGCCACATCACCCTCGCCTCCGCCGCGCACGCCCTGCTCGCCCTGAACGGAGTGACGTACCGTGCTGACGCTGCCTGATACCGCCGTCGCGGTGCTGGGGACCGGGGTGTGCCTGCCGGACCAGGTCGTCGGCAACGACACGGTCGCGGGTCCGGCGGGAGTCACCGCCGAGTGGGTGGCCCGCAAGACCGGCATCCGGACCCGCCGCTGGGCCAAGCCCGATCAAGCCACCTCCGACCTCGCCGTCGCCGCCGGGCGCGCCGCCCTCGAAGACGCCGGGGTCCGCGCCGGCGAGCTGTCGCTGGTGCTGGTCGCGACCTCGACACCGGACTCGCCGCAGCCGCCGACCGCATCCCTGGTCGCCGACGAGCTCGGCGTTCGCCCCGGAACGGTCGCCTTCGACCTCAACGCGGTCTGCAGCGGCTTCGTCTTCGCCCTGGCGACGGCGGCGCGGCTGCTGCGCGGGCCCGCGCTGGTGATCGGCGCGGACGTGTACTCCCGCATCCTCGACCCGACGGAGCGGCGCACCGCGGTGCTGTTCGGCGACGGCGCGGGCGCCATGGTCCTGGGGCCGGGCGAGCCGAGCCTGCTCGCCGCGCGACTGGCGACGTTCCCGGAGGCCCATCCGCTGATCCGCGTGCCGGCCGGCGGCAGCCGCATCCCGGCCTCGGCCGACTCGATCGACGCCGGCCTGCACTACTTCGCCATGGAGGGCCGGGCCGTGCGCGACTTCGTGCTCGACACGGTCGCCCCGGGCATCCGCGACTTCCTGCGCGACGCCGGGGTCCGGGCCGAGGGTCTCGCCGCGTTCGTACCGCACCAGGCCAACCCGAACCTCGTGGCCGACCTCGCCGCAGCCGTCGGCGTGAGCGCCGGGCGCACCGCCGTGAGCGGCGCCGAGGTCGGCAACACCGGGGCCGCCTCGGTGCCGATCGCCCTGCACCACGCCCGGGCCGGGCTGCGCCCCGGCGATCTGGTCCTGCTGGCCGGCTTCGGCGGCGGCATGTCGGCCGGGTTCGCGCTGCTGCGCTGGCCCGGCCCAGGAAGGAGTACCAATGCAAGTCGATGAGTATCTGCACCGCATCGGCGCGGTCCGCCCGGCCCGCCCCGACCTCGAAGGCCTGCGGCACCTGCAGGAACGGCACGTGCTGACGGTTCCGTTCGAGAACCTCGGCTACCACCTGGACGAGGAGATCCACCTCGGCGGCCGGGTCGTGGACAAGATCGTGCGGCAGCGCCGCGGCGGCGGCTGCTACGAGACCAACCCGGCCTTCGGGATGCTGCTCACCGCGCTCGGCTACGACGTGGAGATCCTGCCGGGGCGGGTGTTCCGGCCCGACGGGCTCGGCCCGCCGTACTGCCACCTGGCGCTGCGGGTGAGCGTCGGCGGGGTGCCGTGGCTCGTCGACACCGGGTTCGGCCGCAACAGCCGCCGCCCGCTGCGCCTGGACGATCCCGGCCCGCAGCCGGACCCGCACGGCGTCTTCCACGTCCGCGACGGGGAGGTGACGTGCGACGGGCGGCCACTGTACCGCGTCGAGGACCGCCCGGCCCGGCTCGACGACTTCCGCCCGACGCTGTGGTGGTGGCGTACCTGTCCCGACTCCCCGTTCCTGCAGGACGTGTTCTGCTCGCTGCCCACCGACGGCGGCCGGGCCACCCTGCGCGGCCGGCGGCTCACCGTCGACGGGGTCGCCACCGAGCTGACCGACGACGCGGCCGTCTTCGCCGCCTACCGCAAGTACTTCGGCATCGACCTCGACCGGCTGCCCCGCGACCCCGTCGCCAGGGCCGCCGGCGTCATCCTCGACGACGCGCCTGGGAGCAGACCGTGACGAACCCCGACGAGTATCTCCGCGAGACGCTGCGCTGGCACTTCTCCCCCGCGACCGGGTCGCCGTTCTGGCTGCAGCGGGCCGGCACCCTCGGCTTCGACCCGATCGCCGACATCGCCACGTTCGACGACCTGGCCCGGTTCCCGAACGTGGCCGGCGAGCTGCGCTCCACCCGGGTCGAGGACCTCATCCCGCGCGGGTACGGCCCGCGCCCGGACGTCTTCGGCGTCTTCGACAGCGGCGGCACCACCGGCGCGCCGAAGCGGATCGTGCTGCTCAGCGACTGGCTCGAGCAGTTGCTGGCCTGGAGCAGCGAGCAGCTGGACCGCCACGGCGTGCCGCACGGCGTCAACTGGCTGTCGGTGGTGCCGTCCGGCCCGCACATGGTCGGGCCGGTCATCGCCCGGCAGGCGGCGCTGCGCGGCGGGCTCACGTTCACCGTCGACCTCGACCCGCGCTGGGTGAAGCGGCTCCTCGCCGCCGGCGACGGCGCGCAGGCGGCGGCCTACGGCGAGCACCTCGTCGAGCAGGTCGCCCACATCCTGCACAGCCAGGACGTCGGCGTGCTCATGATCACCCCGCCGGTGCTGGAGCGGCTGGCCCGCCGCGACGAGCTGGTGAAGCTCGTCAACGCCAAGGTGCGCGCGATCAACTGGGTCGGCACGCAGATGGACCCCGACACCCGGCACCTGTACCGCACCGAGGTGTTCCCGGACATCGTGCTGTACAGCGGCTTCGGCTCCACGATGATCCTCGGCAACGCCAGCGAGCGGCCGGGCCTGACCGACGACGACCCGTGCGTCTACGACCCGTTCTCCCCGCACATGAGCTTCCGGGTCATCGACCCCGGCACCGGCGACACCGTCGAATACGGCGAGCGCGGCCAGGTCGTCATGAACCACGTCAGCCGCAGCCTGTTCCTGCCCAACAACCTCGAACGGGACTACGCGACCCGCGTCCGCGGCGTCGACGGGCAGGTCGGTGACTCGGTCGCCGACGTCGCCCCGGTCGCCACGTTCGACGACGAGGCCGTCATCGAGGGGGTTTACTGATGGGCATCACGCTGGACGCGATCGGGCCGCAGGGTTCCTACCGCGCCCGCCGCCGCCAGAGCGTCCCCGACGTCACCGGCGCCCCCGCCGCCGAGCTGTCCCTCGTGCCGCGGCTCTACGTCAGCCGTACCCTCGCCGCCCTGCGCGCCGCCCGCCCGCTGCCCTCCGCGCAGCGCATCGCCGCGCTCGCGGCCGCCGCCCGCCACTTCGTCGAGGACGAGGTCGCGGGGCTGTCGTTCGCCGAGTACGAGCACACGGTGGCCCGGGTGTCCGGCGTGCCGCTCGCCGTCGTGCGGGCCGCGACCGCGTCCATCGCCGAGACCGCGCGGCTGGCCGGGCAGACCACGGGCCTGCCCCGCCCGACCGGCGCTGTCGAGGACTGGCGGGACCCGGCCACCGAGCGCGGCAGCGCGGTGTGGACGCGGCGCGGCGAGGTGTTCGCCGTCCACGCGGCCGGCAACCATCCGGGCCCGCACGGGCTGTGGCTGGAGGCGCTGGCCCTGGGCTACCGGGTCGCGGTTCGCCCGTCGCGGCGCGAGCCGCTCACCCCGCACCGCCTCGTCACCGCCCTGCACCGGGCCGGCCTGGCTGCCCAGGTGGCACTGCTGCCGACCGACCACGACGCCGCCGGCGAGCTGCTGTCCGGCGCCGACCTGGGCCTCGTCTACGGCGGCGACGACGTGGTCGCGAAGTACGCCGGCAGCACGGTCCTGCCGCAGGGCCCCGGACGCGCGAAGATCCTGCTCACGGCCGGCACCGACTGGCGCCGGCACCTGGACACCATCGTCGACTCGGTCGCCGGGCAGGGTGGCGTGGCGTGCATCAACGCCACCGCCGTCCTCGTCGACGGCGACCCGGCACCGCTGGCCCGCGCGATCGCGGAGCGGCTCTCCGCCCTGCCGAGCCTGCCGCCCGAGGACCCGAAGGCGGTCCTGCCCGTGCAGAACCTGGCCGGCGCCCGGGCCATGGAGTCGTTCGTGCTCGCCCAGGCCCGCGGTACCCGCCCGTGGCTCGGCGGCGACGGCATCGCCGACGACCTCGGCGACGGCAGCGCGGCCCTGCGCCCCGCCGTCTTCCAGGTCGACCGGGCCGACGCGCGGCAGCTGCGCGTGGAGGTGCCCTTCCCGTGCGTGTGGGTGGCGCCGTGGTCGCCGGCGAACGGCCCGGCCCCGCTGCGCGACTCGCTGGTGCTGACCGTGTTCACCGAGGACCCCGGCCTCGTCGAGGACCTGCTCGACGAGCCGACCATCAGCAACGTCTACGTCGGCGACCACCCGACCCACTGGCTGCGCCCCGGCGTGCCGCACGACGCCTACCTGGGCGAGTTCCTCATGCGCACGAAGACGGTCATCCGCTGACCTTCGATACCCGCGTGACGAGTTCTCCCTCTCCCTCGGTGGCCGGGGCGGCCGCGCGGCGGAAGTTCAGGGCCACCAGCACGGTCAGGAAGATGCCGGCCGCCGCGGCCAGGGTGGCATCCCGCAGCCCGGCCGAGCCGCCGCCCGCGTTGGCCACGGCGACCAGCGCGGCCAGGCCCACCGCCGAGCCGACCTGCTGGCCGGTGGAGACGATGCCGGAGGCGATGCCCTGGTCGAACAGGGCGGTGCCGGTCGTCGCGGCGGCGAACATCGTGGTGAAGATGACGCCCTGGGCGACGTTGAGCACCACCATCGCGGGCAGCAGCGCGAGGTACGAGTGGGCGGCGCCGATGCCCAGGCCGAGCCCGACCGCGGCGGCCCCGCCGACGAGCAGGCTGGTCACGAGGGTCGCGCGGTTGCCGTGGCGGTAGGCGAGGCGCCCGCCGAGCAGGGAGCCGACCGCGCCCGCGGCCATCGGCACCACGTACGCCAGGCCGGTCTGCAGCGCCGAGTAGCCCAGCACGTGCTGGAAGTGCACGGTCAGGAAGTACAGCAGCGTCCCGAACGTCGCCATGAACAGCAGGGTGAGCGGGACGCCGGTGCTGAGGTTGCGGTTGCGGTACAGCCGCAGCGGCATCAGCGGCGAGGACGTCCTGGCCTCGATCGTCACGAACGCGGCGAGCAGCACGATCCCGCCCGCCGCGGTGGCCAGCAGTGCCGGTGACGTCCAGCCCCGCACCGGGCCCTGCACGAGGGTGAACACGACGAGGGTCACGCCGGCGGTGGCGGTGAGCGCACCGGCGACGTCGAACCGGCCGGTGGCACGGGGGCCGTCGGCGGGCAGCAGCAGCGCGGCCCCGGCGATGGCGACGGCGGCGAGCGGGACGTTGACGTAGAACACCGCGGCCCAGCCGAACGCCTCGGTGAGCACGCCGCCGAGCAGAGAGCCGAGCACCATGCCGCCGGCGCCGGCGGCCGCCCACACGGAGAAGGCCCGGTTGCGCTCGCGGCCCTCCTCGAACGAGGTCACCACGAGCGAGAGGGTGGCCGGGAACAGCAGCGCGCCGCTGAGGCCCTGCACCGCGCGGGCGGCCACCAGCAGCCCCTGGGTGCCGGCCAGGCCGCCGGCGAACGAGGCGAGCGCGTAGAGGGCGAGCCCGGCGACGAAGACGCGCCGCCGTCCGACCAGGTCCGCGGCGCGCCCGCCGAGCAGCAGGAACCCGCCGAAGGCCACCGCGTAGGCGCTGACCACCCACTGCAGGTTCTGGGCGGAGAAGCCGAGGTCGGCGCCGATGCGGGGCAGGGCGACGTAGACGATGTTGTAGTCGATCGAGGTGATGAGCTGGGCGAGGCCGAGCAGGGCGAGCAGCAGCCCGCCCCGGCGACGCGGTTCTGCGGTCATGACGACCCTCCGGGGTTGTCGATCAGGTAGCGCCACCGGCCGTCCGGGCCGCGGCGGGCCACGTCGGTGGCGGTGCCGGTCACCTCGACCGGGCCGCCGTCGGGGCCGTCGAGCTCGGTGACGTGGTCGGTGAGGATGAGGGCGATCCCGTCGGCCTCGTAGATGTGCCGGACGCGGATGTCGATGCGGCGTACCCCGCCGAGAAATCCCGCGATCGCCTCGCGCAGGCCGGTGCCGGTGACGGTCTCGCCGGGCCGGGTGGCCAGCCGCGCGCCCGGCTCGAACAGGCGCAGGGCCGTCTCGGCGTCGCCGTGGGCGTAGGCGCTGGCGACGAGCGCGGCCAGCTCCTGCGGTGAGGCGGCGCCACCGGCGGCCGGGAGGGTGAGGACCTCGAGGCTGTGGCCGTCGAGGCTGTCGAAGTAGAAGCCGCGCCCGCCGCCCCAGCGGTTGACGACGCCCGGGCCGTGGTGCAGCGGGCCGGCCCAGAAGGGCCGGCCCGTCGCCCGCAGCCGGGCCAGGATCGCGTCGAACTCGGCGGCGGTGACCTCGAAGGCGTAGTGCAGGCCGCGCACGTCACCGTCGGCCGGGGCGAACTCGAGCAGGAGGCCGTCGGCGAGGCGCACCGCGGGAAACGGCCCCGAGCGCTCCGGCTCGCCCAGGCCGAGAGCCTCGGCGAGGTCGAGCGCGCAGCGCCACGGGTCGCGGGCGGGGACGAACGTGTGGTTGAGCCGGACCGTCATGGCTTCGGTCAGGCCGCGCCGAGGAGGGTGGTGCGCCACGTGTCGTACTGCTGACGCCCTTCGCCCTCCCAGAACTGCAGCACCTCGGGCGGCAGGCCGCCGGTGAACTGGGCCCGCTCGTGGTCGGTGGCGTCCTGCAGGCCGATGCCGAGGAAGACGAGTGCCTTCTCCTGCGGGATGGAGGCGTGGCCGCGCAGCTCGAACGCGAGCCACTCCTCGGCGGTGATGTGCTCGCGGATGAGCGGCAGGACGTGCTCCTCCTCGTCAGCGAGGTGCTCGTTGGTCACCGCCGAGACGCGGGCCACCACGTCGGCGAGGCGGTCCCGGTCGGCCGCGGACGCCGTGTCCACCCACGCCGGGGTGAGCTTGGCGACGTCCTGCAGCAGTCCGTGCAGCTCGTCGTGCTGGCGCTCCATGCGGTGCACCAGGTCGGCCTGCGGCTGGGCACGCCGCAGCAGCGGCGGCCACAGCAGCTCGTCCTCGCCGACGTGGTGCTCGTGCAGCGAGTCGGTGATGTCCTTGAGGTGGTCGGCGACGATCGCGGCCCGGGCCCGGTCGCCGTCGGCGGCGCCGGCCACGAGGTCGGCGAGCAGGGCCAGTTCGCGGCGGTACACCTGGTGGACCCAGGCCATCCCCCACGGGTCGAGTGGCTGTGGCACGGTGATGCTCCTTTACAGTGTGACGACGATCTTGCCGAGGGTGTGGCGGCGCTCCAGCAGCTCGTAGGCCTCGGCGATGCGCTCCAGCGGGAACGCCTGCACCGGCACCTCGAGGCGCCCGCCGGCGACCAGCGCGGCGAGCTCGGCGAGGACCTCGGGGCGGGAGGCGTCGTTGCTGCCCTGGGCCTTGACGCCGTGCTGGGCGGCCGCGGCGAAGTTGATGAGGGTGTTGACCCGGTCCGGCTGGACGCCGAGGCGCAGGGCGAGGTCGACGTAGTCGGCGCCGAACGCGTCGACGAACGCGTCGACCTTCTCGCCGGCGGCGGCGCGGACGCGCTCCTCGACGCCGTCGCCGTAGGCGACCGGGATCACGCCGTGGGCGCGCAGCCAGTCGTGGTGGTCCACGCCGGCCAGGCCGATGACCGTGGCGCCGGCGTGCCGGGCGAGCTGCACCGCGATGGTGCCGACCCCGCCGGCCGCGCCCGCGACGACGACGGTGTCACCCTCGCCGGCGCTGATCGCGCGCACGGCGGCGTAGGCGGCGGCGCCGGCGGTGTACAGCGCGCCGGCGACCTCCCACGGCACCCCGGCCGGGCGCGGGGTGAGGTTGGCGGTGGGGACGGCGACGAGCTCGGCGTGGGTGCCGCGCTCGCCGGTCCAGCCGATCACCTCCTCGCCGGTCGCCTCGACGACGCCGGCGAGGTCACGGCCCTGCTTGGAGGGGAACGTGGTCGGGTACACCTTGTCGAGGAACCCGCCGCGGATGCCGGACTCGACCGGGTTGAGCCCGGCGGCACGGACGCGGACGAGCACCTCGCCGTCGCCGGGGACGGGGGCCGGCTCGTCGACGACCTTGAGGACGCCGGGGCCGCCGAACTGTTCGAAACGCACGACACGGGCCATGGTCAACTCCCTGTTCAGAAATTCGGACAAGACGACCGTGGCACCGGCGAGCCCGGGTTTGAATCGGATGGTTCTGCCTAGGATTGCCAGCCCTAGGCTGCGCGAGTGAACCTGACGAAAAGGGACTGATCCGGTTGGCTCCACCGGGCCGGCAGCGAAGAATCGGGGCTTATGCGCGCCGCTTACCTGCAGGAGCTGGGAACACCGGACGTCATCCGCTTCGGCGAGTTCCCCGATCCCGTGCCGGGCCCGACCGACGTGCTGGTCGAGGTGCACGCGACGACGGTGAACCCGGTCGACACGTTCGTGCGCTCGGGACAGTTCCGCACGCCGCTGCCGATGCCGTTCGTGGTCGGCCGGGACCTCGTCGGCGTGGTGCGCACAGCCGGGACGAGCGGGTTCACGCCGGGCGAGCCCGTGTGGTGCAACAGCCTGGGGCATGCGGGCCGGCAGGGCGCCGCCGCGCAGCTGGCCGTGGTGGCGATGGATCGGTTGTACCGCCTGCCGCCCGCCGTCGCCCCCGCGACCGCGGTCACGATGGTCCACCCGGCCGGCACCGCCTACCTGGGGCTGTTCACCCACGGGCGGCTGCGGGCGGGTGAGACGCTCGTCGTGGCGGGCGCGGCCGGCAACGTCGGCGCCGCGCTGGTGAGCATGGCGGTGGAGGCGGGCGCCCGGGTGGTCGCGACCGCCTCGGCGGCCGACGCCGAGTACTGCCGGGACCTCGGCGCGGCGGAGGTGCTCGACTACCGCGACGCGGACCTGGCCAAGGCGTGCCCGGACGGCATCGACCTGTACCTGGACACCTCCGGCCGCAACGATCTGGAGACGGTCGTCGACCTGCTCGCCTTCCGCGGCCGGATCGTCCTGCTGGCGGGCGCCGCGTCCCGCCCGGTGCTGCCCGCCGGCGCCCTGTACATGCACGACCGCACGGTCACCGGCTTCGTCATCTCGCACGCCACCACGGCCGAGCTGGCGGAGGCGGCGGTGGCGATCAACCGCCTCCTGGCCGCGGGCCGGCTGCGGCCACGCGTGACGGTCGACCTGCCGTTGTCGGCGACGGCGGAGGCGCACCGGATGATCGAGCGCGGCGAGCTGCACGGACGGCGGGTCGTCCTGCGCGCCTGAGTCATGCCCCGGGCTCCCCGGACAGCGTGTGCCGGAGCCGGAACAGCCGCAGCGCCAGCTGCACGTCGAGTGCCTTCATCGGCCGCTGCCAGTCGGGTCCGAGCAGCTCCTTCACCCGCTCCAGGCGCCGCGCGACCGTGTTGGGGTGCACGTGCAGGCGTTCGGCGGCGTTGGTGGGGCTGCCGTTGGCCGCGAAGTACGCGTCGAGGGTCCGGGTCAGGTCCGTGAGCCGCCGCCGGTCGTGGTCGAGGACCGGGCCGAGCACCGTGTCGACGAACGTGTCGACGCCCTGCCGGCCCGACAGCAGCACGCCGAGGAACCCCAGCTCCCGCCCGGACGCCCCGCGCCCGGTGAGGTCCAGCGCGATGAGCGCCTCGAGGCAGCGCCACGCCTCACGGTGCCCGCCCGCGACGGCGGCGACACCGCGGACCGGCCCGGCCGCCCCGACGGTCACCGGCGCCCCGAGCACCGCCGACAGCTCCTCGGTCGCGGCCCGCGCCGCGGGGCCGGGGTCGGCCCCGGGGGCCACGACGATCAGGTGCCCGTCGCGGACGGCGCCGATCCCGCCGCTGCGCCGTACGAACGGCGCCGCCCAACCGGCCGCCGGCGCTGCGCCGGCCGCGCCGGGCTCGGGGCGGGCGACGATCACGACGTGGGGCCGGTCGAGGTCGAGGCGGAGCCGGTGGGCGGCGCGCTGCAGCCGGCGCCGGGGCCGCGGCGGGGTGACGAGCAGGTCGTCGAGGAGGTCGTCGCGGGCGTGCTCCTCGGCCAGGATGCCGGCGTGCTGGCGCAGCACGACCGCGGCGGCCTGGGCGATCAGCGGCAGCAGCTGCCGCTCGCCGCCGTCGAGCACCCGCGCGGCCCGGATGAGCAGCGTGCCCAGCGGCCGGCCGCCGGCGGCGACGGGCACGAGCCAGGTCCCGTCGTCGAGCGCGACCGGCGCGTCGCCGCCGTCCGGCGGGGCCGCCGGCCACGCCGCCTCGGCTCCGGAGGGGTCGCGGCTGGTCGCGAGCGTCCGGCCGTCGACGTCGTGCAGGCGGACCGCGCCGTCGAGGTGGCGGGCGGCCTCGTCGACGAGGTCCTGCGGGTCGCCGGCGGCGACGGCGAGGTCGACGAGGGCGTGATGGGTGTCGTGCAGGCGGCGGACCTGGCCGAGCCGGGCGGCGGTCCGCGCGGTCGTGTTCTCCAGCCCCGACAGCCGCGCGGCGGTGCGCTCCAGCAGCCGGGCCTTCTCGATCGCGGCCCCGGCCAGCTCCGCGAGCGAGCCGAGCAGCGCGCACTCGCCGGGAGTGAAGGCGCGGGCGCGGCGGTCGGCGGCGTAGAGCACGCCGAAGGGCCGCTGCCCGAACCGGCCGCCCTGCCCGAGCCGCACCGCGACGACGGCCTGCAGCCCCTCCGCCGGCGGAAGCCCGTCGGTCGGCCCCGCGCTGTTCCAGTGCGGCCCCGGCCCGCACAGCGCCGCGGCGGCGAGGCCCGTGTCGCG
Organism: Dactylosporangium sp. CA-233914; assembly: GCF_050942935.1. Lineage (NCBI taxonomy): Bacteria > Bacillati > Actinomycetota > Actinomycetes > Micromonosporales > Micromonosporaceae > Dactylosporangium > Dactylosporangium sp. CA-233914. Next base: position 6,515,887 of record NZ_CP192030.1, on the reverse strand, counting down.
TGGCAGGCGGTGCCCGGGGGCGAGACCGGAGGCGAGGCCGTCGACGGAGCGCACGACGAGCTCGGCGCGCTCGTCGTCCAGGACGGCGACGAAGGCCAGCGGGCAGCCGAGCAGGCGGCGGGTCTGGCGGGCGAGGACCGGTAAGAGGTACTCCAGGTCGGTCCCGGCGGCGAGGTCGTGCGCGGCGTCGACGAGCGTGGCGAGGCCGTGGTGAGCGTTGTCGGGATTCACGTGCTTCACTACACACCCGTCCCCGTAGCCACTCAAGTACGCAGCGTGTTACATCTCTTCGTAACCGACCGGATGAGTAGGACCAACGATCCTTGGCTATCGGGGTGAAGGGGAGGCCATGATGACTGACATGAACCGTCGCGAGCTCGCCGACTTCCTGCGCCGTTCCCGGGAGCGCCTGCAGCCGCAGGACGTGGGGCTCTCCCCCGGCGCGCGGCGGCGCACGCCCGGGCTGCGCCGCGAGGAGGTCGCCCAGCTCGCGGGCATGTCGGCGGACTACTACATGCGGCTGGAGCAGGCGCGCAGCCCGCAGCCGTCGACGCAGCTGCTGGCCCCGCTGGCCCGGGCGCTGCGCCTGAGCGACGACGAGCGCGACCACCTCTACCTGCTGGCCGGGCACCGGCCGCCGATCGGGCGGCACGCCGGCGACCACGTGCGCCCGGGCCTGCTGTTCCTGCTCGACCGGCTCACCGACGCGCCGGCCCAGATCCTCAACGACATCGGCGACCTGCTGGCCCAGAACACCCTCGCGGAGTCCCTGTTCGGCGGGGTGTGCTCGACCCAGCCGCCGCTGCAGCGCAACATCGTGTGGCGCTGGTTCACCGACCCCGTCGTGCGGGCCGCCTACCCGCAGGAGGACCGGGAGCACTACAGCCGCCTGCATACCGCGGACCTGCGCGCGGCACTGGCCCGCCGCAGCGGCGACCAGGCGGCACTCGGGCTGGTGCGGCGCCTGCGCGCGGCCAGCCAGGAGTTCGCCGAGCTCTGGGAGCGCCACGAGGTCGGGGCCCGCCGCACCGGCAACATCCGGGTCGCGCACCCCACGATCGGGCTGATCGACCTCAACTGCGAGCAACTGCTCTCCCCCGCCGAGGACCAGCACCTGCTGCTGTTCACGCCCACGCCGGGCAGCCAGAGCGCCGAGCAGTTGCAGTTGCTGCGCGTGGTGGGCCGGGAGCTGTTCGCCGGCTGATCCGGCGCACGACCGCGGCACGGGGGCCACTCTGTGGTCTTAATCATAGTTCCCCGATAGGAGTAACAGAAAATTCAAGAAGGGAGCACGATGAGCAGCATCCCCCTGGTGGACCTGCGGCCGTGGTTCACCGGATCGCCGGCCGACCGCGCCGCGGTCGCCGCCGAGATCGACCAGGCTTTGCAGGTGTCCGGGTTCCTGCTGATCACCGGGCACGGCGTCCCGCAGGAGCTGCGCGAGCGCACCCGGGCCGCGGCCCGCCGGTTCTTCGCGCTGCCGGAGGCGAGCAAGCGGCCCTACTCGGTGCCGGTCGGCGGGCGCGGCTGGATCGCCCCCGGGGCCGAGGCCAACGGATACCTCGAAGGTGTCGAGTCGCCGCCGGACCTCAAGGAGTCGTACTCGGTCGGCTCCTCGGTCGAGGCCGCCGACCCGGACCCGGACCTCGGCTGGCACCCGGCGAACGTGTGGCCGGCGGAGGTGCCGGAACTGGCGGCGAGCGCGCGGGAGTACATGGACCGCGTCCGCGCCCTCTCCGACGAGCTGCTGACCATCTTCGCCGCCGCGCTGGACCTGCCGGCCGATCACTTCACGCGGCACACACGCTTCCCGAAGTACACGCTCAACATCAACCGCTACCCCCCGCTGGCGGAGGTCGGCGCGCCCGGCGAGGGGCAGTTCCGCATCGGCCCGCACACCGACTTCGGCACGGTCACCGTGCTCGACCGCGAGCCCGGCGTCGGCGGGCTGCAGGTCTTCACGCCCGAGGGCGAGTGGGAGGACGCGCCGTACGACCCGGCCGCGTTCACGGTCAACATCGGCGACCTGATGGCCCGCTGGACCGGCGACCGGTGGCGCTCGACCCGGCACCGGGTCCTGCCGCCGCAGGCCTCCGCCCCGGACGAGGACCTGGTGTCGCTGGTCTTCTTCTACGTCAGCGACCGCGACGCCCGCATCAACTCGCTCGAGCCGCCGATCGGCCGGGCGGCGTACCCGGAGATCTCGGCGTCGCGGTACCTCTTCGAAAAGCTGCAGGCGATCAGCGTCTCCTGAGAGGAGTTCTTGTGCCAACGCCGCCGTACCTGGCCGTCGCGCTCGACGGCACCGGCTGGCACCCGGCCGCATGGCGGGAGCCGGACGCCCGGCCGCGGGAGCTGCTGCACCCCGGCTACTGGGTGGACCTGATCCGCCGGGCCGAGGCCGGGGGCCTGGACTACGTCACGATCGAGGACTCGCTCGGGCTGCAGACGTCGCGGTACGACGGGCCGGACGGGCGCACCGACCAGGTCCGCGGCCGCCTCGACGCGGCGCAGGTCGCGGCGGTGGCGACGCCGGCGACGACCCGGATCGGCCTGGTGCCGACCGTGACCGTCACGCACACCCAGCCGGCCCGCGTCGCCCGGGCGGTCGCCACCCTCGACCACCTCAGCGGCGGCCGGGCCGGGTGGCGGCCGCAGGCGTCGAACCGCGCCGACGAGGCCGGGCACTTCGGCCGCCGGACCCTGCCCCGTTTCGACCTCGCCGACATCGGCCGCCCCGACATCGCGCCGGTGTTCGCGGCGCTGTTCGACGAGGCCGGCGATGTGGTGGAGCACGTCCGGCGGCACTGGGACGCCGGCCCGCCGCCGCAGGGGCACCCGCCGGTGATGGTGCTCGCCCACGCGACGGTCCCGTACCGGCTCGCGGCCCGCGCCGCCGACGTGGTGTGGGTGACCGCGTTCGACGCGGCCCGGGTCGCCGCGATCGTCGCCGAGGTCCGCGAGTATCAGGCGGCGGCCGGGCGCGCGGACGAGACCCTGCACGTCTTCGGCGACCTGGTGGTCTTCCTGGACGAGGACGCCGCGGCGGCGAAGGCCCGCAAGGACCGCCTGGACGAGTGGGCCGGGGCGGTCTTCGCCACCGACACGCTCGTCTTCGCCGGCTCCCCCGCGGAGCTGGCCGACCTCATGGCCGAGTGGCAGGCGTCCGGCGTCACCGGCTTCCGGCTGCGCCCCGGTGCGCTGCCGCACGACCTGGACGCCATCACCGCCCTGCTCACCGCGGAACTGGCCCGCCGCGGGGCACTGCGCCAGCCCGCCGGCGGAACCCTCCGGGAACGGCTGGGTCTTCGATGAGCGGTACGGAGCGAAGCGGAGTGGCCGCTCATCAGATAGCACAGGGTGGAGCTCAGGCCGACGCCGGAGCCTGCGGAGGTGTCGGCCTGAGCGGCGGTGACTTTCTGCTCGCCGGCGACGACCCTGCCGGCCCGGACCCGTTCGTGCTGCTCGCCGCGGCCGCCACCGTCACCCGCGGGACCCGGCTCGTGGCCGTGGTGGACACCGGCACCAGCGAGCCGTACGAGGTCGCCCGCAAGCTCGCCACCCTCGACCACCTCAGCGGCGGCCGGGCCGGCTGGCGGCCGACCGGCGACCCGGCCCGCACCGCGGCGTTCGTCGCCGCGGTCCACGCGCTGCTGGGCTCCTGGCGCGACGACGACCTCGTCATCGCCGGCGCCACGTTCGTGGCCCGGCCGGACGTGGGCTCGTTCCGCCACCGCGACGCGTACTTCGACATCGCCGGCCTGTTCAACGTCCCGCCCGGCCCGCAGGGCCATCCTCTCATCCTCGAACCCCCTCCGGACGGACCCCGATGACCTCGACCCCGACCGGCGACCGGCCCGCCCGGCTGCCGTCCCTGACCGGCCTGCGGTTCCCGGCCGCGTTACTCGTCTTCGTCTACCACGCCTCGCTGCAGCTGCCCTCCACCACCCTGTTCACCGACCAGACGTTCGCCGCGCACTACGCGAGCGCCGCGTCACAGCTCGGCGCGCTCGGCGTCACCTTCTTCTTCGTGCTCAGCGGCTTCGTGCTCACCTGGTCGGCCCGCGAGCGCGACACCCCGGCGGCGTTCTGGCGCCGGCGGCTGGTGAAGATCTACCCCAACTACGTGGTCGCCTGGGTCCTCGCGATGGTGGTCTTCGCCGCCGCGTACACCCCGGCCGGCCAGGCGACCCTGAACCTGTTCATGCTGCAGGTCTGGGTGCCGGACTTCTTCACCAACCTCAGCGTCAACCCGCCGAGCTGGTCGCTGGGCACGGAGGCGTTCTTCTACGCGGCGTTCCCGGTGCTGCCGCCGCTGGTCAACCGGATTCGCGCCGACCGGCTCAAGTACTGGATCGCCGCGACCGTCGCCGGCGTCGTCGCCACCCCGGCGCTCGCCTACGCACTGCTGCCGGACACCCCCGGCGTACCCGGCGGATGGGAGGCGTCGGAGTCGCAGTACTGGTTCGCGTACTTCCTGCCCCCGGTGCGCCTGCTCGACTTCGCGCTGGGCATCCTCGTCGCCCGCGCGGTGCTGCTGGGCCGGTGGAAGAACATCGGGCTGGGCTGGTCGGCGCTGCTGCTGGCCGTCGCGGTGCCGCTGGCATCATTCGTGCCGTACCTGTACGGCCAGCGCGCCGTGACGATCGTGCCCATCACGCTGCTCGTCGCCGCGGCCGCGACAGCGGACGCCGCCGGCCGCCCGACCTGGTTCGCGAGCCGCCCGGCGCGCTGGCTCGGCGAGATCTCGTTCGCGTTCTACCTGCTGCACTTCATCGTCATCACCGGCGGCCGGACCGTGCTGGGCCGCACGTTCGCCACCCCGGCGGCGCTCGGCCTGATCCTGGCCGAGCTCGCGGTGGCCACGCTCGCCGCGGCCGCGCTCTACACCTGGTTCGAGCGCCCGCTGACCCGCCACTTCTCCGCCCCGCGCGGCAAGCCCGCCGAGGTCGCCCCCGCACCGCAGCCGGTCCACTGAGGAGGCTCACGTTGTCCACTCCGGTCCTCGTGTTCGGCGGGGGCGGCCAGGTCGGCCGCGCCGTCGTCGACGAACTGCTCGCCGCCGGCGCCACGGTCCGGGCGACCGGCCGCGACCCCGGCCGGCTGCGCCTGCCGTCCACTGTGGAGAAGGTCCGCGCCGACCTCACCGATCCGGACACGCTGCCGGCCGCGCTGGCGGGCGTGCGGAAGGTGTTCCTCTATGCCGTACCGCACGGCGTCGACAACTTCGTCGCCGCGGCGCGCGACGCCGGCGTCGAGCACGTGGTGCTGCTGTCCTCGGACACGGTGCTGGAGCGCATCCCGGCCCGCAAGGCGATCGCGGACATGCACAAGGTCGTCGAGGCGGCCCTGGACGCCTCGGGCCTGGCCACCACCTACCTGCGGCCGGACAACTTCGCCGGCAACGTGCTGCTGTGGGGCTGGGCGGAGTCGATCCGCGCCGAGGGCGTGGTGCGCTTCGCCTACCCCGAGTCGCACAGCGACGCGATCCACGAGCGCGACATCGCCGCCGTCGCCGCCGTGGCGCTCACCCGCCCCGGGCACGAGGGCGGCCGCTACCTCATCACCGGGCCCGAGTCGGTGACCCAGCGCCGGCAGGCGGAGCTGATCGCCGCGGCGATCGGCCGGCCGGTCCGCGTCGAGGAGCTCACGCCGGAGCAGGCGCGTCAGGTGTACGCCACGATCGTGCCCGAGTGGGTGCTGGACGCGACCCTGGGCTACTGGGCCGCGACCGACGGGGTGCCGTACGAGGTGAACGACCTCGTGCGGCGGCTGACCGGGCGATCGGCGCGCACCTTCGCGCAGTGGGCCCGTGACCACGCCGACGACTTCCGCCCGAGCCGGCCAAATCCAACCTGACAGATATGACTTCACGGCTTTGACCAGCGCCGATGCCACTGGAGACCATGGTTTCATGGCCGAATCCAACAAGACATCGCCGTTGTTCTCCGCCCGCGCGCAGGTCCGCGTGGCCGCGGGCCCCGACCAGGTCTACGCCGTCGTCAGCGATCTGCCGCGCAGCGGCGAATGGAGCACCGAGTGCCTCGGCGGCCGATGGGTCGCCGGGGCACCGGGGACCGTCGGCGCGGTCTTCCAGGGCGAGAACCGCCGCTCCGAGGACGTGGTCGCCTGGGCACCGGTGGTGCGCGGCGACTGGACCACCGAGTCCGAGGTCGTCGCGGCCGAGCCGGGCCGGGCGTTCCGCTGGGCGATGCGCGACAGCGCCGGCAACGCCCAGGACAGCGTCTGGGCCTTCGAGCTTTCACCCGACGGCGACGGCACGACCCTCGTGCACCACTTCCGGATGGGCCGGGCGACCGAGGGCATCCGCAAGATCGTCTCGGACCTCGACGACCCGGCGAAGCAACGGTTCTTCGCCGAGTGGGGCGAGAAGGTCGCCGGCGACCTCGCCGACACCCTGCAGCGGCTGCGGATCGTCATCGAGAAGGACGCGTAGGGGGCGGGCATGCTGCTGCAACGCATCGGCAACCGCGGCATCCGGCTCGGCACGCTGCTGCAGCGGGCCGCAGCCCGCCATCCGCACAACATCGTCGTGCTCGACCACGACCTGGCCATCGCCCCCGAGCTGGGCCGGCGCACCACCGTCGCGGCCCTGGCCGGCCTCGTCGCCGACACCGCGTCGCGGCTGTGGGCGGCCGGGGTGCGCACCGGCGACCGGGTCGTGGTGCACAAGGGCGACGGCTTCGACATCACGCTGCTCGCCCTCGCGATCGCCCGGATCGGGGCCGTGCCGGTCCTGCTGTCGGCGAAGCTCGACGGTGCCACCGTCGCCGAGCTGCTGCGCCGGGTCGACCGGCCCTACCTGCTCACCGACGCGGGCAAGCTGCGCGACGAGCTGCCCCCGGAGGTCTTCGACCTCGCCGAGCGGGTCCTGCTGGCCGACGGCGAGTTCCCGGGCGCGACGGCCCTGGCCGCGCTCGGCGACGTGCCGCGGATCGAACCGGTCGCGGCCGGCCCGGAGCATCCGACGCTCGTCACGCACACGTCCGGCACCACCGGCATCCCGAAGCTGGCCGTCCACACCGGACGGACGCTGCAGGCCCGGTACCGCCCGCAGGCCTCCGTCGCCGCGCTCGTGCGCCGCCGCCGGCCGGTCGCCATCCACGTGTCGTTCGTCCACTCGCGACTGTTCACGGCCCTGGCCATCACGCTGCTGCGCGGGTTCCCGCTCGTGGTCCTCGCCGACGACGACCCGGCCCGGGCCGCCGAGCTCTTCGCCGAGATCCGCCCCGGCGTGCTGGAGGCGCACCCGAACACCTTCATGCGCTGGGAGGAACTGGCCGCGCACCCGGGCCGGCCGCTGGCCTCCGTGCGGTACTTCAGCAGCACCTTCGACGCCATCCATCCCCGCACCGTGCACCGCATGCTCGGCGCCTCGGCCCACCGCTTCCCCGTCTTCGGCCAGCTCTACGGCCAGAGCGAGGTCGGCCCGGTCGTCGCGCGGGCGTTCACCCGGCGCCGGGCCCTGGACGCCGACGGCCGCTGCGTCGGGTTCCCGTTTCCGGGCATGACCGACGTACGCGTGGTCAGCCGGGACGGGCGCCGGGTCACCGAGTCCTCGCCGGGCTTCATCGAGGTGCGCACCGACGGGCGGGTGCTGACCTACCTCGGCGAGGACCAGCGCTACGAGCGGCAGCGGACCGGCTCGTGGTGGCGGATGGGCGACCTCGGGTACCGCACCCGCTGGGGTTGCCTGCACCTGCTGGACCGCGAGGTCGACGAGATCCCCGGCTTCGGCAGCACCCTCGCCGCCGAGGACCAGCTCTTCGCCCGCCTCGACGAGCTCGCCGAGGTCATCATCGTGCCCGGTGGCGACGGCGACCGGCCGGTGCCGGTGGTGTGCACGAAGCAGGACCGGCCGCTGGACCCCGCCGCCTGGGCGGCCGCGGTCGCCGGGCTGCCGCCGCTGGCCGAGCCGGTTCACTGGCGGCTGTCGGACCTGCCGCAGACCGCCACCACGAAGATCAAGCGGCTGGAGCTGGCCCGGCGGCTGGGGGCCGGGTCGTGACCACCGACATCGTCGTCGCCGGGGGCGGGATCGGCGGACTCGCCCTCGCCCTCGGCGCCGCCGCGCACGGCCACCGGGTCACGGTGCTGGAGCGCAACGCCGAGTTCGCCGAGCTGGGAGCCGGCATCCAGCTGGCCCCGAACGGCATCCACGCGCTGGACCGGCTCGGGCTCGGCGCCGCGACCCGCGCGATCGCCACGCCGATCGAGGCGCTGCGGTTCATGGACGGCGTCACCGGCGAGCACGTGACGAGCATGCCGCTCGGCGAGGCCTACCGGGAGCGCTTCGGCAACCCCTACGTCGTGGTGCATCGCGGCGAGCTGTACCGGCTGCTGCTGGACGCCTGCCGCGACACCCCCGGGATCACGCTGCGCGCGGGAAGCCCGGTCACCGGCTATCACCAGGACGCGTCCGGCGTCACCGCCCTGCTCGCCGGCGGCGGTCGCGTCGGCGGGGCGCTGCTGGTCGGGGCGGACGGCATCCACTCCGCCGTACGGGCGCAGGTCGTCGCCGACGGCGCGCCGCGCAACTCGGGCATCACCGTGTACCGCGCGATCATCCCCATGCGACAGGTGCCGCCGCCGCTGCGGTCCTGGGCGGTCACCTGGTGGTGCGGACCGGGGTGCCACTTCGTGCACTACCCGATCGCCGGCGGCCGCTACCTCAACCTCGCCGCCAGCCGCGACGACGGCGCCGCGGTCCCGTTCGCCGGCCGCCCGGTGAGCGTCGAGCACGTGCGGGCCGAACTGGCACCGCTGAGCGGCGCCCGGCACCTGCTGGAGCTGGGGCAGGACTGGCGCGCGTGGGTGCTCGTCGACCGCGAGCCGGTGCCGGAGTGGACGGACGGGCGGGTGACCCTGCTCGGCGACGCCGCCCACCCGATGCTGCACTACGCGGCCCAGGGCGCCTGCCAGGCCCTCGAGGACGCGGTGCTGCTGGCCGGGCTGCTCGGGGACGGGCCGGCGGGGCTGGTGCGGTATCAGGCGCGGCGGCGGGAACGCACCGCGGCCGTGCAGCGGATCTCCCGCGAGAGCATCCGGCTGTGGCACCCGGCCGGGGCCGCGGCCGCCGCCCGCAACGCGGCGCTCGCGGCGATGTCGGCGACCGAGCTGCACGACGCCGTCGCGTGGATGCACGCCGAGCGGATCGGAGTTCATCAGTGAACGGTGAGCATCTGGAGGTCTGCATCGTCGGGGCGGGGCCGCGCGGGCTGTGCGTGCTGGAGCGGCTCTGCGCGCAGGAGCGGCACGACCCCTCGTACGCCTCGGTCACCGTACACCTGGTCGACCCGGGCGAACCCGGGCCGGGCGCGGTGTGGCGGACCGGGCAGTCACGGCTGCTGCTGACGAACACGGTGGCGGCGCAGATCACGGTGTACACCGATGACAGCGTGGTCATCGACGGCCCCGTCGAGCCCGGCCCGAGCCTCTACGACTGGGCCCACGGGCTGGCGCTGCTCGGCCCCCTCGCCGCCGCCGACCCGGACACGGTCGCCGAGGCGCAGCGGCTCGGCCCCGACGACTACCCGAGCCGGGCGCTGTACGGGCAGTACCTCGCGGCGAGCTTCGAGCGCATCGCCGCGGCGGCACCGGAGCACATGACGATCCGGGTGCACCGGTCCCGGGCGGTCGCCATCGCCGACACCAGCGGCGTGCCGGGCGGGCCGCAGGGTGTACGCCTGGCCAATGGCACCCGCCTGCATCGCCTCGACGCGGTGGTGCTCGCCCAGGGCCACGTCCCGGCCCAGCTGCCGCCGGCCCAGGCCCGCACCGCCAGCCTGGCCCGCGTCCACCGGCTCACCTACCTGCCGCAGGCCAACCCGGCCGACGTCGACCTGTCGGTGCTGCCGGCCGGCGCGCCGGTGCTCCTGCGCGGCCTCGGCCTGAACTTCTTCGACTATCTGGCGCTGCTGACCGCGGGCCGCGGCGGCCGGTTCGAGCGCCGCGGCGACCGGCTGCACTACCTGCCCAGCGGCGACGAGCCGCTGATGTTCGCCACGTCCCGGCGCGGGGTGCCCGCGCACGCCCGCGGCGAGAACCAGAAGGGCGCCTCGGGCCGGCACCGGCCGCGGGTGCTCACCGCCGCGGCGGTCGAACAGCTGCGGCAGCGCCGCGGGTCGCTGCGGTTCGGCCGGGACCTGTGGCCGCTCATCGCCGCCGAGGTCGAGACGGTGTACTACACCACGCTGCTGGGCATCCCCGACCCGGACGCGTTCGTCGCCCGGTACCTCGCCGACCCGCGCGGGGCGCTGGACGAGCTCGGCGTCGACGCCGCCGACCGGTGGGACTGGGAGCGGCTGGCCCGCCCCGCGGGGCGGCGCCGGTTCGCCGGCCGGGCCGAGTTCACGGCGTGGGTGCTGCAGCACCTGGCCCAGGACGTCGCGCAGGCCCGGCAGGGCAACGTCGGCGGGCCGCTGAAGGCCGCCCTGGACGTGCTGCGGGACCTGCGCAACGAGATCCGGCTCGTCGTCGACCACGGCGGCCTGGACGGCGCCTCGTACCGCGACGAGCTCACCGCCTGGTACACGCCGTTCAACGCGTTCCTGTCGATCGGCCCGCCGGCGTCGCGGATCGAGGAGCTGATCGCGCTGATCAACAGCGGTGTGGTGACGCTGAGCGGCCCGGGCACGCAGATCCTCATCGACTCCGCCGATCCGGCGTTCGTCGCGGTCTCCTCCGCGGTCCCCGGGCCGCCGGTGCGGGCCGCGGCGCTGATCGAGGCCCGGCTGCACGACGTCGACCTGCGCCGCACCGGCGACCCGCTGCTGCGGCACATGCTCGACACGGAGCAGTGCGCGCCGTACCGCATCCCGTGCGCCGGCGGCGGGCACTACGAGACCGGCGGGCTCGCGGTGACCGAGCGGCCCTACCGCGTGGTCGACGGGCACGGGCAGCCGCATCCGCGCCGCTTCGCCTACGGGGTGCCGACCGAGTCCGTCCACTGGGTGACGGCGGCGGGCATCCGGCCCGGCGTGGACTCGGTGACGGTCGGCGACGCCGACGCGATCGCCGGCGCCGTCCGCGCGCTGCGGCCCGCGCCGCGGCCCCGTCCCGCGCCTTCCTTCTCGGGGGTGGTCGTATGAGCGGGTTGCTGAGTCCCGTCAGCGCCGGAACGCCGGTCGAGGCCCTCGTCTCGGACGAGGCGTGGCTGCAGGCGATGCTCGACGCGGAGGCGGCCCTCGCCCGGGCGCAGGCGCGGCTGGGCACCGTGCCGGAGCAGGCCGCGGCCGTCATCACCCGCTGCGCGCAGGCGGCCCTGTTCGACGTGCGCGCGCTGGCGCTGGCCGCACGGCGCACCGCGAACCCGGTCGTCGGCCTGGTCGCGGCGCTCACCGCCCGGGTCGCCGAGCTGGACCCGGCCTCGGCGGAGTACGTGCATCGCGGCTCCACCAGCCAGGACATCCTCGACACCGGCGCGATGCTGGTCGCCCGGCGGGCCGTCGAGGCGATCCGGGCCGACCTGGACCGGGCCGCGGCGGGGCTCGCCGGGCACGCGGCCGCGCACCGCGACACCCCGGTCGCCGGGCGAACATTGGCGCTGCAGGCGGTACCGACGACGTTCGGGCTGAAGGCGGCCGGGTGGCGCAGTCTCGTGCTCGACGCCGACACGCGCCTGGCCCGGCTCGCCGGCGGCCTGCCGGTCTCGCTGGGCGGGGCGGCCGGCACCCTCGCCGGATACCTCGCCCACGCCGAGCGCGGCGCGTCCTACGCCGACGACCTGGCCACGGCGTTCGCCGCCGAGACCGGCCTGGCCCGCCAGGCCCTGCCGTGGCACGCGCTGCGGACCCCGGTCGCGGACCTGGGCTCGGCGCTCGCGTTCACGACCGGGGCGCTGGGCAAGTTCGCCGTCGACGTGCTGACCCTGGCCCGCACCGAGGTCGGCGAGGTCGTCGAGCCGGACGGGGGTGCCTCCTCGGCGATGCCGCACAAGCGCAACCCGGTCCTGGCGACCCTGGTGCGCACGGCGGCGCTGCAGGTGCCGGCGCTGGCAACCGGGCTGACGCAGTCGCTGCTGAGCGAGGACGAGCGCTCGGGCGGCGCCTGGCACGCCGAGTGGCTGCTGCTGCGGGAGGCGCTGCGGCTGACCGGCGGGGCCGCGCACACCGCCGCGCAGCTGGCCGAGGGGCTTGTGCCGCAGCCGGAGCGGATGCGGCAGAACCTGGAGCGCACCGGCGGCCAGGTGGTCTCGGAGCGGCTGGCGGCGGTCCTGACCCCGCGGCTCGGCCGGGCGGCCGCGCGCGAGGCGCTCGACGAGGCGACCGCGACCGGCCGGCCCCTGGCCGAGCATCCGCTGCTGCGCGAGCATCTGGCGGCGGAGGAGCTGGAGGCGCTGTGCGACCCGGCTGGGTACCTCGGGGCCGCCGGGCATCTCGTGGACCGCGCCCTCCGTCACACTTCCTAGTTTTCCGATCTGGTTGATAGCCTTTCGCCATGAACATCGTCGTCGTGGCCGCCGACCTCGCCGGGCCCGGCCGCCTGGCACCGCGCCGCTTCGCGCCGGCCCGGTAGCGATGGACCGCGACCACCGCGCCGTCCTGCTCGTCTGCCTCGGCGCCGGGTTCACCACCCTGCTCGACCAGTCCGTGCTCAACATCGTCGTGCCGGCGCTGCGCGACTCCCTGCACGCCGGGCCGGCGGCGGTGCAGTGGATCGTCGCCGGGTACTCGCTGTCGTTCGGCCTCGCCCTCGTCCCCGCCGGCCGCGTCGGCGACATCGCCGGCCGGCGCCGGCTGTTCGCCGGCGGGCTGGCGCTGTTCGCCCTCGGCGCCGTCGTCGCCGGCACCGCCGGGAACGCCTGGGTCGTCGCGGCGGCGCGGCTGGTCCAGGGCCTCGGCGCCGGCACCGTCAACCCGCAGATCATCGGCCTGTTCCAGGACACGTTCGCCGGGCGCGACCGGACGCGGGCGCTCGCCGCCTACGCGGCCGTGGGCGGGCTCGCCGCCGCGCTCGGCCCGCCCGTCGGCGGCCTGGTGCTGCAGCTGACCGGCCCGGATCTCGGGTGGCGGCTGGTACTGCTGCTCAACCTGCCCTTCGCGCTCGTCATGGTGCCGCTCGCGGCCCGCCGGCTGCCCAGCACGCGGCATCCGGGCCGGCGACCCGACCTCGACCTCGCCGGTCTGCTCCTGCTCGGCGCCGCCCTCGTCGGTGTCGTCCTGCCCCTCACCGGCACCGCCGGCGGCTGGCGGTGGGCGGCCGCCGCGGGCGCGTTCGTCGCGGTGTTCGTACTGTGGGAGCGGCGCTACACCGCCCGCGGCCGGACCGCGGTGCTCATGCCGGCGCTGACCCGCAGCCCCGGCTACGTCCTCGGCACGCTCGTGGCGATGTGCTACTTCGGCGCCACGCTCGCGCTCACCCTGGCCCTGACGCTGTTCCTGCAGAACGGCCTCGGCTACACCCCGCTCGCGACGGCCGCGCTCACCCTGCCGGGCGCGATCGGGTTCGCGCTCGCCTCCAGCGCCAGCACCGCGATGGTCACCCGGTTCGGCCGCCCGGGGGTCAGCGTCGCCCTGGGCGTGGCCGCGGCCGGCATCGCGGCGGAGGCGGCCGCCGTGTGGCTGCTCCCGGTCGGCGCGGTCGTCGCCGCGCTCGCCGCCGCCCAGTTCGTCACCGGGGCGGCCGGCGGCCTGATCAACGCGCCGAACCAGGCGCTTACGCTCGGGCACGCCCCGCCGGGCGCCCACGGGCTGAGCGCCGGGGTGCTGCAGCTGTCCCAGCGCCTCGCCGCGGCCCTGTCGGTCGCCGCGGTCTCCGGCGTCGCGCTCACCGCCCCGCCCGGCCTCGCCGGCCAGCGCACCGCCCTGCTGCACGGGACGCTGATCTGCCTGGCGCTCGTGGTGCTGGCGGCGATATTCGCGTTCGCGGATGGCGCTATCGTTCGTGGATGCACATCCGATTCGACGTGCCGGCCGATCCCGCCTACCCGGGCCGGGTCGCCGCAGTCCTCAGCGGCGAGCGGCTTCGCCGGTACGGCCGCATCGGCGCCACGCTCGCCGGAATCGGCGTCGTAGGGCTGACCCTGGCCCGGGCGGCCGGCTGGGGCGGGCAGCTCTCGCCGCTGTACTACGCGATGATCGTCGGCGGCGTGCTGTCCATGCTCTACGCGCCGTGGGTGCGCTTCAACGCCCGCCGCCGCTCCGGCCGCTACGCCGTCGAGGGCGACTACGACATCGACGACGATAACATCATGATGCGCAGCGGCTCCGAGTCCGGCGGCATCGCCTGGGACGGCGTCACCCGGGTCGCGGACGCCGAGGGCTTCTGGATCGTGTACGTCGGGCGCATGCCCGCCACCGTGATCCCCCGCGAGTACATGACGGCCGAGGACACCGAGGCCCTGCGCGCCTTCATGGCCGGCCGGGACCTGCTCGGCACCTGATCAGCGGCCGGTCACATGTTGGCGATGTCGTCGTAGCCCAGGTTGCCGAAGCCGCGGATGAACCTTCATGGTACTGCCGCGAGTCGCGGACGCAGGCGACGAACTCGGCGTCGTCGACCGGGCCGGTCTCGGCCCGTTCCAGCAGGGCGGTCGGGACGTTCAGGGACATGGGCTCCTCCTCGAGCGGCGGCCTTCTCCCCTTTTTGGTATCGGTTTTCATTTCCAGAGTCAAGCACCGCCGGGGTTTCCAGTTCTTCTTCGGCGGCAGCGTCACACCGTGCGCAGGGCGGGATACCCGCCGGTGAGCACCCGCGCGACCAGCGCGTCAAGCCGGCCCCGGAAGGCCCATCTGCGCGGCCAGCCCGGGCAGGACCTCGCGCAGGGCCGCCGACGCGAACTGCCAGTTGTGCCCGCCCGCCCCGACGAACTGATGGGTCGGGATGCCGTCGTGGGTCGCCAGGGCGGCGAGCCGCCGGGAGACGGCGGCGCAGCGCGGGTCGCCATGCCCTGCGCCGAACCAGAGGGTGACGCCGGGGTAGGCGCGGCCGGCGAGGAGTACTTCCGGGTCGTGGGCCCGCTCGGCCGCCGCGTCGCCGCCGTAGAGCGCGGCGAGGGTCTGCGGCGGGCTGCCCAGATTCGGCCGGGCGTCGCCGGCGAGGTCGACGGCGTGGCGGTAGACGTCCGGGTGGCCGAGGACGAGGTCGAGCGCGCAGGTGCCGCCCTCGGAGAACCCGATGATGCCCCAGCGGGCCGGATCGCGGCGCAGGTGCAGGGTGCCGGTGATGAACGCCGGCACGTCGACGGTGAGGTAGGTCTCGGCGTTGCCGTACGGCCCGTCGACGCACTCGGTGTCGCCGGTCGCGGACCCGTTCTGGTCGGCCACGACGAGGACCGGGGCGACGCCGTGGTGCGCTGCGGCGTAGGCGTCGTCGGCGGCCCGGCCGCCGCCGGCCCGGAGCCAGTTGATCGGGGTGCCGGGCGCGCCGACGAGCATGACGAGGACGGGCAGGCCTTCACCCTGTGGGCCGAAGTACGCCGGGGGCAGGTACACGGCCCCGGGGCGGTGTGCGAAGTGCGACACGGTGGCGGGCGCGTCGAGCATCATCAGCATCCCGTCCGCCGCGGACCCGCCCGGCGCGCCGCCGTCCAGGGCGCGCCGGGCGTCGGCTCCACGCAGCGTCCCGTCGTGGCCGATGACGTCGCCGACGGTGGGCCAGACGCCGTACTCCTGGTCGATGAGCATCAGGGCACCGGCCGCGGTGAGGGGTACCGCCGCCAGGGCCGTCGCCCGCCGCCAGGCCGCGGGACGCTCGCCCGGCCACATCAGGGCGAGCGGACACCCCGCGATCGCGGCCAACACGGCACCGACCCAGATCGCGAAGGCCGGGGGATAGGCGTCGTTGACGGTCCCGGCCGAGCGCAGCAGCACCGCCAGCCCGGCGACGGCGACCGCGACGCCGGCCGCGAGCAGCAGCCCGGTCCGCCGGGTTCGCCGGTCCCGCGGTCGTACCCACACCAGCGCCAGGCAGAGCAGCCCGGCCGCCTCGGTGGCGGCGGCGGCCGGCCGGTCGAGCAGCGGTATCCGGTCCAGCCCGCCGCCGGCGGTGAACGCCCCCGCACCGGCGGCGACGGCCACGAGGGCGGCCACGGCGACTCCCACCGCCGGCATCCGGGCCCGGACCGGTCCGCCGGCCACGTCGTGCGGGGTGATGCTGTGCGGCTGCGAGCGTTTGGACGACGACAGCACCGTGCGAACACCGACCTTCCGATCCCCGGGGATGGTGGTGCCACTACTGCGGATGAGCATTACCCCTGCGGTCGCGCGGCGACCTCCCGCTCGCGGGTGGTGATGGCGGCATGCCCGCTCTCAGCCGTCGGCGGTGATCTGGCGGGCCCAGTGCGAGCGGCTGCCGATGACCATCCGGACGTGGTCGCCGGGCCGCAGCGACGAGAGCGGGCGATGCCCCGGCTCGACGGCGAGCCGGCCGACCGGCAGGCGGATGGCCGCGTCCTGGCCCCGCAGCGTGTCCGTGGCGCCGGTGTCGTGCAGGAGCAGGGTGTGCGCGGCGACGTCGACCCGGATCACGTCCCCCTCGGCGGTGGTGGTGCCCTCCGGCGTCGAGCCGAGCAGCGGGATGCCGATCGCGAGGCCCACGCCGGCCGCGATCGACAACCACGCCACCCGTCGTGGGACGTTCATGCATCGCTCCTGGAACCGGCCGGCGCAACCGCACCCATCGTGACCGTCCGCCCGGGCCGCCTGAATCGGGGACGACCCGTACCGCGGCTGCGGCAAACCCGCAGCCCGCCACACTGCGGCCTACTCTTGCGTCATGGTGACGACGCCCGCTTGGCGCATCCTGCTCGCCGACGATCACACCGTGGTCCGGGCCGGCCTGCGTGCCCTGCTCACCGCCGATCCGCGCTGCCGCGTGGTCGGCGAGGCCGCCAGCCTCGGCGAGCTGCGCGCGCTGGCCAACACCCTGCGCCCCGATCTGATCGTGCTCGACCTCAGCTTCGGCGCGGACCACGCGCTGACGGTCGTGCCCGCGCTGCTGGACGGCAACGGGCCGCCGCGCGTCGTCGTGCTCACCATGCACGACGACGTGGCCTTCGCCCGCCAGGCCCTCACGGCCGGCGTCCACGGCTACCTGATCAAGGAGTCGGCCGCCGACGAGCTGCTGCGGGCGGTGGAGACGGTGATGTCCGGCTCCACCTATCTGCATCCGGAGCTCGGCGTGCGTATGCTGCGCCAGCCCGAACCGGCCCCCGACGGGCTCAGCCCGCGCGAGCGCGAGGTCCTCGCCCTGGTGGCCCGCGGGCACACCAACGCCGAGATCGCCGAGCAGCTCGTGGTGAGCCTGCGGACCGTGGAGACGCATCGGGCCAGCCTGCGCACCCGCCTGGACATTCACAGCCGGGCCGGGCTCGTGGACGCCGCCCGCCGCCTCGGTCTGCTGCCGTGACCGCGAACACGCGGCCGGCGCCGGCCCGACCGGCGCGCGAGGCGGCGGACCGGGCGACGGCGCCCGCCACGCCGGTGGCATCACCGCTCGTCGCCAGAGCCCTCGCCGCGCTCGGGATCGCATCGCTGGCGACCAGCACGGTCATCGAGCTCGGCGACCTGCACCAGGTCGCCGAGATGGCCACCGGGGCCACCGCCGGCGCGGCATTCCTGCTCGCCATGGCGTTCAGCCGCGGCGTCGAGTCGCGCGTCCTGCAGTGGCGCGGCCGGCTGCTCATCGGGGCGGGCATGTCCGCGCTGCTGGTCGTCGCCGCGCTGTGGCAGCTCACCGAGCACGCCGCGCCCCGCGTGCTCTTCCTGCTCGTTCCGGTCGCGCTGCTGTTCGCCACGGCCGGTCTGGCCGTGCGCGAAGCCGGTGTGCAGCGCCGCCAGGCGCATTTGCGGGAGCTGCGGGCCCGGCTCGACGGCCAGGAGGCCGAGCGCCGCCGGTGGGTCCGCGAGCTGCACGACGACACGCTGCAGGAGCTCGCGGCCGTGATGGTCGTGCTCGGGTCGGCCGCGGGCAACGGACCCGCCGCCCAGCAGCAGGGCATCGCCGAGGCCCGGGAGCTGGTCGGGCGGCAGATCCAGACACTGCGGCGGCTGATCGCCCAGATGCGGCCGCTGGCGCTGGACAGCCTCGGCCTCAACGCGGCGATCGAGGATCTCGGCCGGCACGCCCGCGATGCCACCCAGCTCGACATCGCCGTCGTCGCCGAACCGCTGCCGCGGCTGCCGGCCGAGACGGAGATCGCGCTGTACCGCGTCGTGCAGGAGGCGCTCACCAACGCCATGCGCCACTCCGGCGCCTCCAGCATCACGATCCGCACCGCCGTGCACCCCGACGCGCTGGAGGTCAGCGTCACCGACGACGGTCAGGGCATGCCCGCGCCCGGCTTCACTGCCGGGCACGGCCTCACCGGCATGCGCGAGCGCGCCGGCGTGGTCGGCGCCCGCCTCGACATCGCCGCGGCGGCGGGCGGCGGCACCGAGGTACGCCTGCGCCTGCCGCCTCCCGTCACCGCGTGACCCGTCGAGGACCGCGGAGCCGGCCCGGCGCACGTCCGGCGCGCCGGCACAGTACTGCCACGCGGCGGGAGCAGCAGCGGGAATGATGGGCGCATGAGCGCTGAGGCGAAGATGGGCACGGTCGGGCTGGTCTTGCATCCCCGCAAGCTGGTACAGGACTCGGTCGAGGCGATCCTTGCCGCTGTACGGGATCGTCCGGTTCGCGTGCTCGCCCGCGACAGCGACCGCGCCCGGCTGCCGGAGGCGGTCGCCACCGTGCCGGACGCGGTGTTCGCGGCGCAGGTCGACGGGCTCATCGCGCTCGGCGGGGACGGCACGATGCTGGGCGCGATGCGGCTCATGGCCGACCGGCCCGTGCCGATCCTCGGCGTCAACCACGGCAACCTGGGCTTCCTCGCCGAGGTGGCGCCGCCGCAGCTGCCGGCGGCCCTGGCGCGCCTGGCCGCCGGGGACTTCACCATCGAGCGGCACGCCGGGATCGAGGCCCACGCCGACGGGGCGCAGCTGGCCACCGGGTTCGGCTTCAACGACGTGGTCCTGGCCCGGGCGGCCCGCACCGGCGCCGTCTCCGTCGACCTGTGGGTCAACGACGTGCGATACGGCTACTACCGCGCCGACGCCGTGGTCGTGGCGACGCCGACCGGCTCGACGGCGTACAACTACGCGGCCGGCGGCCCGATCCTCTCCCCGTCCTCGGACGCGGTGGTGATCACCCCGGTGGCGCCGATGTCCGGGATCGGCCGGGCGGTGGTGCTCGGCGCGGGGGACCAGGTGACCCTGGCGGTGGCCGCGGACAGCGCCCCGATCGCGCTGGACATCGACGGTACCGCCAGTGCCTCCCTCACCCCCGGCGACCGCCTGACCACCATGCTGCGCCGCGACGCCGCCCAGGTCGTGCGGTTGTCGGCGACCGAGCACGCCAGCCGCAGCCGGATCAAGCTGAGCCTGCTGGACCTGCCGGTGCGCCCCGACCAGCTGGTCGAGCTGATCCCGCCGGAGCTACGCCAGCGCGCCCACGACGCCATCGGCCGCCGCGAGGCCTGACGGTTCGGCAGCCGCAACCGCAGCCCGGTGCGACTCGCCGGCCTTGCGGCGGCGGCGCGGCCACCAGGGTGCCGGATGCCAGCGTGTATGTTTCACGGCCCGGCTGTCGAAAACATTTCGGATCCGTACTCTTCCTTTGCTGCCCATTAAATGTTGGCACAAGTCGTCACAAGCATTGACTCCCGACGATCGGCTCGGTCAGGGTTCCGAAAAGGATTTCGCCGACGCTTCGTCGAAGGGAGTCAATCCTCATGCCCAGATCCACCCGGGTCGCCCTCGCGGCGCTCGCCGCGCTCGGCCTCGTCGGGGCCGGCATCTTCGCCGGCACCGCGTTCGCCGGGGACCAGGCGAGCGGCAAGGCCGACCTGGCCGCCGTACCCGCCAGCGACTTCGCCAGGGGAATGTCGTACGAGGGCCTGCAGCGCAAGTCCGGCGGCCCGTGCGGCGCCGGACTCTTCGAGGTCAAGGGCACCAGCCCCGTCATGTGCACGCACGGCCCCGACTCGGCCCCCGCCGGCCTGTCGGTCAAGCAGAGCGTGCCCGCCCTGGCCGCCGCCGCGTCGTCCGCCCAGGCCCTCGCGGTCTGCGAGGGCGACGGCACCAGCGGCCGCCGCGTCGAGGTGCTCTACATCCACGGCTCGAGCAGCCGCTATTCGCAGTACCTGGAGACGTTCCGCAGCCTCGCCGAGGGTGTGGACACGATCTTCAACGAGAGCGCCAAGGAGACCGGCGGCGAGCGGCACGTCCGGTACGTCACCGAGACCGTCAACGGCGCCTGCCGCCCGGTCGTGCGTGACGTGCAGATCGCCGACTCCGCCCTCAACGCCAACGACTGGGCGCCGCTGCTCAACGCCGTCAAGGCGGCCGGGTACACCCGCACCGACCGCAAGTACCTGCAGTTCGTCGACGCCAACGTGTACTGCGGCATCGGCGGGCTGGCCGGCGACACCAAGAAGAGCGACTCCAACCGGTCCAACACCGGCCCGGAGTACGCGCGCGCGGACAACGGCTGCTGGACCGCCGGCGTCGCCGCGCACGAACTCGGCCACACCCTGGGCGCGGTGAACAACAACGCGCCCAACGCATCCGGCTTCGGCCACTGCACCGACGAGTGGGACGTCATGTGTTACAAGGACGACCCCAGCGTCACGGTCCGCACGGTGTGCACCGCCCGCTCGCACGACGAGCGGCTGGACTGCAACCACGACGACTACTACAACACCAACCCGGCGGCCGGCTCGTACCTGTCGCAGTACTACAACGTCGCCGACAACCTATTCCTCATCAAGGGCGGCACCACCCAGCCGGATCCCAATCTGGCCCGGTCGGCCACGGCGTCGGCATCGTACACATCATCGTGGGAGTCGGTGAACGCCATCAACGACGGCATCGACCCGCCGTCGTCGAACGACACCGTCAACCCGCGCTGGGGCACCTGGCCCAACAGCGGCCAGCAGTGGGCCGAGCTGCAGTGGTCGGGCAACCAGACGCTGAAGCGGGCCCAGGTGTACCTGTTCGACGACAACCAGGGCATCGACCTGCCGTCGAGCTGGAAGCTGCAGTACTGGACCGGCAGCGCCTACGCCGACGTGCCGGGCGCCAGCGGCTACCCGGTCACGGCGAACGCGTACATTACCGTCACCTTCACCCAGGTCAGCACGAGCCGGTTGCGGGTCGTGCTGCAGTCCAACGGCACCAACTCCGTCGGCCTGCTCGAGGTCAAGGCCTACGCGAGCTGATCCGCCCGCGGCGCGTGTATCCGGCGCCGCGGCCCGATCTTCTCCTACGTCGACGCCCGGTGATCGCCGGGCGTCGACGTAGGAGGTTTGGGTGCGGACACGACGGATGGCCACCCCGGCCGCCGCGCGTAAAGGAGTCGGGGCCGCCGGTCGCTGGGCCTCGCGGTCCGCCGGGCAGCCGCGGGCCAGGACGGGATGGTCACCGCCGGGCACTGCCGGGTCCTCGGCGCCCCGGACGTCTAGGCACACGACGTGCCGTTGGGGTCCTGGGGCGGGGCACGTTCCCGGGCTCGGACGTGGCCTGGATTCAGAACTTCCGCCTCCTCGCGGCGGTCGACAGCCTCGCCTTCGTCCGGGGATCGCAGTAGGCGAGCATCGGCGCCGCCGTCTGCCGGACCGGCGTGCGCTGCGGCACGATCCTGCGGAAGAACGTGACCGTGAACGCCGGCCTGCCCGGCGGCACCGCCCAGATCACCGGGCCTACCGCCACCGCCGCCTGCTCGAGGTCACCGTGTCGAGGCGGCGTCGACGCGCTGTGGGGCCGAACGCGAGCCGGACCCGGCGGCCGGGTGTACGTCGCCGACCGGGATCTCGGCGGTCACGGTCGTGCCCTCGCCCAGCGGGCTCCGCACGCTCAGCCGGCCACCCAGCGCCTCGACCCGGTCGCGCAGGCCGATGATCCCGGTGCCGGTACCGCAGCGGGCGCCGCCGACGCCATCGTCGCGGACCGACAGCATGACGCGCTCGTCCTGCGCCGCCACGATCACGCTGGCGAGCGTCGCCCGCGCGTGCTTGACCACGTTGGTCAGCGATTCGGACACCACGTAGTAGACCGCCACCTCCACCCGCTCGGGCAGCCGGCTCTTGACCCGCACGTCCAGCTCCACCGGGACGGGGCTGCGCCGGGCCAGTGCGCGCAGCACCGGGCAGATGCCGCCCTGGGTCAGCAGTGCCGGATGGATGCCCCGGGCGAGCTCGGACAGATCCTGGTGGATCTCCGTCAGGCTCTGCACGGTGCTGGACAACAGACGCCTCGCGGCCGGCTGATCGGCCAGCTCGGTACCCTCGGCCATGCGAAGCCCCAGCGCCAGCGAGACGATGCGTTGCTGTGCGCCGTCGTGCAGGTCGCGTTCGATGCGACGCCTCGCCTCGTCGGCCGCAGTGACCAGGCGCCTCCGGGACGCGATGAGCTCGCCCCGGTTCTCGGCGTTCGCGATGGCGGTGGCGACCAGCCCGGTGAAGGCCTGCAGGCGTACCTCGGCGTCGGAGGGCAGGGAGTCCGGCCGGGTGGACATGATGAGGGCCACTCCCCAGAGCTCTCCCTCGACCACGATCGGAACACCGGCGCCGCAGCGGAAGCCGCGCGCCCGGGCCCGCTCGGCGATCGGCCCGGTGGCGGTGGCGTAGTCGACCCGTGCCGCGCCGCCGGTGCGCTCGATGGTGCTGACGATGTTCTCCCCGGCGACCGGCAGGCCCGGGCCCACCGGACGCAGGTGCCCGTGCTCGTCGCGCTCGGAGACGAACGCGGCGGCGGTGCGGTCCGGCTGGTAGCGGACCAGGGCCGTGCTGAACCCCCGGAACAGGTGGTGCAGCTCCGCGGTGACCGCGGCGAACACCTCCGCCGGCGGCCCCCCGGCGGCGACCATCGTGGCCACCCGCCGCAGTGCGCCCTGCTGGGCGAGCAGTGCTCCGGTCCGCCGCTGGCTGGCCCGCAGCGTGCGGATGAGGTCTTGGCGGTCGAGGGCAGTACGCAGAATCGCCACCAGCGGCGGGCCGAGACGGTCTCGGAGCCGGTCCCGTACCGCGGGCGGGGTGCTGTACGGCAGCCTCAGCCGGGCCAGCCGGTGCTGTCCTTCGGTGAGGTCGAGGACGAGCCCTCCCGCGGCATCGCCCGGCGGGTGCCCGTCGTCGAGCTCGATCCTCGTCCAGGGCAGGCCGAACCGGGCCGCGAGGTACCGTGAGCCGGCCCCCAGCGCCGGCTGCGGATCGTCATGGCCGAGGATGATGCGAGCCAGCCCGGCGGCCACGTCCGCCTCTTCCGCCCGCTGCTGCGCCTCCACGGCGTGCGATCGGGCAACGCTCGCCAGCGCGCTGCCGCCCAGCGCGACCACGAGGAAGATCACGAGTCGCTCCAGATCCTGATGCAGCGTCAGGTGCAGACCGGCCGGCGGGATCTCGAAGTAGTTGAACACGACTGTGCTGGCCAGCGCGGTGACGACGCCGATCCGTGCGCCCCACACGATGGTCAGCGCCAGCACGCCGAGCAGGTAGAGCTCCACATGCGGCGGGCTCGCCGGGTGCAGGGTGTGCAGCACCTCCACGCCCGCGGTCTCCAGCGCGACGACCGCCGCCGCGACGACGAGCCCGAGTCCCAGCGGCGGCGATTTCGCCGGCAACAGCCACGACTCCAGCCGGCCACGCACCGCCCCGGGGCGCCGGGGTTCGGTGCTGCCCGACGCCGGGTGAGCAGTGCTGCTGTTCCCGAGCGGCATGGCTGTGGCCCGCTACGGCGGATCAGGCGTACTCGAAATGGCCTCGCGCCGATCGGTCATGCGTCCTCCGCTTCGCTCCGGCCGCATGCCATCCGAACTGAGCCCATGATGACCGGCCTCCTCCGCCCAGTCTGGCTCGATGAGGCTTTCGCGGTGATCGACCCAGACCAGGCGCCGCCCAGTCTGGCTCGATGAGGCTTCGCGGTGATCGACCCAGACCAGGCGCCGCTTCGCTCCGGAACCGATCATGCCGCCGCCTCCCCAGCCGAAGATGCGATGCGTGGACGGAAGCGTTGCCACTTCGTCCGGGACGCGCATGCCCAACGTTCGCCCGGCGACGGGCGCCGCCATCACCCGCGGCGGGTGAGCCGTCCGGCGTGCCGGACGAGCGACGGCACGGCGATCGCGAGCGTCGGGGCGACGGCCAGCACGAGCCAGAACCACGCGAGGCCGGAGCGCTCGTCGAGGCGGACGAACGTGGACCAGTACCACCGGTGGATCATCGACACGAGCGGCCCCGGGGTCCGTTCCCACGCCGCGTTGAGCAGCAGTGCCAGGGCGGAGCCGACGAGCAGCACGGCGCCGACCCGGCCCGCGGCGCGGTGCACCTCGGCGTCGCGCACGATCGCGGGTCGCAGGGCCGCGGCGAGCGACAGGGCCGCCGCGAGCATCACGGTCAGGCCGAGCAGATACGCGCCCCACCAGCTCAGCTCGCCGCCGGTGCTCATGACGCCGCTGAGGGGCTGCACATCGGTGACGGTGTCGCCGTCGAACGCCGGGAAGGGCAGGCGCACGGGGCCGGCGCCGGCGAGCACCAGCAGGGCCCCGGCGCCGGCCCATCGCCAGGGCCGGGCGAGCGGGTCGGGCGAGACCGGGCGGGCGATGCGGTACACCCCGATGAGCAGCATCGCGATGGACGCTGCGGCGACGATCCACGGGGCGGCCTCGCTGAACGCGTGGGCGTCGCCGGAGTACCACCTGCCGGACAGCGACAACGCGCGGTCGAAGTCGTGGGTCAGGGCGAGGGCGAACAGGCCGAGCACCCCGCCACCGGCGGCGACCACGGCCGGGCCCAGCGCCCGGTAGGCGGGCGCCGGCGGGTCCCCGGGCGAGCCGCCGACCACCAGGCCGGTGACCATGGCCAGCAGGACGGCCACCGAGGCGGGCAGCAGCGGGGTGAGCAGCCCGGCGAGCAACGGCGGGGCCACCCGGTCGTACCCG
This sequence comes from Dactylosporangium sp. CA-233914, assembly GCF_050942935.1. Classification (NCBI taxonomy): domain Bacteria; kingdom Bacillati; phylum Actinomycetota; class Actinomycetes; order Micromonosporales; family Micromonosporaceae; genus Dactylosporangium; species Dactylosporangium sp. CA-233914. Next base: position 6,490,954 of record NZ_CP192030.1, on the reverse strand, counting down.
TCGCGCAGCAGCAGCGACGTGACGCCGAGCCCGGCGATCACGGCGAGGGCGGCCGGCGGCCAGAGCACGGGCCGGCGCCGCGGCGCTCGCGGAGCGGGCGGAGGGAGCGGAGGGAGCGCAGCGGGCGGAGGGGCCGCGGGCGGCGGGTCCGGCACCGCGGGCGGAGGGGCCGGCACCGCGGGCGGAGGGGCCGGCACCGCGGCCGGCGGTGCGGCCGGGGCGGGGGTGAGCAGGCTGCCGTGGGCGACCACGAGCTCCGGCTGCTCCAGGATGACCGGCGCGATGCCGAGGGCCTGGTGCAGCAGCGTCGCCACGAGCGGCACCCGGCTGCCGCCGCCGACCAGGAACACGCCCGAGAGCCGGCCCACGGTCCCGTCGCCGGCCGACAGTGTCGCCGTGGTCAGCGCGATCGTCCGGTCCAGCCACGGACGGGCCAGCGCCTCGAACTCGGGGCGGGTCAGGTACAGGTCGACGTCCAGCAGCGGCACTGCCAGGCCCGCGCTGGTCGCGCGGCTGAGCAGTTCCTTCGTCGACCGGGCGTCCTCCCACAGGGCCCGCCGGTGCCGGCGGTCGGTGACGGTCGCCGGCCGCTCGAGCCGCTGCCAGACCTCGGGTGCGCGCCCGGCGACGGCGGTGCGGACCCGCTCGACGATCGCGGCGTCGAGGTCGATGCCGCCGACGTCGTCGAGGCCGGCGGCGGCCACCACGTGCCAGCCGGCGCCGGCCCGGCGCACGACGCTGACGTCGAACGTGCCGCCGCCGAAGTCGTACACCACGACGGCGTGGCCGTCGGGCACCCGGTGGCCGAGGACGCCGGTGAAGTACATGGCCGCGGCGACCGGCTCGGCGACCAGGGTGACGCCGGGCAGGCCGGCGGCCTCGGCGGCGGCCGTCAGCAGCGACCGGCGGGTCGCGCCCCAGCCGGCCGGGTGGGTGAGTACGGTGCTGCCCGGCGGCCCGCCGAGGGTGCGGTACGCCTCCTCGGCGACGCGGCGCAGGATCGCCTCGACGAGCACCGGCACCGGCACCTCCCGCCCGTCGAGCAGGACCTTCCCGTCGTCGATGCGCCGCTTGGGGTGCGGCTCGTACGCGCCGGGCTCGATCCGGGCGCTGCGCTCGGCGTCACGACCGACGAGCAGGCCGTCGCCGCCGAGGTACACCGCCGAGGGCAGCAGCGGCGAGGCCTCGAACAGCAGGGCGTCGGCCCGCCCACCCGGCCGCGCGAGCACTGCGACGGTGTGCGAGGTGCCGAAGTCGATCCCGAGCCGTGTGGTCGTCATGGCCGGCTCAGCAGCTGACGTCGAGGACGGCGGAGGGCGAGCCGGCGTTGGTCTCGTACTCGAACAGGACCCAGAACCGCTGCTTGCTCGCCGGGTAGGTGCCGCGGATCCGGGCCACGACGCTCGCACCGTCGGCGAGGGTCCCCGAGGACGGGCTCACGCTCACGGAGCTGACCGGGTTGCCGACGCTGGTGCTCGTCCACCGGTCGACGACCCGGGCGGTCCACGCCACCGGGCCGTTCGACGCGACGAGCCGGATCTCGGTCTGGATGTCCGAGCAGGAGACGCGGTCGCGGGTGCCGGCGGTGGTGCGGGTGGACAGCGTTCCGGACCTGACCGCGTTGGTCGTCCGGGCCGGCGCCGGGGGCGCGGCGCTCGTCGTGGCGGGTGCGGGCGCCGGGTTCTGCGGCCCGGGGCGGGACTGCGGCTGCGGGCTGCGGGTGAACCCGCACGCGATGAGCAGCGCCGCCGCGGCCACGGTGGCGGCGGCACGAACGGTTCGGCGGACCTTCATACCGAGCAGGGTGGCCGCCGCCGCGGCGGAAGTCGTCAGGGCTGGCACGGATGACAGCGGGTACGGGTGCGGCAACGGTGACGAGATGAGGCCCCGGGTGCTGATCGTCGACGACCACGCCGGGTTCCGCGCCCTGGCCCGCACGTCGCTGGAGTCGGAGGGCCTCGCGGTCGCCGGCGAGGCCGCCACCGGCCGGGAGGCGCTCGCGCTGGTCGCGGCGCTGCGGCCGGACGCGGTACTGCTGGACGTCCGCCTGCCCGACACCGACGGCTACGCCGTGTGCCGCCGTATCCGCGCGGGCTGGCCGGGCGTGCGGGTCGTGCTGTGCTCGGTGCACCCGATCAGCGACCACGGCCCGAGCTACGCCGCCAGCGGCGCCCACGGCTTCGTGGCGAAGCACGAGTTCTCCGGCCGGCCGGTCGCGCTCATGCTCGGCCCTGCTTAGCCCGCCAGTACATCAGCACCGCCAGCACCCGCTGGTGGGTGTCGCGCTCGTCCTCGATGCCCAGCGCCCGGTAGACGGCGCGGGTGTGGGTCTCGACGGTACGGTCGTTGATCCGCAGCCGGGCCGCGATGGCACTGTTGCTCAGGCCGTCGGCCATGAGCTCCAGCACGTCGGCCTGGCGGTCGGTGAGCCCGCCGAGCCCGAGCTGGGGCCGGCCGGCGAGCAGCTGCGCGGAGATCTGCGGGTCGACCACGCAGCCGCCGGCGGCGATGCGGCGGACCGCGTTCACGAAGTCCTCGGTGCCGCCGACGCGCTCCTTGAGCAGGTACCCGACCTTGCGCATGCCGCCGGCGACGAGCGTGGTGAAGTACTGCACCTCGACGTACTGCGACAACAACAGCACCCCGACGCCGGGGTCGCGGCGGCGGATCTCGACGGCGGCGTGCAGGCCCGCCGGGCCCGGCCCGGGCGGCAGCCGGATGTCGATGACGGCCACGTCGGGCCGGGCCGCCCGCACGGCCTGGCGCAGCGCCACCGCGTCGGCGGTCTCGGCGACGACGTCGACGTCCTGGTGGCGCAGGTGCTCCACGAGCAGCTCGCGATAGAGGGCGTGGTCCTCGGCGACCACGGCGCGAACCGGCCTACTCGCCGGCATCGAAGGCTCCTTCCGCGTCCGGCACCGGCCGGGCCGGCAGCGTCGCCGCGAGCGTGGTGCCCTCCCCCGGCGCACTGGTCACGCTGAACCGGCCGCCGACCGCGTGCACCCGGTCCTGCAGTCCCAGCAGACCGCGCCCGCGCTCGGGGGTCGCTGCGCCCTGGCCGTCGTCGGTCACGTACACCCGCAGAAGCGTTCCCGTGTGCTCGAGCCGCACCGAGGCGCGGGTGGCTCGCCCGTGCTTGAGGGTGTTCGCGAAGGCCTCCTTGACCAGCAGGTAGACGGTGTACTCGACGGTTGGCTCCAGCCGCGGCACCACCGTGGCGGTGATCGTGACGGGGATGGGCATCGCGTCGGCGAGCGCGCGCACGGCCGGGTCGACGCCGAGGTCGGTGAGGGCGGCCGGGCGCAGGCCGTGGGCGATCTCGCGCAGCTCCCGGGTCACGTCCTGCAGCGCCTGGTCGCTGCGGCGCAGCGCCTCGAGGGCGGTCTCGTCGCCGGTGTTGTCCAGGCGTGTGACGGCCCGACGCAGGTACGCGGCGGCGACCGCGAGGTTCTGCTGCGCGCCGTCGTGCAGGTCGCGCCCGAAGCGCTGCCGCTCGGCGTCGGTGGCCTCGACGATGCGTTCCCGCGACCGTTCGACCTCGGCGAGCATCTCCCCCGCCAGGCGCTGCCGCTCCAGCGCGACGGCAGCCCCGCCGGTCACGGCGTCGAGCCGGACCGGGTCCTCCAGCAGCGCCGGGTCGTGCACGAGCACGGCCAGGGGCCGGCCGTCGAAGTCGATCCGGGTGACGGCCCGGGATGCGTCGTTGTCCGGCAGTACCACGGGATGGCCCTCGTCGTCGACGTAGCAGCGGCCGGCCCCGTCCCACAGCCCGACCTCCGCCGTCGCGTCCCCCAGGCTGCGCCGCAGCAGCGCCCGCAGCGCCGGCACCGTCCCGCCGGCCGGCGTGCCGAGCTCCACCAGCAGCGTGTCGACCCGCGTCGGCCCGATCCGGACCCGCAGCACACCGGCGAGGAACCCCAGCGGCAGCAGGCAGCACCAGACCTTGTACGCCAGCAGCACGACCTGGGCGGCGGGGCTGTCGTAGCCGGCGACGCCGCCCACCGCCGTGGCGGTGGCGCCACCGATGCCGGTGACGAAGACCGGGGCGAGGATCAGCCGCATCGGCCGGCCGGCGACGAAGAACCGGTGCAGCAACACCGCGACGACGCCGCAGGCGACGATCCCGCCGCCGAGCTGCATGCTGTCCACCACGAACTGGACGAACCGCGGGTCGTCGCGGATCATCAGCAGGTTGGCGGGCTTGACCTGGCCGCGGCTGACCGGGTTGTAGAACAGGACCCCGATCGCGGGCCAGACGACAGCGACGAGGTAGGCCAGCGCGGCCAGCACCCGCTGGGCCGGCGACGTGAGCCGGCCGGTCGGATACGCGAGCACGAGGTGCGCGCCGAGCGCGGTCGAGACGTGCGAGAACAGGCCGCCGACGGTGAACACCCACGGGATCCAGGAGAACTGCAGGTCCTCCGCGAACCAACCGGTGCCGAACAGGACCATGAGCAGGCCGGCCCGGTTGGCCGGCCGCCGCACGTGGGCCACGACGCCCGCCGCGAGGAACAGGAGCCCGGTCACCCCGCCGAACACCAGATCCGGCACCGGATGCGAGCCGTCCTCGGCCTTGAGCACGAGCCCGGCGACCCCGAGCGCGGCCCCGCCCGCGGCCAGCGATGCCACCAGCACCGACGACCGCGGCGAGTGACCCTCCCAGCCCATGCGCCGCCATCCCTCACCCAGCGTGTGCAGCCGACCAGCGCCGCGCGCTCCCCTCGGGTGCCGATTGTCCCGGACGGCGCGGCCACGATGACAACCACCGATCGGCTGCATTCGCCGGGCCGCCACGCGCTGCGCCCGGAACGCCCGTTCTAAGCCGGTGGGGCGGCGGTGCGCAGGAAGTCGTCCACGGCCTTGGTGGCCTCCGGGGCGCCCTCGGCGGCGATGGTGAGCAGGCCCGTGCCGTGCAGCCGGCCCTCGACCAGGACCAGCTTGCGGGCCTGGCCGGGGGTGTCGTCGTACATCGCCTGCGCCGACGCCGCGAACGCGCTGTCGCCCTTCGCCGCCACGTAGAGTGCCGGCGCGGTCAGCCTGGGCACGGAATCCAGGGCGCGCTCGCCGGCGTAGTCGCCGGGGCCGGACAGGCTGATCACCGCGGCCGGCGGCGGGTTCAGGGCCGCCGCGGCGATCAGGGCCGCCGTCGCGCCCCGCGAGGCGCCGATGAGCACGATCTCGCCGGAGCCGCCGGTGCGGGCGAAGGCGGCGGCCGCGGCGACGTCGTCGGAGTTGTGGCCGGACTCGGCGCGGCGGGAGCGGCCCTCACCGTTGAAGTCGAAGGCCAGGACGCGGTACCCGGCCGCCGCCTGCCGCTTCGCCCACGACAGCCACGAGCAGCCGGTGGTGCTGGCCTGCGGGGCGAGCACGAGCGTGACGGCGCCGGTGCCGAGGACGTAGGCGGCCAGATGAGCCCCGGTCCTGCCGGGGAAGGTCACCTGCTTGTCGTCGAGCTCCGGATCGCCGCACAGGCCGTGGGTCGGGCTCGGCGCGGCGGCCGCGCTCGGCAACGCCGACGTATCCGCCGTAACGGATTTTTCGGAATTGGACGCACAGGCCGCAAGCAGCAGCACGCAGCAGATCCCCGTCAAGATGCGCATACCGTTGCGACCAGCGAACCGGCCCGGGAGTTGCATCACGATTCGATGGACATCCCGGGCCGATGCGGCACAACCGCCCGGCGGCGCCGGGCAATCCGCCGCCGCCGTGACGGCGATCACCCGATGCCGCGGTCGCGAGAACGTTTTCTGAAAGGAGCCGAAACTTCCGGCGATCCGGGCCGGTCCACAGGAGCTGGATCGAGCCCGGCCGACGTGCGGAAATACCCGCTGAATCGGCGGTCGTAGCTTTCGCGGCACTACCGGGAATTCTTGACACGCCGTGGCGCGCGGCAGCACGCTGCACCATCGATCGACGTCGAAATCGAACGAAGGGACGCGCGCATGAAGGTTCTTTCCGGGCGGCGGGGTCGGGTACGGCTCGTGGTCGGCGGTGTCTGTGCCGTTGTGCTGGCCGCCGGCTCGATCGCCCTGACCGGCGTCGCCCACGCCGAGGCCGACCGGACCGTCACGTCGAACACGACCGGCACGCACAACGGCTACTTCTTCTCCTACTGGAAGGACAACGGGAACGTCACGATGAACCTGGGCGCCGGCGGGTCGTACAGCGTCCAGTGGAGCAACATCAACAACACCGTCGTCGGCAAGGGCTGGAAGCCGGGCTCCAGCCACACCGTCAACTACTCCGGCACGTTCAACGTCAACGGCAACGGCTACCTCGCGTTGTACGGCTGGACGACCAACCCGCTCATCGAGTACTACGTCGTGGAGAACTACGGCAGCTACAACCCGAGCACCGGCGCGCAGCGGCTGGGCTCCGTCACCACCGACGGCAGCACCTACGACATCTACCGCACCCAGCGCGTCAACCAGCCCTCGATCATCGGCACGGCGACGTTCTACCAGTACTGGAGCGTGCGCCAGCAGAAGCGGACCGGCGGCACCATCACCACCGCCAACCACTTCAACGCCTGGGCGAGCCTGGGGCTGAACCTCGGCGCCCACGACTACCAGATCCTCGCCACCGAGGGCTACCAGAGCAGCGGCAGCTCGAGCATCACGGTGAGCGAGGGCCCGGGCGGCGGCGGAACCTCGTCGCCGCAGCCGAGCCCGACGGGGCCGTCGACCCCGTCGAACCCGGGTGGCGGCTCCGGCAGCTGCCAGGTCACCAACGCGGTCAACCCGTGGAACACCGGCCTGACCGACAACATCACCATCACCAACACCGGCTCGACGCCGATCAACGGGTGGGCGCTGAGGTTCACGCTCGCGTCCGGACAGGCGATCACGTCGGGCTGGAACGCCACCTACTCGCCGGCCAGCGGGCAGGTGACGGCGAGCAACGTCAGCTACAACGCCGCCATCCCGCCGGGCGGCTCGACCACGATCGGCTTCCAGGCGACCCACACCGGCAACACCGCCGCACCGAGCGGCTTCACGCTCAACGGCACCGCCTGCCGCTGAGCGCCCGGCCGGCCGGGTCCGGAACCCACCGGACCCGGCCGTTGCGCAGGCGGCCAGGTCCGACGGTTCGTCAGCTGTTCAGCAGCAGCCGCGTCAGGACCCGGGTGCCGAACTGCAGGCCGTCGACCGGGACACGTTCGTCGACGCCGTGGAACAGCGCCGTGAAGTCGAGGTCCGGGGGCAGCCGCAGCGGCGCGAACCCGAAGTGGCGGATGCCGAGCCGCTGGAAGGACTTCGCGTCAGTACCCGCCGAGACCATGTACGGCAGGACCCGCGCTCCGGGGTCCTCGGCCGAGATCGCCGCCGCCATGGCGTCCACCAGGTGTCCGTCGAAGGTCGTCTCGACGGGCGGAAGGCTGTCCCATTCCCGCTCGACGTCGGGTCCGAGCACCTCGGCGAGGGTACGTTCGAAGGCCTCCTCGCGGCCGGGCAGCATGCGGCCGTCGACGGTGGCCTCGGCCAGCGATGGCACCACATTGGTCTTGTAGCCGGCGTTGAACATCGTCACATTGGCGGTGTCGCGCAGCGTGGCGCCGATCATGCGAGCGAGCGAGCCGAGCCGGGCGACCGCCGCCTCGGGGTCGTCCTCGTCGAACGGCACGCCGGTCAGCTCGCCGACGCCCTGCAGGAACTCGCGCACCGGGCCGGTCAGCACGATCGGGAAGCGGTGGGCGTCCAGGCGGGCGACGGCGGCGGCGAGCTTCGCCACGGCGTTGTCGGCATGCAGCATCGAGCCGTGGCCGGCGGTGCCGCGGACCTTGAGCCGCAGCCACATGATGCCCTTCTCCGCGGTCTCGACCAGGTAGGCGCGAACGCCGTCGCGCACAGTGAGGGAGAACCCGCCGACCTCGCTGACGGCCTCGGTGACGCCGTCGAAGAGCTCCCGGCGGTGCTCGACGAGCCAGCGGGCGCCCTGGAAGCCGCCGGCCTCCTCGTCGGCGAGGAAGGCGAAGACGATGTCGCGGGGCGGGACCGTGCCGTCGCGCTTGAACTGCCGGGCGACGGCGAGGCTCATCCCGACCATGTGCTTCATGTCGATGGCGCCGCGGCCCCAGACGTAGCCGTCGCGGACCTCGCCGGAGAACGGGTGGACGGTCCACTCGGAGGCATCGGCGGGCACGACGTCGAGATGGCCGTGGACCAGCAGCGCGCCGCGCCCGGGGTCGGCGCCGGGCAGGCGGACGATCACGTTGCCGCGACCCCGGCCGCCGGACTCGACGTACTCGGGCTCGTAACCCGCCTCGGCGAGCCGCTCCGCGACGTACTCGGCGGCGGCCCGCTCGCCGGTGAGCGTCGCCGGGTCGCCGGTGTTCGTGGTGTCGATGCGGACAAGGTCGCTCACGAGGCCGGTGACCTCGTCGGCCGCGGATCTCGTACGTCCCGCCGGCGGCAGGTTGAGAGCAGTCATAGTCTGCATACCGTATGTACTCAGTATGGATTCGTCCACGATCACGCTCGTGCCATGACAGCATTGCGGCGGGTGACATTGCCGGTGACCGGCAATGAGGCCCGGGTGAGCTTGCCGACCGGTGCCGGTGTGCATCGGTGGCCGATGGCCGATGCTGGAAATTCCTTTTCGGCACGGCTTGCAGGGGTGGTGAGGATGACGACCGGCACGTTGCCCGGCGGGCGAACCGCCGCCCTGGTCGCCGCCCGCCCCTGGCCGAGCGATTCGCCTCATATCCGGCCGACGTGGCCGGGCGCCGCCGACTCCTCGCGCACGTGCCGGCAGCCGTCGCCGCCGGGCCGCAAGGTCACGTCGACCACCGCCCGCTGACCGTCGCCGCGCACCGCGACCGCGCTGCGGGCTGGGCCCAGCCGCCCGCTCGACACTCCGCAGCCCGCCGCCATCGTGCCCGGCCGGCAGCCAGAAAACCTCCGCCACCGTCACGGACCGCGTCCGGATACCCGAGAGGAGAAACCCAGTGCTCACTGAACCAACTGACAGCATCGCCCCCGAAGGCCTGGGCAATCGCCGGGGCCGGGCCGGGATGGCGCCTCCCGCGGACGGCACTGTGCCACTCGAGCCCGCGGCCGTCGGGATCGACCTCGGCAGTGCCAACACCCGGATCTGGGCATCCGGCCGCGGCACCTTGCACTCCACCAACCCGGCCCCGGCCGCCGTGGAACGCTCCGGCCCGGTTGTCCGCGGCCGGATCACCGACCCGGGGGCCATGCGGCTGTTGCTGTCCGGCCTCTTGTGCGATCTGCCACGGCCGCTGCCCAGCGGCGCCGTGGTGGTGGCGTGCCGGCCCGTCGGCATCGGCTCGCAGGCCGAGTCCGCCCTGCGCGCGGTGGTGACAACCGCGCTCGATCCGGCGCGGCTGCTGTTCATCGACACCGTGCGCGCCGCCGCGATCGGTGCCGGCGCGGCACCCGGCCCCTTGCTGATCGCGGATGTGGGCGCGCACCTGACCGAGGTTGCCGTGCTCTCGGGCGGTGTGATCGTCGCCGCCCGGCGGCATGACATCGGATTGCGCGACAACGCCGGTGGACCCGACCCCGAGGCGGCGATCATCGCCGCCGTCGTCGACCTCGTCGGCGAGGTGCGCCGCCAGTCCGAGCATCGCCAGGCCATCGCGGCGGCGATGCGCGGCGGTTTGCTCCTCGTCGGTGGCGGCGCGACCCACGTGCGGCTGGCGGCCCGCATCGCCGGCGCCGCCGGCACACCGGTACGCCGCCCCGCCGCACCATATCTGGCCGCCGTGCGCGGCGCGGGCCTGGCCGCTCTCGCCGCGCTGCGTCGCGGTGCCATGCGGATCTGACCACACGCAAATTCAGGTACTTCGCACGGTTCAACCCTGTTGCTGCAATTATTCCTTTTTCCACCAGTTGATGGGAGACCCGATGAGCATCGGCACCGGCCCGAGCACCGACACGTTGCGCCAGACGCTCGAGGCGCAGCTACGCCAGCACTCCGAGGACCTCGCGGCGCTCACCGCCGCCGGCGCCGACCCGGGCGGCACCGGTGAGGATCCGGACACCATCGCCACGCGCGCTGCCGCGGCCCGCCGCGCGATCGAGGAGATCAACGCCGCACTGTCCCGCGTCACGGCGGGCACCTACGGCCGCTGCGAACGCTGCAGGAACCCGATTCCCGACGCCCGGCTGGAAATTCTGCCGCACGCCCGGTTCTGCGTGCCCTGCCAGGCCCGCGCGAGCTGACCGGCTTCCGCCGACTGTCATCGCCGGTGTGTGGATCAACACGGAATGTCGCGCCGGCGCCCTCCGAGATGCGAGGATGGCGAACCATGCTGTTCGGCGTGGACGAACAGCTGGCGCCGCCTAGCAGAGGGTGATGACGGTCCACAACGGTGTGGGCGTCTCAGCATTGCAGTGACCGATGCTCGGACCCACCACACCGGAGGGATGACCGTGTCGACACGGGAAAAGCTTGACTCGATCTTCGCCGCGGTCATGCGCCGCAACCCGGGTGAGAGCGAATTCCATCAGGCGGTGCGGGAGGTGCTCGACAGCGTCGCCCCCGCCCTGGACAAGAACCCGGGGTTCGCCCAGGCGAAGATCATCGAGCGGATCTGCGAGCCGGAGCGGCAGATCATCTTCCGGGTGCCGTGGGAGGACGACCGCGGTGAGGTGCACATCAACCGCGGGTTCCGGGTGGAGTTCAACTCCGCGCTGGGTCCGTACAAGGGCGGGCTGCGGTTCCACCCGTCGGTCTATCTCGGCATCGTGAAGTTCCTCGGGTTCGAGCAGCTGTTCAAGAACGCCCTGACCGGCATGCCGATCGGCGGGGGCAAGGGCGGGTCGGACTTCGACCCGAAGGGCCGGTCCGACCGTGAGGTGATGCGGTTCTGCCAGTCGTTCATGACCGAGCTGTACCGCCACATCGGCGAGTACACCGACGTGCCGGCGGGTGACATCGGCGTCGGCGGCCGGGAGATCGGCTACCTGTTCGGGCAGTACAAGCGCATCACGAACCGTTACGAGTCCGGGGTCCTCACCGGCAAGGGCCTGGCCTACGGCGGTGCCCAGGTGCGGCGGGAAGCGACGGGCTACGGTGCGGTGTTCTTCGCCGAGGAGATGCTGCGCGCCGCCGGTGGCAGCATCGACGGCCAGCGGGTGGTGGTCTCCGGCTCCGGCAACGTGGCGATCTACGCGATCGAGAAGATCCACCAGCTCGGCGGCCTCGTGGTGGCCTGCTCCGACTCGTCCGGATACGTGCTCGACGACAAGGGCATCGACGTGGCGGTCCTCAAAGAGGTCAAAGAGGTGCGGCGGGAACGCGTCGAGCAGTACGTCCGCCACCGCCCGCACGCGACGTTCGCGCCGGGAGGAAGTGTGTGGCGGGAGGTTCCGTGCACGGTCGCCATTCCCTGCGCCACGCAGAACGAGATCGACGAGGTTGACGCTGCCGCCCTGATCGCCGGAGGGTGCACCACGGTGGTGGAGGGAGCCAACATGCCGACCACGTCCGAGGCGGTGCGCCTGTTCGCCGAGGCCGGCGTGCGCTTCGCCCCCGGCAAGGCCGCCAATGCGGGCGGGGTCGCGGCCAGCGCGTTGGAGATGCAGCAGAACGCCAGCCGCGACTCGTGGACGTTCCCCTACTCCGAGCAGCGGCTGCGTGACATCATGCGCGACATCCACGCCCGCTGCTACGCCACCGCCGAGGAGTACGGCATGCCGGGCAACTACGTCGCCGGCGCCAACATCGACGGTTTCCGGATGGTCGCCGAGGCGATGCTCGCTCAAGGACTGATCTGACCCGCGCCCGGCTGCCTGGGAGACAGCCGGGCAGCATGGGCTACGCGGTGCTCGGTGGCGCCTCAGCCGGCCAGTTGAGGACCTTGGCGCCGAGCACCGCGGCCTGCAAGGTGAACCGGTGCGCCGGGTCGGCCGCGTCGTAGCCGGTCAGGGTCCTGATCCGAGCCAGGCGATACGTCACCGTGCGCACTGACACGTGTAGCCGCCTGGCCGATTCGGTGGCCACCCCGCCGGTGGTGAAGTACGCGTCCAGGGTGTCCAGCAATGCTCCGGCGCCGCCGCGGGCCTGCAACAGCGGACTGAGCACCGCGGAGACGAGATCGACGATGGCGGGTTGGTCACGCAGCAGCACCCGGTAGATCAGCAGGTCGTGTGCGGTGATGACGCTCTTGTCGGCGTTCAGCCGCCCGGCCATGGTCAGCGCCTCGCGGGCCTCTTCATAGGAACGGGCGATGCCGTACAGGCCGGGGTGGGGGCGGCCGACCGCGACCCGCCACGGTCGCCCGTGCCTGAGGCGGTTGAGCTCACCGTGCACCAGCCAGCCGAGATCGCTGTCCTGGCCGGCGCCGGGTCCCGTCCGGCCGGCCTCGACGGCCTCGGCAGGGGCGAGGACGACCAGCAGGCCCTCCTTGGTGGCGACCAGGACGTCGCGGTCACCGAGCCGGTCGAAGACGACTGCTTCCAGGGCGCTGATCGCCGTGTCCGTCTCCGGCAGCCGCCGGCTCGGTGCGGCCAGCGCCACCTGGTGCACCCGGGCGAGGTCGAGCCCGAACGGCTCCGCTCGCTCGACCACGCTGCCGAGGTCGGAGTCCCCGCGCAGCAAGTCGTCGATCAACTCCCGGCGCAGCGCTTCCTCCCGGCGGACCAGGTCCCGGCGAGCGACCGCGTAGCCCTCGGCGAGCGTGGCGACCGCCTCATCGATGACTTGCAGCACCGCCGCCGCGGCCGCGCGCACAACCTCGCTGTCCGCGGAACGCACCACCACGGGCAGGTCCTGCCACAGCCGCCGGGCCGCCGACAGGTACAGCTGCACCACCCGTCCGGCCGAGATGCCCTGTTCGGCGGCCTGCCGGCCGAGCTGACCCACCGCGTCCAGTTCGGCGCGCCGGGGTCGGCGTCCGCTGACCGCCGCGTCGGCGAGCATCGGCAGGTAATCGCCGAGCAGCCGCACCGGAACACCGCCGGCGTCGCGAGCGGCGGCGGTGGCGACGTCGGTCAGCCACGCCTGCCGCTCCGGCGGCGGTGCGGGCACGGCGGCACGTCGCTGCCGGCTGCTGTCGGCCAAACCGGGCCCACCTCCCACCCGCATCCACCCCGCCGGGCAGCGCGGGTGACCCCCTTCGACAGCGGCGCCACAGCCGGCGCCGGTCGTCGACCTCAGCGATCACCGGGCCCCTGATTGCCGACCACCGGCAGTTTACCCGCTGCCGTACTCGCCCCGCGCCACGCCGGACCCCACCGCCGACGGCCGCGGGTGACTGGGCGGGTGATCCGATCACCCGTACACTCGACCGCACGCCGCCGGGGTCGAAGGTGACCAGTAGGACGGCGATGGGCCGACGGACACCTTCCGCGACGACGGGGTGCTTCTCCGCCGGCTTCCTGCCCGACGTGGCTTGAAGCCACCCGCGACTTCGCCAGGTCAGGCGATCGAAGCCGACGGAGATACATGAGGAAGACAGTTACCGTGGGTGCGGTGTGCGCCGCGCTCATCGCGATCGTGTTCGTGTTCGCCGTCTCCCGGCCGTCCCGGTCGGGCAGCCCGGTCCAGTCGCCACGCGGCGCCGCCGGGCTGCACGTCAGCGGGGCCGGGATCGCCGAGGGCGGTGGCAGCGCATTCGTCATGCGGGGCGTGAGCCACCCGTACGCCTGGTACCCGGCGCAGGACCGCGCGTACGCCGACGTCAAGCGGCTGGGCGCCAACACGCTTCGGGTCGTGCTGGACTCCGGCGTCGGCCCGGACCGGGTCACCGGCATCATCGCGCAGTGCAAGGCGAACCGGCTGATCTGCGTCCTGGAGTACCACGACACCACCGGCCACGGCGAACAGCCGGGCAGCGTCTCGCTGGACAAGGCGGCCGACTACTGGGCCGGGCTGCGCGACGTGCTCGCCGGCCAGGAGGCCTACGTCGTGGTCAACATCGGCAACGAGCCCTTCGGCAACACCGGCGCCGAGGCATGGACCGCCGCGACGGGCTCGGCGATCCGCAAGATGCGCTCGGCCGGCCTGCGGCACCTGCTGCTGGCCGACGCGCCGAACTGGGGCCAGGACTGGTCCGGCGTCATGCGCGACAACGCCCGGTCGGTCTTCGACACCGACCCGCAGCACAACACCGCGTTCTCGGTGCACATGTACGGCGTGTACGACACCCCGGAGAAGGTCGCCGGCTACCTCGACGCGTTCCGGCACACCGGCGTGCCGCTGGTGATCGGCGAGTTCGGGTGGAAGCACACCGACGGCGCGGTGGCCGCCGACGCCGTCATGAGCGAGGCCCAGGCCCGCGGGATCGGCTGGCTGGGCTGGTCGTGGAGCGGCAACAGCGGCGGCGTGGAGTACCTCGACCTGGCCGACCGCTTCAACCCCGACCGGCTGACCGCATGGGGCGAGCGGCTCTTCAACGGCCCCGGCGGCATCCGGGCCACGGCGCGGGAGGCGGCCGTGTACGCCGGCCGGCCCGCCGCATAGCCGAGATCCGTCGCCGGTACTCCCCCAAAGGTAAGCCCCGGTTCCGCACCCCGGCCCGGGCCGACACCGCGACGCCACCGGGTACCTGCGGGCCGTGGGACCTTCCGAGGCGGTGCGTCCGGGGCAGGACGCCCGGCTGAGCGGCAAGGCCCGGCCCGCGGCCCGGCTCTCGCGCTGGCGGCCGGCGTACCTCCCGCTGATTCTGGCCTATCTGGTGATCGTGGCGAGCGACTTCTGGGTCACCGGCTCCTACGCGGGGCGGCTCGGCTGGCCGCTGACCATCATCTGGACCTGGCCGATCGTCACCACGCTGACCGGCATCATCGGCCTGCGCCGCACCCGGCGGGCGCTGCGCCGGTCGGCCGAGCGGTGGTCCGGGCACGGGGTGACGACCAGCGACGACCTCCTCGTCGTCGCCGTGCCCACCGTCGGGCGGCACGACACGTATCCGGCGCTGGAGCGCTCCGTGCTGTCGTATCTGGAGTACCTCCCCCGCTGCTTCCCCCGGCTGCGCGTCGACATCGTCGTCGACGAGGGATGCGAGGCGGCCGGGCACATCGCCGCGCTGGCCGCCGGCAGCGACCGGGTCCGGCTGGTCACCGTCCCGCGCGCCTACCGCACCCGCAAGGGCACCCGGTTCAAGGCGCGGGCCACCCACTACCTGCACGAGCTGCGCATCCGCGAGGGCGAGGCGCGCGATGACGTGTGGGTCCTGCACATGGACGACGACACCGGCGTCGGCCCCGACACCGCCCTGTCCATGGCCCGCTTCCTCGCGGAGCAGTCCCGCTCCGGCGACGACGCCCGGCATCTGGCCCAGGGCATCCTGACCTATCCCCGCGAGTACGCGGTCAACCGGCTCACCTGGCTCGCCGACGCGGCCCGCCCCGCCGAGGACGTGGGCCGCTTCTCGGCGTGGACCGGCAGCGGTACCCCCCGGGCGGGCGTGCACGGCGAACTGCTGCTGGTCCGGGCCTCGATCGAGGCGACGATCGGCTGGGACTTCGGACCCCGCAGCCTAGTCGAGGACGCCCAGTTCGCGCTCATCTTCAGCGCCCGCTACCGGGGCCGCAGCGCCTGGTTCGCCGGCCGGTCCTACGGCGCGTCGCCGGCCACCCTGCGCGACTTCTTCAAGCAGCGGGAGCGGTGGTCGTGGGGGCTGGCCGCGCTGGTGTTCAACCGCTCGCTGCAGCTTCGCAACCGGGTCCTGCTCGCCTACTCGGTGATGTCCTGGGTGGTCGGCCCGATCCAGAACGTCGCCGTCGTACTGCTCATCGCCTGGCTGATCGCCGATTCCAACACGTCGCCGGTGACGAGCCTGGTCATCCCGCTGTGGGCGCTGAACATGGCCTACGTGGTGTGGATGTACTGGGAGGGGCTGCGGGTCAACGCGGAGGTCTCCGGCGACGGCCGGCGCCGCTGGTGGGAGCCGGTCGCCGTGTTGGCGCTGATCCCGGTCTTCGGCATGATGGAGGGCCTGTCCGGCCTGCGGGGCTTCCTCAAGTTCGCCCGGCGGGTCGAGAACCGCTTCGCGGTCATCGCGAAACCGTCGTGACGCCCCGGCACACGTCGGCGTTGAGTCGCCCGCACGCTCAGGGCGCGGCGCGGCCGCTCACCGGCGAGGCGGCCGGCTCCGGCGGCGCCGGGGCCCGCGGGCGGGTCCGCCACAGCGTGACGACGGCGGCGGTGAAGACGACGGCGCAGGTCCACGTGTTCAGGCGCAGGCCGAGGATGTGGTTGGCGGTGTCCACGCGCAGGGCCTCGATCCACACGCGGCCGACCGTGTACACCGCGACGTACAGGATGAAGACCCGGCCCCCGCTCAGGTGGAAGCGGCGCTGCGCCCAGATGATCAGGGCCGCGGCGGCCAGGCACCACAGGACCTCGTACAGGAACGTCGGGTGGTACAGCGCGACGTCGGGCGTGGCGGCCGGGCGGTGCTCCGGGTCGATCCGCAGCGCCCAGGGCAGGTCGGTCGGCCGGCCGTACAGCTCCTGGTTGAAGTAGTTGCCGAACCGGCCCATGGCCTGGGCGATGGCGAGCCCGGGCGCGCCGGCGTCAGCAAAGGCGGGCAGGGAGATGCCGAGCCGGCGGCAGCCGATCCACGCGCCGAGGGTGCCGAGGGCGACCGCGCCCCAGATGCCCAGGCCGCCGTCCCAGATGTACAGGGCGCGGATCGGGTCGTGGCCGGGGGTGAAGTACAGCTCCGGGTCGGTCAGCACGTGGTAGATGCGGCCGCCGGCGATGCCGAACGGAACCGCCCACATCGCCACGTCCATCACGTCCTCGCGGCGCCCGCCGGCGGCGACCCAGCGCCGGGTGGTGAGCAGGACCGCCACGACGATGCCGGCGAGGATGCACAGCGCATAGGCCCGGATCGGCAGCGGGCCGAGGTGCCACACGCCGCGGGCCGGGCTGGGAATGGCGCTCAGCAGCATGCCACCACTGTTCCACAGTGGCTGTGGGTCGCGGTACCTCGTCCCCGAGCCGGCCCCGCCCGGCACAGTCCCGGTGCGGAACCGGGGTGTGCGGACGGGGCCGGGGTGGCCTCAGCGGCCTGTTTGCGGCCTGGCCACCTCGACTTGGTTGATCTGCTTGCCGGTGAGCACGTCGAACGCGCGCACGATCGTGCGGTCCGGGTACACCGCGATGGTGAGCACCGACGGCGACTCGGGCCGGTCGGTCGCCGAGTCCTCGTCCCACGGGTTGTCCGGGCTGGGCGCGAACTCGATCGCCAGCGCACCGGTGTTGACCGCGGTGTAGCCGTCCGGGTGCCCGCCCTGGGTGACGACCCGCGCCGACCAGTCCCGACGGTACGGCGACCAGTGCGTGTGCCCGCTCAGGTAGATCACGTTCGGGTACTTGCCGACGATCGACTCGAGCTCGAAGTCACGCGGGCCGTTGCCGTAGCCCTCGACGTACGTGCCGGAGACCGTCCACTCGAACGGGTAGTGCTTCATCACCAGCACCTGCTTGCCCTGGCGCGCCCAGTACGCCAGCCGCTGCGTCAGGAACGCCACCTGCGCGTCGCTGATCTGCTGCTTCGCCTCCTCCGCGACGCCACTCTCCTCGCCCAGCACGATCACCGGCACACCGCCGACGACCTTCTCGTACCACGGCTTGTCGATGCCCGCGCCCCACTTGTTGGCGAACGCGAGGAAGTTCTTCTGCTGCTGCTCAGGGGTCAGCACCCGGCTGCGCCGGTCGTGGTTGCCGATCGCGGGCAGCACCGTGGGCAGCCGGTGCCGGGCGAACACGGCGCTCACGTCGGCGTACTCCTTGACCTGCTGCTCCTGGGTCTGCTCGCGCGGCCCGCTGATGATGTCACCGTCGAGGAGGAACGCCTTCGCGCCCGGCGCCTCGCGCTTGAGCAGTTCCAGCGCGCTGTCGGTGTACGGCAGGCCCTCCACCTGAATGTCGCTGAGCACTCCGAGCGTGGTCGCCTTCGCGCCACGAGGCAGCGCCGGCAGCGGGGTGCGAACCACCACGTCGTCGACCGCCCAGTACATCTGCGGACGGTTGTTGCTGTACGTGAAGCGGAACACGGCGGTACGGGCGCGCCGCGGCACGTCGACCCGGAGCACCTCCTGACCGGACATGACGTCGTCGCCGCCGTTCGCGCTGATCCGGGCCGCGGAGTAGCGCAGGATCTCCTTCTCCGCCCCGCCGTCGAACGCCACGGTCACGCGGCCGACCGACTTGTGCGCCTGGCGGTACTGCGAGGAGAAGACCAGCTCGACCGTGTTCTTGCCGCCGACCGGCACGCCGGGGCTGACGAGCGTGCTGTTGACCGGGTGATCCCCGTCGACGGTAGCGCCCTTGGCCGCCGCCACGCCGTTGTCCGCCACCGCGAGCACGCCGCGCGAGCGGGAGAACTGGTTACGCGCGTCGAGGAAGCAGCGGGAGTCCAGCGGCCGGTTCTGCTCCGGGTCGCAGCCGACGCCGGCCGGCGCGGCCGCCTTGAACCAGTCGTTACGCTGGGTGAACGTCCAACCACGCCAGCCGGCGGGCGCGCCGTCGGTCTGCACCTTCCAGGCATTGCTGGCGCCGTCGAAGTCGCCGCGCCAGAGCGTCTGATGCCCGGTCTGGCCCTGGCCGGACCCGCTGGCCTGCGCGGAGGGAACAGCGACGACGGGTAAGAGGGCGAGCGCCGCCGCGCCCGCGAGCAGCAGATGTCGGGTTCTGGGTTGAGCCATCACGTCTCCTGACTGAAGCAAAAGGTAGGCACACCCTGACCAGATTGATCAACATGCGGGTGAACACCGTGCTCCGGCCGAATGAGGAGACGATGGTGAGTGAAGCTCGCGTTCGGGGCGCGACAGCGGTCCGGTCGCGGCCGGCTGGCCGGCGGTGCCCGGTCGAGCGCCGGGTCACCGCCAGTCGTGCAGCCTGGTGGCGAGCGTGCGCCGGGCGCGGTACAGGTGGCTGCGGACCGCCGCGACGGTACTGTGCGTGATCTCGGCGATGGCGTCGTAGCTGAGCCCCTCGAACTCGTAGAGGACCAGCGCGACCCGCTGGGCGGCGGGCAGTTCGGCCATGGCCGCGGTGACCGCGCCGGCGGCCAGGTGCTCTTCGGCCCGCTCCGCCGGGCCGCGTGCCGGGTCGGCCGGTTCGGGCGCCGCGTCGAGCGGCCGGGTCCGGGCGGTGCGGGTGCTCTTGTTCAGTGCCCGGGTGGTGACGATGCGGTACAGCCAGGTGGCGAAGCTGGCGTCGCCCCGGAAGGCGGGCAGGGCCAGCCAGGCGGCCAGCAGAGCCTCCTGGGTGACGTCCTCGGCGTCCTCGCGGCTTCCCAGCATCCCGAGAGCGACCCGGTAGGCGCGCGGGGCGTGGCGTTCCACGAGCACCCGGTAGGCATCGAGGCAGCCCTCCCGTGCGCGCCGCACCAGGAGGGTGTCGTCGATCGCGGCATCCACGGGTCCCGGGGGCGGCCGCACGCCCTCGGGCAGGGGGCCGGCCGCGGTTCGGGCCGGCCCCCTGGCGGTGGGGGAACGGTGGCCCATGGGGCGTGTCGTGCCCACGAGCGTGCAAAGAAACCCTGCGGCTGGTGCGCGAGGTTTCGCCGTCGCTGGTGTCCAACTATGAGTGGCCCTCGATCACGAAGGAGCGCACGTCCCATGACCCAGACCCAGACCGCGTCACGGACCGGCACGACCGCCGAGACGACGCCGGCGCCCCGCACCGGCACGCAGGTCAGCGCCGCGGCCCCGCAGAACCGGCTCGCCACCGAGGAGGGCAAGATCAGCGTCGCCGAAGGCGTGGTGCAGAAGATCGCCGGCATCGCCTGCCGGGAAGTCAGCGGAGTCCACGCCATGGGCAGCGGCGGCACCCGCGCGTTCGGGGCGCTGCGGGAGCGCATCCCGGGCAGCACCGGGCCCAACGTCGCCCAGGGCGTCGGTGTCGAGGTCGGGGAGACACAGGCCGCGGTCGACCTGGACATCGTCGTTGAATACGGGGTCGGTATCGCCGACCTCGGCCATGGCATCCAGCGCAACGTCAAGCAGTCCATCGAGCGGATGACCGGCCTGGAGGTCGTCGAGGTCAACGTCAACGTCGACGACGTCCACCTGCCCGAGTCCGACGAGGCGCGCAGCGAGGCGCGCGTGTCATGACGACCGCTCCCGCTTCGCCGGCGGCCGTGGTGCACGGCGTCGACGTGGCGGCGGTGGCTGCCGCGGTGCGCGCCTGCCCGGCCGTGGTCGGCCTGCACGCCGGCCCCCGCGGCGGCCCGGCGACCTACCTTCCCGGCCGGCAGGTCGACGGCGTACGAGTCACGCCGCAGACGTTGCAGATTGCGATCCGGGCCCGATGGGGCGTGCCCGCCGCCGAGGTCGCCGCGCAGATCCGTCACGCGTTGCGGGCCCTCGCGCCGGGCCGGCGCGTCGACGTAGTCATCGCCGACGTGACCGACCCACCGCGGGCAGCGGTGGAGCGGGAGCGGTGAACGAGGAGCTTCGACGGAAGGCACGGCGACGGGCGTTCATCCGGACCAACCATCCCGACCGCGGCGGCGACACGGCCGTCTTCATCGCCGGGTTGGCGGCATTCGACGAGCCCGATCCGCCGGAAACGCCCCGGCTGGTCCGGGTGACCGTCGTGCGGCGCCGGCCGTTGCTGGTCCGGCTGCTGCGGGTCCTGGCCCGGCATCGCCGACCGACGCGGGTCCACTAGCCTGAGTCCACAGGGACGTGAGAGCCATGAACCGTATCGCCTTCGGCACCGCAGTGGGCATGGCGCTGGGATTTGCGGTCGCCTTCGGCAGCTTCGGCCAGATGCTGATCGTCGCGGTCTTCACCGCGCTCGGCTACGGCGTCGCCAAGGTGGTCGCCGGCGAGGTGGACCTGCGCGGCTACCGGATCACCCGGGGCGGCAAATGATGCCGGCCGGGCCGCAGCCCCGAACGGCCGAGCGACCGCCCGGGCGGGTCCGCGACGGTGTGCCCGGGTCGATCACCATCACCGAGAAGGTGGTGGCGAAGCTCGCCTCGCACGCGGTGCTGGACCTGCCCGACGCCGCAGCCGCCGCGCCCCGCACGCTCGCCCGGAGCACGCCCAGCGCATCCGCCCGCGTCGGTGGCGAGGTCGCCGTCATAGACTTGGAGATCGCTGTGCGCTGGCCGGTGTCGGTGCCGCAGGTCACCGCCGCGGTTCGCCGTCACGTGCGCGAACGGCTGGCATCCCTGACCGGCTTGACGATTGCCGAGGTCCGCATCGTCGTGACCGACCTGGCCACGCAGATCCCGTCATCCCGGGTACGGTAGCGACCACGGGGCAGGAGGCCCGCTGTGAGACTGCTCAACCGGCTGCTCACCCTGATCGTCAGCCTCGCCCTCATCGCGGGCGCGATCGTGGTGGTGGTCGACGTCGTCGCCGTCCTGACCGGCCAGCGGCCCACCGCCGTGGACTGGCTCGGAGCGTACCGGTGGGCCGGCCAGGCGACCTGGGCCGACCTCGAGGTCCGGATCGTCTGCCTGCTGCTCGCCCTGGTCGGGCTGGTCCTCCTCGGCATGGAACTCAAACCACGCCGGCCCGCCCGGCTGACCACCCACAGCGACGACCCGGCCACCGACGCCGCGTACACCCGCCGCGGGGTCGTGCAGACCGTCCAGACCGCGGTCACCGACGTCGACGGCATCGACGACGCCGCGGTCACCGTGCGGCGCCGACGCGTCCGTGTCCGCGCGAGGGCCTACGCGCGCGAGCCGGCACCGGCCGCCGCGCTGCGCGACAGCGTCACCCAGGCCGCGCGATCGCGCCTCGACGCTCTGCAACTGCGCCGGCCCCCGAAGCTGACCGTGCGAATCTCCGCCAGGGCGCACTGATGCACGCCGACCGCGCCAACCGGGTCGTGCTGGCCCTCCTCGGACTGCTCCTGCTGGGTCTCGGCGTGACCGGACTCCTGCTCGGAGCCGGTGTCTTCGGCGGCACCGCGGCGCACCGGACCCTGGTGGACAACGGCGTCGTCCGCTTCGTCATCGCGCAACGCGACTGGCTGTGGCCGGTCGTGGCGGTGATCGCGGTCGTCGTCGGGCTCTTGGCGCTGCGCTGGCTGCTCGCCGTCCTGTTCTCCTCCGGACGGCTCGCCGGCATCCCCGTGGCCGGCGATCGCGCCGCCGGCCGTACCACCCTCATCTCCGCGGCGCTGCGCGACGCCGTCTCCGGTGAGATCGAGCGGTACCGCGGCGTGCGCTCCGCCCGCACCCGCGTCGAAGGCGACCCGGCCGATCCGCGGCTGGCCGTCTCCGTCCGCGCCGACCGCGACGCCGACCTGGCCGAGTTGCGTCAGAACATCGAGAAGAACGCGCTCACCCACGCCCGGCACGCCCTCGACGCGCCCGGCCTGCCCATCCGGCTGGACCTCACCACCGCGCGGCGCGCCGGCCCACGGGTCACCTGACTCCGCGTATGCACCGGCGTCGTTGGCGTCAAGTTCGCAGGGTGAGCCAGGCCAGGCTGAGGGCGCCGGCGGCGAGGCAGTAGTACGCGAACGGGGTCAGGGTGCGGTGCTCGAAGTACCGGGTCAGGAAGCGCACGGCCAGGTAGGCCGCCACGAAGGAGGCGACACTGCCGGCCAGGACCTGGCCGTGGATGCCCGTGCCGAGCGGGCCGAAGAGGTCCTTCACCTTCAGCACGCCCGCGGCCAGGATGACCGGGGTGGCGAGCAGGAAGGAGAAGCGGGCCGCGTCCTCGTGGGACAGGCCCTTGAACAGGCCGGCGCCCATCGTCGCGCCCGAGCGGCTGATGCCGGGCAGCAGCGCGAGGACCTGGGCGCTGCCGATCTGCACGGCGCGGCCGAGGCTGCCGGAGGCCAGGCGCTCGTCGGGGTCGCCCGCGTCGGTGGCCACGGCGCGGCGGCGGAGGCGCTCGGCGCCGAACAGGATCACGCCGTTGAGGACGAGGAAGGCCGCCGCGGGCGCCGGGCGGCCGAGCACAGTTCGGAACGTGTGCTCCAGCAGCAGGCCGGTGACGCCGACAGGGATCGTGGCCACGATGATCATCCACGCGAGGCGCTCCTCGGGGGTGATGATTCGGCGGTACCGCAGCGACGAGGCGAAGCCGCCGAGAATCCGCAGCCAGTCGCGCCAGAAGAACAGCAGCAGGGCAAGGGCCGTGGCCACGTGCAGGCCGACGATGAAGGCGAGGTACGGCGACTCCGGCGCGGACACGCTCAGGTCCTGCGCCCACCGGCCGCCGACGAGGGCCGGGAGCAGGACGCTGTGGCCCAGGCTGGACACGGGGAACAGCTCGGTCACGCCCTGCAGGAGGCCGACGACGATCGCCTCCGGGTACGTCAACTGGTGCATAGGCCCCGATCCTGGCCGGGCGATGCTGAGAGCAGCTTGAATCGGCCCGGTTCAGCGCTCGTTCAGGGCCGGTGACCTAGCGTCGGGCCGATGAGGCGGTTCATGGAGCGGATCCGGCAGCGGCTCGGAGTGCGGATGCGCTCGGCCCTGGCCGCGGCCGCCGTCGTTGCCGTCGCCTCGATGCTCACCGGTGTCACGTTCGTCATCGCCGCGCGGGTCATCCTCACCAGGAACGTCGACCAGAGTGCGAGCGACCGGGCGGCGCAAGTGGCCGGGGCACTCGACGACGAGGAGGCGCTGTCGGCGGTGATGCGGCCGTCGCTGCGGGACCGCACGATCGTGCAGGTCCTCGACAGCAACGGCAAAGTCCTGCAGGCCTCCGCACTCATCGCCGGCGCCCAGCCGATCTCCACCCTGCGCCCACAACCCGCACAGACGAAACGGGAACAACGACGACTGAGCGTCGCCCACGACGAATACTTCCGCATCACCGCACTCGGCGTCACCACCCCAACCGGACCCCGCACCATCCTCGCCGGACAATCCATCGACGAAATCGACGACGGCACCGAAGCCGCCATCGGCGCCCTCGCCATCGGCCTACCCCTACTCACCATCACCGTCGGCGTCGCCACCTTCCTCTTCGTCGGCCGCACCCTGCGCCCCGTCGACGCCATGCGCCAACAAGCCGAAACCATCACCGGCCACAACCTGCACACCCGACTCCCCGTCCCACCCACCACCGACGAAATCGCCGCCCTCGCCACCACCATGAACACCATGCTCGACCGCATCGAAACCGCCACCGAAACCCAACGCCGCTTCGTCGCCGACGCCTCCCACGAACTCCGCAGCCCCCTCTCCACCGTCCTCGCCGGACTCGACCTCCTCACCCCCAACCCCCACATCGAACGCATGCGCCGCGAAAGCGAACGCATGGCCAGACTCATCGCCGACCTCCTCCTCCTCGCCCGCGTCGACGAACACACCCTCCACCTCCGCCGCGAAGACGTCGACCTCGACGACCTCGTCTACACCGAACGCGAACGCCTCCACACCCAACACCCCAACCTCCACATCACGACCCACACCAACCCCGTCCGCATCAGCGGCGACCCCCACCACCTCCAACGCGCCCTGCGCAACCTCGTCGACAACGCCGCCCGCCACGCCACCACCACCATCGACATGACCGTACGAACACACCACAACACCGCCGAAATCACCATCACCGACGACGGACCCGGCATCCCCGCCCCAGACCGCCACCGCATCTTCGACCGATTCGTCCGCCTCGACGAAGACCGCTCCCGCACCGCCGGCGGCACCGGCCTCGGCCTCCCCATCGCCCGCGACATCACCACCGCCCACGGCGGCACCCTCACCGCCGAACAAGCCCCAGGCGGCGGCGCCCTGCTGCGGCTACGGTTGCCCGTCACTCGCTAGGTCGTCGAAGTCGATCAGCGCGCTGACCGCTTGCCGCATTGTGCTTCGCAACCAGGTCCGGGAGTTCGTCCAGCGAATCGATGCGGAACAGGCACCGAGCGGACACGGCTGGGATGTCGAGGATGTGACCCCACGGACCGCGCCGGATCAGGCAGGCCTTCATACCGGCCGCCATGGCCGGGCGTGCATCGTTGTCGGGCCGATCGCCGACGTACAGGATCGAAAACGTATTGCCACCGCCTTCGCGAATGACCCGCTCGAAAAAGGCCGGTGACGGCTTCTCCACGCCCCAACCGCCCGACGTGCCGATCACGTCCACGGAGAGGTTGAGAGCGCGGAGGCTCGCCTCAGCATGAGCCGGCTGATTGCCGGCCAAGCCCACGAACAGGCCCTGATCCTTTAAGGAGGTCAGGCACGCTCGCGCGTCGGGGTAGAGATCCTCTTCGCCGAACGACTCCGGCTTGCCGGCAACTGCTCGGCGCTCGAGCTCGGCCGCGAGGTCGAAACCGGGCCGGAAGACCTGGAAGGTCTCCCGATAGTCCAGACCCCGGGCGATTACCGCACCGAAGACCGCCGAAAGCGTGTGCCGTGGAACGCCGAGCCAGTCCGCCCAGGCCTCGAACTCACGGGACTCGTCGAGAATCGTCCCGCCGACATCGAGGAAGATCGTGTCGATCACTTGTGTTCCCCCGTCACGGTCGCGCTACCGGTGGATCATAGGCGGTGCCTCGGTCCTTCCCGGCCGGTCAGCCGCGATGTGGCTTTTCGCCTTCCGGTTTCACGAGCCGGTCGCCCACCTCGAGCTGGTTCCACAGGTCCCGATCCACCTTGACGTCCACGTGTGTTCCGTCGTCGAGCCGAATCTCAAGGCGTCGGTAGAGATTGGAGCCGTCCAGCAGTGCGCGCGACTTCTTCGCGACGGTTCCGCTCCATGTGCTCTCGTTCGCAGTCATCGAACTCCTCCTGTCAACATGTACCAACCGTAGGAATCCGCGGGATCGGGCGCCTCCGGCGCGAGACGGGTCTTGCGTCTGCGACTTCAGGATGAGGGCCGGGGGCCGGCCAGCCTGAGGTCGTACGCGCTGAGCATCGGCGGTGCCAGGTCCGCGGCAGGCTCCTGGCAGCATTCCCTCAGGTTCGCCCCGGATGCTGTGAACGATGAAGGCGCAGGCAGCGGGCCTGCACCGGGGGGTGACAGGAGCACACCACGTGTCCATGAAGTCGATAACGAGCGTCAAGCGGATCGGTTTGGCCGCGGCCGGCCTGGGGGCGACCGGCGTGCTGGTGTTCGGGGCCGCGTCCCTGGCGAGCGCGGAGACGACCTCGCCGTCGCCGAGTGCCTCGTCCAGCGCCCCTGCCGAGCGGGGCGGCCACGACCGCCGCGGGTCCAATGACACCGCGGTGACCGGCGACGAGCTGGCGAAGGTGACCGCCGCCATGAAGGCGAAGGACTCCGGTGTCACGGTGACCGGCGTCCGCAAGGACTCCGACGGCTCCTACGACGTCGTCGGCACCAAGGACGGCGCCAAGATCTTCTACGACGTGAGCGCGGACCTCAAGACGTTCACCCTGCACACCGGCGGCGGCAAGGGCGGCCGAGGCGAGTGGAAGGGCACCGCGGTGACCGGCGACGAGTTGGCCAAGGTGACCGCCGCGATGAAGGCGAAGGACTCGTCCGTCACCGTGACCCGCGTCCGCAAGCACTCCGACGGCACCTACGCCGTCCTCGGCACCAAGGACGGCGCCAAGGTCTTCTACAAAGTCAGCGCCGACCTCACCACCTTCACCCAGAACACGCACGCCGGCAGGTGACGCCCGGCACGGCGCCGGGGTATGCATGTCCAGGTGAGCAAGGCTTGGTTCCACATCGCGGCGGTGCTTGCCCTGGCCGGCTGCACCGCCTCCCCGGCGCCGTCGTCACCGGCGGCCGTCCCGTCGTCACCGGCCGCGCCGCCGTCGCCGGCCTCTTCGCCCGGGCCCGGGCACGTCGTGGTGGCGGTCTTCGAGAACAAGGCGTACCAGCAGCTGGCCGGCAGCTCCAAGGCGCCCTACCTCAACGCGCTCATGGCGCGCGCCGCGGTGTTCACCGACGCGCACGGGGTCGCCCACCCCAGCCAGCCGAACTATCTCGCGCTGTTCTCCGGCTCGACGCAGGGCGTCACCGACGACCACTGCCCGGTGCGGGCCGGCGCGGCGCCGAACCTCGCCCAGCAACTGCAGGCGGCCGGTCACACCTTCGCCGGCTACTCCGAGGGCCTTCCGGCGCCCGGCTACCGCGGCTGCTCCACCGGCCGGTACGCGGCCAAGCACAACCCGTGGGCCGACTTCGACAACGTGCCCGCCGCGGCGAACCAGCCCTACACCGCGTGGCCGGCCGATCCCGCCCGGCTGCCCACCGTCGCGTTCGTGATCCCGGACCTGTGCGACGACATGCACGACTGCGGCGTCGCCACCGGGGACGCGTGGGCCCGCGAACACCTCGACCCCTACCTGCGATGGGCCGACACCCACGACAGCTGGCTCGTGGTGACGTTCGACGAGGACGAAGGCACCAGCGGCAACCGCATCCTCACGCTCGTCGCCGGCGCGGGGGTCACGCCCGGCCCGCGGGCCGGCACGGTGGACCACTACTCGGTGCTGCGGAGCATCGAAGACCGATACGGGCTCGCCCCGCTGGGCCGCGCCGCCGACGCGACACCCCTGCCGCTGCACGCCTGACAGCGCCTCGACCCGGATCATGCGACCGCCGCCCGGGCCGCCGGGCGCCCGCCAGGCCGGCAGCCGCACAGCGATCGCCAGGTCGAGCACCGGCACGGCGAACAGCGCGGAGGAGAAACGCCGCCGGCGCCGCGCTCGGAGTCCGCGCTCAGGCCGCCGGCAGCCAGGCGCGGAACAACTCGACGAACGCGGCCAGTGCCGCCGCGCTCGGAGTCCGCGCTCAGGCCGCCGGCAGCCAGGCGCGCAGCAGCTCGACGAACTCGGCCAGTGCCGCCGCGGCCGCCGCCAGTGACAGGCCGGCCACGACCACGGTGCCGCCCACGGTCGGGCCGCCGCGGCGTAGTGCCTGGGGCGCGGGACGGGTGAGGGCCTCGACGCGCCTGCGTGTGCTGGAGCCGTCGAAGCCGAGCACGGTGCGGGGGCCGTGGGCGGCGAGCGCCACCTTGGCGATGGTCCGCGCGACGAGCCGGCGGTCGGCGACGCTGCGGGCGGCGTCCTCGTCGGCGCTGCGCTCCACCAGCAGGCCGACGGCCGACTCCACCGGCCGCAGCAGCGGGTTGACCGCCGTGGCCATCGCGGCGAGCGCGGTCGTGCGGTGGTGCCGGCGGTGCAGGTGGGCCCGCTCGTGGGCGAGGACGGCGGCCCGCTCCCGCGCGTCGAGCAGGCGCAGCAGGCCGCTGGTCACCAGGACGTGGCCGCGGCGCCCGGCGCGGGGCGGGACGGCGACCGCGCGGGGCTGTCCCAGTCGGCGACGATCAGCCCGGAGCGGGCGTGACCCGCGCCGTGCAGGTCCCGGGTGATCGCCCGGCTCCGGCGCAGCCGGGCGGCGAGCCGCCAGCCGATCCAGCCCAGCGCGAGGGTGGCGGCGACGGCGACCGGGTCGGGAATGGGCTCGGGCAGCGGGCGGCCGCCGGCGCCGGCCAGGTGCGCGTAGTGTTCGAGCGCCGGGAGGTCGTCGGCGAGGGTCGCGGCGACGAGCGCGAGACAGACGACGCTGGAGACCGCGGTGACCAGC
This sequence comes from Dactylosporangium sp. CA-233914, assembly GCF_050942935.1. Classification (NCBI taxonomy): domain Bacteria; kingdom Bacillati; phylum Actinomycetota; class Actinomycetes; order Micromonosporales; family Micromonosporaceae; genus Dactylosporangium; species Dactylosporangium sp. CA-233914. The sequence goes on along the minus strand of NZ_CP192030.1, from coordinate 6,462,545 downwards.
GCTCCGGCCGCCAGGGCCCGGGCGGCGCGCTCGGGGCGGCCCGCGCGGGCGGCGAGCCGGGCCAGTGGCAGCAGCACCGCGGGCAGGAGCAGGATCGGCAGCACCGGCAGGCGCAGCAGCTCGAGCACGTCAGCCCTCCCCGGGCCCGGGTCGCGCAGCAGTGCCCGCAGCACGTCGGCGTCGGCGGGGTCGAGCCCGGCGGTGAACTGCCGCAGGACGGCGCGCCGGTCGCCGGGGCCGTCGAGCGCGGCGCGCATCCGCCGGGCCGCGGCAGTGGCCTGGTCCTCGGCCGGGAAGTACTCGTAGCCGCGCCCGCCGGTCACGTTCGCCCGCCGCCGCACCAGCCCCTTCTCCTGCAGGCGGGTGAGGATGGTCTGGACGGTGTTGTACGCCAGGTCGCTGTCCAGCTCCTGCTGCACCTGGGCGGGGCTGAGCGGGCCGGGCGCCGCCCACAGCAGCGCCATGACGTCCGACTCGAGCGAGCCCCAGGCCCGCCGCTGCGGACTCATCGGCACGCCGGGCGCTGGTGACGGCTCATCGCAACACAGTACCGGGGCCGGCGGCGACCAGGTCGTATTGTGAGCGGCGCACGCGGCGCCGGTCGAACAGCACGCCGCAGGCGGCCACGAACAGGGCGACGAGCGCCCAGCCGTGCACCAGGTCCGGCATCGGGACCCAGCGGGCGACGAACAGGCCCAGGCACGCCGAGATCGTCCACCACGGCAGGTTGTGGCGGGAGCCGGCGTAGTCCCAGATGACGGTGGCGACGACGACGCCGGCGATGTAGTACTTGTTGCCGCCCGGCTCCAGCACGAGCCGGGACGCGACCACCAGGAGCGGGATCGCCGGCCAGCGGCCCCGCCGGACCGCGAGCGCGCCCAGGGCCAGCGCGAGGACGAGTTGCGCGGGGCGATCCCACGACGGGGTCCGGGCGTCGTGGATGCCCAGGGCGTGCAGCGCCGAGACGGGGGCGTTCTGGATGGTGTACCGCAGCGCGTTGCTCGTGCCCGGGTCCCCGGCGAAGAACGGCACCCACGCCGCGGCGACCGTCGCCGCCAGGGTCGCCACGGCCGCGAGCCGGTGCCGGCGGCCGGGCAGCAGGAGCAGCAGCGCCGCGAAGCCGATCGCCCACGGCTTGGCGTCGGTGGCCAGGCCCAGCAGGAGCCCGGCGAGCCAGCCGTGGGCGGCGCGGGCGGCCCGCAGCGCGCCGACGGACAGCAGCAGCGCGAGGACGTCGTCGAGGTGGGCGACGCCGACGGCGAGGAACATCCACACGGGCATGAAGTACGCCGCGGCGATGGCTAGCCAGGCGTCGTCGCGCTGCCACCGCGGGACCAGCCCGCGCACGAGCCACAGCAGGAGCAGCCCGGCGGCGGCGCCGAGGATCTGCCAGCCCAGCAGCGCGACCCAGCCGCCGGCGGGCAGCAGTGGCAGGACCGCCAGGAAGCTCAGCGGCCCGATCTGCAGGACGGGCGCGGCGGCGTACACGTGCAGGCCCCCGGCGACCGCGTCGTCGGCGTCGGCGAGCGCGGACGCGCCCTGCTCGAAGAAGTGCCAGGACGAGCCGCCGCCGACGGCCATGATGCCGAACCACGCGGCCGCCCACGCGATCACCAGATACGCGATCGTGCGCCGGGTGAGCGGGCGCGGGATGTGCAGGCGACGGAGCATCGCCGGACGGTAGGCGCGAGCACCTGAGGTACCGCTGAATCGCACTGCCCCCGCGATTCAGGAAGGCTTCAGTGTCCGGTTGTGACGATCCCCGGATGGAGCCGAAAAGATCGGATTTTGCCCGTATTGCCAGCAAGGTTCCGGAGGTGACCGTCTACTTCTGGATCATCAAGGTGCTCGCCACCACCGTTGGCGAGACCGCCGCCGATCTGCTGAACTTCCGGCTGGGGCTGGGCCTGGGCGGCACGACGGTGGCGATGTTCGTGGTGCTGGCGATCGCGCTGTTCCTGCAGTACCGCGCGCCGCGGTACGTGCCGTGGCGCTACTGGCTCGTCGTCGTGCTCGTCAGCATCGCCGGCACGCTCATCACCGACAACCTCACGGACTCCTTCGGGGTGCCGCTGGAGGTGACGACGGCCGTGTTCGCGGTGGCGCTGGCGGTCGTGTTCGTATGGTGGTACCGCAGCGAGCGCACGCTGTCCATCCACTCGATCACCACCCGCCGCCGGGAGACGTTCTACTGGGCCGCGATCCTGGTGACCTTCGCGCTGGGCACCGCCGCCGGCGACCTGCTCGCCGAGTCGCTGAGCCTCGGCTACCTGGTGTCCGCGGCCCTGGTCGCGACGGTGATCGCGTTCATCGGCCTGTTCCACGGCCTGCGCGTGCTCGGCGGCGTGTTCGCGTTCTGGGCCGCGTACGTGCTGACCCGGCCGCTCGGCGCGTCCCTGGGTGACTGGGTCGCCCAGCCGGCGGACTCCGGCGGGCTGAACCTCGGCACCGTCGGGCCGAGCGTCGTCTGCCTGGCCGCGGTCGTCGCCCTGGTGGGCTACCTGACCGCCTCCAGCAGGGACCAGATCCCGGCATAGCCGGTGTGCGCTACTGGACGTTCGAAGTCTCGACGCGGGCGATGAGCTGCTTGAGCCGCGCGATCTCCGCGGCGAGCGCGGCGTGGCCCGCCGGGGTGAGGGTGATCCAGGTCCGGCCGCGCTTGCCGGCGTAGCCCTTCTCGACCTCGACCAGACCGGCCGTCTCCAGCACGCCCAGGTGCTGGGAGAGGTTGCCGGCGGTCAGCTCCAGCTGGGTCCGCAGGTAGCCGAACTCGACCCGGCGGGCCTCGTGCGCGATGGTCAGGATGCCGAGCCGGACCCGCTGGTGCACCACGTCGTCGAGCCCGGTGACCGGATGCGGGGACTCGGTCCCGTCCGGCGCCGAGGTGTCGACGGGGCCGGTCACCGGGGCCGCCGCAGCCGCTGCGCCAGCGCGAAGCCGGCGCTGCCCAGCAGCAGCACGCCGCCGCTGATGACCAGCGGTGGCACGAGTTCCCACCGGCCGCCCCAGTGGACCCCCCACCCGAAGTTGATCGGCACCAGCACCACCGCCAGGTGCCCCAGGGCGAACAGCAGCAGCGCGACGTGCCGCTCCAGAAAGGCCAGCACCAGCAGCGCCAGCCCGATCCCGCCGATCGGGGTGAGCAGCCGGAACAGGATCTGGACGAAGACGGGCGGGTGCAGGAGCTCCTGCGGGTCAGGGACGATCCAGGCCCCGGCGCCGGCGACGACGGCGCCGAACAGCACCACCGAGAGCGCGACACCGGTGAGCACGTACGGCAGCGCCCGGGTGTCCACTCCCCGGGCCCGGGCGACCCGCCGATACCCGCGGGCGATCACCACGTAGGCCAGGACCATCGCCGCCAGCCAGTAGGACTGCGCGGCCGGCTCCCAGACCTTGCACACCTCACCGCCGTCCACCGCCCGGCAGTTGGTCACGATCCCGTGGCGGTACAGGTTTGCCGGGATCGCGCCGAACGTCACCAGGGCCAGCACCAGCAGCGGCAGCCACGTCACCCGCTGGGCCAGACGGACCCGGCGCGCGAATTCGCGCACGTCAGCCAGCAGCCGGCGCGGATCGCCGCCGGCCGGAACCGCATCTGAAGTCATGCCAATAGGTTTCCACAACAAACCGATTGGCGCTAGTAGCAAAATGGGTCAGCGCCTCGAGACCGTCCCGCAGTCCGATGAGCAGGCTGGCGAAGAACACTCGCGTAAGCTCCTACAACTTGTAGGTGACTGTCAAGCCGGGCGCCACGGTACGACTCGAAAGTTGAAGCGAACTTGAGTACCCCACAAACGCCGCGAAACGGTCACGCGGGGGCCTGATTCAGGCTTCTTTCAGCTGACCCGTCCCACCATCCGCCGCATGACCCAGCGCATCGTGGTGTTCTCCGCAAGCTTCGGGGCCGGGCACGACGGTGTCGCCGCCGAGCTCGATCGGCGCCTGACCGCGCGCGGCTTCGCCGTCGAGCGCCACGACTTCGTCGACCTCGTGCCGAGCCGGATCGGGCGCGTGCTGCGCGAGGTGTACCACCGCCAGCTCACCACCGCCCCACGCACCTGGGGCTGGCTGCTGTCCGCCGCCGGCGCGGGCGCCGGGACCGCCGCCCGGATGACGGCGCTGGCCGGGCCGGCGCTGCTCGACGCGGCCGGGCCGGACGCGGCGGCTGTCGTGTCCACCTATCCCCTCGCCGGCCAGGCCCTCGGCCGCCTGCGCGCGCAGCGCCGCCTCGCCGCGCCGGTCTGCACGTACCTCACCGACCTGTCCGTCCATCCACTGTGGATTCACCCGGACGTGGACGTCCACCTCGCGCTGCACGACGACGCCGCCCGCCAGGCCAAGGAGCTCGGCGCCGCGGACGTGCGCGTCGTCGCCCCGGCGGTCGGCCCCGGCTTCGGCCCCACCGAGCCGCCGGCGGGCACACCGCGCGCGCTGGTCGTCGCCGGGGCCTGGGGCGTCGGCGCCGTCGAGCGGACCGCGGCCGACATCGCCGGCACCGGGCTGGCGGTGCCGGTCGTCGCCTGCGGCCGCAACGAACACCTCCGCCACCGTATCGCGCGGACCGGGCGCGCCGTCGCGCTCGGCTGGGTCGACGACATGCCCGCGCTGATGCGCAGCTGCCGTGTTGTGGTCCAGAACGCCGGCGGCCTGTCGTCGCTGGAAGCGCTGACGGCGGGGCGGGCGGTCCTGACGTACCGCTGCATCCCCGGCCACGGCCGCACCAACGCCGAGGCCCTCGACCGCATCGGCTGGGTCCCCTGGATCCGCGACCGGGCCGCCCTGGCCGGCGGGCTGTGCGCGGCCCTCGACGGACCGCCGCGCTTCGCACCCGCGCCGGCCCGCCCCGAGGACGTCATCGCGGAGATCGCGGCATGAGACGGGGAACGTCCGCTGTGGAGCTGGCGGCGACGCTCGCGCCGCCGCTGACCGCGATCATGCCGCTGCGGCGCGCGTTCATGCCCGGCCTGGCCGGTGTCGGGCGCGCCGGCCACGTCGCACTCACTTTCGACGACGGGCCCGACCGCCGCTCCACGCCGAGCATCCTGCGCATCCTCGACGAGTACGGTGTACGGGCCACGTTCTTCCTGCTCGGCTCCATGCTCGACGCCGACCCGCAGCTGGGCCGCGAGCTGGTCGACAAGGGCCACGAGGTGGCCGTGCACGGCTGGCACCACCGGTGCCTGCTGCGCCGCGGACCGGTCGCCACCGACCACGACATCGCCCGCGCCCGGCGGCTCGTCGCAGCCGTCACCGGGCGGGACCCGCGCTGGTACCGCCCGCCGTACGGCGTGTTCACGCTGGCCGCCCTGCGCACCTGCCGCCGGCTGTCGCTCACCCCCGTGCTGTGGACGGCCTGGGGCCGCGACTGGGAGGCCGGCGCCACCCCGGACTCCATCGTCCGCACGGTCACCCGGCGCCTGTCCGGCGGCGGCACGGTGCTGCTGCACGACACCGACATCACGTCCGCGCCCGGCTCCTGGCGGCGCACCGCCGACGCCCTCCCGGTCCTGCTGGACTGGGCCCGGCAGCGCGGACTTTCGGTCGGGCCGCTCGCCGAGCACCCGGCGGTGCCGCGGTGACCTGGCTGGTGACCGGCGGCGCCGGCTACATCGGCGCGCACGTGGCCGGCGCCCTCGGGGCCGCGGGCGCGCCGGTGGTGATCCTCGACGATCTGTCCACCGGAGACCCGCGCCGCATCCCGGCGGGCGTGCCGCTGCTCGTCGGCGATGCCGGCGACCCGGCCACGATCCGCGATGTGCTGCACCGCCACCGCATCACCGGCGTCATGCACCTCGCCGGCAGCAAGTCCGTCCCCGAGTCGTTCGAACGCCCGCAGTGGTACCACCGCCAGAACGTCACGGTCGTCGAAACGGTTCTCGCCGCCATGGCCGAGGCGGGCGTACCCTGCCTGGTGTTCTCGTCCTCCGCCGCGGTGTACGGCCGGCCGGCCTCGCACAGCGTCGCCGAGGACACCCCGGCCCGGCCGCTCAACCCGTACGGCCACAGCAAACTCGACGCCGAGCGCGCGGTCGCCAACTCCCCCGGCGTGTCGTGGATCGCCCTGCGCTACTTCAACGCCGTCGGCGCGGCCGCCGACCACCTCGGCGACCGCGGCACCACGAACCTGCTCCCCCGCGTCTTCCACGCCGTCCGCACGGGCGAGCCGCTGACCGTGGCCGGCACCGATCTGTCCACAGCGGACGGCACGGCGGTCCGCGACTACGTCCACGTCGCCGACATCGCCGCCGCCCACGTGGCCGCGGCGTCCGCCGTCGGCTCGCAGCGCCGCGCCCGCGTCTACAACGCCGGCACCGGCACCGGCCACTCCGTCCTCGACGTCATCGACGCGGTCGAACGCGTCACCGGCGCCGCGGTCCCGTGGATCGCGGGCCCGCCCCGCGCCGGCGACCCGGCCTCGGTCATCGCCGACGTCACCCGCATCGGCGCCGAACTCGGCTGGAAGGCCCGCCACATCCTGGACGACGCCGTCCGCTCGGCCTGGCGCTGCTCGAGCGCCGGGAGCCCGTGAGGCACTCGACGCGTCGGATGCCCACGTCAACCGGTCGGTGGACGCGACGAGGCTACAACGCGGTGTACGGCGGTGCGGGTCGTGCGCTGCGCGGGGTGACGAGGCCGGATTCGTAGGCGATGACGACGAGCTGCGCGCGGTCGCGCGCGTGCAGCTTGGTCATGGCGCGGTTGATGTGGGTCTTCGCGGTGACCGGGCTGATCGCCATCCGGGTGGCGATCTCGTCGTTGGACAGGCCGTGCGCGGCCAGGGCGACGGCCTCGCGTTCGCGGGTCGTCAGCTGGTGCAGTGCGGCCGTGAGGTCGTCCGGTGGCGGCTGGGTGACATAGCGGTCGATCAGCTTGCGGGTGATCGACGGCGCCAGGAGCGCGTCGCCGCGGGCGGCGACGCGCACGGCGTGCAGGAAGTCCTCCGGGAGGATGTCCTTGACGAGAAAGCCGGCGGCCCCGGCCCGCAGCGCGTTGAGGACGTACTCGTCCAGGCCGTAGTTGGTCAGGACGACGACGTGGACCGCGGTCAGGTCCGGGTCGGCGGCGACGCGCCGGGTCGTCTCGATGCCGTCGACCACGGGCATCCGGATGTCGACGAGCATGACATCGGGCCGGTGCTGGCGGGCCAGGGCCACCCCGTCGGCGCCGTCGCCGGCCTCGGCCACCACCTCGATGTCGTCCTCGGCGTCGAGCAGCGCGCGGAACCCGCTGCGGATGAGCGGCTGATCGTCGACCAGCAGGACACGGATCACGAGGAACACTCCACCGGAAGCTCGGCGCGAACGGTGAAGCCATGATCGTGGCGCGCCGCGGTGCGCAGCCGGCCGCCGAGGGCGGTCACCCGTTCGCGCATCCCGAGCAGTCCGACTCCGGGGACCGGCGCGGACTGCGGCGTCGCCCGCCCGTCGTCGTCGATCTGGACGACCACGGCGTCGGGCTGGTACTCGATACGAACCGACGCGGTGCTCGCCGCGGCGTGCCGGGCGACGTTGGTCAGCGCCTCCTGGACGATGCGGTACGCCGTGCGCTCCACCGCGGCCGGCACCCCGGCGTGGTGCCGCCCTTCGATCGTCAGGGACGCGTCCAGGCCGCTCGCCCGGGCCCGCGCCACGAGGTCCGGGACGTCGTGGAGCCCGTACGGCGGGGCCCGGTCGTCGTCGCGCAGCGCCTCGAGGGTCGCACGCAGTTCGCGGGCCGCCTCCCGGCCGGCGTCGCGGATCGCCAGCAGCGCCTCCGTGACCGGTTCGCCGCGCTTCTGGGCCAGGTGTACCGCGGCCTCGGCCTGGACCTTGATCACCGAGATCTGGTGGGTGAGCGAGTCGTGCAGCTCCCGGGCGATGTGCAGCCGCTCCTCGTCGGCTCGGCGCCGGGCCACCTCCTCGCGGGTGCGCTCGGCCTCCTCGGCGCGGCGCTCGGCCTGGCGCAGCGCCTCGCCCGCCGCCCCGGCGGCGATCAGCCAGGCCAGCTCGAGCACATCCCGGGCCTGGACGAACGCCGCGCCCGCGGGCAGGCCCGAGGCCATCGCCGCCAGGGGCAACGCGGCCAGCACGAGCACGCTCGACGCCACGGTGGCGGCCCGGCGGCCGGCCCGCATCGCGGCGTACACCGCGACCAGGTAGGCCACGGCGAAGACGTTGAACCCGGCCGCCCGGTAGCCCACCGCGCACAGCCCGGTGACGACCAGGACGGCGACCGGGGCCGACCGGCGCGCGGCCAGCGCCAGCCCGCCGGCCGTCAGCAGCGCATAGCCGACCGCGTCGAGCCCGGCGGCGGGGTGATGCTCGGACAGCCCGGAGACCACCAGAATCGCCGCCACGCCGACGGCGATCAGCCAGTCCCCGGCGCCGATACGTACACCGCTCATCCGGGCACCATAGCCGGGTGTTCGCCCCGGCGGCTCCTGCTCACGGACCGTCCGCGGCTACCGCGTCCGCAGTAGGCCCGGCCCCGCTGCCACGTCGGCGGCAGCCGGCAATGCCGACGCCGGCACGATGCGCCGGGGTGGCCCCGGCGGACAGGATCAGCGGCACAAGCCCCGCAACGACGAGGAGAACGCCATGTCTGTCCCGATTCTGTACGCCGCGTCCGCTGTCGGCGCGTACACCCTGACCGCCGACCGGGTCGTGGCGTCCGTGGCGGCGCTGGTCGCATTGGCCGGCGCGGTCGTCGGTGGCCTGGCGCTGGCCGGCCGCGGCGGACCTCGGGGACCGGTCGCCGCGCTGGTGACGGGGGCGGCCGGTCTGGTCGCCGGCGGGCTGGTGGTGGCCACCGCCGACGGTGGCCCCGGCACCGGCAACGGCATCGTCGGCGGCTACGTGGCCATCGTGCTCGGGCTGGGCGCCGTCATCCTCGGTGGCCTGGCCCGGGCCCGGTCACGCCGTGCCGCCTGACCGGCGCCCGCGGTCCGGACGCGCCTCCGGCCCCGGCGAATGGCAGACGGGGGCCGGCCCCGCCGATCGGCGCGAGCAGCGATCCGAATGCCGTGGACCCGAGCGGGAAGAGGATCGCCGGACCGCCGTCACCGCTCGGGCCCGGCGGTCCTGGGCAGCGTGAGGCTGACGGTGAGCCCGCCGCCCGGGGTGGCGTGGCACTGCGCCGCGCCGCCCATGGCCTCGGTCAGTGCACGCGCCGCGCAGACGGGGAGGCTGCGGGCCGGGTCGAGGCCGGTCGCCGCGCGGGCCGCGTCGGCGGGGCCGCGCTCGGGCCGGTCCGGCACCCGCGGGCCGTGGTCGATGACGTTGATGGAAAGGCGGTCGGGCAGGACGGTCGCGGTCACCGTGGCGGGCGCCGAGCGCGGGCTGCGGTCGACAGCGTTGGCCGCCAGGGTCGTGACGGCGCGGGTGAGCAGGTTGGCGTCCGCGATGACGTCCGGCAGTTCGTCGGGGGTGTCCACGACGATGTCGCGATCGCCCGGGCCGAGGTCGTCCAGCATGGCCGACAGGACGTCGTCGAGCTCGACGGGGCGCAGATGGATGTCCAGCGCTCCCGTGCTGGCCCGGCCGAGGTGCTGCAGGTCAGTGAGGATGGTGGTGATCCGGGCGAGGCTGGACTGACCGGCGGCGGCCAGCCGGCGCCGTTGTCCGTCGCCGGTCTCCAGCCGGGCCAGCGTGTCGCGCAGTTGCGCGAGCGGCGCCCGCAGTTCCCGCTGGGTGGACAGCAGCATCAGCGTACGCGTGCTGTCGGCGACGCTACGCTGATCGGCATCGGCGGCGTACGCGGCCAGCTGCCGGCGGTCCTCGCCGGCGGCGATCTGCGCGGCGCACGCCACCAGGACCCGCTGGTCGGCGTCGCTGAGCAGGCGGCCCCGCCCGGCCAGGGTGAGCGTCGGCTGAACCGGGACGCTGGTGTCGGCCTCCGCCGGGTCTTCGGGCGGCTGGTCGCCGGACGAGGCCAGCACGTGCCAGCGCTGCCCGGGGCCGCCGGCCGGTCGGCGTTCCAGGAGGCTCACCGCGTCCAGCCCGAACAGCTGCCGGATCTGCTCCAGCTGGGCCGGCAGCGCGGGGTCGCCCAGCGCGGCCGAGGCCAGCGCGCTGAGCGCGCCGGCCTCCGCCGAGGCGCGCGCGGCCCGGCGGGTCTGCCGGGCCGCGGTCTCGATCGCCCAGCTGACCAGGATCGCGACCACGACGAACACGACCAGCGCCGCCACGTCCGCAGGGTGCGCGACGGCCGGGCGGGACCGCGGCGGCGCGAAGTAGTAGCCGGCGGACAGCGCCGCCGCCAGGGTGGCCGCCAGGGCCACGTACATCCCGCCGGTCAGCGCCACCGCCAGCAGGGCCAGCAGGTCGCACAGCAGTGCGCTGGACAGCGTGAACCTCCACTGCAGCCCGGCCATGGTGAAGCCGGCCAGCAGCAGGACCGCGAGGGCGGCCCCGGCCAGGTGGCGTCGCAGCCCGAATCCGCGGCCCGCGCGGGGCGGCCACAGCCTGGGCGGGCCGGCCGCCTGCTCGTGCGTGACCATGTGGACGTCGATCGGCCCCGACAGGCGGGTGACCCGGGCGCCGACGCCCTCGCCCGCCAGCGCCGACATCGGCCACCCTCGGCGGCTGGCGCCCAGCACGATCTGGGTGGTGTTCTCCGCCTGGGCGAACTCGATGATCGCCTTGGCCACGTCGCCACCGACGATCTGGTAGTAGCGGCCCCCCAGCGACTCGACGAGGGCCCGCTGCGCGGCCAGCGCCAGGTGGCTTCGATCGGCCAGCCCGTCGCACGGCATCACGTGGACCGCGAGCAGATCGGCGCCGTGGATGCGCTCGGCGACCCGGGCGGCGCGCCGGACGAGCGTCTCACCCTCCGGGCCACCGCTCAGCGCCACCAGGATGCGCTCGCGGGTCTCCCAGCCGGTGCCGATGCCGTGCTCGGCCCGGTACCGCTGCAGCCCCTCCTCGACCCGGTCGGCCAGCCACAGCAGCGCCAGCTCCCGCAGTGCGGTCAGGTTGCCGGGCCGGAAGTAGTGGGTCAGCGCGGCCTCGATGCGGTCCGGCGGGTAGACGTTGCCGTGCACCATCCGCCGCCGCAGCGCCTCCGGGGTCATGTCGACCAGCTCGACCTGCTCCGCCGCCCGGGCCACCGCGTCGGGCAGCGTCTCGGCCTGCGTGACCCCGGTGATCTGCTGCACCACGTCGTTGAGCGACTCCAGGTGCTGGATGTTGAGGGTCGTGACCACGTTGATGCCGGCGTCGAGCAGCTCCTCGACGTCCTGCCACCGCTTGGCGTTGCGGGAGCCGGGCACGTTGGTGTGCGCCAGCTCGTCGACCAGGGCCACCTGCGGTTGCCGGGCCAGTACCGCGTCCAGATCCATCTCGGTGAACTGGGCCCCCCGGTACTCGCACGCCCGCCGGGGCACCACCTCGAGCCCGTCGGTCATCGCCGCGGTCAGTCTCCGGGCGTGCGGCTCCACGAACCCGATCACGACGTCGGTGCCCCGCGACCGGCGGCGCTGCCCCTCGGCCAGCATCGCGTAGGTCTTGCCCACCCCCGGCGCCGCACCCAGGTAGATCCTCAACCGGCCCCGTGCCATGGCAATCGCCTCCACCTATCAGCATCGGCCGGGCAGGTCGTACCCGTCGACCGTTTGTGCACTCCCCCGCCGGCAGTCGATCCTCGACCGCCGCTCGGACGGACCGATGCCGGTCGGCGATGTCCCAGCACCTCAAGGTCCTCAAGGACGCCGGCCTGGTGCTCGACCGCCAGGAGGGCACCCGCCGCCTGTACCAGGTCGACCCGGAGGGCCTGGCCATGCTGCGCGCGCACCTGGCACCGTGAGCCGGCGGCCGCGTCACCCCGCCGGTGCCGCGACAGCGTCGTCGGCGTGGGCGATGCGGGTCAGCTGCGGCCACAGAAGCGCGACGAAGACCGCCGAGCCGGCGAAGGCGAACCAGAACGGCGCCGTGACGCCGAAACGGCCGGCGAGCACGCCGCCGATCGCCGACCCGGCGACCAGGCCGCCGAACACGCAGACCGTGTTGACGCTGTTGACCCGGCCCTGCAGGTGGGCCGGCACCGCCCGCTGCCGCACGGTGATCGACGTCGTGCCCCAGATGAACGCGTGCGCGCCGAACACGAACAGGATGACGCCCGCGACCAGGGCCGACCGGGTGACGGCGAGCGCGAGATGGGTGAACGTCTCGATGAGCAGACCCGCCCGCATGATGTTGCCCAGGCTGACGTGCCGGGTCAGCCGGCCGTACAGCATGGTGCCGAGCAGTCCACCGGCGGCCCCGACGGTGCTCAGCGCGCCGTAGCCGGCCGGGCCGAGCCCGAGCCGCTGGGCGGTCCAGAGCACCAGCACCGACCAGGCCGCGCCGAACGTGACGTTGAAGGTCAGAATCGTCAGCACGAGCGTGCGGACCGCGGGGTGGGCGACGGTCCAGCGAAATCCTTCGACCATGTCGCGCCGGATCCCGCCGGTCGCCCGCCCGGTGGGGCCCGCGGTGGCCGGCAGCCGCATGCGCAGCAGCATGAGCAGCCCCGCGACGACCAGCGCGGCCTGGGCCAGCAGCGGCCACACCCGCCCGGCGGCGAACAGCGCCGCACCCAGCGACGGACCGGCCAACTGGTTCATCGTGATGTACCCGGTCTGCAGGCGCGCGTTGGCGGCGGCGAGGTCGTCGCGGGCCACGAGCATCGGCGCGAGGGTCGCCGTGGTGTTGTCGGCGAACACCTCGGCCGTGGCCAGCAGGGCCAGCGCGACCAGCGCGAGCGCGACGGTGACCACGCCGGCGACGACGGCGGCGACGAGCCCGGCCAGCACGAGCACGCGCGCCGCGTGCGCGACGAGCACGATGCGCCGGCGGTCGACGCGGTCGGACAGCACCCCCGCGTGCAGCCCGAACAGCAGCGGCGGCGTCCACCGCAGCAGCGCGGCCAGCGCCACCGGGAACGGGTCGTCGGTCAGGGAGGCAACGAGCAGCGGCCCGGCCGCGAGGGCGACCCCGTCACCGAGATTGGTCGCCCATGAGGCGCCCACCAGCCAGCGGAAGGGCACACCGAAACGCTTCATGTCGATAGCAGGCTACGCCCCACAGGATCAGCAGGCGGGCGGCCGCGTCGGTCTCGATCACGCACGGTGAACACTCGTCGCGAACCCGAGGGGCTTGAGGCTGAACGGCAGTGCCCTTGGGGTCGGCCACCACGTGTCCGCCGTCCGGGTCGACCGGCCGCCGGGTCGGGGGAACCGCCGGGCCACGCCGTTGACAGGCTGAGCGGCGATGGCCACCCTGGGCCGGCACCGACCATCGGCAAAGTCAGGGAGTCACCGCGCAATGCCGTACCGTCACCGGCTGTGGATCGCCGCCACGCTGGGGATCGCCGTCCTCGTCAGCGCCGCCCTGGTCCGGGTCGCGCCCCGCGTGTCCGCAGGCAGCACCGCCGGCACCCCGGCCGTCAGCGGCGTCGCGCTCGTCAACGGCGCGACGCGCCGGCCGGTCCTGGGCCTGAGCCCGCTCACCGACGGCACGGTGATCGACCTGACCCGGCTGCCCGGCCGCGACCTCGGCCTGCGGGCGAACGCACCGGGGCCCGCGACCTTCACCCTGACCGGCGCGAACGGCGGCGGCTTCACCCGCACCGCGCCGGACGGCTACGTCGACTGCCCGCTGCTCGACACGCCGGACGCGTACACCCTGACCGTCCGGGCCGGGACCGGCGCGCCGTACACCGTGCACTTCACGGTGACCGGGACCGCGGCCGCCGCCCCGCCCGTGGACGTGCTGTTCGTCGGCAACAGCCTGCTCGGCACCGTGAACCGCGGCAGCGGCGAGGACGCCCCCGCGCTGGTACGCCACCTCGCCTGCGCCGCCGGCCGCGCACTCAACGTCACCGAGGTTATCCACTCCGGGTACACCCTGCGGCAGACCTGGGACGACGGCCTCGTCGCGACCGTGCTCAGCGGCGCGACGCGATTCGACTTCATCGTGCTGCAGGAGTACAGCACGCTGGTGGCCACGAATCCGTCAGCGGCGACGGATACCCTGCTTCGCACGTACGCCCCGACGTTCGCCCGCGCACTGAAGCCCGGCGGCCGCGTGGTCCTGTTCAAGAACTGGGCCCTGGTCGACCCGTCCCCGTTCCCGTCGCGAGCCGCGGCGAAGGCGGCGATCGACACCAACTACGCGGCCCTGTCGGCGGCCCTGCCGACACCGAACCTGCTCGCCCCGATCGGCGACGAGTTCGAGACGATCATCGCGGCCGAAGGCCCGTCGTCCCTGATCGTCGCCGACGGCAAGCACCCCAATGACGCCGCCGTCTACCTGGACGCGGTGACCCTGTACGGAATCCTGCTGCGCGAGTCGCCCCGCCATCTCCCGGACCTGTACCTGCCCGCGCCCGTCGCGTCAAAGCTCCGCTCGGTGGCCGCGACCGCGATCGGCTATTGACGTGCACGCCTCCGGGCAGCCGTACGGGACTCACCGTGGCAGATCGGAATCCGCGGCCGTTTCAGGCATCAGATTCGCGCACTCCAGCAATTCCTTCAACCTCGGGCAATTTGCCGTCGGCGCCGGTCAGGAATCCGTTTCCGGCCGCTCATGGGACTCCGAACTTCCGGCTCCGGTCGTACGATTCCGCCCGGCGGTTGATCGGAATTCGGAGATTCGCAATGGCGAATGGCAGATCGGGCGGCTGGGCGTATCTGCCCGCGCTGGACGGCGTACGGGCGCTGGCCGTACTCGCCGTCGTCGTCTTCCACGCGCAGCCGGACTGGCTGCCCGGCGGGTTCCTCGGCGTCGACGCGTTCTTCGTGCTGTCCGGGTTCCTCATCACCGGGCTGCTGCTGCACGAGGTGCGCACCACCGGCCGGGTCGACCTCGCCGCGTTCTGGGGACGGCGGGCGCGGCGGTTGCTGCCCGCCCTGCTCGTGGTCGTCGTGGCCGTGGTCGCCGCCGGCCGGGTGCTGCTGCCGGCGCCCGAGGTGGCGGCGCTGCGCTGGGACGCCCTCGCGGCGCTGCTGTACGTCGCGAACTGGCGGATGATCTTCCGCGGCGGTGACTACTTCGCCGCGACCGCGCCGCCCTCGCCGCTGCAGCACACCTGGTCGCTGGGCATCGAGGAGCAGTTCTACCTGCTGTGGCCGCTGCTCGTCGTCGCGCTGCTGCGGGCCCGGGAGTCACGCAACGCGCTGCTGACCGCGTGCGCGTCCGGGACCGCGATGGCGGCCGTGCTGTGCGCGACGTGGTTCGCCCGCACCGCCGACGTCAGCCGCGCCTACTACGGCACCGACAGCCGCGCCGGGGCGCTGCTGCTCGGCTGCGGTCTCGCCGTGCTCTGCCACGGCCGCCCCACCGCCGTGAAGAGCCGGACCTTGAGCGCCGTCGCGGCCGTCGGCGCGGCGGGCCTGGTCGCGGCCGGGGCGCTCGTGCACGGCACGGACCCGTGGCTGTACCGCGGCGGCCTCACCGCCTTCGCCCTGGCCGTCACCGCCGTGCTCGCCCACCTGCTGGCCCACCCCGACGGCCGGGCCGCCCGGCTGCTGTCGGTGCCGCCGCTGCCGTGGATCGGCCGGATCTCCTACGGGCTGTACCTGTGGCACTGGCCCCTGCTGCAGTGGCTCACCGGCGACCGCACCGGCCTCACCGGCCTGCCCCTGTTCGCCCTGCGCATGGCCGCCGCCCTGGCCGTCACCGCCGCCTGCTACTACGCCGTCGAGCTGCCCGCCCGCCGGCTGTTCACCGCCCGCCCCGGCCGCCGCCCGGCCCGCCCCGCCGGCTGGCGCACCCTCGCCCCGATCACCACCCTCGTCGTAACCGGCGTCGCCGCCCTCACGCTCGGCATCACCACCGCCCCCACCGTCGCCTCCGACGCGCCCACCGACGGCCCCGCCGACGCCCCGCTCGTCCAGGCCGCCGCCGGCGACACACCCGGCCCCGGCCCCAGCGCCGCCCAGGGCGCCCCGATCGCCCGCCCCGGCCGCAAACCCGGCACCAACCCCCGCATCGTGTTCTTCGGCGACTCCGTCTCCTGGACCATCGGCGCCTACCTGCCACCCCACCCCGGCCTCGACGTCGCCAACCGCGCCATCCAGGGCTGCGGCATCGCCCGCCTGCCCGACATCCGCTACATCGGCAGTCCCCACACCAACTACCCGGGCTGCGACCAATGGGACACCAGGTGGCGCGCCACCGTCCCCGCCGACGACCCCGACATCTCCGTCGTACTGCTCAACCGCTGGGAGCTCATGGACCGCCGCCTCGAGGGCCGCTACCAGCACGTCGGCGACGATTCCTTCAACCAGTACCTCACCAAGGAACTCACGCTCGCCGTCGACATCGCCGCCACCAACGGCGCCCGTGTGGTGCTCCTCAACGCCGCCTACACCCACCGCGCCGAACGCCCCGACGGCGGCCTGTGGCCCGAGGACACCCCCGAACGCGTCGACGCGTGGAATGCCCTGCTGGCCACCGTCGCCGCCGCGCACCCCCGGCACCCGACCGTCCTGGACCTCAACCGGGTCGTCTGCCCGGGCGGCGCCTTCACCTGGAGCATCAACGGCCTGAAGGTCCGCAGCGACGGGCTCCACTTCACCCCGGACGGCGTCAAACAGGTCATCGCTCCCTGGCTGCTGCCGAAGCTCAAAACCCTCGCCACTACCGCGTAGCCGGCGCTGTGGCAGGATGGCGCGCGTGGCAGAGGCCCTCGACCGGCATGAGCAGCGCCGCCGCGTGGAACTGGCGGGGGTGTCGGCCCGGCTGCGCGAGCTGGGCATCGAGCCCGCGTTCGGCGCGCTCACGCCGTACTACGACTTCTACGGCCGGGTACCCGGCAACCTGACCGGCCTCGTCGTCGGCGAGCCGCACGGCACCGGGCGGATGCAGGTCACCGTCGTGGCCGCCCGCCGGATCGTGCCGCCGGGCGAGGGCGGGCTCTCCGCCGACGGGCACGTGTGGACCCGCGACGTCGACATCGCGCACGACCTGAGCGGCGGCGACGACGTCGTGTTCGAGGTGACGCTGCTGGAGGGCGTCATCGACGAGCCCGAGGCGCCGGAGTCGGTGTGGGCGCCGCGGCAGCTGCTGGCCGACGACGAGGCCGTGGTCGACGCGGTGCGGCTGTGGCACGGGTATCGCGACATGCTGCGCGCCACCCCGCCGAAGCCCGCCGCGGAGCGTCGCCGGTCGCTGCGCGCGCGGGTCGCCGCCGCCCGCCGGGCCGCCGCCGGGGCGCCCCGGGTGCGCCGGGCCGCCGACGAGGCCGCCCTGGAGCCGCAGCAGCGCGCCGCGCTCGCGGCCCACCTGGCCGATCTCGACGAGTCCCGGCTCGCCTTCAACTTCCCGAGGGACCGCAGCGGGCGATACGTCAAGAGCGCCGTCGTCGCCCTCACCGGCTACGGCACGGTGCTGAGCCGGCGCGGGCCGTGGCTGACCGTGCGGGCCGACGGCGACACGCTCGTCGTCGGGGTCGAGGGGCTGATCGGGGCGAACCAGGACCACCGCTGGGACCGGCTGCCGTGGCTGTGGAGCGCCGCGCACGCCGACACCCCGGTGGCGGCCCGGTGGCAGCTTCCCGACGCCGGCAGCGCCCGGCCCGTCGTGAGCCTGCTCGACCGGCACGCCCCCGCCGAGGCGTTCGCCCGCTGCGGTGTCGAGCTCGACGAGGAGCTGACCGCGCTGCTGGCCGGATATCCGGTCACGTACGGCCTCGCCCAGCACACCGAGACGTGGGTGAAGCGGCTGTACGAGCAGCTGCAGCTGTGCGCGCCGTGGCGGCTGGCGGCGGCGTACGAGGTGCACCAGGAGGAGCGGCGCTCGGTGCGCCGGCCCACCGGGGAACCGATCGCGCTGTTCGGGCTCAAGGGGCTCAACCAGCAGTCCAAGCCGATGGTGGGCCTCGACGCCCCCGACGGCACCGCGCGCTTGAGCATGATCTGGAGCGCCAGCAACGTCCGGCTCAGCCGCGAGCTGTGGCAATGCCCCGCCGACCTGGAGGCTGAGCTCTGCTGAGGCCGGGCGCCGGATGGCCCGTTCGGCCGGAACGGTCGCCGCTACCGGCCGGACGGTGGGTATCGCCGCTACCGACGGCCGATCGTTACCGGTTCGCGCCACCATACGATGGCTTCACCGTGTGTGGAAAGGGATGCGATGCCGGTTTGGGGCCTCGGAGTCGATCTTGGAACCAGCTTCTCGGCGGCGGCGATCGCGGTCGACGACCGTGTCGAGATCCTCGAGGTCGGGCGCGAACGGCGGATACCGTCGACAGTACTGCTTGACGACGCCGGGCGGCTGCTGGCGGGCAGCCTCGCGCAGCGGCTCGTCGGCCGATCGCCGGAGCGGGCCGAGCGCAACCCCAAGCGATACGTCGGGCGCGGCCCGATGCTGCTCGGCGGCAGCCCGGTCGAGGCCGGTGACGCGCTCGCCGCACTGCTGGAGCTGTTCGTCGCCGAGGGCTGCTCGCGCTTCGACGGCGCCCGTCCGGCCGCGGTCGTGCTGACCCACCCGGTCGCCTGGGGCGAGGACCGCCGCGAGGTGCTGCGGGCCGCCGCCACGCACGTCGTGCCGGACGCGACCCTGCACCTGGTCGAGGAGCCGGTCGCCGCGGCCGTGCACTACACGGTCTCGCACAACCTCAGCGAGGGCGGCCGGGTCGCCGTCTACGACCTCGGCGGCGGCACCTTCGACAGCGCGGTGCTGGCCCGCCGCAACGGCGCCTTCACGGTCGTCGGCAAGCCCGGCGGCGACGACCAGATCGGCGGCGAGACGTTCGACGAGCGGGTCTACGAGTACTTCGGCGCCCAGCTCGCCCAGAGCGCCCCCGAGTGGTGGGAGCAGGTCTCCACCGGCGTCGAGCGGCGCTGGCTGGCCGCCGCCGCCGACCTGCTCGGCGAGGCGCGGGCGGCCAAGGAGGCGCTGTCGGAGTACGACACGGCCAGCCAGTACATCAGCGGCGCCGACGTCGATGTCGAGATCGGCCGGACGGAGCTTGAGAACCTGATCGGCACCGACATCCAGCGCACCGCCGACATCCTCGACGAGACGATCCGCCAGGCCCAGGACGACGGCGGGCACGGCGTGGCCCTGGCCGGGATCTTCCTGACCGGCGGCGCGAGCCGCATGCCGCTGGTCGAGCAGACGCTGAAGGCGCGCTACGCCGCCCAGGTCCGCACCTGGGACGACCCGAAGACCGTCGTCGCGCTCGGCGCCGCCCGCATCGCCCGGACCCACCTCGGCGCCCCGGCCCCGGCCCCTGCTCCCGCCCCGGCCTCCGCCACGCCGGCCGCGCAGCCGCCGCGACCGGCCGCCGCCCAGACCTCGCCGGCCGCGCAGAGCGCGCCGCCGGCCGCCGCCGTGCCCGACGGGGACCGCTTCGACGTCGTCCTCGCCGGCGTGGTCGAGGCCTTCGGCACCGGCCAGGACGTCTACGTGTGGTCCCGCGAGGCGCAGGCCCGGGGGGACGTGCTGCACCGGGTCGACGCCGCCTCCGGCCGGCCGGACCGGCAGCTCGCGCTCGGCCGGATCACCGCCTGGGCCGGCTCCACCGAGGGGCTGCTGGTCTCGGAGGCGTTCAGCGCCATGGCCCGGCTGCACACGCTGAGCCCCGAGCTCGTCATCCGCTCGACCCGGCCGGTGCCGACGGCCGAGGACCCGGTCCTGCTCACCGACGGAGCCGTCGGCTGGGCGTTCCTGCGGCCGTATCCGTCGGCGCTGGTCGACAACACCCTCGGCCTGCCCTGGGGCCAGACCGGCGGGCTGTCGGTCATCGAGACCAACCTGACCGCCGTGTTCGTGCAGGACAGCCCGCCGCTGGACATCGGCGAGACGGCCCGGTGGTACGTCAACGAGAACAACCACCTGCGCCGCCTGTTCGACCAGAACAGCCCGTCGGAGTCGCTGCCGATGCCGGCCCTGGGCAAGGAGGGCGCCGTCGTCGTGCTGGGCCGCTACGCGAGCAAGGCCCCGATGGGTGCCACCTACCGCCGGCCCGGCGGGTTCGCGCGCGGCCGCCACCAGCAGGTCCAGCCGTACCAGGTGGTCGTGCGGGTCACCCCCGGCGGCGACGTCCGGCACAGCCAGCGGCGCGAGAAGAACTGGCTGTACCAGGCGGTGTACCACCGCGACCAGTGGCATCTGGCGACCGAGGCGGGACTGGAGACCGGCGCCCTGGAGGGCGAGGGCACGCTGCTGGCGGCCCGCCCTCGGCCGGGCGCGCTGCGCTGGTTCCCGGCCGGCGAGCAGATGTACGCGGTCGGCGTCGAGCAGGTGCTGCCCGCCCGCGGGCTGTGGGTGGCGATCCTGGAGCCGGGCGGCGGGCTGCGCACGCTCTACCAGGAGTCCAGCACGACGCTGCTGGGCCACCTCACCAGCCGCGAGCGATCCGAGGCGCCGCAGATCGTGACCGACGGCGACGGGCTGTGGATCGCCGCCGGCGCCGGCGACCGGCGCACCCAGCTGCTGCGGGTCACGCCGTCCGGGGTGCGGGTGGCGAAGTCGGCCTCCGGGTGGCTGGAGCCGGTCGCCCCGTTCGGCGCGGGCCTGCTGTGCCTGCACGACCCGTGGTCGCAGCCCGGCGTGGCCCGGTCGAACCTCGCCCACCTGGTGACGGTGCCGCTGTAGTCCCCGGTCCGGGGTAGTCCCCGGTCTGGCGAGTCCCCGGTCCGGGGTCGTCCCCGGTCCGGGTCAGGACGGGTCGGACCGGGTCAGCCGGGCCAGGCGCTCGCCCAGGTCGGCGTGCAGCCGCTCGGCCTGGGCCGACAGGCGCTTCACGGTGGCCAGCCGGTCCTCGGCGACCTTGGCCGCCTCCCGCCGGGCGTTGGCGTCGCGGGCCGACAGCGCGGTCAGCTCGGCCCGGCGCGCCTCGGCCTCCCGGCGCTGGGCGGCCATGCTCTCCTCGACCGCGTCCTCGGCCTCGCCCCGCCAGCGGGCCAGGGCCCGGTCCAGCGCTGTGATCATCTCGCCGGCGGCGGCGTTGAACGTCTCCGCGATGAGCTGCCGGATGCCGGCCTGGCTGCGGCCCGACTGCTCGTACTGGTGCCGCCGCCACGTCACGCCGATGGCCACCGCCGGGCCGGCGATGAGCGCGATCGGCAGGAGCACCCCGGTCGAGGCGAGCATCGCGGTGAGGCTGGCCGCCATCGTGATGCCCGGCACGCCCTCCCGCAGCATGTCGAAGCTGTGCCCCGGGGTCGCCGGGCGGTTGGTCAGCCGGTTGCGGGTCGTCGTCGGCAGCTGCAGGGTCACCAGGTCGATGTCGATCGCGTCGAGGCCCATCGCGGCGAGGTACTCCGTCAGCGCCCGCGTCGCCATCTCCTGCACCTGATCGGTCAGCTCGGCCCAGGCCGCCTGCAACGACAGCTCCACGCTCTCGGGCAGCCCGGCCAGGAACTCGTCGACCTTCGCCCGGTTCGTGAGGCTCGGCACGACGGCGTCGTACGGCCGGCGCAGCTCCTCCAGCTTCGTGCGGACCATCGTGGCCACGTCCCGGCCGAGGAACTGCTGCTCGACCGCGAACCGCCGCCGCTCGCGCACCCGGGCCGCGAGCTCCTTGCCGGCCGCCTCGACCTCGGTCAGCCGCTCCTGCAGCGTGTCCCGGCTCTGCGTGGCCGCGACCAGCCGGTCGTGCTCGGAGATCGAGACGGCCCGCAGTACCGCGTCGGTGCCGGCCAGGACCTTGCCGCAGCGGGCGATCTCGCGATCGCCGGCGCAGGAGCGGATATAGTCGGCGAGCCGGCCCATCCCGCTGCGCTCCCACAGCGCGTCGGCCCGCTCGTTCTGGCCCAGGGCCCGCCGGGCCGCGGAGGCCTCGGCGAGCTTGGCGCTGACCGGGATCCAGGGCGCGTCAAGCAGCCGCCGCACCCGCCCGCCGTGCGCCGGGTCGTCGGCCGCGCGGGCCGCGAACTCGCCCAGCCGCCGCCGGTTCTCCTCCAGCAGCTCCTGCCACGACGAGGAGTCCTCGACCATGGTCAGCACGAAGGCGACGACCTCGACCCGCTGCGCCGCCTCGGCCAGGAACTCCAGCTCGTGGCGCAGGATCGGCTGGTCCTGGGCGGAGACCGCGAACAGCAGCGCGTCGGCCTCCTGCAGCATGGCCATCGTGGTGTGCCGGTGGCCGACCGTGAGGCTGTCCACGCCCGGGGTGTCGACGAGGCGTACCCCGTCGAGCAGCGGATGCTCCATGGCGATCTCGACGCCGACGACGTCGCGGCGCTTCTGCGGGTCGCCGAGCGCGGAGGCGTAGTCGAAGATGTCCTCCGGGGTGATCGGCAGGCTGGCGACGCGCTCGCCGGAGCGGCGGCGGACCGTCACCGACAGCTCGGGGCCGCGGCGCACCGCCAGGTAGGTGTGCGTGGCGATGTCCACGTCGACCGGCAGCAGCTCCGGGCGGTCCACGAGCGCGTTGAGCATCCGGCTCTTGCCCCGCTTCTGCGCGCCGGCCACCACGATCGTGGCGGTGAGATCCTTCCACCGCGCCGCCTCCGCCGCGAGCACGCCCGCGAGGTCCTCGCGGCCGCTGCGCTTGGCGAGGGTGTGCACCTCGTTGGCGTGCACGAGCACCGCCTGCACGACCGACGGGCGGTTACGCTCCGATGTCATTCACGCTCCCCCGGGCTCAGCCCACGCGGCCGGTCACGGCCGACCAGATCAACTCGAACGCGCCGCACACCGCGGTCACCGCGCGCTTCTCGGGCGCCGGCAGCGGGCGGTGCAGCAGGACGCGGAACTGCGCGGCGAGCTCGGCGGCACGCTCGGCGACGGCGGGGGCGGCGGCGGTCGAGTCGAGCCCGACCTGGGCGGCCCGGTCGGCCCCGGACAGCAGCGCCGAGAGCGCCTCCCGCAGCGCCGGTGCCAGCCGGGGCGAGCGCAGCAGTTCCGCCACCTCGGCGTCGACGGCGACGGCTACGCCCGGTCTGGCTCCGTGAGGCTTCGCCGAGACGAACCCCGGCCGGGCGCCGCTCGCGGGCGCGGGCGCGGGCTCGGACGCGGGCTCGGACGCGGACGCGGGCTCGGGCTCGGGCTCGGGCTCGGGCTCGGGCTCGGGCTCGGGCTCGGGCTCGGGCTCGGGCTCGGGCTCGGGCTCGGGCTCGGGCTCGGGCTCGGGCTCGGGCTCGGACGCAGGCCCGGACGCAGGCCCGGACGCAGGCCCGGACGCGGGGCGGGGCGCGGGGCGGGGCGCGGGCGGGGCGCGGCCGGGGCGGCGAGCTCCTCCAGGACGCCGAGGACGTCGCGGGCGCGCTGGCCGGCGGCGACGTTGCCCGTCGTCATGGCCAGCCGGCGCCAGCGGATCGAGCGCTCGCTCGCGACCCGGGCGACCTGCTGCGCCGAGGCGTCCGGCGGCAGGCCCAGCTGCGCGGCCGGGGCGTCCTCGCGGGCCAGTGCGACCAGCTCGGCCAGCATGTCGTCGTCGAGGCTGAGCTGGCCGCGGCCGACCGCGTCGAGCGCGGCGAAGACCCGCAGCCCGCGCAGGCCGGCGGTGAGCGGGCGGCCCTCGTCGACGGCGTCGGCCAGCGAGGCCAGGGCGGCGCGGTCCGCGGCCCCGGCCGGCGCCCGGACCAGGCGGCGCAGCGCACCGATCGCGGCCAGGGCCTTGAGCTGGGCGGCCCGCTCGGTGAAGTGCCCGATGCCGGCCGCGACCGAGCCGGACGGGCCCGACGGGCCGGACGCGGCGGCCCCGGGCCCCGCGGTGCCGAACCCGGACGCGGCCAGCAGGGCGGCGTGGACGCCGTCGAGGTCCAGGCCCGGGCGCTCGCGCAGGGCGGTCGCCGCGGCGCGGATGCCGTAGCGGTGCAGCCGGGCCATGAGGCGCCCGTGCGCGGGCGAGGCCGCCGCGAACTCCTCCACGTCGAGCAGCCGGTCGTCGAGGTCGAGCTCGTCCAGGGCGGCCAGCTCGCGCAGCGCGGCCAGGTCGGCCGGGTCCAGCAGCCGGGCCCGAGCGGTCTCGGCGAGCAGCCCGACGACCGGGACCACGTCGAAGACCGAGGTCCGCAGCTGCTCGTAGGCGCGCCCGGCGAGCCGCCGCGCACCCGGCCACGGGTCGGCGGCGTCGCCGCGGCGGTCGACCTGGCTGAGCACGGCCAGGGTGTTCACGCCACTCATGCCGCAGGCCGCGGACAGCGCGCGGAAGTCGGCGAGGGCGCCCGCGTCGAAGCGCTGCACGTATCGCAGCACGTAGATGAGCGCCTGCGCATGGTCGGTGCCGTCGGTGCCGAACACCATCCGCCGGGCGGCCTGCTCGTTCGCGGCGGCGACGGTGTTGACCCCGGGCGTGTCGATGACGGTCAGGCCCCGCAGCGCCGGCAGCTCCAGCGTCACCCGCAGCCGGCGGATCCGCTCCGGCGGGGCCGGCAGGTGCTGCGGCGGCCGTCCGTCCGGGCCGAGCTCGGCGGCGCGGGTGGTGCCGTCGAGCAGCTCGACGTCGACCCGGCCCTCCTCGGAACCGTACTCGTACCAGGTCACCACCCGCGTGCACTCGCCCGCGTCGGCCGGCGCGACCGAGCGGCCGAGCAGTCCGTTGACGAGCGTCGACTTGCCGCCGCTGACCGCGCCCGCCACGGCGACCTGCAGCGGCTGGCGCAGCCGGTCGCCGACGGCCTTGACCCGGGCCCGCAGCCCCGGCTCGCGCAGCCGGACCGCGGTCGCGTCGCACAGCAGCGCGACGGCCGTGTCAGGTGCGCTCATGCCAGGTCTCCGAGGTCGTGGTGGTGCGCCGGGTCGTCATGGTGATCGAGCCCATGCTGATCGTAGTGACCGAGGCCGTGATGATCATCGTGCTGATGGGCAGGATCGGTCTCCCACCATCGGTACTCCTCGTGCCAATGCGTCGAATCGTGGTGCGGATCGTCGGCGGGGTCGGCCGTCATGTCCGTAACGCACCACTGCACCGGCGGTTCCGGGCTCGCCGGGTCGAAGGTGTGTGCGTACATGGCCGAGCGCTCGTGGTCGTACAGGTGCGTCCCGACGTCGAACAGCGCCCGCTCGAGGGCCGAGCGGTCCCCGGAATCATCGTCCGGAAGGGCGAAGTCAGCGAACCCACCGTCCATTACCGCGTCCCGGTCGGCCAGGACTGCGCCGCGGCGCTGCCACGCCGGCCGGTCGGCGTGGTTGGATGCTGAACCGTGGTGGTGCTCGCGCGGCGGTGCCGGTGATGGCCGAGGCCGCGGCGGCGCCCGCCGAGACGCGCCTCGTCGCGGCCGCCCTGGCCGGCGACCAGGACGCGTTCCGTGACCTGTGGCGCCCGGTGGAGCGCGCCGCATTCGGCGTGTGCCTGCACCTGACCGGCGAGCGCAGCGACGCCCTCGACGCGCTGCAGGAGACGCAGATCGCGGCGTGGCGGCACCTGTCCCGGTTCACCGGCCGCGGCCCGTTCGCCGCCTGGGTGCTCGCCATCGCCCGCAACGCGGCCCGCGACGTGCTGCGCCGCCGCGCGAACGCCCGCGAGCTCGGCCTGGAGGCGGCCGGCCCCGACCCGGCCGACGGCGCGCCGCTGTTCGCCGAGGTCGTCACCGACGTGCTCGGCGTGCGGGCCGCGCTGCGCGCGCTGCCGGTCAACCATCGCGAGGCACTCCTTCTCTGGGCGGGCGGGCTCACGTACGACGAGGTCGCCGCGACGATCCAGGCCCCGGTGAACACCGTGAAGGTGTGGATTCACCGGGCCCGGCAGCGGCTGCGGCGCGAGCTGACGCAGTAGGCGTCAGCGCGCGCGGTAGACGAGCACCTTGGGCAGGCGCAGCACCCGGTCGCCGTCGACGTAGCCGCACTGGGTGGTCTCGGCGACCGTGTCGTGCAGCTGCGGCGACGGGGCCGGCACCGAGCCGACGACCTCGTGCAGCTGGCCGTTGACCCGCACGTCCTGCACGAGCGTCTCGGTCACGCCGACGTCGCGCAGCGCCTCGAGCAGGGCCCGGGCCAGGCGCGGGTCACGCTCCAGGAGCTGGTCGCGGTACCGGATGGCGGCCTGGACCAGCTCGGCCCGCCGCACGCCCGGCTTGGCCAGCAGCCGCTCGACCTGCTGGGTCAGGGCCGGGCTGATGCCGCTGGCGGCGATGTCGCGCAGCGTGTGCCCGAGCCGGGTCTCGTCCTGCCCGGGCGGGCGCGTGCGCGGCGGGGCCTGGGTCGCCGCCCCGGCCGTGCGGGCGAACGGGGTGACGCCGGCCTGGGTCTGCGACGGCGGGCCGGCCAGGCCGGTGTACCCGGCGGGACCGTACGCGGCGGCGAGGCGCTGCCGGCGCTGCCACCACACGAACGCGCCGGCGCCGCCGCCGAGAACGACGACGGCGAGCAGCCCGATCCCGATCGCCGCCCCGTTGCCGCCGTCCGGCCCGGGCGCTCCGGTCGAGGGCGAGGAGCTCGGGGCCGGGCTGGCGCACGCGCTGGCCGGCTGCCCGTTCGGGTCCGGGTTCTGTCCCGTCCCGCCGCTGGGGGCGCCGTCGCCGGCCGGGGGCGCGGACGAGGCCGGAGCCGGGCTGGGGCATGGCTCGGCCGCGGCGGGGGACGCCAGCGGGACGAGCGCGGCGGCGGCGATCACGGCGACCGCCGCCAGACGGGCGGACCGCGTCACGCGCCACGCTCCATCTTGCTCTCCCACACGGCCCAGTCGGCCTGGCTGGTGGCCCGGTCGGTCTCGATGGCGTTGTCGGTGGCCTGCTGGTGGGCCTGCTCGCTGGCCTGCCGGTCGAGGTCGCCCTGGTGGATGTCGTTGCTGACCTGCCGCTGGTACGTGTACCCCTGCATCGACTGGGCGTTGCGGGCCGCGTTCGAGGCGTGCTCCGTGGCCGCCTGGACCTCGCCCGGGTCCTGCGAGCCCGGGTTCAGCGCCTCGTGGTAGATGGTGCCGGCGTCGTGCATCAGCGAGTTCACCGAGCTCGCGACGGCGGCGTTGTCGCCGGTCAGGCCGAGGTACCCGGCATTGCCCCCGTAGCCGCCGTCGGTGGGGAACGGGCCGCTCGACACGGCCTGCGTCTGCGGGTAGCTGCCCGAAGCATCGGCGTGGCCGGTATCGAACGGGCCGGCCGCCGTGTACGCCTGATCCGCCAGGCCGTCGGCGTTGCCGTCCACGTACATGACGTCGGCGTGCCCGTCATGGTTGAGGTCCATGTACTGCACGTCGGCCAGGCCGTCGCCGTTGGTGTCCACGAGCATGACGTCGGCGAAACCGTCGTGGTTGGTGTCGGTGTACTGCACGTCGAAGTGCCCGTCACCGTTGACGTCGAATGCCTGCGTGTCGACGACGTGGTCGCCGTCGAGGTCCCCGAACGCGGAGTGGTCGTCCATTGCCCTGTGCCTCCCGGAGTACGCCTTCGGAAATGCTGACGGGGCCGGCACCCGGATTGTTACACCCACCCGGCCACTTTTCCCCGGTGCGGATCCGGCGGCCTACGGCTGTGCTACCGGCGGACCGGGTCGCACCGGCCGAGCAGCGCGCGGGCGTAGGCGGCGGCCACCGCGGCGGCGTAGCCGCGCCAGCCCATCGCCATCCGGCTGTCGGCGTAGTCGCTGACCCCGCGGACCACCAGGCAGTCGCGGCCGGAGGCGAACGCCGCCCAGACGACGCCCGCCCCCTCCATCTCCAGGGCGCGGATCTGGTACCGCTCGGCGAGCTCGTCGCGGAGGCGGGCGTTACGCACCGACCGGTTGCCCGAGCCGATGCGCCCGTGGTGGACCTTGGGCCGGCCGGGCCGATGGCCGGACACGGCCGGATCGGGGTGCGCGACCGGCCCGGCGTCCGGGTCGTCGGAGCTCCACAGCACGTCGGCGGCCGGGTCCGGGCGGGCGAAGGCGGGCCGGGCCGCGATGAGCCGGTCCAGCTCCGCCTCCCACGGCCGCTCGCCGCGCAGCGCCGCCGCCTCGAGGACCTTCGCGCGCCGTTCGAGCAGGTAGTCGGGGCGGGGCTGGCCCATGCGCGGCTCGGCGCCGCCGGGGCGGTCCACGACGTGGTCGTAGTCGACGACGCCCCAGGTGCCCACGACGATGTCGCCGAGGCGGACGTGCTGGGCGGGGCGGTCGGGCGCGGGCACCCCGGCCGCGATGCCGACCATCAGCACCCGCTCGACGGTGGTGAAGCTGCGCAGCAGGTGGGCGACACCGGCGGCCGCGTCGTGGTTGGCGGTGGCGCCGAGCATGGTCAGCACGACCGGGTGGGGCCGCCCCGCGTCCGTGCTCGGCACGGTCCCGACCGCGTAGACGGCGCTGTCGCCCTCGACCGACCGCTCGGTCACGTCGTCGAGGAGCGCGAGCATCGCGTCGTACTCCTCCGGCATCGCGGCGATGATGCCGATCACGGCTCCGGCGGGCGACG
Source organism: Dactylosporangium sp. CA-233914 (assembly GCF_050942935.1). Classification (NCBI taxonomy): domain Bacteria; kingdom Bacillati; phylum Actinomycetota; class Actinomycetes; order Micromonosporales; family Micromonosporaceae; genus Dactylosporangium; species Dactylosporangium sp. CA-233914. The sequence goes on along the minus strand of NZ_CP192030.1, from coordinate 6,434,309 downwards.
GCGGCGCGGCGGCGCGGCGGGCGCGCTCGCGGGCGTTGGCCAGATATCGCAGGTCGTCCTCGACGGTCTGCGCGAGCCAGGCCGCCGTCTCCCGGTCGTCCAGCAACAGTCCGCCGGCGTCCGTGCCCAGGATCGTGCCGAGGTTGTCGCGGGTGATGGCGACGGTGAGCCGCAGGTCGTCGAGCCGGGTAATCAGCTCCGTCAGGCGGTCCCCGGCGCCGGCCGACGCGCCGGCGCGCACCTCGGGCTCGGCGGCGAGCCGCACGCGCACCTCGTAGCGCAGCCGGGCCGCCTCCAGCAGGTGCCGGGCGAGCGGCGGCGTCGCCGGGCTCCGGTCCGACCAGACGAGGGCCCCGAGCTCGGCCTCGCGATCGGCCGGGGCGAGGGCGAGGATCGTGCGCCGGGCCCGGTCGTGCTCGTCGTACGGCGGCAGCTCCCACAACGTGCAGCCGCCGACGACCGCCGGGTCGGCCGCCCACGGCTCGCCCGGGTCGGCCACGGCGCTCGGCGGGCCGCTGCCGACCCGCACCACCGCGACACCGAGCAGCTCGCCGGTGTCGTCGCCGAGGATCTCGGCCCACTGCCGCTCCCCCGCCGCCCAGCCGGGACCATCCGCGCCCGGCCCGGCCAACCAGGCGATCGACAGCACGAGCGCGTCCGGCTCCCGGCGCAGCACCATCTGGACCGACCCGTCGGCCCGCTGCCGCCCCGCCAGCAGCGGCCCGGCCGGCACCGCTCGCGCCTCGGCGGGCGGGTCGACGTCCGGCCCGGGCGTGCCCAGCGGCGCCGCGGTCGCGAGGATCCGCGCCGCGTCCGTCCACAGCCGACGGATGCGCTGGTGGGCAGGCTCCGCCCAGGGCCCGTCCAGCGGCGCGAACGCGTGCACGACGAGCTCCTGCTTGACCGCGCCGGCCGCGGCCGGCGCGGTCAATGCGGGCAATGCGGGCGGGGCCGGCGCCGGAGTCGGGCGGGGCGGGTCCTCGCCGGTGAGCGTGCGCACGAGCATGGCGCGGCGCAGCCGCAGCGACTTCGGGGCCGGCACGCTCAGGTCGATCGGGTCGATCCGGAACGGGCTGCGCGCCTCCAGTTCCGTCACCGCCCGGGCGAGGGCTTCGAGATCGGCGGCCGCGGCCACGTCCTCGACGGCCCGGGCCACGGCTGGCCACTCGTCGCCCGGCAGGTGCCAATTCGGCAGTTCCGTCAGCGCGTCCAGCGCCCGTTGCCGTACGTCGGCGGCCTCGGGCGTCGCGTCGGCGAGGTCCATGCCGACCGACTGTAGCGGCGACGCGGCCGGGCGGGCGGACGCGCGCTCGGCCACCCCGCCACATCGCGGACACCGAACGGCCCGCCCGCGCCCCGCAACGGTGGAGCGATTCCGGGTGCCGCGCCGGTACCGTCGACGCGTGACCGCCGACCCATCCGGCCCACCGTCGCGGGCGGCCCACGTCCACCGCGGGATGTGAGCATGCCGATGCCCGGCTGGGCGCGCCGGGTCGCCGCCGCCCGCGCGCACTGGAACGGCGAGCGCGCCTACCGCCGGGGCGACCTCGCCGACGCCGCCGAGCGGCTGGAGCGGGCCCTGCGGCGATGGCGGGCCATCGACCCGGACGACACCGCCGTGACCGCGATCCTCAACTCGCTCGGGCGCATCGCCGCGGACCGTGGCGACACCGCCGAGGCCGAGCGGCGCTTCCGGGCCGCGCTCGAGGTCGAGTCGCGGCGCGACGGGCCGGACCCGCGCACTGCCGGGGCCGCGAACGCGGAGCACAGCCTCGGCCGGCTGGCCCTCGCCCGCGACGACCTCGACGGCGCGCTCGCCCGCTTCGCCCGCGCCCGCGCGATCCTCGCCGAGCCCGACCACGACCCGGTGTCCCGGGCGACCGTTCTGCTCAGCATCGGCGCCGTGCACGACGCCCGCGACGAGCTCGACGCCGCGGCCGGGCACATCGCCCGGGCCCTGGACATCCTGCGCGAGACCGGCGCGCCGCCGGAGACGCTCGTCGCGGCCCTGAGCAACCTCGCCGTCGTCGACCTGCGCCGTGGCCGGATCGACGAGGCCCGCGAGAACCTGCTCACCGCGCTGGAGGTGACCCGCGCGGCGCGGCGGCCCGCCCCGGGCGCGACGGTGCTGCTCAACCTTGGCCACCTGGAGACGGACGCCGGCGACACCGCCAAGGCCCAGGCGTATCTGCGCGCCGCCCTCGCCGTGCGCGAGGCGATCGCGCCCGGCTCGCCCGCCGTCGGCTCGGTCCACCTGGGCCTGGCCCGGGCCGGACTCGCGGGCGGCGACCTCGACGACGCCGACCGGCACGCCCGCCGGGCCGTGGAGATCTACGCGGCCACCGACCAGACCGCCGCCCACGGCACCTGCCTGGCGACCCTCGCCGAGGTCCGTGGCGCGGCCGGGGACTTCGCCGAGGCGCTCGTGCTGCACCGGCGCGCCCTGGGGCTGCACCGCCGGGTCTCGCCCCGCTCCGAGGCGGTCGCGAACGACCTCAACAACATCGGCCTCGTCTACCACGACACCGGCGACCTGCGCCGCGCCGCCGAGTACTACCGGCAGGCCCTCGCCCTGCAGGAGGACACGGCGCCCGAGTCGACGCCCACGGCCACCATGCGCAACAACCTCGGCGTCGTGCTGCGTGCGCTCGGCGACGACGAGGCGGCGCTCGGGCTGTACCGCCGCGCCGCGGAGTGGGACCGGCGCACCGCCCCGCGCTCGCCCCGCCTGGCCACCGACCTGAACAACATCGCCGCCATCCTCGTCGAGCGCGGCGAGGCGGACCGGGCCCTGCCGATGCTGCGCGAGGCGCTCGACATCGACCTCGCCGGTGCCCCGGACTCCCCCGCCGCGGCGCACTCGATGGCGAACCTCGCCTGGGCGCTGTACCGCACCGGCGACCTCGCCGGGGCGCTGCGCCACGCCCGGCGCGCCGTGGAGATCGACCGGGCCCGCGCGCCGGGGAGCGACCGGCTCGCTGCCGACCTCACCCTGCTCGGCGACCTGCTGGCCGCCGGCGGCGACCAGGACGCGGCGGTGGCGACGCTGACCGAGGCGGTGGCGACCGTCGAGTCAGTGCGCTCCCGCGCCGGCGACCGGGAGACCGCGCTGGTCGACCGGCACGGGACGTACCGCCTGCTGGTCGGCGCCCTCGCCCGGCGCGGCGACGCCGGGGCCGCGTTCGCCTACGACGACCGGGGCAAGGCCCGCACGCTGCGCGAGCGGCTGGGCATCGGTCCGCGGCCGGAAACTGCCCTGCACGCCCGGCAGCGAGAGCTGAGCCGGCGCATCGCGGCCGCCCACCGGGGCCCCGGTGCCGCGCCGTCGCTGCGGGAGGAGTACGACGCGGTCACCGAGGAGCTCGCCGCGCGCGAGGCCGCCGACCCGGCCGCCGCCCCGCCGGTCCCCGGCGAGGTGCTCGCGGCCGTGCAAGCCGTGCTCGCCGACGGTGAGGTCCTCGTCAGCTACGCCCTCGCCGGGGACTCGGTGCTGGCCTGGGCCGTCACCCGCTCCGCGCTGCACGAGCACCGGCTGCCGATCGGCGCCGGGCGCCTGGCCGTCCTCGTCGACGAGGTCACGGCCGGCTACCGGGCCGGCCGCCGCGGGACCCCGCCGCCGGACGCGGTCCGCGAGCTCTCCGCGGCGCTGCTCGTCCCCGTCCCCGACGACGCCCGCCGCCTGACCGTGGTGCCGGACGGCCGGCTCGCGTACCTGCCCTTCGAGCTGCTCACCTGGTGTGGCGGCCCCGTCGCCGCCCGGCTCGTGACCGGCTACGCGCCGTCGGCGACGGTCCTGGCCGAGCTGCGCCGCCGCCCGCCGTCGGCCGCGCCCCGCGCCTTCGCCGGCTTCGGCGATCCGCTGCTCACCGCCGCCGACGGCACCGCGGCGCTGCTGCCGTCCGGCCGCCGCCTGCGCCCCCTGCCCGGCGCGGGCGCGGAGCTCGACACGCTCGCCGTCCTCTTCGGCGCGGACGGCGAGCGGCACGCCGGGGCGGCGGCCACGGAGGCGGCCGTACGCCGTCGTGCGCCCGCGCACCGGCTCGTCCACTTCGCCACCCACGGCCTGCTCGACGACGCCGACCCGCTGTACTCCGGCCTGGTACTCACGCCACCCGGACCCGGCGACGACCCGAGCGCGGGCGGCGACGATCTGCTGCAGGTGTACGAGATGGCCGATCTCGGCCTCGACGCCGACCTCGTGGTGTGCTCCGCCTGCCAGACCGGCCTCGGCACCGTGCGGGCCGGCGAGGGCCCGATCGGCATGGCCCGCGGCCTGCTCTCCGCCGGTGCCCGCTCGGTCGTGCTCAGCCTGTGGCCCGTCCCGGACCTGGCCACCCGCCGGCTCATGGTCGCCCTGTACGAGCACCTGCGCGCCGGTATCGCCCCCGCCGAGGCCCTGCACCGCACCCGCGCGGCGCTGCTGCGCGACGGCAGCCCGCTGGTCTGGGCCGCCTTCGTCCTCGTCGGCGCCGGCGGCGATTCCGGGTGAGCGCTCGGCCGCCCTACATTGGGTGGCATGGGCCAGCGCGCGGCAGCGTTCCCGGCGTCCGTCCGGATGGGGTTTGTGCTCGACGTGACCGGCTACGGCGGCCGCTCCGCGCGGGAGAAGGTCGACGTGCAGCACCGGGTCGCGGCGCTCGTCGACGAGGTGCTGCGCGACCTCGGGCTGTGCATCGACGATACTCATCACCACGGCACCGGCGACGGCATGGTGGTCTTCCTGCCCAGCGACGTCGAGGTGCCCCGGGCGCTCGCCCGCCTGCTGCGCTCGGCGGCGGAGATGCTGGCCGAGGACAACCGGCGCTACCGGGATCGGATGCGGCTGCGGATGGCCGCCGTGATCGGGCCGCTGGGCCCGGCCGCGATCGGATTCTCCGGGGCCGCGATCGTGGAGGCCGGGCGGCTCGTCGACAGCGAGGCGCTGCGCCGTGCGCTCGCCGAGCGGCCCCATGCCGACCTGGCCGTGGTCGTCTCCGAGCAGCTCTACGCGCACGCGCTGGCCGAGCGCCGCGCCGGCCTCAGCACCGAGGAGTTCCAGCCGGTCGAGGTGCACGCGAAGGAGTTCCGGGGCAGGGCCTGGCTGTGGAACGGCCCGGCCGCGCCCGGGCCGGCGGCCGAGCCCGTGTTCCGCGCTCTGCGGCCGGACGGCTGCGTCCTCGGCGTGCGCCCCGGGCGGATCATGCGCGTGCGCGACGTGGACATCTGGGTCAACAGCGAGAACACCGAGATGGAGATGCCCCGGTTCAACGAGTTCTCGATTTCGGCGATCATCCGGTACAACGGCGCCCGCCGCGACGCCGGCGGCCACGTCGTCGAGGACGTCATCGCCGACGAGCTGGCCCGGGCCGTCGGCGCTCACCGGCCGGTCGCGCCGGGGACGGCCTTCGTGACCGGCCCCGGCGCGCTCGCCGACAGCAACGCGGTCCGGTGGATCATCCACGTGGCCGCCGTGCACGGCGAGCCCGGCGCCGGGTTCCGCCAGATCCGCCACGTCGGCGCGTGTGTGGCCAGCGCCCTCGCCCACGCGGAGCGCCTCGCCGCCGACGACGAGGCCGTCCGGACGATCATCTTCCCGATGCTGGGCACCGGGCAGGCCGGCGGGTCGGTCGCCGCGACGGCGGTCGAGCTCGTCGCGGCGGCCGTGGACCACCTCGCGGCCACGCCGTCGACGCGGCTGCGGGGCGTGTACTTCCTGGGCTACACCGAGCAGGAGAAGACCGCCCTGACCGACGCCCTCGCCGCGCATCCGGCCCTGCGGCCCGCCCCGTGAGCCGGCGCTACAAGACGGCTTCCACCGGTACCGGTGCCGCGTGGCCGTCGATCGGGTGGGTGCGTTCGAGCTTGGCGCCCTCGACGTCGACGTCGGGCAGGATGCGGTCCAGCCACTTCGGCAGCCACCAGGCCGCCCGGCCCAGCAGGTGCATCGCGGCCGGGATGAGCAGCATCCGCACGACGAACGCGTCGATCAGCACGCCGAAGGCGAGGCCGAAGCCGATCGGCCGGATCGTGGCGGAGTCGGCGAAGATGAAGCCGGCGAACACGGAGATCATGATGATCGCCGCGGCGGTGACGACGGCCCGGCCCGCGTGCAGGCCCCGGCGCACCGCGAGCCGGGCGGGGGCGCCGTGGGCGTACGCCTCGCGCATGCCGGACACCAGGAACAGCTGGTAGTCCATGGCGAGGCCGAACAGGATGCCGATCTCGATGATGGGCAGGAAGCTCAGGATCGGCGCGGGGTCGTGCACTGCGAAGACCGGGCCGAGCCAGCCGAACTGGTAGATGGCGGTCAGCCCGCCGAACGCGGCGAAGAGGGAGAGCACGAACCCGGCGGTCGCGGTCACGGGGACGAGGATCGACCGGAACACGAGGATCAGGATGATCAGCGACAGGCCGACGACGAGCGTGAGGTAGATCGGCAGCGCGTCGGCGAGCTTCTGGGAGACGTCGATGTTGCCGCTGGCGTTGCCGGCCACGCCCAGCTGCACCGGGCCGGCGTCGACCGTCAGCGGTGACAGGCCGCGTAGGTCGCGTACGAGCTGGGCGGTCGACTCGCTCGACGGGCCTTCCTTCGGGACGACCTGGAACGCCACGACGGTGGAGTCCTGTGAGGCGCCGATCGGTGCCACGCCGACCACGTCGTGCTGCGCGGCGAGCCTCGTGCCGATCGCGGCCTGGGCGGCGGTGAGGTCGGCGCCGGCGAGCGCCCGCGGCAGGTCGGCGACGACGAGCAGCGGACCGTTGACGCCCGCGCCGAACTCCCGCTCGACCGTCTTGTAGGCCTGGTACTGCGGCGAGTCGGGAGCCTCCGCGGAGCCGGTGGGCAGCCCGAGACGCATCGACAGCGCCGGAATGGCGAGCACGGCGAGCACGGCCACACCGCCCAGCAGGGTGAACACGGCCCGCAGCGTCGACATGGGCGCCTGCGGCAGCGGTACCGCCCGGGGCCGCCCGGACGCCTCGCCGAGCGCCCGGCGCTCCGGGCGGCTGAGGATGCGCATCCCGACCAGCGACAGCAGCGCCGGGGTGAACGTGATCGCGATGAGCACGGCGACCGCGACGCAGACGGCGCCGACGGTGCCCATGAGCCCGAGGAACGGGATGCCGGTGACGTTGAGCGCGAGCAGCGCGACGAGCACGGTCGAGCCCGCGAAGACGACCGCGTTGCCGGAGGTGCCGTTGGCCAGCCCGATGGACTCCGCCATCGCCACGCCCTGCTTGAGCTGCCGGCGGTGCCGGTTGAGGATGAACAGCGCGTAGTCGATGCCGACGGCGAGCCCGAGCATGAGGCCGAGCACGGGCGTCACCGAGATCATGTCCACGGCGTCGGAGAGCGACAGGGCGGCGAGCACCCCGACGCCGACGCCGAGCAGCGCCCCGATGATGGGCAGGGCGGCACCGGTGATCGTGCCGAGCATCACGAACAGCGCGATCGCGGCGATGATGAGACCGGCGGCCTCACCCGGGCCGGCGACGTTCGGCACGCTCTGGGCGATGTCGTTGGACACGTCGACCCGCACGCCGTCGATGTGCGCGTCGGACGCCTGCTGCACGATCGCCTGCTTGAGCGCCGGGTCGACCGCGTACGTCGAGACGGTGAACTGCACGGCCCCGATCGCGGCGGAGCCGTCCTTCGACACGGTGCGGATCTGCGCGGCCAGGCCGAGCAACTGGGCGCCGAGGTCGAGCTGACGGGTCTCGGCGGCCAGCTTCGCGCGGTTGTCGTCGAGGGTCTTCTGGTTGGTCTGCAGCGCCTGCCGCTGGGCGTCGAGCTGTTGCTGCTGAGCGTTGAGCTGGGCCAGGGTCGACGGCGAGGACGCCGCCTGGGCCTTGGCCGCGTCGAGGCGCTGCTGGGCGGCATCGAGTTGCTGCCGGCCGGCGTCCAGCTGCGCCTGCCCGTCGTCGAGCTGCTGCTTGGCCTGCGCGAGCTGGGTCCGGCCGTCGGTGATCTTCTGCTGCTGCCCGGCGCGCTCGGCGTCCGTCTGGAACGGATCCGTGGTGCCGCGCACACCCTCCCGGCCGCCGATCTCCTTGAGCAGCCCGGCGACCTGGGACTTCTGCTGGTCGGTGAAGGCCCCGCCGCCGGTGGTGGCGAACACGATGGTGCCGGTGCCACCGCTGGCCTGCGGAAACTTCGCGGCGAGCTCGTCGGCCACTTTGCTGGTGGGTGTGCCGGGGATGGTGATCGCCCCGGACAGCGAACCGTGGAACAGTGCGTAGGCGCCCCCGGCGATCCCGATCACCACGACCCAGGTGGCGATCACGAGCCAGTGGCGCCGGGCGCAGAAGTGTCCGAGCCGGTAGAGCAGTTCGGCCATGCCGCGACGTTTCCTTCCAGATGGGTTTTCACTCGGGCGGGTTGCGCTCAGGCGGGCAGGTACCCGTTGCGAATGTTGTCCAGAAGCCGGGTGAGCAGGTCGTCCCACACCGCGCGAGCCGCCTCGTCGAGCACCCCGGAGGTCAGCGCGATCCACCGGCCCACGATCACGACGATGCCGCTCGTCAGGGAGCTCACCATCAGCTCGACGTCGAGCGGATCGGCGGCGTCGTAGCGGCGCGTCACCTCGGCCGCGAGGGCGCCGGCGATGCGCCGGAACGCGGTGTGCGTCAGCACCTGGGAGCGGCCGTCGTCCGGTCCGGGCACGCCGACGATCGCGATGATGGCGACGACCGCGCCGACGAGGTCGGCGGCGCGCAGGGTCCGGGCCAGCTCGTCGAACATCGAGGCCCGGCTGCCGTCGCCGACCGGCGCGGCGGCGACCTGGGCCAGGAAGTCGTCGACGAGGACCGACAGGACCTCGGTGCCGAGCGTGAGCAGCACGTCGTCGAGCGAGGCGAAGTGGTTGAACACGGTCCGCCGGGCGACGTCGGCCCGCTCGGCCAGCTCGTCCACCGAGAAGTGCGCCCCGCCCCGCTCGTCGATCAGGCTCCGCGCGGCGCCCAGGATCGCGGCCCGATGGCGGGCCTTGAGCGCCTCGCGGCGACCGGTCGACTGATCACTCACTGCTATTACACTAAGTGCAACGATGCACGTGGTGCAAATTGATCCGGTTCAGTATTCTCCGGCCCCGGATCGTCCGCTGCTACGCCGTCGCCACCGGTCCCGGGCTCTGATCCGGGCGCAGCCGCGCCTCGATGAGCTGTGTCACGACCCGCAGGGCGTGCGCGGCCCGCGTCGCCTCGAACGAGTCCGCGGGCCCGGCCAGCGTCGCCGCGGCCAGCGACCGGCCGGAGGCGCGGATCGGCACGGCGACGCCGCTCATGCCGGTCTGGAACTCGCCGCGATCGATCGCGTACCCGCGCCGCCGGGTCGCCCGCAGGTCGGCCACCAGACGCGACCGGTCGGTGAGGGTGTCCGGGGTGCGGGCGGTCAGCGGCAGCCGGTCGAGGAGCGCGTCGGTGACCTCCGGCGGGCCGAACGCGAGCAGCGCCTTGCCGGCCCCGGTGCAGTGCGGCGGGAAGCGCCCTGCGACGCGGGTGTCCAGGCGCGGCCGGCGGTGCGAATCGACCTTCAGCAGGTAGGTCACCGCGTCGCCGTCCAGCACCGCGAGCTGCGCCGTCCAGCCCAGGGCCGCGTGCAGGTCGACCAGGTAGGGCCCGGCGGTGTCCAGCAGCGTGACGCCGGCCTGCCCGGCCAGGGTGCCGAGCTCGAAGAGCCGCAGGCCCAGCCGCAGCCCGCCGGGGCCCTCGGCGAGCAGTCGCTGCCCGAGCAGCGTCGCGACGATCCGGTTGACCGTCGCCGGGGGCAGCCCCGTCGCGCCGGCCAGCTCCCGGCGGCTGATCGCGCCCGCCGCGCCGACGGCGTCCAGCAGCGCCAGGACCCGTCCGATCATCGTCGACGGCGACTCGTGACTCACTCAGTGATTCTGCCGCTCGCCAGGCCGGGGCCGCGGCCCGTACGGTCACCCGCCATGCAGATGTCGGCCGTATACGTCATCACCGGTGGCACCCGCGGGATCGGGGCGGGGGTGGCCCGCCGCCTCGCCGCAGTGCCCGGGCGGGCGCTCATCCTGGCGTACCGCGGCAATCACGAACGCGCTCAGCAGCTGGTCGCCGAGCTCGACCGGCCGGACAGCCCGGTCCGCGCGCACCCCTGCGACGTCGGCGACCCGGCCCAGGTCGCCGCGCTGTTCAAGGCCGCCGACGCCCTGGGCCCGCTGGCCGGCCTGGTCAACAGCGCCGGCGTCCTGGAGCGGCAGTGCACCTTCGAGCAGATCGACGCCGATCGCTGGGGCCGAATCCTGGGCGTCAACGTCATCGGCCTGGCCATGTGCTGCCGCGAGGCGGTGACCCGGATGCGCGACAGCCACCTGCCGGACCGGGCGATCGTGAACGTCTCCTCGAAGGCCGCGGACCTCGGCGCGCCCGGCGAATACGTCGACTACGCCGCCAGCAAGGCCGCCGTGGACACGCTGACCCGGGGGCTGGCGCTGGAGGTGGCGCGCTACGGCATCCGGGTCACCAGCGTGCGCCCGGGGATCATCGACACCGAGATCCACGCCGCCGGCGGCGAGCCGGGCCGTGCCCAGCGACTCGGCCCCGACCAGCCCCTGGGCCGGGCCGGCACCGTGGCCGACGTCGCGGGCGCGGTGGCGTGGCTGCTCTCGCCGGACGCCGCCTTCGTCACCGGCACCACCCTCGACGTCACCGGCGGCCGCTGACGCGCTGCGGCAGGTTGTGGGCTTGCCGGGCGGCAAACCCGGTGTCGTGGCATCCGCTGATGGACCATGCTTGGCGACATGGCTGACACCGTGCGGGTATGGCGCAGCACGGCGCTGTCCCAGGCCATCGACAAGATCGAGGCAGAACTCGACCTGGCCTGGGCGCGCCTGCTCGGCGAGTTGGACGTCGCCGGCGGTTCGCCGGACGAGACGGCGCTGAGCTGGCTCGTGGTCGACCAGCCCGACGAGCACGACTGGCACGTCGTCGATGCCGCCCTCGACCGCCTGCCGTGTGCGGAGTGCGGGTCCACCCTGACCCGGGGACCGGTCACCTGTCAGCGGTGCACCTACTACCACGCGGTGCGCTTCGCGGCCCGGGAAGCGGACCGGCCGAACGTGCCGGCCGGCAACGAGCACGCCATCCGCGTCTCCTTCGCCGTTGCCCGCTGCCGCGAGCGGTACAGCGCGCGGGCGAGGGTCGGCTACGAGCTGGCCCTGCCCACCCTCGTCGCCGGTGACCTGCCCACCACGAGACAAGCCCAGGCAGCCAAAGCGTTGATCAACAAACTGACGCCCGAGGAGTGCGACCAGGTCGCAACCCTCGCAGAGGTCGAAGCACTCGCACGTACTCGCTGACGAGCCGGCGCAGCGGCGGCGTTCGCGTCGCTCATCGGCCGGCGACCGCGATGATGCCGCGCGCGCCGCGGTCGGCGTCGGCCATGAGGTGCGTGACGAACGGGTACCGGCCGGGCTCCGGGAACACGGTCTCGACGAAGCCGCCCGCCGCCGGGCCGAGCGTCAGGACCTGGGCGCCGCCCGGCTCGGCCGGGCGCAGCTGGTAGCGGCCCTCGGCGTAGACCGTGTCGAACTGGGCGCCGACGACGTGGAACGAGCTGTCGCGGTTCGGCCCGGCGTCGAGGACCCAGATCCGGACCCGGTCGCCGGCGCGCGCGGTCAGCGGGCGATGGACGTACTGGGCGGCATAGCCGTTGAACATCACGGCGTCCGGGTGCTCGGCCTGCATCCTGCCGAGGTCGCCGCCGAGGTAGAGCTCGGACTGGACGAGCACGTACTCGTGGTCCACCGGGGCCAGGTCCGGCGGGTCGATGATGACGGCGCCGTACATGCCGTTGCCGATGTGCAGCAGCATCGGCATGGTCGAGCAGTGGTACATCCAGATCCCGGCCTTGGTGGCGGTGAACCGGTAGGTCAGGCTCTGCCCCGGCTCGATCGGGCGCATCGGCACGTCCGGGGCCAGCGCCCCGGCGTGGAAGTCGATGCCGTGATCGACGATGCCGTCGTTGACCAGGGTGATCTCGAAGGTGTCCCCGATCCGCCCGCGCAGCACCGGCCCGGGCACGGTCCCGTTGTACGTCCACATCGTCTGCGACACGCCCGGAGCGACCTCGAGCCGTACCTCCTGAACGTGCAGGGCGAGCGTGTGCACCCGGCCAGTCCCGGTGATCGGGGCCGCCGCGTCGCGGGCGTGGAAGCCGGGTCCCGGATCGGCCATGGTGTCGACGGTCTGCGATGGCGCGGCCGGCGCCGGCGGCGCCCCCGCGGTGTGGCCGTCGTGCCCGGTCGTGGTCGAGATGACGAGGGTCATGCCGGCCTGCCGGTGGCCGGGCAGCGAACACCACCCCTCGACCGGCCCGCCGATGACGCCGGCGTCGAGACGGACGGTGCGGCCCGGGCCGACCGCGCCGGTCTTGGGGCCGGTGGCGAGGATCAGGTCGTGGCGCCGGTCGTCCGCGTTCGTCAGTTCGATGACGAGCCGGTCGCCGGCCGGGACGGTGATCGTCGCGGGCCGGAACCGCATGTCGTCGACGGTCACCGCGACCGTCGTCGTGTGCCCGGTCGGGGTGACCGGGGTGCTCGTGGCCGCGGGTCGGCCGCCGGTCACGTGCTGTGCCGCGGCTCCGGTCAGCACCGCGAGGACGACGAGGGCGATGCCGGTGGCGATGGCGCCCAGCGGACGGTCGCTGCGTTCGGGCACGGTGGCCAACCTCCGATCGGACAGGGCAACCTCGGACCGGGCGACATCGGGGCGGGCGACATCGGACCGGGCGATGCGGTCGGACAGGAGCATGCGGGCGGCCGGAAGCAGGAACTGCACCAGCGCGGCGAGCAGCAGCAGGGACGTGGTGATCCGGACGTACGGGCCGACCGGCAGCAGGAACACCACGAGCGCGGCGTTGGTCATGGCCAGCCGCTGCGGCCAGTGCCGCTCCAGCGCGGCGGTGCGCCGGCGCACCGGGGCCGGGCCGCCGCCCAGCGCCATCGGCAGCAGGTAGGCGAGGGCGCCGAGAAGGATCTGCGCGACCGAGCCGATGAGCAGCGGCGTCAGTACGGCGCCGAACCGGTCGGCGGCCGCGTCCGGGCTGCCGGCCGTCAGGAGGGTCGCCGCGTCGACGGCGAGCGAAACGAGCAGCCATCCGGCCCCGGCCGCGATCGACCAGCCGGCGAAGGACTCCGGCGGCTTGCGCCACGCGGCCCGGGCGGCGGGGCCGGCGGTCATGAGCAGGGCCAGGGCGAATCCGGCCAGCCCGGCGCCGCAGACCAGCGGCCACCAGGCCAGCACCCCGGCCGCGAGCAATGCCGTCGCGGTGAGCGCGACGGGCAGCGCGGCGCGGACGGCAGCGACCGCCGCCGGGTCCATCCGGGTGCGCAGGATCGTCGGCCACAGCGTGAGCACCGTGCCGAGGACGGTGAGCATGACCCAGCCGAGCAGGTTGACATGGGCGTGCAGGAGCAGCACCCGCGGCCGGGCGTCGTCGTCGGCCACCAGCATCCAGGCGCCGGCCGGGATGCCGGTGAGCAACGCGACGGCGGCGCCCAGGTAGTAGCGGACGGTCACCGCGAAGCGGGCCGGCAGCGCCGTGCGCAGCCGGGCGGCCAGCCAGCCGAGGTGTGCGGCGACAGCGGCGAACACCGCGACGGCACCGCCGACGCCCAGCCGCGGCCGGTCGGCTCCGCCGCCGGCGAGGACCGCGACCACTCCGGCGTTGAGCAGCAGCAGCCGGAGGGACTCGGCCCGGCGGTGCGCCGGCGCGGGCAGCCGCAGCACGGCGGCGGTGAAGTGGGCACTCCAGATCACGATCGCGTTGGTCGCGGCGCCGAGCAGCAGCAGGTGGATGGCGAGCCAGCGCCAGGTGGGCACCAGGGGATGTACGAGGGCCAGGACGACCAGCGCGGCGAGGTAGGCGGCGGGCAGCAGGCCGGCGCGCCGGTGCCAGCGGGCCCGCCCGGTGGGCGCCGGCGCGAGGGCGCTCATGAGCGCGCCCGGCCGCGGCGATGCGACAGGGCGACCGCGCAGCCGAGGAACGTCAGCACCGACCCGACGTTGGCCAGGCCGGCCCATCGCCACACCGGTTCGCTCCCGGCGGCGTCGCCCACCGCGATGCGCAGCAGCACGGAGGTGTGCAGCAGCACGAGCGGCAGGTACAGCACCGGCCGGTACGGCAGGGGGCGGCGCAGCACCGCGGGCAGGATCACCGGGGCGTGCACGAAGATCATGGAGAGCGTGAAGCCGAGGAAGACGGCGTGCAGGACGGCGTCGTAGCGGGCGCCGGCCCCGGCCGGGCCCGCGCCGGCCCAGAGCAGCCCGGCCAGGGCCAGCCAGGCGTAGCCCGCGAGCAGTCCGGCGGCCGCGTACCGGGGCAGGCCCGTGCCGCGAACAGTGCGCCGGGCGACGTCGAAGGTCGCCAGCCACGCGGTGACCGCCAGCAGCGCCAGCCCGAAGACCTGGGTGCCCGCCTCCGGCCACAGGGTGGCGCCGGTGGCCCCGGCGATGAGGGCGGCCAGCGCGGCCAGGAACCACCGCTCGGCGACGGGCGAGGCGAGCCCGACGCGGGCGAGTTCCAGGCGCTCCCCGGCGATGGTGGCGACCACGAAGGCGACCATCCAGGGCACGATGCCGGCGATCGGATCGCCCGCGAGCCAGAGCAGCGTCGCGGCGTACCAGCTGAAGGCGCCGGCGGCCTGGGCGAGCAGCGCCACCGAAGGCTGGCGGGCCCAGAGCCGGCGGTAGATGCCCAGCAGCCCCACCGCCGCGGCCATCAGCAGCAGCTTGCCGGGCAGTCCCGGCCCGGCGACGAGCAGGATGAGCCCGCCCGCGGCGCAGCAGCCGGGAGCCAGCAGGGCGACGCGACGGCCGGCCGCCACCGCCCGCTCCAGGGCGACGAGGGTGCCCACGAACCCGAAGACCATGACGGGGCCGTGCACCTGCTCGACCGGCACCGGCGGTGCCGGGACCGCCAGGCCGATGAGCAGCAGCGCGCCGTAGAGGCCGCCGCCGAGGGCGAGCCCGGCGCCGGCGAGCACCGGCAGCCGCCGGCGCAGCGAGTGCGCCGCGAGGCGTTCGGAGCCGGCGGTGACCACCTCATGCCTGCCGCGGCGGCAGGCGCACGACGCAGGCGTGCGGCGCGCCGAAGGGCTCCAGCGACGCCCGGTCCCCCGCGACGCCGCGGCTTTCGAGCACACCCTGGACCACGCCGGCGTGCAGGCCGCACATGGCGTCCGGGTGCTGCCCGACCAGTTCCAGGAACGGGCACGTGTGCAGGTGCACCTCGAGGGTGGCCGCATCGGGTCCGCCCGGCCGCGGCTCGGGGCTGAAGCCGAGCGCGCCGAGGACGGCGGTCACCGCCTCGGCCGGGTCGCCGCCCGGGGGGAGGTTCGCCGCCAGCTGGCGCCCCCAGTCCCGGCCGACCCGGCCCGCGGTGCTGCGGCCGCGGCCGTCGGGCGGCAGGTGTTCCAGCAGCGCCGCCGCGAGCCCCCGGTACGGCGCCGGCGCCGGATCGGCCGCGCTCGCCCGGTAACGCCAGGCCGGCCGCCCGGGCAGGCCGTCGCTCGCCCGCGCCTTGACCAGCAGCCCGGCCTCCACCAGGCGCTCCAGGTGCGCGCGCGTGGTGGACAGGTGCTGGCCGGTGTGGGCGGCCACGTCGGCGGCGGTGAGCCCGGTCGCCGCGTCGCGGACCAGCCGCAGGATCGACACCCGGCTCGCCGACCCGAGCGCCCGGTGCTGTGGCGTGTCGATCGTCTCGCCGCGCGGGCCTTCCCCGAGGGTTTCCACGGTGTTAGACGTTATAACGTCAGATAGCAGCAAAACCAGGAGAACGGGAGCGCGCCATGTCACATTCCGACCGAGCCGCCGCGGGGGCCATCGTCCGCCACCACGACGAGCTGGCCGCCGCCCTGAACGGGCACGTCGCCGAGCTGATCGTGGCCGCGGAGATCGGCGGCCTCCGGCAGGCGTTCACCGCGCGCGACACCCTCGCCGGCTGGGTGCGCACCGAGCTGCTGCCGCACGCCTCCGCCGAGGAGCAGGCCCTCTACCCCGCCGCGGCCCGGCAGCCGGGCGCCGGGCTGCTCGTCGACGGCATGGTGGCCGAGCACCGGGCGATCGTCGCGCTGGTCACGGAGCTTGAGGCCACCTCGTCGCCGGTGGCGGCGGCCGCCGCCGGTCGCGGGCTGCGCGCGGTGTTCGAGACCCATCTGGCCAAGGAGAACGACCTGATCCTGCCGCTGCTGGTGGACGCCGACGGCGTCGACCTCGCCGCCCTCCTCGTGGGCCTGCACGAGCTGATCGGCGCCGATGCCGACACGCCCGCCGAGGGGTGCGGCTGCCACGGCTGCGGCTGCGGCACCGACGCGCCCGGCGCGGTCACGGTGGAGCTGCGACGGGACCTGTGACCCGGCCGGGCCCGGGACGTCGGGCCCTGCCGCGCGGCCGCCCGCACCGCGACCCTGAAACGTATGATCTCGGTTCTTTTCGCCTTCACCGCGGCCGTGCTGCTGATCGCCGGCCCCACCATGATCGTGCAAGGGCTGGCCGGCCGGCGGACCGTCGCGCGGGAGCTGGCCCAGCAGCGGATCAGCTTCCCCGGCGCCGACGGCCTGCCGGACGGCCTGCACCGCTACGCCGGCACGGCGGTGCACACCGGCGCGCAGGCCCGGGCGTTCTCGGACCTCATCGCCGGCAACCTGGCCCAGGCGACGGGCGGGCGCACCTACGCCGAGATCGTCGAGGAGTGGATGGCCGGCGGCCGGACCGACGACCGGCTCGCCGGCCTGCGGCAGACCGCGTTCATGGGCCAGAGCCTGCGCGGCGCGCTGCTCGGGGCCTACCAGGCCTGGCAGATCACGCTGCTGGTGATCGGCGTGGGCGCCGTGTTCACCGCCCTCGGCGCGGCCTTCCTGGCCCTCGCCGTGCGCGGCGCGTGAGGTTCCGGCGTGTCCGATCCGGTAGACGCGCGTCACACCCGGGCGCGTCGAGGCACTCCCCGGCGTCTATGCAAAGCCCCTGGTGACGGGCGGACACCGCTCCGGCGCTGCGATCGCGGCGGACGCGCCGGACCCTGCGCGGCAAGGGCGCCGCGGCCCGCGCGCCGGGCCGGTCGCTACGCTTCGCGGCGGATCGGGACAACCCGACAAACCGCGCAATTGGGAGGCGTCATGAGCACGACCACGGCCGGGCACGACACATCGCAGTACTCGTTCAGCAACGCGGCCCACGAAGGCGACGAGCAGCTGGGGCTGCTGGCCGCGATCCTCGACGAGAACTCGACCGGCGTGCTCGGCCGCACCGGCATCACCGCCGGCTGGCGCTGCCTGGACATCGGCTCCGGCGCCGGCACGCTCACCCACTGGATGGCCGGACGGGTCGGCCCCGGCGGCCACGTCACCAGCCTCGACCTCGACCCGCGGCACGTCCCCGCGGCCGCGAACGTCACCGTCCGGCAGGGCGACGTGCGCACCGCCGAGCTGCCCGCCGACCACTACGACCTCATCCACGCCCGCCTGCTCCTGCTGCACCTGAGCGACCGGGACGCCGTGATCCGCCGGCTGGTCGCCGCGCTGCGCCCGGGCGGCCTGCTGGTGACCTCCGACTGGGACACCACCCGGCGCGACGTCGTGCTCCACGCCCCCGGCGAGGCCGCGGCCGCGTTCGAGGCCTTCCAGGACGCCCTGCTCGGCATCCTGGAAGACAACGGCGCCGACCTCGGCTGGGCGCGCCGGGCCGCGCTGTCGCTGCGCGCCGCCGGCCTGGCCGACGTGCGGACCGAGGTGCACAACCGGCTGTGGCCCGGCGGCACGGCCGCCAACCTGCTGCACGCCAGCAACTCCCACCAGCTGCGCGACGCGCTGCTCGCCCGCGGGGTCAGCGCGCAGCAGCTGGACCTGGTCCGCACGGCGATGCGCGACCCGCAGACGCTGGTCTACTGCTACCCGACCTACACCAGCATCGGCCGCCGGCCCGGCGGTTGACCGCCCCGGGCGCGGCGGGTCAGACGTCGTCCCAGCGGAACAGGCGCACAGCCACCACCGTGACCACCGCGGCGAAGCCGAGCAGCAGGCCGAACTGGGGCACGACGCTCCAGGCCGGCTCGCCGTGGCTGAGCACCGCGGTCATGCTGTCGTTGAGGTAGCGCAGCGGCAGCGCGCGGGACACGGTCTGCAGCCAGTTCGGGGCCAGGGTGAGCGAGAAGAACGAGCCGGACAGGAACGCCATCGGGATGACCAGGAGGTTGGCGACCGCCCCGGCCGCGTCGACCGAGCGCAGGCGAGCCCCGGCAAGCAGCCCGATGGCCAGGAACGCCAGCGTGCCGGCCAGGACCAGCGGGATGGTGGCCCACCAGTCGTGCTGCAGCGGCAGGCCGAAGAACAGCGCCGCGACCGCGATGAACAGGGCCGTCTGGACCAGCGCGATGCCGACGCTGACCAGCAGGCGGGCGCCGACCACCGAGCCCATGCTGATCGGGCAGAGGGTGAGCCGGCGCAGGAACCGGCGCTGGCGCCAGCCGACCAGGGTGGAGGCGGCGGTGAAGGTGGCGCCGGTGGCGATGGCCCAGCCGAGCAGGCCGGGCGTGATGGTCTGGATGGGCTTGACCGAGGTGGTGTCGACCGAGACGTTCTCGTAGCCGAACGCCGGCGGCGTGTTCGAGCCGGCGAGGTTGGCCGACTGCACCAGGGACTGCATCACGCCGCGGACCGTGCCGGCGGCGGCCTGGTCGCTGGTCGAGTAGTGCACGACGACGGTGTTGCCGCGCTGCTCGACGGCGGCGGCCGCCTCACCCTTGCGGACCTTGGCCAGGGCCGTGTCGAGGTCGGTGCCGCGCTTGACGTCGAGGACCTTGTCGATCTGGGCGTGGGCGTCGGCGGTCATCGAGTCCAGCACGGCGACCTCGCCGATCTGGATGACCGAGGCGCGGGCGGTGCCGCCGTCGCCGCCGAAGAGGCCGCCCATGATGAACAGGAACACGAGCGGGAACGCGACGGTGAAGAAGAGGCCGGCCTTGTCGCGGCTGAAGCCCAGCGCGATGGCCTTGGATATGGTGAGCACGTCCTTCACGCGCGGTACTCCCGTCCGGTCAGCGACAGGAACACGTCCTCCAGGGTCGTGCCGCGCACGCTCAGCCCGCGCAGGGCGTCCCGCGCGGCCAGCTCGGCCAGCACGGCGGCGGGCTCGGTGGTCCGGATGGTCAGCGTCCCCGTCGTCGGCGTCTCCTCCTCGGCGTCGACTACAGCCTCGGGGAACAGCTTGCGGGCCTGCTCGGCGGCGAGCGCCGCGGCGGGCATGCTGATGCGGGTCACGCCGCCGAGGTCGCGGATGAGCGTGGCCGGCGGGTCGGCGCGCAGCACCCGGCCGGTGTCCATGATGGCGACCCGGTGGCACAGCTCCTCGGCCTCGTCCATGTAGTGCGTGGTGAGCACGACGGTGCAGCCGTCGCGCTCGTTGAGCCCGCGCAGGACGTCCCAGAGGTTGCGGCGCGCCTGCGGGTCGAGCCCCGCGGTCGGCTCGTCGAGGAACAGCAGCTCCGGCGCGTGCACGATGGCGCAGCCGATGGACAGCCGCTGCGCCTGGCCGCCGGAGAGCCGCTCGGTGAGCGTGTCGGCCTTGTCGGTCAGGCCCAGCATCTCCAGCACCTCGTCGGCGCGGGAGGCGGGCAGCTTGTACAGCGCGGCGAAGGTGCGGATCTGCTCACGGGCGGTGAGCCGCTCGAAGAACGTCAGGCCCTGGATCTGCACCCCGATGCGGCGCAGCATGCCGCGCGTGCGCGGGGTGGGCGGCTGCCCGAGGACCTCGACGCGGCCCGAGTCCGGCCGGCGCAGGCCTTCGACGATCTCCAGGGTGGTGGTCTTCCCGGCGCCGTTGGGCCCCAGGATGCCGAAGAACTCGCCCCGGGCCACCGTCAGCGAGACGCCGTCGACGGCCTGGGTCGGCCCGTAGGCCTTTCGGATGTCCTCGGCGACGATCGCTGCCTGCATCGGCATTCCACGCTCCCAGCGGTTGTCGGGGACAACTGCGCCGGCGGCAGAGGTTCGCCGGTGGGTGTACCGTACCTGCCCGCGCGGCCCGCCGATACGCACCGCAGACGGGCCGCAGACCGGCCGCAGCAGTGCCGCAACCGTCCGCCCTTACGGTTGCCGCAGGCTACGTCGAGGAGGGCACATGCGCCTGTTCAACGACGGCGACGAGCGGTTGTTCCACGCGGTGACGGTGGCCGTGCGCCTCGGCCGGTCGGCGAAGCTCGTCAAGGCGCTGGCGGCCGACTACGACGAGTACTGGGACGACCCGGAGGCCGGCTTCAAGTACGCGCTGGCCCTGGTCGCGGCGATGCAGGCCGGCGGCACCGAGCAGCGCAACCACGACCGTTACGCCAAGAGCCTGGAAGCCCTCGACGACGTCCTCGACGGCATGCCGGAGCACTGGCCGGCCCGCTACTGCCGAGTCCGCCACCGCGTCCTCGTGCGCACCGGATACGGCCGCTATCAGGAGTACGCCGGCGACGACCGCGACAAGGTCGCCGAGGACCTCGCGTCGCTGCTGCACGGCCAGCAGCAGGATCAGCCCTGGCAGCCGTACTTCACCGCCGCCGCCATGCTCGCCGCCCAGTTCCACGCCGGCCAGGGCGACCAGGCGCAGGCCGCGGCGCTCATCGACGACGCCGCCGGGCGCCCCCGCGCGCCGATCCCCTATCCGGCGCTCGGCGCGATCCTCGTCGACCCGTTCCTGACCCTGTTCCACGGCTCGGCCCCGCCGCCGCAGCGCGCCACGGTCGGCGCCGTGATGGCCGCCCTGTTCCCGGCCAACCCGGCGGTCCAGGCCACGATCCGGGGCACCGGCACGGCCGTCCCGGCGTGAGCCCGACGCCGTGACGACGCTCGATCACTCGCCCGCCCCCGTCCTGGCGCCACGGCCGGATTCCCTGGAGCAGAAGCGGTTTCGCCGGTACCTGCTGGGCCTGTCCGGCACCACGGCGGCGCTGCTGGCCGCGGGTGGGCTGGCGCTGGCCGCCGCCGGGCTGCTGCGCTGGGCGCCCCTGGTGCTGCTGGTGGCGTTCCCGCTCGCCGTGCGGATCGCCGACGGCCTGAGCCGCATGTGCCTGATGACGCTGCTGCGGGCGGTGCCCGAGCCGCCGCACCTGGCCGGGCCGAAGCTCGCCCCGGCGATGGCCGCCACCGCCGTGGTGTATCCGGCCATTGTGGACGGTCAGGCCGACGTCGACGCGCTCGTGGAGTGTGTCCGCGCCAACCGGGACGTCACCGGCCGCGGCCCGGCGATGCACCTGGCCCTGGTCGACCTGGCCGACAGCCCGCACGAGCACGACCCCGGCGACGCGGCGCTGGCCGCGGCGATCCGGGCCGGGCTCGCCGGGCTCGGGCCGGGCCCCGCGCCGGTCGCGGTGCTGTTCCGGCGCCGGCTGTGGAACCCGCGCGAGGGGCACTGGATGGCCTGGGAACGCAAGCGGGGCAAGCTGGAGGAGTTCGTCGCGCTCATCGACGGGCGGACGGACACCACGTTCGCCGTGGACACCGCCGAGGACCGGGCGGTGGTGGAGCGGCTGGGCGCGGTGCGGTACGTGCTGACGATCGACCTCGGCGACCGGCTGCAGCCACGGGCGGCGCGGCGGCTGGTGGCCACGGTGGCCCACCCGGACAACGCGGCGGTGGTCGACCCGGCCCGCGGGATCGTCGTGTCCGGCTTCGGCATCGCGCGCCCGATCAACGTCCCGGCCCGCCCGAGCACCTGGTTCGAGTGGGCGACGTACCCGTACCGTATCCCCGAGGGCATCCCGTCGGCGCGCCAGGCGGCGTTCGGCTCCGACGAGTTCTACGGCCAGGGGGTGCTGGACACGCACGCGTACCGCGCCGTGCTGGCCGGCCGCATCCCGCCCGACTCGGTGCTCAGTCACGACCGGCTGGAGGGCCTGCACCTGCGCGCGGCCGCGGTCACCGACGCCCGGCTCGTCGAGGCGCACGTCGGCGACTACCTGTTCTTCCGCGCGCGGGAGCACCGGTGGGTGCGCGGCGACACCCACGTGCTGCCGTGGATTCTCGGCCGCCGGGGCCTGACCCGGCTGCCGGGCGCCGAGCGGCTGTGCATGGCCCGCGATCTGCTCAGCCACCTGTATTCGGCCGCGCTCACCGCCCTGTTCGCGCTGGCCTGGCTGGCCGCGCCGGCCGGGCAGTCCGGCTGGTGGACGCTCGCACTGCTGGCGCTGAGCGCGCACCCGATCGTGTTCACGTCGCTGATGCCGCAGCTGCTCGCGGTGCGCGGGGTGCTGACCGGGCCGGGTGAGCACAGCGTGCGACGGATCGCCGGGGCGTGGCGGCGCGGCCTGCGCCCGTCCGGTCGCCTCGCCGTCGCCGAGACCGCCCGGTGGCTCATCGCGCTGGCGGTGCTGGCCGACATGGCGCTGGTGGCGCTCGACGCGGTGATCCGGGCGTCGTACCGCACGACGGTCAGCCACCGCCGCGTGCTGCAGTGGACCAGCGCGACCCGGGCCGGCCGGGTGGCGCCGGGCCTGGGCACGCGGCTGCGGCGGCTGTGGCCGGCCAGCACGCTGGCGCTCGGGCTGGGCCTGGTCGCGGGATGGCTGGATCCGGTGCGGCTGCGGTGGGCCGGGCCGCTGCTGGTGCTGTGGCTGGCGATCCCGGTGCTGGCGTACCGGCTCAGCCAACCGGCGCCGCGGCTGCCCGATGTATCGATGACGTGAGAGCCGACTCGACGCAGACCCGCTACTACGCGACGACACTGCGGTTGTGATCAAGGGATTGTTGCTCGACTTCTACGGCACTGTCGTTGAAGAGGACGACGAGGTAGTGGCGTCGATCTGCGCCCGCGCCGCTGCCAGTGCGTCCGGGGTGGTGACCCCTGACCAGATCGGCGGCGCGTGGTGGCAGGCGTTCCAAGCCGCGATGGTGGCCTCCCCGTTCCGGGTACGCGTACAAGCCGTCGCCGCGGATGTTCCGGCGCGGCCTGGCGCTGCTGGGGATGCGGGCCGAGGAGGTCCTGCATGTCGGAGACTCACTGACAGCAGACGTTGCCGGTGCTCAGGCCGCCGGTATAGCCGCGATCTGGGTAAACCGGCGCGGGCGACCGGCGCCGGATGGTCTGGACGCCACCGATGTGATCGGCAATCTCGCCGACCTCACAGCACGGCTACCACGCTGACGCTGAGACGCTTGACCGGGAGACTGTGGTTGATCGGCCGACGCATCTACCTACCCGCCTCCCGGACGGAGGACCGCCCTCGCTGCACCGCGGCCGGGGTGCGACAACAGGTGACGTTCGCGACCAAGCCTCACCAGGCTCTAGATCTAGACCTGATCACCGGTGCCGTGACCACGGCCCGATCGCTCTGACTATCGCCGAGACCCGTCGCGAAGTGTCACACCAAGCACCGTCGCGCGCTCCCGCATCTGCCGTTCATCGGCAAGGGCACGCGCATCGCGGCTCCGGACGTCGTCGAACCCCGCTAGGTTGCTGTTCAGACCTTGCAATGCAGCCGGACGATGATGACGTCGTCGGGCAGCTGCTCCAAGTAGGCGACCATCTCCGCGCGGGTCCATGGTTCGCTCCGGTCGGCGCGGTGCGGACACGTGTCGAGGCTTGCACAGGCTCCATGCACCGGTGGATAGTTCCGCTCGGTCCACCAGCCGTCGAGCGTGAGCAGCTCGGACCTCCGCAGTGCATCCTCGCCCTGCTGGGCAACATACTCCTCGCGGGTCAGTGCGAACCACGGCAGCATGTCCGGCAGCTCGC
The DNA here is from genome assembly GCF_050942935.1 of Dactylosporangium sp. CA-233914. Classification (NCBI taxonomy): domain Bacteria; kingdom Bacillati; phylum Actinomycetota; class Actinomycetes; order Micromonosporales; family Micromonosporaceae; genus Dactylosporangium; species Dactylosporangium sp. CA-233914. The sequence goes on along the minus strand of NZ_CP192030.1, from coordinate 6,410,603 downwards.
GGACCACGCCTGCGGCGAAGAACGGCGCGGCGCGGAGTCGTTGGATCAGCGGCTGCGCATGGTACTGCTGCATCGCTTGCGTCAAGTTATGGTTCGGCACCAAAGGGTAGTCCTCGGGGTTTCCGCCGACGGGCATGTACCGAACATGGTTCTCCGGCAGCGTCCTGAAATGTTCCAGCGGCAGGACGGCCGGCATTTCGCCGCGGAGCTGGTGGAACAGGTCCCAGAGCCGCCCGGCTGCGATCTCCGCTTCGGCGACAGGGCCCGCCAGGTCGAGCAGTCCTCTCGGGCCGCCCGCACACATACCGGCCAGGCTGGGCTGGGGACCATGCTCCCAATGGGGCTGATCGTGGATGAGGCGCGGATCGTGCTCCATACCCGGCAGAACCCGGAACCCGGAGCCGTCGGAGCCACCCCGGATGGACCACCGTTCCCACTGGTCCCGCTCCGGGGCGAAGCCCCGGTACGCCTCGAACGGCGCCATCACACGGTCGAGCGCGGCGACGACGTCCGCCGCCGAGTCTGGCGGTAGGCACACGACGATGCTCAGACCGGCCAACCCTCATCCCTCCGTTTCGACCCACGAGCGCAAGCACCGGCGTGCCGGCGAACAACGATCCGGCGCCTGCGGTTGCGCCGGCCCCGGCGGCAAGGACGACGAGGTCCAGCACACGGCGAGCAGCGTGCATCGCCATGAACTGGTATGTCGAGTGGTTAATCGTTGGTCGACATTACGAGCGCGGCCAACGGCAAGGGCGGGCGCTGCCACGAACAGCAGCGGTTCAGCGATCCCCGCGGCCGCTCATCAGGCGGAGACGCGGACCGGGCGCCCCCGCCAGACGGGGGGACCGGCTCGACGACAGCGTCGCCGTCAAAGACGTGCGATGATGAGGCGGGTCCGACTGTCCCATGCGAGTAACGGTGCGGACATCCGAATCGACACACGCTGCGCCGGGCCTTGGCGTCGGCCGGTGGAACCGCGATGATCACCGGCGTGAGAGCACCGGAACACCGCGACCTGCCGGGCAGCGGCGAGACCGTCCCTACCATGCAGGACCTGGTGACGTTCGCCATGAACCGGTCCTCCAGCGCCGACCGGGCGACGGCACTGGCCGGCCTTGTGCCGTTCCTGACCGAAGATCAGCTGACCTTGGTGCTGGACGCCGGGCTCCAGTTCGAAGACGAGCTCGACCGGTGCAGGGTCATGGATGCCGTCGTGCCACGGGCGACACCGGCGCAACTGCCCCGGATCCTGGCCGGCGCACTGCGCCTCCGAGAGCCCGGCACCCGGACGGTCAGGCTGGCCTCGCTGATCCCACACCTGCCGGAGGCCGACCGCGACGTGGCGGTCGAGGCCGCCACCGCAGCCGCCGAACGCGCGCACCCGATGTCGCTCATCATGTCCAACGCAGTGGTGACCCTCGCACCCTGGTGCACCCCGACGCAGCTGGAGCGGATCGTCGCCGCAGCTGTCGCCGTCGGCGACGAGGCGCTCCGGCCGCACCTGCTCACGCGGGTCGCGGAATTCCTGTCGGGGCGGCTGCTGGACGAGACCGTCAGGACGATCTGCGCCATCGCGGACGGCAACCTCCGAGCCGTCACGTTGACGGGCCTTGCCCCGGCGGTGACCGGCGAGCACCTCGCCGCGGTGGAGGACGCAGCCCACGCGATCGAGCACGGCAGCGCCCACGCGCGGGCCCTGGCCGGCGTCGCCCCGCACCTGCCCGGACCACGACGTCAGGCGGCGATCACCGCCGCACTCGCCGCTGCCGCTGGACAAGGATCAACTCGGGGACCTGGTCGACTTTGTCGACGCCTACGTTCAAGCGCAGGGCTGCGACCACACCAGGCGCTTCGCCGAGCGGTGGGCGACCGAGCATCAGGTGTCCGTGGACCGGCTCGCCCAAGGACTGGAAGAGTTCGGTGGATTCTGCGACTGCGAGGTCGTCATGAACTGCGACCCCGACCAGGTGCTCGACCCGTAGCCGACTCGCCGGCGGCTGACGCTCCTCGTGCGGCACCGGTTGTTGATCATCGCTCATCACGACGGACCGTGGCAGGTGATCGAGGTTCGAAGTTTCGCTCATCGGCACGACAGGAAGTCCTGGCATCACCGTGCCGATTACTCGCTGTGATGTGCGCCGGCTGGCCGCCGCTCACCAACGGCGGCATGTGCGTGCACCATTTGACATTATGGCCAGCCGTGCGGGGCAGCGGGTCCGGCTGGATTCTGGGAAAATGAATACATGGGGCAGCTGCAATTGTTTAGCAAGTCTGAATTGGCTGCCATGCGTGACCGGACCAGGTCGCGTCGTTATTCCGCGGCGAATGAGGAGTTCCGTCAGGAGCATGCCCGGCATCGCGCGTGGGGCCTCGCCCAGCGACACGCCGAGAAGCTCCGCCGAATACGCGCGAGCACCCCGCCAGGAAGTGTGGCCGCCGACGGCCGGGAAGGCTCAGTGAACGAACCGGCCCTGGCCACGCCACCGGCCAAGGCCACCGCCACCGCCACGGCTTCGGCGCCACGCACGGCCACGGCCTCGGCACCGCGCACGACCCGGCATAGCCAAGCCACAACCCCGGCACCGCGCACGGCCACGGCACGGCCGCCAGCCACGACAACGACCTCGGCGCGGCGGCCGGACACGGCCGCGACGCGGCCGCCCGTGGCCCCAGCCACGACCTCGGCACCGCCACCGGCCACGACCACGGCCACAGCGCGGCCGACTGAAGCCCCAGCCAGGGCCTCCACACCACCACCGGCCACGACCACGGCCACAGCGCGGCCGACTGAAGCCCCAGCCAGGGCCTCCACACCACCACCGGCCACGGCCACGGCCACGGCGCGGCCGACTGAAGCCCCAGCCAGGGCCTCCACACCACCACCGGCCACGGCCACGGCCACGGCGCGGCCGACTGAAGCCCCAGCCAGGGCCTCCACACCACCACCGGCCACGGCCACGGCCACGGCGCGGCCGACTGAAGCCCCAGCCAGGGCCTCCACACCACCACCGGCCACGGCCACGGCCACGGCGCGGCCGACTGAAGCCCCAGCCAGGGCCTCCGCACTGCCGGCCAAAGACAGGGCCTCGGCGCCGCCACCGGGCGAAGCGCCGCCACCGGGCGAAGCGCCCGCGCGGTCCGGGCAACCCCGCGACCGAGACCGGCCCGGACGACCACGCCACAGTGCCGCACCCGACGCATGGCACCGACCAACCCAGCGCCGCCACGGAGCGTCGGCCCGCACCCACCGCGTCAGCGCCATCCCACCGGCCCGTCGGCACAGCGCCGACACACCAGCGAGAATCCGCGCCGGCCCGCCGACACGGCACCACGAAGAAATACCGGCAAGCACTCCAGAGCTGTTCCCGGGAAATGCCACGCACCCAATCCGTCAAACCCTATCCCAACGGACCACCGACCAGAAATTCCGAGCGCCATAATAATGACGACGACGCACGAAACGGCACGAGCGCGCACCGGCCAGACGTAAGTCCCGACTGCGGGCACGGGCTGATGTGACCCATCATTTGAGGGGGTCGAGCGTTGAAGTCTGTCTGATGGTCGATGCCGCCTTCCGTCGCTGGCCCCTTGACCAATTCGGCAACCGCCTAACGCAATGGCGTTGTCACTGCCGTACTAGTGTCGCGTGATCCTGGTGTCGTTACCTCGTGTTGTTGTTGACGAGTTGTTTGGCGCTGGTCTGGACCCAGCGGACCTTGGCGAGGATCTCGTCGGCGGTGGCGGTCCAGATGAAAGGTTTGGCGTCGGTGTTCCAGTGCTGCACGTAGTCGCGGATGCGCACGATGAGGGCGTTGACCGAGGTGAACGTGCCGCGGCGGATGGACTGGCGGGTGATCAACCCGAACCAGATTTCGATCATGTTCAACCAGCTGCTGCCGGTCGGGGTGAAGTGGAACGTGACGTTCGGGTTCGCGGCCAGCCAGGCCTGGACGTCGGGGGTGTTGTGGGTGGACAGGTTGTCCAGGACCACGTGGATCTCTTTGCCGGCGTGGGGTTTCACGGCTTTACGCAAGAACGCCAGGAACCGGGCGCCGTCGCGGACCGGCTGGCAGTCGGCGACAACCTGGCCGGTGGCAACGTCCAGGGCAGCGAAGAGCCTGGCGATGCCGTGGCGTTTGTAGTCGTGGGTGCGTTGCTCGGTGACCCCGAAGTCCATAGGCAGCAACGGTTGGGTGCGATCGAGGGCCTGGACTTGGGTCTTTTCGTCGATCGAGAGCACGACCGCACCGCCGGGCGGGTCGAGGTACAAGCCGACGATGTCGGCGACCTTCTCGGCGAACCGCGGGTCTTTGGACAGTTTGAAGGTGCCCTGCCGGTGTGGCTTGAGATCGTTGTCCCGCCACAGTTTCGCCACGTAGTGCCAGGACACCGACACGCCCTCGGTGCGTTTCAGGTATGCGGCCAGCTGCCGGCTCGACCAGTGCGACAGACCCGTCTCCACCGGCGGCGTGGCCCTGGTCAACGCCAGGATCCGAGCTCGGACGGCGGCCGGGACCTGCTCGCGAGGCGCGGCGTGGGATCCGTCTTCCAGGCCGGCCAGTCCGTTGCCTGCGTACCTGTCGACCCAACGGTCCACAGTGGGCAGTGACACCCCGGCCAGTGCCGCAACATCCTTGCGGCGCTTGCCCTCCGCCATCCACAGCACGATCCGCGCCCTGGTCGCCACCACCGCCGGCACGTCCCGGCTGTTGATCACCGTCCGCAGCTCTGCGATCTGGGTCTCGGTCAGCATCACACCAGGATCAACGATCGACCGACATAACGCAACCAGAATCACGCGACACTAGGCGGCGGAGCCCGACGAGGGTTCGTCCTGATTGGACACCAGGCTGCGGGCGTAGCGGCGCAGCAGGTCGGGCATGGAGTACTTCTCGGGGCCGTGCTCGCGGGCCAGGTTCGCGTTGACCAGGTGGTGCAGGGCGCGCCGGGCCGCGTCCAGGGTGGTGCCGGCGAGCCGGGCGGCGGTGTCGGCCGGTAAGGAGGCCTGACCGGCCGAGCCGAGTAACCGGAACATTCGCGCCGCGTCCGGGGGTAACGCCGCGTAGGAGCGTCCGAACGCAGCCGGCACTCCGGCGTCCTCGTCGCCGAGGACCTGCAGCATGTCCATCAGCCCGGCCCCGGCCATGGCGTCGACCTGGGCGGCCACGTCGTTGCCGCGGTCGGCGACGAGCGTCGCGGCGATCCGGATGGCCAGCGGCAGCCGGCCGCACAGGCGCACCAGCGTGTGGACCGCGGCCGCGTCCTGCGGTGTGGCGCCCAGGGTGCGCATGGCCAGCTCCACCGCCTCGGGCGGCTCCATCGGCTCCAGCTCGATGCGGGTGGCGCCGTTGCGGGCGACCAGGCCGACCAGGCGGTCCCGGCTGGTCACCACGATCCCGCAGGTCGCACTGCCCGGCAGCAGCTCGCGGACCAGGTCGGGGCCGGGGGCGTCGTCGAGCAGCACGAGCATGCGCCGCCCGGCGAGCAGGGAGCGGTACAACGCCGCCGCGTCCTGTGCCCGGGGCGGCACCTGCTCGGCGGGGATGCCCAGCCCGGACAGCAGCGCGGCGAGCGCCTCCTCCTGCGACAGCGGCCCGTCCTTGCCGTGCCCGCGCAGGTCGACGTAGAGCTGGCCGTCCGGGTACACCGCGGCGCAGGTGTGCGCCCAGTGCGTGACCAGCGCCGTCTTGCCGACGCCGGCCATGCCGGTCACCAGCACCGGGGGCGGGGCGGACGCCGGGACGCGGCCGGGGGCCAGGGCGTTGCCGAGCCGGGTGAGGTACGACTCCCGGCCCAGGAACCGCGGCACGTCCGCGGGGAGCTGGCGGGGCCGGGCGGGTGCCGCGACGGCCGGGGCCGGCGGAGCGGGGCGGGCGGGCGTGGCCGGCGCGGTGGCCGGGTCGGCGCGCAGGATGCTCACGTGCAGCCGCTGCAGGCCCGGCGACGGCTCCAGCCCGAGCTCCTCGGCGAGCCGGACGCGGTAGCCGGCGTAGAGGCGCAGCGCGTCGGCGGTGCGCCCGGCCTGGTGCAGGGCGAGCATGAGCTGGCCGACGAGGCGCTGGCGGTGCGGGTAGCGCGTGGAGAGCTCGGTCAGGTCGTCGATGAGCCGGTCCTGGTGGCCGAGGCGCAGTTCCGCGTCGAGGCGCTCCTCCAGCGCGGCGAGCCGCGACTCGTCGAGGCCGCCGCACAGCTCCTCGCGGATCTCGTCGTCGGCCACGTCGGCCAGCGCCGGTCCGCGCCACAGGGCGAGCGCGTCGCGCAGGATCCCCACGCGCTCGGCGTCTTCGCCGCTGTGCCGGGCCCGCTCGACCTCGGCGCGGAAGCGGTGCACGTCGACGCGCTGCGGGTCGCAGGTCAGCAGGTAGCCCTCGCCGCAGCGGGTCAGCCGCAGGTCTCCGGCCGTGCTGTGCCGCTCGTGCAGGATGCTGCGTAACCGGCTGATGTGGGTCTGCACGATCCGCCGCGCGGTGGCGGGCGGGCGGTCCTGCCACAGGAGGTGCATCAGCCGCCCGACCGGGACGAGCTGGTTGGCCTCCAGTAACAGCACCGCGAGAATCAATCGTTGTTTGCGGTCGCCGAGGTCCACCGGATCGCCGGCGGCGAACGCCTGAACTGGCCCCAGCACACGGAATTCCATCGGCCCTCCGGTGGCCCGGCGCACGACGGCCCCCGCCCGTCCCGGCGCGTGACGATCTCTGATGGATTCGAACAACCTGAATGTATCGCGAGAGATCGCGCCGACCCAAGAGAGATCAGTGAAGAATTTTCATTCTCGCAACATCGGCCACATCCGATTGATTGCAACTTCGCGGGGAGGCTGTGAGAATCGGCGAATATAGACGTCAGATTATATTATCAACCACCGAGCCGGACCGGCCGTAGCCCGCGGATGGCCGCCGCCTGAACGATGAGCGGCGTCGCCGCGACCGTCTGGGACCGGTCGCCGCCGCCGTCGTGCAGCAGCACCACAGCGCCCCGGCGCAGCCCCGCCCCCACGCCCCGCACGATCGCGTCGGTGCCCGGGGACGTCCAGTCCGCCGCGTGCACGCTCCAGAACGCCGGGATCAGCCCGCAGTCGCGGATCCGGGCCAGCACCTCGGCGTTCACCGCGCCGAACGGCGGCCGCACGAACCGCGGCTGCGCGCCGGTCACACCGGCGATCAGCCCCGCGGTCCGCTCGATCTCGGCGCTGACCCGGGGCGGGTCCTGCTCGGTCATCGCGGTGTGCCCCCACGCGTGCACCTCGACGCCGCAGCCGAGCGCGACCGCCCGCCGCAGCAGCGCCTCCCGGCCCTCGATCTTGTCGCCGATCACGAAGAACGTCGCCGCCGCGCCCAGCGCCTCCAGGTGGTCGAGGATCGCGCCGGTCCACGGCTCCTCCGGCCCGTCGTCGTAGGTCAGCGCGAACGCGCCCGAGCGTGGCCCGCCGAGGTCACCGAGGCGGGTGATGGGCGTGTCCACGGCGGACTCCGGGCTCAGGCCCGGGTCGCGGTGACAAAACCGCCCGCGACGCCCCCACGCCCGTAGCGGGCCTGAACCCGCTCCGCCGGGTGAGCCTCGATCCGCCAGCCCTTCCCGGCCAGGAACGCCCCGGCGTCGGGCTGGCCGTCCCGCCACAAGGCCGCGTACTGCGCGACCCCCGGTAAGCGCGCCGCCGAGGCCCGTAAGGCGGTGGCGCCCACGGACTCGTACTCGAACGCGGCCACGCTCCCGGGCGCCGACAGGGCGTCCACGGTGGCGAGCACGTGCTCGGTCTCGGCCGGCGTCAGGTAGATGAGCAGGCCCTCGAGCAGCCACGCGGTGGGGCGGGCCGAATCCAGGCCGGCCGCGCTCAGCGCCTCGCCCCACGGGCCGCGCAGGTCGGCGGCGACGGGGCGGTGCGCGCAGCGGGGCACGGCGCGGTACCGCCGCAGCACCTTGCGCTTGAACGCGAGCACCTCCGGCAGGTCCAGCTCGAACAGGTTCGTGCCCGCCGGCCAGTCCAGCCGGTGGGCGCGGGTGTCCAGCCCGGCGGCGAGCAGCACCACCTGGCCGACGCCCCCGGCGGCCACGGCGAGCAGGTGATCGTCGAAGAACCGGGTCCGCAGCACGACCCGGGACCAGAACTCGGCGCCGGTGGCCGAGACGCCGCCGACGAGGGCGGCGGTGCCGCGCTGGGACGGGATGAACGGGCCCTGGGCGGCGGCCAGGAACGCCCCGGCGTACGGGTCGTCGAAGAGCCGGTCACGGCGGCGGCTCTCCATCGCCCGGACCACGGCCACTCCCAGTGCCGTGCGGCCCACGCCGGTCGGCGCGTTGCCCTGGGTGCCGGCGCTCACCAGGTCACCGGAAGAGCCTCGAGGCCGCCGGTGATCTGCTCGCCGTGCGAGCGCAGCTGCGCGGGCTCGACGGCCAGGCGCAGGTCCGGGAAGCGCGGCAGCAGCTGGGTGAACAGGGCGAGCATCTCCAGGCGGGCCAGCGGCGCGCCCGGGCAGTAGTGGCGGCCGTGGCCGAAGGTGAGGTGCGGGTTGGCCGGGCGGTCGATGTCGAAGTCGTACGCGCCGGCGAACACGCCGCCGTCGTGGTTGGCGGCGCCGGTGTCGAGCAGGACCAGCTCGCCGGCGCGCACCCGGGTGCCGGCCACGTCCAGGTCGGCGCGGGCGTAGGTGGGGATGCCGTTGCCGCCGCCGGTGTTGACGCCCACGTTGCCGATACGCAGGCACTCCTCGACCGCGGCCGGCAGCCGGGACGGGTCCTCCAGCAGCGCTTGGCGCTGCTTGGGGTGGGTGAGCAGCAGCAGGGCACCGTACCCGATCGCGACGACCGTGGTGTGGTGGCCGGTGAACATCAGCGAGGCCCCGATGTGGGCGATGATCGAGGGGTTCAGCCGGTACGGCGCCGCCCGCAGCCGGGCCAGCAACCCGTCCGGGTCCGCGCGGCGCTCGGCGACCAGCGCCCGCAGGTGCTCGGTCAGCTCGGCCAGGCCGGTGGCGGAGCGCTGCTCGTCGCCGGCCGAGGCGATCGCCTCGGACAGTTCCATGCACCGGGGCAGGTCCGGCAGCGGCACGCCGAGCAGGCGGCAGATCACCATCGTCGGCAGCGGCACCGCCACCCGGCTCACCAGGTCGGCCGGGCGCGGCGCGGCCTCGAGCTCGTCGAGCAGGCCGGTCACCATCTCGTCGACCCACGGCCGCACCTCGCGCAGCTGCGGCGGGGAGATGACGGTGCGCAGCACCTCCTTGAACCAGGCCCGGTCGGCGTCCTCGCGGGCGAAGTTCTCCCGCGGGCGGCCGCCGAACAGCGCCGAGGCGGTCAGCCGGGCGGCCCGGTCCGGGCGCGGGTGCGTGCGGGCCAGCCCCTCGCCGCCGTAGAGCTCCCGCACCTGCTCGTAGCCGGTCACCAGCCACGCCTCGTCGCCGGTGCGGGTGCGCACCCGGTGGATCGGGCCGCTGTCCTGCAGCGCGCACAGCTGCGGGGCGGGCTGCAGCGGATACGGCTGCGCGAACGGCATCTCCGGCAGCGAGACCGGGCAGCGCGGGCCCTCGGCGTCCTCGGTCACGATCCCCCTCCAGGAAGGTCCAGCTTGGCCGCGTCCAGGGCGTCCCCGGGCGGGGTCAGCCCGGCGAGGCTGCGCAGCAGCACCGCCTGACGATCGGCGAGCCGGGTGCGTACGGTCGCGTCGTCGAGCAGCTCGTGCATCGCGCGCAGCACCTTGCCGCGCTCGAACACCCCGGCGGTCAGGAAGCAGTCCACGTACGGGTTGTCGGCCAGTACCGGGGACAGGAAGGTGTGCCAGCCCCACGGGAAGACGCGGTACGGGTACGCGATGCCCAGCCCCGGCGCGCTGTGCTCCAGCCAGGCGAGCCCCGCCGGCAGCGATCCGGTGCCGCGCAGCCGGGCGAGGTCCAGGATCTTGCGGTTGTTCAGCAGGAGCGAGGGCACCCCGGCCAGCACGGCCTGGGTCAGCGTCACCGACACCGCGTTGCCGGTGACGAACAGGTCGGCGGCGGTGAGGCGGGCGTGGAACTGCGGCGGCGAGAGCTTCGGCACGTACTCGTACTCGATGCGCTCGGCGACCGGGAAGTCCCAGCGGGCCGGGCCGACGTGCACGACCCGCAGCGGGCGTCCGAGCGCGGCGAGGTGGTCGTGGAGGATCCGCGGCATGGCCCGCATCAGCTGCGCCATGCCGGGCGAGCGGACCACGTTGACGTACTCCCACCGGGAATTGGTGATGAACACCGTCGGCGGGCCGGTGCGCCGCGGTGTCACGAGCATCGGTGCCTCGCCGCCGCACACCATCCGGGTCACGATGACCCCCGGCTCCGAGGGCGCCGGCCGGTTCAGCGGGCTGTTGCGGATGAGCAGGTCGCAGGCCTCCAGCAGGCGCGGGAAGCGGGTGTGGTGGCCGCCGTAGAAGTCCACCACGTAGTCGGCGGCCGGGTAGTCGTACTGGTCGAAGCTGGCCAGGGCGATGTCGTAGCGCTGCCGCAGCAGGCTCATGCTCAGCCCGGACCAGGCCGTGGAGTAGTCCAGCGTGAACGCGTCGGCCGCCACGAGCAGGTCCGGCCGCAACGCCGCGACGAGCTCGTCGAACACCTTGAGGTTGCGCTGCGGGTCCTGGCTCGGCAGCGGGTACACCGTCAGCCCCATCCCCCGCACGTAGGACGCGACGGAGGCGGCGGTGACGAACCCGATCTCGAAGCGGTCGGCGGGCAGCTGCCGGGCGAAGTCGGCGGCGATGCTCACGTCACCGTTGGACAGGTGGCCCAGGCCCAGGAAGAGCAGGCGGCGCCGGCTCATCGCGGCACCGCCTCGCGGCGCAGCACCGCGGCGACGGCAGGCTGGTCGCCGTAGACGGCGCCGAGCACCTCGCCCAGCGCCGTACGCAGCTGCGCGCCGGTGCCCGCCTGCGCGTGGAGCGTGGCGAGGGGCTCGCACAGCACCGCGCCGAGCGCGACCAGCCGCACCGGCTCGCGCGGGGCGGCGGCGAGCGCGCCGAGCAGGCCGGGCCGGCCGGGAGTCGGTGGCGCGGCGGCCAGCTCGTCGAGGACCGCGGCGAGGGCGTGGGCGCTGATGAAGTACGGCTGCGGCGGCAGTGTCGCCTGGTGGGCGATGAGCCGGTCGACGTCCTCGCGGGCCGAGTCCAGGTCGCCGGCGATCTGCACCGCGTAGGCGCCGTAGCTGCTCGGGATCAGCGTGCGCAGCCGGGCCCGGCTGTAGCGGGCCAGCCAGTGCTCCGGCTCCAGGTCGAGGACGTCGGTGAGCGCCTCGACGGTGGCCGTGAACCGGGCGTGCGCGGCGAACTCGATGCCGATGCTAGGCAGCACCGCCATCAGCGCGAGGGCGTGCCGGCCGGCCGCCTGCGGGTCCGCGGGCGCGGCCCGGACCGCGTCGGCCAGCCGGTCCAGCAGCTTGGCGGCGCGCCCGAGCTTGCCGGCGGCGCTGGCCAGCCCGTACAGCTCGTCGTCGGCCGGGGTGATCAGGCGCACGGTCACACCGTCGCGATCGGACTGTTCCGCGCGGCGGCCTCGGGGGTGACGGGGTGGAACTCGTCCCAGCCGATGAACTCCGCGTACTCCTTGTAGACGCCGCCGCAGGAGTCGTTGTGCGCGCAGCCGCCGCACCGCTCGTCCTTGACCCGCGAGTTGGCGTCCATGTAGTGCTCGTAGTCGTCGAAGACGAACGTGCGGTACAGCATCTTGAACTGGTTCTGCGTCCAGTCGATCATGTGCTGCTCGTAGCCGGGGATCGAGCAGTACGGGAAGCCCTCCAGGGTGACCACCCGGTCCCGGGCCACCGCGCGGTCCACCGCCTCGAACACGTAGGGCTGGATCTCGTCGTAGCGCGGGGTCACGTCCCAGAAGTTGCGCAGCGCGGTGCCGGCCGTGTGCAGCGCGGAGAGGTTGACGTGGTCGGCGCCGAGGTCGAGGCACAGGTCCACGATCTCGGGCAGCTCGGTGTAGTTGTCCTTGCACACCACCGAGTTGGTGCGGATCTTCGCGCCGAGCTCCTTGACGTTGCGCATGCCCTTGACCGCCTGCTCGAACGAGCCCAGCGACTTGCTGATCCGGTCCTGGGTGAGGCCGGTGGCGCCGTGCATCGACACGATGAACAGGCTCACGCCCTTGTCCACCACGGTCTGCGCGTACTTCAGGTGCGCGAGCTTGCGCCCGTTGGTCTGCAGCAGCACGGTCGGGTAGCCCAGTTCCCGGATCTCGTCGAGGATCTCCAGGAAGTCGCGGCGGATGGTCGCCTCGCCGCCGTGGATGTTGACCGCCTCGAAGCCCTTGTCGGCGTTGTCCTTGAGGAACCGCGACACCCGCTTGCGCGAGATCGAGTCGTCCTTGACGAACGGCGAGTCCACGATGCAGAAGGAGCACTTGCTGTTGCAGATGTCGGTGAGGTGCACGCTCAGGGCCTTCATGGCATTGCCTCGCAATCGCTTCCGGGCCGGTCGGGCCGCTCCAGCTGTTCCAGCCGCGCCAGCAGCGCGGTGAGGTCGTCGCCCACCGAGCCGAGGCGGTCGCGGGTCGCGACCCGGCTCGCCTCGTCGGGGACCAGCAGCCGGGTCTGCCCGTCGACGGCGATCTGGCCGAAGGCGAGCAGCCCCTCCAAGAGGCGGCGGTACTCCGGCAGCGCCGCCGCGCCGGGTTCGCCGGCCGCGCCCGCGCGCAGCGCCGCGAGCAGGTTGCCGACCTGTTCACCGGCACCGGCCAGGTCGGTGCCCACGACGCTGCGGAAGCCCATCAGCGCGAGGTCGGCCATCCCGGCCGGCAGGTGGCCCAGCGAGCGGATCTGCCAGGTGAGGTAGTCGGCGACCCGCTCCGTGAGGGTGACCGCCTCGGCCAGCAGCGCCGGATCCGCGCTCACGGCCGCGGCGGCGATGGAGACGGGGGCGGGCTCGTCGCCCTCGTCGGCCCACATCCGCACGGTGCGGCGCTTCTGGACCGGCACCTTGCCGCCGTCCGGCCCGATGAGCGTGGCGACGATCATCTCGGTCATCTCGGCGCACAGCAGGTCCCCGGTCAGCGTGTCGACCTGCAGCGTGACCCAGTACGAGGAGCGCCCGCGCTGGCGCACCGGACCGGACTTCACGTCCAGCACGCAGTCCAGGCACCGGGTCTGATAGACGCTCGACTCGCGGCCGGCGAAGCGGCCGGTGCCCAGGTGCTCGGCGCTGATGTGCGCGTTGCGGAAGACCGCGGTCGCGCCGGGGTCGGAGAACTGCAGCTCGGCCCAGCTGCCGGAGATGCGCTCCAGCTCGGCCCGGCCGCCGACCTCGCGCAACCCGGCGGTGGTGATGAGGTGCGTGCACATCATCTCGAAGGTGACGACGTCCCAGCTGAGCATGAGCAGCAGGTCGACCGCCGGGGACTTGGGCAGCGCCGGGTAGCTCACGTCGAGGGTGACCGGGCTGTCGCCGCCGGGGCCGACGGCGTGCTCCGGGCCGGCGTCGGCGTGCAGGAGCATCGAGGTGAAGCCCTGGCCGCGGGCGAACGTCCACTCGCGCGGTTCGGTGGCGGTCTTCGGGTCGCCGGTGCGCGCCGAGACGCGCTCCCACTCGTACCGCACCGGGACCACGGTCGGCACCCCGCCACCGAGGATCGTGCGGTGCAGGGTGGCGGTCATCTCGTGCCACTTGTAGGGGGTGCCGCGCGGGGTCAGGAAGTCGTTGCGCATGCTCGCGTGGAAGCGCCGCCGCACCGCCGGGTCGATGACGCGGCGGCCCTGCAGGCGGGGCTCGAGCGTGGCGGTCATCGGGTCACCACCGTGCGCAGCGTGTCGCCGAGCGCGGGCAGGGTCGAAAGCTGCTCGCGGTACCGCTGCTGCCGTTGTTTGAGCTCTTCGGTGGCGGGCGGATCGTCCAGCAGGCTCATGAGCGCCGACAGCACGGCCGGGCGGTCGAAGAGGCCGGCGGTGACGAAGCAGGCGGCATAGGGGTTGCCGGACAAGAGCGGCTCCAGGAGGGCGTGCCAGCCGAGCGGGGCGACCCGGAACGGGTGGGCGGTCCGCAGTAACGGGGCGCAGGCCGCGAGCCAGCCGGGCATCCCGTCGGCGCGCAGGGTCTCGCCGTTGTCGAGCAGCAGCGCCGGTACCCCGCCGAGCACCGCCTGCGCGAGCGTCTGCGACAGCGCGTTGGTGGTCAGGAACAGGTCGGCGGCGGCCAGCCGGGCCTGGAACATCTGGTACGGCATCTTGCCGAAGTGCTGGTACTCGACGTGCTCCGCGGCCGGGAACCGCCACGGTCGGGGGCCGACGTGGATGACCCGCAGCGGCCGGCCCAGCGCGGCGAGGTGGCTGTGCAGGACCCGCGGCAGCGCGTCGATGAGCTGCGCCACCGGCAGCGAGCGCAGGCGGTTGCGGTACTCCCACGGCGAGTTGACGAGGAACACCAGCGGGCGGCCGTCGGCGTCGGCCGGTCCTGCCGAGCGCGGGCCGCCGTCGCGCAGCCCGCCCGGGTGCAGCGCGACCGGCGCGGCGCCGGCGATGCGGTGCGGGGGGCCGGGCTGAATGACGAGGTCGCAGTCGTCGAGCAGGCTCGGCAGCGTGACCCGGGCGCCGCCGTAGAGGTCCGCGGTGTATCCGGCCGCCTGCCAGCCGATCCGGTCGATGCCGGCGACCGGGCGGCCGTAGCGCTCCCGCAGGCCGGCGACGCTCAGCCCGGACCAGGTGCGCGACTGCTGCAGGGCGAACGGGTCGGCGACGACCAGGCAGTCGGGGGCGAAGCCGGCCACGATCCGGTCGACGATCGCCAGGTTGGCCGCAGGCGTGCCGCCGGACAGCGGCAGGGTCGGCATGCCCAGGTCGTGCAGCTGCGACACGGCCTCGGCGGCGGCGACGAAGCCGACCTGGAACTTCGAGCGCGGCAGCGCGCGGGCCAGGTCCGCGGCGATCGTCGCGTCGCCCCGGGAGAGCCGGCTGGGCGCCAGGAACAGGACCTTCATGAGCCGGTCACCCGGCGCAGGACGGTGTCGACCTCGGGCAGCTTGCGCAGCGCGGTCAGGTACGTCTCGCGGGCCTCGGCCAGCCGGTCGCGCTGCGGGCCGTCCGTGAGCATCGGCACGATCGTGGCCAACGCCGCCTCCTCGTCGAACATCTCGGCCTGCGCGACCATGTCGCTGAACGGGTTGCCGTCCAACAGCGAACGCAGGAACTGGAACCAGCCGACCGGGAACATCCGGCACGGGTAGAGGTAGTCGACGCGCTCGACCACGCGCTGCGCGGACTCGCTGAGCACCGGCGGGTCGGGCAGCTCCCAGCGCAGCTTCCCGCTGCGCTTGTGCAGCGAGTTCATCAGCGCCACCGACGGGATTCCGCCCAGCGCCAGCCGGTGCAGGCTGACCGAGACGATGTTGTTGGAGATGTGCAGGTCGACGGCCTGGATCAGGCGGCGGAACCGCTCCGGCGGCAGCGGCCCGAGCGGGTGGAAGCCGTCCGGGACGCGGTCGTGGAAGACCAGCTGCGGGCCTACGGCGAGCACGTCGGCGTGGTCGAGCAGCCGCAGCAGCAGCTCCTCCAGCATCCGGTGGCTCGCCTCGACGAACGCGGTCACCCGCGGGTAGGCGGCGTGCATGCGCTGCCAGGTCGCGCCGGTCACCAGCACCACCGGCCGGTCGCGGTGCAGGCCGAGATCGCGGCGTACGGCGGCCCGCTCGGTGGTGGGCACGTCGGCCATGTCGGCCAGCAGCGGGTACGGGTGCACGTCCGGGTCGACCTCGTCGAGCGGGTTGTTCAGCGGGCAGGGCCGCAGCCGGAACGACAGCCCGTCGAGCGTGATGTCGCCCTCGTACTTGGCCTTGAACCCGTACGTGTCCAGCCAGGCGCCCTCGCGGCCCCACGAGAAGTCGTCGAAGGTGCCGATCGGGCACTCGAAGACCTGCAGGTCGCTCCGGCTCAGGCCGTAGTGGCGGTCGCAGAAGTCGAAGTTCATGAAGTCGGCCAGCACCACCAGGGCCGGGCGGTGCACGTGCTGGATGTCGGCCAGCTGGATCCGGTTGATCTTCCCGGCGCCGGGGACCATCACCTGGTGCTCCAGGCCCGCCTCGGCGATGAGGCGGCGGTGGGTGGGCGGGATGAGGAACAGCGGCTTGAACCCGGTGCCGTCCATCCGCCGGGCGAACTCGGTGGCGATCGCGAGCTCGCCGTAGGCCCAGAAGCTGGTGACGATGAACAGGACGGTCCGGTCGGTCGTGGCTCTAGTGCTCACGGGCGAACTCCTTGACCCGTAACACGGCGGGCTGCGCCGGGAAGAGCGTGTCCATGAGCGCCGCGGCGGTGTCCCGCTCCGGCAGGCCGGGTTTGCTGTGGTACCACACGAAGCCCTCGCACAGCAGCCCACCCAGCGACGGGAAGCCGACCTCCCTGGCGTCCGCCTTGGCCGCCGCCGACCGGATCAGCTCCGGTATCCGGTCCAGCTGCCCGGTCTCGCCGGACTCCCACGCCAGCCGGGCGGCGAGCAGGTACGTGCAGGCGAACCACGGCCGCCACTCGACCGCGTCCTGGCGGCCGACCAGCTCGGCCGCGTCCTCGGCCGCGCGCGTGCGCTCGGCGATGACGTAACCGCGGTGCTCGGTGGCGTCGGCGGGCAGCAGCGCGCGGGTGTGGATGCGCAGGTACCGCCCCAGCCAGTGGCCCGGCTCGTGGTACAGCAGGTCGCTGAGCGTCTCCACGATCTCGGTGTAGCTGAGCTGCCCGCGCAGGTCCTCCCGGCCGGACTGCAGCAGCGCGAGCAGGGCCAGCGCGTAGGGGAAGCCGGCCCGCGGGTCGTCCCACTCCTGCTCGTACCGCTCGCGCAGCCGGCCGACGATCTTCTCGGCGCGGCCGAGCCGGGCGGCCACCATGACGGTGCCGAACAGCCCCTCGTCGGCGGCGGTGGGCGGGGTCAGCTGCTGGATGCCGGCGGTCATCGCGGCGCCGCCCGCATCGGCCCGGCGGCCGGGTTGGTGCTCGTGTCGCGGTCGGGCCGCTCGGTCACCGGGTGGAACTCGTCCCAGCCGATCATCTCCGCGTACTCCTTGTAGACGCCGCCGCAGACGGAGTCGAAGACACAGCCGCCGCACCGCGCGTCCTTGACGCGGGTGAAGTCGTCCATGTGCTCCTCGTAGTCGTCCATGACGAAGCTGCGGTACAGCACCTTGTAGCGGTTGTGCTCCCAGTCCACGAGGTGCTGTTCGTAGCCGGGAACCGTGCAGTACGGGAAGCCCTCCATGAACAGCGGCGCCCCGCGGCGCACGGCCCGCGCGCACGCCTCCAGCACGTACGGCCGGATGTCGGCGTAGCGCGGGGTCACCTCCCAGAAGTTGCGCAGCGCGGTGCCGTCGGTGTGCAGCGCCGAGATCGTGATCTGGTCGGCCCCGAGGTCCAGGCACAGGTCGATGATCTCGGGCAGCTCGGTGTAGTTGTCCTGGCACACCACCGAGTTGGTGCGCACGGTGGCGCCGAGCGCCTTGACGTTGCGGATGCCCGCGACGGCCTGCTCGAACGAGCCGATCGACCGCGCGATGCGGTCCTGGGTCACCGCGGTGGCGCCGTGCATGGACACGATGAAGAGACTCACGCCCTTGTCCACCACGCTGCGGGCGAACTCCATCCGGGCGAGCTTGCGCGCGTTGGTCATCAGATGGACGGTCGGGTAGCCCTTGTCCCGGATCTCGTCGAGGATCTCCAGGAAGTCCCGGCGGATCGTCGCCTCGCCGCCGTGCAGGCTCACGCCCTCGTACCCCTGCCCGGCGTGCTCGCTGAGGAAGCGCGACACCCGCCGCCGCATGACCGTGTCCCGCTCCATGTGGGGCGAGTCGACGATGCAGAATGAGCACTTGCTGTTGCAGATGTCGGTGAGGTGGATGCTGAGTGCCTTCATCGCGACCGGCCCCTAGTCGTCGAGGTCTTCCTCGTCGTAGATCTCGTAGCCCTGCTGGACCATCGCCGCGTCCTCGGGCGTGTACACGGCCGAGTCGACGGCGAAGAACTCCTCGAGGTTCTCCGGGGTGAGCTTGGCCAGGTCCTCCTCGTCGAGGCTGCGCAGCAGCAACAGCTGCACCTCGGTCAGGTCGTAACCCTCCAGCGCGGTGTCCGGGTCGTCCAGCAGCTGCCGGGCGAACCCGGGGTCGGCGACGGCGCGCTCCAGGACCTCCTTGACCTGGCTCTGGGCCGCGGCCGCGGGGTCGGCGGCGGCGGGCTCGCCGGCCTCGGCCGCGCTCGGGATCTCTGCGGTGGTCATTGCTGCTCCTCTTCCCCGCGGTCAGGCCACGGCCATGGTCTCGTTGCTGAGCCGGGCGGGGGCCCGGCCGGGTCGGTCCTGGCGCAGGCTCAGCAGGCGCCAGGCGTCGCTGAAGTCGGTGCTCTGGATCTCGTTGAGCTTGGCGATCTTCGGCACGATCACGCCGGCGAGCTCCTCGGCACTGCGCCCGTCGATCTCGTCGAACTCGTACACCCGGAAGTTCTGCGGCTTGTAGGAGAACTCGAGGTCGTCGGCGAGCCAGCGGTAGTTGGCGTCCAGCAGCCGCTGGAACGCGTCGGGGAACTTGCGCAGCCGCATGCCGTAGGCCTCGGGCCGGGCGCCCATCTGCGACTTGGGCGCCACGAAGTAGCGGTTGACGTTGAAGTAGTTGATGTACTCGGCGTTGCGCTCCAGGAAGTCGGTCGTCTCGGCGAAGGTCTCCTCGTCCTCGTGCGGCAGCCCGGTGATGATCTCCAGGTCGGCCCAGATCCCGATCTCCTTGCACCAGCGCAGCACGCGCTCGGCCTCGGCCAGCTTCACCCGCTTGTCGATGATCTTGAGCATCTTGGTGCTCGCGGTCTCCAGGCCGAAGGTGAGCTTGCGGCAGCCGGAGTCGGCCAGCAGCGCCAGCCGCTCGTAGGTCAGGCCGTTGAACCGGGCGCAGTCCGACCAGTTCAGCTCCACCCCGTGCAGCACCACCCGGCTCGCGAACTCCTCGACGAACCCGTTGACGAGGTTGAAGTAGTTGTTGAACAGGAAGAAGTAGGGGGTGTCGTACTTCTTCGACAGCCCCTCCATGTCGGCGATGATGTCGTCGACGGTGGCGTGGACGAGCTTGACCCGCTCCAGGCTCTCGGTGCAGAACGCGCACGAGTACGGGCAGTTGTAGTTGAACACGTACGGCATCACCAGCCGGCCGCGCACCCCGTTGCCGTCCTGGGCCGCGTTGGCGTCGTTGGCCAGCCAGGACAGGTACGCCGGGAACTGGTACAGCTGCATCCGGTTCCACATCTCGTCGGCCTGCTGCTTGCGCGGGCTCGCCTCGGGCCGGTGCCGCACGTAGTTGTTGTAGTCCGCCAGGCGCAGCCCGTCGAAGTCCGGCGCCAGGATCCGGTGGGCCGCGTCCGGCGCCCGCACCACCGTGTCGCCGAACATCCGGGCCACCCCGGGCCGCGCCATCGGCAGCAGCTGCCGCCCGGAGCCGCCGCCGAGCGCGGCGATGAGATCGAGGAAGACGTCCTCGCCGGGCCCGGTGACCGCGGCGTGGAAGTGCGTGATGCACGCGTCCCACCAGCTGGCGAACGCGTCGTGGAACTGCATGAGGTAGTCGAGGTTGTTGCCGCCGAGCACGACCGGCTTACCGTAGCGGTGCTTGATGTGCCCGCCCACCACCGCCGCCGACATGATCTCCAGGAACGAGAAGTCGCCGCCGGCCGAGATGCCGACCACGTCGGCGGACTCGATGTCCTTGCCGGAAAGCAGCCGGCTCACGAACCCGTCGAGGAACTCGTTCGGCCCGCCGTTGACATAGTCGACGACCGTGCGCTCCTCGAAGAACGGGCGCAGGTCGGCCTTGGTGAACTCGCCGGCCTGGTACATCCGCCACAGGTCGGAGTTCAGGTCGTGCAGGTCCACGTCGTAGCCGTGCGCGCGCAGGCTCGCCGTGACGATGCCGGTGCCGAACGGCGGCAGGTTCATCCGGGTGAACATGGGCTGCTCGCCGGGGGCGACCAGGAAAAGTACGCGGGTGGGGCGGGCAGCGAGCATGGCTCAACCTTCCGAGGCCGGCATCGAGGTGACGAGTGCGCTTGCGGTGGCCGCCGGTGCTGCGGCCCGCAGCTCGGCGGCGAGTTCGGCGGCGGCCTTGCGGAACCGGGGCTCCTCGACGACCGCGCGCACGGCGTCGCGCAGCCCGGCCGCGGTCACCGTCTCCGCGTCGAGGGCCAGGCCGAGCCCGAGGTCGGCGCAGCGCCCGGCGATGTAGGGCTGGTCGCCGGAGAGGGGCACCAGCACCATCGGCAGGCCGCGCACGAGCGCCTTGGACACGGTGCCCCAGCCCCCGTGGGTGACCACCGCGGCGGCGGCGTCGAACAGGGCGTCGTGCGGTGCCGCCCCCAGGAACCGCACGTTGGCCGGCGGCGTGCCCTGCGGTTGCCGGGTCACCAGCCCGGTGACGTCGAGCCCGCCGAGCGCCGCGACGGCCGCGGCCAGGTAGCGCTCCTGCACGAAGCTGCGGGCGCCCAGCGACTCCAGCGTGTGCGTGCTCGCCGCGACCACCACCACCGGCGGCCCGTCCGGCTCCCGCCGCGGCCCGGGCTCGGCGACGAGCGGTCCGACGAGCGCGACCTCCGCCGGCAGCTCGGGGTGGCCGGCCACGGCGTCCGTCGTGGGGATCAGATGCAGCGTCGCCGAGGTGAGCCCCAGCAGGTTGCGCCCGCCGGCCGGCAGCCCCAGCGCCGTGCGGGTGCTCGCCGGGTCGAAGGCGGCGACGGTATGAGCGGCGATGAAGGTGCGGTAGGCCGAAAGCGTCGGCACCGGGCAGCAGGACAGCGACACGAACGGAAGGTTCCTGAGCTCGGCGGCCAGCGCCCCGCCCGGCATCATCACGTCGGCGACGATCAGCTCGGCCCCGCAGGCCGCGGCCAGGTCGGCCACGTCGCGGGCCATCCCGGCCACGTCGCCGAGGAACAGATGACGGTACAGCGTGTTGCTGTCACCGCTCGCGTAGAGCTGCGGCGGCACCGGCCGGCCCAGCCCCCAGCGCGTCTGCGGTGACTCGGCGAACACGGTGACCTCGTGGCCGTCGACGCGCAGCCGGTCGCCGAGCACCGCCATCGGCTCGGCGTGCCCGGCCGGCGGGAACGGCACGAGCAGGACGCGGCTCATGTCGGCTGCGGGGTCAGCTCGGCGCCGGTCTCCAGCCGGGCGCGGGTGCGCATGACGCCCTCCGGGGTGCCGATGTCGTGGTACTCCCCCTCGTCGAACGACAGCGCCCGCACCCGCAGCCCCGCGGTCATCGCGGCCACGAACACGTCGCTGAGCAGCAGCTCGCCGCGGCCGGCACGCAGTCTGTCGGCCACGTACGCGCGCATCAGCTCGGTGAAGACCGGCGACCACACCGCGATGCCCCAGGTGTTGGCGACCGGCGGCTTGGCCGGCTTGTCCACCACCGCGAGCACCCGGTGCGAGCCCGGCTCGATGACGACCGGCGCCAGCGCCTGCGCGGTGGCCGTGGGAAACACCCCGAGGCTCAGCTCGGCGCCGGTGGCCTCGTGGAAGTCGAACAGCCGGGCGAAGCAGTCCTCGGGCGCCAGGATCGTGTCCGGCATGCCCATGCACACGGTACGGTCGGTCATGAACGGCGCCGCCAGATCCAGCGCGTGCGGCATGCCCAGCATGGTCTCCTGGCACAGGTAGGCCAGCTCCATGTCGAGCTGCGAGCCGGAGCCGAGGTAGCGGAAGACCTCCCACTTGGCCGGCGACAGCACGAGGAACGCGCTGCGCACGCCGCCGCCGCGCATCGCGGTCAGCACGTGCTCGACGGCCGCCTTGGGCAGCATCCGCCCGTCGACGGCGCGATACCCGACCTGGATGAGCTCCTTGGGCGCCCGGTAGGGCGACAACCGCGACCCGAGTCCGGCCGCGGGCACGATTCCAAGCCGTCCGGCCATTGGGCACCCCATCACGGTGGTTCGCAACCTGAACCGCAATATAGAAATGCGTTGCTGCGCTCAGGCTGCGGCCTTGTTGTGGTCACGCTTCGCCGCTGCTGCGCCACCTTCCACGAGCGTCGATGGCTGCCTAGGATCGCGGGCATGCCCGAGCCAGCGGTGTCGGTGATCCTGCCCCTGTTCGGCGACCACGGCGCGGTCGCCGACCTCCCGGCGGTCTGCCGCGCCTGGTTCGGCCAGGACCTCCCGTGCGAGATCGTGGTCGGCATCGCCCCCGGCACCGTGGTGCCGCCGCTGCCGCCGGGCCCGGTCCGGCTGGTGGCGGCCCCGCCCGGCACGACGTCTCCCGGCATCCTGCGCAACGTGGCCGTCGCCGCGTCGCGGGCCCCGCTGCTGTACCTGGGCGACGCGGACATCGCGCCGCTGGGGCCCGACTACCTCTCGCGGGCCGTGGCCGTCAGCGCCGGCCGGGTGCTGATCCAGCCGTGGATGTACCGCCTCGTCAACCCCGCGGCGCTGCTGGATTCCGCCGCCGGCCCGCTGCCCCCGCCGCCCCGGGGCCGCTTCTGCCACGTCACCCTCGGCCCCAACGGCCTCACCCGGACGGGCCCGGAGCAGTTCCGCTGGCTCAATCCGGAGATCGCGGTCGTCACCCCGCCGCCGGGCCACGGATGGCGCAACGCGGACGGCTCGGCGTGGCAGGCGTTCCCGTTCCACTGGGGCGGCTTCCTGCTGCCCCGCGGGGTGTTCGACGCGGCGGGCGGTTACTGCGCGCGGTACCTCGGCTGGGGCTGCGAGGACGACGACCTGATCGCCAAGCTCGAGTCGCGGGGCGAGGTGCTACGCGCCTGGCGCGTCGCCAAGACCCTGACCTGCCTGCACCTGGAGCACCCCCGCACGTCGGAGAACAACGGCCTCAAGGCCAACCAGGCCATCCTGCACGAACGCCTCGCCGCCGGCGGAGCCGCCATGATCGCCGAGGACCTCCGCCTGGCGTCCTGACCCTCGTTCGGGAGGTCCCCCATTCGGGTCAGCGGCCGGCGGGATTGATCGGTATGCTCGAACTCCTCACGGTGACCGAGCGGCGGGGGCGGCAATGGTCGGCGAATCAGGGAGCGAATCGAGCATCGGGTCGGCGCGTGGACCCCGGCTGGGTGGCCGGCGTTCGGCGCTGGCGGCGGCGGTCGTCCTGGTGGTCGCCGCCGTGGCGGGTGTCGTGCTCTGGCGCTCCCGGGACGCGGCCCTGCCCGAAGCGTCGGCGTCGCCGCAGCCGCGCGCCTCGGAGTTGTATGCGGCCGACGACACGACGCTGATCGCGCGGTTCGACTCCGATGACC
Source organism: Dactylosporangium sp. CA-233914 (assembly GCF_050942935.1). Taxonomy (NCBI): domain Bacteria; kingdom Bacillati; phylum Actinomycetota; class Actinomycetes; order Micromonosporales; family Micromonosporaceae; genus Dactylosporangium; species Dactylosporangium sp. CA-233914. Next base: position 6,387,393 of record NZ_CP192030.1, on the reverse strand, counting down.
CCCGCGAGAGCTGCCTGCGGGTGCCGGTCAACGACTGGGGATACTTCTGCGACCACGTGGTCACCTGGTGGCAGGCGCAGGCCGCCTTCGGCGCCGACGAGGCGCAGCGGCTCGATCGTCTGCGGCATGGTGGATACCGCATCGGCGGTTCGCTCGACCCACGGCTGCAGGCCGGCGCGAAGCAGCGGGTCGACCAGGTCCGCCCGGTCAGCGCCCCGGAGGTGTTCACGCTGGCCGCGATCGAACCCGGCACCGGCCTGATCAGGACGATGGCCGTGAACCGCAACTTCCGCCGCCCGCCGTCGCCGAGCCCGGCCGCCTCCGACCGGCCGGTCTGGCCATACGCCGGTCCGGACCTGGTGGACCCGCTCGTCGCCGGCGACGCGAACACGCCCGGCGACGCGGCCGGTGCGCCCTTCATGATGTTCACGCTGGCCGCGGCGTTGGAGGGCGGCCTGACGCTGGACCACACGATCGACACCACGCGGGTGTACGAGTCGAATTACATGATCGACCCGCAGAGCCCGGTGGCCTGCCACGGCGGGCACTGGTGCCCCGCCAACGCCGGCGACTCGGCGTACCTGTCGGGGCGCCGCACCATGTGGGACGCGTTCGGCCATGCGGTGGTGACGTACTTCGTGGCGCTCGAGGAGCGGATCGGCGCGGACAAGGCGGTCGCCATGGCTCAGCGCCTGGGCATCACCTTCCGCAGCCCGGTGGACCGGCAGCTGAGCGAGCCGCCGAACAGCAGGTCGTGGGGCGCGTTCACCCTCGGCGTCTCGTCGACCACCGCCCTGGACCTGGCCAACGCGTACGCCACCCTGGCCGCCGACGGCACCCGCTGCGACCCGCTCCCCGTCGCCCGGGTCCTCGACGCCGCCGGCCGGCCGGCTCCCGGCGTCGGGCCGCGCTGCGAGCCGGTGCTCCGCCCTGAGGTGGCCCGCGCCGCCATCGACGCGGGCCGCTGCCCGCTGGGCGACCGCTCCGCGTTCGGCGACCGCTGCGGCGCCGGCACGGTTCCGGCCACGACCGTGCGCGACACCGTGGGCCGCCCGGTGTCCGGCCAGTCCGGCCAGACCGGCGACCGCCGCACCTTCTCCGTGGTGGTCGCCGGGCCACAACTGGTCACCGGGGGCATGATCGCGACCGCGCCGGGGGTGAACGGCGGCGGGGTCCAGATCGACTCCGGCGTGCCGGAGGGCGCGATCCAGGTGGTCGCCGGGGTCGAGCACGACGGCCTGGCCCCGCTACCGACCCGCGACTTCACCGCCCCGCCGAGGGAACTCGCCTTCGCCGCCTGACAGCACGAATGATTCGATGCCGTCGAGCACGCGTTGGAGGCCGAACTCGAACGCGTGCTCTGGGTCGTGGACGCCCTTGTAGTGTTCGGTCGCGGAGGTTCCGACCCGCACGGCGACGTGGTAGCGCTCCCGATCGAGCACCCGGTCCAGCAGGGGCGCGAGGGTGGCCCACCATTCGTCGTCGCTCTGCCCGGTCCGCTCGGGCATCGTTGTCCATGCCAGGAGGTTCGCGGTCGCGTCTCGGACATAGCCCAGGACGAGGGCGAGGATGGAGTCCATCTCGACGTCGGTCAGCCCGATCCCCTCGATGGTTCGCAGTTCGGCGTCGTATTTCCCGATCACGCCCGGCCCTTGAGGTGGCCGCCCGGGAAAGATCCTCAGGAGCCAGGGGTGCCGCTCGAACATCGCGCGGTTGAACCGGGCGACCTGCTCCAGACGCGAACGCCAGTCGCCGTGGCACTCCTCGCCGTAGCGAACCTCGGCACTGACTCGGTCGATCATCAGGTCGAGCAGCTCCTCCTTGCCGGACACGTGCCGATACAGCGACATGGTTCCGACACCGAGCCGGTCCGCGACGCTTCGCATCGATAGTCCGTCCATGCCGTCGGCGTCGGCGACCTCGATCGCGGCTGCCGTGATCTGCTCGACGCTGAGGCCGGCCCGGCGGCCCAGACCGGAGTGTTCGCGGAGGTTCCACAGCAGCTCGAAGGTCCGCACGGGGTTCCTCCGGTTCGAGGGGGCATCGGCCATGGACATCTCCCTTGTTTGCGTATAGCGTACCCAAAGTAGTTTGCGTACGACATACCCAAACTGATGACACGAGGGGAGCGCGACATGGTCGCCGCAGCATTCCGGGTAGGTCTGCGGGTTGCCGACGTCGAGGCGGCCGCGAGCTTCTATCGGGGGTTCGGCTTCGACGAGGTGGGATCCGTTCCCGACGCCGAAGGCCGGCCGGTGATGACGATCCTCGACCGCGGGGGCGTGCACCTCATCGTCGACGCCCTGGTGGGCATGCCGTTTCCCGACAGCGAACGGGAGCGCCGGACCCAGGCGGGGCCACGGGGTCTCGGTGTGGCCATCGGCTTGGGGGTGGATGACCTTGACGCCAGCTACGCGTACTGCCGCACGTCTGGATGCACCATCACCACCGAACCGATGGACGAGGCGTGGGGTGACCGCGTGTTCGAATGCGTTGATCCCTTCGGGTACGTCTGGGAGTTCTCCCAGCCGATCGCGGATGGCCAACCCGCCGACGGCTTCGCGGCCGTACAGGAAAACTGGTTCGGCGCGAAGTGACCCACCACGTGTCGGACGGATCCGACGAAGCGGTGCGGATGAGCCCCGTCAGATGGGTGGCCAAGCAGGCGAAAACCTACGAGGAGTCCGGCGGCACCAAGGGAACATCACGGAGCATCCCCGTCGTCCGGCTACGCCGTGTGACGGACGATTCAACAGCTCGTCCGCCTCGTTCATTTTCAGGCAGGTCATCGGAAGGGGCCTTCCCCCGGCCAACGCCTCGCTATCGTGCCGAAATGGACGAGAGATGGTTCTGGCGGATCGTGGATGGGACGGTTGCCGGCTCAGAGCGTCAGATCGAGCTGCTCCGAGGGGCACTCGTGGCGCTGCCCGCCGACGAGGTGTTGAGCTTCCGCCGCCAGTTCGTCGCCGCTCATCGCCGTGCGTACACCCGGCAGATGTGGCTCGCCGCCGCCCTGCTGTATAGCCACCCCGGCAGCGAACCCGACCTCGGGGACGACGGTTTCACAGACTTCCGCAGCTGGCTGATCAGCCGCGGACACGCGGTCTTCACCCAGGCGATCGACAATCCGGACACCATCGCCGACATCCCCGACGAGGACGACCACGATCCGTTCTGTCACGGCGAGACCTTTGCCGAGATTCCCGACGACGTCTACGAGGAACTCAGCGGCAAGGACGTACCGGACGGGGAGGATATCGTGGAGCTGCTCGGCGATCCGACCGGACCGTCCATGAACCTCACAACCGCCGCGATGTCCACGCAGTTCCCCCGCCTCACGGCCCGACGACAGCACTACACGTGATCAGCAGCGCGCATGGCGCGGCCGAGCGCTACAACGTGCGGCGCTGACGATGGTTCGCCGAATTTGGTTCCAGGTGGGGCCGGCTGTTGGGGGTCGGCGGCGGGAGTGATCCACGCTCGCCGGCTGCGGGCTCACGCTCAGCCCAGCGTGAGCCACCGGATGCCGAGCCGTTCAAGCCGCGCGACGTCTGCGGATTCGAGCGGCTGCCGGCCGGTGACCCTACGCAGCAATCCCGGCCGGTCCCAGCCCAGCTCGTGGGCCGCGTTCATCCAGCCCGGGCCGAGCAGCAACTCCAGCACGACATCTCCGGCCGGCCGGGTCAGCCAGGGCACACGACCCAGCGCGTCCGTCACGTCGAGGCCGTGGACGGCGATCTCGACCACCCGGGTGACCAGGAACTGCGACAAGAGCATCGCGTCCCCGTGACGAGTTCGCACAACCCGGTCCTCGCGCTCGGCGCGGCACAGCCGATCCACCAGCTGCCACGTCGCGGTGAAATCCTCAGCGAGCGCGGCCCCGCTGACCTGCCCGGCCGCGTATTCCTGCGCCAAGCCGATCCGGGCCGCGTTGGTCCGCGGGGCGAAACGGTCGTCCGGCTGGTAGTACTGGGTCGCGGACACCTCGGCCCGGCCCGGCTCGGCGGCGGCCAGCATGCCCGGCAGCCAGGCAATCACCACCCGCACATGCCCCAGCAACTCCCGGACCGACCAGGGCTCGCACCTCGTCGGAAGCTCCCACTCGTCCTCGGACAGACCCGCTATCGTCCGAGAGAGCTCCTGGGCTTCGAGGCGAAACGCGTCCAGCGCACGGGGCAACGTCACGCCGATCAAGTGCTCGCCGCCTCGATGTTTGGCGCGCCCACCATATAGTCAGCTCGGTCGCAGGGCGGCGAAGACCTCGGGCCAGTTCGCCGGCAGATTGTCGAAGATGAATCGCTGGTACCGCGTCATGAGGTGCGTGGCGGCCGTGCTCACCTCGGCGTTGGCCGAGCGGGTGGCCGCGATGCACTGATCGAGGCAGTCCCAGTCGTCGCGGTCGCGCTCCCGCACGCCGATCGTGGCGAGCGTGGCCTGGACGGCCTCGTCCTCGAGGAACGAGTCGTCCCACGCCGTCGCCGCGCCCATCAGGTACATGAGTTGCGTGCTGGGCGTCAGCCGTTGCGCCGCCAGGGTTTCGCTGTCGTAGGTGCGATCCTCGTCCTCAGCCACGATGCCGGACGTCCCGACCGCCGAGTCGACCAGGTCCCGCCAATAGGCGACGTCGTGTGGCCCGTCGGTCTGCAGCATGTACCGGCTCGCGAACTCCGCCATCCGCGCCCGGTCGTCGATCAGCGGCGAGACCGCCGTGTCCATGCTGTAGTCGAACCCGAAGAACCACCTGCGCCCGTCGACCATCATGGATTCGATGCCGCCCACGTGACCCTCACGGTCCGCGATCGGTTTGATGTCGTTCATGACGGGCGAGCGTAGTACGGACCCGGGTTGCTTCCGGGCGGGGCGTCGGGGACAGTCGGGCGATGCACATCGGCGAGGCCCTGGTTCTGCTCGGCGGCGGCCTGGTCGCCGGGGGCGTCAACGCGATCGCCGGCGGCGGGTCGCTGATCACGTTTCCGTTGCTCGTCGGGCTCGGGCTGCCGGGCGTGGCCGCCAACGTCAGCAACGCCCTCTCCGTCGCGCCGGGTTACGCCGCCGGCGCCGTCGGCAGCCGGCCCGACCTCGCCGGGCAGGGGCGCCGGATCCGTACGATCCTGCCGACGATCGTCGCGGGCACACTGTGCGGCAGCGCGCTGCTGCTGTTCACGCCGCGCTCGGTGTTCGACGTGGTGGTGCCGTTCCTGCTGCTGGGCGCGGCCGCGATGATGGCGTTCCAGAACAGGCTGCGGGACCTGGCCGGCCATCCCCGGGACAACTCCCCGCGCAAGGCCGCGGTGCTGCTGCAGCTGTCGGTCTTCTTCTGCGGGCTGTACGGCGGCTACTTCAACGCCGCGATGGGCGTGCTGCTGATCGCCTTCCTGGCCCTGGTGCTCGACGAGCCGCTGCGGCGCGTCAGCGCCCTGAAGAACGTCTTCTCCGCCGTCGTCGGTGTGACCACCGTGCTGCTGTACAGCGTCTTCGGCCCGGTCAATTGGGCGGTCGTGGCCGTCCTCGCCCCGGCCACGATCGCCGGCGGCTACGCCGGCGCCCGCATCGCGCGCCGCCTGCCCTCGGAGGCCCTGCGCCGGGTGATCGTGGTCTTCGCCGCCGCCGTCGCCATCGTCCTGTTCGCCACCTGAGCTACGACCGCGGTCGCACCAACGCGCTCGCGCCGAGCACGGCCGCCGCTGCGCCCAGGGCGAGCAGCACGGGTGCGAGCGGCGGCACGGCTTCGGGATCGACGGCCGGCAGGTACCGGCCGATCGCGAACCACGCCACCGCCGCCGCGACCGTACCGGTAGCGAGGGCCGCGGCCACGAGCGCCAGCGCCGCGACCGGCTCCACACGCCGGGTCACCCGCGCCGCAACGCCCTGGCGGCGCAGGGCGACCAGGTCGGCCCGGCTCGCGCCGAGCGAGGTCACCAGCAGGCCGGTCGCTCCCAGCACGACCGCGGCGATGCCCGCCAGCAGCGAGAACCGCATCCCCAGGGCGCCGCCGGACCGGCCCAGCCGCGCGCGTTCGCCGGCCAGGGTGCGCTCGCCGATGACGGTCAGGCCCGCGGCGGTCAGCTCGTCCGCGATGGACTGCGGCGCATCGGGCGCCAGCCACACCTCGGCGGTTTCGACGAGGCCCGAGTCGCCGGCGAGACGGTCGGCGTACTCGAGGTCGATCAGGGTGCCGTGGGCGCCCAGGCGGGGCAGGGTGTGTGCGGTGGCCACCGCCGTGACCGGCACCGGGGCGGCGTCGAAGGTGTCCAGGAGGCCGTCGGGCGGCGGCGGGGCGGTCGACACCACCGGGACACGGTCGGGGACGCCGGCCGGGCGCAGCAGGCCCGCGTCGCGCCGGGCGGCGGCCCGCAGGGTGAACGTGACGCCGTCGGGGGCCGCGATGACGGTCGCGTCCGGGGGTGTGCGCCAGTCGCGGGTCGGCGGAGCGTGCAGGGTCAGGGTGACCGTCGGGCCGGCGGTGCCGGGCAGGGCGACCTGCAGGCCGGCTAGGCGGCAGCCCGCGGTGCAGGCGGCGGCCGCGGAGTAGGTGTGGCGGCCGGGCTGGAGCTCGCCGAGGCGCACCTCGAAGCCCGGCGCGCCGTCCAGCGGGGCCAGGCGCGCGACGAGGTCCGGGGTCAGGCCGTCGAGGCGGGAGCCGGTGATGTCGAACGCGACGGTGTCGCCGCGCACGGCGGCGGGCGGCGCGGCCGGGATCGGGTGGAGGGCGCGGGCCAGGTCGGGCAGCGTCTCGGCGGCGTACGACGGATGCCACACCGCCACCGTGGACAACCGGGTCGCGTCCACGGCCAGGAGGTCCTTGAACGGCACGACCGCCATCGCGTAGCGGGCGTCCGGATCCGCGCTCCGGGTGATCGTGAGCAGGCGCTGGCGCGTCACCGGCGCGAGGCTGAGCACCCGGCTCGCGCCGACGGCGGTGTCCGCCCGCGCGTCCTGGGTCGCGGCGGCGACGGCGACGCCGGTGGTCGCGAAGCCCAGCAGCGCCACCGCGACCACGAGCACCGTCAGCAGGCGGCGGCCGGACGGCTGGCGGGCCAGGCGCAGGGCGGCGAGCGCGGTCATCGGGCGGCCCCGATACAGGGCGGCCGCGCCGGCGCGGGCCGCGACGACGGGCATGGCCCGCGCGGCGAGCAGGGCCACGGCCAGGATCAGCAGCGCCGGGGCGAGGGGCGCCACGCCGTACACGCTGTCGCCCGAGGTGTGGAAGTGCACCACGGCCACGACCGCGAGCAGCACCACCAGGACGTCGAAGGTCGCCGAGCGCCACCGGGCGGCCCGCCGGTCCACGCGCCGCAGCAGGTCGCCCAGCGGTGCCGAGATCGACCGGACGGCCGCGACCGTGCCGGCGAGCACCACGGCGGCGGCGAGCGCGGTCCCGTACTCCAGCGCCGCCGGCGCCCCGGCGGCGGCGACCAGGCTGCCGGTCAGGCCGCCGGCGAGGACGGGAAGGGCGGGCTCGGCGGCCGCCAGCCACCAGCGGGCGCCTCGCCGGGTGCCCCGCAGTGCCACGATGCCGTGCTCGAACCGGCTCGCGCGGGCGCCGGTCGCGACGGCGAAGACCAGCACCGCGCAGGCGAGCACTGCCACGGGTACTGCCGCGAACGGCACCGGCTCGCGGGCCGCCGCGCGCGCCGCGTCGATGCGGTCGAGCAGCGGGCCAAGGCCGATCGAGGCCTGCCCGTCGCCGCCGGTGGTGTCGGCCTGGGCCAGCCAGGCCCGCAGCCGGGGCAGGGTGGCGACGCGGATGGCGCCGGGCTGCGGGTACGCGTCGAAGATCTGCAGCTCCGAGCGGCGCGAGAACCCGTCGAGGGTGCGCCGGTCCACATAGATCAGGTCGTTGGACGACTCGTCGGAGGCCGCGGCGCCGCGGCCCCAGTACGGCGAGGCGACCGGCCGGACGATGCCGACGACCGTCAGGAAGCCGGGCGGCCCGGCCGGGATGAACTGGTTCGTGGCCGACGTGTAGGACGACGCGGTCAGCGACAGCGGATCGCCGAGCCGGACGCCGATGCGGCGCGCGGTCTCCTCGGTGAGCACGGCGTCGCCCAGGCTCATCAGGCACCGCCCGGCCAGGACGGTCACGTGCTCGCAGACGTCGTGGCGGTACGTCACCTGCCGGGTCCCGTCCAGGAACACCGCGGGCTGATCGGCCGGCTGGGCCACGAACGACGCCGAGAAGACCCTCGTGTAGCCGGGCGCGTCGAGCAGCCGGGCACCGTCGCGCTCGAATCGGCCGTCCATCGCCCCGGCGTTGTTCGACTCCACCGTGGCGGCGACGAGCATCGTGCGCTCCTCGGGGCGGGCGCCGGCCACCTCGTCGGCGACGACGCCCTCGTCGGCCCGGGCCAGGTACACCGGCGCGAGGGCGACCCCGGCCGAGGCCAGGGCGGCGAGCAGGAACAGCGCGACGGCCTGCCGCCACCGGGCCCGCAGCATCGCGAGTGTGAGCGCGATCATCGCCGTCCCCCGATCCGGCCGGAGGCCAGCGCCGTCAGGCCGAAGCAGAGGGCGGCGACGGCGACGGCGGCCAGCAGTGCGGATACGGACACCGGCGGCTCGTCCACGACCCACCGGTCCGCGAACGGGCGGACCGGCGAGCGCAGCAGCCACCGGGCCGCCGTCGCGGCGGCGAGCCCGATCGCGAGGGCGAGGAGCACGGGCGCGAGGGCGGACCACCGGCCCGCGGCCCGCACCACCCGCGCCGGCACGCCCTGCCGGCGCAGCGCCTCGACCTCGGCCCGCCGCTCGCGCCCCTGCACCGCCGCCACGACGCTCAGCGCGGCGCTCGCCAGCAGCAGTGCCAGCACCGCGGCGAGCAGGTTCAAGCGCAGCGCGGCGGCGGGACCGAGGTGGGCCTGGCGGTCCCGGGCGGCCGCGACGGAGTCGCCGCCGATGACCGTGAGCCCGGCCGCGGTGAGGCGTTCGACGAGGCCGGGCGGCGCACCCCGGGCGAGCCACACCTGGTCGACGTCGCCGGGGCGGGCCGGCTCGGCGAGGCCCGCGGTGAGCCGTTCGGCGTACTCGAGGTCGGCCAGGATCACCCCGCCGGAGCGGGCCGGCAGCCCCTCCGCGGTCGCCGGCCGGATCGGCACCGGCACGCCCGCCAGCTGCAGCTCGGCGGTGCCGTACTGGTCCGGCTCGCGCACGGCGCCGCCGGTGGCGAGCACCGGCAGGGGCAGCGGGGCGTCGACGGCGTAGACCCGGCGGTCGGCAGCCTTGCCGCCGGCGGGTGCGATGGTGGCCAGCCGCATCCGGCCCTCGCCGCGCAGCCGCTGCACGCCCGTGGCCGTGTCACCGGCGGCGGTACGCCACCGGGCCGGATCGGCGAACGCGGGCCCGTCGACCGCGACCCGGCCGTCGGCGCGCAGATCCATGAGGTCGAGGGCCGCGCCCGGGTCGCCGCGCAGGTCGAGCGCGACGAGCCGGCAGCCGTCCTCGCAGGCCGGTGCCTCCGCGCGGTACACCCCGTCGCCGCCGATCGCCCCGAACTGCGCGTGCACCGTCTCGCCGGTGCCGGACACGGCCAGCGTCATGCCCAGCGCTACCGTCCCGTCGCCAGCGGCCCGCAGCGTCAGCGCCGTCCCGTGCACCGCGATCGGAGCCGGTGCGGGCGGGTGCAGCCGGGCGATCACCGCACCCGGGTCGACGGCGGCGACCGCGCGCAGCCGGGGCGAGTCGACGGTGAGCAGTCGCGGGCCGGGGCCGGACGCGCCCGAGACGACGACGGCCATGGCGTGGCGGCCCTGCGGGTCGGCGGCGCGGACGGCGGACAGCAGGCGTCCCCGTGGTACCGGCGCAACGGTCAGCACCCGGTCGGCGCCGATCTCGGCCTGGGCCCGGTGCAGGCGGGCGGCGTCGGCCCGCGCCCAGTCCTGCGCGGCGACCCCGCACACGCAGGCGGCCGCCGCGAGCACCGGCACGATTCGATACGCCGACGTGCGCCGGGCCAGCGACAGCGCGGCGAGCCCGCCGGTGAGCCGGCCCCGGGCCAGGGCAGCCCGCCCCGCGGCGACGGCCGGCGGGAGCAGCAGCCGGGTCAGCAGCACGGCGCCGGCCGTCGCGAACAGGACCGGGGTGAGCAGCTCCAGGCCGTACCCGTCCACGGGCGCCTCGCCGGTGACCGCGGACTGGTAGCCGGCCGCGACCGCGAGGGCGATGACGGTCAGGTCGAGCGCGGCGGCGGCGAGCGCGGCCCGGCGCGGCGGCGCGGAGCGCAGCAGCCGCTGGACCGGTGCGCGGGTCAGCCGCCAGTCGGCGGCGACGATGAGTGCGAGGGCGACGAGGCTCACGATGGCCGCGGAGGGCACCGGACCGGGTCCGCTGTCGGCGCCGCGCAGCACGAGCGCGAGCCCGCCGCCCGCGGCGACGGTGCCGACGAGGGCGGGCAGCGCGCTCTGGCCGGAGGTGACGACGATCACCCACCGGCGCCGGGCCCCGCGCAGCGCGATCCGGGCGGCGTCGGCGCGCCGGTCCTCGGCCGCGTACCAGGCGGCGACTCCGATCGCGATCCAGCCGATCGCGACGAGCTGGACGGCGGCGACCGTGATGCCGTGCGTCACCGCGTACCGCTCGTTCGCCACGGCCCGGCTCAGCGCGTCGGCGTCGGAGGTCACCTCGAGCGAGCCGCGCTTGAGCCGATCGACGGCGGCGGCCACGGCCCCGTCGTCGCCGTGGCCGAACCAGGCCGCCGGCAGCAGCAGGTCGCAGGTCGCGGAGGCCGGCACCCCGGCCGCCGCGACGGTCTCCAGCGTGGTGAAGGCGGCGTCGCCCTGCTGCCCGCTCCACCACCAGCCGAGCGGTTCCCGCGGCTCGAACGTGGCGACGACGGTCAGCGCGAGGGGCTCCTGGCCGAGACCGTTGTGGTGCAGCAGGTGTGTGCCCACGCCCGCTGCGAGCCGCCGCGCCAGGGCCGCCGGAAGCGCGACCTCGCCGACCCCGGCCGGGCAGGCGCCGGTGAGGACGAGGTTCGCGCACGCGTCGTCGCGATAGCGCAGTTCGGCCACGGTCCGGGGGCCGTCGCCGATGGCCATGGCGCCCGGGAGTCGTACCCCGGCCACGGCCGACTCCACCGCAAGCCCGGCGGCCGACTCGGTCGTCGCGCGGAAGCGGTTCAGGGCCTCGGCCGGGTCCGCGCCGAGGACGATGCCGCCGCGCACGCCGACGGTCCGCTGAGCCGGCGCAGCGGCGGCGATGAGCGCGGCGGTCGCGCTCGCCGCCTCCCGGGTGGCGACCCAGCCGGCCGCGCCGAGCCCGCCGGCGGTGACCGCGACCAGGATCGCCATCACAACGGCGGGACCCCGGCGCGTGCGGATAGCACTCCAGACGACGGCCAGCACGCCGCGACCTTAGCCGGGCGGCTGACCTTGCGTGGGATCGCTCCCAAAGGGTGGGCCCGCGGGCCGTTGCCGAGATGGCGGTGGCCACGCCCGACGCGTTGCGCGGCATCACGCGATTCCTCAGCGGTCGATCGGTAGTTCGAGCCAGACGTCCTTGCCGGCGCCGGGGTGCTCCTCGACGCCCCAGCGCGCGGCGAGGGCGTCGACGAGCAGCAGGCCCCGGCCGTGCTCGGCCTCGTCCGGCGGCGCGTGCCGCGCGACGGCGGGGGTGGAGACCTGGTCGTGGACGCAGATGCGCAGGACGCTGCCGGTGCAGTACAGATCGATGTACTCGACCCCGCCGGCGTGCAGCAGCGCGTTGGCGGTCAGCTCCGAGACCAGCAGTTCGACGTTGTCGCGCAGCCGGCCCTCGGCCGGCCGGGCGAGCAGGTGCGGCAGCGCCGCGAGCACCCAGGCCCGGGCGGCCGCGCAGACCGAGACGTCGGTGCCGCGCCGCGGCCACCACCGCGCCACCCCGGGCGCCTCGGACATCGCGTCGCCTGCATCATGCATCGCTTTCCCCGGGCGTACCGCCGCACCGGGCCGCCTGGACCGGCGCCGGCGGACGGACGCGTGTCGACATGCTGGAAAGGTTCTCCACCGTCGGCGGATGCAAACAGCGATTCGCGTGGGCGCGGCCGGCGACCGTGCACCCGTCTCCCGCGAGCGCGATCAATCGAGGTGTCGACGGACCCTCGCGTCAGGCGGGACCGGCGGCCTGCCGCTGCCGGAGCAGCTCGACGCGCGCACGGTTGACCCGCCGGGTCTCCTGCCCGCCCGCGTGCGCGATCTCGCGGGCCAGGGCGCCGGCGGCCCTGATGAGGCGGCGTGCCGCGCGGCGGCTGTGCACCCTGCGGCGGTACACCTTGCGCTCCCTGCGCAGGCCGGTGACCGCGTCGAGCAGTGCCGGGTCGAGGACCCCGGCCTCGGCCTCGGGGGCGAGCATGCTCCTGATCCAGGCGCGCTCCTGCCGCGCGGCGCGGCGCCGGACGTAGAACAGCACGACCAGTTCGACCGCCGCGAGGACGAACGGCAGCACCAGCGCCAGGAGCCCGTAGCCGACGAGACCGGACATGTCGTCCCAGGTGAAGTGGAACACCATCGCCACCAGCATCGTCAGCACGCCCCGCGGCACGTTGCGCTCCCCCGGCACGCGGCTGACGACCCACATCATCCCGGCGCAGAAGATCGCGCTGAACAGCGCGTGGGAGACGATCCCGGCGGCGCCCCGCACGAGCAGGATGTGCAGCGTCGAGCCGACCTGGTCGACGCCGAAGGCCTGGGTCGCGGCGTTGTACGTGTAGAGGACGTCCTCGAACACCTGGAAGCCCAGGCCGATGAACGCGCCGATGATGAACCCGTCGTAGGCGCCGCGGACCAGGCGCGGCGCCAGCCCGATGAGCAGCACGAGGCCGAGCGCCTTGGCCCACTCCTCGTTGATCGGGGCGGTCAGCCCGGCCGACCAGCCGGCCGCGAAGGCGGTGCCGCCGATCTTGGTCCACAGCTCCAGCAGCGCGGTGTTGGCCGGCAGCGCGATCCAGAAGGTCGCGGCGACGCCGCCCCAGACGAACCCGGTCGCGAGCAGGCCGGCCGGCTGGGCGGTGTACCGGTTGTTCCAGCGCAGGAGCAGCAGCCACGGCACGAGGTAGAGCCCGAACAGCAGCACGCCGCCGGCCAGCGCGGGCGTGTAGAAGCCGGCCCCGCGGCCGAAGAAGCGCAGCATGTTCACCGCGCCGACCACGACGCCGAACAGGTAGACCCAGAAGGCGGCGTTGCGCGGCTGGACGAGGCGGAACGGCTGCCCCCAGCCCGACTCCTCGATCGCGGCGAGCTGCGCCCGCCGGGCGTCGGGCGCGATGCCGCCGGTCATGGTCGCGGCCCCGGCGCGATGCTGTGCAGCAGGGCGGTCACGTCGCCGCGGTACTGCTCGAACTGGCCCGGCGCGGTGCGGACCCGCACCAGCAGCGCGGGCGCCGCCCGCGCGTCCTCGTCGTTGCCGACGGCCATCTTGAACGCGGCGTCGAGCCCGTCGCCGCCGGGTCCGCGGCCGGCCTGCACGACCCCGACCAGGCCCGCGCCGGTGGTCAGCGCGGCCCGCGGCCCCAGCACGCCCGGCCCGGCCACGCCCTCCGCGCGCTGCACCTGGGTCAGGAACTCCTCCGCCGTGCCCGAATACGCCGTGCCGCGCAGCTCGATCGTCGCACCGCCCTTGACGAGCACGACCTTCAGCGCCTCCGGGCTCGCGCCGGCGGTGCCGGTCAGCACCCCGTCCTCCAGCTGCCAGCCGACCGGCGGGACGGCCGTCGCGCTGTCGCCGAGGTCGAGCACGTCACCGGGCTTGATCTCGTTGTGCCACGGGACCACGGTGTTCAGCGCCGGCCATCCGTAGATCAGCAGGACGCCGACCAGCAGGACGACCAGGGCCGGCCCGAGCGTCCGGCGGTCGAGCCCGAACCACCGGCGCCGGGCCGGGCCCCAGTCCTGCGGATGCTCTCCCACCGGCGTTGTCACGCGACCGCCCCCGTAAACGAAAGCTACCCCGCGATGCCCGCGTCCGTGATGTACGGTATGTAGGAATACAGCGCCAATGCGTGATTTGTTATACCGCTGTCCACAGCTGTGGACAGCGACGGCCCCCATCTGTGGATAACCGTCTGAGCTGCTCGAACACCGGACCAGGCGGGGGTTCGTCCCCCGAGAAATACACAGGCACCGAGACTGCAACACGATGCCGGTTTCGGCGGGCTGCACGGCGGATTTCCGAACGATGAACGAGATCGGGCGAACGACCCCGGCACCCGATCCACTCAGCTCCGCCGCGTGACGGCCCGGCGGTTGCGCGTCGAGGAGATCTTCACGCCCGCCCGGGCGGACACCTGAGGCGATCAGTGGCGGGCGGCCGAGGTGGCCAGCTCCGCCGAGGTCGGTGCCGCTGACGGCCCCGCGTCCCGCTGCACCCCGGCGCCCTGCGCGAACGTGAGGTGGCCGCCGAGGTAGGCCCCGACGCCGGCCACGCCCAGCCCGGTGCGGCTCAGCGCGCGGCCCCACCCGTGGCGGCCGAGCACCCGGGCGAGCACCGACGCCGCGAACAGCCCCAGCGCGGTGGCGTTGGCCGCCGAGTGTACGACCGCCACCCGTCGCTGGGCCGGGTCCAGGGTCGTGTATTCGGCCGTGCCGGTGGCGACGGCGGGCAGCGCGCCCGCGCAGCCGGCGGCGACCAGGGCCGTCGCCGCGTGCCGGGCGCCGGGCGTGTCGCGGCCGGGCAGCGCGTCGAGGACGACGGCGCTCATCCAGGCACCGACCGGGAACTGCACCACGGCCGGGTGCAGCGGGTGGCCGAACCAGTCGCCGTGCAGCGCCGGCCTGAGCCGGTCCCGCCCGGCGGTGGCCCGCGCCAGCCGCCGCAGCACCCCGGCGGCCGGGTCGAGTGTTCGGGCACCTTCGAGCCTGTTCAGGAGTCTGCGCATGGCACCCGCGTGCCCCACCGGCGGCGGGCGAAACACCGTTTGCCCGTACCGCGGACGGGTACCGGTCCGCGATGACCTCCGGATTCTTGCGGGGCGCGCTCGCCGGCGCCGCCGGTACCACCGCGCTCAACGCCGCCGGCTACCTCGACATGGCCGCCCGGGGCCGGCCCGCCAGCTCCGCGCCGCAGGACCTGGTCGAGAAGGCCGCCGGAGACGTCGGGCTGGACGTGCCCGGGGCCGGTGAGACGCGCCAGAACCGGCTGCGGGGCCTCGGGCCGCTGGTCGGCACCGCGGTCGGCGTCGCCGTCGGCGCGCTCGCCGGCGCGGCGGACGCGGCGCTGGCCCGGCAGCGCCGGTCGGTGCCCGCCGCGGCGGGGGTTGCGCTCATCGGCGCGGCGGCGATGGCGCTGGCGGACGTGCCGCTCAGGCTGTTCGGCATCAGCGACCCGCGGACCTGGTCGGCCCAGGAGTGGGCCTCGGATGCCGTACCGCACGTGCTCTACGGCGCCGTGACGTACGCGACGCTGGCCGCCACGCGCGAGTGAGGGACCGTCGACGGGCGCGGGCCAGGTGCCGCCGGTACGATCGGCGCATCGCTCGACCCAGCGCGCAGGAGGACCTATGCCATTGCGGCGCTCCGGGTCCGCCGAGGCTCTCGCGGGCCGCGAGGATCAGCTGAGCCGCATCCAGCAGATCACCGACACGGCCCTGTCCCGGCTCGGGCTGGAGGACCTGCTCGACGAGCTGCTGGTGCGGGCGCGGGCGTTGCTGCAGGCCGACACCGCCACCGTGATGCTGCTCGACGCCACCGGCACCGAGCTGATCGCGACCGCCGCCAGCGGGCTGGAGCCGGAGGTGTACCAGGGCGTGCGCGTGCCGGTCGGGCGGGGTTTCGCCGGCCGGGTCGCCGCCGCGGCGGGCCCGGTCGTCATCGAGCACGTCGATGACACCAACGTGGTCAGCCCGGTCCTGCACGCCGAGCACATCGCCTCGCTGCTCGGCGTACCGATGATCACCGAGGGGCGGGTGATCGGGGTGTTGTACGTCGGCACCCGCACCCCGCGCCGGTTCTCCCCGCCCGACGTGGAGCTGCTGCAGCTCGTCGCCGACCGGATCGCCCCGGCCACCCAGGCCCGGCTGCACAGCCTCGACCGGGCCGCCGCCCGGGCCCTGCAGCGCAGCCTGTTGCCGAGCCGGCCGCCGAGCATCGCCGGGCTGGACGTCGCCGTGCGATACGTGCCCGGCGCCGAGGTCGGCGTCGGCGGCGACTGGTACGACGTGTTCGAGCTGCCCTCCGGCTGCATCGGCCTGGCCGTCGGCGACGTGGCCGGCAACGGGCTGCGCGCCGCGGTCGTCATGGGCCGGATCCGCTCCGCGCTGCGCGCCTACGCCCTGGAGACCGACGATCCCGCCGACGTCCTGGCCCGCCTGGACCGCAAGATCCAGCGGTTCGAGCCCGACGCGATGGCCACCGCCATCTACGCCGTGATCCCGCCCGGCCTCGACACGGTCACCATCTCCAACGCGGGCCACCTGCCGCCCGTCGCGGTACACCCCCACGGGCCGGGCGTGCTCACCACCGTGCGCCCGGATCTGCCGCTCGGGACGTACCCCGACATCGAGCGGCGCACCACCACGCTGCCGCTGCCGCCCGGCACCGGGCTGATGTTCTACACCGACGGGCTCGTCGAGCGCCGCGACCGGTCCATCGACGCCGGCCTGGCCCGGCTGACGGCGGCGGCCACCCTGGCCCCGGCCACGACCTTGCCCCCGGCGGAAACGCTGTGCAGCACCGTCATGGCGGCCATGCTCGGCGACCACGCGCCGACGGACGACATCGCGGTCCTGGCCCTGCGCCGCACCACCGGATAGTCAGTGGGGCCGCGCCGCCTTGCGCCCCCTGCGGTCCCCGCTCGGCGAGCGCGACGCGGGACGACACTCCATCAGTCTTACCCAACGCGGACCCCGCGCGCCTCGGCGAGCTCCGGTGTGGCCGGGCGGAACCGGATGGCGCTCAGATGCGCCGCGCCCGCCCGGTCGATGAGCGTGACGGTCGCGGCCTCGCGGTGCTCGCCGTGCACGACGTGTTGCCAGTTGCGGCAGTGGGTGGCGAACGCGGCCGGCCGGACCCGCCGGCCCCGGGCCTGCTGCCCCGCCAGCGCGTCGGCCGGGCTCACGTCGAGCAGCAGCAGGTGGACCCGGCGCCGGGAGCGGCGCGCGGCGGCGAAAATCAGGCGCCGGGCCCAGGGCCGGGTGGCGCACTCGTGCACGACGAGCGGCTCCGCGCGGCGCAGTGCGCGCAGCAGCCTCAGGTAGTGGGTGGTGTGGACGATCGGCCGCCAGTACCGGTACGGCAGCCGGCCGAGGTAACGCCGCCACCACGTCCGCGCGTGGTCGGAGTCCAGCACCCGCACGCCGGCGCCGCCGGACGGGAACAGGCGCCGCAGCAGCGTCGTCTTGCCCGCGCCCGGGACGCCGGCCACCACGAGGACGGCGTCGGCGCCGTAGTGCAGCTCGGCGACCAGGCTGCCGCGCAGGTCGTGGCCGGCGCCGGGGTGCTCAACCGCGGCGGCGTGCACGGGCCACGACCTGCTGCAGACGGCGGCGGTTGGCGGGCTTGCGCAGCTCGTCCTGTGCCCGGTTGATGAGCTGCTGTCCCTGCGGGCTGCGCAGGAACCGGCGGATACGCTCGGCGAGCGTCGGCATCGGGTGTCCTTCCCGCCGCTGACGAGAGTCGAACTCTCGCGCACAGCCGAGACCTCGACCCTGTCCGCGGCAACGTGTCGTCACCGGCTGGGTCGAAGGTCTCGTCCACCCCGGTGGCGGGGCCCGGCCACCGGGAACCACAAGGGCTCCGAACTGGCGATGAACCGGCGAAGGACTACTCCCCCTCAGCCGACAAGGGTACCCGACCTCCGCACCAGTGCCAACGTCGTCAGGCTCGGTCCAGCGGGAACTCGGCGTCCAGGCGGGTCCCCTCGCCGGGCGGACCGTCGAAGCTGAGCGTGCCGCCGAGGGCATCGACGCGGTCGGTCAGGCCGATGAGGCCCGTGCCGCGCCGTGGATCCACGCCGCCGACGCCGTCATCGCTGATCGACAGATGCAGGCGGCTACCTCGCACGTACGCGCTGACCGAGACCACGGTGGCCTCGGCGTGCTTGGCGGCGTTGGTCAGCGCCTCCGCCACGACGTAGTACGCCGCCACCTCGACCGGCTCCGGCAGCCGGCCGTCCACCTGCACGTCGAGTTCGACGGCGACCGCCGAGCGGCGCGCCAGCGCCCGCAACCCGGGCCGCAGGCCGCCCTCGGTGAGGATCGCCGGGTGCACGCCCCGGGAGAGCTCCCGCACCTCGTCGGCGGTGCCGTTCAGCCCGGCCACCACGCCGGAGAGCCGGTGGCGCACCCCGGTCAGCTCTGGCGGCACGTCCGCCTCGGCCCGGCGGATGTCCAGCGCCAGCGCGATGAGCCGCTGCTGGACACCATCGTGCAGGTTACGCTCGAGCTGCCGGCGGGCGTCGTCGGCGGCGAGCACGAGCCGCGTCCTGGACGCCACGAGGCCGGCGCTGCGCGCGAGGGTGACGGCCTGGCGGACGACCAGCAGCACAATCACGACGGTCGCGGCGAACCCGGCGACGCCGTCCGGGGCGATGCCGCGCGCCCGCTGCACAACCAGCGCCACGGCCATGGCGGCGACAGGAACGTACGGCAGCAGCAGCCAGCCCCAGCGGGGCTCCGGGCGCATCGTCCAGCCGGGCGGCTCCCCGGCCACCGTGCCCGCCGCGAGGGCGACGAGGCAGAACCCGGCGACGAACCCGGCGTCGGCGAGGGGCGGGATACCGTGCGCGCCCACCGACACCTGGTAGGCGAAGACGCTGTCGGACAGCGCCAGGGCGAACAGCCCGGCGCCGAGCAGGCTGAGCTGCGTGCGGGCCGCGGCCGACGAGGCGCCGATGAGCAGCACGACGATGACCGCCAGCAGCAGGTCGGTGACCGGGTAGGCGAGCGCGACCCCGTTGGTGAGCGGGCCGGCCCCGCCGGCGTTCACCACCGGCCCCAGCACGGTCAGCCAGCTGAGCACGAACAGCGCGCCCACGATGACGAACCCGTCGAGGACCGTCACCAGCTGCCCCGCCGGGTGCCGGGGCGGGTGCTGCACGGACGGGCCGGCGGCCAACGCGGCGAGCGCCGCGAGCGAGAACAGTGGCAGGACCAGGTATCCGGCGTCCGCGAGCGACGGTGACGGCAGCCCGACGCCGCGGACGAGCTGATACCAGGTCCAGGCGACCTGGCCGAGCGCCCAGCCGCACGCCGCGGCCCCCATCCACAGCCGCCACCACCGCTGCGCGCCACTGTGCCGCCCGGCGGTGAGCCAGCACGCCAGCGTCGCGGCGAGCGCGGCGAAGAACTGCGCCGCGTCGTCGACGACCACCGACCACCACGGACTCAGCAGGCCGGAACTGTCCAGCCCGACGACCGCGGCCACCAGGACGGCGACAACAATCCCCCGTCGCAGGTGCTCAGAGCTACACCTACGCAAAGGTACCGCCGGGCCGGCCTCATGCCACGGCTGATCAGCGGTGGAAGCAGCGCTCCAGTTCGTTCAGGCGGTAGAAGTAGCTGCCTTTGGCGATCGGGTGGCAGGACGGCGGGAAGGCGGTCTCGCGCTCGTTGTACAGCATCCGGACCAGGTATGCGTCGCCCTTGGCATACAGGTCCCACTGGATGTTCGCGGCCATCGGTGCCACGGTCGCGCCGCGCCACGGGTTGTTGTGGTACGTGTACGGCTGGTTCAGCGGCGCCTGCTTGGTGCTGCCCGGCAGCTGCAGCAGGACGGCGAGCGGCTCGATCTCCTCGGCGTGCGTGAACCGTAGCACCGCGCCCTTGCCGCTGGTGCCGTCGGCCTTCGCCTCGACCTGGGCGAACAGGTCGTCGAGGAGGACGCCGGCCATCTTGTACGTGATGTCGCGCCCGGCGAACGCGGGGCCGCTCTGATAGAACTCCTCGGCGTCGTCGAGGTACGCGAGCCACGCCGCGTCGCCGGCGGGCAGGAACGGGTCGAGGTCCACCCGGGGTGCCTCGACGCTCAGGTCCGGCGCCGAGCAGTACAGCTCGAACAGCGAGCGGGCGAACGAGATCTGCTCGTCGGCGGGCAGGCCGGCCGCGAAGCGCGGGGTGAACAGGCGGGACACGACGTGCCGGGCCACCTGGGCGGTGCGCGGCTGGCCGTCGATGCGGGCGAGCACCGCGGCCAGGTCCGGGTCGCCGTCCACGTATGCCCGATAGTCGGCGTTCTGCGGCTGCTTGTGGAAGTACAGCACATCCTTGTTCGTGACCGGGGCCTGGACGAGCCCGGTCAGGGCCGGGGCGGCGGAGGTCAGGCCGCCGGTGAACGCGTTGGCGCTGTCCACGGCCCGGGTGACGCCCGAGGTCTGGACCTCGATCGGCCGGCGCTGGGCGGCGATGTCGGCGAAGAGCCGGGGCAGGCGGGCCTGCATGCGCTGCGCGGTCTCGCGCTGCTCCCGCGCGCCGAGGCCGGACAGATTGCCGTATCCGACCGACGCTCCGGCGTCGAGCAGCGTCCGCACCTGCGGGACGAGCGCGGAGCCGAGCCCGGTCAGCCCGCCCTCGGCCTGGGCGCGCTGCAGGACGGCCAGCAGGGCGTCGCCGTCGTCGCTGTCGGACATGGCCCGCGAGCCGTGCCGCGCGACGTTCTCGGTGAAGACCGGCACGAAGCCGCGCGGAACCGGCTGGTAGTCCCGCAGCCGCTCCTGCGGCGAGTAGGGCGTCTTGGTCGTGTAGTTGTGTGAGACCGATCCCGCACCGTGCGCCTGCGCGGTCGAGGGGACGGCGAGCACCAGCAACGTGAGGGCCAGCGCGGCGCCGGCGCGAGCGGTTCGTTTCACCGCCGCACTGTGGCAACCGGGGCGGGCCCGCGGCCGTGGATGCGGTGAGCGGCCAATGAACTTCACGCGACGCTTCGCCGCGCCCTCGGCCCCTAAGCTAAGTAACTGCCTGGCGTCAGCGGCGCCGGCCGGGCCGCCCCGGCCCGGATGACCGCCGCCCACCGCGTCCCCCGGCTGCGGAACGTGCCGGCAATCTCCGCCTACGGCTGCGGGATGACACCGCGGCGGTCGCCCGGGGCCGGGCCGGCGGGCTGGTCCGTTTCCGGTGCGGCCCCGTCGCGAAATGCGGCCTGGAGGGCTTTGGTGTCAGCGTCCTGATCGGCGACCACGATGGCGATCTCCAGGTCGTTGATGCCGAACACGATGACCCGCCGCCCGTCGAGGTCCACCTCCATGACGGCACCGGGGTCGGCCCGGTCCTCGAACATCCTGCGCAGCGACTCGGCGAGATTGAACGCCGACGTGCCGGCGGCAGTGAACCGATCCCGCAGGTATGGGTCCACGTCCACGGTCCGCGAAGCGCGGACCTCGAGGCCGTCCACGCTGGCCACGACCCACGACAGCAGGCCGGCGGTCACGATGTCCCCTCCGTAGCGTAGGTCACGGCGCCCCAGTTGCCGTGACCGCCCGGGTAGAGGCGATCACGCAGGTCGGCGGCGTCGATCGGGCCGAGGACGGCCAGGTTGGCGGCTGCGCCGGCGATGAGCTGGCGGTCGAATTCGTGCGACCGGCCGGCCGGCACGAACGCGCAGAGGAGCAACTCGTCCCGGACCGGGTGCAGCACGACCGTGCCCGCGGTGAACCGAACCGATGCTGACGCCGACCGGCGGCCGTCGAGGATCGAGGCCAGCCCGCCGGCGGTGGACAACAGGGTCGCGGTCGCGGCGGAGAAGCGCTCGACGTCCTCCTCACGAAGCCGATCGTCGAACATCGCGCACGGCAGGCCGTCGGCGCAGACCAGGCCGATCACGGTCCGGTCGGGCAGGCCGCGCCGCAGGGACATCAGGATTCGCCTGATCTCGTCCGCGACGCCGCGTGGGGTGCCGATCCGGTTGAGCGGCGACTCGGGGCGCGGCCGGGTGCTGTTGAGGCGCACCAGGTATCGCACCATGCGCACGTCGCCGGAGCGCAGGTCGTGGATCTCGATGGTGGCCCGGTTGGCGCCGGGCTCGGGCCGGAACCGCAGCTCCACGAACGTGTCGCCGGGGCGCAGGTCGACCCACTCGGCCAGGGTTTCGGCGCGCCACTTGCCCGCGGGGATCTGTGCGTAAAGGCGCTCCGGCGGCAGGCTGTCGCCCGGCTCCAGGGTGCCGAGGTCGATGAGTTCCGTCTCGGTGATGGCCGGTGCCGGCCTCGTCAACCGTCGCGCGATCACCACGTCGCCGTCGCCGTCGAAGCGGCGCTGCGGGATGATGGTCGCGGCCCGGGTCAGTTCGCCGTGGACGTACTGGTACAGATCGCCGACGGTGATGTCGCCCGTCTGCGGCGCGCCGGCGATCTCGGTGCCGAGGCCCTTCACGAGGTACGACGTGAAGAGGCTCAGCCCGTCCTGCTCGGCGGCGTCGGGGCTGCGCTGGCGCGCCCGGGAGCTGGTGAGGACGTAGCGGCCCCGCCCGGCCAGCGGCCCGGCGCCGTCGCCGCTCTTGAACGCGCCGCTGTAGCAGCAGTCCAGGACGAGCACGACGTTGCGCACGACGCTGGCGTCGATCATCGCCGAGATCTGGGTCGAGCTGACCATCGTGGACACGGGCAGGTCGGTGCGGCTGTCGTGGCCGGCCAGGAACAGCGCCTCGCCGGTCAGGCTCGTCATGCCGTGCCCGCTGTAGTAGACGAGCAGCACGTCGTCGTGGCGCGCGGCGGAGAAGAACCGCTCGAGCGCCTCGACCAGCTCCCGCGCCGGCCGGTCGACGACCGTCGTCACCTGCGCCGGTTCGAAGATGCCCGACGCCCCGGTCAGGACCTGTGCGACCTGCACGACGTCGTTGCGGGGACCGTACAGCTCGGGCAGGTTGGCCTGGTCCATCGGAAACCGGCCGTTGCCGATCAGCAGCGCGCGGTGCGTCACCCTCGCGGGCCGTCCGGCCGGTGGGCATCGAGCGCCCGGGCCAGGCGCTCGAACGCCGGCCCGCTCAGGCCCGCGCTGTCGATCTCGATCTCCTGGACGGCGTCGCCGTCGCGCCAGGTGATCCGCACGCGGCGGGTGCGGTCCCGCTGCAGCCAGGCCCGGAAGCAGGCGACGGCGGCCCGGAACGCGCCCGCGGACCCGAGGGCCAGCACGACGGTGTCGAGCGCGCCCTTCTGCCCGGCGGCGGCCGTGCGCACGACGGAGACCTCACCGACCTCCTCGCGCAGGCTGCCGAGGAGATCAGCCTCGGCGGCGAGCCATCGCTCGTCGTCGGCGTCGAGTCGCTCGCTGACGAGCTCCAGCCCGATCTGCATGGCGCCCATCGTAGAGCGATCCGGCAACCGGAGGGGCCGCGGCAGTAGTACGCCGGGTCGGCGGTCCGGCGCGATCCGGGCCGCCTGACCCCGTGCCGTGCGGACGGCTTGACACTCGAAAATAGGTCAATAATCATTGAGTCAATGAACGGTGACCTTTCTTCGTTGCCGGCGCGGGCTCGGGTGCACGCCGCGCTCGGCGAGCCCGCGCGTCTTGCCATCGTCGACACGCTCGTGCTGGGTGACGCCTCGCCGGGCGAGGTCGGCCGGCAGCTGGGCCTGCCGACCAACCTCGTGGCCCACCACGTGAAGGTGCTCAGCGACGCGGGCCTGGTGACCCGTATCCGATCAGAGGGCGACCGGCGCCGCACCTACCTGCGGCTCGTCCCGGAGGTCTTCGCATCCCTCGCCCCGCCATTCCTGGACCGGGCGGAGCGGGTGGTGTTCGTGTGCACGCACAACTCGGCCCGCTCGCAGCTGGCCGCCGCGCTGTGGCGCGAGCGGGTCGGCGAGCCGGTCGCCTCGGCCGGGACGCACCCGGCCCCCCGGGTGCACCCGCGGGCGGTGAAGGTCGCACATCGACACGGCCTGACCCTCGACCCGGCCGGCACCGCGCACGTCGCCGACGTCGTGCACGACGGCGACCTCGTCATCGCGGTCTGCGACAACGCCCACGAGGACCTCGCCGCCCCGGACGCGCCGGTCCACCCGAGGCTGCACTGGTCGGTGCCGGACCCGGCCCGCGCGGACACCGACGACGCGTTCGAGGCCGCCTACGCCGATCTCTCCGACCGGATCACCCGACTCGCGCCGGCGGTCATGCCCGTCCCGCGCTGACACGACTCCGCCCGCTGATCCATCCCGACCCGCAGAAGGATCCCCACCTCGTGAACCCGACCCTGTGGCGGCGCCTGCTGGCCGAGTTCGCCGGCACCGCGCTGCTGGTCACCGCCGTCGTCGGCTCCGGCATCATGGCCACCACCCTCAGCCCGTACGACGCCGGCCTGCAACTCCTGGAGAACTCGGTCGCCACCGCGTTCGCCCTCGGTGCGCTCATCCTCACCTTCGGCCCGGTCTCCGGCGCGCACTTCAACCCGGTCGTCTCAGCCGCGGACTGGTTCCTCGGCCGCCGGAGCGGGTCCGGGCTGGCCGGCCGGGACGTCGGCGGCTACGTCCTCGCGCAGCTCGGCGGCGCGATCGCCGGCGCCGTCCTGGCCGACCTGATGTTCAACCTCCCGGCCGTGGACTTCGCCACCAAGGTCCGCACCGGCGGGCACCTGTGGCTCGGCGAGGTCGTCGCCACCGCCGGTCTGATCCTGCTCGTCTTCACGCTCGCCCGCTCCGGTCGCGCCACGGTCGCACCGGCCGCCGTCGGTGCCTACATCGGCGCGGCCTACTGGTTCACCTCCTCCACCAGCTTCGCCAACCCCGCCGTCACCATCGGCCGCGCGTTCACCGACACCTTCGCCGGCATCGCGCCCGCCTCCGTGCCCGGCTTCATCGCCGCCCAGCTCGCCGGTCTCGTCGTCGGCGTGGCGCTGGTGCTCGCCCTGTATCCATCCGCCGGCGAGTCCGTCCGCTCTCGAACGCCCGAACGCCTTGAAGGAACCCGCAGATGAGCGCCAGGCCCGCCGTCCTGTTCGTGTGTGTGCACAACGCCGGGCGCTCCCAGATGGCCGCCGGCTGGCTGCGCCACCTCGCCGGTGACACGGTCGAGGTCCGCTCCGCCGGCAGCGAGCCGGCCGACCGGATCAACCCGGTCGCGGTCGAGGCGATGCGCGAGGTCGGCATCGACATCACCGCGAACACCCCACGCAAGCTCGACTGGGACACCGCCGAGTCCTCCGACGTGCTCATCACCATGGGCTGCGGCGACGCCTGCCCGGTCTTCCCCGGCAAGCGCTACCTCGACTGGCAGCTCGACGACCCCGCCGGGCAGGACATCGAAGCCGTGCGCCCGATCCGCGACGAGATCCGCCGCCGCGTCGAGCGGCTGCTCACCGAACTGCGCGCCGCCCGCTGATACCCGCGCTCGGCCCAGGTGGGCGGGCGACGCCGGCAGCCAGGAGCCGTGGCGGGCGCGGGCAGGTCCAGGAACACGGTCAGCCATCGGATCGCGACGCCGTCACGATGCCAGCGATGTGGCGCCGGCGAAGCAGTCCCAGATCTGCAGCCGCGAGCCGTCGGCCGAGCCGTTGTCGGTCACGTCGAGGCACCTGCCCGACACCGGGTTGCGCAGGGTGGCCGGGTCGTCCGGGGCGCGGGTGCGTTGACAGGTGCTGCGACTTTGTCAATGTAGCTCTTGAATTAAGTCCTGTATTGACCGATCGCGTGGCTCGGCATAGCCTCCGATAAATCTGTTAAGTGGCCGAACAGTTCGGCAAGGGAGGTGTTCAGGTGCGGAGACTGAGGTCGTTGGCCTCCGCCGCGCTGGTCGCGTCGATGATGGCGACCGGTCTGGCGATCGTGTCGGCCCCGGGCGTCGCGCAGGCGGCGGTCGTGTGGAACGAGGACTTCAACGGCGCGTCGGGCCAGGGCGTCGACTCGTCCAAGTGGAACTTCGACACCGGCGGAGGCGGCTTCGGCAACTCGGAGCTCGAGTACTACAACAGCGGCACCAGCAACGTCTACCAGGACGGCCAGGGCCACCTGGTCATCGAGGCGCGGCGGGAGAGCGGCGGGCACAGCTGCTGGTACGGCACGTGCCAGTGGACGTCCGGGCGCATCCAGACCGCGGGCAAGTTCACCCAGCAGTACGGCCACATCGAGGCCCGTATCCAGGTGCCGAAGGGCAACGGGCTGTGGCCCGCGTTCTGGATGCTCGGCGGCGGCAACTGGCCGGGCGACGGCGAGATCGACATCATGGAGAACGTCGGCCGTGATCCGAACACCGTCTACGGCACCATCCACGGCCCCGGTTACTCCGGCGGCAACGCGGTCGGCGGCACCCGCAACATCGGGCAGGCGCTCGGCAACGCGTACCACACCTTCGCCGTCGACTGGTCCCCGAACCTCATCATCTGGACCATCGACGGATCGGAGTACTTCCGCGCCACGCCCGCCAGCGTCCGCGGCAACGCCTGGGTGTACGACCACCCGTTCTTCATCATCCTGAACCTGGCTGTCGGCGGGAACTTCCCGGGCAGCCCCGACGGCAGCACGCCGTCGGTCAACCGCATGCTCGTGGACTACATCCACGTCAGCACGTCGAGCACCACCCCGCCGACGGGCAGCACCGGCGCCCTGCGCGGCAACGAGAGCGGCCGCTGCATCGACATCCCGTCGGCCAACCCGGTCGACGGCGCCCGCCTGCAGGTCTACGACTGCAACGGCACCGGCGCGCAGCAGTGGACGATCGGCTCGGACAACACCGTCCGGGCGCTGGGCAAGTGCATGGACGTGGCCGCGGCCGGCACCGCCAACGGCACGGCGATTCAGCTGTACACCTGCAACGGCACCAACGCCCAGAAGTTCACCCTGTCGGCCGCCGGCGACCTGGTGAACCTCGGCGCGAACAAGTGCGTGGACGTGGCCGGCCACGGCACCGCCAACGGCTCGCAGCTGCAGCTGTGGGACTGCACCGGCGGCGGCAACCAGAAGTGGACCAGGGTCTGAGCGCAGCACGACCGGACGGCCCCTGACCCGCCCCGCGGCGTTCAGGGGCCGTGCGTTGTCCGGCCCGCACGCGGGGTCGGCCCGGGTTTCACCAAAGTTGGCCAGGTCAGGGCCGCCGTCACACCGGGCCGGGGCCGCCCCCGCAGCCCTCCACGATGTAGGTGGAGTAGCCGGCTTTGATGCCCCAGTCGAGGACGACACCTTCACAGTTCGTGGTGTGCCCGCCCTGCTGGTGGGTGCGCGCGGCATCGGAGAAGAAGAGCCAGCCGCACATCGTGTTGGCCGGACACGCACTGTATGCGGCAGCCGGCGTGACCGGCGCCAGCACAAGCGAACCTACGCCAACGGCGGATGCCAGCGCGAAGCGACGGAGCAATGAAGTCATGTAACGATGCTCGACAATGTAGTACCGAAGCGCAAGAGTTCGGGACCCTCGCACCTGCCTGCGCCGGTCCGGTCGCCAGCACCGTGCAATCACTGATGAACTCGCACTCCGGTGCGACCGCCGCCGCGCGGTGCTCACGCATTCCTCCGGCGCCGTCGATCACCGCAGGCCGGTACGGGCAGGGCCCCGCGTCGCGCGCGGAGCCCACATCCCGTCAGGTGTCAGAGATAGGTCGGCGGCTACTCACTGAAGGTGCACGGCGTGCCGCGGGTGACGCAGTTGAGCGGCCAGCTGAGACCGACGACGATGAGGCCGGTGTTGATGGAGTTGCCCGGGGCCAGCACGGCCGGGTTCTTGTTTTGCAGGACGAAGTGCTGGCCCGTCTGCGTGACCTGGATATCGAACGAGAACAGGCCCACAGCGTATTCACCCGGGGGCAGATCGAACTCCAACCGCCAGCCGTTTATCGGAGCGTTCGTGTCATTCGTGATCGTGAATCTTAGGTTGTACGACGCCGGCCCGAGTGGCCGCCGGCTCAGGGTCGCGGTGTCCGCCGACGCCGCGCCCGGTGCGAGCAGCGTCGCTCCCCCGATAAGCGTGGCGACCAGCGTGGCCAGTGTGGCAAGTCGCAGTCGCCACCGCTTTGTGTTGTTGTGCAACGTCTTCCTCCTGTGAGATGGGTACGGCGATTGTTCCGGCGGACAGTTCGCGCGAGCGGCACTTTGCCGTCGCCGCGTCCGTGCCCGACGGAGCGAGCCTTTCACGAACGTCGATGTTACCCGGAACTCGTACCCGCCACTGATGGGCCGTTCACCCGATTTCTTTACGACACATGGTGTTCGCCGTGCTCGCCCGCGAGGCCCGCCGCCGCTCCGACCACGCCACGATCGTCCAGGTCAGCTCGGCCCACACGAACTGGGCTGATACCCGCGACACCCCGGCCACCTACCGGCCCGCGAGCGGGTCGGACCGGCACGTGGCAAGGGGGCAGTTTGACCTGCTCCCGGGCGGGTAGCGGAAATTGTCATGGGTGCGATTACGGCTGAGGTACTGATCTCCCGGCTGGCCGAGTGGGGCGTCGACACGGTGTTCGGGCTGCCCGGCGACGGCATCAACGGAATCATGGAGGGGTTGCGGCGTAACGGGGACAAAGTGCGCTTCGTGCTGGTGCACCACGAGGAGGCGGCCGCGTTCATGGCGACCGCCCATGCCAAGACGACCGGGAGGATCGGCGTGTGCCTGGCCACGTCCGGGCCGGGCGGCATCCATCTCGCCAACGGGTTGTACGACGCGAAGCTCGACCACGTCCCGGTGCTCGCGATCACCGGGCTGCAGGAGTCCAGCGTGCTGGGCACCGGCTACCAGCAGGAGGTCAACCTCGACCGGCTCTACGAGGACGTGGCCGAGTACGACCAGATCATCATGAACCCGGCCCAGCTGCCGGCGCTCGTCGACGTCGCGATCCGCACCGCCTACGCCCGCCGCGGGGTGGCACACCTGACGATCCCGAACGACATCCAGGTCGCGCCCGCCGGGGAGGACCCCTACCAGACGGTGGCGCCGGTCAGCCCGCCCGAGACCGCCCCGATCTACCTCGCACCGGCGATCCGCCCCCGCGACGCGGACCTGCACGCCGCCGCGGACGTGCTCAACGCCGGCCGCAAGGTCGCCATCCTGGCCGGGATCGGCGCGCGCGGTGCCGGGCCGCTCGTCGAGCGGGTCGCGGACACCCTCGCCGCGCCGATCGTCAAGACGCTGCCCGGCAAGATGGTGGTGCCGGACGACTCGCCGTACGTCACCGGCGGACTCGGCCTGCTCGGCACCAAGCCGAGCGAGGATCTCATGGAGGAGGCCGACGTCCTGCTGATGCTGGGCACGAACTTCCCGTACACCAAGTTCCTGCCCAAGCCCGGCGCCGCCAAGGTGGTGCAGGTCGAGATCGACCCCACCCGGGCCGGCACCCGCATCGCCACCGACGTGCCGCTCGTCGGCGACGTCACCGCCACCCTCGAGGCGCTCCTGCCGCTGCTGAGGAGCAAGGACAAGGAGCATCTGCACCGGTACCAGGAGAAGGTCCGCGACTGGCACGAGCAGATGGCCACGCTGGAGTCGCCGGAGCGGGACCCGATCGCCCCGCAGTACCTGGCCGGTGAGCTGAACCGGCTGGGCGCCGACGACGCGATCCTCACCTGCGACTCGGGCACGATCGCGACCTGGGCCGCGCGGCACTGGCAGATCCGCGGCGCCCGGGAGTTCTACCTGTCCGGGACGCTCGCGACGATGGCGCCCGGCCTGCCCTATGCGGTCGCCGCGCAGCACGCCAACCCCGGCCGGCAGGTCATCGCCTTCGTCGGCGACGGCGGCTTCGCGATGCTCATGGCCGAGTTCCACACCGCCGTG
Organism: Dactylosporangium sp. CA-233914; assembly: GCF_050942935.1. Classification (NCBI taxonomy): domain Bacteria; kingdom Bacillati; phylum Actinomycetota; class Actinomycetes; order Micromonosporales; family Micromonosporaceae; genus Dactylosporangium; species Dactylosporangium sp. CA-233914. The sequence continues at coordinate 6,357,806 of NZ_CP192030.1, read as the reverse complement.
CGGTACCACCTGCCGATCAAGGTGGTCGTGAACAACAACAACTCCCTCGGCCAGATCCTGTGGGAGCAGATGGTCCTGGGCTATCCGGAGCACGGGGTGCGCTTCGGCGAGCCGGTGCCCGACTACGGCGCGATCGCCCGCGCCTTCGGCGGCTTCGGCGCGCGCGTGGACAAGCCCGGCGACCTGGACACGGCGCTGCGGGAGGCGTTCGCCCACGACGGGCCGGCGCTGGTCGACGTCGCGGTGGACCCGAACGAGCCGCCGCTGCCGGCGAGCGTCACCTACGAGCAGGCGAAGAAGTTCGCGACCGCGTTCCTCAAGGGCCAGCCGCACCGCGCGGCGATCGCCACCACCCTGTTCAAGGACAAGATCCAGAAGCTGAAGGGCTGAGTGATGGCGGTCGTATCCCTGCCCACCCCGGCCGCCCGGCGCCAGGCGCCCGCCGTCGCGCCCCGCGACGCCGCCGAGCTCGAGGCGGCGCTGCGCCGGGCGGTCCGCGGCGACGTGCGCTTCGACGCCGGAGCCCGGGCCGCGTACTCCACCGACGCCTCCAACTACCGGCAGGTCCCGATCGCCGTGGTGTGCCCGCGCGACGTCGAGGACACCGTCGCCGCCGTGCGGGTCTGCGCCGAGCACGGCGTGCCGATCCTCGCTCGCGGCGGCGGCACCAGCCTCGGCGGGCAGTGCTGCAACGTCGCCGTGGTGCTGGACCTGTCGAAATACGTGCACGGCGTCGAGTCCGTCGACCCGCAGGCCCGCACCGCGGTGATCCTGCCCGGCACCCCGCTCGACGACGCCAACGCGGCGCTCGCGCCGTACGGCCTCGTGATCGGCCCCAAACCGGCGACCCACTCGCACTGCACGATCGGCGGCATGGTCGGCAACAACTCCTGCGGCGCCACCGCGCAGTGGGCCGGCACGACGGGCCAGAACATCGAGCGCCTCGAGGTGCTCACCTACGACGGCGTCCGGATGTGGGTCGGCCCGACCTCGGAGCACGACTTCGAGCAGATCCAGGCCGAGGGCGGCCGGAAGGCGGAGATCTACCGGGCGCTGCGCACGCTGCGGGACACCTACGCGGAGCAGATCGCCACCCGCTTCCCCGACATCCCGCGCCGGATCTCCGGCTACAACCTGCCCGATCTGCGCGACGACCACGGCTTCCACGTCGCCCGCGCCCTCGTCGGCACCGAGTCCACCTGCGTGATCGTGCTGCGCGCCGAGCTGCGCCTGCTGCCCAGGCCGGCCCACCAGGTCACCGTCCTGCTCGGCTTCCCGGACATCGCCGCCGCCGGCGACGCGGCCCCGCGCGTGGCCCGCCACGCCCCGATGCAGCTGGAGGGGCTGGACGAGAAGCTGCTGCGGTACGAGCGCGAGGAGCACCGCCCGACCGAGATCCTCGCGGCGCTGCCCGACGGCGGCGCCTGGCTGACGGCCGATCTCGCCGCGGACACCGAGGACGAGGCCCGCGCCAAGGCCCAGGCGGTCATCGACGACGTCGGTCACGGCACCATCCTCGAAGACGACGACATGCGGCAGCGCCTGACCAAGGTGCGGGAGGCGGCGCTGGCCACCACCGCGCGCACCCCGAACGGCCCCGACGCCTGGCCCGGCTGGGAGGACTCCGCCGTCGACCCGGAGCGGCTCGGCGACTACCTGCGGGCCCTCGGCGGCCTGCTCGACGAGTTCGGGTACGGCGCCACCAGCCTCTACGGGCACTTCGGCCACGGCTGCGTGCACTGCAGCATCCCGTTCGACCTCACCAGCGCCCCCGGCATCGCCAGGTATCGCGAGTTCGTCCAGCGCGCCGCCCGGATCTGCGTCGAGCACCGCGGCTCGCTGTCCGGCGAGCACGGCGACGGCCAGGCCCGCGGCGAGCTGCTGCGCATCATGTACGGCGACGACGTCGTGCGGGCCTTCGAGGAGTTCAAGGCGATCTTCGACCCGGACGGGATGATGAACCCCGGCAAGGTCGTGCACGCCCGCCCGCTCGACGTCGACCTGCGCCTCGGTGCCGACTACGCCCCCGCCCAGCCCGCCACCGCGTTCCGCTACGCCGAGGACGACGGCGCGTTCTCCCGGGCCGCGCTGCGCTGCGCCGGCGTGGGCGACTGCCGCCGCAGCGGCCCGGACGGCGGTGTCATGTGCCCCAGCTACCAGGTCACCCGCGAGGAGGAGCACTCCACCCGCGGCCGGGCCCGGCTGCTGTTCGAGATGGTCAGCGGCGGCGTGATCGACGACGGCTGGCGCAGCACCGCCGTGCGCGACTCCCTCGACCTGTGCCTGGCCTGCAAGGGCTGCCGCAGCGACTGCCCGGTCCAGGTCGACATGGCCACGTACAAGGCCGAGTTCCTGCATCACCACTACGCCCGCCGCATCCGCCCCCGCGACCACTACTCGCTGGGCTGGCTGCCGCTGATCGCCCGGGCGGCCGCCGTCGCGCCCGAGATCGCCAACGTCGCGACCCGGCTGCCCGGCGCGAAACGGCTCGCCGGCATCGACCGGCGGCGCGAGGTGCCCCGGTTCGCGCCCGCCCGCATCGACCGCTGGCTGCGCCGCCGCCGGCCGCGCGGGACCGGCGAACGCGGCAAGGTGCTGCTCTTCCTGGACTCGTTCACCACCGCGTTCGCGCCCGCCGTCGCCGCCGCGGCCGTCGGGGTGCTCGAGGCCGCCGGCTTCGAGGTGGTCGTGCCGCCCAAGACCGTCTGCTGTGCGCTGACGTGGATCTCGACCGGGCAGCTCGGCGTCGCCGAACGGGTGCTGCGGCGGACCGTGAGCACGCTCGCGCCGTACATCCGCGAGGGCCTGCCGATGGTGGGCCTGGAGCCGTCGTGCACCGCCGTGTTCCGCTCCGACCTCGGCGAGCTCTTCGGCCGCGACCAGGACGCCGACCGCCTGGCCCGGCAGACCGCCACCCTCGCCGAGCTGCTCACCGACCGGGCACCGGACTTCGCACCGCAGCTGCCCGGCGGGCCGGAGGCGATCGTGCAGCGCCACTGCCACCAGCACGCGGTCCTCGGCGCCGACGCCGACCGGCGGGTCATGGCGGCGATCGGCGTGCGGGCGGAGGACCTGGACTCGGGCTGCTGCGGCCTGGCCGGCAACTTCGGCATGACCGAGGGCCACCGCGAGGTGTCGCTCGCCTGCGCCGAGCAGGCCCTGCTGCCGGCCGTGCGCACCGCGGACACGGGCACGCTCGTGGTCGCCGACGGGTTCTCCTGCCGCACCCAGATCGAGGACGCGCACACCGGCCGCCGCGCCGTCCACCTCGCCGAGGTCCTCAACGCGGCGGTGCACGGCACGATCCTGGGCGCGTATCCGGAGCGGCGGATCTCCCACCGGCCCGGCGATCGTGTCCGCTGAGGTCCGGTCGCTGCGTTGGGCGGCGTACCGCATCCCGACCGACGGGCCCGAGGCCGACGGCACCCTGGAGTGGGACGCCACCACCATGGTCGTCGTCCACGTCGAGGCGGCCGGCGGCACCGGCCTGGGCTGGACCTACGCCCCGGCCGCCGCCGGCCGGCTCGTCGAGGAGCTGCTCGCCGCCCACGTGGTCGGCCGGTCCGCGTGGGACGTGCCGGCGGCGAACGCGGCCATGGCCCGGGCGGTGCGCAACGCCGGCCGCCCGGGCGTGGCCGCCACCGCGATCTCCGCGGTCGACGTCGCCCTGTGGGACCTCAAGGCCCGGCTGCTGGGTGTACGGCTGGCCGCGCTGCTCGGCCCCGCCCGCGACACGGTGCCGATCTACGCCAGCGGCGGCTTCACCACCTGGGACGACCGCCGCCTCACCAGGTGGCTCGACGAGCACGCGGACATCCCGCGCGCCAAAATCAAGATCGGGGGCGAGTCCGAGGCCGCGGACCTGCGCCGCATCCACGCCGCCCGCGAGGCGCTCGGTCCGCACCACGAGCTCTACGTCGACGCCAACGGCGCCTACACGGCCAAGCAGGCGATCCGCCTCGCCGCCCGGTTCCCGGACGTGCGCTGGTTCGAGGAGCCGGTCTCCTCCGACGACCTCGACGGCCTGCGCCGCGTCCGGGCCGCCGTCGCCGCGGACGTGGCGGCCGGGGAGTACGGCTACGACCTGCAGTACTTCGCCCGCATGGCCGGCGCTGTGGACTGCCTGCAGGCCGACGCGACCCGCTGCGGCGGCATCACCGAGTGGCAACGGGTCGCCGGGCTCGCCGCCGCGAACGGCCTGGAGCTGTCCGGCCACTGCGCCCCGGCCCTGCACCTCGACGCCGCCCTGGCCACGGCGAACCTGCGCCACCTGGAATACTTCCACGACCACGCCCGCATCGAGTCGATGCTCTTCGACGGCGTCACGGCCCCGCAGCCCGGCGGCGTCCTGCGCCCGGACCTCGACGCCCTCGGCCACGGCCTGACACTCAAGACCGCCGTCGCCGAACCGTATCTGGTCGCCGCGGGCTGAACCCCACGACCGCGCGCGACGCAGAACGTGGTCTACATCTCGTGGATGCGAAGTACACAACGCCGCTCGGTGATGAGGTCACCGTCCTGCGCGACGCCTCGCTTGCTCAACCGGGCTCGTCACCCCCGCCTCCGGTGCCGAGCCCGGCTCACGTGCCGTACACCCGGGCCGGGTCGAGCAGCACGACCGTGCGGCGCTGCTCGGCCATGACCCGGTCGTACTCCTCCCAGTCGTCGTGGTTGCCGCCGGCGGCGGTGAACACCTCGCGCAGCAGCAGCCGCAGCCGCTCGGCGTCGATGCCCGTGGCCGGGTCGTCCGGGCCGATGAGGGTGGCCGGCCCCTCGACGGTGGCCCACTCCCAGCCGGACCGGGCCGTCACCGTCAGCCGGGGCCGGGCCCGCAGGTTGGCCAGCTTGACCGGGCCGTAGGTGACGAACCCGAGCACCGTGCCACCGCCGGCGGGGTGCGGCAGGAGCCCCGCGTTGACCACGGAAGCCTGGACGGTGCCGTCGGCCCGGACCGTCGAGACGACGACGAGCCCGTGTTCCCGTGCGGCGAGCGAGGCGAATTCCTCCAGCGTCGTCATACACCCGAGTTTAGGCCCGCGCGGCGAAGCAGCGTCGCCGAGGCCGTCTGCCCGGTGTCGCGGACCGGCCGGTGCGTCAACGACACCGACGGCGACTTCGCGGCGGTGCTGCGACGGGCGCACGCAGCGGCGCGCGCGGCTCTCGAGGGCGGCGACCTCGGCCGCGCGCGACGGCGGGGGCCGGCTCGAGGCGACCCCGCTGCTGTTCCAGGTGGCCGCGCGGGGCGGCGCGTGCCCCAAGCGGAGCCGGCCGAAGACGCCGCTCGGCCGGGCGCAGTCGGCGCAGACGAAGGTTTACGACCGCCGCGACCTCGATCGCGTCCTGGCCGCGGCGGCCGCCGACCGCGGACCCGGACCCCGGCTCGACGTCAGCCTCAACGACCGCCGCTTCGGCCCGCAGCGCTCGTGGACTCGCCGCCGGGCGCGCTGCTCCTCAACGTCGACGGCTCCGACGAGGCCGTGGCCGAGGCGCTGCTGTGGACGATGGAGGAGATCTCGGTGAAGGCTCAGGAGCGCCGCGCCTCGGCGAGCCGCGCGCGGATGATCGCGGCCGTGGCCGGGGTGCTCTCGCCGTACGGCTTGACGTAGACGGGCTGGTCCCGCTCGGCGCGCCAGCTGTCGGCGAGCGGGCCCGCGTCGACGGTGTCGTAGCCGATGGCGTCGAAGAACGCGGTCACGGTCGCCTTCGCCGCGGCGTCGTCGCCGGCGATCGGCAGCGCCGTGCGGTCGGGCGTGCCGGCGGGGCGGCCCAGCTCGGCGAGGTGCTTGAACCAGATGTTGTTGAAGCCCTTGACGACTTTCGCGCCGGCCAGGTGCTGCTGCAGCAGCCCGCTGGTGGTCGCGGTCGCGTCGTCGAGCCGCGGGAACCGGCCGTCGCGGTCCGGGTAGTAGTTGTTGGTGTCGACGACGATCTTGCCGGCCAGCGGTTCGGCGGGCACGTCCCGGTACGCCTTGAGCGGCACGGTCACCACGACGATGTCCCCGGCCGCGGCGGCCTGCGCCGGCCGGGCGGCGCGCGCCTTGGGGCCCAGCTCGGCGACGAGGTCGGCGAGCGTTTCGGGGTCCCGGGAGTTGCTGAGCACCACGTCGTGGCCGGCGGCGACGGCCAGGCGGGCCACGGTGCTGCCGATGTTGCCGCTGCCGATGAATCCGATCACTGTCATACCCCTGCCCAACCCACCGGCTCGGTCGAGCATTCCGCGCCGCCGGCAGTGTGACGCGCAGCCCATCACTAACATCGAACAACATAACTTCGATCAACGGTACTGTCTGAGCGAAGTCGCAGGTCGCCGGGGTGCACGCCGCACTCCGGCAGTTCCGATCGAGGGGTTCACCTGCGTTTGAGAAGCGGCTATGGTCATGGGGCTCGCCGCGACTGATCGTCACCGTTCCGGGTGACGGCGCGGCGGCCCGCCGAGTCGTGCTCGAACGAGCCGGGGACCCAAGCACCACTGGGGTGAATCCGTGCGGCCACGCGCCGCACGGTAGGGCGATCCTCCCGCCCGAATCCGTCAGCTAACCCGGTAGGCGGCATCGGAAGGAGCAGCGCATGCACGCCCTCGCACGGCGCCACGCCTCGGCACACTACCCCGCGGATCCGCCGGCACGCCCGGATCGCCGCCCCATCGGCTGACCCTCCGGCCCGACCGCAAAGCCCCGACCAACACCGTCCCTAGTGGACGGTCGATGGCGCATTCCCCCGTTCCGTACCGGCCCCTGCGGGCCGGAGTCGAAGTCTGTCGAGGTTTCCCGTGCAGTACCCCGAGCAACCGAACCGTCCGTACCGACGGAGGCGCGCCCGTGCCGGCCGATGAGACCAGCGGGCCGCGGCACCTGCGGCGCAACCCGCACGGCCGGCACTTGGCCGTCCGCCGGGGCATCGGCCTGTACTCGGCGGCCGCCGTCATCGCCTTCGCCGTCGTCGGCGCGCTGCTGCTGTTCTCCTCGCACGGCCCCCGCACGCTGACCGTGGCGGAGTCCGGGCCGTCGACCCAGCGCGGAGACGACCGGTCGGCCGACTCCGACCGCCGCGCGTCCCGCGGCGAAGAACGCACCGGCGACGCGCCCAGCCGGCAACCGTCGCCAACGGCGAGCGCCGAGGCGAAGCCGTCACCGGCGCAAACCACGGCGCAGCCGCCGCCGAGCACGACCACCGCCGCGCCCTCGCCAAGGGTCATCGCCGCGGTCGGCGAGCTGACCCAGGCCGAGATGAACAACGCCGTCACGATCATCCGCACCGGACAGCAGCTGGGCCTGCCGAGCCGCGCGTACGTCGTGGCGATCTCCACCGCGCTGCAGGAGAGCCACCTGCACAACCTCGCGAACTCCAACGTTCCCGAGTCGCTCAACCTGCCCAACGAGGGCGTGGGCAGCGACCACGACTCCGTCGGGCTGTTCCAGCAGCGGCCGAACTGGGGCACCGTCGCGGAGCTGATGAACCCGGCGGAGGCCGCACGCCGCTTCTACAACGCGCTCGTCGGGGTCGACGGCTGGCAGCAGATGCAGGTCACCGTGGCGGCGCAGACGGTCCAGGTGTCGGCGTTCCCGGACGCCTACGCCAAGTGGCAGGCGCTCGCCGAGCAGGTCGTGACCGCCGCCGCGCCGTGAGCCGCCGACGGGCCCTGGACGACCGGTGCACCCGTCACAGGTCGCCCAGGGCCGTCAGCGACGACTCGACGCAGTCGGCGACGCTGCAGGGCATGCCCGAGATCACGTCGACCGAGACGGTGCTCATCTTCGACGAGCTCGCCACCACCCCGAGGCGGGGCTGAGCAGTCCCCACGCCGGCATCATGCCACCTTCGATCAGGGCGCCCCGGCTCAGCCGAGACGGGCCGCCGCGGCGGCGATCGTGGCGGAGTCCAGGGGCAGCGTGGCCTCGACGTGCGTGCCCTCGCCCGGCGGGCTGGTGATCGTGATCGACCCGCCGAGCGCCTGGACCCGGTCGGCCAGGCCGATGAGGCCTGCGCCCCGCGCCGGATCGGCGCCGCCCACACCGTCGTCGCTCACCGACAGGCGCAGCTCGCCGCCGTTGGTGTTCGCCTCGATCCGTACGTGCGAGGCGCGGGCGTGCTTGGCCGCGTTGTCGGCGGCCTCCACCGCGATACAGTACGCGGCGTACTCGACCGGCTCCGGCGGCCGCTCCCGCAGGTCCAGCCTCAGCTCGGCCGGCAGGCCGCCGCGGCGGGCGAGGACCTTGAGGGCCGGGCCCAGGCCACGGTCGGACAGGATCATCGGGTGGATGCCACGGGAGATCTCGCGGAGGTCGTCCACCACCGCGGCGAGCCGGTCGGTGACCGCGGCCAGCTCCCCGTGCGCGTGCGGCAGCTCGGGCGGGATCCGCTCGTCGGCGGCGCGCAGCCCCATCGCGACGGCGATGAGCTGCTGCAGGACGCCGTCGTGGAGGTTGCGTTCGATCCGCCGCCGGGCCTGGTCGGCGGCGACCACGACGCGGGCCCGGGAGGCGGCCAGGTCGGCGCGGGCCTGGGCGTTGGCGACGGTGGTGGCGATGAGCTCGGTGGAGTCGCCGAGGCGCTCAGCCGCCTCGGCGGCCAGGGGCCGGTCGCCCGTGACGGCCGCCGTGACGACGCCCCAGAGGCGGCCCTCCACGATGATCGGCGCGCCGACGGCGGCGCGGATGTTGCTCGCCCGGAGGCGGGCGGCGAGGGGGCCCACGGCGCTGTCGTAGTCGTCCATCCGGGCCGGCTGACCCGACCGGTGCACGCTCGCCGCGATGCTGTCACCCTCCAGCGGCACCAAGGCGCCGACCGGAATCCGGATGCCGTTGGGTCCCCACGCCGCGACCACGGTGCCCGCGCTGTCGTCGTAGCGCACGATGTGCACGTCGTCGGTGCCGATGAGCCGCCCGATCTCGGTGGCGACCGCGTCCAGCGCCTCGGCGGGTGAGGCGCCCTGGGCGACACGCACGGCGACGCGCCGCAGCGCGGCCTGCGTGCGGCCGTACCTGACCAGCTGCGCCACGCTGCGCTGCGTCGAGGCGCCCATGGCGTTGAGGGCGCGGGCGAGTCGGCGCGCCTCGCCCGCGCCGGTCGGCGGGACGCGGGCGTCCAGCTCGCCGTGTTCCAGGCGGCCGGCCATCGCCGCCGCCCGGCGGATCGGCTGGACGACGACCCAGTTGAGGTACGCCTGGACGCCCCCGCAGAACAACGCCGACGCGGCCACGCCGGCGACGACCCCGACCACGGCCGTGCGGGCCAGCGTGCCCGCGCGCCGGTCCTGCCGCGCGGCGAGCCGCTCCTCGGCCGCCGCCAGGTTGTCGAGGTCGGCGCGCAGCACGGCGACCCGGCGGTCGCCGTCGCGCAGGACCGGCCCGCCGTCGGAGCGGCCGTCGCGCGCCGCCTGCAGGGTCGGCAGGGCATGGTCCTGCACGTACGACCGGCTGTCCTCGCGAAGCCGCCTGATGAGTTCCGTCTGGTGCCGCTCCCGGGCCTGCTGCTGCAGGCCGCCGAGGCGGTCGGTGAACCGGCCGTGCTGGGCCGACCACGACGTCAGCAGGGCCGGCTCGTGGCTGACCAGGTAGCCGCGCTCGGTGCGGTCCAGGTCCAGCAGCTGCCTCTCGGCCTGCTGGGTGTCGGCCCGCAACCGGTCGGCGCGGGCGGCGAGCCGGGAGGCCTCGCGCTGCTCGACGACCGCGGCGAGGACGACCGCGGCCACGCCCGCCATGAGCACCAGGTACAGCACACACCAGGCGGCTGCCCGCGGAACCAGTCCCACCCGCATCACGCCACGTTTCCCCGTCCGGCGAGGAGTATGACGGGCGGGGCCGTACACTTCCCGGCGTCGATGCGTCGGGGGTGAGCCGGGGAGGGCCGTCGTGCCGGATTCGATCATGGTCCCGTTCCACGGGGCCGGCAGCGGCGTCGACGAGCTCAGCTGGGGCCAGCGCGAGCTGTGGGGCGGCATGCTCCGCCAGCGGACCTGGATGCCGATGGGCCTCGTGCTGCCGCTGCCCGCCGGCACGGGCGTCGAGGACGTGGCGGCCGAGCTGCGCTTCATCATGGAGCGCTTCCCGTCGATGCGGACCCGGCTTCTGCTGCGCCCGGACGGGCCGCCGCAGCAGAAACTTTCAGAGTCCGGCGCGGTGCCGCTGGAGGTGCTCGACGTGCCCGACGACGGGAACCCGGCCGAGGCCGCCGAGGAGGCGAGCCGGCGGCTGCACGAGACCGCGTTCGACTTCGAGCGGGACTGGCCGGTGCGCACCGCGGTCATCCGCCACCGGGGCGCGCTCACCCACCAGGTCACGGTCGTGTGCCACCTCGTCAACGACGGCTTCGGCGGGCTGGTCCTGGCCGAGGAGGTCGCGCGCTGGCACCGGGCCGGGCGGCGGGTGGACACCGTGCCGGAGGGAATGTCGCCGCTGGAGCAGGCGGCGTGGCAGCGCTCCCCCGCCGGGCAGCGGCAGTCGGCGGCAGCACTGCGGCACTGGGACAGGACCCTGCGGGCCATCGAGCCCCGCCGCTTCCCGGGCCCGCTCGACCCGCGGCGCCCCCGGCACTGGCAGGCCGGCTTCACGTCCCGGGCCATGCACCTCGCGGCGCGGGTCGTCGCGCGGCGGACCGGCACGGACCGCACGACGGTGCTGCTGACCGCCTTCGCCGTCGCCCTCGCCGACGCGACCGGCATCCACCCGGTGGTAGTACGGGTGGTGGTGAGCAACCGCTTCCGCAGTGCCCTCGCCGACACGGTCAGCCCGGTCAGCCAGCCCGCGCTGTGTGTCCTCGACGTCGCGGGCCTGCCCTTCGACGAGGCCGTGACCCGCACGGGGCGGCGGGCGATGGCCGCGTACAAGCACGCGTACTACGACCCCGGCGCCCTCGACGCCCTGCGCGAACGGGTGAACCGCGAACGCGGCGTGGAGGTCGACATCGCCTGCTACTTCAACGATCGCCGGCCCCCAAGCCCGGCGGCGGACCCGCTGCCGACGCCGGACGAGATACGGGACGCGCTGCCGGCCACGGCATTCCGCTGGATCTCCCAACAGGACAGACCGAACGAGCGCCTGTTCCTGACCATCAACGCCGACCCGGACACGGTCGACCTCGACATCTGCGGCGACACCGAGCACATCCCGCCGGCGGCGCTGGAGGCGTGCGTTCGCGGGATGGAGAGCGCCACCGTCGCCGCGGCCGTCACCGGCGACCCGGCGGCCTATCAGCGCCGATAGACGACCTCGCGCCGCCAGGCGTCGCACGGCTCACGGCTCACGGTGGCGAACTCCTGACCGTCATCAGCTGATAACGGTCCGCAGGGAGTGGCCCCGAGGACGTGCGCTACGACGGCGCGGCGGACAGGCTACGGCACGTGTGGGTCGCCATCCGTAGCGTCTTCGAGGCCGTGGCCCTCGACGACGTCACCGCCGGCCCGCTGCCCGAGCCTGTCCCCGGCTCCCGCCCCGCCCCCGCGCTCGCCGCGGGACAGGACCCAGGCGACGGCGAGCTACGAGGGCGAGGACGCCTGGGTCACGCACCGGAATCCGTGACCAGCGCTACCTTCCCGCCCGGGTGGCCGGTGCGCACCAGGTCGATCGCCGCCAGGGCCTGCGTGAGCGGGAAGGTCCGGGCGACCGGCACGACGAGCCGGCCCTCGGCGGCCAGGTCCAGCAGCCGGGCCCGGACCGAGTCCCGGTAGGCCGCGCTGGCCGGCAGGTTGCCGGCGATCGCGGTGATGCCGGCGGCCCGGGACCGCTCCGAGCCGACGATCGTCACCGCGCGGCTCAGATCCGCGAGCAGCCCCAGGGTCGAGTCGACGGCCTCGTCCGTGCCGACGCAGTCGATGACGGCGGCGATGCCCGCCGGGACCGCCGTGCGGACGCGGTCGGCGAGGCCGGGCCCGTACGGGATCGGGCTCGCGCCGGCCTGCCGCAGCAGGGCGAAGTTGTGCTCGCTCGCGGTGCCGATGACGTGGGCGCCCTTGAGCCGGGCCTGCTGCAGCACGCTGATGCCGACCGCGCCCGACGCCCCGTGCACGAGGACCGTCTCGCCCGCCGCGACCCGGGTGACGTGCAGCGCCTCGGCGGCGGTGGTCCCGGCGAGCAGGAGGTTGGCGGCGGCCGGGAAGTCCAGCGCCTCGGGCTTGGCGAACACGTCCTTCGCCGGGGCGGTGATCTGGGAGGAGTACCCGCCGCTGATGCGGAACGCCACCACCGCGTCGCCGACCGCCCCGCCGCCGGAGGCGATCTCGGTGCCGGGCCCGAGCGCGCTGAGCACGCCGGCGACCTCGTAGCCGATCTCCAGCGGCAGCGGCCGGTCAGAGCCGCGCTCGGCGGCCAGATGCTTGTAGTCGGCCGGGTTGACGCCCGCGGCCCGCACGTCGATCGTCACCTCGCCGGGGCCGGGCGGGCGGACGCCGACCTCGACGAGGGTGAGCACCTCGGGCCCGCCGAACTCGGGCGCGATCCACTTCACGGCCATCGTGGCTCCTTCGGTCAGGGCTCCAGCAGGCCGGCGCGGCGCAGGATCGGCAGGACTCCCTCGCCGAAGTGGTACGCCTCTTCCAGGTGCGGCTGGCCGGACAGGATGAAGTGGTCGACTCCGAGATCATGGTACTCGCGGATGCGCTCGGCGACCTCCGCATGGCTGCCCACCAGGGCGGTGCCGGCGCCGCCGCGGACGAGTCCGTAGCCGGCCCAGACGTTGGGGTACACCACCAACTGGTCCCGCCGCCCGCCGTGCAGCGCGGCCATCCGCTGCTGCCCCACCGACTCGCCGGCGGCGAACTGCCCCTGCACCAGCGTGACCCGCTCGTCGTCGATCCGGCCGAGAAGGCGCTCCGCCTCGGCCCACGCCGCCTCCGGCGTGTCGCGGCTGAGCACGTGGAACCGGATGCCGAAGGTGAGCGTCCGTCCCGCGTCGGCGGCGAGCTTGCGCATCCGCTCCAGCCGCTCGGCGATCTGTGGCGGCGTCTCACCCCACGCGAGGTACACATCGACGTGCCGGGCCGCGACCCGCTCGGCGGCCGGGCTGGCCCCGCCGAAGAAGACGGCCGGCGGGGCGTACGGCTCGAACGGGATCCGGGCCCGCTCGATCCGGTAATGCCGGCCGTCGAGGTCGAACGGCTCCGCCGCGTCGCTGACCCCGCGCAGTGCGGCCAGGAACTCGCCGGTGCGCTCGTAGCGCTGGTCGTGGTCGAGGTGGTCGCCGAAGCGCCGCTGCTCGACCGGGTCGCCGCCGGTGACGACGTTGAGCAGCAGCCGCCCGCCGGAGATCCGCTGGAAGGTGGCGGCCTGGTGCGCGGCGAGCGTCGGCGAGACCAGCCCCGGCCGGAACGCCACGAGGAACTTCAGCCGGGTCGTGACCTGGCTCAGCGCGGCGGTGGTGATCCAGGCGTCCTCGCACCAGGTGCCGGTCGGCGTGAGCACTGCCTCGAACCCGAGCTGCTCGGCGGCGCGGGCGATCTGCCCGAGATACTCGACCGTGGGCCGGCGGAACCCGTCGGCGACCGCGCCGAGCGTGTGCTGGGAGCCGTCGCCGGAGCCGACGATGTCGCGGCTGTCGCCGTTCGTCGGCAGGTACCAATGCAGATGGACGCTCATACCCACAAAGCATATCGGATTACTGGGTATCCGCCTCCGGCACGTGATCGGACGCTCACCGGCCCGGTGCCGGCGGCCGCGGCAATCGCCGGCCGCGGCTCGCCGGGCGTCAGGTTTCCGGCCGCGACGGTGATCGGGTACGGTCCTTGGCGGAGTGCCGGGAAGCCTGGTCGGCGTGTGTGTTCGCCGTGCCGACCGACAGGACCCGCATGACCCCGCTGCCGTGCTTCGCACCGCACTCCTCGACCGACATCGTCGCGCGAGGGTTCGACCCACAGCTCATGCCGGCCTGGCCGCAGCGGCTCGCCACGCGCGGCCGGCGGCTGCTGCGCCGCGCATCCGGACCGGACGGATCCGGTCCGCCGACGGAAGGGACCACCGCGTGAAGGCCCGTGACCTGGCCGCCGACTTCCCGGCGGTACGGCTCGACACTGCTGCCCTGGAGGCGGCCCGGCTGCTGGCGGGGCAGGACCTGCCCGGGCTGATCGTAGTCGACGAGCGCGGCTACCCGTTCACGATCCTGGCCGGGACACAGGTGCTGCGGATGGCGATCCCGCAGTACTGCCAGGACGACCCGGCGCTGGCCCGGGTGGTCGACGAGCCGGCGGCGGATCTGCTGCTGCGCGAGCTCGGCGACCGTACCGTCGCGCAGGCGCTGCCGCCGGACAAGCGTGAGCTCGCCGTTGTCGCCCCGGACGCGACGGTGCTGGAGATCGCGGCGGTGATGGCCCGCACCCGCACCCCGCTCGTCGCCGTGGTGGACCGGGACCGGCGGATGCTCGGGGCGATCACCCTCGACGCGCTGCTGGACCGGATGCTGGCCGCGTGAGCGTCACCGCCTGGATCGCGGTCGCGATCTTCGTCGCCGCCTACGTGCTCATCGCCACCGAGAAGATCCACCGGGTCACCGCCGCGCTCGGCGGCGCGGTGCTCATGCTGCTCGTCGGCGCCACCAACGGCGAGCACGCGTTCTTCTCCGCCACCGCCGGCATCGACTGGAACGTGCTGTTCCTGCTGCTGGGCATGATGCTCATCGTCGCGGTGCTCAAACGCACCGGCGCGTTCGAGTACCTGGCGATCTGGGCCGTCAAGCGTGCCCGCGGCCGGCCCTTCCCGGTGATGGTCATCCTCGTCACCGTCACCGCGGTCGCCTCGGCGATGCTCGACAACGTCACAACCGTGCTGCTCATCGCTCCGGTGACGTTCCTGGTCTGCCAGCGCCTCGCCGTCCCGGCCGCCCCGTACCTCATCGCCGAGGCGATGGCCAGCAACATCGGCGGCACCGCCACCCTGGTCGGCGACCCGCCGAACATCATCATCGGCAGCCGGGCCGGCCTGTCGTACAACGACTTCCTCAACCATCTCGCGCCGCTCATCGCCGTTCTCGTCGTCGTGTTCATCGGCCTGTGCCGGGTGCTGTTCCGCTCCGCGTTCCACGCCGACCCCGAGCGGGCCACGGCCGTGGCGCACCTGCGCGAGCGCGACGCGATCCGCGACCCCCGCCTGCTCGTCCTCAGTCTCGCCGTCCTCACCCTCGTCACCGCCGCGTTCGTGCTGCACCCGATCGTCCACCTGGAGCCCGCCGTCGTCGCGATCGCGGGCGGCCTGGCGCTGCTGGCGTTCTCCCGGCTGGACGCCGGCGAGGTCGTCCAGGACGTGGAGTGGCCGACCCTCGCCTTCTTCGCCGGTCTCTTCGTCATGGTCGGCGCCCTCGTGCACACCGGCACGATCGGCGCGCTGTCGCGCACGGTCGCCGCCGCGGTGGCCGGCGAGCCGCAGGTGGCCGTGATGGGGATGCTGTGGGGCTCCGCCGCGCTGTCCGCGATCGTCGACAACATCCCGTACGTGGCCACCATGAGCCCGATCGTCGCCGACCTCACCGCCGCCGACGGCGGCGCCGGCGGCCCGCACGTGCTGTGGTGGGCCCTCGCCCTCGGCGCGGACCTCGGCGGCAACGCCACCGCCGTCGGTGCCTCGGCCAACGTCGTCATCCTCGGCCTGGCCGAACGGGCCGGCCAGCGCATCAGCTTCTGGCAGTTCACCAGGTACGGCCTCGTCGCGGCCGCCGTCACCGTCAGCGTCTCGGCGCTGTACCTGTGGCTGCGCTACATCGCCCTGGCCTGAACGGCACCGGCCCGCGAGCCCGGTGCCGGCCTGCGCCGGACGCGCAGCAGCACGGTCGCACCGGCCGCCGAGACGCAGGAGGCGAGCAGGACCGCCAGCCGGGCATGGTCGTCGGCGGCGCTGCCGGCGCCGAACGCGAGCTCGGCGATGAGCAGCGCCACGGTGAACCCGATCCCGGACAGCACCCCGGCCGCGGCCAGGTCCCGCCGGGTGAGGCCCGCAGGGCGCCCGGACCCGGTCACGCGCCCCGCCAGCCAGGTCGCGGCCAGCACCCCGACCGGCTTGCCGACGGCCAGGCCGGCCAGCACACCGAGCGTGACCGGGTCTCGCAGCGCCGCCGCGAACGACGTGGCGCCGGCCAGCGGTACCCCCGCGGCGAAAAACGCGAAGACCGGCACGGCGAGCCCGGCCGACACGGGCCGCCACCGGTGCTCCAGCCGGGCCGCGGGGTCGGCCCCGCCGGTCCGGTCCACCGGCACCGCGAACGCCAGCAGCACCCCGGCCACCGTCGCGTGGACCCCGGACGCGTGCACCAGCAGCCACACGGCCACCGCGAGCGGCCCCAGCAGCCACCGGGTCCCGCGGCCGCCGCGGCGCACCAGCCAGGCGAACGCAGCCAGCGGTACGGCCGCGGCCAGCAGCGGCAGCACCGCCAGGCCGGTCGTGTAGAACACGGCGATGACGAGGATCGCCAGCAGGTCGTCGACCACGGCCAGGGTCAGCAGGAACGTCCGCAGCGCCGGCGGCACGCGGGGACCGGCGACGGCCAGCACCGCCAGCGCGAACGCGATGTCGGTCGCCGTGGGCACCGCCCACCCGCGCAGGTCACCCGCCGCCGAAGCGTTGACGGCGACGAAGAGCAGCGCCGGCACGAGCATGCCGCCGACGGCCGCGGCCACCGGCACCACCGCCCGCCGGGGGTCACGGAGGTCCCCGGCGACGAGCTCGCGCTTGAGCTCCAGCCCGGCGACGAAGAAGAACACCGCCAGCAGGCCGTCCGCCGCCCACGCGGCCAGGGTCAGATCCAGGTGCCAGGCCGCCGGCCCGACGCGCAGGCCGCCGAAACGGGCGTAACCGGCCGCCCACGGCGAGTTCGCCCAGCCGAGCGCGACCGCGGCGGCGACGAGCAGCAGCAGCCCACCGGCGGTCTCGGTGCGCAGGATCTCGGCGAGGCGGCGGGACTGCGCCCGTCGCGCGGACATGCCGGTCATGGGTCTCCTCGGGGTCGGTCGGCACCAACACGCCGACCAGACTTCCCGGCACACCGCCCACGAGCCTACGTGAACCCGGCTTCATCCGCCACGGGCACCCTCCGGCGGGCGGCCGTCACCCCGGAGGGGTCATCGCCCGGTCGCCGGGCCGTACGAGGCCCGTCTCATACGCCAGGATGACGGCGTGCACGCGGTCGCGCAGCTCCAGCTTGGCGAGGATCCGCTTGACGTGGGTCTTGACCGTCGACTCCTCGACCACGAGCGCGCTGGCGATCTCCACATTGGACAGTCCGTGGGCGATGAGGGTGAGGACCTCGCGTTCGCGGGGCGTCAGGTGCCGCAGCCGGCGGGCCGAGCGGGCGTCGGGCGCGGCCTGGCCGGCGAGCTGCTCGATGACGGTCCGGGCGACCTGGGGCGCCAGCAGGCTGTCGCCCTCGGCGACGACGTGGATGCCGGCGATGAGCTGCTCGGGCTCGATGCGTTTGAGGACGAAGCCGGCGGCGCCGGCGCGCAGCGCGCCCAGCACGTAGTCGTCGTCCTCGAACGTGGTGAGCACGAGGATGCGCACCCGCGGCGCCGCGGCGACGATCCGGCGGGTGGCCTCGATCCCGTCCACGTTCGGCATGCGGATGTCCATCAGCACGACGTCCGGGTCGAGCGCCGTCGCGCGCTCGACGGCCTCGGCGCCGTCGGCGGCCTCCCCCACGATCCGGATGGTCTCATCGGTGGAGAGCACGGCGCACAGACCGGCCCGCATCAGGTGGTCGTCGTCGACAACGAGGACGCGCACGCTCATGCAACCTCCGCTTCGCTTCGCTCATGCGTGGGGAAGGACGGCCGAGAGCTGGAACGTGCCGTCCGCGGCGCCGGCGTGGAGGGTGCCGCCCAGCAGCGTGGCCCGCTCGCGCATGCCGACGATGCCGTGCCCGCCCCGGTCGCCGCCCCGGGCGGCCCGCGCCGGCGTCGGGTTCGTCACGTCGATCTCCACCCGGTCCGGGCGGAACCGGACGGCGACCGCGGCGCTGCCGGTGCCGTGCCGCGCCGCGTTGGTCAGCGCCTCCTGCATGATGCGGTAGGCCGCCCAGGCGACGCTGCGCGGCAGCGGTGCCGCCCGCGCCGGCAGCTCGGCGGCGACGCTCAGCCCGTGCGCGCGGTATCGCCGGATCAGGTCGTCCAGCGCACCCGGATCGGCGGGAATGGGCTCATGGTCACGCTCGTCGCGCAGTGCCCGGACCATCCGGTCGATGTCGGCGACGGTGTCGCGGGCCACCGACTCGATGATGCCGATCGCCTCCCGCGTGCGGCCCGGATCGCGGTGCTGCAGCAGCCGGGCGGCGCCGGCCTGAACCAGGATCACGTTGATCGCGTGGCCCGCCGAGTCGTGCAGCTCCCGCGCGATCCGGGTGCGTTCGTCGGCGGCGGCGAGCCGGCGCTCGCGCTCCGCGTCGGCCTGCACCCGGCGGGCGTGCTCCTGCGCCTCGGCCAGCCGCAGCACGCGCAGCCGGCTGCGGTCCCCGGCGACCCAGAGCCCGGCGAAGACGGCCGCCCAGGAGAGCAGCTCGGTGGAGATGTCCCACACGCGCACCCCGCTCGAGGCGTACGCCAGCGCCACCGCGGGCACGAACGCGTTGACCGCGACGAGCGCCAGCGCCCGCGGCCCCGCCGGCGCGCCGCTGTACGCCAGGGCGAGCGCATACCCGGCGGCCGCCGTCGCCACCGGCGCGTCCAGCGGGTAACCCAGATGCAGCAGCGCCAGGGCGGCCGCGGCGCTGACGGTGTACGCCACCGCCGGTGCCCGGCGCCGGACGGCGAGCGGCGCCGCGGAGGCCACGGCGAGCACGACGCCGAGCGCGTCCAGGTGCCGGGCGTCCGGGCCGGGAGTGCCGAAGCCGCGGGCGGCGAGGATGGCCAGGGTCGCCGCCAGGGCCACGCCGGCGATCACGGCGTCGATCACGGCGTCGGCCGCCGCCCGCCGGGCCTGGGTGTCCACCATGACCCCAGCGTAGACGGGCCGTGAGCAGTGCGGATCCGGCCGCGGGAGGATCGCGCGTCCCCCCACGGGGGTACGGTGGCTTGATACCACGGGGTGTTACGGTGCGGCGGCCGTCCGCCATAGCGTCCGGCACATGTTCGAACGGACAGCTGGATGGGCGTACCGGCGACGCTGGTGGGCGCTGGCCGCATGGGTGCTCGTGCTCGGCGCGGTCACGGCCGCCGCGCAGGTCGTCGGCGCCCGATACCACAACGACTTCTCCCTGCCCGGTACCGAGTCGCAGCAGGCCCTGGACACGTTGCGGCGCCAGGCACCGGCGCAGGCGGGCGCCACCGTCCAGGTCGTGCTGCGCGCACCGGCGGGGCTGGCCGGGGCGCCGGAGCGGGGCCGCGTCGAGCCGATGCTCGACCGGCTCGCCGCGCTGCCGCACGTGGCCGACGTGCGCAGCCCGTACCAGACGCAGGGCGCCGTCTCCACGGACGGCACGATCGGCTACGCCACGGTGACCCTGGACGGCCAGTCGCAGGACGTGCCGGCCGGGGACGTACGCCGGATCATCGACACCGCGCGCGCGGCGGCCGGCGACGGACTGCAGGTGGAGCTCGGCGGCGACGCCGTCCGCGGGGCCGACGAGTCCGGCGGCGGCGCCTCGGAGGGTGCCGGGCTGCTCGCCGCCCTGGTCATCCTCGTGCTGATGTTCGGGTCGCTGCTGGCCGCGAGCCTGCCGATCATCATCGCGGTGTTCGCCGTCGGTGGCGCGATCGGCCTGGTCGTGGCGGCCACGCACGTGGCCAGCGTGGCGGACTTCACGACGCCGCTGATGATCCTGGTCGGACTGGGCGTCGGCATCGACTACGCGCTGCTGGTGTTCTCGCGCTTCCGCGCCGAGCTGGTCGCCGGGCTGGCCCGCGAGGACGCGGTACGCCGGGCCTTGGACACCGCTGGCCGGACGGTGTTCTTCGCCGGCTGCACGGTGATCATCGCGCTGCTCGGCCTGGTGGTGCTCGGACTCGGCTCGCTGCAGGGCGTGGCGGTCGCGGTGGCGCTGACCGTGCTCGTCACCATGCTCGCGGCGCTCACGCTGCTGCCGGCCCTGCTCGCCGTGTTCGGCGGCCGCATCGAACGGGCGGTACGCCGCCGCGCGGACCGGGTGGCCCGGCGAGCGGGCGGCGAGCGGCCCGAGGGGCGCGGATGGCGGCGCTGGTCGGCCGCGGTCCAGCGCCGCCCCGTGCTCGCCGCCGTCCTGCCCGTCGCGGCGCTGCTGGCGCTCAACGCCCCGCTGCTGGACCTGCGGCTGGGCTTCGCCGACGCGGGCACCGACGCGCCGGCCACCACCAGCCGCAAGGCGTACGACCTGCTCAGCGAGGGCTTCGGTCCGGGGTTCAACGGACCGCTGATCATCGTCGTCGACGGCGACGAGCGGGCCGCCGCCGAGGCGCAGCGGGCCGTGGACGCGGCCGACGGGGTCGCCACCGCCGTGGCCGGCGGCGCCGGTACCGTCATCGTCTTCCCCGATCAGGGACCGCAGTCGCGGCAGACCACCGACCTGGTGCAGCGGTTGCGGACCGACGTCCTGCCCCCGGTCGCCGCCCGAACCGGGGCCACGTTCCTGGTCGGCGGCGGCACGGCGGCCGTGGTCGACTTCGCCGGCGCGGTCGCCGCGCGGCTGCCGGCGTTCATCGGGGTGGTGGTCGGCGTCTCCGCCCTGCTGCTGCTCGTGGTGTTCCGCTCGGTGCTGATCCCGCTGAAGGCCGCGGCGCTCAACCTGCTCAGCGTCGGCGCCGCGCTCGGCGTACTGACCCTGGTCTTCCAGCACGGCGCGCTGGGCGAGCAGCCCGGGCCGGTCGAGGCGTACGTGCCGGTCATGATCTTCGCGATCGTCTTCGGGCTGTCGATGGACTACGAGGTCTTCCTGCTCGCCCGCATGCACGAGGCCTGGCGCCGCCGGCCCGACCCCGCCGCCGCGATCACCGAGGGGCTGGCCACGACCGGCCGGGTGGTGACCGCCGCGGCCGCCATCATGGTCGTCGTCTTCGCCGCCTTCCTGCTCAGCCCGGACCGGATGCTGCGCCAGTTCGGCCTCGGGCTGGCCACGGCGGTGCTGCTCGACGCGGTGGTCATCCGCTGCCTGATCCTGCCCGCCGTCATGCGCCTGTTCGGCCGCTGGGCGTGGTGGCTGCCCGCGCCGCTGGCCCGCCGCCTGCCGGCGCTCGCCCTGGAACACGAGTGAGGAGCCCAGAAATGCAGCAGTCGACACCGTACGGCAACATCGCCCTCGCCCTCGGCATCGCGTCCGTGCCGGCGCTGTTCGTCTCCTTCTTCGGTCCGCTGCTGGCCGTTGCGGCGATCGCCACCGGCGCGCTCGCGATGACCCGCGACCGGGCCCGGTCCGGGCGCGCCGTCGTCGGCATCGTGCTGGCCGCGGTCGCCCTGACCGGCGCCGTCCTGCTCGTCATCCGCCCCGACAGCTGACCGGCCGCTCCCCCGGCGCGACGCGCGCTGTCGGTGCGCCCGCGCGCACTGGCATCGGACGCCGCCGCACCAGCCGCACACCCGAAGTGACCTTCGCAGCTGGTACGGCGGCGTCATCCGCGCCAACGGCCTCGACTGAGGCCCCGTGCCCCCGCCGCTCAGCCCGCGGCCGGGCCGAACCACCGGGAAAGCCGGGCGAGCAGATCCTGCTGGTCGTCGCCGACCCACGCGACGTGTCCGTCCGGCCGCAGCAGCACCGCCGGGGCGTCCAGCTCCTCGCTGACGTCCACGGCGTGGTCGACCCGGTCCGCCCAGCCCGCGGCCGAGAGCCGGCCGGTCTGGTCGAGCAGCAGCCCGCGGCCGGCGCGCAGCAACTCGTACAGGCGGCCGTCCTTGAGCCGCACGTCCCGCAGCCGCCGGCCAAGCAGCGCGGGCCCCTCGCCGAGGTCGTAGCGGACGCCGATCGCCGTGATCTTCTCGACCAGGTGCCGGTTCACCTCGTCGAAGTCCATCACTTCCGACATCAGCCGGCGCACCGCCAGCGGCCCCGGGTCGGTGGACATCAGCAGCATCTGCGCGCGGGTGTTGTTGAGCACGTCGCCGGCGACCGGGCGCCGTTCGGTCTCGTAGCTGTCCAGCAGCCCCGCCGGCGCCCACCCGCCAACCGCGGCGGCGAGCTTCCAGCCGAGGTTGAACGCGTCCTGGATGCCGAGGTTGAGCCCCTGCCCGCCGGCCGGCGGGTGGACGTGCGCGGCGTCGCCGGCCAGCAGCACCCGGCCGACCCGGTACCGCTCGGCGAGCCGCGTGGCGTCGCCGAACCGCGACAGCCAGCGCGGCGAGTGCACGCCGAAGTCCGTGCCGGCGTACGCCCGCAGCTGGCCCCGGAACTCCTCCAGCGTCGGCGCGACCGCGCGGTCCTCGGCGACTCCGTCGGCGGGCACGACGACGCGGTACACCCCGTCGCCGACCGGCCCGAGGCCGAACCGCTTCTGCGTCTTGCGGACCTCGGCCACGACGGCGGCCACCGTCTCCGGCGCCACGCCCGCCTCCATCTCCCCCAGCAGCGTCTCGGCCTGGGCCGGCTCGCCGGGGAAGCCGACGCCGAGCAGCTTGCGCACGGTGCTGCGCCCGCCGTCGCACCCGACGAGGTACCGCGCCCGCAGCCGCGCCCCGCCGGCCAGCTCCACGCTCACCCCGTCGTCGTCCTGGCTGAGCCCGACGACCTCGCAGGAGCGCCGGATCTCGGCGCCGAGCTCGCCGGCCCACTCGGCCAGCAGCCGGTCGGTGACGGTCTGCGGGATGCCGAGCACGTAGCCGTGCGCGGTGTCCAGCCGCTCCGGCGCGGGCTTGTCGATCCCGGCGAAGAACCCGCCCACCGGGTGCTGCTTGCCGTTGGCGAGGAACCGGTCGAGCAGGCCGCGCTGATCCATGATCTCGATGCTGCGCACGTGCAGCCCGAGCGACCGGACCACCGGGATCGGCCCCGCCTCCTTCTCCAGCACGACGACCCGCACCCCGCGCAGCCGCAACTCACCGGCGAGCATCATGCCCGTCGGCCCACCACCGGCCACGATCACATCAATCACGAAGAGTCCCCCACGAATCGGCGTTTTCCCGGCAGAAGCCGGCCCCGGCCGACGATTCTGCACCCCGACCCGGGCCTTGCCACAAGACCATGGGCCTGGTATACGTTGGGGATGGCGAGGAGCGAAGCTCTCCTTGCCTTTTCGTTTGTCAGCACCCGCCCGCGACGCGCAGCGCTGCGTCCAGTTGCCGTAGCAGCTGCGCCGGGCGGCCGCCGCCGGTCGGGGCGTTCGGGTAGCGGGTCAGGACGCTCACCACGACCGGGCTCGCCAGGCCGGTCGCCCGCTCGAGGCAGGCGGTGCCGGCGGCGCGGTCGTCGCCGGCGTCGAGTTCGGCCGCGCGGGCCGCGTGGGCGGCCGAGCCGAGGATGTGCCAGACCTGGGTGGCCTTGGCCAGCGGGTGCAGGTACGCGGCCGCCGCCGCGTGGCCGGCGGCCCGCGCCGCGTCGGCGGCGGCCGGTCGACCCAGCTCCTGGGCCGTCCGCGCCGCCCGGTGCGCCGCCAGGGCGGTCACCCGCAGCGCCTTCGTCCGGTCGCCCCCGGCCGCGAAGCCGCGGGCCTCGTCCAGCGCGGCCCGTGCGCGCGGGTCGTCGGGGCAGTCGCGTTCGAAGATCGCCAGGGTGGGCTCCGCGCAGGCCACGGCGAAGCCCGCGACCTCACGCAGTTCAGCCAGGCTGAGCTCGATCATGCCATCGACCGTATCGCTGAACCGCCGGTTGAAACTTGGTCCGCGACGTCAGCGGAGAACGTACGGCCGACCCTCAAGACGAGGGTGGGGCGGGGCCTGCAGCACCGCCCCGCCCGCCCGATCAGCCCATCGCCGTCAGCAGGTCACGGCAGGCCGCCTCCCCCTCGGCGCAGGCCGCGGCGCACAGGCGGCAGTGCTCGTGCATGTCCGCGTGGCGGGCGCATTCGTCGCCGCTGCTGCGGCACGCCGTCGCGCAGGCGACCAGCAGCGCGCGGCTGACCGTGGCGTCGTAGCCGGTGCGCCGGGACAGCACGCGCGCCGTCGCGGCGCAGATGTCCGCGCAGTCGAGGTCGGTGCGGATGCACTTGGTCAGCTCGGAGACGGTGTCCTCGCTCAGGCACGCGTCGGCGCAGGCCGTGCACGCCTCGGCGCACGCCACGAGGGTGTCGATCGTCGCGGCGAGCCTGGCCCGGTCCAGGTTGATCGGCTGTGGGTACGTCTCCAGCATCGGCAGGGTCGTGGCCGTCATCGAGTTCCCCCTTCAGGTCGTGTCGGCTCGGCGCTACCCGCCTGGCGCACGTTCATGCGGCTGATCGGCGGGCGCCTGAACCGCGCTCGCTTCGCACCAGGGCCGCAACACAGCATCGCCCGGAGCTGCCGAACTGATCAGCGTCACCCGAACGTCCCAGCGCAGAGGAGTACCAGTGGTAAGCAGCCGGCTCACCCGGGGCTACCTCGCCGCGGCCGTGGTGGTGCTGCTCGGGTTCCTCGCCGTCCCCGACGGCAGCCTGGCTCAGGCGCTGTGGCAGGTCGGGGCCGGCTGGCTCGGCGCCGCGGCCCTCGTCGTCGGCGTCCGGCGGCACCGGCCCGCAGCGCCCGCGGCCTGGTGGCTCATCGCGGCCGGCGTCGCCGGCAACGCGAGCGGGATCGGCGTGGAGACGATCCTGACCCGCAGCCAGGCCGAGCCCGGGTTCCCGTCGTGGGCCGACGCCGCCTACCTGTCGCTGTACCCGTTCGCCGCGGCCGGCCTGCTCCTGCTCATCCGCCGGCGCACCCCGCGGCGCGACTGGCCCACCCTCGTCGACGCCGGCACGCTGACCACCGGCATCGGGCTGCTCGCCTGGATCTTCATGGTGAAGCCGGCCGCCGCCGACCCCGACATCGGCCTGCTCGGCCACCTGGTGAGCGTCGCCTACCCGGTCGGCGACCTCCTGCTGGTCGTCATGATGGTCCGCCTCCTGCTCGACGGCGCCGCCGGCAGCACCGCGTTCCGGATGCTGTGCACCGCCCTGGCCGCGTTCCTCGGCGGCGACACCGCCTGGGCCGTCGTCAACGCGATGCACTGGCAGCCCGGCCCGTTCGCCCACACGGTCCTCGCCGACGTGTTCCTGGTCGGGTACCTCGCCTTCGGCGCCGCGGCCCTGAACCCGGACGTGCGCACCCTCGCCCGCCCGGCCCCGCCGCGGCCGACCCGGCCCAGCCGCCGGATGCTGGCCGTGCTCACCGCGACCTCGCTGGTCGCCCCGGGACTGCTGTTCGCCGAGGCGCTGACCGGCCGGATCGACGACGCGATGGCCATCGCCATCGGCTGCGTCGCGCTGTTCCTGCTCGTCGTGGCCCGCATGTCGCAGGTGCTGACCCAGCTCGACCTGCAGTCGCGCATGGTCCGCGAGTTCGCCGTCACCGACGAGTTGACCGGGCTGCCGAACCGCCGGGCGTGGACCGCCGAGCTGCCCCGGGCCCTCGAACGCGCCCGCCGCGGCCGGGTGCCCCTCACCGTCGCGCTCCTCGACCTCGACCACTTCAAGGGCTTCAACGACACCCACGGCCACCCGGCCGGCGACCGGCTGCTCAAGGAGGCCGCCGCAGCCTGGCGCGGCTGCCTGCGCGCGGCCGACCTGCTGGCCCGCTACGGCGGCGAGGAGTTCATCGTCCTGCTGCCGGACGCGACCCCCGGCGAGGCCCGGCGCATCCTGGACCGGATGCGCGCGGCGACGCCGCACGAGCAGACGTTCTCGGCCGGGGTCGCCACCCTCGCCGCCGGTGAGGGCTCCGACGAGCTCGTCGCCCGCGCCGACGAGGCCCTCTACGCCGCCAAACGCGCCGGTCGCAACCGGGTCACGCTCGCCGCGGACTCCGGTGCGCTCGCCGCCTGAGCCGCGGAACCGGACGGGTCAATGCTCGCCGTGCACGTCGTCGAAGACCGGGCGGGTGGAGCGGATGCGGGGCAGGCGGGTGAAGTTGTGCCGGGGCGGCGGGCAGCTCGTGGCCCACTCCAGGGAGTTGGTGTAGCCCCACGGGTCGTTGACCTCGACGATGCGGCCGAAGCGCCAGGACGACCAGAGGTTGTACAGCAGCGGCAGCATCGACACGCCGAGGATGAACGCGCCGATGCTGGAGATGGTGTTCCACGTCGTGAACCCGTCGGTGGGCAGGTAGTCGGCGTAGCGGCGGGGCATGCCGCGGGTGCCGAGCCAGTGCTGCACCAGGAACGTGGTGTGGAACCCGACGAACGTCAGCCAGAAGTGGATCTTGCCGAGGCGCTCGTTGAGCATGCGGCCGGTGAACTTCGGGAACCAGAAGTACACGCCGGCGAACGCGGCGAAGACGATCGTGCCGAACAGCACGTAGTGCATGTGGGCGACGACGAAGTAGGTGTCGCTGACGTGGAAGTCCATCGGCGGCGAGGCGAGCAGGACCCCGGACAGGCCGCCGAACAGGAACGTCACCAGGAAGCCCAGCGACCACAGCATGGGCGTCTGGAACGTCAGCTGGCCGCGCCACATGCTGCCGATCCAGTTGAAGAACTTGATGCCGGTCGGGACGGCGATGAGGTACGACAGGAACGAGAAGAACGGCAGCAGCACCTGCCCGGTGACGAACATGTGGTGCGCCCAGACGCTCATCGACAGCAGGGCGATCGCGATCGTGGCGCCGACCAGTCCCTTGTAGCCGAAGACGGGGCGGCGGGAGAAGACCGGCAGGATCTCGGTGACGATGCCGAAGAACGGCAGCGCCACGATGTACACCTCGGGGTGGCCGAAGAACCAGAACAGGTGCTGCCACAGCATCGCCCCGCCGACGGAGGCGTCGAAGACGTGCGCGCCCAGCTTGCGGTCGGCCTCCAGGACCAGCAGCACGGCGGTGAGGACCGGGAACGCCAGGAGGATCATCACCGCGGTGACGAGGATGTTCCAGGTCAGGATCGGCATCCGGAACATGGTCATGCCGGGCGCGCGCAGCGTGATCACGGTGGTGATCATGTTGACGGCGCCGATCACCGTGCCGGCACCGGAGACGGCCAGGCCCATGGCCCACAGGTCGCCGCCGATGCCCGGGGACTGGGTGTGGCTGTTGAGCGGCGCGTAGGCGAACCAGCCGAAGTCGGCGGCGCCGTCCGGCGTGGCGAAACCGCCGATGGTGACCAGGCCGCCGGTGAGGTACAGCCAGTACGCGAGGGCGTTGAGCCGCGGGAAGGCGACGTCGGCGGAGCCGATCTGCAGCGGCACCAGGAAGTTGCCGAAGCCGAACAGCAACGGGGTGGCGAACAGCAGCAGCATGATCGTGCCGTGCATGGTGAACAGCTGGTTGTACTGCTCGGTGGACATCAACTGCAGCCCGGGGCGCATGAGCTCGGCCCGCATGAGCATGGCCAGAATGCCGCCGATGATGAAGAACCCGAACGACGTCACGAGGTACATGAGGCCGATCTGCTTGGCGTCGGTGGTCGACAGCAGCTCCACGAGGCGGTTGCCGGGCGTGGTGCGCCGCAGCGGGCCCGGCAGCCGCGGCGTGTGCACCGGGTCGACGGGCACGACCGCGCGGTCACTCATCGACGGCCTCCTTCTCCTTCCGCTCGATGGCCGGCCGCACGCCCCGCTCGATCGGGACCATGAAGCCCTTCGGGGCCGGCGGGAGCGCGCCGAGGCGCTTCATGCGTTTCGGAACCACCCATCCGGTGTACGGCAGCGGCAGCTCCCGCTCGGGGGCGAGGGGCTGCTCGATCCCGCGGTACTCCCCGTCGGGCATGCGGACGACCAGGCCGGTCTCCACGCCATGGGCGAGGCGCTTGCGGTCCTGCTGCTGGAAGCCCAGGCACAGCCGGCGGGCGAGGTAGAACGCCAGCGGCGGCAGCAGCACGGCGCCGATGCGGCCGGCCCAGACCATGGCGTCGAGGCTGATGCTGAATTTGTAGGCGATGAGGTCGTTGGCCGCCGACACCACCATGACCAGGAAGAAGGTGCCCGCCATGGCGGCGACCGCGGTGCGGGTCGGGGCGTCGCGGGGGCGCTGCAGCAGATTGTGGTACCCCTGGCCGCGGTGCCGCCACGAGCTGCCGAACGGGTACCCCACGGCGAGCAGCGTCAGCACGCCGGGCAGCACGACGCCGGGCCAGAACACCGGGGACAGCGTGTAGCCGAACGCGCGCAGCTCCCACGGCGGCATGAGCCGCAGGGCGCCGTCGAGGAACATGACGTACCAGTCGGGCTGGCTGGCCGAGGAGACGACCGCGGCCTGGTAGGGGCCGAACAGCCACAGCGGGTTGATCTGCACCAGGCCGCCGAGCGCGGCGAGGACCGCGGACAGCATGATCGCCAGGCCGGTCGAGCGGCCGGCGAACCCGGGCACCATCCGCTCGCCGACCACGTTGCCGTTCGTGTGCCCGGGCCGGGGCCACTGGGTGTGCTTCTGCTTGACGATGAGGCCCAGGTGCACGCTGATGAGCGCGACCAGGGCGCCCGGCACGAGCAGGACGTGGACGATGTAGAGGCGCCCGACGATCACCTCACCGGGGAACTCGCCGCCGAACAGCGCGGTCGACACCCACGTACCGATGATCGGCAGGGACTGCACGATGCTCGCGGCGATGCGCAGGCCGGTGCCGGACAGCCCGTCGTCGGGCAGCGAGTAGCCGGCGAAGCCCTCGATGAAGCCCAGCCAGAACATGATGATGCCGATGACCCAGTTCATCTCGCGCGGCTTGCGGAACGCGCCGGTGAGGAAGATCCGGGCCATGTGCACGACGATCGCGGCCATGAACAGGTTCGCGGCCCAGTGATGGATCTGGCGCAGGAACAGGCCGCCGCGGATGTCGAAGCTGATGCGCAGCGTCGAGTCGTAGGCGGCGGACATCGGCATCCCGCGCAACGGGGTGTACGAGCCGTCGTAGATGACCTCGCGCATCGACGGGTCGAAGAACAGCGACAGCACGGTGCCGGTCAGCACGAGCATGACGAACGAGTACAGCGCCAGCTCACCCAGCATGAACGACCAGTGGTCGGGGAACACCTTGTTGACCATCCCCCGCAGCGGCGTGGCCGCCTGGAACCGCTCGTCCAGGGCCAGGGCCGCCCGCGTCGACCGGGCCGCGCGCGCCTTCCTCACCGCGACTCCTGGCTGCCGGCGTAGAACTCCAGGGCGAGACCCGTGATGGCGATCAGGGCCGCCAGCACGCCGGCGCCGAGCAGCCACCACTGGCTGACCGCGAGACCGACCGCCGCGGCCGCCACGGACACCGCGATGCCCGCGGGCCAGAAGCCGGGCGGCGCGAAGAACCCGATGGTCCCCGCCCCGTCGGCGATCACCGCCCCCGGCCGGTCCTCGGGCCGCGGCGGGATGCGCCGGGCGACCAGCCAGAAGTACACCGTGCACAGCAGGCCCATGAGGCCGGACACGCCGAGCGCGAGCGTGCCCGCATACTCGGGGCGGCCCTCGATGCCGGTCCACACGAAGTACACGATGGCCGCCACGAACATGAACGCGGTGATCGCGCCGAACACCTTGGCCTCAGTGCGCATCCACGTCGCCCCCGCGGACGGCCCGGACCCACGACAGCCCGTACCGGCGGCCGCGGCGCACCTGCCGCCACGTCGCCGCCACCTCGTCGACGACGAACAACGGCACGCTGAGCGATATGGCGGCCGAGACGAGACACAGGGTGCAGAACGCCATGATGGCGAACGCCTGCAGCGCGACCAGGCCCAGCGCGGCCACCGCCATCGCGGCGGCGAGGAGCCCGAGCAGCAGCACCAGCCACGGCCGGCGCCGCCACCGGGTGACGCCGCCGGACAGCTCCAGCACCAGCTCGGCCAGGTAGGCGGCGGCACCGACCGCGGCGTCGCGCACCGGCAGGGACCGCGAGAACGCCGAGTCCAGCACCCGGACGCTGCCGTCCCCGAACCACGGCTCCCACACCGACGGCACCAGCCGGTACTGGAAGAAGGCCAGCTGCAGCGACACCACCAGCCCGCAGAACGCGAGTACGACGACCGCGGCCCGTCGCGGCCAGGCCGAGGGCCCCTCGAAAGCCCACCCGATGAAGTCCCAGCCGGCCAATACCATGCACGATCCTTCCCGCCGACGCGTCCGGGCAGGCGGCTACCCAACCGCGCTCGTTCCAACCACCTTCGTGCGGCACCGGCGGGGCGGCGCGCCGCGCGCCGGGACGGATCGGCGTGTGTCAGCCCCGCCGGCCGCCCATCACGTAAACGACCACGCCGGCGGCGGCCACGACGGCGCCGATCACCGCCCACGGCAGCGGCCGGCGGGCCCGCGCGGGCAGGTGCGTGTCGCGTACGGTGTCGCACACCGACGTCGCCGCGGCGGTGGCGTGCCGCTTCGCACCGTCCGTCACCACCACGACGCGCTGTCTGGCGTCGCCCGCCACCATCGCGACGCGCTGCCTGGCGTCGCCGGCCGTCTGCTTCGCCCGGCTCTTCACGTCGGTCCTTGCCGCCAGCCGCCCGGCGGTCTCGGCGAGGTCCGAGCGGGTCCGGGCGATCTCCTCGCGCAGCCGGTCCGGGTCCTCCGGCGTGCCCCGCGTACGCATGCCTGCCGTCCTTCCCGGATCGCGGCCTGCACCGCGTCCACGCCGGCGTCGGCCATGACGGCCACCTGCTTCGGTCGCCGGAGGGATTCCCCTACCACTCGCAATCAAACCGCTCAATCGGTATGAACCCGCGGCCGAGCCGCGCCACTCACCCGCTGGGTGAGCCAGGGGGGTGGACGGCGGGTCGGCCGGGCTGACGTGCGGTGGTTCGGGTAGACCCGGCGCATGGGCCGGCTGCGGCGCCTGGGCCGGATCGGCTGGGCGGTGATCGGGATGATCGGCGGCGCGGCCGCGGCCGCGGTGGCGATCGGGGTGCTCGCACCGCTGGTGATGCCCCTGCTGATGATGGTGGTCATCGCCGTCACGGCGCAGCCGCTCGTCGTCCGGCTGCGCCGGCTCGGATTGCCACCCGGGCCCGCCGCGCTGCTCGGCGCGCTGGTGGTGCCGCTGTGCCTGGCGATCGTCGGCGGGCTGCTGGCGTGGGTACTCGTGACGCAGGCAGCGCAGTGGCAGCCGGTCCTGGCCGCGGCGGGCCGCCGGGTGCACGACGCGATCGGCGCGGACCCGGTGCGGACGATCCTGAGCTCGGCGTCGTTGCGCACGGCGCTGCTCGGCGCCGCCGCCGCGCTGGCCAACAGCGCGCTCGTCGTCGCACAGGTGGCGATCGGCCTGCTCGCCGGCACGTACCTGCTGTTCTACCTGCTGCGCGACGGCCCGCGCTCGGTCGCGGCGATCGAGCGGCGGATACCGGCCCGGGTCGACCCCGGGCACCAGTTCGTGCCGCGGGCGGCGGTCCAGATGCGGCGGTACATCCTCGGCACGACCGTCGTGGCGGCCATGGACGCGGCCGTCATCACCGCCGGCGCGGCCGTGCTGCGGGTGCCCTTCCTGCTGACGATCGCCGCCGTCACGTTCGTCACCGCCTTCGTGCCGTACCTCGGCGCCTGGATCGCGGCGCTCTTCGCCGTCCTGCTGGCCCTCGGCTCGGGCGGGCCGACCGCGGCCGCGTGGATGACCTTGATCGTCCTCATCACGCAGAACGTCCTCGAGGGCATCCTGCGGCCGGTCGTGTTCGGCCGCGCGCTGAAGCTGCACCCGGTGGCGGTGCTGGTGGCGACGATCGTCGGCGCGGCGCTGGGCGGCCTGTTCGGGGTGTTCCTCGCCCCGCCCCTGGCCGCGATCGCCCGCTCGTGGTGGTCGGCGCGCCGCGCCGACCACCACGCGGATCAGCCGCCGCCCGGGCCGCCGTAGCCCGTCAGGCGGGATGCCGGGCCACGTTGCTGTCCGCGCCGAGCAGCGCGGACTTGGCCCGTTCGTACTCCGAGTCGTTCAGCACACCCCGCCGCCGCAGGTCGGCGAGCTTGGTCAGCTCGTCGGCCGGGCTCGGCGACGCCGGCGCGCCGGCCACCTCGCGCACGTACTGCCGCAGCTGCGCCTCCTGCTGCCGGGCCCGCTGCGCCGCCCGCTCGTTCATCGAGCGGCCCCGCGCGATCAGGTAGGTCAGCGCCCCGATCCACGGCAGCACGATCAGGAACAGCGTCCACGCTGCCTTGCCCCACCCGGACATCGACGGATCCCGGAACAGATCGGTCAGAATGTTGACCATCAGCCAGATCCAGGCGAACACGAGCATGAACCACACGGTCGAGAGGAGGATCTCGCCGATCGAAATGTCCATTGTGGACCTCCCAGGATCACTCCGTTGTCTATCCCACCGGCGCGGCCGCGGTTCGCCGCGCCTGCACGGCGATCGCGATCTCCGCCGCACCGAGCGCCACCGCGCTGATGCCGGTCAGCAGCACCGCCGCCCACAGCGACAGGCCGGGCCACGACACGAACACCACCCCGACCACGATCGCCACCACACCCAGCACCAGCAACCACACCCGCGGCCGGCCCGCCGCGAGCAGTCCCAGCAGCACCGCGGCCAACCCGATGAGCAGCCACGCCAGCCCGATCAGCACCGGCACTGTCACCAGCCCGGCCGTCGCGGAGCTCAGACACACGACGCCGAGCGCGCTCAGCAGGACCCCGAACAGCCCGTCGATCACCTGCCGCACCGACGCCCGGCGGCTCCCGGAGCCGCCGGACCTGGCCCGGAAGGCGCCGGAGACCCTCATCACCCCGATGACCAGCAGCCACACGCCCGCCAGCACCGCGAGCAACCGCAGCGTGGCGTGCGGCCATACGAGCACGGCGGCGCCGAACAGTACGGTGGCCGCGCCGACGCTCACCATCCGCCAGAACGGGAGCTCCACGGCGCACCTCCCCCACGCCCTCAACGTGGACCCGGCCCACCCCGCTGTCATCCCCCGCGCGGAGTGAAATGCCGCGGGAGCGGTCTACCGGGAGATGCCGAGCGTGGCGATCAGGTCCTCGTGCAGCTCGAACCAGACCCGGTGGCAGGAGTCGACCTCGACGCCGGTGATCCACGCCGGGTCGCGCCCGGCCCGGGCCAGCGCGGCCGCGAACCGGTCGTGGTAGCCGGCGAACCGGTCCAGCCCGGCGGACAGGGGCCGCTCGAGCTCGCGCAGCTCGGCGGCGAGGACGGCGAGCCGGTCGAGGGTGTCGCCGGCGCCGGCCGGGTCCAGCTGCCAGGCGGTGAACAGCTGCGACGCCCGGGCGTTGAGGGGCCGGAAGCGGTCGTGGACGGCATCGACGGTGCCGCGGGCCCCTGCGCGGTCGAGCTCGTCGCGCAGCTGGGCCTCGTTGTGCCGGCGCCCGGCGTCGGTGAGCGACCACCCGTCCAGCCCGGCGAAGCAGGCCCGGCTGACCTGGCCGTACGCCTGCGCGTCGAGCAGGTGCTCGCCGGTCTCGCCGGGGTCGAGGCCGAACCGGGCGGCGACGGCGCCGGTGGCGGCGAAGCCCTTGAGCCGCACCGCGTGCAGCACCAGCAGCCCCGTCGGGGACGAACGGTCCATCAGGCGGATCCTCCGGTGACGGTGCCGGCGGTGCCGTCGACGATGACGGATACGCCGTCGGTGAGGCTGGTCATCGCCGCGCCGGCGCCGGCGACGGCGGGGATGCCGTACTCCCGCGCGACGATCGCCGCGTGGCTGAGGACGCCGCCGGTCTCGGTGACCACGGCGGCGGCCAGGCGGAACAGCGGGGTCCAGGCCGGGTCGGTGGTCCGGCAGACGAGGACGTCGCCGGGCCGGACCCGGGCGAACTCGTCGACGCCGCGGACCAGGCGGACCGGCCCGCACGCCCGGCCGGGGCTGCTGGGCACGCCGGTGACCAGCGGGCGAGCGCCGCCGTCGGCGCCGGCCGCCGAAGTGGCCACGGCGGTGATCGGGCGGGACTGCAGCAGCCAGATCCGCCCGTCGCGGACCGCCCACTCGACGTCCTGGGCATGGCCGGCGACTTCCTCGCAGCGCCGGCCGAGTGCGACGAGCCGGGGCACCTCCTCGGGCGGCACGCACACGCGGGCCCGGTCGGCCGCCGGGACGCCCGAGCGGACCAGGCCGTCCGCGCCGAGGTCGAGCCGGGTCTGCTTGGCCCCGGCGGTGACCCGGACGGTGCCGGCCACGACGATCTCGTCGGGCACGACCGCGCCGGAGACGACGGACTCGCCGAGGCCCCAGGACGCGTTGATGACCACGGCCGGGGTGCCGTCGCGGGGGTCGCGGGTGAACAGCACCCCCGCGTGGTCGGCCTCGATCAGCTCCTGCACGATCACCGGCACCGCGGCCTCCGTGCCGAGGCCGAGCCGCTCCCGGTAGGCGCGGGCCCGCCCGGTGCCCGCCGACGCGGCGCAGCGGCGGATCGCGGCCAGGACGTCGTCGAGGCCCCGGGCGCCGAGCACGGTGTCCAACTGGCCGGCGAAGGACGCCGCCGCGGAGTCCTCGGCCCGGCCCGACGAGCGCACGGCGAACGCCCGGCCGCGCAGCCGGTCGGCGACCTGCCGCGGGTCGACCGCCGGGTCGGTGACCACGAACCCGTCCGGGACGGGCAGGCCGGCGCGCAGCATGACGGCGAGCCCGTGCGCCTTGCCGCCGCACTCGGGGCCGGCGTCGGCGAGCGGGACGATGCTCACGCGAGCCGGCCCAGGACGCGCTCGTGGCGCTGCTGGGCGGCCTGGGCCGTGCGCAGGCCCAGCGGCCGGGCCAGCTGGGCCCAGGTGAGGCCCTCGGCGCGGGCGGCGAACAGCAGCCCGGCCTCGAGCTGGTCGAGCTCGGCGCGGGCGGCGGCCAGCAGCGTGATCGCGGCGATCAGGTCGTCGGGCAGCTCCAGCGCGCCGCGGTCGGTGCCGGCCCGCCACAGCGCCTGGCGGATCAGCGTGACCGCGTCGTGCGGCTGCCCGTCGGCCAGCCACGGCAGCCGCGGCAGGTCGTTGCCGCCGCGCGCGCTCAGCCGGTCCCGCGCCCGCCGCTCGAGGTCGCCCGCGGCCTGGTCGTCCATGCCTTCGTACACGGTCATCAGCGTGGCCTTCAACAACTTGTTTGTCAACAACCTGTTGATGCCGCGTGCCGAAATCGGGTTGTGTGCGGATGAGCTGGGTGGGTAGCGGATTCCTACGCGCCCCGCAACCCCGCCGGGCGCCCGGGCGAAGGGATGAACGACATGTCCGAGACACACACCCCGGCCGACAACATCGTGTACGACCTCGTCAGCATCCAGTACCACGCCCTGAAGGGCGGCCAGGTGTGCGAGAAGTTCGCCGCCGACGCCGAGGGCCACGACGACGTCCGCGCGTTCATCGAGCAGGTCCGCCAGCAGGACGCCGAGCGCGCCGTACGCGCCCACGAACTGCTCGGCAAGCTCACCGCCAAGCACGGCGCCTTCACCTGACCGCGCCGGCGGCGACCTCCAGCGCCCCGCGATCCGTTGGCGACGCCCGCGGCGGCGCTACGGTGCTGACCGCGGCGGGCAGGGGCACCTGCCGAGCCGCGTCGATCATGGCCGGGCCGGTCCTCGCCGGGGTCGAGCCGCGCCGCACCTGACCCATCCGCCGTCGCCGGAGCAGCTGGAGGAGGCCCGGCGGCGGCCGGGTTCGAGCCGAGCTCATGGACGATCCGTGCTCCGGCGTCGCCGCCGGCCTGGAGGTCCCGGGCGCGGCCGGCGCGAGCCGCGGCGCCGAATGATCGTTCCCGCGGTCGCGGGCGGCGGCGGGCTGCCGTAGGCTCGCCGCTCGTGACCGTTGATTTCGCAGCTGAAACCTCCGGCGGCAGCACCGCCGAGACCCCCTTCGAGGCCGCCGACGAGCCGGCCGCCGCCCCGGCGGCCATCTACACCGCGTACTTCTCGGCCGTCGACGAGCTGGTCGAGCACATGCGCGCCGCGGACGTGCTCAACCTCGGCTTCCGGGTCGAGTCCTACCTGGTGACGCCCGAGGACGCGCCGGAGACCACCCAGGTCGAGTTCGAGTTCACGCTGCTCAGCGAGGTTCCCGTCCGCGACGAGGAACGCGACTGACGTTTCCGCAGCTCAATGCCGAGGTAGCCGGATCGGCATGCTTGTCGCCGTCGTCGGGCAGCTCGCCCGGGACCTCGTGCTCGTCATGGACGGGCCGTCCGGCGAGGGCGGCTCAGGTCGCGTACGGCAGCGGCGCGAGCCGCTCGGCGGCACGGGCGCCGACCAGGCCGTCGCGCTCGCGCGGCCGGCGCCGGTGGCGGTGGCCGGCGACGACCCGGTCGGCGACGCAGGGAGCAGGCCCGCGCCGACGGCATCGACGTGTCCGCCGTCGTGCGCCGCCCCGGCACGGAGACCGGGCTCATCGTCGAGGTGTTCGCGGGGTGCAACCACTGGCGCTACCTCGAGCACCTCCCCGGACCGGTCCTGCTGAGCGCCGCGGCCGCCGCTGCCGGTCCCCGGTCCGCACGGCTCGGGACGCCCTGCGGCATGACCGGGTGGGACCGCAACGCCGGTGCCAGGGTACGGATCGCGCTGCGGCCCGCCGCCACGAGCAGGCGTGGCCCGCGACGGACACGGCGGCATCCGGACGCCCCTGCACCGGCTCCGGTCCCCGTCCCGGCGAGTTCCGGCTGCTGCCGGTCGAGCCGGCATCGACGGTGCGCACCCGGCGGCCTGGTGGACGGGCACGGCGATGTGACACAAACGGTGGGACGTGCCGGCCCGTCAGGGAGGAACCGTGACGACAGCGGACGAACGGCCCCGAGTTCGCTACACCAAGCAAGGACCCGTCGCGACGATCATCATGGACCGCCCGCACGTGTTGAACGCGATGGACGTGCGGATGCACCACGAGCTGGCCGCCGCCTGGGATGACGTCGAGCGCGACGAGGAGGTCCTGGTGGCGGTGCTGACCGGCACCGGCGGCCGCGCGTTCTCGGTCGGGCAGGATCTCAAGGAGACGGCTCGCTTGGGCCGTGCCGGGAACCGCGCGCCGAGCAGCTTCGGCAGCCGCGGCCGACCCGGCTGGCCGCGGCTGACGGAGCGGTTCGAGCTCAGCAAGCCCGTGGTGGCACAGGTCGACGGCTTTGCGCTCGGCGGCGGGTTCGAGCTGGCGCTGGCGTGCGACATCATCGTCGCGTCCGACCGGTCGGTGTTCGGGCTGCCGGAGGCCCGGCTCGGGCTCATCGCCGGTGCCGGTGGCGTGTTCCGGCTGACCCGCCAGGCGCCGTACCGGGCCGCCATCGGCTACCTGATGACCGGCCGGCGCATGAGCGCGGCCCGCGCCTATGAGCTCGGGCTGGTCAATGAGGTGGTCGCCGCCGGCGAGCTGGCATCGTGCGTCTCCGGCTGGGTGAGCGACATCCTGCGCTGCGCTCCGCTGTCGGTCCGGGCGATCAAGCAGGTCGCCGCCGCGTCGGCCACGCTGCCGCTGGCGGAGGCGTTCGCCGCCGACTACGAGTGGGAGCGCCGGCGGATGTACAGCACGGACGCCGTCGAGGGTCCGCGCGCGTTCGCCGAGGGCCGCCCGCCACGCTGGCTCGGACGATGAGCCGGAGCCGTCCGCCCGTCCGCCCGCCCGGTGATCATGGCCGCGCCGGGCGCAGATGCGCGCTCAGCACGCCCCAGAGGGTACCGATCGTCTCGAACGTGTCCGTGGTGAGCGTCTCGTCGGGCAGGTCGATGCCGAGTGCCTCCTCGATGTGTACGACCAGCTGCACCAGCTGCAGCGAGTCGGTCAGCCCGAACGCCGCCAACCGGTCGTTCGGGCGCAGCGGCAGCGTGGCCGCGGGCAGTGCGGCGACGATCGCCCGTTCGAACCGGTCGAAGTCCGAGTCGGCCATGGCGGGGCTCCTTTCAGGCGGATGGCGCTTCTGCGGGGGGCCGGTCCGTCAGCTCAGCCCGGTCGACCTTGCCGTTCTCGGTCAGCGGCAACGCGGCGACGACGTCGATCCGGGCCGGGATCATCGCTGCGGGCAGCGCCTGCCGCAGCCGCGCCTCGACCGAGGGACGTACCGCGTCCGGGCCGGCCGCGCTCTCGACGAACAGGCGGAGCAGCGGCACACCGTCGGGCCGGCCCACCACCGCGACCGCGGCGCGAACGCCCTCGACCCCGGCGGCAACCGTCTCGATCTCGCCGAGCTCGACCCGGTGACCGTTGATCTTGACCTGAGTGTCGGTCCGGCGCCGGAACTCCAGCTCGCCGTCGACGAAGCGCCCGACATCGCCGGTGGCGTACATGCGCGCGCCGGGCTCGGCGGCGAACGGATCGGGTTGGAACCGCTCGGCGGTGAGGCCGGGCCGGCCGCGGTAGCCGACGGCGACCGCGGGCCCGCCGATGTACACCTCGCCCTCGGTGTCCGGTGGCACCCGGCGCAGGTCCTCGTCAAGCAGGTAGACACGGGCGTGACCGAGGGCCCGGCCGATGCGCACGACGCCCGGCCGGACCGGCCACGCGGTAGCCCAGATTGTGGCCTCGGTCGGCCCGTACACGTTGAGGGCGGCTGCCGGCAGCTCGCCGAGCCGGTCGGCCAGCGCCTGCGGCAGCACGTCACCGCCGCACAACAGCGTCTGATCGGCGGTGAATCGCGCGCCGGCGTCGAGCAGCAGCCGCAGTCCGACCGGGGTCGCCTGCACCAGTGACGGATGGACGTCGTTCACCAGCCGGGCCATGCGCCGGGCGCTCAGCACACCGGTCTCGGGAGCCACGACGCAGGTGCCGCCGCTCGTCAGCGGCAGCAGGAACTCAAGGGTCGCGATGTCGAACGACAGCCGGGTGCTGAACAGTGTGGAACGCGTCGCGCCGACCGGTAGCAGGGCCGCCATCGCGGCGAGGCACGCCAGGACGTTGCGATGTGTCACCTCCACGCCCTTGGGAACCCCCGTTGATCCCGAGGTGTACATCACGTAGGCGACGTCGTCCGCACCGGTCCGCAGTGTCGAGCGATCCGCCGGGCCGTTCAGCAGCGCGCCCGGGGCCAGCACAGGGGCGCCCGCGGGCGCCAGGGCCCGGCTGTGCCACGGATCGGCGACGACCGCCTCGACCCGCGCGTCGCGGACCATGAAGCCGAGCCGAGCGCGCGGGTAGCGCGGGTCGAGTGGCACATAGGCGGCGCCGATCCCCAGCAGGGCCAGGAGCACGGCCGGTAGGTCAGGGCCGCGATCGACGCTCACCCCAACCGTGCCGCCGCGTCGCACGCCCCGGCGGCGCAATCCGAACCGGATGCGCGCAACCGCGTCGGCGAGCTCCGCGTACGTCACCTGCGCCGCACCGCTCAAGACCGCGACCCGGCCCGGGTTCGCGGCGGCCACGGCGGCAAACCGGGCCGCCACCGAGCCGTGGCCGCGGCCGCGGCCGACGCGAGTGGGTGCCGGCGGGGCGGCCGGTGCCATCGGCTCAGTGGAGGGCCCGCTCATGACGCCGGCCCGGCGAACAGACCCTCGATCGCCGCCTGCGCGCGCAGTGCCTCGTGCAGCGACGCCGCGGCAAGGCAGTAGCGCACGGTTCCGTTGTCGCTGTTGTACGGCGTCACCACAACGGCGCCGAGCCGGCTGTCCGGCGAGTACGCCAGGCCGGCCTCCGTCAGCGCGGCGAGCGCGCCGGCGAATGACGGCACCCGCCAGCCGTCGCGGTCGAACAGCACGCGGTCCCGGCTGTATCCCGGCCCGATCACCCGCTCGCCGAAGACCGCGTACACCGGCGTCGAGCCGGTGATGCGCCCGTTGTACTCCGTGAACAGCAGCCGGCCGGCGGCGGTGAGGATGGCATCGGCGCTGAGCCTGCCCCGGTAGCCCATCGCCTGCAGCGGTTCGCACAGCGCGCGGCCGCCCTCGACCAGCGCCTCGACGACGTGCTCGGCGACGTCCGGGGCCGGGATGATCTCCGCGGCGGCGAGCGGCGCGGAGAGCAGCTCCCCCTGCCCGCCGAAGTCGACGCCCTTGTCGGTGACCGCGAATTCGGCGAACAGCGCCCGGCTGCCGGGATGGTACTGCTCGACGACCACCGGCGACTGCCCGTTGCTGGTAAGCCAGGCCCATCGGCGGGCGACGTACACCTCCAGCTCACCACGGTCCCGGACCACCACGACGTGCTGGGCGCCGACCGGCGTCCGGCCGCTCTCGCGGCTGAGGATCTCGTTGCCGCGGCCGCCCGCCCTGAACTCGTGCTTGAGGATCACGGGCTGATCGTCGCCGAGCAGCGCGTCCACCGTCTCGACCAACTGCGCCGGGTCGGTGCTGACGCCGCCCGCGGGGACGGGCACCCCCGTTCCCGCGGCGATGGCCCGGAAGGCGGCCTTGCTGTTCACCAGCCGGCCGCCGGCCTGGCTGAGGAAACCGAACCCGGACAGCGCCTGTACGGCCCCCAGCGCCCGTGCCAGCACGGCGACGGACACGTCGGGATGCAGGCTGATGATGGCGTCCGGAGGCTCACCGGCCAGGGCATCGCGCAGCCGGGCGAGCAGCTGCGGCGCGGCGAGCCGGTCGGCGGTGAGCACCCCGACGCCGAGACTGCCGGGCGGGGGCACCACGATCCGCAGCGTCTCCCGGGCCGTCCCGGTCACCCCGGTCACATGCCGCAGGAACGCCTCGTCGGGTGCGACCGCCATCACCAGGACGTCGTGGTCCTCGGCGAACCATACGAGCCGCTGGGTCCACCACGCATCCTTCTTCCGTTTGGCGTCAACGAGCCCGGCTCGGTCCTCGTTGAACTCGTTGCCGATCAGGATTCTGGCCATGCTCAGGCCCCTCCCTGCGCAGGTCGGCGAAGTGGGCGTGGACAGCCGCCAGCCATCCCGCCGGGTCGTCCTCGTGCGGCGCGTGCCCCGCCCCCGGCACGATCCGCACGACGGTGCGGGGCATCGTCCGTTCCAGATGCCCGGCCCGTGAGCGCGCCGCAGGATCGTCACCGCAGATCACCGACGTCGCGACGTCCAATGCGCGCAGTGCGTCGTCCATGGCCGGCAGGCTCTCCAGCGCGGCGGTCAGTCCGGCGAAGGCGGCCGGGTCCATCCGGGCGACGCTGTCGCGCAAGCGCCGGCGGCGCGCGGGCGAGCGGGGCCGCGGGGCGAAGTCGGCGATCCGGTCGAGCAGGGCGGCGATGCCCGCCATGCCCTCGGTGCCGGCCCGGGCGAGGAGTCGATCGGCCACCGCCCGGGGCAGGTCGCCCGGGGCTCGCGTGACCGGCTCAACCAAGATGAGCGAGCGCACCAGTTCCGGGCGGCGCAGCGTGAACCGCAGGGCCACCGTCCCGCCGAGCGAGTGGCCGGCCAGGTCCACCCGGGTCATCCCCCGCGCCTGGAGCAGCCCGGCGAGATCGGCGCCCAGCGCGTCGAGCGTGTAGGCATCGGCCCGGCCGAGGTGCGGACTGTCGCCGTGGCCACGATGGTCGTAGGCGAGGACCACCCGGTCGGCGGCCAGTGCCGGCAGGACCTCACGCCACACCGCCCGGCTGTTGGCCAGGCCGTGCAGCAGCACGAGCGGCGGCCCGCCCCGCCCGTGCTGCTCGAAGGCCGGCTCGACGCGCCCGGAGAGCGAGCTCATCCCACGGTGCCCACGACGAGTCCGTGCTCGTACGGCAGGCCGGGGTACGCCTTCACGGTCGTCGCGCCCGCCTCCGACAGCCAGCGCTCGTAGTCGGCCACCGGGTGGGCGAGTCCACCGACGGCGACGAGGACGTTGAGGTACAACGAGAGCCGCGCCGCGAGCAGGCCACCGTCCTCGTCGTCCGGCGCGGTCATCCCATAGGCGAAGATCCGCCCGCCGGGTGGCAGCGCCCGGACCGCCTTGCTCAGCAGTCCTACGCTGCGCTGCTCGTCAAACGGTTCGAGCACATGACTGAACAGCACGGCGTCGACGTCGCCGGGAAACTCGTCGCGGAACAGATCGCCCGGATGCAGCCGGATCCGGGCGGCCAGATCCTCCGGCACGACCAGCTCGGCCCGCTCGGCGACCGCCGGCATGTCGAAGATGGTGACCCTCGCGCCGGGGAAGCGGCGCGCGAAGCTGATCGCGGTGGTGCCATCGCCGCCGCCGACGTCCAGCAGATGGCCCACGGTCGACAACTCCGGGTGATCCAGCAGGCCGGCGACGAAGAGGTGCGTAAAGGGCGCGATCGAGTCGTGGTACGCGGCGACCAGGGCCGGGTCGTGCGCGAGCCGGGCGTACAGCGTCTCACCGGGGCCGTCGTAGGCCTCCAGCGCGACGTTGCGGCCCTCGCGCAGCGCCTCGGTGGCGCGCGGGAAGGCCGGGTACTGGAAGCGACGCCAGCCGATCAGCGTCTCCCGCCAGCTGTGGGGCCGATCGGCGGCCAGGGCATCATCGGCGAAGGCCGAGTTGCGGTAGCGGCCGTCCTGTTTGGACACCAGCTCGGTCGCGGTCAGGCCCAGCAGCAGCACCCGCAGCGAGTGCGGCCGCAGCGCGGTGAATCGTTCCAGGTCCTCGAAGCCGGCATCCGGGTGCTCCCGCAGGTACTCGAAGACGTTCAGCTCCAGGCCGGCCACGATGGCGTTGAAGAGCGCCGGCCCGTTGACGATGAGCTGGAACCGTTCGTAGACACGGTCCTTCGATGATTCGGTCATGTGAGATCGCGCCCTTCACTCAAGGCGGTCGGCACGGTCGGCCGCGGCATGCCGCGCCCTCGGGAGTACGGCCCGTCACCGCATCCTGACAGAGCCCGCCCGCGGTGTCATCGGCGTCCAAGACCGGCGATGAACCGCCCGCCGGCAGCGATTTCCTTGCATACCTTGACCTTCTCGCCCTGACCGATGGGATTGGCATAGCCTGCGCTGAGCGCCGGTAGCCGGACGAGCCCGCGCTCTGTTCACCGCCGTGCCACCGCCAGGCGGGCACGAGGACATCCACGTCTCACAGGTTCGCCGCACCGCGGCGCGGTCCCGGCATGCGCCGGCGCGCCCGCATGCCGGCCAGGGAGGACTCGATGGACTTCACCAACCGCAGCGCCGCCAGATCCACCGTGTACCTGGTCCAGCAGGGCGTCTGGGACATGCCGCTGGAGTCAATGCCGCTGGCCGCGGGTTACCTCAAGGCCACCGCCCTGGCGGACGAACGCATCCGGGCCGGCACCGACATCGCCATCCACAACTTCCGCGGCGGCGTCACGCACGTCGCGATGGCCAACGCCATGTTCACCCAGGGCGCGCCCGACGTCCTCGCGTTCTCGGTGATGGGCTGGAACATGCGGTCGTTCGGCTCGCTCGCCGCCACCTTCAAGCAGCTCAATCCGCAGGGCTGGGTGGTGTTCGGCGGAACGCACGTCGCCAACCAGGCCGAGCGGGTCTTTCGGTTGTTCCCCGAGGTCGACATCGTGGTCAACGGCGAGGGCGAGTTCACGTTCCGCGACATCCTGCTGGCCCGGCTCGCCGGCGCCGGCCCGCACCGGCTGCACGACGTCGCCGGTCTGTCGTTCCGGGACGCGTCCGGCGAACTGGTGACCACACCGGAGCGGGAACGCATCAACGACCTGGACGAGATCCCGTCGCCGTTCCTGACCGGGGCTCTGGAGCTCACCGACGCCGACGGCAACTTCCGCTACGACGTGGCGCTGATGGAGACCAACCGGGGCTGCCCGTACAAGTGCGCGTTCTGCTATTGGGGCGGAGCGGTCGGGCAGAAGGTCCGGGCCTTCTCCATCGACCGCCTGCGCGCGGAGCTGGAGATCTTCGGGCGGCTCAAGGTGCACACCGTCGTGGCCTGCGACGCCAATTTCGGCCTGTTGCCCGGTGACGTCGCGTTCGTCGAGGCACTCATCGAGACCCGCGAACGGCTGGGATTCCCACGCGCGCTGGAGACCTCCTGGGCGAAAAACAAGTCCAAGACCTTCTACCGCATCGTGAAGATGATGAAGGACGCCGGCATGCGCAGCTCGTTCACGCTGGCGTTGCAGACGCTCAGCGACACGGCGCTGGAGAACATGCACCGGCGCAACATGAAGGTGAACGAGTGGGAGGACCTGGCCGCGTGGCTGGACCGGGAGGGTCTGGACTGCTACGCGGAGCTGATCTGGGGCGCTCCCGGCGAGACGGTGGCCTCGTTCATGGACGGCTATGACCGGCTGGCCCGGCGAGTCTCGCGCATCGCGGTCTATCCGATGCTGCTGCTGCCCAACACCGAGTACATGGACAAGAAGGAGCAGTTCGGGATCAGGTCCGTGCGGGGCGACAGCGACGACTTCGAGTACGTCCTGGCCCACGACAGCATTACGTTCGCCGAGAACCAGCAGATGCAGCGTTTCCTGTTCTGGGCCCGGGTGGTCGCGGAGAACGCGGTGCTGCGCCACACCTGGCTCCCGCTGCGCCTGCTGGGCGAGGTGACCCAGTCGCAGGCTCTGCTGAACCTCGACCGCTGGATCGCCGAGGTCGACGACCCGGCCGCGGCGCCGCTGCGGGCGTACGTCGGCGCCGCGGCCGGCGGGACCGACGCGTACGGCGCGGCGATCACCTACTTCTACACCGAGCCCGAGGCCAAACGCCTGCTGCGGCGCTGGTGGACGGAGTCGGTGCGGCCCCTGGTGCCGGCGGCGGCCGCCCCGCTGCTCGACGAGGTCTTCCGCTACGACCTGCTCACCCAACCCGCGTATCGGCCGGCCGAGTCCGGTGACCCGCTGCCGATCGTGACGGTGGGCGGCGAGGAGTACTACGTGCGTGACGGCGTCCAGCTCGCCTACGACGTGCCCGGCATCGTGGCCCGGCTGCGCAAGGACCTCGCCGTAAGCCCGGCACCGTCGCCGCGAACGCTGGATCTGTACTACCGCACCGGGTCCGACTCGGCGGTGACCTCCACCAACCACGAGATCGTCATGCATTTCATGGGTCTCACGCGGCAGGACATCGAGCCGGAACCGATGAACGTCACGACGGAGCCGCCGCCGCAGGGCGGTTCGGGCGGGCACCTGCCGATCCTGCCGATCATTGCGACATCGTAGAACGGCGCTGCCGGGCACGTTCCCGCTCCTCCAGCCGGCTGTGCACGTCGG
Source organism: Dactylosporangium sp. CA-233914 (assembly GCF_050942935.1). Lineage (NCBI taxonomy): Bacteria > Bacillati > Actinomycetota > Actinomycetes > Micromonosporales > Micromonosporaceae > Dactylosporangium > Dactylosporangium sp. CA-233914. The sequence goes on along the minus strand of NZ_CP192030.1, from coordinate 6,312,994 downwards.
CGCTGTACAGCCGCTCGGCCTGGAGCACCGCGAACTCGGCGAGATACCGGCGGAGCAGATCCGGGGGCTCCTCGGCCACGCGCAGCATGCGGCGGTTCGCACCCACCGCCGGCGCGTCGAGCAGCCGGGCCGCCGATGCCACCGCGCCGTCCATGGCATCGGCGGGCACGACCTCGTCGCACAGTAGCGCGGCGGCCGGCTCCGTGGCCGCGATCCGGCGCCCGGCCAGCAGCAGCTGCCGGGCGAGCCGCCCGCCGACGGCCCGGGTCAGCCGGAGGTTGGCCGCCCCGGGCACGATGCCCTCCTGCGCGGCGGGCAGACTGAAGTAGGCGTCGTCCGCGGCGACGACCCGGTCGAAGACCAGCAGCAGCTGCATTCCCCCGCCGATGGCGAAGCCGTCCACCGCCGCCAGCCACGGCTTCTCCGCCGTCCCGCCCCCGTCGGTCAGCGCGCCGTGCAGAATCTTGCACACGTACGTGAGCTCGCGCCGTAGCAGGAACCCGACGAGTGAGATCCGGCCCGCTCGCAGGGCGGTGAGGTTGAGACCGGCGCTGAACACCCGGCGCCCGCGGTAGCGCGGATGGCGCATCACGCCCCCGCGCAGGACGCCGACCCGGCTGAGCGGGTCCGTGAGGACCAGGTCGACCGCGGTCTCCATGTCGTCGGCCAGCTGCTCGTCCTCGGCGTTCAGGCAGCCCTCGTTGTGGATCGTCAGGTGCGCGATGCCGTCGGCGCGCGCGACGGTGACGGTGCTCAGATCGGCGACGCCGGTGGCGCGGAAGCCCTCGATCAGCTCGACCGCCCGCGGGCACGGGGCCCGCATGGTGGCGATGAGGTGCTCGCCCGCCGCAGGACTGCCGAGGATCGCGCCGAAGAACCCGCCGAGGTCGACCTCCCAGCCGTCGCGCTCCGACAACGGCAGGGAGCGCTCGGCCGCCAGCGCCGGCGCGGCGGGGACCACGCCCGGGAGGTGCCGTTGCGCGGCGGCGACCAGCTCCGGCAGCCGCAGGCGGCGCGTGCGCCCGTCGGTGAGCCGGTCGTAGACCGCCTCGGCGTGCCGGTCGAGGAACCGCCGCCGCGCCGCGCGCAGTTCGGCGACGGCCGCCTCCGCCGCCCGGCGCTCACCGTCGCTACGCAACCGCCGGGCGGGCAGCGCCGCCACGAGCCCCTCCAGGTCGGCCGCCAACGCCCGCAACCGCACGGCGCCGGTCACCGGTCGCCCGCCCCGGCGCGCAGCCGCCGCAGTTCGCGGTCGCAGGCCGCCAAGTGGGTGCCCAGGGCCTCGTCGGGCCCGACGTCAAGGGCCTCGTGCAGCAGCGCGCGCCGCACGGCGAGCTCGGCGCCGTTCGTACGCCCCAACCAGACCACCGCCACCGTCACCGCATCGTCCAGATCGGCGGCGACCTCGTCGACGAGACCGTCCCGCAGTGCCTGAGCCGCCGTGAGATCGCTTCCCCACAGCACGATCTGGCGCGCCCGGGCGAGCCCGACCTGCCGGGCGAGCCGGTACACCGCCATCCCCGGCCACATCTGACCGTCGTTCACGGGCAACAGCAGCCGCAGATCGCCGGTGCACAGCCGGTAGTCGGCCGTGAGCAGCAGATCCAGGGCCGGGCCGGCGCAGTTACCGCCGGCCGCCGCGAGCGTCACGGCGGCGCACCGTTCCAGGCGGCGCAGCGCACGCTCCCAGCGGTTGACGTCCTGCACGCCGACCGGGCCAGGCCACGCGCGCCCGTCCGGGCCCGTCGTGGCCAGCCGCAGCACGAGGACCGGCGCAGCGGGATGCCGCTCGGCCCGCCGGCACAGGCCGTTCACCGCCGCCGTGAGGTCGGGCAGGGTCTGCGCACCCGTCAGGTCGAGCCGCAGGTCGAGCACGCCGGACAGTTCGTCCGCCCGTGGACCGGTATCCATGATGTCTCCTTCGCTGCGACGCCGGATCGCGCCGCCGTCATCGGCGGGTCTCAGAGCGTCTGCTGACGCGGGAATACGATCCCGGCCGCCGAGTCGATGACCACTTCTTCGCCGTACGGCACCGTCCACGTCGGACTGAGATGGCTGATGTCGGCGTTGACGACCACCGGGTACGCGGCCTGCGGAACCAGCTCGTCGAGCAGGTCCCCGACGGTGGCCGCCCACCGCAGGGGGGCGATGCGCGGATGCGGGCCGACGATCATGCCCGCCAGTCCGCCCAGGTCGGTGCGGTCCGCCAGGCGTCGCAGGGAACGCTGCGGATCCGGCCCGTTGAACGCGTTGTGCCAGAACAGCACCGCCGATGACAGCCGCAGCCCGAAGTCGGCGATGAGGTCCGGCAGCAGGGTGATCTCACCGCCGAGCAGCGGCCCCCGGGCCCGGCCCGGCACGAGCCAGGTCCAGCCGCCGGCAACGCCCCGATACCGCGGCGGCGTGTCCGCCGTCTCCGTGTACCAGTTGACCCGCTCTCCGGTCCGGCTCGCCACGGGCGTGCACACCAGCGGGCGGGCGCTGTCCAGGGCCTCGGCGAGACCTCGCGAGGTCTCCGGAAACGCGCCAGGCGCATCGCCCAGCGACGGGATCAGGGCGCAGCCGTACAGCGAGCCGAGCCCGGCCGCCGATGCCAGGAACTGGTTGAGGAACACGTTGTCGCAGAAGCCGACGAAGGGCTTGGGATTCCTCGCGAACACCTCGGGTTCGAGATGTTCGACGATGTCGCGGCTGAAGGCGCCGGCGTCGGCGGCCAGGACGAAGTCCACGCCGGGGTCCGCGAAGGCCTCGGTGAGGTCCGCAGCCCGGCGGCGCGGGTCGCCGGCGCGCGTGCCGTCGTCGGGGAGCTCACGCGCGTGGCGGCCGTACGTGACGGTGAATCCGAGGGCGTGCAGTGCATCCTCGCCATGGCGTGCGCGACGGGGCAGATCGACGACGCTCGGCCCGGTGGGGCTCACGATCCGCACGGCCGCCCCGGCGCGGACCGGCCCGGGGATGACGAGTGCCCGTTCGGCGGTCATCGGCTACCGGCCGCCGTCCGGGCCCGCGGCCACGATGTGGCCGCTCAGGCTCGCAATCGTCGGATGTGCGTACAGGTCGTCGATGCCCACCCGGGCCGAGGGCAGTCGCAACCGAAGCTGCGCGCGCACCTCGAGCAGATGTACGGACGTGCCGCCGACGTCGAAGAACTCGTCGTCGCGGCCGAAGTCGTCGTGGCCGAGCGCCTTCTGCCAGGCCGCTCGTACGACCCGCTCCGCATGCTCCGCCCCGAGCGGGTCGCCGGCGTCGGGCTCGCCGGTTCGATCCGGGCCGGTGCCTGCCGGCGCGGGCCCGCGCCGGCCCCGGGCCAGGCGCCGGACCGGATCAGCGGCGGTGGCAAGGTCCACCAGCCGCTCGGTGTCGACGGAGCCGGTCACCGTGCGGGGCACCGCGTCCACCGCCACCCACAGCTCCGGCACCGCTTCCGGAGGCAGCCGCTCGGCGAGGAACTCCCGCAGGGCCGCGACGGCGAACGCCGGTTCGGCGAGCACGACCGCGGCGAGCAGGCGGCCGCCCGGGGCGGGCGTCACGGCGGCGTCGCGCACGAGCGGATGCGTGCCCAGGACCACGGCGACGTAGGAGCGGTGCACGACCCGGTCGTGCACCACCACCCGGTCCGCGTCGGCGACGGGTGGCGGGTCGGCGACGTCGTCGGCGTGATGCGCGTGCCCGATCACCACCGCCCCGCCCGGCTCGTCCAGCCCCGCCACGGTGGTGACGCAGAGCCCCGGCGCCGCACGCAGCAGGCGCCGCACCGCCTCGCGCGGCACCGGGCCGCCTCCGGTGATGGCCTGGCGTGCGCTGCGCAGCGCGTCGGGACGGAACTCGCCGATCTGCCGCAGCAGCCCGGCCGGCAGCCACAGGGCGTTGATGCGCCGCTGCGCGACGAACCGGGCCACCGTCTCCGGGTCGCGTGGAGCGCCGGGGAACACCTCGACGGTGCCGCCGGCCAGCAGCGGGGCGAGGATCTCCACGGCCGCGGCGGGCTCGGCCAGCCCGCTGAGCCGTGCGACCCGCGCGATTCCCAGGTGCAGCAGCCCGCCCGGGCCCGCCAGCCGGGTGATGCTCGCGCGGTCGATCCGGACCGCCTCGACCGGGCCGAGCGCCCCGGAGGTGAACACGACACAGGCGGCCGCGTGCGGCGATACGGCGGCTACCGGACCGGCCTCGCCGATGCCGTCACCGATGCGTACGACGCGCCGGGGCCCGAAAAGCTCTGCGAAGGCGGCGAGCCGCGGTCCGTCGCCGAGGACCACCCGGACCCCGGCCCGATCGAGCGCGTCGGCCGCCAGGACCCTCGGCAGGTCGGGGTCGATGCCGGAATACGCGGCCCCGAGGCGAAGCACGGCGAGGACCGCGATGACCTCACGCGGCGACCGGCGGGCCGTGACCGCGACAACGTCTCCGCTCGTCACGCCCGCGGCCGACAGCGCCGCGGACTGCGCCGCGGCGGCCGTGAACAGTTCGCGGTACGTCATCGTGCGCGCGGTATCGGCGTCGCGCACCGCCACGGCGTCGGCGTTCGTCCGAGCGGCCGCCTCCAGCGAGGCCCACAGCTCGGCCGGCGCGTTCAGGGCGCTCACGCCGGCACCAGCCCGCGCCACGCCGCCCGGATCGTGCGCAGGACGCGATTCGCCTCGTCCGGTGACAGGATGTGCGCCCCGTCGATGGTCTCCAGGCGGAACACCGATGACGTGTGCCGCCGCCACTGCTCGACGCCGCCGGGGTCGGTCAGCACGTCGCCGCGAGCGGCGAAGGCGGTGATGGGCACGTCGAGCGGTTCGTCGCCAAGGTGGGCGTAGCTGTCGCAGACGGTCAGGTCCGCCCGGATCGCGGCGAGCACCAGGGCGGCCAGTTCGGGCTCGTCGCGGGCCGCGGCCGGCAGCATGTCGTGCGCGGCCAGGAACCCGGCCAGCGCCGTGTCGTCCATCGTCTCGGCCCGAAAGGGCCGGCGCACATGCGGCGCCACCTGCCCGGAGACGAACAGCCCGGCCGGCCGCGGCCCGCCGGTGCGTGCGAGGTGCACGGCGAGCGCGTGCGCGCACAGGGCGCCCATGCTGTGGCCGTACAGCGCGAACGGGTGATCGAGGGCCGGTGCCAGGGCGTCGGCCACGTCGCGTACCAGGTCCGCCATGCCGGTGTAGGACGGCTCGCGGACCCGCCTTCCGCGGCCGGGCAACGACACCACGTGGACTGCGGGCTCGGCGGCGGTCCGGTACCAGGACCGCAGACTCCAGTACGATGCGCCGGCCACCGGAAAACAGATCAGCACCGGGCCGGGGCCGGTGAGTCGCGGATGCAACCACTGCACGTCGGGCATTAATGACTCCTGTCGCCGAGCCGGGAGTGCACGACCGCGGCCAACTCGCCGAGCGTCGGTGCACCGAACAGGTCGAGCGGCCCGACATCGACGCCGAGCCGGTCGATGAGCAGTCGCTGAACCTCCGTCAGGCGCAGCGAGTCGCCGCCGAGGTCGAAGAAGTCGTCCTCGCCGCGCGGCGGATCGATGTCCAACACCTCCGACCAGATCTCGGCGACCCGGCGCAGCGTCGGACGGGCCTCGTCCGTACCGTCACGCGACACGTCGGCGGACGGGGCCGGCGGCGGCGCCGTGCCGGCGACCAGGTCCGCGACCGCCCTACGGTCGATCTTGCCGGTGCTTGTCGCCGGGATCTCGGGCACCACCACGATGCGCAGCGGCACCATCGCGGTCGGCAGCTCAGCGGCCAGCTCCCGGCGCAGGGCCGCGGCCCGGGCCGCGCCGAGCGCCGGTTCCTGCGGCGCGGCCCGGTCGAGCTGGACCACCGCGACCAGCCGTGGCGCGGGGGCCGGCAGCACCGCGGCGGCCGCCGCGAGCACGCCCGGCCGCGCCATGATACGGGCATCGACCTCCGCGAGATCCACGCGGACGCCGTGCACCTTCACCTGGGCGTCGCGCCGACCCAGATGCTCGACCAGCCCGGCGAGATTGACCACGCCAACATCACCGGTCGGGAACGGCCGGTGCGACTCGGGCATCATCACCGTCGCGCCCGGGCCCGGCAGATACCCGTGACCGCGCAACGGCGTGTCGATGACGATCTCGCCGACCTCGCCGGGCGCGCACGTGTGGTCCCGGTCGCGGACGAGCCTGACCGCGGCTCCTGGCATCGGCCGCCCGACCGGGACCGGTCCCGGCTCGTCGCCGACAACGTGGAACAGCTTCGCCAGCGTCGTCTCCGACGGGCCGTAGAGGTTGACGAACTCGGCCCGCGGCGCCACGGCCCGCCACCGCGACACCAGCGCGGACGCGAGCGGCTCCCCCGCGAAGAGGACCGCTCGCAGGTCCGGCAGGACGTCCGGACCGGCCGAGGCCCAGTGCGCGGCCCGTGACGGCACGGCGTGCAGGATCGTCACGGCGTGCCGGGCGAGCCAGCCGAGGACCGCTGCGGGAGCGGCGGCATCGCCGTCGGGCAGGCACAGCGTTGCGCCGGTGGTGAGGGGCAGCAGGATGTCGCGGAAGGCCACGTCGAAGTGCGGCGGCGTGAGCAGGGGGCACCGGTCGCCGGGTCCCGCGCCGAGCAGCCGGGCCTCCCAGTCCAGGAATGCCGTCAGGCCCCGCCCGCTGCCGAGGATCGCCCTGGGCGAGCCGGTGCTGCCGGAGGTCGTGACGATGTACGCGGCGTCCCGGGCGACCGCGCCGGGAACGCGGAGGCCGGCGGGTCCGGCCGCGGCCATCACCCGCCAGCCGTCGTCGCCGAGCGGCCGGTCGCTGCCCCACATCCCCGGCCCGGGCGGCAGGGCGAGCGAGCGCGCGACGGCGTGCGTGACGCGCGCCGCCGCAGCCAGCTCGGCCACGCGCGGCGCGGGCAGCTCCGGGCCCAGCGGCACCACGACCGCATCGAGGCGCCACGCCGCCAGCATGGCCACCACCCACTGGGGCACCGGACGGCCGAGCAGCGCGACCCGCGCGCCGGGGCCCACGCCGCCGGTGCGCAACGCCGCCGCCGCGGACGCGATCCGGTCGGCCAGTTCGGCGTAGGTGATCGTCCGCCGTCCGGTGCACAGCGCGGGCTCGCCGGGGAACGCGGCGCCGTTGGCCAGAACGGTGTCCACCACGGGCCGGGTGGCGGGCGGCAGCGCGCGCGAGCCGATCGACACGCCGCGGTGCCCGCCGAGCGCCGCGACGGTTCCGCCGCCGCGGCCGGCATCCAGGCCGGCCACGTCGGCGACCAGATCGGCCATCCGCGCGGCCAGCAACCGGGCCCGTCCCTCGGTGTACCGGCCGGGGTCGTACTCGACAACCAGCTCGGGCGCGGGGCCCGGCCGCAGACGCAGCACCAGGGCGGCTGCCGCGAACCGCCCGCCGAGCGAGGCGTCGACCTCGACGACGGTCGTGCACGGGTCCGTCGTCCGGGGCGCGGTCATCCGGCAGCGCTCGACGTCCTCCAGCCACGACCGTGCCGGCACGGTGCCGTCGACGCGGATCGCGAACGCCTGCGCCCCCGCCGCGTCCGCGATGCCGAATCCGACCTGGTCGCGCCGCGTCGTCCGGGCCAGCAGCAGCGCCCAGGCGGCCACCGTCAGCGTCTCGAGCCGGCGCGCGCGCAGGCCGGCCGCCCCCGGCATCGACAGGACGAACCGGTCCCGGGAACCGGACCACTCGGCCCGGTCCGCCAGCGGCGCCTCGTCGTCGGCACCGGGCGCCGCCGCGCTCATCGCCGCGCCTCCTCCAGCGTGGCCACAGCGCGGCGGTCGACCTTGCCGCTCAGCGTCCGGGGCAGCCGCTCGGCCAGCACGATCCGGGACGGCACAAGATAGTGCGGCAGGGTCCGCCGCAGCGCCGCCAGCAGCTGCGGACCGCGCACCCGCGCCGACGCGGGCACAACGTACGCCTGCAGGTACCGCGTCGCCGGGTCGTCGCCCATGACCACGACCACGGACTCCACGACGTCCGGCAGCGCGTTGAGCGCGGCCTCCGCCTCGCCCGGCTCGACTCGGAATCCGCGCACCTTGACCTGCGCATCCATCCGCCCGAGGAACTCCAGGTCGCGGCCGGGCCGGACCCGGCCCAGGTCGCCGGTGCGATAGGCCGGCACGTGCGGGGCGAGGGGATCCGGCACGAACCCCGAATCGGCGGGCGGATCCAGGTAGCCGCGCCCGACGCAGGCACCGGTCACCCACAGCTCACCGGTCTCCCCGTCCGGCAGGACCCGGCCCTGTTCATCGCGAACGGTCACGGCGGAGTTGGCGATGGCCGTGCCGACGGACGGCAGCAGGGGCCAGTCCGCGACCCGCTCCGGTAGGGTGTGACTGGTCGTGACGTGCGTCTCCGTCGTGCCCCACTGGTTGACCAGGCGGCACCGGCCGAGCCGCTCGAACAGCGCCCGGATGTGCTCGCCACACTGGACCTGCTCGCCCGCGGTGATGATCTCCAGCAGCGGATGCCGCTGCGGCGTCACGTCACCGGCGTAGCGAGCCAGTGCCTGGATGGCGACGAAGGGCATGAACAGACGGTTGATCCGCTCCCGGGCGACCACGTCGAGCAGCAGCTCGGGGTCCAGACGCTCCCCCTCCGTCAGGCACACCACCGTGCCACCCGCGCCGAACGTGCTGAACAGCTCCTGGAAGATGATGTCGAACGACGCCGGGCAGAACTGGCCGGTGACGGCTCCACGCCCGCAGCGGCTGTCGGCGATCTGCCAGGCGATCAGGTTGGCCAGGTTGCGGTGCTCGTACATGACGCCCTTCGGCCGCCCGGTCGAGCCGGAGGTGAAGACGATGTACGCCAGGCTGCCGGCCTCGACCCGCGCCGGCCGGCCCCCGGGGCGGCCCGGTTGCCGGGCGTCGTGCCGAGCGACGACGAGGCCGCCGGCCTCGGCCACCACCGGCGGATCGCCGACCCGCCGCAGCAACCCCGCGTCGCCCAGCCAGCCGCCCACGCCGGCGGCGTCGCACATGTACCGCAGCCGATCCACCGGATATCCGGCGTCGAGCGGTACACAGGCGGCGCCGGAGCGGAAGATGCCGAGAATGCCCGCGACGAGCCGCTCGGAGCGCGGCGCCAGCAGGCCGACCGCGGCGCCCGGGCCCAGGCCCTGGGCGGCGAGCGCCTCGGCGATGTCCAGCGAGTGGGCCCGCAGCTCGTCGTAGGTCGTCGACCGCCCGGCCGCCCGGACCGCGACCCGCTGCGGCTCCGCCGCGGCCTGGGCGTCGAACAGGGCCAGTACCGTGCCCGCCGCACGCTGCTCAACCATCGGTCACCTTCCTGCGCCGCCTGAGTTCACTTGTGCCATCCCGCCGCGGACACGGCATGGACGTCGATGCGGTCCGGTTGTTCGGCGCGCAGCAGCACCCGGCGCAGCTGCCGGCGCACCTCGCCGGGCGTCGGCACGGCCCGCCCGGCCACCACCACCGTGAGATCGAAGGCGGCGCTGTCGCCGGCGGGGCGCACCCGGGTCGTGGCCCCCACGACGCCGGGCAGCCGCTCAGCGGCCGCGCGCACCGAGGCGAGCGCCACCTTCTCGCCGTGCACGACGATGAAGTCGCTCAGCCGCCCGCGGAAATACAGGTAGCCCGCGGGATCGATCTCGAACAGGTCGCCGGTGCGGATGCCGCCCGGCACCGGTTCGCCTCGGCCGCCCGAGCCGGCTCCGACCCGCCGCAGCAGCGCGGTGTCGGTCTCCACGACCAGCTCACCGGTCGCATCACCGGGGCGCTCGCGGTGCAACGTCACGCCGACGCCGGGCAGCGGCCGCCCGACGGACGCGAGCCGGTCGGGCTCGCGGTGGGCGGCGAGCGTCGACACCCGGGGTCCGGCCTCGGTGAGGCCGTAGGTGAGGTACAGCTCCAGCTCGGGATTCCCGGCCAGCAGCCGCTCGGCGTGCACGGGCGGCAGCGCATCGCCGCCGACCGCGAGGGTCCGCAGCACCCGCGGCAGCCGCAGCTCGCCGTCCGCGGCCAGCAGCCTGACCGATGACGGCGTCAGCGACGACAGCGTGACGCCGTGCGCTCGGATGGTGTCGCGGTAGGCCCGCGCGGTGAACGGCGGACCGCTGATCACCAGCGTGGACTCCTGCAGCAGGGCGGCGAAGGCCTGCGCGACCAGCGCGTAGGAATAGTGCAGGGGCAGGGTGACCAGGACCCGGTCGCCGGGCCGGTGCCCGATCGCCGCGCAGTGCCGGGCCGCATTGCGCAGCAGGGCGTCGACCGAGTGCAGGCAGCCGCTGGCGATGCCGGACGTTCCCGATGTCATGAGGATGAGCTGTCCGGGACCGTATCGGACCGATCGGTCGGGCAGCGTGAGCAGTTGCGCATGCGGGCCGAGGGTGCGCACGCGGGCGCCCGGCGGCGCGGCGACCAGCGGCGCGATGCGGGCCACGGCGCCGAGGCGTCCGGCGATGTCGTCGATGCGCGCGGCCGGTGCCGACGGCGAGATCGGCACGGGCACGGCGCCGACGCGCAGCAGCGCGAACAGCGCGGCGAGCAGGTCCGGGCCGTTCGGCAGCGCCAGCAGCACCGCGCCGCCGACCGGCAGGCCGCGCAGCCGGCGGGCCAGGTCGGCGAGCGGGAGCTGGGCCGGCCCGCCGGTCCGGCCGGCGGCGACGACGCGGCCGAGCAGGCGCTCCACGGCGCCGAAGTCCAGCGACGGTGCGGGTGTCATCCGGCGGCGCTCCCCGGCGCTCGCAGCAGCACGGCACGGACCGCGTGCACGCCCGAGTCGACGGTGTGTCCGGCGACGGCGGCGAAGTCGGCATCGCCGTCCTGCAGCCATGAGCGGGCCACGGTCACCGCGACGGGGAGCCCCTCGTCCGGCGCCATCGGCAGCGTGAGACTCGGGCCGCGGAACCCGAACAGCACACCGGGGAGCCCGCCGACGGAGCCCGGGCTCGCGCCGGCGAACCGCAGCGGCGAGAGCCGTCCGGCGGGCAGGCCGGCGGCGATCGTGCGGATCGTGTCGAGCGTGCACCGCTCGCTCACGGTGATCACCGCGACGGCGTCTGGCTTCACCTCGGCCCCGGCCCGCGTCCGGGCGTCGGCGACGGCTTCGCCGACCGCTTCGGCGACCAGCCAGGAGGCCAGGTCGGCAAAGAACGACGGCCGGCCGCCCCGCGTCCGCACCCGGTCGGCGCGAGCCGTGCCACGGCCGACGATCTCGACGCCGGCGGGCGCGTTCACCGCTGCGCCCCGGCGAACGCCAGGCAGGTCGTGAAGCCACCGAAGCCCAGCGTCACGCTGAGTCCGATGCCGGCCCCCACGGCGGCCGGCTCCGCCGCCGCGACCGGCAGGGACAGCTGTGGCATGACCCGGGCCAAGCCGGGCACCGCCGGAACCTGGCGGCGGCGCAGGGCCTGCAGCGTGGCGATCGCCTCCAGGGCTCCGGTCGCGCCGAGCGTGTGCCCGAACGCTCCCTTCGTGGCGAAGACGACCGGTCGCGCGGCGGCGCCGCCGAACAGGTTCGAGTAGGTGAGCGCCTCGACCATGTCGTTGAGCGGAGTACCGGAGCCATGGGCATTGATCACCGCGACTTCATTCGGCTCCGCACCGCCGCGCAGGGCGCGCTCGACGGCCAGCCGCAGGCTGGCCCCGCTCGGGTCCGGGGCCACCGCCCCGGCGGCCTCGTTCGCCGAGCCGGCCCCCACAACATAGCCGTACGGCCGCACACCGCGCCGGTCGGCCGATTCGAGCGACTCCAGGAGCAGGAAGCCCGCTCCCTCGCCGAGCAGGGTGCCGTTGTGGTCCTGGTCGAAGGCCCGTAGCCCGTCGGGTGACATGGTGCCGAGCGTGGAGTGGCCGAGCCGCTTGCCCGCGGTCAGCACATCCACGCCCCCGCACAGGCAGAGCTCCGCGGCCCCGCAGCGGATCAGCGAACGGGCGATCAGCACGGCGTCGGAGCCGGACGAGCAGGCCGTGGTCACCACGACCGGCCGCTGCACCAGACCGGCCCGGGAGGCCGCGTCCACCGCCCAGGCCGACAGCGAGCCGGCCGGCGGGTCGTCGAGATCCGCACCGAAGCTGGTGCCGAGCACGGGACGGATACGGGGGTCGTCCGCGCCCAGGTCCGCGTCGGCGAGGCAGCGCAGCATCGTCGTCACGGCCAGGACCCGCTGTCTGAGCGCCGGGGCGGCGTCCAGCGGCACCTCCGCGATGACGGCGGCGAGATCGCTGCGCAGGGCCAGCGCCGACGGGACCCGCCGCAGCGCCGAACGCCCCGCCGTCAGGGCCTGCCACACCGGCTCGAGGCCGGCGCCGAGACCGGTCGTCCAGGCCATGCCGGTGACCGCGACGGCCCCGGTGCTCACCACAGCTGCCGGCCGAGGTCGGCGACCCCCACCCGCACGAGGGTGCCACGGAAGCGGGCCACGACGGTGCCCTCGACGCTCGCCGTCGCCGAGAAGCCGAACAGATTGCGCCGCAGCGACTCCGCCGTGACGTTGAAGTGCACCGCGTCTCCGGCCACCACGATCTTGACGAATCTGGACTGGACGGCCCCGATCAGCGTGAGTTCGTCCTCGGCCAGCGGCGTCGTGCTCAGCTGGAACAGCACGATGCCGGACTGCGCGAACGCCTGGGTGAGGTGGCTGGCAGGATAGATCGCCCGCTCGGGGAAGTGCCCGGCGATCGCATCGCTCTGCCCGGACACGAGCAGCAGGCTGTGCAGGAACTCGCCCGGCTCGTAGTCCAGTACCCGGTCGAGGAGGAGCATCGGGTGCCGGTGCCGCAGCCACTGCTTGAGCTCAGTGAAGCCCAGCGTCCTCGGCGTACGCTGCTGGGTCACCGCGGCGGCCACCGCCGCGCCGTTGGCCGAACTCACCGTGCGCACCTCCGTCGTTTGTGATGGTCGTGAGAATCCGGCTGATCGCGTCCGGCCACGGCGCGGGCCGCCGGTCGGCGCTCGACACGACGCCGAGCACCAGTTCCACCCGGCTCAGTCCGGTCGGCGGGCCGGCGGCGCCCACGAGCGCCACGGCTCCCTCGACGTGACTGCGGTAGACGCCCAGGCGCCGCAGGCGCGCTGTCACCTGGAGCCGGTCGAGGTGGCGAGCCGGCGCGGCGAACCAGGCCCGCGACTGCGCGACTACGAGGTCGCCACCCGCCGCCCGCAGCGCGGACAGGCCCGCGCCCACGGCGGCCAGCCCGCGCAGCAGCGCCGTCTCCACCAGCGAGTGATGCCGGCTGAAGTGCATGACTCCGGAGTCGTCGACGTCGATGTGCTCCACGACGTGCACGAACCGGAAGGGATCGGCCGTGTCCTCGCTCACCGCGCCGCTCCGGTACGGGCCGAGCCCGCGGCGATCCGCTCCACGATCCGCTCGGCGTCCTTCGGCCCGGCGGTCAGCGGCGGCGCAACCCGCAGCGTCGGATGCACATACCGCTCACCGTTCGAGCGCCGGCCGGCGCCGGCCATGAACTCGACGTACACGCCCGAGCGGATGAGGGCCGAGCGCAGCTGCGGCAGGCGGGCCGCGGCCGCCTCGGTCAGCTCGACCCCCTGCAGCAGGCCGATGCCGCGCGCTTCGCGGTACAGCCCCGGGAAGGCCTCGACCAGCTCGCGCCGCAGGAGATCATGGAGCGCCCGCCCGGTTGCGCGGGACTGCTCAAGCAGCCCCTCGGCGACGATGTGCCGCAGGCCGTCGCCGATGACGGCGCAGGTGAGCGGCCGCAGATCCGATGTCGAGACCGCGCCGGTCGGCCGGAGCGCCAGCTCCCGCCGGGCGATCACCATCGCCGTCGACAGCGCACCCATGCCGAGGCTCTTGCCGATGACCGTGATGTCCGTGGGAATCGGCCCCTCGTCGTCGGCCATGGCGAAGAATCCACCGGTCTTGGCGAAGGTGAGCACCTCGTCGGCCACGAGCAGGGCGCCGGCACGGCGGACCGCCCGCGCGAGCCCACGCAGATAGCCGCGCGGCGGCACCTGGATGCCGGCGTCGCCCTGCACCGGCTCCACGATGACGGCGGCCAGTTGTTCGCCGTGCGCGGCGAGGTAGGTGCTGACGGCGTCGGCGTCACCGAAGGAGATGTGATCGATGCGCAGTCCGTAGGCACCCTCCGGCTCCGGGCCGGGCAGGCCGAAGCGGTAGTGGCGGCGATTGAGCAGGGGAACCAGTCCCCCGGTCCAGCCGTGCCACGCTCCCTCGAAGGCGAGGATCCGGTCACGGCCGCCGAGCCGGGCCGAGGGCCGAAGCCGCCGATGGTCGACCCTCGCCTCGAGGACCAGCCGCAGCGCCAACTCCATGCCCTCCGAGCCGGAGTTGCGCCCGCTGACGTGATACTCGCCGGCGGGAAAATGCCCGGCCCACAGGCCGTCCGGGCCGAACAGCGTCACCAGCAGCCGGGAACGCTCCAGCGAGGCCAGCTCGTCGGTCGCATGCCCGCCGGTACGCACCGCACGAACCAGGGCGCGCTCCGACACCTCGCTGGCCGCGCCGAGACAGGCGCTGGCGTATCCACCGCTCGCATCGAGCACGTCCAGCACCCGGCCCCGGTCCGGGCCGTCGAGCTCGACGAACTGGTGCACCAGCCCGGTGGCGCCGATGGCGGCGAAGGGCAGCCGGCCACCGCCGTAGTGGTCGAGGTGCAGGTCGCGACCGCGCCGCAGCACGTCCAGGTCGTGCTCGGGCACGAAGTCGCCGTCGAAGTCCAACGCTGCCTCCAGCGCGTCGATGTCGGTGGCCACGATGACGGCCCGGGCGCTCAGGCGTCGCTGACGAGCGCCGCGCCGCGCAGCCGGTGCACCAGGCCGACGAGCCGGCCGACGGTGGCGAAGTTCTCGGGTGTGAAGTCGTCGGCGTCGATCGTCACGTCGAACCGGTTCTCGCACTGCACTCGCAGCTCGAGAAAGCCCAGCGAATCCAGCCCCAGCAGATCGCGCAGGCTGTCGTCAGGACCGATGCGCTCCGGCGGCACCTCCACGAAGAGTTCGGTCACGAGAATCCGCCTGATCTCGGATGCGACATCCATGTGCGCCTCGCCTTCAACCGGATGATGCGTACAGAACCCACAACCATCCCTTGTGGACAGATGGGTGGGGAAGGATGGACGTCGGACGGATCTTCGGGCGGCCGGCCCCGCAACGTCGGCATCGACGCTACTGCATTCACCCGCGGCAGGCGAGCGATGCCGCCGTCCGCGGCTGCTCACCAGCGGACGAGCGCCGTCTCGATCGTCGAGCCGGGCCCCATCGTCATCAGCACGCCGTGGTCACCGGCGGCCGGGCGCTGTTCCAGCACGAGGTTGCGGTAGGAGAACAAGAACGAGCCGCTGGAGAGGTTGCCGTACTCGCGCAGCACGTCGAGCGTGTGGCGAACGTCGTGCCGGGTGAGCCCGAGGTTCACCCGGACCGCGTCGATGACCTTCCGCCCTCCCGAATGCACGACCCAGTGGACGATGTCCGAGCGGTGCAGCCCGGTGCCGTGCAGCAGGGCGTCCACCGCCCGCCCGGCGTGGGCGCCGACCACGTAGGGCACGTCGGGGTCGAGGAAGAAGCTGAAGCGCCCGAGCCGCTCATCCCAGTCGTAACGCATCGCATCCACCGCCTCCGGGATGATCCGGCTGGTGGCGCGCAGCACCGCGGGCCCGGCCGGAGGATCACCGGCCACGACCGTCAGCGCGGCGGCGCCGTCGCCGAAGAGGCTGTTGACCACCGCCGAGCGCATGGTGCCGTCGAACACGTACGCAGCCGAGCACACCTCGACGCACAGCAGCAGGGCGACCTCGCCCGGGTGCGCCGCAGCCCAGCCGGTGACGGCGGCCAGGCCGTTGAGCCCCGCGTTGCATCCCATGCCGACCACGTCCAGGCGCGCGCAGTCGGTCGCCAGCCCCAGCTCCTTGATGAGCAGCGCGCTGAGGCCAGGGGTGATGAACCCGGTCGAGGACACGCAGCACAGGTACCGCACGTCGGATCGCCCGACCCCGGCGTCGGCGAGGCTCGCGTCGAGGGCCTCCCCGCCGATGGCGGTGCCGATGGTGACGTGCTTGCGCAGCAGGTCGCCCTGGCTCTCGCCGGCCGGGCGCCCGTCGGGACCCGCGGGCGGGAGGCTGAGGTGGCGGCGCTGGATGCCGCTGTTGGTGAACACGCCCCGGACCTTCGGGTCGGTGATGGCGAACATGTCGAGCAACTCGGCCTGGGTGTACGAGGCCGGCGGCACCGCCACTCCGACACCGGCCAGCCGGGGCAGGAAGGTCGCGGTCGGTGTCATGGCGTTCCTCCGTCGGCGGGCGCTCAGTCGAGGTAGTTCTCGGGGCCGCCCTCGCGGACGGTGTCCAGCGTGAAGCAGTGGAACCCGCCGCCGAACAGCCGCCGGTGGCGATGCCGAACGGGCACCACGGTGAACCGGTGCCGCTCCAGCGTGCGGACCAACTCCGGGCACGCCTCGTTGACCAGTACCGTGTCCGGCCCGACGGACAGCACGTTGAGGTCGATGAAGAGGCTGGTGAGCACCAGGTCGTCGTCCTCGTACTGCGGGAAGTTGTTGCGCTCGGGCGGCGGGGGGACGATCAGGTCCCAACTGCGCAGGCCGACCGGCAGCTTCTCGGCGACCTCGGGAGAGCGGACGAGCAGCGTGCCGGGGCGCAGGGCGAGCACCATGCTGTCGATGTGGCTGTCGCTGAGGCGGTGCACGCGGTGGATCCGGAACCGGCCCTCGAGGTGGCGTTCGAGCCAGTTCACGGCGAGGGCGTGATTCTCGGTGGAGATGTTCGCGACGAGGTCACGGCCGAGGCGCAGCACCTGTGCGCCGTCGAAGAGCATCTCGAAGCCGACGTCGTACGGCGAGGACTCAGGCTCGGAGATCGGCTCGGTCGGCCCGCCGGCCGACGCGGAGGACCGGGCGTAGGACAGATCGAACGATGCGTCGGTCATGAACGGGCGCGGCATCACGGTCCACCGCGCACCGGCCCGGAAGTACTCCGCGAACACGGGTTTGAGCAGCTGCGTCTCGAAGTACCGCGAGCGGATCATCGGCGGCGTCTCGATGATCTCGTCGCCGACGATGAGCGTGTTGTCGCGGACGTTGAGCGGCGGCACCACCGAGGCCGTCCAGGCCGGCGTGCGGACCTCGGTCGTGGACGGGTCGACGTCGAGCGGCCGGTGCACCTTCACCGACAGCGACTCCAGGGTCTTGGCGATGCCCTCGACGTCCTCGATGAGCTCCTCGACGTAGCGCTGCTTGATCGGCGTCCGGGTGGTGCCGGGCAGCCGCGGCGCGCCGGGCGTGGTCAGCCGCGGGTAGTACCACTCCGAGCGCACGATGTTGTCGTGGAAGAACAGCTCGAAGGACAGCTCCCGCTCGTGCGAGGTGTAGTTGAGCGCCGATCCGACGATCACCTCTTTGAGGGGTGACCATTCGTCGTAGCTGTTCAGGCGCATGGCTGCGACACTCCTTGCTGGTCGGGGCGAAGCGGATGGGGCGAGCGGGTCGCGTCACCACGCGACGGGCAGTCGTGCGGCGCCGTACACCGCGCCGTGGCGGGTGATCGGCACCTGGTCGGCACCGACGGCCAGCCGCAGCGTGGGGAATCGCCGGAAGATCGCGGGATAGGCGACGCCGAGCTGGACCCGGGCGAGGTTGGCGCCGACGCACTGGTGGACGCCGAAGCCGAAGGCGAGGTGGCCGGCGGCGCCCCGCGCCGGGTCGCAGACGCCGGGGCGGGCGAAGCGGGCCGGGTCGCGGTTCGCCGCCGGCAGCGACACCGTGAGGCTGTCACCGGCGCGGATGAGCCGCCCGCCGAGGATCGTGTCTCGCCCGGCGCCGCGGGGTACGCCCAGGTGCAGGATCGACAGGTGGCGCAGCAGCTCCTCGACCAGTGCCTCCACGGCACCGGGCCGCAGCGCGGCCCGGTGCGCCGGCGCGTCGAGCAGGGTCAGGATGCCCAGCCCAAGCATGCTGGCCACGGTTTCGTGGCCGGCGGTGAGCAGCAGCACCCCGGCACCGGCGGCCTCGTCGCGGCTGAATTCGGCGGCGAGCGCGCTGAGCACGTCGTCGCCGGGCCTGCGGCGCTTGTGCGCCACGAGCTCCCGGAAGAGGCTCGTCAGCTCGCCCATCGCGGCCTCGCCCTCGGCCGCCGTCGACTCGAGGCTGAACAGTGCCGTGCTGTGGCGGCGCAGGAGCTCGCGGCTCGCGTACGG
Source organism: Dactylosporangium sp. CA-233914 (assembly GCF_050942935.1). Lineage (NCBI taxonomy): Bacteria > Bacillati > Actinomycetota > Actinomycetes > Micromonosporales > Micromonosporaceae > Dactylosporangium > Dactylosporangium sp. CA-233914. The sequence goes on along the minus strand of NZ_CP192030.1, from coordinate 6,294,885 downwards.
CACGCCGAGCAGCTGGCAGATGACCAGCAGCGGCACCGGGAACGCGAAGGTCTCGACCAGGTCGACCGGCTGCGGCCGGCCGGCGACGATCTCGAGGTGCTCGGCGACGATCCGCTCGATGCGCGGCCGGAGCCGTTCGATGCGGTGCATGTTGAACCACCGCGCGAGCACGCGGCGGTAGCGGGTGTGCTCCGGCGGGTCGAGGTCGATGAACCACCCGGGCGGGGCGGCCTGCCCGATGAACGGCTCCGCGCCCGGGCGGTCGACGGGCACCCGCTTTCCCTCGGCCCGCGAGCTGAAGCCGGGTTCGCCCAGCACCGCCCGAGCCTGGGCGTATCCGGTGACGATCCAGCCCTCATGCCGGTCGGGGTACCGGTACGGCCGCACCGGTTCACCGGGTTCGCCGCCGCCGAGGCCGTCCAGCGGCGCGAACCGCGCGCCGCCGGCCGTCATGCGGTGGCCTCGACGCGCTGGCGGATGAGGTCCGCGACGTGCTGCCAGGCGCCGGCGTAGCCGGCGGCGATGTCGGCGACGAGCCCGGCGCAGTGCGGCGGGACCGCGTCGACGAACGCCTCCGGGCCGGTGGCGATGACCGCGTGCGCACCGAGCACGCGCAGCACGGCCCGGCCGGACTCCTTGAGCCGCAACGAGGGGTCCTGGCGCAGGCTGTGCAGGACGGACACGATACGCGCACCCTGCTGGGCCGCCGAGGGCGGCTCGGCCGTCGCAGCCGGCCGGGCTGTTGTCCGCTGCCGGTCGGGCACCGGGTCCTCGCCGCGGGCGAGCCGGTCGCGAACATCGCGCGCGGTTCCCGGGGCGATGCCGGCGATCCGCGCGACCTTGCGCAGTGAGGCCGACGGATCGTTGCGCAACAGGTCACCGGCGATCTGGCGGCCCTTGCTGCTGTCCAGCGGCCGGATTCGCCCGTCGCGGCCCACCCGGGCGCGCAACTGGTCGTCTTCTCCAGTTGCCCGCCCTCTGAGGTGACCCACCGTCTGGTGCGACAGGCCGGTCGCCGCAGCGATCGCCCGATCGGACCACTCCGGGTGTGAGTGCATGATGCGCTCGGCGGAGGCGGTCCGGTCGGCCAGCGACAGCGGCAGGCCGTGGGCGACATTGGCGTGCACGGCCAGGACGAACGCGTCTTTGGCGGAGCCTGAGAAGTACCGCACCTGGATCTCCCGCTGCCCGTTCAGGCCGGCCGCCCGCAGCCGGTGCATGCCGTCGATGACCCGCATCGTGGGGCGGTGCACGAGGATGGGCGGCAGCTGGACCGCCGACTCGGCCAGACCTCGCGCGTGCTCGTTGTTCACCCCGCCGATCCGGGGCGAATCGGAATCGACCAGCCGATCGATCGGTACCAGATGCGGCCCATCGTCATCCAGATCGAATGCGAGCGATGCGGCGAACCCGTCACCGGCACGCAGCTCATCGAGTTCCCCCATTAGTTCCCCTCAATTCCGCGCCGCTTTCAGCGCGCCGCTCCGAACGCCGCCGGCCGCGCCGAAACGCCCTGCGAGACCACGGAAGCATAGCTTTCGGGCTGCCCAGATGACCAGGATAATTGACGCTGTTCAACTTCCTTCGCGCCCGAAACAGCAAATTCCGCGCATTCGAAAATGAGCGCGCGGAAATACGGGAAAGCGGCGTCGAACAAATGCGGTCGCGCCGGATTGAGGTGCGCGGAGGATCAGTCCACGCGTTCAGGTTCGGCCGGCTCGCCGACCGCCGCCGCCCGGGCGGCCAGCAGCCCGGGCGTCGTCACCGCAATCAATCCGACGGCGGCGAGACTGGTCAGGCCGCCGAGGAGCAGCGCGGCCCCGCCGGACGTGCCGGCCGCGACCAGGCCGGCCCGCAGGCCGCCGATCTGCGGGCCCGCCACGCCGACGATGTGTTCCGCGGCCGAGATCCGGCCGCGAAGGGACTCCGGCGTGGCGGACTGCACCAGGGTTCCGCGACACACCACTGCCCAGGTGTCGGCGGCGCCCGCCACGGCGAGCATCACCAGCACGACCGCCAACTGCGGGACCGCGCCCGCCAGCGCCAGCGCGACGGCCCACACCGCGCCACAGGCCACCATGGCGCGACCGGGCCGGGACAGGCCGGTGACCACGCCGGAGAACGCCGAGGCGGCAACGCCACCCACGGCGACGGCGGTGGTGAGCAGTCCGAGCACCTGCGGCGATCCCCCGTATCGCTCGTCGCTGATGACAGGAAAGACCGCCATGGGCATCGCCAGGACGGTGGCGGCCAGATCGGCCAGCAACGCCCCCCGGACCACGGGGGTGCCCGCCGCGAACCGGAGCCCGTCGCGGATCGCCGGGAATCCACGCCGGCCGGATGCCGGCGCCGCCCCGGCGCGGGGCAGGCCGGCGATGCCGGCCAGGGCCGCCAGGAAGCTGGCCGCGTCGATCACGAAGCACCACGTCGTGCCCCAGGCTGCCGTCACCGCACCGGCCAGCACCGGGCCCAGCAGCAGGGTCACCTGGAACGACAGGTGATTCAGGGCCAGGCCGGCCGCCAGGCGGTCGGCGGGCAGCAGGCCCGGCACGACGCTGCGCAGGACCGGATTACCCAGGCCGGACAGGGCCGAGGCGACCGAGGTGAGGCCGAGCATCAGCCAGATGCCGTTGCGCCCGGCCGACGCCGCGACCAGCACCATGAGCAGGCTCGTGACCGCCTGCCCGGCGGTGACCGTGAGGGCGAGCCGGCGGCGGTCGATGTGATCGATGACCGCACTTCCGACCAGTGCGATGGTGACGAGGGGCACTGCCGAGGCCAGCCCTACGAGCCCGACGAGCGCAGGGTTGTGCGACTGTGTCCAGACGTAGTACACAACGGCGAAGGACGTGAAGTGGCTGCCCAGGCCGGAGGCCGTCGAGCCGAGCCAGAGCCTGCGAAAGAGGGGGAACTCACGGATGGGACGCAGGTCGACCAGCGACTTCACCGCCGACCACCCAGTATCGACCGGGACGAGCGACTCATGCGTGCTCTCACGCGTTAATCCTACTATGTCTATCTGTAAGACCAACAATCTTTCGCGACGGGGCGGCTACCGAGCGGCTCCGCCGAGCGACCGCCACCGAGGTGCTCGCGCAGCGCCGCGCCGGTGCACCCGCTGCGCTGAACCCGCGCCCCGCAGCGCCGGGACGAGCGGGTTCACGATGAAGCCGCGGGGCGCCTTGTGCGGCACGAAGCGGCCGAACTTCTCGGCCAGGACCGCGGGAAACCCACGTGGCCGCCGGCGCGCGCCGGTCCGGATGGATGACCGTCTCGCGCAGCGAGCAGCCGCCGGCGTCCGCGGCCTCGCGCCAATGGCGGATCGCGACCCGGGCGTCGAAGACGCGGGCGGCCCTGAAAGCGCCGCTGGTGTCCTGCGGGCCCAGGCCGTCCTCGGGTAGCGGGCCGGTCGGGGCCGGCCCACTGAGGTCCGGATTCCACGGCAGGCCCGCCGCACCCGGTCGGGTCGGCCGCGGCGGTGTCCAGCACGTCGATCTCAGTGAACGTCCGGCGTCCCGGTGCCACGCGGACGGCATCGAGGGACTTCTACGCGCAAACCGTGGGCGCCGGGTCGAGGCGGCGCTGCGCGGCACACCTCGTCGGGAGGGTCGAGCACGTGGGCAGCACCGCGCTCCCCGGCCGGCCCGGAAGGCCGATCATCGCCGCCCGCCCGTCGATCTCCCCCCGGTGTCCAGGTCGAGGTCGAGCGCGGCGACCGCGTCGTCGATCCGGCCCGCGGATCCGGCGCCGGCCAGCGGGGCGGTCACGACCGGCTCGCAGCGCGGCCACGCCGGGGCCATCCGGGCGGGGCGCACCCCGCGGTCCCGCGCGATCCGGCCGGCCTCGTCGGCGTTGGCGCGGTGGCCGGGGTACGGAGCAGCCGCTCACTGGCCGGGGCATCCGGTTCCCAGCCGGCGGAACCGGCATCACCGCGGGAGCCGCGGCGCAGCACGAGATCGTGTCGGCGCACCAGGCCCGGCGCCGGTGCGAGCGTGCCCGGGCAGGTACCGGCTGAGCTGGAACAGCGCGAAGGCCGACGGGCGACTTCACCGCCTAGGGCCGGGGGCGCAGGCCGAGGTGCTCGCGCAGGGTCGTGCCGGTGTACTCGGTGCGGTACACCCCGCGCTCCTGCAGCGCGGGCACGAGCAGGTTCACGATGTCGTCCAGCCCGTGCGGGATCAGGTGCGGCGAGATGTTGAACCCGTCCAGCGCCCCGTGCCGGACGAAGTGCGCGAACTTGTCGGCGAGGGCCTGCGGGGTGCCGACGTGGCCGCGGGCGCGCTGACCCAGGTGGATGACGGTCTCGCGCAGCGACCAGCCGTTGGCGTCCGCCGCCTCGCGCCACTGGCGGATCACGGCCTGGGCGTCGGCGATACGGGCCGCGCCGAACGCGCCGCTGGTGTCCTGGGGCCGGGGATCGTCCTTGGGCAGGGGGCCGTCGGGGTCGTACCCGCGCAGGTCCAGGTTCCACAGCAGCCCGGCCTGGGCCAGGGCCGTGGCGGGGGTGATCTGCTCCCGCCGGACCCACGCCGCCTTCTCCTGCGCCTCTGTCTCCGTCTCGCCGACGACGATCGAGGAGCCCGGCAGGATGCGCAGGTCGTCCTCGGGGCGGCCGGCGGCCCGCAACCGGGCGCGGATGTCGTCGGCGAACGCGAGGGCGTCGTCGAAGTCGCCGCCGTGGGCGGAGAAGATGACGTCGGCGTTGCGGGCGGCGAAGTCGCGGCCCTCGCTGGAGTCGCCGGCCTGGAAGATGACCGGGTGGCCCTGGCGGCTGCGGGGCAGGCTCGGCGTCACGTCGATGGTGAACTGCTCGCTGCGGATGCGCACCGGGTCGGGCCAGCCGTCCCAGATGGCCCGGGCGGCGCTGAGGAACTGCTCGGCGCGCTTGTACCGGTCGGCGTGGTCGAGGTATCCGCCGCGGCGGAAGTTCTCGCCCGTCCACGCGTTGTCGGTGGTGACCACGTTCCACCCGGCCCGGCCGTCGCTGAGCAGGTCGAGGCCGGACAGGCGGCGGGCCAGGTCGGCGGGCTCGTTGAACGTGGTGTTGGTCGTCGACACCAGGCCGATGCGCTCGGTGACGGCGGCGAGCGCCGACAGCTGGGTGATCGCGTCGGGCCGCCCGGCCACGTCGAGGTCGTGGATACGCCCGTCGACCTCGCGCAGCCGCAGCCCCTCGCCGAGGAAGAACGCGTCGAAGAGGCCGCGCTCGGCGGTCCGGGCGACGCGCTGATATGACTCCGGGGAGATCTGCGACCCGCTGGCGGGGTCCGACCAGATCGTCCAGTAGTTCACGCCCTGGAAGAACACGCCGAAGTGCACCTGCGCGTGCGGGCGGGGCACGTCGGCGGGGTCGGTGCGGGTCATGCGACGCCTCCCGGGATCGCGAAGCGGTTCTGCGGGCGCGGCAGGCCGAGCGTCTGGCGCAGCGCGACGCCGGGCAGCGGCCGCGTGGCGAGCCGCTCCTTGACCAGTGCCGGAACGACGAGCTGCGACAGCACGGCGAGATCCTCGTCCAGCGCCAGCGGGTGCAGCCGCACGCCGTCGACCCATGGGTCCAGTTCCCGCAGCAGTCGCACGAGTCCTTCGGCGCTTCCGGTGTACCGCAGGTGCTCCGCCGAGGCCCAAGGTGCGCTGCGGACCCGGTCGGCGCCGTCGGCCTCGGCGGTGTCCAGCGCGACCTCGACCTCGGCGAAGGTCCGCGGCGTGGCGGTGGCGCCGGCGGCTCGGCGTACGGCATCCAGATCCGCCCCGCCGACCAGGGCGACGTCGACCTCGTCGTCGGGCACGAGCCCGGGCCGGGCGAGGACGACGAGCTGGCCCTGCGGCGGGCGGGGCACGATCGCCGGGCCCTTCACCGTGTACGCGGCGCCGGCGAAGTCCACGTAGTGCAGCCGGTCCCGGTCGAGGTAGCGGCCGGTCGCCACGTCGCGGATGACGGCGTCGTCCTCCCACGAGTCCCACAGGGCGCGCACCACGCGTACGGCATCCAGGGCCTCCTGCCGGGGATCCGCTTGTGGTCGCCCCCAGGCGGCGGCCGCCTCGGGCTGCGGGCTGGCGGCGACGACCCAGCCGGCCCGCCCGGCGGCGATATGGTCGACGGAGGCGAGCTGGGAGGAGACGTGGAACGGCTCGGTGTAGGTGGTGGACACCACCGGCGCCACCGAGAGCACGGTGGTCGAGGCGGCGATGAACGCCGCCCGCTCGACGGCGCCGATCCGGCCGGGCCGCAGCAGGTCGTCCTCGATGGTGACGAGCGCGAACCCGGCCCGTTCGGCGACCTCGGCGACGTGCCGGACCCGCCGCGGCGCGTGGGCGCCGCCGCCGTCGACCTCGACGGCAAGCACAAGAGACATGACGCGAACCTTCCGCCGCGCGGGGTTGTCCGCAAAACCTATCGCCTAAGTAGCAATTAGTCCATCCTTCGTGACGATCGCGACGCCCCGGTTGACAGGACCGGCCCCGGCAGGCTGCACTCGCAGGCATGGCACTGCTGTGGACCCGGGACCACATCGACTTCGGTCGCGTGTGGTCCGCTTCCTGTCCGGCCTGACGCACGACCCCGTCTCCCCCACCCCACGACCCGAGGACTCGTGATGTCAGTGCCGAAGACCCGCAAGCGTCCCTCCACAGTGCACAGTCACCGCTACGACACGGCGTACGTCGTCGTCGCCCTCCCGATCACCGGCGCCCGGCCGGACGACCTGGCGCCGCCGGTGGTGTACCGGACCCGGCGCCCCTGATGCCCGGCCGGCCGGCCGAGCGCCAGGACCCCATCAAGGTGGTCTCGTACGACGACCGCTGGCCCGTCAGCTTCGCCCGCGAACAGGTCCGGGTCGAGGCGGCGCTGGCGCACTACCTCGTCGGCCGGGTCGAGCACGTGGGCAGCACCGCGATCCCCGGTCTGCCCGCCAAGCCGATCATCGACATGCTCGCCCGCATCGGCGACTACGACGGCTCCGCCGGGATCGCGGCGGAGCTCGCCCGCATCCGCTGGGTGCACGCGCCCGAGCCGGGCGACCCCGAGCGCCGCAAGTGGTCGTTCTGCTTCCCGAGCGTCACCTGGCGGACCCATCACCTGCACGTATGGGAGGCCGCGTCCCCCAACCCGGGGCAGCTGCTGCGGTTCCGCGACCACCTGCGGGCCAACCCCGGCGTGGCCGCCGAGTACGCCCGCCTGAAGTCGGCGCTGGCCGCGGCGGACGACGGCGACCGCCCTCGGTACCGCGCCGGCAAGGCCCCCTTCATCGAGGACGTCCTTCGTGCGGCGCAAGGGAGCCCAGCCGGTCCTTCGTGAGCGCCCACAGCCGCGCCGCCGCGCCGGGGTCGAAGTCCGGGCCGTCGACGGCGATGCGCCGGCCCTCGACGAGGGCGGTCAGCGGCTCGGCCGGCGGCGCGTCGATCGCCGCGAGGATCGGCGGCACCGCGGCGGCCGCCGGCTTCGCGGTGCGCCGCATGGTCTCGACGTGGGCGAGCGTCTCGGCGTCGTAGGTGCCGCAGAAGCCGGTCGCGGTCACGCCGGGGTGCACGAGGACGTAGGCGATGCCGGCGTAGCGCTGGGCGAACGCGACGCCGAGCAGGTCGTTGAGCTTGCCGCCCTGGCCCAGCGCCGCGCCGCCGTGGTAGTCGCGGCGCAGCTCGAGGTCGCGCCACCGCACGACGTCCAGCGGGGCACCGGGGCCCGCCACGTTGACCACGACCGGGTCCGGCGCGCGGGCCAGCGCCGGGGCGAGGCCGTGCCCGAGCAGGTACCGGCTCAGGTAGAACAGCGCGAAGTTCTCCTCGACGCCCTCGGCCGTCTCCGTCCGTGCGCTGCGGTATCGCCGCGCGCACAGCACGAGGGCGTCGACCGCGCCGGCCTCGGCCATGACCGCGGTCCCGGCCCGGTTCGCCTCGGTCACGAGGCTGAGGTCGGCCGCGACGAACCGGGCCCGGTCCCCCGCGCCGGTCGCGGCGGCCCGCTCGAGCCAGGCCCGGCCCTTGCGCGGATCGCGGGCGATCGCCACGACCCGGTCGCCCCGGCGCAGCAGCGTGTCGGCGAGCGCCCGGCCGATGCCGTCCGTCCCGCCGGTGATCACGACCGTCCTCACGCGCTCACCGGCATGACCTCGGGGGGGCGGGCCGTAGCGCGCGACGACACCCCAGGGTGCGGCGAGCAGGTCGTGGCGCAGCGACGCGGGTGCCAGCACCTCGGCGTCCGGGCCGAAGGCGAGCAGCCGGCGCCGGGCGGCATCGAGGGAGTCGAACGGCAGCACGAGGATCTGGCGGCCCTCGGCGTCGGGCTCGCCTGCGACCGGGCGGCCGGGGTGCCCGAGCATCAGCTGGACTGCAGGGACTGAGGGTGGAAGATGCCGGTGCCCGCGCTCAGGCCGCCGTCGCTGACGAGGACCTCGCCGGTGATGTACGAGGCCGCCGGGGACGCCAGGAACCAGATGACCTCCGCCTGCTCCCGCGGGTCCGCCCAGCGGCCCAGCGGGATGCGCCGGGTCAGCTCGGCGGCCCGCTCGGCGGCCTCGTGCACCGCGGCCGTGCGGGCGGTGAGGGTGAGGCCGGGGGCGATCGCGTTGATCCGGATTCCCTGGTACCCGTAGTCGAGCGCCGCCGAGCGCACGAGGTTCACGGCCGCGGCCTTGGTGGTGTTGTACGCCCACGTGTAGGGATCCCCGCGCAGCCCGGCCACGGAGGCGGTCACCACGATCGCGCCCCCGCCGGCCGCGCGCAGGGCGGGGACCGCCACCCGGATGCCGAGGGCGGCGCCGCGGACGTTGACGGCGTGCATCGCGTCGAGCGCCGCGATCGCGCCGTCGTCCTCCAGCGGCGGCGCCCCGCCGATGCCGGCGTTGAGCACGGCGGCGTCGAGGCGGCCGAAGCGCTCCACCGCCAGCTGCACCATCCTGCGGTTGGTCCGCTCCTGGGCGACATCGCCGAGCAGCGGCACGACACCATCCACTTCGGACAGCTCGGCGAGGCGCCGCGGGTCGGTGTCGACCGCGACGACACCATACCCGCGCTCGGCGAACAGCTCCGCGGCCGCGCGGCCGATGCCGCTGCCGGCGGCGGTCACCACCGCGGCCCCGCGTGGTCCGGACACCCGGCCTCCCGCCCCCAGCGCAACTCGCATCACATTTTCCCCATCGGAATAGTAGGTTACTATAGCGTCTCCCTCATCCCGGAGAAATGTGATGTCTGAGCTCATTGACGAGCCGCAGCTGCCCGCCCGCCGGCCCCGCCGCCGGCCCTGGATCGCCGCCGCCGCGGCCGTGGTGGTCGTCGCGGCCGTCGTCGTCTTCGTGGTCACCCGCCCCGACGACGACAAGGGCGGCGCACAGACCGTGCGCATCGGCGTCACCGACGCGTCGCAGCCCTACTGGAAGACCTACGCGGACCTGGCCAGGCAGCGGTTGAACGTGACCGTGACGCTCGTCAACTTCAACGACTACAGCCAGCCGAACCCGGCACTGAAGGAGAAGCAGCTGGAGCTCAACGAGTTCCAGCACATCCAGTATCTGGCCAACTACAACGTCACGGCGCACGACGACCTGCAGCCGATCGGCGCGACGGCCGTCTACCCGCTTCCGTTGTACTCGCTGAGCGCCACCTCCCCGGCCGCGCTCCCCGCCGGGGCGAAGGTCGCCATCCCCAACGACGCCATCAATCAGGCTCGCGGCCTGCTGGTGCTGCAGGCGGCCGGCCTGGTGACGCTCAAGAACGGCGGCACCGCCTTCTCCAGCACGTCGGACATCAGCTCGAAGAAGGTCGACGTGGTGACGCTGGACGCGTCTCAGACCGCGGGTGCGCTCAAGAGCGGCTCGGTCGCCGCGGCGATCGTGAACAACAACTACGCCACCAGCGCCGGCCTGCCCCGCTCGGCCGCCATCTTCCAGGACGACCCGGCCGGCGCGAGCGCGGCGCCGTACGTCAACATCTTCGTCGCGCGCGCGGCGGACAAGGACAACCCGACGTACCGCAAGCTGGCCGAGCTCTACCACGACCCCGCGGTGGAGCAGGGCGTGCAGCAGTCCAACGGCGGCACCGCGGTCTTCCGCCAGGTGGCCCCGGGCGAGCTGCAGTCGCTGCTCAAGACGGTGCAGGACCAGGCCACCGCGGCCGGCAAGTAGCAGTGGCGGCACCGCACGTCCGCCTCAGCCGGGTCACCAAGACCTTCCCGCGCGGGCCGAAGGCGCTCGACGACGTGAGCCTCGAGGTCGCACGCGGGGAGGTGTACGGCATCATCGGGCAGTCCGGCGCCGGCAAGAGCACCCTGATCCGGACGGTCAACGGGCTGGAGACCCCGACTTCCGGCCGGGTGTTCGTCGGCGAGCACGAGGTCTCCGCGCTGCCCGAGCGGGACCGGCGCGGCGTGCGCCGGGACATCGGCATGATCTTCCAGCAGTTCAACCTGTTCCGGTCCCGCACGGTCGCCGGCAACGTCGCCTACCCCCTCAAGGTGGCCGGCGTCCCCCGCGCCGAGCGGGACCGGCGGGTCGCCCGGCTGCTGGACTTCGTGGGGCTGCTCGACCGCGCGCACGACCACCCCGAACGGCTCTCCGGCGGGCAGAAGCAGCGGGTCGGCATCGCCCGGGCGCTGGCCACCGAGCCGTCCCTGCTGCTGGCCGACGAGGCGACCAGCGCGCTCGACCCGCGGACCACGGCCGAGGTGCTGGCCCTGCTGCGCCGGGTCAACCGCGAGCTGGGCGTCACCATCGTGCTCATCACCCACGAGCTCGACGTGATCCGGGCCGTCGCCGACCGGGTCGCGGTCATGGAGGGCGGCCGGGTCGTGGAGAGCGGGAGCGTGTACGACGTGTTCGCGCACCCGAGCAGCCCCGCGGCCGCCGACTTCGTGCGCGGCGCCCTGCGCGACCGCCCGTCGCCGCAGACCCTGGCCCGGCTGCGCCACACGCACCCCGGCCGGCTCGTCACCGTCGCCATCCGCGACCGCGGCGGCATCCAGACCACCCTGGCCCGCACCTTCCTGGAGCACGGCGTGGTCGCCGACATCGTCTTCGGCGGCATCAGCGAGCTGCAGGAGCGCCCGGTCGGCAGCCTGACGTTCGCGCTGAGCGGCCCCGACGGCGCGGTCGACGCCGCACTGGCCGCGCTGCGCACCGACGGCGTCGAGGCGAGCGAGGAGGACGCCTGACGTGGACGAGTTCCTGACCAACCTGCCGGTCTTCCGGGAGGCGATCTGGCAGACGTTCTACATCGTCGTCATCTCGGTCGTGGTCGGCGGCCTGCTGGGCCTGGGGCTCGGGCTGGTGCTGTACGCGACCCGCCCCGGCAGCCTGCTGTCCAACCGCGCCGTGTTCATCGCGGTGAACGTGCTCGTCAACGTCGTACGACCGATCCCGTTCGTGATCTTCCTGACCGCCATCCAGCCGCTCATGCTGGTCACGATCGGCACCACCATCGGCACCGACGCGGTCACCTTCGCCCTGTCGCTGGCGGCCGCGTTCGCCGTGAGCCGCATCATCGAGCAGAACCTGCTCGCCGTCGAACCGGGTGTCATCGAGGCGGCCCGCGCCACCGGCGCCCGCCCGCTGAGCATCCTGCTCACCGTGGTCGTCCCGGAGGCGCTCGGCCCGGTGATCCTGGGCTACACGTTCATCTTCGTCGGCGTCGTGGACATGTCGGCTCAGGCGGGCCTGTTCGGCGGCGGCGGCCTGGGCGACTTCGCGGTCACGTACGGCTCGCAGCGCTACAACTGGCCGGTCGTGTACATCTCCGTGGCCACCATCATCGTCATCGTCCAGGCCGGCCAGTTCCTCGGCAACGCCCTGGCCCGCCGCGCCCTGCGCCGCTGATGGGGCCGCCCACGGCCAGGGCCCGGTGGCGCCCGCGCGGGGAGACGCGCGACCGCCACCGGGCCGGGCGCTCACGGGCGCGGCGTGGCCAACGCCTTCGACCAGGCCACGACCTGGTCCAGGGTGGCGCGCAGCGCGTCGAACTGGTGCGGGCCGGGCCGCGGCGTGGTGAAGTTCTCGAAGTCGGTGTAGCACGACAGCGCGACCTGCGAGCGGACCGTGGCCAGGTGCAGCTCCGCCGCGATCAGCCGCAGGTGCTCGACCGCCCGGGCGGTCGAGCACCACGCCGTAGCCGACGAAGCCGGCGATGACCTGCGACCACGCCTTGGTGTGCCCGTTGGCGTACTGCCCGCCGGAGGGCGGGACGGGCTCGTTGAGGTGCGGCAGCGGGTGGTCGACGAGCTCGAGCTCGGCGTCGGTGCGGCCGGACGCTGGCGACGATGATGGCGATCCTGGTCATGTTGATGTGACTCCTCACGGTGTTGGTAGGTCTCGACAGGCCGAGCGATCCGGTGGCAGCCTGGATTCCCGGTCGGGAAGAGGCACTATTTCCGCGTCAGGCACCTCGAGGTGCGTCTTGGAAGGGAGCAGCGGTGACGACTCCGAGCTCGGAAACGACGTTGTCCACATGCCGGGACGACGATCTGCGGCAGCTGCTGCGCGGCCTGCTGACCACGATCGGCGACAAGTGGACGCTTGCCGTCGTCGCCGCCCTCGTCGACGGGGAGCAGCGGTTCACCGTGATCCAGCGGCGGGTCGCGGGCATCTCGCACCGCATGCTCACCAAGACGCTGCGCGACCTGGAGCGTGACGGGCTCGTCGCGCGCAGCGTGCACGCGGAGGTGCCGCCGCGGGTGGAATACGCGCTGACCCCGCTCGGGCGCACACTGCTCGAGCCGGTCGACGGCCTCGCCCGGTGGGTGGAAGAGCACGGCCACACCGTGCTGCGCCGCCGCGCCACGCACATGTGACGGCCGCATCCAGCTCATCCAGCAGGACCCGCCGGGCTCGTTCGGCCTGCGGTTCACCGCAGGGCAAGTGGTCGGCGAGGCCCTGCCGGCGCTCTGCGATCCCGCCACCCGGCGCCGCCGGGTCGCCGAGCTGCTGGAGACGGTGGGGCTGCCGGCCTCGCCGGCCGAGCGCCGCCCGGCCGAGATGTCCGGCGGGCAACGGCAGCGGGTCGCGATCGCCCAGGCCCTCGCTCCCGGGCCGGAGCTGCCGGTGCGCGACGAGCCGGTGTCGGCTCCGGACGTGTAGATCCTCGAGCTGCTCGCCCGGCTACCGGCCGACCACGGCGTTCATCTCCCACGACCTGGCCGCGATCCGGCACCTCAGCGACGAGGTCCTGGTGATGCGGGACGGCGAGGTCGTCGAGCGCGGCCCGGCGGACGACGTTCTCGAACACCCGAGCCACCCGTACACCCGCCGCCGTGCCGGCCCGCGTTCTGAACGGCACTCGTGAATGTAAATCTCCCTTATTCAGATAGGAAGGATAGTTTAATCCGCGATCCGTAGCGTCGGCTCATGCCCCGAACCTCACCGCCCGTCGCGGGCGTCGCGGCGCTCGCCGCGCTGCTGACCCTGGCCGCCTGCACCACGGACACCTCCGGCGCCGACCCGTCGGCCGCCGGCGGCAAGAGCATCACGATCGGCACCACCGACCAGGTCTCCAGCATCGACCCGGCGGGCTCCTGGGACGCGGGCTCCGGCACCGTCGAGACCGAGGTGTACGCGACCCTGCTCAGCGCCCCCAACGGCGCCACCGACGCCAAGCCCGACCTCGCCGCCTCGATCGCGCTGAGCGCGCCCACGAAGTACACCGTGCGCCTGAAACCCGGGCTCAAGTTCGCCAACGGCCACGACCTGACCGCCTCGGACGTCAAGTTCAGCTTCGACCGGCAGCTGAGGATCGCCGACAAGAACGGGCCCTCGTCGCTGCTGTACAACCTCGAGTCGGTCGCCGCGCCCGCCCCGGACACCGTCGAGTTCACGCTCAAGTCGGCCAACGACAGCCTCTTCCCGCAGGTGCTCACGACCGCCGCCGGCCTCGTCGTCGACGAGCAGGTGTTCCCGGCCGACAAGATCCTCGACGACGACGCCGTGGTCGCCGCCAAGCCGTGGTCCGGCCCGTACGTCATCGACAGCTACACCAAGAACTCCGTCGTGTCCTTCAGCGTCAACCCGGCCTACGGCGGCAGCCTCGGCGCCCCGCGGAACACCGGCGTCGTGCTGAAGTACTACACGGCCGCGAGCAACCTCAAGCTCGACATCCAGCAGGGCAACATCGACGTCGCCTACCGTACCCTGACCATCCCCGACCTGCAGGACCTCGGCACCCGGCCCGAGGTCGTGGTGCACACCGGCTCCGGCAACGGCATCCGCTTCATCGTGTTCAACCTCAAGACCCAGCCCTACGGCTCGGCCACCCCGCAGGCCGACCCGGCCAAGGCGCTCGCCGTGCGCCAGGCCGTCGCCTCGCTGATCGACCGCGGACAGCTCGCCGAACAGGTCTACAAGGGCACGCTCCAGCCGCTGTACTCCTCCGTGCCGCAGGGCATCACCGGCGCCACGGAGTCGCTCAAGGCCCTGTACGGCGACAAGAACGGCGGGCCGGACAAGACCGCGGCCGCCGGGCTGCTCGGCGCCGCCGGCGTCACGACACCGGTGAGCCTCAACCTGCAGTACAACACCGACCACTACGGCTCCTCGTCGGAGGACGAGTACGCGCTCATCAAGACCCAGCTGGAGGCGAGCGGGCTGTTCAAGGTCACCCTGCAGTCGACCGAGTGGGCACAGTACGGCAAGCAGCGCGTCGCCGACCAGTACCCCGCCTACCAGCTCGGCTGGTACGCCGACTACCTCGACGCCGACAACTACGTCGGCTCGTTCTTCGCCGCCGGCAACTGGGTCAACAACGGCTACGACGACCCGGCCGTGCGGGAGCTCATCAAGCAGGAGCAGACCGAGGCCGACCCGGCCAGGCGCACCGCGGTGCTCAAGCAGATCCAGGACGGCGTGGCCAAGGCCGTGCCGATCGTGCCGCTGTTGCAGGGCTCCACCGCGATCGTCACCCGCGCCACGATCGACGGCGTGCCGCCAAAACTCGACAGCGCGTACCAGTTCCGCTGGGCCGAGCTCGCGAAGCGCTGAGCGGCGGCCACCCGTGCCCGGCCTGGCCCGCTACCTGCTGGTGCGCTTCGCGCTCATCTTCCCGACCGTCTTCGCCCTGGTGACCGCGGTGTTCTTCCTCATGCGGCTCACCGGGGACCCGGTCAGCAACGCCTTCGGCGACCGGTTGCCGCCCGCCCAGCTGCAGCAGCGGCTGCACCAGGCGGGCTACGACCGGCCGCTGCTGGTGCAGTACCTGGAGTACCTCAAGGGCGTGGCCACCGGCGACCTGGGCCGCACGGCGACCGACAACCGCTCCATCGGCGACCTGCTCGGCAGCTACGGCACGGCCACGCTGGAGCTGGCCGCATACGCGCTGCTGATCGCGATCCTCGTCGGGCTGCCGCTGGGCCGGCTCGCCGCCTACTACCGCGACCGCGCGCCGGACGTCGCCCTGCGGGTGTTCGCGATCCTCGCCTACGCCACCCCGGTGTTCTTCGTCGGGCTGCTGCTGAAGCTGGTCTTCTCCGTGTGGCTGGGCTGGTTCCCGGTCGCCGGGCGGGCCGGCACCGACGTGCAGCTGGAGCTCGCCCAGCGCTCCAGCGTGACCGGCATCTACCTCGTCGACGCGCTGCGCAGCGGCGACGGCGGCGCGGTGCTCGACGTGCTGCACCACGCCGTCCTGCCCGCCGTCGCCCTGGGCCTGCTCGTCGCCGGCGTCTTCCTGCGGCTCGTGCGGGCCAACGTCGTCGCCACGCTCGCCACCGGGTACGTCACCGCCGCCCGCTCCCGCGGTGTCCCCGAGCGCCGCCTGCGCAACCGGCACGCCACCCGCCCGGCGCTGGTACCGGTCATCACCGTCCTGGGCCTGCAGATCGCCGGGCTGCTCGGCGGCGCGGTGCTGACGGAGACGACGTTCGAGTGGAAGGGGCTGGGCTTCGAGCTCGCGCACTACCTGACCGCCCGGGACTTCGTCGCCGTGCAGGCGCTCGTCGCCGTCTTCGCCGTCGTCGTCGCGGTGACGAACTTCCTCGTCGACGCGGTGGCGGCCCTCATCGACCCGAGAGTGCGGTACTGATGGGGGCGCAGCGCGCGATGATGCTGGCCGGTGGCGGGCTCGCCGGCGGGTTCGTCCTGGCCGCACTGCTGGCACCGGTCCTCGCGCCGCACGGCTTCGCCCAGCTGCAGGACGGCGGGGTGCTGTTCGGCGCTCAGCGCCACCCCGGCGGCGGCCACCTCCTCGGGACCACGGTCACCGGCTACGACGTGCTCTCGCGGACCGTGTGGGGCGCCCGGACGGCGCTGCTGGTCATCCTCGCGGCGGTCACGCTGCCCCTCGTCGGCGGCGTCCTGCTCGGCCTCGTCGCCGGCTACGTCGGCGGCCGGCTCGACCGGCTGCTGGCCGGGGCGGCCGACGCCGTCTACGCCTTCCCGTCCCTGCTGCTGGCCATCCTCGTCGCGATCGTGGTCAGCCACGGCCGCTCCAGCCTCGCCGGGGGCCTGGCCGCGGCCGCGGTGTCGGTCACGGTCGTGTTCGTGCCGCAGTACCTGCGGGTCGTGCGGGCCGAGGTGGTCCGGGTCAAGGGCGAGGCGTTCGTCGACGCGGCCCGGGTCATCGGGGCCGGCCACGGCCGCATCATGCTCCGCCACGTTCTGCGCAACTCCCTGCGCAGCCTGCCGGTGCTCGTCACCGTCAACGCCTCGGAGGCGATCCTCACCCTGGCCGGGCTGGGCTTCCTGGGCTTCGGCGTCGAGCCGAACTCGGCCGCCGAGTGGGGCTACGACCTGAACAAGTCGGTGCCGGACGTGACCGCCGGGATCTGGTGGACCGCCGTGCCGCCCGGCGTCGCGATCGTGCTCACGGTCCTCGGCCTCACGCTGATCGGCGAGAGCCTCAACGACCTGACCGACCCCCGGCTGCGGCGCCTGGTCCGGGTCGATCGCCGCGCAGCACCATCGAGCCAGACCAGGCGGAGGCGGTCGCCATGAGCGAGGCACTGGTGCGCATCGAGGGCCTGCGGGTCCGTTTCGCGGTGGGCCGCGGCCACGTGACCGCGGTCGACGGGCTCGACCTGGCGGTCGGCGCCGGCGAGATCGTCGCGCTGGTCGGCGAGAGCGGCAGCGGCAAGACCGCCACCGCGAACGCCGTCCTCGGCCTGCTCCCCCGCACCGCCACGGTCACCGGCAGCGTCGAGCTCGGCGGCACCCAGGTCGTCGGCGCCGACGCGCGGACCCTGCGCCGGCTGCGCGGGGCCGCTGCCGCCATGGTGTTCCAGGAGCCGTCGACGGCCCTCAACCCGGTGTATCCGGTCGGCTGGCAGATCGCCGAGGGGCTGCGCGCGCACGGCGTCGGCGGGCGGGCGGCCCGGCGCGCCCGCGCGGTCGAGCTCCTCGATGCGGTCGGCATCCCCGAGCCGCACCGGCGCGTGGCGCACTACCCGCACCAGTTCTCCGGCGGCCAGCGGCAGCGGGTCGTCATCGCGGCGGCCCTCGCCCTCAACGCCCGGCTCATCGTGGCCGACGAGCCGACGAGCGCGCTCGACGCGACGGTACAGGCGGAGATCCTGGACCTGCTGCGGCGCTGCCGCGACGACTTCGGCACCGGCATCCTGCTGATCACCCACGACATGGGCGTCGTGGCGGCCGTCGCCGACCGGGTGGCGGTCATGCGCCGGGGGCGGATCGTCGAGTCGGCCCCGGCCGGCGCCCTGTTCACCGAGCCCGCCCACGACTACACGCGGGAACTGCTGGCCGCGATCCCGGCGCCCGGCGCGGCGGCGGCCCGGACCGGCCCGGCGGCCGGCGGCGAACCGGTTGTCGTGGCCGAGGGGCTGGCGGTGCAGTACCCACGGCAGCTCGGGCGGGGCGGCGCCCGCGCCGTCGACGGGGTGGACCTGCGAATCGTGGCCGGCGAGGTGCTCGGCCTGGTCGGGGAGAGCGGGTCCGGCAAGACCACCATCGCGCGGGCCGTCGCCGGGCTCGTCCCCGTCACCGCCGGCACCCTGGACGTGCGGGCGCCGGCCGGGCGGGTCGGGTACGTCTTCCAGGACCCCGCCACCAGCTTCAACCCGTTGCTGACCATCGGCGCGAGCATCGCCGAGCCGCTGCGGGTGCACCGCCGGGACCTCGACCGCACCGCGGTCCGCGCCCGGGTCGGCGAGCTGCTGGAGCTCGTCGAGCTGCCCGCCGGGCACGCCGGGCGGTATCCCCACGAGCTCAGCGGCGGCCAGCGCCAGCGCGCCGGCCTCGCCCGCGCCCTCGCGCTGGAGCCGCGGCTGCTCATCGCCGACGAACCGACCTCGGCCCTGGACGTCTCCGTCCAGGCCAGAATCCTGGAGCTGCTCATGCGCCTGCACCGCGAACTCGGCTTCGCCGCCCTGTTCATCAGCCACGACCTCGCCGTCGTGGAGACCGTCGCCGACCGGGTCATGGTCCTGCATCACGGCCGCGCCGTCGAGACCGGCGAGACCCATCAGGTCTTCCACGACCCGCGGCATCCGTACACCCGCCGGCTGGTCGCCGCCGCGCAGCCCCGGACGGCGGCCCGATGAACGCCGCCGCTCTCGTCGAACGGGTGCTCGCCGCGATGCCGGTCATCGACGGGCACAACGACCTGCCGACCGCACTGCGGGCCCGGACCGGCTACGGCGTCGACGGCCTGCGAGACGGCCGCCCGGAGCTGCACACCGACATCCCCCGCCTGCGCGCCGGCGGTGTCGGCGGGCAGTTCTGGTCGGTGTACGTGCCGTCGAACCTGCCCGAACCGGACGCCGTGGTCGCCACCCTGGAGCAGATCGACGCCGTGTACCGCCTCGCCGCCGCCTACCCCGAGACGTTCGCGATCGCGCGCACCGCCGCCGAGGTCAGGCGCGCCATCCAGAGCGGACAGATAGCGTCGCTGATCGGCGTCGAGGGCGGCCACAGCCTGGCCCGCTCGCTGGGTGTGCTGCGTTCCTACGCCCGCCTCGGCGTGCGGTACGTGACGCTGACCCACAACGACAACACCGCCTGGGCCGACTCGGCCACGGACGAGCCTACCGTCGGCGGCCTGAGCGACGAGGGCCGCGCAATCGTCGCCGAGCTCAACCGCCTCGGGATCCTGGTCGACCTGTCCCACGTGGCCGCGACCACCCAGCGCGCCGCGCTCGAGGCGTCGAACGCCCCGGTCATCTTCAGCCACTCCTCGGCCCGCGCGGTCAACGACCACCCGCGCAACGTCGCCGACGCGGAGCTGCACCTGCTCAAGGCCAACGGCGGCGTTGTCCAGATCACCTTCGTGCCGGCCTTCGTCTCCGCCGACGTCGCCACCTGGACCGCCGCGGCCGGCGCCGAACGCCGGCGCCTGGGCCTGCCGGCCGAGCCGTGGACCTGGCCCCGGGCGCCCCGCCCCGGCGAGCCGTCGTCCTCCCTGGCCGCGGAGCAGGCGGCCGCTTCGTACCCGCTCGACGCGCGCTTCGCCCGGTGGCTGGCCGCGAATCCGCGCCCGGAGGTGACCCTGGCCCAGGTCGCCGACCACGTCGAACACGCCCGCGACGTCGCCGGGATCGACCACATCGGCCTGGGCGGCGACTACGACGGCGTGGACCGGCAGCCGGCCGAGCTGTCGGACGTCTCCGGCTACCCGCGCCTGCTCGCCGAACTGGCAGCCCGCGGCTGGAGCGCCGCCGACCTGGAGGCACTGACGGGCCGCAACATCCTGCGCGTCCTGCGCGACGCGGAGGACGCGGCCGAGAACCCGCTCTGGCCGGCGCTGTGATGCGCGCGGGCGCCCGCTGGAACGAGACCCAGCTGACCGTCGGCAGCGACCGGCAGTACGTCGACGTCGGCTGGACGAGGTGACGCCATGGCCGTGGAGCATGAGCGGCATATGGCCGTCCGGGCCGGTTGGGCGCGGGGGTTGCGGGTCGGGATCGGCCTGGCCGCCGGGGCCTTCCTGCTCGCCGTGGGCTTCGGCGCGTTCGCGGTGACCCACGGCTGGCCCCCGCTGCTGGCCATCGTGACCTCCGCCGTCGTGTTCTCCGGGTCGGCCCAGTTCGCGCTCGTGACCGCGCTGGCCGGCGGCGGGCTCGGCCCGGCGCTCACCAGCGCGGCGCTGATGAACCTGCGCTTCGTGCCGATGGCCGCGGCCACCGCCCGCTTCCTGCCGGGCGGGCCGCTGCGCCGGGCCGCGCAGGGTCAGGCCGTCGTCGACGGCTCGTGGGTCGCCGCCCAGCGCCCGGGCGGCGGCCTGGACCGGCACCTGATGTTCGGCGCGACCCTGGTGCAGTGGCCGGCCTGGATCCTCGGCACCGCCCTCGGCGCGCTGCTCGTGCCGGGCGGCGAGGCGCTCTGGATCACGGGCCTGGACGTCATCTTCCCGGGCTTCTTCGGCCTGCTGCTCTACGACTCGCTGCGGGCCCGTCCCCGGCTGGCGCCGGCCGGCCTGGCGGCGGCCGTGATCGCCGCCACCTGCCGGTTCCTGCCGCCCGGGATCGCGCTGACGCTCGCGGCGGTCGCCGCGGCCCTCGCCCTGCACCCGTCGGCCCGGACCGAGGAGCGGCCGTGACCACCCTGATCATCGCCACGGTCGCCCTCGCCGGCATCAACGCCCTGTTCAAGGCCATCGGCCCGGCGATGCTCGGCGGCCGGGCGTTCCCGCCTCGGCTGCAGACCGTGGCCGACGCCCTGCCGGTGGTCCTGCTCGCCGCCCTGCTGACGGTCGATCTGCTCGGGCCGGGCTGGCGGGGGTTCGACTGGACCGTGCTGCCGGGGCTGGGTGTCGCCATCGCCCTGCGGGCACTGCGCCGCTCGCACCTGACGTGCATCGCGGCGGCCATCGCCGGCACCGCCGCGCTGCGCGTCCTGCTGCACGCCCTCGGCTGAGGGCCTGCCGGCCTCAGGTGTTCTCGCGGGGCAGGCCCGGCGGGTTGACCAGGGCCTGCGGGATGGCCTCGTTCGACAGCCCCCAGCGCCCGAGCACCTCGGTGTACTTGCCGTCCTTGATGACCGCGTTCAGCGCCGCCGCCACCGGTTCGACCAGACCGCTGCCCTTCACCGTCATCGCCGCGATCCGCCCGTCGATGCTGGCGCCGCCGGAGTACGTGCCCGCGATCCGGGTCTCACCGGCGACCGCCACGTGGTAGGCGACCGTCGGATTCGGGCCGAAGTGGGCGTCGGTGCGGCCCGAGCGCAGCGCCAGCTGGTAGTCGGAGGACTCGAAGTACGAGATGTTGACGGGCTTGCGGCCGGCCTTCCTGTTCTCCTCGTCCCAGGCCAGCAGGATCTTCTCCTGGTTGGTGCCGGAGGCCACCGACACGTTGAGGCCGGCGATGTCGGCCGGGCCCGTGATCTTGGTGATCTTGCCGTCCTTGCGGACCTCCCAGGCCAGCTGGTCGACGCGGTACGTCGCGAAGTCGTAGAGGTCCTTGCGCTCCTCGGTCACGGTGATGTTGGAGAAGCCGAGGTGGTACTTGCCGGAGCGCACCGACAGGAACAGGTTCTCCCAGGACGTGTTCTCCAGCACCAGCTTCAGGCCGAGCACGTCGGCGACGAGCTGGGCGATGTCGGGCTCGGACCCGATGAGCGTGCGGTCGTCGGTGGCCAGGAACTCAAGCGGCGGAGCGCCGTCCGGGTTCACGCCCACGACGAGCTCACCCTTGTCGCGGATGGCGGCGGGCACCTGGGCGGCGATGGCGTCGATCTTCTCGGCCCGGACGCGATGCTGCTGCGGGCTCAGGTTCACCAGGAGCGGGCCGGCCGATGGGGTCGAGCCGCCGGCAGCGATGTCGCTGGGGGTGCCGCACGCGGCGAGCAACAGCAGGGCCAGCACGGCCGGGGCGAGGCGCGGGAAGCGGGGCAAGGCTCCTCCAAATGCTTACAGCACCCGGCCCAGGAAGGCGCGGGTGCGCTCGTGGCGGGGGTGGTCGAGCACCGCGGACGGCGGGCCCTGCTCGACGATGCGGCCGGCGTCCATGAAGACCACGGTGTCGGCGACCTCGCGGGCGAAGCCGATCTCGTGGGTGACGACGATCATCGTCGTGCCGCCGCGGGCGAGGTCACGCATGACGTCGAGGACCTCGCCGACGAGCTCCGGGTCGAGGGCGGAGGTCGGCTCGTCGAAGAGCACGACCTTCGGGCGCAGGGCGAGGGCCCGGGCGATGGCGACGCGCTGCTGCTGGCCGCCGGAGAGCTGCCGAGGGTACACCTGCGCCTTCTCCAGCAGCCCGACGCGCCGCAACAGCGCCTCGGCCTCGGCGTGGGCCTGCGCCCGGGGCCGCCGTTGCGCCGAGATCGGCGCCTCGGCGATGTTCTCCAGCGCGGTGAGGTGCGGGAACAGGTTGAAGTTCTGGAACACGAACCCGATCCGGGTCCGCTGCTTGAGGATCTGCCGCTCCTTGAGCTCGTGCAGCCGATTTCCGGCCCGGCGGTAGCCCATGAGCTGCCCGTCGACGCTGACGTAGCCGCGGTCGACCCGTTCCAGGTGGTTGATGCTGCGCAGCAGGGTCGACTTGCCCGAGCCGGAGGGGCCGAGCACGACCGTGACCTCGCCGGTACGGACCCGCAGGTCGATGCCGCGCAGCACGTGCAGCGCGCCGAAGCTCTTGTGCACGCCACGGACGTCGACCATCACCGCGCTCATCGGCGCCGTCCGGCGCTTCGGGCCGCGACGGCGGCGCGCAGGCGCTGCAGCGGCGTCGGCGGGAGCACGCGGGTGCTGCCCCGGGCGTAGTACCGCTCGACGTAGAACTGCGCGATCGACAGGATCGACGTGATGATCATGTACCAGATGGTCGCCACGAGCAGCAGCGCGATCACCCGGCCGTTGCGGTTGTAGATGACCTGAACCTGGTAGAAGAGCTCGGGCAGGGCCATGATGTACACCACCGAGGTCCCTTTGACCAGCCCGACGATCTCATTGGCGGCGGTCGGGACGATGGCGCGCATCGCCTGCGGCAGCACGATCCGGCGGACCTGGCGCCACCGCGGGATCCCCAGCGCGGATGCGGCCTCCAGCTGGCCCTGGTCGACCGAGAGCACGCCGGCCCGCACGATCTCGGCCGCGTAGGCGCCCTGGTGCAGCGCGAGGCCGAGGCTCGCGGCGGTCAGCGGCCCGATCAGGTCCATGGTGGCGACCTCGGCGAACGCCGGGCCGAACGGGATGCCGAAGGACAGCGTGCGGTACAGGATCGCGAGGTTGTACCAGAACAGCAGCTGCAGGATCAGCGGGACGGACCGGAAGATCCACACGTAGGTCCAGGCGACCGAGGTCAGCAGCGGCACCCGGGACAGCCGCATGAGCGCGAGCACGGTGCCGATGGCGAAGCCGAACCCGATGCCGAGCGCGGTGAGCTTCAGCGTCAGCCAGACGGCGCGCAGGATGGTCTCGTAGAACAGGTACTCCCCGACGACCTTCCAGTCCCACGCCGGGTTGGTGACGAGGGCGTGCCCGGCCATGGCGAGCAGCACCGCGACGACGGCGGTGGCGATCCACCGCCACGGGTAGCGGGCCGGGACGACCTTGAGGTCCCCGGGGTCGTCGAGGCGCTTCTCGAACGCCAGGTCGTCCTGCGGCGGGTCGGCCGGATCGAAGAGCGGGCGGTAGCCGGCGCGCTGGTAGAGCGCGATCGCCTCCGGCTGCCGCGGCCCGGTGGTCAGGTAGATCCGCCGGTACCCGCGCCGGGCCGCCTCGGCCTCCAGCTCGCGCAGCACCGCGGAGGCGAGCCCGGTTCGCCGCAGCGGCCGGTGTGTCCACACCCGCTTGAGCTCTGCGGTGTCGGCGTCGTAGCGGCGGAACGCCCCGCCGGCCACGGCCCGCCCGTCGTCGAGCACGAGCAGGAATGCCCCGTCGGGGCCGGCGAACTCGTCGGGCGAATGCCGCCGCATCTCCTCGTTGGGCCCGTATCGAGTGTGGTATTCCTCGTCGAGCTCGTGCAACAGCGGCTCGGCCAGCGGGTCGAGCGGCGTGCTGTATCGAATCGCGAGGCCGCGGTCGGCCAGCACGTCGACCATACCGTTTCCTATTCTTGTTATCAACCATCGAGTGAGTAGGAGTTACCCCAAATTTGGACCATCTGAAAAATGCGAATAGATCCGTCAGGCGCTTTTCACGATCATGCCGGCGCCGACCGTGCGGTTGGTGCTCTCGTCGATGATGATGAACCCGCCGGTGGTGCGGTTGCGGCGGTACTCGTCGGCGAGCAGCGGCACGGTGGTGCGCAGCTTGACGCGGCCGATCTCGTTCAGTGCGAGATCGGCGGCAGACTCGTCGCGGTGCAGGGTGTTGACGTCGAGGCGGTACTGCAGTCCCCGGATCTCGGTGCGGACCGAGCGGGTGGTGTGCTTGATCGCATACTTCCCGCCGACCGTCAGCGGCCGGGTCTCGTCCATCCAGCAGACCATCGCCTCGAGGTCCTGGGCCACGACCGGGGCGTTGTGCGGCCGGCAGATCAGGTCGCCGCGGGCGATGTCGATCTCGTCGGCGAGCCGGATGGTCACCGACATCGGCGGATACGCCTCGGCGAGCACCCCGTCCGCCGTCTCGATATGCGTGACGGTCGTGGTGAGGCCGGACGGCAGCACCATGACCTCGTCGCCGGCTTTGATCACGCCGCCGGCGAGCTGGCCGGCGTAGCGGCCGGGCTCGATGACGTACTGCACCGGGAACCGCACGTCGAGCAGGTTGCGGTCGGAGGCGATGTGGACGTGCTCGAGATGGTGCAGCAGGGACGGCCCCTCGTACCACGACATGTTCTCACTGCGGGTGACCAGGTTGTCGCCGTGCAGCGCCGAGATCGGGATCACCGTCAGGTCGGGCGCCTCGAGCTTCGCGGCGAACGACGTGAACTCGTCCGCGATGCGCTCGAACACCTCCTGGCTGTAGTCGACCAGGTCCATCTTGTTCACGCACAGCACCAGGTGCGGCACCCGCAGCAGCGAGCACAGGAACGCATGCCGCCGGGACTGCTCGACCAGGCCCTTACGGGCGTCGACCAGGATCAGGGCCAGATCAGCGGTCGAGGCGCCGGTCACCATGTTCCGGGTGTACTGAATGTGCCCGGGTGTATCCGCGATGATGAACTTACGCCGGGGCGTGGCGAAGTAGCGATACGCCACATCGATCGTGATCCCCTGCTCCCGCTCGGCCCGCAAGCCGTCGGTCAGCAACGCCAGGTTCGTGTACTCGTCACCACGCGAACGCGAGGTCGCCTCCACCGCCTCCAACTGGTCGGTGAAGATCGCCTTCGAGTCGTACAGCAGCCGCCCGATCAGCGTCGACTTGCCGTCGTCGACCGACCCGGCGGTGGCGAACCGCAACAGATCCATGCTCAGAAGTACCCCTCGCGCTTGCGGTCCTCCATCGCGGCCTCGCTCACCCGGTCGTCCCCGCGGGTGGCGCCCCGCTCGGTGATGCGGGTGGCCGCGACCTCGTCGATGACCTTGTCGATGGTGTCCGCGTCGCTGCGCACAGCGGCCGTGCACGAGGCGTCACCGACAGTGCGGTAGCGCACCCGTTCCACGAAGGACGTCTCCCCCGCCCGCAGCGGCAGGAACTCGTTGACGGCGTAGAGCATCCCGCCTCGATCCACGACCTCCCGGTCATGGGCGTAGTAGATGCCCGGCAGCTCGATCCCCTCGCGGGCGATGTAGTGCCAGATGTCCAGCTCGGTCCAGTTCGACAGCGGAAACACCCGGATCGACTCACCCGGGGCGATCCGGGCGTTGTAGAGCGCCCACAGCTCCGGCCGCTGGTTACGCGGGTCCCACTGGCCGAAGTCATCACGGAAGCTGAACACCCGCTCCTTGGCCCGCGCCTTCTCCTCATCCCGGCGCGCCCCGCCGAACAGCGAATCGAAACGGTACTTCTCCACCGCATCCAGCAGCACCGGCGTCTGAATCCGGTTCCGCATCCCATCCGCGGACTCCCGCACCATGCCGGCGTCGATCGCCTCCTGCACACTCGCGACGATCAACTGCACGTTGAGCTCCGTAACCCGGCGGTCACGGTAGGCCAGCACCTCGGAGAAGTTGTGACCGGTGTCCACATGCATGACCGGGAACGGAATCCGGGCCGGCGCGAACGCCTTCTCGGCCAGCCGCAGCATCACGATCGAGTCCTTGCCACCCGAGAACAGCAGCACCGGCCGCTCGAACTCAGCGACCACCTCGCGCATGACGAACAGACTCTCCGCCTCCAGGGCATCCAGGTGCGAGACGCGATACGGCGGGCGGCTCATCGCGCGGACGCCCCCGCGATCCGGTGCTCGCGCAGCCGCTCGTAGAACGGCCGGTGGTGGGCGATGAGCGCCTCGACCCGCTCGGCGTCGGCCGGGTCGACCGGATGCTCGTTCGACGCCGTGGTGAAGCCGCTGCTGCGCTCCACGTCCAGGTGCCAGTGCTCGGTCCGGGCCCACTCCGGCCGGGCGCCCCGGTCCCAGGTCAGGGCCTCGCGCCGGAACGGCAGACCGGTCAGCTCGCAGAAGCGGGCGATCACCGCCGGCGGGTCGGCGACCAGGTCGTCGCCGTCGACGACGATCGCCGGGGCGCCGGCCGCCCGGACGGCGCCGAACAGTTCGTGCACCCGCTCGAAGCCGATCTCGTCGCGCTCGACATCGCGGTTCATGGCGTAGTGCGAGCGTACGACCGCGCCGGGCTCGCGGATCATGAACGTGTTCGTCAGCTCCGTGTGCAGCCGGGGGTCGGCCAGCAGGGCGTCGTAGCGGTAGTCGGCGGTCTCCTTGACGAACAGCCGCCGCTCGCCGGTGCGGGCCCGGTCCAGCAGCAGCTCGAAGAGCTCCTCGATCGAGCCGGCGGTGTGCTCGCCGAGCTCGAACCGGCCGGTGGCGGCCAGGTTGGAGAACGGCTCGTGCACCACGTCGAGGTCGCCGCGCTCGATGATCATACGAAGGAAGGCGGTGGAGCGGGAGCGCGGCACCGCCCACATCACGATGATGCGCGCGTCGGAGGGGTGGCGGCTCACTGCGACCACTCCGTGGGCTCGCGGTCCCAGCGGTGCCGGCGCAGCTCCTCCAGCAGGGACGGGTCGAGCGGCGGGGCGTCGCTGGTGGCGACGTTGGCCCGGACATGGGCGGGCGTGCGCATGCCGGGAATCACGGTGCTGACCTGCGGGTTGGCCAGGATGAACCGCAGGGCGACCTCGGGCAGGGTCACGCTGCCGGGCAGGACGGCCTTGAGCGCGTCGGCCCGCGCGACGCTCGCCTCGAGGTTCTCCGGCACGAAGTAGCTGCTGCGCCAGTCGCCCGCGGGCCAGGTGGTGTCGCGGGTCAGGGTGCCGGTGAGCGTCCCCTCGTCGAACGGGACGCGGGCGATGACGGCGATGTCCAGCTCGGCGCAGACGCCGAAGAGCTTGTCCTCGGGGGCCTGGTCGAAGATGTTGTAGATGACCTGGATCGCGTCGATGAGGCCGGTGCCGAGGGTGTCCAGGACGTTCCAGGGCTCCCAGCGGTTGACGCTGATCCCGATACCCTCGACCAGGCCCTGCTCGCGCAGGTCGGCGACGACCCGCTGCCAGCCGGGCTCGCGGACCCAGGCGTCCTCCCACACGTGGAACTGCAGCAGGTCGATGCGCTCGACGCCGAGGTTGTCGAGGCTGCGGTCGACGTACTCGCGGATGTGGTCCTCGGGGAAGACGTCCTCGATCCGCGAGTCGCGGGTGGAGGGCCAGTTGCGGTCCTTGGGCGGGATCTTGGTGGCGATCCTCAGCCCGGGGCCGGGGCCGGACGCGCGCAGCAGGCCGCCGAGGAGCTTCTCGCTGTGGCCGCGGCCGTAGATCCAGGCGGTGTCGAAGAAGTTGCAGCCGAGCCGGACGGACTCCAGCAGCGCCTCCTCGCCGGTGGTGTCGTCGGCGCCGGTCCAGCCGCCCTCGCCGCCGCCGATGCCCCACATGCCGTAGCCGATCTCGCTGACCGACCAGCCGAGCCGGCCGAACGTGCGGTACCGCATATCACTCCTTCATGAATTCAGACGGCGACGGGTTCGCGCCAGCGGTTGCCGCCGGTGCCGAACCGGGTCTGTTGCGGGGCGCCGGACGCGGTGACGTCCACGGCGGCGGCGCGGGCGGTGCCGCGGTGCAGGGTGAGCGTGACGGTGGCCGAGGCCCGGACGAGCAGCGCGTCGAGAGCGTCGCGGGCGGACCGGGCCGCCGCTTCGGCGTACCAGGCCTCGTAGACGGCCGCCCCGAGGGTGGCGCTGAGCTGGTCGTAGAGCGCGCGGGAGCGCTGGTCGAGGCTGGTCTGCAGCACGCGTAGCCAGGCGGCGCCGAGCACCTCGAGGGCGGGCGCCTCGTAGACGCCGCGGCAGACGGTGCCGATGATGCGCCGCTCGACCACGTCGCGCAGCCACACGCCGTGGCGGGCGCCGAGCTCGCCGGCGCGCCCGACGATCGCGACCGGGTCGGGGCCGCTGCCGTCGATGTCGGTGATGCGGCCCGCGGCGACCGTGACGGTCACGGTCTGCGGCTCGTCGGGGGCGCCGGCCGGCCAGCGGCTCCAGCGGGGCCGCAGGCTGCGGGCGTCGACCGGCACCGCGAGGTCCTCCAGCGACGCGGACTCGTGGGAGGCGCCGGCGAGGGAGGCGTCGGTGGACCAGTCGGCGCCGCTGCCCTCGTCCAGGGGCAGGCCGGCGTCCTGGACGGCGTCGAGCATCGCCGCGCGGCCCGGGAAGCGGCGCAGCGCCCCGGGGTCGGTCCAGGGTGCGTACACGTCCAGACCCGGCGCGAACCGTGCGGTGTAGCGGGCGAAGCGGCGCTGGTCGTTGCCGCCGCCGACGCAGCCATGAGCGAGCACGGTGCGGCCCTCGGCGAGCAGCCGCGGCGCGAGGTGCTCGACGAGCACCAGGCGGCCGGCGCCGGTGGTGTTCCAGTAGCCGCCGTCGTGGCGGGCCTGATAGCGCACGAGGTCGAGGGCGAGTTCGGCCATCGGGGTGCGCAGGTCCACGAGCGTGGCCGGCACGCCGCGGGCACGCCAGGCGGAGACTGTCGCCTCGAGCTCCGCGGCCGGTGCCTGGCCTATGTCGGCGACCAGGTGGTGGGCGTCGACGCCGTGCTCGGCCAGCCAGATGCCCAGGGCGGTGCTGGACAGACCGCCGCCCTGGAGCACTCCGACCGGACGCCCCGCGACATTTTCAACATACATGATCAGTATGATATAGGTCGATCATGAAAAAAGCGCAATGTCATTTGTAGATTGTCGGGAAACTCTCCCGAAGCCGCTTGACTTGTTGATCCCAGACAATGCGGGGTAACGTCATTCGCCGCACCCCCATCGGCGAAGGCCGACGCCTATCCATGCCACCACCAGGCATTGTTAACGGACCGCGTCGCACGTCCCTCTAATTGATCGCAACGAATGAAACCGAACGTTAACGAACCAACTCCCGTTCATCATTCGGTCATAACTCCAGGTCACCAGCCCGATCTTGTCTGACGCCGGCACGACCCGTGCCGGCGGCGATCCAGCGCGTCCGGAGCCGTGTCATGACGAGCAACCCCACGACCGACGACCATCATCAAGCCGGCCCCGGCGCCGTGCCCCACGGCATCGGCGAGGTCCGAGACTTCCCTCGCACCAGGTCGGTGCTCGACCTGTTCGAGGCCGTGGCGCGCGACGCGCCGCAGCGCACGGCCGTGCAGTACGGCGACACCGGCCTGACCTACGCGCAGCTCGACGCGGCGGCCGGCGCCGTCGCCGCCGCGCTGCACGGGCACGGCGTGGCCAAGGGTGACCTGGTGCCGCTGCTGATCCGCAACAGCCTGCACTTCCCGGTCGCCGTGCTCGGCGCGATGAAGGCCGGCGCCTTCTACGTGCCCGTCGACCCGGACTGGCCGGCCTCGCGCATCGAGGACGTGCTGCGCCAGTTGAACCCCACCGTCGTCATCGGCCTCGGCGCGACCCTGGCACCGGTGCCGCTCGTCGCCGTCGACGACCTGCCGCCCGCGGACCGGGAGGTACCCGAGGCGGTCCGGCCCGGACCCGAGGACCTCATCTACGGGTACTTCACCTCCGGCTCCACCGGCAGCCCGAAGTGCACGCTCAACCGGCACCGCGGCCTGGTCAACCGGCTCACCGCGATGTCCGGACACTTCGGCGACGGCGCCGGCCAGGTCGTGCTGCAGAACAGCCGCCCCACCTTCGACTCCTCGATGTGGCAGGTGCTGTGGCCGCTCACCACCGGAGGGCGGGTCGTCATCCCGGACCGGCGCGGCTTTCTCGACCTCGAGGAGACCTGCCGCATCTTCGGCCGCTACGGCATCACCATCACCGACTTCGTGCCCTCGGTGCTCAGCGCGCTCGTCGGCCTGCTGGAGCTGCGCCCGGACCTGGTCACCGCGCTGTCGGGGCTGCGTCGCATGCTCATCGGGGGCGAGGCCGCCAACGGCCGCGTCCTGCAACGGCTGCACGCGCTGCTGCCGCACCTGCGGGTCACCAACACGTACGGGCCGACCGAGTGCTCGATCGGCTCGGTGTTCCACGACATCGACCTCGACGCCGACCCGAACGAGGGCACCGGACCCGACGCCGGGGTCCCGCTGGGCAGGGCGATCCCGAACACCGCCGCGCTCGTGCTCGACGAGGACCTGCGCCCGCTGCCGCCGGGCCGCATCGGCGAGATCTTCATCGGCGGCGAGTGCGTCGGCGCCGGCTACCTCGACAATCCCGAGCGCACCGCGAAGGTCTTCCTCGACAACCCTTTTCCGGCCGTACCCGGCCCGAAGCTGTACGGCACCGGCGACCTCGGCCACGTCGGCGCGGACGGCCTGCTGTACTTCGACGGCCGCCGCGACGACCAGGTCAAGGTCGGCGGGGTCCGCGTCGAGCTGGCCGAGATCGAGCGCGCGCTGCTGGAGGTCGCGGGGGTCCGTGACGCGGCCGTGGTCGCCGTCGGCGAGGGCGCGGCCCGGGCCCTGGTCGGCTTCTTCACCGCCGCCGGCGGCCAGCGCGCCCCCGAACTGGACCCGATCACCGCGCACCTGCGCCACCGGCTGCCCGCCGAGGTCGTCCCGCGCCGCCTGGTCCGCCTCGACGAGCTGCCGCTGACCCCGAACGGCAAGCTCGACCGGCGCGGCCTGGAGCGCATCGCCGCCGAGCGGATCGTCGAGGCCGCCGCGGCCGCCCGCGTCGTCGCCCCGCTCTCGCGCACCGAGGAGCTCGTCGCCGCCGTATGGCGCGAGGTCCTGCAGATCGAGACGGTCTCGCCCGACGTGGCGTTCACCGAGTACGGCGGCACCTCACTGCTCGCCCACCGGATCGGCGCTCTGCTCGGCAGCCGCGCCGGCCGCCCGGTCGACGTCGGCGAGCTGCTGCGCGCCGACACCGTCCGCGACCAGGCCGCCCTGCTGCTCGGCGATGCCCGCCGCGCCCGCGCCGAGCCCCGCGACGGCGGCGCCGCCCAGCTGGAGGCCGACCGGCACCTCGCCGACCTCGGCTCGGCACGCGCCCGGCCCGCCCCGGCCCGCACGCATCGGGTCCTGCTCACCGGCGCCACCGGGTTCATCGGCGCGCACCTGCTGGCCGAGCTGCTGGCCCGCCCGACGATCCACACCGTCTGCCTGGTGCGAGCGGGGGACGTGCCGGCCGCACGGGAGCGGCTGCGGGCCGCGCTGCGCCACTACCGGCTCACCGAGTCGCTGCCTCGCTTCGATTACGCGCTGGGGTACGGCCACTTGCGGATCCTCGCCGGCGACCTCGCCGCCCCGGAGCTGGGGCTGCGGCAGGGCGACTTCATCCGCCTCGCCCACCAGGTCGACGCGGTGCTGCACGCCGGCGCGCGGGTGAACTTCCTGGCCGACTACGCCGGGCTGCGCGCCGACAACGTGCTGGGCACCCGGGAGCTGGTCCGCCTGGCCCTCAGCGGCTGCGGCAGCCGGCTGCACGTGCTGTCGACGTTCAGCGCGTTCGGCGACGAGGAACTGGCGGCGACCACCGGGCCGCCGATCGGCGAGGAGCGCCTGCCCGACCCGGCCCGGCCGCCCGCCGACGGCTACAGCCGCTCCAAGCACGTCGTCGAGCACGTGCTGGAGGACTGCCGGCGCTACGGGCTGGACTCGGTGGTGTACCGGCTCGGCGAGATCTGGCCGCACAGCCGCACCGGCGTGCCCAACCCGGCCTCGATCGCGCACAGCCTCGTCGCGGCGGCCGCCCGCACCGGCATCGCGTTCCCGACCGCGGCCACCACCGACCACCTGCCGGTCGACCTGGTCGCCGCCTACATCACCGACGCCGTCACCGGCCGGCGCCCCACGGCCGACCGGGTGCACCTGCTGCGCCCGGCCCCGCTGCGCTTCGCCGACATCTTCGACGGCCTGGTCGAGCGCGGCGTCGCCGAGCCCGGCGACTACCCGAAGTTCTGGGCCCGGCTGCACGAGCTGGTCGAGCGGGACGGCACCGACGGGCCGCTGGTGCGTGCGGCGATGCTGCTGCCGGCCGCGCGCGGGTCCGGCCCCGGCGCGCCGGCCGAGCTCGACGCGATGTTCACCGACAGTTCACGGCACTTCGCCGTCGCCGAGTTCACCAGCCACGCGCCGAGCATGGCCGCGCTGGTCACCCGGACGGCGCTGGACGACCTGACCCCGTTCCTCGACGGGCTGGCCGTCCCGGATGCCGGCGCTGAGCTCGGGGCGGGGACATGACCGTGCTCGCCGATGCGCGGCAGGCGTCGATGCGAGAATCCGCGCATGCCTGTGAACGTCTCCACCATTGCCCTTCAACGACAACGGGAGCAGTACAGCCATGTCCGCATCGCCAGAGCCCCGCCCGGACGAGCCCGTCTTCACGGTGGTGGTGAACCACGAGGAGCAGCATTCCATCTGGCCCGCCGGGCGCGAGGTGCCCGCCGGGTGGCGCGAGCTCGGGGTGCGGGGCACCCGGAGCGAGTGCCTCGCCCACATCGCCCAGGTCTGGACCGACCTGCGACCGCTGAGCGTGCGCCGATGACAGGCCCGATGACGCTTGCGCAGAAGCGCCGGGCGGTGCTGGAGCTGCGGCTGCGGCAACGCCGGGAGGAGCAGGAGCGGATCGCGCCGGTGCCGCGCGACGGCGCCCTGCCCAGCACCTACCAGCAGGAGGGGCTGTGGTACCTCCATCTGCTCGACCCCGCATCGGCGGTGTACCACATACCGCTCGCCCTGCGCCTGACCGGCCCGCTGGACACCGACGCGCTCGGCGACGCGATTCGCCGGCTCGTCGCCCGGCACGAAAGCCTGCGGACGCGGTTCAACGCCGACGGCAGGCAGCTCGCCGACCCGGCCCCGCCGGTGTGGCCGCTGCCGGTGACCCCGGTGCCGCGGGACGGCCTCGACGCCTGGACCCGCGCCACCACCGACCGGCCGTTCGACCTGGCGAACGGGCCGCTGCTGCGCACCGAGCTCGCCGCGCTCGGCCCGGACGACCACGTGCTGCTGCTGGTGCTGCACCACGTCATCGCCGACGGCTGGTCATTGGGCATCATGTGCGCCGAGCTGACCACCCTCCTCGCGGCCGGCCCCGGCACCGACCCGCTGCCGCCGCTGGCGATCCAGCCGGCCGACCACGCGGCCTGGCAGCGCCGCCGCCTCGGCGGCCCCGCCCTGGACGAGCAGCTGGGCTACTGGCGTCGCACCCTCGACGGCCTGCCGACCCTCGAGTTCCCGGCCGACCGGCCGCGCCCGGCCCAGCCGACCGGCGCCGGGGCGCTGCTCGCCCGCCCGCTGCCCGACGGACTCGCCGGCCGGCTGCGCGCCCTCGCCGCCGCCGAGAGCGTCTCCTTCCTCGCCGTGCTGCTGGCCGGGTTCCTGACCGTGCTGCGCCGGTACACCGGCCAGGACGACCTCGTCGTCGGCTCGGTCTTCTCCGGCCGTACCCGCTCGGAGATCGAGCCCCTGGTGGGCTTCTTCGCCAACACCCTCGTGCTGCGCACCAGCACCACCGGCGACCCGACCTTCCGCGAGCTGGTCCGCCGCTGCCACGACACCGTCCTCGGCGCGTCGGCGCACCAGGAGGTGCCGTTCGGCCTCGTCGTCCAGGAGCTCAACCCGCCGCGCGTCGCCGGGCGCAACCCGCTGTTCCAGGTGAGCTTCACGCTGCAGGCCAAGGCGGTCACCGAGGCCGGGCTCGCGGTGCCCGGCGTCGCCGTCCGCGCCCTGCCCCGCGACGCCGTCAGCGCCCGCTTCGACCTCGCCGTCGCCGCCGAGGAGCGGGCCGACGGCGGGCTGGACGTGACCGCGGAGTACTCCACCGAGCTCTTCGACGCCGACCGCATCGAACGGCTCGCCGGGCACCTGGCGGCCGTGCTGACCGGCGCCGCCGACGACCCCGATGCACGCATCGGCGACCTGGAGGTGCTCACCCCCGCCGAGCGCGAGCAGGTCCTGCACGAGTGGAATCCCGCGGCGGTACCGCGAGAGGGCGCGACCCTGCTGCACACCGTCTTCGCCGAGCGCGCCGCCACCGCCCCGGCCGCGGTCGCGATGCGGTTCCTGGGTGCCGACCTCGCCTACGGCGAGCTGGACGCGCGCGCCAATCGCCTCGCCAACACCCTCGTCGCCGCGGGTATGCAGCCCCGCGACCACGTCGGCGTGCTGCTGGAGCGCGGCTTCGACCTGCCCGCCGCGCAGCTGGCGGTGCTCAAGAGCGGCGGCGCCTGGGTGCCGCTGGACCCGCAGTACCCTCGCGACCGCCTCGCCTACCAGCTCGCCGACGCCGGCGTGGCGCTCGTGCTCACGACTGCCGACCTCGCCGACCGCCTGCCGCCGGGCGTCGCCACCGTCCTGCTCGGTGCCGACGCCGGCGCCGGCCGGCCGGCCACTGCCCCGGACGTCGACGTCGACCCCGAGGACACCGCCTACGTCATCTACACCTCCGGCTCGACCGGCCGCCCCAAGGGCGTGCTCGTGCCCCACCGGGCCGCCGTGCACTTCTGCCGCAACCTCGTCGAGCTGTTCGAGCTGGGCCCCGGCGACCGCGTGCTGCAGCTGGCCAACCCGACCTTCGACGTGAGCGTGTCGGACTTCTTCGCCACGTTCGCCGCCGGCGCCACCGTCGTCGGTGCGCCCCGGGCCACCCTGTTCGACCCCGACGGCCTGCAGGCGCTCATGCGCGACGAGCGGGTCACCTTCGGCGACATCCCGCCCGCGGTGCTGCGCCTGCTCGACCCGGAGCCGCTGAGCGACCTACGGGTGCTGTTCATCGGCATGGAGCCGTTCGGTGCCGAGTTGGTGAACCGATGGGCGCGGCAGCGTTCGCCGGGCAGACCCGCACGACAGTTCCACAACGGCTACGGCCCGACCGAGGTCACCATCACCTGCACCGACTACCGGTGCCCGGAGGAGCCGCTCACCGCCGCCCCGCCGATCGGCCGGGCGATGGCCAACCACCGCGCGTACGTTCTTGGCCCGGACCTGCGCCCGGTGCCGGTCGGCGTTCCCGGCGAGCTCTACATGGCCGGCGTCGGCCTCGCCCACGGCTATCTCGGCCGGGCCGACCTGACCGCCGAGAAGTTCCGGCCCGACCCGTTCGCCCCGAACCCCGGCGAGCGGATGTACGCCACCGGCGACCTCGTGCGCTGGAACGCCGACGGGCAGCTGGAGTTCCTGGGCCGGGTCGACCGGCAGGTGAAGCTGCGCGGGCTGCGGGTCGAGCTCGGCGAGGTCGAGCACGCCGTGAACGCCTTCGACGGCGTGCGGCACAGCGCGGTCACCCTGCGCCAGGGCGGCACCGCGCAGGCGCACCTGGCCGCGTACGTCGTGGCGGAGCCGGGCCGCCAGGTCGACCTGGCGGCGCTGCGCGAGCACCTCGCCGAGCGGCTGCCGCTGCACATGGTCCCGGCCACGCTCCAGCCGCTCGAGGCGCTGCCGCTGACCACGTCCGGCAAGGTCGACGAAGCCCGCCTGCCACGGCCGGTGGAAGCGGGTGAGGCTCATGCCGCACACCATCCGCCGCAGACCGCCACGCAACGCCGCGTCGCCGGGCTCTGGGCCGGGCTGCTCGGCGTCGAGGAGGGACAGGTCGGCATCGACGACACGTTCTTCGGCCTCGGCGGCAACTCGATGCAGTCCATCCAGCTCATCGCCCGCGTCCGCGACGCGTTCGGCGTCGGCCTGCAGCCGCGCCAGCTCTTCAGCGCCGCCCGCCTGGACCAGCTCGCGGCGCTGATCGACTCCGTTGTTCAAAGCGATGCTGAACAGGACGAGATCGCCGAGCTGGAGGCGCTGCTGGCCCGCAAGCGCACCGCCCGGGCCGCCCGCCGCGCCCCGGAGCGCATCTCGGCCGTCCCGCGCGTCGGCGCGCTGCCGTGCTCGCACCAGCAGGAAGGGCTGTGGCTGCTGCACCAGCTCGACCCGGCCGCCTCCACCTACCACCTGCCGCTCGCGCTGCGCATCCGCGGCGAGCTCGACGTCGCCGCGCTGGGGCGCGCGCTGACCACGCTCGTCGCCCGGCACGAGAGCCTGCGGACGCGGTTCGAGGAGCACGAGGGCGCGGTAGTGCAACGCATCGACCCGCCGCCGGCGGCCTGGCCGCTGCCGGTCACCGATGTCACCGATCCCGGACGGTGGCTGCATGACGGGGCCCGCACGCCGTTCGATCTGTCCAGGGGACCACTGCTGCGCACCTCGCTGGCCCGCCTCGGCCCCGGCGAGCACCTGCTGCTCCTCGTCGTGCACCACATCGTCGCCGACGGCTGGTCGATCGCCGTGCTCACCGACGAGCTGTCCCGCCTGTACGCCGGGCGCACCCTCGCCCCGCTCGACGTCCAGCCGGCCGATCACGCCGCCTGGCAGCGCCGCACCGGCTCCGGCGAGCAGCTCGCGGCGGACCTCGACTACTGGCGGCGCACCCTGGAAGGGCTGCCAGAACTGCGGTTCCCGGCCGACCGGGCCAGACCGGCCCGCCCGAGCGGCGCCGGCGCCCAGCTGAGCCGGCGGCTGCCCGCCGGGCTCGGTGCGGCCATCCGCGGCGTCGCCCGGCGCGAGCAGGCGACGTTCCTCGCCGTCGCGCTGGCCGGCTTCGGGGTCGTGCTGTCGCGGTACACCGGCCAGGACGACCTCGCGATCGGCTCGGTCTTCTCCGGCCGCACCCGCTCGGAGCTGGAGCCGCTCGTCGGCTACTTCGCCAACGTCGTCGTCCTGCGCACCAGCACCGCCGGCCGCCCCACCTTCGCCGAGCTGGTCCGCCGCTGCCACGACACCGTGCTGGACGCGACCGCGCACCAGGACGTGCCGTTCGGCCTCGTCGTCGACGTGCTGCGCCCCGACCGGGTGCCGGGGCGCAACCCGCTGTTCCAGGTCAGCTTCAGCCTGCAGACCGCCGAGGTCTCCGCCGCTGAGATCCGCCTCGGCACCGCCACCGTCGAGCCGGTCCCGGCCGGCACCGACGGGTCCCGATTCGACCTGACCATCGCCCTCACCGACGGCGCCGGCGGCGGGCTCGACCTGGCGGTCGAGTACTCCACCGAGCTGTTCGACGCGGAGCGTATCGAGCGGCTCACCGAGCACCTCACCACCGTGCTGAGCACCGCCACCGCGGCCCCGGACACGCCCGTCGACGCGCTGCCGCTGCTGGGCCCGGCCGAGCTGCGAACGCTCGTCGAGGACTGGAACCCGGCTCCCGTCGCCCGCCCCGGCGGCCTGCTGCACGAGCTCGCCGCCCGGCACGCGAGCGCCCGCCCCGGCCACGTGGCCGTGCGCTTCGGCAGCGCCGAGCTCACCTACGGCGAGTTGGAGGAGCGCGCGAACCGGCTCGCCCGGGTCCTGGCCGACGACCACGGCATCGGCCCGGGGCACCTCGTCGGCGTGCTGCTCGATCGCGGTCTCGACCTGCCGGTCACCCAGGCCGCGGTGCTCAAGACCGGCGCGGCCTGGCTACCGCTCGACCCGCGCAACCCGGCGCAGCGCATCGCCTTCCAGCTCGCCGACGGTGCGGCCCCGGTCGTGGTCACCACCACGGGCCTCGCCGACCGGCTGCCGCCGGACGTGCCGCGGCTGTGCCTGGACGACGCGGCGACGCTGGAGCGGCTGGCCGCGGCGCCCGGCACCGCACCGGTGGCCGGGACCCGCCCGGACGACCTGGCCTACGTCATGTACACCTCCGGCTCGACCGGCACCCCGAAGGGCGTGATGATCCCGCACCGGGCGGCGGTGCAGTTCGCGCAGAGCATCGCGGTACGGTACGCGATCACCGGCGACGACCGGCTGGCCCAGGTCGCCAACCCCGCGTTCGACGTGTCGATCTTCGACGTCTACGGCGCGTTCGCCGCCGGGGCGAGCGTGGTCGGCGTGCCCGCGGACACCCTGACCGACCCGGACGCCCTCGGCGCGCTGCTGCGCGAGGAGCGGGTCACCGTCACGTACGTGCCGCCCGCACTGCTGGGCCTCATGGACCCGGACGTGCCGCGGGACCTGCGCCTGGTCATGGTCGCCGGCGAGGCCTGCCCGGCGGAGCTGGCCGAGCGCTGGGCGGCGCCGCACCGCGACCTGCGCAACGGCTACGGCCCGACCGAGGCGACCGTCATCTGCACCGACTACCTGTGCCCGCCCGGCGCGGCCGACCCCCGCCCGCCGATCGGCCGGCCGCTGGACAATCAGCGCGCCTACGTCCTCGACGCGGGTCTGCGCCCGGTGCCGATCGGCGTGCCCGGTCAGCTGTACATCGGCGGCGCGGGCCTGGCCCGCGGCTACCGCGGCCGGCCCGAGCTGACCGCGGAGAAGTTCCTGCCCGACCCGTACACCCCCGAGCCGGGCGCCCGCATGTACGCCACCGGCGACCTGGTCCGCTGGCGAGCCGACGGCAACCTCGACTTCCTCGGCCGTGCTGATCGGCAGGTCCAGCTCCGCGGCATGCGGGTCGAACCCGGCGAGATCGAGCACGCCCTCGCCGTTCAGCCCGGCATCCGCCAGGCCGTCGTCGTGGTCAGGGACGCCGGGTCGCCGAACGCGCGGCTGGTCGCCTATGCGGTGCCGGAGGCCGGCCGGGGGCCCGACCCGGCGGCGCTGCGCGACCGGCTCGCCGAGCAGTTGCCGCCGCACATGGTCCCGCGGCAGCTGCTGGTCCTGCCGGAGCTGCCCCGCGACGCCAACGGCAAGACCGACCTGCGGCGGCTGCCCGACCCGGGCGAGTCGGCCGGGGCCGGGGGCGTCCCGGCGTCCGGCGCCACCCAGCTGCGCCTGGCCGAGATCTGGAGCACGCTGCTCGGCGTGCCGGCCGAGCGGGTCGGCGCGCACGACACGTTCTTCGACCTCGGCGGCAACTCGCTGCAGACCGCGCAGCTGATCGGCCGGATCCGTGCGGCGACCGGCGCACACCTGCATCCGCGGGAGCTGTTCGCCAACCCGACCCTGCAGCGGCTCGCGGCCCGCGTCGACGGCGGCGGCTCAGTGGATGGCGGCGGCGACCCAGTGGTACCGCTGCGGGCGAACGGCGACGGCGAGCCGCTGTTCCTCGTGCACGCCGTCGGCGGGACCGTCGGGCCCTACCTGCCCCTGGTGGGTCTGCTGCGCGCCGGCCGGCCGGTGTACGGCCTGCAGGGCCGCGCCGGGGCGGACGGGGTGCCGGGGCTCGCCGCGTCCTATGTGGACGCCATCCGGGCCGTCCAGCCGCACGGCCCGTACCACCTGGCCGGCTGGTCCTTCGGCGGGACCGTGGCCCTGGAGATCGGCCGGCGGCTGCTCGCAGCCGGCGAGCCGGTCGCGTTCGTCGCGCTGATCGACACCGGCCTGCCCTCGGCCGGGGAGCCCAGCGAGGAGAACCTCCGCACGTGGTTCGCCGAGGAGATCGCCGGTCTGGGCCTGAAACCGGCGGATCTCGTCGAGGAGTTCTGGGAACGGTTCGCGGCCAACACGAAGGCGTTCCAAGCGCACCGCCCGGAGCCGTACACCGGCCGCCTGGTCTTCATCAGCGCCGCCGGCCACGACGACGACACCGAGCGCTGGCGGGCCGTGGCCCCGGCCGCGTTCTCCCATCACGCGGCCGGCGGCGACCACTACACCGTGCTGCGCCCGCCGCACGCGGCGACGGTGGCCCGCGTGCTGGACGAGCTGACGAGGAGCCCGCATGTCTGAACCCGATGACGGGTCGCTGTGGCGCGACGCGGACTTTGTGAAGTTCTGGTCGGCCGAGAGCCTGTCGCTGCTGGGCGCGCAGGTGTCGCTGGTGGCGATCCCGCTGCTGGCGGTCACCACCCTGTCCGCGTCGCCGCTGCAGATGGGCGTCGTCAACGCCGCCCAGACCGCGCCGTTCCTGCTCTTCACGCTGCTGGCCGGGGTGTGGGTCGACCGGGTCCGGCGGCTGCCGCTGCTGCGCGCGGCGAACTTCGGGCGGGCGGTGGCCTACGGCGTCATCCCGCTGGCGATCCTGCTCGACGTCATGAACGTCGGGCTGCTCGGCGTGCTGGTGTTCCTGGGCGCGACGCTGACGGTGGTGTTCGACCTGGCGTACCAGTCCTACCTGCCCTCGCTCGTCGGCAACCACCACCTCATCGACGCCAACGGCCGGCTGGAGGGCAGCCGCTCCTTCGCCCAGGCGGCCGGCCCCGGCCTCGGCGGCCTGCTCGTCGGCGTGCTCACCGCGCCGGTCGCGATCCTGGTCAACGCGGCCACCTACCTCATCTCCGCCACGACCCTGCTCACCATCGGGCGGAAGGAGCCCGCGCCCGAGCCCGAGCCGGGCCCGGCGGTGTCGCTGCTGACCCAGATCGGCCGCGGCGTGCGCCTGGCGGTGTCCAACACCTACCTGCGGGCGCTGGGCGCCGAAGCCGCCACCTACAACCTGTTCAACCAGATGCTGTGGGCGGTGCTGATCCTGTTCATGTCCCGCGGCCTGCACCTGTCCCCGCTCACCATCGGCATCGTGCTCAGCGCCGAGGGGGTCGGCGCCCTGCTCGGCAGCGCCGTCGCGGCCAGGCTCAGCCGCCGCTACGGCCTCGGCCCCACGCTCATCGCCTCGATACTCGTCGCCAACCTGGCGCCGCTGCTGATCCCCGTCGCCGGCGGCGGCCCGGTCCTCGCCGCGCTCATCATCGGGCTGGCGCTGTTCGTCAACGGCGCCGGCCTGTGCGTCTACGCCATCCAGGCGATCAGCGTCCGCCAGGCCGCCGTCACCTCCGACGTGCTCGGCCGCACCAACGCCGGCTACCGGTTCGCGGTCACGGGCGCGGCCGCGATCGGCGCGCTCGCCGGCGGCGCGCTCGGCGAGTGGATCGGCCTGCGTCCGACGATGCTGCTCGGCGCCCTCGGCACCCTCGCCGCGATCTGGTTCGTCGTGCGCTCCCCCATCCCCCGGCTGCGCGACCTCGCCGAACTGGAGCCGGAGTCCGCCACCGCCGTCTCGACCGCAGGAGAACCGCGATGACCGACAATCTCTCCGACATCCGCAAGGCCCTGCTGGACATGAAGGCCCGCCGCAGCCAGGCGGAGAAGGCCGAGCGGGACCGGATCGCGCCGGCGCCGCGGGACGGGCGGCTCGCCGTCTCCGAGCAGCAGCGCTTCCTGTGGT
The DNA here is from genome assembly GCF_050942935.1 of Dactylosporangium sp. CA-233914. Classification (NCBI taxonomy): domain Bacteria; kingdom Bacillati; phylum Actinomycetota; class Actinomycetes; order Micromonosporales; family Micromonosporaceae; genus Dactylosporangium; species Dactylosporangium sp. CA-233914. The sequence goes on along the minus strand of NZ_CP192030.1, from coordinate 6,253,520 downwards.
TTCTGTACCAGCTCGCGCCCGGCACGCCCATGTACAACGAGCCGTGCGCGTTCCGCCTGCGCGGCCCGCTCGACGTCGACGCGCTGCGGGAGGCGCTGCGAGCCACCGTCGCCCGGCACGAGAGCCAGCGGACCCGCTTCGGCGACGAGCACGGCGTGCCGTACCAGATCATCGATCCTCCGCCCGAGGCGTGGCCGCTGCCGATCCAGGACGGCGCCGATGCCTCGCTCGACGGCTGGATCGACGCCGGCGTCCGCGTCCCGTTCGACCTCGAGGCCGGGCCGCTGTTGCGCTCCTCGCTGCTGCGGATCGCCCCCGACGATCACGTGCTGCTGCTCGTCTGGCACCACATCGTCATCGACGGCTGGTCGGTGAAGCTGCTGACGGAGGAGATCGCCGCCCGCTACGGGGGTGCGCCGGAGCGGCCCGGCCCGGCCCTGCAGCCCGCCGACCACGCCGCGTGGCAGCGGCGCTGGCTCGGCGGCGAGGACGCGGCCCGGCAGATCGGCCACTGGCGGGCCGCGCTCGCCGGCCTCGAACCCCTCGACCTGCCCACCGACCGGCCGCGCCCGGCCCAGCCGAGCGGCGCCGGCGCGGTGCTGCGGACCTCGCTGCCCCGGCCGCTGGCGCGCGACCTGCGCGAGCTGGCCCGGGCCGAGGGCGTCTCGCTCCTCGCCGTGCTGATGGCCGGATACCAGGCGACCCTGGCCCGGTACACCGGCCAGCCCGACATCGTCCTGGGCTCGGTGATGTCCGGCCGGACCCGGCCCGAACTGGAGCCGATGGCCGGCATGATCGCCAACACGGTCGTCGTGCGCGGCCGCCTGGGCGACAACCCCACCGTCCGCGACCTCGCCCGCCGCTGCCACGACACCCTGCTCGACGCCATGGCCAACCAGGACGTCCCGCTCGGCACGCTCGTCGAGGAGCTCAAGCCCGAGCGGCTGCCCGGGCGCAATCCGCTGTTCCAGCACCTGTTCACGCTCGTGCCGGAGCCGATGGTGGCCCGGGCCGAGTTCGCCGGGCTGCTCGCCGAGCCGGTGACCCGCTGGCCGGGCACGAGCCGGTTCGAGCTGTCGGTGCAGATCACCGACGCGCCCGACGGCGGCCTGCGGGTCTGGGTCGAGTACTCCACCGAGGTCTTCGACGCCGAGCGCATCGAGCGGCTGCTGCAGCACTACAGCACCCTGCTGGCCGGGGCCGTCGCCGCGCCCGGCACCCGCGTCGACGCGCTGCCCCTGCTCACCGCCGCCGAGACCCGCAGGGTCCTGCTGGACTGGAACCCGGCGCCCGGACCCGTGGACGGCCGCCTGCTGCACGAGCTGATCTCGTTCGACGAGGACCGTATCGCGATGCGGTTCCGGGGCCACGAGCTGACCTACGGCGAGCTCGACCGGCGCTCCAACCGGCTCGCGCACGTGCTGACCGACGATTTCAAGGCCCGCGGCCGCGTCGTGGCGGTGCTGGTGGAGCGCGGCTTCGACCTGCCGATCGCCGAGCTGGCGGTGCTGAAGGCCGGCGGAGCCTGGCTGGCCCTGGATCCGCAGTATCCGGCCGAGCGCCTGGCCTACCAGCTCGGCGATGCTGATGCGGTGGTCGTGATGACCACGTCGGACCTGGCCGACCGGCTGCCCGCCGACGCTGCCCGAATCCTGCTGGACACCGCGGTGCTCGACGGCCTGCCGGACACGCCGCCGGCCGTCACCATCGAGCCCGGGGATACCGCGTACGTCATCTACACCTCCGGCTCCACCGGCCGGCCCAAGGGCGTCCTGGTGCCGCACCGCGCCATCGTCAACTTCGTCACCGCCTTCCGCGAGATGTTCGCCGTCACCCCGGTCGACCGGATCCTGCAGTTCTCCAACCCCGCCTTCGACGTGAGCGTCTCGGACGTCTTCTCGACGCTGAGCGCCGGAGCGACCATCGTCGGCGCGCCCCGCACCGACCTGCTCGACCCGGAGAAGCTGCAGCGCCTGCTCGCCGACGAGCGGGTGTCCATCGTGGACATTCCGCCGCCGGTTCTCGGCCTGCTCGATCCACAGCCGCTCTCCGCGCTGCGGATCCTGTTCATCGGCATGGAGCCGTTCGGCGCCGAGCTCGTCAACCGATGGTCGCGGCCCGGGCGGGAGTTCCACAACGGATACGGCCCCACCGAGGTCACCGTCACCTGCGTGGACTACCGGTGCCCGCCCGAGCCGCTGGACGGCCCGCCGCCGATCGGCCGGGCGATGGCCAACCAGCGCGCGTACGTCCTGGACAGGCAGCTGCGGCCCGCGCCGATCGGCGTCGCCGGCGAGCTGCACATGGCCGGCGCCGGCCTCGCCCACGGCTACCTCGGCCGGGCGGACCTCACCGCCGAGAAGTTCCTGCCCGACCCCTACGCCCCCAGTCCCGGCGAGCGCATGTACGCCACCGGCGACCTCGCCCGCTGGAACGCCGACGGCCAGCTGGAGTTCCTGGGCCGGGTCGACCGGCAGGTGAAGCTGCGCGGGCTGCGGGTCGAGCTCGGCGAGATCGAGCACGTGCTGGCCGCCCATCCCGGCGTGCGCCAGACCGCGGTCGTGGTCAAGGAGCCCGGCACCGCGCGGGCGCGGCTGATCGGGTACCTGATCCCGGAGCCCGGCGCGGAGCTCGACCCGGCCGGCGTGCGCGGGCACGCCGCCGACCGGCTCCCGCTGCACATGGTGCCGGCCGCGCTGGTCGTGCTCGACGCGCTGCCGCTCACCCCGACCGGCAAGCTCGACCAGGCCCGCCTGCCCGACCCCGAGCCCCAGGCCGGCGCCGGGCACGCCGAGCCGGCCACCGAGCACGAGCGCCGCCTCGCCGGCATCTGGCAGCACCTGCTGGGCCTGCCACCGGGGCAGGTCGGGGCCCAGGACAGCTTCTTCGCCCTCGGCGGCAACTCACTGCAGGTCACCCAGCTCATCTCCCGCATCCGCGACGAGTTCCGGGTGACCCTCCAACCGCGGCAGCTGTTCACCCACCCGTTCCTCGGCCAGCTCGCCGGGCAGATCGACGAGGCCCAGCGCGCGCCGGCCGGCACCGACGACGAGATCGCGCAGCTGGAGGCCGAGATCGCCGAGCTGTCCGAGGAGGAGCTGGACCGGCTGCTGGGCGGGGGCGCGTGATGGACGACTTCCGCGCTCAGGTGTGCGAGCTGCTCTGCGAGGATGCGGTACGCGACGAGGTCGCCCGCGCCCGCCGGATGCCCTCCGGGCAGGAGACCGGCCTGCTGGACGTGTACCGGCGCCTCGGCGAGCGCGGATGGCTGGCGGTGAACTGGCCGGTGGAGTACGGCGGCCTGGGCGCCACGATCGTGCAGAAGGCGATCGTCACCGAGGAGCTGATCCTGCACGGGGTCCCCGACACCGTCCACACCCTCGGCATCGACATCGTCGGGCTCGCGATCGCCCTGTTCGGCACCGACGAGCAGAAGGCTCGGCTGCTGCCCGGGCTGGCCCGCGGCGAGACGACCGCCAGCGTGCTGTTCAGCGAGCCGGACATCGGGTCGGACCTCGCCTCCCTCACCACCCGGGCCGAGCCGGACGGGGAGGGATGGCGGTTGTACGGGCACAAGCGGTACAGCATGAAGACCCACGCCTCCGACTTCGCCCTCTGCGCCGCGCGGACCTCGACCGGCCCCGTGGCGTATCACGGCATCACGCTGTTCCTGATTCCGCTGCGCAGTGTCGGCGTGTCGATCGAGCCGGTGTGGAACCTCTCCGAAGAGCGCTTCGACGACGTCACGCTACGCGGCATCCGCGTCACCCGGGCGGACGTGCTGGGCGAGGTCGACGACGGCTGGCAGGTCATCAACGGGGTCCTGCCGCTGGAGCGCACCGGCATCGACTCGGCGGCGAAGGCCGCCCGCGTGCTGCGCGCCCTGCTGAGCCACCCCACCGACCCGGCCCATGCCCACCGCCTGCTGGACCTCGACGCCCGGGTCCGCGCCGCCCGCCTGCTGGCCTGGCGCTGTGTGGAGAACCTCCGCGCCGGCCGGCCGGACGAGGTCCATTCCGCGTCCGCGAAGTGGTACGCATCCGAGGTCGCCAAGGAGGCGTCGGCCCTGGCCCTGGAGATCACCGGCCTGGACGGCATCCTGGACGCCCGCGACCCGATGGCGATCGCCGACGGCGTCTTCGACGCCGCTTTCCGCGAGGCCCCGGGATTGACCCTGGCCGCCGGGACGTCGGAGATCATGCTCTATTTCGTCGGTACCTCAGGATTGGGCCTGCCTTCGTGAGTTACTCGGATTTCCTGGACGCGGAACTGGCGCCCCTGGTGCGGCGCATGGCCGACCGTCCCCGCCACGGTGAGCCCGACCTGGAGGGGGATCGCGCGATCCGCGCGATGGTGTGGCAGGGCCTGATGTCGCTCGGCCTGCCTTCGTCCCAGTCGGAGCTCGTCGAACTGGCTCTGTTGCTGGGTTCGGTGTTGTACCAGGGCCCGCTGCTGGACACCGTCACGGCCCGCGAGTCCGGCGTCCCCGGTAGCGCGGCGCTCGCTCTGCACGGCTCGTTCACGTCGGCCGAGGACCGCATCACCGGCTCGTACCGCTTCGTGGGCTTCGCCCCCGAGGTCTCCTCCTTCTTCGTGATCGCAGACCGTCCTGCCCTCGTGCTACGCGACCATCCGACCGTCTCGCTGCGCCGGCACGAGGAGACGGGGCGGGGCGAGCTCTACCACGTTCGCTTCGACGCCACGCCTGCGACGTTCCTGCCGGAGTTCCTGCCGGCCAATGCCCGGATTCGTCAGGCCGCCTACCTGGTGGGTCTCTCGCAGGGCGCCCTGGACCTGGCTGTCGAGCGGGCCAAGCAGCGGCGACAGTTCGGGCAGCCGATCGGGCGTTTCCAGGCCCTCGCCTTTCGCCTGGCCGAACTGAGCATCCGGATCGACGCCGCTCGCCTCTTGACCCGCGACACGGCACGCGACGCGGACCACGGCCGCGATGTCCGTCTGACCGCCGCCCACAGCCTGTCCTTGGCCGCCGAACTCGCCCGCACGGTGACGACAACGGTGATGCAGGTCCACGGCGCCGCGGGCATGGCCGACGACAGCGACGCCCAGCTGTTCTACCGCCGCGCAGCGGTCGAATCCCTGCGGCTGGGCTCCCCGACCCAACTGCGCACCGAGGTCGCGCCCCTGCTGACCGGCGGCTGAATCCGCCGATGTCGATAGGCAGCAGTACGAGTCCCATCAGCGACGCTGCGGCGATGTCCACGTGGCCGTAGTTCACGAGGATGTATGTGCCGAACTGGCCCTGAGTGTTGGCGGAGATGTTCGAGAGCGCGTAGAAGACGATGAGCGCCAGGAATGGGGCGGCGTAGGGCGAGCGGAGCAGGCCGAGGACGGGCCTGCCGTCCGCCTGGACGGTAGGGACCCCTGCGCGGCGTGCCCGCTGCGAGGCCAACCAGTGATCGGACTCCGGGATTGTCGTCCGGGCGACCAGCAAGACAAGGGCGACAACGCCGATGTGACCGAACAGGAACTGGGCGCCGGGCTTTCCGAGGTTGTCGACCGCCCCACCCAGCAGGCTGGGAACCAGAGCGCCGACGAGCCAGAGGATGTTCGATAGGCCGAGCATCTTGCCGCGGTTGCTGTCGTCCGCCGAGCACGCCGATGGGCCGGCAGAAGCCCGGCCCATCGGCGTACCGCGAGCCCGAGTCGCGGGGCGTCCGGCCGTCGTTCAGCGGGTGGGCGGCGCGGTGCCCATGCGACCCACCCTGTCATGCCCTACGCCGCCCTTCACCGCACGAGCCCGGCTTCCCGCTTCCGGGCCAGACGCGCCGCGTGCAGGATCGGCTCTGTGTACCCGTTGGGTTGCGCGGCGCCGGTCAACACCAGGTCCCGCGCCGCCCGGAACGCCACGCCCGGCCTGTCGGCGCCCACCAGCGGCCGGTACCCGGGATCCCCGGCGTTCTGCCGGTCGACGACCGCGGCCACCCGGTGCATGCTGTCCAGCACCATCTCCTCGTCGATGACGCCGTGCACCAGCCAGTTCGAAAGCAACTGGCTGCTGATGCGCAGTGTCGCCCGGTCCTCCATCAGCGCGACGTCGTGCATGTCGGGTACCTTCGAGCAGCCGATGCCCTGGTCGACCCAGCGCACCACGTACCCGAGGATCGACTGCACGTTGTTGTCCAGCTCGGCCCGGACCTCCTCGGCCGACCATCCGATGCCCTCCGCCAGCGGGATGTCCAGCAGCGCATCGACCCCGACCGGCTCCCGGTCAGCCAGCCGCTGCTGCACGGCGTCCACGTCGACCTGGTGGTAGTGCAGCGCGTGCAGCGTCGCGGCGGTCGGCGACGGCACCCACGCGGTCGAAGCACCCGCCAGCGGGTGGACCGTCTTCTGCTCCAGCATCGCGGCCATCAGGTCGGGCATCGCCCACATGCCCTTGCCGATCTGCGCACGACCCCGGAACCCGGCCGCGAGCCCGGTGTCCACATTGGAGTCCTCGTACGCCCCGAGGTACCGCGCTCCGCGCAGCTGCGCCTTGCGGAGGAACGGCCCGGCGTGCGTCGAGGTGTGGATCTCGTCGCCGGTACGGTCCAGGAAACCGGTGTTGATGAACACCACCCGGTCGCGGGCGGCATGGACACAGGCCCTGAGGTTGACCGTGGTTCGCCGCTCCTCGTCCATGATGCCCAGCTTCACGGTCCGAGCCGGGACGCCCAGCGCGGCCTCCACCCGCTCGAACAGCTCGACCGTGAGTGCCACCTCGTCCGGGCCGTGCATCTTCGGCTTGACCACGTAGACGGCGGCAGTGCGCGAGTTGCGCCGCGTCGTGTCGCCGCGCAGGTCGTGCAACGCGGCGGCCACGGTCACCAGGGCGTCGAGGATGCCCTCGGGGACCGGGGCGGCGTCGGCGTCGAGCACCGCGTCGGTGTACATGTGATGCCCGACATGCCGGACGAACAGTAGCGCTCGGCCGGGCAGGGTCAGCGTGCCGCCGGACGGGGTGGTGAGGACGCGGTCGGGCTCCATCGCGCGGGTGAAGGTGCGACCGTCCTTGTCGACCTGGGCGGTGAGGGCGCCGCGCATGAGCCCGAGCCAGTTGCGGTACCCGAGCACCTTGTCGTCCACGTCGACGGCGGCGACCGAGTCCTCCAGGTCCATGATGGTGGTGACCGCCGCCTCCAGCACGATGTCCTTCACGCCCGCGCGATCCGTTGCGCCCACCGGATCCGCGCAGTCGAATTGGATCTCGACGTGCAGCCCGTGGTGCACGAGTATCACCGCCTCCGGAGCGGCGGCCTCCCCCCGGTAACCGACGAAGCCGGCCGGGTCGGCGAGGCGGGCGGTCCCGCCGCCGGTCACCGCGACCGCGAGCCCAGAACCGTCCACTGTGTACGACACGGCGTCCACATGGGACCCCGCGGTCAGCGGCGCGACCTCGTCCAGCAGCGCCCGCCCCCGGGCGATAACCTCGGCACCCCGGATCGGGTTGTACCCTCGCCCCGGCGCCAGCTCGCCCTCCCGAGGAACGGCGTCGGTGCCGTAGAGCGCGTCGTAGAGCGAGCCCCACCGGGCATTGGCCGCGTTGGTCGCGAAGCGCGCGTTGAGCAGCGGAACGACGAGCTGCGAACCGGCCTGGTGGGCGACCTCGGTGTCCACCCCGTCGGTACCGATCGTGAAGGCGGGCGGCTCGTCCATCAGGTACCCGATGTCCTTGAGGAAGGCCCGGTAGGCGGTCGGATCGGGGCGGCCCGGGTGCGCGCGGTGGTAGGCGTCCAGTCGCGCCTGCAGCTCGTCGCGCCGGGCCAGCAGTTCCCGGTTGCGCGGCGCGAGGTCGCGGACGATCGCGGCGGTGCCGGCCCAGAAGTCCTCTGCGTTCACGCCGGTGCCCGGCAGAAGCTCCTCGGCGACGAAGTCGTACAACCGCCCGGCCACGCCCAGCCCAGCCACCTGCACCCGGTCCGTCATGCCGCACTCCAATTTCGTATCGTGGAATCTTTGGTCTAGGATACGAAAATCCTTAACCGACCCGGCCGCCATGTCAACCCGACGGCCGGTACCCGAGGAGAGCCATGGCTGAGCAGAGCACCCAGACCGCGGGCGGAGTGCAGTCGTTGCACCGTGCGCTCGACCTGCTGGAGATAGTGGCGCAGGCCGGCGGTCACCTGGCAATCGGGGAGATCGCCGCGGTCTCCCCGATCCCCCTGCCCACGATCCACCGCCTGTTGCGCACTCTGGTCGAGCGCGGCTACATGCGCCAGCTGCCGAACCGGCGCTACGCGCTCGGCTTCCGGCTCGTGCCGCTCGGCGACGCGGCCAACGCACTGGTCGGCGTCAACGCGCGCGCGGTCCTGTCCGACCTCGTCGCCGAGCTGGGTGAGACGGCCAACCTCGCGGTCCTGTCCGGCGACCATGCGGAGTACGTCGCACAGGTCCCGTCCAAGCACTCCATGCGTACCTTCACCGAAGTCGGCCGGCGGGTCGAACTGCACTGCACCGGGGTGGGCAAGGCGCTGCTGTCGAGGCTCGACGACACCGCGGTACAGGGGATCGTGCGGCGGGCCGGCCTGGCCCCGCACACCCGGCACACGCTGAGCACCGCGGAGGCCCTCACGGCAGCGCTGGCCGACATCCGCCAGCGCGGCTACGCGCTCGACGAGGAGGAGCAGGAGACCGGCGTCCGGTGCGTCGCGGTGCCGCTCGCCGCCCCGATGCGGACCTGGATGGCGATCTCCGTTTCCGGGCCGGTCGCCCGGATGACGGACGCCATGGTCGACCGGGCCGTCCCGCTGATGCGCGCGGCCGCCGGCCGGCTGGAGCGCGCGCTCGCCGCCGACCTCCGCTGAGCCAGCCGGTTGACGTCCGCGTGATCAACGCTGCATTCTTGCGGAAATTATTTCTCGCATCATGGAAGAGGCTGACGTGAGCCGGGATGTCACCGTCGACCTCACGCCCCTCGTGGCCGTCCTGCCCGAGAGCTGTGTGATCGTCGACCCTGACCGCATGGACCCGTACCGGTGGGATCGCGCCAACGACCCCCACGCCGGCGTACCCCTGGCGGTCGTCCGGGCCACCTCTACCGAGGACGTACAAGCCGCGGTCCGTTTCGCGGCCGCCCATCGCCTCGCCGTGGTGCCGCGTGGCGCGGGATCCGGGCTGTCGGGCGGCTCCTCCGCGGTCGACGGGTGCCTGGTCGTCTCGACCGAGCGCATGCGAGCGATCACTGTGGACCCCGCGAGCCGCACCGCCGTTGTGCAGCCGGGCCTGTTCAACGCCGAGGTCAAGGCCGCCGCCGCGGAGCACGGACTCTGGTACCCGCCGGATCCCTCGTCGTACGAGTTCTGCTCGATCGGCGGCAACGTCGCCACCAACGCCGGCGGCCTGTGCTGCGTGAAATACGGCGTGACGAGCGACTACGTACTCGGGCTCACCGTCGTGCTCGCCGACGGTACCGCGGTCGAGCTGGGTGGCCCCAGACTCAAGGACGTCGCCGGCCTCTCCATGACGAAGCTGTTCATCGGCAGCGAGGGCACACTCGGCATCATCACCCGGATCGTCTTGCGGCTCGTCCCGGCCCAACGCCCCCCGGTGACCCTGGTCGCCACCTTCGCCTCCCTCGACGACGCGACCCGCACCGTGCTGGACATCACCCGCCAGATGCGCCCGTCGATGCTCGAGTTCATGGACCGCACGTCCATCAACGCCGTCGAGGACCTCACGCGGATGGGCCTGGACCGCGACGCCGAGGCCATGCTTGTGATCCAGTCGGACGAACCGGCACCGCACGCCGCCGCGGAGATCGCGGAAGTCGCCCGCCTCTGCGAGGCCAACCACGCCGCGGAGGTGTTCTCAACCGACGACGGCGAAACCGGTGAGGCGTTCACCACCGCGCGACGCATGGCGATACCCGCGGTGGAGAAGAAGGGCTCGCTGCTGCTCGAGGACGTGGGCGTTCCGGTGCCCGAACTCGGCGCGCTGGTACGCGGGATCGAAGCCATCGCCCGGGACCGGGACCTCACCATCGCCGTCATCGCCCACGCCGGCGACGGCAACACCCACCCACTGCTCGTGTTCGACCCGATGGACGCCGACGAGACAGCGCGTGCCCACCGCGCCTACGCCGAGATAATGAACCTCGCCGTCGCGCTGGGTGGCACCATCACCGGCGAGCACGGCGTCGGGCGCCTCAAGAAACCATGGCTGCCCGACTACCTCGGCCCGGACGCGCTCGAACTCAACCGACGGATCAAGGACGCGCTCGACCCCCTGGGGATCCTGAACCCCGGAGCGGTCTTCTGACATCCCCGGCCAGCGGGCTGAACGCGACCAGCGACAGGCCGAAGCGCAACGCGGCCGGCACAATCTCCGAGCACCCGGCCCAGGATCTCCTCGGCCGGCTCGCGGAGCGCGGCCGGCGGCACCCGGGGCGATCGTAATGCGGCAGGCTGCCATAGGCATCGGCGGTGTCGATGAGGTTCAGTGCGGCGTCCAGCGCCGCCTCCACCACCGCGTCCGCGTCGGGGGCCACGCCGAAGGCCGCGGTGCCCAAGGCGAGCCGGGACACCCGGATGCCGATCGTTCCGCAACTACCGCTCGCAGCGCGAGTAGTCGCTGACATCGCGACGGAACGCGGATTCGCCGAGAGGCGGCAACCATCGCGAGGGTTGCCGGTGGCGGCACCGGCCGCACCGGGCGGCCGGCGACAGCACGTGGAGGTCTCCTCGCGGTCCCAGGGTACGGCGTCCAGGACCATCTCCGCGTGCGCGGGCAGCACGCCTCCGCCCGCACCGCCTTAGCTTGTTCAGGGCCAGCAGGATGTAGCCGACGACACCTTGAGGTCGTCTCGGCTGACGCGGGACCCGCTCAGCCTGCTGCGGGCGTTTGCAGGTAGGCGGTTACCAGGACGTTGCAGATCGTGTTGCCGCCGAGCGGCCGTTCGACGGTGTTGCGGGCCGGGCGCGTCGTCGGATCCGGAAACGCCTTCAGCCAGTAGGTGTTGAACAGGCCGCGGAGGCGCAGGTCCGACAAGGATACCTGGACGAGGGCGATGTCCTGCATTTGGCCGCCCGCGGCCGCCAGGACCGCCGCGACCCGGTTGGCGTTGGTGTCGGTGTTGCAGTACGCGGAGAACCTGAGTTGACCGAGCCCGGGTTCGATGTGATGCCGTCGGAGTGGGCCGAGCGCTACGGCCGGTCGGTGCGGCACGAGCGGTAGCCGACCGGTGCGGCAGTACGTGGAACAGCTCGGTGCCGACGGCATTTGCCGTGCTGCGGGCCGTCTACGGCCTGACGGCCCCGGCAGCCTGGCGGGCAGACCGCTGTCGAGGTGCTGCGTCAGGTCTGGGTCCAGCAGTACTGGTATGACGAGTCCGGGCAGCTGCGCCGGCGGGAGGTGAAGCTGTCCCGCGCTCGCAAAGCCAGGAAGGCACAACGCGGCGGCGGTCCAGCAGTACGGCGGCCGATGATGACGCGGAGCCTGCTCGAGTGCCGTGGTCCAGCGTGGAGGTCGTATCGCCGCCGCCCGGCGGCACCTCGATCATGGACGAGCATTACGACCGGCCGGCCCGCATAACGACCCGCCCGCTACTCGCGCCTTGCCGGGGTCGGTTGGAGCGGGAACTCGGCCTCGATGCGGGTGCCCTGGCCGGCCGGGCTCTCGACCGTCAGCTTGCCGCCCAGGGCCTCGACGCGGTCAGTCAGCCCGGTGAGGCCGGTGCCCCGCTTCGGGTCCGCGCCGCCGACGCCGTCGTCTCGCACCGACAGGTACACGTACCTGTCCCGGGGCTGCACGCAGACGCGGACCCGGGTGGCCTGGGAATACTTGGCGGCGTTCGTCAGCGCCTCCGCCACCACGTAGTACGCCGCGACCTCAACCGGTTCCGGCTGCCGGCCGTTCACAGGCACGTCGAGCTCCACCGGGACCGCGGAGCGGCGGGCCAGTGCGCGCAGCGCCGGGCGCAGACCGCCCTCGGTGAGGATCGCCGGGTGTACGCCGCGGGAGAGCTCCCGCACATCGTCGGCCGTGCCGTTCAACCCGGCCACGACGGCGGACAGCTGCTGCCGAAGCTGCGCCAGCTCCGGCGGCACGTTCCCCTCGGCCCGCCGGACGGCCAGCGCCAGCGAGATGAGTCGCTGCTGGACGCCATCGTGCAGGTCGCGCTCAAGCTGCCGGCGCGTCCGGTCGGTGGCGAGCACGAGCCGCGCCCTCGACGCGACGAGGCCGGCGCTCTCCACGAGCGTGAGCCCCTGGCGGATGAGCAGCAGTGCGATGACCACGGTCGCGATGACGATCTCGACGCTGTCCATCGGGATGCCCCGGATGAGCTGCACGATGAACAGCACGCCCGTACCGGCGACCGGAACGTAGGGCAGCAGCAGGTGGCCCCAGTGGGCGTGAGCGGATACCGCCGAGCGTGGCGTTTCGCGGGTCGGGGTCAACGCGGCGACCCCGACGAGTGCGAGCCCGGCGAGATCCCCGACACCAGCCAGCGGTGGCATGCTGTGCGCGCCTGCGGAGACCCGGTAGGCGAAGACACTGTCCGTGAACGCCAGGCAGAACAGCCCGGACCCGAGGACGATCAGCTGCAACCGGTTCGCCGCCGACGAAGCTCCAGCGATCAGCAGGATGACGAGAACGGTCAGCAGCAGGTCGCTGACCGGGTAGGCGATCGCGACCGCGTAGGCCAGCGGGGTTGTCGCACCGGCCCGCACCACCGACCGCGCGGTGGTCCAGGTGAGCACGAACAACGCGCCTACGACGATGAGCCCGTCGAGGACCATGACCAGGTTCCTGGAAGGGCGTCGCAGCGCACCCGCCGCGAGTCGGTCGCCGGCCAGGGTGATGATCGCCGCGAAGGCGAACACCGGCAGGGCCAGGTATCCGGCGTCCGCGAGCGACGGTGACGGCAGATTGACGCCACCGAACAGCCAATACCAGGACCACAGGAGCTCCCCGATCAGCCAGCCGCATGCCCCGGCGCCCATCCACAGCCGCCACCAGAACTGCGCTCCGGAATGCTGGCCAGCGGTGATCCAGCAGGCGAGGGTGGCGGCCAGCGCTGCGCAGAGAAGCCCGGCGTTGACGACGAGCAGCGACCACCGCAGGCTCAGCAGATCCGAACTCGCCAGACCAACGACAAACCCCACCAGCACGGCCACCACTGCGAACGCGGCCAACAAGGATCTGCGCGACGAATTGCCCAATCCTGACCGAAGGTGATCAGAACGACACGCTGTCACCCTATCGCACTCAGGCAGCCGTCCGCCGCCCCTCGACCCGTTCGTCACGTTGCGTTCGGTCCTTAGCGGGTCCCACCACCTGTCATTCTATCTGGTCGGCCTCTGCGCCACCGGCGCCAAGCTCGACCGGCCCGGCCCGCACAAAGCGCTCGCGCTACCGAGTTATGGCGTCGGGGCTCGCCGCCCGGGGCGCGACCCCGAGGCGGACCACGGCCGCGGGATGGCCGGCGCCGGGCGGCAGCAGGCGCGCCAGCTCCGGCGGCACGCTCGCGGACGCCTCCGTCACCGCCGCGGTGACCAGCCCCTCGGCCGCGGCGTTGAGCAGCACCGCGGAGATCGCCTCGCCGGTGGCCAGCCAGTCCCGGGGCCCGACGCCGGCCGTGGCGATGACGGCCCAGCCCGGCTCCCCGGCGTCGAGCCCGGACAGCGGATACAGGCCCGCGCCGACGGCCGCGGCGGCGGCCCGCAGCACCCGCAGCGACCCCGCGGGGATCGGTCGCGAGCCGATCGAGCGCCGGTCGCTGCCGCGCACGGCGATCGCCCGGCGCAGCCGCTGCGCCCGCGGGTCCAGGGCGACCGGGCCGGTGTGGCGCAGCACCGCGACGCGCTCGAGCACCTCCGGCTGCGGGAAGCGGGCGACCTCGACACCGACGCCTGCGGCGGCCAGCGCGACCGTCGCGTGATGCAGCGCCGCGCCGCAGCTGACCAGCAGCAGCCGGTCGCCGGTCTCGGCGCCCGGCGGCCGGCGCGCCCGGTCGGCGTCGAGCTCGGCCCAGTCGCCGTCGATGCGCCACCGCCACGGCTGAGTGTCCAGTACTGACGGCGCCTCCAGCGCGGCCAGGGCCGCCTGCGCGAGGGCGCGGCTGACCTCGCCGAACGGCCGACCGGCCCGCGACGGGCCCCCGCGGTCGGCGAGATGGATGGCGGCCATGGAGCGCTCCTCGTACCGGTTGATGTCCTGTGAACACCAACACTGCCCGAGGCCGGCACGGTGCCGTCAGAGGCGAAGGTCCCGCCCGGCGGCGGGACCGCCGACGCCGGGCCGACCGGGGCCCACCGGCCCTACCCGATGGGCGCGACCCGGCCTAAGGCCTGTTTCATAGCTCTAGCTCGTGGTTAGTGCTGGAGCTATGAAACAGTCCGGGGTGTGCGCCTCGTCGTTCCGGTGTGGTCCGGTGCAGTGGCTGCGCCGGGCTCATCCCGGGGTTGTCGAGGGCACCGTTTCCGGTATTTCGCCGAGCACGCCGGCCCCAGCCCGGTGTGGCTGGTGCTGCGCTGCGGCCGCCGCGGATCGGCATCTGGATGATGCGGTACCCGGGGCGGTGGTGTCCGGTTCACTCGGCAGGGCCCCTTGCGGCCCTTGGTGGTGCGTCGAACACCTTCAGAATACAGCCATGTGGCCTCAAGTCAATCGGCCGTGGATCCGATGGCGCGCCGCTACATCGTCAGCCGCATTCGAACCACGGATTTTGTGAAACAGGCCCTCTAGCGTCGGAAACGACGACGGAGGTGCCCCGCCCGCCCGGCGGCGCCGGCCCGCAGCACATCGTCGACGCGGTGCGGACCAGACGGGTGAGGAGGAAGACATGAACACGCCGAGGATCGTCGTCGGCTATGACGGGTCCGGCGAGACCCGGGCGGCCGTCGACTGGGCCGCCGCCGAGGCGGCGCGCACCGCCGCACCGCTGCTGATCGTGCACGCGTACCAGTTCGTCTGGCCGGCCGGGTACGACTCCGGCGCCAGCATCGCGATCGTCACCGCGGCGCAGGCGCGCGCCCGGCACGCCCTCGGCCGGATTCTCGAGCACGTTCATCGGCTCAACCCCGGCATCGCCGCCACCGGCACGGCCGTGCCCGCACCGCCCGCGGCGGCCCTGCTCGACGCGGCCCGCGACGCCCGGCTGCTCGTCGTGGGCAACCACGGCGGCGGTGGCGTGGCCGGCCTGCTGCTGGGCTCGGTGAGCCAGCAGGTCGCGACGCGCTCCCCGGTGCCGGTGGCGGTCGTTCGCGGCCGGGCCACCGCGGCCGAGGGGCCGGTCGTGGTCGGCGTGAACGACTCACCGTCCTGCGATGCCACGCTCGCGCTCGCCTTCGACGCGGCGGCGGCGCGCGGCACCGGCGTGGTCGCGATCCGGGCGTACCCGCCGCCGAGCCCGGCCGCCAAACCGCTGAGCGCGGCGGAGGCGAACGAGCTCGCCGCACTCGACGCGTCGCTGGCCGGCTGGCCCGGCAAGTACCCGGGCGTGCCGCTCGACGCGACACTGACGGCCGGCCGGCCGGCCCGGGTGCTGATCGGCGCGTCACGCACCGCGCAGCTCGTGGTCGTCGGCGGCCGCGACCACAACGGGCTCGCCGGGGTGGTGCTCGGCTCCGTCGGCCAGCGGCTCATGCACCATGCCCGGTGCCCGGTCCTGATCACGCACAGAAAGGAAGAAGCGGCATGACGAGAACCCCGCCGACGGTGATCAATCACGTCTACGGCGCGATGGTGCGCCTCGGGCTGGGCCGCGGCGACCGGTACATCCTCACCGTCGCCGGCCGCCGCACCGGCCGGCCCCGCTCCACCCCGGTCGACGTCATGCACAGCGGCGACCGGCGCTGGCTGGTCGCGCCCTACGGTGTGACCGCCGCGAGCAAACCTGGCTGGTGACCGAGATCCCTGCCGGGGAGCGGGTGCCGGTGCTTCGGCAGTACCTGCGGCAGGTGCCGGTCACCCGCCGCTGTTTCGACGTCACGGCGGAGTCCAGCGACGACGCCTGGGCCGCCGAGGCCGCCCGCCACCCGGTCTTCCGCCTCGAATCCCCGGCCCGGCGCGGCTGAACTCTCCCGCCGCCGGGCCCGTACCCCCTGACGTGAGTCCGGTGGTGCGGCGCGTGGCGTGGTGGGTGCTGGCGGCGGTGGTCGGCGTCGCCGCGGCGCTTGCCGCGCCCGCCCGGCCGGCGAGCGCCCACGCGGTGTTGACCGGCTCCAGCCCGGGGCCCGGCGCGGTCGTACCGGCCCTGCCCGCGCAGATCCGGCTGACCTTCAACGAGCCCGTCCGCGTGGTGCCGGGCCGCTCGCAGGTGGTCGCCCCGGACGGCAAGCGCCTCAACGCGGGCGACCCGCAGCCGGCCCACGACGGCCTGACCATCCGGCTGCGCGGCACCGACGGCCCGACCGGCACGTACGTGGTCAGCTACCGGGTGATCTCCGGCGACAGCCACCCGGTGTCGGGGTCGTTCACGTTCTCCGTCGGCGCCCCGTCCGCCCCCGCGGCCGGAGCCGGGCCGGCCGGGACCGACCCGATCGTGCGCGCCGCCGTGCCGATCGCGAAGTACGCCGGCTACCTCGGGCTCGTCCTGCTCATCGGCCCCGCCGTGTTCCTGGCGCTGTGGTACCCACGCCGCCTGCCCCGCCGCCCGCCGCTGCGTCTGGCCCGGGCCGGCCTGGTCACCGTGGCCGCCGGCACCGTGGCCGGATTGTGGCTGCAGGCCCCGGCCGCCTCCGGCGCGGCCCTGCTCGACGTCTCGCCCGCCGAGCTGCGCGAGGTGCTGCTGAGCCCGTACGGCCTGACGCTGCTCGGCCGCCTGCTCGTCCTCGCGGTCGTCGCCGCCCTGCTGCCCCGGCTGCACCGCCGCCCCGGCCGCCGGCTCGGCGCGGCGCTGACCGTGGCCGCCGCGGCGGGCCTGCTGACCTGGCCGCTGACCGGCCATCCGGTGGCGTCGCCGCACGCGGCGCTGCTGGTCGCCGCCGACGTCGTGCACCTGGGCGCCATGGGGCTGTGGATCGGCGGCCTGCTGAGCCTGTGGGCCCTGGTGCTGCGCCGCGCCGACCCGCGCGAGCTGCGGCTGATCCTGCCGTCGTGGTCGCGATGGGCCATGGTCTGCGTGTACTGGCTGGTCGCGGCCGGTCTCGTCCAGGCGCTCGTGCAGAGCGGCAGTCTCGCCGCGGTCACCGGCACGGCGTACGGCCGGTTGATCCTGGCCAAGGTGGGGCTCGTCGCGGGGGTGCTGGCGGTGGCCGCGTGGTCGCGGCGCCTGGTCCGCCGCCACGGGCCGCCCGGGCGGCTGCGGCGCAGCGTGGGCGTGGAGGCTGCGATCGCGGCGGTGGTCCTGGCGGCCAGCGCGGTGCTGGTGCAGACCGGTCCGGGCCGCACCGCCGAGGTGCGGGCGGCGGCCGAGGGCTTCGCCGCGACGCTGACCAGCCCGCTCTACGCGGTGCAGTTCGCGGTGTACCCGGCGGTCGTCGGCGAGTACAACAGCTTCCACGCGTTCGTCTTCACGCCGGAGGGCAAGGCGTTGCCGGTCGTGGAGTGGACGGTGACCGCGGCGCTGCCCGAGCGGGGCATCGAGCCGATGGACAACCCCGTCTTCACGGTGACCGGCAACCAGGGGCTGGGCAACCTCACGTTCCCGCTGCCCGGCCAGTGGCATCTGAGCATCACGCTGCGCATCTCCGACTTCGACCAGGCGACCGTCACGACGCGGATCCCCGTGCGGCGATGATCACGCGGCCGGGTCCCTGCCCTATCCTGAGGCGTGGCCTGGTACTGGCAGTCCCTGATCGGCCTGGCGATCGCCATCGGCGTCATCTGGCTCGTGCTCGTCGCCGCGCTGCTCATCGCCAAACCGGACCGGGCCCGGCTCGGCGAGGCGCTGCGCCTGCTGCCGGACCTGCTGCGCCTGCTGCGCCGCCTGGCCGCCGACCCGGCCCTGCCCCGCGGCGTCCGCGTCCGGCTCGCCCTGCTGCTGGCCTACCTGGCGATCCCGATCGACCTGATCCCCGACTTCATCCCGGTCCTCGGCTACGCCGACGACGCCATCATCGTCGTCGCCGTCCTCCGCTCCACGGTCCGCCGCGCGGGCCTGGACGCGGTCCGCGCCCACTGGCCCGGCACCGAGGAGGGCTTCACCGCCGTATGCCGCCTCGCCGGCCTCCGATAGGCCGGGCCTGGCCGCGCACGGCTGGTGGCCCTACAGTGATCGGATGAGCTGGCCGCGGGTCGCGTGGTACGGCGCCATGTCGCTCGTCGCGATGGCCTGGCTGGTGCTCTTCGCCGCCGCGTTCCTGGCCGGCCGGGACATCAGGCCGGCCATCCTGCCGGTCCTGCTGGGCAGTCTGCTGGTCGCCGCCCTCCGCCGCAGCCGCTGGATCCGGCCGACACGGAGCAACGAGCGTTAGCCACGGTGGACCCGGCCTGGACCGAGCGCTGGACGTCGATCGGCTACTGAGCACCTTCTGACGTTCGTGCGCCGCGAGACCACCAGTTGGAACCCATCCGCCGGGCGGCCGTTCAGCATGGGCGAAACGATCCATCACGCCGATGATGCGCCATTTACGGCATCTTGCAAGCGATCATCGAGTTATTGCGCGAGGATGTCAGCAAAGCTACGATCGTGGGCGTCATATAGACCATGTTGACTCAACGAGTACGGGTGGTTGATCCATGAAGCTCAAAGCCATCGCCATGAGCACCGTCGCGGCCGCGGCCGTCCTGGTGCCCGCCCAGGCCGCCGTGGCACGCCCGGCCGCCGCCTCCTGCTACGGATTCAACTACTCCTACTCGATCACCAGCTCGGCGATCCAGGTGACCGCGACCAACGCGTGCCCGGGTTCGAGCACCGCCTACCTGGTCCTGGAGCGGTACACCGGCGTCTCCAGCTACCCGTGGGCGTTCGTCGCGTCCGGTAACGGGTCGCTGACCTATGTCTGCAACGGCACGACGCCGAACACGTACCACGTCGGGCCGATCTTCACGCCCGGCAGCAGCGGCTACACCTGGTACCAGTTCACGGACAACTGCGGCTGACACCCGGTCACAGGCCGGGCAGCGTCGGCTGCGCGTCGTACACCGGCCAGCCGTCCGCGCCGCGGCAAACCCCCTCGGTGAGGCGGTGCGGCTGGCCGGTGCCGGGCTCGATCAGGTGCTCGACCGCCGCGCCGCGCATCACCAGGGCGTCCGCGACCAGCATGCGGTGGCAGTGCCACCACAGCGTCTCGGCGCACATCACGGCCGGCAGCTCGGTCTCGGCCAGCGCGATCAGCCCGTCGAGCGCCGTGCGGAACTCCGCGGTGTCCATGTGGTCGGCATAGGCGGCGAACGCGGCATTGCGCAGCGCGGTGTGCCGGGAGCCGGGCCGCCCGTGCCGCCGCCC
Organism: Dactylosporangium sp. CA-233914; assembly: GCF_050942935.1. Classification (NCBI taxonomy): domain Bacteria; kingdom Bacillati; phylum Actinomycetota; class Actinomycetes; order Micromonosporales; family Micromonosporaceae; genus Dactylosporangium; species Dactylosporangium sp. CA-233914. The sequence continues at coordinate 6,234,190 of NZ_CP192030.1, read as the reverse complement.
GCCCAGCGTCTCACCCTGCCACGTGTATCGCATCCCGGCGTCCCGCACGGCGGCCGCGAGCGCGTCCCGCCCGAACTGCGGATGCCGGCGGGACCCCGGAAACCGGCGCACGTCGACGACGGTGTCGACCCCGGCCTCGATCAGGATCGCCAGGAAGCCCCCGATCGGCCGCGCGCCGTGCCCGACGGTACAGATTCGCACCACATGCCTCATCATCCGTCACGACATGGCGACCGGGGCGGCGCTACTGCTGCGGGTCGTCGCGTCAGTCGATGGTCCGGCCGTGGGCGGCGGGGATGCCGGACTTTGCGGAAGAAGTACGTGTTGATCTGGTCGCGCCACCCGCGCGTGGAGGCGCTCGCCGCCCAGCGGCGGCGCATCTGCGACACCGCCTCGGCGCCGGCGAAGTGGGCGTCGTAGCGTGCGCATCCCCGCCGACCTGAGCGTGGTCGGCTTCGACGACATCGAGGGGACCCGCTGGTGCGGCCCGCCGATGACGGCTGTTCGCCGGCCATTCGCCGAAATGGGCGCAACGGCCGCGCGAATGGTGCTACAACTGGCCATCGGCGAGCTCGTCGTGCGCGGCAGCACCGCACCGTCCCCATAACTTGAACTATTCCAGATTAGGGGCGTAAGGTCGTCGCCATGGCGCCGATCTTCGAGGCGCAGCTGCGGGCGGTCTCCCTACGCGTGACCCGGCCACGGTTGGCCGTGCTCGCCACGCTGCGCGACCATCCGCACATCGATACCGAAACGGTCCTCGCGCTCGTGCGCGAGGAACTGCCGGCGGTCTCGCACCAGGCGGTCTACGACGTGCTGCGCGCGCTGACGGATGCCGGGCTGATCCGGCGCATCCAGCCGCCCGGCGGGATCGCCCGATACGAGTCCCGCGTCGGTGACAATCACCACCACGTCGTGTGCCGCTCCTGCGGCGTTATCGCGGACGTCGACTGCGCCGCCGGCCACGCCCCCTGTCTCACCGCCTCGGACGACCACGGGTTCGTGATCGACGAGGCGGAGGTCGTGTACTGGGGCGACTGCCCCGACTGCGCGGCCAGGAACTCGCCCACTTCGGAAGGAATCTCATGAGCGACACCCAGGACCAGCAGCCGACCGGCTGCCCGGTCGCGCACGACTCGGTGACCGCGAACGGCACCGAGAGCGAGAACCCGGCGATCGGCTCGCCGAGCCCGAAGACCGGCGGCCGTCCGCGCACCAACCGTGACTGGTGGCCCAACCAGCTCGACCTCTCCGTCCTGCACGCCCACTCGTCCAAGGGCAACCCGCTGGGCACGGACTTCAGCTACGCCGAGGAGTTCGGCAAGCTCGACGTCGAGGCCCTCAAGCGGGACATCGCCGCGGTGCTCACCACCTCGCAGGACTGGTGGCCGGCCGACTTCGGCCACTACGGCGGCCTGATGATCCGGATGAGCTGGCACGCGGCGGGCACCTACCGCATCCACGACGGCCGCGGCGGCGCCGGCGACGGCGGTCAGCGCTTCGCCCCGCTCAACAGCTGGCCGGACAACGCCAACCTGGACAAGGCCCGGCGGCTGCTGTGGCCGGTCAAGCAGAAGTACGGCCAGAAGATCTCCTGGGCCGACCTGCTCGTGCTCGCCGGCAACGTCGCCCTGGAGTCGATGGGCTTCAAGACCTTCGGCTTCGGCTTCGGCCGCGAGGACGTCTGGGAGCCGGAGGAGATCTTCTGGGGCTCGGAGGACACCTGGCTCGGCGACGAGCGCTACAGCGGAGACCGGGAACTCGCCGGCCCGCTCGGCGCCGTGCAGATGGGCCTGATCTACGTCAACCCGGAGGGGCCCAACGGCCACCCCGACCCGCTCGCGTCAGCCCGGGACATCCGCGAGACGTTCGGCCGGATGGCGATGAACGACGAGGAGACCGTCGCGCTGATCGCCGGCGGCCACACCTTCGGCAAGACCCACGGCGCCGGCGTGGCCGACAACCACGTCGGGGCGGAGCCCGAGGGCGCGCCGCTGGAGGCGCAGGGCCTCGGCTGGCTGAGCAGCCACGGCACCGGCAAGGGCGCCGACACCATCACCAGCGGCCTCGAGGTGACCTGGACCGACCGGCCCACGCAGTGGAGCAACCGGTTCTTCGAGATCCTCTTCGGCCACGAGTGGGAGCTCACCACGAGCCCCGGCGGCGCGAAGCAGTGGGTCGCCAAGGACGCCGAGGCGATCATCCCGGACGCGCACGACCCGGCCAAGAAGCACAAGCCGACGATGCTCACGAGCGACCTCGCGCTGCGGGTCGACCCGGCGTACGAGAAGATCTCGCGCCGGTTCCTTTCGAACCCGGACGAGTTCGCGCTGGCCTTCGCCAAGGCGTGGTACAAGCTGCTGCACCGCGACATGGGCCCGGTCGCCCGCTTCCTGGGCCCCTGGGTCGCCGAGCCCCAGCTGTGGCAGGACCCGGTGCCGGCCGTCGACCACGAGCTCGTGGGTGACGCCGACGTCGCCGCCCTCAAGGCGAAGGTCCTGGAGTCCGGCCTCACGACCGCCCAGCTGGTCGCCACCGCCTGGGCGTCCGCCGCGAGCTTCCGCGCCACCGACAAGCGCGGCGGCGCCAACGGCGCCCGGGTCCGCCTCGAGCCGCAGCGCGGCTGGGAGGTCAACCAGCCCGAGCAGCTCGCCACGGTCCTGCCGGCCCTCGAGGGCATCCAGCGGGAGTTCAACGAGGCCGGCGGGGCGAAGATCTCGCTCGCCGACCTGATCGTGCTGGCCGGCTCGGCCGCCGTGGAGAAGGCGGCGCGCGACGCCGGCGTCGAGGTGAGCGTGCCGTTCCACCCGGGCCGCACCGACGCCACGCAGGAGCAGACCGACGTCGAGTCGTTCCGGGTCCTCGAGCCGCGCGCCGACGGGTTCCGCAACTACCTGCGCCCCGGCGAGAAGATCCAGCCCGAGGTGCTGCTCGTCGACCGCGCCTACATGCTCGACCTGACCGCGCCCGAGATGACCGTCCTCGTCGGCGGCCTGCGCTCCCTCGGGGCCAACGTCGGCGGCAGCGCGCACGGCGTGCTGACCGACCGGCCCGGCGTGCTCACCAACGACTTCTTCGCCAACCTGCTCTCCCCGGGCGCGCGGTGGAAGGCCTCGGCGTCCGAGGAGCACGTCTACGAGATCCGCGACGCGGCCACCGACGAGCTGAAGTGGACCGCCACCGCGGTGGACCTCATCTTCGGCTCCAACTCCCAGCTGCGCGCCCTCGCGGAGGTCTACGCCAGCAGCGACGCCCGCGAGAAGTTCGTGACGGACTTCGTCGCGGCCTGGACGAAGGTCATGGACTCCGACCGGTTCGACCTGGCCTGATCCGACCCCAGCCGACGAGCCCGGCCGATCTTCGCGGATCGGCCGGGCTCGCGGCATCGCACGGTCCCGGACCCCTTGACGCGTATGGAACACTGAGCGCCGCGCCGCGTCCGTCGAGGGGGTACCGATGCGCAGTCGCACCAAGCCGGTCCTGGTCCTGAGCGGCGTGCTGGTCGCGGCGCTGGCCGCCTGCACCGCCAACGCCACCTCCGGGCCGCCGCCCGGCGGCGGGCTGGTCACCCCGTCCTCGGTGCCGTTCTCGGTCGGGCCGAGCGCCCACACGACCGGCAACTCCATGCCGACCGGCATCGTGGTCAACGGCAAGGAGCTGATTTTGTACTTCTGGGGCGAACCGGACCACCCGTACCTCGCCCAGGCCTCGCGGAGCACCACCACCGGGGCGATCGACGTCGACGACGTCTGCCTGGGCGGCCGCGCCATGACCAAGCAGCTCGCCACGGTGCCCGGCAAGTTCTTCTTCGTGGGCCAGTGCGTCGCCCCGGACGGCCTGCTGATCGAGTACGGCGCCGTCTACGCCGACGCGGAGCGCATCACCAGCCGATCGGGCGGCACGACGTACGAGGCGAAGTTCGCCCGCTGGACCCCCAAGCCCGGCGTCACCGTCTTCTGGCTGCACCGCAAGGGGGACCCGATCCCCGGCAACGTCTCGAACCGCCCCGGCGAGACGACCCCGCTGCCGGAGGAGCACTACCCGCTGCTGACGGCGTACGACGCCAAGGGCGAGGTCCTGGCCACCGAGCGCATCCGCCCGGACGCCACCGAGCAGAAGGGCGGCTGAGGCGTAACTCCTATCGGGAAAATAGGATATCGGCTACGCTGGGATCCATGACGCAGCATCTGTACCTGCAGGGCACCGTCACGCGTACCGTGAACCGGGTCATCCGGTTCGCGCACCTCCTGGTCGGATTCGGCACCGACGCGCCGATGGAGGCCCAGCCCTGGGCCGAACTGTCCGCGGACCGGCAGCTACGCCGCATCGCCGGGCAGGTCTCGGCCGACTTCAGCCGCGGCGCCGGTCGCGCTCCAGCAGGGCGAGCTGCCACACGATCGTGAGGCCGGCCAGCACCCAGAACGCGGCGTCCCAGCGCAGCAGCAGCGCCGCCAGGGCGCCGGCGAACAGCAGGGCCGTCACCAGCACGGCTGGTAACCTACTGCACCCATCGACTTTGCAGCAATAGCCGAGGAGCCATGCCCGACCCCCTGGATCTCGTACACCTGCGCACGCTGGTGACGATCGCCGACTGCGGCGGGTTCCACCGGGCCGCCGCGGCGCTGCGGGTGAGCCAGTCGACGGTGAGCCAGCACGTCCGGCTGCTGGAGCGACGCCTCAAGGAGCCGCTGGTCGAGCGGGCCGGGCGCGGTGTGCGGTTCACCGCGCCGGGCGAGGCACTGCTGGTCGAGGCGCGGCGCATCCTGGCCGTGCACGACGAGTCGCTGCGGCGGCTGGAGGTCGTGACCGAGCGGGTGATCCTGGTCGGCTGCACGGAGCACGCCGCCGACCAGATGCTGCCGCAGCTGCTCGACGCGATGCGGCACGGGTTTCCCGGGCGCTCGGTGCGGTTCCGCATCGACCGGTCGACACAGCTGGCGCAGGGCGTGGCCCGCGGCGCGCTCGACCTCGCCGTGGTGCTGGCCGGGGCCGAACCCTTCGGCACGCCGGTCGCCGAACTGCCGCTGCACTGGTACGCCGCGCCCCAGTTCACCCCGCCGGGCGACGGCACCCCCTGGCGGGTCGTGGCGTTCGAGGAGCCGTGCGGGCTGCGGCAGCGGGCCCTGCAGACCCTCGAACTGGCCGGCGAGCCGGCCGACGTCATCGCCGAGTCGACCAGCCTCGACGGGGTGGTCGCGGCGGTCCGGGCCGGGCTCGGGGTGGCGCTGCTGCCCAGCACCGGACGGGCGCCCGCGGGCCTGGTGGCGCTGCACCAGCTGCCCGAGGTCGGCACGGTCGGGCTGCACGTCGCCGCCCGGCGCGGCATCGACCCGGAGCTGGAGCGGATGGCCTGCCGGGTCATCGAGGACTTCTTCGCGACCCGCGCCCACCTGCGCAGCGTCGCATGAGAACGATCGGCGGAGCCGATCGGTGGTGAGCCGAGAACCGCATTGGATGTATTCCCATCGGCTTAATAGGCTTTAACCATGCCGGTCGAATTCATCTCCGCCATCAACGTCAATGCCAGCAACGAGGTCAACGGCCGCGGCGACCCGGTCATCGACGTCGCCTTCCTGCGCCGCTACGCCCGGGTGCTCGAGGACGGCGGCTTCGACTACACGCTCGTGCCGTACAACTCCGCCTTCCACGACCCGTTCGGCGTCGCGGTGGCGCTCACCGGAGTCACCGAGCGGCTCAGGCCCATCGTGGCGCTGCGGCCCAACACGATGTACCCGACCGTCGCCGCCAAGGCCCTGGTCACCCTCGACCAGCTCTCGGGCGGCCGCGCGGTCGTGCACTTCATCGCCGGCGGCAGCGACGCCGAGCAGGCGCGGGAGGGCGACCGGCTCGCCAAGGCCGAGCGCTACGAGCGCGAGGAGGAGTACATCCGCATCCTGCGCCGGGTCTGGACGTCGCGGGAGCCGTTCGATCACGCCGGGAAGTACTACTCCTTCGAGAACTTCGTCTCGCTGGTGCGCCCGGTGCACGGCACGATCCCGGTCTCCGTCGGCGGGTCGTCGCAGGAGGCGTACCGCGTGGGCGGCGCCCTCGGCGACATCTTCGGCCTGTGGGGCGAGCCGCTGGCCGACACCAGGCAGCAGATGGACCGGATCGCCGCCGAGGCGCGCCGGGCCGGGCGTGCCGACAGCCCGCGGATCTGGGTCACGTTCCGCCCGATCGTCGCCGCGACCGACGCCCTGGCCTGGGAGAAGGCCGAGCGCATCCGGCGAGTTCTGCAGGAGCGCGCCGGCTCCGGCCTGTGGTCGACCAAGCAGCGGTGGGGCGGCAACGAGCCCCCGGCCAACGTCGGATCCCAGCGGCTGCTGGAGATCGCCGCGCGCAAGGACGTACACGATCGGGCGCTGTGGACGCCCACCGCGACCGCCACCGGCGCGGCCGGCGCCTCCACAGCGCTCGTCGGCAGCTACGAGACGGTCGCCGCCGCGATCCTCGACTACGTCGACCTGGGCGCCGAGCTCATCTCCATCCGCGGCTACGACAACCTCGACGACGCCATCGACTACGGTCGGTACATCATCCCGCTCGTGCGCCAGGAGCTGGCCCACCGCGAGACGATCGGCGCCGCCAAGTGAGCCGCTACGTCGTCATCGGCGCCGGCGCCGTCGGCGGCCTGCTCGCCGCCCAGTTCACGCTGGCCGGCATCGACACGGTCCTCGTCGCCCGCGGCGCCCAGCTCGACGCGGTCCGGGCCGCCGGGCTGCGCATCCGCCGCCCGCACGGCGACGACGTCGTGCGGGTGCCGGTCGCCGGCGGCCCCGGCGAGGTCCGGCTGGCGGCCGACGACGTGCTGGTGCTGGCGACCAAGGCCCAGGACGCCGACGAGGCGCTCGCCACCTGGGCGTGGCGGCCGGCGGGCCGGGGCCTCGGCGCCGACCTGCCCCTGCTGACCCTGCAGAACGGCCTGGCGACGGAGGAGGCGGCCCTGCGCCGTTTTCCGCGGGTGTACGGCGTGAGCGTCGCCGTCGCCGCCAGCTACCTGACCCCCGGCGAGGTGGTGAGCCCGTCCTACCCGCTGATCGGCGTCGCCTGGCTGGGCCGCTACCCCGACCGGCCCGACCCGGACCAGGAGCGCTACGCCGACGAGCTCACCCGGGCGGGCTTCGGCACGGTGAGCGTCCCCGACATCTCCGCCTGGAAGGCCCGCAAGCTGCTCGGCAACGTCCGCAACGGCCTGGACCTGCTCGAGGGCACCGACGAGGAGAAGGCCCGCGCCGGCGCCCTGCTGACTGCGGAGGCCGAGGCGGCGTTCGCCGCCGCCGGGATCGCCCCCGCCCCCGCCGGCCCCGGCCCGTTCACGCTCACCATCGACCCGGTCCCCGGCCACGTCCCGGGCCGCCTGTCCACCTGGCAGAGCTTCGCCCGCGGCACCTCCAGCGAGATCGACCATCTCAACGGCGAGGTCGTCCGGCTCGCCCGCCGCCACGGCGCCCGGGCCCCGCTCAACGCCCGGCTGCAGCGCCTGCTCGGCGCCCAGGCCGCCGCCGGCCTCGCGCCGGGCACCCACCGCATCGCCGACCTCCTCGCCGTCGCGGAACACGCCGGTGTCTGAGGTGTACACCGACCGCTCCGGCTGGATACCGGACGGCCCGCCGCGCGCGGTCGTGCGGGCCCGCAGCGCTGGCCCCGGCACGATCATGCTTGGCGGGACCGTGAGCGCCGAGCGCCGCGCCGGATCCACCACCGCACCCGCGTTGATCACATGGATCACGGCGTCGGCCTGCTGAAGCGGGCCTGGCTGGAGCGCGAGCTCGGCCCGGACGCGCTGGCCCCGCAGCGCCGGATCAAGGACCTGTTCGACCCCGCCGGCATCCTCAATCCCGGAAAGGCCATCTGATATGTCCGACTCACCCGTCCTCATCCGCGCCGACGACCTGGCGAAGCGCCTGGACGGCGTCCGGCTCCTCGACGTGCGGTGGCGGCTCGGCGGCCCGCCCGGGCACCCGGAGTACCTCGGCGGCCACGTCCCCGGCGCCGTCTACGTCGACCTCGACGCCGAGCTGGCCGCGCCCGCCGCCGAGGGGCAGGGCCGCCACCCGCTGCCGGACCCGGGCGCGCTGCAGGCCGCCACCCGCCGCTGGGGCATCAACGCCGGCGACACCGTCGTCGCCTACGACGACAACGGCAACCTCGCCGCTGCCCGCGCGTGGTGGCTGCTGCGCTGGGCCGGCCTCGCCGACGTGCGGCTGCTCGACGGCGGGCTCGCGGCCTGGCGCGCGGCCGGTCACCCGGTCGCCACCGGCGACGAGCGGCCCGAGCCCGGCGACGTCGTGCTCACCCCCGGCGCGCTGCCGTCGGTCGGCCCCGACGGCGCCGCCCAGCTGGTGGCCGCCGGCGGGATCCTGCTCGACGCCCGGGCCGCCGAGCGCTACCGGGGCGAGCCGAACAGCATCGACACGCGGCCCGGCCACATCCCGGGCGCGGTCAGCGCGCCGACCACCGAGAACCTCACCGCCGAGGGCACCTTCGCCGCCCCGGAGGTCCTCGCCGAGCGCTTCGCGAGGCTGGGCGTGACGCCCGGCCGCGCCGTCGGGGTCTACTGCGGATCGGGCGTCACCGCGGCCCACCAGATCGCCGCTCTCCGGCTGGCCGGCATCTCGGACGTGGTGCTCTACCCGGGTTCGTGGTCGCAGTGGGCGACGCTGCCCGACCGGCCCGTGGTGACGGGCGAAGATCCTTTCGCAGTCGTACCGCTGGTGCCGCCAACCGACGCCGAACGGCGCGTCGCCGCGGGCGCCGTGCTCGTCGACGTGCGCAGCGCCCCGCGCCGGGCCGCCGACGGCGCGATCCCCGGCGCGATCATCGCCGACCGGACCAACCTGGCCGAGGAGTTCGGCCTGGACTCCCCCGACCGGCACGCCCCGATCACCTCGCACGAGACCCCGATCGTGGTCGTCTGCGGCTCCGTCGACGGCTCCCGCCCGGTCGCCGAGGCGCTCATCGAGCAGGGCTTCACCGACGTCGTACACGTGGAGGGCGGCTTCGCCGCCTGGGCCGCCGCCGGCCTGCCGGTAACCCCGCCCACCGCCACGCCATCCATTTCCGCGCCGAGGGCGTGAATCGCGGGCCGGCTGCGGCGCGCCCCGATCGGCGCTCCGCAGCCGGCCGAGGTCGCCTTGCCCGTAGAAAGACTTCGAAGGATTTAAGGGTTTGAGTGCAGGTGTTGCGGGCGGTGATCCGCCCCCGACCGGACGATCCTGGCGATCGGTCTGGGTGAGGATAAGCAGGTCGCCGCGTTGATGGATCATGACGGGCGGGTGCTGGGCCGGCGGACGGCCACGGTGAAGGCGTATGCGTTGGGCGGGATCATGAGGCCCGCTCAAGATCGAATCGTAATCGGCCGAACGTCAGCGATCTCAGTGTCGACCCGGGCCACCTCCGGCCGAAGAGCAGCGCTTTCGCCGCGGAGTACCGTCATAAGCGAGCCCGCGATGCGACCATTGTTCAGCGGATCCAGGGTTCGGCTGGCAGGCAGGCGGGGCCGGGCTCGCCGTAGACGACGGTTCCTTGTGGGTCGACGTAGCACCGCCCGAGTCGGTCGAACGGAACGAACAATGGCCGGCGGTCGATCTCGTTGCCAGCGTTGTCGTAACTGACCAACGCTGGGCTGTTGCGTTCGCGGATGTCGCCCTGAGCGATGAGCCCGAAGGCGCCGTTGGCGATGCGCGCTACCGTCGTCCTGCCGTCGCCGTGCTCAAGCACCAGCCGGTGCACCCGTGCGCTGACCCGCCCGACGGCGACCACGTCGCCGCCATCGCGCTCGGTCGAGGTCAGCAGTAGCCGGTCAACCGGCCCCGGCAGCCAGTCGTGCTGCCAGTTTGGCCTGTCGGTGTCGATGGCCATGCCTCCGGATCGGCTCTGGTGCGGCGGGTCCCACTCATCACAGGCGAGATAATGATCCTCGGTGAGGAACAGCAGCGCGACATGGTCGCCATGCTCGGCCCCCACGGCCAGATCAGCACTGGCTACCGGCAGCCGGGCATGCCTGTCGTTCATTTCGAGGCACCGCTCGGCCGCCGCTCGCAGCGACGGCGACATCTCGTCGGGTCCGAGTGCCAGCAGTTGCTCACCGTCCCCGCCGGACCACGCCGATACCCCGACAGCAGCCACAGCGACGATGCCGGCGAGGACGAGCCCAACACCGACACGACGCCGCGCCGGCCGCGCCGGTCCGGTGATGTCGGCGAGAAGCTTGGTGCGCATCTCTTGCACCCTGCCGGGCGGGAGATCCCGCCCCACCGGTGGGGTGAACAGGTCGTTCATCGATCCTCCGCGGTGTCGTCTGACAGTTGGCGGGTCAGCCGGGCGCGTGCCCGGCTGACCCGGGAACGGAGCCCGGTCTCGCTGATGCCGAGGACGGCGGCGGCGTCGGCGTACGACACGCCGGACCACACGCACAATGCGACCGCCTCCCGCTCGGCATGCGGCAATCGACGCACGGCGGCCAGGATCGCGCGCATCCGCCGTTCGTCGTCGACGCGGGCCGCGACCTCGTCGGACAGATCAGCGTCGGTGGCACGCTCCGCCGGAAGCCGTCGCAGCAGCGCGAGCCAGCGTCGTGCGGAGCGAGACTCGGTGCGGGCCGTGTTGGCGGTGACCACGAGAAGCCAGGGCAGCGCAGAACCGTCGACCAGGCGAGCGTCCGCACGCCGGCGCCAAGCGACAAGGAATGCCGACTGGGTGACATCCTCGGCGAGCGACCAGGAGCCCGTGAGCTTGAATGCGTGGTTGTACACCGCCCGCGCGTAGCGGTCGAACAGCACGGCGAAGGCCGCCGCATCGCCGGCCGCCGTCGCCGACCACAACTCCTGGTCGGTGGGGCTCATCTGGACCGTCACACCGTACTATTGCCGGCACGCCGAACTCTGTTGCACGCGATTGCGAAATGACCGCGGGCGGGTCGGCCATACCGTAGAGCCGCCAAGCTCGCGTCTGACCAAGGGCCGGCCCCGCCGCGCTCCGCACAAGCTCTTGTCACTTACCCCGGGAACAAACCCCTCAAGACGTACCAACCAACCAGCTTGACAACGGGCTCCTACGTCGGTCAGGCGGCGCGCTGCAGCCGGCCGAACGCACTGCGGTGGAACACCAGCGGCGCCGTGTCCGGGTCGGCGTCGAGCGCGTGGACGCGCAGCAGCACGATGTCGTGGTCGCCGGCCGGGATCTCGCGCTCGATGCCGCAGTCGAGCCAGGCGCAGGCCCCGTCGAGCAGGATCTCCCCGTTGCGGCTGGCCCGCCACGTGGCGCCGGCGAACCGGTCCGCCACCCGGGCGCTGAGCTGCCGGCCGAGGTGCTCCTGATGCGCGGCGAGCACGCTGACCCCGAGCCGGGCGGCCCGGCGCAGCCGCGGCCAGGTGCCCGATGTGCGCGCGATGCAGACCGACACCAGCGGTGGATCGAGCGACACCGACGTGAACGAGCTGGCGGCCAGGCCGAGCGGCACGCCGTCGACCAGGGCGGCCACGGCCGTGACGCCGGTCGGGAACGCGCCGAAGACCCGGCGCAGGTCCGCGGAATCGAGCACCGCGCTCATGCCGATCGCCTTCCTTCCATCGACGAATCCGACCTCAACCCTATCCGCTAAGTATGATTTGCGACCCCGTCGACCGATCGCGAATCTCGGTCGGTGCCGAGCGCGATTTTCCATTGGACATGGCGGGAATTTCCTATCAGTCTGATAGGGAAACTAGGAGATGAGAGAGGAACCGAGCATGACCGGCGCGCCCGACTTCGGCCCCGACATCCCGCCGACCGCCTCGCCGTCGGTCGAGTTCATCAGCCTGTCGCACCTCAACCCGTCCACCGAGCTCGACCCGATCCCGACCCGCGGCATCGACCTGCCGTTCTTCCGCCGCTACGTCGCCGCGCTGGAGGACAGCGGCTACGACTACACGCTGCTGCCGTACGGCTCGAACAGCGCGGACTCGTTCGTCGTGGCGAGCGCCGTCGGGCAGCTCACCGAGCGGATCCGCCCGATCGTCGCGCTGCGGCCCAACACCACGCCGCCGACCGTCGGCGCGCAAAAGCTCGCCACCCTCGACCAGCTGACCGAGGGCCGGGCCGTGGTCCACCTCATCTCCGGCGGCTCCGACGCCGAACAGGCCCGGCAGGGCGACTACCTGCCGAAGGAGGAGCGCTACGCCCGCACCTCGGAGTACATCGACATCCTGCGCCGATCGTGGAGCGAGCCGGCGCCGTTCAGCCACGCGGGGCGGTTCTTCCGCTTCGACGACTTCGGTCCCGGCTTCCCGCCGTACGACACGCCGATCCCGATCTCGATCGGCGGCCAGTCCGACGACGCGTTCGCGGTCGGCGGGGCGAAGGCCGACATCTTCAGCTTCTGGGGCGAGCCGCTGTCGGACCTGCGCGGTGAGATCGACCGGGTCAACGCGATCGCGCGGGACGCCGGGCGCACCACGCCGCCGCGGATCTGGGTCACGTTCCGCCCGATCATCGCCAGGACCGACGAGCTGGCCTGGGAGAAGGCCCGCGAGTACGTGGCGAGGATCGCCGAGACGTTCCGCAGCGGCGCGCACGCCGCGCGGCGGCTCGCGCCGGGGGCACCGCAGAACGTCGGCTCCCAGCGGGCCCTCACCTTCGCCGAGCGCGCCGAGCTCTACGACCGGGCGCTGTGGACGAAGACGGCCGCGGTGACCAACGCCGCCGGCGCCTCCACGGCGCTGGTCGGCTCCCCGGAGACCGTCGCCGCGGCGATCCTCGACTACATCGACCACGGCGCGTCGCTGGTGTCCATCCGCGGCTACGACACCCTCGCCGACGCCGTCGACTACGGCCGGCACGTCCTGCCGCTGGTCCGCCAGGAGCTCGCCCACCGCCAGGCGACCGGTCAGCGCGGCACGCTGCAGGCCGAGCACCCCGGCAACTACGACCCGCGCTACGCCGCCTTCGCCACGGCGGGCCGGCAGTGACGGCCGCCGGCGCTCCCCCGGTCGTCTTCGCCGCCCCGGACCTCTCCGACGCGGCCCTGGCCGCCGTCACCGCCGAGATCGCGTCCACGGCCGCGGAGTACGACCGCACCGGCGAGCTGCCCTGGGCCGGCCTCGCGGCCGCGCACCGCGCCGGGCTGCTCACCGCCGCCGTCGGCACCCAGTTCGGCGGGCCGGGCGCCGGAGCGCGGCAGATCGCCCGCATCCTCACCGCGATCGGCGAGGGCGACGCCTCCGTCGGCCTCATCGCCGCCAACACGCTGCTCACCCACGCCGCGCAGGCGGCCCGGCCGAGCTGGTCCGCGGCCGCCTACGACGACCTGCTGCGCCGCTCGCTCGCGGGCCCGGCGCCGGTCAACGCGATCCGCGCCGAGCCCGAGCTCGGCGCGCCCGCGCGGGGCGGGCTGCCGAAGACCACCGCCACCCGCACCGCCGACGGCTGGGTGCTCAACGGCCGCAAGGCCTACGCCACCGGCGGCGCGGCGCTGGCCTACCACGTCGTGTGGGCGGTCGCCGACGAGCCCGGCGGCGACCCCGAGCGGCCGCGGGTCGGCCACGTCGTCGTCCCCGGCGACGCCCCCGGCATCAGCTGGGTCGACACCTGGGACCACCTCGGGCTGCGCGCGTCGAACACGCACGACGTCGTCTACGGCGACGTGCGCGTCGCGGCCGACGCCTTCACCGAGATCCCGCGCGGCGCCGACGGCGTGTACCGCGACCCGGCCGCCGCGGCCGGCCCGGGCAGCTTCGGCCACCCCGCGCTGTACATCGGCGTCGCGCGCGCGGCCCGCTCGGCGTTCGCCGCGTTCGCCCGCGAGCGGGTGCCCACGGCGCTGGGCCGGCCGATCGCGCGGACCGAGCGCATCCAGTCCGTCGCCGGCGAGATCGACCTGCAGGTGGTCACGGCCGAGACCCTGCTGCACGGGGCGCTGCTGCGCATCGAGGCCGGTGACGCGGCGATCCTGACCGAGCTGTCGGCGATCAAGGTCGCCATCGCCCGCGCGGTGATCGCGGCGACCCAGACGGCGGTGGCGGCGCTGGGCAACCCCGGCCTGTCCAAGCACCACCCGCTGGAGCGGCACCTGCGCGACGCGCTCTGCATTCGAGTCCACCCGCCGCAGGAGGACACCGTCCTGCTCGCGAGCGGCCGCCGCATCCTCGGCGTCTGATCCCCCAACACCGAAAAGGACCCTTCATGAGACTTCGATTGCCGATCGTCGGCGCCGCCGTCCTGGCGCTGGCCGCATGCGGCGGCGGCACCCCGGCCGCCACCAGCGGGGAGGGTCCGCCGAAGTCCGGCGGGACGCTCAAGGTCTCGTTCTGGCCCGACAACGCGACCCTGCCGTGCATCGACCCGTTCCAGGTGTACTGGATCGAGAGCCGCTCCATCATCCGCAACTTCGCCGACTCGCTCACCGACCAGGACCCGCAGACCGGCGCCGTCGTGCCGTGGCTGGCCACGAGCTGGCAGATCAGCCCGGACGGCCTGACCTACACCTTCAAGCTCCGCGACGGTGTGACCTTCGCCAACGGCAAGAAGCTCGACGCCCAGGCGGTCGCCGACAACGCCGCCGGCTGGATCGCCACCGTGAAGGCCACCAACGGTGCCGCCTACGGCGCGTCCTACGTGCAGGGACTCACCGGCGCGAGTGTCGTCGACCCCGGCACGGTCGCGTTCCACCTCAGTCAGCCCAACTCCTCGTTCCTGCAGGCGACGTCGACGACCAACCTGGCCATCACCGATCCGGCCGAGTACGGGCTCACCCCGGCCGAGCGCTGCACCGGCAAGGGCGTCGTCGGCTCCGGCCAGTTCGTGCTCGACCACTACACGGCCAAGATCGAGACGGTGCTCACCAAGCGGGCCGGGTACACATGGGGCTCGTCGCTGTCGAAGAACCAGGGCGAGGCGTACCTCGACAAGGTCGTGTTCAACTACGTCGCCGAGGACAGCGTCCGCACCGGCAACCTCATCAGCGGCGCGGTCGACGTCGCCTGGCCGCGCAACCCCTTCACGCCCCAGGACGAGCAGCTCATCCAGCGCTCCGGGCACAAGGTCGAGCAGCGGGCCCTGCCCGGCGTGTCGTACACGCTCTTCGCCAACACCGCCGACGGCCACGTGCTCGGCGACCCCGCGGTGCGCCGGGCGCTCAACCAGGCGATCGACCGCAAAACCTACGCCACGACGGTGTTCGGCGCCAACTACCCCGTGGTGCAGGGCGCGTTCGACTCGACCACGCCGTACTTCACCGACAAGTCCGCCAAGCTCGGCTACGACCCCGACGGCGCCCAGAAGACCCTGGAGGCGGCCGGCTGGACGGTGGGCAAGGACGGGTACCGGTACAAACACGGCGCCCAGCTCGTCATCGACTATCCCATCACGCAGTTCAGCCCGGGCGCGGAGCTGCTGCAGGCCCAGCTGAAGAAGGCCGGGATCAACCTCAGCCTGCGCACGCTCACCAACGCGCAGCAGACCACCTACCTGCCCAACGGCGAGTACGACCTCACCGGCACCTACTTCACCCGGGCCGACCCCGGTGCCCTGCAGTTCATCCTCAACCCCGACGTCGCCAACTCCAAGGCCCTCGCCCGCCGCTCGGCCTCGCCCGAGGGAATCGCGAAGATCCAGGCCCTGTTCGGCAAGGCGATCCAGAGCACCGACGAGCAGCAGACGAAGCAGGCGTACGCCGAGCTGCAGGACTACCTGCTCGAGGAGGGCATCACGTTCCCGGTGTTCGAGCGGGTCCAGAAGGCGGGCGTCAGCGGCAAGGTGCACGGCTTCGCGTTCACCTCGGAGAGCTTCCTGAAGCTCAACGACGTCTGGAAGGACTGAGCGGTGGCCCGCTACGTCGCCGGGCGCATCGGCCAGGCGGTGGCCGTGCTGTGGGCGGCCTTCACGCTGACGTTCGCGATCCTGTACCTGCTGCCGAGCGACCCGATGCAGCTGCAGCTGGCCGCGGCCGGCATCCAGCAGGACAGCCTGAGCCCCGAGCAGCTGGCGGCGCAGCGGCACCGCTTCGGGCTGGACCGCTCGATCTGGGAGCAGTACTGGCACCACCTGGCCGGCGTGCTGCACGGCGACTTCGGCACCTCGCTTTCCCAGGGCGTGCCGGTCACCGACCTCATCGGCCAGCGGATCGGCCAGACGCTGCTGCTGAGCGTCAGCGCCGCCGCGGTGTCGCTGGTCGCGGGCTCGGCCCTGGCGTACCTGGCCACGTTCGTGCGCTGGGGCCCGGCCCGGCTGGTGCTCACCCGCCTGCCCGCGCTCGGCGCCTCGTTCCCGCAGTTCTTCGTCGCGCTGTTCCTCATCCAGTTCTTCTCCTTCCAGCTCGGCTGGTTCCCGGCGACCGGCACCCAGGGCGCGGCGTCGCTGGTCATGCCGGTCGCGACGATCTCGGTGCTCACCTCGTCGGTGCTGGCCCAGGTGCTCATCAAGACCTTCGACGAGACCCTGCACCAGCCCTACATCGCCACGGCGCGGGCCAAGGGCCTGTCGCGCTCCGCGGTGCACCTGCGCCACGCGTTCCGCAACGCGGCCCTGCCGGCGATGACGATCCTCGGCGTCATCGTCGGGCTGACCGTGACCAGCTCGATCGTGGTCGAGACGGTGTTCACCCGGGAGGGCCTGGGCAACCTCGCCCAGCAGTCGGTGCTGTCGCAGGACGTGCCGGTGGTCCTGGCGGTCGTCACCATCGCCGCGGCCATCTTCGTGCTCGTCAACCTGGTCGTCGACCTGCTCTACCCGCTGCTGGACCCGCGGATCTCCTACACCGGCGGCCGGGCCCGGCCGCCGGTGGCCGCCCCGGAGGGAGGCGCGCTGTGAGCAACCTGCTGGGCTCGCTCGGGCAGCTGGTGCGCAAGCCGGCGTTCCTGGTCGCCCTCGGCTACGTGCTGTTCGTGGTCGTCTCGGCGTTCCGGCCGCGGCTGTTCACCTCCGGCGGGCCGTACGACACCCACCCCGAGCTCGCGATCCTGCCGCCCAGCCTCGGCCACCCGTTCGGCACCGACAACTATGGCCGGGACCTGTGGACGCGGATGCTGTACGGCTCACCGCTGACGATCCAGGCGACGCTCATCGCGCTGGGCATCGCCCTGGCCGCCGGACTCACGCTCGGCATCGTCTCCGGCTTCTTCGGCGGGCCCACCGACGCGCTGCTCATGCGGTTCATCGACGTCCTGCTCGCCATCCCCGGCCTGCTGCTGGCCCTGTCCATCGTCACGGCGCTGGGCTACGGCACCGTCGCGGTCGCGGTCGCCGTCGGCGTCGGCATCGTCCCCGGCTTCGCCCGCACCACCCGGGCCGAGGTGCTGCGGGTCAAGACGCTGCCGTACGTCGAGGCCGCCCGCGCCGCCGGCGCCTCCTGGGGCCGGGTCCTGCTGCGGCACATCCTGCCCAACTCGTGGGGCCCGGTCGCCGTGCTCGCCGTCCTCGACGGCGGCGTGGCCATCATCGCCATCGCCTCGCTGAGCTTCCTGGGCTTCGGCGCCGCACCGCCGGCCGCCGAGTGGGGCACGCTGATCGCCGACGGCCGCAACTACCTCGTGACGGCGTGGTGGCTGAGCCTGCTGCCCGGCCTGTTCGTCGCCCTGCTCGTCATCAGCCTCAACCACATCTCCAAGACCCTGCAGGAGCTGACCAGATGACGGCCGCACCCCTGGTCGAGGTCACCGGCCTCGACATCGGATACCTCCGGCACCGGCGGATCGCCCCGGCGGTCACCGGCCTGGACCTCACCGTCAACCCGGCCGAGGTGGTCGCGATCGTCGGCGAGTCCGGCTCGGGCAAGACCACCACCGCCAACGCGCTCATCGGCCTGCTGCCCGCCAACGGGCGGATCACCGCCGGCTCGGCGCTCATCGACGGCGTGCAGATCGCCGGGGCGAAGGAGCGCGCCCTGCGCCGGCTGCGCGGCTCGGTCGTCGGGCTGATCCCGCAGGACCCGATGGTGGGCCTCAACCCCACCAAGCGCATCGGCGCGCAGGTCGCCGAGGCCGGGGCGGACCCGATCGAGTACCTCGGCCAGGCCGGCGTCCCCGACCCCGAGCTGCGCGCCCGGCAGTACCCGCACGAGCTCTCCGGTGGCCTGCGCCAGCGGGTCCTCATCGCGATCGCCCTCGCGGGGCGCCCGAAGCTCATCATCGCCGACGAGCCGACCAGCGCCCTGGACGTCACCGTGCAGCGGCGCATCCTCGACCACCTCGGCGGGCTGGTCCGCGAGCAGGGCATCTCGCTGCTCATCATCACCCACGACCTGGCCGTGGCCGCGGACCGCGCCGACCGGGTGCTGGTGATGCACAACGGGCGCAAGGTCGACGAGGGCGAGCCGGGCACGATTCTGACCGACCCGCGGGAGGAGTACACCCGCCGGCTCATCGCCGCGGCGCCGCGCCTGGCCCACGGCGGCCGGGTCGAGGCCCGCTTCGACGTGCGCGGCGAGGAGCCACCGGAGCCGGTGCTGAGCCTCACCGACGTGAGCAAGACGTTCGCCGTCAGCGACCTGCGGCGCGGCACGCGCGGCTTCAACGCCCTGGACCGGGTCAGCGTCACCGTGCCCCGGGGCCGCACCCACGCCCTCGTCGGCGAGTCCGGCTGCGGCAAGACCACGACCCTGCGCATCGCGCTCGGCCTGGAGGCCCCGACCAGCGGATCGATCGTGCTGGACGGCACCGAGATCGCCGGTCGGAGCTGGAACCAGCTGCGGCCACTGCGGCGCAGGGCCCAGCTCGTGCACCAGGACCCGTTCGCGGCGCTGGACCCGAAGTTCACCGTCCGCCAGTCGGTCACCGAGCCGCTGGTGGCGTTCCGGGTCGGCGGGCGGCGCGAGCGGGAGGCGCGGGCCCGGGAGCTGCTGGACCAGGTCGCGCTGCCCACGGCGTACCTCGACCGGCGCCCGAGCGAGCTCTCCGGCGGCCAGCGGCAGCGCGTCGCCATCGCCCGGGCCCTGGCCCTGCGCCCCGAGCTGCTCATGCTCGACGAGCCCGTCTCCGCGCTGGACGTGCTGGTGCAGGAGCAGATCCTGCGGCTGCTGGCCGAACTGCAGGAGGCGCTGGGCCTGTCGTACCTCTTCGTCTCCCACGACCTCGCCGTCGTCGCCGAGCTCGCGCACACGGTGTCGGTGATGCGCGGCGGCCGGGTCGTCGAGGAGGGGCCGGCGGCCGAGGTGTTCGGCAACCCGCAGAGCCCGCACACCCGGGAGCTGCTCGACGCCGTCCCCGGGCGGTCCGCGGCGCACCGGGCCGACGTGCATGCCTGAACGGTTCGGGGCCCTGGCGGCCCAGCTCGCCGGGGCGCGCGCCCATCCCGGCCCAGCGGCGCTCGCCACGATCACCGGCCTGCTCAACGGGGCCACCATGGTCGCCGGCGCGGCGGCGATCGGCTGGTCCACCGACCACGTGGTGGTGCCGGCACTGTCCGGCCGGCCCGTGCCCGGGTCCGCCTGGTGGCTCAGCGCCCTGCTCATCATGGGTATCTCGGCGGTGCGGTGGGGCACCATCTTCGTCCGCGGGATCGCGACCGGGCGGGTGCAGTACCGCGCCCAGGCCGATTCCCGCCGGGCGGTGGTCCGCCGCTACCTCGAGCTCGGCCCGGCCTGGCACCGCCGCCGCTCCCCCGGCCGGCTGCTGGCCCACGCGGTGTCCGATGTGGACGCGCTGTGGTCGCCGATGCAGTTCGCGTACTTCGCGCTCGGCATGGTCTTCATGCTCCTGCTCGCGCTCAGCGAGCTGTTCGTGCGCGATGCGGCCCTGGGCCTGGTCGGGCTGGTGCTCGTGGTGCTGGTGCTCGGGCTCAACGTGGTGTACCAGCGCCGGCTCGCCCCGCGGGCGGCCGAGACCCAGGCGGCGCGCGCGGCCGTCGGCGCGGTGGCGCACGAGTCGATCGAGGGCGGCCCGGTGGTGCGCAGCCTCGGCCTGACCGCCGCCGAGGACGCCCGCTTCGCCCCGGCCGTCGAGCGGCTGCGCGCGGCCAACCTGAGCATCGCGTCCGTCAGCTCGCTCTTCGACCCGCTGCTGGAGCTGCTGCCGACCGCGGCGGTGCTGGCGGTGCTGGCCGTGGGGGCGCCGCGGGTCGGCCCCGGCGGGCTCAGCGTCGGGGATCTCGTCGGGGTGGTGTACCTGCTGATCACCATCTCGATCCCGCTGAACGTCATCAGCCGGTTCCTGTCGATGCTGCCGATGTCCGGAGCCGGCCGCGCCCGCGTGCGGTCGGTGCTGGACGCTTCCCACGCCATCGCCGGCGGGCCCGCCGGTCGCCGGCCGGCCGGAACCCGCGCCCTGCGCGTCGAGCTGCGCGGCGCCGGGGTGGTCCGCGACGGGCACCGGCTGCTCGACGGCGTCGACCTGGTGCTGGAGCCGGGCACCGTCACCGTCGTCGTCGGCCCGGTCGGCGGCGGCAAGAGCACCCTGCTCGACCTCGCCGCCGGGCAGGAGCACCCCACCGGCGGCGCCGTGCTCCTCGACGGCACCGACGTGCGCGACCTCGCCGCCGTGCCCGAGCAGGTCGCCGTCGTCGCGCAGACCTCGTTCCTGTTCGCCGAGTCGATCCGCGACAACCTCGCCCTCGCCGGGCACCCCCGCCACCGCCGCCCGTACACCGAGGAGGAGCTCTGGGCCGCGCTGCACGTCGCCGCCGCCGAGGACTTCGTCCGGGAGCTGCCCGCCGGCCTGGACACCGTCGTCGGCGAGCGCGGCGCGACGCTCTCGGGCGGGCAGCGGCAGCGGCTCTGCCTGGCCCGGGCGGTGCTGCGCGAGCCGCGGCTGCTCGTGCTCGACGACGCCGTGTCGGCGCTCGACCCGCGCGTCGAGCGACAGGTGCTCGCCGGGCTGAGCGGGCTGGCCGGGCGGACCACGATCCTGCTCGCGACCAGCCGGCCCGCCGCGGTGGCGCTCGCCGACCGGGTGGTGCTGCTGGAGGGCGGCCGGATCACGGCGGCCGGGCCGCACCCGCACCTGCTGGCGATCGCGGCGTACCGGCGCATCGTCGACGCCCACGAGCACGCCCATGCCGGCTGAGCGCCTGCGGGGGCTCGCCGTCACCGGCGGGCTCGCGCTGCTCGCCGGGGCCGGTCGGGTCATCGCCCCGCTCAGCGTGCAGTACGCCGTGGACGCCGCCCTGGCCCCGGCCGTCGTCGGGCCCGCGGTCGCCGTCGGCGGCGCGGCCGTGCTGCTGGCCGGGGTGTCCTCGACGCTGCTCAACCGGCGCCTGCACGCCCGGGTCGAGCGGGCCCTCGCGGACCTGCGCCGGGCCGGGCTGCGCCGGGTCCACGAGATCGCGGCGGGCACCGCCGATCGCCTCGCCAGCGGTGACCTGACCGCCCGGCTCACCGCCGACGTCGATCAGGTCACCACGTTCCTGCAGGGCGGCGGCATCCAGTTCCTCACCAACGTGGCGCAGCTGCTCGTCGCCACCGCCGTCATGCTCGCCTACAGCCGGCTGCTGGCCGTGCCGGTGCTGGTGCTGGCCGCGCTCGCGTTCGGCGCGATGCTGGGCATGCAGCGGGTCATCGCGCGCCGCTACGACCGCGCGCGGCGTGACCTGTCGGCGCTGCAGGGCGCGGTGACCGAGTCGGTGCTGGGGGCGGCGGTGATCCGCTCCACCGGCACCGAGGCGCGCGCCCGGGCCCGCCTGGACGCGGCCGTCGACCGGGCCCGCGACAGCCTCGTGCGCACGCTCGTGCCGCTGCACGCCAACACCTCGCTCGGGGAGCTGGCCATCTCCACGATGACCGTGGCGGTGCTGCTCGGCGGGGTCTGGTGGGCGCTGTCCGGGCACCCGGCGGCGCCGCGGCTCAGCGCCGGGCAGATCGTGGCGATGGTGTTCCTGGTCGGCTTCTTCGTCCGCCCGCTGCAGTTTCTGGTGCAGAGTCTCGGTGAGGCGCAGAACGCGCTGACCGGCTGGCGGCGGGCCCGCGAGCTGGCGGCCATGCCGAGCGCCGTGGTCCGCGACGGCGAGCCGCTGCCGCCCGGCCCGGTCGGCGTCCGCGTGGCGGGGGTCGGCGCGCGGTACGGCGACGGCCCCCTGGTGCTGCACGACGTCAGCGTGGACATCGCGCCCGGCGAGCACATCGCGATCGTCGGGCGCACCGGGTCGGGCAAGTCGACGTTCGCGAAGCTGCTGACCCGCCGCCTCGAGCCGTGCGCCGGCACCATCCTGCTCGGCGGCGTCCCGCTCGGCCGGCTCACCGACGCCTCCCTGGCCGGGCGGGTCGTCGTCGTCCCGCAGGACCCGTTCCTGTTCGACGCCACCATCGGGCAGAACGTCCGGCTCGGCTCGCCGGCCGCGACCGACGCCGACGCCCTCCGCATCATCGAGCGGCTCGGCCTGCGCGACTGGTTCGCGACCCTGCCCGAGGGCCTCGAAACGCCGGTGGGCCTGCGCGGCGAACGCCTCTCGGCCGGTGAGCGTCAGCTCGTCGCCCTGGCCCGTACCGCGCTGGTCGACCCGGACCTGATGGTGCTCGACGAGGCCACCTCCGGCATCGACCCGGCCACCGACGCCGTCGTGCAGCGGGCCCTGGCGGTGCTGACCCGCGGCCGCACCACCGTGTCGATCGCCCACCGGATGCGCACGGCCGCGACCGCGGACCGGGTCCTCGTCTTCGCCGCCGGCCGCCTGGTCCAGGCCGGCCACCACACCGATCTCGCCGGGACGCCCGGCCCCTACGCCGACCTCATCGCCGCGGCACTCGTCGACGCACCGGAGGAAGCCCACCGGTGAGGCCGCGCGGGCCCCCGGTCTACCACGGGTGGCCCGGCGGCGGTGGCCGGGGCCGTGCCGGCCAGCCCCGGCCGGGCCGCTGGTGCTGTTCCTCCCGCCGGCCTTCGTACCGGCTGCTCACCGACCCGGCGGGCACCGTCGCGGCGGCGTTGGGCTGGACCCCGTCGCGCTGACCCCGTGGAACCGGTGCTCCACGGTCGCCGCCACCTCGTCGAGCAGCGCTTGTCGCAGGCCGTCGCGCTCGAGGGTGCGCAGCGCCAGGTCGAGCAGCGGGGGCGCGGTGGTGGCGATGACGGCGTCGGTGACGCCGTAGCGCGCCGCCTCGACCCAGCGCCCCGCGGCGGGGGCGGCCAGGTCGCGGGCCGTGTCGATCGTCGATGAGTCGGCGAGCAGGGCCGCCAGGATCGCGACGGGGGCGAACCAGTCGCGGCCGGGCTGGGCGTCGAGGTAGCGGATCTGCAGGTGGCCGCGCGGGCGCACGAGCGGGAACAGCGTGCCGAGGTGGTAGTCGAGGTCGTCGTACGTCGGCCGCGCCGGCAGTTTGCCGCCGGTGCCCTTCCCGCCGATCCAGTCGGCGAACGTGACGCCGGGCCGGACGGTCCAGCTGGCGCCGGGCCGGCGCACGCACAGCAGCGGGGCGCGCAGCGCGTAGCGGGCCCAGGCGGCGGCCGGGTCCGGGCCGGTGGGGACGGTGCCGGCGCGGGCGGGATCGATGCCGTACCAGGCGCGCATGCGGGTCGACGCCCAGCCGGTGTCGCGGCCCGCCTGGACCGGGGAGTTGGCGAACACCGCCAGCATTGTCGGGCCGACCTCGTGCGCGGCCGCCCAGCGGGCCGCGAGCTCGCCGGGCGGTCCGGCGTCGAGGCCCGGCCGCAGCCCGGCGGCGCTGTACATCAGGGTGCGCCCGTCGCCGCTGCGCCGCGCGAACGAGGCGGCCATGGCGTGGTGCCGGGGCGAGTTGAGCACCCGCCGAGGGGCCCGGTGCGGGTCGATGCCGCTGCCGGCGAGCCGCAGCCCGCGCGCGGCGACGAGCCGTTCGACGTGGGCGATCTCGGCGTTGACGGTGTCGTGCAGCCGCGCGAGGGACGGCTGCGGCCGGGCGACGAGGTTCAGCTGGCCGCCGGGCCCGAGGGCGAGCCGCAGTCCGCTCTGCCCCTGAAGGACCTCGGCAAGCACCGCGACGTCGGGCGGCCGGGTCGGATGTTCACGATCATGGACGAGTTGCTCGATCTCGACGCCGATCGACGCGGGTGGCCCGGTCTTGAAGCAGATCGAGGCGATGTATCCCTCAGCATCCTCGATCCGCCGTATCTCGGCGCCCGCATCGATCGCATGTACGACGGGCTCCATGGATCGGATGCTACGCGCGGATCCACCCGAAGACACTACCTGTACGTCAATGCCTACGCTGGGTAGAATCCGGCGGCCGGCGCTCGGCCCTGCCGCGCGCCAGGCGCTGGCCCACACACCGCCCGCCACCCCGCGCACCACATAGGCGCTTCTCGATCGCGGCGCGGACGGGGGCAGACAGCTCCACGACGGCAATCCGCGAGATCGACCACCTGCATCTCATCGAGGAACGTCTGTAACGAACGGCGTGCGGGGCGGTACCGTGCAGAACGTGACCGCCACGCACGAATCGTTCAGGGTGCTCGTCACCGGCGCGGCCGGCAATATCGGGCGCGCGGTCTGTGCCCGGTTCGCGGCCGGACGAGCAACAATCTCAGCATTGACGCTCGACGATTCCCGCCCGGAATCGGCGGCGCGCGTCACCGTCGGGGACGCCGGGAATCCCGAAACGGTGAGCGAAGCCATCGGCGGCGGGGTCGACGTCGTCGTACACCTGGCGGCGATTCCCAGCCCGCTCGAACACAGCCAGCTCGACGTGTTCGCGAACAACACGCGGGCCACGTTCGTCGTGCTGGAGGAGTGCGCGAAGGCCGGCGTGACCCGTGCCGTCATCGCCAGCAGCTACTCGATCCTGGGACTGCGCTTCGCCCCGCACGTGCTGCACCCGGCGTACTACCCCATCGACGAGGCCACGCCGCCGCAGGTCGAGGACGCGTACGCGCTGTCCAAGCTCACCGACGAGGCGACCGCCGCCATGATGCACCGCCGCCACGGCCTGGACGTCGTGGCCCTGCGGTTCCCGTTCACGTCCTCGTGGGAGCGGCTGCGCGAGGTCGCCGAGGCGTGCCGGGCCGACCCGTGGAGCATGGCGCCGGATTCCTGGTCGTACCTGCACGTCGACGACGCCGCCGAGGCGGTCTGGCTCGCCGCGACCCGCCCGGTCACCGGCTTCCACCCGGTACTGCTCGCCGCCCCGCAGACCCTGGCCGCCGAGCCGACGCTGGACCTCATCGCGAGATACCACCCCGGCACGCAGGTGCGGGCCGACATCCCGGGCCGCGCGACGCCGATCGACACCGGCGCGATCGAGCGGCTGCTCGGCTTCCGGGCCACACGATTGCTTTAGTCGTGCTCCGCCGGCCGGGACTGGCTGCCGAGCAGCGTCTGCCTGGCCCGCTCGGCGGCCTGCCGGGTGGCGTCGTCGAAGAGCACGAGCCGTACGAGTTCGATGCCCGGCGGCGACGCCTGCAGCGCGGTCAGCGCCTGGACGACCGCGTCCTGCTTGGGCCAGCGGTACACTCCGGACGAGATCAGCGGGAACGCGACGGACTCGGCGCCGAGGTCGGCCGCGACGGTCACCGAGTTGCGATAGCAGCTGCGCAGCAGCGGCGAGCGGTCCTCGGTCGCGCTCCACACCGGCCCGACGGTGTGAACGACCCACCGGGCCGCGAGGCGACCGGCGGTCGTCGCCACGGCCTGCCCGACCGGTAGGCCCCGGCCGTATCGGCTGGCCCGCAGCGCGCGGCACTCCTCGAGGATCGCCGGACCACCCTTGCGGTGGATCGCGCCGTCCACGCCTCCCCCGCCCAGCAGCGACGAGTTGGCCGCGTTGACGATCGCGTCCACACGCTCGGCGGTGATGTCGCCCGTGACAAGTTCGATAATCACGGTGAACATCATCGCTCCTGGTGAGTCAGGATGCTCGGCATGTCCGGCCGGGCTTGTCGACATGGTGTTGACGTACTCGGGCCGCCCGGTCCGGTCCGCGCTCGAGATCGGCGCCGGGACCGGCAAGCCGACCCGGTTGTTCGCCCAACGGGGAGTCGCGGTCACCGCCACCGATCCTGACGCGGCCATGCGCGCCGAACTGCGCAAGCACGTGCCGGCGGACGTCAGCACGGTGCGAGCCGCGTACCTGCCGCCGGGCCGGACCCACGGGTTGGTGTACGCCGCCGCCGCTCTGCACTGGACGAGGCCGGAGGGCCGGTGGCCGCGGATGGCCGCACTGCTGGAACCGGGTGGCGTGTTCGCCTCGTTCGGCAGGGCCGGTCCGGCTGGCCGACCCGGCGACTATGTCGGCCTACTGTCGAGCGTCTCGGCCTATCCCGAACTGCCGGCCGCGGACCGGGAGCAGGTGTTCGGCCGGATCACGCGGGTCCTACCCGAGACGGTCGCGATCGTCGCCGACATCATCGTCCATCTCGCGCGCCGCCGCGCCGTGGCGACCCGCTCCGGCGGCGAGGACGCCTCGATCACTTCTGGTAGCCGAAGTTGTCGCAGGTCCGGCGCTGCTGGACGCAGTTCTTGGTGCGCTTGTTCATGGTGTCGACGTCCCACGCGACGAAGGCGTCGCCGTGCATCGACGAGGCGCTCTTGCCGTCCTTGTCCGAGGACAGGTAGTAGCCGGCCGGGGAGCCCTTCGCGCCGTACTGGATGTCGAACGTGATCGCCGGGATCTTCACCGGGTGGCCGGCCGGGCAGGCGTTGCCGGAGCCGAAGGCCACGTGGTCCTTGTGGTTGGGGCTGTCCAGGTGCTTGCCGTCCCAGCAGTCCGGGAACTGCAGCATGAAGTGCAGCGTGGCGGGCTCGCCGCAGATGGGCCAGTTGCCGTTGGTGCTGCGGGCGACGCCGTCGAGGTCGCCGGGGCCGTAGAAGGCGCAGTAGAACTGGCCCTGTGCGCCGCGCGGGGTCGGTACCTTCTTCGTGGCGTCCCCGGCGATCATCCGCAGCCCGTTGGGCATCGGCAGCTGCCCGGTGGAATTGTCCATCAGCGATCGGTAGTACACCCGCAAGCCCGTCGTCTCCACGGGTTTGCCGGTCGCGTTGTCGTACAGCGTCGGCACCCAGTACGCCGAGTGGTCCTGCGCCGGCTTGCAGGAGGTGGCCGTGAACTTCAGCAGGTCCTCGACCCTGGTGCCGGCGGCGGTGGCGTTGTTGCCGACGAACGAGTGCATGTGCGAGGCGCCGGGCAGGCCGGGGAAGACGATCGGGTCGTCGGCCGCCGAGTGGCTGTACTGGCAGTCGGCCCGGAACTCCGGCAGGTTGCCGACGCCGGCCGGGACCGGGTCGATCGCCAGGGCCTTGTACGCGTCGACCTGCGCCTTCCAGGCCGCCTGATCGACCGGGATCCAGCCGGTCGCGGGCGCCTTCTGCGTCGCGCCACCTGCGGCCGAGGGCGCCGCGGAGCCTGACAGCCCGGCGGCCGCGGAGCCGGACGGCGCCGCACCCGACTCCCCCGCCGGCCCGGCGGACGCTCCGGCGGAGGCCGGGCCGAGGGCGCTGTTCGCGCTCGACGGTTCGGGCTGGGCGGCGCCTCTGGTGAGGTACACCGCCAAGGCGGCGACAACGACGACCACGACGGCGGCCGCACCGACCGCGACGCCCCGCCTACCCGGGGCGAACCGCGTCAAGCGGAGCGAGCTGTTCGACACGGCGCGTATGGTAGGCGGGCGCCGGCCACACCCGACAGCCTTCTAAGCCGTCCTTAACGTCCGCGAAGGACAAACCTATGACGCGGACAGGACGTCGACGACGAAGCGCAGCGCGCCGGCCGGGCGGCCGCCGGTCGGTTTGTCGCCGTAGGCCAGATTGGCCGGGATGTCCAGCTGGACCCGGCTGCCCACCTTGATCCCGACCAGGCCCTGGTCCCAGCCCGGGATGACGTTGCCGCCGCCGAGCTTGAAGCTGAACGCCTGCTTGCCGTTCCAGGACGCGTCGAACTCCTTGCCGTCGGCGTAGGTGACGCCCACGTAGTTGACCGTGATCGTCTGGCCCTGCTGGGTCTGCGGGCCCTTGCCCTCGATCAGCGTGGTCTTCACGAGGTTGGCCAGGCTCCCGCCGCCGGCCTTCACCTCCGGCCTGGTGGACAGGGCCGGGTCGGCGTCCGCCGGGACCGGCGGGAACGGCGCCTCGGTGGCCGCGGCGGTGTCGGCGGCACTGGACGGTGCGGCGGTGCTGTCCGCCGGCGACGACGAACCGCCGCCCCGCACCACCAGCACCACCACGAGGGCGATGACGGCGACGGCGGCCACGGCCGCGCCGGTGACGGCCAGCACCTGGCGGCGTTTGGCCGCGGCGGCGGCCCGCGCCTTGGCGGCCTTGGCGGCGGCGCGCTTCTCGGCCTTGGACAGCGGGCTCGAACCGGCGTCGGGGCGCGGACGGGCGGTCGTGCGATCGTTCACCGGTACACCGTACGACATCACCGCCGCCCCTGGACGTATCCCTCGCAGCGCATCGATCCGTCACCGACGGCGAGGCAGTCTCGCGTGCTGGAGACTGGGGCGGTGGACTGCGACACCGGGGCGCTGCTGGCCGTGCTCGCCGACGTGCGAGCGATGCTGGCCAGGCCGGACAACGACTACGCGTGGTCGTCCTTCCGCGACACCGACGCGGCGCTCGCCGAGCTCGACGAGCTGGCCGCGGCCGTCCGCGCCGGCACGGTGCCGGCCGCGCTGAACATCCTGTTCGCGCCGACGGGCCCGATCCAGGAGGTCGCGATCTCCAGCGGCTGGGGCGCGGAGTTCCTGGTCCTGGCCGATCGCTTCGACGCCGTCAGGAGAGCGGAACCACCGACTCGAGGAGGGTGACCGCGGTGTCGGCGCCGTCGCGGGTGCGGATCTGCGCGCCGAGGCGGACGGCGGCCTCGCGGTGCGGGCCGTCGGCCAGCAGGTCGGTCACGGCGGCGCGGATCGCCTCGGGCCGGGCCGAGCGGGGCAGCATCCGGCCGGCGCCGTGGCGGGTCAGGGCGCGGCCGATCGCCGACTGGTCCATCAGCGGGTGCATCGGCAGGACCAGCAGCGGGATGCCGTGGGCGAGGGCGCGGGCCGTGGTGCTGTGGCCGCCGTGGCCGATGACCAGCGACGTCGCCGGCAGGACCGAGCCGTGGTCCAGGTGCCGGTGCACGGTGGCGTTGGCCGGGGCACGCAGCGCCGCCGGGTCGATCGTCGGGCCGGTGGTCACGACCGCCTCGACGTCGAGGGTGGCGAGCGCGTCGAGGATGCGTTGCAGCGTCTTGTCCTGCCCCGGGAACCGGGTCGTGCTCAGGCTGACCAGCACGCGCGGGCGGCCGGGCACGGGCTCGGCCGCCCGGGGCGGGTCCTGCCAGACCGGTCCGACGTGGCGGACGCCCGGGGGCAGCGGCGGGCGGCCCGGGGGCTCGAAGTCGGCGCGGACGGTGACCAGGCTGAGGGCCGCCGAGTGCAGGACCGGCCGCATGCGTACCCCGCGCAGGCGCAGCAGGGCCCCGACGGGTCCGCGGGCCTCGCCTTCGAAGAAGCTCCACAGCGTGTGCACGAGCGAGACGGTCGGGCGGCCGGAGCGCACGAGCACGTCCAGCGCGCCGAGCAGCAGGCAGTCGACGACCACCAGGTCGGCGGCGATGCGCAGCGCGTCGGCGCCGATGCCGCGGTCGGCGAAGACCGCGGTCAGGTCACGCAGGCCCGAGACGGTGCCGCGCGGTGCTGCCGCGTCGTAGGGCCGGCCGTCGCGGACAGCGGTGAACGAGAAGCCGGCGCGCTCCACGGCGGCGCGCTGCGGCTCGTGCCCCAGGAACTCGGCGGCGCCGCCGCGCCGGACGATCTCGCGGGCGATGCCGAGCGCGGGCGGCAGGTTGCCGCCGCCGTCGACCGTGACGAACAGGGCGCGCATCGTCAGCCTCCGGCGAGCAGTGCGGTGACCAGGGTCTGCATCCGGGCCCGGGTGGTGTCCGGGTCGAGGCCGCGGTCGCGGCGCAGCAGCTTCCACGTGTAGAGGTCGGTGGCGACCACGAGCAGGTCGGCCAGCGCCTCGCGGGCGTCGGGCGGCCGGGCTTCCAGCTGCGGCCGGAACGTCTCGCAGACCCAGCGGCGGTGCAGCTGCTTGCCCGGACCGACCACGGCGGCGATGCGGGGGTCGTGCTCCTGGCCGAGCAGCCGCAGCACGAAGTCGCCGCGCCGCTCGTAGTGGGCCACGACCGCGTCGATCGCGCCGGCGACGTCACCGGCGGGCACCCGGCGTTCCTGCTCCACCTCGGCGGAGGCGAGCCGCACCGCCTCGTCGAGCAGGGCGTCGCGGCTGCCGAAGTGGCGCAGGACCGTCTGTACGCTCGTGCCGGCGCGGGAGGCGACCTCGTCGAGGGTGATCTCGATCGTCATCTTCTCCTCACTCAGCTCGAGCACGGCGCGCAGCACGCGCAGCCGGGTCGCCGCCTTCGCGTCGGCCCGGGCTCGCATGGTGTAGCTGCGGGGAGCGCTCATCCGCCACCACGCTAACCGCGCCGCATTTTCGTGTCAACGGCCACTAACACGAAATTGGTGAGGCCAGTCGGTCAGGTCCAGGGTGCGGGCCGGGCGCAGGTGTCAGGAGGCCGGGGTCGTGGTGCAGACCCAGCTCTCCTGCGCCGCCGGGTCGTAGGCCGAGACACCCGAGGAGCGGTACGAGCGGACCTTGAAGCACATGTACGTGCCCGGTGCCAGGCCGTCCCAGGTGTACGTCGTCGCGTTCGCGCCGGTGTTGCGCGACGTGGTGCCGTTGATGACCGTGAAGCCGGTCTCGTCGGTGGAGTTGTCCGTCCACTGCAGACGGATGGCGGCGGGGCCGACCGGCGTCGCCGTCAGGCCGGTCGGGGCCGCCGGTCCGGTGCCGGCCAGGCTCGTGGCGCAGACCCAGTCCTGCTGGGCGGCCGGGTAGTAGGCCGAGGGGCCGGCCGCGTTGAACGCGCGCACCTTGAAGCACATGTACGTGTCCGGAGCCAGGCCGTCCCAGGTGTACGTGGTCGCGTTGGCCCCCGCGTTGCGCGACGTGGAGCCGTTGATGACGGTGAAACCGGTCTCGTTGCCGGAATTGTCCGTCCAGTTCAGGCGGATGGTCGTCGCGCTGAGCGGCGTCGCGGTCAGATTTGACGGTACGGCGGGTGCGCCGGCGGCCGCCCGCGCCGAGCCCGTCGGGGCGGCGAGCGACACCGGGCTGGTGGCGTGCGCCGACGCCGGCGGGCTCGAGGTGCTGGGGCCCGCGACGAGGCCGTTGAGGCCGGCGTCCTCGACCGGGTTCGTGGCACCGGGATTCGCCACCGGATCGGGCGGCTTCGGGTCGTCGCCGCCGCGCACGAGGACGACCACGCTCGCCGCGACGAGCGCGACGGCCGCCGCGGCCGCCCCGGCGACGAGCAGCCGGCGGCCGCCGAGGAGCGGTCGCCGGGGCGGCGCCGAGGCCATCGCGTGCCGTGCCGCCTCGGCGAGGGCGGCGGCGGACGGCCAGCGCGCGGCCGGATCCTTGGCCAGGGCCCGGGCCACGACCTCGCGGGCGGCGGGCGGCACGTCGGCCGGCAGCGGCGGGGGCTCGTCGTTGGCGTGCCGCAGCGCGATCTGCAGCAGGCTCTCGCCCTCGAACGGCAGGCGGCCGGCCAGGCACAGGTAGGCGACGACGCCGAGGGAGTAGATGTCGGACTGGGCGGTCGCGGGCCGGCCGCCGGCCCGCTCGGGCGCGATGTACGACGCGGTGCCGAGCAGCAGCCCGGACGCGGTCTGGTGGGTCGCCGTGGCCGAGCGGGCGACGCCGAAGTCGGTGAGCACCGCGCTGCCGTCGGGGCGCAGGAGCAGGTTGCCCGGCTTCACGTCGCGGTGCATGACGCCCTTTTCGTGGGCGGCGTGCAGGGCCTCGGCCGCCTCGGCGACCAGCCGCATCGTCGTCTCGGCGCTCAGGCGCTCCTCCCGGTCCAGGGTGCGCGCCAGCGACTCGCCGTCGATGTACTGCATCACCAGGTACACCCCGGCGGCGGGGTCGTCGCCGAAGTCGTACACATCCACCACGCCGGGGTGGCTGATCGTCGCCATCGTGCGCGCCTCGGCCCGGAACCGCTCGACGAACTCCGGCTCCCCCACCGGCGCCCGCAGCAACTTGACCGCAACGGTGCGGCCGAGCACCATGTCGTGCCCCTGGTACACGTCGCCCATGCCACCGCTGGCGATGTGCCGCTCGATCTCGTACCGGCCGGCCAGCACCGTTCCCGCGCCGATCAACCCGCCTCCTTCAGCATGGACCAGTGTTTCCTAACCTGCTTGCCGCCTGGCCGCAAGCCCGTGACCAAATCGCGACGGCGGCAACGAACGCTGTGCGGCCGGCCAGCATGACCGGCATGATCGACTTGATCACGGCCGGGTCCAGCCCGCCGGTGCGGTTGCCGGTCGGGGGGTCTCGCCGTCGACGGCGCGGATGGCATCATCGTCGCTGTGATGATTGAGGTCGTGCTCGGGGACATCACGGAAGAACACGTGGACGCCATCGTGACGGCGGCCAACGAGTCGTTGCTGGGTGGCGGGGGCGTGGACGGGGCGATCCACGCGGCGGCCGGGCCGCGCCTGGCCGAGGCGGGCGCGGCGATCGCGCCCTGTGACCCCGGCGATGCCAAGGCCACGCCGGCGTTCGAGCTCGACCCGCCGGTGCGGCACATCATCCACACGGTCGGGCCGGTGTGGGAAGGCGGCGCCGACGGCGAGGCGGACGTCCTGGCCTCCTGCTACCGCCGCTGCCTGCAGGTGGCCGACGAGCTCGGGGTGCGCAGCATCGCCTTCCCCGCGATCGCCACCGGTGTGTACGGCTTCCCGTCCCGGCTCGCGGCCACGATCGCGGTGGAGACGATCCGCTCCACCCCGACGTCCGTCGAGCGCATCCGCCTGGTCGCGTTCGACGCGCAGGCGCGGGACCTGCTCGCCACCGCCGTCGGCCGATGAACCGCTACTGAGGTAGGAGCGGAACAGCACCTCTGCGGCCCATCAGTCCTGGCCGTCGGCGGTGACTAGCCAGCATGCCCCTCGGCCACCCACCCGCACGCGGGTCTGCGAGCGTGTGTGCGGATAGGGAGGTGTGGTGGGGGCGGAGGAGTCGTTCCACGCGTATGTGTCGGGCCGTTTGGCGGCGCTGTCCCGGATGGCGTACCTGCTGTGCGGCGACCGGCACACCGCGGAGGATCTGGTACAGGTGACCCTGGTCAGGGTCGCCCGGCACTGGGAGCGGGTGATCGCCGGCGGCGATCCGGACCCGTACGTGCGGCGGACCATGGTCAGCCAGCACGTGTCGCTGTGGCGCCGGCGCTGGCGGCACGTGCAGCTCACCGAGCAGCCGCCGGACCGCCCGGTGCCGGACGGCGCGGACGCCGTCACGACCGCGCTGGCGGTCCGGGCCGCGCTGGCGAAGCTGGCGCCCCGTCAGCGGGCGGTGCTGGTGCTGCGGTACTTCGAAGACCTGACCGAGACCGAGACGGCCGAGGCGATGCGCTGCTCGGTGTCGACGGTGAAGAGCCAGACCCGCGACGCCCTCGCCGCGCTGCGTGCCCGGGCGCCCGAGCTGGCCGAACTGGCGGAGGTGATGTCGTGACGGTGCCGTTGCGTGACACGCTGCGGGAGTTGGGCGAGCAGATGCCACCCGCCCGGCTGCCGGAGGATCTCTGGCGGCGCGGAAGACGGCAGCGGCACCGGGGGAAGATCATCGCCGCCGTCGTCGCGGCCCTGTTGTGCGCGACCGCAACCGCGGTGCCGGGCCTGCGTCTGGAGTCCCAGCCGGCCGAGGGCGGCCCGGTCATCCCCCGCAGTGTCGAGCTTCCGTACTTTTGGCAGGCGACGGTCGACATGGCACCGCCCGGCCCGGCCACGGTGCTGTTCGGCGGCGACAGTTGGGGGCTGGCCGGCGACCCTTTCGAGGACGAGGGAGACAAGCTCGCCGCCGTCGGGCGCAACGGCGCCTACCGCATGCTGCGCTATCCGGTTGATGGGCTGCGCGCCGGGCAGGACGTGCGGCTGTCGCCGGACGGCAACCTCGTCGCGCAGAGCATGCTGACCGGCGGCCCGGCGGGATGGCTGGTGGTCACCGACCTGCGCACCGGCCGCAGCCGCGGCTACGGCAACGGGCCGCCGGCCTGCTGCTTCGAGGTCGCGGCGTGGCGGCCGGACAGCGGCGCCGTCCTGGTGCTGCACCGCACCGGCAGTGTCGTGCTGGGAGGAGTCGGCCAGAACGAGGGCTCGCCGGCGCAGTACGTCCTGGTCGACCTGGCCAGCGGCGCGCTGGTGCCGGTCGACGACGTCTTCGTGCGAGACCCTGTCGCCTCGGCGTGGGTGGCGGCGTTCGCGCCGGACGGCCGCGGGTTCGTTGCGACGAGGCCCGCCGCCGGCGGCGGCACCGCGCTGCGTGGCTATGACGCCGCCGGTCGGCGGTTGTGGAGCCGCGACCTCGGCGACCGGAGGCTGGCCGGCGCGGGCGCCTACACGCCGGACGGTTCGGCCGTGGCGCTGCTGTCTATCGACGGCTGTCCGAATGAGTGTGACTACGATCAACTCGCCGCCCGGCAATGGCACGTCTCCTACGTGGACGCCGCCACCGGCGCAGACCGCGAAGGACCGGCGCTACCGGCGGTGACCGGGCCGGCGGTGCGAGCGCTCGGCTGGCACGGCGACACCCTCGTCGTCGTGCAGTACGAGTCCGAGGACGACATCGGGCAGAACCCGGACGAGACGGACGCGTGGGGGACCCGGCACGTCCGCGTGCTGGCGCTGCAGCCGGACGGTACCGTGAGCGTCGTGCTGGACCCACCCGCCGACGTCAGCTCCATCGACATCGCGCAGGACCTGCTCCGCGACGGGCGGTTCGGCGGCCCGGTGCCGACCCCCGCAGCGCTGCCCGCCCGCTGGTCGGCGGTAGCGCAGAGTGCGCCGTTCCTGCTGGTGCCGGTGCTGCTGGCGGCGGCCGTCGTCGTGGTGGTCCTGCGGGCGGTCCGCCGGCGCCGCGCCGCCGCCCACACATAGCGCCCCCGCACCGCGCGGCGTACGAAAATCCTCGAAGAAACCTCAGCGGAGCGTGTCGGATCAAGGCAGCGGCGTTCGTAGCAGGGATGAGCGGCGGCCCGCGGGGGCGGCCACACGACCACAGGAGATGATCCCGATGGCGCAGTACCTGATGTCCGTGCTCGACGAAATGGGCGACCGCGCCACTGCGGAGGAGATGGCCACGATCGACGTCTTCAACGAGCAACTCCAGGCCGATGGCCACTGGGTCTTCGCCGGTGGCCTCGCCTCGCCCAGCACGGCCACCGTCGTCGACGGCCGGGGCGGGGAGCCGGTGTTCACCGACGGGCCCTACCTGGAGTCCAAGGAGTACGTCATCGGCTTCTGGATCATCGAGGCCCCCGACCTCGACGTGGCGCTCCGGCTCGCCACCCTGGGTTCGAAGGCCTGCAACCGCAGGCTCGAACTCCGGCCGATCCTGGGCGAATGACCTACGTCGACGAGGCGATCGCTCGGGCCCACCGCGACGAGTGGGCCCGGGTGGTCGCGACCCTGGCCCGGCGCGTCGGTGACCTCGACATCGCCGAGGAGATGGCCGCCGAGGCGTTCGCGATCGCCGTCGAGCGCTGGCCGGTCGACGGCGTCCCGCCGAGTCCCGGCGCGTGGCTCACCACCACCGCCCACCGCAAGGCCATCGACCGGGTCCGGCGCGAAGCCAAACGCGATGAGAAGCACAGGGAGGCGCTGATGCTGTTCGACACCCCTGAGCCGCTCGGCGCCATCGACGACGACCGGCTCCGCCTCGTCTTCACCTGCTGCCACCCCGCGCTCGCCCTGGAGGCGCGGATCGCGCTGACCCTGCGCATGGTCGGCGGGCTCACCGTGCCCGAGATCGCCCGCGCGTTCCTGATCCAGGACACCGCCATGGCCCAGCGGATCACCCGCGCGAAGACGAAGATCAAGGCGGCGAAGATCCCGTATCGCGTACCGTCACGTGAGGACCTCCCGACCCGGGTCACCGGCGTACTCACCGTCCTCTACCTGATCTTCAACGAGGGCTACCTGGCCTCGGACCCCGAGCAGGAGGCGGTCCGCGGCGACCTGACCGCCGAGGCGATCCGGCTGACCCGGCTGGTCCATGCCCTGATGCCGACCGACGGCGAGGTCGCCGGACTCCTGGCGCTGATGCTGCTGACGGAGGCCCGCCGGACCGCGCGGGTGTCGGCGAGCGGCGAACTCGTCGCCCTCGACGAGCAGGACCGCGGCACCTGGGACCGCGAGCTGATCGCCGAGGGCCACGCCCTGGTCCGCGCGCGCCTCGCGTCCGGCCAGGCGCCCGGGCGCTACCAGATCCTCGCCGCGATCAACGCCGTCCACACCGACGCCCGCGACATCCGCGACACCGACTGGTCGCAGGTCGTCGCGCTCTACGACCAACTGGTCCGCCTCGACCCCTCGCCGGTCGTACGGCTCAACCGGGCGATCGCGGTCGCCGAGATCGACGGCCCGCAGGTCGCGCTGGCGGAGGTGGACGGTCTGCCGCTGGAGGGCTACCGCGCCTTCCACGCCACCCGCGCCGACCTGCTGCGCCGGCTGGACCGCAGCACGGAGTCGCGGGCAGCGTACGACCGAGCCATCGATCTGACCGGCAACACCGCCGAGACGGCGTACCTCACCCGCCGCCGCGACCAGCTGACCGGCCCGTGAACCACACCGGTCACGGATCCCCGCACCCGACGCTGAGGCGTGCACGCGACCTTGTTTATGGGCGGCTTCGCGGCGGCGGTGTCAGCAACCTCGGTGATCTCGAAGCGCCTATGATCAAAATGTGCGCAAGCGAAGGCCGCCGCTGACCAAGCAGCAGAAGATCGTGTTGCGGGTTGCGGCTGGCCTGCTCCCCATTCTCGCCATCATCATCGCCATCGGAGCGATCAACGAGAAGGACGCGCCGCCGCCTCCGGCTGCCACCACGACGAAAGCCCCGGCAGAGCCGGTAGAGGCCGCGGCTGAGCCGAAACCTGCGCCTGCCGAGTCCAAGGCCGAGGCGGTCCTGACCGTGGAGAACAACAAGGACTTCGCAGCGCTCTTGGCAGCGGTGGACGACCACGACCTGTTCAAGGAGTTCGCGGCCAAGTACCAGGCCGAACCATCGAGTTCGATGGCACCATCGCTGCAATGAACCATCACGGCGATTACAAGACGCGGTACGACATCTTGGTCTTCGCCGGAGATAGCATCGAGTCTGGAGTGACTGAGGTGATCTCAGCGAGGAATGCTGGCTGATTTGGACGACACGGACATTACGTCCAATGTGGACGGTGCTGGAAGAGGGCTGGGGCCCTCGGTAGGCAGTTCTCACCACAAGAACACCCGCCCACGGTGAGGACCCCAGTGATCGCCTATCGTGCCATGCTCGACGTTCCCAGGGAACTGGTCCACCACGTCGCCGGGCTCCTACGCGCCGACCGCCGCAGACGCGGAACACGACGCGGAACACGAGCGTTGACCTGCTGGTATCACGCCCTGCTGGTCCTGGTCTGGTACCGCAAACGCGAGGACCTGACCCTCCTCGCAGCCGGGTTCGGCGTGTCACGCGCCACCGCCTACCGCTACCGCGACGAGGTCACCGCCCTGCTCGCCGCGACCGCCCCGGACCTCCACGACGCGCTGCGCCGCGTGGCCGAGGACGGCTGGTCCCATGTGATCCTGGACGGCAAAGTGTTCACCACCGACCGCTGCGCCCAAACCACCACCAGCGTCAAAGGCAAAACCATCGACGCCTGGTATTCCGGCAAGCACCGCGACTTCGGCGGGAACATCCAAGCGATCATGCGCCCGGACGGCCTGCCGATCTGGACCGCACCAGTGTCACCGGGACATTTGCACGACCTGACCGTCGCCCACGATCACGACGTCCTCGCTGCCCTGTATTGGGCGGCATCGCAACTGGACTTGCCCACCCTGGCCGACTCGGGCTACGAAGGCGCAGGCCGCGGCGTCCACACTCCGGTCAAACAGCCCACCGACGGCAGCGCCCTGGCCATCGACAACCGCGCCTACAACCTCCTGCTGCGATCGATGCGCTGCCGCGGCGAACGCGGCTTCGCACTCCTCACCACCCGCTGGCACGCCCTGCAACACACCACCGCCAGCCCAACCAGAATCGGCGACTTCGTCAAAGCGGCACTCGCGCTCACCCATTTCGAGCACCGCTACCTGCCGATTCCTTGTTGAGATCACCTCACTGGGCCCAACTTCCAGTTCAAGGACGTCAACATCACCAGCGATCTGCGCCTAACGGGCTCGAACATCCCCGACACCATTGGCGTGGGGCAGAAGCTTCGCATCACTGCTGAGGTAGAGGGCTATGCCGGGTACCAAGACCTCTTCCTGCTCGATCCGCTTTCCACCGAGGCGAGATAAGCCCGTGGCCGCAAAGAAGGCGCGCCGAGCACCGTGTCGGCCGGGTCCGGCTGCACCGGCGCACAGCCGTCGAAGAGTTCCTCGGCGAGGCGAGCCCTTCAGAGCATAGCCGGACGCCGCCCAGTCAGCCGGTGAAGAATTCGGGGCCAGTTGGGGGGTCGCCGGGAAGTGTGCCAAGTCGTGCTTACCGCCGAGCTGGTCAGCTCCCGGCTCGGGAACGACATGGAGACGTGCACCGTTCTCGCAGATCCGCGTACCCGCCAACCAGGCTCGCGATCACATTCCGTAGCGCACGGATCGCGGCATGTCCGTGTACTCGTACCGCAAACCGACGTTGTCATGCGTCGCGCGGCGCCGCTCAGGACGGACCGTGAGCTGATCTTGCTCACGGCCATCCGGCGCACGGTTCGGTTTAGCCTGGCCGAGGCGCTGGTCACCGCCGTTCAGTCCCAGCGAGCCGGATCTTCGAGTCTCGGCGTGGTGGCCGCCCACCTCCAGGCGCTCCGTTCGGTGTTGTGATTGGTGCGGCGGTCCAGGTTGTTACCGGTTCGGTCGTAGCGCATGGTGGTGCGCGGGCCGGCGTACCGGCAGCGATCTGGACGTTGCGGCGGCTGACGGCGGCATCGAGGATCGCCAAGGGAACGGGGCGGACCGGGCACGTCTGCTGAAGGCGTCGAGCCACACCTGGTGCCCGGGGCGTCGCCGTGGAGAACAATGGCGCTGCGGCAAGTACATCCGGGAGGGTCAATGACCACGATGTCCGGCAAGGTGTGCCTGGTGACCGGCGGGACCAGCGGGATCGGCCGGGAGACGGCGGCCCGGCTGGCCGAACTGGGGGCCACCGTGGTCGTCGTCGGGCGCGACGCCGAGCGAGGGCGAGCGGCCGTCAAGGAGATCCGACATCGGGCGCCCGGCGCCGAGGTGGACCTCCTGACGGCCGACATGTCGAGCCTGGCCGAAGTGCGCCGGCTGGCCGCCGAGGTGCTGGAGAAGTACCACCGGCTCGACGTGCTCGACAACAACGCCGGTGTGATCATGCTCAAGCGGCAGTTCACGGTCGACGGCTACGAGACCATGTTCGCCGTCAACCATCTGGCGCCGTTCCTGCTGACCAGCCTGCTGCGGGAACGACTGGTGAGCAGCGCGGCGGCCCGCGTGATCACGGTGTCGTCCAATGTGCACAGTTCGGCCAAGCAGATCCCGTGGGACGAACTGGCCCGCGGCGAGCCGAGTTACCCGCTGTCGAAACTGGCGAACATCCTGTTCACCGTCGAGCTGGCCAAGCGTCTGACCGACACCGGTGTGGTCGCCAACTGCCTGCACCCGGGCCTCATCCGCACCCAGTTGGGCCGCGAGGTCCGCGGCGTCGCCAAGCTGCTCGTCGCGGCTGCCAAGCCCTTCATGGGTACCGTCCAGACCCGCGCGGCCACCCCGGTCTACCTGGCCAGCGCCCCGGAAGCGGCCGAGGTCACCGGAGGCTACTTCCTCCGCGGCAAGCAGATCGAGCCGAGCCCCCTGGCCCGCGACCCCGAAGCCGCCGCGCGTCTATGGACCCTCAGCGAGGAACTGGTGGCGTAAGCCAGGCCAAGATCATCACCATGTGGCACGCTCGCCAAATTGGCGATCAATGGCCCGCGGAGCGGCGTACGGACCGTGACGATCGACGTGAGCCACAGCACCGGCTCAGCGGCAAATGAGATGCCTTGGACTGAACCGAGTCACAGCGTTCTGGTGACGATCATCGATCATTCCGATGATGGCGTGGGCGAAGGGCTGAGACGCTCGGGTTTCCGGCCAGCACTGTCGGTGGTGCACCCACGGCCGCCCGGACGAGATCGACCACCGCAGCGAGGAGGCGCTTGGCCGCATATCATTGCGCCTCATCATGCAGCTCGCTGGCCCGGCGGCGCATACGCTAAGGACGGCCACCGCAATCGCGGCGGTCGTCCTCACGGAGGCGAAGGAAGCGACGCATGCGGAAAGTTGTGCTCTACGAGCTGCTGTCCCTCGACGGAATTGCCGAGGAGCCCGGGAACTGGATGTTCGATGTCGATCAGCACGTGTTCGACAATCTCTCCCGCATCATCAGATCCCAGGACGCAGTGCTCATGGGACGCGGCACCTACGACTACTGGGTGGATTACTGGCCCAGCTCCGATGTCGAACCGTTCGCCAGCTTCATCAACCACACAACCAAGCACGTCGTCACGTCGAGCCAGCCCGACAAGCAGTGGGATGACACGGTGTTGGTGGACGTACCAGTCACTGACTACGTCTCGGGACTCAAGCTTCAGGACGGCGGCGACATCGGGATTCATGGCAGCATCAGCCTGGCTCAGTCCCTCCTCGAAGCCGGGCTGGTCGACGAGTTGCGGCTGGTCATCACGCCGACGCTGGCCCATGACGGACGAAAGCTGTTCGACCACAAGGACGCGCTACGTCGGCTGACCCTCCTCGATGCGCAGTCCACGCCCTCCGGACATCTCCTCCTGGGGTATCGCACACTCCCGACCTGAGCAGTGATCGACGGCATCCCGACCGTGCCGAAAGATCAGGTCGAAAGCGTAGCTGCAAGATCGTGCCACCGGCCGCACCGCGCTCGGGGGCATCGCCGGGTAGGCGGGACGCATTGCTGCGCCCCGCCTCCTAGAACCGTGCATGCGCCTCATCGGCGCACACGGCTCAAGCAAGCCCCTGGGGGCGTCTTCAGGAGTGCAGAGCTGCTGGTTCCCTGCGTGCGCCGGCTGTTCGGCGTTGGCAGTGGGAGTGCACGAGTCGGGTTTCGTCCGGTGTGCCTGTCCCGTGGGCGATGATGTGTTGCCTGGTGATCGCCTTGCGGGTGGTGCGGTGCCACTGTTCCCATTCACGGGGGCTTCGTGGCTCGCGGTAGCTGGGCAACCGTCCGTGATCGGCGGCATTTGCGTGCACCCGGTCACGCAATCCTGACGGCGGTGCCTAGTTGGAGACGGCGCATCTGTGCACGTGTGGCCCATCGAAGAGAAGATCCGGTCATCGCCTGGGCGCGGCGCTGGCTATTTGCGGTCCACCGCCTCGCATGCCCGGGCGAGATCGGTCA
The DNA here is from genome assembly GCF_050942935.1 of Dactylosporangium sp. CA-233914. Lineage (NCBI taxonomy): Bacteria > Bacillati > Actinomycetota > Actinomycetes > Micromonosporales > Micromonosporaceae > Dactylosporangium > Dactylosporangium sp. CA-233914. The sequence goes on along the minus strand of NZ_CP192030.1, from coordinate 6,192,916 downwards.
GATCCTGAGTGTTGTTCTCCACCACGCACTCACGAATTCTGCGCGCCGCCAAGAACTGCCCAAGACGATGAACAGCGCTCCCACCTGTCGTTTGGAAGGTGACACGGATCAGGGTGCGTCGACCGTCGTCGACCGGTGTGAACACGAACTCTGTCGTCGCCCGAGCTCCGGCATGGGCCTCCGTAACGTAGCGCAGCGGCACCTCGGCATCGATCACGTTGAGTATCAAGGTGGTGGGCCGCCCGTACACCGTCCGTGTCTCACGCCATCGGGTACCGATACCGAATGGACCTTCGGTCAGCAAGGTCGCGGCGTCGACGCCTGAGAATCGCTCGGCGTACCTCCGCACGTCCGTCATGACCGACCAGACCGCTTGTACGTCGACCGCGATCGTTCGCTCAAAGGTCATCGGCTTCATGCCGCGATGGTATCCACAGGCGGAGCACCGTAACCGACCCGCGAGCGCCGCTGCAAGAGCGCGCATGTCAAGCATGAGCATGCGGCCCCGGGGCCGATGTGCATCCTGGCGGTCGCAAGTAGGCTAGCGGGTGCGCCGGGCAAAGGCGGATGAAAATCCGTTACTAGCTTCTTGCTAACGACCGTAAAGGTATGAGCCGGTTCGAGTCCGGTAGCCCGGCCCGCCCCGGCCAGCGGCGTGGCAGGATGCGCTGCGTGCATCCGGCTGACGAAACCCTCGGATATCGATCAACGACGGCGGCTTGGTACTCGTCAACAACAGTGCAGGCGAGTGGCTCATCGTCGGCGCGTCGGACGGGTCGGTTCACGCCGCCAGTGATCGCCTCGCGTGGTTGCTGCCACTGCTCGAGCGCAGTCCGACCTACGTTGTCGCGGCACTATCGCCGGCCGGCTCGAAGTTCGACACACCGCTGCCGGCGCTGCTCCGATTCGCGTTGACCGACGCATGGGGCAGCTACTGGCCGGCCCGTGCCCTCGAGTGGCTCGAATCCAGCTGGCCAAGCGATGGCCTACTTGACGTGCTGGCCAACATACGAAACTCCCGGTTGCCGCAGCCTCTCCGTCACCGCGCCTTGCGCCTGTGGCGGGCCCAAACTCAAGCCCCGTCGCCAGACGAGCGGCTGTAATCGCGGCACATGGGCGCGCAGCTGATCAAGCACTGCCGATGGTGGCAGGCCGCAGACCGCTGGGGCGGACGGCGGCGATAACGGCGCATTCTGGGCATTGGTCCTGGCCGCGGCTCAGGAGGGCAGCCGTGGGGGTGGTGCCGGTAGAGGATGATCTGCCTGTGGGTACGCATACATCCCGCGAGCCGGCGGAGTTCGTGGTCGGCGATCCGGACGCCCCCTGGGCTCTGCGGCTATGGCGCTGGTGGTGGCTTTTTCCGCCGCTCGGCCTGGCACTGTGGCCGATCTCGCCACTGCTGGCGATCGGTCTGACAGTGTTGCTATACGGGTTTGGCATCAGCACCCGCGGGCTGGCGCCGTATGCGCTCCGTCCGCGACGCGGGCTGGTCTTCGTGCCTCAGAACGAGCGGGGTGCGTGGCACGAGGCCAGGCAGTCGATCGGGCGCATCCGCTCGGCATGGCCGGCCCTCGGCGTGATGGCCGACCCCGCCCGCATCGGTCCGGCACTGGACCAGGCCCGGTGGGGCCTTGCCGTGCTGCTGTTCCGGCGGGCCGAGGTGACCCGGGCACTGGAGGAGCTTGACGAGGCCGTGCGTGGCTTGGTCGCGTCGGCACCGTTACGTGCGGAGGTTGCGGTCCGGCGGGTCAAACTCGAGGGCCGGCGCGAGGATCTGAGCGAGCGGATAGCCGAGCGGCTCGGGGCGCTGCGCAGGCTCGCCGAGGTTTCCGGCGAGCATGCTCACCAGCAGCACCGCGCCGAGCAGGCCCGCAGGGCGCTGCGCCGGGCCCGATGGGCGGACGAGGGCGCTACGGACAGGCCTGACGTGGTCGCCGAGGTCGCGGAGCGGACCGCGACGGTACTCGCCGCGTACCGCGAGTTGTCCGCGCTGTCCCGCCCGGACGCAGCGCCGGGAAACATGGCCGGTACGACGCCGTGATGTGCCGCATGACGTTCCGGTGATTGGTCAGCCGACGTTCGCCGCTGGGCGCTGCTGTCGACCGATGTCACACGTCCTCGCCCTCGGCAGCCTCCCGTTCGTCGAACGGGATCATCCTGGCCGAATGCGCTCTCATCGGCATGTCCGCGAGCCTGGCGACCAACTCCCCTTGACGTCCCGTAGCGAGCTGATCGCGGCAGATGTGCGCACTCGACCGCTATTAGGTCCACTCCCCGAACGCGTGCTCAGAGCGCTCGGACTTCGGCGAGCCGCTTGACTGCGTACTCGTCGTCCCAGCAGACAGCGGCTTCCCATGCGGCCGACGCTTGCGCGGCGATGTCGTAAGGACCGTCATCGACGGCCGGCGGCGTTGCCGGGCAGCACGAGGTCGAGGTCGGGCACATCGACGTGCGCCTCGTCCCAGTCGATCAGCGCGACCTGATTCACGGTCATGCGGACGTTGCCAGGGTTTGTTGGGGTTGCCGTGCACGACGCAGGTCTGACGTCCGGCGAGCCGCGCCCACGCTGCCCGGCATCGAGCAACGCTCTCAGGGGGCATCGCACCAAGGTCGATCTTCGTGCCGGTCTCGGCGTGCAGGAGGTCGGTCGACGACCGCCAGCCTAGGCGCTGCGGCCAGCCCTGCGTCAACCGATGCAGCTCGCGGAGCGCGCCGGCCACGCGACGCCAGTCGGCCTGCGTCTCGGGCGGCCCGCCCTCCAGGTAGGTCATCACCACCAGACCGCCGGCGAACAGCCGGCCGCCCGTGGTCGGGATCGGCACCGGCACGGTCAGACCTTGACGGTCGAGGTACTGGATGAGCTCGGTCTCCCACGCGAGATCAGCGTCGCTCCTGGTGCCGAGACGACCGACCGCGAGGCGCCCGCTCCACACGTCGTTGGCGACTCCGCCAGCGAGCGGCTCGATGCGAGTGACGTCTTCACCCCACTGTCCGGGTGCCTCCACCCCACCGGCCGCACCCTCCGGGTCTCCGAACATCACTGTTCTGGCGTGATCGAACGCCGACTCTCGGAATCCGGTGACGCTGGGTAGCGGTGGACCAGCAGCAAATCCGGATGACAGCGATCGAGGTCCGGTCGGCGCGTAAGGTCATCGCCGTGGACGTGGAGGAATTCTGGCAGTTCGTGGAGCACTCAGCCGAGGAGGAAACCCACCCGCAGCGTAGGGCTGACTGGCTGGAGCATCGGCTCAGCCGTATCGCCCTGGATCACATCGTGGACTTTCAGATCCACCTCGATGCCGCTCGCCACCCGATCGACACCTGGGACATGCTGGGAGCCGCCAACCTCATCATGGACGGTCTCTGCAGTGGAGACTCGTTCTGGTATTTCCAGCCATGGCTCATCGGCCAGGGACGGCGCTGGTGTCAGCACGCCGCTCAGGACCCCGACAATCTCGTCGACCTACCCACCGTGCAGGCCCTCGCGGGTCGCCGCCCGCAGCAGTGGTCCGATGCTGACTGGCCCCACTGGGAGGACCTGAACGCCGTGGCCTCTCTCGCTTACGACCGGCGCACCGGCCAGGAGGACGGTATCGACGACGCGCTCCGCGAACGCGGTCACCGCCGCCCCTCAGATCCGCAGACCGCCGGCAGGACGTGGAACACCGACAGCGCAGCTGAAATCGAACGGCGTCTACCACGACTCAACCGGCTGTTCCCCCGTGAACGCTATCTGAGGCCCTGAGCGTGCGGGGACATGACCGGCGATACCTCCCAGGACGCTCGCTCAGCGGCATGTCGGCGAGCCTGCCGACCAACTCCCGATGACGTCCCGTAGCGAGCTGATCGCGGCATGAGCGCGCAGCTGATCAAGACGTCTGTCCCGGTGGATCGACGCTACGCGCGGTTGACGAAAGGTTCGCACGCTCCGGATTACTGTTGATCAGTTCGGCCGAAGTTCCACTGTGCAGGCAGGGGGCTGTCACAACAGGCACAGGTGAAGTCGTTGTCCCGCACGACGTTGCGCTCGCCGCAGGCCGGGCAGCATCGGAATGTCACCTTGTCGGTAAAGTCGTCTGGGTGCCGTACGCCGATTCGGTCGAGCGCTTCGCCGACGGCTGGCCAGGAGTCCGGATCGGGGCAATATCCGGTCGACTGGTTGGTCACCTCGATCACGTGCCAGCCGGAGGCGGCAGGGGCGAACGCGATTTCGCCAGCTGCTAGGACGTCGCGTCCGCCGGCCAGGGCGATGTGTTCGGAGCGCCGGGGTGCCAACCTGAGTTCGCTGTTGAGCGTCACGACGTAGGTGAAGGGCTCGACGAGTTCACCGCGCTTACGCCCGGCGAGCCAGCGTGCGAGGGCGGCAGCGGTATCGACGGTGACGGTGTCCGCCCTCACCACCCGATCGCGCAGCTCAGGCGGCCCAACATAGCTGTACCGCCTGGCATGCGTCACCGGGCGACGGTATCTGCTGGCAGCTGGACACGTCCACACGAAAACCCGGCCGCACCGCTCATGGTCAAGCAGCGCCCGGTCGACGGCAGATGTGGGCAGCCGATCGAGCCGGGCGGTCACTGCTACATGCTTGGGACGTTGAGCGTGGTGAGGTGCCCTTTGCCGATGGTGTGCGCCAGGTAACTGCCTGCGGTGAACAATTGGTCGATGCGGGTTGGCAGCCGCACGCGGGCGCGGATTCCACCAGCGCGGTCGATCCTGACGAGGTTGCCGTCAGATCGGGCGAACAGCGCACCACCAGGAATGGGAACGGGAGCGCAGGATGCGCCGGGCGACAGGGACGTGACCTCGGTACGGCTGCCATCGATCAGGTCGACCACCGTGATGCAGGCGTCCTCGGCCAGCAGGAGCCTGCCTTCACTCAGCACCGGTGCCAGCGGTGGTAGGTCTCGTTCGTGCTGCCACAGTATTTCCACCCCGATGGCGGGGCGGAAGGCCATGACGGTGCGCCTGCCGCTGATGAACACTATGCGGCCGTCGTCGCCGAGTCTGTACGCGTGGCCGGAGTCAGGAAAGCGCACCGGCGCGGGCAGCGGCCACGCACCCAGATCAACTCCCGTTCGGGTGTCCAGAAGTCGGAGTTCCGGCCGGCTGGCACTGGCGAGGAGTACCGCGTCGGCGGCAGAATTCGGCTCCGGCATGAGCCTTAGCGGCAGAGGCCAAGCCAACGAATCGCCTGGGGCGTACGGCGAATCGTAAGGGGCAGGCATGCCGTCCGCGAGGTCAACTCGCATCAGTGGGTGGTAGCCGCGCCAGCCGCCCAGCAGAATGACGGCTCCGCTGAGGCTGGCGTAACGATGGAATCGCAGACCGGGTGTCGACCACATCCGGCGCCCACTGTGCAGATCGAAGCAGTGCAGAACACCCATCTGGCTCAGATAGAGGCAGCGTTCCTCCGCGACGACGGTCGTGCCCCAGCAGTCCTCGACGCGCTGGTCCCAAAGCAGCGCACCACTGCTCGGATCCAGCCGCACCAGACGCGAGTGTCGCTCCGCCACGACCAGAGCATCGGAGGTCGCCGCCACTGCCGTCGGGCTGGACCGCAGGCGCAAAGGCCGCGACCACAGAACCTCCATGGATTGATCCACGATCCCAGTGTTACGTACTGCGCAGGCGTGACCGGACCCCCTTGCCCGTCCGACGCACTCATCTCGGCGTTTGAGCGCGCTCGTCGGCACGCCGTCCGATCCGCGCTTGACGCAACGCTGTTGCAGCACGTCGGCCGCCTGGCGCTTCGAGAGGCCCCAATTGTCAAGGGGCTCTCACCGGCACGGAGCTGGTCCACGTAGATTGAGCACTCCCTGCCGTTGGGCGCCTTGCCCTTGCCCGCGTACAGCGCCTCCTCCGCCTTCGTACGGAGATGCCCCGGGCAGCCTTGTCGATCGTGCGCAACTGGACCCGCTTGAAGCCGTCAACCTTGATCAGGCCGAGCATCTCCTCCTGGGTCTGATACACCTGGGCCTCGGGACTCTTCTGACATGCCCCGAGAACGCGGGTCAACCTGGATCACGGCATGCACAGGGATCTTATGGTCATGCTTTTCCCGTACGCTGACGCCACACGGGACGACGGGGCGATGCGGTCGAAACGCGATGGGTGTCGTGAAGATGAGTGAGGCGCGGCAGTCGATGGCTCATCTGCTCGAGGCGGTCGAGATGCTCGAGGACCGGTCGTGGGAGCTGGTCAATGTCTTGGCCAAGGAGAACTTCTACGCGGTGATGCGCCGCCGGCCCTGACTCGCCGGCTGGTCACTGCAGGAGAATGCCGGCGAGGTGCGCACGGGCCGGCGCCCGGGCTCGGCGAACCGGTTGACGGCCATCAGCGCTCGCCGGGTTGAGATGCCGGACCCGGCCGCCGGGCCCATACTGAGATCATGGCTGACGCGGACCACCTGGATCCCGAGCAGTACCCGCCGATCAACCCCGCCGAGCCGGTCCCCGACGACGCCGGCGAGCTGCTGCCGGACACGCCGGACACGCTGCCGGCGGCGCTGGTCGAGCGGAAGCCGGGCGACGACGGGGACGACGGCCGGGGCGGTGTCCACGAGCCCGCGTAGGGTCAGATGATCGCGCGGATCACCAGAATCCCCACGAACACCACGATGAAGGCCAGGTCGAGCGAGACCCCGCCCAGCCGCACCGGCGGCAATGCCCGGCGCACCGGCGCGAGGACCGGCTCGGTGACCCGCCACACGGCGGCGGTCAGCCGCGCCCGCACCGACCCCGTCGTCGACGGGCCGGCCAGCACGGCACTCCAGTCGAGCACGGCCCTGGCGATCAGCAGCAGCTGGAACACCAGCAACGCCAGGCTCAGGATGCCCAGAATCAGTCCCACGGAAACCCTCCGCTCCCCGTTACCTGGCTGCAACTGTGCGTCGGAAAACTGTGAGCCGGCTGAGTACGGGGTGCGAGGGCGGACCACTCCCGCTCCATCCCGGCCAGCAGCACCGGCAGGTCCGGGAAGCGGTCGCGGTCGGCGACCACGGTGACGGCGAGGCGGCCCGCGTAGGACAGGGCGACGAACGCCACCATCAGATTGCCCGCGATCGCGCCGAGCGGGATCAGGTCGAGCACCGGCACTCCGCAGGCCCGCACCGGCGCCGGCGGCCCGGTCACGTCGCTCTCGACCAGGTTGACGAGGCGCTGGCCGCGGGCGAGGCGGCGGGCCAGTCCGGTCCGGGCGGCGAGGACCATCAAGCGCGGCTGGGCGGCGGCGGCCTGGCCACGCTTGGCGCGGTTCGTCTCGGCGACGACGGCCCGCAGGCGCTCGGCGGGGCTCGCGTCGCTCAGCGCAAGCCGCACGACGACGCTGCCGTTGCGGTTGCCGCCGGTGCTCTCCTCCCCCGGCTTGCGCAGCGAGACGGCGACGGCGACCCGCAGGTCGACGCCGGCGACGGGTTCGCCGCGGGCCCGCAGCAGGTCGTGCAGGCCGCCGATGATGACGGCCAGGATGACGTCGTTGGCCTTCCCGCCGGCCGCGTGCGCGACCGCCCTCGCCTCCGCCAGGTCCATGCGGGTCACGCCCAGGCGGCGGCCGGCCCGGACCGGGGCGTTGAGCGAGGTGCGCGGCGCGGCCCAGGCCTGCCGCAGCGTCCGCCAGGCGCCCGGCACGGAAGGGCTCGGGAGCGGCCGGTTCGGGGGCGGCACCGGGGGCATGGACGGGTCCAGCAGCTCGCCGATCAGGCGGATGGCGGCGGTACCGTCGGCGAGCGCGTGATGCAGCAGGACGATCAGCGCCGCGCGGCCCCGCGGCAGCCCGGTCACGACCCAGAGGTGCCACAGGGGCCGGGAGCGCTCCAGCGGCGTGGCGATGAGACGCTCGGCCAGGCGCAGCAGCTCGGCCTCGCCGGCCGGCGGTTCGAGCGCCACCTCGGTGACGTGGTTCTCCAGCCGGAACGCGTGGTCCTCGACCCAGCACCCGCGGTACAACTTCCGGCGCAGTTTCGGCCCGGGGCGCAGGCTCTGCGGCGCCGGGCGCCCGGCGAGGATCAGGATCGCCCCGACGTGCATCGGCGACTCCGGTGCTTCCATCGCCACGCTGGTCAGATCGACGGCGCTGAGCCTCATGCCACCACTGTGCGTCCGATGGGCGGGCCGCGGCAGGGGCCAAGGTCCCGGGCCGTTCGGGTGGTTGTCCTCTACGGGCCGGGGCGCGTGACGAGGAGGCTGAAGGCGTCAAGGACATGAGCCATTCAGCCCCGGAGGGCCGCCATGAAGCGTAAGACACTCGACGTCATCGTCGGCTTCGGCCTGGTGCTGCTGGCCGGGCTGCTCCTGATCGCCGGCGTCGTGCTGACCAGCAACGCGAACTTCGCCGACGACTACGTCAAGACCCAGCTGGCCCAGCAGCAGATCACCTTCAAAACCGCCGGCACCCTCACCGCCGAGGAGCAGAAGTCCGCATGCCTGGTCCAGTACGCCGGCCAGCAACTCAACAGCGGCAAACAAGCCGAATGCTACGCCAACGAATTCATCGGCCTGCACCTCAAGTCCATCGCCGGCGGCAAAACCTACGCCCAGCTCGGTGACGTCCAGACCGACCTGAAGAACCAGCTCACCACCGCCCAGACCGCCGGCGACAGCGCCAAGGCCACCGACCTGCAGAAGCAGCTCACCGACGTCAACGCCCAACGCGAAACCGTCTTCAAGGGCGAAACCCTCCGCGGCCTGCTCCTCACCTCCTACGGCTTCAGCGAATTCGGCACCAAGGCCGCCCAGGCCGCCATCGTCGCCTACACCGCCGCCGGCCTGCTCTTCCTCCTCGGCGCCGCCGGCCTCATCCACGCCGCCCGCACCCCGAAGAGCCAGGGCTTCGCGGTCCCCGAGCCCGAGCTGGCCAGGAACTGACCGATCCCCGGCGAAGGACCGGACCCCGCGACCGGGGTCCGGTCCTCAGTGTTGCAAACGGACTCAGCCTGGTTGAACGGACAACCGGTGCTGGAACACGTTGCGGGGGTCCCAGCGGGCCTTCGCCCGTTGCAGGCGGGGATAGTTGGCGCCGTAGTACAGCGTGTGCCAGGGCACGCCGGAGGTGTTCCACGCCGGGTCGGCGAGGTCGACGTCCGGATAGTTGATGTACGAGCCGTCGTTGATCGCACCGGGCACCGGCACCCCGCCGGTGCCGGCGTAGACGTCGCGGTAGAACTCGCGGATCCAGGCCAGATGCCGGGCGTCCTCGGCCGGGTCGGCCCAGCCGGCGAGGTAGAACAGCTTGACCACCGAGTCGCGCTGGGCCGTCGCGGTCGCCGCCGGTGACACGGCGTTGATCTGCCCGCCGTACGTGTTGAGACTCAACGACCCGACCGGGTTCTCGTAGTCGGCGCGGGTCAGGTGGTGGTGGACGGCGGCGAGCTGCCGGTCGGTGAAGCCGCCGCGCAGGTACCCTGCCTTGGTCTTCAGCCGCCACTGCTTGCCGTCGTCGCCGTTGCCCCGCAGCGCCGACGCGAGCCACGGCACGGTCTGCCGGGTCACGACCGGTGTGACGCCGACACCACGGCTCAGCGCCGCGACGTGCTCGTCGAGCAGCCGCGCACCGTCGGCGCCGCCGGCCACCTGGCCGATCAGCGAATGACCGCCGGCGGGCCGGCGCGACAGCACCAACTCGCCGTACAGTCTGGCCTGCGGCCCGCCGGGTGCGCCGTACTGCACGCACCAGTCGGTGAAGTTCCGGGCCAGCCTGGCGAAGTCCCGCTCGTCCATGCCCTCCCACGGCCACCACACCGTGAAGGTCAGCACCGACGCGGGCGGCCGGGGCAGCAGGCGGCCCGGATCGTTGCCGGTGACACCGGGCGAGCGGAACCAGTATCGCGTGACGACGCCGAAGTTGCCGCCCCCGCCACCGGTGTGCGCCCACCACAGGTCCCGGCCGGGGTCCGACGGCTCGCGGGTGGCGACCACGGTGCGGGCCGTGCCGTCGCGGTCCACGACCACCACCTCGACGGCGTACAAATGGTCGACGACCAGGCCGTGCAGGCGGGACAGCGGCCCGTACCCGCCGCCGGCGACATGGCCACCGGCACCCACGCCGGGGCACGAGCCGCCCGGCAGGGTCACGCCCCAGCCGAGGTGGAGCCTGCGGTACACCTCACCGAGCGTGGCGCCCGCCTCGACGGCGAATGCGCCCCGCAGCGGGTCGTAGTGGACGCCGGTCATGCCGGACAGGTCGATGACCATCCGGACGCTCGGGTCGTCGACGAAATCCTCGAAGCAGTGCCCGCCGCTGCGGACCGCGATGCGCCGCCCGGTACGCACCGCTTCCTGTACCGCCGCCGCCACCTGCGCCGTCGAGCCCACCACCCGCACCTCGTCGGGGGTGCCCACAAACCGCCGGTTGCCCCGGCTGACCAGATGTTCGTAGCGCGGATCGTCCGGACCCACCCGGACCGGGCCCAGCGGTGGCGGGCAGTTGCCCGGTGGGGCGGCGGACGCGGGCGCCGCGCCCCGATCGGTGACCACCCCGGCGGCCACGGCCGCGGCGGCGGTGGCGCGGAGCAGGTCTCTACGGCGGTGTGCAACCATGTCGCGGACACTCCGTTCCAGTTGTCGGCGCCCCGCTGCGTCGGGGCCCGCCGACAACGCTATGGACGCCGGTCGACGCACGACATCCCGTTGACCACCGCGTCCGTGCTGAGGAAAGCCCCACCCCGAGCCCTGACAGCTCAACGCAGGAGCGCCGCGTCGACTGCGCAACGGCCTGCGGGCCGGCTGGGTCCTGAGCATCTCAGACATGTCGTACACCGGAAATCTCGCCGAAATAGAGGTCTGACAACTTACATCTGACCAACAGAGCGACTGTGTCCGATCGCCTCGGACATCCCCCAACTCGGAGGCATCGCTATGAGTACATTCGGTTGCTGGAGACGTGGCGCTGGCATCGCCTTGACCGCCGCCCTCGCCGCGGGGATGCTCGCCGGCTGCGGCGATGGCGAATCGGGCTCGGAGCCGGCCGGAGCGACCAAGGTGAAACTGCTCCTGCCGGCCGGCGTCGGCCTCAACTGGGCTGCCTTCCTCGTCGCGCGAGACCGGTACTGGCCCAAGATGGGCCTGAACGTGGAAGGCGTCGGCACCAATGGGTCGTCGGCCGTGGTGCAGCAACTCGTCGCGGGCAACGGCATGTACGGGATCGCGGGAGCCTCGGCCGTCTACTCAGCCGCCGTCGAGGGAGCCAAGATCACCGGCATCGCCACCACGACCCACGACGACGTCGCGCGGCTGAGTGTCCCGGCGAACGACACCAGCATCCAGTCCCCGGCCGACCTGCGGGGCAAGGCTGTCGGCATCACCTCGGCCGGTGACGGCTCGCTGCCCGTCGTGGCGGCCGTCATGAAGGCCGCCGGGGTCACCGACTACGAGAAGCCGATCGTCGGGGACGGCGGGCCGGCCGTGGCCAACGCGTTCCGTACCGGCAAGATCCAGGCCTTCGCCCACGGTGTCAGCGACGTCGCCGGTATGGAGATCACCGCGGGCTTCCCGCTGCGCTCCATCATGCCGAAGGAATTTGTCGGACTACCCGGCAATGTCCTCGTCGTTCCGAGCGCCGCACTCAACGACGCGGCCCGGAGCGAGGTCGCCTTCAAGCTTGCCAGCGGGTGGCTGCATGCTGCCGAGTGGCTCATCGACAACCTCACCGAGGGCACCAGAATCGCCTGTGAACAGGTCCCGGAGGCCTGCACCGACCAGGCCACCGCCGACCTCGCCGTCAAACTGGCGTCGCAGACCACCGAGCCCCTCGACGACCAGCTCGGCTACATCGACCCGGGAAAGGCCCGCACCCTGCTCACCGCCGTCGTCGGTGAGGTCACCGTGCCGATCGATGACGTGCTCACCAACGAGTATCTCGACGAGATCGCGGGATACTGACGTGCATCAGGCCACCAGCTCCGTGGCGGTGCCGGCGGGTACGGCCGACACCGCCATCCGAGTGGACTCCGTCACCAAGACCTACCGGGCCAAGGGACACAGTGTCCTGGCCTTGTCCGACGCCGACCTCGACATCCGCCGTGGCGAGTTTGTCGCCCTGGTCGGGCCGAGCGGCTGCGGCAAGTCCACACTGCTCAAGATGCTCGCTGGACTCGAGGAGAGCGACTCCGGCACGATCACCGTCAATGGCGAGCCCGCCTCGGCCGGTCGGCGGGACACCGGCATCATGCTGCAGTCCGCCACCATGCTGCCATGGCGCAGCGTCCTGGAGAACGTGCTGCTGCCGATCGAGGTGCTTGGCCTCGACCGGACGGCAGGCCGGGACCGGGCCCGGGATCTGCTCGCCCTCGTCGGTCTCGAAGGATTCGAGCATCGGCACACCTGGGAACTCTCCGGTGGGATGCAGCAGCGGGTCAGCCTGGCCCGACTGCTCGTGTTCGAGCCCGACATCCTGCTCATGGACGAGCCGTTCGCGGCGCTCGACGAGTTCACCCGAGAGCGGCTCGACCTGCAACTGCAGGAACTGCAATCCACCCTCGGCCGCACCGTCGTCTACGTCACGCACAACATCGGCGAGGCGGTGATGCTCGCCGACCGGATTGTCGTCATGACACCGCGGCCCGGCCGCATTGTCGCGACGCTGCCCGTCGAGATGCCACGACCCCGCAGCGGGGAGACGCTGTCGCATCCGGAGGCGCTCGCGCTCATCGCACGCATTCGTGCCGAACTGGGCTTCCGCGCCGCGTCGGAGAACCTGGCATGAGCGCGATGGACGTCGGCAAGGCAACCCGCCGCCCCTTCGGCTGGCTGCTGCCGCTGGCTACCCTCGCGGGAGTTCTCGCCCTGCTGGAGATCCTCGCCCGGACGGATGTGATCAACAAGCTCATCTTTCCCGCACCGACCGCCGTTGTCGAGGCGCTGATCACCCTCGGCGGCCGGGAGTTCTTCTGGCGCAACCTGTGGGTCACGGCGATCGAGGCGCTCTCCGGTTTCGCCATCGGCGGCAGCCTGGGCTTCCTGTCCGGCACGATTATCGGCCTGAGTGGCTTCGCCCGCCGCTCGCTGTATCCGCTCGCGGTAGCGATCCAGAGCACGCCGCAGGTCGCCATCGCGCCGCTGTTTCTCATCTGGTTCGGCTTCGGGCTGGCGCCACGGATATTCTTCGCGGCGACCACCTGCTTCTTCCCGGTCCTGGTCGCCGTCGTGGTCGGCCTGAACGCCGCGGACCAGGATTCGCGTACGCTGCTGCGCTCACTCGGGGCCTCCCGCCTCACGACGTACCGGCGCCTGCTGCTGCCCGCGTCGTTGCCCACCACCTTCTCGGGCATACGCACCGCCGTGCCGCTGGCCCTTGTCGGCGCGATCGTCGGCGAGTTCGTGGGCGGCAACCTCGGACTCGGGGTACTCATCACGACGTTCAACGCGCAACTGCACGTCGCCTCGTCGTTCGCCGTCGTGCTGGTGCTGGCCGTCATGGGGTTCGGCGGGTACGCCCTTGTCGAACTCGTCGACCGCCGCCTGCTCGGCTGGCACCACCGCCGCTCATGAGCGCCGGGAAGCCACCGCAGGCGGGCGCCGACCGCCTCGCCGCACTCGACCCGGCGGCCACCGCGCTGCTCGTCATCGACATGCAGAACGCCTTCGCCCACCCTGGGGGCACGCTCGGCGAGTCCGGTGTCGACCTCGGTGAGGCCGACGCGGTGACCGCAGCCGTGCGTGACCTCGTTGACGCCGCCGGCGCGTGGATGCCGGTGATCTGGACCAAGCAGGTGCACCTGTGGCCCGACCGTGGTCGGGAGGCCAAGCGGCTGAGCCCGCACACCAGCAAACGCACGCGCGTCGCCGCGCTGGATGGCACCTGGGACGCCGCGCTACGCGACGAGTTCGCCGCGTACGACGACGGCGGAGCCGACGTCGTCGTGAAACACCGCTTCGGTGCCTTCTACGCGACACGGCTGGACGCGCTGCTGCGGATGCGAGGAGTCCGGACATTGATCATCGTGGGAGCGACGGCGAACGCCTGCGTCGACACCACCATTCGCGAGGCGTACATGCGCGACTTCGACATCGTGGTGCCGCTTGACGCCGTCATCGCTGTCGACCCCGAGTGGAAGCGCCTGGCCGCCGCGACCTGGAACCACTACTTCGCGGCGGTTACCGACACCGCCACCGTGCTCGGCTGGCTCCGCCACACGCCGCGGCACCACCCAGGAGGAGCAGAATCTTGAGCATCAGGGTCCAGCCCGGTGAATGCATCGACCAGCCGGCGCGTACGACGGTCGACCGGATCCGCGAGGCCGCCGGCGCGCTGCGGCTGGACGGGACGGTCCTGCTCTCCCCGCAGGGCTTCACCTACGCCACCGGCCTGCGCATCGTCTCCCACCCGTTGATGCGCTGGCGGCACGCGGCCGCACTGGTCGGACCCAACGGGGTGGACGGGGTGCTGGCGATCGACATGGAACGGGCTTTCGTGGCCGGCGCCCTCCCGTCGGCGCGGCTGGCGGTCTGGAAGGAGTTCGTGGACGAGCCGATGGAGGTACTGGCCCGGCTGGTGACGGATGTCTGGGGGTCGGGACCGTTGCGGCTCGGCATCGAACTCGACTTCGTGCCCGCCGGACGGTTCGAGATCCTGCGCTCGCGGCTGCCCCAGGTGCAGTGGGTGGCGGCCGACGCGGCGCTGGAACAGGCCCGGGCCCGCAAGAGCTCCCAAGAACTCGACATCGTCCGCATGCTCTCCCTCGCCGCCGACCGCGCCCTGCTGACCGCGTTGCGGTCCACGGCAGCCGGCGATACCGAGGCCCAGGTCGGCGAGCGGATCATCTCGGCCCTGTACGCCACCGGCGTCAGCGAGCACCGGTTCCTCATCGCGGCGACGGGCGAGGGCAGCCAGTACGCCAACGCTGGTCCCACCGACCGCGTCGTGCGGCCCGGCGACGTCGTACGCGTCGAGGTGTTCGCCAGCCACCACGGGTACCAGGCCGGCGTGGCCCGCACCGCAGTGGTGGGCCGCGCCTCCGACGAGGTGCGGTGGCACTGGGACGTCGTCAGCGCAGCTCGCCGCGCCGGCCTCGACCTGCTGCGCCCCGGCGTCGACCCACGCGCGGTGTACGCCGCCTACGTCGAGGCGCTGGGCCCGCTGCGCGAGCACGCGATCGCTTTCTTCGGCCACGGCATGGGGCTTGACATGCACGAATTGCCCTACATCAGCGCGCACTCCACCGACGAGATCTCCGAGGGGGCCATCATCGGCATCGAACCGTTCGCGATGATCCCGGGCCGGTTCGGCTTCCAGGTCAAGGATGTCGTCGCGGTCACCGCTACCGGTTACGAGATCGTCTCCGACCTGCTGGACGGGGGTGAGCTCTATGTCATCGACTGAGCCGATCCGCACGTACTTCGAGGGCCTGGACTTCGTCGCCACCGTCGACGCGGCGGACCGGCTGCTGCGGGCCGCGACGGTGGTCGTCGTCGCGGACCGGATCGTCGCGGTGGGCGACCGGGCGCAGGTGCGCGCTACGCTGCCGCCACGCCCCGGCGATGTGGTGCGCGACGGGTCGCGGCTCGGCATGGTGCCGGGCTTCATCGACACCCACGTGCACCTGTCCGAGACGCTCTCGCGCGCCGCGTTCCCGGACAACCTCAATACCCGTGCCTGGGTGTTTCACTGGGCCAAACCCTTCTACGCCCATGTGAGCGACGCGGACGAGTCGGTCAGCGTGAGCCTCGGCGCGGCCGAGTTGCTGCGCAGCGGCACCACCTGTTTCCTCGACATGGGGGCCCAGAACGACCCGGGCATCACCGCCAGGGCGGCGGCGGCCACCGGCATCCGCGGTATCACCGGACGGCACGCCGCCGATCGCAAGCCGGATCAGATCCCGGCGGGGTGGTCACCGGAGATGATCGACCACCACTTCTTCCCCGACGCGCGCACCGCGCTCGACGTGCTCGGGCAGGCGGTGCGGGACTGGAACGGCTACGCCGAGGGCCGGATCCGGTGCTGGGTCAACATCGAGGGCAAGGAGCCGTGCTCGCTGGAACTGCATGTCGGGGCGCGGCAGCTCGCCGAGGAGCTGGGCGTGGGCACGACCTACCATCTGGCGTCCAGCCGGCAGGAGGCCGAGGTCTCACAGCGGCACCACGGGATGTGGCCGATCAGCCGGATCCATCAGCACGGCGGGTTGGGTGCCAACCTGGTCCTCGCCCACGCCGTCGCGGTGCGGGACCACGAGGTCGGCCTGCTGGCCCGCACCGGCACGAGCGTGGCCTTCTGCCCCTCGTCGTCGATCAAGCTCGCCAAGGGCGCGGCGGCCATCGGGAAGTACCCGGAGATGCTCGATGCCGGCGTGACCGTCGGACTCGGCACGGACGGTGTCGCCGCTGCCGGCAACCTGAACCTGATGCGCCAGATCCACCTCATGGCCGGGCTGTTCAAGGACGCCCGGGTGGACGAGAACCTGGGCGGCGCCCGGCGCGCGCTGCGCATGGCCACCATCGACGGAGCCCGGGCACTCGGTTGGGATGACGAGATCGGCTCCATCGAGGCCGGCAAGAAGGCGGACTTCGTGCTCTTCGCCCTCGACCACCACGAATGGGTCCCGTTCCACGACCCGGTCCAGGCACTCGTGTGGTCGTCGAGTCCGGCCAGCATCGCCGAGACCTGGGTTGACGGCCGCGCTGTCTTCGCCACGGGCCGGGTCGCCGCTATCGACGAGGTGGCGTTGCGCGCCGAGGCCCGCGAACGCGCCGCCACGATCGTCAGCCGCGCCGGACTGCGCGCCGCTGACGTTCCAGTCACCACGTCGCTCTACGACTGAGCGCACCGCCAACCGGCTGAAGGGATCCACGATGCCGTTCGTCAACGTCAAGCTCTGGGAAGGGCGCACGCCCGAGCAGAAGCGCCGGCTCGTCAAGGCGATCACCGACGCGATGGTCGAGCACGCCGGCGCCAACGCCGAGCATCTGCACGTCGCGATCGACGACTATCCGCGCGAGTCCTGGGCCCGGGCCGGGGTCCTCGCGCTCGACATGCCGGCCACCCACCCGACGCTCAACAGCGAGAAGCCCCCGCTGCTGTTCGGCTTGGGCCACCTGCTGCTGCAGGTGCGGGACCTGCGCCGGGCTGAGGCGTTCTACCTCGACTTCCTCGGGCTCACCGTCCGCAAGCGTGAACTCTTCCGCGACGGCCGGCCGCTCATCGTGACCGAGCAGGGACTCGGGCTCACCGAAGGCCGGCCGGACGGGGAATCCGTCGTCGAACATATCGCCTTCCGCGCCCGCAACATCCGCACGATCGCCGAGCGCGCGGCGCAGCGGGGGGTCTCGATCGTGCACGGTCCTGAGCCGAGCGGGTACGGCCTCAGCCTGTACCTGCTCGACCCGGATGGCAACAAGATCGAGGTGTTCGGCGACGCCGCCGGCACCTGAGGTCCCCGACCCGTCCCCGTCTTTGCGTCCACCTCCGGCGAAGGAACCATCATGCGGATCACCGGCTGTGAGATCTTCATCGTCACGCCTCCCCTGCGGCGCGCCCACGTCTGGGCGGGCAACACCCGCCGGCGGATCGGGCGCCACGCCATCGTTCGCGTCGACACTGACGAGGGAATCAGCGGCTGGGGCGAGTCCCCGGCCATCCCAACCTGGGGCGGGTCGCAGATGCGCTACGGCGGGGAGACGCCCGAGACGGTGGCGTTGCTGGTCCGTGAGTATCTGATCGAGGCGGTGCGGGGGGCCGACCCGCGGCAGCTGGGTGTGGTGCACGCCCGGATGGACGCCGTCGTCAAGGGCAGCCCGTACGCGAAGGCGGTCATTGACATCGCTTGCCACGACATCGCCGGCAAGGCGATGGGGGTGCCCGTGCACGTCCTCCTGGGCGGGAAACACCGCGATGGCCTGCGGATCACCCACTCGCTCGGGATCATGCCGATCGAGGAGGCTCTCGCCGAGGCCGAGGAGGCGGTCGCGGAGGGGATCACCGCTTTCAAGATCAAGACCGGGGTCGACGGTGAACGCGACGTCGAGATCATGCGCGAACTCCGTCGGCTCGTCGGGCCGAACGTGGAGATCCGGGTCGACGGCAACGAGGGATACGCCACCGTCGCCGAGGCCATCCGCGTCACCCGCCGCCAGGAGGAGTATGACCTGCTGCTGTGCGAGCAGCCCGTCGCCGGCGCGGACGCCCTCGCGGCGGTGGCCCGCGCCATCACGGCCCCTGTCATGGCCGACGAGTCCGCGTGGACCACCCACGACATCCTCGAACTCCACCGCAGGGGGGCCGCGGAGTCGTTCAGTTGCTACGTCACCAAGCCGGGTGGTCTCTTCCAGGCCCGCCGGCAGGCCGAGATCGCCGCGGACCTGGGGATGTACCACGATATCGGTGGCTCCATCGAGTTCGGAATCGGCGTGGCCGCCAACCTGCACCTCGGCGTCGCGACACCGAGGATGCTGCTGCCCAGCGTGTGTCCCGTCCCCTCGGTGGCCGGCCAGACCGGCCCGCGTATCGCCGGGGTCTACTACCTGGACGACGTCATCGCCGAACCGATCACGTACCGCGACGGCACGTTGCTCTGCCCGACCGGGCCGGGCCTCGGCGTCACCGTTGACGAGGAGCGACTGCGCCGGTACACCGAACAATCGGTGACGGCGTGAGCACGGTCGCGATCCTGGGTGCTGGGGCGGGCGGCTGCGCTGCCGCCGTCGAACTCGTCGCTGCCGGGCACACCGTGCGGCTCTGGAACCGCGGCGCCGCTACGCTCGCCCCGCACCTGGCAGCTGGCGGGGTGCGGGCCCGTGGAGTGCTCGGGGCCGGGCTGACCCGGGTCGTCACCGTCACCACCGACCTCGCCGTCGCCCTTGATACCGCCGACGTCGCCGTGGTCTGCCTGCCGGCGCTCGCCCACGAGGCGCTCGCCGACGATCTCGTCGCGGCCGGCGCGGACATTCCCCTCGTGCTCAACCCGGGCCATACGCTGGGCGCCGCACATGTCGCCGCCCGCTACCGGGCCGCCAGCACGAGTCCGCCGCCCATCGCCGAGTTCTCGACCCTCACCTACGTGGCGCGCAAGGACGCAGACGGCACCGTCCATGTCACCGGACGCGCCGGGCGGGTCCGGGCCGCCGCGTTCGGCCCGGACCAGCGGGCGCTCGCCCACGCCCGTGACCTCTGGCCGGCCGCCGCGCCGGAGCCCGACGTGCTCGCCACCAGCCTCGCCAACGTCAACCTCGTCCTGCATCCGCCCGCCGCTGTCCTCGCCGCCGCCTGGGTGGAAGCCACCGGCGGCGACTTCCGGTACTACGCGGAGGCGACCACGCCGGCGGTCGCTGCCGTCATGCACGCACTCGACGAGGAACGCCTCGCCGTCGCCCGCGCTTACGGCCACGACCTCGACCCACTCGTGGCCGAGATGCACGCGATCGGCACCGTCGACACCGTGCCCGCCGGCCGCCCGGACGTCGAGACCCTCCGTGTCGCCGTCGCGACGGGTGCCGCCAACGCCACCATCCGCGGACCCGGCTCGCTCACCCACCGCTACTACCGCGAGGACTTCCCGTACGGCGTCGTTCCCTTCCTGGAACTGGCCAGGATCGCGGGTGTCGCCGCCCCCACCGCCTCCGCGCTGCTCACCCTGGCCGACACCGCGCTCGGCGGGACGGCCACCCGCGACGGTCTCACCCTCGCCCGCCTCGGGCTGTACCCCGACGAGCCTGACGCCCTCCGCGGCCTCGTGACGGAAGGAACACCATGAACTGGCAGGACCTCGTGATCGCCGTCGTCGGCGGCGACGAGCGGGAGCAGGAGATCAGCCGCCTCGCCGCGCGAACCGGCGCGACGGTACGCACGTTCGGCATCCCCGAGCCCGACGCCCCGATCGACGGGGTCGCCCCCGCGGGGACCCTCGCCGCCGCGATCGCCGACGCCACCCATCTCCTGCTGCCCATCCCCGGCATGTCGCAGGACGGCTCGATCTACGCGCCGGCCGCGGCCCAGCCGATCCACATCGATGTACATGTGTTGAAGTCGATGCGTGCGCCGCGACTGGTCATCCTCGGCGCCGCCGACGACAGGCTACGCACGGCAGCGGCGGCCGGCGGTGCCACCCTCTACGAGTACGAGCAGAACCAGGAGCTCATGCTGCTGCGTACTCCTGCCATCGTGGAGGGCGCGATCCGGGCGGCCGTCGAGGCGACCCGGTTCACCATCGATGCCAACCGCGCCGTCGTGGTGGGCTTCGGTAACATCGGTGCGCGGCTAGCGGTCACACTCGCCGCACTCGGAGCCCGCGTCACGGTGGTCGCGCGCAACCCCGTACAGCGGGCCGCGGCGCGCGCCGCCCACCTCGACGCGGCCCCGCTGGACCAACTGGACACCGTCACCGAGGACGCGCCGATGCTCTTCTCCACCGTGCCCGCTCCTGTCGTCGGCCCCCACACCCTCGCCCGGCTCGCCCCCCGGGCCCTCGTGATGGATCTCGCTGCCCCACCCGGCGGCGTCGACCTCGCCGCCGCCCGCGAGCTGGGCCACAACGCTGTCTGGGCGCGCGGGCTCGGCCGCCGGGCACCGGTCACCGTCGGCGCCAGCCAGTGGGGCGGCATCCGCCATATGATCGAGCGCACGGGAGGCGACCCGCGATGACCGGCCCGGCCCCCTTCACCCGGCTGACGCCACGATCCCGCGCTGACCACGTCCGCGACCAACTGGCCGCGGCCATCCGCCGGGGCACCTACCCGGTCGGCAGCAAACTGCCCACTGAGCGGGAACTGACCGAGATGCTCGGGGTCAGCCGGGTGAGTGTCCGCGAGGGCATCCGCTCGCTGGAGGCCGTCGGCCTCGTCGAGGTGCGTCACGGCAACGGCTGCTACGTCATCGAACCGAGCCGGCGCCCCACCCTCGACCTCATCGACTGGCTCGGGGCACACCGCAGCGAAGTGCTCGAGATGCTTGTCGTGCGGGGTGCCCTCGACGAGGTTGCCGCCCGTGAGGCCGCCCGGCGGCACGACCCTCGATACATCGAAGCGATCCGCGCGGCACACGCCGGGTTCGTGGCGGAGACGGAGCAGGCCGAGCCGGACCTCGACCGGCTCGCGGAGCTCGACATCGCCTTCCACCTATCCATCGCCGACGCCAGCCGCAGCGCGCTGCTCATCGACCTGCTCGGCGAACTGCACCAGCACCTGACCCCGGCCCGCCGGGCCGGCTTCGAGCACGACGGCCAGGTCCGGCGCTCCGCCGAGGAACACCACGCGATCCTCGACGCGATCGCTGCGGGCGACGAGGAAGCGGCCCGCCGCTGCGTCGCCCACCACATCGAACGGGTTCGCGACATCCTCCGGTCCCACGAGCAATGATGCCGCCACCAGCAAGCGGCCAGGACACGCCGGGAAGCAGGTCACCGGGCAGCGGCCTGCAGCAGCTCGATGAGGTCCAGCAGGCCCTCGCCGGTCCAGATCACGGAGAAGGCGGCAAGGGCCGGCGGTAGCACGGCCAGGACCGCCGGGACCGCGTGCGGGCCGGGGCTCAGCAGGCGGCTCACCCGGCGCAGGACGACGCCGGCCGCGGCGTGCAGGGCCGCCGGGCGCGGCGTGGCGCGGCCGGACAGGGCCGCGGTGCCGATGGCGTGGGCGACGATGCGTCGGTTGCCCAGCACGGCCGCCGCGCGCTCGTCGGCGGCCCGCTCGACCAGGTAGTCGACGTGGCGGCCGACCCACCACAGGGCCGGGTGCGCGGCGACGGCGAGCTCGGTGACGCGGACCAGGCGGTGGTGGCCATCGGCGAGGTGGGCGCGCTCGTGGGCCAGCAGGGCCTCGAACTGCCGGTCGCTGAGCAGGTCCCGCATCCCCGTGGTGACGACCACGTGGCCGGGGCGCCCGGGCACCGCGAACGCGCCTGCGGCCGGGTCGGGCACGATGACGACCAGGTCGGGGCCGCCGGCCGGGAGCAGGCCGAGGATCCGCCGCTGCCGCCACCATCGGTACGCCACCGAGGCGACGGCGGCCACCAGCAGCGCCGCGCTCAGGGAGGACACCCACGGCTCGGACGCCGTGTCGCGGGCGACGACGGCGGCGGACCAGCCCAGCGCCCGGCCCACGGACGGCTCCTCGGCCACGGCCTTGGCCGCGAACACCGCGAGGCTGATCGTGCTCGCCACCGCGGCCACCGCGGCCGACCACGCCACGGCCCGGGCCGCGATCGAGGGCGCCAGCCGGTCGGCCAGCAGCCGGGCCACGAACACCATCAGCGGCGGTACGACAACGACGGAACAGACGAAATGATCGAACACCGACCCCACCTCCGCATCGCGACGGTCGATACAGTCTGACGGTGAGCCGACCCCAGCCAAGGCGCCGCCCCGGCCAGCTCGAGGCCGAGATCCTGACGGTACTCGGTGCCGCCGCCGCCCCGCTGACCCCGGGCGAGGTCCGCGACCGCGTCGACCCGGGCGGCCCCCTGTCCTACAGCGCCGTGGTCACCACGCTCACCCGCCTGCACGCCCGCGGCGCCGTCACCCGCGAGCGGGACGGGCGCGCGTTCCGCTACGGCGCGCTGAGCGACCCCGCCGGCCTGGTCGCCGGCCGCATCAGCCGCCTGCTGGCCGCCGGGCCGGACCGCGCCTCGGTGCTGCGCCGGTTCGTCAGCAGCCTCGACGAGCACGACGAGCGCCTGCTGCGCGACCTGCTGCGGGAGCACCCCGACGAGGATTGACCACCCTGCTAACTTCTACACGGTTGTAGAAGCTGGCGGAGGCACGATGACGGTGGTCCTGGACGATGTCGTCCTGGCGCTGCTGGCGGCTGGTCCCAGCAGCGCGTACGAGATATGGCACCGCCACCGCGAAATCTTCGGCGACACCCGCCGCGTCGACCTGAGCCGGGTCATGAACAGCGTCACCCGGCTGGAGCGCGCCGGCCTGCTGCGCGTCGAGGCGCCGGCCACGGCCCAGCGCGGCAGCGGCAACCGCCTGTCGTGCCGGCTGACCCCGGCCGGCCGCGCCCGGCAGGCCGCCTGGCTGTGCGAGGTCGGCCCGGACATGCAGAGCGAGGATCTGTACGTGCGCGGCATGCTCGCCGTCGACGCTGCCAGCCCGGCCACCTTCGAGGAGTTCCTGAGCAACAGCCTCGCCGCGACCCGCCTGCGCATCACGCGGCTGACCGCGGCCGGCGGCACGGATCCGGCCCGCCGCGCCCGGACGGCCTTCGACCAGGAGTCCGCGCGAGCCCTGGCGCTGTGGCTCAACCAGCTCCCCGAGCACCGCCGCCCGTCCTGACCTTCCCGCCCGGCCGGCTCCGCGATCTGCTCTGGACGCGGCCGGCCGGGGCGGGGTGTGGGCGTCAAAAGCGGGCGTCGGCGTGGCGGATCGCGCCAGGGTCGCGGTCGTCGTCGACGCGGCCCTCGTCGGTCATGCTGAGGACGGTCAGCGCGATCGCGCGGACGCCGAGTGTCACCGCCGAGAAGAAGATCAGCTGGATCGCGCCCAGGCCGGATTCGTCGTCGACCGCGGCCGTCGGGTCCGTCGTCACCTCGCCGGCGATGAGGTACTGCGCCAACGTCAGGCACGCCGCCAGCACCATGATCGGTGTGGCCATCGCCCAGCGCGCGGTCGCGCCGGTCGCCAGCCACACCGACACCGCGGCGACGGCGGCGAAGCCGACCGCGATCGCCGCGGCGCGCGGGGCATCGATCGACAGCGCGAAGCCGGTGCGGCCCGACAGCGTCGACTGCACGATCATCCCGGCCGTCAGCAGCCCGACGGTCACGCCGGCGCCGATCTTCCGCGGCGCCGTCGGGTTGGCCGCGGCGAGCCCGAGGACCGCGACCGCGATCAGCATCGACACGACGGTCAGGACCAGCCCGGGGGCGAGAAAGAAGCGCACCCGGTCGTCGCGCAGGTGCACGGCGGTGGCGACGACGAACAGCGCGTCGTCGCGGGCCGCCTCGATGATCCCCCAGGCCGCGCCGGCCACCAGGACGGCCCGGTTGGCGTTCGAGCGGCGCCGGTCGGTCATCCGGACCAGGCAGAACACGGTGAGCACGCAGCCGATGCCGTTGGCGAGGAACACGCCGACGATGAACCAAAAGCTGTAGACCATCCCACTCCAGCCAACCCGGCGGTCGCCTCTCCGCTGCGCGGGCACCCCCGCGAACGGCCGCGCGAAGCATACCGGTCCCCTGTGCGAGGTAGCGCACCGCCAGGTTGCACGTGCAGGGTCGGGATGCCGAGCGGAACGTTATACGCGGTGCCGCAGCGGGTAGCGCGGTCACCATGACGGATGTGACCACGGTCGCCACGCGGGATCGTCCGCTCGGCGACGCCCCCGGTGTGCTGGACCGGGAGCGGCTGGAGCGGATCGACGCCTGGTGGCGGGCGGCCAACTACCTGGCGGTCGGGCAGATCTACCTGCTCGACAACCCGCTGCTACGCGAGCCGCTGCGCGCCGAGCACGTCAAGCCGCGCCTCCTGGGTCACTGGGGTACCACCCCGGGACTCAACCTGGTGTGGGCGCACGCGACCCGGCTGGTGCGCGAGCGCGACCTCGACGCGGTGTTCGTCACCGGCCCCGGGCACGGCGGGCCGGGCCCGAACGCGGCGGCCTGGCTGGAAGGCACGTACAGCGAGCTGTACAGCCACATCACCCGTGACGCGGAGGGGATGCGGCGCTTCTTCCGGCAGTTCTCCTTCCCCGGCGGTGTGCCCAGCCATGCCGCGCCGGAGACGCCCGGCTCCTTCCACGAGGGCGGGGAGCTGGGGTACTCGCTGCTGCACGCGTTCGGAGCGGTGCTGGACAACCCGGACCTGCTCGCGTTCTGCGTCGTCGGCGACGGCGAGGCGGAGACCGGGCCGCTGGCCACCAGCTGGCACGTCGGCAAGCTGCTGGACCCGGCCCGCGACGGCGCGGTCCTGCCGGTGCTGCACCTCAACGGGTACAAGATCGCGAACCCGGCGCTGCTGGCCCGCATCCCCGAGGACGACCTGGTCGCGCTGCTGCGCGGATACGGCTACGACCCGCTCGTGGTCCGCGGCGACGACCCGGCCGGCGTGCATCAGCAGCTCGCCGCCGCCTTCGACGGCGCGGCCGACACGATCGCCGGGATCCGCTCGGCCGCCCGCGGCGGGGGCGGCGCGCCCCGCCCGGTGCGCTGGCCCATGGTGGTCCTGCGCACCCCCAAGGGCTGGACCGGCCCGGTCGAGGTCGACGGGCAGCCGGTGGAGGGCACCTTCCGCGCCCACCAGGTTCCCCTGCCCGGCGTGCGCAGCAACCCCGCCCACCTCGAGGCCCTGCAGCGGTGGATGCGCTCCTACCGGCCCGAGGAGCTCTTCGACGCGCGGGGCCGCCCGGTCGAGGCGTTGCTCGCGCTCAACCCGCCCGGCGACCGGCGGATGAGCGCCAACCCGCACACCAACGGCGGGCGGCTGCGCAAGGACCTGGAGCTGCCGGACTGGCGGCGCTACGCCCAGCCGGTGCCGGGCCCGGGCAAGATCGCCCACGAGGCGATGCGGGTCCTCGGCCGCTGGCTGCGCGACGTGGTGTCGGCGAACCCGTCGTCGTTTCTCGTCACGGCCCCCGACGAGCTGGCCAGCAACCGGCTGGACGACGTGCTCGCGGTGACCGGCCGCCGGTGGGGCGCGGCCGTCGAGCCCGGCGACGACCACCTCGACCCGGCCGGCCGGGTGATCGAGATGCTCTCCGAGCACGTCTGCCAGGGGGTCCTGGAGGGGTACCTGCTGACCGGCCGCCACGGGCTGTTCACCTGCTATGAGGCGTTCATCCACATCGTCGACTCGATGCTGAACCAGCACGCCAAGTGGCTCGAGTCGAGCGCGCAGATCCCGTGGCGCCGCCCGCTGGCGTCGCTGAACTACCTGCTCTCCTCGCACGTGTGGCGTCAGGACCACAACGGCTTCACCCACCAGGACCCGGGCTTCCTCGACGTCGTGCTGAACAAGAAGCCCCAGGTGGTGCGGGTCTACCTGCCGCCGGACGCCAACACCCTGCTGTGCACCTACGACCACTGCCTGCGCAGCCGCCACTACGTCAACGTCGTGGTCGCCGGCAAGCAGCCCGCGCTGTCGTACCTCGACACCGAGCAGGCCGCCCTGCACTGCGCCCGCGGCCTGGGCATCTGGGCCTGGGCCGGGACCGAGCCGGCCGGGGTCGCCGACACAGAGCCCGATGTCGTACTCGCCTGCGCCGGCGACATCCCGACGCTGGAGGTCCTCGCGGCGGCCGCGATCCTGCGCGATCGGCTGCCCGCGCTGCGGGTGCGGGTCGTCAACGTCGTGGACCTGATGCGCCTGCTGCCGGAGACGCGCCATCCGCACGGGCTGCCGGACCGGGAGTTCGACGCCCTGTTCACCGCGGACCGGCCGGTCGTCTTCGCATTCCACGGCTACCCGTGGCTCGTGCACCGGCTCACCTACGCGCGCGGCAACCACGAGCAGATGCATGTGCACGGCTATCAGGAGAACGGCACCACCACGACGCCGTTCGACATGGTGATGCTCAACAACCTCGACCGGTTCCGGCTCGTCATCGACGTGATCGACCGGGTGCCGGGGCTGGCGGTCCGGGCGGCGGCGCTGCGCCAGGAGATGGTGGATGCCCGGCTGCGTGCCCGCACGTACACCCGCGAGCGGGGCGAGGACGCGCCCGACATCGCCGGCTGGACCTGGCCGGGCTGATCAGCCGGCGCGCTGCTGCCGGGCGGCGGCGACCACGGCACGGCGGATGGCCTCGTACCCGGTACAGCGGCACAGGTTCGAGGTGAGCAGCTCCCGCAGCCGCTCGGGGTCCTCGGCGATGCCCGGATCCGCCTCGATCGCGCCCGCGGCCAGCATCAGGAAGCCGGGGGTGCAGAAGCCGCACTGCAGCGCGTGCTCGGCCGAGAACGCGGCCTGCAGGGGATGCGCGGTGCCGTCGGGGGCGGCGAGGCCCTCGACGGTGCGGACCCGCGCGCCCTCGCACTGCACGGCGAACATCAGGCACGAGCGGACCGCGTCGCCGTCGACGAGCACCGTGCAGGCGCCGCACACGCCGTGCTCGCAGGCGAGGTGGGTCCCGGTCAGGCCGCAGTCCTCGCGCAGCGCGTCGGCGAGGGTGCGGCGGGCCTCGACGTCGATGTCGTACCGGCGGTCGTTGACGCTCAGCGAGACGCGCACGCGGTCAGCCTCCGTCCCGGGCCTGGCCCAGCGCGCGGCGGGTCAGCACCGCGACGGCGTGGCGCAGGTAGCCGGCGTCGGCGTACGGCTCGGGGCGGGGGTCGGCGTCCTGCCCGGCGGCGACCCCCGCCGCCTCGGCGATGGCCGCGTCGTCGAGCGGGCGGCCGATCAGCACGCGCTCGGCGGCGCGGGCCCGCACCGGCCGGTCGGCGGCGTTGACCAGGCCGAGCGAGGCCGCCGCGACCCGGTCGCCGGACAGGGTGACCGCGGCCGCCACGGCGAGCTGCGCGAAGCTGGCGTGGGTGCGGCGCAGCTCGGCGAAGCCGACCCGGCACCCGGGCGGCAGCAGCGGCAGCCGTACCTCGGCGAGCAGTTCGTCGGGGCGGCGTAGCGTCGCGAACGGCCCGGTGAAGAACTCCTCGGCCGCGACCGTGCGTCGCCTGCCGCGGGCCACGAGGTCGATCCGCCCGCCCAGGGCGGTGACGACGGCCGGCCACTCGGCGGCCGGGTGGGCGAACGCGAGGCTGCCGAGCATGGTCCCGCGGGCCCGGATCGGCGGGTGGGCGATGTGCCGCGCCACCCGGCGCAGCAGCGCCCCCAGCGGGCCGGGCACCGCCTGGGACTCGAAGGCCCGGTGCCGCACGAGCGGACCCACGCGCAGCGTGCCGTCCGCCGCCTCCAGCCGGTCGAGGCCGGCGATCCGGTTGATGTCGACCAGCCGGCGGGGCCGGGCCCGGCGGTAGTTCATCTCCAGCACGAGGCTCTGGCCGCCGGCGAGCACCTGCGCGCCGCCGTCGGCGAGCGCGGCCACCGCCTCGCCGGCGCTGCGCGCGGCGAGATAGTCGAACGGCGCGGGTTTCATCGGACGGCCTTCCAGCAGGCGTACGGCGTGAGCGGCATCTGCGGCGCGGCGCGGCCGGACGGGCGCAGCGCGTCGGCGACGGCGTTGACGATCGCCGGCGGCGCGCCGATGCAGCCCGCCTCACCGGCGCCCTTGGCGCCCAGCGGCGTGTTCGGGTTCGGGGTCGCCGTCGCGGCCAGGCCCAGCGGCGGCAGCTCCGACACGGTCGGCAGGAGGTAGTCGAGCAGGCTGTCCGCGGCGGGGCGGCCGCCGGCGTCGTAGCGGGCCTCCTCGTAGAGGGCCTGGCCGATGCCCTGCACGATGGAGCCGTACCCCTGCCCCTCGACGATGAGCGGGTTCACCACCACGCCGCAGTCGTCCACCGCGACCAGCCTGAGCACGCCGACGATGCCCAGGTCCGGGTCGATCTCGACCACGGCCGCGTACGCGCCGAACGGGAACGACTCCGGCGGGGCGAGAATCTCCTGCGCGTAGAGCCGGTCCGTCGCGGCCAGCTCGGCCATGGTGATGCTCCGCGCCCCGGCGCTGAGCGTGCCGGCCCGGTACTCCACCGCGTCGGCCGCGACCCCGCCGGCCTCGGCCACGCGCCGCTTCGCCGCGTCGATGAGCTTCTCGGCGGCCCGGTACAGCGCGGCGCCCCCGGTCTGCATCGAGCGGCTGGCGAACGAGCCGATGCCCTGCGGCACCAGCGCCGTGTCGCCCTCCACGAGCCGGACCAGATCCGCGTCCACGCCCAGCACGCCGGCGACGACCTGCGGGAACGACGTCTCGTGCCCCTGCCCGGTCGAGCAGCAGCCGGACCGCGCCACGAACGTGCCGTCGGGGCGGGCCTGCACGGAGCCGAACTCCTCCCCGACGCCCGCGCGCTCGACGTACGTGCACAGGCCGATCCCGATCGGCGCCTCCCCGCTGCCGCGGCGGCGCGCCTGCTCGCGGCGCCAGCCGGCGTAGCCGACCTCGTGGAGGGCGACCTCGAGCGCCGTGGCGTAGTCGCCGCTGTCGTAGGTGAAGCCGGTCGGCGTGCGATACGGGAAGTCCGCCGGCGCGATGAAGTTGCGCCGGCGCAGCTCGGCCGGGTCGATGCCCAGCCGGGCCGCGACGGTGTCCACGGTGCGTTCGATGGCCGCGGCCGCCTCGGGCCGCCCGGCACCGCGGTAGGGGCACGTCGGGGCGGTGTTGGTCACGACCGCGCGGGTGCGCACGTGGACGTGCGGGATCGCGTACGCGCCGCCGGCCATCATCGACGTCGCCATCGGCACGAACGCGCCGGCGTGCGGGTATCCGCCCACGTCGGCGTCGATGTGCAGCTCGTAGGCGAGGATCCGCCCGTCGGCCGCGGCGGCCATGCGGACCCGCTGGTTCTGGCCGCGGCCGTGCGGCCCGGCGGTCAGCGCCTCGGCCCGGTCCTCCACCCAGCGCACCGGCCGCCCGAGCCGGCGGGCCGCCGCGACCACGACGAGGTACTCCGGCCACGTCTCGCTTTTGCCGCCGAACGCCCCGCCCACGTCCGGCACGCTCACCCGGATCTGCTCCTGCGGCAGGCCGAAGGCCGTGGCGAGGTCGCGGCGCAGCCGGTGCGGCGCCTGGTGGGACACCCACACCCGCAGGCCGCCGCCGGGCTGAGGGCTGACGAGGATCGCCCGCGGCTCCAGGGACGTGTGCGACAGCAGCTGCTGGCGGTAGCGGGCCTCCACGACGACCGCCGCGTCCCGCCAGACCGCCTCGCCGACCGGCTCGCCGAACTCCCGCTCGCTCGCCACGTTGCCGGCCCCGGGGAACAGCCGCACGCCGTTGCCGGCCGCCTCGGTCGCGTCGAGCACGACCGGCAACGCCTCGATGCGGGCCCGGGCCAGGTCCCGGCCGTCCTCGGCCGCGTACCGGTTCTCGGCCACCACCACCGCGAGCGGCTCGCCGGCGTAGCGCACCCGGCCGGTTGCCAGCGCCGGCCAGGGCCGCCCCCGCGCGGACGCGGCGTCCAGCATCGGCGGTACCTCGGGCAGGAACGGCAGGTCGGCGGCCGACCAGGCGGCCACGACGCCCGGGGCCCGGCGGGCGGCGTCCAGCTCCACCCCGGCGAGGGTCCCGTGGGCGACGCCGCTGCGCACGAACACCGCGTCGGCGCAGCCGGGGAACCGCAGGTCGGACACGAACCGCCCGGCGCCCCGGACCAGGCGCTCGTCCTCGCGCCGGGGCACGCGCGCTCCGATCATCGGCGGGGGCTACCCGGGCTCGTCGGCGGCAAACGACCCGCCGGCGGCAGGCGCGCGGATTCAGGGCGCTGCGCCCGCCGCCCTACGCGGCGAGGACGGCGTCGGCGGCCTTGCGGTCGCGGCCGACCCGCACCAGCGCCGCCGACAGCCGCGGCAGCTCCTCCGCCGGGACCAGCGCGGCGAGGTCGTCGGGGGCGGCGGGCAGGTTGAGCCGCTCGGCGCCGTCGGTGACCTTGCGGTCGGCGTACGGCGCGATGTCGGACCAGACCGCCTGGGCCTCGCGCAGGAAGATGTCGGCGCCGGTCGGGCCGACCCCCGGGAACTCGGTGAGCAGGCGCCTGGCCGTGGCCGGGTCGCCGCCCGCCTCGCGGTGCAGGCGGCGCAGGTCGCCGCCCCAGCGCTGCCGGCACCGCTCGGCGGCGTCGCCGAGCGCGGTGGCGGCGCTCTCGTCGTAGCGGCGGTACTGGCCGCGGTCGAGCGCGTCGACGCGATCCTGCCAGCTCGCCTCGCCCATCGCGCGCGGCGAGCGGTAGCCGGCGGCGAACAACTCCTTCGCCGCGGCGACCCCGGCGCCGGCCGAGATCCGGGCGCTGAGCAGCGTCGCGAGGACCAGCAACTGGTACAGCGGGCCGGGCTTGTCGGTGAGCCTGATCCCGGCCTCCTCGGCGTACGTCCGGCCCTGCTGCTCGAGCAGCGCCTCGACGGTGTGCCGCTCGTCGTGTGCCTCGGCGTGCGTATCTTTTGCCTTCCTGGGCGACCGCTTGGGCGTGCCCGGCAGGTCCTGACGCGCTGACATGACAGCCCTCCCTCCAACGGGGTCTGTAAGCACTCAGTGCCCGGCGCGTCCACGCTCAAACGACGCCGGGCTGCCCCGCGGGTGCGCGGTAGCCCGTCGACGTGCGGCTTTGTGGGGCTTCGTTGGCAAAGGGGGGTTCTTTCGGTTTTCTGTTTGATCCCCGCGGCTCACCGGTACTGGGTGGCGTTGAGGCAACCCGAAGGGGGATCATCATGCACCGCGTGCGAATGGTACTGGCGGCGGCGGCGACCACCGTCGCCCTGGCGATCGGAGCACCTGTTGCGGCCGCGGCCCAGCCGTCGCCGACACCGCCCGGTGGCACCTCCGGGCCGGGGCAGACGCAGACCAGCCCGATGCCGCCGAGCGGCACCGAGATGCACGGAATGCCCGACGTCCTGCACGGCGAGGGCATCGTGCAGACGACGAAGGGCCCGGTCCACGTCGCGATCCAGCACGGCACGGTCAGCCAGATCACCGGCTCGACCGTGACGGTGCGCTCGTCGGACGGGTACACCAAGACCTGGCAGACCAGCGACCACCTCAAGGTGCTGTCGATGCGCAACAGCCTGCAGCCCGCCGCGGTCAGCCAGGGATCAAAGGTCTTCATCGGCGGCGTGATCCAGGGCATCGGCGGCAACGCGAGGTACACGGCGCGGATCGTGCTGCTGCACGACATGCAGAGCCCGGGCATGGGCTCGCCCGGGACCGGCAGCCCGACCAGCATGCCGACGCCCGCGCCCACAACCAGTTGACCGGCGCCGTCCCGGCCCACCCACTGTGCCCGCGAGCCGCACCTGAGGGCACGGCGGCGCGATGCCGGCGGCGGACGGTGTTTCCGGGCAACCGCCTCGGGTAGCGCCACAAGGAGACGATCGACGCACCGGAGGCTCTGATGGACACGCACGACCGCGATGCGCGGGCCAGGGTCGAGGAAGAGCTCGGCCACGGCAACTACGGGCCAGGCGCGTTCGACGAAGTGACCGACCCGTCCGACCCGGCGCGGGAGGTGCTGCGCCGCGGCGCCGGTGAACCGACCGGCGCCGTGGCCAGGGACCCCGCCGACGCCGCGGCCGAGGCGGAGATCCTGCGCAACGGCGGGCCCACGACCTCGGAGGGCCTGCGCACGACGACCGGTTCCCACGCGGGGCCGGGCGGGCCGGGCAGCGCCCGGCACCACCGCCGGGTGCAGCCGGGCGCCGCGCCGGCGACCACCGGCGACGCGACGACCGGGGGCATGACGAGCCCGGCCGCCGCGGAGACGGGCGAGCTCAGCGACCGCTGACCAGGCACGCTGGGAGGAGCCTGGGAACCAGGCGTGGGGTGATGCGGCACGTCAGGCTTCGACGCCGATGCGGTCGCGCAGGTCGTCGGCCCACAGGTCGGCGGTGTACACCTGCGTGCCGGGCTGGTGCTTGCGACCGCCCTCGGCCAGGTTGCCGGCGTCGACCGGCTCGTAGCCCAGCTGCTCGACCAGGTCGAACACCTGCCGCTTCGCGTCCTGGTCGTCGGCGGAGACCGGGATGCCGTAGCGCAGGTACGCCCCGGACGAGTGCCCGTACTCGCGCAGGTGGTCCCAGCGCATCGCGTTGAACGCCTTGACCACGTGCGCGCCGGCGAGATGGCGCTGCATCAGCTCGCTGCTGGTGACGCGGTCGTCGTCCAGGTCCGCCACGTGGCCGTCGCGCTGCGGGTAGTAGTTACAGGCGTCGATCACCGTCTTGCCGTCCAGGGGCGCGGCGGGCAGGTCCTGGTAGTGACCGAACGGCACGGCGACGACCACGATGTCGCCGAAGCGCGCGGCCTGCTCGACGGTTCCGGCCCGCGCGTGCCCGTCGAGATCCAGCTCCAGCTCGTGCAGCGTCTCGGGGCCACGCGAGTTGGCGATGACCACGTCGTCGCCGGCCGCGGTGCACAAATGGGCGAGCGTCGAGCCGATGTGACCCGCACCGATCAGACCGATCTTCATGCGGCCCCGGCTACCCAACCGGGCGCGGTTCACGCAACCGGGGTTACGCTTCGTGCGTGACCTCCCCGGTTTCACAGCGGCATGTCTGCTGGTCGTACGACGATCCGGCGGAGCTGCACGCCTGCGCGCGAGACTACCTCGGCGCCGGACTCGCCGCCGGGGAGCGCGTCTGGTTCGCCGCGGCCGGCGGCCCCGGCGAACTGGCCGGCTGGCTGGCCGACGCGGCCCGGCACGACCCGGGGGCGGTGCGGTTCGTGCCGCTGGAGATCGCGTACCCGTCCGGCGTCGTCGCCGACCCGCGCGCCCAGGTCGCCGCGTATGCCGCGGCCACCGGCGAGGCCCTCGCGGACGGCTACGCCGGGCTGCGGGTCGTGGCCGAGTGCACGCCGCTGGTGCGCACCGCCGAGGGCCTGGAGGCGTTCGCGCGATACGAGGCCCTCGTCGAGCCCTACATCGCGACCTCGCCGATGCGGGCGGTCTGCGCCCTGCACCGCCCCGAGCTCGGCGACTTCGCCGTTGGCGAGCTGGCCTGCCTGCACCCCGCGACGAACGCCGCCGGCATCCACTTCGCCCTGCACGGCGACCCGCCGTGCCTGACCGGCGAGCTCGACATGGCCGCCGAGCCCTTCTTCCCCGCGGCGCTGCGCCGCGTGCAGCCGCCGCCGCAGGACGGGCGGATCGTGATCGGCGCGGACGACCTCCGCTTCATCGACCACCGCGCCCTGCTGCACCTGCAGCATTACGCCGAGGAGCACGACACCGTCGTGGTGCTGCGCACGGCGCTGGGCACCGCGGCCTGCCTGGCCGAGCTGCTGGGCCTGTCCCGGGTCCGGATCGAGGCGACGCGGTGAGGACGGGCGCGGCGGCCGGGCACACCGGATACTTCCACGAGGCGGTCTGCTACGACTCCGACCAGCACCTGCTGGACGTCGTGGTGCCGTTCCTGCTCGGCGGGGCCGCGGCCGGCGAGCCGACCCTGGTCTCGTTCGGCGAGCGCAACGCCGCCCTGGTGCACGCCGCCCTGCCCGCCGGCTGCCCGGTGACCTTCCTGCCCGGCGGCTCGGTCTACACGCGGCCGGCGGGGGCGATCCGCTCGTATCGCGAGTTGCTGGCCCGGCACGTGAGCGCCGGCGCCGGGCAGATCCGCATCGTCGGCGAGCTGTCGCCGTCCGCCTTCGGGCCGACGTGGGACTGGTGGGCGCGCTACGAGTCCGCCATCAACCACGCGTACGACGAGTTTCCGCTGTGGAGCATGTGCGCGTACGACACCCGGACCACGCCGGCCCCGATGCTCGCCGACGTGCTGCGCACCCACCCGCGCACCGCCCGGCCGTCCGGGCGGCATGTGACGAACCCGCAGTACACCCCGCCGGAGGAGTTCCTGCTCTCCGACCGGCCCGACGTTCCCGACCCGATCCAGGCCACCGACCCCGCCGCCGACCTGGTGGGCGCGGCGCCCGACGAGGCCCGGCGGATCGTGCGCGCCGTGAGCGCCGGGTGCGTGGGCGCGGCGGCACTGGACGACATGACGCTCGCGGTGAGCGAGATCGTGGCGAACGCGTACCGCTACGGGCGGCCCGCCGTGCGCACCCGGGTCTGGACGACGTCCGGGCGGATCGTCGTGACCGTCGAGGACACCGGACCGGGCCCGAAGGACCCGTTCGCGGGACTCCTGCCCGCGGCCAGCGAGAGCTCGGCCGGGTTCGGCCTGTGGATCGCACACCAGCTCTGCAGCTACGTGCGCCTCAACCGCGGCCCGGACGGCTTCACGGTCCGCCTGGTGATCTGAGCCTTCACCGATACGACAGCGCGGACTCGCCGAGCAGCTGCTCGAGGTCCCCGGCTGCGAGGGGGCGGGCGTAGAGGAAGCCCTGGCCCAGCTCGTACCCCTGGCGGCGCAGCGCCTCGGCCTGGGCCTCGGTCTCGATGCCCTCCGCGACCGCCTGCAGCTCCAGCGTCCTGGCCATCGCGATAACCGCCTGCGCCACCGCGGCCGGGCGGCCGCCCGCGGTGATCTCGGCGACGAAGCTGCGGTCGAGCTTCAGCGTGGTCACCGGGCACGTCACCAGCAGGCCCAGCGACGACGCCGCCGTGCCGAAGTCGTCCAGGGCGATGCGCACGCCCAGCGCGCGCAGCTCGTGCAGCGTCGCGATCGCCTGGCCGTCGTTGAGGACCGCGGTCTCGGTGACCTCGACGAGGAGACGGGCCGCAGGCAGGGCGGACGCGGCCAGGGCGGCGCGAACATCGTCGACAAACCCGGGGTCCTGCAGCTGGCGGCCGGCGACGTTGACCGCGATCGAGCGCAGGGAGTCGGGGCCGAAGCGCTGCAGCCACGCCGCGGCCTGGCGGCACGTCTCGTGCAGCGCCCAGCGGCCCAGGGGCACGATCATGCCGGACTGCTCGGCGACGGGGATGAACTCAGCCGGCGAGACCGGGCCGCGGGTGGGATGGTCGAAGCGCATCAGGGTCTCGACGCCGAAGACGGCGCCGGTCGCGAGGTTCATGATCGGCTGGTAGCGCAGGAACAGCCGCTCCGTGCCGATCGCGTCGCGCAGGTCCGCGGCCAGCTCGGCATGCGCCTGGATGCGGGCGGCCAGGTCCGGGGTGTACTCGACGGCGCTGCCCTTGCCACGGTCCTTCGCCGCGTACATCGCGATGTCCGCCTTGCGCAGCAGCGTCCCCAGATCGTCGCCCGGGTGGGCGGGCGCGACGCCGATGCTGGCGTGCACGAGCAGGTGGTGGCCG
Source organism: Dactylosporangium sp. CA-233914 (assembly GCF_050942935.1). Classification (NCBI taxonomy): domain Bacteria; kingdom Bacillati; phylum Actinomycetota; class Actinomycetes; order Micromonosporales; family Micromonosporaceae; genus Dactylosporangium; species Dactylosporangium sp. CA-233914. The sequence continues at coordinate 6,157,255 of NZ_CP192030.1, read as the reverse complement.
GCCGCCTGCACCGGCGGGGCCAGCAGCGACAGCATCCGCTCGGCGGCCCGGTCGGCGTCACCGGCGGGGGCGTGCCGCAGCAGTACCGCGAACTCGTCCCCGCCGAGGCGCGCCACCACGTCACTGGCGCGCACCGCGGCCCGCAGTCGCTCGGCGACCGCCACGAGCACGTCGTCGCCGACGGCGTGGCCGAGGGTGTCGTTGACCTCCTTGAAGTCGTCGAGGTCGATGAGCAGTACCGCGGCGCAGTCCTCCCGGGCGAGGATCTCCCCGACGAGCGCGGCGAAGCCGGTCCGGTTGGCCAGGCCCGTGAGCGCGTCGTGGGTCGCCTGGTGCTGCAGTTGCTGCTCGTGGCGGCTGACCGAGTCCAGCAGGTGCGCGTTGTCACGCAGCGCCACCAGCTGCCGGGCCACGACGATGCCGGTGATGAAGATGACGCCGCAGGCGACGGGCGCGATGTCGGTGCCGCCGCGCCCGGCGCGGAAGCTCTCGACCGCGAGCAGCAGGGCGGTGGCGCCGACCGCGAGGTACGGCAGGATCGAGAAGTGACGATTCCGCCGCGCCTCCGCCTCCTGCGCCGGGGCCGGCTCATCGGGCCGGCGCCGCTGGACGTGGGCGGCCCAGGACACGACGAGCATGTTGACGATGATGCTGATGGGCTGCAGCCCAACCCACCGCGGCTGGTTCGTGATCGGCGCGCCGGCCGAGGCGAACACGCCGATGAGGATCGTCAGCGCCAGGAGCCGCAGCGATCCGCTCGACACCGGCCCGCTGCCGACCAGCACCACCTTCATGACGGCGACCAGGGCGAGCAGGCACAGCAGCGAGATGAACAGCATGCCCAGAAACTTGGGCACGTCCGTGTGCCTCTGCACCAGCGGCCGCAGCACGAAGTGCCACAGGAACAGCGCCGCCCCGGCCGTGACGGTGGCCCCGTCGAGCGTGAGCCGGATCCATTCGCTGCGGCTGCGGTGCCCGACCGGCAGCCGCAGCAGCGCCCACATGACGACGAGCAGAGCCAGCGACAGCAGCGGCACCGCGGACGCGACGAACACCAGCGGCCGGCTCGACCACTGCCCGAACGTCCCGGCGGTCATGAGCGACGCGCCGACCAGCACCAGCACCTCGACGACGGCGATGTGCGCCCAGAACCGCCGCGCGGCCCGCGGCAGCCCCGGCGTCCGCGCCACGCGCAGCGTGGTGAGCCCGGCGAGGACACTGGTAGCGGGCACGGTCAGCCACATGATCACCCGCGGCGCGGGCAGCCCGGCGGCGAACAGCGCCGTCCAGACCAGCCCGAACCCGAAGACGCCCAGGCAGGCGAGCAACAACGGCCTGGTATCCGCGCGTTCGCCGCCCTTCATCCGACCCACTCCCCCCTCACCCGGGTCCACCGTGCCGACGCTCAGATCGGTCACCGAGCCAGAATATGAAGGAAAGCCATACAGCCACATCAGTCAATCCGGCAACACCCGACCCAGCACCGGACCGGCGGAGGCCCTGGATACGCTCGTCCGGTCGGTCCGGGTGGATCTTCAGCAGCTGGGGGTGTGAGCGGGTCGCGCGGAACGGGCTGGAGTGCGGTCTGCCGTCGCTCTGCGCCGAAGCAGCCCGCTACGCGGGGCTTCGATACCACCAGGACTCGAGCTCGTCGCCCAGCGCGTCGAGCTCGTCGTCCGTGGGCCGGTAGCCGTCGGGCAGCTCCACCGCCCACGCGCCGCTGCGGTCCATGACGCGCCGCAGCCGCGCCACCGCCGGGTGGTTCTCGAGGTCGTGGACGTCGAGGACGGAGTCGCCGAGCAGGGCCGAATACCCCATGCCGTGCCAGCCGGCGATCAGCTCGGCGTCGCCGTCCTGCTCGGCCGCCTCCGCCACGGCGACGACGACGTCGATGAGCGCGACCTTCCGCGGGGGTACGGCATCCGCGCCCGTCAGCCGCCCGGCGTCGACCATGCGCCGCCACAGCGCCGTGCCGGCCTCGCAGTAGAGCCAGGGCGGGTCCACGTAGCCCTCGTCGACGCCCTCGCCGGGCTCCTCCTCGTCGTACTCGCCGAGCTCGGTGAACTCGGTCAGGTCGTCGAACTCCTCCCGGCGCGAGGCGTAGTCGGGGTGTTCGGCGATCGGGAAGCGGTACGTGTGCCGGCGGCGCAGCAGGATGTCCTCGACGCGGCCCATGGTGTGCGAGCAGTCGTAGCCGCGCTGGAAGTCGTACAGCACCGGGAACCAGTCCCGCAGCCGGTCGTCGTCCTCGGCGTGGTGGGCGTCCAGCGCCAGCACCGACAGGTGGACCAGGTCCTCGATCTCGTGCATCGACACGGCCACAGGCTACCGGCCGGGTGCAGCCCGCTTGCTGGACGGTTGCCGGCATCAGACTCCGGGCCCGGTGTGCCGATGCTCACCCCGACCAGGTTCCCGACACGGATGGGCGGCGATGGCATGGCGGCACGGCGAACGACCTTCGTACTGGCGGCGGCGGTGACGGTGGTGGCGGCCGGATCGGTCCTCGGGGTGCCGAGCGCGTACGCGGCCGACACCGTGATCTCGAAGGGCCGGCCGGCGACGGCGTCGGCCGGGGTGGCCGCGAAGGCCTTCGACGGCAAGACCTCGACGCGGTGGACGGTCAAGGGGCGAGCCGCGCAGTGGCTGCGGGTCGACCTCGGCGCCGCGAACCTCGTGAGCCGGGTCCGGCTGACGTGGGGGTCCGCGCGCCCGTCGGCGTACCGGGTCGAGATCTCGGCCGACGGGACCGCCTGGACCCCGATCGCCGCGACCGCCGGGCTCAATGCGACCGGGCGGTACGTCCGGCTGACGGCGACCCCGCGCGGCTCGGCCGGGCTCGCGCTCGGCGAGCTGGAGGTGTTCGGGCACAGGGCCGCCGAGTCGACGCCCGTCAAAGCGACGCCCGGCCCGGATTTGAACGATCCGGCCAAGAAGGACGTCGCCATGCGGCTGGTGTCCTCGGCGGAGAACTCCAGCCTGGACTGGAAGGCGCAGTACCAGTACATCGAGGACATCGGCGACGGCCGCGGCTATACCGCCGGGATCATCGGCTTCTGCTCCGGCACCGGCGACATGCTCGAACTCGTCGAACGCTACACCCAGCGAGCACCCGGCAACGCCCTGGCCAAATACCTGCCCGCACTACGCAACGTCAACGGCAGCGCCTCCCACACCGGCCTCGACCCCACCTTCACCAACGACTGGCGCACCGCCGCCACCGACCCCGCCTTCCAACAGACCCAGAACGACGAACGCGACCGCGTCTACTTCAACCCCGCCGTCAACCAGGCCAAAACCGACGGCCTGCGCGCCCTGGGCCAGTTCATCTACTACGACGCCATCGTCATGCACGGCCCCGGCACCGACCCCGCCAGCTTCGGCGGCATCCGCAACGCCGCCATGACCAAAGCCAAAACCCCCGCCCAAGGCGGCGACGAAACCACCTACCTCAACGCCTTCCTCGACGCCCGCGTCGCGGCGATGAAAACCGAGGAGGCCCACAGCGACACCAGCCGGGTCGACACCGCCCAGCGGGTGTTCCTCCGGGCGGGCAACCTGGACCTGAACACCCCGCTGTCGTGGAAGGTGTACGGCGACCCGTACACGATCGCGTCCTGAACGCCGGGCCGGGCCGGGTCGCGGCCCGGCCCGGACGCGGTCAGTTCGTTGACTCGGCCAGGGTGCTGTAGCAGTTGACCGTCGTGCAGATGTACGGCCAGCTGGTGAAGCAGTTCTGGATGATGCTCAGGCACAGCGCGTCGAAGGACAGCGTCGGGTACTGGTTGGCGTCCGGGGTGATCGGGGACAGGTCGATCTTGCCCGCCGGGTGGTCGGCCAGGTCCAGGCCGAGCTCCTCGCGGTAGTCCTCGTCCTTCCAGGCGCGGATCTCGTCGATGGTGCCGATCATGCGGGGCTCCTCTCAAGCCGGGTGCGCGGGGGGTTGTACCAGCAGCAGCGCCGCGGTCCGGTCGGGCGCTGCCAGCCTCAGCAGGCCGTGGCCGATGCCGGCCAGGCCCGTCATCAGGCCCGGGCTCTCGACCTCCAGCGGAGTGCCGCAGCGCGGGCCGTGCTCGCCGAGCCGGGCCAGGACGGCCCGGCCGACGTCGTCGCGGCGGGGGTCGCGGGTGGCGAGCAGCAGTTCGGCGTTGCCGAGGTCGCCGTGGCACAGGCAGTGGTTGTGGCCGAAGCCGTGGCTGACGGTCCGGGCGAGGGCGGCGGCCAGGTCGTCGCGCAGCCCGGGGTCGTCGACGATCGGCAGGACGCCGGCGCGGGCGAGGCCGATGCCGGCGGCGCCGTGGCACCACGCGGTCATCGGGCCGATGGCCGCGGCGCCGTCGCGCAGGTCGGGCCAGTCCCCCGCGGACGGTTGGAAGAGGGAGCGCTCGTACCGCAACGCCGCCAGCCCGGCCGCGACGAAGCGCTCGTCGCCGACCGCGTCGCCGAGGCGGATCAGGGCCCAGCCGATGCCGGCCGCGCCGTGCGAGAAGCCGGTCAGCGCCGCGCCGTCCAGTGTGGACCAGGCGAGGGTGTCCGCAATGGACTTCGCCGACTCCAGCAGCCGTTCGCCGCAGCGGCGGGCGATTGCCAGCGCCTCGTCGGAGCCGATCGCGAGCAGCGCGGCGATGGCTCCGGCCCGCCCGGCGAGGATGTCGTCGGCGTCGTCGGCGTCGACCAGGGGCCCGCACAGGGCCACGGCCCGCTCGGCGTCGTCGAGCCGGCCGAGGTGCAGCAGGGCGTAGGCGAGGCCGGGCAGGCCGGTGAGCCCGCTGCCGGTGAACGTGCGGCGGCCGAGCTCGTCGAGCAGCCGCGGCACCGGGAGCACGGCCCGGGCCGCGAGCTCACGGTAGGACGCGGTCCCGGTCAGGCGGCCGGCGGTGTCGAGGAAGACGGCGACGCCGGCGACGCCCGAGTACAGGTCCCAGCCCAGCGCCCGGACCTGCCAGCCGGTCTCGCCGGACGGGGCCAGGCCGAGCCAGTTGACCCGCTCGCCCGGTCCCTCGATGGCCAGCTCCGCCAGGCGGTCGGCGATGGTGCGGGCCGCGGCGAGGTAGGCGCCTTCCGGCGGTACCGCCGAAGCGTCCACCGTGGACAGTGGCGGGCCGCCGAGCGCGACCGCGTCGGGGCGGGTCACCATCGCCGCCTCGATGATCCACTCCTGGCGGCGGCGGTCGGTGTCGCCGAAGGCGGCGACCTTCGCGCGGGCGGCGTCCAGGCCGCCGGCGTCGAACACGGACGGCAGGCGTTCGCCGCGGGAGGTCCACAGGTCGCGGGAGCCGGGCCGGGTGGTGAACAGTGGCACGTCGCCGGCCCACAGGTCGGCCAGCTCGTGCGGGACGATCGCGGCGAGGGCCGGCTGCTGCTCGCAGTCGGCCCACAGCAGGCCCAGGTGCCGGTCGAAGTCGAGGGCGTCGCGCAGCACGTCGGGGTGGTTGCCCTCGCTGAGCAGGGTGCTGTACGTCTGGGTCGGCCGCAGGACCATCCGGACCTCGACGGCGGCGAAGGACTCCAGCCGGGCCGTGAACCCGGCGCGGTTGCCCTCGATCGCGCGGTACGACTCCCGGAAACCGGCGATGAGCGCGGGCAGGTGCAGCAGCGGGTTGGCGACCGAACCCCCGGCCGAGGGGCGGTTCTGGCCGCCGGGGAACTCGACGGTCCGCCGCACGACGCGCATCGTGTCGGTGCCGTCGTCCTGCCAGGTCGCCGAGGCGAACGGCAGACTGGCGGCCGGGTCGCCGCCGAGCGCGCCGAAGTCGACCGTGCCCTCCGCGCCGCGCACCAGGATGGGCAGCACGCCGAGGCGCACGACGGAGGCGTCCAGGACGCGCGCGGCCGGATCGTCGGCGTCGAGGCGGCCGGCGGGGACCGGCAGGCGCTGGTGGAACAGGGTTTCGAGGTCGACGACGACGGGCTGGTCGCCGGCGGCGATGAGGTTCTCGAAGTGGATGTCGGCGGCGTCGGTGGCGTGCAGCACGGCCATGAGGGCGCCGAGGCGGCGGTAGTACCGGTCGAAGTCGGCAGGGCCGGCGCAGTCGGCGCGCTCGGCGAACTCGACCCAGCCGTGGGTGCCGCGGTCCACGACGCGCAGGGTGCGCAGGTCCAGGCCCGCGACGGTCGCGTTGAGCCACTCCAGCAGGGTGTTGAAGGCGGCGTGGACGGCCTGCGGGCGCGGCTTGTAGACGATGCGCTCGCCGGTGGACAGCTCGGCGACGGCGACCGAGCGGCCGCCCTGGTGCAGGTCGCCGTGGCCGAAGCGGACGGCGGCGACCTCCCCGCCCACCGCCAGCAGGGCGCGGTCGGCGTGCCAGCGTTCGAAGAACTCGGCGGCGGTCGCGACGGCGCGGCCGGCGCGCTGGGCGAGCAGGCGGGCCAGCACCGGGTACTCGTCGAAGAGCGCCCGGCGCCCGGCCGGGGCGTTGACCGCCTCGATGAACGACCAGAAGCGCTCGGGGCCGTCCTGCCCGCGCAGGTCGCCGCGGACGCGGGCGACGTTGAGCTCCAGCACGAGGACCCGGGCGGCGAGGGAGACCAGGTCGCCGGCGAGGTCGGCGGCGAAGGCGGTCACCACGGCGGCGGACGCGCCCGGGACGCGGCGGGCGAGCTCGGCGGCGGCTTCGCGGGCGAACGGGGCGGTGACGCGGGAGAAGCCGCGCAGCCAGTACGACTTGGCGGGCCCGTCCGGGGTGCCGCCGCCGGCGCCGGTGGCATCGGCGGCGAAGTCCCGCCACCACGGCGGCACCGCGCCGACGCGGGCGGGCGCGCCTCGGGCTCGCCGAGCAGGGCCAGCAGCGCGGGCTCGCCGCCGGGGACGGTGCGCAGCATCGTCTCGTACGCCGGCCCGTGGGCCCGTTTCCAGCGCTGCAGACGGCGCTGGGCGCGGCCCTCCGGCGGATCTGACCGGGCTGGTGGCACTTCCGCTGAGGCGGTCCGTTCGGCCAGGGTCAGCGCCCTGGCCCAGGCGGTTCCGAGGTCCATGCGGACAGAGCCCTCCCGGCGTCAAGTCGAGGACGGCATCAGTGTGCGTCAAATTCGGACCTTGGTCATCACCTGTTGGGCTCTTGTCCAAAGTCATTGATCGATATAAAATTCCGGCAAACAGTTAAGTTTGTTAACTGATTGGGAGTGCACTCGGTTACAGGAGGAGCGAGATGCGCAGACCCGGAAGACTCGCCGTCGGCATCGCGGCCGCCGTGCTGGCCGCCGCCACCGCATGGACGACCGCCACGCTGAACACCGTCTCCGCACAGGCCGCCACCAGCGGAGGCGTGAAGTTCGCGTACTTCACCCAGTGGGGCATCTACGCCAACGGCTTCTACCCCAAGAACCTCGACACCAGCGGCATGGCCGGCAAGCTCGACTTCCTGGTGTACGCGTTCGAGAACATCAACCCCAGCACGCTGAGCTGTTTCGAGAACGACTCGGCCGCCTCGCCGGACGAGAACAACCCCAACGCCGGCGACAACGCCGGCGACTCGTTCGCCGACTACGGCAAGTCCTACGGCGCCGACATCAGCGTCGACGGGGTCGCCGACGTCTACAACCAGCCGATCGTCGGCAACTTCAACCAGCTCAAGAAGCTCAAGGCGAAGTACCCGAACCTGAAGATCCTGGTGTCGATCGGCGGGTGGACGTACTCGAAGTACTTCTCCGACGCCGCCTCGAGCGACGCGAACCGCAAGCGCCTGGTGAGCTCCTGCATCGACATGTTCATCAAGGGCAACCTGCCGTCCCGTAACGGCTACGGCGGCGCGGGCACCGGCGCCGGCGTCTTCGACGGCATCGACATCGACTGGGAGTACCCGGGCGCGCCCGGGCACACCGGCAACCACTACGCCGCGGCCGACAAGCAGAACTACACGCTGCTCATGGCCGAGTTCCGGGCCCAGCTCGACGCGCTGGGCGGCGGCAAGAAGTGGCTGACCGCCGCGGTTCCCGCCGGCCAGGACAAGATCGCGCAGATCGAGACGAACAAGGTCGGGCAGTACCTCGACTACGCCAACGTCATGACGTACGACATGCACGGCGGCTGGGAGGCGACCGGTCCGACGAACCTGCAGGACCCGCTGTACAACTCCCCGAGCGACCCCAGTCCCGTGGTGCCGCCGGGCAACGGGAAGTACAGCATCGACTCGGCCATCAAGGCGTGGACCACCGGTGACTCGGGCTACGGCATCCCGGGCGGGTTCCCGGCCTCGAAGCTGACGCTCGGATACCCGTTCTACTACCGCGGCTGGACCGGCGTCCCGGCGGGCTCGAACCACGGCCTGTACCAGACCGCGTCCGGCCCGGCGACCGGTCACGCACTGTCGGGCAACGTGCCCGGCGTCTCCTTCTACAAGGAGCTCACCGGGTTCGTGAACAACCCGTCGTACACGTACCTCGACCCGGTCACGAAGGGCGCGTACTTCTACGACGGCACCACGTTCTGGGCCGGCGACTCCCCCGCGTCGATCCAGCTGCGGGCCGACTACCAGCACTGCAACGGTCTCGCCGGCGCGATGATGTACTCCCTGGAGGCCCTGGACCCGGCCGCGACGCTGTTCAACGCGGTCGTGAACGCGACCAACGGCGCCACGGCGGGCTGCTCCACGGCCTCGCCGACCGCGACCGCGTCGGTGTCGAAGAGCCCGTCGGCCAGCCCGTCGCCGTCGAAGAGCCCGTCCCCGAGCCCGACCACCGGCACCTGCTCGGCCCCGGCCTGGAACGCGGCAACGGCCTACAACGGCGGCGCGGTGGTCTCCTACGGCGGGCACAGCTGGACCGCGAAGTGGTGGACCCAGGGCGACACCCCGGGCAACAACGGCCAGGGCGTGTGGACCGACAACGGCGCCTGCGGCGGCACGACACCGACGCCGACGGGCGGCACCGGCACCTGCACGGACCTGTCCCCGTGGAACTCGGCGACCGCCTACACCGGCGGCCAGTCGGTGACCTACGGCGGCCACAAGTGGACCGCCAAGTGGTGGACCCAGGGCGACACCCCGGGCAGCAACAGCCAGGGGGTCTGGACCGACAACGGCGCCTGCTGAGCGAACCCGCTGCAAGCGGCGGCCCGGGGTTTCGGCCCCGGGCCGCCGGCCGCGTCCTGGGGCGTTCTCGATGGCGCGGGACTGCGGCTGTGCGAGATCGAGTCGTGGACCGGCCGCAATCTCTGACCGCAGTCAGCTAATGGATGCCGGGCAGGTCATGGTTCGAAAAGGACGTCAGCCCGTGATGCCGCGGATACGCGTGGACAGCGCCGGTGATCTCGACGGTGACGGATGTGCCGATGGCCTGGGTGACGGTGCCGTCAACGCGGGCGTCGACGGTGCTGCTGTCGGCCAGCCGGAGGGTGAGGACGGTGTCGGCGCCGAGGAACTCGGCGGCGGCGACGGTCGCGGGGGTTCCGGTGGCCGCGAGGCGGACCTGGTCGGGGCGGATGAAGATGTGCGCGTCGCCGTCAGGGCGGGGCTGGGCGAGGGGCAGGGCGCCGAGAGCGCACGCCGCCTTGCCCGCGATGACCGTGCCGGGCAGGGTGCTGCCGGGGCCGAGGAGGCGGGCGGTGCCGAGGTCGGCGGGGTGGGCGTACACCTCGCGGGCCGGTCCGGTCTGGGCGAACGTGCCGCGGGCCATGATCGCGATCTGGTCGGCCAGCGCGAGGGCCTCGGCCTGATCGTGGGTGACGAGCAATGTGGTGACGCCGGCGGCTCGCAGCGCGGCGGCGACCGCCGCCCGGGTCACGGCGCGCAGTGCGGTGTCGAGCGAGGAGAACGGCTCGTCGAGCAGGACCAGGGCGGGCCGGCGGGCGAGGGCGCGGGCGAGCGCCACGCGCTGCTGCTGGCCGCCGGAGAGTTCGTGCGGATACCGCCGGGCCAGGGCCTGCTCGAGGCTGACGAGCTCCAGCAGTTCGGCGACGCGGGCGCGGCGGGCCGGGGCGGTCGTCGTGCGCCGGGACAGGCCGTAGGCGATGTTCGCGTGGACGGTGAGGTGCGGGAACAGGGCGCCTTCCTGGGCGACGTAGCCGATGTTGCGCTTGTCGGGGGCGAGGCCGCGGCGACCGGCCGTGACTTCGCGGCCGGCGAGGGCGATGGTGCCGGTGTCGGGGCGGTCGAACCCGGCGACCAGCCGCAGCAGGGTCGTCTTGCCGCAGCCGGACGGGCCGAGGATCGCGGTGGTCGTGCCGTCGGCGACCTCCAGGCCGGCCCCGGCGAGCACGCGGGTCGGGCCGTAGCGCTTGTGCAGGTCCCGTATCGACAGTGCGGTCATGGTGCGGTTCCTTTGGTGGACTGGCGCAGCAACAAATAGGCCGCCGGCACCGACAGCAGGATGAGGCCGACCGCATAGGGCGCGGCCCGCGGGTAGTCGATCTCGGAGGTCGCCGACCAGAACTCGGTGGCGAGGGTGTGGGTGCCGGTGGGGGCCAGCAGCAGCGTGGCGGTCAGCTCGGTGGACACGGCGAGGAAGACCAGGGAAGCGCCGGCCAGGATGCCCGGTGCGGTGAGCGGGACCGTCACCCGCCGGAACGTGGACAGGGCCGAGCTGCCCAGCCCGCGCGAGGCTTCGTCGAGGGTGGCGGGCGCCTGGCCGATCGCGGAGCGCAGGCTCACCATGGCGCGGGGCAGGAACAGCATGACGTAGGCGGCGACCGCGAGGATCGTCGTCTGGTACAGCGGGCGGGCGTAGCGGATCGACACGCTGACGAGGGCGAGCCCGACGACGACGCCGGGGACGGCGCTGGCCAGGTACGTGCTGCGCTCCAGCACGGTGGTCACGCCGCTGCGGTGCCGGACCGCCAGCCAGGCCATCGGAAACCCGGCGAGGACGGCGGCACCGGCGGCGGCGGCGCCGAGCTTCGCCGTGGTCCACAGCGTCGGCAGCAGCACGCCGGGAGCCCAGGCGTCGGCGGTGCTGTACGTGAGCCAGTGCCCGACGCTGTACGCCGGGACGCCGACCGCCAGCCCGAGCAGCCCCAGCAGAGCCAGGATCACCGGTGCGGTCCACATGCCGAGGCGGGCCGGGACCGCTGGGCGGGGTGCGCCGGCGCCGAGCCGGGCGGTGCGGGCGCGGCCGCGCAGCAGCACTTCGAGGGTCACGAACGCCAGGCAGCACAGCACGAGCACGGCAGAGAGGACGTTCGCGGCCGTGGAGGCGAAGGTCGACTGGTACTGCGCGATGATCGCCGTGGCGAAGGTCGGGTACCGCAGCTGCTCAATGGCACCGTACTCGGCGAGCAGGTGCAGCGAGACGAGCAGCGCCCCGCCGAGCAGGGCCGGTCGCAGCCGCGGCAGCACCACCCGGAGGAACACCGCCGCCGGGCCGGAGCCGAGGGCCCGCGCAGACTCCTCGGCCGCGGGGTCCAGGCCGCGCACTGCCGCCGCGACGGGCAGCAGGACGAGCGGGTAGTACGACAGCGTCGCCACGAGCGTCGAGCCGGCCAGCCCGTGCAGGCTCGGCCGGACGGTAATCCAGGCGTAGCTGTTGATGAACGCCGGGATCGTCAGCGGGGCGGACAGCAGCGCCAGCCAGGCCGAGCGCCCGGGCAGCGATGTGCGTTCGACCAGCCACGCCAGGGCGGTGCCGAGCGCCACGCAGCCCGCCGTGGCGGTGCCGCACAGCGCGAGGGTGTTGCCCAGCAGTTCGGCGATGAGCGGGCGGAAGATCAGTGGCCGGATCCCGGACCAGCCGGCCTGGACCGAGTAGAACGCGATGAGCAGCAGCGGGATCGCGGCGAACACCGCGACCGGGGTGCACAGGGCGAGCAGGCGCAGCGGCGGCCGCGACCGGAGCCACCGTGCGGCGGCGCCGGTCGCGGCCTTGATGTGCGGCGTGGTCAACGGCTCAGATGAGTCCGGCGGTCGTCATCAGGTCGACGACCTTCTTGCTGTTGAGCTTCGCCGCGTCGACCTTCGGCGCGTTGAGCTCCGCCAGGGGCTTGAGCGCGGCGTTGGAGGCGACGTCCTTGCCGACCGAGTACTCGAACGAGGTGCCGGCGGCCAGGGCCGTCTGGCCGTCCTTGCTCGTGATGAAGTTGATCAGAGCCTGCGCCTCGGCCGGGTGCTTGCTCGACTTGAGCACGCCGCCGCCGGAGATGCTGACGAAGCCGCCGGGGTCGCCGTTGCCGAAGAAGTGCAGCTTGACGTTGTTGCTGTTCTCCTTCGTCTTGGCCTGGTCGCCGTACCAGTAGTAGTGGTAGATGATCGCGGTGGTGGCGGTGCCGGCGTTGACGGCCTTCATCGCCGCGGTGTTGCCGGTGAACGCCTGCCCGTTGGCTTTCAGCGCGGCCAGCCACGCGCTCGTGGCGGCCTCGCCCTTGAGCTCGAGCATCGCGCTGACGATGGCCTGGAAGTCCGCGCCCTTGGCGGCGGCGCCGTAGCGGTCCTTCCACTTCGGGTCCTGCAGATCCATGATCGATTTCGGCAGGTCCGCCTCGCTCATCTTCCCCGGGTTGTACGCCAGGACGGTCGAGCGCGCCGCGATGCCGATCCACTTGCCGGTGGACGGGGCGTACTCGGCGGGCACCTGCGCCAGCGTCGCCGCGTCGATCGGCGCGAGCAGGCCGGCGTTCTCGACCAGCGTCATCGCCGGCGAGTTCTCCGTGAGGAACACGTCGGCCGGGGAGCCGGCGCCCTCGGCGACGAGCTGGTTGGCGATCTCCAGGTCGCTGCCCTGGCGGATCTGGACCTTGATGCCGGTCTTGGCGGTGAACGCGTCGGCCCAGGCCTTGCCCACGGTGTCGTGCTGCGCGTTGTACAGCGTCAGCGTCACGCCGCTGTCGAGGGTGGCGCCCGGCGGGGCCGAGGCGCCCGCCGGCTCCGGCGTGCTGTCGCCGCACGCGGCGAGGACCGTGAGCACGATCGGCACGGCGAGCGCGGGCAGCAGGCGGCGGCGTACATCGACACGGTTGATCAGCACAGGGGGATCCTTCAGGCAAGGACGGCGCAATAAAGGTTAGGCTTGCCTTATTCACCTTGCCGGTGCTTCCATATGACGCCAACCCCCCAAAATGTGGGGACCTGCGAAGGAGTCGATCTGACCATGCGGTCCGTCGCGCACCGCACGCCCACCAGGGCCGTCCTGCTCGTCGACGACCACCGCGTCTTCGCCGACGCGCTCGCGTTCGCGCTCGACGCCCAGCCGGATCTGCGGTGCGTCGCCGTGGCCGGCTCGGTCCGCGGGGCCCTCGACGCGGCCGCGGCCGGCGACTTCGACGTGGCCATTATCGACCTGAACCTGCCCGACGGCGGCGGCCTCACCGTCGTGGAGCAGCTGCGAGCGCTGCGGCCCGCCGCCCAGCTGATCGTTCTGACCGGTCACGACCAGCCCGGCCTCGCCGAGCGCACCCGCCGGGCCGGAGCCGACGTGTTCCTGCCGAAGGACGACGCCCTGTGCAGCGTGCTCGACGCGATCCGCGGCGGCGACGGACCCGGCGAGCCCGGACCGGACGGCCTGCCCCGGCTCAGCCCGCGCGAGCGGGAGGTGCTCGCGCTGCTCGCCTCCGGCCATGACGCGACGCGCATCGCGGCCGCGCTGGAGCTGTCGGTCCACACCGTTCGGGACTACATCAAGACCCTCCGCGCCAAGCTCGGCGTGCGCTCGCAGCTCGACGCCGTCCTGACCGCCGACCGGTTCGGCCTCGTGGCGCGCGCGGACCGCTTCCGATGACCGAGGTGCCCGTCCGGGCAACGTGGCGCCGGGCCCTGCTGGGGCACGCCGCGCTCGCAGGGATCGCCGCCGTCGTGGTCACGGTCGCGGCGACGGCCGGGGCCTGGCGGACCGGGCGGCAGCAGACCGGCCGCGACGCGACCCAGGTGTCGAAGACCGTCGCGGCCGCGGTGATCGCGGGCCTCGCGGAGTACGACTTCGCCGAGCCGGCCGGGTACAACCGCGCGGCCGTCCTGGACCGCCTCGAGCCGTTCCTGCGCTCCGGCACCCTCCACCGGGTCAAGCTGTGGATCGTCTGCGGCGACAAGGCCCGGATCGTCGTCTCGGACGTCCCCGGTCTGGAGGGCACGACCCGGACCCGGGACGCCGAGCCGCTGCGCTCGATCGGCTCGGGCGGGCTGCGCAGCCGCGACGTGCCCGACGACGGCGAACACCGCTACGAGTCCGACTACCGCCGCGGGCTGCGGGAGGCCTTCGTCGACTTCCGCGACGCCGCCGGCCACACGATGAGCCTCGAGGCGTACGTGCCGGTCAACGCCGGCACCCTCACCGCCCAGGCGGTCGCGACCCAGCTGCCGCCCCTGCTGGCCGGCGTGTTCGGCCTCGCCCTGGCCACCGTGCCGCTCAGCCTGGCCGCGGCCCGCCGGGCGCGGCGCCGCGCCGCGCACGACGCCGCCCTGGCCACCCTGGCGATGACGGCCGCCGAACGGGAGCGGCGCGAGCTCGCCCAGCGCCTGCACGACGGGCCGATCCAGCAGCTGGCGGCGGCCAACGTCGTGCTGTCCGTCGACCCGGCGACCCCGCTGGCCCGCACCATCGTCCGGGACAGCATCCGCGAGCTGCGTACTCTCACCGACGACGTCCTGCCACCGGACCTGACCGCCGCCGAGCTGGCGAGCCGGCTGCCGGTGCTGCTGCGCGCGGCCGTGCCGGAGCCGATCGCGCTCGACGTGCGCGTTGCGGGGGACGAGCACCCGCTGGGCCTGACCGACGCCCATGCGCTGCTCATCGCCCGCAGCGCCCGCGAACTGGTCCGCAACGCCGTCCGGCACGGCGGCCCGGCCACGATCACCGTCACGCTCACCGTCACCGACCGGGTGCGCCTCACCGTCGCCGACGACGGCGTGGGCTTCGACCCGCGGCAGCCGCCCGGACCGGGCCACTTCGGCCTCGCGCTCACCGCGCAGGCGATCGCCGATGCCGGCGGCACGCTCGACATCCGCTCCCGCCCGGACGCCGGCTGCACGGCATCAGTACACCTTCCCTTCACCGCTTAGCGCAGCGACCTCGTTCTACAGGCAGATCCAGCAGTACAGCCGGTCGCCGCGCTCCCGGGCCGCGCGGGCCAGGGCCGCCAGCTCGCGCAGGAAGTCCGCCAGGAACACCGGGTCGGCGTACGGGACGTGCCGCGCCCACGCCTCGGCGACCGATGCGAAACCGTCCGGCGGCGCCTGGGCCAGCGCCCGCTGCAGCTCGTCGGTCACCGCGAGGACGATGTCGTCGCCCTCCGCCGAGCCGGCGCAGTGGCCCGAGCGCGGGCCTTCGACGATCTCGGCGTACGGAACGCCGGTCAGCAGCTCCTCCAGGGTTCCCAGGTGTACGACCGGGTCGATGCCCTTCGCCTCCACGACCGGCAGCGCGAGGCCCGCGTCATACGGCCCGCCGGAGGTGCCCAGCACCGCCGCCGCCCGCTCGTCCGACGCCGCCGCGAAGTAGTCGGTCAGAACGCCCATGGCGGGGAATCATTCCATCACCGATGAGTTCGCGGCGCGGGGGTCGTCTGATCCGGCCGGCCCGGGCTCGCCGTCCTCGGTGCCGGGGCGGCGTCGCGAACGGGGCCGTCAGGCGGCGGTCTGCTGGGGCTCCTCGGCGCGGTGGTGCGGGCCGGTGCGCTCGTCGTAGCGGGTGAAGCCCGGCATCAGTACGGTACACGCGGCGACCGCGCCCACGCACAGCAGGCCGCCGGCGGTGATCGCGGGGCGCAGGCCCACCGCGCCGGCCATCAGCCCGGCGCGCAGCTGGCCCGCGGTCGGGCCGATCGAGTACGACAGCAGCTCGATCCCGGCCAGGCGCCCGCGGAGGTGGTCGGGGATGGTCTGGTTCCAGATCGTGCTGCGGAACAGGCCGCTGACCATGTCGGCGGCGCCGGCCACGACGAGCAGGGCCAGGGCGACGGCGATGTTCGGGGCCAGGCCGAAGCCGGCGACGGCCGCGCCCCAGACGCCGGCGGCGAGGCACACCGCGAGGCCGTGGCGGTGCACGTGGGAGGCCCAGCCGCTGGTGAGCGAGACCAGCATCGCGCCGAACGGCAGGGCCGCGTACAGCAGGCCGAGCGCCCAGCGCGCGTGCAGGGCGTCGGCGACGAACGGGTACAGCGCCATCGGCATCGCCAGGAACATCGCCGCGAGGTCGACGAAGTAGGTGCCGAGCAGCTCCGGGCGCGACCACGCGTAACGGGCGCCGCGCGCGATCGCGGCGAGGCTCGGGCGCTCGGCCCCGGCCGAGGGCGGGACCGGGCGCAGCCGCAGCAGCAGGGCGATGGAGGCCAGGAAGGTGAGCGCGTCCACGGCGTAGGCCGCCGGAACGCCGGCCGTGGTGACCAGCACGCCGCCGGCCGCGGGGCCCGCGATCGCCCCGATCTGGTACCGGATGCCCTGCAGCGCGTTCGCGGCCGTCTGCTCGTCGCGGGGTATCAGCCGTGGGATCATCGCGTCCATGGACGGCCGCTGCAGGCCGTCCAGCGTGGCGACGGCGCCCGCGACGACGAACAGCGGCCAGACCGCCGGGTGCGGCAGCAGCGCGTTGAGCACCAGCCCGCCGGTGCAGGCGGCCATCCCCGCCTCGCACCACAGGATCACCCGGCGCCGGTCGGCCGCGTCGGCGATCGCGCCGCCCCACAGGCCGCTGAGCACCATCGGCACCAGCTCCACCACGCCGACGGCGCCGACCGCGACGTAGGATCCGGTGAGCTGCTTGAGCTGGAACGGCACGGCCACGATGGTGATGTAGCTGCCGAACATCGTGACCACGCCGCTGCCCATGAGCAGCCGGAAGTCCCGGTGCCGCAGCGGCCGGACGTCCATGCGCAGATGCCGCAGCCGTCTCAACACTCCGAGGAGCGTAGCGAGCGCCCGGGAACCGGTCATCCGATTAACCCGTACTCCTCAGCGGTGACGCTGGAGCTCCGGTACGTGCCCTGCGGCGGGCATCGACCATCCCCCGCCGGACGGTGCATACGGCGGCGGGCTCACGGGTACACGGCGGGCATGCTCGCACTGACCGTCGTTCCGCTCAGCGCCGGCTCGGCCGCGGTGAGCGACGTGCCCGACCCGGTTCCCGGGGACGGGCAGCTGCTCGTCGAGGGCGTCACCCTCGGGGTGTGTGGGACCGACCGGGAGATCATCGCCGGCGAGTACGGGTGGGCACCGCCCGGCCGGGACCGCCTCGTGCTCGGCCACGAGTCGCTCGGGCGGGTGCGGTCGGCGCCCGCGGGCTGCGGGTTCGCGGCCGGGGACCTCGTGGTGGGCATCGTGCGGCGGCCGGACCCGCGGCCGTGCCCGGCGTGCGCGCACGGCGAGTTCGACATGTGCCGCAACGGGGAGTACACCGAGCGGGGCATCAAGGAACTGGACGGGTACGGCAGTGAACTGTGGACGGTCGAGCCGGGCTACGCCGTCAAGCTGGACCCGGGCCTGGCCGAGACCGGGGTGCTGCTGGAGCCGACCGCGGTCGTGGCCAAGGCGTGGGACCAGGTCGAGCGGGTCGGGTCGCGGTCCTACTTCGCGCCGCAGCGGGTGCTCGTCACCGGCGCCGGGCCGATCGGGCTGCTCGCCGCGCTGCTGGGGGTGCAGCGCGGGCTCGACGTACACGTGCTGAACCGCACCTCCGGCGGGCCGAAGGCCCGGGCGGCCGCGGCGCTCGGCGCGACCTACCACAGCGACCCGGTCGCCGACGTCGCCCAGCGGCTGCGGCCGGACGTCGTGATCGAGGCGACCGGGGCCGCGTCCGTGGTCTTCGACGCGATCGCCGGCTCCGGGGCGTACGGCGTGGTCTGCCTGACCGGCGTGTCGTCCGCGGGCCGCACCATCTCCGTCGACGTCGGCCAGGCCAACCGCAGCATGGTGCTGGAGAACGACGTCGTGGTCGGCTCGGTCAACGCCAACCCGCGCCACTACACCGCGGCCGCGCGGGCCCTCGCCGCCGCCGACCCGTCCTGGCTGGCGAGCCTCATCACCCGCCGCGTCCCCCTGCGCCGGTTCGCCGAGGCCCTCGAGGCGCGCCCGGACGACATCAAGGTCGTGCTCACCCTGGCGGCCTGAGCCGGCGCGGCTCGATGTCCCGGTCGGGGAACCGGCGCAGGTACTCCGCCTCCAGCTCGGCCGTGCGCTCGTCGTGGTGTACGAGGGCCTGCGGGGGGCCGTGGCGGAACGTGTCGTCGCGGGTCTCGTGCAGGTGGCCGAGCTCGCGCGAGAGGTCCTCGTCGGACAGTTCGGCCGCGGGTATGCCCATGGCCTCGGGCACCGGCCGGCCCAGCTCCGCCAGGGCGTCGATCGCCTCGTCGTGCGCGTACTCCCCCTCCGGCAGCGCGTCGAGCGCCGCGACCGCCTCGGCCGGGGCGTCGGTGGCGACCGCGTGGCGGTAGATCTCGTCGCGGGTGAGCCGCTCGCGACCGGCGTACGCGGCGTCGAGCAGCCGGGAAACCTCGTCCATGGCGGGCCGCTTACCCGCCGATCGCGCCGACCCAACATCTTTCGTCCGGCGCGGCGCCCGTCCGCACCGTCCACGATGGAGGTTCACGGCCCGGCGGCCGTCACCCTGGCGTGAATTCTCGCAGCGCCGGCTCGATGGTCGCGGCGGCGCGGCTCACGTCGGCGCCGACCAGGTCGCGGAGGCGCTGCGGCGGGTGATTCGCGGCGAGGTGCCGGTTGAGGCTCGCCGCCTGCACCCGCCACAGGCCCAGCAGCGCCACCGCGGCGATCTGCGCCTCGGGGGCGCACCGGTCCGCGCCGACGCGGCCGGCGAGCAGTCCGGTCACGGCGTCGGTGAGCCGCTCGACCATGCCGTGCTGGTGCGCGCGCAGCTCCGCCGTGCTCGTGCTGAGCTCCCGGAACCGGCGCAGCGTCGCCGTCGCCCCGGCCGGGTCCGGCTGGGCCGCGAGCCAGGTCGTCAGGCCGGCGAGCTCGTCGTCGAGAACGCCCAGGACGGCCGGCAGCGGCGGGGCGGCCGGGTCGGCCAGGGCCGCGCGCAGGGCGGACAGGGTGTCGTCGAAGCGGTCCAGCAGCAGCGACTCCTTCGTCGGGAAGTGGTTGAAGACCGTCCGCTCCGACACTCCGCAGGCCTCGGCGATCTCGGCGACCCGCACCGCGTCGAAGCCGCGCTCCAGGAACATCCGGGTCGCGGTGGCCGACAGCCGGGCCCGCAGCTCGCGCTTCTTGCGCTCGCGCAGGCCCATCGGGGCGTCGGACCGCCAGGAGACCGCCGTGTCACTCACCTCGCCATCGTACTTCAGTGACTGCAGAATTGCTGGTACCGTGAACTTGCAGCGACTGAAGAAAGTTGGTTACCGCATGACCGGCAGTGTTCTGCTTCAAGCGATCGGTCTCATCCTGGCGGGGATACTTGCCGGGGAGGAGTTCATCGTGCGGTACGGCGTGCAGCCGGCCCTGCGCACGCTGGACGACCGCGCCCACATCCAGGCGCGGGTGGCCCTGGTCCGCACCCTGCGGATCGTCGTGCCGGCCGTCATGCTCCCGACCGTCGCGGCCGCCGTGGCCGTGCTCGCCGTCGCCGACGGCCCCGGCGGGGCGTGGCGGTGGGCGGGGTTCGCCGCGCTGGTCGCGTTCCTCCTCTGCTCGTTCCTGGGCACCGTGCCGATCAACATGAAGGTCATCGACTGGTCGGCCGACGCCCCGCCCGCGGACTGGCGCGCGACCGTCATACGCTGGCAGCGCATCGACGTGCTGCGCTCCTCGGCGGCGATCGCGGGGTTTGCGTGTTTTGCGGCGGCTCTGGCGGTACAACTGGCGTAGTTTGATGTTGCGCTTGGATGGGAACGACCGGAGGAGTTGATCGGCGTGACTGCGGATGCCGATGCACTGCGCGCCGAGATCCTGCGCACCCGCGCGGCCCTGGGCCAGACCGTCGAGGCGCTGGCCGCCAAGGCCGACGTCAAGAGCCGCGCCCGCGCCGCCGCCCGCCGCACCGTCAACCGCGCCGCCGCCCACCGCACCCGGCTGCTCCTGGCCGCGGGCGCCACACTGGCCGTGGGCGCGATCGCTGTACTCGCCAGCCGAATGTTGAGGAGACCATGATGAAGCTGCTACCCATCGCCGCGGGCCTGGCCGTCGGCTACGTGCTCGGAACCCGCGCGGGCCGAGCGAAGTACGAGCAGATCGTGGACAACGCCCGCCGCCTGCGCGAAAACCCAACCATGAGCCAGTTCGGCGAAGCGGCACGCAACCTGACCACTCCCCCGACGACCCCAACCACGCCCAGCCCCACCGCGTAACCCAACCACGCAAACGGCCGGCCCGCCCCCACACGGCGCCGGCCGTCACCTTGCGCAGCCCTACCAGAGCCGACGCGGCCGCCACGCGACACGCTCGGGCCCTCGGCCCCGCTTGACCGCCCGCCGAACAAGTTCCAGAGGGATCTCCGAGCCGGCGGGGAAACCCGCGCATCACCGATCATGAAGTAGCGAGGTGCGGCGCCTCATCCGAGGGATTCCACGTCGCTACATTGAGGTGGTCTCTCCACGAAATGTGCGTAAGTCGGGCCTGTGGCGACACAGGCATGCCGTCCATATAGGACGGTGGTGGAGATTGGGGTGGAGTCCCCGGTGGATGACTTCTCACCACAAGACACCATCTGCCCCATCCCTGCACCAAGCACCCTCACGAAGTGGTTCCGGAGATCGACGCCCCGCCGCTGGGCGGCACGCCACCGAACGGTCTGCCCACCCGCTGATCGCAGCCGAGGATCCGTTGACGCATAGGTCACCGTCCCATCTCGGGAACGGATTCAATGCCTTCTTCTCAGGTCGGGCCATCTGGGCTGGCCCTCCCGGGATCCGACGCAGACAAGTTCGGACGGCGCCCGTACAGCCATGTCAAGCCCCTGCTCTAGAGTTTTGCCTAGCAACCAAATCAGGCCGGACGAGAAGGCGACCATCCTCGCCGAGGCCGTTACATATACGTACGAGTGACTCAACCACCAAGCCACAGGAAACACGTCCTCCTCGACAACCGATTCCACTTCGGCCGCCCCAGAGCGATGCCTCCGCCCCACTCCACCCGGATCAATGAACAATGGCTCCGTGTTGGCGAAATTTGGCCCCTCGCTGTTGATCGGTGCTATCCGCAGACCAGAAAGCGCACTTAAGAAGGCGATCGCCGGCGGATTTCTCCGATAGCCTTCCACGATCAGGTCAGCGATGATCTCACTCACGTCGACCTTCCGGCCCCAGAACCATCCGGATGCCTCAAGAGCAGCGATAACGGGGGACGGAAGCGAGGCGACGTCGAACATTTCACCGCCAGTTGGCACTGATAAGCAGTCCTCTCAAATCCCGGGAACAAACTCCGCAGGGACAAGCAAGGTCACCATGTGCCCCCTCTCGGCCGCGTCACTGACGTGCACCACCGTCATGTGGCCGCCACAGATGGCCGTCCCCCAGAGAGGACTGCTGCACAGACGCCAACCTGTCCGTGCAGCAGTCCCAAGGTCTACCTCTACTTGACCGTCACCACAACTCTTGCGTAGCTAGTCATCGTGATCGGCGCATCGTCGCTCACCTCAAGGATAACATGGATTTTGTCGCCCGGCTTGGCGTCCGCCGGCACGATGATGGAAGCGTTCTTGTCCGTAGAGTTGGCGATTGATACTTCGCCACCCTTGTAGGTGCCCGCCTCGACGTAATTCCACCAAGTGTACTTCAGGTTGTTGCCGTCAGGGTCCTTGGCGGACGCGTTCAGCGGCACCTTCTGCCCCCGCTTCGCAGAGACTGCCGTGGTAGAAACCGACGCTCGCGGGGAGTGGTTCGCGGAACGATATTTCGGCGTCACCGTCCACGCAGCCCGAGCCGCGAAGTCCATCTGGATTGCCACGTTCCATCGGCCTTGTGGCCAGCGGGTGCTGCTTTGATTCACAACATAATCGTTCGCCGCGTGTGCAGCAGATAGGGGCTGGTTGAGGGTGATCGTGAACGGTGCCGCCTCCATCTGAGCACCGACAATTGTGCGCACCTCAGCGGTCGAGCCCACTCCAACGGTCACCACGTTGCCGACGAAGAACATGTTGTAGTTGGCACCGGGCGCCCCGTTTGCCCTATTGGTGTTGAGCGTGAGGGTCGTATCGCCCCGAGCGGCTGCCGCAGCGAGTTGAACGTTCACTAGACCGCCATTCGGCTTCACCGGGCCGACCAGGCTACTGTCGTTTGCAATGTCCATGGCGTTGATCTCAGGGCTGAGGTTCAGGTAGCGCGGTGCATCAACAAACAGGTTGTCGTTGATCTGGACGAATCGTCCACCCCATCCGCCGTACGCGGGGTTGGTGAAGCCATCAAGCCCGTTTGGCACAGCGTGCAGGAATGATGGCGAGTCACCCTCGGAGAACCAGTCGCCCGAGGTGCCGTTTGCCCGCGGATAGCTCGCCATGTATGGCCCAGCCGACAAGTGTGCGTCCAGGAAAGGCTTGCGGAACACGTCGATCTGAGGTGCCGGGTTTCCCGCCCAGCGGTAGGCGAACGCCTCGAACTGATCCTTGTTGACCACCACCGGGAGTTTTGGCCAGTGGACAGCAATGTAATCCTTGTAGGTGGAATCCTGGTCCTGAATGAGGTAGGCCTGCGCCTTTTCAGTAACCTTCTTGTAGATGCTGGCCCATCGCGGGGTGTTCTTATACTGATCCTCGATAGATCTCAGTGCCGCGGCGATGGTGTTGGTCCCACCCCAAGCCTGCAGGCTGACCGGTCGCGGATCATTGTCCAGGAGGATGCTCTTCACCAAGAGCGAGCCCTCCGTGTCTGTGGCCATTTCGCCCACATTGGTGATGTTTCCGTTTTTGTAGACGCTGAGAAGTTGCTCTGGGGTTGGGTACCTGGAATCGTGCACCACTAGATTGGGATACACCGCACGGTAGCCCTCACCAATCAGTTTAGGAACCCATGTCGTTCCCGACCAACTTCTGGTGGCGATGGGCGGATTGGCCGTCGGATCGCCTGCCCAGTGGTACTTGGACGCCGTACTCACGATCGCGGCGATGTCGACGTCGTTGGCATACAAGAGCGCCCGGTGCATCGACGCCTGATCGTCGCCCTCGCCGTCGGTGGTGATCACCCACCGGATTGGCTTCTTATCCGTTGCGGACGCTTTTGCGGTCGAAGCGTTTGAGGACGCATTTGCGGTCGAAAGGGTCGCGGCAGTCATGCCCAACATCAGCGGCATGCCGGCGAAGAGGATCATGCCCCGCCTCACCAGGGGCTTGTGCTTGTCTTTCATTTTCACCTTCCAAGTTCTCGAATGCTGTTGTTCTCAGGGCTTCGACAACGGCCCGAAGCCGCCGTAGCTGTTCCCAACGCACGCCGCTTGCGGCCCGATAGCACCTCCTGACGGATTTGCCAATGCGGCCTGGATAGCCGCCCAGTCGCTGGAGGGGTACTGCTCCTCGGTCGGCTTCAGCGCCCGGGCGATGGTGTTGGTGCCGCCCCACGCGAGTGCGGCAGCGACGAGTGCAGTTACTTTGCGGTTGCACCTCATTCAGAATCTCCGATCGGTGCCGAGTGGGCGGGGACCACCAGCGATGCCCGACTTTCCCGCCCTCGCGGGCGGAAGCGCGTTGCACCCGCTGGCGGCTATCGAAGCCGTGCGGGCTGGAGCAGGAGAGCGGTGATTCTGCGTACGTCGCGCCGCCTGCGGCGGTGAATATCTATTCACCAACGCATATGCATGTCAGGTACGTTACATTACTGCGACGGTGGGATGTCAAGACCCGTACGGCCGGGGCCTTTTGCTGGTAGGTCGACGACGAGCCATCGACTGCGGCTATGCCGAGCCCGGGCAGGGGGCGGGCGGACTGATCGAACTCGGGCAGCGTGATGTCGCCCCGACGATGCGAGGTCGTTCGCCCGTCCAGAGGCGGAGCTTGTACTGTCCGATGTGGAGCGTCAGACGCTGCTGTCGTGGTCTCGTCGGGCGAAGACGGCGCAGGCGTTGGCGTTGCGGGCGCGGATGACCTGTCCAATAGTGAGGTATCGCGGCGGCTCGGGGCGTCGCTTCCGACGGCCGGTAAGTGGCGCAAACGGTTCATCACGCAGCGGTTGGCGGGGTCGCAGGATAAGACCCGTCCAGGCGCCCCACGGAAGATCACCGACACACAGGTCGAGGCGGTCATCGTCATGACCCTCGAAGCGGCGCCGTCCAATCAGGACAGTCACTGGTCGACCCGGTCGATGGCGCGCGCGACCGGGCTCAACCAGACGGCCGTATCACGGATCTGGCGGGCGTCCGGGCTCAAGCCCCACCTGGTGGACACCTGGAAGTTGTCCGCCGACCCGTTGTTCATCGACAAGGTCCGCGACGTGGTCGGGTTGTACCTCGACCCACCGGACAAGGCGATGGTCCTCGCGGTCGATGAAACGTCCCAGATGCAGGCGCTCGACCACACCGCGCCGATGCCGCCCATGATGCCCGGCACACCCGAACGCCGGGGTCGGCAGCGGCCCGAACTGGGAGGCCAGCGGCGTGCGCATCACCTGTACCGTCACCTCCTGCACCGGCACCCGCGGCGGCAACTCGTCCGATCCCCCCAACGGCGCCGGCCGTCGCGATGAAGTAGCGGGAGGCGCCGCTCCCACCCGAAGGATTCCACGTCGCGTAGTTGCGCAGACCCAATGAGGTGATCGCAGCACAGAAATGCGGCGGGTCGGCCCGGTACGAGTATTCCGTCCATAGTGGACCGCGCAGACCGAGCTCCCACCACAAGGACCGATGCGGCAAAGAACTCCACATGATTGCCTACCGTGCATGGTTGACGTGCCCGGGTACCCGCAAGAAGGCCCCGGCATTGACGACCTGGCGGCAGGCGCTGTTCGCGCTGGTCCGGTTCCGCATCACCGTGCTGGCCGCCGGGTTCGAGATCTCCCGGGCTGCGGCTCTGGGTCTCGGTGGTCGAGCCGGGCACCACGGCTATGCCGGCGCCGGCATCGGCGTGCGCACCCCGTTCAAGCAGCCAGTACGTCACCGCCAGTCCGAACCCAACGCGGCCCTGCTGCTCATTCAATTCGAGCACCGCTACGTATGCGGCTGGAGCACCAGGTCGCGCTCGTACCAGGTGCCTGGGTTACCACCGAGGTGGGCCGGGTCGGCCGGGCCGACAGGGACGAACCCGGCTTTGGTCAGCACCCTCTGGGACGCGCCGTTCTGGCGGGCGGTCGCCGCCCGCAGCGTACGCAGCCCATGCTCGGCCACCGCCAGCCGGCACAGCTCCCGGACGGTCGCGGTCGCCACGCCGCGGCCGGAAACATGCTGCGCGACCCGGTAGCCGAGTTCCGCACAGTGCTCTTCGACGTTGTACAGATTGAACCTGCCGAGTACCGAGCCGTCCTCGGCGACGAGCACGTAGAAGGCGCAGATGCCGGCCTCCTGCTCGGCCAGCGAGGCGTTGTACCGATCGGTGAACTGGTCGAAGAAGTCGTCGCCGCGGTCGGAGACCGAGGCAGCGAAGTAGGCGCGGTTCGCCAACTCGAAGGCCAGGACCGCCGGGGCATGACCGGCATGCAGCCGCTTCAGCTCGGGCACTGCCCGACCTTACCCACGTAGTACGCCGAGGCCACCCCGTTTTCCGCCGGCGAAGCACTCGGCGAGCCGCCGGGACTCACCACCGCCGCTGAGACGCCGACCGTCACCGCCCGCCACGGCGCCATCGACATCGCCGGCAACGAGGTGCGCTCCAAGCCGGCCCGACGCAGATCGCCTACGTGCACGACAACACCATGAACGCCGCGGCGGCCTGGCATCAGGTGAGCGATCGGGTCGGTGGCAGCCCGAAGTGGGAGGCTAGCGGCGTGCGGATCACCTGCGCAGCCACCTTCCGCACCGGCACCGGCGGCGGCGATCCGTCCGAGGTCCTGATCGGGACGTTTCGGGAGCGCCAGGCGCGGTACAGATCAAGTCGTGCACGGGTTTGTGGTGGTGGCCAACCGCGTGCCGGTCGACGCGACCCCCGGCGGGCTCGTCAGCGCGCTGGAGCCGATCGCCCGCCGGGCCGGTGGGGCTTGGGTGGGGTGGATCGGCAGCCCGGACGAGCGCGTCGAGCCCTTCGAGCACAACGGCGTGTACATCCGGCCGGTGGCGCTCAGCGACGAGGACGTGGACCGGTACTACGAGGGGCAGTCCAACTCGACGCTCTGGCCGCTGTTTCACGACGGGGTCGAGCCGGCCACGCACCGGCGGGCGTGGCGGGTGGCGTACGAGGCCGTGAACCGGCGCTTCGCCGAGGCGGCCGCGGAGGTCGCCGCCGAGGGGGCGACCGTGTGGGTGCACGACTACCAGCTGCTGCTCGTGCCGGGGATGCTGCGGGCCGCGCGGCCGGATCTGCGGATCGGGTTCTTCCTGCACATCCCGTTTCCGCCGGTGGAGCTGTTCATGCAGCTGCCGCGGCGCGCCGATTTCGTGCGCGGGCTGCTCGGGGCCGACCTGGTCGGGTTCCAGCATCCGCTGGCGGCCCAGAACTTCCTGCGGCTCACCGCGCAGCTGCTCGGGCTGCGGCCGGACGGGGACCGGGTGGAGTACGACGGGCGTACGGTCACGGCCCGGGCGTTTCCGATCTCGATCGACGTGGACGAGATCGACCGGCTGGCCGCCGACCCGAAGGTGCAGGCCGAGTCGCGGCGGCTGCGGGAGGAGCTCGGCGGGGACCGGCGGGCGCTGCTGCTCGGCGTGGACCGGCTCGACTACACCAAGGGCATCGAGCAGCGCATCGAGGCGTACGGCGAGCTGCTCGCCGCCGGCACGATCGGCAACGAGGAGGCCGTCCTCGTGCAGGTCGCCACGCCGAGCCGGGAGCGCGTCGTGCAGTACCAGCAGCTGCGGGAGCGGGTCGAGCGCGAGGTCGGCCGGATCAACGG
Organism: Dactylosporangium sp. CA-233914; assembly: GCF_050942935.1. Lineage (NCBI taxonomy): Bacteria > Bacillati > Actinomycetota > Actinomycetes > Micromonosporales > Micromonosporaceae > Dactylosporangium > Dactylosporangium sp. CA-233914. The sequence goes on along the minus strand of NZ_CP192030.1, from coordinate 6,130,494 downwards.
CGAGTTCGGTGACGTCGGCCGGGCGCCGGTGCACTATCTGTTCCAGTCCCGCTCCCGCGCCGAGCTGGTCGCCCTCTATCTCGCGGCCGACGTCATGCTGGTGACCCCGCTGCGCGACGGGATGAACCTGGTGGCGAAGGAGTACGTCGCCGCCCGGCGCGACGAGCTCGGCGCGCTGGTGCTCAGCGAGTTCACCGGGGCCGCCGCCGAGCTCGACGGTGCGTTCCCGGTGAACCCCTACGACGTCGACGACCTCGAGCGGGCCATCACCTCGGCGATGCGGGCCGAGCCGGTCGAGCTGAGCCGCCGCATGCGCCGGATGCGCGAGTACGTCCGCACGCACGACGTGGGCCGCTGGGCAGCGGACTTCCTCAAGACGCTCAGCGGTTGAGGGCGCCAGCAGGTTGTCGACTCGGGCCGCGACGAGAGCCCCCGGATCTGGGCCCTGCTGCAGCTCGAACTCTGGAACCGCGCCTTCCTGGACAACGGCCCGGCTGCCAGTATATAACTGACTTGTTTTAGAAGGAGTCGGTTATAGATGCAGGCAGACCAGCTGAGCGCGGTGTTCGGGGCCCTCGCCGACCCGACCCGGCGGGCCATCCTCGCGCGGCTCGCCCGGGGCGAGGCGACCGTCGGCGAGCTGGCCCGGCCGTTCGCCATGTCGCAGCCCGCCGTCTCGCGGCACCTCAGGGTGCTCGAGCAGGCCGGTCTCGTCTCGCGGCACGCGCGAGCCACGGCCCGGCTCAGCCGGCTGGAGGCCGCCCCGCTGCGGGAGGCCACGCGCTGGCTGGCGGACTACCGGGAGTACTGGACGCAGAGCCACGCCCGCCTCGACGACCTGCTCGCGGAGGGCGGCGCATGACCAGCACCAGCTTCACCGCCGAGCCCGGCAGCGTGCAGGTCGTCATCGAGCGGCGCTTCGCGGCCGCGCTCGAGCGGGTGTACCGCGCCTGGACCGACCCGGATCTGATCCCGCGCTGGCTCGGCCCGCGCGAGCTGACCACGACGGTCGAGGCGTTCGAGGCCCGCGACGGCGGCCGGTGGCGCATCACGCACCGCGCCGGCGACGGCAGTTCGTTCACCTTCCACGGGCTCTTCCACGGCGACCCGGGCCCACAGCGCATCGTGCGCACCTACGAGTGCGCCGAGCGCCCCGGCCACGTCCAGCTCGACACCGTCACCCTCACCGACCTCGGCGGCGCCACGCTGCTGCGGCAGAACACCGTTTACCAGAGCGTCGAGGAGCGCGACTTCTACCTCGGCGCGGGCGCGGAGACCGGCGTGCGCGACAGCCACGCCCGCCTCGACGCGCTGCTCACCGAGGACTGATTGGAGCACCGTCATGGCCGAGCTCGTGGCCGACCTGTTCGTGAGCGCCGACGGCTTCGCCGCCGGAGAGGATGTCGGGGCCTTCTTCGGCTACGACGGACCCGACCTGCAGGCCTGGATCGCCGAGGAGGCCGCCCGGCCGCAGCACCTGCTGATGGGGCGGGTCACCTACGAGGCGCTGCCGATGCCAGGACCCCGGATCGTGTACTCCAACACCCTCACCGAGGCCGAGCCGGGCGTGCGTATCCTCGGCGGCGACCTCGCCGGGTCCGTCGCGCGGCTCAAGCACGACTCCGACGTCATGATCCGGACCATCGGCAGCCTCCGGCTCGTCGGCGGGCTGCTGCGGGCCGGGCTCGTCGACCGGCTGCGGCTCATGGTCTTCCCGATCACGCTCGGCGCCGACGGCCGGGAACCCGCCTACGCCGGATATCCGCGCTCCGGCTACGACCTCGTCGGGTCCAAGGTCCTCGACGCCCGGATCGTGCTGCTCGACTACCGCCCGGCGAAGTAGGGAACCGACCCCGGCCCGCCCGCGTCCGAGTGGGCATGCGAAGGATTGCGCCGCTCGCCGCCTTGCTCGCCGTGCTCGCCGGATGCGCCCCGAAGCCCGCGGCGGAGGCGCCCGCGGCGCCGGCCGGGCCGGTCGAGGTACGGCAGCGATGGACCGGATGCCCCGCCGACGCCCGGGCCGGCGCCGAGCCCCTGGAGCTGCCCCGGCTGCCCGCGGACTTCACGCCCGCCGAGGTCGTCGTCTGCGCCGACGAACCGCAGAAGCGCGCCGACGGCGGCGAGGACCTGGTGCGCGTCGAGAAGCGCGGGTCCGATGTGGAGGCCCTCACCCGGGCGCTGCGCCTGTCCGACCAGCCCCGCACCACCGGCGCCTGCACCGCCGACCTGCCCGGCGTGCAGTGGTTCGCAGTCCTCGACGCCGCGGGGCGCTGGCTGCGCCCGGGTATCGCCGCGGACGCGTGTGGCAAGCTGCGCATCGAGGCACGCCAGGCGGTCCAGCAGCTGCGGCTGAACACCGTCTCCAGCACCGTGCTGGGCGAGACGATCTCGTCGGCCGCCGCGGCCAGCGGCTGCGAGCAGCACTGGGCCGAGCTGGTGTCGGCCGTCGCGGGCGAGCCCAGCCACACGGAGACCACGTTCGACGCGCCGAAGGGCGAGGTGCGGCTGTGCCTGTACCGTGTGCCGATCCAGGAGCAGGGCACCGGCAAACCGGCCGGCACGTTCGAGCGCGGCGGTGTCCTGGCCCCGCAGCGCTGGTCGGCCCTGCGCGAGGATCTGCTGAAGGTCGAGCCCGCCAAGCCTCCGGCCCCGTGCACGACTCCGGCCGCCCGCTTCGCCCTGATCCGCGCGACGGACGGCGTAGGCGGCGAGATCTACGCCGAGCTCGACGGCTGCCACCGCCTGCTCGCCACCCCGCCCAGCGGCAACGCCCTGCGCCAGGGCGACGCGGCCCTCGCCCAGCGCATCGAGGGTGCCCTCTGACCCCCGGAATCGCTCCGCCGGACCACCGACCCCATGCCGGATGACTTCCGGGCCGCTCGCAGCACCCGCATGGCGGCGGGGCCCAACCGACGCGAGCCCACTGGTAGCCTATGGCCGCATTCCAGCCAGCCAGCCCGCAGCGGCGGAGTGTTAGGAGCACCGCGTGGCCGTCATCCTCCCCGAGGTTTCCCGCACCCTCAACGAGTACCTGCTCGTGCCGAACCTCACCACCGAGGACTGCACACCGGACATCGTCGACCTGTCCGCCCCGATCGTCCGGCATCCCGTCACGGAGCCGTCCCCGCTACGGATCGCGACCCCGCTCGTCAGCGCGATCATGCAGGCGGTCTCCTCGCCCCGACTCGCGATCGCCCTCGCCCAGACCGGCGGGCTGAGTTTCGCCCACCAGAACCAACCGATCGACGAGCAGGCGGCGATGGTCGGCGCTGTGAAGCGGCACAAGGCCGGCTTCCGCCACTCCGACATCAACACCAAACCCACCGCGACGCTCGGCGAGGTCAGCCGGTTGCTGAAGGCCGCCGAGCGCGACATCGCCGTCGTCACCGATGACGGCACCGCCACCGGTGTCTTCGTCGGGCTGATCTCCACCGGCGACTTCCACCCGCAGCGGCACGACCTCAACGACACTGTCGAGTCCCGCATGCGCCCGGCGAGCACGCTCGTCACCGCGCAGCCCACGATCTCGCTGTCGGACGCGAACACCCTGATCTGGGACCGCCGGCTCGATCTGCTCCCGATCGTCACCGGCGACGGACAGCTCGCCTCGATTGTGCTGCGTCGCGACTACGAGCTGCACAAGCAGTTCCGCAACGAGTCCATCGACACCGACAAGCGGTTCCGGGTCGGTGCTGGGATCAACACCCGCGACTACCGCGACCGCATCCCCGCCCTGATCGACGCCGGAGCGGACGTGCTGTGCATCGACTCCTCCGACGGATTCTCCGCCTGGCAGCACAAAACGTTGCGATACGCGGTCGAGGAGCTCGGCGGGACCATCCCGGTCGGTGCCGGCAATGTCGTGGATGGCCGGGCGTTCCGCTACCTCGCCGACGCGGGCGCCGCGTTCGTCAAGGTCGGCATCGGCGGCGGGTCGATCTGCATCACCCGCGACCAGAAGGGCATCGGCCGCGGCCAGGCCTCAGCCCTCATCGACGTCGTCGCCGAACGCGACCGCTACGCCGCAGAGACCGGCGTCTACGTGCCGATCTGCTGCGACGGCGGCCTGCTCGCCGACTACCACATGGCCATCGCCCTCGCCCTCGGCGCCGACTTCATCATGCTCGGCCGATACTTCGCCCGCTTCGACGAAAGCCCGTCCAACCTCGTCAACCTCGACGGGCAGCTGTTCAAGGAGTACTGGGGCGAGGGCTCCCAGCGCGCCCGCAACGTCGCCCGCTACGACCAGGGCGAAACCGAGCTGCCGTTCGAGGAGGGCGTCGACGGATACGTTCCCTACGCCGGCAGCCTGTACGCCAACGTCGCGCGCACCACGGCGAAACTGCGCGCCACCATGGTCAGCTGTGGCGCCACCACCCTGCCGGACTTCCACCGCGACGCGGTCCTCGTGCAGGTCTCGCAGCAAAGCTACGTCCAGAACGGCGCCGAGGTCCGGCTGCGCAGCGGCTCCAGCGGCGGCCAGTAGCCCCGCACGCGGCGGGGGCGTCGTGGGTGACGGCCCCCTCACGCGGTGCTCAGGATCGCGACTCGCGGACGCGGCGGCGCCAGCGGGTGGCGCCGAAGACCAGGACTCCGCTGGGCATCACGGCGCCGGAGCCGGTCAGGGCCACAGGTGGCAGGTTGCCGTCGGCGGTGCCGGTCACCTGCCAGGCCGCCGGAGCCACTCGAGCCGGAGTTCGAGGCGGCCACCACCTGGACGGTACGGGTGAATGTGGAGGCCAAGAACCTGACGCCGCGCCGCGCCGGCCAGCCCCGCGCGGCCGGTTCCCGCCCGGGAGCCCGTGCCTGCCGCCGCGGCCGCGCCAAAGTCCACTGGCCGAAAGATCCACTGACCGGCCGGGCCGCCATTGCGGGGCGTTTGCCGGGGGTGGTCGCCGGGAAGTGCGATGCGGTGACGAGCGACGATGTGGCGCAGGTGAACCGGTGGCGGGCGATGAGCGTGGCGATGGTGGCCGGGTTCATGACGCTGCTGGACGTGAGCATCGTCAACGTCGCGCTGCCGTCGATCCGCGCCGATCTCCACCTTAGCCCCGGCGAACTGCAGTGGGTCCTGTCCGGATACGCGCTGACGTTCGGGCTCGTGCTCGTGCCCGCCGGACGCTTCGGCGACGCGCGCGGGCGGCGGAACGTCTTCATCGCCGGGCTCGCCGGGTTCACGCTGGCCAGCGCCGCCGCGGGCGTGGCGACCGGGCCGATGTGGCTCGTCACGGCGCGGCTGGTGCAGGGCGCGGCCGCCGGCGTGGTCAACCCGCAGGTGTCGGGCCTGATCCAGCAGCTGTTCCAGCCGGCCGAGCGCGGCCGGCCGTTCGGGGTGCTCGGCGCCGTCATCGGCATCTCCACCGCGGTCGGGCCGCTGCTCGGCGGGCTGCTGATCCAGGTCTTCGGCGCCGAGTCCGGCTGGCGGTGGATCTTCTACATCAACGTGCCGATCGGGCTCGTGGCCGTCCTGCTCGGGGCGCGCTGGATTCCCGGGCGCCGGGCCGGGGCGCGCGAGCGGGAGACGCTTGACGCGACCGGCGTCGCGCTGCTCGGGATCGGCGTGTTCCTGCTGCTCCTGCCGCTGGTGCAGGAGCGCGAGTGGCACGGCAACGGCAAGTGGCTGCTCGCCGCCGCGGCGGTGGTCGTGCTGGCCGGATTCGTGGCGTGGGAGCGGCGCTTCGCCGGCCGGGGCACCTCGCTCGTCGACCTGGGGCTGTTCCGGGTCCGCTCCTACGGCCTGGGCGCGCTGGTCGGACTGTTCTACTTCGGCGGCTTCACCTCGATCTTCTTCACGTACACCCTGCTGCTGCAGAGCGGCCTGCAGTACTCGGCGCTGGAGGCCGGCCTGGCCGTGACCCCGTTCGCGCTGGGCTCGGCGGCCGCGGCGGCCCTGGGCGGGCGGGTCGTGAACCGCTTCGGCCGCCCGCTGGTCGTGACCGGCCTGCTCCTCGTGGTCGCCGGGCTGGTCGGCACGATGCTGGCCCTGCACCTGGTCCCCGGGCGCGGCGCCGGCATCGCCACGGTGCTGCCGCTGCTCGTCGCCGGCATCGGCAGCGGCCTGGTCATCACCCCCAACCAGACTCTCACGCTCGCCGAGGTCCCGGTCCGCCGGGCCGGCAGCGCGGGCGCGGTGCTGCAGGTCGGCCAGCGCATCGGCACGGCGCTGGGCATCGCGGCCGTCGGAGCGGTCTTCTTCAACCAGCTCGCCGGCGACGGCAGCTGGGTCCAGGCCTTCCACTCCTCGCTGCTGGTGACGATCGCCTTCGTCGTGGTCGCCTTGGCCGCGGCCGTCACCGACGTCGCCGCCGGCCGGTCGCAGGAGCAGCGACCGACGCGGTAACGGCGCGAGCGGGGGCGCGGGTGTAACGCAACGGCGCCCTCATTCGCCGTTTGCGGGGTGACACCTGTGTTCTTGGATCGTGGGGGGCGCCGGCGGCGGCTGTTCACCGCGCTCGGCGTCGCCTTCGGGCTGCTGTTCACCGCGGGCGCGGCCCTGCTCATCGCCGGTCTGCTGGGCTCATCGCCGGTGCCGATTCCGGGGCTTCCGGGCAATGGGCAGGGCATACTCGAGCCCGGCGGGTTCGGCGGCGCCGGCGTGGCGCCCGCGCCGCCGATGCCGGACACCCGCACGCACACGCCGCGGACCGAGCGGCCGGTCACCGATGGCCCTACTACGCGTGTTCCGGTGCCGGCGACGGCCACGACGACCGAGAAGCCCGGCAACCGCCCCACCGCCAAGCCCGGCAATCCCAGGCCGAGCCGGACCAGGTAGCGCATGAGCCGTCACAAGGCCCGCCGCGAGCCGCGGGCGCACTGGTTGCTGTTCCTGCTCGGCGTCATCCTCGTGATGACCGAGCTGTGCCTGGACGGGTTCACGAGCCACGTGGCCGCCGAGGCGCCGTCCTCGGCGGGATCGCGCATCGCCGCCGCCGATGACGGGCCCGTGCTGCGCTTCGGGGCGGGCGGGGTGCAGGCAGCCCGGCTGCCGGCGGGGACCCTCGCGCTCACCTTCGACGACGGACCGGACCCGCGCTGGACGCCGCAGCTGCTCGACGTCCTGCGGCAGTACCACGCCCATGCCACGTTCTTCGTCATCGGCTCGCAGGTCAACCGGTATCCGGACCTGGTGCGCCGGATGGTCGACGAAGGCCACGAGGTGGGCGTGCACACCTTCACCCATCCCGACCTCGCCGCGCTTCCGGCGTGGCGCCAGCAGCTCGAGCTCGGCCTCACGGCGAACGCGATCGCGGCGGCAACCGGCCGGCGGCCGGTGCTCATGCGGCCGCCGTACCTGTCGATGCCGGACCGCGTCGATGGCTACCTGGCGGTGCTGGCCGACCGCGACACCCGCGACTGGGAGCGGCCCGGAGCGGACACCATCGTCCGCACCGCCCTCGACGGCCAGGCCGGAGCCGGGGCGGTGGTCATGCTGCACGACGGCGGCGGGGACCGGTCGCAGACGGTCGAGGCGACCCGGCGCATCCTGGCCACCAAGGGCAGCCGGTTCGTCACCGTGTCCGAGGGGCTCGGCCTGCCGCCGGCGCCGGCCGCCGGGGCGGGCATGATTGCCCGGGGCACCGCGCTGCGATGGAGTCAGATCGCCGGGCACCTGCTGGCCAAAGCCATCCAGTGGATCGTGGTCGCCGGCACCGGGCTCGCCCTCGTACGGCTCGCGGTCCAGGTCGTAGCGGCGGCCCGGCACGCCCGCCGGGCGCGACGCCTGCGCGGCCGCCGCCGCTACCTCGGCCGGGTGTCGATCATCGTTCCGGCGTACAACGAGGCGGCGAACATCGTCAACACGATCCGGTCGCTGGCCGCGAGCGACTACCCGGACTGCGAGATCATCGTGGTCGACGACGGCTCGACCGACGACACCCCGGCGATCGTGCACGGGCTGACCCGCAGCCTGCCCAATCTGCACCTGCTGCGGCAGGCCAACGCGGGCAAGCCCGCCGCCCTCAACGCGGGGATCGCCGCCGCCCGCGGGGACCTGCTGGTGCTGGTCGACGGCGACACGGTGTTCGAGCCGGACGCCGTCGGGCAGCTCGTGCAGCCCTTCGCCGACCCGGCCGTCGGCGCGGTCAGCGGCAACACCAAGGTGGCCAACCGGGGTGGGCTGCTCGGCCGCTGGCAGCACCTGGAGTACGTGGTCGGCTTCAACCTCGACCGCCGCCTGTTCGACCTGGGCGAGTGCATGCCGACAATTCCGGGCGCGATCGGCGCGTTCCGGCGCGAGGCGCTGCGCGACGCCGGTGGGGTGCCGGGCGACACGCTGGCCGAGGACACCGACCTGACCATGGCGGTGCTCCGGGCCGGGTGGCGCGCCGTCTACGTGGCGGAGGCGGTCGCCTGGACGGAGGCGCCGGGCACGCTCCGGCAGCTGTGGCGGCAGCGGTACCGCTGGTGCTACGGCACGATGCAGGCGGCCTGGAAGCACCGTGGCGCGGTCCGCGAGCGGGGCGGCGGCGGGCGCCTCGGCCGGCGCGGGCTGCTGTACCTCGCGCTGTTCCAGATGCTGCTGCCGCTGGCCGCGCCGCTGGTCGACGTCTACGCGATCTACGGGGCGCTGTTCCTGCCATGGGCCCAGGTCGCCGCGCTGTGGTGCGGATTCACCGCGCTGCAGGTGGCGACGACCGCATACGCGCTGCGGCTGGACGGCGAGCGGCTGGCCCCGCTGTGGAGCGTGCCACTGCAGCAGGTGGTCTACCGGCAGCTGCTGTACCTGGTGGTCGTGCAGGGAACCGTGGCAGCGCTGGTCGGCGGGCGGCAGCGCTGGCAGCCGATGGCGCGGGCGGGCCTGGCCGCGGCGGCGAGATGACCGCGTCGATGCCCCAGTTACGCGATGAAGACCTCACCGACGCGCTGGCGGCCGCCATCGAGGGCGACCCCCGCGGGTTCGCGGTGCTGTGGCGGGCCCTGCACCCGCCGCTGCTGCGCTACCTGCAGGTCGTGTGCGGTGACTTCGCCGAGGACGTCGCCTCGGAGACGTGGCTGCAGGTCTCCCGTGACCTGTCGGGCTTCCGCGGCGGCGCCGTGGCGTTCCGGGTCTGGCTGTTCCGCATCGCCCGGCACCGCGGCATCGACGAGAACCGGCGGGCCTGGCGCCGCCACGAGGAGGCGTACGAGTCCGTCGACCAGCTGTGCACCGCGCGGGTCGAGCGCGACGTCGCCGCCGACGTCGTCGAACTGGACGACACCGACCGCGCCGTGCGGCTCATCGCCACCCTCCCGCGCGAGCAGGCCGAGGCCGTCATGCTCCGGGTCGTGGCCGGGCTGGACGTCGCCGGAACGGCCCGGGTGCTGGGCAAACGCTCCGGCGCGGTGCGGGTCGCCACCATGCGCGGGCTGCGCCGGCTCGCCGATCACCCTCAGGTGCTCGCGCACCGCGACCAGGACGGCGAAGATGGATCTTGACCTGCCGCGCGACCCGCACGTGGGGGCGTTGCTGCACGCGGCGGCCGCGCCGGGCCGTCCGCAGGAGCTCGCCGGGCAGGACGTGGCCGTCGCCCGGTTCCGGTCGGCCTACCGCCCGGCCCGCCGGCGCCGCCGGCTGCTCGTGGTCGCGGCGGCCGCGCTCGCTGCCGCGTCGGTCGGCGGCACGGCGTTCGCGGCCGGCACCGGGCACCTGCCGCCGACCGTCCGCCACTGGCTGACCGGCGGCGGCGAACCGCCGCCGCCGTCGTCGCCGGTCGCCGCGCCGCGCCCGCCGGACCGTCCGCGGGCGACCGCCGCCACCGCGCCGTCCGCTCCCGGCACCAGCGGCGCCGTCAGTCCCTCGGCGGAGTCGGCGGCCGAGGCGTGCCGGGCCTGGACGGCCTTCCGTACCGACCCGCACGCCCGCCCGATCACCGGCGACGAACGCCGTGCCCTGGCCCGGCTCGCGGGCGCGACCAGCGAGCCGGCGATCGACGAGTACTGCCGCCGGCTGCTCGGCGGCGCCACGCCAGCCGCGACGGCGACCGAGAGCAAGGAGCCGCCGAGGCCTTCCCGCACCCACAGCTCCCGGGCGAAGTAACGGCTCGGCCGCCCGCGCCGCCATTTGCTGTATGCGGCGAAGCATCGTGCTCCCGGCGGACATCCGCACCGCGCTCGGCGGCACCCGCGCGAGCACCCTGATCGTCGAGGCGCGGTTCGCCTTCACGGCGGGGATCACGTTCAACGCCGCGGCCCGGTCCACGCTCGACGCCGCCCAGCGGCGCCATGTCTCCGCGGCCGCTCAGGCCACACGTACCGCCTTCACCGCGCGTGGTCTGCGGTAGGTCACGGAAGCCGTCCGGGCCCGGCCCGTGCCAGCCGGGCCCGGACGGGTCTATCACAGCGTCGACGGCCGGCTCAACGCGCGGTGAGCGCGGCCAGGACGGCCCGGGCGTTGGGTTTCAGGACCGGGTCGGCGAGGGTCGCCGTCGCGCGGCCGAGCGGGGTGACGCCCGTGTGGTCGGGGACGTCGGGGTGGGCGCCGTGGGCCAGGAGCCAGCGGATCTGCTCCAGGTGGCTGTCGACCGTGGCCGGCGGGGCGGTGAGCGCGCGGTGCACGGTGTCGTCGAGCGCCGTCTGGCCGTTGATGGCCGGGCGCTCGTTCAGCGCCGCGGCGAAGGCCAGCGGGGGCATGGTGTCCGCGATCTCACGCAGGCACGCGAAGTGGTTGAGCACCGCGGCGCGGATGACCGCGTCCACCGCCATCGGGTGGCGCTCGGGCAGGTCCGGGTCGGCGCCCCGGGCCAGCAGGTCCTTGACGACTCGGACGCGGGCGGCGGCGGTCGTCTCGTCGGGGTCGGTGCCGGTGACCGCGGCGATGATCGGGGTCTGGCCCAGCGGGCCGCCCTGGCGGTTGAGGTCCAGGCCGGGGGCGTTCAGGGCCGCCGCGATCCGGGACTCGTCACGCGGGTCGGCCAGGGCCGCCACGAGCTCGTCGACCGGCGGGTCGGGCTCGCCGGCGATCGAGGCCAGGAGGCGTTCGCGGTACTCGCCCGCGGGCTCCGGCGCCACCGCCGGCGGCAGCAGGGCCAGGATCGGCTCGTTGTGCCACAGCTCCGCCATGGTGCGGGCCGTGTAGCCGCGCACGTTGCAGGCGATCAGCCGCGGGCCGGGGTCGAATGCGGACAGCAGCCACTCGATGAGGTCCCGGTGTCTCGCCGTGCCGAAGAAGACCGCCTGCAGCAGCACGGTGTGGCCGTTGACGCGGCTGATCGCGTCGATGTGCCCGGGGCGGGCGGCCAGCAGGGCGCGGACCGTGTCGACGTCGCCGTGCTGGGCGGCCCAGAAGACGGGCAGGGCGTCGGCGTCGGCGACCCGCTGGTCCGGGTCGGCCCCGGCGTCCAGGAGCATGCGGACCGCCGCCGCCCGGCCGCGCACGGCGGCCGCCGACAGCAGGGTCCAGCCGGCGAGGTCGCGCAGGTTCGGGTCGCCGCCGCTGTGCAGGTGGCGGGCGAGGGTGTCGAGGTCGCCGGTGCGGGCCGCGGCGAAGACCGGGGCGACGAGCCACTCGATAACGCTCAGCCGCTGGTAGGTCTCGTCCGCGGAGCCGTCGACGGACAGGTCCAGCATGAGATCCTGGGGCGGCGGGGTCATCCGCAGCAGGGCGAGGGCGCGCATCGCGCAGTACACGATCCACAGGTCGCCGCCGAGCGCGTGCTCGAGGAGCAGTTTGCCCACAGTGGACGGGTCCCGCAGCGGGGCGCCGGCCCGCAGCAGAGCGCTGACGGCGATCGCGTTCTCCAGCGGGTCCGGGCCGAAGGTGCCGTCGTCGTGTTCGCGCGAGTGGAAGAACGCCACCGACGAGGGCGCGAACGGCGCCCCGCACTCGTCGGCGACGGCGATCGTCATGAAGTGCTCCTCGCGGGTGACGGCCCGCGCCGCCATGTCCGCCAGGCAGGGCCCGAGCCGCTCGGCGAGCGACGCCCGGTCGTCGATCGCCTTGAGTCGCAGCAGCGCACCGGCGAGCGCCGGCACGGGCCCGCCGACCGGCCAGCTGCCGAGGACCTCGTCCCGAACGGCGTCCGGGTGCGGGGTACGGCCGCCGAGCGCCGCCAGGGCCTTGAGCGCGCTGAGCGAATGGTCGCCGGAGAGCGCCTCCAGCAACGAGGAGCGCCGCGAGTCGGAGATCATCGGACGAACTCGAGGGCGGGCTGCCAGCCGTACACCCGCAGGTCCTCCTTGAGCGCCCGCACCATGACCTCGCCGCACAGGTCGCTCTCGCCGACCGATCGGCTGGTCAGGAACGGGTGGTCGAGCACGACCGACAGCTTGTGGCCGACGTTGCCGTGGAAGCGGCCGTGCGGTCCGACGGCGTCGCGCAGGATGTACTCCAGCGCGAACGGCGGCGCCCCGAAGACCAGCGGCGCACCGTTGGCGGTGACCGCCCAGCCGGCGGTGTAGTCGTACTCCATGGTGTGGCCGGTGACGTGCCGGCCCTCGATGATCGGGCGCCGGTCGTCCAGCTCCCGGGCCAGGGCCAGGCAGGTGACGGCGTAGCACTCGGCGGCGATGAGCTTCTCCTCGGTGTGGAAGCCCAGGATCAGGTCGTGCACGCGCGGGTTGTTCACCATGTCGACGATCGGGCCGCTGCCGCCGACGAGGAGCAGGGCGTCGTACCTCGCCACGATCGCGTCCCAGGCGGCCTGCCGCTTGTCGTAGTACTCCTCCATCGCCGCGATGTAGTTGCCGGCGCTGAGGTACGGGCGCACGGGCATCAGGTCGGCGAGGCTCTGACGGTCCTTGAAGTACGTCTCCCAGTCCGTGGTCCGGGCCCGCTCCCCCATCTCCGGCGAGGTGACCGGCCGGCCCAGCGGCGGGTCCACGTAGGAGCTGTCGAGGCTGCCGGCGTCGGGCAGCGGCTGAGCGCCGGTCGGGGTGGCGAAGTGGACGGTGACCCCGGCCGACTCCAGGCGGTCGACGGGCAGCAGCAGCTCCTGGGCCCAGAAGCCGTGCTCCGAGACGACGCACAGCACGTGCTTACTCACGGACGGACCTCCACTGTGGATGCTTCGAACAGGCGGGGGATGAAGATGTCCAGCAGCTGCGGGCAGCGCCGCTGCGGATACGCGGCCAGCAGCGCCTCCCGGAACCCGGCCGGGTCGTCGTGGGCGAGGCGCTGCTCGGCGAAGGCGAGGTAGTCGGCGTTGCGCAGCACCTCGGCGGCGTCGGCGACCGGGCCGTGACCGGCCAGGAACACGTCGGAGCCGGAGGTGGCCAGCACGCGCAGGACCCCGATGGTGTTGGCGGCGGCGCGGGTGACGTACACGTGCGTGCCGCTGTAGACGAGGTCCTGCGCGACCGTGACGCCGTGCCCGGGCAGGCTGATCACCAGCTGCGCGTCGCATTCGGCGTGCGACACGACGTCGAGGCGGTAGTCGACGCCGTCGATGGTGTCGAAGCCGGGCTCGGCGACGTGCTCGGGCAGCACCATCCGTTCGGGGACGAACGGGCCGTACCGCGCGGCCCGCTCGGCCCGCTCGGCCTCCCCGGTGCGGCGCAGCGCCTCGATGGTGGCCGCGGCGGCGTGCACGGGCACGTCGGCGAAGGCGGTGCTGAGCCCGAACCAGTGGTCGACGTGGGCGTGGCTGAGGTACACCTTCCGGATCGGCTTGCCGAGGCCGTCGACGAAGCGGCGGAAGGCGGTCGCGTACGGCGCGACGAACTGCCCGTCGATGACGACGAGCGCGCCGCCGGTCTCCAGCACGTGCGTGGAGTTGGCGAGGAACTCGTCCGGGGCCGTGAACGTGTGCACGGTCAGCCCGTCACGGGTGAACGACGACGTGGAATGCGAAGGAAGATCAGGCATGAGCATTCACCGGCTGCCGGTCGAGGACCTCGACGAGCTTCGCGCCGAACGCCTGCGCCGACTCGACCGACAGGCCGGTGACGAACGGCGGGTCGTAGACGACGCTGGGGTGCTGGCGGGAGGTGGTCGGGTCCGAGGCCACCGAGCCGGCCGGGCCGACCGCGTCCTGCACCATGTACTGCAGCGGGAACACGAACCCGCTGGTCTTCAGGCGCAGGCGCGGGTTGTCGTCGGTGGCCCGCACGACGTCGTACTCCAGGTCCTCGGTGAAGTCCCAGGCGTGCGGGTGCGCGGTGACGTGCCGGCCGTGGATGACGCTGCGCATGCCGTCGTCCGGGTCGCGGGTGAAGGCGAGCGCGGCGACGGCGTAGCACAGGGCGCCGATCGTCTTGCCGGACTTGTAGGCGGCAAGGACGAGCCGGTGCACGAGGCCGTTGCCGGCGACGTCGAGCGCGGAGCCGGCCCCGCCGACGATGACGAGCGCGTCGTAGTCGGCCATGTCGGCGTCGGCGGTGCGGATCGGGTGCGCCCACTCGCCGGTGTCGAGGATCTGGTTGACCCGCGCGAGCAGCTCCGGCGGGTTCATCTTCACCTTCTGCATCGGGTCGACGAACTGCGGGTCCATGCTGATGACGCCGGGCAGCGGGGTCTTGCCGAGGTAGGTGGCGAGGGTCAGGTCGTGCCCGGCCTCCCGCAGCGCGTCCCACGGCCCCTGCAGCTCCTCCGCCCACACGCCGTAGTTCGACGCGATGACGAGGACTCTCACTGTTCCTCCTGCGGTTGGTCGGTGCCCTGCAGCTGGCGGATCGCGGTGCCCCAGTCCTCGAGGTGATGCAGGACCGAGAGCCGCCCGTCGTCGCCGACCTCGTGGACGTCGATGGTCATGATGCTGAACGAGCGTCCGGTGTGCGGCACCATGAAGTCGCCGGCCGGGGTGCCCGACAGCTCGCTGCGCACGGCGATGTAGATGCCGTCCACGCTGAGGTACAGGATCTCGACGTTGATGTCGGGCACGAGATCGAACAGGCCCTCGATGTACGGCCGGGTCGCGGCCTTGGTGCGGTAGCGCCCGTTGGTGTAGTAGGAGCGCCAGTCGTCGGCGAGGACGGCGAACCCGGCGTCCCAGTTGCGGCGTTTGGCGCGGAACAGGTCGTAGAACGGCTCGATCAGCCGCTCGGCGGCGTCGCGCTGCACGGTCACCCCCCGCTCAGACCGGCGCCGGGACGGCGGCGGCGACCCGGTCGATGACGGCGCGGGCGAAGTGGCCGGCCTGCGCGCCGGTCCGCCCGGTGACCAGGTCGCCGTCGACGACGACGTCCCGGTCGACGTAGCGCGCGCCCATGTTGAGCGCGTCGCCGTACAGGTTCGGGTGGCAGGTCACCTCGCGGCCGCGGATCAGCTCCGGGGTCCGCGACAGCAGCCACAGCCCGTGGCAGATGACGCCCTTGACGATCCGCGGCTCGGCGAAGGCCCGCTGCAGCAACCGGGTCGCGGGCGGCAGCTGCGCCAGGTCCTCGCTGTAGCGCAGCCGGTCGGAGACGAAGGCGCTGGGGACGATGACGGCGGAGTACGAGCGCAGCTGCTCGTCGTCGAGGTCCTCGAAGGACCGTTCGCACACGAACGGGGCCTTGTACTCGTGGCCGGTGAACGTGAGCTGTCGCTGGCCCCACAGCCGGGTCAGGAAGTGCACCTCGGCGCCCTCCTCCGGGAAGCGGTAGGAGTAGTACCAGATCTCGTGCTCGTAGAAGTCGCTCTCGATGAGGATCGCGATGCGGTGCCCGGCGAGCTTCACCGGACCAGCTCCTGGTTCAGCTCGCTGTCGCGCAGCTCCCGCTCGACCTGGCCGCCCGCGCCGGTGATGCGCAGCTCGAAGTCGCGCTGCTGCTTGAGCATCGCGAGGTAGCGGGTCGCCTCCGCGTCGAGGTACACCAGCGCGGCCGCGTCGAGCTCGACCCGCCGGCAGCCGTGCTCCAGCGCCCCCTCGACCGCCTCGCGCAGCGTCTGCATCCGGTGCGGGGTGAGGGATCCGGCGAGGCTGATCCTCGCGCTGCCGTCGCCGATGCGCAGCGTGTCCGCGCTGAACGCGACCGCCTTCGCCGCCAGCCGCACCCGGACTGTCTGCGGCTCGGTGCTGTGCGGCAGGTTCACGCTCAGCGCGTCCGCGTCGAAGTCGGCGTGCTCGTGGCCGTCGACCCAGACCTGCAGGATGCGCACCGACCTGGGTGGCAGCAGGTCCGGTGCGACCCGCAGCGTGCCGCCGAACGCGCCCGGGCGCGGCGCGAAGTACAGCTCCAGGGGCTGCTCCTCGGTTTCGAGGTTCTGGTAGACGGCGGAGAGGTAGCACAGCTCGGCGCTGTGGTACATGGCCATCGAGTGCGAGCCCTTGCTGCGCTCGCCGCCGAGCATGAACGGGTTGCCGTCGGCGAGCACGTTGAAGTACACGCCGCCGGCCGTGGTGTCGAGCATCCAGCCGTTGTAGAAGGCCGCGCTCTCCCGGGCATACTTGGCGTAGAGCGGGTGCGCGAAGACCGCGTCGAGGATCTGGTAGGCGAGGATGCCCTGCTCCTGCTGCCACCAGGCCTTGCGGTCGTGCCAGACGAGCCGGTGGAAGCGCTCGCCGCCGCGGGTGTGCCGCTCGACCATGTCGTACCAGCCGCCGCGCTGGCGGTCCATGCCCACGCCGGGCATGACGTCGGCGATGCGCCGGGCGAAGGCGACCCAGCCGGCGTTGGGGCGCAGGTTGTTGACCCGGGTCAGGTTCCAGGCGATCTTCAGGTTGTGCCCGACGATGGCGCGGTCGAGCTGCTGGCCGTACTCGCGGTCCGGGCTCCAGTCCCCGTGGAACTTCTCCTGCACGAACGGGCTGCTGTCGTAGTCCTGGAAGTGCGCGGTGATGATGTCGCACAGCTCGGCGAGCTCGTCGGCGTAGCGCTGCTCGCCGGTGGCGAGGTAGAGGTTGATGAGGTACGCCGGGATGTGGTCGCCGATCGAGTTCCAGTTCTTGCGGTCGCGGTTGGTGCGCGTGCCGTCGTCGAGGGCCGGGCTGTGCGGGTCGAACGTGACCGGGTCGATGTGGGAGTAGTAGCCGCGGCGCTCGTCGTCCTTGAAGTAGTGGTGGAACAGGTTCACCGTCAGGTCGATGATCTCGCGCAGCCGCGGGTCGCCCGTGATGCGGTACACCTGCGTGATGCCGGCGAGCGCGTAGATCTGCTCGTAGCACGGGATCGCGTCGAAGTCGTCGCCGAACTCGGAGGCGAAGACCTTCCGCTCGGTGCCGTCGGGGCTGAGGATCAGCGCGTGGTACCAGTACGCGATCTGCTGCGAGCGGTCGATGCTGCACAGGTGGTCGATCATGTAGTGCGCGCCGTCGGTCGCGGCCCGCAGGTAGCGCTCGCGCCCGGTCATCAGGTAGGCGGTCGCGAGGCCGTACACCAGCCGGGAGATCGTGTCGGTCTCCTGCCGCGCCGCGCCCGCCTTCGTGCCCTCCATCGACAGGTCGGTGCGGTAGCCGCGGTAGTCGAACGTGGTCGCGCCCGGCCCGAACTCGTCGTCGAGGTAGAAGTCGGCGATGCGGGCGATCTGGTCGACCCACCAGCCCGGTGACTCGAACCGGAACTCGTCGGCCTCCTTGCCGAACATGAGGATGTGCTTGGCCTCGAACGCGGTCTCGCCGAGCTCGGTGTCGCCGGGGTAGAAGATGCCGTGCACGTGGACGAGCCGGCCGTGCTGCAGCATCCGGGTCAGCTGGCCGGTCGCGTCGAGGTAGCCGTCGCCGAGGTTGCGCACGAGCTCGGCGGTGGTGGTGTCGGTGAGCCGGATCCGGAACGGGCGGCCGTCGGAGGTGTTGAGCTCGATGGTGCGGCTGCCCTCGTCGTAGCTGATGACGTAGCCGGCGATCAGATCCGAGAAGGTGAAGTCGATGGCGTTCGGCACGGGTCGCTCCCTTTTACGCGTGGGACAGCAGTACGGCGATGCTTCGGCCGGAAAGGGTGTAGTGCGGTCCGGGGACCGGTGGCTCGCCACCCTCGTCGCGCAGGTCGTCGCCGGCCGGCAGGGCGGTGTCGATGGCGCGCACCCAGTGGCGGCCGTCGAGCGGGATCTGGAAGTCCAGCGGCTCCCAGTACATGTTCATCATCAGGTGCAGGTCCGGCCCGCCCGCGTGGCCGCGGATCGTGCAGGCCAGGGCGCGGGCCTGCGGGTCGCCCCAGTTCGGCACGCCGAGCCGCGTGCCGTGCCAGGCGACCTCGTCGGGCGGGTAGAACTCCGCGGCGCGCAGGGTCGCGTGGCGCGCCCGGAAGGCGATCAGGCCGCGCCAGAAGCGCAGCAGGCCGGCGTTGGCCCCGGCCAGGTGCCAGTTCACCCAGCCGATCGGGTTGTCCTGGCAGTACGCGTTGTTGTTGCCCTGCTGGGTGCGCGCGAACTCGTCGCCCGAGAGCACCATCGGCACCCCGCGGGAGAGCATGAGCAGGGTCGCGAGGTTCTTCATCTGCTGTTCACGCAAGGCGAGCACGGCCGGGTCGTCGGTGGGCCCCTCGGCGCCGCAGTTCCAGCTCATGTTGTCGTCGTTACCGTCGCGGTTGCCCTCGCCGTTGGCCTCGTTGTGCTTGTGGTCGTAGGAGACGAGGTCGGCGAGCGTGAAGCCGTCGTGGCAGGTGACGAAGTTGATGCTGTTGGCCGGCGTGTGGCCGCGGGGCTCGTACAGCGACGCGCTGCCGCCGAGCCGGTCGGCCACGTCGCCGACGATCCCGGCGTCGCCGCGCACGAAGCGCCGCATGGTGTCGCGGAACCGCCCGTTCCACTCCGCCCACCGGTAGCCCGGGTATCGCCCGACCTCGTACGCCCCGGCCGCGTCCCACGCCTCGGCGATGATCTTCGTGTCGGCGAGGGTCTCGGACAGCTCGATCTGCCACACCGCGGGCGGCTCGTCGAGGACCGCCCCGCCGGCCCCGCGGGTGAGCACCGCCGCCTCGTCGAAGCGGAAGCCGTCCACGTGCATGTCCCGCACCCAGAACTCGAGGCAGTCCTTGATGAGCTTGGTGACGATGGGGTGGTTGGCCATCAGGGTGTTGCCGCAGCCGGAGTAGTCGTCGTAGTACCGCGGGTCGGCCGGGTCGAGATAGTAGTAGTTGGCGTTGTCCAGGCCGGCGAAGCTGAACAGCGGCCCGAGCTGGTTGCCCTCGTCGGTGTGGTTGAACACCACGTCGAGCAGCACCTCGATGCCGGCCGCGTGCAGGGCCCGCACCATGTCCCGGAACTCGTCGAGGTGCTCGCCGCACTGGGGGCTTCGGCAGTACCCCGCGTGCGGTGCGAAGAAGCCGGCGGTGCTGTACCCCCAGAAATCGCGCCCCGTGTCATCGAAGTCCGCGACCGGCATGAGCTCCACGGCGGTGACCCCGAGCCGCCGCAGGTGCGGGATCTTCTCGACCACTCCGCAGAACGTGCCGGGGCTCGCCACGGCCGCGCTGGGCGAGCGCGTGAAGCCCCCGACGTGCAGCTCGTAGATCACCTGGTCGGCGAGCGGGCGGTTCAGGGGCCGGTCGCCCTTCCAGTCGTACGCGTCCAGGTCGATGGCCACGCAGCGCAGCGACTTCGCGGTGTTGTCGCCCGGCCGGCAGGCCGCGTCGCGGTCCCAGCGGGTGCGGGAGACGCCCCGGGCGTACGGGTCGATGAGCACCTTCTGCGGATCGAACCGGTTGCCGGGGGTGTCGGGGCCTTCGACGCGGTACCCGTAGAAGGCCGGCGCCTTCAGCCCCCGCACATAGGCGTGCCAGGTGGCGAAGGAGCGGTTGGTGCGCGGGTCGAGCCGGAAGGTGTGCGAGGGTTGCTCGGCGTCGTGCGAGTCGAACAGCAGCAGCTCGACCCCGCTGGCATGCTCCGAGAAGAGTGCGAAGTTCACGCCCTCGGCGTCGCATCGCGCCCCGAACGGATGCGCCCGTCCGGGTTCGAGGGTGTAGACGGTCTGGTCAAGCGCCTGCAGGCTCATGGTCCTCCACCTCCGCTTCCCGGACGAACGGTAGCAACATGATCACTCCACGTGATCGGATCGCGCGTTCTCGACCGGGGCCCGCCCGCGGCCGTTACCGTGTGAGCGCGCGGGGCTGTGGCTCGTGCCGCCTATCGCGAGGTGGTCGCCGCACTGTCGTGAAGGTTGCGCATCGCGAGGATCGAGGAGCGCACCTCCTGCAGCAGCTCGGTGGTGCTCAGCGGCCGCCCCCACTCGGTCATCGCCGCGTCGTCGAACCCGACCGTCTCGACGCCGACGCCGTACCGCGCGCCGAGCAGCCGGATCGCGTCGCAGTGCTGATGGCGCACGTAGGGCGAGTTGGTCACCAGCAGCAGCCGCTCCCCCGCCTTCGGCGTCACCACGCGCTGCGCCCAGCCGACGAGCGTGTCGGCGGTGTTGGCCCGCAGCGGCGGCCGCGTGGACGGGGCGGCCAGCACGTGCACGTCGCCGTCCCAGCTGCGGTGCCACCAGCCCGCACCGGCGAGCCTCGTGCTCGGCTCGCCCAGCCCGAGAAACTTGCCGAACGCCTCGGCCATCATGTCGGCCTCGGTGTCGACCGGCCCGAGCCCGAGCCGCGCACCCTCGCGGAACTCCCGGTCGTCGCGCCATCGCAGACTCCCGAGCCCGGTCAGGGTGGCCGTCTTCAGCCCACCGGCGAGCAGCCGCGAGGTGTAGTCGCTGCGCCCCAGCGCGACGCGGATGCCACCGCCGAGCACCAGCACGTGGTCGTACTCCCGGTGCCGCGGCCCGTCGCCGCCGCCGAGCCCGAGCGCGTGGATCAGCCCGCGAATGTGCCGGTCCCGCTCGGGCTCGTAATCGATCCGCGCGGTGTCGAAGCGCTCCTTGGTGCCGCCCCGGAAGTCCCACACCTTGCAGAACTCGACGAGATCGTCGCCGGCCGCCCCGCCGAAGCACACGACCAGCTCGACCATGGCGTCGCAAGCCGCCCACGCCTTGACCGAGTCCACGAGTGCGGCGGGGTCGGGCCCGCCGGGCTCGCACGGGGGCAGGGCGAACGGCTCGATCACCGCCGCAGCCTATCGGGCCGGCGGCGCACAGAAGTGGGCAAGGTCGCACCGCGCCACAGTCGTGAACCCGGGCGCGCTCCAGCAGGCCCGGGGCTGTGACCAGCCTCTCAGGGCGTTTTTCCTATTGACCCGATAGGAAAGGCAGCCTAGCGTGTCGCTTGCGCGTTGAGTATCAAGTTACTTGATTCGGATTGCCACAACTCTCTCTGCCTCCGTAAAGGGATCGCAATGGGCTCCTGCACCTTCCTGACGCTGCGGCGCCGGCTGGCCACCGGCTTCATCTCCGTCGCCTTACTCGGGCTGGCCGCCTGCGACGGCTCCTCCGGCACCTCGGCGACAAGCCCCGGCACCAGCCCGAGCGGCGTGGTCAACCTCGCCACCCAGGCACAGCTCCAACCCTCCTTCACCGCGGACGACAAGTTGCGGGCGCTGCTGCCGCAGGGCGTGCGCGACGCCGGCGTGGTGCGCACGGCCGTCAGCGTCGGCCTGCCCCCGGTCAACTTTCCGGGCGCCACCTCGAGCGAGGTGAAGGGCCTCAACGCCGACCTGATCGCAGCGGTCGAGCAACTGCTGGGCGTGAAGTTCCAGTCGGAGAACTACCCCAGCACCGCATCTCAGCTGCTGGCCCTGGACTCGGGGCGGATCGACCTGACCACGTCCACCAACGGGGACACCAAGGCCCGGCAGGACAAGTACGACTTCGTCGACATCCTGCTGTCCCGCAACGTGCTGATGGTCAAGACGGGCAACCCGGCCGGCCTGAAGTCGGCGCAGGACGTCTGCGGCAAGCGGTTCGGCGAGGTCAAGGGCTCGTTCTCGGTGCTGCCGACGCTGCAGGCGGTATGCCAGAAGGCCGGCCGGAGCAACCCGGAGGTGTCGAGCTTCGAGGACATCCCCTCGATGCAGCTGGCGCTCGTCTCGGGCCGGATCGACACGTACGTGGGCAGCGACTTCAACGTGGTGTGGGACAAGTCCCAGGGCAAGCCGGTGGACTCGGTGGACCTGCCCGAGGCGGGCACGTTGGTGCTCGGCTGGACCGTGCCCAAGGGCAAGGACGGGCTGCGCGACGCCGTCGCCGGCGCGCTGCGGGAACTGCAGCAGGACGGCTACTACGCCAAGGCGTTCGAGCGCTGGGGCGTGGCGGGCAACCGGCTCGACCCCGGGGTGAACATCGGCGCGCAGGGAACGGGATTCAACGGTTGAGCGGCAGCCTGTCCGGTCCGCTCGCCGGCTTCCGGATCATCGACTTCAGCCGCCTGATCGCCGGACCCTGCGCCGGGGACCTGCTCGGGGCCCTGGGCGCCGACGTGATCAAGGTCGAGGACGCCGCCGGCGACCCGATGCGCAACGCGCGGTCGCGCCGTGTCGCACAGGGCCTCACCGCCCCGTCCTTCGCGGCCTACAACGTGCACAAGCGGTCGGTGGCGCTGGATCTGAAGGACCCTGAGGGGCTCGCGGCCGCGTTGCGGCTGTGCGACGAGGCTGACGCCGTGCTGTCGTCGTTCCGCCCCGGGGTGCTGGAGCGGCTGGGGCTCGGTGCCGACGTACTGCTGGCCCGCAACCCGCGGCTGGTGATCGCACGGCTGTCAGCGTTCGGCGAGTCGGGCCCGGACCGCGCCCGGGGCGGGGTCGACATCGTGCTGCAGGCCGAGTCCGGGCTGATGGCCATCACCGGTGCGGCCGACGGGCCGCCGATGAAGGCGGGGGCGCCGCTCATCGACGCCGCCTCGGGCTACGTACTGGCCCTCGGCGTCGTCAGCGCCCTGCTCGGCCGGGAACGCAACGGACCGCTTCGCGAGGTGACGGTGTCGATGCTCGATGTCGCGGTCGCGCTGCAGGCCCAGCCGCTGGCCGAGTACCTGGACTCCCGGCGGGAACCGGAACGGGTCGGCAACCGGGCGCCGTACGCCGCTCCGGCGGACGTGTTCCCGGCGGCGGACGGGACGCTGGTCCTCTCCGCCCACCTCCCGCAGCACTGGATCCGGCTCTGCGAGCTCCTGGACCGTCCACGCTGGATCGACGATCCGCGCTTCGACACGGTCGGCGCACGGGTGGCGAACCGGGAGGCCCTCTCCGCGGCGATCGAGGAGGTGCTCAGCACCAGGCCGGTCGCGCACTGGCTGGAGCTGTTCGCCGCCGCCGGGCTCACCGCCGGGCGGATCCGCGGCTACGGCGAGGTCCTCGGCGAGCGCGGTGCCGACGTCGTCGTCGACGTCGAGGACATCGACGGCAGCACGCTGCAGGTCATCCGCGCGCCGCTGCGCTTCCCGGGCTGGGACGACACCACCCTGCCCCGCCGCATCCCGCGGACCGGCGAGCACACCGGCACGGTGCTCGAGCCAACGCAACCGGTCGAGGCGACGCCGTGACGGAGGATGCCGTGCTGCACCGCGAGGTCATCGACGGTCATGTCGTGGTCCTGGAGATGGCCCGGCCCGAGCGGCTCAACGCGATCTCGCGAGGCCTGGCGGCGGCACTCGTCGCGGCACTGGACGAACTCGCGGCGGCCGGCACCGCCCGCGCGGTCGTCCTCGCCGGGGCCGGCGAACGCGCCTTCGGCGCCGGTATCGACGTCCGCGAACTGGCGCAGCAGACTCCGGCGGAGCGCGACGAGCAGCAGCGGCTCATGCTCCGCCTGCAGCGGACGCTGAGCGACTACCCGCTGCCGACGGTCGCCGCCGTACACGGCATCGCGGCGGGCGCGTCGCTGCAGCTCGCCCTGCACTGCGACCTCCTGCTGGTCGGGCCCCGGGCACGGCTGGGGATGCCGGAGCTCAGCGCCGGGCTGCCCGGAATCCTCGGCGGGTGGCTGCTGCACACCCGCGGCGGCCCGCAGCTGGCCGCCGACCTGCTGCTCGGCGGGCGCTGGCTCGTCGGCGCCGAAGCGGTGGCGGCGGGGCTGGCTGCCCGCGCCGTGCCGCTGGGCGAGGAACGCGCCGCTGCCGTCGAGACCGCGCGGCGCATCGCCGGATACCAGCCGGACGCGCTGGCCGCGACCCACGCGTGGCTGCGCCGCCTCCGGTCGGCGGGGGCCGCCCCGACGTTCGAGGCGGCGATCGAGGCGGCCAACGAAGCCCTGCACGCGGCGAACCGCCGGGACCTGCCCGGAGGGCCGCGATGAGCGGGGCCGCCGGGCTGGACCTGGCCGGAGTGCGGGCCGACCTTCCGGCATTGGGGCGGCTGGTCTACCTCAACACCGGCACCGCCGGTCCGCTGCTGACGCCGGTCCGCGACGCGATGACCGCGGCGCTGGACGCCGACGTGAGTCTGGGGCGCGCGTCGGGCCGCCGGTACGCCCGCATCGGCGAACGGCTCGAGGAGACCCGCACCCTGCTGGCCCGCCTCGTCGGGGCGGACGCCGACGAGATCGCATTGACCACCGGCACCGTCGACGGTATCGCGCGCGTCCTGGCCGCTCAGCGATGGTCGGCCGGGGACCGGCTCCTGATCACCGCGCTCGAGCATCCGGCGGTGCTGGACGCGGCGCGGGCCACCGCGGCCCGCCACGACGTAGCGGTCGTCGTCGTCGCGGGAGAGACGCCCGAGCAGGTCCGGGCGAACCTGGCGCGCGAGCTGACCGGCGGGGCGCGCCTGGTCGTCGTCTCGCACGTGACCTTCGGCGCCGGAAGCGTCCTGCCGATACCGCGGATCGTGGCGGCGGCCCGGCGATTCGGAGCTCGCGTCCTCGTCGACGGTGCCCAGGCGGTCGGCGCGATCGCGGTCGACGTCCGGGCGCTCGGCGCCGACTACTACGCATTCCCCGGGCAGAAGTGGCTGCTCGGGCCCGAAGGGGTCGGCGCGCTGGTCGTCGCCGGCGGCTCGAGCATCCACACCACGTCCGAGTTCGAGCCAGGCACCAAATCGCCGGTGCTCTGGGAGGGCATGCTGGCCGCGCTGCGCTGGCGGGCCGGCCACGGTCATCAGCGGTTGCTCGACGCCGTCGAGGCGGGCGCCGCGCAGTTGCGACGCGACCTGGCCCGGATCCAGCGGATCGAGGTGGTGGATCCAGGCGCGACGGCCGGGCTCGTCGCGTTCCGGCTGCCGGGGATCGAGCCGGCGGGAGTGGCGGCCGCGCTGGGCGCCCGGCGGATCGCCACCCGAGACGTTGCCGAGATCGATGCCGTACGGCTGTCCAACGCGCCGTTCACCACCGACGAGGACCGGCGGGCCGCCGTCACCGCCATCGCCGAGCTGGCGGCTGCGCGATGACGGCAGCCCGTGAACCGCTGCTGCGCGACCGCCTCGGCATCGAGGTGGTTTCGGCGAGCCCGGATCGGGTCACCGCCCGGATGCCGGTATGGGGCAACCGGCAGCCCGCCGGTCTGCTGGCCGGTGGAGCCTCGTGCATGCTGGCCGAGTCCACCGCCTCGCTGGCCGCGAGCCTGCACGCCGCCGAGCTCGGGGGCACCGCGGTCGGCCTGGATCTGAACGCCACCCACCACCGGGCGGTCCGCGACGGGCAGGTCACCGCCGTGGCCACCGCCCTGCGCCGGGGCCGGCGGGTGGCGACCTACGAGGTCGTCATCACCGACGAGGCCGGCGAGCGCGTCTGCACGGCCCGGGTCACCTGCCTGATCGCGAGCGGCGCCGAAGGAGCACCGAATGGCCGTCCCTGACCTGCCCCTCACGCACCACGGCGACCCCGCGCCGCACCCGGACGGCCCGCGCCCGGAAACCCCGGTCCTGACCGGACGGCCATACCGGTGGCGCTGGCTGGCCGGGCTGGCCGCGCTGGCCGTCGTCGCCGCCGGGATCTCCTCGCTGGCCCGCAACCCGGCCATGGGCTGGCCGGCCGTCGCGCAGTACTTCCTGTCGGAGCAGGTACTGCAGGGTCTGTGGCTGACGGTATGGCTCACCGCCGTGGTCACCACACTGGGCTTCCTCGGCGGCATCGGTGTGGCCGCGATGCGCCTGTCCGCCAACCCGGTGCTGGCGGCGATCGGCTGGGCGTACGTGTGGTTCTTCCGATCCGTGCCGGTGCTGGTCCAGCTGCTGTTCTGGTTCAACATCGGTTATCTGTACCCGAGGTTGTCCCTGGGCATCCCGGGCGGGCCGACCTTCGCCTCGGCCAACTCGACCGAGCTGATCAGCGCCACGACGGCCGCGCTGCTCGGCCTCACCCTGCACGAGGCCGCGCACGCCGGCGAGATCGTCCGCGGCGGCATCCTCGGCGTGGACCACGGGCAGCTCGAAGCCGGCGTCGCGCTGGGGCTGCCCCGGTCGCGGATCTTCCGCCGGGTCGTGCTCCCGCAGGCGATGCGCAGCATCGTGCCGGCGACCGGCAACCTGCTCATCGGAACGCTGAAGGGCACCTCGATGGTCAGCGTGATCGCGGTGAACGACCTGCTCTATTCCGTGCAGTACATCTACAACCGCACCTACGAGGTGGTGCCGCTGCTGGCCGTCGCGACCGCCTGGTACCTCGTCCTCACCTCGATCCTCTCGGTCGCGCAGTACTACGTCGAGCGCTACTTCGCGCGGGGCGCGCACCGCACGCTGCCGCCCACACCGTGGCAGCGTCTGCGCGCCCTCGCCGCCGATCGGAGCCGGCCATGACCGTACGCCCCATGGTTCGCGTCGTCGACCTGCACAAGAGCTACGGCGGGCACCGCGTGCTGCGCGGTGTCGACCTGGACGTCGCGCGCGGCGAGGTGATCTGCCTCGTCGGGGCCTCGGGATCCGGCAAGAGCACCCTGCTGCGCTGCGTCAACCACCTGGAGACGCCGGACGCCGGATACGTCGAGGTCGACGGCGAACTCGTCGGCTACCGGCCGGCCGGTCGCTCCCTGCGCGCGCTGCCCGAGCGGCTGATCCGCCAGCAGCGGGCCCACATCGGCATGGTGTTCCAGAGCTTCAACCTGTTTCCCAATCTCACCGTGCTGGAGAACATCGTGGAGGCGCCGCTCGCGGTCCGCCGCCTGTCCCGTGCCGAGGCGACCGCCCAGGCGCGCGACCTGCTCGCCCAGGTCGGGCTGGCCGGCCGCGAGGCCGGCTACCCGCGCCAGCTCTCCGGCGGGCAGCAACAGCGGGTCGCGATCGCCCGGGCACTGGCGATGCGCCCGAAGGTCATGCTCTTCGACGAGCCGACCAGCGCGCTCGACCCGGAGCTCGTCGCCGAGGTGCTCGAGACGATCCAGCAGCTCGCCGAGCAGGGCATGACGATGCTCATCGTGACCCACGAACTCGGCTTCGCCCGGCACGTCGCCGATCGGATCGCCTTCGTCGACGACGGCCGAATCCTCGAACTCGGATCGCCGCGATCCGTCTTCGACGAGCCCCGCCACGAGCGCACCCGCGCCTTCCTGAGCCGCCTGAACCGGACGCACACCCACCGTGAGGAGTCACGATGACCGCCGAACAGCCCGCGGTCTGGTACACCCGATGCCCCGTCCCAACGGCCTCCGGGGTCGCGATCGACATCGGGCAGTTGGCCGCGGCGGGCCTCGTCGCCGCCCCGCTGCACCAGTCCGGGATCACCGAGGCGCACTTCGATCACCGGCTGCCCGCCCTGTTCCGTGAGGGTGGGAACGTGCCCGCGTTGTGGGCCCGGTCCCGCGGTGAACGTACCCGCCTGATCGGGCTCACCTGGGTGCCGGAGATGCAGGTCGTGGTGGCTCGCGCCGACAGCGGGATCACCGGCCCCGAGGACCTGATCGGGCGCCGCCTCGTCCTGCCCACGCACGGCGGCGACCGGGTGGACTTCTTCCGGGCCATGGCGTTGCGCGGATTCGACGCCGCGCTCCGCTCGATCGGGCGGCGGCTCGACGACGTGCGGCTGGTCGATGCGCCGGCACCGCTTCCGCAGACCACCGACGTCGGCGCCGAGGGCTTCTACGGCGCCACCGTTCGCGCGCTGCGCGCCGGCCTCGGCGACGCCGGCTACCTCAAGGGCGCGCCGGGCGCCGACGTGCTTGCCGACCCGGACCTGCGGATCGTCGTGGACCTCGCCGCCCTCCCGGATGCCCGGCTGCAGATCAACAACGGCACGCCCCGCACGCTGACGGTCAGCGAGGAACTCCTGGACCGGCGGCCGGACGTCGTGGCCCGCTATGTGGCCGCGCTCCGCGACGCCGCGGGCTGGGCCGCCCGGCATCCCGAGCAGACCGCGCGGATCGTCGCCGCCGAGACCGGTTCCACCCTCGGCGCGGTCCGGCGGGCGTACGGGCACGGGCTGGCCGCCTGGCTCGAGCCCGAGCTGCGCCCGGAGTGGATCGAACACCTCGAAGAGCAGAAACGGTTCCTCCTCGACCACGGCGTGCTGCCCCACGACTTCTCGATCCACGACTGGATCGACCCCGGGCCGCTCGCCGCGTCCGACGTCCATCGCAGTCCGCACCGTACGGAGGTCAGTTCGTGAGCATCACCATCGGCACCCATCCCAACAATCTCGCCACCTGGATTCTCAGCCACGTCGAGGCGTTGCAGGAGCCGCTGCGCCGGGTTGCCGGTGACGTCCGGTTCCACCGGTACGACGACGGACGGCGCACCACCGGGCTGCTCGTCGACGGCGCCATCGACGTCGGCGCGACCGGCTCCACCCCGCCGATCGTCGCGCAGGCGAACGACCTCGACGTCGTCTACCTGGCCGTCTCCCAGCCGCACCCGGACCCCGGCGGCATCGTCGTCCCCGGGGACTCGCCGATCCAGAGCCTGGCCGACCTGCGCGGTCGCAGTATCGCCTTCACCGTCGGCTCCTGGCAGACCCACGCGCTCGCCGTCGCCGTCGACCGCGCCGGCCTCGCCTGGGACGACGTGACCGTCGTCGACATCGCCGCCACCGCGCAGGGCCGCGACTTCCTGGAGATCGGCACCGACAGCTGGCTCGTCGTCGACCCCGCCTACAGCCAGCTGCGCGACCTCACCGACGTACGCGTCATCGCCCCCACCGAGGAGCTCGTCCGCAACCGCTCGGTGTTCTTCGGCCGCGGCACGTGGGTACGTGAACACCCCGCCGAAGCCGGAGCCTTCGTGGACGCCGTCGCCGCCACCGAGGAGTGGGCCGCGACACACGTCGACGAGGTTGCCGACCTGCTCGCCCACAGCAGCCGGGGCGGAACCCCCCAGACCTGGCTGCCCGCCCTGAACGGACGGCACTGGGGCGTACACGCCGTCGACGAGGAATTCCTGTCCGAGCAGCAGTACGCGGCCGACCTGTTCCACCGCTTCGGCGTGATCCCGCGCGCGATCACCGTCGTCGCGGCGGTGGCGGCACGATGAGCCAGGCGAGGGGACGCGGGCGTTCGCCCGTCCGCGTCCCGTCGCTGTAATCTGCCACCGTGTCGCAGGCCGACGAAACGCAGCTCGACGAGAGCGCGCCTCCGCAGGAGCTTCGGCTGCTGTACGCGATCGGGCGCCTCGACCGGGGAATCACCCGGGAACTGCACCATGGGCTCAAACCGCTCGGGCTCTCGCCGCATCAGTACGCCACGCTGACGGTGCTGCGCGCCCGCAGCGGCCTGAGCAACGCGCAGCTCGCCCGCCGCGCCTACGTCTCGCCGCAGGCCATGATCCAGGTACTTTCGTCGCTGCACGCCGACGGGCTGATCACCCGGAACCCGTCGGACGAGAACCAGCGAATCCTCGAGATCCGCCTCACCGACAAGGGCGTCGCGATCACCGAGGAGTGCGACCGGATCGCCGACGAGATCGAGAACCGGATGCTCACCGGCGTTCCGCCGAAGGAACGCAAGGCACTGCTCGCCGCCGTCCGCGCCTGCGTCCAACGCATCAACGCCGGCCTACCGGGAAACTGAGTGAAGCGACGTCCGTGCCGCGGGTGAGCACGACCGTCTTCACGTCGCCGCGACCGGCGGGAGGAAGATGCCGTTGCTCGCGCTGAGACCGCCGTCGCTGAGCAGGACCTCGCCGGTGATGCAGGACGCGGCCGGCGAGGCCAGGAACCAGATGACCTCGGCCTGCTCGCGCGGGTCGGCCCAGCGGTTGGTCAGCCACGCCTGCTCGACCTGGCCGCCTGCGGCGAGGTGCCCGACGACAACC
Source organism: Dactylosporangium sp. CA-233914 (assembly GCF_050942935.1). Lineage (NCBI taxonomy): Bacteria > Bacillati > Actinomycetota > Actinomycetes > Micromonosporales > Micromonosporaceae > Dactylosporangium > Dactylosporangium sp. CA-233914. The sequence goes on along the minus strand of NZ_CP192030.1, from coordinate 6,100,685 downwards.
TTTTCACAACCTCGAGCGGGTTCGGTGACGGCGGCGCGGGCAGGGCCCGGGTGGTCGGATCGGCCGAAGTCGACGCGTAGCGACCCGCGCGGTGCAGCGCGCTGAGCAAAGTATCGTCGATGACCTCACGCTGGGCGTCGCTGCCACCGAGGCGGACCCACTCGCCCGTCCGCCGGGAGATCAGCTCGACCGTGAGCGCGTAGTCCCCGGCGACGTACGCGCTCAACGCCCGGACGAGCACCGCGACAAGGTCGAACGTCGGCTCGGTGCGGCCGGTGGCGTACCGGCGCAGGGCCTCCAGCCGGGCGAGGTCGCCGGCGGCGGCCAGCGCGAGGGCGGCGTGCAGGCCGATGAAGGCGGTCCGCGGTTCGCGCAGGAACTCCTCGGGCACCGCGCCGAGCACCTCGTCGATCGCCACCGGCTGCGGCGATGCGCCGAGCACGTGACACCGCCACAGCAGGGACGCCGAATCGACGAGCGCCCGCACGCCGCTGACCGACCGCGGCGACAGTTGCCCCCGGAGCCGGGCCGACACATCGACCCAGCGTTCGAGGGCGAGCTCGTGCAGCGCGGCATGCCACGAGTAGTGAGCGCTCTGGAACGCGGTACGTCCGGGCCCTTTGATCCAGCCGTCGAGCCATTCGAGCCCGGCGTGGTGCTCGCCGGTCTCGTAGTACACGTGGCTGCGGGCGTGAGCCGCATGCCCGCCGGACGGGTCGGCGACGAGGGCACGGTCGGCGAGGTCGGCGCTCTGCGCCCACCGATGTTGCTCCTGCCGTACGAACGCCAGGAGCCCGAGGTACCACCAGTCCTCGCCGTACACCGGGGCCAGCCGCTCGACGATCGCCCAGGCGTGCTGAGGGACCTGGGTCGCGCCGCCGAACGCGATCGTCGGGACGCAGGCGTTGACCACGAGCGCGTCACGGGGGAACTCGTCGATGTGCCGGAGCAGTCCGGCCGGGTCGTTCGCCCGGACGCGACCGGCGACGGCACGCAGGAGACTGCTGGTGCGGGCGTCGGTGCGCACTCCCGCGGCCCGCTCGGCCTCGGCCAGGGCGGACCACGCGTCGACGCGGATGACCCCCTCGACGGCCAGCAGGGCGCGCACGGTGTGCGCGAGCGCGAAGGACGGGTCCTCGGCGGTCGCCGCGTCCAGCGCCTCCTCCGCGCCCCGTTGCACGCGCAGGACCCGCCGGACCGCGTCGTCGAAGTGCTCGCCGGCCCGCGCGGTGGTGAGGATGGGCAAACCGTACTGGTCCCGGCGCACCCGGTGACCCGGGCCGTGCCGTGGCGACGGCATGTCACGCAAGCGCTCGGCGAGGGCGAGGGCCTGCGCCCGGATTTCCGGCACCGCGGTGGTCTCCAGCAGTTGACCGCGGCGAGTGCTCCCGAGCGTCCAGAGACCCGGCACCGGTTCGCCGTAGGCATCGCGCAGTTGCCCGTCGTCCGTGGTCGCCCAGCCCATGCCCAGTGCACCCGTGGTGACGTAGCCTTCGGCGAACAGCTGCTGGATCAACGGATTCGTCGAGCCGGCCAGGTCCGGGTCGGGCCCGGTGGTGTTGATGATCCAGCTGTCCGGCTCGGCGACGGCGATGGCGACCGACGGGTGCTCGGCGGCGATCGAAAGCTGGCCCGCCGCCCGCAGGCCGTCGATCGCGTCGGCCACCGCGGGCGCCATGCGGTGCCGGGCGTTGTCCCAGCGGCGCAGGTCCCGCCGCAGGAACTCGCGCCGGTCCGCCTCCGCAAGGCCCGACCAGATCGCCTGCGTATGGGGCCGCAGCCCGTCGATCGCGGGGCGCCAGTCACCGGTCGCCGCGATCGACTCGCGCACCCGCTGATGCACCAGATGCCGCAGCTGCTTGACGCTGGCGGGCAGCGCGGTGCCGTCCAGCGGCATGGGCGCGCGAACCTCGGGCGTGTGGGCGAACGGCAGGAGGCCGTTACGCGACGTGGCGATGATCGGTCGCCGGGTCCGCGCCGACAGCGACACGGCGACGTCGACGGCGGTCAGCCCGGTGCCGACGATGAGGACCGGATCGTCAGGCCCGACGCCGTCCAGCGCGCCGGGCCGCCACGGATCGGCGACGAACCGGGGCCGGCCGCGCAGGCGGCGCGGCACCCAGGCCTGGGCCGGCGGCTCGATGCCGATGGCCAGCACGACCTCGGTCGCGAGGACCGGAGCGGCTCCGTCGATGGTGATCGTCCAGCCGTCGAAGCCGCGGTGCACCCCGTTGGCCCGGCCTCGGATCAGGCGCACGTCGGCCTGGTCGCCGTCCGCCGCGTCGTAGACCAGCGAGGCGAGATAGGCACCATAAGCGGCGCGAGGCACGAAATCGTCACCTGTCACACCGCTCCAGCCGTTGGCGGACAGCCAGTGGGTGAAGTGGCCGGGCCGGGCCGGCCAGGCACTCATCGCACCGGCCCGGACGTTGAGCAGGTGCGCCGGGTCCGTAGAACGATACGCGGTGCCACTGCCAAGATCACCCGGCCCGCGGTCGATCAGGGCGACCCGAAGCCGGGTGGCGGCGAGGCGGGTCAGATGCGCAAGGACCAGCGCGCCGGCGGCTCCGCCACCGACGACAGCCACATCGACATCGCTCACAATTCAACCTAGTTTCTCAATCGAGTTACTGGTAACGAGGCTACGGCGCCGGCCCTCCGGGCGCGCAACCAGGGAGTCCACCCTGCCCAGCACACCCACTTCTCCCACTGTAATAGTATGTTTAAGCTCGACCGTCTCCGGGCCGCCCGGACTTCTGATCAGCGGGCGGCGCCACGTCGGCCAGTCGGCGTTCGGCCAGCCCGAGGCGTGCCGCAGGCGCTTGAACTCCCCGCGGAGTCGCGGAAGCTCGGCGCGGGCCGACGCGCCCAGGCGGCCGTCGTGCTCGACACCGGCCGTTGCCAGGCGCAGGACCGTCGCGTCGGCCGCGATCGCCCGCGCGGGGCGACCATGCTCCGCGCTGCGCAGCGGCACGCGGATCGCGAACATCGCCGCCTCGGCACTCCCCCCGTACCAGCATCGTGGGGCCGCCGGGTTCGGCTCCGACCGCGGCACGCTGCCGCGGCCCGCCCGTTTGGCCGTCATCCGGCGCGACGCGTAGGCGCGCAGGTCGGCCAGCCACGGATCGCGGCTCGCCGGGAGCAGGTCGATCGCCCGGAGCAGGGCGGCCTCGTCGCGGCGGATCGGGCCCGCGCGATGCTCCAAGTACGCGAACGTCGCGTGGAAGCCGATCGGCTGGTAGCGCTCGACACAGCCGGCCAGGGCGTTCACCCGGCGGCCGTACGGCAGCGACTCGGCGCGGACCTTGCGGGCCAGCGTGCCGAAGCTCATGCGCCCAGGCTGAGCAGGATCGCCAAACGGCCGTGATGTGGTGGGATGGACCCCATGAACGAGTCGCCCGCCGGGCCGAACGAGGCCGTCTGGTCCGTCGCGCGGGGCGCCGCGCCCGGTGTCAACGCCGTGGAGCCGGCCTCCGCGGGGGTCGTCGTGCCCGAGGCGGTGCGTGCCCGGGGACGGCGGCACGGGCTGGACGGCGGCGGTTCCACGCTACGGCTCCTGGTCACGGGCGCCGATGAGGCCGGGACTGTCGCCGGGGAGATCGCCGGGATGTGGCATCCGCTGCCCGGCGAACAGATTGCCGGCCTGGCCGGGCGCTGAGGTCATCCGATGGAGATCGCATACCTGCTCGTGCACAGCCCGCTGCTCGGCCCGCGCTCGTGGACGCCCGTCGCGCAGCGGCTGCGGGCGGCTGGGGCCGCGGTCGTGGTGCCCTCGCTGGTCGGCATCGGGGCCGGTGGGCCGCCGTTCGGGCCGCCGGTCGGCGAGGCGGTCGGCGCGGCCGCGCGGGAGCTGCCGGCGGGGCAACCGGTGGCGGTCGTCGCGCACAGCAGCGCCGGGCTGTTCGTGCCGGTGGTGGTGGAGGCACTGGCGGGTACCGTCGCCGCGAACGTGTTCGTGGAAGCGGCGCTGCCGGCGCGCTCGGGGCCGACCCGCCCCGCCACCGACGAGCGGCTCGCGGTGCTGCGGGGCATGGCGGAGGACGGCATCCTTCCACAGTGGACGGAATGGTGGGACCCGGCCGGCCTCCCGGCGCTGTTCCCCGACCCGGAAACCTGGCGCGCGGTGTCGGCCGAGCAGCCGCGGCTGCCGCTGAGCTACTACGAGCAGCCGGTGCCAAACCCGCCCGGCTGGGAGCGGCTGCCGTGCGGATACATCCGGTTCAGCCCGGCGTACGAAAAGGTCGCCGCCGAGGCCCGCGACCGCGGCTGGCCCGTGATACACATACCCGGCGCACACCTGCACCAGCTCGTCGACCCGGACGCCGTGGCCGGCGCGATCGTGTCACTCACCGAGGAGCGCCCATGAGAGACCGCCTCGCCGAGGTGCTGCGGGCGGGCGAGGCCGGCCACCTGCACGCCGTCGTCGTGGTGCGCGGCGGGGAGACGGTGCTGGAGCACTACGGGTCCGGCGCGGACTTCTCCTGGGGCGAGTCGCTGGGCGTCGTCGAGTTCGGGCCCGCCACACTGCACGACATCCGGTCGGTCACCAAGAGCGTGACCGCGCTGCTCTATGGCATCGCGCTCGGCGAGGGCCTGGTCCCGCCGCCGGATGAGCCACTGCTGCGGCATTTTCCACAGTATCCCGACCTGGCCGCCGATTCCGGCCGCGCCCGCCTCACCGTCGAGCACGCGCTGACCATGTCGCTGGGACTGCAGTGGCGCGAGGATCTGCCCTACAACAGCCCGGCCAACGCCGAGATCGCGATGGAGCTGGCCCCGGACCGCTATCGATACGTCCTCGAGCGGCCGATCGCCGCGCCGCCCGGCACCGGCTGGAACTACTGCGGCGGCGCGACGGCCCTGCTCGGCAAGCTGATCACCGACGGCACCGGGCGGGCGCTGGCGCAGTACGGCCGCGAAAAGCTCTTCGAGCCGCTCGGCATCGACGACTTCACGTGGATGACCGGCGCGGACGGCGTGGCCTCGGCCGCCTCCGGGCTGCGGCTCACGCCCCGCGACCTGGCCCGGATCGGCTCGCTGGTGCTGGCCGAGGGCGGCCGGATCGTCCCCGGCGACTGGGTCCGGACGATGCTGCGGCCGCGCCTGAGCACCGGCTGGGGCGGGCAGTACGGCTATCAGTGGTACCTCGAGAGCGTCGCCGGCCACCACGTCGTCGCCGGCATGGGCAACGGCGGCCAGCGCCTCTACGTCCTGCCGGACCTCGACACCGTCGTGGCGGTCCTCGCCGGCGACTACGACGGGCCCGAGCAATGGCGCACCCCGCTCACTGTCCTGGAACGGGTGGTCCTGTGATCGTGGAGTTCGAGGCCGAGCTGTGGCTGTGGGACGCGCGCAAGGGTGACAGCTGGACGTTCGTGAGTCTGCCGGCCGAGGCGTCCGACGAGATCCGCGATCGCACGGCCGGGGTGCGGCGCGGCTTCGGGTCGCTGCGTGTGCGCGTGCGGGTCGGCACCAGCCAGTGGGCGACCTCGATCTTCCCCGGCGGTGACGGCGTCTACGTCCTGCCGGTGAAGCGCGCGATCCGCAAGGCCCAGTCCCTCGACGTCGGCGACACGGCCGCGTTCACGGTCGAGCTCGCCGACCTCTGAGCAGCGCACCCCGCCACTGTCGGTTTCCCGCCACGCCACGTACGACGACCCCGCGGCCTGGGTCCGCCGGGTCGCCTGGAAGCTGGCGACCAGCCGGTGGCCGCGCGCCCGGGCGGCCGCCACATTCCTGCAGCGCCAGCGCGAGGAGCACGTCGAGGGTCCGAGCCCGGACCGGGTGGCCCTGACCGCGGCGCTGGCGAAGCTGCCGGCCAACCAGCGCTCGGCGGTCGTCCTGCACCACCTCGCCGACCTGTCGGTCGCCGAGATCGGGCTGCGCGCCGGCAATCTGCTCGGCGGCGATCGGTCGATCGTCGCCGGGTCAGTGCGGCAGTGGCGGGGTTACCGCTGGACCGGCTCCGCCCTCGCCCAGGACGCCGGCCCGACGTCGTTCAAGACCTCGAGCCACGGCGTCACCCTGAACAGCGTCGCGCTGCGCCTGCAGCCCGACTCGGGCAACGGCACGCGCACGGCCCTGCTGACCCTGACCGTCCGCAACGGCGGGAGCGCCGCGGTCCGCGACGTGACCGTGGTCGTGTACATCGACGGCGACACCATGGCGCAGGCCGGCGACTGCCCCGCCGTTGCGGAGGACTGGTTCAGGGTCAACCAATGCACCGCGGGCACGCTCGCACCGGGGGCTTCGAAGACGTTCACGCTGCGGTACACCATCCCCGCCTACATGGCGGCCGAGCTGACCGTTCCGACGGTCACCCCCGCCGGCTACGTCTTCCTCAACCTCGGCGATCAGCACGCCGCCCAGGCCGACCTGCCCCGCGCGACGACCTGAGCGACCGCGGACGGCCGGTCACCCGACCCGGGTGGCCGGCCGTGCGCGCATGTCAGTCGTCGAACTCGAAGCCGCGCTCGGCGGCAAGCGCGACGATCCGGCGCATGCGATCGGCGTCGCCGGCGACCTCGCTCATGGCGGCGCCGAGCTGCTCCAGCGCGGGGCGGTCCGCACCGTACGCGACGAACATCCCGCCCTCGGGGTCGTAGGCGAACCGGCCCTCGAGCTCGGACACCTCGGTCGCGACCAGCAACTGGGCCACACCCTCCCAGAAGTATCCGTTCGGCTCGTGCCCGAGCTCCTCGACGACCTCGTCGACCGCGGTGCTGCCCGCGTTGAGCAGCAGCGAGTAGTTCCCCGGTCGCGTCTCCATGATCTTCAGCGGCTCCACCGGCCCATCATAGAGATCAGAAAGCCAACCAAGCGATTGCTTGCTTCTCGGCGCTCCTCCTGCTAAATCTTTTAAAAGATTTGGTTCTAGTGGAGGTGACGGAAGGTGACTGCTACGACGGACGCCGTCGTCGAAGCGCCGGTCAAGCAAGGTGGCACCGCGGTCTGGTCGCCCCGGGTCACGCCGCCGATCGGCGTCGAGCTCAGCGATGCACAGGCGCTGGCCTGCGCGTTTCGCATCCTGGCGCGGTCGGGGTTCAGCGAGAACATCGCCGGGCACATCACGATGGTCCGCAACGACGACGGGGACATGTGGATCAACCCGTGGGGGCTGTGGTGGGACGAGGTGTCCGCCTCCGACCTCTGCGTGGTCGACCGCGACGGCCACGTCAAGGAGGGCCGCTGGGACGTCACACCGGCGTTCCACATCCACACCGAGCTGCACCGGGTCCGGCCCGACGCGCGGGTCGTGGTGCACAACCACCCGTACTACGTGACCGTGCTCGCCGCCGTCGGCGTGCTGCCCGAGATCGTGCACCAGACCGGGTCGATGTTCGACGGGGATCTCGCGTTCGTGCACGAGTACACCGGCGAGGTCGACGACGCCGAGCTCGGCGCGGACCTGGCCCGGCGCATCGGGGACAAGTCGGTGGTGATCCTGGCCAGCCACGGAATCATCGTCACGGCGCCGACGATCCAGGAGGCGACCTACCGCTCGGCGAGCATCGACCGGGCCTGCCGGCTCGCGTACGACGTCATGCTGCTGGGCCGCGACCCCCTCGCCATCGCGCCGGGGCTGCGGCACGGGATGAAGCAGTCGCTGCTGGAGCGCGGCTCCGACGTGTTCTGGGCCGGCGCGGTCCGCTCCCTGCTGCGCCGCGAGCCCGGCGTACTGGATTAAGAAGCAACGAAAGGACACCCCACCCCAATGGCTTCCATCGACGAACTGCTGCGCAACACCGCCTTCACGACCGCCGAGCGCAACAAGGTGACGTTCCTGCCCGACCCGCCGCGGCAGGAGCGCAAGTACACGTTCATCTCCGTCGACGACCACATCGTCGAGCCGCCCGACGCCTTCGAGGGCCGCATGCCGGCCAAGTTCGCCGAGCAGACCCCGCGCGTCATCGAGAAGGACGGTAGCCACGTCTGGGTGTACGACGGCAAGGAGTTCCCGAACGTCGGGTTCAACGCCGTCGTCGGGCGCCCCGTCGACGAGTACAGCATGGAGCCCAGCCGCTTCGACGACATGCGCCGCGGCTCGTGGGACATCCACGAGCGCATCAAGGACATGGATCTGTCGGGGGTGTACGCCTCCCTGTGCTTCCCCTCGTTCCTGCCGGGGTTCGCCGGGCAGCGCCTGCAGCTGTCCACAACGGACGCCGAGCTGGCGCTGGCCGCCACGCGCGCCTGGAACGACTGGAACATCGAGGCGTGGTCGGGGGCGTACCCGGACCGGATGATCCCGTGCCAGCTGCCGTACTTCATCGACCCCGAGATCGGCGCCCAGGAGATCTACCGCAACGCCGAGCGCGGCTTCAAGGCGGTCACGTTCACCGAGGCGCCGCACATGCTCGGGCTGCCGTCGCTGCACACCGGGCACTGGGACCCCATCATGCGCGCCTGCGCCGAGACCGGCACCGTGGTCAACCTCCACATCGGATCGTCGGGCACCTCGCCGTCGACCGCCGAGGACGCGCCGCCGGACGTGGTCGGCGTGCTGTTCTTCGGGTACTCGATGTTCTCGGCCGTCGACTGGCTGTACTCCCGCATCCCGGTCCGCTTCCCGGACATCAAGATCGTGCTCTCGGAGGGCGGGATCGGCTGGGTGCCGGGCCTGGTCGACCGGCTCAACCACATGCTGAGCTACCACGCGATGTACGGCACCTGGAAGGGCATCGAGCTCACCCCGGCCGAGGTCCTGCTGCGCAACTTCTACTTCTGCGCCGTCGAGGACCCGTCGTCGTTCGCGCTGCGTGACGTCATCGGTGTCGACCACATCCTGCTGGAGCAGGACTACCCGCACTGCGACTCGACGTGGCCGCACACCCAGCGCACCATCGAGGAGGAGATCGGCGGGCTGCCGGCGGCCGACATCCGCAAGATGACGTGGGAGAACGCGTCGGTGCTGTATCGCCACCCGGTGCCGGGCACCGTTCAGCAGGACCCGGACGCCTACTAAGGTCGTCGAGGTGGAGCCCCAGGTGCGCGTCCATCGGCTCGCCGAACAGGTCGCCGACCGCATCCGCGCGCAGATCATCGCCGGCGACCTCGCTGACGGCGACCCGCTGCCGAAGTCCGAGGAGCTGATCCGGCGCTACCCGGTCAGCATGCCGACGCTGCGGGAGGCGATGCGCATCCTGGAGGCCGAGGGCCTCATCACGGTTCGCCGGGGGCGGCTGGGCGGTGCCGTCGTGCACCGGCCGTCCCCGGCGAACCTGGGGTACAACCTCGGCCTGGTCCTCGCCGCCCAGCGCAGCGGCATCGGTGACGTGGCCGTCGCGCTGCGCTACGTCGAGCCGGCCTGCGCCGCGCTGTGCGCGACCCGGCGTGACCGCGCCCGCACGGTGGTGCCGCGGCTGCGCGAGCTGCACGCGGAGTACCTCGAGAGCATCGAGGACCTGCCCACCGTGGTCGGCGTGTCCCGCCGCTTCCACGAGGCCCTGGTCAGCCTGTGCGGGAACCCGCCGCTGATCGTGCTGGCCGGGGCGCTGGAGGCGCTGTGGTCCAGCCACGAGGAGGGCTGGGCGAGCCGCACGGAGCCCCGGGGTGTACCGCTGAGCCAGCGCGAGGCCTCCGGCGAGGTGCACGGGCAGATCCTGGCCCTCATCGAGGCCGGCGAGGCCGAGGCGGTCCACCGCCTGGCCGCCTCGCACCTGGCCGACGCACAGCGTAACCCGAAGCCGGCCGGCGGCCCGTCGATCGACCTCACCCTGCTGCGTGAGCTGATGCGGCCACCGGGCGAGCCGCCGATTCCGGCCTGAGCGCGCCTGCTACGTTCGCGGCATGCCCGAGCTGGTCGCCGATCCCGTGCCGGAAACGCAGCGCGGGTTCCGCTCCCTGGCGCGCAACTCGGCGATCGCCGCCGGCGCCGTCGTCGCCAACGGGCTGCTGAGCGCCGCGATCCTCGCGCTGTGCGCGAAACTCGGGCAGACGGGCGAGATCGCGGCGTACACCGTGATGACCTCGGCCCTGGCGTTCGTCCTCATCTTCGTCAGCGGCGGCTCCACCCTGCTGTACCTCAACGGCACCGAGGAGCAGCGCGCCCTCGTGCGCAGCCAGTGGACGCTCGTGGTCGTGCCCGGGCTGCTGCTCGGGATCGTCGCGGTCGGTGCCTTCTACGCGCACCGGGGCTACGACGTCACCGCCCTCGGCGCGGCCGGCGTGGTGGCGCTGGGCAACGGCCTCGCGCAGCTGCAGATCGCCGACTTCAGCCGCCGGATGCGTTTCCTGGCCAACGCGGTGCTCATCTGCACCAGCAAGGCGTCGTCGCTGGTCATGGTCCTGCTCGGCGTGCCGCTCACGGTGGCGCTGGCCACCGCCGGCCTGGCCCAGCTGCTCGCCGGCGAGCTGGTGCTGGGCAAGCACGGCTCGCTGCGCGGCGACCTGATCCGGGGGCTGTCGTTCAGGCGGGCGCTCTCGGGGTACCGCTCCAGCCGCCAGCTCTTCGGCTTCTCCCTCGGCGATCTGTACGTCGCCCGCTTCGGCACCCTCGTGCTGTCCCTGTTCGCGACCGAGGCGGTGATGGGCAGCTTCGGCGCGATCGTCACCGCGTATCAGGCCATCGGCGGCGTCGTGCAGTCCGCGCTGCAGGTCCCGATGGTCGCCCGCGCCCGCGACCGCCTCGGCATCGAGGCGTCCCGCCACCCGGCCGGTTTCTCGGTCGCGGTCGCCCTCGCCTGCGCCCTGCCGATGGGGGCGACGGTCGCCCTGCTGTCCGGGTGGCTGGCCCGCACCCTGCTGTCCCTGCCGCACCCGCAGGCCGCCACCTGGCTGGCGGTATTCATGCTGGCCCTGCCGTTCATGGCGGTGTCGCGGGCGCTGATGTTCAATTGGATCGGCGACGGGCACTACAGCCGGGCCACGGCCGCGATCGCCGCCGTCGCCGTGGTGCTGACGGTCGCCGTCGCGGTGGCGGTGCCACGCTTCGGCCCGCTGGGCGCGACCGCCGCCGCGGCGGTCGCCGAGGCCGTCGCCCTGGCCGTCATCCTGCTCGTCGCCCGCAGGTTCGCCCGGTAATGCCCGCGCTCACCTTCTACGCCACCGTCGAGGACCGCCCCGCCGTGCTCGAGGCCGTCTTCGGCCTGGGGCTGTTCCGGGTCTTCGAGGCGGACTCGCTGCCCGGCCACGACCTGCGCGAGTTCGCCACCGCCGAGGAGGCCTCCGCCGGCGGCGAGTGGCACCTGGCGCTGCACACCGTCGACGCCGGCCCCGAGCCGCTGGCCGAGCGCATCGACCTCGACGCCGGCGGGTTCCGCTATTCCTGCGAGGGATGGGCGCTGATTCAGCTGTACTTCGGCGACCTCGCCGACGACGGGGGCCTCGCCGCCAGCCGCACCGGCCACAACTCGCAGCAGCGGGCCATGGCATGGGCGGACACGCTGGAGCGGCTGGGCGACCCGGCGGCGTGGGACTTCGCGGCGGTGACGAGCGGGTCGGGCAAGCTGAACCGGCGCATCCGCAGGCTGGCCGTGAGCAACTTCGGCGCCCGGCCGGTGCTGCCCTCGGCCGCCCGTCTGATCGCCGCGAACGGCCTGACGGTCGAGCGCGGCGTGGGCATCTACCCGCCCCGATAGGCGCTACTCGTTCGAGCAGTTTCCGGCGTCCCGCCCGCGACCTACGGTGAGCGATGTGTACGCCTACGTGATCGCCGACGTCTTCACCGGCACCGCACTGGAGGGCAACCCGCTGGCGGTGGTCCCCGACGCCACCGGCCTGTCCCCGGAGCGCATGCAGCGAATCGCCCGCGAGATGAACCTCTCCGAAACGACGTTCGTGCTGCCCCCGACGGCGGGCGGCGACGTTCGGGTCCGAATCTTCACCCCGGTCGGCGAGCTACCGTTCGCGGGCCACCCGACATTCGGCACCGCGGCGGTCCTGGCCGCGACCGCCCATCCGGCGGTCCGCGACGGCGCCCTGCGCATGGAAACCGGCATGGGCATGGTGCCGTTCCACTTCCCCGACGAGGCCACCACCACTCACCCCCGGTCGATCCCGGTGAGGATGCTGCAGCCGATCCCGGTGTGGGAGCCCTACGCGCGGGCCGGCGAGCTGCTCGACGCGCTCGGCGTGCGCGACTCCACCCTACCCGTCGAGGTGTACCGCAACGGCCCCCGGCACGCGTTCGTCGGGCTGCCGTCCGTCGTTGAGCTCTCCGCCCTCCGGCCCGACCTGCGGGCGCTCGCCGAGCACGACGATCTCGCCGCCAACTGCTTCGCGCCCACGGAGGATCCGCTGGTGTGGCGGGCCCGCATGTTCTCGCCCGCCTACGGGGTCACCGAGGACGCCGGGACCGGGTCGGCGGCCGGGCCGCTCGCGCTGCACCTCGGGCGGCACGGGCTGGTGCCGATCGGGGCGACGATCACGGTCCGGCAGGGGGTCGAGATGGGCCGTCCGTCCACGATTCGCGCTTCGGCCTCCATGTGCGGGGGCGCGGTCGAGCGGGTCGAGGTCTCGGGGAGCGCGGTGGTCGTGGCGGACGGCCGTCTCTACGTCTGAGCAACCATCGCGATCGTGCCATCCCGAAATGCCGACTCTCCGTCGGGACGGATCTGTGGCCGGGCCGATGAGTTCGGGATGCCGCGTCGGTCTACCTACCGACACCACCTGACTCGAAGGGACCACCCCGATGGCAAAGGTCATCTCCACCCTGTTCATCTCGGCCGACGGCGTGGCCGAGATCGACCCTGATTGGCACTTCCCGTACTTCGACGAGAACATGGGCCGCGCCGTCGGCGAGGACTATGACACCGCAGACGTGCTGCTCATCGGCCGCGAAACCTACGACAGCTTCGCCGGAGCCTGGCCCGGCCGCGAGGCCGCGGGTGGGGACGACGCACCGTTCGCCAAGCAACTCGGGGACGTGCGCAAGGTGGTCGTCTCGCGCCGGCCACTGGAGTTCTCCTGGCGCAACTCCGAGCTGATCCAGGGCGATCTCCTCGATGCCGTCACCTCACTCAAGGCCGATGCCGACATCAGAGGCATCCTCATCCCCGGGTCGATCTCCGTGGTGCAACAACTGCTCGCCGCGGGGCTGGTCGATGAGCTGCGCCTGCTGGTTCATCCGGTGGCGGCGCGTAAGGGCCGCAGGCTGTTCGACAACGGCGACGCGCCGTACCACCTGAGAATGACGGCGACGGAGGCGTTCCCGACGGGCGTGATCCGCGTGATTTACTCGCCGGCCGCGGCACCCGCCAAGGTCGGCTACGACGAGGTCAAGGACGTGGTACCGGGAGGAAAATAGCCGCCTTCGCAGGGCGGATCGCCGGGACTTTTTCGTCCTGATCCCCCACCTCGGCGTCTGCCGGCTCACCGCGGGCGACAGCTCGCGCCTCGCCCCCGTGTACGACAACAAACGCCACACGCTCAGGGTGGTCCGGCGCTGCGGCCGGGCAGGCGTGTGCCCTGACGAATAGCCCGAGCAGCACCGGGCACCATGCCCGTCGCCGCCCCGTGTAAACCCGGCCGACCACGACGGCCCACCTACGACGTCAGCTCGCTCGATAACCCGGATCTGGCGGCGGCGGCCATGGTACGCAGGACCATACAAGCCGCACGGAACGGATCAATCGTGAGTCTCGATCTCTGGCCCCGGCTGATGGCGCCCGGGCAGCTTCGCTGCGGTGCGCTCGCCGTACTCACCGCCGCCGCTCTGCTGCTGGGGGCGTGTTCTTCCAAGCCCGCACCGAAGAACGAAGACCCCGGCGACCACCACACGCGGGAGGCCATGCCCGGAATGAGTATGCCCGGCATGGCCACGTCCCGGCCGCCCGAGCGTTCGGGCGAGGCTACCGGGCCGGGCGCCGCGCTGCCCGGCATGCCGCCGCTGCTCGACCCGCACGACGTCTACGCCGCGGACCGGCCCGGCGCGCTCGCCGACGTGGTCAGGAACGACCCTGTCCGGGTGTACGTGCCGAACCTCGACAGCGACACCGTATCCGTCATCGACCCGGCGACGTACAAGGTCATCCAGACGGTCAAGGTCGGCAACGCACCGCAGCACGTCGTGCCGGCCTGGGACCTGCGCACGCTGTGGGTGAACAACAACGACGGCAACACGCTGACCCCGATCGATCCGGCGACCGGCGCGTTCGGCACGCCCGTCCCGGTCGAAAACCCGTACAACCTGTACTTCACCCCCGACGGCAAGTTCGCGATGGTCATGGCGGAGCTGCTGCACCGCATCGACTTCCGAGACCCGCACACGATGGCGATCGCGCGATCAGTGCCGGTCAACTGCTCCGGGGTGAACCACGCCGACTTCTCGGCCGACGGCCGCTACTTCATCGCGACCTGCGAGTTCTCCGGCGACCTGATCAAGGTGGACGTTCAGCGTCAGGAGGTGATCGGCCAGCTGCACCTGCCACGCGAGGGGGCGATGCCGCAGGACGTCAAGATCACCCCGGATGGGCGCACCTGGTACGTCGCCGACATGCACACCTCCGGCGTGTGGATCCTCGACGGGGACGCGTTCACCGTGCGGATGTTCCTGCCGACCGGGGCCGGCGCGCACGGGCTGTACGTCAGCCGCGACTCGAAGCGCCTCTACATCGCCAACCGGGGCGAGGGTTCGGTGTCGGTCCTCGACTTCGCCACTGGCACCCTCGTCGCCAAGTGGCAGATCCCCGGCGGTGGCAGCCCGGACATGGGCGGGGTCTCGGCGGACGGCAAGGTCCTGTGGCTCTCCGGCCGGTACAACGGCGAGGTCTACGCCATCTCCACGGACGACGGGCACCTGCTCGCCCGGATCAAGGTCGGCGCCCAGCCGCACGGGCTGTGCTTCTGGCCGCAGCCCGGCCGGTACTCCCTCGGCCACACCGGCATCCTGCGCTGACCACGGCGGCCACCGAGCAGGTGTTTCGGGGTGTACTCAAGCGACGTTGCGGCCCACGCCGGTGCCCGACAACGTCATGGGTTCCTTCCTCCTGGGATGTTCACCGGCAAGGCGGTGGTGCCCGATGATGCGGTCGAGGTGGCGGCAAGTGCGGCGAGATGCGCCTTGACGACCGCCCGGGCGTGTCGGGGGCTTTCGCCGTGCAGCACCATGTGCAGGATGAGCCCGTCGACGAGCGCGTACAGCCGGCGCGCTTCCAAGGGACGGTCGACGTCCGGTCCGGCGATCCGTATGACGAGGCTGGAAAAGGCCCGACGGAGCAGGCGGTGCATCTCGACGCTGAGGGGCCGCAGCGCCGGGTCCACCAGCGACTGCGCGGAGAACGCGAGCCACACCTGACACTCAGCGAGGCGGTCGGCGTCCAGCGGCAACATCTCGGCGATCGAGCGTTCCACGACCCCGAGCTGGTCACCGGTCACGTCGATCGCCTCGATCCGGGCCTGGATCCGTTCGGCGACGAGCCGCATGGCGAACACCGTCAACGCCGTCTGCGACGGGAACGAGTGGCGCAACGATCCGGCGGACAGACCGGCCTCCTGTGCGACGTTGCGGACCGATGCGTGCGCCAGGCCAGCGCGCCGGACGACCCGCCAGACCGCCTCGGCCAGCTCGGCGCGGCGGGCCGCACTGTCGACGATTTTCGGCATGGCTCTTTTTATCACAGTCGTGCTAGCTTGCCGATATGACACAGTCGTACCAGAACACGCTCGGTCAGATCGGCGTCAGCGCGGCCGTGGAGGTCGTGGTGCTCACCGTGATCGTTTGGCTGCTCACCCGGCGCGCCGCCGTCGACGTGGCCGCCCGCGCGCCCACGACACCGATCGCGCGTCGGGAGCTCCTCGGGCTGATGGTGTACGGGTTGATGGCCCAACTGCTCGGCGCGGCGCTCGGCCACGCGCTGGGGTGGCACCCCATCAGCTTTCACCTCGCCGGAACCCTCATCGGCGGCGAGGGCCATCTCGGCCCGGCCGAAGCGCTCGCCTGGGCCGCGTACAACGCCACCGCCTACGCCGCACTGCCGTACCTGTGGTTCCGCCGCCGGTACGACACGACCGCGCTGTGCCTGCGAAGCACGAACCGCCGCCGCGACCTGACCGTTATCGGTGTCGTCCTGGCGATCGAGTCGATCACCCAGCTGCTCGGCCTCAGCTCAGCCATCCTCGCGCTGACCGCGGGACAGGCAGCCTCGGGCGTGCCGTTGACCTTCGTCCTCTACCTGCTGGGCACCGGACTTCCGACACTCGTCTTCGTGCAGGCACTGGTCGTGCCCAGACTCGCCCGGCTCGCCGGACGGGTCGGCGCGGTGGCGCTCGGCGGGCTCGTCTACGCCGCCCTGCACCTCGGCGACGCGTGGACCAGCTACGCGTCTACCGAGGAGACCGCCGCCTCGATCGGCCTGGTGCTGCTCGTGTACACACTGCCGGGAATGTTCAAGGCGTTCCTCACCGTGCAGACCGGCAACGCCTGGGTACACCTGTGGGCCTACCATGCCATCGCGCCGCACACCCTGATCGACACCCCACTCGTCGTACGCGTCTTCCGACTGTGACGGCGAGGCTGCGACCGGCCGGCGTCGCCCAGCCCGCGTCGACTGCGGCGGACGGATCGGCGGCGGACGCGGCAACGAGCAGCCCGGCGCTCCACGAAAGTTTCATTGCGCACCCCCTCGGAGGAAAGCCCCCGCCGACCCTAGCCATACCATGACGATCATCAATGAGGCCGACTGCAACAAACCTGCGAACGCGGAGCCTTGTCGCCAGGAAAACGCTTTCCCTACGATTGGGATCCGTCGACAACAGGCCCCGCCCCGCTCCCCCGCCAGGGAACGCCGCCGAGCGCCTGACCCCGCGCATCCGGGTGCGAACACTCCCGCGCGTGCGCACTCGTCTCTCTCGGAGGATTCATGAATCCAAAGCGCAGGTGGCTGGCCGCGTCGGCCGCCGTAGCGGCGGTGGCCGGCGTGGTGCTCGCCACGCAGGTCGCGTTCGCCGACACGGTGTTCAGCGCGACCTTCGAGGACGGTTCCACCAGCGGCTGGTCGAAGTCGGGCGGCACCTGGAGCGTCGTCACCGACGGCAGCAAGGTCCTGCAGCAGTCCAGCACCGGCAGCGAGAACGCCCGCGAGTTCGCGGGTGACAGCGGCTGGAGCGCCTACACCGTGCAGGCCGGCGTCAAGCCGCTGTCGCTGGGCACGGGCGGCTTCGTCGGCCTGCTCGCCCGCTCGACCAGCGCCACCACGTTCTACCGGCTCGCGCTGCTGCCCGGCAACCAGGTGCAGCTGCAGGCGGTGAACAGCGGCTCGGTCACGGTGCTGGGCACCTCGCCGCGGACCGTGGCGACCGGCACGTGGTACACCTTGGCGCTCACGGTCAACGGCAGCTCCATCACCGGCTCGGTCAACGGCTCCACCGTGGCGAGCGCGACCGACGCGTCGATCTCGAAGGGCCGCATCGGCCTGCAGACTGCGTACTCCAGCGCGAACTTCGACAACGTCACCGTGACGACGGGCGGCACCACCAACCCGACCCCGTCGCAGAGCACCGGCTCACCGACGGCCTCGCCGAGCCCGTCCCGCTCGGCGAGCCCGTCGCCGTCGACGAGCCAGCCGCCGTCCTCGGCGCTGTACGCCTCCCCGACCGGCACCGCGAGCGCGCCCGGCACCCAGGCCAGCCCGACCACGCTCGCCTCGGCGATCACCCGGGTGACGGCCGGCGGGACGATCTATATGCGCGGCGGCACGTACGGCAACTCCTCGACGATCACCATCGCGGTGGGCAACAACGGCACGTCGAGCGCGATGAAGAACATCACGGCGTATCCGGGCGAGACGCCCGTGCTGAACTTCTCCGCGCAGAGCGAGGACCCGGCCAACCGGGGCCTGGCCGTCAACGGCAACTACTGGCACATCACCGGCATCGTGGTCGAGCGGGCCGGGGACAACGGTATCTTCATCGGCGGCAACAACAACGTCATCGAGCGGGTCGTCACGCGCTTCAACCGCGACAGCGGCCTGCAGATCTCGCGGGTCGCCTCCGACACCCCGAAGGCCCAGTGGCCGTCGAACAACCTCGTCATCTCCTCGGAGTCGCACGACAACGCCGACTCCGACGGTGAGGACGCCGACGGTTTCGCCGCCAAGCTCACCATCGGCACCGGCAACGTCTTCCGCTACGACGTGTCGCACAACAACATCGACGACGGCTGGGACCTGTACACCAAGACCGACACGGGCGCGATCGGCCCGGTCACCATCCAGGACTCGCTGTCGTACAACAATGGCACGCTGAGCAACGGCACCGTCAACAACAACGGCGACCGCAACGGCTACAAGCTCGGCGGCGAGGACATCGGCGTGAACCACGTCGTGCAGCGCAGCATCGCCTACCGCAACGGCCACCACGGGTTCACCTACAACAGCAACCCGGGCTCGATGACCATCTCCAACAACCTGTCGATCGACAACGCCGAGCGCAACTTCTCCTTCGACCAGGGCTCCTCGACGTTCCGCAACAACACGTCGTGCCGCTTCGCAAGCGGCGGCTCGAACGACAAGACGATCGGCAACTCCGACAGCTCCAACCAGTTCTGGACCGGCACCAACGGCTCCCGCTGCACCACCTCCAGCGGCGCCCTGGCGTGGTCCTTCGCCTCCGACGGCCACCTCGTGGTCACCCTCGGCGGCCGGACCGTCAGCCTGTAAAACACCGGACCGTCAGCCTGTAAGCAACCGTGAGGGCCGGGGTGATTTCACACCCCGGCCCATTCCCTCGGCAAAAGAGGGTAGAGCCGCGGGATGACGCAGTGCACGATCGGCGACTATCTCCTGGCCCGCCTCAAGGAGGTCGGCATCCGGCACGTCTTCGGCGTGCCCGGCGACTACCAGCTCGAGTTCCTCGACCGGATCGAGGCCACCGACGGCATCGAGTGGGTCGGCAACGGCAACGAGCTCAACGCGGCCTACGCCGCCGACGGTTACGCGCGCCTGGGCGGCATCGGCGCGGTCGTCACCACCTTCGGCGTCGGCGAGCTCAGCGCGCTCAACGGCATCGGCGGCGCCTACGCGGAGTCGGTGCCCGTGGTGTCCATTGTGGGCGCTCCCGCCACGTTCGTGATGCGGGAGCGGCGGGCGGTGCACCACACCGCGGGCGACGGCGACTTCACCCGGGCCGCGCGGTGCGCCGCGGAGTTCACGGTCGCGCAGGCACAGCTGGACCGCGACAACGCGGCGATGGAGATCGACCGCCTGCTCACGCTGTGCTGGCTGCACAAGCGGCCGGTGTACCTCATGCTCCCCTCCGACGTCGCCGGTCAGCGCATCGAGGCGCCCGCGGCGCCGCTGGAACTGCCGGAGCCGACCAGCGACCCGGAGAAGCTGGTGCGGTTCGGCAACGCGGCGCTGGACCGGCTCGGAGCCGCCGCCTCGGTGACGCTGCTCGTGGGGCACGAGGCGGACCGGTACCGGCTCGGGCCGCAGGTCGCCGAGCTGGCCGAGGCGCTCGGGGCGCCGGTGGCCTGCCTCAGCAGCGGCAAGGGCCTGTTCCCGGAGACCCACGACCTGTTCGTCGGCGTCTACGGCGGCGCGCTGAGCGACCCGTACGTCCGCGCGGCCGTCGAGGACGCCGAATGCCTCATCACGGTGGGCGCCCGGTTCACCGACGCGGTCACCGGCGGGTTCACCCAGCGCCTCGACCCCGGGCGGCTCGTCGAGCTGCACCCGTTCGCGGCGACGGCGAGCGGCCACCACTACAGTCACGTCGCGATGCGCGACGCGCTGCGGGTGCTGTCCCGGCCCGGGCAGCGCGCCGGCGACGTGAACCCGCTGCACCGGCGGGCCCGCACGGGCCTGGAGCCGGCGGCGGGCGCACCGCTGGTGCAGGAGCGGCTGTGGCGGCAGATCTGCGGGATCCTGCGCCCCGGTGACGTGGTCGTGGCGGAGCAGGGCACGGCGTACTTCGGCGCCGCCGAGCAGCCCCTGCCGCGCGACTGCGCGTTCGTCGGGCAGCCGCTGTGGGGCTCGATCGGATACACGCTGCCGGCCCTGCTCGGCACCATGCTCGCCGCGCCCGGCCGCCGCCACGTGCTGCTCATCGGCGACGGCTCGTTCCAGCTCACCGCACAGGAGCTCGCCACCGTGCTGCGGCAGGGGCTCAACCCCGTCATCGTGCTGGTGAACAACGACGGGTACACCGTGGAGCGCTGCATCCTGGGCGCCGACGCGGCGTACAACAGCATCACGCCGTGGCGCTACGACCGGCTGGTGCAGGCCTTCGACCCCGACGGCCGCGCGGTGACGACGTCCGTGCGCACCGAGGACGAGCTCGCCGCGGCCCTGAGCAAGGCGCAGGACGACGTACCGGTCTTCATCGAGGCGTTCCTGGACCGCCTCGACGCACCCGAATCCGTCGTGCGGATCGGCAAGGCGTTCGCGGACTCCGACTACCACCACGCGCCCGTTTAGCGCTCGCAGGTGAGGCGATCGGCGCGGCGGCAGCCCACCGTTGGGTTATGACGTCCACGCTTGAGCCGGTGGTCAAGCCCACCGACCCCTCGTTACGGCGGTGGGTGGGCCCGGCCGTCGTCGCGGCCGTCGCCTACGTCGACCCGGGCAACGTGGCCACGAACCTCACCGCGGGCGCCACGAGCGGGTATCTGCTGGTGTGGGTTGTCGTCGCGGCGAGCCTCGTGGCGCTGCTGGTGCAGTTCCAGGCCGCGAAGCTCGGCGTGGCGACCGGCCTGAGCCTGCCCGAGCTGTGCCGCGAGCGGCTGCCGCGGTGGGCGAGCCGGCTGCTGTGGGCACAGGCGGAGCTGGTGGTGCTCGCGACCGACCTGGCCGAGTTCGTCGGCGCGGCGATCGGGCTGCGGCTGCTGTTCGGCATGCCGGTCGCCCCGGCGGCACTGGTGACCGCGGCGGCGTCGATGCTGCTGCTGGAGCTGCGCCGCCGGGGGCGCCGGCGGTTCGAGATCCTGACCGCCGCGGCGCTGCTGCTCATCGGGGCGGGGGTGCTGTACGACGTGTTCGCGGTCGGGCACCAGTCCGCGGCCGGGCTCGCCGGCGGGCTCGCCCCGCGCCTCGACGGCGTCGACAGCGCGCTGCTGGCGATGGGGATCGTCGGCGCGACCGTGATGCCGCACGCCATCTATCTGCACTCCGCGCTGGCCCGCCGCTCCGAGTTCCGGGTCGCGCACGCGGTCGGCGGCCGCACGCCGGGGCTCGTGCGCCGTGCGCTGCGGCTGGACTGCGGCGTGGCGCTGGGCGGGGCCGCGCTCGTCAACGTCGCGATGATCGCGCTCGGGGCCGGCCTCGGCGCGCTCACCGCGGGCGAGTGGACCGGCGACATTCTCGCCGCGCACGGCGAGATCGCCGACCGGGTCGGCGGGGCCGCGGCGCTGGCGTTCGCGGTGGCGCTGCTCGCCTCCGGGGTCTCCTCGTCCGGGATCGGCACGCTGGCCGGCGACTTCGTGATGCAGGGGTTCCTCGGCCGGCGCGTGCCGAGCCGGGTCCGGCGGATGGTGACGATGCTGCCGGCGATCGCCGCGCTGCTGGCCGGGGCGCCGCTGACCGGACTGCTGGTGCTGAGCCAGATCGTGATCTCACTCGGGGTACCGGTGGCGCTGTTCCTGCTCGTGTTCTTCTGCCGGGACCGGGCGCTCATGGGCGGGCTCGTCAACGCCGCGGCCACGACGCGCATCGCGGCGAGCGCCGGGTTCGTGGTGGCCGCGGCCGGCCTTTCGCTGCCGGTACTGCTGCTGCTGTGAAGGTCCTGCCCATGCCCTCCGTCCCGTGCCTGCGCGCGCGGATGCTCGGCTTCGCCGTGGCGTCCGCGCTCGCCCTCGTGTCCGGCGCCGCGCTCACCACCGTGCTGGCGCTGGCCTTCGCCGCGGCCGCGATCCCCGTGGCCGCCGGGATTTCCGATGGTGTACCGCGAGTGCTCGCCCTGTGCGGCCTGCGGTCCCCCGAGCCTTCGAAGGAGCCGACGTGACCAACCCCGAACGGCTGCCCCAGCCCGAGCGCGGGCGCAAGGGCGGCCGCGACACCGGCCCCCGCAACGTGGAGCTGGACCGGCAGAACCCGGACCTGCTCACGCCGCCGGACACCGACAACGGCACCCTGCCCAACCTCAAGTTCTCGATGTCGATGGCGCACACCCGCATCGAGGACGGCGGCTGGACGCGCGAGGTGACCCAGCGGGAGCTGCCGGTCGCCACCGAGCTGGCCGGTGTCGACATGAAGCTCAACCCCGGCGCCTACCGGGAGCTGCACTGGCACAAGCAGTCCGAGTGGGCGTACGTGCTGCAGGGCAGCTGCCGCATCGGCGCCGTCGACCAGGAGGGGCGCAACTTCCTCGAGGACGTGGAGGAGGGCGACCTGTGGTTCTTCCCGCGCGGGGTGCCGCACCACATCCAGGCCCTCGGCGACGGCGTCGAGTTCCTGCTGGTCTTCGACGACGGCGCGTTCTCCGAGAACTCGACCTTCATGATCAGTGACTTCTTCGCCCACACGCCCCGCAGCGTCATCGCGAAGAACTTCGGCTGGACGCCGGAGCAGCTGGACCGGCTGCCGGACGGGGAGAAGTACATCTTCTCCGGGCAGGTCCCCCCGCCGCTGGAAAGCGATCAGGTCATCAGCCCGACCGGCGACGTGCCCCGCACCTTCAAGCACCGCCTGCGCGCGCAGGAGCCGGAGCACTTCAACGGCGGCCACGCCCGCGTCGCCGACTCCACGAACTTCGCCGCCTCCGACACGATCAGCGCCGCGCTGGTCGAGATCGAGCCGGGCGGCCTGCGCGAGCTGCACTGGCACCCGACCGACGACGAGTGGCAGTACTACATCCGCGGCAGCGGCCGCATGGGCGTCTTCGCCAGCTCCGGGCTGAACCGCACCTTCAACTACCAGGCCGGCGACGTCGGCTACGTGCCGTTCGCCTTCGGCCACTACGTCGAGAACACCGGCACCGAGCCACTGGTGTTCCTGGAGATGTTCCGCAACCCGAAGTTCGAGGACATCTCGCTGAGCCAGTGGATGGCGAACACCCCGCCCCAGGTCGCGGCGGACACGCTGAACCTGCCCCGCGACGTGGTGGAGAACATCCCGAAGACCAAGGAGCGCATCACCATCTAGGGCCGCGGTTTCGCGTTGCGCAGCCGGATCCCGCTGAAGCCGAGGGTGCTCGCGATCACCTGGTCCCAGAAGGGCCACAGATTGTCCAGTACCCGCAGCTGGATCCCGGCGGCCGCGTGGCAGTCGAGCAGGTTGCCGACCGGCTCGGGCGGTCCCAGCGGCACGATCGGCTCCTCGGCGACGTGGGCGTGCGGCGCGTCCCCGTCGCCGAACGGGCGGAACGGCTCGGCGGCGAAGCGGTAGGCGTACACCCGCGTCGTGCGCATCGCGTCGAGCCATCCGAACTCGATGGCGTGCACCCGCTCGCCGCAGCCGGCCCCGACGATCCGGTCCCGGTCCGCGCCGGTGGTGCCGGGCCTCACCCAGGCCATCGCACGCGGGCACTGGCGCGGGAACCAGTAGTCGCTCGCCCGGTCGGCGTCGACGGCCCAGACGTAGGCCTCGGGCTGCTGCGCCGTCGCGGCGACGTGCGGCACGAACCGCGTGATCGCCGGGTCCTCGGAGAAGTGCAGGACCTCGCCGAGGCGCGGGCGCATCAGGACGGGTCGCCGTTGACGACGTCGAGGAGGTGCCAGGTCCCGTCGATCCGCGCCGCGGACAGCAGGATCGACCACCCCGGCTGCGCCAGCGCGGCGATCCGCGCCGGCACCCCGACCCGCCGCCCGTCGAACGTGATCGAGCCGTCGCCGACCTCGTCGATGGTGAGGTACTCGTCCTCGATGAGATCCTCGGGGTCCACACCGTCGATCTCGGCGGGGTCGGGCCCGTCGGGGTCGTTCTCGAGATGCTCGCTGAGTTCGTCCACGAACCGCCGCACCGCGCTGCTGCCCTCGACCCGGCTCGCCACGTCCTCGAGCACGTCGGCGCCGGCCCCGGCGGCGATGACCCCCTGCACCTCCAGCCACCCGACCAGCGCGGCGAGCACCGTCCGCGCGTGCTGCAGCTCCCCCGGCGACGCGAACTGCTTGTGCACCATGGTGTTGAAGAACATCCCGAACTTGTCCGGCAGCGAGGCCGCCGGTAGCTCGTCGACGGGCGTGTCGGAGTCCTGCGCGATGCTGTATCGCAGGATCGCCACGACCTCCTCGGTCCGGCCGAACGACCCGGACGCCCGCTGCTCGTCGAGAAACCGTGCGAGCGCCGCGCCCGCCGTCAGCGCCTCGGCCCCGTTCTCCGTGCCCCAGTCCCAGCTGATGTCGTGCCGCCGGACCGCGGCGTCGAGCCGCTGCCAGAGCTCGCCGTCGCCACTGCGGTTGCCGCCCACCCCGCGCCGCACGTACCCGCTGGCGACCCGCACCTCGACCGCCGCCGGCCGCGTGAGCGCCTCGACCCCGTTGACGACGGCGGTGAGCGTCATCCGATCGGCGGACGCACCGGGCTCGGAGCCGTCGAGCTCCCGCCGGTGCCGCCCATGCGTCAGCACGGTGCTCCACACCCCGGGCCCCCCGGTAGCCTGGACAAAGGTCCGCTGAGGTCGATCCACCACGGGGCCATCATCACACACACGGCGCAGGACTCGACCAGGTGCGGGCTGGTCGGGTCGATGCTCCAGTCCCCGCGCTCATCGCCGCGACGCCCAGCTCCACCTCGACCGGGGCCGGCTCGCCGGGTTCCTGCTCGTCCGCGGGCCGGTAGCGCGACGGCGTTAATCGGTGGCCGGGTTCTCGCCGGCGAGGTGGTTTTCGATGGCCTGGGCGATTCCGGCGGCGGCTTCCCGGACGCCACGCGCGTAGCCGATGAACAATCGGTTGGCGAGCGGGACGGCCCAGGCCGCGCGGCGGGCGATGTTGTAGACGCGGTAGGTCACCAGCGTTTCGGCGTCCGACTCGGCCGCGCTGATCTCGCCCCGGTACCACCAATGGCCCTGGAATCCGACGGTGCCGTCCCGGTGGTCGACGTCGACGTAGGCGCGGCCGGTTTCGCCGAGCATCGTCGTGAGCACCCACTCGTCGTCGATGAGCCGCTGGACCTGCGGGAGCGTCGCGCGCACGGGCGCCGACGCCTCGAAGAGCAGCCGCATCACAGGGACCTTCCCGGGTTCTCGGTCATTGCTCGGTGATGAGCTGCTCGATCGCGTGCGCGGAGCGCCGGGACGAGTGCACCCCCGCTACGAGCTCGTGGCCGAATCGCCGCTCGACGACTCGGAGGTGGTGCCGAGCGCGTACACGCACAGCTCCTCGAAGCTGACGTTGTTCTCCCGGGCGATGTCCGCCAGCTTCTGGAACGAGTCCATCACCTCGGACGGGATCGTGCCGCCCCGCTCGCGGGAGAGCCAGCTCGCCTGGTGCTGCAGCGGGTGCTTGCCGTCCGCCGGCTCACCGATATAGATATTGAACGGCGCCTTGGCACCGCCGAAATCGCAGGGAATGGTGAACTTCTTCATCGCTCGACCTCCCGGTGCGGCCAACGGACTACACGGGCAGCATCAGCGTAACCGCCGCGCCGATCGCCGTCCATGCAACGGTCGTCCCGGATGGAGTGGGCGAACGGAGGAGTCCGCGCCATTGTCGTCGCCCGATGCGGCTGGCAGACTGCTGGACGGCGCGATCCACTTGTCATGCTCGACTCGGCCACTGTTGGAATGGTGCGGATGAGCGGTGTGGGGGAACTCGGTCCGAAGGCGATCCGGCTGGGCCGGATCGATCAGGGCAAGGACGGCGCCGGCTTCGTCGCCGCCGACGGCGACCTGCACGTGCTCACGCTCGCGCCGAACCGGTCGGACCGGGTCCGGCACTGCCTGACCCCCAATCTGCTGACCTACCCGGGGCGGATCGCGGTCATCGACCTCGGCGGAGAGGCCTACGCCGCCACCGCGGAGGCCAGACGCCGCATGGGGCACACCGTGGTGCGGCTGGACCCGTTCGGCGTGGCCGGGCCGGGATCGGATGCGCTGGACCCCATCGACCTGCTGCACGACCTGGAAGATCCGGCGCTGTCCTCCGCGTGCCAGGATCTCGCCGACCTGTTCCCGCTGCGCACGCCGTCCGGCGAGGCGGCGGAGTACGAGGCCTTCGGTCTGCTCAGCGGGCTGATCGGCTACCTCGCCGCGATACCGGAAAAGCACTCGTTCGACGAGCTCTACCCGACGATGCACTCCGACGATGTGGTCTACAGCCTCGCGGTGGTTCTGGACACGGCCGGCAAGCTGATTCCGAAGATGTCCTACGCGGAGATCGCGTCATTCCTGGACCAGGACGACCGGGCGCGCAACCGCGTTCTGGCCCGGGTCCGGTCCCAGCTGCCCACGTTCGGCAATCCCGAAGTCCGGGCAACGCTGCGCTCGTCGAGTTTCTCGCTCTCCGGCCTGGCCGCCGGCGATCCGATCACCGTCTATCTCATCCTCCCGGTGGAGCGGCTCGCGCTGCACGCGGCGCTGCTGCGGGTCTGGATCGGCACCCTCCTGCACGGCGTGCTGCGGCAACGCGGCGGCTCCGCGCTGCCGATGCTCTTCCTGCTCGACCACTGCGCGGAGCTCGGCCCGTTTCCGTTGCTCGAGTCGGTTCTGCGCATGGCGCCGCTGGACGCCTGCCGCGTCTGGACCTTCTGGCACGACGCTCATCAGCTGCGCACCACCAACCCGGGCAGCTGGCCGGCGATCGTCTCCGGCTGCGAGGCGGTTCAGGTTTTCGGGACCACCGACACCGCCGCCGCGGCCGAGGCCGACGACCTCCTCGGGCTTCGCTCGAACAAGGTCGGTTCCCTCGGGCCGGGCGAACAGCTGATCCGCCTCGGCGCGGCGGTGCACCGGGCGAGGAAGATCGGTCCGCGCGACACCGACTGACCGGGTCTGTGCCGGCTCACAAGCCGTTCACCTCGAAGATCGCGCGGTAGAGAATCCGGTCGAGACGCTCGACGTGCTGGATCGAATTCAGCCTGTCGCCGTCGCGTTCGTACATCAGGTAGACGTTTCTGGCCCGAAGGGATCGCGTGGCGGTCTCCTGCAGGCCGCGCAGAATCCGGCGGCGGTCGGCGGACGCGCCTTCGCCGCGGGCCAGGCTCACCAGCAGGCGGGCCGTCGACGCGACGACGGCGGCATCCTCGTCATCGAGCAGCCGCAGTAGCTCCTCGGTGAGATCGCCCTCCATGCTGCGGAAATCCTCCACGGAGGCGTAGGCCGCCTGCTGGACCAGGGCGACGTCGTGCATGCACGCGCGCAGGGCGTCGGCGACCCGCCCCGTGACGCGGCGCAGCAGGCCGAGCATGCGCACGGCCGCGAGACGCCCCGGCCAGGAGCCGGCCGTCTCCACGAACTCGGCGAGGATCGGCTCCCAGGTTTCCGGATCGGCGAGCGCCGTGAACGCGTTCGGGGAGACCCGGGCCAGCGCGTCGGCCGCGGTGAGGAGATGGCTGAGGAGGCGGGCGGAGTCCTCCGTGAGGCTCAGGGACTCGATCCACGACAGCAGCAGCCGCAGCGCGTCCTCGTTCTCGGCCAGGTCGGTGGCCGCGTCCTCCGCCTTCCCCCAGTAGCCGTTCGACCCGCGCCGGACGTACAGGCCCTCCCCGATGCTCCTGAGCCGGCCGAGGCACGTCGCCGGGCCGGACAGGCACTCGTCGTCGACCCACAGCGTCGCCGCCTCGATCGACGAGCGCGCGGCGTCCAGGCGGCCCTGGGCGTCGGGCCGGGCGGCCGCCGCCGCCACGGCCGAAAGGCACGTCGCCGGTCCTTCGGGAAGAGACCTCACCTCCCGCCGCACCTGCACCGGAACCGCCGAGACGGCCGTGAGCACCGCGCGTTCGGAACCGTCCAGAACGCCCGCGTAGGCCAGCTGACTGAGCCCGGTGAGCAAGGTCTGCTGCAGCGCCGCGGGGGCGGCCGGCAGGGCGTCCAGCAGCAGCGTCACCAGCGACTCGTCGACCGACTCGATGTTCTTCAAAATCGCGTGCACGGACGAGTCGGGGTCCGCCGCGGCCTCCGCCAGCCACCGCTGCAGCGCGTCGGCGTCGTCATGGTGGATGTCGCACTGCGTCCAGTTCAGCGTGCTGCACACGGAGGGCGCGTAGTCGACCCGGCTCATGTGCCGGCCGATCGCCTCGATCGTCTCGGCGCCCACCCGCGTGGTGGACCAGCGGCGGTTCGGGTTGTCGAGAAAGGGTCTCGGTCCGTGCAGCGCGAGGGCGCCGCGGAGCCGGAGCCGATCGGTGGCGTCGGTGACCAGTTCGACCAGCCGGTCCACGTTCTGCGCGGTCAGGCGTCCGGCCTCCGCCTGCACGAGCGCCTTCCAGCGTTCGGCGTGCTCATCGACCGCCGTCCACCGGGTGGCGATGGCCGTGGTCTGCGCGTCGGCGCTCTCCAGGTAACCCCACAGACGCTCCAGGACCTCGCTGCGTCCCGACTGGACGACCCGGTTGAGCACCGACGCCTCCCGCGCGGTGATGCGCAGCGCGCCGTCGGCCGCGGACTCGATGAGGGCATCCACGCCGTCCTGCCAGTCGGGGCCGAGCAGCAGCTCCCAGTCGGCCGCGTCGCCGGTGGCGGCCGCCCCGAGGGCCCCGACCTCGGCGGCCGTCGCATCCAGATACACCACTGCCCAGGCGAGCCGCCCGGTCGGGTGCGCGTGCCGGTACAGCGCGGCGCCCGTGGAGCCGATCTCCGCCGGGCGCCGCCAGACGAGCGAGCCGAGCCCGTAGTGCGCCTGATGGGTGGCGACGAGACGAGAGCCGCGGCCCAGCGCGAGGTTCGTCAGCCACGCCTCGGGCAGGGATTCGGCGACCGTGTCGAGGGCGGTCGCGAGCTGCGCCGCCCGCCCCATCGCGGACCGGATCTCGCTGATCGTCTCGGCCCGGCGCACGGGATCGGCGATCTGCCCGACGGATTCGGCCACGGCGCCGAGCAGGTCCTCGAGCCGCTCGGGCGCCAGCAGCGCCAGCCGGGACTGGGCCCGCGCGCGATTCTCCGGGTCCTCGATGCACGCGAACAGCCGCACCAACTCGTCGAGGTCGAAGACCTCGCCGACCCCCAGCCCGATCCGCATGTCCGGGATGGTCATCATGAGCCACTCGAGGGCGCGGGCACGGTCGTGGTGGTCGGTGATCATCGCGATCGGATCGGCCAGGTCCAGCCGCACGGCCACGACCGGCTCGTGGTCGGTCCGGCCGGAAAGGCGCCACAGGGCCCGGAACCGCAGGTAGGGATCGGCGATCTGAGCGGCCTGCACCAGCACCGCCACGCTCGCCTTCACCACGACCCCGCCCGCCACCGCGTCCGGGTTGACGCGCCGGCGCAGGATGGCCTCGACGGCGAGGCGCAGGGTCTCGGCCTCCTGCCCGGTCAGGCGGCGGTGGCTCCACCAGCCGACCAGATCGCCGGCCACCGAGGCGTAGGCGGAGCTCAGCACGCGCTCGCCGGTCGCACCGGCGAGGTAGCCCTTGACGAAGTCGGGCCCGCGCAGGCGGCAGACCGCCAGCGTCTCCCAGATCAGCTCGGGATGGCCGCTCAGGAGGGATCCGCACTGGCCGAGCGTGCGGCCCGCGAGAAAGTCGCGCTCCGGGGGCGCCCCCAGGAGCCCGTCGAGCATGGCGAGGTAGTGCTCGACCGGCGTGTCACCCTGGGGGCCCAGCGGTCGCTGCGGCCACGGCAGCCGCCGCCGGGCCAGATGGTTGCGGGCCAGCGAGACCTTGGCCCAGCCGTGACTGAGCCCCCCGGACCGCCCGAGCATCACGGCCATCGGGTCGCCCGCCCCGGCCGGAAGCCCGGAGAAGAGGTACGCCAGGCCCTCGGCATCCACCGCGTCGCGGATCGGCGCCGAGGCCGCGTCCACGAAGCGGAGCGCGGGAATCCAGTCGCTCACCGCGAGCGGGCCGCCGCCGGCCGCGGCCCGGGCCGCGATCACGATCCGCAGCAGGTCGAGCTGGCGCGCCTCGGGGGCCTCGTCGGGCAGCGTGCGGGCGGCCGTCTCCGCGGATCGGATGATCGGCTCCCGCAGCAGCGATCTGAGCCACCGGAACCGGTCCAGCGCCGCACGTGCCGCCGGCCGCCGGTCGCGGTCGGCCAGCGCGGCGCGGACCAGCGGGACGACGTCCTGCCCGAGCGCGGCCAGGCCGACGACCCCGTCCGCGGCGCCGGCCGGGTCCGCACCGCGCTCCCACGCCCGGCGGAAGGCCGCCGCCAGCTCGCCGGACGGCCGGCGCGCGCGGAGCTGGCGCAGCACGGCCCGGCTCAGCTCCGCGTCGGCCAGGTCGTGGACGATGTCGCCCGGGCAGAACTCGATCGGCGGGATCGGCGGCGGCGGACCGGCCGGCTCGTCCACCGGGTCGTCGTCGAGGGACCGTACCTCGTCGATGCGCCGCTTCTGGTATGCCTGGAGCCGCTCCCGGACGCCGACGTGGCCGAGCCCGCCGTACAGCGCGACGAGCAGCCACAGCCAGCCGACGTCCTCGCGCACGAACGCCGTGAGCTCCGGGCTCGACTCGAGCAGCCGGCGCATCGGCAGGTGGGTGGCGACCAGGCGGGAGGTGTTCAGCGCCGGGGCCGGTCGCGGCCACGGCCGGCCACTCGCGGACTGGCCGAGGGCGGCCAGCAGCGCCCAGTGCACCGGCCACCCCAGGTCGGGCTGGTCGCGGTGCACGACCCGCAGCAGCGCGTCGACCGTGCCGGTGGTGAACCAGCCGATGCGCAGCAGGACCTCGGCGGCCGCGCCGGCGTGGTCGCGGGCGGCGCCGTTGCGCTGGATCGCCTCGCCGATCGACTTGGCGACGAGATCGGCCTGCGGCCCGTCGCGCAGCCGCGCGAACACGTCACAGATCTCCTCGCGCAGCCGCTCCGCCTGCGACTGGCGCTGGCTGAACGCGTAACACCCCAGGAGCTGCTCGACGATCCGGGCGACGACGCGGACGGGCACGTCGTCGAGGTTGGGCAGGGCGCTGACCACCAGCATCGCGCCGCGCGGGATCAGCGGGTCGCGATCGTCGCCGACGAGTACGTCCTCCAGCACGCGGGCGCGGGTCTCGGGGCCGCCCCACTCGGGGCTCGCCATCACCAGCCCGACGGCCAGCAGCAGCGGCTCGCGCCACAGCGGGTCGTCCAGCCGCGCCACGATCCTCGCCGCGGCGTGCTCCCGGTCGGACAGCAGGTGGCGCGCGGCGAGGAACTCCTGGAAGGTCCGGTGGAAGAACGCGTAGTTGCCGGAGCTCTGCTCGGCCAGCAGGCCCACGTGGTTGCGGATCGTCGCGAGCAGGGCCTCCAGCACCGGCCGGAACGACCGGTCCGCCGGCCCCGATCGCCGCATGAGGGCCAGCGGCCCCTCGACCAGCTCGGCGATGCGGTCCAGGCCGATCAGGCCATTGGTGCTGCGGTTCTCCTGCATGTCCGCGGCCAGCGGCTCCAGCGCCGCGAGCAACTCCTCCCGCTTGAGCTCCTGGGCCTGGCACTCCGGCCGGTTGAGCCAGATCCGCAGCAGGTTCTCCACGACCCGGTCGTACACGCCGGCGCGCTGGTCGGGCAGGTGTCCGTCGGTCAAGTAGACGGTCGCCAGGATGGTGATGAGCAGCGGGTTGGTCGCGAGCTCCCGGATGGCGGGGCGGGCCTCGTCGTAGATCTCGCCGATGAGCGCCTCGGCGACGGCACCGGCCGGGCGGTCGATGCCCAGCTCCGCGCTGACCGCCCGGGTCCAGGCCCGCGCGAAGTGCTCGACCGCCGGGCGCCGCATCGGCTGGATGCCGAAGTGGGCGCATCCGCTGCGGATGGGCATGAGCTTGTAGCCGACGTACCGGCTGGTGACGACCACCTGGTTACCGCCGGCCCGCCAGGGCACCCAGGCCGCGTCCGCCGCGTTGGGCCGGGTCGCCTTGTCGATGAAGTCCTGGATCTTCAGCGAGACGGTCCGCCGGTTGGCCTCCGGCAGCTCGTCGAGGCCGTCGAGGATGACGACGGCGCCGTCCCGCTCGAGGTGCTGGCGCAGCAGGGCGTTGCGCATCGGCGGGGTGCAGCCGTCGTTGCGGCCGCAGGAGTCGGGGTCGCGGCCGAGGTACTCCTCCAGCGACAGCGCCGGCTTGCGCTCGCGCTCCCGCTCCGCCAGCTCGCGCGCGAAGTGCGCCAGCCGCAGGAAGATCGGCACGCGCGCGGGGCCGAGGTCGACGAGGCGCTCCGGCGCCGGCCCGTCGGAATGATCGGGGTCGATCTGTGAGAGCGGAACGAGAATGTGTACCCCGACGTCGATCACGATCGTGCCGGAGAACGCCGGCGCCGCTGGACCCCCGGCGGTGTATCGCACGTGCGCGTATCGGCCGCCGCACTCATGCCCGGCCGGCGTGAACGTCATCCGGTCGACCTGGTCGAGGGTGACGACCTGGCCGGGGCGGACCGGGCGCCCCGACAGCGCCAGCGTCCCGCGGGCCGGCGGCTCGTCGATGCGGATCGCGCTGATCGCCTCGGCCTGCTCCGGCCCGACGAAGTGGCTGCGGGCGAACGCCGACGTGGTGGCCGCCGGCACGTGGATGCGCGCCTCGTCGGGCAGGGCCGGCCCGGCTTCGGCCTCGACCTCGTGGGGCAGCTGCCGCAGCATCCCCCGGGCCAGCTGCAGCGCGAGCCACCGGCCGAGGGTCGTCTTGCCGCTGCCCGGACCGCCGAGCAGGACCATGCGGCTGTGCTGTTTGAACGCGCCGGCGATCGTCTGCACCTCGGCGATGCCCGCCCGCCGGGCCGCCTCGCGCAGCGGCCGGTAGGTGCGGCGGACGTTCTGCGCGTCCAGCTCCTCCAGCCGGGTCGGCTCGATCAGATCGAGCGCGGTGCCGCCGGCCGCCTCCCGGACCTCCAGGCTGTGCAGGTTCGCCAGATGCCGCAGGTCGTAGTCGCTCTCGGGCTCGGCCGCCAGCGCGACGTACACCTTCTCCAGCTCGATGCGCAGCGATCCGGCCTCGCGGATGCCCTGCAGCTCCAGCCACTGGTAGCTCTCCGCCAGCAGCGTGAGGTATCCGTGCGTGTTGTCCGCGGCCGCCGGCCCGGCGCCGAGCCGCACCGCCCGGTCGCCGGCCGGTCGCCCGGTCACCGTCGCCAGGGCGGCCGGTCCGGCCCCGACCAGCCGGGCGAAGCCCGCGTTGTCCAGCAGGTCCGCGACGGGCACCGCTTCCAGCCGCGAGGGCGCGAAGCCGGTCGGGTCCTCGACGAGCACGCCGAGCACGTGGCTGCCGTCGCCGGTCAGCAGCGCCGCGCCGGACATCCCCGACCACGGCGAGTCGCCGCGGGGCAGGTCGTACGGCAGCGCGCTGGTGACATTGACCGCATAACGCCCGACCCGGTGCGCGGCCGCGGGCATGATGAACCCCGCGATGTGCTCCTCGGCCCGCACACCGTTGCTGGTCTTCTGCACCCGCGGGTAGCCGATGGCGGTGCAGGACACCGGGTGCACGCCGGACAGGATGCCCCACCGCGTGCCGACCCCGTCCCAGCGCCGGGCCGAGGCCCGCACGAGCGCCGCGTCCAGCTCCGGATCGCGCCAGAGCACGGTGCCGCGCAGCTCCTCGTCGCCGGCGATGACCCGCACCTCGGCGTCGTCGGCGACGACATGCGCCGCGGTCAGCACCAGGTCGGCGGCGATCGCGTATCCGGAGCCGCGCCCAGCGCCGTCCCGCAGGACCTCGACCACCCGGGCGTGAACGTCGTAGATCATGCGCCGGTCAGTCGTCGCTCATCTTGAGTTTGCCGCCGGCGCCGCCCAGCTCCGGCTTGAGCACGAGCTTCACGACGTGCGTGGCGCTGGTCGCATGATCGACCCCGCCACCGACCGTGACGACGCTCCACAGCCCGCCCTTGACCTCGCCCTTGCGCGTGTGCGTGACAACCACCTGCAGCTGCACCTCGACGCTTTCGCAGGAGAACGACAGATCCTGCCCCTGCGCCCGCTCGACGGCCACCTTGAGCTGCTCGCGCAGACTCTCCAACGCATCAGCCAGCAGCAGGTCCCCGTGTACGAGTCCGCCCTGGGTCAGCCTCTCAACCGCCTCCACATCGACCTTCATACCGCGTCCGCAACCAGACTTCAGCCACCGTTCGGACAGCTCTGCACCGACCTGCGGCGCGGTATTCAATCAAGCTTTCGTCAGTGGGCGGTGAAGCCGCCGTCGACGGGGAGGGTCACCCCCGTGATGTAGGCGCCCGCATCCGAGACCAGGAGCAGCAGCGCACCCGTCACGTCGGACTCCTCGGCCAGGCGGCCCAGCGGGGTGCGGGCGCGGTAACGCTCGACGAACGACGCCGGCTGGGTGCCGTCGGCCAGCCCGCCCGGCGCCAGGCAGTTGACCCGGATGCCGTGCGGGCCCAGCTGGACGGCCAGGTGGCGGGTCAGGCCGATCATGCCCGCCTTGTCGTACGCGTAGAACAGCGGCATCGTCATGGACGTCCCGGCATACAGGCCGAAGTCGGGCCCGGTGATGCCGTAGATGGACCCGATGTTCAGGATCGCGCCGCCGGCACCGCGCGCGATCATCGCGGCGGCCACCGTCTGGGTCAGCAGGAACAGGCCGCGGGAGTTGGCCGCCGATGTCGCGTCCCAGTCGGCCGCCGACGTCGTGAACAGGTCGCCGCCCTGGCGGTGCACGGCGTTGTTGACCAGGATGTCGACGGCGGTGTCCAGGCGGCCGGACAGGGTCGCGATCGACGACGGATCCGACAGGTCCAGCGCGATGCCCGAGGCCGCGAGGCCAGCCGAGCGCAGGACCGCGGCGGCGGCGTCCGCCTTGGCCGCCGACCGGGAGGTGATGATGACGTGGGCGCCGGCCTCGGCCAGTGTGCGGGCGATCGGCGTGCCGTACAGGCCGGTGCCGCCGGTGACGATCGCCGTCCGGCCGGCGAGCGAGAACGCGTCGAAGACGGTCATGCGAGCAGCTCCGCGAGGCCGGCGGTCCACCGTGGCGGCGGCCCGGGTTCGGTCAGGGCGTGCAGGGCGCCGGTGTCCTTCCAGCCGGCGCCGGTGGCGATGAGCACGGCCCGCGACCCGGCCGGGATACGGCCGGACGAGGCGTCGGCGAGCAGCCCGGCCAGGGCGGTGGCCCCGGCCGGTTCGACGAAGATGCCGGCCCGCACCATCCGGGCGTGCGCGGCGGCAACCTCGTCGTCGCTGACCTCGGTGAGATGCCCGCCGGACCCGGCGACGGCCGCGGGAACGTCGTCGTCGAACAGTGCCGCCACCTGCAGGCCGGAGATGCCGGTGGTGCTCGGCGAGGTCAGGACGCCCGGGCCGCCGGCGAGCGCGTCCCGCACGGTAGGACAACCGCTGGGCTGGACGGCCACCAGCCGAGGCACAGAACCGCCGAGGTCCCGATACCCGCGCCACAGCGACGCATACAGCCCGCCCCCGCCGATCGGCGCATAGACATGGGTCGGTGAGGTCTGCGCGGCCAGCTCATAGGCGATCGTCCGAGCCCCCGTCATGATCTCCGGCGCGTACCGGCCACCGGTCAGGAACGCCAGATACCCCTGCCGCGCGGCGACGTCACGTACCTGCGATGCCAGCGCGAGGGTGGTGCGCGGGTCGTGCCCGAGGCCCTCGACGAGATACACCTCGGCCCCGGCCGCGCGGATCTGCACCAGCTTCTCCGGCGGCGTGGTGGCCAGGGCGAGCAGGATCACCCGGACTCCGGCCCGAGCCCCGTAGGCGGCGACGGCCGCCCCGCCATTGCCCGAGGACGTGCCGACGATGCCGCGCAGCGACCGCTCCCGGACCAGCGAAACCGCCACCGCGGCCACCCGGTCCTTGAACGACCCGGTCGGGTTGAGATGCTCGCACTTGACGTGCACGGTGATGCCGGCCAGGCCGAGGACGTCGGTGACGTCGAGCAGTGGTGTGTCCCCCTCCCCCAGGCTCACCATCAGGCCACCACCCGTTGCGGCGCGGTGGTGCGCGGCAGGGTGGAGACGTCGACCGGGCACACCCCCGGGGTGGCGACCTCGATGGCCAGCGCCGCGTCGGGAAACGCCGAGCGCCACGCGACCGCGCCCTTGGCCACGATGACCGCCACGGTCGCCGGGTCGATGCCCACCGATGTCAGGTGCTCCCGGTGGAACGGCGGGGTCGCGCGCTCGGTGACGACGACCCGCACGCCCCGCTGCCGCAGCACCGCGGTCGTGCCCATGCTGAACGACTGCCCGGTCATCCACGACCCCGCGGTCGTGTAACCGCCATCGGTCACGGCCAGGATCTCGGCCCGCATTTCCACGGGTGTACCGTGCCGATCGTCCGTCTTCCCCCCGACCGCGGCGACGATGCTCGCCCCCGCGCCGAGCGACGCCGCCCGCCGGGCGACCTCGGCATCGGCGATCACGACGACGGCATCCGCGGCGTCGGCGGCGATCAGCGACGCCAGCAACGCCGTCCCGTCGCCGGGGCTCCCGCCGCCGATGTTGTCGGCCACGTCGGCCAGCACGACCGGCCGGACATCGGCACCCAGGGCCTCCCGCACGGCGGCGTCCACGCCGGGCCGGTGAAGGGCGAAATCCGCCGCGTGTACCTCGAAATCGCCGGCGATCTCGTTGGCGACCTCGCGCGCCTCGGCCGCCCGATCGGGATCGGCGACGACGAGGACGCCGATCCCGGCCCGTTCCACGTCGCTGTACGCGAAGCCGGGGGTGAGCGAGACCCGGGCCAGCCCGGCCGCGGCGACCCGGGCCCGCGCCCGCTCGATCAGCCCGCGCATCGGCTCCGCGTCGGTGGACTGGGACAGCGGGCACGTCAGCAGCGGCACCTTGGCCAGGATCGTGGTCAGCGCACGCCCGCCGATCGCCTCCGCCAGCAGCGCGGCCGCCTCGTGCCCGCGCTCGAACATGTCGACGTGCGGATACGTGTCGTAGGCCAGCACGATGTCGCACGCGCCCACGAACGACGGCGACGGGTTGGCGTGCAGGTCGAGCACGGCCGCGATCGGGACGTCGCCGACGATCGCGCGGACCCGCCGCAACAGCACCGCCTCGACGTCGGGCGTCCCGGCCGCGACCATCGCCCCGTGCAGGTTGAGCAGTACCCCGTCGAACGGGGCGGCGGCCGCGAGCGCCGCGGTGAGACGGTCGAGCAGG
This sequence comes from Dactylosporangium sp. CA-233914, assembly GCF_050942935.1. Classification (NCBI taxonomy): domain Bacteria; kingdom Bacillati; phylum Actinomycetota; class Actinomycetes; order Micromonosporales; family Micromonosporaceae; genus Dactylosporangium; species Dactylosporangium sp. CA-233914. Next base: position 6,063,668 of record NZ_CP192030.1, on the reverse strand, counting down.
GTGGCCAGGGTCGCCGCCGGGGCGGGCCCGGACGGCCAGGCGCCGGCGGAGAAGACCGGCACCGGGTCGAGCCCGGGCGCGGCGAGGAACCCGCTGATGACCGACCGGTCGCCGGCGTGGTGCCGGCGGACGTCGTCACCGGCGACGAGTTCGAACGCCTCGAACGCGGCGAGGTCGGCCGGGTTGGGCCCGTACGTGTTCGTCTCGTGCCACAGCCCCAGCACCGCGACCCGGGGCAGCGTCATCGCCGCGACTCCGCGACGTCGGCGGCGAGGGCTCGGTCGAAGCGGTCCAGGGCGTCGGTGAGCTCGGCGGGGCCGTGGGCGGCCGAGACGTACCAGATGCCGCGGCCGGCGACCCAGATGCCGTGCGCGGCGAGGGTTCGGCTGAAGCGGGTGTACCGCGCCAGGTCCAGTGACTGCAGCGAGGCGTGGTCGACCACGTCGGCCGGCGGGGCGCCCTCGGCGCGGAACGAGACGTGGAACGCGGCCGGCAGTCCCTGCACGTGCAGCGGCACGCCGTGACGCTCGCCGATGCCGCGCAGGCCGGTCAAGAGCGCGGCGCCGTGCTCCTCGACGGCGGTGTACGGCTGGGTCTCCCGCAGCACGTCCATCGTCGCCGAGACCGCGGCGGCGGCCATGACCGAGGCGTTGAAGGTGCCCGAGTGGTTGACCTTGCCGGTGCCGAACAGCTCCAGCAGCTCGCGGCGCCCGGCGATGGCCGCGACGGGCCAGCCGCCGGCGACGGCCTTGCCGTAGATGGCGACGTCGGGGGTGACGCCGAAACGCTGGGCGGCGCCGCCGAAGGCGAGCCGGAAGCCGGTGACGACCTCGTCGAAGATGAGCACGGCGCCGTGGGCGGTGCACAGCTCGCGCAGTCGGGCCAGGAACCCGGAGCGCGGCGCGATCGCCCCGCTGTTGCACATCATCGGCTCGAGGATGACCGCGGCGATCTCGCCCGGGTGCTCCTCGAAGCACCGCTGCAGGGCCTCGGCGTCGTTGAACGGGGTGACGAGCCAGTCCGCGAGGTACTGCGGCGGCTGGCCGGCGGAGCCGGGGCCGTGGCGCCCGTCCGGGCCGTGGGCCATGAGGACGGTGTCGAGCCAGCCGTGGTACTGCCCGGCGAACCCGATCATCTTGCGCCGCCCGGTCGCGGCGCGGGCCAGGCGCAGCGCTCCCTGCACAGCCTCGGTGCCGGACACGCCGAGGCGGGCCATGTCGGCCCAGCCGACCGCGGCGAGCAGCTTCTCGACCGCCTCGACCTCCAGGGCGTGCTGGGCGCCGAAGACCATCCCGCGCCCGACGGCGGCGGTGACCGCGCCGTTGACCTGCGGGTGGGCGTGGCCGAGGAACGCGGGGCCCTGGCCGAGCAGATAGTCGACGTACTCGTTGCCGTCGACGTCCCACAGCCGCGGGCCGCTGCCGCGCTCGAAGAAGGTCCGGGCGGTGGCGAGCCGCACGTTGGAGCTGACGCCGCCGGGGAGCACCGCGGCGGCCCGGGCGGCGAGATCGGTGGCGCCGGTGCCGGGGCGCACGGCCTGATCGGCGGTCATCGGGAAGCATCCTCGTCCGCGGGCGGGATCCACAGCACGGCGTCGACCTCGATGTCGAAGCCGGGCAGCGCGACCGGGACGGTGGTGCGGGCCGGGTGCGGCGCGCTGAGGCGCCGCTGGCAGGCCGCATTCCACTCGGCGAAGTGCTCAAGGGTGCTCAGGTAGCAGCCGATCCGGACGGCATGGGCCAGCGATGTGCCCGCCGCGTCGGCGAGGGCGGCGATGTTGTCGAAGACGGTCTCGGCCTGGTCGCGGAAGGCGGGGCCGGCCTGGCTGCCGTCCGGGCGGAACGGGCCCTGCCCGGAGACGAAAAGCAGGTCGCCCACGCGCACGGCGGGGCTGTAGGGGCCGGCCGCCGGACCGATGGCGGGACTTGTCACGGGGGTTGGGTACCGCACGAAGACCACCGTTTCACTAGCTGCAATTGATGTTCCGTTTCGACACCCTAAACGCCGCAGGGCGGGAGCCGTCAACCCCCGCGCGGCGAGAAATGATCACAACGGAACCGGCGGGGGGCTCAGTGCGGCACGTCGCGCACCGCGTCCACGAGCGGCCCCATGTGCTTCTTGAGCAGGTGCGCGACCCGCTGGGCGTCCTCCGAGGCGAAGCGCGAGGCCGGCGCCGACAGGCTCAGCGCGGCCGGGACCGCGATGCCTTCGACGGGCACGGCCACGCACCGCCCGTCGGGCTGGTTCTCGCAGTCGTCGATGCCCCAGCCCCGCTCCAAGGTGAGCTTGACCTCGCCCAGGAACCCGTCCACGGTGGTGATCGTGTCCGCCGTGAACTCGGGCATCCCGGCCTGCTCGAGGATGGTGCGCAGCCGGCTCTCGGGGATCTGGCCGGCCATGACCTTGCCGGTCGCGGTCGAGTGCAGGCAGGCCCGCTCGCCGCGGCTGGCCGCCAGCCGCACCCGCCGCGCGCTCTCGACCACCTCGACGTGCACGACCTCGACGCCGTCGAGCACGGCGAAGTTCATCGTCTCCTCGAACCGGTCGCGCAGCTTGACCAGGTGCGGCAGCACCGCGTCGCGCAGGGCCGCGAGGTAGTCGAAGCGCTGCGGCCGGAACGCCAGGCCCAGCCGATAGGAGCCGTCGCCGGTGTCGCGCTCGACGTAGCTGCGGGCCTCCAGCGCCGAAAGGTACCGCAGCGTGGAGCTCTTCGGCAGCGACACCGCCTCGGCGAGCGCGGCGAGCGACAGCCCGGTCGCGGGCTGTTGCTGCAGGGCGTCCAGCAGGTCGCACACCCGGTCCACGGCGCGGATGTTGTACGCCGCCCCGCCGCCCTGACCTGCGGCGTCGTCAACTTGCATCGTTCCTGGCCTCCGTTCGACGGTCCACTGTCGCCGCGCAGCCCTCTGTGTTCCAAGCCTGTTACGAGGATTGACATGATCCACGCGGACGACTAGAAGGTATACCACGTGCTAAAACGAGAGTTTCATTTCTGTCTCTGCGAGCATACCGACTCGCGGTCGACCGCGGGACGGCCCACTCAGCCGATGTAAGGGAGCCCAATGTGACAGAGGTCGTCCCGCCGCTGATCACCCCCCTCACCGACCGGGGCACGGTCGACCGGCCGTCGCTTGCGCGGCTCGTCCGGCACGTCGTGTCGGAAGGGGCCGACGGCGTGCTGGTGCTCGGCTCGACCGGCGAGGGCGGGCACCTGCTCCCCGACGAGCAGGAGGCCGTCGTGGCCACCGCCGCCGCGGCCACCGACCGCGACGTCATGGCCGGCGTCGCGGCCCTCAACACCCGCCAGGCGGCCCAGCTCGCCGCCCGGTTCGCCGCCGCGGGCGCGCGCAGCCTGCTCGTGCCACCGCCGTCGATGTTTCCGCTCTCGCAGACGGAGCTCGCCCGGCACTTCGCGGCCGTCGCCGAGGCCGGCGGCGTGCCCACGATCGCCTACCACGTCCCGGCGCGCGTCCCGACCCCGGTCGGCGCCGCCCTGCTCGGCGAGCTCGTCGCCAAGGGCGTCCTGGCCGGCGTCAAGGACAGCTCCGGAGACCTCGGCGGCCACCGCGCCGCGGTGCTGGCCACCGGCCGATCGCCTGCGGTGCGCCTGTTGACCGGTTCCGAGACGTGCGTCGACGCCGCCCTGCAGATCGGCTTCACCGGCGCGGTGCCCGGCCTGTCCAACGTCTTCACCGCCGTCCACCGGGCCTTGGCCGACGCGGCGGACGCCGGCGACTGGCGCGCGGCCCGGGATCTGCAGGACCGGCTGACCCACCTGCACCGCATCTACGAGGGCCCGCACGGCGCCGGCTCCTTCACCGCCGGCGCGATCGGCGCGCTCAAGGCCGCCCTGGTCGAACTGGGCGTGATCGAGACCGCGACGCTGAGCGAGCCGTTCACCCCGGTCGGCGAGCAGGCCGTCCGCCACGTCCGCGAGGTCCTCGCCGAGGACCGGCGATGAGCTGGCCCGCCCCGGTCCGGCTCACGGCGCGGGTCACGCTGGTCGGCAGCGGCACACTCGGCTTCGGGCTCACCGACGCGCACGACTCGCACGTGTATCTCGTCGACGGCGGCACCGACGCCGTGCTCGTCGACGCCGGCTGCGGCCTGGCCGCGGACCGGATCGCCGCGAACGTGCGGGCCTGCCTCGGCGCCCGCCCGGTGTCGCGAGTCCTGCTCACCCACGCGCACGCCGACCACGCCGGCGGCGCCGCCGACCTGGCCCGGCTGCTCAGCGCGACCGTCATGGCGCTGCCGGCGGCCGCGGCGATCGTCGCGGCCGGCGACGAGGACGCGTCGGGCCTGCGCACCGCGCGGCGGGCCGGCGTCTACCCGCCCGGGCTGCGCCCGGCGCCGGTGCCGGTGAGCCCCCTGGAAACGGACGAGCTCGCCGTCGGCGCGCTCACGCTCGGGATCCACGCGACGCCGGGCCACGCCGCCGGTCACTGCTGCTTCAGCTTCCGCGACGCCGGGTCGCGCGCCCTGTTCAGCGGCGACCTGGTGTTCGCCCGTGGCCGCGTGGCCGTCCTCGCCACGCCCGACACCGACCTGCGGGAGCTCGGCCAGAGCCTGCGGGACGTGGCGGCGCTGGACCCGGACGTCCTGCTGCCCGGGCACGGCGCACCGGTGCTCAAGGACGCCCACACGCACCTGCGGACCGCGGTCGAACACCTCGACCGGGGCGAACTGCCGCCGGGGCTGCTGCCATGACCGCACACCGTCCGCTGGTGAACAAGGTCGCCGTCGTCACCGGGGGCGCGACCGGGATCGGCGCCGGGATCGTCGAGCGGCTCGCCGACGACGGCGCCGAGGTCGTCCTGGGCGCGCTGAGCGCCGAGGAGGGCCAGGCGGCCGCCGCGCGCCTCACCGGGCCCGCCGGGCGCACGATCGTCGCGGTCGGTGCCGACCTGGCCACCGCGGCCGGATGCCGGGCGCTCGTCGAGGCTGCCGTGCGGCACCGCGGGCGGATCGACATCCTCGTGAACAATGCCGGCGTCACCGGGCCCGCGGCCGCCGCCCCGTTCGGCGAGTACGACGACGCGCGCCTCGACGCCGTCGTCGACGTCAACCTCAAGGCGCCCTTCCGGCTGGCCCGCGACGCGCTGCCGTACATGGCCGCCGGCTCGGTCATCGTCAACGTCACCAGCGTCGCCGCCTTCGCCGCGCAGGCCGACGCCTCCGCGTACGTCGCGGCCAAGGCCGGGCTGGCCGGGCTCACCCGGGCGCTCGGCTTCGAACTGGCCGGGCGCGGCATCCGGGCCGTCCACGTCGCGCCCGGCGACATCCGGGTCCGCCCCGACGGCCCCGCGCCCGGCGACGGCCCCTTCGACCGGGCCACCCCGCTGGGCCGGCGCGGCGTTCCGGGCGACGTCGCCGCGGCCGTCGCCTGGCTGTGCACCCCGGAGGCGTCGTTCGTCACCGGCACCGGCCTGCTCGTCGACGGCGGCTGGACCAGCTACTGATGGGACTACTGATGAGGCTGGCACCATGCTCATCGGCGTGAGCGGGCTCGGCTCAATCGGCCTGCAGCACATCACCGCGTTCGGCCAGGTTCCCGGGGTCCGGCTGGTCGCGTTCGACCCCGATCCCGGCCGGCGGGCCGCGGCGGCCGCCAACCCGGCCGTCGAACGGACCACCGGCGACCTCGGCGAACTGCTGGAGGCCGGCCTCGACGCGTTCGTCGTCGCCGGGCCTGACCACGTCCACCCGGCCCAGATACGAGCCGCAGCCGAGCGGGGCCTGCCGCTGCTGGTCGAGAAGCCGGTCGCGGCGAGTCTGGCCCAGGCGCGGGCGGCGGCCGCCGGCGTCGCGGCGACGGGGACGCCGGCACTGGTGGGGTATGTGCTGCGGCACCGGCTCGCCGTGCAGCGCACGAGACAGGTCCTCGCCGACGGGGAGATCGGCGAGCCGGTGGCGGTCCACGTCATGCTCGGCGCCTACGGGACGATCGAGGCGGCCGTGTCCCGCTTCGGGACGAAAGAGCCGGATCGGCTGTATCGCGACTACTCCCACGAATGGGACTACCTGCGCTGGTACTTCGGCCCGATCGCGCGGGCGTTCGCGGCGGCCCGGACCGTCACCTCCGTCCCCCACGTCGAGAGCCCGAACTGCGTCGACGGCCTGCTGGAGTTCGCCTCCGGCCTGCGCGCCACCTTCCACCTCGACTACCTCGAGCCGCTCGGCACCCGCACCGTGCAGGTCCTCGGCACCGGCGGCACGCTGCTGGCCGACTTCGGCCGCGGCACGGTCGACGTCCGCTCCCGCGCGCACGGCCGCGACCGGACGGTCCGGCACGAACTTCCCGAGCCGGCGGCCGCGGCCCTGGCCCGGCAGGCCGCGCACCTCGTCGCCGTGGCCCGGGGCGAGGCCGAGCCGCTCGTGACCCTCGACGACGGGGTCGCCGCGCTCGCCGCCGCCGAGGCGGTCCGCGCGGCGGCCGAGGCCGCGGCGTGGCGCGACCTGCCGCCACTGCACTGAGACCAAACTGAAACGGCCATGCCGGGCGACGCATGGCCTCCGATCTTGACCGGGCATGACCCACGGTCTAGATTCCCGAGAAATAGAACGCACGACTCACTAGATGAAACGCTGGAGGTTCGGGTGACACAGCTTCGCACCGGCGCCGACGCCGCCTTCGACATCACCGAGACGGGCGTGGTCGTGGACGCCGTCCCGGCGATGTTCCCCGGGCTGACCCGAGCCGGCGGCGAGCTGGTGGCGTCGTTCTCCACCGTTCCCGACGGCTGGCCCGGCGGCACGGTCGGCGTGGTCCGCTCGGCTGACGAGGGCCGCACCTGGTCGGCGCCGCAGATCGTGGCCACCCCCGGCGACGGGCTCGACGCCGTGCTCAACGCGGTCGCCCTGACCACGCTGCGCGACGGGACGCTGCTGCTGCCGTACAACGGCGTGAAATGGACCCCCGGGCAGGGCGTGGCCGGCCGGGTCATCTCCGCCCACCTCCTGCGCTCCACCGACGGCGGCCGCAGCTGGACCGGCGGCGAGCGGCTCGAGCTGGACTTTCACAGCCCCGCCGTCTACGGCGAGATCCTCGAGCTGGCCGACGGCCGCCTGCTGTGGCCGGTCTGGGGCCAGCGCACGAGCGAGGAGCGGTGGCGCTCGGCGCTGCTGGTCTCCGCCGACGCCGGGCGGACCTGGACGGTCGGCTCGACGATCGGCTTCGACCCCGACGCCCGGCTCGCCGGGGCGTACGCCACCCCCGAGGTCGACGGCCTGAGCGCCGACGGCAATCCGGACATCGCCGTCACCAACGACCCCGCGTTCCGCCCGCACAGCCCGATCGACGGGTTCACCGAGACGACCGTGCTCGAACTCGGCGACGGGAAGCTCCTGGCGGTCCTGCGACAGCAGGGCATCGGCGGCGACACGACGATGCGGCTCTTCCGCGCCGAGTCGGCCGACGCCGGGCAGACGTGGAGCCCGTACGGGCCGCTGGGCTTCACCGGCATGTCACCACTGCTGCACCGGGCGGAGGACGGCAGCCTGCTGCTCGCGACCCGCCGGTGCGCGCCCGAGGGAGGCCCCGACGCCCCCGGCGTCGAGGTCCGGCGCAGCCACGACGGGGGCCGGACGTTCTCCGACCCGCTCCCGCTGGCCGACCCGCACGGGTACCGGTACACCGCCGAGTACCAGTGCGGCTACCCCGCCATGGCGAACCTGCCGGGCGGCGACGTCCTGGTCGTCTTCTACAGCTTCGCACCGCATCACGGGCGCTTCGTCGCGTGGAACGAGCTGCGGCTGTCCTAGCCGCACCGCACCCGCCGTGACCTGTGAATTTCCTGTTCTTGTGGCTGATACTGACCCCTGGAAGGCTCATGATCATGCGACGACACACCCGGGCCTTACTCGCAGGCCTGGCCGTGCTCGCCCTGGCCCTCGCCGGCTGCTCCGGCGGCAGCGGCAACGGCAACGGCAGCACCGGCGGCAGCCGCGACGCGACCGTCCAGCTCTACCAGGCCCCGCGCGGCTTCAACCCGCTGCTGGCCTCGATCGGGCCGGACCACCTGATGGAGCAACTGCACTGGGACTCGCTCGTCTCGGCCGGCGCGGACAACACCTACGGCCCGCGGCTGGCCGAGAAGTGGGAGGTCAGCGAGGACGGCAAGACCTGGACGTTCCACCTCGTCCAGGGCGTCAAGTGGAGCGACGGGACGCCGTTCACCGCCCGTGACGTCGTGTTCACGTACAACCTCTACGCCAACGCGAAGAGCGGCAGCGGCTACGCCGGCAAGTTCGCACCCGTCAGCGGCGCGGCGGCGGTCAAGTCCGGCGCCACGACCAGCGTGGCCGGCTTCCAGGCGCCGGACGACAACACCTTCGTCATCCAGCTCGACAAGCCCAACGTCGCGTTCCTCGACGAGCTCGTCCAGCCGATCATGTTCATCCTGCCCGAGCACATCGTCAGCAAGTTCCCGCTCGAGGGGCTGACCGACAACCCGTTCTTCCGCAGCCCGACGGTCGGCCTCGGCCCGTACGTCTTCTCCCGCTGGGTCACCGCGGACCAGGTCGAGTTCAAGGCCAATCCGCAGTACCGCAAGAAGCTCGGCCTGGACCGCGTCTTCGCGCAGTACTTGACCACCGACGCGGCGATGGCCCAGCTGCAGACCGGCAAGCTCGACTACGCCCAGGTCGCGGCCCCGGACGCCAAGCGGATCGAGGGCCTCAAGGGCGTCAAGGTGCAGCGCGCCGAGGGCCCCGGCATCTTCGCCCTGCACACCGCGCACGACTCCGGCAAGCTCGCCAACCCGCTGGTCCGGCAGGCGATCATGTACGCGATCGACCGCGACTCGCTGGTCAAGCAGGTCCTCAACGGCGAGGGCACGGTCGTCGACACGCTGGTGCACGGCCCGTCGTGGGCAGTGCCCAGCGGCCTGACCCATTACGGCTACGACCCGGCGAAGGCCAAGACGCTGCTGGCCCAGGCCGGCTGGAACGCGGCCACCGAGGTGCGCATCGAGCTCACGCCCGGCCAGCGCGACCGCGACACGGCCGCCACGATCATCGCCGGGCAGCTCAAGGACGTCGGGATCAACGCCAAGGTGCAGAATTACCAGGCGGCGGATCTGTCCAAGGCGATCGGCAAGCGCGACTTCGACCTGCTCATCTCCTCCTACGGGTTGTTCACCATCGACCCGGCGTCGATGAACGCGCGGCTGTCGTGCGCGGCGGTCGGCGGCACCAACATCTCCGGCTACTGCGACAAGCAGCTCGACGAGCTGCTGGCCAAGGGCATCGCGACGCGGGACCAGAGCCAGCGGCAGCAGATCTACGCCGACGCGCAGAAGATCGTGAACGAGCGGGTGCCGATCCTCGTGATGTACGTGCCGAACACGATCGCGGCGACCAGCGACCGGCTGAAGGGCTTCAAGCTCAACCCGTCGGTGGTGGACGCGTTCTGGAACGCCGCGGACTGGTCGGTGAGTTGACCCGTCCCGAGATGTCGAGCGGTGCCGCCGCGCCAACCGTGCGGCGGCACCAGCCCGTTGCTCTAGGAGAGTGAGTACTTGATCGCCTTCATCGTCCGGCGCCTGCTGGTGTCCACGGTGGTGCTGATCGGCATCAGCGTGCTGCTGTTCGTCCTGCTGCAGCTCATGCCGGGCGATCCGGCCGAGATGATGATCGATCCGATGTCGTTCTCCGGCGACCGGGACGCGGCCGTCGCGCTGCGGCGCCATCAGCTCGGGCTGGACTCGTCGCTGCCGGTGCAGTACTTCCACTGGGTCGCCGAGCTGCTGCACGGCAACCTCGGCTTCTCGTTCAGCAGCGGCCAGCCGGTCACCGAGGTGATGGCGCAGCGGCTCGGCCCCACGGTGTCGCTCATGGGCACCGCGCTGCTGCTCTCGCTGCTCGTCGGCATCCCGATGGGCGTCGTGGCGGCCCTGCGGCGCAACAGCGCCGTCGACTACGGCACGACCGTGGTGAGCCTGCTGGCCATCTCGGTGCCGAGCTTCTTCGGCGCGCTGCTGGGCATCTACGTCTTCGGCCTCAAGCTGCAGTGGTTCCCGACCAGCGGGATGAACTCGATCGGCGGCGGCGGGTTCGTCGACTCCCTGCACCATCTGGTGCTGCCGGCGTCGATCCTCGGCTTCGCGCTCGCCGGGCCCTACGTGCGCTACGCCCGGGCCGGCATGCTGGAGGTCCTCGGCCAGGACTTCCTGACCACGGCCCGGTCCAAGGGGCTGTCCCAGCGCCGGGTGATCGGCCGCCACGCGCTGCACAACGCGCTGATCCCGCTCGTCACGGTGGTGGCGATCCAGATCCCGACGCTGTTCGCCGGCGCCGTGGTCGTGGAGCAGATCTTCGCCTGGCCGGGCATGGGCCGCATGGCGCTGGACGCCGTCCTCGCCCGCGACTACCCGGTGCTGCTCGGGTTCGTGATGGCGGTCGCGATTCTCGTGCTGCTGTGCAACCTGCTCGCCGACCTGGCGTACGCGCTCATCGACCCCCGGATCCGGCTGTAGGAGGCCCGTACCGATGACTGCCACGGACATCCCGCCGGCCCTCACGGCCGCCGCGCCCGCGGCCGCGGGCGCCGTCTCCCCCGGGCGGCTCGCCGCCCGCCGGTTCTTCCGGCACCGCCTCGCCGTGGCCGGGCTGGTCATGCTCGGCCTGTTCGCCCTCGCCGCGATCGTCCTGCCCTGGTTCCTCGGCACCGACCCCAACCAGGTCGTGCCGACCGCGATCCGTCAGGCGCCCGGCGGCGACCACCCGCTCGGCACCGACTCCGCCGGCCGCGACGTGCTCGCCCGGCTGCTCGTCGGCGGCCGGATCTCGCTGCTCGTCGGGCTCAGCTCGGCGCTGGTCGCGACCGTCATCGGGCTCACGCTCGGCGCGGTCGCCGGCTACTTCGGCCGCTGGGTCGACGGCATCCTCAGCCGCTTCGGCGACGTCGTGCTGGCCTTCCCCAGCCTCATCGTCATCATCGTGGTGGCGGCGTTCGTCGGCCCGAGCCTGCCGACCCTCATCCTGTCCATCGGCCTGTTCGGCTGGCCGACGCCGTTTCGGATCGTGCGCGGCCTGACGCTGTCGCTGCGCGAGCAGGACTCCCTCGTCGCGGTGGCCGGGCTCGGCGCCGGCCCCGCCCGGATCCTGCGCAAACACGTCGTCCCCGTGGTGATCGCGCCGCTCACCGTCGTGGCCACCCTCGCCGTGGCCCAGGCGATCCTGCTGGAGGCCACCGTGTCCTTCCTCGGCCTCGGCGTGCCGCCCCCGACCGCGAGCTGGGGCAACATGCTCAACGACGCCCAGTCGCTGACCATCCTCGAGACGATGCCGTGGCTGTGGCTGCCCCCGGGCATCGCGATCGCCCTGACCGTGCTCGCCGTGAACTTCGTCGGCGACGGACTGCGCGACGCCGCCGATCCGAGGAGGGGCCGATGACCGGCGAACCGCTGCTGCGGGTGGCTGACCTGGTCACCGAGTTCCGCGTGCACGGCGGGCTCGTGCGCGCCGTCAACGGAGTCAGCTTCGACATCCACGCCGGCGAGACGGTCGGCATCGTCGGCGAGTCCGGCTCGGGCAAGAGCGTCACGGTCATGTCCGCGCTCGGCCTGCTGCCGTCGGCCGGTCGGGTCGTCGCCGGGCACGCCCACTTCGCCGGCCGCGACCTGGTCGCGATGCGCGAGCGGGAGCTGCAGAAGGTGCGCGGCAAGGAGATCGGCCTGGTCTTCCAGGACCCGATGACCGCGCTGAACCCGGTGATGACCGTCGGCGCCCAGGTCAGCGAGGGGCTGCGCCAGCACCACCCGGAACTGGGGCGGCGCGCGGCGGCCGGGCGCGCGGTCGAGTTGCTCGCCGAGGTCGGCATCCCCAACCCGAAGAACCGGGCGAAGCAGTACCCGCACGAGTTCTCCGGCGGGATGCGCCAGCGGGCGATGATCGCCATCGCGATGGCCAACCGGCCCCGGCTCATCATCGCCGACGAGCCGACCACCGCCCTGGACGTCACGATCCAGGCGCAGATCCTCGACCTGCTCCGGCGCGTGCAGCAGGAGACGGGAGCCGCCCTCATGATGATCACCCACGATCTCGGGGTCATCGCGGAGATGACGCAGCGGGTCATCGTGATGTACGCCGGCCGCGTCGTGGAGACCGCGGACGTCGACGCCACCTTCCACGACGGCCGCCACCCGTACACCCGGGCGCTGCTGCAGAGCCTGCCGAAGCTGTACCAGCGCGTCGACGAGCTGCCGGCGATCGGCGGGCAGCCGCCGAACCCGCAGCGGCTGCCGGATGGGTGCGCCTTCCGCCCCCGCTGCGCGCGCAGCCACGGCCGCGAGGCCTGCCTCACCCGCCCCGAGCTCGTCGAGACCGGCCCCGGGCACCGAGCCGCGTGCCATTTCCACAACGAGGCCGTGGAGGTGGACGCGTGAGCAGCCCCCTGCTTTCCGTGGACGGCCTGGTGAAGCACTTCCCGATCCGCGGCGGGGTGCTGCAGCGCCGGCGCGGCACCGTGCACGCGGTCAACGGCGTCTCGTTCGCCGTCGAGGCCGGGCAGACCCTGGCCCTGGTCGGCGAGTCCGGCTGCGGCAAGTCGACCGTCGGGCGGACCATCATGCGCTTCCACGCCCCGACCGCCGGGCGGGTCACGTTCGCCGGGCGGGACCTGGGCTCGCTTCCAACCGGGGCGCTGCGCGCCGTGCGGCGCGACCTGCAGTACGTCTTCCAGGACCCCTACGCGTCGCTGCCGGCCCGCATGCCGGTGGGCGAGATCGTCGCGGAGCCGCTGGCCATCCACGGTGTCGGCGACCGCAACAGCCGCCGGGAACGGGTGCGGGAACTCTTCGACCTCGTCGGGCTGCCGGCCGAGGCGATCACGCGGTACCCGCACGAGTTCTCCGGCGGCCAGCGCCAGCGCGTCGGCATCGCCCGCGCGCTCGCCCTGCAGCCGAAGCTGCTCATCCTCGACGAGCCGGTCTCCGCGCTCGACGTGTCCATCCAGGCCCAGGTCGTCAACCTGCTGGCCCGGCTGCAGCGCGAACTCGGCGTCGCGTACCTGTTCATCGCCCACGACCTCGCGGTGGTGCGCCACCTCGCGCACCGGATCGCGGTGATGTACCTCGGCCACATCGTCGAGTACGGCGACGCCGACACGGTCTTCACCCGCCCCTCCCACCCGTACACGCAGGCGCTGCTGTCCGCCGTGCCCGTCCCGGACCCACGACTGCGCGACCCGGACCGGCGCCGGCTGCTCACCGGCGACGTGCCCAACCCGGCCGACCCGCCGACCGGCTGCCCGTTCCGCACCCGCTGCTGGAGGGCCGAGGACCGGTGCGCGAGCGAGCGCCCGCTCCTGCAGGTCCGCACCCCGTCCGGGGCGTCCTCGGCGTGCCACTTCGCCGAGGAGGAGGCGGTGGCGACCCCATGAGTCCACAGTGGATCAGCGAACGGCTGACGGCGGGCGACTGCGGCCCCGGCGTGACCGTGTACGAGCTGGACAGCGGCCGGGCCGGGCCGTCGGTGCTGGTGCTGGGCGGCGTGCACGGCAACGAGGTCGGCGGGATCGTCGGCGCCGGGCGGCTCACCGCCGGGCCGCTGGAGCTTCGGGCCGGGCGGCTGCGGGTGGTACCGGTGACACACGAGGCGGCGTTCGAGGCCGACAGCCGCACCGGGCCCGCCGACGGGGGCAACCTGGCCCGGTCGTTCCCCGGCGACCCGGCCGGCAGCCCGACCGAGCGGCTCGCCGCGCTCGTCGGCGACCGGCTCATCCGCGGCAGCGACGTGCTTGTCGACCTGCACACCTCGACTCCGGCGACCGACATGCCGTTCTTCGCCGGCGGCCTCGACGACGGCGGCCCGGCCGCGACGACCGGTGTCGAGCTGGCCGTCGCGTTCGGCGCGGGCATCGTCTGGACGCACGGCAGCCTCGGCCCCGGCCGGACCCTGACCCTGGCGCGGCAGCTCGGCATCCCGGCGATCTACGTCGAGTCGCCCAGCGGCGGCGTGCTCGACCGCGCCCGGCTGGACGGCTACACCGGCGGCGTGCGCAACGTCCTCGCGCACCTCGGCATGCTCGCCGCCGAGGCCCCGCCCGCCCGGCCGGACCTGTGGCTGCACGGCGACGGCGACACCGACAGCTTCACCGTCACCCCGGCCGCGGGCCTGTTCCTGCCCGAGGTCGCGCTCCTCGACCGCGTCGAGCGCGGCCAGCGGGTCGGCAGCCTGCTCGACCCGCGCGGCCGCGAGCTCGCCGTCGTCGCCGCACCCGAGGCCGGGCACGTGGCCACGCTGCAGCGCTGCGCGGTCGTCGCCGCGGGCACGCCGGTCGTCGGCGTCGCCCCGGCCCGCCCGCCGGTGCTCGACCGGCCGTCCGACGCCGTCCACGCACGGGTGATGGCCGCATGATCGGGGTCGCCGTCCTCGGCACGGGCGCGATCGCCGCCGACCACGTGGCCGCCCTGACCCGGGTCGGCGGCGTCGCGGTCACCCACGTCGCCGGCACCGACCTCGCCCGCGCCCGGAAGATCGCCGCGCTCGCCCCCGGCTGCCGGGCCACCACCGAGATCAGCGACGCGCTCGCCGACCCGGCGGTCACCGGCGTCATCGTCTGCGGCCGCACCGGCGACCACCCCGCCCGGAGCCTGGCCGCGATCGCCGCCGGCAAGCACGTCGTCATCGAGAAGCCCCCGGCGCGCTCCCTCGCCGACTTCGAGGCCGTCGTCGCCGCGGCCCGCCGCGCCGGCGTGCGGGTGATGGTCGGGCAGACGACCCGGTTCCAGCCCGCCGTGCGCACCCTCGCCGCCGCGGCCCGCGCCGGACAGGTCGGCAGTCCGCGCGTGCTGCACCTGGCCTGGTACGTCGGCCACGTCTGGCCCGGTGGCTGGAACAGCTGGCAGCTCGACCCGGCCGCGTCCGGCGGGCACCTCGTCCACAACGGCATGCACCCGCTCGACCTCGCCATCGCCCTTGTCGGCGACCGGCCGGTGCGGGTCTTCACCCGCGGCTGGTGCACCCACGCCCCGGACCTGCCGACGCCGGACAGCTTCCACGTCACGGTCCGCTTCGCCGGCGGCGCGGTGGCCCTCGCCGAGCTCTCCTACGGCCTGCGCCGCCCCGGCGCCATGCTGCGCCGGATGACCCTCGCCGGCGATTCGGGCACGCTCGCCCACGACACGGCCGCCGACGCCACCCTCGGCGGCACGCCCGTCACGGTCCCGCCCGCCTCGATCGCCGACGCCCTCCACCACCAGGCCGTCCACACCGCGGACGTCTTCGCCGGCCGGGCCGAGCCACTCATCAGCCTCGACGATTCCCGCGCCGCGCTCGCCACGGCCCTGGCCGCCCAGCGCTCCCTGGACACCGGCGCCCCGATCGAGGTGACCCTCGATGCCTGACCGCGCCGAGGCGCTGTTTGCCGCCGGAAAGCACGTCCTCGTGCGGCGGCCGTCCCGCGCCGTCGACTGCCGGAGACTGGCCGGCATCGCCGCGGCGCACGGCCGCCTGTGCGCCGTCGTGACGCCTGCCCTCGCCCCGCCCGTCCGCCGCGCCCGCGCGTGGGTCGACGCCGGCCACCTCGGCCTCCCGCGCAGCGTCAACGTCGAGTGCCTCGGCGGCCGTCTCGGTGACGCCGTCGACCTGGCCCGCGCCCTCACCGGCTGCGATCCGATCGAGGTGTACGCCGAGGGCACCGCCACCGCCCTCGTCGCCTCGCTGCGCATGACCCACGGCGTCGTCGCCTCCCTCGTGGTGGCCGACGCGCCGGGCCTGTCCTCGGTCACGGCCCGCCTGATCGGCTCCCACGCCCACACCGAGATCGACCTCGCCGCCCCGGCGGTCCGCCGGCACGGGCCGGACGGCGTGCGCCTGTCACCCGTGGAGGCCACGCCGGAGGCGGCCGCACTCGCCGAACTGCGGGCGGCCGTGCGCACCGGCCGCCCCCTGACCTACACCCTGCACGACGCGGCGGTCGCCGCCCAGACGGCCGCCGCGGCCCACCAGTCGATCGCGACCGGGCAGCCGGTCGCCGTGCCGCGGGAGACGGCCCATGACGCACACCGTCAACGACCTCGTCAACCTCGATGACTACCAGACCCGCGCCCGGGAGTTGCTGGACCCGGCCGCGTACGACTACATCGCCGGCGGCGCCGACGCCGAGGTGAGCCTGGGCCTGCCCCGGCGGGCCCTCGACGCGATCCGCCTGCGGCCCCGGGTGATGACCGACATCACGACCTGCGACCTGTCCACGACGGTGCTCGGGCACCCGGTGCCCGCCCCGATCCTCGTCGCGCCCTCCGGCGACCACGGCATCGCGCACCCCGACGGCGAGCTGGCCACCGCCCGCGGCGCCGCGGGCACCGGCACCGTGATGGTCGTCAGCTCCGGCTCCACGTACCCCCTCGAGGAGATCGCCGCCGCGGCCCCGGGACCGTGCTGGATGCACCTGCCCCTGCTGCGGGACCGCGCCCTCGCCGTTGACCTGCTGCGGCGGGCGGAGCACTCGGGGTACAGCGCCATCTGCCTCACCGTCGATCACAAGGTGATGGCGAAGCGGGAGCGCAACATCCGCAACCGCTGGTCGACCCCGCCGTCGCCGAACTTCCCCGCCGCCGCAGTGCCGCGCGCCGAGTGGGACGTCACCGGCGACGCCATGCGCAAACGCTTCGACGGCCTGCTGGACCGCGCCGCGACCTGGCCCTACGTCGCCTGGCTGGCGGAACGAACGACGCTGCCGATCGTGGCCAAGGGCGTCCTCGCCGGCGCCGACGCGGCCCTGGCGGTCTCCTCCGGCGCGGCCGCCGTCATCGTCTCCGACCACGGCGGCCGGCAGCTCGACACCGCGGTCCCGCCGATCGAAGCACTGCCGGAGGTCGTCGCCGCCGTCGGGGACCGCGCCGAGGTCTACGTCGACGGCGGGTTCCGCCGCGGCACGGACGTGCTCAAGGCGCTGGCACTGGGCGCGCGGGCGGTGCTGCTCGGCCGCCCCGTCATCTGGGGCCTGGCCGTCGACGGTGAGGCCGGGGTTCGTGCGGTACTGCTGATGCTGCGCGACGAGCTGGAGACCGCGATGGCCATGTGTGGCGCGGCCTCGCTGGCCGACATCACGAAGGAGCTGCTCCGATGAGCATCGGCGTCGGGGTTGTCGGATCCGGGTTCATGGGGCGCACCTGGTCGGCGGTGGCCGCGACCTGCCTGCCGGGCGCGCGGCTGGCCGGGATCGCGGGCGGGTCGCGGGCGCCGGAGGTGGCGACGGAGTTCGGGTGCCGGCTCTTTCCCGCGGTACCGGATCTGATCGAGGACCCCGCGGTCGACGTCGTCGTCGTGGCCAGCCCGCCGGCCGCGCACCGCGACCAGGTCGTGGCCGCCGCCCGCGCGGGCAAGCACGTGCTGGTCGAGAAGCCGATGGCGCAGGACCCGCGGGAGTGCGCCGAGATGGTGGCGGCCTGCGACGAGGCCGGCGTGCGGTTGGCGGTCGTGTCGCAGCAGCGGTTCCGGCAGGTGCCCGCCACCGCCAAGCGGCTCGTCGACGAGGGCGCGATCGGACGCGTGACGATGGTCCGGGCGCTCGGCCCCGAGGTCGGCTTCTGGGACACCGCGAAGACCCGCGACGCGTGGAAGCTCGACCCGGCGCAGCAGACCGCCTACGCCTCGTGGGGCGCGCACGCCTGCGACCTGCTGCGCTGGCTCAGCGGAGCCGAGGCGGAGGTGGTGTTCGCGCTGTTCGGCGAGTTCTCGTCCCAGCCGCCGCCGATGCGCAGCGCGATGGTGACGTACGGCCTGACGGGCGGCGCGATGGCCCAGGTGTGGATGAGCTACGACATCCCGCCCCCGGGCCTGGGCAGCGGCCTGCAGTTCCTCGTCGTCGGCGCCACGGGGATGATCGAGTTCGACGCGTACGGCACCCTGCGCCTGGCCCGCGACGGCGCCTGGAGCACGGTGACGCGCCAGCCGGACTTCGACGCGGCGAACCCGCGCGACCCGGTCCGGCTCGGCGCGTACGCCGCCCAGCTCGGCGATCTGCTCGACGCGGTCACGCAGGGCCGTCCGCCGGCGGTGACGGGTTCGGACGGCCTGCTGACCACGCGGATGCTCCACGGCGCCGAGCGGTCGGCTCAGCGCGGCGCGAGCGTGTCGTTGAGGAACCTCAGCGTGTCGGACTCCTGAAAGACCTCGCCGCCCTCGTGCCCGTTGTACGGCCACACGCAGATGTCCTTCGGCCCCGCGTAGTGGTTGTAGGCGGCGAACACCGTCGAGGGCGGGCAGACGTCGTCCATGAGCCCGACCCCGAACTGGCCCGGCGCCGTGGCCCGCGCGGCGAAGTTGACCCCGTCGAAGTAGCTCAGCGTCTCGAAGACCCGCTCGACGTCGGTGCGGCGGGCCTTGAGGTACTGGGCGATCTCCGCGTACGGCGTCTTGTCGGTGATCTCGGTGGCCCGCCGGTAATGGCACAGGAACGGCACGTCGGCGACGATGGCGGCGACGTCGGGCACGAGCGCCCCGGCGGCCAGCGCGAGCCCGCCGCCCTGGCTGCGCCCGTAGACTGCGACCCGTTGCCCGTCGACGCCCGGGTGGGCGCGGACGGCCTCGACGGCGCGGGCGGCGTCGGTCATGATGCGCCGGTAGTAGTACCGCGCGGGGTCGTCGAGGCCGCGGGTCATGAAGCCGGGGTACTGCCCGGTCTGCGGCGCCGGCTCGGGGTCGGGCGTGATTCCGGGCCGCCCCGCCGAGCCCTGCCCACGGCTGTCCATGACGAGGTGGGCGAAGCCGGCCGCGCTCATGAACAGCCGCTGGTGGGCGAGGCTGCGGCCGCTGCCGTACCCGACGTACTCGACGACGGCCGGGACGGGCCGGTCGGCGTTTCGGGGCATGAGCAGCCACGCCGCGATCCGCTCCCCGTTCCACCCGGCGAAGCGCACGTCGAACACGTCGACGGTGCGCAGCCCCGAGTCGACGGCGACGAACTCGGCGGCGATGTCGTGCCGCCGCGCCTCGGCGAGGGTCCGCGCCCAGAACTCGTCGAAGTCCGCCGGCTCGACGCGGTCGGGCCGGTACTCGCGCAGCTCGGACAGCGGCTTGTCGAACATGACCATCGGCGAACCCCGTTCCACTAGATGAAACGCTCTTTCCATTTACGTCTGCGATCTTGCCGCCGCCCGGATGGCGCGTCAAGGGCCGGCTCACCCCCCGCGAGTGTTGAACGGCCCCGGCCGCCGACCGACGCTGAGGCGAACCGCCCTGCGGGCCATCCGATCAGGGCGATGACCGGCGGTCACGCAGCCATGACGCTGGTGCTGGAACGGACGGAACATCGCCGTCCCGGATCACAGGCGGTCCCGCCGAGGCTTCGGTCCGGGGCACTGAACGGAGGGCAGAACATGAGCACGAGCACCGCAGAACGTACGCGCCCGGAGATCGGGGAGCGTGAGGGCGGCGAGGAACAGAGCATCCTTCCCCTGCTGCTGATGATGGGGCGGCGTGAGCGGGGCGAGAACCTGATGGAGCACCCACTGCTCATCGCCGCGCTGATGCGCCGCCGCCGCGAGGAGGAGGGCGAGGAGGGCATCAGCCCGCTGCTGCTCGCCGCGCTCATGCGCCGCCGGCGCGAAGAGGAGGGCGAGGAGGGCATCAGCCCGCTCCTGCTCGCCGCGCTCGCCCGCCGGCGCCGCCAGCGTGGGGAGAACATCTTGGAGCATCCGCTGCTGCTCGCGTTGCTGATGCGACGCCAGCGCGAGGAGGAGGGCGAGGAGGGCATCGCCCACCCGCTGCTGCTCGCGACGATGCTGGCCCGCCGATAACGACACACTCGCGGGCCGCCCCCGGCCGCCGGCCGGGGGCGGCCCACCGGACCCAATGACAAGCGAGGAGGGATCGTGGCCGATCAGGCTTCATCGCACGAACCGCCGAACGACCCGAACGAAGCGTTGATCGACGACCTCATCCGGGACATCTTCGACCAGGCGGGTCAGTCCGCAAGTGCACGGAGCCGCTCTTCGGCGGGCGTGCTCGACGCGGTCATGTCGGCGGTGCCCGCCCGCGGCGCGGCCCACATGCCGATGCTGGAGCGGCTGCTGCTGGCCGAGGCTCTCGCCGCCGCCCTGGCCGACGCGCTGGCACCGGCACTGGCCACGGCGCTCGTACCGAGGATCATGAAGATGCTCGAGCACGAGGGCACCGGCAAGGAGCACGACGAGCACGAGAGCGGCGCCGACACCGCGGGACGGCCGGCGGCCCGGCGCACCCGCAAATCCGACGCCCGGTGACGCCCCGATCGCACGCCACCCAGCGGGTATGACGTGCACCGGCGGCGTCGCGGGCCGGTCTCCCACTCACCTACACGGAGGTGGACACGATGGCGGCCTTCTCGTGGCTTCACCGTCATCCGGCCGGTGCGACGCGCGCCGGCAACGCCGAACCGTTCTGGCACCTTCTGGCGCTCGGGATCGTCACCGTGCTGTTCGGCATCGCCGTGCTCGCCTGGCCGGACGAGACCCTGAACCTGCTCGGCCTGATCGCCGGGGTGTGGCTGATCGTCCTCGGGGTGATGCGGGCGTTCGCCGCGTTCGACCGGCAGCGGCCCACCGCCGCCCGGCTGATGTCGGGCATCACCGCCGTGGTGCTGCTCGCGGCCGGCATCGCCTGCCTCGTCAACGCGGGCACCGGCGTGCTCGTCCTGGCCGTGATCATCGGGCTGGCCTGGCTGCTCAGCGGCTTCGCCGAGCTCGCGGTCGCCCTGCTCGCCACCGGCGCCGTACGGGCATGGCTCACCGTCGTCGCGGTGGTGTCGATCCTCGCCGGCGTGGCGTTCCTCGTGTGGCCCACACCGTCGCTGCGCACGTTGGTACTCCTCACCGGGATCAGCGCACTGCTCATCGGCGCCGCCGAGGTGGCCTCGGCACTACGGATGCGCCGCGGCCGCGAGGTGGCCGCCGCGCACAGCCCGTAACGCGCGGGCGCTGCTGAACCCGATCGCGGGGCTTCTCCCTGGCCGCCACCGCCCTGGCCCTCGCCTCGCCGGCGGTCGCCGCGGCTACTTGATCAGCGGCAGCACCGCAAAGGTGTGGTCCTGCCAGATCAGGCGGGAGTTCTCCTCCGGGTAGGCGGTGGCGACCGAGTGGGTGTCGAAGATCCGCGTGAGGCGCTTCTCGGTGTCGTACGCGGGCCAGCCGGGGTCGCCGTGGGCGGCGAACGTCGTCCAGGCGGTGCGCATCTCGGCGGACAGCGTTTCCGCTTCGGGGGACGGGCTTTCGCCGATGAGCATGGCGGGCTGGCCGCGGTCGAGATTGCCGAACACGAGTGGCACGTCGAGCCCGTGGCAGGCGCCGAACACGCCGCCCATGCCCGGGGCCGGCCAGGTCAGCTCGTAGACGTGAACCCGGCCGCCGCCGGCGATCTGCGCCTGGGCGAGGTGCAGCGTAGGCATGCGGAACAGCCAGTCCGAGTGGACCAGCTCGTACAGTTCGCCGGGGCCGGCGTCCGCGAACGAGTCCCGGTAGCGGCGTTCGCCGTCCGGGCCGGGGGCGAAGACCCGCAGGGCGGCGTCCGCCTGCTCCGGCGTCACCCGGCCGAGCAGGCCGCCGAGGGCGGTGAACAGCCGCTGCTCGTCGCGTGTGTGGCCGACCAGCAGCTCGACGTCCCGGCCGGCGCCGCCGGTCAGTGCCCGCCACGGAGTGACCGGCAGGACGCCACCGTCGACGACCGGGGCGAACAGGATCGAGCGGTGCCCCACCTGGCCCCACCGCGGCGCCCGCTCGGGCATCGTGGCGGTCACCGCTTCGCCGGCGGCGACCAGCTGTGCCGGGTCCACGGTGGCCAGCTCCGCCACCGCGGGGCGCAGTCCCAGCTCGGCGGCGCAGGCGGTGGCGATGTCGGCGGCGAGCTCCGCCGAGAAGAACGTGCCCGGCACGCTCTGTGCGACGGCCCGGCGGAACAGTCCGGCCGCCCGCGGCATCGCCAGCAGCGCGGCGACCGAGCCGGCGCCCGCGGACTCGCCGAAGACGGTGACCCGGCCCGGGTCCCCGCCGAAGACCTGGATGTTGTCGCGCACCCACTCGAGCGCGGCGATCTGGTCGAGCAGGCCCCGGTTGGACGGCGCTCCCGCGATCTGCGCGAAGCCCTCGAAACCGACGCGGTAGTTGAACGTCACCACGACAACGCCGCCGTCCCGCGCGAGGCGGTGACCGTCGAATTCGGGATGGCTGGACGCGCCGATCGTGTAGCCGCCGCCGTGGACCCACACCATGACCGGAAGTTTCGCGCCCGGGCCGGGATCGGGCGACCAGACATTGACCGTCAGCCAGTCGTCCCCCGCGGCCCCCGATTGCCCGTCGCGGCCGAACGCGTCAGGCTGCGGGGGCGGCGGGCCGTACGACACGGCCTCCCGCACGCCGTCCCAGCCTCGCACCGGCCGCGGCGCGGCGAAGCGGAGTTCACCGACCGGCGCCTCGGCGAACGGTATGCCAAGGAACACCGCCACGCCCGTCTCACGCGTGCCGCGCAACGCCCCGGCCGCCGTGCGAACTTCAGACATCGTCACCGTTCCCTCCCGCGCGTCACCAGGGCCCTGCGGGATTGTTCCGCCGCATCGACACGCGTGCCAGCCATTTTCCTGAGGACGGGTGCGAGGATGGCGCCATGTCAATTGGAGAGCCGGATATCCGAACCTGCGGAATGCTGGCGCGAGATCAGTAGCTGGCTCTGCCCGCCGGCCCCACACGGCTCTGCGGACCCCGGCACAGCCGGTCACCGTAGGTAGTCGACGGACCTGCTTGCCCGCGCCGATCGGCGGATGATCGGTCAGGAGGTGGCAACGGCTTTGACCGCAGCGCCCGCGATGACCACCTCGAGACAGTCGCGGAACAGGTCGTCCACGGTGCGCCCGGGTTGAAAGTATTCGGCGACTGCGGCCACCACGGTCGGGTGCTGCTGGGCGAATGTGGCCATGTCGAAGTTTTTCAGCGCCGCCGCGTCCGGGCGGGGGGCCTGTTCCTCGAGGACGTGGCCGACCGTGAAGCGCTCGACGGTCAGGACGATCACGCGGGCCTGTTGTACCGGGATGCCGCGCGCCACGAGGGTGCTCATGGCCAGTTCGGAGATCGCTGCCATGGTGCGGGAGAGCTGGGAGGCGGAGATGACCCGGGCGCCGTCCGGATGGGCGAGCAGCGCTCGGCGCAGCCGCTCGGCCAGGCCGCTCAACCAGTCCTGCCAGTGTTGATCCGGCGCGGGCGGTGACATGTCGCCGAACTCCTGGTCGAGGATCGCGTCGGCGATCGCGGTGACCAGCGCCGCCTTGTTGGGCAGATGCCAGTAGAGGGTCGGTGACTGCACACCTAGCCGCGCGGCGAGTTTGCGGGTCGTCACGCCATCGAGTCCCTCGGCGTCGAGCAGGGCGACGGCCTCGGCGACGATCCGCTGTCGGTCTAGCGCCAACTCGGTACCTCCCATCGGCACTCTACCAGTGCTAGAGTCCCTCTATCACTGGTAGAGAGAGGGAGATGAAGATGACAAACAAACACTCGTTCCGCGGCCTGCTGCGCTGGGCGACACATCGCGTTCCTGGAGTTCCCGCGCATGCCGAGCGGCCGGCCGGGCACCAGGGCACGGCGGTCCACGGCTGCGCGCGGCGCCGGGGCGTCGCCCCTCACCCTTCGCTGAACCACCGGTGGAACCACTCGCCCGCCCGCCCTCCCCGGTTCATGCCGGCCTGGCAGCGCCGGATCGCGGCGTTCTTCAGCTGGGAGCTGTGATGAAGGCGGCGGTGTTGCATGAGATCGGTGGCATCCCTCGCTACGAGGACTTCCCGGACCCCGTGGCCGGCGACGACGAGGTGGTCATTGACGTGAAGGCGGTCGCGGTCGAGAACGTCGACAAGCGCATCGCGGCCGGCACGCACTACGCGAGCCGGCAGTACACCGCACAGTTGCCGGCGATTCCCGCCTTCGACGGCATCGGCGCACTGCCGGACGGCACCCTCGTCGGGTTCGGCAACGCACGTCGACCCTATGGCGCGCTCGCCGAGAAGACCGTGGTGCCCAAGGGCGCATACATGCCGATCGCGGAGGGAATCGATCCGGCGATCGCGACCGTACTCGGCACGGCGATCACCGGCATGTCCATCAAGACTGCCGCCGGCTTCGTGCCCGGCGAGACCGTGCTCGTGCAAGGCGCCACCGGGGTCGCGGGACGACTCGCGGTGAAGGTGGCCCGACTGCTTGGCGCCGGACGGATCATCGCGACCGGCCGCGACAACGACCAACTGCGCGAGGTACAGACCCTTGGCGCCGACGCGGTGATCAACACCGCTGTATCGGACGAAGCGCTGGCACAGGCGTACATCGATGCCAAGGGCGATGGCTACGACGTCGTGCTGGACTACCTCTGGGGCCGACCCACCGAGATCCTGCTGCGATCGCTGGTCCCGCAGACATTCGCGTTCCCGAAGCCGACCCGGCTGATCCAGATCGGCGAGTCCGCCGACGCCGGGCTCGTCCTCGCCGCGGAGAGCCTGCGCACTTCCGGGGTCGAGATCTACGGCGCGGCCAAAGGACTCGACCCACAGACCATGCATGAGGTGTACAGGCAGGTCGTGACGTGGGCGCAGTCCGGCGAGCTGACCTTCGACGTGGTGAAGGTTCCACTGAGCGATATCGAGACCGCCTGGCAACGCACCGATCTACGGGGCAGCAGGCTCGTCATTGTGCCGCGACAGGCAGCTGGTCGACCGGTCCCGATCCGATGCGAACCGGCGACAAGATCAGCCGCATTCTTCTCGGCAGATCAGTGAGGCCCTGCCGTTCAGCGCGCGAACCCTGCATCACATGCACGACCCGCGCGAACCCGCAGGTCAAGCCAAGTCATGATCGGAACGGACGACCTGCGGCCCGGCCGGACGGGTCGAGCGCGACCTGCGACAGGCGTGGAGCGGCCACGAGACCGTCCGGGACTAGGTGGGGCAATGCTGGAGAGCTTTTCGCAGGTCCCCGTACTCCCGCCGGGTGACGGAGGCGGCGACGGTTGCAGCGCCGGCATGCTATCGCCGGTTGTGGTCGTAGCTGGCCCAGCCCTGGTCGAGCAGCCGGAATCCGACGTCGATGGCTGACTCCGGATCGGCCTGTCGGGCCATGAGCGGGATCTGGAGCGCGAATCGCGCGTAGAAGCGGATCTCCTCACTTGGCTCGGCGAGTCCGAATTCGTCGGTGAGCGTTGCGACCAGCGCGTCCTCATGGCGCAGCCACATCTTCTCGGCGTATTCGACCAGGGCCGGGGTGCCTTCCATGAGGACGACGATCCGATTCATGGGCTCGGTCTGCAGTGCGGCGATCTCGGCGAGGTAGTGCGCCTTCAACGCGTCGGAGATCGACGTCCCCGGTGCGCGGCCGCGCACCGCCGCGACGAGCCGGTCATGCCGCTCGCTCTCATCACTGAAGACCAGCGCCTCCTTGCGAGGGAAATGCGCGAAGACCGTCTTGGGCGTCACATCGGCCTTGTCCGCGATCTCGCGCACCGTCACGGCGTCGAAGCCGTGCTCGAGGAACAGCGCGGTCGCCACCTCCAGGATCGCCGTCCGTGTCGCCGTCTTCTTGCGCTCGCGTCGCCCCACGGGCGCATCGTTCACCATCCTCAGACTGTAACCGGAGCGATCACTACATTGACAATATAACTAAACCAGGTATATTAAGAGTCCGGATGGAGTTGGTGGGCCTCGTGCAGGGCGCCGTCCGCGTTGAGGCCCAGGTGCTGACGCCCGCGCTATCGCGCGGCGCGCCACTGATCGTCACCGTCCGCGGGGGAACGCTGCCGCGGACACGGCGGAGGTGGCCAATCTCCGACGGGCTTGTCACGCCAGGCTCACCTCGCACAGCAGAAAGGCAGATAGGCATGACCGAAGAAAAGGAATCGCCGCGGAGCCTCGGCGCCGGCGGGCACTCGCCTGAGCAGCGTCCGAGCGCGGGAGCGCTGCTGATCGCCGGACCGGTGATCTTCCTGCTCGCGGAGTTCGTTGCCGCTATGGCGTGGACGGATCCCGCCTACAGCTACACCCACCACTTCATCAGCAACCTCGGTGTTCATGGGCCCTCGACGCTGTTCGGGCAGTACATGTACTCACCGTTGGCGTGGGTGATGAACACCGGCTTCTTCTTGTTCGGCCTCACAATCCTGGCCGGGACCGTCGCGCTGCGGGATTTGTCGGGGCGGCGCCGCTGGGCCACGCTCGTCCCGGCGGCGATGCTGGCCGTCGGTGGCGTCCTGCTTGCCCTGTATCCCGGATCCGGCGAGGCACTCGACAACGGCACCGGTGAGTACCACAGCATGGGCGCGTTCTTCGGTTTCATCGGCGGCAATGTGTTGGCCATCGTGCTTGGGCGCCGTTGGCAGCGCATCGGCCTCTCCCGGCGCATGGGACGAGCGCTCATCGTGGTGGGTGTGATCGGCCTGCTGTCGATGACTGCCTACCTCGCGCTGATCGTGAGCTCGGGCGACAACGCCATCGGCATCATCGGTCTGGTCGAACGCGGCGCCGTCCATCCGTTCCTGATCGGACTCATCTGCGCCGGAGCAGCGATCAGCAAGCGGCGGGCCGCGAACGCGGCAGCGGACACGCAGCTTTCCAGCAACCGCCTTTCCTGACATACCCCGTCCCGAAAGCAAAGGACGACGAGCATGACCGACAGCTTCGACACCCGTATGGCTGTCGTGGACGCGGTGGGCTGGGTGCGCACCTGGGGCGCCACGGTGTCCTGGACTTCGACGCCGTCTGGCGCGACCCGGCTGACCCCTCCCGCATCCGCGGCGACCTGCACATGGGTGACGACCTGCACGGCAACGACGCCGGCTACGACGCGCCGGCCCGATCCGTCGATCTGTCGCTCTTCGACTGAACCGCTGGCCGGCGTGAGCCGGTCCTGCGGCCCTGTGACGAAAGGAATTGCCGATGCATGACGTGGTGATCGCTGGCGCGGGCCCGGTGGGCCTGTTCCTGGCGAGCGAACTCGCCCTGGCTGGCTGCTCTGTTTTGGTCCTGGAGCGGGACGCTGACCCGCGCCCGCCGCTCAAAGCGCTCCCGCTGGGGTTGCGTGGCCTGAACGCGGGCTCGGTCGAGACGTTCTACCGCCGCGGCATGCTCCAGCCGCTGTTGAAGGCATCCGGCGCCGACGCCGCGAACGTCGGCGCCGACCCCGAAGCCGACGAGGCCCCGGCTCCCCGGAGTTTGAGCCACTTCGCCGGCATCACCCTGGATGCCACCGACATCGACCCGGCCGCTCTGATCTACCGGCTGCCCGGCGCGGCGATGGATGGCTTCATGACGAGCCTGGAGGCGGTCACCGAGGTCCTGGCCGAGCGCGCCGCGACGCTCGGTGTGTCGATCGTGCGCGACGCCCCCGTCACCGCCGTGACCCAGGATGAGGAGACGGTGACGGTGACGGCCGCCGGCCAGGACTACTCGGCCCGGTGGCTGGTGGGATGCGACGGCGGACGCAGCACGGTCCGCGCGCTCGCGGACTTCTCCTTCGTCGGCACCGAACCGCTGTTCACCGGCTATGTCGCCAAGGTCACCTTCGCCGACCCCCACGAGCTGCCTCTCGGGTTCCAGCTGACGCCGACCGGCATGTATCTGCGGACGCCCCTTGCAGGGCACCTGGGCATGATGGACTTCGACGGCGGCGCCTTCGACCGCACCCAGCAGCTGACCCGCGAACACCTCCAGACGGTCCTACGCCGCGTCTCCGGCACCGAGGCGACACTGGAGGAGCTCCATCTCGCCTCCAGCTTCACCGACCGCGCGATGCAGGCCACGACCTACCGCAACGGCCGCGTCCTGCTCGCGGGCGACGCCGCCCACATCCACTCGCCGCTCGGCGGCCAGGGACTCAACCTCGGCATCGGCGATGCGATGAACCTCGGATGGAAGCTGGCAGCGACCGTACGCGGCGACGCTCCCAACGACCTGCTCGACACCTACACCGTCGAACGCCACCCCGTCGGCGCCGCCGTCCTGGACTGGTCGCGCGCCCAGGTCGCGACCATGAACCCCGGCTCCAACGCCCCGGCACTGCAGCAGCTGGTCCGCGACCTGATGGGCACCCCCGACGGAACCACCCACGTCTACCGCAGGACCTCCGGGCTGTTCCATCGCTACGACCTGGGCAGCGAGCAGCCACTCATCGGCTGCACCGCCCCCGACTTCCGCCTCACCGACGACATCAGCCTGGGCGACCTCCTCCAGGAGGGACGCGGCGTCCTGCTCGACTTCAGTCCCCAACAACGCCTGAGCGAGCAGGCCGCGCCATGGAAGAACCGCGTGCGCTACGTCACCGGGCGCCCCAGGAACGACCTGGGCTTCGAGGCCCTCCTCATCCGCCCCGACGGCATCGTCGCCTGGGCCGACACCCCTGCGGCACCGGTCGGCGATGCGCTTGGACACTCACTCGCCCGCTGGTTCGGTCGCTGCTGAAGTCGCGGTCGTACCGGCACCACCTGGCAAGCACCCCCGCCAGCGGGTCGCTGGAGATTTGCTGAAGCTTTTACGGAGGTACGCATGTCCAAGTTGAAGATCATCGTAGGGACGACCCGCCCGAGCCGGAGCGCTGACCGGGTGGTGCCCTGGGCGGAAGCCGCAGCCGCCGCGCACGGGGCGTTCGAGGTGGAAGTGCTGGACCTGCGGGACTGGCCGCTGCCGTTCTTCGCCGAGCACTTCGGCACGGTGGGGGATATCAACGACCCCACCTACTCCCAGCCACTTGTCAAGGCGTGGAACCGGGCCATCCAGGACGCGGACGCCTATCTGGTGGTGACCGGTGAGTACAACCACAGCGTCCCGGGCATCCTGAAAAACGCCATCGACACCGTCTGGCTGTCTCATGCCTTCCGCAACAAGCCGGTCGCCGCCATCGGCTACAGCGCCGGGATCGGCGGCGGGGTCCGGGCGCTGGAGCACCTCGCCCAGATCATGGTGGAGACCGAGGCGGTGCCGCTGCGCAACACCGTGGTGATGCCGTTCATCAACGACGCCTTCGACGGCAGCGGTCAGCCCACCAGCCCGGCAACGAACGCAGCCCTCCAGGTACTCCTGGACGACCTCGCCTGGTGGTCAACGGCCCTGGAACGCGCCCGCGCCGCCGGTGAACTCGTGCCTGGCCGCATCCGCCTGCGAGACCTGACGCTCAAGGCGAAGACCGCCGGCTCCCCCGCAGCCTGACCCCAGCCGCCGCCCTACGGCCGGCGGCCAACATCGCACCATCACGAGAAAGGGCGACACTCATGTCCGACAGCCACTCCCAAGCCTCCGGGCCAGCCGGCGCCGCCGAGCCCGCACCCGCCGAAGCGATGCCCACCCCGCCTTCCGGCCCATTGTTCGTCCAGATCACGTTGCAGGCCCGCCCCGGCAGGACAGAAGCAGCGGAGCAAGCCCTGGCAAAGATCGTCACGCCAACCCGCGCCAACCCGGACTGCCTCGAATTCCGCGTCCTACGGTACCGCGACGACCCACGGGCATTCACGCTGCTGGAGCACTGGACCAGCATGGAGGCCACCGACAAACACGGCGAAAGCGACTACATGGCCGAGTACCTGGCCGCCAGGGACGAGAACTTCGAGGTCCTGTCGGTCGCATTCATCCACGAGCTCCAGCCACCGACCCCTACACCCTGATCCTCCGCCAGGTCCGCTCGAGTGAAGCGTTCGACGGCGTCCTGGACTTCACCGGCCACCTCGGCCTCACGAGATTTCAATGACCTCTCGCTCTTGAACAGGTCCACGACCTGCTCCGACAACGCCGCGGGTATCACCACCGGCGAGCTGCGTCACAGACATGGAACGGAGCATCCATGATCCGCCCCTTCCGCTTCGGCACCGCAGCAAACCCGTTCACGTCGTCCGCTGAGCTCGTCGAACACGCCAAGGCCGCCGAGGACAGCGGATACGACTTGCTGAACCTGTTCGATCTCCGTCCGCTGCCTCGCCGATCGCGACGCTCGCAGCCCTCGCGCAACACACCACGACGTGATGATTCAGCCCGTTCGTGGCGAACGCGGGACTCTGGCGCCCCGATCTCCTCGCGCCTGCATTCCGAACCGCCGATCAGATCTCCACAGGCCGGGTAGAGATCGGCGTGGGCGGTGGCGCGAGCCCCGGCGGCCCGGCCAAGCCGCTGCGCCATCTGCGGGACGCGGTCGCCGCCCTTCGGGCACCGTCGACGCAAGCCACAGGCCAGTCAGGATGGCTGTCAACGCCGCCCTTCCTGATCGCCGGCGCGGGCGACAGGTTCCTACGAGCCGCGGGTGAACTCGCGGACATTGTTGGCATCACGGGACCGTTTCCGCGGCCGACCGAACTCCCGCACGGCCGCATTCCGTTGCTGTCGCCGAGCGCCGCCGAGCAACGGATCGCCGCAATCCGTGCCGGCGCAGGCGACCGATCCGACGACCTCGAACTCAACATCAGCGCAGAGATCCACATCGCCAACGACCGGCGAGCAGCCGGCGAAGCCGCCCAACAGATCCACGTCGCAGCAGCCCAAATGGCGCAAAAGAAAGGTGGAGACAGGCATGAAGTTTGCCAAACTGGCCGTCGTGGTCGCCGTCGGCGCCGGGGTCGCCTGGTGCGCATACCTGAATATCTGGGTAGCGCTGATCGCTCTTGGCTGCATTCTTCTCCTCGGTGTCGCCTACCTGTACTTCGTCTCCTTTGGTCGACCAAGTAAGGTATCAAGCCTTGCGGATATTCGCGACCAGAAATGGCATACAGTCAATCTTACAGGCGCCACGTTGAGCGGAGACGGCTCCGCATTTTCGCTCTTCGTGCGGCGGGGAAAGTCGAACAACCTCCTGATCCAGTTCTCCGGTGGCGGCGCCTGCTGGGACGCCACCACCGCCAGCAAGCCGATCACATTCCTGAGCGTCCTGTGGGGGTACACGAGAGAACTGAAAGCCTACTACTTCAATTCAGTGACCAGGCTGTTCCCGAAGGCTCTTGGCGGCATCGCCGACAGTCACGATGCGGAAAACGCTTTCCGGGACTGGAACATCGTCTTCATCCCCTACAGCACAGGCGACCTGCACATCGGCGACACCACGAACACCTACACCCACCGCGGCAAACCGGTGAGCGTGCACCACAACGGTCGTAACAACTGCCTGGCATCACTGGACTGGGTGTTCGCGAACTTCAACGACATGGACAAGGTGATGGTGTCGGGCGAAAGTTCCGGAGCTTGGGCATCCGCATTCTACGCACCCACTGTAGCCGCCCACTACGCCGGCCAGCGAATCTACTGCCTGTCGGATGGCGTAGGGCTGACATCCGACCGCTGGAGCGAACTGGCGGATACGGTCTGGAAGGCCGACAGCTCAAAGAACCTCGGTTTCACGATCGGAACGGATATCTTCGAAGACGCACTCCTGCGCCGCACGGACTCCGCCTCGTTGAACATCAAGTATCTTCACAGCAATACACTCTACGATGACACGTTAACTCGCTTCAGCGCCGCACTCAACCATTTGCCGATCGACACCACAGCGTTCATCGATGAATGGGCAGCCGGCACCGCGGCTTCCGTGAAGCGACTCGATGGGTCACACTTGGACTACAACTATTTCCTGACCGATTGGGGCCACAATGTCAAAAGGCATACAACGCAGCACACGCTGACCACCAGCGAGTATTACAAGAAATGCACCGCCGATGGATTGTCTTTCGCGGAATGGCTGAAGGTCAACGTGATAGACGACGAGAAGCTGTCGTTGGGAACGAGACTGCTGAGTTGAGAACGTAATTGGCAGCGACACGATGCCGGGGTTCGTGCCGATCGCGAAGCGGTGGGTGGTGGAGCACGTCAACGGCACGTTTGATGCTGCACCGTCGACTGGCCCCGCGAGTACGAGAGCCGACCGGAGTCCTCGGTGTCGCGGACACTGTGGGCCTCGGCGGCCTACCTCGTGCGGCGCCTGACCCGTACCAGCACAGCGTCCTGGCGGGATCCGGCGTGAACACGGCGACCGTTCTTGATCTGATCGCCACCCGTGAAGCTGCCGCGTCCGCTCCCCGCGAGGAGGTACGCGAGCAGATGGCCAAGCTCGCCGACGAGCCGGCCACCATCGAGTCCGAACTCGCCGACCTGGCGACCACCCGCAAGACGCCCAACCTCATTCCTGGGTGTCCGGGAGTTCGCGGCCAGCAGTATCTTCTAGAGGGCCCGGTCGAGGGCTGCGGTCAGTGCGACCGGGGTGACGACGAGGTGGTCGAAGCGCCAGCCGTGCTCGGTGCGGCGCGCCCCGTAGTGGTGGAACCCGGCCGCGACGGCCTCGGTCTTGTCGTCGATGACGAACACGGCGATGTCGTGGGCCCGCACCGTGGCGGTCTCGTCGTCGACCTCGATGACCAGGTTGGACTTGCTGTGCAGGGTGCGGACGTACGTGTCGTGGCCCGAGCGCACGAGTTCGATGAGCGCCTCGATGCCGCGGGCCTCCCCGCGCGGGGACTTGACGACGACATCCTCGGTGAAGAGCCGGCCGGTCTCGCCGTAGCGGCCCTCGTCGACCCACAAGCTGTGGCGGGCGACCAGGTCGGCAAGTTCGGCGCGGTCGGCGAGTGCGCGGATCAGGGTTTCGGTGCTGGTCATGACGCTTCCTCAAGTAGTTGGACAACTAACGTTCGTCTCACTTGATGTGGGTAGTGAAAAACTCGCGGATGTCCTCGGCGAGCAGCTCCGGTACCTCCATTGCGGCGAAGTGGCCGCCGCGCTCGAACTCCGACCAGTGCCTGATGTCGTACAGCCGCTCGGTCAGCGGTCGCACCGACTGCGTGATGTCGTGCGGCAACACCGCCACGCCAACCGGTACCCGGCACGGCTCGATCCGCCCCAGACCCTCGCGGAGCAGCCGCGGTGAGGAAGCTGCGGTGGCGGTCAGCCAGTACAGCGAGATGTTGGTGAGCATCCGCTCGTCACTGATCGGCGAGCGAGGGTCCGTCCACTGTGCGAAGCGCTCGGCGATCCAGACCAGCTGGCCGAGCGGCGAGTCGGTCAGCGCGTAGCCGATGGTCTGCGGGGTGAGGGCCTGCAGAGCCTGGTACGGCGGACGATTCGCCATCAGCTGCCTGACCTTTTCCAGCCGGGCTTCATCCGTTTCGGACAGTTCAATGTCGGCGTCCGGGACCGGCCGGGTCGGCAGGTAGTTGACGTGCACCCCGACGACCTGCTCGGGTGCCACCCCGCCGAGCGCCGTTGAGATACCCGAGCCGAAGTCGCCGCCCTGCGCGCCATAGCGCTCGTACCCGAGACGGTGCATCAGCTCAGCCCAGGCCCGCGCGATCCGGGCGACATCCCAGCCGCGTTCGTGGGTCGGCCCGGAGAAGCCGAAACCCGGGATGGACGGAATCACCAGGTGGAAGTCACGTGACAGCGGCTCGATGACGACTAACGTTTTGTGCCTGAACGATACCGCTATCGTTAGTGGCCCCAACGATTTGTTAGACTTGTCACATGGAGAACCCATCCGAGAAGACGACCGCCAGCTGGGAGGGCCTGCCCAGCTGGCTGCTCACCCAGACCGCCAGCCACGCGCAGCGCCTGGTGGGCGAGGCGTTCTCGTCCGTCCAAGCCCGCGGCTACCACTACCGCCTGCTGGCGACGCTTCAGGAGTTCGGCCCGGCCAGCCAGGCCGCGCTGGGCCGCCGTAGCGGCATCCACCTCAGCGACATGGTCGCGGCGATCAACGAGCTCGCCGATCGCAAACTGGTCGAGCGCGCCCCGGACCCGGCCGATCGGCGGCGCAACATAATCTCACTGACCGCCGCGGGCAAGCGGCAGCTGCGACGGCTGGAGAAGCGGCTGGCCGGATGCCAGGACGAACTGCTGGCTCCGCTGTCACCCGAGGAGCGACAGCGGTTGACCGAGCTGCTGTCCAGGCTGTTGGACCACCACAACCGGCGAACCGGCACCCCCGAAGAGCCATGGCGCTGACTGGGAACGCGCCCAAGAATTCCTCGAAGGCCCGCCGGCAGTAGGGCGGTGGTTTCGTGGCGGGTGCCGGTGAACGCGGTGTACGGGACTTCGGCGACCTGGGCGTCGGAGATCAGCTGCCCGGTGTCCGGGTCGATGACCGCGCCGGGGTAGCGCACGGGTGTGTACTGCTCGTCACCGATGGTGGCGATGGCGGCGTCAACGGCGGGGTTGTGGGTGATCGTGAACGAGAACTGTGCTCCCGCTTTGACGACCGCGGTGACGTTCTTGCCGGAGCAGTATGCGGAGTCGCCGCGGACCAGGATGTTCGCCGGGTCCGCGCCGGCTGATACGGCGGTGTTGAGGGCTTCGGTGACCATGCTCGCCGCGCCCCTGCCGGAGCCGGCGCGTCCGGCTCGTAGCCGGACCGCGGCCAGGACCGGCGCCGCGTTCGGGGTGCTGATGGTGACGGCGAGCGGGGACAGGCCCCGGCGTAGCACGGTTTTGCCCGCGATCTTCGTGTGACCGAACGACGCACCTGTTTGGCGTGACCAGCGCGGTCGACGAGCTGCGCGAGATCGCACGCGGCATCCATCCGGCGATCCTGACCGAGTGCGGCCTCCACCCGGCGCTGCGCGCGCTCGCCCGCCGCTCAACGATCCCGGTCCACCTCGACGTGCGCGCGGAGGGACGGCTGCCCGAACATGTCGAGGTCAGCACGTACTATGTGGTTGCCGAGGCGCTGACCAACGCGGCCAAACGCGCCCACGCCTCGACCGTCACGGTAACCGTCGATACCGCCGACGCCGTCGTGCGCGTCTCGGTCAATGACGACGGCGCCGACTTCACCCGTGGCACCGGCCTGCTCGGCCTCAAAGACCGCGTGCAGGCGCTCGACGGCCGAATCGTGCTCCGCAGCCCGCGCGGGGCGGGGACCAGCCTGCGCGTGGAGCTGCCGCTCACCGCCACGAACGCCGACGCCACCTACGGCTGTCAATAGCGCACCAGTATCGAGGCGGCTGCTGCTGCCGAAATGACGAGTCAGGCGTAAATGGTCTTGAACGTCTGGTAGGCGCCCAACCCTTCGGGACCGAGCTCACGACCGATGCCGCTAGCCTTCACACCCCCGAACGGAGACCCAGGGTCGGGGAAGTACCGGTTCAGACCAACCGTGCCCGTCCGCATGCGTTCTGCGACACTGCGGCCCCGGTCGGGGTCCGTGGTCCAGACGGTACCGCCGAGTCCGTATGAGCAATCGTTGGCGATGCGAACGGCGTCGTCCGTGTCCTCGTAGCGAATGATGGACAAAACCGGACCGAAGATCTCCTCCTGCGCGACCTTGAAGCGGTTGTCCACATCAGCGAGGATGGTCGGCTCCACGAACCAACCCCGATCCCTACCCGCCGGCCGGCCGCCGCCGGCCACGAGCCGTGCGCCATCCCCGAGACTGCTTGCGATGAACCCCTCAACCCGATCGCGATGCTGCTCGCTAACCACAGGTCCGATCTGCGTGCCCGGGTCAAGGGCGTCGCCCACGGCGAGCGAGGACACGAATGCTTCGAACAGGTCAACCACCTCGTCGTAACGAGAACTGGGCGCGAGAATCCGAGTGCACAGATAACACGTTTGACCGTTGTTCAGCAGAGTCGCGGCGAACAGGTTCTCGCCGATGTTTTCAAGGTCCAGGTCGGCGTCGTCAAGAATGATCGCCGCCGACTTGCCACCCAGCTCGAGGGTGACAGGTCGCAGCAACCGCCCGCACACCTCGGCGATCTGCCGCCCCGCAGCGGTGGAACCGGTGAAGGAGACCTTGTCGATCCCAGGATGGCAAACGAGGTACGCGCCAATCTCGCGCCCGGCGGGCACGATGTTTATCACACCAGGCGGGATGTCCGATGCTTCGATCGCTTCGGAAAGCAGAACGGAGTCGAGAACTGTCTCCGGAGACGGTTTGAGCACGATCGTGCACCCTGCGGCGAGAGCAGGAGCGTACTTGAATGCCGCAAGCGACTGTGGGAAATTCCATGGAACGATGGCTGCGACCACGCCGGCCGGCTCCTTTCTGATGATGCTGGTACCGCCCAACAGGTGCGGCCGTTCCTCCTGCAGCGGAGTACTGCGAATCAATTCAGCGAAGTACCGGGTCAGGATCACCGCGAACTGAGATTCGATCTGCTCGGAGATCGTGATTGGCATCCCGTTCTGGGAACTCACCAGATGTGCAAATTCCTTTCCGCGGGCTTCGAACTGAGCGGCCAGGCTCTCCATTGCCGCTGCCCGATCCGCGGGTGACCACGAGGCCCAGCCAGATGGATCATCGAATGCCTTGCGAGCGGCCGCCACCGCGAGGTCGACATCGAGTTCCTTGGCCTCGGGAACGCGCCCCAAGGCGTCCCCGGTGCTGGCCGAAGTGACCGCGATCGTGTGGTCACTGCTGGGTTTCACCCAGCAGCCGCCGATGAATAGATGGTCGTGGTTGAGTGTCATGGTGGGCCTCCACGTCTAGGTCTCGTATGCGCCGATGAAGCACTTGTCGGCACGGCTGCATTTGGCTTGCTGTGGACCAGCCGAACTCGCCACGGTTACGCGACCGGACCGCGGCGCGCCGGAAGTAGGCACCTGGGACCGATGATCAACAGGAGTTGCACTCTGGTCCTGACTCCCGGCCAGCCCATCGCGTTCGAGCCGCACCCGCGGTGCGGGTCGCGAGGCGGGACACGCGGTCCCTTAGTTGTACTGCAGTCTAACTACCTGTGACTTTAGATACGCTCGATCACGCGGTCAAGAGTGATGTTGCAATTACAGCCATGGAGAGCGCGGTTTCCCGCCAAACCCGGAAATTGAGCCGTCACAACGCACTCCACGACAGGCCAGGTCGCAATTTCGAAGGACAAACGTCCGCGCGTCTCAGCTACTGCCCGGTCATGCTGCCGTGATGACATTTCCGGGATTCATGATGCCGCGCGGGTCGAAGGCAGCTTTTACCGCCCGATGCAGTGCCAGCGCGACGGCGTCGCTCTCGCGGGCGAGCCATGCTGTCTTCAGCCGGCCGACGCCGTGCTCACCGGTCACTGTCCCACCGAGCGCCAGCGCCGCGGCCGTGATGTCTGCGAAGGCTCTGACCGCCGCGTTCCGGCTGTCCGCGTCGGCGCGGTCGTAAATGATCGTCGGGTGGAGGTTGCCTTCGCCGGCGTGTCCGAAGACTCCGATCCGGAGCTTGTACGTCGAGGCGATCCGCTGGACCTCGGCGATGAGCGAAGTAATGGACGAGCGAGGTACGGCGACGTCGTCGAGCATCGGATCGCCGAGTCTCTCCAGCGCGGGGAACGCGTTGCGTCGCGCGGCCAGCAACAGGTCGGCCTCGGCCGGATCGGTGCTGGCGAAGGTTTCGGTCGCGTCGCAACTGGAGCAGATCGCGGAAGCTTCACCAAGAATCTCGTCGGCGTCCGGCTCGTCGCTTTGGATGACCAGTAACGCGGCGATGTCCGTGAGGCCCATCCGGGTAAGGGCCTCGACTGCCTGCACCGTCGTGCTGTCCATGATTTCCAGCATGGACAGGCGGAGTCCCGCGCGTCCTAGTGCGACAACTGCGTTTCCTGCCGCTTCCAGCGTGTCGAAGGGTGCGACAAGGGTCGACGGCACCCGGGCTCGGGGCAGGAGTCTGAGCGTGATCTCCGTGATGACGCCAAGAGTCCCTTCCGATCCGACGAACAGCCGGGTCAGGTCATACCCTGCGACACCTTTGACGGTGCGCCTGCCGACCCGGGTCACGCGACCGTCGGCGAGGACCACCTCGAGACCGAGCACGTAGTCTCCGGTGACCCCGTACTTGAGGCAGCACATCCCGCCGGCGTTCGTCGCCACGTTGCCGCCGATCGTGCAGGAGTCGACGCTGCCCGGATCGGGTGGGTAATACAGCCCGGATCCCGCGACGCGCTCGCGAAGGAGCCCAGTCACGACCCCTGGCTGGACGACGGCGAGTCGCTCGATGGCATTGATCTCGAGGATCTTGTTCATCCGGTGCAGGCTGACTACTACTGAACCGTCGGGTGCGTTCGCGCCTCCGCTCAGGCCGGTGCCGGCGCCTCGGGGTACGACGGCGAGGCCGTGGCGGTATGCGACGGTGAGGCAGGCGGAGACCTCGGTCGTCGTGCGCGGCGCGAGCACCATCACCGGTGCGCCGCCGGGGGTGAAGTGTGAGAGATCGCGGGCCCGGCTCGCGACGATGCCCGGATCGAGTTCGACGATGTCAGCCGGGAGCAGGGCAGAGAGATCTTGTAGCGCAGGTGTCGGAGCGGTCATGGGCGCTCCTCCGGAAGGGATGTCTCGTTGCGGATCGCCGACCCGGCTGTGCTGTGCTCAGCTCGGGGCATGGCTGAAAGCGGCGCGCAGTTCGGCGACGAAGGTGTCGGGCACCTCGAGCATCGGGAAGTGACCGCCCTTGTCGAGGACACTCCAATGACGTAGGTCGATGTAGCGATTCTCGACCCATGCGCGGGGGAGCTTTCGCAGCTCTTTCGGGAAGACCGAGACCCCGCAGGGCACGGTGACCGGGGTGGTCATGTCCAGCCCTGGCTGGCTCATCGTCGCACCGCCGGCGTTCTCCCAGTACAGCCGCGCCGAGGAAGCACCCGTTGCGCTGAACCAGTACGTTGCCACGTTGTCGAGAAGCCGACTGCGGGAGACGGCGTTCTCCGGGTGTCCATCGCAGTCGGCCGCATCGTGGAACTTTTCGACGATCCAGGCGAGCAAGGCGACGGGAGAATCCACGAGTCCGTACCCGACCGTCTGCGGACGGGTGGACTGGATAGCGGCATAGCCCATTCCGGTACGGCGGAACTGCTGCTCCTCGTCCAGCCAGCGACGCTCGAGCGGGGTCAGCCGGTCGTCGTCGAATCCGTCCGGGCGAACGGCGTGCGGGACAGTTGTGTGCATCATGGCGACGCGGTCCGGGTGCCGCAGGGCCAGGGTGATGGTGATCATCGCTCCCCAGTCACCGCCCTGTGCCAGGAACCGGGGGTATCCGAGCCGGGTCATCAGTTCCGCCCACGCGTCGGCGATTCGCTCGAGCCCCCAGCCGGTGGACGTGGGCTTGCCGGAGAAGCCGAAGCCGGGCAGCGACGGGAGGACCACGTGGAAGGCGGGTTCGCCGGCGGGCGGATCGACGAGCCCGGGCAGGACGTCGAGGGCCTCGGCGACCGAACCCGGCCAGCCGTGGCTGATCAGCAGTGGACGCGCGTCTTCCCGACGCGATCGGACGTGCAGGAAGTGGATGCTGAGGCCGTCGATCTCGGTGCGGAACTGACCGTGTCCGTTGAGTTCCGCTTCGAGCCGGCGCCAGTCGTGGTCCTCGAGCCACGACCGGCGGAGTTCGCCGACCGTAGTCCAGGGGGATCCCTTGCGCCCACCCTCCGTCGCCGGGCCGGCCGGCGACGGTCTCCGGTTCGGGCAGCCGTGCGCGGAGCAGGCGCTCGCGGAGGTCGTCCAGTTGTTCGTCCGGTAGTGCGAGTACGAACGGTGTCACGACGGCGGTATCGGTCGTCTCGTTGGGGGTTGTCATGTTGTGCTCCTCACTGGGCCGGGTTGCGGCAGCCGGTAGCAGGTGGTGGCCGCGTGGTACAGCAGGTTTTCGATCTCCGAGTCCGTTCGCCCGGCGATGGCGTCGAGGGTGGCGCGGTAGGTGTCCCGGTAGTTTCCGGCGACGAGGGCGACCGGCCAGTTGCCGCCGTACATCACGCGGTGCGAGCCGTACTCGTCCAGGACCAGGTCGATATAGGGCCGGATGTCCGTCGCGAGTGTCCTGCGGACGAAGGTCGCCCAGCCCGAGTACTTGACGTGGACGTTCGGCAAGGCGGCGAGTCGGCGCATCGAAGCGGCCCAGGTCGCGAAGGCCGAACGGTCTCGGAGTCGCGGCTTGCCGAGGTGGTCGATGACGATGGTGAGTTCGGGCAGCCGCTCGGCGATCGCGACCGCGAGGGGAAGTTCGCGGTCGTCCTGGAAATGCAGGTCGAGCGCCAGCCCGCGATCGGAGACGACCCGGCAGGCGTCGATCACACGCGGGTCCGCGAGCACGTCGCCGTCGGGAGTCCAGTGGTGGTTGTTCCGGATGCCCACGAGCCGGTCGGCCCCGGGGATGCCGGCGAAGGAGTCGAGGTCGCGGGCGGTGGCCTGCGGCGAGGTGAGCGTCGCCCAGCCGACCACCCCCCGGACGCTCGGCTCGGTGGCCGCGAGCGCGAGCAGTTGCCGTGTCTCCAGGACATCGGTGCCGGCCTGGACGAGGATCAGCTCCGCCACCCCGGCCTGGTCCAGCTCGGCGCGTAACTCGGCGAAGGAGAAGTCCCTGCGCACGGGTTCCCACCACGGAGGCCGATCGTCGAGCCAGGACATCCACGGGGCGTCGGCCCGCCAGACGTGCAGGTGCGTGTCGATGACCCGGGCGGGCGCGGTCATGCTCGCGCCGGCGGTGCCGAGTGGGTGTGCCCGCATCCCGCGCCGGTGGTCCAGTCTCCGTCGTCATCGGCGAGCACAACTTCAAGGGCCTGCGGAGGTGGGACGGCCGGGAACTGCGGATCCAGCTCCCGGTAGACCGCCAGGATGTTCTGGTAGGCCCGGGAGGCGTGCGGCCATCGGGCGTAGGGGCCCAGGTCGAGCGCCGTGTAGGCCTCGGCAGGCGTCTTCCCGGCTCGGTGCGCGCCGGTCGCGAACTCCAGGAGGTACTCGAAGTAGTTCCGCACGATCATCACGTCCGCCGGCCGCACGACCGGCCCGTGACCGGGCACCACCACACGCGGGTCGCATTCGAGGATGCGGTCGAGCGCTGCGACGCAGCGGGTGACGGGTCCGGCCCAGACGATCGGTGTGGACTCGGTGAAGAGCACGTCGCCGGCGTACACCACGCCGGCTGACGGCACGTGCACGATCGTGTCTCCGCGGGTGTGGGCGGGTCCGACCTCGACGAGTTCGGCCTCCTGGTCGCCGATGACGAGGTGCTCGCTTCCGGAGAACGACTCCGTCGGCAGGACCGGACGCCAGCCGTTGAAGTCGAACGTGGCGATCCGCCAGCCGATGAACCGGCCGAATGCGGTGTCGTCGCGTGCTAGTTCAGCCATACGGTCAGGCTCGAGCCACATCGCCTGCATCTCGCCGACCGTCGCTTCTGACGCGATGATGCGGGCGCCTTCGTACAGCAGGTTGCCGTTCCAGTGGTCACCGTCGGAGTGGGTGTTGACCACGGTCGTCACCGCCCTGTGGCCGGCGACACCGTCAACCGCGGCGCGCAGCGCGGTTCCCAGCGCCATGTCGTTCTGCGTGTCAACGACCAGCACCTCATCCGTGCCCAGGACGACACCGGAGTTGGCGTAGCCCCATCCGCCGGGCGGCTCGAGCCAGGCGTGGCAGCCGCCGCCAAGGTCGTGGAGGCCACGGGTGAAGGGAGGGAGATCGGTCACGCCGTCGCCTCCGGTCCGGGGTACTCGCCCTGGAAACGGACGGTCACCGCCCGCTGGTGGATGAGCCAGCGGCCGTCGACGCGGCGCAGCCCCAGGTCATAGCGGCCGGCGAGGAACGTCGTCCGGACGCGTCCATCCGAGGTCCGGACCGCCACGGCGTGCAGGTCGGCCTGGCACGTGGCCTCGTCGCCGTCGACGTCGATGAGGTGGTTGAACACCATGTGTTGTCCCGCGTCGTATTTCTTCAGCTCGGCGAAGTAGAGGTCGGCGAGCTCCGCGGCCGGGATCTCCTTGGGCTGCCAGCCTTCCAGCACGGCGGACTGGGTGAGCAGGACGGTGTCGGTGAAACAACTGAGGTAGGCCTCGCGATCGAGGTCGTCCTGCGCACGGGCCAGCCGCGCGAGCGTCTTGAGGATATCCAGCTCGTCCCGGGTCCTGCGGAGCTGGGCGAGATCCGCGGCGCCGGGTGCGCCGGTGGGTGATCCGGTCACGGGAGCCTCCTTTCGGTCGGGAGCGGGGTCACGGGAGGTCGTGCTCGCCCAGGAAGCGGATGACGGGTAGGTCGACGCCCATGTCCTCGGCCGACTCCAGGCAGTTGCGACGGTCCTTGCGCGCCATGTCGATCATCGCGGCGGAACTCGGGTCGTCGATGTAACGCTGGGCGTAGCCGCTGTAAATCGGACCGGGGAACAGGGTGTCGATCAGCAGTTCCTTG
Source organism: Dactylosporangium sp. CA-233914 (assembly GCF_050942935.1). Classification (NCBI taxonomy): domain Bacteria; kingdom Bacillati; phylum Actinomycetota; class Actinomycetes; order Micromonosporales; family Micromonosporaceae; genus Dactylosporangium; species Dactylosporangium sp. CA-233914. The sequence goes on along the minus strand of NZ_CP192030.1, from coordinate 6,021,619 downwards.
GCCAGCCGCTCGTCGATGCCGCCGGCCTTCAGGAACTGGAACATCTCCCGCAGCATCTCGACGGTCGTGTGGATCAGGCTGTTGCCGATGGTCTTGACCAGCATCGCCTGTGCGGGCTCGGCCCCGATCCACCGTGGCGTCCCGAGCACGGACAGCAGCGGCTCGACCTCGGCGTAGGCGACGGCCGGGCCCGAACAGTTGATGAGCAGTTCGGCCGCCTCCGCCGCCTCCGGCCTGCCGAAGACCGACGCCGCCAGCAGGTGCTGGCCCCGGGCCTGGTGGGCGGCGGCGAGCTCGCGGGCCAGCGCGGGTGACACGGACGCCATCACGACGTGGATACCGCCAGGTGGAAGCGCTTCGAGAAGCCCGCCGGCGCCGAGGGTGACCTCGCGGGTCCCGTCGTCGTCGAAGACGATACTGATCACGACCCGTGCGGATGCGACCTCGGCCAGGCTCTCCGCGGCCGTGCCGCCGCCGGCGGCCAGCTCTTCGACCGCTTCGGGGCGCCGGTCCCAGCCGACGACTTCCCGGCCGGAGGCCCGGAAATGGCGAGCCATCACCGAGCCCATGTGGCCGAGCCCGACCAGCCCGACGGCCGGCCGCGACTGTGCTGTGCTCACAACGTCTTCCTTCCTTCTGAGATCTACGAGGCCGACGGTTGCCCGGCGACCGGCTGCGTGGTCGGCACTTGTGCCGATGGCGACTCGGCGTCGACAGGGAAGCGTGGTGCGGTGAGCAGCAGCACGGCCGCGACGGCGAGCAGGCCCACGGAGATCACGAGCCCGAGTCGATAGCTGCCCGTCGCGTCGCGAAGCGCACTGATCAGCAGGGGGCTCGCTCCGACGCCGACCATGAACACGGCGTAGAACACGCTGAACATCCGGCTGTAGTGGCGGATCGGGTAGTAGCGCGACGTCAGGTTGCCCGCGAGGTCGACCTCCGCGCCGAGGGCGAGCCCGGCGGCGATCGCGGCGGCGGACCCGAGCTCAGGGCCGCCGAGCAGCAGCGCGAGCAAGCCTGCGGCCGCGAGAGCCAGGACGGCGGCGCCGACCCGTGGCGCGAAGAACCGGTCCACCAGCAGGCCGACTGCGATTCGGCTCACGATCAGGGCCAGCCCGATCAGACCGGCGGTGCGCGCGGCGTCAGCGGCGGAGACGCCGGCGTCTCGCAGGAGTGAGACGAGGAACAGGCCGATCCAGCCCACTGCGATGGACAGCAACAGGAACGCCACCGCCAAGCGCGCGAAAAGCGCCCGGCGCAGCAGGGGAAGGATGCTCGAGCCGGACTTCGCCGGCCGAGCCTGCGGGGGATGCGGCTGCGAGCGCGTCCCGGGTATCAGCACCAGGACCACGAGCGCGCAGACGAGCACAGCCACCCCGATCACCCGGTATCCGACTCGCCAGTGCTGGGCGAGCAGCGTGCCGAGCAGTTCGGGAATGAGGAAGGCGACCACCCCGGCGCCGCTCAGCGAGATCCCCAGCGCGATACCACGGGCCCGGTCGAACCGTTCGTTGACCGCGCGCGTGAACGACACCGCCGTCGAGGGGGAACCCAACAGGTACATCAGTCCGAACAGGATGAAGTACACCGTGAACGACGGCCCGCTTCCCGAGAGCACGAAATAGCTCACACCCAGCACGACCATGCCGAAGACCGACGGCCACCGCACGCCCCAGCGATCGACGAGAAAGCCGACAACCGGGGCGGTCACGATCAGCACGATGGAGGCAAGCAGCTGCAACGACGACAGCTGAGCGCGGCTCCACCCGAACTCGGATCCGAGCGCGGCCACCACGAGCCCGTTCGTGTACGCGGGAACGATGGCGATACCGACACCGATCCCGATCGTGGCAGCGGCCAAGGCGCGCCAACCGCGCCGGAACTCCGTCAGAGCACTCACATTCACCACGCTGTGAACCCCCTTCCCAAAGCGAAATTTGGACCGCAGTCCAACTTTCGTCGGATGGTAGTCCCCTCGGAACTTGCCCAGCAAGACTCGAGTCCAAATTTCTGGCCGCGCGGCGGCAGCCACCGCGCAGCCAGCCCAGGCGCGGCCGGGATCAGGGGGTGCGTGGACGCCCGCGGGACGAGCTGGACCCGGGCGAGATCATTCCGTGAAACACGAGGTCAAGCATGCCCAGCAGGGCCTCGTGCAGGTCAAACGGGGGCGGATCGGTGATCCAGCGCTCCAGGATGGCGAAATAGGAGGTGGCGATGACCAGCCCGGCCTGGGCGGCGTCGATCTCGGCGCGCACTTCGCGGGATCGCTGGGCCCGCTCCACCAGCTCGGTGATCTCCCGGGCAAGGTAGGTGTTACCGAAGGCGTCGGTCGAGCGGATCGCGGATCCGATGAGTGCGACGGTCTCATCACGCGCGCTCTCGCTGCTGTCCGCCAGTTCGATCATGTACCGGGTCAGGACCTCCTTGAGCGAGTGGTCGTCGAGGTGTGCGGCTCGTACCGCGTCCAGGGCGCGCCGGCGCCGGCGCGCGCTCCACTCGTCGAGGAAGGCGGACTTGCGCTGGAAGTGGTTGAAGACGGTCGCCCGGGCAACCGAGGCCCGTTCGGAGATGTCCTCCATCGTCGTACTTTCAAAACCCTGCTCCACGAACAGCTTGATGGCGGTCGCATAGAGGCGCTCCCGCCGAAGGGCGCGGTTGCGGTTCCGGCCATCGCGCAGCGCCTCCGGCGGCTCTGGTTCGGCTTCAACGTGTCGCGGGGTCATAACCGAAGTAAAGCAGCCGCTGGAGCCGCCCCGCTTGACGCGGGTTCCACCGGAGTCCTACAGTCGCGATCTAGTTGGACTGCAATCCAATTACCTGACGCGCTGGGAGGCGCCTTCATGCGGTTGGTCACCTTCGACGCCGGCGCAGGCCCCGAGCTCGGCGTCCTCCACGGCGACCTCGTGGTGCGCCCGGCCGCCGCCCTGCGGGCTCACCAGGTGTACCGCGACGGCCCCGGTACCGTGGCCCGCGCCGCGGAACTGCCCGAGGAGATGGTGGCGTTCTTCCAGACGGGTGCCCACGGACGCGCGCTGGCGGCCGAGGCGGTCGGCCTCGTGGACGAACACGGTGCCCGCGGGGACGAACTGCACGACAGCGGCCGGCCTGTCGCCCATCCGGTCGCACACGTCCGTATCCTCGCCCCGGTGCCCCGGCCACCACGGGTACGGGACTACCTGACCTACAAGGCGCACGCGAGCGGATCCGGTCTCGCGACGCCACCGGCGCTCGCCGCGATGCCGATCTGCTACAAGTGCAACGCCGACTCGATCATCGGCCCGGACGAGCCACTGCTCTGGCCCTCCTACACCGCGCAACTCGACTTCGAGCTCGAGGTGGGCTTCTTCACCTCCCGGGGCGGGCGGGACCTCACTGCGGAGCAGGCGGCCGGCTACATCGCAGGCGTGACGATCTTCAACGACGTCAGCGCCCGCGACATCCAGTTCTTCGAGATGTCGTTGTCGATCGGGCCGTCGAAGGGCAAGGACTTCTGCACGGCGATGGGACCGTGCGTGCTCACGATGGACGAGGTCGACGAATGGGACATCCGGCTCAGCGCCCGCGTCAACGGTGAGACCTGGGCCCGCGGTACCACCGCCGACCGGCAGTTCTCCTTCGCCGAGGTGCTGGCCTGGGCATCGCTCGACGAGGACGTGCGACCCGGAGAGTTCCTCGCGGTCGGGACCGTCGGCGGTGGCTGCGGACTCGAGCTCGACCGGTGGATCCGCCCGGGCGACGTCGTCGAACTCGAGGCGTCCGGCATCGGAACCTTGCGCAATCCGGTGGGTGAACGGCGCGTCCCGCCGCCCGGGGCCGGCCTTCGCACCTATCACGGTGCTCCGCCGGTGCACCTATGAGCCAACTACCCGGAGCGAAACCATCATGCTGCTGAACGGCGACGAGTACCCGGCCGACGCGAACAGCCTGCTCGACCGGCGGGCGGCGGCTTCCCCGACCGCCCCTTTTCTGGTGTTCGAGGACGACGACGGGAACATCACCGAGATCACCTACGCGGAACAGGTACGCCGAGCCGCCGCGACCGCCGAGCTGCTCGCGCGGCTCGGCGTAGGAGCCGGGGACCGGGTCCACCTGATGACCGCCAACTGCCCGGAGTTCCTGGACGTCTGGTTCGGCTGTGGCCGGCTCGGCGCCGTCACCGTCCCCGTAAACCCGCTGTCCACCGTCTCCGAAACCGCGCACCAGCTGCGGGAGTCGCGAGCCGTCCTGTCCGTCGTGGCGCCAGCCCTGCGGGGCACGGCGCTCGCGGCCGGCTCCGTGCCCGTCCTGACCACCGCAGAACTGCACGAGCGGCGCCGGCTGCCGGATTCGGCGGCGCCGCACGCCGCACGGGACGGCCTCGCCGCCATCATGTTCACCTCAGGCACGACCAGCGCACCCAAGGGGGTCCGGGTGACCCACGCGAACTACGTCCGGGTCGGCGCCGCGATGGCCAGGCACCTGGCCATGGACGACAGCGATCGCTGGCTCGTGACGCTGCCGCTGTTCCACGCGAACGCGCAATATTACTGCCTGATGTCCGCCCTGACCGTCGGTGGATCGGTCGCGCTGACCTCGCGGTTCTCCGCGTCCCGATGGCCACGCCAGGCACGGACGCTTTGCCCTACGCTGGCCAGCCTGTTCGCGGCGCCGGTCCGGATGATGCTGGCCCGGACCCGGCCGGCCGCCGCCGACGCCGCGAACAGGCTGCGGCTGGTCCTGTTCGCCCAGAACCTCGCACCGGCGCAGGCCGAGGAGTTCGAGTCCCGGTTCGGCACACTGCTCGTCCAGCTCTACGGCATGACCGAGACCGTGCTGCCTCCCTTCGTCAACCCGCCGGACGGCCGCCGGTCCTGGGACTCGATCGGCCGCCCGCTCCCCCATCTCGGGATCCGCCTTGTCGGCGCGGACGGGCGACCCGTATCACCGGGCACCCCCGGCGAGTTGCAGGTGCGCGGCAATCCCGGGGTGGACATCACCGACGGCTACGACGGGCGCCCGGCCGAGACCGAGGCCCTGCTCTCGGGTGGCTGGCTTCGCACGGGCGATCTGGTCCGCATGGACGCCGACGGTCGCGCCTACTTCGTCGACCGGGCGAAGGACATGGTGAAGCGGGCCGGCGAGAACGTTTCCGCGACGGAGGTCGAGCAGGTGATCGGCACCCATCCCGCGGTACTCGAGGCCGCCGTCCACGGAGTGCCGGACGAGGTCTACGACGAAGCGATCGTCGCGCACGTTGTCCTGAAACCGGGCGAGGAAACCACTCCCGAGGAGCTGATCGCCTGGTGCCGCGGAAACCTCTCGACCTTCAAGATCCCCGACCTTGTGATCGTGCGTGCCGAGCTACCCCGCACCAGTGTCGGGAAGATCCGCAAGGACGTGCTACGCGCAGAGCTCGCGCCCTCACATCATGCGGGCGGCGCCTCGTGAGGTGATCGGTGCCACCAGGCTTGAAGACCGTCTCTCAGAGCATGAATCAGTCCGAAGGCGACGGTGTTGACGGTGACGTTGTAGCGGCCCCACTCCTTGGCCGGCGCTTCGGTCAGGCCGGTGACGCCGGCTTCGGCAACGGCGCAGTTGACCTGCCCGACGTTGCCACCGAGCGCGGTCGCGGGCCGCACGACGCCCCGGACGTGTCAGCGGGCCGCCACGTCGAGCACGTCGGTGGCGAGCAGTGACCAGACCTCGGTGTCGTGGCGGACGCCGTTGTGCGGGTACGACTCGCGCAGCACCCCGTCGAGGCGCATCCCGAGCCGGCGCGCCACGGCGGAGCTGGCGGTGTTGTCGGGCCGGCACTTCCACTCGACGCGGTGCAGCCCCCGGGTGAGCAGCGCCCAGTCGATCAGCACCCGCACCGCCCGGGTGACCAGCCCCTGGCCCTGCCCGTCCGGCTCCAGCCAGACCCCGACCTCGCAGTCGCCGGCCTTGGCGTCGAAGCTCACGAACATGGTCCCACCGACGAGCCGCCCGTCGAGCCAGATCCCGAAGAGCCGCCCGGCGTCGCGGGCGGCCAGGTCGGCGTAGCGCTGCAGCGTGGCCCGGGCCGAGTCCAGGTCGGTGCTCATCGAGGCCCAGCGAATCCACGGATCGACGGTCGCCCGCGCTCGATCGATGTGCGCCAGGAACTCCTCGGCCTGCCACGGCTCCAGGGGCCGCAACTCGGCCCCGCCCCCGAGATCAACGCTGAACATGATTCCGACCCTCTCACACTGGCTGCAGGACCGCCTCCCCGGTGGTCGCTGACGCCGCGGTCGTCACCAGATTGCGGCGGCGGGCCAGCCAGGCGATCGCCGCGGCGTACGCGGGGAGCAGGACCACGTCGATGGCGAGGATCTGCCACGGCGAGTCGGTGGCGGTCCCGTCCGAGCCCAGGTCACCCGTGGCCGCCGACAGGGCGAACGAGACCAGGTTGTTGACCACGTGCAGGGCGATTGCCGCCTCGAGGCCGCCGGTGCGCACCGTGAGCCAGCCGGCCGTGGCGCCGAAGAGCACCAGATCCGCGAAGCCCCACGCGGTGCCCCAGCCGTGGGCCGCGGCGAAGGCCAGGGCCTGAACGGCGATCGGAAGCCAGGGGCGGCGGACGTACGCGCCGACGGCCTGCAGCAGCCAGCCACGGCAGACGTACTCCTCGGCGGCGGACTGCAGCGGCACCAGGAGCAGCAGCGGCAGCATGGTGAGCGCGAACCGGCCGGGGCCGACCCAGTCGCCGCTCAGCCCGTCGCCGGGGATCAGCAGGGCGTCGGCGGCGTACATCAGGGCGAGCGTCGGGGCGGCGGCCAGCCCGCACACGCCCAGCCAGCCCCAGCGCAGCCGAGCCTGCACCGACGACACCGTGCCCGCCGGGCGGCGCTGCACCCAGCGCGCCGCGGCCAGCACGCAGGGGATGAGCAGGGCCAGGGCGAACAGATACACCGCGGTGTCCCCGGCATCGCCCCAGCTGTGCACGCCGTCGGCGTCGGCGGGCCGGCCGGCGATCGCCGCGATGCCCTCCGATGCCGTGTACACCGCCACCATGCCGATCAGGCCGACGACCAGCAGGAGCAGGGTGCCGAGCGGGGGGCGCCACCAGCGGTACGCGTCCGTGCGGGCGAGGCGGTGGAACTCGATGGGCGTCGGCGACATGCGCCATATTGTGCCGCCCCGCCGAGCCGCTCAGAGGGCCAGCTCGCCGGGCCGCGTGACGAGGCCGGACAGCACCGCCACGGCCGCCGCCGGCGTGTTCACGCGGGTCGCACGGCGGCCAGGGACACCAGCAGGCCGGGGTGGTCGGTAGCCTGGGCGAGGTCGAACGGCGTGGTGGCGGTGACGGCGAGGTCGGCGGTGGCGATCACGTACTGCACGGCGCCGTCGTCGGCCCGCGGGTGGCCGCCGGGCACGCACTCCTTCGCCCCTTCGAGCAGGTTGAAGTCCCCGGCGACGACGGTCGGCACGTATCCGGAACGCGCGTGCAGGGACGGCAGCTCGGCCTCGAAGAGGTGGCGGCACTGCGCGTAGGCGACGCCCGGCACGGTGTTGGCCAGGTGGGTGGTGCAGGCCGCGAAGGCGCCCCGCGCGTGGACGCAGAGCCAGGCGCGCTGCTCGGGGTCGCCGGTGTCCTGGTCCGGGTAGAGGCCGCCGCCGGTCACGGGCTCGTCGCGGGGGTCGAGCCGCACGACGAGGCCGATGCCGTACGGCTCCCCGTTCACGCACAGGAAGTCGGTCCCGCTGCGCCGGTCGCCGGCCGCCCGGAACGCGCGCACGACCGTGTCGGTCGGGTACAACTCCTGCATGACGCGCCCGAGGGCCTCGACGTCCCCGGCGCAGATCTCGTTGAGGCTCACGACGTCGGGCCGACCGGCGCGGATCGCGCCCGCGGCGGCCGGGATCGCCCGGCCGGTGTAGCAGCCGGCGAACCCGCTGTCGCACAGGTTCATCTGCAGCACCCGCAGCGGCCGGCGGGTCGCCTCACCGGGTGACGGTGTCGCGCCGAGCACGGCGGCGGCGAGGCAGGCCAGGAACGCCGCCGTGCGCCGCACCCCGCGCCGGGTCATGGCGGGAGTGTACCGTCGCGGGCATGACCATCCGGCGCGGTCCCGCCGGCGCGCTGCTGGTCTTCGGCCGCGGCGTGGTCGCGACCACCGGCGGCTTCGCGCTGACCGAGGACAGCGCCGCCCGGGTCCGGGCCGCCGCCGCGCACGTCGCCCGGTTCGGCGCCCCGTCGCGCATCGTCTTCACCGGCGGCTGGGCCGGCGCCTCGCAGGGCGCGCCGCAGCCGCCGGAGGGCAGCCGCGAGGGCGACCTGATGCTGGCCGCGGCCCGCCGCGACGGCCTGGCCGATCTCGCCCCGCTGCATGCCGAGACCGGCTCGCGCAGCACGCTGGAGAACCTCCTCAACGTCCTCGCCGAGGGCCTGCTCGGCGACGCCCCGTTCACCCCGGCCCGCCCACTGGGCCTGGTGACCCACGCGTGGCACCTGCCGCGGGTGCGCTACCTCGCGGGCAAGGTCCTGCGGCTGCGCGGCGACGCCCTGCTGGACGTCCCCGCCGCCGGCGGGCACCCGCAGTCCGAGCGCCTGCTGCACCTCGGGTCCCGGCTGTGCTTCCTGGGTGCGAGCGGCGACACCACGCTGCGGCGGCGCGAACGCCTGGCGGTCGCCGCGCTGCGGTTCGTCCGCCCGCGCACGGGCCGACCCGCGGCCGGGTATTGACGCCGGACCTGGGCCAGCAGCAGCGCGGCCTCCCGCAGCAGGCGGCGGGCCAGGCGCAGGCGGTCGGGGTCGTCGACGCGGTGCGGGCGGCCGGACCTGAGCTGTTCCGATTGGCCGGGTGGCATAAAGCTGCACTTAGAGTGCCGATTCTTTTGGGACGTTTAGTTCCCGCTTAAGGTTCCCGTGCCGACCTTCCCTGAGCAGCCCAAACAGCGCAAGGCTGGGGGCCGCTAGCGCACGTGATCGGTGTTCGTGGAGGGGTGTTCGGTGGCACGGTTCAAGGTTGTAGGGTCCCGCCGGTTGACGGCGGTCGCGGTGTTGACGGGCGTGATGCTCGTCGGTGGAGTACTGACGGCGCCATTCGCCTCGGCGTCGGTCCGGGGCGGCGACGGGTCCAGCACCAGCCTGTTGCAGCGGTGGTTGTCCTGGTTCGGCGGCGGATCGCAGCTCGCATCCCAGCCGGCCGCCGCGACGATATCCCTGCCGACGTCATGGCCGACCGCGTGGCCCGCCCTGCCGGGCGTGGGCGGCATCGGTACAGCACCCGGCACCGCCGCGCCGGCCACGACGGCCACGGCACCGGCCGCGCCGACCAGCACCGGGGCCCCGGCCGGTAGCGGCAACGGCAACTGTGCCGATGTGGAGATCGTGTTCGCGCGGGGCACCGGTGACCTGCCCGGCCTCGGCGTGCTGGGCACCCCGCTCGTCAGCGCGATCCGCTCCGCACTGCCCGGCCGCACCGTCAACGCGTACGGCGTGAACTACGCCGCCGAGGCATCGCAGGCCAGCGCCGGGCCCGGTGCCACGGACATGAGCCGGCACGTGAACGCCGTCGCGGCGGCGTGCCCGGGCACCAAGTTCGTGATCGGCGGGTACTCCCAGGGCGCGACCGTCACCGACATCGCGATCGGCATCCCGTTCGGCACCACCACCGGCGAGACGATCCCGGCCGGCCTCGCCTCCCGGGTGTCGGCCGTCGTCGTGTTCGGCAACCCGCTGGGCATCCTGCACCAGACCATCGCCCAGCGCAGCTCGGTCTACGGGCCGAAGACCAAGGAGTTCTGCAACGCGGGCGACGCGATCTGCGGCAGCGCCGCCGGCGGCAACGCGCTGGCCCACCTGCAGTACATGAGTAACGGCTCGGTCCAGCAGGCCGCTCAGTTCGTGGCCGGCAAGCTCGCCGGCTCCTGACCGGGTTGGCCGAGACTCTTGGGGTAACGGTGAGCTTTGACCTGTACGTCTGGCACGAGAACCAACCGATCACCGCCGCCGAGGCGCGGGCGAAGCTGGAACGCTGGGGCAACGGCGGACAGGACCTGTTCGCCCCGCATCCCGCCGTCGGCCGGTTCTATGAGGAACTGCTCGATCGCTTCCCGCCGCTGGAGAGTCTCGGCAAGGAGGACATCGACCGGCTCGGAGTGTGGAGCACGACCCCCGAGCGTTCCGACGCGATCGTGGCCGTCTCGTGCGTATGGTCGCGAGCGGACGAGGTCGACACAGCCGTCCTGACGCTCGCCGCCGAGCACGGCCTGGTGTGTTACGAGTCGGGCTACCACGTCGTGAACCCGAACGCGCCGGGCTACGTGGCGCCCTTCACGCTCTCGTCGGAGAACTTGCCGACGATGCCCGACCCCGACGCGCGCCGGCTGGAATGGATCATCGGCCAGGTCGGCAAGGGCAACGGCTACGTGATCCTCGACCGTGCCGACGGATGGTTCGTCCAGGTGGGCTACGGCGACATCGCGGGAGTACCCACCGGGACATACTCGCTGGAGTACCAGGAAGGCTCCCTCGAACGGCACTTCCGCTGTCAGACCGCGGACCGCGAGGCAGCCGTACGACTCCTGCAGGAGTTCCGAGCCGGCGACGAAACCTGGAAACGCCGCCACACGTGGCAACCGCTCTGACCGGTCCCCCAACTGTTCACGTCGGAGCACGCGCGGCAACGGTCCTCTTTGGACGGTTGCCGCGCGTGCTCAGATGCCGAGGGGTGCGCTGATCCGCAGACGCCGGTCCACGGCGGCGATGAGTGGGTCGGCCAGCTCGGGAGCGATGCTCTGCGCCCAGGGACGCAGGGCGGCCAGGAAGCCCACGAGGTCCCCGCGTACGGCAGCCAGAAGTTTCGGCAGCTCGGCACGCGGGACGTCGATGTATTTGTCGGCCGGGCCGGGCAGTTCCCCCGCGAGGAGTTGCCGCTTGTCCTTCCATACGCGCAGCACCGGCCCCCGATGTTCGACCAACACGTCAGGGTCGTGCCCGAGATCGATGACCTCACCGCCGAGCACGCGCAGCCAGTCGCGCCATTCGTCGAGGCCGACGCAGCAGCCCGGGTCGATGACGACGTCGCCGGCGCCGACTCGCAGGCCGCCGGGCGCGAAGTCCTCGTCCTCGCAGGTCAAATACGCCTCGATCGCGTCGGTGGCACCGGCCGCGGTGATGGACAAGTCGTCCGCGGTGACGCTGCGCCCGATCAACGTCCAGACCACCGTTCCCGCCTGCCGCGAAGTCGGCAGACGCGGGACGGCGAAGACGAAGCCGGTCCGGTCGACAGGCCAGAACGGGCAGTCCGCGGACCATCGCTCCAACACCGGCGTCAGCGTGATCATCGCCCGAGGCTAACGGCCAGGAGCGACGCGTGCGACCGCATTGGTCCGTCGCGGGATGCCGTGTACGGTCTGCGATCATGTCACTCAAGCTGCTTCCGGTCGACCAGGTATGGGTGGACCGCATGATCACGCTGGCCGGTGTTCCCTGGGAACGGGCGACGGTCGAGGCGATGTTCGTGGAGTGGGGCCTGGCCCGTCCCGGTGAGGACGTCGAGTGGGAGGGCGGCCCGGGAGCACCGCAGTTCGCCGTCGACGCCGGCGGCGAGCCGTCCGGGTGGTCGGTCGAACTCGGGGCGGCTCCGCCGAGCCCGGACATGTGGGTGCACCTGCCGTGTGCGCTGTACTGGCCGGCGTTCGGAGCGGAGGAGCCGGACGACCCGGACGACGAGGACGAGTACGACGAGGACATGCCGCCGCTGTGGGCTCGGCGGCCGCAGGCAAGGCGGGCCGAGTTCCATGCGGAACGCGATCGCCTCGCCGCACTGATCACCGCCCGTCTCGGAGCGCCGGAGTTCGTGGTGACCGCAGCGTCCGACAGCTACCGGGCGGTGTGGCGACGCGGTGACCGGGCGCTGCTGCTGGAGACGACCGATGACATCCACACATACTCGCACTACGACGTGCTCGGCATCGTGTTGCGACGCTACGATCCGTCGCTCACCGAACTGGACGCCTGAGCTACGGACGGCCGGCCACCGACACGGAGATCACAAGCTCGTGGTTGGAGGAGGAGTCCCGTCCGGCCGATGGCGCGTGACCCCGTTTTCGAAGGTGCGGATGACGGTCGCGGTGATCCCGTGCCGAGGCAGGCGCCCGCTGTCGGCCTCTTCAAGACCGGTGTAGACCATTGCCCAGAGTACGTGGCGGATCCAGACCGGGCTGAGCTCCGGGTCGAATACGCCCTCGTCCTGTCCCCGCCGGACGAGCGAGGTCACCGAGTCCTCCAGCGGTGCGTCGGCCTTGGTCCTCCCGTAGGTCTCCAGCACACGGGGATCGCCGAACAGGAACATCAGCCGGTCGCCGACCTCGACCATGGCCGCCACGAGTCGGCGCATGGCCTCCAGCGGCGGGCCTTGCTCGATCGCGGCTTGCGCGGTGGATGACTCGATCGCCTCGACCGAGTCGTCCACCGCGGCTTTGATCAGCGCTTCGCGGTCCGGGAAGTAGCGGTGCAGAGTAGTGCGGCCGACCTCGGCGGCGTCGGCGATCTCGGCGAGCGTCGCCGAGAAGTTCCGGGCGAGGATGGAGCAGGCCGCGCTCAGGATGGCGCGACGCGTTCGGTTGCGAATTCCCGACTGCGCGCGTGCGGTGCCGCTCATGCCGACCAGCCTACAGTTGCAGGTCCCCTTTTCGAGCTCTAGGCTCCCATGATGGAACATACATGTTCCAAAACAGAAGCCATTAGATCCGAAAGGAGATCCAGTTGATCCACACCGAAGGTCTCACTCGACGTTTCCGGGCGAAGAAGACGACCGTCGAGGCGGTCCGGGGCATTGACCTGGACGTCGGGACCGGTGAACTGGTCGCACTCCTCGGCCCCAACGGCGCAGGGAAGTCCACCTTGCTGCGGATGCTGACCACCCTGCTCCCCCCGACCTCGGGCCGGGCGAGCGTGGCGGGCCGCGATGTTGTGGCCGACCCCATCGGGGTGCGCTCGGCCATCGGCTACGTCGGGCAGCGCAACAGCGCGGGCGCCAACTTCCTGGTCCGGGACGAACTGGTCACCCAGGCTCGCAGCTACGGCTTGAGCAAGGCACAAGCCCGGCGGCGGGCCGACGAGGCGCTCCACCTGCTGGACCTGCAACCGCTGGGTGCCCGCAAGCCGGCAACCCTGTCCGGCGGGCAACGCCGCCGGGTGGACGTGGCCATGGGCCTACTGCACCAGCCCCAGCTGCTGTTCCTGGACGAACCCTCCGCCGGCCTCGATCCACACAGTCGCATTCACCTCTGGGAACACATACTGGGCCTGCGTGAGCAGCACGGCACGACCCTGTTCCTGACCACGCACTACCTCGACGAGGTCGACCGGATGGCCGAGCGGGTGCTGGTCATCGATCACGGCCGGATCATCGCCGACGGTACGGCAGACGGGCTGAAGCGCCGACTCGCCGGCGACCGGGTCGTGGTCACCGTCGCCACCCCCGCGGAGGCCGCCACCGCCGCCGCCATCGCCGAACGGATACCCGCCGCCACCGAGGTGGAGACTGACGCCGCCACGGTTCGGGTGCGGGTGCCGCACGCCGCAGCCGCGCTACCCGAGTACCTGCACACGCTCGACGCCGCCAGCATCAAGGTCGTCACCGCCGAGACCAGACAGTCCACATTGGACGATGTCTTCCTCGCCCTCACCGGCCGCAGCCTGCGCGAAGGCGACGACGCCGACCGGCACGACCAGATCCAGATCGGATAAGGAGAAGCCACAGCATGGTCAAGTTCTTACGGGACACCGCGATCACCTTTTCCCGGGAGTTCACGCCCGAACTGCGCCAGCCGCTCGGCCTGGTCTTCTCGATGACCCAGCCCCTGCTGTTCATGGTCCTGTTCGGCTGGCTGCTGCAAGGAGTGGACAGCTTCGGCACCGCGAACGGTTCCTCCTGGCAGTGGTTCGTACCCGGCATCCTGATCATGATGTGCCTGTTCGGGCCGATGGCCGCCGGGCATGCCTTGCTGGTCGAACTGATCGGCGGGGCAACCGAGCGCATGATGGTCACGCCGCTCAGCCGCACCGCGATGCTGATCGGCCGGACCATGAAGGAGTCGGTGATCCTGCTCGCCCAGGCGACGCTGATCCTCATCCTGGCCCTGCCGCTGGGTTTCCAGCTCTACCCCGCGGGCGCGCTGGCCGGGCTGGCCCTGCTCATGGTGTTCGGCATCGGCCTGGGCGGGCTGTCCTTCGCGCTCGCGATTGCCGCGCAACCCAACGGCACCCTGTTCTGGATCGTCACCCAGATGCTGACGTATCCACTGCTGCTGCTCTCCGGCGTGCTGTTGCCGGTCGAGCACGGCCCGCAGTGGCTCAGGGGCATCGCCGCGCTCAACCCGATCGCCTACCTCGTGGACGCCGAACGCGCCCTCTTCGCCGGCCGGTTCGCCGATCTTCCCGCGCTGTACGGCGTGATCGCCGCCTGCACCATCGCGGCCCTCGGCCTGACGCTCGGCACCCGGGCCATGCGCCGCGGGATCTGACCTCGGCCATTCGTGCGCCCGGACGGGTCAAGCCGGCGCGACGGACGAGGTGCGCCGAGATCGCGCACTTCCGCCCATCACCATGAGTGGAAACCCGCCGGGCGAGATCATGGTCCGGGACGCGCCGCCCGTTGAAAGTTGCAACGTTGCGGGGTCCTGGACCGCGGTGCCGGCCGAGCTAATCGAGCGCTGCTCGCCGGTGAGCAGCACACCCGATGGCACCGCCGTTGCGGTGCGCGCGAAAGGGGTGCCTGGACGTTAGTGAGCCTGGTAGCGTCCTCGGCGAGCCAGGCATGGCAGGTACCGCCGTCGATGCCGCTGTGGCGGGTGTCGCTGCCGTAGCGATCCAGGGAAGTGGATACAGATGGTCTTCGGTGCGGGGCGCGCGGTCGAGGCGAAGCTGCCACACCTGCTGGTCTGCGTCCTGCTGCTGGGCCTTGCCGACTCCATGATCGGGCCGTATCTGGTGCTGTTCGGTGCGGACCGGGCGCACCTGTCTCCGCTTCAGGTAGGTGTATTCCTCTCCGTCATCGCCGTCAGCGGACTGTTCGTAACCCCCTGGCTCGGTCGCCGGTACGACCGCGGTGCCGGCCGGTGGCCGGCGTTGGTCGCCGTGCTGGCTCCGGCCGTCGGGTACCTCGCGCTGAGCACGACCACCAGGTATGCCCTGCTGCTCGTCATCGGGGCGGGACTGCTCGGCGCCGGCCTGGCGGCCTTCTCACAGGTGTTCGCGCTGGCGCGTACCCACCTGGACCGGGCCTCCGGTGACGCGTCGCGACGCGGAACATTGGCGCTGCGGTCGGTGTTCTCGTTGGCCTGGGCCATCGGCCCGATCCTCGGGTCGGCGGCGCTGGCGTGGCGGGGATACAGCGGCCTGCTGCTGCTGACATCCCTGGCGTTCGCGCTGATCACGGCACCACTGCTGCTGTTGGGCGCCACGCCGGTCACACCCCGGACCGCGCCGCCGCCGCGGACGCCACTGCGGTTGCGGCGGCCGGTGCTGTTGGTGGCGGCCAGTTTCACGCTGTTCAACACCGCGATGTGCGCCGGCTCGGTCGCGCTGCCGCTGTACGTCACGCGTACCCTGGCCCGACCCGACCAGGACGTGGGGCTGCTGGCCAGCACGGGCGCACTGGCGGAGATACCGGCGGCGCTGAGCCTGATCCTGCTGCCGGCCCGGGTACGCCAGCAGCGGGTGCTCCTGCTGGGCATGCTGCTGTTCGTGGTGTACTTCGTGCTTGTCCCGGCCAGCTCCAGCCTGCCGCTGCTGATCGCCGCCCAGGTGGCCCGCGGCGTGGCCATCGCCGCGGTCAACGCGCTGGGCATCACCTACATCCAGGACCTGATGCCCGAGGCCACCGGCCGCGCGACCGCGCTGTTCTCCAACGCGTTCATCACCGCATCGCTGGTCTCCGGGCTCGTCGCGGGCGCGACCGCGCAGGCTCTCGGATACCGGGCGGCGCTGCTGCTGTGCGCGCTGATCAGCGCCGCGGGCTGCGTGCTGCTGATCAGCGCCCGGCAAGTGCCGCGCGAACTCCCCGCCACGGCGAACCCGCCGCCGAGACCGGCGGGCGCCCCACAGCGTTCCGGCGAAGAACTGCCGCGAGTGCGGTAACAGCGCAGGCCGTGGCAGCGGCGAAGGGTGACCGCCCCAGACACCCACGCCGCCGACAGTCCCGTGGAACTCACGGCGGCGCGGATCGCCAGGGCGGGAAGCGTGGCAGCGTTGCGAGCACGAGCGCGATCGACAGGCCGGCGGTCCCGCAGATGCCGGCGGCCGAGCCCGCGTAGGCGACGAGGAGCGTCCGGCGGCCGTGCGCGCCCGGAGGTGTCGCCAGGGCCCGCGCGGTCAGCGCCAGCGCCACCGCGCCCGCCGCCAGCAGCACCACGCCCCATGCCGTCAGGATCCGCGTCGCGCGCTGTTCGCCGGGGTCGGCGGGCCGGCCGGGTTCGCCGCTGCGCAGGCAGGCCAGCACCAGGCCCACGGCGGAGGCCCAGCCGGCGACGACGAGGAACGACGCGACCGCGTCGCTCGGCCGGTGCCAGCCGACCGCCACGGTCGCGGCGCCGGTCAGCGCGGCGAATCCGGCACCGAGCAGCGCGGCCGGGCCCCGGGCCCGCGGCGGGAGTACCAGCACGAGCGCCACCGCCACCGACGCGCTGACCGACGTGTGCCCGCTGGGCAGCGTGTTGACCGGCGGCGTCGGTCCGGCCGCCGCGTCGAGCGCCGCGCGGTGGCCGGCGTGCTTGAGCAACTCGGCCGTCGCATTCGCGCCGGCGATGAGAACGACCGCGCCCACGCCCAGGTCGGTTCGGCCGCGCAGCAGCGCGATGCCGGCGACGGCGGCGGTGGCCAGGCCCAGCGACAGTACCGTGATCGCCTCCAGCAGCCCGGTGAGCGGGCCGTCGAGCAGGCCGCGGCCGAGGCGGTTGCCGATGAGCGCCAGCCGGTCGAGCCCCTGGCCGGTGCCCGTACCGACGAAGAACCACCGCACCGCCGCGAACGCGGCGGTCTCGCCGAGCATCGCCAGCAGCGGCCACGCGACGGCCGGACGCATCCACATCTGCCTCAACGTAACCGGGCCGGGGCCGGTGCACCGGCGTTCCGGGCGGCCCTCACCCGGCCGCACCGCGTCGCCCCTCAAGTCACCTCCCGGGGCGCCTTGACCGCCGGTCGCAGGGGTACAGGCGCGCTGCGGACGACGGGAAGGGAACGGTGTTGGTCGACGCGGGGAAACGCAGTGTCATGGGGGTACTCATCGACGTCATCGACTACGACGGGGCGGTCACGAAGGTGTTCGACGCCGCCCGGGAGCGCCGCCCGTTCATCCTGACCGCGCTGGCCGTGCACGGCGTGATGACGGGTGTCTCGGACCGGCGGCACAACGCCCGGCTCAACGCCTTCGACGTGGTCGTACCGGACGGCCAGCCGGTGCGGTGGGCGCTGAACCTGCTGCACGAGACCCACCTTCGGGACTGGGTCAGCGGGCCGGAGCTCACCACGCGGGTGCTGCAGCACGCGGCCCGGGAGTCGCTGCCGGTGTACCTGTACGGGTCGACGCCGCAGCTCGTCGACCGGCTGGTCGCCCGGCTGGCCCGGACGCTGCCGACGCTGCGGATCGCCGGCGTCGAACCGTCGCGGTTCCGTGACGCCGAGCCGGGGGAGATTGCGCGGATCGCCGAGCGGATCAGCGATTCGGGCGCCAGGCTGGTCCTGGTCGGCCTCGGCTGCCCGCGGCAGGAGTCGTTCGTCCACGCGATGCGGCCGCTGCTGTCCATGCCGCTGTTGGCCGTCGGGGCGGCGTTCGACTACCACGCCGGGCGGCTGCGGCCCGCGCCGCGCTGGATGCAGCGGCACGGGCTGGCGTGGCTGTGGCGGTTCGCCCGCGAGCCGCGGCGGCTGTGGCGGCGCTACCTCGTCCTCAGCCCGCGGTACCTGCTGCGCCTCACCACGCAGAAGCTGCGGCTGTGGGAGCCGGTCGTGCCGGTGCCGTCGCACCGGCCGGTGGACCCGGCCCCGGTCTGAGCCATCCCCGGCTCCCCGTTTCCCGATCATCAGGAGGTCACATTGTGCGGCATCGCCGGCATCGCGGTTGCCGACGGGTCACGCGGCGTCGACGAGGAGCGGCTGCGCGCCATGTGCGCCACCCTCACGCACCGCGGCCCGGACGAGGAGGGCTTCTTCCTCAGCGGTACCGCCGGGCTGGCGGTGCGCCGCCTCGCCGTCATCGACGTGCGGCACGGCCGGCAGCCGGTGCGCTCCGAGGACGGCACGGTGCACGCGGTGCTCAACGGCGCGCTCTACAACCATGCGCGGCTGCGCCGCGAACTCGCCGCGCGCGGCCACACGTTCCGCTCCGGCAACGACGCCGAGGTGATCCCGCATCTGTACGAGGAGTACGGCACGGACTTCGCGCGGCATCTGGAGGGCATGTTCGCGATCGCGCTGTACGACGCCGCCCGCCGCCGCCTCGTCCTGTGCCGGGACCGCATCGGCGTGAAGCCGCTGCACTACGCCGATGGTGCCGGGGGCATCGTCTTCGGCTCGGAGATCAAGGCGGTGCTGTGCGCCATCCCCGAGCGCACCCCCGACCTGCAGGCGTTCAGCGCGTACCTGTCGCTCATGTACGTCCCCGCGCCGCGCACGATGTACCGCGAAGTCCGCAAGCTCGAACCGGGCCACACGCTCGTCTGGCAGGACGGCGCCGCCACCGTGCACCGCTACTGGGCGCTCGCCGACGTCCCGCGCCGGCCGGGCCTCACCGCCGACGACGCCACCGAGATGCTGCGCGAGGTGGTGCTCGACAGCGTCCGCCAGCAGCTGGCCGCCGACGTGCCGCTGGGCTGTTTCCTCAGCGGCGGCATCGACTCCGGTACCGTCGTCGCCGCCGCGCGCCAGGCCCGCCCGGACGCCACGCTCAAGACGTTCTCGGTCGGGTTCGCCGACCGCTCCTACGACGAGCGCCGCGAGGCCGCCCTGGTCGCCCGCCAATTCGACACCGACCACACCGACCTGCTCGTCGAGCCGTCCGCGCAGGACGTCGTGGACGGTATGCTGCCCGCGTTCGACGAGCCGTTCGCGGACCCGTCGATGGTGCCGACGTACTACCTGTGCCAGCTCGCCCGCCGGCAGGTCACGGTGGCGCTCAGCGGCGACGGCGGGGACGAGCTCTTCGCCGGCTACCTGACGTATCAGGCCGACAAGTACGCCCGCTACTACCGGCTGCTGCCGCGCGCGGTGACCGACCGGGTCGTGCCGGGCCTGGTGCGGTTCCTGCCGCGCTCCAGCGCCCGGGCGAGCTTCGACTTCAAGGCGCGCCGGTTCGTCGAGAACGCGGTCGAGGACCCGGGCCGCAGCCACTACCTGTGGCGCGTGGTCTTCCGCGAGGCGCGCAAGGCGTGGTTGCTGCAGCCGGACGTGTACGCCGAGCTGTCCGACGCCTACGACACGCACGAGCCGCACTACGGCGCCGGGGCGGGCTTCGACCCGCTGACCCGCTTCCAGTACACCGACGCCCACGTCTACCTGCCCGACGACGTCCTCACGAAGGTCGACCGGGTGAGCATGGCGCACGCGCTGGAGGTACGGGTGCCGCTGCTGGCCACGCCGGTGCTGGAGTTCGCGTTCTCGCTGCCCGGCCGGCTGAAGCTGCCGGGGCTGCGGCCGAAGTGGCTGCTGCGCCGGGCGATGACCGGGGTCCTGCCGCCGCGGACCCTGGCGATGCGCAAGAAGGGGTTCAACGCCCCGCTGCCGCGGTGGCTGCGCGGCGTGTTCCGGCCGCTGGTGCGCGAGTACCTGTCCCGCGACGTCGTGCGCCGCCAGGGGTACCTGCGTTTCGACGCGGTGGACGCGCTCGTCGAGCGCCACCTCAGCGGCGCGGCCGAGCACGCCCGAGAGCTGTGGATCCTGTTGCTCTTCGCCATGTGGGCCGAGCAGGAGAAGGCATATCGCTGACGGCGGTGCCCCGCCCGCCGGCCCTGGAGGTACTTGAATCCGTGAACTACTGGGTGCTGCTCACGTCGAACTACTGGACGCTGCTCACGTCGCTGATCCTGGCGTTCCTGCCCGCCGTCGTCCTCACGTCCTCGGTCCCGCCGCCGGTGCGGGCGTGGGCCTGCCGGGTCGCCTTCCTCGTCACGGTGGCGCTCATCGTCGCGCCGTGGATCTGGTGGCACCTCGGTCACGACGTGCCGCCCCGCGCCGCGCTGATCCTCGTCATCGGGGCGTTCGCCGGCGGGATCGTGCTCAGCGGGGCCACCGCCGGGATCGTGGAGGACAACGCGCCGCCGTCGCGCCCCGTCGAGCTCGCCGTGCAGCGCTACCACGCCGCCGCGGCGACGCGGCCCACCCCGCGCGGCAAGCGGATGCTGGACGTCGCCGGCGCGCTCGCCGGGCTCGCGGTGACGATGCCGCTGTGGCCGGTCATCGGGCTGCTCATCTGGTTCGAGGAGCCGGGCCCGGTGTTCTTCACGAAGAACTCGGTGGGCCGCGGCGGCCGGACGTTCCGGCAGTTCAAGTTCCGCAGCATGCAGCACGGCGCCGAGCGGCTCACCGGCCCGGTCGTGTCGCCCGAGGGGGACCCGCGCACGCTGCGGGTCGGCCGGTGGCTGCGCCGCTGGCACCTCGACGAGCTGCCCGAGCTGATCAACGTGCTCAACGGCACGATGAGCCTGGTCGGGCCGCGGCCGCTGCGCACCGTGCTCGTGCTCACCCACCTGGAGGCCGTCCCCGGCTACGCCGAGCGGCACACCGTCCGGCCCGGCATCGCGTGCATCGCGCAGATCGAGAAGTTCTACATGCCACCGCAGGAGCGGCTGGTGAAGGACCTCGCCTACATCGAGCACCAGAGCGTGCGGCTGGACCTGCGGCTGCTCGCCCGGGCCGTGGTCACGACGGTGCGCAGCGAGCGGTACTACGACGACTCGCTGTTCGCGCCGACCATCCCCGCGCCCACGCCGGCCCCCACGCCGGCCCCCGCGCCGGCACCGGCGCCCGAAACCGCGCCGGCCGGGGAGCCGGACGGGCCGCCGCAGGAGCTCGTGGAGCCGGCGGGGCGCTGAGCGACCGCGTTTCGGGATCAGTCGTAAAACCGTCTCGACGCGATGTCGCGCGGATCGCTGTCGGCACACTGGACGGTATGATCGGGTTTCTGCATGAGCCGGAGCTGTCCGAGGGGGCGCGACGACTCTTCGACGACGACGTGGCCGAGCTCGGATACGTGATGAACGTGTCCCGGCTGTGGGCGTACGCGCCGGAGGTCCTCGAGGGACTCTTCAAGCTCACGGGCGCCGTCGCGGGCGGGCGGCTCGACCTGCGGACCCGCGGGATCCTGGTGACGGCGTTCGCCGGCGCGTTCGGGGACTCCTACTGCGCGCTGTCCTGGGGCGGCAGGCTCGCGGAGAAGAGCGACGCGGCGACGGCCGCCGGGGTCATCGCCGGCACCGACGACACCCTCTCCCCCGCCGAACGGCAGCTCGCCGCCTGGGCCCGCAAGGTCGCCCGCGAGCCCAGCGCCACGCGGCCGGAGGACGTGGAGGCGCTGCGGGAGGCCGGGTTCAGCGACGCCGACATCTTCGCGATCACCGCCTTCGTCGCGCTGCGCATCGCCTTCGCCACGGTCAACGACGCGCTCGGCCTGTCACCCGACGCGGAACTCGCCGAGACCGTTGCGGCACCGGTGCTGAACGCGGTGACCTTCGGGCGCCCGATCGCGGCCGCGCCGAAGGAAACCCAGCCGTAGCGGCGACGGCCGCCCGCGCGGTCCGCGCTCAGCCGTCCAGGGAGGCGGCGGCCTGGCGCAGGCGGGCGGCCGTACGCTGGGCGCCCAGGGCCACCATCGTGTCGTCCAGCGGCGGCGAGACCGGCTTGCCGACCAGCGCCAGCCGGGCCGTCATGAACGAGCGGCGCCGGTTGAGGCCGGACTCGGCGACGACGCGGTCGAGGGTCGCGGTGATCTGGTCCTTCTCGAACGGGTCGAGCTGCTCGAGGTTCTTCGCGAACGCCTCCAGGACGGTGCGGGCGTCCGGGGCCGGCAGGCCGTGCTTGGCGAGGTCGGCCGGGGCGACCGTGACGGTCTCGGCGGCGAGCCAGTCCAGCTGCTCGGCCAGCTCGGAGAGCTTCTTGGTGCGCTCCCGCAGTGGCACGACCAGCGAGCGGACGTCCTGCGGCGAAAGGCCCGCCGGCAGGAACGGGCCGGCCGCGGCCAGGAAGGCCTCGTCGTCCAGGGTGCGCAGGTAGTGCCCGTTGAGCCAGTTCAGCTTGTCGATGTCGAAGACCGGGCCGACGGGGTTGACGCGGGCGAAGTCGAAGGACTCGGTCATCTCCTCGAACGTGAAGATCTCACGGCCGTCGGGCATCGAGTAGCCCATCAGGGCCAGGAAGTTCACCAGCGCCTGGGGGAGGTAGCCCTCCTCCTGGAACCACTTGAGGCGCGCCGCGGGGTTCTTGCGCTTGCTGATCTTCGAGCGGTCGACGTTGCGCAGCAGCGGCATGTGCGCGTAGGCGGGGGCGGTCCAGCCGAGCCAGCCGTACAGCAGCAGGTGCTTGGCGGTGGAGCTGATCCACTCCTCGCCGCGGATGACGTGGGTGACGCCCATCGCGTTGTCGTCGACGACTACGGCCAGGTGATACGTCGGGAAGCCGTCGGCCTTCAGGATGACCTGGTCGTCGGGCTGCGGCGGGGTGATCGAGCCGCGGATAAGGTCGTCGAAGGAGATGCGGGCGTCGTCCGGCACGAGCATGCGGATGACCGGCGTCTCGGTGAAGCCGGGCAGCTCGGCGCGCTCCTCGCGGGTCTTGCCGTAGCACATGCGGTCGTAGCCGGTCGGCATCTTGAGCTGCTGCTGGCGTGTGCGCATCTGGGTGAGCCGCTCGGAGGAGCACCAGCACAGGTAGGCGTGCCCGTCGGCGAGGAGGCGCTCGGCGACCTCCCGGTAGGTGGGTAGGCGCTCGGACTGCCGGTAGGGCGCCGCGGGGCCGCCGACGTCCGGGCCCTGGTCCCAGCTGAACCCGAGCCACCGCAGGGTATCGAAGACCTGCTCCTCGCTGCCCTCGACGTAACGCGTGCGGTCGGTGTCCTCGATGCGCAGGATGAACTCGCCGCCGTGCTTGCGGGCGAACGCCAGGTTGAACAGCGCGGCATACGCCGTCCCCACGTGCGGGTCGCCGGTCGGCGACGGGGCGATGCGGGTGCGGACGGGCGCCGGGGTCCCAGGAGTGCTCACCGACCGACTTTACGACACGCGCGGTGACGGCCCGGCGCGGGGCTCGCCACCGCGCGCCTTGCCGGCAGGGTCACCGCGGTGTGCTCAGCCGATGGTGTACTCGAACCAGACGCGGTGGGTGCCGTCGGCGTCCACGGTCATCCCGCCGCTGCCGGCGATCCCGGCCAGCTCCCCCGTGCCGCTGCCGGCGACGATCGCGAAGAACTCGCCCGTGCGGTCGGCGCCCGACGTCGAGGCCGAGTGCACGAAGTTCAGCGACCCGCTGCGGCCGTCGACGGTGCCCTCGAAGGACTCCATGGCGACATACGTGCCGACGCCGGAGCCCTGGTCGAACGCCGACGTGAACAGGGTGGCGGAGCGGCCGCTGATCGCACCCGCGTATTCCTTCTCCATCTGCGCGATCCCGACCGGCAGCGCGGTCTCGATCGCGGGCTCGGGCGCCACGCTCGTCGGGACGAAGCTCTTCACGCTGAAGGTGCCGTCGGCTCGCATGCCCGCAGCGTACCGCCGGAAATGGGCGTGCGCGGGGAGGCAGGCGGCCGTACCATCGACGGGCCGGGGCGGCTCCCAGGTGCGCTTCCTTCTCTTCCTACTTCGAGGCCGCTCAGCGTTCCGACCTCCCGCCCCGGCCTCTCGACGTCACCCCCCAGCCCAGCGAGGTAGCCGTTTCGGTGACTCCTCCGCCCCGTGAACGGGGCGGCTTCTCGCCCGCTCAGGCGGCCAGAAGGGCCAGTCCGGCCCTGAGTACGTTCGTGGCGCCGACCACGTCCGCGTGTGCGGCGAATCCGCAGGAGACGCAGGCGAAGCCGGCTTGGGTGACGCGGTTCTCCCGCGCGCAATGCCCGCATTCGGGGCAGGTGCGGGAGGTGTTGGCCGGGTTCACCGCAACGACGACACGTCCGGCGCTTGCAGCCTTGGCGTGCAGCACGTTGACGAAGGCCGGGGTCGTCTGGGCCGTACCCTCGGTCCTGAGCTACAACGACGTCCCGTTCGAGTCGCTGGCGGCAGCCTTCGCCGGCTTCTCGCTGCCGCGGCCGCACGACGACGAGCCGTTCAGCGCGGGCCGGGTCATGCAGCACTTCGGCCTGCGCGGCAACGCCAAGGCCCTGACCCCGTTCGTCCTGAACGTGTGCACCGGCGAGGTGATGTGGATCGACACCGCCCTCACCAGCCGCGGCTACGGCCACAACATCGGCTCGGCCGGCCCGCGCCTGGGCCGCATCGCCGCCGACCTGTGGGAGCACTTCGGCGCCGGCAACCGCGCGACGCTGCTGGAACTGGCCGCCTGGCACGCCGCCGCCCGCGCCCGGCTGGTCGTCGTCGCCCACCCGGACGGCACGGCGACGCGGCTCCCGCCCGCACCCCCGGCCGCGACGGTGGCGGCGATCCGGGCGGCGGTAGGTACCGGCGGCACCGTCGAGATCCCGGCGAAGGCGCAGGTCTTCGCGTGCGCGACGGACGCGGCGAGGCTGGCCGCGATCGCGGGCACGGACGTGGCCGACGGCTCGGCGGCCCTGCTCGTCGAGGGCACCGCGGGCGCGCCGTGGACCCCGCTCACCCCGGGCGACCTGCTGTCCGCCCTGGCCCCGGCCGGTTAGTCGCGGCTCGGCGTGGTCGACCACCAGCTCCTGACCCGCGGCGCCGCGGACGTCGACGTGCACGAGATCATCGTGCGGCCGGAGCGTCAGCGGCCGTGAGGTCGTGCGACATGACGTACTCGAGGAGGGACGGGTCACGGGGGTACGGCTGGGACTCGCCGGTCATCGTGAAGCCGTTGCGCAGATACAGTTTCTGAGCCGCGGCGTTGTCGCCGACGACCCAGAGGTCCAAACGGGACAGTCCGGCGGAGCGGGTCCACGCGAGCGCCTCGGTGATCAGCAGATCGCCGACGCCACGACCGCGGTGCGAGGGGTGGACCCACATGCCGAAAAGCTCCGCGGGTCGGTCCTCGGGCATCCACACGCCGACGACGCCGACGGCGCCGACGTCCACAGCGGTCGCCTTGAGGCCCCGGGAAGGTTCCAGCCTCGCGCGCCAATCCGCGTCGGTGTAGGTCTGCTCGCGTTCCAGGGACGAGCCGAAGGCCCGTGGCGCGTCGGCGAGGGCGGCCAGGCGGACGTCGCGCCAGGTCTCCCAGTCGTCGGGGCCGAGGCGTCGCACGGTTGCCGTCACGGGTCCTGACGGTACGTCTACAGCGCCGTGCCCGTCAGCCGGATTCCGGCCGCCTCACCGGGGGCGGGGACGCGAGCGGTCAGCTCCAGCTCGCCGTGCCGGAGCAGGACGAGTCCGTCGTCGCCCTGGAAGCGGATGGACCGCGTGAGCGAACCGGCCGGGACCGCCAGTCCCCGCTGACGCCCGGCTCGAGGCGGGTCTTGCGATCGTACGCCGGGCGGCTACTATGCCCATCATGGCTATAGTCAACCCGGTTGATGTTGCTCCGGTGTGGATCCGGCCGGTTGTCGCGGTGGTGGGCGGGGTAGTCGCGCTTGCCGCCCTGCTGGCCGCCGTCCGCCTGCCGGTGCTGGACACCGTGGCATGGGCGGAGTCCGTCGCGGTTGCCGGCTCGGCGGTCGTGCTTGTCGCGGTGACGTGGTGGCTGGCGGGGAGGGCTCGCGTGCCGGACAGGCGGGTAGTCCTGCGCAGCGGTCTGGGTAGTGGGTTGCTGCTCGGCCTCTTGTGGGTCGCCGAGATCGGTTTCAACAACTTGACTCCGCACACGGTCTCGACAGCGGCCGCCCGCGGCGTTCTGGACAACGTCACCTGGGCTGTCGTGGGGATCCTCACGCTCGTGGTCGCCGCCGCGATCACGGCGCGCACGCGCCGGTGGCGCTCCGGCCTGCGGGCCGGCGTGTGGTCGGGCGTCGGCAGCGGCCTCGGCGCCGCACTGGGCGGCGCCATCCTGCTGGCCTTCCTCCGCGCGTTCGTCGAGGACGATCCGCTGATGCGAGCCGAGTGGCAGCAACGCGGTATGGACGTCGCCCTGCCGGCCTACGTGAGCCGGGAGACCATGGCCGGCGTGGGCGGCCACCTGTGGGTGCTCGGAGTCGGGCAAGGCGCCGTGCTCGGGCTGATCGCATCGTTGCTCACCATTGCGGCGAGCCGGGCCCGCGCCGCCGCGCGGCCGGCGGCGGAGACCGGCAATGGCGCGTAGGACGCCCGCGACTCCAGCGCTCGGTGCGACTGCCTTGCATGTGCTGCTCGCGCTGGCCGACGGACCCCGGCACGGATACGCGATCATGCAGACCGTCGTCGTCGAGTCCGGCGGCGACGTGCGGCTCGGCCCGACCACGCTCTACCGGACGTTACGCACGCTCCACGAAGCGGGTCTCGTGTGTGAGGTGCCGCACGACGACCCGGCAGACGACGCTCGGCGACGCTACTACGACATCACTGCGGCGGGCCGCGCGGCCGCCCGTGAACAGGTGCGCCGCCTGCAGCAGCTCGTCGACACCGCCCGGACCAAGCCGCTGTTCGATCCCGGTCCGGCATGAGTACCGCGCCTGACCCGCCCGCCTCTGACGACTCCGGACGACGCGCGTCCATCGCGATGTACCGCGCGATACTCCGCTGGTATCCGCTCGCCTTCCGCGATCGCTGGGCGGAGGAGACCGCGCTGCTGTTCGCCGAACTGGCCCGGCGACAGCCGCCCGGACCGGCATCCACCGTCGCGTTGTGGACCCGGCATCTGCCCGACCTGACCGGCGGGCTCCTCGCCGAGTGGTGGCGCGAAGCCGGCCGCATGCCAGGCGTCCGGCGCCCCGCCCTGGTCCATGGCGTACCAGCCGGCGCCCTGCTCAGCGTCGCCACGATCGCCGGCAATCTCGGCCATCTCTGGGCAACGCCTCCCGGGTGGGCGGTGTCGTGGCTCACCATCGCGGCGGCGCTGACCGTATCGGCGCTTACCGGGCGGTCTGCCGGCGCCGGTCCGAGCGCGCTGGCGCGAGCCATACGCTCTGGTTTCCTCAGCGGCCTCATCGCCCTCGCCGCCACCAATCTCACCGCCACCGCCGTTGTCGTCATCTTCCTGGACCGGCTCAGCCACGACTCCTTCCAGCTCGCGGCGTTCGCCACGAGCCACGAGACGGATTTCCGGACCTACCAGATGCACGAGCTGCTCGGAGCCTGGACCTACGGAACCGCCGTCGGCGCGTCACTGGCAACGCTGGGGTCCTGCGTCGTCGCAGCCCTGACCCGAACCCGACGCCGCCTTGGGCACGTGGGCCCCGGGTGACGGCCACCGTCGAGATCATCGACGGCCGGGAGAAGGTCAGGTGAGGGCCTGGGCGATGAGGAGGCCGATCGCGGCGGCGCCGAGACCGGCGACGACCGAGGCCAGGACGTTCATCATGGCGTAGAAGCGGGTGCCCGTCTGGGCCAGGCGCAGGGTTTCGTAGCTGAAGGTTGAGTACGTCGTCAGGGCGCCGCAGAAGCCGGTGCCCAGCAGCGCGGTCATCGCCGCATTCGCCGGCAGGCCGGCCACCACGCCCAAAACCAGGGAGCCGAAGACGTTCACCGTCAGCGTGCCCCAGGGGAAGGCCGAGTCGTGGCGGGCCTGGACCGCACGGTCGGTCAGGTAGCGCAGCGGGGCGCCGATCGCCGCGCCCAGCGCGATCAGCAGCACGGTCATCGGGACACCTTCAGGAGCCAGCGGACCACGGCGGAGGCCAGACCGGAGCCCACCCAGACCGCCAGCAACGCACAGATGACCGTCACCGCCAGGTAGGCCAGAGCCGTCCACGGGGAGCCCGCCGAGGCCGTCTGGTGGATCTCCACCGCGTAGGTGGAGAACGTCGTGTAGCCGCCGAGGATGCCCACGCCGGCGAAGGGGCGCAGGAGGCGCCGCTCGGGGGCCACGTCCGTCACGATCACCATCAGCACGCCGATCAGCAGGCAGCCCGTCACGTTGATGAGGAACGTGGACCAGGGGAACCCGCCGCGCGGATGGGGCCAGAGCAGGCCGATGCCGTAGCGGGACAGGGCGCCGATGCCGCCGCCCGCGGAGATGGCGGCCAGGACCGGCAGGGGGCTGGGGCGGAGTTCGACGCGCTCGGCGGGGACGTGGAGATCCACGTCCGGGTCGATCTGGGACACGTCTCGGCTCCTCCCTACCAGGGCGTGCTGCAGCTCACTGGCAGCGCTCGCTGGAAGGG
This sequence comes from Dactylosporangium sp. CA-233914, assembly GCF_050942935.1. Classification (NCBI taxonomy): domain Bacteria; kingdom Bacillati; phylum Actinomycetota; class Actinomycetes; order Micromonosporales; family Micromonosporaceae; genus Dactylosporangium; species Dactylosporangium sp. CA-233914. The sequence continues at coordinate 5,993,270 of NZ_CP192030.1, read as the reverse complement.
ACCGTTGGCGTCGTCGCGGTTCACCCCGGCTCGGACGCGCGGGGTCGGCGGGCCCCACCGCCGTGACCACAGCCTACCAATTCGAGGCCGGCATCCGCACGTCGAGGACGCTCAGGCCTCGATCGCCTCCACGACGACGTCGCCGGCCGGCTGGACCGCGGCCCGCGCCTCGACGAAGGCGAGCGAGCGGGCGGCGCGGCCGCACGGGTAGCCGTACGCCTCCTTCACCCGGTCGCTGGCGATCCCCAGCGCCTGCCGGGTCCGGTCGACGAAGTCGACGACGGGCATCCGCTGCCCGGCGGTGAAGAACTCATCGGCGATCGTCGCCGGTGAGTAGATCCGTTGCGCGGTGCCGTCCGGCCAGCGCACCAACACGTACCGCTCCGCCATGGTGACCTCCACCGGCCCGTTCCACCCGGGAAGGGTGTCCGGCGATGGCGAACAGTCAAGAAAGCCAATGTTTCGGCGAAGATTCATCCGGAACAACTCGGCATGAGATGGTCCTCACGCCCGTCAGCCCCTCCCCTCATGATCCATGGTCGCGGCAAATTTCCCCTGTTGAGAGCGCTCTCTCCAGCTCACGGTACATGAAAGAGAGCGCTCTCCATTGACACGGGTCACATCCCTCCCGGATGATTCGCAAGGACCCGCCCCCCGCCACCTCAACCCGCGGAGTCAATTCATGCGTCTTGCCAGAGGCCGGCCCCTCGCGGCCGGTGCGATCGCCGTCGCGGTCGTCGCCAGCGTCCTGACGTTTCTCGCCCTGCCCAATGCCGAGGCCGCCACGCTCGGCTCCGGAAGCTACGCCACGACCCAGCCGGCCGGGACGACCGGCCCGACCGGGTGCGGCAGCATCGCCACCAACCCGCGCCAGTTCGTGACCAGCAACGCGCCCGCCGGCGCGGTGCCGACCAACGACTGGTGGTCGTCGCTGCTGTTCAAGCGGACCGAATGCAACTACTCGCTGCCCCTGGAAGCGCACCCGATGGCCTTCCAGGCGACCGCCGGCGGGCTGGGGGTGTCGTACACCACCGACGCCGCCATCTCCGGCACGGCGACGGGGGTGGGCGAGTACCACTTCCCGTACACCACCGAGTTCACCCTCGGCGTGACCGGCCTCAACGCCCCGAACACCATGGTCGACGGCTGGACCGACTGGACCGTCACCCCGTCGTGGTCCGACGGTGCCCGCACGCTGAAGACCACCATCGGCCACGGCCTGCCGTTCGTCTACGCGCGCACGTCCGGCGGCAACGCGCAGCTGTCCTTCGGCGGCACCCCCACCGTCTGGTCCAACAGCGCCAACCGCGTCGGCTTCACGGTCCGCGGCCACGACTACATGGCCTACGCCCCGACCGGCGCCACCTGGACCGTCAGCGGTGCGAACATCACCTCGACGCTCGCCGGCAAGGACTACTTCTCGGTGGCGCTGCTGCCGACGACGACGTCCACGTCAGCGGCCGACCGCACGGCCCTGGCCAACACCTACGGCACGTACGCGCACAACCACGTCACCGGCACGAATGTGTCCTGGAGCTACAACCAGTCGGCGAGCACGGTGAACGCCACCTACACGGTGACCACCACGGCCCGCGAGGGCACCGGCTCCGGCACGGTCATGGCGCTCTACCCGCACCAGTGGAAGAACCTGTCCGGCTCGGCGCCGATCAGCCAGACCTACGTCTCCCCGCGGGGCACGATGAAGGTGCTGACCGGCACCGCGGCGTTCACGACGGCCACGAAGTTCCAGGGTGTACTGCCCGAGATCCCCGCCGTCGCGGACTCCGCCGGAGCCGACCTGAGCACCCTCGGCTCCTACCTCGACCAGGTCGCCACCGGCGATCCGCTCGCCGCGTTCGGCAACGACACCTACTGGACCGGCAAGGGCCTCGGCCGCGCCGCCCGCGCCGCCGAGATCGCCGACCAGCTCGGCCGCACCGCCCAGCGCGACACGCTGCTGAATGCGATCCGCACCCGGCTCACCGACTGGTTCACCGCGAGCAGCGGCGAGGCCGAGCGGCTGTTCGTCTACAACCAGGCGTGGGGCACCCTGATCGGCTACCCGGCCTCGTACGGCTCCGACCAGGAGCTCAACGACCACCACTTCCACTACGGCTACTACATCGCCGCGGCCGCGACCCTGGCCAAGTTCGACAAGAACTGGGCGGCGACCAGCGCGTACGGCGGGATGGTGAACCTGCTCATCCGCGACGCCAACAACCCCGACCGCAACGACACGATGTTCCCGTTCCTGCGCGACTTCGACATCTACGCCGGGCACGACTGGGCGTCCGGGCACGCGTCCTTCGGGGCCGGCAACAACCAGGAGTCCTCGTCGGAGGGCATGAACTTCGCCAACGCGCTCATCCAGTGGGGCATCGCCACCGGCAACACCCAGGTGCGCGACGCGGGTCTGTACATCTACTCGACGCAGGCGCAGGCGATCCAGGAGTACTGGTTCGACTCGTCCAACCAGAACTTCCCGGCGAGCTTCGCGCACAACACGGTCGGCATGGTCTGGGGCGACGGCGGGGCGTACGCGACCTGGTTCAGCGCCGAGCCGGAGATGATCCAGGGCATCAACATGCTGCCGGTCACCGGCGGCTCGTTCTACCTCGGCTACCGGCCGGCGTACATCGCCACCAACTACAACGAGATGACGACCAACAACGGCGGCCCGCCGACGGTGTGGCAGGACATCCTGTGGTCGTTCCAGGCGCTGAACAACGGCGACCAGGCCCTCGCCAGCTTCCGCGCGAATTCGGGGTACACCCCGGAGGAGGGCGAGAGCAAGGCGCACACCTTCCACTGGATCCGCAACCTCGCGGCCCTGGGCCAGGTCGACACGTCGGTCACCGCCAACACCCCGCTCTACGCGGTGTTCACGAAGAACGGGGCCCGCACGTACGCGGCGACGAACCTGACGTCCGCATCCGTCACGGTCACGTTCTCCGACGGCCACACGCTGAGCGTGCCGGCCGGTCAGACGGCGACGAACGGGGCGTACACCTGGAGCGGGGGTAACGGCACCAGCAACCCGCCCACCTCCAACCCGCCGTCCTCGCCGCCGCCGACCTCGTCGTCGCCCTCCCCGTCGCCGTCGAACCCGCCGCCGGTGGGCTCGAACAAGTTCTACCTGCGCAGCGGCCCGGCCCTGACCGCGACGGCCGGAAGCGGCGCCACCACGCAGACGGTGACGGCCGCCTACGGCAACTACGACGGCACCCCGCACAACCCGGTCACCTACCAGGTGTGCGGGATCAGCGGCAGCCCGAACGGCGGCGCGACGCAGTTCGCGTTCCACGTCGACGCCGGCACCACGGTCGGGCAGGGCATCCAGGCCCGCGTCTCGTACGACTTCACCAACACCGGCAGCTACGGCCGGGTCGAGACGTACCGCTACTTCGCCACCGATCCGATCGTGGGCACCGAGCAGTACACGCAGGCGGCCGGCCTCGCCTCGTCGTCCGGCACCCTGTCGGCGATGAGCAACGGCTGCGTGCGCCTGGAGCTGTGGAACGCCATCGGCAACGCCCCGACCACGGTCCGGGTCGACGCCACGGCCGCCAACGGCAACCAGTCGACGCTGACCATCCCCTACACCGTCAGCTGACGCCTCAGTCCTGGCGGGGCCCGGCCGCGGGCTCCGCCAGGCGCACGGTCACGGTGACCCGGCCGCGCCCGTCGCGCCGGGCCACCGCGTGCCCGGGCCGCTCCACGCCGTCCAGGTGCAGGGTGAGCGGCCCGCCGTCCCCGGTGAAGTTGCGCCACCAGGACTTCGCGTCGGGAAGCTGCACCCCGATCGTCGCGGTGTCGCCGTCCAGCTTGTACCCCACCGGCGTGCTGAACGTCTTGCCCGAGCGCCGCCCGGTGTAGGTGACGACGGTCAGTCGCCGGCTGACGATCCGGCCCCAGCGCGGGGAGGAGCGCAGCGACAGTACACACGCGTTGACCCGGCCGACCATGCGCCTGGGCAAAGTTCTCTTCACGCGGCAAAGGTACCGCTAAATGGAGAGCCCCGTCCGGTTGACCTTAAAGTGATGGGCATGAGCGCCGCGGCTTCTCAATTGCGCGCCGACGCGCGGCACAACCGGGACCGCATCGTCGAGGTCGCCCGCGAGCTGTTCGCCGCCAAGGGCCTCGGCGTTCCGATGGCGGCGATCGCCCGGCGGGCCCGGGTCGGCGTCGCCACGCTGTACCGCCGCTTCCCGACCAAGGAGTCGCTCGTCACCGAGGTCTTCGCGGACCAGTTCGCGGCCTGCACGTCGCTCGTCGACGACGCCCTGGCCGACCCGGACCCGTGGCACGGCTTCTGCGTCGCGGTCGAGCGGATGTGCGCGATGCAGGCGGTGGACCGCGGCTTCAGCACGGCCGTCATCGCCGCGTTCCCGGACACGGCCGACGTGGAGGCCGGCCGCGCGGTGGAGCTCTTCGCCGAGCTGACCCGCCGCGCCCAGGCGACGGGGCGGTTGCGGGCGGACTTCGTTGCCCAGGACCTCGTCCTGATCGTCATGGCCAACGGCGGCATCGTCGCCGACACCGCCGAGGCGGCGCTGGCCGCGTCCCGCCGTCTGGTCGCGTACTTCCTGGCGGCCTTCAGTTCGGACGCGCCCGGCCCGCCGCTGCCGCCGCCGGCCCCGCTGAGCCTGCGGGACGTGATTCGTCGGGCTCAATGACGCGTTGCCCTGCCGTTTTTTGTCGTACCCCTCGTGCAGAATCCGGGGCGAGGGACTCGAGGCAGGGAGCGTCACATGATCGGCAAGCTGGACATGGTCGTCCTCGACGCCGCCGACGTCACCGGCCTGGCGGCGTTCTACCGCGCGCTGGCCGGCTGGCCGGAGCTGGACACGGACGACGACGGCTGGATCACGCTCGGCACGCCGGACGGCTGGAAGGTCGGCTTCCAGCCGGCCCCCGACCATCGCGCCCCGGCCTGGCCCGGCCAGGAGCGGCCCCAGCAGGCCCACCTGGACCTGCGCGTGCCCGACCTGGAGGCGTGCACCGAGCAGGCGGTGGCCCTGGGCGCGAGAGTGCTGCGCCGCAACGAGGCCTGGCACACGCTGGCCGACCCGGCCGGCCACCCGTTCGACCTGTGCCTGTCCCCCGACGTCCCGGCCGTGACGCTGGACTGCCCGGACGCCGAGTCCCTGGCCGCCTTCTACACGGCCATGATCGGTGCGGATGGCGCCCGGCCGCTGCTGTTCCAGCAGGTGGCGGACTACAACCCGCCGCGCTGGCCCGACCCGGACCGCCCCCAGCAGCTCCACCTGGACATCGAGGTGGCGGACCTGGACGCGGGCGAGGCGGCGACCCTGGCCCTGGGCGCGACCCGCCTCCCGGGCGAGGGCCGGTCCTTCCGGGTCTTCGCCGACCCGGCCGGCAAGCCCTTCTGCCTGGTCGCCGAGCCCGGATCGCCGCAGTGAGGATCGTGTATACGATGTGCCCGTGACGTATCCGGGGGCCCAGCCAGATCCGCAGCAGCCGCACCAGCCTCAGCCGTACGGCCAGCAGCCGGGGCCGCACGGCTACGGGCCGCCGACAGGGGCGCTGCCGTCGGCCGACGGCGGACAGCGCGGCGGCAAGTGGGCGCTCATCGCGTTCGGCGGGCTCCTGCTCGTCGTGCTCATGGTCGTCGGCGGATACTTCACCTTCCAGAAGGTCTTCGTCGACACCCCGACCGAGGTCGTCGAGGCGTACCTGAAGGAGGCCACCAAGGACGATCCGGACCCGGCGCGGCTCGAGCGGTACCTGTGCCGGGACGAGGCGACCAAGCTCCGCAAAGCGCTGTCCAAGGGAGGTTCGTCGAGTTCCTCGGCGGCCAGCACGGTCCTGGACTGGCATGTGACCGGCGAGACGGTCAACGGCAACACCGCGACCGTCTACACCCAGTTCACGATCAAGTCCAGCAGCAGCCGCACCTCCACCAACGACCTGAACCTCACCCTGGTCAAGGAGGAGCGGGCCTGGAAGATCTGCGGCTACGAGGCCTGAGCCCGGTCACCGCGGCGGGCCGCAGAGCGTGGCGCGGGTGCCGGTCGCGTCCAGGATGCGGGCCGGCAGGCCGGTCGGGTTGACCACGCGGAACGCGCAGCCGTGCTCGGCCGCCAGGGCGCGGGCCTCCAGCAGGGCGCGCAGGATGGCCGGGTCGATCAGGGTGACCAGGGCGATGTCGACCTCCACGGCGGCGTGGCCGCCGAGCACGGCCGCGCGCAGGGCGGCGGCCAGCTGCGGGCGGTTGAGGCGTTCGAGGCGCCCTCCGGCGACGACCTGCACGATGCGGGCACGCGGGCGATACCGCGTGGCGATCCATCCGGGCCGGTCATCGACTGCGGTCATGCTCGCTTCCGGGGTGAACGACGGGCGAACGAGGCGGCGCGTGTTCCCCAGCCTGGCCGCGGTCGACGTGAGGCCACTACGCCACAAAGCGAACGATCGCCGCGCATGATTCGCCCGAAAGCGAACTGCGTTTTGCGTACAACGGGTGCCGGGAGTGGATAGCATGCCGCTGCCGGAGGTGTACCGATGCAGACAGCCGCAGCTCGGACGGGCGTCGTGGAGATCCGCACGCGCGAGAAGGAGATGGTCGTCGAAGCGATCAACAACGTCGTCGCGCACCGCGCCCGGATCACGTTGCCGGACCCGGCGCTCGTGGACCTGTCGGTGCGTTCGCGCAGCGGCGGCGGGTTCGGGGCGCTGCACGTGGGGCTGACCGGGGTCGGCTACGCGGCGACGACCGAGCCGTTCGGGACCTACGTCGCCGGGGTCGTCGAGGACGGCGGTGCCGAGATCCGCATCGGGCGGCAGGTCCTCGGGCTCGGCCCCGGCGACGGTTGGCTCTACCCGCTCGGCGTGCCCTCCAGCGGCGAGTACGGGCGCTCGGCGATGGCGTTCCTGAGCCTGCCGGTTCCGTTCGCGGCCGACTTCGCCGCCACGCACACCGGGGTGGACGCCGCCGACCTGCGCTTCGAGGGGCTGCGGCCGATCTCCGAGGCGATGCGTCAGTATTGGGCGGTGACCGCCTCGTTCCTGTCGCGCCGCCTCACCGTGCCCGATGCGGAGCTCCCGCCGCTGATCGCCACACAGCTGTGGCGGGTCGCGGCCGCGGCGATGCTCGCCGTGTTCCCGAACACGACGATGGCCGCGGCGCGGACGCCGTCCGGCGGGCGGGTCGCCCCGGCGGTGGTCCGGCGGGCGGTCGCGTTCATGGACGCGCACCCGGAGCGGCCGCTGACCGTCACCGAGGTCGCCGCCGCGGCCGGGGTCGGGGCGCGGGGGCTGCAGGTCGCGTTCCGCCGGCACCTGGGGCACACGCCGATGGAGTACCTTCGGCGGGTGCGTCTCGAGCGTGTCCACCGCGAGCTGCAGTCCGCCGTCCCCGGCGACGGCGTTACGGTGCGGGAGACCGCACGCCGCTGGGGGTTCGCCAACCCGGGGCGGTTCTCGGCGGAGTATCGCGCCGCCTACGACCAGACGCCGAGCCGCACCCTCCGGACGTGACATGACCACGACGCTGTTCGAGACCACCGATGCCGACGCCACCCGCGACATGCTGGTGCACAACTACGGCGCGATGCGGGTCGCGCTCACCGGCGACCGGGTGCGCGCCCGGGTCGCCCGCAGCCGGCTGGGCCCGCTGGAGCTGCACCACAACGTCTTCACCATGCGGTTCGACATCGACGCCGCCCCGCTGCCGTTCCTCAGCGTCGGCCGGGTGGTGAGCGGCTCGGCGACCTTCTGCACCGCCCGCGAGGACGTCTGCAACGGCCCCGGCGACATCTTCCTCGTCGCCCGGCCCGACGAGCCGTACCGCTCGACGAACGTCGACGTCGAGCTCGATTTCGCGGTCGTCGACCCGGCGCTGCTGGCCCAGGTCACCGACGCCGTGCCGGTCCGCTTCACCGGCTTCCACCCGGTCTCGGCGGCGGCCGCGCGGCTGTGGCTGAGCACGTTCGCGTACATGCGGGACAACGTCGCCGGCGCCCCCTGCGCGCACGAGCCGCTGCTGGCCGGCAACGCCGCCCGGCTGCTGCTCGCCACGGCGCTGTCGACGTTCCCGAGCAACGCGCTGAGCACGCCGACGATCGAGGACCGCCGCGACGCCCACCCGGCGACGCTGCGGCGCGCGGTCGCGTTCATCGACGCCAACGCGCACCGCGACATCGGCCCGGCCGACGTCGCCGAGGCGGCCCACGTCACGATCCGCACGCTGCAGCTGGCGTTCCGGCGCCATCTGGACACCACACCCGGTGCCTACCTGCGCCGGGTCCGCCTCGAGCACGCCCATCGCGACCTGCTGGAGGCGGACCCGGCGACGACGACCGTGAGCGCCGTGGCCGCGCGGTGGGGGTTCGCCAGCCACAGCCGCTTCACCGCCCACTACCACGCGGCCTACGGCCAGGCCCCGTCCGAGACGCTGCGCCGCCGCTGACGGTCAGGGCCGCAGCAGCGCCTTGATCGCCGGCGCACGATCCTTGCCGGAACAGGTAACGCCGGAACCCGTCGGGCGGTCCTGTCGTCTCGACCGGCCTGGCGCATAGGATGGGTGCGTGGCCCGGCTCGTGCTCGGCAAGGCTGACCCGACGGCGGTCGCCGTCGTCGCGGCGATCCACGGCGGTGACCTCGAGGCGCTCGACCGCCTGCTCGCCGCGACTCCCGCCCTGGCCACGGCCCGCATCCGCGACGCGGACGCGCAGCGATCCCTGCTGCACATCGCCGCCGACTGGCCCGGCCATTACCCGAACGGCGCCGCGACGGTGGCGCTGCTGATCGCGGCCGGAGCGGACGTGCACGAGCGCTTCGTCGGCTCCCACGCGGAGACGCCGCTGCACTGGGCGGCCAGCAACGACGACGTGGCGGTCCTCGACGCCCTGCTGGACGCCGGCGCCGACATCGAAGCCGACGGCGCGGTGATCGCCGGCGGCACGCCCCTGGACGACGCGACGGCGTTCGCGCAGTGGCGGGCGGCCCACCGCCTGGTCGAACGCGGCGCGCGGACGACCCTGTGGCACGCGGCTACCCTGGGCCTGCTGGACCGGGTCGAGGAGTACTACCGCGGCCCGGGCCCGGAGGCCGACCGAGCCCTGTGGGGCGCGTGCCACGGCGGCAGCCGAGCCGCGGCGGAGTTCCTGCTGGAGCGCGGCGCCGACCTGAACTGGCTCCCGCCGTGGGAGCGCCTGACCCCGCTGGACGCCGCCGTGCGCTCGGGCGCGACCGACCTGGCGACGTGGCTACGAGCCCGCGGCGCCCGCTCGGCGGCGCTGTGAGTTCACGTCAGGCGGCACGGGCCTGCGCGGCCGCCGTTCCGTTCTCTCCCTGAAGCCTACCCGACCCATCCAAATTCTGGATCATCGACAACACCCGGCGTAACCGGGCAACTACCGCAGACCGCGCGTCAATCGATCCGCACCGACTCGCTGGACCAGTTGCCCAGCGTGCTGCTCTGCAGCAGGGTCTTCGGGGTGCAAACATACGTCGCCGGCTCCAGCTCGAACTGCGAAGGGCCCGAGTTGTTGTACTTCCCGTCGCGGGTCAGCCGCCCGTTGACGCTGGAGGACACCACGGCCTCGTTCAGCTGGCCGTTCTTCACCGCCCAGCGCATCGTCACCTGGCCGCGCTGCACGTCGGTCCACGTCGAGCCCTTGTACACCGCCGTGTTCGGCTCCGACCGGTCGTAGTCGATGATCAGCGTGCCGTCGGCGCGGAACTCGTGCACATGCCCGCCGCCGCCACGGTACTGCACCTTCATCCCGTCGATCAGACCGTAGTTCGCGTTCGACGTCGCCCGCCACCGGCCCAGCAGGCACGGGTCGATCTCGGCCGGATAGCTCGGCGACGGCGAGACCGGCACCGACGGCGCGGCGGACCCCGGTGACGACGACTGCGCCAACGGGCCGGCCAGCGGCGTCGAGGGCCGCTCGGCCAGGGCGACCGCGGCGACGACGCCCGCCAGGACGAGCCCGGTCCCGGCCGCCACCAGCAGCCGGGTGCGCCGCGGCCGGGCCTCGGCGGAGGACCGGATCGGCAGCGGCGTGACGGCGGGCCAGTCGCCGGAAAGGTCCACTGTGGAGGGCTCGGCGCGCAGGCTTCCCTCGGCGACGGCGAGCTCGGGCTGGTCCAGCGTCAGGGGCTCGACGCCGAACGCGCGGTGCAGGGCGGTGGCGACCGCGGGCATCCGGCTGGCCCCGCCGACGAGCAGGATCGTGCTCACCTCGGCGCCCGCCTCGGCCAGGACCGCCCGGGTCGTGTCGACCGAGCGGGCGAGGACGGGCGCGGCCAGCGCGTCGAGTTCCTCCCGCCCGAGCGGTACGTCGGCCTCGACGCCCGGCACGTGAATGAGCGTGCTGCCGGCCCGGGTGAGCGACTCCTTGCCGGTCCGCACGTTGTCCCACAGCTGCGCGCGGGCCCGCCGGTCGGCGGCCGTCTCCGGCGCCTCCAGCCGGGCCCAGGCCGCCGCGTCGGGCAGCGAGGTGCGCAGGTGCGCCACGATCGCGGCGTCGATGTCGAGGCCGCCGGAGTCGGGACGGCCCTGCGTGGCCAGGATCGTGAACGCGTCGCCGTCGCGGCGCACGGCGGTGGCGTCGAAGGTGCCGGCCCCGAAGTCGTACACGACCGTCGTCCCGCCGTCGGGCAGGCGCCCCGCGGCGACCCCGGTGAGGTGGTAGGCGGCGGCGACCGGCTCGGGCACCAGCAGTGCGGCTGACGGGGCCACGGCCTGACGGAGCAATGCCCGCCGTTCGCTGCCCCAGGCGGCCGGATGGGTGACGGCGACCTCGCCGGGCGGCTCGCCGGCGGCGCGCGTCGCCTCGTCGAGCACCCGGCCCAGGACCGCCGCGAACAGCTGGACGACCGTGAGCTCGGTGTCGCCGAGCAGGACGGTCCCGTCGTCGACGCAGCGCTTCGGGTATCGCTCCACGGATCCGGGCGCCGCGATCGCCGCGTGCAGCGCGTCCCGCCCGACGACGAGCCGGCCGGTGGGGTCCAGGCCGACGGCGGAGGGCAGCAGCGGTGAGCCGTCGAACAGCAGCGGGCGCGGGTCCCGCCCGGGCAGCGCGAGGACCGCGACGGTGCTGGAGGTGCCGAAGTCGATGCCCAGCCGGATCGTCCCGCTCGCCACGCGACAAATCTACGCGCCCCGGTCCTTCGATATTCGACGGCCTGAATGCGGCCGCGATACTACGATGCGGCCGTGCTGATTCGGCAGAAGACCGCGATCGATGCCCGCGAGTGCCTCGACCTGCTGCAGCGGATCCACGTCGTCGATCACTACCCGCTGCACATCGGCGCCGACGAGGTGCCGGAGTTCTTCGCGTCCGAGCACGAGGCGGCGGCCTGGGTGGCGCTCGAGGACGGGCGGATCGTCGGGCACGTGGCGCTGCACACGCCCGCCGAGGATCCCACGCTGGAGCTGGCCGCCGGCGCCACCGGGAGCTCCGTGGACCGGCTGGCGCTGCTCGCGCGGCTGTTCGTCGCGCCCGACGTGCGCCGCAGCGGGGTCGGGCGGGCGCTGCTGCGGCACGCCGCGGCGCAGGCCCCGGCCATGGGGCGGCGGGCCGTACTCGATGTCGGGCAGATGCTGCACGCCGCGGTCGCGCTGTACGAGCGGGAGGGCTGGCAGCGCGTCGGGGAGCTGCACCTGCCCCTTGACGATGACATCATCCTGGACCTATGGGTTTACGTGAGTCCGGCCGCGTAGGGGCCACCGTCTTCGCGGTCACGACGTTCGCGGCGGTGGTCGCGGCCGAGTACTTCGCGCAGCCGTGGGCCTGGCGGCTCGGCCCGACGCTGGCCGGCTTCGCGGTCGGGTACGGCTCGTTCCTCCTGGCGGTGGCCGGGCCTTTCCTGCTGTACCTCTGGCTCAACCGCCCGCTGCGGCGGCCCGCCACCTTCCGCCGCGACGGGGGCGCGTTCGTGGCCGGGTACTCCCCGCCGTCGCTGGGCATGATCGCCGTGGTGCTCATGCTCAACGCGACCAGCTGCTTGCCTGCGGAGCGGGTGCCGGACGCGGATCAGGTCCCGCTCACGACCCTGGGCGTCCGGGCGCCGCTGCTCGCCCTGGCCGGCGTCCTGGTGCTGGCCGCCCTGGCCGTGATCTGGGTGCCCCGCGCGCGGCTGGTGCTCACCCCGGCCGGGGTCGAGTTCCGGGGCCGGGCCGTGGCCTGGGGCGACCTGCTGCCGGACGGTCCCTGGCCGCGCCAGTGGTCGATGCCGCTGCTGTACCGCGACGGCGACGGCCGGACCCGGAAGGCGTCGATCCCGACGGCACTGCTCGACATCGACCACGCCTTCGTGGCGGACGCGATCCGGCACTATGCGGAGCACCCGCGGTACCGAAGCGGAATCGGGACCGAGGCGGAGCTGGAGCGTCTGGTCTCAGCCCAGGCGGCGGGCCAGGGCGCGGCGCAGCGGTGGGGTCGCGGCGGTCAGTCGCAGCACCGACCGGAAGGCGGCGCGGCCGGCGCGCGTTGAGGTGGCCGAGCCGCGCGCGTTGCGCAGCGACCGGCGCACCGCGGCGAAGCCGTAGTCGAGCATCTCCCGTTCGTACTCCCCCACCGCCTCCGGCAGCGGCCGGCCCTCGGCGAGCCGGCGGCACAGCAGGGCCGCGTCCCGCAGCGCGGTGTTCGCGCCGATGCCGGCCATCGGCGTCATGTTGTGGATGGCGTCGCCGAGCAGCGTCACGCGCCCGGTCGGCCACGGCGACACGACCGCGGCGCTCCTGACCCGGAACGCGTTGACGGTGCCGGGGTCGCTGCCGGCGACGAGCCGGCGAAACGCGGGCGCCCAGCCGTCGAGCCGCGCCTCGACCAGCCGCTGCAGGGCCTCGCCGGCGAGGGTCTCGACGTCCGGCGGCAGGCGGTCGGCGGCGTCGGAGAAGCCCCACAGCACGTACTCGCCGGGCCAGGGCGCGGTGAACAGCGATCCGCGGCCGCGCGGGACGACGATGTTGGCGCGCCCGGCCAGCAGCGGCGGCAGGTCGGCGCCGGCGAGGGGGTGCTTGCCGGCGATCGCGACGACGCCGGTGTCCTGGCGGTGCGCCCGCGGCAGCAGCTGGGCCCGCACCCGTGAGTTGGCGCCGTCCGCGCCGACCAGCAGATCGGCCTCGGCGGTGCCGCCGTCCTCGAAGTGCGCGACGACACGGTCTTCGCTCACGGTGTACTGCGAGAAGGTGCGACCGTGCCGGACGACGTCGCCGAGCCCGTCCAGCAGGGTCTCGCGCAGCAGGATGCGGCTCACGGCGTAGTGCCGGTCCGTCGGCGCGCCCTCCCGCGGGTTGATCTCGGCCTCGGACAGGCCGAGCAGCTCGGTGCCGCGCTCGGTGAGGAACCCGAAGCCGCCACCGGCCGCCGCGGTATCCAGGAAGCGCCGCCACCCGGCCGGCGGCAGGCATTCGTGCAGTGCCCGCGCGCCGTGGGGGTTGATGTGGATGCGGTACCCCTGCAGCCAGTCGGAGCGCTGGCGCGTGCGCTCGTACACCTCGACGGCGACGCCGGCCCGGCGCAGCCCGTGCGCCAGGGTCAGCCCGCCGATCCCGCCTCCGATGACCATCACCCGGAAATTCGTCATGCACCCACTTTCACTCGAACACATGACACTGTCAACCATTTGTTTGATTGATACAGTCACTGACGTGTCTGACCAGGGAAGATCACGCCGGGCCCCGGCCGGCGACGAACGCCGGCGCGACGCCGACCGCAGCCGCGAGAGCCTGCTCGACGCCGCGCTCGTCGAGTTCGGCGAGCACGGCTACGCGGGCGCGCGCATCTCGGCGATCGCCCGCCGCGCCGGGGTGAACCAGCAGCTGATCTCGTACTACTTCGGCGGCAAGGAGGGCCTCTACCGCGCGCTGACGGCCCGCTGGCGCGAGATGAGCGGCGGCCTGAACCGCGCCGAGGCGCCCCTGTCCGAGGTGGTGGCCGCGTTCACGCACGTCGGGGCGGCCCAGCGGCACTGGGTGCGGCTGCTGCTGTGGCAGGCGCTGGAGGGCGACGGCGAGGAGGAGGGTTCGGCCGAGTACCGGCGGGCGATGGTCGAGGACCTGCGCCACCGCCAGTCCGCCGGTGAGCTCGCAGCCGACCTGGACCCGGCGTTCCTGCAGCTGGCCCTGTTCGGCGCCGCGATCGCGCCGACGCTGCTGTCCGGGTTCGCGGAGGACTTCACGGGGCTGCCCGCGGCCTCGCCGGAGTTCGTGGAGCGATACCGTGAGCAGCTGCGCCGCATCGTCGCCCACCTGGCCGCCGAACTACCGTGACGGTCCGGCTACGGCAAGCGACGCGGGACGCTGAGATCTGGTCGGGCGGCGGTCTCACCGCTGTCAATGGGTCCGGATCTCGGAGAGGTCGGTGCTGCGGCGCAGGAAGATCAGACCCACCCCCGTCGTGAGCAACACCGCCAGCAGCGCCGCGCCGCCGTCGAGGGCCAGCTCCGCCCACGGGAACTCGATCGGGCGGGCGACCTCCGGAAACTGGGTGACGCTCCAGTGCTGCGGATCCGTGCCGGGCGAGCCGGACCGGCAGATGTCCGCCGCGGCCGTGCACGACGTCACCACGGCGCCGCCCGCGCGGACCTCTGCGCCGAACGGCCGCACCAGGCTCACGCCCACGACCAGGGCGAGCAGCACCGCCGGGGCCGCCGGCAGCAGCGCCTGCCACAGGATCGCCCGGCCCAGGGTGGCGCGCGGCACGCCGGCGGCGACGAGCGAGGCGTACTCCCGGCGCCGGCTCACGATCCCCTCCACGACGACGATCAGCATCGCGATCGCGGTCAGCCCGACGCCGGTGAGGATCGCCGCGTTGACGAGGTCCATGGTCCGCACGTAGAACGCGTCGGGCTCGCTCGGCGTGCCCATCTGGGCGTCGGCGAGGCGCTGGGCCTCCTGGAGGGCGACGAACTGGGCGCGGATGCCCGCCGCCCCGGCACCGAAGATCACGCAGATGAGCAGCACCGCGAGGGTACGGCTGCCGCTCCACGGATCGGCCGTGAGCCGGGCGGCGGCGAGAACCGTCGCGGGGCGCCGGGCCCAGCGGGCGGTCAGGCGCCCGGCCGACCAGGTCAGCCAGCCGGTGCCGAGGACCACCCCGAGCCCCGCGCAGGCGACGCCGGCGATCGCCACCACCGGCACCAGCCACTCGGGCGGGAGCGGGTAGTGCAGGTGCCGCCGCAGCCTCGACTCGCTCGCGACCGCGGCCAGGGCCAGGACGCCGGCGAGGATGAACAGGCCCGCCCACGGGCCGGGGCCGCGGGTGCGCCGGACCCGGCGGACGATCCCGAACGGGCTGACCGTGACCCGCCGCATGACCAGCGCCGCCACCAGCGCGGCGAGCACCGGGATGGCGAGCACGGTGACGGCGAGGGACCACACCGGCAGGGAGACGTCGGTCGGCAGCGGCAGCCGCCCGTCGGCGTCGGGCCGGTGCAGCAGGCGGTGCCCCGCGAGGTACACCCCGAGGCCGCCCAGCGACCCCGCCAGGGCCGCGACGCCGGTCTCGGCGGCGGCGATCGCAACGGTCTGGGCGGGGGTGGCGCCGGCCATGCGGATCGCCGCGAGGCGCCGGTCGCGGGCCGGAGCGCCCAGGCGCGTGCACTGTCCGGCCAGCGCGAACACCGGAATGGTCAGCAGCAGCAGGGTGAGCGTCGTGCCGGGGCGCAGACCGGGCTCGCGCAGCAGGGCATTGCTGTACTGCTGCGACCACTCCTCGGAGCTGACGCCGTGCAACATCAGCGGCCCGATGGCCACGACGTTGGCGGCGGCGAGCACCGCGAGGGTCGCCAGAGCGGTGCTCAGGGCCGTGAGGGCGATGCGGACGGTGTCGGTGCGCGAACCGGCGAGGCCGAGGCGCAGCAGGGTGCCGGGCCTCACCGGCCGTGCCGTCCGGTCGGCAGGGCGATGCCCAGGCCGGTCTCGTCGAGCAGGCCGTCGCACAGGACGATCTCGCGGTCGGCGTATCCGGCCACGCGCGCCTCGTGCGTGACGAGCACGACGGTGGTGTGCTGCTCGTGGGCGACCCGCACGAGCTGGGCGAGGACCTGCTCGCCGGTGAGGGTGTCCAGCGCCCCGGTCGGCTCGTCGGCGAAGACGATCCGCGGCTCGGCGACCAGCGCCCGGGCCATCGCGCAGCGCTGCTGCTGCCCGCCGGACATCTCCCCGGGCCGGCTGTCGGCGACCTCGGCGACGCCCACCCGCTCGAGCCAGGTCAGTGCCGCGGTGCGCGCCTCCCTTCGGCCGGCCCCGGCCAGCAGCAGCGGCAGGGCCACGTTCTGGGCGGCGGTCAGGTCGGCGACGAGCTGGCCGAACTGGAACAGCACGCCGAACTCGGTGCGGCGCAGGCGGGACCGGGCCGCCTCGCTCAGGGTGTCGATGCGGCTGCCCCGGTACGCGACCTCGCCGGAGTCCGGGCGCATGATCCCGGCGAGGCAGTGCAGCAGCGTGGACTTGCCGCAGCCGCTCGGCCCGGTGATCGCGAGGATCTCGCCCTCGGCGACGGCGAGCGTGACGCCGCGCAGGGCCGGCGTCGCGCCGTAGGAGCGGACCACCGCCCGCGCCTGCAGGATGTCGGTCATGTCGGTACCCCCGGTGGCAGCGCGGCGACCCGGGCCAGCGTGGTGCGCAGCCAGCCGAGGTCGGCGTCGAGATGGGCGATGGCATAGTCGGCCGCGATGACGTCGGCGAAGCCGGCGGCCGGGTCGGTCTTGACGGCGGTGAGCTCGCGCAGCCGCTCGGTGTGGGCCCGGCGCTGGGCGGCCAGGTAGTCCAGGGCCCGGCCGCTGTCGGGCCACATGAGCGCGACCATCACCTTGGTCAGCAGCGCGCCGGTGACATGTGGGGCGGGCGGCTCGACGGTGGCGACCCACCGCTCCAGCTCGTCGCGCCCGGCGGCGGTGATGGCGAACGCGGTGCGGTCGGGGCCGCCGGCACGGTCCTGGCCGGCCTGGGTGACGAGCCCGTCGCGCTCCAGGCGGCCGAGGGTGGCGTACACCTGACCGAACCCGAGCGGCTTGGCCCGGGGCAGCGCCCGGTCGTAGGCCTGCTTGAGGTCGTACCCGTGCCTCGGCCCACTGCCGAGCAGGCCGAGCAGCACGTGTGGAGCGGACACCGCCTAACTATTCATCGAAGGAATAGTCGCGTCAAGCCCCCGCGCGGGACGGCGGCGGGGCAGGGCCGCGTGCGTCACGCCCCTAACGGCCGGCGAGGAAGGCGTCGGCGAGGCGCTTCGGGGCACGGGAGAGCCAGCCGTCCACGAGGGACTCCTCAAGATCCGGCAGCCGTACCCGCTGCAGCGCGACCAGCACCGCGCAGTATCCGTCGAAGTGCGGGATGGTGAAGAAGCCCGCCCGGCCCTCGGCGAGCACGGCTTCCTTCTCCCCGAGGTCGGCGACCCGGATCGCGAGGATCGTCCCCGGCGGCGGCTGCTCGTCGCCGTACCGCTTGATGTCGGCCTTGCTGAACGGCCGCTCCCACGCGAAGACCTTCCCGCCCACGGCCCAGCTGCGCGAACCGTTCCGGTCGCCCTCGACCACCTCGGGCAGCCGCCCCGCCAGCCGCGACACGTCCTCCAGCCTCACCATGCCCGAACGGTACCGTTCGCCGCCCCGTCAGCGCGCTGGAACCGGCGGCGGGTCGGGCGGCAGGCCCGCCTCGGCCAGCACCGCGCGGCGGCGGCGTTTGCCGAGCCGGTCGACGTACACGAGCCCGTCGAGGTGGTCGCACTCGTGTTGCAGGCACCGGGCGAGGTATCCGGTGCCGGTGACCGCGACCGGCCGCCCGTGCACGTCGAACCCGGTGACGGTGGCGGCGGCGGGCCGGGCGAGCTCGGCGTGCGGCCCGGGCACCGACAGGCACCCCTCGGTGTCCTTGCTGCTCTGCGCCCGCGCGCCGCTCGGCTGCAGCACCGGATTCACGACGTGCCCGCGCTGACGCTTGCCGTCGGCGTCGGGGCAGTCGTACACGAACACCCGCAGCCCGACCCCGATCTGATTGGCGGCCAGCCCAACCCCGTTGGCGGCCCGCATCGAGGCGAACATGTCCTCGACAAGCCGCCCCAGCTCCGCGCCGAACTCGCTGACCTCGGCACAGGGCGCGTGCAGCACCGGATCGCCGTACCGCACGATGCCCCGAGCCCTGCCCTTCGCCATGGGCGCCAATCTTAGGCAACCGCACCGCCGCTCCTCCGGCCGACGGCCCCGTTTGCGTAAGATCGGCGAGTTGACCTCGCACACACGACACAACGCGGCCTGCGACGAGGTCAGGGAGCCATCATGCTGGTCAGCGAAGTACGCATCGAGAACATCAAGGCGTTCCAGGGAGGCGAGCTCGGGGTTTCGCTCAACTTCGAGCGGCCGGACGGCTCGCTGCCCCGGTGGGTCGTCATCGCCGGGCGCAACGGCGCCGGTAAGTCGACGTTTCTGCAGGCGCTCGCGCTGGCCGTGGCCGGACCGTCAGCCGCCCGGACACTTCGCGAGACCTTCGCCGACTGGGTCCGGGACGGCGCCGATGCGGGTGTGGCCGCCGCGCGGCTTCGGTTCTCCGGCGGCGACGGCTCCGCGCCCGAGCGGCCCTCCGATCCGTGGGCCGGCCTGCGCTGGAGGCGGCAGCCGGAGGGTCCGGAACCGGCCATGGAACCCGCCCGGATCGGCACCGAATGGGAGCCGGCCCGCGGGCCCTGGTCGGAGAACCCACGAGGCTGGTTCCTGGTCGGCTACGGGCCGTTCCGGCGGCTCTCGCTCGCCCCGACCGAGGCGCAGCGGCTCATGATGACGCCGGGGCGACCGGCGAGCCTGGCCAGCCTGTTCCGCGACGAGGCCGCACTGTCGGAGTCGATCCTCTGGCTGCAGCAGCTCTATCTGCGGCGGCTGGAGAACGCCCCCGGCGCGGCCGCGATGGAGCGGTCCGTCCTGAGGCTGCTCGACGACGGGCTGCTGCCCGAGGGCATGCGCGTCACCGGGGTCACCTCGGACGGGCTGTGGGTGAGAACGCCCGCGGGCTCGGAACTCCCGCTACGGTCGCTGAGCGACGGATACCGGACGGTCGCGGCGCTCGTGCTCGACCTCGTGCGGCAGCTCTTCAGCGCCTACGGCAACCTGAACCCGATGCCCGGGTCGGACCGCGTCGCGTTCGCGCACGAGGGTGTCGTGCTCATCGACGAGATCGACGTGCACCTGCACGTCTCCTGGCAGCAGCGGATCGGCTTCTGGTTCAAGGAACACTTTCCCAACCTTCAGTTCTTCGTCAGCACGCACAGCCCGTTCATCTGCCAGGCGGCCGACGACCGGGGACTCGTACGCCTCCCGGCCCCGGGCGAGCAGGGCCCAGCCCGAATTCTCGACGGCGAGCTGTTCAACCGCATCGTCACCGACGACACCATCACCGAGCCCGAGAAACAGCGGCTCCGCGAGATCAGGACCGAACTCCCCGCGACCCCATTTCGTCAACCCTTCACGCCCGAGGCGGCTACGCCGCGGACGAAGAAGCGCTGGAAGACGATGAACACGATCGCCACCGGGATGATGGTGAGGATCGAGCCGGCCATCATGACCGGGTAGTCGTAGCTCTGGCCGCCCGCGCCGCCGCGGCCCAGGGTCGACAGGCCGAACGGGAGCGTCCACAGCGACGGGTTGGCGCGGACCACGATGAGCGGGAGCAGGAACTCGTTCCATACGCCCTGGAAGGACAGGATCGTCAGGGTCAGCAGGGCCGGGCGGGCCAGCGGCAGCACGATGTGCCAGTAGGCGCCGAAGATCGAGGCGCCGTCGATGCGGGCCGCCTCCTCCAGCTCGCGGGGCAGCTCCACGAAGAACTGGCGCATCAGGAAGATTCCCATCGCGTCCACGGCCAGGGGCAGGATCAGGCCGGTGTACGAGTTGAGCAGCGTCAGCTCCTTGAGCACCAGGAACCGCGGCACGGTGAGCACGATCGGGGGCACCGCCAGGACGGACACCACGCCGGCGAAGACCAGGCCGCGGCCGCGCCACTGCAGGCGGGCCAGCGCGTAGCCGGCCAGCGAGTCCAGGAATACCCGGGCCAGGGTCGCCACCACGGTCACGAGGATCGAGTTCAGCGTCCACAGTGGAAAGTCGCTGTGCAGCAGGACGTCGGTCCAGGCGCGCAGGTCGACGCTGCGCGGCCACGGGGTGACCGGGTGCGCGGCGACCTCCGGGCGGGACTTGAACGACGTGGCCAGGGACAGGATGAACGGGTAGATGAAGATGACGGCGAAGATCGTCAGCAGCGCCCGGCGGATCATGAGCGCTCCTTTCGCAGCACCAGGCGTTGCAGGCCGGTGAAAACAAGGATGATGACGAACACGATGAAGGCGATCGCCGCCGCCCGGCCCATCGCGGAGTTCTGGAAGCCCTCGCGGTAGACGAGGTACGCCGGGGTCAGCGTCGTCTTCTGGGGCCCGCCCGACGTCATGGCGTACACCTGATCGAAGACCTGCCACGTGCCGATCAGCCCCAGGGTGACGACGAGGAACAGGGTCGGCTTGAGCATCGGCAGCGTCACGCGCCAGAACAGCTGGAACCGGCTCGCGCCGTCGACCGCGGCCGCTTCCTCGACCTCGACCGGGATGTTCTGCAGGCCGGCCAGGAACATCAGCATGAACGTGCCGGTCGTGGTCCAGGTGGCCAGGATCATCACCGAGCTCAGCGCCACGCTCGGCCCCGACAGCCAGTCCCACCACGACAGGTCCATGAACTCGTGCCGCAGCGGGCCCGGCGGCCCGTCGACGCCGACGGCGCGCAGCAGCAGGTGGATGAGGCCGTCGGAGTCGTCGAGCCAGACCAGGCCGACCTTGCCGGGCACGAGCGCCGAGAGCACGGTGTTCACCACGCCGCTGGGGCTGAACAGGAACACGAAGATGAACGCGACCGCGATGGAGCTGGTGACCGACGGGAAGTAGAACGCGGCCCGGAAGAAGGTGCGGCCGCGCAGCAGCTTGGCGTTGACGATGATCGCCAGCACCAGGGCCAGGAACGTCTGGGCGGGCACGACGCCCAGCACGTAGTACGCGTTGTTGCGCAGGCTCTTGGCGAAGTCAGCGCGGACCACGCCGGTGTGGGTGAGCAGGTCCTGGTAGTTGTCCGCGCCGGCGGACGTCGAGCCGGCCAGCGGGGTCAGGCCGCTCCACTCCCGGAAGCTCACCCACAGCGCGAGCAGGATCGGCGCGACCATGAACAGGCCGAGCAGGACGAGCGCGGGCGACACGAACAGCCAACCGGCCAGTCCCTGCCGCCCGCGGATCGGGCTGGGCTTCATCAGCCAAGCACCGACGTGCCGGCCTTCTGCGTGCCGGACACCACCTCGTCGACCTGCTTGTTGCCCTTCGCCAGGCCCTGGATGCCGTCGTTGAACGTGTCGATGACGGTGCTGAAGCCGGGCACGAACACCGACTTCTTCGCGTAGTCACCGCCGGCCACGAACGCCTTGAGCTCCGGCTTGCCGGCCAGCCACTTGTCCGCCAGGGACTTGCGCGACGGCATGACCGGGAACTCCTTGGTCACCGCGAACTGCTCGTCGGGCGAGGTCAGGAACTTCACGAAGTCCAGGGCCGCGGCCTTGTTCTTGGAGGCCTTCGCCACGCCGTAGCAGACCGAGAACGACATGGTGCCCTTGCCGGACGGGCCCGCGGGCAGCTCGGCGACGGCGTACTTGACGTTGGGGAAGTCGTTCTTCATCGCCCCGACGATCCAGTTGCCCTCGACGGTCATCGAGGTCAGGCCCTTGCCGAACGCCTCGCCGCCCCAGCCGGCGCCGACCGCCGCCGGGGTGCCGAAGGTGCCGGCCTTGTGGTTGTCGGTGACGTACTGCAGGGCCGTGCGCATCTGCGACGTGTCCATCGTCATCTTCGTGACGGCGTCGTCGGTCGGCCACGCGCCGGCCGCGGCCATGAACGCGCCCCACCGGTAGAACTCCGGCGCCAGGACCAGCCCGGGGTGGCCGGGCTTGGTGAGCGCCTTCGCGGTGGCGGTCAGCTCGTCCCACGTCGTCGGCGGCTTGAGGCCGGCCGCTTCGAAGTCGGCGGTGTTGTACACCAGCTGCAGCGTCGAGAAGTCCTTGGGCGCGCAGTAGTACGTGCCCTGGTACGTGAACGACTGCTTGAGGGTGTCGTAGAAGTCGCCGGGGTTGTCGACCTTGTCGCCGATCGGCTCCAGGGCGCCGTTCTTGCCCAGGTCCGGCAGCTTGTTGTCGTTGACGTAGAACACGTCCGGCGGCTGCCCGCCGGCCAGCGCCGTGGTCAGCGCGGTGTCGTACTCGGGCAGCACCTTCAGCTCGACGGTGTTGTGGCCCTGCTTGTTGTAGTCCTCGACGGCCTTGCGCAGTACCGAATCCTCGGCCGGCGACGAGGAGAAGGCGAACATGGTCAGCTTGGCGCCGGTCGCGTCGCCCTGCGTGCCGCTGCCGTCGTCGCCGCAGGCGGCGGTGAGGGAGAGCGAGCCGAGGAGTATGAGGGCGAGGGCGGGTCTGAGGTTCAGCATGGCGAGCGCTCCTTGGGGGTCAGGGCGTGGTGCTGGATCCCCGGACGATCAGTTCGGGGGGCAGCAGACGGGCGGCCGGGGGGCCGTCCGGTGGCGGGGGGTTGAGCAGGGCGGCGATGATCGCGTGCCCGGCGGCCTCGATCGGCTGCCGGACACTGGACAGGTCGAGGGCGGCGGCCGTCGGGGTGTCGTCGAAGCCGACGACGGCGAGGCGGGCACCCCGGGCGCGCACGGTGCGCAGCAGCCCGGCGGCGAGCGTGTCGGTCGCGGCGACGACGGCGGTGGGCGGGTCGGGGCGCTCGAGCAGCCGCGCGCCGATCTCGGCCCCCACGGCGAGGGAGTCCTCACCGCGCACGTCGGGGCCGGGGGGCAGGCCGAGGGCGGCGAGGGTGTCCCGCCAGCCCTCGGCCCGCCGGTCGCCGACCGCCGAGCCGGGCGGGTAGCCGGCGAAGGCGATGCGGCGGTGTCCGGCCTCGGTGAGGTGCCGGGTGGCAGCGGCGGTGCCGGCGGCGTTGTCGACGTCGACCCACGGGTGGTCGTCGTCGCCGGTGCGGCCGAACGCGGCGAACGGCACGGCGTTGGCGAGCAGCGCGGGCGGGCGCGGATCGCCGGCGTGCAGCCCGTAGAGCACCAGCGCGTCGATCGCGCCGGCGCGGTGCAGCGCCAGGGCTCCGTCGACCTCGCCCTGCGCGTCGTCGGCGGTGTAGAGCAGCAGGTGGTGGTCCTCGGCGCGGCCGGCGTCGGCGAGGGCGTGCAGGAACCGGTCGTGGATGCTGCCGAGGGCGTGGGGGTGGACGGGCTCGATGCGGTACCCGATCATGCGCGACGTCGAGGCCCGCAGCCCCTGGGCGAGCCGGTTGGGCCGGTAGCCGAGCTTGGCGATGGCCGCCTCGACCCGCTCACGCGTCTCGGGACGGACCCGCTCGGGCGCGTTGAGCACGTTGGAGACGGTCTGCCGGGACACTCCCGCCTCCCGCGCCACGTCCTCGACGGTGGGCTGCACAACTGCTCCTCGATGTCGTATGGTCCTCGTGTTGAACGTTCAAATCTCGCATATCGCGGCGTTTGAACGTTCAACACCGGATGTCCGGACGCTCTCATCCGCTCGTCGGCTTGTCAAGAGGAACGTGATGGCCCAGCCCTACCTGCACGAGCACGTCACCTGTGTCGCGGCCCCCGCGACCTGGCTCTCCAGCCCCTCCGGCGACCTCGCCGCCGACCCGGACGGGATCTACGTCGAGGACCGCCGGGTCCTGTCCAGGCTCGCCGTCACCGTGGCCGGCCGCCCGGCGGTCCCGATCGGCGCGCGGCGCACCGGCGCGGGCACCGCCGAGTTCACCGGCGTCCTGCGCCATCTCGGCGACGACGGGCCGGACCCCACCGTGACGCTGAGCCGCCGGCGCGGCGCCGAACCCGGCGGCGGACACGAGACCCTGGTAATCACCAACGCCTCCCACACCGCGCTGCGGGTGGCCGTCGAGGTGCGCGCCGCGACCGACTTCGCGCGAATGGGCGCGGTGAAGGACGGCCGCACCGCCGAGCTGTCCACTGTGGACCTAGTCGGGCGGGCCGATTCCCCCGACGGCATGCGGGTCGCCGTCACCGCCGAGCCCGCGCCGGACGGGCCGGGGCTGCGCTGGGAGGTGACGCTCGCGCCGAGGGAGACCTGGACGGCGCGGCTGACGTTCACCCGGCTCGATGTAACGCCGTCGGCGGCGGCCTTCGCGCGCAGCGGATTGCGTGTCGAGGCCGACGACCGGCGGCTCGACGCGCTCGTGCGGGCCGGGGTGGAGGACCTCGAGGCGCTGCGCCGCGCGGACGGGCCGGACGTGTACTACACCGCCGGCAGCCCGTGGTATCTCACCCTCTTCGGCCGCGACTCGCTGTGGGCCGCCCGCCTCGGCCTGCCGCTCGGCCCGGAGGTCGCCGCCGGCACCCTGCGCGCCCTCGCCCGCCGCCAGGGCGAGCGCCACGACCCCGACACCGACGAGGAGCCGGGCAAGATCCTGCACGAGGTCCGCCCGGCCGACGCGTCGTACCATCTGCCGCCCGTCTACTACGGCACCGTCGACGCGACCGCGCTGTGGGTGAGCACCCTCGCCGACGCGTGGCGCTGGGGGCTATCGGCGAGCGAGGTGGAGCCGCTGCTGCCCAACGTCGAGCGGGCACTCTCGTGGCTGGCGGGGCACGAGGGCTTCATCGCGTACCGCGCCAACGGCAAGGGCCTGACCAACCACGGCTGGAAGGACTCCGGCGACGGCGTCCAGCACGCCGACGGCCGCATCGCCGAGGGGCCGCTGGCGCTCAGCGAGGTCCAGGCGTACGCGTTCCAGGCCGCGGTCGACGGCGCCGCCCTGCTCGACGCCTTCGGCCGCCGCGGCGACCGCTGGCGCGCCTGGGCCGCCGACCTGGCCGAGCGGTTCCGCACGGCGTTCTGGTGCCCCGGCGGCTACCCGGCGATCGCGCTGGACGGCACCGGCGCGCAGGTCGACAGCATCGCCTCCAACATGGGCCACCTGCTCGGCACCGGCCTGCTCAACGCCGACGAGAGCCGCGCGGTCGCCGAGCACCTGGCGGGCCTGCGCTCCCCGTTCGGCATCCGCACGGTCGCACCGTCCTCGGCCGGTTACAACACGCTGTCGTACCACCTGGGCTCGGTCTGGCCCCACGACACGGCCATCGCCCTGCTGGGCCTGGTCCGCGACGGCCACCGGATTGAGGCGTCCGCGGTCGCCACGGCGCTGCTGAGCGCCGGCGAGCGCTTCGGCTTCCGCCTGCCGGAACTCTTCGCCGGCGACGATGCCGCGACCCCGTACCCGGCGTCGTGCCGCCCGCAGGCCTGGTCCGCCGCGGCCGGCCCGGCCCTGCTCACGGCCCTGCTCGGCCTGAACCCCGACGTCCCCGCCGGCCGCGTCACCCTGGCCCCCCTGTCCCCGTCCCCGGTCGGCGCCTACCGCGTGCGAGGCCTACGCATCGGCCCCGGCGAGCTGGACGTGTCCGTCTCCCCCGACGGCACGCCCACGGTCCACGACGCCCCGGCCAACCTGACGGTGGCGATCGAGCCCCCGCGCACGTCGTGCCGGACACACCAGTAACCGAAGTGGACCGGTGCGTTCGTCAACGGCGGCGGAGCGCCTCCGCGAGCAGCTCGACCAGGTGCTTGCCCTTCTTGGCGGCCAGGTCCTCCGCCTGGGTACGGCAGGAGAAGCCGTCGGCGAGGAACACGTCCTCGGGCGACGCGTCCTTGAGCGCGGGCAGCAGCTGCTGCTCGGCGACGGCGACCGAGACCTCGTAGTGGCCGCGCTCGACGCCGAAGTTGCCCGCCAGGCCGCAGCACCCGCCGAGGCGCCGCACGGTGGCCCCGGCGGCCTTGAGCAGCTTGGCGTCGGCGTCCCAGCCCATCACCGCGTGGTGGTGGCAGTGCGGCTGGGCCACGACCCGGGTGCCCGCAAGCGACGGCGGGGTCCAGTCCGGGGTGCGGGCCAGCAGCTCGGCGACCGTGACCGTGGCCGCGCTGACCTTGCGGGCCGCGTCGGTGTCGATCAGCTCCGGCAGGTCGCCGCGCAGCACGCCGGTGCAGGACGGTTCGAGGCCGACGATCGGCATGCCGCGGTTCACGGCGTCCGTCAGGGCTTCGACGGTACTGCCGAGAATGCGCTTGGCCGCGTCGAGCTGGCCGGTGCTGATCCAGGTGAGGCCGCAGCACGCGGACTTCGGGGTCACCTCGGGCGCGTAGCCGGCCGCGGTGAGCACCTCGACCGCCGCCTTGGCGATGTCCGGGGCGAAGTGGTCGGTGAAGCTGTCGACGAACAGCAGGACGGGCTTCCCGGCGGCCTTCGGGGTGCCGCGGAACCAGCGCCGGAACGTCCGGCTCGCGAACCTCGGGATCGAGCGGCGGGCGTCGACACCGGCCGTGAACAGCGCGAGGTTACGCAGCCCCGGCGCGGCGGTCATGGCATTGGCCAGGCGGGGCATCCGCGACGCCAGGCGCGACCACATCGGCAGCCGGCCCAGCGAGTAGTGCGAGCGGGGCCGGACGCGGCCCTGGTAGCTCTGGTGCAGCACTTCGGCCTTGTACGCGGCCATGTCGATGCCGGTCGGGCAGTCCGACGCGCAGCCCTTGCACGACAGGCACAGGTCGAGCGCGTCGTGGACGGCCGGAGCGCGCCAGTCGGGGGCGAGGTCGCCGTCGAGCATCTCCTGCAGCACCCGGGCGCGGCCGCGGGTCGAGTCCTTCTCGGTCCTCGTGGCCAGGAACGACGGGCACATGACCCCGCCGAGGACCGTGGTGTCGGCGCGGCACTTGCCCACGCCGGTGCAGCGGTGCACGGCCTGGTTGAAGTCGCCGTGGTCGGCGTGGTAGCCGAACGCCAGCTGCCGGGGGACCGGGCGGGCCTGAGCGACGCGGATGGCCGCGTCGACCGGATCGGGGTTGACCAGCACGCCCGGGTTGAGCAGGTCGCCCGGGTCGAAGGCGTGCTTGATCGAGCGGAACAGCTCGATCGCGGCCGGGGAGTACATCCTGGTCAGCAGCTCGCTGCGGGCGCGGCCGTCGCCGTGCTCGCCGGACAGCGACCCGCCGTAGCGCACCACCAGGTCGGCGGCGTCCTCCAGGAACGCGCGGAACTTCCCGGGGCCGCCCGGCTTGTCCAGCGGGAAGTCGAGGCGGACGTGCACGCAGCCGTCGCCGAGGTGGCCGTACGGCATGGCGGACAGCCCGTGCTGCTCGGTGAGCGCGTCGAAGTCGCGCAGGTAGTCGCCGATGCGCGCCGGCGGGACGGCGGCGTCCTCCCAGCCGGCGTGCGCGGGCAGCCCGGACGGGGCCCGCCCGGCCAGGCCCGCGCCGTCCTCGCGGATGCGCCACAGCGGCGCGGCCTTCGCAGTGTCCTCGACAACGAGGGAGTCCACGGCCCCGGCCGCCGCGGCGAGGCGCTGCGCGCGGTCGCGGGCCTCGCCCAGGTCGTCGCCGGCGACCTCGACGAACAGCCACGACGTGCCCCCGGGCAGCGGCGGGACCGCGTCCGGGCCGCGGCGGCTGCGGACCACCTCGACGATGCGCGAGTCGATACCCTCACAGGCGGTCGGGTCGAAGCCGAGAATCGTGGGCACGGCGTCGCCGGCCGTGCCGAAGTCGGGGTAGCCCAGGACCACGAGGATGCGGTACTTCGGATCGACGACGAGCCGAACCGTCGCCTCGGTGACCACGGCCAGGGTGCCCTCGGAGCCGACCAGCAGGCCGGTCAGGTCGAAGCCGCGCTCCGGCAGCAGGTGCTCCACCGCGTATCCGGACACCTGCCGCGGGAAGGTCGCGAACTCGGTGCGGGCGACGGCGAGGTTGGCGCGCACGATCGCCTGGAGGTTCTCGGCGACCGCCTTGGCCCCCTCGATCGTCGGCCGGTCCTTGTCGTCGCGCCCGGTGGACAGCCGCTCCCCGTCGATCGTGAGCGCGTCGAGCCCGACGACGTTGTCCGAGGTCCGCCCGTACCCCAGCGTCCGCGACCCGCACGAGTTGTTGCCGATCATCCCGCCGATCGTGCACCGCGTGTGCGTCGACGGGTCGGGCCCGAACCGCAGCGCATGCGGCTTGGCGGCCGCCTGCAGCCTGGCGTGCACCGTGCCGGCCTGCACCCGCGCGGTCTTCGTGCCGGGGTCGACGTCGAGGACGCGGTCCATGTGCCGGCTGAAGTCGAGCACGACCCCGGGCCCGATGGCGTTCCCGGCGACCGAGGTGCCCGCGCCCCGCGCCGTGACCGGCACACCGAGGGCCCGGCACACCTCCAGGGTCGCCGCGACCTCCTCGTCGGAGCGGGGCCGCACGACAGCGCGGGGGACGACACGATAGAGCGAGGCGTCGCTGGCGTACGCCGCCCGGTGCGCGTCATCGACGAGCACGTCGCCCACGCCCGCCCGCGCGAGCCGGGCCAGTAGATCGTCTGGGGTTTCGCCGGTCATGTCCCTCATGCCAACTCATGCGCTCCCGAGCGGGCCGGCATCGGGCCTCGTCGCCGCCCCGGAACGCTCGCTGGACATCCCCGCCATGGTAGACGCCACCCCACCCGAAGATCCGGACGCCCCCCGGCTACGCCGCCCGCCCGGCATCGCCCTCCACACACGCCAGCGAGACCCGGGCCACGGATTTGTCCGACATATCGCCCCGGATCGGAAACCCTTCAGTGCTTCGGCGTGTTGCCGATGGCAGGCTTGACGGCTACTGGTGCGCTTGAGGACCGGGGGTACGGCGATGGCGCCGAGTTCCATGGGCAGTGCGTTCGACAATCGCTCTCTCGGCACGAAGGTCACCGCCGCGATCCTGATCGCGGCGGTAAGCGGGGTGATCGTCGGCGGGCTGGCCATCGCCGACGTCCGGTCGAACCACCGGGAGGCGTCAGCGGCGCAGCGCACGAGCATCGCCTCGCTCGGCGCGGCCGGGGCGTTCGCCAAGAACATCGAGTCGTTCGGCGGCAACATCTCGGCGCTGCGCCTGTACCCGGCGCTCACCGATCGGATCACCGAGAACCTGGCCGCCAACCAGCGCGCGGTCGAGGACTCCCTCGACAGCATGGCGTCCAGCCTGGCCGGGGCACCCGGCGGACCGGCGACCGTGACCAAGTCGCGCCAGGACTGGAAGGCCTTCACGGACTTCATCGCCGTCGACCGGACCAAGGCCACCCCGGCGGAGTTGGCGACCGCGGTCCAGCAGTACGACACCCTCTACGGCGCGCTCGGCGCGGACCAGACCGCGCTGCAGGACGCCGCGCGGACCCAGGCGGAGGCGAGCATCAAGGCCGCCGCCGACCGCGGCGCGACCGACACCCGCGTCATCGCGGTCGTGCTGGCCGTCGGTGTCGTGCTCAGCCTGGTGATCGGGCTGACGGTCGTACGCCGGGCCCGCCGCGCACTCAACGGGGTGCTGCACATCGCCGACGGGTTGGCCGAGGGCGACCTCACCCGCACCTCCGGGGTGCTCGCGCGGGACGAGGTCGGCCGGATGGCCGCCTCGCTGGACCGGGGCATCTCGCGGCTGCGCGAGGACATGGTGGAACTGGCCGGCAACGCCGCCACCCTCCAGCAGGCGGCGCAGCGGCTCACGTCCGTGTCGCAGGCCGTCGACACCACCGCCGGGCAGGCGTCCGCGGAGGCCTCCAACGTCGCCGCCGCGGCCGGTGAGGTCTCCGGCGATTTGCAGATCGTCTCGGCCGGCTCGGCACAGATGGGCGCCTCGATCCGGGAGATCAGCCGCTCCACCTCGGAAGCCACCACCGTCATCGCCGAGGCCGTCCAGGTCGCCGACACGACCCGCACGACCGTCGCCCGCCTCGGCGAATCCTCGACGGAGATCGCCACCGTGGTCAAGGTCATCACCGCGATCGCCGAGCAGACCAACCTGCTCGCGCTCAACGCGACCATCGAGGCCGCCCGGGCCGGCGCGGCGGGCAAGGGCTTCGCCGTCGTGGCCAGCGAGGTCAAGGACCTCGCCCAGGAGACCGCCAAGGCCACCGAGGACATCGTCGCCCGGGTCGGGGCCATCCAGTCGGACACCACCGGTGCGGTGACGGCCATCGGCGAGATCTCCGCGATCATCGAGCGCATCAACGGCATCCAGGTCACCATCGCGTCCGCGGTCGAGGAGCAGTCGGCCACCACCGACGAGATGAGCCGCACGCTCTCCCGCGCCGCCGACGGCGCGAGCGGCATCGCCGCCACCATCGCCAGCGTCTCGGATGCGACCCGGCGGACCACCGACACCGTCGGCGACACCCGCCAGGCCGCCGATGACCTGGCCGGCATGTCGGCCCGGATGCAGGCGCTGGCGTCCCGGTTCCGATACTGACGCCCGGCGGCCCAGGCCCGCGGGCCCGCGCGCGGCGCCCCGGAACTCAGCCGGCCGCCGGCCGCGTCTCAGCCGAGCAGGCTCTGGCCGATCCAGCCGCCGGGTGGGCAGCCGGGCGGGACGGCGAACACGGCGGAGCCGATCGGGGTGATCCAGTCGTTGAGCAGGTCGGCCTCGTCGAGCTTGCGCTGGATGGGCAGGAACTGCCGGGCGATGTCGCGCTGGAACGACGCGAAGATCAGCCCGGCGTCGGCGGTGCCGTCCGCGGCCGGCGGTTCGTCGTAGTTGTACGGGCGGCGGAAGATGCGCAGGCGGTCGTCGGGCACGTGCGCGCGGGCCGCGTGGGAGAACTCGGAGATGACCGGGAACCCGTTCGGGGTCCTGGCGGCCAGGTCGAGCGGATCGTGCTCCCGGCGGCCGGTGAGCGGGGCGCCGTCGGACAGGCGGCGGCCGACCGCGAACTCCTTGCCGGTCGAGTCGAGGGCATCCCAGGTCTCGAGCTCCGCTCGGATGCGGCGCAGCACCAGCGTCGTGCCGCCGTCGTCGGTCCAGACCGCGTCCGCGAACACGTCGCTGCCGGGCTGCGGGTTCGCCGTGCCGTCGACCTGGCCGAGGAGGTTGCGCTGGGTCACGCCGTCGTCCTGCATGCCGCGGCCCCGCCGGAAGCCGCGCTGTACCCAGCGGACGGTGCCGAACGCGCGGGCATCCTTGACGAGCATCCGCTGCGCGTGCGCGATCGTCACCGGGTCGTCGGCGCACAGCTGCAGCAGCAGGTCTCCCCCGCTCCAGCGCGGCTCCAGCTTGTCGATTCCGAAGCCCGGCAGTGGCTCCGGGCGCCGGTCGGTGCGCCCGGCCGCGTCGAACAGGCCCGGCCCGAACCCGAAGGTCACGGTGAGCCGGGCCGGGACCGCGACCAGCTCCGGCTGACCATCGGCGAGCGGTGCGGTGCCCTGCGTCAGCCGGGCCGCGTCGTCGGTGAGCAGCCGCATGAGCCGCCGCAGCGCGGCCCGGTCGGTGCCGGCCTTCAGGTCGAGGGCGACGAACGCGGCGTGGGCCTGGGCCGGCGTGTCGATGCCGGCCTGGTGCTCGCCGTGGAACGGCACCGCCTGGGTGCCGTAGTCCACTGTGGACAGCTTCGCGGGCTCCGGCCCCGCCGCCGCGGTGACGGCGGCGCCGGCGGCCGCACCACCGACGGCGAGGGCGCCACCGCTCAGCAGGGCTCGCCGGCTCAGGGGTGCGAATGTGCGGTCCGTCATCTCAGCCCATCGTCATCGGGCCGGTGGAGCCGCCGGCGCCCGGCTGGTACGACTCGTTGCCGCCGGCGAAGTCCTTGCCCAGCGCGGTGAACCGGACCGTGCCGCCGTCCTTGAGCGTGAGGGTGACGGTGACCTCGTCGCCGGGCTTCACCGGGGTGGTGACGTCCATGAGCATGAAGTGGTCGCCACCGGGCTTGAACTCGTGGCTGCCCTTGCCGGGAACGGTGAACCCGCCCTCCTTGGGCTTCATGGCCATCTGCCCGTCGACCATCGTGGTCTCGTGCAGCTCCATCTTCGGCGAGGCGGTGGAGGTCGCCGACACCACCACGACGTCCTTGTCGGTGGTGTTCATCAGCGTGCCGTACGCGGCCGACATCCCCGACTCGGCGGTCTTCACCCACGGGTCCTTCATCACCAGCACCGGCTGGGGCGCGGCGGAGGAAGGCGCTGCGGACGGCGTGGCATCGGAGCCGGAGCCGCAACCGGCCAGGGCGAGAACCAGCGCAGCAGACATCGTAAGGCCGCGGGTGCGCAGCGACATCGGACATCCTTCGGTCGAGTGTGGACAGTCATCGGGATAGTCGTCGGCCGCAGGCGGCAAGTTCCCGGCCCGACCCCGATTTCGCGTCGCCGGCCGCAGGGTTCAGGATGGGACGCATGCGACTGTCTGTGACCGTCCGAACGGTGCTGGCCGCGGCCGCCGCCGTGGCGCTGATCGCGCTCCTGCCCGCCGCGCCCGCATGGGCGCA
Organism: Dactylosporangium sp. CA-233914; assembly: GCF_050942935.1. Lineage (NCBI taxonomy): Bacteria > Bacillati > Actinomycetota > Actinomycetes > Micromonosporales > Micromonosporaceae > Dactylosporangium > Dactylosporangium sp. CA-233914. The sequence continues at coordinate 5,960,967 of NZ_CP192030.1, read as the reverse complement.
CTCCAAGCTGATCAAGACCGACCCGGCCGACGGCGCCACCGTGACAACCACGCTCGCCGCGGTCACGTTCACCTTCAACGAGAACGTCAAGCAGCAGTTCAGCACGATCGTGGTGACGGGCGCGGACGGCGTGTCGTACAGCGACGGCGCGCCGCACGCCGTCGACAAGACGCTGACCCAGGCGGTGAAGCCGCTGCCGCCCGGCCCGGTGAAGGTTTCCTGGCGGACCGTTTCCACCGACGGGCATCCGATCGAGGGCCAGTTCGCGTTCACCAACGCGGCCGCGGCGCCGTCCACCGCCGCCTCGTCCGCCGCACCGGCCGCCGCGGCGGGCACCAGCCCGCCGGCCGCGGCGCCGCCGGGCACCGCGACGACGGCCGCGGCCGACCCGGCCGCCGGCGACGGTGGTTCGAGCGGGCTGCTCTGGGCCGTCGCCGGCGGGGTCGTGCTCGTGCTGCTGGCGGGCAGCGCGGTCGTGTGGCGACGCCGGTCAGGCCCCGGCGGGAGCCGGTGAGGTCGGCACCGGCGGCTTGCGTCGCACCCGGCGCACCGCCGCGACCACGACGTCGAGGAGCAGGAACGCCAGCAGGGTGACGCCGAAGGCGGGCAGCGCCCAGCCGATCGCGGCGGTCACGAGGACGCCGGCGATGAGCAGCGGCAGGCGCAGCCGGCGCCAGGCGCCCCGGGCCGGCGGCGGTCCGGCGAGGGCGCGGCGGCCGGCGCGGGTCGGGCGCCGCTGCCACCACATGCGGTATCCCCAGGTGATGACGCACAGCAGCCCGATCGCGAGCGCGGCGAGCAGGAGCTGGTTGGCCAGGCCGAAGAGGTAACCCATGTGGGCCTGGACGCCGAGCGCGCTCAGCTTGGCCAGCAGCGGCCAGTCGGCGTAGTCGGTCCGGTGCGCCACCGTGCCGGTGCCGGGGTCGACGGCGATCTTGTCGAAATGAACCGGCCAGACGTTGTCGTTCTCGACGACCGACCAGGCCAGGCCCGCCTCGGCCGGCGGCGAGATCTCCATCGGCGCGCTGATGCCGTTGGCCAGGGCGATGCGCAGGACCGCGTCGATCTGGGCCGGGTCCCCGGCGGCCGCGGTGGGGGCCTCGCTGTGGTGTGCGGTCCCGGCGGGAGCGGCTCCGCCCGTCAGGGAGGTCGCAAGCGCTGGCCGGCGGGCGTCCATCTGCTCCAGCGCCGCGCTGAAGTTGCCGCCGGCCCACCGGGACCAGGTCAGGCCGGTGGCGGAGAGGAACAGCAGGCCCACGACGAGCCAGACGCCGGTCGCGGCGTGGAGGCTGCGGGTGCGGCGCACGCCCTTGGCGGCGTTGAGGTCGTACAGCAGCGTGGCCTCGGTGCGGCCGCGGACCCGGCGGGTCTCGGCGCGGCGGCGCCACTGCCGGTTGCACCACAGGATCAGCCCGCCGAGGACGAGGACCCACAGCCAGCTGGCGGCGGTCTCGGAATACGCGCGGCCGACGGCGTCCAGGTGCAGGTTGCGGTGCAGATCGTCCAGCCAGGTCATGAGCGGGGTCTCACCGGCCCACGTCGTCAGCCGGCCGCGGACCTCACCCGTGTACGGGTCGACGAAGACGGTGTGCTGCTTCTCCCCCAGCTCCGGCACGCTGAACACGACCCGGGTCGTGGCGTCCGGCGCCGCCGCGGGGATCACGGTGGCCAGGGTGCCGTCGGGGTGGGCGGCGATCGCGGCGGCGACCTGCTCCGACAGCGGCTTGGGCAGGCCCGGACCGGCCTGGGCGGCGTGGAGCTCCCGGTCGTACACCAGGCTGTCCAGCTGCGGGCTGAAGGCGAACAGCAGCCCGGTGACGGCGGCGACGGCGAGCAGCGGCGCGACGAGGATGCCGGCGTAGAAGTGCAGCCGTGTCAGCAGCGGCACGATCGACCAGGAGCGGTCCGGGCGGGCGGGGCGCTCGGGCAGCTCCTCGGCAGGGGGCGACACGTCGGTGGCGACGGACATGGGAACCTCCGAGGTTTCATTCGCGGACACCGATGGCTGAGGGTGTCAGGGAGTAGTCGGCCCCGGGGGCCGGGAAGTTCCGTCAGACTTTTCCGCCCCGCCCGCTGGCCTCGGCGGCGCGGCGCAGGAACGCGTTGTACCGTGCGAGCTCGTCCTCCTCCCCGGTCGCCTCGGCGCGGTCGGCGGCCCGGTCGAGGCGGCGCTGCTCGCGCTCGTCGGCGCGGATCCAGCGCACGACGAGCAGCAGCAGGATCGCCACGGCCGGGATCTCGCCGAAGCCCCATGCCAGCCCGGCGCCGACGTGCTGGTCGGCGAGCAGTCCGCCGGCCCAGTCCGGATGGACGGAGGTGTACCAGTCCGGCGCGATCAGGCTCCGCGACTGCATGAGCGCGATGCCGAGGAACGCGTGGAACGCCATGCTCGCGAAGTGCACGAGCACCAGGATCGGCGGCGCGACGGCCCGGCGGCCGGGGTCGACGCCGATGAGCACCCAGAAGAACAGATAACCCGACAACACGAAATGCACGAGCATGGCCAGGTGGCCGAGGTGGTACCGCATGAGCACGCCGAGCAGGTCGCTGAAGTACAGCCCGTAGAGGCTGACCACGTAGATCGCGAGGGCCACCACCGGATGCGACAGCACGCGCAGCGCCCGGCTGTGCACGATCAGCAGCAGCCAGTCCCGGGCGCCCCGGACTCGCGGATCGCCCGGCGGCCGCAGGGTGCGCAGCGCGAGGGTGACCGGAGCCCCGCCGACGAGCAGGATCGGCACGAGCATGGCCAGGACCAGGTGCTGGGCCATGTGCGCCGAGAACAGCACGTAGGCGTATCGGGCGAACCCCGCGACGGTGAACGCGGCCAGCAGCATCAGCCCGCCGAGCCAGCTCGCCGTGCGGGCCGGCGGCCAGCGATGCCCGGCGCGGTGCAGCCGCCACACCCCGATCAGGTAGCCCGCCATGCCGAGCGCGACGACGGCGAGGAAGAACCCGTCGAGCAGCGGCGGCCAGAGCACCCGCGCGGCGCTCAGCGGCGCCGGGGCGGTGAACCCGAGCAGATCGGTGACCGGGTCGGTCTCGACCGGATTGGACGGTACGGGCGTCGGCGTCCTCGACAGCGCCACGGCGAGCCCGAGCGTGGCGGCGAACAGCACCAGCTCACCGGCGGCGAGGCGGCGGAACGCCCCGGGCCGGCCCTTGTCGAGCGCCGGCAGGGTCCGCCGCCGGTGCCGGAGCCCGATCGCGCCCGCGGCGAGGAGCGCGGCGGCCTTGCCGAGGACCAGCAGGCCGTACCGCGACTGCCACAGCTCCCCCACCGCCCCGAGCCGGACCGCGGCGTTCGCCACCCCGCTCAGCGCCACCGCGGCCCAGCAGCCCGCCGCGAGGCGGCTGTAGCCGCGCGCGGCGACGGCGAGCGCCCGGTCGCCGCGCAGCGTCAGCAGCGCGGCCAGGCCGCCGACCCACAGCGCCGCGGCGACGATGTGCACCGCCAGGCTCGTCACCGCGAGCTGATGGTCGCCCGCCCCGGCCGAGTGGCCGGTCAGCGCCGGCGGCACCAGGGCGGCGCAGGCCAGCAGCGCGGCAACCGCGGCCCCGGTCCGGGTGAGCACGAGCCGGGACGCGACCGCCACGACCAGGCCGAGCACGGCCTGGGCGAGCGCGGACTGGCCCTGCGCCACCGACCACGCCAGGCTGCGCACGCCGGCGAAGGTGACCTGTGACAGGGGCCGGCCGAGCAGGTCGGACAGGGTCAGCGGCAGCAGGGCCAGCGCGCTGAGCGCCCAGCCGGCGGCCCACCAGCCGGCCCGGCGCAGCATCCGGTAGCCGGCCGGCCCGAGCAGCTGCCCGGCCCCGTTCCGGCCGGTCTCGCCGGTGCCCGGCAGCAGGAACGCGGCGGTCACGGCGAGGCCGACGGTCACGACGCCGCAGACGTCGGCCGCCGCCCGGACCAGCGGCAAGCCCCACGCCGTGACCGGCCCGGGATCCGGCAGGCCGACGATCGCCCGGCCGAGGACACCGCCGCCCCAGCGCAGCGCGACCACCAGGGTCACGACCAGCAGCAACGGCCCGCCGGCGACCAGCAGAAGCCGCCGAACCCCCCATGCCGGAAAAATCATGATTCGTAAGTATTACGCTTCAGCATCACTAAGTTGGTCGGCGCGACCGCCGCCAAAGTTCCCGCGACATGCTCCGAGAGGACCCGAACCGATGCGTCTGACCTCCCCACTACGCGCCGGCGTCGTCGTGCTGGCCGCGACCGCCGCGGCCCTCGCCTTCCCGGCCGCCGCCTCCGCGCACGTCACCGTGAACCCGAACACCGCCACCCAGGGCGGCTACACCAAGATCACCTTCCGGGTACCCAACGAGAAGGACACCGCCTCCACCACCAAGCTCGAGATCGCCATCCCGACCGACAAGCCCATCGCCTCGGTCTCCCTCAAGCCGGTCCAGGGCTGGACCGCCGCCACCGAGACCAGCAAGCTCGCCACCCCGGTCAAGACCGACGACGGGGACATCACCGAGGCCATCTCGAAGATCACCTGGACCGCCGACCCGGGCGCCGAGATCAAGCCGCACCAGTTCCAGGAGTTCGACGTCTCCCTCGGCCCGCTGCCGCAGACCGACCAGATCGTCTTCAAGGCCCTGCAGACGTACTCCGACGGCGATGTCGTGCGCTGGATCGACGAACCGGCCGCCGGCGCCGAGGCCGAGCACCCCGCCCCCGTCCTCAAGCTCACCAAGGCCGGCACCGGGGCCACTCCGGCAGCGGGTGCGAGCGCGGCCGCGCAGGACGCGAAGGCCGTCATGGACAGCGGCGAGGACGGCAGCGACGGCACCGCCGTCACCCTGGCCGTGATCGGCCTGGTGCTGGGCCTGGCCGGCCTGGTCGCCGGACTGCTGGCCTATCGCCGGGCCGGCCGGACCGCCTGAGCACGCCGCCATCCCCCGGGATCCCGGCCCCGACGACCAGGATCCCGGGGCCGGCTCGGTGCGCGCGAGCGTCAGGTGCCGATCGCGGCGGCGCCCAGCAGCGCCTTGAGGTCGCCGTACAGCGCCGGGCCCGGCGTTACGCGGCATGCCTTCAGATCCAGCAGGAGGGCACGCCCGCTGGTGCAGGCCAGCCGGACGTGCACCGGCGCGGTGCCGTGATGGCGGGTGAGGATCTGCTTGAGCTCGTCGACGAGCTGGGCCGTGACCTGGGTGTCGCGCAGCGCCAGCACGATCGGCGCGTCGTCGCCGGTCAGGTCGAGGGGCGTCACGTCTTCGACGTGGATGCTCATGGTCTGGTCGCGGACGTTGATCCGGCCCCGGACGCTCACCACCCGGTCCTGGGCGAGTATCGCTTCGCACCGCTGGTACGTCTTGGGGAAGGCCAGGCATTCCATCGCCGCGTCGTGGTCCTCGAGGGTGAGCACCGCCCACGCGTGCCCCTGTTTGGTGATCTTGCGTTGCAGGTCGGCGATGATGCCGCTCACCTGCACCGGGCCGTCGGTCCGGCCGGAGGTGAGCAGGTCGGCCAGGCCGATGTCGCGGTGCTGGCGCAGGACGTGTTCGGCGCCGTCGAGGGGGTGGCCGGAGACGAACAGGCCGAGCATCTCCCGCTCGTACGCGAGCAGGGTGGACCGGTCCCACTCGCCCTCCGGGACGGCCACCGCGATGCCGGCGCCGCCGAGGTCGCCGAAGAGGGAGTCCTGGCCCAGTGCCTGGTTGCGTTTCACGCCGATGACCGCGTCGATGGCATGCTCGTGCACGGCGACCAGGCTCTTGCGGTGGTGGCCCAGGCCGTCGAACGCCCCGGCTTTGGCGAGGGACTCGATCACCCGTTTCTGGCACACCACCGGCGGGACCTTGCCGAGGAAGTCGGCGAAGTCGGTGAACTTGCCGCGGGCCTCGCGGGCGGCGACGATCGCCTCGACCACGCCGGCGCCGACGTTGCGCACGGCGCCCATGCCGAAGCGGATGCCGGTGCCGACGGCGGCGAAATCGAGGCGGCTCTCGTTGACGTCGGGTGGCATGACGGCGATCCCGAGGCGGCGGCAGTCGGCGAGGTAGACGGCGAGCTTGTCCTTGTCGTCGCCGACCGAGGTGAGCAGCGCGGCGAGGTATTCGCTGGGGTGGTTGGCCTTGAGGTAGGCCGTCCAGTACGACACCAGGCCGTAGCCCGCGGTGTGGGACTTGTTGAACCCGTAGCCGCTGAACGGGACCAGCACGTCCCAGATCGCCCGGGTCGCTGCCGCCGAGAAGCCCCGCTCGCCCATACCGGCGGCGAACCGGTCCCATTCGGCGTCGAGCACCTCCTTCTTCTTCTTGCCCATCGCGCGACGCAGGTTGTCGGCGGCGCCGAGTGAGTAGCCGGCCAGCTGCTGTGCGATCGCCATCACCTGTTCCTGGAAGACGACCAGGTGGTACGTGTCGCCGAGGATCGGTTCGAGGGCCTCGGCGAGTTCGGGATGGATCGGCTCGACCGGCTGCTTGCCGGTCTTGCGCAGCGCGTAGTTGGTGTGCGCGTTCATCTCCATCGGGCCGGGCCGGTAGAGCGCGTTGACGGCAGCGATGTCGGTGAACGTGGTGGGCTGCATCAGCCGCAGCAGCACCCGCATCCCACCGCCGTCGAGCTGGAAAACGCCGAGCGTGTCGCCGCGGGCGAGCAGCTCGTACGTTTTCGCGTCGTCCAGCGGCACCTGCAGGATATCGATGTCGATGCCCTGGTTGGCGCGCACGTTGGCGATGGCGTCCCCGATCACGGTCAGGTTGCGCAGGCCCAGGAAGTCCATCTTGAGCAGGCCCATCTCCTCGGCCTGCGTGAACGGGAACCCGGTGATCACCGGGCCGTCGGCCTTGGGCCGCACCAGCGGGATCACGTCCAGCAGCGGCTCCGCCGAGAGGATCACCCCGGCCGCGTGGATCCCGGTCCCGCGGGTGAGCCCCTCCAGGCCCGCCGCGTTGTCCAGCACGAGCCGGACGTCGGGCTCCTGCTCGTACATGCGCCGCAGTTCGGCGGCCTCGCCGTGGCGGGGATGGCCGCCGTCGTGGATCGCCGCGAGCGGGATCTCCTTGCCACCGGCGGCTGGTGGGAACGCCTTGGTGATCCGGTCGCCCAGCGCGTACGGCAGGCCCAGCACTCGGCAGGCGTCCTTGACCGCCGCCTTGGCCTTGATGGTGCCGAACGTGACGATCTGGCACACCCGGTCGTCGCCGTACCGGCGGGTGACGTACGTGATCATCTCGTCGCGCCGGCGGTCGTCGAAGTCCAGATCGACGTCCGGCATGGAGATCCGCTCGGGGTTGAGGAACCGCTCGAAGAGCAGTTTGTGCTCGATCGGGTCGAGTTGGGTGATGCCGGTGCAGTAGGCGACGATCGAGCCGGTCGCGGAGCCGCGGCCGGGTCCCAGCCCGATGCCCTGGTCCCGGGCGTACTGGCAGATGTCGGCGACCACGAGGAAGTATCCGGGGAAGCCCATCGTATCGATCACGGACAGCTCGTGATCGATCCGGGCGAGTACCTGCGGCGGAGGTGTTTCGCCGTATCGCCGGCGCGCCCCGCGCAGGGTCTCGGCGCGCAGCCAGCTGGACTCGGTCTCGCCCTCGGGCACCGGGAAGCGTGGCGTCAGGTCGCGGTGGGCGAAGATCTCGTCGTAGGCTTCGACCCGCTCGGCCACCAGCAGCGTGTTGTCACACGCGCCGGAGACCTCGTCGTCCCAGAGCGCGCGCATCTGCTCGGCGGACTTCAGGTAGTAACCGCTACCGCCGAACCGGAACCGTTCGGCGTCGGCCAGCTGCTTGCCGGTGCCGACGCACAGCAGCGCGTCGTGCGCGGCCGCCTGATCCTCGGTGACGTAGTGCGAGTCGTTGGTGGCCAGCGGCGGGAGCCCGAGATGCCGGCCGAGGCGGAGCAGGTCGTCGCGGACTCGCCGCTCGATCGGCAGCCCGTGGTCCATCAGCTCCAGGAAGTAGTTGTCCGCGCCGAAGATGTCGCGGTAGCGGGCCGCCGCCGCGACCGCCTGCTGGTACTGGCCGAGCCGCAGCCGGGTCTGCACCTCGCCGGACGGGCACCCGGTGGTGGCGATCAGCCCGGCCCCGTGCTCAGCGAGCAGCTCGTCGTCCATCCGCGGGTACTTCTGCACGTGGCCTTCCAACCAGGCCCGCGACTGCAGCCGGAACAGGTTGGCCAGGCCCCGGGCGTCGGCCGCCCACATGGTCAGATGCGTGTAGAGGCCCCGGCCGGACACGTCACCGCCCGCGCCGGTCTTCTCGTCGGACTTCCGCAACGCCAGGTTGTCGCTGAAGAACACCGGACGGCGATCCTGGCGCGCGCCGGGCGCCAGGTACGCCTCGATGCCGATGATCGGCTTGACGCCCGCCTTGCGCGCGGCGTGGAAGAACTCATGCGCCCCGTGGACGTTGCCGTGGTCAGTCATCGCCACCGCCGGCATCCCCAGCCGCGCTACCTCCTTGGCCAGCGGGCCGACTTTGGCGGCGCCGTCCAGCATGCTGTAGTCCGTGTGCACGTGGAGATGCACGAACGAGGCCACCACACCTCCTGGTTGTAGGCTGTCGAGCGCAGGCATTCGACCAGGTCAGGGGCCAGGGTGTCCAACAATCGACACGCAGAGAACTCACAACCAGAGGTTGTCGAGGCACTCGACTTCGGCTCGGTCAGGGCCTTCCTGGCGGTCGCCGACGACCGCTACTTCGGCGAGGCCGCGACCCGGCTCGGCATCAGCCAGCAGGCCGTCTCCAAACGCATCGCGACGCTGGAGCACGTCCTCGGCGTCCGCCTGTTCACCCGGACACCGAAGGGCGCCACCCTCACCATCGACGGACAGGCGTTCCTGCCCCACGCGCGCGCCATCGTCCAGCTGGCCGAACGCGCGGTCAGCTCCGTGCGGCCCGGCCACCGCGCACTCCGCGTCGACGTGCTGAACCACACGATCGGACCGGCCGGCCTCCTGCGCGACTTCCACCGGGCGCATCCCGGCACCGAACTCGACGTGCTGACGGGCGTCGGATCGAACACGACCGCCGCGATCGCCGCGATCGAAGCCGGCACGATCGACGCCACGTTCCGCGCGGTCACCACGCCGGCGCGGGAACTCCCCCCGGGCATCCAGGCCGCCCGCGTGCTCGACGACCCCCACCAGCTGCTGACCGGCCCCAGGCACCCCCTCGCCGACGCCCGGCGCGTTACCCTGGCCGACCTGCGAGGCCGGCGGATCTGGATCCCCGGCATCGTCCCCGGCACCGAATGGGCCGCCTACTACGACGACCTGAGCGCCGAGTTCCGCCTCACCATCGAGCGCATCGGCCCCAACTTCGGCACCGATCACCTGCTGGACGTGCTCGCCGAATCACCGACCCTGGCCTCCCTGGTCGGCGAGCTCACCCGCATGCTCTGGCCCGCGACCTACGACCTGCGCCGCATCCGGATCCTCGACCCGACCCCGGTCTACCCGCACTTCCTCATCTGGCATCGCGACAACCCGCACCCGGGCCTGACCGAGCTGCGAAGCTATATCCGCTCGGCGCCACATCGCCATCGCCCTGGTGATGTATGGGTCCCGAAATGGGCGGCCCACCCATCGCGGCCCTGACCGATCCAATACCGCACCGGACTGAGGAAGGGCGAGAAGACGCACGTGAAACTACGGTTGACCCCGGACTATCGGCTGCTCACGCTCCGCGACGTTGAGGCCGACGCCACCGACGGCCTGGACCAGGCGGTCGGACGCGCCTCGGCCGACCTGGCCGGCTCGACCGGCTACACACTGCTCGTCAGCGTCGCCCAGGATCTCATGCCCGTCGACGTCCGCCTCGAGGTCCTCGAAACCGAACCCAGGCCCGCATCCGAGGGCGAACGCGAGTTCGACATCGACTTTCCGACAGCAGGCCGCCGAGTCCTCCGGCGACCGCGCCGAGCTGCTGCTGCGGAGTCGACTATCCGGGCTCAGGACTGACTGCGGCCCAAGCGTTCCTCCGTGACCGGTCGCACCTGCCGACCGCGCAATGGCCGGACGAGCTCGCACCGGAGGCAGGGATCGGACACTACCTCTTGTTGCTATGGCGACTCGAAGGCTCGCACCGGAAGACGAATAGATGTCCCGCCACCGGGATCCCGGTCCTGACGACAAGGATCCCGAGTGGTGCACTCACTCGCAGCCGTCGTCCGGATCGACGATCCGCGGCGGGCTCGGCAGCAGGGGCGCCGGGGCGAGGTCGCCGATGTCGAGGCCGTCGCGATGCAGCCGCTCCTGCAACTGGCTGGTGGTGTACCAGTGCTCCATCCCGTACGGGTCGACGGCACGGTTCCACATGCGCTCACCACGGCCGTCCAGGTCGACCCAGCAGGACTCGACCTGCCAGTCCCCGGCGCGCAGCATGGTTCCCACACCCAGCGTCGCCCAGCGTTTCGCCTGGTCAAGGGCGCATGAGCAAGATCACTAACTACGCCCTTGTCATTTCGACCGTTCCTGGACAGTGAGCAAGAGTGAGTCTCGTGGTCACTGCGCCTGCCCCGAACGGTGTTGGGCAGACTGGTCTCCCGCGTTCACGTCTCTGGCGGGTGCACGGATCGTGTCCGTGTTCCGGTCCGGGGCGGGCGGGATTCCTCACGCGCGGGGCCGTCCTGCCGGGCCTGGACACTCCGATGCCGGGCGCCATCACTCTGGTGGCGTGCGGGGGGTGGTGTCCGTCGCCGGGCGGGATTGCCCTGCGCGCGCCGTCCGATCACGAGGCTTGCAGCCTCGTGACGGGTGGTCTTCCGGGTGGGGGTGCTGGTGGGCCTGGCCCAGTGTTCGGCGCCCCAGCGGGAGGTGTAGGCCGGGTCCACGGCGACGATGGTGATACCTGCCTCGGCGGCCATGGAGGCTAGCCGGGACCGCAGCCGCGCGGTCGGGAAGCGGGAGATCAGTCGCCGGAACCGTTTGCGCCGGCCGTGTTGTTCGCGGGTCTTGCTGTCGCCGAAGTCCAGGTTCTCGATGGCGATCGCGTCTACCCCGCATGTCTTCGCCCAACGCAGCAGCCGGGTAGTGGCGTGGCGGATCTGCGCGTCGCGGTGCTCCGCGGTGCCGGACATGGCGTAGTCGAAACGGCGCGGGGCGCCGACCGGATTGCCGTGCGTGTCGAGCTGCCAGGCGGCGTAGTGCTCGTCGTTGGTGTCCACGCCGATCACGCCGGCCGCGAGGGCCGCGTCCAGCCCGATCTGGGTGACGGCCGCAGGCTGCCAGGACGCGGTCAGGTACCAGCGGTCCCGGGCGGGGTCGTGGCGGATCGTGTAAGCGACCGCCTGGTTGGCGTCGATCTGCTGTGCCCATGCCTGGCCGCGGTGAGCGAACACGACGGACCCGGCCAGCGTGTACCGGCCGTGCCGGTCGTTGGCGAGGTGGCCGAGTGGGGCCGGCAGCTTGATGCTGACCTGGCCGTGCGGGCTGACCCGGATCGTCTCATTGCCGTACCTCTTGCCGCCCTCTCCGCCGGCGGACAGGAACATCCGGGCCGCGTCCCACCGGGTGCGCCACTGCTCGCCGTTCAGGCCCGCCTCGTCCAGGTGGTGGCGGGTGTTGGCGAGCCTGCGGCCACCGCGTACCACGTGTACGACCCCGGCCTTCTGGTCGGCGGCGAGCCTGCCCCGCCGGGCCTCCAAGACGGCCAGCCGCCGCGACTTCTGGTGCCACTCCCGAGCCGATCGGTACCCGCCCGGCGCACGTTTGGTGCCCGGCGTGCCGAGTGGCCGAGCCAGCCGCTGCCGGATCGTGCTGATCCCCGCGGTCAGGTTGTCCAGGTGCGCGACCTGTCCGCGGCGGGGGCAACGCCCACTGGTCGTGGGTGGCTTTCGTGATCGACCCGGCCCATCTCGACGACGAGGCGGCGGTCAGCTCCCGCTTGCGGTCCGCCCAGCGGGCGGCGTTGTGGCCCGTGCCATCCGCGCACCGGGCGGCCAGGTCCCGGGCTGCCAGCGAACCCAGATGGGCGCCGGCCTGCCGCAGCACGCTGTCCTCATCGGGAGTAACACGCAGCCGGGTGCGGATCGCCACCCCGGACGGGCCGGGCGCGACGAACGGTTTGTCCAGACAGCGCAGGTCAGCCAAGTTCGGCCGCCGCTAGCGCCTTCGCCGCCCGGTTGCGGGCCGACCCGCGGCCGTACAGCCGGGCGCAGCACGAGGTGAGCACCTCCACCATGTCGCGCACCAGGTCGTCCTGGACCTCACCGCCGTCCAGCACCACCAACCGCCGGCCTGTCGCGGACAGCGCGGCCTCGACCAACTCGGTGTTCATCCGGCCCAGCCGGTCCCGGTGCTCCACCACCACAGCGGTCACATCGGGATCGGCCAGCAGCCGTCGGGCCTTGACCCGGGCGCCGTTCATACCGGATCCGACCTCAGCCTCAATCCGGGCCACCGCCAGCCCCGCCTGCGCCGCCCACGACGACAGCCGGGCCACTTGACGTTCCAGGTCGGCCTTCTGGTCACGCGACGACACCCGGGCGTACAGACCCACCCCGCCCGAGACCTTCGACGCCGCGGCAGCCTCCACGTTCACCAGGATCGTCCGGGGCCCGACCCGGGTCGCCGGAACCGGCAATGTCCCCTCACGGAACCAGCGATAGGCGGTGTGCGGGTGCACGCCCTGCACTTTCGCCCACTCCGTCAAATTCACGCCACGACCGTAGCATGCACTAGCACACACTTACACACACTAGAAGGACGTTAAACGTGAGCAGCACGCGACCCCTCAGCGCTGGACGCGGGCGCTGCCGCCGCGCATCAGTGCCTCCACCTCGGCGAGGCTGGCCATCGAGGTGTCGCCGGGGGTGGTCATCGCCAGCGCGCCGTGCGCGGCGCCGTACTCCACGGCCGTCGCCAGGTCGCCGTCGCGCTCCAGCAGCCCGTAGATCAGGCCCGACGCGAAGCTGTCACCGCCGCCGACCCGATCGAGGATCTCCAGGCCGGGCCGGTGGGTCGCCTCGGCGAACGTGCCGCCGGCCCACGCCACGGCACCCCAGTCGTTCACCGTCGCGCTGTGCACGCCGCGCAGGGTGGTCGCGACGACCTTGAAGTTGGGGTACTGCTGGACCACCGCCTCGATCATCGACTTGAAGTTGCCCGCGTCGAGCGATCCGCCGTGGATATCGGTGTCCGGCACCGCGAAGCCGAGGCACGCGGTGAAGTCCTCCTCGTTGCCGATCATCACGTCGACGAGGCCGGCGAGACGGCGGTTCACCTCCCGCGCACGGTCCTTTCCGCCGACGGCCTTCCACAGGCTGGGCCGGTAGTTGAGGTCGTAGGACACGATCGTGCCGTGCCGGCGGGCGGCCGTCATCGCGGCTTCCACCGTCTCCGCCGCCGTCTGCGACAAGGCCGCGTAGATGCCGCCGGTGTGCAGCCACCGCACGCCCAGCGTGCCGAAGAGATGGTCCCAGTCAACGTCGTCCGGCTTGAGCCGGCTGGCCGCGGAGTGCCCGCGATCCGACGTGCCGACGGCGCCGCGCACGCCGAAGCCGCGCTCGGTGAAGTTCAGCCCGTTGCGCACGCTCCGGCCGATCCCGTCGTACGGCATCCACGTGATGAGGCTCGTGTCGACACCGCCCTGCAGGACGAGATCCTCGAGCAGGCGGCCCACCTCGTTGTCGGCGAACGCGGTGACGACCGCGGTCCGCAGCCCGAAGCAGCGCCGCAGGCCACGCGCGACGTTGTATTCGCCGCCGCCCTCCCAGACCCGGAACTGGCGGGCGGTGCGGACGCGGCCCTCGCCCGGGTCGAGCCGCAGCATGATCTCGCCGAGCGAGACCAGATCGAACCGGCAGTCGGCCTTCGGGCGCGGAGTCAGGCCGCTCATGCCGCACCGCCCGCGATCGCCAACGCCTCGGCCGCGCGGGCGGTGATCTCGTCCCAGCGCTCGCCGGCGATCAGCTCGGCCGGGGCGATCGCGGTCGCGCCGACCGCGAGCACGGCCGGGAGGGCCAGGTACTCCGGCATGAGGGCCGGAGTCACGCCGCCGGTCGGGATGAACCGCACCCCGCGGTACGGCGCCGACAGCGCCTTGATCGTCTGCGCCCCGCCGAGTTGCTGGGCCGGGAAGAACTTGACGATATCGAGGCCGGCATCGACAGCCATCTGGATCTCGGTAGCGGTGGCGACCCCCGGGTACACCGGCACACCGGCGTCCTGGCAGGAGCGGACCACGGCCGGCGCGAAGCCCGGCGTCACGACGAACCGGGCACCGGCCGCGATCGCCGCATCGGCCTGCGCGGCGGTCAGCACCGTGCCCGCGCCGACGACGAGGTCGTCCCGGGCGGCGAGCGACTTGATGGCGTCGAGCCCGGCATCGGTGCGCAGCGTCACCTCGGCCACGGCGAGACCACCGTTGACCAGGGCAGTGCCGAGGGCATCCGCGTGCCGCGCGTCTTCGATGACCACGACGGGCAGCACGCGGCCGACTCGAAGTTGTTCACCCATATGAACGCTAATCATGTACATGACCATACTGGAGGCCTCAGGCGTTCGCTAGAGTTGCGCCGTGCCCACCGCCCACGAGGACTTCCAGCCCGTCAAGTCGGCCGGACGCACGCTCGACCTGCTCGAGCTGCTCGCCGACCAGCCCCAGCCCTGGACGCTGGTGGACCTCGCCCGCGCGCTCGACATCCCGAAGAGCAGCCTGCACGGCCTTCTGCGCACGCTGACCAGCCGCGGCTGGGTGCGGACCGACGACACCGGCACCCGCTTCCGCCTCGGCATGCGCGCCCTGCGGGTCGGGGCCGCCTACCTCGACGGGGACGACACGGTCGGCCTGCTCGGCGGCGTCCTGGACGAGCTGTCACGGCGGTTCGGCGAAACGGTTCACCTCGGACGGCTCGACGGCGACCAGGTCATATACCTCGCCAAGCGCGAGTCGGCCCACCGTCTGCGCCTCTACAGCGCCATCGGCCGCCGCCTGCCGGCCCACGCCACCGCGCTGGGCAAGGCGCTGCTCGCCGAGCATCCGGACCAGGCGGCCGACCGGATGCTGACCTGGCCGCTGCCGCGGCTCACCCCGAACACGGTCACCGACCGCCGCACCTTCCACACCGCCCTGGCCGCGGTGCGCGCGGCCGGCTACGCCGTGGACCGGGAGGAGAACACCGAGGGCATCATGTGTATCGCGATGGCCGTGCCACTGGCGACGCCGGCGGTCGACGCGGTGAGCATCTCCGTGCCGCTGACCCGCCTCCAGCCGGACCTCGAGACGGCGATCGTCGCGGCACTCCGGGAGACGCTCGGCAGCCTCGGCCGGGCCCGCAGCATGCTGACCGCATGACCGCGCGGCCCCCGATGCACTCGAGCACAACGCCGGCCATCGCAGAGCGGCGCCCGCAACTCATGGTAATCCTATGGGATTAATAGACATTCGCCCGCCGGAGTTCTATCGTTGCCTGTGTCAGCCCATCGGCTGACATCACCAACCAGTGTCACGAGCGCCGACGTCCAGCCCCGGCTCGTCGGCCGGCAACCCTCCACCGCGACGGGGTGCCCCGGGTGATGACACGACCACACAACGGCTGTGTGGTAAGGACGCGGCCCGTACCCCGGGCCCCCGGACGAGGGAGTACACCATGCCCACAACCGAGGCACTCGGCGCGACGCGGCTGGAGCACACCGCGCTCTGGCAGCCGGTGGACGGTGAAGGTGCTGCTCGGCGAGCGGCTCGGACAGTTCTCCCCTGGCCGGTTCGCGGCCGGCAGCGGGTTGGCCAGCGGCTTCGCCGCCGCACGGATTCTGGGCTGGGGCGATGACGGACAACGTTGATGTCGTGGTGGTGGGTGGCGGGGCGATGGGCTCCGCGGCGGCGTGGCAGCTGGCCCGCCGGGGCGTGGGCGTGACGCTGCTCGAGCGGTTCGCGGCCGGGCACGCCAACGGGGCCTCGCACGGCGCGTCCCGCATCTTCCGGCTGTCGTACCCCGATGCGGTGCACATCCGCCTCGCGCGCGAGGCCGAGCGGCTGTGGCGGGAGCTCGAGCACGTCACCGGCGCGCGACTGCTCACCGTCACCGGCGGCGTCGACCACGGCGACCACCCGTACCTGCGGGAGCTCGCCGACGGGCTCGCCGCCGCCGGTGTGCCGCACCGCTGGCTCACGCCGCCGGAGGCGGCCGAGCGCTGGCCCGGCATCCGGTTCGACACCCGGGCGCTGTTCCACCCGGACAGCGGACGCCTGCACGCCGACCGGGCGGTCGCCGCGCTGCAGGACGCCGCGGCGGCGCTGGGCGCCACGGTGCGGCACTCGACGCCGGTGACCGCGATCGAGGTGCTCGGCGACGACAAGGTCCTCGTACACACCGACGGCGGCACCTACTCCGCCCGCCGGGTGGTGGCCGCGGTCAGCGCCTGGGCGAGCAAGCTGCTCGGCGGGCTCGTCCCGCTGCCGCCGCTGCGGGTCACCCAGGAGCAGCCCGCCCACTTCGCCGCGCGCGAGCCCGAGGCCGGCTGGCCCAGCTTCGGGCACCGCTTCGCCGAGGGTTCGGCGGCGGCCGCGGAGTTCTACGGCGGCATCTACGGCCTGGCCACGCCGGGCGAGGGCATCAAGGTCGGCTTCCACGGCGTCGGCCCCGAGGCCGACCCGGACCACCGCGACTTCACGCCGGAGCCCGGCCAGCTGGCCGCACTGCGCGAGTACGCCCGCCGCTGGCTGCCCGGCGTCGACCCGGACGAGTTCGCGCCCATCAGCTGCACGTACACCACCACCCCCGACGCGAACTTCGTCCTGGACCGGCACGGGCCGGTGGTCGTGGCCACCGGCTTCTCCGGTCACGGCTTCAAGTTCGTGCCGGCCGTCGGGCGGGTCCTCGCCGACCTCGCCCTCGATGGACCCCGCCCGGACCGGCGATTCGCCTTCGCCCGCTGAGAGGAACCGCATGAGCACCACACCCCTGGCCGTCCTGGATCTGATCCCGCGCAGCAGCGGTGACGACAACGCCACCGCGGTCCGCAACGCCGTCGACCTCGCCCGGCAGGCCGAGCGCTTCGGCTACCAGCGGTACTGGTTCGCCGAGCACCACCTCAATCCCGGCGTGCTCGGCGCGTCCCCGGCCGTCTCGATCGCGCTGGTGGCCGGGGCCACCAGCAGCATCCGCGTCGGCTCGGCCGGGGTGCAGCTCGGCCACCGCCAGCCGCTGGCCACCGTCGAGGAGTTCGGGCTGCTCGACGCGGTGTACCCGGGCCGGCTCGACCTCGGCCTGGGCCGCTCGATCGGGCGGCAGAAGCCGGCCCCCGCGGACGCCAACGGCTCGGGGCAGCCGACGGTCGCCGCGGTGTCCGCGTACACGGCGAACCGCGGCGGCGGGGCGCACGCCACCGAGCAGCGCACCGACAACGGGCTGCTGCTGCCCAAGCAGTACGACTTCAGCCGCCTTCTGGCCTCCTCGCAGGCCAAGGTGGCCACGATGCTGCACCTGCTGCAGCAGCCGGGCGCGTACACCCCCGGCTACGACTCGCAGGTCAGCGACATCCTCGCGTTCCTCGCCGGCACGTACGTCTCCCCCGACGGCGTGGCCGTGCGCGCGTACCCCGGCGAGGGCGCCGCGATCCAGGTGTGGATCCTCGGCGCGTCCGGCGGCTCCAGCGCGACGGTCGCCGGCGAGAAGGGGCTGCGCTTCGCGGCCTCCTACCACCACAGCCCGAGCACCGTCATCGACGCGGTGGAGGCGTACCGGGCCGCGTTCCGGGCCTCGGCGGAGCTGGACCGGCCGCGCATCTCGGTCTCGGCGGACGTGGTCGTCGGCGAGACCGACGAGCAGGCGGCGGTCCTCGCGTCCGGCTACGGCCTGTGGGTGCGCAGCATCCGCGCGGGCTCGGGCGCGATCCCGTTCCCCACGCCCGAGGAGGCGGCCGGGCACGAGTGGAGCGCCGAGGACCGCGACCTCGTCCGGGACCGCGTCGAGACCCAGCTGGTCGGCTCGCCGAAGACCGTCGCGGACAAGCTCGAGCAGCTGCGCGACGCGACCGGCGCCGACGAGCTCGCGATCACCACCATCACCCACGACCACGCCGACCGGGTGCGCTCCTACGAGCTGCTGGCCGCGGAGTGGGCGCGGCGGGGGCACGCGTGAGCACCGTCGACGCGGGGGTCCACGTGCTCGACCAGGCGGCGTGGGCCTCGCTGACCGGCCCGCACGCGCACTTCGCGCTGGGCGCCGGCCGGGCGCGGCGCTACCCCGCCGACGTCTCGCCCATCATGGCGGTGCCGCCCGTGCAGGACGAGCGGGTCTGGGCGGACCTGCACGCGCTGGTCGGCCCGGGCGCGCCCGCGATGCTGGCGGGCGACCTCGCCGACCCGCCCGGCGACTGGGAGGTCGTGTTCCAGGGCCACGGCGTCCAGCTGGTCGCCACGGACGCGCTGGACAGCCGCCCCGGCGACGACCTGGTCAACCTGGGGGCCGCGGACGTGCCGGAGATGCTGGATCTGGTGGCCCGCACGAAACCGGGCCCGCTCGAGCCGCAGACCTACCGGCTGGGGACCTATCTGGGCGTACGCCGCGGCGGCGCCCTCGTCGCGATGGCCGGCGAGCGCCTGCACCCGCCCGGCTGGACCGAGATCAGCGCCGTGTGCACCGACCCGGCGTACCGCGGCCAGGGCCTGGCCACGCGGCTCGTGCGAGCGGTCGCGCACAACATCCGCGCGCGCGGCGAGACCCCGTTCATGCACGCCGCCGGCGAGAACGTCAACGCCATCCGGCTGTACCGGTCGATCGGGTTCGAACTGCGCCGGACCCTGCACTTCTCGCTCCTGCGCAGCCCCGAAAGGACACCACTGTGACCCGGCTTCACCTCGCCGTCGCCCTGGACGGCGC
This sequence comes from Dactylosporangium sp. CA-233914, assembly GCF_050942935.1. Classification (NCBI taxonomy): domain Bacteria; kingdom Bacillati; phylum Actinomycetota; class Actinomycetes; order Micromonosporales; family Micromonosporaceae; genus Dactylosporangium; species Dactylosporangium sp. CA-233914. The sequence goes on along the minus strand of NZ_CP192030.1, from coordinate 5,942,183 downwards.
CGGCTGGCACCCGGCCGCGTGGCGCAGCCCGCACGCCCGGCCGCGCGAGCTGTTCTCCCCCGCCTACTGGACCGGCCTGATCGCCGAGGCCCAGCGCGGCCTGCTCGACTTCGCCACGATCGACGACTCGCTCACCATCCAGTCCGCCGACTACTTCGCCCCCGACGAGCGCACCGATCAGGTCCGGGGCCGGCTGGACGCCCTGCTCGTCGCGGCCCGCGTCGCGCCGGGCTCGGCACACATCGGCATCGTGCCGACCGTGACCACGACGCACAGTGAGCCGTTCCACACCTCGAAGAACCTGGCCACCCTCGACTACGTCAGCACCGGCCGGGCGGGCGTGCAGTTCCGGACCGGCGGCATCGGCGGCGAGGCGGCGCTGTTCGGCCGCCGGGACCTGCCACGGCTGAGCCTGGAGCTGCTCGACACGCCCGAGATCCAGCAGGTGGTCGCCGAGCGGTTCGACGAGGCGGCGGATTACATCGACGTGGTCCGGCGGCTGTGGGACAGCTGGGAGGACGACGCCGAGATCCGCGACGTGGCCACGGATCGGTTCATCGATCGCGAAAAGCTGCACCGCATCGACTTCCGGGGCCGCTGGTTCTCGGTGCGCGGGCCCTCGATCACGCCGCGGCCGCCGCAGGGCCAGCCGGTGGTCAGCGTGCTGGCGCACTCGACGGTGCCCTACCGGCTGGCCGCCCGCCAGGCCGACGTGGTCTTCGTGACCCCGCACGACAGCGCGGGCGCGACGCGGATCCTCGACGAGGTCCGCCGGGAGGTCACCGCCGCCGGCCGCGACGGCGAGCTGCAGGTCTACGCCGACCTGCTGGTCTTCCTCGAGCCCGACGCCGCCGCGGCGACCGCCCGCAAGGAGCGGCTCGACGGGCTCGACGGCGCCGAGCTGTTCTCGGACGCACGGATCTTCGCCGGTACGGCCGAATCGCTGGCCGAGCACATCGCGGAGCTGCACGAGCTCGGCTACGACGGGGTCCGGCTGCGGCCGGGAGTGCTGCCGCACGACCTGACCGCCATCGCCGACCGGCTCGTGCCGGTGCTGCAGCGCCGGGGGCTCTTCCGCACCCGGTACGACTCGTCCACCCTGCGCGGCCAGCTGGGCCTCGCCCGTCCCGCCAGCCGCTACCAGACCGCCGCCTGAACGGATCGCCACGATGAGCAGACCCAAGAAGCAGATCATCCTCGGCCACTACCTCGGCGGCGTCAACCACCAGACCGTGTGGTCCGACCCCGCCGCCGGCAGCCAGATCGACTTCGCCTCGTTCCGCCACGCCGCCCAGACCGCCGAACGCGGCAAGTTCGACTTCTTCTTCCTCGCCGAGGGCCTCGCGCTGCGCGAGCGGCAGGGGCAGATCTTCGACCAGGACGTCATCGGCCGGCCCGACGCGATCACGGTACTCACCGCCCTGGCCGCGGTGACCGAGCACCTCGGGCTCGTCGCGACCGTGAACGCCACCTTCAACGAGCCCTACGAGCTGGCCCGGCAGCTGGCCACGCTCGACCACCTGTCGGGCGGACGCGCGGGCTGGAACATCGTCACGTCCTCGGACGCGTTCACCGGCCAGAACTTCCGCCGCGGCGGCTTCCTCAAGCGCGAGGACCGCTACGTGCGGGCCGAGGAGTTCCTGGCCGTCGCCCGGCGGCTGTGGGACTCGTGGAGCACCGGCGACCTCGTGGCCGACCCGGACGCCGGTGCCTTCCTGCGCCGCCCCGACGCCGGCTCGTTCGCCTTCAGCGGCGAGCAGTTCGACATCGGCGGCCGGTTCACCGTGCCCCGCAGCCCGCAGGGACAGCCCGTGATCCTGCAGGCCGGCGTCTCGGCCGAGGGCCGGGAGTTCGCCACCGGCGGCGGCCCCGACGCCATCTTCTCCCCGTTCCACACGCTCGCCGAGGCGCAGGCGTTCTACCGCGACATCCAGCAGCGCTCGGCCCGCCACGGCCGGCCGCCCGGGTCGACGAAGATCCTGCCCGGCGCCGCGTTCGTGCTGGGCGACACCGAGGCCGAGGCGATCGAACGGCACCGCGAGATCACCCGGGCGCAGATCAGCGGCCGCGGCGCGCAGATCCTGCTCGAGACCGTGTGGAACCGCGACCTGTCCGGCTACGACCCGGACGGGCCGCTGCCCGACGTCGACCCGGCGCCGGACGGCCCGCCCGTCATCCAGGGCCGCGCCCGCATCCACCAGAACGCCTTCGAGACCGTCGCCGAGTGGCGGGCGATCGCCGAGGCGAACCGGTACACGCTGCGCGAGCTCGCGATCCACGTCTTCGGCCGCACCGAGTTCATCGGCACGCCGAGCCAGGTGGCCCAGCGCCTCGACGACTTCGTGCAGCAGGACGGCTCCGACGGCTTCATCATCGGCTCCCACCTGACCCCGACCGGGCTGGACGAGTTCGTCGACAAGGTGGTGCCGCTGCTGCAGGAGCGCGGCTCGCTGCGCGCCGGGTACGAGGGCACCACGCTGCGCGACAACCTCGGCCTCGCCGTGCCCGCCGAACGGGTGGCCGTGTAGATATCGGCATTCCCATCGGTTCAGCCGGTTCCTCCGCGGCGCGACCCGAAGGCGCGGCCGCGTTCGCTCAAAGCCGCCCGGATTCGATGATCCGGGCCAGGAACTGGCGGGTCCGCGGCTCCCGCGGCTCGCCGAGGACCTGCTCCGGTGGACCCTGCTCGACCAGTGTGCCGCCGTCGAGGAAGCACACGCGGTCGGCGACCTGCCGGGCGAAGCCCATCTCGTGCGTGGCCAGCAGCATCGTCGTGCCGTCGGCGCGCAGGTCGCGCACGAGCGCCAGCACCTCGCCGACGAGTTGCGGGTCCAGTGCCGAGGTGACCTCGTCGAGCAGCAGCAGCCGCGGGTTGTTCATCAGGGCCCGTACGATCGCGACGCGCTGCTGCTGGCCGCCGGAGAGCCGGTCCGGATACGCGCCGGCGAGGTCGGCCAGGCCGATGCGGGACAGCAGCGCCATCGCCTTGTCGCGGGCTTCGGCGGCCGCGACGCGGTGCACCCGGCGCGGGGCGAGGGTCACGTTGGCCAGCACCGTCATGTGCGGGAACAGGTTGAACGCCTGGAACACCATGCCGATGCGGCGCCGGACACGGTCCGGGTCGGCCCGCGGGTCGGTGATGTCCTCGCCGTCGAGGCGGATCGTGCCGTCGTCGACCGGCTCCAGGAGGTTGATGCAGCGCAGCAGCGTCGACTTGCCGGAGCCGCTGGCGCCGATGAGCGCGACGACCTCGTGCTCGGCGACGTCGAGCGAGACGCCGCGCAGCACGTGGCGGGCGCCGAACACCTTGTGCACGCCGGCGACGGACAGCACCGTGGTCACAGGCTCACCTCCCCGGACTGGCGGCGGGCGGCGCGGACGGTCGCCCAGTCCGTCACCGCGACGAGCGGGATCGCCAGCAGCACGAAGAGCACGCCGGCGACGATGTAGGGGGTGTAGTCGTACGACACCGAGGTCTCGATCTGCGCGGCGCGGATGGCGTCGACCGGCCCCGCGAGGGAGATGAGCCCGACGTCCTTCTGCATCGCGACGAGGTCGTTGAGCAGCGGCGGGGCGACGCGCCGGACGGCCTGGGGCAGCACGACGTGGCGCATGGTCTGGCGGTAGGTCAGCCCGAGCGACCGCGCCGCGGCGCGCTGCGAGGGATGGACCGACTCGATACCGGCGCGGAACACCTCGGCGATGTACGCGCCGTAGGTCAGCACCAGGGCCGCGCCGCCGAGCCACAGCACCGTCGGGGTCCCGCTCAGGCGCAGCCCCGGCACGCCGAAGGCGAAGATATACAGCGTGATGATGAGCGGCAGGCCCCGGAAGGTGTACGTGTAGCCGGTCGCGAGCGCGCGCAGCGGAAAGAACACGGGGCGGCGCAGCGTGCGCATGGTCGCGATGCCGAGCCCGAGCAGCAGGGCCCCGGCCGCGCAGGCCAGCAGCAGTTCGACGTTGAGCCACAGGCCGCGCAGCACCGCCGGGAGTGCCTCGCGGGCCGTGTGCGGGTCGAAGAAGCTCGCCCGCACCCGCCGCCAGCCGGGCGCCCCGGTGACCGCGACGAGCAGGAGCCCGCCGACGACCGCGGTGGAGACGGCGGCGACCGCCACCGACAGGATCGTCTGCCGGCGGCGGTACGCCTCGCGCTCCCGCTGGACCGCGGACCGCTCGAACGGGAAGGCGGCGGCCATCAGGCGAGCGTCGGTGCGCCCTGCGTCGCCGACAGCCACTGCTGCTGCAGCTTGCGCAGCGTGCCGTCGGCCCGCAGCGCGTCGACGGCGCCGCTCACGCAGCCGGTCAGTGCCGAGCCCTGGTCGAGTACGAGCCCGAACTGCTCCGGCGGGCCCGACGTCTGCGGCAGCTGCCCGACGATGACCGCGTCGGTGATCTCCGCGCCGGTGATGTAGAAGGCGGTCGGCAGGTCGACGACGAGACCGTCGATCTGGCCGTTCTGCAGTGCCTTCTTGGCGTCGTCGTTGTTGTTGTACACCGAGGGCTGGGCCGCCGGCTTGACCACCTCGGTGATGGAGCGGTAGCTCGTCGTGCCGACCTGGGCCCCGAGCTTGGCATTCTTGAGGTCCGCGATGCTCTTGGCACCGGCGATCTTCGAGCTCTTCAGCGCGATGACGGTCTGCGTGACGTCGTAGTACGGCGAGGAGAAGTCGACCGCCTTCTTGCGCTCGTCGGTGATGGAGAACTCGTTGATGTCGAAGTCGAACGTCTTCGGGCCGGGCGCGATCGCGTTGTTGAACGTGACCCGTGTCCAGGCCACCTGCTCCTTGGTGTAGCCGAGCTTCTCCGCGACGGCGTACGCCACCGCGGACTCGAAGCCCTGCCCGCTCTCGGGCTTGTTGTCGGCGAACCACGGCGGATACACCGGGTCGTCGGTGCCGACGGTGAGCTTGCCCGCGGCGACGGTCTTGAGCTGGGCCGGGGCGCAGGAGGCCGCGGCGCTCGCCCCGGCGGAGGCGGCGGGTGCCGCGGTGTCGTCGTCGGCGGGTGCGCAGCCGGCGGCGGCAGCCAGGACGGTGGTGAGTCCGGCCGCGACGAGAAGGTTCACGGGACGCATGGCCGCGATCATAGCTACTAACCCGATAGGAATAGCAGGTCTGTGCGGCCGATCACGGGCCGCCGATCCGCCGCCGGCGCGGCCGGCCGGTCGTTGGTGACGTCACGCGGTGCGGGCCTTGGCGAGCATTTCGGCGTGCTGTTGTCGCGTGGCTGGCAGCTGGTACGACTCCGGGCCCCGGGCGGCGGGGTAGCAGCAGCGGACTGGCGAGGATCAGCAGTCCCGCGACCGTGATGGCCGTGCGCGGGCCGGTTGCTTCGGCGAGCAGTCCGCCGAGCGCGCTGAGGACGGCGATGCAGGCGCTGCTGCTGATCGACCAGGCCGATAGAGTACGGGCGATGCAGTCTTCGGGGGTGTGCTCCAGTCGATAGGTCGCCAGCACCGGGTTGAACAGGCTCATGCTGATGATGATCGCGAGTTCGACCGCGATCACCGTCGCGAGACCGGCGACTCCGGGCTGGACGAAGGCGAGGCCGATCAGCCACACCGCGCGCAGCGTGCCGACGATACGAAGGATCCGGTGTTGGCCGTACCTGGCCACGACCCGAGGGGCCAGGCGTGAGCCGATGAGCCCGCCGACGCAGGGCGCGGCGAACGCGAGGCCGTACTGCCAGGGCGCGAAGCCGAGCTCGCCGAGCAGCAGCACGGCCAGCAGCGGCTCGGTGGCCATGATCAGTCCGCCGACGAGCAGCTGGTTGAGGTAGAGCGCGCGCAGGCCGGCATGGCTCAGGAGGTGCCGCCAGCCGTCGAGCAACTCGCCGGCCCGGACCCGGCTCGGGCCGGCGCGCCGCGGATGTTCTTCCCGGCCGCGGATCGCCGTGATGCCCAGCGCGGAGAGAAGGTAGCTGAGGGCGTCGGCCACGACGGTGGTGACCGGCCCGAAGAGGCCGATCGCCGCCCCGCCCAGCGGCGGCCCGACCGCGATGGAGCTCCACGTCGTCGACTCGAACCGCGCGTTGGCCACGAGCAGGTCATCCGGGCGGACAAGGGCCTTGAGGTAGGCGCCGCCGGCCGCGTTGAACGCGATCTTGGCCGCGGCGACCACGGCCGAGACGACCAGCAACTGCACGAAACCGAGCCGGCCGAAGGCGTACGCGATCGGGATGCTCAGCATGACCGCGAACCGGGCCAGGTCCATCGCGATCATCACCGGCCGCTTGCGGCGGAACTCCACCCACGGCCCGAGCGGCAACGCGATCAGTGCGCCGACCGCCGGCCCCACCGCGGACAATGCGGACACCTGAGCGGGGCTGGCCTCCAGCACCAGCACGGCGATCAGCGGCAACGCGCCGAACCCCAGCCCGGAGCCATAGGCGCTGACCGCGTACGCCGCCCACAGCCATCCGAACCGCCGGCCCAGGGATCGTCGCTCCACCAAGCCCCGCACCCCCAGCTTCGACAACTCGCCGTTGACCGCTGCGATCAAAGCAAGGCTGGACAGGGCGGATCAAACAACCGCACCGGCGGCGAGCCACAACCAAATGTTGTGCGAGCGGAACGCGGTGGTGGTGTAGGACAGGTCGGGGTATGCAGGGACGTCGACACATGCGGCGCGCAGAGGGGCCCGCGCATCCGCGAGCCCCTCGACTGCTGGTTGTACGCGCCGATTAGACGTCGGCGTTGCTCGGGCGGCCCCACGGTCCCGTGATCGCCAGGACGTGGCCCGGGCTCTGGATGCCCACGTACAGGATCTTGCCGTCGGCGCTGAAGGTCGGCCCGGCGAACTCGCTGTCGTTGAGCTCGTTGCGGGCCAGTCCGTAGGCCTTGCCCTGCTCGGTGACCCCGACGAGGTGCGAGACGCCGTCACCGTCCTCGGCGAGGATGACGCCACCGTACGGCGAGACCGTGATGTTGTCCGGCCCGTCGAAGTTGTTGGCGTCCGCATCCGGGTCGGGGTTCACACCGAAGATCGTCTTGAGCGTGATCGACTCGGTGGCCGGGTCGTAGAACCACACCTGGCCGTCGTGCTCGTTGACGCTGCCGTCGCTCTCCCGCGCGTAGCTGGCCACGAAGTAGGCGCCGCCATCGGCCCACCAGGCACCCTCCAGCTTGCGGCTGCGGGTCACCTGGTCGTTGGCAAACTGCTTGCGTACGGAGGTGGTGGCCGCGTCGCGGTCCGGCGCGTCGACCCACTGGACCTTGTAGCGGGTGCCGGGCTGCGTCGCCATCGACAGGTCCGGGATGTGCTTGGACCCGAGGTAGGCGGCCATCGCCTGCAGCGTTCCCGCCGTGTCGCCGCCGGGGCTGGTCGCGAGCGAGCGCAGGCTGCCCCGCCCGCCGCTGAAGCCCGCCGGCGGGGTCCACCGGTAGTACAGGCCGTTCGGCCCCGAGGCGTCCTCGGTCTCGTAGATGGCGAAGGTCTGCGGGTCGACGGCGACCGCCTCGTGGGGGTAACGGCCGAGGAACTTCAACGGTACGGGGTTCTGGTTGGCCTGCCGGTCGAACGGGTCGACCTCGAAGACGTACCCGTGGTTCTTCTGCAGCTGGCCACCGGCCCGCGCCTCGGTCTCCTCACAGGTCAGCCAGGTGCCCCAGGGCGTGATGCCGCCGGCGCAGTTGTTGTGCGTACCGGCGAGGCTCACGTATTCACGGATCCGGGTTCCAGCGGCGTCGACGTCGATGTTGGTCGTGCCACCGCGGGCGCCCGGGTCGTACGTCAGGCCGGCCAGCGCCGGCACGCCGAACTTCTCGCTGCCGCCGATCTCGTGGTTGTTGACCAGCGTGGAGCCGGTCGGGCTGGCGAACGCGCCGGTTCCGTCGGTGTCATCCGGAGTCGGCTGTCCCGACTCCAGCACGGTCACGCCGGCCTGCGCGACGATCTTGTACGAGAAGCCCTTGGGCAGCGCGAGGATGCCGGCCGGATCGGGGACGAGCGGGCCGTAGCCGAACGAGGAGCGGGTGGCCGCGGCGGCCGGCCCGGCGATCGCCTCGATGCTGCCGGCGAACACGATGCCGAGACCGCCGGCCGCAGAGGCGCCGAGGAATCCACGTCGGGAAATGGATGACAAGGGGAACACCTTTCGGATTAGTGAGCACGTAGCTCACGCATCCCCCTCCGGTATGGAAGTGTTCCCGCGTGCGTCGACGCCGCTGTGAACCACGGGTGAATATCCGGGGACGCGGCATACGGTGTAACGCCCAGCGGCCGTGCGACGCCCTTTCATTCGGGTGTAGGTGTTCCAGGGATCTCGTCTTTCCCCCTCTGGCGAGATCCCTGGGCCCACTCGGCCCTGGTGTGGTCCCTCCCCCTCCCCCACCAGGGCCGTCGAGTCCCGACAGGAAACGCGGCCCGACGGGTGGCGTGTTCTGTGACGTGCCCGTGGCAACAACCGACGCGGGTTCGTTGCCGTCCCGACACAGTACAAATCAGCGTTTGTTTATAAGGGCTGGTCGTGGTCGCAATTCGATCGCACGCGCATTTCCGACCGATCGGTGTTCATCAATCAGAACCACTCGCGCCCGGACGTCGCGGATCATCCCGGTCATCCGGCTACGCCGTGTGACGGGCGGCTAACCGGGACGCCTGGTCCTGCACGGCCTCCAGGAAGGCGGTCAGGGCGGGGGTCCGCGGGCTGTCGCGGGTGACGACGAACAGGCGACGGCGCAGGTCGGCCTCGGCGACGGCGCGGACGGCGAGGGCCGGGTCGTTCGGGGGCAGGGTCAGCGGCGGCATCAGGGCGACGGCGCCGGTGGCGCGGACGAGTTCGAGCTGGACGTCGGCGTCGTTGGAGCGGTGACGGAGGTCGGGCTCGTAGCCGCCGAGGGAGCGGCAGGTGCCGACGACCATGGCGTGGTGGCCGGTGCCCTCGGCGGCGGCGGCCCAGACGTCGGCGCGCAGGTCGGCGACCGAAACGGGGCCGGCCGGGGCGGCGAGAGGGTGGGCCGCCGGCAGCACCAGCCGCAGCGGCTCCTCGTGCAGCACCTCGAAGCGCAGGCCGTCGGGGCGGGGACGGGGGTGGCCGTCGTACTCGTCGCCGATCACCAGGTCGACCGTGCCCAGGCGCAGGCCGGGGAGTGACTGCTCGAGCTCCAGCTCGTAGATCTCCAGGCGCACCTGCGGGTGCTCGGCCGTCGTGCGGGCCACGGCCGGGATGAGCAGGCGGCGGGCCGCGGACTGCAGGCCGCCGGCCCGGATGGTGCCGCGGACCTCTCCGCTGAGCGCCGCCAGGTCCGCGGTCGCCGCCTCGGCCGCGGCAAGCAGCACCGTCGCGTGCCCGGCGAGCAAGTGCCCGGCTTCGGTGAGCCGCACGCCTCGGCCGGCCTTCTCGAACAGCCGCGCGCCGATCTCCTTCTCCAGGAGGTTCAGCTGTTGAGATACCGCCGACGGGCTGTAGCCGAGCGCCGCGGCGACCGCGCCCAGGGTGCCGCGCTCCTGGAACTCCCGCAGGAAGCGGAGGCGGCGGAGGTCCAGTGCGACCATGCACGAATCCTAACGAATAAGGTCCATGAACCGTCACTGGACCTGATGAGTCGAGTCGCCGATCCTCGACGGCATGGGACCCGCACTGTGTCTGCTCTCGGCGGCGTGCTTCGGCGCGATGGCCATCTTCGGGAAGTTCGCCTACGAGACGGGCGTCACGCCCGCGACGGCGCTGCTGGTCCGGTTCGCCCTGGCGGCGGCGATTCTGGCGGTACTGCTGGCGCTGCGCCCCGGGCTGCGACGGACCGGGACGGCACCGAGCCGCCGTGCGGTGGTCATCGCGCTCGGCCTCGGCGCCGTCGGGTACGCCACACAGGCGGGTCTGTACTTCGCCGCGCTCCAGGTGATGGACGCGTCACCGCTGTCCCTCATCCTCTACACCTACCCCGTGCTCGTCACCGTCGGCGCGGTGCTGCTCGGCCGGGATCGGCTGACGCCTCGGCGCTCGGCGGCGCTGGTGGCCGCGTCCGGCGGCACGCTGCTCGTCCTGCTCGGCGCCGGCGGCGGCAGCTTCCACCCGCTCGGCGCATTGCTGGCCTTCGGCTCCGCGGTCACCTACACGACGTACATCCTCATCGCCGACACCGTCGTGCGCGAGTTGCCACCCCCGGTCATCACCACGCTGGTGATGACCGGTGCGGCCGGCACCTTCGGGGCGCGGGCCCTGGTCACCGGGGATGTCGACCTCGGCTTCCGGGCCGCGGGATGGTGGTGGCTGGCCTGCATCGCGGTCGTCTCCACCGTGCTGGCAGCGCTCGCCTTCTTCGCGGGCCTGCGCCGGAGCGGACCGTCGAGCGCTGCCATCCTCTCGACGTTCGAGCCGGTGGTCACGGCGGGACTGGCCACCCTCACGCTCGGCGAGTCGCTGACCGCCGCCCAACTCGCCGGCGGCGTCCTCGTGCTGGCCTCCGTCGCGGTTCTGCAGACGGGAAGTAGGGACTCCGAGGAGGTCGCGGCACAGACGCCGGGAGATGTGCCCATCGGCGACGGTCATGGCCCACGCGACGCGCGTGGTCGCGTGGGCCATGACCGGCTCGGGCGGCGGTCCGCCGCTGCACGGGGAACTATCGTTCGGGCGCGATCCGAGGAGTTTCGGTGATCGGGACGTGAAGATGGAGCCGCTGCAGCGGGCGGGGCAGCCACCAGTTGCGCCGGCCGAGCAGGGTCATGGTGGCCGGCACCAGCAACATGCGGACCAGCGTGGCGTCCAGCGCCACGGCGGCGAGCAGGCCGACTCCGACCGCCTTGATGGGGGTGAACCCGCCGACGAGGAAGCCGGCGAAGACGACACCGAGGACGAGCGCCGCGGCGGTGACGACGCCGCCGGTGCGCTGCAGGCCCTGGGCGACGGACTCGTGCGGTCCCGCGCCGGCCAGCCAGTGTTCCCGGATGCGGCCGAGCAGGAAGACCTCGTAGTCCATGGCGAGGCCGAACGCGATGGCCCCGGCGAGGACGGGCACGGTCAGGTGGACGTAGCCGAGCCCCTGGTCGCGCAGCAGCCCGGCGAGGTGGCCGTCCTGGAAGACCCAGACGACCACGCCGAGGGCCGCGCCGAGGCTCAGCGCGTTGGTGAGGACGGCCTTGATCGGCAGGAGTACGGAGCCGGTGAACGCGAACAGCAGCAGGAGGGTGGCGGCGACGACGAACGCGACGGCCCAGGGCAACCGGTCGGCGATCATGGTGCGGTAGTCGGAGAGCTGGGCCGGGCCGCCACCGACGGCGAACTCGAACGGCGCGTCCACCGCTCGCAGGGCCGGCACGAGGTCCTCGCCGGTGCCGTCGACGTCGAGCACGGTCACTACCGGCGACACGGGCCGGACGTCGACGGCGACGACACCGGGCAGCGCGGTGACCGTGTCGCGGAGCCGTAGCAGCTGCGGGTCGTCGGCCGCGGCGGAGGCCACGATCTCGGCGCCGCCGGTACGCGCGTGGTCAGGGAAGTGCGTTTCGAGCTGCTCCCACAGCTGGCGGGTCTGGGAGCCGGACGGCATCATCCGCGGGTCGCCCTGCGAGATGGTCATGCCGAGCGCCGGCGCGGCGAGCAGGACCAGCAGGCCGGTCGTCGCGATGAGGACGACGGCGGGCCGGCGCTGCACGAACCGGGCGATGGCCGCGAACACGCCGCGATCGGGCCGGGGCCGCGCAGCGGCGATCCGCCGGCCGGCGAGGGTCAGCAGCGCGGGCAGCAGCGTCACGGCCGCGAGCGCGTCGATCGCCACGACGGTAGCGCCGGCCAGCCCCATGGAACGCAGGAACGGGTTCGGGAAGACGACGAGCCCGGCGAGCGCGACCGCCACGGTGAGACCGGAGCACACAACCGTGCGCCCGGCGGTCGCGACGGTCGCGACGACCGCGCTCGCAACGTCCGGTGCGGTGCGCCGCTCCTCCCGGAACCGGCCCACCATCAGCAGCGCATAGTCGACCGCCAGCCCCACCGCGAGGGTCGTGGTCGTCTGGATCGCGTACAGCGAGACGTCCGTGACGGCGCTGCACAGGTACAGCACGCCGAACGTGGCGCCGACCCCGGCGGCCGCGACGACGAGCGGCAGCCCGGCCGCGACGATCCCGCCGAAGACCAGCAGCAGGAGGATGAGCACGAGCGGGGTGGTCAGCAGCTCGGCCTTGATCACGTCGCGCTGGGCCTGCGCGGTGGTCTCGTGGCCCTGCAGCGGTCCGCCGCCGACCGCGACGCGCACACCAGGCAGCCCGGCGGGGATGCGGTGCAGCCGCGTGGCGGCCGCCTCCGCGACCTCGGAGGCGTCCGTCGCCGGCGTCCCGCCGTCCGGCGCGATCGCGATCCGCACCAGCAGCGCCTGGCCCGTCGCGGTCGCCGGCTCCGGACCGGCGACCGCGGTCACACCCGGCATCGACCGCAGTTCGGCGACCGCCTGGTCCACCTGGCCGCGCAACGCCGGATCGTCGGCCGGTCGCCCGGTAATGACGGCCGCGATCGACTCCGGTTGGCCGCCGGCCGCGTCCACCAACTGAGCCGCGCGGTACGACTCGCTGCCGGGAACCGTCTCGGTGTCGCCGACCAGGCGATCGAACACTCCCAGCCCGAACCCGAAGCCGGCGATGGTCACCGCGACCCACAGGGCGAGCACGGACACGGGTCGCCGTACGGCGAACCGGGACAACTTATGCAACATGACGGCCTCCCCGCCGGCGCGACTACTCGGAACGACACGTATCGTCTCGCATGGACGCCCGTCGGTCAAGACGATCCGTCTCGTCTTAGGTAGACTGGACGCCATGACCGCGGTACACCGTCGCAACGAGCAGGCCAGACAGGCGATCCTGCAAGCCGCCCTCGAGATCTGCCAGGACAAGGGCTACGCCGGCCTGACCATCGAAGGCGTCGCGGCGCGGGCGGGCGTCGGCAAGCAGACGATCTATCGGTGGTGGCCCTCGAAGGGCACCGTCGTGCTCGATGCCTTCCTGAACGCGCTCGGGCCCACCATCGAAGTACCGCGGACCGGCGACCATCTCGCCGACCTCTGCCAGTCCCTGCGCCGCACCGCCGAACTGCTCTCCCATTCCCGATACGGGCCGATGCTGGCCGACCTCGTCGGGGCGCTCCAGCACGACGAGGCACTGGCGAGCGAATTCCAGCGACGCGTGTACGAACCGATCCGCCGGCAGACGATCGACCGTGTCGAACGAGCGCGCGACGCCGGAGCGATCCGCGACATCGACGCCAATCTCGCCGCCGACCTGCTGTTCGGACCGCTGTGGTTCCGCGCGCTGCTGATCCGCCGGCCGCCCGGCACCGACTACGTCGACGACGTCGTCGACGCTCTCATGCGCGGGCTGGCCCGCTGAACGCGGAGCCGGGGGTGACCAGGCCGGTCTCGTAGGCGAGGACGACCGCCTGGGCACGGTCGCGGAGGTCGGCGCAGTGCACGGCCTCAACGCCGTCGCCCTGCTGGCCGCCTCGCTCGTCGCCGCACGCCGGGTGCGGCGTGCCGTCGAGCCGGCGGCCCAGCAACCCCTCGCCGCGGCGACCACGGCCTGAACATGAGACGCAGCGGCGGCTCTGGCCGTACCAGTAGGTGCCGGCGTCCGCCGTCGCGGCGAGGCGCACCCGATGCACCTGCACGGCCATCACGCGGTGGTGCTCAGCGGCAACGGCGTCGCGGCGACCGGCAGTCCATGGTGGACAGACTCACTGGAGGTCGCCGACGGCGAGGCGTACGAGATCGCGTTCGTCGCCGACAACCCCGGCGTGTGGGTCGACCACTGCCACAACCTGTCACACGCGGCGGAGGGACTCCTCGCCCACCTCGCGTACACCGGCGTCGCCACCCCATACCGCATCGGTGGCGGCGGGCACAACCATCCCGAGTGACGGGCCCGCCTATCCCAATATCCGAGTAAGACGATCGGTTAACTATGATAAGGTCCAGGGTATGGAGACCTGGGACGCGCTGTCGGCGCGGCGCAACGTCCGGCAGTACCGTCCGGATCCGATCGCGGAACGAGACCTCGACCGCATCGTCGAGGCCGGGTGGCGCGCCCCGTCGGCGTCCAACCGCCAGCACCGTGACTTCGTCGTGGTCACCGACCGCGATCAGCTGCGAAAGCTGTCGACAGTGTGGCGTGGCGCTCAGCACATCGCCGGCGCGGCGGCCGCCATCGCCCTCGTGGTTCCCGACTCCGACGACGAGCACACGCGGCTGGTCGACCAGTTCGACCTCGGCCAGGCAACGTTCGCGATCCTGCTCGCCGCGGCCGACCTCGGCATCGGCACCGGCCACTCGTCCGTCGGCGAGCAGGACAACGCCCGCGCGATCCTCGGCGTGCCGCCGGGCCACACGGTCTCCTACCTGATCGGCGTCGGCTACCCCGCCGACCGGCCGCTGCGCCCGACCGCGAAGCCCGACCGCCGGCCGTTCGAGGAGGTCGTGCACCGCGGCCATTGGCGCTCGTCATGACCGTCCGGGCCCTGGCGTTCCTGACGCCGGGCAACTTTCCCGACGACGACCCGCACACGGGTCTGGAAGCGACGCTGCAGCTGTTCGAGTACGGCGAGAAGCTGGGCTTCGACGGAGCCTGGATCCGGCAACGTCACCTCGAGCACGGCGTCGGGTCCGCGGCCGTGTTCCTCGCCGCGGCCGGCCAGCGCACGACCCGCCTGCAGCTCGGCACCGCGGTCATCCCGATCGGCTACGAGAGCCCGTTCCGCCTCGCCGAGGACCTGTCGATGGCCGACGTCCTGTCACGAGGGCGGCTCCAGGTCGGTTTCAGCGCCGGCACCCCGCCCCACGCCGACCTCATCGGCGACCTCGTCTTCGACGGGGACTGGCGCTCGTTCGACCTGTCCTACAACCGGATCGCCCGCCTGCGGGACAACCTGCGCGGCGAGTTCATCGGCGGCCCCGGCACCGTCATCCACTCCCCCGGCAACGTTCAGCGCCCCCGCCTGCAGCCGCACAGCAAGGGCCTCGTGGACCGGCTCTGGTATGGCGGCGGCAGCCTCCGATCGGTCCGCTGGGCGGCGTCAGCCGGCCTGAACCTGCTCGCCGGCAACATCGTATCCGGCGAGCACACCGACGACTTCGTGACGGCGCAGCTGGCGCACATCGACGAGTACCGCGCGATCATCGGCAGCCCGGCGCGGATCGCGGTCGGCCGGGTGATCGTCCCGCTGGACAGCGCCGACAGCAATACCCGGCAGCGGTACCTGCGGTACGCCGAGTCGCGCCGCGAACGCACCCGCGGGCCGCACGGCGAGCGTCGCACGCTGTTCGCCCCGGACGTCATCGGCACCAGCGACGAGATCGTGGACCGGCTGCGCGCGGACGCCGCAGTACAGGCGGTCGACGAGCTTCGCCTCGAGCTGCCGTACGAATTCGACCGGGCGGAGTACGAGCAGATCCTGCACGACGTGGTCCACTCGGTGGCGCCGGCGCTCGGCTGGTCGCCCGCGCAGCAGCGGCACGAGTAGCACGCGGCACCGCTCGGCGGCGTCGGCGAGATCGGCGACCTGACCACGGCGGCTACCGGGAGATCTTGTTACGGCTGCAGGGACGGCGGGACGGCGCGGGCCCGGACCCAGACGTCGCGGGCGGGACCGATGCTGCCGTCCGCGCGGAGCTGGACCCCGCGCAGGTGATACCAGGGCTCACCCTTGTCGATGAGGGCCGGGTCGCGGTTGATGCCGTGCACGCGCAGGGTCAGCGGGCCGGTGCCGTAGCGGTAGTCGGCCTCGGTGAGGTGCAGGACAACGGTCTGGGGCGGATCGGCGTTCACGGAGTGCTCGCAGGAGCGCTGTCGCAGTCCAGTTCGAGCACGGCCGGGCAGCCGCTGACGACCGCTCGGAGCGGTTCGACGTACATGAGCATCACCGTTCACGACGGTAGTCGCGGCCTCCCTGCTTCCCCAGAGGCGATCGGTCCGAGCTGGGCAACTGGCGGATGTGGCATCGCCGCCGGTCCGGCTGGCCTTTCGCGGGGCGTCCGTGGTCACCCGCACGGCCCGTCCGCCCGAACGGCCACCGGGACGGTGCTGTGTGGCGGGTCGTCCGGTCCGTTCGGTGCCGGTGCTGTGCCGTCCCTATCGACCGAGAAGGCTGGCCAAGCCGGCCGCGGGTACGGGGCGGGCGAGGAAGCCGCCTCGAGCCCGGTCGCAGCCCAGGTCGTGCAGGGCCTCGTATTGCGCGAGCGTGGTCACGGCAGAGGCGGCGACGGTGTATTCGAGGTCGTGCAGCATGTCGATGATCCAGGCCGTGCGTGTCGTCGCGGAACGGTAGCGTTCGGCGTCCCGGGTCAGGTGCCGGGTGAGCTCCGGGTCGAGATTGACCGTCTGGACGGGTGTGTCGATCAGCATGGCCTGTCCGGCGCCGACGAGGTTGGCGGCCAGGACGACGCCGAGGCGGTGCAGTTGATCGAGGGCGGCCGAGACGTCCCCGGTCGGGCACCGCAGGACTTCGTCGTCGATGGCGAGGTGCAGCCCGCCCGGGGGCAGGGCCGAGGTGTCGAGCAGTGCCGCGACCGAAGGGACGAATCCGGGCTTGCGCAACTGCGCGGAGCTCAGGTCGACGGCGACGAAGCGCGGGGCGGGGCTGTCGTACCAGCGGGCCGCCTGTGTGCAGGCCGTCTGCAGCATGACCGTCTCGACCGCCGGGCGCATGCCGGCCTCGTCCGCCAGGTCGAGCACCGCCCGGCCCTCGATCGTCGTGCCGTCGGGGCTGCGCCAGGCCGGGCTTGCGCTCACCCCGACGATCGTCGAATCGTGCACGCGCAGGATCGGCTGGTAGAGCACATCCACGCTCGTCGCGAGAGCGGCACGCAGTTCGTCGGCCAGTTGCCGGCGGCGTGCGACGCTGTCGCTGCGGGAGGCATCGAACAGCGCCCAGGAACTGGTGTACCGGTCGGTTCGCGCCCAGTGCAGTGCCGTCTTGGCGGCGCGCAGCAACGCCGCGGTCGTAGCGCCGTGCACAGCCTGTTCCACCACGCCGACGAACGCTCTGAACGAGGAACAGCGATGGCCTGCCACGGGTTGCGCAAGGGCCCGCAGCGCGATCTCGGCCGCCTTGATGCCGTCGTCGGCACCGGTCGTGTTCTCGTTGACGAGCACGAACTGTTCGTCGCCGACGTGCGCGACGAAGTAGTCGTGTTCGGTCGCGATTGCCCGCAACCGCGTCGCCGCGTTCCGTACCTCGTGATCGCCGATGGCCGGCGCCTGGCCGCCGGGGCTCGGATGGTCCAGAACGATCCGGCACACCGCGATACGTGAGGCGGGCTTGCCGGCCAGCACCCGGTCCAGGTAGTTCGACAGCAGTACGCGGTTCGGCAGACCCGTCACAGGATCGTGGTGCAGGCTGTACCGGGCCTGGTCCTGCAGTTGTTGCTGATGCTCACGCCATGCTGCTCGTTCGTCGCGGGCGTTGGCCTCCGCCGCGTCACGCACGCGCTCGGTGAGCGCGGCGACGAAGCCCGCCACCATGTCCTCGAGCAGGATCGGCAGCAGCGCGGCCGGGCCGGGTCCCTCGATCCGGAGATCCTGCAGCAGCTGTGATCGCAGGACGCCCATGCTTGCGGTCAGCATCTGCGGGTCGGTCATCGCATGGTGCACGAGCTGCCGCCCGAGCCACTGTCCGACGTCCGGGCGCTCAGTCGTCCCCGTCAGCGCGTCGGCCAGCCGGTCGGTGAACTCGTGCAGGATGCGACGGCGCCGCTCCCGGCCGCCCGCCACGAGCCGGGTACGTGGCAGGGCGTCATCCCAGACACGCGCGAACGCGGCGACAGCCCCGGGGTCTCGTCGCGACGGCCGATCCGGCTCGCCGGCCGTTCCGGGTGGATCTGCTGGCATGTTGTGCCCCGTCCATGCTGGCCGGCGCACAACGTACGACACGCCGCTCCCGGTTGTTCCGACCGCCGACCCGAACACTCCCGGCGCCGCTGCCGGCTGCGGCAGCCAACGCAACTATTGCGAACTCAGTATGCCGTTATCCGAACAGCGGAGGGTCATCCTTGCGGGGGACGCCGAAAAGCCACGGCGGTCAGCCTTTCGGTCAATGCGGCCCGCCGGGGAGCCTCGCATGAACATGCTTCACGTGCCGTACTCGGATCAGATGCCGGCTTGCTTGCGGGCCACCACACCGACGGCGGCCACCGGCCGGCCGCGGCGGTCCTCGGGCTCCGGACGCCAGGAATTGATGGGCACGATTCCGGGTGGCACCAGGTCCCAGCCTTGAAGCCACGTCGCGATTTGTTCCGCCGGCCGGGCCCGGAACGCCGTTGGGGTACGCCGATACATGCGGCTGACCGCGGCCTGACCGGCAGCGGCGCCGACGGCCGGCACACCGTGGGAGATCGCCAGGAAGCTCCCGGAAACCAGCGCATCGGAGAGCTCGCGAATGATCCGCGGAGGTTCTGGGTCCTCCTCGACGAAATGCAGCACCGCGATCATCAGGACGGCAACCGGCTCCGCGAAGTCCAGGACGCCGAGGATGTCGGGATGACTGACGATGTTCTCGGGATCCCGCAGATCGGCGCGCACGGTCACCACACGCGGGTCGTCGTTGAGGATCCGCCGGCCGTGGGCCACCGCGATCGGATCGATGTCGACATACGCGATCCTCGACGTGGGCGCCAACTCGTGGGCGACCTCGTGCACGTTGCCGAGCGTCGGAATCCCCGACCCGAGATCGAGGAACTGCCGCACACCCGCATCCACCAGCCACCGCACCACACGACCGAGATACTCCCGGTTGGTGTACGCCAGTTCGATGACTTCAGGCCACGCGCGCGCCGCCTCCTCCACGAACTTTCGATCGACCTCGAAATTGTGAAAGCCGCCGAGCGCATAGTCGTACGCCCGTGCGGCATTCGGAATCGTGATGTCCACCCCGTCGGAGAACCATTCCGCCAACGCCCCGCACTCCTTCGCCAAACAGGCCCGCCCAGATGTCGCTGCAGCTCGGGCGAGCACCACCTGGACAGTACCCCCGCGTGGCGGCGGCGCCGCTGTCTGCCACGATCTCGGCGACGCCGGGCTGATCGGCGGGGCGAGCCTGCGCGGAGCTCACGTGCATCGACCACGGCTCCGCGCGAGCGAAGCCCGGGTGAGATCGCCTCACCCGGGCTTCGGCCGCTTTCAGTGAAGGATTCTCAGCTCGTTGTTGGTGTCGTCGACGAAGTAGACGCCGCGGTTGTCCGGGGCGACGGCGAGGCCGAACAGGGCGCCCGCGCCGAGGTCGTCGAGGGTGCGGAACGCGACCTGCTTGCCCCGGATCGGGTTGGTCTCGACGATGTTCCCGTCGCCGCCGTTGACGGTGAGCACGTTGCCGTTGGGGGCGATCGCCAGGCCGAGCGGGCCGTTGAGGTGATCGCCCGCGGTGACGGTACGGCCGGTGCCCGCGCTCCTGTTGCGCACGCCCGCGAACGGAATGGCGGCGATGCGGCTGGCGACGGTGTCGGCGACGTACAGCGTGCCGTCCTTGCCCAGGCCGACCCCGGTCGGGCCGATGATCAACGCATCCGGGTCGGTCTGCTCCGTGAAGCCCGAGGCGATGGTGGTGGTCTTGCGCAGGACCGGCGGCTTGCTGCCCTCGATCTTCAGCTCGAGGCGCAGCACGGTTCCCTGGTTGGTGGTGGGAGGCTGGCCGCCGACGATCCCGTTGAGGACGTTCGTGACGAACAGGTTGACCGACTGCCCCCTGTCGTCAGCGGTCATGTCCCACGGGCCGTTGATGCCGTCCCCGGAGAACGTCTCACGGACCGTGCCCGTGCTGTCGAGGACGATCAGGCAGCCCGGCTGGGCCGTCGCGGAGGTACCGTCCGCCGTGGGCAGGCTGCCCACGATCACCCAGCCGGTGCGCAGGGCCACGAGCGCCGTGGTCAGCCCGACGCCGCCCGGGCACGCGCCCGGCAGCTTGGCGGCGTCGATCTGGGCGAACAGGCTGACGTCGCCCCGGGGGCTGATCTGCACGATCGTGGTGCCCTTGCCCTGCTGGTTGTCGGCGTTGTTGAAGTTGCTGACGAGAACGTCGCCCTTGTGCAGCTTGTCCTTGCTGCGCGGGACCACCGCGACGCCGTACGGGTTGACGTCTCCGTTGTCCGGCACCGTCGACGCGACGACGTCGACCTTGTTGAACTGATTGATGAACGGCGCCCCGAACTGCCGTTCGCCCGCCGGGCTGGCACCCGCGCCCGGGGCGAATGCGCCAACCGCCAGCGCGGTCGCTGCCGCGCAGATGCCGGCCTTTGCTAGGAACCTCACGACTTGTGTTTGCCTTCCTACGCTCGTGGATCATGCGACTCGGACGGCCGGAGCCCGCGATGGCACGGTTCTCCGGCCGCCGGGGTCAACCAGGAATGCGCCCGCCTCCGCTCGACATGGAGCGGCTGAGACTTGTGGGTCGCGATGCCGTGTGCTTCCCGGATTCCATCGCCGGAAACACACAATCTTGAGCGTGGATGCGAAATAGGTGGATAGGTCAGAGAATATGCGAGATATTTCTAATGTACGTTTTGTAGCCGCTTCGGCGCTCCAGCCGAGACGCGCTGGTGGCTACCTGGCCCGGATCGCCGCGGCGAGCTGGTCGAACGTGCGCTCCAGGACCGCTCGCCGCTGCGCCTTGTGCTGCGGGGTCGGCTCGAGCCCGTCGATGCTCGCGTCCCACACGGCCAGGAAGGTCGCCTTCCAGGCCTCGACCGTCTCGACCTCGGGCAGCACGACGCCGACCCAGGACTGGCCGGCCAGCAGGTACAGGATCTCAAGATTGCAGGGGACGGCGACGCCCCAGTACTCGTCCGGCTCCAGCTCGACCGGATCGCCGGCCATGGCGTCCTCGACCTCACGCACCAGCCGCTCGGTCAAGATCGACAGGTGGTCCGCAGCCGTGTCGCTGCCGAAGTTGCCACTCCCCCAGGTACCCATGACCACACACTACGGCGGCCGACCTTCATGATCAACAGGTGCGATTACATACCGGCGGCGCTCAGGCCGTAGCCATGCGCTCCCGCGCCCACTCCTCGAACGAGGTGAGCCGGACGCCGAGCGCGCGGGCGAACTCCGGGCGCGCCGGCTGTCCGGCCACGTTCATCAGCTCCATCGACAGGCCCGCGTACGCCGGCATGCCCGCGGCGAGCGCCTCCTCCTCGGTCATGTCGGGCGCGGTGAGCGGGACACCGAGGGCGCGGGACAGGACCTCGGCGATCTCGGTCATCGACAGGTAGTCGCTGGCCAGCTCCAGTTCGACCTCGTGGAACCGCTGCGGCTGGGCCACGGCCGAGGCTACCGTCGCGCCGATGTCGTCGACCGCGACCAGGGACAGCCGCGTCGACGGCCGCAACACGGTCGCGATGCCGCCCTCGGCGCCGCGGGGCAGCAGATACGCCGCGGAGAGCAGGAAGTTCTCCATGAAGAAGGCCGGCTTGACCAGCGTCCAGAGCGGAAAACCCGCTTCCCGCACACGGTTCTCGATGCCGGACTTGGCGGCGTAGTACGGCTCCATGGGCGCCCAGCGACCGGAGGCGTAGCCGGGCGCGGCAGGGAGCCGGTCAGAGCCCGACACCGACGTGTGCACGAACTGCGGCACCCCCGCGGCGCGCGCGGCTTCGACGAGGTTGACCGCCTGGCGCAGTTCGCCGTCGAAGTCGAACGCGCCGTCCTTCACCTCTGGCATCTGGACCGAGAAGACAGCCCGCACGCCACGCACTGCCTCGGCCAGGGAGCCGGGGTCTCGCAGGTCGCCTCGCACGAGGTCCGCACCCAGGGCGGCGACGGACGACGCCCGGTCACTCTCCGGGTCGCGGACCAGTGCCCGTACGGGAATCCCGGCCGCCAGCAGCGCACGGGTGGACGCGCCGCCCTGCTGCCCGGTGGCGCCGACAACGAGAACGGGAGCGGAATCAGCAGACATCAAGGCCCTCCGGGAAGACGGGACAGAAACGGCGACCCCCGCCGTTTCCCCTGCGCTAAGATACGGCGGACCCCGCCACTTATCAAGCGTGTGGAGACCCCATGACCGGCCAGCGCGCGGACGCCCGCCGCAACTACGCGCTTCTGCTGTCCGTGGCCGAGCAGGCGATCGCCGAGCAGGGCGCCGACGCGTCGCTGGAGCAGATCGCCCGCACGGCACGGGTCGGGTCGGGCACCGTACGCCGGCATTTCCCGACTCGCCACGCCCTGCTCGAGGCGGTCTTCCGCAAGCAGGTCGAGGCGCTCACCGACCAGGCGCGGGAACTGGCCGACCGGCCGGACAGCCGCTCCGCGCTCCTGGAATGGCTGGGCGCCCTGCTGTCATTCGCCGCCACCGCCCGCGGCCTGGCCGAGGCCCTCAACCGCGACCCCATCGCCGACCCCGGCGAGGCCCACGAGCACTGCGCCACCGCGCGGCTGACCGAGGCCGGCGACCCCCTGGTACGCCGAGCCGCGGCCGACGGCGTCCTGACCCCGGGCGTGACCATCACCGACCTGCTCAACCTGATCACCGGCATCGCGCTGGCCACCGGGCACCACCCGGACGCCGCCGCGGCGGCGGACCGCCTGCTGCGCCTGACGATCGCCGGCATCAGCCCGGCCTGACGACCTCGCGCACGCGGTGTCAGGTTGCCGGCGGTGCGGTGCTTTGCCGGACCTTGAGCGTCGTTCGTCGCCAGGCCGGGCCCGGTCGTTCAAGCGATCCGCCCTTTCGCGAGGGTCAGGATCTGGTCGGACTGCTTGGCGAGGTGGTGGGAGTGGGTAACGACGATCACGCAAGTGCCGCGCTGGTGGGCCAGTTCCCGGAAGATTTCGATGATCTGCCCGGCGGTGCCGGTATCGAGGTTGCCGGTCGGCTCGTCGGCCAGCAGGATGTCGACGTCACATGCCAGCGCGCGGGCGATGGCGACACGTTGCTGTTGGCCGCCGCTGAGTTGCAGCACGTTGCGACGTGCTTCGTCGGCGGGTATGCCCACCCGCTCCAGCCACTCCAGGGCTCGCGTACGGCCGCCGCGGATTCCGGTGATCTCCATCGCCGCCCGGACGTTCTGGATTCCCGTCAGGTAGGTCAGCAGGTTGTACGACTGGAAGATCGTCGCGGCGTGCCGTCGCCGATAGCGGGACAGGCCCATGTCGCGCAGGTCCTGGCCGCGATAGCGGATGGCTCCTTCGGTGGGTGTGTCCAGGCCGCTGGCGAGGCTGAGCAGCGTCGTCTTCCCGCTGCCGGACGGGCCGAGGATGCTGGTGAACGTTCCGGCTTCGAAGGTGTGGCTCGCCTTCTTCAGGACCCACTTCGGTTTGCGCCGGCCCAGGTAGGCGTGGCTGACGGAGTCGATTTCGAGGACCATCATTCGCCCTTCGTGAGGATGGCGCGGGGTTGCATGCGGACGATCCGGCTGCTCGGGACGGCTACGGCGGCCAGTGCGATGCCGAGCCCGACGAGGCTGATCCTCATGAGGTCACCGGACTGGAGCTGGATGTCCAGGTGGTCGATGGGGGCGAGGGCCGGTGTCTGTTCCGGGCCGGTGCGGCCGGGCGCGGGAGGGGCCGAACTGGGCACCGCGTCGGCCTCTCTGCCCACCAGCGAGTTCGCCACCGTGGGCGAGATCGCCTGGGCCGCCGCGGCGGCGAAGCCGAGCGCCAGCACGGCGACGGCGGTGACCTCGACGATCTGCTGAGCGATCAACTGCCAGCGCCGCGCTCCGATGGCGAGCAGGATACCGAGCTCGCGGCGGCGCTCCCGGGTCCAGAGCGCGATGAGCAGGCTGAGCACGGCGGCTCCGGCCAGTCCGACCATCCACACCGTGGCGGTGGCGAACGAGGCGACGTTCTGGATCGGACCCACCAGCTGCCGGTACTGCTTGTCGTTGACATCGAGCGCGAAGACGTTCATGTCGAGCCCGGCGGCCCGCGCCCGCTTGCGAAAGTCGTCCAAGGTGGACGGATCCTTCAGCAGGTACTTCGCCTCGTTGATCCGCATGCCCCCGTCGAGCCTCTCGTCCGGGCTGAGGCGGCCGATCGCATCGAGCGGAACGATGAGTTTGTTGCCCGGCTCCATCTGTGGCGAGACCCACGACTTGGGCGACTGCGCAGGGTTGCGGTAGACGCCGGCGACCTCGAACTCCCGCGGGTTCTTGCCGTCGGCGGAGGTCAAGGTGATCCTGCCGCCGACGTTCAGGGTGTTGGCGGCGGCGAACCGCTCCTCGACCATCACCACGTCCCGGTCCCGGTCCCGGGCGCTGATCCCACGGCCCGAGAGCATCGTGAAGTGACCGTCGCGGAAGTCTCGCAACTGTTCGGAGTCGAGCACTCCGAGCAGCGGCAGCATCCCGTCGTCGCGCATCTGCTCCGGCAGCCCGGCCGGGGGCGGCGCGGCAGCTACAGCTTTGGCACCCACCGGTACCGTTCCGCCCTCCAGCGTGTAGTTGTAGCCGCTGACCAGGTCGGACCGGCCCAGCTTGTCGGCCGTAACGGTGCTCAGCCGCGCGTTGTCCGGCAGCACCGGCCCGGCGCCACCCTGCGCGAATGCCTTCTCCATGTCCCATTGCAGGGTCGCTTCCGTACCGACCCGCTGCTTGGCACCGTCGGCCGCGGCGTCGGCGGCCCGCTGCACAAGGAAGCCGCCGAGCACCAACGTGCAGATCACGGCGAACAACGCAAGCATGATCAAGGTTCGGCCCTTGCGGGCGACCAGGCTCAGGCCCGCCCTCTTGACGAAGCTCATGACCCCACTGTGACGAAGCCGGCGTACGGCCGGCGTCTGGCGGATTCCATATGCCCGCCATAGGGCAGTTGTGCTGAACTGGCAGCGTGCGGGTGTTGATCGTGGAGGACGAGCCGATGATGGCGCGGGCGATCCAGACCGGACTGCGCCACGAGGCGATGGCCGCCGACGTCGCCGCCGACGGTCGTGAGGCGCTCGACCGGCTCGCGGTCAACGACTACGACGTGGTCGTGCTCGACCGGGACCTGCCGGTCATCCACGGTGACGAGGTGTGCCGGCGCATCGCCGCCGAGCATCCACGGTGCCGGGTGCTCATGCTCACCGCCTCCGGGACACTGAGCGAAAAGGTGACCGGCCTGTCCCTCGGCGCCGACGACTACCTGGTGAAACCCTTCGACTTCCCCGAACTGGTCGCCCGGCTGCGTGCGCTCGGGCGCCGGCTCGCCCCGGCGCTTCCGCCCATCCTTCAGTACGCTGACATCACCGTCGATCCGCATCGCCGGCACGCCTACCGGGCCGGCCGCTACCTCGACCTGACCCGCAAGGAGTTCGCCGTCCTGCTCCTGCTCGTGCAGGCCGACGGAGGCGTCGTGAGCGCCGAGCAGCTGTTGGAGAAGGCGTGGGACGAGCATACCGACCCGTTCACCAACGCCGTCCGCATCACCATCTCGACCCTGCGCCGCAAACTGGGTCAGCCGGGTGTACTGCACACCAGCATCGGGGTCGGCTATTTCCTGCGGGCGCCCCAGTGACCGTCCGAGCCCGGCTGACCCTGATCTACGGGGCGTTTCTGTCCCTGGCCTCGGCCCTGCTGCTCACCATGGTGTACCTGGTGGTGCGGATCGTCCCGCCCTTCGAGGTGCGTCCCGCCGACCCGCCGGACGTCGGACGTTTCCAGGCCGTCGACGTCTCCCGGTCCAACTTCCTCGACGTGCTGCTCTGGGCCTGTGTCGGCGGATTCGTCGTCGTCACCGCATTCGGCCTGATCGCGGCCTGGATCATCGCGGGTCAAGTACTCAGTCCGCTGAGCCGGATCACCGCGGCCGCGAACGCGGCCAGGACCGGCACCCTGCACGAACGCATCGCCCTGTCCGGACCCGATGACGAGCTCAAACGGCTGGCCGACACCCTCGACGGCATGCTGGCCCGGCTGGAGGCCGAGTTCCAAGCCCACCAGCGCTTCGCCGCCAACGCCGCCCACGAACTGCGCACCCCGCTCGCCAGCTCACGCACTCTGCTGCAGGTCGCGCAGGCCAATCCGGCCGCTCATGACGTCTCCACGCTCGTCGAGGAGTTGCTTGCCGCCAACCAGCGCAGCATCGACACCACCGAAGCGCTGCTCGCCCTGGCCAACGCGACCCACGCGCCGCTCGCCCCCGAAGTCGTCGACCTCACCGCCATCGTCGCCGACGAGACCCACTCCGGCATGACCGTCCATCTCGAACCGACCTCAGTGGACGGAGACCCCGTCCTGCTGCGCCGCCTGGTCGCCAACCTCGTCGACAACGCCGTGCGTCACAACGACACCCGCCGGCGGATCGAGGTCACCCTGCACGATGAGACACTGACGATCACCAACACCGGCCCTGTCGTGTCCAACGTGGACCAGCTGTTCGAGCCGTTCTACCGCGAGGCCGGCCGCATCCGAGGCGGCCACGGACTCGGGCTCGCCATTGTCCGCGCCGTCGCCGACGCCCACCAGGCCACCCTCACCGCAACCGCCGACCCGACCGGCGGCCTCGCCATCACCGTCAGCTTCCGTCACGGTCCGGCCGTCTGACGCCGGCCGCCGCTTCCGGCCGAACCCGCATGCGGTGTCCGGCGACGACGGGCCGAGCGACCGGACGTGCGCCACCGTCGAGGAAGCGGTCCCGTTCCTCGATGGTGGCGGTTTCGCCGGCGTGCTGGTCACGGCCCGCGTCGCGGTCACCCGGCCGGCGGCAGGCCGGCGGTGAGCTCGTCGACCCGGCGCCGGTAGCTCACGACGTTGGCGAGCTTGATGTCCTCGTAACCGCGGACCATGTCGGGCAGCGCCGCCAGCTCGACGCATCGCGCGTAGGACTTCTCGCTCAGGCCGGGCAGCAGACCTTCGATCACGCCGCGGTACTCCTCGACGAGTTTGCGTTCGGTGCGCCGCACCGCCGCGAGCCCGAACAGGTCCAGCGGTGTCCCCCGCAGGACCCGCATCGTGCGCAGGGCCGCGAACACCGGACGGAACCAAGGGCCGAGACGCACCTTGCGCTTCATGCCGAGCGCGCGCAGCACGGGCGGATGGAGCCGGTAGGAGACCTTCGCGCCGCCGCCGAACTCCGCGCGCACCGCGGCCTCGAGCTGCGGGTCGAGCGAGAGGCGCGCCACCTCGTACTCGTCCTTGTACGCCATGAGCTTGTACAGGTATCGTGCCACCGCCTCCGACAGGTCCGTGCCGAGTGCGCCGTGCCGCTCGGCCTCGTGAACCCGCGTGACAAACTCGGCGTAACGGCGGGCATAGGCGAGACTTTGATATCCGACCAGGTCGGGAATCCTCGCGCTGACCAGTCGTTCGAGTTCGGAACCCGCCGGAGCGCCGACGGTCTCGACCAGTCCTCGCTCCGCGGCCGTCAGCTCGCGGGCGGGCACCTCGCTCGTCAGCTCGGCAACCGTGGCGGCGAAGGCGTCCGGGTCGGCCACGTACTGCCGCCCGCGCCGCAATGCCTGCAGATTCGGCTCCACCTGCACCCCGTTGAGCCTGATCGCCTCCTCGATCGCGTGCGCCGGCAGCGGCAGGCAACCGGTCTGCAACGCCACCCCCGTCAGGAACATGTTCGCGAACTGGTCGGTGCCGAACAGCGTCACGGACAGCTTGCGCGCATCCACGAAGACCGACTGTGCCGCACGGGTCGCGTCCTTGATCCGCGCGGCGGTGGCATCGACATCCGGGAAGCGGGCGGCGGAGTCGACCACCATCCTTCCGGTCGGGACCTTGGTCGTCGACACGACGGCGACGGTACGGTCCGGGTCGGTGACGGCAAGGTTGCGGGCGTCGGCGGCGACGAGAAGATCGCAGCCCAGGTAGAGGTCACACTCACCCGCGGCGGCCTTGTTGCTCTGCTCGATCGGCGCGGCGCTGATCCGCACGTCGGAGACGACGGCACCCCCCTTCTGGGCCAGACCGGTCTGGTCGAGGGACCGGACCTCGCGGCCGGCGGTCAGGGCCGCTGCGGTGAGGATCTGTGAGAGCGTCACCACACCGCTGCCACCGACGCCGGTGATGCGTGTCGTGTGGGTCGCGGCAGCGAGGTCGAACGTCGATGCCGGTTCGCTGATCGCGTCCGCCGGCAGGGCCGGCGCCCGCCGACGACCGGCGCGCGACTTCAGGTCCGGGACCACCGTCAGGAAGGACGGGCAGTCGCCGGCCAGGCACGAGAAGTCCTTGTTGCACGACGACTGGTCGATCAGGGTCTTGCGGCCGAACTCCGTGTCGACCGGCTGGACGGAGAGGCAGTTCGACTGCTGCCCGCAGTCGCCGCACCCCTCACAGACCCGCTCGTTGATCATGACCCGCTCGGCCGGGTCGGGGGCGAGCCCGCGCTTGCGCTTGCGCCGCAACTCGGTCGCGCATTCCTGATCGTGGATGAGGACCGTGACGCCCCGGACGCGGCTCAGCACCTCCTGGGCTTCCACCAGCCGGTCGCGATGCCAGACCTCCACCGCCGGCGCGAGCCGGACACCGCGGTACCGCCCGGGGTCCTGCGTGGTGACGATGATGCGGCGCACGCCCTCGGCGGTCAGCATCCTCGTCAGCGCCGGGATCGACATCGCGCCGACCGCCTGCTGACCGCCCGTCATCGCCACCGCCG
This sequence comes from Dactylosporangium sp. CA-233914, assembly GCF_050942935.1. Classification (NCBI taxonomy): domain Bacteria; kingdom Bacillati; phylum Actinomycetota; class Actinomycetes; order Micromonosporales; family Micromonosporaceae; genus Dactylosporangium; species Dactylosporangium sp. CA-233914. The sequence goes on along the minus strand of NZ_CP192030.1, from coordinate 5,913,696 downwards.
AGTTGTACAGCAGCTTGTAGGTCACGTCGGTCCCGGCGGCCACGGACGCGCGCACGGCCAGGCTGCCGGAGTGGTGGAAGGTACCGTCGCCGATGTTCTGCAGCAGGTGCTTGCGCGTCCGCAGGAACGGGGACATGCCGATCCACTGCGTGCCCTCGCCGCCCATCTGGGTCAGCCCCATGACGTCGCCGACGCTGTCGGGGCCCATCATCAGCACGAGGGTGTGGCAGCCGATGCCGGCGCCGACCAGCGAGCCGTCCGGAACCTTGGTCGAGCGGTTGTGCGGGCATCCCGAGCAGAAGTACGGCGTCCGGGCGGCCAGCGGCAGCGCAACGATCGTGCGCCGCGCCCCACGGCCGGCCGGCCCGGCACCGATCGGGGCGAAGCCCGGCAGGGCACCCAGGCGCCGGGCGAGTCCGGCGGCGACGCCGTCGGCATCGAGTTCGCCGTCCGCGGCGAAGACCGCGACGCCGTCGGGCGCCGTCTTGCCCGTGACCCGGGGGGCGTCAGCGCGCCCGTAGAGGATCTGCTTCACGGCCGACTCGACGAACGGGCGCTTCTCCTCCACCACGATGATCTCGTCCAGGCCGGCGGCGAACTCGGTGATCTCGTCCGGGACCAGCGGATGGATCATGCCCAGCCGGAGCAGCCGGACCCCCCGGGCCCGCAGCGCGGCGTCGTCCAGGCCCAGCATGACCAGCGCCTGGCGCATGTCGAGGTAGGTCTTCCCGGCCGCCACGATGCCGATCGTGGGCCTCGGCCCGAAGTCCTCGATCCGGTTGAGCTTGTTCGCCCGCGCGTAGGTTCGGGCGGCGGTGAGCCGGATGCCGTCGCGGCTCTGCTCCATCTCCGACAGGCCGGGTTGCAGCATCCTGGCGTTGATCCGGTGTTCGAACCGCTCCCCGCGCCACGTCACCTGCGGCAGGACGGGCTCGATGCGGTCACAGTCGACCCGGACCTTGCCGACCCCGTCGGCGACGTTCGTGACGATCTTCAGGGCGACCCAGAGTCCGCAGAAGCGCGACATCGCCACGGCGTGCGTCCCGAGGTCGAGAACGTCCTGCGGGTCGGCCGGGAACAGCACGGGCATCCCCAGATCGGCGAGCAGGGCCTCCGACGCACCCGGCACGGTCGACGACTTCGCCGAGGGGTCGTCACCGACGAGCACCAGCGCGCCGCCACGCGGGTGCGTTCCCATCAGGTTCGCGTGCCGCAAGGCGTCGGTGGCACGGTCCAGGCCCGGGGACTTGCCGTACCAGAATCCGGTGACCCCGCTCACCCTGGCGTCGGCCAGGCCGGCCACGAGCTGGGTGCCCTGCACCGAGGTCGCGGCGAGCTCCTCGTTCACACCCGGACGAAACACCACATCCAGGTCGTCGAGGAGCTGCCCTTGCCGCTGAAGCTCCAGGTCGTATCCGCCCAGCGGCGATCCCTCGTACCCGGAGATGAACACGGCGGTGTCCCGTCCATGGATACGATCGGCGCGCCGGACGTTCATCGGCAGCCGGACCAGCGCCTGGACCCCGGTCATCTGCACGTCACCGGCCTGTGCCGTGTACCTGTCGGTGAGTTCCGCTGTCATTCGCCCTGCCCAGTTCTCGGTCCTGTGAACGTCACCAGACTCGCACGGAGCTGAAGCGCTTCCCTCAGCGCGTCGGAGTTGACGACGTGCGTGGCGAGGACGTCCGGGTCGAGGCGTTCACGCACCGCGAACCCAAGACTTTTTCACGTCGGTCGGCAGCAGACCGGGGCGGTCACCGCATTGAACAGATGTGAGCGACAAGATTCTGCGAGCCGTACGCCGCCCCCGCCGGCTCCTTATGGCCCTCGCCGCATGCGCGGTGCTGGCCGCCACCACGTTGGGGATCGGCGCGGCCACAGCCGGTGAGCGACACGGTTCCGGGCACTGGCCGGGCTGGTCGAGGCCGTCGCGTACGGCTCAGGCGAGCCCCGCCACGAGCGGTCCCGGCTCCTCCCCCGCGTCATCCCGCCCGAGCGCCGCGGCGCCCAGCCCTTCGACGGCCGCGAGCCAGACCCCGGCGTCCACGACGAGCCCGGCGTCCGGGAACGCCCCGCCGCCGAATGCCGGGTTCGACTACCAGATCGGCGGCGGGTACCCGCTGCCCGCCGGCGTCACCGTCGTGTCCCGTGACCACGAGGACACGGTCGCCTCCGGCGCGTACAACGTTTGCTACGTCAACGGCTACCAGGCCCAGACCGAGGCCGCCGGGTGGTGGCGCACCAACCACCCCGACCTGCTCCTGCGCAAGGGCGGCGCGGAGGTGCTCGACCGAGAGTGGAACGAGATCGTCCTTGACATCTCCACGCCGGCCAAGCGCACCGCCCTGGCCGACGTCGTGGGCGGTTGGATCACGGACTGCGCCGCGAAGGGCTTCAAGGGCGTCGAGGTCGACAACTTCGACAGCTTCGCCCGGTCGCAGGGGCTGCTGAGCGCCGACCACGCGATCGCGTACGCCAAGCTCCTCGCCGCGCACGCGCACGGCAAGGGCCTGGCGATCGCCCAGAAGAACGGGTCTGACCTCGCCCGGGCGGGCAAGACGCAGGCCGGGTTCGACTTCGTCGTGGCCGAGGAGTGTGGCGAGTACGATATGGCGCCGGGCGTCTCGGAATGTCAGGCTTACGTCGATGCCTACGGCACCAACGTCATCGTGATCGAGTACGACGCCGACAGCTTCGCCGGCACGTGCGCGAAGTATGGCAGCCGCCTCTCGGTGGTCCTGCGCGACGTTGACGTGAGCAAGCCCGGTTCCCGGTCGTACGTCTACAAAAGCTGCTGATCGCAGGAGTGCCGCGCGATGTCCACCGGGTTCGACGAATTCGTGGTCACCCGCGGTCACGCCCTCCTGCGGTTCGCGCACGTGCTCTGCGGAGACCTGCACCTCGGCGAGGACCTGGTGCAGGAGGTTCTGGCCCGGGCCCACCGCCGGTGGGCCCGGATCGAACAGATGCAGGCGCCCGAGGCGTACCTGCGCAAGGCCATCGTGCGGGAGTTCCTGTCCTGGCGCCGGCGGTTGTCCAGCACCGAGACGCCCGTGTCCAGCATGCCCGAGGGCGTCACCGGCGAGATGGGGGACCCGGCACACCAGCTCGCGGCGCGCGACGAGATGTGGATGTTCCTCGCCCGGCTGCCGCGCGCCCAGCGAGCGGTGATGGTACTGCGGTACTACGCCGACATGACCGACGACGAGATCGCCGCGACGCTCGACTGCGGTGCCTCGACCGTGCGAGCCCACGCCACCCGCGCGTTGTCCCGGCTCCGCACGGTCGTGCCACGGCAGCGGGATCCTCGGCGGGGCGCACCGGCCCCCGCAACCACGGAGGTGAGCGTTGAGCGACCTTGACGCACTCCGGCAGTCCCTGCACGAGCACGCGGAAGCGACGCCGCCCCCGATCGAACTGCTCGCCGCAGTACACCGGCGATCGCGGGGCCAACGCAGACGGCGGGTGGGGGCGATCGTCGGCGCGGCGGCGGCCACCGCGTTCGCGGCGCTGGTTGCCGGCGCCGTGATCCTGCCGGACGCGCCGGTCGGGCGCCCCGCCGGCAGCGGCGCGACCACGACCGGCGGGACCGTTGCCGCGTCCGGCTCCCCGGCGGCCGGCAGCGGCCAGACCAGCGGCGAGGCGTCCGCCAGGCCACCGTCGACGGCGCCGGCCAGGTCCACCACCGGTTCGCCGATCAGCCTGGGCCCCCCGGCCTACACGCTGCCGGCGTTCCCGTTCGAGCCCGGCGTCACACCGGCCGGTGGGCTGGCCCCGCCGGTCGTCACGCTCGACAACGGCCGGCTGACCGCGTACTTCGAGGCGAAGGATCCCCGCAACGGCGCGGACGTCACCATCAGCGTCTCCGCCGAGCAACCCACGTTCACCGGGGCGGCGCACGAGGCGACGACGCGGACCCGCGAGCGGCCCGCGACGCTGCGGACCGTTGCCGTCAAACCGGCCGCGCAGCTGACGTTGTACTGGCGCGAGTCGTCCACCCAGTGGGTACGCATCGACACGGACGACACCTTGACGGCGGAGGAACTGGTCGCCTTCGCCGACGCGCTGCGCCCGGCCGCCGTGCCGGTGCCGATGCCGTTCCGGCTCGAACTCGCGCCGGTCGGGCTGCCGCTGTCCACGGTGTCGAAGTCCACGGTGGCGTTCCGTGGCCCGTCCGGCACGATCAGCTGTACGCTGACCGCCGCCAGTTCGCTGGACGGTGCGACGGTCCGCGTCGGCCCGCACCGCGCCAGGGCCACCCGCACCGCCGCCGGCGTGACGCTGGTCGTACTGCTGGAGGATCGCGGTGAGTCGCTGGTGGTTCAGGTGCCCGCGCCGTACACGATCTCCGACGCCGACCTCGTGCGGTTCGCCGGGGGTGTGAGCCCGGCGGGCAACGCCGAGCCCGCCGGTTGAGCGGACGCCGGGGCTTCCTCGCCGCACTCGTGACAGGACGCTCAGCACACGTGTTCCGTGTCGCCGCACGCGGTGGTGACCGGCCGTCACCGTGTTTCGACCGGGACGCTCATCTCCGTGGGCGAGTCGTCGGCCGTCCGCGTGCGCGGTCCGCGGACCAGGACGAAGACCAGCAGGACGGCCATGACGCCGACGCCGACCCACATGCCCTGCCGCCAGCCGTCGACGAAGGATTCCTTGGCGGCAGTCACCAGCGTCGCGGCCTGAGCGCCGCGCGTGTCGGCCACGGCGAGCGCGTTGGACACACCTTCGCGGGCGGCCGCGGCGGCGTCGGCCGGGATTCCCTCGAGGCGGGGGCCGATCGCCGTGCGGTACCCCGCGGACAGGACCGCGCCCAGCATGGCCACGCCGAGCGCGGTGCCGAACTCTCGCGTGACGTCGTTGAGCGCGGACGCCACACCCTGGCTGGACCGCGGCAGCGAGGAGGTGATGGCCTCGGTGGACGGCGTCATCGCCAAGCCCATACCCAGCCCCATCGTGACAATGCCCGGCAGCACCGACAGGTAACCGCCCTCGACGGACACGAAGCCGGCCATCAACGCCAGCCCGACCGCGCCCAGCGCGATACCCAGCGCCATCGTCACGCGGGCACCGATAGCGGCGGCGATCCTGGGCGCCAGCCCGGAGGTGAGCATCATGAGCAACGCCATGGGCAGGATCGCGACGGTGGCCAGCAACCCGGACCAGCCCAGAACCGCTTGAAGGTACGGGTAGAGCACGACGGCGACGCCCGCCTGGACCCCGAAGACCGCCAGCAACGTCACCGACCCGCCGGCCAGCTCTCGCTGCCGGAACAGGCTGATGTCCAGCAGCGGGCCTTCCCGCCGCAACTCCCAGACCACGAACACCACGGCGCCGAGGACCCCGACGATCAGGCTCACCAGCGTCACCGGGTCGGTCCAGCCGCGTTCGGGCCCCTCGTGCAGCACGAGGATCAGTCCGACGACCGCGACGACGGAGGTGAACGCACCGACGGTGTCGAAACTGTGCGCGAACGCCTCCCGGGAGTTCGGGATCGACCGCACTGCCACCACGACCGCCGCGAGGACGAGGACCACCGGCAGGACGAACAACCACCGCCAGCTCGCGACGTCGACCAGCACCGAAGACAGGAACATGCCGAGCAACCCACCGGCACCGGCGACCCCCGTCCACACCCCGATCGCCTGTGAACGGGCCTGCGCCGGGAAACTCGACGTGATGACGGCGAGCGTCACCGGCATGATCATCGCCGCGCCGACCCCAGCGAGGACTCGCGCGGCCAGCAGGATCTCCGACGACCCGGCCAGACCCGCGGCGACACTGGCGATCCCGAAGATGGCCAAGCCGGTCAGCAGCACCGGTTTCCGGCCCCACCGGTCACCGACCGCACCCAGCGGCAGGAGCAGCGCGGCGAGGGCGACGGTGTAGACGTTGATGATCCACAGCACGGTGCTCTGTGAGATGCCGAACTGGACGGCGATGTCCGGCTGAGCCACGTTCAGCCCCGACACCGAGGCGATGACCGCCATCAGTGCCAGGCACACGCCGAGCATGACCGCGCGTCGCCGCCGCGGATCGTCGATCGTGACCGCACCGGCATCGACCGGCTGCGGGGAGGAGTTGACGTTCAAGACAGTCCTTCGAATGCATGCGTAGGTTCAGGTGTCGGCCACTCCTGGAGGAAAGGAGTTTCTCCAGGTCGTGGGCCATACCGAAATGGTCGGCGGCACGAGCCGGCTGAGCAAGCTGCGTTGCCGAATGGCAAAATGTGGGCATGGACGAGGAGTTCGATCGCACGCTCGACGCCGTGGGGCCGCGGCTCAAACGGCTTCGCCTGCGCACCGAGATGACGCTCGCCGACCTGGCCGCACGGACCGGGATCTCCGTGAGCACGCTGTCACGGCTCGAGGCCGGCCTGCGCCGTCCCACGCTCGAGCAGCTGCTGCCACTCGCCCGAGCTCATGGGGTAACCATCGACGAACTCGTCGACGCCCCGCCCACCGGAGACCCACGCATCCACCTACGGCCCATCGCCTGCACCGACGGGTCGGTGATCATCCCGCTCACCCGGCGCCCCGGCGGCATCCAGGCGTATAAATTCGTGCTCCCCACCCGCAGCGACGACGCCCGGCCCGAGCTGCGGGCCCACGAAGGCCACGACTGGGTCTACGTCCTCAACGGCACCCTTCGCCTGATTCTCGGCGAACATGACCTGCTGCTCGGCGCCGGCGAGGCAGCCGAGTTCGACACCCGCACACCGCATTGGTTCGGCCCCACCGGATCCGGTCCCGTCGAATTCCTCAGCCTCATCGGCAGGCAAGGTGAACGCGCGCACGTCCGCGCCGCACCCAGAGCACAATCGTCCAAGTGAAGCGAGGCGGCAATGCGGCTGGTGCGACCCGTCAGACAGCCGGTGGGCTTCAGGGCTGCTTGGCGGTGTACCGGTAGACCGAGAAGACGTAGTCGGGGCAGACGAGCTGGCAGGCCGTGCAGCCGGTGCAGCCCTCGTGCAGGATCGGGTAGCGGTAGCCCTGCTCGTTCAGCTCGCTCGACATCGTCAGGACGTCGGGCGGGCAGGCGGCGACACACAGCTCGCAGCCCTTGCACTTCTCGGTGTCGATGACCAGCGTGCCGCGGGTGGTCCGGCTCACGCGTCGCTCCCTTCCACGACCCGGGCGGCGTCGTCCCAGCCCGTGTCGTCGTCGTTCTCGGTGCCCTCCGGCGGGAAGACGGCGCCCTCGGGCGGGAAGACGCCGCGGCGGCGCAGGGCGGCGATCGCGTTCGCCGCCGTCACGCGCAGGTGGGACAGGGCCGCCTCGCCGGCCGCGGCCGGGGAACCGGCGCGCAGGGCCTCGTACTCGGCGTGCAGGGCCGCGCGCTCGTCCGGCAGGTTGTCGTCGATGGCGAAGCGGGCGGCGACCGGCACCAGGCCGGAGAAGGTGCGCAGCAGAGCCCGCAGGTGGTTGCCGGCGCCGGCGACGTTGACCACGCGGCGGAACTCGCGGGCCAGGGACTCGTACTCGTCCGGGTCGTCGCAGGCCGACAGCGCCTCGTCGAGCTTGGCGAGGGCCTCCAGCACGGCCGGGTCGCGGCGGCGGGCCACGCGCCGGTTGGTCAGGGCGCTGAGCATGCCGTACAGCTCGAAGGCCTCGCGGACCGTGGCGTCGTCGAACTCGGCGACGAACGCGCGGCGGTAGTGGGCCCGCTCCACCAGGCCGTCGCGCTCCAGCTGGATCAGGCCCTCGCGCACCGGCACGCGGCTCACGCCGAGCTCCTCGGCGATCGCGTCGAGGTCGAGGCGCTGGCCGCTGCGCAACTCGCCCGCGAAGAGTCGGCCCAGCACGTATGCCGCGACGGCCTCGCTCGTGTTGGCCCGTTCGAGTTTCCCCCGCCCGGGCATCACGGCGTGACCAGCTCGCCGAGGCCGTAGGTCTGCTCCATGGTGCTCTGCTGGTAGGTGGGGCCCTCGGCGGTGGGGACGAACCAGCCGGTCGGGCACATGGTGAGGATCTCCACGAGGCTGAACCCGCCGCCGGCGAGCTGGGTCTCGAAGGCGCGCTTGATCATGCGCTTCGTCTGCAGTACCCCACCGGCGGTCGAGACCGCCCCGCGCGCGACGTATCCGACCCCGCGCAGGCCCGCGACCAGGTCCGCGACCGGGATCGGATAGCCGTGCGCGGCGGGGTCGCGCCCGTCGATGCTGGTCTTGGTGCGCTGGCCGAGGACGGTCGTGGCGGTCTGCTGGCCGCCGGTGTCGCCGAAGACGCCGTTGTTGAGCATCACGCAGGTGATGTTCTCGCCCCGGGCGGCCGCGTGCAGCACCTCCTGCAGCCCCTCGTTGGCCATGTCGCCGTCGCCCTGCAGCGTGAACACCGCGACGCCGGGCCGCACCCGCTTGATCCCGGTGGCGCAGGCCGGGGCGCGCCCGTGCAGGCACTGCAGCACGTCGACGTCCATGATGCGCACGAAGCTGCCGTAGCAGCCGTGCCCCACGACGCCGATGCTCTTCTGGACGATGTCGAGCTCCTGCAGTACTTCCAGCAGCACCCGCAGCGCGACGGGCTCGCCGCAGCCGGGGCACAGCGAGTGCTCCCCCAGGATCAGGTTCGGTTTGAAATCGGCGACCTGCCGGGCGTCGCGCACCGGGGGCTGCGAGGTGTCGATGGTCACAATGCCTCCAGGATGCGGCGGCGGATCACGGGCGCGTCCAGCAGCGGGCCGAAGGACAGGCCCGACTCGGCGATGCTGACCCCGCCGATGAACGTGACGGCCTTGCGGTCGTACGCGTGGATGCGCACGTCGTCGAGCATCTGCCCGCCGTTGAGCTCGAACACCAGCACGCGCCGGGCCTTGGCGGTGGCGGCCGCCAGGGCGTCTCCGGGGAACGGCCACAGCGTCACCGGGCGGAACCACCCGATGTCGTGGCCGTCGGCGCGCAGGTCCCCCACGACGTGCTCGACGAACTTGGCGGCCGAGCCGAACGCGACCACGACGGTCTCCGCGCCGGGCTCCCCGGACTGCTCGTGGCGGGCCTCGAGCGCGTCGATGCGGTCGAACTTCTCGGCGATGGCCCGCCAGTGCCCGTCGGGGCCGGGCCCGGGGTCGGTGGCCTTGCCCATCGCCCACGTCCAGACCTGGCGGCTGCGCCCGGTCCCGCCGCCGGTGCCGTCCAGCGCCCAGTCCTTGGCCGGCAGCGGGCCGAAGTCGAGCGGGGCGATCTCGACGCCGACGCGGGTCTGGGCCAGCAGCGGGTCGCCGTAGAGCATCACCGGCGCCCGGTGCTTGTCGGCCAGGTGGAACAGCAGCTGCGTGTGCTCGACCGCCTCCGGGATGTCCTTGGGCGCGAGCGTGATCGTGCGGTAGTCGCCCCAGCCGCCGCCCCGCGTGGCCTGGAAGTAGTCCTGCTGGTTGCGGGCGAGGTTGAACACGACGAACGGCGTCTCGTTGAGGGCGGCCTCGGCGATCGCCTCCTGCATGAGCGCGATCCCCTGCCCGCACGACCCGGTCGCGGCGCGCGCCCCGGCCGCCGCGGCGCCGAGCGTCATGTTGACGCCCTCGATCTCGCTCTCGGCGTTGAGGCTCACCCCGCCGGCCGCGGGCATGCGCCGCGACATCTCCTCCAGCAGGCCGGTGAACGGCGACATCGGGTATCCGGCGAAGAACCGGCATCCGGCGGCGATCGCCGCCTCCGCGATGGCCGCGGATCCCTCCAGCAGCTCCAGCGTCATGCCGGCACTCCTTCCGCAACGGCCGCGCCGGCCGAAAGCGCCCGGGCGTTGGCCGGGGCGTGCTGGCGGCGGTACGGCGGCAGCAGCTCCTCCATCGCCGAGATCAGCGCCGCGGGCGCGACCATCCGGGTCAGCGCGTTGTAGGCGCCCAGCAGCACGAACCCGGACGCGTTGGGCGCCTCGACCCCGCGCGCGACGGCCATCGCGTCCACGGCGAAGACCCGCACGTCGTCACGGAACGCCTCGGCGTCGACCAGCGGCGTGTTGGCCACGACGAGCGCGCCGGGGCGCAACCGCTCCTCGACGCCCTCGCTGTGGCGGTGGTGGGCGAAGATCGCCGACCAGGCGGACGGCAGGATCGGCAGGGCCTTGAGCGGGGCGTCGCCGATGACGACGCCGGCCTTGGACGGCCCGCCGCGCATCTCGCCGCCGTAGTCGGCGGCGAGCATCGCGTATCGCCCCTCCCGGGTGGCGGCCAGCGCCAGCGTCTTGGCCAGCAGCTGGATTCCCTGCCCGCCGATGCCGGTCACGAGCACTTCCCGTTCCACGGCGCCTCCCCTCTTCGCCGCTGTGCGGCGCGCTCCACCGCGCCATGGGCGGGCGGCACCCCGACCTTGACGCGGTTTCAATATTGAATACAAAATCTGATTAGAGCGTCAAGGGAGGTCGCGAATGCGGGCACTGGTTCTGCGCGGTTTCGGCGACGCGGCCGTCGAGGAGGTCCCCGACCCGGTGCCCGGGCCCGGCGAGGTCGTCATCGACGTGGCCTGCGTGCAGCCGAGCGTCACCGAGTGCATGCTGCTGGCCGGGGAGCCGGTCGCCATGCACACCGTGCTGGCCGCGCGGCTCGCGGCCGGGCCGACCCGGTTCGGCGGGCACGAGTTCGCGGGCGTGGTGAGCGCCATCGGACCGGACAATTCGGGTATGTCGCAAAATTTTGCGATCGGTACCCGCGTGACCGCAGTCGAGACCGCCGCGTGCGACCGCTGCGCCGCCTGCCGCCGGTCGCGACCCGACGCCTGCCCCGCACCGCAGGTCCTGGGGTTCACCGGGCCGGGCGCGTTCGCCGAGCGGGTGGTCGTCCCGGCCCAGACGATCGTGCCGGTCCCGGACGGGGTGAGCGCGTCGCACGCCGCTGCGATCCAGCCCCTCGCGGGGGCGATCCACGGACACGCGATCGCGGCCGTGCGGCCCGGCGACAGCGTGCTCATCATCGGTGCCGGGGTCATGGGCGTGCTGCACACCCAGGTCGCCCGGCTCGGCAACGCGGGCCAGATCATCGTCACCGGCCGCAGCGAGGCCAAGCGTGAGCTGGCCAAGCGCTCCGGCGCCGACCTGGTGCCGCACGCCGGCGACGACGTGCCGGCCGCCGTGCTGGAGGCGACCGACGGCATCGGCGCCGACGTGGTGTTCGAGTGCGCCGGCGAGTTCGACCTGGCGTCGCGGTGCGTGCGGCGCGGCGGCACCATCGTCATGGTGTCGGTGCTGCCCGACACCCACCCGGCGCCGCTCGCCCGGCTGCGGGAGCGCTCGGTCGCGCTGCTGCACCCGCGCTCGGGCGCCGGCGGATACGCGCCCGGCCGCAGCGTCTTCGAGCACGCCCTACGCCTAATGGAGCGCGGCGACGTCGACGTCTCGGGACTGATCAGCCACCGCCTGGACGGCATCGAGGCGCTGCCGGAGGCACTGAGGATCACCCGGCACAAGCACCGTTACGGCGCCCTCGGGCCCGCCCAGGTCGACGTCAAGAACTGGAGCCGCGCGTGAGCCTGCTCATCGGGGACATCGTCACGACCGCGGCGCTGACCGTGCCGGACGCGATCGCCGCCACCCTCGGCCCGGCCCAGCTGACGTTCCGCGAGCTCGACCGGGCCGCCGGCCGCACCGCGAACGCCCTCGCGGGGCTCGGCGTCGGCCGCGGCGACACGGTCCTGTGGTGCGTGACGCCGACCCTGCGCTCGGTCGAGGTGTTCGTGGCCTGCGCCCGCGTCGGGGCCGTGTTCGCGCCCGTGAACCCGGGCCTGCCGGGCGAGGAGCGCGACCGCATCCGCGAGTACGTCGACCCGAAGGTCGTCCTGTCCGACGTGGACTTCACCGCCGCGGTGCTGGCACCGACCGTGCTGGACGGCGGCGCGCCGAACTTCGGCAAGGTCCCGCTGGACGACCGGGAGCCGCACATCCTGTACCTCACCAGCGGCAGCACCGGCACCCCCAAGGGCGCCCTGGTGAGCCACCGCGCGAGCTGGCTGCGGGCGGCACCGGGCGGCGGCACGTTCACCAGCGGGCTGCGCGGGGACGGCGGGGTGGTGTGCACCTTCCCGCTGTACCACTATGGGGGCTGGCACTACGTCATGGAGGCGTGGCAGCACCGGACCGCAGTGCACCTGGTGCGCCGGGCCGACGCCGCCGACATGATCGACGTCGTGCAGCGGCGCCACCCCACGGCGCTGTACTGCATCCCGGCCGTCTGGGAGCGCCTGCTGGACCCCGAGCACCGCGGCGCCGACCTGCGCTCGCTGCGCCACGCCGACACCGGCACCTCCAGCGTCGCCGCCGACCTCGTGGAGCGCATCAAGTCGCGCCTGCCGGGCACGACGACCACGGTCCTGTACGGCTCGACGGAGGCCGGGCGCATGGCCGCCCTGCACGACTGGGACCTGGCCGACCGGCCCGGCAGCGTCGGGCGCCCCGCGACCCCCAACGCGCTGTGGCTGGACGAGTCCGGCGAGGTCTGCACCAGCGGCCCGGCACTCATGAACGGCTACCTCGGCGCCGAGCCGCTCACCGGCGGCGTGTACCGCTCCGGCGATGTCGGCCGCTTCGACGAGGACGGTTACCTGTACCTGACCGGCCGCACCCGCGAGGTGATCCGCACCGGCGGCGAGTCGGTCGGCCCGGCCGAGGTCGAGCACGCGCTGCGCGGCCTGCCGGGCGTGCTGGACCTGGCCGTCGTCGGCGTGCCGGACCCGCGCTGGGGCGAGATCGTGTGCGCTGTCGTCGTGGTGCCCCCGGGCGCCGAGCCGCCCACCGTCGCCGCGGTCCGCGCGCACGTCGAGGGCCGCCTGGCCGCGTACAAGCAGCCGCGCCGGGTCGCCGTGGTCGACGCGATCCCGCGCACCCCGGCCACGGGCCAGATCCAGCGCACCCGCCTGCGCGCCCTGCTACCGCACGCCTGAGGTGACGAGCCACTCCTGCAGCTCGGCGGCGTACTGGGCAACGAACTGCGGGTTCCACCGCCCGAAGTAGACGGCGGTGGACAGCGCGTGGATCGCGTTGCCGAGGCGGACGCGCGCCGGCCAGTCGCCGGGCAGCGGCAGGGCGGCGTCGTAGGCGGCCAGGAACCGCTCGCGGCCCGCCGGCCACGCGGCGAAGATGTGCTCGTCGAGCTTGCCGAAGTCAGCGAAGCGGTCCGCGAAACGGCCGTGCTCGAAGTCCAGGACGCAGGCGATGCGACCGTCGCGGAGCAGGAAGTTCGGCCGCCACAGGTCGCCGTGGACGAGCGACGGCGGGGCATCGTCCGGTACGGCATCCACGGCCCGGTGCAGGGCGGCCCCGAGGCGCCGCGAGCCCGCCGTCGTCAGGTCGTCCGGGGCCTTCGCCAGCTGGGCGTCGACGCGGGCGTGCAGGAACGCGCGCGCGTCCGGGTGCCGCTCCCGGCCCAGGACGTCGCCGAACCACGGGCCGGCGCAGGCGTGGATGCGGGCCACCACCGCGCCGAGGTCGGCCGCGAAGGCCAGCCGGGCGGCGTCGTCCAGCCCGTCCCAGACGGCGTCCGCGGGGGTGCCGGCCTGGAACTCCTGGACCAGCAGCGGCCCGCCGAGGCCGGCACTGTGCGGCAGCAGGGCCCGGAAGCGCACAACCGGCACGCCGCCGTCCGCGGCCCGGCGGGTGGCGGCGACGATGCGGCGCAGGTGCTCGGGGTCGCGGTTGCGGATCGGGGCCTTGGCCAGCAGCGGACCCTCGTCGGTGTCGGCGACCCACTGACGGCTGGTGTATCCGGCCTCGAGCGGCCGGACGGCCGCCACCCGCAGGCCCGGGCACGCCTCCACCAGCGCGTCGCGGACGGCATCGAGCCCGAACGTCACGCCCGCCATGGTACCGGTGTGGCTGTCGCGGCGAGGGCAGGGCAGGATTGGCCCGGGATGCCGGGTGATTGGAGACTTACATGAACGTCGGCGATGTGGTCGAGGACTTCACGCTGCCCGACGAGCAGGGCAACCCGCGCTCGCTGAGCGGGCTGCTGGCGGACGGGCCGGTGGTGCTGTTCTTCTACCCGGCCGCGCTGAGCGCCGGCTGCACGAAGGAGGCGTGCCACTTCCGCGACATCGCCGCCGAGCTGCGGGCCGCGGGCGGGCAGCCGGTCGGCGTCAGCGGCGACGAGGTCGAGCGGCAGGCGCAGTTCGCGGCCATGCACAGCCTCGGCTACCCGCTGCTGGCCGACCCGGAGGGCACGGTCCGCGAGCAGTTCGGCGTGAAGCGCGGGATCGGCCTCATCCCGACCCGCCGGCACACGTTCGTCATCGACACCGACCGGCGTGTGCTGGCCGTGGTGAAGAGCGAGATCCGCATGGACGCCCACGCGGACAAGGCCCTGGAGGCCCTGAAGGCCCGCCCGGCCCGCGACTGACCGGCGCGCCGCTACGACCTGACAGCTCGGTGAGCCATGTTCATCGTGGCGCCGAAGGTCATCGACGGTGTGGCAGGCGTATGGATCGAGGTAGGGCTGGAACCTGTCAGGACCGTCGGCCCGCGTCGCCGGTCAGGCGATGGTGTTTCTGGGTCGCTCGACGGACACCGGTTCGCCGTGGTTGGACAGGTTGATCGTCACCAGCGCCACGACGTCCGGGTGACCGTCGGTCAACCAGGCCGACACCCGGTACGTCACCTTGGTGATCAGGTTGCTGGCCTGTGCCACGGTCACCTCGCCGGTCAGTTCGTACGTCGGACCAGCCTCCGGCAACGCGCCCGGCTCGCCGCCCGCCGGGTTGAGTTGTCCTTTGAACCGGTACGTGATCGTGTCGGCGCCTGACGAGGCGGTCTGCTCGACCTTGCCCAGGTCGCGCAGGGTCTGCAGGAACTGGGTCGGGTCGGCCGACAGTGCGATCCGGCCGGTGCTGAGGCTGGCAACGTCGAATCCCGTATGCTCGCCGGGCACCTTCTTCCATACCTTCCCGTTGCCGATGAACAGCGTCCCGTTGATCAGCCGCTGCTCGACGTACGTGCCGTCGGCTTGCGTGGACTTCAGGTAGCCGGTGCGGGCCTTGGGATCGAACGGACCGCTGAGCCGCAGTCGGTCCAGGTGCGAGGCCAGCTTACGTTGCTGCGCGGACAGCTTGGCGAAGTTCTCCACGTTGACCGTGACGTCCTGGGTGAAGCTGCCCCGGCGGTCGCGTCGATCGCGGCGGCCAGTCGCAACTTTGGCGTCTGCGGGTCCGCCACTGCGCCGGTGGCGGCCGGCGGCTTCGGCGTCCCATCCTTCGCGCCGGTCATGGTGGCCACCCAGAGCGATCCGACCACGAGGGCCAGCGCGGTACCGGCGGCCGCGACGGTCAGCGTCCGCCGGTGGCGGGCCCGCCGACCACGGCGCAGCACGGTTTCGGTCGGCGCCACCGGGATCGGCACGTTGCTGCACGAGACCATGCAGGCGGTCACACCGGCGACGATCGACCCTGCGGGCGCCGTGGCGTACGTCGCCGGGAAGACCGACTACATCGGCTCCGCCCACACCGAGAACGGCATCGTCAACCCGGGATTCCACGTCTTTTACCACGACGCCGCGGAGGGCTTTGCCGGGCTGTACACCGTCATCACGGGCAAGATGACGCTGGGGTTCCACGCCAGCAAGGCCGTCGCCGACGCCGTCCTCGGCACCGACCTGCCGCTGATCATGCAGCCCGAGGCCGCACAGGACACACCGTCCGGGCTGCTCGCAGTCGAGCCCTGGGCGTCCCCGGCACGGCTATAGTCGGCACCATGCAAGATCCAGAGCCGCCTATCCTCACCACGGGCGTGACCACGGCGTACGCCAGTCCGTGGATGCGGGTGGAGGAGCACACCGTCATCGACGTGGACGGCAAGCCCGGCATGTACAACGTGCTGCACTGCGGCGACGGCGTCTGCGTGCTCGCCGTCACCGGCGATGACCTGTACCTGATCCGCGAGTACAAGTACGCCATCGGCCGACATATCCTCCAGCTACCCAGCGGCGGCGTCGACAAGGGCGAAGAACCACTCCAAGCGGCCATGCGGGAACTGCTGGAGGAGACCGGACTCACCGCCGACATCTGGACACCGTTGGGGCTGGTCCACCCGTACCCGACCAACATCGCCTCGGCCGTGCACCTGTTCCTCGCACTCGACGCCCGGCCCGTGCAAGCACCCGAGCCGGGCATCGAACTGCTGCCCACGTCGCGTTCGGCGGTGCGGCGGCTCATCGCCGACAACGAGGTCACCCACGCGGCGTCCCTGGTCTGCCTGCTGACCTACCTCACCAACGGCGGGTAGGTCCGCACGACGGGCAGCTGGCCAACGGTCGACTCAGCGGCCGAGGACCTGGTACTTGGCTTCGGTGGCCTCCTTCTGCGGCTTCCACCACCACTCGTTCTGCCGGTACCAGTCGATCGTCGCCGCGAGACCCGCCCGGAAGTCGCCGTATACCGGCTTCCAACCCAACTCGGTGCGAATCTTCGTCGTGTCGTTGGAGTAGCGCAGATCGTGTCCGGGCCGGTCCGGCACATGATCGTAGGCGTCCGGCGCCTGGACCATCAGCTCCAGGATCAGCTCCAGGATCTCCTTGTTGTTGCGCTCATCGCCGGACCCGATGAGATACGTCTCGCCGATCCTGCCCTTCGACAGGATGAGATGCACGGCGGCGTTGTGATCATCCACGTGCGTCCATTCCCGCACGTTCACACCGGCGCCGTACAGCTTCGGCCGGTCGCCGATCAGAAGATTGGTGATCTGGCGCGGGACGAACTTCTCCACATGCTGGAACGAGCCGTAGTTGTTGGCGCAGTTGGACAGTGTCGCGGCCACGCCGAACGACCGCGCCCACGCCCGGACCAGCATGTCCGAACTGGCCTTGCTCGCCGAATACGGACTCGACGGGTCGTACGGCGTACCCTCGGTGAACTGGTCTTTCGTGTCCAACGGCAGATCACCGAACACTTCGTCGGTGGAGATGTGATGGAACCGGCCGCCGTGCCGCCGCACTGCCTCCAGGAGCGTGAACGTACCGATGATGTTGCTGCGGATGAACGGCTCCGGATCATGCAGCGAGTTGTCAACATGGGACTCCGCCGCGAAGTGCACGATCAGGTCCGCCTCGGCAACGAGTCGATCCACGACGGCGGCGTCACAGATGTCACCGTGCACGAACTCCACCCGATCGGCAATCGGCCCCAACGTGGTCCGATCCCCGGCGTAGGTCAACGCATCGAGCACGGAAACCTCGTACTCCGGATGGTTCTTGACCGTGTAGTGAACAAAGTTCGCACCGATGAAACCGGCCCCGCCGGTCACAAGCATCCGTGTCATGTGTATGCATCCTACGGAAGTCCGATCGACGGCGGGCGCGGCCTCAGCCAACCCGTCCGGCAGTGAGGTGGTCTTCGCGAGACGCGCTGCCGTCGAACACGTACCCGAGCGTGTGCAAGAGTGGCGGACGGGTGACCCGCCGCCGGCGGTAGCGCGTCAGTCCTTGCGGCCGAGACCAACCGACTTGGACACCGGCTTCGAGGGTGCCAATCGGGCCGCGCCGGGCACCTGTGGCGACAAGGCGAGCCGACCGTGTGTAATGGTGCCCGACTGGCCCGGGCGATCGCCGGCGCCACCCAGAAGATGCTCACCCAGACGCTGCGGACGCTGCAACGCGACGGCCTGGTGGCGCGATCGGCGACCGATTCGGTGCCGCCTCGCGTCGAGTACCAGCTGACGCCGCTCGGTGAGAGCTTGCTTCCGGTCGTGGACATGGTGACCGAGTGGGCGCAGCGGCACATCGGCGACATCGACACCGCACGCGCGGCGTACGACTCGGCCTGACTCGATCGAGCCGGCTCAGGCGGGCGGGCCGGCCGGCTCGGGGGCGGGGCGCAGGCGCTGGCGGAGCTGGGCCTTGGCGACCTTGCCGCCGGAGCCGCGGGGCAGGTCGTCGACCAGCTCCAGGCGCTCCGGCCAGTTCTCCCGGGACACGCCGCGGGCGTTCAGGTGCGCGCGCAGCCCGTCGAGGTCGAGGGGCGCGCCCTCGCGCAGGACCACGAACGCGCAGACCCGCTCGCCGAACGTCGGGTCGGGCATCGCCACGGCGGCGACCATCGCGACCGCGGGGTGGGTGCCGACCTGGTCCTCGACGGCGGCGGCGCTGATGTTCTTGCCGCCGCGGATGATGAAGTCGGACTTGCGGTCGACCACCCGCAGGAAGCCGTCCTCGTCGATGGTGCAGATGTCGCCGGTGAGCATCCAGCCGTCCGGCGTGAAGAGTTTCTCGTTGGCCTCGGGGTCGGCGAAGTACCCGAGGCAGGTCGCCGGGCCCGCGCACGCCGCCTGGCCCGGCCCGCCGGCGTCGGTCACGTCGGTGCCGTCCTCGGCGAAGAGCCGGACGCGCATCTCGTCGATGACCTTCCCGGCGGTACGCAGCCGCTGCTCGGTGGTGTCGCGGACCGAGGTGCGCGACAGGGCGCCGGTCTCGTTGGAGCCGAAGAACTGCAGCACGCTCGCGCCCGTGCGCCGCTCGAACTCGGCGGCCCGCTCGAACGGCACGGCCTCGCCGCCGGTGAACATGCACCGCAGCGACGACAGGTCGACCTGCTCCAGCACCGGCGAGTTGAGCATCATGATGAACTGCGTGCTGACGCAGCACACGACGGTGACCCGCTCCCGCTCGATGAGCCGCAGCGCCTCGTCTGCGCTGAAGCGCGGCATGACCACGGTGGGCGCCCCGAGCAGCGTGGGCGTGAAGTTCGCGGTCCACTGCGCGAAGCCGTACGGCGCGGGGATGAGCGTCAGGAACACGTCGTCGGTGCGCAGGTCGCCGCAGTCGACGGCGAGCTCGTGGTAGTAGAACCACCGGTTCTGGTTGTGCACGACGCACTTGGGCATCCCGGTGGTCCCCGACGTCGAGTTCAGTAGGTGGATGTCCCCCAGCCCCAGCTGCCGCCCCGCCAACTCGGCCTGCCCGCCATCCGACTTAACCGATAAATCCGACACGCCTTGCATGTCGGATTTATCGCCCGACGCCAGAATAATGTGCTTCTCGATGCCGAGACCCTCGATGAGGGCCGCGACCGGCTCGCCGCGGTGCGCCTCGAAGCTGACCAGCGCCGTCGCCCCGCCGACGGCGAGCAGGTGCCGCACCTCCAGGCGCGCCGCCCGCGGCCCGATCGCGACCACCACCACGCCGGCCTTCATCGCGGCCAGGTACACCACGTGCACCTCGACCCCGTCCGCCAGCAGCACCCCGACCCGCGCGCCCCGATCCAGGCCCGCGGCGACCAGCCGGTGCGCGAACGCCGTCGACCACGCGTCGAACTGCCGCCACGTCATCCGGTCGTCGCCGGCGATGAAGGCCAGGCCGTCCGGGTTCTTCGCGGCGTGCCGGCGCACCACGTCCGGCAGGGTCTGCTCGCCCCACCGGCCGACGTCGGCGAGGCGATCTGCGACGTACCGTTCGTGAACGCTTCCGGCCACGGGCGCCGTACCGGGTGGGAACTGCACGAGCCGACCCCTCTCACATCTACCAAACAAGCGCTTGGTTGTGTCATTCTGTGTCGGTCGGAGAGACCGTGTCAAGGCGGGAGCGCGCGCGTGAAGGACATCTGGCAGGCCCCGGTCGGCGAGCACCTGGACGTGGTGGTGACGGCGGGGCTGCCGCCGGTGCCGCTGCCGGACGACGCCCACGTCGAGCAGCTCATCTGGCACGGCGACCCGTTCACCGGCCGATTGCGGGCCTCGGTCGCGGCCCGCGGCTCGCACACGGTCACCGTGCGCATCGCCGACGGCGAGCGGCTCGTCGCCGACGTGCGCATCCGCCGCGGCCCGGCCCGCACCCCCGGCCCGCACGCCCTGCTGCGCACGGACCTGCGCCCGGGCGCGGCGTACACGCGGCTATTCGCAGTCACCAAGGACGTGACGACCGACCACGTGCCGGGCGCCGAGCCGCTCCTGAGCACCCCGTCGATGATCGCGTTCATGGAAGACACGGCGGCCGACATCCTGCGCGCGCACTTCGCCCCGGCGGCGGCGTCGCTGGGCACCTGGATCGGCGTGCGGCACACGGGCCCGGCCAACATCGGGCAGGCGGTGACGGTCACGGCGGTGCTGGCCGACGTGCGCGGCCGGCGGTACCTCTTCGACATCCTGGCCACGGTCGACGGCCGCGAGATCGGCGACGGCCAGGTCGCCCAGACCCTGATCGGCCGGGCTTAGCCTCCGGCGCGGCCGCCCGGCCTCAGGGGCCGGGGGCGAAGCGCTTCGCGGCGTCGGCGCGCAGGGCGGCCTTGTCCACCTTGCCGCCGGTGCCCAGCGGCAGCGCCGGCAGCTCCACCAGGTGCTCGGGCCAGTTCTGCTTGGTCACCCCGCCCTCGTCCAGGTGCGCCCGCAGGTCGGCGAGGGCGAGCGGGGCCCGGGTGACCACGTAGGCGCAGGCGCGCTCGCCCAGCACCGGGTCCGGCGCCGCGACGACCGCGACCGCCGCCACCGCCGGGTGGGTCGCGACCGCCTCCTCGACGACGAGGGCGCTGACGTTGTGGCCGCCGCGGATGATGAAGTCGGCGATGCGGCCGGTGATGGACAGGTATCCCTCGGCGTCGACGGCCCCGATGTCGCCGGTCAGCAGCCAGCCGTCGGCTCGGAACAGGGCGGCGTTGGCGGCCTCGTCGTCGAGGTAGCCGGGCGTGCAGCCCGGGCCGTTCACGGCGACCTGCCCCTCGTCCGCCTCGGCCCCGTCGGCGAGCAGCCGCAGCCGCATCGCGGGGATGGGGCGCCCGGCGGTGGTGAGGCGCCGCTCGGGCGGGTCGTCCACTGTGGTCACCGAGATCGGGCCGGCCTCGTTGGAGCCGTAGAACTGCAGCACCGCGCAGCCGGTGCGCTCCTCGAACTCGCGGGCTCGCGCGAGGGGGACCCGCTCACCGCCGGTGAACATGACCCGCAGCGAGGACAGGTCGGCCTCGGCGAAGCCGGGGTCGTTGAGCAGCATGATGAACTGGGCGGTGACCGCGCACAGGACGGTGACGCGGTGCCGCTCGACGAGGCGCAGGGTCGCGGCGGCGTCGAACTCGGCGGTGAGGACCGTCGGGTAGCCGTACATGGCGGGGACGACGTGCGCGCTCCACAGGCCGAAGCCGTACGGCGCGGGCAGCACGCTGGCGAAGACCTCGTCGGGGCCGAAGCGGCCGGCGGCGTGGGCGAGCGGGCCGAAGTACTTGCGGTTGTCGAGGGTCTGGCGCACGACCTTCGGCACGCCGGTGGTGCCCGAGGTCGAGTTGAGGAAGAACAGGTCGTCCGGGCCCAGTCCAGCGCCCGCGTACCGTTCGGAGGGCAACGAGTCCAGGTCGAGGACCAGGTGCCGGGGCGCGCCGCAGCGCTCGGCGATCTCGGCGCCCGCCCGGCCGCGGTGCTCGGCCCGGGTGGCCAGCGCCGCGCCGGTCTTGCGCAGCAGGTGGGTGATCTCGGCGTCACCGGCCCGCGGGCCGATGCCGACGGTGACCAGGCCCGCCTTCTGCGCGGCCAGGTAGGCGATGTGGGTCAGCGCGCCGCCGGTGAGCAGCACGGCGAGCCGGTCCCCGGGGCTGAACCCGGCATCCACATAGGACTGTGCCAGGCGGGAGGACAGGTCGTCGTACTCGCCCCAGGTGAACGTCCCCTCCGGCGCGTGGAACGCGACGCCGTCCGGGTCGTTGCGCGCCACGTAGTCGGCGATCGTCTCGGAATTCGGCTCAGACACCGGCCCCTCCGTCCAGGCGTAGCACGGCTCCGGCGGCGAAGCGGGCCTCGGCCGAGCCGAGGTAGGCGATGGCCGCCGCGACCTCGTCCGGTTCCGCGACGGGCGGATCGAGCAGGGCCCCGCCGATCCCGGCGAGTTTCGGATGCGGGTTCGGCACCGGGCTGAGCCCCGCCCGCAGCGGCGTGTCCACGGAGCCGGGGCAGACACAGGTGACCCGGACACCTTCGGGCGCCAGCTCCACGGCGAGGGAGCGGGTCAGCGCGACCACGCCGCCCTTCGCGGCCGAGTAGGCGGCGCTGTACCGCCACCCGCGCACCCCGGCGAGGGAGGCGACGTTGACGATCGCGCCGCGAGCGGCGACCAGGTGCGGCAGGGCGGCCCGGGCGACGAGGAAGGTGCCGGTGAGGTTGATGCCGATGATCCGGTCCCACTCGGCGAGCGTCACGTCGGAGGTGTGCTGGTACGAGGCGACCCCGGCGACGTTGGCGACCAGGTCGAGCCGCCCGCCCCAGGCCGCCGCCTCGGTGACCGCCGCGGCGACCGACGCCTCGTCCCGCACGTCGCACACCAGGGGCAGCACGTCCCCGGTGCGCTCCATCGGGGCCACGTCGAGCGCGGCGACCCGGGCGCCCTCGCGCAGCAGCCGCCGTACCGTCGCCGCGCCGATCCCCGAGGCGGCCCCGGTGACCAGCGCGACGAGGCCCGAATAGCGCTCGCCGGTCACCGCTGCCCGCCGTCGCGCATGGATCGGGCATTGTGACCGGCGAGCGAGTCCTGGCCGACCTCGGCGTTGTGGGCGTGGGCGACGTGGTGCAGGCCGAAGACCGAGTCCATCCCGGCCCGCAGGCCCATGAGGTCCTCGGCCTGGTTGACCGCCTTCTTCGTCAGCGCCAGCCCGAGTCGCGGCATCGCGGCGATCCGGGTGGCGATGTCCATCGTGGACGACTCCAGCTCGGCGCGGGGCACGACCCGGTTGACCATGCCCAGCTGGAGCGCCCGGTCGGCCTTGACGCGCTCGCCGAGGAACAGGAACTCCTTGGCGTAGCGGGGGCCCATGACCCACGGGTGCGCGAAGTACTCGACCCCGGGAATGCCCATGCGCACCACCGGGTCGGCGAAGAACGCGTCGTCGGCGGCGATGACGAGGTCGCAGCACCAGGCGAGCATCAGCCCGCCGGCGATGCAGGCGCCCTGGACCATGGCGATGGTGGGCTTGGGCAGCTCGCGCCAGCGGCGGCACATCCCGAGGTACACCTCGGACTCCCGCGCGTAGCGACTCTCCGCGCCCTCCTTGCCCACGTGGTCCCACCACAGCCCGGCGCGGCGGTCGAACGAGGTGTCGATGTCGCGGCCGGGGGTGCCGATGTCGTGGCCGGCGCAGAAGTGCTCACCGGCCCCGGCCAGCACGATCACCTTGACGTCGTCGTCGGCGGCGGCGCGGTAGAAGGCGTCGTCGAGGGCGTAGGTCATGGCGGAGTTCTGGGCGTTTCGGTACTGCGGGCGGTGCATCGTCACGACGGCGACCGGGCCGTCGGTGCGGTAGAGGACTACGTCGTCACTCATGGGCGGGCCTCCGGGAGGGCGAGGGATGCGGCAAGGCGGTCCAGGCGGGCGCCGGTGCCGGCGAGGGCCTCCAGGGCCCAGGCGCGTTTGACGAACCGGTGCAGCTCGTACTCCACCGTGTAGCCGATGGCGCCGTGGCACTGGATCGCGGTGCGCCCGGCCTCGTGAGCGGCCTCGGCGGCGAGGACGACGGCGGCGTCCACGGCCCGCTCGGCGTCCACGTCGTGCTCGATCGCCCAGGCGGCGGCGAGGGCCTCGGGCGCGGCGAACTCCAGGCCGAGCGTGGCGTCGGCGAGGTGGTGCTTGACGGCCTGGAAGCTGCCGACGGGGACGCCGAACTGGTGGCGCTGCTTGACGTAGGCGACCGTGAGGTCGAGCATCCTGCGCCCCAGGCCGACGAGCTCGGCGGCGAGGGCCAGCCCGGCCCGCAGCCGCGCGGTGCGCACCAGCGCGGGGTCGGTCGTGAGCACGTCGGCACCGGTGGAGACGACCGCGGCGAGCGTGGTGTCCACGGTGGACACCGGCGCCCCGGCGGCGGCCCCGATCCGGGCAACGTCCCCGTCGAGGTGCAGGATCCAGTCGGCGTTCGCCCCGAACGCGGTCAGCCCGTCCGGGCCCGCGAGGGCGATTTTGCAAGAGCCGGCGGCACGCGGGTCGCCGAGCGCGGCCAGCAGCGGGGCGGCGACGAAGGCGGTGGCGGCGAAGGGCTCGGCGATCGCGGCGTACCCGGCCGCCTCCAGCACCCCCACCAGGTCCGTCTCGGCCAGGCCCAGCCCGCCCCGCTCGGCGGGGACGAGGGCGGCGAAGA
Source organism: Dactylosporangium sp. CA-233914 (assembly GCF_050942935.1). Taxonomy (NCBI): domain Bacteria; kingdom Bacillati; phylum Actinomycetota; class Actinomycetes; order Micromonosporales; family Micromonosporaceae; genus Dactylosporangium; species Dactylosporangium sp. CA-233914. Next base: position 5,889,701 of record NZ_CP192030.1, on the reverse strand, counting down.
CGTCCATGGCGGCCAGGGCATTCCAGTCGGCGGCGGCGAGCGGTTCGCGGACGGCCTCGGCCAGCTCGATCTGCTCATCCGTCGGTGCGAATCGCACGGCGAGCCCCCTCTCAGGGCTGAATGTCAAGAACGCTGGGATTTTGGCAGGCCGAGCACCCGCTCGGCGACGATGTTGCGCTGGATCTCGTTGGTGCCGGCGTAGATCGGGCCGGCGAGGGAGAATTGGAAGCCGCGGGTCCACGCGCCGTCCAGCAGCGCCTGCGCGCCCAGCAGCTCCAGGGCCACCTCGTGCAGGTCGATGTCCAGCTGCGACCAGTAGAGCTTGTTGAGGCTGGCGCGGGCGCCGGGCGGGCGGCCCTCGACCAGGCCGGTGACCTGGTGCAGGGTGAAGTGGTGGTACGCCCGGGCGCGCAGCCAGGCGCGGGTGACCCGCTCCCGGGTCGCCGGGCGCAGCCGGTCGGGGTTCGCGATCGCCAGGGCGATGAGGCGCTCGGCGGTGTGCAGGAACCGGCCCGGGGAGCGCAGGGTGAGGCCGCGCTCGGAACCGGTGGTCGCCATCGCCACCTTCCAGCCCTGGTTCACACCGCCGAGGACGGCGCCGTCGGGGACGAACACGTCGTCGAAGAACACCTCGGCGAAGCCCTCGTCGCCGTCGAGGCGGCCGAACCCGCGCGCCGTCACGCCGTCGGCGGAAAGGGGGATCAGGAAGTAGGTGAGGCCCTTGTGGCGGGGCGCGTCCGGGTCGGTGCGGAACAGCCCGAAGATGTGGGTGCAGAACGCGCCCCGGGTCGTCCAGGTCTTCTGGCCGCTCAGCCGCCAGCCGCCGTCGGCGCGCACGGCGCGGCTGGCGATGGCGGCGAGGTCGCTGCCGGCGCCGGGCTCGGACCAGCCCTGGCACCACAGGTCCCGCGCGGCGGCCATCCGCGGCAGCAGGGTGTCGCGCTGCTCGTCGGTGCCGAACTCGAACAGGGTCGGGGCGAGCAGGAAGATGCCGTTCTGGGTGACCCGCTGCGGTGCGGCGGCGGCGTAGTACTCCTCCTCGAAGACCAGCCACTCCCACAGCGAGGCATCGCGCCCGCCGTACTCCTTCGGCCACGACACCACCGCCCAGCGGGCGTCGAAGAGGCGCCGCTCCCACTCCAGGTGCGCGGCGAAGCCCTCCCGGGTGTCGCCGGAGGGCAGCGGGGTCGCCGGGACGTTGGCGCGCAGCCACTCGCGCGCCTCGGCCCGCAACGCGGCCTCGGCGGGAGTGTCGGTCAGGTCGACGGCCCCCGTCATCGGCCGAACTCGTCCCGGACGCGGTCGGCGACGCCGGTGAGGTTCAGCTCGAAGGTGAAGCCCTGCTCGTAGCGGTAGCTGCGCTTGGGGTCCCAGGGGTCGATGCCGTTGAGGGACTCCTTGGCGGCCCGGATCACGTTGGGGTCCTTGGCCGCGATGTTCTCGGCGACCTCGAACGCGGCGGCCCGCAGCTCCTCGCGGGGCACGACCCGCAGGACGGAGCCGAACGCGTGCAGCTCGGCGGCGGTCGCGGTGGCGGAGGTGTACATCATGGCGCGCATCTTGTGCTGCGGGACCAGCCGGGACAGGTGCGTGGCGGCGCCGAGCGCGCCCCGGTCGACCTCCGGAAGCCCGAACGTGGCGTCGTCGCTCGCGACGATGATGTCGGCGTTGCCGCACAGGCCGATCCCGCCGCCGAGGCAGAAGCCCTGCACGGCCGCGATCACCGGCACCGGACAGTCGTAGACGGCGGCGAACGCGGCCGCGCAGCCCTTGTTCACCCCGACGAGCGCGCCGAAGTCCTTCGCCGCCTGCAGCTCCTTGATGTCGACGCCGGCGTTGAAGCCGCGCCCCTCGGCCCGCAGGACCACGGCCCGCACGGCCGGGTCGGCGCCGGCCGCGGCGAGCGCGCCGGCGAGGTCGAACCAGCCCTGGACCGGCAGCGCGTTGACGGGCGGGTTGTTCATGACGATCTCGGCCACGCCGCGGTCGTCCACTATGGACTCAATCATCGGTTTCCTCGGTCGCGAAGGTCGCCCAGCCGTACACGGCGACGGTGCCGTCCTGTTTCGTGCAGGTCATCTCGACGTCCAGCAGGGCCTCGCCGTCCTCGCCGGTGCGCCGGCCGGTGACGGTGCCGTCGCAGGCGACGGTGTCGCCGGGGAAGACGCGGGCGGCGAAGCGGACCCGGAAGGCACGCACGTTCTCGGCGCCGAACCGGTCGGTGGCCCAGGTGGCCAGGAACCCGGCCTGCAGCATGCCCAGCGACAGCGGGGCGTCGAGGCCGGCGTCGCGGGCGAAGGTCTCGTCGTGGTGGATCGGTTGGAAGTCGCCCGACGCGCCCTGGTACTTGACCAGGTCGGTGCGGGTCAGCGGGCCGATGACGAGCGCGCTCATCCGGTCTCGACCCCCGTCAGCCTGGCGGTGGCGACGAGCCGCCCGGTCTCGTCGCGGAACTCGGTGACCATGACCGCGAAGGCGAGCGGCCCCGAGCGGCCCTCCTTGCGGGTCACCGACTCGATGCGGGACACCCCGGTGAGGCGGGTGCCGGCGCGCGGCGGCGGGCCGTGGAAGACGAACTCCTGCTCGGCGTGCAGGCCCTTGTGCTGGTCCATCCGCACGGCCTGCCACGGGTCGGCGGGGCCGTGCTGCCAGAAGAACGCGGTGGTGAGGAACGTCGGCGGGACGACCGGGTCCTCGGCGTCCAGATAGGACGGGTTGGCCGAGCGGGTCGCCCGGGCGAACTCGCGGATCTTGCCGCGCTCGACGTCGAGCGTGAACGGCTCACCGACCCGGCCGGCGGCACTGTCGTCAACCATTGCGAACCAACCCCTATGGATGCTGACTGCTGACCGAGACGACCTCGCCGGTCATGTACGAGCTGTAGTCGCTGGCCAGGAAGACGATGACGTTCGCGACCTCCCACGGCTCGGCCGGCCGCCCGAACGCCTCCTGCTTGGACAGCTCCGCGAGCAGCTCCTCGCTGGTGACCTTGGCCAGGTGCGGGTGCATCGCGAGGCTCGGTGCCACCGCGTTGACCCGGACGCCGGCCGCGGCCGCCTCGACGGCGGAGACCCGGGTGAGCGCCATGACCCCGGCCTTGGCCGCGGCGTAGTGCGCCTGCCCCGCCTGGGCGCGCCAGCCGATGACGGAGGCGTTGTTGACCACCACGCCCCGCCCGCGCGGCATCATGTGCCGCAGCGCGGCGCGGGTGCAGCGGAAGGTGCCGGTGAGCGTGACGTCCAGGACGGTGGACCACTGCTCGTCGGTCATGTCGACGATGTTCGCGGTGCCGCCGAGACCGGCGTTGTTCACCAGCACGTCGATGCCGCCGAGGCGGTCGGCGACGGTGTCGAAGAGGTGCTGGACCTGGGCCTCGTCGGTGACGTCACACGGCACCGCGAGCGCGCCACCGAGGCGCTCGGCGGCCTCGGTGAGGCGCCGCTCGTGCCGGTCGCTGATCGCGACCGTCGCGCCCTCCTCGGCGCACCGCTGCGCGGTCGCGAACCCGATGCCGGTCCCGGCGGCGGCGGTGACAAGGACCGTGCGGCCGGACAGCAGGCCGTGACCTGGGGTTTTGCTCACCATTCGATCACTCTACCAAGCGCTTGTTTGGTTCACTGGCCCGGGCCTCGCCCAGCGGTACCGACGTGGAGGCGTCGGTGGACAGCGTCGGCCGGTCCGGCTCGGGCGCGGGCAGCGGCTCGACCTCGCGCAGGCTCGCGCGGCTGCGGGCGGCCAGCTCCTGGTACACCCGCGTGCCGTTGGCCTTCCAGGCGAGTTCCTGCGCGGTCAGGTCGCGCACGACGCGGGCCGGCGACCCGGAGGCGAGCGTGCGTGGCGGGACCACGAAACCGGCCTTGACGAACGCGTGCGCGCCGACGAACGCCTCCTCGCCGATGTCGGCGCCATCCATGACGACCGCGTTCATGCCGACGAGCACCCCGTCGCCGACGCGGCAGCCGTGCAGCACCGCGCCGTGCCCGACGTGGCCGGCGCGGCCCAGCACCGCCTCGGTGCCGGGAAACGTGTGGAACACGCAGGAGTCCTGCAGGTTGGAGCCGTCGAGCATGACGATCCGGCCGAAGTCGCCGCGCAGGCTCGCCAGGGGGCCGACGTAACACCCGGCGCCGACGTGGACGTCGCCGATGAGCACGGCCGTCGGGTGCACGTACGCCTCGGGGTGCACGACGGGGATGACGCCCTCGATGGAGTACGAGGGCATCAGGAAAGCCTTTTCAACGCGGCCTCGGCCTCGGCCATGATGCGCTCGATCAGCTCGGCGCAGCTGGGCAGGTCCTCGATGAGGCCGGCGACCTGGCCGCTGGCCATCACCCCGGCGTCGGGCCGGCCGTCGACCATCGCGTTGCGGATGAGCATCGGGGTGTTGGCGGCGAGCAGCACCTGGTCGTAGCGCAGGCCGTGCCCGCGCATCGCCCGCCCCTCCCGCAGCAGCGACAGCCACGAGCGACCGGACAGCTTGCGAAACGCCCGGGCGCTGCCGAAGGCGCGGGCGAGCCGGCGCCCGGGGACGCTCGGCTTCGCGAGGCTGTCGACGAACGGCGTGCGCAGCACCCGCTGCGGCACGCCGTCCAGCGCGTCGGTGACGACGGTGTCGTTGACCGTGGCGGCCAGGTAGCGGCGCTTGACGTCCTCGGCGATCGGGCTGTCGGTGGTGAGCAGGAACCGGGTGCCCATCGCGATCCCGGCCGCCCCGTAGGCGAGCGCGGCGACGAGACCGCGGCCGTCGTGGTAGCCGCCGGCCGCCACGACCGGGATGTCCACCGCGTCGACGACCTGGGGCAGCAGCAGCGAGATCGGCACCGGGCCGGTGTGCCCGCCGCCCTCGCCGCCCTGCACCACCACGGCGTCGGCGCCCCACGCCGCGACCTTCTCGGCGTGCCGGCGCGCCCCGACGGACGGCACGACCACCACCCCGGCCGACTTCAGCTTGTCGATCAGCTCCGGCTTGGGGGCCAGGGCGAAGGACGCCACCCGTACCCCCTCCCGGATCAACAGCTCCGCGCGGCGCCCGGCGTCGGGGGCGTCGGCGCGCAGGTTGACCCCGAAAGGCTGGTCGGTGCGGGCGTGCACGTCGGCGATCGCGGTGGCCAGCTCGTCGTACGACAGCGTGGCGCTGGCCAGGATGCCCAGGCCCCCGGCGTTGGCGGTGGCGGCGGTGAGGCGAGCGTCGGAGACCCAGCCCATGCCGGTCTGCACGATCGGGTAGCGGACCCCGAACAGCTCGCAGATCGGCGTGCGCAGCGCCGCAGCACTCACCCGGCCACCTCCCGGGCCCGGGCGCCGGCCGGGTCGATCACCTCGCGGATCAGGGTCAGCTCGGCGTCGGTGGGCAGGCGGGTCTCGGGGACGTCGTCCGGTACGACCAAATCGAAAGCGGTCGCGTCCAGCACCTCGGCCACCGTGACGCCCGGATGCACGGAGGCCAGCCGCATGCGGTGGTCCTCGGTGGCGAAGTCGAACACCCCGAGGTTGCTCACGACCCGGCGCAGCTCGTGGAACCGCCCCGCCGCCGGATGCGCGGCCGCCCGGTCGTAGCCGACCCCGCTGACCATGTCGACCGCGGCGACGAACGAGCGCTTGCCGTGCCGCGGCACCCAGTAGCTCGTCGGGTGGCTCACGGTGTTGCCGGGCGCGCCGCGCACGCCGAGCAACTGGCGGGTCGGGCGCGTGAAGTCGCCGATCGCCGAAATGTTGGCGTTGCCGTAGCGGTCGATCTGGCTCGGCATCATCATCACATGCCGGTGACCGCCGTAGAGCAGGTCGAACACGGCCCGGAACGGGAGCCAGCCCTCGACCTCGGGCGGCGCCTCGCCGATCGCCCAGGTGCCCCCGGCGAGCATCGCCTCACCGTCGGACAGCAGCAGGTCCGGGGCGAACGTGGCCCGCGCGAGCCGGGCGGCGATGCTCGGCACCACGCCGGTCGGGCTGGCCAGGATCTCCCCGTCGCCCCGCCACGCCTCCGCGCACGCGACCGCGCAGATCTCGGCCCGTGTGACCTCGCTCATGCCGCCACGCTCCTGGTGTTCACAGCGGCCTGGTAGGTGGCCTCGTCGCCTTCGAGGTATCGCTCGTAGAAGTGCTGCCACCGCTCGGGGTCGGCGGCAGCCTCCGCGTATTCGCGCTGGAACGCCTCGTCGCGGCCGTAGTCCGGCTCACAGGAGGTGAAGTGCGCACCGCCGGGGGCCTCGACCACGCCGTGGACCATCCAGCGCTGCAGCAGCAGACTCTGCACGGGCGCGTCCCGGGTCAGCTCGGCCGTGGGGACGATCCGCTCGACGGAGACGTACGCGCGCTGCGCGGCCGTGCAGAACAGGTCGTCGAAGTACGGGTCCCGGCCGAGGTACTGCGCGTTGCCGTGCACGTCGGCCCGGTTGAGGTGCACCAGGGCCGCGTCGAGGTGCACGGCGGGCATCGCGACGAGTTCCTCGTCGCCGTACGGCGAGGCGACCATCCGCAGCGCCGGGTTGACGGTGAGCACGTCGGAGCCGAGCCCGACGCGGCTGGGCAGGAAGGGCAGCCGGCAGGTGGCGGCGTAGAGCCCCCACCTCAGCATGCCCTCGTCGTACTCGGTCACCTCGACCGCGCCCGCCTGCCGGGCCGCGCGGAAGTGCGGCTCCAGCGGGATCGAGTCGAGCGACACGAACCCGTAGATCAGGTGCTTGACCTTCTTCGCGGCCAGCAGGAGGCCGACGTCGGGCCCGCCGTAGGTCACGACGGTGAGGTCGGTGACCTCGGAGCGCAGGATCGCCCGGACCAGGGCCATCGGCTTGCGCCGCGACCCCCAGCCGCCGATCCCGATGGTCATGCCGGAGCGTAACTCCGCCACGACCTCGTCTGGGGACATCTGTTTGTTCGCCATCGCTGTATTTGGCCGCCTTACTCCCACAGGCTGACTTGCCCCCCGACCGTACCAAGCGCTTGCTTGATTACGCTACACTCGTTTTGTGGCGGGGTCGGTACACTCCCTGCTTGGTTCGGTGGGATATATCTCCTTCTCTGTAAAGGACGACGGGATGGCGCGGGAGTCTGGGGAACGGCGCGAGCGGATTCTCGCCAGCGCCGCGGCGCTGTTCGCCAACAAGGGCGTGGCGGCGACCACGGTGCGTGAGATCGCCGACGAGGTCGGCATCCTCTCCGGCAGCCTGTACCACCACTTCGAGTCGAAAGAGGCCATGGTCGACGAGATCGTGACCTCCTACCTCGAGGACCTGCGGACCCGCTACAAGCGCGTCCTGGCGGCCGACACCGACCCCCGGACCCGCCTGCACGACCTGATCGTGGCCTCCCTCGAGGTGGTCGAGGCGCACCCGCATGCCACCGAGATCTACCAGAACGACGTCAACTACCTGACGCAGATCGAGCGCTTTGGCTACCTGCGCAACGCCGGCAAGGAGGTGCAGGCGGCGTGGCTGCAGGTCATCGAGGCGGGCATCGCCCAGGGCGTGATCCGCTCGGACCTGGACCCCAAGATTCTGTACCGCCTGATGCGTGACGCCGTATGGCTGTCGGTGCGCTGGTTCAAGCCGACGACCGCGTACCCGATCACCCGCCTGGCGGAGGACTGCACCTCGCTGTTCCTGGAGGGCCTGTCCCGCCGCTGATGCGCTCGACACGCGCCCGGACCCGCAACCTGGCAGTCCTGGAACTCCTCAACGCGCCGCTGCTGGGATGGGTGTTCTTCATCGCCCTGCCCACGCCCCGGACCCTCGCGAACGTCCTGGGGCTGGGCCTGGTCGCCCTGCTCCTGGTCGAGGGCGCGGCCTACTGGACCCTGAAGCATCGCCAGCTGACCCTGCGCCACCGCCGCCCGGCGGGAATGGGCGTTTTCCGCGTTCTGGCGCGCCTCAATCCGGTCGCCTTGACGGCGGGCCTGGCGATTATCACGGCCGAGGCAATCCGGAATCCGGCCGCGGAGAGTATCCCGGGTTTGGCGTTCTGGGCATTTGCCGCCCTGGAATACGTGAACTATTTCCACGTCCAACTGATGCACGACACCCGCGCGGACCTGCGCCGCCTGTTCCGCACCCGCCGGCCGCACCGCTCCCACCTCAACGCCGACCTGCGCGCCGCCGCGCGAGTTGCACCTTCCGCGCGTCGCCTTCCGCCCCGCGCACGGTGATCGGTCCCTCCGCACAAGCTCGTGTTCGGACCGCAAGGCGGCGCCGCAACATGCCGAAACCCGGACACAGCGTGGTCAGGGACGCGACCCGGCCGGGGTGTTCGATCGTGACCCGCTGCGCGACCGCCCCGCCCATCGAGGATCCCGTCACGCAATCTGCCGCAAGTCGGGTCGATGCGAGTCAGGGGGTTCGGTGCAGGCCGACCTCGCTCAGGACGCCCACCGCGTCCGCCGCGAAGGCCGCGGCCACCGCCGAGACCGTCCAGGCCGGGTTCAGGGCGCCGTGGCCCTGGACCGTGGGGTGGGCGATCAGTGAAAGCTCGTCGCCGTCGATGCGGACCACCTGGCCGTGCAGGTCCGCGGCGGCGTCCGACAGCAGGTACACCACCGCCGGGGCGTTCTGGGCCGGGGACTTGTTGACGTTCTGGCCCTGGGCCGCCGCGCCCAGGTACGCCTCGTACGTGTCCGCCATCGCGGTGTGCGCGTTCGGGGACACCGCGTTGACCCGCACGCCGCTGCCGGCCAGGTCCGCCGCCCAGCAGTACGTGAGCGACGCCACCGCGCCCTTGCTCGCGCCGTACGCGCCCATGGCCGCCGAGCCCGCGTGCGAGCCCGACGTCACGTTCACGATCGAGCCGGTGCCGCGCGGGAGCATGGCGCGGATGGCGTGCAGGCCGCAGTACGCACTGCCGAGGACATTTACCTCCACGACCGCGCGGAACTCGTCCGGGTCCTGCTCGACCGGGTTGGCCAGGCGGAAGATGCCGGCGTTGTTGACCAGGCCGTCGATCGCGCCGAAGGCCGCCACGCAGGCGTCGATGATGGCGCCGGCGCCCGCCCAGGTCGCGACCGAGCCGGCCGCGGCCTCGGCCCGGCCGCCGGCGGCGCGGATCTCGGTGACCACGGCCGCGGCCGAGGCCGGGTCGACGTCGTTGACGATGACCGACGCGCCCTCGGCGGCGGCGAGGCGGGCATAGGCGGCGCCGAGGCCGCGCCCGGCCCCGGTGACGACGACGGCCTTGCCGGACAGGTGTCCACTCACGACAGACGCTCGAGGATCAGCGCCATGCCCTGGCCGCCCGCCGTGCACATGGTCTCCAGGCCGAACTGCTTGTCGCGGAAGGACAACCCGTTGAGCAGGGTCGTGGCGATCCGGGCGCCGGTCATCCCGAACGGGTGGCCGACGGCGATCGCTCCACCGTGGACGTTGACCTTCTCCGGGTCGGCGCCCATCATGCGGTACGACGGAATCACCTGCGCGGCGAACGCCTCGTTGATCTCGATCAGGTCGATGTCCGAGATGGACATCCCGGCGTTGGCCAGCGCGCGGCGGGTCGCCTCGACCGGGCCCAGCCCCATGATCTCGGGGCTCAGGGCCGACACGCCGGTGGCCACGATCCGCGCGAGCGGGGTGAGGCCGAGCTCGCTGGCGCGGCTCGCGCTCATGACGACCAGGGCCGCCGCGCCGTCGTTGAGCGGGCAGCAGTTGCCGGCGGTGACGGTGCCGTCGGGGCGGAAGACGGGCTGCAGGGTGCTGACCTTCGCCAGTGTCACGCCCGCGCGGGGGCCGTCGTCGCGGGCGAGCTCGGTGCCGCCGGGCAGCGTGACGGGCGTGATGTCGAGGTCCCAGAAGCCGTCGGCCTGGGCCTTCTCGGCGTTGTTCTGGCTGCGCACGCCGAACTCGTCCTGCTCGTGGCGGGTGATGCCGCACAGCGAGGCGACGTTCTCGGCGGTGTCGCCCATCGCGATGTACACGTCCGGCAGCTCCCCGCTCTCGCGCGGATCGCTCCACGGCAGCGTGGATCCGCGCTCCGGCCAGCGGGGGTTGCGGGTGCCGGGCATGCCGTCGGCCTTGCCGGCGGGGTAGTGCGAGACGACCTCGGCCCCGGCCGCGACGAACGCGTGCCCCTCCCCCGCCTTGATGGCGTGGAAGGCCATCCGGATCGCCTGCAGCGACGAGGCGCAGTACCGGTTGACGGTGGTGCCGGGAACCATGTCGAACCCGAGGTGCATGGCGACCTGGCGGCCCAGGTTGTACCCCTGCTCGCCGGCCGGCTGCGCACAGCCCATGATGAGGTCGTCGAGCGTCGCCGGGTCGAGCGCCGGCACCTTCGCGAGGGCCTTGGCGACGATCTGCGCGGCGAGGTCGTCGGCGCGCACGCCGGTCAGGGAGCCCTTGTAGGCGCGGCCGATCGGCGAGCGGACGGCGGAGACGATCACGGCGTCCAATGTGGATCCCCTTTCACTGGGCGACGGTCCAGCCGCCGTCGACGGGCAGCAGGACGCCGTTGACGTACGCGGCGGCGGGTGAGAGCAGGAAGAGGATGGCGGCGGCGACGTCGGCCGGGCGGCCCGCGCGGCCCATGGGGTTACGCTCGATGAGCGACTGTCCGAGCGGGGTGCCGGCGAAGCCGGCCATCCGTGGGGTCTCGATGAAGCCGGGGGCGACGGCGTTCGCGCGCACGTGCGGGGCCGCGCGGGTCGCCAGATGTCTGGTGTACCCCGCGATCGCCGCCTTCCCCGCCGAGTACCACGGCGAGTCGGTGCCGACGAGGTTCCCGGCGACCGAGGCGACGTTGACGACCGCCGCGCCCTCGGGCGGGCCGGTGGAAAGCCACGCGGACGTGACCAGCTCGACGCTGCCGGCGGTGAACGTGAGCCCGTCGGTGAACGGCAGCGGCGGGCCCCCACTGGCGGGTCCGGCATTGTTGACGAGGTAGCGCACCGGCCCGGCCGCGGCGAACGCGGCCTCGACGGCGGCCCGGTCGTAAACGTCCACGATGGACCCGCCGTCGACCGGCGCGATGTCCCAGACCACCACGCGCAACCCGGCCCCGGCGGCCAGCGCGGCGGTCGCGGCGCCGATACCGCTCGCGCCGCCGGTCACCACGACCGTGTCCCCTGTTGAGAATCCGAGCGTCACCGGGCCTCCTCGCGCAGCCTCGTCTTGAGCACCTTGCCGCCGGCGTTGCGCGGCAGGGCCGGCACCAGGACGAACGACCGCGGCAGCTTGTAGTTGGCGAGCCACTCGCGGCAGTACGCGGCCAGCTCCTCGGGTTGCGGCGGCGGCCCGGGGCGGGCCACCACGAACGCGCGCGCGACCTCGCCGAGCCGGGCGTCGGGCACGCCGATGACGGCGACCTCCGCGACCGCCGGGTGCCGGGCGATGACCTGCTCGATCTCGGCGGGGTAGGCGTTGAAGCCGCCGACGATGAACACGTCCTTGAGCCGGTCGGTGATGCGCAGGTATCCGCGCTCGTCGAGCACGCCGACGTCGCCGGTGTGCAGCCAGCCCTCGGGGTCGATGGCGTCGGCCGTCGCGGCGGGGTCCTCGAAGTACCCCCGCATCACGTTGTAACCGCGGACCAGCACCTCGCCGGAGACCTCGTCGACGCGGACCTCGACGCCGGTGACCGGTGCGCCGCAGGTGGTCGAGATCGTCTCGGGGTCGTCGTCGGGCCGGCACATGGTGGCCGTCCCGCACGTCTCGGTGAGACCGTACGCGGTGATCACGGTGTCCAGCTTCAGCTCGGCCCGCAGCCGCTCGATCATCACCACCGGCACGGTCGTCGCGCCGGTGACGGCGACCCGCAGGCTCGACAGGTCGTAGGCGCCGCGCTGGGGATGGTCGAGCATCGAGGTGTACAGCGTCGGGGGGCCCGGCAGGACCGTGATGCGCTCACGCTGGACGAGATCCAGGGTCGCCGGCACGTCGAGGACGGCCTGCGGCACGATCGTCGCGCCCCGCAGCAGGCAGGCGATGACGCCGGCCTTGTAGCCGAAGGTGTGGAAGCAGGGGTTCACCAGCAGGTAGCGGTCGCCCGCGCGCAGGTCGGCGAGCTCGCTCCAGGCGACGTACAGCCGCGTGGTCTGCCGGTGCGTGAGCATCGCGCCCTTGGGCCGCCCGGTGGTGCCGCTGGTGAAGAAGAGGTCGGCGAGGTCGTCGGGGTCCACCACCGCGTCCACGGGCTGCCGGACGGCGAGGAAGGCGTCCCACTCGGCGAAGGTGACGATCTGCTCCAGCGCCGGGGTGGGCGTCTCGGCGGCGGCCGCGGCGAGCGAGTCGACGTAGCGGTTGCCGAGGAAGCCGTCGTCGACGAGCAGCAGCCGGGCGCCGCTGCGGGCCAGGATGTACGCGGCCTCGGGCCCCTTGAACCGCGTGTTCAGCGGCACGAGCACCCCGCCGGCTGAGACGATGCCGAGAGCGGCGACGATCCACCGCCAGCCGTTCGGCGCCCACAGCGCCACCCGGTCGCCCTTGACGACGCCGCGGGCGGCGAGCGCCTCGGCGAACCGGGCGACCTCGGCGGCGAGGTCGGTGTAGGTCAGCCGTACGTCGCCGTCGACGACCGCCTCCCGGTCGCGGTGGTGCGCGGCGCCGGCCCGAACCAGGTCGGGGATCGTGCGGGCGTCCAACGGTTCCATGGATGGCACCTTACCAACCAAGCGCTCGCTTGGTAAGGTCCTGGGCATGACGGAGGCTTATCTGGTCGAGGCGGTTCGCACGCCGGTAGGTCGGCGGGGCGGCGCCCTGTCGGCCATCCACCCGGCCGACCTCGGCGCGCACGTGCTCACCGCGCTGGTCAAGCGCAGCGGCGTCGACCCGGCAGCGGTCGACGACGTGATCTTCGGCTGCGTCGACGCGCTCGGCCCGCAGGCCGGCAACATCGCGCGCACCAGCTGGCTCGCGGCCGGCCTGCCCGAGCACGTGCCGGGCGTCACGGTCGACCGGCAGTGCGGCTCCTCGCAGCAGGCGGTGCACTTCGCCGCGCAGGCGGTCATGTCCGGCACCGCGGACCTGGTCGTGGCCGGCGGTGTGCAGAACATGAGCGCGATCCCGATCTCGGCGGCGATGCTGGCCGGGCAGCAGTACGGCTTCGACGACCCGTTCCGCGGCTCGGCCGGCTGGCACGCGCGCTACGGCACCCAGGAGATCAGCCAGTTCCGGGCGGCCGAGCTGATCGCCGCCGAGTGGGCGCTGACGCGCGAGGAGATGGAGGCGTACGCCTTGCAGAGCCATCGGCGCGCTTTGGCGGCGATCGACTCCGGCCGCTTCGCACGCGAGATCGAGCCGATCGCCGGCGTCGCGGTGGACGAGGGCCCGCGCCGCGACACGACCCTGGAGAAGATGGCCGGCCTGCCGACCCTCAAGCCCGGCGGCGTGGTGACCGCGGCCCTGGCCAGCCAGATCTCCGACGGCGCGGCGGCGCTGCTGGTCGCCTCCGAGCGGGCGGTGCGCGAGCACGGCCTGCGCCCGCGCGCCCGCATCGACCACCTGAGTGTCCTGGCCGACGATCCCGTGTTCATGCTCACGGGCCCGATCCCGGCGACCGCCCACGCCCTGCGCAAGGCGGGCCTCACCATGGACGACATCGATCTCGTGGAGATCAACGAGGCATTCGTACCGGTGGTGCTCGCCTGGCAGCACGAGACGGGCGCCGACCTGGACCGCGTCAACCCCCTCGGCGGCGCGGTGGCGCTCGGCCACCCGCTGGGCGCGACCGGCGCCCGGCTGATGACGACGCTGCTGCACGAGCTGGAGGCCCGGGGCGCGCGCTACGGTCTGCAGACGATGTGCGAGGGCGGGGGAACGGCGAATGTCACCATCATCGAACGTCTCTGACGCTCCCGCCGCGCTCGTCACCGGCGGCACCCGCGGCATCGGGCGCACCATCGCCGCCCGCCTGGCCGGCGCCGGGTATCGCGTGCTGACCTGCGGCCGCAAGGACCCCGGCGACCTGCCCGCCGGGGTCGCGTTCCGCCGCGCCGACGTCCGCGATCCCGACGAGGCATCGACCCTGGTCACGGCGGCCGTCGAGGCGTTCGGGCGCCTCGATCTGGTGGTGAACAACGCCGGTGGCGGCCCGCCCGCGCCGGCCGCCACCGCGCCGCCGAACCTGGTCACCGCGATCGTCCGGCTCAACCTGCTCGCGCCGTTCTTCGTCGCGCAGGCCGCCAACGCGGTGATGCAGGGCCAGGACACGGGCGGCCTGATCGTGAACATCGGCAGCGTGTCGGCCCTGCGCCCGGCGCCGGGCACCGCGGCCTACGCGGCGGCCAAGGGCGGGCTGGAGGTCCTCACCCGGGCGCTGGCCCTGGAGTGGGCCCCGCGGGTCCGCGTGAACACGGTGACGGCCGGCGTCGTGCGCACGGACGACAACGCGGCCCACTACGGCGACGAGGCGGCCCTGGCAGCGGTGGCGGCAACGGTACCGCTGGGCCGCATGGCCACCCCCGACGACGTCGCCGACGCCGTGCTCCTGCTCGCCTCGCCCCTGGCCGGCTACGTCACGGGCACGTCCCTGCTCGTCGACGGCGGCGGCCAGCTCCCCCGCTACTCCGACGTGTCAAAGCCCAAGGAGTAGCACGAACGGCCGGCTCAGGTGCCGTAGCCGCCGTCGACGTCCAATTTCTGGCCCGTGATGAAGCGGGCTCGGTCGCTGGCCAGGAAGCAGACCGCCTCGGCTATGTCCGTGGCGGTGCCGAACGTGCGCAGTGGGATGTTGGCTCGGGTCACCGCCAAGGCGTGTTCGTTCAGGTCGCCGTTCTCCATCAGGCGGGTCGCCATGCCGTCGGTGAGCATGCCGGGGCCGACGCAGTTGGCTCGGACGCCGAAGCGGCCCTCCTCGGCGGCGATGCCGCGCACGAGGGATTCGACCGCTCCCTTCGGTACCGCTGACAGGCCGTCGCGCACCGGGAAGCGTTTCGTCGCCGCGGTCGTCACCGCGACGAGGCTGCCGCGGCTGGCGCGCAGCGCCGGCAGGGCGGCGTGCACGATGTTGAAGCTCGCGAGGACGTCCTGGGCGATCTGTTCGCCGAAGTGCGACGGGGAGACCCGGCTCAGGTGGATCATCGGCACGTGGGGGCCGGCCGCGTGCACGAGCGTGTGCACCTCGCCCGCGGCGTCGATCAGCGCGGCGCACGCCTGCGGGTCGGTCAGGTCCGCGCGGATCGCGGTCGCGCGGGGCAGTTCGGCCGCCAGGGCCGCGGCGGCCGTCGCGTCGGAGCGGTAGGCGAGCACCACGGCACTGCCGCGCGCGGCGAGCATGCGGGCGACGGCGGCGCCGATGCCGCCGGTGGCGCCGGTGACGACCGCGACGCCGGTGCGGGCGGCGAAATCCTGCTGCATGGCGGGTACGTTACCAAGCAAGCGTTTGGTAGAGTACCCGCCGTGGAGCTGAAACTCGGGGTCATGCCGTCCGGCGGCGGTGCCGATCCCGCCACCGTCGCGCGGTTCGTGCGGCTGCTGGAGGAGCTCGGCTGCGAGTCGGTGTGGGCCGTGGAGCACGTGATCGTGCCGGACGCCTACGACAGTTCGTACCCGTACGACCCCAGCGGCCGGATGCCCCTGCGCGGGCACGACGACATCCCGGACCCGCTGCACTGGCTCACGTTCGCCGCCGCCCACACCAGCACACTCAGGCTCGGCACCGCGATGCTCATCCTGCCCGAGCACAACCCGGTCGACCTGGCCAAGCGCCTGGCGACCGTGGACGTGCTCAGCGGCGGGCGGCTGCTGGCCGGCATCGGGGTCGGGTGGCTGCGCGAGGAGTACGACGCGCTCGGGGTGCCCTTCGCCGAGCGTGGGGCGCGCGCCGACGAGTACCTGGCGGCCATGCGCGCGCTGTGGACGCAGGCGCCGGCGCGGTACGACGGGCGGTTCGTGAAGTTCGGGCCCGTGCACTGCCGGCCCCGGCCGACCCGCGGCACGGTGCCGATCGTCGTGGGCGGGCACAGCCTGGCGGCGGTACGGCGGGCGGCGCGCTACGGCGACGGGTGGTACCCGCTCGGCGTACGCGGCGAGGGGTTCGCCCGGCTGCGGGACGCGCTGCGGCGCGAGTGCGAGGCCGCCGGGCGCGGCCCGGACGCGGTCGAGGTCACCGCCCGGGCGCCCGGAGATCGCGGCGAGGTCGAGCGGCTGCGCGCGCTCGGCGTGGCCCGGGTGGTTATTCGTGCGGACCCGAACGATCTGGTCGGGGTACGGGACAGGGTGCGTCGCTACCAGCGGGAGGTTCTCGGGGCATGAGGACGGTCATCATCACCGGCGCCGGGCAGGGGCTCGGCCGCGCGCACGCGCTCGCGTTCGCCGCGACCGGGCACCACGTCGTGCTCAACGACCTCGGCGCGGACCGCCTCGAGGGCGTCGCCGCCGAGTGCGCGGCCGCGGGCGGCAAGGTGACCACCGCGCCGGGCGACGTCGCCGACTGGGAGTTCGCCGCCGCCCTCGTCCAGCGGGCGGTGGACGCGACCGGGCGCCTCGACGCGCTGGTCAACAACGCCGGGCTGGCCCGCGACCGGATGACGACCAACGTCACCGAGGACGAGTGGGACTCGGTCATCCGGGTCAACCTCAAGGGGCACTTCGCCCCGCTGCGGCACGCGTCCGCGTACTGGAAGTCCCTGGCCAAGGCCGGAACCCCGGTCGCGGCGCGGATCGTCAACACCACGTCGGGCGCCGGGCTCATGGGCAGCGCCGGGCAGGTCAGCTACAGCGCCGCGAAGGCCGCCGTGGCCGCCGTGACGCAGGTGGCGGCGGTGGAGCTGCGGCGGTACGGCATCACCGTCAACGCGATCGCGCCCAGCGCCCGCACCCCGATGACCGAGGAGGTCTTCGCCGACGCGATGCGCGCCCCCGAGCAAGGCTTCGACGCGATGGCCCCCGGGAACGTCTCGCCGCTGGTGGTGTGGCTCGCCTCCGCCGACGCCGGGTTCGTCACCGGCCGCGTCTTCGAGGTCTCCGGCGGCACCGTGAGCGTCGCCGACGGCTGGCAGCACGGCCCGGCGACGGACGCCGGCCGCCGTTGGGACCCGAACGAGCTCGGGCCGGTCGTGCGCGACCTGCTCTCCCGCGCGCCTGCCCCGGCGGCCGTGTATGGAGCGTGAGTTCCGCGACGAGGTGCGGGCCTGGCTCGCCGAGCACCTCACCGGCGAGTTCGCGCCGCTGGTCGGCAGCGGCGGGCCCGGCCGCGAGCACGAGCACCTCGAGCTGCGGGCAAGGTGGGAGCGCGAGCTCGGCGCCGGGGGCTGGATCGGGCTGGGGTGGCCGCGTCCGTACGGTCGCGGTGCCTCCATCGCCGAGCAGGTCGTGTTCTTCGAGGAGTACGCCCGCGCCGGCGGCCCCGGGCGGCTGAGCCACATCGGCGAGTACCTGCTCGCCCCGACGCTCATCGCGCACGGCACCGAGGAGCAGAAGGCCCGGTTCCTGCCGCCGATCGCGCGGGCCGAGCAGCTGTGGTGCCAGGGGTACTCCGAGCCGGAGGCCGGCTCCGACCTCGCCGGCGTCCAGACGCGTGCGGCCCTGCAGGACGGCCGCTGGCACGTCACCGGCCAGAAGGTGTGGACGTCGCTGGCGCACATCGCCGACTGGTGCTTCGTGCTGGCCCGCACCGGCGACGGCGTGCGCAAGGCCGGCCTGTCCTACCTGCTGGTACCGATGGACCAGCCCGGCGTCGAGGTCCGCCCGATCGTGCAGCTGACCGGCACCTCGGAGTTCAACGAGGTGTTCTTCGACGGCGCGACCACGGACGCCGACCTCGTCGTCGGCGCACCCGGCGACGGCTGGCGGGTGGCCACCAGCACCCTCGCCTTCGAGCGGGGCGTGGCGACGCTGGGCCAGCAGCTCGGCTTCGCCCGGGAGCTGGCGTCCATCGTGGAGCGGGCACGGGCCACCGGCGCGCTGCACGACCCGCTCGTCGCCGACCGGATCGCGGCCGCGTGGGCGGGGCTGCAGGGCCTGCGCCACCACGCGCTGCGGACGCTGAGCGCGACCGAACCCGACCCGGCCGCCGCGTCGGTCGCCAAGCTGCTGTGGGCGAACTGGCACCGCGACCTCGGCGAGCTGGCGATGGCGGTCGAGGGGGCCGCGGCGACGGTCGCGCGGGCCGCGCCGTACGAGCTGACCGACGCCCAGCGCCTGTTCCTGTTCACCCGCGCCGACACCATCTACGGCGGCTCCAACGAGATCCAGCGCAACATCATCGCCGACCGTCTCCTCGGCCGCGTCCCCCGAGCGTAGGAGTGTCCACAGTGGAGATCGGTACCGCGTTCACCGGCTTCGCGGGCGAGTTCACGCCGGAGCAGGCGGCGCTGCGCGAGTCCGTCCGCGACTTCTTCGCCTCCCCCGGGTACAGCTGGGAGCGCCTCACCGGCGAGCTCGGCCTGACCGCCCTCGCGGTCGCCGAGCAGCACGGCGGCTTCGGCGCGACCGCGGTCGAGGCCGGCATCGTGCTGGAGGAGGCGGGCGCCGCCCTGCTGTGCGCGCCCCTGCTGTCGACCACGGCCGCGATCCTGGCCCTGGAACCGTCGTGCGACCTGCTCGAGTCGCTGGCCGGGGGCGCGTCGATCGGCACCCTGGCCCTCGGCGGCGCCGTCGAGGCCCGGCCCACCGCGCAGGGCCCGGTCCTGGACGGCCGCGTCCACAACGTCCTGGACGGCGCCGCCGCCGACGTGTTCCTGGTCGAGTGCGACGGCGACCTGTACGCGACCGACGCCGCCGTCGTCCAGCCCGTGCCGACCCTGGACACGACCCGCGGCCAGGCCACCGTGATCCTGACCGCCACCCCGGCCCGCCTCGCCGTCCCCGCGGGCGCCGCCCACGCCCGGGCCGTGCTGCAGGCGCTGCTGGCCGCCGAGTCGGTCGGCGTCGCCCGGGCCGCACTGCAGTCCACTGTGGACCACCTGCGCACCCGCCGCCAGTTCGGCGTGCCGCTGGCGACCTTCCAGGCGCTGCGCCACCGCGTCGCCGACCTCTACGTCGCGCTGGAGCAGGCGACGTCCACCGCCCGCTACGCCCTGCGCGTCCACGGCACCGAGGAGTTCGCCGTCGCCGCGACGCTGGCCAAGCTGGCCGCCACCGAGGCCGCGTGGACGGTCACCCGCGAGTCGATCCAGCTGCTCGGCGGGATCGGGTTCACCTGGGAGCATTCCGCGCACCGGTACCTCAAGCGCGCCACCGCCAACCACCTGCTCGCCGGCGACCCGGCGGCCCTGCGCCGCGCGCTGCTGGCGTACGCCCTCTAAAAGGTCCGGCAGTCAGTTGTAGACGAGGTCCATGGTGTCCGTGTGGGCCGGCCAGGTCAGCGTCAGGTGCCAGCAGCCGGCCGCCGGCAGGTCGACGATGGACGGACCCGGGCCACCCGGGACCTGGCGGGTCTGCGACGTCGTGGTGCCGTCCAGACGCGCCTCGATGGTCAGGTCTCCCGGCGGCGGCGCGTCCTTGGCCACCCACAGGATCTTGTTGGCCCGGTCGGGGCGCGGGGTGGCGCTGAGCGGGAAGCCGAACACGGCGCCCACGATCTCGCCGCGGTCGCCCAGCACGTGGGGCATGTCGGTCGGGCCGCTGAAGCCGCCGCGGGCCCACTGCGGCAGCGGGCCGGTGTCCACCGGGGAGCCGCATGCCGTGCGGGTCGG
Source organism: Dactylosporangium sp. CA-233914 (assembly GCF_050942935.1). Lineage (NCBI taxonomy): Bacteria > Bacillati > Actinomycetota > Actinomycetes > Micromonosporales > Micromonosporaceae > Dactylosporangium > Dactylosporangium sp. CA-233914. Next base: position 5,870,152 of record NZ_CP192030.1, on the reverse strand, counting down.
GGCCGGGGTGGGTGCCGGTGACGAGCAGGCGGCCAGGGACAGCACGAGAACGGTCGGCAGCAGTCTCACATCGAGACAGAGTCACCGGCCGCCGGTGACGGTTCCCGGAACAGGCGCAGCCGAGCGGGGACGGCCCACCACTGGTCGGGGCGGTCCACGATCGGGGCCGTCCCGCCGGCGGACTCGACGCGGGCCAGGCGCAGCAGAAACGCGGCGATGCCGGCCGCACCCTGCATCCAGGTCGTGCGCGGCGGCAGCAGCGGCTCCTCGTCGCGGTACTCGATGAACCGCCACCGCGCGCCGGAGTCGTCGCGGATCGCGCGCTCGACCAGGGCGTCGGCCATCGTGCGGGCGCCGTCGAGGTACCGCTGCGAGCCGGTGTCCTGGGCGGCGTCCAGCAGGGCGTCGCCGACGCCGGCGGTGCCGCAGCAGCGGCCGTCGTTGTCCCAGAAGCCGGGGCGCAGCCGCTGCGGCACGCCCGAGGTGAGCACCGAGTGCAGGCAGCGGTCCCGCAGCTGCGCCGGGGAGTATCCGCCGACGGACTCGACGCCGGCGTGGGCCAGGGCGGCGAACAGCAGGGACGTGCCGGTGGGGCCGTGGCACCAGGTGTACGTCACCGGCTCGACCTCCCGCTGCGAGCGCGGGATCGTGTGCTCGAGCACGAACCCGCCGTCGTCGAGCGCGGCGATCGCCAGCAGGTGCTCGGCGCCGCGGCGGGCCGCGTCCAGCAGGTCGGCGCGGCCGAGGGCGGCCCCGGCCAGGGCGAGCGCGGTGGCGACGCCGGCCGTGCCGTGGGAGAAGTTCGGGTTGCTCGAGCGGTACCCGGGCCACATCCGCCAGTCCAGGCCACCCTCGGCGGGCTCGGCCGCCGCGAGCAGCGCCTCACCGCCGGTCCCCAGCAGCCCGGTCCCGCCCGGCGCCCAGGCGGCGGCGAGCATGATCCCGGCGCTGCCGGAGATGACGTCCGACAGCGGGCCCTGGTGACCGAGGTCGAGCGTGGTGTCCCAGCCGGCCGGGGTGGCCAGCTCGGCGAGCCGGCGCAGGGCGACCTCCTCGCGGCCGGGCGCCAGCAGCCGCAGGGCGGTCACGTCCCCGGCGAGCCCGTCGAACAGCGACGGCTCGGTGCGCGCGGCGGCCTGGGCGGCGAGCCGGGAGACGATCCCGTCGGCCAGCGTCCGCTCGGCCGCGGTCAGCTCGCGATACACCCGGATCTCGGCCAGCACCGGCGCGAGCCCGGCGATCCCGGCGTACAAAGAGTCCCGATCCGGCGCGGGAGCGTCCCCGGCCACCTCCGGCACCCACGGGCCGTCCTGTTCCCGGACCTGCCCGAGCACCCAGGCCCAGGCCGCCTCCCCCAGCTCCCGGTAAGTCACCCAGCGACGTTATCGCACCGACGGGACCGCGTCCGGGAAGAGGCGGTCGAAGACCGCCGTGCGTTCGAACGCCATCGCGTAGGCGCGGGCCCGGGACTCCAGCTCGGCGCGCTCGAGCGGGCCCAGCTCCAGCACCACCCGGTCCACGGCCGCGGCGAGGCCCTCGACATCGCCGGGCTCGACGATGACCGCGGTGTCGCCGACGGCCTCGCCGGTGCCGCCGGTCCGGGTCGTGATCACCGGACCGCCGCCGGCCAGCATCTTCTCGGCGAGGGCGATGCCGAACGTCTCGACGAAGTCGGCCTCGGGGCGGGTCGGCAGCGCGTAGGCCGCGCAGCCCCGCATGAGCAGCGGCTTCTCGGCGTCGTCGACGTCGGTGAGGAACACGATCCGCTCGTCGCCGGCGGCCAGGGCGCGCGCGGAGTCCAGGGCCGGGCCGGTGCCGGCGACGACGAGCTTCACCGCGGGGCGGCAGCGCATCCGGGAGTACGCCCGGATCAGGTCGTGGATGCCCTTGGCCTGCGCCACCCGGGACAGGAACAGGATGTAGCCGTCGCGTTCGAGGCCGCGCCGGGCCAGGGCCGCCTCGACGCGGATCGGATCGAGCTCGAGGTAGGCCGATGCGTCGATCGGCGGGTAGCCGATGGTGACGCGGGCGCGGCACTCCTCGGCGAAGCGGGTGCCGCAGCGGGCGTCGACCTGCTCGGCGGCGGCGATGATCTCGTCGCGGGTGTACTCCGAGACGGCGACCAGCTCGTCGTTGCCCAGGAACGTGGTGAACAGGGCGATCGCGGCGCCGAAGCGGTTGTCGCGCAGGCAGGAGCGGATCACGTTGGTCACGTCGGAGCCGACGGCCTTGGCGACGGTGCGCACGTCGGGGTTGAAGCCGGCGGCGCGCACCGCGGCGACCGCGTCGGCGACGACCGTGGTGTGCGGGACGAGGTACATCGACAGGCACGTCGTCGGTACGGGCTCCATGAGCAGCTCGACGAGGCGGCCGGTGAGGCCTGCGAGGTGGCGTCCGTCGGGCACGCGGTAGTCGCCGACCGGCTCGGGCCGCTCCACGGTGATGCCCTCGCTGTAGGGCAGCAGGCGGTCCAGCGGCTTGAGCGGCAGGCCCGCGGCCTGCAGCGCCGGGATCGGCCAGGTCAGCAGCCGCACGTCGTCGAAGCTGCGGGTCAGGGCCACCTCGGCGAGGTTGCGGGCCTCGCCGGAGTGCCCGCAGATGACCGGGTCCGCCCGGACCACGATGACGAGGCGGCGGTGGATGTACGTCACCTGGTCTCCTTCGACGAGCCGAAGTACGGATCGGAGGCGGACGGGGGCCGGACACTGCTCCCCCAGTGCGACGGCCGCGGGCCGAGTGTCACGTGCAGGCGACCGCCGCGGTGCACGTCGGCGGCGCTGATGTGCGTGGCCGCCAGGGGACGGCCGTTGAGGGTCACCGACTGCACGTATTGCGGCGCGGGGTGCTCGTCGAGCCCGTCGGCCCCGATCGGCGTCTGGCGATGGCCGCTGGTCTCGACGACGAACTCGCGGTCATCGACGGTGATCGCACCGCGCTCGAAGGCGGGCGCGTTGACGAGGAACAGGTTCTGCCCGGCGACCGGGAACAGGCCCAGCGACGCCCACACGTACCAGGCGCTCAGGCCACCCGAGTCGTCGTTGCCGGGCAGCCCGCCCGGGCCGGTGCCGAACTGCCAGGTGAGCGCGGCGTGGACGACCTCGGCGGTGCGGTCGGGCCGCCCCGCGTAGTGGTACGCCCACGGCGCCTCCATGTCGGGCTCGTTGTTGAGCCCCTCGAAGCGGTTCAGCGCGTACCCGGCGAGCATCTCGGCGGGCCGGGGCCGGCGCCCGGGCTGGGTGACCGGCTGCGCGCCGAAGCCGAAGAACTGGTCGAGCAGCCCGATGAACGCCTCGTCGCCGCCGCCGAGCGCGATGCGGGCGGTCATGTCGTGCAGCAGCCGGAACGAGTAGTTCCACTTGCCGCCCTCGTAGAACTCCGAGTCGCGCAGCAGCCCGGTGACCGGGTCGAAGGCGTTGATCCAGTGCCGGCTGCGCCGCTCCAGGTCGTCGGCGAGGGACTTGTCGTTGAGCGCCCGGGCGACCTGGGCGGTGCAATGATGGGCGTAGGCGAGGTCGAGGGTGTGGCTGATCGGGTGGACGACGCCGTGCTCGAAGAAGTCCTCGCCGTAGAGCCGGCGCAGGTCGTCGACCATGTGCACGAGTGCCCAGTTCCAGTCCAGCGGCGCGCGACCCAGCGCGTGGGCGTCGGCGAGGACCGTGTGGGCCAGGGCGCTGGCCTGCCGGAAGAACCGGTCGGCGCCGCGGGCCATGCGGTAGCCGATCGGGAAGTTGCCCTCCTCCTCGCAGACCCGGATGAGCGACTCGAGCAGGTCGGCGGCCCGGTCGGGGGCGACGGCCGACAGCAGCGGCAGCTGGGTCTTGTAGATGTCCCACATCGTGCACACGTCGAACGCGAACGGGCCGGAGGCCGGCCAGAACGGGCTCTCGTCGTCGGCGAAGCAGGGCTTGATCAGGGAGTGGTACAGCGCGGTGGCGAACACCGTGCGCCGCGCCGGGGTGCCACCCTCGACCCGCACCCGGCCCAGGTGCTCGCGCCAGCGCTCGGCGGTCGCGGCCCGCACGGTGTCGAACGCCGGCCCGCCGGTGCCGCACTCCCGCTCCAGGTTGTGCCGGGCCTGCTCGCAGCCGCGCAGCGAGAAGCCGAGCCGCACCTCGACGGTCTGGCCGGCGCGGGTCGGGCCCATGAAGAGCATGCCGAACGGGCGCAGCGTGGTGTGCCGGATACTGTCGAAGTCCAGGCGGGTGCCGCCGTCGATGAGGCGGCGGTCGTACCACAGCATCTGCCGCCAGCCGCGACTCTCGACCTCGGCGTGGACGGAGAGCGGTACCCCCTCCATCACCACGGTCCCCTGGACCATGCCGTGGCCGAGGCTCTCGGCGTGGGCGCGCAGCGGCACCGTGCGGCCCAGCTCGATCGCCAGGCCCCCGCACGACAGGTCGATGACGATGCGGGCGTTGCTGTGCTCCGGGAACGTGTACCGGTGCACGGCGACCTTCTCGCCGACGGTGATCTCGCAGCGCACGCCGGTGTCCAGGGTCGCCGCGTAGTATCCGGCCCCGGCCTCCTCGTCGTGCAGCGGCCAGGACTCCCCGAGCGCGTCGAGCTGCTGCACCATCGGGGTGACCCGGATGTAGTTGTAGTACTTGCGGATCGCGCCGGTGCCGGACTGCTGGAAATGCGTGAAGCCGGAGGCCTGGTGGCGCTCGAAGAGCTCCTCGGGCACGCCCTCGGTGTTCTTCGCGTATCGCCCGTAGCCGGTCGGATACGCCCCGGAGTACGCGCACGCGGAGACCATGCCCAGCGGCGAGGTGGCGCCGGGGTGGGTGTTGCCGACCTGGGGCTTCGGCCACCACCACGTGGCGGCCAGACCGTGCGGCGTGGGCAGGTCGGTCGCGGCGGTGCCGATGAAGGGATCAACGTCGTCGAAGATGGCGGGACTCTATCCGGCCTTGATTTCGACCAGATGAAATCCGGGCCGGCCTACCGGTGCGGTGGGCCTGCCCGGTCGGTGCCGCCGGTCAGCCGCCGGTGAACTTCGGCTCGGTGCCGCACTTGGCCTTGGCGTTGAGGCAGATCTTCACGAGCGGGCCGAGGTTCCCGGGCTTCCACGCGTTCATGAAGTCGCCGTGCATCGACGAGGCCAGGCCCGAGGAGAGCGCCAGGCCGTTGCCGCCGAGCGAGTCGTAGTTGACCATGAACGACAGATTCGGGATGGCGACCGGGTACTGGCCCTGGCACTTGCCGTTGACCGCCGGGCCCATGTGCGACTTGTGGTCGGGCGAGTCGATGTGCTTGCCGTCCCAGCAGTCCTGGAAGGTCAGCTGGAAGATGAGGTTGCCGCCGGGGGCGCAGACCGGCCAGTTGCCGTCGGAGCTGCGGCCCGTCTCGGCGCTGCCGGCACACCAGAACTGCCCGCTCGCGCCCTTGGGCGTGGCGACCTGGCGCTTGGCGTCGCCCTGGACCATGACCAGGCCGGGCGGGAAGGGCACGGTCGCCGACGGGTCGGGCAGGCGCGACCCGTAGTACACCCGGAAGCTCTTCATCTTCACCGGCTGACCGTCCTTGAGCAGCTGCGGCACCCAGTAGGCGCTGTTGTCGCCGGGCGCGTTGCAGTTGGTCACGCGGGTGAACAGGTCGGCCGGCTTGGTCTTCGCGTCGACCGGCGGGCCGAAGAAGGTGTGCAGGTGCGAGGCGCCGGGCAGGCCGGGGAAGACGATCGGGTCGTCGGGGGCCTCGCCGGAGACCGAGCAGTCGGTGTGGAACTCGGCGACGCGCGTGGTGCCGGCCGGGACCGGGATCTGCTGGATCTGGTTGAACGCGGCCAGCTCCCGCTGCCAGGCGGCCTGGTCCACGTTCACCCAGCCGGCGGCCGTGTCCTGCGTTCTGGTCGGCGTCGGCGTCGGCGGGGCGACCGTCGCCGTCGCCGGTGGCCGGCCGCCCGAGCCGAGGGTGAACCAGTTGATGTTCACGAAGTCGTACGGCTGGGCGCTCTTCATCACCGCGACGAGCGTCTGCTTGCCGGCCGGGACGGTCGCGGCCGTGGCGGTGACGGTCTTCCACGACTGCCAGTTCCCGGTATGGGCGACCGGGAACGTGGCCAGGAGCTGGCCGGTGGGCGAGCCGAGGTGCAGCTCGATGGAGCCGCCCGCGCGGTTCTGGGCCGCGATGCGGACGCTGAGGTCCGCGCCGTTGAAGGTGACATTGTCGTACCGCATCCAGTCGCCGTTGGCGAGCCAGCCGACGTTCTTGCCCCCGCCGGCGTCCGCGGTGTTCTCGGTCTGCGCGCCGGACTGGGCGGAGTACGACTCGGCCTCGAGCCTGGGCGCGACCTCGTCCGCGCTGGCCGTGGCGATGTAGATGCCGCTGCCCGCGCCGAGCACCGCGACGGCGGCGGCGGCGCCGAGCAACGCGCGGGTCTTGCGCCTTCCAGGGCGGCTCTGGGCGCCGCGCTGAGGTTCACTGCGCATTTCGATCCTTTTCGGGGTCGGGTGCCGCCAGTATTCAAAGCGGCCGTACGCAGGTTCAAGACATCAAAGGAAAACTTAGAGAGCGCTCTCTGGAAGATCGTTGCCAGCCTGGGACAGCCGCTCCGATTACACTTTTGCGAGAGTCCGGTCCTTAAATTTGGCTTTAGCGTGCCCAGCCGGCTCTCTCCACGCCGCGGACAACGCCTCGGCGAGGGTCGTTGTCGGCCACGACGGGCATGTGGCTCCGGTCTCCCGTCACTCGCCGCAGTTTTGTCGGTACTGGACAGGTGGCAGGATGATTCGTGCGATGGGGCTGCCATAGGCCTGGCGGCGGTGCGGTCGCCGGCACCGCGATCCGCGAAGACCGCATCCTCAGCCGCCGCCTCGTCGACCTGTTCGGAATCTGTGTGCAGGCGCCGGCACCCACTACACCGCACCGCCACAAGACCATCACCACATCAGGCCGCAGCTGTGGTTCGCTGCATCCGTGACCCTGCCGAGCAGCGCTCTACGAGCCGCGGACCAGATCGCCTACCTCGACCACGCCGCCGCCAGCGACGCCGGACGCCAGTACAAGCACAAACTCCTCGCGGCACTGGACCCGCGGCCAGGCAACGCGGTGCTCGACGTCGGATGCGGACCAGGAACCGACCTCCCAGCATTGGCCAACGCCGTCGGCGATGCCGGCACCGTCTTCGGCGTCGACCACGACCCCGCGATGGTCGAGCAGGCCCGGCAACGAACCGCGGCATTTCCCGGCGTGGAGGTCCAGGCAGGCGACGCCCACGCATTGCCCCTCGACGACGCCAGCATGGACCGCGCCCGCGCCGACCGCGTACTGCAGCATCTGGCCGACCCGGCGCGGGCCCTGGCCGAACTGCGGCGAGTCGTCCGCCCCGGCGGCCTGGTCGCGCTGGCTGAACCGGACTGGGACACCCTCGCCATCGCCGACACCGACACCACACTCAGCCGGGCCTACACCCGCTACATCACCACCAGCGTCGTCCGGAACGCCACCATCGGCCGGCAGCTTGCCCGGCTCCTCGACGACACCGGGTTCGAGATTGACTCCGTCGACGCCACCGTCATCCTGTTCCGCGACTACCGGAGCGCCGAAACTATCCTGCGGATGCCGTCGGTCGCCCAGCGCGCCTGGCAGGCCGGCGCCCTCGACGAACAAGCCGCACGAGCCTGGCTCGCCCGACTGACCAACTGCCCCTTCCTGGCCGCATTCACATTCTTCACCGCCATCGGCCGCGTTCCTGCCACGGGCGGACTTGTAGCGCCAGGGCTGCCGTCGCCACTACAGGTTGCGGTCCGGGCCGGCGAGCGGGTCCGAGCCGGCGAGCGGGTCCGAGCCGGCGAGCGGGTCCGAGCCGGCGAGCGGGTCCGAGCCGGCGAGCGGGTCCGGCTGGGCGCGGGGTCAGCCGCCGGGGCAGGTGTTGGTGCCGCCGCTGAACGCGACGCACGTGCGTTGCGGCACCGGGTCGTCCGGCACCGACTGTAGCTGCTGCACCCCCGCCAGGCCCAGCAGCACCGCGGGCAGGGCCGTGACGCCCGCCAGCATCAGGTATGCCCGGCGGAAGCCGATCGCGGCGATGAGCAGCGGGCCGGTCACGAGCACGCCGGCGAGGATGAACTCCAGGCGGCCCAGATCGGCGTCGGCGACGGCCGGGTCGCTCGCGAACAGGCGCGCGAGAAGCGCTCGGCCCAGTGCTGCCACGGCGACCAGCCAGGCCGTTGTCAGCAGGCCGCAGATCACGCCGCGCGGTGCGGGCCGCCGTGTCGTTCCTATGCTCCCTACGCTAACCTACCCGACCAAATTCCGCCGCCCCACCTGACGCTGGGCAATCCCACCGTCACGATGCCCGGTCCGGCAGCGACACGACGATCGGGATCGATGCCGCGAGCGGGGCCGTGACCTGGGACGATGCGGGGGCCGGTAGCACCGACAGCTCCAGGGTCGGCGGCAGCGCGGCCACGCCCGGGCCGCCCGCGCGGACCCACTCCACGATGTCGGCGACGATTTCCTCGGCCAGGACCAGGCCGAACCAGACCGGGCGGGCGCCGCGGCGGCGGGCGGCCGGGGAAGGGTGCACGACGAGCACGTTCGACTGGTCACACGTGTCCAGGCACTGGCTCGTGCGCACGCGGTGGGCCGGGGCCAGGGCCGTGCGCAGGCCGTCGAGCTGCGCGGCGTGGTCGACCGCCGGGTGCTTGGCCGGGCTGCCGCAGCAGCAGTCGCGGCAGACGGTCAGCGTGCAGCCCGGGGCCCCGTCGTCGATCACGGCTCCACGGTAGCGGGCCGCCTCGGGTCCGGCCGGGCCGGAGCCTGGGTCAGGGCCGCGTCCAGCACCACGGCCTCGAGGTCGCGGGCGCACCGCTCGATGGTGGCGGGCGCGTAGCGGTGCGTGTCGCCCCACAGGGTGTACGTCATCGTGTCCGGCTCGTCCTCCAGGTGCAGGTAGAACGTGCCGTCGTAGGTGTCCTCGCGGCCGCCCCAGCGCACCGTCGTCAACTCTCGCGCGGCCGCGATCTCGGCCGGCCGCGGTGGCGGGGCGGTATCGTCGCCGGGCGCCTGGCGGCGGCGGTCGTTGAGGAAGCAGCGCAGGTCGACGTCGTCGGGCCGGTCGCGCGCCGCGCCCGCGAGGAGTTCCGCGTGCTGCGCACTGTCGAAATACCCGTGCTTGTACGCCGCGATCGCCGCCGCGAACGCCCGCGCCACGACCTCGTCGAAGGGCACGCCGCCGACGTCGATCACGCAGATGCCGAACTGGCGCAGGCTCGAGACCGACTCGGCGAAGCCGGGGCGGAAGCGGTTGCTGACCACGACCTGCACCACGGCCGTGCCGGCGCCCGTCGCGCGGGCCAGCGCCATGGCGAACGCGGCGAGCAGGATCGGGCCGGAGGCGACCCCGGTGCGGGCGGCGACCGCGCGGACGGCCAGCGCCAGGGCCGGCGAGGAGCACACGACCTCCCAGTGGCGCGGCTCGCCGGAGCCGGGGTCGGCGGTCGCGATCGGCGGGCGGGGCGGGAGGCGCCGCAGCTGCCGCTCCCAGTACCGCAGCGCCTGCTCGCTCTGCCGGCGCGCGGCCGGCGTGCGCTGCCGGGCGGCGAGCTCCAGCGGGCGTACCCCGGCGACGGGCGCGCCCGGGTCGTCGAGATGCGCGAGGTCCCGCACGATCGCGTCGATGCCGAAGCCGTCGACGAGGACGTGGTAGTACATGAGCACCACGTGCGTCGGCGTCCGCCCCGCGCACACGACTCCCATCCGCACCGGCCACTCGCCGTACGGGTCGAAGGGCGTGGTCTGGTAGCGCACGCGCAGCGCCTCCGCGGTGCCGTCCGGGTCGGCGCCCGCCTCGAGAAGCTCCACCGCGATCCGCCCCGCGGCGTGCACCTCCTGTCGCGGCGGCCCGCCCTGGACCGGGCGCAGCCGGGTCCGCAGCGCCTGGTGCCGGCCGACGATGAAGCGCAGCAGCCCCGCGAGGTGCTCGACGGTCTCGCCGGGCGCGGCCGGCACGGTGCCGCCGATGTTCATCGTCCGGCCGGTGCGGCACATGAGATCCCAGACGTCGCGCTGCCCCCAGGTCAGCTCCTCGACGCCGGAGCCCTCCCCCGCGAACTCGACGACGACCCGGCGCGCACTGGTGTCCACGTCGACCGATCATCAGGCCCCGCCGCGGCGATGCTCAACCACCGTGCCCCGGGACGGCGCGGCGGCCCACGTCACGCCGTCCCGGGGACGGAAACTTACACGCCCGGCCCGGCGAGTTGCTCAACCAGCGCGACGAGCGCTCGGACCTGGCGGCGGCTCGCCGGGCGTCGGTCGCGGGCAGCACCCGGGTGAGGCAGCGGGCACGGACACATCACCTCCCAAAGTGGCGCCCTCGTCACCACGCGTGGCGCTTAGCTTCCTCGTGAATTGCCTGCTGGACGAAGCAAACAGGGAGGTTTTATGTCGAGGCTGATGGTTCGGGGGCTGCTGCTCGCCGGCGCCTGCGGAGTGTTGATCACGGCCGGACCCGGCGTGCTGTCGGGGTGGGCGCAGGCGCCAGACCGTCAGGTGACCGCGATGGGCACCGACGAGAGCTGGTGGCATCATCCGACACCGACGAAGACCCACACCCAATCGCCGACACCGACACCGACGAAGACGCACACCACGTCACCGACACCGACCAGGACGCACACCACGTCACCCACCGCCACGGCGCTGCCGGTCACCGGCGGAGCTACGGGCGGCACGCTGACCGGGCTCGTCGTGGGCGGGCTCGCGGTGACGGGGCTGGGCGGCGTGCTGTTCGGAATCGGACGGCGCCGGCGCAACTCCTGAGCCCGGATCCGGCCCGAGGGCGGTGACCCGGGCGAGGCCCGGATCCGGCGGACGTCTAATGGGCGGCGGTCTTCAGGACGCCCATCTTGGACTGGTACACCGCATCCAGTGCCTTGCCGCCGTCCTCGCTCGTGGCGACGACCTCGCCCCGCACCAGGACATAGCCGCCGTCGACCGCGCCGCGGACGGCGCCCAGGGCCGGCTCGGCCATCAGCACCGCCACGCCGTCGCGGGCCAGCTGGGTCACCGTGCGCAGGAGCTCCTGGACGATCAGGGGCGCGAGGCCGGTCATCATCTCGTCGAGCAGGAGGACTCTCGGCGAGCCCATCAGGGCACGGGAGACGACCAGCATCTGCTGTTCGCCGCCCGACAGGACGCCGACGAGGCTGCGCAGCCGGGTCCGCAGGATCGGGAAGCGGTCGATCGCGGTGTCGACGGCGGAGCGGGGCAGCCGCAGCAGCTCCGCCATCACCTGGAGATTGTCGGCGACGTTGAGCTTCGGGAAGAGCTGTCGGCCCTGCGGTACGACCGCGATCCCGGCCCGGGCCCGCGCCGCGGGCTTCAGGCGGCTCACGTCCTCACCGTCGAGGAAGACCTTGCCGGTGGCGGCGACCGAGCCGTACGCGGCGAGCAGGGCGCTGCTCTTGCCGGCGCCGTTGGGGCCGACGAGGGCCGTGACCCTGCCGCCGGGCGCGGTCAGGTCGAGTGCGGTGACGGCACTGGCGTGGCCGTAGCGGACCGTGAGCCCTTCCAGGCGCAGCTCATGAGACGACATGCGGGACGCCCTCCTCGTCGGAGTCGGAGTCGGAATCGGCGGCGACACCGAAGTACACCTGCTGCATTTCGGGGCTTCCGAGGCATGCCTGCGGGTCGCCGTCGAAGACGGACCGGCCCCGGTCGAGCAGCATGATGCGGTCGACGAGGCCGGCGACGAGGTCGACGTTGTGGTCGACGAGGATGACGGCGTGACCGCGGCGCTGGACGGTGCGGATCACCTCGACGATGCCGTGCACGCCGCCGGCGTCGGAGCCGGCGAACGGCTCGTCGAGCAGCAGGACCAGCGGGTCCTGGCCGAGGGCGCGGCCGACCTCGACGAGGCGCTGCTCGCCGAGGGAGAGGTCCCCGGCGGGGCGGTCGAGGCGGTCGATGCCCAGCTCGTCGGCGATCCTGCGCACGGCCTCGGTGTCGGCGCTGGAGTGCGGGCGGAAGGCGCCGGCGAAGCTGCCGGCGACCATCTGCCAGACGGTGCCGTGGCGCCGGGCGGCCCGGCCCAGCAGCAGGTTCTCGGCGACGGTGAGCTCCAGCGCCAGCTGCGGGTACTGGAACGTGCGGGCCAGGCCGGCCTTGGCGCGCCGGGCGGCGGGGCCGGACAGGCGCTGGCCGCGCAGCGTCAGGGCGCCCTCGGTGGCCGGTTGCGCGCCGGAGATGAGGTCGACGAGGGTCGTCTTGCCGGCGCCGTTGGGGCCGACCAGGCCCAGGATCTCGCCTGCGGTCAGCGAGAACGAGACGTCCTGCAGCGCCGTGACCCCGCCGTACCGCTTGGTCAGGCCGGACCCGACCAGCAACGTCTCAGCCACGTCGTCCCCCTACGAGTCGGACCAGCTTGCCGGCGTAGCCGATCACGCCCTGCGGCGCGAGCAGCAGGATGACGAGCACGCCCAGGGCGAGGATCAGCGTGCCGCTGGTCTGCACCGCCGGGAAGTTCAGCGTCAGCTCGACGGCGATGAACGCGCCGAGCACGGCGCCCCACGGGGTCGCGGAGCCGCCGATGAGGGGCATGAAGATGGCCAGGAAGACCAGGTTGAGGGTGAACGTGTCGGGGGTGACGCTGCCCGCGGAGTACGTGAACAGCCCGCCGCCGACGGCCGCGATCGCGGCGCCGATGGCCAGCGACACCAGGTTCATCACCGAGACCCGCACGCCGGCGGCCTCCACGGCGCGGGGCGCGTCGCGCATGGTGCGCACGATGACGCCCCACGGTGACATGCGCAGGCGGTCGAGGAGGAACGCGATGACGCACACGACGACGAGGGAGCCGACGACGATCTGGTAGTGCGAGGGCACCCAGCCGAACACGTTGAGCTTGCGCAGGGAGCCGAGGCCGCCGGAGCCGCCGGAGAGGCCCTCGGCGTCGACCAGCAGGGCGGTGAACGCCATGCCGAACAGCAGGGTCACGGCGGCGAGGAAGAAGCCGGAGAGCCGGCGCGTGGCCAGCCCCAGCAGTACCGCGACGACCGCCGCGACGACGGGGCCGGCGATCCACGCGAGGACCAGCGGCAGGTCCGTGCGCGAGGACAGCAGGCCGACCGCGTAGCCGCCGATGCCGGCGTAGGCGCCGTAGGCCATCGACAGCGAGCCGGCCATGAGGTACGGCACGTACATGCCCAGCGCGACGAGTGCGTAGGTGGCCATGGTGGTGACCAGCGTCTGCTTGTAGCCGTCGGCGCCGACCCACAGCAGGATCAGCGCCGACCCGACGACGCCGCAGACCAGGCCCAGGGAGCCGGGAACGCGTTTCATGGACTGACCTCTCAGGCCCTGATCCGGCGGACGAACAGGCCGCTGGGTTTGAAGGCGAAGAAGAGCAGGGCGACGAGCAGCAGCCCGTACACGTGGGACTGCCCGCCGAAGTAGTACGGGACGAAGACCTCGACGAGGCCGAGCAGCAGGCCGCCGACGAGCGGGGCCCACACCGAGCCGGTGCCGCCGACGACCATCGCCAGGAAGCCCGACAGCGCCCAGCTCAGCCCGGACAGCGAGCTGACGCCGGCCTTGGGGGCGAACAGCAGGCCGGTGATGCCGGCCAGCAGGCCCGAGACGAGGAACGCGATGAGGCGGACCCGGTTGACCGGCAGGCCCAGCAGGCCGGCGGCGTGGGTGCTGTCGCCGACGGCCCGCAGCAGCCGTCCGGTGCGGGTGTAGCGGATCCACAGGGCCGCGAGCACGAACGCGATGGCGGTGAAGGCCAGCAGCAGGACTGTGCTCGGCTGGGCCACGGTGCCACCGATCGGCACCGGGTCGAACGTGAGCAGGGCCTGGCCCGGGAGGGTGGTGTAGCCGAAGAGGTACCCCCCGAGCTGCTGAATCGCGAACAGCACCGCGGCGACGGCGACCAGGGCGGGTAGTTCGCCCCGGCCCGAGCGGCGCTGGACCTGGCGGACGACCGCCAGCTCCGTGACCACCGCCAGGGCCGCGGAGACGAGCACCGCGACCGCGGCGGCGGCCCAGACATTCATGTCCTCGTAGATCACGAGGTAGGACGTGCACAGCCCGCCGACCATCGCATACGGGCCGATGGCGAAGTTGAAGAACCCCGCCCCGACGAGTACGAGGTAGTAGGCCAGCGCGAGCAGGCCGAAGAAGCATCCCATCTCCAGGGCGGACAACCACAGCTGCAACTGGCCCACGACGTCGCCTCCTTGCCTGGTGGGTTACTTGCTACACGGGGGCTGGAAGGTGGCCCAGGGGCCTTTCGGCTTGTTGTCCGAGCCGAACTCGATCAAGGACAGACCGCACGGCCCATCGGCGCCGAGGTGCTTGTCCGCTCCGAAGCTGAGCGTGAAGTTGGCCTGGCCGAACGTGGCCGGGTACCCCTTGATGCCCTGGATCGCCTCGTTGAGCTTCTTGGGATCATCGACCCCGCCGGCCTTCTCGATGGCCTGCTTGAGCACGTGCACGGAGTCCCACGCCTGCGCGTCGTACGCGGTGATGTCGTAGTCCTTGCCGTTCTTCTCCTGCAGGAGCTTGACCAGGTCCTTGGTACGCGGGTTCTCGGTGTTGATCGAGCCCATGAAGATGAGCCCGTTCAGCGCGCCGGGCGAGGCCAGCTTCCACGAGGAGGGCTGGTTGCCGATCGAGGCGAGCGAGAAGCGCTTGGTGCCGGCCATCTGGGAACCCAGGGTGTTCTGGGCGAGCACCTCGAACGCGCCGCCGACGCTGGTCACGAGTACGGCATCGGGCTTGGCGTTCTTCAGCCGCGCCACCTGCGCCGACAGGTCGCTGGCATTCGCCGCGCCCTTCTCCGTGGCCACGAACTCCACGCAGGTCATCTGCGCGAACAGCGCCTTGTCGAGCGCGGCGATCGTCGTGGTGTCGTCGGTGAGGACGCCGAGCTTGGAGATGCCGGCGGCCTTGAAGGCGCCGCAGTACACCTGCGCCCAGTCGTTGGTGGTGTTGGCGAGCATGTAGATGAGCTCGTTGTCCGGCGGCGTCACGAGCGTGGCGGTCACGCCGGTCGGGGCGATCGCCGGCAGGCCGAGCTGGGTCAGCGTCGACTTGGCCTGGAGGATCGCCGCGCTGCCGCTCTGCAGGAACAGCGCCTTGGCGCCCTGGCTGGCGAGCTTCTGCAGCGTCGCCGGCACCTTGGTCGGGTCGGACTCGTCGTTCTCGACGACGAGCTGCAGCGGCCGGCCGAGGACCCCGCCCTTGTTGTTGATGTCCTGGATGGCGAGGCGGATCGTCTTGCCGGCGATGGTGCTGTAGGACGCGCCGGAGCCGGTGCTGTCCTCGTCCAGGCCGATGATGATCGGAGTGCCGGTCGCGGTGCCGTTGCTCGGTTTCTCGTCACCCGCTTTGTCGCCGCAGCCGGCCAGCGCGAGCGCCGTGAGTGCCAGGCAGCCGACGATACGACGAGACCTCGTCGCTAAAACGCCCATGTGTACCCCTGTCGGAATAATACGAATCGTCAGCCTCGGGCGGATTGTCGCTCGATTCGAAACCTAACAAGCGCTTGGTTTTTACATCTTGGCGAGGGTGAACGAGCGTGTCAAGGACACGCTGGACACCTGGACGTAACAGAAGCGTGAAAGTCGGGGCGGCGCTGAGCTGCGATACAGGGCATCATCTCGGTCATGCGGATGCGACTCACCGTGATCGCCGTGATCGTTCTACTGTCGGGCTGCGCCGCTCCGGCCGATGGTTCCGCATCGGTCAGCGACGCCGGGTCGGTCAGCGACGCCGGGCCACTCAGCGACGCCGGGTCGGTCTGGGCCTCGTGCCGTGATGCCTTCGCCCCGGCCGGGCTCCCGTTCACGCCGGCGGACGAGCCGAAGCTGCCGGCCGGCTTCCCCGCCGCGTCGGTCGTGCTCTGCCGCGGCGAGCTTCAGCAGCGGGCCGACGGCGGCACCGACCAGGTCCTCGCCGAGCGCCGCGGCAGCGACATCGGGGCCCTCGTCGACGCGCTGCGCCTGCCCGACGTGCCGCACACGGACCTGCCGTGCACCCTCGACGCGATCAGCGTGCCGTGGTTCGCGCTGCTCGACGCGGCCGGCCACTGGGTGCACCCCGGCGTGCCGGTCGACGCCTGCGCGAAGCCGCGCATCGAGGTCCGCGCGGCGCTGGACACCCTTTCCCTGCAGCCGGTGGCCACGACGATCCTGCGGGAGACGGTCTCGTCGGCCGCCGCGAGCACCGGCTGCGAGATGCGGGCGACCGACATGATCGCCGTGGAGACCGCGCACCCGGGCCTCGGCAGCGCGACGTTCGACCCGCCCAGGAGCGAGGTGCGCCTGTGCCTGTACCACGTGCCGAGCGAGGAACAGGGCAGCGAAAAGCCGGCCGGCACCTTCGAGCGCGGCGCGCGCCTGGACGCGAACCGCTGGACGGACCTGCGCCGCGCGATGCTCCCCACCGGCCCGGCCGTCCCCTGCACCGAGCACGCGAGCCGGTTCGCGCTGTTCCGCAGCGGCGGCGAGCAACTCTATGCCGAGATGGACGGCTGCCACCGCCTGCTGTCCGCGCCCGCGACGGGCGGAGGGGCCCTCCGTCAGGCCGGCGCCGCACTGGCCGACCTCATCGAGAAGGCGGCCTGAGCTGCTACGATCACGCCCCGTGTTGATCCACAATTACAGTTTGGGCGGGTGGGGTACGGTGCATGAAGCGGACGCGGCACCCGGCGCCGCAGTCGTGAGATCGGCGAGCACACGGGCCTGGATGTGGGTGATGAGGCGGAACATGTCAGCGCAGTAGACGGTCGGGTTGCAGAACCCGTCGCCCGCGCGGAAGCGGTGGGCGTAGTGCCCGGCGCCGCAGACGCGATGCACGGCGCAGCCGCGGCACTGCTCGCTCAGCGCGGCCGCGCCCAGCTGGCGCGCAATCACGCCCGGGTGGCGCAGCGCGGCGTCGAGCGGGTCGGCGAGCACGTTGAGGCCGGTGGCGGCGGCGCCCGGGTAGGCTGACTTGAGCGCGTCGACCTGCTCGATCGCCCCGTCGCTCTCCAGCACCACCACGCCGCACGGGCTCAGGCCGGCCTGCTCCGTGCGCCCGCTGCCGCCGCAGATCATGGCGATGATGTCGGAGAAGAGCCGGACGTCGGTCTCCCGCCGCGGCGCCGCGTACCAGCGGTCGAAGATCGCGATCAGCCACTCGGCGTGCCCGGACCGCGCCGGCGGATACGACCAGTTGGCGTGGGGCAGCAGGAAGTCGATCGCGGGCGGGGCGTACGACACCAGCTCCTCGTAGCAGGCCAGCGGGTCCGTCGCCGGGTCGGCGGTGCACAGGATGCCGGCGAAGGCGCCGCGGGCCCGGCCGGAGCCCAGCAGTGCCAGGGCCCGGGCGACGTCCGCGTGGCTGCCCCGGCCGTCGGCGCGGCGGCGGTGCCGGTCGTTGGCCGCCGGCGGGCCGTCCAGGCTCACGCCGACCCGGATGCGGCCCTCGACCAGGCGGTCCAGGACGCCCGCGGTCAGCAGCACGCCGTTGGTCTGCACCCCGAACTCGGCCTCGCACCCGGGCGGGACCGCGGCGCGCACCTCGTCGACCAGGGCCAGCAGGCGGTCGGCGCCCGCGAGCAGGGGCTCGCCGCCGTGCAGGGTGACCCGGATGCCGGGCAGGTCGTGGGCGCGCGCGTGCTCGCCGATCGCCGCGGCGACGGCCCGGACCACTGCGGGCGGCATGACGGCGGGCCGATCGCGCCAGCTGCGGTCCTGCAGCTCGTACACGTAGCAGTAGTCGCACGCGAGGTTGCACCGCTGGTGCACCTTGACCACGAAGTCGCGAAACGGCGTGGGCCGCCAGCCGAGCCGGGCCGCCGCCGGCGCGTCGAGGCCGGCGTAGGGCCACGGGGCGACGGCGGACGCGGGCGGCGGACGCCGTTGACTCACCGGCCCACGATACGACGATCGCGATCATCGCGCCGGTTCGCGGCCCCCGGGGGCGCGACGACGGCCAGGCGGTCGACGGCGGCCTCGATCAGGGCCTCCGTCTCGGCCGGCGTGAAGACGTCCGGCAGGGTCAGGCGCTCCAGGACCAGCCAGTTCACGGCCAGGTACAGCAGCCGCACCGTGGTCGCGTCGCCCGGGTGCGCGGTCTCGCGGTGAAACGCCACGTCGGCGTCCAGGTCCGCCTTGATCATGCCGGTCAGCGTCGAGCGCAGCCGCGGGCGGCGCATCGCCTCCAGACGCAGCTCCACCAGGGCCAGGTATCCGCTCGGGAACGCCAACAGGCGGGCCACCACGTCGCGCGTCAGGGCGACCAGGTCGGCGCGTTCACCGCGAGCCGCGGCCAGCTGGGCGTCGGACGGCCGCAGGCGCTCGTAGACGCGCCCGCCCACCTGGTCGATGAGCTCGTCACGGCCGGCGAAGTAGTTCGACGCGGTGCCCGCCGGGACGCCGGCCTGCGTGTCGACCGCGCGGAAGGTCAGGCCGCGCGAACCCTCCCGCGCCAGCACCTCGATCGCCGCGTCCAGCAGCGCCGCGCGCCGCCCCGGGTTCTGCCGCATGCCCGCTCCCACGTTGAAACCACTACGGACATAGTACTATACCCAAACCACTCCGAACGGAGTGCTATGCGAGCCCTGACCTACTACATCGGCACCACCATCGACGGCTACATCGCCGGGCCCGGCGGCGAGACCGACCTGTTCCCGCTGGAGGAGGACGTGCTGGGGCACATCGCGGCGGAGTACCCGGAGACGTTGCCGACCCACGCCCGCGCCCAGCTCGGGCTCGACGCCCCCAACCGGCACTTCGACACCGTCGTCATGGGGCGCGCCACCTACCAGCCGGCCCTCGACCTGGGCATCGAGCGGCCGTACGCCCACCTGGAGCAGTACGTCGTCTCGACCACGCTCGAGCACGGCGTCGCCGACCCGCTGCCGCTGGTCCGCGAGCTGAAGTCCGGTGACGGCCTCGGCATCTGGCTGTGCGGGGGCGCACGCCTGGCCACCGCCCTGCTGCCGGAGATCGACGAGCTGGTCATCAAGCAGTACCCGGTCGTCGCCGGCGCGGGCATCCCCCTCTTCGCCGGCGGCTATGCCCCGCTGCCGTTCGCGCTGACCGGCGCGAAGACGTTCGGCAGCGGCGCCGCGATCCTCACCTACGCCCGCGCGCGGGCGTAGGTGAGGCGTAGAGCCGGCCGGGTCAGAACTGCCCGTCCGTGTTGCACTTGGCCTTCTGGACGACACAGTCCTTCACGCGCTGCCCCATGGCCGTGTTGTCCCAGGCCAGGAACGAGTCGCCGTGGATGGACGAGGCCAGGCCCGAGGAGAGGGTGAAGCCGTCGGCACTGCCGTGGGTCGGGTAGGCGATGACGAACGACACGTTCGGGATGGCGACCGGGAACTGCCCTCCGCAGCTGCCCGTGTACGTGTAGGCGACGTGCGACTTGTGGTCCGGGCTGTCCAGGTGGATGCCGTCCCAGCAGTCCTGGAAGACCAGCTGGTAGTTCAGCACCGCGGTCTGGGCGCAGATCGGCCAGTTGCCGTCGGCGCTGCGGCCGATCTCGCCGCCCGGACCGGCGCACCAGAACTGGTTCGGCGCGCCGGCCGGCGTCGGCACCTGCAGCTTGGCGTCGCCGGCGATCATCCGGAAGCCCTGCGGGAACGGCTTGGTCTGCGACGGGTCCGGCAGGCGCGAGCCGTAGTACACGGTCACGCCGCTGGGCTCGACGGCCACGCCGCGCTCGTAGAGCGTCGGGATCCAGTACGCCGACAGGTCACCGGACGGCGAGCACGACGACGCGGCGTTGTTGAGCAGGGTGTCCGTGGTCGTGTTCGCGTTGGTGCTGCGGTTGCCCAGGAAGCTGTGCATGTGCGAGGCGCCCGGCAGGCCCGGGAAGACGATCGGGTCGTCCTTGAACGAGTGGCTGTACGTGCACGCCGCGTTGAAATCCGACACGCGCACCGCGTTCGCCGGCGCCGGGTGTGTCGGCAGGGCGTTGAACGCGGCCAGCTGGGCCTGCCATGCGTTCTGGTCCATGTTCACCCAGCCGGCGCCGCTGGAGGCGGTCGGGGTCGGGTTGGTGCCGGCGGCGCCAAAGACCTGGAACTCCCACAGCGACACGCCGTACTGCGTGGCCCGCTTGGTCGTGTTGAGCTTCACGTAACGGCCCGAGCCGCTCACGGTGAGCGTCTGCGTGCCGCCGGTGCCGTTGACCGTGGTGTCGACGGTCGTCCAGGTCGTGCCGTTGGCCGAGGTCTGGATGGTGAAGTCCTTGGCGTAGGCGGCCTCCCAGTTCAGCACGACCTTGGTGATCGTGGCGGTCGAGCCGAGGTCGACCTGCAGCCACTGCGGGTCGCTGAAGCCGCTGGACCAGCGGGTGCCGGTGTCGCCGTCGACGGCGGCGGACGCGGGGGTGCCGCCGTTCTCGGCCGACGAGGCGGTGGCGGGCTTGCCCTGCGACAGAGGGGTCTCGGCCGCGTCGGCGGAGCGCAGCGCGAGGTTGGTCAGGAACGTGCCGACGAGCGCGGTGGCCGCGGCGCCGAGCAGGATCGTGCGCAGCCGTGATCGGCCCGCACGGGCGGATCGGGACATGAAGCATCCTCCGGGGTTGGCGGGTCGGCCGGGGGCGGAGTCCGGTCGATCTTGCCAGAGAGCGCTCTCTGTGGAGGTTCCCACTGTGAACCTCTGGTCGATTCATGTCAATGAGTTCACGAAAATGGGAGAGCGCTCTCCAAGCCAGCTCATGCCCGATGCGATCGCATCCCCCACCTCCATGGATGATGCGAGAGAGCGCTCCCCAGAATCGCCCGGGTTACGGTGGCGCCTGCACGCAGCGCGGCTTCAAGGTCGTCGAGCTGTACGACGACCCGGTCTGGCTCGCCCTGACCGGCGCGACCGGCATCGGCCCGCTGACCGTGGCCCAGGCCGAGCTGGACGGCATGCTCGCGGTCGCCGGAGACGACGCCGCCGCGTGATCTAGGCTCGGACGCGTGCTTGCCGACCTCCTCGACCGTTACCGCCCCGCCGACGCCGCCGAGGAGGGCGACGTCGAGCGGGTGCGCAAGCTGCTGACCGACGCCGAGGACGTGTGGACGCGGGCGATCCCACTGCACGTGACCGCGTCCGCGCTGATCGTGCACCCGCCGACCGGGCGGGTGCTGCTGCGCTGGCACGCGCGGCAGCACGCCTGGCTGCAGGTCGGCGGGCACGGCGACCCGGGCGAGACCGACCCGGTCGCCGTGGCGCTGCGCGAGGGCGCCGAGGAGACCGGCCTTGCGGACCTGGCCCCGTGGCCCGACGCCGCGATCGTCCACGTCGTCATCGTCCCGGTCAACGCCAAGGGGGACGAGCCCGCGCACGAGCACGCCGACGTGCGGTTCGTCCTCGCCACCGCCACGCCGGACGCGGCCCGGCCGGAGAAGCCCGACGCGCCCCTGCGCTGGCTGAGCATCGCCGAGGCGCTCGAGGCGACGAGCGAGCCGAACCTGCGGGAGACGATCTCGCGGGTGGCGCGCCTCATCCCCTGAACGAACGCGAGGCGGATGCCGCCGGCCGCCGTGGCAGAATCATCCAGATGCAGGTCGCGATGCTTGGACCGTTCGAGGTCCGCACGGCCGACGGCATCCCGGCGGACGTGCCGGGTGCCCGCCTGCGCGCCCTGCTGATCGCCCTCGCGCTCGAACCCGGTCGCGTGGTCCCGAAGGCGACGCTGGTCGACTGGATCTGGGGTGAGAATCCGCCCTCCGACGCGGCGAATGCCTTGCAGCGCCTGGCTTCCCGGCTGCGCAAGGCGCTGCCGGAAACGGCGGTCGAGGGGCACCTGGACGGGTACCGGTTGGCGATGGAACCCGACGCCGTCGACGCCTCGCGGTTCGAGCGCCTCGCCGGCCAGGCCCGCAACGAGGAGGAGCCACGGCGGGCTCGGCTGCTGCGCGAGGCCCTCGGGCTGTGGCGCGGCGCGGCCATGCAGGACGTCGGTCTGCAGGACAGTGCGGCGTTCGACGCGGCGGTCACGCGGCTGGAAGGGCTGCGCCTGGCCGCCACGGAGGACCGGTTCGACGCGGAGATCAACCTCGGCCACGGTGCGGAGCTGGTCTCGGAACTGACCGACTGGGTGGCCGCCTACCCCGTGCGGGAGCGGCTCGTCGGCGCGCTGATGCGGGCCCTCGTGGCGGCCGGTCGCGACACCGAGGCGCTGCTGGTGTACCAGCGCACGAAGGAGTCCCTGGCCGACGTGCTGGGCGTCGACCCCGCACCGGAGCTGTCCGCACTGCACGTCGCGCTGCTGCGCGGCGAGCTGCGACGGCGGGACGAGGACCGCAACACCAACCTGCGCGCCGAGCTGACCAGCTTCATCGGCAAGGACGCTGACGTCGCCGCGGTCCGCGAGCTCATCGCCGGGCATCGGCTCACGACCCTGACCGGGCCCGGCGGCGCGGGGAAGACCAGGCTGGCCACGGAGACCGCGCGCACACTGCTCGGCGATCTGCCGGACGGGGCCTGGTTGGTGGAGCTCGCGGCCCTCGACGCGGACGGTGACGTGGCGCGGTCCACGCTCGCCGGGCTCGGCCTGCGCGATGCGCTGCTCGGCGGGGCGCCGCACGCCGAACTGGTCGACCGGCTCGTCGCCGCGATCCGCGAGCGCGAGACGCTGCTGATTCTGGACAACTGCGAGCACGTGATCTCCTCGGCGGCGGCGTTCGCCCACCGGGTGCTCGGAGAGTGCCCGCGGCTGCGAATCCTGGCGACGAGCCGGGAACCACTCGGCATCACCGGTGAGGCGCTGTGGCGGGTCGAGCCGCTGGCCGTGCCGGATGGTGACGCCGGCGCCGAGGAGATCGAGTCCTCGCCGGCCGTACAGCTGCTGCGGGACCGGGCGGGCGCGGTGCGCAACGGGTTCGCGGCCGACGCCCGCACCCTGCCGACCATGGCGCGCGTCTGCCGGGCGCTGGACGGGATCCCGCTGGCGATCGAACTGGCCGCGGCCAGGTTGCGCACCATGTCCCTCGATCAGCTCGCCAACCGGCTCGACGACCGGTTCCGCCTGCTGAGCAGCGGTAGCCGGACCGGGCTGGCGCAGCACAAGACGCTGCGCGCCGTGGTCGACTGGAGCTGGGGGCTGCTCACCGACGCCGAGCGGGTGGTCCTGCGCCGTCTTTCGGTGTTCTCCGGTGGGGCGAGCCTGGAGGCGGCCGAGCGGGTCTGCGCCGGCGCCGGGGTCGAGCGGGAACGGGTGCTCGAGCTGCTCACCTCGCTGGCCGAGAAGTCGCTGCTGCGCACCGGGGGCGGCGGCGCGCTGCGCTACCGGATGCTCGACACGATCAAGGAGTACGCCGGGCACCGGCTCGCGGAGGCGGGTGACTCGGACCTGGCGCGCCGTGCGCATCTGGCCTACTTCACCGAACTCGCCGAGACCGCGGAGCCGCATCTTCGCCGCGCCGAGCAGTTGCAGTGGCTCGCCACGCTCGAGGCCGAGCACGACAACATCGTTTCCGCGATGCGGGGCGCGCTCGCGGCCGGCGAGGCGCAGGCGGCGATGCGGCTCGCGGCGGACGCCGGCTGGTACTGGTGGCTCGGCGGGCACAAGGTCGAGGGCATCGAGCTGATCATCGCGGCCACGAAGACGCCCGGCGAGGTGTCCGACGAGCTCCGGGCCACGGTCCACGGCCTCGTCGTGCCGTTCCTGACCTCCGGGCGGGGCGACGAACGCCAGGCGGCGGAGTGGATCCACAAGGCGTACCGGTACAACGAGCGCAGTGAGCGCCGCCACCCGCTGATGGGGCTCATCGCCCCGCTGGAGCGGCTGTTGCAGGCGCCGGACGCGTTCCTGCCCGCGTTCGAACCGCTGCTGTCCGACGAGGACCCCTGGGTGCGCGCACTGGCCCGGCTGCACCTCGGCAAGATGCGCAGCATGCTCGGCCACGCCGGGCGGGAGGCCGACGCGTATCTCGAGATGGCGCTCGCCGAATTCCGGGCCCTCGGCGAACGGTTCGGGATCTCGTTCGCCCAGACCCAGCTGGCGGACCGGATCGCCGTGCGCGGCGAGTTCGCCGGCGCGTGCGCGCACTACGAACAGGCGATCGCGGCCGTCACCGAACTCGGCGCCATGGACGATGTCGTCCGGCTGCGGGCAAGACAGGCTCAGCTGTACTGGCTGCTCGACGACAAGGAGTCCAGTGCGGCCGCGATGGCCGAGGCGCAACGGTGCGCACAACGGGTCACCTGGCCCGAAGCGCTGGCCGAGCTGGCCCTGGCCCGGGCCGAGCTCGCCCGTTGGAACGGCGACGCCGAGGAGGCGCACCGGCAACTCGGCGTCGCGACCACCATGCTGGGCGACGACGCGCAGCTGGCGCACATCCGCATGGTGACACACGACCTGCTCGGCTACCTCGCCGCGGATCTCGGCGAGGCCCGTGAGCACCACGCGGCGGCCTGCCGGGCGGCCGCCGAGGCAGGGCACGTGCCGCTGATCGCGCAGGCACTCGTCGGGCTCGCGGACCTGGCCCTGCGCCGCGACGAGCACGAGCAGGCCGCGCGGCTGCTCGCGGCGAGCGCCGGCGTGCGCGGACTGCCGGATCGATCCAACCCGGACGTGGCCCGGATCGAGCAGTCCGCGCGGCGCCGCCTCGGCGACACGCGGTTCGCCGAGGCGGCCCGGGAGGGCGCGCGGACCAGCTGGACCCAGCTGGTCGAGGTCACGCTCGCTTCTTGAAGGTGGCGATCGCCCACACGTATCCGACCACGGCGATCCCCACGCACCAGGCGATCGCGGTGATCGCGTCGCTCGCCGACGGTTCGCCGGCCAGCAACCCGCGCAACGTTTCGTTGATCGACGTGAAGGGCTGGTACTCCGCGAATTCCCGCACCCCCGGCCCCATCTTCTCCGCCGGGACGATCGCGCTGCTGAGGAACGGCAGCATGACCAGCGCCACGGTGGACATACCCGCCGATTCCGGGGTCTTCGCCGCCAGTCCCAGCGCGACCGTGAACCAGCCGGCCGCGAAACCGACCAGCACGACGACGCCGGCCACACCGAGCCAGTCCAGGAAGCTCGCCGACGGGCGGAACCCCAGCACGAAGGCCATCCCGATGATGGCCAGAATGGCGATGAGACTGGTGAGCATGCTGGCCACGACGTGAGCGGTCAGAATCGCGCCGCGCGAGACATCCATGACCTTGAACCGGTTGATGACGCCCTTCGTCATGTCGGCGTTCACGCCCATCGCGGTGGCGCTCAACCCGTAGGTGATGGCCAGGATGACCATGCCTGGCGTCGCGTAGTCGACGTAGTCGACGCCGACATTGAACGCGTCGCCGAGCATGTACACGAACATCAGCATGATCACGACCGGGAACAGGATCCCGTTGAACACCGCGGTCGGATTCCGGGCGATGTGCTTGAAGTTGCGGCGCAACATGATTGCCGAGTCCGCCAGCGGTGCTGCGTTCGTGCTCATTTTGCCGTGACCTCCGTGCTCGGGCGACCGGTGAGGGCGAGGAAGACGTCGTTGAGGTCCGGCGTGTGCACGGAGAGCTCCTCGGCGTTGAGCGAATGCGCATCGAGCTGCTGCAGCAGGGCCCGCAGCGAACTGGTCCCGCCGTCGCCGGGGACCCGCAGGATCAGCTCCTCGTCGTCGCGCGTGGAGCCGGCCAGGACCCGCGCGGCCGCGTCGAGCTCGCGGACGTCGGCGAACCGGAGCCGGACGTGGCTGCCGGGGACCTGGCGTTTGAGATCGCTGGGCGTGCCCTCGGCGACCAGGCGGCCCTGGTCGAGCACGGCGACCCGGTCGGCGAGATGATCGGCCTCCTCGAGGTACTGCGTGGTCAGGAAAATGGTCGTGCCGCCGGCCACCAGCTCACGGATGATGTCCCACATCGTGCGCCGGCTGCGCGGATCCAGTCCCGTCGTCGGCTCGTCCAGGAAAATGATCCGCGGGTTGCCGACGAGCGTCATCGCCAGGTCCAGCTTCCGGCGCATGCCCCCGGAATAGGTCGACGCCAGCTTCTGCGCCGCCTCCACCAGATCGAAGCGCTCCAGCAGTTCCGTGATGACCCGCCGGCCCTCGCCGGTGCCCACCCGGTGCAGGTCCACCATCAACTGCAGGTTCTCCTGCCCCGTCAGCAGCTCGTCCACCGCCGCGAACTGACCGGTGACCCCGATGGCCGCGCGCACCGCCTTGGGCTCGGTCGCGATGTCATGCCCGGCGACCCGCACCGTCCCGCCGTCGGCCTTCACCAACGTGGTCAGCACGTTCACCGTCGTGGTCTTCCCCGCCCCGTTCGGACCCAGCAGGGAGTAGACCGTGCCCGCACGAACATCCAGATCGATGCCGTCGAGCACGACCTTGTCCCCGAAAGCCTTTCGCAGCCCCGAGACCGCAATAGCTGAACTCCTCATGCGACGACAATCGGCGCCCGGCCTGACACCTACCTGTCACGCCCCTGACACGGGTACTGACACGGCTTTTCCGCTTCGGCGTGAGCTGCGCTCGACCGCGGCGAACGCCCCGGAGCCCTGCTGCTGCCCTGAATCGCGAGGAAATGCGGCGCCGTCAACCTTGGTTGACGGCGATCGGACTGTCAACTACGGTTGACACATGTCCGCAACGCGCACGCTCATCGCGGCCGCCACCCCGGCCCGGCCGCCGCACCGACCCAACCGCCTGCTGCGCGCCGGTCTGCTCGCAGGGCCGCTGTTCGTCGCGGCGTTGCTCGTGGAGCAGGCGTTCCGCGACGGGTACGACCCGATGCGCCATCCGGTCAGCTCCCTGGCCCTGGGCCCGACGGGCTGGACCCAGATCGTCAACTTTCTCGTCGCAGGCGTCCTCTGCCTGGCCTTCGCGGTGGGCCTGCGCCGCGCCCTGCGCCCCGGCCCCGGCGCGGCCGCCGCCCCGCTCCTGCTGGCGGTGTGGGCCGTGGGCCTGCTCGGCGCCGGCGTCTTCAGCACCGACCCGGTCGGCGGCTACCCGGCCGGCACCCCGCTCGCACCGGCCCCGCCGACCTGGCACGGCCGCCTGCACGACGTGGCGTTCTCCCTGCCCGGCTTCGTCGCCCTCATCGCCGCGATGTTCGTCCTCGCCTACGCCTACGCCCGCCGCCGGACGCGAATCTGGTCCGCGTACTCGGCCCTGAGCGGCATCGCGACACTGACCCTGTTCACGCTCACCACAATCGGCTTCGCCCAGGTGGGTCCGTTCGCGGCCACGGCGGGCCTCCTGCAGCGCCTGACCGTGACGGTAGGCTGGCTCTGGCTGGCCCTGATCGCCGCTCGCGAGACACGAGCCGACCGCTCACCCCAGCGCCCGTAGCGACGCCACACACACGAGCCCGCGCGCCACCGCCCGGCGCGCCGGGTCTGCGGCACCGCTCTCCGTGTTGCCGGCGATCCAGCGACAGCGGCGCCGCGCGTGCGCCGCCGGGGCCGGACTGCTCAGCCGCGGGTGCTCAGCACCACCCGGCGCGCCGGGCCTGTGGCACCGCGCCGCCTGTGTTGCCGGCGATCCAGCGACAGCGGCGCCGCGCGTGCGCCGCCGGGGCCGGACTGCTCAGCCGCGGGTGCTCAGCACCACCCGGCGCGCCGGGTCTGCGGCACCGCGCCGCCTGTGTTGCCGATGATCCAGCGACAGCGGCGCCATGCGTGCGCTGCCGGGGCCGGACTGCTCAGCCGTGGGTGCTCAGCACCACCGCGAACGTCGTCGGTGCGGCCGGGAGGGCATACTGCGGTAGTACGCCGGGGCCGCAGGCGGCGGTGCCCAGACCGTGGTGGGCGTGGTCGAGGTGCAGGTGGATGCGGTCCTCCGCCGCCAGGTCGCTGGTGTGCCGGGCCGCGTCCAGCGCCGCCGTCGACCAGCGGCGCGCGGTGAAGTCGATCCGGGGGCGGGCCTCGACGCGCAGGCCGGTGCCGTCCCGGGCGGTGAGCGTGACCCAGCGGGCGTCGGCGCGGTTGCCGTTCTCCTGCGGGAACACGTACGGCGTGGCCAGGTCGTCCACAGTGGACCGGTAGCGGCCGGTCAGGGCCGCGGTGCGGGAGTCGGGGTAGGCCTCCCCCGGGCCGGCGCCGAACCACTCGACGTCGCCGAGCGTGGCGGGCAGCTCCAGGTGCACGCCGAGCCGTGGCAGCGGCACCGTCCACTCGCCGACCGGCTCGACCTGGACGGTCAGCTCGGTGGCGTCGCCGAGGTCGCGCCACGTGTGCCACGTCAGCAGTGCCAGATCCGACGCCGCCGGCGCCACCCGCGTGGCGACCACCAGGGCCTCCGCGGTGAGCTCGATGCCCAGCAGCCGGTGGGTCATCCGGTGCAGCCCCGTGGCCCGCCACCGGTCCGCGACCGGGTCGGGTCCGAGGCGGTCGTTGTCGATCGGCGCTCGCCAGACGTCCAGCACCGGCCCCCGCAGCGCGAGCCCGCCGAGCCGCACCAGCCGCCCGTGCACCGGCTCGAACAGCGCGTCTCCCAGGCGGATCGCACCGTCCTGCCGTCGCGGCCCGGACATCGCCACCGGGCCCACGGCCTTCAACGGCGCGCCCGCCGCGGCCGGGGACACCGGCGGGGACGGCGGCGCGGAGAACGGCGGCGCCGAGGACAGCGGTGGCGTGGGCTGCGACGGTTCCCGTCCGAACGGGGGCGCCGACGACAGCCGCGATGCCGGGGGCGGCAACAGCGACGAGGGAGTCGCCGCGGCCGGCGGTCGCTCGGACGGATGTGCGGCCGGGGGCGGGCCGGCCAGGACCCAGCCGGGCGCCGGGCGGAGCTGGGATTGGCCGCTGCCCAGCACGTGGCCCGAGGCGTCCACGGCGTGGACGGTGAGGTGGGATTCGCCGGCATCGTGCGGTGCTGACGCGAGGGGAAGGCCGACCACGACGGCCTCGCCCGGGGCCACGGCCGGCACCTGCACGGTGCCCTCGCCCACCGGCGCACCGTCGACCGTCACCGCCCAGCGCAGGCTCACGCCGGCCAGGTCGCGGAACGCGAAGCGGTTGCGGACCGTCGCCTCGCCGGGCCGCACGGCGAGGCGGACCGGGGCGTAGACGGCGGCCAGCTCGGTCAGGCCCGGCGACGGGGTGCGGTCGGGGAAGACGAGGCCGTCGATGACGAAGTTGCCGTCGTGCAGGGGCTCGCCGAAGTCGCCGCCGTAGGCGAAATACTGACGGCCGTCGGCAGCGGTGCGGCGGATGCCGTGGTCGAGCCACTCCCAGACGAAGCCGCCCTGGCAGCGGGGGTGGCGGTCGAACAGCTCCTCGTATTCCATCAGGCCGCCGGGGCCGTTGCCCATCGCGTGGGCGTATTCGCAGAGGATGAACGGCAGGTGCGGGACGTGGTCCTCGCCGCGGCCGATCGCGTCGACCTCGGCGTGGGTGGCATACATGCGGCTGTAGACGTCGACGTGGGCGCAGCTGCGGTCGCCTTCGTAGTGCAGCGGGCGGTCCGGGTCGCGCTCGCGGGCCCAGGTGGCCATCCGGCCGAGGTTGGCGCCGACGCCGGCCTCGTTGCCCAGGGACCACATGATGACGGACGGATGGTTCTTGTCCCGCTCGACCATGCGGCGCATCCGGTCGACGCAGGCGTCGGCGAAGCGCGGGTCGGCGCTGGGGTTGCCGCGCCAGCCGAGCGGCTCGAAGCCGTGTGTCTCGTAGTCGCACTCGTCGATGACCCAGAAGCCGAGCTCGTCGCAGAGGTCGAGCACGGCTGGGTGGGGCGGGTAGTGGCTGGTGCGGATGGCGTTGACGTGGTGGCGCTTCATGAGCTCGAGCTCGGCACGCACGACGTCGGGCGGGACGACGCGGCCGAGGTCGGGGTGGAACTCGTGGCGGTTGACGCCGTGCAGGACGATCCGGCGGCCGTTGACGGTGAGGATGCCGCCGACGATCGCGACGGTGCGGAAGCCCACGCGCAGGGTCGCGGTCTCGGACCCGGTGGTGAGCGTGAGCGTGTAGAGGCGCGGCGTCTCGGCCGTCCACGGCTCGACCGGCCCGGTGTCGTGGGCGACGCCGGTGGGCAGGTCGTGCAGGCCGAGCTCGGGGACGCCGAACCGGGCGCCGGGCGGGGCGTCGACGCGCAGGCGGCCGTGGCCGTCGGGCTCGTATGCGGCGTGGACGAACACGTCGTCGACGCCGCCGGCGGGCCGGCCCAGCAGGGTGACGTCGCGGAAGATGCCGGGCAGCCACCACATGTCCTGGTCCTCGAGGTAGCTGCCGGCCGACCACTGGTGGACGCGGACGGCGAGGACGTTGGGCTCCCCCGGGCGCAGCGCGGCGGTGACGTCGAACTCGTGCGGCAGTCGGCTGCCCTGGGTGACGCCGAGCTCGACGCCGTTGAGCCAGACGCGGCCGCAGGAGTCGACGCCGTCGAAGCGCAGCC
Source organism: Dactylosporangium sp. CA-233914 (assembly GCF_050942935.1). Taxonomy (NCBI): domain Bacteria; kingdom Bacillati; phylum Actinomycetota; class Actinomycetes; order Micromonosporales; family Micromonosporaceae; genus Dactylosporangium; species Dactylosporangium sp. CA-233914. The sequence goes on along the minus strand of NZ_CP192030.1, from coordinate 5,839,878 downwards.
GGGCGCCGAGGCCGGTGAACGCGCCGGGGGCGTCGAAGACGAGGCGATGGTCGCCGGTCGGGTTGTCGGTGGGCACGTGCGGCGGGTCGACCGGGAACGGGTAGACGACGTTGGTGTACGCGGGTTGCCCGAAGCCGTGCATCGGCCAGCTCGACGGCACCGGCAGCTCGGCCCAGTCCGAGTCGTCGAACCCGTCCGCCCAGAACCCGTCGGCGGCCTCGGCGGCACTGGGCGCGAGCCGGAAGCGCCAGGTGCCGTTGAGGCTCAGCCGCGGCGCGTCGGTGTCGAACGCGGCGCGCGGCGGGCAGGTTCCGATCGGGCGGCCGAAGCCGGTGAGGTACTCCACGCCGCCACCATAGGCCGGGGGTACGACAAAACACCGGTGTAATTGCTCGACCACTCAATGTGACAACGGACGCCGCAGCGCCTCCGCTGGTTCATCGACAAGGGCGAGATGGATGGCTCGCCGATCCGATGGGGCGGGTGCGGCTACGAGATCGAACCCGACGCGTCCGGTACCTGCTGTTCGCGTATACGTACCGGTACAGGTGCTTCTCCCGTGTTGTGATCGAATCCCGGGCGGGAGGCTGGTGATATCGCGACGGCGTACTCCACGAACCAAGACCATCGAGGTGCGACATGTGTGAGCACGCGCCCTCCTGCCCTCCAGCAACCGCATCCGACCATGCGGCGGCTCGCGTGGTCGCATTCCGCCCCGAACAGGGGTGGAGTCTGCTGTGCAATGGCGTTGTGTTGTTCGACGACACTGGTGAGTTGCTTCCGGACGGCCGAATCATCGGCCCGCACCGGCCGTCCCCGCGCCAGTCCGTGCCGCTCGCCGCCAGGTAGCGAGGTGCGTCGTGTGGGTGCTCACCGGGTCAGGTGTTACACGGGCTATCGGCAGTGGCGTCTCTGAAGCTGGTCCGGGCCGGCTCGGCGTAGGCTGTTGCGTTGGGATAGGTGGCCCAGGCGGGGCCGGTCGATGAGTATCTTGGCGGAACCCTCGATGCGTGAGCGCGGCGGTAACCTTCCGGCCGAGCTGACCAGTTTTTTGGGGCGTCGGCGGGAGATCGCTGAGGTGAAGCGGTTGCTGTCGGAGTTCCGGCTGGTGACGTTGACCGGTGCGGGCGGGGTGGGCAAGACCCGGCTGGCGTTGCGGGTGGCGGCCCAGTTGCGGCGGGACTTTCCCGATGGGGCGTGGTTGGTGTCGCTGGCCGATCTGACGAACCCGGGGTTGCTGCCGCAGACCGTTGCCATGGTGCTGGGCATCCAGGACCGCTCCGCCCAGGGGCTGATGGCCACCCTGGCCGAGTTCCTGCGGGGCAGGCATCTGCTGTTGGTGATGGACAATTGTGACCACCTGGTGGATGCCTGCGCCGGGTTCATCGAAGCGGTGTTGGCGGCGGCGCCGACGGTGCGGGTGCTGGCGACCAGCAGGCAGTCGCTGGGGATGGCTGCCGAGCAGTCCTGGCGGGTGCCGCCGCTGCCGACACCGGAGTTGCCGGAGGGAGCGCCCGATGGGGCCCAGGTCCCGGCGCAGGTGCTGGCCGGTTCGGAAGCGGTGACCCTGTTCGGGGAGCGTGCCCGAGCGGTGCGTCCCGATTTTGCGGTCACGCCGGCCAACGGTATGGCGGTGGCGCGGATCTGCCGGCGGCTGGACGGCATCCCGCTGGCATTGGAGCTGGCGGCAGTACGGCTCCTGGCAATTTCGGAGGAGCAGATCCTGCAGCGGCTGGATGATCGATTCCGCTTGCTGACTCAGGGGAACCGGGCGGCGGTGTCCCGGCAGCAGACGCTGCGGGCGTTGATCGACTGGAGCTACGAGCATTGCACCGCATCGGAGCAGGCACTGTGGGAGCGGGCGTCGGTGTTCTCCGGCGGGTTTGAGCTGGCGGCGGCCGAGCAGGTATGCGCAGGCGGGAACATCGCGTCCGAAGATGTACTGGATCTGGTGGATGCGCTGGTGGACAAGTCGATCCTCAGCGTTGAGCGCGATGGCCGGAATCGGTACTGGATGCTGGAGACCATCCGCCAGTACGCCCAGGACAGGCTCACCGCCTCCGGGCAGCAGAGCGTGCTGCGGCGCCGTCACCGCGACTACTACCAGCGGCTCGCCCGGACAGCCCGCAGCCACTGGTTCGGTCCCGGCCAGATCGACCAGATCGCCTGGCTCGCCCGGCTGCGGGGTGAGCACGCCAACCTGCGGGCGGCGCTGGAGTTCTGCCTGACCGAACCCGGCCAGGCACAGCAGGCCCTGACCATCGCGGCCGATCTGTGGTTCTTCTTCCACAGTGGCCATGTCAGCGAGGGACGCCAATGGTACGAGCGGGCCCTGGCGTTGGCCACCGAACCGGTTCCCGCGCGAGCTGCCGCGTTGTGTGCCAACAGCCTTATGGCGATCAGTCAGATCGACTTTCCCGCGGCCCGGCGCATGCTGGGAGAGTCCCGGGCGTTGGCCGAAGCGCTGGGCGACCGGTCGAGCCTCGCCGTGGCGGGCACCTGGTCCGGCTGGCTGGCTATGAACGAAGGCCATCTACATTCGGCGGTCGCGTATCTCGAGCAGGCGCTCGCCGCGCATCTCGCGCTGGGCGACGTCATGGGCGCGGTCCTTGATCAGCATTTCCTGGCGTTGGCGGCTCTCGAGTCTGATGATGTGGACCGGGCCATGGCGCTGTTCGAGAAGTGCCGGACCGCGTCGGAGGCGCACGGCGATCTCTGGGTGTCGTCGTGGGTCCTGCTCCACATGGGCCGGGCGGCGTGGCGCCTGGGAGATCATCAGCGTGCACGGGCTTCCATCACGGAGTGCCTGCGGATCAAGATCCGACTGGATGAACGTCTGGCCATCGGCCACTGCCTGGAACACCTTGCCTGGCTCACTGCGCCCGACGACCCGGAACGGGCCGCTCGCCTGCTCGGCGCGGCGCACGGCGTGTTGCACGCGATCGGCGCGGCCGTGCTCTCCTATCTGCGTGCTGATCACGACCGGTGCATCGCGGACTTGCGCGCTGCGCTCGGTGAGGAGCGGTTCGCCGCGGTGTTCGAGTGCGCAGCGGCCCTCAGGTTCGATGAGGCCGTCGCTGAGGCGCTGCTGGACGAATCGGTACCGGCGGCGCCGGCGGCATCCCGAGCCGGGCAGCGCAAACCGCCGCCGCTCACCCGGCGCGAGCACGAGGTCGCCGCGCTGATCGCGGAGGGGCTGACCAACAAACGGATCGCCGCCCGGCTGGTGATCAGCCAGCGTACCGCCGAGGCCCATGTCGAACACATCATGACGAAGCTTGGGTTCACCTCCCGCACCCAGATCGCCGCCATGATCAACTGTGGCTCGCACGCGGCGTAGCCGATGCGGCGGCCCATGCGGCGGCGATCTGGCTTCGGCAGGTGAACCCGAGTTTGGTGAGAATATGTTCGACGTGGCCCTCGGCGGTCCGCCGGGAGATCACCAGGCTGGCCGCGATCTCTCGGTTGGACTTACCAGAGGCGACCAGCGCGGCGACCTGAAGTTCCCGTTTGGTCAGCAGCGAGGTGACCGGTGCCTGCGCTGGTGCGCGGGTAGCCGGCGCCGGTGCGGCGCGCTCACCCAACGCGAGGGCGATCACGTCCTGCTGGCTCATCTCCGCGCCCTGCCGGCAGCAGCTGCCGAACCTCTTCTCACCGAGTGCTTCCCGGGCACGCACGCGCGCCTGGTCGCGCCACGCGAGCAGGGTGTGCGTGTCGAACAGTGGTCTGCCGATGAGTTCCCACATCCGCTCCGTGGCGCCCAGAAGCACGGCCGCCCGGTGGGGGTCACCCTCGGCCTCGGCGACCCAGGCCAGCAGTTCGACGCAGCACACGATGCCGAGTCGATCGTCGACTTCCTGCTTCTTGCGCAGCGCGGGGGAAAGGTGAAGCGCTGCCTGGCTGGGCTTGCCTGCCCGCCACCAGCCCAGGCCGACGCCCCATTCCGTCCACGACAGTGCCCAGCGTTCACCGCGCGCGGTGCACAGCGTCTCCGCCTCGCGCAGCAGTGCCATGGCGGTCTCGGTGTCGCCGAGCAGGGCCGCGGACTGCGCCCGCTCCGCGAAGTTCAGCAAGCCGGGAGTGGTCCATCGCCCCGACGCGCGGTGGCGGGCCAACGCCTCGTCCAGCAGCGGCGTGGCCTGGGTGGGCTTGTCGTTCCACTCCAGGGCACACCCGATTGCCTGCAGTGCGTCGGTGAGCGCCGTGTCGTCCCCGAGCTGCGTGGCAAGGCAACGGCTCTGCTCGAGCAGGCTCAGCGCCCCTGCGGCGTCCCCCTGGCAGATGGCGATCCATCCGGCGAGCCACAACGCGCGGGCACGTTCGGGGCCGGCGTCGGTGTCCAGCGCGAGTGCCCGGTCCAGCCAGTGGCGGCCCTCGCGGACGATGCCGCCCGCGATCCAGTAGAACCACAGCGCCGTGCTCAGGCGCAGGCCGGTGCGGATCTCGCCCGGGGTGGCCAGGCAGTAATCGAGTGCGGCCCAGAGGTTCGGGCGTTCCGCGTTCAGCCGTGCGATCCACTCGCCCTGGCGCGGGCCGGTGGATTCGGCGTCGGACCGCTCGGCCAACCCGAGGTAGTAGTCGCGGTGCCGCCGGCGCACGGTGGCATCCTCCCCCGCTTCGGCGAGGCGTTGCCGGCCGTACTGCCGAATGGTGTCCAGCATCCGGTACCGGGCACGCGGCGCGTCCGCCACCCGGGTCAGGATGGACTTGTCGGTCAACCCGGTTATGCCCTGGAACACGTCGTCGCCGGTGAGGCCCTCGCCGACGCAGACGGTCTCGACGGCGTCGAGGTCGAACTCGCCGGCGAAGACCGAGCAGCGTGCCCACAGCAGCCGTTCCGCTTCGGTACACAGCTCGTAGCTCCAGTCCACGGCCGCCCGCAGCGTCTGGTGCCGGGGCACCGCGTCACGCTTACCGGCGCTCAGCAACTGGAACCGATTTTCCAACCGGTTGAGGATCTGCTCCACCGACAGCACGCGCACACGCACCGCCGCCAACTCGATGGCCAGCGGGATGCCGTCCAACCGCCGGCACAACTGGGCCACCGCCGGCCCGTTGGCGGCCTCCAGGGTGAACTCCGGCGACACCATCGCGGCGCGCTGTTCGAACAGCGCCAACGCCTCATACTGCGAGGGCGAGCCCAACGGTTCGTTGGCCGCGGGAACCGATAGCGGCGACACCGGGCAGAGCTGCTCCCCCGGGACGCCCAGGGGTTGCCGGCTGGTGGCCAGGACCCGCAGACCGGGAGCGTTGGTCAGCAGCGTCGTGGCCAGCGCGGCGCAGGCGTCGATCAGGTGTTCGCAGTTGTCCAGTACCAGCAGCAGCTGCCGGTCGGCCAGGTAGTCCACGACTACCGTCGTGGCGTCGCGGACGGTTTGACCGTGGAGGTCGAGTGCGGCCGCGACGGCCTGCGGTACCAGGGCGGGATCCTGTACCTTCGCCAACTCCACCAGGTGCGCACCATCGCGGAAGGCACGCCGCAGCTCCCTGGCGACGTGCAGCGCCAGGCGTGTCTTGCCGACCCCGCCGACCCCGACCAACGTCACCAGCCGCGCTTCGGCGAGCGCCTGCCTCACCCCAGCCCTCGCCTGAAGACGCCCCACGAAGCTGGTCAGTTCGTGCGGCAGATCGCCAGCCCTGTGCACCGGAGCCTGTGTCACGACCTGCTCCCATCGTGCCCACAGCCAATTGTACGAAGCTCACCGGCGCCCAACATCCCACCTGGATGGCGCTGTTCCCGTCTCCGCACGAACGAGAACACGCGTTGCGCTCGCAGTCCTCGAACTCGCGTAGGACATGCAGGAAGCGACGCGGGAGTCAGCGGCCGGTGATGTGCTCTGGCTCGATTGTCAGCAGGAGGCGGACCTGGTCGCGGCCGCCGAACCACGGGTACGGGGTTCCGAGGTAGCGATGGGCCAGGGCCTCGATGTGCTCGGCGGCGCCCTGCTCGGTGACGGCGATGACGCGGCCGCGGACCTGGAAGTAGCGGCGCGGCTGGGCCGGGTCGCCGATCGCCACGGCGACGCGCGGGTCGCGGGCGACGTTGCGGGTCTTCTGGTGGCCGCGGACGGTGTTGACCAGGATGTTCTTGCCGTCGGTGTCGACCCAGACCTGGGTGATCTGCGGCGAGCCGTCGGGCATCAGGGTGGTCAGGTAGCACAGGCCGGCGCCTTCGAGCAGGTCGCGCAGCGGGGTCGGAAGATCCACGCGCCGAAGGCTACTCCGTCAGCGTCCGCAGCAACGCCAGGGCGTACGCGTCCTCGGGGGTGGCGCCGAAGGAGTCCGGGTGGCCGTCCAGCGTCACGCGCCAGCCGTCGCCGGAGCGCTCCAGGGCACGAAACGCCGCCCCGAGCCGGCCGCGCAGCTGGTGCTCGTGCGGCAGCCAGATCGCCTCGTCGCGCTCGATGTCGTCCAGGGCCCACTCGGTGGTGCCGTTGAAGCCGATGACCGAGCCGCCACCGGGCAGGTCGTGCAGCTGGATGATCATGTCGCTGAGCACGAACGCCTGGTCGTCGAGGCCGCGGTCCGGGATCGCGAAGCGGTCGCCCGGCGCAGGGTGCCAGGCCAGGCCGGCCGCGCGAAGCTCGATGGCGAGTTCGATACTGATCACTGCTCCATCGTGCCGCATCGGGGCGGCTGGACTACGGTTGGCCATGGCCCGACCCGAGCCTGTGGACGAACCGCTGAGAGCCACCGACGGGAATCGAACCCGTCACTCCTGCTTGGAAGGCAGGCATGTCACCGTGGACACCCCGATGGCGTGGCGTGCAGCAGGGGTGACAGGACTCGAACCTGCAACCGGTGGTTTTGGAGACCACTGCTCAGCCAATTGAGCTACACCCCTACGAAAACCGTCACGGTCGACGATACGCAGCCGGTTTCCGGCCCGGCAACGCATTAATCGGGCGGGGCGGCGGTCGCGGCGCTCGTGCACCGCGGCGGGGCGGACCAGTGCTCGTCCCGGCCGAACGCCGTCACGGCGCCGGTGAGCGCGTCGAGGCGGGCGAGCACCGCCGCGCCGCCCGGGTCGCCGGCCGCGACGAGTAGCCGCGGGCCGGACGGGGCGCCGATGAAGGACCAGCCGTCGATGCGGCGCACGGTCGCGGCGTCGACGACGAGCTCGCGGACGAGATAGTCGGCGACGCAAAAGCAGGACGTGGAGCCTACATAAGACCTGTAAGGATTGCACCCGCAGGCAGGGCAGCGGGCCGTGAAGCGTCAAGACCGGTTCATCCGGTCAACGTCGCCCGGCAACGGACGACTGCCAATCGTGAGTCACATTTACTCACTGAAAGGTAACGGTCGATGCTGGTGTACCCGTCGAGGCGCCACTGCCGCACCCCGGTGTCGGGTCCAGGGCGCTGATCGCGCCTCCGGTCGCCGTACACAGGACGGGTCCGCACCACCAGATCGGACTGCGGTCCAGGCCGGACTCGCGCCGCCAGCGCAGGGCGCCGGTCGTCAGGTCGTAGACGGCCGCGATGAACTTGCCGGTCTCGTCGACGCCGTCGCCGGAGATGTCGAAGCCGTCGGCCGCGGCGCGGGCTGGGCGAGCCTGCCCGCGCTACGACATCCGCGGTGCCGGCGTCGCGAACCCGCACGGTGCCGTCGGGGTCGAGCTCGGCCACGGCGATGCCGTCCCCGCCGACGGGGACGAAGGAACGGACGGTGCCGGCCGGGACAGTGCGGGTCCATCGCACGTCGCCGGTACGGGTGTCGACGGCGGCGAGGGTATGACCGTCGCCTGTGGACGGTTCGGCGAGAACGAGGCCGGCGGCGCCGGTGCCGACGAGGACGGGCGGGTATCCGGTGCGGCGCCAGGCCTCGGCGCCGGTGGCGGCGTCGAGGCCGAAGAGCGCCTCGGCGGCGGTGCCGTCCGGCTCGGTGACGGCGAGGACGATCCGCCCGGCGCCGGCGGCGACGAGCCGGGCCTGCCGGCCGGCGGGGACGCCGCCACCGTGCATGCGGTACGACTCCAGGACCGTGCGGCCCGCGCGGGTCTGGCGCACCACGTAGACGGTGTCGCCGTCGCCGGGCACGATCACCGGTGGGTCCAGCGGGGGCGGGGCCCGGCGGCCGCGACGACGGCGAGCGTGAGGGTGAGGGTGATCGCGACGGGGCGCAGGCCGCGGTACGGCGGCGGGGCGACGGCTTCCACCCGTCCGACAGATCGACTCGACGACGCGCGAAGCGGCGGCGACGATGCGTCGCAGGTCTGGGGCTCCCCGTCATCGAACCTCGACGTAGCGGGGCCGGTTCACCCGCGCCGCCCGGGCGCCGAGTGCCGCGGTCAGGACCGCCACGGCGGCGAGGAAGATCCGGTCCGGGGCGCTGTGGGCCCGGGCGGCGAGACCGAAGAGCGTGTGCGCGACGAGGGCGCCGGTGCAGGCCGCGATCAGGTGCGAGCGGGTCCAGGCGGGGCCGGCGCTCCAGCGGCTCATGCAGTACACCATGCCGATCACGAGCGCCGTCGCGACCGCCATCGGCAGCAGCGCCCAGGCGCCGTGCGTGAACAGCGGCTGCCGCGCGCCGCCGAAGGGCCAGGTCAGGACGAAGAACAGCAGGGCGGCCGCGCCGGTGGTCACGGCCAGCACGGCCGGTGACGGCGCTCGCATCGCCGCAGCCCGCGGGTGTACCCGCAGTGCCACCGCCACCACCGCCAGCGCCCCGGCCGCGAGGCCCAGCACCGCGCCCAGCGGCATCGTGTAGCCGGGGTCCTCCGACGGCGGCACGCTGACCCGCACGAGCAGGGCGCCGGCCAGCGCGACGAGGCCGGTCACGATGAGCCCGCCGCGGCGCAGGTAGGGTGCCGGGCCGTGCTCGGCGAAGACCAGCTCGACGACGACGATCGGGATCGTGATGCTGAACACCGGGTGGTACACCAGGTTGACCAGCGCGTAGTCGGTGTTGAGGCCGAGCAGGCGCGGGGCCCAGTCCGCGGCGTGGTAGAGGTGCGGGCTGGTCAGGCTCTGCAGCACCAGACCCTCCTCGACCAGGCCGTAGGCGACACCCATCAGCAGCAGGCTCGCCCAGCCGCCGCCGGCGCGCCGGACGACCTCGCGGATGAGCAGGGCGCCGCCGCCGTACAGCGGCGCGAACACGAGCAGGACCCACGCCGTGCGCAGCGGGATCGTGCCCAGCGTGAGCTCGGCGACGACGGGCGCGACGAGCACGAGCAGCCAGGCGGCCCGGCGGTTGCGGGGCCGCTCGTCGGGCACCGCGGGGAAGGCGGCGCGCACGACGGGCCGGTTGACGGCGACGATCAGCGCGGCCAGCAGCGCGAGCTGGACGCCCTGGACGACCCGTAGCCAGGCCGGGTACTCGCCGGACAGCAGCAGCCAGGCCACGGCCACGAACCCGGCGGCCGAGACGATCCGGACCCGCCGGTAGGCGCGGGCCACGCCGGCGAGCAGCTGGCGGGTCACCCAGACGTAGAGCACGGCGACGGCGAGGATCGGGATCGGGCGGGTCCACAGCGTGCGGCGCAGCGCGGCCGGGTCGGCACCGGGGTGCCTGGCCTGCTGGTAGGCGAGCACGTCGTGGCGGAACAGGAGCGTGAGGGCGGCGAAGGCGGCGCTCAGGGCCAGGCCGGCGATGAGCAGCCCGGCGACGAGCCGGATCGCGGTGCGCTGCTGCTGGGTCATGCCTCGACGCTATGGAGTTCGCCGCCCGCTCCTCTTCCGGCGCGGGACGGGTCTTGCGGCTGCGACTTCAGGATGAGGGCCGGGGCCGGACCAGTCCCAGGTCGTAGGCGAGCACGACCGCCTGCACCCGGTCGCGGACCCCGAGCTTGCGCAGGATCGCCGACACGTGGGTCTTCACCGTCGCCTCGGTGACCACCAGCCGGGCCGCGATCTCCGCGTTGGCCGCGCCCCGGGCCAGCAGCCCGAGGACCTCCCGCTCCCGCTCGGTGAGCCGCGCCAGCACGCCGGACGGGGCCGGGGGCGTCAGGTCGGTGGCCATGAACCGCTCGAGCAGCCGCCGGGTGGCGCTCGGCGCGAGCAGCGCCTCGCCGCGGGCGACGACCCGGATCGCCTCGACCAGCTCGGCGGGGCGCACGTCCTTGAGCAGGAATCCGCTGGCCCCGGCCCGCAGCGCGGCGTAGAGCGTCTCGTCGAGGTCGTACGTCGTGAGGATGATGACCCGCGGCCGGGGTCCGCCGGCGGTGAGCCGCGCGGTCGCCGTGACCCCGTCCGTTCCCGGCATGCGCACGTCCATGAGTACCACGTCCGGGTCGGTCCGCGCGGCGAGCCGGACGGCCTCGTCGCCGTCGCCGGCCTCGCCGAGCACCTCGAGATCGTCGCGCGCCTCGAGGATCATCCGGAACCCGGAGCGGACCAGGGCCTGGTCGTCGGCGATCAGCACCTTGATCGTCACGCGTCCGCCCCGATCGGCAGGTGGGCCTCGACCTGGTATCCGCCGCCGCTGCCCGGGCCCGCCCGGAGGGTCCCGCCGAGCAGCGCCGCCCGTTCCCGCATGCCGGCCAGCCCCTGCCCGCTGCCTCGGTTCGCCGACGCCGGCGTTGCCCCGTGCCCGTCGTCGCGCACCCGCACGAGGACCTCCCCGTCGTCGACGCGGACCAGCACCTCGGCCCGCCCGGCCCGCGCGTGCCGCAGCGCGTTGGTGAGGGCCTCCTGCACGATGCGGTACGCCCCGAGCTGCACCGCCATCGGCACCTGCGGTGGATCGTCCGCACTGTCGATGGTGACCGCGACCGGCAGCCCCGCGTCGCTCACCGACCGCCCGAGCCGCGCGATGTCCCCGATCGTCGGCTGCGGCCCGCCGTCGTCGCCGTCGTCGTCCCGCACGGAGCGCAGGAACCACCGCAGCTCGGCGAGCGCCTCCCGCCCGGCCGCCTCGGTGCGCCGCAGCGCCTGCCGGGCCTTGGCGGGGTTGACGTCGAAGACGTCGTCGGCCGCGGCCGCCTGCACCACCATGACCGACACGGTATGCGACAGCACGTCGTGCAGCTCCCGGGCGATGCGCGCCCGCTCCTCCAGCACCGCCTGCCGCTTCTCGGCGGCGTGCCGGGCCCCGCGCGCCCGGGCCAGCGCACCCCAGCTCCAGGCGAGCAGCGCCGCGGCGAGCCAGAGCCCGGCGGGCAGCCACCGCTGCTGCAGCGCGGCAGGCCCGGACACGGCCGCGACGGCGAGCAGCAGCCCGCGCAGCGACTCGGCGGCGGGCCGCAGCCAGGCGTACGTGCACAGCACGACGAAGGCCACGCCGGGCCCGTACACGGGAAACAGCGTCTCGAACCCGGCACTGGCGACCAGCACGGCGACGGTCCCGGCCAGCGGCCGCCGGTCCAGCCACCACAGCGCGACCGCCTGCCCGGCGATCAGCAACCCGGCGACAATCCGCGCGGCGAGATCCCCGAGCACCGCCGGCTGGAGCCAGAGCACCGGCACGGACGCGGCCACCGAGGCGACGACCAGCACGCTGCGCCACCGCGGCGACAGGCGCACCTGGTAGCGGTCCTGCCCCGCCATGGGCCCGCTCACTGCTCCCAGACCGCGACCAGCGGCAGGCCGCGGGCGGTGCGGGCGGCGTCGACCAGGCGCTGGATCACCGCGAACCGCCCGCCCAGGGCGGCGATGGCCCGCGTCGCGTGCGCGGGCCAGGCGGGGTCGTACTCGCTGACCGTGGTCCCCATGTCCGGGGACTGTACCGTCACGAGCGGGCGCGGACCCCGGCGAAGGCGGACCGGGCGTGGATGAGGTTGGCCGACAGCAGCAGGTCGCGGTCGTCGAGCACGGCGGCGGTGGGGGCGTCGGCGATGATGCGGTGGTCCTCGCCGAAGACGACGCAGCGGTCGGCCAGCGACGGCAGGGTGTCCAGGTCGTGGGTGGCCAGGACGATCGTCTTGCCGGCGGCGCGCAGCTGCTCCAGCAGCTCGATCAGCCAGAACTGGGTGCGCGGGTCGAGGGCTGCGGTCGGCTCGTCGAAGAGCAGGACCTCGGGGTTCATGACCAGGACGGAGGCGATCGCGACGCGTTTCTTCTGCCCGCCGGAGAGCTGGAACGGGGCCCGGTCGGCGAGCTCGGCGATGTCGAGCAGCGCCAGGACGTCCTCGACGCGGGCGGTCGCGGTGTCGCGGTCCAGGCCGAGCTGCAGGCAGCCGAAGGCGATCTCCTCGCGGACGGACGGGGAGAACACCTGGGCGTCGGAGTTCTGGAACACGAAGCCGACGCGGGCGCGGAAGCCGTGGTTGAACTGCTCGTCCTCGAGCTTGTCCTCGGTGACCTGTTCGCCGAAGGCGGTGAAGGTGCCGGAGTCGGCGAACAGCAGCCCGTCGAGGAGCTTGAGCAGGGTCGACTTGCCGCAGCCGTTGGCGCCGAGCAAGGCGACGGTCTCGCCGCGCTCGACGGTGAGGCTGACGCCGTCGAGGGCGGTGAAGCGCTCCAGGTACTGATAACGCAGGTCTTCGCACTCGAAGACGGGACTCATCGGGCGTCCGCCAGCAGCAGGGCCGTGGCGAAGGCCGCGACGCACACGACGAACGCGACGTCGCCGGCGCGCACCCGGAAGGCGCTGAGCGTCTGGGCGTTGCCGGTGTAGCCGCGGGCGGTCATCGCCTGGTGCACCTCTTCGGAGAGCTGGTGTGCCTTACCGAAGAGCGTACCGGCGCCGGCGGCCACGAACCGCCGCCCGGCACCCGTCCCGGAGCGGCCGGTGTCGCCGGACAGGGTGCGGGCCTTGCGCGCGGTGTACATGTCGTCGACCGCGTCGAGCAGCAGGAACAGGTAGCGGTAGGCCATGCCGATGATGAGCACGAAGATCTTCGGCACGCCGAACGCGCGCAGCGCGGCGAGCAGCCGCACCCACGGCGTGGTGAGGGTCAGCAGCACGACGAGGGAGATGGAGGTGGCGACGCGGGCCACGATGATCCCGGCGCCGTGCAGGCCCTGCTCGGTGACACCGTGGATGTGGCCGTGCCAGTGCCACAGGGGCAGGATCACGTCGCCGGGGGTCACCACGGACAGGGTGGCGGGCAGCACCACGATCCCGGTGAAGATCGGCACGAACAGCCAGACGCGCTTGATGAAGAAGCCCAGCGACAGGCCGGAGGCGACGGCGAGCGCGACGGTGGCCACGTAGGCGCCGGCCAGCAGCGGCAGCGAGTGCACGAGGGCGACCACGACGAGCAGCCCGACCATCGACAGCAGCTTGACCCGCGGGTCGAGGCGCTGCAGCAGGCCCTTGGCCGCGGCGATGTCCTCGGAGAAGATCGCCTGCCGCATGATCCCGGAGGCGCCGGTGAGGGTCTTGGCGACGTAGCTGCCCTTGCGCCGCTTGCCGATGCACCCGCACGGGCACAGCCCCACCTCGGGGCGCAGCAGCCAGCCCGGTGTCGGCGCGGTCACGACCGCACCGGCGGCGCGTCGAGGTCGGCCGCCTCGCGCTCGCCGCCGCGCAGCCGGCCGATGAGCCAGGTGATGCCGAAGACCAGCGCGGCGACCACCACGATGCCGATCAGGGCGGAGAGGACGTACTGCCACCAGCTGCCGCCGCCGTAGTCGGGCAGCAGGGTACTGCCCCAGAAGTCGGTGTACCGCTGCAGCCCCTCCGGCACCGCCGACAGGTGGTACTTGGCCAGGTCGAGCTCCTCGGGCGCGTCCTCGCCGAACGCGCCGCCGGGCGCGAGCAGGCCGAGCGGGCTGATCACCGCCATGATCCCGAGCGTGACCAGCGCCGCCCGCAGCGGGCTCACCGGCTTGCGCCGCACCTCGGCCTCGGTCAGCGGCACCTCGGGGGCGTTGATGCGCAGCAGCGGCACGTTGGCCCGCTGCAGGTACGCGAGCACGCCGCCGGTCAGCACCGCCTCGACGAAGCCGGCGATGAGCAGGTGGGCGAACATCATCGCGGGGATCGCCTGGGACAGGTGGAACGGCGCGTAGAGCGGGGTGCCGTCGGCCTTGTGGAACAGGTCGGGCTGGATGCCGAACTCGACCGCGGTGGCCAGGGCGGAGGCGTTGAGGCCCACGTAGGCGCCGACCACGGCGGCGAGGACCCGCCGGCGGGCGGTCAGGGCGGTGTTGCGGGTCAGCAGCCGGTAGATCCAGTAGCTGACGAACGGCAGCACCACCGCCATGTTGAACGCGTTGGCCGGGAACGCCAGGACGCCGCCGTCGCCGAAGAACAGCGCCTGGATCAGCAGCGCTATCGACACCGCGATACACGCCGCCCACGGCCCCAGCAGGATCGCGATCAGCCCGCCGCCGACGGCGTGCGCGGTGGTGCCGTCGGGGATCGGGATGTTGAACATCATGACGACGAACGAGAACGCGGCGCCGAGGGCGACCAGCGGCACGTACCGGCTCTTGACGACCTTCTTGACCCGGGCCGCGGACTGCCACCACAGCGGCAGCATCGCGAGGCCGAACACGGCGCTGGTCTGCGGGCTGAGATACCCGTCCGGAATGTGCATGATGCCCCTCCCCTGGCGCGCCTCCCGCGGCATTATCGGCAGTCTGTCGCTATCGCAACTCATATGCAAGAACAAATCAGGTGCGTGAGACGAGATCGTCACCGATGGCCCACTGGACGGCGTCGAGGTCGGCGTAGCAACCCTGCAGGTGGCGGGCCGCGGCGGCGCCGGACGCGGCGAAGGCGGTGCGGGCGTGCAGGACCCGGGTGTTGTCGAAGATCACGCAGTCGCCGGGGCCGAGCCGGAACGTGACCATGCCGCCGGGCCGGTTGAGCACGGCGTCGAAGGCCCGGTAGGCCGCGTAGAACGCGTCCAGCTCGGCGGGCAGGCCCGCGAGGGGCCGCAGGGAGCGGTTGTTGTACCGGATCTCGCGGATCCGGCCGCGCTCGTCGACGCCGATCATCGGCCGCTGCGCCCGCAGCCGCCCCCACGCGAACGTCACCGGCGTCGAGGCCAGCACCGCGAAGTGCTCCGGCTCGGCCTGCCGCAGCAGCGCCGCGGCCCGGAACCCGTCGACCAGCCCCGACTCGCCGCCCCCCGCCCGCCGCGTCGACCAGGCAGTGCAGCAGTTGCAGGGTCGGCACCGGATCGCGGTACGGGTTGTCGGTGTGCGGGGCGATCGCCCGCGCGGTGAACGCCAGGTTGCCGGGGTCGGGCTCCACCCGCACGTCGAACAGCTCGCCGTAGTTGGTGCTCCGCACGTGCCCGAACGCCCGCGCCACGGCAAGCACGGTCCCCGGCTCGACCGGGGTTCCGCGCAGCAGCACGAACCCGGTCCGCCACAGCGCCCGCAGCAGCGGCACGGGATCGGCCCGGAAATCCGCCCACGCCCCCGCCGGCGGCTCGACGCGGTCCCACAGGTCCTTGCCGCACTCGGTGCGCCCGTCGCCCTGCGCGCCGGCGGCCCGGTGCCGGTCGAGCCAGCCCCGCTCGAAGGTGGAGCGGTGCCCGTCGGAGAAGCGGATCTCGACGGTACCCCCGGTGCCTCCCCCGGCCCCGGCGACGCGCACGTCCGCGGGCAGGTCCCCCACCGTGTGCAGCTTCTGGCCACTGCGCGGGTCGAGGCACCCCGCGCACGGACAGTTGTCACGCAGCCACAGCGCCGGAAAGGGCAGCTCCATGGCCGCCGAGCGTGCCACCGCCGCGTGAACGTCACACGGGCCCGACCTGAACAGACGCTCACGCAAACACCGACCGGTGGCGACGCCGCGCCCCGAACCCGGTCACGGCCGGACCCGTCACCGGCGGGGTGGTCGCCGCGTTTCCACGATGAGCGCGACCTTGATCTTCTTCACGGGGGCGGCGGCTGGGCCGGCGTAACGCGGCGACCCGTTCGAGCGCTGATTGATGCACCATGATTCGCACGGGGCACGTGGTATCGGAGGTTCATTTGTCACACCCGGGCTTCTTCGAGGTGCGTACCAGCGACCGCGAGCTGGCCGCCGAGTCGCTGAACCGGGTCATCGCCCACCGGGCGCGGATGCGCTTCGACGATCCCGGCGCCGTCGACGTGTACCTGCGGACCGCGAACTACGACGGGCTCGGCGCCGACGTGATACGCATGGGCGGGCTGCACTACGCCGGCACCGTGGATTCGGCCGACTTCCTGCTGGCCGGGCTGGTCGTCGACGGCACCGGGGTCGTGCACGGCCGCCGCGGCCACAGCAGCCCGGTGCCCCGCCACGGCGGCTTCCTGTACCCGGTCGGGGTCAAGTTCACCGCCGAGTGGGAGGATGCCGCCCTGGCCACCATCCGCCTGCCGATCCCCCCGGTCGCCCAGATCGCCGAGGCCGCCACCGGTGTGCCCGCGGCCGACCTGCGCTTCGAGTCGGTGACGCCGGTGTCGGAGGCGATGCGGCAGTACTGGGCCGCCACCGCCGACTATCTCGTCCGCGAGCTCGCCGCCCCCGACGCCGACCTGCCGCCGCTGGTGCTCGAGCACCTGACCCGCCTCGCCGCCGCGTCGCTGCTGAGCGTCTTTCCCAACACGACGATGACCGCCGCGCGGCTGCCCAGCCCCGGCCGCATCCCGCCGGCCGCCGTGCGCCGCGCCGCCGCCTACATGGAGGCCCACGCGCACGAACCGCTGATCGTGGCCGACGTCGCCGACGCGGCCGGGATCGGGGTGCGCGGGCTGCAGATCGCGTTCAAGCGGCACCTGGAGCAGACGCCGCTTGAGTACCTGCGCCGCATCCGCCTCGACCGCGTCCACCGCGAGCTGCAGGCGGCCGAGCCCGGCTCCGGCACCACCGTGAAGGCCGTCGCCCGCCGGTGGGGCTTCGCCAACCCCGGCCGGTTCACCGCCGAGTACCGTGCCGTCTACGGCCACCTGCCCAGCCACACCCTGCGCACCTGAGCACTCGGCACCAACTTTGTCGATCTTGCCGTCGTTGCTCCCAGGCGGCGGCAGACTGGCGCCATGAGCAGCTCCGTGCTCGCCGAGGACCCCGTACGCGCCCCGGCCATGCTCACCCGGCGCCAGGTGAACGTCGTTTTCACCGCGATCCTGCTCGGCATGCTGCTCGCCGCCCTCGACCAGACGATCGTCTCCACGGCGCTGCCGACAATCGTCGGCGACCTCGGCGGGGCCGGGCACATGTCGTGGGTCGTCACCGCGTACCTGCTCGCCGAGACCGTCGCCACCGTCCTGGCCGGCAAGTTCGGCGACCTGTTCGGCCGCAAGCTCGTGTTCCAGATCAGCGCCGTCGTCTTCGTCGCCGGGTCCGCGCTGTGCGGGGTCGCCCAGGACATGGTCATGCTGATCGGGGCCCGGGCCCTGCAGGGCGTCGGCGGCGGCGGGCTCATGGTCACCGCGATGGCGCTCATCGCCGACGTCATCCCGCTGCGCGACCGGGGCCGCTACCAGGGCGCCCTCGGCGCCGTCTTCGGCGTGACCACCGTCGTCGGCCCCACCCTCGGCGGGCTGTTCACCGACCACCTCAGCTGGCGGTGGGCCTTCTACGTCAACGTGCCCGTCGCCGTGGTGGTCCTGGCGATGTCGGCCCGGGCGCTGCCGTCGGTCCGCGCCGCGGCCAAGCCGATCGTCGACTACGCCGGCATCGCCCTCGTCGCGGCCGGCTCGTCCAGCATGATCCTCGCGCTGTCGTGGGGCGGCAACGAGTACGCCTGGGGCTCCCCCGTCATCATCGGGCTGCTCGCCGCCGCGGTCGTGCTGCTGGCCGCGTTCGTCCGCGTCGAGCTGCGGGTCACCGAGCCGATGCTACCGATGCGGCTGTTCCGCAACTCGGTGTTCACCGTCTGCTCGGCCCTGAGCTTCATCGTCGGCTTCGCCATGCTCGGGGCGATGACGTTCCTGCCGACCTACCTGCAGTACGTCGACGGCGTCTCGGCCACCGCCTCCGGCGTGCGCACCCTACCCATGGTGCTGGGCCTGTTCATCACCTCGATCATGTCCGGCACCCTGATCAGCCGCACCGGCCGCTACCGCGCGTTCCCGATCGCCGGCGGCGCCGTCATGGCCGCCGGCCTGTTCCTCATGTCGACGATGAAGCCCGGCACCAGCCCGTGGCTGGAGTCGCTGTACATGTTCGTCCTCGGCCTCGGCATCGGCCTGTCGATGCAGGTCCTCACGATCGCCGTGCAGAACACCGTCCCCTACCCGGACCTGGGCACCGCCACGTCCGGCGTCACGTTCTTCCGTACCCTGGGCAGCTCGTTCGGCACCGCGATCTTCGGCACCCTGTTCACCAACCACTTCGGCCCCGCCCTGGCCCGCGCCCTGGCCACCGATCCCGGCGTGCCGGCGCCCGCGGCCCAGAACCCCGAACTGCTCGCCAAGCTCCCGCCCGCCCAGGCCGCCCCGATCATCGACGCCTACGCCAGCAGCATCACCGACGTGTTCCGCTGGGTCGTCCCCGTGGCGCTGCTGGCCTTCCTCATCGCCTGGTTCCTGCGCGAGGTCCCGCTGCGCGACAGCGCCCGCGCCGCCGCGACCGACGTCGGCGACGCCTTCTCCGCCCCGCCGGCCGACCGGGTCGGCCAGCTCGAACGCGCGATCAGCGACACGATCCGCAAGACCCGCGGCAGCGACCCGGGCTTCATGAACCGCATCCTGACCGCGGCCGGCGGCGGCCTGAGCCCGTCCCAGGCGTGGGCGGTCGGCCAGACCCACCTGCACACCACGGTCCGCGGCGAGGCGAACCTGACCGCGATCGCCCACCGCCACCGCATGCCGCCCGAGGTCCTGCACCCGACGTTCAACGACCTGTGCACCGCCGGCCTGGCCCGCCTCGACGGCGACACCGTCCAGCTCACCCCGGCCGGCCAGGCCCAGCTCGACCGCGTCCAGGCGGCCTGGAAGCAGTGGCTGGACGCACGGCTGGACGACATCACCCTGGCCGACCCCGACGACCGGGTGCTGCTGGACCGGGCGCTGACGAACATCGCCACCCGCCTCGTCGACGAGCACGGCGAGGTCCAGCCCCAGCCCGCGGCCCGCTAAGCAGCGGCCGTTGACAAGACTTCTTGTGACAAGAAGTCTTGTTACATGAATGAACGACGGGATCTCGCCGGCGATGCCGCCGCGATGCGCGCGCTCGCGCATCCGGTCCGGCTCGCGATCCTGGAGCTCCTGGGTCGAGACGGGCCGTTGACCGCCACCCAGACCTCGCAACGGCTGGCCCAGAGCCCGGGAAACATGTCCTGGCATCTGAAGGTCCTGGCGCGGCACGGCTTCGTGGTGGAGGCACCGGGAGGCAAAGGCAGACGCCGGCCCTGGGCCTTGACCGCACTCGGGCACCGGTTCGAGCCGGAGCCGTCCTCGCAGGACGAACGTCTGGCCGCCGACGCGTTGCTCGCCACCGTCGCGAAGCGCAGCTTCAGCCAGCTGCAGGCCTGGCTCGCGACCCGGCACACGGCCCCACCAGCCTGGAAACGGGCCGCGATGGTCAGCGACTGGACGCTCTATCTCACCGCCGAGGAAACCGAGGAACTCCACAACCAGGTCCACGCCATCTTCGAGGCGTTCACCGACCGGCTCCGCGAACCCGCCAAGCGACCACCAGGAGCACAGCCGGTCAAGGGCATGCTGACCTTGCACCCGCTGCAACTTCCACCGAGCCCGTGAACCGCACCGCGCAACGCATCGACCTGACACTGCTGACGGTGGGGCTCGCCGTGTCAACGGCGGGAGATGCGGCGGCGCTGGTGGCGTTGCTGCTGCGCCTGCGGCCCCACGGCACCGGCTGGGTCACCGGATTACTCGCCGCCGAACTACTGCCGTTCGTCCTCCTCGCCCCCCTCGTCGGCAAGGTCGTGGATCGCCTCGAAACCCGCAGCGTCCTGCTCGTCGCCCTGGCCGGTCAAGCAGCGCTGTGCATGCCACTGGCGTTCGCGAGCTCCCGGTGGATGATCGTGAGCCTGTTCGCCGCGCTCTCGGCGCTGTCCGCTTTCGTCCGCCCGGCCACGGCCGCCCTCATCCCGGCGATCACCGGCGAGGACCGCGCCGAACGCGGATACGCGCTGCTGGCGACCGGCACGAATCTCGGCTGGATCGCCGGGCCCGCCACCGGCGGGATGCTGGCCACCGTATTCGGCGCCACCGCTGCGGTCCTCGCCGATGCCGCGACCTTCGCCGCCCTCGCGCTGGCCTGCACCGCGTTGACGGTCCGCCGGAAACCGACGCACACACCGGCCGACCCCGCAGCGGCGACCCGAGCGGGTGGCCTCCGGCTCCTGCTGGGCGATCCGATCCTCAGAAGCGCGCTCCTGGGCAGCGTGATCGCAGTGTGCAGCGGCGTGATCGACAACGTCGCCGCACCCTTCCGGTTCGTCGACCAACTCGGCGCGAGCGCCACCGGATACGGCACCTACCTCACCCTCTGGGGCGCCGGAGCCCTCGCCGGGGCTCAGATCCTGCCACGCATCAGGCTGCGCCCGCACGCCGCGCTGGCCACCGGAAACCTGCTCGTCGGTGCTGGAATCGCGGGCATCGGCATCGCCCCCAGCCTCACGTGCGCCTTCATCGCATCCGTCGTCGGCGGCGTCGGCAACGGACTCGGTGGCGTCGCCCAGAACACCTTGATCAGTCTGCGCACCTCACCACGTCAGCGCGGCCGAGCCTTCGCCGCCGCGGCTGCCCTCATCCAAACGGCCATCGGGCTCGGCACTGCCGCGGCAGCACCCGTCATCAACGTCCTCGAGGCCGACGGAGCCCTCATCGCCGCCGGCGGGCTCACCGCCGTCACCGCAGCTGGAACCCTCATGCTTGGTCGTGCTCCGTGCTCCCGCCGAAACCGGACAACCGACGGGCACGGCCGTCCAACACCGTTCTTCGCCCGCGACGGAGGGTAGCGACCGTCGTCACCAGTCGTGCAGGGTGCCGTCCGTGAGGCGGTTGACCGGCAGGTACGCGCGGGCGTACGGATACTTGCCGGCCTCGTCCACGTCCAGCGACACACCCAGGCCGGGCTCCGAACCCGGGTGCAGCAGGCCATCCGTGAACGTGAACGACTGGCGGAAGACCTCGTCGGTGCGGGCGCCGTGCGGGTTGTACTCCTGGATGCCGAAGTTGTGCAGCGCCAGCCCCAGGTGCAGCGCCGCCGCCATGCCCACCGGGGAGACGTCCTGCGGGCCGTGCATGCCCGACCTGATCTGGTACTGCGCCGCGAAGTCGAGGATCCTGCGCAGGTGCGTGATGCCGCCCGTGTGCGTCACCGCCGAGCGGACATAGTCGATCAGCTGCTCCCGCACGATCTGCTGATAATCCCACACCGTGTTGAAGACCTCGCCGATCGCCAGCGGCGTCGTCGTGTGCTGCCGGACCAGCCGCAGCGCCTCCTGGTTCTCCGCCGGCGTGCAGTCCTCCAGCCAGAACAGGTCGTACGGCTCCAGGGCCTTGCCCAGCCGCGCCGCCTGGATCGGCGTCAGACGGTGGTGCACGTCGTGCAGCAGCGGCAACTGCGGGCCGAACTCCGACCGGACCGCCTCGAACACCGACGGCAGATGCCGCAGGTACGAACGGCTGTCCCACACCTCCACGTCCCGCGCCGCCGACGCCGTCCCGTAGACCGGCGGCAGCCCGGGCACGCCGCTCTGCACCCGGATCGCCCGGAAGCCCAGCGCCCGGCGCTCGCGGATGCTGTCGAACAGCTCCGGCAGATCCTGCCCCGAGGCGTGGCCGTAGGCCAGCAGACCGTCCCGGCAGGCGCCGCCGAGCAGCTGGTAGAGCGGCATCCCCGCGGCCCGTGCCTTGATGTCCCACAGGGCCGTGTCCACCGCGGCGATCGCCGCCATCGTCACCGGCCCCCGCCGCCAGTACGCCCCGCGGTACAGCAGCTGCCACGTATCCTCGATCCGGTGCGCGTCCCGGCCGATGAGCATCGGCACCACGTGGTCGCGCAGATACGCCACCACGGCCATCTCCCGGCCGTTGAGCGTGGCGTCACCCAGCCCCGACAACCCGTCGTCGGTGGTCAGCTTCAGCGTCACGAAGTTGCGGTCCGGACTCGTGACGACCACTTCGGCCCTGTCGATCAACACAGGACAGAAACCTATCAGCGAGCTCCGCGGCCGGCACCGGGGCGCGCACAGAAGGTCACTGCGCGGGCTCCTCGTCCGGTGCGGCGATGACGTCCGCGAGCAGGTCGGTGCCGTCGAAGTCCTCGGCGCCCGCGTACGGGTCGAAGGTGTCGCGCTCGTCCATGGCCGGGACCGTACCGGGGCCGGCGGCGGCGGTGATCCCGGATTCGTGCCACAACCGCACCGGGCGTCGACCCGGTCACGGCCGCGCGGCGGCGGCTTCGCGGCGGTTGGCGACCAGACTGGTGGCGGTGACGACGCCGAGGGTCAGGATGATCACGACCAGGGACAGCGGGGTCGGGATGTCCGGGACCCAGGACCACACGGTGTGCGCCCAGTGCAGCACCAGTTTGCCGCCGATGAAGGCGAGGATGACCGCGAGGCCGTGGTTGAGGTGGCGCAGCTTCGAAAGGGCGTTGCGCAGCACGAAGTACAGCGCCCGCAGGCCGAGCAGCGCGAACGCGTTGGTGGCGAAGACCAGGTAGGGGTCGCTCGTCACGCCGTACACCGCGGGGACCGAGTCGACGGCGAAGACCACGTCGGTGAGGAACACGGCGGCCACGACCAGGGCCATCGGGGTCAGCGCGCGCCGTCCGGCCCGGCGGACGGTGAGGCGGGTGCCGTCGTAGGCGTCGGTGACCGGCATGACCCGGCGCAGCAGGCGCGTGACGCGCATGTCGCCCGGGTTCACCTCGTGCTCGCCGCCGCGCAGGGCGTCGCGCAGCACCTTGCCGGCGGTGACGATGAGCACGGCGCCGAAGACCAGGAAGGCCCACGTGCCGGCCGACAGCAGCGCGGCACCGGCGGCGATGAAGACGCCTCGCAACATGAGGGCGCCGACGATGCCGTACAGCAGGACGCGCTGGACGAGCTTCGACGGCACCGCGAACGCGCTGATCAGCAGCATGAAGACGAACAGGTTGTCGACGGAGAGCGACTTCTCGACCACATAGCCGGTGAAGTACTCGACGCCGGGCCTGCCGCCGTGGGCCAGCCACACGTAGACGCCGAACGCGGCCGGCAGGGCCAGGTAGAAGACCGTCCAGGCGACCGCCTCGCGCATCGGCACGTCGTGCGGGCGGCGGGTCATGACGAAGTCGAGGGCGAGCAGTCCCAGCAGGACGGCGATGGTCACCGCCCACAACTGGGGCGACGCGATGGACTCGGTCGGCATGGGAACTCCTCGAACGCAGCATTGCTCGTCCGAGGTCTCCCCCACCCGCCGCCGGCGGGTGGCCGCCCGGGAGCCGCGCTGGCGGCTCGTACTGACCGGGGTCGGCCTTGCGGGGTACTCCCCTCAGCCGCCGAGGATACCCGCCCTAGCTGGACGTTTCCTGGAAGCTCGCGGAGGCGGGGTCGGAGGCGACAGCCGGGCCGGACTGCGACGGGGACGGCGAGGCGGTGGAGGCCGACACCGACGGCGAGGGCGAGGCCGACTCCTGTGACGGGGACGGCGACGGCGAGGCCGGCGCGGAGACGGACGCGGACGGGGACGCCGAGGCCGAGTGGGGCACCCGGGGCGAGGTGGTGACCGGCCGGTTCCGGGTGGTGGTCGCGGTCGCCGTGGGGCGCAGCGGCTCGGTGGTGGCCGGGTCGGCGCCGGTCGGCACGACGTCCTGGCCGGTCGGCGGGGCGGCCTCGGCCGGGGCGCCGCCGACCTCCGCGGAGTGGCCGAACCACGGGACCACGCCGGTGACCGCCGAGCCGAGCGCGCCGACGGTCCCGGCCAGCACGACGGCCACGCCGAGGGTCACCGCGGCGGTGCGCAGCGCCCACCGCCGGGGCTGGGTGTGCCGGCGCACCCGGGCCGGCCGGGTGGGCGGGCGCGGGGTCTCGGGGCGGATCGCGGTCAGCACGGCGGTGCGGCGGGACTCGGCGGCCTCGTTGAGCCAGGCCGGCAGGTCGACGGCGGTGCCGGAGACCTCGGCCAGGACCAGGGCGGCCTCGTCGCTGGACGGGCGGGCCTGCGGGTCGGCGCTCAGGCAGCGTTCGACGAGTTCGAGCAGCGCGGCGGGGCGGCCGGCGCCGGCGTGGCCGCCGAGGCAGGCGGCGAGGACGGCGCCGAGCGCGTGCACGTCGGCGGCGGCCGCGGACGGGTCGTAGTCGGCGTCGCCGCGGAATCCGACGATCTTGGCGCCGACGTCGGTGAGCAGGATCTTGGCCGGGGTGAGGGCGCCGTGGGCGACCCACTGGCCGTGCGCGTGGGCCAGGGCCGCGGCGACCTGGGCGCCGGTCCGGGCGGCGTCGCGCCACGGCATCGGGCCGCCGTGCAGGCCGGCCTCGAGCCGGTCGGCCAGGGACGGGCCGTCGGCGAGCTCCATCACCACGTAGGGCGTCGGGCCGCGCCCGGGCAGGTCGGCGACGCCGACGTCGTAGACGGCGGCGATGTTGCCGTGGACGAGCCGGGCGGCGATGCGGCCGCCGGCGAGGAAGCGCTCGGCGTCCACCGGGCCGCCCTCGCGCGGCAGGCGGACCGCGACCGGCCGGTGCAGCAGCCGGTCGGCGCCGTGCCAGATCTCGGCGGTGCCGCCGGCCCCGGCGAGCCGGTCCAGGCGGTAGCGCCCCTCGATCTCCATGATGTTCGGCGATGCCCCCCAGCTCGGCCCGATCGGTGCCACGTGTGCCCCGCCGCAACAGTACCGCTCGCGGACCGGGTCCTGCGTGACGGTTAGGTGTCGATTGGGCCCTCATCATGCAGGTCAGGGGCGTACGACGCCGGTCTCGTAGGCGTGGATGACGGCGTGGACCCGGTCGCGCAGCCCGAGCTTCATGAGCACGTTGGCGACGTGGGTCTTGACGGTGTGCTCGCTGATGAACAGCTCGGCGGCGATCTCGGCGTTGGTCCGGCCGCGGGCCAGGGCCAGCAGGACCTCGTGCTCGCGCGGGGTCAGCACCGCGTTGACGTGCGGTTTCGGCGGCTTCGAGGCGACGAGTCCGTCGATGAGGCGGCGGGTGACGGCCGGGTCGAGCAGGGCGTCACCGCGGGCGGCGACGCGCACGGCGTCGACGAGCTGCTCGCGGCGGATGCCCTTGAGCAGGAAGCCGCTGGCGCCGGCCCGCAGTGCCTCGTACACGTACTCGTCGGCGTCGAATGTGGTCAGGATCACCACCCGGGTCGGCGGGGAGGCGGCCAGGATGCGCGGCAGCGCGGTGAGGCCGTCGTGGCCGGGCATGCGGATGTCGAGCAGCAGCACGTCCGGGCGGTGGTCGCGGGCGGCGGCGACGGCCTCGCGCCCGTCGGCGGCCTCGGCCACGACCTCGATGTCGTCCTGCGCGGCGAGGATGGCCTCGAACCCGGCCCGCACCAGCTCCTGGTCGTCGGCGATGACGACGCTGATCACCGCGGCAGCTCCGCCTCGACGAGCCAGCCGTCGCCGTCGGGTCCGGCGGCGAAGCGGCCCCGCAGCGCGGCGACCCGCTCCCGCATGCCGACGATGCCGTTGCCCGCGCCCGCCGCCCGGAACGATCCGGCGTTGCGCACGCCGACGCGAACGGTGGCGGGCAGGTAGGTCAGCGACACCGACGCCGGTCCGGACGCATGCTTGAGCACGTTGGTCAGCGCCTCCTGGACGATGCGGAACACGGCCCGGTCGACGGCGGCGGGCAGCGGCTCCACCGTACCGGTCACGGTGTGCTCGACCGGCACGCCGGCGGCCCGGACCCCGGCGAGCAGCCCCGGCAGCCCCTCGACGCCGGAGGGAGTCTCCCGCAGCGCGCCGACGAGCTGGCGCAGCTCGGTGAGGACCTGCCGGCCGGCCTCGCTGATCGCGTCGAAGGCGCGCACGGCCGCCTCCGGCGAGCGCGCCAGCAGCGCCGGGCCGGCCTCGGCCTGCACGATGACGAGGCTGACCTGGTGGCCGACGACGTCGTGCATCTCCCGGGCCATCCGCGCCCGCTCGTCGGCGACGGCCCGCTGCTCCAGCAGCACCGCCTGGCGGCGCAGCAGCGCGGAGCGCTCGCCGAGCAGCCACGCGGCGGCGTAGACGACCTCGGAGGCGATGAACCCCTCCGCCGAGGGCCGCTGCGGGTCCAGCAGCATGACCGCCGGCACGACGGCGAGCGCGATGGCCAGGGCGGCGCGGGCGCGGGCGCGGGGGGCGTGCACGGCGATGCTGTACAGCGCGACCAGCGACGCCCACGGCAGGATCGGCTCCGGCACCGGCGACACGCTGTGTACGGCGGTGACGGCCCCGATCAGTAGCCCGGCCGCGAACGGGTGGGTCCGCCGGCCCAGCAGCGGCAGGCACTCGGCGGCGATCAGCGGCCACGCGTACCACGGGAAGGGCCGCGCCCCCGCCAGCGGCGCGACGCTGAGCAGCGCCACGAGCGCGACGAGGGCCGGTTCGCGGGTCCGGCGGGCGAGATCCACGGGCAGCAGTCTCGCCGATGCCGGGGCCGGGCGCCTCCCCCGCGCGAGCGAGTCGCGGCCCGCCCGCGCGCGGGAGGTGCCGGGCTCCCAGCGTCCCTACGTTCGGCGCATGCGATCCGTGCTCGTCCTCGCCCTGCTGCTGGCCACCGTCCTCGCCGCCCCGGCGCCCGCCCGCGCCGGCGACGACTGCCCGGTCGAGGTGCCGCCGGGCACCGTCTGCGGCCGGCTCGACCGGGGCCACGGCGTCGGGGTCCGCTACGCCGTGCACCGCTCGGACTCGCCCGGCCGCCGGCCGGATCCGATCGTGTTCACCAGCGGCGGGCCGGGCTCGCCGTCGCTGGGGCTGCTGTGGTACCTCACGTCGGCCCCCTTCGGCAAGGACCGCGACGTCGTCGTGGTCGAGCAGCGCGGCTCGCGGTACTCCGAGCCGCGGCTTTCCTGCCCGGAGCTGGACCGGGCCCTGCTCGACCGGCTCGCCGGGGCCGGCGAGGCGACGCTGGTCGCGGCCGGGCGCGCCTGCCGCGACCGCCTCGCCCGGGCCGGCATCGACCCGGGCGAGTTCAACACCCGGGCGATCGCCGGGGACGTGGTGGCGCTGCGCCACGCGCTCGGGTACGCCTCCTGGAACCTCTTCGGCGTGAGCTACTCCACGCGCAGCATGCTCGCCGCGGCGGCCGCCGACCCGGGCGGCACCCGCGCCGTGGTCCTGGACTCGTTCCTGCCGGCGAGCACCGCGCAGTACGACGTCGGCACTCTTGATCTTCGCGCCGCCCTGGAGCGCGTCCGCCCGGGGCTCTCCGGCGAGCTCGCCCGGGCCGCCGACCGGCTCGAGCGCCGGCCCGCCCGGGTCGCGGTCACCGACCCACTGACCGGCCGGCCCCTGGTGCTGCGGCTCACCGGGCAGGACGTGGCCGGGCTCGTCGCCGAGGGCATGCAGGACGCCGACTTCGTCACCGCGCTGCCGCCGCTGCTGCGCGCCCTCGCGGCCGGGCACGACGAGCTGCTGCCGGGGCTCGCCCAGGTCGCGGCCGGCAGCCTCGTCTCCCACGACACCGGCGTCTACTACGCGGTGAACTGCCAGGACGAGGTGCCGTTCAACACGTTCGCCGCGGACGCGGGGCCGCGCTCGTTCTTCGCCGCCGTCGACCCCGCCGTGTGCCGCGGCCTCGGCCTGCCGGCCGGCGACGACACCGGCGCGGCCACCGCGGCCCCGGCGCTGGTGCTCGGCGGCGCGTTCGACCCGGCCACGCCGGTCGGGCGGGCCCGGGCCGCGGCCGCGCGGGACCTGCCGGGCGCGACCGTCGTGGAGTTCGCGGGGCTGTCGCACGCGGTGTTCCTGGGCAGCGCGTGCGCCCGCGCCACCATCGCGGCGTTCCTGGACGCTCCGGGCGGGTTCGCGTGGCCGTGCGACCCGGCGGCCTCGCCCTACCGGACCCTCGGCCCGGGCTCGGTCGCGGTCACCAGCCGCGCCTACGACCTCGCCGCCGACCCGTGGCGCCAGGCGCTGCCGGCCGCCGCGCTCGCGCTCGCCGCGCTGGTCACGCTCGGCGCCGGGGCGCTGCGGCGGCGGGCGTGGGCGGCGGGCGCCGGGGCGCCACGGCCGGGCTGCTGGCCGCGGCGGGGCTGCTCGTCCACGGTACGGCGCAGGCCCACCCGGCGAGCCTGCTCGTCGGCGTGCCGTGGCCCGTCGCAGGGTGCGCGGTCGCCGCCGGGCTGATCCTCGGCGGGTACGGCGCCGCGGGCCTGCGCCGCCGGCCGGTCAGCGCGGTGTCGCAGACGGTGATCGCCGCCGTCTACCTGGTGTGGTGGTTCGGTGGCTGACGGGTAAGCTCCGGCGCATGACCGCCCGCGGCGTGTACCGGTGGACGGTGCTGGCGGTCATTGTCGTGTGCGCCGTCGTGTCGTACGCCGTCATCAGCCACCGCCTCGGCGGGCCGGCGGCGCCGAAGCCGGGTCCGCGGCCGGACTTCCAGCTGCCGTTCCCGTGCGGGGAGGTGTGGACGCTCACGACGTACCCAGGCCACGACGACTACGACATCGACTTCTTCGCCGCCTCCGGCCCCACCGGCGGCCGGACGGTGCTCGCCTCGGCCGCCGGAACCGTGCAGTGGGCCGGCTGGAGCGCGACGCTCGTGGACGGCCGGCCGGCGCCGCCGGGCTCCTCGGGGACCCGCGGCGGGCTCGGCTACGGCGTCGTCCTCGACCACGGCGGCGGCTGGTTCAGCGAGTACGGTCACCTCGCCGCCGACCCGCAGGTGCGCACCGGCGAGCACGTGGAGCGCGGCCGGCTCCTCGGCGTGGTCGGCCACACCGGCTCGACGAGCGTCGACCACCTGCACTACGAGCAGCTCGACGACACCCGCGACCCGAAGCGGACCCGAGGCAACGGCGACAAGGTCGAGGCCCTCTTCGACGGGGTGCCGTCCGGCATCACGTCCGACGCGCACTCGCCGGACCAGACCCGCACCAGCCGCAACTGCGCGCTCACATCGGCTCCCCCGCCGGCCTGACGGTCAGCGTCGGCGGGACCCGAAGATGCGGCGCTGGGACTCGGCGATCGGCACGTCGTTGATGCTGGCCTCCCGGCGGGACATGAGCCCCTCGCTGTCGAACTGCCACAGCTCGTTGCCGTAGCTGCGCCACCACTGCCCGGCGGTGTCGTGGCTCTCGTACTGGAAGTGCACCGCGATCCGGTCCCCGCGGAACGTCCACAGCTCCTTGCGCAGCGCGTAGTCGAGCTCCCGCGCCCACTTCGCCCGCAGGAACGCCACGATCTCGGCCCGCCCGGTGAGGAACTGGTCCCGGTTGCGCCACACGGAGTCCTCGGTGTAGGCCGACGCCACCCGCTGCGGGTCGCACGTGTTCCAGGCGTCCTCGGCCGCCTGCACCTTGGCGAGGGCGCCGGCGAGCGTGAACGGCGGCAACGGCGGCATCGAGCTCATACCCGGCCGCTACCCCCGCCACCGCGAACCAACCCTCCTGCGCACCCGCCGGCCCGAGTCCACTGTGGACACGAGGCCGCCTGGTAGCCTTTTACGCTCCAACGCGACGGCAGGGGGTGGGCTCGGGATGCGGTTCGGCGCCCCCGCGCGGTCACTCGCGGCCGGCCTCGCCGTCAGCGTCTGCGCCCTCCTGCTCGGGCTCACCCTCGCCCGCCACGCCGTGCCCGGCGACACCTTCCAGGTCGCGCGGGCCACCCACGCGAGCGTCGCGGCCGGGGCCGACGTCCGGCCCGACACGGCCGCCGTGACGGCCACCGAGGGCATCGCCGAACCGTCGTTCGCCTTCACCGAGAGCACGCCCGTCGCCGGCATCGCCCGGGCCGGGTGGGCCGCCCAGACCCGCGGATGCCGCGGGCCACCCGCCTGCTGAGGAACACCAGGTAACGCTCAGCCGTGGCCCCGAGGGGTCGACGGCCGAGTCCCGTTTGCCCGAAAACCTCAGGAGGTACACCTTGTGAATGCCGTGCTGGCGATCGGAATCTTCACGATCGCGTTCGTGCTCATCGCCACCGAGAAGGTCCATCGCGTCGCTGTCGCGCTCGGGGCGGCCGGGGTCATGGCGCTGCTCGGGCTCGTGCCGGGCAACGACGTCTTCTTCTCCGAGCACGCCGGGATCGACTGGAACGTCATCTTCCTGCTGCTCGGCATGATGATCATCGTCGGGGTCATCAAGCAGACCGGGCTGTTCGAGTTCCTGGCCATCTGGGCGGCGAAACGCTCGCGCGGGCGGCCCTACAAGCTGCTGGTGATGCTCATGGTCATCACCGCGGTGGCGTCGCCGTTCCTGGACAACGTCACCACCATCATGCTCGTGGCGCCGGTGACCGTGCTGGTCTGCCGGCGGCTGGGGATCCCGGCCGCGCCGTACCTCATCGCCGAGGCGCTCGCGTCCAACATCGGCGGGGCGGCGACGCTGATCGGAGACCCGCCGAACATCATCATCGGCAGCCGGGCGGGGCTGAGCTTCAACGACTTCGTCGTGCACATGGCGCCGATCGTCGCGGTGCTGTTCGTGCTCTTCGTGCTGCTGTCGTGGGTGATGTTCCGCAAGCGCTTCGAGTACCACCCGGAGCGCGTCGCGCAGATCATGGCGCTGGACCCGCGGGCCGCGATCACCGACCGGCGGCTGCTGGCGCGCTGCCTCGCGGTGCTGGCGCTGGTCGTGACCGGGTTCGGGCTGCACGCGGTCATCCACGTGGAGCCGGCGATCGTGGCGCTGCTCGGGGCCGGGCTCATGGTGCTCGTCTCCCGGGTGGCGACGGAGAAGTACCTGGCGGAGGTCGAGTGGTCGACGCTGGTGTTCTTCATGGGACTCTTCGTCATGGTCGGCGGGCTGGTGGAGACCGGCGTCATCCACCGCATCGGGGCGTGGGCGACCGGGCAGGTCGGCGACGACCACTTCGCCGCCGCGACCGGGCTGCTGTTCGGCTCGGCGATCCTGGGCGCGTTCTTCGACAACATCCCGTACGTGGCGACGATGGCCCCGATCGTCGAGGACGTCGTCGCCACGACGCCGGACCCGCAGACCGGCCGCTCGCTGTGGTGGGCGTTCGCGCTCGGGGCCGACTTCGGCGGCAACGGCACGGCGGTCGCGGCCAGCGCCAACGTCGTCGTGCTCGGCATCGCCGCCCGGGCCGGGGAGCCGATCAGCTTCTGGCAGTTCACGCGGTACGGCATCGTGACCACCGTCATGACGACCGTCATCGCCTGGGGGTACGTCTGGCTGCGCTATTTCGCGTGACCACCGTCCATTACCACTGAACGGTTTCGGACAGTTCGTCACAAGACTGTCATACCGCCGCGGGACAGCGGTCATATCGATTCGTCAGGGTGGCTGCGGCACTCGCGGGCGGGCAGCGGCACAACGGCTGCCCGCCCGCGTCTTGACCTGTGAAGGAGCGCAACACCGTGGACGTCGAACGCACCGCACTGCCCGGCATCGGCCTGCGACACGAGTTCGTGACCGCCAAGGGCCAGCACGCTGCGGTGGTGTCGCACGTGTCGGGACGGCGGGACGTCGTGCTGTACAGCACCGAGGACCCCGACACCGTGCTCGCGTCGCTGTCGCTCAACACCGACGAGGCCAACGGCGTCGCCGAGTTGCTCGGCACCAGCCGCATCGTGGAGCGCCTCGCCGACCTGCAGCGGCAGGTGACCGGGCTCAAGACGGTGCAGGTGCCGATCACCGCCGGGTCGCCGTACGACGGGCGAACACTCGGCGACACCGCGGCCCGCACCCGCACCGGGGCGTCGATCGTCGCGGTCATCCGGTCCGGGCAGATCCTCGCCAGCCCCCGGCCGGACTTCGTGTTCTTCCCGGGCGACCTGGTCGTCACGGTCGGCACGGCCGAGGGCACCGCCGCCGTCATCGACATCCTCGCCAACGGCTGACCGCCGATGCACGGTGCTGCCGCATTGATCGAGATCGGCGCGGTCCTCCTCGGGCTGGGCCTGCTCGGCGCGGTCTCCACGAAGTTCTCCATCTCGCCGATCCCGCTGTACCTGCTGGCCGGCCTCGCCTTCGGCCAGGGCGGCATCCTGCCCCTGGCCACCAGCGAGGAGTTCACGGCCACCGGCGCGGAGATCGGCGTCATCCTGCTGCTGTTCACGCTCGGCCTGGAGTACACCGCGCCGGAGCTCGTCGGCACGCTGCGGCACAACGCGCTCGCCGGCGTCGTCGACCTGGTGCTCAACGCGGCCCCCGGCGTGGCGACGGCGCTGATCCTCGGCTGGGGGCCGGTCGCGGCGGTGGCGCTGGGCGGCGTGACCTACGTGACCTCGTCCGGCATCACCGCCAAGGTGCTCGCCGACCTTCAGTGGCTGGGCAACCGCGAGGTGCCGGTCGTGCTGTCGCTGCTGGTCTTCGAGGACCTCACGATGGCGGTGTACCTGCCCATCCTCACGGCGATGCTGGCCGGCGTCGGGCTCGTGGCGGGCCTGGGCACGCTCGCGATCGCCGCGGCGACGATCACGGTCATCCTCGTCATCGCGCTGCGCTTCGGCCGCTACGTCGAGATGTTCGTCGCCTCCCCGAACGAGGAGGTGCTGCTGCTCAAGGCGCTGGGCCTGACGGTGCTTGTGGCCGGCGTCGCCCAGCTGCTGCAGGTCTCGGCGGCGGTCGGGGCGTTCCTGGTCGGCATCGCGCTGTCCGGTCCCCTCGCGCACACCGCCCGCGAGCTGCTCAGCCCCCTGCGGGACCTCTTCGCCGCGGTGTTCTTCGTCTTCTTCGGCCTGCACACCGACCCGGCCGCGCTGCCCCCGATGCTCGGCATCGCGCTGGTGCTGGCGTTCGTGAGCATCCTGACGAAGATCGCCACCGGGTGGTGGGCGGCCAAGCGCGCCGGGATCAGCCCGCTGGGCCGGGCCCGGGCCGGCGTCGCGCTCACCCCGCGCGGCGAGTTCAACATCGTCATCGCCGGCCTGGCGGTCTCGGCCGGGCTCAACGACCGCATCGGCCCGCTCGCCGCCGCGTACGTGCTCGTCCTGGCGATCCTCGGCCCGATCCTGGCCCGCTCCCTGGAGCCGCTGAGCCGGCGCATCGCCCGCAAGCGCGGCCTGCCGACGCCCGAGGTGCCGTGATGGCCGCGCCGCTGGACGTGTCGATCGTGCTGCCGTGCTACAACGAGGCGGCCCACGTTCGCATCGAGCTCGACCGGATCTGCAAGGCGATGGACGAGGCCGGGTACCGCTACGAGCTGCTCGCCATCGACGACGCCTCGACCGACGACACCCTGGCGGTGCTGCGCGAGGCCCGGGAGGCGCTGCCGGCCGTGCAGGTGGTGGCGATGCCGCGCAACGGCGGGGCCGGCACCGTGCGGCGGCTGGGCTCGCGGATGGCCCGCGGCGAGATCGTCGTGTGGACGGACGCGGACCTGACGTATCCGAACGAGCGCATCCCCGAGCTGGTGCGGCGCCTGCGCGAGGACCACACCGTCGACCAGGTCGTCGGGGCGCGCACCTCGGAGCAGGGCAGTCACCGGCTGCTGCGGATCCCGGCGAAGTGGGCGATCCGCAAGATCGCCGAGTGGCTGGCCGGGCAGCCGATCCCGGACCTTAACTCGGGGCTGCGGGCGTTCCGGCGCTCGGTTGCCGCGCCCTACCTGCGGCTGCTGCCGGCCGGCTTCTCGTGCGTCACGACGATCACGCTGGCGTTCCTGTCCAACGGGCACGCGGTCGCCTACCTACCGATCGACTACGCGAAGCGGGCCGGGCGCTCGAAGTTCCGGTTCGTCACCGACGCGTACCGGTACCTGCTGCAGGTGCTGCGCATGGTGATGTACTTCAATCCGCTCAAGGCCCTCATGCCGCTGGCCCTGCTGCTGCTCGCCCTCGGCGCGGCCAAGAGCGTGGTCGACGTCGTCGTGCACCCGGTGCGGGTGGCCACGAACACGGTGATGCTGTTCCTGACCGGCCTGATCATCGCCTCCCTCGCGCTGCTCGCCGACCTGATCGTCAGATCCCGCCCGGACGCCTGAACGCCACCGCCACGAGGCCGGGGCCGGTGCCCGGCGCCAGGCGCTGGGCGAGGCGGAACGGCGCGGTGGCCCAGCGGTGGGCGAGGCCGCGCAGCCGCCGCTCGGGCTGCAGCAGCCGCCCGGAGGCCGCCGAGCGCTGCTCGGCCGACGCGGCGTCCACCGTGGCCAGCCGCCGCCGGGCGATCCGGTTGCGGCCGGCCTCCAGCAGGTACCCCAGCGGCATGCCGTAGTGGACGATCTCGATCTCCTCCAGGCCCGCCCCGGCGAGGAGTGCGCGAAGCGCGGCCGGGTCGTAGCGGCGGTAGTGGCCCACGAGTTCGTCGGCCGGCCCGTAGCGGTGCTGGTGGGCCGGCACGGACAGCAGCAGCCGCCCGCCGGGCCGCAGCCGCTCGGCCCACGCGGCGACGGCGGCCGCGTCGTCCTCGAGGTGCTCGAGGACCTCGAAGGCGCAGACGATGTCGTACCGGCCCGGCTCCAGCTCCTCCAGGCGGATGTTGCGCGCCCGGCCGGGGATCCGCCGCGACGCGACCGCGAACGAGGCGGGATCGGGCTCGATGCCGACGTAGTGGTACCGGCGGGCCAGGCGCGCCCCGAACCCGCCCTGCCCGCAGCCGATCTCCAGCACGTCCGCGGGTCCGCCGGGCAGCAGCCGGGCGACGACGTCGAGGCGCAGCCAGGCGTTGAGCGACAGCGGCGGACTCGTGTCCTCACGCACCGCGAATCCTCTCCCACAACGGTCCCACGACCCGCTCGGCGGTGAACTCGCGCTCGGCGAGCGCCCGGGCCGCCGTGCGCAGCCGGGCCAGCCCGGGCCGGTCGCCGGCCAGCCGGTCGAGGGCGGCGGCCAGCGCAGCCGGGTCGCCGGGCGGCACGAACACGGCGGCGTCCCCGAGCGCTCTGCGCTGCGGGGCGGTGTCGGACGTCACCACGGCGCAGCCCGCCGCCGCCCCCTGGAAGACCTTGTTCGGCACGACCCGCACGGCCTTCGGGCCGGTGCCGAAGATGCCCAGGCACACGTCGTGCCCGGCGACCAGCCCCGGCAGCTCCTCCGGCCCCGCCCAGTCGAGCCAGTCGACGGCGGCCCCGGCCGCGGCCCGCCGCGTCTCGGCGCGGTCCTGCCCGGTGCCGACCATCGTGAACCGCACCGGCCGCCCGGCCAGCAGCGCGGCCGCGGCCCCGATCGCCGGCGCCCCCTGCAGCGGCGTGTACAGCCCGAAGAACACCACCCGCAGCGGACCGTCCGCGGTGGACGGCTCGGCCGCGAACCAGGCGTCGGGCGCCCCGACGGCGCACACCACGGCCTTGGCGCGGGCCGCCGGCGGCAGGGCGGCCCGCTGCTCGTCGGTGTCGACGACGAGCACATCCGCCCGCCGCAGCGCGAGATCGTCCACCATGGACAGCACCCGCACTCCCCCGCCCAGGCGCCGGTCGGCGGCCGTGTCCGCGGCGGCGGCCAGGTGGTCCAGCACCAGCGGGGTTCTGCCGAAGAGCAGGCGCGCCAGGTGTACGTCCAGCAGCCCCAGATACCCCACGACCACCGCGTCCGGGGCGGCACCGCGCCGCGCCGAACGGGCGAGGGTCCACCAGCGCCGGGCCAGCCGTCCGGCCAGGGGGATCGCGCGCCACGGCCGCCGTACTGCCGAAACCCGCTCCGCCGTGGAGATCCCCAGCGGCGCGTTGCACTGCGTCACGCTCGCGCCGCGCGCCCGTAGCCCCTGGGCGAGCACGAGCACGCGGGGGTGCGTGCCGGTGTCGTAGGTGCCGAAGAACAGCACGCGCACACCGGCTAGGCTCGGCGGATGCTCCGGGTCCTGCGCGCCGTCCTGGCCGGCCCGTGGGTCCGCTGGGGCTTCCTGGCCGTCGCCGTCATCGGCGGCGCCGCCGCGCTCGCCCCGCACCGGCACGCGATCGCCGCCGCCGCGCGGGACATCGGCGTCGCCGCGGTCCTCGGCGGGGCCGCCGCCGCGCTGGCCGGGCTGGTGGCCACCATGCTGTCGTGGCGGGCAGTGCTGCGCGGCCTCGGCTCCCCGCTGCCGCCGCTCGCCGCCGCGAGGGTCTTCTTCGTCGGGCAGCTCGGCAAGTACGTCCCGGGCTCGCTGTGGCCGATCGTCGCGCAGATGGAGCTGGCGCGGGCCCACGGGGTGCCCCGGCACCGCACCGCCACCGCCGCGCTGCTGACGATGGCCGTCTCCCTCGCCGCCGGGCTCGCCACCGCCGCCGCGACCCTGCCCCTGGCCCTCGACCGGCTCGACGAGCGCTACCGGTGGCTGCTGGCCGCCGCGCCGCTCGCCGCCGCGGCCCTGCACCCGCGAGTCCTCAACGCCGTGCTCGGGCTCGGGCTGCGGGTGACCTGCCGGCCGCCGCTTCCACGGCCGCTGCCGGGCCGGGCCGTGCTGGCCGCGGCCGGGTGGGCGCTGGTGTCGTGGGCGCTGTTCGGGGTGCACGTGTGGGTCCTGCTCGCGCCGTTCGCCCCCGGCCCGGCCGGCGTCGCCGTCGCGGCCGGCGGCTTCGCGCTCGCCTGGTGCGTGGGCTTCCTGCTGGTCGTCGCCCCGGCCGGGGCCGGCGCCCGGGACCTGGTCCTCATCGGCCTGCTGGCGACCCTGGCCGGCTCCGGCCCGGCCGCCGCCGTCGCGCTGCTGTCCCGGGCCGTGCTGACCGGCGCGGACCTGCTCCTCGCCGGGGCCGCCGCGCTCGCCCGGACCGGCGCTCACGGCCGCACCAGCCAGCACTCCAGGCGCCGCGGGTCGGTG
This sequence comes from Dactylosporangium sp. CA-233914, assembly GCF_050942935.1. Lineage (NCBI taxonomy): Bacteria > Bacillati > Actinomycetota > Actinomycetes > Micromonosporales > Micromonosporaceae > Dactylosporangium > Dactylosporangium sp. CA-233914. The sequence continues at coordinate 5,803,315 of NZ_CP192030.1, read as the reverse complement.
CCGGTGGGGCGCCGCACGAGCTGATGCTGGTCCTCGCGCTGGTCTTCGAACACGACGCGGTCCAGCGGCAGGCCGTACGGCAGCAGCGGCAGCGTCGAGGAGGACAGCAGGACGGGGTCGTATCCGGCCTGGCGCACGGCCGCGACGACCATGCGCAGCCGGTCCACGCTCGGGTCCTCGACGGAGGCGACCGGCAGCCCGCACTGGTTGCGCACGGTCGGCGACCACTGGGTGTCGGTGACGATGACCGCGTCGCCGGGGCGCAGGGCCGCGCACACCGCCGCCGCGGCCGCGGGCTCGCCGACCTCGGTGCGCAGCGGCGCGAGCGGCACCGTGACGGCGATCGCCGGCAGCACGGCGAGCGGCACGAGCAGGAGTCGCGGCCACCGGATGCGGATCTTCGCCAGCGCCAGGGTGGCCAGCAGCACGACGGCCGGCAGGACCTCGACGACGAGGCGGCGGTCGGCCCACGGATGGTCGGGGGTGATCGCCGGGCGCAGCAGGGTGGCGGCGCCGGACCCGCCGTACACCAGCAGGATCGGCAGCCAGCGCCAGCCGCGGCCGCGGACCAGCCCGGCGACGGCCACCATCGCCCCGGCCCAGGCGAGGATCAGGGCGGGCCGGCCGAGGTACCAGGCGACCCAGTTCAGGCTCTGCTCGGCGTAGCCGCGGGTGCCGTCGACCGCCAGCCCGAACCGCTGCTGGTGCGAGGCGACGTAGTCCATCGTGCCCGCGGCGGTGATCGAGTGGTCGGTCCAGAACCAGGGCCGAGCGGCGAGCGCGACGCCGAACAGCGCCACGGCGGCGACGGCCGCTCCGGCCGGGATCCGCGCGATCCGCCGCCTGCGCAGGAACACCGCTCCGGCGGCCGTACCCACCACGGCCGCCACCAGCAGCGCCAGCATCAGCCGCACCGACGCCCAGTTCACCTGCAGGTACGGCCACGTGACGAACCGGGCGTCGAGGAAGCCCAGCCCGCCGCCGGCCGCCGCACCGGCGGCGAACGCCCACCCGCCGGGCCGGCGGCGCAGCCACCACCAGCCGAGCGCGGGCAGCACCAGGGCGAAGTCGACGCCCATGTCGAGCCGGACCAGCTCACCGGCGGACAGCACCAGCCCGGCCAGTCCCAGCAGCCGGCGGGTGGCCGCCCCGCGGGCCGACCAGCCGTCCAGCAGCAGGGCCAGGCCGCCGGCGAGCATGAGGGCGGCGAGCGGCTCGGAGTACGTGGTCTGGCTGACCCGCAGCATCGGCCACGCGGCCGCGAGCAGCGCCGCCGCGAACGGGGCCCAGCGCGGCCCGGCCAGCCGCGCGGCGAGCCCGGCGACGGCCAGGATCGCCAGGCCCCCGGCCAGCCCCGGCAGGACGAACATGCCGGTCCAGCCGCCGGCCCAGTACCCGGCCGCGAGCATCGTCGGCCACCCGGTCATGAACTGCGGGACGATCTCGCCGTCGTGCACGTAGAAGCCGGGGTGCGCGAACGCGACCGTGTCCGCGGCGGTGCCGTAGGACTCCGCCGGCACCGGCGTCGTGAGCCCTGAGTGGCCGCTGAGCCACAGGCCGACCTGGGCGTAGGTGCCGGCGTCGCGGTGCAGGACGGCCTGCTCGCTGTGGGTGGCCATCGCGAACGCGGCGAACCCGGCGGCGATGAGCAGCGTGGCCGCCGCCGCCCACCACGGGGCCGGGCGGCTCCGCGCCGCCGCGAGGGCCGGCCACGCCCAGCGCACCAGCAGCACGCCGGCGAGCACCGCCGCGGGCAGCACCGTGAAGCGATGGAAGCCGCCGAGTGCGGCCAGCGGGACGGCGACGAGCAGCCAGGCGGTGACGGCCAGCGCGGGCAGTGCCGATGCCGCGACGAGGATCCGCCCGGCCGTCGCGCTCGGCGGGCGGCGGCGCGGGCCGGCCACGGGTGCCCGCCGGAACGCGCCCACCAGTGCCAGCCCGCCGGGCCGGCGGCCGTCCTGTGCGATCACCGCGGCACGGTACCGCGGCGATATGACAGGGTTTTGACAGTATCTTTCTGCGCCGGCGTGGCGTTGGAGGCGCCGGGCATCAGCTCGTTCCCGCGCGGGCGAAGATCGGCTCCGCCGCTTCCAGTCGCGGTACCGCGACGCCCAGCCGTCGTGCCTCCGCCAGGGTGTCCCGGCAGATCTCCCGCGGCTCCGCGGCCTCGGGGTCGCAGTGCGCCGCGAAGTTCACGCGCGCCGGCGCGAAATGAGCGAGCAGCCAGGCGAGCGCGTGGGCCGTCAGCCAGGTGGGCGCCCGGAACGGCAGCACACCGCCCCGGTGTCGCCGCAGATCGACGCCGCGCGCCTCGAGGAGCGGCAGTAGCTCGCGGCTGGCCAGCAGCGCCTCGCGCAAGTCGCCCGTCGCCCCGGCCAGCTTGGCCAACGAGCCCAGCCTCAGGCCCTGCGAGTGCAGGCCCGCGTCAGACACGAAATGGATCCAGAGCCAGCCGCGGAAGTCGGGCTGCTCCCGGAGCCGGAACCCGGCCTCGCGAAACGCCTGGCGCACGGCCCGCTCACGTTCGGTCGGCGGCCGGCCGAAGGTGCCGAAGACGACCGGCGGCAGCAGTGCCCCGCGCAGCACGCCGTCCTCGCCGAAGCCACCGCCGGCTTGGGGAAAGCCCCAAGCGACCTGGTCGACGGGGAGGGCGCCGATCGCGGCCAGCGGCTCGGCCCAGATGTTGCTGAAGACCAGCACTGTGGCCGTGCCGACGCGCGGCGCCAGGAAGGCCACCGCCTCCGCGACGCGGTAGTGCGGCACGCTCAGCACGATCAGGTCGAAGTTGTGGTCCGGCTCCAGCTCCTCGCGGTAGCGCACCGGCCACTTCTGGACGACGGGCTGCCCCCACACCCGCCGCCGCGCATCGAGCAGGTCGAGGTCGATCGCTTCCCCGTACGTCGCCGCGCGGCCCGGCCGGACGTAGAACTCGACGTCATGCCCGGCCCGTTCCAGGGCCCAGCCGTACATGGTGGCGATCACGCCTCGGCCGAACATCAGGATCTTCAAGCTGCACCTCGTGGGATACAATCGATTTGGAGGTAATCTCCACTTCCGAAAATATGGAGGTAGTTTCCGTTTGTCAACGCGAGATATCGCATGACCGCCGCCAAGCCGCTGCGCGCCGACGCCCAGCGCAACCGCGAGGCCCTGCTCGCCAAAGCCCGGGAGGTCTTCGACACCGGAGACTTCTTCGACCTGCGCTTCGATGACTTCGCCCGCCTGGCCGGGGTGGGCACCGGCACGCTGTACCGCCACTTCCCCACCCGGGAGGCACTGGCCGAGGCGGTCTACCACGAGGAGGTCGCCACGCTGTGCGACCGCGCCCGCCAGCTGCGAACCACGCTGCCCGCGGCGGAGGCCTTGGCGACCTTCCTGCGTGGCATGGTCGACCACATGCATGCCCACCAGGGCCTCGCCCGCACGCTGGCCACGCTCATGGCCACCGGCTCGGGTGCGCTCGCCGAGGGCAGCCGGGCGCTGGAGCAGGCTGTCACCGACCTGGTGGCGGCCGCCGTGCATGACGGCACCGTCCGCGACGACGTGGGTGCCGGTGCCGTCATGATGGCACTGCACGGCATCGGTGCGGCCCATGACCGCCCCGGTTGGCGGGCCGAGGCCGACGATGTCATCACCCTCGTGCTGGACGGGCTGCGCCGGTCGTGCTCGGGCGACAGCCAGCGCGCGCGAGCAGGGTAGTGCGGGCGACTTGAAGTGTTTCTGATCAGGGGCTGTCCCTGGGTCCGTTCGCACTGTCGGTCGGTAGTGACGTCCTCCACCGGCAACCGCGGGTGCCCGCGATAGGCATGCCGGTGGCCCGGGCGGGGTCTTTGGGCCGGTAGCGGCGGGGCTCGGCGGTGGCATCGACGTCCTGCTCCCGGGCCGCCGCGGCGGCCCGATACGGCTTGCTCTCGCCCTGGCCAACGCGCGCAAGGCCGGCGCCACCAACGTTGAGTTGCGCAACGGCACCATCGAAGCGATCCCGTTGCCCGCCAACGCGATCACCACTGGCCTGCCGGTATCCATCAGCCCGACCTGCGAGTCATCGCGCCGAACGCCACCACGAGGACCGCGAGCCGGATCTTCGTCCCGGCCTCGCGATCCCCGACGAGCCCGCGCCGCCGGGGCGATGACTTCGACGGTACGGCTGAGCCAACGTCAAGCCCCGACCTCCACCGAAACGGCCAAACCCGGCTACCGTGCGCCGGCTCAGCCGGCGGGGCCGGTGGCCAGGCGGACAGTGGCGGTGCGGGTCCGCCCGGCGCGGTCGAGCCACGTGATGCGCACCTGGTCACCCGGGCGGCGCTGGTCGATCGCGGCCGTCAGATCGGTGGCCGAGCCGATCGGCGTGCCGTCGACCGCCCGGATCACGTCCCCCGCGGCCAGGCCCGCCCGCTCGGCCGGGCTGCCCTGGACCACGCCGGTCACCGCGGCACCGCCGCCGGAGTCCTTCGCCGAGACGCCGAGCAGGGCCGTGGGTCCGATGTGGACGGTCGCGGAGGCCTCGCCGGCCTGGATGCGCCGGGCGATGGACAGTGCGGTGTTGCTCGGGATCGCGAAGCCCGTCCCGCCGGCCGACTGGACGTCCGGGTCGGAGGAGGCGGCCGTGTTGATGCCGATCAGGCGGCCGGCCGCGTCGACCAGGGGGCCGCCGGAGTCACCGGCGCGGATGTCGGCGCGGACCTGGATCAGGCCGCTGAGGCGCTGGGAGCCGCCGCCTTCGGGGTCCTGGGCGGTGATGGTGCGGTTCAGGGCGGTCACCTCGCCGGTCACGGCGGCCGGGGTGCCGCCCTGGCCGCCCGCGTTGCCGACCGCGACGATCGGATCGCCGACCTTCACACCGCCCGAGTCGGCCACGGCGAGGCGGGGCAGGCCCGACGCGCCCGCGAGCTGGATGACCGCGATGTCGTGGGAGCGGTCGTAGCCCACGACGCTCGCCTGGAACGTGCGGCCGTTGGCGACGGCGACGCCGGTGATCGCGGTGGCGCCCGCGATGACGTGGTTGTTAGTGAGCACCAGGCCGCTGCTGGACAGCAGCACGCCGGTGCCGGCGGAGCGGGCGTTACGCAGGCCCAGGGTGCTGGTGATGTTGACGACGCCGCGGTTGACCGTCGACACGATCGTCGCGGTGTCCAGCGGTGCCGCCGGGGTCGCCGACGGGCCGGCCGAGGGTTCGGTCAGGGCGTCCGTGTCGGTCGCGCCCGGCGGGGCGGCCGGGTTCGCCGCCGGCGGCGCGGCGGCACTCGGGCGCGGGCGCGGCGGCTGCGAGCGGGTCTCGACGATCGCCACGAGCCCGGCCACGCTGACCATCGCGGCCAGGCCCACCAGCATGACGATCCCGACGATCCAGCGCAGCAGCCGCCCGCCACCACCGGTGAACCGGCCGACCGGACGGTCACCGGGCGGAGGGCCGCGCCACTCGGGCGGCCGCGGCGGCGGGACAGGGCCACCGCCCCAGCCGCCCCAGTGTTCGGGCCCCGGCCACGGCTCCCCCTCGCCGGGGACAGCGGTCACCGGGATGGCGGTCACCGGTTCATGCACGTATGCCACGCCTTGGGCGAACCGCGAAGCCGACATCGCAACACCGCCTTCCCGGAGTCTGTCTCCTACCCGCGACTACGCGGACGGCCGGGCGGAGGGTTCAAACGGGTTCGGCCCGAAATGGGTCAGCGGCGCAGCTGCTCGCCGATCCGCCGAGCCGCGGCCGCCTCCTGTGCGCGGCCCAGGCGCTCCAGGGCGGTGGCGCGGTTGAGGTAGTTGTCGGGCGTGTCCGGGCCGTCGTTGATCGCGGCGTCGAGGACGGCCAGGGCCTCCTCGTCGCGGCCGAGCTTGAGCAGGGCCGCGCCCTTCGCGCCGTTGACGTACGCCGTGGCGTGCGGCGTGTGGTCGGCCGAGGAGTCCGCGGCCTCGATGCGCAGCGCCTCCTCGGCCAGCGCCAGCACGTCCGCGGCCCGGTCCAGGTCCAGCAGGGCGACCATCTTGTTGATCATCGCGCCGACGAAGCGGGGCTCGGCTGTCAGGGCCCGGTCGTAGGCGGCGACGGCCCGGGCCTTGTCGCCCAGCGCCGAGCGGACCTTGCCGATGTCGAACAGCGGCTGCGGGTTGCGCGGGTCCAGCGCCGCGGAGCGCTCGAACGCGGCGATCGCCTCCTCGCGGCGGCCCAGGTTGCGCAGCGCCATGCCACGGCTGAAGTGCGCGGCGACGTAGCCGTCGCGCTGGGCGATCGCCCGGTCGAAGCAGGCGAGGGCGGCGTTCATGTCGCCCTCGGCGCCGAGGGCGTACCCCTCGTCGTGCACCCGCACGAACTCGGCCTTCTGCGTGCCGTTGACCTTCTGCCGCTGCCCGCCGTCGACGAGCTTGCCGCCGCACTCGCGGCACTTCGAGGCGCGCAGCATCGCCTTGGGCGCGCACTGGTCGCAGAACGTCTGGTGGCAGTCCGGGCAGATCTGGAACCTGATCGAGAAGTGCTCCGGGTCGTTGCGGGCGACGGGGTTGCCGCCGGGCACGTCGGACACCGAGATCATGCGCTGGCAGCGCCAGCCGGCGCAGGCGAGGAGCATGTCGAGTCGGCCTTCCTTTGTCGAGGGGGCTGTTACAGGTCGTAGTCCCAGTCGAGGCGCCATACGACAGTCCCGGCGTCGCGGGCGGCGGCGTGGGCGGTGTTGCCGTCGGCGGTGACGCCGAGCCGGTCGGGCTCGGCGCCGGCCGGCAGCACGCGCAGGCAGCGGCCGGCGTCGAGGTCCCACACCCGGACGGTGCCGTCGGCGCCGCCGGTGAGGGCGAACCGGTCGCCGGGGACGGCGGCGAGGGTGGTGACCGGCCCGTCGTGGCCGGTGAGCACGGCGGTGGCGGCGCCGGTGGCGAGGTCCCACACGCGCAGCGTGCCGTCGGCGGAGGCGGAGCAGGCGCGGCGGCCGTCGGCGGACATGGTCACCGCACGAACGGGCTCGTCGTGGCCGAGCAGGACGTGGCGCAGCTCGCGGGTGACGACGTCGGCCACCCACAGCGACGCGCCGGTGTGGCTGGGGCAGACCACGCCGCGCCCGTCGGCGCCGATCGCGGTCGCCGCGGCGCGCACGCCCTTGCCCGGCAGCGAGTGCAGGCACCGGCCCCGGTCGGTGTCCAGGACGCAGACCTCACCGTCGTGATGGAACGCGAGCGCCACCGCGCCGTCGGCGCTGAGCGCCAGGTCGCCGATCCAGCCGCCGTGCGGAGTCGCGACCCGGCGGCGCCGGCCCTTCACGAGGTCCCAGACGATGACGGTGCCACGCCGATCGCCGGAGACGGCCGTGCGCCCGTCGGCGGTGATCGCAAGCGACGTCGGCTTCTCCTTGTGGCCGGTCAGCACGTGCCGGGCGGTGCCGGTGGCGAGGTCCCACACGCGCACGGTCCGGTCCTCGCTCACGGTCACGGCGGTGCGCCCATCGGCGGTGAGCCGCAGGGCGAGGACGGCGTCGCCGTGGCCGCGCAGCGTGCCCCGCTGCGCACCGCTCGCGGGGTCCAGCAGCTCCAGGGTGTACTCGAAGTCGCGCCACCGCACCGCCAGCGCCCCGTCGGCGGTGAGCACCGAGCCTTCCGGCAGCCGGCCCGCGACCCAGGCGCCGAGCAGCCCGCTGCGCCGCCCGTGCCGCCCGATGCCGTCCCACAGGGCCAGCAGCGCCGGGTCGCGCTCGAAGCCGGGCACGCCGCGGGCCTCGCGCACCCGGGCGGCGGCCTGCGCGTGTCGCCCACCGCGCAGCAGCGCCGGCGCCTGCTCGATCACCGCCCGCACCATCTCGACGTCGCGGGACAGCTCGACGGCGGCCCGCGGTCGCGCGTAGCTCCACCGGGCGCGCTCGCCGGGCAAGAGCCGCCACACCCGCGCGGTCCCATCGCCGGAGCCGCTGAGCACGAGCGCCCCGCCGGCGAACCCCGCCGCCCGCACCGCGCCCCCGTGCCCCGAAAGCGTGCGCAGGCACCGGCCGCGCTCCACGTCCCAGATCTGCAGCGCGTCGCCCGCGGGGGCGAGCACGAGCCGCCCGTCGTCGCTCGGCACCGCGGCTTCCGTCCACTGTGGACTGTACGACCAGTGCCCCTGCCGCGCCCCGGTGACCGGGTCGACCAGCTCGACGGTGCCGTCGCCGACGAGCAGCGCCGCCCCGGCGGAGGGGCTCAGCAGCACCGTGCGCGCCTCGAGCGGGCCGGAGCGGGTCAGCTCCCCGCCGGCCAGGGACCAGGCGCGCATCCGCCGCGTCCGCGAGGAGTACGCGACCACGTGCCCGCGCCCCACCGCCACCGAGCCGTGCTCGTAGGAGGTGCTCGGGTTCTGCAGGCAGTACAGCTGCGAACCGCTCTCGACGTCCCAGACGAGCAGCCCGGCGGCCTCGGTGAAGCCGGCCAGCACCGCCCCGTCCGGGCTCAGCGCCAGGCCGCGCAGCGCCCCGCCGTGCTCGAGCCGGTGCCGGACCTGCCCGGTCGCGGCGTCCCACACGACCGCCGCGCCGTCCTCGCCGCCGGAGACCACGAAGCGGCCGGCCGGGTCGACCGCGAGCGCCGCGACCCGGCGCCGGTGCGCGGGCAGCACGGCGCGGCAGGCCCCGGTGGCGACGTCCCACAGGCGCACCGCGGCCGGCGGCGCGCCGTCGCCGCCGCAGACCTCGTCGCCGGTGACGACGAGCCGCCCGTCCGGCGTCCCCGCGAGCGCCGTGACCGCCGCCCCGGCCGGCAGCGCGAGCCACCGCGCGGCCCCGCGCTCGGCCTGCACCTGGGCCAGCAGCGCCTCGGCCCCGCGCACCGGCCCGAGCTCGGCGACGACCTCGGCGTCGGTGGCCCGCCCCTGGCGCCAGCGCAACAGCCCGCGGTTGTACGTCGTGTGGCCGTGGTGCGGGTCCGCCAGCAGCGCCTGCTCCCACAGCGCCTCGGCGCGCTCGGGGTGGCCGAGGTCGAGCATCGACAGGGCCTGGTTGGACAACCCGTCGGCGCGAAGCCCCACGGGCTCGGGCCGCCGCCGCGGATACGGCCGCCCGGCGACCTCGGTGTAGACGGCGGCGAGCCGGTCGGCGAGTGCCCCCAGGTCGGCGGGGCGTCGGGCCGGTTCGGGCCGGAAGCACTCGCGCAGCACCGCCACCAGCCCGCCGGGCGGGCGGAGCCCGTCCTGCAGCAGCGCCTCGAACACCTCGCCGGCGATGTGCCCGGCCCGGACCGGCGGTCCGCCGACGAGCATCTCCAGCACGCTGAGCGCCCACGACCACACGTCGGTCGCGGCCGTGAGCCGCACCGGCTCGCCGGCGGCGGCGCGCATCTGCTCGGGCGAGCAGTAGGCCGGCGTGAATCCGCCGCAGGTGACGCCCCGCTCCGCCGCCGGTTGGGCGTCCGGCACGATGACGGCCTTGGCCAGGCCGAAGTCGGTGACCTTGACGGTGCCGTCCCGCTCGCGCATCGCGTTGGCCGGCTTGACGTCCTGGTGCACCATCCCCTGCCGGTGCGCGTGCTCGAGCCCCCAGGCGAACTGGATCGCCGCGTCAAGCACGTCCGGCGGCCGCGCGAGCGTCCCGGCCCGGACCGCCTCGGCGAGGCTGCCGCCGTCGACCCACTCGGCGAACGCGGCCGAGCGCCCGCCGAGCCGCCGCACGTAGGCGCAGCTGACGGTGTTCGGGTGCGCGCCGAGCCGGACCCAGGCCTCCGCCTCGGCCCGGAACAACTCGTCGCCGACGAGCTCGGGCCGCGGCGTCTTCACGGCGAGGTCGATGCCCCATTCGCGGTGGTGGACGCGGTACACCAGCCCCATGCCGCCGCTGCGGACCACCTCGCGGACCTCGTAGGAGTCCAGCATGGTGTCGCCGACGCGGAACACGGAGCGTCACCTCGGAACATTCGGGGCCTTTACCGGCGTCGTGGGCAAGATCACCGCAAGATTAACCGAAACCCGTCAATCGCGCCGCCCCGCCGATCTGCCCTTGTCGCGGGTTTGTCATACCGGCTCCGCGCGGTTGTCGTACTTCGCGTCGAGAATCCACCGGGTGTCCGAGATCGAGCAGTGGCAGTTGGCGCAGGTGGAGCGGGAGATCGCCGGAGACGATCCCGAGCTGGCACGGGCGCTGAGCCGCCTCGAACCGGTGCGTCGGTGGCGGACAAGGCTGTCCACGTGCGCCATGCTCTCGGCCGGGTGCGCGGTGCCGGCCAGCATCCTCGCCCACGACATGCCGCTCGCGGTCATCTCCGCCGGGGCGCTCGGCATCGCCGCCGGGATCTGGCAGCCCCTGGCGTAAGAACCTCAGCGTGCGGTCAGGGCACCTTGCGGAACTCGCTATCGAGCCGGTCCAGGCCGGGGTCCAGGCCCACGGCCTCGTGAAACGGCCCGATCGCGGCGAACACCGCATCGCCTGAGCGCCCCCGCTCAACCGGCGACGATCGCGGCGCGCAGCCGCTCCACCGCATCCTGCCGGGCCCCCGCGTGCGCGGGCTCCTTCGCCTCCGCTTTCCGCAGCGGTACCGCACGAGCCTGCTCCGCCACCGCCGCGCCGATCGCGTCCAGCAGCGCCGGCCCCCACGCCCCGCCGACCACGACCAGCCCGGGGTCGGCGAGCGCGACGATCGCCGCGACGACCCCGGCGACGGCCCGGCCGACCAGGCGCCGGTTCGCCGCCGCGAGGGGCGCGGGGGCGGCGGTGGCGGCCAGCAGCGCGGCGGGATCGATGGCGGTGGAGCCGGGCAGCCGTACCCCCATCCCGGCGAACACCTCGATGAACGGCGTCGTGTGCCCGCGCGGGCCGGCCGTGAGCAGGTGCGCGATCTCGCCCGCGAGGCCCGTCCGGCCGCGGGCGACCTCGCCGCCGCCGACGATCGCGCAGCCGAGGCCCTCGCCGAGGTAGAGGTACGCGAAGTCGTCCCCGGCGTGCTCCCGCTCGGCCCGCGCCGCCCAGTTCACGTCGTTGTCCACGACCACCGGCCCGGCCACGTGCGGTCCCAGCACCGCCACGGGGTCCAGCTCGCCGACGAGGAACGGCGCGTCGGGCAGATGCACGAGCCGCCCCGTGCGCCGGTCGACGGGATCGGCCGCCGACACCACCGCCAGCCGCGGCCGGTCCGGCTGCTCGCGGCCCGCCCCGGCGACCGCGGTCAGCACCGCCGCCACCTCCGGCGGCGCCGCCGGTCGCCCGACCACCCCCGATGCTCGGGCGAGGGTGTCGCCGTAGGCGTCCACGATCTCGGCCGCGATCCCGCCGGGCGCGATCGACACCGCCAGGGCCGTCCCCGCGCGCGGCGACAGCGCGTAGTACGACCCGACGCGCCCCTTGCCGCGGCCTCCGGCCGTGCGCTCGCCGGTGTCGACGACCAGGCCGCGCTCCTGCAGGCGGCGCACGCTCTCCCCCGCGGTGGGCTTGGAGATGCCCGTCTGCGCGGACAGCTCGGCGCGGGTCAGGCGGCGGTGGCGCATCAGGGCGCGCAGCACGTGCTCGTCGGTCACCGAGCGCACGAGCTCCAGGGACGGCCGCGCCGGGTCGGTGTCCATGTGCCAATTCTAGGCAGGAGCCTTGTCTGGAAGCGGGCGGCCTGGGTACCGTCTCCGCATTACAAATAAGGAGACCTTTCTGGAAGGAGTCGCAGTGTCCGCACCCGCCCTGCCGCACTGGGAGGAGACCCCGGCCGACCTGCCGGGGGCGATCCGCGAGATCAAGGCCGCGATCCGGGCCCGCATCGCCGCGTCGGGCCGCTCCGTCGAGGAGGTCTTCGCCGTCGTCGAGCGGCGCGTCGAGGCCGAGGTCGAGCAGGTCGAGGCCGCGCTGAAGCACGGCGAGCAGGTGTGGCCGGTGATCGACTACGCCGACATCGCGGCCGGCACCGTCCCCGCCGAGCAGGCCGAACTGCTCCGGCGGCGCGGCTGCCTGGTGGTGCGCGGGCACTTCGAGCGCGAGCAGGCGCTGGGCTGGGACCGCGGCATCGTGGAGTACGTCGAGGGCAACCGCTTCTTCGAGCAGTATCGCGGCCCCGGCGACGACTTCTTCGGCACGGTCGGCTCGCGGCCGGAGATCTACCCGATCTACTGGTCGCCGGCGCAGATGCAGGCACGGCAGAGCGAGCGCATGGCCAACGTCCAGGCGTTGCTGAACCGGCAGTGGAAGTACGACTCACAGGGCCGGCGCTGGTTCGACCCGGACCGCGACTCGCTCTACCCGGACCGCATCCGGCGCCGGCCCGAGGGCGCGGACTCGGCCGGCCTGAACACCCACCTGGACCCGGGGACGCTGGACCTGTGGATGACGCGGGCCTACCAGCAGGCGTTCCGGCACCTGTTCGACGGCAGCGTCGAGGAGTACGACCCCTGGGACGCGGCCTATCGCACCGACGGCCCGCAGTATCCCGGCACCACCATGTGCTCGGCGTTTCGGACCTTCCAGGGCTGGACGGCCCTGTCCGACATGGACCACGACCAGGGCGTGCTGCACACCGTGCCGATCCCGGCCGCGATGGCCTACCTCATGCTGCGCCCCCTGCTCGCCGACGTGCCCGAGGACGACATGTGCGGCGTCACCGTCAACCGGGTCTTCCCGGCGGGCGAGCGCTGGCACCCGCTGCTCATGCGCGCCCTGGCCGGCATCCCGGACGTGCGCGCCGGCGACTCGGTCTGGTGGCACTGCGACATGATCCACAGCGTCGCCCCGGTGCGGAACCAGCGGGGCTGGGGCAACGTCATGTACATCCCGGCCGCGCCCTGGTGTCCGCGCAACGAGCACTACGCCCCGAGCGTCCGCGCCGCGTTCGAGTCCGGGGTCCAGCCCCGGCGACTTCCCCGAGGAGCACTACGAGCGCACCTGGCCGGACCGCTTCCAGCCCGCGGGGCTCAACGCGACCGGCCGCCGCGGGCTGGGCCTGGACGCTTAGGCGCTCAGCAGTTCCAGGGTGTCGACGACCCGGTTGGAGAAGCCCCACTCGTTGTCGTACCAGGCGACGACCTTCACGTGCCGCCCGGCGACCCTGGTCAGGGCGGCGTCGAAGATCGCCGACGCCGGGTCGCCGACGATGTCGCTTCCGACGATCGGGTCGTCGGTGTAGGACAGGATGCCCGTGAGCGGCCCGTCGGCGGCGGCCCGGTAGGCGGCGAGCACCTCGTCGCGGGTCACCTCGCGCTCGACGGCCGCGTTGAGCTCGACGAGCGAGCCCACCGGCACCGGCACGCGGATCGAGTCGCCGGACAGCCGGCCTTCCAGTCGGGGCAGGACGAGCCCGATCGCCTTGGCCGCCCCGGTCGTCGTGGGCACGATGTTGACCCCGGCGGCCCGGGCCCGCCGCAGGTCGCGGTGCGGGCCGTCCTGCAGGTTCTGCTCCTGGGTGTAGGCGTGCACCGTCGTCATGAACCCCTGCTCGATCCCGGCCAGGTCGTCGAGGACCCCGGCGAGCGGGGCGAGCGCGTTCGTGGTGCAGGAGGCGTTCGACACGACGGTGTGGGCGGCGGGGTCGTACCGGTCGGTGTTGATCCCGTACGCGATGGTCACGTCGGCGCCGGCCGAGGGCGCGCTCACCAGCACCCGCCGCGCGCCGGCGTCGAGGTGGGCGCGGGCGGCCGTGGCGGCGGTGAACCGGCCGGTCGCCTCCAGCACCAGCGTGACGCCGAGCTCGGCCCACGGCAGCTTCCCGGGCTCCCGCTCGGCCAGCACCCGGATACGGTGAGCGCCGACGGCGAGGGTGTCGCCGTCCAAGGTCACGGTCCGTCCGAGGCGGCCGAGGGTGCTGTCGTACCGCAGGAGATGGGCGAGGGTGGCGGGGTCGGCGAGGTCGTTGACGGCGACGACCTCGAGCGGGCTGCCGCGTTGCAGGATCGCGCGCAGCACGCTGCGGCCGATGCGGCCGAATCCGTTGATGGCGATGCGATTCGTCATGCTTCGATGGTCATCGCGGCTTTCGTGCACCGACAGGTGCCGGCGCGCCAGCTCCCGCAAGGATCACGCCAGCTTCGCCGGGCGGGCGAAGGTCCGGCGGTACTCGCTGGGCGAGGTGCCCAGGATCCGCTGGAAGTGCATCCGCAGGTTCGCGCCGGTGCCGAGCCCGACCTGGGCCGCGATCCGCTCGATGGCGAGGTCGCTGGCCTCCAGCAGCTCCCGCGCCCGGTCGACCCGCGCCCGCAGGATCCACTGCGTCGGCGTGTATCCGGTCTCCTCCACGAACCGCCGCGAGAACGTCCGCGCCGAGACGTTGGCGTTGCGGGCCAGGTCGCCCAGCGCCAGCGGCTCGCCGAGCCGCTCCAGGGCCCACTGCCGCGTGGCCGCGAAGTGCTCGCCGACCACCTCGGGGACGCTGTGCGGAATGTACTGCACCTGCCCGCCGCTGCGGTACGGCGCCGCGACGAGCCGGCGCGCCACCCGGTTGGCGAGGGCCACCCCGTGGTCGCGGCGCACGAGGTGCAGGCAGAGGTCGATCCCGCTGGCCGCCCCCGCCGAGGTGAGCACCTCACCCTCGTCGACGAAGAGCACGTCCTCGTCGACGCGGATGCCGGGATGCCGCCGGGCGAGCGCGTGCGTGTAGTGCCAGTGCGTGGTGGCCCGCTTGCCGTGCAGCAGCCCGGTCGCGGCGAGCGCGAACGCCCCGGTCGAGATCGCCGCGAGCCGCACCCCGCGCGCGTGCGCCTTGCGCAGCGCCTCGACAACCTCGCCCGGCGCCTCCTCACGGTCGGGATGCCGGTATCCGGGGATGAAAATCGTGTCGGCGGAGTCGAACGCGCCCAACCCCTCGGCCACGTGGTACGCCAGCCCGTCCCCACCGGCGACCAGCCCAGGCGCGGCGCCGCAGACCCGCACCTCGTACGGCATACCGGCCCGGCTCGTGAACACCTGCGCCGGAATCCCGACATCGAGCGGCTTCGCCCCGTCGAGCACGAGCACCGCCACCCGATGCTTAGCCTCGCCCATCCCCACCCTCCCGTTCCCCCGCCAGCGTCACACCGCCCCCGCCCGCCCAACAGTGGCCAGATCGCCGTGCACCGCAAGTTTCTCGCCAACCCACTCCGCCCCGCACCTCGATAAGTCGCTCTTACATCTTTCGCCAGCCCACGGTTTCCCCTGGTCAGCGGGTTTTGTCGTACCCCTGTTCTAGGTTGTGTCCATGAGCGAGGTGCTGGCCGGGACCGCCGATTCGCAGTGGCGTAGCCGCTTTGACGCGATGCTGGCCGAGAACCGCCGCCGGGTGGCCCACCGCCGTGCGGTCCGCGCCGAGTTCGCCGAGGCCCGCCGCCGCGGCTTGGAGGCCCGCCACGCCGAGCGGCTGGCCCGCCTGGACGCCGAGGCCCGCACCGCCGAAATCACCGCACACTGGGCCGAGCAAGACGCCCGAGCCGCCCGCCGCCGCTCCCTGGCCACGCAGCCCCACCCGGACCGCCCGTCGACTCAATCCAACCCGGGCCGTCCGCCAGCCCAGCCCGACTCCCGCGGTCCGGCCACTCAGCCCGACTCCCGCCGCCCGGCCACCCAGCCCAGTCCCCGCCGCCCGTCACCCCAGCCCGACTCCCACCGTCCGAAGCCCCGACCCGACCCGGCCTATCCGCCACCCCAACCCGCCTCCAGCAACCCGGAGCCCCAGCCCAACCCCCGCCATCCAGTGACTCAGCCCGACTCCCACCGCCCGTCGGATCGGCCCGGCCCGGGCAGTCCACCAAACCGGCCCGACTCCGGCTGTGCGGGGCCTCAGCCCCGCCCCTGCTCCGATCCGTCCGCGCCCACCCTGCCCGGGCCGTCTCGCCCTCAGAACCTTGCCGTCCCACCATTGCAGCCCCCGCCGCCGAAATCTCGTACGCAGTCGCCGAGGCCACCGTCGCCGCCGATATCCCGTTCACCGTCACCAGAGCCTTCGCCAGAGCCGTCGCCAGGGCGTTCGGCAAGGCGCTCGCCGTCGCCGCGCTCCCAGCCCGCACCCGCGTCACCCCGCCTCCAACCGGTCCGGTCACCGGGCTCCCGGTCCGTCCATTCACCGCGTTCCCGGCCAGTCCAGTTGTCGTGCTGTCGATCCGCAGCGTCACCACCACCACCGCAGCGGCCAGGACGTTGCCGTTACGCTGTATCACCGCCGCCGCAGCAACGGCTGAGCCGTGGCGGCGACGCCGCGCCACCGCCTGCCTCCCCCGCCCTGGCACGCGCCGCCGGTCGGCCCGTCGCCGCACCCGTGCATCCCTCGCCGCGCCCCGGCGCGGCCCAGCCGTTGTGTGCTTCTTCCGCGCCGCGTCCACGCACCCGATCTCGCCGGCCGCGGCCTTGGGCTATCAGACGGTCCGATGGCGGTCGCTGGGCGCGCGGCTCGACGACCTCACCATGGCCGACCGCAGGTCTGTCGTTCTCCGCGTTCGGCGTCTTTGGCGGTAGGGGTGGATCAGGAGCACGGTCGCCGCCGACGTGACCGTGGTGTCGTCACCGGGCGGAGCCGCAGCTCCGCTGCTGCCCGGTCACCGGGCGTCACCCGCCGATGCGCGCCGAGACAATGCTGAGCGGGGTGAACTGCCGCGACGCGGGCGCACCGGCGGGCGGGCAAGCTCGTGCACGGGGCCTGTTCGTTGAGCTCCAGGTCGCGACGCGGACCGGCCCAGTCCATTGCGTAAGAGAGCCGTTCATCGGGTAACAGAGCCGTTCCGCGTGGTTCTGGGCATGTCGGGTGCTTCGTGCCCGACTATCCGATTTTTCGGCTGGCGGCGGTTATGCGTGGATGCTGCGGCCGGCGGTGTCCTCAGGCCGCCGCCGTCGCGAGGGCTCGGCGTCGTGCGGTGGTCAGCGGAGCGGGTTACGCTGCCCTCCTCGGCGGAGACCAGGAACATCGGGGTGGAGCATGGCCAGCGACCAGCGATCCGAGCTGCCGCGGGGCGACCGTGGCGCGAGTCTGACGATCGCGGTCGTCGCGGATCCGGGCGGGGTCGCGCTCGAGGTCGCCGGCGCACTCGATTATTCCACCGCGGATCGGCTCAGCACGGCCGTGCTGCACGAGTTCGGGGCCGGGGCCGGGGTGGTGACCGTGGACCTGGGCGGGGTCGGATTCTGCGACTCGTCGGGCGTGGCGGCGCTGGTGCGGGCGCACAAGGCCGCGGTGCGGCAGGGCCGCCGGTTCGTTGTGCGCCGCGCCGACACGACGCTGGATCGGGTGTTCGCGCTGACCGGCCTGGACGCCGTGCTCACGATCGAGGCGTGACGGCCCCGGGCAGCCGGGCGGTGTCGAGCCAGAACTGGTTGATCTGGCGGACCACGCCGACGAACTCATCGTAGCCGGACGGCTTCGTGATGTACGCGTTGCCGTGCGCGCCGTAGCAGGCCACGACGTCCTCGACCGCGCTGGAGGTGGTCAGGACGACGACGGGGATGCTGGCGACGCTGGCGTCGCCCTTGACCTGGCGCAGGACCTGGCGGCCGTCGACCCGCGGCAGGTTGAGGTCGAGCAGGATGAAGTCGGGCCGCGGGGCCTGGGCGTGCTTGCCGCGCCGGAAGAGGAAGTCGAGCGCCTCCTGCCCGTCGCGCGCCACGTGCAGCTCGCTGGACTGTGCGTCGTCCGCGAAGGCCTCCCGGGCCATGAGCTCGTCGCCCGGGTCGTCCTCCACGAGCAGGATCGTGGCGGTGACGCCGGGGTCGGCGTTCGGCATAACGGATTCGCCCCTTTCCGCCGAGCGTCGACGTGCGGCGTACTGTACGCAGATTATTTGCGCGACGGCAAGCACGCAAACCGCCGGCGGGGGCGGGCCGATGGTGTCGAATGCAAGGCATGACCGCACGCCCGCACCTGACCACGCGCGGCCCGGCCGGCCCGGGCGCCCTGGCGCTGCTGCTGCCCGGCGGCCGCGCGCAGAGCCGGGCGAAGGCCACCCCCGCTATGGCATACCTGCGCATGCTGCCGTTCGGGCGGGCGGCGACGGCGGTCGGCGCGGGCATCGGCGTCTGGCGGCTGCGGTACCGCTACCGCGGCTGGAACGAGCCGGAGCGCCACCCGGTGGCCGACGCCCGCTGGGCCCTGGACGAGGCCGCGCGGCGCCACCCCGGCGTCCCGGTGATCCTGATCGGGCACTCGATGGGCGGCCGGGTCGCCCTGCACCTGGCGACCGCGCCGGGCGTGGCGGGCGTCTGCGCGTTGGCCCCGTGGATCGAGCCACCGGACCACGACCTGCCCGCCGACCCGCGGGTGCCGATGCTGCTGGCCCACGGCGCTCGCGACCGGATCACCGACCCGGCGCAGTCGGCCAGGTTCGCCGCCGGCCACGGCGCCCGGTTCGTCCTGTTGCCGGGCGACAACCACGCGATGCTGCGCCGCTACCGCGCCTGGAACCGCCTGGTCACGGACTTCACCCGGGACGTCACCTCCCGCCCGCGGCCCTGACCGGCGCCGCCGACGGCGACCGAAATGCCGGTGAACTGCGGTTTTGTCCACCGGTCGGCAGGGTCCGGCCGGTCGGCACGCATCAAAGACGGCGCATTAGGGTGATCCCGGTCGCCCGGGGAGAAGGCGACACCCCGAGGAGGACTCAGCGTGTTGCGACGGTTGCTGCCCGCACCGGACGGTGGTGAGGGGCGGCTCCGTTTCGGGCTGCGACTGCTCGCCGTCGTGGTGTGCGCGGCGGCGCTGCTGCAGGCGATCCGCCCGGCCGTCTACTCGACCCGGACCGGGGTGCGGACCGTCCGCGACCTCGGCAGCGGACACGAGTTCCGGGAGCAGCTGGAGTACATCGGCGCGGAGCTGGCCCGCCAGGTCCCGGCCGGCACCCGGGTTGTCGTCGCCGACACCACCGACTGGCGCTTCCGCATCACCGAGCTCGCGACCCTGCACGGGATCGTGGTGGTTGCCGGCCTGCCCGCCGCGCTCGAGGTGAGCCTGGCCTGGGACCGGTCCGCCCCGCACGGCGTGCGGGTCGTGACCCGGAAGCCGGCCGCCGCGTGAGCAGCCTCCTCGCCGTCGCCCTGCTCGTCGCCGCCGGGCTGCCGCTGTCGTACTCCCTGACCCGTACGATCCCGCTCGCCCTGGTCTTCGCCCCGGTCGCGGGGGCCGCCGTCGCCACCGCCGCAATCCTGCTCATGCTCGCCGCGGGCGGCCCGCTGCTGGCGTGGTTCGCCCCGGTCTACCTGCTCACCGGGTTTCTCGCCTGGCGGCTGCGGCGGGCCGGACCCGCACCGCACGGGTCCTGGCTCGACGGGGCGCTGCTGACGGTACCGCTGCTGCCGCCCCTGCTGCAGATCTTCCAGCAGCCGCTGCTGTGGGACGCGCACCTCATCTGGTGGCTGCACGCCGGCTACTTCGCCGAGGGCGGCTCGTTCGCCCGCGACTCGGTCGGCAACCCCGCGCTGATCTTCAGCCACCCCGACTACCCGCCGCTCGCCTCCGCCCCGGTGGCGCTGGCCTGGCGGGTGCTGGACCTGCGCGACTTCTACCCGGCGGCGATGGTCAACGGCGCCCTGACCCTGTCCTCGATCGCCGCGGTCGTCTACGCCGTGCGCCGCGTGACCTCGGCCGCCCCGGCGGTGTGGTCCTGGCTCGCCGCGATCGCCGTCGGCTGGTCCGCGTGGAGTCCCCTGTGGATCGTGCCGACCGCGGGCTTCTCCGACGCGATGTGCGCGACCGCGTTCGCCGCCGGCGCCGTGCTGCTGCTGTTCGACCGCGAGCCGTTCGACCGGCGCCGGCTGCCGCTCACCCTGCTTCTGCTGTGCTGCGCCGCCCTGATGAAGAACGAGGGCCAGAGCATGGTGGTCGTACTCGCGGTGGTGGCCACGCTGCGCCACCGCCGGCAGCTGCGCCGGGTCGCGTGGGTGTGGCTGCCGGTCGCCGTGGCGGCGCTGTGGTCCCTGGTCGCCCGGCTGCTCGGCGCCCAGACCGACGTGCTCGCCGGCGGGCACTTCGGCGACCTGCTGCACGGCGACCCCACGATCGCCGGCCGCATCCCGACCGTGTTCTCCACCATGGCCGGCCGCGTCGACCGCGTCGTCGTGCTCGCGCTCGCCGCCGCCGTCCTGGGCGCCGTGCTGCTGCGCCGCCGCCGGGCCGCGTTCGGTCTGGGCGCGGACCCCTGGCTGTGGGCGGTCACCGCGGGCTACTGGCTCGCGGTCGCCCTGATCTACGTCGTCACCCCGAACGACCTGCATTGGCACCTGAGCACCTCCGTCGACCGGGTCATGGTCGCCGTCGTGGTGCTGTCCTGCGCGAGCACCGCCTGCTGGGCGGTGGTGGCCCTGTCCCCCGGTCACTTGTTAGGAGCAAGCCGTGAAGCTGTCCATCCTGATGCCGGTGTTCAATGAGCAGCACCGCCTCGAGGAGGCGCTGAAGCAGGCGCTCGACGTGCGCTACCCCTGCGAGATTGAGCTGGTCGTGGTCGACGACGGCAGCACCGACCGCACCGGCGAGATCCTGCGCGGCGCCACCGACGCCCGCCTGCGCCCGATCTTCCATCCGGCCAACCGCGGCAAGGGCGCCGCGATCAAGACCGCGGTCGCCGAGGCCACCGGCGAGTACATGGTCATCCTCGACGCCGATCTCGAGTACGACCCGAACGACATCCCGCGCCTGCTCGCGCCGGTGCTGGACGGTCAGGCCGAGGTCGTCTACGGCAACCGCGTCTTCGGCTCGCACAGCTCTTTCTCGTTCTGGTACGTGATGGGCAACAAGGGCGTGACGACGGCCGCGAACATGCTGTACAACTGCTACCTCTCCGACCTGGAGACGTGCTTCAAGCTGATGCCGGTCGCGCTGTACCGCTCGCTGGAGATCCGCTCCCGCGGCTTCGGCATGGAGGCCGAGGTCACCGGCAAGCTGCTGCGGCGGCGGGTCCGCCCCTACGAGGTGGCGATCACCTACCACGCGAGAACCCGCGAGGAGGGCAAGAAGATCACCTGGCGCGACGGCGTGCAGGCCCTGTGGATCCTGCTGCGCGAGCGCCTCCGCCGCCCGCCGGCCGCCGCCACCACCACCGCCGTTCCGGCCTGAGCCGCCCCCACGGAAGGCACACTTCTCGATACCATCAGGCAACGGGCCGGCCGGTGCCCGCCACGGGGAGGACCGGACATGCTCAGCATCGTGCGGTGGGTCCTGCTGGGGCTCTGCCTGATCAACCTCATCGCGCTGCTCGCCGTCCGCGGCGGCCTGGGCGAATACGTCCGCGGCGGTTCCCTGACCACCGCACACCTGGGCACCTGCTTCGACGACATCGAGCGGGAGCAGTCCCATGTCACCTGCTCGGCCCGCTGGACCGCCGGCGCCCGCGAGGTGCAGGGCACGGTGACCGAGGCGGATCCGACCGGCGCGGCAGCGGTCGCCGAGGGCAGCAGCGGCAGCCACATCGAGGTCCGGCTCCCCGTGACCGACGTCCGCGTCTTCGCCCACGGCACCAACGCCCGCATGGCCGACCCGGCATCGATGGCCGCCGGCGGTGGCTTCCTGCTCGCGACGCTCGCCCTGCTCGCCTGGGCGGCGGCCGGGCCGGTCCGCCGTTTCACGGCCCGCCGCTGCGTCGCCCGCCCGGAGGCGGTCGCATAGCCGCCCGTGTCAACAGATCGCGCGGCTCGGGACGTTCGTAGGGGGTGACGTTCGAGGAGTACGTGCTCGCCCGGGGGCCGGGGCTGCTGCGGCTCGCGCGGCTGCTGGTCGACGACGCGCACCGGGCCGACGATCTCGTGCAGGACACGCTCGTGCGGGTCTACCCGCGGTGGGAGCGCATCGTCCGGACCGAGCAGCCCGACCTGTACGTGCGGCGTACCCTCGTCAACCTCAACACCTCCTGGTGGCGGCGGCGCTCCAGCCGGGAGGTGCCCGCCGAGATCAGCGCCGACGCGTGGGCGGGCGCGGACGATCCCGGGCCGGCGGCCGACGAGCGGCTGGCGCTGTGGGAGCGGGTCCGGGCCCTGCCGCACCGGCAGCGGGCGGTGATCGCACTGCGCTATTACGAGGACCTCGACGACGAGCGGATCGGGCGGATTCTCGGCTGCTCGCGGGCCACGGTGCGCACCCACGCCATGCGCGCGCTGGCCGCCATGCGCGTCGAGCTGCGCGACCTCGAGGAGACGAGCCGATGACCACGGATCTCAACGCGCTGCGCGACACCCTGCGGGCCCGCGCGGACGCCTACACGGACGCCGGCGAGATACTCGCCCGGGTCGGGCCGGCCTACCGGCGCCGGCGCGCCCGGCGGCGGGCCGGGGCGGGGGCCCTGGCACTCGCGGTGAGCGCGCTGCTGGTGATGGTCGCGCCGCGGCTGGTGACCGGCGGCGGCGGGTACGCGGTGCCCGGGCCGCCGGCGGAGGCGGTCGCCGGGCCGGTCGGCTCGGACCCGCTGGCGGTCCACTTCGACGTGGGCGAGTTCCCGTACCCGGTGAGGAGCACCGAGTGGGCCGTGCTCGACGGCGTCGAACGGCTCACCGTGTGGTCCAATACCGCCGGCACCGGCGGGCGCGACGACACGGCGTTCGTCGCCGAGCTGTCGCTGGCGGCCGACGACGGGTCGCCGGCCCCGTCCTCCACGGCCCTGCCGGTGGCGGGCCCGGGCAATACCACGGCCGCGACCGTGGGCGAGCGGCCGGGGATCGTCGAGGCCGACGCGGGCCGCACCGCCCGCGTCGCCTGGGCGCCGGTGACCGGGGTCCGCGCCGAGCTGCTCCTGCGCGGACCGGCCTCCGTGCCGGCCGAGAAGGCGCTGGCGTTCGCCGGCACGCTCCGGCTGGACCGCGGCCACCGCTGCGAGCTGCTGGTACACCCGACCGTCCTGCCCGAGGGGGCCAGGGTCACCGGCTGTTCGAGCATGGGCGACTCGCGCCGGGGTCAGCTCGTCGTGCGAGGCTCCGGCGGTGCCCTCACCGTCTCCGTGGCCGGCGGCGTCTTCGCCGCCGGCCCGCCCGCCGCGACCCTGCCGACGCTGGCCAACGGCTGGCCCTACCAGGAGCTCGAACCGTCCTCGGGCGCCGAGCCGCAGACCGCGGTCATCCGCGTCCCCGACCCATACCTGTGGATCTCGGCCCAGGGCGGCTACGGCCGGGCGGAGCTGCTGCTGGTCGCGGGCGGCCTGCAACGCTCGTGAACCGCGAGGCGGCTCACGGTGTCGTCGTGCTCGAGCCAGTCGTCGGGGCGCGCCGGAGTGGCCATCCGACCAGTCCTCGGCAGGTATGCATCCCTCCCGCGCGGGCCGCGGGGCGCCGATATAGTCGCGGCATGCTCACGCAGCCCGCACCAGGGATCGCACGCGTGCTCGCCGAGGCGCGGGCCGGGGTCCGGCGCTACACCCCGCACGAGACCGAGGCGGCCCGGCTACGCGGCGCGCTCGTCGTCGACACGCGCACGGAGACGCAGCGGGCCGAGGCCGGTGAGCTGCCGGGGGCGCTGGTCATCGACCGCACCGTGCTGGAGTGGCGCCTCGACCCGGCCGGCGACGCGCGCATCCCCGAGGCGACCGGATACGACCTGGAGATCGTCGTCGTGTGCCGGCAGGGGTACAGCTCCAGCCTCGCCGCGCAGAGCCTGCGGCGGGTCGGCCTGCACCGCGCCACCGACCTGGCCGGCGGCGTCGAGGCCTGGGTCGCGGCCGGGCTGCCCCTGTGGCGATTCGGGAGCTGCCGGGCCGACGTGCGCCGCTGACGGTCACGCGGCCAGGCGGGCCTCGTACTCCTCGACGGCGGCCCGGTGCGCCGGCGCCGGGTGCTCCTCGTCGAGGCGCCGGACGATGGTGAGCGCCTCCTGCCACCGGTGCCGGGCCCGGCCCGGGTGCCCGGCGGCCTCGTCCAGCGCGGCGATGCGCGCGTGCACGGCCGCCTCGGCAAGGCGGGAGGCGAGGTCCTGCGGGTCGAGGGCGGTGCGGCGGCGCCGGCTGGTCAGCGCCTGGCGGCACAGGGCCCGGGCCGCGGCCGGGTCGCCCTGCTCGCGCAGCCAGTCGGCGAGGCGCTCGCGGGCGGCGGCCAGGTCGCGGTGCAGCGCCCCGTTGCGGGGGAAGCGGTGCACGACGAGCTCGGCGACCTCCATGGCCCGTTCGAGGTGGCCGCGGACCTCCTGCGGCTGATCGTTGCCGGCGTGGAACTCGGCGAGCCGGGTCAGGGCGGTGCCCAGGTCCCGCTGCGCGTCGAGGCCGTCGGCGTCGGCGCCGGCCAGGCGCCCGGCCAGCGACAGGGCGCCGGTGAAGTGCCCGGCGGCGCAGGCCGGGTCGCCGGCCGCGACGTCCATCGCGCCGAGGCGCCACTGGGCGGTGAGCATCCGGCGCTGGGCGTCGACGTCGCCGGAGTCGGCATCGGTGAGCCGGTCGGCGATCGTGGCCGCCTCCTTCACCAGCTCCGCGAACGCGTCGGACTTGAGGTCGGCGAGGCTGATGAGGCAGTCGAACTGGTGCTCCAGCAGCGCCCGGTTGTCCCCGTCGTCGGCGGCGAGGCGGCGCCAGATGCCGAGGGCCTGCTCGTGCCGGGGCCGGGCCGCGTCCGCGTCCGCGGTCAGCGCGAAGCAGCGCAGCCCGATCGCCAGGTCCCACTGCAGCCGGGCGTCGCCGGGCTCGCCCTCGGCCAGGGCGCTGCGCAGCCGTAGCGACTCCTCGGCCGCGGATCGGGCGAGGGAGAACTCGGCGTCGTCGAGGGCGACCTCCGCGATCTTCTGGTGGCTCATCGCGAGGTTGCGCCGGTACTGCACGCTTTCGGGCTCCGCCTCGGCGAGCCCCGCGTCGATGGCCAGGGCCCGCTCGTAGGTGCGGCGGGCGTCGGCGAGGCGGCCGAGGCGGTGCAGCAGGCGGCCCTGGTTGTCCAGCGCCGCGCTGAGCCCGATCCGGGCCCCGGTGTCCTGCGGCGCGGCCTTGGCGGCGCGGGCGGCGAGCCGCACGGCCTCCTCGCCCTTCTCGGCGGCCGCGGCGGTGCTGCCGGTCGCCTCCAGCGCGTCGCGCTCCCGCTCGATGAGATCGCCGTACGCCGGGTGCTCGACCGGGAACCCGGGCGTGACCTCGCCCAGGAACGCGGCCACGGCCAGCTCGCCGCCGAGCTTGGGCAGCGTGGCGGTGGCGAACTCGGCGAGATCGTCGACCCGGCCGGCGGCGCGCAGCTGGTACACGGCCTCGGTGACGGTGTCGAAGCCGGCCCGGCCGTCCTCGACGATGCGCCGGCAGGTGGCCGCGGCGAGCAGGTGGCGGCGCACGAGCCCGTCGCCCTGGTGGCGGGCCAGGGCCTCGCGCAGCCACGGCTCGACGACCACGCCGTCCTCGCCGGCCGGGCCGGCCAGGGTCAGGTCGCGCAGCCGGGCCACGTGCCCGGTCATCGCGGCGACGTCCTGCGCCGTGGGGTCCTCGGGGGCGACGGCCCAGGCCAGGTCGGCGGCGGTGACCGGGATCCGGGACACCGCCAGCTGCAGCAGCGCCTCCCGCTCCGCCGGGCTGAGCAGGTCGAGCAGGTCGGTGAGCAGCACGTCGCGGGCGCCCAGCGCGATCGCCTCGCGGGTGGCCGCGGCCGCGTCGGGGAACGTCCGCGCCTCGGTGAGGGTGCGCAGCCGGGCCGTCACCTCCGGCAGCCGGGCACCGCCGTTGAGCAGGGCGTCGACGAACTCGACGAGCCGCGGGTGCCCGCCGACCGCCGCGACGACGGCGTCGCGGTCGGGGATCGGCAGGTCGCGCAGGCCGGGCATGCGGATGAGGAGCCGGCGCAGCTCGGCGTCGGTGAGCGGCGGGACGTCCAGCCGGGACAGGGGTACGGCAACCGGCACCGGGTGGCGGCTGGTGACGAGGAGCTTGCCGCGCTCGGCGGCCGCGCACAGCCCGGCGAAGATCTCGCCGAAGCCGGGGTCGAGGAAGGCGCCGCCGCCGACGGTGAGGTTCTGCTCGAAGTCGTCGAAGACGAGCAGGAGCCGGTCGGTGCGCAGCGCCTCGGCGAGCGCGGCGAGGGCGGCCGCGTCGGCGTCGGGCTCGCCGTCGCCGTCGCGATCCAGCTTCACGCCGGCCGCGGCGAGGTCGGCGAGCAGCCCCGGCGGGTTCCAGGCCCCGGCGTGCACGACGATCGTCCACGGGTCGTCGAGGTCGTCGCGCAGCCGGGTGACGACCCGGCCGGCGAGCGCGGTCTTGCCGATGCCGGCCGGCCCGGTCAGCACGACGCCACCCACCAGCGGGGCGCCGGCGAGCTCGTCGCGCAGGGTCTGGCTGACCACGCGCAGCAGCGGGCGGCGGCCGACGAGGTCGCCGAGCAGCAGCTCCCGCACGCCGTCGCCGCTCGGCAGCTCGGTCGGGTTGGACAGCGGCACCGGCGCGGCGTCGGCGTTCCACAGTGGACCGTCGGAGGCGGCGAAGAGCGCCGGGACCGCGTACTCGGGGCAGCGGGTCTCCCCCGAGCGTACGACCTCCTCGAACAGCCCCGAACGCGCCTCCGCGAGCGCCTCGGCGACGGATGCCTCGCGCTCGGCCAGGGCCCGGTAGACGCGGGTGAGCAGGCGGGTGGCGTACCAGTCGGTGATCGAGGTCTGCATGGCGATGACCCGGTCCGCGCCGTGGCGCAGCAGGGTGACCGCGAGCCCGGCGTCGGCGTCGGCGGCCCCGCCGCAGCTGGAAAGCACGATCAGCGGCAGGGGGCGCCCGCCGCGGCGCAGGGCGCGCACGAGATCCTCGGCGCTGACGTCCACGGCGTTGCCGTCGCGGTCCTCCAGCTCCACGCCGTAGGGCGAGCCGTGCGCCGACAGGTGCAGCACGTGGTACGCGTCGCGGCGCAGCGCGGCGGCGATCTCCGCGGGCCCGGCGACCTCGAGGATGGTGATCTCGGCCCGCCCGACCTCTCCGACGACGGAGACGATCGCCTGCATCTCGGCTTCGACGTCCAGCGGCGGGCTGTCGGTGTGCTCGGGCGCGCCGACCGCGACGAGGATCTTCAGCGGCCCGGGCGCCGCAGGATGCTCAGGTACCCGTACCCCGCCGACCATCCGCGTCGTGCGCACGCCCTCGACGGTGGCGAGGATCCGCTGGTCGGCGAGGCGGATGAGCTCGAACGGCAGCTCGTGCGCGGGCCCGTCACCCTCGAAGACGACGTCGATCACGCAGCCCTCGACAGCCGTGCTCACGAGCGTGGTGAGGTCGTCGAGCGTGTCGTCGTCGAACAGCGCGGCCGACAGCCGCTGGCCGAGCCGGGCCAGGCGGGCCTCGGCGCCGGGCAGGTCGATGAGGTCCCAGACCTCATCGCGGCCGAACGGCAGCGGCTCGTCCCGCTCACACAGCACCGTGCCGGCCAGGGTCACGGTGGCCCGCAGGCGGCTCTTCGCCACCGCGACCGCGATCCGCAGCTCGTGCCGGGGCGCCGCGGCGGCTCCCCACCGCTCGCGCAGGTCCTCGACGAGGCCGGCCGGCCCGCCCGGCGGCGCCTCGGTCAGGTCCCCGCCGGCCGATCCGGTGACGACCGACAGTACCCCGTCCGGGGCGAGGCGGGCGTCGAGGCCGGCCGCGCGCAGCCCGACCCAGACGTCCCGGGCCGCACCGGCGGGGGTGTACGACAGCGTGACACGACCAGACCCGTCAACCATGCGCGACATCATGACAGGACCCGGGCCGGCGGTGGTGGCGGCACTACCCCCTGCGGGATGCAGGGGGATCGATCGGGCGGGCCGGTCTGCGTAGCGTGACGCATGAGAGCACGTTCGATGCTCCGGTCGCCGCTGGGCGCGAGCACCGCCGTGAACCCGGCGACCTGGGACACCGCCGCCACCGTCAGCGCCGGGGCGGGCCTGGTCGCCCTCGGCTGCGTCACCACGCTGCTGAAGCGGTTGCCGCCGAGTTGCTTCCGCGGCGGCCCCGCTCAGGTACTCCCCGCCCCGGCCGATGCGGACCGGGACGAGCAGGGGAGGTGGCATGGCGGGACGGTTCCGGACGGACGGACTCACGCGCGACCCCGTGCTGCGCGGCATGGCCCTGCTCGCGCTCGCCGTGCCCGTGTGGTTCCTCGCCGGGCCGGGCGGCAACGCGCTGTCGTGGGGCATCCAGGCCGGGCTCGACGTCGGCATCGTGTACTTCTCCCGGCGCCTCGCCCGGCTCACCGCCGGCGACCGGCCCGCGCGGCGGTTCTGGCGGGGCATGGCCGTCGCCGGGCTGCTGTGCGCGATCGGCGACGGCGTGCAGACGGCCCTGGTCATCCGCGACGCCGACGCCGAGGTCAGCATCGTGCAGACGATGTGCGTGGTGTGCGCGATGACCACGGTGATGGTGCTGATGCTGCGCCACCCGCTCGGCGACTCCGGGCGGCTGCGGCTGCGCCTGTGGCTGGACGCGGCCACCGTGCTGGCCGGGGTGGCGGTCATCCTGTGGTACTTCTCCATCGGTGCCGAACTGGACAACCCCCGCATCGCCGACCGGGTCGCCTCCGCGGGCAGCTCCGTGGTGATGCTCGTCATCGTCTTGGGCGTGCTGAAGCTCATCCTCAGCGGCACGGCGCCGTTCGGCCGGCTCGCCGGCGTGGCCGGCTGCGTCGGGGTGGCGGGCTCCGCGCTGGGCTCCGCCGCCAGCATCATCGTCACCGGCGGGCCGAACCCGCGTGTGGAGGCGGTGATGTCGCTGCTGTCGTGCATCCTGACTGTGGCGAGCCTGCGGATGCAGGAGGTCCGGGCGCGGCGGCCGCGTGCGGAGAGCGCGGTGGCGCGGCGGCGGTTCAGCCTCATGCCGTACGTCGCCGTGGTCGTCACCGAGCTGCTGCTGTTCTACGCCCTGCGCGGTGCCGGCGCCGACCCGCGCATGTGGGGCGTCGCCGTCGGCCTGCTGGTCATCACCGGCCTGGTGCTCAGCCGCCAGCTGGTCGCCTTCCACGACAACGACCGCCTGCTCACCAGCCTCGACCGCAGCATGCTGGAGCTGCGGCAGCTGCACGAGGAGCTGCGCCACCGGGCGACCCACGACACCCTGACCGGCCTGGCCAACCGGGCCCTGCTCGGCGAGCACCTGGCCGCCCTGGCCGCCGCGGCCCGCCTGAGCATCCTGGTCATCGACCTGGACGGCTTCAAGCAGGTCAACGACGTGTACGGGCACCACGCCGGCGACGAGCTGCTCGTCGCCGCGGCGGAGCGGTTGTGCGCCGGCACCCGACCGGGCGACCTGGCCGTCCGGCTCGGCGGCGACGAGTTCGCGGTGGTGCTGCCGCACACCGACGCCGGAACAGCGCGGCGCCTCGCCGAGACGGTGACGGCCGCCCTCACCGAGCCGTACGAGCTCGGCGGCGGCACCGTGGCGAGGGTCGGCGCCAGCGTCGGCGTGGACACCGGCACCCCGGCGGGCCTCGACGCGCTGCTGCGCAACGCCGACGCGGAGATGTACCGGATCAAGACCGCCCGCAAGGCGGCCCGCACCGCGCCACATTCTTCGATATCCTCATGGACGGAGCCAGCCGCCCACTTGAGGTGAGGTCCGAAGATGCTCGCAGTCGCGCGGTGGGTCCTGATCGGGATCTGCCTGCTCATCGTCATCCCACTGCTCACCAGCCGCGGCGGCCTGGGCGAATACGCCCGCGGCGGCTCGCTGACCACCGCCCACCTGGACACCTGCTTCGAAAACGTCGACCGGCTGGAGCGCCCCCACATCGCGTGCTCGGCCCGGTGGAGCACCGGCGCCCGCGAGGTGCGGGGCGCGGTGACCGAGGTGGACCCGACCGGCGCGAAAGCGGTCACCGGGGGCGGCAGTGGCAGCCACTACGAGGTCCGGGTCCCCGCGACCGACGTCCGCGTCTTCGCCCACGGCACCGACGCCCGCCCGGCCGACGCGACCGCCATGGCCGCGGGCGCCGGCTTCCTGCTCGCGACGCTCGCCCTGCTCGCCTGGGAGACGGTCACGCTGGTCCGCCGTTTCACGGCCCGTCGCAGCCTGCATCACCGTCCCGCCACCCGCACAGACGACCTCGAACCGGCCGTGTAGCCGCCCGCCGCGCGCCGACGCACCCTCCCCGGCGCATGGCCGGTATCGTGCGCCCGTCGCGAGTCGCGGGAAAGGACCGGGCGCCCGCGCTGTGCATGCTGTTGCCGGCGCGCCTCGTGCGCCCGCGATGGTGGCTGCCGGCCGAGTGACTGCACAGCGAAGCCGGCCCGGCCGGGCAAGGCTCGTCGCGGGAGCAGTCAGGCCGGGACCGGCGCGGCGGTCACGCGCAGCAGGTCGTCGGCCGGCATCGGCCGGTGGAACAGGTAGCCCTGGGCGTAGCGGTAGCCCAGCGCGTACAACCGCTCGGCCTGCTCGGCCGTCTCCACCCCCTCGGCCACCGCCATCAGGTGCAGGCCCCGCGCGATCTGCAGCAGCGCCGTCGCGATCACCTGCGGCGGCGCGTCGTCGGCGCAGATCTCGTCGACGAAGCTCTTGTCGACCTTGAGCACGTCGACCGGGCAGATGCGCAGCAGGCCCAGCGACGAGTGTCCGGTGCCGAAGTCGTCCAGGGCGATGCGCACCCCCATCTCGCGCAGCGTGCGCACGGAGGCCAGGGCCAGGTCGTCGTCGAACACGGCGGTCTCGGTGACCTCGATGGTGATCTGGCCGATGTCGGCGCCGGTCTCGGTGAGGATGCGCCGCACCGTCGCCGGGAACTCCGGGTCGCGCAGCTGGCGGGCGGAGACGTTGATGCAGACGCGGACCGGGCCCTCCGGGCGGGGCTCGGCGCGCAGCCGGACCGCCTGCCGGCACGCGCTGCTCAGGATCCACTCGCCGAGCGGGGCGATCAGGCCGGTGCGCTCGGCGACGGGGATGAACACCGACGGCGGCACGAGGCCGCGCTGCGGGTGGTTCCAGCGGATCAGGGCCTCGGCGGCCTCGATGCCGCCGCCGGGGAGGCGGACGATCGGCTGGTACACCATGCTGAGCTCGTCCTGGTCCAGCGCCCGGCGCAGCTCGGCGGCGATGCGCGCGTCCTCGGCCGCGACCTCGTCCAGGTCGCTGGTGAAGCGGGCGACACGGTGCTTGCCACGGTCCTTGGCCGCGTACATGGCCACGTCGGCCCGGCGCAGCAGCTCCCGGGCGTCGGCCCCGCCGGGCCGGTCCCCGTCGCCGCCGAGCGGCGCGGCATCGGTCAGGCCGATGCTGGCCCGGATCATCAGCTCCACGTCGCCGGCGGTCAGCGGCTGCTGCAGCGCCTCGGCGACCCGGGCGACGAGGGCGTCGGCGTCGGCGGGCTCGGCGTCGGCGAGGATCGCGAACTCGTCGCCGCCGAGGCGGACCACGGTGCCGGCCCCGCCGACGACGCCGCCGAGGCAGACGGCGACGGCGCGCAGGAGCTCGTCGCCGACGTTGTGGCCGAGGCGGTCGTTGACCAGCTTGAAGTCGTCGAGGTCGATCAGGATCAGGTGGAGGCGGTGCGGGGGCGTGCCGGCCATCTCCGCCATGCGGCGGCTGAGCATGCGCCGGTTGCCCAGGCCCGTCAGCGCGTCGTGGGCGGCCTGGTTGGCCAGCTGGTCGCGGGCCTCGCGCAGCTGGGCGACGGTCCGGTCGACGGTGGCCAGCAGGCGGGCGTTGTCGCGGAAGGCGTGGACCTGGCGGACCACGACGATCAGGGTGAGCAGGACGGTACCGGCGGTGAGGACCCGGCCGTCGGGGCCCTGGCCGGCGACGAGGAGCAGGCCGTTGGCGACGGCCACGGCGAGGTACGGCAGGACGCTCCACCGCCGCGGTGGCATCGGCGGGGGCGGCGGCAGATCGGCGGCGCGGCGCTGGCGGTCCGCCGCGACGGCGATGAAGGCGCCGGCCAGGGCGACGGTGACGTGCGCGTCGCCGATCTCCGGATAGGGGGCGAAGGCCGGGGCCAGGGCGCCGGCGGCCGCGGCGACGGCGGTCGCCGCCGCGAGGGTCCGCAGCGCGCCACGCTCGATCGCGCCGATGCCGGTCGAGGCGAGCTTCACGAAGACCGCGATCGAGGCGCAGCCGCACACGACCGCGACAACGGCGGGCCACACGGACCCGGCGACCTTGTTCCACGCCTCGGCGTGGCGGAAGGACAAGTGCCAGGCCAGCAGCGCCACGGTGATCATGACGATGCCGGAGTCGAGGGCGAGCTGCAGCGGACCGCCGCGCTGGACCCGGGCGCCCGGCAGCCGCAGCAGGCCCCACTGGGTGATCGCGGACGCGCTCATGAAGCAGCCGAGGGTCAGGGCGCTCAGCCGCTGCGAGGGCACGCTCTGGCCGGCGAGGGCGTCGTGGGCATTGCTGATCGCGCCGAGGCCGAGCATCACGCAGGAGACGGCGACGAAGCGCCAGAAGTTGCGGGCCGGCACCGAGAGCCCGGCCGCCCGCGAGGCCCGCCAGCACTCGGTCGCGGACACCGCGCAGAGCACGAGCAGCGTCAGCCAGCCGACCAGCGGCGCGGACCACCAGCGCAGCAGCACCCCGGTCAGCCAGAGCGCGAGCACCGCCGCGGCCGACGCTCCGGCCAGCAGCCCGGCGGTGGGCCGCAACGGCCGTACCCCGCGGTCGTCGCCAACCACCGAAGTCCTCCCGAAAGACGTGTCGTCCGGTCATCGGCGGGCGGAGCGCCAAGCTGAGCGGTTACCGTACCGCGCGGCCGGTAGCCCGATGCCATGGGACTCCCCGACAGCGACTTCCGCACGACCCACACCGGGCCCGCCGAGCATCACGAGCGCCATACGAACGTCAGGGGTCGGACCGGCCCCTTTCACGTGTCACGAAATCATGAAGTAGCGCGTGGACGTTGACGAACGACCCGAATATCTGCAACCTTGAATTCTCCGTCCGCAAGAAGTTAGCAGAGGTTTGCAACTTCCCGGCAGGCGCACCGCCGACCGCCTGCCACCGACCCCGCACGTGCCTGCAAGACCCGCCCGCACCCGGGCGCGCCTGCCGCCAACGAGCCCGCCCGCCGCGGGCCCGGCCGGCCGGGTCGTGGGGCGGTCCCCGCTGTCGTCCGAAACGGAGCAGAGGACACCCCATGCTGCACAGAAAGCTCCTCGCCGGGGCCGCCGCGGTCGTGCTGACCGCCGCCGGGGCCATCGGCGTCGCCACCGCCACGCCCGCCGTCGCCGCCGGCGGGCCCAACCTCGCGCAGGGCAAGACCGCGACCGCCAGCAGCGCCAACGCGCCGTACGTCGCCGCCAACGTCACCGACGGCAACCAGGGCAGCTACTGGGAGAGCACGAACAACGTGTTCCCGCAGTGGGTGCAGGTCGACCTGGGCGCCGCCACGAGCGTCGACCAGGTCATGCTGAAGCTGCCGACCGCCGGCTGGGGCGCCCGCGCGCAGAACCTCGGCCTGACCGGCAGCACCGACGGCAGCAGCTTCAGCACCCTCTCGGCGCCGGCGTCGCGCACCTTCGACCCGGCCGGCGCCAACACCGTCACGATCGGGTTCACCGCGGCGACGGTACGGTACGTGCGCGCGACCATCACCTCGAACTCCGGCTGGCCCGCGGGGCAGCTGTCCGAGTTCGAGGTGTACGGCTCGGGCGTCCAGCCGCCGCAGCCGCCGACCGCGCCCGGCAACCTCACGCTCACCGAGCCCGGCTCCGGCCAGATCAAGCTGACCTGGAGCGCGTCGACGTCGCCGGTGGGCATCGGCGGGTACACCGTCTACGCCAATGGCACCGCGCGGGCCACGGTCGGCGCGAACGTGCTCACGTACACCGACACCCAGCCCGCCGACGCGACCGTGACGTACTGGGTGCGGGCGCGCGACACCGCCGGTACCGAGTCCGCCGACAGCAACCACGTGACCCGCAACGGCAGCACCCAGCCGCCCGGCGGCACGAACCTGGCGCAGGGCAAGCCGGTCGACGCGTCCTCGTCGGTGTTCTCGTTCGTGGCCGCCAACGCCGTGGACGGCAACGTCGGCACGTACTGGGAGTCGGGCGGCTACCCGGGCACGCTGACCGTGCACCTGGGCGCCAACGCCGACATCAACTCCCTCGTCATCCGGCTCAACCCCGATGCGGTGTGGGGTCCGCGCACGCAGAGCCTCGCGGTCCTGGGCCGGGAGCAGTCCGCGTCCGGCTTCACCACGCTCGTACCGCGGGCCGACTACCCGTTCTGGCCGACCAGCGCCCAGAACAGCATCACGATCCCGGTGACCGCCCGCGTCGCCGACGTGCAGCTGCAGTTCTTCGCCAACTCCGGCGCGCCCGGCGGCCAGGTCGCCGAGTTCCAGGTCTTCGGCACCATGGCGCCGAACCCGGACCTCGTGGTGACCGCCGCGTCCTGGTCGCCGTCGACCGTCACCGAGGCGACCGCGATCACGCTGTCGGCGACGGTGAGCAACAGCGGTACCGCCGCAGCCCCGGCCACGACCGTGAACTTCTCGCTCGGCGGATCGGTCGCGGGCAGTGCCAACGTCCCGGCGCTGGCCGCCGGCGCCTCCGCCACGGTCACGTTCAACGCCGGGACCCGCCCGATCGGCAGCTACCCGCTGACCGTGACCGTCGACCCCACGAACACCGTCGTCGAGCAGAACAACGACAACAACGCCTTCACCACGGCGAGCCCGCTCGTGGTGAGCCAGGCGCCCGGCCCGGACCTGCAGGTGACCGCGATCGCGGCCAACCCGGCGAGCCCCGCCGTCGGCGCCGCGGTCTCCTTCACGGTGTCGGTGCACAACCGCGGCACGAGCGCCGTCAGCGCCACGACGGTCACGCGGGTCGTCGTCGGTACCACGACGCTGAACACCAGCACCGGCGCCATCGCCGCCGGGCAGACCGTCACCGTGGCGGTCGCCGGCACCTGGACCGCCGTCGCGGGCGGGGCCACGATCACCGCCACCGCCGACGCCACCGACGTCGTGGCCGAGACCCACGAGGACAACAACTCGCTGTCGAAGTCCATTGTGGTCGGCCGGGGCGCCGCGGTGCCCTACACCGAGTACGAGGCCGAGGCCGCGAACTACAACGGCACCCTGCTCACCGCCGACCCGCTGCGCACCTTCGGGCACACGAACTTCGCCACCGAGTCCTCCGGCCGCCAGTCGGTGCGGTTGAGCAGCACCGGCCAGTTCGTCGAGTTCACCTCGACCAACCAGGCCAACTCGATCGTGGTGCGCAACTCGGTGCCCGACTCGCCCGCAGGCGGCGGGCAGGACTACACGATCAGCCTGTACGCCAACAACGTCTTCGTGCAGAAGCTGACCCTCTCGTCACACTTCAGCTGGCTGTACGGCAACAGCGACGACACCGAGTCGCTGTCGAACTCCCCCGGCGGCGACGCGCGGCGGCTCTTCGACGAGTCCCACGCGCTGCTGTCGGCGAGCTACCCGCCGGGCACCAAGTTCAAGCTGCAGCGCGACGCGGGCGACACGGCGTCGTTCTACATCATCGACCTCATCGACCTCGAGCAGGTCGCGCCGCAGCTCTCGCAGCCGGCCGGGTGCACGTCGATCACGCAGTACGGTGCGGTGCCCAATGACGGGCTGGACGACACGGCCGCCATCCAGCAGGCCGTGATGGACGACCAGAACGGCGTCATCAGCTGCGTGTGGATCCCGGCCGGGCAGTGGCGGCAGGAGGAGAAGATCCTCACGCCGGACCCGGCCCGCGGGCAGTACAACCAGAAGGGCATCCGCAACGTCGTGATCAAGGGCGCCGGGATGTGGTACTCCCAGCTGTACACCACCACGGAGCCGCAGAACGTCAAGGGCAACATCAACCACCCGCACGAGGGCAACGTCGGCTTCGACATCGACGACAACGCCCAGCTCTCCGACATCGCCATCTTCGGCGGCACCACGAACCGCCGCGACCGCGGCCACGGCCTCAACGGCCGGTTCGGCAAGAACACGAAGATCAGCAACCTGTGGATCGAGCACACCAACGTCGGCGCCTGGGTCGGCCGGGACTACAGCGACACCCCGGCCTACTGGAACCCGGCGGACGGCCTGGAGTTCTCCGGGATGCGCATCCGCGACACGTACGCCGACGGCATCAACTTCGCCAACGGCTCACGCAATTCGAAGGTCTTCAACTCCTCGTTCCGCACCACCGGCGATGATTCCCTGGCGGTCTGGTCGAGCACGTTCGTGAAGGACCAGTCGGTGGACATCGGCCACGACAACCACTTCACGAACAACACGATCCAGCTGCCGTGGCGCGCCAACGGTATCGCCATCTACGGCGGCTACGGCAACGCGGCGGAGAACAACCTCGTCTCCGACACGATGAACTACCCGGGCATCATGCTGGCCACCGACCACTCCCCGATCCCGTTCTCGGGCACGACGACGCTCGCCAACAACGGCCTGTACCGCTGCGGCGGCGTGTTCTGGGGCGAGCAGCAGAAGTTCGGGGCGATCACGCTCTTCGCCCCGCAGGGCGACATCCCGGGCGTGACGATCCGCGACTCGGACATCATCGACTCCACGTACGACGGCATCCAGTTCAAGTCCGCGGGCGGCTCCTACCCGAACGTGGCGATCACGAACGTACGCATCGACAAGTCCAACAACGGCGCGGGCATCCTGGCGCAGGGCAGCGCCCGCGGCAGCGCCACGCTGACCAACGTCACCATCACCAACTCGGCAGCGGGCAGCGTGGTGAAGGACCCCGGCTCGCAGTTCGTCTTCAACGGCGCGCCCAACTGACGTTTCCCTACTGATGGCCCGCCGCCGGTCGACCGGCGGCGGGCCGCCCGGCCGACCCGCGGAGTTGTCCGTTCAGCGTCACGGTTCGCAGGTTTGGCAGCACTGACAGCGGGGTCAGATCCACCGAGTCCGGCAGGGACTGGATGTCGATCTCGGTCAGGCCGGTGCAGCGTTCGATTCCGGCCAGGGAAGTCAGGTCGAATGTCGTGCTTTCGCCGTCCCACTGGGGCCAGCAGGCCCGGACCACCTCGCACGGGATGTGCCAGCGCAGCACCGTCAGCTGCGGGATCAAGCCCGCGTTCGACTCCAGCAAGGTCAGGAGGTCGCCGCGCACGCCGTGGTTCTGGAACTCGTACCCGCAGGCCTCCTGGAAATACTCCTCGCGGTCCTCGTCGCTGTCGAACTCGATGCCCTCGTCCTCGGCGTCCAGCATGATGTCTTCCCAATACAGGTCGCGGTCGTACGGGTTCGCGCGTCTTAGGGCCGCGTAGTCCGGCTCCGGGATCAACCCGGCCGGCCAGATCATCGACTGCAGGACCGCCAGAGCCAGGTTCTCGTCCTCGAAGAGCATCGGCCTACACCATCATGTGGCCGTACTCCTCCGCCAGTGCTCGCAGGTCCGGCTCGCCGTACTCGGCCACCATCTTGGCGAAAAGCTCCGCCTTGTCCGCGCCGAAATCGGATACCGAGGCCGTGTACGTCTCGGCCGTCACGAAACGGGGTGGGGTCGACTTGCTGTGGAACTTGTCGGCGTACATCACCAGGCGCTCGTGCGGGGTCTCCGCCAGGTAGTCTGCCGGCGGGAGCGGCAAGGACTGGCTGTGCACGTCCCCCCGTGTCAGGCCCACACCCGTGTGGTGGGAGCAGAACCTGGCCAGGGTTTCGGGGAAGCCCAGATCCGTCAGCAGTTCGTGGCCGAGCAGGCCGTGGCGGATGTAGGCTTCCGCGGGCCCCAGCCGGTACACCCCGATGTCGTGCAGCAGGCAGCCCGCCCGGACCAGGGCCGGGTCGGCGTCGTGGGCACGCAGCGCCATCAGCTGCCCGGCGATGCGGGCCACGATCTCGCAGTGGGTGTAGACGAGGTCGAAGGCCTCGGGGGTCGGCGCGGCGCGCTCGTGCAGCGCGCGGATCTCGGCGTCCGTCGGGATGCGCATCTCAGGGAAGGTACTGCCTGATCGCCGACGTCACCGAGGTGCGGTTCGCCCCCAGCGTCCGCAGGTCGGCCACCTTCAGCGCCTCGCCGCCGCCGATGACCCGGGCGCGCCAGTCGGGGTGGGCGGCCAGGCCGGTGCCGGGGCGCGGGACGACGAACAGGGTCGGGCGGCGGAAGAAGCCGCGGTTGCGCACCTCCACCCGCTCCAGCTGCGACCAGGCCGCGTGCACCGGGCGGCCGCGGACCGTGATGGTCAGGCCGGCCTCGTCGACGAGCAGGCGGTGGGGCTCGCCGGGCGCGCGGACCATGCGGGTGATCGAGCTGCCGAGCCAGATCAGGATGTACACCCAGATGACGAGCAGCGGGATCATGCCCAGGTTGTCGTTGTCGGTGGTCTCGTACACGATGCCGAAGGCGAAGAAGCTGCCGACGAAGAACAGCAGGCTCCACAGCATCCGGGCGGCGGCGCGGCCGGCGATCGCGCCGGCGGTGGTGCGGAACTCGGCCGGCATCCGGCCGCCGGCGGGGAAGAACGGGCGCAGGGGCGCGGGCGGCGGGGCGACCGGGCCGGCCGCCACGGGCTGCTGCGGGATGATCGGACGCGGCATTGAGCCGGCCGGGCTTACCGGACTTGCCGTAAAAACCGGATTTGTCGGAAATGTCGGGCCACCCGGGGCGCCGGCGAGAAAGCCCGCCGAGGCCGACGCGGGCGAGACGGCGTGCGGCGAGACCGGCGTGAACGGGATCGGGTTTCCCGGAACCGTGTGCGGGGAGACGGGCGTGGGCGAGACCGGGGTCGCGGAGACCGGTACAGATAGGACATGTCCGGAAATATCCGAGACCAGCGCTCCCTCCGCCACCACCAGCTCCGGCTGGTCCAGCACCGTCGGCGTGATGCCCGTGGCCCGGTGCAGTTCGGTCGCGATCAGCGGCATCCGGGTGGAGCCGCCGACCAGGAACAGGCCGGCGATCTGGGACACGGGCACGCGGGAGGCCTGGATCGTCGCGACCGTCACCGCCACCGTCTGGCCGATCAGCGGCAGCGCCCGCCGCTCCAGCTCCTCCCGAGTCACGTGCAGGTCCCGGTCGAGGATCGGCACGAGCAGACCGGCCGCGGACTCGCGCGACAGCCGCTCCTTGAGCATCCGGGCGTCGTCGCGCAGGGTGCGGGCGGCCCGCCGGTCCGGGGTCGTGTGCGGGGCGGTGAGCCGGGACCAGGCAGCCGGGTCGGTGGCGGCGACGACCGCGCCGATCTGCTGGACGACCTGCTCGTCGAGGTCGACGCCGCCGAAGTCGTCCAAGCCGTGGTAAGCCAGGGTCTCGAACCCGGCCGCGGTGCGCCGCACCACCGAGGCGTCGAACGTGCCCGCGCCCAGGTCGTAGACGACGACGCCGGAGCCGGGCGGGACGCCGCGGCCGAGGACGGCGGTGAAGTACTGCCCGGCGGCGACCGGTTCGGGCACGAGCCGCGGCGGCGGGAACCCGGCCCGGCGGGCGGCCTCGACGAGGGTGCTGCGGCGGGCCGAGCCCCACTCCGCCGGGTACGTCATGGCGATCTCCCGCACCGGCCCGCCCGAGACCTTCCGGGCCTCGTCCGCGACCCGGGCCAGGGTGGCGGCGACGGCCCCGACGAGCGGCACGGACGCGTCGCCGAGCAGCAGGTCGGCCTCGTCGACGTGGCGTTTGGGGTTCGGCTCGAAGCGGACCGGGTCGAGGCGGGCACTGTTGATCGCGTCCCGGCCGGTGGCGAGGTGCCCGTCGGGCATCGCGTAGACGGCGGAGGGCAGCAGCGGCGAGCCATCGAACAGCAGCGGCCGCGTCTTGCCGTCGGGCCAGCGCAGAATGGCGACGGTGTTGGAGGTCCCGTAGTCGACGGCCAGCGCGAACTCGCTCACCGCCACGACCCTACGCGACCGCGTCCCGACGCCGAAGGCCATGTCCTACGAGCGGCTCGCGCTGCCGGCCAGCCGGGTGCCCCGAACGAGCGCGGCGGTCCGGGGTGGGCCGAGCGGGCCGCCGCCGCTGCCCGTGCGGCCGGCAGCTCGTGGGCGGAGGTCGGCGCCGCGCTCGGCATGACCAAGCAGTCGGCCCGCGAACGCTTCAGCGGCCGGCGCAAGTAGGGTCGGTCCGGTGCGAGTCATCGTTGCCGAGGACCTGGCGCTGTTGCGCGACGGGATCATCCGCCTGCTGCAGGCCCACGGGTTCGAGGTCGCCGCCGCCGTCGGCACCGGCCCGGACCTGCTGCGCGAGCTGCTCACCCAGCGTCCCGACGTCGCCGTGGTCGACGTACGCCTCCCGCCGACCCTCACCGACGAGGGCCTGCGCGCCGCCCTGGCCGCCCGCGCCGAGATCCCCGGCCTGCCGGTGCTGGTCCTGTCGCAGTACGTCGAGCGCCTCTACGCCCGCGAACTGCTCGCCGACGGCCGGGGCGGCATCGGATACCTGCTCAAGGACCGCGTCTCCGACGTGACCGACTTCGTCGACGCCGTCCGCCGCGTCGCCGCCGGCGGCACCGCCCTCGACCCGACGGTGGTCGCCACCCTGCTCGACAGCCGCGAGCGCACCCTGCCGCTGGACCGCCTGACGCCACGCGAGCGCGAGGTCCTGGCCCACATGGCCCAGGGCCGCTCCAACGCGGCGATCGGCACGGCCCTGTTCATCACCGAGAAGGCCGTAGCCAAGCACACCAACAACATCTTCGCCAAGCTCGGCCTGCAACACTCCGAGGACGACAACCGCCGCGTCCTCGCGGTGCTGGCCTACCTCGAAGGAGCGGGGTAGTAGTACCACCATCGGAGGGGTTCCACTGTCCTCGATGCGAAGGCCGTGGGCGGCGAGGCTGAGGGCATGACACAGACGCTCCCGCGAACGCCCGGGCCGGTGCGCCGGTCGGAGCGGGCCCTCGCCCCCGACCTCGCGCGCGGCGCGATGCTGCTGTTCATCGCGCTCGCCAACGCCGCCAACTTCACCTTCGCCGGCCAGCCCGGCCTCGACCCGGACCCGCACGGGCTTGCGCGGGTCGTGAACTTCTTCATGGCCACGTTCGTCGACAGCCGCGCCTACCCGGTCTTCGCCGTCATGTTCGGCTACGGCCTGGTGCAGCTGGCCCGCCGCAACCCGGACCGGGTGCTGCTGCGCCGCAACACCGCGCTCGTCGCCTTCGGCCTGGTGCACGCCGCGCTGCTGTACTTCGGCGACTTCCTCGGCGCGTACGGCATCGTGGGCATCGTCGCGACCCTGCTGCTGGTGCGCCGCGGCGACCGGGTCCACCGGGTCGTGCTGTGGCTGTGGGGCATCCAAACGGTGTACGCCCTGTTCCTGGCCGGCACCGCGATCGCCGGCGCGCACGGCGGCAGCGCCGGGATCTCCAACAGCCCCAACCCGTCGCTGGCGGCGGACACGTACGGCCGCTCGATCCTGGACCGGCTCGTCGAGTGGCCGGTGCACACCGCGACCGTCCTGCCGTTCATCGTCATCGTCTGGCTCGGCATCTGGGCCGCCCGCCGGCGCGTCCTGGAGGAGCCGGCCGCGCACCGCACCCTGCTGCGCCGCACCGCGATCGTGTCGCTGGGCATCTCGACACTGGGCGCCCTGCCCTACGCCGCGATGTGCGCGGGCCTCGTGCACGCCGACGCCGGTACCGTCGGGGCCATGGCACGAGTCCACGCCGTGACCGGCGAGTACGGCGGCCCAGGATACGTGGCCCTCTTCGGCCTCGTCGCGCTGCGGCTCGCCGGGCGCACGCCCCGCATCCTGGCTCCCGTGGTGGCGCTGGGGCAGCGCTCGCTCAGCGGGTACCTCTGGCAGTCCCTGTGCTGGGTCGCGCTGTTCTCCCCCTGGGCGCTGCACCTCGGCGGCACCTGGGCCGCCGCGCTCGCCGCGCTCGCCGTCTGGGCGGTCTCCGCGCTCGGCGCCCAGGCGATGAGCGCCCGCGGCCACCGCGGCCCGGCCGAAACCCTGCTGCGCAAGTTCGCCTACCGTTGACCCGCCCGCTGATGTGGATCGGCCTGGCCGCGGCGCCCTGCGTCGCGGCCACCGCCGTCTGGGCCGCGCTCGGCCCGTCCTCGCAGTTCTGGCCGCGTTGGGTGTACTTCGCCGTCGCGACCGTCGCCGTGGCGTGGTTCGCCCTGGCCAAGGCCCGGCGGGCGCCCCGGGACCGCCGGCTGCTCGCGGTCGCCGGGGCGTTCTGCGGCTGGCTGGCGGCCGTCGACCTCGCGGTGTGGCTGCTCAGCGGCGGCGGGTACTTCTGGCCGGCCTGGACCATGCTCGGCCTGTCCGCCCTGTTCGGCACGGCCGGGTGGGTCCACCGCCGCGAGCAGAGCCTCGCCGGCCGGGTCGCGGCCCTGACCCGCTCCCGCCGCGGCGCGCTGGAGCGCCAGGCGGCCGAGCTCAAGCGGGTCGAGCGCGACCTGCACGACGGCGCCCAGGCCCGCCTGGTCGCCCTGTCGCTGTCCCTGGGCATCGCCGGCAGCCTGGTGCGCACCGACCCGGACGCCGCGGCGAAGCTCGTCGAGGAGGCCCGCGCCACGGCGGTGGAGGCCCTGGCGGAGCTGCGCGCGGTCATGCACACCATCCACCCGGCGGTCCTGGCCGACCGCGGGCTGCGCGACGCGGTCCGCGCCCTGGCCCTGAACCTGCCGATCCCGGTGACGGTAACCGGCGAGGCGCCGGGCGGGCTGCCGCCGGCGGCGCAGACCGCCGCGTACTTCGCCATCGCCGAGTGCCTCACCAACGTCGTCAAGCACAGCACCGCCACGCGCGCGACGGTCACGTTCGCTCCCTCCCGCACGGCGCTGCGCGTCACGGTCGAGGACGACGGCCGAGGCGGCGCGGACCTCTCTGCCGGCACCGGCCTGCGCGGCATCGCCGAGCGCCTGGACGCCGTCGACGGCACCCTGCGCGTGCACAGCCCGCGGGGCGGCCCGACGACCGCCACGATCACGGTCCCCACCGAGACCCCCGCGAACGCCACCTGACCGATTCGCGACATCAGGCCACAGCGGCGCTGCAATCCGGGCGCAAGTCCGCCCGGCCTTCAATGTCGGTCACCGGTCCGCACGGGCCGGCTCCGATGGATGAAGGGAACGTCATCGTGTTGAAGAAGGCTCCGGGCCGCATCAAGCTCGACCAGCTGGCCCCGGCCGGCGTCGAGCTGCGGGAGGACGACCTGCGTCAGGTCAACGGCGGCATGGCCGGCAGCATGGTCTGCACCAAGACGGCCGGCGGCTGGTCGTGCTCCGGCGACGGCATGAACGACTGACCGAGCGGTAGTCCGTCATGACCGCGCAGATTCTCGTCCTCACGGCCGCCGGCGACGTCACCGCCGACCGGGTCACGGCGCTGCTCACCCCGCGCGGCGCCGACGTGCTGCGGCTCGACCCCGGCTCCATCCCCCTCGGGGCCCAGGTCGAGCTCGCCGCCGGCGGCACGGCTCCGGTGCGCCGGTGGCTGCGCGTCGGCGGCCGGGGCGTGGATCTGGACGGTCTGACGTGCGTGTGGCACCGGCGGCCGGCGGCGCCGGTGCCACCGCACACCGTCACCGACCCGGACGTGCGCGCGCACCTGGCCGCCGAGGTCAAGGGCTACCTCGACGGGGTATGGCGGTCGCTGGCGTGCCGGCAGGTGCCCGCGCCCCGAGACGTGATCGACCGGGCCGAGCGCAAGGCGTACCACCTCACCGTCGCCGTCGGCCTGGGGTTCACGCTGCCGCCGACGCTCATGACCGCCGACCCCGAGCGGATGCTGGACTTCCACGCCGAGCACGACGGGCGGATCATCACCAAGCCGCTGCACCGGGCGGTGCGCGGCACGCCGGAGACGCCAATGGGCCGCTACAGCGATCCGGTCACCAACCGCGATCTCGCGCACGCGGCGACGCTGCGGCACGCGCCGA
Source organism: Dactylosporangium sp. CA-233914 (assembly GCF_050942935.1). Classification (NCBI taxonomy): domain Bacteria; kingdom Bacillati; phylum Actinomycetota; class Actinomycetes; order Micromonosporales; family Micromonosporaceae; genus Dactylosporangium; species Dactylosporangium sp. CA-233914. The sequence goes on along the minus strand of NZ_CP192030.1, from coordinate 5,759,841 downwards.
TGATCGTCCAGGCGTACGTGCCCAAGCGCCTCGAGGTCCGCGTGACCGTGGTCGGCGACGCCGTCTTCGCCGCCGAGATCCATTCGCAGGCGACGCAGCACACGCGGTACGACTGGCGCAGATACGACCACGCCGCCACGCCGCTGCACGTCCACCGGCTCCCCGACACCCTCGCCGCGCGCTGCGTGGACCTGGTGCACCGGCTCGGCCTGAGCTTCGGCGCCATCGACCTCATCCTGACCCCGGAGGGGCGTTACGTGTTCCTGGAGATCAACCCTACCGGGCAGTTCGACTGGCTGGAGGCGGCGACCGGGCTGCCGATCACGCAGGCCGTCGCGCGCCTGCTGCTGGACGGGGCCGTCGCATGAACGCGGTACTGCCCGAGGCGGCCACCCTCCTGCGCGCCGCCGTCACCGAGCGGGTCACGCCGGCCCAGGCCCGGCAGCGGGTCGCCGAGCTGCGCCGGCGGCACCCGGGCACGGGGCTACGGCTGCTGTGGCAGCGGGAGGAGTACGACGGCTCCCTGCACTTCGACCTGCTCGTTCGGGCCCCCGGCGACGACGGGGTCGTGTCCGTGGCGTGGTGCCCCGACGACGGGCTGCCGTGGCCGCTGCGGGGTGTGCAGCGCTCCGGCGAGCTGCTGCTGGTCCGGGTCAACGGGGTCGAGCTCGACGTCGCCGACGCGGTCGGCTTCCTCGACCTGCTGTGGCGCTCGGCGCCGCTGCGCGACCGGCTCGTCGACTCCTGCCTCGTGCGGGAGGCGCTGGACGAGGCCGGCATCGACGTCGGCGACGAGGAGCTGCAGGCGGCCGCCGACGCGTTCCGGCGCGCCCGCGGGCTGCTGACCCCGGAGGCGACCCGCGCGTGGATGGCCCGCGAGCGGCTCACCGACTGGCAGTTCGAGGAGCTCGTCGCCCACCAGGCCCGGGTCGCGACGCTGCGGCAGCGGGTCGCCGGCGACGGACCCGGCTTCGACCTGGTGACCCTGGCCCGCGTCGACGGCCTCGACCCCGCCGCGGCCGAGCGGCTGCGCGCGGCGCCGGACCTCGTGGCGGCGGCCGTGGCCGGCTTCGCGGCCGGGACCGGGCCCGCGCCGGCGTTCCAGACCGTGCCGCGCGACGAGGTCGAGGCCGGCCTGCTCGACGGCGGGCCGGTACCGGGCGTCGACGGGCTGTCCGTGGCGGTGGTCCTCGCGACGCGCCCGGCGGACCCGCAGGCCGTGTCACGGCGGCGGTTCGCGCAGTGGCTGGCGGCGCGGCGGGCGGCCGCGCGCGTCGAGTGGAACTGGGGTCCCCGTGGGTGACGGCATCTTCCTGACCGACGCGCTGCGCCGCCACGCCGAGGCCGGCCGGGTCCCGCCCGAGCGCCTCCGGCCGCTGCCGGGCTGGCTGTTCGCGTTGCTGTGGCTCGCCGCCACGCTGCTGCTGGGCGGCCTGGGCTGGGCGCTGTTCGCCCTCGATGTGGAGGCGCGACGGTGAGGCGCCGCGTCCGGGACCTGCGGCAGGTCAAGGCGGCCGACTGCGGGGCCGCGTGCCTGGCCATGGTGCTCACCCACTTCGGCCGGCCCACCGGCGTCCGCGCGATGACCGCCGAGCTCGGCGTTTCCCGCGACGGGCTCAGCGCCCTCGCCCTCGTCGAGGCGGCCGGGCGCCACGGCCTGCGCGCCCGGGCATTCTCCATGACGGCGCAGGAGCTGGCGACGGTACCGCTGCCCGCCGTGCTGTACTGGAACTTCAACCACTACGTCCTGTTGGAGCGCTGGGGCCGCCGCGCGCACCTGATCGACCCGGTCTCCGGCCGCCGCCGCCTCACCCGCGCCGAGTTCGACACCGGCTTCACCGGCGTCGTCATCGCCTTCGAGCCCGGCCCGGACTTCCGCCCCGGCCCGCCCGAGCCCGCCCCGCCGTGGCGGCGCCGCCTGCTCGCCGCGGCCGTGCGCCGCTGCCGCGGGCTGCTCGCCCAGATCGTGCTCGCCTCCGTCCTGCTGCAGGTGCTGGGGCTGGCCGTGCCGGCCCTCTCCGCGGTCCTCGTCGACCGTCTCCTGCCCGGCGGCGCCGCCGGCATGCTCGCCCCGCTCGGCCTCGCCGTCGGGGTCGCCGTCGCCGCCCAGGCGGTGCTCGGGCTGCTGCGCGCGGTGCTGCTGCTCGCCCTGCGCGCCCGCGCCGACCACGACGTCACCGGGGGCGTCGTGCGGCACCTGTTCGCCCTGCCGTACCGCTACTTCGCCGACCGCGGCAGCGGCGACCTCGTCCTGCGCACCCAGAGCGTCGCCGCCCTGCGCGAGCTGCTGTCCGGGCACGTCCTGGCGGCACTGCTCGACGCGCCGCTGATGCTCGGATACCTCGCCCTGGTCGTGTGGCGCGACCCGGCCTTCGGCGCGTGCCTCGCCGGGCTGGCCGCGCTGCAGCTGGCCCTGCTCCTGGCCACCCGCCGGCGCGTCGCCGAGCTCGCCGAGCGCGAGCTGCACGCCACCGCCAAGGCCCAGGCCGAGCTCATCGAGGCCCTCGGCGGCATCGAGACGCTCAAGGCCGCCGGGGCGGAGCAGCGGGCCGTGCGGCGCTGGGAGCACCTGTTCGCCGCCCAGCTCAACGCGGCCACCCGGCACGGGCTGACCCGCGGGGCGCTGGAGACCGGGCTGGGGGCGCTGCAGTACCTCGCCCCGGCCCTGCTGCTGCTCCTCGGCGCCCAGCGGGTCCTCGCCGGAGCCCTGTCGCTGGGCACGATGCTGGCCCTGTGCGCCCTGGCCACCGCCGCCCTCGCCCCGCTGCAGTCCATTGTGGACAACCTGCAGCAGCTGCAGCAGTCCGGCGCCCACCTCGCGCGCCTCGACGACATCCTCGACACCGAGCCCGAGCCGCCGGGCCGCACCCTGCCGCCGCCGGGCGGCCCGATCGCCGTGCGGGGCCTGGGGTTCCGGTTCGACCCGCGCGGGCCGTGGGTGCTGCGCGGCGTCGACTTCACCGTCGAGCCGGGGCAGAAGGTGGCGTTCGTGGGCCGGTCCGGGTCCGGCAAGAGCACCCTGGCCCGGCTCCTGCTCGGCCTCGACCGGCCGACCGAGGGCCGCATCCTGCACGACGGGGTGCCCGCCGACACGCTGGACCCACACGCGCTGCGGCGCCGGTTCGGGGTCGTGACTCAGGACCCGACGCTGTTCACCGGCACCGTCCGGGAGAACATCGCGCTCACCGACCCGGACGCGCCCCTGCACCGGGTCGCCGAGGCGGCGATGACCGCGGGGCTGCACGAGGAGATCGCGGCGATGCCCATGGGGTACGACACCGTGCTCGTCGACGGCGGCGGGCTCTCCGGCGGCCAGCGCCAGCGCCTCGCCCTCGCCCGGGCGCTGCTGCCCGGCCCGTCCGTGCTGCTGCTGGACGAGGCGACCAGCAACCTCGACCCGGCCACCGAGGCCCGCGTCGAGCGGCAGCTCGCCGGGCTGCCCCAGACCCGGATCGTCATCGCCCACCGCCTCAGCACCGTCCGCGACGCCGACGTCATCCACGTCCTCGACGGCGGCCGCATCGCCGAGTCCGGCACCCACGACGAGCTCATCGCCCTCGGCGGGCACTACGCGCGCATGGCGAGCCGGGCGGCCGTACCGACACCATGAGAACCGCGCTCCACGCCGACACCCGCGCGCCGGTCATCGCCTCGAACGGCTCCGCCCGCCGCCGGAACTCGCCGAGACCGGCGGCGCGGCCGGTTCCACCGGCGTGTCGGCGGTGCCGGGACCGGCCGCGAGCGCGACCAGCAAGCGCGTCGCCCGGCATCGCGCGAGCCTTCGCCACGCCTTGCCCGCCGAGCAACGCGGGTACTTGGTGTAACAGTTGCCGTCCAGCCCCAAGGCCCCGTCCGCCGCAGATCCGGGCGCCGGCCGGACCATGGGTGCTGGTCGTGTCCGGCGAGGTGCGACGTCCGGATGCTACGAGTGCTGGGTGCCGCCGGGGCCTGTACGCCGGTAAAGGCCCGCGCCTGGCGGGAGCGGTGGTGCTTCCGGTGCGGGTTCAGGCCGTTGGTGGCCGCAGTCGAGTTCGTTGCCCTCGAGGTCGGTCACCCATCCTTCAGATCCGTTGAAGTGCGCCTGTACTGAGCCGGGGTAGTACTCGACGTCGAAAGGTTCGTCGCGCCTGGTAGTGCCCGGCCAAGGCGACTCAGCGTCAGTCCGAGCCACCGTGTTGATCACGAGCGATTCGCCCGGCTTGAGCCGGTAGTCGCGGCCGTACCACTCGAGGACTACTTCGAGCAGTTCCGTGCTTCGGTTATGAACCGGCAAGCGAGCCAGGGGCACATCCACAACCGCTTCACCGCCTCGAAGAGCACACGTTCCGCCGGACACACTGGACGAAGTGCCCTGGAATTCGGAGGCCGGTACCGCCACCCTCGCCGCGCCCTCGCCGTCAGTGCCGACGAACGTCAGGTGCACTGTCATCGGCGCGACAAGATGCCCTGGAGGCGAGGGGTGCCGGTCACCAGCTGTAGCGCGCGGCGATCGGGCGGTGCACACGGACGGCGGCGTGTGCGTGCACCATTTGACATTATGGCCAGCCGTGCGGGGCAGCGGGTCCGGCTGGATTCTGGGAAAATGAATACATGGGGCAGCTGCAATTGTTGAGCAAGTCTGAATTGGCTGCCATGCGTGACCGGACCAGGTCGCGTCGTTATTCCGCGGCGAATGAGGAGTTCCGCCGGGAGCATGCCCGGCATCGCGCGTGGGGCCTCGCCCAGCGACACGCCGAGAAACTCCGCCGAATACGCGCGAGCACCCCGTCGGCAAGCGTCACCGCCGACGGCCAGGAAGGCTCAGCGAACGAACCGCCCCCGGCCCCGGCCACGCCACCGGCCAAGGCGACCGCCACGGCCTCGGCGCCACGCACGACCACGACCTCCGCACCGCGCACGGCTACGACCTCGGCACCGCGCACGACCTCGGCACCGCGCACGGCCACGACCCCGGCACCGCGCACGGCCACGGCACGGCCGCCAGCCACGACTACGACCACGACCTCGGCGCGGCGGCCGGACACGGCCGCGACGCGACCGCCCGATGCCCCAGCCACGACCTCGGCACCGCCACCGCCCATGGCCACGGCTACGGCGCGGCCGGCTGAGGCCCCAGCCAGGGCCTCGGCACCCCCAGCCAAAGACAGGGCCTCGGCGCCGCCACCGGGCGAAGCACCGCCACCGGCCGAAGCACCGCCACCGGGCGAAGCGCCCGAGCAGCCCGGGCAACCCCGCGACCGATACCGGCCCGGACGACCACGCCACAGTGCCGCACCCGACGCATGGCACCGACCAACCCGGCGCCGCCTCGCAGCGCCGGCCCGCACCCACCGCGTCAGCGCCATCCCACCGGCCCGTCGGCACAGCGCCGACACACCAGCGAGAATCCGCGCCGGCCCACCGACACGGCACCACGAAGAAATACCGGCAAGCACTCCAGAGCTGTTCCCGGGAAATGCCACGCACGCAATCCGTCAAGCCCTATCCAAACGGACCACCGACCAGAAATTCCGAGCGCCACAATAATGACGACGACGCACGAAACACGCGCGCTCATATCAAGCATGAGCGCGGATCGTTGGGTGCGCTCGCTGGCACGCCGTCCGATCCGCCAACGTCGTTCGCCGTAGCCGTAGCCGTCGCCGCTTGGCCGATCCACTCGACGCTCAACGCAACGGTGTTGCCATGCGGCCCGGACCACGACCATCGCGCAAGCCTTCGCCACGCCTGGCCCGCCGAGGAACCGCCTCACCCGCCGAGGAACCGCCTCACCCGCCACAGCGACAAGCCGGCCGAGCGGCGCCACCACGCCCAGCGGCAACAGCTTGAGCGCCGCGGCCCCGGCCGCCGGGCGCCGCGCCCGTCACGCGGCCAGGCCCGCGATCAGGGCGCCGGCCTGGACGCGGTCGAGCTCCAGACCGCGCACGTAGGCGGCCGCGTGGCGGTGGGACGGGGCGCCGTGGCGATTGTGGTGGGCGTTGGCGCGGCCGATGTGCTGGGCGGCGAGGCCCACCCGGCGGCCGATGCCGGTCACCGCGCCCCACAGCAGCGCGCCCGCCTCCCCGTCGCCGGTCAGCGTCAGGGTCCGGGCCAGCGACAGCGTCGTCACCAGCCAGGCGCTCGTCACCGGGGTGTCGGCCAGGCCTCCGGTGAGGGCGAGCGCGGCGCGGCGGGCCTCCTCGTGGCGGGCCCGGTCCAGGGCCACCTCGACGCCGAGCCAGCCGGCGACGATCGTGACCCAGCCGTAGCCGCACTCGCGGGCCATCCGGTAGGCGTCGGCGAGCCGGTCGGCCGCCGAGGGCAGGTCCCCGGCGAGGTAGGCCGCGTTCCCCGCCACCATCGCCGCCTGCGCGCCCAGGTCCGCCCAGCCGCCGGCCTCGGCGGCGCGGTACGCGCGGGCGGCGGCCGCCGCGGCGAACCCGGCGTCGCCGGAGGCGGCGGCGACGAACGACAGGCAGCACAGCGCGTCGGCGCGCAGGAGGTCGTGCCCGGCCTGCTCGGCGGCGCCGAGCGCGGCCCGGGCCCGGGCGACGGCGCCGGGCACGTCCCCGGCGATGGAGCGCAGCGCCGACAGGCCCAGGTGCGCGCGGGCGCGGGCGGCCCGCCCGGCCGCGGAGCGGTCCTGGCCGGGAGCGGCCAGCGCGGCGCCGAGCCACACGGAGCCCTCGGCGGTGGCGCCGTGGTGGAACCAGTACCACGCCACGCCCCCGGCGATGTCGACCGCGGCGGCCCCGTCGTCGCCGTCGAGGGCCCCGCGCAGGGCGGCGCGCACGTTGTCCCGCTCGGCGTCGAGGCGGCGCAGCCACTCGTCGGCGGCGTCGGTGCGCAGCGCCCCGGCCGCCTCCCCGGCGAGCCGCCGCACCCAGTCCCGGTGACGCCGCACGGCCTCGGCGCGTTCGCCGGGGTCGAGCGTCGCCACCGCGTACTGCCGCAGCGCCCCCTCCATCCGCCACCGCGGGCCCGGGGTTTCCGGCATTTCCGAGATGAGCGACCGCCCGGCGAGGCCGTCGAGGCCGTCCAGCCCGGGCGCCACCGAGGCGACCGCGTCGCGCGAGAACCCGCCCTCGAACACCGACAGCCGCCCCAGCAGCGCCACCTCGCCGGTGGTGAGCGGCGCGTCGACCGGCCCGGGGCGCCCCACCGGCGCCGCGGCGGGCGACGGCGTGGCGGGCAGCGACGCGGCGGGGGTTGGCGCGAACGGCAGCACGGGCTCGTGGCGCAGCATCGCCGCCTCGAGCGCCAGCAGCTCCGGCCCCGGGTCGACCCCGAAGCGCCCGGACAGCACGCCCCGGGCCTCCCGCAGCGTGTCCAGCGCCTCGACCTGCCGCCCGGAGCGGTACAGCGCCACGGCGAGCAGTTGCCAGACCCGCTCCCGGGCGGGGTGCTCGTGGGCGAGCCCGGTCAGCTCCGCGACGGCGCTGTCGTGCCGGCCGAGCCCGACCCGCGCGGCGGCCCGGTCGACGAGGGCCTGCACCCGCCGCTCCTCCAGCGGCCGGGCGGCCCGCATGGCGAACGGGGCGTCGGGGAAGTCCGCGTACGCGCAACCGCGCCACCACGCCAGCCCCGCGTCGAGCGCGGCCAGCGCCGCCTCGAACCGGCCGCCGGCGACGTGCTCCTGCCCCTCGGCGGCGAGGGCGGCGAACCGTTCGGCATCCAACGACCCCGGCGCCGGCCGGACCGCGTACCCGGCCCCGGCCCGCACGAGCACCCGGGCCGGCGAGCGCGGCGGCCGGTCGGGCTCCAGCGCGCGCCGCAGCCGGGCGAGGTGGCTGTGGACGGTGCCGAGCGCGCTCGGCGGCGGGTCGGCGCCCCACAGCACCTCGACGATGCGGTGGAACGGCACCTCCCGCCCGCCGGTGCTCAGCAGCAGGGCGAGCAGCATCCGGGGCCGGGGCCCGCCGATGTCGGCGGGGCGCTCGCCGATCGCCACCTCCAGGGGACCGAGCACGCCGAAGCGCGGCGCAGCCATGCACTACCTCCAGATCGGGGACATCGGACAGATGCCCGGCGCCCGCCGGCGGTTGCCCGCGGGAGGTGTCGCATGCCCGACGGCCGGTCTGGTTTGGACGGTGCCGGGCAGGGCCGCACGGCACCAAGATCCGGGACGTCGGACCCTGCCGGCGTGCGCGCGGCGGGGCCACGCTGGAGGCAGGAACGAGCAAGGAGGAACCGATGAACGGCATCGTCGTCGGATACGACGGCTCCCCCGAGTCCCGGCGGGCGGTCGGCTGGGCCGCCGCCGAGGCGCGACGCGCCGGCTGCCGCCTGCAGATCGTCACCACCTACCAGATCACCTGGCCGGGCGCCTACTACGCCGGCACCGCCGAGCAGATCGAGGCGGCCCGGGAGGCGGCCGAGAGCATCCTGGCGGCCGTCACCGAGGAGATCCGGGCCGAGTTCCGTGACGTCGACGTGATCGGCGTCTCCGCGGCCGCCCCGGCCGCGGCGACGCTGCTGGATCTCGGCGAGGCCGGCGCCCGGCTGCTCGTCGTCGGCAGCCGCGGCGTGGGCGGCCTGGCCGGCCTGCTGCTCGGCTCGGTCAGCCAGCAGGTCGCCACCCACGCCCGCGTCCCGGTCGCCGTTGTCCGCGGCCGCCCCGACCCGTCGGTCGGCCCGGTCGTCGTCGGCGTCGACGGCTCCCCGTCCGGCGACGCCGCGCTGGAGCTGGCCTTCGAGGCCGCCCGGGCGCACGGCCGGATGCTGGTCGCGATCCGCGCCGTGGAGGGGCCCGAGCCGCACGAGCACGATCAGGCCGCGCTGGCGGAGTCGCTGGCCCGATGGGTGCAGAAGTACCCGGACGTGCCGGTCGCCAGGCAGGTCGTCGCCGGCCGCGCCGCCGCCGTCCTCGTCGACGCCTCCCGCACCGCGACCCTGGTCGTGGTCGGCAGCCGCGGCCACGGCGGCTTCGCCGGGCTGCTGCTCGGCTCGGTCGGCCAGCACCTCATGCACCACGCGGACTGCCCGGTCCTCATCGCACACCAGCGCGGAACAGGAGCCTGACGATGACCCACACTCACCACGAGGTCGACGTCCACGTGCAGCTGCACCCGGGAATGGAGCCGCGCCTGCAGCGCTACGCCCGCGACAAGGTGACCGCCGTGCTCGGCCACACCGCCCGCCCGGTCCTCTTCGCCCGGGTCCGGCTGGACGCCACGGCCAACCCGGCCGCCGACCGCCCGATCACGGCCCGCGCCGAGATCGACGTCAACGGCCGCGTCCTGCACGCCGAGGCGCACGCCGACACCGGGTACGAGGCCCTCGACCTGCTCCAGGACCGCCTGCAGGCCCAGCTCGACCGCACCTGGGTCACGGCGGCCAGCCGAGCAGCCGGGCACCGAGCACCGCGGTATGCAGGGTGAACCGCTGCGTCGGCTCGCCCGGGTGGTACCCGGTCAGGTCCCTGATCCGCTCCAGCCGGTAGGTCACCGCGCGCACCGACAGGTGCAGCTGCCGCGCGGTGGCGGTGTAGTTGCCCTGCTGCTCGAAGAGCACGGCGAGCGTCTCCAGGTAGGGCCGCGCGCCGCCCCGGGCGGACTCGAGCGGCCCCAGCACCGTCGCCACCAGGTCGGTGATGGCGTCCCGGTCGCGTAGCAGCACCGGGAAGACCAGCAGGTCGGCGGCGTTGAGGACCGGCGCGGTGAAGCCCAGCTTCGCCGCGTGGTCCAGGCAGCCCCGGGCCTCGTCCAGCGAGCGGGCGAGGCCCGGGACGCCCGGGTGGGCGCGGCCGACGGCGACCTGCCACCGGTTCGCGCCCAGCTCGGCCACCAGCAGCCGGGCCAGCTCCGCCGCGATCCCCCGCAGCCCGCCGGCGCTGATGCAGACCAGCTCGCCGTCGCGCAGTGTCGTGAGCGTGTTGCCCTCGCCGAAGCGCGCGGCGAGGGCCGCGTCGACGCGCTGGGCGGCCGCCGGGGTCAGGGCCGCGGCGCGGGCCACCAGCACGACGTGGGTGGCGGAGAGGCGGATGCCGTACCGCTGGGCGCGCCCCGGTTCGACGCGGCCGCTGAGCAGGTCACCGACGAAGGCGGCGCGCTCGGTTTCGTGCCGCGCGAGCTCCGCGTGGTTCGCCCGGGTGTACCCGTCCAGCGCCGCCTCGAGGATCTGCCGCAGCGAGCTGCGGGCCGGCTCGTCCACCGTGGACGCGTCCAGCAGCCCGAGCACGAGGTCCCGCACCGGCAGCCCGTCGTCGGCGGCCCGCGCCCCGAGCCGGGCCGCCTCCCGGGTCCGCCGCCGCGGATCGGGCAGCGCGAACAGCGCCTCCTCGCCGCCCATCAGACCCCGACGTCGCGCCGGTCGAACCACAGCACCCCCGCGGCCGCGGTCACCACGGCCACGGCCACGAGCACCAGCAGCTGCACCGGGTGCCAGCCGGTGTGCAGCGGATCGGTGCCGGAGTAGTAGTGAAACGGCGAGAGCCACCGCAGCCAGTGCCAGCCGTCGAGGAGCCCGGCGAGCGCGTTGAGCATGTAGCCGGCCACCGCGATCCCGCCCCCGATCGCGAGCACCGCCCCGCGCCGCCCGGTCCCGGCCCCGGCGAGGAACGCGACCCCGGTGAAGCACCAGGCGAGCGCGACGAGCCCGGCGCACGCGGCCGAGACGTCGGACAGCGAGATGTCCATGCCCGACGCGGGCACGACCGCCAGCAGCAGCACCCACGGCACGGCCGCGACGGCGGTGACGGCCACGGCGGTGGCGGCGAGGCGCTGAGCGGCGAACGCGGCCCGCGACAGCGGTACCGTCAGCAGCAGCTCGATCCCCCCGTCCTCCTCGGGCCGGGCGATCGGGCGCGCCGACAGCGTGATGGCGCACATCAGCACCAGCAGCGGCCCGAAGAGGCTGAACACGGTCGCCTGCAGGTATCCGGCCGGCGAGGTCAGGTCGGCGATGCCGAGGAAGTCCAGCATGTCCTGCGGCAGCGCGTCCTGCTTGAGCTGCGACGCGCCCTGGAAGTTGCGGTAGAAGGCGGTGTACACCAGCGTGAACACCGCCACGCCGGCCGCCCATCCGGCCAGCGCCCGCCGGTCGTCGGCCCAGCTCTTACGCACCAGTGCGGGCAGCATCGCTGTCTCCCTCGGCGTGGTAGTAGTACGACAGGAACGTCTCCTCGAGATCGGGCTCCGCCGAGAGCAGGTCCACGACCTCGTGCCGCGCGGCCGCCTTGACGAGCGGATCGAGCTTGCCGTCGACGGTGCACCGCAGCACCGGGCCGTCGACGCTGACGTCGCCGACCCCCGGCAGGCCGCGAAACTCGCCGGCGTCCACGGGATCGCCGAAGTGGATCTCGACGGTACGCACGGCCCGCCGCCCCAGCGACTCCACCCGCTCGACCGCGGCCAGCCGCCCGGCCCGCACGATCGCGACCCGGTCCGCGGCCTGCTGTACCTCGGCGAGCACGTGCGAGGACATGAACACGGTCTGCCCGGCGGCCCGCGCGTCGCGTACGAGCCCGAGAAACTCCTGCTGCATGAGCGGGTCCAGCCCGCTCGTGGGCTCGTCCAGCACCAGCAGGTCCGGTTCGTGCATGAACGCCTGGACCAGCCCGACCTTCTGCCGGTTGCCCTTGCTCATGGCGTGCACCGGCCGGGAGAGGTCCAGCTCCAGCCGCTCGGCCAGCTCGGTGACCCGCGCCCGGGCCACGCCCCCGCGCGCCTCCGCAAAGAACCGCAGCAGCTCGCCGGCCCGCCCTCGCCCGCCGGGAAACACCAGCTCGCCCGGCAGGTACCCGATCCGCCGGTGCAGCGCCGCCCGGTCGCGCCGCGGATCGAGCCCGAGCACGACGGCCCGCCCGCCGGTGGGCCGCAGAAAGTCCAGCAACAGCCGGATGGTGGTGGTCTTCCCGGCCCCGTTCGGCCCGAGGAACCCCATCACCTCCCCGCGCCTGACCTCGAGGTCAAGCCCCTCAATGCCGCGATGCGCGCCGTAGAACTTGGTGAGCCCCTCGGCGAGCACAGCGTTTTCGCTCGTCATGGCGTCCATCCTGCGGCCCGTGCCCCGCCGCTCTCCAGGTCGGTTCCCGGACGCGATGACGGCCCTGGATTGCCGGTTCCCGGCAGCGGCGCAAAAATAGACGTCCGGATCCTGCCCGCGGGCGGGATCCGGACGTCGGCGCAGCGTCAGGCGGTGACCTCGATGACCACCTCGGCCGGCAGGCGCGGCGTGTGCGGCGGGCCGGCGTGGTCGGGGTCCGCGGTGCCGAGGCGCAGCACCAGATACGGCCAGCCCGTGTCGCCCAGCATCCGGCGCAGCGCGCTGCGGGTGAAGACCACCTCGACCGGGCTGCTCAGCGGCAGCACGGCCGCGCCGCGGGCCGTCGCGGTCAGCCACAGCTCGCTCAGGGCCTCGCCCGCGGCCAGCCAGTCGGGGCGTTCGTCGCCGTCGCCGTACAGAATCGCGTAGTTGGCGGCGGTGTCGTGGCCCTCCCCGGCGGCGAGGCTGCCGGGGATGCCGAAGTTGCGCTCGGCGACCGTCGTGCGCGGGGTCTCGGCCGGCAGGGCGGTGTCCGGGATGCCGGTGCCCTCCGGGCGCTCGCCGCCGACCCAGTCCGCGGTCTCGTCCCTCATCCGCTCGTCGTGCTGCTGCGCCTCGCCCGAGTGCTCGATCATCACCGCCAGCTGCAGCACCTGGTCGCGGTCGAGCACGTGCAGGCGGGCGCCGGCCCGGCGGGCGCTGGCGGCCAGGGCCTCCAGGGCCTCGGGCGCCACCGGCTCCTCGCTGACCACGCGCCGGTCGGTGCGCCGGACCCGCAGCAGCTGCAGGCGGTGCATGTCGTGCGGATCCGCGGGGTGATGCCCCTCCGCGTGCACGACGGCCAGGGGCGCGTCCGCCGGCGAGTCAGCACCGGCGAGCCGCTCCACCCGGCCCGTCCAGCCGGACGCGGCCAGCGCCACCAGCGCGTGGTGCAGGGCCGCGCCGCAGGACAGGATCATCAGCCGGCCGTCCGGGTCCTGCTCGCGCAGCTGCCGGTCGGGCACGGCGAAGAGCTCCATCCGCTCGCCGCGCACCACCCAGCGCCACGGCTGGGTGTTGTGCACGGACGGCGCCAGCCGGGCGGCGTCCGCCGCGGCGGCGAGGGCTTCGGTGGCGGTGGTCAAGACATGCTCCAGTCCCGCACGTCGGGCATGTCCTCGAGGTGCTCCACGACGTACGTCTCGTGCTCCGCCAGTTTACGCTCGCACCACTGCTTGAGCTCGGTGGCGCCGGGCGGGAGCCGCTTGGCGTTGTTGATGGCGTCCATGACGAGGTGATAGCGGGAGACCCGGTTGCGCACGGTCATGTCGAACGGGGTCGTGGTCGTGCCCTCCTCGACGAAGCCGCGCACCCGGAAGCGGTCCGCGTCCGGGCGGCCGTGCACCAGCTGGTGGATGGCGCCCGGGTAGCCGTGGAAGGCGAACACCACGTCGACGGTGTCGGTGAACAGCTCCGTGAACTGGGTCTCGCTCATCCCGTGCGGGTGGTCCTTGCGCCGCGGCAGGGTCATGAGGTCCACGACGTTGACGACCCGCACACGGAACTTCGGCAGCTGCTCCCGCAGGATCTGCGCGGCCGCGACGGTCTCCATGGTGACCACGTCGCCGGCGCAGGCCAGGACGATGTCGGGGTCGGTGGTGCCGTCGTCGGTGCCGGCCCACTGCCAGATGCCGGCGCCGCGGGCGCAGTGCTCGGCGGCCGCGTCCATCGACAGCCACTGCAGCTGCGGCTGCTTGTCGATGACGATGAGGTTGATGTACGAGCGGGACTTCAGGCAGTGGTCGGCGACCGACAGCAGGCAGTTGGCGTCCGGCGGCAGGTAGACCCGGGCGACGTCGCCGCGCTGGGTCAGCACCACCTGGATCAGGCCGGGGCCCTGGTGGCTGAAGCCGTTGTGGTCGTTGCGCCACGCGGTGGAGGTGAGCAGGACGTTGAGGCTCGGGACCTTGGCCCGCCAGGGCAGGCGCTTGGCCTCCTGCAGCCACTTGCCGTGCTGCACCGTCTGCGAGGCCGAGACCATCGCGAACGCCTCGTAGGTGGCGAACATGCCGTGGCGGCCCGTGAGGGTGTACCCCTCCAGCCATCCGTGGCAGTTGTGCTCCGACAGCACCTCCATGACGCGCCCGTCGCGCCCGATCGCCACGTCGGCGTCGGTGACGTGCTCGGCGAACGCCCGGTCGGAGACCTCGAAGACGGCGCCGAGCCGGTTGCTGTTGGTCTCGTCGGGGCAGAAGAGGCGGAAGCGGTCGGGGTTGTCGCGGTACAGGTCGCGCAGCAGCTCCCCGAGGCGCCGCGTGGACTCGGCGCGTTCGGTGCCGGGCTGGGCGACGTCGACGGCGTACTTGCGGAAGTCGGGGATGTCGAGGTCCCGCGTGAGCAGGCCGCCGTTGGCGTGCGGGCTGGCACTCATGCGCAGCTCGCCCTCGGGCGCGACCTCGCGGATGGCCGCCACCGGCGCGCCGGTTTCGTCGAAGAGCTCCTCGGGCCGGTAGGAGCGCAGCCAGGCCTCCAGCAGCTTGAGGTGCTCGGGGTTCTCCTTGACCCCGGCGAGGGGTACCTGGTGCGAGCGCCACGTCCCGGTCACCTGGACGCCGTCGACCTGCTCGGGGCCGGTCCAGCCCTTCGGGGTACGCATGACGATGAGCGGCCACCGCGGCCGGGAGCCGTCCCAGTCACCGCCGCGCGCGGCCTCCTGGATGTCCCGGATCTTGTTCCAGGCCTCGGCCAGCACCGCCGCGAAGCGGTGGTGCATGCCGGGCAGGTCGGCGCCCTCGATCTCGATGACGTCGTAGCCGTGGCCGGCAAGCAGCGAGCGGACCTCGGCCGGGTCCTTGCGGGCCAGCACGGTCGGACCGGCGATCTTCGCGCCGTTGAGGTGCAGGATCGGCAGCACGGCACCGTCGCGGGCCGGGTTGAGGAAGGAGATGCCCTTCCAGGAGCCTTCGAGCGGGCCGGTCTCGGCCTCGCCGTCGCCGACGACGGCGATGGCGAGCAGGTCCGGGTTGTCCATGACGGCGCCGAAGGCGTGGACGAGCACGTAGCCGAGCTCGCCGCCCTCGTGGATGGAGCCGGGGGTGGTCACCGACACGTGGCTGGGGATGCCGCCGGGCGCGGAGAACTGCCGGAACAGCCGCAGTATGCCCTCCTCGTCCTGCGACACCGCCGGGTACACCTCGCTGTAGGTGCCCTCCAGGTAGCCGGCCGCGACCAGCGCCGGGCCGCCGTGCCCGGGGCCGGCGAGGTAGATCGAGCGCTGCCCGGTCAGCTTGATCAGGCGCGACACGTGCGCGTAGACGAACGAAAGACCCGGGCTGGTCCCCCAGTGCCCGAGCAGCCGCGGCTTGATGTCATCGGCCTCGAGGCCGCGCCGCAGCAGCGGATTGCCCTGCAGGTAGATCTGACCGATCGTGAGGTAGTTGTTCGCCCGCCACCAGGCGTCCAGCTGCGCGATCTCCACGTCGCCGATCTCGGCACGCAGGCGCTGTGTCATGACCCTCTCCCGTCATCGCGGCCTTCAGTCCCACGGTGCCTGCAACGTAACCCGGAACATAGTGCCGGAGGTCCTGAACCGGCCGGGACCTCCGGTGCGACGTGGCCGGTGGACCCTTGGCGCCCACCGCTGACCGGCGAAGAAGGCGTCCGGAGTGGTTCCCGTCACACCCCGGGACGTGGCGGCCGTCAGCTGAGAAGCGCTGCCAGGTCGTCGTACGCCGTGACGAGAATCCCCGCCACGAGCCCCGCCCCGCCGGCCACGAACGCCCCCGCCGGCTCGATCGCCCCGCCCCCGGCCGCGGCGACCAGCCCGGCCAGCGCGATCGCGATCAGGACCGCGTTGCGCACGATGTGCCCGCGCCCCAGCGGCGTGCTCGACGCGCCGAAGCACCGGCACGGCGCCCGGTTCCCGCCGCGCAGGCTGGCCGCGATCGCCGCGGCGAAGACCGCGAACAGCCCGGCCGCGACGACGAACCCGGCCGCGGCCGCCCACCGAAGCGGCAGCGCCAGCAGTACGACCACGGCGACCTCGGCGGCGACAGACCCGGCGGTCGCGGCCGGCACGGCCCGCTCGGGCAGCACCCGCATCTGGCGCAGCGAGGCGGCGAAGGCGTGGTACGCCCGCCCGGAGCTCACCTTCCCGGCCAGCGCCACCACGAACACGGTCCCGACCAGCAGCCGGGCCGCGATCTCCACGTATCCCATCCGCCGCCTCCCCGTCATTCGATCGAGGCAAGCCTATCCGCGGTAGGCTCGCCCGGTGGATCTGCAGGCATACGCACGCGAGATGCTCGACGAGAACCGGTACGTCGTGCTCGGAACCGCCGACGCGAGCGGCGAGCCGTGGGTCTCGCCGGTGTTCTACGCGCTGGACGGATACGCCACCCTGTACTGGCTGTCCGATCCGGCCACCCGCCACTCCCGCAACGTCGCCGCCCGGCCCCGCGTGAGCCTGGTCGTCTACGACTCGCAGGTGCCGATCGGCGCCGCCAAGGCCGTCTACCTGACCGCCCGCGCCGGGGCCGTCGACACCGCGGCCGACCCGGCGGCCCTGGACGCCTACAACCGCGGCTGCCTGGCCAAGGGCGCGTCCGCCTTCGCCCCGGAGTCCACCGCCGACGGCGGCCCGTTCCGGCTGTACCGCGCGAGCGTCGATGCGACCTGGGTCCTCGACCCGACGCTGCCCCGCGACGCCCGCACCGCGGTCACGCTGTAGCCGGCGCGGGCCGCAGCGGCTCGCCGTTGACCTCCAGGTCGTCCGGGGCCGACCACCACAGCTCGCCGTCGCCGGGCAGGAACGGTTTCCAGACCCCGGCGGCGGTGCCGCGCTCCAGCGAGCCGGCGACCGCGGTCAGGTAGGCGCCCAGCGACGGCCACGCCTGGCAGAAGTCGGCGCCGTCGGAGTTCGGCGCGATCCCGACCCGGCCGTGATATCGGCCCGGGCGCAGGTCGATGCCGGTCGCGGGCTGGAACGGCATCCACGGCTCGGACTGCCACGGGTGCACGGCGAACCCGTCGACGTCCGCGGCGACCTCCATCCGGATCGCGCGGAACTCGAGCAGGGACAGCAGCTCCCCCTCGGGCAGCATCGGCCGGCAGGTCCGCCGCCGCGACCGCCGCCGGGTCGGCCGGCGGCGCCAGGGCGGCCGCGCTGACCGGCGCGAACGCCTCCAGCCACCGGTCGATGCGCGCCCCGGCAGACCGTACCGTAGCGCTTGACAGCCGGAGTTTGTTTGTGTGTACTGACTTACATGAGAAGCACCGCCGAGGCCCGCCGGGCCGCACTGCTGGACGCGGCCGTCTCCGTGTTCGCCCGCAACGGGTTCCACGCGACGCCGGTCACGGCCGTGGCGGCGGCCGCCGGGATCTCGGAGGCGTATGCGCTGCGCCTGTTCGCCGGCAAGCTCGGCCTGTTCGTCGCCGCCGTCGAGAGCTGCTACGAGCGGATCATCACCACCATGGAGACGGCCGCCGAGCAGGCGCCCGACCGCGACCCGGAGAAGCTGCTGGAGCACATCGGCGACCGCTACGCCGAGCTCATCGCCGACCGTGACCTGCTCATGCTGCAGGTCCACGCCCAGAGCGTCGCCGACATCCCCGAGGTCGGGGCCGCGGTGCGGGCCGGCTTCCGGCGCCTCGTCGCGTTCCTGCGCACCACCGCGGGCGCCGATGACCGGGCGATCCAGCACTTCATCGCCTACGGGCAGCTGTGCCACCTGATCGTCACCGCCGGGCTCGACCGCGTCGAGGAGTCCTGGGCCGGCGCCATCACCGCCGGCATGTATCACGTGCCGTGACCCGCGCGGCTTTTCCGTGGCCGCAGATGTAAGTGAGTGCACACATACATACAAGGAAGGTGTACGTCATGAGCCTCCACACCACCGAGATCGTCCTGCCCGGCGTCGTCGAGCCCGACGGCCTGCGCATCCGCGACCGCGAGCTGCCCGCGCCCGGCCCCGGCCAGGCCCTGGTCCGCGTCGAGGCCACCGGTGTGTCGTTCGCCGAGCAGCAGATGCGCCGCGGCAGGTACTACGACCAGCCCCCGTTCCCCTTCGTCCCCGGCTACGACCTCGTCGGCCGCGTCGAACGGGTCGGGCCACGCACCGACCCGGCCCTGGTCGGCGCCCGGGTCGCGGCGGTGACCAAGACCGGCGGCTGGGCCACCGCGGCGCTCGTCGACGCGGGCGACCTGGTGGCGGTTCCGGAGGGCGTCGACCCGGCCGGCGCCGAGACGGTCGTCGTCAACGGGGTGACCGCGTGGCAGATGCTGCACCGCATGGCGAAGGTCCGCCGGGGCGGCACGATCCTGGTCCTCGGCGCCAACGGCGGCGTCGGCTCCACGCTCGTCCAGCTCGCCCGGCACGCCGGCATCCGGGTCGTCGGCACCGCCTCGCCGCGCCACCACGACGCCGTGCGGGCACTCGGGGCCGAGCCGCTGGACTACCGCGACCCGCAGCTGCACGCCAAGGCCCGCGCCCTGGCCCCGGACGGCTACGACGGCGTGTTCGACCACGTCGGCGGCGCCGGGATCGTCGAGTCCTGGCGGCTCGTGCGGCGCGGCGGGGCGCTGGTGTCGTACGGTACGGCCGCCACCCGCGACGACGCCGGCAACGCCCGCCTGCCCGTCCTCGCCCTGTTCGCGCGCCTGGCGTGGTGGAACCTGCTGCCCAACGGCCGCCGCGCCGGCTTCTACAACCTGTGGGCCGGTCGCCGCAACCGCGCCGCGTTCCAGGCCCGGCTGCGCGAGGACCTCACGCGGGTGTTCGCGCTGCTCGCCGACGGGTCGCTGAGCGCGCAGGTCGCCGCCCGCATCCCGCTGCGCTCGGCCGCGCAGGCCGTGCGCCTGGCCGAGTCCGGCACCGTCGCCGGCAAGGTCGTCCTCGTCCCCTGATCACGTTCAGCCGTTCCGACGACCGCCGGGCGGTGATGTCCGCGGACATCACCGCCCGGCCCGGCCGGCAGCCTGAGCCCAGCCGCTCGCCCCGTCGTCGCCCATCCACGCCAGGTCAACGCGCAGACGGCGCGGTGTGTAAAATCGTGATCGCCGTGCCAAGGTCGTCCGGCTGCCCACCGCCGCGATGACGCATCGCGGGCGCATCGGTAGCGCTCCGCAGTTCGCCGGCCCGCCTCGTTCCGGCCAACCGGCTGCAACCGCTCGTTCGTCCCGGTGCTCCGGCCGGCGCCACCGGCGTCCACGAGTCCATGAGGGAGACACCAGATATGGCGTTCAAGGCCGAGTACATCTGGATCGACGGCACCCGTCCGACCGCGAAGCTTCGCTCCAAGACGAAGATCGTCGCCGACGGCGCCGAGCTTCCGCTGTGGAGCTTCGACGGGTCGAGCACCAACCAGGCGCCCGGCGACAAGTCCGACTGCGTGCTGAAGCCGGTGTTCACCTGTCCGGACCCGATCCGTGGCGGGGACGACGTGCTGGTCCTGTGCGAGGTGCTCACCATCGACATGGCGCCGCACCCGACGAACACCCGGGCCGCCTGCACCGAGGTCGCGGCGGCGTACGCCGACCAGGAGGCGATCTTCGGCATCGAGCAGGAGTACACGTTCTTCAAGGACGGCCGGCCGTATGGCTTCCCGCCCATCGGCTTCCCCGCTCCGCAGGGCGGGTACTACTGCGGCGTCGGCGCGGACGAGGTCTACGGCCGCGACGTCGTCGAGAAGCACATGGACCTGTGCCTGGCCGCCGGCTTGCACCTGTCCGGCATCAACGCCGAGGTCATGCCCGGCCAGTGGGAGTTCCAGATCGGGCCGGTCGGCGCGCCGCAGGTCGCCGACGAGCTGTGGATCGCCCGCTGGCTGCTGTACCGCATCGCCGAGGACTTCGGTGTCGCCGCCACCCTCGACCCGAAGCCGGTCAAGGGCGACTGGAACGGCGCCGGCGCGCACACCAACTTCTCCACCAACGCGATGCGCGACAACTACGACGCGATCATCACCGCCTGCGAGGCGCTCGGCAAGCGGGTCTCGGAGCACATCGCCGGCTACGGCGCCGAGATCGAGCACCGCCTGACCGGCATGCACGAGACCGCGCCGTGGAACGTCTACAGCTACGGTGTCTCCGACCGGGCCGCCTCGGTCCGCATCCCCTGGCAGGTCAAGGTGGACGGCAAGGGGTACATCGAGGACCGCCGTCCGAACGCGAACTGCGACCCGTACGTGACCACCCGCCTCATCATCGAGACCTGCTGCGGCGCGCTGGCCGGCTGACGTACCGCTGGGGTGGGGTGCTACGCGCGTGGCGGTGCGATTCAGTCCACGACGAAAACGGGATTGGTGAGCGCCGCCACCGCGCCGCCCGGATGGCGTACCTCGACCCAGGTCAGCGCCCCGCCATGCACCCGGACATCGGGCTCGGCCACCCCGCGGACCCGCACCCGCACGCACACCGGCGCCCCGCCGGTCACCAGCCGCTGCCCGGCCCCGGCGACCTTTCCCCCGGCCTCGACGACGACGTCCACCTCGATCCCGGCTCCCCCGGCGATCCAGCTCCGCCCGCCCCGCAGCCCGGCGAGGACCGCCTCCACGGTCAGCGCCTCGGCGAACACGACGGTGTGCGGCACCCCGATCTGCCCGGCGAGGTGCGCGTCGCTCGACCCGACCGCGGGCATCCACCGCCCGGCGGCGAGCCGCTCCCGCCACCGGGTGAGGGCGGCCTCGTTGTCGGCGTTCCACGGCAGGTCGCCGGCCCACCGCCCGTTCCACACCTCGACGAGTTCGAAGTCGTCCCAGGGCCGGCGCAGCGTGCCGGTCGGATAGGGCGCGAACGGGTGCGCGGCGATCCGGACCCCGCCCTCGAGCCCGAGTCAGTGCCCGTCGGGCGTGGTGTGCTCCTGTCCCCGGATCACGAGCAGGTCCCCGGCCGCGGCACGGAACGCCTCGTACGTGTCCTCGGTGTTGTGCTCGGTGACGGCGATGAAGTCGAGCCCGGCCGCCCGGGCCTCGGCGACGACCTGCTCCGGCGTGAGCGCTGCACCGGTGGAGCGGGCGGAGTGCACGTGACAGTCGCCGCGGTACCAGCCCCGCATGCGGGTAGGTTCGAGGGCATGGCTCGCAAAATCGCGACGAACGACCGGGTCGACCGGGCCGCCCTCGTGCAGTTCCTGGGCAAGCGGCATCACGGGATCATCATCACCAGCCGCGCCGACGGCCGCCCGCAGGCCTCGCCGGTGACATGCGGGGTCGACACCGAGGGGCGGATCGTCGTGTCGACCTATCCGGAGCGGGCCAAGGTGACCAACCTGCGCCGCGACCCGCGGGTGTCGATGCTGGTCCTGTCCGACGAGTGGAACGACGCCTGGGTCCAGGTGGACGGCTCGGCCGAGGTACTGGACCTGCCGGAGGCGCTGGAGCCGCTCGTGGAGTACTTCCGCTGCATCTCCGGCGAGCACCCGGACTGGGACGAGTATCGCCGGGCCATGCACGAGCAGGGCAAGTCGCTGATCCGCGTCACGATCGAGCGCTGGGGCCCGGTGGCCACCGGCGGCTTCCCGGCCCGCCTGGCGTGACCGTGCTGCATTGGTTTAGTCGACCCTGACCACGTACTTGCCCCGCACCCCGCCCGCCTCCAGCGCCCGGTGTGCCTGCGCTGTCTCCTCCAACGAGAAGCACCTGTCCACTGCAGGGCGCAGTCCACCCTCCGCCACCTGGCGGGCGAGGTCGTCGAAGAGTGCCCGCTTGGGGTTGCCGCTGAAGAAGCGCACCCGGCCGCCTCCGTGTACGGCGCTGGCGGCGATGTAGCCGAGTGAGGCGGCGGGCCGTGCCGAGTCGAAGGCGATGGTGACCATGCGTCCGCCGGGTGTCAGCAGGCGCCGGAAGGCCCGCAGGTCGGTGCCCGCGGTGTCGAGGACCACGTCGAATCGGCCCAGTTCCCTCGGCGGGACGGTCCGGTGGTCGATGGCGTGGTGGGCGCCGAGCGTGCGGACGAAGTCAAGGTTGGTGGCGCGGGCCAGGGCCGTCACCTCGGCACCATAGGCCTGTCCGAGCTGGACGGCGGCGTTGCCGACGCCGCCCGCAGCGCCGCGTACGAGCAGTCGTTCGCCGGGGCGCAGCCTGGCCTTGTCGCGCAGCGCCGTGATGGCCGTGGTTGCCACCGGCAGTGCGGCGGCTGCCGCCAGATCCAGTCCGTCCGGGACCCGGCCGAGCCGCTCGGCGCGGACTGTCACGTACTCGGCGGCGCTGCCGAATCCGGTACGGCCCACGATGCCCCACACACGGTCGCCGACCGCGAAGTCCGTCACACCGGCGCCGAGTGCGGCGACCTCGCCGGTGAGGTCCAACCCGACGCGCTGCGGGAACTTCCGTCCGGTGACGAGACGGAGGCTGCCGGAGCGGGCCGCCAGTTCGCTGCTGTTGATGCTGAACGCGCGTACCCGCACGAGTACCTCGCCGGGCGCCGGTTCGGGGCGTGGTACCCGGCCCACGTACAGCACCTCGGGGCCGCCGAAGCGGTCGAAAAGTACTGCTCTCATCATGCGGTCGTCCATCGTTCTCACCTTCGCCACCAGTGGCCGTGCGGGGGGATCTGGCCCCGAGCGTAGGCTCTAAATGGACGACATCGTCCGGTTGGACCGGAGGTGAGAAACAGTGGTGGCGGAATCCTCTCGGATCGCGGGCCCGGCCAGGCTGCGGGCCGACGCCCGGCGCAACCAGGAGCGCATCCTCGTCTCCGCCCGCGCGGTCTTCGCCGAGCGCGGGATCGACGCGCCCATGGCGACCGTGGCCCGACGGGCCGGGGTCGGCGTAGCGACGCTGTACCGGCGTTTTCCGACCCGGGATGCGCTGGTGCGGGCCGCGTTCGCGCAGCAGATGGAGACCTGCGCCCGAGCGCTCACCGAGGCGCTGGCCGACCCCGACCCCTGGCGGGGCTTCCAGCGCCTGGTCGAGACGGCCTGCGAGCTTCAGCGGGAGGAACAGGGGTTTCCGGCCGCGTTCGTCGCAGCCTTCCCGGACAGCACGGCGGAACACGCGCAGGCCCGAGAACGGGCCGAGCGGGACCTCCTGACCCTGGTCCGCAGAGCCCAGGCAGCGGGCGCGTTGCGGGCCGACTTCCACCCTTCTGACCTCGCCGTGGCCCTGTTGTCCCACTGCGGTCTGGTCACCGCGCTGCCGCGTGACAGTGCTGCGTCCCGGCGCCTGGTGGCGTACCTGCTCCAGTCGTTCCGCGCTGAGGCGGCTCACGGGGCCCTACCTCCGCCGAGCACTCTGTCGCTGCGCAGTCTCCCGCTCGCGGCCGACAGTTCCCCGGGACAGCGGCCCTCCAGAGCCTGACGCAGAGCGGCGCCTGCCGCATGGCACGCCCTTCGGACGGCAACTCCACTTTCGCAACAGGCCCTCGTGTCCGGAGTCATTGAAAGCTTTATTGATTCGAGTGCAGTTCGGCGGTTTTGGTCCACACAAAGGGTTTCGGGTCTTCGTTCCACGCCGCGATCCAGGCGTTGACGTCGTCTTCGAATTCCTTGACGCTGCGCTGGGTGCAGGTCCAGACCACTCGGCCCGATCGTGCAGGCCCCGGCCCCTCCCGGTCCGGGTCAACGGAGCCCCGAAGGCTCGGCCATTGCCGACTCCGACTTCTCCGTGCGAACATGCATCGATGTATGTAAAACTATTGCATCGCAACAGATCCCGCCTACTGCTGAGCATGGCAGCGGCTGCCATGTCCATCGCATCCCTGGGCTTCGCCACACCGGCATCCGCCGCGGTTCCCGACGGCCACAACTGTTGGTACGTCTCGCCGGACAGCCCGCCGAGCAAGACTGACTCCAAGACCGTCAACTACACCGCGACGGTCCAGTGCGACGGTCCAGTGCGTCGCATCGACCTCACCGTGGAGTTGCTCTATCACGGGCTGGTCGGCGGCCCCGGCCAAACAGTGAACGGCCGTACAGAGGTTTGGCAGAACTCCACCGTGACCCCCCTGTTCGGTCTTGGCGTCGCCAACCCGGGCACGCTCTGCGAGTCGGGCCACTACTCGGGTCGAGCGACCGCCACAGTCCAATACCTTTCGGGGTCTCCGGAGTTCATCACCAGAACGACAGAGTCTCAGCCGGTATCGCTGACCTGCCCGCCACCGGATATTCCCACGCCCCCGCCGAGCGGGGCAGTGACGGTCACCAACCCGGGCACCCAGAGCATGCTCAAGCTGGACAGCGTGGCGCTGCAGATGCGGGCCACCGGCGGGAGCGGGTCGTACACCTGGTCGGCGACCGGCTTGCCTCCTGGGCTGGCCATCCACCCCTCGACCGGCCTGATCAGCGGCTTAGTCCGCCAGATAGGAAGCTACACCGTCACGGTCACGGCCGACGGAGGCGGACAGGGAAGTACCACCTTCAGCTGGCGCGTCAGACAAGAAACCTGCCCGCACTGCTGATCAGCTGCCCCTGCGGGAAAGCTCTGTCAGCAAGGAGACGGCGCGTATCGTCTGCGGTCCCGGGCCAGTCCCCTTCTCCAACCCCGCTCGCTGCGGGTTGGAGAGGAGCAACCCACAGCCGAGGACGGCCGCACCGGCCGGTTCGTCGCGCTGCTGTGCATACCCCGTCGTGCGGCCCTGCCGGGCCGCACGTCGTGGTGTCGATGCCCTTGCCGATCAGGTCGCGGATCGTCGCGTAGTCCCCGTCGTTCCACAGCGGATACGTCCAGCCGATCGAGCACGTGCTCGGCAACTACATCCGCCTGGTCGCCACGCCGGACCTGCCGCCGAGCACCGGAGGGCCGGGAACGCCACGCGCAGCTCGTCACGTTCGGTGGCCGGTCCCGGGGGCGACGCGGCAAGCCCGAACTGGTGAAGCGCGTCCCGGTGTTCCCCAGCACGACATCCGAAACGGATTTCGCCATTCCACGCCAAACCGACGTAACAAAGCCCTACTGGTCGGCTAACGGCTCGCGCTGGGCCAGCCAGGCCGGCGGGATGCCCTCGACGCCGGTGTACGCGGCGACGATCCCGCCCACGATCGCGCCCGTGGTGTCGACGTCGCCGCCGGCCTCGATGCAGGCGCGGATCGCGGCCGGATAGTCGCCGAGGCGGGTCGCCGCCACCCACAGCGCGAACGGCACCGTGTCCTGGGCGAGGACCTGGGAGCCGTTGCCGAGCTCGTACGCGGCCTCGGCGACGCTCGCCCGCAGCAGCCGCCGCGCCCGCCGGACTCCGTCGAGGACCCGGCCGTCGACGAGGTACGCGGCGACCGCGTCGAGCAGCTCCGCCGGCGCCGGCCGGTTGTGCACCAGCCGCGCCCAGCCGGCCTCGGCCGCGGCCACCGCGACGGCGACCGCCCCGAGGATGCCCTCCGCGTGGGCGTGCGTGACCTCGGCGGAGCGCATCGCCTCCAGCGCGGCGGCGCGCGAGTCGCCGGCGTGGAAGGCCCCGAGCGGCGCGACCCGCATGGCGGCGCCGTTGCCCATCGAGCCCTCGCCGCCGAACGCGTCGCGGGCCACGTCCCGCCACGGCTCTCCGTCGCGGATGCGGTGCAGCACGACGACGGCGCCGCCGCCGTATCCCCGATAGGGCTCGAAGCGCTCGGCGAACGCCTTGGCCAGCCGGTCCTGGTCGATGGTGCCGTGGCGGCGCAGCTGCCCAACGAGCGTGCACGCCATCTCGGTGTCGTCGGTCCACGGCCACGACCCCGCCGGGGCCGTGCCGTCGAGAAGGTCCTCAAGTCGCGTGCCGGGAACGAAGAACTGCGCCCCCAGCGCGTCGCCCACGCTCAGCCCGTCCAGGCTGTCACTGCAGCGTCCGATGTCGGTCATGTGTACCCGGGATCTTAGCTGTTGAAAAAATGTCGTACCCGGCCGCTAGCCTGCGGGCGTGAACGTTGTGCAGGAGTTTCGGTATCTGGCCCCGTCGACCGCCGGCGCGTCCGGGGTCGCGCTGCAGACCAGCGGCGGCCCGTCGCCCAACCCGAGCTTCTTCACCGGATTCCTCACCACGCCCCCGGCCGCCGCGGCCGGCCTGCTCGCCGTCGCCGACGTGGCCCGCACCCGCTACTTCCAGCCCCGCGACCCGGCGAGCCTCGACCCGGTCGTCACCGCCGGCACCGACCGCCTGCGCTTCGAGTCGTTCTCCGGCTGCTGCGGCGTCTACGCCCGCCTCGACGCCCTGCCGGAGGCCCTGGACGGCGAGCTGCTGGCCCACGGCACCACCAACGTCGACGTCAACCCGCCGCTGCGCGAGGCGCTGGCCCGCATCGCCGGCCTCGACCCGCTGCACCTGCGCGTCGGCCCCGACGCCCTGACCGCCTCGACGCCGACCGGCACGGTCGTGGAGAAGAAGGTCCCGCTCCCGCCGCGCTGGCTACGCGGCTTCGCCGAGGTCCACGTCCTGTCCTCCGCGTTCGACCTGCGCGCCGAGCTGCCATCGGCGCAGGCGGCCGCGTTCCTGCGCCGGCTGCCGGGTGCGGGCGACCGCTCGGTGCTGTGGGCGGTCCCGGCAGGCCCCTCCCTGCGCCTGACCTCGCGCCCGGTCCCCGGCGCGGTCTGCCTGGCCGGCGCCGGGCGGCTGGCCGCCCTCAACGGGCTGCTGCGCCACGCCACCGCCCTGCGTGTCTACGGCCCGCCGGTCACCGCCGGCTCGCCCCCCGTGGCGAGCGCCTGGGAGCTGACGACGGGCGCCCTGCGGCTGACGCTGACCCTGTCGCCGGAGCCGCACCGGGGCTTCTCCGGGGAGGGCGCCGCCCTGACGGCCCTGGCCGCCGACGAGGTCACCGACGACGCCGACCTGGTCAGCGCCCTGCTGTCCTGGGACCCGGCGATCGACGTCGGAGCGCTGTCGGATGCCGCCGGTCTGCCACCCGCGCGGGTCCGGGCCGCCCTGGCCCAGCTCGGCACCGCGGGCCGGGTCGGCTACGACGTGGGCGAGGCGGCGTATTTCCACCGGGTCATGCCCTACGACGCCGCCCGCGCCGAGCGCGACAACCCCCGCCTGGCCGGGGCCCGGGCCCTGGCCGAGGCCGGCGCCGTCGTGCTCGACTCCCCCACCACGGCCACGGTCCACAGCGGCGAGGAAACCTACCGGGTCCGCCGCCTGCCGGACGATACCCTGACGTGCACCTGCCCCTGGTGGGGAAAGCACCGCGGCACCCGCGGCCCGTGCAAGCACGCCCTCGCCGTCACGATCACCGCAGGGGCCGGCGCATGACCGGTTCCGGAGCGAAGCGGCGCCTTGTCCGGGTCGATCCCCGCGAAGCCTCATCGAGCCGGACTGGGCGGCGCCTTGTCCGGGTCGATCCCCGCGAAGCCTCATCGAGCCGGACTGGGCGGAGGAGGCCGGTCATCATGGGCTCAGTTCGGATGGCATGCGGCCGGAGCGAAGCGGAGGACGCATGACCGGCCTCGACCTCGCCCTGGTCGCGGACGGCAAGGTCAACGACGTCGCCGCCGCGGTCGCGGCCCTGGACGAGCCGGGGCGCCGGGCGGCGGCGAAGGAGCTGGCGGCGTTCGTGAAGGGCCGCCGGCACCACCACTGGCACTACGCGGGCGCGACCGCCCTGGCCGTGGCCACGATCGGCACCGCACCGTCGCCGGCCGCGGCCGCCGCCATCCTGAAGAACCGCTGGATGACCCCGGCCCGCGACACCGCCGCGGCGATGGTGGCCACCGCCGCCGGCCGCGGGGTCACCTGGCTGCCGGAGCTCGTCACCCGCCTGACCGACCGCCGCCCCACCGACCCCGACGACCGGCTGTGGCAGCTGGCCGCCGAGCTGCTGACCGCCACCGGCACACCCCCGCCGACCGGCGACTGGTTCGTGCTGGGCTGGCTGGGGCACCTGAACTTCCCGGTCGAGCAGCGCGAGCGCTCCCGCCCGCTCGCCGAACGCCTGCGCCGCGACCCGTTCCTCGACGACCTGCTCCCGCACCTGTTCACGGTCGAGGGTGCCGGCGAGCGCCTGGTGTTCTGGGAGACGGGCCGCCCGGGCGGGAAGCTGGCCCTGATCGAGGCCCTCGCCGAGCTGGCCGGCGAGTCCCGCCTGGACCGCGCGGCCCTGATCGCCGCCACCCTGTCCCGCCTGCTGCGCGGCGGGCGCCCCAACGCCCAGCGCGGTTACCTGACCCTGCTCACCGCCCTGGCCCCGCGGCCGGACGAGGTGTCGGGGCACGCCGGCGACTACCTGCGCCTGCTGTCCGACGCCCCGGTGTCGGTGGCCACAGCGGCCCAGAGGTCCCTGCGCACCGCCCCGGACCTGGAGCTGGAGGCGATCCTGGAGGCCTCGGCCGCGGTCCTGCGGCGCCCGGACAAGGCCCTGGTCCGCGCCCAGCTCGCCTGGCTCGACGCCCTGACCCGCCGGCATCCGGCCCGCACGGCCGGCATCGCCGCCGTGATCGCCGAGGCCACGACGCACGAGGCGGTGGACATCCGCGACCGCGCCACCGCCCTGCTGGCCAAGCACGGCGCCCCGGTCGCCGCCGCCGCAGCGCCCCCGGCCGCCGTCGCCCTGCCGCCCCGCACGCCGGTCGCCCCGGCGCCCGCGCCGATCGAGGACGCCGACGAGTTGGCCGAGGAGGTCGCCGCCTTCTACAGCGACCGCCCGTTCTCCGCGCTGCTGCCCATGGAGCGCATCCTCGACGCCGTCGTCCGGCTCACCGCCAGCGACGGCGCGGCGCTGCGGGCAGCCCTGCTGCCGGTCCTGAACCGCCACCGCGAGGGCATGGCCGACCACGGCTGGGACCCGTGCTGCCTGTGCGGCACCTTCACCGGGGTGCTGCTGACCGCCACCGACCCCGAGCACGCGCCGCGGCAGCTGTCCGGCTGGGCGGCCCTGCTCACCGCCGCCCGCCGCTTCCTCGCCCTGGGCGAGCCGACCCCCGACCCGCGGGTGCCGGCGATCCACCGCCTGCTGCGCGCCCGCCTCGCCGAGATCGGCCACCACCTCCGCACCGGCGCCGGATCCCGGGCCGGGCTGGTCAGCGCCCCGACGTGGGCCAGCGGCGCGCTCGACACGGCGGTGCTGCTCGACCGCCTCGCCGGCCTCGGCGACCTCGAGCCGTGGGCGTGGGACCTGACCCAGGCCCTGCTGCGCCTGCCGCCCGGCCCCGACGAGCCCGCCGCCGCCCGTGCCGAGGCGCTCGGCACCCCGGCCGGTGCCCTCGTCGCCGCCTGGCTGCGCGGCGGCGGCCTGCCGGCCCCGGCCTGGCAGGTCGAGACGGTGGCCCGGCGCCCGCGCAAGCATCGCGGCGATTACGAACACGACACCCTGCCGCCGGTGCGCGTCCAGGTCACCACGGCGCCGGTCGAGCCGCCCGGCGCCGCACACGGCCTGCTGGGCGCCACGCCGCCACCGCCCGGCCCCGGCAGCGGCGGCTGGCACGTGCTGTGGCCCGGCCTGCTGCCCTGGCACCGCGGCCTGGCCGCCGCCTTCGCCCTCCCCGACGTGGCCGCGACCGCCGACATGGACCAGCGCGGCGGCGCCGCCGTCCTCCCGCTGCTGGCCGAAACAGCGGGCGACCCCGGCCCGGCCCTGCCGATCGCCGTCGCCTACGCCCTGGCTGCCCGCCACGAGCAGGACCGCCTGGCCGCCGTCGACGCCCTGCTGCTCCTGACCGCCGACGACTCCTTCGCCCCCGAAACGGCCGGCCACCACCTGGGCACCCTCGCAGCCACCGGCGCCATAACCCTGACCCGCACGCTCCACCCCTTGCGCGACGCCGCCACCGCCGGCGCCCCACACACCGTGTTCCGCCTGCTGACCGCCGCCCTACCACCCCTGCTGAAGGCCAAAACCCCACCCCGCGGCACCCCCGACCTGCTGACCCTGGCCACCGAGACCGCGCCCAGCATCCCGGCCGCCACCACCCCACCCCGCACCACCGTGACCCCCACCGCTCCGACCAGCACCACCCCAGCCGCCACCACCCTGGCCCCCACCGCCCCGCAGACCCTCGCCCCGCAGAGCTTCCCCCCGGACACCACCGCCCCACAGATGCTCACCCCGACCGCGCAACCCACCACGGCCCCGACCGTGACAGACATCCCCGGCCTGGCCGAACTCGCCGCCCGCTGCGGCTCCTCCCGCCTGATCACCGAAGCCCGCCGCCTGGCCAACACCCTGACCCCCACCACCTGAGCAGACCCTCACCCCGGCCGCCACCGGCCCCGCAGACCCTCACTCCGGACCCACCGCCCCGCAGATACCCACCCAGCCGAGCAACCCGCCACAGCCCTGACCTCGACCGACGTTCCCGGCCCGACCGAACTCGCCGCCCGCCGCAGCTCGTCCCGCCTGATCACCAAAGCCCGCCGCCTGGCCAACACCTGACCCCACCTGAGCAGACCCTCACCCCGGAGCGCCTCACCCGGGACGCCGCCGCCCCGCAGATACCCACCCCAACCGCGCAACCCACCACGGCCCTGACCTCGACCGACAATCCCGGCCCGACCGAACTCGCCACCCGCCGCAACTCCACCCCACCTCATCACCGAAGCCCGCCGCCCAGCCGACACCCCGCCCCCACCACCCGAGCAGACCCTCACCCCGCCCGCGCAACCCACCACGGCCCCTGCCACAACCAACGCTCCCCGCCTGGCCGCATTCACCGCCCGCCGCAGTTACTCCCGCCTGGTCACCCATGGGCCGCCGGCCACACCGATGCCGGGCCTGTCAAGTTAACGGTGGAAATGTTGTTCAGGTCCGAGTTGTAGCGTTGATTGTTGTCTATGCGCCTGGGTTGGAGAGGCGTCCGTCGAAGGTGATGTCGAAGGCGTTGAGTGCGGCTTTCCAGCGGTTGGACCAGCGTTGCCGGCCGCGGCCGGTGGGGTCCAGGCTGATGATGGTGAGGTAGAGGACCTTCATCGCGGCCTGCTCGTTGGGGAAGTGGCCGCGGGCGTTCACGGCCCGGCGGAACCGGGAGTTGAGGCTCTCGATGGCGTTGGTGGTGCAGATGATCGACCGGATGTCGGTGTGGAAGGCCAGGAACGGCACCATCTCCGCCCAGGCGTTGGTCCACAACCGGACGATCGCCGGGTACTTCTTCTCCCAGGCGGCGGCGAACTCGGCGAACCGATCCAGGGCGGCTTGCTCGCTGGGCGCGGTGTAGACCGGCTTGAGCGCCGCAGCGATCGCGGTCCAGTCCTTACGGGCGGCGTACTTGAACGAGTTACGCAGCAGGTGCACGATGCACGTTTGCACCACCGTCTTCGGCCACACCGTGGCGACCGCGTCGGGCAGACCCTTCAGCCCGTCACACACCACGATGCACACGTCCTGGGTGCCGCGGTTGCGGATGTCGGTCAACACCCGCAGCCAAAACTTGGCGCCCTCACCGTCGCCGTGCTCCCCGGCCCACATACCCAGGATGTCCCGATGCCCGTCCACGGTCACGGCCAACGCTACATAGATCGGCCGGTTCGCGACCTGACCATCACGGATCTTCACCTGAATGGCGTCGATGAACACCACCGGATACACCCGATCGAGGGGCCGGGACTGCCACTCACCCATCGAGTCCAGGACCCGATCAGTGATCGTGGAGATCGTCTCCTTCGACACGCTCGCGCCATACACCTCGGCCAGGTGCGCCGACACCTCACCGGTCGTCAATCCCTTCGCGGTCAAGGAGATGACCAGATCGTCCACACCGGACAGTCGACGCTGCCGCTTGCGCACGATCTGCGGCGCGAACGACCCGTCCCGGTCCCGCGGCACGTCCAGCTCGACCGGGCCGGCCTCGGTCAGCACCGTCTTGGTCCGCCGCCCGTTGCGGGCGTTACCCGGCGTGCGACCCTCACGTTCGTGTTTGCCCGAGCCGAGATGCGAGTCCATCTCGCCCTCGAGCGCGGCTTCCAGGACCCGCTTCGTCAACTGCTGCAACAGGCCGCCCTCACCGACCAGGCTCACGCCCTGCGTCCGGGCCTGCCCCGCCAGTCGGGCGATCAACGCGTCGTCGACCACATCGGCCAACCCCGACTCCGCCGCCGGCGCATCGCCCTTCGGTACCGCTGTCATCGTCATCCTGGTGTCCTCTTTGTCCGAGTTACACCGTTTAAATTACAGTCCCCGATGCCGTGACCGATATCGCCTGATCAGGGGCACCTGGCCGTCGGCGTCGGGGGCAGATCGGGAATCGTGAAACCGGGCACTGCGGGGATTCTGCGATTGACGGTGTGCGCTCCGTGGTCGTAGCGTCAGCGCGAACGACGTCGTCAGGAAGCCGGTGCAAGTCCGGCACGGTCGCGCCACTGTGAGCCGCCTGCCCCGCCTGGGGTGGTGGCGAGTCAGACCCTCCGACGTCGGCCGCCGTCACATCTAGAGGGACGCTCGATCCCTGAAGGAGGCTCCACGTGAGCGTGTCGTCCAACCCCGCCACCGGCAGCGTCGCGACGCCCGTCGTCATCCCGCTGTCCCGTTCGCTCGTCTGGCTCGTCGGCACGGCGGCGCTCGCCGTGCTCGTCTACTACTTCGTCGGGGTCGACCAGGGTGCCGTGTCCGTGTTCGGCAACGACTTGCACGTGCACGAGCTGCTGCACGACGGCCGCCACTTCCTCGGCTTCCCCTGCCACTAGGGGGACCGGATGGAGAAGCGGATCATCGCCCGGGGGGCGATCGCCGGGATCGTCGCGGGGCTGGTCGCGTTCGTGTTCGCGCGGATCTTCGCCGAGCCGCGCATCCAGGACGCGATCGACTACGAGTCGGGGCGGGACGAGGCGCAGCACGCGCTGGACCGGGCCGCCGGGATCGTCGTCGGCGAGCACGGGCACGGGCACGAGCTGTTCAGCCGCACGATCCAGGGCAACATCGGCATCGGGATCGGGATGGTCGCGTTCGGCCTCGCGATGGGCGCCCTGTTCGCGGTCGCCTACGCGGTGTGCCTCGGGCGGGTCGGCAACGTGCGGCCGCGGACGCTGGCGCTGCTGCTGGCCGGCGGCGGGTTCCTGGCGATCTACGGGGTGCCGTTCCTGAAGTATCCGGCGAACCCGCCCGCGGTCGGGCACGAGGAGACGATCGGGCAGCGCAGCGCGTACTACCTGATCATGGTGTTGGCATCGGTGCTGTTCATGATCCTGGCGGTCATCCTCGGCCAGCGGCTCCGGGCACGCTTCGGCACCTGGAACGCGAGCCTGCTCGCCGGGGCCGCGTTCGTTGTGGCGACCGGCGTGCTCATGGCGCTGCTGCCGAACTTCGGCGAGCTGTCCTCGAACGTCGCCGAGTACGGCCGCCACGCCACCGAAACGCCGCAGCCGCTGAAGAACGAGGCCGGCAACATCGTGTTCCCGGGCTTCGACGCCGACCTGCTGTACGAGTTCCGGCTCTACGCCCTCGGCGCGCAGCTGCTGCTGTGGACCGTGCTCGGCCTGGTCTTCGCGCCGCTGGCCGAGCGCCTGCTGGGCAACCGCCCGGTTCGCGTCGAGCCGGTCCGCGAGACGACGCCCGCGTAACAGCGAGTCACACCAGACGGCGCGGCGGGGCGACCCGCCGCGCCGTTTGCGCAGCAAAGCTCAGAAGCCGACGCTCGCCACGAATCGGCGCGCCTGTGCAACCGCCCGCGGAACGCAGGTAGTACACCCTCGATGGTCAGGCCACCCGGTGGAGGGAACCGGCTGGCGGCGGGGCGGCGGCGCCGGGGTGGAGCAGCGCGGCGAGCGCCTCGACGCCGTCGACCAGCCGCGGGCCGGGACGCACCACGAGGCCGTCGGCGTCGATCGCCCAGACCGGCACGCCGGGGAACCGCGGGGCCACGAGGGCGGCCTGCTCGGCGGCGCCGTCGAGGTGGTATCCGCACGGCGAGACGACCACGACGTCCGGCCGGGTGCCGGCGAGCGTGCCCCAGTCGGTCGGCACGGACCGCTGCCGAGGCCGCGCCCCGACCGGCTCCCCGCCGGCCGCGGCGACGAGGTCGGGCACCCAGTGCCCGGCGCTGAACGGCGGGTCGACCCACTCGACGACGAGCACCCGCGGCCGGGGCCGGCCGGCGACCCGCGCGGCGACGGCGTCCAGCCGCTCCCGCAGCCGCGCGACGAGCGCCTCGGACCGCTCGGCGACCCCGGCGCGCGAGCCCACGGTGAGGATCGTGCCGAGGACGTCGTCGAGGGAGTGCGGGTCGAGCGAGAGCACGTCGGCGCGGCAGCCGAGGTGCTCGAGGGCCTCCTCGACGTGCCCGGACGGCAGCGCGCAGACCCGGCACAGGTCCTGCGTGAGGATGAGGTCCGGGGCGAGGCCGGCGAGGGCCCCGGCGTGCAGCGTGTAGAGGTCGGCGCCGGCGGCGAACTGCCCGCGCACGTACGCGTCGATCTCGCCGGGTCTCATGCCCCGGGTGTCCTTGCCGCCGACCACGATGACCTTGTCCCGGCGGGCCTCGGCGGGTTCGTCGCACTCGAACGTGACCCCGACGAGCCGCTCGCCGAGCCCGAGCGCGTAGACGATCTCGGTCGCCGAGGGCAGCAGTGACACCAGGCGCATGCATCGACCCTAACTAACCCGCCGACAGCGCCGCCACCCCGTCGCCGCGCAGCCGGTCGAGCGCCACCAGGCGGCCGCAGACGAGTAGCAGCAGCGCGCTCATCGGCCCCTCGACGAGCGGTCCGGTGCCGGTGCCCCAGTCGGTGTCGGTGGCGCGCAGGGTGTAGTGCCGCAGGGTCCGCCGGATCGGGAACGGCCGCGGCCAGTGCATGGTCATCATGCGGGTCGCGGCCGCGGCGGCTGCGTCGGCGGGCATGGCGACGGTGCGCCCGAGCGGGATCGCGATGTCCTGGGTGTGCACGAGGATGTCGGTCAGGGTTTCGTACCTCGTGACGCCGAGGTTGGGCCGCCGGGACCCGATCGAGGCTCGGATCAGCGCGACCAGCTCGGCGTCGCCGGCCTCCCGGGCGCGGGCGACGGCCATGTCGTGGACGGCCCGGTCGAGGTCGCCCTTCGCGCGCAGGATGATCGGCGTGCGGGCGAGCATGTCGCGCAGCCCCATCCGCTGCAGGGTCAGGTGGGCGGCGACCTCGCGGACCGTCCACCGCCCACACAGCGACGGCTGCTGCCAGTCGCCGGGTTCGAGGGAGTCGAGGAGGTCGGCGACGGCGGCGCGCTGGGCGTCCACCGTGGACCAGAGGTTCATCGGGGCTCCTCCGCGGCGATCACGGCCTCGACGAGCGTGCGCAGCTGGCCCGCCGGGTCGAACGCCGGGTCGGGCATGGCCAGCTGGTGCAGGACGATGCCGGTCCAGTGGTTCATGATGACGGGGGCGTCTCGGCCCGGGTCGCGCGAGCCGGCCGCGCGCACCCAGCCGGTGGCCCAGGCGTTGACGCGGGCGCCGGTGGCCAGCAGCTGCTCGCGCAGCGCCGGCCGGATGGCGGCCTCGATCAGGATGGCGTACCTCGCGAGCGTGACCGCCCGCTGCGGCCCCGTGCTCAGGTGCGCGAAGCGGGTCAGCACCTCGGCGAGCTCTTCGGGACTCTCCGGCCGTACCTGCGCGGCGATCCGCTCCCAGTTGACCCGCTCGCGCTCGGCGAACCGCTCGACCACCCCGTCGACGAGCACCTCGCGGGTGCGGAACACGTTGGACGCGGACCCGGCGGGCAGCCCGGCCGCGGCGTCGACGGCCCGGTGCGTGAGCGCCCGGATCCCGCCGCCGCCGATCACCTCGATGGCCGCGTCGAGCAGCCGCTCCCGCCGGGTCTCCACACCGCGAGACTACATCTGTAGTATGCGAACTACAAGTGTAGTTCGCATACCGGAGGTGTTGCTCCGGTACGGCCGGTCGCACGGCCGATACCCGGCATTGCAACAGGTGGCGGACTGTTATCCTCGCCGACCATGACAGCTGCGCGCCTGCGCCTCGGGGTCGACTTCGGCACCTCCACCACCATCGCGATGCTGCAGCGGCCCGACGCGCGCGTGCAGGCGCTGCTCTTCGACGGCTCGCCGCTGCTGTCCTCCGCCGTGCTGCTGGGCCCCGACGGGCAGCTGCACACCGGGCGCGACGCGGCGCACCTGGCCCGCAGCGCGCCCGAGCGGCTGGAGCCGAACCCGAAGCGGCGCATCGACGACACGAGCGTGCTGCTCGGCGACGCCGAGGTGAGCGTGCTCGACCTCATGGTGGCGGTGCTGAGCCGGGTGGCGCGGGAGGCCGGGCGGGTCGCCGGCCCGGTGCGGGACGTGGCGCTCACCCACCCCGCGAACTGGGGCGCCAACCGGCGCGCCCTGCTGACCGAGGCCGCCCGCCGGGCCGGGTTCGCGGGCATCGAGCTGGTCGGCGAGCCCACCGCGGCCGCCACGTACTTCGCGCACACCCGCGGCGGCGGGCTGCCGGTGGGCGCGTGCGTGCTGGTGTACGACCTCGGCGCCGGCACCTGCGACGTCACCCTGCTGCGCCGCACCCCGACCGGCTTCGAGCAGGTCGCCTCCGACGGGCTCAACGACGTCGGCGGCCTCGACGTCGACGCGGCGATCGTCGCCTTCCTGCAGGCCACCTACGGCGAGCTGTGGACGTCCCCGGCCACGCGCCGCCAGCTGTGGGACGACGTGCGCTCGGCCAAGGAGATGCTCTCCCGCGCGAGCCACACCGTGATCGGCGTGCCGGCCCTGGGCCGTGAGGTGCCGCTCGGCCGCGAGCAGCTGGAGGGCCTGACCCGCCCGGTGCTGCGCTCCACGATCTCCATGACCCGCGCCCTGGTCAACGAGTCCGGCGTCGGCACCGCCGCGATCGCCGGACTGTTCCTGGTCGGCGGTTCGAGCCGCATCCCGCTCGTGGCCACGATGCTGCACGAGTCCCTGGGCATCGCGCCGGTCGTCGCCGAGCAGCCCGAGCTGGTGGTGGCGGAGGGCGCGCTGCACGTCAACCGCATGCCCACCGCCGCCGCGGCGACCGCGCCCGCCACGGCACCGATCACCGCCCCGGTCTCGGCGGTCCCGTCCTCGGGCGTGCCGGTGTCCCCGGCCGCCTACCCGGTCACCGGGGCGTTCGCCGCCGCGCCGGTCTCCGCCCCCTCGGTCGCCCCGTCCCCCGTCTCCCCGCCGGTCCCCGGACTCGCTCAGCCGCCGGTGTACCCCCAGCCCCCGGTCATGCCCACCCCGTTCCCGCCCGCCCCGCCACGGCGCGGCCTGTCCCCGCTGGTGCTCGTCGCCGTCGTTCTCGCCGGGGTGCTCGTGATCGGCGCCGGCATCGCGGGCGCGCTGCACTTCCTCGGCGACCAGGACCCCGGCTCGAACCCGACCACGGCCGGCTCCAACGGTGGCACCGGCAACCGGCCGTCCCCGGGCGACCCCGGCAAGTACGACCTGGCGAAGCTGCCCGAGAACGAGTGCACGAAGACCGACGCGACGATGTACTACGACCTCTTCGAGGGCGAGATCACCAAGCCGGCCGCCCAGCGGGTGCCGAACGCGACCGTCAACCAGAGCAGCTGCAGCTATACCCGCTCCCACGCCCTGACCGACGCCGGCAAGTCGCGCACGGCGAGCATCACGTTCAGCGCATCTGCATATAATGACGTGTCGATCGCGTCCTCCGTCCAGAAGTCCGAAGCCGACACCGCCAAGATCGCGGGCCCGAACACCGCGGTGCCGGGCCTGGGCGAGGAGGCCGTCCTCTACGAGACCTCGGACAATGGCGACTCCGCGGCGAAGAAGCTGCAGATCACGCTCGCGGTCCGCGACAGCAACGTGCGCGTGATCGTGTACTTCATCGCCAACCGCAACGACGGCGCCGCCTGGACGCAGAAGGAGAAGGACGACATCCGCGACAAGACCGTCGACGCCGCGAAGTCCGCACTGTCCAAGACGCTGGACGGCATGCGGCGATGACCCGCCGCCGCGCGCTGCTCACCACGGCGGGCCTGCTGGCCCTCCTGGCCCTGTGCGCCGGCGCCGCGGTGGTGACCGATCTGGTCCACTACGCGACGGGCCGCCGCGGCACGATCACGGTCCAGGCGTGCGCCCAGGACCTCGGCGCCCGCAAACCCCGTTACGAGTGCACCGGTGCCTTCGAGTCGGCGGATGGTTCGATCCGCCGCGACGCGGTCGCCTTCACCGAAACCGTCGCCGAGGATCCGGGCGCGAGGGTCCCCGCCACGCTGAACGGCGAAACGGCGAACGAGGTGAGCCCGGCCGCCACGGCCACCGGCATGACGGTGACAACGCTGTCCCTGGCCGGCGTGCTCACCCTGCTGCTGATCCGCCGCCGCCTGCCAAAGCAACCCTGACACGGCGAAGGCCGGCCACCAGGGGTGACCGGCCTTGAGCCAGGGGTGATGGAACGTCAGTTGGCCGCGACGCCGAACTGGCCCTCGCCACCGTGGACCTGGGTGCCCTCGGCGAACGCCGAGTCGAAGCGCGACTGCAGGGCGTCGAGCTCACCGAACTCGGCCTGGTGCGCGTTCTCCGAGCCCTCGGCCACGAACACGTGGTCGTCGACCGACGCGTCGTGCGAGTAGTTGGTGTAGTCGTCGGACTCGAAGTGCACGGCCGCCGGCTGGTCGTACTCGACGTGGTGCCCCTGCGAGAAGTCCGTGGACTCCTGGGCGTGGTGGTCGTTCTCGTACACCCCGTACTGGTTGTTGTAGTCGGCCTCCGAGCCGTGGGCCTGGTGCAGCTGGTCGAGGCCCGCGTGCTCCTGGCCGGCCTCGTAGTGACCGTAGTCCACGTCGTGGCCGCCGTCGTAGCCAGTGTCGATGTCGCTCATGGTCCGTATCCCCCTGGGAAGTCGTTGTCGCTGTTGAGGAAAACGTTACGGGGGTCCGGGACCCGTCGAATCCCGGAAACGTGCCACGAGCCGAACCGGCGCGAGCGGATCGCAGCGTCGCCGGCTGACGGCTTTCCCGCGGGCGAACGGGGGCTGTCCCCCGGGCGAATTCGGGAGCCAACCCTAGTGCCCGGGCGCCCCGCGCCCGGGAGCCTGAATGTATGCGGCTGCTCAAGGCGTTGGTGGTCGGGCTGCTGCTCATCGTCGGCGGCGGGGTCGTCGGCGGCGGGGCGGCCGAAGCGGTACCGCAGGTGCGCGAGTCAGCTCTGCGGGCGGATCCCTCGCTGGTACTTCGCTGGGCCCCGATCCACCACCAGGACGTGGACGCGCACGGCCGCCATTCGGCCGGCGGGCGGGCGGACAAGGTCACCCGGGTCGACTTCGACGGGAACTGGGACGCGCGGGACAACTGGGAGCACGCGGGCGACTTCCCGGCGGCCGCCTACGCGTACGCCTCCGTCGTGCAGACCCGCACGCACTGGTTCCTGACGTACCTGTTCTTCCATTCCCGCGACTGGACGAACCGGCCGTTCTTCGACTCCGAGCACGAGAACGACGCCGAGGGGGTGCTGCTGGTCGTGGCGAGGGACGGCACGCGGTACGGCGAGCTGCGCGCCGCCGTCACCGTCGCGCACGCGGACTTCTTCTCGTACACACCCGCCGGCAGCCCCTGGTCCGGCGGGCGCGAGACGATCGACGGCATCCTGGCGATGCAGCGCTCCACCCGCGACGGGCTCCTGCACCCGGTGACCGCGCAGGAGGCGCACGGGCACGGGCTCAAGGCGTACCGCGGGCGCTCCGGCGGCGTCGTCTACTACCCGGCGGAGGTCGCCGAGATGCCGCGCGGCGCGCACGATCCCGACGTCGGGTACGCGCTGCTCGACATCTTCGCCCCCGGCGGGTTGTGGCAGCGCCGCGGCGACCCGGCGCTGTTCGCGGCGCCGGGGACGTTCGCGGGGGACGCGCCACGGTTCGGGCGCGGCGCGTGCGGGCACGGGACGTTCCGCTGTACGACGAACTCGGCGCACGCGCCGTGGGGCTGGGACGACCACGACGACACACCCGGGCGGGGCGAGATCGCGACCGACCCGGCGAAGGTGGCGGCGGAGTACTTCACGATCCCGGAGCCGTTCGCCCGGGAGTACACCGCGAACGGGTACACGCCGGGCCCGGCCCAGGCGCCGATCGCGGTCGCCCACTCCCCCGGTGCCCAATGAGCCCACAAAGCCGAACGGACGCGGCGCGCCGCCGAAGTCATCGGTTCCGCACGCCGGGCGGAGCGGGCATCATGTGTGCCATGGTCGATCTGCCGCCGGCCCCGTCCGACGACGCCGTGCTGTTCCGCCGCTCGCCCGGGCGCGTAGTGCTGTTCAGTGCCGGGTTCGCCGCGTTCGGCTGGGGGGTGGGCATGGCCGGCGTCGGGCTCGCGATCGGGGCGGTGTTCGGGGCCGGCTGGGCCGCGGTGCGCGTGGCGGCACCGGTCGGCGCCCTCGGGTTCGTGGCGTTCACGCTCCT
Source organism: Dactylosporangium sp. CA-233914 (assembly GCF_050942935.1). Lineage (NCBI taxonomy): Bacteria > Bacillati > Actinomycetota > Actinomycetes > Micromonosporales > Micromonosporaceae > Dactylosporangium > Dactylosporangium sp. CA-233914. The sequence goes on along the minus strand of NZ_CP192030.1, from coordinate 5,719,707 downwards.
GTACGCGGGGACCCAGCTGCGGCGCTCGCCGTGGGTGCGGGTCTCGTCGGGCGGCCTCGAGCTCGGCGCGCCGTTCACGCGGGCGGTGCTCGTGCCCTGGGCGGCGGTCGAGGCGGTGCGGGTGAGCCGGACCGTCGGGCTCACCGGGATCGAGGTCGTGCCGAGCGACCCGGCGCTGGTGTCGGTGCAGGACACCGGCGGGCGCGGCGCGATCCTGCGGGTGCGGCCGGGCGGCCTGGGCTACCAGGTCGACACCAGCGCGTTCCCACGCGGCGGGGCGACACTGCTGGCCGCGCTGCGCACCCACGGGGTGGACATCTGAGGCCGCTGCTGTTCCTCGACGTCGACGGACCCCTGATCCCACTGGCGCCCCGCGACACGGGCCGGCACCCGGCGGTCGAGGCGGCGGCCGAGCGCCTCGGCAACCCGCTGCTGGCCCGGCTCGACCCGGCGGACGGGCCGCGGCTGCTCACGCTCGGCTGCGACCTGGTGTGGGCGACCACGTGGGGCGAGGACGCCAACCAGGTGATCGGGCCGCTGCTCGGCCTGCCGCCGCTGCCGGTGGTGGCCTGGGGCGACGAAGTGGACACCGGCGGGCTGCACTGGAAGACGAGGGACCTGGTCGCGTACGCCGCCGGGCGCCCGTTCGTGTGGGTCGACGACGAGATCGGCGACCCGGACCGGGCGTTCGTGGCGGGCGAGGCGCTGCCGCACCGCGTCGACGGGCGGGCCGGCCTCACCGCCGCGGACTTCGCCGCGGTGCGGGCCTGGCTGGCGGCCTACTGCTGATCGGGGCGCAGGCGATCACGGCCGCGCTGCTGACCCGCGCCGCACCGTGCCCGAGCTCGTGGGCGACCGTCGCGACCAGGGCCATCGGCGCGGCGGCCAGGTCGGCGCGGACCGCGCTCACCGCGCGCCCGTCGCGCAGCCGGTAGTGGCCGGCGGCGCCGGACCAGGCCAGGCGGCGGCCCGCGGCGAGGCGCGGGTCGCCGTCGGACTCCTCGTGCTCCAGTTCGATGCTCGCCCGGTCGACGCCCATGTGCCGGCACCGGCGGCGGACCAGCGCCTCGGCGTCGTCGCGGCTGCCCTCGTAGGCGCCGGGGAAGTGCTCGTCGGTCGGGGTGAGCACCTCGCCGAGCAGCCAGTCCAGGGACCGCTCGATCCAGAGGCATCGCGCGCTGCCACCACATCCCCGCATGACACCCGCTCAGGGGCAGCGGCCGGTCAGGACCACCGAGCCGGCGTTGAGGATGTGGTAGGCGTCGCCGGTGACGACGACCTGGGCGTCACCGGTGCAGGAGGCCGGGACCGGGGTGCCGCGGGCGACCGTCATCGTTCGCGGCGGGGCCGCGGGCGCGGTGGCCAGCAGTGCCAGGACCGCCACGACCGCCGAGCGCAGGCCGGGCCGGCGCCGCAGCAGCGCCGGCCCGGACGGTGCGCGCGCGGGGTCGATCTCGGGATAGCGGTCGAGGTCGATCACCCGGCCATGCTACCCGTCCGCGACCCGCCCGGCTCGCTCCACAGTGGAGGGACGCACCGGGTACGGCACGATGGTGGGCGTGCGGAACACGACCCCTACCCCCGGGAGTGAGCGAAGATGCTGAGCCGAGCCGAGCGCGCCGTGCGCGCCGCCTTCCGGGACGGGGCGCGGATCGACGTCGCCGGGGCGAGCGTGCGCGCCGCCGTCATCGCCGAGCTGCTGCTGGCCGGGCCGGCGCCGCGCCCCGGCCGCACCGCCCGGGTCGACCTCGCGGGGGCCCGGATCACCGGGAAGCTGGACCTGACCGGGGCCCGCGTCGACGCGCCGATCCGGCTGCGGCGCTGTGTCTTCGCCGAGCCGGTCGTGCTCGACCACGCCGAGATCGGCTCGGCCAACCTCGACGGCAGCGAACTGCCCGCGATCGACGCCGAGTCGCTGCGGGTGCGACGCTGGTTCGGGATGCGCGAGGCGCGGGTGGCCGGGCCGGCGTGGCTGCACCACGTGCGCGTCGACGGCGGGCTCGACCTGGCCGGCACGCACTTCGGCGGCGCCGTCAACCTGCAGCGGGCCGTGATCGAGGGCGACGCGCGGATCGGGCACGGGGCGCGGTACGGCGCCGGGGTCCGCCTCGACGGCTCCCGCATCGCCGGCGACCTCAACATCGCCCAGCTGACCGCGACCGCCCCGGAGCGCGGGCCGGCGATCGACGCCAACGGGGTGACGGTCGGCGGCGGGGTATGGGTCCACGACAGCGTCTTCGACGGCACGGTCATGTTCATCGGGCTGCGGGCGGCCGCCGCGATCACGCTGCAGCGCACGGTGCTGCGCGCCCCCGGCGACTCCGCGCTGCTGCTCATCGAGGCCGAGACGGCGATGCTGACGCTGCGCCCGGCCGCGAGCTCGGCGGGGACCATCGTGCTGCGCGACGCGCACGTGGGCCGGTTCATGGACAACCCGGTGGAGTGGCCGCAGGCGTGCCGGATCGAGCTGGGCGGGCTGACGTACGACCGGATCAGCCGCCGCTCCGGCGACACGACGCAGTGGTCCGCCCGGCAGCGGCTGGAGTGGATGGCCCGCTTCGACACGTCGTTCGCGCCCGGGCCGTACGACCAGCTCGCCGCCGCCCTGCGCCGCGACGGGCGCGAGCAGGAGGCCCGCGAGGTCCTGCGGGTCCGGGAGCGGCTGCGGCACCGGGCGATGGGGCGCCTCGGGGCGCTGTGGGGCGCGGTGCAGGACGCGACGATCGGGTTCGGCTACCGGCCGGCGCGGGCGCTGCTGTGGCTGGTAGCGGTCCTCGCGGCGGGCAGCGGCTGGTTCGGGTGGAGCGGGCCGCTGGCGGCGGTGAAGCCGGGCGAGGTGCCGACGTGGGACCCGGTGCTGTACACCCTCGACCTGCTCGTCCCGCTCGTCGACCTCGGCCACGAGCACGCCTGGAACCCGGTCGGCGCGGACAAGGCCGTCGCGGTGGCCGTGATGGCGGCTGGCTGGGTGCTCGCCACGACGGTCGTGGCCGGCGCCGGTCGCGCCCTACGGAAATGAAATCGATACAGACAGCAACGTTACTCACCAGTACGATCGGCGCACCCCTGCACTCCTTCGCGAGGAGGATCGATGGCTCGCTCCGGTTACTGGTTACTGGCCATTCCAACGACCGCGCCGCTGCTCACACCCCTGTACGACCGCGCCACCCCCATGCTGTGGGGCATCCCGTTCTTCTACACCTACCAGCTTGCCTGCGTCCTGCTGGCCATGGTGATCGTCGTCGTCGTGCACCTGCGCAACCGCCGGCCGCGGGAGTACGGGCGGTGACCGGCGGGGTCGAGTCCGCCGTCTTCGCCGGGCTCATGGGCGCCATGCTGCTGCTCGGCGTCGGCGCGGCCCGCTGGCGGCGCCCGCAGGACATCCACAACCTGGAGGAGTGGGGCGTCGGCGGCCGCGCGTTCGGCAACTGGACGACCTGGTTCCTGCTCGGCGGCAGCATGTACAGCGCCTACACCTTCGTCGCCGTCCCCGCCCTGACCTACGGCGTCGGCGCGATGGGCTTCTTCGCGGTGCCGTTCGCCACCATCGTCACCCCGCTGTCGTTCATCTTCACCACGCGGGCCTGGTCGGTGGCGCACCGGCACGGGTTCGTGACCCCGTCGGAGTTCACCGCCGCCCGCTTCGGCTCGCGGGGGCTGGGCGCGGTGGTGGCGCTGACCGGGATCGCGGCGACCATGCCGTACATCGCCGTGCAGCTGTCCGCCCTGCAGGCCGTGCTGCAGACGGTCGGCATGGCCGGCGAGTGGCCGCTGCTGGCCGCGGTGACGATCGTGTCGCTGTGCACGTTCCGCTCCGGGCTGCGCGCCCCGGCCCTGCTGTCCATCGCCAAGGACGTCCTGCTCGGCTGGGTCGTCGTCGCCGCGCTGCTGGTCGTGGCCATGTCCGGCGGCTGGGGCACCGCGTTCCGCAAGGCCGGCGAGCACTTCGCGGCGACCCCGTCACCGAGCGACGGGCTGCTGCTCGGCGGCGCGCCCGGGCAGAGCGCGTACGTCACCCTCGTCATCGGCTCGGCGCTGTCCATCTTCGCCTACCCGCACGCGCTGACCACGATGCTCGCCGCCAAGGACCGCTCCACCGTGCAGCGCAACGCCGCCGCGATGCCGATCTACTGCCTGGTGCTCGGGCTCATGGCGATGCTCGGCTTCTTCGCGCTGTCGCAGGGCGTCACGCCGGCCGGCCGCGACCTGAACACGATCATGCCGCAGCTCTTCCACGGCCTCTTCCCGGCCTGGTCGTCCGGCATCGCCCTGGCGGCGTTCGGCATCGCCGCGCTCATCCCGGCCGCGGTCATGTCCATCGCGGCCGCGAACGCGTTCACCCGCTCGATCTACCGCGCCTACCTCCGCCCGGCCGCCACCCCAGCCGAGGAGGCGCGGGTGAGCCGGTGGACGTCGCTGGCCGTGAAGCTCGGCGCGGTGCTGTGCATCCTGCTGCTCAACCCGGCGTTCTCGGTCGACCTGCAGCTCATCGGCGGCGTGATCATCCTGCAGACGATCCCGGCCGGGTTCATCGGGCTGCTGACGAACTGGTTCCACCGCCTGGCGCTGATCGCCGGCCTCGTCGTCGGCCTGGGCGTCGGGGTCGTCATGCTGTACCGCATCCCGCAGCCCGGCCCCGGCGGCAAGGCGCACTTCGGCGGCTCGATCACGACGATCGGCGGCGTCGCGCTCTACGTCGGGGTCATAGCCCTCCTGGTGAACCTCGCCGTCGCCGTCCTCGGCACCATGCTGCTGCGCGCCGCGCGGGTCCGCCCCGGCCGCGACCGCACCCGCCCGGACGACTACGACGCGGACGCCGACGACCCGATGGTCAAGCGCCTCGAGACCCTCCTCGACGGCCTGCCCACCAGCCCCGCCGGCGCCCACGCCGCGACCCGCTACCACCCCCGTCAGTAGGCTCGCAGCTCGTAGATGCGGGTCGCGCCGTCCGCGCCCTGCGTCGGGGTCCCGACGTCGAGCCGGATGTAGCGGCCCGCGACGGCACTGACCGGGTGGGTGGTGTTCGCCGCGGTGTTGTTCGCGACGTTCACCACCCGGGTCCAGCTCGTGCCGTCGTCGGAGACCGAGATCGTGAAGGCCCTGGTGTTGTACGCGGCCGCCTCCCCGCCGGCCTGGGCGTGCGCCACCTCGAACCGGGAGATGCTCTTCGTCGCGCCGAGGTCGACCTGCAGCCAGGCCCCGGCGACCGAGGAGCAGAACTTGTCGGAGTTGCCACCGGCGACGCTGCCGTTGACGGCCTTCTCCGGCCCCTCGGACGCCACGCACGGCGTCGGTCCGGTCGCCGGGCGGCCCTGGGCCAGGTTCGTGCCGGGCCCGGTCGGCGCGCCGATCGCCACGTTGTCGAAGGCGGCCGCGGCGTTGAAGACCCGCACGCCGTCGGCACCGGCGGCATAGGTCGCGTCCGTCACGCTGATCCTCGGGTTGGCCAGGTCGTCGACGTACACCTTGATCGACGAGCCGACCGCCGTGACCCGCAGGTGGTAGGTCGTCCCCACCGCGACGGCCAGGTTCGCGGATCCCAGCTGCGTCCAGTTGTTGGCGGCCCGGCCGAGCACCACCCGGCCGGCGGGGCTGATCCCGGCGTAGTAGCCGTTGTACGCGTCCGTGCCCGTCGCCGCGCCGGTGGCCCGGAACACCAGGCCCGCGTCGCCGCCGCCGGACGTGACGGTGACGTCGGCGTCGTAGCTGAAGTCGCCGAAGTTGGTGTCCAGCAACGCCTTCCCGCCCAGCGAGCTGCCGGCCTCGTAGCGGCCGTTGACGGCGCTCCAGCTGCCGCCGTGGGTCTTCCAGCCCAGCGCGTTGCCGTCGGCGAAGTTGTCCCTGACCCGCATGGTGACGCGCTGGATGGTGCCGTCGGCGTTGAAGTTCATCCGGTCGTAGGCGAGCTGGCGGTGGTTGCCGTCGGTCTCGCTCAGCGGCCGGCGATGATAGAAGATGTACCACGTGTCGGTGCCGGGCACGTTGACCACCGAGTTGTGCCCGGAGCCCTTCGCCACCGCCGGGTCCTGCGCGAGCACCTTGTCCAGCCGGGTGAACGGCCCGGTCGGCGAGGCCGACATGGCGTAGGAGACCGAGTAGTCGGGGCCGGTCCAGCCGCCCTCGGACCACATCAGGTAGTACTTGCCGTTGCGCTTGAACATCTGCGAGCCCTCGACGTAGCCGGCCGGCGTGATCTCCTTGTAGGTGCTGCCGTCCGGGAACGTGCCGATGCTCGTCATGTCGGCGCCCAGGCGGGCGACGTTCGCGTGCCCGTGGCCTCCGTAGTAGATGTAGGCCTGCCCGTCGTCGTCGATGAAGACGTCCTGGTCGATGGGCTGGGCGCCGTTGTAGTACTGCCCGATGAGCGGCTTGCCGAGCGCGTCCTGGTAGGGGCCGGCGGGGTTGTCGGCGACGGCCACGCCGATGCCGCCCAGCGCCGAGTTGTTCTGGATGTCGTTGGCCGCGAAGTACAGGTAGTACTTGCCGTTACGCCGGATCGGGGCGGGCGCCCACATCGCGTACGACGCCCAGGAGACGTTCGCGGTGGTGAGCACGTTGCTGTGCTTGGTCCAGGTGACCAGGTCGGTGGAGGAGAAGGCGTCGAGGTACGTCTGCTCGGAGTAGCCCTTCGAGGTGGTCGGGAAGACCCAGTACGTGTTGTCGTACACGGCGATGTCGGGGTCGGCGTACCACCCGTCGGCGAAGGGGTTCCCCGCCTCCGCCGTGGTGTAGTCGGGGATCGCGGCCGCGGCGGGCAGGGCCGGTGCGAGCGCGGCGATGAGCCCGCCGGCCAGCAGCGCGGCGAGAAGTCGTCTGGACATCGGTGGCGGCTCCGATGGTCGTGTTGGAACGCACAGGTTCCGTAAAGATTGCACACAACTCAACGAACCCGTCAAGGATCGTCGATGCCATCGGAGCCGCCGTTCTGTCGACGAGTCGCCTAACTCGCGGCGGTGTACTGGTTCGAGGTGTAGGTGCGCGCGAGCGTGCCGGGCACGGTGAAGTAGGCCGCGGCGACGCGGGCCGGGTCGGTGGCGAGCTCGCCGCGGGCCGGCACGTCGTTGCCGTCGTCCCAGCCCCACGGGGCGTTGGCCGAGTCGGTGGTGCAGTCCCAGGTGCCGTTGCCGCAGCTGTCGGAGCCCGTGTTGGTGTCGTCGCCGGCGAAGCTGCCGTAGCCGGCGAAGAGGTTGGTGTTGGAGCGCTGGGCCCACAGGCCGCCTGCGGCGAAGATGTCGATCAGCTGGTACTGCACGTCGCGGTCGTTGGCACTGGAGGGCGCCTCGGCGACCGTGGACGGGTAGTACACGACGCCGTCGCCGTTGCCGTTGTTGTCGATGTCGTAGTACGGCCACGCCTTCAGCCCGTGCCCGTGAGTCTCCTGCGCGGTCACCGGGTGCTGGAAGGAGTCGTACGGCGAGGCCTTCAGCTGCACCGAGCCGTCCACCGTCTCCCCGCCGTTGGTCCAGGTGCTCCCCGCCGGGGTGAACGAGTAGAAGTCGCTGTGCGCGACGGTCACCGCGGCGCGCAGCACGCCGTAGGTGGAGCCGTCCTTCTCCACCGCGAACAGCACGCCCTCGGCGTCGTTCTCGTGCTCGGTCTCGAAGAACGGGTGGTCGATCCAGTCCCGCGGGTGGAAGAACATGTACGTCAGGTACCAGTGGGTGCTCGTCTCGACCACCGAGTAGTACACGTAGGCCTTGAGCTGGTAGCTCGGCGCGTGCTCCCAGTTGTTGCGCCCCACCAGGTCGCCGTCGAAGTCCACCTTCGTGATGTAGTCGGCGCGGCCGCCGATCGCGTGCGCGCCGGTCTGGTCGACGTCCTGGTAGTGGATCGGGGCCCAGCGCTGCGCCAGGGCCGCGGGCGTGACCGCCGCGTGCGCCGGGGCCGCCACCGTCAACGCGGCGAGCGTGCCCGCCGCCGCGGTGGCCAGCGCGAGGCCGGCCGCCTTCAGAGAGGTACCGAGCATGGTGCTTGCTCCCACAATGCGTCTTTTGATTGACGTACGCGAATGTAGGAATGATTCGATGAACTTGAATGGCGCCCGGGCGTACGCCGGACGAAGGCTGACTGACGGCTCAGGCGGCCCGGCCCCGTCGATGACGACGAGCTCCCTACCGGGCCAGGCGGGCGGCACCGCGCAGCAACTCGTCGCCGTCAAGCCAGCAGCCGAGGTCGCGGGGCGGGCGGTCGCTGTACGCGTCCGGCTTGCCCGTCACCTCGTGCCCGATGACCGCGTCCCCCCAGGTCACCCACTCGCGGGCCACGTGGTCGCGGGTCGCCGCCGCGCGTAGGCGCCGACGACGTCGTCCGCATGGTCCACGAAGGCGCTGAAGCGGTGCCACTGCTCGGGCAGGAAGCGGGCGACGCCGCGGTAAAGCCAGTCCAGCTCGCCACGGCGCACGGCGTAGGCGAGGATCAGGTGGAGCCTCAGCTCCCGCCGTACAGCAGCCACCGGGCGATCCCGAGATGCTCCCGGAGCCGCTCCATGTCGGCGCCCGGGTCGCTCGCGGGCGGGGTGCTGCGGCCGCAGCCGCGCTGATCGAACTGCACGATGCGGTATCGCGCGGGGTCGAACAGCCGCCGCGCCCCGGCCGAGGAGCCGGAGCCGGGGCCGCCGTGCACGACGAGCGCGGGCGCGCCGTGCGGGTCGCCGCTGACCGCGTCGTACACCTCGTGGCCGTCGCCGACCGCGAGCCGGCCCTCCAGACGGGGCTGGCAGGGTGCGCCCGCCCGGGCCGGTGGCGGCCAGCCCGGGCGGGCACGGGGAGAGCGCTTACACAGTGTTGTACGTCGATATATTACGGATGTCAATGCTGGTCGCCCTCAGTCGAGGACGGCGACCGCGCCCCAGAACCCGCCGATCATGATCAGCAGCCAGACGCCGTAGACGCACCTGAGCGCGATGGTCCACCCGTGCGAGGTGTGCGCGCACGCCTCCAGGCTCGGCTTGTGCGCGCCGGCCGGGTCCGTACGCACCCGGGTGCGGTCGCCACGGCCCGGCCAGGGCTCGGCGTCGCAGCCGATCCAGCCCAGGTCCTGTTCGGTCCGGGCGTCGCTGACCCGGAACTGCCACGAGCAGCCGCTGTCGTTGGCCACACACTTGTTGTCCATCACCACGACGTCCCGCCACTGCCCGGACCGGACCTCGATGTCGACGGTGGTCAGCCAGGTGGTCGCCGCGACCAGGATGAACGCCGGAAAGAGCAGCCCACAGCCGGCCTCCCCGTCGTCGAAGCCGATCAGCGGCACCACCACCGCCAGGGCGACGCACGCGAACATGGCGACCCCGGCCATCAGCGCCGCGCGCCAGAACCCCGCGGCGCCGATGTGCCCGGCCCACACGGCCAGCAGCCCGCAAACCCCGACCGCCGCGGCGGTCAGCACCGCCCGGACGTACCGCATACCCGCTCGCACCTCCCCTCGCCCAGGATATCCACCGGCGGCAATGCTCAGAAGTTGCTCAGCACCGAGACGAACACATCGTCGATGGTGGACGGGTTGCGCGCGTCGTAGGCCGCGGCCCGGGACGCCCGCGCGATGCGGTCCAGCGTCTTGAGGTCCGACTTGTCGCCGAAGGCGATGGCGAAGACCCGCACCGACCGCTCGAGGTCGTCGGCGTTGACGTCGCGCAGGAGCGCGTCGAGGTCGTTGTCGCGCGGATACTCGTTCTTGCCGTCGGTGAGCACGACGACCGCGTTGATCCGGTCGGCCGCGTAGCCCGCCAGCATGCTCTCCTGGGCCGCGCGCACGGTGGTGTACAGCGCGGTGCCGCCCTCCGGGTGCAGCCCCTTGACGGCCGCGGTGAGCGCCGCCCCGTTCGTGCGCATCGGGGCGAAGGGCACGACCTCGGCGTACGGCCGCGGCCCGCCGGCGTCCTCGGTCGAGAACCGCCACAGCGACACCTCGTCGTCCGGATGCAGGCGTTTCAGCCCCTCGGCCACCGCAAGCTTGGCCGCCTCCAGCCGCGTCCGCCCGCCCCCGGCCGACTCGTCCATCGAGCCGGACACGTCGATGACGAGCAGGACGCGGGCCTTCTTGCGCAGGTCGTCCCAGCCCGCCAGCATGCGCGACAGCACGCTCGGGGCCGGCGGGTCGATCAGCGACAGCGGCGGCTGCCCGCCGGGCATGCCGATCGCGGCCGAGAGCGCCGGCCCGGCCTGGCCCCGGTAGTCGCGGAAGCCGACGTCGGCGAAGCGCTGCTGCTGCTCGGGCCGGCGCAGGAAGTCCAGGAAGTCCGCCGCCGCGGCCCGCTGCTGCGCCGTGGCCGAGGCGAGGAGCACGAACGGGTGGTCCATCATCAGCGTGCCGTCCTTCGGGTGTACGGCGACCAGCGGGACCGAGGGCCGGCGCCCCTTGCCGATCCGGGCCGGGTCGCCGTCGGGGGCGCCGCTGTCGTAGAGGTACAGCAGCTGCTCCTGCATGGCGACGGCGCTGACGTAGGAGGTCGCGCGGCCCTGCGCGTCGGCCTCGGCCAGGTTGACGAGGAACTTCACGGCGTCGTCGGCGTAGTGCACGACGCTCGCCTCGACGCCGCGCACGAAGTCGGCCACCCGCGGCCGGCTCAGGTCCGTCTCGGTCAGGTCGCTGGACTTGCCGCTGGCCGCGTAGAACGCCGCCACCGTCGCCGCCAGGCCCGACGTCGACAGGTGCGGGTTGTCCTTGCCGAGCGTGAACCGGCCCCACTCCGGGTGCCCGGCGGCGCCCCAGCCGCGCGGGTCGGACGCCAGCGCCAGCACGTCGGCCCAGCCGAGCGGCTTGTCCGGCCAGCCGAGCGCCTCAGCCATCGGCTTGGGCATGCCGATCGTCAGCGGGCTCTGCGCGATCGAGGGCACGTCGGAGCCGGGGGTGTCGCCCAGCGGCGCGGTGCGGTCGGTGGCCGCGGCCCGCTCGCGCATGAGCCCGAGCCACAGCGACGACGACGGCGTCCACACCTGCGGCGCCGGGGCGCCGTCGCGGGCCGGGTCCCAGCCCGCGACGAGCGACTCCATCGCCGCGCCGGAGGTCTTCTTGTGCACCGCGACGCCCGCGCAGTGCCCGTCGAAGGTCCGGCCCGCGTTGTTGTACCGCGAGGCGAGCTCCGCCAGCAGGTCGCCCTTCTCCGTGGAGGCGCTGACCTCGATCTGCGTGCACTCGCCGCGCCCCCGGTTTCCGTCGGCCTTCTCCGGCCGCAGCCACAGGTAGGTGCCGCCGATGGCGACCAGGCCGGCCACGACCGCGGCCGCCAGCGGCGCCCGGCTTCTCACGCGGGCTGACACCAGTACCTCACATCGTCCATGAGCGAGGCGGTCCAGACGTCCCGTGGCCGCTGGTTCACGCGACCACCTCGGCCATCTCCGGCGCGGCCTGCGGGGCCGGCTCGCGCTCGTCCCGGGCGAAGGCCAGCCCGACGCCGGTCAGCACCAGCGCCCCGGCGACGTAGACGGCCACGCTCGTCGCGGTGCCGGTGGCGGCGACCAGCTTCACGGCGACGATGGGTGCCAGGGCGCCGCCGAAGATGCCCGCGATCTGGTACCCCATCGACGCGCCCGAGTAGCGCAGCCGCGTGGAGAACTGCTCGGCCACGAAGGCGGCCTGGGGGCCGTACATGGCCGCGTGCGCGATCAGCGCGACGGCGACGGCGAGCACGATGGCGGCCCGGTTGCCAGTGTCCAGCAGCGGGAAGAACGCGAACGCCCACACGCCGGCGCCGATCGCCCCCGCGGCGTACACCGGCCGGCGCCCGACGCGGTCCGACAGCGCCCCGAAGAGCGGGATGAGCGCCAGCTGCACACCCGATCCGATCAGTACCGCCGACAGCGCGTAGTCCCGCGGCAGCTTCACGGTGCCGGTGACGTAGGTGAGCACGTAGAGCGTGAACACGTAGAAGGCGACGTCGGTGCCGACCCGCGCGGCCATCGCCACGAGCAGCCCGCGCGGGTGCCTGGTCAGCACCTCGACCAGCGGCATCGGTGACGTCTCGTCCGCTACGGCGCGAAACTGCGGCGACTCCGCGACGGCGAAGCGGATCCACAGCCCGACGAGCACCAGGACGCCGGAGAGCAGGAACGGTACCCGCCATCCCCACGACAGGAAGGCCGCGTCGGGCTGCACCGCGTTGAGCACCCACAGCACGCCGGCCGCGAGCAGGTTCCCCGCCGGCACGCCGACCTGCGGCCACGCCGCGTTGAGCCCGCGCCGCGCCGCCCCGCCGTGCTCCATTGTCATGACCACGGCGCCGCCCCACTCGCCGCCGAGCCCGAGGCCCTGCAGGAATCGCAGCGTCACCAGCACGATCGGGGCCACCGCGCCCCACGTGGCGTAGGTCGGCAGCAGCCCGATCGCGAAGGTCGCGGCGCCCATGAGCACCAGCGTCACGACGAGCACGCCCCGGCGCCCGACGCGGTCGCCGAAGTGGCCGAAGACGATGCCGCCGAGGGGCCGCGCGACGAAGCCGATGGCGTAGGTGGTGAAGGCGAGCAGCGTCGCGGTCACCGGGGCGAAGGTCGGGAAGAAGAGCTTGCCGAAGACGAGCGCCGCGGCGGAGCCGTAGAGGAAGAAGTCGTACCACTCCAGCGAGGTGCCGATCAGGCCGGCGAGAATGACCCGCCGCGGTGCCGAGTGCCGGGATTGTGCCTGGGTTGTCCGCTCTGCCATGGGTGGGCTCCTAACGGATCGTGTGAGCAGGCTCACCGCTCAAGGTAGAGGATTGTTCAACGATTCAGCAATAGATCGGTGCAAGACCATCAATTCCCACTTGACGGAGTGAGTACTCACTCCGTAGCCTCGGGTCCATGACACCGAACCCCGCCGCGGACGCCCCGAGGCGCCGCGCGCCCGGCATGAGCACCGAACAGCGCCGCGAGATGATCCTGCAGACGGCGTTGCCGCTCGTCGCGGAGTACGGCAGCAAGGTCACCACGGCCCAGATCGCCCGCGCCGCGGGCATCGGCGAGGCCACGATCTTCCGCGTCTTCGCCGACAAGGACGAACTGCTGCAGGCGTGCGTCCTGCGCGCTCTGGACCCGACCCACCTGCTGGCACATCTGGAGACGATCTCGCTGGACCAGCCCCTGGCGGACCGCCTGGTGGAGGCGGCCGAGGCCCTGCAGGCCCACCTGAGCAGGATGGGCGCGGTGATCGGCTCCCTGCACGCCACCGGCCACCCGCCGTCGCGCACCGCGCCGGCGTCACCCTCACCCGAAGACCGCTCCGCCGGCCGGGACGCCTCCCAGGCCGCCACGAAGGCCGCGCTCGCCGAGCTCTTCGAGCCCGAGGCCGATCAGCTCCGGCTGCCGGCCGCCACGGCCGCGGACGTCTTCCTGGGCTTCATGTTCGCCCGGGGCCGCTTCCCGGGAACCTCCGACGCCACCGTGGCCGACCTGGTCGACCTGTTCCTGCACGGAGCCCTGCGGTGAGCGCCGCCCGCCGCGCCGCGGCCGTCCTCGGCGCAGTGGCGGCCCCGGCCGCGATCTGGCTGATCGCCGTCCCGGGCCTCGGCCACCGCCTGGTCGTGGCGGACAACCGCGGCGGCCCCCCGCTGGACGTCGGCCTGCCGGTGGTCGTGACGCTGGCCCTGCTCGCGTCGCTGGCCGGCTGGGCCTTGCTGGCTGTCCTGGAGCGCCTGACCCGGCGAGCGCCGGCGATCTGGCCGGCCTGCGCGCTGGTGGTCCTGGCGCTGTCCTTCGCGCCGCTGACGGGTCCGGGCACGCCGATGTCCACCAAGCTTCCGCTGGCCCTGATGCACGTGGCCGTGGCCGCGGTCCTGATCCCGCTGCTGCGCCCGACCGGCCGCCGGCGCCCGGACGTTCAGCGCCCGAAGGCCCCCAGCAGCTGACGCTCGGCCGCGTCGAGATAGACGGCGAGCGCCTTGTCGGCGGCCTTCGCGTTCCCGGCGGCGAGCAGCTCGTAGATCTCACGGTTCGTCTTGAGGTACGGCTCGTGAAACTCCCGGGGCGCCGACATCACCAGGAACACGAGCCGGAGCTCGGCGAGCAGCCGCCGGACGGTCTCGCTGACCCGCCGGCTGCCGGCCAGCCCCGCCACGGCCTGGTGGAACCGCATGTTGGCGGTGCCGACCTCGACCCAGGCACCCCGCGAGGCCGCCTCCTCGGCCGCCTCGACCGCCTCCCGAACCCGCTCGACGGCCCCCGGCGGCGCGAAGTTCACGCCCCGGACCGCGGCCCCTTCGAGAATCCGCCGGATCGCGTAGAGGTCGCGGACGTCGTCGGCGGTGAGCTCGCGGACGAACACGCCGCGGTTGAACTCGTGGGTGAGCAGCCCTTCGTGGGACAGCAGCCGGAACGCTTCGCGAAGCGTGTTCCGCGAGACCCCGAGCGCCTCCCGCAGGGCCTCCTCGCTGAGCCGGGTCCCGGGCGGAAACACCCCTTCGGTGATCCGATCCCGCAGCACGTCGGCGACCCGCTCGCCGTATCCACCCCGATCGAGCTGCGCACGGTCATCGGCCAACCGAAGGGTCCAGTCACCGGTCGCGGCAGCACGAGTCACACCCAGCAGCATCGCACAATGCCGGATCGTTGAACAATCCACCGCCCACCGTCCCGGGCCCGGGGCCAGCGGGGCTCAGGAAGCCGATGTCGATGCGGCATACGCGTTCGGGGCCGGCCAGGACAACGCAGCCCGGGGTGCCTTCCGCGGTGAAGCGGGCCCGCTCGGGGACGTTGGCCGCGTGCCAGGTGGCCGGCGGGCCCGCCGTCGCCAGAGCCGTGTCCAGGACGTCCTGGACCAGGCGTACCGCCAGGCGAGCCAGCTCCAGACCCGGGCGGCCGATGGCGGTGGCGTGGAGGTACGCCGCACGGCACAGGGACTCGTACACCGTGCGTTCGTCGACCTCGTGCAGGCCGGGGACGTCCACCGGGCCCGGGCGGAGCGCGAAGCGGACGCCTCGCGTGGGGGTCACTGGCAGGAGGAACGACAGCAGGTCCGCCACCGCCACCGGGGACGTGGGCGGCGGCTCCTCAGCCCTGATGAAGGAGAAGCGGGTTGTCCGGTCGCCCGTTCGGTGCAGCAGGTGTACGGCCCCGTCCGCCGGGGTCAGCAACAGGATGTCCGGGTCCACCGCGATCCAGGTGACCATCAGGTCGGCGATGCAGGTCAGCAGGTCCCGCACCCGGTGGGAGCCCGGCGGCGGGAGCAGGGTCGCGATCCGCGCGGTCAGCCACTCGGCCAGGGCGTCGACTCTGGCGGGCTGGGTGACGGCGAACCGGTTGGCCTGGTCGCGCGGGAGGACCGTGACCGCCTTCGGCGGAGGGTCGAGGTCGCCGTAGCTCGCGGTCCGCTCCGGGGACGGAACCTCGTCCCACGGGTTGAGCCACTGGATCGGGGCCCGGCCGGCCGCTGCCTCGACATCCAGGGTCGGTGCCCAGCGGCGCAGGACCTCGAGGGCCGCCGGGAGGGGGTGCTGGAGCTCGGCCGGGGTCACACACTGGCCCGCGTTCCATGCCGTTCCATCGAGGCTGCCACGGTACCATCCGAGCGCAGCGTATCGATGACGTTCGGTAGTCGGGATCGGGGAGCCGGGGATGGGTGGGCGCGAGGACGAGGAGCCGTCGCCGTGGGCTCGACCGGCTCGGCACGCGGCCTCTCCCTTCGAGGCGCCGTCGCCGTGGGCATCGCCGCCGGTTCAGCCGGGCGCCGAACCCGATGCCGGCGGGGATGACGAGCCGTTTCCCGATGACGTGTACGCGCCGGCACCGCCTGGGGCGCCCGAGATGTATCCGCCCGAGCCGCGGCTGCCGTTGTGGGGTATGCCGGAGGTTTCGGATCAAGGACCAGGCGCGGGCCAGGACCGGGAGCAAGACCTGGAGCCGGGTCGCGGACGGGGCGCGGCGGGAATCAGCGAGCCGGGCCGGGCGGCGGGCTGGGGGCGAGGCGCCACGGCGGGGCCGGAGCCGGGTCGCGTAACCAGGAGGGAGCCGGGCGGTCGGCGACGGCTGTTGAGCAAAGGGCGGCTCATCGCGGCCGGGATCGTGGTTGCCGTGCTCGCCGCCGGGGGCGTTGTGGCGGTCTTGCGCGGCGGCGGGGAGCGGGACGCCGGCGGTGACTTCGGGGTCGGGGACGCCGTCGCGGGGATCGCGGGCTCGCGCGGTACACATGTGGAATTGACCTTCGGCGATCGTAACGGGACGCTTGTCGATGCCTCGTTCACCGTTGCCGCCTCCGGGCTGGGCAGCGGGACCGTCACCGATCCCGGGGGTGGGCGGGCCGAGGTGCGGACCAACGGGACGCGCACCGTCGTGCGCGGCGACGCCGACTGGTGGTCGCGGCGCGCGCCGGCGCAGGCCTCCGCGCTCGCCGACAAGTGGATTCTGCCCAAGGACGGCACGATCCTGCCGATCGACATCGGGCGGGCGCTGACGCCGAAGGGGCTGGCGGAGTCGGTACGCATCGCCGCGGCCGGGGCGCCGAAGGCCACCGGGAGCCTGCCCTGGCCGGGGCCGGCCGGCGACGTCGACGTGCTCGACAACGGCGACTGGCTGCTCGCCGTGGCGCGGACCAGGCCCGCGAGCGTGGTGTGGTTCGGCGGGCATCTGACCGGGTTCGGCCCGCTGCAGCCGGCGCGGCTGGACGCGAGTCCGGCGTTCGTGGTGGCGCGCCAGCCGAACACGGTGCCGCCGTACGTCGGCGTGGCACTGTCCACACCGGACGACAACGAGCTGGCCCGGGTGACGAAGGCCGTCGACGAGGTGTTCGGCGCGGACCGGCAGCCGGCCACGCAGGCGACGGTGAAGCTGACCGCGCCGAAGTTCTCGGTCCGGTCCGAGGACGGCGGGTGCGGTGGCGGGCAGTGCTCGTGGACCGCGGTGGTCACGAACACCGGCACCGCGCCGTGCGACGTGACGGTCATCGCATCGGTGAACCCGGGCATGGAGCCGCGCTCCGTGCACCTCGGGGAGCTGGCGCCCAACGCGTCGAAGACGACGCCGGTGATGACGTTCCGCACGACGGCGGCCAGGCCGGCCTCCAACGCGCAGGTGTACTGCCCGGCGCTGGACGGCCTCGACCCCGGCGCCCGGCAGCGGGTGGCGGCGCTGCAGTTCGACCCGTCGCTGTCCACAAAGGTCAGTGGGCTCGACCCCGCGCTGCAGGCGGTGATGCTCGACGCGGCCGACGTGCTCACGCGCGGGCGGGCCGGGCTGACGCCCCAGGATCGGGAGCGGTTCCTGGCCGCGCTCGAGCTGACGATCGCCGGGCAGCTGATCCCGGAGGTGCGGGCGATCACCGAGTCCGGGCGCGTGGAGAACCCGGACGCGCTGGTGGAGCTGCTGCGCAACGCGTCCGGCGCCGCCCCGGCCGCGGACCAGCTGGCGTACCGCCGGGAACTGGAGCTCGCCGCGAGCCTGCTGCGCAACGACCCCGGTGCCCGGCTGCGGCTCGACGAGCGCGCCCCCGCGCTCACCGACACGGCGGCCAGGCGCGTCTACCGCCTCGGCTCGGTCGCCGGCGACCGGCTGCTGCCCGACCGGCCGGAGGCGGCGCCCGGTCTGGCCACGGTCCTCATGGTGTACCTCGAGCCGACCCGCCCGGAGCACGACCTGGACCGCCCCGGGTTCGCGCGCCTGCTCCACCAGCCGAAGTACGCGATCTCGGCCTCGACCGTGCTGTGCCCGGGCGGCAAGCCGTCCGTCGACGAGCTGGTGCTGGTCAACCGCCACGGCGAGCAGCGGTGGACCAGCACCCAGTTCCACGAGCTCAGCGACGCCTGCCCGTGATCGGGCCATGAGCTGGGACCTCCTGCGCCCCGCCGGATGAGGGGCCACCGGGCGACCCCCGGATATCCGACAGTGTGGGCCCCGTCGCACTGAGTAGTACGGGAAGCCGACTGCGCCGGGGGCCGCCCGATTCCTACCCTCCTGACGGCTCTACTCAGGAGGACACTTCGCGATGAAACCCATAACTGCTCTGCTCACCCTCACCCTGGCGGCGGGCGCGCTCACCGCCTGCGACGCCGAGATCACCACGACCCCGGGCGGGCAGGCCAAGGCCGTGTCCGCGTCGTCGTCGCCGGTGCCGCCAAAGGAGGCCCTGACCACGGCGGTCAAGGCGCTGGACACCACCGCGTACAACTTCGCCATCAAGCAGGGCGTCATGAGCGGCGGCGGCCGCGTCGACCCGGGCGCCCGCACCGCGGTGCTCGACATCGGCGGCGACGTCGCGGTCGGCGGTGACGTGGGGAGCATCCACGTCTCGGTCGCGTACACGATCATCACCCCCGACATGTGGATCAAGGCCGACTTCGGCGACGCCATCAACAAGCAGTTCAGCATGGACCCGGTCCACTGGATGCACGTCGACCGCAAGAAGATCACCGGGACGCAGATTCCGCTGGACTCGGCGGGCAACCCCGAGGTCGGCATCACCGAACTGCTGGGCGCCCTCGGCGAGGTCAAGCGCACCGACAAGACGCACTTCACCGGCACGGTCGACGTGACCGGCGTCGAGGGCATCATGGCCCCGTCGGACACGGTGCTCAAGAAGGCCGGCGACAAGGCCAGAACGGTCCCGTTCACGGCGACGGTCGACGAGCACGGCCGCCTGACAAACTTCAAGATCGACGGCGCCGCGTTCGACCCGGACCTGGCCATGGAGCTGACCTTCACCGGCTTCGGCTCGGTCCAGCCGGTCACCGCCCCGACCAACGCCATCGAGGCCCCGGACCCGGTCTACGAGCTCATCGGCTGAGCACCACCGCGCCGGAGGAGCCCGGCCGGCTCCTCCGGCCTGGCGGTGAGCACGTTGCGGCTGGTGGGCATGTCGCTCGTAGGCCCGGCCGCCGTGCCGGTCCCCCGGGGTTGCCATGCGGCCAGCCTCGTACAGGGCTTAGGGCGGGCCCGGCAGGGTACAGCCCAGGGTATGGACGACAACACACCGATAATCTCGGGAACCCCGGCCGCGGCGCGCACGGTGGACGCGTTCGGGGACCGCGGCGCCCGCACGGGCGCGGAGCAGGAGTGGACGGCCGAGGACCTGGCGGCGGCCGAGGGGCGCGATCCGACGCCGAGGAACGTGCGCCGGGCCCAGCAGAAGCTCGACGAACTCGGCCCGGCGGCCATCGAGCGGACCGTTCCGTAGCGCCCGGACGGGTAGCGGGCGGCCGGCTCCCTGAACCGGCCGCCCCGGGCGTCAGCAGACCTCCAGGACCTCAGCCGTTCTCCTTTTGCTGTACCCCCATGAGCACCACGCCACGGCGTCACGGATGGCGCAGGTGCCGTCATCGTCGGTGAGCATGAGCAGCTTGAGGCCGGCGCCGAGGGCCGCCCACACGAAGGCATCCGGACCTCGTTGGTCCTCGCCCGCTGGCCGCGTGATCCCGCGTCGGTCGAATCGGTTCGGCGCGGCGGCGCTCAGCGGTGGCGGACCGGGACCAGGCAGTACTGGGCCTCGCCCCGAACGACGAACGGCTGGTTGACGTCCGGGCAGCGCTCCGCCTTCGGGATCTGCTTGGTGATCTCGAACGCGCCGCGGGCGTCGCAGTCGACGACGGTCGCACGGTCGGCGGTCTGGGCGACGCACTGCCCCACCTGAAAGTCCCGCTCGGGCAGCGAGCCGGTCAGTTTCAGGGCGACGACGGTACCGGAGCCGAGCGCGACCAGCGCCACGAACAGCGTGAGCGCCGCGTTCACCGGCGGGCTCAACCGCCGCCGCCGGTGCGTCGAACGCGGGGCCTGCGGCCGCGGCCCGTTCCGGTCGCGCCGCCAGCGGAACGCGCGGGCGCGAGCCTGCTGTCCGGAACGGTCGGCGAGGCTGAGCTTCGGGGCCGGGAACCGCGGAGCCGGCGAGACCGCGACGTCCGACAGCGGCGGCTCGGCCTGCTGCGGATCGCCCCCCTCGGCGTCGGGGTCGAAGGGTTCACGCCCGGCGAGCGGGCCACGACGCGACGACTGCATGTACCGCCGCACGACCCGCACCACCGCCCCGAAGTCCTCCACGTCCGCCTCCGGCTCGACCCGCGTGGCGGTCTTAGGCCGCGCCTCGACAACGGGAGCCTCCCCAGCTTCCGCGACCGACACCGCAACCGGCTCGAGATCGGGCCCTGACTCCGATCCCGGCGCACTGACGGCGCGAAGCCTGGCAAGCAGGTCGGACTCCTCGACAGCCTCACGACCGAAGACGGACGCCCACGGCACGAACCCGGCCTCCTCGGCAACAGACTCCGCCTCCGGTGCTGCCTGTCCGACAGCCTCGGCCTCGACCTGAGGCCCGGGCTCGACCGCCTCGGGATCCTGGAAGAAGCGCGGCTCCTCGACCGCCCTGGGCTCTTCGACCGCCTCAGGCTCCTCGATAACTAAGGGCTCCCCGACGGGCTCAGCCTCATCGAACGAATCCAGCCCTTCGACCGGCCCGGACGCCGACTCCTCCTCGGCATCCGCGGCCGCCTCGCGCTGCTTGACCGGCGCAGGCTCCAGCTCCTTCTCGGCCTCCGTGACCGCCTCGGGCTCCTCGACGGGCTCAGGCTCCAGCACCTCCCCGGACACCGCGAACGCCCCGGACACCTCGACCGGCTCACGCTCCCCGACCGGCCCCGCCCCCAACACCTCCCCGGACACCGCGAACGCCTCGGATGCCTCGACCGATTCACGCTCCCCGACCCGCCCGGCCCCCAACACCTCCCCGGACACCGCGAACGCCCCGGACGCCTCAACCGGCTCACGCTCCCCGACCGGCCCCGCCCCCGACACCTCCCCGGACACCGCGAACGCCTCGGATGCCTCGACCGCCTTGGGTTTGGCGGTTTCGGTTGGGCCGGGTTCGGGCTCTGGTTCGGCCTCGATGACCTCGGGGACGCGGTTCAGGGCCGGGCGGGCCTCCGCCACGCGCAGGGTGCGGAACTTCGTCACCATCAGGTCGAGCTCGGCCTCGAACACGTCCAGCTCGTTGCCGGCCGCCCGCAGGCCGAGGCTCGCGGCCGTCAGGTCGGTCTCGGCCAGGTCCATCTCGCTGTGCAGCGCCGTCAGCTCGTTCGCGACGGAGACGAGGTCGGCCTTGATCGTGCGGTACTGGATCTCGGCCGCCCGGCACTCCGACCGGATGGCCCTGATCTCCTTCTCGAACCGCCACGGCCTGTCCTGCTCCAGCGCCCACAGCTCGGCCCGGATCTCCCACGGCTCCAGCGGCCCGGACCGCACCACCGGCTCGGCGGCGACGGCCGGCGCGGGCGCGGCGAACCGCGTCGACAACCCGCCGCCCGGGACCGGCGCCGCGCCCGGACCCGGAACCGGACCCGCCGGCGTCCCGCCCGCCGGCCCGGCGGACCCGCCCCGCGCCGAGGCGGCGGGGCCGGTGGCGGCCCAGGCGGCCGTGTCGGCCGAGCCGGCCGCCGCCGCGTGGGCGTCGTACAGGACACGGCGCGAGGATCGGGGCGCGGCGGGCGCCTCGCGCTTCAGGGCCGCCCACGAGTCCGGCGGCGCAGCCGGGCGGCGGGCATCGGACGCCTGCAGGGCGGCCCACAGTTCGTTCGGGTCCACACGAGCGGCGGCGGGCGGTGCGGGCTCGACCGGCGGGCGCGGCCGGCGCGGCACCGGTGAGGGATCGGCCAGCAGCGCGCCCTCGGCGACGACCGGGCCCGGCAGCGGTACCGGCGAAATCCCGAGCGTCTCGACCAGCATCTCGGTGGCCAGCGGCGTGTGGGCGAGCCCGCCCGTGAGCAGGACGCCCGCCAGCTGTGGCACCGCGGCGTCGGCGACCAGCGCGGCCAGCGCCTGCATGACGCGTTCCAGCGCCGGGCGGGCCAGGGTCTCGAACTCGGTGCGGGTCAGGGCCATGCCGGACGCGGACCACGGCACGGGGATCGTGGCGGCCTTCGCGGCCGTCAGCTCCTCGCGGCCCTCGCGCGCGCCGTCCAGCAGCGCGCGGTCCGGCTTCCAGCGCCACACCTTGCGGCGGGCGAAGGTCGAGCCGAGGTGGGTCAGGATCGCGGCGTCCAGGGCCAGGCCGCCGGCCTCGGGGACGGTGGCGCAGGACAGCACGCTGACCACCCGGCCGGTGCGCTGGACGATCGCCGCGTCCGCCGAGCCGGCGCCGAGGTCCAGCACGACCGCGGCGGCTCCGTCCGGCAGCGTCAGCAGGCCCAGCTCGTCGGCGTGCAGCGCGGCGGCGGCCGGCTCCGGCACCAGGCGGGCCGGGCGCAGGCCGACCAGGGCGGCGGCCTTGTCCAGCAGCTGCGTCTGCGGGCGGTGCCAGTGGGCCGGGTGGGTCAGGGCGACGCTCGCGACCGGACCGCCGACCACGCGGCGGGCGAC
This sequence comes from Dactylosporangium sp. CA-233914, assembly GCF_050942935.1. Classification (NCBI taxonomy): domain Bacteria; kingdom Bacillati; phylum Actinomycetota; class Actinomycetes; order Micromonosporales; family Micromonosporaceae; genus Dactylosporangium; species Dactylosporangium sp. CA-233914. Next base: position 5,697,472 of record NZ_CP192030.1, on the reverse strand, counting down.
GGCGGCGACGTGGGTGAGCACGGCGGCGAAGAGGCTGCGGACCGGGCACTCGACGCCGCCGAGGACGACCGCGCCCTGGTCGAGGCTGCGGCGCGGGTACGGCTCGAAGCGGTCAGGGTTCGCCCCGCCCGCCTCGACCGCCGCGAGGCCCGCGACGAAGTGGGGGGCGTTGTCCAGGCACACCGCCGACGGCTCGAACAGCAGCAGCTCACGCCGGCCGTCCGGCCGGGCCAGCACCGCGGCGGTGCTCGCGGTGCCGAAGTCGATCCCCAGGTGGTATCCCCCCACGCGTACCAGTTAATACGACAAAAGCGGGCTAAAGGCCACAGAACGGTGAGGACCCATACGTGCCCTGCCCGGCAATCGGGCTCCGGTACCGGAACCGGGACAAACCACCGGGTCGTACTTTGGTCGGATCCGCCGCCGCCGGCCTGCCAATACCATGGTGGGGATGCTCGCTCGACTGCGCTCCTTCTGGGATGAGCCGGGCCCCTCCGGCGCCCCCGTCCGGGTGTGGCGTGACTGGGTGCTCGCCGTCGCGTTCTCGCTCGCGGCCGTGGCCGAGGTGCTCGGGCGGCCCGGCCTGCCCTTCCGCTGGTATGCCGGGGTCGTCGCCCTCCTCGTCGTGCCGACGCTGCTGATCCGGCGCACCCGGCCGCTGCTCGCGGTGGCGGTCGCGTTCGGGGCGTGCGGCCTCGCGCCGCTGGCGACCGGGCGCGACCTCGGCCTCAACTCGTTCGTGTTCGTGCTCTTCCTCGGCTACGCCCTGACCCGCTGGGGCTCGGGCCGCCAGGCGGTCATCGGCTCCGCGATCATCGTCGCCAAGCTGCTGTTCGACCTGCTCATGGGGTATGCCGGGTGGAGCGGCACGATCGGCGGCCTCGGGGTGCTGTTCGCGGTCACGGCGCTGGGGGCGGCGGTGCGCTACGGGGCCCGGGCCCGCCATCGCGAGCTGGACCAGGTCAAGCTCCTGGAGCGCGAGCGGCTCGCCCGCGACCTGCACGACACCGTTGCCCACCACGTCTCCGCGATGATCATCCGCGCCCAGGCGGGCCTGGCGACCGCACCGGTCAACCCGGATGCGGCCACCGACGCCCTGCGGATCATCGAGGCCGAGGCGTCCCGGGCCCTGGCGGAGATGCGCGGTATCGTACGCGTCCTGCGCACCGACGAGCCCGCCGAACTGGCCCCGACGCCGGGCCTGGCCGACCTGCGGGGCCTGGCCGGCCGGCACCGGGTCGGCCCCGAGGTCGACGTGCGGATCAGCGGCGACGTCGAGGACCTGCCGGCATCGATCGGCACGGCGCTGTTCCGGCTCGCCCAGGAGTCGGTGACCAACGCCCGCCGGCACGCCCGCAACGCGACCCGGATCGTGGTCAGCATCGTCGCGGACCCGGCCGAGGTACGGCTGCTGGTCACCGACGACGGCGAGACCGCCCCGGCGCGCGGGGCCGGCTCCGGCGGCTTCGGCCTGGTCGGCATGGTGGAGCGGGCGGGGCTGGTCGGCGGCACCTGCGAGGCCGGCCCCGGCCCGGTCGGCGGCTGGACGGTCACGGCCGTTCTGCCCCGGGTCTGACCCTGCGGCCGCCGAAAGTACGGGACAAGCGCGGCCCATGTTCCGATGAAGACGCGCCGCGGTGAGCCGAGCATCGATGGCATGAAGGCGATCGTTCAGGAGCGCTACGGCTCCGCGGAGCAGCTGCGGCTGCGTGACATCGACCCGCCCGCCCCCGGCGACGGCGAGGTCCTGGTCCGGGTGCGGGCCGCGGCGGTCAACGCCCGCGACTGGCACATCATGCGCGGCGACCCGATGCTGGCCCGGCTCATGATGCCCTCGAACTTCGGCCCCAGCGGCCCGCGGCGCACGGTGCGCGGCAGCGACTTCGCAGGCGTCGTCGAGGCCGTCGGGCCGGGGGTGACGAAGTTCGTGCCGGGCGACGAGGTGTACGGCGACCTGCGCGAGGACGACGGCGCGTTCGCCGAGCTGGTCCGGGTACCGCTGGGCTACCTGGAGCGCAAGCCCGCGGGGCTGACGTTCGAGCAGGCGGCCGCGGTACCGCTGGCGGGCACCACGGCCCTCGCCGCGCTGCGCGACGCCGCCCGCGTCGAGCCGGGCCAGCACGTGCTCGTCAACGGCGCCTCCGGGGGTGTGGGCACGTTCGCGGTACAGCTGGCCAAGGTCTTCGGCGCGACCGTCACCGGCGTCTGCAGCACCCGCAACCTGGGCCTGGTCACGGAGCTCGGCGCCGACCACGTCATCGACTACACGCGGGAGGACTTCACCCGCCTCGGCCGCCGCTACGACGTCGTCTTCGACCTCGTCGGCAACCGCTCCCTCGCCGCGTGCCAGCGCGCCCTGACGCCCGAGGGCCGGCTCGTGCTGGCCGGCGGTGGCGTGTCCCGCGGCGGGCGCCCGACGCTCTTCGGCCCCATGGCCCTCGTCATCCGCGCGACCCTGTCCAGCAAGCTCGGCAACCGGCGCATCGTGCCGCTCAACAACGTGCCGCCGAGCGCGGCGAGCCTGGCGACGCTGCGGGAGTACCTCGAGTCCGGCGAGATCGCCCCGGCGGTGGACCGCACGTTTCCGCTGGAGCGGGCGGCGGAGGCGGTGCGGTACCTGGAGATCGAGCACGCCCGCGCGAAGGTCGTCATCACCGTCTGAACCGCCCGGACCTCGGCGCCGGGGTCTTCCCCGCGCCGAGGTCCGCCGGCAGGCTCAGTGCGCGACCGCGACCGCCGCCTCGAGGGGCTCCACCGCGAGCCGCCGGGGCCGCACCACCAGCCAAAACACCAGCGCCGCCGCCGACATCCCGCCGAGCACGACGATCGCCATGGCGACCGCGCCGACGCCGAGGACCCCGACGAGCGGCGCCGCGACCGCACCGGCCCCGAACTGCACGGCCCCGAGCAGCGCCGCCGCCGTCCCGGCCGCCTCGCCGTGCCGGTTCAGCGCCAGCGCCGGAGCGTTCGGCATGGCCAGCCCGACCATGGCCAGCACGATCCACAGCGGGACCAGCACACCGGCCAGGCCACCCACGCCGGTCGCGGCGAGCAGCAGCAGGACCCCGCCGGAGACGACCCCGGCGACCAGGGCGCCGGCGAGGATGCGCTGCGGCGGCCAGCGACGCAGCAGCCGCACGTTGAGCTGCGTGGCCGCGATGAGCCCGACCGCCCCGCCGGCGAAGACGAACGCGAAGCCCTGCTGGCTCATGCCGTACTGGTCCTGGAAGACGAAGCTCGACCCGCTGACGTAGGCGATCAGCGCCGCCATGCCGAGCCCGGCGACGAGGATCAGCCCGACGTACACCCGGTCGGTGAACAGGCGCCCGTAGTCCCGGACGGTCCCGGCCAGCCCGCCCGCGCGCCGCCGCTGCCGCGGCAGGGTCTCGGGCAGCCCGAACGCGGTCACCGCCATGATCGCCAGCCCGGCCGCGAACAGCACGACGAACACCCCGCGCCACTGCGTGAGCCGCAGCACGAACCCGCCGACGGTCGGCGCGAGGATCGGCGCCACCCCGACGACGAGCATCAGCCGCGAGAACAGCCGCGCCGCGGCCAGCCCGGAGAACAGGTCGCGCACGACGGCCATCGCCACGACCGAGGCCGCCGCGGCCCCGAGCCCCTGCAGCACCCGCAGGACCCCGAGCACGGCGAGGTCGGGCGCGAACACGCACAGTGCGGAGGCGACCACGTGCACGCCGATCCCGGCCAGCAGCGGCAGCCGCCGCCCGAGCGCATCCGACAGCGGCCCGGCCACCAGCTGCCCGAGCGCGAGCCCGGCGAGGGTCCCGGTGAGCGTGAGCTGCACCGCCGCCGCCGAGGCGCGCAGGTCGCTGGTGATCGTGGGCAGCGCCGGGAGGTACATGTCGATGGTGAGCGGCCCGAGCGCGGTCAGGAAGCCGAGCAGCAGCACGAGCCGCAGCCGCCGGCCGGCGGGCAGCAGCTGTCCGGGCGTGCGAAGATCGGGATCGGGCGGGGTCAGTGTCACAGTCTCGGCCACGACCGGTGACAAGCCGGCCGCGGCGCGGTTTCTTCCCCGAGGTAACGTCGATCACGCCGGGCGGGAACCCGGGTCCGGCCCGTGGCCCACCGGCCCGGCAGCTCGCCGGGGAGCGGACCGTCGCTGTGAACGCCGGCGACGTGGGCGGCCAGATCCTCGCCGCCGGCCTCGTGGACGAGGTGGCGATGGACGTGGTGCCGGTGGTGTTCGGGTCGGGCAGACGCTACTTCGGCAGCCTCGAAGGGCAGCATTTCCTGGAGGATCCCCATGTGGTCGTCCAGGGCGAAGGGGTGCTGCACCTGAGGTTCAAGGTACGCCCTCAGCGGTAGTCGGCGTGGATGCGCCGCGCGGTGGCGTCGACGGTCATGCGGCCGCCGTGCGGCAGGATCCACTGCGGGCGGGTGTGGCCGAACGGGACGCCGACGCAGATGACCGCCTCCGGGTTGTATCGCTGGACCTGCTCGACCACGCGGTCGCGCTGCTCGTCGCGCAGCCGCGCCCGCTCAGGCGCCGGTGGGCGGCGGGTGCGGTCGCTGACCGGCGGACGGGCCACCAGGACCGCGTCGACCGCGGCGAGCAGGCCCCGCTCGCCCAGGGCACGGACGATCCAGGCCACGTTGCGGGCCGGCAGGAGCTCCTCGGAGGTCTCGAGGAGCAGGATGCCGCCCTGCAGGACCTCGGGCGGGAACGGGAACCGGCCCGCGGTCAGCACCCACTCCAGGACCTCCAGGCAGCCGCCCCAGGTGCGGCCGGTGACCGAGCGGGCCGGGCCGTGCCAGCTCCACGGCTGCGTCGGCTCCCGTTCGCCGTACTGCGTCAGCGCCCGCGGATCCGCCCAGTCGACGCCGACGTCCTCGGACTCGCCGGGGTCGGTGATCTCCAGCCGCTCGCCGGTCAGCAGGGCCGCGCGCAGCGAGCGGGCGTGGATGTCGTCGACGGCCGGACCGGGGCCGAGATGGACCTGGGTCGAGCCGCCGTAGAAGCTCGCGATCCCGTTGGTCCACAGCCACTGGTGCAGGTTGGTGTTGTCGCTGGTACCGAGGAACGGTTTGGGGTCGAGGCGGGCGAGGGCGGGGTCGAGGTGGGGTACGACCGTGATCTGGTCCTCGCCGCCCACCACCGCGAGGATCGCGCGGACGGCAGGGTCGGCGAACGCCGTGTTGAGGTCCTCGGCCCGCGCCCGCGCGGACGCGCCGAGGCGCCGGGTGCTCGGATACTCCACCGGGACCAGGCCGGTCACCTCGCTCAGGCGGCGCAGTGCCTGCTCGTGCACGGCCGGGAACGCGCCGGGCGCGACGAACGACGGCGCGACGACCGCGATACGGTCGCCGGGCCGGGCCTTGCGTGGGTGCACCAGATCAGCCGCCATGGGTCAGATCACAGCACGCCGGGCGTACGGCGTGGGCGGCCTGACCGAATTCGTCGTTGCGGCAGGCCTCAGAAGTTTGAGAGTACGTCGTTGAACACGTTCTGGATGTCGACGGCGTTCTTCGCGTCGTAGCTGCCGCCCCGCGCCGCGCCGGCGATGCGGTCGAGGGCCGCGGCGTCGGCGTCGCTGCCGTACGCGATCGTGAAGACCCGCACGGGCCGTTCGAGGCTGCCGCGGTCCAGCTCGGTGACGAGCCGGCCGAGGTCGTCGTCGGCCGGATACTCGTTCGCGCCGTCGCTGAGCACGACGACCGCGTAGATGCGCCGGTCGGTCTGCGCGTCGCGCATGCGGTTCACGGCCGCGCGGATCGTGGTGTACAGCGCCGTCCCCCCGTGCGCCCGCAGCACCCCGACCGAGTCCTTGTACTTGGTCGCCGACGTCCCCACCGGGCTCAACGGCATGACCTCCCGCCACGGGTCGGCGCTGCGGGTCTGCGGCCCGCTGAACGCCCACAGCCCGATCTCGTCGGTGGCGGCGAGGCTGTCGACGGCGGGCCCGGCGGCCTCCTTCGCCAGCTGCAGCCGACTCTTCCCGCTGTCGCCGGCACCCTGGGACATCGAGCCGGATTCGTCGACGACGATGAGCACGCTCGCCGGCTTGCGGACCTGCCCCCACAGCGCCAGCAGTGCGTCGACGGTCCTGCTGTCCGGCGGCGGGATCGTGGTGTACGCGGGCTCGGCCTTGAGGTTGGCGTCGGCCCGCAGCGGCTCGCCGGCCCGGTCCTCGAAGTCGCGGAACCCGGCGTCGAGGAACAGCTGCGCCTGGGCGGGCTCGTGGACGTACTTGAGGAAATCCTCGGCGGCGGCGGTCTTGTCGGCGCCGACCCAGGGCTCACGCAGTACGGCATAGGGATCGTCGGACGAGATGGTCCCGTCGGCCGGGTAGATCGCCACCAGCGGGGTTCTCGGCGGGGACTGCCGGCCGCCGTCGAGCAGGTTCCCGCGGTTGTACTGGAAGATGACCTGCTCCTCCAGGGCGATCGCGCTCACGTAGTCGAGCCCGCGGCCGTCCCGGTCGGCCTGGTACAGGTTCTTCGTGAAGGTCGACGAGCTGCTGCCGTAGTGCACCGCGGCGAGCTCGAGGCTGTGGACCCGCTCGGCCGCGGCCGGGCCCGGGAATCCCAGCGCCGTGGCGGTGGAGGCGAAGGAGAGCAGCCCGGTCGTCGACGTGTTGGGATTGGTCTTGCCCAGCGTGAACGGCCCCCACTCGGGGTGTCCGCGGGCGCCCCACCCGCGCGGGTCGGCGGCGAGCGCGGCCAGGTCCGACCAGCCGATCTTCGCCTGCGGCCAGCCGAGCGCCTCGGCCATCGGCCGCGGCATGCCGATCACCACCGGCGTGCGCGTCACCGACGGCAGCTCGGCCGCGAGCGCCCCGGGCCGGGCCGCGCGCAGCCGCTCGGTCCACACGCTGGACGACGGCGACCACACGTCGGGCCGCGTGTTCTCGGCGAGCAGGCGGCCCGCGGCGAGCGTGTCGGCGGTGGCGCGGGAGCTCGCCACGATGACGTGCATGTCGACGCAGCGGCCGTTGACCTCGCGGCCGGAGTGGCGGTAGCGATCCGAGAGCTGCCGCAGCACGCCCGCCTTCTCGTCGGAGGTGACCAGGTTCACGTCGAGGCAGTCCCCGATCCCGAAGACGGCCCCGCCGAACCAGCGCGTGTCGGCGTACACGAACGCGGCGGCGGCCACGACGAGCGCGACCAGCACCTTGGGCCAGGTCCGGCGTTTCCTGGGCGGTGGCGGTGCCGCTGTCACCTTCACCGGCCCGGCCGCTTCGACCCTGGGGACGAGCGCGGCTCCCTCGGCGACGACGAGCTCGGGACGCTCCACAGTGGTCGGGGTGATGCCGAGCCGCCGGTGCAGCACGGTCGAGATCAGCGGCAGGCGGGTCCCGCCACCGACGAGCAGCACCGTGCCGAGCCGCTCGGCCGGCACCTTGGCCTGGCGCAGCACGGCCCGGGCCTGGTGCACGGTCCGGTCGACGATCGGCGCCGCGAGCTGGTCGAGCTGCTCGCGCCCCAGCGGCGCGTCCTCGTCGAAGAGCGGCACGTGCACATCGGTGGCGGCGCTGCGCGAGAGCGCCTCCTTCGCCGCACGCGCGTCGTCCCACAGCTGCCGGTGCGCGCGCCGGTCCTCGGCGGTGCGGGGATCGGTGAGCCGCCGCCACGTCGCGGGGTCGCGGCCGGAGTAGACGGCCCCGAGGTACGCGACGATCGCCGCGTCGACCTCGAGCCCACCCGCGTCGTCAAGCCCGGCCTCGGCCCGGACGTCATACCCGTCCTCGCTCCGCCGCACCACGGAGGCGTCGAACGTCCCGGCCCCGAGGTCGAAGACGAGGGCGGTGTCGTCCTGACGGAGTTTTCCGTACCCGTAGGCGGCGGCGACGGGCTCGGCCACGAGCGCGGGATGCCGAATCCCGGCGGCGCGCGCGGCATCGAGCAGCACCCGCCGCCGCTCGGCCCCCCACCCGGCGGGACAGGCGATGGTGACCGCGGAAAGCGCTTCCCCGGCGGCGCGGACGGCCTCGTCGTGGACGCGCCGGAGCACGGCCCCGATGAGCTCGGTGACGGCGACCTCGTGCCCCCCGAGCACCACGGTCCCGTCGTCGATGCACCGTTTCGGACAGGGTTCGAAGGCCCCGGGCTCGGCGCGGGCGGCCCGGATCGCATCCCGCCCGACGAGCAGCGTGCCGTCACCGCCACGGCAGACGGCGGACGGCAGCAACTCGGAGCCGTCGAAGAGCAGTGCCTTACTCGTACCGTCGGCACGCCGCAGAATCGCCGCGGTGTTCGATGTGCCGAAGTCGATTCCCAACCGGTTCCCGGTCACGCCGCCACAGTAGGTCGGCGGCGCAACCGTTCCGCACGCCTAGACCTCGATGTTCACCAATACGTCACCAGGATTTCGGGCCGCTACGGCACGAGCACGTCGACGCTGCGCAGGTCGCGATGCGCGTGGTGCACCGCGATGATGTCGGCCAGCGCGTCGCGGCCCAGCGCCCGATACGCGCCCGTCAGCAACTCGGTGGCTTCGGCCCGGTACCGGTCGTCGTCCAGCCAGTGCAGCTCCCCGCCGGCGAGCAGCGCGGCCGCCGCTCGCCCGGCCGCCAGCTCCGCCCGGGCCGCGGCGATGACCTCGGCGGCCGCGGCGGGATCGCGGTAGGTGTCCAGAGCGGACCGGGCCGAGCCGGCCTCGGCGGGCAGGGCGGGCCCGATGGTGATGGCGGCCCGGATCCGCGGCGCACCGGCCCAGCGCCGCGGCCCGTCAGCCGCCAGCGCCGCCGCGTCCGCCCCGGCGAACGCGTCGAGGGCCGCCGCCAGCGGCTCGAACGGCGGCATCCCCGCGTAGTGCTCCGGGCCGTCGGCCTGCGCGTCGGCGCGGGCGTCGTCCAGCCGGATCCGGATCTGCTGCAGCACGGTGGCGGCCTGGGCCGTCCACGTCTCGGCGGAGTCGCGCGCGTAGTTGTACGCCACGAAGGACGGCAGCTCCGCCGGGTCGTCGTACCACAGGCCGAAGTGCAGCCCGTCGGTGTCGCCGCCCATGACGGTGACGAACTCGGCGGGGTCGCGGCGGAAGCGGCAGTCCAGGCGCTCGTCGAGGCCGTCGCGCGGGGTGCGGTCCAGGCCGCCGTCGGCGAACAGGGTCGTGATGCCCCACGGATACAGGCCCAGGCGCTCGGTCAGGCACGCGGCGGCCGCGGCCGGCAGGGCGTCCCAGAAGGCGGCGAAGACCGCCAGGTGGCGGGGCAGCCTCATGTGGTACACCTGCCGGAAACGCGCCTCGACCGGCCCGAAGCGCTCCATCGCCGTCGCGAGCGACTCGGCCGGGTCCTTGCCCTCGGGCGTGCGGGGACTCCTCATGGGAATCCTTGATAGCAGACGGCCTCGGACCCGGACGCGCCCCATGGCCTGCTGCAGAGCCCCGCCACGGTCTGGTCCACCTCACTCAGCGTGGCCGCGGTGCTACCTGCTGGCGTGGACCGTCGCCACGCGCGCCCCGGCCGGTTGCGGTCAGGGGCGTTCGGTGCGGACCGGGTTGCCGCGGATCAGCTCGTCGTGGATGTGCCAGCGGGCGGTCGTCAGGGCGTCGGCCGCGGCCCGGGCGTCGCGCTCCAGGCGGTCGCGCAGCTGCTGCAGGGCCAGGCGGCGGTTCAGGGCCAGGTGGCGCTCGGTGTCGACCACGACGACCAGGCCGCTCGGGCGGTGGGTGGCGCGGACCGCGGTGCTGACCTTGTTGCGCCGCTGACCGCCCGGGCCGCCGGTGCGGCACGGCACGATGTCCACATCGGACTCCTCGAAGCTCGTGCGCGAGGCCCGCAGGGTGCAGGGCCGGGCGATCACGTACCAGTTCTTACGGCTCGTCCCCGAACGATACGGGCTGGGCGCCTGCCAGCACAGCGTCCCGGTCCAGCCCGCGGCGAAGTCGTCCGCGGCCGAGCCGCCGGGACCGTCCAGGCGCAGCACGACCGAGCGCAGCGTGCCCGGGCGGTCCCCCGGCACGCTTTCCTCGCGGTGTACGGCCACCCCGCGCCGGCCCGCGTCGGCCGTGAGGCGCCGGGTCAGCTCGGCCACGGCCCACGCGCACTCCAGCGGGCCGCGACCGGCCGACAGCATGAGATACACCGTCATCGCCGGCGCCCGCGGTCGGCGGTCTTGTAGGTGACGACCGGGACGGTGACCGCGACCGGCGTGGCGAGGTCGTGCGCGACCAGGTCGGCGATCACCTGCTCGATGCGCTTGTACGCGGTCGGCGCCTCCTCGAACAGCAGCTGCCGGTCGCCGCAGACGACGTAGGACCCGACCGGTGTGCGGCGCAGCTCCTCGACGGTGTGCTTGGCCCGGCCCCGGCGCAGCGCGTCGGCGCGGGACATCTTGCGCCCGGCTCCGTGTGCGACCGAGTGCCCGGCCTGCGCCCCGGCGTGCGCGGCGACCACGTAGGACGGGGTGCCGCGCGTGCCGGCGATGAGCACGTCCCGGCCGTCGCCGGGCGCGGCGCCCTTGCGGTGCAGGTACGCCCCGTCGCGCACCTCGACCAGGTTGTGACACTGGTCGATGATCGGCTCGGCCGGATCAGCGCCGAGGGCGAGCGCGGCCCGGGCGGCGAGCAGGCGCCGGTTGAGCGAGCCCCAGCGCACGGCGTCGTCATGGGCGGCGAGGTACGCGGCCGGGTCCTCGGCGGGGCCGGCTCCGTGGACCTCGGTGTGAGCGCGCAGGATCCGCTCCCCGAGCCCCCGCGATCCACTGTGGACGATCAGTACGTGAGCGCCGGTGTCGAGGCCGAGCCGAAGAGCGTGCGGGGAATCCACAATGGACTGGACTCGGGCCAGCTCGACGAAGTGGTTGCCGCGCCCGACGGTGCCGAGGCCCTCGGTGTGCCCGGCCGGGACGGTGCCGTCCGGCCCGGCGGCGAACGCCCAGGCGGGGTCGTCGGGGTCGGGCTCGAGCGGGACGTCGAGGTCGGGGAAGCGGGCGACGAGCTTCTCGGGCGCCGGCCGCTTGAGGGCGATCGGGAACACGGCGATGCCGCAGCCGATGTCGGAGCCGACGAGGAACGGATACAGCACCGTGGAGCGCATGGCGGCACCGATCGGCGCGCCCTTGCCGGGGTGCAGGTCCGGCATCCCGGCGACGTGCAGCATCCCGTCGAGAGCGGCGACCTGGTGGCACTGGTCGACGGCGCCGGACTCGATCCAGCTGTTCGGGGACGCGAAAACGGAAACGCTGGCAGACAAAAGGAGGGCTTCCTTCGCAGGACGGTACGACGGATGAGGGCGATGGCCTGGGGTGGTCCGTCAGTACGTCATGCCGTCCAGGTTCGCAGCGCCGCCCGCGCGGGGCAACCGATTTTCCTCAGTGCTGGTAGCGCTCGCCCGCGTGCTGCTCCAGCGACTCCCTCACCAGCTGGTCGCCGAAGCCGCTGATGCTGGTCAGGAAGAACACGCTGTAGGGGCGGGACCAGAAGCGCGCCGTGCCGTGGTCGCTGCCCAGCGCGGTGTTGCTGGCCGGGGTGCAGACCAGCCAGCGGCTCGCGCGGTGGGGCCGGATGTACACCGTCGCCATCAGCGACCACGGGAACGTCGTGTCGTGGCCGTCGAGGGTGACCGTGATGCCGTTCGCGTCGATCGTCGTCGGGCGGGTGTCGCGGACGCACAGGGCCCACTGGAACAGCTTCCAGGCCAGGCCCGCACCGCCGCCGAGGATCAGCAGCCAGCTCAGTGCGCTCAGCAGCCAGCCGTCGAACAGGCCCAGGATCAGCCCGAGCGCGAAGACGCCGCCGTAGCGGAAGGTGGCGCCGCTGTGGTGGCGGTACGGGTTGGAGATGAGCTTGCGCTTGTCCTGCGGCCGCCCGTAGGCCGGCGGTGGGGGTGGCGGCGGTGCGAAGACCGTCGCCGGCATCTTGACCGTGACGGACTCCTGGCGGGTCGGCGGCGCGGCCGGTGGCGCGGTGACGACGGGTTCGCGCAGGGTGCTCGGGGTGCCCGGGGTGGAGACCGGCGCCGCGGGCATGGGCACCGTGCGGGCGCGGGGCGGGGGCTCGTTGGCGGCCATCGCGAGGTGCTGCAGCGCGCCCTCGGCCACGACCAGCTCCGGGTGCTCGACCCGTCGCGGCGAGCGCCCCGTCGCCTGCCCCAGCAGCGTCCCGACCAGCGGCGAGCGGGTCGCGCCGCCGACCAGGAACAGCTCGGCGCGCTCGTCGCGGCCGATCCTGGCCCGGCGCAGGACGTGGTCGGTCATCTGCACGGTGCGCTGCAGCAGCGCGCGGGCGTCGCGCTCGAAGTCGCCGCGGGTCACCGACACGTCCTCGTCGACGAGCGGCACCTGGACGCGGGCGACCCGCTCGGTGCTCAGCCGCTCCTTCGCGCCGCGGCAGTCGTCCCACAGCAGCCGGGCCGACCAGCGGTCCATGCCCTCGGGCTCGGTGAGCCGGGCCCACTCGTCCGGGTAACGGTCGCCGACCGAGCGGCCGACCCGCTTGAGCACCACCTCGTCGAGGTCGAGGCCGCCGACGTCGTCCAGGCCGGCCTTGGCCAGCTGCTGGAACGCCTGCCCGGAACCACTGCCGGTGCGCAGGACCGCGGTCACGTCGCAGGTGCCGGCGCCGAGGTCGTAGACGACGAGCGGGTCACCGTCGGCGACCGCCGCGCCGGAGGCGATGAGCTGCGCGGCGGCTGCCTCGGGCTCGCTGACCAGGGACGGCTCGGGCAGCCCGGCATGGCCGGCGGCGGCGCGCAGCACGGCCTGCCGGTCGGCGGACCAGGCGGCCGGGTGGGTGAGCACGACCCGGAGGCGCTCGGTGCCGGCCTGGCGGACCGCCTCGGCGTACACCTGCTGCAGGGTCGCCCCGATGAGCTGGGCGACGTCGAACTCGTCGCCGCCGAGCAGCACGCGCCGCTCGCCGATGCGCCGCTTCGGGTTGGGCTCGTAGCGGCCGGGGTCGAGGCGGGCCGAGCGGACGGCGGCGTTGCCGGTGACCAGGCGGCGCTGCTCGTCGGCCCAGACGGCGGAGGGCAGCAGCGGGTGGCCGTCGAACTGCAGCGCGAACGGCGCCTCGCCGGGGCGCTGCAGGTACGCGACCGTGTTCGTGGTCCCGTAGTCGATGCTCAGCCGGTGTTCGCTCACTGCGTTCCCCCCTGCAGGCTGAAGATGACGACCGCGGCGACGGCCACGATCACGAGCGCGACCCCGGCCAGCACGAGCAGCAGCCGCGGCGGGACCGGCGACACCCGGCCCCGCCCCGGCGGCGGCGCGGCCACCGACCGGGTGACCGTGCCCGCCGAGACGGGGCGCTCGCGCTCGCGCAGCCGGCTACGGCGCTCGGCCAGCAGCAGCTCGGCGCGCTCCGGCCAGATGTCGCCGAGCCCGGCGGCCAGGTAGAAGTCCCGGGCGGCGAGCTGGTCGACCCGGGCCTTGCCCACGATCGTCGGCGGGAACCGGCGCAGGGCGAAGGCCAGCGCCGGCGGCACCTCGGGGGCGTCCTCCCGGGCCAGGAACTTCAGCACGTCGTGGAGCACGCGCCCGTCGTCGGTGGCCAGTTCCGGCCCGAACACGGCCAGCAGCAGCCGGTACCAGCGGTCCTGGGCCACCTGCGGGTCGCCGGGCAGGTACGGGATGCAGTAGATGAGGAAATCGGTGCGCTCCAGCGCCGTCTGGGCCAGGTCGAGCACCCCGGGGTCGAACCGGCGGGCCTCGGCGGCGCTCAGCAGCAGCTCGGTCATCTGCGGGTCGGAGCCGGTGTGCCGGTTGGCCAGTTCGATGAGGTCGGCGAGCGTGATGCGGTCCGTCAGCGCGCGGATGCCGGGCGACTGCAGCGCCGGTGGCACCCCGAACGAGGCGGCCAGCTGGACCAGCTCGACGATCGCGGCCGGGGCGGCGCCCGCGTTGCGCCCGTGCGCGGCCCAGTTGCGCAGGTGGGTGTCGACGAGCCCCGGGTCGAACGCGGAGCGGCGCAGCGTCTCGCGGAGGGTCTTGCTCGCACCGCTGCGCATCGCCCGCTGTACCACCAGCCGGGTGACGACCTGGGCCGCGCCCGGGAACCGGGTGGCCAGCGGCGTGCCGCCCTGCCACGACTGGTACGCCGTGGCAAGGTCGCCGTCGTTGAGCTTGGCCGCCTCCGCCTCGATCTGGCGCACCCCGGCCTCGGTGGTCAGCAGCTCCAGGTGCTCGGGCGCGGCCTGCCCGGAGGTGACCGCCTGCAGCAGGGTCGTGCCCAGGATGCGGCCGCCGACGACCACGTCGCTCTGCCACTGCCGAACGTCCGCGGCCCCGGCGAGGCTGCGCCCGCCGCGCAGCGGGGCGACCTCGGCCGCGCCGCCCTTGCGCCACATGTCGGCCAGCTGCTGGGCGAAGCCCTCGACCCGGTTGCCGGGCTGGCCGGCGTAGAGCCGCTCGCGGGTCGCCGCGTAGCCGCTGCCGCCGCTGACGGCGTCGAGGAACACCAGCCGGGGCAGGTCCGGGTCGGTGTCGTCGTCCTCGTTGGCGGCGAAGGTCAGCTCGCGCGCGTCGCCGAGCACGTCGAGCAGGCCGCGCACCAGCGCGGTGGCGGGCGCGTCGGGCAGCACCACCGTCAGCGGGGCGGCCGGGTTGGCCAGCACCCGGCTGAGCAGCTCGTCGAAGGCCGGGCCGGGGTCGGCGACGCCGCGGGCGTTGACCGCGTCGGCGTGCTCGCGCAGCTCGGCGTAGGCCACGGCGGGCAACCGCCCCGGCGGGTACGCCTCCGGGCCGCTGCGCCCGGCCCAGCCGGGCCAGTGCTCAAGCCCGAGCGCGAGCGGCACGCTGACCAGCTCCGCCGGGCCGATGATGGCGTGCGCGACGGCGGCGCCGGGCCGGCCCTTGTCGTCGCGGGCCGGGACCTTGTGCAGGATCACCCCGTTGCCGTCCACACGCAGGTAGGAAAGCGACGCCCGCTCGTTGCGGCCCGGCGCGCGGGTGATGCGCAGCGCCAGCCGCTCGTCCCACCACGCCACCGCGGACTCCGGCAGCGAGGTGGCGTCGGGGCCGACGCCGTCGTGGCCGCCGGTCGCCGACCGGGCCCGCCAGCGGAAGACGATCTGATCGATGCGAGTGGTCGCCCGGGTCATGTCCCCACCCTTCAGTTGCCCAGCAGCGACCGGTCGAGCACGCCGGTCATGGCGAACAGGGACAGCAGCGGGCGCAGGACCCGCCGCGGGCCGAAGCCCTCGGCCGGGAAGTGCCCGTCCACCGGCGCGACGCCGGCCGCGGAGGCGTAGTGCAGGCTCACGTCGCTGACCCGGTTGACCGGCGGCAGGAAGCGCTCGGCGCCGTTGGTGGCGAGGAACTCGTACACCTCCTCGCTCTCCTCGGCGACGGTGGCCAGGCGCGTGTTGTCGTCGCGGTTGAGCCAGCGCGCCACCTCCGGCCGGCGCGGGGCGAGCAGGTCGGACTTGGCGAGCACCATCGCCGCCGGGATCGGCAGGAACTGGGTGCCGGACTCGCCGCGGACCTCGACGAGCCGGTCCATGACCGCGTTGAACGCCGGGTCGCCGTAGACGGTCGCGGGCTCCCCCAGCGCGGCGGGCAGCGCCTTCTCGGGGTCGACGACGAAGAGGAGGGCGTTGACCGCCGAGAGGAACGACGTGTCGAGGAACCGGTCGCCGGAGCGGCGGCGGCGCAGTTGCTCGCCGGCGACGTCGAAGAACGCCACCGCGAAGTCGCGGCGGGCGTGCGCGCTGTAGACCTTGGCGACATAGCTGAACGCGATCGGGCTGATCTGCGTCAGCGGCAGCTGCTCGCGCCGGTGGCAGAACGGCTCCACGAACCGGGTCATGTAGTTGTGCTCGATCGCCTCGTCGAGCCGCTCGACGCGCAGCCCGAGGTCGGCCAGCTCCAGGTTGTTGCGCAGCGCCTCGACCATCGCGGCCAGCAGCAGCGTCTTGCCGGCGGCGCGGTGCCCGACGAGGCCGATGACGATCGGGTCGCCGTAGTCGCCGTAGCGGTCCGGCAGGTAATGCGTGGTCGCCATGCCGTCGCGCATGAGCGTGCAGGAGCGCTGCGCGCCCAGGCGCCGCTCGGCGAAGGCCTCCCTGGTCTCGTCGGCGCCGCGGGGGCGGAACGGGCGGTGCTGCTGGGTCTCCACGTCGACCTCGACCCGCTGCGCCTTCTTCCAGTGGATCCACTGCAGGCAGATCGGGCACAGCACCCGGCCCAGCAGCCGGCTCGGGCTCGGCAGGCTCATTTCGCTCCTCCCAGGCTCGTCACGACGAGAATGACCAGCAGCAGCGGCACGCCGGCGACCACGACCGCGCCGGCGCCGAGGATGACCTTGCTCTGCAGGTCGTCGCGGCTGTACCACAGCACGTCGAGCAGCTGCCGCAGGTAGCGCCAGGCCTGCTGCTGCGGGACGGCGCGCTCGGCGCGGTATTGCCGCTTGGCCGCCACCAGCCGCCGGAACTCGTCGCGGGCCGGGCTGAGCGGCACCGCCGCCCTCGCCTTGACCAGGGGGCTGAACTGCTGCGGGATCAGCACCGTCGCGGTCGTCGCGTCCGAGGGGTCGCTGCTCTGCCACACCTCCTCGTAGCGGGCGTCCTCGACGCGGCGCAGCAGCTGGTGGGCGTCGGGGCGCTGCTGCGGGTCGTCGGCGAAGACGCCCTCCAGCAGGGCCGAGAGCGCCGAGCCGCCGCCGAGGGCCAGCTCGGCGCGCACCGCCGCGGCGGTGTCCGGGCCGCGCTGCAGGGCGATGCAGAAGATGACCATGCCGGCCTGGTACACGTCATTGGCCTCGGTCGCCAGCCGCAGCCCGTCGGGGCCCGGCGGCGGCTGCCACGCGGGCTCGGCGGCGGCCCGGGCCGGCTCGCCGACCGCGACCGCCTCGCCGAGGTTGACCAGCTGCGCGTGGGTGCCGTCCCAGAGCACGAACTCGGGCTGGATGGCGCCGTGGGTGAGCCCGGCCTTGGCCAGGGTCTGGATCGCGATGAGCAGGTCGGCGAAGATGCGCAGGAGCGTCTCGGGCAGCGGCGCGCCGGGCTGCCCGGCCACCGGCACGCCCCGGTAGGTGCTGGTGACGTGCGGGTCCGGCCCGGTCAGGTCGTGCTCGACGACCCGGCACAGCTGCGCGGGGTACGCCGTGCCGGCCAGGTCGCCCAGCAGCCGTCCGGCGTTGACCTCGGCGTGCACGAGCCGCTGGGCCTCGGCGGTGCGGGCGGTGCGGCGCAGCACCCGCTCGCCGGTCGGCGTGACCCGGCCCCACCGCAGCTCGAAGAGGTCCGTGAAGCGCCGGTCGGGATCGAACTCGATGGGCACTGTCATATGGGCAGTCGCTCCCCGTCGTCGGCGTTGATGGCGAACAAGGTGTATCCGTTGTCGAGGTAGAGCACGCCGTCGCCGAGAACCGGCGCGCGGGTGACGACGATGTCGGGCGCGGACCAGCGGGTGGCGCCGTCGTGGCGCGAGTACGCGTGCAGGATGCCGGCGTCGACCACGTAGACCAGTGTCCTGGTCGCGTGCACGCCCGGCCACACGGCGACCCCGGGCACCCGCCAGTGGAGCTCGCCGTCGCTGCCCAGCGCGGTCAGCCCGCCGGGCTCGGCGACGAAGACGGCGCCGGGGACCGCGTGCGGCACCCCGTCGCCGGGCAGCCGCCAGCGCAGCGCCCCGTCGGCCGGGTCGAGCCCGAGCAGCTCCCCCACCGCCGGCTGTACGACGATCTCGGCGGTCGCGGCCGGCGCCACGCGCGGCGGCAGCCCGGCCCGGCGGAACCGGGTCGCCCCGTCGGTGGCGCCGAGGCCGAGCAACTCCTCGCCGGTGCGGACCAGCACCAGGTCCCCGGCCGCCGACAGCACGCTCGCCGGGGCGGCCAGCTCGCCGTGGCCCCAGCCGCCGGTGCCGTCGGGGCGCCGCTCACGGATCGTGCGGCCCTGCACGACGGCGACCCCGCCCGGGACCGGCACCGGCCGGACCGTGGCCGCCGCGCTGCGCCAGGCCTCGGCGCCGGTGGCGGCGTCCAGCGCGAACAGGTTGCGCTTGCCGGGTCCGAGCACGTGGACGAGGCCGTGGGCGTAGACCGGCTCGCCGTGCGGCGCCACCGGCAGCTCCCAGCGCACGCCCCCGGTGCGCAGGTCGAGCGCGGTGACCGCGGCCCGGGCGGGGCTGACGACGAC
Source organism: Dactylosporangium sp. CA-233914 (assembly GCF_050942935.1). NCBI lineage: Bacteria > Bacillati > Actinomycetota > Actinomycetes > Micromonosporales > Micromonosporaceae > Dactylosporangium > Dactylosporangium sp. CA-233914. The sequence goes on along the minus strand of NZ_CP192030.1, from coordinate 5,679,431 downwards.
GTCACCGGCGGCGACGGGCCGGTAGCCGGGCGCGGTCGCGACCGGGTGCCGCCAGCGCACGGTGCCGTCGCCGGCCTCCAGCGCGTGGACGCCGTCGTCGGCGCTGACCAGGACCGCGTCGCCGGCGACCACGGTCTCGCTGCGGGCCATCGCGTGCCCGGCCCGCCACGGCCGGCGCCCGCCCGCCTCGCGCAGCAGCCCGGCGGCGGCCCGGGCCCGGGCGGCGATCGCGGCCAGCAGGGGGCCGGGCAGCCACGCACCGGCCGGCTCGGCAAGCCCGGCGGCGAGGCGTTCGCGGACCTGGCGGGCGGTGGGGCGGTCCTCGGGGGCGGCCTCCAGGCACTTGCGCAGGGTCCAGGTCATGCCGGCGGGGACGCCGACGAGGTTGGGGGCGCTGTAGTGCACGGCGTAGAGGTACTCGGCCATGGTCTTGCCCTCGAACGGCAGCCGGCCGGTGGCGGCGCGCACGAGCACGGCCGCGAGCGCGAACACGTCGGCGGCCGGGGTGCCGGCCTTGCCGGCGAAGCGCTCCGGGGCGATGTAGCCGACGGTGCCGTGGAAGTACTGCGACGCGGTCAGCCGGGGCGCGTCGTCGGGCCGGGCGATGCCGAAGTCGATGATCTTGGTCTGGTCGGTGAGCACGAGCACGTTGCTGGGCTTGAGGTCGCGGTGCACGACCTTGGCGGCGTGGATCGCGGCCAGCCCGTCGGCGAGGGCCGCGCCGAGCCGGCGGACCAGTTCTTCGGGCAGCGCCCCGGCGACCTGCTCGACCTCGGCGAGGGTGAGGCCGGGCAGGTACTCGGTCGCCAGCCACGGCGGCCGCCCGGCCGGGTCGGCGTCCAGCAGTCGCGCGGTGTGCTCGGAGCGGATCTTCGCGGCCAGCTCGACCTCGCGCCGGAACCGCTCGACGAGCTCCTCGTCGTAGCCGGCCGCGAGGTGCAGGGTCTTGACGGCGGCGGCCGCCCCCGAGCCGTCGCGGCCCAGGAAGACCTGGCCCATGCCGCCGGCGCCGAGCCGGCCCAGGATGCGGTACGGCCCGAGCCGGCGCGGGTCCTCCGGCCGTAACGGGTCAACCACCGCTGCTCACGAGTCCATGGTGACCGGCCCGTGCAACCGCCGGATCACCCGCGCCCGGCCCGGGAACGGCTCGGCCCCGTCAGGAAGGTCCCGGACGCGTCAGGGCATCGCGCGCTGGATGGTGATCGTGCCGTACCAGGTGCGGGCGTGGACGCTCACGCGCTCGGCGAAGCCCTCCGGCCCGTCACGGACCTCCAGCAGATTGTGCACCTGGCCCAGCGTCGAGCGGGCATCGACGTGGGCGGCCGTCCCCGCCGCGATGCCGATCTCGACCGAGCCGCGGGCGGTGGTCAGGCGGGCCTCGCCGCGGACCAGCTCGGCGACCCGGATCGAGCCGTTGGCGGTCTTGGCCGAGACGCTGCCGGCCGCCCGCACGATCGTGATCCCGCCGTTGGAGGTCGCCACCTCGACGTCCGCGGCGCACTCCTGCAGCCGCACGCTCGACGTCGCCCCCTGCACGTCGACCGGCCCGGTCACCAGGCCGGCCACGACGTCGGAGCCGGAGGTGGACACCCGCAGGCCGCCGACGTGCTCGAGCTGGATCGGCCCGGTGACGGTGCTGAACCGGCAATCGCCCAGCTCGCCCTCGGTGCGGATGTCGGCGCGGACGGTGTGCACCTCCAGGCCGGAGCCGACCGGCACCTCCAGCTGCACGTCGATGCCGCCGCCGGGCCGCAGGATCGCCCGGTGCGGCGCCTTGATCGTGAGCGCCCCGGCGGCGTGCTCGACGGTGGTCTGCTCGGCGGCGGCCGCGGCGGACGAGCTGCCGCCGGCCGGCAGCACGGCGACCGTGGACTCCTTGCGCTCGGTCGCGACGACCCGCACCCGCCCGGAGTCGAGCACGACGGTGATCGCGACCGGCCCCGGCGTGGCGAACGTCCGCATCCGCACTTCCCCCCTTGGCGCCACTATGGCGCCATCCTAGGCCCACGACCCGCCGGGCGGCCGGGCGGGCCGCCTCCCTCAGTCGGGCGGGTCTTCGATAGCCGGTCGTGTCCCGCTTCGCAGTGCTCGCGGCCGTCGGCGCACGGCTGCAGCGCCTCGTCGAACAGGCCGGCCCAACCGGTGCGTGGTGGCGGTGCCGCTGCCCGAGGACGGGACCGGCCGGCCCATGTGGGCCGGCCGGTGGCCCGGCCGGGCCACCGGCGGGTCCGGGCCCGACGCCGGCCTGATGCGGTGAACTGCACGCGGGCCGCTGTGCCGGGTCGCGGGCGGCGTTTCCGGACTCCGCTCAGGCAGCGTTCCATCCCGTTCCATCAGATCCGCAGTTGCCCGATGGGAGTGATCTTCGCGACCCGGTGACGTGCGTCGCTGACGTACACCGTGCCGGCGCGCTCCACCGCGACCCCCTCGGGCTCGTCGAGCCCCCTCGGCCAGGACCGCTACCGCACCGTCTTGGGCGAGCCGCAGGACCCGGCCCCGGTCCCGGTCGGCGGGGATCAGCAAGAGCGAATGGAGAACAAGGACGGCAGCGACGCCGATGAGGCGCGGCACTCACACAGGGTACGAAATGAATAAAATGGGCAAAAGTCGCTGGCAGGTCACCGACGGCCAGTCGATCACCGTCCGCGAGATCGTCGGCAACGCCTTCGGGCTGGCGTCGGCCCTGTTCGGGCGGCGCCGCAGCGTGTGGGCGTGGCGCCGGCGCGGCAACCAGCGGCGCGACGACGGCCCCGCGGTGCGGCCGCGCTGGGCGAGCGGCCTGGAGCGCACCGCCCTGGTCACGGGCTCGCTCGCCGCCGTGGTCGCGTGCTTCTACGCGTTCCGGGCGGTGGGCGCGGGTTTCCCGGTGCCGTGGTGGTACCACCTCGCCGACTCCTGGATCTTCGTCGGCTCGATCGCGGCGACCTACGCGGTGTACGCGGGCTTCGTGGTCCGGGGTTTCGCGGTGTGGTGGCGCATCTCGCGCCGCGAGCGGCCCCAGCGCCGGCCGGTCGAGCCGGCGCTGGAGCCCGCGTAGGAACTCAGCCGGTCGGGAAGTTGTCCGCGGTGCGGATCCGGCTGCGCACGTACGTCCCGGACTCGCTCAGCGACGAGGGGTTGGTGTACGAGCCGGCGGCACACGTGCCGGGCCTGAACGCCGCGCTGCTCTCGTTCGCGTCGGAGTACGTCCAGTTCGCGTAGCTGATCTTGTTCTGGTCGAGCAGGTCCAGCCAGGCGCCCGTGCTGCCCAGGTCGAGCGCGCCGCCGCCGGTGGCGCTGACGGTGCCGAACTCGGTGACGAACAGCGGCAGCAGCTTCGCGGCACGCGACACGGTGGCGCGGTAGTTGTCCCTGTGCGAGGCCGCGTAGAAGTGGAACGCGTACATGATGTTCGTCGCGTTCACCGGGTTGTTCACGATCTCGGTCTCGCTGGAGCCGTCCGACACGCCCAGCGAGGACCAGCCGCGGGTGCCGACGATGACCACCGCGTCCGGGTCGGCCGCGCGGATGATCGGGATGACCTGCTCGGCGTAGCTCTTGATGCCCTGCCAGCTCACGCCGTTGGGCTCGTTGGCGATCTCGTAGATGACGTTCTTCTTGTTCGCGTTGCGCTGGGCGACTGCGGCGAAGAACGTCTTGGCCCGGTCCAGGTTGTAGTTCGGGTCACCGGGCGTGAGGGTGTGGAAGTCGATGATCGCGTACATGCCGCGCGCCTCGGCCAGGTCGACGTAGTTGTTGACCTGGGCGGTGAAGCCCGACGGGTTCGTCTCGTAGCCCTGCTCCTGCACGTACATCGCGATGCGCAGCAGGTCGGCCTGCCAGTCGTTGGCCAGCGCGTCCAGCGACGAGCCGTTCACACAGGAGGCGAACCACTGGATGCCGTGGGTGCTCATGCCCCGCAGCTGGATCGCCTTGTTGTACTGGTTGCACAGGTTCACGCCACACACGTGCAGCTGCCCGTTGATCGCCAGCGGCGTGGTGTCGGTGGGCGGCGGCGGGGAGCTGGGCGACGTCGACGGGGTCGGGGACTGCGTGGTCGGCGGCGGCGTGCTCACCGAGCCGGTGCAGGTGACGCCGTTGAGCGTGAACGCCGACGGGGTGGGGTTGGCCGACGTCCACGTGCCGTTGAAGCCGATGTTCGTCGACGCGCCGGTGGCCAGCGCGCCGTTGTAGTCGAGGCTCTTCGCGGTCACCGCGGTACCGCTCTGCGTGTACGTCGCCGACCAGCCCTGGCCCACCTTCTGCCCGGCGTCGCCGAACGTCCAGCCGAGCGTCCACGCGCTCACCGGGTCGCCGAGATTGGTGATCGCGATGTTGGCGGTGAAGCCGCCTGGCCACTGGTTCGTGGTGTACGTGACGCGGCAGCCGGCGGACGCCGACGCGCTGACCATCGGGGCAAGGATCAGGCCGCCGGCCACGAGGGCCCCGACCGTGCCGGCCACCCCCAGGGTGCGGCCGCGCGGCAGGCGTTTGAGCAGGCTCATGACGTGGTTCCTCCGATTGCGGGAGTGGGAACGGGATCGTCACGCGCCCGGACTGATCGGCTCAAATGCCACGCGCGCCGATGTCCCGGACATCGGCCCTGACCAGGGGGCTTGCTGCACGGCGCAGATGAAAACTTCAAGATCGAAGCGCTTCGAAAACGTTACGGAGCCGGAACGCGACGGCCTAACCGCCGATGCAACGCCGGGCCCGTTCCTGCACACAATGACGCCGTGCCCGAGCCCGAACTCACCGCCCTGCGCGAGGCCATCCGCTGCCGCGGTCCGGCGGACGTGCCCGCCGCGGCCGCGGTCGTCGGGGAGTGCCTCGGCGGCGTCCTGCACGACGCGGGCGCGGCCGGCAACGAGGCCGCGCTACGCTGGGCGCGCGACCGGCTGCGCCTGTTCATGGTGGTCAGCTGGGGCAACTGGTTCGGGGTGCTGGAGCGGCTGCCGCAGGAGTACCCGCGCCTGCGCGCCGAGTGGCGGGAGCTGACCACCGATCCCGCGCGGTACGGCCCGGAGCACCTGGTGGCCTGGTGGTGGCGGCTGCAGCCGGGGATGTTCCAGCCACTGATCGCCACGCAGCTGCGCGAGATGAGCCCGCCGCTACGCGATGGCGTGGCGAACGTGCTCAAGGAGGGCGGCGACTTCGACACGCGCCTCGTCGACTGGGTGGCCTTCGGAGCGTAGGTCGAAGGTGTACCGCAGCAGGCCGTCCTCGTGGATCGCGGCATGGTTCGGGCCGGCGAGGGCGCGCACCAGGCCCTTGGTCGCCGCATTCGTGCCGGACACGTCGGCCTGAACGGTGCGTACGCCGGCCGCGGCCATCCGCGGGACCAGCGCGCGGATCAGCGTCGTCGCCAGGCCGGTGCGCTGCCACGGGTCGGCGACCAGCACGGCCAGGTCCGCCTCGGGCGCGTCGGCGGGGCGGCGCCCGTACTCGGCCCACCCGCACAGCTGCCCGCCGTCGAGGGCGACCTCGGCATCCCACTCCGGCCGGGGCCCCGCGGCGATGTGGCACAGGTAGAACGCGGGCAGCCGGCCGCCGCTGCCGGCCAGGAACCGCCGATCGATGCTGCGCGCGGACAGGTGCCGCTGGACGGCCTCGACGAGCCGTTCGTCGCCTGCCCGCCAGGGCCGGATGAGCACGTCCTGAGTCTAAGCTTCGAACTCAGCCTCGGTGACCGCGAAGGTGACGGGCCCCACACGCAGCACGCCGTCGTCGAGCGGGACGCAGCGCACGCCGCCGTGCCCGCGCAGCGCCCGCCACGCGCCGGGCCCGACGGTGACGTCCATCCACGCACAGGGGTTGGCGCGCCGCTTGACCCGCAGCCGGACCGGCCCGTCGCCGGAGTCCAGCGTCAGCACCGCGCCGACCAGGTCGTCCACGGCGATGCCGGCGACCAGGATGTTGCGCCGGACCTGAGCCAGGCCGGCGCCGGGCGGCAGGCCCTCGCGAGCGATGACGGTGACACCGGCGTCGCGGTGGGCGGGCCGGGCGAAGTATCGGTCACCGACGATCCCGAGCCCGGCGCGCAGCTCGACGCGCTCGACCAGTTCCCCCGGCGGCGCCGGGGCCGGCCCGTCCTGCGGCCGCCCGACGAGCCGGTGCACCGGCGAGGCCAGCAGCTCGGCAATCGCGCTCACCGGCCCATTGAACACCCACGCGACATCCCCCGGTTGCCGTGGCGTCGACAACCTGAGGTACAACCGCGATCATGCCCGCCGTCGCCCTCGCGGTTCTCGCCGCCGCCATGTTCGCCGCCTCAGCGGCGATGCAACAGCGCGCGGCCCGGCGGGCGGCCCCGGACCTGCACGGGCGCGCACTGCCGGTGCGGGTCTTCCTGCTGGTCCGCCGCCTGATCCGGGACCGCTGGTGGCTGGCCGGCTGGCTGCTGAACGTGGTCGCGTTCGCCGCGCACGCGATCGCGCTGCACCTGGGCTCGCTGACCGTGGTCCAGGCCCTGCTGGTCACCCAGCTGCTCTTCGCGATGCTGACCCTCCGCCGCCCGCCGGTCCGGGCCTGGCTCGGCACCGTTGCCGTCTGCGCGGGCCTGGCACTGCTGGTGGTCGCGCGCCCGGCGGTGCCGCAGAAGCTCCACCGCCAGGACGTCCCGCCCGCGGTGGTCCTCGCCGCCCTGGTGATGATCGCCCTCATCGCCCTGGCCCACCTGCTCCCGGCGCGGACCGAGGCCCGCCTGCGCGGCGCCCTGGCCGGCACCGCGGCGGGCGTGTGCACCTGCCTGACGGCCGTCTTCGTGCTCCTGGTCGCCGACACGCTCGCCACCGACGGCGTGCCCGGCCTGCTGCACGACTGGTCGATCCTGGCGCTGGCCGTCTCGACCACGATGAGCGGCCTGCTGACCCAGGACGCCTTCGCCGCCGGCTCCCTGCCCACGGCCCTGACCGCGATCAGCATCGCGGACCCGCTGTGCAGCGCGGTCTTCGACGCGACCGTCTTCCACGCGGGCTGGCGCAGCGCGACGTGGTGGCCGTGGAGCGCCGTGGCCGTCCTCGCCCTGCTCCTGGTGGGCGTATCCTTCCTGGCATCGGCGCGAGCGGAGACGTCGACCGATCAGCGTGAGCAGCCCATGACGCTGAGCAAGACGGCGGGCTGAAATTTGGACGCATCTGTTAAGGTGGATCAAGCAGCGCGCCACCGCCCGGAATGCCCTCCTGGAGATCGCGCCTCGCAATCAGCGGCTGACAACGGCACGGCAGCGGGGCTGCAGCGGGGCCGTCGCCCGGGATCGCGCCTCGCGATCAGCGGCTGACGACGCCGCGGTGGCGGGGCCGTCGCCCGGAGATCGCGTCCCGCTTCGGGGTCGCGCCTCGCACAGCCAACGATCGCCGCGTCGTGCCCGCCGAGGTGGCGCACGACGGCGGTGACGGCCCGGCCGGCCCGCGTGCGCGAGTGGATCGCCACGTGGGTGAGCCCTGCGGGCCGCTGAGCACGGCGGGGCAGCGGGTCCTACGGGACGCGCTCGCGGCCGGTAGCCTTGGCGAAGACGTCCAGCAGGCCGTCGACCGTCGCCGACCACGGGAACTGCTCACCGACCGCGCGGGCGTCGGCCTGACGGCGCTCCGCCGGCTCGGCCAGCAGCGCCTCGACGCCGTCGGCCAGGCCGTTCGGGGTGCCATCGGTGACGCGGCCCGCGGCCGGGCGCAGGATGAGTTCGCCCGCCGCGCCCTTCGACGGCACCACGACCGGCACGCCGCAGGCCAGGGACTCCAGCGTGGCCAGGCCGAACGTCTCGGCCGGCGACGGCGACAGCGACACGTCCGCCCCGGCGACGAGCTCGGCGAGGCGGCCGCGCTCGGCGACGTGGCCCAGGAAGCGCACCGGCAGGCCCTCGGCGCTCTTGACCAGGCGGCGCTGCAGCGGGCCGGTGCCGATGACGTCGAGGGTGGCGGGGACGCCGCGGCGGCGCAGCTCGCGGAGGGCCTCGACGGACAGTTCGGGGTGCTTCTCCCGGGACAGGCGGCTCACGGTGACGAGGCGGACCTGGTCGCCGCCGGTGCGCGGGGCGGGGCGGAAGGTGTCCAGGTCGACGCCGAGCGGGACCCGGTGGATCTTCGACAGGCCGAACGCGCTGAACTCGGCGGCGGAGAAGGCCGAGGTGAGCACGAGGTGGTCGACGAGGCGGTGCAGGCGGCGGTTGACCGAGGTGGCGGCCGCGTCCAGCGGGAACCAGCGCGGGACCCGGGTGCGCAGGATCGCGTTGATGCGCTCGTGGGAGACCAGCACCAGCGGCACACCCCGGCGACGCGCCCACGGCGACAGCCACCCGATGCTGAGCTTGTCGTTCGCCTCCAGCACGTCCGGCTCGACCCGGTCCAGCAGCTCGCACACCCGGGTCCGCGCGGTGAGCACGCGATAGCCGCCAGTGCCGGGCAGCAGGGGGCTGCGCACGGTGAGGTGGCGCCCGTCCGGCAGCGTGATGTCGCGGTCCTCGGTGCCCGGCACGAGGGTGACACGCTCGTGGCCCGCCGCGATGTACCCACGCCCGGTCTGCTCCACGCAGGTGCGCAGCCCGCCCGAGACCGGCGTGTAGAAGTTCGCGAGCTGCACGATCCTCACGACGCCGCCGCCGCGTCGACGACGGCGCCGTAGGTGGTGGCGCGGGCGCCGGCCTTCAGCGCGCCCTCGATGGCCCGCAGCGTGTCGTCACGCAGGCCGGGGCGGTGCAGGTCGTCGGGGTGCAGGGCGACGCGGACAAGGCCGCGGCGGCGGGCGGCCCAGGCCGCACCCGCGCGCACGACCGCCGCGCCGAGCCGCTCGCCGGTGCCGCCCGGGCGGTGCGACAGCGCGAAGCCGCGGCGCGCGCGGGTGGAGCCGGTCGCGTGGAGGTTCTTCACGCCGAAGTGGTCGGTGGTGTACCGGAACCCGGCCCCCGCCAGCGCCCGCTCGGCGGCCGGCGAGGCGAGCCAGCCCGGCGGCGTGAACCCGGTGGTGCGCAGCCCGAGCCGGTCGAGCACCGACCTGGCCGAGCCGAGGCGGTCGGCCGCCTGCCGCTCGTCGAGCGCCGCGAACTCCGCCGCGCCCCGGGCCACCGCACGGCCGACGGCTCGGCGCAGTGCCCGGCCCTCGGGCCCGGCCTGGTGGCACCAGCCGTGCAGCACCAGCTCGTCGCCCTGCGCCGCGCGAGCGCGCAGCACCTCGGCGTAGTCGGGATGCTCGGCGAGCGCCTGCCCGCGCCACGGACCGGGGATCACCAGCAGCGAGACCGGGATGCCGAGCGAGTCCGCGTCGGCACACCAGCGGGCGGTCTCGCCGGCGGTCGCCGGCGCCACATCGTGCACGCTGACCACCATCAGCGGCGCTCGTTCCACAGGGGTCATCTACGCCTATCACCAGGTCAAGGCGGCGTACCGCATCCACTCGGCTCTGCCTGTCGCCGGACGGTAGCACGTGTCGCCAACCCGCCTGGGACCCTGACCACCCGGCGCCGAGCAATGCGGCGCAGGTCACGATCACATCGATGAACGTCAGCCAACGCCCACATGAACCAGGCGTGTACGAGTATCGGAAATCGGACAAATCGGCGAGCGTCCACGACGGACAATGCCGACGATCCGGGCCGCCGCCGGTACCCCGCGCCGCTCCCCGACACCTTCAGCGCCGTGACGCTGCCGAGCCGTACAATTCGCGATTCGGCCGGACGAACGGACTCCACGGCAGGCACGGGCTTGGGCGAAAACACCGCAGGCGACCGGGGCGCGGGAGCCGGCGACTCGCCCAGCCGGCAGGCGGCCGTCGGGCAGTTCCATGGCAACACCGCCGAGGCCGGGTACGAACTAGACTGCGATGCAGAAATGGCCAGGTCACCTAGTCACCCGAGGAGCGGCATGACCGGCGCGGCGGAGTTCACCCCGGTGCGGCGTTCCTCGGCCGCGACCGAGGCCATGCGCAGCATCCAGGAGATGATCGTCGACGGGCGCCTCGCCCCCGGGCAGCGCCTGCCCGCCGAGCGCGAGCTCAGCGAGATGCTGGGGATCAGCCGTCCCACGCTGCGCGAGACGATCCGGTCCCTGGTCAGCCTGAACATCCTGGAGAGCCGGCACGGCTCGGGGACTTACGTGGCGGCGCTGGACACCGCGACACTGCTGGAGCCGCTGCAGTTCGTGCTGGCCCTGAGCGGCCGGACCGTCGAGGAACTGTTCGAGGCGCGGCTGCTGCTGGAGCCGGCGCTGGCCGCCCTGGCCGCCTCCCGCGCCGACGCCGTCCAGGTCGCGGCGATGCGCGCCGCCCTGGCCGAGCCGGACCGGATCGCCGCCGACGTGACCCTGCACCGGCTCGTCGCCGAGGCCGCCGGCAACCCGCTGCTGTCGACCATGCTGCAGACCCTGGCCACGCTGGGGCGCGCCAGCCGCAGCCTGACCGCGGCCCGCCCCGGCGTCCTGCGCCGCACCGCGACCGAGCACAAGGCGATCGTCGACGCCATCGACCGCCGCGACCCCGACGCCGCCCGCGAGGCCATGACGAGCCATCTGACCCGCATCGCCGCGGCGGCCCGCCGGTCCGTCAGGTAGGGAACGACACCCTGGGATTGGCTTGACCACTTGGCCACATCCCGCTTAACTTGGGCCGCATGAGACTTGCGCGGCTCGGCCCGGCCGGATCCGAGCGACCCGTCGTGGTCGCCGACGACGGCGGATACCTCGACCTGACCGGCCTCACCGACGACATCGACGGCGCCTTCCTCGCCACGGGCGGCCTCGAGCGCGTCCGCGCCGCCGCCGGCGGGCTCCCCCGCCTCGACGTCCCGGACGGCACCCGGATCGGCCCGCCGCTCGCCGGCATCGGCAAGATCGTCTGCATCGGCATGAACTACGCGCGCCACGCGGCCGAGACCGGCGCCCAGCCACCGCCGGAGCCGGTCGTGTTCATGAAGGCGCCGGACACGGTGGTCGGCCCGGACGACGACGTGCTCATCCCGCGGGCCAGCGTCAAGACCGACTGGGAGGTCGAGCTCGCCGTCGTCGTCGGCAAGAAGGCGCGCTACCTCGACAGCCCGGACGAGTCCGCGGCACACATCGCGGGATACGCCATCAGCAACGACGTCTCCGAGCGCGAGTTCCAGCTCGAGCGCGCCGGCCAGTGGGACAAGGGCAAGAACTGCGAGACGTTCAACCCGCTCGGCCCGTGGCTGGTCACCCCCGAGGGCCTCGACGTCCCGGCGCTGCGCCTGCGTTCGTGGGTCAACGGCGAGGAGCGCCAGAACGAGCTCGCCGGCGACATGATCTTCGGGGTACCCCACCTGATCTGGTACCTCAGCCAGTTCATGGTCCTGCACCCCGGCGACGTGATCAATACGGGCACCCCGGCCGGCGTGGCCCTGGGCCTGCCCGACCATCCGTATCTGCGCACCGGCGACGTGGTCGAGCTGGAGATCGACCACCTGGGCCGCCAGCGCCAGCGCTTCGTCTAACTACGGTCTGTTTCGCCAAAATGCGTGCCATCGGATCCGCACTCGTTTACACTAGGGGCCACATGGCCGTATGCCGAAAATCGCCCCGGCACCGCATCATCCCGATGCCGGACCGCGACGGCCGCAGCTCGGCACCAGCCACCGGGCCGGGGCCGGCCCGCTCGGCGAAATGGCCCGGCGCAGCCACTGCGCCGGGCCACACCGGAACGACGAGGTGCACACCCCGAGCTCCAGCACCAACCACGCGCTATGAAGCCGGCCTTAGCGGCGCGGCTTCTGCGCCACGCGCGGCGGACCGCCCATGAACAGGTCGCCCTGGACCGTGCGCAGGGACTTCTTCGGCTGGTAGTTCGCGTCCCACAGGCAGCCGGAGCCCTCGGGCGGGTTCTTGAACCAGCCCGGGATCCACGAGTGCTTGTCGGTGAAGCCCCAGACCGTGAACGACAGGCAGTGCCGGTTCATGAGGCAGGCCTGGAGCAGGACGTGGTAATTGTACGCGGAGGCCTGGTCGCGGGCGTTGAGGTCCTGGCCCGCCGCGGCCGCTGCCGGGTCGGACGCGTTCTTGGTCAGGCTGCGGGCGTCGACCTCGGTGAAGGCGACGGCGAGGCCGAGGTCGGTGAAGCGCTGCAGGGTCTCGGCGACGGCGAGGACGTCGTAGTTGCCGTACTGCGTGCTGAGGTGCCCCTGGCTGCCGACCCCGTCGATCGGCACGCCCTGGGCGCGCAGCTTGCGGACCAGGTCGTAGACGAACTGCGTCTTGTCCCCGGGGCCGCCGTCGCCGAAGGCCTCGATGTTGTAGTCGTTGTAGAACAGCAGGGCCTTCGGGTCGGCGGCGCGGGCCCAGCGGAAGGCGTCGGCGAGGTAGTCCGGGCCGAGCAGGTCGGCGAACTTCTGCTTCAGCGAGCCGGTGTTGCCGCCGAGGTGGATCGCCGACGGGGTCTCCCACGGGTCGGAGACGGCCTCGTTGACCACGTCCCATTGCCAGATCCGGCCGCGGAAGTGCGTCACGACGTCGGTGATGTGCTTGCGAAGCAGCGCGCGCAGCGCCGGCCCGTCGATCGAGCCGTCCTGGATGCCGGTGGACAGCCACCCGGGCAGCTGGCTGTACCAGGCCAGGACGTGGCCACGCACCTGCTGGTGGTTGCGCTCGGCGGCGGCGACGAACGCGTCGGCGCTCGCCCAGTTGTAGGTGCCGCGGGTCGGTTCGAGGCTCTCCCACTTCATGGCGTTCTCGGCGGTGACGGTGGAGAACTGACCGTCCACCATGGACCTGTACTGCGGTTCGGCGGTGTCGGCGTAGGCGGCCGCGTCCACCGCCGTGCCGAAGTACAGGCCCGAGCGTGCGGCGAGGGCGCGCAGGCTCTGGTCCCGCGTCGCCGGCGGGCGGGGTCCGCCGGCGGACGCGGCGACGGCGCCGAGCGTGGCCGCGACCACGGCGGCCAAAAGGCCGGCCGTGGCCATTCTGCGTAATGTCATGAGCGTGGCTCCCGATTGTTTCGAAACAATTCCGGATTCGCCTGGGACATCGACGCTATTCGGCGTGAATCGAGCCGTCAACAATTCCGCGTTATCGAAACATTGCCAATCACTGACCCGAGTTCGCGACCCGCTTGCTCACGATGTCGAAGGCGACCGCGGCGATGAGCACGAGCCCCTTGATGGCCTGCTGCCAGGCCGCGTCGACGCCCTGGATGGACAGGCCCATGTTGAGCACGCCCATGATCAGCGCGCCGATCACGGCCCCGGTGACCTTGCCGATTCCGCCGGTCACGGCCGTGCCGCCGATGAACGCGGCGGCGATCGCGTCCAGCTCGTAGTTGGTGCCCGCCCCCGCCACGCCAGCCCCGGCGCGCGAGGTGGTGACGACCGCGGCGATGCCCGCGAGGACGCCCATGTTGACGAAGATGAGGAAAGTTACACGCTTGGTCTTCACACCGGACAGTTTCGCCGCGGCGAGATTCCCGCCCATCGCGTAGATGTGCCGGCCGAAGACGGTGTTGCCCATGACGTAGGTGTACAGAATGACGAGCGCGCCCACGATGATGAGCACGTTCGGGGTTCCGTCGGTGCTCTCGGCGAGCAGATAGGTGATATACGCGATGAGGGCCGTGAAGACGACCAGCTTGCCGATGAACGCCGCGCGCGGCTCCAGCCGCAGGTCGTAGCGGATCAGCTCGCGCCGGGTGCGCACCTGCATGCCCACGAGGCCGGCGATCGCCACGACGCCGACCAGCAGCGTCATGCCGTCGAGGTTGCCGAGGAAGCCCAGCGCGTTGGGCAGTGAGCGGGCCGCGATCGCGCCGAAGCCCTTGTCCTGCACCGGGACCGTCTGGCTCACCGCGAGCACGGCCAGGCCGCGGAAGAGCAGCATGCCGCCGAGGGTCACGATGAAGGCGGGGATGCCGACGTAGGCGATCCAGAACCCCTGCCAGCAGCCGACGACCACGCCGATGGCGATGGACGCGGCGACCGCCACCGGCCACGGCCAGTTCCAGTCGGTGATCATCAGGGCGCAGTAGCCGCCGATGAACGCCACGATGGAGCCCACCGACAGGTCGATGTGCTGGGCGACGATGACCATGACCATGCCGATCGCGAGGATCAGCACGTAGGCGTTCTGCTGCACCAGGGCGGCGACGTTGTCCGGGTAGAGCAGCCGGCCGTCGGTGAGAATCTGAAAGGTGATGACGATCGCGATCAGGATCGTCAGCATGCCGTACTGCCAAAGGTTCTGCCCCAGGTAGCCGCGCAGCGACGAAGCCTCGGTCGCCTTGGTCTCCGGCTGCGTGGTTTCAATCGTGCTCACCGGGAGACCCCGCTTTTGTCCATGGTCATGTACCGCATCAGGCCCTCCTGGGTCGCCTCGGCGCGGCTCACCTCGCCGGTGATCCGCCCCTGGCTCATCGCGTAGATCCGGTCGCAGATCCCGAGCAGCTCCGGCAGCTCGGAGGAGATCACGACGACCGCCTTGCCGGCGTCGGCCAGCGCATTGATGATTTCGTAGATCTCGTACTTCGCGCCGACGTCGATCCCCCGCGTCGGCTCGTCGAGGATGAGCACCTCGGGCTCGGTGAACAGCCACTTGCTCAGGACGACCTTCTGCTGGTTGCCGCCGGAGAGCTTGCCGGTGAGCACCGCGACGCCGTCGGCCTTGACCCGCATCTCCCGGCGCAGCCGCTCGGCCCGGTGCACCTCCTCGGCGGCGTTGACGATGCCGAGCCGGGACACCGCCGCGAGCTTCGCCGCGGTGATGTTGCGCTTGATGTCCTCGATGAGGTTCAGGCCGTAGCGCTTGCGGTCCTCCGTCGCGTAGGCGATCCCGTGCGCGATCGCCTCGTCGACGCTTCTGACCCGGACCTCCTTGCCGTGCAGGAAGATCCGGCCGGAGATGCCGGTGCCGTAGCTGTGCCCGAACACGCTCATCGCCAGCTCCGTGCGGCCGGCGCCCATGAGCCCGGCGACCCCGACGATCTCGCCGCCGCGCACGCTCAGAGCCGCGCGGTCGACGACGGTCCGGCCGCGGTCGACGGGGTGGTGGACGGTCCAGTCCTCGATGCGCAGCACCTCCTCGCCGATGCGCGGGGTGTGGTCGGGGAAGCGGTGGGCGAGGTCGCGCCCGACCATGGCCCGGATGATCCGGGGCACCAGGTCCGGATCATCCGGGCCATGGTCGCCCCGGATGATCCGGGGCACCAGGTCCGGCTCGATGTGCTTCGCGGGGATCGACCCGGACCTGGCGTCCTCGTCCACCGGCTCGGGGCCGCGCATGTCGAAGGTGGCGACGGTACGGCCGTCGCGGATGACGGTGGTCGTGTCGGCGATCGCCGCGATCTCGTTGAGCTTGTGCGAGATGATGATCGACGTGATCCCCTGGCCCTGAAGCTGGCGGATCAGGCCGAGCAGGTGCGCGGAGTCGGCGTCGTTGAGCGCGGCGGTCGGCTCGTCGAGGATGAGCAGCCGGACCCGCTTCGACAGCGCCTTGGCGATCTCGACGAGCTGCTGCTTGCCGACGCCGATGTCGAGGATCTTCGTGTCCGGCTGCTCGTGCAGGCCCACCCGCGCGAGCAGCTCGGCGGCGCGGCGGTTGGTCCGCGGCCAGTTCACGATGCCGTTCCTCGCCTGCTCGTTGCCGAGGAAGATGTTCTCGGCGATGGACAGGTACGGGCTGAGCGCGAGCTCCTGGTGGATGATGACGATGCCGCGGTGCTCGCTGTCGCGCACGGAACGGAAGTGGCACGGCTCGCCGTCGAAGACGATCTCGCCGTCGTAGGTGCCGTGCGGGTACACCCCGCTGAGGATCTTCATCAGCGTCGACTTGCCGGCGCCGTTCTCGCCGCAGATGGCGTGGACCTCGCCCTCGGCGACGCTCATCGTGACGTCGGCCAGGGCGAGTACGCCGGGAAAGCTCTTGGTGATCCCGGTCATTCGCAGGATGGGGCTGGGCATGGGGCTCCCTATGACGGGTCGCGCGAGGGCCGGGCCCGCGCTGCGGCGGACCCGGCCCCGGCGGGCTGAGCGGTTACAGGCCCAGGTCGGAGGTTTTGAAGAAGCCGGAGTCGACGAGCTTGGACTTCACGTCGTCCTTGGTGACCACGACCGGCGGGAGCAGGTAGGAGGGGACGACCTTGACGCCGTTGTTGTACGTCTTGGTGTCGTTGGTCTCCACCGGCGTGCCCTTGATGATCGCGTCGACCATCTTGGCGACCTGGTCGCCGAGGGTTCGGGTGTCCTTCCAGACCGTCATCGACTGCTTGCCGGCCAGGATGTTCTTGGTGTTGGCGAGGTCGGCGTCCTGGCCGGTGAGGAGCGGCCAGTCGCCGCCCGGCTTGTAGCCGTGCGAGTCGAGCGACTGCGCGATGCCCAGCGCGAGCGAGTCGTTGGGCGAGAGCACGACGTCGACCTTCTTGCCGCCGGTGTAGAAGGAGTTGAGCCGGTTGTCCATCTCGGCCTGGGCCGTCTCCGTCTTCCAGCCGTTGATCGAGACTGTCTTCCAGTCATCGTTGCTGGCCAGCTTCTTGCCGGAGGGGATGACGAGCTTGCCGCTGTCGACGTAGGTCTTGAGCACGTCCCAGGCGCCGGCGAAGAAGAACTTGGCGTTGTTGTCGTCCGAGGAGCCGGCGAACGGCTCGAGGTTGAACGGGCCCTTGCCCGCGTCCAGGCCCAGCTTGGAGACGATGAACTGGCCCTGCAGCTGGCCGACCTTGTAGTTGTCGAAGGTCGCGTAGTAGTCGACGTTGGGGCTTTGGTTGATCAGGCGGTCGTAGGCGATGACCTTGACCTTCTTGTCCGCCGCCTGCTGCAGCACGGGCGCGAGCGCGGTGCCGTCGATCGAGGCGATGACCAGGATCTTCGCCTTGTCGTTGATCATGTTCTGTAGCTGGGTGATCTGCTGGTCGACCTTGTTGTCGGCATATTGCAGCGAGGTCTTGTAGCCGGCCTTCTTGAGCAGGTCCTCGAGGTGCGAGCCGTCGTTGTTCCAGCGCTCCAGGCTGCGGGTCGGCATGGCGATGCCGATCAGGGCGGGGCCGCTGTCGCCGCCACCGCCGGTGTTGTCGTCCGAGCGCGTCTTGCTGCAGGCGGAGGTCGTGGCCAGCAGCGCGGCCAGGGCGGTGGCAGCCAGGAGCCGGAGAGTCTTGGACATCCCCGACGCCTCCTTTCGTATCGGAGGGGGTGTGCGTGCGGGGTTTGTTATGGCCGCGAACATACCTCCCCCGAGAGGTGATCACGTGTAACAGATCGATAACACCACGATCCACTTCCTTGTGGCGCAACGGTTTTCGAAACATTTAGCGATGGACATAATATTAGAGCTAATGTACTTAGTGCTAATGTTCTCTCCGTGAGTGTGGATCTGAGGCAGGTCTTCGACGACCTGGTGCGGTTCGAGACCGACCTGTGGAACGGCATCGACGCGCGGCTGCGCCAGGCGGGCGCCGTCCCGCTCGGCAGCCTCAACGTGCTGCAGGTGGTCGGCCGCACGCCGGCGTGCCGCGTCAACGACATCGCCGACGCGCTGTCCATCACCATCGGCGGGGCGAGTCAGGCGGTCGACCGCCTGGTGGCCCGCGGGCTGTGCGAGCGCCGGCCCAACCCCGGCGACCGGCGATCATCCATTGTGGAGCTCACCGGCACCGGCACGGCGGCGGTCACGGCCGCCGAGGCGGTCTTCGACGAGGAGCTCACCGCGTGGTTCGGCGCCGCGATCCCGGGTAGCGCGCTGCGCAGCCTTGCCCGCACCCTGTCCACCCTGCGCGCGGCAGGGACCGCCCGCCGCCGTTGCACTCCTGGAGACGAGCATGCCTGAGACCGCCCGTGCCGTGCGCTTCGACCGCTTCGGCGGGACCGAGGTGCTCTACGTGACCGACATCCCGATGCCATCACCCGGACCCGGTGAGGTGCTCGTCGCCGTGCGGGCCGCCGGGATCAACCCGGGCGAGAGCGGGATCCGCACCGGGGCCCTCGAGTTTCTGTACAAGACGCACTTCCCCTGCGGCCAGGGCAGCGACCTGGCCGGCGTGGTCACCGCGCTCGGCGACGGCGTGACCGGGTTCGCCGTCGGCGACGAGGTGCTCGGCTTCTCCTGGACCCGCTCCAGCCACGCCACGCACACCGCGGTCCCCGTCACCCAGCTCGTCCCCAAGCCCCCGGCGCTGACGTGGGAGGTCGCCGGCGCCCTCTACGTCGTGGCCTGCACCGCCTACGCCGCAGTGCGCGCCGTCGCGCCGAAGCCCGGCGAGACGGTCGCGGTGTCGGCCGCGGCCGGCGGCGTCGGCACGCTGACCGTCCAGCTACTGCGAGCCATGGGCGTGCGGGTGCTGGGCATCGCCTCACCGTCCAATGAGGACTGGCTGACCGCGCACGGGGTCGAGCGGATATCGTACGGCGAGGGCCTCGCCGACCGGCTCCGCACCGCCGCCCCGGACGGCATCGACGCCTTCATCGACCTCTTCGGCCCACAATACGTCGAGCTCGCGCTGTCACTGGGCATCCCACGCGAACGCGTCAACACCATCATCGCCTTCGAGTCCGCGCAGCGCCTGGGCATCAAGGCAGAGGGCAGCCAGTCAGCGTCCACAGTGGACGTCCTGGCCCACATGACCGCCCTCGTGGCCGACGGCACCGTGGAGATCCCAATCGCGGCGACCTACCCACTGGACGACGTGGCCAAGGCCTACGACGAACTGGACCACCGCCACACACGCGGCAAGATCGTACTCATCCCCTGATCCACTCCGCCCAATCCGCTCCGACCG
This sequence comes from Dactylosporangium sp. CA-233914, assembly GCF_050942935.1. Lineage (NCBI taxonomy): Bacteria > Bacillati > Actinomycetota > Actinomycetes > Micromonosporales > Micromonosporaceae > Dactylosporangium > Dactylosporangium sp. CA-233914. Next base: position 5,660,762 of record NZ_CP192030.1, on the reverse strand, counting down.
AGCCGCGCGCGTCCGATCCGAGGCCAACCCGCCACGGCGATCACCCGGCGCAGAGGCGGCCAGCCACAACCATGCCTGGGGCTAAAGGCGTCGACCTCTGCTCACCGAGCTTGACACCTCACCTCGACGCCATTCAGACCTTCCGTCGGAACGGACACCGGGCCGTCGGCCCGGCACGGCGCGACAGCGCTCGGATCGTTGCTCGCGGACGTCGCTGGCGGGACGGCACTCGCCCCGTTCGGCGACATTGACGGGGTCGCGCTTGTTGAGGCTGCCCGGTCAACTCCTGGTGGGCTGCTGGCTCCCAGGTAGGACGGGAATCCCGTGACGTCGTAGCGGCCCGGCGAGATCGTTAGCGTGAACCGGCCGGTCTCGTCGGCAATCGCCTCGAAGACGCCGCCGCCCTCCGCCCGGAACCGCACAACGCCGGAGACGCCTCGAAAGGGTGCCCTGGGAGCGCCCGACGAGAGCCGGAGGCGGCCGCCATCCATCTGGAGCGTGCCGGTAACTGTCACGCTGTCGCCCGCCCCGGCCATCGACGCCGAATGACGCGCGAGCAGCACCGGGACGATAATGGCGCCAGCCGCGAGCACCATGACCCCGGCAACGAGACCGCGCCTCTTGACGATCCGCCGCTGGCGGCGCTCGACGAGCTCGGCAAACGGGGGCAGCTGCGTGGGCTGCTGGCGCACCGCCTCCGCGGCCAGCAGGTCACGAATGTTCGACATGGGGAACCTCCTCCTCCAACAATGTGGTGAGCACTCCACGTGCCCGCCCTAGCCGCGACTTCACGGTGCCGGGCGCAATCTCAAGTGCCAGGGCGATCTCGTTGACACTCAGGCCCAGCAGGTGATGCATGACAATCACCTGTCGCTGCCCAAGCGGCAAGGTCTTCAGCGCCGCTGGCACGTCGATGGAATCGGCGCTGGGCGGCGGCACGTCGGCTACGCGCCCGTGACGCCACGCCGCCTGCACCATGTTGCGCGCCTTACGTCGCCGGTTCGACACCAACCGGAAGGCCACTGTTCGAACCCAGACCTCGGGCGACTCCAGCCGCGACACACGGTCCCACCGACCGAGCAGCCTGACGAACGCCTCCTGGACACACTCCTCGGCATCAGCCCGGCTCCCCGCAACAAGAGCCACGACGCCCACTATCCGGATATAGGACGCCGCATAGAGATCAGCGACGCTGTCGTGCGGCGAAGGCGACTGGTCCATATCTAGTACCACCCCCGAACCGGCACACCGGTTCCCTGGATCCGCACAGTAATTTTCGCGCTTGATCCACTCATGTATGCGAACGTCGCATCAGTCCGGCTGCTTGCTTGTTGCGCCACGCTCCGGGGCTCCTTGCAGGCCGGGGCAACGCTACCGCTCACGCGTGCCCCCAGCTGCTGTTCACGGCGAAGGTCATGATCTCCGCCCCAGAACAACCCCAGCATCATTAACGGCTCGATTGTCGAGCCGGGTTCATCGAGCCGACCGGGCCGCCGCGCCGCGCGGGACGCCGCCGTTGGCCGTGGATCGTCGGCGGCTCAGACCGCATCTCATTTGGGGTTGTTGCTGGGCAGCAAATTCAGCGTGATGGCGCGGCGGTAGCAGATCACAGCGTATGCCAGGCGCAGGAAGCCGAGGAAGTGGGAAGCCTTGCGGTCGTAGCGGCGGACCAGACGCCGGAACCGGCTGGCCCACTCCAGGCAGCGTTCGACGACATACCGATACCGGCCGAGCCGGGTCGAGGACTCGATGCCCTTGCGGGCGGATTCGGTCATCGATCCGCCGCCCGCCACCCTGATGCCGTTTCGGGTGCTCGGGCAGCAACGGCCGCGCGAGGTGCCGCAACGCTTCCGGCAGCACTTCTCTCCGTCACCCATGACCGGACAACGAATGACCTTGCACACCAACAACCCCAAATGAGATGGGATCTAACCCGCCGCGGCGACCGCTCGACGTAGGGCGGCCAGTGACTCATCGACGTCGGCCTCGTCGGTGGACCAGTTGCTCACCGAGACGCGCAGGATCGTCCGGCCGCCCCAGTGCGAGCCGGACATCCAGGCGCGCCCGTCCGCGAGCAGCGCCCCGGTCACCGCGGCCGTGCGCGCGTCGTCGCCGAACGCGGCGCACACCTGGGTGAACACCACGTCGTTGAGCACCTCGGCGCCCTCGATCGCGGCGATGCCGTCCGCGAGCCGGCGCGCGTTGCGCACGAGCCCGTCGACCAGCCCGGCGACCCCGTCCCGGCCGAGCGAGCGCAGCGCGGCCCAGACCGGCACGCCCCGCGCCCGCCGCGACAGCTCCGGCACCTTCTCGAACGGATCGGCCGGGCCGCCGGGGCCTGCGGGTTCGATGAGATAGCTGGCCCGTACACCCATCGCGGCGCGCAGAGCCGAGGGGTCCTTGACGATCGCGATCCCGCAGTCGTACGGCACATTCAGCGTCTTGTGCGCGTCCGTCGCCCACGAATCGGCGCGCTCCAGCCCGGGCAGGAGGTGCCGCAGCCCCGGCGACGCGGCGGCCCACAGCCCGAACGCCCCGTCGACGTGGACCCAGGCGCCGTGCCGGTGCGCTAGCCGGGTGGCCTCGCCGACCGGGTCGAACGCGCCGCTGTGGACGTTCCCGGCCTGCAGGCACACGATGGTCGGCCCGTCGTCGCCGGCCTCCAGCGCCTCGGCGAGCGCGTCGAGGCGGATCCGCCCCTGCTCGTCGGCAGCGACGGGGGTCGGGGCACCGAGCCCGAGGTACCGCAGCGCGAGATCGAGCGTGTCGTGCCGCTCCTCACCGACCAGCACGCGGATCCGCGGCGCCCCGGACAACCCGTCGAGGTCCAGGTTCCACCTGCGCCGCGCCAGCACCTGCCGCCGCGCGGCGGCGAGCCCGGTGAAGTTCGCCATCGTCGCCCCGGTGACGAACCCGACATCGGACCCCGACGGCAGCCCGAGCAGGTCGAGCACCCACTCCCCCGCCGCCTCCTCCAGCGCCGCGGTCGCCGGCGTCGGGTAACGCATCGCGCCGTTCTGGTCCCAGGCGCTCACAAGCCAGTCGGCCCCGAGCGCGGCGGGCAGCGTGCCGCCGATGACCCAGCCGTAGAACCGCCCCGACGGCATCGCCATGAGCCCCGGCTCGGCCGAGCGCGCGAGCAACTCGACCACCTCGGCCGGGTCGGCGCCCTTGTCCGGCAGCGGCCCGCCGACGACCGGGGCGAGCGCGTCGGCGTCGGCGCGGGGCGGCACGGCCCGGCCGGCGAGCGACCCGAGCCAGGCCCGGGCATGGTGGTCGGCCGCGGCCAGCGCCGCGTCGTAGGCATCGTCGTAAGCGCTCATGCCTTCTACTGTGCTGTATGGTCGGGGCAGTGTCGCGGTGCACCCGGCTCGAAGACCGCCGAGGGCATGGAGGCACGGAACCGAACGGGACCCCACCGTTGCACGAGTTCACCCCGCCGCGCCTCGCGGCCCTGGGCAACCAGCTCATCGAGATCCACGACCACCTGCGCGACCTGCTGGACGACGCCGCGGACCTGCCCGCCTTCTCCCGCTCGCTGCGCGCCCACTGCCTGGCTTTCTGCACCGCCCTGGACCGCCACCACACCGGCGAGGAGCGCGGCATGTTCCAGGTCCTCGCCGACCGCTATCCGCAGCTCGGCCCGGTCATCGAGGAACTGCGCCACGACCACGAGCAGATCGCCGAGCTGATCCGCCGCGTCGAGGCCAACCCGACGAAGGACGAGCTGGCGGGGCTCGCGGCCGTCATGGAGTCCCACTTCACCTTCGAGGAGAAACGCCTCGTGGCGGCGCTGAACCAGATCAGTCCGCGAAGCGCTTGAGCAGCACCGCCAGGCGCCGGTCCTGCACCTCGCGCGGCATCCGTCCGCCGCGGGTCAGCGTCACCAGCCCGTGCAGCGCCGCCCACAGCGACTCCGTCACCAGGTCGAGGTCATCGGCTCCGGCGAAGGGCTCGACGGCCTTCGCCAGCGCCCCGAACGCCTCGCGCAGCGGCCCGGGCGTCTCCGCGGACGCGAACGGCAGATCGACGGCACGGGCGAACATCGCGTCATACAGGGCCGGCCGCCGCTCGGCGAACTCCACGTAGGCGGCGGCCACGTTGATCAGCGCGTCGCGCGCGTCCCCGCTCGCGGCGGATCGGGCTGCGGCGGACCGGGCTGCGGCCAGCTCACCGGCCAGTTCCGCGAACCCCTCCACGGCGACGGCCGCCATGATCGCGCCCATGCCCTTGAAGTGGCTGTAGAGCACTGGCTGGCTGTATTCGACCCGCTCGGCCAGCCGCCGGGTCGTCACCGCCTCCCACCCCTCGGCCTCGGCGAGCTCGCGCGCCGCCGTGACGATCAGCCGCTGCCGAGCCGCCCGCTCGCGCTCCCGCCGCCCCTGGTTAGTCACGCTCGAAATTCTAGCACCGCTAGTGCTAGCATCGACCTGATTCCTATCACTGCTAGCAGCAAGGAGTCCCGAGATGACCACCCTCGCCTACGTCCTGGCCACCGTCCTCAACCTGTTCGTCCTGTTCATCGGCGCCCGCTTCCTGCTGCAGCCCCGGGTCGCCGCGGCCGGTTACGGGGTGGCGGCGCGGCCGGACGGCGACCGGGCATACCTCACCGTGAAGGGGCTGCGCGACGCCACCTTCGGCCTGATCGGCCTGGCCGTGCTCGCCGCCGCCGGCACGACCGCCGAGGCCTGGTTCATGCTGGTCGCCGCCCTGGTCCCGCTCGGCGACACCGTGATCGTCCTGCGCAACGGCGGCACGCGCGCGGCGGCGTTCGGCATCCACTTCGCCACCGCGGTGGTCGTCCTGGCCGCCGCCGCACTCCTGTTCGCCGTCTGAGCGGGGCTCACCCCAGGAAGCGCACCTCCGGAAACGCCGGGCTCGGGCCGTCGAGCAGGGGCGCCGGCCGGTGGCGGAGGTGGCGGTCGAAGAACGCGAGCGGGTACGCCTGCTGAATGCGGGTCGCCCGCGCCGCAGGCAGGGTGCCGACCCGCTCGCGCAACTCGTCGCCGCTCATCCCGACCGCCGCGGCCAGCTGCGGGAACAGGATCTGGTAGTCGGTGTAGGACGAGTGCCGCACGCCGTCGGCCCGCACGTCGAGCCGCCGGCCGCGCAAATGGGACCAGAACTGCGCGACGCTCGGCTCGGCAGCGCGGGTGAACTCGGCGGTCATGAGCATGAACGGCCGGTCCAGGTCGGTGGTGATGAGGGGCTGCATGGGTCCGTCGAGGCTCAGCCCCGCTCGGACCCGGCGGTCCGCGAGCATGACCAACGCCGTGGCCGTGCCACCCTTCGACCAGCCGAACATGCCGACGCGTCCGAGATCCAGGTCGAGCTCCGCGAGGTCGCGGACGTGGTCGAGCACGAACCGGATGTCGTCGGCGAAGTCCTTGGGGCCGGCAAAGGGCGGCTCCTCGGACGGCACCACGACCCGCCCGTCCGGGAGCCGGCTGAACGCGTCGCCGATGTGGTCGACGGTGACGACGACATACCCGTGGCTGGCCAACTCCTGCACCGTGATCGTGGTGTCGGCGCGGTGGTCGTGCGCCCCGTGCGAGAACAGCACGACCGGCCACGGGCCGCCCGAGCGCAGCGCCGGCGCCCCGACTCGTCCGGCCGTCAGCGGCGCGGTCACAGCGCCGGCGGGAAACCCGGAGTGGACCAGCAGCTCCCGCGTGACCGCCGCGGACAACCACTGCGCCAGCGGAAACCGCCCGGTTTCCCGCGCCGGGTACCACACGCTCACCATCAGTTCCCGGGGTCGCCGGGCGAGATGCCGCACGACGGTTCCCACGGGATACGGCCCGGTCGGCCCGGGCAGCCGCAGCCGCCGCGGTCCGGACAGGTCGATCGGCGCCGCGACCGCGGCCGCCAGCGCCCCCTGCAGCGCGCCCCGGCGCGTCAGTCGAAAAGCTGCCATGCGCCCACCCTGCCGGTCGCGCCAGGCCGCCGTCGTCAATCCACGGAGCTATATGGAGTGCACGGTGTAGTCCCGCAGATGTACCAGTACCGGACGGGGCCCCGCGGCGAGCAGGGCCCCGTCCGGCAGAACACCGGTCAGGCGATCCGGCGGCGCGGACGGCCGAGCCGGAACAGGCCCGAGCCCGCGATCGCCAGCGCCAGCCCGACGAGGACCTGCTGCGTCACCGCGGCGCCGGTCACCGCCAGGTTGCCGGTGCTCGGGGCCGGAGCCGGGGCCGGGGCCGGGGCCGAGGCCGCGACCGTCAGCGCGAGCGCCATCGAGCGGGTCGTGCCGTCCGGGGCCACGCCCTGTGCGAGGGCGGTGTGCGCGCCGAAGGCCAGGTCCGTCGGGATGGTGATCGGCTTGCTGAAGTTCCCGGCCCCGTCGGTGACGGCGGTGCCGAGGACCTGCGGCGCGGAGTACATCGAGATGACGACGGTCGAGTACGCCGCGAAGCCGGTGCCGACGAACGTGATCGCCTGGCCGGGCTCGGCCTGCGAGATCTGGCCCTGGTCGGTGGTCAGGGTCAGGTTCGTCGACGGCGGCGTGGCCGGCGGCACCGGCGCGGCCGGCGTGACGGCCGAGGACGGGCCGGCCGGCTCCGACTGCGCCTCACCGGCGAGCGCGACCACCGTGACCGTGTAGGTCGTGCCGGCCGTCGCGCCGAGGATGCAGGTCAGCGCCCCGGTCGTGGTGCAGGTCGCCGGGCCCGGGTTCGCGATCGCCTTGTACCCGGTGATGCCCGTCGTGCTCTGCGGCGCCAGCCAGGTCACGGCGATCGACGAGTCCGCCGCCGTGGCCGAGACGCCCGACGGCGCCGGCGGCGTCACCGAGAACGACCGGGCAACGGCCGGCGCGGCCGCGAAGTACCCGTTGCCCGCCTGGTTCGCGGTCAGCGTGCACACGCCCGGCTTGAGCAGCATCACCGGCGTGCCCAGCGTCTCCGGCCGGTGCCCCTCCACGTCGGGCGCGACCGTGCACACGTCGGTCGTGCCGCTGGTGACCGTCACCCACAGTCCGGAGGACGCCGTGGGATTGACGCTGACGCTCGCCGTGCCCGCCGCGACGTCCGCCGGCTGCGCGAACGTGATCGTCTGCGGGTCGGGGATCGCCGGGTACACGTCGATCGTCGACGTCACGATCCCGTTCGTGACGTTGCTCAGCCCGGTGACCGCGTCCGCCCCGGCGATCGTCTTCAGGCCCGGGGTGGCGAACGCCAGCGGTACCGTCATCGTGCAGCCCGCCACGCCGATCGGCAGCTCGCCGGACGCGAGCGACACGCTCGACTGCCCGGCGGTCGCCGTCAGGGTGCCGCCGCACTCGTTGACCGGCGCCCCCGAGCCGACCGTCACGCCGGTCGGCAGCGCCAGGGTGAACGCCATGCCCGACTTCGCGTCGGTCGAGGGCATCCGGTCCAGCGCCAGGCTCAGCGCGGCCGGGTTGCCCGACACGACCGACACGCCGGAGAAGCCGCCGGTGAGCGTGGCGTCGGCCGGCGTCGCCGTCATCGTGGCGCCGAGCGTCGAGCCGCTGAGGTTGGAGCCGTTCCAGAGGTGGGCGCTGACGCCGTACGTGCCCGGCTCGGTGGCGTGCACGTCCGCGGTGAACGTGCAGATCGGGACGATGTTGGACAGTATCGCCTGGCTGACCTGGACCTGGTAGCCGTCCACGATCGTCACGGTCGCGCCGCACGACGTGGTGGTCGGGCCCTCCGGCACGATGCCGGTGGGCAGGTCGATCCAGAACCCGACGCCGTCGGTGGAGCCGGGGATCAGGCCGTCGTACGTCAGCGTCGCCTTCCACTTGAAGGTCTGCCCGACCTTCGCGGTGGCCGGCTCGTACACCGCCGTCAGCGCGGCGTAGTTCGTGTTGATCTCGGCCACGCCCGGACGGCCGGCGACGGTCGCCGTCTGCTTGGCGGCTTTGTCGGTACCGCTGGTGCCGTCCCCGCCCGGCCGAGCCTTCCCGGCCTGATCGTCGGCGTCGACGCCCTGCTTCACCGAGACGTCGGCGCCCTTCCTGCCGACACTCTTGCTGTCCGCGGCCTTCTTGTCCGCGCCTTTGCTGTCGACGCCGTTGCTGTCGGCGGCCTTGTTGTCCGCAGCCCTCGTGTCGGCGGCCTTGTTGTCCGCAGCCCTCGTGTCGGCGGCCTTGTTGTCCGCAGCCCTCGTGTCGGCGACCGTCTTGCCGGCGGCCGTCTTGTCCGCGGCGCGCCCGGCCTTCTTGCCGCCTTGCTTACCTTGCTTACCTTCCTTTCCCTGCTTCCCTTGCTGTTCGCTGTGGCGCTGCACGCCGTCGCCGGCGGGACGCTCGGCGGCGAACGCCGTCGGCGCAGCCAGCCCTGGCCCGGCGACGAGCGCGGCGGCCAGCAGTGCGCCCGCCGTCGCCCACCGGGCGCGGCGGCCCGACCGCCGTAGAACACAAGAACTCACAACACCCCCCGTGGTGTCCGCGGCCCGGAAACCCGGAGCCGTGCACAAAGTACGACAAAACCCACGATGAGGTGATCAAGACCACTAAATTTGCCTTACCGCACATAACCGAAATGTCGGATATGTGCGACGTCCTCAGGTCGGACGGACCGCGAGCAGGGCCAGCTGCAGGGCCAGACGGGCGTCGGGATCGTCGAGCCGCTCGCCGAAGAGCTCGCGCAGCCGGCGGAGCCGGTAGCGGACCGTCTGCGGGTGCGTGTGCAGCGCCGCGGCCGCCGGGATCACCTGGCCCTGGGCGCGCAGCCACGCCAGCAGGGTCGCGGCCAGCGGTCGGCGGGCCGCCGGGGTCAGCGCCCGCAGCGGTTCGAGCACGCGGTCGGCCAGGCGTTCGGCGACGCCCGGCTCCCAGTCCAGCAGCAGGGGCACGAGATGCTCGTCGCAGTCGACGACGCCGTCCGGCAGGCGGGCGGACTGCTGCAGCTGCAGGGCCCGGCGCGAGATGCGGTACGAGCGGCGCGCGTACCGCAGCGGCACCAGCGGACGGACCGCGGCGCGGCGGCCGGACAGGGCCCGGTCCAGGGTGGCCGGGGACGGGCACAGCAGGCGGGTGGCGCCGTCGATGACGGTGGCGATGGCGCCGCCGCCGGCCGCGCGGGCCAGGTGCTCGGCATCGGTGCCCTCGACGCTCACCGCGCGGACCGAGGCCAGCAGCGGCCAGCGGGCGGCCTCGGCGGCGGCGTGCAGGGCCGGCTCGGCGGGCGGGTCGGGCTGGATGAGCAGGGTGATCAGGCGGCGGCGGGCCTGGGCCCAGTCGTGGGCGGCATCGCGCTGCTCGTCGAGGTACCCCTCGGCGGCCGCGCCGGCCAGCGCGTCGACGTAGCCGAAGAGGGCGGCGGCGACGACGTACAGTTCGGCCGGCGGGATCGGGCCCGGCTCGGCGACCAACGCCGCCCAGAACGTCTGGGCGCCGACGGTGAGGATGGAGCGCAGGGCGTCGACGCGGTGGCCCTCGCGGTATTCGGTGCGGCCCAGCTCGGCGAAGACCGCCAGCGTCGGGGCAAGGTCCGCGCCGGAGGTGAACGTGGCGACGGCGGTCTCGACGCCCAGGGTGAGGCCGTGCCCCTGGCCGCCGCTGAGCGAGCGGCCCTGGGCCCGCATCGCGGCGCGGACGGCGGTCAGGACGCGCTCCAGCAGGACCGGATGAAGGTCGCGCAGATGCGGCGGGAGCGCCGAATTTGTCACCGGGGTGACAAGCCCCGCCGGATTTTGTGGTTTGGACACCAACGATTTTGGCACGGTGGTGCCTAGCCTGGTCGGGTGGACGCGGATGTGATCGTTGTCGGGGCGGGGCTGGCCGGGCTGGTGGCCGCGGCCGAGGTGGCGGACGCGGGCAAGCGGGTGATCCTGCTCGACCAGGAGCCGGAGCAGAGCCTCGGCGGGCAGGCGTTCTGGTCGTTCGGCGGGCTGTTCTTCGTCGACTCGCCGCAGCAGCGGCGGATGGGCATCCGCGACTCGGTGGAGCTGGCCTGGCAGGACTGGCTGGGCAGCGCGCAGTTCGATCGCGAGGAGGACCACTGGCCGCGGCGCTGGGCCGAGGCGTACGTCAACTTCGCGGCCGGCGAGAAGCGCGCCTGGCTGCGGTCCATGGGGCACCGGGTCTTCCCGGTCGTCGGGTGGGCCGAGCGCGGCGGCGGACCGGCGGACGGCCACGGCAACTCGGTGCCGCGGTTCCACATCACGTGGGGCACCGGGCCGGGGATCGTGGAGCCGTTCGAGCGCCGGGTCAAGGCCTCCGACCGGGTCCAGCTGCGCTTCCGGCACCGGGTCGACGAACTCGGGCCGGGATCGGTCCGCGGCACGATCCTGGAGCCGAGCACCGTCCTTCGTGGACAGTCGAGCTCGCGCACCGCGGTCGGGGAGTTCGAGCTGTCGGCCTCGGCGGTCATCGTGACCTCCGGCGGCATCGGCGGCGACCACGACCTGGTGCGCAAGGCCTGGCCGGCCCGGCTGGGGGCGCCGCCGAGGCGGATGGTCGCCGGGGTGCCCGCGCACGTCGACGGGCGGATGCTCGCCATCACCGAGGCGGCCGGCGGGCGGATCATCAACCCCGACCGGATGTGGCACTACACCGAGGGCCTGCGCAACTGGGACCCGATCTGGCCTGAGCACGGCATCCGCATCCTGCCCGGGCCGTCGTCGCTGTGGCTGGACGCGACCGGCAAGCGGCTGCCGGCGCCGTGCTTCCCGGGCTTCGACACGCTCAGCACGCTGCGGCACATCACCGCGACCGGGTACGACCACAGCTGGTTCGTCCTGACCCAGAAGATCATCGAGAAGGAGTTCGCGCTCTCCGGCTCCGAGCAGAACCCGGACCTCACCAACCGCAGCGTGCGCCAGGTGCTGCAGCGGGTGAAGAAGGGCGCGCCCGGGCCCGTCGAGGCCTTCAAACAGCACGGCGCCGACTTCGTCGTCGCCGGCACGCTGGACGAGCTGATCGCCGGGATGCAGCGGCTCGAGCCGGACGTGGCGCTGGACGCCGCCGCGATCCGGGGCGCCGTCGAAGCCCGCGACCGCGAGATGGCCAACACCTTCACCAAGGACGCCCAGATCACGGCGATCCGGGGAGCCCGCTCGTACCGTGGCGACAAGCTCATCCGCGTCGCGACCCCGCACCGCCTGCTGGACCCGAAGGCCGGCCCGCTCATCGCCGTGCGCCTGAACATCCTGACCCGCAAGACCCTCGGCGGGCTGGAAACCGACCTGCAGGGCCGGGTCCTGCGCGCCGACGGCACCCCGCTGCCCGGCGTGTACGCGGCCGGCGAGGTCGCGGGCTTCGGGGGCGGGGGGATGCACGGGTACAACTCCCTGGAGGGAACCTTCCTGGGCGGCTGCCTCTTCTCGGGCCGCACGGCCGGGCGGGCGGCGGCCGCGGCCGCCTAGCCTCCCCGCGCCGGGCGCGGGGAGGCGGCGCAGGGAGGCGGGCGGCGGTAGAGTCCGGTCACATGCGACGACCGCCCGTCTCGGGCCTGCTGGCGCTCGCGGCGACCGTCCCCGGCGTGGTCGTCGCCCTCACCGGCCTCGAGCTGCCCGCACCCGTGGCCGCGGTCGTCTACGGCGGCGCGATCGTCGGGGCCGCGTTCGTCCTGGCGTGGGCGGCCGAGGCGGCCCAGGTCGACGTGTCGGCGGGGCTGGCGGTGGCGGTGCTCGCGCTCATCGCGGTCCTGCCCGAGTATTCGGTCGACTTCGTCTTCACCTGGCAGGGCGGGGCGGACACCCGGGAGTACGGCGCCGCCTGCGCGCCCCCGGGCGGCGACGGCACCCCGGCCTGCTCCCTGGCCCTGGCCAACATGACCGGCGCCAACCGGATCCTCGTCGGCCTCGGGTGGGTGCTGGTCGTGCTCATCGCCTGGCGCCGCGGCGGGCGGCGCGGGATCAGGCTCGGGTGCGCCGACGCCGTGCCGCTCGCGTTCCTCACGATCGCGTCGCTGTACTGCCTGATCCTGCCCTTCAAGCGGACCCTCACCCTGTGGGACACCGCCGTGCTCGTGGCGGTCTTCGTCGCCTACAGCTGGCGGGTGTCGCGCGCCCCGGCCGGGGAGCCCGAGCTGATCGGCCCGTCCGCGTGGATCGGCGGCCTGGGCAGGGCGCCGCGGCGGGCCGTCGTCATCGGGCTGTTCGTCGTCGCGGCGGCCGTCATCCTGCTCGCCGCCGAGCCGTTCGCCGAATCCCTCGTCGACACCGGCGAGGACCTCGGCATCAGCCAGTTCCTGCTCGTGCAGTGGGTGGCGCCGCTGGCCTCCGAGGCACCCGAGCTGCTCGTCGCCGGGCTCTACGCGTGGCGGCTGCACACCACGGAGGCGCTCGGCGCGCTGGTCTCCTCGAAGGTCAACCAGTGGACGCTGCTCGTCGGCACGCTGCCGGTCGTCTTCGCCGCCTCCAGCCACGGGTGGTCGGGGCTGCCGATCGCGGCGGCCCAGCGCGGCGAGCTGCTGCTGACCGCGGCCCAGTCGCTGCTGGCGATCGCGCTGCTGCTCGGGCTGACGCTGAGCCTGCGGGCGGCGCTGATGCTGCTGGGTCTGTTCCTGGTGCAGTTCGTCCTCGGCGCGCTGATCCCGCCGCGCTGGCACGACGAGGAGCTGGTCACGCTCAGCGTCGTGTATCTCGCCCTCGCCGTCGTCGCGCTGGTCCGCAAGCGCGACTGCCTGGTGCCGATGCTGCGCGACGGGCTGCTCGCGCGGCACGACCAACTGGGCGACGACCTGCTCTGCACGACCACCGGCGGCGGCCGCCTGCGCCTGCGCACCCGGCTCCGGGCGGTGATGCCAACCCATCCACCCGTTTGAACGGCGGCCGGCAGCGGAGCCGGGCGCTGCTGAGCCGATGCACCGGCTCGGGGACATCGAGCGGCTCCGGACCTCAGGGCCGCCGGGCCTCGCGCGCTGGATCGCTCGCACGAGCGGCGAGCGTGGCCGTCGCCCGCTCCAGCAGCACGAGCGCGGCGAGCTCCAGCCAGCGGCGGCCGCAGGGGCAGCGGCGGTACCGCACGATGCCCTCCGATGTGACGTGCGACGACTCGACGGCGGCCCCCGCCGCCGGCCGCCCGCAGGCGCTGCAGGTTTCCATGTCCACGAGCATGCTGTAATGGCCTTGTGCAATTCAACCATTACGGCGGCTCGGGCACGTTCCTCGCCGCCGACCTGCTCAACACCGGCGAGCTCACCCCCGCGACGCTGCGCCGCCTGCTCGGCGCGCACGAGATGGCGAACCGCGACCTCGACGAGGCCCAGGCGGCGGCGCTGGCGGCGTGGCTCGCCGGCGTCCGCCCGGTCTTCGGCGAGCCCGCCGTCGTCCGCCAGATCGCCCTGGTCAACGAGCTGCTCTGCGGCGCCACGGCCTCGGTGCGCGTGTCGATGCACGACGGCAACGCACCCCACCTGCACTACATCACCGGCACCGACGACCCGGTCGCGCGGATCAGCGCGGCGATCGCCGGCGGGCTCGCGGTCGCGGTGTGCGGGGCGGGCGGCTCGCGGCTCGGGCGGTGCTCGCGCGAGGGCTGCCCCGTCGTGTACGTCGACACGTCCCGCAACGGCCGGCGCCGTTTCTGCTCCACCGCGTGCGCCAACCGGGTCAACGTCGCGGCTCACCGCGCCCGGGAGAAGACCCCGGGGTAACCTCGCCGCCGTGCGGGGCGGGTCAGGCGATCGCGTCGGCCAGGACGTTGGCGACCGCGACGCGGGTCGGGTCCGGGTTGGCCCAGCTCCAGTTCGGGTGGGCGCGGTTGGTCAGCAGCACCAGGACGAGCTTGCGGCGCGGCTCGACCACCAGCTCGCAGCCGGTGAACCCGGTGTGACCGAACGCGCCCGAGCCGGCCAGGCGCCCCATGAACCAGGGCTGGTCCAGCTCCAGGCCCAGGCCGTGGGTGGAGCTGCGGTTCGGGCGGTCGACGTCGGTGGCGGGCAGGCCGGCGTTGTGGTTGGTGAGCATGGTGCGCACGATGGCCTCGGAGAGGAGCCGCTTGCCGTTGTACTGCCCGCCGCCGAGCAGCATCAGCCCGATCACGGACAGGTCGGCGGCGGTGGTGAAGATGCCCGCGGAGCCGGCCACGCCGCCGAGGACGTTGCAGATGTCGTCGTGGACGGTGCCGCGCAGCAGGCCGCGGGAGGTGCGGGCGTCGGTGGCGACGAGCCGGTTGGCCTTGTCCGCGGCGCTGAGCCAGCCCAGCGGCTTGAAGCCGGTGTCGCGCAGCCCGAGCGGGCCGGTGATCTCGGTCTTCACCTGCTGGTCGAGGGGCTTGCCGGTGAGCTTCTCCAGGATCTGCTGGGTGAGCAGCAGGCCGAGGCTGGTGTAGCGGAACAGGGAGCCCGGCGCGACCCCGTCGGCCAGGGGCGTCGAGACGATGTACTCCCACCGCGCCGCCACGTCCGGCTTCTTCGACGTCTCCGGGATCGACGGGCCGACCGGCAGGCCGCTGGTGTGCGTGAGCAGCATCGCGACCGTGACCGCGGACTTGCCCGGGCCGTCGAAGGCCGGCAGGTACTGGGACACGGGCGCGTTGAGGTCGAGCCGGCCGCGGTCGGCCTGCTGGACGGCCAGGATCGTGGTGAACACCTTCGTGACGGAGGCGACGTCGAAGACCGAGTCGGGGCGCATCGCCACGCGCTTGCTCGCCGCCAGCTCAACCGGGCCGGCGCCGTAGCGCAGCGCGTCGCCGACCGCCGCGTGCGTGGTGACCTTGCCGCCGACGTTGACGAGCACGACCGCGCCCGGGTAGCCGGGATGCTTCGGGTTGTCCGACGTCGGCACCAGGTAACGCTTGAGGGTGTCGACGAGCTTGCCGCTGTACGGCGCGGAGAGGATCTGCCCCGCGACCGCCGACGGCGAGGCGCTCGGCGAGCCCGACGCGGCCAGCCCGGCCACGCCCTCCGCCTCGGCGACCGGCGCGTCACCGGCGGCGGAGCCGGCCGGGCCGGACGGGGCGGCCGCGGGGTGGCCGCCGTCGCCGCACCCGGCGAGCGCGGCGGCGGACGCGGCGAACCCCGCGCCGAGCAGCGCGCGCCGCCCGAACCGCCGATCAAGGGACATGCGCCGGATTCTTGCACCTGCGGCGCGGCGTGACCGGCGTCCTACCGGCCGCCTTCCGGCGCCGTTCGGCGGCCCGGCACTGCCAGAATGGCGGAGTGACCAGCGATCGTCCCGGCCTGGCGCGCCGCCTCGGCGCCGGCGCCGTCCTCGCGCTGGCCGGGCCGGCGGTGACGACGGCCGTGCTGGAGCCGCTGCGGGGACACCTGTCGCTGGCGTCGGTCGCGCTGCTGTACCTCGTGCCGGTCGCCGCCGCCGCGATCGCGGGCGGGCTGTGGCCGGCGCTCGCGGCTGCCGTGATCGCCGACGGGTTGGTCAACGTCGGCTTCGTCCCGCCGTTCGGCACGCTCGCCGTGGCCAGCGTCGACAACGCGATCGTCCTGGTGGTGTACCTCCTGGTCGCCGCCGGGGTCGCGATCGCGGTCGACGTGGTGTCCCGCCAGCGCGCCGCGGCCGCCCGGGCCCGGGAACTGGCACAGGTCGACCGGCTGCGCACCGCCCTGCTCGACGCGGTCAGCCACGACCTGCGCACGCCGCTGGCCGGGATCAAGGCGGCCACGTCCAGCCTGCGCAGCCCCGACGTGGAGTTCTCCGCCGCCGACCGCGCCGAACTGCTGGCCACCGTCGAGGAGGCCACCGACCGGATGACGGCCCTGGTGGAGAACCTGCTCTCGCTGAGCCGCCTGCGAGCGGGCGTGCTGTCGGCGACGCCGGAGCCGACGGCCCTCGACGCGGTGGCCGCGGATGTCGTACTGCACGTGCCCGCGACGGAGCACGGCCGCGCCCGGGTCGCGGTGGACGTCCCCGACGACCTGCCCCTGGCGCTGGCCGACCCCGGCCTGCTGGAGCGGGTGGTGGCCAACCTCGTGGCCAACGCGCTCGCGGCCGCCCCGCACGTGCGCGTCACCGGATCGGCGGCCGGCGGCCGGGTGCGCCTGCACGTCGCCGACGACGGCCCCGGCGTCCCGCCCGCCGACTTCGCCGCGCTGTTCGAGCCGTTCCAGCGCCGCGGCGACCGGGGCGGCGCCGGGCTCGGGCTGGGCCTGGCGATCGTGCGCGGGTTCACGGAGGCGATGGGCGGCACGGTCACCCCGTCGCAGACCCCCGGCGGCGGCCTGACGATGACAGTGGAGTTGCCGAGCGCATGACCAGGGTGCTGATTGTCGACGACGACGAGCCGCTGCTGCGGGCGCTGCGGCTGAACTTCGCCGCGCGCGGCTACCAGGTGCAGACGGCGAACACGGCCACGGCCGGCCTGACCGCGGCCGCGCACCACCCGCCGGACCTGGTGATCGTCGACCTGGGCCTGCCCGACCTCGACGGGCTGGACGTGGTCGCGGGCATCCGGGGGTACAGCGGCGTGCCCATCATCGTCCTGTCGGCCCGGCACAGCGGCCCGACCAAGGTCGCCGCGCTGGACGCCGGCGCCGACGACTACGTGACGAAGCCCTTCGGCATGGACGAGCTGCTGGCCCGCATGCGCGCGGCCCTGCGCCGTGCCGCGCCGGAGCCGGCCGCCCCGGTCATCCGGACCGAGGCGTTCCGCCTGGACCTGTCCACGAAGCAGGCCACGGCCCCGGACGGCACGACGATCCGCCTCACCCCGACCGAGTGGCACTTGGTCGAGGTGCTGGCCCGGCACGAGGGCAAGCTGGTCGAGCACAAGCGGCTGCTGCGCGAGGTGTGGGGCCCGCAGTACGAGACCGAGACCAACTACCTGCGGGTGCACTTCGCCAACCTGCGCCGCAAGCTGGAGCCGGACCCGTCCCGCCCCCGCTACTTCGTCACCGAGCCCGGCATCGGCTACCGCCTGGAGGTCACGCCCGCGGGAGGGTGAGGGTCATCGTCAGGCCGCCGCCGGGGGTCGGTTCCGGGGTGAGGGTGCCGTTCATGGCCTCGGCCAGGCCCCGCGAGAGCGCCAGGCCCAGGCCCACGCCGGTCGTGTTGTCGCGGTCGCCGAGGCGCTGGAAGGGCTGGAAGACGCGGTCGTGGTCCTCGGCCGGCAGGCCCGGGCCGTGGTCGACGACGCGGATCTCGACCCGGCCGGCGTGAGCGCTCGCGCCGACGGCCGGCGGGCGGTGCGGCGGGCTGTGGCGCAGGGCGTTGGCGAGCAGGTTGACCAGGATGCGCTCCAGCAGGGCCGGGTCGGCGCTCACCGGCGGCAGGTCCTCGGGCACGCTGATCGTCACCACCGCGTCGAGGTCGTCGGCGGCGCGGGGCAGGGCGTCGGCCAGGTCGACCGGCTCCAGGGTGAGCGCCAGCGCGCCGGCCTGCAGGCGGGACATGTCCAGGAGGTTCTCGACCAGCCGGGTGAGCTTGTCCAGGGACTCCTCGGCCGTCTCCAGCAGCTCGGCCTGGTCCTCGTCGGAAAAGTGCACGTCCGGGCTGCGCAGGCTGCCGACCGCGGCCTTGGCCGAGGCCAGCGGGGTGCGCAGGTCGTGGCTCACCGCGGACAGCAGCGCGGTGCGCAGGCGGTCGACCTCCGCCAGGGTGCCGGCCGCGGCGGCCTGCTCGCCCAGGCGCTGCTGGCGCAGCGCGATCGCGGCGTGGGCGGCGAAGGCCTCGACCAGGCGGCGGTCGGCGGCCGGGAGGGGGTGACCGCGCAGGACCAGGGAGACGTGCTCCTCGATCGACACCTCGGTCTCGCCGTCGCCCGGCGACGTGCACGGGGTGCCGCCGACGGACGCGGCGACGCGCCACGGGGCGTGCTCGCCGTCGCGCTCCAGCAGCGTGACGCAGTCCAGGCCGAAGGACTCGCGGACGCGTTCGAGGAGGGCCCCGAGCGGGTTGTCGCCGTGCATGACGCTGCCGGCCAGGGTGGCCAGGGTCTGGGCCTCGGCGGAGGCGCGGGCGGCGTCGCGGGCGCGGCGGGCGGCCCCGTCGACGACGGTGGCGACGGCGACGGCGACGAAGACGAAGGCCACGAGCGCGAAGAGGTTCTCGCGCTCGTGGATCGTGAAGCGGTTCAGCGGCGGGGTGAAGTACCAGTTGAGCAGCAGAAACCCGCCGACCGCGCAGAGCAGGGCCGGCAGCAGGCCGCCGACCAGGGCGGCGGCGACCGCCAGGACGAGGTAGGCCAGGATGTCGGTCGGCAGGCTCGCGCCGCCGCGCAGGGCATCGAGGGCGATCGTGAGCAGGGGCAGGCCGGCGAGTGACAGGGCGAAGCCGGCGAGGCGGCGCCCGCGGTCGAGACCGCCGGCGCGGCGGGTGCGCCAGGCGAAGCGGCGGGCCTCCTCGTGGGTGACGAGGTGGACGTCGATGGCGCCGGAGCCGGCCGTGGTCGTCACGCCGACGCCCGGGGACAGCATCTGGGCGAGGCGGCCGCGGCGGCTGGCGCCCAGGACGAGCTGGGTGGCGTTGACGCCGCGGGCGAAGTCGAGCAGGGCGCGCGGGACGTCGGCGCCGAGAACCTGATGGTAGGTCCCGCCGAGCGACTCGACCAGCAGCCGCTGGCGGGTCAGGTTGGCCGGGTCGGCGCCGGCCAGGCCGTCGCCGCGCACGACGTGCACGGCGAGCAGATCGGCGCCCTTGGTGCGGGCCGCGACCCGGGCGGCGCGGCGCACGAGAGTGTCGCCCTCGGGGCCGCCGGTCAGCGCCACGACGACCCGTTCGCGGGTCTCCCAGGTCTTGGCGATGCCGTGCTCGGCGCGGTAGCGCTCCAGCTGCTCGTCGACCTTGTCCGCGAGCCACAACAGCGCCAGCTCGCGCAGCGCGGTGAGGTTGCCGACCCGGAAGTAGTTGCCCAGCGCCGCGTCGATCTTCTCCGGCTTGTAGACGTTGCCGTGCGCCATGCGGCGGCGCAGCGCCTCGGGGGTCATGTCCACGAGCTCGATCTGCTCGGCCCGGCGGACCACCGCGTCCGGCACGGTCTCGCGCTGCGGCACCCCGGTGATCGACTCGACCACGTCGTTGAGCGACTCGAGGTGCTGGATGTTGACCGTGGTCAGCACGTCGATGCCGGCCTCCAGGAGCCGCTGGATGTCCTGCCAGCGTTTGGCGTGGGCGCCGCCGGGAACGTTGGTGTGGGCCAGCTCGTCGACGAGCGCGACCTCGGGCCGGCGGGCCAGGACGGCATCCAGGTCGAGCTCGGTGAAGGCCGCGGCGCGATACGTCATCCGCTTGCGCGGCACGACCTCCAGGCCGTCGAGCAGGACCTCGGTGAAGGGGCGGTCGTGGGTCTCGACGAACCCGACGACCACGTCGGTGCCGCGTTCGAGCCGGCGCCGCCCCTCCTCCAGCATCTTGTACGTCTTGCCGACGCCGGGCGCCGCGCCCAGGTACACCCGCAGCGTCCCGCGCGTCGTCATGGCGGTTCAGCTCCGATCGAGGGCGAGGTTGAGTTCCAGGACGTTCACCGCCGGCGCTCCCATGAACCCGAGGGTACGGCCGTCGGTGTGCGCCTCGACCAGCCCGCGCACCCGCTCCGGCGACATCCCGCGGGCCTTCGCGACCCGGGGGACCTGCAGGTTCGCGTAGGCGACGCTGATGTGCGGGTCGAGACCGCTGCCGCTGGCCGTGACCGCGTCGGCCGGCACGGCCGGGTGGTCGGGGGCGCCGCCGCGGATCGGGGTCATCATCGCGGCGCTGTAGTCCTCGCCCTCCTTGGCGCACCGCACCGGCCGGCCCTGGTACTCGCGGACGAACGGGGTGGCGGGGCAGGTCTCGTTGATGCTCACGGCGTGGCCGGGATAGACGGCGAGCACGGCGCCGGCGCCGCCGCGGGTGCAGAAGGGCCGGGAGCCGTCCACGCCCTCGAGCTCCCCGACGGCCTTGCTGCGCCGGCAGACCTGGTTGAGCAGCTTCACGTTCTCCGGGCCCAGGTTGCTCGCCGACGTGGCCTCCGGATCGTAGCCCGCCCCGGCGGCGGAGGGCCGGGACTGGAAGTACTGCTTGAGCGGGTTGCCCTGGGCGTCGGTGAAGGACTGGCCGATGAGGGCGGATCCCCGGCGGCCGATGAGGGAGCCGTCGGCGTTGCCGGCCAGGCCCGGGACGCGGGCGACGGCGACCATGAGCAGCGGGTAGGCCAGGCCGAGCACGATGGTCAGGGCGACCAGGGCGCGCAGGGCGGCGAGGTGCTGGGCGAGCCAGGCTGGGAGTCGCATGTCAGATCCCCGGGATGTTCATGATGATGAGGTCGATGATCTTGATGCCGATGAACGGCACGATCACACCGCCGGCGCCGTAGACGAGCAGGTTGCGGCGCAGCATCGCCGCCGCCGAGCCGGGCCGGTAGCGCACCCCGCGCAGGGCGAGCGGGATGAGGGCGACGATGACGAGCGCGTTGAAGATGACCGCGGACAGGATCGCCGACGTCGGCGAGTGCAGCCGCATGATGTTGATCTTGTCCAGGCCCGGGTACACCGCGGCGAACATCGCCGGGATGATCGCGAAGTACTTGGCGATGTCGTTGGCGATCGAGAACGTCGTCAGCGCGCCCCGGGTGATCAGCAACTGCTTGCCGATCTCGACGATCTCGATGAGCTTCGTCGGGTCGGAGTCCAGGTCGACCATGTTCCCGGCCTCCTTGGCGGCCGAGGTGCCGGTGTTCATGGCCACCCCGACGTCGGCCTGGGCCAGCGCGGGGGCGTCGTTGGTGCCGTCGCCGGTCATCGCGACCAGCTTCCCGCCCTGCTGCTCCCGCTTGATCAGGGCCATCTTGTCCTCGGGGGTTGCCTCGGCGAGGAAGTCGTCGACCCCGGCCTCCTGCGCGATCGCCCTGGCGGTGAGCGGGTTGTCACCCGTGATCATGACCGTGCGGATGCCCATCCGCCGCATCTCGTCGAACCGCGCGCGCATGCCCAGCTTGACGACGTCCTTGAGGTGGATGACGCCGAGGGTGCGGGCCGGCTCGCCGGTGCGGCGGGAGGCGACCACGAGCGGGGTGCCGCCGGAGGAGGAGACGGCGTCCACAATGGACCCGACCTCGCTGATGGGGTGGCCGCCGTTCTCGCGCACCCACTTCATCACGGCCGTGGCCGCGCCTTTGCGGACCTCACGCCCGTCGACGTCCACCCCGGACATCCGCGTCTGGGCGGTGAACGGCACCCACTTGGCGCCGGTGACGTCACGCTCGCGCAACCCGTGATGTTCCTTGGCGTACACCACGATGCTGCGGCCCTCGGGGGTCTCGTCGGCCAGGGAGGAAAGCTGCGCCGCCTCGGCCAGCTCCTGCACGTCCACGCCCTCGACCGGCAGCAGGTCACCCGCCTGCCGGTTGCCCAGCGTGATCGTGCCGGTCTTGTCCAGCAGCAGCGTGTTGACGTCCCCGGCCGCCTCCACCGCCCGGCCCGACATGGCCAGGACGTTGCGCTGCACCAACCGGTCCATGCCGGCGATCCCGATCGCCGACAGCAGCGCCCCGATCGTGGTCGGGATCAGGCAGACCAGCAGCGAAACCAGCACGATACCGGTGACGCCGTCGGCGTTGAGCGCGGCACTGTCCGGGGCGAACGCCTGCACCGCCTTGGAGTAGATCGCCAGCGGCTGCAGGGTCGCCACGGCCAGCAGGAAGATGATCGTCAACGACGCCAGCAGGATGTTCAGCGCGATCTCGTTCGGGGTCTTCTGCCGGTTCGCACCCTCGACCAGGCCGATCATCCGATCGATGAACGACTCCCCCGGCTTCTGGGTGATCTTCACGACGATCCGGTCCGACAACACCTTCGTGCCACCGGTCACCGCACTGCGATCGCCGCCCGACTCGCGGATCACCGGCGCCGACTCACCGGTGATCGCCGACTCGTCGACCGAGGCGATACCCTCGATGACGTCGCCGTCGCCCGGGATGATCTGCCCAGCCTCGACCACGACCACATCGCCCTGCTTGAGCTCGCTCGCCTTGACGGTCCCACCGTCGCGCAGGCACGCCATCGTGTCCTGCTTCGCCCGCCGCAGCGTGTCCGCCTGGGCCTTGCCCCGGCCCTCGGCGACCGCCTCGGCCAGGTTCGCGAACAGCACCGTCAGCCACAGCCACACGGTGATCGCCCACGCGAAGGCGCCGGGGTGCGCAACCGCGAGGACGGTGGTGAAGACCGACCCGATCTCGACGATGAACATGACCGGGTTGCGCCACAGGGTGGCCGGGTTGAGCTTGCGCAGCGCGTCGGGGACCGACTTCCACAGCTGCTTGGGATCCAGCAGACCCGCGGCGATCATGAGCTGCCGAGTCCTTCCGCGAGGGGGCCGAGCGCGACGGCCGGCAGGTAGGTGAGCAGCACGACGATGACCGTGACGGCCACGACCATGCCGATGAAGAGGGGTTGGTACGTCCGCAGCGTCCCCGCCGACGCGGGCGTGGGCTGCTGGCGGGCGAGGGAACCGGCCAGGCCGAGGACGAAGATCATGGGCAGGAACCGGCCCAGCAGCATGCACAGCCCGAGCGCGGTGTTGTAGAACGTCGTGTTGGCGCTGATGCCGGCGAACGCGGAGCCGTTGTTGTTCGACGCGGACGTGAACGCGTACAGCACTTCCGACAGCCCGTGCGGGCCGGGGTTCGCCATCGACGCGCGGGCGGTCCCGGAACCCATCGCGATCGCCGTGCCGACGAGGACGAGGGCCGGGGTCGTCAGCAGGTACAGCGACGCGAACTTGATCTCCCGCGAGCCGATCTTCTTGCCGAGGTACTCCGGTGTCCGCCCGACCATGAGGCCCGCCACGAACACGGTGATCACGGCCAGGATGAGCATGCCGTAGAGGCCCGATCCGACCCCGCCGGGCGCGACCTCGCCGAGCATCATGTTCAGCATCGTGATCATGCCGCCCAGCGCGGTGTAGGAGTCGTGGAACGAGTTCACCGCGCCCGTCGACGTGAGCGTCGTCGCCGCCGCGAACGTCGCCGACTGCGACACCCCGAACCGCGTCTCCGTGCCCTCGCTCGCCGCCCCGACCGCGGTCGGCACCGTCCCGCCGTGGTGCAGCTGCAGCACGTTGATCACGATCACGCTGCCGATCGCCAGGATCGCCATGATCCCGGCGATCGCCAGGCCCTGCCGCTTGTCGCCGACCATCCGGCCGAAGACGCGGGGCAGGCAGAACGGGATCGACAGGATCAGCAGGATCTCGAACCAGTTCGTCCAGCCCGTCGGGTTCTCGAACGGGTGCGCGCTGTTGACGTTGTAGAAGCCGCCGCCGTTCGTGCCCAGCTCCTTGATCACCTCCTGCGAGGCCACGGGGCCGCCGGTGATGTGCTGCGTCGCGCCGGCCAGAGTCGTGACGTCGGTGCCGCCCGAGAGGTTCTGGACCACCCCGCCGGCGATGAGCACCAGCGAGCCCAGCACGGCGATCGGCAGCAGAATCCGCACGCTGATGCGGACCAGGTCGACCCAGAAATTGCCGAGCTGGTCGGTCTTCGACCGCGAGAACCCGCGGACCAGGGCGACCGCCACGGCCACGCCGACCGCCGCCGAGACGAAGTTCTGCACCGCCAGGCCGGACATCTGCACCAGGTGGCCCATGGTCGCCTCACCGGAGTACGACTGCCAGTTCGTGTTCGTCACGAAGCTCACAGCCGTGTTCCACGCCTGGTCCGGTTTCACCGGGGCGAAGCCGAGGCTCAGCCACAGGTGGTTCTGGACGCGCTGGAGCAGGTACAGGAACAGGATCGACACCGCGGAGAAGGCCAGCACGCTGCGGGCATAGACGCCCCACGACTGCTCACCCTCCGGGTTGACCCCTACCGCGCGGTACACGATGCGCTCGCCCCGCAGGTGCCGGACCCCGGTGATCGCGCGGAACATGTAGTCGCCGAACGGGCGGTACAGCAGCACCAGCACGACGATCAGCGAGAGTATGAACAAGGCCCCGGCCATCAGAACCGCTCCGGGAAGAGCAGCGCCGCGACCAGGTATCCGGTCAGCGCGACCGCGAGGACGAGGCCGACGAGGTTCTCGGCGCTCACAGCCGCTCCACCGCCCGCACCGCCAGGCCGAGAACCACGAACGCCGCGATCGTCAGCAGCACGAACACCACATCAGCCACCGGGGATGCCTCCTTCGATATGCCCGACAGCGCCAGTCAAGGCGCGAGTGGAGGCAATGCCCAGAAGCGTTGACGCGATCCCTACGCGGCTCCCGGATTTCTTGACGCGTTCTTAGCTTTAGTTTTAACCTGTGATCTTGGGTTTTGTTGCTGTTGGTTCGTCCGTTGCGGGCTTCTTCTTCCCGACGGGGTAGTGGGTTCGTGGTGGTCGGGTGCTGCCGGTGGGGCGGCCGGGTCCGGGGGCGGTGAATTTTGGTCTACCGGCCGGGGTGCCCAGGTGTCGGCGTAGTTGGCCGAAACCCCGCCGGACCCTGCCCGGGGTGATCGGTGTACCGGTTGGGATCGGTTGCTGCCAGGGCCGGCGCAGATCGGTGGTGAGGGTCCTGGCCAGCCGAAGCTGGGTGTGCGCGGCTATGATCAGCCAGGTCCAGCGCTGCGCCTGCTGCGGGGTGCGGATCTGCGGTGCGGTCCAGCCGAGGGTCTGCTTGAGCAGCCGAAACGTGTGTTCCAGATCGAACCGGCGCAGGTACGTTTTCCACAGCAGGTCCAGGTCGAACCCGGTGCCGGGCGGTGCGGTGTGCCACAGCCACACATCGTCTGGCTTACGGTTGCCGGGGAGGTGCTCGACCTGGATGCGGATGACCGTGCCGGGCACGATCGGTAACACACCGGCGAAGTCGGTCCAGCCGGCCTGCCTGCCCAGCTTCTGGTGCAGTCCATGCCAGGCACTGACCTGCACCTGACCATAGCGTGGACTCTGTGCGGACAACCGCTCATCGGCTGGTGGCAGCGACGCGGGCGTGGACAGTTCGAACCGGTCGCCGTGCCGGCGTGGCCGCCCCGGCCGGCCGTCGACCCGTCCGGCGTAGCCCGGCGCGGCGTAGAACACCCGGTCGCTGCGGACCCGGCCGAGCACCTGCACCCGCGCGCCGCGGGTGCCGAGGAGGTAGCTGATCCTGGTCAGGTCGTAGCCGGAGTCGAACACGAATATCGGGGCGGGCCGCCCCACCAACATGCCGGCCGTGTCCAGCCGCGCGGACACCTCGGCGACCTGCTCGACCGTGACCAGGGTCGGGTCGTCGTGCGGGCCGATCCGTACCGCGTCCAACAGCGTCGTCCACGACGAGGCGCCCCACTGCAGGCCGGCAGCGAACGAGAACGGCCACCCCGGGATCGTCTTACGGGCCCCGTCGCAGCGGCAGGCGGTGTAGCAGTGACACCGTTCCGGGGAAGTTTCCGCGTCCGGACGCGGCCACGACGACACATCCACCGCGATCTTCACCGGCCCGTCGTCCAGACCGTCCCACGAACCGGCAATCAGCTCGCGCAGCGCCGCAACATCGATCACCCCGCAGGCCAGGGCGTCGTACAACGCCCCATGACCCCGCCGGAACGCCTTCTCCAGCGACAGCTCCACCAGCGAACCCACCGGCCCCTGCGCGGTGAGCACCGCATCGACCAGTTCGAACAGGGCATCCGCACGCCTGCCGAAACACCGGTACAGCGCCGCCCGCCACGCGATCAGCCCGGCACGACACACCACCGGCTCAGCCGCGACCACCGCCCGCAAACCTGGCATAGTAGGCCCCACGGCCACCCCACATCCTTCGAAGCTTCAGCACTCCGAATGATCACGGGTGGCCGTACCCATGTCCTTACGACACACCGAAACCGGCCCAAAAGATCAAAGACCTCTGAACCGGCCGGTTAAAACTAAAGCTTAGCGTTTTAGGCTTCGGCAGCGATCAAGGAGGGGCACGACACCCGGGTGCTGTCCCACGGGCGGGCGGCGACCGCGCTCGGTGAGGAGACCGGGATACTCGCTACCTGGCTGGCCGCCCGCCGTCCGTCCGCGGTGCGGCGGCTCGTGGTGCTGGCGCCGCTGTACGCGCCCCACCCCGCGCAGCTTGTCGTCGCTTGACCGATCCACTCGACGCATGACGCCACGGCGTCGGCACCGGGGTTGTGCGGCGGTCATCGGACGCGGAACCCGCTGAGGCCCTCCACCGGCTCGTCGCGCGCCTCGACGCCGGTGACGACCGCGCTGCGGGGGCCCTGACCGACCCAGGCGACCAGGGCGGTGACCGGCTCCTCGACGCCCTCGAACACGGCCTCGACGCGCCCGTCGGGCAGGTTGCGCACCCACCCGGCGACCCCGTGCGCCTCGGCGACGCGCCGGCAGGTGTCGCGGAAGAACACGCCCTGCACCCGGCCCGAGACCAGCACCCGCTTTCGGATCATGCCCCGACCGTACCGCCCGCGCGCCCGGACCCGCCGACGCTACCGCAGGGCGTTCAGGTCGACGGCCGCCATCCGGTCCGGGTCGGCCAGCACGTCGATGGCGACGATCCGCCCGCCGGTCACCGTGAACGCCATGACGAACAGCGGCCGCCGCGGCGAGGAGGCCACCACGACGCCGGCGGCGCCGTTGACCAGGGCCGGGTACACGAACGGCGACAGGCGCGAGGACGCCAGGGCCTGCGTGGCCACCTGCTGCGGGCCGTGCAGGGTGAAGGTGAGCCGCGGGCGGGACGGGCCGCCGTCGCTGCGAAGGATCACGTCCGGGTCGAGCACCTCGACGAGGGCGGCGAAGTCGCCGTCGCGCGAGGCGGCGAAGAACGCCTCGACGACGGCCCGCTGGCGGCTCACGTCCGGGTCCGGCGCGGTCGGGCGGCCCTGGACGCGGCGCCGCGCGCGGCTGGCGAGCTGGCGGGCGGCGGCCGGGGTGCGATCGAGCATGGGGCCGATGTCCTCGAACGGCACGGCGAACATGTCGTGCAGCACGAACGCGAGCCGCTCGGCCGGGCTCAGCGTCTCCAGCACGACGAGCAGCGCCAGCCCGACCGAGTCGGCGAGCAGCGCCTCGTGCTCGGGTTCCACGCCCTGTGCCGGGCTGACGATCGGGTCGGGGACGTGCACCTCGAGCGGGTCCTCGCGCCGCAGGTTGCGCGCGCGCAGCTGGTTGAGGCACACCCGGGCCACGACGGTGGTCAGCCAGGCCGCGGGGTTCTCCACCGGCTCGCCGCCGGCCCGGCTGACCCGCAGCCACGCGTCCTGCATGGCATCATCGGCCTCCGCGGCCGAGCCGAGCATCCGGAACGCCACGGCCCGCAGCCGCGCCCGGTGCTGCTCGAACTGCCCGCTGAGAAACTCGTCCACCCGGCACACCCCTTCTCCGACGAGCAATCCTCCTCCGGCCGACCCGCCGAAGAACACGAACGTGACGGATTCAGTACGCCATGAGCTCCCCGATCTCGACCAGTTCCCCGCCCTGGGGCGCCGCGACCTCGAACCCGCTGCCGTAGGAGAGCCCCCGCCGCACCGCCCCGCCGCCACGGGTCCCCAGCTGCCGGGCGGCCTCGGCCAGCACGATCCCGCTGAGGAACCGATACCGCCCGACGGTCCCCGGCACGTCGACGCGCACCCGCTCGGCCCCGCGCGGCGCCTCCCACCCGTCGTCGGCGATCACGAGCAGCGTCCCGGCCCCGGTGAGGTCGGCCCGGTGGACCGGCGGCCCGTCGGCGCCGGGCGAGCAGACGACGATCCGGGAGTACACCGGATCGGGCCCATCCACCGGCACCACCCGCAGCGGGTTGCGATGGCTGCGCGCCGCGGCCCGCCCCTCCGCCCGCACGGACCGTGGCGTGCCGAACCACACCTTCTCCCGATCCTGCACGGCCACGCTCCCCCACCCGAACGCGGCCGCCGAGCGCAGCGAGCTGCCGGCCTCGACATGGTCCCGCGGCGCGGCGAGCAGCACCCCGGGCCGCCCGGCCCCGCGCCCGCTTCGCCGCCCGCGCGCCCCGAGCAGGTAGTACATCGCCACGGCCGCCGCGGTCGCCACGTTGAGCGTGTTGACCCCGCGCCCCGGCATCGGAATACACACCGTGTGCGCGGCGGCCCGCAGCAGATCGGGCCGGATACCGCGCCGCTCGTTGCCGACCACAATGGACGCTCCACTGTGGACCTTCCGGATCTGGTACACGGACTCGGCCCCGGGCGCGTTCTCGACCGCGACGATCGGCCGGAGGTCCGATATGTCGGGCGCTCCGCGCCGCGACATATCGGAAATTTCGTAAATGCCGGAGTCCTGGCCCGCGCGAGCGCCGCGGAGCAGGCACGCCACGCCGAACATCGCCGCCGCGTCGGCCAGCGCCTCGACGTTGACCGGATTCTCGATCCCGTCCCCGACCAGCCGGTTCACCGCGACTCCCACGCGCGGCGGGCCCGGCGCGCATACGCGTCCGCGCGGCGTTCGTGGTCGGCGGTACGCATGGCCCGCGTACGGTGCCGACGCGCCGCATGCTGCACCACGTGATGCCCCACCTCGTGCATCAGCCCGTCGAACAGCATGAAGTCGCGCAGGGTCGCCCCCGGCCAGTCGACCCGCGTGGCCAGGGCGCCCCGGGACACGGCGGCCCCGGCCCGCTCCAGCCGGAGGACGGCGGCATCGGCGAGCCGGCCGCCGAGCACCCACGGCGGTTCCGGCTGCTCATACAGCAGTACGACCCCGGGAACCCGGAGGGCGGCGACGAGCGGGCGATCGGCGCCCCGCTGCCGCAGCTCGACCCGGCGCAGCCCGTAGGTCGCGGCCGGCCCGAAGAACGTCAGGACCCGAACGATGTCGGCGGGCGCGGCCGGGTGCACGAACCCGGGCCGCGCCGGCCGGGCCCGCACCGGCACCGGGGCGAGGGCCCGGCGAGCAGCGCGCAGCGGGTACGGATCGGTGTGCCGGCTACGACTCAAGAGGCGATCACGCACCGTTGATAACAGCCGGGCCACGCACGCGGCGAGCGGATTTCCGCGCCTTGCGTGGCGGGGCCGCAGTCGTACGACTGAAAATGATCGTGTCCAGCCCACCGCGGTGCACCGGCTCCTGCGCGGCGGCCGGTAGGCCGGGCAGTGACCCGGATCACGTCACATCGCTGCCGGCCCACGGGTCTACAGGGTGAGAAACCCGATGTGAACGGAGAAGGGCCATGACCACACCGATCCTGCTGACCGGCGGCACCGGGACGCTCGGCCGCCTGCTGCTGCCCCACCTGCGCGCGGCGGGCCGCCCGATCCGGATCCTGACCCGGCAGCGGCCCAATGGCGCGCCCGGCGACGTCGAGTACGTCGCCGGCGACCTGGCCACCGGTGCGGGCGTCGCCGCCTCGGTCGAGGGCGCCGCGACGATCGTGCACTGCGCGGGCTCGGCCAAGGGCGACGAGGTCAAGGCGGCCAACCTGCTGCGGGAGGCGGCCCGGGCCGGGGCGAAGCACGTGGTGTACATCTCGGTGGTCGGCGCCGACCGCGTGCCCGTGACGAGCGCGATGGATCGCATGGCGTTCGGCTACTTCGCGGCGAAGCGCGCCGCCGAGGTGCTCGTCGCCGAGTCCGGCATCCCGTGGACCACGCTGCGGGCCAGCCAGTTCCACGAGCTCACCCTGGCCACGATCCGCCGGCTGGCGAAGCTGCCCGTCGTCCCCGTCCCGGCGGGTGCCTGCTTCCAGCCGGTCGACGGCGCCGAGGTCGCCGCCCGGTTCGCGGAGCTGGCGCTCGGCGAGCCGGCCGGGCTCGTGCCGGATGTGGCCGGCCCGCGCGCGTACGGCTTCGACGAGCTCGTCCGCTCCTACCTGCGCGCGGCCGGCAAGCGCCGCCCGATCCTGCCGATGCCGATGGGCGGCGGCGCCTACCGCGCGATCCGGGCCGGGGCCAACCTCGCCCCGGACCGCGCAGTCGGCCGCCGCACCTGGGAGGACTTCCTGGCTGAGAACATCTAGCCGCAGGCCCGCTCACCAGGCGGTGCTGGTCGAGCTGACGCGCACCGGCCGTGTGCAGCCGGCCGGCGGTGCCTGGCGTCGGCCAGCGTCACGAACGGGAGGAAGTTCGGCGCGTCCCGGATCTTCCGGCCGGCTCAGGACTCGAGGACCGCGCGCATCTCCTCGATGGCGCGCTCGACCCGCGCGCGGATGGCCGGCTCGCGGTCGTGGGGCAGCACGTCCGTCACCCACACCAGGCGTGCGTGGCCCCCGTCGTGGGCGATGACCTGGAACGCGGCGTGGTGGTGGGCCAGCGCGAGGCGGCCGGGGCCCTGCACGGAGTACGCCATGCGCATGTGTTCGTGGTCCACCGCCACGATCAGCTCGCGGACCTCGCTCCCGTCGGACATGGTGAGCACGCGCTCGTCGCCCTCCAGACGGGCGGCGGCGACGCGGCCCGGCAGCAGGCGGCGATGCACGTTGCCGACGTCGGCGACCGCGTCCCACACCGCCTCCGGCGCCGCCGCGACGATCGTCTCCACTCGGACCGAAACCACGCCGGCGAGTTTACCAGCGGGCAGCGGGCGGCCGGTGGTGCCGAGATTGTCGGCGCGCTGGCGTGGCTGGGACGCCCGGGGCGCCGACGCGGCCGGGCTGATCGGACGGCTGCGGGCCGCCGGGGCGCCCCCACCGGGCGGGATCGCCGGCCCGGTGAGCTCCGCGAAGAATGCCCCAGCCGAACGGCTGCCTCGAGCCGATTCGCCGGGCCGGCGATGTGCGGGATCCGGTCATGCGCCGCCTACGGCCAGCCGACGTGCCGGGCCGGCGCGGGCACGGCCAGGACCCGGCCGGTTCGTTCGCCGCCGAACGGATTCTGCGGGTTCCACTTCGCCGCCATGATGAACAGGGTGCGGCCGTCGGCGCCGCCGAGCATGAGCGCGAACGGCGCGCGGTCCAGCTCGACGCGGTCGAGGATCTTCCCGCCCTCGGCGACGCGGACGGCCTCGTTGCCGCCGCTGGAGGTCCACACGGCGCCGTCGGCGTCGAGGCAGATGCCGTCCGGGCCGAGGCCCTCGGCGAACGTGCGGCGGCCGGACAGGGTGCCGTCGCCGGCGATGTCGAACGCGGTGAGCCGGCCGGTGAAGGACTCGGAGACGATCAGCGTGCGGTTGTCGGGGGTGATCGCCATGCCGTTGGGGAACGCCAGGTCGTCGTCGAGAACCAGGACCGTGCCGTCGGGGCGGATCAGGGCGATGAAGCCCGGGCGGTAGCCGGGGCGCTCGGTGAGCGGGCGCGGGTCGGCGGGGTCGACGGTGCGGATGAACTCGAGGAAGGGGAAGCCGACGCCGTTGACGTACGCGTTGCCACGCCCGTCGACGACCAGCTCGTTGAGGTCGCCGGGCAGCGAGGCGAGGTCCCCGTGCGGGGCGAGGGTGCCGCCGGGCTCGCGCCGCAGCAACCGCCGGCCCGGTCCGGGATTCTTCGGTACCACGAGCAGCCGCCCGTCGCGCAACCAGCCGATGGTGTGCGGGTCGACGCCCGGGCCGACCGGCATGACCTCGTGGCCGCCGCCGTCCGGGTCGACGGCGATGACTTCGCCGGCGCCCCAGTGGCAGAACCAGAGCCGCCCGTCGTGCCAGCGGGGCGACTCGACCAGGATCAGATCGTCAAGCAATGTCTTCATATCAGTTGTACGAACGGACGCTCCCCCGTTTCGACACCGCTACAGGCCCAGCTCCTCGCCGGCCGGGGACCGCACCAGCACCGCGGTGATGGCGTGACCCATCCGTGCTATCTGCCGGATCTGGCCCGGTTGAGCCAGCGCAGGACCTCGTTGGCGTGCGTGGACGGGGCCGGGATCGGGTGGAAGACGTGTTCGATGCGGCCCTCGGTGACGATCAGCGTGATCCGCTCGTACAGCGTCATGCCGGCCTTGGTGAACGTGGGCAGGCCCGGGGTCGCGGCCAGCGTCAGCCGGGGGTCGGGGATCAGTGGGTACGGCAGGCGGAGGCGGTGGGCGAGCTCTCGCTGGTAGCTCGCCGACTGGGCCGACAGGCCGTAGACGCGGGCGGCTCCGGCGTTGCGCAGCTCGCCGTGGTGGTCGCGGAACCAACGCGCCTGCTCGGTGCCGCCGCGCGCGCCCGGGATCTCCAGCAGGCCGTCGGGCAGATCGACGCCGGGGCGGCCGGTCAGGGGGTACACGAAGAGAATGGTTCTTCCCTGTCCGAAGTTTCGGAAATTTACCGACTCGCCGTTCGTGGCGAAGACCTCCTGGTCCGGGAGGTGTTCTCCGACCAGGCGGTCCGGAGGGGCCTTCGGGGAAATGTCCGGATTTTTCGTGACGTTGACCAGGGCGAGCCGCGCCTACAGGGCGTCCCGCTGGGCCGCGAGCTGGCCGATGCGCGACTGGAGACCGTTGATCGCGCTGCGGTACGTGGCCAGCGCCGCCGCGCACACGTCCTCCTCGTCGGCGCCCGCCGCCAGGCTCTCGACGAACGGCCGCGTCTGCTCGACGCTCAGGCCGAGGGCGGTCAGCTCGCGGATCTGCACGACGAGCCGCTCGGCGATCGGGTCGTACTCCCGGTAGCCGTTGGCGAGGCGGCGCGGGACGACCAGCCCCACCGACTCGTAGTATCGCAGCGCGCGTATGGTGCTCCCCGAGCGCCGCGCGAGTTCCCCGGCCCGCATTCCAGTGACTCTAAACCCGGACCTCAGGGTCCGGGTCAAGGTGAGCGTCATCGCGTCGCCGCGGCCGGGCCGAGCTGCCAGGATCGGCCGCATGACAGCCATCGGAGCCATCGCCGCGCGCCAGATCCTCGACAGCCGCGGCAACCCGACCGTCGAGGTCGACGTACGCCTGCGGGACGGCTCGCTCGGGCGAGCCGCCGTGCCGTCGGGCGCCTCGACCGGCGCGGCCGAGGCGGTCGAGCTGCGCGACGGCGACCCGGCGCGCTTCCACGGCAAGGGCGTCGCCACGGCGGTCGCCAACGCGACCGGGGCGCTGGCGGAGGCGGTCCGCGGCCTCGACGCCGGCGATCAGGCCACGGTCGACGCGGCGCTGATCGCGGCCGACGGGACCGCCGACAAGTCCCGGCTGGGCGCGAATGCCGTCCTCGGCGTCTCCCTGGCCACCGCGAAGGCCGCCGCGGCGTCGCACGGCCTGCCGCTGTACCGTTTCCTGGGCGGCGAGACCGCGACCCGCCTACCCCTGCCGATGATCAACATCGTGAACGGCGGCGCCCACGCCGACAACCCGCTGGACTTCCAGGAGTTCATGATCGCCCCGATCGGCGCCCCGACGTTCTTCGAGGCGGTGCGCATGGGCTCGGAGATCTTCCACACCCTGCGCCGGTCCCTGGCCGCGGCCGGCCACAGCACCAACGTCGGCGACGAGGGCGGCTTCGCCCCGGCGTTCACCACCGCCGACGAGGCCCTGGGCTTCGTGACGGAGGCGATCGCGGCCAGCGGCTACACGCCCGGCACGGACGTGGCCGTCTGCCTCGACCCGGCGGCGTCGGAGTTCTTCGCCGGCGGCAAGTACGACTACACCGGCGAGGGCGTCACCCGCTCCGTCGCCGAGCAGGTCGACCACCTGTCGGGGCTGCTGCGGCGGTACCCGATCATCTCCGTCGAGGACCCCATGGCCCAGGACGACCTGGACGGCTGGCGCCTGCTCACGACCCGCGAGGGCGGCACGACCCAGCTGGTCGGCGACGACGTGTTCTGCACCGACGCGACCCGCCTCCGCGCGGGCATCGAGGCCGGCTACGCCAACGCGATCCTGGTCAAGGTCAACCAGGTCGGCACCCTGACCGAAACCTTGTCCACAGTGGACACCGCCCGCCGGGCCGGCTACCGCGTGGTGATGTCGCACCGCTCCGGCGAGACCGAGGACACGACGATCGCGGACCTGGCGGTGGCAACGGGCTGCGGCCAGATCAAGACCGGCTCGGTGTCCCGCTCGGACCGCACCGCCAAGTACAACCGATTGATCCGCATCGAGGAGGAGCTGGGCGAGCGCGCCGAGTACGAGGGCTGGTAGCGCCATCGCGACAAAATATTGATCCCTCACGACGTCTCGCAACGTACTGCCCGGTGGAGTGCGCCAGCATGCGGAAGGAGACGCCGATGAGCCGACGAGGTGTGGTGCTGTGGGGGACGGCAGTGGTCGCAGCCGGCGCGGCGATCGCCTTGACCGTGCCGGCGATGGCGGACACGCGGCCACCGCCAGGCGGTGCCGGCCAGGTCGGCGGCACCGGTTCCGACAGCGCACCCGAGATGCTCGCCGGCCTGCAGCGTGACCTGCACATCGACGCCAACCAGGCGGGCGCGCGCCTGGCGAAGGAGGCGTGGGCGCGCAGCGCCGAGAGCCACCTCCGGGAGCACCTCGGCGCCGGGTTCGCCGGTGCGTGGCTGACGGCCGACGCCGGGCAGCTCATGGTCGGGGTGACCAGCGACAAAGCGGCCGATGCCGTACGCGCCGCCGGGGCCACTCCCAAGCGCGTCGAGCGCCCCGAGTCCACGCTGAACCTGGTGAAGGACCGGCTGGACCAGGCCGCGGCGAACACCGGTCGGTCGGTGTCCGGCTGGTACGTCGACGTGGCCGACAACCGGGTCGTGATCGTGGCGAAGCGGAGCGGCCAGGCCGCGGCCAACGCGCTCGCCGCCAGGGCCGGCGCGCCGGCCGGCGCGGTCCGGGTCGTGGTCGCCGAGGAGTCGCCGGTGCCGTTGTTCGACGTCCGCGGCGCCGACCCGTTCTTCATCGACAACCGGGCCCGCTGTTCGATCGGCTTCTCCGTGCAGGGCGGATTCGTGACCGCCGGCCACTGCGGGCAGGCCGGCAGCGCCACGACCGGCTTCAACCGGGCCGCGCAGGGCACGTTCAAGGCTTCGTCGTTCCCGGGCAACGACTTCGGCGTCGTCACCGTCAACGGCAACTGGACGCCACGAGCCGAGGTCAACGACTTCAACGGCGGCAACGTGCCGGTGGCCGGTTCGCAGGAGGCACCGGTCGGCGCGTCGGTGTGCCGCAGTGGCTCGACGACCGGTACGCGCTGCGGGGTCATCCAGGCCAAGAACGCGACCGTGAACTACCCCGAGGGCACGGTGACCGGGCTGACCCGGACGAACGTCTGCGCCGAGGCCGGCGACTCCGGCGGCTCGTGGCTCTCCGGCGACCAGGCCCAGGGTGTGACCTCCGGCGGCTCGGGCGACTGCACCCGCGGTGGCACCACGTTCTTCCAGCCGCTGACCGAGATCCTGCAGGTGAACAGGCTGACGCTGATCACGACGGCCGGTCAGGGCCCGAGCCCGAACCCCACCCCGACGCCGTCCGGCTCGGACCGGCCGAACGGGTGCGCCGG
Source organism: Dactylosporangium sp. CA-233914 (assembly GCF_050942935.1). Classification (NCBI taxonomy): domain Bacteria; kingdom Bacillati; phylum Actinomycetota; class Actinomycetes; order Micromonosporales; family Micromonosporaceae; genus Dactylosporangium; species Dactylosporangium sp. CA-233914. Next base: position 5,625,706 of record NZ_CP192030.1, on the reverse strand, counting down.
TATGACGGCCACCGGCAACGGCTCGCTCGCCGGGACCGGCCGGCAACAGACCCGGCCGAGCAGTGGATTCTTCCGCGCGAAAGCCGGCCGCCAGACCGGCTGCCTCAGCGGCCCGCCCGACGCGAACTTCGACCTGTTCCTCGACCAGTGGAACGGCCAGCGGTGGCGAACCGTGGCCAGGTCGACCGGCCCGCAGTCCCAGGAGCGGCTGACCTTCAACGGCGGTGCCGGCTTCTACCGCTATCGCGTGGTTTCGGTCACCGGCTCCGGCCCGTACACGATCGGAGCCAACGTGCCCTGACCACCGCCCGAGCCGAAACCCATGCCCCGGGTGGTCACAGGGCTCCAACGGCCCACGCATGCGACGATCGCCCGGGTCGGCGACAGCGACCTGAAGGTGTTCCGCACGCGGTTGGAACCGTCGGAGGGCCTGAGAGTCGACTGTGCGGACGCTCCGATCTGGATCGTGGACTCGATGCCGGCTACACCTCGCTGAGGCGCTGACGCAGCGCCGCGGCTCGGGGGTCGTCGAAGTCGGCAAGCAGGCCGAGGGCCTGTTCCCGGTGTGTTCGCGCCTCCTGTGCGGAGCCTGCGTGGTCCAGAGCGTTCGCGAGGTGGTACAGCGTCTGGGCCAGGTTCCACCGGTCGTCCAGGTCGCGGTGGCTGCTGGCGGCGGTGCGGTAGAAGTCCGCGGCTTCTTCGACTCGGCCCATTGCTTCGTATGCCTGGCCGGCGCCGTCGAGCGCGAAGGCTTCCCGGCTGCGGTCGCCGAGCTGCCGCTGGATGGAGGCGGCGCGCTGATAGGAGACGAGCGCTTCGGCGGGTTGCCCGGCGGCACGCTGTACGTTGCCCAGTTCGACCAACCAGTGTGCCTGCCACACCTGGTTTTCCTCGTCCTCCGCGATGCGGAGCGCTTCGTCGATGAAGCTGCGTGCCCTGGCGGTATCGCCGCGTTCGCGCTGCGCCCAGCTCAGCTGAAACAGCGCGTTCCCTTCACTGGCCCGGTCGCCGAGTTCGCGGAACACGGTCAGCGCCTCGCCCAGGATGTCGATCGCTGCCTGCGGTCGTTGTACTTCGCAGAGGGTCTCGGCGAGGTTGCTGCGCATGAGCGCCTCCCAGCGGCCTTCGCCGAGGTCGCGGAACATCACGCCAGCCTGTTCAAAGTACGACCGGGCATCACCGAGCCGGCGGCGGCGCAGACTGATCAGGCCCAGCGTGTTGAGGGAAACGGCCCCCCGAATCGGTTTCCGAGACGTTGGCGGATGGCCAGCGCCGCACGGTGGTTCGCCTCCGCCTCGTCGAGTCGACGGGACTGGAAGTACGCCCGGCCAAGGCTTTCCAGGGCTTCGGCCTGGCCGCTCTGGTCGCTGTCCTGAGCGGCGGAGTCGACGCCGATGCGGCTGGTGGTAAGCCAGTCCTCGAAGGTGTTCTGGTGCATGTAGATGCCGCGCAGGACGGCGGCGAGCCGCCACGCGGTTCCGTGCAGGTTCGCCTCGGCGGCGGCCCGGGTCGCTCCGACAAGATTGGCGCTTTCGATCTGGTACCACCGCAGCGCGGCCTCATACTCATCGAACCCGAGCGGAACCACATCGGCCGGGACCGGATCCGTCAGCTCGTACCGGTCGAACGGGGCGATCCGGGTCTGGGCGGCGTCGGCGGTGTGCAGATACCACGCGAGGACTCGCCGCGACGCCTCGGCGCGGGCTTCGGGGGATTCGAGGTGGCGGACCTGATCCACGGCGTATGCGCGCAGCAGGTCGTGGAATTCGTATCGCTCCGGCGCCGGCTGCTCGAGCAGGTGCGCACCGACCAGGACGTCGAGCTGCTGTCGCGCGTGCACGGCGCTGATCCCGGCGAGTGCGGCGGCCGCATGCCGGCCGAACTCGTTGCCAGGATGCAAACCCAGGAGCCGGAACAGCCGGGCCGCCAGTTCTGGCAGTGCCCGGTAGGACCAGGCGAACACGGTCCGTACTGCGTCGGCGTCGTCGTCCCCCTCCGCGGCGAGGGCATCCCATAGGGCCGATTCATCCCGCAGATCGGCGATCAGCTCGTCGAGCCGCATCATCGGTCGGCTCGCGGCGCGCTCGGCAGCGATACGCAACGCGAGTGGCAGGCGAGCGCAGAGTCTGGCCAGCTCAACCAGTTCGTGACGTTGGTCGCGCCTTCGGTACCGGGCGGTCACGGTCCCCAGTACATCAACGGCATCGTCCTCCGGCAGGATGTCCAGGCCAATCCGGAATGCACCATCGCGCGCCACCAGCCCCGACAGCCGGCTCCGGCTCGTCACCACCACCAGCGAGCTGCCGGTGCCGGGCAGCAGTGGCCGGACCTGCCCGGTGGTCGCGGCGTTGTCCAGGACCACCAGCATCCTGCGGGCAGCCAGCAGCGACCGGTACAGCGACGCCCGGCCCTCGACATGGACGGGAATCGCCGTAGCGGGAACGCCCAAGTCGCGGAGGAACCCGTCAAGGACCTGTTCCGGGAGGACGGGCTGCCCGGGATCGTAGCCGCGGAGATTCACGTACAACTGGCCATCGGGAAAGTGAGCACGGGCGCTGTGCGCCCAATGGAGCGCCAGCGAGGTTTTGCCCACCCCGGCCGTACCCGTGACAACGGTGACGGCGGCAACGAACGGGGCGTCGCGGCTTTCTGCCACCACCCTGGTCAGGGCGGCCAGTTCGGCATGCCGGTTGACGAACCCCCACACGTCACCGGGAAGCTGCGACGGCGTCACCGCGAACCCGGGTCGGACGAATGGAAGTGGATCCCGCCGTGGATGTCCCGGGCCTGGACCACATCGCCTGAGCCGGACGCCTCCAGCCGGTTGACGAGAGGTGTCGTGCCGTCCCGGTGGCCGGGCTCGTCGATCGACATCAGCGTATTCCGGTCAGGCTTCGCGGCGGCTACGGCTGACGGGGCGGCGGAAGCGTCGCCACATGGTCGGCGAAGAACGGCTCCAGGGGCTGAGCGATCTCGTACAGGTCCTCGATGAACCGTTGGCAGCGCACGATGAGGTCGCGGTCGACGAACCGCCGCGCAGACTCCAGCACCCCATCTTGGTCGTAGATGGCCTGGTACATCACCGTGGAGCCGAGGGTGCAGATCTCCGGGAGCGGGCCGTCCGGCTCAAACGCGGCGACCTGGTCCGGGCCTACGATCCGCACGCTGCCGCCACATTGATCCCGGACTCGCAGCGCGTGCAGTTCCCATTGCAGGTACGGAATGATCGGCTCTTCCACGATCCGAACCCGGCGCGCGACAAAACCGTGCTCCTCGACTCGACGGTGATAGTCCGCCATGTCGGCACGGCCGGCCTCAAGGATGCGTAGTGACTCCTCCCACTCGCCTTTCGCGAACGCCTCCCAGCTGTCATATCCGGGCTCTTTGAAGAACTGCTGCCGCTCCAGCTTCCAGAAGCCCAGCTTGCTGATCGCCCAGAAGTTCCGCTCGAAATCGGCGTAGTACGCGTCCAGCTCCATCCGTTCACCGGTGGCGCCGTCGAGCAGGTCACGCATCGGGGATGTCCGCCTTCGCCGCGAGAATGGTCTTCCGCGGGATGACCACCAGCCGTTCACCAGGGCCGACGCTCACGCCGTCGGGGAGCCTGCCATCATACGACGCGGTCAGGTCCGCCCCGATGACCGCGACGTCACCGTTGTCGAGTTCCCAGATATCTGGGCAGCTCGAATTGCCGGACGTTTGCCCAAGTTCATGGGATGACTTTCCCATGCGCCGGAGAAAAGACGCCGAGAAATCTGGTTCCCACTTCCCATTCACGACACTTCTCCCCCGGAAAGCCGCGATCGAAATTTACCCCGAGCGATACTATCATGACTAATAGGCAATACGCAAACACTATTTCATGGGTGAACGCCTATCCCTGCCGATGGCCTCAACACCTGGACGGACTGGCTCCGGCGGATGTCCAGAACATGGGAAGCGGCCGCGGCTGGCAACGATGCCGACGTCGTACTCATCGACGATTGCCGACTGCTCCCGCCACGCGGACAGTAGCAACCCGCAGGATGGCGAACGCCGACCGGTTGTCACATTCCACAGTGATCTGATTTCGGCATGTGCGCGCAGCTGATCGATGAGCTCGTACGACAACAGCTACTGGCAGGACCGCAACGTCATGCGGCTGATGCCGGCGATCGTGGCCAACGAGATCCCGCCCTGGACCGAGGCGGGCTGGTCCGACCTGTTCCCCGGCGGCAACCTCGGTGCCTACGTGGCCGCCCAGAACGCCTACTTCCACCGGCCGCTCAACGCGCCGGTGCGGCCCGGCGACCGGGTCACCGGCCGTTACCAGGCCATCGTCGGCCCGTGGGAGCACCAGGAGAACGTTGACGGCCCCACGCTGCGGGCGATCCGGTTGGCGTGGTTCGACACCTGGCTCAAGGGCGCCCGGACCGGCATGGCCGACACGCGCACGCCCCTGCACCTGTTCGAGAACGGCGCGAACCGCTGGGTCGACCTGGCGGCGTGGCCGCCGTCGCCGAAGACCGGGACCTTCCACCTCGGCGGCGACCACGCGCTGAGCCCACGACGCCCCGCCGGCACCGACACCGACACGCTGAGCTGGGCGCCGGCCAGTCCGACCACCACCCTGACCTACACCGGCGCCCCGCTGGCCCATGCCGCCGTGCTCGACGGACCGAGCGACGTCACCGTCTACGCCAGGTCCAGCAGCACCGACGTCCAGCTGACCGCCACCCTCAACGCGATCGCGCCCGACGGCACGCTCACCAGGTACGCCGAGGGCGTACTGATCGGCAGCCAGCGCCGGCTCGACCCGCGGACCAGCTGGTACGGGGCGGATCACGCGCTGCTGCAGCCGAGCCATCCATTCACCGAGGCCAGCAGGCAACCCGTCACACCCGGCGTCACCACCCGATACGACATCGCGCTGCTGGCCAACTTCGCCCTGCTCCCGGCGGGCACCATCGGACTGTCCGCCAACACACCGTCGTTCATCAACGTGCCGCTGGCCGATCCGGGCATCTTCCGCGCCAGCCGCACGGACTGGGGACCGTCCTCATGAGCGGGAAACCAGCCCACCGCGGTCGAGTGACTGACAAAGATCCTACGGAAAGTCTTCGACTGGGATCAGCGTCCACAGCACAACGCCCCACTGGTCCGCCCACGAGCGCGAACCCGGCGTCCCCGCGCCGGGGTGACCCGACGCGGGGTGGGCCGTGCGGACCGCGTCGGCCGCGCCGTTCGCGGAGATCAGCAGGTAGCGCACGTGGCTGGCGCCCAGGTTGGTGAGGGTGGCCGGGAAGTCGCGGTCCGAGGTGATCACGAACTGCCGGGGGTTCCGGCTGGCGACGATGACGGCGAACGCGTAGGCGGAGTCGGTGATGACGGAGCCCTCGGGTAGCGCCATGGCGTCGAGGTCGCGGGCGACGCGGGTGTTCAGATGGGCCAGTCCCGAGGTACGGGCCGCGCCGGCGTCGGTGAACCACTCCGACTCCTCGCGGGCGAGTCTTGGGCTCTGCAGCGTGGCGACGGTGGACGGCGCCGCGAGCAAGGCGGCGAGGACGGCCGCCGCGGCGGCGACCCGCCGGGCGTGGGTCCGCGCCGGGGTGGCGGTCGTGGTGGCCCGCGCGGCGCCGTCGCGCTGCGCGGAGCGGGTAATCCCGACGAGCAGGGCGGCCAGCGGGGACACGGTGAGGCGCGGGCGCCGTTGCCGGGCCGGGTTGTCCAGCAGTGGAAGACCGGCCAGGGCGGGTGCCGGTCTGTCCGCCGGTGCGGCGAGCAGGATCCCGATGAGCAGGATCGCCAGCGGTACCGCCACGATCTGGAACCGCAGCCAGCCGAACGAGTTCCCGGACAGGAAGGCGAGGTTGCCGAAGGCGAGCACCGCGCCGAGGACCGTGATCGGCGCGAGCATCCGTGGGTCGCGCCGCAGCAGGGCGACTACCGCGGCCACGGCCAGCAGCAGCGGCAGCAGCGGCTGGAGCCCGAGCAACTGCTGGAGGGCGTACACGATCCGGTCGCCGAGCGCGTCGCCGGTGATCGAGTGGATACCGCGCTCGTTGGCCGTGACCTGAGCGGCGTTGCCGTACGCGGAGGAGAATGTGGCGAACCACTGTCCAACGATGATCTTGCTGGCCAGCGCCCAGCCGGCGACGGACAGCGCGACCGGCAGCGCTACCAGTACCGCGTCCGCCTGCGCGGTCGCGTATCGCCATTTCGGCCGGCCGCGGCCACGCCACCAGCTCACCGCGGCCACGACGGCCGGTACCGCCAGGCCGGGGGCGAGCGCCTCGTAGCGGGCCCCGTACGCGAGTCCGAGGCTCAGGCCGAGCGGGACCAGGCGCTCGGCCCGCCCGTCGTCGAACCACCGCAGCAGGGCACGCACCGACAGGACGAGGAAGAACATGAAGCACGCCTCGCTCATGCCGTTGCCCGAGTAGACCAGCATCATCGGGTGCGACGCGAACAGGACGGTCAGCACGATCCGCGGCAGCCGGGAGACCCGCAGGCGGCGGAGGATGTCGTTGCCGGCGGCGACGGTGCCGGCCATGAACAGCGCCGACGAAAGCGCGGCGAGCAGCCCGTCGCGGGTCAGCGCCGGGAGCAGTGACTTCATCGGTAGGACCGGGAGCAACACCAGCGACGGCAGCGGGTTCCACACGAATCCCACCGCGGCCAGGTGCGGGTCCCGGCTGAACAGGATGTAGTAGGCGTTGGCGACCCGGCTGGTCGAGTCGCCGGGAATCAGCCGGCTGTGCCAGAACCACCAGGCGATGGCGAGGTAGCACAGCAGGCTCGCGGCGAAGACGAGCCGGCCTTCGGTGACCCGGATCCTTCGCCGGGTGGCTTCACGAGGCATGGGCCTGCTCCGCGGGCCGGCGCGCGGTGGGCAGGTGCAGACCATGGGTCGTCTTCTCCCAGTACGACGGGTTGAAGACGAGCTGCAGGGCGGCCTTGGCGCCGGCGATGCTCGCCATCGCCCAGTACACCGGCGACAGGAGCGCGGTCAGGAGCAGGTCGGGCCGGCCCATCTGATGGACCGCCAGGACGTTCAGGTAGATCACGACGGCGTTGCCGAACACGAGGCAGACCAGGCCGACGTAGTAGAAGGGCGTGTCGAACAGCAGCTGGACCGTGGGCGGGCGGGCCACGAACCACAGCGCCGTCATGGCCCAGAACACCGTGTTCAGCAACGCGGTGAGGGGGGTGCCGGCGACGAAGAGGTTGAGGCACAGCAGCCCGCGCCAGGTCAGCTGGCGCGCCGACCGCCGCGGCGTGCGCATGTGGATGAGCCAGGTGACCAGGTACCCCTTGTACCACCGGCTGCGCTGCTTGACCCAGTTGATGAAGTCGGAGTTGGCCTCCTCGAGGGTCACCGAGTCGAGCACGCCGACCCGGTGGCCGAGCCGGGCCAGCCGGATGCCGAGGTCGGCGTCCTCGGTGACGTTGTAGGGGTCCCAGGCGCCCAGCTCGCGCAGTGTCCGCATGCGCAGGTGGTTGCTGGTGCCGCCGAGCGGGATCGGCATGCCGAGCGCGACGAGGCCGGGCAGCAGCGACCGGAACCAGGTCGCGTAGTCGAGCGTGAACCACCGGGTGATGCGGTTCTGGTCAGCGTTGAAGTAGCCCAGTTCGGCCTGCAGGCATACGTACTCGGGGCCGAGCCGGTCGAAGGCGACGGCGGCGCGGCGCAGCTGCAGCGGATCCGGCCGGTCCTCGGCGTCGTAGATGGTGACCAGTTCGCCTGTTGCCAGCTGCAGGCCGTAGTTGCATGCCTTCGGCTTGGTCCGCGGGTGAGCCGGCGGCACGGTCACGATCCTGACGTGCGGCCCGGGCAGTACCGCCCGGGCCGCCGCGATGGTTTCCTCGTCGTCGGCCTCGAGCAGCAGCTGGATGTCCAGTTTCTCGACCGGGTACTCCAGCTCGGCGAGGTGCTCCATCAGCATCCCGATCACCTGCGGCTCGTGGTACGCCGGCACGAGCACGGTGTAGACGGGCAGTTCGTGGTCGGGGACCGCGCGGGCGTCCTCGTCGCTCACGCGAACCCGGTGCTCGCGCCGGCTGGCGGCCCAGGTGAGCGCGAGCCGGAAGGTGATCGCCCCCGCGTACAGCACCGTGATGACGGCTATGACGACCTGCAGCGTCACGATCGTCCAGCGCAGCAGCGCCGCGGCCAAGGCGATCGTGACGACGATGAGACAGGTCCGCTGCACCCGTGTCAGCACGATGTGTGCGGACTGGTCCGGCCACAGCTCGCGCAGCCCGTGGATGCTGCGGGTGAGGTGGACGTCGGTCGGTGGCTCTGCTTCGTCGGTGGGGGCGGTCACGGTCGCCCTCCTGCGGTGGTGGCCGGCGTTGGCAAGGAAGTTCTCCGTTTCAGATGGTCGGGTCGCCGGATCAGGCCGGCACGAGGGTCTGGCTGAAGCGGGCCAGCGCGCCGCCGCCGTTTTCGTAGTATTCGACGGTGATGGTGTGCTGGCCGGCCGCGATCGGGATGTCGGCGGTGTAGGTGGTCGGCGAGTGGTCGCTCCATCCGTCGACGATCACGTTCCCGTCGAGCTTGACCCGGATGCCGTCGTCGCCGGTCGCGCTGAACCGGTACGTCCCGGCGCCGAGCTGTGCGGTCCTGGTCCACCGGGCCGAGAAGTGGTCGGCCGGGATGGCCGGGTCCGGTGATCCATCGCCCCAGTCGAAGTCGACCTTCTCGTCCTGGCGGGTCACCGCGGGGACGCCGGCGAGGGTCGGGTTGTCGAAGTACTCGGCGGTGTACCCGTCCTGCGGTATGACGTCGCCGATCCGTTCGTAGTCGAAGCCGACGAGGGCGCCACCGCCGTTCTCGTAGTACTCGATCCGGATGGTGTGGTTGCCGCCGAGCAGGACCTTGTCGACGCTGTACGTCGCGTTCTGGTTCTGCCACATGTCGACCACCGGCACGTTGTCGACGTACACCCGGATGCCGTCGTCGCTGGCGCCGCTGAAGCGGTAGAGGCCCGCGGGCAGGGCATCGGTTCGGGTCCACCGCGCGACGAAGTGGTCGGCGGCGATCACCGGGTCGGGTGAGCCGCCGCCCCAGTCGAAGTTGACGGAGGTGTCCTGGCGCGTCAGGTCGGGCGCGCGGGTGGGGATCGGTGGTGAGTCCGTCGCCGTCGGAGTGTTCCAGAACTCGGCCGTGTAGGCGGAGGGCTGCGGGATGTCGCCGACCTTGAGCCAGGTCAGCCGGGCCACTGCGTCGCCGCCGTTTTCGTAGTAGTCCATCACGATGTTGTGCGGCCCGCTGTCCAGCAGCACGTTCGCGGTGTCGCTCGTCGCGCCCCGGTCGACCCATTTGTCGATGACCCGCACGCCGTCGACGCTGAGCCGCACGCCGTCGTCGGCGGTGGTGGTGAAGTCGTACTCGCCCGCGGTGAAGATCAGGGTGCCCGTCCAGCGCGCGACGAAGTGATCCACGGAGATGCCGTCGGCCGGGGAGCCGGCGCCCCAGTCGTGGTCGATCGTCGTCTCCTGCCGGCTCACGGTCGGCGTGCCGGTCGGCATCGCCGGTGCGGAGCCTGCCCCGGGCGTGTTCCAGTACTGGGCGAGGAACGACTGGGCGGGCTGATCCGTCGTGGTGTCCCAGTCGAGCTTCGCGAGCGCGGCGCCGCCCTCGTCGTAGTACTCCAGCACGATGGTGTGGTTACCCGCGCCGAGGTCGCCGACGTAGTTGTAGGCGGTACCCGACTGGCCGTGCCACTGGTCGATCACGCGCTTGTTGTCGATGTAGAGCCGCACCCCGTCGTCGCTGACCGAGGTGAAGCGGTAGCGTCCCGCGGCGAAGTACTGGGTCTTCGTCCAGCGCACCGAGAAGCCGTCGGCGGGTACCGCGGGGTCCGGCGCGTTTTCGCCCCACACGAAGTTGATCTGCGGGTCCGGCCGGGTGAGCACCGGGGTGCCGGACAGGCTCTTGTTGTCGAAGTACGCGCCGGTGAACGACGGTGAAGGCGCGTACGTCGCGGTGTACGTGGTGTCGGTCTCCGGCGTCGTGATCGTGTGCCGGATGGCTTTGCCGTCCGACCAGCCGGTGAAGTGGTAGACGGTGCCGTCGGCGGCGACCGTGACCGGCGGTGCCGCCAGCTCACGCTGGAAGCCGATCACGCCCTCGACGCTCAGCGGTGTCGCCACCGGGACGCCGTCGAGCATCAGGCCCAGGCCGGCCGGCTCGGTGCGCAGCGTGAGGTGCGACTTGCGGGGATAGATGTTGATCGACTTGCTGGTGGACAGTCCGTTCGTGTCGGTGGCCGTGACGATGATCTCGTACCAGGTGTCGGCCGACGCTTCGCCGGTCGTCGGGATGGTGAACGTCCCCGCCCGGCCCGTCAGCGGCCCGACGAACGGGTGGAAGTGGGTGTGGTGGTGCAGCCGGACCTCGGTCTTGATCGCCGCGTCGTTGAGGTCGAATCCGGCGGCGTCGGTCGCGAACGCGTTGTAGGTGACGGAGTCGCCGGCCCGGTACAGCGCGCCGTCGGCCGGTACCGCGATCGTCACGTTCGGCGGCACGCCGACCTGGATCACGATCGGGTGGGCCGGCACCTGGTCGTGCCCGTCGGAGACGGTCAGCTGGGCCGTGTAGACGCCGATGTTCGAGTACGTCTTGATCGGGTTGGCCTCGGTGCTCGTGGTGCCGTCGCCGAAGTCCCAGTGGTAGGTGAGCGGATCGCCGTCCGGATCGCTGCTGCCCGCGCTGGAGAAGTGCACCTGCAGCGGCTGGAGCCCCTTGGTGACGTCGGAGCCCGCGTTGGCGACCGGCAGGTGCGTGACGGTGTTGTACGTGATGCGCCGCAGCTCGCCCGGGTAGTAGGTGAGGTAGTACAGCGAGCCGTCGGCGGCCTCCTTCAGGTCGACGACGCTGCCGGCAGTGGTGTCGAAGTCGTGCACCGCGGTCACGTTGCCGGCGCCGCCGAGCTCAGCCCGCCGGATGAAGCCCTTCGCGTAGTCGCCGAAGAACAGGTTGCCCTGGTACTCGGCCGGGAACATGGTGCCGTGGTAGATGGGGCCGCCGGTCACCGCGGCGCTCTCGCCGTCATGGTTGTATGCGTAGATCGGGTCGACGAAACCAGCACAGCTGGCGGTGCACATGCCCTCCTTCAACGGCCAGCCGTAGTTGCCGCCCTTGACGATGTGGTTGACCTCCTCCCAGGTGAAGTCACCCACGTCGCCGCCGTAGAGCTGCCCGGTGGCGCTGTCGAACTGGAAGCGCCACGGGTTGCGGAACCCGTACGCCCAGATCGCGTCGAACTTGCCCGGCTGACCGTAGAAAGGATTGTCGGCCGGAATCGAGCCGTCCTTGTTGATCCGCAGGATCTTGCCGTGCGGGTTGGTCAGGTCCTGGGCGTTGCTCGAATACCCGTTGTCACCGACCGCGAAGTACAGCTTGCCGTCCGGCCCGAACCGGATGCTGCCGCCCACGTGCAGGTGCTGCGAGAGCGACTGCGTCTGGAAGATCGTGTACGGCCCGTCCGCACCCACGTCCGTGGACGCGTCGAAACGCACCAGATGGTTCAGCAGGTCCAGCCCCGTGTAATAGAAGTAGACATAGTGGTTGGAAACCCCGAAATCCGGGTCGAAGGCGATGCCGATCAGGCCCCGATCGCCCGTGCCTTCAGACGGAAGATCGGCGAACGGCTGCGCCAGGAGCTGCCCGTTCTTGAAGATTTTGATTTTTCCGGTGCGTTCAAGGATGAAGATCCGGCCGTCCGGCGCGATCTCAAAACCGGACGGGCCGTCCAGACCTGACCCGACGACCAGCGAGGTCTGAAAGCCGGTCGGTGGAGCGGCCTTCGCTGGAGCCGCGACGAGCAGGAAGCCCATCGCAATGCACGCGACGACAAAAAGGGCTCGAGCCTTCACAGTTTTCCGCATAGATGCATGGTCATTGATCAATATGATTCACGCATCACCCGCCCGGGCGACAAGCCGCCGGTCAGCGCCGGCCCAGGATGGAGCCGACGACCGGTGGCGCGGAAGCCGGCAGCGTGAAGCCGCCCAGGCCGACCGCGATCAACGCCAGCGCGGCCACGGCCAGGCGCCCGCGGGGGACGTAGTGGCGTTTGCCGGCTTGCGGCGTGGCGACCGTTCGCGACCACCGCCACACGAAGACCGCGATCGTGGCCGCCAGCACCGCGTCGAGCGCGCCCGTGACGGTAACCGCCCGGAACGCGTCCGGACCGAACAGCCGGCCGACCAACAGTGCGCAGGCGAGGCCGATGATCGCCGTGGCGATCACCGCGGCCACCGCGACCAGCGCCCGGGTCAGCAGGCGCCGGGTCATGCCGAAGCAACACAGCCCGGCCAGCAGCAGGCTCAGCACCGCGCTCAGCAACGCGACCGCCGGGGTCGCCGACGCGGGCAGGACCAGCTGCTGCCCGGCGTACCGGACGGACAGCGACGCCTCGTCGAGCCGGTCGGCGAACGGTGCGCTGACCAGCGCCGCGCCGTTGACCAGCACCCAGTGCCCAGCGTGTTGCATCGCCGGTGTGGGTGTACCGGCCGCCACCAACGGGAGCAACAGCGCCGAGCGCAGCCGGAAGGCGGCCCGGGTGCCCAGCAGCAGCACGACGGCGGCGGCGAGGTAGGCGACCGCGGCCAGGAGCAGCCAGGTCGGTGCGGTCGCGCCGTCCGGCGCGAGCCCGGTCAGGGCCGCCGCCGACACCAGCAGACCCGTCGCGATCAGGCCGTCCACCTGGCGGTCGTGGACGTCCGGCTCCGCGGCGGGCGGCCTGAGCCGGCCCGCCAGCAGCGCAGCGGCCACCGCCAGCGGAACGAACAGCGGCACGTCCGGCCCCCGGCTGCGCAGGTCCGCCCAGACCTGCGCCGCCGTGGCCGGGAACGCCGCCGCGGTGAGCAGGCACGCGAGCACCACCCGGGTCCGCACCGACCGGCGCACGGCGACGACCAGCCGCCCGAGGGCCTCGACGCCCGTCCGGTTCCGCACGCCGTAGATCCAGCGGCTCACGGCGACGTACCGGACGACGAAGACAACGACGATCGCCGCCACGTTGGCGGGCAGGTAGTGCAGGCGCAAGCCCTGCACCAGTACCGCGAGCACCGCGAGATGCACCGGCAGCAGCGCGTTGTTGAGCAGCCAGAAGCGCCCGAGCCGGCGAGCGAAGCCCCGCTCGACGTCCGGCATCACGAGACGGTCGATCAGGGCGAAGTTCCACAGGACGGCGGCCTGCGTGGACAGGATCGCGGCCGCGAGGTACGGCACCGCCAGCCAGGCGGCGAGCAACCACAGCAACGCCGAATTCACGACCATGCCGGATGCTCCCGCCGCAGCGAAGCTCGCCATCCGCGCCAGCCGGGACGACGGACGGGTCGGCATCCGCAGACGCAGCCCGGCCAGATGCCGGGCGAAGCGGACGCCCTCACGCACGGACGCCTTGCTCGCCCCGGCCAGCCGCGGCTGGAAGTCGTACGGGACCTCGACGATCCGCTCGATCCGGCTGCGGACGATGATCTCCAGCAGGATCTTGAATCCGTCCGGACGAAGTTGCGGGTCGACCGCTGCCCGCCGTACGGCGAAGAAACCGCTCATCGGGTCGGTGATCTGCCGCAGCCGGCGCGGGAAGGCCAGCCGGGCGAGATGGCCCGACATCCGCGACACCAGGCGCCGGACGGGGCCGCCGAGGCCGCCGGCATCGCCCGAGCCGTGGTAGCGGGTGGCCACCACGGCATCCGCGTCGCCCGTCTCCGCGGCCTCGATGATCGCGGGCACAGCCTCGGGCGGGTGCTGCAGGTCGCCGTCCATCACGATCACCCAGGGCGCCCGGGCGGCGGCGATGCCGGCCACCACCGCCCCGCCCAGACCGCCGTCGCGCTGCCCGGCCGGGCGGTGCAGGAGGCGGACCCGGTCGCCCCGGCCCGCGCCGGCGGCCCGGACCGCGTCCGGGGTGTCGTCGTCGCTGTCGTCGACGAAGATGCACTCCGCGGGCACGTCGCCCAGCGCCGCGTCGAGCCGGCCGACAATCGGCGCCACGTTGGCTGACTCGTTGCGGGTCGGGATCACGATGGTCAGCCGGGGTACGGGAATCTCAACCGTATCGTTCAGATCATTCGATATTGTGTCCGGCGTCGGCGCCCCGACCTGTGCAGACATGCTCACCAGCCCAGCCGCCGACCAGGACGAAACCGGTGGATCGCTACAAGATTGAAATGCACCATGATGTCGATTTCGAGGATGGTCGCACACGCGTTGCAGCCAAATGACTTGACGTTTTTGATATCAGCCAAGACCGATCTCCGGAGGTAGTGGCACAGCATGGCGAATCGCCGCCAACCGGGCGACGAAGAGGGGTAGGTTCGCGAGTATTTGGTGGAGGCCGGGCAGGATTCTGCTGACGTGCGGTCGTTTCAGCAGTACACCCGCAGCCCGTGATGCCGTTCAGCGGAAACGGTTGTCAAGGCCCGCCAGAGATTCGCCGGCCATGTCCGATTCACGATTGTTCGCCTTGCCCAGAAAGGTAGCCGCAGCCCGAATTGATCAACTCGGCTCGGTCAAATCATGCAATTGAGCCAGGGCTGCCGCGATGAACAATATGTAGCCCTGGCGGGGGTGCCCGGTTCGCTAGAACATCAGGACTGTGATCCACATCACAAAGCTGGCTCTGATGTTTCGTTCGCAATTCCTGTTGTCAGCGAAGGCGATCGGCCCGCGGCGACCGTTTCGCCGGCAGTTGGGGGCGGGCTCCGTACGAGTGACACCCCAGATGACCGTGGCATGGCTCGAGGCCGGCGGCAGGTGGGCCGGTGCCTGGACGGGGCCGATGAGAGCCGGCCATCACCGCAAGCAAGGGCCGAAGGTCATCCGGAACCTCATCTCGCCTCAACGGGCCTGCCGATGACGCCGGTGCTCTGACCCGACTTCGGTTGGTGTACGCCGGGATGCCGGGTACGATCATCGCCGGCGTCCGTCCGCGCCCAACCTCCGCCCGACCCGCCCCAGCCGGGTCGCCCCGGGAGGCAAAGGGAGGCCCACCTCTCGGCCGGGGCCCAATGTTGTCGATCGCGCCCGCCATACCGGTCGCTGGGGATCCGTGGACGGGCCGCGGGAGATGACGATGACCAGGCAGGCTGACTTCAAACGACGGGTCCGCGCCCGGATGGCCAAGACCGGCGAGTCGTATGCGACCGCCCGCAGCCAGCTCCTCGCCGAACGGCCCGGCACGGCGGCCGCCGTCCATGCCGACGATTGGATAACGGCGGCGTTGCACGTGAGCAACGGCGACGCCACGGATGTGCCCGGGACCGGTCTCGCCGAGCGCGTGCTGTACTGGCGCGACGTGCTGCACGAAGGACCGGTGCCCGCGATGGGGGCTGAGGAGCTTGGCCGGATCAGAGCCGACTTCCTCCGTCAGGCCGGCTGTGACGACGCAGCCGAGGGCACCGGGATGTTCGCCGAGCGGGACCGTGTCCTGGCGGCCGGTGCCGACGGTGAGTACGTGCTGTGGTTCGAGGCGGATCTGTACGACCAGCTTCAGATCATCCAGATCCTCGACCGCCTCGCCGGCCTTGGCGTGCCGGCGCAGCGCATCACGTTGATCTGTATCGGCGAGCATGCGGGTATCGCCCGTTTCGGTGGTCTCGGCGAGCTGACGGCAACGCAATTACGCGAACTGCCCGGCACGAATGCGTGTATCCGGCTGACCCCCGCCGCGCTGAAACTCGCCTCCCGGGCCTGGGCCGCCTTCCGGGCGCCAACTCCGGACGGTCTGCGCACCATCGCCGATACCCGCTCCGGTGAGCTGCGATTTCTGGGCGAGGCGTTCGACCGGCTCAGCCGCGAGTATCCAGCCACCCGCGACGGGTTGTCGCTGACCGAACGGCGGATCTTGGCCGCTGTCGCCGACGGCGCGCCCGATGCCGCGACGGCGTTCGTGCGCGCCGGAGCGCGGGAGACACGTCCGTACCTCGGCGACCGCTGGTGCTTCGCGATGATGGACCGCATGGCGCACGCCCGGGTCCCGCTGCTTGACGCAGAGCCGGCGGACCGTCCGGTCGACCGCGGGACCCGTCTGCGCCTGACCGACAGCGGAGTACGGGTGCTCGCCGGTGTGGCCGACCACGTGTCACTCAACGGCATCGACCGGTGGATCGGCGGGGTGCACCTGCGCGGGCGTGACGTGTCCTGGCGCTGGGACGACGGGACCGAAACCCTCGTCGACGTGACCGAGGAGACGCGGGAGCCTCACCAAGCCACGTCATAATCCGACGATCGCGCACGCCAGCCGCGCCGATTTCGACGCCGCGCGGAGCGGCCTGGCGCTGGCCGCCGACCCGGCCCGGTGGCGCTACGGCTACGACCTGGCCACCGAGGTACACCTCAAATCGGGTTCGCTCTACCCGATCCTCGTCCGGCTGGCCGACCGCGGCCTGCTGGAGACGTCCTGGGAGCCGAGCGTCGGCAGCCGGCCGCCCCGGCACCTCTACCGCCTGACCGGCGCCGGCCGCGAATTCGTGGCCGCGCTGACCGCCGCACGCCGCGACCGTGGCGCCGCGCACCCCCGTCGCCGCTTGAGTGAGGCGTGATGCCGTTCTTCATCGTGTTCCTGGTGACGCCGATCGCCGTGGCGATCGCGCTGTACCGCCGCAACCCCCGCCGCTTCCTGGACGGCCCGACCGAGGACGCGCCGCTGCGACTGCTGCGCTGGGCGGTCAGCCTGCTGTCCCCGCAGCGGGCCGAATGGGGCCAGGCCATGCTCGGCGAACTCGCCCACCTCGACGGCCGATGGCGGCGGATGCGCTTCGCGTTCGGCTGCACCGGCGCCGCGCTGACCCTGCCCCCATGGGGCCGAGCCGCCGCCGGCCTCTGGGCGATGATCGGGGTCACCGCGGCCAGCCTCGCCCTCCACGCCGGCCTGACCGTCGACTACCGGCTCGGCGCCGGCGACTGGATCGCGCTCGCGGTCGTCGGGACCATCTGCGTCGGGTACCTGCTCGGTGCCAGCGCGCTGCTGCGCCGGCCCGGTGTCGCGCTGCCCGGCCTGCTGGGCGGCGGGTTCGCGACCCTGGTCGGGCTGGGGCTGTCCGGGTTCACCGCGGTCGACCAGGTCAGCTTCATCCCGAAGCCCTGGCAGCAGTGGGTGACCGTGATCGCCGTGCCCGCCGTCATCGGCGCCGCCGGCACCTTGTGGCGGCGTGACCCGGCCGCGGGCCGCCGCGTCGCCCGCCTGGCCGCTCTCAGCGCCGGGCTGCTGAGACTGCTGTACGCCACCGTCGCGGTCGCCGTCCTCGGCGGCGGCGGACCACCCGATCAGGACGGCGGCTTCACCGTCCGCGGCACGGTCAGCGACCGCCTCACCAACAACATCGTCGACCTCGCGGTCGGCACGCTGATCATCGCGATGGTCGGCTGGGCCGCCGCCGCCCTCGCCGGCTACCTGGTACGCCGTACCCGCACACCGGCCGTCGACCCGGTACAGGAGGTGTGAACCCCATGACCACATCAGACCCGGCAAGCCGGCCGACGCCGGCACCACGCCGACGCCGCGCCGACGCCGCGCCGTACGCCTCACCCTGATTGTCCTCGGCATCGCAGTCCTGACAGCGCTCGCCGCCGGCCTCCAACTCAGCAGCCGCTGAGCCACACACGACATGCCCGGGGGTGGAGTGGGGGGCGTGCCCGCGGGCTACGCCCCCCACTTCGAGGGTTGGTGATTAATGGGATTTGGTGGCGAGGTGGAAGGTGGTTACCACTGCGGCGTGGTCGCTGGGCCAGGAGTTGGCTGACGGGTCGCTCGCCGACGGGCGGCCGACGTAGAGGGTGTCGGAGGAGATCAGTTCCAGGCCGCCGGAGGCGGTGTAGTCGACGTAGTCGATCCGGTCCTGCGGCTCCGGCTTCCCGTTGGCGTTGGTGTTGACGACCGGCGACCAGGTGATGCCGGGCTTGGCGCTCGGGTCCGGGTTCGCGGTCCGGTAGGAGTCCAGCAGGCCCGCCGCGCGGAACACAGCCGGAACCGGCCAGTCGACCGCACCCGCCTTGCAGTGGGACGCCGACGTGGCGGTGGTCCAGTCGGTCCCGGACGGTGACGCCAGGTCGCCGAGCA
This sequence comes from Dactylosporangium sp. CA-233914, assembly GCF_050942935.1. Lineage (NCBI taxonomy): Bacteria > Bacillati > Actinomycetota > Actinomycetes > Micromonosporales > Micromonosporaceae > Dactylosporangium > Dactylosporangium sp. CA-233914. The sequence goes on along the minus strand of NZ_CP192030.1, from coordinate 5,607,650 downwards.
GGACGAGCGGCGTACCCGACCGGAGGTCGGCGGCCATGGCCTTGGCGACCGCCTGCGCCTGGGCGTACCGGGTCGTCGAGGTCTCCTTGGCGACTACGGACGCGACGTCGGCGCCGTCGAAGCAGGTGCCGTACGGACCGTAGTTCGACTCGTCGAGGTGGACGTCCCAGATCCGTACCGGCTTGCCGCCGACGCTGACCGTCTCCGCGGCAGCCGGAGCCGACGCGGTCGGGAAGACTGTCGTCGTACCGGGCGTCATCGGGTACGACGACACGATGCCGAGATCGCCGATTCCGTGCACGGACCATCCCAGGGCGGCGCTGACGGACTGCGCCATCGCATAGCCGCCGTCCTGGAAGCCGATGACTCCGACACCGCGAGCGGCGATGACAGCGAGGTTCTTGCCAACCGCATCAGTGACCTTGCTGCCCGCGTTCCAGGCGTTCCACGTCGCCGCCTTGAAGTCCGGCGACGTGTTGGGGGCCGCGACCGGCACCTCGACCAGGATCGTCGAGGTCGTACCGCCGCTCGTGGCCGAGACCGTGATCTCCGCGGCATTCTTCTGCTTGCGGTCCGGCGCGGTTCCGGTGACGGTGCCGTCGGCGGTCACGTCGAGCCACGCATCACCCGAGACCTTGGTGAACGAGGTCGGCGCCGCGCCGTTCCACAAGCCCAGCAGCGGCTGGCTGACGGCCCCGAGGGTGGGCACCGCCGGAACCTTGAACGTATCGGTGACGAAGCCCTTGGGCAGGCTCGGCCAGTTGCCGGGCTGAACCGAGAGCTTGACCCACTGGGCGTACAGCGTGACGACTCCGCTGTTCTCGGTGGTCAGGTTCTTCACCGATGCCAGGTCGCCGTACACGACCGCTCCGGTCCGAGTCGTGCTCCAGCCGGCGAAGCGGTAGTTGTCCCGGACGAAACCGTTGGGCGCCAGCGCGGCCTCGGTGTCGTAGGTGAAGGTACCGGCGTCCGTCGTACCGGCCTCAGCGCCGTTGCCGTCGAAGACGACCTTGTACAGGTTGGCGGCGAAACGCGGCACGACCACGACATCGGCCGTCGGCATGGTGAGGCGGCCCGCAGCGTCGACGGTGAGGCCGGACGGCGTCGACACCTGCCAGTCGTTGAAGTGGTAGCCGGTCGCGGCCGATGGCGTGAGCTGGACGGAGTCACCGGGTGCGGCCGAGCGGACCGACGGCGTACCGCTTCCGTGGTCGGCGTCACCGATCGACACGAGGTACTGCCCGTGTGCGCGCCAGCGGGCGTACAGCGTGATCGACGCACCATCGGTCGGGACGCGGTCGGTGAAGTCAGCGCCGTCGGCGTAGACGACCGGCCCGGCGGGGCTGGTGGCCCAGCCGGCGAAGTCGGAGCCGCTCAGGGCGTAGCCGTTGGCCCGCAGCGGCGCGGCGACCTCGTACTGGACCGGCTGGTCGGCCATCGTCCCGCCGTCGGCGCCGTTGCCGTCGAAGTGCACGGTCGCCGAGTCAGGAACGAACTTGGCCTCCACGGCCACCGCCGCGTTCGGCATGGTGAAGGTGCCGTCAGCCGCGATCGTCAGGTCGCTCGGGCTGGTCGCGTGCCAACCGGCGAACTTGTAGCCGCTGTCAGGTGTCGCGGTCAGCGTGACCTTGTCGCCCGGCGTCACCGCGCTGGACGATGCCGAGGCGGTGCCGTGGCCGGAGGACGTCACGCTCACCGTGTTGGTCGCGTAGACGATGTTGATGATGAGGGGCGATCCGATGATCGTGTACCCGTCGTTGTAGAGCAGACAGACAGCGTACGACCCGACGGTCATGCCGGTGAAGGTCAGCGTGCCGCCGGCGACGGGTGACGAACCGGCCGGCGGGTAGTTGTGCGTACCGGTCTGGGTGTACTGCCAGTACGTCGATCCCGCGCCGCAGGACGTCTTGCCGCGGTACCAGCCGACCCAGTTGCTCGTGCTCAGCTGATTGCCGGGCGCCTGGTAGGAAAGGGATACCGGCGTACCCACCACGGCGGTCGTCTGCGCCGTGGCGAGCGGGGAGCTCACCACGGTCATGGTGATCTTCGAGCCGATGACCGTGTAGCCGTCGTTGTAGAGGAAGTAGACCTCGTAGGTTCCCGCAGCCACGCCCGGGAACTGGAGGCTGCCGCTGGCGATCGCCGTACCAGGCACGGTCTGGCTGTTGGTCGCCGTGTAGACCCAGTACGTCGACCCGACCTGGCCCGGCGTCTGACCGGGCTTGTAGAAGCCGATCCAGTTGGTGGGCGAGACCCGGTCGGCGGGCGCGGAGTAGCTGAAGGTGATCGGGGCACCGGCGGCCACAGTCGTGGTCGGGGTGCTCAGGGGTGCCGTGGCGGCCGGCGCGGCCGACGCCGTGACCAGAAGCGTGACGAGGAGCGCGACCAGCGCCGTCATCGCGGCGGCGACGCGGGTGCGAGGCATACGGATCATCGGGACTCAGCCCTTTCTGATCGTCGCGACGCGGCCGGCGTACCGCTGGGTCCAGCCGGTGCCGGTGTCAGCGGTGATGACGAGGTCGTAGTACCCGTCCTTCGTCGGCCAGGGGACGACCTTGGACTTGCCGCCATCGAGGTGAACGACCTGGGTGCCGCCGAGGTAGTCGTGCGCGCTCAGCTCGTAGCGCACCGGCTCGGTGCCGTCGTTGTGCAGCGTGACCTTGACCTTGCCCTCCTGGCCGTTCTCGGCCATCTTCAGCTCGACGTCGACCCGCGGGATGCCGAGGTCCTGCTGTCCCGCGGGCACGAGCTGTCCGGCGAAGGAGCGTACGAATCCGTCGTTGCAGTAGATCGAGAACGCGTACTTGCCGTCGGTGGCCGAGCTGTCCCAGGTGTACTCGCGCGGCGCGCTCGCACTGACGGTGAACGGCGTACTGGAGAACGCCCGGTACTTGTCCGGGAAGGCCTGGAAGCTCACGGCCTTGCCGCCGGGACCGCCGGCCAGCGTCATGGTGGCGGTGACCTTGCCCGTGACCCGGTCCTCGGACAGCGTGGCGTGCGGGTGGAACGAGAGCGGCCGCGGCTTCATGCGGCCGGCCGGGACCGACACCGGCTGCTCGTCGGCCGGATTCGGGAAGGTCACCGGGCCGACCTGCGGGTGTGCGAAGTCGAGCGCGCTGGTCAGGTCGCCGGCGATCGAACGCCGCCACTCGGTGATGTTGGGGCAGGTGAAGGGCTTGCCGAGGTAGGCGGCCCACTTCTCCAGGAACTTGATCGACGAGACGTGGTCGAAGACCTCCGAGGCGACATAGCCGCCGCGGGTCCACGGCGAGACGAGCAGCATCGGCACGCGCGGACCGAGGCCGAGCGGGTAGGAGCCGGCGTACTCGCCCGCCGTGCCCGCCTCAGGCCACGGCGGCAGCACGTGGTCGAACTTCCCGTCGTTCTCGTCGTAGTTGAGGATGAAGAGCGTGTGGTTCCAGATCTCGGGGTTGCCCTGCAGGATGTCCATCACCCGCTTGACGTAGCGCTCGCCGTGCAGGGTGTCGGCGGCCGGGTGCTCACTCCAGCCGTACGGCGCCACGATCCAGGAGACCGCGGGCAGCGGGAACTCCGCACCCGGCTGACACGCGTCATGGAAGTCCTTCAGGACGACGTCGAGGTTCTGCTCGGAGTCGTCGTTCGGCGAGGACATGCCGGAGTAGTACGTGCAGTTGCCGCGCCAGATCAGGCCGGTGCCGGGCCGCAGCTTCGGGTCGTCGGGGCTGAGCCCCTTCGGGTCGAACCCCTTGAAGTACTTCAGCTCGTTGTCGCCGTAGTCGCCGACCCAGCTGCTGACGTAGCCCTGCCGCCCGTTGCCGCTGTTGTCCGAGTAGAGGCGCCAGTCGATACCGACCTCCTGGAGCTGCTCCGGCACGGTGATCCACGGACGGCTGTAGTTGGACTCGTCCGTGTTGCCGGTCTCGCTGTTGGCGGTACCACTCCACAGGTACTTGCGGTTGGGGTCGGTCGGCCCGAACTCGGAGCAGAAGTTCTGGTCGCAGATCGTGTACTGCGCGGCCATCGAGTGGTAGAAGCTCATGTAGCCGCCGGAGTGGTAGTTCATGCAGCTGCCGCCGTTGTGCCGCACCCACAGGTCCCACTTGCGGTGCTCGACGTCACCCCACGCCCCGTGGTCGTTGCCCCAGGGACCGTCGTCGACCTTGGGCGTGACGATCTTCCCGGCGCTGTCCTTCTGCTGGAAGACGTTCGTGCCGTCCTGGAAGGTGAGCGCCTGCTTGTCGCCGAAGCCGCGGACGCCGGGGAACTGGCCGAAGTAGTGGTCGAAGGACCGGTTCTCCTGCATCAGGATCACGACGTGCTTGAGGTCGGACATGTCGCCGTGGAAGCCCGTGGGCAGGACATACTTGTCCGAGGTGTCGGCGAATGCCCGGCTTGCCGGCCTGGCGAGCCCGCCGAGGGCCAGGGCGCCGGCGGCGAAGCCCGCGCCCTGCAGGACACGGCGCCGGGTGACGCCGGTGACGTGCCCGGCGCTGTCGCCTGGCGCAGGCTCAGGTGAAGGGATGGTTCCGCCGGTGGCCATCGATGGGGTCTCCTCTGGACGGACAGAAAGGGATCTTGGCGACGTTCACGCAATCAATCGGACCGAAACACCAGCTGAACACGGTCGGACCGGCTCGTTCACACCCCATGTCACCCCGACGCGGGACCAATCACCCGAAAAGCCTCAGTCGCTCACATACCCGACCCGGATCGGCCGGCTTCCTGTGCTCGCCGGCCGATGCCTTCCTTGCTCCCCGGCCGTACCATCGCTGCTGTTGTCGCGCCCGGAGGTAGCCGGCGTGGGCGTCGCGTCGGGAGGGGCCGATGAGCGATCTGGACCGCTATGTCGAGGCGCTGTTCGGCGACGACGCGGACGCGCCGGTCGGTTTGGGCCAGGTGTGGACGCCGCAGCTGCATGGATCGGTGATGGCCCGGCTGCGGGCCGGGTCTGAGCCGAGAACGCGGACCGTTTGCGAGTACGTCTCCGGTATCCACAAGACGCCCGGGACATATCGGTCGGGTCGGCGGACGGAGCTGCGCAACGATCGGGAGGTCATGGAGGCCACCGATTCGTGGGTCGAGCGCTGGGCGGAGGGGACCGATCCGGAGTTGGCCGTACGCATCCTCGGGCACGGGGTCGAGGCCGCGGTGCGTCAGTACGACCGGGTCCGGGCAGCCGCGTGGTACGAGCGGTGGCGCCGGTGCAAGACCAGCCGGGCGCTTGCGCTTCGCAAGCACCGTGGGTTCTACACGTTCATGGAGGGCGGCGTCGACGACTGTCCGGATTGCGTTCGCGACATGGACCTGCTCGCCGGCGGCGGTTTCGACCGGGCCGCCGCCGAGTTGCTCGCCGCGGGCGGTCCGGCCGCCGACTGGCCGGAGCAGGCGGTCAAGCTGGTCGCGTGGGTCACCGCGCAGCGCCACCCGTCCTTTCGGCTGTTCGCCCAGCGCGCCGCCAACCGCGTCTGGTACATCGACCTGTTTCGCGCCAGCGTGGTCGTGTTCGACGGGCAGTCCATCGCCGCGTCCCCCGTGCCGTTCACACTGAACCCCGCCAGCGACGTCGACTTCGTCGCCGACGCGACCGGATGTGACCAGCAGATAGTGGCCTTCTCCGGCAAGCACAACTACCGGGCGGCGCAGCGTTACGGCCGCCACGTGCTGCTCGTGGAGGGCACCTACTACCCGTCGCGCGGTCAGGCCGAAATGAACTACTCCGTCTGGCTCTCCCCGCCGACCGCTGAGGAAGCAGCCGGACTGGTCGAGGACTTCGCCGCCTCGCTGCCGCGGTCGTTCCGGCGGGCTCCGATCTGGTCAGACCCCAAACGCGGCTCCGTCATGCGCAAGTACAGCGGCGAGTTCGCCGTCGGCGTGTACGGCAGCAACTGGGCGACCGGACTCCAGGGCGCCCAGCTCGACCGCGAGTTCGCCGGCGAGCAGGAAGCGATCGCCGCCCTGCAAGCGCAAGAGCTCGACTGGCTCAAAGCCGGAAAGGTACTCACCAACCTCTACCTGCGAATGCCCAAACCACAGCCCAGCCCGGACGACACCAACGAATCGCACTGATCGCGCCGAGCCGCTGTGCGCAGCGGGCCGGCCCCCTACCGGAGGTCGGTGTGGATCAGCCGCCAGCCCAGCATGCCGTACCAGACCATCACCGGTAGGTGGAGGCTGTAGCCGAGCTGTTCCAGCCTCGCCGACGGGCCGTCGATCCCGGTTGTCCATGGCAGCAGAACCGCGGCGAGGCCGGAGAGCGCAGCGATCACGCCAGCGCGACGAAGCGCGGTGGGCAGCAGTGCGCCGAGCGCGGTCGTCACGGTCGCGGCAACCCAGAGTAGCCCGGCCAGGTTGACCGTCCACTTGGCGGTGACGAGGACCGCCGAGGCCACCATGGCGGCCGCCGGGTCGGTGGGATCAGCGGCCAACTGGGTCAGCGCCAGGTTTCCGGCATCGTGAAGCAGACCCGCCAAGCCGGCGCAGGCCAGCAGCCCGCCGGCGAGCGTTGCCAACTGCGACCTATGCTCGGTAGGGCGGGCGGTCATCACGAGCCCGGCCGCGAGCAGGGCGAGCCAGCCGACGATATCGAGGCCGAGCCCGATCAGATGCGATGCGACCCGGGCGTTCACGACTGTCAACACGGCGGCGGGGTCGGCCGGATTCAGGGTCAGCCCTGATGGCACGACGAGGGCCACACCAGCGAGCATGGCCAACAACGAACTCAACAGCAGCGCGCCCGTCAGCCGGGCCGCCGAGCGATGGTCAGCGGGACTCATGGCGGCACGCTAGAACCCTGCCGCAGGGAGAAGGTCAAGGCAGGAGGAAGGTGTCGTGTGGCGGATCGGGGACCTGGCGCGGATGGTCGGGGTATCCGAACGCACCCTGCGCCACTACGACAAGATCGGGCTATTGGCCCCCGCCGCGGTGGACCGCGCCACCGGCTACCGGTGGTACGGGGTGACCGAACTGGCCCGACTGGAACGCATCCGGGGACTGCAGCACCTTGGCCTGTCACTACGCCAGATCACCGACGTCCTGGACGCCCCCGACGCGCACCTACGGCAGGCCCTGGCCGAAACCGTGGCCGCCCTTCGTCGCGACATCGCAGCCAAGGCCGCAGCCGTGGCCGCCGCAGAGGACCGGCTCGCCACACCGACATCAGTCCTGCCTCAAAGAGCCACGGTCGGCGCGCGCCGATTGCGCGTGCGCCACCTGAGCATCGCCCACCCGTCCGAGCTGGCGGCCCTGTGCCCGCCACCGCCGACGACCCTGCTCACCTGGCTCAGCGGGCAACCGACCGGAAACTTCGCCGCGGCCGTCACCGTCGACCGCGCAGGAGAGTGGCTCGACCTGCCCGCCCGTTCGGTGGTGCGAGCCGTCGTCCCACCGGCAACCGGAGTGGTCCGCGCCGGCCTCGACCTGTTCGATTGGCTGCACCGCCGTGGCCTGACCGTCGCCGGGCCCACTTTGGAGGAGCACCTGGTCGACGCTGACCACGCCGTCGCGACCGTCTTGGAGGTACCCGTGCGGCCCGCGACACCCCTACCCGCCTCGCGCAGCGCGTCCCTCTGATAATGCCGGTCGAGTTTCGCCAGCTTGGTCATCATCTGCGCGGGCATACCTCCGGTCGTACGCGCGCGGGCCGACCGACGGGGGGCTTGATCGGGCTTACTCTCATGCCGTGGTCCGGGCGCGCGGCGATGTGTTGAACTAGGGCATGCAGATGCGTCCCGCAGAACTGGCGGCGATCCGTGCCGGCGATGTCGACGTGGCGTTCCGCCGGTGGGAACGGCCTCGTGTCAGGGTCGGCACCCGGATGCGTACCGCGGTCGGACTGGTCGAGGTCACATCCGTCGACCGCGTGCCGGCGAGGTCGCTGACCGCCGCGGACGCCCGCCGGGCCGGCGCGGCGTCGCTGGCCGCGCTCCGGCAGGGATTGGACCGCCTCCACCCCGACCGGCCGGTGTATCGGATCGGGCTACGGTACGCGGGCGTCGACCCGCGGCACGCGCTGCGCGAGGCGGTGCCCGACGCCGCGGAGATCGACACGATCGTCGCGTGGCTCGACCGCCTCGACCGCGCCTCGCCGACCGGCCCCTGGACCCGGGCAACGCTCCTGCTGATCGACGAACTGCCGGCCACCCGGGCACCCGACCTCGCACAACGGATGGGGCGCGACACCCCAGCGTTCAAACAGAACGTGCGCAAACTCAAGGAGCGCGGCCTGACCGAATCCCTCGACATCGGCTACCGACTCTCGGCACGAGGTGCCGCCGTCCTGGACCACGAGGGTCATCCCCGATCGACCCCCGCTCGGCCGGTCCCGGAGCCGGGCATCCCGCTGCCACACCTCGGCGCAGCCGCGACCCGTGCGCTCACCGCACACGGTGTGGTCCGCCTCGAACAGGTTGCCGAACTCAGCGAGGCCGAGGTGCAGGCACTCCACGGAGTCGGCCCCTACGCCCTACGCCACCTACGAGCCGCGATGGACGTCGCCAGGCTGACCTTCCGCGCCGATCCCGGCACATCACCACAGGTCACCGTCACGCCAGAGACGTCCCGGACATCAGCTCACAAGCCGCCACCGACAACGACCGGACGATCACGCCTACCTTGACACAGCGCGCACATCTGCCGTCGACCGTGCACTCCTCGTCACACCACGTGACAGGCGTCAAACGCCGGCCAGTGCGCGGTTCCGATGACCGGGAACCGCAGCCGGCGCGGTTTTCTTGAAACCGTTCCTCAACCACGGACGATGACCACCGAGTGCATCAAACGCGTCGCGCTCGCAGACTCCTGAAAATACGCTTGCGGCGCCATGTCGTGCTGCCCTGCCTGCGGTCGTGGAGGTAAACGCCGGCCGGGCCCCACGGCAGCCCCCAGGTCCAAGTCAAAAGTAAAAGCAAAGAGCATTCTCAAATTTTTAGGAGGAAAAGCAATAGATTTGGGCTGTCCCCGAAGAGTTTACGAGCGCGACCCGTTTGATGCGCTCGATGGTCAGCGTCCGCCGTTGAGGCACGTTTGAGTATCGGCGGTGGCGGCGAGCGTCGAGTGCGCGGTTTCGTATCCATCGGCGAGGTTCCGGGATCGCGGCAGCGGCGACCGGGATCGCCCGCACGCCACGACACGCGACACGACGTTCAAGAATCGGCAGCAGACGGCGCGGTCAAGAGCAGACTCGGCACACGGATCCGCGGCAATCAGCGCGCTACGGAACGTCATGACGATTGGCCTGCCCAACTCACGGACATGCCGATGAGCGCGCGTGTTTCGTGCGTCGTCGTCATGATTATGGCGCTCGGAATTTCTGGTCGGTGGTCCGTTGGGATAGGGCTTGACGGATTGCGTACGTGGCATTTCCCGGGTACAGCTCTGGAGTGTTTGCCGGTATTTCTTCGTGGTGCCGTGTTGGCGGGCCGGCGCGGATTCTCGCTGGTGTGTCGGCGCTGTGCCGACGGGCCGGCGGGATGGCGCTGACGCGGTGGGTGCGGGCCGGCGCTGCGAGGCGGCGCCGGGTTGGTCGGTGCCATGCGTCGGGTGCGGCACTGTGGCGTGGTCGTCCGGGCCGGTCTCGGTCGCGGGGTTGCCCGGGCCGCGCGGGCGCTTCGCCCGGTGGCGGCGCCGAGGCCCTGTCTTTGGCCGGCAGTGCCGAGGTCGTGGCTGGGGCCTCGGGCGGCCGCGCCGTAGCCGTGGCCATGGCCGGTGGCGGTGCGGCAGCCCTGACTGGGGCTTCAGCCGGCCGCGCCGTGGCCGTGGCCATGGCCGGTGGCGGTGCCGAGGTCGTGGCTGGGGCCTCGGGCGGTCGCGTCGCGGCCATGTCCGGCCGCCGCGCCGAGGTCGTTGTCGTGGCTGGCGGCCGTGCCGTGGCCGTGCGCGGTGCCGAGGCCGTGGCCGTGGCCGTGCGTGGCGCCGAGGCCGTGGCGGTGGCCTTGGCCGGTGGCGTGGCCGGGGCCGGGGCCGAGGCCGGGGGCAGTTCGTTCACTGAGCCTTCCTGGCCGTCGGCAGTGACGCTTGCCGACGGGGTGCTCGCGCGTATTCGGCGGAGTTTCTCGGCGTGTCGCTGGGCGAGGCCCCACGCGCGATGCCGAGCATGCTCCCGACGGAACTCCTCATTCGCCGCGGAATAACGACGCGACCTGGTCCGGTCACGCATGGCAGCCAATTCAGACTTGCTCAACAATTGCAGCTGCCCCATGAATTCATTTTCCCAGAATCCAGCCGGACCCGCTGCCCCGCACGGCTGGCCATAATGTCAAATGGTGCACGCACATGCCGCCGATCACGGACGGTTGCCCAGCTCGGGAGCCTTGGCAGGCTTCCGCTCATACCGCGATACGGGCGGGTCCGGTGGCGATCATCGGGTTGAACGCGAGGATGGCCCCGGGCGGTTCGCCCCAGGGCCATCCTCGATCGCTCAAAGCGCGAAGCTGGCATCCACGATCAGTGACCGACCGAACGCGCTGCGCGTTTGCAGTTCTGTGACGTACCCTCGGCTAGAGACAAACCTGCACGGCTTGACCGTGACGTTGCCTGGGTTGAGCTGCGCCGATGCGGGGGCTGACCGCGTGTTCGAGCTGCCAAGGCGGTTGCAGGTTGGCGGTTCCGAACGGTGCTTCGTGCGCTGACGGCCGGCCCGTTGCCGCGCTCGCACCATGCCCTCCGTGTCGGCCAGGACGCATCAGATCCTGCGGGAGAGTTGTCGGGGTGTCCGCATGTCGGATCGGCGTACGTCTCATGACCGTCTTCGCCGATGCGGTTGGCTGGCCAGGTCTGCGCGGGGACCTTGTGTCTGCCAGCAGCGCGCACCGATGAGGTTTTCGCGCAGCGCCCGTCTGTACGTATGAGATCGACTTACGAGAGGCTGGCATGATGCGGAAACTGACATTCGGCATGAATGTGACCCTGGACGGCTACATCGCCGCGCCCGGGGACGACCTCGGCTGGAGTGGCGGTGAGGGACCGGATTCGTCGCCGAGCGACGAGCTGTTCCAGTGGTGGTCCGACCGGGTGGGGGCGACGGGCCTGGCGCTGTATGGGCGCAAGCTGTGGGAGGCGATGAGTCCCCACTGGCCGACCGCCGACCAGCAGCCCGGCGCCACACCGGCGGAAATCGAGTACGCCCACCGCTGGCGGGACATGCCGAAGGTGGTGTTCTCCTCGACGACCAGCACGGTCGATTGGAACACCCGCCTGGTCACCGGCGACGCGGTCACCGAGATCACCCGGCTCAAGACAGAGGACGCCGGCCCGATGGACATCGGCGGCGCGACGCTCGCCGGGGCGGCCATGCGGGCCGGGCTGATCGACGAGTACGTGCTGGTCACCGTGCCGGTCCTGGTGGGCGGTGGCACGCCGTTCTTCACCGCGCTGGACAGCTGGGTGAACCTGGACCTCGTGGAGACGCGGACATTTCCCGGCGGCGTCCTGCTGACCCGATACGAGACGAGGCGATGAGCACAGGCCAGTTGCTCGGCTCGTGAGGCCGGGTTCGTCGGGCATCGAGATGCCCCGCCGGCAAACGCCGGCGGGGCGGTGGTGTTCGCGTTGTCGCGTCGGTGTTCAGGACGATGGGGACTTGTCTGATCACAGTGTCGGGGGCAGGTCCAGCCATGGTTTGTCGGTGGCGTCGAATCCGGTGAGCTCGGCGATCTTCCCGTCGACGATGTGCAGGACCGCGATGTTGAACAACCGGTACTCCGGGTCGTCAGGGGTGCGGAGGTACAGCGCGGCGGCGGGCATGCGGTTGACCGTCGTGGCGATACAGCGCCAGTCGTCGTAGCCGGGCTGGAAGAGCCCACCGGAGACCCAGCCGTCCACCGCGTCCTTGGCCGTGATGACCGAGGTGCCCGCCTCGGGCAGCATCACGAAGCGCAGGTCGTCGCGCAGCAGGGACATCAGCCCGTCGAGGTCGTTGCGCTCATGGGCGTCGATGTACGACTTCACCACGCCGCGCTCGTCATTCGACAGCTCGTGGGCGGCGGGGCTCCGCCAGTCGAGGCGGCGGCCGGGCAGCTGCTCGCGCATCGTCACGCGCGCCCGCTGCAGCGCGCTGGTCACCGATGCGATGGTCAGATCGAGGGCGTCGGCGGCCTTCGACGCCGGCCAGCCGACGACGTCGCGCAGGATGAACACCGCCCGCTGCCGCGGCGGCAGGTGCTGGACGGCGACGATGAACGCCAGCTCGATCGTCTCCCGCGCCACCACCGATTCCTGCGGGTCCTCGGGGAGCATCCGGTCGGGGTACGGCTGCAGGTACAGCACCTCGGAGTCGGAGTCCGACAGCCCGGACGGTACGGGTGTGCGGTCATTGCGCTTCTCCAGGAAGTCAAGGCAGACGTTCGTCGCGATCCGGTACAGCCAGGTCCGCAGCGCAGCGTGGCCCTTGAACGACTCCCGCTTGTTCCACGCTCGCAGGAACGTCTCCTGCGTCATGTCCTGGGCGTCCTCGTAGTTCGCAAGCATCCGGTAGCAGTGCACCTGCAGCTCACGCCGGTGGCGCTCCGTGATGAGCGCAAACCGCGCCGTATCGCCTGAGCGAACCACCGCGATGAACGAGGCCTCGTCAGCGCCCAGCGGTCTAGCGTCGGTCATGGTCACCAATCCTTCCACCGGTGCGAGGGGGCTACCAGAACCGACGACGTGGCGGAAGAATTCTGATCGGTGAAGCCGCTGACACCGGGCCGTTCGTCAGGGCGGATGCCCTGGTGCGTCAGCTCGCCACCCGCAATGGGCACTCAGCAGCACATATCCGCCGACTGTTCGCCGTGATCAGCGAAGGCGGGACTCGCCGCGTGGCTCTACGTCGGCGTCGAGGACCGGGCGAACGCCCGACGCCACTACCGGCTCGTCGTGCGAGCCGCCGAACGGTCAGGCCACCCGCTGCTCCGGCGTATATGCAGGCCAGCATGAGCCAGTTCGCCGCGAACTGCGGCGACGCCACCGAGAGCGTGCGCCTGGGCGGAATGAGGCTCCAGGCTGCCCAGCCCGCAGTACAGCGACGGCTCGGTTTTGTACCCGGTACACCATTCGGTGGAGATCATCGCGACTGCGGCCACGGCCGGCAGTCCAGCGCCGCCTCAGCCATGATTACATGTCGCGGTACGCATCGATGCACGCTGTAATCGGGAGCTCTTGGTACCGCGTCAGTCTCGACGATCTCCATCCCGCGGCATGGGGTCCGACACGAACATCCTCATCTGCCGGTCACCGTGCGGCCCTGGCGTAGCGGGTGAGGGCAGCGGCACCGGCTGGCTCTGCCGACAGGGTTTCCAGTTGGACGGGCTTGTGGCCGGTGGGGAAGAGCCGTTGCCCGGTGCCGAGGATGGTGGGGAAGGTCAGCAGGCGGTATTCGTCGATCAGGTCTTCGGTCATGAGTGTGTGCACGACGCTGAGGCTGCCGGTGATGATGACGTCGCGCCGTTCGCGCTTGACGGCGTTGACGAGGTCGCCGTCGATGATCTGCGAGTTGGCCCACGCGGAGGCGTCGGTCAGCGTGCGGGAGGCGACCAGTTTGGGTATGGCGTTCATCCGCGCGGAGAACGGGTCGGCGCGTCCGGGCCAGATCCGGGAGAACAGCTGCCAGGTGGTGCGTCCCAGCAGCATGATCCCGTCGTCCAGCAGGCTGCCGAGGCGGAACTTGTCGCCGGCGACGGTCTCGGGGCCGTGCCGGAACGCCCAGCCGCCGGCCGGTGTGCCCCCAGAGCCGTCCGGATCCGACACGATTCCGTCCAGGGTGATGAACTGGATGACGATGACGCTCATGATGGATGTCCCTTCGCTGGATGCTCGCCGGTACATACCGGCGGCACCGGCCGGACTCATCGCCTCCGTCGGAACTCGTCGGGAGAAATCTCGGTGGGCAGGTCGAACGCCGCGAACGAGCCCGGGTCGGCGAACACGACGTTGTGCGCGACTAGGCCGCCAGTGATGGTGAGGACCTGCAGGGTGTGCAGGCGGTGCCCACCGCCCGGCTGGGGGGCGTAGGCGGCGAGCGCCGGCTGCTGGTTCGCGGACAGCCGCGTCATCGTCCAGCCCGGCCCGCGCATCTGGAACACACGGTCCATGAACCGGCCGTAGTCGCGGCTGCCCCGGTACCACAGCGGCACCGGCGGCATCTCGAGGATCGCGTCGTCGGTGAGCAGCCGCACGAGCGCGGGAACGTCGGCTGCTTCGAACGCCCGCACGTAGCGTTCGACCGCGGCGCGGACCTGCGGGTCGCCCGGCTCGGCGACCTCGCCCAGGTCACCCACCTCGGCCAGGGTGGCGCGGGCTCGTTGCAAAGTGCTGTTGACCGCCGGGACCGTGGTCCCGAGCTGTGCCGCGACCTCGGCGGCGCTGAACTGCAGCACCTCGCGGAGCAGGAGCACGGCCCGCTGCCGTGCCGGCAGGGTCTGCATCGCCGCCACCAGAGCCAGCCGCATGTCCGCTCGCGCCTCGACATCGAACCGCGCATCCGGGAATGGCTGCAGCCATGGGATGTCCGGCGCCGGGGTGAGCGGGGCCTCAGGATCATGGCTCGGCGCGCCCAGGCCGGACGGCAACGGCCGTCGCCGGCCGCCGTCGAGCGCGGTCAGGCACACGTTGGTGGCGATGCGGTACAGCCAGGTCCGCACCGACGCGCGGCCGGGTTCGTACCGGTCCCGGGCCTTCCACGCGCGCAGCATCGTCTCCTGCACCAGGTCCTCCGCCTCGTGGAACGAGCCGAGCATCCGGTAGCAGTAGGCGAGCAGTTCGGCGCGGTAGGACTCGAACTCCATCCGTTCATCCTGCACCCACGCCGCCGCGCCGCGGTCGCGGCGGCGTACCCGAGACAGGTTCAGCGAATTCAGCGTGGGACCGGCGCCCCAGAAATGGACTCTGCGGGGGCGACGCTGCTCGAACAGCTATTCCGCCCCGGGGTTCGACCCCCTACAAGGAGGAAGCCGTACACGTTTTACCGCGTGGACGGCGATCATAGCCCAGCCACGTGCTGGACCCGCTCTCCACTCGGATGCCCGAAGGGGCGTGCGTGTTGATCAAACGTGCCCCCCGGCAGGAATCGAACCTGCGGCCTCCGGCCCCGCATGCCGGCGCTCTGTCCAACTGAGCTACGAGGGCGTGGGGTGAACACCGGGAGTCGAACCCGGACCTCCAGAGCCACAATCTGGCGTGCACAACCCGTACACCATGAACACCGTGTCCGTGCCAGGGGTCGAGCCTGGCCTCGTCGGGCTGGCCGGATTCGAACCGGCGGCCTCGCGCACCCGAAGCGCGCGCGCTACCAAGCTGCGCCACAACCCGTTGCATCACTGCGCACCCCGAGCAGGAGTCGAACCTGCAACGCACGGCTTCGTAGGCCGTTGCTCTGTCCATTGAGCTACCGGGGCATGGTCGGAAACCGGGGAGTCGAACCCCGCACTTTCTGACCCCAAATCAGATCCGGTCACCGCGCCGGTCGTTTCCGAAGAATTGCACGGGAAAAGCGGAAATGCGGGAAATGAAAAACCGCCCGGTCCCTGAATGGGGGCGGGGCGGTCGAGGGGAAGCGGGCTGCTACCCTCGCCACCGGCCCACAGGTCGGCGCACTGGCATGACATGGATCACGTGTCGGGTAACGGCGACGGTCGTCATTTCGGGCACCTCCTGCGCTTCATTTCGGGCGGCTTCGACACGAACTACAGTACGCGCCGAATTCAACCCGGGCAACAGATTAATCGCGTCGATGTAAATTCGGGGGCATGTCGACGGATGAGGAGTACCGGTACTTCGCGACCGTGATGGCGCGGGGCAGTTCGCCGCTGTACGAGCGGCTGGCGCTCGCGGTCGCCGGGGACGAGGAGATGCTCGCGATGCTCGACGGGCTGCCGCCGGCCAAGCGGCAGCCCAACCTCCTGTTCGCGGCGGCCCGGCACGTGGGCGGGACGCCGGCGGACTACGCGCAGCTGCGCGACACGGTGTTCGGCCGGCGCGAGGAGGTCGTGGCCACGATGCTGGCCCGGCGTACGCAGACCAACGAGCCCGGGCGGTGCGCGGCGCTCTACCCGGTGCTGGCGTCGCTGCCGCAGCCGGTGGCGCTGCTGGAGGTCGGCGCCTCGGCGGGGCTGTGCCTGCTGGCGGAGCGATACGGGTACGAGTATCGGGGAGACGACGAAACGGTCCGGGGCGGCGCCACGGACAGTGCGCTGCTGCTGCGCTGCCGCGTCGACGGGCCGGTGCCGGCGGTCTCCCCCGGCGCGGTGCGGGTCGCCTGGCGCGCCGGGATCGACCTCAACCCGCTCGACGTGCGCGACGAGGACGACGTGCGGTGGCTGCGCACGCTGGTCTGGCCCGAGCAGACCGACCGCCTGGCCCGCCTGGACGCGGCGCTGGAGCTGGCCCGCCGCGACCCGCCGCGGGTCGTCGCCGGCGACCTCAACGAGCGGCTGGAGGACCTGGCCGCGCAGGCGCCCCCGGACGCGACGCTGGTGGTCATGCACACGGCGGTGCTGGACTACCTGCCCGGGCCGGGCCGGGCCGAGTTCGTGGAGCGGGTGGGGCGACTGCCCGGCCACTGGCTGTCGCAGGAGGCGGCCGCGGTCTTCCCGCACATCGCCGCGCGGCTGCGGGAGCCGGAGCCGCGGACCGCGGCATACGTGCTGGCGCTGGACGGCCGCCCGCTGGCGTACACCGCGATGCACGGCGGGTGGCAGCGCCCGCTGGCCGGCTGACGTCAGGACACGGCGATCCACGTGGCCCGGGCGACGGCCAGCGCGGCACCCGAGGGACCGTACACAGTGGACTGTGTTTCGGCCTTGCGCCCCTCGCCGCCCACGTGGCGGCCCATCACCACGCACACGTCCCCGGGGGCCGGGAGGGCGTCGATCCAGGCGGACTGGCGCCCCAGGACGTAGGGGCGGCCCGGCGCCAGCACCGCCCAGCCGCCGGGGCAGTCCAGCGCCGCCCACATCATCACCTCGTCGACGTCGCCGGGGACGTGCCACGGGGTGGCGGTGCGGGCGTCCGGCAGCGGGCCCGGGCGCAGCCCGAGTCCGTCGTCGCGGCCGGTGCCGCACACGAAGCAGGTCGGGAACGGGTGGTCGAGCAGGCCGGCGTATGCGGTGGCGGCGGCCTCGGCGTCGGCGAGCGGCACCGGTGGCACGGCATCCGGGCGCCCCGCCGCCGCGCGGGCCTCCGCGACGAGGTCGTCGCCGTGCATCGCCCGGCCCATGCCGGCCACTGCGTCGCGGACCAGGGTCAGGTCGGTCTCCAGCGGGGGCGGGCGGCGCAGGGTCACCTCGGCGGGGGCGAGGCCCAGCGCCGTCGCGAGCAGGCCGGCGCTGTAGCCGCCGTTGCCCGAGCCGGGTGGTCCGTTGTACCGCGCCGCGATGCGCATGCCGACCCCTCCTTCACCGTGCTGCGAGCATACCCTAGCCATGAACATTGTGTTGAAAACGTTGCGTTGAAGTGGCAGGCTCTCGGGCATGGCCGAACTGCTGAACCGTCCGGACCCCGCGGCCCGGCGCGCGGAGCGCGTGTACGCCGCGCTCGCCCACCTGACCGACCGCCACGCCGGGTCGCCCGAGCTTCGTCAGCGGCACGTGCACGCCGACGTGCCCGCGCCCCACGAGGTCGTCCGCATCGCCGCGGCGATGGCGGCCGGGTCGGTGCCGCCCGCGCCCGGGGAGCCGGCGCTGGACGAGTCCGACCTGGTCGCGGCGCTGACCCTGCTGCCGGACGTGCGGGCGGAGCTGGACGCCACCGAGCGATACCTGCTCGGCACCGCCCGCGAGCGCGGGATGACCTGGCAGGACATCGCGCTGAGCCTGGGGCTGGGCACGCCGCAGGCCGCCCGCCAGCGTTACGAACGCCTGGAAGCCCGCACCGTGGACCGCTGACGTCGCGCCCTGCGGGCGGGCAGATCGCTGGTGGCGGGCACAATCGGTCGCGTGACGCGAGCGACGACGACGATCGTGCTGGCCGCCGCCCTGCTGCTCGCCGGCTGCGGGGAGCCGAAGACCGCGCAGCTGCCTCCCGGGGCGACGCCGCCGTCCGGGCCCGTCGTGCGGATCCTGCCGCTCGGCGACTCGATCACCGACGGGCGGAAGGTGCCCGGGGCGTACCGGATCGAGCTGTGGAAGCTCCTGCGCTCCGCCGGGGTCCGGGTCGACTTCGTCGGGTCGAAGCAGTCCGGGCCCGGCAGCCTGCCAGACCGCGACCACGAGGGGCACTCCGGCTACCGCATCGACCAGATCGACGCCGACGTCACCCGGTGGGTCAACGCGACCGACCCGCGGATCGTGCTCGTGCACCTCGGCACCAACGACGTGCTGCAGGACTACCAGACGGCCGACGCGGCGGCGCGGATGTCGAGACTGCTCGACCACATCATCGTCGCCGCGCCGGACGCGGACGTCTTCGTCGGCTCGCTGCTGCCGCTGGAGGGCGCCGCGCGGGAGGCGGCCGGCACGGCGTACAGCGGCCAACTCTCCGCCGTCGTGGCGGCCAAGGGGCCGAAGGTGCACTTCGTCGACATGCACTCGGCGCTCACGCTGCGGGACCTCGACGACGGGATCCACCCGACCGCGGGCGGGTTCGTGAAGATGGCCGACGCCTGGGCGAAGGCCGTGCTCCCGGTCCTCAGGGGGCCGTCGGCTGCGGCAACGTGATCGACACGATCGTGCCGCCGCCGGGGTTGTCGTCGATGTCGATGCCGCCGCCGTGGCGGTCGACGACCCGCTGACAGATCGCCAGGCCCAGACCGGTGCCGGCGTAGCCCTGGCCGGCGTGCGCGCGGTGGAACGACGACAGCACGCTGCGGCGCTCGTCGGGCGGGATGCCGATGCCCCGGTCGGCGACGCTGATGCGGGCCGCCGCGCCGGTGCGCTCGGCCGTGACGCGCACGTACGGGCGGGTCCCCGGCGCCGTGTACTTCACCGCGTTGCCGACGAGGTTGTCCAGTACCTGCCGGAGCATGCTCGGGTCGGCCCAGACGGCCGGCAGCTCGCCGGCGACGATGTCGGGGCGCTCCGGCGCGGGCAGGTGCCCCGTGCGCACGGTGACGATGTGCGCCATCATCGCGGCCAGGTCCGTCCAGGCCGGGCGCAGCGGCGCGTCGCGGGCGGTGGCGAAGGCCAGCAGGTCGTCGATGAGCTGGTCCATGTGCCGGGCGTTGTGCTTGGCCCGCTCGACGTACTCCGCCGCCTTGGCGTGCCCCGCGCCGGCCAGCAGGTCGCCGGCCATCTCGGTGAAGCCGATGATGCCCGTCAGCGGGTTCTTCAGGTCGTGCGCGACGACGCCCGCGAACGCGGCCAGCTCCGCCTCCCGGTCGCGCAGCGCCGTGACGTCGAAGGCGGTGCAGATCGCACCGGCCGGGGCGCCGCCGGGGTCCTGCAGCGGGCGGGCGTCGACGATGACCGCGCGGTCGCGGCCCCGGTCGCCGGCCAGCACCATCTCCGCCGCCTCGATCACCTCGCCGCACAGCGCCCGGGCGAGCGGATGGCGGCCGTCCCCCTCGCCGGGCGGGGCGACGCGGGGCAGGTCCTCGACGTGGGCGCCGGCGGCGGCCTCACGCACGGCCCGGTTGAGGTGCACGAGACCGCCGCGGTTGTCGCACGTCATGACGTACACGTTGATCATGTCGAGGATCTCGTTGAGGTAGGCGCGCTGCGCCGCGAGCTCGACGTTGCGCTGCGCGAGCTGCCCCGCGGCGGCGTCGCGGGCGCGCTCGGCGTTGCGCCGGTCGGTGATGTCGGTGACGACGACGATGAGGTACAGCGGGTGCCCGGCCGCGTCCCGCACGGCCGAGATGGTGCTGTGGTAGTCCAGCCAGCCGCCGTCGAGCCGCTGCAGGCGCCCCTCGCTGCGCACCGACTCGCGCTCCCCGGCCAGCAGCGCGGCCACGCCGGCCCGGCTGGCGGGCAGGTCGTCGGGGTGCATCAGGTCCTCGACGTTGACGCCGACGAGCTTGCCGGGGGTCGTACCCAGCATCGCCGCGAAGGCGGGGTTGACCTCCAGCCACGTGCCGTCCGGCGCGCGCAGCACCTGACCGGCCGCGGAGCACGTGAACTGGGCCCGCAGCCGCTGCTCGCTCGCGCTCACGGCCTGCTCGGCGGCGCGCAGGGCGGTGATGTCCGTGTTGATCTCCAGCACCGTGGCGCGGTCGCCGCGGTGGTCGGGCTCGTCCAGGCCGTGGTGCACGACCTGGCGGCTGAGCACGATGATCTGCCGGCCGTCGGCGCCGCGGTGGGTGAGCTCGCCGGTCCAGTGCCCGTCGCGGCGCAGCGCCTCGGTGAACCCGGGCGGTCCGATGCCGTCGCCCTCGGTGGACAGCAGCTCGTGCACGTTCAGGCCGACGACCGCCGCGGCCGGGTAGCCGTACGTGCTCTCGGCACCGCCGTTCCAGCCGCGGATCGTCCCGTCGAGGTCGCGCACGATCACCGGGGCCGGGATGAGCTGCAGCACCCGCGCCTGCTGCTCCAGCCGGGCCTGGGCCAGGCGGTGCTCGGTGATGTCCTCGACCTGGGCGACGAGGTACAGCGGGCGGCCGGCCCCGTCCTGGATGACCCCGGCGCGCACGTCGACCCAGACGGTGTGGCCGTCGGCGTGGCGGTACCGGCGCTCGACCGCCACCGTCTCCAGCGCGCCGGAGATAAGCTTGTCCAGCGTCGAATCGGCCTCGGCCAGGTCGTCGGGGTGCGTGAGGCCATGATGTGTCATCGCGGTCAGCTCGTCGCGGCGGTACCCTGTGATCTGCTCCATCATCGGGTTCACCTGCAGGAACCGTCCCACGCTGCCGGGCCGCAGGTCGACCAGGAGCATGCCCACGGGGCTGTTGTCGAAGCTCAGCCGGAACCGCCGCTCGCTGACCTCCAGCGCCGCCAGCGCCTCGGTGCGCTCCCGCAGCAGCGTCGCGTTGTACGCGTAGTCCTCGGCGTGGCGCAGCGCCGCGCTCAGGCTCGCGGCGAGCAGCTCCAGCTGGTGCGCGTCGCCGTCGTCGAACGCGCCCGGGACACTGCTGGCGACCTTGAGCACGCCGATCGTGCGCTGTGCGGCGTACAGCGGCGCGATGCACATCGAGCCGATCCCGAGGCTGCGCACCGCCGCGGCGTTGACCCGCGGGTCGGTCGCGGTGTCGGCGCTGCGCACGGTGGTGCGGGTGGACATGGCCAGGCCGGACAGCGAACCGGACACCGGCAGCCGCACGCCCAGGTGCGGGCCGAGGGTTCCGGCGGCGGCGACGTAGTGCAGTACACCGTCGTCGTGCAGCAGCTCCACGACGGCGCCCTCGGCGGCGGGGACGGCGGCCACCGCCCGCCCGGCGACGACCCGCAGCACCTCGTCGCGGTCGCGCACGGCCGCGGTCACGGCCCGCTGCGATTCGATGGTGGCGACCAGGGCGCCCATGTGCCGCTCGACCCGTTCCTGCGCCGCGACCTGCTCGCTGACGTCCCGCATCGAGACCACGGCGCCGAGCACGTTGCCGGCCGCGTCGCGCAGCTGCCGCCCACTGGCCAGCACCGTGCGGACGGGCTGGCCGCGCGGGGCGATGAGCAGCCGCTCACCGGCGACGGTCTCGCCGCGCAGGGCCCGGTACAGCGGAACGTCCTGCACGCGCATGGGCGTGCCGTCGGGGTTGAGCAGGTCGCAGCGCCCGGCCCACGCGTGCGGCGGGAACGGCTCGACGGGCAGGCCGTGCAGCCGTTCGGCGGCGGGGTTGAAGACCGTGAGCGCACCGGTACGGTCACAGGCGACGACGGCGTCGGACAGGTTCTCCAGCACGGCACGCAGGAAGTCGCCCTGCTGCTGCAACCGCTCGGCCAGTTCGGCCTCGGTGTGCGAGTCCCCCGCCTGGGACTGTTGCACCACGATGCGCTCCATGCGTTGGTCCACCCTACGCCGAACCAATCGGCGCCCGCGCCCCGCAGCTGAGACTTCCCGCCCGCCGCCACCGATCAGGATGCCACCCCTTGACGCCCGGTTTCCCCTGCTCAGCGATTTTTGTCGTACCCCTGTTCTAGGTTGTGCTCATGGGTGAGGTGCTGACCGGGACTGCCGATTCGGAGTGGCGTATTCGGTTGGATGCGATGCTGGCCGAGAACCGTCGTCGGGTGGCCCGTCGCCGTGCGGTCCGGGCCGAGTTCGCCGAGGCCCGCCGCCGTGGTTTGGAGGCGCGCCATGCCGAGCGCCTGGCCCGCCTGGACGCCGAGGCCCGCACCGCCGAGATCATCGCCCACTGGGCAGAGCAGGATGCCCGAGCCGCCCGCCGCCGTTCCCTGACGACCCAGCCCAACCCGGGCAGTCCGTCGACTCAGCCCAACCCGGGCTGTCCGCCGCCCCAGCCCGATTCCCGCCGTCTCGGACCCCAGCCCAACTCCGACTGTCCGCCGCCCCAGGCCGACTCCCGCCATCCGGCACCCCAGCGGGCGGGGGAGCTACATGCTGGGGGTGGACGCCTTGTGCCCAACCCGCGCCGTCCGGTGACCCAGCCCGACTCCCGCCGACCGGTGAACCCGCCTGATTCCCGCAGACCGGCCACCCAGCTCAACCCGCGCTCCGATCCGTCCGCGCCCGCCCCGCTCGAGCCGCGGCGCGCTCACGGACCTGCCATCCCACCATCGCAGCCCCCGCCGCCGCCATCGCCGCCGCAGTCGCCGACGCCACCGTCGCCACCGAAGTCCAGGGCACCATCGCCAGAGCCTTCGCCAAGGCCTTCACCGTCGCCGCGTTCCCAGCCCGCACCGACGTCACCGCCCTCCCGACCGATCGAGTCACCGCGCTCCCGACCGACCCAGTCGTCGCGCTCCCGGCCGGTCCAGTCGTCGTGGTCTCGTTCGTTAGCGCCACCCCCGCCGCAACGGCCAAGCCCATCCGACGACACCGCGCCACCACCACCGCTCCGGCAGCGGCCAAGCCCTTCCGGCCACGCTGCACCACCACCGCAGCGGCCAAGCAATTCCTACCACGCCGCACCACCACGACCGCCCCAGCAGCGGCCAAGCCCATCCGGCCACGCTGCACCGCCACCACCACAGCGGCTTCTTTCAGACAGCGCGGCGCCACCGTCAACCCTCTCTGCGCCCGCCACCCATCGGCCCGTCGCGCCATGGGCGCATCCTTCGTCATCGCCGAATCCCCGTTCGACCAGGCCACCACGCTCCTCTCCCGGGCCGCGTCCGCCTTGGCATCCACGCGCTCAAACTCACCGGACGCCGCCTTCGGCCAGCAGGTGGCCTCAACGCAGTCGCTGGACGCCCGGCACGACGGCGTCGCCACGGTCGAGCCGCTGTCCGTCGCACCCCGCGTTCACTGGCTGGGGTGGCTGGGCTCGTGTGGAAGCGGGAGCACGGTCGCCGCCGACGTGACCGTGGTGTCGTCACCGGGCCGGGCCGACGCTCCGCTGGGCCCTGATCGCGAGCCGGCCATCCGATTTCACCGGCCGATGCGAGCCCAGACCATGCTGAGCGGCTCGCACCTCCGCGCGGCGGGCGAGCGGCGGGCGAGCGGCGGGCGAGCGGCGGGCGAGCGGCGGGCGAGCGGGCAAACAGACAGACAGACAAGCGCACGCAGGGGCCTCGACGCCCTCATCCCCGCTGGCCGCGAGCGCCGAATCGGACTTATGACTTGACAGGAGAAAAGTCCGAAAAGTCGTGGAACGGCGTGCCCGACGATGCCGCCATCAGGGGCGGTGGCCGCAGACCCAGTCCTTGGAGGAGCAGGATGACATCGCCCCCGCCGGCGTTGTGTTGAGGCTGCGTCGCGGCTGGGCCGCCGCCGCGTCCCGTCGTCCTCGCCCCGCGGCGGCGGGGCGAGGACGAACGAGCCGGCCGCCAGCACCAGCCGAGGATCATGGCGTGTCTGAGCAGCCTCCATGCCCACGGACGCTATGGCCAGCAGTGATCGAACTCGATCCGGCTGCCCGGTGTGCCGACGGCGGGGCAGGCCGCCGTCACGGGGTGAAGGCCTTCACCTCCAGCAGGCCCACCGAGTTGGTGCCGTTGGACTGCAGGACGACCCGTAGGCGGGTGGTGCTCACCGCGGTGAAGGTGACGGTGTTGTACGCGTTCGCGTTGGTCGTGTAGCCCGATGCGCCCGGTACGTCCACGTAGGCGGTGCCGTTCCAGTACTGGAGCTTCCACGAAGACGGCAGGTCGATGCCCTGGTTGTCGTCGAAAAGGTACACCTGCGCCTTGTTCAGCGACTGCGCCGACGACCACTGTAGCTCGGCCCACTGCTGCCCGCTGTTCGGCCATGTCCCCCAGCGCGGGTTGACGGTGTCGTTCGACGACGGTGGGTCGATGCCGTCGTTGATGGCGTTCACCGACTCCCACGCCGACGTGTACGACGCCGACGGGGTCGCCTGGCCGGCCACGTTCACGCCGCCGGTCGGGGGCGGGGTCGTGGTGCCGCCGATGGCCAGATCGGCGCTGTTGAACGTGTTGAAGGACGGGTTGACGTCCGTCTCGCCTCCGGCGCCGTCGCACTTGCGGTCGGGGTTGAAGGCCAGGTACGTGCCGGAGCCGCAGGCTATCGCGAACTCGGCGTCGCCGCCGACCACGATGTTGCCCGACAGGTTGGCGCCCGCCTGGATCAGGGCGTTGTCCTTCACGACCGCGTTGCCGCCGACCGTGCCGCCGTTGACCCAGCCGAGGCCCTCGATGCGGGCGTTGCCGGTGACGGTGCCGGCGTAGACCGCGGCCTTCGGGCCGACGTAGGCGCTCGACGCGACGCTGGCGTTGGCCGCGACCCAGCCGCCGCCGTTGGAGTGCCAGTGCCCGCCGTTCGTCGCGGCCGGCTTCACGTAGCCGGGCTCGAAGCCCGACGGGG
This sequence comes from Dactylosporangium sp. CA-233914, assembly GCF_050942935.1. NCBI lineage: Bacteria > Bacillati > Actinomycetota > Actinomycetes > Micromonosporales > Micromonosporaceae > Dactylosporangium > Dactylosporangium sp. CA-233914. Next base: position 5,582,888 of record NZ_CP192030.1, on the reverse strand, counting down.
TGGCACCGGAGACGCGGAACTCGTACGGGAACCGCCGCGCCTTGTTGTAGCCGTCCAGGAACGCGTAGTGCGGCACGGTGTTCGGGGTCGCGGTGACGACGAGCCACACCTCCTTCTCGCCGGACTGCAGCTGGAAGTCGATCTGGCCGTCGGTGCCGGTGAACAGCGTGGAGTATCGCGGCGTGCCGTTCTTCACCGCGACGAGGCCGAACGTCCAGCCGGTCGCGCCGGTCTCGGCGTGGCCCTTCAGGCGCAGCTTCACCAGGCCGCCGTCGGTCGCCGACACCAGCTTGATCTTGTTGAAGCCGTAGTCGGACGGGGCGACCCGGGCGTTGATGCGGTAGTGGCCGAGGGACGCATCGACCGCCTCGACGTTGCCGCCGTTGTAGGCGTTGTTGAGGAAGCCGGCGCCGTACACGTTGTTGATGAACGGCATCAGCGTCGACTTGTTGCCGAAGTCGTGCGTCACCGTGCGGGTCGCGTACTCCCCGACCCGGCGGTTCAGCTCGGCCTGGGTGATGCCGGTGATCCTGCGGTACGTCTCCAGGGGATGCTCGTTGCTCTTCGCCTCGTTCCAGATGCGGTTGAACATCGCCAGGCCGTCACGGTCCTTGATGTACTGCATCAGCATCCAGTTGCCGTAGTGGTGGCGGCTGGAGCTGTAGTAGAGGTTCTCCGAGCGCAGCCAGCGGCTCAGGTCGCCGGCGGCGGTGGTGGGCAGCGCCTGCATGGCCATGAACTCGGCGCTGGTCTCCCAGAAGGTGCCCGCGCTCGGGTCGGTGAAACCGTAGCCGGAGCGGCCCAGGAACGTGTAGTTCTGGAACACGTGGCCGAGCTCGTGGGCCAGCCCCCACGAGCCGGGCAGGGCCGCCTTGGGGTCGATGTTGATCACGCCGACCTTGCCGTCGACCGAGCCACCGCTCGCCCAGGCGTTGAGCTCGGTGCGGTTCCACGTGTTCGTGATGATGACGATGATTTTGTACTGTGCGAGCAGCCCCTGCTCCGGCGTGAACTGCATCGTGTTGACGTAGAAGGAGTACAGGTTCTCCAGCTGCGTGACGATGCTGTTCGGGTCGAAGTTGTACGGCGAGGGCGCCGACGTCGGGCTGGTCCCGGACTTCTCGCCCCAGAGCAGGATGAAGTTGGTCGACTCCTTGGTGCGGTTCTGCGCCCAGGGCACCTCGCCGGTCTGGGTCCAGCGGGCCGGGATGTAGAGGGACTTCGTGGCGGCGGCGGCCGGACGGCTCTGCAGTGTGACGAACGCGCCGGCGACCACGATGAGCGCGATCAGCGGCGCCAGCCACCCGCGGCGCAACCGGGTATTGATGGGGGTCATGGCCGTAAAATCTGCTCCGAAAACCTTTTCGGGGCAACCAAAGCCAGCATTGGCGAAAGCTTTTCGAAGGGTTAAGCCGCACCCTGAGGCGCCCAAACCGGGCGCCCCAGGGTGCGAAAATTACATCAGCTGTACGACGCGGTGAACTGCGCCGTCACCGTCTGCCCGTCGACCGTGCCGGTGGCCTTGACCGTCACGGTGCCGGCCGGGATCGACGCGGCGCGGGAGTTGAACGACTGGTACGCCGACTTGCCGGGCTCCACCCCGGCGACCGTCCGCGACCCGTACGCCGTGATGAGCTCGATCGTGAGCGGCACACTGTCGTCGTTGCGCGCGCTGACCGAGACGTACATCGTGGTGCCGATCTTCTGCGTGCGCGCCTCGACCGCCACGTCGAGCTCCACGCCCGTCGACAGCTCCTGGGCGGCCGCGACCGCCTTGGCCACCACCGTGTCCTTCTCCGCCGCCGTGAACACGCCCGCCGTGACGAACGCGTTCGCGAGGTTGGTGACCGCGGTGACGAACTGGCCGTGACTGGCGAAGGGCGCGGAGTCCCACAGCAGGTCCAGGAACGTCGGGCCGTCCGTGCCGGGGGACGTGATGCCGGTGACCGGGACGTCGTACTTCGGCAGCCCGTCGTTGCGCTTGCGGTTGGGCACGCCGGTGTCGATGGTGCCGAACACGATCGTCGGCTCGACCCGGCGGAAGTACGACGAGGCGGGCTCCCTGTCGCTGATGTAGTACGGCCGCAGGGTGAACCCGCCGGCGGTGAACGTCTGGTCGCCGGCCGCCGTGACCGCCCCGGCCGTGACCGCCGCCCGGGCGTAGTCGCCGTCGCGCTTCAGGAAGCGGTACAGCGACAGCTCACGCCAGTTGTTGGTGCCCGGGTTGCCCATGATCTGCAGCACGACCGGGCCCCAGAAGAGCGCCTGGGTGTCGGGGCGGTCGATGGCCCGCTCGATGTGGATGCTGAACGGCATCTTGATCTCGACCACGTCGCCGCGGTTCCAGGTGCGGCTCAGCGTCACGTACGTGCCCGGCTGCGCGTTCAGGTTCTGCGCGACGCCGTTGACGGTCACGATGAAGCCGCGCTTCGCCCAGCCCGGCACCCGCAGCTTGACATCGAGCGGGCCGGTGCCGTCGATGGTCAGCTTGGTGTGGTCCTCCCGCGGGTACGCCGTCTGCTGCGTGACCGTGAACCCCTTCTCGGCCCAGGTCAGCGTCGAGGGCGCGTAGAGGTTGACCCACAGCGTGTTGCCGTCGTCGGACTTGAGGTAGATCGTCTCCTGGTACTTCGTGTGGGTCTCCACCCCGGTGCCGCCGCAGCAGGTGCCGGTGTTGCCGTAGCTGCGCACGGTGCCCGGGGCGAGGGGCTGGAAGTAGGTCACCTGCGGGTCGCCGGTGGAGGTGGTGTCGGCCCGCGAACCGGTGATCATGTTGAACAGGGCGCGCTCGTAGTAGTCCATGTACGCCGGGTCGTGCTCGTGCAGGAACAGGTTGAGGGCCAGCTTCATGACGTTGTACGTCGTGCAGGTCTCGGCACCGCTGGTCGGCACCGAGTTGGCGATGTTGTCGCGGTTCTGGAACACCTCGAGGTTGTTGTTGGAGCCGGGGTAGTTGCCGCTCGTGCCGCCGTGGGCGAACATGCGGTGCGGCACGACCATGCCGTAGAAGTTCTTCGCGGCGGTGAAGTACTCCTGGTCCCCGCCGTGCTCGAAGATGCGCATGTAGCCGATGAACTGCGGCACGTGGGTGTTGGCGTGCAGCCGCTCGGGGCGGCGGCGGCCGGGCCGGTTCGCCGGGGTGACGACGAGGATGTCCCGGTTCTCCACGCAGGCACCGAAGAGCGACTCGCGGTTGTCGAAGGTCTTGGCGGTCACCAGGTGCTTCGAGTCGCCGGTCAGCGCGGCGATCTCCGGGAAGACCTCGTTGGCGCCACCGAACTCGCCGCCGATGTAGAGGTCCCACATGTAGTTGAGGTCGTCGCGGGTCAGCGGGCCCTTGTAGTCCGGGTGGTTCTTGTCGCCGATCGTCAGCGCCTGGTAGGCCCAGTCGGCCATCTTCGTGACGACCTGGAGGGCCTGGGCGTTGTCGGTGTTGTAGTACGCGTCGAGCAGGCCGCGCATGATCTTGTGCTGGGTGTACCACGGCGCCCAGGTGTTGGTCTGCGCGTTGCCGCCGTAGACCGCCCAGCGCGGCGGCCCGAGGCGCAGCACCGCGTCCTCCGGGATGGCGCCGAGGTAGCCCGGGTACGTCGGGATCCAGTCCGCGGCCCCGGCCGTGGAGGCGGCCACGATGCCGGCGTCGCGGCCGTTGGGCGAGGCGTCCTTGAGCGCCGTGCCGTCGGCCTCGTCGAACTTGTACCACGCGATGTTGCCGCCCCCGGTGCTGCCGGCCGGGGAGTCCAGCATGGACAGCAGCTCGGTCTGGGTGAGCGCCCGGTCGAAGATGTGGAACTCGTCGATCGTGGCGTCCAGGAACGGGTCGCCGTACTGCGACCGCCCGATCCACCGGTTGCCGGGGTTGCCGAGGTTGGACGGGTTGAGCGTCATGTTGGTGTTGGTGCCGACCGGCTGCGCGTTGACGTACATCGTGCCGGTCTTGCCCGACAGGGTGACCGCGATGTGCACCCACTGGTTGGTGGGCAGCGCCGCGGAGCCGTTGATCTGCTGCTCCCCGCCCGTGCCGCCGACGGTGATGGCGAAGCGCGGCACGTTGCCGGTCGCGCCCGACCGCGGGGTCAGGAACATGTTGATGGAGGTGGACTGGCCGAAGTCGAACAGCCGGCTCCAGGTGCCCGTGGAGGCGAGGTTGATCCAGGTGGCGATCGTGAAGTCGGTGAGCTGGTTGATCGCCTCCTGGGGCAGGGTGCAGTACTGCGCCTTGCTGGTGCCGTTGAGCTTCAGCGCGTTGCCGAACCGGCCCTGCACCCGGCCGATCTGCGGGCCGGTCCCGCCGCCGCCCGGGGTGGTGCCGATCCGGGCCGTGATGGCGGCCTGGCACGCGGCGAGCTCGTTGACCATCCAGTCAAGCTTGGTCTTGTAGACGGCCTCGCCCTGGTCGGCGTAGGCCTGGGCGAGGCCGGTCATGTAGTGGCCGGCCCAGTGGCCGCTGAGCAGCCCGCCGTCCTCCCAGCCACCGGGCACCGAGACGCCCGACGGGTTCGGCCGGCCGGCCTGGTTGTTGAACAGCACGAGGAAACGGCGCTCGTCGTAGGCGCGCAGGAACGCCTTGGTCCGGTCCCGCTTCTCCTGCAGCAGGCCGCTGCCGAGCCGCACGTCGCGCAGCTGGAACGGGCGGACGGGCGCGGCGCCGCCCGGGCCGGGCTGGGGCGGGGCGGCGGCGGGGGCTGCCGCGGTGACGGCCGCGGCGGCGGAGGCTGGGTCGAGCAGGCCCGCGCCGGCGACGGTCGCGGCGCCGAGCGCGGAGGCCTGCAGAAACTGACGTCGATTGGCCACTGAAGGTCATCCCTTCCCGAGGGGTGTACTGACTCCAATTGTTAGCGCTCACTTTCCATCGGGTCAACAATGGATTTGAGGTGTTGGAATCCGATTTGTTAGCGCTAACAACAATTACTGTGCCGCGACCGCCGAGGCCCGTCCTTCGCGCCGGGCCTCGTCCAGCAGCCGGGTGAGGCGGCGGCGGCGCGCGCGGCGCACCGTGCGCAGGACGAAGAAGAGGGCCACCAGCAGTACCAGCAACACGAGCTGCGGCCAGGGCACGATCCAGGCCGTCACCTCGGCCGTCGCCGGGCTCGCCCGCGTGCCCGCCCCGGCCTCGCCGAGCACGGACGGGGTGAGCGCCACCGTGGTCTTCACGTGGCCCAGGCCCCACACGCCGCGGATGCGGGTGTCGGCCGCGCGGCTGCCGCCGGGCAGCAACTCCCCCGCGTCCACCCCGCCGTCGCGGCGGCGGGCGCCGAACAGCTCGGCGACGGAGGCGCCGGCGCGGGCGTCGACCCGCACGTTGCCGGTGTTGACGAGCGTGTACGTGACGTGGACCGAGCCGGGGCGCAGCGGGTTCCACGAGCGCTCGTAGCGCGCGGTGAGCCCGTGCGCGGCCAGCGTGGCCTGCACGTTGCCACTGGCGCGCAGCATCACCCGGAAGCCGACCCGGCTGTCGACCTGGACGGTGCCGTTGGTGCTGAGCACCGAGGCGGCGATGCCGGCCGGGTGGTCGCCCGGGGCGGCGTCGCGCGGGACGGTGATGGTGAACGGCACGACCTTCGTCTCGTTCGCGCCGACGGTGACCTGCTTCTCGACCGCGATCCAGGTGCCGCCGTCCTTGGAGGGCTGGTCGGCGGGGAGCATGTTGAAGCGGCCCTTGTCGGTGAGGTATCCGTCGGCGGCCGACAGGGCGAAGACCGCGGGGGTCTTGCCGAGGTTGCGCACCGCGATGTGCTCGGTGACGACCTGGCCCGGGTCGAGGGTGCGCTCGACCCAGCGCCGGCCGTCCGGCCCGCTCTCGGTGGCGGGCTGGACGGTCCAGGTGAGCTTGCCGGCCGGGCTGGGGCTGGGGTCCGCACCGGCCGCCGTGGGGGCGAGGGGGACGGCCAGGACCGCGGTGAGCACCACCACCGCGGTCCCGGCCGAGCGGGACAGGATCATTACTCGAAGAGCGAGATCGTCAGGGTGGCGTGGTAGGAGCCGGCCGCGACGTCCCCGGGGGTGCGCAGGTAGAGGTCGGCGTTCACGTCGTACGAGCCGCCGGTCACCGCCGCCGAGTCGTACGTGGAGACCAGCAGCTCCTGGTCCTTGAGGCCGACGTTGTTCCCCGGCTGCGTCGGGTCGTCCAGGACGGTCACGACCTCCTCACCCTCGGTCACCTGGCCGGTCTCGCCGCCGTCGATCAGGCGCGGCTTCCAGCCGAGGTGACCGGCGGTGATCGCGGGCTGCCCGGCGGTGCCGGTGAAGTCGCTGGACGTGCCCAGCACCGCCCAGCTCGCCCCGGCCGGGATCTCCTGCGTGGTGCGGGTGTCGGTGACGGTGACCGTCGGCAGGGTGCCGGTGAACTGGCGCACCAGGGCGGTGGAGCCGTTCTCCGCCAGGTTGACCGCGTTGGCGGCGACGCTGAGGGCCAGGACGCCGGGCTGGTGGATCACGGGGATGTCGACGGTCACCTGGACGTCGCTTGAGTCCCCGGGGTCGGCGGCCGCGACGCCCGCGAAGGCGGTGCTGCCGGCCAGCACGGCCGTGGCGGTGGCCAGGTGGAGTCGAGCGCGTGCGTTCATGCGTACTCCTAACAGGTGAGGGTGCCGTAGTCGGCGGTGATGGGGGTGGTGACCTTCTTGCCGCCGACAGTCCCGGTCGCGCGGACGGTGACGGTGCCGGCCGGGACCGACGCGGCGCGGACCGCGAAGGCCTGGTAGGCGTTGGCGCCCGGGGCGACGGCCGCGAAGGACCGCTCGCCGTAGGCGGTCTCGACGGCCACGTCGATCGCCGAGTCGTGGTCGTTGCGGGCCTGCACGGCGAGGTACGCCTTGCCGGCGATGCAGCGCGGCTGGACCGTCACGGTGACGGGGACCGTGACCGGGGCCGTGCCGGGGTCGTCGGCGAAGACGCGCCACTCGGTGATCGCGACCGCCGAGTAGGTGGTGCCGTTGCCGTTGGCGCTGATCGTGGCGCGCAGCCGCGAGGTCGTCACCGGGGTGAAGCTCACGGTGTTGAACGCCGTCGTGGAGGTGCCGTAGGCGGTCGCGCCGGACACGTCCTGCCACGCGGTTCCGTCCCAGTACTGCAGCTTCCAGCCGTCGGGCTCGGCCACGCCGTCGCCGGTGCCCCGGTTGGAGTCCTTCCAGAACTTGAGCTCGGCGCCGGTGAGCCGGATCGGCCGCGCCCAGTCGTACTGCACCCACTGCGTCGCCGGCCGGCTGCCGGACCAGGTGCCCCAGATCTGGGCCTGGGCCGGGTTGGCGGGGTCGGCATTGTCGTTGAGCGCGGTGATGCTGTTCCAGCCGGCCGTGTACGACGCCGTCGGCACCCCGATCGGCGCGACGTTGCCCGACAGCGGCCCGGACAGGTCGGCCGGGATCGTCGCCGTCTTCGCCGTCTCGGCGTTGCCGGCGTTGTCGGTCGCGCGGAACGACACCGTGTGCTTGTTCGAGTCCGGCGCCGCGATCGGCCCGGTGTAGGCGGTCCACGCGCCCGTGTCCACCGCGTACTCGATGCGGGCGACGCCGGAGGTGGCATCGGTCGCGGCGAGCGTAACGGCCCGGGCGCCGTTCAGCGTAGCGGTGCTGACGGGCGGGGTGGCGTCGATGCGCACCGGCAGGCTCGCGGCCGCCGAGACGTTGCCGGCCCGGTCCGTGGCCGTCGCGGTCACGGTGTGCTGGCCGTCGCCGGTCACGGTGACGTCGGTGTAGCGCACCGGCGACGCGCTGGCCGCGCTGCCACCGTCCACCTTGGACTCGATCGTCATCCGCCCGCCGCGGTCGTCCACGGCCCCGATCCGCACCTTGACCGCGGAGCGGAACCAGCCCCCGGTGCCGGCGCTGCCGCTCGGGGTGAGCGTCAGGGTCGGGGCGGTCACGTCGCCGGCGGTGTCACCGGGCGAGACCACGCTCACCGGGGCCGAGACCTGGCCGGCCGCGTAGCCGAGCACGGAGCCCTTGACGGTGAACTGGCGCGGCTCGGCGACGTCGGCGGCGGTGACCGGGTCCCAGTAGACCGGCACCTGCAGCGTCTCGGCGCCGAACGTCACCGGCAGGGTGCCGGGCAGCTCGGTCTCGCCGACCTCGACGGTGATCGCCGGGGCGGTGACGGCCGCCGGCTGGGCGGCGAGGACCTTCCACTCCTCGACGGCGACGGCGGAGTACGTGCTGCCGTTGGTCGAGGCGTCGAAGACCGCGCGGACCTGCGTGGTGGTGACCGGGTCGAACGTGGTGTTCTGCAAGCCCGAGGTCGAGGTCGGGTAGCCGCTGGGGTTGGGCACGTCGGCCCACTGCCCGGTGGCGAGGTTCCAGTACTGGATCCGCCACTTCGCCGGCGCGGCGACGCCGATGCCGGTGCCCTGCGCCTGGTCGTTCCAGAAGTCGATCTGCGAGCCCGCGATCCGCATCGGGGAGTCCCAGGTGTACTGGACCCACTGCTGCGGTGGGTTGCTGCCGGTCCACGTGCCCCACATGTCCGGCGGGAGCGGGTTGGCGCGCACGATCTCGTCGTTGAGGGCCTTCACCCAGTACTGCGTCGGCACCGGGTCGTTGGAGACGGTGACCTTGGCCTCCTGGGCGATGTTCGCCCGCGGGGTGCGGTCGCGCTGCTTCACCGGCGTCTGGACGACCATCTTCATCCGCGGCGGCGACTGGGTGTCGTCCCACTCCACCTTGTCGATCGCGACCGACCGGCGGAAGTGCCCGCCGCCGACCGCGTCGGCGGTGTGGTAGGTGATGTACCACTGCCCGTTGAACTGGATGATGCCCGGGTGGCTCGTGGTCGACGACACCGGTGCGAGCACCGTGCCGCGGTAGGTCCACGGGCCGGTCGGCGAGGACGCGGTCGCGTAGGCGATGCAGGCGTGGTAGTTCGCCGGGGTGCACGACGAGGTCGGGCCGGCGTTGTTGCCGGCGTAGGCGAGGTAGTACGTGCCGTTGCGGGAGAAGATCCAGGGCGCCTCGAAGAAGCCGGTGAGGCCCGTGACGGACTTCTGGGTGCCGACCGGCGTCTTCATGTCGGAGGCGTACTCCAGCACCCGCAGCTGCCCGAAGGTGCCCCAGTAGACGTAAATGTGACCGCTCTCAACGAGGATGGTCGGGTCGATGTTCTGGATGTCGTTCGCCGTCGGCACCCGCTGGGAGATCAGCGGACCCCCGATGTAGTCGGTCCACGGCCCGGTCGGGCTGTCGGACACGGCCAGGCCGATGGCGAACTTGTCGGCGGCGGTGCTGCTGCGCTCGCTGACCGGCAGATACCAGTAGTAGCGCCCGTCGGGGCCCTGGACCACCTGGCCGGCGTAGGCGCGCCCGGCCGTGGCCCAGCTGAACAGGGTTTCGGGGCGGGCCAGCGACGGGAAGTGGGTCCACTGCCCGCTCTGGACGTCACCGGTGCGAAACGCGCCCCACTCGTTCATCTGGAAGTCGTTGGTGGTGGGGCCGGCCTGGTCGTGGCCGGTGTAGATGTAGAGCTGGTCGCCGGCGACGAGCGGGGCCGGGTCGGCCGAGTAGTAGCTGCCGTCGGCGAGGATCGGGTTGCCCTGGTGCGTGAAGGTGTACGAATCCGCGGCGTGGGCCGGGCCGGCCGGGCTGACGAGCAGCCCGGCCAGCACCAGACCGGCAACCGCGATCATGCGGAGCGGTCTCAAGTTTTGCCTTCCTAGCAGCTGGACGCGGTGTAGGGGGCCTTGATCTGCATGGATCCGTTCGGACCGGTGACCTTGACCGTGGCCGTGCCCGCCGGCACCGAGGCGGTGCGGGCGTTGAACGACTGGTAGGCGGTCTTGCCGGGGGCGACACCGGTGACCGTCCGCGACCCGTACGGCGTGACCAGCTCGATGGTGAGCGTCTGGTCGTCGGCGTTGCGGGCGTTGACGGACACGTAGGCGCTGCCGCCGATGCACTGCGTCTTGGCCTGAACCTCGACGTCGAACTGCGGCGCCGGGTTGCCGGGCACGTCGTAGACCTCCCACTCCTGCACGCCGGGCGCGCCCTTGCCCTCCTCGGTCCCGCTCGCGGTGAGCAGGGCCCGCAGCTTCGTGGTCGTGACCGCCTTGAAGGTCACGGTGTTCCACTCGGTGGCGGAGGTGCCGTAGGCCGCCGGCTGCTCGACGTCGGCCCAGGTGCCGGCGCTGGTCCAGTACTGCAGCTTCCAGGTCTTCGGCGGCGCGACCCCGGCCCCGGAGTCGTCGAGGTCCTGGGTGAACCAGATCCGGCTGCGCTCGACGGTGACCGGCGAGGCCCAGTCGAGCTGGATCCACTGCTCGCCCACCTGCGGCCAGGTGTTCCACACGTCGGTGTTCGGCCCGACCGGCCCGGTCGGCTGGACGCCGTCGTTGATGTTGTCGGCGGTGACCCAGCCCGGGGTGTAGGACGCGGAGGCGGTGGCCGTGCGGGCCACGTTCACCGGCGCCTGACCCGCCGCGACCTGCAGCGAGCCGGTGGCGGAGGTGTTGCCGGCCCTGTCCACGGCCCGGTAGTCGACCGTGGTCGCCTGCGAGCCGATCAGCACTGCCCCGGACGCGTTCGTCCAGTCCTGTGTCACGACGCCACCGACGGTGAGCCGGTACTGCACGGCCCCGATACCGGACAGCGCGTCGGTGCCGGTGATGGTCACCGAGCGGCTGGCCGCGTCGAGGGCCGCGGTGGCCGTCGGCGCGGTGCGGTCGATGCCGATGCTCCGCTCGGTCACCGGCGAGACGTTGCCCGCCTTGTCGGTGGCCCGGGCCTTCACGGTTGTCGAGCCCTCCGCGGAGACCGTGACCGGCCCGGTGTACGCCTGGAAGGCCCCCGACCCGACCGCGATCTCGATCTTCGGCGCCGGGTCGGCGTTGTCGGTCGCCGTCGCGGTGACGGTGACGTTCGACGTCGTCCAGCCGCCGGCCGGGTCCGGGTCGGCCGCCAGCACCGCGACCGGCGGGGCGGTGTCGCTCGGGCCGCCGTCGCCGACGGTGACCGTCGCGGTGGCCGTCTTGTCGGTGCCGGCCACCTGACCGCTCACCTCGAAGGTGGCCGCCGCCGCGTACTTGGCCGGGTCGATCGCCGCCCAGGTGACCGCGATGCCGCTCTGCCGCGAGCCGTCGTTGTACCCGACGGTGACGCCGGTGGGCAGCTTCGGCGCGACGCCCACCTTGGTGGTGACCGCCACCGGATCGATGGTGTTGATCTGCACCGGGTCGCTGCCGCGGACCCAGACGTGGGCCGTGGCCGTCAGCGTGGTGCCGGTGACGAAGCCGGTGACCGTGAAGTCGCCGATCGCCGCCACCTTGGCCGGGTCGATCGCGCCCCACGCCACCGCGACCGGCAGCGTGGTGCCGTCGGCGTAGGTGACGTCCACGGTGGACGGCAGCGTCGGCACGACGCCGAGCTGGGTGCGCGCGTCCACGCCCTTGACGGAGCCGGCCGCGGCGGCCAGGACCCGCCACTCGGAGACGCCGACCGCCGAGTAGGCGGTGCCGGCCGCGTTGGGCAGGGCGTTGAACGTGGCCCGCAGGCGGGTGGTGGTGACCGGGGAGAACGACACCTGGTTGGTGCGCCCGCGCACGGCCGGGTCGAAGCCGACGGGGTTGGTCACGTCCTGCCAGGCCGCACCGTCCCAATACTGCAGCTTCCACGACTTGGGAACCGCGACGCCGCTGCCTCCCGTGGTGCTGTCCGACCAGAAGTCGATCGAGGCGCGGTCCACGCGCACGGCCGACGGGAAGTCGTACTGCAGCCACCGGGTCGCCGGCTCGCTGCCGGTCCAGGTGCCCCACAGGTCGGTCTGCGCGCCGCCGCTGAACAGCGAGGGCTTGCCGTCGTTGACCGCGTTGACGTTGTTCCAGCCGGCGGTGAAGCTCGCCGACGGCGTCGCCGTGCTCGCCACGTTGATCTCGCCCTCGGCCAGCGCGGTCGCGTTGACCACGAGGTCCTTGGTGGAGGTCGCCTGGCCGTTCGCGACGCTCAGGCGCAGGGTGTACCGGCCGGACTTGGTGAACCGGGCCACCGTGCTCGGCGCGTTGGCCGGGTCGAAGGCCGCCGAGCCGCCGTCGGGCGCGTCAACGACCGTCCAGGCCGAGGTGAGCGCCGTGCCCGGGTCGCCGTCGTCCTGGGCGAGCCCGATGATGCGGGCCGAGCCGGCCTGGCTGTAGGACGAGTCGAGCCACGCGTCGGCCAGCGGCGGGTTGTTCACGGCCGCGGGGGCCGCGACGCCGGTGCCGAAGGCCTGGACCTCCTTGATGCCGGTCTTCGCGCCCGGGCTGTGCTGCACGGTGATGCGCAGCTTCTTGGCCTTGACGGAGGGGAACCGGACCTGGTTCAGGTTGCCGCGCGGGTAGGCGGGCGAGCGGAACTCGTTCGGCACCAGCCTCCAATTGGAACCGGAGCCGTCGTCGTAGGAGACCGTGAACTGGGCCGGGGGTGCGTAGCCCTGGACCGTCGCGGTCGTGGTGGTGTTGTAGAAGTACACGCGCACGTCGTCGATCGAGCGCTCGCCCTGCAGGTCGATGTCGATCGAGTCGGAGGCGTTCGGCGATCCCGCCGTACCCCAGAAGGGCTCGTTGATCGTCGTGCCGTTCACGGCCCCGGCCGGGCCGCGGCCCGAGGCGGAGAAGGTCGCGGTGGCCGGGCGGCCCTGGGCGAAGTTCGCAGAGCCCGTGCTGGCCGGCTGGATGTCGGCGCCCGCCTTGGCCATGACGTCGACGATGCGCGCGTCGGCGGCGTAGGTGACGTCCTGCGGCGCCTTGACGGCGATCGCGTTGTGGGTGAGCACCTGCACGCCGGCGGCCGCCTCGACGGTGCCGGTGGCCGGGTCGTAGACGAGTTTGCCGAGCTTGTCCGCGGTGAAGGCGAGCTGCCCGTCGAGGTAGACGGAGTAGCCCTCCGGGACGTCGTTGCCGTAGTACCGCGTGCCGCCGGGCGCGTCCCACACGATGGTGAGGTCGCGGTCGCGGTAGCGGATGTTGTTGGCGGTGAAGTGGTCCCAGCCGATGTTGATCGGGTCGAGCTCCACCTTGGCGTCCGAGCGCGGGCGCAGGCCCATCGCGTCCTCGATGACGGTGAAGTTCGTGGCGCCCAGGATCGTGTGGTGGATCCAGGAGCGGTAGCCGATCGTCCCGGCGGTCGCGGAGCCGTCGGCCCAGAACTCGTTCTGGTCCGGGTAGCGGTTGTCGCCGTTGTTCTGGTACTGCGCCCAGGCGTTCCAGTACAGCAGCTTCTTGTACCACTCGGCGTCGATGTAGTTCGTCGGGTAGTTGCGCAGCGCCGAGGAGAGCATGCGGAACGTCACCGTCGAGTTGATGATCGAGAAGTTGTTGCTGCCCGGCTCCCCGGCCGCCGCGGCCGCGGCCTTGTCGGCCTGGTTGGCGGTGGTGAACGGGAAGATGGGGTACTGCGCGTTGTCGGCGAAGAGCCGCAGTGCCTCGACGTAGGGCTGCGTGTAGTCGGGGTCACCGGGCTTGGGCATCAGCCCGACCGAGTACGGGTAGTAGTTGTTGATCTCCTTCCACGGCACGAGCTGGTTGCCGGAGACCAGGCGGTGCTTGAGCAGGTTGCCGTAGAGGCCCATCTGGTCCGGCGTCGTGCGGGCGGGCTCCCACAGGTACTGCAGCACCGCCGCCTTGATGCGCTCGGCGAACGCGTCCATCTCCTCGGCCTTGGCGGTGTCGCCGGCGACGCGGTAGGCGGCCGCGGCGGCCTTGGCGTTGGAGTACAGGTAGGCGTTCTCGGCCCGGTCCATGTAGCCGGACTTCCAGTGGAACGACACCGCGTCGGCGTCGTTGCCCGTCATGGCGCCCCAGTTGTACTCGATGAGGCCGTTGCCGTCGAAGTCGTACGCCTGCTGCAGGCCCTTGACGTCGTACTCGGCGTACTCGGCGAGGTTCTGCGCGATGGGCGCGGGCCCGCCGTGCAGCTGGTAGGAGCGCCAGGCGGCCTCGGAGATGTACTCCGTGTACGAGTTCGACCAGTTGGCCGGGTCGCCGGGGTTGTCGACGTACTTCGAGCTCTTGGACACCTCGCCGGCCGAGACCCACGGGCCGTAGGAGTAGACCGGGTCGCGGAAGTACTTGAGGTCGTCGACGAACATGCCGACGGTCAGCACGATGGCGTTGTTGTAGCCGAGCACGCCCTCCATCGACGTCGGGAACTGGTAGTCGTTGCCCGGCAGGTCGGCGTCGAGGAAGTTGTACCGCATGAGCCACCAGCGGTAGAACAGCGTCTTGTCGATGTTGTTCTCGGGCGTGTCCAGGTAGGGCACGTTGTCGGCCCACCACTGGTTGTACGCGCGCACCTGCTCGGTGTAGGCCGCCGCCGGGGACAGGCCGCGGTAGCGCGCGTACTCGGTGGCAGAGGCCGGCTGCTCCTTGGTGGTGAAGCCCAGCTGCACCTTGGTCTTCACCGAGCCCGACGCCGGCACGGACACGGTCTGCTTGAGCGTGCCGTCCACCGGCGCGAACCCGTCGCCGGAGAAGCGCGGGAAGATCGTGGTGAGCTGGTTGAAGGCGCGCACCGCGCCGGTCAGCTCGCCGTTGTCGCTCGCGGTGGTCTTGGCGAACGCGGAGCTGGCGGTGAGCACGACGCTCTTGGCCGCGCCGTTGGTGCTCGCGACGTCGAGGTTCGTCACGGCGACGTTGGCGTCGGTGATGAACTTCGTCTCGGTGATGCGCAGCCCGTTCGCGGTGTTGTTGAAGACCGTGCGGAAGTAGCTCGGGGCCTGCTTGCGCTGGGCGACGTCCTCGGTCAGCGCCACGTCGGCGCCGCCCACCGAGGCGGTGATGGTGTACGCGCCCTGCCCGCCCGCGATCGACTCGATGTAGGCGACCTCGCCGCCGAAGCCGAGCACGCCGGGCGAGTGCGTCTTCATGAACACGGCGCGGCCGCGGCTGAACAGGTAGCCGTTCGCGTCGCCGTTGGAGCCGCCCGGCTGGTTGCCGGTCCGCGCGAGCATGCGGTCGATCCAGAAGTCGTTGTCCGGGCTCGATCCGGCCCCGGCGGCGACGTCGGTGTCGAAGATCGCCTGGAGCTGGTTGCGGACGTGGTACCCGGTGCGCTCGTCCGGCACCGGGTTGGCGCTGCCGGTGAACGTCGGGTAGGGCGTGGCGGAGTTGGGGGCGGCGTGCGCGGGTTGGGATACGAGGGTGGTCAGCAGCAGGCCGGCGACCGCGGCGGCGGCCGCGACGCGTGGCCGGACTGTTCTCACGAACGGGCACCTTTCTGGGCGGTTGTGAATTCGTTCGTCTTCAGGTCGGCCCGCGCGACCTCGTCCCCGTTACGGGCCAGCACCTGGACCTGCGCCTCCTCGGAGAGCAGCCAGGCGATGAAGTTCCAGGCCTGGTCGGCCTTCTTGGAATCGCGGGTGATGCCGATGCCGTCGCCGCCCTCGGGGTTCACGACGAACGGCAGCGCGTGCCGGGCACCGTCCTTCGTCCCGGCCCCCACGGAGGCCGGGTCGAGCTGCGCGGCGAAGGGCAGGCGCTCGACCCGCGCGGTGACGTCCTGGTAGAGCCCGCGCCCGGTCCAGCCGGGCACCTCGGCGAGCCCGCCGGCGAGCAGGTCGGGCAGCGATCCGGCCTGGGCGGCGGTGTCGATGCGGGCGCCGAGGTCGTCGCCGGCCACGAGGGTCAGTTCGACCTGGTTGGTGTGCGTGGCGTTGTACGCGTCGACGAGCAGGGTCGCCTGCACCTCAAGCTGGGAGCGCGACCACAGCACGATCCGTCCGCCGCTGTCGGCGCCGTCGACCGGCGGCGGCCCGGGCCTGGGGTGCGGCGAGGCGCTGCACGCGGTGAGCACCGCCACGGCGGCGAGCAGAGCCAGCATCCGACGGATCATGGGGGCCACCACCCTTCAAGGTCACTCTCGAAAACCTTTTCGGAATGGTGGCAACACGTTACGGCCGTGTCAACGGCCTATTTCCGCCGTTCGAAGTGTTGTTACGGTTGTGACAGTCATCGCACGGTCATCGTTCGACCCCTTACCGGTCGAAATGCTTTCAGCCCAACCCGCTGACATGCACGGAAGCGCTCCCACCTGCGCGATCGGGTCCAGCAAGGCACCGACGTGCACGAATATGTGCCAGCCGACCGGCGATTGTCATGAAAACCGACATTTCCCCTGTCGCCCTGATGCCCGCCTATGTCAGCTTTAGCGCGGACTAGTGCGGTGCTCGGCGCCGGATTTATCGGTTATGACCGGCACGGGTCAATCGAGCGCTTGTTCAGATCGAGAGGGCGAGCGAGACCGCGAAGTCCGGGTCCTCGGCGGGGCGGCCGAAGCGGTAGCCCTGGACGTAGCGGTAGCCCATGCGGTATAGCGCGTCGGCCTGCTCCGCCGTCTCCACGCCCTCGGCGACCGCCGTCAGGCCGAGGTGGTTCGACACGTCGATCAGGGCCGTCGCGATCACCGAGCGCCCCCCGCCGGCCAGGTCGTCCACGAAGGACTTGTCGACCTTCAGCACGTCGACCGGGGCCGTACGCAGCAGGCCCAGCGAGGAGTGCCCGGTGCCGAAGTCGTCCAGGGCGATCCGCACACCCAGCGCCTTCACGGCGCGCAGCGCGTCCAGGGCCGTCGAACTGTCGAAGACCGCGGTCTCGGTGACCTCGATGGTCAGCGCGGCCGGCGGCAGGGCCGTCTCGTGCAGCACCGCGGCGACGAAATCCGGGAATCCGGGCTCGGACAGCTGGCGGGCCGAGACGTTCACCGAGACGTAGTCGGGGGCCACCTCGCCCTGGGTGCGGCGCCAGGACTCGGCCCGGGCGCAGGCGGCGCGCAGGATCCAGCGGCCCAGCTCGACGATCAGGCCGTTGTGCTCGGCGACGGGGACGAAGTCGGCGGGGCCGACGACGCCGCGCTGCGGGTGGCGCCAGCGCACCAGCGCCTCCACCGCGCTCACGCGCCCCTCGGGAAGCGCCACGATCGGCTGGTACACCAGGAAGAACTGCTCCTCGTCGAGGGCCGTGCGCAGCTCGGCGCCGAGCTGGGCGTGCTCGGTGGCGCGCTCGTCGAGCCCCGGCTCGTAGCGCACGTGGCGGCCGCCGGTGACCTTGGCGGCGTACATGGCGACGTCGGCGCGGCGCAGGGGCTCGAACGGGTCGTCCGTGGCGTGGTCGTCGGCGACGCCGATGCTGGCGCGCATGAGCAGGCGGTACGGGCCGGCGGACAGCGGCTCGGACAGGGCGGCGGCGATGCCGGCGACGATGCGGTCGGCGACGTCGGCGGGGGTGCGGGGCATCAGCACCGCGAACTCGTCGCCGCCGAGGCGGGCCACGGTGTCGCCGGGGCGCACGAGCGTGCCGAGGCGCCCGGCGACCGCCGCCAGGAGCCGGTCGCCGACGCCGTGGCCGAGCCGGTCGTTGACCGCCTTGAAGTCGTCGAGGTCGATGAGGACGACGTGGGAACGGCCCCCGGCGGCGAGCTCCGCGCGGATCGCGGCCTCGAGCGCCCGCCGGTTGGCCAGGCCCGTGAGCTCGTCGCGCATGGCGAGGGTGCGCACCTGCTCGACCAGGCCGGCCATGCGCACCAGCACGAGCAGGAACAGCGCCGCCGCGCTGACGCCGATCGCGAGCCACGCGATGCGGCGCGGTTCCATGACCCCCTGCAGCACCAGGACCGCGGGCGCCAGCAGCGACGAGGCGGCGAGCACCGCCAGGCGGGCGCCGCCGGGCATGGGGTCGTCACGGGCCGGGCCCGCGGCGGCGCGGACCGAGGGGTGCAGGGCCGCGGCCGCCCACAGCACGTACGACAGCAGCCAGCCCGCGTCGAACAGCCCGGATTCGTAGCTGGTGCGGGAGCTGACGACGGAGTACGCGATGTCGGAGGTCAGCAGCACGCTCAGCGCCGCGACGAGCAGCCGGGTGCTGGCATCGCGCGAGGCGCCCGAGACGACCAGGCGCGCGACCAGCACGAGCAGCAGCACGTCGGCGGCCGGGTACGCGAGCGCGATGACCCGCGCGCCGAGGCTCACGGTGCCGTCGCGCGCGATCGGGTCCATGACGACGGACCAGAGCACGAGACCGGTGCCGGTGGCGAAGATCAGCGCGTCGACGATCGCCGTCCAGCCCAGCTCCCGGGCGCGGCGCCGGCCGAGGATGAGCAGCGAGCCGAGCAGGAAGGGGTACGAGCTGAGGTAGAACACGTCCGCCGAGGAGGGGAAGGGCTCGACGTGGACGCCGAACTCCAGGTACGTGTAGATCCAGTCGCCCGTGGACCACAGCAGGGTGCCGGCCGCGGCCAGGCGCCACGCGAGCCGCCGCGGCCGGTCCGTGCGCCGGGCCCCGGCCAGCATCACGAACGCGGAGAGCGTGCCGATGGCGTCGTAGGCGACGTCTCGGGCGAGGGAGTGGGCGGGCAGCGCGAAATACGCCCCGATCGCCGCCGTCCCGGCAAGGAGCCACCACAGCCACCGTCTGTCCCGCACCTGCCCGACATCGGCAGCGCCCGGGTGCGGCTTAGCGTGACCGATACGATCGCCACCATGGCGCTCCCGTGCCGCGCGGAACTGCACCCCGGCAAGCGGTCGGCGTGGACCCGACCGTGACCTGTCCCTGGCCGTGGTCCGCACCTCCTGAGCGCCGCGGGTAATGCGGCACCTTGCTTGCGACGTGGACGAACGATAGCGGCTCGCCGCCCCTCTCGCATACCCGAATCCGTCACTCGCCCTCGCTTCGCACGCATCCACGCAGGTAAGGTCTTGATCCATGCCGTTGCTGTTCTCCTACGGGACCCTCCGCGACCCAGACGTGCAGCAGGCCAACTTCGGCCGCCACCTCACCGGGCGGCCCGACCGCATCCTCGGCTACCGGCTGGACCGCCTCGAGATCACCGACCCGCGCGTCGTCGCGGTCAGCGGCCAGACCCACCAGCCGGTGCTGGTTGCGACCGGTGACCTCGCCGACTCCGTCAACGGCTCGGTGCTCGAGCTGACCGACGAGGAGCTTCGGCGCGCGGACGAGTACGAGGTCAACGACTACCGACGGGTCGAGGCGCGGCTGGCCACCGGCGACACGGCCTGGGTCTACGTCGGCGGCTGACGCTCACGGCGTCCCCGGCACGACGAAGACACCGCCGCGAACGCATGGATACACCGCCGCGAGCCCGCGGAGGCACGGCCCGGGGCTCGCGGAGGTTCAGCCGGCCAGGTGGCCCCAGCGGGCCTCGAGCTCGCGCCAGGTGCCCTGGGCTGCGGCCTTGCCCGCCTGGAGGACCACCACGCGGTCGGCCTGGGTCAGCGCCGCTCGTTTCGACGTGGAGCCGATGACCGTCACGCCGTGGTCGCGCAGAGCCTGCCACAGGGCCAGTTCTGTCGTCACGTCCAGGGCCGACGAGACGTCGTCGGCGATCAGCAGTTCTGTTCTCGGGGCCA
The DNA here is from genome assembly GCF_050942935.1 of Dactylosporangium sp. CA-233914. Lineage (NCBI taxonomy): Bacteria > Bacillati > Actinomycetota > Actinomycetes > Micromonosporales > Micromonosporaceae > Dactylosporangium > Dactylosporangium sp. CA-233914. The sequence goes on along the minus strand of NZ_CP192030.1, from coordinate 5,563,571 downwards.
GGGCTCGGGCCAGGGCCAGGCGTTGGAGCTGGCCGCCCGACAGGCGGGTGCCCTTGTGGCCGATCAGCAGGCCCAGGCCGGCGCCCGCGGCGTTGAGGTCGTGGTCCAGCTGGGCCGTCGACACGGCGGTGTCGGCGTCCACCTCGTGGCCCAGGGCGATGTTGTCGGCGACCGTTCCGGACAGGACCCGCGGAACCTGGGCCACGTAGCCGATCTGGTTCGGGCGCAGGAACATCTCCGGCTCGGTGACCGGCTCGCCGTTCCAGCGCAGCTTGCCCGTGTGGTGCACGATCCCGGCCAGCGCCCGCAGCAGCGACGACTTGCCGGAGCCGACCGGCCCCACGACCAGGACCAGCTGGCCGCGCTCCACCGACAGGTCCAGGTCCCGGACCGCGACCGTGCCGTCCTCGTGGACCGCGGCGAAGCCCTTCAGCTCCAGGCGGCGCAGGGGGTGCCGCGGCGCGGTCGGCGGGGCGGGGGCGGTGCCGGCGGAGAGGTCGACGCCGGGGACGGCGGCGGCGTACTCGCCGGTGCCGACCATCTCCACCGTGCGCCGGGTCCAGACCCGGGCCGACGGCAGCTGGGAGATCAGCGACGCCGTGGTCCAGGCGAACCAGCGGGCCGAGCCCAAGGTGGAGACCGCGACCAGGGCGGCGCCGGGCGAGAGGTGGCCGGCCAGCAGCAGGGCCCAGGCGCCGATCGGCAGCAGGCCGCTGGCGAGGGCGGGCGTGGAGCGGGCCCAGACCTGCACGGCGATCTCCCGGCGGACACGGTCGCTGCGGACGCGGTCGAGGCCGGCCAGGTGGGCCAGGACGGGCGTGGTGGCGCCGGCCAGCTTGACTGTGCGCGCCGCCGACAGCGACGAGACCAGGGCGGTGGCGAAGGCGGCGCGGGCGGTGACCGTCTTCTGGGCCGAGCGCTTCAGGGCCGGGCCGAACAGGGTGGCGGCCAGGCCGGAGAGGACGATCGTGGCCGCCATGAACGAGGCGGGCACGAACGAGCCGGCGACGACCGTCATCGAGACCAGGACCCACAGGCAGATCCATTGGTCGACGAGGTTGTCGGCCAGCACGACCACGCGCTCGGTGTCGCCGCCCTGGGCGACGACCTCGGCGGGGGTGTGCTTGCTGACCCGGCGGGCACCGGTCTGGCCGTGCACGAGGCGGAGGCTGATGCGCAGCAGCTGGCGTACCCACCACTCGGGGAACCAGCGGCCCGTGTAGTACGGCAGCGCCAGCGGGACCAGCAGCGCCGCGGTGATGCCCAGCGCCGGCCACCACGCCGCGCCCGCGCCGTCGACGAGGTCGGCCCACAGCCACGGCAGGATGGAGCCGTCGAGGCTGACGAGGGACATGACGGCGAACATGACCACGGAGACGATGCCGAAGCGCCAGTCGTTGGTCGCGAGCTTGAAGATGTTCCACAGCGTGCGGGGCTTCGGCGTGGCGGGCAGCGGCGGCGGGTCGGCCTTGGCCGCGGCGCTGGTCACCACCGGGCGGATCGCGCGCGGGGAGGCGACCTCGACGGCGGAGGCGGCCAGCAGCTCGGCGAAGCGCCGCGAGGCGGCGAGGGGGCCGGCCTCCACCACGGCGCCGTCGGCGAGCAGGACGACCTCGTCGCACTGCTGCACCGAGGAGAGCCGGTGGGCCACGATGATGCCGATGCGGCCGGCCAGCAGGCGCTCCGTGGCCCGCTGCACCTGCGCCTCGGTCACCGGGTCGAGCCGGGCGGTCGCCTCGTCGAGGATGACGACCTGCGGGTCGCGGACCACGATGCGGGCGAACGCGACCAGTTGCTCCTGGCCGGCGGACAGGACGTGCCCGCCGTCGCCGAGGCGGGTGTCGAGGCCGTCGGGCAGCTCGGCGACCCAGCCGGACAGGCCGAGCTCCTCGATGGCGCGGGCGGCCGCCGGCAGCAGGCCGGGGTCGAAGAGCGCGATGTTCTCGGCGAGGGTGCCGGCGAGGATCTCGGTGCGCTGCGGCACGACGGCGATCCAGCGGCGCAGCAGCTCCAGGTCGAGGTCGAGCAGGTCGGTGCCGCCGAGGAACACCGTGCCGCGGGGCAGGTCCACGGCACGGGTGAGGACCTTGGCGAGGGTGGACTTGCCGGAGCCGGTGCGGCCGATCAGCGCATAGGAACGGCCCCGGGCGAACGTGAGGCTCACGTCGCGCAGGGCCGGTTTGCGGGCCGTGTCGGAGTACCGGAAGGTCAGGTCCCGGACCTGCAGATCACCGGCGACGGGCGTTCGGCCGCCGGTGGGCTCCTGTATGGCCTCCCGCAGCAGCTGCACCCGGGCCCAGGCGCCGAGCGCGTACTGCAGGTCGGGCACCATCCGGCTGGTGTGCTCGACGGTCGCGCCGAAGCCCAGCGCGAGCAGCCAGACCGCGGAGAGCCGGGCCACGTCGATGTGGCCGGTCGCGAGCGCCCACACGCCGCCGAGGACGATGAGGGCGATGGTGAGCCGGACGAAGCCGGAGGCGACGGAGGTGACGGCGGCGGAGCGGTTCCAGACCTTGCGGCCGCGTTCGAGCACGACGGCGGCGCGGCGGGCGAAGAGGCGCAGCACGTACGGCCGGGCGAGTGTGGTGCGCACGTCGTCCTGGCCGTGGATGCTCTCCTCCATCACGGCGGCGAGATCGCTCCAGGCCTCCTCCTCGCCCATGCGGCTGACGGCGATCTTCGCCGTCGGCTTGCGCAGGGCCAGGGTCAGACCCACGGTGATGACGATCATCGCGATGCCCGCGGGCCACCACACGAACAGGGCGGTCGCCACGGACAGCACGGTGTAGCAGGCCGACTGGGCGATGCGAACGCCCGCGTTGCGCAGCTCACCGGCGACCTGGTAGACATCGCCGTCGATGCGATCGAGCAGCTCGCCGACCGGCGTGGTCTCCAGCGTCGGCAGGTCCTGGCCGAACGCGACCCGGCACAGGCGACGGCGCACGTCGGCGGCCCAGTCGGCGGTGAGACGGGCCATGATGAGCCCGACGGCGAGGTCGGTGAGCACGGCCGCGGCGAGGGCCGCCGCGAGCACCGCGAACATGGTCCACGACCGGTGGATGAGCACCGAGCCGCCGACCGCGGACGCCGCGGCCTGCCCGGCCGCGCCGAGCACGACCAGGAAGGCCACGACCGCGGTCCGGCGCGGTGACGTGGCCCAGAGGTCACGGATCAGGCGCATGGTGAACGGTCCCCCGGGATTGATGCTGCTGGCTGCTGCGGCTATCCAGCCTGCGCCAGGAGGCCGGGGACGTTCAACGCAATTTCTCGGCGACGAGGTCGATGACGTTCTCGACGGTGGCCTTGCGGCCCTCATCGACCGCGGCCTCCCGCTGCTGCGGGCTCAGGGCGGCGCGCGCGGACTCGCACACGAGCTCGATCCACGGGCAGGTCTCGTCCCCGGCGCCGCGGATGGTCTCGGCCGCGCTCATCAGCACCATCGCGCCGGCCGGGTCGCCGGCCAGCGACGCGACCTCGGCGCCGTGGGCGAGCGCGTTGGCGAGCATCGGCGTGTCATAGGCGCTGCGGCCGTGGGCGATCGCGGCGCGGATCGCCTCGCGGGCCGCGGCGTGCTCGCCGTCGTGGGCAAGGACGACGGCACGGCCGCTGTGCAGCAGGCCCAGCATCTGCGGAGAGACCCGGTTGTCGCCGACGAGCTCGAGCGCCCGGGTGAAGCGGTCGCGGGCCTCGTCGAGGCGGCCGGCGCGCAGGGCCCGGTCGGCGAACGCGTACTCCACGAAGGCGATGCTGTCGGGCACGCCCGAGCGCAGGGCGGTGCGGCGCGCCTCGGCCAGGGCCGCGTCGGCGCGCGCCTCGTCGCCGATCAGGTGGTACTCCAGCGCCAGCCGCACCTCGGTCACCGGCCGGTCCTCGGTCGCGCCGAGCGAGCGCAGATACGTCAGCGCCTCCTCGTAGTGCGCGATCGCCTCGCGGTGCCGGCCCTGCTGGGCCTTGCCCTCGGCCAGCGCGGCCAGTGCGAACGACATCCCCCAGCGCTCGCCGATGCCCTGGAACGCGGTCAGCGACGACTCGAACGCAGCCAGCGCCTCGCCGCGGCGGCCGCCGGTGTTGAGCAGGGCGTGCCCCACGAGGAGACGGCCGAGGCCCGCGATCCACAGGTCGGGGTCGTCGGCGAGCGCGGAGATGCGCTCCAGCACCACCCCGACCGGGCCCTCGCGGTAGAGGCCGGCGACGGCCTGGAAGAGCCGGACCACGGAGTGCTCGCCCCGGAAGCTCGCCGCCTCGGCGAACCACTCGTCGAGCATCTCGGTGTCGCCGAGGCCGTCGAAGCCGTTGACCGCGGCGACCCCGCAGGCCAGGGCCCGGGCGTTGGGGTCGGACGGGCCGGGCATCGCCAGGGCCGCGGCGGCGAGCGTCGCGCCCTCGACCCGGTGGCCGCCGAGCCACCAGTACCAGCCGGCGACGGCGACGATCCGCACGGCGAGATCGCTGTCCCCGGCCGCGACCGCCCGCCGCAGCGCGCCGTGCAGGTTGTCGTGCTCGGCGGCGAGCGCGGCCAGCGCCTCCAGCTGCCGCCGGCCGCGCAGCTCGGGCTCGAGGCGCTCGGCGAGCGCCAGGAACCAGGCGCCGTGCCGGCGCCGCAGCGCCTCGGTCTCGCCCTGCTCGTCGAGGCGCTGCAGGCCGTAGGCGCGGATGGTCTCCAGCATGCGGTATCGCAGGTCGTCGCCGGCGATCAGCAGCGACTTCTCGGCCAGGGTCGTGAGCAGCTCGTCGGGGTCGCCGAGGCGGGCGTCCGGGTCGCACACGGCGGCTGCGGCCTCCAGCGTCGCGCCGCCGGGGAAGATCGCGAGGCGGCGCAGCATCGCGCGCTCGGGCTCGGTGAGCAGGTCCCAGCTCCAGTCGACCGCGGCGCGCAGGGTCTGGTGGCGCGGCAGCGCGGTGCGGCTGCCCCGGGTGAGCAGCCGGAACCGGTCGTCGAGCCGGTCGGCGATGTGGGCGGGGGTGAGCGAGCGGCAGCGGGCGGCGGCGAGCTCGATCGCCAGCGGCATCCCGTCGAGGGACCGGCAGATGCGCGCGGCGGCGTCGGGGTCCGGGGCGAGCCCGGGGCGTACGGCCGCGGCTCGCTCCTGGAACAGCCGGACCGACGCGAACCGCTCGGGGTCGGCGGCCCCGGGCGGGGGCAGCGCCAGCGGCTCCACGCTGTAGAGCGTCTCGCCGGTGATGCCGAGCGGTTCGCGGCTCGTCGCCACGATGCGCAGGTGCGGCGACTCCCCCAGCAGCCGCTCGGCCAGCGCCGCGGCAGGCGCGACGACGTGCTCGCAGTTGTCGAGGATGATCAGCAGCCGGCGGTGGGCGAGCGCGCCGGCCAGGCGCCGGGTCGCGTCGGGGGCGTCGGGGCGGCGGCCCGACCCCGGGGTGCCGGCCAGGTCGCGCAGGCCGAGCGCGCCCCAGACGGCCTGGATGACGTCCGCGGGGTCGCTGACCGGCGCCAGCTCCACCAGCCAGACGCCGTCGGCCGGACCGTCGAACGCGGGCTCGTCGCGCAGTGTGCGCCCGGCCTCGACCGCCAGCCGGGTCTTGCCGGCGCCGCCCGGCCCCACGAGGGTGACCAGCCGGCCCGCGGCCACCAGCCGGTGCACGGCGGCGATGTCGGCGTCGCGGCCGACGAAGCTCGTCAGGGCGGCGCGCAGGTTGCCGGGGGCGGGGTCGCGGGACTCGGGCCCGGCCTCGCCCCGCAGGATCTGCCGGTGTACTTCGAGCAGCGCCGCCGACGGGTCGGCCCCCAGCTCGTCGGCGAGCCGTGCCCGGCACCGCTCGAACGCCGCCAGGGCCTCGGCCCCGCGCCCGGCACCGGCGAGCGCGCGCATCAGCAGCGCGACGAGCCGCTCCCGCAGCGGGTGGGCGGCCACGAGCGCCTCCAGCTCGGCCACGACCCGCTCCCCCAGGCCGAGCTCGGCCTCGAGGCGGTCCTCGGTCGCGGCGATGCGCAGCTCGCCGAGGCGCGCCCGCCACGGCCCGGCGAACGGCGCGTCCCCGGCGTCGGCCAGCGCCGGCCCCCGCCACAGCGCCTCGGCCTGCCGGAACAGCGTGACCGCGGCGGCCGGCTCGCCGGGCGCCCGGGCCCGCGCGACGAGCCGCTCGAACTCGACGTGGTCGACGTCGCCGGGCTCGACGTCGAGGGTGTACCCGGTCGGGCGGGCCTGCAACACCCCGTCGGGCAGCGCCCGCCGCAGCCGCGACACCAGCGACTGCAGGGCGTTGCCGGCGCCGGCGGGCGGTTGTTCGCCCCAGACCCCGTCGACCAGGCGCGCGGCGGGGACGACCCGGCCGGGCTCCAGCGCCAGGAGCGTGACGAGCACTCGCAGGCGCGCGCCACCGACCTCGACGACCGAACCGTCACCGGCACGCACCTCGAGGGGGCCGAGCAGCCCGATCCGCACCCCGCCGATGGTGTTCTCCCCGTCCGTTCCCGCCCGCCGGCCGTGGTCTAGGGTGCCGGTCGTGGCCCTCCAGCCGATCCACACGGAACGGCTCGTGCTCCGCGAGCCTACCGTTGCCGACGCCGGCGACGTGCTCGTGTTCCGCGGCGACCCCGAGGTCCAGCGGTACAACGACGAGCCCCTGCGCACGAGCGCGGAGGCGGAGGCGTTCATCGAGCACCTGCTGGCCGAGACCGCCGCGGACCTGCGCCGGCACTGGGCCCTGCAGCTCGACGGGCGGGTGGTGGGGCTGATGGGCCTGCACAGCTGGCGCCCGGCGCACCGGCGGGCGGAGCTGGGCTACGACCTGGCCCAGGCGCACTGGGGCCGCGGCTACGCCGGTGAGGCGGCCCGGGCGGTGCTGCGCTTCGGGTTCACGGCGATGCGGCTGCACCGCGTCGAGGCGCGCACGATCGCCGACAACCATCGTTCGGTACGGCTGCTGCGCTCGCTGGGGTTCACCCCCGAGGGAACGATGCGCGAGTGTTCGCTGGAGCGCGACGGCCGCTTCCACGACAGCGCGTTCTTCGGCCTGCTGCGCACCGAGTGGGCGGCAGCGCTCTGAGCGGTACGAAATCCTGCCCGGCGCTCGTCGCCCGCCGTCGAGGGTCGCGACTCGGGTCCGCTCGCATTGACAGACATCATTGATACTCGGATGCTGGCCGCACCCCCACGAAGGGAAATCCACCGATGAGCATCCGGCTCCTGACCGCGTTCACCGCCGCGGTCACCACCGCCACCGCCGTCGCCGTCGTGGTCCTCGCCCCGGCCGCGAACGCCGCGATCGACACCACCCGGACCCCGGGCCTGGCGAAGTACACCGTCACACTGAACAGCGACAGCACCGGCGCCTCGTGGACCGGCCACGAGTCCGTCACGTTCACCAACACCTCGCCGACGGCGCTCGCCGAGGTGTACCTGCGGCTGTGGGACAACTACCACGGCGCCTGCCCGTCGAGCACGCCGATCACGGTCACCAACGTGACCGGCGGCACCGCGGGCGCGCTCACCGTCGACTGCACGGCCCTGAAGGTCACGCTCCCCGCGCCCCTGGCCCAGAACGCCACCGGCACGATCGGGTTCGATCTCGGGATCGTCGTGCCCGCCGGGGCCGACCGGTTCGGCCGCGACGGGGCGTACAACTTCATCGGCAACGCCCTGCCGGTCCTGGCGGTGCGCGACGGCGCCGGCTGGCACCTCTCGCCGTACACGAACAACGGCGAGAGCTTCTACAGCCTCATCAGCGACTTCGACGTCACCCTGGAGCACCCGGCGGCGCTGCTGGTCCCCGCGACCGGCACGTCGAGCGACACGCCGGGCGCGAGCGGCCGCACGGTGACCCACGCGGTGGCCACCAACGTGCGGGACTTCGCCTGGGCGGCGGGCCCGTTCACGAAGACCACCGGCGTCTCGGCCGGCGGTTACCGCGTCAACGTGTACCGCACGAGCGCCATCAGCTCCAGCAGCGCCGCCTCGATGCTCACCACGGCGCAGAACGCGCTGGACGCGCACTCGTCCCGCTTCGGCGCCTACCCGTACGCCGAGGCGGACGTGGTGCTGGACAACAACTTCTGGTTCGGCGGCATGGAGTACCCTGGCTTCGTCCTGGACGTGGTCTCCAGCACCGCCCTGGCCCACGAGCTTGCGCACCAGTGGTTCTACGGGATCGTGGGCGACGACGAGTACACGACGCCGTGGCTCGACGAGGCGTTCACCGACTACGCGACCGACCTCTACTTCGGCAAGACTGGCACGAACTGCTGGAACTCGGTGACGTGGCAGTCCTCGAGCGAACGGCTGACCAGCCCGATGTCGTACTGGGACGCCCACTCCAGCCGCTACTCCACGGTCGTCTACGGGTACGGCAAGTGCGCCCTGCACGACCTGCGCCGCACCCTGGGCACGACGACGATGCAGACCATGCTGTACAACTACGCACAGTCCCACTGGTACGGCGTCTCGACCGTGCCGGACTTCAAGGCCGCGGCGCAGTCGGCAGCCGGCTCGACGAGCCTCAGCTCCTTCTGGACCACCCACCGCATCGACGGCTAGGCTGACACGCCGCCCGGACCCGTCGGCCGGGCGGCGTGGCGGCGGGCCCGCTGCTCACGCCCCGGCGTCGTCAAGAAAATCCTCGATCAGCCCGGGCAGCGACGGCGCCGCGGTGATGTCGTAGTGGGTGCGCCCGGGCACGATCGCGAGCCGGTTCGCCACCCGCTTCGACGCGTCCCACTCCGCGTCACGCAGCCCGCCGCCGAGCAGCGCGTAGAACTCCCCCATGTGACTGATCGGGATCGAGTCGGCGTCGGCGTACACCAGCATGGTCCTCGCCTGAATCCGGGCCGCCTCGGGCGACCAGTCGTAGTCGCGCCGCAGCATCTCCCCCATCTTGGTGGCCAGCACCGGCCAGTCCTCGACCCGCGGGGCGACCCGGGCGTAGTTCGCGTACAGCGGCGAGGCCTTCATCCCCTCGGCCACCTCGGGCCCGAGCTGCACCATTCCCGCCAGCACCTCGGGAAACCACCCCGAACGCCGCACCGCCATCGAGATCACCACGAGCCGCCGCACCACGTCAGGGTGCTGGATCGCGACCCGCAGTGAGGTCCCGGCCCCGAGCGAGTACCCGACCACGTCCACCGGCCCCGTCCCCAGCTGCCGGATCAGCGCACTGACGTCGTCCGCCATCGTCTCGTACCGCAGCGGCCGCCCGACATCGGCGGTATGCCCGTGCCCCTGCAGCTCAACGGCGATGACCCGCCGCCGGGCGGCCAGCGCGGTGAGGAGCCCACCGAACATCTCGATGGTCCAGAACCCGCCGTGCAACAGCACGAGCGGTTCCCCGGCGCCGTGCTCCTCATACCAGAGCGAGACCCCATTCACCTCGGCATACGTCATGGCCCTGACGATAGCGGCCGGTGGGGCTTCGGCTAGGCTGAACGATGGAGGCGTACAGGCGGCTGGTGCCCCTCCCAGTCTTCAAAACTGGTGTGGTCCGGAACCCGGGCCAGGCGGGTTCGATTCCCGTCCGTCTCCGCCAACCAGCTCGGACCCGCCTGAACTCTCGTCTCACTCGATCGCACCGGTGCCGAGCTGCGACTGCTGGTCCCCGTCATGGTCAGCTCATCCCGTCTCGGCAAACGCCCATTTCGTGACACGACCCGACAATGCCGACAGTGGCATGGCGGGTCATCGGGCTGGTGTCGGGTCAGGGCGCCGCCGAAATGCGGTGACCGGTCTGGCGGTTCGGCGGGTGGGCGGGCACGATGGTCGCCGTGACCGCGACCGGCGCCTCCACCCGTCCGTCGGGGGCTGCGCTCGAGGCGGTGCTGGAGCGGCTGACATACGTCAACGAGAAACCGGCTACACCGTGGCCCGGGTCGCGACCAGCCGCGGCGGGGACGAGCTGTTGACCGCGGTCGGGGCACTGCTCGGCGCCCAGCCCGGCGAGAGTCTGCGTCTGGTCGGTCGCTAGTCGAGCCACCCGAAGTACGGGCGGCAGTTCGACGTCGAGTCCCACACCAGGGCACGGACGCGTGGGTGGCGGCGATCGCGGCCTGCAGGCCGTAGGGGCCGAGGCCGCGAGTCGATGCCATGCCGAGCGCGGCCAGCCCACGGCGAATCGCCGAGAAGTCCCACCGCCGCCGGTCCTGGTCCTCGAGCAGGATCGGCGAACCGTCCGGGCCGGGAAGCGCGCGGCCGTCAGCTCGCACAGCGCGATTAGGCCGTGCACCTCGGGCTCGGCCGGCTGCAGCGCGGCGAGCGTGCGGGCCAGCCGGATCGCCTCGTACGCGAGGTCTGGGCGCAGCAGCCGGTCGCCCGACGTGGCTGTCGACCCCGACACCCGTGACACCGGGGGCACGTATCAACGTGCTCGGTGGCGAGGAGTGCCGACAACGACAACCGAGCCATCGCCTGCAACCTTCAGATGCCCGTCTCCGTGCCCGATGAACGCCGCATCGCCTGGCGCAAGGGACACGGTATCCATCTTGGTGTGAAGCTCGACTCGCCCCGTGAGGCCCAGGGCGATTCGGGGACCATTGAGGTGATCTCAACAAGGAATCGGCAGGTAGCGGTGCTCGAAATGGGTGAGCGCGAGTGCCGCTTTGACGAAGTCGCCGATTCTGGTTGGGCTGGCGGTGGTGTGTTGCAGGGCGTGCCAGCGGGTGGTGAGGAGTGCGAAGCCGCGTTCGCCGCGGCAGCGCATCGATCGCAGCAGGAGGTTGTAGGCGCGGTTGTCGATGGCCAGGGCGCTGCCGTCGGTGGGCTGTTTGACCGGAGTGTGGACGCCGCGGCCTGCGCCTTCGTAGCCCGAGTCGGCCAGGGTGGGCAAGTCCAGTTGCGATGCCGCCCAATACAGGGCAGCGAGGACGTCGTGATCGTGGGCGACGGTCAGGTCGTGCAAATGCCCCGGTGACACTGGTGCGGTCCAGATCGGCAGGCCGTCCGGGCGCATGATCGCTTGGATGTTCCCGCCGAAGTCGCGGTGCTTGCCGGAATACCAGGCGTCGATGGTTTTGCCTTTGACACTGGTGGTGGTTTGGGCGCAGCGGTCGGTGGTGAACACTTTGCCGTCCAGGATCACATGGGACCAGCCGTCCTCGGCCACGCGGCGCAGCGCGTCGTGGAGGTCCGGGGCGGTCGCGGCGAGCAGGGCGGTGACCTCGTCGCGGTAGCGGTAGGCGGTGGCGCGTGACACGCCGAACCCGGCTGCGAGGAGGGTCAGGTCCTCGCGTTTGCGGTACCAGACCAGGACCAGCAGGGCGTGATACCAGCAGGTCAACGCTCGTGTTCCGCGTCGTGTTCCGCGTCTGCGGCGGTCGGCGCGTAGGAGCCCGGCGACGTGGTGGACCAGTTCCCTGGGAACGTCGAGCATGGCACGATAGGCGATCACTGGGGTCCTCACCGTGGGCGGGTGTTCTTGTGGTGAGAACTGCCTACCGAGGGCCCCAGCCCTCTTCCAGCACCGTCCACATTGGACGTAATGTCCGTGTCGTCCAAATCAGCCAGCATTCCTCGCTGAGATCACCTCACTGAGCGGGCAATCGACGTGGGTGTTGGTGGCCTCCGCGTTCCAAAGCACGAACTCTTCGGCTTCGGGTACGAATAGTCGGCCTTCGGATTCGATTGGCACTTCCAAGGTTGCCTCGGCGTCAAAATCCACCGAACGCAACAGCGCGTCGATGTCGACGAGCTTTCTCGTCAGGCCTGCGCGCAGTACGGTGTCCGAATTTGCCATGACTTCGACCGCGAGCCCGTCCGAGTATGCATGGATCATTCCAGCGGGAACGAAGATCGCCTCACCGGGCGCAAGTACAACACGCTTCAGCAAGATCGCTGCCGCTACTCCCGGATCGCCCGGATACTGCGCTGCGAGTTCTGCGAGCCAAGTGACCCCGGCGTCCTTGAGCGCCGCGGATCGGACGCTTGCCGCGAACTCGTCGACCTCGGCCGGCGACGCATAGAGTGCGGCTGCTAGAGCGTGCCGGCGTCGGTCCGGCGCCGTGACGTTCGATTGCTTGAGGGTTTCGCTCATGTTGCTTGCCAGCGTCGATCTCAAGGAGCTGAGGTCATCGAGTACGTCTTCAACGTTTCTAAAGCCGACCAGACCCGTGAAGCGCGTTAATGCGAACACCATCTCCGGCTTGTGGAAGGGGTCTTTGAACCGGCGTGAGGGATCGGTTCGTGCGATGCCGGCAGATTCGTCCTCGGCGTAGCCGGCCTGCGCCACCTCCGGCGCCGGATGAACCTGCAGTGAGACCGAGCGGCTCGGTGCCAGCACTTTCAGCAAGAACGGGAGCGACCCGAACTGGCCAAGAGCGTCTTGGGAGTCCTCTTCGAGCAGGTCCAACAGGGTGCGAGTCTCGTTCGCAACCCGACTCGGCAGATCGGGATGCGCTCCGTACCAAACCTCGGCAATCGGCTCGCCGTCCACAGCGACGCCCATGAAGCGCTGAATTCGTTCTGTTGAGCCCCAGTCGTACCCACGCGCCGCGCCGACAATCGGTTTCATTCTGCCTTGATCTCCTAACGGCGCCGAATTACGTTGAACGCGATCTCGCTGCTTCTGTGGTAATCGACGGCGTAGAGCACCCGTAGCCCCTCCCGCGTAATGCAGGTCTCTTCCACGACGAGCCAGGGGTTGTACTGAGTGAGCTCGTGCTTCTGGGCATACTCGGCCGGCAGGTCCGCCGCACTGATGCGCGCAACCGACGAGACGATCGAGTGACCGTGTCCTTCGAGCGCCTTGGTGACGGACATTCCCCAGTCGCGGAAGGCGACGGGCCCCGGGAGGCTGTCCCGTCTCAGGACGTTGATACTGAACACCATCGGCTCGTCACCGCCAAGTCTGAGCCGGACCAGTCGGATGACGGGGGCACCTTCCTCGATCCCGAGTTCCTTGGCAACATGGGCGTCGGCCACGTCCTCGTCGACGCTGAGAACCACGTTCGTGACCGTGTAGCCGAGCCCCTGGAGCATCTCTGTGATGCTTTCGTAAATGGTGACGGGCCGCTCGATGCGCAGCGAGCCGAGAGCCGAGAGGAACCGGCCGCGCCCCTGGATTGCGTTTACGAGTCCGTCCTGCTCGAGCAACTTCAACGCTTCTCGGATGGTGGATCGGGACACGCCGAAGCGCTCGGACAGCTCCGGCTCCGTGGGGAGCTGGTCACCTGGTCGCAATCCCTCTTGGGAGATCATCAGGAGGATCTCCTCCTTGAGCCGAGGGGCCATTGCCGACCGTTTCGGCTGCCGGGACGTGTCCAGTGCGCTCACCGCTGTTCCTCCCCTCACCCCCGAGGTCGAGGGCGACGCTGTCTACACTCTACGCGCTGCTCATCAGGCGAATGTGAATGTGTTCATACGTTTAGTTGGTTCCACACCAGCTCAAAGCGGTGCGTGCGATCAGCCTGGCCGCTGCGGTGATGTTCTCCAGCGCGACGCGCTCGTTTGCGGCATGTGCGTTTCGGACGTCCCCGGGTCCGCAGACGAGGGCCGGGATGCCAAATGCCTCGTAGAAGTTCGCGTCGGATTGGGCCGCCGCTGTGATTGGCGCGTCCAACGGAGTCACGCGACCGTCGATGCCGGCGAGTTCTGTGCGTGCACTCATCACTGTTTGAACGAAGTCTTCACTCGGGTCCGTATACGCCGGCGGCCAGGTATCGGTCCAGATGAACTCGACGGGATGCTCCCGAAGCCAGGGATCCATCTGTGATGCGAGCCGGATGTGCTCTTCGACCTCCGCGCGGATCTGCTCCGCGGTGTTTCCCGGCGGGAACGACAGCAGGTAGTCGATCCGCGCCCGGTCCGGGAAGAAAGGAGCGGCTTCTACACCGATGTCGGCCCGGAGCACGCCCGGATGGATGATGAACGCGCCGGGCGCAAAACTAGGGTGCTTCTTGGTGAAAGCCCACTGTTCCTCGAGCTGCCGCATCGCGTTGTAGACGTAAACGGCCTTGTCGATTGCGTTCACACCGATTGCGTCTCCGGCCCCACCTGCACGGATGGCAAGATTACGGGCTGCCCAATGCGCCGATTTCCCACGAATCGTCAGCGAGAACAAGTAGTTTCCGGCGGCCGCGTTGGACACGTTCAGCAGCTGTGGGGCAGGGGATGTGGGCTCTGCGATCAGAGCGCCGTCGACGGCGTACCCAGCCTCGAGGATCGCGGTGGTTCCGATCTCGTGACTCATCGTCTCCTCGCCGACGACGGAGTGCACGTGCAGATCGCCTTTCAAGCTCACGCCGGCGTTGCGTAGTCCAGCGGCGGCGAGCCACATCGCGGCATGCCCGGCCTTCATGTCCGCAGCCCCGAGACCGTACAGGTATCCGTCCTCGATGACCGCCGTCCACGGGTCGGCGAAGCGGCCCGCTTGCGGCGCGACCGTGTCGATGTGCCCGTTGAGCGCCAGCGAACGTCCTCCGCCCGTTCCTGGCAGCACCCCCACCAGGTTGGGACGCCCTTGCGCGACCTCGATCCAATTGATCTCGAAACCGAGTGGAGTGAGTGCCGCCGCAAGCGCTTCGTTCGCTCGACGTTCCTCCCCTTCATAATCTGCACCGTTCACCCCGGGCTGGAGCGGGTTCACGCTGCGGAACGACACAAGGTCGACGAGTAGCCGTTCAGCCTGTGCGGCGTTACCAGCGATCTCAGCGTCGATCGACTCGAGAACTGCGTTCGCGATGTGGCGCGCGGATTCGTGCGTCATCGTGGGTCCTGTTCGTGTGTTGTGGTGTGCGGCCACCCGGCCCGATGCCCGCATGTGGCCGAAGCGAGGCGCGCCCCGGATTCCAGCGCCTCCTGCAGGGTTGCGCCGTCGAGCCGCGCCGCGATGAAACCGGCTATGAAACTGTCGCCCGCACCGGTGGTGTCGACGACCTTCGCGGGCAGAGCCTGCTGCACAAAGGTGTGCGAGTCATCGCGTGCAAGCGCCCCGTCAGCACCACGAGTGACAACGACAAGGGGAACGCCGGCCTCTCGGACCTCGATGGCGATCGCCTCCGCGTCAGCGTTCTCGCCGGCGGAGAGAAAGGCGACGTCGAGCCCATCGAAGCCGTCGGCGACGGCACAGTCCTGGCTGATGACGCCGTGCTCGACGCCCCCGAGGGCCGACCGCAGTCCGTCTGCCCGCGGAAGCATCCCGATGTGCACCCAGTCGGCGTTCGCTATCGCGTCAAGATCGGCCCCGGAGGGAAAGTAGTCTGCGGTGACTCCGAAATCCTCTCGTTCGAAGACGCGGTCGCCGTCCGGTGTGACACGGATGTCGGTAACCGCGGTGA
Organism: Dactylosporangium sp. CA-233914; assembly: GCF_050942935.1. Lineage (NCBI taxonomy): Bacteria > Bacillati > Actinomycetota > Actinomycetes > Micromonosporales > Micromonosporaceae > Dactylosporangium > Dactylosporangium sp. CA-233914. Next base: position 5,548,357 of record NZ_CP192030.1, on the reverse strand, counting down.
CGCCCGGGAGTGCCACGAGATCGGTTGCCCGAACCCCGTTTGCGTGCAGACCCGCGCGAATGATGTCCGCGTCTGCGTCGTCACCGACGGCACCGAAGTACCGCACGGCCACGCCGGCTCGGGACAACTGCACGGCGACATTGAACGCGTTCCCGCCGGAGAAGCTGACGTTCTCCTCACCGACGTATCGGTCTACCGTGTTGTCGCCGACGACGGCGACCCACCGCCTCTCGCTCATGCGGCCCGGGCCCCGGTCATGATCGCGACGGCGTCCGTCATCGAATGCGAGGTCGGTGTGATGGTCGCCGCACACTTGCCGAGACGTTGAATGTGGATCCGGTCCGCGACCTCGAACACCTGCGGCATGTTGTGACTGATCAAGATCACCGCGACATTTCGATCTCGAAGGGTGCGGACCAGTTCAAGAACCTGATTCGACTCACGCACGCCAAGGGCGGCGGTCGGCTCGTCGAGGACGACGACCTTGGAGCCGAACGCGGCGGCACGCGCGACGGCGACCGCCTGCCGCTGACCGCCAGACAGGTTCTCCACCGGTACGGTCACGTCCTGGAGCGTGGAGATGCCGAGCTCGGTCAGCTCCTTCTTCGCCTTCTCGCGCATGCCTTTCGTGTCGAGGACGCGGAACAGTTTGCCGGCGATTCCATTGCGTCGTTCCTCGCGGCCGAGGAAGAGGTTGGACGCGACGTCCAACGCAGGAGACACAGCGAGGTTCTGGTAGACGGTCTCGATGCCGGCGGCCCGAGCGTCCTGGGGCCGCTTGAACGAGACGAGCTTGCCGTCAAGGAAGATCTCTCCGCCGTCAGGGACCTCCGCGCCCGTGAGGCACTTGATCAACGTCGACTTGCCGGCGCCGTTGTCTCCGATGATGGCGAGGATCTCCCCGCTGAACAGCTGCAGTCCGACGCCATCCAGGCCGACTACGCGACCATAGGTCTTGACGAGTTTCCGTGCCTCGAGAACCGCGGTGGCGGTGGGCTTGGTTGTCATGGCCGGGCCTTCCTGATCCACTGGTCGACGGCGACGGCAACGATGACGAGGATTCCGACGGCGAGCGTCTGGTAGAGGACGTCAAGTTTTGCCAGAGCCAGGCCGTTGCGGAAGACACCGACGATCAGAGCGCCGAGAAGCGTGCCCCAGATGGCGCCGCGTCCTCCGAAGAGGCTTGTTCCGCCGATGACGACGGCGGTGATGGAGTCGAGGTTGAGATCAACCCCGGCGTTCGGACTGGCGGCGTTGGTGCGCCCGATCTGGATCCACGCGGTGAGCGCGACGATCACACCGGCGACGAGGTACACCGAGAGCAAGACGCGGTCCACTCGGATACCGGCGAGTCGCGCGGCCTCCTTGTCGTCACCGACCGCGTAAACGTGGCGGCCCCACGCTGTCTTGTTGAGAACCAATGCGATGAGGACGTACAGGACCAGCATGATTATCACGCCGAGCGTGATGCGAATCTTCCCTAGCGCAAGGATGACGCCGGTGAGGGTGAGCGGATCTGGAAGTTCCGACCCACGGACTGTTGCACCGCCGGTGTACAGCAGGGTGAGCGCGGTGAAAATGCTCAATGTTCCCAGCGTCACGATGAACGGCGGGAGCTTCAGTTGAGTCACGAGCAGGCCGTTCAGTCCCCCGGCAGCGAACCCCGCGACCAGTCCCAGGAGGAGGCAGAGGATCGGGGGGATTCCGGTCGACGCGGCGGTCTGCGCCATCACCATCGCGGCAAGAATCATCGACGCGCCGACCGAGAGATCGATCCCAGCGGTGAGGACCACGAGGGTCTGTGCGATCGCCAGTGTTCCTACTACAGCGACCTGCTGGGTAATCAGCGAGAGATTCTCCGGCCGGAGGAAGCGGTCGTTGAGGAGACCGAAGGCGATGACAGACAAGACAAGGACCACTGCGGGGCTGATGGCCGGATGCCTGTGCAGGAGTCCCCGGAGCCGGGTGGCGAAGGTGGAACGGTCGAGAAACTCTTCGGCGAGGTCGACGGATCCCGTCGCGGGCGAGGTGGGGGCGGGGTTGTTCACGGTTGTCTCCAGAAACTGATCGGGCGAGCGGTGGGCCCTCCGTCGGGGAGGGCCCACCCGGGTGTCGTTAGAAGCAGCCCTTCGCGCCCTCGGCAGTGTCGATGCTCGGTACGCTCTCCTGGGGGTCGTTCGTGATCAGGTTGACGCCGGTACTGACGAAGTCCTTGCCGGCTTCGGGCTTCGGGGTCTTGTGCTCCTTTGCCAGGTCGTAGATGGCCTGGACGCCGAGTTCGGCCATCTTCAGGGGGTACTGCTGAGCGGTTGCCTGCAGGATTCCCTGGTCGACATACTTGACGCCGTCGCAGGAGCCGTCGATCGAGACCGTGATGAGGTCCTTGGTCTTGCCTGCCGCTTTCAGCGCCTCGTAGCCGCCGTAAGAGGCGGGCTCGTTGATACCGTAGATGACGTTGATGTTCGGGTTCTTGCTGAGCAGCGTCTCCGCCGCGGTGCGGCCGCCCTCCTCGGTTCCCTTGGTGGGCAGATTGCCGACGATGGTGTACTTGCCGCCCTTTCCACCTTTGTAGGTGCCCGTCTTGGCTTCATCGCCGTTGACTTTCGGGTTGTTCAGCTCGATTCCCATACCAGCGAGGAACCCCTGGTCGCGGTCATAATCGACCGTCAACACCTTGTCCCCGAAAAGATCAAGCAGAGCGATGGTGGCATCTTTGCCGTCCAGCTTCTTTGCGGTCCACTCGCCGACAAGCTTGCCGGCCTGGAAGTTGTCGGTGGCGTACGTGGTGTCCACGAGAGAGGCCGGGTCGGGCACGGTGTCCAGGGCGATCACGTATAGCCCCGCATTGCGGGCACGCTTGATCGCGTCGAAGACGCTGGGACCGTTCGGGGTGATCAGGATTCCCTGGTCGCCCCGGGAGATCGCATTCTCGATCGCCTGGATCTGGGTGTCCTCGTCGCCGTCGACCTTGCCGGCCGCGACGGTGAGGTCGACGCCGAGCTTTTCAGCGGCCTTCTTCGCGCCGTCGGCCATCTTCTGGAAGTACGAGGTGCCCTGCGTTTTGATGATGAGCGAGACGGCGACATGACTTCCGTTGGTCCCGGAGTCGCTCGGGGTGGAGGAGCAGCCGGCGACGCCGAGCATTGCGAGGGCGGCAGTCGCGGCCGCGGTCAGGCGTAAGCGTCGGGCCGTGGCCGTCTTGGTGACAGTGGGCATGCGGGTTCCTTACCTGGCGGCCACAGCCGCACGGTTGTGTCTGATGAATCGCACGTTGGTTGGACACATCTCTGGTGAGTCTTTCGGTCGTACTCGTTGTTTCGGTTCGGCTCGGCGGGCCAGAAGGGGCGGGTTGCGCGGCACCCGCCCCTTGGTGTTCGGTGACTCAGTAGTCGAGTCGGCGGTAGTAGCGGCGTGTTGTGAGCGGGTGGTCGCGAACCACCTCAAGGTGCGCGCTGAAACGCTCGAGCAACGTGGCGTGAAGGACATGGCTGACGAGGGCGCGTACGTCCTCGCTCACACCGCGGAGTTCGAAGTCTGCGGTGTCGATGACGGTGAAGGTGTCGGTGACCGTGGGGGTGAACCGCTCGACTCGCTCGGCGAGAGCGCGAGTCGGGCCCTCCCCCTTGAGCAGTACGACACTGACGCCCCCCTCGACGAGTTCGAGGGTCCCGTGAAAGTAGTCGGACGCGTGGACCGGGCGGGTACGGATCCACTGCATCTCCTCAAGAATGCAGGTCGCGAAGTACCACGCCTCGGTCCAGGACGCGCCGGCGCCGGTGAAGATGTGGTAGCTCTCGTCTTTGAACTGCTGCGCGAGCGATGCGGCCCGGCCTTCAAACGCTCGCTTGACCTCCAGCAGCTGCGCGGGAAGGAGCTCGAGCTCGGACACGACACGGTCGTAGTCGGCGAGCTCACCGCGGTGGCGGAGGATCGACAGGCTCAACAGAAGCGACTGCAGGTAGAACGATTCGGATGAGGTGTCGTCGGCAGCGGCGTTGGTGAAGTTGACGTCGACGGCCCGGGCAAGAGGGGACTCCTCGTTGCCGGTGAGACCGATGACGGTGGCTCCCTTCGCCTGAGCGAACGCGTTGACCTCCAAGGCCTCCTTGGTGGTTCCCGACAGCGAAGGGATCACCACGATCGAGTCCGCGCCCAGGTTGCTGGAGTCCACGGCCATCAACTCGGCTGCGTTCTCCAGGAATGCAGGGAACGCCGAGTTCCGCTGCAGCAGCTGAGCTGCGGGCTGCATGAGCACCCCGGCTCCGCCTGCGCCCAGGAAGAAGAGATTCGTGGCTCCCTTCTTGAGAAGGTCGGCGATCGCGGCGTCGAGCGGTTCGGCCAGAGCGACCGCGCCGGCCTGGATCCCGACGAATCGACTTTCATCGAAGTTCAGCATGGGTGCGCTTTCTTGTGCGGCGCACGTCGTGCGCGGCTGTCGTTGACAGTCATACAGATGAGCTGTCCTGTTGTCTGATGACTCGGTGAATCATTGGCCATGAGTATGTGATCGCGTACGACAGCGTGTCAATAGTCCGACAAGTCGCAGCACCGCGGCGGGGGTTCGCTGCCTCGGCGATCCGGCCGACGGCTTCGATGGCAGCGGGCTGGGACCTGGCGGGGGTGCTGAGCGCATCGCGGGCCGCGGGCCGCGGAAACAGGGGATCTGCAGGCCGAACCACCCGGCGGGATCCGCGAGGAACCGGCCGGCCACGCGCCGGGCGGGTCCCGTGGCGGGCCGACCACAAAGATCCGTCTGTGCCGCGAGCAGGGCCAGAAGGTGCCGTCGGTCCTGCTGACCGCCGGTCGTCCCGGTGCTGGACGGCATCCGGGTACCGCGCAGTGGCGACCCGGTTCGACAAGGTCGCGGTGCGCTAGGAGGCCACCGAGCCGGCCGAGCTTGATGCGAGCCCAGCGGTCAGCAGGCCGAGGCGCCAGGGCAGGCTGTTGTACTCGCCGCCGCGGGCCGTCTCGCCGCGGCCGATGTCGGTCGTCCAGGACGAGCCGCCGAAGGTGACGTTCGCGGCGTCGGCGAACTGTTCTCGCTCGCGGCGAGCGGGGTCCAGCTGCCGCCGATCGCCGACGAGGTCCAGGACCGGAGGTGGCGGCCGCGTGCCGATCGCGTCGAGCCGGGTCTGGTAGCACGTTGTCATGTCGGCGGCGTGCTGCATGGATGTCCATCGGGGACGGTGGCGCCAGAGCGGATCGAGCGGGTGCGCGTGCGGTGGCCACCGTGCGCAGCCCGCCCGGCCGGTATCGTCAGGCTCGCGGCGCCGATGGTCCCGGTGCCGCCGACGATCAACAATGCGGCAGCGGGGATGCGGTTTGGTGCTCGTCCACGCGAGCATGGGGCATCCTAGCGTCGCTAGGCGATCGGCGGTTGTGCACGCGATGCCGTGCCGAGAGGGCTCAGGCCGTCCTCCATCACGCGATCGGCAGCAGCGTACCGGCGAACACCGGCAGTGCGGGCCTACGACATCACGTCCAGCTCGAGCCAGGACGCCAGGGCCTTGATCTCGCGGTGGACCGCGGTGGTCACCGCCTTCGTGAACGGCGCGTCCTCGTGGATCGCGTCCACGCGCAGTACGCCGGCGCGGTGGTCGGTGGCCGCGTCGAGCTTGCCGACCAGCCGGTCGCCGTGCAGGATCGGCAGCGCCCAGTATCCCCAGCGGCGCTTCGCGGCCGGCTTGTACATCTCCAGCTGGTAGTCGAACTCGAACAGCTCCGTCATCCGCTTGCGGTCGTAGACCAGGCGGTCCAGGGGTGACAGCAGGGCGGTACGGCCGGAGAATCCGTGGTCGAGCAGCTCCGGATCCACGCGCCACTCGCCCCTGACCCCCTCGACGACGGCCGGCTCGCCGGCGTCGCCGCCGCGGGCGATGCCCAGCGAGCGGAGCCGGCGCTCGTCGCGGATGTGCTGCGCCTCCGCCGGCGGCACGACCCCGTCCGGGTAGACCCGCTCGGCGAGGTCCCACAGGCGTTCGGCCCCGCGCCGGCCGGCCGCCGCGACCTCGCCGCGCTGCACCATCGCCTGGAGCATCCTGCCGACGTTGCGGTTGTTCGACCAGCCGGAGGAGCGCCACGACACCACGCACGTGTCCGGCAGGTCACGCACGGTCAGCGGCCCGTCGGCGCGCAGCCGGGCGAGGATGTCCAGGCGGCAGCCGGTGTTCGCCTCGACCCAGGCGCTCAGCCCCTCCTGCCGGTCGTGCACCGGCCAGGCGTCCATCTCCGCGCGGTACAGCGCCACGTCCTCCGGCACGAGGATCATGCCCTGCACCTCCAGCAGCGCCTGCTCGTCGAGCGCGTCGCGCAGCCGAGCCGGGTCGTAGGACGAGCCGAGGCGGCTCCACAACACCAGGTCGGCGCTGCGGGCCACGTACGCGGTCGGGTCGTTCTGCACCTCCCAGAGCCGCCGCACGGCGTCGAACAGCCCGGCGGGGCGCTCGGCGCCGAGCAGCTGGGCGCGGACCGCGAGGCGGCGGGCGTCGGCGCGGGACAGCGTGTGCACGGTCACCCGCCGAACGTAGGCGACGGTGCCGGCTGTGCCCGGCTACCAGGAGCCGCCGCTTCCGCCGTCTCCTCCACCGCCGCTGAAGTCGGATGCGTCGCTGTACGTCGCGTTCTCGGCGATCGCTGCCGAGTATCGGTCCGATTGCGACGCATCGTCGCTGCGGCCTTGGTACGGATGCTTGCGTTGCCGGCGGTTGGCCGACCGCAGGTCCTTCATCGCGGCCTGGGCCGCGCGCAGCTTCTCCGCCTTGGTGCGGGGCCGGCGGCGGCGCCGGACGATCAAGGTTCCACCGACGGCGGCCGTCGCCGCGAGGACCGCTGCCGTGACGACCACCAGGAGCGCCATGAACCCAGGATAGGCACGTACGTCAATGGCGGCGATCCGCCACAATCGACGGCCGTGGGTGAGCATCATCCCCTTGCCCGATCGCCGACCGCACGGCGATCGGCGGCTAGGCCGGGGACAGGCCGGTGCACCGGCGCAGGTCCGTGAACCGCTTGGTGAGGGCGGTCGCGGCGGCGCCGGTGAGCGGCTCGGGCTGGCCGGTGCCCGACACCACCGCCGGGACGAGTTCGGCCTTCGTCACCGTCCGGCCGTGGACGTCGACCCGCAGCACGCCGGTGTCCGCCGAGCCGACGTACCACACGAAGTTGCCCAGGCCGTAGGCGACGTACGTGTGGCCCAGCCAGCCGTCGCCCTGCAGCACGTGGGCATGGGCGCCGATGATCAGGTCGGCGCCCGCGTCCGCGAGGGCCGCGGCGAACGTCTTCTGGTTGACGTTCGGGCACTTGTCGGTCTCGGTGCCCCAGTGGTTGAACACGATCACCAGGTCCGCCCGCTCGCGCGCCGACTTCACCGCCGCCACCGCGCGGGGCACGTCCCACGCCATCGCGATGCCGGGGGTGGACGGGCCGGCCTTCCAGCTCTCGGCGAGGGTGTGGATCTGGCTGAAGCCGAGGATCGCCACGCGGACGCCGCGCACCGGCAGGATCAGCGGGGCGTACGCCTCGTCGATCGTGCGGCCACCGCCGAACACCGGCAGACCGGCGGCGCCCGCCGCGTCGAGGGTGTCGGCGAAGCCGACGCGGCCATAGTCGAGGGCGTGGTTGTTGGCGATCGACACGGCATCGACGCCGGCCGCCTTCAGCGCCTCGTACACCGACGCCGGCGCCCGGAAGTGGTACTCCTTCGGCTCCGGCGTCCCGCGCGTGGTCACCGCCGTCTCCAGGTTCACCACGGCCAGGTCGGCGGCCGACAGCATACCCGCCATCGGGCCGACCGCCGTCGCCGGGTCCTTGAGCAGCCCGGCGGTCCGCCCGGTGAAGTGCACGTCACCGCCGAACGCGAGCGTGAGGTCGGCGGCCACCGGCGAGGCCGGCGGCGCGGGCGAAGGGGAAGCGGCCGCGGGCATCGGCGAGGGCCGCGGTGCAGGCGCCGCCGTGCAGCCGGTCAGCAGCGCGGCCACCGCCATCCCCGCCCACCGCACAGCGCCCATGGCGCCGATCCTAAATAGGTCCGCAACTCGCGCCACCCGGAACCGCTACGCTGCTGGACTGGCCGGAGGCGCTCACCGGCCGGTGGGCGCGGGCGAGCGCCGCTTACTGCTGGCTGCCCTGACGTTCGACCCGGTGGCGGCCGTCGGGCAGGCGCCGGGTGGCACCCTGGCGATGCAGGAACTCCAGCAGCGGTACCGCGACCCGCCTGGTCGTCCCCAGCGTCTGCCGGGCCTCACTCAGCGTGAACGGCTGGGGCAGGCCCGCGAGGCGCTCGGCCGCGGCCCGGGGGGCGCCGGGCAGCAGCACGATGCCGTCGGCGACGCGCAGCAGCAGGCCGGCCTTGGCCGCGGCGCCGAGCTCCTTCGGGCCCAGGCCCAGCTCGGCCAGGCGGTCGGCCTCCGGGGCGGCGAACGGGCTGGTGGCGAGGTCGGCACGGACGGTGTCGACGGCGCGCTGGAGGCGTTCGGGCAGGCGGGATCCGGTGCCGATGCGTCCGTTGTGGATCGTCAGCGGCGGGGTGAGGAGGCGCTCGACGAGCGAGCGGTCCGGCAGGGCCAGGCGTTGGCGGATCGCGTCGAGCGGCGGGTCGGGGTCGAGGGGGTGCTGCTCGGCGTACGCCCTGACCTCGCCCCGCAGGCGGCTGCGCAGCTCGGCCTCGTAGTCCGGGTCGAGCAGCCAGCCGGGGCCGGGCGCCGGGACGCCCATGCGGGCCAGGTCGTCGGCGTGGACGAGGCTGCGCCGGCGCAGCTCGGCGGCGGGGTCCGGGCGGCCGTCCATGGTGGACAGTTCGACGGCGCGGGCGGCGGCCGCGCCGCGGCGGCGCAGCTCGGGCGGGGCGACGTCGAGGACGGTCACGCCGCCGGGGACGCGGTGGCGGCCCGGGTCGCGCAGCAGCGCCCGGTCACCGGTGTGCAGGGGCAGGGCGCGGTCGAGGCGGAGGCGGGCGGTGTCGGTGCCGAGGGGGCGGACCCGGACCGGGACCGCCGCGGAGCCGATGTGCAGCACGGTCGTGGCCGGCAGGTCGGCGACCGGGTCGCCGTGGACGCGCACGTCGATGAGGTCGGTGAAGACGAACCGGCCGGGCGTGACGAGCGCGTCGCCGCGCGCCACCGCCGAGCGCTCCACGCCCCGCAGGTTCACGGCGACCCGCGCCACGGCGTCGACCGTGGACACCGGTTCGCCGAGGGACTGCAGGGCTCGTACACGTACGGACGCGGAGTTGAGCTCGAGGTCCGTCTGGGCGGTCAGGCGCCCGGCCCCGAGGGTGCCCGTGACCACGGTGCCGCTGCCGCGGATGGTGAAGGCCCGGTCGATCCACAGCCGGACCGGGGTGTCCACGACGGGCGGCGGGAGCGCGGCCCCGAGCCGGTCGAGGGCGGCGCGCAGCTCGGGCAGGCCCGCCCCGGTGACGGCGCTGAACGCGACCGCCTCGACGTCGCCGGCCGAGGTCTTCGCCAGCTCCGCCCGGGCCTGCCGGATCGCGGGCTGCGGGTCGGCGAGGTCGGCGCGGCTGACGACGAGCAGCGCGTGGCGCACGCCGAGCGCGTCCAGGGCCGCCAGGTGCTCCGCGGACTGCGGCTTCCACCCCTCGTCGGCGGCCACGACGAGCATCGCGGCCGGCACCGGCCCGACCCCGGCGAGCATGTTGGGCACGAAGCGCTCGTGCCCGGGCACGTCGACGAACGCGACGGTGCCGCCGGAGGGCAGCCGGGTCCAGGCGAAGCCGAGGTCGATGGTCATGCCGCGGCGGCGCTCCTCGGCCCAGCGGTCGGGCTCCATGCCGGTCAGCGCCCGCACGAGGGTGGACTTGCCGTGGTCGACGTGGCCCGCGGTGGCGATCACCCACATGGCGCTCAGCGGCCCGCCGCGCGCAGGATCGCCGCGGCCACCGTCTTGTCCGCGTCCTCGGGCACGCACCGCAGGTCGAGCAGCAGCCGGTCGCGCTCGACCCGCCCGACGACGGCCGGTTCTCCGAGGCGCAGCGGCGCGGCCAGGCCGGCCGGCAGCGCGAGCGCGGCGGAGGGCAGCTCGACGTCCGGCGCCCCGCCACCCCCGACGACGGCCACGGTGTCCACCACCACGGCGTCGAGCCCGTCCAGGGCCTGGCGCAGCGCCTCGCTGCGCCGCCGCAGGTCCGCTGGCTCGGCCCGCAGCCCGCGCCAGGTCGGCGTCTCGGGCCCGAGCAGGGTGGCCTCCAGGGCGGCGAGGGTGAGCTTGTCGACCCGCAGCGCCCGGGCGAGCGGGTGCCGCCGCAGCGCCTCGACCAGGTCGGCCCGGCCGAGCAGCAGCCCGGCCTGGGGCCCGCCGAGCAGCTTGTCGCCGCTGGCGGTGACGAGGCCGGCCCCGGCGCGCAGGGCGGTGGCCGCGTCGGGCTCGCCGGGCAGCAGCGGATCGGGCCGCAGCAGCCCGGAGCCGATGTCCACGACGAGCGGCACGCCCAGGTCCGCGAGCTCGTCGACCGGCACCGACGAGACGAATCCGCGCTGGTAGAAGTTGGACGGGTGCACCTTGAGGATGAACCCGGTCCGCTCCCCGACGGCCCGCCGGTAGTCCTCCGGCGAGGTCCGGTTGGTGGTGCCCACCTCCCGCAGCCGGGCCCCGGTCGACGCCAGCAGGTCCGGCAGCCGGAACCCGTCGCCGATCTCGACCAGCTCGCCGCGGCTGACGACGATCTCCCGCCCGGCGGCCAGGCCGGTCGCGGCGAGCACGAGCGCGGCGGCGCCGTTGTTGAGCACGTGCACGGCCTGGGCGTCCGGCACCGCGTCGGCGAGGGCCCGCAGCGCGCCGCGCCCGCGCCGCGCCCGCCGCCCGGTGCCGAGGTCCAGCTCGACGTCGGTGTGCCCGGCGGCGGCGACGATCGCCTCGACGGCCGCGGCGCACAGCGCGGCGCGGCCGAGGTTGGTGTGCAGCACGACGCCGGTGGCGTTGAGGACGGGCCGCAGCCCGGGGCGGCGCTCCAGCCGGGCCACGACGGCGTCGAGGACGCCGCCGGGCGGCAGTTCGCCGCGGCGGACCCGGTCGAGCTCCTCGCGGACCACGGTCCGGGCGCGGTCGCGGGGGAACGGCGCCAGGCGCGGGTCGTCGAGCACCGTGTCGGTCCGGGGCACCGCTCGTCGCGGATCCAAGCCTGCCTCACTCTCAGCGTTCCGGCCTTCAACGCTAACAGCGCGTACGCTCGGGTGACGCCCGGACCGAAAGCGAGCACCCGCTGCGCGTGGACGCGATGCGGATGCTGCGGCTGTGCGCCGAGGAGGGGGTCGGCGTCATCGTGTACAGCCTGTTCGCCCGCCCGTGGAGCGCCGAGGCCACGCCCCGGTGGGCGCTGGACGGCCCGGCCGCCGAGCGGCTGCTCTGCACCCCGGCCACCGCGGACAGCGACCGGGCGATCGTCGAGGCAGTCGGCGCGATCGCGCGGCGGCGCGGGGCGAGCGCGGCGCGGCAGATCGACGACGCTGTCGCCTCGCTCGAACTCAACCTGACCGCCGAGGAGATCCGGGCGCTGCAGGAGCCGTACACGCCGCGCGACGCGGCCGAGATCCGCCGCCGGATGGCCCTGACCTCGAGCCCCGGGGCCGAACGGCTACGGGCCGCTCCAGACGCACAGGGCCAGCACGATCAGCACGACGGCGACCATGAGCAGGATGCCGTACAGCGGGGGCAGCCCGGCCCGCTCGCCCCGCGCCTCGGCTGCGGCCGCCTTCCAGCGGCGGCGCTCGCGGGCCGACGGTGGCGTCGCGACCTGCTCGGCGCCCGGGCCGCCGGCCAGTTCGGCCAGCCGGGCGTCGACGGCCTCGGCGGTGGCGCCGCGCTCGGCGAGCCACGCCACCGTGTCCGCCGGGGCGGTGCGCACCAGGGCGGCCAGCAGGTGCTCGGTGCCGATGTGCTCCGCGCGCTCGGCCGCGGCGATGCGGAACGACCGCTCCAGCACCGCCTTCGTGGCCTTGTCGAGCGGGACGCTGCCGGTGGCCGGCTTCGGGGGCGGCGGCGGATCGCCGCTCCACAGCGCGGCGGTATTGCCCGACCGGTGGGTGGCGAGCGCCGCGGCCAGGTCGGCGGGGCTCACCCGCGGATGACCGGCGGCCTCGGCGAGACCGGGCAGCAGTTGGAGGGCCTGGAGGGCCTCGGCGGTGAAGTGCGAGAACACGAATGATCGTTCTACCCGACGGGCCGGACCCGATCGAGCCCGGGTGGTACCCGGCCGGTGAACACCCTGGTGGTGGCGTAACGCGGGTCACATCGCGCCATGCCACGCCCCGGCGATCCGCGGTGTCCTGAGGGCTATGACCGACCACGGCACACCGCACAAGGTCGTGGTCATCGGTGGCGGCTACGCCGGAACGCTAGCGGCCAACCGTCTGCGGATGCGCGACGACGTCGGCATCACGCTGGTCAAACCGGCTGCACCAGTTCGTGGTCCGTACCGGCGACGCCACGATCGACTACGGCACGCTGCTCGGCGAGGGCGCCCAGCTGGCCGTCGACAGCGCCACGCGCATCGACGCCACCGCCCGCACCGTGCGCCTGGCGTCGGGTCGTGACCTGGACTACGACTACGTCATCTACGCGGTCGGCAGCACCGCGGCGACACCGTCATCGGTGCCCGGCGCGGCCGAATACGCCTTGTCCATCGCCGAGTTCGAGTCCGCGCAGCGGCTGCGCGCCAGGCTGGACGGGTTGCCCCTCGATGCAGCGATCACGGTGGTCGGCGGCGGATTGACCGGCATCGAGACGGCGGCCGAACTGGCCGAACAGGGACGCACGGTCACGCTGGTGTGTGGCCGGACCCTGGCACCCTACCTGAGCACGGCGGGGCGCCGATACGTCGCCAGGTGGCTCACCCGGCACGGTGTTGCCGTGCTCGAGGCCGGCGTGGTGAGCGAGGTCCGGCCGGGTGCGGTCGTCCTTGCCGGCGGTGCGGTGCGGGCGAGCGCGCTGACCATCTGGACGGCCGGTTTCGGTGTGCCGCGGCTGGCGGCGGCGAGCGGGCTGCGCACCGACGCCACCGAGCAGTTCCTGACCGCGGCGGCCACCGGTGACCTGGAAGGGCTGCTCTCGCTGCTCGCTCCGGACGTCACCTGGACCGCCGACAGCGACGGCAAGAGCATCGCGGTGCGCCGGCCGGTGGTGGGCGCGCGGAAGGTGGCCGCGGTCCTCATGACCCTGTTCCGCCTGGAGCGGCTGGCGGACCTGCGGATCGGCACTCCCCATGACCGCCGGTGCGCGGCCGGACCTGGACGCGCTGCGGACCGCCCGCGCGACGTGGCCCGGCCGGCCGGCTCGCGGCGCGGACGCGACCCCCGGCCGGTCGCGCCCGCGCCGACGAACCGATCAGGCCGCCTCGAACGCGATGCGTTGCCTGGCGGCGTCAAGGGCCTTCACGCGCACCGGCAGGGCGCTGCCCACCGGCGGGCGCCGCTCGGTCACGAGCAGGCCGGGGATGTCGCCCTGCACGGTCAGCAGGGCGCCGAACGGCGTGAGCTTCGTGACGCGGCCGTCGACGACGTCGCCGACACCGTGCCGGGCGACGAAGTCGTCCCAGTTCGAAACGCGGGTCATGCACAATCACCTCCCCTCCACGCAGACCCGGCTGAGGGTGTTGCGTGCGGGAGGGGCGGGCCGCGTGCCCGCGGCGGGCTCAAACCGTGGCCGGGCGCAGCTTCCACGCACGGCTTCGCGCCGACCCGGCAGTCATGGCGCAATCGTACAACCGGCGCATGGCGCCCGGGCAAGGCCTTTCGTACGCTACGGCGAACGCCGATGCGTCCTGCTGCGACCCGCCACGTTGTGCAGGCCGCCTCTGCCCGCCGTGCGCCGTGGCCGGCCGGGTCGGGAGGCCGAGCACTGCCGTCACGAGGATGGGAGGGCCGGCGGATGCCTGCTGCGCCGGATCGGATCAGCGTCGAGTTTCTGGGTGACAGCGCGGGTGAGGGCCCGCTGTCGTGGGGTCAGCTGGAGAACTTCTCGGCGATCGTCAAGCAGCGAACGTGGCTGCCGTTGGGCGGGGTGAAGCCGCTGGAGCCGGGGACGACCCTGGACGAGGTCGCGGGCGAGCTGCGATACCTCATGAGCCGCTACGAGCCGATGCGCACCCTGCTGCGCTTCGCCGCCGACGGCACGCCGACGCAGGTGGTGTACCGCGGCGGCGAGATCGACCTGGAGATCGTCGATGCCGGCGCGGCTGATCCGGGGCGGGTGGCCGAGGAGCTCTGCGACGCCTGGCGGGGCAAGCAGCTGGACTTCGCCACCGAGTGGCCGCTGCGGATGGCGGTCGTGCGCAGCCACGGCGCGCTCACGCACATGGCGGTGCTGGTCTCGCACTTCGTGACCGACGCGGCCGGGGCATTGACGATGCTCGCCGAGGTCGCCGAGCGGACCGCGGCACCGGTGGCGGGCCTGCAGCCGCTCGCCCAGGCGCACTGGCAGACCTCGCCGGCGGGGCAGCGGCACAACGCGGCGGCCCAGCGGTACTGGGAGGGGATCCTGCGCACCGTGGACCCCGACCGCTTCCCGCGCCCGGCGGCCGTGGAGTCGCCGCGGTACTGGCACGGGGAGTACACCTCCCCCGCTCTCGGCATCGCCGCGCGCTCCTGGGCGGCGAGCACCGGGCTGGACAGCTCGACGGTGCTGCTGGCCGCGTTCGCGGGGGCGCTGACCCGGGTGAGCGGGATCGACCCGGTGGTGATCCGGCCGATGGTGAGCAACCGGTTCCGGCCCGGCCTCGCGGGCGTGGTGTGCACGCTCGCGCAGGCGGGGCTGCTGAGCATCCCGGCCGCGGGCGCGGACTTCGCCGAGTTGCTCGGGCGGGCGCGGCGGGTGACGACGGCGGCGTACAAGTACGCCTACTTCCACCATGGCGGCATGGAGCGCCTCGTGGCCCGGGTCGCCGCCGAGCGCGGGGTGGCGCTGGAGCTCGGGTGCTACTTCAACGACCGCCGCGGCCCGTCGCGGGACGAGCCGATCGAGCCGGGCGAGTCGTCGTTGCGGTGGGTGGCCGCCCAGGACGCGCCGTCGTTCGAGCCGCTGTTCGTGCACGTCGACGACGTGCCGGGGACGCTGCGGCTGAGCGTGTACGTCGACGCCGCCCACCTGTCCCCGGCCGCGGCCGAGGAGGTCATGCGCGGGATGGAGCGCCTGGCGACGTCCTGACCCCGTGGACGTGACCGGCCGTGGCCTCCTGCGCGGGAGGCCACGGCCGAGCGCCGGGCTCAGCCGCCGAGCCAGTCCGTCGAGGCGCCCAGGCCCGTGTCGACCCCCTCGGCGATCCGCGCCGCCTCGGCCGGCTCGACCGGCGGCCGGATGGTCACGGTGAGCGCATAGGGGCTGTCGGGCAGCTGCTGCACGACGACGTCCTCGCCGGTGCCCTCGACGAGGTCGGCCGGGGGCGCGACATACGGCCCGATGCCGGCCGTGACGACCCCCGCGCGCCCGGCGTCGGCGGTGACGCTCGCCGTCCAGTGCGTCGGGTCGTGGCCGCCGAGGGTGTACCGCATGAGCGGCCGCCGCCCGCCCGGCGCCCACGACAGCAGGATCGGCTTGACGAACGCAGCGATGAGCTGGTGCACAGAGTCACCTCTCGGTTCTCAGTCGACGTTGGATCTCGCCCGGATCGCGGGCAGCGCAGTCTTGTGGATGAACACCACGCGGTCGTCGCCGCGGTTGCCGTTCCACAGCACCTGATAGCCGATGACCTCGATGCATCCGGCCATGATCTGGGCCCGGGGCACTGGGCCACACGTAGGCGGATCGCCCCCGCGCCGTACATGTAGTCCTGTTCGGCGAGGCTGAGGATTTCACCGGCCGCGATGGGAGCCTGCATATCGCTCACTTCACGGCCCCATACAGCTCGCGCCGGTCCCAGTCCTCTTCGGTGCCCATGAGTGCGTGCGCTGCGGCGAGGGTGTCGAATGCTGCCGTCCAATCCCGGCACCCGCGTTGGCGGCAGATGCCGCACCGTCCCGCCGCACCCTGATTTGCGTGAGCGCTGAGCATCTTGCGGTAGTGAGCGACCTCCTCATCCGCGAGGTCGAGTCGTTCCCCGTCCATGACGTTCGCGTACATGCCTCACCTCGCCGGCCCTGGCAGTCTCGCGGGCACAGAGTGCCCGCCTCCCACTGCGTTCGTTGTTGGAACCGGCCGCCAGGGAGCCGGTGCAACTGCCTGCGGCGAGGAAGGCAGCACAGCTCCCGGCGGTCCCCGGTGGCCGGTGGCTCGACGGCCGGAAGCAGCGTCACAACCGTCTCACCAGTGATTTAGACGGTATGAGCGATGACGATTGCATCGGAATGATGTTTCTCGAAGTTGCTGGCAGATCAGGTGTCGAGCGCTGCGATCGCGTCGGTGATGATTCGGCGGGCGGGCTGTCCGACGACAGCCATCGACGACAGTTCCGCGAACCAACGCGCGTAAACGGCGACCTCGCGCGGCTGTGTAATCGTGAGCTGGGCTGAGGGCGTCTCGACGATGACTCGTTCGTCGTCGTAGATCCAAAATCCGGGACTTGCCCACATGGTCCGGTCGATGTTGCGCGGAATGATGCCGAGGCTCACGTTCGGAAGCACCGCCACGGAGATGAGGTGCGCGAGTTGGGCCGCCATCATGTCCGTGTCGCCGATGCGGGCGTGCAGCACGTTCTCTTCGAGCACTGCGGCGAACGTGTGGTCTCCGGCGTGCACAACGCGTTGCCGGTCCATTCGCGCCTGTACGGCGTGCTCCAGGTCGTCAGGGATGCCGTTGAACTCGATGATGCGCCGCATGCGTGCCCTGGCGTACGCAGGCGTTTGGAACAGGCCGGGAACGACGCCTGCTCGTAGATGCGGAATTGCCGCGTCCGCTCCCAGAGCGGCACGAAGGAGTCCTGGAAGCGGCGCAGGCCGGTGCGTTGAAGCCGTCGAAGCTCGATCCACATGCCTTCGACGGCGTGTCGAGTGGCGATGAGGTCGGCTGCTTGGTCGTCGGCGCCGATGTGGCGGCACCACACCCGGATGTCGTCGGCTGTCGGCGTCTGGCGGGCGTGCTCGATCTTGCTCACCTTTGAGCGCGGCCACCCCGCACGCCTGGCGAGATCGATCGCCGACACGTCAGCGTCGACTCGGATCTCGCGCAGGCGAGCGGCGAGTGCAGCGCGAGCTTCGCCGATTGCGGGGGTTGGTTCGATGGGCAAGGCGGCGGCTCAGGCGGGACGGTAGTTGCTGTGGTCGACCGCGCGAGCCCACGCCGTTTCGAACGAGTCGGCGCAGAAGGCGATCACGTGCGGGTCGTCGTTCGGCTGCACGCCGAGCCACTCGCCGTCACCGCCGGAGAGGTTGAACAACAGGGCATCGTCGACCAGCCAAAAGTCATTGCCCGGAAGCCTGAGATCGGACGCTTGATCGCGCGGCAGCCATCGCACGACCTCGCCCGCGGCGAGGTTGGCTAGCGGGGTGACATCGTACTCGTAACGGACGTACTCGGTGATGGGCTCCGAGACGATGCGCAGCCGTCGGATGTCCGCGCCGTGCTCCACGAGCGGCGCAAGCAGCGCGCGCCATTCCGTGTCCGCGTCCCCTCGCTCCGACATGCGGCCGGCCTTCCAAGCGTCGAAGCGTGGCGTGCGGGCGTAGGTGTCGCGCATCTCCAGGTGCAGCGCGCGACGCTTGCCGGACAACAACAGGTCAGCCAGCTTCGGCAGCGCCATGACCACCGCGTACCTCCGGGAAGATGTTCATCAGCCGCTTGGGGATGCGGATCAGGGTCTCATGGGGCGGGACGTCGCCGACCTCGGCAAGTGTCGCGGGGTCATCGACTCTCCACCCCTGGACGACATAGGTCTCACCGTCATCCCAGACAGTCGGCGATTGCCCGCCATCAGAAGCGGGGTCTTTTCCGAGGTAACGAAGTCCCATGGCGGTCTCCCTTGCGGATGGGTGTCGACCTTGTAGCCCGAGTGTGCGCGGAGGTCGGATCAGCGGAAGGCTTGTTTCTCGAAGTTTCTCGTGGGTTCTGCAAGGCGGCGACAGAAAGCGCGGTGCCGCGCCGCCACCCGAGGCGGCACCTGACGCGTGATGATGGTTCCGAACCCGAGTGCCAGCAATTAGAATCCGTTCACCATGGTCATCGCCAGCCCGCTACCCACGAACGTGCAGCTCGCAGTGATCAATGTCTGCCGAGATGCCTACCACTGGCGTGATGGAGAATTCACGTCAAGTCTTTGAGGGCATTCTCATAGGTAGAGTAACTATGCTTGACAAGACAGGTCCGCCTAGAAGTGCAGCGGGATCACCGCCTTCTGCCGGGCCGGCAGCGCGCCGATCGCCCGGATGACGGCGTCGCGGTCGTCGTAGCGGCCGGTCGGGTCGCACTGCGGGGCCAGCAGCCCCTCCAGCCCCTCGCCGACGTGGACGGTGCGGGACGCCCGCCGCCGGCGCCACGAGAGGAACTCGTTGACGACCATGCGGTGGACGGATCGCTCCGGCGCGTCCAGCCGCGCGATCCGCCCCCAGCGCGCCTGCGCCCGCACCAGCACGTTCTGCACGATGTCCTCGGCGAGGTCGGGGTCCCAGGTGACCACGGCGGCGTAGCGCACCAGGGCGCCGAGCCGCGCGGTCACGAACTCCTCGAACGTCACACCGTCACAACGCCTTGACATCGACGGGACTGCTACCTGCCGCTAGAAAATCTTCGCCGCCTCGACCGCGTCGGCGTGGGCACGGGCGCGCCGGGCCTCGACCTCGGTGGTGGCCAGGTTCGGCCGGAACTCGACCGAGGCGATGTCGGTGATGCCGGCCCAGCGTAGCCACCCGTCGAAGAACGGGGCCTGGAAGTCGGCGCCGAAGGCGGGCCCGCGCCCCTCGCCGTAGACGGCGCCGGTATAGAGCACGGCGGCCTTGCGGCCGGTGACCAGCCCGCGGTAGCCGAGCTCCGGGTCGAAGCCGAAGACCATGCCGGGCTGGCTGACCACGTCGATGAACTGCTTGAGAACGTACGGGATCCCGGCGTTCCACATCGGCACCGAGAAGAGGTACTTGTCGGCGCCGGCGAACCGCCGGAACGCCGCCGCGGCCGCCTCCCAGGCCGCGACGCCCGCGCCACTGGGCTCGAGCCCCGCGAACACGTCCATCTTCGCGGCCACGGCCGCCGGCCCGAACTCGGGCAGCGACCCGTCCCACAGGTCCCACTCCTCGACCTCGTCGCCGGGATGCAGCTCCCGGTACACCTCCAGGAACGTGCGCGCGAGCGCCAGCGACTCCGACCGCTCCCCGCGCGGCGACGCCGAGATGTGCAGCAGCTTTGCCATGTCTCTCTCCTACTCTGTGTGCGTGCGCACGCACTTTTGTAGCGCAAGTGCGTGCGCGCGCACAAGACTGGTACGGTGTGACCATGGACTCCACGGCCGCCTGGGCGGCGCTGCTGCGCGTGCACGCGGCCCTGACCCCGCTGCTCGACCAGGAGCTGCAGGCCACCCACGGCCTCCCCCTGACGTGGTACGACGTGCTGCTGGAGCTCAACGCCGCCCCCGGCCGCCGCCTGACCATGTCCGCCCTGGGCGCCGCCGCGGTCGTGAGCCGCAGCCGGGTGAGCCGCGTCGTCGACGAGCTCACCCGGGCCGGCCTGGTCGAGCGCTGCGCCAACCCCGACGACAAGCGCTCAGCCTTCGCCAGGCTGACCCCGGCCGGCCGCGCCCGCCTGAAGG
This sequence comes from Dactylosporangium sp. CA-233914, assembly GCF_050942935.1. Taxonomy (NCBI): domain Bacteria; kingdom Bacillati; phylum Actinomycetota; class Actinomycetes; order Micromonosporales; family Micromonosporaceae; genus Dactylosporangium; species Dactylosporangium sp. CA-233914. The sequence continues at coordinate 5,528,682 of NZ_CP192030.1, read as the reverse complement.
CCGCCGCCCCCACGTACGTGGCCGGCATCGAGCGTCACTTCACCGGGCAGATGACCCGCACCGAGGCCCAGGCGGTGGCGTCCGCGCTGCAGAAGGTCCTCCGCGCCTACGACGCATCGCAGGTTGTAGCGGTGGGCCCGGCCCGGTAACGGGGTCGTGCGGCGGGCCGCCACACGGTAGGGTCACGGCTCGTGATGCGCGTGTTGCCGCCCCTGCTGGTCATCGGCGGCCCGGCGGGGTCGGGCAAGAGCAGTATCGCCGCCGCCGTGGCCGAGCTGGTGGACGCCCCGGTGGTGGGCCTGGCCGACAGCGCGGGCGAGGACCAGCACTGCGTCGACCTGCCGGCCCTGCAGCTCGAGCTGGACGAGCACGAGGAGGCCGCGATGGTGGTGATCGAGGGCGTCTTCCCGCTGGCCCTGAACCCGATCCGCTGGGCGGCCCGCTGGACGGTCTACGTCGACACGCCCCTGGACATCAGCCTGGCCCGCCGCGCCCTGAGCCAGGACGACCCGCGCTCGGTGCTGCGCGCCTACCTGGAGGGCGGCCGCGAGGCCCAGGCCCGCTGGGTCGCCCCCTGCCGCCAGCTGGCGGACCTGGTCGTGGACGGCGCCGACCCGCTGCCCGAGACCGCGGCCAGAATCCACAAGTTCATCCTCCAGCGCTCCTGAGCCTTCGACAAAGCCACCGGGCGAAGCGGCCCGGTGAACACGGCCGCGCTGCGCTGCCACCTCACCGGGCTGGGGCCAAGATCGAGCGGGTCGAGATGACAGCCTTCTCGCGGACGCCGCACCGAAGGCTGCCAGTGGACGCCCGTAGTGAGGGTCAGGGTCAGGGTTCGGCGCTTCTGCTGCGAGAACAACTCGTGCGCGGGCACGGACCTTCGTCGAGCAGGCCGACGGGTTGACCGTTCGACATGTCCGTCGTAGCCCGCCGCCGCGGAGGATGCTACGGCCCTACCGGACCCGAGGGTGCCGCCGACCCAGGTCCTCGGGGTGGACGACCACACCCTCGAACGCGGCCACGTCTACGGCACGGTCCTCATCGACTGCGACATAACCCGCTTGCGGAGGGCGTGAGTATCCGGCGAATCGCCGGACACCTGGGCCGGGGCCGACACACCATTCATCCGAGCGAACCCGGCAGCCTTGCCGACAGCGACGCGGCCGCGCTCGCCGCGATCAGTGCCCACAACTACCTCGTTCGCGGCTTCGCCGACATGCCCGCCCAGGGGCGCGGTACCACTGAGCCGTCAACCGGATCAAAATGAGGGCGTGAATGCGGAGCAGCGGCTCGCCGGGGGCAACACCGGTGGAGCGGTCCGGATCGGCGACACCGTCCGGCGCACGCCCGGAGCGTGGACACCGTCGGTGCACGCGGTGCTGCGGCACCTGGAAACCGTCGGCTTCGGCAGGGCACCCCGGGCGCTCGGCTTCGACGACCAAGGCCGGGAAGTCCTGTCGTTCCTGCCCGGAAACGTCGTGGGCGACACACGACCGTGGCCGGGCTGGGTCCACAGCGACCAGGCGCTGCACCAGGTCGCCGGCTGGCTTCGGGAACTGCACAGCGCCATGGCGGGCTTCACGCCGGCCGGCGATGCGATCTGGCGTGAGGGCGGGACCTGGCGGCCCGGAATGATCATCGGGCACAACGATGCCGCGCCCTACAATGCGGCTTGGGCGGACGGGCAGCTGGCGGGCTTCTTCGACTGGGACTTCGCCGCACCGGTCACCCCCGAGTGGGATCTGGCCTTCACGGCCTTCGCCTGGGTGCCGCTGCATGCTCGCCACGTCGTGGCGGCGGAAGGATTCACCGAGTTCGCACAGCGACCCAGCAGGCTACGGCTGTTCCTCGACACCTACGGTTGGGACGGCCCCCTCGGGCCGTTCGTGCAGATCGTGCGCGAACGAGTCAGCGCCTCCGCCCAGGGCATCCGCCGGACTGCCGCAGCCGGTGATCCCGCCTACCAGCGCATGATCGATCAAAGGGTCGACAAGGCCTTGGAGACGGCCGTGCGAGAGCTTGCCGAGTTCCCGCACCAATAGCCAGGATCACGGAAACGGGCCGGACCCAAAAGCTGGTCAGCGACGCGGACGCACGGTGGTCAGCACCGCGACCACGGCGAGGACCGTCAACGCCGCCGCCAGGGACAGGGCCGGCGGTCCCAGCGGTGGCACGCCCCGCAGCTCGGGAGGGGCCGCCGCGGCCCAGGCCGCCGCGCCGGCCGGGATCGCGATGACCCCCGCGAACGCCACCAGCAGGACGGCGGCCAGGGGCTCGACCAGGCGGGTGCGGCGGGCGGCCAGGCCCTGCGTGCGCAGGGCTGCCAGGTCGCCGGTCGTGGCCTCCACCGTGCCGCTGAGCAGGGCCGCGGCCGCCAGCACGATGGCCAGGACGCCGGCCACCAGGTAGAAGCGCAGGCCCAGCGCGCTGCCCTCGTTGGCCAGCGCCGTACGGGCGTCGGCGACCGTGCGCCGGGCGTCGATCGTCACGCCCTTCGCGGCGATAGTGTCCACCACGGACTGCGGGGCGTCCGCCGACAGCCAGACCTCGGCGCCCGCCGCGCTGCTGCCGACCGCGAGCCGGTCCGCGTACTCGAGGTCGACCAGCATCCCGGTGGTGCCCAGGCGCGGCAGCGAGGGCACGGTGGCGACCACGCGGGCGGGCAGCGGGCGCTGCTTGTCGAAGCCGTTGAGCTGGCCGTCCGGCGGCAGCGGCCCGGTCGACACCACGGGCAGGACGGCGGGTCCGTCGTCGGGGCGCAGGACACCGGTGCCCGAAGCCGAGCCGGGCGGCAGCTTCAGCACCAGATCCGGGCCCTGCGCGGTCACGGTGGCGCCCGCCGGGGCCTGCCACGTCGTGGACGGTGCATTGTGGACGGTCAGCTCCAGGGCCGGTCCGTCGTACGGGGCCGGCCGGACCGACAGCTGCGCCAGCCGGCAGCCGTCCGCGCACGGAACCGCCGCCGTGTAGATGTGCGGCCCGGCGACCAGCGCCCCGAACTCCACCGGGCGCTGGCGGCGCCGTTGAGCGGGGCCACGACCGCCGACAGCGCGTCGTCGGGCCGGTCCAGGCGGGTGACGGTGATGTCGAGGCTGAGGCTGGTGCCCGTGACGGTCGGCGCGGAGCCGGCGGAGGCGGGGTGCAGCAGGGAGGCCACGCCGGCGGGTGCGCCGGGCCACAGCGCCGTGGCGGCCAGGCGTGCGGAGTCGACGGCCAGCATTCCGGGCAGCGCTACGACCGCCATCGCGTATCGGGCATCGGGATCGGCGGCCCGCACCGCGTCGAGGAGCTGGCGGCGGCTGGCCGCGCCCACTGACAGTACCGTCGAAGCCCCGGTCTCGGCCTCGGCCCGCTCCTGCTGACGCACCTGTGCGGTCGCGGTCGCCGCCGCCGCGAAGGCCAGCGACGCCAGCGCGACGACGAGCACCGCGAGCAGCCGCGCCGCGGACGGCCGCCGGGCCAGCCACAGCCCGGCGAGCCCGCCCGTGAGCCGCCCCGGCGCAGCGCGAACGCCCCGAGCCGGCCGGCGAGCGGCGGCCCGGCGACGGCGGTCAGCAGGGCGGCCGCGAGCAGCACCAGCGCGGGCGCCAGACCCGCCACGCCACCGCCCGATCCGCGGACCTGGAACGTGGCCGCCGCCGCGGCGACGGCCACGAAGAGGGCGATCCGGGTCCCCCAGCGCCCGCCGCGGACATCGACCCGCCGCAGGAGGGCGGCGACGGGCCCGGACACCGTACGGATGCCGACGACCACCCCGGCCACCAGCGCCCCGACGACGGCCACGGCCGCGTAGAGCGGGGCGCCGGGCGTGGCCCAGCCGCCGGCGGCGCTGAACCCGGCGCCGGCGCCGGCGAGCATCGGGATCAGGGTCTCCCCCGTCGCCAGCCACCAGCGGCCGGGGCGGGCGACCCCGCGCAGTGCGACGACCCCGTGCTCGAAGCGGCGCGCCCGGGTGGCGGCCGCGACGGCCAGGATGATGACGGCCCAGGCCAGGACGAGAACCGGGGCGACGGCGAACGGCACGGTCCGGCGTACCTCGGCCCGCCGCTCGTCGATCCGGTCGAGCAGCGCGCCGAGGTCCGTGGTGAGCCGCGCGGTGCCGTTGGAGCGCCGGTCGGACTCGTCCAGCCAGCCGCGCAGCTCGCCCAGGTGCTCCACGCCGATGGCACCGGGCCGCGGATACGCGTCGTACGTCTGCAGGTCCGCCGGCCGCGAGAAGGTCGCGAGGGTACGCCGGTCCACCGCGAACGCCGGCCCCTTCCCGCCGGTCAGCGCGCCCCCGGAGCCCCAGTACGGCTCGGTCCCGTCCCGCGGGCGGACGATCCCGACGACGGTCAGCGGCGACGGCGCCCCGTAGGCGAGGTAGCGGTTGTTGGTGGAGTCGAACATCGACCCGGTCAGCGAGACCGCGTCGCCGGGCGCGAGCTTGAGGTGCTCGGCCGCGTTCACGCCGAGGACCGCGTCGCCGGTGCCCATCAGGCAGCGGCCGGCGACGACCACGACGTGCCCGCACAGGCCCTCCCGGTAGACGACCCGGCTGAGCTGCTCGGGGTCGGCGACCGGCCGGTCGGCCGGCTGGGCGGCGAACTGCGCGGAGAAGACCGCGGTGTAGCCGGGCGCGTCGAGCCAGCCGGACGCGAGACGCTCGAACGTCGGCGGGATCGAGCCGTCGCCGGCCGCCTCGACGGTGCCGCTCACCAGGATGTTGCGCTCCTTGAGACCCGCCTCGGCGACCTCGGTGGCCACGATGCGCCGGTCGGTGCGCTCGACGTAGACGGGCGCGGCGACGGCAGCGGCCGTGGCGAGGGCGGTGAGCAGCGCGACGGTGACGGCCCGGGCCGGCCGCGAGCGCAGCATCGCCAGGACGAGGGCGGTCATCGGCGGCCCGCCCGCACCAGGGCGACAGCCCCGAAGACGCCGAGCGCGGCGAGGCCGGCAAGAGCCAGACCCAGCGGTTGTACGGCATGTGCCGGCACCGGCCACGGATCCGTGAACGCGCGCACCGGCGACGGGGTCAGCAGCCGCAGCAGCAGCGCGGCGGCCGTGCCGAGCAGCACGGCGACGACCACGGGGGCGAGGGCGGCGCGGCGCCCGACCCGCCGCACGGTGCGCTCGGCGACGCCCTGGCGGCGCAGGGCCCGCAGCTCCGCGTCGCGGTCGCGGCGGTCGACGGCGGCGACGACGAACGCGGCGACGGCGGCCAGCAGCACCACCACGGCGGCGCCCGCGAGGCCGCCGAGCAGCGTCACGGCCGGGGCCAGGCGGTCCGCGCGGGCGGTGGCCGCGGTGACGCTGTCGCTGCCGGTGATGTCGAGGCCGGCCGCGCGGAGACGGGCGACGACGGCGTCGCCGGCGCTCGCCGACAGCCACACCTCGGGGCGCTCGGCGGTGGGGAGGGCGCCGACGGCCACGGCGGCGATCCGCGACGCGTACTCGAGGTCGACGAGGACACCGGCGCCGCCGCCCCGGGGCACCAGCGCGCGGGGGCGGGGCACCAGCGGTACCGACACCCCGAAAATCCCGGCGACGGGCTGGTCGTGGCCGTCCCCGCCGGGCAGGCCGCCGGCCACCAGGGCGGGCAGCGGCACCGGGGTGTCCACCACGTAGACGCGGCTGTCGACCGGCCGCGACGAGCGGGGCCGCACGTCGGTGAGGCGCAGGCGGCCGGCCGACTGGCTGACCTGGACGCCGGCGTTGGCCTGGGCGACGGTGGTACGCCAGCGGGCCGGGTCGGCGAAGACCGCGCCCGGCACCACGGCGGTGCCGCCGACGGCCAGCTCGCGCAGCTAGTACGAAAACCACAGCAACCCGGACGCGCGGTAGCGGTCCCGCGTAGCGCAGCGGAGCGGGACGGGTCTTGTTACTGGCGGGTTGTGTGTCGGTTATGCGGCGGTGGGCAGGGCGCGGGTGGCGGTGACGTCGAAGCCGAGCGCTTGGAGTTGGCGGATGTGGTGCCGGGCTCGGCGTTCGGGGTTGATGCGGGTGTCGTAGAACGTGACGCCGAGGTCCTGGTAGGTGGCTTCGGGGTTGGACAGCAGGTGCCAGAGGATGACGAGCGCGGAGCGGCCGACCGCGACGATGGCCCGTTGTGGCCCGCGCCGTCGGCGGATGCGCCGGAACCGTTCGCCGAGGAATGTCTGGGTCCGGCCGGCGCTGGCGGCGACGTGGCCGAGGGTTCGGGACAGGTAGGGGTTGCCGTGCCCGGTGGCGCTGGTGCCTTTCGTGCGGCCGGCGGACTCTTTGACCTTGGGCGAGAACCGGGCCCAGGACGACAGGTGTGCGGCGGTCGGGAATCGGGTCATGTCCACCCCGATCTCGGCGATGATCGCGCGGGCGGCGACCCGGCCGATGCCGGGGATCTGCTCAAGCCTCGCCGCCGTGTGGGCGAAAGGGGCGATGTGGACCTCGATCTGAGCGTCCACGTCGTCGATGTCGGTCTGGATGGCGTCGATACGGCCCAGCATCTTTGCCAGCAGGAACGCGTGATGCTGATCGAATCGGCCGGTCAGCGCCTCTTGCAGGTCGTCGAGCTTGCGGCGAAGCGTGGCCCTGGCCAACTGTGCGAGGGTCATCGGATCGCGTTCGCCGGCGATCAGCGCCGCCATCATCGCCCGCCCGGACACCCCGAAGATGTCCGAGGCCACCACGGAGAGCTTGATCTGGGCGTCCTCGAGCAGCTTCTCCACCCGGTTCTTCTCCGACGACTGTGTGATGACCAGGTCGACCCGGTAGCGGGTCGGGTCCCGCAGCCGGCGGATCTCGACCGGGGGCACGAAGCTGGGGCGCAGCATCTGCCGCTCGGCGAGCTTGCACAACCAGACCGCGTCGATGCGGTCGGTCTTGGGCCGGCCGGGCAGGTGCTTGACGTCGTGGGCGTTGACCAGCCACGTCTCGAACCCGGCCGCCTCCAGCAGGTAAAACACCGGCTTCCAGTAATCGCTGGTCGCCTCCATCACGACCCGGGTCACGCCCAGCTCGTACAGCCGGGCGGCCAGCCGCCCGAGGTCGCGGGTCATGGTCCGGTGGGTAGTCACCTCCTGCATGCGCCGCCCCGGCTTGTCGGGGTTGGGCACCCGGGTGCAACACACCAACGTGGCCTTGCCGATGTCCAGCGCGGCGACCCGCTCGACGATGTCCTGCCTGTCTTCCGATTCCTCCAGCACGTCTCCTCCTCTGCCACTCGACCCGCGAACGATGCGGGGGGTGTCGTCCGCGGTGGCCACAGTGGAAGGGGGAATCTAGAACGCGTGCTCGAGGCAACAGTGAAGGGCCCATCAGCGTGGCCACCCGCATCCGACTAGCTAACGGCCTCGATGGAACCAAGCAGCGCCGACGTCTGCGGACGACATCAACCACCGTTGCCGCAACCACCACGGCGCGCAAGGGCCCCACGGTTTTCAGCCCGGAACGGGCCGCCCACAGGGGGAAGGAAGCCTAGCTAACCGAGGCGGTCGCGACGCGCGGTACCCGAGTGACGACGCGCGGTTCGCGTGAGTCAGCTGAAGACGGCGACCAGGAAGTCCGACTCGGGGGTGAACGGGCGCAGGTCCCAGGTGGCCAGCAGCATGTCCGCCCGCAGCCCGGCCGCGGCGGCGTCGGCGAGGAAGTCGTCGAAGGCGTATCCGCGGCCGGCGCCGAAGCCGGTCACCAGCCGGCCGCCCGTGCCGAGGTGGGCGCGCAGCCGGCGCAGGATCTCCACCCGGGTGGCGGGCGCGACGAAGGTCATGACGTTGCCGGCGCAGACGATCGCGTCGAAGTCGGCCTTCACCCCGGCGGCGGGCAGGTCCAGCTCGGCGAGGTCGCCGACCAGCCATTTCGGGCCCGGGTGGTCCTGCTCGGCGACGGCGACCAGCTCCGGGTCCAGGTCGACGCCGACGACCTCGTGACCGGCCGCGGCCAGGAACGCCCCGACCCGGCCGGTGCCGCTGCCGGCGTCGAGGATCCGCGCGCCGCGGGGCACCATCGTGTCGATCAGCCGCGCCTCGCCGGCCAGGTCCTCGCCCTTGGCGGCGAGGTCGCGGAAGCGCTGGACATACCACCGCGTGTGCCCGGGCTCCTCGGCCTTGCGCCGCAGCCAGGCGTTCTCCTCCTGGGTCACCGGCCGCCTCCTTCCTGAAAAGTTACGCCGTCAAACCCTACTCAAAGCCTCAACCGGGCGGCTCGGGGGCCGATGAGCCGACTGCCGAACAAGCCGTCGACGACGCGTCCGTGCGAAGGGAGCCGACCCATGCGGGCTGAACTCGACGGCGGGTCGGTCACCGCCGATGCCCTGCAGGGCATCGTCTGGCAGGTGTGGACCGCGTACCTCGGGGGCACCCCGCCCGCCGAACCGCTGCCGGCCGCCTCGTACGTGCAGCCGTTCGACGTCATCGCCGGCGTCGCGATCGCCGGCGCCTGGCACGGCCACGTGGTCCTGCGCTGCCGGCTCGACGCGGCCGCCGCGATGGCCGCGGCGATGCTCGAGCTGCAGCCGGGCAACGTCCGCCTCGAGGACATCGTCGACGCGGCCGGCGAGCTGATGAACATCATCGCCGGCAACGTGAAGAGCCTGCTGCCCCAGCCGTCGGTCGTGGCCCTGCCGCAGGTCGTGCTGGGCGAGGCGGAGGTACTCTGGCCGGGCGCGTCCGCGGTGTGCGAGCTGCGGACCGGCTTCGGCGACTGGGCCGTGCTGCTGTCGGTGATGCAGGTCGACAGCGGCGGGCCGGCGTGGTGACCCCGGGCTGCGCGGCTGCAGTTTCGCGTACCTGACCTTGCTCGTACGCGGGCGTTGCGCTCGAGACCGGCGACGGTCACACCATCGGCAGGCACTACGCGCTCGCGGCCGAGCGCGACGCCTACGACGCCGGCACCATCGCGGCGCTGGAGGCCGCTGCGGACCGGATCATGCACGAGCTGGACCAGCGCCGCTCGCCCGCGGACCGGCACTGAGGTAGTTGACCACGTCGACGACGCCGTCGACCCGCTCGATGCGCCGCACGAACACCGGGATCGCCTCCTCGCGGCCGACCTCGCCCAGCAGCGTCACCACGCCGTCGTCGACCTCGACCCGCAACCGGTCCAGGTCGACGAACTCCAGGATCTCGCGGCGGATCTCGGCGTCGCTGCGCAAGAACACCTTGAGCAGGTCGTGGCGGGTCACCATGCCGACCAGCCGCCCGGCGGAGTCCACGACCGGCAGCCGCTTGAGCCCGGCCGCCTCCATGATCCGCGCCGCCTTGGGCAGGGACGCACGTCCGCTGACCGTGATCGCCGGGGCACTCATCAGCTCGCCGGCCGCGGTGGCGTGCACCTTGGCCCGGGCCCGGCGCGTCTCGCGCCCCTCGAACGGGTGCGCCCGCTCGTCGTCGCCCGCGAACTCGATCTTGGGCAGCAGGTCGGCGGAGGACACCACGCCGATCACCCGGTCCGAGCCGTCGACCACCGGCACGGCGTTGACCCCGTGCGCCTCGAGCAGATCGACGATCTCCTTGAACGGGGTGTCCTCCTGCACCGACACCGCCCCGAAGGTCATCACGTCCGCGACGTTCCACCGGCTCATCTCGGCCTCCTTGATCGCTGTGAGCCGACCGTACGGCCGCGCCCTCCCCCGTGGGCAGGGCCACAGGACCCGGGCTGGGGTGCCACCGGGCCTGTGCGGTAGGCTCTTGGGCGTGAAGCTGGGTTATCGCGCGTTTACCGTGGCTCCGGGTGGAGCCGGCGGTCACGTGTGCTGACCTAGTTCACCCGGAGCCAGCAAGGGCAGAGACGAAGGGCAGAGACCTTCGTCTCTGCCCTTCGTCGTGTCAGACGGCGGGCTGGTTCACCGGGCCCGCCTCCCTGGAAGGAATCGAGACGGGTCATGGAAACCAGCAACCTCCGCGTCACCGGCTACCGCCCGCTGTTCACGCCGCGGGAGCTGACCGCCGAGCTACCGATGGACGACGAGCGCGCCGCCGTCGTGCAACGCGGCCGCGACGACGTGCACCGCATCGTCACCGGTGCCGACGACCGCCTGCTCGTGGTCGTCGGCCCGTGCTCGGTCCACGATCCGGTGGCAGCGGTGGACTACGCGAAACGCCTGGCCGCCACGGCCGAACGACTGTCCGCCGACCTCGCCGTTGTCATGCGGGTGTACTTCGAGAAGCCCCGCACCACGGTCGGCTGGAAGGGCCTCATCAACGACCCCGGCCTGGACGAGACCTTCGACGTGCCCCGCGGCCTGCGCCTGGCCCGCACCCTCCTGCTGGACGTGCTCGGCCTCGGCCTGCCCGTCGGCTGCGAGTTCCTGGAGCCGACCAGCCCGCAGTACATCGCCGACGCGGTATCCTGGGGCGCGATCGGCGCTCGCACGCCCGAGAGCCAGGTGCACCGCCAGCTCGCCTCGGGCCTGTCGATGCCGGTAGGGTTCAAGAACGGCACCGACGGCGACGTCCAGGTCGCCATCGACGGCTGCCGCACCGCCGCGAGCCGTCACGTCTTCTTCGGCGTCGACGAGGACGGCCGCGCCGCCGTCGTCTCCACCGCCGGCAACCCCGACTGCCACATCATCCTGCGCGGCGCCCGCTCCGGCCCGAACTACGGCCCCGGCGACGTGGCCGACGCCCTGGCCCGCCTGGAGAAGGCCCAGATGCACCGCAAACTGATCGTGGACGCGAGCCACGGCAACAGCGGCAAGGACCACGTCCGCCAGGCGTCCGTCGCCCGCGAGGTGGCGGAGCAGATCGCGGCCGGCCAGGACGGGATCGCCGGCATCATGCTGGAGAGCTTCCTGGTAGCCGGCCGCCAGGACATCGCAACGCCCCTGACCTACGGCCAGAGCGTCACGGACGCCTGCATGTCCTGGGACACAACCGAAACCCTGCTGAACGACCTGGCCACCGCCGTCCGATCCCGCCGAAGCGCAACGGCGTAATTACACTCCGAAGCGCGTTTTTGGGGCCATGGTACGGTCAAGGAATCCGGAACGCCGCCGCCGAGGTGCGCACGTCCGCTAGTGCTTCAGCCCGCCTGTAGCGATCCGCTGTCTTCTCCGAGTGGCCGGCTCTGTCGGGCCGCCCCGGGCCGTCCCCGGCGCTTCGGCGTCTTGGGGCCCGTCCTGGGGCGGCCCGGGTTCCGGCTCCGGGTTCGTCCTGGGCCGGGCGGGCCGGGATTCGGATCCAGCGCCTCGGCGTCCCGGGGCAGATCCGAGATTTGGGTCCGGCCCTTCGGCGTCCCGAGGGAGCGGTCCGGGGTTCGCTTCCGACTCTTGGTTCGGGCGCTTGGTTCCGGCGTCCGGTTCGGGGCTTGGTTCGGATGTTCGGTTCGGGCGCTTGATTCGGGCCCTTGATTTCCCTGAGCGCCGCATCCGGGTCTCGCCTTGGCGTTCGCTTCCGGGCACCTCGTCCGGCGCGCGGCCCTGGCGGCATCGTCGGTTACGCGAAGACGGGCGGCTGGCCGGTAGCCTCGAGGACGGACAGCCACAGGTCGCCGTCCGGATCGACGAGGTTGCGCGAGCTGATCGCGAGGGCGATGGGCACATGCACGAAGCGCCCCCGCCAGCGCCCGACGACCATCTCGGTGCGCCCGGCCATCGCCGCGTGGACGGCGGCGTGGGCGAGCCGGATGCAATACACGCTGTCGTACGGGTCGGCGGGAACGCTGCGGATGGTGTAGCTCGGATCGATGTACTTGAGGTTCGCCTCGACCCCGGCGGCGGCGAAGTGCTCGGCGATCCGGCCGCGTAGGTAGCGCCCGAAGTCCTGCAGGCGCACGTTGCCCGAGGCGTCCCGGCCCGCCGCGGCGCCGGTCCCGGACGCGTCGCGGGCGGGGACATCCGCGCGGGCGGGGACGTCGGCTTGGGCGGGCGCGGAGAGGTACTCCTGGCCGGCGCCCTCCGCGACGACGACCATCGCGTGACCGCGCTCGACCACGCGGCGGCGCAGGTGCTCCAGGAAGCCGCCTGGGCCGTCCAGCGCGAACGGCACCTCGGGGATCAGTACGTAGTCGGCGTCGTTGTTGGCCAGGGCCGCATAGCAGGCGATGAAACCCGAGTGGCGGCCCATCAGCTGGACCAGGCCGATGCCGTTGGGAAACGCGGTCGCCTCGACGTGGGCGGCGCGGATCGCCTCGGTCGCCTTGCCGAAGGCGGTCTGGAAGCCGAAGGAGCGCTCGATGTACGGGATGTCGTTGTCGATCGTCTTGGGCACTCCGACCACGGCGATGCGCAGCCCGCGCTCCGCCACCACCTCGGCGATGCGCAGCGCCCCGCGCATCGAGCCGTCGCCGCCGATGATGAACAGCACGTTGACGCTGAGCTGCTCCAGGCAGTCTACGATCTCGTTCGGGTCCTGATTGCCGCGGGACGTGCCGAGGATCGTTCCCCCGTACTCGTTGATGCCCGCCACCACCTCGGGGTTCAGGTCCACGACCGGCCGGCCGTAGCGCGCCGTCAGCCCCTGGTAACCATTGCGGAACCCGAAGATCCGCCGCACCCCGTAGTGGTTGGTGAGTTCGAGGACCAGCGCCCGGATCACGTCGTTGAGGCCCGGGCACAGACCGCCGCAGGTCACGATCCCGACGCGGGTCTTCGACGGGTCGAAGTAGATCTTCGAGCGCGGGCCGCCGGGCTCGAACCCGGGCAGTTCCGCCACCGGCACACCGCGGGACGCGACCAGCGACACGGTGTCGTCCAGCAGCACCCGGTCGGCCTCGTCGACATAATGCTGCGTGGTGCCCTGCCGCCGCAGCAGCGCCGACAGCGGCGAGTCGATCCGGCACTCCCCCAGCGTCGCGACCTCGAGCTGCGCGCGTTCGTCGACCATGCGATCCATGGTCCGGCAGCGTCATTTCGCCCTGGTAAATCGCTGGAGCCCGCAGGTAGAACCCGAAACGCGTCGGCGGCCGGCGGCAGCGTGGTCAAGGAAACGACCGCGCAGCGCAGGCAGCCGCCGAACGCGAGCGCCGCCCAGGGCCACCGCCAAACCCGAGCACGGAACAGGCAACCACCCATCCCGCCGTGCAACCGACCCAGGCCGCCGCCGAACCTCAGCACGGACAGGCAACCACCTATCCCAAGCGCCGAGCAGTGCCACCGCCAGCCCGCACACAAAGTGGAACCCGCGCGGGCAAAGATCCCCGAAGGCCGTGGGAAGGCGGGAAGCAGAGCCACCGCCAACCCGCGCGGGCAAAGGTCGCCGAAGGCCGCGGGAAGGCGGAAAACCGTTTAATCGGTTGCTCGACACGACGAGGCCGGATCAAGGTGAGAGCATGCGGGTCACGTTCATCCGGTTTGCCGACCACGAGCGCGCGCACGTGGTCGTGGAGCGCGACGACGGCGTCGTCTACCGGCTGGACTCCGGACCGGCCGGGCCCGCCACGCCGCACGACCTGGTCCACTACACCGTCGAGGACGCGCTCGGCATGGCCGACGGCATCTGGGGCGCTATCGCCGGCGGTGTCGTCTTCCGCAGCATGCGGCACGTCGAAGGGCGCCGGCCGCCGCACGCGGGCGAGCGCTCCAAGGACATGCTCCGCGAGCACCGCGACCTGCTGCAGCGCGCCGAGATCATCGGCGGCCTGTGCGAGCGGGCCGCCGCGGTGCCGGACGCGCAGCTGCCGCGCTTCGCCGCGACGACACCCGGCAACCCGCTCACGCTCGATCAGTTGCGGACCGCCGCGGCCGCCCTGCACCGGGCCGAGGCGGCCTGGTCGGCGCTGCGGGTCGGCGAGGAACTGCAGCTGGACTGGCCGGGCTGGCGAAACCTCAAGCGAACCAACGCTCTCAAGCGAGAGCGAGAACGAGAACGAGAACGAGAACGAGAACGAGAACGAGAACGAGGCGAAACGATCAGCCGAGCGCGAGCCGAGACGCCTCCGCGGAGGCAACCACCGGCACGACCTCGAACTCGACGAGGTCGCTCCAGCGCGTGACCCAGGCCGTCAGCGGGGCGGTGTGGCGCGCCGCTGTTAGCGTTGCCGCGGTGCAGACCTACGGCTCGGAGGCGTTCCGTTCTCTGACCCGCTCCACCCGGTCGGCGTTCGCGGACGACGGCCGGACCCTGCTGCTCTGCGGCCTGTTGTCGGCGGAACCCACCGACGTCCTGCAGGCCATGGACGCCGGCAACGGCGCGGTCGTGGGCGGGGATCGGGTCATCGGTTTCGTGCCGGTCGGCGATCTGGTCGTGGCCGCGCTCACCGATGACCGCTCGACGCTCGGCGTGTACCGCATCCGCGACCTGGCGCCGGTGCGGACCGTGCCGGTCGGCGTGCCGGCCGACGACGCAGGCCCGTCCTGCCTGGCTGCCGGTGGCGGCACGGTGGCGATGCGGTGTGGTGAGCCTGCCACGGTCGTCCTGCTCGACACCGGCACCTGGCAGGCCCGGCCCGTCGACCTGCCGGCGCGGCCCACCTGCTTGACGGTCGGCGACGACGGTGCCCTGGTCGTCGTCGGCGCCGCGCAGGGCCGGACCGGCAGAGTGGTGGTCGTCGACGCCGTGACCGGCACTGTCCGGCACGTCCTGACCGGTCCCCGGACCGCGGTGGGTTCGGTCGCGGTGCGCGGTGATCTCGTGGTGGCGAGCGCCGGCAACCGGGTCCTCGCCTGGACGCTGCCGCCGGCGACCGGCACCCGGCGACCGGCGGCCGCGCCGAAGGCGAAACTGCTGCACACCGTCGAGAGGGTCGAGGCCACCGTTGTCGGAATCACACCCGGCGGCCTCGTCCTCGTCCACGACCGCAGCGTGATCGCCGCCGTCGACCCGGTGGCGGGGCAGGTGGTGTGGTCCGCGGATCGGACCGACTCGGTACGCCTGGCCGGGGAACGGTTGATCTGCGCACAGTACGGGGAGGTCCGCGACCGGGACCCGGAGTCCGGCACGGTCCGCCAGAGCTGGCCCGTGTGGCACACGGTGGAGGTCCGGGGTGTGACGCCGCGGCTCGTGGCGGTCGGCTGGCACGCGCGCGTCGAACTGCTGCCGAGGCAGGGCGACCACCCGGCCGGCCACGACAGCCCGGTGCGGGACGTCTCCTTCGACGGCGAGCGCTTCGCCACCGCCGCCGACGACCGCTGGGTGTTCGTGTGGTCCCGCGGCCGGGCCGAGCCGGTCGCCGTCGTCGACGGGTTCGATCGCAGCGGGGCGAGCCGGGCCGTCCATCTCACCGGCGCCGAGCTCTACACCAGCTACGGCGGCAGCCTTCAGCGGTGGTCGCTCGACGGTCCGGCGAGGACCGCCACCCTGTCGGCCGAGAGCGGGTGGCTTCGGGCGAGGGGTGCTGTGACGCTGATCCGGCCCCTTCCCGGCAGCGGCCTGGTGCTGGTGGCGACCGAGGCGCCCCGGCGGAGCCTCGGCGAGCTGATCCTGCTCGACGCCACGACGTTGTCCACCGTGGACAGTTCCCCGCTGGACTGGACCCTTTACGCCGCCGACCCGCTCGACGAGCGCCGGCTGCTGCTGCGCGGCGACCATCACACCGTCGAGTACGACACCGTCGCCCGCCGCCGCATCGCCCAGAAGACCTACACCGGGCGGTCCTACGCCCGCCTCCATCACCTGTACCCGGACCGGTCCCTGCTGGTGGAGGCGTGCCGGGGCTGGCTCGCCGTGACCGACCTGAGCGACGGTAGTGTCCGGCACGACCGCATCGAGACGGAGCAGTTCACCGGGCGCGGTGACCTGTCCGGAGACGGCAGGTTCGCGACCCCCCATCCCGACGCGATTCGCCTGTGGGACCTCGACGCGGGCAAGGTGGTGCACGAGTTGCCGGCCCCGCCGTCGATCAACCGGGTGTGGTGGTTCCCGGACGGCGAGACGCTGCTCGTCTGCACCGACACCGGCGCGCTCCACGAGGTGGCCGGCCCGCGGCGTGAAGGACCATGACGGGCAGCGACCGGGTCCCGGACGACCACCCCACCGTCGCCGTCCGGGACCCGGGCGTTCATCAGGCGGGCAGCGTCCAGCGCTGGTTCGCGCCCGCGAAACAGGTCCAGATCTGCAGCCGCGCCCCGTCCGCCGTGGAGTTGTCGGTGGCGTCGAGGCACTTGCCGAGGGCCCGCAGCGTGCCGTCGGCGTTGGCGGTCCATGTCTGGGCGGCCGAGCCGTTGCAGTCGTACAGCTGCACCTTCGTCCCGTCCGCGGAGTTCGCCCCCGTCACGTCCAGGCACTTGCCCAGGGCGCGGAGGGTCCCGTCGGTGCCGACCGTCCACTGCTGCGCGCCGGTGCCGTTGCAGGTGTACAGCTGCACGGCCGTGCCGTTGGCGGAGCCGGCGCCGGCCACGTCGACGCACTTGCCACCGAGGCCGGTGATCTGCCCGGTCCGGGAGCCGCCACCGGAGGAGACGCCGGACTTCCAGGTGAAGGTCGCCGAGGTCCGGGCCGGCAGGCTGTAGGTGAAGTGCTGGCCGCTCCAGTTGACGGTCACCTGCTGGGTGCTGCCGGTGTTGTTGTACGCGATCAGCGCGCGGGTGCCGTCAGTGTTGAGGTACGCGATGTTCGGCACGCTCGCGTTCGCCGTGGAGTCCACGCGCCACGCGCCGGGCTGCACGAACTTGGTGAGGTGCCCCATCGTGTAGTACTCGATGGTGTAATCGACCTGGCCCGAGCGTGAGTCTCCATTGTGGACCGTGATGAGGCCGGTGCAGGTGCCGCAGCCGCCGTTGTGCGGGCCCATGCTCTGGTCGACCGCGAGGCTCCACTTGGTGAAGCTCTTGCTCCAGTTCCGGCCGTAGTCGATCATGTTGAGCATGTCTTCCTGCTGCTGGTTGCCGATCCAGGTGCCGCCGGAGTGCTCGGTGCTGTAGGCGTTGACGTTCGGATACTGGTTGTGCACCGACGTCTGCTTGGTGACGTCCCCGCCGTAGCCGTGCCAGGCGATGCCACCGAAGAGGGAGTCGTTGCGGATGGCCGCGTCGTTGACGGACTGGGCCGCGTAGGAGTCGTACACGTCCCAGTTCCAGTCGTGCACGAGCACCTTGGTCGACAGCCCCGCCGCGTGGAAGGCGGGCAGCAGGTTGGTGCCGACGAAGTAGTCCAGCCCGCTGGCGTTCCAGCTCATCGACGGGTACCCGGCGCAGCAGGTCGGCTCGTTCTGCGGGGTCACGAAGTCGACCTTGACGCCCTGGGCCTGGTACGCCTGGACGTACTTGACGAAGTACTGCGCATAGGCCGCGTAGTACTGCGCCTGCAGCCAGCCGCCGTTGAGGCTGCCGCTGTCCTTCATCCAGCCCGGCGCCGTCCACGGGCTCGCCATGGTGGTCAGCTGCGGGTTGAGCTGCTGGGCCTGCTTGGTCAGCGGCACCACGTCGGCCAGGTCGTGAGCGATGCTGAAGTTCGCCAGGCTGGGGTCGGCCTGCCCGGCGGGGCGGTCGTCGTAGCTGTAGCCGAAGCGCGCCAGGTCCGAGGCGCCCATCGGGTTGCGCAGGAAGCTCAGGCCGATGCCGTTCACCGGGTCGAAGAGCTTCTGCATGACGGCCGTACGCGTGCTCGCCGACAACGCGCCGGAGCTGTTCATCAGCCAGGCCGCGGTGTCGGTGAACGACGCGCCGCCGCCGGCGAAGGTCTGGTAGCGGGTGGCGTCGTTGACGGTGATGTTCTGCCCGGCGCCGCCGGTGCCGGAGCCGAAGCTCACGGCGGCCTGCTGGGCCAGGCCGCGGGTGACAGTGCGGCCGCCGCCGTCACTGGTGGTGGTCAGCCAGACGTTGACGGTCTCGCCGGCGGCGAGCGCGTTCGGCGCGGCGATGAAGCCGACGACGCCGAGGGTGACCGCCGCGAACGCGGCGATCCCGGTGCGCAGCCTGATGCGGGGGCGGTGCATGCGGCCTCCTAGGCCATGCGGTGTGGCGGGTGCGGACGCCAACGGCGATGTAACGAATGAAACATCCTGTAACATCGCAGAGCATCAGGAAACCGCTGCCGGGATTGACTGTCAAGAGTCCTTAACGAACCTCTATGCTTTGGATCATGGAACGGGGGGTGTAACGATGGCCGGCCACCGGCGGGTCACGGTGCGCGACATCGCCGCCGAGACCGGCATGTCGATCGCCACCGTCTCGCGCGCGCTCAACGACCACCACGCGGTCACGCCGGCCACCCGGGCGCTGGTCCGCGAGGCGGCGGAGCGGCTGCGGGCGCGCATCGGGCTGAGCGGCAAGACCAAGGGCGGCGCCGTGTTCGTGCGCTGCCCGTACGTGCTGACCGACTACTTCGGCCTGATCGTCTCCTCGATCGCCGAGACCCTCACCCTGCACGGCCGCCAGCTGGTGCTCACCGCCGGCGAGGCCGCCCAGCACACCGCCCTGCTCGCCGACCTCGACGGCCGGGAGCACGTCACCGGCGTCATCGTGATCCTGCCGCCGGAGCCCGGCGAGGACCTGGTCGAGCTGCAGCGGCGCCGGATGCCGTTCGTCGTCGTCGACCCGCGCACCACCCTGCCCCGCGACATCGTCTCGGTCTCCGCCGCCCACTTCGCCGGCGCCCGCCGCCTCACCGCGCACCTGGTCGAGCTCGGCCACCGCCGCATCGGCGTGATCGGCGGCCCGACGCAGTGGCTGGCCAGCGACGCCCGCCTCGCCGGGCACAACGCCGCCCTCGCCGACGTCGGCGTGCTGCAGAGCGGCGAGCTGCTGCGCAGTGTCGAGCCGACCACCGAGCACGGCCATCGCGCCGCGGGCGAGCTGCTGGACACCCCGCAGCGCCCGACGGCGCTGGTGTGCTTCAACGACAAGGCCGCGGTGGGCGCGCTGCGTGCGGCCGCGGAGCGCGATTTGTCAGTACCGCGTGATCTCTCCGTCACCGGCTTCGACGACCTCGACCTGGCCCGGGCGACCGGCCTGACCACGGTGCGCCAGCCGCTGCGGGAGATGGGCCGGATGGCGGTGTCGCTGCTGGTCCGCCTGCTGGAGCAGCACGAGCTCGACGCGCTGCACGTGGAGCTGGCCACCGAGCTGGTGGTCCGCTCGTCAACGGCTCCGCCACCCTCCTGACGCCGCCCGGCCAAGTCTTCGTCACCCGGTTCGTCATCATCCGGCCCGGCAGATCGTTTTCATCCGGCAGGACAGGTCCTTCTCGTCCGGACGGACGGGCAGTGCGATCCTGGTCTGCATGACTCGACCGCGCACCTGGTACGTCCTGCAGCACCGCCCCGGCCCCGCTGCCACCCCGGGCGTCCGCATCACCGACCAGCCGGGCTTCGAGCAACACCTGGCGTTCCTGCACCGCCGGGCCGAGGACGGCACGCTGGTCGCCGCGGGGCCCTACGACGACGACCTCGGCGACGAGGGCGACGGCATGACGGTGCTGGCCGCCGCGTCCTACGACGACGCCCGGCGCCTCGCCGAGCAGGACGACGAGGCCGTCCGCGCCGGCCTGCTCGCCGTCACCGTGCGCACCTGGTCCGTGGTGATGATGCCCGCCCTCGGCGAGGACTGAGCGGCGACGCAACCATCCGGTTCGCCCACCCTCGGGCCGTTGTTCCGGGCGCTGCCCTCCGGGTTGCCCCGCGACTCCCCGGGGCCGGCCGGATGCATCGCTGCGGGACCCGGCCGTGCGGTGGGCGTCACGGCACCGGGGCCGGATCCCGGGTCAGGTCGGCGGCCAGCCGTTCGAGGGTCTGGCGCATCGCGTGCGGCATCGCCGCCGGGCGGCGGCTGACCTTCTCGAAGAGCATCACCGGCGCGCTCGCGGCCAGGTCGTACGACTGGATGAGCAGCGTCCCGCCGTCGACCGGGCGCAGCCGGAAGCGCCACAGGGTCGAGTCGGGCCGGGTCGTGGTGCGGATCGTGCGGTAGGCGAACTCCTCGCCCGGCCGCGCGGTGACGATTTCGCACAGCCGGTCCCAGGTCATGCCCTTGAACCGGTTCCAGCCGCGGAAGCGGGCGCCCGGCAGCGGCTCCGGTCCGCCGTCGACCCACGCGCAGCGGTAGCACTCCGGCGAGTGGGACGCCATGGCGATCGGGTCACTGATCCTGCGGTACACCTCCATCGGGCCGGCGGGGATGAAGACCTCGACCTCGGCGCGGAGGTCGACCACGACGGGCGCCGCGGCCTCGACGCCGTAAGCGGCGCGCACCCGGTCGAAGTAGCGCCGGCGCGACGTCACGGCCGAGATGAGGCGCAGCGGCAGCCCGCCGTGGCGCAGCAGGTCGGCGAAGCGGCCCGGGTCGGCCTCCCGCACCCACGACAGGATGAAGCCGATCGGCATCTTCTGGCCCTTCCGCATGTCGCGTTCCATGCGGGCGTGCCGCTCGTCCGGCACCAGGTCGGTGAGCGCCGGGACGACGACGGCCTCCTCGATCTCGAGATGGTGGCGCATCAGCGCGTCGAGCTCCCCGGCGGTGGTGGCGAGCTCGGCGCGGGCGGCCCGGTCGCCGCTGTCCACCACGAACGCGTCCAGTGCGGCGCTGATGCGCGCCATCAGCGGGTCGAGCAGCTCGTGCTCGGCGGCCAGCTCGTCGAGCTCGGTGACGCCGGCCTCGGCCAGCATCGGCCACAGCAGGTCGTCCTCGCCCACATGGTGGTGGTGGATCACCTGGAACACCAGGTCGATGTGCTCGCGCAGGGCGGTGGCCGAGCCGGCCGTGGCGTGCCGCCGGCCGGCGTGCAGCTCGGCGGTGTGCCGCGCGAGGCGGGCCAGCTCGTGGCGGATGGCGGCGTGCATGAGCAGGTAGTTGCCGGGGTCGGCCATGGTCTCGTTCCCTCCGGTACGATTTCGTTGTAGCCATCCTGCATTCGTTTAAGTCAGACTGGAGTGAATTCGACGTGAAGCCGACAACGCCCCGCCCGTACCGCTCACCGCGACGGGCCGCGCAGGCTCGCGCCACGCGGGAGGCGATCCTGGTGGCGGCCGGGCACTGCTTCGCGGAGCGCGGCTACGCCGGCACGACGATGCAGGCCATCGCCACGGCCGCCGAGGTGGCGGTCGAATCGGTCTACGGCCTGGCACCGAAGGCGCAGTTGCTGAAGCTGGCGTTCGAGCGCGCGCTCGCCGGCGACGACGAGCCCGTTCCGCTCGCCGGCCGCGACGGGTGGCTGACCGCGGTGGCCCTCGACGACCAGCGGGCGATGATCGCCGAGATGGCGCGATACGGCGCGCCGCTGCTGCTGCGCGGCGCCCCGCTCGCGCGGGCGTTCCTGGAGGCGGCCAGCGGCGACGAGAAGCTCGGGGAGCACTGGCGGCAACTGGAGGACGACCGGCTCACGGACACGCGCAAGTTCGTCGCGGCGGTCGCCTCCCGCGGTCCGCTGCGGCCGGGCGTGACGCAGGAGACCGGGGCGATCGCCGCGTGGGCGACGCTCAACTGGTTCAGCGTGCTGTGCCTCATCGACCAGATCGGCACGGACGAGCAGCGTCACACCCGATGGCAGGCCGACATCCTCGAGGCGCTGCT
This sequence comes from Dactylosporangium sp. CA-233914, assembly GCF_050942935.1. Lineage (NCBI taxonomy): Bacteria > Bacillati > Actinomycetota > Actinomycetes > Micromonosporales > Micromonosporaceae > Dactylosporangium > Dactylosporangium sp. CA-233914. Next base: position 5,507,345 of record NZ_CP192030.1, on the reverse strand, counting down.
GCTGCGCTGAGGCCGGACCCGGGTCAGGGCGCCGAGCCGGAAGCCCGGGGCCGAGCGCCGTGACGTTCCGCCAGGTCGTCGAGCATGGCCGCGGTCGTCGTCGCGCCGAACCTGGTCGCCCCGGCGTCCACCATGGACAGCAGGACGTCCAGGGTGCGCACGCCACCCGCGGCCTTCACCCCGACGTGGGCCGGCACGCTGGCCCGCATGAGCCGCACGTCGGCGAGCGTCGCCCCGCCGCCGGCGAAACCGGTCGACGTCTTGACGAACCCGGCCCCGGCCCGCTCGGCGATGCCGCAGGCGCGGCGTTTCTCGTCGTCGTCGAGGTACGCCGTCTCCAGGATGACCTTGACCACGGCCGGGCCCGCCGCCTCGACCACGGCCGCGACGTCCGCGGCCACCTCGTCGTCGCGCCCCGCGCGCAGCCGTCCGATGTTGATGACCATGTCCACCTCGGCCGCGCCGTCGCGAAGCGCCGCGAGCGTCTCGGCCACCTTGACCCGGGTGGCGTGCGAGCCGTGCGGGAACCCGGCCACGGTCCCGACCAGCACGCCGGTCCCGGCCAGCCGCGCGGCGGCGAAGGCGACGTCGCAGGGCTTCACGCAGACGGAGGCCACGTCGTAACGCACCGCCAGGTCACACCCGGCGGCGACGTCGTCGAGCGTGAGCTCCGGCCGCAGCAACGAGTGGTCGATCATCTTGGCAACCTGCTGGACGCTGAGCATGTCCTACCTCACTGTTCCTCGACGGTGAACGCGACGAGCAGCCCGTAGCGCTCGCCGGCATACCGGGACTCGGTGAACTCGACGGCCTGCCCGTCCCGGTCGACGATGACGCGCGATTCGACGAGCAGCGCGGCCCCGGCCGCCAGGTCGAGCAGCCGCCACTCGGTCTCGTCGGCCGCCCGCGCCGCGACCGTGGCGTGCCCGCGCGCCGGCGCCCGCCCGAGCCGCCCGAGCACCTCGTGCAGCGACTCGCGGGCCAGGTCGGCGTCGAGCAGCCCCTGCAGCCGCCCGGGGAACACGGCCCGCTCGAGCGCGACCGGCACATCGTCGGCGAGCCGCAGCCGCTCGACGGCCACGACGTCCTCGCCCGCACCGACCCCCAGCCGCGCCGCCTCGGCCCCGCGGGCCGGCCGCAGGCCGGCCGACAGCACCCGCGACGAGGGCCGCCGCCCCTGCCGCCGCATCTCGGCGCTGAACCGCACGAGCGCGTCCGCCCGCCGCACCACGGCGGGCGGCGCCACGAACGACCCGCGCCCGACCTGCCGGTAGACCAGCCCGTCGGCGACGAGCCGCTGCAGCACCCCGCGCGCGGTCATGCGACTGACCTCGAACTCCTCGCACAACGCGGCCTCGGACGGCACCGGGTCGTGCGGCAGCGCGGCGGCGACCCGCTCGCGCAGCGCCCGCTCGATCCGCCCGGCCTTCGTCACCAGCCAAATGTATATACATTTCCGCGACGCGACAAGCCGGACCAGCCCACAGCCGGCGCGCGGGCGGTCCGCGACCATGACCCGGCCGACCGCCAGGGCATGCGCCCGATTTGCCCGCCGGCCGAGGAGCCACCGTGTCCCGTCCGGATGCCTTCACGCTTGCGGTACCGACTGGGGCGTGGGCAACCCGTGGGAGTGGGGCCGATGCGGCGCAGCACACCGGTACGTCAACGACCCGGACATGATGATCGCCGGCATGCCGGGGCTGAGCGCCGCGCAGAACCGCACGCACCTCAACCTGGGGGCGGTCTCGGGGGGCCGCTGCTCCTCGGCGCCGATCTGTCCACACTGGACGCGCTGAAGAACGCCGACGTGCTCGCCGCCGCCCAGGACCCGCGGGGACTGCAGGGCGTGAAGGTCGCCGAGGACACGGGCGCACGTGTATGGCAAGGCGCTCGCCGGCTCCGGCCGCCGCGCGGTGGTGCTGCTCAACCGCACCGGCTCGGCCGCGACGATGCCGGTCCGCCGGGCCGGCCTGGGGCTGAGCCCGGCCGCAGGGACCGTCCGCAACGCGTGGACCGGGCCGAGCACCACCGGCGTCGCCACCTCGTACGGCGTCTCGGTGCCGGCCGGCGCCTCGGTGTTCCTGACCGTCACGGGCACCGAGAACGCGGCGGGCACCTACGAGGCCGAGGCGTCCGGGAACACGCGCGGCGGCTCGGCACCGGCTGCTCGGCCGGGGCGAAGGTCGGCAACGTCGGCAACGGCGCAACCCTGCGGTTCAACGGGATCGCCTCGGCCGGCGGCGGCTGGGCGGTGGCGATGATCGCGTACGTCAACGGCGATCGTCATCTGGGACTGCGGCGGCCAGGCCAACCAGCAGTGGACGGGGCTTGGCGTCGGGGCTGTGCCTGGACGCGTACGGCAACGGCACCGGGCTGGTGCTGTGGTCCGGCAACGGCCAGGCGAACCAGCGCTGGACGATCGGTTAGGCGCCCGGCGAGCGGACGGCCTCGTAGACGGCCGCCATGTCGTCGGCCGCGAAGCCCCGGGCCGCCGCCTCCTCCAGCAGGGCGCGGGCCGCGTCGACCACCGACGAGTCCACGCCGACCTGGGCGGCCAGCTCGGCGACCAGCCGGGCGTCCTTCGCGGCACCCCCGGCCGGGAACGCCGCCGGGTAGTCGCGCCGGCGCATGAGCGGGGCCTTGAGGTGGGCGTAGCCCTGGTCGAGGGGGCCGCCGGCGATCAGGGAAAGAAAGTCGACGTCCAGCGCGTCGGCCAGGGCGACGCTCTGGGCCAGGGCGGCGACGCTGGTGAGGACCCAGCTGTTGACGACCAGCTTCACGCGGCTGCCCCGGCCCGCCTCACCCAGCCAGGTGACCTTGGCGGCGATCGGGCCGGCGAGCTGCTCGACGCGGGCGCGCGCCTCGGCCGGGCCGGAGGCGAGAACGGTGAGCTTGCCCTGCTCGGCCGGGCCGCGGGTGCCCAGGACCGGGGCGTCGACGTAGACCAGGCCCAACTCCCCCGCGAGGGCGGCCAGCTCGTCGGCGCCGGTCGCGCCGACCGTGCTCAGCTGCAGCCACAGCGTGCCCGGGGCCAGGCCCGGCGCGGCGGCGCGCATCACGTCGGCGACCGCGGCGGCGTCGAACAGCATCGTCACCACCGGGTCGGCGCCGCGCACGGCGTCGGCCGGGGTCTCGGCCACGACGGCGCCGTCGGCGGCGAGCGGCTCGGCACTGGCGCGGGTCCGGTTCCACACCCGCACCTGCTGGCCGGCCCTGAGCCAGTTTCGGGCGATCGCCGCCCCCATGATCCCGGTCCCCAGCACCGCCAGCGTCATACCCCGATCCTGCCATGCCGCCGGGCCGCGCGTGCCCCGGCCGCGGGTCGCCTGGGCGTCGTTGAACGGGATGCAGATGGCCTGCGCGACGCTTCGGCGACCCCACCCTGCACGCGGCCTCGACCGGTTCCGGCCGACGAGCACCGCGTGCTGGCCGTCGACCCGCTCGTCGTCGAACGGGTCATGCGCTGCCCGCGCTGTCGCAGCGGGAGCGCGGGATCCTCGCCCTGACGGCCGCGGGACTGTCCAATGTGGCCGTCTCCGGGCGGCTGCGGTTCCCGGCGGAGCGGACCGTCGAGGCCCGCGTCCGCGGCATCTTCGTGCAGCTCGGCCTCCCGGCACTTCCGGACCTGTACCGCCGCGTGCCGGCGGTACTGACGCTGCTTCGTTGCGAGGCTCTTGCTACAGGTCGATGTCCACCCAGACGGCGGCGTGGTCACTGGCGCCGTGCCGGGCCGCCGTGAGCTGCGGGTAGACGCTCCACAGCTTCGGGGGGTTCTTGTTCTCCGGGCTGCCCCAGAGCCCTTTGCGGAACACGCCGCCGCCGGTCACCTTCGCCGCGAGCTCGGGCGAGAGCAGGATGTAGTCGAGCCGGTTGGAGATCGTGCACGACTGGAAGCTGCCGGGCCGCTCGCGGGCGGTGTCCCGGGCGTCGAACAGCTCCCCGAACGCCTCCAGGTCGTAGCAGCTGACCAGCGGCGTCCCGGCGCCGAGCAGAGGCTCCAGGGTCGGGTGCAACGTGGGGTCGCGCCGGTCCGGGCCCTTGTTGAAGTCGCCGAGGACCGCGACGTGCTCCGCGCCGGCCGCCCGCAGCCGGTCGTAGATCGCCCGCACCTCGGCGCTCTGGCGGGTGCGCAGCGGGTCCGGGTCGCCGGCGGCGAACGACTGGCTCTTGAGATGGTTGAGCAGCAGGTAGAGGTCCGCGCCGCCCGGCAGCTTCAGCTTGTACACCGGGCAGTCCCGGCTGAACAGCCGCTTGCCGGCCACGGCCGGGTCGGGGGTGTCGACGTGGCTGCGGACCCAGTCGATGGTGACCGCCTCCGTGCACAGCAGCCCGACGTCGATCCCGCGCGGGTCATTGCCGTCGACGAGCATCGCGTGCGCGTATCGCCCGCCGAGCAGCTCGTCGTTGAAGCGCACCAGCGCCGGGCGGTCCTCGGCCTCCACGAGGCAGAGCACGTCGGCGGCAACGTCGCCGATCACCCGGGCCGTCATCCGCGTGGCGGTCTCGTCGACGGGCTCGACGATCAGCTCGACCCACCCGGTCCAGTCCGCGCGCCCGCGCGCGACGATGTGCGGCTCCCGGTCCGCGGGCGCGGCGAGGAAGTCGCCGCGGTTCTCCCGCAGCAGCGCCCAGGCGGTGTCGAACTGCCGCGGGTTGAGCCGCCGCCCCTCCCGGGTCTGCACGAGCACGCCGAGCGTGACGAGGGCGTCGAGCATCGCCGCCTTGTCCTCGTCGCTGTACACGTCGTGCGAGGCGATCCGGTTGAACGCCTCGAACGCGGCGAGCGCCGGCTGCCCGGTCTCCCGCACGGTGTTGTCCATCGCCTTGGCCCGGGCGAAGAGATTTTCGACATTGAACGTGGCGAGCCGCATGTCACGCAACGTAGCAATCTGGCACACTGCGTCAGGTCAGGTAGCCGACAGGCCAACCCCTTCGCAAGCTCCGCCCGCGGGACCCCGGCGAGCTGCCGCAGGGCGGTGTACCCGGCGCCGTGGGGGCCCGGATCTTCGGCAGCGCGTCGAACGGCCGCTCCACATCGGACGGCGGCACGGTGGGGGGACGACATGTCGGGCGCTACGCGCCGCGACATGTCGGATTTATAACCCGGCAGGTGAAATACCGTCATTGGCCGTACTCATCACGAGTTTCACGCACGGGTGATTGCGCCCCGAACTCGCGTCGACCAGCCACGGCCGCGCGATGATGGGGGTGCGGGCACGGGCATTGCCGACCGGCCGCGGAGCATCGAGAACCTCTGTAGCCGAGATGCCCGAGCCCGCGCCAAATCCGACGTGCACGCTGCGGCCCCGGCCCGGTGAACCCGGGCCGGGCCGCGACTGCGAGAGCCTCGCCGCACTGACGGCGCCCTTGTCATGGGCGGCAGCGGACGCTGGTCAGGCGGTCCGGCCGAGAGCGGCGCGGCGGCGGGCGATCGCGGCGTCGAGGCGGCCGGCGAGGCCGGGCAGCGGGCCCAGGCCGCGCAGCCGCTGCAGTTCGTCGAGGGCGGCCCCGGTGCCGATGCGCTCCAGGGCGTACACGGCGGCGTAGGCCACGATCTGGCTGCGCGGGCCGTGGCCGGGGACCTTCTCCGCGGCGTGCCCGGCGAGGCGGCCGATGGCGGCCGGGTCGCCGGGGTGGTGCGGGGTTCGCGCGGCCAGTAGGAACAGCAGGCCGCGCAGGGCCAGGGCGTTGTAGGGATCGAGGATCTCGTTGGCGTCGTAGATCCCGTGGTTGCGCAGCCGGACGGTCCGCGGCCGCGGCACGAGCGCGAACCAGCGGTGCACGAGCTGCGCCCCGTCCTCGCCGCAGAGCCCAACCGCGGTGCGCGCCCAGCCCGGGGCCGGACGCGCCCCCTTGGCCCCGAGGGCGTGGACGAGCAGCTGCGGGTCGGGCGCCTCGGCGTTGGCGGCCTCGGCCCACGCCTCGCCGGCGTTGAGCGGAGCGGTGGCCTTGGACAGCCACGGGCCCAGCGGCGCCGAGCGGGTCGGCATCCACTTCGCGGAGCGGCGCATCACGGCCAGCAGGGCGGGCGGGACGTCGCCGGTCTCGCGCACGGCCACGTCGGCGAGGACGCGCAGCTCCTCGGGGATGGCGACCTCGCAGGCCTCGGCGGCGGCGATGAGCCGCCGCGCGGCCCGCCACGACAGGTCGTCCGGGCCGAGGCCGCCGGCGAGCCAGCGCACCAGCGAGTCGATCGCGACCGTCTCGCCGGCCCGCTCGATGACGTCGATGATGAGCGCGTGCCGGCGGGGCGGCGGCAGGGTCTCGACCGCCCGGCGCACCTCGGCGCCGTCGAAGCGCCACGTGTCGCCGTTGTGCGCGGCGAGGTCGACGAGCTGCGTCCCGAGGGCCGCGAGGTCCCCGGCGGCGACGAGCTGCCGGACCAGGGCGACGCGCTGCGGGTACCGATCCGTGGCCAGCATGGCGGACAGCATACGATCGCCGTCCCCGGCCCCGGTGACAGGTCAGGCCGCCACCCGGACGCTCGCCGCGACCGGCGCGTCGAAGTCGATGGGGTGGTCGAACTGCCAGGCGTACTTGGCGGGGTTCGCGAGGTACTTCATCGCCAGCGGCATCAGCACGTCGCGCAGCACCCGGGCGACCGGCCCGGCGGCCTTGTCGCTGTTGGTGCGCTCGGCCATCTTGATGATCCGTTCGACCCGTTCCCGGCGCAGCCGCTCGTACGCCGCGAACGCCGCCGGCACCGGCAGATCGCGCAGGCACCGGGCCAGCTGCACGCCGCTCTCGATGGCCAGCGACGCGCCCTGCCCCGAGCTCGGGGACGTGGCGTGGGCGGCGTCTCCCAGCAGTACGACATGATCCTGATGCCACACGGGAACCGTCGGGATGTCCTCCAGCCCGCCGGTGATCACCAGGTCCTCGGGCGCGGTGCGGCGCACCATCTCCACGGCCGGCGTGCGGTCGTCGCGGAACGCCTCGGCGATGCGGCGCAGCCACTCGGCGGCGCCGGTGGCACGGGCCTCGGCGGCGCTCATCGGCTTCGGGTGCGGCAGGTTGGCGAACCAGCCCGCCTCGTCGGGCTCGATCTGGTAGCCGAAGAACGCCCGCTTGCCGAAGACCATGTGCATCTTGGCGCCGGTCGGGGCGAGCCCGCCGGGGGCGCAGCGCGCGCCGAAGCCGAGCAGGCCGGCGTACCGCGGTGCGGGTGCCTGCGGGTCGATGGCGCGGCGGACCGTGGAGCGGATGCCGTCGGCGCCGATGAGAACGTCCCCGGTCGCGGTGCTGCCGTCGGCGAAGGTCGCGACCGAGTCGTCGAGGGAGACCAGGCGCTTGCCGTGCTCGATGCGGATCCCGCGGCGGGCGGCTTCGGCGTAGAGGACGCGGTACAGCTCCGAGCGCCAGATCAGCAGCTGCTCGGGCAGCCCCTCGGGCGTGCCGAACTCGGCCAGGCGCTTGCCCGTCCAGCTCTGCATGACCATCGCGCGCATCGGCCGCCCCGCCGCGGCGACGGCCTCGTCCGCGCCGATCGCCGCGAGCGCCTGCCGCCCGTTCGGGGCGAGGGCGAGCGCACCGCCGACGCCGGCCGCCGTGCCGTCGTACGCCTCGTAGACCGTCGCCTCGATGCCCGCTTTCTGCAGCGCCATCGCCGCGACCGGGCCGCCGATGCCGCCGCCGATGATGATCGCGTTGCCGATTCCGGCCATGACCAGCCCCCGCTCTCTGGATTAGTTGATTCCAACTATCCAGGAGTGACTAGTCAGTGTCAACTATTCAGGATTGAACTCCATCCCGTGCGCGGCCGCCCACATCGGGCCCCAGCCCTCCGCCGGATCGGCGATCTTGGCGATGAGCTCGGTGACGAAGGCGCACTCGGCGTCGAGCTGGTTCACGCGGTACGCCTCCTCGACCAGGAACAGCGGGTGCAGGCCGTCGGCCTCGGCCTTGTCGATCGCGCCCGCCGCCTCCTCGCGCAACACCGCCAGGCCCTCCAGCCGCCCGCGCAGCAGCGCCAGAACCTCGTTCGGAGTGAGCGCCGAGAACAGCGACAGCGCCGAGACGAAGGCCGGGTACTCGTGCTGCGGCTGCCCCACCAGCTCCCGCAGCCAGTCGCGCAGCTCGGCGCGGCCGGCGTCGGTGATGCCATAGACGGTCCGCTCCGGGCGCGCGCCCTCGCGGTTGACCTCCTGCTCCGCGACGAAGCCGGCCTTGGCCAGCTGCTGCACGACCATGTACAGCGAGCCGTGGTTGAACTTGATGCTGCGCGCGTCGCCGTGGCTGCGCAGCGTCTTGGCCAGCTCGTAGGGGTGCATCGGCTGCCGGCTCAGATACGACAGCACCGCGAGCGCGAGGAGGTTGCCGACCTGGCGGCGCTTCATGTCGTACCCGCAATGCCCAGCGCCGCCCGCGCGTCCCCGTCGAGCTCGATCCGCCCGGCCGCCAGGTTCTGCTCCAGGTGCGGAAGCGACGCGGTGCCGGGGATGAGCAGCGTGTTGGGCGCGACGGCGAGCACCCAGGCGAGCGCGACCTGGGCCGGGGTGGCGTCCAGCCGCTCGGCGACCGCCTTGACCTGCGGGTGGCCCAGCACCCGATCGCGGCCGAACGCGGCACCGAGCGGGAAGAACGGCACGAACGCGATCCCGCGCTGCGCGCACAGCTCGAGCACCGGCCGCGACTGCTGGTCGACGAGGTTGAACGGATTCTGCACGCAGACGATCTCGGTGCGCTCCAGGGCCTGCCGCAGCTGCTCGGCGTCGACGTTGCTCATCCCGATGCCCTCGATCAGCCCCTCGTCGCGCATCGCGACCATGGCGTCGAGCTGGGCGTCGAGGACCTCCGGCGCCGACTTGGCGTGCAGGCGCAGGTTGACCGCGGCGAGCCGGTCGACACCGAGCGCCCGCAGGTTGTCCAGGACCCCGGCCCGCAGCTCCTCGGGCTTGTCGGCCGGCAGCCAGGCACCCTTGTCGTCGCGGCGGGCGCCGACCTTGCTCACGATCGCGAGGTTGGCCGGGTACGGATACAGGGCGCTACGCAGGATCTCGTTGGCGACGTCGGGCCCGTAGTATTGGGCCGTGTCGATGTGGTCGACACCCAGGTCCACCGCCCGGCGCACCACCGCGAGGGCCTCGGCCCGGTCCCGGGGCGGCCCGAAGGCACCGCGCCCGGGCAGCTGCATGGCGCCGAACCCGACGCGGTGGACGTTACGCTTGCCCAGCGGGAAGGTGTTCACGCCCTTACCCTACTTTTCTTACACGACGAGGTTCAGGTGTCGGCCCGCGACACCGATCGCGACCCGCTGCCCCCATGCCAGCTCCAGCCGGTCGCCCTCCAGCCCGTCGGCGAAGACCACCATCCGCTCGCCCTCGCAGGTGAGCTCGAGCCGCTCCGCCGCCTCCAGCCGCCCGCTGGTGAGCCCCACGCCGGTCGCCGGCGACGGCCACGCCTCACGCACGAACCAGCACACCGCCGCCTCACGCGGCCCCGGCAGCCCGGGCGCGTCCGCCCGCTCGCGGGCGATCGACGAGCACCAGCCGGTCGCGCCGGTGCCGGTGCCGACGACCACGCCGGAGGACGACTGCCGCTCGCGCCCGCCGCCCGGGGTCTGGATGCCGTACCGCGCGGACTGGTGGCCGACGTGGCCGAAGTACACCTCGTTGAGCCCCAGCAGCTCCTGCCCGTCGTCGAGGCGGGCCGACACCATCGTGCGCTCCTCCACGGTCCACTGCTTCAGGACTCGCCGCAGTTGCGCCGGCGCGTGGCGGACCAGCACCCCCGGGTTGCGGCCCGGCTCCGGATCGAGGCCGATCACCGGCTGCCCGTCCAGGTACTTCGCGACGTTGGCCACCAGCCCGTCCTGCCCGACCGCGACGACCACGTCCTGCGGCTCGAACAGGAACCGGGGAAGGTCGTCGCGGTCGATGCTCCCGCGCCGCCAGTCGGCCGGGATCGCAGCCTTCGCCGTGGTCAGCGCAGCCTGCAGCGCCTGGTGCCGGGCCGCGACCTCGCCGAGATCGCGGCCCCGCTGCCGCAGGTAGTAGTCGGCCGCCGCGCGGGTGCCGTGCCGGGCCAGCAGCTCGTCGAGTTCGCTGCGCCGCGACACGAGCACCACCCGGGGCGCGAGCGTGCTCATCTGCCCAGCCGGTTCAACAGGCCGGTCACCACGTCCGGGGTCACAGTGAGCTGCCCGATCTGCGGCAGCTGCCCGGCGAGCTCCCGAAGGGCCAGCGCCTGCAGTACCGCGGGAGGCAGGTCGCGATACGCCGCCAGCTTCGCCGCCTCCGCCTCGCCCTCCGCGAGCCCGATCGCCCGCACCGCCGTCGCGCGCGCCTCGGCCCGCAGCCGGTCCGCCTCCGCCTCGACCACCGCCGCGACTCGCGACCGCTCAGCCTCGGCCTGCGCCGCGACCAGCGCCGCGGCCGCGTCGAGCTCGGCCTGCCGCTGCGTGTTCGCCCCGTGCTGCTCGACGAGCTGCTGCTCCCGCCGGGCGAGCTCGATCTTGTTCTGCAGCTCGTTCTCGGCGATCGCCCGCTCCTGCTCCACCGCCCGCGCCCGCCGCGCATACGTGGCCCGGTCGGCCTCCTGCTGCACCGCCTCCCGGGTCGGCGTCTGCAGCGCCCGCTCCAGATCGGGCTCCGGCCGGATCGCCACCACCCGCGCACTCACCACGCTCACCCCGGTGTCGGTGAGCCGCGGATCGCTGCCCAGCGCCGCCGACACCGCCTCCCGCACCGGCGCGATGCCGGCCGTGAGCGCCTCGGTCAGCGGCAGCCGCGCGAGCAGATCGAGCGCGGGCTGCTGCGCGAGCTCGGCCAGCAGCGTCGCCACCTGGTCCAGCGGCTGCGCCCGCCACTGCCCGCCCCTGGGGTCGACGGAGAAGTCGAGCCGCTCGGCCGCGGTGGCCGGAGCGCTGATGCGATAGGTGACGGTCGCCTGCACGGTGACGTCGGCGAAGTCACTGGTCCGCGCGTGGAACAGCAGCGGCAGCTCCCGGTCGTCGACCGGAACCTCGGACAGCACGGCGGTGAGCGGCCGATACCAGAACGACTGCCCGATCCCCTCGTGCTTGACCTTGCCCTTGGCCAGGTGCCGAACCCAGCTGGTCGGCGCCCCGCGCAGGTGGCGCAGGAACAACCGCCGTGTCACATCCGCCATGACGACCCTCCCCATAAGTTATCGTCACGAAGACGATATAAGTCGTCACCGTTTCTCGTCAACGTGGTGATAAATACATGTCCTTCGCCGTGACCGTCGACCTCGTGATGCTGACCGTCCGCCAGGGCGCCCTGTCGGTCCTGCTGATCCGCCGGGCGATAGACCCGTTCCGGGGCGCCCACGCCCTGCCCGGCGGCTTCGTCCACGAGGACGAGGACCTGGACGAGGCCGCGTCCCGCGAGCTGGCGGAGGAGACCGGCATCGACAGCGCCGGCCACCTGGAACAGCTCGGCTCGTACGGCACCCCGGGCCGCGACCCGAGAGCCCGGGTGGTGACGATCGCGTATCTGGCCCTGCTCCCGCACGCCCCCACCCCGACGGCCGGCACCGACGCAGCCGACGCGGCCTGGCTGCCGGTGTCGAACCTCCCGCCCCTGGCCTTCGACCACGCGAAGATCCTGACCGACGGCATCGAGCGGGCCAGAGCGAAGCTGGAATACTCCCCGCTGGCGACCGCCTTCTGCCCCGAGGAGTTCACGATCGCGGACCTTCGCCAGGTATACGAGGCCGTCTGGTCCGCCCCCCTCGACCCCCGCAACTTCCACCGCAAGGCCACCTCGACTCCCGGCTTCGTAATCCCCACGGGCCGCTCCACAACCGGCGACCGAGGCCGCCCGGCACAGTTGTTCACCCGAGGCCCGGCCACAGTCCTCCATCCCCCGCTCCTGCGTGCCCTCCCCCCGTCGCCACCTGCCTAGACATCGGCGCGAACTCTCAGGCCCGTCAGCCGAAACCCGCCCACCACTGACGCCGCCCGCCCGCCCACCACCGGCCGGAGCACATACGGGGCGACCGCCGCCCGTCTGCCACTGCCCCCGCCCATCCATCACCGGCCCCCGCCCATCACCACCGGCCGACTCGCGCATGGGGCGACCACCGCCGCCCGTCCGCCCACCGGCCGGCTCGCGCCTGAGGCGGCCGCCGCGCGTCTGCCACCGACCCCGCCCGTCCACCACTGTCGCCGCCCGTCCAGCGCAGCGCCGTCGGCAACCCTCACTGCGGCGTCACCAAGTCGGCGAGCGGCGTCGGCCCCGCTGGACGCTGCAGGACCGCGCCCGTCGGGATGACTGGTGAACGACATCCGAGGATTCCCTTCTCTATCCTGAATAGTTCTGTGCTGCGAATGATTCGTCGTGGTGTACGATAGCCGCATGAAGCGAAGCAGGCAACCCAGGACTCCACGAGGTGCGGCCTTCCTGCTGGCCCAGGTCGGCGCACACGCGTCGGAGCGGTTCGCGGATCGCGTGCAGGAGATCGGCCTCTCGCCGACCGAGGTCGGACTGCTGCGCATGATCTCCGGGCAGCCGGGCCGCAGCCAGCAGTCGGTCGCCGTCGACCTGGGCGTGGTGCCGAGCCGCGTGGTGGTGCTGATCGACAACCTCGGACACAAGGGGCTGGTCGAGCGACGGCCGGGCAGCACGGACCGTCGCCATCACGAGCTGTATCTGACCGTCGACGGGGAACGGGTCATGATGGACATGCGATCGATCGCCACCGCACACGACGACGAACTGCTGACGGCACTGGACCCCGAAGAGCGCGCGCAGCTCACCGGGCTGCTGCAGCGGATCGCCGACCAGCAGGGACTCGCGCCAGGGGTTCACCCGGGATATCGGCAGACCGGTGGCCGCCGAAAACCCGTCGGCCAGAGCGGGGAGACTCGCTGAATCCCGCTACAGGAGGCGCCGCCAGCGGACCCGGGTCGGGCGAGCCGCCGCATTGGCCACCAGGCCGGCGCGAACGCGGGACGGACCGCCGTCGAGGAGGGCGCCTACCGCGTCGACGCCCCGGCACACGGCGAGCGAGAAGCGTCAGCGGGACCGCCGGCGAGAGCATCGGCGCGGTCGCACGAACAGATCGACGGAGGCCGAAGCCTGATGATGGCCGCCCGGCCCAGCGCCCGAGCTCGGGTGATCGTGGCGGCCGAGGAAGGCAATTGCGATGACAGGAAGGACCGACACCGCGGCCGCAGCCGCTACCGGGCACCAAGGCAGCCGGCGGGTCCGGGATGAATCGTGACTTCAGGCGTCAGTCGTCCACATCGAGAGGATCGATCGGCCCTGCTGCCTGGAACTGCAGGGACCAGTTGACCTTGACTGCGGGGACACGCTGGCCCAAACCCGTCGATGGGCAAAGGTTCTTGGCGTTGCGAACGAGCAGACCCGGCAGCGCAGGTCGGCACGAATGAATGTCCGACCGCGACCGCATTCGATATCATCGCGCCTGCGACGGCCGGACCACCTGCCGCTGCACGGCGCTCCGCCACACCGTCCGCGAACTCGCCCACTCCATCGACCTCGCGACTGACGAACCCACCTTCGTCGATGCCAGCTCGGCAGGCACTTGCGATGATCAGCTAGGTTGTAGCCAGACGGTCGGCGCCAGGCGGGAGGCACGATGAGACGACGATGGTCGCTGGTCGTCGTGCTCACGGCCGTCGCGCTGATGGTCTACCTGATCTCCACCGACCACCTGCCCCCGCACGGGCCCGCTCCGCTCAGCGTGGCCGCTCATATCGCGGAGTCCGACGGCGCCCGCGACCCGTCGGGACAGACCCAGTTGCGCTCCGACGACGTCACCATCATCCCCCGGACCGCGATCTTCGCGGCCGTCATTCACCGCGACATCCCCTCCCTCACGGTCTCGACGGCGGCCACCGCCGGCCGTGTCGAGCGGCAACGCGCCCGCGCAGGCGCCGGGCCCATCCTCGTCGGGCTGCGGCCCGATCTGACTGCCTTGCGAATACTCCGCTGCTGATCGCCGCCGGAGCGCGGCTCGCCGCCCACGGCCCAGGTCCGGGACCTGGGCGCAGCTATGGCTTGCCTGATGCCGCGCACCCCAGCGTCCGCGTCCGATCGAAGACCTTGAGGTTGATCATGCAGCCATGTCCCGGCGACCGCTCGCCCGGCACCGCCACGGAGGCGGCCCACCGATGACCCTCAGCATTATCGGCCAGGCCGCCGGCCTGTTCGCCGTCACCAACATCGACGACATCGTCGTCCTCGCCCTGTTCTTCGCCCAGGGCGCCGGCCACCGCCACGCGGCCCGGGCCGTCGCCCTCGGCCAATACCTCGGCTTCGCCGCCATCCTGGCCGTCGCCGTGGCCGCCGCGTTCGGCGCCACCTTCCTGCCCGAACAGATCATCCCGTACCTCGGCCTGCTGCCGCTCGCCCTCGGCATCAAGGCCGCGGTCCAGACGTGGCGACACCGCCGCGACAAGGAGGACCTCGACCCCGAAGCAAAGCAGAACGGACCTCGGGTCCTCGAGGTCGCCTCGGTCACCTTCGCCAACGGCGGCGACAACATCGGCGTCTACGTGCCCGTGTTCGCCACCGCGGGCGTCGGCGGCATGAGCGTGTACGTGGTCGTCTTCCTCGCCCTGCTCGCGCTGTGGATCGCCGCGGGCCGATACTTCGCCACCCGCCCGGTCATCGCCCGAGCCCTCAGCCGGTGGGGACACATCCTGCTGCCCGTCGTCCTCATCGGCATCGGTGTGCTCATCCTGGTCGAGGGCGGCGCCTTCGGCCTGTAGCACGGGCACGCGACGGCGGCGGCATCCATGCCGAGCGCCGCCGTCGTCGTCGTGCGTACCAGGCGGACGTCGGCGAGCCAAGGATCGGCCAGCCGTGGGCAGCTGCAGCAGATCGGCGGCGGCCGAGTTCATCCGCGCCCCGACCACGGAAGCGCGGCGGCCACGTAAGCGCCGTGCGACAGACACCGCCCAATCCGCAGCCGCGGGTCGGAACGGGGAAAGGGTTGCGGCTCGGGGAGGCGGAAAGCTGACGGGTTGGGGCGAGTGACGGGGGCCGGTGGCGCCGACTACGGTCTACGGGCATGACGTCACCGCATGAGGAGGCTGCCGAGGCATCCGAGGTTGCGCCGCCGCCGGAGCCGACGGTCGCTGGGATCGGCAGTCGCGTCGTGGCGCTCGTCGGCGCGGTGGCGGCTCTGCTGGCGCTGGCGTTGCCGTGGGCTCGAGAGGAAAACACGGTCACGGTGGCGACCGACCTTGGCGGGACGGCCACGCTGCTGCAGCGGGGTGGCGACATGTGGACCGGGTGGGCGCTGCACGGGGCCAGCCGGCTCGACGGGCACCGGCCGGTCACGGTGGCGATGGCGATGCTGCTGATCACCGCCACGGTGGCGTTGGCGTTGGCGGCGTGGGCGACGTTCGAGCGGCCGCGGTCGATCTGGCTGGCGCCGACGGTGGCGGCGGTGGCGGTGCTGACGTTGATCGTCAGCATTCCGGGGCTCGACGGGGTGGCTGGGCGGTTCGGGGCGGGGCACGTCACGACCGTCGAGTTCGGGGTCGTGGTGTGGCGGGTCTCGCTCATCGTTGTGGCGGTGGGGGCCACGCGGCTGGCGTTGCTGCAGGAGGCCAGCCGGCGACGGATGCGGTAGAGCGTCGCGTGCCCCGCGTGCAGGGCGATGCGAGGTCGACGGAGGCGCGTGTCGCGCCGGTCCCCATGGTCATCACGACGGCGAGGTCGGCGACCAGCGCCTCGGCGACCGGGCGCAGCTCGTCCAGCGCCGGGAGCCGACCGGCCGGGGATGGTGAACGAGCGGCGATCGTTGGCCGGACCCTGTCGCCACGGGTCGCGCGATCCGGGTGTGACGACGCCGCATCGAGGCGGACCCGGAGCGCTTGCCGGGGCGGGTTGAGCGCCTCCCGGATGCGACGACGAGCGCTGCAGTGCGGGGCCACCGGCCAGGGTCAGGCCGCTTCCTGCTCCTGGGCTCGGCGGGCCTCCTCGGCGGCGCGCTTCTGGTTGGCGCACATCTGCTTGTACTGGGCCTGGGCCTGCGGGCTCCAGCCCTGCATCGCGCCCTCCACTGTGGCGGGACCGAAGATCTTGAACAGGAAGTCTCCCAGGCGGTCCTTCTTCTCGCGGCGCTTGCTCAAGCCGAACATCGGGACTCACTCCTTGGTGGACTAATCATTGGGGTACCAATCATTGGGGTACCGCTACTAGATGATCGATTCCAAGGGGTCAGTGATCGTAGGCGACCAGGGATCGCAGGACCGGTTGGCCGGTGTGCCAGTTGTGCCAGATCGCGGCGGTCAGGGCGAGGACGCGTTGTAGGACCCGGACAGCAACGCCGGTGATCGTTCGGCCGCCGTGTTGTTCGAGGTCGAGTTGGCCTTT
Organism: Dactylosporangium sp. CA-233914; assembly: GCF_050942935.1. Taxonomy (NCBI): domain Bacteria; kingdom Bacillati; phylum Actinomycetota; class Actinomycetes; order Micromonosporales; family Micromonosporaceae; genus Dactylosporangium; species Dactylosporangium sp. CA-233914. The sequence continues at coordinate 5,491,029 of NZ_CP192030.1, read as the reverse complement.
GAAGGTCTGGTTGACCGATTCGATGCTCTGCCGGACTGCCCGCAGCAGGCTGCGGCCGGGTCGCGCCGGTTCTTTGCGGTATGCGGGTCGTATGACGGTGATGCCGTTGTCGTTGAGCCAGGTTTCGGTGGCGCGGTCGCGGTAGCCCTTGTCTACGACCAGGATCAGCCCGTCCGGGTGGTGGAACATGTTCGGCTGCAAGGTGACCAGGTCGACGAGGACCTCACGTTCGTCGGTCTTGGCGTTGGTCAGGGCGAACGCCACGGGCAGGCCGTGCACGGTGGTGACCAGGTGCAGCCGCAGGCCCCAGAACAGCCGGGAGTGGGAGGCGCAGTAGCCGTAACCGGCCCAGCTGTCCAGGTTGGAGCGTTGGGCCGTTTCGCGGGACATGCCGCACGGCACCGGGGTGGAGTCGGCGATGCGGATCGGGTGTTGCCACAGGTCGGTGTCGGTGACCAGCACCGCGATGCAGTGCTTGATCTGGGTGGTGAGACCGCGGAGCCGTTTGTTGTAGCCGGGCTGTTTGGGCAGGTGGGGGAACAGGTGGCGGATCGACTTGCGGGCGTAGCGGATCCACTGGCTCTCGTTGTGATAGCCCAGCAGGACCTGCATGGCCGACACGGTGATCAGCTCGGCGTCGGTGATCTTCGGGGTGATCCCGACCGGCGGCCGCCACCGGTTGAGCTGCGGGGACGCCTTCAGCTCGTCGTCGATCCTGCAGTACAGTGCGGTCGCGAGGGTGTCCAGATCGACGTGCACGTGGCCTCCATGGTCTCGTTGCCTAGGCAACGTCGATCATGGATGCCCTCGCGTCTGTTCGCTATCCCGTATCCCTTGGAATCGATCATCTAGTCCTCAAGTAAGCGAGGTTCGGTGGTGAGGGCGCCTGTCGGCGTCGTGGCGTGCGGATGATCTCTATGCGAGGGCCCGCTGCGGCTGTTGGCGGCTTGGGAGGTCGGCTGGGAGCCTGTGCCTGTGTCCGTTTTGGTGTAGTTCTTTGCGGGGGTTGTCGATGCTGGGCGTGTGGGAGCGCCGCCGCGGCGCGGCGGGTCGGTGGTGACGCGGTCGGTTCCGTGTCAGCCGTAGCCGAAGCGGATGCGTTCGGTGGTGGTCCAGGCGCTGAAGAACCGGTCGATGTTGACGGTGTAGGCGATCAGGCGCACGACGATGGCCCGGGCCCGGACGATGACCATGGCCGGGATGCGGATGACGGTGTCGAGGAACCGCTTGAACTCGATGCGGATGAAGCTGTGCAGGTCGTGCTTGCGGTGCGTCATCATCGCGTGCCAGGACTTGATGTTCCATGTGAGGGCGGCGATGAGCATGTACGCCCAGTTGCTGTGCAGGTCGTCGACGGGCGCGTGCAGGGCGTTGAGGCCGGACTTGAGCTGGCCGTGGATGTTCTCCTGGTCGCAGCGGTCGTTGGCCAGCTCCACGATCTGCGCCGGGGTGTGCGTGGCGGCGGGGTAGGTGGTGAAGGAGAAGAAGTAGCGGACCTCATCGATGAGAGCTTGCTCGCCCTTGATGCGGCTGATGTTCTTGCGCAGCACCACGACGCGGTAGTCGCGACCGCATTTGCCGGGCCGGTAGGTGAACTCGGCGACGTCCTCGTGGTTGAGCCGCAGGTTGACGAACCCGCGCTCGGCGACGACCTGCTGCTTGCGGTTGTGGCGCCGCGCCCGGGTTGTGCCGGTCTTGCTCGCATAGGGCGCCGGGCGCTGCAGTCGCTGCCACGCCGACGCGTCGAGGGCTTCGGCCCGGCGGCGCAGGGCGGCGATGTTGTCCGTGCCCAGCACGAAGTCGACCTGCTGCGCCCACCGGTCGAAGTTGGCGGTCAGGGCGAAGTCGGTGTCACCACGCACACACACCCGCGGCGCGTAGGGTGTCATAAGGGCGATCGCCTTGTCGATCCAGGTCGCGGCGTCCAGATGGCTGGGCGCGTTGCCCGGCCGGTTGACCAGGTAGAGCACCTCCCGGGTGTTCGCGAGGGTGACCAGCAGCGGCGCGTAGCCCCAGATCCCCTTGTAGGAGATGTCCATGCCCTGCTTGAGCTGACCGGTGGTCGGCACGATCGTGCCGTCCACGTCCAGGTAGGCCACCTCGCCCAGCAGGTCGGCGCCCCGGCCCCGCCACAACTGCGGCCGCACCGCGTTGATCGTGTCCATCAGCGCCACGATGTCGGTCTCGGTGAAGCGGCGCAGGAAGTCCCCGATCGTGGTCGGGTCCGGCAACAGCCTGGCGCCAAGACCGTTCAGCAACGGCACATCGTTGCGCAGCCGGTCCGCATCCTGCAGCCGGGTGCCGCCCGTCAGCACGCTGTACGCGAGGGTGAGCACATGATCCGACTCGTGATACGGCAGGTGGATCTTCAGCAACTCCAGGCCCGCATCGATCGCCTTGGCCAGCCCGAGCCGGGTGACCAGACGGTGCATAGCGAACAGACCACCGTACGGTGTTGCCTCGACGTTGCCGCCGATCTCGTAGCTGATCTTCCCCGACGTCAGCATCGGCTCCGGACGCTGACCCCAATGCCCCGCCTGCCGCTGCCGGGCCACCACCCGTCGCCGTCGGCGTGCCGAGTTCAGCCGGCTCTGCTCGTGCGTTATCTTCTTCACCACAAGGGTCTTTCCTGACTGGACTGCGTTGGCGCGCAAACCCAAGCAGGATAAGACCCTTGATCCATCTCCAGGCAGATCTACCACCCGACACGCTTACTGAAGGACTAGTATGGCAGGCGGCTTGCCTAAGGCCTGTTTCATAGCTCGTGGTTAGTGCTGGAGCTATGGAACAGTCCGGGGTGTGCGCCTCGTCGTTCCGGTGCGGTCCGGTGCAGTGGCTGCGCCGGGCTCATCCCGGGGTTGTCGAGGGCACCGTTTCCGGTATTTCGCCGAGCACGCCGGCCCCAGCCGGCGTGGCTGGTGCTGCGCTGCGGCCGCCGCGGATCGGCATCTGGATGATGCGGTACCCGGGGCGGTGGTGTCCGGTTGACTCGACAGGGCCCCTTGCGGCCCTTGGTGGTGCGTCGAACACCTTCAGAATACAGCCATGTGGCCTCAAGTCAATCGGCCGTGGATCCGATGGCGCGCCGCTACATCGTCAGCCGAATTCGAACCACGGATTTTGTGAAACAGGCCCCAGGCGGGAAGGGCTGGGAGCAGTGAGCGAGGACGCACGCGCGGTAGATCCGCTCGCCCTGGAGCATCAGGTCTGTTCGCGCTGGCCGTTGCCTCGCGCAACGTCACGAGGTCGAGGCTGTCGGACAGGCAGCACCGGAGGCGGAGTCTGTTGCCGAGGACGCCGGGTTCGTGCCGTGGGCGTCCGTCTTCGGTCGTGAGGCTGTCGAGGAGTCCGACCTGCTTGCCAGGCTTCGCGCTGTCAGTGCGCCGGGATCGGAGTCCGAGCCCGATTTCGAGTCGGTTGCGGTGTCGGTCGCGGAGGCTGGGGAGGCTCCCGTCGTCGAGGCGCGGCCGAAGACCGCCACGCGGGTCGAGCCGGAGGGTGCTGGCCAGGATGATCGAGGTGCTCGAGTTCTCCACCCACCAGCACTACGAGCACGCGAAGGTGATCAACGAGCGGCCCTGAGGCCCCGGCACCACAAAACGGCAAGGTAATCAGCAAGCGACCTTGACGTCCCGGCACCACGAAACGCCAAGGTAATCAGCAAGCGGCCCTGAGGCCCGGGACCACGAAACAGCAAGGTAATCAGCGAGCGACCTTGACGTGCAGGGTGCGTGACCTCGATGCCGGCGATGACCCGGGGGTCCGACAGGCGCACCGGCGACTTGTGCAGGTTTGCGAACCATGGGACGCTCCGGCCCAGCAGCACCGGCGCGAACGCGACCCGGATCTCGTCGAGCAGGCCGAGGTCGAGGCACTGCCGGCGATCATGGTGCCGGCTACGCCGACCCAGCGCTCCTCCCCCGCGATCGCCGACGCCCAGCTGATCGCGGCCTCGACGCCGACGGTGACGAAACGTGAACGGGGCGTCGTCGGTGAAGGCCCGGTCCTGGGGCGCGGCGCGGGTCACCACGACCGCGGGAACGCCCATGGGGTGCCGGCCGTGCCAGCCGTTGGTGAGGTCGAACAGCCGCCGGCCCAGGACCAGCGCGCCGACGTTGGCGTAGCCGTCGCGCAGGTGCTGGGCGCTGCCCTCGGACAACTGGAAGGCGCTGCCTCGGACACCTGGAAGCTGAAGTCGGCCGAGGCGCCGGGGACGGCGACGGGGCCGGGGCCGGGGCCGGTGAAGTGCCACCCGGACAGCTGGTCGATGCGGTCGTCGGGTCGGCGACGAAGCCGTCCAGGGACATGGTCATCCCGGCGATCGCGGTGCTCATGGCGGGCTCCCCCATCCGGTCGGTGCAGCGGTGCAACGCCGGCCGGATGGGGGAAACTCATCGGTCCGGCGCGAAACTGTCGAGCAGATGCGTGGCCGCGCGGAACGCCGTGCCGCCCAGCGACTCGGCCCGCATGACGGCACGGACCGCCGCGCCGTCGAAGAGCATGGTGAGCTGGGCGGCCAGGAACGCGGGGTCGGGGGCGCCGAGGATCTCGGCGTGGCGCAGGAAGTACGACTCCAGCTGCTCTTTGAACCTGAGGGCGACCCGGGACGCCTCGTGGCTCGCGTCGTGCAGTTCCACGGCCGTGTTCACGAACGGGCAGCCGTGGAATGAGGGGCGGCCCGACTGCTCCTCCAGGCGGGCGAAGACGTGCAGGATGCGATCGCGCGGCAGCATGGCGGCGTCCGGCGGGGGGAAGTATCCCGCCACGGTGGCCGGCCCGTGCACGCGCAGGCTTTCCGCGATGACCTTGTCCTTCGAGTCGAAGAGCTGATACATCGAGCGCTTCGACACGCCGGCGGCCTTGCACAGCCGCTCGACGCCGACGGCGCTGCCTTCGGCGTAGAAGAGTTCGGCGGCGGCACGCAGGAGGCGTTCGCGGGGCGGGGCGATCGAGGTCACAACGGCGAGCGTAGCGCGAATCTCGACAGTGGAAACCGATCGGTATACGTTGGAAACCGATCGGTTTTCAGAAGGAGTGAAGATGGAACTGCAGAACGCGGTAGTACTGGTCACCGGCGGAAACCGGGGCCTCGGCAAGGCGTTCGTGGAGGAGGCGCTCACCCGTGGAGCCCGCAAGGTCTACGCGGCGGCCCGCGACCCGCGGTCGGTGAGCACGCCGGGCGCGACGGCGCTGGCCCTCGACGTGACGGACCCGGATTCGGCCCGCCGCGCCGCGGCCGGGGCCACCGACGTCACCCTGGTGGTGAACAACGCCGGTGTCTCGGCGCGGGCCAGCCTGCTCACCGGCGTCCTGGATGACATCCGCCGCGAGTTCGAGACCAACTTCTACGGCCCGATCCACGTCACCCGCGCCTTCGCCCCCGTCCTCGCGGCCAACGGCGGCGGCCACCTGCTCAACGTGCACAGCGTGCTGTCGTGGATCTCACAGGGCACCTCGTACAGCGCGACGAAGGCGGCCCTGTGGCAGGCCACGAACGCGTTCCGCCTCGAGCTCGCGCCGCAGGGCACCGGCGTGACCGGGCTGCACGTCGGCTACATCGACACCGACATGACCGCCGGCATCGACGGGCCCAAGGTCTCCGCCGCGGACGTCGCCCGGCAGGCGTACGACGGCGTCGAGATGGGCGCCTTCGAGGTGCTCGCCGACGAGGTCACCCGCACCGTGAAGCGGGGGCTGTCCGCGGACCCGGCAGCGCTGTACCCGCAGCTGGTGTAATGGGACGGTGAGCGCATACCAGGCCGAGGGCGAGTACAAGCGCGACGCGCAGTACATCAGCGATCGCATCACCGCCGACGGGCGCGACGGTTACCCCGTGGAGCCCGGCCGCTACCGCCTGGTGGTGAGCCGCGCGTGCCCGTGGGCGAGCCGGGCGATCATCGTGCGCCGGCTGCTCGGCCTGCAGGACGTGCTGTCGATGGGCGTGTGCGGCCCGACGCACGACCAACGGAGCTGGACGTTCGACCTCGACCCGGGCGGCCGCGACCCCGTGCTCGGCATCGAGCGCCTCCAGGAGGCGTACTTCAAGCGCTTTCCCGGCTACGACCGCGGCATCACGGTGCCCGCGATCGTGGACACCACCACTGGTGAGGTCGTCACCAACGACTACGCCCAGATCACGCTCGACCTGTCCACACAGTGGACCGCCCTGCACCGCGCCGGCGCCCCGCAGCTCTACCCCGAAGCCCTGCGCGACGAGATCGACGAGGTCAACGAGGTCATCTTCGAAGACGTCAACAATGGGGTGTACCGCGCGGGCTTCGCCGGTTCCCAGGAGGCCTACGAGGCCGCCTACGTGCGCCTGTTCGACCGCCTCGACTGGCTCGAGCGGCGGCTCTCCACGCGGCGGTACCTCATGGGCGGCACGATCACCGAGGCAGACGTGCGCCTGTTCACCACGCTGGTCCGCTTCGACGCGGTGTACCACGGCCACTTCAAGTGCAACCGGAGCAAGCTCACCGAGATGCCGGTGCTATGGGCGTACGCGCGCGATCTGTTCCAGACCCCCGGCTTCGGCGACACGGTGAACTTCGAGCACATCAAGCGCCACTACTACGTGGTCCACCGCGACATCAACCCGTCCGGCATCGTGCCGGCCGGCCCGGACCCGAGCGCCTGGTCGCAACCGCACGGCCGTGACGCGCTGTAACTTGTCAGCCGTGGACAACGTCACGGTCGTGACCGGCGGCAGCCGGAGCATCGGCGCGGCCACCTGCGTGCGCCTGGCACGCGACGGCCACCGGGTCGCGGTCGGCTATCACACCAACGCCGGCGCCGCCGCCCAGGTCGTCGACGCCGTCACCGACCTGGGCGGCGAGGCGGTCGCGGTGCGCGCCGACACCTCCCACGAGGAGGACGTGGTTGCCCTGTTCAGCACCGCCGCGGAGCGTCTGGGCCCGGTCACCGGTCTGGTCAACAACGCCGGCATCGCCTCGACCCTGGGCCGCCTCGCCGACCTGAAGACCGACGAGCTGCGCCGCGTGATGGACGTCAACGTCATCGGCGCCTTCCTGTGCGCCCGCCAGGCCGCCCGCAGGATGACCGCCGGCGGCGCGATCGTCAACGTGTCCTCGACGGCGGCGACGCTGGGCAGCCCCGGCAACTACATCCACTACGCGGCGAGCAAGGCCGCGATCGACGCCCTGACCCTGGGCCTGGCCAAGGAGCTGGCGACCGACGGCATCCGCGTCAACGGCGTGGCGCCGGGCTTCGTCGACACCGAGATCCACGACCAGACCGGCGACCCGAACCGCGCGGCGAACGTGGTGTCCGGCATCCCGGTGGGCCGCCTGGGCACCCCGGAGGAGATCGCCGAGGCGATCGCGTGGCTACTGAGCCCGGCGGCCTCCTACACGACCGGCACCACGCTACGAGTAGCCGGCGGCCTGTAACTCAAACCGCAGGCATCAGCCCAGCGACTCGACGCGGGCTCCGCACGACCCCGGCCCGCGCGTCCGCCCGCCGAAAGAAACTGCTGCGGCGACGGCCGCCGTGACCGGTCAGCCCAGCGACTCGAGGCGGGTCCGCACCGCCTCGGCCGTGGCTGAATCGCCGAGGGACTCGGCGAGTTCCGCGCGGTACGCGAGAGCCTCCCGGAGCACGGGCACGTCCGCGGTCGCGTCCTCGCGGGCCAGGGCCGAGTCGAGGATGCGGGCCGCCTGCGCCTGGTCACCGCGTGAGTCGGCCAGCACGACCGCGTTCTCCAGGGTGACGGCGAGCTTACCCTCCGCGCTCGTGGCCGGTGGCCGGCCGCCGTCGATCGCCGTGACGCGGATCCAGTTCCCGCCCGGGTCGACGACGCTGAACCCTGTGACGCCGCCCGCGTTCTTGCGCGCCCGCGGGCGGGTCATGCGCGGGATGCCGGCGACCGGCACGCGGCCGTAGCGGGCGCGCAGGCCCTCGGCGAACGCCCGGTGCAGGGCCTCGATGTCGGGGACCAGCACCAGGCACGAGCCGTAGGAGTCGGCGGGGACGAAGCCGGGCATCGCGAAGAAGTGCAGGTGCAGGTCCTCGCGGCGCAGGGCGGCATACGGGTTGGGGCGGCTTTGGCGATACGTCACCTCGAAGCCGAGCGCCCCGTAGAACTCGAGCATCTCGTCGATGGACGCGCACGGCAGCAGCGGAACGGTTCGCTCGTTCGCCATCGAACCTTTCTACCGCACCGACGCCCCGGCGTGCCCATGACCGATGAGGTCCGGGCCTTCGAGGGCGCGCCGGCCCAGCGAAACCGCCTCGTCGCGCAGCTTCGGCAGGTCCAGCCCGATCAGGCGGCCGTCGCGCTTGACGATGTGTCCATCCACGATCACCGTGTGTACGTCGGCCGGGCCGAGCGCCGTCACCATGGCCCCCGTCGCGTCGCCGGTCAGGTGGGACAGGCCCGAGAGCAGGACGAGATCGGCGCGCCGGCCGGCGGCCAGGGTGCCGGTCACCGAGCCGAGACCGATCGCGGCGGCGCTGTCGGCGGTCGCGGCCGGCAGTACCGTCGCGGCGGGCGCCATCGTGCCCGTCTCCGCGCGGTGGCGGCGCAGGGTCTCGCGCAGCGGCTCGAACAGGTCCGGCGGGGCGTTCACGGCCACGTCGGTGCCCAGGCCGCAGCGGCCGCCGGCGGCGGCGAAGCGGGTGTACGGCGACGCGCCGTGCCCCATCGTGGCCTCCACGACCGGGGTCACGGTCACGCCGGTGCCCGTGGCGGCCAGGCGCCGCGCGTCCTCGGCCGTCATGGCGTTGACGTGCACGAGCTGCACCTGCGGGCCGAGCAGCCCCGCAGCCTCCATCCGGGCCAGCGGCGCGTCCGGGCCGCCGCCGAAGTGCATCGACGCCAGCAGGCCCAGCTCGCGGGCGACGCGGAGCTGGTCGACCGCGGTTTCCCAGGAGTCGTACTGCGGGCCGAGCAGCGCCAGCGCCCCGGTCACCCGGCCCCGCAGCTCGGCCACGCGCCGCAGCGTTGCGGTGTCGGACAGTGATCCGCCGTACGCGACGACCGCCCGGACCCCGGCCGTCGCGTAGGCGTCGAGGACGGCGTCCACGTACTGCGGGGTAAGTGCCGCGTTGCACCAGTCGAAGACGGTAGTGATGCCGGCGTCGAGGGCCTCGGCGGCGCCGAGCAGCGTGGCCAGGTGCGCGTCCGCCGGGCCGAACACGCTCAGTGCCCGGTCCAGCACGGCGTCGAAGTAGTCGGGCAGGGTCATGTCCGCGCCCGCGCCGCGCAGGGGTGCCTGCCACACGTGGCGATGGCCGTCGACGAACCCGGGCGCCACGCGCAGCCCGGCGGCGTCGACGACCTCGACCGCCGCGAGTTCCGCGATGTCGACGTCACCCAGAGCGACGATCGCACCGCCGTCGATGAGTACGTCGGCGCGCTCGCCGGTCAGCAGCCGCCCGCCCTTGATGAAGATCTTCACTAACCTGCCTCCAGATAGCTTTTGTAAAAGCTATCTAGAAAGCTTTATGAAATGCAAGCCGCACGGGTCGCGTCAGAGGCAGGCCTCCAGGGCGTCGTACATCGCATCGCTGCGGTCGTGGCCGGCGAGATGCCTGGTCACATACGCCATGCGATAGCCGGCCGGGTCGTCGAGGAGCCCGCCGGCCGACGAGCCGCCGATCCCGCCCATGCCGACCCAACCCTCGTCGCGGCGCCAGCCGAGCGTCCAGGTCGCGTCCTGCTCCAGGAGGCGGTCGAAGCCCTGGTACTGCGGGGCGAGCGCCTCGGCGAGCAGATCCGCCGGCAGCAGACGGGGCAGCGCCTGGTAGAGCCCGGCCAGCCCGGCCGCGGTGGCGTGCCCGTTCACGGCCGGCAGTTCGCCGGTCCGCCACGCGGGGCCGTTGAGCACCGCGGTGCCGAGCAGCCCGGCGGGGTTGCCGAGCGCGCGCGCCCACAACTCCCCGTGATCGCGCACGGCGCGCTCGGGCCAGTCCGCGTCGCGGTGCTCGACCTCGGCACACCGCGTGAGGTCACCGTCACCGAGTCCGAAGTGGACGTCGAAGCCGAGGCCGCGGACCACCTCGCCGACGGTCTCGCCCGTCGCGCCGCGCAGGATGGCGCCGAGAATGTTGCCGTACGTCACCGCGTGCTCACCCGCCGCCGTCCCCGGCTCCCACGCAAGCGGCGACGCGGCGATCGCGGCCGTGCAGCGCCCCCAGTCCAGGCTCTCTTGCACGGTCAGCGGCTCGGCGACGGCGGGCAGCCCGAGCTGGTGCGACAGCGCGTGCCGGACGGTGCCGCGCCCGTGGCCGAACGCGGGCCAGTAGGTCCGGACCGGTTCGTCGAGCCCGATGCGCCCGTCGGCGACGCGGGTCAGGACGGCGAGGGCCGCGACGGGCTTGCTGACGGAGAAGACCGTGGCGAGGGTGTCGCGCCGCCAGGGCCGGGTGCGGGCGGCGTCGGCCCAGCCGCCCCAGAGGTCGACGACGAGCTCGCCGCCGGCGTAGGCGGCCACGCTCGCCCCGGTCTCGGCCCCGGACTCGAAGAGCTGACGAAAGGCCGCGGCGACGGGCTCGAACCCGGCCGCGACGGTGCCATTGACGACGTCGTTCACGCTGGCGGACAGTACCGCCCGGGCGACGCCGGGTCGCGCGCATTTGCGGACCAGGACCGACCGGCGCACAGGACCACCCGGACAGCGCCGGGCCGCACGCATCTGCGCACCAGGACCGACCGGCGGACAGGACCACCCGCACAGCGCCGGGTCGCGCGCCTTTGCGGATCGTCGGCTGCCGGTGGCGACGATGACGGCCCTGCACTTGCCGAACGTGGGGCTCGGGCGGGGTGGAGGCGACGCACGTGCTGTACAAACGCGGAATGAACAGCGCTGTCGACGCCGGGGTGCCGTCCCACGGGCGGATCCCCAAGCATTATGCGGTCAAGGCCGAGCTGCTCAGCCTGCTCGCCGAGCTCGGTGTCGGGGCGCTGCTGCCCGCCGAGCGGGAGCTCGCCGCGACCTACGGGGTCGCCCGCTCGACCGTCCGGCAGGCGCTGCAGGAGCTCACCATCGAGGGGCGGCTCAAGGCGTTCCGCGGGCGGGGGACGTTCGTCGCCGCGCCGAAGCTGATCCAGCCGCTCGGGCTCGTCAGCTACACCGAGGCCGTCCGTGAGCAGGGGCGGCGGCCCGGGCGGCAGGTCGTCACCATCGAGTCGGTGCCGGCCGGCTCCGCGCACGCGGCCGAGCTGCGCATCCCCGCGCAGACGCACGTGTACCACCTCGAGCGTATCCTCCTCGCCGACGACGAGCCGCTCGGGCTGGAGAGCACCTACCTGCCCGTGCGGCGCTTCCCGGACCTCCTCGACGGCTTCGACCCGACCACCTCGCTGTACCGGCACGTCAGCACCCGCTACGGCCTCGTCTACACCGAGGCCCGGGAGCGCATCGAGACCGTCCTTTCCACCCCGCGCGACGCCCAGCTGCTCGGCATCAACCCCGCCGTGCCGATGCTGCTGATCCAGCGCCTCTCCTTCGACCAGCGCGGCGAGCCGATCGAACGCGTTCGTTCGCTGTACCGCGGCGACCGCATTGGCTTCGAGACCGTGCTGCGCGTAGATTAAAGGTCCGAACCTTTAATGTTTTGGGGGCCGGCTCGTGAAGGTAGCGATCGTCGGCGGCGGGGTGCTCGGCACCATGCACGCCTGGCACGCCGTCCGGCGCGGCCACGAGGTCGTCCACCTCGAGCGCGAGACTGAGGCCCGCGGGGCTTCGGTGCGCAACTTCGGCCTGGTCTGGGTCTCCGGCCGCGCCGCCGGGCCCGAGCTCGCGACCGCACTGCGCGCCCGGGAGCTGTGGGAGCGGATCGGCGCGGAGGTGCCCGGCGTCGGGTTCCGCGCCAACGGCTCGATGACCCTGGTCCGGACCGAGGCGGAGTGGGCGGTCGCCGAGACGGCCGCGGCGCGACCGGACGCCGCCGAGCGAGGGTGGCGACTGCTCGACGCCGAGGCGGTACGCTCCGTCAACCCGGCGCTGCGGGGCGAGTTCCTGGGCGGGCTGCACTGCGCCCGCGACGGTGCGGTGGAGTCGCGCGTGGCGCTGCCGGCGCTGCGGGCCGCACTCGAGCCGAGCGGCCGTTATCGATGGGTTCCGGGACGCGAGGCCAGAGACGTGCGCGAGGGCGCGGTGCGCGACGACACCGGCGAGGTCCACGGCGCCGACCACGTCGTGCTGGCCACCGGCGCGGCGCTCGGCGGGCTCGTGCGCGAGCTCGCCGGCCCGCTGCCGCTGCGCCGGGTCTGGCTGCAGATGGCCCAGACCGCGCCGCTGGGCGAGCCGCTGTCCACCTCGGTCGCCGACGCGGACAGCTTCCGTTACTACCCGGCGTACGAACCGGCCTCGCTCGCCGAGCACCAGCCACAGCCGCCGGTCGCCGCCGAGCACAAGATGCAGCTGCTCATGGTGCAGCGCCTCGACGGCGGCCTGACCATCGGCGACACCCACGCCTACGCGGAGCCGTTCCCGTTCGACGAGGTCGAGGCGCCGTACGACCACCTGACCGAGGTCGCCTCGGCGCTGCTGGGCCGCCCGCTGCCGCGCATCGAACGCCGCTGGAACGGCGTGTATGCGCAGTGCCTCGACCCCGCCGCCGTCGCCTACCACGCCACCGTGACGCCCGGTGTCCGGCTCGTCACCGGCCCGGGCGGGCGCGGCATGACCTGTTCGCCCGCCATCGCCGAGCAGACCGCCGAGGAGCTTTCGTGGTAGACGTGGTTGTCCTTGACATGGCCGGCACGACCGTACAGGACGGCGGCCTCGTGGAGCGGGCGTTCACGGTGGCCATGGCGGCCCAGGGAGTACACCCCGGGGAAGGCGAGTTCGAGGACATGCTGGCGCACGTGCGCGCCACCATGGGCGAGTCGAAGATCAGCGTCTTCCGGCATCTGCTGCGCGGCGACGAGGCCCGCGCCCGGGCGGCGAACGCGGCGTTCGAGCACGCGTACGCCGAGCTGGTCGACGGCGGCCACTGCGCCGCGATCCCGGGCGCCGCCGAGGTCATCGACCGCCTGCGCACGGCGGGTGTGAAGGTCGCGCTGACCACGGGCTTCTCCCGCGACACCGCCGACCGCATCCTGTCGGCCCTGGGCTGGACGGACATCGCCGACCTGACCCTGGTCCCGGCGGAGGCGGGCCGCGGCCGGCCGTATCCGGATCTGGTCCTCACGGCCGTGCTGCGCCTGGAGATCGACGACGTACGGTCGGTGGCGACGGCGGGCGACACGACGTACGACGTGCTGTGCGGCCTGCGCTCCGGCGCCCGGTTCGCCGCGGGCGTGCTGACCGGCGCCCACGACGAGCCGGCCCTGCGCGCGGCGGGCGCGACGCACGTCCTGCCATCGGTGCGCGACCTGCCGGCGGCGCTGGACATCTGACGCGAGGTCACGGGCCGGCCGGGAAAGGCGTGGACTAATCCCGGCTTTGCCACGTCGTGATGCAGGCCTCGTTGCCCTCCGCGTCCGCCAGCACCCAGAACGCCGGGGCGTGGGTGTCCGAGACCAGGATGCCGCCCGCGGCCAGGGCGGCGGCTACTCGGGATTCGGCCTCTTCATGCGGTACCGATATATCCAAATGAATCCGATTACGCTGCGGGCGCGGGACGTCCATGTGCTGAAACCACACGGCCGGGGTCACGCCGAGCGGGTCCAGCAGGGCGGCGCCGTATTCGTCCGGGCCGCCGGGGGTGTCGACGTACGCCAGGACCGCCCGCCAGAATGGGCGGAGCCGGGCGATGTCCAGCGCGTCGATGGCGATTTCGAGTTGCTGCGTCCGGGACGGCACCGTCGTCAGGCCGGCCGCTCGCAGTGCCTCCGTCACCCGGCGGGCCAGGTCCACGCCGGCGGTGCCGACGTCGTGGATGCTCAACAGGACCCGGTCGCGGCGTAGATCCAGGGAAATCGGGCCGTCCGGGCAGTGGGCGGCGACCGCGGCGGCCTCGGGCAGGGAGCGCACCGCCACCGTCGATCGCAGGGTGCCGAGGATGTAGCGCCAGCCCAGGGCGGCCACCGCCGCCTGGGCCTCGGCTCGTGTCAGGTTACTCACCGATCTACATATACAGGTCGACGCCCTTGCCGTCGGAGACCTTCGCGGCCACCTGGACGTTGTGCTTGGCGCCCAGCAGCCGGCTGAGGGTGTCGGCCTGGGCGTTGACCTGGGCCTGGCGGGTTGCCGGGTCCACCTGGGTGCCCGCGGCGGGAACGCTGAAGGTCACGGCGTCGCCGATACGCATGTGCAATGCCTCCCGAGCCTGAGTGACGAACGCGGACTGGTCCCCCTGCCATCGGCACGGGGACCAGGGTTCGTAGGAGTTCAGCGGGCCAGTCTGAGCTGCGCGGCCAGGGCGGCCAGCGCGGCGGCGATGATCGCGGCGCCGTACCACAGGACGGTCGTGAGCAGGCCCAGGGGCGCCACGAGCTGGCCGGCGACGATCGCGGGGACGCCGAAGGAGAGGTACGCCACGAGGAAAACCGCGGCGAACAACCCCGCGCGCTGGTGGGCCTCGGCGAGCGGGCCGACCGCGCGCAGCGCCCCGGAGAAGGTGGCGCCGAAGCCGGCGCCGCCGATCAGGCCGCCGATCCACAGCAGCGGCAGGGTCACCGTGGCGATGCCGGCGAGGACGATCGCGGCGCCGAGCAGCACGCCGACGGTGCCGAGGCGGACCACGTGGCGGGCGGGGTGGCGGCTGAGCAGGTACGCGGCGGTCGCGGCGGTGGCCGGTGGGACGAACGCGGTGACGCCGTTGAGCAGGCCGCTGCTGTGGTGGAACACGTCGCGCAGGATGCTCGGGGACAGGCCCATGAACAGGCCGGCCAGCATCCACGAGGCCAGGTGCGCGGGGGCGGCGGCCACGAAGTCCGGGCGGGCCGGGCGCGGCACGAAGACCCGCGGGCGCAGCGACGCCAGGGCGCCGGGGCGGCGGGTGACGGTCTCGGCGGACAGGATCGCGGTCGCGGTGCCGAGGGCCACGATGACGGCGAGGGCGGTGAAGACGATGAGGTTCGCCCGGTGCGTGAACTGCACGGCGGCGCCGGTGAGCAGGGCACCCAGGCCCAGGCCGCCCGCGGGGGCGACGGCGCCGAGGATGCCGCCGAGGCGCTTGTGCCGCTCGGGGGCGAGCTCGACCAGGGCGGCGGTGAAGGCGCTGCTGGCCGCGCCGGTGGCGACGCCCTGCACGACGCGGGCGGCGATCACCCAGCCGATGTTCGGGGCGAAGACGAACATCAGCATCGCGGCGAGCTCGACGGCGAGCGAGGCGATCAGGACCGGGCGGCGGCCGACGTGGTCCGACAGGGCGCCGACGACGACCAGGGAGGCGAGCAGGCCGAACGCGTACGCCGCGAACGCCACCGTCAGCACCCAGGGCGCGAAGCCCCACTCGTGCTCGAAGAGCACCAGCAGCGGGGTGGGGGCGCCGGCGGCGAGGTACAGCGACGCGAAGGCCAGCGCAGCGCCGGTGAACGCCACGGCCGGCGGCAGGGTCCGTCGCCGGGCGGGGGCGGTGACCGGGCGGTCGAGTGTTGCGGTTGACATCGCGCAGCTCCTAAAAGCAACGATCCTTGCGTTACGCTGAAGATACGCCTCGACGGGCCGGTTAAAGCAAAGATTTTTGCCTTAGTAAGGAGGGTCACACCATGTCTGCCCCTGTGCGCCGCACCGGCGGGCGCAGCGCCGCCGTGCTGTCCGCGATCCGGTACGCCGTGGAGGACCTCGTCCGCGAGCGCGGGGCGGAGAAGGTGACGATCCCGCTGGTCGCCGAGCGCGCCGGGGTCAACCCGACCAGCGTGTACCGGCGCTGGGGCGACGCGGCGACGCTGCTCAACGACATCGCGACGTACCGGCTCGACCCGGACCGGGAGCTGCCCCACTCCGGTGACCTGCGCGCCGACCTCATCGCCTGGGCGAGCGAGATCGTCGAGCACTACCGCAAGCCGCTCAACGCCGCGATCCTGCGCGGCGGCAGCGCGTCGGCCGGCGAGCAGGAGACCGAATGCCTGCGCAACCGCCGCGCCGAGGCGCTCGTCATCGTGGGCGACGCCGGGCCGGCCGCCGACGAGATCATCGACGGCATCATCGGCCCCATCGTGTACCGCGCGATCTTCCTCCCGTGGACGCTGGACGAGGATCTGGCGGTCCGCCTGGTCGACAGGTTGGTCCCGGCCTAGCGTTGGCCGTATGAGTCGTCCACACCTGATTCCCGGTCCCGACCACCCGATCACCGTCACGCCGGCCGACGTGCGGGTCGTGGTCCGCTCCGGCGAGCACGTCGTCGCGGACACCACGAACGCCCTGGCCCTGCAGGAGTCGACGTACCCCGTCGCGTACTACGTGCCGCTCGACGACGTGAACCAGCAACTGCTGCAGCGCACGGACCACAGCACGTACTGCCCGTACAAGGGCGACGCCTCCTACTACTCCGTCGTCACCCCGGAGGGCACCCTGGACAACGCGGTGTGGAGCTACGAGACGCCGTACGAGGCCGTCTCCCCCATCGCCAAGCGGGTCGCCTTCTACACCGACCGGCTTGAGGTGACGGTGGTCTCAGAATCCTGAATCGCTCGATAAATCCGGCGACTTCGTCGCCGGATTTATCGGTTATTTCGTATATGCACTTTTCTTGCGGCACAACCTTTCCCGCCCCTGCGTACGTCTATGGTTCGGACCGCCCGGAGGGTTTTGCGGAACGGCTCCGGGTGGGTACCGTTCGCGGACGGGGAGGGCACATTCATGTTGAGTCGTCGCAAGATGCTGGCCACCGGCGCCGGAGTCGCCGCGGCCGCCGCGCTCGCAGCGTGTGACAACGGCAGCACGGGCAAGAGCACCTGGACCTCCGGCGGGGCCTCCTCCGGCGCCGAGGGCGGGGGCGACGGCGGCGGTGCGGCCGAGCCGGCGAAGCTCACCATCACGCCCGCGGCCGACACCAAGGACGTCTCGCCGACCAGCCAGGTCACCGTCGCGATCGACAACGGCACGCTGAGCACGGTCACCGTCTCCGCCAACGGCAAGAACCTCGACGGCAAGCTCTCCGGCGACAAGAAGTCCTGGACGTCCAGCGGCACCCTGGCGTATGGGCAGACCTACACGGTCGCCGTCGCCGGCGCGGACGCGGCCGGCAAGGACGTCAGCCAGAACAGCACGTTCACGACGCTCAAGCCCAACGCGGTGGCGTCGATCACGCTGCAGGCCAACCCGATGCTCGCGCTGAAGAACGGCGGCACCTACGGCGTCGGCCAGCCCGTCATCGTGTTCTTCAACAAGGCCGTGAAGAACCAGGACGCCGCCGAGCAGGGGATGAAGGTGACCACCTCCCCGCAGGTCGAGGGCAAGTGGCACTGGGTCACCAACCAGAGCGCGCACTGGCGGCCGGAGAAATACTGGGCGAAGGGCACCACCGTCAAGGTCAGCGTCAACCTCCTCGGCGTGGACCTGGGCAACGGGGTGTACGGCGGGGGCAATTCCAGCGCCAATTTCTCCATCGGCCCGTCCCGCATCGCCATCGCCGACTCCAACACGAAGCAGATGGAGTGCTACGTCGACGGCCAGATGGTGAAGAAGATCCCGGTCAGCATGGGCAAGGGCGGCACGACCACCGGCTCCAAGGGCGAGACGATCGACTTCTTCACCCGCTCCGGCGTGCACGTGCTGATGACCAAGGAGCCGCTCGTCACGATGAGCTCCGCCAGCTACGGCATCACGGACAAGAACAACCCGAACTACTACGAAGAGAAGATCAAGCTGGCCTGCCGGATCTCGCTCTCCGGCGAATACGTGCACATGGCCGACTGGAACATCCCGCAGCAGGGCAAGGCCAACACCTCGCACGGCTGCATCAACGTGGCCCCGGCCAACGCGCAGTGGTTCTACGACACGTTCGACGTCGGCGACGTCGTCGAGGTCCGCAACACGCCGAAGAACCTGCCGCTCGTCGACGGTCTCGGCGACTGGAACGTGGCCTGGGGTCAGTGGTAGCCGGCGGTCAGCAGCTCCCGCAGCTTCCGCGCGAACGCCTTCGGGCGCAGCACGTGGGCGTTGTGCCCACCTTGGAACTCGGCGGGCTCGCGGCCCAGTAGCCGGGCCAGGGCCTCGGCTGGGGCGCCGTGCGGGCGGCCCTTCGAGCTGGTGCCGAGCGCCGGGACGACGGCGGGCGGGGCGTCCTTGAGCAGCGGGTCGAGGTAGAGGCGGAACCGGCGCGCGGCCGGGGCGTCGTGGGTCAGGAAGAACGCCAGGTTCCGTCCCCGCTCCGGCTTCGGCCGCGGTATCGCCACGTCCGGCTCGCGGTCCTCGAAGTCGACGCCGGTCAGCTCCAGGAACTGGCGCATCGCCGCCTGCATGTCGCCGGCGGCGAACGCGGCCTCGGCGGCCTCCTGGCGCGCGACGAACGGCTCCGGGTCGTCGAGGACCTGGGTCAGCGGCGGCTCGTACGCGACCAGGGTGCGGACCAGCCCCGGGTATCGCGCCGCGAGGTCGAGCCCGATCAGCGCGCCGATGCTGACGCCGAGCACGTCGACCGGGGCCTTGGCCTGGATGGCGAGCAGCAGCGCGAGGTCGTCGGTAAGCGACTCGACGGTGACCGGCCCCTCCCCCACCGGACTGCGCGACAGCCCGCGCCGGTCGTAGGTCAGCACGGTGAACGTGTCGTCGCCGGTCAGTTCGTCGACGAGGGCGGCGCTCGCGTCCGCGTCGCCGTCACCGCCCTGCACGATGACGAGCAGGCGCTCGCCGTTGCCGTGTTTCGTGGAGTACATGCGAGCGACCGTAATACATCATTTCTGATGCATCAAGTCTGCTGTATTGTCGTCGGCGTGAACGGTCTCGAACTCCTCGTCCTCGGCCGCACCCTGATGAAGCTGGGCAGCGTGGCGATGCCGGCCCTGGGCGACGAGAGCCTGCCGGCCAGCGTGCGCTCGGTACTGATCGACGTGACCCAGCACCCGGACAGCTCGGTCGGCGAGATCGCGGCCCGGACGGGGTTCCCGCAGAGCCACGTCTCGGCGTCGATCGCCCGCCTGCAGGAGCACGGGTCCGTGGTTTCCTCGCCGGATCCGCGCGACCGGCGGCGCACCCTGGTCCGGCCCAACCCCGACGCCAAGCCCGCCTTCGTGGTGGTCACCGGCGAGCCGGCCGACGACGTGCTGCTGCAGGCGCTCCGCGATCCGCGGGCGCTGCCGGAGGTCCGGACGGCACTGCAGACGTTGTACCGGCACCTGCTTCCGCCCCCCTCCCCTGCTGACTGACAGCGTCCGAGCGATCCGTCAACCGGCCGCAGGCTGATGCCGGCGAGTTCGGCCATGCCCCGTAGGACCGCGATCGCCCGGCCGACCTTCTCGCGTCGCGATGACGACTGCGCCGGCCGCGGCGGCGCTGATACGGTCCGCCGATTGCCCAGGGTGCAGGAGGTTCCGCGGGTGTCGAAGGAGAAGGTCGCGGTGGCGGTGGCGGCCGCACTCTGCCTCGGGGTGCCGGTCGCGGTCCTGCTGTGCGCGCCGGCGGTGGCCGTGCGGATCGCGGTCACCGGGCGGGACCTCGACGCGCGGGTGGTGTTCGAATGGGGCTCGGTCGCGGCGGCGGCGCTCGCCCTGCTGCTGGTCCGGCTCACCGCGGCGCGCGACGGGCGGCTGCGCGGCGGCCGGGCGCCGTGGCTGCGCCTGCCGCTCGCCGCCGGGCTGGTGCTCGTTGCGGCCAACGCCACCGCGTACCTGTTGATGGTCCGCGGTGACCACCCGGGCGTTGTCGTGCCCGGATTCCTGTCCGTGTACGGGCCCGCGGCGCTGGCCGCGGCCGCCGCACTGGCCGCGGTGCGCCTCTGGGACCGGCACGGCGGCGGGTCATCAGGCGGCGCGGAACGCGGCCCGGTACGTCTGGGGCGGGACGCCGGCCACGCGCCGGAAGTGCGGCCGTAGCGCAACGCCGCCGGCGACGCCGCACGCCCGGCGGCCGCGTCGGTGCTCGGCAGCAGGTGCTATCGGGTGCGTCATTTGTGGTCAGGGCACTTGCGAATCGGCCGCGGCTGCGACGACCGCGCCCGGACGGGCGGCCTGGGGCGGGAACGCAAGACCCCTGCGGGATGAATGAGCCGTGTCGGTCACCGTGTCCGGAATTATCATGATTTAGCGTCTTTATCATCGCGAACGGGGCTACATACGGGGAGGCGTCGTGAGGAGGCCGTACACCGCGGCTGGGTTGCTGGTCGTGCCGGCGGCGGTGCTCACCGCCAGCGTGGCCGCGCATCCGCAGCCCGTCGCCGCGCCGTCGCTCGAGACCGCGACCGCCGACGCCGGGGGGCGCCCGGGGGATCTCGTGCGCGGGGCGTCGTTCGAGATGGCGATGCGGGACCTCGTCGGGTACGACCCCACGGCCGGCACGATCGTCGCGCAGGCGGACGCGGGCGCCGAGCTCGCCGGCATCGATGCGCACACCGGCGCGGTGCGGTGGCGGCGGCAGCTGGACGACTCCGGGGAGTACGGCACGGTGCTGTGGTCACAGAACGACCTCGGGGCCGGGTCCGTGCTCGTCAACAGCCTCGCCAAGAACTCCCGGGCGGCCGAGCTCACGGCGCTGTCGACGCGCACCGGGGAGGTGCGGTGGCGGATGCCGCTGACTGCCCGGACCGAGGCGATGGCGGCCGGCCCCGCGCTGCTCGTCGGCGAGCCGGCGCCGGACTCGTCCAGCATGCGCTGGGCGAATCCCCGCGACGCGCCCAGGGACGATCCGGGCGCGACGCCCACCAGGAACGCCGAGAACGGCGGAAAGCCGACAAAATCGCCGTCCACCGCGACCTGGGGTCCCCGCGCGGCCAGGACCCCGGGCACGAAGACGAGCGCGACCAGCGGCGCGGCGCGCAAGACCCGCGTGAACGCGAGCCCCACCGCGGGCCCGGGCCTGGGTCCGTCGCCGAGCCCGAGCCCGAGCCCGAGCAAGGCAGCGGGCAACGGTAAGGATCAGGGGCGGTCGCGGATCGGGCACGCCGACGAGGACGCCGGGTCCGTGGTGACGCGGAACGCGCCGGAGCCGGGGACGTTCAGCGCCGTCGCGGCCGGGGACGGGGGGCGGCTGTGGACCGCCGAGCTGGCCGAGGGGTGTGAGCTGCGGGCGGCTGCCGGGGACGGGAAGACGACCGCGGTGCGGCTGGCCTGCGGCGAGCACGATCGGCTGGAGATCCGCGACGCGCGGACCGGGGCGCTGCGGTCGCGGACCGAGCTCGATCCGGTCGCCGATGACGGCGGACTGGGGCTGCTCGTGCGCGACGGGGCGACGCTGGTGCGCGGGGCGCGGACGTTCCAGGTGTTCGGGCCGGACGGGGCGCGGCTCGTCGCGCGCGACGGTGACGGGTGCGCCGAGTTCTGCGACCTGGCCGTCGAGGGCGATGTGGCGATCGTGGCGCAGTCCGGGGGCAGCACCGACCGTGCCGACGGGGCGCTGGAGGCGTTCGCGCTCGCGGACGGGGCCGAGCGGTGGCGGGCGGAGCGGACCGTGCGGGCGCTCGTGCGGGAGGGCGGGCGACTGTACGCCATCGGGCCCGCCCCGCAACCGGTGCCGTTCCTCGCGGTGTCCGGGGTGGGCGAGCGCGGGGTCTCGGCGCCGGTCGCCACCGCGCTGCCGGCCGGCGCGATCCCCCAGCGCGGGTCGGCGGTGCTCGTCGCCGACGACCGGAGCCGGTCAGGCAAGGCCGACGGCCGGACCCGATCCGGCTCGGGCAAGGGCGATGTGGGTCTCGCGTGGTATCGCATCCGGGCCGTCGACACGCCCGCCGGGTATCTCGGCGGGGCCGTCCAGCGGCCCGATCCGTGCCGGGTCGTGCCGCCCGGAGACCTGGCGAAGCGGCTCGGCAAGCAGCGGGTCACAGCACATCGGGACGACGCGGCGACGTGCACGTTCACGAACGGCAAGGACGCGGTGCGAGTGCGGGTGCTGTGGGCGGGGACCGACGAGGACTCGGCGAAGCAGCGGTTCGACGTGGTCAAGGGCGACAGCGTCCAGCGATACGGCTCAGTGGTCGTGGGCATCGAGAAGGCCTAAAACACCGCAACCGTTGAGCAGGGCTGAAACACCGCAAACGTCGAGTAGGGCTTGAAGGACCGCGGACGTCGAGTAGGGCTTGAACACGCGCCCGGGCGCCCCGCTCGCTATCCATCCCTCACGCTACCCGACCCATCCAAATCGCGATCACGCAGCGTGATTCGCCGTCACGAGAAGTCGTCAGAAGTCGTCGTCGATCAGGCCGTAGGGGGGCTGGTCGGGGCGGCGGGAGTAGCGCACGATCACGTCGTCGGCGGCGAACGGGGGCGGGGCGTTGTCCGCCACGATGATCTGGGCGCCGACGCCGCGGCCGCCCAGCCAGGTCTCGACGTGGCGGTAAATGCGCTCGATCGTGCGGCCGTCCTCCAGATCGCCCAGGGCGCCGAGGTTCTTCTGGGGGCTGTCCAGCAGCAGGAAGCCGGGGTGGGAGGAGCGGCTCTCCCAGGCGGTCTCGAACATCGCCAGCTGCCAGGCCAGCGCGATCAGGGTGCGGCCGCCGGAGGAGGCGGCGGTGTAGGGCTCGCCGCGCACATACGGCGTGAGGTCCTCGGCCAGGTAGGCGTCGGCGAGCTTCGGGTAGCGGAACTCGGCGAGGACCTCACGATAGCGCTCGCTCACGCGGCGGACCGCGGCGGAGCGGTCGGCGCGGCGGGACGGGGCGCCGGACGAGCCGAGCTCGTCGCGGTCGGTGTCGAGCTGGTCCATCATCTGCAGGATGCCGTTGGCGCGGCGTTCGAGGCCCTGCACGAGCCGCAGACCGTCGGCGGCGCGTTGCAGGGTCGCGGCGGCCTCCTCGCGGCGGCGGGCGATCGCGTCGCGCTCGGCGAGGAACGGGGTGACGGCGTGCGCGGTGGCGGCGTCGACCTCGGCGGCGGCGCGGGACTCGGCGTCCTGGGCCCGGGACGCGGCCGCGCGCAGCTGCGGGATTTCGCGTTCGAGGTCCTCGAGGTGCCGGTTGAGCTCGGCTAAGCGGGTCTTGGCCGAGCGTAGCTCCCCGGAGACGTCGACCGGGGCGACCGGGAAGCGGCAGGCGGGGCAGCGCTCGTCGGCGGCGGTGAGGGCCGCGCCGCAGGAGGCGCAGGCGCCGGCGCCGGTCTCGAAGAGGCGGTCGGCCTCGGCGAGCATGGTCCACTTGCTGACGTCGTCGGCGTAGCTGCCGCGCAGCGGGATGAGCCGCTGCAGCTGGGTCTCGCGGTCGCGCAGCTCGGTGTAGGCGGCCAGGGCGGCGCGGGCGGCCTCGCGGTGCCGCTCGCGCAGGTCGGCGGCGAATCCGGTGGCGGCTCGGGCGCCGGCGTCGAGTCCGGCGAGGGTCTGGGCGCAGGCGGCGAGCTCGTCCTTGGCGGTCTGCTCCAGGGCCTCCAGGTCGAGGCGGGTGCCGACGTGCTGGTCCTCGACGAGCTGCTCGGCGGCCCGGTAGGCGGTGCGGGCCGCGGCCAGCTCGGCCTCGACGCTGCGGATGCGCCGGCCGATCTCGACGGCGTGGTCGTCGTGGACGTCGAAGATCACGTCGACGACCTGGCGGAGCTTGAGGTGTTTCATCGGGACGCTCTCGAAGAGCAGGTCCTTGCCGTCGAGGCGCTCGTTGGGCAGCAGGCACAGCCACATGACGTCGCGGAAGCTCAGGGGGTCGTCCGACTCATGCGCCGCGTCGAAGGACAGGCGGACTCCTTGAAGTTTGCAGTGCGACAGCAGCAGGCTGGAGAGGCTGTCGGGGTGGCCGGCGGGGCGCAGGGTGCGGCGCACGCGCGCGGCGTTGCCGGGCTTGTCGAGGCGTCCGGCGCACACGTAGGCGAACATCGACGGCTCGCCGACGGCACGCTCGATGAGATACGGCGAACCGGAGAGCTCGACCTCCAGCGTCGCGGACTTGACCTTGGGGGTGATCTCCGGATGCCGGGGATGGTCGTTGGCCCCGAGGCAGTAGTCGACGAACTCCAGGATCGTGGTCTTGCCGGTGCTGAACGCGCCGGCCAGCACCGACAGGGGGCGCGGGGTGTCGTCGGGGGCGCGGAAGTCGACGTCGTAGTCGCGGTCGTCGCCGTGCAGGCGCAGCCGCCTGATCCGGATGCCCTGAGTGCGCAGACCGATCATGGCACGTCCTTGACTGGGACGGGGAGGAGCCACTGCCGCAAGCCCTCTCGAAGCTTACGACCACTGAGGCGCTTGAGCCGCCTGACGACGATACGAACCGCTGTGATGTATGACTGAGCATACATTGCCGTGAATCGCCGGGCCATGCTCGATCCTTCGTCCGTGAGGCGGTACGTCACGCGTCCGGCGGCCGTGACCCCGACCAGGCCCTGCGCGACGAGCGTCGCGAGGTCCCGGCCGAGGTGCAGCTGGGCGGTGGCGAAGCGCTGGGCGGGGCTGGCGTAGGCGACGGTGCGGTCGTCGAAGCCGGCCAGCCGCAGCGCCGTGCGGTCCGGGTCGTCGTCGGACCGGGCGAGCAGCAGCGGCTGCCCGGCCAGGAACTCGTACACGCCGAGCCGCTCGGCGTCGATGCCCTCCCCCGCCACGGCGAGCACCAGCAGCAGCCGGGCCCGGCGGAAGGCGCTCAGCTCGTCGGGTGTCATACCATCTCCCGCCAATGTCGCACCCAGCCCGCGCGGCGCTGCTCGACGACGCGGTGCATGAGCCCGCAGCGGTGGACCGCGCCCAGGTGGAACACCGAGGGGAAGGCGGCGGACTCGCGGATCTCGCGCATCACGGAGGCGTGCAGCCCGGGCAGCAGCGTGTCCTGCGGCTGCCGGGCGACGAACGCGTTGAAGTCGGCCTCCCAGATGCCGTGGACGAGCCCGTCGGCCTCGTCGAGGGCGTCGAGCTCGGCGGGGACGCGTTTGTCGAAGATCTCGCGGGCGAGCAGGTCGGCGTTGAAGTACTCCCGCTTGGCCGCCCCGACCTCGGCGTGCCCGGCGGCGCGCAACTGCCGGACGAAGAGCGCGTGCTCGAGCGCCGTGTCGTCCTCCGGACGCAGATCGTGCAGCGGTACCCGCGGTCCCCGCACAACCCCGGCCGGCGCCGCGTAGGGGTCGTAGAAGTGCCGGCGCACGTGCGCGCAGTCGGGCTTGACGAGCAGGTTGCGCAGCGCGTTCTCGTGCCACAGCTCGATCTGCACGCCGGTCTCGCGCTGCCGCCGGGCCCGCCAGTTGTCCCACCACTGGGCGGTGGGCGCGTCCATGCTGGCCGGCACGCACAGCACCCACTGCGCGAGGCGATAGCCGTTGCGCGCGGCGGCGGCGACCGCGGAGTCGAACGACTCGCGGATCTGCCCCTGGTGGGAGCGGGTGACGATGGGCCAGAAGTACTTCGACTGCCAGATCACGACGAGGCCCGAGAGCTCGCCGAGCAGGATGTCGATGCCCCAGTCGCCGGGGTTGGCGCTGATCGCGCGGGCACCCGGATACACGGCGGCGAGCAGCATCGCGAGCATCTGCTCGAAGTCGTCACGTGCCCCGGCAAGATTGCCGGCCCGCAGCTGGTGCGCGGCGAAGTTGATCGGGGGCTCGCCGGAGGCGAGGCTGGTCGAAGCGGCGGTCGCAGTCATCCTCCCTCGCCCTCTGACCCCCGACAGACGCGATCATCCGATCCCAAGGGTTCCACGGACGGCGATATCACCGCTACTGTGAGCGTAAATTTCACCGAATGTGTGATCCCAGTTTGTCGAGATCGATATCCGCGAAGATGGCCGCGTGGTCGGAGCCGGCGTGCACCGCCCTCGTCATGGTGTCGTAGACGGGCCATAGCACCCCGTTGCGCCCGCCCCACACGCCCTTGCGCAGGATGCCGCCGCCGGTCACGGCCGCCCACAGCGCCGGGGACAGCAGCACGTAGTCGAGCTTGTTGCGGGCGGTGCAGGAGCCGTAGGTGCCGGGCCGGCCGGCGTCGTCGAACGCCGGGTGCTCGCCGATGTCGCGCAGGTCGGTGCCGCGCAGCAGCGGTTCGAGGGGCTCGCTGCCCGGGGTGTCGTTGAGGTCGCCGACGACGGCGACGAACGGGGTGGCCTGGGCGCGGTAGATCTCGGCGACGCGGGCGGCCTGGCGGCGGCGGGTGGCGTCGGAGGCGACCTTCCCGCCGTACCCCTTGCTCTTGAGGTGGTTCACCAGCACGACGAGGCGCTCGGCGCGGCCGGGGAGCGCGAAGTGGTACTCGGGGCAGTCCCGGCTGAACACCCGTCCGCGCTCGTCCTCGTCGTCGACGTGGGTGCGCTGGCCGGTGAGGGGGAAGTCCTCGGTGGACATCACGCCGACGTCGATGCCTCGCTCGTCGTTGCCGTCCATGACCATGATGTGCCGGTACAGCCCCCGCAGGCCGCCCTCGGTGAACCGCTTGAGCGCGTGGCGGCTCTCGGCCTCGATCACGCCGAGCACGTCGGCGCGCAGGTCGAGGATGACCCGCGCGGTGTTGAGCAGCGCCTGTTCGTCGCAGCGGTCGGTGGTCAGCTCCACCCAGCCGATCCAGTCGGCGCGGCCGCCGGCGACGACCTCGACCCGCCCGTCGCGGGCCCGGCGCAGCAGCCGCCCGCGGTTCTGCCGCAGCCGCGCGAACTTCGCCAGGTCCCCGCCCCGCAGCCCGAGCCGCGCGAGCTCGCGCAGGATGTCGCGCTTGATCTCGTCGGTGTAGACGGGCTCCTCGAGCAACTCCCCGGCGCGCGCGAACGCCTCCAGCACCGGCCGGCCGGCCGCCCACGTGCGCTGGTCCAGCGCCTTGGCCCGGTTGAACAGGTTCTCGACGTTGTAGCTCGCGATGCGCATCGTCCACGAGAGTAGGGTGAGATCGTCATCTGCGGATGACACCGTCCCCCGGATGGTCGCCGAGTTCATCCTGGTGTTCTTCGTACTTCCCGTGCTGTTCGCCTTCGTCAAGATCCCCGGCGGCCCGATCCCGATCCTGCTCGTGCTGACCATCGTCGTGGCGTTCTACTTCCGCCGCGCCCGGGACTTCGAGCGCCGCGACCTGTGGCGCGCCGAGGCCCTGCGCCCGGCCCTGCCGAGGATCCTGCGGCTGTGGGCGCTCGCCGCCGTCCTGGCGGTGGCGGCGGTCTGGCTCTTCGATCGCGAGCACCTGTTCGACCTGCCGCGGCACAACCCGGGACTGTGGGCGCTGATCGTGCTCGCGTACCCGATCGTCTCGGTTTACCCGCAGGAGCTGCTCTTCCGCGCGTTCATGCTGCACCGGTACGCGAAGCTGCTGCGCACCGAGAAGGTCGCCGCCGGGTTCAGCGCGGTCTCGTTCGGCCTGGCCCACCTGCTCTTCGGCAACCCGGTCGCCGTGGTCCTGACACTGCTCGGCGGCTGGCTGTTCGCGCGCCGCTACCAGCAGACCCGTTCGCTGCTGACGGTCTGCGCCGAGCACGCCGCCTACGGGCTGCTGATCTTCACCGTGGGCCTGGGCCGGTACTTCTACCACGGGACGAACTTCGGCGGCTCGTGAGCACGCCCCCTGACCCACGGGTGTTGCGCGGCTGGGCCGTTTCTCAGGACGCGGACACCGGCAGGGCCGAGGCGATCGCCACGAGATACCCGGCGGCCCCGGCGAACAGCGCGACCCGCACGTCGGCCCCGGCCAGCAGCGCCCCGAGCGCGGCGATCCCGAGCGCGCTGCCGACCTGCCGGGAGGCGTTGAACAGCCCGGTCGCCAGCCCCGCCCGCCCGGCCGGTGCGGCCTCGACGACGGCGGAGGTGGCCGCGACCATGCTCATGGAGATCCCGAGGCCGCCGAGGACGAGGGCGGGCACCAGCCCCGCGTACGGCACCCGCCCCGCCAGCACCGCCAGCCCGGCGCCTTAAACCGCGAAATGTCCGAAAAATCTGGCGCTTGCGCCGGATTTTTCGCATCCGCCGGGACATAGCGGCGCGCGAGCCACAGGGCCAGCAGGGTCACCGGCACGTTGACCCAGAAGATCGAGCGCCAGCCGAAGGCCGCGGTCAGCACGCCGCCGGCGAGCGGGCCGATCGCACCCGCGAAGCCGCCGATCAGCGCCCAGCCGGCGACGGCGCGGCCGCGCTGGCCGCGGTCGGTGTACGTGCTCTGCACCAGGGCCAGCGAGGATGGGACCAGCAGGGCGGCCGCCGCGCCCTGGACCGCGCGGGCGGTGAGCAGTGGCGGCAGGGCCGGGGAGACGGCGCAGGCGGCCGAGGCGGCCCCGAACAGGGCCAGCCCGGCCAGGAAGGCGCGGCGGGAGCCTAGGCGGTCGCCCAGCCAGCCGCCGGACAGCAGCAGGCCGGCGAAGGCGACCGTGTACCCGTCGACGACCCACTGCAGGCCGCTCACCGAGGCGTTCAGGTCGCGGCCGAGCGCGGGCAGGGCCACGTTGACGATCATCATGTCGATGACGACCATGAACCAGCCGAGGCACAGGGCGGCGAGCGGGCGGCGGTCGTAGGGCATGACCGACGTGTACCCGGACACAACACGGCTACGCGGATGCCTGGTTCCCGACTGACGGGCGGCGGCTCGTACGGTGAAAATAGATCTGGCGCGGCTTCCCGACAACTTGTGGGATTCACCCAGGTTGAGTTGCTAGGGTCTGCGACGCTCGATGATCCGAACGCTAGGGGGACCGACTGTGGGACTGTGGGACAAGGTCAAGGGCGAGTTCATCGATATCATCGAGTGGCTCGACGACAGCCGGGACACGATCGTCTGGCGGTTCCCGCGCTACCAGAACGAGATCAAGATGGGCGCCAAGCTCGTCGTGCGCGAGTCGCAGGTCGCGGTCTTCGTCAACGAGGGCCAGATCGCCGACGTGTTCGTGCCGGGCACCTACACGCTGCAGACGCAGAACCTGCCCATCCTCTCGACGCTCAAGGGCTGGAAGTACGGCTTCGACTCGCCGTGGAAGGCCGAGGTGTACTACGTCAACACCCGGCAGTTCACCGACTTCAAGTGGGGCACCCAGAACCCGGTCATGATGCGTGACCCGGAGTTCGGGATGGTGCGGCTGCGGGCGTTCGGCGCCTACTCGCTGCGCGTCGTGCACCCGGAGAAGCTGCTCAAGGAGCTCGTCGGCACCGACCCGCAGTTCCGCACCGAGGAAGTCTCGGAGTTCCTGCGCCAGCTCATCGTGGGCCACCTCGGCCCCTCCCTGGCCGCCGCGCAGGTGCCGGTGCTCGACCTCGTCTCGCAGCAGCTGCTCATCGGCCAGAAGCTCGCCGGCGTGCTGACGCAGGAGCTGGAGCAGTACGGCATCCAGATCCCCAAGTTCATCATCGAGAACATCTCCCTGCCGCCGGAGGTCGAGGAGGCGCTGGACAAGCGCACCTCGATGGGCGTGCTGGGCAACCTGGACCAGTACTCGAAGTTCCAGGCGGCCAACGCCATGGAGGCGGCCGCCAACAACCAGGGTGGCGCCGGCGAGGGCTTCGGCCTGGGCCTGGGCATGGCGGCCGCGCAGCAGGTCGCGAACGCGATGCGCCCGCAGCAGGCCCCGCCCGGCTACGGCCCGCCGCAGGGCTACGCGCCGCAGGCCCCGCAGGGGTACCCGCAGCAGGGCTACGCCCCGCAGGGCGCCCCCGGCTACCCGCCCCAGCCGGCCCCGCCGCAGTCCGCGCCGCCGATGGCCCCGCCGCCGCCGTTGCCGCCGCAGGAGCAGTGGTACGCCGCCATCAACGGCGCGCAGGCCGGCCCGTTCGACGCGGGCGCGCTCGCGCAGCAGGTCCAGGCCGGCGCGGTCAACCGGGCCACGCTCGTGTGGAAGAACGGCATGGCCGCCTGGACGCCCGCCGAGCAGGTCCCCGAGCTCGCCGGCATCTTCGGCTCCGTTCCCCCGCCGCTCCCCCCGATGGGCTGATCAGAACATGTCACAGACCCAGTACCCGTGCGCCGGGTGCGGCGCCAACGTGGAGTTCGCACCCGGCACCAACGTGCTCAAGTGCCCGTACTGCGGCCACGAGACCGTGCTGCAGCAGACCGGCGCGCGGGTCCGCGAGCACGACTTCCTGCAGTTCACCAGCCTGCCGCGCAAGCCGGTGGCGACGCTGGCCAAGCACGTGTTCGTGTGCCGCAACTGCGGTGCGCAGACCGAGAGCGAGTCGATCTCGGACCGCTGCCGGTTCTGCACCGCCCCCGTGGTGGCGGAGCTCAACGCGCAGGAGCTGGTGGTGCCCGAGGCCGTGCTGCCTTTCGTGCTGGACAAGCGGGCGCTGCGCGAGGCGCTGGGCGAGTGGGCGAAGTCGCGCTGGTTCGCCCCGTCGGGCCTGAAGAAGGTCAGCGAGGCCGAGACCGCCAAGAGCATGTACCTGCCGCACTGGACGTACGACTCGCGGACGGTCACGGACTACCAGGGTCAGCGCGGCGAGCACTACTGGGTCACCGAGACCTACACGGAGAACGGCGAGACGAAGACCCGTGAGGTGCAGAAGACGCGCTGGTTCCACGCCAGCGGCACCGTCTACTACGACTTCGACGACGTGCTGGTGACCGGCACGACCAAGGTGACCCAGAAGCACCTCGACGAGCTGGAGCCGTGGCCGCTGCCGGACTCGCAGGCGTACCGGCCGGAGTACCTCGCCGGCCACGAGACGCTGCGCTACGACGTCGAGCCCGAGACCGGCCTGGAGAACGCCAAGGGCAAGATGCGCCCGGTCATCGAGGCCGAGTGCCGCCACGACATCGGCGGCGACGAGCAGCGGGTCGACAACATGCACACGCAGTACAACGACGTGACCTTCAAGCTCATGCTGCTGCCGGTGTGGATCGCCTGCTACCTCTACGCGGGCAAGACCTACAACATCCAGGTCAACGGCGTGACCGGCGAGGTCGCCGGCGAGCGGCCGTACAGCGCCTTGAAGATCGCCATGGCGATCCTCGGCGCCCTGCTGGCGATCGCCGTCATCGTCGGCATCTACGTCGCGACCAAACGCTGACCCCTGCCGGACCGCCGCCCGCGGCGCGCGACCCCGACGAGGGCTCGCGCGCCGCGCGCTTCGACCGGGTCGCGCCGCGGCTGGCCACCCTCCGGCTTCCCGCTGCTGTACCACTGGCGGGTCCTGCCCCGCCGTGAGCGCACCGAGATCGACGTCGAGGCGTCCACCCGGTATTGGAACGGCGACGGGGCGGTCCGGCGCCGGCTCACGGAGCTCAACGCGGCCACCGCCGCGCTGACGCTGCTGCTGGAGCACATCCCGTACGACATCGCGAGCCTGCGCCACGAGGGACCCTGGACCGACGTCGAGGCCCAGCTCACCGCGGGCATCGCCGCGATGATCGCGGCCGGCCTGACGCACTTCGACGCGTACGTGGGCAACCTGCGCACCGACGGCCGCCGCGTGTACCTCACCGACCTCGGCCTGGCCATGCACCGCCGCTTCGCGACGACCGCCGCGGAAATCGCGTTCCTGGACGCCCACGAGGGCTACGACCACCGCCTCGCGGCCGGGCACCTCGCCACCTGACTCGCGTTCACCTACGCCGGCCGGGGCGGCTGGGAGGAGGGCAAGCGGCTGGTCGCCGCGGCCGCCGGCGGCACGCTCCCGCCGCAGCTCGCGGCCGCGCCCCGGGACGCGCGGGCGCGCGCCGCGCGCGCGGGTGATCCGCCGGCACGCCGCGACCGCCGCGCGCGCCTCGAAGCTGACGCCGTATCCGTACGCACTGCCGAGGCGCGAACCCGGGGTACGATAACGTTTACGCCGTGCAGGCGAGCGACTCTCCCCTTCCTCCCGTGCGGGTTCTCGAGATCGGTGGGAGTCATGTGACCGCCGGTAGTGTCGAGGTGGCCGGGCACCGCATTCTCGACCGGCAGCGGCACTCGCTCGACCCGTCCCGGGACGCGCTGAGCATCGTCGGCGCGCTCGCGGACGCGGCCAAGCGGCTGCTGCCCGGGCCCGAGGACCGGTGGGCGGTCGCGATGCCCGGCCCGTTCGACTACGTCAACGGGGTGTCGCTGCACGAGGGCGTCGGCAAGTTCGACCAGCTGCACGGCGTCAACCTGCGCGAGGCACTCGCCGCGGCGATCCCGGCCGACCCGGCCGCGTTCACGTTCGTCAACGACGCGGACGCGTTCCTGCTCGGCGAGTGGGTCGACGGCGCCGCGACCGGGGCCGGCCGCTGCGTGGCCGTCACGCTCGGCACCGGCATCGGCTCGTCCTGGCTCGCCGACGGGGTCGTGGTCTCCTCCGGCCCCGACGTGCCCCCGGACGGCGAGATCCACTTCTGCGACGTCGACGGCGTGAACATCGAGGACCTGGTGTCGGACCGGGCGCTCGTGCGCGGCTACCACGCCCGCACCGGCACCGCCGTCGACGGCATGCGCGGGCTGGCGGAACTGGCCCGCGGCGGCGACCAGGACGCCCGCGTGGTCGTCGGCACCGCGTTCGGGCACCTGGGGCGGCTGCTCACCGAGTGGCTTTCGCGCTTCGGCGCCGAGGTGGTCGTCGTCGGCGGGTCGATGACCGGCGCCTGGGACCTCATCGAGCCGGCCCTGGGCCTCACGGTTCCGGCCCGCCCGGTCGCCGACACCGAGCGCTCCGCGCTGCTGGGCGCGGCCTACGCGGGCAGCGCCGGGCGCTGACAAACGCGCGGTCAGGTGCTACGAACGGTGGATGTCCTTACCGCTGATCTCCGCACCCGTCCAGGGCGTCTGGGTGCTGCGCACGCCGCGCAGCGCGTACGTGCTCTCCCTCGGCGGCCAGGACGTTCCGCTCGCCGCGCACTGGGGCGCGCCGGTCGACGACGAGGCCGCGATCGCCCTGGCGAAGGTGCCGTTCGACGCGCCGCGGGGCAGCTGGGAGAGCCACCTCGACGGGCGGGAGGAGTACCCGTCGGACTCCGGGATGCGCTTCACCGAGCCGGCCCTGGCGCTGCGCTTCCCCGACGACGGGCGGACCGTGCGCTGGGTCTTCGGCACGGCGGAGATCGACGGCGGGCATCTGCGGCTACGGTACACCGAGCAGACCCGCCCGCTGCGCCTCACCCTGCACTACCGGGTCGGCGAGCGCCACGACGTCGTCGAGCGCTGGGCCGAGCTGCGCACCGACGTGCCCGTCGAGGTCGTGCGGGCCGACAGCGCCGCCTGGTGCCTGCCCCCGCGCGAGGGCACCCGGCTGAGCACCCTGCACGGCCGCTGGGGCGCCGACAGCCGCCTGGAGCGCACCGCGCTGCCCGACGGCACGCTCCGCCTCGGCAGCCGGCGCACCACGACGAGCCCGATGCACAACCCGTGGTTCGCCGTCGACGACGGGGCCGCGACCGAGACGCACGGCGAGGTGTGGAGCGCGGCGCTGGCCTGGTCCGGCACCTGGCGCGCCGACGTGCAGCGGCTGCCGAACGGCCGGGTGGTGGCCAACCTGGGCGCCGGGCACGAGTCGCCGGTGGCGCGGCTTCGCGCCGGTACGACCTATGAGGCTCCGAAGAGCTGCGGACTGTGGACCGACGGCGGCTTCGGGGCGGCCAGCCGGGCCTGGCACGACTACGTGCGCGGCGCGGTGCTCCCGCACGGCGAGGAGCTTCGCCCGGTGCTGTACAACTCGTGGGAGGCGACCGGCTTCCGGCTCGACGAGGCCAACCAGATGGCGCTCGCGGAGCGGGCCGCGGCGCTGGGCTGCGAGCTGTTCGTGATGGACGACGGCTGGTTCGGCAACCGGGTCAGCGACAACGCGGGCCTCGGCGACTGGCAGCCCAACACCGATCGGTTTCCCGACGGCCTCGGCCCGCTCGTCAAGCGCGTCCACGAACTCGGCATGCGCTTCGGCATCTGGGTCGAGCCGGAGATGGTCAACCCGGACAGCGACCTGTACCGCGCCCACCCCGACTGGGTCTACCACTCCCCCGGCTACCCCCGCGACGAACTGCGCAACCAGCTCGTCCTCGACGTCGGCCGGCCCGAGGTGGCAGCCTGGATGCACGGCTGGCTCGACCGGCTGCTGAGCGAGTACGACATCGCGTTCGTGAAGTGGGACATGAACCGCCCGGTGACCGACCCCGGCCCGTACGGCGACCTGCTGTGGTCCTCGCGGCACGCGCTGAACCTGTACGCCGTGCTGGACCGCCTGCGCCACGACCACCCGCACGTGCGCTTCGAGTCCTGCGCCTCCGGCGGCGGCCGCGTCGACCTGGGCATTCTGGCCCGCACGGACCAGGTCTGGCCGAGCGACAACACGGACGCGAGCGACCGCCTGCACATCCAGGAGGGCTTTTCGCAGCTGTACCCGTCCCGCGCCATGACCGCCTGGGTGACCGACGCGCCGAACTTCCTGACCGGCAACCGGCTGCCGCTGCGGTTCCGCTTCCACGTGGCGATGGCCGGTGTCCTCGGCATCGGCGGCGACCTGCCCCGGTGGACGCTGGAGGACCAGACCGAGGCGGCGGCGCTGATCGCGCAGTACAAGCGCATCCGCCCGATCGTGCAGCAGGGCAGCCTGCACCGCCTGCGCTCCCCGCGCACCTCGCCGGCCCCGGCCCTGGCCTATCTGTCGGCCGACGGCACCGAGGCGGCCGTGTTCCAGTTCCTCGACGGCCACCGCTACGGCGAGCCCGCCCCGCCGGCCCGCCTGCCGTTCCTGCCGCCGGGCACCTGGCAGGACGCCGACACCGGCACGGGGTACGCCTCCGCGTTCCTGGCGGCCCACGGCCTGGACGCGGGCCTGTTCCGCAACCACGACAGCGCCGTCACCCACCTGCGCCGCGTCGCCTGAGGCCGCTGCTGCTCACGCGTAGACGCGCGCTGCCGATGTGCGCCCGTCTGTCGCTGTAGCGTGACGGTGGTGGGCCATGCCGGGGATTCTGGGAGTAGTTCGCATCGGGTTGGCGAGTCCGACGTGGTGGAGTTGTTGGTGGCGGCGCGGGCGGGTGACGGTGATGCCTTCGGCCGTTTGGTCGGGCCGTTGCGGGATGAGCTTCGCGCGCACTGCTACCGGATGCTCGGGTCGGTTCATGACGCGGAGGACGCGGTCCAGGAGACCTTGGATCGGGCGTGGCGCAGCCTGGACCGGTTCGAGGATCGCGGTTCGATCCGGCCGTGGCTGTACAAGATCGCGACGAACCGGTCGCTGACGATTATCGAGCGTCGGGGGCGTCGCGAGTTGCCCACCGATCTGAGCCCGGACGGCGTTGCGCTGGTGGAGGCGGCGTGGCTGGAGCCGTACCCGGATCGGCTGATGGGTTGGACGGCGCGGCTGGGTCCGGAAGCCCGCGTCGTCGCGCGGGAGAGCGTGGAGTTGGCGTTCGTCGCCGCCTTGCAGCACCTGTCCGCTCGGCAACGAGCCGTCCTGCTGCTGCGCGATGTCCTCGGTTACGCCACCAGCGAGGCCGCCGACCTGTTGGACACCACGGTCCCCGCGGTCAACAGCGCATTGCAGCGGGCCCGCAAGGTGCTTGCTGGTCTGCTCCCGGACACCAGCCAGTGCCAGACTCTCGACGCGCTGGGCGAGGCTGCGCAGCGGGAGCTGGCGAAGCGCTACATGAGCGCGTGGGAGGCCGGTGACGTCGACGCCATTGTGGCGATGTTGACCGAGGACGCACGATACTCCATGCCGCCGCTGAGGGTCTGGTACGAAGGCCACGACGGGATCCGCGGGTTCCTCGTCGACGCCGTGCTGCGGCACCGGTGGCGCTTCCTGCCGGCGCGGGCGAACGGGCAGCTCGCGTTCGGCACATACCTGTGGAACGACGAGCAGGGCGTGTACGCCCCGGCCGGCCTGGACCTGGTGGTGCTCCGCGGCCGGCGGATGGCCGAGGTGGTCTCGTTCCTCGACGCCGACTTCCCGGCCTTTGGCCTGCCGGCCCGGCTGACCGGGAAATGAATCGTCGGGCGAGCGATGATTTTGCCGACCGGCCCGGGTTGTAGTCCTGACGGACGCATCAACCCGCGCGAACGGAGCCGAGCATGTCCACCAACGAGGAACAGATCCGTACCCTGATCGAGCGCTGGGCCGAGGCGGTTCACGGCGGGGACCTCACTGCAGTCCTTGCCGAGCACGCCGAGGACATCGTGATGTTCGACGTGCCGCCACCGCATCAGGGCGTGCGTGGCCTCGACGCATACCGTCAGACCTGGCCGCCGTTCCTGCGGTGGCAGGCCCAGGGTGCCTCGTTCGAGATCGAGTCGCTGGTCATCACCGCCGGCGACGATGTCGCCTTCGCGTACGCCCTGCTGCGCTGTGGCACCGAGCACGACTTCGCCGACAATCCTGACAACCGGCTGCGGCTGACGTTCGGCCTGCGCAAGCAGGACGGCCGGTGGGTCGTCGCCCATGAGCACCACTCCTTTGCGCTCACCGACGGAGCCACCGCGGCGGACCCCACCCCCGACCGGGGCCAGGACCAGGACACCGTCGCGCAGGACCTGCGCGGGCTACACCAACGCTGGTTCGACAGCACGGCCGCGAAAGACCTCGACGGTCTGATGGCCCCCATCGCCGACGACGTCATCTCGTACGAACACGAGGAGCCGCTGCAGTACACCGGTGTCCAAGCCGTGCGCGAGGTCTGCAAGGCCGGACTCGACGCGTCCGGCGACGGCACCGTCACATGGACCGTTCCCGACCTGAAGATCCTGGTCGACGGCGATCTCGCCGTCGCGTGGGGCCTCAATCAGATGCAGCTGAACCCGACCGACGCTCAGGCGAGCGAGAGCTGGTCCCGGGGGACCCGAATCTTCCAGCGCAGAAACGGCACCTGGCTGCTGATCCATCAGCACCTCTCGTACCCCTACGACCCAGCCACCGGCGCCACCAAGACCGACCTGCGCCCCGATCCGGAACACTGACAGTCGCCTACGGTGCGGTGGTACCGAATGCGGCAACTCGCACACCTTGGCCGGAACGCTCTCGCCTCAGGACCGACTCACCGTAACGCTTCGGGACCGCCATGGAGATCATTCAACCCGCAGACACGTCAACCGCGCAGGCCCAGCACGTCGAAGGTGCCGAACTTCCCGGCATCCGCCTTTCCGCGCATGCTGTCACCCTCGACGGTGACCGTGAACGCGGCCGTCACTTTCGCCCGCAGCGGCATCCTCAGCGTCTTGACGACGCTCCACCGGGCCTCGTCACCCGAGACCACCCCGTCGGCGATCTCCAGCATGGCCGCCCGGTAGTCGAGCGACCCGGTCAGCCGATCGCCGTCACGATGCAGAACCAGTACGGCCTTCTGCTCACCGATCGGCGTATCGATCGACAACGCCCAGGTTCCCTCGACGGCCACCAAGCGCCCCTGCCCGCCGTCCGGCACCGCCAAACCGGTGACCCCGCACATCACCCACCGGCGCCGTCGGTCCGGAAGTGCTGCGACCGGCCTTCCAGTGAGTCCGCTCAGTCTTCCCGGCGGCCGTGGACGGTCAGTCGAGCAGCCCGTACGACGGCGCCATCGCCCCCGGCGGCCCGTCCGGCGGTCCGGTAGGTCTCGAACACACGGCCGTCCCGGCGCAGGTAGCACGCCTCATCCCGAACGCGCGCCCGGCGACGAGGGTGCCGAGCGACTCCGCGGGTACCGAGCACCAGGGTGCCGGTCGGCCTCGAAGTGCCATACTATGAGGTTAATAGCGAGTGCTATGATCGGGCAAGGATTTGGGGAAGGGTTGTCCATGCCGGCTCAGCGGGGCTATCGACAGGCCTGCGGCATCGCCCGCGGCCTCGACATCGTGGGCGAGCGCTGGTCGCTGCTCGTGGTGCGTGAGCTGCTGCTCGGGCCGAAACGCTTCACCGACCTGCAGCAGGCGCTCCCGACCGCCAGCCCCAACGCGCTGTCGGACCGGCTGCGCGAGCTGACCGACGCGGGCGTCGTACACCGCCGGCAGCTGCCCCCGCCCGGCGGTGCGCGGGTCTACGAGCTGACCGCGTGGGGCCACGGCCTCGAGCCGATCGTGATCGCGCTCGGCACGTGGGCACTGGCCGCTGCGCCGACCGCGGAGCAGCGCTTCGTGAGCGCGGACAGCGCCATGCTGACCATCCGGACCTACTACACGCCGGCGCCGGGGCGGCCCGGGGCGGCACTGCGGATCGAACTACGCGACCACGGCCCCGCCGGGGTGTTCGGCGTCCGCCTCACGCCGGCCGGCGCGCAGATCACCCACGAGCCGCCCGCAGAGCCGGACGCCGTCCTGGTCACCACGACGGACGCCCTCCTCGCCGCGTTCGGCGAGGACGACCTGACCGGGCTCACCGCCGCCGGCGCCGTCATCACCGGTGATCCCCAGGCCCTGCGGGATCTCCTCGCGGCCGTACACGTGCCGGCCGGTCAGCCCGCGGACAGACCGGCCGGAAACCCGTAGTCGCCCCAGTTGGTCCCGGCCACGACCACCACGGCGACCCGCATCCACCCGCCGCAGGTGGAACACCCTGCCGTCGCTGCGCGCGGCGTTTGCCGCCAAGATCGACGTCCAGCTCACCAGCGACGGCCGGCTCGCTGTCTTCCACGACGCCACCCTGCAGTGCCGCACGGACGGCACCGGCACCGTCGGCGAGCACACCCTGACCGAGTTGCGCGAGCTCGACCTCCGCTGGTCCTGGTCCGCTACGAAGGCGGCTGGTCGGCCGGCTTCGACACCCCCGCCGACGTCGCCACCCTCCCGAAGGGCTACACCAGCGCGTGGACCAACCGCGCCGACGTCGTCGCGCCCCTATTGCACCCGTGAGCCCGGCAGAGGTATGTACTGACCCTTGGCCTCCAGCTCCTGCGCCGCCCATCGTTGAACGGGTCCCGGCCAGTCCCTCCAGGAGATGAGCGTCAGCAAGACACGGGAGTTGGACTTGTCGATCGCAGCCAGCGCGCGGATGCATCGCCGGGCGTCGGCCAGATCCCCGGTCGCGAACACGAACTGCCCGACCAGGCTCTCCAGCAGCTCGGCGGCGTCGTCGTACCTGAGCCGTCCCAGCGCGTCCACGAGGTGTCCGGGGCGGGGCGGCCTGGCATCCGATTCGAGCACCTCGCACAGCACCGCGGCGACGTCGACAAGCTCGGCGGCCGCGGCCAGGTCAACGATCGCGTCGAGCGCATCCCACCGCGCCTCGGCCGCGAGCCGGCGCACCATGGGACGGGCCGCATCAGCGAACTCCGGCACCCGAGCGAGCACCGCCGATGCGGCCTGCGTGTCCACCGGACCGGCCGGCAGGACGCGCAGGACGCCGTCGGCCAAACGGTCCAACCGCTGCGGATTCGGCACCGATCGGTCGAGGGAGCGCGGCCCGCATACCTCACAGGGCGGCTCGCCCCAGTTGTCGACGTCCCACGCAACGTCCCGCCACGGCGACTCGATCTTCCCGGCCGCGATCATGGCGCGCGACTCGCGATCGTTGCGGTACGCCAGCGGAATCACCGTCAGCGCAAGCGCTTCCCCCGTCGATCGAGACCGTGCAGACTCCGGCCTCCTGCCGTGCCGGGGACCGGGGCCCGTCGCCATCCACTCACGCAGCGCGGACTCGTAGTCGCCCCAATTGGTGCCGACCACGACCAGCACGTCGTCGGAGTCCCACTCGCCACCGGTCACAGCAGGCCGCGCTCGCGCAGCCGGGCGAGCCGGTCCGGCGGCAGGCAGTCC
Source organism: Dactylosporangium sp. CA-233914 (assembly GCF_050942935.1). Lineage (NCBI taxonomy): Bacteria > Bacillati > Actinomycetota > Actinomycetes > Micromonosporales > Micromonosporaceae > Dactylosporangium > Dactylosporangium sp. CA-233914. Next base: position 5,451,555 of record NZ_CP192030.1, on the reverse strand, counting down.
GCCAGATTCTGCCGCAGGTCGACCAGCTCGAGGTCGGCCGCGTACACCACGAAGTCGTCGGTGACCGGTAGCGCGTCCGAGAAGTCGCGGAGGTTCAGCCGGGCCGCCACCGTGCACAGCAGCCGGCGGCCGATCGCCGCGCCGGCGCGGGTGTCGTGGTCGTCGGCGTCGAGCAGGGCGAGCTCCTGCCGTACGAGCCGCGCCCGGCCGGCGTCGTCGGGGTCGAGCTCGACGTCGGTGACGGCGTCGAAGTCCGCCGGCGACCATGCGGCCTCGGCGTCGCCCGCCGACAGGTCGGCGCGCTCGTCCGCCGTGGCCGCGTGGACCTCGATCGTCAGCGGGTCAGCCCGGTAGTAGCTCAGCGCCACACAGTCCGCGGGCCCGTCGAGCGCCAGGCGCGCCGCCGCGTGCGGAATCCGCGCGACGAGGGCGTCCTCGACGGCCCGGGTCGCCGCGTCGAGGTCGAACCCGACCGGCGGCCGCTCGTAGCGGACCTCCGACTGCTGTCGCGGACCCCATGTCCCGATGATGCGGACCAGGCCCCGGTCGTCGTGCTCGGCCGTCAGCACCGAATGCGGTCTTGCGTCGTGCTCGATCTCGACGCGGCTGATCCTCGCGCCGGTGTACGCGTACGACTCCCGGCCCGAGCCGGCCCGCGCGACCATGTCGGCCGAGCGCATCAGTCCGCCCGCGAAACGGTACTCGTGCAGGAATACGGGCCCGTCAGTGTGGAAGCACGCCGCCTCGACCACGTCGCCGTCGTGGCGGGCGAACGTCTCGTCGGTCCGGCGCCCACCGAGGAAGCCGCTGTACTCCTCGATCACGACCACCCGGCCGCCGGCGTCGAACCCGATACGCAGGACGTCCCGGTCCGCCGCCGGCCGCACGTCCAGCCGCCGGCCCGGCTTGAGCAGGTCACGCTCGAACCGCAACGGACGAAGATCAAGACCCGGCCAGCTGTACCAGTCCCAGCGCACGACGGCCGCGGTCGCCGCCGCCTTCCGGGCCTCGTACTCCCCGGCGAGCCGGGCGAACCGCACAGCAAGGTCGGACACGCCCGCGATCCTACGGCCGCCAGGCCACTCAGGCGCCGCCTGCCGCATGGGCTACCGGGTCGCGATGCGAGAATTTCCTTGCCGGTCGGGCTTACCCGGCCAACGATCGGGTGCCGTGACGATCGTGGGTATGGACGCCGAGATCCCGGGCGGGCGGGTCGTTGTCGTCATCGATGTCATCCGTGCCTTTACGACGGCCGCGGTCGCCTTCGAGCGGGGCGTGGCGGAGATCGCCTGCGCGCCGTCGGTCGAGGTCGGGCGGGAGCTGCGGCGGCGGCAGCCGGACCGGCTCCTGGCCGGGGAGGCGGGCGGGCTCAAGCCCGCGGATTTCGACTACGGCAACTCGCCGTCGGAGATGTCGGCGGCGCCGGTCGACGGACGGCGTCTAATCCTGGCGACGTCCAACGGCACGCTCGGGCTCGCCCGGTGTCCGGACCCGGCGGCGCTGCTCGCGGTGTCGGCGCCGAACGTCGGGGCCACCGCCCGATGGATCGCGAGCCACCACGCCGGCACTGCGTGGACGCTCGTCTGCACCGGGCGGACCGCCGAGGACTGGGCCTGTGCGAGGTACCTGGGTGGACTTCTGGACGGGTCAACCCCGGCGCGGGCGGACCTGGTGGCGGGCATCGCGGACGGCGCCGCCGAGCATGCGCGTGCCTATGCGCGACTGCCCGCGTCCGAGCGCGTCGACCTGTCCGGAGACCTCCCCTTCTGCCGCGATGTCGACCGGTCCGGATTCGCCATGGTCGGTGAGGTCCGCGAGGATCACGTCGTCCTCGGCAGGGTGCCGTGCTGAATATCGCCGCGGCGGGCGGCGACGACGAGGAAATTCGGCAGGTGGACGTAGGCGTCGATGCCGTCGGGGCCGTCCGCGGCGAGCTGGGGCGCCAGGCCGGGCTCGGCGATCTCGGTCAGGTGGCAGCCCAGGCCGGCGAGCTGGTTGAGGTAGGTCGAGAGGGTGCGGTGGAAGTCGACGCCGCTGGGCCCGGGGATCTCGTACTCCCCGAGGTAGCGGTCGGTGCGGTACGCACCGTGCCGGCGCCACGACGACCACAGCTGCTCGAAGCAGGGGTGGTTGACGGTGAACACGAACAGCCCGCCGGGCTTGAGCGCGTGCACGCAGGCCCGCATGGCGCCGGTCCAGTCCGGGATCGCGGGCAGGACCATGCTGGCGACCACGGCGTCGAACGGGCCGCCGAGGTCCGGCAGGGCGCACAGGTCGGCCTGCACGTACTGGATGCCTTGCGGCGCAACGGTTTCCCGCTCCACGGCGAAGTCGAACAGCGACTGGCCGGGCTCGACGCCGACGACCTCGGCGCCCTGCCCGGCCAGGGCGCGGCTGAGGTAGCCGTTGCCGCAGCCGGCATCGAGCACCCGCTGCCCGGCCGGGTCGCCGAGCATGCGCAGCAGGACGGGGTTGATCAGGTGGCGCTTGGCGAAGTCGCCGTCGTGGGCCATCTCCTCCAACAGGGTGCGGGGCATCGTCCCCCACTGTTGGATGGCCATGTCGTTGGTCCACTCGGTCACGGTGCGCGGCCTCCAACGTCCGGCGATGTCAGGCGGTGGCGGTGACGGTCCAGGCCGACGCGGTGACCTCGAACGGGCCGTCCGGCGGGAGCAGGGCCGCGCACCGGGTCCGGAGCTTCTCGCGGCCGGCCGGGTCCAGGGACTGCATGTGGTCGCCCGCCGTGCCGACGCCCAGCGTGTACGGCTCCCACCACTCGTCGAAGTTCGCGAACGTCGAGCGGACGCTCAGCACCGCCGGCTCGATGTCGCGCAGGCCGGCCGCCGCGAACAGCTCCGCCAGGTGCCCCTCCCGCACGCCGGCCAGGCCGGACTCGTCGCGGGCGGACGGGTCGAGGTCCAGGACCGCGCGCCAGAATGTCGACAGCGGGCCGGTACCGCCGCTGGAGTGGTCCCAGACGCAGGCGCCGACCATGCCGCCGGGGCGGGTGACGCGGGCCATCTCGCGCAGGCCGGCCACCGGGTCGGTCATGAAGAGCACGACCAGCTGGGCCAGCGTGACGTCGAAGGTCGCGGCGCCGAACGGCAGGGACTCGGCGGAGGCCTGGCGGACGTCGAGGCCGGGGAAGCGGGACCGAGTCGCCGCGACAAAGGGCGGGGACGGGTCGACGGCGCAGACCGCGGCCGTGCCCAGGCGGGTGACCAGCTGCGCGGTCAGGGCGCCGGGGCCGCAGCCGACGTCCAGGGCGCGCCGGCCCGGCGAGGGGTCGGCCAGGGCCGCGAACTGCGCGGCGAGGGGTTCGGAGTAGCGGCCCATGAATCGGCCGTACGCGTCCGCGCGAACCTCGAAGCTCACACCTTGAGACTGTACGGCTTGGCAAGCCCGGCCGGGCGGACCATGTTCCGGGCGGCCGCGGCGGGTGTATGAACGGCTGATGCTGCCCGGTGGGATGATGCCCGTCACACAGCTGGTCGCGATGATCCGCAGCTCACCGCCCAAGTCGGCGGCAGGGCTGCTCATGGCCATGCCCGCCGAGCGGCTGCCGGTGGTCACCGCCGCGATGCGGCCGGCCGACCTGGTCCGGATCGTGCCGGCGCTCAGGCCGGAGGCGCGGCGCGGGCTGATCCGGGCGCTCGGGCCGGAGCACCTGTTCGAGGTCATCCGCGGGGTGCCGCTGGACGAGGCCGCCGGCCTGGTGCCGATGGTGCCGACCGATCGGCTCGCCCCGGTGGTGGCGGGGCTGTCCGACTCGGCGCTGGCGGCGCTGCTCGGCGGGCTGCCGCAGGACCAGCGGCAGCGGGTGGAGTCGGTCGCCGACCCGCGGCGGGAGCGGCGGGTGCTGGGCCTCGCCTACGAGGACTCGGTGAGCCGGGCGCTGGCCCGCGGCAACCTGCAGGTCGGGCGGCAGGACGACGTGATGGTTGTGACGAAGGGGCGGTGGCGGATCGTGGTCGCCGCCCGGCACGACGACGACGGGCGGGTCGCGGTGCTGGCGGCCGAGGACGCCGCGTACACGGTGCGCGCCGACGGGGTGCTGGCGGTGACGGACCAGCCGACGGCCGGCGAGGTCCTGCAGTACTGCCAGGGCGCCCGGGACGCGGGCCGGCCCCTGGAGACGGCGACGTGGGTCGACGAGCGCCACGACGGGCACCTCATCCGCACGCTGGTGAGCCTGTTCCGCTGACTGCTTGCCGATGGCACCCACATCGTGCTGACGGTCGTGAACAACCCGGGCGAGTGGTTCGCCGGCCACGACGGCGGCGCCTACACCAAGCCGGCGCCGGTGCGCGGGCTGGAGCAGATCGACGACCTGCGCCAGCCGGTCCGGGTCACCGCGCCCGGCGTGTACACCGCCTTCGACCGCACGGCGGTGTACACGTCAACGGACGGGCTGCGCTTCACCCGTCACGAGCTCAGCCCGAGCTGACCCTTCACGTACGCGAGGTTGTCGCGGGTACGCTCGGCCAGGGGCAGCGCCGTGGAGAAGTCCTCCAGGGTGACCCAGCCGTCGTACCCGTGCTCGCGCAGGGCCCGCAGGTAGGCGCCGACGTCGGCCTGGCCGTCCCGCAGCGTCGCCCAGGCGGGCCGCCACGAAACGGTCCCGTCGGGGCCGGTGCCGGCCCGGTGCCAGGCGACGTTCTTGACGTGGACGTGCTGCAGATACGGCCCGAGCAGCTGGAACGCGGCCCGGTGGTCCTCGTGGCCCTCGATGACGAGGTTGCCGAGGTCGTGGATGACCCCGACGGCCGCCGGGTCGAGGCCGTCGACGAGGCGCAGCGCCGCCGACGCCGACGAGGCGATCGTCTCGTGGTGCAGTTCGACGAGGACGGCGACGCCGAGGCGGGCCGCCTCGGCGGTGGCCCACTCGAGGTCCTTGCGGGCCCCGGCGAACAGGTCGCGGTAGTCGCCGGTGGCCAGCAGCGGCATGGTGACCCGGACCCGGCCGGCGCCGAGGGTGGCGGTGGCGGCCAGCAGCCGGGCGACGTCGGTGCGTTCGAAGCAGCGCGCGTATCCGCCGAGGCCCGAGTAGGCAAGGCCGGCGCCGCGGGTCAGGGTGCCGATGTCGGCGAGGCGCTCCTCGAGCCCGCTCAGCGGCCACGTGGCCCGGTTGCCGGCCCAGAAGCCGGGGACCTCGGTGTGCTCCTGGTCGGTGATGCGCCACTCGACGCCGTCCCAGCCCTGCGCGGCCAGCTCGGCGACCGCCTGCTGCGGGGTCCAGTCCGGTGTCGAGGCGGTGAAGACCGAAAACCTCACGGCGTCACTCCCTGGGTGTGCGGCTCGACGTCGTCCAGGGCGCCGTCGAGAACCTCGTCGAAAACCACGGCACGGCCCAGCGCCGCGGAGACGTAGACGGCCCGCACCAGGCCGAGGGCGAGCAGCCCGTCCCGCACCGGTACCCCCGGTGCCCGGCCGGTCTCGATGGCCTCGACGATGTCGGCGTACTGGCGCAGGTGGCCGGTCACGAACCCGTCGGGCGCCTTCGCGGCCCCGTACAGCTCCTCCGGCGGCACCAGATCGGCGGCGGTGAGGGCGGGGTCGGCGGCGGTGTGGAAGTACTCCAGCTGGTCGTCGTGCAGGATCGCCGAACCCTCGGTGCCGTGCACGGCGAGGCGGACCGGCAGCCCGGGCCGGGCGGACGTGGTGGCGTGCAGCACCGCCAGGGCCCCGGACTCGAAGCGGATCGTGGCGGCGGCGAGGTCCTCGACCTCGATCCGCTCGTGGCTGACCAGGGCGGTGCGGGCGTAGACCTCGGCGGGCCGGCCGAGCAGGGCCAGCAGCTGGTCGACGAGGTGGATGCCCTGGTTGGCCAGGGCCCCGCCGCCGTCGAACGCCCACGTGCCACGCCAGTCCGCGGAGTCGTAGTACGCCTGGTCGCGCCACCACGGCATCGACGCCACGGCCGAGGTGAGCTTCCCGAGCCGCCCGGCGCGGACCGCCCGCAGGACGGCGGCGATCGCCGGGTCGAAGCGGTGCTGGCTGACCACGGCGCTGACCAGGCCGCGGCCGGCCGCCTCCGCGGCGACCTTCGCGAACGCCCGCGCCTTGGCCAGGTCGGTGTCGAGGGGCTTCTCGACGAGCAGGTGCGCGCCGGCGGCCAGGGACTCCTGCGCCGCGGCGATGTGCAGGCCACTGGGCGTACAGATGGAAACGATGTCGATTTTCGCTGTTGCCAGGGCCTCGGTGAGGGTCAGGTGGGCCGACGGGCGCGGGTCGAGCCGCGCGGCGAGGGCCTCGGCGGCCTCGATCCGCGCGTCGACGAGCGCGGCCACCCGCAGCCGCGGATGGCGGGCGATCGCCTCGGCATGGTTGGCGCCGATGATCCCGCTGCCGACGATCGCCACGTTGAGCACGGTCATTTCACCCCTCCGGCCGTGAGGCCACCGACGAGGAACCGCTGGAACGCCAGGTACAGCACCACCACCGGCAGCGCGCACACGAGTGCGGAGGCCATCAGCTGCCCGTAGAGCGGGATCGCCCCGCCCTCCTGGGTCGCCCCGAACACCTGCAGCGCCACCGCGGCGGTGCGGGTGTCGGCGTCGGTGATGACGGAGGCGAACAGCACGTCGTTCCAGCCGAGCAGGAACGCGAAGATGGCCGACACGACGAGGCCGGGCCAGCTCAGCGGGATGACGATGGAGGCGAGGATCCGCCAGGAGGAGGCGCCGTCGAGGCGGGCGGCCTCGTCGAGCTCGTGGGGCAGGCCGCGCAGGTACGTCACCATCACCCAGGTCGAGAACGGCAGCGCGAACGTCAGGTAGGTGACGAACAGCGCCCACCGGGTGCCGATGACGTCGATGCCCAGCACCCGGGCCAGGTTCGCGAACAGCACGAACACCGGCAGCAGCAGGAGCGTGCCGGGGATGCTCTGCAGTGCCAGCAGCCCGCGCAGGACCAGGCCCCGCCCGAAGAAGGTGAACCGGACCAGGACGTACGCGGTCGCGACCGACACCAGCGCGGAGACGACGGCGACGCTGCCGGCGACGAGGACGCTGTTGACGAGGCCGTCGCCGAGCGCGACGGTGTCCCAGATGCCGGCGTAGTTGCCGGGGTGGAAGGCGCTGGGCCAGAAGTCGCCGCGGGCCACCGCGAGGTCGTCGTTGACGCTGGCGAACAGCATGTACAGCACGGGCGTGAGCGCGAACACCAGCAGCCCGGCGATCACCACGGCCTGCAGCCAGCGGGGCAGGAGCCGCTGCACGTCAGTCTTCATGTCAGCCCTCGCTCCGGTTGAGCCGCACCGCTCGCAGGTACACCGACAGCGGGACCGCGACCAGGATCAGCGACAGCACCGCCATCGCCGCGCTGAGCCCGAACTTGAAGTTCTGGAAGCTCTCCACGTAGGTCAGCACCGGCAGCACCTCGACGTCGTGCGGGGCGGGGACGCCGAAGAGCACGTACGGCAGCGTGAAGCTGTTGAGGGTGTGCAGGAACTCGATGACCATGCCCAGGCCCAGCACCCCGCGCAGGTGCGGCAGGACGACGTGGGTGAGCTTCGCCCACCAGCCGGCGCCGTCGAGCGCGGCGGCCTCGTACACGTCGTCGTCGATACCCTGCAGGCCGGACAGCGCGAGCAGATACAGCAGCGGCCACGACGTCCACAGCTGCACCGCGACGAGGGCCCAGTAGCTGCGGGGGCCGTTGAGCCACAGGTAGTCCTCGCCGAGCAGGTGCCCGGCCGGGCCACCCGGCGCCAGGATCGTGCGCCACACCGTGCCCACCACGAACGCCGGCAGCACGTACGGGATCAGCAACGCCGAGCGCACCAGTGCCCGGCCGGCGAAGCGCTGCTGGGTGGCCAGCGCCGCGGCCAGGCCGATCGGCACCGCGGCGAGGGTGACGATGACCGCGTAGCCGGCGGTGACCCGGATCGCGTGCGGCAGCGCGGTGCCGGTCCACGCCTCGACGTAGTTGCCGATGCCCACGCCGGGGGCATCGGTCCACTGCCGCAGCGTGTACTGGTTCAGGTCCAGTGTGGACACCAGCAGCGCCACCGCGAGCGGCACCAGGATGACCACGACCATCAGCACGCCGCCCGGCGCCAGCATCCACAGTGGACGCCGGCGCCGGGAGACGGCCTTGCTCATCTGGCCTCGTCCACGGCGCTCTGCGCGTCCTTCTGGGCGGCGCTGACCAGGGATCTGAGCTTGCCGTCGTCGACCTTGCCGGCCTTGAGGTCGGGGATCGACTGCACGACGACGTTGAGCAGGGCCAGCTGCACCTTGCTCCAGCCGCCGTTGAACGGCGTGCCGGCCGATTTCGACGCCGAGTCCACGATCGCCGCCAGGGCCGGGTCGGCCTGCAGCTCCTTGGCCGCGGCCGCATTCGTGGGCAGCTCGCCGAACGTCCTGTAGTACGACTTCTGCTGCTCGGCGCTGGTCAGCAGCTTGACCAGGGCGAGCGCCAGGTCCTTGTGCTTGCTGTACTTCGCCACGACCAGGTTGTCGCCCGACAGGATGCTCGTCGCCCCGACCCCGCCGCCCGGCCGGCTCGTGGCGCCGGGCGGGACCGTGGGCATGACCGCGTACGCGTACTTGCCGGCGACCTGCGACTTGTCCAGGGTGACCTTGGACGTCGCCGACACCATCGGCAGGAACGCGGCCTTGCCGGCGCCGAACTCGGCGATCGCCTGGGCGTTCTTCCAGCCGACCGCGGCCGGGTCGACGACCTTGTCGGTGGCCAGCCAGCCGAGGTACGTCTGGTAGGCCTTCAGCGTCGCGGGGTCGTCCAGCGACGCCTTCCGGCCGGCCACGAGCGGGTTGCCGGCCTGCACCGACATCGCCCAGATGAACTTCCACGGGTCGAAGCCGTCGGCGTAGGCGATCGCCATGCCGTGGGTGCCGCCGGCGGTGAGCTTCCTGGCCTGCTCGCGCAGCCCGTCCCAGCTGTCGGCGGGCCTGTCGATGCCGGCGGCCTTGAGCAGCTCGGTGTTGTACGCCATGACGAACGGCCGGCTGGTGAACGGGATGCCGACCTGGTGCTGGGCGTCGGGCCCGGAGACGCCCAGCGCCGCCGGGACGAAGTTCTCCTTGCCGCCGGCCTTGGCCCAGTCGGCGTCCCGCAGTTCCAGGAACGCGCCGGTCGCGTAGGCGGTCGGGGTGAACGTCGTGCCGAGCGAGTACACGTCCGGCCCCTGCCCCGACACCACCGACGTCTGGATCTTCGTCAGCTCCTCGTTGGCGGAGGCGAACGTCTCGAACTTGACCTCGGCGCCGGTCTGGGCCTTGAACGCGTCGCTGGTGTCGCTGAACCACTGCCTCTGCTGCTGCGGGTAGATCGTGTTGGCCTGCACCAGCACGTTGATCGTCTTGCCCGCCCCGTCCGGTCCGGTGCTCGCGCTGTCCTCGCCGCAGGCGGTGAGGACCAGCGCCACGGCCGCACCGACGGCGATGATCTTCAATCGGTTCATGGGGTGTCCACTCCTGCGTGAGCGGGCGTCGCCGGGTCTTGCCGGGGGTGTCGGCGGCGCATTGAAGCTGATTGACGGCCGATCGGTTGCGGACGCTATCAGCGCAGCTGAACGGGTGGCAATCGGTTGCCATCGTTTGCCAAATCTGCTTGCATGTCGCGCATGCCCCGCGCCGATCGGGAACGCCCGGTCACCATCAACGACATCGCCGCGGCCGCCGGCGTGGCGGCCTCCACGGTCTCCAGAGCCCTGAACAACCCCGGCCGCGTCAACGCCGCCACCCGCGAACGCATCGAGGCCGCCGCCCGCGAACTGCGCTACGTGCCCAGCTCCCCCGCCCGCGCCCTGTCCTCCGGCCGCACCCGCGCCATCGCCGTGCTCGTCTCCGACGTGACGAACCCGTTCTACTTCGGCGTGATCCGCGGCACCCAGCAGCAGCTCAAGGCGGCCGGCTACGCCCAGCTGCTCATCGACACCGAGGACTCCGGCGAGTTGGAGGCCGAGATGCTGCACAAGATGCGCCGCTCCCTGGACGGCGCCATCCTCGCCGCGTCCCGCCTCCCCGACCGCGAACTGTCCCGCCTGGCCGGCGAGATCCCCCTGGTCACCATCAACCGCAACGTCCGCGGCGTGCCCAGCGCCATCATCGACACGCCCGCCGGCATCCACCAGGCCGCCGAGCACCTGCTGTCACTGGGTCACCGCGACATCGCCTACGTGTCGGGCCCCCAGCGCTCCTGGCCCAACGAGGCCCGCTGGCACGCGATGCAGGACGTGGCCGCCCGCCACCACCTGACCTTCACCCGGGTCGGCCCGTTCCCCTCCGGCCGCGGCTCCGGCCCCGCAGCCGCCGACGCGGTCCTCAACACCGGCGCGACGGCCTGCATCGTCTTCAACGACCTGCTGGCGATCGGCATCCTGCAACGCCTGCGCGAACGCCACGTCCGCGTGCCGGCGGACCTGAGCGTGGTGGGCTGCGACGACATCTTCGGCGCCGACTTCTGCCACCCCCCGCTGACCACCCTGGCCGCCCCGATCGAACAGGCCGGCCGCGTGGCGGTCTCGATGCTGCTGTCCCGCCTGGACCGCACGACCGCCCCGCCGCCAACCACCCGCCAGCAGGTCATGCTGCCGGTCCACCTGACCGTCCGCGGCTCGACCGGCCCCGCGGCCGCCGCGTCGCACCCGCGTGGGACGGTCCAGCCTCACCCTCGATAGCGATCACGTTCGTGGACGCGGGCCCCGGCGTTGCGGGGCGTTGAGTACCACCCGGTCGCGTCCGATCGCGCCCGATGCGCCCGGTAGCGTGTTCCCGCGCCGGGCAACCCCAGCCGTGGTCAGGACGTCACGGAACGCGGGCGACCACGCCGTATATCGCGGTGTCGACCAGCGGTGGGCGCTGCTCCTCCGGAACCGGGTTGCGCCAGGCCGTGACCGGCACGATGCCCGGTTCGACGATCTCCAGGCCGGTGAAGAACGCCGCTACCTCGTCCTTGGTGCGGGGGACGGCGTCGACCTTCAGGCGGCCGGCTCGGATCTCGCGCTCGGCGAACTCGCGGGCCGCGGGGTCACTGAGGTCGACGGTGCCGTGGGTCATGACGACGTAGCTGCCTGACGGGAGCGCATCGACGAGCGTCCTCACCACCTCATACGGCTTGTGCTCGTCGAACAGGAAGTGCACGATCGCGATGAGCATGAGGGCGATCGGCCGGTTGAAGTCCAGCGTCTTGCGCAGGCTCTCGTCGGCCAGGATGTCCTCGGGGTCGCGCAGGTCCGCGTCGATATACGCGGTCGCGCCCTCGGGAGTGCTGCTCAGCAGGGCCCGCGCGTGCGTGAGCACGATCGGGTCGTTGTCGACGTAGACGATCCGGGAGTCGGGCGCGACGGACTGGGCCACCTCGTGGGTGTTGTCCGCCGTCGGGATGCCGGTGCCGATGTCGAGGAACTGCCGCACGCCCGCCTCACCGGCCAGGAAACGCACCGCCCGCTGCAGAAAGTAGCGGTTCTCCAGCGCCGTCGTGCGGATCGCGGGATAGACCCGGGCGATCGCCTCGCCGGACTCGCGGTCGGCGGCGAAGTTGTCCTTGCCGCCCAGCCAGTAGTTGTATCGCCGGGCGGGATGCGCCGTGGTCGTGTCGATCCGCTCCGACCAGCCGGGCAGCTCGTCGGCCCCGACACCATCCGTCATGGGTACGCATCGTAGGCCATCACCGGCTTGTGATGACAGCGCGTGTGGATCACCCTTCTGTGACAACGACTTCTCAGCGGGTGAGCCGGCCCAGAATCCCCGAGGCCGTGAACACGGCGACCGCCACCGCGGCGATCAGGACGCCGAAGTCGAGCAGCAGCCGCGCGGGCGTGCCGATCAGCAGGCCCCGCAGCGCGTCGACCTCGTAGCTGAGCGGGTTGACGTGGTTGAGCACGCGCAGCCAGCCCGGCATCACCGAGACCGGATAGAGCGCGTTCGACGCGAAGAACAGCGGCATCATGATCGCCTGACCGATACCCATCATCCGGTCCCGCTTCAGGACCAGGCCGGCCAGGGTGATCGACAGGCAGCAGAAGAACGCCGAGCCCAGGACCAGCACCACCGCGGTGCCGAGCAGCCGCAGCGGGTTGGTCGTCAGCGCGACGCCCAGGACGGCGGCCAGCACGATCACGACCACCGCCTGCACGAGCGACCGGATCCCGGCCGCGAACGCCTTCCCGGTGACCAGCGCCGCCCGCGGCGTCGGCGTCACCATCAGCTTCGCCAACACGCCGGCGTCGCGCTCCCAGATGATGTGGATGCCGTAGAAGATCGATACGAACAGCGCCGACTGGGCCAGGATGCCCGGGGCCAGGAAGTCCAGATACGGGATGCCGCCGGTCGGGATCGCCCGCAGATGGGTGAACGTCTGCCCGAAAATGATCAGCCACAGGGCCGGCTGGATCGCCCGGGTGATGACCTCGGTCCGGTCCCGTCGCAGCTTCTGCAGCTCCACCAGGCACATGGCGAAGACGCGGGTGAACAGGACCCGCACCGGGTTGGCCGGCCGCAGGTCAGCCGAGGCGGCGTGCGGCGCGGCGAGCTGCGCGGACATCGCTGATCCCTCCTGAATCGAGGTCGTCCCCCGTGTACTCGCGAAAGACGTCGTCGAGGCTCTCCCCCTGCGCCGACGCGATCAGCTCCGCGGGCGTGCCGAGGGCCCGGACCCGGCCGCGGTGCATCAGCGCCACCCGGTCGCAGTACTCCTCGGCCTCCTCCATGTAGTGCGTCGTGACCAGCACCGTCATGCCCGTCTCGGCGCGCACCCGGGTGATCCGCTCCCACACCCCCGCCCGCGCCACCGGGTCGAGCCCGATCGTCGGCTCGTCGAGCACCAGCAGCCGCGGAGCGCTCACCAGCGCCTGCGCGAGCTCCAGGCGGCGGATCATCCCGCCGGAGTACGTCGCGGCCGGACGGTCGGCGGCCTCGGCCAGGCCCATCGCCTCGATCGCGGCCGCGGCGCGGGTCTTGCGCTCGGCCCGGGGCACGTCGAAGAGGCGGGCGAAGAGGGCAACGTTCTCGCGGCCGCTGAGGGCCGCGTCGGCGGACAGGGCCTGCGGGACGTACCCGATCAGGCGCCGCACCGCCATCCGGTTGCGCCGCACGTCCAGCCCGAACACCGCGACCTGCCCCGCCTGCGGCGGCAGCAGCGTGGTCAGGACCCGGATCGTGGTGGTCTTGCCGGCGCCGTTCGGCCCGAGCAGCCCGAAGATCTCGGCCGGCCGCACGCTGAGCGAAAGGTCGTCGACGGCCAGGGTCTCCTTGAACCGGTGCCGCAGCCCGCGAATCTCAACGGCCGGCGTCATCGGCACCTCCCTCCGTATCGCGTCCTAGGATACTAGGCAAGGACTTGTCGTCGGCCAGCAGGCCGGCGAGGCGCGCCAGCACCGGTACCGCCGAAGCCAGTGCCTGCCGTTCGTCCGCATCGAGACCGTCCAGCGCGCCCGCCAGCAGCGAGACGCGCGCCTCGCGCCAGGCCTTGAGGCGGGCGGCCGCGGACTCGGTGAGGAACAGCCGCGCCGAGCGGCGGTCGGCCGGGTCCCGCTCGCGGCGCAGCAGGCCGGCCTCGGTGAGCTGGTTGACCAGGGTGCTGACCGAGTTGCCGGCGAGGTGCAGCTGCGCCGCCGCGGCCGAGACCCCGGTCCCCGGCTCGGCCTCGACCAGCCGCAGCAGCTCGACCTGGCTGCCGGTCAGCGCCGGGACCGCGAATCCGGCCCGCACCCGCCGCCGCAGCACCCGGCGCACGCCGTTGAGCTCGGCGGACAGCGCCTCGGCCAGGTCCTCGTTCTCCACCCGGCGAATAATACCTCGTTAGCAGAGCTAATGAGAAGCCAGGTCCAGCTCGTACCGGTCCCCGCTCGGCCGGAACCCCAGGCGCGCGTAGTACGGGGCGACCATGCCCGGCGGTGTGAGCACCCGGCGGAACCCGTGCGCGGTGAGCTGGCCGCTGCGGCGGAAGACGAACTCGCCCGGGCTCAGGTCGCGGTAGCGCCGGGTGACGTAGTCGAGGTCGACCTGCGCCACCCCGGGGTCGGCGGGGTCCGGCCGGAGCATGAGCACGCCGACGATCTCGTCGCCGTTGAGGGTCAGAAACGCCAGGCGCCGCTCGTCGTCGAAGCGGAAGTGCGGGTTGAACCGGGCGATGTCGGCCCAGTGCACGCGCAGCACGTGGGCGAGGAAGTTGTCGTCGGTGGCGACCTCCACCACCTGGTAGATGCGCTCGTCGTGGCGGGTGCGCAACAGGGAGTACAGCTGCCAGACGTTGACGATGGCGAGCGTGAGGTTGAGTCCCACCATCGGCCAGACGCGGACCCCCGTGTTGTAGCCGACCAGCACGACGGACCCGACCAGGTTGAGCACCCGCAGGCGCAGCAGCCGCCGCTGCAGCAGCGACCAGACCAGCAGCGCGGAGCCGGCCCACCCGACGATCTCCAGCCAGCTCACGGCGCCTCCCGCCAACCGCGGGAGTACACGACGCCGAGCTTCGCCGCGACCGCCCGCTCCAGGTCGATGCCCATGGTGTGCGCGGTGACGAACGCGGTGATCACCACGTCGGCGAGCTCGGCCTCGACGTCGGCGAAGGAGCCGGAGCGGCGGGCCAGGCCGTAGTGGCGGCGTACCGCGCCGACGAACTCGCCGGCCTCCTCGGCCAGGGCGAGCGTCTGGCGCAGGTGCGGCGCCTCGGCGAACCCGGCCGCGGTCAACTGTTCGGCGATGTCGGCGGCGACGCCGGGCAGTTCGGCGAGCCTGAAGGAGGGGGAGGTGTCCACGATGCACAGCATGCCGGAGTTCCTGACGCCTCCGGCAAACCGCCTCGCCGCCGTAGGGGTGTGACCGGGCCCGCGGCCGGTGGGAGGCGGACTTCGCCGTCCGGATCACCGGGCGCCGGCGACGACCGCCAGGCCAGCAGAATCAGCGCCGCCCCGATGAGCCCGTAGAGCGGCTCGAGCCAGGAGAACTCGGGCAGGTACGCGACCTCGAGCCCGATCCAGACCACCAGCCCGGCCCGAGCGCCGCGGCCGCTGCGCTTGCCCACCGTTGCCCGATGCGCAGGGCGGTGATCAGCGACCCGGCACCGAACCCGAGACCGAGCACCAGGCCGGGCAGCAGCCAGGAGTCGACGAGCGGGATGCCGTCCAGCCACGCGCCGGGCAACGCCCCGAACGCCATCGCGACCGCGCCGCCGACCGCCGTCACCCCGACGAAGCCGAGCAGAACCACGAGCAGCCTTCGCACGCCTCGATGGTGTCCCCGCCGCCGCCCTACGCCCCAGAGGCGTTCGCCCCGTCGTCCCGGGCCGGCCGGTCCCAGAGGTCGGCGACCGACGGAGCTGGGCACCGCGGCGGTCGGGTGACGCGTTGCGGGTCGTTGGGTTCGCGGCTACCGGGTCGCCTTGACGACCCAGGAGTCGCGGCGCGGGTGGTTCGGCAGCGCGATTCGGCCCGTTGCCCAGAGCAGGGTGCGGCCCGCGTGCGGGTCGGCGTCGTGGGGTACGGCCGGGAAGAGACGCCGCAGGACCGCGGACGCCAGGTTCGCCGGCGGGGTCCAGGACGAACCCAGGCCCTGCGCGATGTCCCAAGTGTGGACCAGGATCTCGTTGACCGCCAGGGCCGCGAAGCCCGTGGGATCGGTCGGGCCCCAGTGCCAGGCGCGCGCCTCCGGGCCCGCCGCGTCCAGTTCCAGGCGGAGCAGGCGGGCGCACGCGGCCGTGATCCGCAGGACCGTGCGGGCGTCGGTGCCGGGGCGCACGACGAGGTCCAGGGGGAGGTACCGCTCGTCCGCGCGGGCCGCGAGCTGGGTCGCGTACGCGGTCAGGTCGTGGGCCAGGTGCTCGGCGGTCTGCCGGCAGGTCCAGGTCAGCTCGCCGGCCGGCGCCGACCAGTCACGAGTGACGAGTGGCGACAGGAGGGTCAGGGACTCGTCGAGGGCGCGCCCGACATCTCGGCTGTCCATTGTGGAACCTTATCGGCGGGTGGCAGGGGGCGCACGTCGTCGGCGGTCAGCGGGATCGGGCCCTGGAACTGGCGGGCGAGCGCGGTGAACCAGCCCAGGTGGATCTCGTCGCGGTCGGCGGCGAACGCGGCGCGCAGCTCGTGCCAGCGCAGGCCGGGGTGGCGGTGGTGGACGTTGTGCAGGTTGAACGCCAGAACGAAGAACTCCAGCGGGCGCGGCAGGGCCAGGTTCATCGCGTCCAGGGGGCGCTCCAGGCGGGTCCGGTAGTGGTACGCGTTGTCCGCCAGCGACACGATCAGCGCCCGCGCGCCGACCGCGCTCCACAGCAGCCAGGCGTGGCGTCCGTAGGCCAGGGTGCTTCCCGTGTACGTCACGACGATCGCGATCGCCTCGAGGCGGAACCTGCGCAGGTTGTCGCGGCGGGCCACGCGCTCCAGGAGCAGGCCGGTCACCGAGTCCAGCGAGTCGGTCCGGCGCACCAGCATGCGCCAGCCGGGGCGGGGCAGCACGACCAGCAGGACCGAGAGCAGCTCGGCGAGGTACAGCCCGCCGAGCAGCCGCGGGTAGTACGTACGCGCGGCCGCGAGCCAGCTCGTCTTCCGCGGATCGTAGACCTCGGTGCGCTCGCGCTGGGTGCGGCTGTAGCGGTGATGCAGCAAATGGCCGGCCTTGAGCAGGGTGAACGGGCCGCCGTAGCCGACCGCGAGCGCGCGGCCGAGCCGGTCGTTCCAGCCGCGCTCGCGCAGCAGGGTGCCGTGGATCGCCTCGTGGATGAGCGACCACAGCGGGACGGTGGTCAGGGCGGCCGGGACGAGCAGCCACGCCCAGCGCGGGTCGAGCGGCAGCAGCAGGAGGGGCAGCGCGAACAGTTGCAGCAGCAGCACGGCGAACGCGGCTCCCACCAGTGCGATCGCCAGCGCGGACGGACGGCGGACCATAGATCGACGTTAGCCCCGGCTTGGCGAAGACCGAGTGACTTCCTCGCGAAGCCTTCTCGACCGGGTGCCACCATGGGGGTGTGCTCCTGGAGATCATCGTGCTGGACGCCGCCGACGCCCGCAACGCCGAGGCCGGCGGCGCGGACCGGGTCGAGCTCGTGCGCGACATGACGGCCGGCGGCCTGAGCCCGTCCCCGGCGACCGTCGAGTCGGTGCTCGCCGCGGTGTCGATCCCGGTTCGCGTCATGCTACGGCTGACGCCGGACTTCGCACCGGACGTACCGTCGCTGCTGCGAACCCTCGATGAACTGCGCGGTGCCGGCGCGGCGCAGTTCGTGCTCGGTTTCCTCGACGCCGGGCGAGGCGTGGACCCGGCTGTGCTGGACGCCCTCGGCGGGGCGCCCTGGACCTTCCACCGGGCCGTCGATCACGCCGCCGACCGCGCCACGGCCTGGAAGGCGCTCGCCGGGCTGCCCGGGCTGACGTCGGTGCTCACCGCCGGCTCCCCGCACGGCATCGGCGCCGGGCTGTCCACGCTGCTCGACGAGGCCGCGGCACACCCCGGGCTCATCCTGGCCGGCGGCGGCCTGCGGGAGCCGCACCTGGGGCCGCTGGCCGCCGCCGGGGTGCGCGCCTTCCACTCGGGCAGCGCGGTGCGCCCCGGCGGCGCCTGGACCTCCCCGGTCGACCCGGCCCTGGTCCGCCGCCTGCGGCGGCGGCTTCAGGCGGACGGGCCGGCGACCTGACCGACGGTGAACTCGCCGGTCCGGGGCGGTATTTTCGCAATGGTTACGGGAGCGTCCAGTTCTGGTTCGAGCCGCCGGAGCAGGACCAGATCTGCAGGCGGGTGCCGTTGGCCGAGCTGGGGCCGGCCGCGTCCAGGCACTTGCCCGAGCCCGGGTTGACCAGCGTCTGACCCGTGCGCGTCCACTTCTGGGCGTTGGTGCCGTTGCAGTCGTACAGCTGGACCTTGGTCCCGTCCGCGGTGCCGGCCGCCGTCACGTCCATGCACTTGCCCAGGGCGCGCAGGGTGCCGTCCGAGCCGCGGGTCCACTTCTGGGCGATCGTGGCGTTGCAGTCGTAGAGCTGCACGGCGGTGCCGTTGGCGGAGCTGGCCCCGGCGACGTCGACGCACTTGCCGCCGTAGCCGACGATCTGCCCTGCGGCACCGGTCGGGCCGGTGGTCGGGCCGCTCGTCGGGTTGCTGGCGACCCATGCACCGGCGGCCGCCGAGCCGGTGTTGTCGATGGCGGTGTTGCTCTCCACCGGGCTGGGCACGCTGGACGGGAACACGATGAAGGTGACCGGGCCGGCCGTGCCGCCGGACGCGGGGTTCGGGTCGATGCCCAGCGCCGTGGCCAGCGCGTAGGAGCCCTCGCCGATGATGTTGTCCGGCCCCTCGTCGGCGAAGACGGCGTAGGCGACCTGGTTGTTGTAGACCACCGCGGCGACCGCCCCGGGCCGGATGCCACTGGCGCCGTAGTCGAAGCGGGAGCTGGGCAGCGGGATCACGTAGTACCGCGTGACGTCCGAGGTGAAGTAGGAGCCGGTCGACGTGGCGAACGAGGTCTGCGCCTGGTACCAGGGATCGGTGCTCGCGTTGCAGCGCGAGGTGCCGATGCCGTCGCAGTCGATGTCCATGTCGGCGGTCCAGAAGTACGCCGAGCCGCTCTTGCAGATCGCCACGGTGGCCGCGCCGCCGTCGTCGGTGGCGTACTTGCCGTTGGAGACCTGGTTGCAGGTCGAGGTCCTGGCCAGCAGCTGGCTCGCGGTCGGGCCGGCGGCGAGCGCGGCGTTGCTGGTCTGGGCGAGGGCGTACGCGGTGGTCGCGGTGAACGACAGCACGACGGCCGCGATCGCGATCGCGATGAGGGGTACACGGTACCGCTTCACGGGCAGGCTCCTTGGAAGGAAGACTGACGGGTCTCCCCCACCGGCGAGCGGACGGTACCGCCGAGGGTTGGTAGACAGGAAACCTGACTGACAGACGTCTGTCAATGCGGGTACTCGCGCTCGGGCGGCAGCAGCGCCCGGGCCGCGTCGAGGTCGCGCGCCCGCACCAGCTCGTGGATCCGGTGCGCGAGAGCGGTGACGTCGGTGATGCGCACGGTCCACTCGTCGACGTACCGCCGGACCGCCTCGCCGCTGAGCCCCAGCTGCAGCGACCGGCACCCCGGCACCGGGCTCAGGTGCAGGTCCCGCTCCGGGTCCCACTGCACGCGCACCGGGCTCTCGCGCAGCTGCCGCTTCCAGTCGGCGACACTGGCGTGCAGGTCCCGGTCGTAGTGGCTCAGGCACGCACGCCCGAGCGCCCACTCGAAGCCGTCGCGCCGGATCTCGACCGCGAGGACGTGCTCCTGCCCCGGCTTGGTGGCCCAGCCGCTGCGGTACATCATCCAGAGGAACGAGGGTTTGATCCACGTCATCCGGTCCCGCTCGAAGGGCGCGACGAACCGCCCGGCCGCCGCGGCGGCGAGCGCTATCCCGGCACCGTACGCCTGATAAACGGTGATCGTCTCGGCGCAGTACACGGCCCGGATCTCCCGTGTCGACACTCCGCCATCCTGGGCGCCCCACCGGCACCGCGCCACCCAATATGGCGGCGCCGTCCCGCGGTCACGCCGGTCTCGGGGCGGTGGCCGTCTCGGCGATCAGGTTCACCAGGCGGTCGATGACGCCCGGGGACAGGTGGTGCGACATGCCGGGGATCTCGACGTGGCGGGCGCCCGGGATCGCGGCCGCCGTGGCCCGGCCGCCGCTGGGGTGCACCATGCGGTCCACGTCGCCGTGGACGACCAGGGCCGGGGCCGTGATCGAGCGCAGCGCGGCCGTGCGGTCGCCGGAGGCCTGGATCGCGCCGATCTGCCGCGCCACGCCGGCCGCCCGGGCCGGGCCGTCGCCGCGTTCCCAGGCCCGCGCCGCCCAGGCGCGCTCCACCGGCGCGTCGTACGGGAACACCCGGGAACCGATGTGGTCGAGCATCGACAGGTGGCGGATCACCCACTCGTCGCGGGTCCGGGCCGGGCGGCGGGCCATGCGCAGCAGCGTCGAGCGGGCCGGCCGGCCCACCCGGCGCGCGCCCGTCGTCGAGAAGATCGAGGTCAGGGTGGCTACCCGGGACGGGTGGCTCGCGGCCAGGGTCTGGGCGATCATGCCGCCCATCGACATGCCGACGACGTGGGCCCTCGGGATGCCCAGGTGCTCGAGCAGGCCGGCGGCGTCCCCGGCCATGTCCTCCAGCCGGTACGCGCCGGCCGGCGGGCGGGCGAACAGCTGGCGCAGCAGGCCCGGCGGGCGGGCCGCGACGCGCGTGGAGCGGCCGGCGTCGCGGTTGTCGAAGCGGACCAGGCGGAAGCCGCGACCGGTCAGGCCGTCCAGCAGCGGCTGCGGCCACGACGTCAGGTCCAGGCCCAGACCGGCGACCAGCAGCAGCGGCGGGCCGTCCGGGTCGCCCGACGTGCGGTAGCACAGGCTCACGCCGCCGGGGAGGGTGCAGTGCTCGTCCTCGCTCACCCGGACACCGTCGCACGGCCCGGCGTCCGGCGCGACCGCGGGTCGGGGCCGCCCCATCTCGTGGCATTGGTCCGGAATGTCGGGACCACGGCCCGGAACCCTGGCCCTGGAACCCGCCCGTCCATAGTGGGTCCAGATTCAGCCGCCGTTGACACGGGATCAGCCCGGGGAGCGGATCACCTCGCCTCGAGACGCTCGTCTCGCTGGCGTTCTCGTCCGCTTGGGATAGCCGCACAGCCCTCAGGCGTCTGTAACGGGTGAACGAGGAAACGAGGGTGGTGGGGTGGAAGAGGACGAACGGGCACGCTTGGCGGAGTTCGTGGCTGACCGTGCGCCAGCGCTGATGCGGGTCGCCTACCTGCTCACCGGTGACCGCAGCAGCGCGGAGGACTTGTTCCAGTCGGCACTGGCAAACACGATCCCGAAATGGCGGAGCATTCGCCACTCCGATCCGGAGGGGTACCTGCGGGCAGTCATGTACCGAGAGCAGGTGAGCTGGTGGCGGCGTTTGCGTCGGCGCCGATCGGCACCGACATGGCTGACTGAATCCGCAGTAGTCGATCCGCGCGCGGGAACGGATCTCCGGTTGGCGTTACGGGCCGCGCTGTGGCAGTTGCCGCCAGCGCAGCGAGCCGTGGTGGTCCTCCGCTACTACGAGGACCTGCCGGAGGCCAAGGTCGCCGAGCTGCTGGGCTGCTCCATCGGGACGGTACGCAGCCGGACTCACCGCTCGGTCACTCGCCTGCGTCAGCTTCTGCCGAGCATGGACCTTCTGGAGCTGTAGCGATGACCGATCCGTTCGAACACCTTCTCCGCTCCACCCTCTCCGAAATTGCCGAGGAGGCACCACCTGTGCAGGACGCATTGAGCAGGGCGGAGCGGCGGGCGCGTAACCGCCGCCGGAGCACCACGGCGGCGAGTGCTGTGGGCGCGCTGACCGCCCTTGTCATCGCCGCGCCGTTTGCATTTGCTGACAGCGACAGCGACGATGGCCGGCCGTCACAGCCGGCGAACATCGCCCCAACACCCAGCCCGAGCAATCCGGGCGGGCCGATCCCGAGCCCCAGCCCGAGCAAGCCCGGCGGGCCGATCCCCAGCCCCAGCCCGAGCAAGCCCGGCCAGCCGATCCCCAGCCCCAGCCCGAGCAAGCCCGGCCAGCCGATCCCCAGCCCGAGTTCGCGCTGATCCAGTCGGCCCTTGGGAGAAATTCTGGGAGAGGATCTTCGGGCGAACCCTCTCTACATTGCCGAAAACTGATGGCAACCAACACCGTGGCCGGCGCGTGAGACCGACAGCCACGACACCAGCGAATGGGGCGCACATGAGTATCTGCTGTCACCCCTCACCGCGTCGATGCCGCCCCAGAGCCTGGACCTGCCTACGCGAGGCGTGCTGGTGACCGCCTGAGAAACCCGCCCGAGAAGCCCAGGAGCCTCGACCCGCCCTGCGGTCGGGGCTCCTGGGCCAGCGCCTACAGCCACGTTAGGCGCAGAACCGGCCGCCATCTCCCCTGCAGGCCCTCTGACCTCGTTGGCAGCCCGCAAGGTACGCACCGCCTGTAGTCGAACTCCCGAGGAGAGTCGCCGCCGATGCTGCGGGTGCACACCCCCACCGAGGTCGCTGTTGCGCGTGCTGGATGCGTTCCGGTCGTGCTTCACCACCCCTACCTTCGCCACGTTCGTGACCCTGTCGGCCGGGATGGCGGCCCGGCCTGCGCATCGCACGGTGTGCGGCATGCTGACCGGGGCCGGCCTGGCCGGGTGTGGCGTCACAGCCGGGCGCACCAGTTCTTCGCCGGCTACGACGGCTCACTGAAAGTGAGCCAAAGGCGCCCAGAAACAGTCCCGGGCAACACCTTCGTGATCGCGGCGGTCGTGGTCTGACCATCCCGATCACCGGCATCGTGGAACGCTACGCCGCCCGCTGGGCCATCGAGGTCGCCTTCCACGACGCCAAGAACACCACCGGCGTCGGCGAAGCCGGCAACCGCACCCGCAACGCCATCGCCGCCCAATATCAGCCCGAAGTACCTGACCTGCCAACCGGCGAAGGAATCCGCACGGTGCAGACGACCTGGGCGGCGCAGGCAGTCGCATAACCGCGAAAGCCGAGGGGTCCGTACGGGGGTGAATTAGAACTGGTGTTCGAGTATCGTGGAGTCGGCTTCGATCGTTGCCTCACGGTGAGGGGTGGTGGCGATGGCGTCGATCGGCATGGACAGCGACGGGCATGGCGACGGATATGCGGTGCGCCTCGACTGGCCGGTGGCCCGGCACGGCGGGGTGCGGCACGAGTTCACACAGTTCACGACCAGCCTGCGCAAGGCGCTGCGGCGGGCGGTGGGGACGCAGCGATACTGGGCGACCGGGCCGGCGCGGCCGCTCGCGGTGACGGTGGTGCCGATCGGGCGCGGCGAGTATGCGGCGCACGGGCGGGAGTGCGCGGCGCTGACCTGCCCGACGATGGCGCCGCTGCTGGGAATGGACGCGATCCGGGTCGACGGGTTGGCGCTGCCACCGGGCGCTTAGGTGCACTCGGTCATGACGTTGGCGGCGGCGGGGCTGCACCGGGTCAGTTCCGGCAGCCCGCGGTCGCGCTGCGGACGGTGCTGAAGAAGTCCCAGATCACCTGGGCGGCCGACGGGGTGGCGTCGTCGCCCTGCGGCCAGTCGTGGCTGCCGCCGTGGTAGAGGGCGAGCCGCACGCACCGCCCGGTGCCGCACGGCGCCCACGTGCTGGTGCTCAGGCTGCCCTGCGCGTGGGTGATCGGGGCACCGGGGCAGCGGTTCGCCCGCCGATACTGGTCCACCTGCGCGTCGACGGTGGGTTGGGTGTAGCCGCCGAGGGTGTGCGGGGCTCCGCCGGCGCCGATGGTCAGTTCCGGGTCGCCGGTGGCGGCGATCTCCAGCAGTGACGCCGGCGCCGGGTTCGGGCACGGCATGGAGCTGACGGCCCCGTACGACGCGACGGCCGCGAAGCGTCGAGGCGCCGCGCAGGCCATGCGCAGGGCCATCTTTCCGCCGTTGCTGTACCCGACCAGGAACACCCGGCCGGAGGCGGCGTCGGGCTGGGTGTCGAGCACCTGGTCGACGACGGCGGTGAGGAAGGCGACGTCGTCGACCGCGGCGGCCTGGGCCTGGCCGCAGCAGTAGCCCGCGTTCCAGGACTGGCCGACCCCGGCGGGGTACACCAGGATCGCCGGCCCGGTCACGTCGGCGAACCCGCTGCGCTGCCGCTCGTACTCCGGCGTGACGCAGCAGCCGTGCAGGCTGACCAGCACCGGCAGCCGGGCCGCACCGGCCGGCCACGGACGGACCAGCAGATAGCTGCGGGTCAGGCCGGTAACGACGATCGGGACGCTCGCCTGGGTCCACCGCACGGGCGGTCCCGGCGGCGTTCGCACCGACGGCGAGCGTGAAGCGGTCAGGGCCAGGCACACGACCACGACGAGCGCCGACGCGGTCGGCACCGGTCGCCTGCGGCCGCAGCGACGATCCGGGCCGGCGGGCATCGGTGGCGGCCCGGTGCTCAGTACTGCAGCCTCGGGTCGTCGTACTGCTTGAACTCCAGCACGTTGTTGGACGGGTCGACGAGGAAGATGGTGCGGTGCTGCTCGGCGGTGCCCTCGAACCGGGTCGCGGGGCCGGACAGGACTCGCAGCTTGCGGTGCTCGACCAGTTGCAGCAGCCGGTCGAAGTCCTCGGCGTGGGCGAACGTGACGCCGAAGTGCCGTGGGTACTCGACGGGTTCGGCGGCCACGGCGGCGGCGTCGAGGTGGCAGACGAGCTGGTCGCCGAAGAAGTCGAACGTGACGCGGTCGTCGTAGCGGCGGGCCAGCTTGGCGCCGAGGCCGAAGACGTAGAACCGGACCGCCTCGTCGAGGTCGTGGGTGGGCACCGCGACGTGGAAGGCGTCGTGCGTGGATCGCATGCTGGTCTCCTCGACAGGGTCAGGGAAGGGTCAGGTGCCGGAGGGAAGGCTCGACGCGACGCGTTCGCTGTCGCCCATGTCACCGACGCCGGTGGCGACGTGCAGCAGGGTGTCGCCCCGCAGCCCGCGGCGCAGCGTCTCCGCCCCGAGGACGTCGGCGGCGGCGACGTTGCCGAGGTTGACGCCCGGGCCCAGGGCGTTGATGAGCTCCACCTGCAGCGTCTTGGTCGGCGCCTCGAACATCACCCGCTCGGTGTCGACGTTGTCGATCACCGCGTCCAGGACGTCCCGGCGCAGGTGCCCGTCGGCCCGGGCGATGCCGCTGCGGCCGCTCTCACGAGCCTCGGTGACGACCATGTGGGCGCCGGCGTCGAGGTCCTCGCGCATCGCGTCGACCCACTGGGCCGGGGTGAGCCGCGCCGAGCGGTCGGCATCCTTGTAGCCGACCTCGGACAGGACGGGGCGGTACTGCGCCATGCGCCGCACGTGTTCGGCCTTGCCGCGCTGGTCCAGCGGGATGGTGCCGTTGGACACCTCGATGTGGGTGGCGCCGGTGCGCCGGACCAGCTGGAGGTACTCGTCCAGCCGGCCGGTCCACAGGTGGTGCTCGAAGAGCGTGCCGCCGAAATAGAACCCGATGGCGGCGTCCCGCAGCACCCCGACCTTGCGATCGAGGTCCCGGGTGACCAGGGCCGTGCCCCAGCCGAACTTGACCAGGTCGATGTAGTGGCCGTGGCTGGTGATGAGATCGGTGAAGGCACCGGTGGGCAGCCCGCCGTCGATCACCATCGTCATGCCGGGTGACGTTCGCATCGCATCCTCCTCAAGGGTCATCCCCGGGTACCGCGCCGGGGGCGGCCGGTCAGCGCCAGGCTCAGCGGCGTGCGCAGCGCCACCGCCACCGCCGCCCAGCACGCCAGATAGACCAATGGGACGACGGCCATCGCGACCGCGGTGACGAGCGGGCCCGGCTGCCGCTGCGCCACGGCGGTCAGGCCGGTGGCCGCGCACACCGCCAGCAGACCCTGCAGCAGCAACGGGTGAGCCAGGTAGACCCCGAACGAGGCGTCCGAGGCGGAGCGCACCAGACGCCGGCCCGGTGCGCGCCGGCGCTGCCAGGCCACGCCGCAGGCCAGGAACGCCCACGCGACGGCGACACTCTCCACCACGACGACGGGCTGGAACACGGCGCTGGCGAGCACCGGGGGCTGCCCCAGTTCCGATGCCCGCACGAAGAAGACCGCGACGCCCGCGGCGACGGCGAGCGCGCATCCGGCGAACACCCACCACATCCGCTCGAGGGTCCACCGCATGAGCGTCTCCGCGTGCCACGCCGCCACGCCACCCGCCACGACGAACCCCAGGTAGCTGGGCAGGTACGCGCTGGGGTCGCCGAGCCCGGGCACCGATGCGCGCTGTACGGCGGTGTAGCAGCCGACCTGGTAGACCGCGGCGCCGGCCAGCAGCCATCCGTGCCGGCCGCGGGTGGCCGTCAACAGCCGGCGCAGCAGCGGGAACACGAGGTACACCTGCATGGTCACCAGCAGGAAATACAGGTGGTAGCGGGCGGCGCCGCTCAGCAGGTCTGCGGCGAACCCGGAAAGCGCCTCGCCGACCGGGTGCAGCGGCTCGCCGCCGGCGAGGAAGTACACCGCGCTCCACAACAGGTACGGCGCGCCGACCAGCAGGTAACGCCGGCGCCAGAACGCCCACCAGCGCGACGGCGCGCGATCGCGATGACTGTAGACGAGCACGAACGCGGTGAGCAGGAAGAAGACCTCGCGGCTGACGTGCAGCACGATGAGTGGCGCACCGTTGGACAGCGTCACGCCGCCGGGCTGCTGGGCGAGCACGTGGACGGCGATGACGAGGGCGACGGTCAGCACCCGCACGACGTCGAGCGAGTCGAGGCGGGCGGGTGCTCGTGGCTGCTCGTGCGGCGTCCACGCCTGGGCGGCCGGTCCGCCGCCGGGTGCCGTGCGCGCACCGGCGAGCGGCCGCGGCGACCCGCTCACCGGCCACCGCCCGGGACCGGCCCGCCGGCCAGGGCCGCCACGTCGGCGCGCAGGGCCCGGCGAAGCACCTTGCCCGTGGGGCTGGTCGGCAGCTCGGCGGTGACGGTGATGGCGGCCGGCCACTTGTGGCGGGGCAGCCGCTGGGCGCACAGCCGGTCCAGTTCCTCGACCAGACCCGCTTCCGTGCGGTGCGGCCGGAGCATGACGAACGCGACCGGTACCTGGCCGAGCCGCTCGTGCGGCGCGGCGACCACGGCGGCCGAGCCGACCGCGGGATGGCCGAGCAGGACGTGCTCCACCTCCTGCGGGTGGAGCTTCTCCCCGCCCCGGTTGATCACGTCGTCGGCGCGGCCGACCAGGTACACGTAGCCGTCCTCGTCACGCCACCCCAGATCGCCGGTGGGCAGCCACCCGTGCGCGTCGCGGGCCGACCGGCTCGCCTCCGCCCCGTGCCCGGTCAGCTCCAGATACCGGTCGGTCACCCGCCGGCCGCGCAGGACGACCATGCCCTGCGAACCCGGCGGGACGGGCCGGCCGTCCGGGCCGGCGACCGCCAGCTCGACGCCGACCGGCAGCCCGACGGAGCCGGCGCGCCGGGCGGAGACGTCGAGCGGATCGGCGGTGATCTGACCGGCCGCCTCGGTCATCCCGTACGTGTTCAGCACCGCGACGCCGGTGTGCGCGGTGAAGGCATCCCGCGTCGGGACGGGCAGCGGCGCCGATGCGGAACGGGCGAAGCGCAGCCGCGCGACGGTCGCCTCGGGTGGCGCGGGCTGTGCGGCCAGAGCACCCAGGATCGCCGGTACGGTGTTGAGCCAGGTGGGTGACCACTGCGCCACCCGCGACCAGTACGCGTCGGGCTCGAAGCGGCGGTCCAGCACCAGCGACGCGCCGCTGACCAGCGCCGCGAGCAACCCCATCACCTGCGCGTTCACGTGGAACAGCGGCAGCGGGCTGTACCCGCGCTGGCCCGGCCCGAACCGGTGGTGCCCGGCGACCCGCCGCGCGGCGTGCAGCAGTTGCGCCTGCGACAGGGGGACGCCCTTCGGCTCACCCGTCGTGCCGGACGTCGCCAGCAACACGGCCGGGCGCGACACGGCACCGGCGCTCGGCCGCACGCCGGTCGGCGCCGCGCCCACCGGCACCGGCGCGGCGTGCTCGGCCACCCAGATCTCCACCCCCGCCACCGGCGAGCTCAGCGGCGCGTCGGTGACCACGACGTCGGCCCGCAGCCGGGTGAGGAAATCGTCCAGCGCCGGCGCCGGCAGCCGGGGGTCGGCGGGGACCACCGTGAGACCGGCGGCCAGCCCCCCGAGGTAGGCGGCGGCGAAGTCCAGCGGGTCGGCGACGACCAGAGCGATCCGCG
Organism: Dactylosporangium sp. CA-233914; assembly: GCF_050942935.1. Taxonomy (NCBI): domain Bacteria; kingdom Bacillati; phylum Actinomycetota; class Actinomycetes; order Micromonosporales; family Micromonosporaceae; genus Dactylosporangium; species Dactylosporangium sp. CA-233914. The sequence goes on along the minus strand of NZ_CP192030.1, from coordinate 5,423,886 downwards.
CGCCCGGCGGCAACCGGCGCGCGGCGGCCAGTTCCCGGAGCCGTTCGGCGTACGCGCCCAGCGCCGGCCATGAGATCGCGTGACCGTCCGCGCCGGCGATGAACGCCGGCTCCTCCGGTTGCTCCTGCGCTCGTGCGGCCAGCAGCCGAGATACCACCGCCATGCGTCTGCCTTCCTGTACGAACGCTTCGTCACCTTCGGGTGAGCTCGGCCCCCGGGTCGTCTTTTCTGTTGGTGTACAAGGGTTTGCGATCCAGCCGCAGCCATACCCAGCGACGGGCGGAGCAATCGCCGGCCGCCGCCCGAGCAACTTCACGGCCGGCGGCGGCGGTGCGGACAGGCCGGTTGGCTACCGTTGAGCGATGTCCACGGCACTGCCGCCGGTCGACGAGACATCTCGAGGCGTGCGTGAGCGACAGCGTCCGGATCGCCGGCCGGGTGCAGCACAACTACCCGGCCGTCACCATCTACGACCTGTCGAGGCCGATCCCGCCGCCTTCCTTGTGCGATTCGTCCTCACGCGTGGCCGGGTCTTCCGCGCCGCGCACTGACGAGGCGGTGATCCATGAACTGGTTGAAGCGCAGCACCATCTGCGCCGTGGTCGCGGTCGCGGTGCTCGCCGGCCTGGTCCTCGCCACCGGCGCCGGGCTCTTCGACGGCGTACCGCTGCTGAACCCGGCCGCGGCCACCGCGATCGAACTGCTCGCCGTCGCCGCCCTGGTCGGCTCGTGGGCACGCCGGGACCCGCGCTGGCTGACGCGCACACTGCCGCTGCTGTGGGGCTCGGCGCTGGTGCTCACCGTCGCGACCGTGGTCACATTGCGGGTGACCGCGACGATCCGCGACCGCTACCCGCCGATCTTCGCCGTCTGGTTCGCCCTCGCGGTGGCGGCCATCGCCGGCGTGCCGCTCGCGCTGTCCCGCCCGGGCCTCGCCCGCCGGATCGCCGCCGTGTGCGCGGTGCCGCTGACGCTCGCCGGCGGACTGCTGGTCGTCAATCAGGTGTACGCCACCTGGCCGACTGCCGGCGACCTCCTCGGCCACACGCACGCGCTGGGCGGGGGCGCACTCGACCGGGCGCTGCGCTCGCCACCGCCGTCGGTACGCCAGAAGGGCCTGCTCGGTGCGTACGACATGCCGGCGACGGTCGCACACTTCCCGCACCGGCCCGGATACGTGTACCTGCCGCCGGCCTACTTCACCGCCGACCGCCCGAACCTGCCCGTCGTGGTGGTGCTGGCCGGCGTGCCGGGCTGGACCAGCCAGTGGCCGCAGGCGGGCGGGGCGGTGACCACCGCCGCCGGCTACGCCGCCGGTCACCACGGAGTCGCGCCGGTACTCGTCTTCGCCGACCAGAACGGCGGGACGTACCGGGACACGGAGTGCGTCGACGGGCCGCTCGGCAATGCCGAGACCTTCCTCACCGTCGACATCCCCGCGTTCGTCACCGGCACGCTCCACGTCCGGCACGACGCCAGCGCGTGGGCCGTCGTCGGCTTCTCCGAGGGCGGTACCTGCGCGACCGATCTCGTGCTGCGCCACCCCGGCGTATTCCGGCACCTCGTCGACCTGGGCGGCGAGCCGCGGCCGACGCTGCGCGGCCCGCGCACGACCCTGCTCACACTGTTCGACGGCTCCGCCGCCGCCGAGCGCGCCCACGACCCCGCGCACCTGCTCGCCACCCGCCGGTACGACCAGGTCAGCGCCTGGTTCGCCGCGGGCGCCGACGATTCCAGCGGGATCGTCACCGCCCATCAGCTCGCGCAGGCGGCGGCCGCGGCGGGTGCCACATGCCACGAGTTCACCGGCGACGGCGGGCACAACTGGCGATTCGCCCGCACGGCCTTCGCCCAGGTCCTGCCACCGCTCGCCCAGGACCTGGGAATCCACTGAGCATTCCCGCAACGATAACCCTGACCATCGACCGCCTCACGCACTGAGCTAGCCGCAGGCTGTCCGTTCGGGGATTCGAACCTCGGCGATGAGACCGCCTGCTGCTCCGGGGTCGCCGGTGTTGGCGACACGAAGAACGAATTCGTGCCCTTCAGCACGGAGGTCCAGTTCGACCCGGCCACCGCGACGGTTGTGCCGTATCGCGTTGTCGAGCAGGTTGCGGACCATGAGCCGGACCAGGGTCGAATCTCCCCCGATAACGGCGGCATCGAGATCGGCGCACAACGTCACGTCGTGTTCCAGGGCGGCTGCCTGATGACTCTGGGCTTCCTGGCGCACGATGAGCGTCAGGTCGATATCCTCGAGAAGGCCCGCGCCTGCTTGGGTTTCCGCCAGATCCAGCAGTGTGCGTACGGTTTGCACGCTGCGACTGTTCAGGCTGCGCAAATCCTGCAGAAGATCACGCGTCAATCCCTGCGGGGCGTCGGCCAGCGCATCATCGAGGACCGCCTGCGTGACGGCCAGGGGCGTCTGCAGTTCGTGGGAGGCGTTCGCCGCGAAACGGCGTTGGGCCTCGAAAGCGTCGTCCAGCCTCGCCAGCATGATGTTGAAGCTGACGGCCAGGTCGGTGACTTCGTTCCGGACGCGGCCGACGGGTACCCGAGCCCGAAGATTCGTTTGCGCGGCCTGGCGTGCCGCGTCGGTCATCGAACGCAAGGGTGCCAGTGAGCGCCGCACTATCCAGCGCACGACAACCGCTCCCGCGATGACCACGACGGCGAAAGCCATTGCCGAGAAGACCAGCAGACGTTCGACCTCTCGCCGAGGCAGCACCGGCCCTGACACGCCCGCCGGCGGCGCAACGGCACTGCCGGTTCGGCCGGGCGAGACCCCGGGTGCCGCGCCGACGATGCCGTTCGGGACGTAGGTCATCAACAGTGTGATGGTCGCCGCCATCACCAATGCCAACGCGGCCGATGACAGCGATCAGGCTCCCGATGATGTGAGCGCTGATGGACCCGCGGCGGCCGAATCGCGCGGTCCTGCCCTCATCAGGTGCGGACAACGCGGTACCCGACACCGGGAACGGTCTCGATCGGCCACGGCTTGCCGAGCTTCTTGCGCAACGTGGAGACGGAACGCCTGATGCGTGAAGGGATCGAGCCGAAGTTGCGATGATGTACTTGCACACCTCATCGCCGGACAGCAGCGGCAGGTCGCGATCAAGAACGACCGCTTCGTACTCCTCGGACTGCAGGCGGTCAATCGCGGCCCTGCCGTCATGGACCACGTCGACCGTCAGACCTGCGCGGTGCAACCCGTTGCGGATGGTACGGGCGAGGATCTGCTCATCCTCCGCCAGCAGGACTCTCACGCAGGTTTTCCTTCGACGTCTTGCACCCTACGCTCCGATCGCACCGAGGCGAGGCGGCGGCGGGCTGGACAGCGGACGCCCAGCCCGCCAGCGCCGGTACTACTTGGCCGGCGTCGCAGCCTCCGCCTTCTCGAGCGTCACGCCGGCGGGGGGCTTGTCTCCCGTCTGGCCCACCCGGCCGATCTCCGGGGCGTCCGTGGCCGTGGTGGAACCCGCTGGGGAAGTGTTGGTGGAGGTGTCCGCGCTGGCCATCGACGCCGCGACGGCCATCCCGCCACCGGCCAGACCAAGGACGAGCACGGCCCCGGCGAGAGATTTCTTGATCTTCATGACGTGGACCTCTCTACCGCGCCGTCCCTCGGCGTCGGCAGCATCAGTCAAGGCGGTCCACTGTTGCGGGATCATCAAGAGCCTGCGGGCCGGGCGACCAGCGTCAGTACCTCGGTCTCCCGGCCGGTGAGGCCCCGTCCAGGGCTGCGGGGGCGACGGCAGGAGCCCGTGTGCCGGGTTCGGGAACCCGCACTGCCTTGACCAGCAGCCACGCGATGAACGACAGTTCCGCGACCGCCGCGGGGGTCATGGCGAACGGTGAGATGCTTTCACCGAAGGCGGGGGCAAGGAAGCGTGCGAACACGTCCACGAGGTGGCCGAAGCATCCGATCACCAGCAGGACGCCCAGCACTTTGGGAAAGTAGCCCGACTTGACGACCAGGTAGCCCAGCGGCAGCAGCCACAGGCCGAAGTACGTCTGGGCAATGAGGTATCCATCGCGTTGGATGTCGGCAAACAGCATGGTCAGCTGGTCGGAATCGGCCGGAGCGAAGGCGCCGGTGTGGCCCCGGCCGGTGGCGATCGTCAGCGCCGCTTTCTGGTTGAGCAGGTTCAGGCTTTGGATCGCGACGCTGACCGCGACGAAGGTGACCATCGCGGCGGCGGCCATCTGGTTGACGTGCCTGAGCAGCAGATACAGGGCCATGCCCGTCAACAGAAAAGCCGTGGCCCCCGCCAACTCGCTGACGAAGCCGATCCGAAACAGGGTGGCCGAGGTGTCGATGTTGTCGGCCGTGGACGCTGCGTCCCCCGACTCGACGATGCGCGTGTTCACCAGACCGGCGAAGATGGTGAACACGGCCACGATCAGATATAGGGACCCCGCGATCCTCGCGAGCGTCTTCGGTGCGGTCACGGTTTGGGCCTTCCTTCGTTTGCCGGACCGGCCAGCCGAATCTGACCGTGGTGGGATCGCGAGGTGGATTCGGGGACCCAGCCGGACGCTCACGCCGGGCCGTCGGCGTGGGCGAGGGCCGATGGGCTCAGCCGGCCGACGATGGCCGGGGCCTCGTGGACGAGGGCGTCGTTCTCCACCGCCTCGACCATGAAACGGGCGTAGTCCACGCGACGGGTCAGGTTGCTCGCGAGGACAGGGTCACCCACGTGCCGGCTCCACACCGGCAGGCCCTGGCTCTCGCCCTCCTCCAGGTCGCTGCCACGCACGACCGTCCAGCTGGTGTCACTGGCGAAGATCCTGCGACACGCCTCCACCTGGTCGTCCACGTCCACGACCCGGGCAAGCTTCGCCAGCCGCCCGAGCACGGCCGCGTACATCTTGAACTTCCGGGTGTACACGTCCTTCCCGTCGCGGGTGATGTGCCAGCCGCAGGAGAAGATCAAACGGGCGCCTGGACGTGCGTGGTCGAGCACGGCCTGGGCCGTACCGGAGGCGTACTGCTTCACTCCCCACGGCACCAGCACCGTGAGTACGGCGTCACATCCGTTCACCGCCTGCGCGATGACCGTATGGTCGTCGGTCGCTCCGGGGATCACCCTGATCCGTCCCTCGAACTCCGCGAGCTTGCTTACGCTCTGCTCCCGGCACACGCCCACGACCTCGTACCCGCGGTCCAACGCGTGCTGCACCATGTAGCGCCCGAGCTTCCCGGAGGCGCCGACAACGCACACCCTCTTGCCGGTGCCCGGCTTCCTGACCCCGTCCGAACCGATCGACTCCACGACCCTCTCCTCAGCTCGCCACCACCGCTGTCCTTACACCGTAAGGTACAGCCTTGCAGTGTAAGGTTGTCAAGCCGTCCAATCCCCTCAGACAGGAGAACCTCGTGGCCACGGAGCCAGCCGACACCCCTCGCCGCACCTCACTCAGCAAGGAGATGGTGCTTCGCGAAGCGGTCGCGCTGGCGGACGAGACCGGCACCGGCGCGCCGAGCATGCGCACGCTCGCCAAGCGGCTCGGCGTCGAGGCCATGTCGCTCTACCACCACTTCCGCAACAAGGACATGATCCTCGACGGCATGCTCGACCTCGTCTTCGGCGAGATCGAGCTCCCGTCGGACGTCGACTGGCGAACCGCGATGCGACGGCGGGCAGTCTCGATGCGCGGCACACTGATCCGCCACCCGTGGGCGATCAGCCTGATGGACTCGCGGACAAACCCGGGCCACGCGACGCTGCGCCACCACAACGCGGTCATCGGCTGTCTACGGTCAGGAGGCTTCTCGATCGCCGGTGCGGCACACGCGTTCTCCGTGCTGGACAGCTACATCTACGGGTGCACGCTCCAGGAGCTCAGCCTGCCCTTCACATCATCCGTCGACCTCGAGGACGTGGCGGGCTCGATCCTGAACCAGATGCCCCGCGACGAATTCCCGCACCTCACCGAGATGATCCTCGACCGCGCCCTGAAACCTGGTTACGCGTACACCGAGGAGTTCGACATCGGACTCGACCTGATCCTCGACGGACTGCGGCGAGAACGCGAAAGCTGGCTGTAACCTGCGAGCAAACCTCGGCCGGGACTTACTGGAATGACAACGGACGGACTTCACTGGCAACTGAACTGTGCCCGCGATGGCGGGCCGCCGCCTACTCGGCTGGCGGCGCCGGGGCGGCGGGTGTAGGTCGGTGAGAGCCGGTCAAGCCCGTGACGATCAGCAGGTACGCGGCCAGCTCCACCGCGGCCGTGATCGCCGGGACGGGCTGCGGCAGGGACAGCGTGGGTGTGATGGCGTCCCAGGTGAACAGTGCGGTGCGGTCCCCGGCGTAGAAGGGCAGCGGCACGGCGCCGATGCTCGCGTCCAGTTGCGGCAGCGCGACCACGGCCAGCAACGCCGCGCCGGTCGAGGCCAGCCGCCGGCCGTGCCCGGCCAGCGCCGCGGCGAGCGCCAGCGCGGTCAGTCCGAGCGCCAGCGGCGGCAGCACAGCGAGGCCCGCGGCGCTCACCGCGTCAGCGGAATCGTTGCCTCCTGGGTACCGCCGGTGCTCGGCGCGGACATCGAGCCAGATGTCGACGACACGCACGACCGCATACCCGGCAACCAGCGCGGCCGCCACCGCCGCGGCGGCCACCGTGCGCCGGCGCAAGCCGCCGCGGCGCCACGCCACGAGCAACAGCACGACCGCGGTCAACGACGCCCAGCAGACGGTGAGCGACGCCCAGGAGGCGGTGAGACCTGACTCGAAGCCGGACGGTATGTCGTTGCCGGGCTGGAGCACCTGCCAGCCGTAGCCTGCAGCGTCCGGGTCCGCCGGCATCGTCCGGACCGCGTCCACGAAGAGCACCGCGAGGGCTGCCGGCACCGCCCAGCGGGGGCTCGGCAGCCCGCCGGCCACGGCCTGAGCCAGGAGCAGGCCGATGCTCACCACCTCGGCGTAGCGCCACATCGGATGAGCTATCAGGATGCCCGCGACATGCACGACGGCGCACGCCGCCGCAAGAGACAGGAGAAGTGGCCTGGGACGCACGAGGCGCATCGTGTCACGAACCCTTGGCGACCGCCGCCCCATGGCAACGAAGCCGGGCGGAGATCCTGGCCGAAGTGACACCCTCGGCATCCCCTCACGTAAAGCCGGGAGCCCACGCGGAATCTGCGGCGAGCTGCGCGGTCTGCAGCAACGGTCCTGTACTCGACCACGCTGCATACTGCTGGGCGTGGCTCATTTCAGTAGGCTCTACGCGATCTGCATCGACGTCCCCCGCCCCGGCCACGACGCCTCGGTGGCGTTCTGGTCCGGGGCGGCCGGGGCGGACCTGCCGGTCGTCGGCAGATATCCCGAGTTCAACGGCGCGCGGCTGCCCCACCACGACATGCTGCTGCTGACCCAGCGGCTCGGCGACGGGCCGGCCCGGATGCACCTGGACTTCCACACCGACGACCTCGACGCCGAGGTCGCCCGGCTGGAGGCGCTCGGCGCCTGCAAGGTCGATCGCGCCGAGAACTGGCAGGTCATGCGGGACCCGGCGGGGCTGCTGTTCTGCGTGGTGCTGGACGGTCCCGGCGTGCTGTCGGAGGCCAACGCCACCCGCTGGGAGGACTGAACGATCCCGGAAACGTGCCAGGCCGCACCGGCCGTACGCCGCGGCGGGCGGTGAGCGCGCACCTTGGTCGTACCACCACGACCGAGGAGGCCACCGTGTCACGTCGAATCCTTGTCCTCGCCGCGGCCGCCCTCGGGGCGCTGGGCCTGGCCGGCTGTACCCAGGACGCCGGGACCGCCACCGCGAAGCCGTCCGCACCCGCCGCCGCCCCGTCGTCGGCGGCGCCCGCCGCGTCCGCACCGACCTCGGCCGGCGCGAAGAGCGCGTCGGCCAAGCCGTCCGGTTCGAAGCCGGCCGGCGCGGTCCCGGACATCTGCAAGCTCATGTCCAAGACCGAGGTCGGCATGCTCACCGGCGAGCAGGTGACGCTCATGACCGACGACGGCGGGGCGTCCAGCGGGGCGCGGTACTGCCAATGGCAGCTCTCCCAGGGCCAGCTCACGGTGTCCGTGAGCCTGGAGACCCGGGAGAACTTCGACGTGCGCAACAAGCAGGCGGTCCCTGTGCCCGGGATCGGGACCACCGCCTACTCGCTCGCCGGGCACCTCTACGTCTGGGAGGACGGCCGGGACGTGGACGTATACGTCTCATCGGAATCCAGCGACCAGGCGAACCTGTCGGTGGCGCGGCGCACGGCCCAGCAGCTGCTGCCGCGGCTGGCGGCGGCGGCGAAGTAGCCGCCCGGTTCCGCCGGCTCGGGCCGGTCCGACCGGGTGCCTGGCCGAGGCATGGAGAAACCCCGGCCCCGGCGCGGGGTTGGGCGCGCCGGCCCGGGGCTTTCCGAGAGGGTGGGTCAGGCGACCGTGTTGCGCCAGGCTCGGCCGCTGCGTTCGATCAGGCGGTTGGCGTCCGTCGGGCCCCAGGAGGCGGCCTCGTACGTCGGGATCGGGCTCGTGTCCTCGGCCCAGCGCTCGATGATCGGGTCCACGATCCGCCAGCACTGCTCGACCTCGTCGGAGCGGATGAACAGCGTCGTGTCGCCGATCAGGGCGTCGAGCAGCAGGCGCTCGTAGGCCTCCGGGGACTCCTCGCGGAAGGTCTTGTCGTAGGAGAAGTCCATGCTCGCCGAGCGGACCCGGAACGAGTGGCCCGGGACCTTCGCGCCGAAGCGCAGGGCGATGCCCTCGTCCGGCTGGATGCGCAGGATCAGGGCGTCCGGCTGCAGCTCGGTCAGCTGCGAGTCCGGGATCGGCAGGTGCGGCGGGCGCTGGAACTGCAGCGCCACCTCGGTGACCCGGCTCGGCAGACGCTTCCCCGTGCGAACGTAGAACGGGACGCCCGCCCAGCGCCAGTTGTCCACGTCCAGGCGCAGGGCCGCGTAGGTCTCGGTGCGCGAGAGCGGGTCGACGCCGGGCTCCTCGCGGTAGCCGGGCATGAGCTCCTCGCGGGTGCCGCCGCGGGTGTACTGCCCCCGCACCGCGATGTCGTCGATGTCGCGGCCGCGGGGCAGGCGGATCGCCTGCAGCAGCTTCACCTTCTCGTTGCGCACCGCCTCGGCGGCGAAGGAGGCCGGCGGCTCCATGAGGGCGAGGGCGAGCACCTGCAGCACGTGGTTCTGCACGATGTCGCGCATCGCGCCGGCGTGCTCGTAGAAGCTGCCGCGGGTGCCCACGCCGAGGGTCTCGGCGACGGTGATCTGCACGTGGTCGACCCAGGTGCGGTTCCAGATCGGCTGGAAGATCGAGTTGGCGAAGCGCAGCGCGAGCACGTTCTGGACGGTGTCCTTGCCCAGGTAGTGGTCGATCCGGAAGACCTGCGACTCGTCGAAGGCGGCGTGCACGGTCTGGTCGAGCTGCTTGGCGCTGCGCTCGTCGTGCCCATACGGCTTCTCGATGACCAGGCGGGCGAAGGAGCCCTCCCGCGCCTGGTTCAGCCCGGCGCCGGCCAGGCCGTTGACGACCAGCGGGAACGCCTCGGCGGGGGTGGAGAGGTAGAAGATCCGGTTGCCGCTGGTGCCACGCTGCTCGTCGAGCTCGTCGAGCAGGGTGGAGAGGTTCTTGTACGTCTCCGGGTCGTCGTAGCCGCCGGCGATGTAGCGCACGCCGCCGGCCAGCTGCCCCATGCCGGACAGGCCGCGCTCGCCGAGCACGTTGTGGATGAACCGCTCGTCGTCCATCGGGGTGCGGGCCACGCCCACGACCGCGAACCGCTCGGTGAGCCGGTTGTGGCGGGCGAGGCTCTCGATCGCCGGGATCAGCTTGCGGCGGGTGAGGTCACCGGACGCGCCGAAGATCACCACCGTCGCCGGCGGGGCGTGCCGGTTGTCGGACTCCTGCAGGACCGTCTCGCTGGACATGGGATGCCTCTCCGTCGGACTGCCGCCGTGACCTTACGAGGCAACGGATGCGGGCAGCAACGATTCCGAACGTGACCGGCGTCTCTGCGCGGCCCGTTCCCAGCGTAGTCAGTACGTCGGGGGGCATGGGACGCCCCGCACGGCATGACTCGGACAGCCTCCTGGACGCCGGCGTCCGCCTCGTCGCCGACGGCGGGTGCGAAGGCGCTCACGGTCGCGGCGGTCGCGCGGGAGGCGGGCGGGCCGAGCGGGGCCGCACTCGCCTCGGGCCCCCGCCGCCGCGGCGCGGCACGTGGTGGCGTGGTGCCGGGCCCGAGATCCCGGACCGGGCCGAGGACCTCGCCGAGGAGACGGCGGTCCGAATGTTCGAGAAATGTCGCTAAAAGCGTGAGGCGTCCGGCGGCGACCTGGTCACGATGCCGCGCCGGCCGCTCAACCTCGCGGAGCTGGCCGAGCGGGGTTTGCCATCACCCGATCGTGGTAACTTTGAGTAGTCGCGATCATGCAAGAAGCAACGAGGCAAGCAGTAATGAGGTTGGAATGTCGATCACTCCGATAGCGCCGGCCACACCGACCACGCTGACCACGGCGACGGCCACCGGCGCCGCTGGGACGCCGACCGCGCGGGACATGCAGCAGCGGCTGCAGGACGAGCGCTCCCAGCAGGAGCGGCTGGCCCAGCAGCACCTCGACGACCAGCGGGTGCAGCAGCAGCGCACCGACGAGCTGCACCAGGCCGACCAGCAGACCGCGCTCCAGCAGCACGACCAGCGCACACAGGACGTGCAGCAGTACAGCGACCAGCACAACCAGCTGCAGCAGCAGCGCCTGGCCGACCAGCGCCTCGACGACCAGCGCGCCGCGCAGCAGCAGCGCCTCGACGACCAGCAGCGCATCCAGCAGCAGCTGCAGCTGGAGGACCAGCTGCGGCAGCGGGCCGAGGAGTCCCGGGCCAACTTCGACGCCATCGCGCAGCGGCGGCTGCAGACCACGGCGTTGTTCAGCGGCCGTTTGGACGTCTATCTCTGACCCTTTCGGTGACCCGTCGGCACGATATGTTGTCTGCTCAGCCTGAGCAGGGAGCGTGTGCGGGGTGGAGCTGTCGATCAGCGTCCTGGGCGACCTCACCGCCACACTGGGCGGCGACCTCGTCGACCTCGGCGGGCGCCGGCAACGCGCGGTCCTGGCGGTGCTGGTCCTGCACCGCGGCGACATCGTGCCGACCGACCGGCTCATCGACTGCGTCTGGGGTGACCGGCCGCCCGGCGACGCCCCGGGCGCCCTGCAGGCCTACATCTCGCACCTGCGGCGGCGGCTCGAGCCCGGCGCCACCGCGCGGTCGCGCGGCAACGTCATCGCCAGCCGCCCGCCCGGCTACACGGTGGTGCTCGACCCCGACGCGGTCGACGCGTGGTGCTTCGACGCCGCCGTGGCCGAGGCCTCGCGGCTCCCCCGGCGTTACGCCGAGCGGCGCGACCTGCTCAGCGACGCGCTGCGGCTGTGGCAGGGGCCGGCATACGCGGAGTACGCCGACGAGCCCTGGGCGCAGGCGGAGGCGGCGCGCCTCGGTGAGCTGCGCGAGGTCGCCCGCGAGGAGGTGCTGGCCGCCCGGCTCGCGCTGGGCGAGAGTGCCGTGCTCGTTCCCGAGCTGGAGGCGCTCGTCGCCGATCAGCCGCTGCGGGAGAAGCGGTGGCGGCTGCTGGTGCTGGCGCTGTACCGGGCGCATCGGCAGGGCGACGCGCTCGGCGCGCTGCGGCGGGCCCGGCAGACGCTCTCGGAGCAGCTGGGAGTCGATCCGGGGCCGGCGCTGCGGGCGCTGGAGCAGGAGGTGCTCGCGCAGGCGCCGAGCCTGGAGCAGCTCGAGCCCGGCGAATCCGTGGACGTCGGCGACGAGGCATCCGGTGGGGGATCCCCGGCCCAGCCGCGCCCGGGGGCCTCGCCATACGGGGGCGAGCCGGGGCCGGAGGGCACGCTGAGCGTCGGGGCTTCTCGCGGTACAACTTCGTCCGCTTTGAAAAACGGCGGCCGGGAACAGCTCGTCGACCGCGCACGGGAGGTCGGCACGCTGCGGGACGCCGTGCGCGAGGCGTTCGACGGGACCGCCCGGTTCGTGCTGATCGAGGGGCCGGCCGGGATCGGCAAGAGCCGGCTGCTCACCGAGGCGCGGCGGATCACCGCCGGGCACGGGGCGCTCACGCTCACCGCCCGCGGCAGCCAGCTGGAGAAGGAGTTCGGCTTCGGCGCGGCGCGGCAGCTGTTCGAGGAGCTGCTCATCGACCCCGCGCGGCGCGAGCGGCTGCTGGCCGGCGCCGCCGCCTCGGCGACCGCGGTCTTCGACCTCACCCACGAGGCGCACACCCGCGGCGACCACACGTTCGCGGCGCTGCACGGGCTGTTCTGGCTCACCGCCAATGCCGCCGCCGCGCAGCCGGTCGCGATCGTCGTCGACGACCTGCAGTGGTGCGACACCGGGTCGCTGCGCTTCCTCGCCTACCTCGTGCGCCGCCTGGAGGGGCTGCCCGTGCTCGTGGTCGCGACGCTGCGCACCGGCGAGGCGTACGACGACGAGGCCCTGGTGGCCGAGCTGCAGCTCGACCCGGCCACGGTCACCGTGCAGCCCGGCCCGCTGACCCGCGCCGGCGTCGCCGACCTGGTGCGCGACGGGCTCGGCGACGGGGCCGAGGCCGCGTTCGTCGACGCCTGCCACCGCACCACCTCGGGCAACCCGCTGCTGCTGCGCCAGCTGCTGCGGGCGCTGGAGGCCGGCGGCGTCCGCCCGACCGGGGTGCACGCCGGGACGGTCACCGCGATCGGGTCCCGGGCCGTGTCCAGCATGGTGCTGTTCCGGCTGCGGCAGATGCCGGCCGACAGCACCGCGGTCGCCCGGGCCATCGCGGTCCTCGGCGACGGCGCCGGGCTGCCCACCGTCGCCGCGCTCGCCGGGGTGGCCGAGCCGGCGGCGGCGCTCGCGGTGGCGGCGCTGGCCCGGGCCGAGGTGATCCGGCACGAGTACCCGATCGGCTTCGTGCACCCCCTCGTGCGCGACGCGGTGTACCAGGACCTGCCGCCCGGCGAGCGGCAGCTGCAGCACGAGCGGGCCGCCCGGGCACTGGCCGGCGCCGCGCCGGAGCAGATCGCCGCGCACCTGCTGCAGATCCCCGAGCGCGGCGAGGCTTGGGTCGTCGAGGTGCTGCGCGCCGCGGCCGGCACCGCGATGCGCCGCGGCGCGCCCGACGGAGCCGCCACCTACCTGCGCCGCGCCCTCGCCGAGCCGCCGCAGGCCGAGCTGCGCCCCGCCGTGCTCGTCGCGCTCGGCCAGGTCGAGCTGCTGCTGGACGGGCGGGCGGCGATCGCGCACCTGCGCGAGGCCTACGACGACCCGGCCACGGACCCGGCGACCTTCGCGGCCGTGGCCCGGATGCTGCTGCACACGCTGATCTTCGCCGGGCCGGAGGGCAACGCGCCCGCGTTCGCCCGGCAGGCCTCGGCCCGCCTCGCCGACGGGTTCGTCGACGAACGCCAGGCGCTGACGGCGCTGGAGCGGATGGCGGCGTACATGTACAGCGGCGACGCCTTCGTGGCGGGCGAGCTCACCACCGAGATCACCGGCGACGGGCTCGGGGCGCGGATGCTCGCCGCGTGCCGGGCGTGGGAGCTGTGCGCGCGGGGCGAGGACCTCGCCGAGGCCGTGCGGCTGGCCCGGTTCTCCCTCGACGCGGGAGTGCTGCTGGACGGCGACCCGGGCCTGTTCTGGGTCGTCTCCGCCGTGATGCTGGAGAACGCCGACGCCGACGCCGGGACGATCTGGGACGACAGCCTCGCCCTGGGCCACACCCGCGGCTCGCTGTTCACCGTGCTCGCCGCGCACCTGTGGACCGGCTGGCGGGACTGGCAGCGCGGGGACCTGCCCGAGGCCGCGTACCGCCTGGCCACCGCCAACGACCAGAACCTGGCCTGGGGCGGGGTGCCGACCCTGGGCATCGCCTACGGCGAGGCCTGCCTCATCCGCACCCTCGTCGACCAGGGCCGCCTGGCCGAGGCCCGCGCCTACTACGACGAGCACGCCGCCCGGCCGCGGGTCGGCGACGGGATCCGGCTGTTCGGCCAGGCGCACGCGTACCTGCTCATGGCTGAGGGCCACCCCGCCGAGGCTCTGGCCGTGCTGCCGGCCGGGGGCCCGCGGGGCAACCCGCAGTGGTTCGAGGAGCGCAGCCTGCGCGCGATGGCCCTGGCGGGCCTCGGCCGCACGGCGGAGGCGCTGGCCGAGGCCGAGGCCGACCTGGCCGGCATGCGCCGCTGGGGCAGCCGGCGGGCGGTGGGCCGGGCGCTGCGCCTGGCCGGCGAGCTCGGGCGGGACGAGGCGCGGCTGCGCGAGGCGGTCGAGCTGCTCGCCGGCACCGAGGCCCGGCTGGAGCACGCGCGGGCGCTGCTCGCGCTCGGCCGGGTGACCGGCGAGGACGCCGACCTGCTCCACGAGGCGCTCAAGCGGGCCGAGGAGTGCGGGGCGCTCGGCCTGCGCGCCGAGGTCGCCGCCGAGTTGACCGCGCGGGGCGAGCACGTGCCGGCCGAGCCGCCGGTCCAGCTCACCACCGGCGAGCGGCGGGTGCTCGCGCTCGCCGACGGCGGGGCCGACGAGCGGGAGATCGCGCAGGCGCTGTTCGTCACCCCGCACGCGATCCGCGCCACCCTGGCCGCGGCCCGGCGCAAACTGACGCCCGGCTGACAGTTGGGCTCAGGTCGCACGCAAGTGCGCCCCAACCGGGTCCGGGCATCGTCTTGGCATGACCACGATCGAATCCTCACTGCGCGGCCTGTGCGGCGGCGCTGTACACCTTCCCGGTGACCCCGGCTACGACGCCGCCCGCACGCCCTGGAACGTCGCCGTCGACCTGCGCCCGGCCGCCGTCGCCTACCCGGGCGACGCCGCCGAGGTCGCGGGCCTCGTGCGCGCCGCCTCGGCCGCCGGCCTGCGCATCGCCCCGCAGGGCACCGGCCACAACGCGGCCCCGCTCGGTCCGCTCGACGACGTGGTGCTGCTGCGCACCTCGGCGATGACCGGCGTCACGATCGACCCGGTGCGCCGCACCGCCCGCGCGGAGGCCGGCGCCCTGTGGATCGACGTCGTCGAGGCCGCCGCGCCGCACGGGCTCGCCGCGCTGCACGGCTCCTCCCCCGACGTCGGCGTCGTCGGGTACTCCCTCGGCGGCGGCATCGGCTGGTACTCGCGCGAGCACGGCCTGCAGACCAACAGCGTGACCGCGTTCGAGCTGGTCACCGCGGCCGGGGAGCTGGTGCGCGCCGACGAGCGGCACGAGCCGGACCTGTTCTGGGCCCTGCGCGGCGGCGGCGGCAACTTCGGCGTCGTCACGGCCGTGGAGTTCGACCTGCTCCCCATCAGCACCGTCCACGCCGGCTGGCTGGTGTGGGACTGGCGCGAGGCCGCCCGGGTTCTGCCGGTCTGGGCCGACTGGGCGCTCTCGGCCCCCGACCACGTCACCACCTCGGCGCGGCTGCTGCAGCTCCCGCCGCTGCCGGTGATCCCGGAGGTCTTCCGCAACCGCCAGCTGCTCGTCGTCGACGGCGCCGTCCTCGGCGACCCGGGCGTGCTCGCGCCGCTGCAGGCGCTGCGCCCGGAGCTCGACACGTTCGCCCAGGTCCCCGCGGCAACCCTGGGCCGCCTGCACATGGACCCGGAGGGCCCGACCCCCGCGATCGACCGGGCCGCCATGCTGTCCTCGCTGTCCAGCGCGTCCATCGACGCGCTGCTCAGCGTGGCCGGCCCGGACTCCGGCACCTCGCTGCTGGTCGCCGCGGAGCTGCGCCAGCTCGGCGGCGCCCTGGGCCGCCCGGCCCCGCGCCACGGCGCCCTGCCGCAGCTCGACGCCGACTTCGCCCTGTTCACCTGCGGCATCGCCGCGACCCCGGAGATGGGCGCGGCCGCGCTCGCCGACACGACCCGCGTCGTGGACGCGATGCGGCCGTGGGCGAGCGGGCGGGAGTACCTCAACTTCGCCGGGACGAAGGTCGACACCAGCACCGCGTTCTCCGCCGCCGCCTGGCAGCGCCTGCGCGCGATCCGGCAGGCGTTCGACCCGGCCGGGGCGTTCCTGGCGAATCACGTCATCTGAACGTCGTGGGCTGGCATCCTGCTCGCGGGGTGCCAGCCATGACCGTCGTCTACGGTGCGGCCATGACCACGGCGGTGAAGCCCCTGATCGGCCGCAAGCGCCCCATCCCGGCGCACGTCGCGGTCTACGCGTTCGTCATCATCCCGTTCCTCGCGCTGCTCGCGGCCGTCCCGATCGCCTGGGGCTGGGGCCTGGCGTGGCTGGACGTCATCCTGGCCGCCGCGTTCTACACGGTGACGTGCCTCGGCGCGACGGTCGGATTTCACCGGTACTTCACCCACGGCGCCTTCAAGGCCAAGCGCGCCCTGCGCATCGCCCTGGCGGTGGTCGGCAGCATGGCCGTACAGGGCCCGATCCTGCACTGGGTCGCCGACCACCGCCGCCATCACGCGTTCGCCGACAAGGAGGGCGACCCGCACTCCCCCTGGCTGTTCGGCACCGGCCCGGTGGCGCTGGTCCGCGGCTTCTGGCACGCCCACCTGGGCTGGGTCCTGGACCGCGACCTGACCAACCAGGAGCGCTTCGTCCCGGACCTGCTGGCCGACCGCGACATCCGCGTGATCCACCGCCTCTTCGGCCCGCTGACCATCGTCACCCTGGCCGCCCCGGCCGTGCTGGGCGGCCTGATCTCCTGGTCCTGGCAGGGCGCCGTGACCGCGTTCTTCTGGGCCGGGCTCGTCCGCGTGACGGCCCTGCACCACGTGACCTGGTCGGTGAACTCGGTCTGCCACATGATCGGCGACCGCCCCTTCACGGCCCGCGACCGCTCGGCGAACTTCTGGCCGCTGGCGATCCTGAGCATGGGCGAGTCCTGGCACAACCTGCACCACGCCGACCCGACCTCCGCCCGCCACGGGGTGCTGCGCGGCCAGATCGACATCTCGGCGCGCACGATCTGGCTGTTCGAGAAGCTGGGCTGGGCGTGGGACGTCCGCTGGCCCACGCCCCAGCGCCTGGCCCGCATCACCGCCGCCGCGGCCTGACCGCCCGCCCGGCCGCTACGAGGCGGCCCGGGCCATCGCGGCGCTGCCCAGGCCGTTGAGCGTGGTCAGGTCCGCGGCGCCGTACAGCGAGTCGGACATCATCACCACCACGACGTAGCAGCCGGCCGCGGCGGCGAAGTACCCGACGTAGCGGTCGCCCTCGTCGTACGTGCCGAGGAACAGCACCATGTCCGGGCCCATGTGGTCCTCGGCCACCGGGTCGAAGCCCTCCTGGTCGCCGCCCACGCCGCAGCGGGCCAGCTGCGCCTTGAGCTCGTCGATGTAGGCGCGGGCGCCACCGGCCCCGCGGTAGCGGGCCACGTTCTCGTAGACGCGCAACCGTGTCCCGAGGTCGCCCGCCTGCGTGCGGCTCGCCACCGGCCGCGGCACCGGCGCGTCCGCGCACGGCTGCGGCAGCAGCGGCCAGGTCAGTCCGTCCTCCACGGGGCCCGGGACCGAGCCGCCGAGATCCTCGGGCTGCAGCATGAGCCGGTCCGCGATGCCCCGTGGCCGGGTCTGCGCCGACGCCGGCGCGGCCGCCGACACCAGCACTGTGAGCACGGCCGTCAACACCATCAGTGTCCTTCGCATGGGCATCATCCTGCCCATCGCCCGCAGCCGATGGATGCGCCGAGATACCCGGCTGCGGCTGAGTATCCTCACCCGGTGGAGCTTGAGTGTGTGTGGGAGGGCGCCGCCCGGCTGGACGGCCGCGACGTCGAGGTCGGCCTCTGGTCCGCCGGGGCGACGGGGCCGCCGCCGCTGGCCGTGGTCGAGCACTTCATCGCCGGTGTGGCCGGGTTCGACCGGATCGCGCGGGCGGCCATGCTCGAGGAGTCCCACGGCGAGGAGTCCGCGATGCGCGACTACCTCGACCACCACCGCGAGGACCTCGACCCGGAGGCGATGACCGCCGCCATCGGCACCGCGACGACCGACGCGGCGTCGCTGCTCACGCGGATGCGCCTGGTGTCGATCGGGCTGTACCCGGGCGACCCCGTCCACCGCGCGGTGTTCGACTACACCACCGGCCGCGAGTTCACCGACAACCTCATCGCGGTCCGGTTCGACGCCCACGACGCCGTCACCGGGATCGCCATGGAGAGCTGATCGCGATGTTTGGGCAGCGTGTGGCACTATTCTTCGGGTGCGCCACGTGTCCGACGACGAACGCCGAGCCCGGCTCGCCGTCCGGCACGCCCTCGCCCCGGCGGCCCGCGCGGGCTCCCCGGAGGGCGTGGCCCGGGCGCTGACGGCGCTGCACGCCACCGAGCCCGCGACGGTGCACCTCGCCTGCCTTGCCCGCGGGGACTCGCTCACCGTCGCCGACGTCGACCGCGCGCTGTACGCCGACCGCAGCCTGGTCAAGCAGCTGGCGATGCGCCGAACATTGTTCGTGTTCCCGCGCGACCTGCTGCCCGCCGTGTGGCCCAGCGCCTCGGCCCGGGTCGCGGCGAACGAGCGGGCCCGCATGGCCAAGGACCTCGTCCGGGCGGGCCTGGCCACCGACGGCGGCGCGTGGCTGGACCGCGCCCGCGCCGAGGTGCTCACGGCGCTGGCCGGCGCGCCGGACGGGCTCACGGCGGGCGAGATCCGCCGGGCCGTGCCACTGATCGACGTGAAGGTCACCGTCACGCCGACCGACCCCTGGTCGGCGTCGCGGGTGCTCACGCTGCTCGGCGCGAACGCGGACATCATGCGGAGCGTGAACACCGCCCGCTGGTTCACCGCCCGTCCCCGGTGGACGCTGACGCGGCACTGGCTGGGCCCGGCCGGCGATCTGCCGCCGGCCGCCGAGGGCTACCGCGAGATCGTGCGGCGCTGGCTGCGCTCGTTCGGGCCCGGCACCGAGGACGACCTCACGTGGTGGCTGGGCGCGACGAAGACGGTCGTGCGCAAGTCCCTCGCGGACCTCGGCGCGGTCCCGGTGGCCCTGGACGGCGGGAGCACCGGCTGGCTGCTGCCCGACGACCTCGACGAGGTGCCCGACCCCGGCCCGTGGGCGGCGCTGCTGCCGGTGCTCGACCCGACGGTGATGGGCTGGCAGGGCCGCGACTTCTACCTCGGCGGGCACCGCGACGCGATCATCGACCGCCGCGGCAACGCCGGCACCACCGCGTGGGCCGACGGCCGGGTGGTGGGCGCCTGGGTCCAGGACGAGACCGGGGTCGTCCGGGTTCGTTTGCTCGCAGCGGTACCACCGGATGCCCGCCGCCGCGTCGAGTCCGAGGCCGAGCGGCTCACGGCCCGGCTGGCCGGCGAGCGGGTGCCGACGGCCTACCTGTCCCCCGCGATGAGAGGTGACGCGTGAAGACCCTCCGCTTCGCCCTGCGGCGCGCCTTCATCGACGGCGGCCGGTGCAGCGTGCCGGCCGAGTGCACCGGCCCCCGCGTCACGGTGGTGCTGGAGCACCGCGACCGCGGCACGTCGCCCGAGCACCGGACGTTCGAGGCGGAGCTTGAGGGTTCGCAGGTAACCGGCATCGAGTGGCCGCCCGACGTCCGCCCCGGCATCCTGGTCACCGTCGCCTGGCACCCGGTCCGGCGTGAGCTCGTCGTGCGCACCACGCCCCTCGACGAGCCGCTGCGGGTCGACGGCGTGGACTACTTCCACGAGTACGACCCGAAGGTCGCCACCCACGAGGCCGCCCCCGGCAACTCCAACCGCGGCAAGGTCCTGCACGCCGTGCGCCGCCTGGGCCGCCTCTTCGACGACGGCAGCGCCCTGTTCCCCGAGGCGGACCTGGCCGGCCGCGGCGGCCTGGGCCGGGGCACGCGCGGGGCGTTCCTGCTGCGCAACGCCGTCGACCAGCTCATCCGCGAAGGCTTCGTGACCCGCGTGCCCGGCAGCGTCGACGCCGGCGGCCGCCCGTCCTACCCGGCGGTGCCGGGCGAGGAGCCGGCGGAGATGCTGCTCTACGCCCCCCTGGTCGAACCGGCCCCGCTCGGCGACGACGACCACGATCCGTCCGACCGGCGCGAGCACTGGGTCAACGGCTTCATCCGCAAGCTGCCGCCCGGCGCCCAGCCGTCGGAGCGCCAGCTTTCCATGTACCAGCAGGCCGTCGACAACGAACTGATCGACGAGGGCCAACTGGCACCGGGGTACACCTACGTCAAGAAGCACCACCGCAACGGCTGAACCGTGACGTCAGGGCGGGCGTCTGAACCGCCGCTTCACGCGGTGACCCGAGGCCGGATCACCACACCCGGGCGCGGACGCCGTCGAGTTCGGCGACGGCACCGTCGTCGTGGTGACGGTGGGCGGCATCGGCAAGGGCACCCGGATCGAGTACGACAAGCTGCAGACCTACACGCTGCGCGAGCGCGACGGCCGCTACGAGTGCGTCGCGTTCCAGAACACCGAAATGAGCCGCCGCGCGCGCAAGGCCTACAACGGCTGAGCGTGTGGCGAAGGTGGGGAGGTTCGGGGCGGGTCGCGTGCAACCCGTCGACCTCGCGTCGCGGCGCACCTAGCTTCGAGGGCGTGCTGAATGTCGATGTGCTGGTGGTGGGGGCAGGGCTGGCCGGGCTGCAGACCGCGCGGCTGCTCGCGCGGCGCGGGCTGGACGTCGTGGTCGTGGACCGGCGGCGGGAGCTGACCGCCGGGATTCGCACGACCGGGATCTTCGTGCGGCGCACGCTCCAGGATTTCGCGCTTCCCGGACACCTGCTGGGGCCCGGGGTCCGGGACGTGATGCTGTACCCGCCGTCGCGGCGCAACCCGGTCCGGCTGCGCAGCGAGCGGGACGAGTACCGCGTCGCCGACATGCCGGGCGTGTACGAGCACGCGCGGCGGATCGCCGAGGCCGCCGGGGCACGGGTCCTGCTCGGGGTGCGGTACCCGGAGCAGACCCGGCACATCAGGGCACGGTTCGTCGTCGGGGCGGACGGGGCGCGCTCGCGGGTGGCGCGGGAGCTCGGGCTCGGCGTGAACCGGCGGATGCTGGTCGGGGCCGAGCTCGTGCACCCGATCGCGTCCGGCACCACCGAGCCCGCGTTCCACTGCGTGCTCGATCCGCGGGTCGCGCCCGGATACCTCGCCTGGGTCATCGACGACGGCCGGCACGCGCACGTCGGGGTGGCCGGGTACCCGGAGGCGATGCGGGCCGGGGTCCGGCACCTGCTCGACGAGTTCGCGCCCGGCGCGCCCGGCCGGGCCGTGCCGACCGGCCCGGTCGAGCGGCGCGGCGGGCCGATCCCGGTCGGCGGGGTGCTGCGGGACCTGGCCTGCCCGCGGGGGCTGCTCGTCGGGGACGCCGCCGGGGCGGTCTCGCCGCTGACCGCCGGCGGGCTCGACCCGTGCCTGCGCATGTCGGAGCTGGCGGCGGCGGTGACGGAGGCGTACCTGCGCACCGGGGACGTGCGGGCGCTGCGGCGCTACGACGGCGGGGCGCTGCGGGCGCGCTTCCGCGGGCGGCTGCTGCTACGCGGGCTGTTCGCCGGGGTCCGCTCGCCCGCGGCCGCCGAGGGCGCGGTGGCGCTGCTGCGCCGGGGTCCGGGCCGCAAAGCGGCCGCCCGGGTGCTGTTCGGGGACGGGTCCTTTCCGGATGTACCGCTGCGGCACGGCCCAGAGCTTGGGTCCCCGGCTGGGTCCTTGGGCCCAGGATCCGGGTACGCGGCGTGATTAGTGTCGGGGTCGCGTGCAGACCGACCCACAGGAGAACTGATGACCCTGTCCCTCCGACGCCTGCCCCGGTCCCGGCTGTTCATGCTGGCCGGCATCGCGGCGGCGCTCGCCGGCTTCCTCGGCTGGTTCGCCACCGGCGCGCTGCGCTCGGCCAGCGCCGACGCGGCCCCGCTGTCGCAGGGCAAGCCCGCCACGGCGTCCTCCAGCGAAGGGCGGGCCTTCCCCGCCTCGGCCGCGGTCGACGGCGACCCGAACAGCCGCTGGTCCAGCGCGTTCAGCGACCCGCAATGGCTGCAGGTCGACCTCGGCTCCCCGGCGTCGCTCAGCCGCGTGGTGCTCAACTGGGAGCGGGCCTACGCCACGGCCTACCAGATCCAGATCTCGACCGACGCCACCAACTGGACGACGGTGTACAGCACGACGACCTCGACCGGCGGCAAGCAGACGCTCACGGTGAGCGGCCTGGCGCGTTACGTGCGGATGTACGGCACCGCGCGGGCGAGCGGGTACGGCTACTCGCTGTACGAGTTCCAGGTCTTCGCCGGCAGCTCCGCCCCGGCGACGGCGACGGTGAACCCGCCCGGGAGCGCCGCGCCGTCAAGCGCTGGGCCGATTCCGACCGCAACGGGAACCACCGGAACCGGGCCCGGATCCGGCGGGACGGGCGGCTGGATCGACGCGCCCAACCCGGTGACGAACGTGAAGCCCTCGCACGAGGTACCGCCGAACAAGGGCGGTTTCCACGAGTTCCAGGCGAACTGCTCGGTCAGCCGGAGCAACCTCGGCGACGACCCGATCGTGTTCCCCGGCCTGCCGGGCGCGTCGCACATGCACACGTTCATGGGCAACACGACCACGAACGCGGCCTCGAGCATCGACTCGCTCGCCAAGGGGCAGACGACCTGCAAGGCCAAGGGTGACCTCTCGGCGTACTGGATGCCGACGCTCTACAACGGCGACGCCGCGGTGAACCCCGAGGGCCCGCAGGTCATCTACTACAAGACCGGCGTGACCGACTACCGCAGCGTGCGGCCGTTCCCGAAGGGCCTGCGCTTCGTCGTGGGCAACGCCAAGAACCTCGACGCGGACAAGTTCCTGGCCGCGACCGAGAAGGGCTTCGAGTGCGGCGACAGCTACGAGAACAAGAACATCCCGCTGAGCTGCCCGAGCGACCGCAGCGTCAAGCTCAACATCCGCTACCAGGCGCCCAGTGGCTGGGACGGGCGGCACCTGGACTCGCCGGACCACCAGAGCCACATGGCGTATCCGGTCGACTCGCACTCGGCCGCGGGCATGGTGTGCCCGGACGACCACCCGGTCGCCGTGCCGAAGCTCGAGTTCAAGATGGCGTGGCCGGTCAACGGTGACATGTCGAAGGTGCACTTCGCCTCCGGCGCCGGGCCGACGTTCCACTACGACTTCGTCAACGTGTGGGACGACCGGACCCTGGCCGCGATGATCAGCGGCTGCATCGTGGCGGCGCGGCAGTGCGACGCGCGGGGCCACGACGGGCGCGACGACCAGCAGCCGGCGCCGTACGTGCTCAACAACGACTACGTCCTGCCGTAACCCGCAACACCTCGCCGCAGCGCCGCCGTCGAACGTGACGGCGGCGCTTTGGCGTATTGTCGAGCGCGATCCGAGGGAGGGCGGCAGCGCACGTGACTGACGGCAGCCGGCCGGACCTGCTCCGCGCCTCGCCCGGGCCGCGGCGGCGCCGATCCGGGCAGTGGATCGGGGTGGCGGTGGTCGCCGTCGGCATCGCGGGCGCGGCCGTGGTCGTACCGCCGCTGATCACCCCAGATCGCGACAGAGCAGCGCCAGAACCGTCGAAGTCCCCCTCGGCCCGCACCACACGGCCGATCGTGAGCCAGGCGGCCCCGAGCCTCAGCGCCTCGTTCGCGCCGATCAGCATCCAGGCCGAGGACCCGAAGAACCAGATCACCGGCGGCGCGTCCGCGGTGGCGTGCAGGACGTGCCGGGGCGGGCAGCGGGTGCGGTACATGTGCGCCGAGTGCAGCCTCGTCGTCCACGCCACGCTGCCGGTCGCCGGGACCCGGACGATCACCGTGTACTACGAGGCCGACGGCGACCGCTCGCTCAAGGTGCGCATCAACGCGGCGGCGCCGCGGACCTTCCTCGTCAACGGGCCGCAGTGGACCGTGCCGCAGTCGCTCCGCTTCACCGCCGAGCTGCCGGCGGGGCCGGTGCAGCTCACGCTGTACAACGACCAGTCCCCCGCCCCGGACCTCGACGAGATCGCGATCGGCTGAATTAGGTCCTGATCAGCGCCGGCTCAAATCATGATTAAGGGGCAGGCCGGGCAGCCGCCGCCCGGTACCCTGCCACGGTGGTGAGTACCGACCGCGAGGTGGCCGCGGCCGCGCTGGCCCGCGCCGTGCTCATCGGCCGCGCGGTGGCCACGATGATCGCGGCGGCGGCCGGGCTGCTGCTGGTGGAGAACCGGTGGCGGGTCGTCGAGGTGCTGGCGCTGGTCGCCGCCGGCACGCTCGCCCAGCTCGGGGCGCTCGCCCGCTGGCCGCGGCTGGCCGCGCTGCCGGTCGCCGCGATCGCCGCCGACAGCGTCCTCGTCCTGGCGGTGCTGGCCCTGAGCCGGGGCGGCATCGCGTACTTCTGCTTCGCCGCCGGCGCGGGCGCGCTCGCCGGGGTGCTGCTCGGGCTGCGGGCGGTGCCGGTCTGGGTGGCGCACGCCGCGCTGAGCTTCGCCGTCGTCGCCGGGCTGCTGCGCCGCACCGACCCGCCGGCCGAGCTCACCGCGTTCGTCGTCGCCTTCCCCGTCGCCGGCGCCCTGGCCGGCCTGGGCATGTTCGTCGCGACCTCGGCGCTGACCCGCTACCTGGAGCTGTCCCGGCGGCTGGTCGCCTCGGCGCAGCGCTCGGCGGCCGCCTCCGAGCGGGCCCGGCTCGCCCGGGAGCTGCACGACTCGGTGACGAAGACGCTGCGGGGCGTGTCCCTGGCCGCGCTCGCGCTGCCGTCGTCCCTGCGCCGCCAGCCGGCCCTGGCCGAGCAGCTGGCGGGGACCGTCGCCGCCGGCGCCACCGCCGCCGCCCGGCAGGCCCGCGAGCTGCTGGAGGAGATGCGCCTGGACGCGCCGGACCGCGACTTCACCGCCGGCGTGCACGAGCTGCTGCAGGCCTGGAGCGGCTCGACGGGAATCCCGGTCCGGGCCGCGCTGGAGCCGGTGGACCCGCCGATCCACGTGGGGTACGAGCTGAACCGCATCATCCGCGAGGCGCTGTCGAACATCGCGAACCACTCCGGCGCCCGGCGGGTCTTCGTGCGCCTCGCCCAGACCCGGCGCGGGGCGCGGCTGGAGATCGCCGACGACGGCCGCGGCTTCGCGGTGCCGCGCGACCTGTCCCGGCTGCAGAGCGCCGGCCACTTCGGCATCGTCGGGATGGGCGAGCGGGCCCGCAACGCCGGCGGCGACCTGCGGGTCGAGTCGGCACCCGGCGCGGGGACGACCGTCACGGTCACCGTCGCGCTGGAGCACCACGCCGATCTCGTACCGCGGGTGCCCGCGTCGTGACCTGGCCCGCGGCCCCCGGGATCGGGGTGCTCATCGTCGATGACAACCCGATCGTCCGCGCCGCCCTGCGCGGCATCCTCGAAGGCGACGACGGCCTGCGGGTCCTCGCCGAGGCCGCCAACGGCCGCGAGGCGATCGCCGCCGCGCGCCGGCTGGGCCCGGCCGTGACGCTGCTGGATCACCGGATGCCGATCGCCGATGGGCTGTCGGTCATCGCCACGATCGCGCAGCACTCCGCGGTGCTCGTGCTGACCAGCGACGACGACGCGCAGCTGATCGCCGGGATGCTGCACCAGGGCGCGCGCGGGTACCTCGTGCACGGCGAGTTCGCCCCGCCGGAGCTGCTGCGGGCCGTGCGCGAGGTGGCCGGCGGGCGCGGCTGGCTCTCCCCCGTCGCGGCGTCGGTGGCCGCGTCGATGCTGCGCGACCAGAGCGCCCGCGACCGCGACGCCGAGCGCCGCCGCCGGGCCCGCACGCAGTTCGGGCTGACCGAGCGGGAGGAGGACGTGATGCACCTGCTGTGCCAGGGGCTGTCCAACGCCTCCATCGCCCGGCGGCTGATGCTCACCGAGAAGACGGTGAAGAACCACCTCAACCACGTCTTCGCCAAGCTGCAGGTGCGCAGCCGCACCGAGGCCGTCGTCCGGTGGAGCGACAACGGCCTGCGCTGAAACCGTCCGGCTACCGGCAGTGCGTGCGCCGCGCTCCACCCCGCTCCGTCACGCGACGATCTCCCGAATGTTCTTGACGGCGCGGCTGAAGTAGCGATGGCCGACGGGCCGGGTCAGCAGGTCGGCGAGCGAGTACAGATCCAGCGCCCGGCTCAGGCGCCTCCAGTTGCCGGGCAGCTCCCCGCCACCGTCCCGGAACCCGCCGATGAACCGCTCCTCGAACCCGCCGGGCCGCGGATCGCGCAGCATGTTGCCGACATCGAACAGCGGCGAGCCGCTGAACGCGAACTCCCAGTCGAGCACAGCCACGACCGCGTTCCCCGCGGACAGGAGGTTCTTCGGGTTGAAGTCGCCGTGAACCAGCCGCCGGCTTCCCCGCAGGACCTCCAGCTCGGGCTCGGCCTCCTCCGCGTGCTTGCGCAGCGCCCGCTGCTCGCCTGCGGTCAAGTGCCCGTCGGCGTTACCCCGCTCCAGGCACTGCTCGACGAACCGGGCGAGCCCGCTCACCGGCTCCATGCCGGGCGGTCCGGGTTCGAGCCACCCGTCACCGAAGAACCCCGGCCGCTCGAACTCCACGCTGCCGATCCTGGCGAGCGCGAGGCCGACCTCACGCGCCTCGCCGCCGGGCCGCCCTTCGACGTATGTCGACAGCAGCACCGGTTCGCCCGCGATCACCCCTGTCTCGTCGGCCGCGACCACCGCGGGGACCGGCACCGTCCCGGCGAGCCGGCGCGCGAGGGCCACCTCGACGGCACAGGAGCTCCTGCGCAGGTACCGCCGCAGCACGAACCGCCCGCCGTCGCTCATCCCGAGCACGACATTGTGGTTGCTGTACCCGCCTTCGAGCACCCGGGCGTGCCGAATCCGCGCGCCCGGCAACGCGACGCTCTCAACCCATTCCCGGATCGACGGTTCGAGGTCCAAGTCCTCAGTCCAGCCCGGTCTCGGCGGGCCGATGCACCAGGGGATGCTAAGCCACCCGCCGCACCGTCGGCCAGCGCTACACGGGCTCGATGAGCAGGACGATGCGCTCCTCGGCGCGGGAGTACGGGGCGCCGAGGTACTTCTGCGCGAGCTGGTCCACCACTGCCCAGGCCGGGTCGCCCTCCAGCCACTCGGTCACGCGGCCGCGGAGGATGATCGGCTGGAGCGGGTTGTCCGGTGGGGTCAGGGAGATCGCCACGCGCGGGTCGCGGCGCAGGTTGCGGGCCTTGCGGGACGCCGGGCCGGTCAGGATCGCGATGCGGTCCTCGTGCGTGCCGATCCACACCGGGACCGAGTGCGGGGCGCCGTCGGGCAGGACCGTGGCCAGGTGGGCGATCGGGGTGCCGTCGAGCACCTCGCGGACGTCCGGTTCCAGCATGACAACCTCCGTCGGAGTTCCTTCAAGAGACTCCGTGACCGTACCATCGTGCGTTCCTTGAGGGAACCCCGGGCGCTAGACTCGACCGCATGCAACGCACGGACTTCGGGGCCATGGCCTGCTCCATCGCGCGGACCCTCGACGTCGTCGGGGAGCCCTGGTCGCCGCTCATCCTGCGCGACGTCTGGGTCGGCATCCGGCAGTTCGAGCAGATCCAGGCCGACCTCGGCATCTCGCGCAAGGTGCTCACCGAGCGGCTGCACCACCTCGTCGAGCGGGGCGTCCTCGCGCGGCGGCCCTACGACTCGCGGCCGCGATACGAGTACGTGCTCACCGACAAGGGCACCGAGCTCGTCGACGTGCTCATCGTCATGGCCGGATGGGGCGACCGCTGGCTCGCCGGCGAGGCCGGGCCGCCGGTGCTGCACCGCCACCACGCCTGCGGGCAGGTCAGCACGGCGGAGCTCCGGTGCGCGCACTGCGGCGAGCCGATGCGTGCCGGGGACGTCGACGTGCTCCCCGGACCCGGTACCGTCAGTGAATGACCAACACCTATGCGAGCCCGGGGGCGCTCGACGGCAAGGCGTGCATCGTCACGGGGGCGGCTCAGGGCATCGGGCGCGGCATCGCGCAGGCGCTGACCGAACGCGGGGCCGCCGTACTGCTCGTGGACCACAACGCCGAGAAGCTCGAAGCGACCGCGAGTGAACTCAAGGCGACAGCGCTGGCGGCCGACATTCGCGAAGCGGACCAGCCGGAGCGGATCGTCGCCGCCGCGGTCGAGCACTTCGGGCGCCTCGACGTGCTCGTGAACAACGCGATCGCCACCCGCGCGGCGGCGAGCTTCCTCGAGCACAGCGACGAGGACTACGACCTGGTGTTCGACACCGGGCCGCGGGCCACGTTCCGGCTCATGAAGGCCGCGTTCCCGCACCTCGCGGCGAGCGGGAGCGGCTCGGTCGTCAACCTGGGATCGAGCGCGGGCACCGAGGGGCAGGCGGGCTGGGCCACGTACGCGGCGGCCAAGGAGGCCATCCGCGGCTTCTCCAAGGTCGCCGCGACCGAGTGGGGCGCCGCGAACGTGCGGGTCAACGTCGTGTGCCCGTTCGCGAACTCCGAGGGTGCACAGCTGTGGGAGCGCTTCGACCCCGACGGGTTCAACGCGGCGCTGGCCAAGGTGCCGCTGGGGCGGATCGGGGACACCCGCACCGACATCGGGGCGCTCGTGGCGTTCCTGGCCGGTGACGACGCGACGTACATCACCGGCCAGACCATCATGATCGACGGTGGTTGGGGCATGCACCGCATCTAGGAGACATAGAACTCCGACGGATCCTTGGCCAGGGACGCCTTCACCTGGGCGCTCCAGGTATCCGCCAGGACCTCCCAACGGCCGGCCTCGAGGCCGTCGAGGCCGGCCCGGACCACCTCGGCCGGGTCGGCCTTCTCGCCCTCGTAACCGGCCATCATGTCCGTGTCGGCGGCGCCCAGGTGCAGGCCGGTGACCTGGGTGCCCTGCCCGGCCAGCTCCAGCCGCACGCCGTTGGTCAGGCTCCACTCGGCGGCCTTCGCCACACCGTACGCGTTCGCGCCGTCGTAGGAGAACCACGACAGCGCCGAGAGGACGTTGAGGATCGCGCCGCCGCCGTGGGCGCCGAGGATCGGGGCGAAGGCGCGGGTCACGGCCAGCGTGCCGTAGAAGTGGGTGTCGAGCTCGCGGCGGATCTGGGTCATGTCGCCGCTGATGAGATTGGTGTACGTCGCGATGCCCGCGTTGTTCACCAGCAGCGTGACGTCGGATGCCCGTGCGGCCGCCGCGGCCACTTGCGAGGGGTCGGTGATGTCCAGGCGGAGGCGCTCGACGCCGGCGAGGTCGATGCGCTGCGGGTCGCGCGCGGTGGCGTACACCTTGGCGGCGCCGCGGGCGAGCAACTGCTGGGCGAAGTGGCGGCCGAGGCCGCGGTTGGCGCCGGTGACCAGCGCGACAGAGCCGTTGATCTGCATGCCGGCTACGCTAAAACCTGACGTTGACGTGAGGGGCAAGTGTGATGCGCATCGGTGAGGTGGCGGCGAGGACCGGGGTGTCGGTCCGCGCGCTGCGCTACTACGAGGAGCAGCACCTGCTGGTGCCGCAGCGCAGCGGCAGCGGCCAGCGGCACTACCCGGACGCGGCGGTCGACCGGGTGCAGCTCATCCAGATGCTCTACGCCGCCGGGCTGTCCAGCCGCTCGATCCTCGACCTGCTGCCGTGCGTGGACGCGCGGGCCAGCACGCCCGAGTCGCGGGCGCTGCTGCGGGCCGAGCGCGAGCGCATCGACGCCCAGATCGCGCGGCTGGCGCTGGCCCGGGACCGCCTCGACGAGGTGATCGCCTACAGCGAGGGCCCGGCGAACCAGTGCCCGGCTTTCGCCGTGCCCGTGGCTGGGTAGGACGCATCAAGCGCGGCCGGCGGAAGATCGTCACCACCTCCGGTGAGCAGGAGCTGGCCGCCGCGCTCAACGACGTCCGCGACGACCTGCGGCACCGGCGCGGGCGGCCCGAGCCGCAGGACGACGGCGAGCCGCGGTAACCGGCTCAGGCGGCTCCGCTTCCCGGCAGTCGCGCGGCGATGCCGTCCAGCAGCATTTCCAGGCCCAGCTCGAACTGCTCGCCGGGCGGGCCGGGCTCGGGGGCGGCCAGCCAGCTCGTCAGCAGCGGCACCGAGCCGTCCGCGGCGGCCAGCGCGTGCACGGTGGCGAAGAAGCCCGGCGCGCCCAGGTCCTCGAAGCGCGCCTCCTGGGCCTCCTGCATCCCGCTGCCGATGATGTGCCGGTCCAGCAGCGCGGCGAAGGTCAGCGCCCGGCCGACCGGGACCCCGCGGGCGCTGAGCACCCGCAGCATGAACTCCAGCCGGCGCATGGTGTGCGGGCCGGCCGGCGGGCGGGTGTGGACCAGCTCGGCGTACCAGCCGTGGCGCTCGGTCATCGCCCTCGTCCCCGCGGCGATGTACCGCAGGTCGTCCCGCCAGTGCGGCCCGGGTGCCGGCGGGACCGGGATCTCCGCGACCGCCGCGTCGAGCATGAGGTCGACGAGGCCGTCCTTGCCGTGGACGTACCGGTAGAGGGCCATCGGCGTGTAGGGCCCCAGGCGCGCGGCGACGGCCTTCATCGTCACGGCGGCCGGCCCGCCCTCGTCGGCGAGCTCAATCGCGGCGGCGACGACCTCCTCGCGGCCGAGGCGGCGCTGGCGGGCGGGCGGGGCGGGCAGCGCCCAGACGGGGGGATTCGCTGGTGGCATCCGCAAACTATATGCTGTACACCTGAGTATATGAACGATACTTTCCGGCTCGGCGTCGTCCGCGGGATCAGCTACGGGCTCTTCGGGCCGCCGGGCGAGTTCGTGCCGCAGGCGCGGGCGCTCGGGGCCGGGCTCGTGCGGGCGTATCTCTACTGGTCGCAGATCGAGCCGGAGCCGGGGCGCCTGGACTGGACGGCCACGGACGCGCTACTGGCCCAGCTCGAAGCCGAGCCGGGCGTCGAGGCCTGGGTGACGGTCTGCTCCAGCTCACCGTGGGCGACCCGGCAGGCCACGACGTTCCTGCCGCCGTCGCCGGCGAAGGACCCGGCCGCCTACGAGCGCTTCGCCGAGGCGCTGGTGCGACGCCTGCGGGGCCGGATTCGATACCTGCAGTGCGACAACGAGCCCAGCAACGCCGGGCTGCTGTGGGCCGGCAGCGCCGATGAGTACGTGACGCAGCTGCGCGCCCTGCACCGGGCGGCCCAAGCCTTCGACCCGGACCTGCTGGTGGTGCTCGGCGGGTGCGGGTACGACGTGCTGAGCAGCCCGCCGGACAGCGAGGCGCGCGCGTTCTTCGACCGCGTCCTGGATACCGGCCGGGACGCCTTCGACGTGTTCGACGTGCACCTGTACGGCCCGCCCGGCAACGTCCCGGACTACGTCGCCCAGGCGCGGGAGATGATGCGCCGGCACGGGTATGACCGGCCGGTGGTCGCCGGCGAGCAGGCCGGCCCGGTGCTGTTCGAGTTCCCGGAGCTCGACCCGGTGCTCACCGAAGCCTTCCAGTCGATGCCCGCCGACGCCACCGACCTCGTGGAGCTCGCCGGGCAGGACACGCCGGAGCGGCGGGCGATGGCGTCGCTGTACCGCCGCATCGACGAACTCCCGCCCCGCCTGCAGATGCTGATGGAGGGCTGCCCGGGCGAGCTGTCGGCCAAGCGCGACCGGATCGCGGGCCGGCAACTGGTGGTCCGCACGGTCCTCGCCCTCGCGGCCGGCGTGGACCGGATCGCGTACTGGAACCTGGCGCCCGAGGTGGCCGGCTACCACGACCGGTACCAGATGATGGATCTGCTCTTCGGCCGCCTCCCCCTGCTGGACTTCGCCGCGACCGGCGCCCTGACCCGCCGCAACGCGGCCGCCGGCACCTTCGCGCTGCTGGCCGGCGAGCTGGCCGGCGCGACGGCGGTCCAGCGCCGCGGCGCCGGCTACCGCGTGGAGCGCCCCGAGCGCGGTCCACTGTGGATCGTCTGGGCGGACGGCGACACCTTCGACGGCGAGGACGACGCCCCGGTGCCGGTGACCCTACCCTGGGACTCAGCGGCTGCGTCCGCCATCGACGCCTTCGGCGCCCCGGTCCCCGTGCGGTGCGACGGCGGCTCGCTCACCGTGGCGGCGACCGTGACGCCCGTCTTCATCAGCTGAGGGCGCACCCGGACGGCGGGGCGGTGGACTCGCGCACGACCAGGTGGGTGGCGAGCTGGACGTGCAGGGAGTCCGGGGTGCCGCCGCGGGCCAGGGTGTGCAGGGTGCGCAGGGCGACGCGGCCCATGTCCGCGATCGGCTGGTGGACCGTGGTCAGCGGCGGGGAGGAGAGCTTCGCGGGCTCGACGTCGTCGAAGCCGACGATCGACAGGTCCTGCGGGACGCGGCGGCCCAGCCGGCGGGCGGCCTCGAAGACGCCGAACGCGGAGCCGTCGCAGGCGGCGAAGATGGCGGTCGGCGGGTCGGGCAGCGACAGCAGGTGCAGGGCCATGCGGCAGCCGTCCGCGGCGGTGAAGCCGCCGTGCACGACCAGCGCCGGGTCGGCGTCGATGCCCGCGAGCTCCAGGGCGTTGCGGTAGCCGTGCAGGCGCTCCCGCGAGGCGGCGATCTCGGCGGGCAGGCCGGCGAAGCCGATGCGGCGGTGGCCGAGCGCGACGAGGTGCTCGGTGGCCTGGGTGCCGCCGGCGAAGTTGGTCGCCGCGACGGTGGCCAGGCCGGTGCCGTACGCCCCGGTGAGGTCGACGGACACCAGCGGCAGGCCCAGCTCGTCGACGACGCGGACCTGGCCCGCGGTGAGCGCCAGGGACACGACGACGACGCCGAGCCGGCGGCGGGTCGCGGCGCGGACCAGCCACGGCTCGCTGAGCGGGTGGCCGGGGCGGCCCTCGCGGTCGAGCACGTCGACGGAGACCTCGACGCCCAGCTCCCGGGCGGCGGTCAGGATGCCGTTGAGGACCTGCAGGGAGTACATGCTCACCATGGAGTCGAACACGACCTCGACGACGGCGTCGGCGTGCGGATCGCGCGGCCCGGTGCTGGGCACGTAGCCCAGCGCGCTGATGGTCTGCTCGACCTTGGCCCGGGTGCGCGGGTCCACGTTCGGGCGCTTGTTCAGCACCTTCGACGCGGTCGCCTTCGACACCCCGGCGGCCTGGGCGACGTCGGTGAGGGTGACGCGCGCAGGCTGCTCGCTCATGCACCCTCCAGAAACAGTTTCGCGCGTTGACAGCAGCCTAGGTTACCCATAACGTCGCTATCAACAAGAAACTCCAGGAAAAAGTTTCTTGGACCCTTCCCGGACCCCCAGAGGACGACGGATCGTGACGATCGTGACCGAGAGACTGCCGTACCAGGACGCCGCGCTGTCCGTCTCCGAACGCGTCGAGGACCTCGTCGCCCGCATGACCCTGCCGGAGAAGGTCGGCCAGATGCTGCAGCTGGACGCCCGGCTCGACCTGGCCGAGGCGGTCCTGGGCAAGACGGCCGGCTCGATGCTGCACGCCTCCCCCACCCGCATCCGCGAGGCGATGGCCATGGCCGCCAAGACCCGGCTGCGCATCCCGCTGCTCATGGCCGACGACTGCATCCACGGCCACGGGTTCTGGCCCGGCGCCACGGTCTTGCCGACCCAGCTCGCCATGGCCTGCTCGTGGGACCCGGAGCTGCTCGAGCGGGCCGCGCGGGTCGCGGCGACCGAGATCTCCACGACCGGCCTGCACTGGACCTTCTCCCCCGTGCTGTGCATCGCCCGCGACCTGCGCTGGGGCCGCGTGGACGAGACCTTCGGCGAGGACCCGTATCTCATCGGGGAGCTGGGGGCGGCCATGATCAGGGGGTACCAGGGCGAGGGCCTCGCCGACACCACCGCGGTCCTGGCCACCGCCAAGCACTTCGCCGGCTACTCCGAGACCCAGGGCGGCCGCGACGCCACCGAGGCCGACCTCACCCCGCGCAAGCTGCGCGCCTGGTTCCTGCCGCCGTTCCAGCGCGCCGCCGAGGCCGGCTGCGCCACGTTCATGCTCGGCTACCAGGCCATCGACGGCGTGCCGGTGACCGCCAACCGCTGGCTGCTCGACGGCGTGCTCAAGCGCGAGTGGGGCTTCCCCGGCACGCTGGTCACCGACTGGGACAACGTCGGGCGCATGGTGTGGGAGCAGCAGGTCTGCGCCGATG
The DNA here is from genome assembly GCF_050942935.1 of Dactylosporangium sp. CA-233914. Lineage (NCBI taxonomy): Bacteria > Bacillati > Actinomycetota > Actinomycetes > Micromonosporales > Micromonosporaceae > Dactylosporangium > Dactylosporangium sp. CA-233914. The sequence continues at coordinate 5,389,953 of NZ_CP192030.1, read as the reverse complement.
ACGTCGAGGCCGCGGTGGTGGCCGTCGAGAGCGGCAACGACCTCATCATGACCACCCCGCAGTTCTTCGAGGCGGCCCAGCGAGCGGTCTCGGAGGGCCGCCTCGACGAGGTGAAGATCGACGATGCCGTACGCCGCATTCTCCGCCTGAAGTTCGAGCTGGGCCTGTTCGAGAACCCCCGCGCCGCCGACCCGCAGCGCCAGTCGGCCGTCATCGGCTGCGGCCCGCACACCGCCCTCAACCTCGAGGTCACCCGCCGCAGCCTGGTCCTGCTGCGCAACGACGGCACCCTGCCGCTGTCGGGCGAGGCCCGCCGCATCGCGGTCGTCGGCCCCAACGCCGACAACCCGCACAACCAGCTCGGCGACTGGGCCGGCGCCTCCGGCCAGGTCGACTGGATGCCCGACGGCCACCCGCGCGAGAGCATCGTCACGGTGCTGGACGGCCTGCGGGAGCTGGTCCCGGCCGGCTGGGAGGTCACCTACGCCGAGGGCGCGCGGATCGGCAGCCTCCAGCCCGACCCCGCCGGCGCGCACTTCCCCGACGGCCAGCCCCGCCCGCCGCTGTTCCAGCCGGCCCCGGCCGACCCGGCCGCGATCGCCGAGGCGGTGGCCCTGGCCGAGGCGAGCGACGCGGTCGTCGCCGTGCTCGGCGACAACGTGGCGCTCACGGGCGAGGGCAAGTCCACGGCGACCCTGGACCTGCAGGGCGGCCAGGCCGCGCTGCTGGACGCCCTGATCGCCACCGGCAAGCCGGTCGTCGTGGTCCTCATCCAGGGCAAGCCGTCCACGCTGCCGCCGTCGGCCGGGCGCGCCGCCGCGATCGTCGCGGCCTTCAACCCGGGCATGCAGGGCGGCCGGGCCCTCGCCGAACTCCTGCTCGGCCACATCGAGCCGGCGGGGCGCCTGCCGATCTCCTTCGCCCGCCACGCCGGTCAGCTCCCGGTGTACTACAACCAGATCCGCGGCCAGCACGGCGAGCGCTACGCGGACCTGACCCAGGAGCCGCTCTTCGCCTTCGGCGAGGGCCTGTCGTACTCCACCGTCGAGTACTCCGGCCTGTGCGTCGACACCGACCGGCTCACGGCCGCCGAGGTGGTCCGGGCCCGGGTCACCATCGCCAACACCGGCCCGCGGCCGTCCCTGGAGACCGTGCAGATCTACGTGAGCGACCTGGTCACGAGCGTGACGTGGGCCGAGCGCGAGCTGAAGGGCTTCCGCCAGGTCCTCGTCGAGCCGGGCGCCACGGTCGAGGTCGAGCTGGAGCTGCCGGCGTCGGCCTGCTCCCTGGTCGGCGCCGACGGCCGCCGCGTGGTGGAGCCGGGCCGTTTCGAGCTGCAGGTCGGACGCAGCTCCAAGCCGTCGGACCTGCTGCGCGCCGCCTTCGAGATCATCCCCGGCTGACCCCCGTAGACCACAGACGCCCGCGGCGGGGCATCCGGTTGCGTCGATGACGTGTCGGATTTGTCATCTTGCATCACCGTTGTCGGGCTCTTAGCGTGCCCGGATGAGCCGACTCAGGCTCCGACGACGGGAGGGCACGTGTCCATGGGGATGAGCCGCCGGGCCGCGCTGGCGGCCGGAGCGGGAGCGACCGCCGCGCTGGTCGCCGGGGGCACCGCGGCGGCCGCGCCGGCGGGGGACGCCGATCTGGCCGGGCTCGCGCCCGCGGAGCGCATCCGGCGCACGTACGCGCGGCAGAAGGCCAAGGCCGGCGGCGTCTGGTACTCGCACGTCACGCGGGTCGACGACGCCGGCGTCATGCGCGACGTGATCGCGGAGGACGCCGATCACCTCGTCAACGGGTACAGCGTGCAGAAGCTCGCGGTCGCCACCGCCGTCATGGACAAGATCGACCGGGGGCAGCTGCAGCTCGGGCAGAAGCTCGACCTGCCGGCCGACATCATCCTCGGCGGCAGCGGGATCTACTTCCTGCACACCGTCTGGGGCGACGACATCACCATCGCCAACTTCCTCACCGCGATGCTGCTCGTGTCCGACAACACGGCGGTGCGCATGTGCGGCCGGGTGGTACCAGCGCTGGAGATCAACGACATCCTCGCCGCCAAGGGGTTCGTCCACACCCGGGTCGAGCCGGTGGCCAACCCGAACCGGTTCTACCTCGGCACCACCACGCCGCACGAGATCACCGACCTGCTGACCCGCCTGGCGAACAAGACGCTGCTGAGCCCGGGCTCGTGCACGTTCCTGCTGAGCGTCCTGCGGTGGATCAACGGGTACCACGACGGCATCCGCCGCGGCATGTCCTCCGAGGAGCGCAGCCGCGTCGCCACGAAGTACGGCGCCGACTTCAACACGCTCGGCGCCGCCCGGCACGAGGCGGGCATCATGTTCGGCTCCGACGGCGCCCCGGCGCTGGTGTACGGCTTCTTCGCCGAGGGCCTGGGCGACCTCGACAACTACGGCGCGACCCACCCGGCGGTCGAGGCCCACGCGGTGCTCGGCCGCACCATGTTCGACACCGTCAAGAACACGACGATCCCGGGCGCCCGCGCCAGGACGGTCGTGCCGAAGTTCCAGCCCAGCAACGGCGGCTGAGGTAGGGACAGCCCCAGGTCCGATCCGGGGGTGCGCGGGGCTGATTCGCACCGCCGCACGCGGGATGGTCGACGCATGTCGAACTCCCCGTCTCTCGCCGGCCGATGGCATCGGCCGCTGGTGTGGATCGCCGGGGCCATGGGCGTGCTCGCGCTCGTGGCCCTCGCCGGACTCGTCCTCGACGACCGGACCGTCGGCGGGAGCCCCGCCTGGCTCAAGCCGTTCAAGTTCGCCGTCTCTCTCGGGGTGTACGCGCTCACGATCGCCTGGCTGCTACGCCACACCCGGCGGGCCCGGCGGACGGGGTGGTGGGCGGCGAGCGTCGTCGGCCTCGCCTCGGTGGCCGAGATGGCCGCGATCGTCGTGCAGGCCGTGCGCGGGCGGCCCAGCCACTTCAACCACGCCACGTCGTTCGACGAGACGGTGTGGAGCCTCATGGGCTCCACGGTCGTGGTGCTGTGGACGGCCAGCCTCGTCGTGGCGATCGTGGTCGCGCTCCAGCGCGACACCGACCCCGTGGTGCGCTCCGCGGCGCGGCTGGGCTTCGCCGTGTCGCTCGCCGGCATGCTCGTCGCGTTTCTCATGACGATGCCGACCGCGGCACAGCAGGCCGAGCTCGACCGCGGCGGCGCGCCCGCGATGATCGGGGCGCACAGCGTCGGGGTCGCCGACGGCGGGCCGTCGATGCCGCTCACCGGATGGTCGACGACCGGCGGGGACCTGCGCATCGCGCACTTCGCCGGGATTCACGCGCTGCAGGCGCTGCCGCTGCTGGCGCTGGCGCTTTCGTACCTCGCCGGGCGCTACCCGGTCCGGGCGCGGGTGCGGGTGGTGCGGGTGGCGGCGGCCGGGTTCGCCGGCCTGGTCGCGCTGCTGACGTGGCAGGCGCTGCGCGGGCAGCCGCTGCTCGAGCCGGACGCGGTGACGCTCGCGGCCAGCGCCGGGCTCGCCGTGGCCGTGCTGGCGGGAGTCGTACTCGCGCTGCGCCCCGGCACCGCTCAGCCCGCGGCCGCGTCCGGGGCGCCGAGCCAGGCGCGCACGGTGGCCTCGTCCTCGTCGGTCAGCGGGATCTGAGCCGCCTCCGCACGGCTGAGGACGTTGTTGACGAACGCGGTGCCGATCTCGGCGGGCGTGGGCGGGGGCTGGCGGTGCAGCGGGGAGCCGCCGAACGAGGTGCCGCGCACCACGAAGGCGACGGCGCCCCGGCTCACCGGGACGCCGGCCTCGCGCAGGCGGTCGCGGGACCAGCTGGTGCACTGGGTCAGGTTGAAGCGGTTCGCGCCGGCGTACCGCGACAGCGTCTCGTAGATCGAGGGCCACCACGGCTGCGGCAGGCGGGGCAGGCTCAGCTGGTCGGCGAGGCGCTCGACGGGGTCGGGCAGCGCGGCCCGCGGCGCACCGGGGGTGGCCGGGTCCGGGGCCTGGTGGCGGCGCTCGTCCCACAGCAGGTGCTGGGACATGTGCAGGCCGGGCAGTTCCAGGCTCTCCAGGGCCCGGGCGAAGGAGCCGAATCCGAACCAGTTGCTGGTGCCGACGACCGGGCCGAGCTCGTCGCGCAGGCGGTACGCCAGCGACGCCATGTTCAGCGGCGACGCCGCGGCCTCGTACTCCGCCGTGACGATCGAGCGGAACTGCGCGTAGGCGGCGTCGGCCGGGAACTCGGTGCCCACCTGGCCGGCGTCGTCGTCGAGGTCCAGGTCGACCGGCTCGCCCTGGACCAACGCGAGCAGCCGCTGGCTGTCCAGCAGCTGGTCGGCGATCGCGGTGAACGCCTCCGCCGCGTCGGCCGGGGACACGACCATCGTGCGGCGGTCGGCGCGGCGCAGGCGCTGCAGCAGCGGGGTCATGTCGGAGTCGCCGGAGGCGATGACGAACTCCTCGTAGCGGGTGTCGTCGGCCAGCGCGTCCAGGGCGTCGACGACGATACGGATGTCGGCCGCGTTCTTCGTGGCGTTGTACCGCGGGCAGTCGATCACCTCGAAGCCGGCCCGCACGAAGGACGGGCGGAAGCGGGAGAAGTACTGCCGGCTGGTCTCCCCCGCCCCGTCGCGCTGGTTCACCCAGCCGGAGGGATTGAGGTAACAGCGCTGGATGAGGAAGCGGCGCGGGGCGTCGGACAGCGCGGTCGTCAGCCGCTGCAGCCACACGCCGGGCTCGGTCGCGAACAGGACGGCGACCTCGGGGTCGAGCTTGAACAATCCGCTGTAGACGTTGTCGAAGTCGAGGAAGAACGCCGCCCGAACGTGATGCATGCTCGCAACGTACCAATCCGGCGGCCCGGCTTCGCTACGTCGCCGCGGCGGCCGGCCATCGATCGAGATCATCGTCGTTGAGGTGGTCGCCGGCGCCGACCCAGCCGCGCGGGCGCCCGGAACGGCCGCACCCCGGCCGCCTCGGCCTCCCCCGCGGCGAGGCGCACCAGCAGGTCATCCTTGATCACGCCGACGGTCATGTCGCCGCGCCCGAGAACCGCGACGCCGCCGGACATGCGCTTCTCGGCCACGCCGGCTCGGTCCCGCAGCCGGCCGGCGAGCACCTCGTCGTGCGCCACCCAGGTTCCGCGGCGCGCGGCGGGCCGGGGGCAGTGTGGGGTTGCTCACGGGCACCCCGAGACTGAGTGAACGGTCGTGAATGGCCGCTCAGTGTGTTGCTATCGTCATGCCGCATTGCATGGAGCAACTTCACTGAGCGTCATTCAACGGCTACGCTGAATGCCCGGCATCCGGATGGGGAGGGAAAAACGACCATGGTCAAGAAGATCCTCAGATGGGGCGGCCTGGCGTTCCTGGTGTTCTTCGTCGCGTACCGCCCACAGTCGGCGGCCAACGTGGTCACCTCCATCGGCGGTAGCCTCCTGGACATCGCCAACGGCTTCGGCGACTTCTTCGCCAACCTGGGCGGCTGACGGTCCGCAACTGCCGAACCACGCTGCGAGGCCACGATTTGGCCGGGTGCTGTAGCGTGGAGGAAGGACTGAGCGGCGCCGACGAGCCCGTTCCGCACGGTTTCGCGATTGGCGCACACGGCTCTATCCCAGCAGACGCACGGCCATCGCCACCCCTCGCGCGCATTGGCATTGGACGCCTTCGCACGGACGACGGCCTTCGCACGGACGACGCCTTCGCGCGGATACGGAAGCCGGAGCCGGCGCGGCGATTGCGATGCCGCCGGCTCGGGCCCGTCGCGGCTCGCCGCGGCGGCGCGGACAGGGCTCACGGCGACGCGCGCATCAGCGGGCGCCGGTCGAGGCTGACACTGAAGCCCGGCAGGCTTGTTCTGTTGCCGGGCTGACGCTGAAGCCCGGCAGGCTTGTTCTCTTGCCGGCGGCACGCGCCGCCAGGGCCCGCGCCAGCGCGATCGCTGCCCGCGGGGACGTCGCCGCCAGGCAGGCCCGCGGCCGAGCCACCGTCGCCCCGCTCCGCGTCACCGCGAACGTGGCGTGGTAGCACTCGACGCGACGGCCCGGGCCGGCGGGGATGTGCGGGGTCAGCGTGCGCCGGTCGACGCTGACGCCGACGCCTGCGGGCAGCCGAACAAGCGCCGCGGCGGCGACGGTGCGCCCATCACGCCCAGGCCGCAGCGCCCGCAGAATCCGGGCGAAGGCCGTCCCATTCCCCACAATCGCCGCGCACCGCCCACATCGCCAGGGCCGGACGGGCATCGATCTTCGCCATTCGACTATCGAGCCTCGTAGGGCAACACGGTGGACGTGATCAATGTACAGTGACGGCGTGGTCACCGCGCCGACAACTACGGGGAAACCCCAGGCGGATGACTACTGCCACAAACGCGGGCCCGGCGAGGTCCGGTGCTTTTACGTCATCAACCCCGCGTCGCCGCACGGTGAGTGGACGCTGCGGGCGATCGTCAAGCCCGCGTTTCTCGCTCTGGGTGCCGATTATGGACTTTCGGTCGAACCACTCGCCTTCGGCGAGCTGCCGCCGCCCCGGCCCGATCTCATCACCTACGTCGTCTACGGGCCGACGGACCCGCTGCTCATGAGCAACGGGGAGCGACGATATCTGGCGGCGCTCGCGGGCGCCGGGTTCCGCACGAACATCATCTCGGCGTACGAGCTGGCCGCGGACGGGCGGGACCGGCCCGGATACGAGCAGGCGGCCGACGCCGTGCCCGAGCTGTGCGACGAGCTCGACGTCAACGCGATCTACCCCGACGAGATCGACCGGGTTCGGCGGATCCGGACGAACACGTGGCAGGACGTCTACGTCAACGCGATCGGCGAGACCATCCGGGTGAAGTACCGGCCGACGCGCAGCCTCGACCTCGGGGACCTCGCGGTGCGGCAGCGGCTGGTGTCCGAGCACGCCGCGGAGGTCGCCGAGCTGGCCCGGCTGCACCGGGAACACCGGCTCTGGCAGCGTAAGCCCTGGACCGACGGCTCCATCATGTTCACGCACGACGGCTACTGGTTCACGTCGCAGACGGTCATCGACAAGACGCTCATGACGTCGGCCGACTTCGATCTCATCACGTCGTACGACGAGGGGGCGCGGGCGCTGACCTACGCGGGGCCGCGGCTGCCGAGCTCCGACGCGCCGGAGTTCCTGACGCTCAGCTCGATGCTGGGCATGCACGGACGGCGGCCGCGGCTCATCGTGCACTTCCACCACCGCGAGCTGACCCGCGGGGAGCGGTTCCGGGAGCTGGTCACCCCCGCGACCGTCGAGAGCGGGCAGTTCGCGGCCGGGCGCCGGTTCTTCGCGCAGCTGCGGACCCGCAACACGGACTGGTTCATCATCCGCGAGCACGGCATGGTCTGGATCGGCGACTCCGTCGCGCAGTTCGCGGCCTACGTGCGGCGCGTCCTGCCCGGCTGAGCGTCACAGCGGCCGGGACGGCTCGGGCTCAGGCTCGGCCGGCTCGGCCGCCGTCACCTCGGGCCGCAGCGGGTCGGGCGCGGCCTCGTGGCGGCGGGCCAGCAGCAGGAACGGCAGCGCCACCACCTGCAGCAGGCCGGCGAGCACGAACGGCGTCGAGTAGCCCCACACGTCGGCCGCGCGGCCCAGCGTCGGCTGCAGCACCACGCCGCCGCTGGAGGCGACGAGCGAGTCGAACGACAGCACGGTGGCGCGCTGCCGGGTGGGGACGAGCTCGTTGAGGTACGCCTGGCGCGCGGGCTGCATCCCGGCGGTGACGAGGCCGTACGCGCACAGCATCGCGATCGCGGACGGCACGTCGCCCGCCATGCCGAAGCCGGCCAGGATCGCGCCGTTGAGCAGGACGCCGGTGATGAGCGCCGACATCCGCCACCGGAACAGCGAGCGGAACGCCGAGGCCAGCAGCCCGCCGAGCATCTGGGCGGCGGCCTGCAGCGCTGCGGCGACGCCGAGCAGGCCGTAGGCGTGCTGGTCGCCGGCGAGCTGCAGCAGGTACGGCTTCATCGTGAAGGCCACGAAATAGCCGACGCCGGAGGCCACCCAGGCGCCGAGCATGACCCAGCGGATCGCGGGGCGGCGCCAGCCGTACCGCACCGACGCGGCCAGCACCCGCCGCAGCTGCGCGGTGAGCGGCCCGGCGCGCCTGGGCGTGAAGCCGACGTCGTGCATGAGCCGCCAGGCGACGCAGGTGAGCGTCAGCAGCAGCCCGGCGCGCACGAGCACGGGCACGCCGATGTCGGTCAGCTGCGCGATGAACGCGCCGGACAGGGAGCCGGTGAGCGTGCCGATGCCGCCGTAGACCTGGGCGCGGGCGAACACCGACTCGAGCGTGCCGTCGAAGTCCAGGAACCGCAGCGCGTCGACGAGCCACGCATCGGTCGCGCCGGAGAAGAACGTGAACCCGATGGCGAGCAGGACCGAGACGACCGCCCAGCTCCCGACGCCGGCGTGCAGGCGCCAGGCGAGCCAGTACAGCAGCGTCGTGACGAACAGGGTGACCCCGCCGAGCAGGTAGGCGGCGCGGCGGCCCCAGGTGTCGGCGATCGTGCCGGTCGGCACCTCGAACAGCGCGTAGCCGAGCGTGAAGCACGCGTTGGCGGCCAGCGCCTCGGTGTTGGACAGACCCGCCTGGAACATCAGCAGCGAGTTGATGCCCCAGATGAACGAGACCGCGAGCGCGTTGAGCAGCACCAGCACGAGGTAGGTGCGCCGCACCTGGCGGATCGCCATATTCATGGACGTCAGTCTATGGCAGCTCGGGGCCGCGGAAGGCCCCCGGCGAGGAGCCGGTCGTCGGCCCGGGCGTGCGCCGCGCACAGCGCACGAGCACGGAGACCACCGCCACGTCGGCGAGCCGAAGCCTGGTCACGTCGACCGAGCACGTCCTCGCAGTTTCGCGGCCGTCCAGGCCATGTCCGCGATGACGCGCAGGCCCGGATAGCCCTCGCCGCGCACGCGCTCGATCATGGCCCGCCACCCGCCGGCCAGCTACGTCCGGCCGGCGGGCTGGACCGTCAGCTGCCGGCTGTGCAGGGCGGCCCGCGCCCGGGGCCTTCTTGGCTGGTGCGTATCAGTTGGTTGCGTTGAGGCGCTGGAACGCCAAAGCGGTGGGCACCACGGTCATCATCGCCACACGACCCAGCCGCCGCGGAGCGCTACGGCGTCGTCCACCACGTCCGCGACGGCTGGACTACACCCGGTCGGAGACGGCAGGTCCTTGACGGCCCGGTTCCGTCACCTGTTGCCGATCGAGGACAATGGGATGCCGAAGACGCTGCGGCGGCCGTCGTACTCGGTGAGCGTCCACACCCGGCTGCCCTGCGGCTGGTAGGTCAGGTCCTCGGGACCGCCCAGTCGGACGCTCGTGTACCGGCTCGACGTGCCGACCGTGGCGCGGTGGATCCACGCGGGCCGGCGGTTGAACTCGCTGCTGGTCAGCACGAACTCGGGCTTGTCGCCGTGTGTGATCGCGCCGTTGACGTTGGCCCGGGACGTCACGTATGCGGCGCTGGAGGTCACGGCCGGTTTGCCGTCCTTGCCGAGGTTCCACCGCACGATCCGTGCGTTGGCCGGCCTTGGGGAGTGGACCCCGTCGCGGTCCTCCTTGTACTCCGCGGTGACGAGCGAGTTCGGCGAACTGGTGCGGTCCAGGCTGATCGACGAGATGCGAAGCGAACGATCGGGCGTGTAGTAGCCGATCTGCGGGATCGCGTACCGGTAGTCCGCCGCGTACGCCTTCCCGTCGTCCATGCCGATCTTCCTGTGTGAGCTGTCGGCCCGGGTGCGCCAGATGTTGTGCAGGTCGAAGACCCGGATCGCGTCGGTGTCGGCGACGTACAGCCGGTAGCCGACCCACGCGATGCCGCCGACGTGGGACTTCGCCGCGTGGAAGCTGCCGTCGCGGTCCGGGACGACGAGTAGCACGTGCCGGTACTCCGGCTTCCCCGGCTCGTCGTAGTTGACGAAGGTGATCCGGCTGCCCCGGTTGGTTCCGTCGACGCCGCGATCGTCGTACCAGGTGGTGGCGATGACCTGGTGGCCGTTCCACCGGCCGTCGGCGTCGGCGTCCCAGGAGCCGGTGAGTCCCTGCGGGATCCAGGTGGTGCCGGCGTTGTCCTCGTCGTTCCAGCAGAACTGGACCGAGTCGGCCGTCGGTGGCACCCCGCACGGCGCCTTGGCGCTGTGGTTCACGTCCTGGATGACGTCCGTGCGGTGCACGTTGGGGATCTTCCCGTTGAGATCGGCAACGGCGTCGGCGAACGTGTCCGAACGGTCCTCCAGCCTGTAGGTCTGTACCGATCCGGAGATCTCGGTCGGCTGGAAGTCCACCCGGTCGTCGACGGTAGCGGTGTGTCGCACGAGTTCCCTCCCGGATGCGGGCGATGGCCCGGCCGTCACTGCGGCGGCGCTGAACGCGGCGACTGCCGTCAGGCTGGCCGCCGCAGTGGGCGAAACGACGTGATACATGAGACTGCTCCGATGCGTTCTACTGCTTTCCACTGCGGCGGCTGACGTTGAGCGCGATCGCCGCGACGATCACAATGGCGATAACGGAGATGATCCATCCAGCTTTGTCCATGGCGACCCTTCCCGTCGGGGGCGGCTTCAACCCCGCCCATTACCCAGGCCGCGCGGAGCCATGCACAGATCCCTCGATTGAAACTTCACGTCGCGATCACCTTCCTCGCGAGGTACTCAGGCCATGGGCATCACGCGCGCGACGCGGATCGACGTGCTGTTCGCGCCGGCGGCCGGGTAGGCGGCGCTGCCGTCGGCGTAGGACTTGAACGCCTGGTAGTTGTGGTCCTTCACGCCGATCGTGAACTGCGCGCCGACGCCGGCCCCGCTGCCTGCGTCGTACACCTGCGCCGCCATCGACGAGCCGGACTCCCACGCCAGCAGCATGCGGCCGGAGCCGTACGTCACCAGGTGCGGATGCGCCGTCTTCGCCGCGGTTTTCACCGTCGAGTCCGAGGCGCCGGTGCCGAAGTGCTCGAGCCGGGCCTGACCGCCCTGGCTCCACGCGGTCCAGTAGCCGGAGCTCTTCGCCAGCACCAGGTCACCGCCGAACAGGGTGCCGTCGCAGGTGCCGGCGGCGACGGTGCGGTACGGGTGCGGCTGCGCGATGCGGCAGTTGTTGTCGGTCGCGCAGACCATCGCGAAGCGCCCGGCGCGCGGGTCCCACACGATGCGGGTGCCCCAGCTGTGGCTGCAGCCGACCTCGAAGCTGTCCTTGTGCCCGGCGACCAGGCCACCGCTTGCGTTGACGACCTGCATGCGGTCGCCCTCGTGGATGTCGACGCACGATCCGTTCGCCACGGTGATGGCGACGCCGAAGTACGCCGCGTAGTTGCTGCCGTCGGAGGCGAGCCGCCCGTGGTGCTGGTACCACCACACGAACCGGGCCCCGTTGTCGTAGCCGCCGAGGTTCGAGCCGAGGTTCGTGACCTGCCGCTCCCACACCTGCTTGCCGTTGTTGTCGAACCGGATCATGTGCATCGTGTTGCAGGGACTGGAGGATCCGCCGCACAGCGGGCCGTCGTGGCACTCGCCCTTGCGGGTCAGCAGGAGCACGCCGCCATTGGCGTCGGCGGAGACGTCCTGCAGGTCGATGCCGTCGAAGCTGCTCGGCGTGCCGGCGAGCTTGTCGTCGCAGCCGAGCTTGCCGAGGTACACCTTCCCGTTCGTGCCCAGCCACGCCAGCCACGAGCCGCCGTTCGGCGTCGCCGCGATCGCCATCGGCAGCGGGTCGGTGTCGCCCTCGCGGGCGTAGCCGGTGACCGTGGTGCCCACGTTCACGTCGGTCACCCGCACCACCGGCGCGGCGGAGGCGGCCCGGCCGCACGGGCCGGTCGGCTTCGCCGAGGCGCTGGCCGACGCCGAGCCGCTCGGCATTGCCGAGGCGCCGGCCAGGCCCGCCGCGAAGTCACCGTCCGACCGGCTTGCGGCCGCTTGTTCGGCCGCGGTACCGCTGGTGCCCGCCGGAGGTCCGGCGGAGCATGCGGCGACGGCGCCGATGGTCGCGGCGAGAGCAACACCCGCGACGGCGGCGATGACGACCCGCCGCCGGGAGAACAGACCTGGGTTCACGCGAGCGAATGTTAGGAGCAGCCGGCCGCCGGAAATCGCTCTCCGGCGGCGGCAAAGTGAAACTTAAAGGAGTCCAAAGTTGTGAACTGTCACAACTGAAAGTTTCATTGGTTCCAGACCTGAAACTCCGCGAGCTGCCCGGCCGGCCAGCCCGTGTTCGCCGTGACCGTGACCCGCCAGTACCGCTGCGTCGTCGCGGGGAACGTCAGCGTCACGGTGTTGTTCGACGACGGGTTGAACGGGTAGCTGTTCGCGCCGGCCACGGTGGTGAACGACGAGCCGTCGCTCGACGCGCTCAGGGTCAGCGTCTGGCTGCGGGCGCCCCACGACGGGGGCAGTTGCAGCACGACCTTCGACGCCGAGCGGGCCGAGCCGAGATCGACCTGGACCCACTGCGGGAACGCGTTGTTCGCGCTCTCCCAGTAGCTGCCCTGGTTGCCGTCGGTCACGTTGCCCGAGCCGTACACCTGGGTGTGCGACGACTCCGACGTGGGCCGGCCGGCGGCCAGGTTCGTCGGCGTCGGGTTGGCGCCGCCGGCGGTGAACTGCAGGCTGTTGAGGTTCCAGCCGCCGGTGTCCTGCGCGAGCGTGAACACCTGCTGCCCGGCCGGCAGGGTCAGCGTCGCGGTGGCCGTCGACCACGCCTGCCAGTCGCCGGTCGCCGGGATGTTCACCGCGCCGGTGAGGTTCGCGCCGGAGGCGCCCGCCAGGTGCAGCGCCCCGGTCACGGCGCTCGGCGCGGCGACGCGCAGGCTCAGCGTGTACTGCCCGGCGGTGGCGACGTCGACGGTGTACTTGAACCACTGCCCGCCGCTGGTCCAGCCGAGGTTGTACCCGCCACCGGTGTCCGATGTGGACTCCAGGTCGACGCCGTCGGCGCGGTAGCCGTTGGCGCTGCCGTTGACCGAGGTGACGTTGTACGCCAGGCCCGGCCCGCCGGTGTCGTAGTTCTCCGCCTGCACCGTGCCGGGGATCGCGGCCGGGGTGCCGCCGTAGGGTGCCTGGACCGGGCCGCCGCCGCCCTGCCAGCTGTTGCCGCTCAGCGTGGCGGCGAAGCCCGCGGAGTTGTTGAGGTACGCGCTCGCCCCGGCCTTGAGTCCGCTCACCGTGTTGCCGGTGATGCTCGCCGAGCCGCTCGGCGCCGGGTAGAACGGCGGCGCCACCACGACCCCGTTGCGCCCGGGGTCGGTCACGGTGTTGTTCTGCAGCAGCGTGTTCGTCGACGTGGAGAACCCGATGCCGTCGTAGAGCGCGCCGGCGACGGTGTTGTTGCTGACCGTCACCCGGTCCACGACGCCGACGTTCTGCCCGTCGCCGCCGTTGCCCACGTGCAGCGCCGGCTGGCCCTGGCTGTAGCCGTTGCCTCCGGAGCGGGTCACGACGTTGTTGGCGACGGTCGCGCCGAGCAGGTCGTTGCCGTTGACGCCGAACCGGCCGGCGCCGAGGCCGATGTAGCGGGCGGTGTCGGCGATGGCGTTGTACTGCACGTCGTGGCCGCTGCCGCCGTAGATTCCGATGCCCTTGCCGCCCCACGGGGCGATGATCGTGTTGTGGGTGAACGTCACGTTCGCCATCGGGGTGTAGTACGTGCGGTTACCGTTGTCGTCGGTGTTGTAGTTGACCGAGTTGATGGCCATGGCGTCGTCGCCGGTGCCGCGCACGAAGTTGTTCGTCGCGCTCAGGTTGTTGCCGACGGAGTTGTTCAGCGAGACGTTGTTGAGGTTGATGCCGTCGGCCCAGATGCTTGTCAGGCGGCTGTTGCGCACGGTGCCGCCGGTGCCGGAGGCCCAGAAGCCCGACAGCGTGTGCTGGGTCCAGATGTTGTCCGCGACCCAGTTCGTGCCGGTGGTGTCCATCGCGCCGCCGGCGCCGTCCGCGGTGGCCCGGCTGGTGGCGTTGGAGTCGATGTGGAAGTCCTTGACGGTGCAGGAGGTGAGGTCGAAGACCGCGCCGAGGGGCGTGGGGTTCGGCAGCGGCACGGCGCGGTAGATGGTGCTGTACCAGGGCCCGGCGCCCGCGATCGTGATGCCGGTCGCGTGCAGGTTGGTGGTGCTCTTCAGGTAGAAGGTCCCGGACGGGATCCACAGCGTCCGGCCCTGCGACTGCGCCTGGTTGATGCAGTTCTGGATCGCGCCCGTGCTGTCCACGCTCGCGTTGTCGGCGACGGCGCCGCAGGAGGTGACGGAGATGGAGTTCGCCGGCTGGGCGATCGGCGCCGGGTTCTCCACGTCGACGACGTCGATGTCGTAGTACGCGGCCGTGTTCGCCGCGTCCTTCTGCAGCGCGAACGTCGCCCCGGGCGCGATCGGCGCCCCGGTGACGAACGCCCGCACCTCGTCGAAGAACACCCGCGGGTTGCCGTCGGCCGGGTTCTGGTCGGCGCTGTCGTTGTAGTGGTTGTTGCCCTCGTACACCCACGTCTGGTCCGAGCGCAGGTTCAGCGCCTGCCGGTAGGCGCCGTCGACGTAGAGGTTCAGCGAGGCGGTGATCCCGCCGCCGCCCGGGGCGTCGGGGATGCTCTCGCGCACCACGATCGCGCTGATCGGGCGCCCGGTCGTATTGGTCCACTGCACCTTCTGCCCGGTGGCGGCCAGGTGCACGTAGGCGTGTCCGGACGCCTCCAGGGCGGCGCTGGAGTACTGCGTCGTCGGCGCCGCGGTCAGCGACACCGTCGTCGCACCTCCGCCCGGCGTGCCGGCCTCGGCCTCGTAGCTGGTGAACGGCGTGGTCGCCCCGGCGGTGACGGTGGCGGCGGGGGCGGGCGGCGCGGCGGCGAGCCAGGCCCCGGCGAGCACGGCGACGGCCACCGGCCCCACCGCGAGACGCACCGCACGCATCGATGATCGCGCCATGACAGTCCTCTCTAGACTCGCGGACGTAGCGGCGTACGCAAGCATTTGCATACAACGCTCAAAAATCCGACGAGTCAAGAGTCAGAACATGCAGGATCATGTCTGTTCATGATGGGTGCTCGCGCTCGTACGAGAATATGATCATGTCCCGCATGCGAATGCCGTGCTCGTGGACCGGCGGGTCGATGTAGTCGAAGAAGTCGCGGCGCACGGCCAGCATCCGGAACCCGCAGCGCTGGTAGAACGCGATGTTGTCCAGCGAGGAGTTCGCGGTGCCGACGACGAGCGGCCCCCGGCGCTGCAGCGCGGCGAGGATGCGCCGGCCGTGGCCGCGGCGGCGGTGCTCGGCGTCGACGGCGAGGTACACGATCTCGCTCGGCTCCTGCGGGACGTGCCGGACGACCGCCGCGCCGACGAGCCGCCCGTCGTCCCGGGCCGCATAGGCGCGGCAGCGGGGATCGTCGAGCACGGCCCGGATGCGCTCGTCCCCCTCCTCGGCGTCGCGCAGCACCGGCACGAGCCCCTCAGCGGCGGCCCGGTCCACCGCGACCAGCTCAAACGACACGCTCCGCAGCCTGGCACCGCGCACCGGAGCGGGGCAACCGCAATTCGGGCCATCCACAGTGGTCATGACGGGGGAAGCGAGCTGCGCCGGAGATCCGGCAGCTCGATCACCATCGCGCCGATCGCGGCCGCCAGCGCCAGCGCCGCGTCCACCGTCGGCGCGGACGCGAGCGTGTCGCGCTCCACGACGTCGTCGACGGGGTCGCGCAGCCGCCCGCGCCGCGACGGCCCGGCCCGAACCAGCCGAGCCCGACGCGACAGAGCTCGACGGGGCCGAGTCCCGTGCGGCCGGGCCGACGTGCGCGAGTCCGGCACCCGGAAACTCGATCTGGCCGGGTTCGATGTGGGCGAGTCCGGCGCCCGAGGAGGCGCCGGACTCGCGGTCGTCGGTCGGCCGGTGGCGTTCCGCTTGATTCACCGTACAGGAGCCGCCCAAATCAGCTGACGGTCTCCACACGGTGTGTAGTTATACCAGCAGGCGGGCCTTGATCGCGGCGATGTCGGCGTCGCTGAGCATCAGGCCGTTGTGCAGGTACGCGCTGAAACTGCCGTAGATGTGGTACAGCTCCGCGAACCCCGCGCGCAGCCACGCTACCTGCACCGCGTCCGAGCGGCCCAGGTAGGTGTTGCTGGCCAGGAAGTCCGCCTCGACCGTGGCCATCGGCACTCCCAGCGTGGTCAGCAGGACGGCGGTCGCCCAGCCGGTGCGGTCCTTGCCGGCCGAGCAGTGGTACACCACGCCGCCCGAAGTGTTGCGGGCGACGGCCAGCAGCGTGTCGCGGAAGGCGTAGTCGGCGCCGACGAAGTTCACCATGAAGGGGTAGCCGATCGACTGGCCGAGGTCCGAGGAGCCCGACAGCAGCCCGGCCGCGAGCGCCGCGACGAGGGTCAGCGCCGCGTTGTCGTGGAAGCGGATGCCGTGGCTGAGCGAGGCCACGTCGGCGACCTGGTAGGCCACGCCGGCGGGGGCGTGGTCCGGCTCGTCGCTGCGCTCGATGGCGTTGCGCAGGTCGACGTCGCGGTTGATGCCGTGCGCGATGACGACCTGCCACTCGGCGGCGGTGAGGTTGGACAGCTTGTTGGAGCGGAACACCACGCCGGTGCGCACGGCGTGCCCGTCGCTGGTGGTGTAGCCGCCCACGTCGCGGAAGTTCGTCGCGTTGGCCAGCCCGAGCGAACGTTCCCAGGTCGCTGCGGGCGCCGCCTGCGCGGGGGTGGCGACGGCGGCGCCGGCCAGCAGCGCCGCCGCGAGGACCAGTCCGGCCCTGCGAGTAATATTCATGTTGCCGATCTAGCCGGGTGACAGTGAGCGGCATCTATCAACTGACCGACAACCGGATGAACAGACGCCAGCCGCCGCTGCCGTATGGAACAGCACCGAGGTGCGGGACGCGTTTGAAGGGCCGTACGGGTAAGGATCGTGCGGGCGTGTGCGGACGGGCTGCGCGACGAACCGCGACCGGGCGCGCCGCGCAAGATCGGCGACGCGCAGGGCAAGGCCGTGATCACGAAAACGCTCGAAAGCGCTGCCGTCCAATCAGGACGGTCACCGGCCGACCCGGTCGACGGACAAGGCGGTGGGGCTGAACCGGACGGCGGTGTCGCGGATCTGGCGGGCGGAGTCAGGAGTCGACAGCCGGTTCCATCCTCTTGTCGGACGGCTCGACCCGGGCTGGAAGCGGCCAACGGCGCCGGACGAGGAAGCTGAGCACCGCCAAGACAGCGGCGATCCCAAGTGCGTTCTCGGCCCCGAGCTTCGCCACAACGCCCCACACAGCGCTCGCCGCAGCGACGACCGCCCCCGACGTCACAACGTAGGTGGCCATCGCGCGTGCCCGCATCGGCTCTTCGACCACTCTCTGGGCGGCCACAACGGCGCTGGTGCTGCCGAGCGTGAACGCGATCCCGGCCGCCAGCAACGCGGCGGCGACGATCACCGGCTGCGTGACGACCGCGCTGACAGCGAGCGCTACAGCCAGCAGGACGGTCGATGCCGCGATTCCCCACTCTTCGCCGCGGCGCTCGACCGCAGGCCAGATCACCACAGACAGCGCTGCGCCGGCACCGAACATCGCCATCAAGGCCCCGAAGCCTCCGCCGGCGAGGCGCAGGCGGTCTGAGGCGAGCACCGGCGTCAGTGCCATCACCGATGCTGCCGGGATGAAGAAGATCGCGAACCGCGTCAGGATCTGGCGCTGTGGAGCAGTACCCATGAAACGGGTCCCGGCGCGGAATGCCGCCATGAACGACTCCGCCGGACGCTGCGTCGCGACAGGAGACTTCCATGCCAGCAGCGCCACGACGGTGCAGGACAGCGTGGTGGCATTGATCGCGAAGACCCACTCGGTACCGAGTGCCACGATGACCACGCCGGCAAGAGCAGGGCCAAGAGCTTGTGCAACGTTGAACGTGAGCCCGTTCAGGGCGATCGCGCGGCCGATCAGGTGCGGTGGAACCAACGCGGGCTGCATTGCCGCCCACGTCGGCGCGGCCAGTGCAGTGCCGAGGCCGATCGCGAAGGTAAGAGCGAGGACGACGGCCGGGTCGGACCATCCGGCCAGCGAAACAGCGAACAGGGCAGTGGCGCTCAGCGCCATCCACGCCTGACAAGCCAGGAGAAGCAGGCGGCGATCCAGGCGGTCGGCGAGCGTACCGGCCACGAGGCCCAGCACCACCAGCGGCGTGTACGTGGCCGTCTGGACGAGTGACACCTGCAGTGCGGAGCCACCATGCTCCTCGATGCTCCATGCGGATCCCGCCGCTTGCATCAACCGTCCGACGTTGGCCACCAGCTGGGCGACGAACAGAACTCTGAACGCCGTGTGAGCGAAGGGTGCCCACGTCGACACACGGCCGACAGGTACCGATTCGTCCAGCGGGTCGGCGACCGTCCGGCGCCGGTTCGGTCGGCGTTCGCTCATGTCGTGCGTCTCCTCGTTCCTGGGTTGGCCACGTCGGGGGCTGCTACGAGGCGGCGTCGGGACGGCGAGGTGTCCCGACCGCGCTGATGTCGAGTACCACCCCGGTCACGGTCCTTGACTCGTTGCGCGCGGCAAGAAGGACGTACGGGTCGACGTAGTCCTCGGCACGGGGTGCGACGTCCAGGGCGGAGAACTGCCTGATCTGGTCCTCAACGGGCAGGATGTCGGTGATGGACTGCTCGCCGAGCCCCATCGCGCGGGGACCCCGAAGGTCGGTCGCCATGCCCCCCGGCGCTACGGCGTTGACGCGCACGTGCGGCGCGAGCTCATAGGCCAGTTGGGAAACCACCCCGACGCCGGCGTGCTTCGAAGCGGTGTACAGGACTCCGCCACCCCTGGGGAAGAGGGCGGCGTTCGACAGGGTGAAGATCATCGAGCCACGCCGCTCGGTGAGCGCCCCGGCAGCAGCGCGCGCCCCGACGATGTATCCCTTGACGTTCACGTCGAACAGTTCGCGGTATCCCTGCTCGAGGTCGTTCATGCTCATGCGCAGCAGTGGCGTCCCGAAGTCCCACAAGCCGGCGTTTCCCACGAAGGTATCGAGTCCCCCGAAGGCCTTCAGAGCCGCCTCGACGGCGGCGATGTTGTCGTCGCCGGAAGTGACGTCGCCCTGCACTGGGCAGACGCTGTCACCGTACGATGCGACCAGATCGCGCAGCTTGCCGGGCGAGCGTTCAAGCACGGTCACAACAGCGCCCTCAGCGATGTAGCGCTCGACGATGGCGCGGCCGAGACCGGACCCGCCCCCCGTGACCAGAGTGGAGAGTCCCGCGAGGCGACCGGATTTGGTACTGGTGGTGCCGGGTGCCTCCGTCGCGCGCGACGATGACATCAGTGGCGCTCCAGGAAGTGCTTGACCATGGCGTTGAACTCGGTTGCGTGTTCGAGCTGGGCCCAGTGACCGCAGCGGTTGAACATGAGGAGCCTGGAATCAGGGATGACGGCGTGGGCCCGAAGGCTGATTTCGTAGTGCACAGTGCGGTCGTCGCGGCCATGGATGATCAACGTGGGGACTTGCGACCGTGCCATCTTCTGGCCGGCCTCCAGGAAGCCGGTGGCGCCCACGCCGGCTCTCATCACCTCAAGCCAGTTCTGCAAGTGCTCCGGCTTGCTCAGCGCCGTCCGCGACCGCTCTTCGGCGAGTTCCCTCGTCGCGAACGAGGAGTCGAAGCACATGATCTTCACAAGCCGCTGGAAGTTCTCGGGAGACGGATCCTCGTAGGCGTTGAAGATCGCCTGCATCCCCTCCGACACACCTGCCGGCGTCAGCACATTCACGCCCCAGATCCCGGAACCCATGGTGACCAGGTGTGAGACCCGCTGTGGATGCTCGGTCGCCATCACCATGCCGATGGCGCCGCCCATGGAGTTTCCGACGAAAGCGGCCCGGTCGATCCCCATGGCGTCCATCAGCTGCACGACCGCACGGCCTTGGTCCCGTCCGGTCTTCACGCTCTGCGGGTTGGAGTCACCCCAACCCGGCATCGTGACCGCGATGCAACGGAAGGAGGACGACAGTTCGCGGATGTTCGGTTCGAAGTTGGACCAGCCCGTGGCACCTGGTCCGGTGCCATGGATCAGGAGGACCGGGTGTCCCTCGCCCGCCTCGTTCACCTGGATCTGATAGTCCACGGTGTCGATGAGGCGGTAGGTCGAGTCGTACGTGATCTCTGTGGTCATTGAAGCTGCCTTCCGATGGGCGCACTGGGACACGGGCCGAGCCGGAGTGCCAAGTGACGCGTGATCATGTCTTCGTCATCTGATCGGGACGTGTCGTAGCGCGGACTTCTGTTCGGGCTGGTGCGACTAACCGGCTGGTTCGGATCCAGCGGTCGCCCGGACACCCTTCTGGTGCCGCTTGAGGAGTCCGCGCAGATCAAGGTCGCGACCCGCCAGGTCCGCGCGGTCGACCGGGACCCGAGCAGCCATCAGCCTTTTCACGACGCCGACGTCACGGGACGCCTTCATGCCGGCGACTGCCCCGACGTATCCATCACGAATCCAGAAGGCCAGGAACTCGCTCGGCGACGCTCCGTCGCGCAGCACCAGGTCATCATCGGGTCGGGGACGCCCAACAATCTGCAGGGTGGCTCCGTACTGATCGGACCAGGCATAAGGTGCTTCCCGGTACCTGGCGGGAACGCCGGCGATGGTGGCTCCGACCGCCGCGCCGTGCCGCTGCGCCGCATCCCAGTGCTCGATACGACCGCGACGAGCCAGCTCGGGGTGCGGCTGACTGGCTACATCGCCGGTCGCGTAGATCCAGGCCCGGCTCGTCTGACCGAACTCGTTCACCGGGATACCGTGTGCATCCACCTCGATGCGGGCCGAGACGGTCAGCTCGTTGCGCGGCTCCACCCCCACACCCACGACTACGGTCGATGCCGGCAGGCGGCGTCCGTCGGTGAGCCGGACCTCTTCGACACGCCCCGCCGAGCCGGCGAACGCTGCGACGGTGGCGCTGGTCAAGAGCTTGACGCCGTGACGGCGGTGCAGCTGCGTCAGGAGGCACGCGACGTCAGCGCCGACGGCGTTGTTCAGCGGCTGAGCCTGCGCCTCGACTACCGTGACGTCGATGCCGTCTTCGCGGGCCACGGCCGCCAGCTCCAACCCGATGAAACCGGCACCGATGATCACCAGCGGTCCCCCGCTCGCCAGCTCTTCGGCAATCCGGCTCGCGTCGGAGGCGTCCCTCAGCGAGAGCACGTTCTCGGCGTCGGCCCCGGCGACCTGCAGCCGCCGAGGCGACAGCCCCGTAGCCAGCACGACGCGGCCCGCGGGAAGGACCTCACCTCCGCTGAGATGCACCGTAAGCGCCGTGGGGTCGACTGCTGTCGCCTTCTCGCCCAGGCGCAGCTCGATGTCAAGGTCGCGATACGTGTGGGCAGGTTGGATCGGAACCAGTCCCCGGGAGCCGGCGCCAAGGAGGGTCTTGGACAGGGGCGGTCTCTCGTAGGGAATGTTCGGGTCGGCGTCGAGCAGCGTGACTGCTCCCGGGTATCCGCGCCTGCGCAGCTCGACGGCGGTCGCGACACCAGCGGCACTAGCGCCGATGATGACGCAGGTCGGCTTGTCCATCACTCACCTCGATCATCAGTCCCTGTCGGGCATCTCGACCATGACGTCGGAGCCTTCGACGCGGACCTTGTACGTGCACAGCGGGATGGTGGCCGGCGGCGTGAGCACCGCGCCGGTCCGGATGTCGAACTTTGCGAAGTGCCATGCGCACTCGATCTGATCCCCATCGACGTAGCCGTCGGCGAGTGACGACTGACCATGGGTGCACGTGTCGTTCAGGGCGAAGAACTCGCCTTCGACGTTGAACACGGCGATCGGGGGCGTCGTGTTGAGTTGAAGCGCGTCGCCGTCATCGAGTTCCGCAACGGAACATGCGCGGATCCAAGGCATCGGTGGACTGACTCTCGTTCGTGGCTTGTCGGAAGGTGCGGCTTAGAAGAAGTTGCTCAGGTTGGCCGACTGGAGAATCGTCTGGTCGAGGTAGATGCAGCGCTTGGCGATCGCCAACCCGGCCTCGGTCCGGCGCAGCGTGTCCTCCCGCCGCCCGACCCACTGGTCGACGTCCTCCTTGAGACGGGTTCGGTACAGCATGAAGTTGCTGTGCACGACCAGCTCGGCACCTGACTGCTCAGCGATCCGAACGTTCGTGATCAGGTGCCGGGTCCGCGACGGCGGATCCTCCGCCCAGGACGTCCCGGTAGCGAACTTCCGGGCGCGGATCTCAAGGAACTGCTTGTTCTCGTCGAAGTAGGCCATGTCACCGGGCTGCGTGAACTCCAGGTGCAGCTGGCGTCTGGTCATCGTCCGCCGCAGTGGCATGAAGTAGTGGGTGTCGTCGGTGAACAGCCGTACCCAGTCCTCGTATCGGTGGCTGTCGAGCAGCGCAGCCTCGTGGTAGTAGAACTGCTCGACCTCGTGCTGCAGCAGCATTTCCTCCAGAGCCTGGTTCACGGCCGGGGCGGCTGCCTCTGTAGTCATCGATCTCTCCCTTTCAGAGCCGGTCGCCCGGAATCGTGCGCTGGCGCAGCTCCTCCCACGTCGGGTTGCGGAGCCATTCACGCCACGCGTGGTACGTCCAGAGCTGGGCGTGTTCGTTGATCGGCGCGTCGATGATCGCGAGACCGTCGTCCTTGATGATCTCCGAAGTCCCCAGGCCCATCTTGAGCAGCTGGGGTACTTCGCGACTGACCGTGCCGCGGGTTTGCAGGGTCGACTGGGCCCAGTTCTCCCCGTCTTCCTGCTCAAGCAGTCCGGCCGGCCCGAAGAAGTGAATCTGTGCGCTCAGCGTCGCAGCGTTCTGCTCGGGCGAGGCATTCTTGTCCCGGAAGGAGAACCACCAGATCTCGGTGACACCGGGGCTGCGCGGCACGCGAAGGCTCAGCTGCCCACCCGCATTGACCCACGTGGTCGGAAAGATGTGCGGGTGACCCGCCACCCGGCTACCGTGGCGCCCGAGCTTCTCCTGCGTCTCGGGCTTGTACCGCCAGGCGAACGGCTCCCGGCCGCCGGCGGTCACCTCCAAGGAGTCCTGGTCCGGTCCCGAGATGGCGTGGCCGTACTCGCCCACCATGACCACGTTGTGCAGATCCGTGGGCAGGAACGGGACCTCGAGATTCGCGCCGGTCTCCGTCATCGCTCCGCCCTCGACGAAGTCGTCGGGCGGCGCCGGGATAAGGCCGACCGCGAACGCCGACATGTGGGTGATCTGCGGGTGGTAGTAGTCGAAGACGTTGTCCACCGTGAACTTCCAGTTCGTCTTGACAACGAACTTCTGGACACCGGGGACCGCCTCGATGTCCCCGCGTTCCGCGAGGAGGTCGAGCCCGAGCCGTCCGGTCGGGCCGAGGTATTCCTCGAGGGGCGGCGCGGTCTCGTCGAACGTCGCGAAGACGAACCCCCGGTAGGAGTCGAGCTGCGCGACCTTCCGCAGTGGATACCTGGACAGGTCGAGCTTGTCCTTGTAGAAGATGGACTTGCCCGGCACGCCGATGAGTTCGCCGTCGAGGCCGAACGTCCAGCCGTGGTACGTGCACATGAAGTTTCGGACGTTGCCTTCCTCCGCGCGACACACCGCGTTTCCCCGATGCGAGCACGTGTTGAGGAAGGCCTTGATGCTGCCGTCCTTCTGCCGGACGACAAGGACGTTGTCCGATCCCATCGGCGCTTCGAAGAAGTCACCGCGCTTGGGGATCTGGGTCTCGTGGCACAGGAAGAGCCAGGCACGACCGAAGATGTGCTTCATCTCCATGTCGAAGATCTCCTGGTCGCTGAAGATGCGCCTGTCGATCTCTCCACGCTCGACCGAGACGAGCTCGTCGAGCTGATCCGCCAGGCTCGTGGTTTCCTTCACGTTCGTTCCCTTCAATGAGCAGGTCCGATCAGCTGCGGCATGCGGGCAGGACCGCTGTCGAGTACGGGCGCCGCACTCAATGGGTGTGGCTGCGGTCGTGGCCCCAGAACTGGGCCGCGTCCCAGTTGGTGACGGTCCAGGTCTCGTCGTCGATCAACTTGCCGGATGTCCCGTACTCGACGCCGATCCCGGAGGGCGAGCGCATGTAGAACGACAGCATCTCGTCGTTCGTGTGCCGGCCCAGGCTCGCCGTCAGCGAGATCTCACGTGCCCGCACCCGGTCGAGAGCCCGACCGACCCCATCGAGGTCGTCGACTTCAAGCATGAAGTGGTTGATGAACGGCTTGCGCCCCTCCGGGGCGGGGCCGAAGGCCAGCGAGTGGTGGCGGGGGTTGACGTGCGTGAAGGTCAGGACGATCGGCTTGAAGGTGATGTAGTCACTCACCTTGAAGTCGAGGACTCGAAGATAGAAGTCGAGCATCTCGTCGAGGTTCGGCGCCACGAGGACGATGTGTCCGAGGCCCAGGTCGTTGCCCTTGGGATCCTCGGTCACGAACCGGACGCCGGTGGGCGAGACGAAGGCTGCTGACACGACGGCTGCGCTGTAGAACAGTTCGAGCTGGAAACCGGCCGGATCCTGCAACCGGACCAGCCGGCCGACGCCTCGCAGCTCAGCGAGCCGGGGGTCCTCCGTGACCGCGACACCCGCCGCTTCCAGGTCCCGGACCTGGGCGTCCAGGTCAGCCTCGCTGGCGACCTCCCACCCCACATAGGTCAGTTCGTCGTCTCCGGGACGCACAGCGATTCGATGGTGCCGGGAGTCCACACGGAGGAACAGCGTCTCGACGTTCTGCAGGTCCGCTCCGCGCACGACCTGCAGACCGAGGATCTCCGTGGCGAACTCCTGCCACGCGTCAAGATCCTTCGCCCCAATTCCGATATAGCCGAGAGCTTTGATGTACCCCACGAAAATCCTCCTGCGGATGAAAGACGCTGACTCCTGAAAAGTTCGCCAGAAAAAGCGCGACCTGCAGAACGCCGATATCGTTTACGCACCGGTGGAGCTGCGCAACGAAGTTGTTCCATCAGGCAGAATCAGGACGCTTTTCCAGGAGGCCGGCGAGTCACCGGAGCCCTGCGGCAGAAAGTCGCGGACCGAGTGGCGGCCGGTGCCGTAGGCCAAGATGCTCCACGACCCGTCGCCTGACAGGAAATCTCGATTTCGATTTCGGCCGGATGTGTTCCCCGAAGAACAGACGGTCCCGAACCACGTCCACGAGGACCTCGGCCCGGCTCGGTCGAACTCGGCGACTCAGCCTTGGCTCAACGCCGCGGAGAGCTGGTCCGCCGTCCCCATCAGCGCGGTCTTGAACCGGCTTGGCGAATGGCCCGCCACCGGGCATGACAATGAGATCGCCGCCACGGCCCGGGTCCCGTCCGGCGACCAGATGGGCGCGGCAAGGCAGGTGACACCGAGGAATGACTCCTCGTTGTCGGTGGCGAAGCCGGTCTCCCGAACCCTTGCCATCGACTGCAGCATTCTCTGCGCGTCCGGAACCGTGTACGCGGTGAACCGCCGGAATTTTCCTTCAAGGTTCCGCTTTACCTCGGCCGCAGGCGCAAAGGCAACGAGAACCTTCCCGAGCCCTGTTGCATAGGCGGGGCGCCTTCCGCCGATCCGGGTCGCCATTTTCGGCGCGCCCACTCCGGAAATCTTGTCGATGTAGAGGATTTCGGTGCCGCTGAGAACGGCGAGATGGATGGTCTGTCGAGTGGCGGCGAACAGGTCGGCGACATATGGTGCGGCAAACTCTCGCAACCCTTTTGCTGGACCCACCTGCACGCGATGCCCAAGTTCGAAGACCCGTTCGGCGAGCAAGTACCGCTCACCTTCTTTTGAGACGTAGCCGTGCACAATCATCGCGTTCAAAAGTCGATGAACGGTGGACTTCGCCATGCCGGTTCGAGACGCGATGTCCGAGACCCCCAGCGGCAGGCGCGAGCGCGACAACGCGTCCAGGACCGTCAGACCCTTACCAACCGAGGTGTCCGGCGAGTGCCCGTTGACTTCGTTACTGGACATCGCTCCTCCTTGTCAGCGCTAGACTCCCACGTAACTGATAGTTAACTCTCATTTAGTGTAGAGTAGAGCAGTGTAGGGTGGCGTCAGTCACAAGCGCAAGCGGGACGGAGAAGTTTGGTGGCGGAGAGCGCCGCAGCGCCGACACGGCGGCGACGCCCGCGCGCCGATGCGCAGCGCAGCGTTGAACAGATCCTCCGCGCGGCCGAACTGCTCATCGCGCGGGACGGCCCCTCAGTGGTGCTGGAGGAAGTAGCTCGCGAGGCGGGCGTCGGACCTGCGACGCTCTATCGGCACTTCCCCAGCCGCATGCACCTGTTCGAACGGGTCTATCGCGACCGCACAGCCCGCTCCGCCGAGCACGCCTTCGCGCTCGCAGACGCCGAGGAGCCAACGGAGGCGTTGTTCGAGTGGCTCCGCGAGTTTGTCGCCTTGAGCGTCGAAGCGCGTGGAGTCTTGGCGACCCTGATGTCACAGGGTCTACGGGAGACCGATCCCGCCGCTAACGCCGAGTGGGGTAACGCGGTCGTGGTCAAGGCGGCAGGAAGGCTCCTCGAAGCGGCACAAGCGGCCGGCTCCGTTCGCCGGGACATCGGCGCCGAGGACCTCGTCACCCTCATCAGCGGTGTGATCGTCGCCCTCGAGTCCCGCGCCGATGTCGATGCAGCACACCAGCATGCGCGTGCCGAGCGCGCGCTTCGCGTCATTTTCGACGGGCTGATCGAGCGCTGAGGCTCAGGCCGGTCAAAGCCCCGTCGCCGCCAGGCGGAACGGGCACAATCCACAATGGACCTTCGGGCGCCGCTCCGGCCGACCACCGCGTTTCGGCTTCGGCGGCAGCGGTTCGACCAGCGTCCACCGCTTGTCGGCCACGTCCCAGGGTGCGGACGTAACGACCCTCCACCCGCGGCGCCTCAGCAACTCGCCGCGCTGTTCCTCCTGCTGGAACGCATTGCTCGCCCGTCGAGTGGCGCCGATCACATACTACGTCCGCCGGCCGGAGCCGGGGAACGGCCGGCCCGTCGAGCGCGCGTCGGGATCAGCTGACGCGACACCGGGGGTGACGCCGCAAGGCAGTCACACGACCAGAAGGACCGAGCAATGACCGATGATGCCATTCGTACGACCGCGCCCCGACCTGAGACGCACAGCCAGACGCGAGGGCGGGGTCCGTTGATCGCCGTCACAGCGCTCATCGGCTTCAGCGCGAGCGCGGTGATGTTCATGCTCACGCCGCTCCTGCCCGTCCTCCAGCAGGAATTCGACCTGTCGGTCGGCGACGTCGCATGGGTCCTGACACTCCTGCTCCTCGGCGGCGGCGTCAGCACGATCCTGCTGCCGCGGTCTGCGGATGTCCTCGGGGATCGCGGTGCGGCGACGCTCGGCGCCGCAATCCTGGCCCTCGGCACGGCCATCCCGGGAGTCTTCGGAACCTATCCCGCGCTCCTCGCCGGGGCGGCCACCATGGGACTCGGCGCTGCGACCGGCCAAGTCGGCGTCGGGACACTGCGTCGGCACCTACGCGGGGCCGCCACCCGGACTGCGGTAACCGTCAGCCAGGTGGCGCAGGCACTCGGAGCCGGCGCGGGTCTCGTAGCCGGTGGCCTGTCCCTGAGTCACATCTCGATGCAGGAGTTCTTCCTCGGGGCGACCGGGGTGTACGCAGTCGTCGCACTTCTTGCCTGGGCCGTCATCCCCGGCAGCGAGCGTGATCGCAGCGCGAGGTTCGCAATTGTGAACCTGACCGGCCTCGTCGCCTGGATCGTGGCGCTGCTGTACGGGATCAAGAGTGCCGCCGCCGAGGGACTCACCGAGCCGAAGGCGATCGGGTTTGCCGCTCTGGGCATCGCGGGCGCCGTGGCCTGGACGTTCCTGGAGTCGCGCGCCGCCTCACCGGTGTTCAATCTTGCGCTCCTCAGGTCCGGGACGGTTGCGCGAACCGTGCTCGCCGGCTTCACCATTGGGATGGCGATTCAGTCCGTCACGTTCCTGATCCCGTTCTACGTGCAGATGCCTGCCACGGCCGGGTACGGGTTCGGCTATGACGCGCTCGACACCGGGCTGCTGCTCCTGCCGTACTCGATCCTCGGCGCACTTGGAGGAATCGTCGGTGGACTGCTGGCAGCACGTACCCGCCCGCTGCTCGTCGCCGGCGTCGGGGCGATCTGTCACGCCACGGCTGCGGCTTTCCTGATCACCGGCATTTCCGGCGGATCATCCTTCGTCCTCGCAGCATCGATCTACGGCATCGGCGGCGGACTGGTCGGGGTCGGTCTCTTCGGTTCGATCCAGAACGCAGTGCCGCGGGAGCTGGCAGGTATGGGTACGAGCATGATCGGCATCATTCTCACCATCTCGGGCGCGCTCGGACCGGCCGTGTACTCGAGCATCCTTCAGTCGAAGAGTGTCGCGGGCCTCCCCGGCGTACCGACGGAGAATCGGTTCCTCATCTGCTTTGCGGTCGCTGGCATCTGCGACCTGGTGGTTGCCGTTGTCTGCATGACGGCCCGCCGCGGCTCGGTCCTCGCCGCCCAACCTGCGGTCAATTAACGGCGACACATGCGCCCGGCGACACGGCCGGCTGCGCCGCGATCCGCGGCGCAGCCGGCCGTGCCTCGAACGAGATCGCCTGATCAGCCGGCGGCGAGGGTAAGCGCGATGTCGATGATCATGTCCTCCTGGCCGCCGACGAGACTTCTGGCGCCGCACTCCATGAGGATGTCCCGGACGTCGACCCCGTACTGGCGGGAGGCGTTCTCGGCGTGGCGGAGGAAGGAGGAGTAGACGCCGGCGTAGCCCAGCGTCAGGGTCTCGCGGTCCACTCGCACTGGGCGGTCCTGCAGCGGCCGGACGATGTCGTCGGCCGCGTCCTGCAGCTTGAACAGGTCGCACCCGTGCTTGATGCCGGACAGGTTGGCGACCGCGATGAACGCCTCGATCGGGCAGTTGCCCGCGCCCGCCCCGTGCCCGGCGAGCGACGCGTCGACCCGGTAGACCCCGTTCTCGACGGCGACGACCGAGTTCGCGACGGAGAGCGAGAGGTTCTCATGCGCGTGGATGCCGATTTCCGTGGTTGGTTCGAGCACGTCGCGGTAGGCGCGCACGCGCGCGACGACGTCGTTCATCGTGAGCCGGCCGCCGGAGTCTGTGATGTAGACGCAGTGGGCGCCGTACGACTCCATCAGCTTCGCCTGCCTGGCCAGCTCCTCCGGCGGTGCCATGTGCGACAGCATGAGGAATCCGGAGACGTCCATCCCGATCTCGCGGGCCGCCGCGATGTGCTGGGCGGAGATGTCGGCCTCGGTGCAGTGTGTGGCCACCCGGACCGAGCGGACACCGAGGTCCCACGCGGTCTTCAGCTCGTGGATCGTGCCCACGCCGGGCAGCAGCAACGTGGTGAGGCGGGCGTTGCGCAGCACGTCGGCGGCCGCCTCGATCCATGCCCAGTCGGTGTGGGATCCGGGCCCGTAGTTGATCGAGGAGCCGGCCAGCCCGTCTCCGTGGGCGACCTCGATGGCGTCGACGCCTGCCGCGTCGAGCGCGGTGACGATGCGTCGCACGTCGTCGAGGCCGATTCGGTGGCGTACGGCATGCATTCCATCGCGAAGGGTGACGTCTTGGATGAAGGTCGAGGTGCTCACGCGGCTGCCTCCTGGGCATGACGAGCGGCGATCTGCTCGGCCACCTGCAGGCCGGCGGACGTCATGATGTCGAGGTTGCCGGCATAGGCCGGCAGGTAGTGCGCAGCGCCCTCGACCTCGAGGAACACCGACACCTGGTGCGTCGGCCGCCGCGCATCGGGCTCGAGGAGGGTTTCGAGCGGCATGTCGTGCGGGATCTCGGAAATCTGCACCTGCTGCTTGAGCCGGTAACCAGGCACATAGGCCGCCACGTCGGCGACCATCTTCTCGACGGAGCGCCGGATCTCGGCGTGCACGTGCTTGTCGGCCGCGTCGACCAGGGCGAAGACCGTGTCCCGCATGATCAGCGGCGGCTCGGCGGGGTTGAGAATGATGATCGCTTTGCCTCGCCGAGCCCCGCCGACCGCCATGACCGCCGCCGCGGTGGTCTCGGTGAACTCGTCGACGTTGGCTCGTGTGCCCGGACCGGCGCTCTTCGACGCGATCGAGGCGACGATCTCGGCGTACGGCACCGGGACGACTCGGCTGATGGCCGCGACCATCGGGATCGTTGCCTGGCCGCCGCAGGTCACCATGTTGACATTCGGCGCGTCGAGGTGCTCGGCGAGGTTGACCGCCGGAACGACGTAGGGCCCGATCGCGGCCGGCGTGAGGTCGATGAGTCGCTTGCCCAGGGGCTGCAGCTTGCCGGCGTTGTACTTGTGCGCCTTGGCCGACGTCGCGTCGAAGACGATCTCGATGTCGTCGAACTCGGGGAGTTCGATGAGTCCGTCGACGCCCTCGTGCGTCGTGGCGAACCCGAACCGCTTTGCTCTCGCGAGCCCGTCGGAGTTGGGGTCGATCCCGACCATCGCGCCCATCTCGAGATGCCGGCTGGTCCGCATCACTTTGATCATCAGGTCCGTCCCGATGTTGCCCGACCCGATGATGGCGACCTTCTTCTTGATCATGGATGTCCTCACTGGCTGCCGCGTACGCAGCCCTACTGGCCGAACGTGACCGAGACCTTGCCGAGTCCCGTGATCGTGGCGGTGACGCGGTCGCCGGGTCCGACCGGCCGCATCGGCCCCAGCGCCCCGGACAGGATCACCTGTCCCGCTCGCAGCGGTTCGCCGAGTTCGCGAGCCTGACGCGCCAGCCATACGACCGCATCGATCGGGTCACCCAAGCAGGCCGCGCCGTTGCCGGTCGAGACCACGTTTCCGTTGATGGCCATCTGCATGTCGACCGACCTTGGCTCGACCTGATCGAGCTTCTTGCGCAGCGGGCCGAGCACGAACGCCCCGGCCGAGGCGTTGTCGGCGACGGTGTCGCCGAAGGTGATGTCCCAGTCCTGGATGCGGCTGCCGCAGACCTCGAGCGCGGGTGAGGCGTAGTCGATCGCTGCGCGAATCTGCGCGGCGTCAAGCGGGCCGCCGGCCAAGTCTTCCTTGAGCGCGAACGCGATCTCGGCCTCGACGCGCGGCTGCAGCACAGCATCGTAGGGCACCGTGTCGCCGCCGTCGTAGGCCATGTCGTCGAAGAGCAGGCCGAAGTCCGGGCGATCCACACCGAGCTGTCGCTGGACCGCCTCGGAGGTCAGCCCGATCTTGCGGCCGACGACGCTTGCGCCGGCGGCAACGCGTTCGGCCGCCAGTCTGCGTTGAACGGCGTAGGCCGCGACGATGTCATCGGATCCGATCAGGTCCCGCACGGGCCGGGTGGGCCGGCGTTCCATGGCAGCGTCCCGGAGGCGGTCGGCAGCCGCGGTGACGGCGGCCGAGTCGATGCGACTCTGGGGAGACTCACTCATGAGCACAAGGGTCGAGTGTTTCGACAACGGCAGCAATCGGATCGTTCCACCCAGCGGTACGCTGACGCCGTGGCCACAGACCCGCATTGCCGAAGGGCACGGTCCACCGCCATCGTCCACTTCGGACGGTGATGCGCAGGATCCGCGCGGTCAGATCCCCAGCCCGCCCAGGACGGTGATCTCCTGGCTGGAGAACTCCCCGGTGAGCATCGGCATGGCCCGGGCGATGGCCTCACGGGTCTCCGGCAACTGCAGCGAGGCGTCGTGGGCGGCCTTGCTCTGCCACACCTCGTACACGCTGATCGTGTCCTCGTCGACGACCCCGACGACGTAGAGCAGGCACCCGACCCGCCGCAGCCCGTCGACGCCGCTGAGCAGGATGTCGACGACGTCCTGGCGGTGCCCCGCCTTCGTCCTCATGGACCCGATGTACCCGTACGCCACGTCCGCTCTCCCTGCCATCATGATCCTGTGCCGCGGACCGCAACGCTACTCCTGACCAAGGCCCTCCACCTGCTCGACCGCGGCGCCCTGCCGCGCGCTGAGGCGGTGCTGCGGGAGGCGGTCGCGGCGGCGGAGGCAGCCGTCGACCCGGTGACCCGGGTGCGCGCCCTGTGCTGCCTGGGCGAGCTGCTGACGGCCCAGAACCGGCCCGTGGAGGCGGAGGCGGCCCTGACCGCCTGCCTGCGGGTGCCCCTGCCCGACGACCTGGACGACGCCTGCGAGGCCGAGCGGGAGCGGGCGCGCGCGTTGCTGGGGCGGGTCAGCCCTTGATCGCGCCGCTGGTCATGTCGGCCACGATGTAGCAGCGCTCGGTGCTGCCGTCCGGCTCCCCCACGCTCGTGCCGCGGCCGCGCCCGGCCTCAGCCCGTGACGGGGGCCGCCGGGTCCGTCACCGGCGGCAGGCTCGACCAGGGGAAGTTGATCCAGCGGTCGGTGTGGCGCCAGACGTATTCGCACGTGACGGTCGAGTGCGGCTTCTCGTAGAGCACCGCGCACCGCACCTCGGCGACCCGCCCGGCGCAGAAGTCGCGCACGACTTCCAGCGTGGCGCCGGTGTCGGCGACGTCGTCGGCGATGAGCACCCGGGCCGCCGACAGCTCGCTGAGGTCCGGCCGTGGGTCGAGGATGAGCGGCGCGTCGAGGCGCTGGTCGACGCCGGTGTAGTACAACACGTTGAGCATGTGGATGCTCTTGACGTCCAGCGCGTAGCTCAGCGCGCCCGCCACGAGCAGCCCGCCGCGCGCCACGCTGAGCACGAGGTCGGGCCGGAAGCCGTCGTCGGCGATGCACTGGGCCAGCTCGCGGGCCGCGGCGCCGAACGTCTGCCAGTCCAGCACTTCGCGTTCCCGCTGTCGCATGTGCCCGCCCGTCTGTGCGCGTTCTTCCGGGAACGGCAGCATACAAGGCGCGGGTGGCGGGAACCCTTACGCGTGGGGCGGGCGGGACGCGGCGTCGGGGTGGGTCGCGGGCCGGCGCTGGTGCTGCACCACCGCGTCCGCCGAGGGGGCGGGGACGACGGCGGTCTGCAGCCGGGCCGACTCGGCGGCGGGCACCGGGGCGAGGCTCTGCCGCTCCTCGCCGGGGCGCAGGCTGACCACGGTGGTGGCCAGGGCGACCAGCAGGGCGCCCCAGGCGAGGGCCGGGCCCCGGCGACGGGCGGGTCGTCGCCGGGGCGGCCGGGGCGGGGGCGCAATGAAGTCGGCGTGGTGGCGCGGGCGGTAGACGGCCGGGACCGGCCGCGGCGGCACGGTGGAGCGCCGCGGCGCGGCCGGCGGGATGTAGGCGATGGGGATCACCCGCACGTACGGACGGACGAGTTCCGGAGGCATGCCACGACCGTAAGCCTCATCGGCCCCCGCCGATCCCGCCGCTACCGGGTGAACCGGGGAATCACCCTCCGGTCTCACCCGAATACCCGCAGTTCGTGGATGCGCGTCTGGGTCGGCGTGCCCACCGTGAGCTTGACGTAGCGGCCCGGGGCGTTCACCGGGTGCGTGGTGTTCGCGCCGAGGTCGAGGCAGCTAGGCCCCGGAGCATGTTGCCGCCGGTGACGCTGCCGTTGACGGCCTTGTCCGGGCCCTCTGTCGCGGCGCAGGAGGTTCCCGCGAATAAGCGGGATCTGTCAATACTTGACGATTCCTCGTTCAGTGGGGATACGCGCGGGGGATGCGGGCGCTGTGCAGTTCGTCGCGGAACGCCTGGATGCGCCCGATGACCTGCCGCCGGCCGACGGTGTTCTCGATGCGGTCGAGGTACAGGCATCGGGCGGCGAGCTTGTCCAGGTCGACGGTGAAGTAGATCGCCATCAGCGGGTTGACGAACAGGTCGCCGCGGCCGGAGCGCCGGGTGAACCGGACGTCTCCGAACGCGCCGCTGGTGGCGGCGGCGATCTGCCCCTGCACGATGCTCGGCCGGTCCAGGGTGGCGGCCTGGGCGTCGGCGACGGCGTCGCGGTACAGCGCCGCCTCCCGGCTGGATCCCGGGATGGACAGGGCGCCGAGGTAGCCGCCGTCGCGGTCGAGCGCGGCAAGGTTCTCCAGCACCTGGACGTGGTTGACGCCGTCGTGGGCGTCGATGCCGAAGCCGAGGCTGGTCACCAGCTTGACCGGCACGTCCAGCGCGGCCACGGCGGCGAGGCTGGTGATGTCCTCCACCGGGGTGCCGAGATCGCTCTCGTCGCCGCGCAGCAGGACGTCGGTGCCGCCGTCGACCAGCACCACCGCGTCGATGTTCAGCCGTTCGACCAGGTGCCGGTACGCCTCCCGCAACGGCTGGACGCCCAGCGGCGGGAAGGCGTACACGGTCGAGGGCAGCTCGTGAGCCGCGAGCCACCGGGCGAGCGTTCGTTCGGGGAAGTACCAGTCCGGGCTGGCCGTGTCCGGCCGCACCGCCGCGACGTGCTCCGCCTCCCACGCGCCCCGGTCGATCAGTTCGAGCTCGGAGAAGGACAGGCTGGCCAGGTGCACCTGCGCACCGCCGGGCCACAGCGCGAACGCCAGCGGCAGGCCGGCGTACACGTCGAACCCCCCGCCCGCTCCGGCGATGAGGATGCTGCGCGCCGGGGCCAGCGCGGCGAACAGCGGCGGAACGGCCAACGAGAACGCCCCGGAGTTCATCACCGCTCAATGATCGGCCATGTCAGACGGCGCCGGTCGGGCAGAGCAGCGCACCCGGGGCGGCGTCGACGAGGCGACCGCCGAGGCGCGGCCGTCGAGGATCACGGGCTCGCTTTTCCGTCCGTGCCGCGGCCGGGAGGCGATCAGCGCACGGCTACGACGCCGGCCTGGTTCAGGTGCTGCAGTGCCTGGCACCGCGGGCACCACGATGACGTCACCGCGCATACTCGGCGGCTCCCGCCGCCGCCACGATCAGGACGACGGCGTTGAAGCCGAGCACGACCCAGCCGAGGCGCCAGTCGAGCTGCGACTCAGCGAGGTCGGTCAGCACCTGGGCGGCGATGAACGCCGCGTTGACCACGCAGAACGCCGGCATCAGCACTCGGAACCCGAAGCGCCGGAACCGCAGCAGACCTTGCACGCGGGCCGCCACCCGCCCGTCGAGCGGCAGGTCGACCACGCCGTCCAGCCCGCGCACCGGCACCGCGACGCGGACCGGGTCGGGACTACCGTCGGTAAGAGCGACGGGCGGGCAGCGCAAGCCCGCAACGTCGGCCGCGCGAACGGTGAACTCGACGGTCCGGCTCATCGGCGGCCTCCCCCACGCATCGGTATGCAGATTGTGCGCCTTCCAACCGCCAATGTCGATCTTTCCGGCGAAGCCGGGAAGGACTACACCGTTGCGCCGCGTGCAAGGCCGGCCTGGCGGTGGGGTTTACCCCCGGCGACTTCGGGGTGCCATCCGGTCGAGCTTTTCGGGGGTCGGCGCTACCGACATCGGCGGCGGAGTTTTCGACGATTACTGGCATGGTTGTCGCTACCGTCCGGTCGGTTCGCGACCCGTTCATCGATCTGCTGCGGGTTGCTTCGATGGCCGTCGTGGTGCTCATGCACTGGCTCACGCCGCTGATCACCACCCGCGACGGCGATATCCGGGTCGAGATCCTGCCCAGCGGTCCGGTCGCCTGGGTGGCGAGCTGGTTCATCCAGGTCATGCCGGTGATCTTTCTCGCCGGTGGCGTGGCCAACACCGCGGTCGCCACCGCGTACCGCGGCCGCTACGCGCAGTACCTCGCGGTTCGCGGTGGGCGGCTGGTCGTGCCGGCGGCCGTGCTGGTGGCTGTCGTCGCACTGGTCGCGACGTCGGCCGGCGCGCTGGGCTACCCGCAGATCGGCCAAGCGGTGAGCCTGTCGGCGGTGAAGCCGCTGTGGTTTCTCGCCGTGTACCTGGTCGTACTCGCGCTCGCCCCCGCGATGGTCGCGGCGCAGCGACGCTTCGGTGCGGCCGTGCCGGTGGCGTTCGCCGCCGCGGCGCTGACCGTCGACGCGCTGCGCTTCGCCGGACACGAGTGGGTCGTCGTGCTCAACTACGCGTTCGTCTGGCTCTTCGCCCACCAGCTCGGCATCGGATACGCGCTCGGCGTGCTGCGCCGCGCGCGGTCCCTGACGTTGGCGGCGCTCGGACTGGCCGCCGTGGCCGCCTGCGTGTTCATGGTGGCGGCCGGACCGTACCCGCCCTCGATGATCGGGCTCAGCGACGTACCGGTATCGAACCTCGCGCCACCGACGGGCGCGCTGGTAGCGCTGGCGGTCGCCCAGTTCGCCGCGATCACCTGGCTCGGCCGGCGGTTCACCCCGGCACTGGCCACCGACCGTTGGCGGCGCTTCCTGGACGACGCCAACACCCCGTTGATGACCGTCTACCTCTGGCACCTGCCGGCCATGGTGCTGCTCGTCGGCGCCGGGCTCCTGCTGCCCGACCTGACGCTGCCCAGCGCCGGCATCCACTGGTGGCTCATCCGCCCGCTGTGGCTGGCCAACTGCGCGCTCATCCTGATCGTGCTGACCCGGCTCTGGCACCGGTTCGAGACGGTCCGCCTGCCCGCCCTCGGCACCCGGACCGGGCCGGCGACCGCCCTCGCCGGCACCGCACTGGCCGCAGCCGCGATCTGCTACGTCTGGCAGCACGGCGTGGCACTCAACGGCGCCGGATCGGCCGGGCGGATCACGGCCGTGCTCGCGCTGGGCTGCTCGCTGGTGCTGCTCGCGTACGGCCAGCCCCGCCCGGCGGAATCCACCGGTGAACCGCGGGACCCCGACGTTCGGGGCCGGCGCGGTCGCACCGCCCCGGCCCCGAACTCGTCTCATGGTGCCGCTAGTGTTCGCCGCCGAGGTACAGCGAGTTGAACAGGAGCTTGAACGTGCCGTGCGCCTCCGCCCGGTGCTGGACGCTCATGCCGAGCAGCACGACGTCCCCGGATCCGACCTTGGCGTCGACCACCGTGCTGCGGTTGGCGATCACGTTCTCGCCCAGCAGCCAGCCGCTGCGCAGCAGCCCGCCGGCCGGGTAGCTCACCGGGGCCGTGACGTTCTGCGCGCCTGCCTGCACGGCGAACGCCGGGCTGCCGTCGGAGTACACGTCCAGGTTGGCCGGCAGTCCGTAGGTCAGCGGGTGGCCGGCCTGCACAGTGTTGGCCACCACCGAACCGGGCGAGTAGTAGCTGGTGTTGGGCACGCCGCTGGTGACGTCGGTGACCGGCAGCCCGAAGGCACGGATGCCCAGCTCCGTGGCATCGTTGACGGTCACCAGCTTGCCGCCGGCCTGCACGAATTTGACCAGGTTGTCCACGCCGGCCTGGGTCATGCCGCCGGTGTACTCCGGTGGCAGTGAACCGGCGCGTGCGCCGTTGAGCATGCTGTTGTAGCTGGCGTCGGGCAGCACGATCACGTCGTACTTGTCGCGCAGGTTGCCTGTCCGGACGTCCTTGTCGTGCACCCGCTGGTAGGGGAACTGGAAGTTCTCCAGCACGAGACGGGTCCAGCCCTCATCGGCGTTGCCGGGGTAGCCGTGGTACAGACCGACGCGCGGCAGGGACACCGACATCGTCGAAGCGGGCGCGGTGTCGACCGCGGCGACGGTGATCCCGAGCTTGAGGGCCTGCTGCTTGACCGCCGCGTCCGTGCCCGTACGGCTCTGGATCAGGAAGGTGCCGGCCGGCCACTCGCCCAGGCTGGTCTTCACCGCCTGCGTGGTGCGGGTGACCTTCTGACCCGCCTGCAGCAGGTTGTTCACCGCGGTGAACGAGTCGTTCTGCCGGGCGTCGAGGGCGTAGGCGTACCCCGCCTTCGCCGGGATCGTGCTCTGCGGTACCGCGGCGGTGTCAACCGCAGCGGTCTTGACATTGAGCTTGGTGTTCACCTTGTCGACGGTGACGCCCATCTGGTACTGCAGCGTCCAGCCGGCCATGTCGTAGGGCCGCTCGGGGGAGCCGTCGGGGTTGCGCCGGTCGGGGTAGGTCTGCGGGTTGAGCAGGTCCACG
Source organism: Dactylosporangium sp. CA-233914 (assembly GCF_050942935.1). Lineage (NCBI taxonomy): Bacteria > Bacillati > Actinomycetota > Actinomycetes > Micromonosporales > Micromonosporaceae > Dactylosporangium > Dactylosporangium sp. CA-233914. Next base: position 5,352,190 of record NZ_CP192030.1, on the reverse strand, counting down.
ACATCGGGACGGTAGGGCTGCGCCTCGCGGACGATGAAGCTGCCGCTCGGGTACTGCCGGTTGCCGACGGTGAACGAGGACTTGGCGACCTCCACCCGGATATTGCCCTTCCGCAGGACATTGACCATCTTGGTGGCGGTGGGGAAGTCCGCCTGGTCGGCCGGGATGACGTAGGCGGTGTCGCCGCCCGCCGCGATGGCTTGCTTGCCCATCCGGTAGGAGCCGTACAGCCACTGTTCGCGGTCGAGGTCCGCCGCGCGCAGCAGGGCCCACTCGGTGGTCTCGATGTAGGCGCAGCTCTGCGACAGGTGCCACTCCCCGCCCTTGTAGGGGCTCGGGTAGAACGCCGAGGGTTCCTTTGTGGAGACACCCTGGTAGGGGAAGGTCGCCGGGAACTTCGCCGGGTCGTTGAAGGCGGGCGTCGCCGACGCGTGCGCGGTTTCGGTCAGGATGCCGACCTGGTTGTGGAAGGCGGGCGCCGAGCGCAGGCCACCGTTCCACCAGCCGTCGTACTGCTGGCGCGACACCGCGCCTTCCTTACCCTCGCGGTCCAGCCGCAGGGTCATGTCGCCGCCGATCGAGTTGATGCCCCGGATGATCTCCGGCGGGATGTTCGGGTTCGACGGGTCCTTGAACGGCGGGATGAAGATCCGGGCCGGGTAGCTCGCGGTCTGGTGGGCGTTGTAGACGAGCTGGGGCAGCCAGTCGTGGAACAGCACCTGGCCAAGATTGCGCGTCTCGGGCAGATTGAACATGAACCAGTCACGGTTGTTGTCGTGACCGGAGTACTTCTGGTACAGCTCGGGGTAGGTGGAGTCCTGGTAGGGCCCGCCGACGTGGTCCATGTACCACTTCGGGACCGAGGTGCCGCCGTCCGGGTTGACGTTGGGCACCAGCAGGGTGATGACGTTGTCGCGGATCGACTTCGCCTCCGGCGTCTCGCTGGTCACCAGGTCGTAGGCGAACTGGGGGGCAACCTGCTGCGGGCCCACCTCAGTGGCGTGGATGCCGAAGTCGACCCAGGCGATGGTCTTGCCGTCCTTGGCGAGCTGCTGGGCCTTGCCGTCATTCACGCTGACCTGGGACAGATCGCGGGAGATCTGTGCGTACTTCTTCAGCTTCTCCGGCTTGAGGTTCTCCGGTGAGGACACGATCGCCATGATCTGGGTACGTCCCTCGGACGTCTTCCCGAGGTCGACGATCTTCATGCGATCACTGACCTTGTCGACCGCGCGCAGGTAGTCGGTGATCTGCTCGTAGGTCGACAGCTTGTAGTCGGCGCAAGGCTTCCATCCGAGCACGGACTCGGGCTTGGGTACCGACTTCGGCGACTGGCCCAGCCAGCCGGTAAGTGACGATGCCATCGCCAGCGCGATGATGACGGGGGCGGCGGCTGCCGCCCGGTGCCGGTGGATCATCGGCGTCCTCCGATGATTGCGAATGGATGGGGTGTCGCACCGCCTGCGTTGCGGCGGGCGGCGGTGCGTCGTGACGTTATCTATGGAATAGCGCGTCTGGGCTGGACCGGGCCCGGACTTGACGATCACTTGAGTTGCGATGCTGTCGGCGGATGGCCAGCGAAAGCTGGACATACCTGCATGTATGCGGAATTGACGTAGTTGACAACATCTACGTCTGCCCGGCGGTAAGCGGTCCGTGCGCGCAGTCCGGGTGCGGGAGCGGCGCGCACGGGCGGCTGCGAGCAGCTGTGAACCCAGATCTGACGCGCCGGCATCCGCAAGCCTTCCTCAAGAACCGGCGGCGGCCGCTCGTCTGCGTTGATGCTGCATCTAGGTTCACCACACTGACATGGCCGTACCGCGGTGGAGGAGTTCAAATGTTCCAAGTCATCGCTGGAATCCAGCCGGGCCTGGCCACCGCCGAACGTTCGGCGGCCGCGATGGTGTTCGAGGCCGCCGTCATGTACCGGTACGTCACCGCAGCTCGCGCCGGAATCCGCCGGGACCGGCGCTCAGGCCGGCACAAGCGCGGCGCCGGCGTGGTGGCCGATTTCGACTCGCAGGTCGCGGCCGAACGGTTCGGCTCGGCCCTGGCCGCCCCCGGTCGTGAGGTCGCCGTCGTGCCGGTGACCGGCGGAATCCGCCACCGGCACCTGATCCACCGGGTGACGGTGGATCCCGCGGCGCTTTCGCCGGTCCTCGACGACCTCACCGCGGTCTGGCGGGCGGGCGTGCGGCGGCTGGTCGATCCGGCCCCGCTCGGCCCGACGGAGCCCCGATGGCTGCGCCGGCAGGAGTACGCGGTCTCGGCGTGGCGGGGCGTGCTGCTCGCCGGCCGGCCAGTGCGCAACCCCAGCGCCCTGCTGATCCGCACGCCGGACCTGGAGCTCTCCATGGTGCTCGTGCGGGCCGGCCGGCTGCTCGGCGCGCCGGCCGTGACCGACCGGGATGGGGGCGGCCAATTCGTGCGGCTTGAGGCCGGCGACACCGTCGCCCGGCTGCTCCGGGCGATCGTCGAGCGCCTGCCCGCCGGGTGGGAGCAGAGGACCAGACGGCACGCGATCGGCCAGGGGTGAAAACCCCTAAGTGATCATCCCTATGTCTCCGCGGTGCCACGATGACGTGGTGACAGTTGAACGGACCGTGCGGTTGTGCCTCGGCGAGCGGTCGCGGGCGGCGACCACGCATACGAACCTCTCGGCGGTGCGCGGCGACGGGCGCGTGCTGTGGGTGGCCGGGGACGAGACCGCCACCGTGGAGCGGCTCGTGGCCGACGACGAGCACGAGCCCACACGCTACGCCGACGAGACCAGCTTCCGCCTCGCCGACCTCGTGCCGCTGCCCGGCGCCGACGAGGACGAGGAGGCCGACATCGAGGGGCTGGCCCGCTCCGGGCCCTACCTGTGGGCCGTCGGCTCGCACAGCCTGCGCCGCAAGCAGATCAAGCCGCACCACGACGGGGCCAAGCCACTCAAGCGGCTGGCGCGGGTCGAGGGGCAGGACAACCGGCAGATCCTGGTGCGGCTGCCGATCGCCGACGCCGGCGGGCTGCCGGCACCGGTGCGCAGCATGGAGTACGGCGGCGAGACCCGGCACGCCGCGGTCCTCAGCGGGCCGGACAACCTGCGTGCCCTCCTGGCCGGCGACGCGCACCTGGCGCCGTTCCTGGCCATCCCGGGCAAGGACAACGGGCTGGACATCGAGGGCATCGCCGTGCACGGCGATCGGGTGTACCTCGGGCTGCGCGGGCCGGTGCTGCGCGGCTGGGCGATCGTGCTGGAGCTGCGGCCGTACACCGACCCCGCCGAGCCCGCGCGGCTGCGGCTGCGCGCGTTCGACGACGGCGGGCCGTACCGCAAACACGTGCTCGCCCTCGACGGCCTCGGCATCCGCGACATGTGCCCCGACGGCGACGACCTGCTGGTGCTGGCCGGCCCCTCGATGGACCTCGACGGGCCGGTGCGGGTCTACCGCTGGCACCACGCCGCCCGCGCCGCCGCCCCGCAGGTGGTGCGGGGCGACGCCGTGCACCGGGAGCTCGACCTGCCCTACGGTGACGGCGACGACCACGCCGAGGGCATCGCGCTCGTCGGGCCGCCGGAGCACCGCCGCCTGCTCGTGGTGTACGACAGCCCGGCCCCGCCGCGGTTGACGCCGGACGGGGCCGTGCTCGCCGACCTGGTCAAGCTGCCTGGCTGACCGAGCCGTCGGCGGCGATGCGGATCTGCGCCTGCGGGGTGGGCTCGGCGCACCCGGTCGCGGCGCCGGGGCAGATCGGCCGGGGCCGGACGGTGAGCTGCGCGTCGATCGCCAGCGGCGCGCCGGGCGGGGTCGTCACGGTCACGGTCACGGGGTCCATCGTCAGCGACGGCACCGGGGCGTAACCGTGGGCGGGGCCGGGGCCGGGCAGTTGCACCGCGCCGCAGGCGGTGTCCGGGGCGGCGTCCGAGGGGCACGGGCCGGCGCTCACCGGGCCGGCGACCTGCAGCGGCACGTCCTGCTCGTGGCAGCCCCACGGGCCGCAGGTGCGCAGGTGGACCTGCGGCACCCGGGCGGACACCGCCGCGTCGACGTCGACCCCGAACCCGCGCAGGGCGGCCGGGCCGCCTTGGCCCTCGGAGGGCGTGTTGGCGGCGGCGCACCCGGCCAGCAGCATGCTCGCGGCGACCGCGATCGTCAGCATTCTCACGTCAGCATCGACGCGGCCGGGCCGCCCGGGGTTCCCGTCACGGCAGGTCGTACACGTAAAGGTTGTACTTCGCCATGAGGCCGGTCAGCTTCACCGTGTACTGCGGGTCGGTCGCGTAGCCGGCCTTGTGCATCTCGGCGACGAAGCGGTTCGGATCGCCGGTGTACTGGAACGCGACGCTGTAGCGCGGGGTCGTGGCCAGGAACGCGCCGTGGTCGCGGAAGGAGTCCGCGGCGCTGCCGTAGGCGCGGAACGACGCCGTCGTCGGGAAGCACTGCCCCGCCGGCGTGCACTCGCTGGTCGAGTGCGAGCGGCACGCGATCGCGTACGGACCCTGGCCGTTGCACTTCATGCCGAAGAAGTTCTTGTCCACCGTCGACAGCGCGCTCTTGCCCCAGCCGGACTCGAGGATCGCCTGGGCGATCGTCACCGACACCGGCACGCCGTGCTCGCGGCGGCTCTGCTGGGCGCCCGCCACCGAGGCGCCGATGAACTCGTCCTGGCTCATGGTCCCGTTCGGCTCCGGCAGGCCCGACACGGGCGGCTGCCCCGGCTGGCGGCAGTCGCCACCCTTGGCGCGGCACGAGAACATCGGGCCGTCAGCGGGCGCGGCGGAGGCGACGCCGGCGCCGGCGGCCAGCGCGATGAACGTCGCCGCGAGGGCGGTGGCGAGCGTACGCCGGATTCTGGGCATCGGGATCTCCTGTCGGCCGGTCGGCGGTTGGACTCACCAACCGTCCGACGCGCCCGGCGCACCCCGGTGCCCGCGCAGGTGCGACCCGGTTGCAGGCAGTCCGGGACCGATTCCTCGCGCTGCGCATCCGCACCACCGGGGCCCGCCGGCACCTCCGGCCCCACGTCGTACACCGGCGAGTCGAATACGATCACTCGGTGCGAATCGGTGTCCTGATGCTCCCGACCGACCCCTGGCGCCAGACCGTGGAGAGGGCCAGGCACCTGGAGTCGCTCGGCTACGCGCACCTGTGGACGTATGATCATCTCTCCTGGCGCCGCTACCGCGACCGGCCCTGGCACGCCGCCATCCCCTGGCTGACCGGCCTCGCCGGCGCGACCGAGCGGGTCCGCCTCGGCACGATGGTCACCTCGCCCAACTTCCGCCACCCGGTCACCCTGGCCAAGGAGGCGATGACGCTCGACCACGTCAGCGACGGCCGGCTCACGCTCGGCATCGGCGCGGGCGGCACCGGCTTCGACGCGACCGTCCTCGGCGGGCCGGCGCCGACGCCGCGCGAGCGCACCGCGCGGTTCACCGAGTTCGTCGAGGTCCTCGACGAACTGCTCCGCGAGCCGGCGACCACGCACCGGGGCGAGCACTACGCCGCCGAGGAGGCGCGGATGATCCCCGGCTGCGTGCAGCGGCCCCGGCTGCCGCTGGCGATCGCCGCCGCCGGGCCGAGGGGCCTGGCGCTGGCCGCGCGGATCGGGGACGCGTGGATCACGTACGGCGAACCGAACGCCGCCGACCAGTCGGCCGCCGCGACCGAGGCGGCGGTCCGTAAACAGGCCGCGATGCTGGACGAGCGCTGCACCGAGGCGGGCCGGGATCCGGCGGCGCTGGACCGCTTCTTCCTCGTCGGCAACACGCAGGAGCAGCCGCTGGCGAGTGTCGCGGCGTTCGAGGACTTCGTCGGGCGGTACGAGCGGCTGGGCTTCACCGACATCGTCTTCCACGACCCGCGCCGCGACGACCCGGCGTGGACGGACGACCCGGGGATCGCCGACGCCATCGCGGAGCGACTCAACAAGGATTGACGTCCATGACGTGTCGTGACGGGGTGGTCCCCTGATCGAGCAGCGTCCCGCCCGGCACCGCCCCTGGCAGCGCCGTGAAGCTGTTCCCGTGCAACGGGCAGAGCAATCAGAAGTGGTACTGGAAGTAGGTTGCCGCAGTTCTGGCAAACCTATTCTTAACAACCTTGACAATTATGACGCCCGCAGCGTTCAGTGATTGACAGTTTCTGATGGCCGCCAACCGATGCTGTCCACTGCGAGGTACTCCTGTGCCCAGACGCCGCCAACTCCTGCCCTACGCCTCCGCCCTCGCCCTCGTCGCCGGCACCGTGGTCGCGCTCGGCGCCGCCGCCCCCGCCCAGGCCGCGACCAACGTCGTCACCGACGGTAACGCCCGCTTCGCGGTGCTCACCCCGACGCTGATCCGCCTCGAGTACGCCGGCGACGGCGCCTTCCAGGACGCGACCACGTTCAACGCGGTCAACCGGAACTTCCCGGTGCCCTCCTACACGACCACGGCCACCTCCGACGGGTACCGCGAGATCCGCACCGGCTCGCTGACCCTGCGGTACAAGCAGAACAGCGGCCCGTTCACGGCGAGCAACCTCTCCGTGGCGCTGTCCACCGGCGTCACCGCCGCGCCCGCGTTCCCCTCCTACTGCGAGTACAACACCGCCTGCGAGGCCGAGAACGCGCTGCTCACCGGGTATGCCACGCCGGCCTACGACCACACCGGCTACACCGGTTCGGCGTTCGTGGCCGGCTACGAGACGACCGGCTCCTCGCTCGCCGTCGACGTCAGCGGCGTCCCGGCCGCGGGCAGCTACCGGCTGCAGGTCCGCTACGCCAACGCCACCGGCGGCGACGGGCAGAACACCACGCGGACGCTGTCCACGAAGGTGAACAGCACGGCCGGACCGGCCCTGAGCCTGCCGAGCACCGGCAGCTGGGAAACCTGGGGCACCGCGTCAGCCACCGTCAACCTTCCGGCCGGCACGAGCACCGTCACGGTGCTGCGCAACGCCTCCGACTCCGGCCGCGTCAACATCGACAGCATCGCGCTCACGCCCACCTCCACCACCGCGTTCCCGGCCGCCTCGACGGCGCTGCTCACCACCGGCTACGGGGCCGGGCCGAAGGACGCCCTCGGCGGCTGGTCGCGCTCGCTGGACAACCCGCGGACCGTGCCGGTGCCGGAGCACCCGGGCATCCTCAGCCGCTCCGGGTGGTACCTGCTCGACGACTCCCGCACCGCGCTGTTCAGCTCCGCGCACGTGCTCGCCGACCGGCCCTCGCACGGCAGCCAGCCGTACCAGGACGGGTACTTCTTCGGCTACGGGCAGAACTACAAGCAGGGCCTGGGCGACCTCAACGCCCTCACCGGCGGATCGGCGCTGCTGCCCCAGTCGGCGTACGGCGTGTGGTACTCCCGCTACTACGGCTACAGCACCGCCGACTACCAGAACTCGCTGCTGCCGGCGTTCCGCAACACGTTCACCCCGATCGACTGGCTCGTCATCGACACCGACTGGAAGTCGCCGAGCCAGTGGAACGGCTGGAACTGGAACTCGGCCCTCTTCCCCGATCCGGCGTCGTTCATGAACTGGACGAAGGCGCAGGGGCTCGACGTCTCGCTGAACGTCCACACCAGCATCGCCGGCAACGACCCGAAGTTCGCCACCGCCAACAGCCAGGCCGGCGGGCTCGCCGCGGACGGCGGCAACTACGTGTTCGACTGGTCGAAGCCGGCGCAGCTCACCGCGTACATGAACCTGCACAAGCCCTTCGAGCAGCAGGGCGTGCGCACCTGGTGGCTGGACTACTGCAGCGGCTGCGGCGCCTCGACCGCGTCCAACCCGCACGTCTCCCCCGACACCTGGATCAACCAGGCCTACGCGGACGCCGCGGCGGCCCGGGGCCTGCGCGGCTACTCCTTCGGCCGCATCGGCGGCTCCGAGATGGGCAACGACGACTCGAACTTCGCCGTCGGCCCGTGGGCGGAGCGGCGCAACACCCTGCAGTTCACCGGCGACACCCCGGCGACGTGGGACATGCTCGCCTTCGAGGCCCGGTTCACCCCGGACGAGGCCGCGGCCGGCTTCTCCAACGTCAGCCACGACATCGGCAGTTTCCACGGCGGCCACCTCGCCGACGACCTGTACGCCCGGTGGGTGCAGCTGGGCACGTTCCAGCCGATCGACCGGCTGCACTCCGACCACGGCGACCGGCTGCCGTGGAACTACACGGGCGCGGCGGCGGCGAGCGCGACGTCCTTCCTGCGGTTGCGGGAGGCGCTCGTGCCGTACACCTACACCCTGGCCCAGCAGGCGAACACGACCGGGGTGCCGATCGTGCGGCCGCTGTACCTCAACTACCCGGCCAGCAACGAGGCGTACACGAACCCGACCGAGTACCTCTACGGCGACAACGTCCTCGTCGCCCCGATCACCAGCCCGAACGACGGGAACGGCAACGGCTCGCGCAGCGTGTGGGTGCCGCCGGGCACGTGGACGGACTACTTCACCGGCCGCAGCTACACCGGACCCTCGACGGTGACGTTCACGTCGTCGCTGGCGCAGATGCCGGTGCTCATCAAGTCCGGCGGGATCATGCCGACCCGCACCGACTACGTCGACAACGCCGCCCAGCGCCCGCTCAACCAGCTGACGGTCAACGTGGCCGCCGGCGCCGACGGGTCGTTCGCGCTCTACTCCGACGCCGGCGAGGGCGCCCCGACCGCCTCGACCACGGCCCCGCTGTCCTGGAGCGAGGCGTCGCGCACGCTGAGCATCGGCGCGCAGACGGGCTCCTTCCCGGGGGCGCCGACCTCCCGGCAGTACACCTTGCGGCTTTGGAACTCCAACGCCCCGACGGCGGTCAGCATCGACGGTGTGCAGGTGCCCGAGACCGCGTGGTCGTGGAACGCCAACACCCGCACGGTGACGGTCACGACCGCGTCGCTGCCGCTCAACGCCGCCCACACCGTCACGCTGTCCGGCTCCGCCACCGCGAACCCGACGGCAGGCGAGGTCATCGGCGCCGGCGGGCTGTGCCTGGACGTGCGCGGCGGGGTGTCCGCGGACGGCACGGCGATGCAGCTGTACGGCTGCAACCACACGGCCGCCCAGACGTTCGCCTACGGCGCCGACAACACCGTCCGCACCCTCGGCAAGTGCCTCACCGCCGGGGCGGGCGTCACGATCAGCACCTGCTCGGGCGCGGCGAGCCAGCAGTGGTCGCACCAGTCCAACGGCGCCCTGGTCTCGGGCGGGCAGTGCCTGGACGTCCCGAACTCGAACACGACGCCGGGTGCGGTGCAGCTGCAGATGAACACCTGCAACGCCGGCGCCGCGCAGGTCTGGAAGCTGCCGCCGGGCCCGGTCACCGGCCCGGGCGGGCTGTGCGTCGACGTGTCGAACGCCTCGCCGGCCTCCGGCACGGCGATCCAGCTGTACGGCTGCAACAGCAGCGACGCCCAGCGCTGGTCGGCCCCGGGCGACCAGACCCTGCGCACGCTGGGCAAGTGCCTGGACGTGGTGCACGGCGGGACGTCGAACGGCACCGCGGTCCAGCTGTGGGACTGCAACGGCACGGGCTCCCAGACCTGGGTGACCCGCGCGGACGGCACGCTGTTCAACCCTCCGTCGGGCCGCTGCCTGGACGACCCGGACAACAACCAGCACGCCGGCGACCTGCTGCGCATCTGGGACTGCAACCCCACGACGGCCCAGAAGTTCCGCCTGGGCTGAACGCTGCCCAGCTCGATTGTTGCAACTTAGTGGCAAATGCAGGAGAGTGGCAATCGGCCGCTCTTCACGCGTCCGCGCTCGCCCGGTGGCCGTGCCGGGCGGGCCGGGCGGCGCCCAGTGCGATGGTCCTCAGCCTGTCTGGGCGCCGCCCCGTGGCGATTCCGCACCCCGCGCACGCCCGGGCCGGACGGGGCCGGGCGTGCGCCGCGGCCTTCAGGCGACCGCGGCCTTCAGGCGACCGCGGCCTTCAGGCGACCGCGGCCTTCAGGCGACCGCGGCGAGATGCACCGCGGCGACGGTGACCAGGCCGATGCCGAACAACATGATGCCGCCGGCGGCCAGGACCGGCGTCATCCGGCTGGCGCGCCGCAGCACCGCGACCGAGCGGGTGTTGCGGGTGACCAGGGAGGTGCCGGCGATGGCGAGGAGACCGACGGCGAAGAGCACGACCGCCATGCCGATGCCGAACGTCAGCACCAGCAGCAGGGCGAAGCCGGCGCGGCCCAGGAACAGGCCGGTCGCGAGCACCAGGAACGCCGACGGGGACGGCGTCAGACCGCCGGAGATGCCCAGCAGCAGCAGGCCGGGCCGCTTGTCGGGGTCGTGATGGTGGTGGTGATGGTGGCCGTGCCCGTGGTCGTGGTCATGCCCGTGGTCGTGGTCATCCCCGTGGTCGTGGTCATCCCCGTGGTCGTCGTCGTGGCTGTGACCGTGGTCGTGGCTGTGACCGTGGTCGTGATGGTGCCCGCGCAGGTGGCGGCGGAGCATCCAGACGCCGGTGGCCAGGACGAGTACGCCCGCCGCGATCTGCAGCCACGTCGTGAGCTGCTCCATGCCGATCACGCCGGAGAGGGACAGGAAGGTCCAGGCGACGCCGATCACGAGGACCGACAGGGTATGCATGACGGCGACCGAGCCGCCCAGGAACGCGGCGTCGCGGATGCGGCCGCGGGAGCCCGCCAGGTACGCCGCGGCCAGGGTCTTGCCGTGGCCCGGCGTGACCGCGTGCCCGGCGCCGGCGACGAAGGCGAGCAGGAACGCCAGCGGCGTGATGCCCGGGGTGTGGATGAGGTCCTGCAGCCGGTCCGATGCCGACGTGGCCCAGGCGGTGAACGCGTTCACGCCGCCACCGCCCGCCGGCGCAGGCGCCGCGCCACGAGCACGGCGGCGGCCGCCACGAGCAGCAGGCCGCCGGCGACGACGGCGATCTGCACGGCGGCGCGGCGGCCGAGGCCCGCGCCGCCCGGGGCCGGCGCGCCGGTCAGCGCCCAGTCGTGGGTGTCGCTGCCGTCGCCGTACACGGCGCGCTGCCCGGCGGGGCCGGTCGCCAGCGTCCGGTACGCCGGATTGAGGTCGGTGAGCATCCGCACGGCGACGGTGGCCGTGGCCACCGGACCGGGGCAGGTGTACTCGGCGGTGGCACCCCTCAGGGCCAGCGCCTCGACCGGCTGGACGGTGCCGCCGCACGGCCGTTCGCCGTGGGCGACGGTGATGTGCTCCAGCAGGTAGGCGGTGAAGGCGGCGGACCCGCCGATGACGCCGGGATCGGTGTACTGCACATCGACGCTGCCGTCGGCGCGGACCCGCTCGCGGGGCAGCAGGCCCAGCGACACCCCCAGCAGCGTGAGGTCGTCCGGCCCGCCGACCCGCCACTTCACGTGGACGACATCGGGCCGCTGCCCGTCGAGCGCGACGGTCACCGTCTGCGGATCACCGAACGGATGCGCCACCGCCGGAGCGGGCACCATCGCGGCGGCCACGACACCGGCGGAGATCGCCGCGCCCGCCACCCATTTCTGCCTTCGCACGGCCGCCCAGTCTGCCGAGCGCCCCGGACGAGCACAGGGGTCGGCCGGTGATCAACAAGGGTCGCCTAGGTGAATTTCGTGACGCCCGCCGGACCCCAGCCGGCGCTCGCCGGCGAGGGCGCGCGGATACGATCCACTCCATCGAGATGAGCCGGTGAAGGAGGCCTGCCGATGAGCACTGACCCGACGATGGCCCGCATCAGCGAAGGGGTGGAGCTGCACCACCATCAAGGCCGGCGTGAGGCTGCCCGCGACCTGTTCGCGCAGATCTGGGACGAGATCGGCGGGGAGCAAGGGGATCCCTTGCACGTTTGCGTGCTCGCGCACTCGATGGCCGATGTGCAGGACGATGTCCACCAGGAGCTGCTCTGGGACCAGCGGGCGCTGGCGGCGGCCGACCTGCTCACCGATGCCCGGGTGGCGCGGGCCGGGGTCGCGCTGCCCGTGGCCGGCTTGTATCCGTCGCTGCACCTCAACCTAGGTGACTGCTACCGCAAGCTCGGCGATCTCGGCCGCGCCCGCGAGCACCTCCAGCAGGCGCAGGCCGGGATCGGCGCGCTCGGCGACGACGAGTACGGGCGGCTGATCAAGGACGGCCTGGATCGGCTGACGCAGCAGCTGACCTCCGGGTAGCCGCGCGCTGGGGTATGACCGCCTCGACCGGGGCGACCGTGGCCGCGTCTGGTGGCGGTCGGCTGGTGCCGCTGCGCCGTCATCGAGCCCCGCCCGAGCCGAACCCGGGCGGGCGGCGCCGGCGATCCTTCACCGCGACGCCGCGGGCCTCCAGGCGGGGCAGGACGTCCGGATCGTCGACGCGGGCCATGCTGGTGTCGAGGCTCCGCAGCGCCGGCAGCGTCTGCAGCACCCCGCTCGCCAGGCAGTCGCCGGTCAGCACCAGCTCCTCCAGCCGGGGGTGGCCGGCGAGCGGGGTCAGGTCCAGCGGTTGCCGACGGTAGCCGTGGCCGTTCAGGTCGAGCGAGCGCAGGGCCGCCAGCGCGTGGATGCCCGCCAGGGAGCCGAGGTTGTAGTCGTCGCTCTCCCCGCCGGTGTCCCAGTCCAGCGCGTCCTCGATCGCCATGTAGATGTCGTTGCCGCCGTCGAAGTCGATCGACTCGATCCCGGCGACCGCGTCCGCCGGCAGTGGCCGGGCGTGCAGCCGCCGCGCGGCGGCGTCGACGCGGGCGTAGCCGTCGCCGGGGAGCTCGTCGAAACCGGCGACGAGCTCCCCGGCGCTGACGACGCCGCAGTTGAGCAGGGCATCGAGCACGGCCAGGTGGAGGCCGCGGTCCGGGAACGTGACGAAGTCGCTCACGATCCGACAGTACGGCCTGCCGGGCCCAGCACTCGGCCCGGGCGCGTCAGGCTCCCCGCGCACGGTCGCCTGGCACCCGGGCGGGTGGCCCGCTGCCGCTGATCGCGCCGGCGACCTACCTGGCCGGCGGCGGTGCAGGCGCCCGTGACCCCGGCGATCGCCGGCCGCCGAGGCGTTTCGCCGACCCACGGGCGGGCAGTCGGGCGGCGGGAGGTGGTCGCGATGCGCATCGTCGTGGTCGGAGCCTCGGGCAACGCCGGCACCGCGCTGCTGCGCCGGCTGCGCGCCGACGGCGGGCACAGCGTCAGCGGGGTGGCGCGGCGGCTGCCGGACGGGCCGGAGTACGCCTGGGTGCGGTGGCACTCGTGTGACGTCGGGGCGCCCGGCGCCGAGGACGAGCTGCCCGGCATCTTCGAGGGCGCGGACGCCGTGGTGCACCTGGCCTGGCAGATCCAGCCCAGCCACGACCGGGCCGTGCTGCGGCGCACCAACGTCGAGGGCAGCCGGGCGGTCGTCGACACGGCCGTGCGGGCCGGCGTCGGCACCCTCGTCGCGGCGTCGTCCGTCGGGGTCTACGCGCCCGGGCCGAAAGACGGGCTCGTCGGCGAGGACTGGCCGGCCACCGGTGTCGCCGCGTCGTCGTACAGCCGGGACAAGGTGGCGCTGGAGGGCATGCTCGACGCCGTCGAGGGGCGCCTGCGGGTCGTGCGGCTGCGGCCCGGGCTGATCTTCCAGCGCGACGCCGGTACGGAGATCTCCCGCTACTTCCTCGGGCCGCTCGCGCCCGTGGGGCTGCTGCGCTTCGGCCGCGTGCCGCTGGTTCCCGACCATCCCCGGCTGCGCCTGCAGGCCGTGCACGCCGACGACGTCGCCGACGCCTACGTGCGGGCGCTGACCACGGACGTGCGCGGGGCGTTCAACGTCGCCGCCGAGCCGGTGCTCACGCCGAGCCTGGCGGCGGAGATGTTCCACGGCCGCACGATCGGAGTCTCCGCGGGTGTACTGCGCGCCGCGGCCGCCGCGACCTGGCGGCTTCGCCTGCAGCCCGTCGACGCCGGCTGGGTCCGGCTCGCCCTCGCCGCCCCGCTGCTGGCCACCACCCGGGCCACCACCGAGCTGGGCTGGCGGCCCACGATCGACGCCACCGAGGCCCTGCGCGACCTCGCCGCCGGGATGGCCGCCCACGCCCACGCCGGCAGCCCGCCGCTGTCCGGCAGCTCCAGCAGCCCGGGCCGCCTCGGCGCGCTGCTGCACGGCCGGCTGCCCGGCACCGGCAACCCGTACTGAGCCGCGGACGTTTTCACGAAGGCCGATCGGGTAGGCGCAGGACATGGTCGACATCGATTCCCGCAACGCCCGCGAGTACGCCGCGAAGGCCTCCGACGAGCGGCCGCTGCGCGGCTACGCCGTCGCAGTCGGCGCGTTCGCGGCCGCGGCCGGCGCCGTGGCCGGGCTGGCGCGGCTCGCCGGCCGGCCGCTGCCCACCCGCCCCGCCGCGGCGGACCTCGCACTGCTCACGCTGGCTACGCACAAGATCTCGCGGCTGCTCACCAAGGACGCCGTCACCAGCCCGCTGCGGGCGCCCTTCGCGCGGTTCGAGGCGCCGGCCGGCGAGGCGGAGCTCATCGAGAGCCCGCGCGGGCACGGCGTGCGGCACGCGGTCGGCGAGCTCGTCACGTGCCCGTTCTGCACCGACGTGTGGGTCGCGAGCGGGCTCGCCGCGGGGCTGGTGTTCGCGCCGCGGGTCACCCGCTTCGGCATGGGCGTCGCGGCCGCCGTCGCCGGATCGGACTTCCTGCACCTGGCCTACGACGCCGCCAAGAAGGCCGCCTCGGGCTGAGCGCCACGGCCGCGGCGTTGCGCTCGGTCACGGTACTCCCACCTGTCGAGCCGCGGCCCCGGCCTAACGCGAATGGGCGACTGCCGCCGGGGACTGCTCCAGCTCGCCGGGCATGCATGCACAAATGCAGATATGCCAACAGTTTTGCGTATGCACACATCGGCGCCGCGGTGTCGTAACGTGTGGCGGTGCAGGACAGCCAGGCGTTGAAGCGGCGCCCGTTCGGGCTCGAGGTGCTCGCCGTCGCGCTGGTCGTGGCGATCGTGGCCCGCGGCTGGATCGGCGACGTATTCGCCTCGCCGCGGGCGCGGGAGTGGGTCACCGTCTTCGTCGCGATCGTCGTACAGGCGATGCCGTTCGTGGTGCTCGGCACCCTGCTGTCCGCGGCGATCGCGACGCTGGTGCCGCAGCGGTTCTTCGCCCGTGCCCTGCCCCGCCGCCCGGCCCTCGCCGTGCCGGTCGCCGGGGTGGCCGGGCTGGCGCTGCCCGGCTGCGAGTGCGCATCGGTGCCGGTGGCCGGCGCGCTCGTGCGCCGCGGCGTGACCCCGGCGGCGGCCCTCACGTTCCTGCTCGCCGCGCCCGCGATCAACCCGGTGGTGCTGGCCGCGACGGCGGTCGCGTTCCCCGGCCGGCCGATGATGGTCGTGGCCCGGCTCGTCGCGAGCCTGGCGACCAGCCTGGCGATGGGGTGGCTGTGGCTGCGCCTGGGGCGCGACGACTGGCTGCGCACGCCGCACCGGGCCCCCGTGACCGGGAGCCGGGCGATGGCCTATTTCGCGGCCGTACGCCAGGACGCCGCCGAGGCCGCCGGCTTCCTGGCGATCGGGGCCGCCGCGGCCGCCTGCCTCAACGTGCTGGTCCCGCCGCGGTGGCTGCACACCGTCGCCGAGCACCCGGTCCTCGCCGTCGTGGCCCTCGCGGGGCTCGCGGTCCTGCTGTCGATCTGCTCCGAGGCCGACGCGTTCGTGGCCGCGTCGCTGTCGCAGTTCTCGCTCACCGCGCGCCTGGCGTTCCTCGTCGTCGGGCCGATGGTCGACCTGAAGCTCTTCGCCATGCAGGCCGGCACGTTCGGCCGCCGTTTCGCACTGCGCTTCGCCCCGGCCACGTTCGCCGTCGGCGTCGCCGCCGCCGTCGTCACCGGCAGCGTGCTGCTGTGAGCACGCGCTCCGGGGTGCAGTCGGTGGTCCTGCTGCTGATCGGCGGCGCGCTGGTGCGTACGGCGTCGACCGGCACCTACGTGCGTTACGTGAAGCCGGGGCTGCGGTGGTACCTCGTGGCCGCCGGCGCCGTGCTCGTCGTGGTCGCGCTCGTCAACCTCGCCGCGTTGCTGCTTCGCAGGAGCGCGGAGCACGCCGAGCACCACGACCACGCGCACGGGCGGTTCGAGCCGTCCTGGCTCGTGGTCGCGCCGGTGTTCGCGCTGCTGCTCGTCGCGCCGCCGGCGCTGGGCTCCTACGCGGCCTCCCGCGGCGGCAGCGCGCTCGAGGCGGC
The DNA here is from genome assembly GCF_050942935.1 of Dactylosporangium sp. CA-233914. Taxonomy (NCBI): domain Bacteria; kingdom Bacillati; phylum Actinomycetota; class Actinomycetes; order Micromonosporales; family Micromonosporaceae; genus Dactylosporangium; species Dactylosporangium sp. CA-233914. The sequence goes on along the minus strand of NZ_CP192030.1, from coordinate 5,336,089 downwards.
GGCGGGCTCGGACTTCCCGCCGCTGCCGGCCGGCGACCCGGTGCGGGTGTCGCTGCTGGAGTACGCCTCCCGGGCCGTCTTCGACCAGGGTCGCAGCCTGCGGGGGCGCGACGTCACGCTGTCGGGGTTCATCGTGGCGGACGGCGACCGGCGATACCTCACCCGGATGATCATCACCTGCTGCGCCGCCGACGCCCGCCCGGTCAAGGTCGGCCTCGCCGGCGACGTCCCGCCCGGGACCGCCGCGGACTCGTGGCTGGAGGTCACCGGCACGTACACGGACCGCACCGACCCCGACCCGGTCGACGGCCAGCCGATCCCCTACGTGACCGTCACCGCCGCGCACGCGATCCCGGCGCCGAAGCAGCCCTACGAATCATGAGCGACCGGCGCCTCCGGGTGGCCGCCGCGGCCGCCGTCGTCGCCGCCGGGGCCCTGCTGTTGCTGCCGTCACCGCCCGCCGTCACCGCGCCGGGCCCCGGCGGGGGCGGCGAGGTCCTGAACGCGCCGACGATCGACCTGCCGGCCACGCTGCCCGACGGCACGACGTTCACGCCCGCAGCGGTGCTCGACCCGCACAGCGTCGTCGTCCAGATCGCCGACGCCGACCCGGCCACGGCGACCCTGGCCCTGCTCGACCCGGCCGATCCGGCGAGCCCGCGGCCGCTGGAGCGGATCCCGATCGCGGGCGGGGGCTCGTTCGACGCCGTGCGGGTCGACGGCGCCGCCGTGTACTGGATGTCGAGCGTCGCCGACGACCAGGGCTTCGCCCGCAGCACCCTGCACCGCGCCGACGCGTCCGGGCGGGTGGTCACGCTGACCACCGACACCGGCCACGCCACGTTCACGGGCGGCATGCACGACCTGGAGATCGCCGACGGGCGCGTGTGGTGGACGGCCACCCGCGGCACCACGGTGCCGACCACCGATCTGCGCTCGATCCCGGTCGGCGGCGGCGCCGTCACCGTCCGCCCGCTGGAGGGCACCTACCACCTCACCGGCTGGCCGTGGGCGACCGACGACGGGATCGCCGGCCAGCCCGTCGTCCAGCTCGACCTGGTGAGCGGGCAGCGGCGGACGTTCGCCGAGCCGCCGGGGCAGGACGTGTACTGCGGCGCGCTGTGGTGCCGCAGCGTCGTGACGACGCAGCAGAGCGCGGTGGTCACGCTGCGCCGCGCCGACGGCACCGGGCAGACGGGCCGGATCAACACCGACGGTGAGGTCTCGCTGTTTCTCGACATCGCCGTGCTGGACCGCTTCGAGTTCCTCGCCGCGCCGATCTCCACGCAGGCGGCGACGATGAGCGAGCGGCTCACGATGTACGATCTGCGCGCCGGCCGGCGCATCGGCCTCGCGGTCGCCACGAGCGAGGGTCTGTCAGGCTCGTGGGTGTGGTGGGCGACCGGCGACAACGAGACCATGACCTGGCACCTGCTCGACCTGTCCGCCGTGCCGTAGGCGGCCGGGTCCCGGTGTGGCTGCTCGACGTCGACGGCGTCGTCAACACCCGGCGGCCGGTCTGGGGGCCGCAACTGGGTCGCGGCACCGCCCGGGCCGGCGGCGTCGATTGGCCGATCCGCTGGGCGCCGCCGCTGATCGACCGGATCCGGCGGCTGCACGGCGACGGGGTGGTCGAGGTGCGCTGGTGCTCGACCTGGTGCAGCGACGCCGAGGAGCTCGAGCGGCTCTTCGGGCTGCCGCCGCTGCGGCGGGCCCTCGGCGGGGACGACCTGGCCTCGCCCGGCGGGACCGACCTGCCGAAGCTCGCCGCGGCCGGGCGGGTGCTCGCGGCCGGGCGACGGCTGGTGTGGACCGACGACACCGCGGTGCCGCTGCCGGGTCCGCTCTTCGACAAGCTGACCGAGGGCGGCCGGGCGCTGCTGATCCGCCCGCACCCGCGCCGGGGCCTGCGGCCGCGGGACCTCGACCGGATCGAGGCGTTCGCCCGGATGCGGCGGGCGCCGGCGCGTTGATCGGGCCGGGCGGCGGCAGGATGACCTGCGCATGCGGGCGCATCCCGCACTGGCAACAGCGGTGCGACAACTGCCCACTGCGACTCGGTCGGCGATGACGGATATGCCGGGTTGCCGACACAACGACACAGACGTGATCTTCGCCGACACGCTCAACGAAGATCACGTCGAGGTATCACCGCGCTCTCAGGCGACCACGGCCACCCCCGACTGAGACTCGCCGAACTCCCAACCCGCCAGCAGCTTGCGTCGGCCGTCGAGGACCGAGGTGCCGGTCGGCCACTCGTCCGCGCCCAGGTAGCGGGCGCCCGCGTCCCGCGACCAGAACGGCTCCAGGCAGTGCAGGCGCAGGTGGCCACGCAGATCCGGCGGCTCGACCGCGGCCAGCGCCGCCTCCCAGCCCTCCTCGACCCGCCGCGGGCTTTCCGAGCCGAACGAGGCCAGCGCCGGCAGGCGGTGCGTGAAGGTCGCCATGCGCATGGCGTCGTGCAGGGTGCCGTCCGTGGCCAGGCGCAGCAGCGCCGAGATGCGATAGTTCAGCCGCTTCGCCGGCTCGGCCGTCAGGTCGAGGCCGTGGCGGGCGAGCAGCACGCCCAGGTCGGCGCCGCGCACGAGCATGTCGGCATCGGCCGCCCGCACGTCGGCGAGGAACGCCGCCGGCAGCACGTCGTCGGCCCACTCGACCGCGAACAGCGAATTGGCCAGGTCGAACTCCCAGGCGAGGGCCTGATGGTCGTCGTCGAGGTAGCAGTCGTCGACGGCTGGTAACCCGACCGGGGCGGACGACGCGAGGGCGGCCGGGGTGAGCCAGGGGGCCGGGAGCAGGAACTCGTCGAGGGTGTCGCCGCCGTAGTAGGCGTCGTAGGAGCCGGCCGGGAAGTCGGACCGCCCGAGCAGGGCGGCGAACGCAAACGTCAAATCCACGCCACGCAGTCTGCACCATGGGTACGACAAAAACGGCCGGAGATCCACGACGATCCCGGTCCCGGGTGTCATGCACGGATTCCGGTCGGTGCCGCGCCGCTCTGATGCACCTTACACCACGCCATCTAATCGACCTTGCCGATGTGGCTCAGCGCGATCTCACCGTCACGGAACGGGAAGACTATCTCGATGGTCAGGCCGCCGCCGTGGCGGGCTCGGGCCAGCACGCGGGCGCCGTGGGCCTGGGCTATCGCGCGGACGATCGACAGGCCCAGGCCGTGATGGCCGTCGTCGGACACGCGGCGCAGGCGCTGGAACGGCTCGAACAGCCGGTCGACCTGGTCGGGCGGGACCTCGGGGCCAGTGTTGGCGATGACCAGGCGGGCGTGGCCGTCGCTGACGCGGGCGGTGACCTCGACGACGCCGCCGGGCTCGTTGTAGTGGATGGCGTTGTCGCACAGGTTGGCGATCAGGCGCGCGATCAGGGTGGGGTCGCCGGTGATGCGGGCCGGGCGGATCGTCGCCTCGACGCGCAGGGCGTTGCGCGTGAGCTCCGCGGCGCGCTCGGCCAGGGCCAGGCGCACCAGCGCGTCCAGGTCGACCGGCTCGCCGCCCTCGCGGGCGGACTCGCTGCCGGCCAGGGTCAGCAGCGACTCCAGCAGCCGTCCGCGGGCACGGTTGACCGCCAGAAGCTGCTCGAAGTTGGCGCGGTACTCCCCCACTGTGGCGGCGGGGTCGATGAGCGGCTCCTCGAGCAGGGCGTGCTCGACGGTGAGCGGGGTGCGCAGCTCATGCGCGGCGTTGGCGACGAAGCGCTTGTGGCCGTCCAGCGCCGTCTCCAGGCGCCCGAGCAGGCCGTCGATGGTGTCGGCCAGGTCCTTGAACTCGTCGCGGGGGCCGGTGACCGCCAGGCGCTCGTGGACGTTGCGGCCGGAGATGCGCTGCAGGGAGCCGGTCATGGTGCGGACCGGGCGGAGCACGCGGCCGGCGAAGAACCAGCCGAAGCCCAGGGAGATGGGGACCATGATGAGCAACGCGAGGCCGGGGACGAGGAGCATCTGGCGGGTGTACCGATCCGAGGCGTCCTGACCGAGGTGGATCAGGCCGCCGTCGCGGGGCGGCGGGACCGGGCGGGCCAACCGGATCTCGGCGCCGGGCACGGCCGTGTCGGCCGTCGGGAGGCCGCGGGCCACGGCGACGACGAGCAGCAGCAGGACGGCGCCGGAGATGACGGTGGCGACGCAGTACAGCAGCGTCAGCCGCCACCGCAGGCGGTTCGCGGGGCGCACGGGGCTCAGATCCGGTACCCGGCGCGGGCGACCGTCTCGATGAGCGGCGGGTCGCCGAGCTTGGCCCGCAGCCGGTTGATGGTCGCCTTGACGGTCGTGGTGAACGGGTCGGCGGCCTCGTCCCAGACGCGGTCGAGCAGTTCCTCGGCCGAGACGACCCGGCCACGGCCGGCGAGCAGGTATTCGAGCACGGCGAACTCCTTCGGGCTCAGCGGCAGCCGGGCGCCGGCCCGGGTGGCGACCCGCTGGGCCGGGTCGAGCCGCAGGTCGCCGTGGGTGAGCACGGGCGGGGCGGCCGGGCGGGTCCGGCGGCCGACGGCGCGGATGCGCGCGACGAGCTCCGCATAGGCGAACGGCTTGGGCAGGTAGTCGTCGGCGCCGAGGCCGAGGCCCTCGACCCGCTGGGCGACGGTGCCGGAGGCGGTCAGCATGAGGACGCGGGTGGGCGCCTCGCGGGCGACGAGGGCGCGGCACACGTCGTCGCCGTGCACGCCGGGCAGGTCGCGGTCGAGCACGACCACGTCGTACTCCACCACGTCGGTGCGTTCCAGCGCGGCCGCGCCGTCGTAGGCGACGTCGACCGCCATGCCCTCACGGCGCAGGACCCGCGCGACGGAGTCGGCGAGCTGGCGCTGATCCTCCACCACGAGCACCCTCATCCCGCCGAGCGTAGCCGCGCGGCGGTCACACGCCGGTCACAACGGCGCGGACCGTGCTGTGACCGCCCGCGGGCTAGAACTGCCGGCATGACTTCCATGACAGCGGTCATCGAGACGGCGGGGCTCGGCAAGCGGTACCGCCGCCGAACCGCCCTCGCCGACTGCACCATCAGCGTGCCGGCGGGGCGGATCGCCGGCCTCGTCGGGCCCAACGGCGCCGGCAAGTCCACGCTGCTCGCGCTCACGTGCGGGCTGCTCGCGCCGACGACCGGGCGCATCGAGGTGCTGGGCGCCGCGCCGGCCGCGAGCGCCGCCCAGCTGGCCCGGGTCGGGTTCGTGGCCCAGGACGCGCCGGTGTACGCGGGCCTGTCGGTCGCCGACCACCTGCGCCTCGGCGCGCGGCTCAACCCCCGCTGGGACGCGGCCCTGGCCCGGCGGCGGGTCGAGCGGCTGGGCCTCGATCCGGCGCAGAAGGCCGGGCAGCTCTCCGGCGGCCAGCGGGCCCAGCTCGCCCTGACCGTCGCGGCGGCCAAGCGCGGCGAGCTGCTCATCCTCGACGAGCCGGTGGCCTCGCTCGACCCGATCGCGCGGCGGGCGTTCCTCAACGACGTGCTGGAGTTCGCCGGCGAGCTCGGGGTGAGCGTCGTGCTGTCCTCGCACCTGCTGGGCGACCTGGCGCACGTGTGCGATCACCTGATCGTGCTGGCGGGCGGCCGTGTCCAGCTCGCCGGCGACGTGAGCGAGCTGCTCGCCGTACATTATCGGCTGCCCGAGCGAAGTGACCTGCCGGCGGGGGCCCGGGTGGTGCACGCGGAGCGCGGCGCGGCCGTCGTGCGCAGCGGCGAGCCGATCCCCGGCGCCGAGCGGGCGGACCTCGAGGACGTCGGGCTGGCGTACATGATGGCGCAGGGGGTCCCGTCGTGATCTGGCTGACCTGGCGGCAGCTGCGGGTCCAGGCGCTCGTCGCCGCGGCCGGGCTCGTGGCGGTGGCGGCCTACCTGGTGTACCTCGGGGTGGGAATCCGCCACGACTACACCACCGACGTCGTCAACTGCCTGCCGTCGGACTGCGCCACCACGCGGCGGTTGTTCACCGACCGGTACGAGGTGCCGCTCACCCTGCTGGGCATGCTGCTCATCGCCGTGCCGGGCCTGATCGGCGCGTTCTGGGGCGCCCCGCTCGTCGCCCGCGAGCTGGAGACGAAGACCGACCGGCTGGTGTGGAACCAGAGCGTGACCCGCGGGCGCTGGCTCGCGGTGAAGCTGGCCGTGGTGGGTGCCGTGGCCGTCTCGGTCACCGGTCTGTTCAGCCTGCTGCTCACGTGGAGCGCGAGCCGCTACGACTCCTACGCCGGCAACCGCTTCGCCGCGCTGAACTTCGCCGCCCGCAACGTGGTCCCGCTCGGGTACGCCGCGTTCGCGTTCGTCCTCGGCGTCGTCGTCGGGCTGCTGGCGCGCCGCACCGTGGCGAGCATGGCGATCGTCGTCGGGGTCTTCGCGGTGTTGCAGATCGTGGTGCCGACGGTGGTCCGCGTCCACCTCCTGCCGCCGCTGACGACCACGGTGGCGCTGACCCCGGAGGTGATGGCGCACGCGCACGGCTTCGGCGCGAACCCGTCGGCGGCCCGCGTGATCGGCTACACGCTGCCGGGCGCCTGGTCGATGGACTCGGTCAACCAGGTGTTCAACGCCGACGGCACGCCCTACACGGGCACGCAGGCCCGCGCTTGCATGACCGGCGAATTCGACCAGGACATGGCGTGCATAGGCAAGCAGAACCTGCATATCCAGTACACGTACCAGCCCGGCAGCCGCTACTGGCCGTTCCAGTGGATCGAGCTGTCGGCGTATCTGGTCCTGGCGGCCCTGCTGGGCGGGTTGGCGTTCTGGCGAATCCGCCGCCGGTGATCGAATTGGCAACTTTTGGCAAGCCGCCCGGCGCCCGCGATCCCGGGGCGCCACCGTCCTCAGTGGACGGTGCTGGGCATGCCGCCATGCTCTCCTGGGAGATGCCATGCCAACCCACCCTTCCGCCGGCGCGTTCCCGCGGCCGTGCTCGCGGTGTTCGCCGCGGGCCGGCCTACGCGCTGGTCGCGCTCACTGCGCCGGCGAGCGCCGCCACCGCCTCGCCGGTCGAGTCGGGCTCGCTCTCGCCGGCCAAGGCCGTCGAGGCAGCGCCACCATGGTCCATGCCCTGGCTGGCGTACGAGGCGACCGGGCCGCTGGCCCAGCGCGCACGGCGCCGATCCACAGTGGATCCGGGTCGACCTCGGCGCGACGACGCCGCTGTGCCAGGTGGTCCTGCAGTGGCAGCGGTCCTGCGCGAAGGCGTACCGCGTCGACGTCTCCGCCGACGGCGTGAACGGCTGGACGCACAACGTGATCAGTTACCCGTAAAACCGACATTCACTGAGGCTAGGCTTACCTTATCCAGGAATGGACATGGCTCGCTGCACGCTCCCCCTTAACCAGGCGTTCTCCCTCGGTTCAAATGGGACTCGGAGGCTCCTCAAGTCAGTGATGCACAGAATCTCAGCCGCCCAGAGGAGCGTTCAAGGATGACCATTTCTCGTCGTCAGGTGCTGACCGGCGGGGCCGCCGCCGGCGTCGGGCTCACCGTCGCCGGCGCGCTGCCGACCCTCGCCGAGCCGGCGGCCGCCGCGGCCGGCAACAACGGCAACGGCAACGACGTCAAGGCCGCGACCGGCCGCCCGTTCCCACCGCTGCAGGATGACCCCAAGGGGATCCTGGCGCTGCCGGCCGGGTTCTCGTACACGATCGTGACCCGCGAGGGCGAGACCGAGATGTCGGGCGGCCAGGGCAAGACCCCGGCGTACCACGACGGCACCGGTGTCGTGGGCTCGACCAAGAACAACCTGACCATCATCCAGAACCACGAGCTGACCCCGCACATGTCGACCTACGGCGTGCCGCACATCGAGGGCACCGTCTACGACCCGGGCGCGGAGAACGCGGGCGGCTGCACGGTCATCCTCACCGACCGCAGCGGACGCCCGATCGAGGAGTGGGTCGGCATCGCCGGAACCGTGCGCAACTGCGCCGGCGGCGTGACGCCTTGGGGCACCTGGCTCACGTGCGAGGAGACGTTCATCAACGCCGGCGCCACCTGGTCGGCGAACGGGCACACGGGGACGTACCAGAAGAACCACGGGTACGTCTTCGAGGTGCTGCCGAACGACTCGAAGTACCAGCTGCCCAAGCCGATCAAGGCGTTCGGCCGCTTCGAGCACGAGGCCCTCGCGGTCGAGCCGAACGGCAAGCACGTGTACATCTCCGAGGACGCGAGCGGCCCCAACGGCCTGTTCTACCGCTGGAGCAACACCGAGAACATCAAGCTGCAGTCGGGCCTGGCCAACCGCCTCGACGAGACGGTCGGCAAGCTCGAGGCGATGCAGATCCGCCTCGACGACGGCAGCGTCCTGCCCGACGTCGCGTACCTCACCTCGGCGCAGCTGGGCCGCCCGTTCAAGGTCAGCTGGATCGAGGTCCCCGACCGCGACGCCGTCACCAAGACGACCCGCACCCAGTTCGCCGACGGCCAGGTCACCCGCGGCAAGAAGTTCGAGGGCGTCTGGAGCACCTCGAAGGGCTGCTACATCGTCAACAGCTTCGCCTTCGGCGCCAACGACCTGCCGGCCGACGCGACCAAGCACGACGGCATGGTCTGGTTCTACAACTACGCCGACGAGACGATCACGCTGGTGACGTACTTCCCGCACAACCCGGCCGCCGAGACCGAGGGCGCCAGCCCGAAGTACGCCGACCTGACCTTCGACGGCCCCGACAACGTGACCGTCACCCCGTGGGGCACGCTGGTGCTGGCCGAGGACGGCGTGCGCGCCTCCCACGTGCTCAGCTCCGTGCCGGGCGGCCCGACCTACGCGATCGCCCGCAACATGCTCAGCATCGGCACCTCCAACGGCTCGCCGACCTACTCGGAGTTCACCGGCCCGACGTTCTCCCCCGACGGCAAGGTGCTCTTCGTCAACATCCAGGCCCCCGGTATCACGCTGGCGATCACCGGGCCCTGGGAGAAGTACCTCGGCTGATTCGCCCGCCCGAAACGCTGTCGCAACACCTGGGCCCCGCGGCGTTCACGCCGCGGGGCCCGGCCGGATTCCGAGTCAGGCCGAAGCCGGATTCGGGCTTGGTGAAACGGATTGCCTCGTTGATGATTGACGGCGTGGCACAGGTCCCACCCGGGCGCCCGGCCGACACGGTGGGGCCGCTTGCCCGGCCGATCGCCGCGGTCGAGGCCACCATGCGCTGCGGCGAACTCGACCTCATCTTCCGCGCCGATCCGGCGCTGCCGTGCGTCGCCGTGATGTATCTCGACGGCGGCATCGGCCTCATCAGCCGGGACCGGTTCGCCCAGCTGATGTCCGGCCCGTTCGGCTACGGGCGCGCGCTGTGGGAGAAGACCCCGGCGGGGAGCACCGCGGACCCCGCGCCGATGATCGTCGACGAGACCGCGCTCGTGGTCGACGTGTGCGAGCAGGTCAGCCGGCGCGACCGGGTCCGCCGCTACGACGACGTGCTCATCCGCCGCCCCGACGGCCGCCTGGCCCGGGTCTCGGCCGCTCGGCTCTACGAGGCGCTCGCCGACCTCATGACGATGCAGGCCGTGAGCGATCCGCTCAGCGGGCTGGCCAACCGGGCGCGCTTCCTCAACCGGCTCGCCGCCGCCTGCCGCGACGCCGGGCAGCCCGGTGTCGCCGTGGTCTTCATCGACCTCGACCGGATGAAGCAGGTCAACGACTCTCTCGGGCACGCCGTCGGCGACCGGCTCATCGTCTCCGCCGCGCAGCGGCTCACCACGGCGGCCGACGACGGCGATCTCGTCGCCCGGCTCGGCGGCGACGAGTTCGCGGTGCTGACCCGCATCGCCGGGGGCCGCACGCCGGAGCTGTCCGCGGCCGCGCTCGGCGAGCGGTTCCGGCTGGCGATCGCGACGCCCGACCCGCAGCTGCCGGCGGCCGCGCACAGCGGGGCGAGCATCGGCGTCGCGATCGGCGCGGCCGGGGCCGATCCGGAGACGCTGCTGCGCGAAGCCGACGCGGCGATGTACCGCGCGAAGCAGGCCGGCGGCGACAAGGTCCGCGTCACCGTCGACGTGCCCGCGCACGCCGCGCCCCGGCCCGGCGTCGGCGACAGCGTCCTCGCCGCCATGTCGGCCGGCGATCTGCGCCTGTTCTACCAGCCGATCGTCGGCGTCGACGACGGGCGGGTCTGGGCCGTCGAGGCGCTCATCCGGTGGCAGCATCCGCAGCACGGCCTGCTGACCCCCGACCGCTTCCTGCCCGACGCGGCCCGGGCCAAGCAGATGCCGGCCGTCGACCGCTGGGTCCTCGAGCGGGCCTGCGCCGACCTCGCCGGCTGGGACGCCGTGCTGGGCGAGCGCGCGCCGCGGTGCGTCAACGTCAACCTCACCGTCGAGACGCTGAGCACCCCCGGCCTGACCGATCAGCTGCTCGCCACGGTGCGCCACGCCGGGCTCGGCCCCGAGCGCATCCGCGTCGAGCTGCCCGAGTCCGCCGACCTCGCCCAGCTGGAGGGCGTCGTGCGCCAGCTGCACGAGCTGCGCGCCCAGGGCGTCGGCATCGTGCTGGACGACATGGGCGCGGGCTCGGCGACCCTGCGCCACCTCTCAGCCCTGCCGGTCACCGGCATCAAGATCGACCGCTCGTTCGTCGCCCGCATGCTCGACAGCCGCGGCGACCACGCCGTCGTGAAGCTGCTCGGCGACCTCGGCCGCAGCGTCGGCGTCGACGTCACCGCCGAGGGCATCGAGGACGACGAGCAACTCGACTCGCTGCGGCGGCTGCGGGTGCCATACGCGCAGGGCTACCTGCTCGGCCTGCCCGCCCCCGCCGACCACCTCACCGCCCTGCTGCGCACCGGGCGGCCGCGCGGCGTGGCCAGCGTGCCGTTGCAGACCCTGGACCGCCCGCCGATCAAGGCCGGCCGGCACCGCGGCTGAGCCGGGCAACGGTTTTCCGGGATCCGAGGATTGGTTCACAACGGCCGGGCGGACCCGGTTCGCGTTCGTGCCGTCAATCGCCGTGCGCACCACGGCGAAGCTGATCGCGGCGTGCCGTCGCGGCAGACCGGTGTTGGCCGCAGCCGGCTGTGTCCAGCGTCCCCCGCAACGCCGTCTGCTGGACGACGTCCGGGAACAACCGGACCTGCACGACGATCTTCACCAGAAGTTCCCACGATCAGCGTCGTGCTCCTCGGCGGCCATCGACCTCGGCCACCGCCGCCACGCGGCGCGGTCGGCTTCGCCCTCGGAACAGCGCGTCTCGCTCATCAGGTGGATCCGGGCGCCGTCGATGTAGAGGAGCGCCTGGTCCAGTGTGCCGAGGTCCGGGGCGTCGTAACCGAGCCGCTCGAACGCCGCTACCAGTTCCGCGGTTCTGGCCTCGGCCGCCTCCTGCTTCCGGACGGAGTGACGACGACGTGCTTCGGTCAGCCACTCGGGTTTACTGTCGCGCAGCGCCCGGACGTCGCCTTTCGTCCAGGGCCGGCCAAGGTTCGGCAGGTCCCCGTAGTCGATGCCGAGCACCTTGGCGGCCCAGCTCGACTGCGCGGCCTTGCCGGGCTTGGCGGCAGTCATGGTCTCCACCGTATACGACGCCAGCGCACGGCGGCCTCCTCGTGTCGGGGTCGAGCTGCTCTTGCCCGTTCGCCCGAATCCCCGGACACCTCGGCGGAGGCCGCCGCGCGACCCGGCTACGGGCTGGAGCAGGTGACCGGCGACGGGACGGCGTTGGTGCCGTTCCAGCCGGCGAGGAAGCCGAACGTCGTCGTGGCACCCGCCGGGATCGTCACGTTGTACGTCACGTTGCGCACCGTCACGTTGGCGCCGCTCGTCGTCGGGGTGCCGTTCCACAGTTGGGTGATCGTCTGGCCGCTGGCGAACGCCCAGCGGACCGACCAGCCGTTGACCGGTGCCGGGCCCGCCTTCACGGTCACCTCGCCCTGGAACCCGCCGGGCCATTGGCTGATGACGCGGTAGGTCGCGGTACAGGCGCCGGCCGGCGGCGGGCTCGACGACGAGGGGCCGGCGGTGAGGGCGAAGGAGTAGAACTTGGTGCTCGCGGTACCGCCGCGGGAGTAGCCGTTGCCCCAGTACAGCCGGCCGCCGACGATCGCCGGGCCCGCGTTGGACGAGCCCGCGCCCTGGTACTCCCACAGCGTCCGGCCGCTGCTCGCGTCCAGCGCGTACATGGAGTTGTTCATCGAGCCGGTGTAGACCACGCCGCCCGCGTACGTGACCGGGCTGATCGAGCGGCCGCCGTGCGGCTCCGGGACCTGCCACAGCACCCGGCCGGTCGCCGCGTCCAAGGCGCCGAACGAACTGTAGGCGATCCGCTGGCCGTTCGGCAGCGTGTACTGCACCCCGTCGGCGTCACTCTCGGTGAAGAACACGCGCCGGCCGTCGGTCGCGGTGCCCCACTGTATGCCGCCCTGCGTCGAGCCGGGCCCGACCGCCGCGCTCCAGATGATCTGCCGTTCTGAGAATCTCAGGGATTCTCTGCCTGCTTCATCGGGCGCTGCCGCCGGCTTTCGCTGGTGGTCTTACGTGTCCTCCGCCGAGGCGTTTTGGGTCTTCCCGGAACTGCGGGCCGACGATTGATGATCACGTTGGGTGCATCGCGGCGAGGAGATTGCGGGCCGCGTTGTGGTCCCGGTCGTGGGTGGTGCCGCACTGGCATGTCCACGACCGGTCCGCGAGGGTGAGCCCGGCGTTGACGACACCGCACGCTGAGCAGGTTTTCGAGCTGGGATACCAGCGGTCGGCGGCCCACAGTTTCGCCCCGTACCAGCCTGTCTTGTATTCGAGTTGCCGGATGAACTCGCCGAACCCGGCGTCGGACACAGCGCGGGCCAAGCGCCGGTTGCGGACCATCCCGGCCACGTTGAGCGACTCGACCGCGATGGCGCGTTTGGTTCTCGCGAGCCTCGTGGTGAGCTGATGCAAGAAATCGCTGCGCCGGTGCGCAACCTGCAGGTGCAGCGCGGCGACCTTCCGCCGGGCCTTGTCTCGGTTGTTGCTGCCGTTCTGTGCGCGGGCCAGGGCCTTGTTCGCCCGACGAAGCTTGCGCTGCGCGGCCTTGAGCGCGCGCGGTGCTTGCACCTGTTCGACGGTGCCGGTGTCGTCGGCGATCACCGCGAACGTGCGCAACCCGAGGTCGATCCCGCACGCCGGCGCGTCCTGGGCGACCTGACGGGCCGTGTTGATGCCGGACCGGTCGATGTCGAGCTGGAACGTCACCCACCAGCGCCCGGCCCGCTCCCGGACGGTGGCACCGATGATCCGGGCGCGGCCGTCACCGAGCCGGACAGTCAGCCACGACAGATCTTCGCGGGTGGCGACCTTACCCGGGATACCCGGCAGGCTGACCGTGGCGTCAGTGGCGGGCCGGACCCGGTCGGCGTCGTACCGGAACCGGGAACCATGCTTGCGTTTGCGCAGCTTCGGAAAGCCGACCTTGCGGCCCCGACGCTTCCCGGTCTTCGACGCCCACCAGTTGCGCAAGCCGGCCGCCCGCACCCGGCATGCCTCCTTCGGGACGCGCGAGGACAGACCGGACCCGGCGAACCACGGCGCGACCGCCGGATGCTCGGCGCGCCACAGCTTTTCCAGATCGATCGCCGTCCACGGCGCCCGGGTCAACCGCTCGTCCGGGACACCGTAAGTGCGCTCGGCGGCTCGCTGCGCGAACGCGGCCCGGATCTTGTCCAGGGCGTAGTTCTCGACGAACCGCGACAGCCCGGCGTGGCGGCCCATCGCCTCGACCTGCCCGGGCGTGGGCGCCAACTCGACCCGGAAACCCTGCTTGACCCGGCTCACCCGGCCACCTCAGCCGCGCTCAACACCGGCGCAGCCTTGCCCCGGCCCTGCCCCGGGCCGACCGCCGTCGCGGCGGTGACAACCCGGCCAGCCCGCCGGCCCAGGCCGTCGCGCCGACCGGCTGACGACACCCGACAGAATGCGACCGTACGCCCAATCGCACTGCCCGCGGCTTCCAAGACCAGACACCGGCCTGTGCCGGTCCTGACCACCAGAACAGGCATCCGCCCGCTCTTCACCCACAACCGGGCGGTCCCATGGTCCACGCCGTTACGACGCGCCCACCCGGACCACTTCACACATCGATACTAACCGAGCGTCGCTGACGAACGCTGACAACATGCCGATCAGTTAGCAACCCCGTGGCCGCGTCGAGCATCCAGAACTCGCCGCTCTTCTGCCCCGCGCCGACCGCGCGGCGGGTCGTGCCGTCGGGGTTGGTGAGCGTGAACAGGTGGGTGCCGTCGCCGGTGTCGTGGTCCGGACCCGGGTTCGGGCAGTTGTTGGGCGGGTTGCCCGGCAGGCAGGCGAAGTTCCACTCGTCGAACGCCTGGTCTGGGTCGATCAGCGCGAAGCCTCATCGAGCCAGACTGGGCGCCGGGCCGGTGCTCCACTTGATCGCGCCGGTCGTGAGGTCCATCGCCACGATCGAGTCCTTGGCGTTCCACGCCGGCATGCACTGCTGCGGAGTACCGCCGGCGTTCTGGCAGTCCGTCGCGCTGCGCGGGATCGAGTAGTTCTGCCCGGTACCGATGAAGACGCTGTTGGTGGCCGGATCGATGCTCGGCGTCGTGCCCCACACCGAGGCCCCGCTGTAGATGTCGCCGCCCGGCCCCTGGTCCGGCAGCGTGTAGGACTTCCAGCGCTGCGCGCCCGTCGCCGCGTCGAGCGCGACCAGGCTGCCCCGGAACGTGCAGCAGTCGTAGGCGGTGTTGCTCGCCAGGGAGAACTCGTCGGAGGAGACGCCCTGGTAGAGCACGCCGTCGTAGTAGACGGCACCGCCGGTGAGCACGGCCCGCGGGTGCGGGTCGGCCGCCACGTTCCAGCGCAGGTTGCCGGTGGCGGTGTCGATCGCGAGCACCCGCGCGCCGGCCTGCGTGCCGATGTAGACGGTGTCGCCGGCGACCACGGGGCTGGTGCGCGACACGACGGTGCCGCTGCCGCCGACGTACGACGAGACGGCCCGGGACCAGATCACCGCCCCGCTGGCCGCGTCGACCTTGTGAAAGTACCCGCCCCAATCCGGAAAGTAGACGGCTCCCCCGGCCACCGCGGGCGTCGCCGACACGTCGCCGCGGGTGGTGTACGACCAGGCGAGCCCCAGCCGCCCGACCGTCCCCGGCCCGAGGATCGTCTCCGCCGGATTGCTCCGGCTGTTCCCGATGTCCTGCCCGCCCATCGTCCACTGTGGATCGTCCGCGGCCCCGGCGGACTCCGCCGCGCCGACTGTCAGGGCCGCCGCGACGCACACCGCCGCCAGTGCGATCAAAGGTCTCATATCGCCCCCTCGCGCCATCGATTGACGGCCATCAACGTACGCGGGCGGCCGGAACTTTCAAAGAATTTCCGGAACAGTCGGGGCGCACTCCGGGTCACGGGGCATGCACACCGTGAAAGGTTCAGGCGCCCATCCGCCGGCTCATGAGCCGTCCTTGAGCGGGAAGGGGATGAAGGTGCTGCGGTTCTCGTCCAGGTCGAGCTGGCGGCTGATCGGGGCGGCGGCCCGCTGCGGGCAGTTCGCGCGCTCGCAGGTCTTGCAGCCGGGGCCGATCGGCATCGCGGCGTCCGCGTCGTGCAGGTCCATGCCGGTGGAGTAGACCAGGCGCGGGGCGTGGCGGATCTCGCAGCCCAGGCCGATCGCGTAGACCTTGCCCGGCTGGCCGTAGCCGCCGTTGTGGCGGGTGATCGTGCGGGCGATCCAGAGGTACCGCTGCCCGTCCGGCATCGCCGCGATTTGGGTCACCGGGCGGCCCGGGGAGCTGAAGGCCTCGTACACGTTCCACAGTGGACAGGTGCCGCCGGTGCGGGAGAACGGGAAGCCGGTCGCCGACTGGCGCTTGGACATGTTGCCGGCGCGGTCGACGCGGACGAAGGAGAACGGCACGCCGCGGGCGCGCGGGCGCTGCAGGGTGCTCAGCCGGTGGCAGACCGTCTCCCAGCCCATCGCGAAGTGCTCGGTGAGCAGGTCGATGTCGTAGCGGCGGGCCTCGGCGGCGGCCAGGAACTGCTCGTACGGCAGGATCAGCGCCGCGGCGAAGTAGTTGGCCAGCCCGACGCGGGTGAGAATCTGGGTCTGCACGTCGTCGAAGCGCTCCTCCTCGACGATCTCGTCGATCACGTCCGCGTACTCCATCAGCGCCAGCTGCGCCGCCATCCGCATCGCCTCCTGGCCGGCGCGCAGCGACCTGGACAGGTGCAGGGTGCGGGTGTGCGGGCGGAAGCGGTGCAGCTCGCCGCCGAAGGAATCCTCGTGCTCGATGCGCACGTCGTGACGCTCGGCGAGCCGGTCCCGCAGCACCGGGCGGACCTCGCCGCGGCGCAGGCGCATGCGGGCGGCGAGCAGTTCGGCGGCCTCGTCCAGCTGCGGCACGTAGTTCTGGCGGCGGTAGAAGAACTCGGTCACCTGGTCGTGCGGGCTGCGCCCGAGCTGCCCGCGATCGCCGACGAGCTCCGTAAGCTGGTCGGCGACGTGCCGGTAGCGGCGGTGCAGCTCGATCACCGACTCGGCCACCTCCGGCAGGCGGGAGGCGAGCTCGGTGAGGTCGGCGACCCCGCCGGCGCCGCCGAGCGCCTCACGCAGGGCGGCGACCAGCTGCGGGGTGTCGTGCGGCGCGAAGACCGCCGGGTCGACGCCGAACAGCTCGGTGGCCCGGATGAGCACTGGCGCGGTCAGCGGCCGCACGTCGTGCTCGATCTGGTTGAGGTAGCTCGGCGAGATGCTCAGGTGCCGAGCGAGATCGGTCTGGCTCAGCCCGCGCTCCTCGCGGAGCCGCCGCAGCCGGGCACCGGCGAAGATCCTGGCCATCATCCACCTATAGCACCGATGTCAAACGTGGATTTCGCAAGTTGGCAAAATCGCCCGGAAACTTGGCAGGACTTGGCTCCTTCCGTACCTCGACCGGCCCTGATCCCCCGTGTCACCGTCGGGAAGTAGGAGCGATCAAGGGAGCGGAAGCGATGGACGCAGTCGAACAAATGCGGCAGGAATGGGACAGCGACCCGCGCTGGAAAGGCGTGCGGCGCGACTACACCCCGCAGGATGTCGTGCAGCTGCGGGGGCCGGTGCGGGAGGAGCACACGCTCGCCCGCCTCGGCGCCGAGCGGCTGTGGCAGCTGCTGCATGACGAAGACTACATCCACGCCCTCGGCGCACTCACCGGCAACCAGGCTGTCCAGCAGGTGCGCGCCGGGCTCAAGGCGATCTACCTGTCCGGCTGGCAGGTCGCCGCCGACGCCAACCTGGCCGGCCAGACGTACCCGGACCAGAGCCTCTACCCGGCCAACTCGGTGCCCGCCGTCGTGCGCCGCATCAACAACGCGCTGCTGCGCGCCGGGCAGGTCGAGGGCACCGACTTCATGGCCCCGATCGTCGCCGACGCCGAGGCCGGCTTCGGCGGTGTGCTCAACGCCTACGAGCTGATGAGCGCGATGATCGCCGCCGGCGCGGCCGGGGTGCACTGGGAGGACCAGCTCGCCTCCGAGAAGAAGTGCGGCCACCTGGGCGGCAAGGTGCTCATCCCGACCGCGCAGCACATCCGCACGCTGCAGGCGGCCCGGCTCGCCGCCGACGTGGCCGGGGTGCCGTCGATCGTCGTCGCGCGGACCGACGCGCAGGCCGCGACGCTGCTCACCACCGACGTCGACGAGCGTGACCGGCCGTTCGTGACCGGCGAGCGCACAGCCGAGGGCTTCTACCGGTTCCGCAGCGGCGTCGAGGCCTGCATCGCGCGGGGCCTGGCCTACGCGCCCTACTCCGACCTGCTGTGGATGGAGACCAGCACGCCGGACCTGGAGGTCGCGCGGCGCTTCGCCACCGCGATCCGCGAGGTGTACCCCGACCAGATGCTCGCCTACAACTGCTCGCCGTCGTTCAACTGGCGCAAGCACCTCGACGAGGCGACGATCGCCAAGTTCCAGCGCGAGCTCGGGCACATGGGGTACCGCTTCCAGTTCATCACCCTGGCCGGCTTCCACGCGCTGAACTACTCGATGTTCGACCTGGCCCGTGGTTATGCGGCCGAGGGCATGCCGGCCTACGTGTCGCTGCAGGAGCGCGAGTTCGCCGCCGAGGCCGAGGGCTACACCGCCGTCAAGCACCAGCGCGAGGTCGGCACGGGCTACTTCGACCGGATCAGCACGGTGCTGAACCCGGCCGGCGAGACCACCGCGCTGCGCGGCTCGACAGAAGTGGAGCAGTTCGCATGAGGTACAAAGTCATCGGCCCCATCGCCGAGCGCTATGACGAGGTCCTCACGCCCGGGGCACTGCAGTTCCTGGTCGCGCTCGACGACCGTTTCGCGGCCCGCCGCGTGGCACTGCTGGACACCCGCCGCGCCCGCCGCGCGCGCTTCGCGACCGGCCAGATGCCCGACTTCCTGCCCGAGACCGCCCGGGTGCGCCAGGACCCGGCGTGGCGGGTGGCGCCGCCCGCGCCCGGCCTGGCCGACCGCCGGGTCGAGATCACCGGCCCGCCCGAGCGCAAGATGACCGTCAACGCGCTCAACTCCGGCGCGAAGGTCTGGCTCGCCGACTTCGAGGACGCGACCGCCCCGACGTGGGACAACGTCATCGGCGGGCAGCTCAATCTCATCGACGCGCTCGACCGGCGCCTCGACTTCACCGACGAGCGCGGCAAGCGGTACACCCTGGGCCCGGAGATCGCCACCATCGTGGTGCGCCCGCGGGGCTGGCACCTGGTCGAGAAGTGGATCGTCGTCGACGGCCGCCCGATCTCGGCGAGCCTGGTCGACTTCGGCCTGTACCTCTACCACTGCGCCCGCCGCCAGCTCGACGCCGGCTCCGGCCCCTACTTCTACCTGCCGAAGCTGGAGGACCACCGCGAGGCGCGGCTGTGGAACGACGTGTTCGTCTTCGCGCAGCAGTACCTCGGGCTGCCCCAGGGCACCATCCGCGCCACGACGCTCATCGAGACGATCACCGCCGCCTTCGAGATGGAGGAGATCCTCTACGAGCTGCGCGAACACTCGGCAGGCCTGAACGCGGGCCGGTGGGACTACATCTTCAGCATCATCAAGAACTTCGGCCAGTGGTCGGACTTCGTCCTGCCCGACCGCTCCGAGGTGACGATGACGGTGCCGTTCATGCGGGCGTACACCGAACTGCTGGTGCGCACCTGCCACCAGCGCGGCGCCCACGCGATCGGCGGGATGGCCGCGTTCATCCCCAGCCGCTCACCCGACGTCAACGAGGCCGCGATCGCGAAGGTCCGCGCCGACAAGGAGCGCGAGGCCGGCGACGGGTTCGACGGCTCGTGGGTCGCGCACCCGGGCCTGGTCGACACGTGCCGCGAGGTGTTCGACACCGTGCTGGGCGTGCGCCCGAACCAGCTCGACCGGCTCCGCGACGACGTCGACGTGACCGCCACGGACCTGCTCGCCGTCGACAAGACCCCCGGCCAGGTCACCGCCGCGGGGCTGCGGGCCAACATCGTGGTGGCACTGCGGTACATCGACGCCTGGCTCGGCGGCACCGGCGCCGTCGCGCTGCAGAATCTCATGGAGGACGCGGCCACCGCGGAGATCGCCCGCTGCCAGGTCTGGCAGTGGCTGCACCACCGCACCCCGCTGGCCGGCGGCGGCACCGTCACCGAAGACCTGGTCCGCGCCCTGCTGGCCGGCGCCCTGGCCGAACTGCTCGACGGCCGCGAGGGCCCGGACCGGGTCCGCGCCGTGGAGGCGGCCGGCGTGGTGGAGCGCGCCGCGCTGGAGGAGCACCTGCCGCCGTTCTTCACCACCGACGCGTACTGCCACCTGGCCCCGTCCGCATCCCACTGAGCCCGCCCGGGCCACGCTGTTCATCGGCGCGGCCCGGGAATCGCCTCAGCCGCGGCGGTCAGGACGCGGCCGTCGCGGCACAGCAGCGCGCCCAGCCGTACCCCCACGACGACGCCCTCCTCGGTGAGCGTCTCGACGTCCGGACAGCCGGTGGTCACAGGCCCCCACCGGCCGTCACGGCCGCGCACGGCGGAGAACGCGCAGTGCGGCTGGTCGGCCCAGCCCCAGGCGCGCAGGACCTCCCACCCGGCGTATCGGTACGATCCGAGCGACGCCGTCCGGCCCCGCTCCGCCCGGTGGTAGAACCGGACCGACAACCCGGGCACCGTGGCGCCCTCGAACCCGGCCGGCGCCACCGCCCGCCGCAGACGCATCCCCCCGAGAAACGGCACCCGCGCCGCAACCACGCTCATGAGCGCATCGTAATCAATCGGTCACGAAAAGCGACGCTCCCGCGCCGACGGGCAGCACGATGACATCGGGTTCCGCCTGGCTTCAGCGGCGGGTCACGGACAGCAGCGGGATCCGGCGGCTCGTCTTGGTCTGATAGTCGGCGAAGCCGGGCATCCTGGCGACCAGGCGCTGCCAGGTTGCCGTGTAGTCGTCGCCGAGGATCTCCTCGACGCGGACGTCGAGCTCGTCGGTGCCGACCTCGGCGGTGGTGTCGGGGTTGGCCTTGAGGTTGTGGTACCAGTCCGGGTTCTTGTCGGCGCCGCCGGCCGAGGCGACGATGACCATGCGGTCGCCGTCGGGCAGGTAGGCCACCGGGTTGACGCGCTCGGTGCCGGTCCGGGCGCCGTGGTGGTGGATGAGCAGCAGCGTGCCGCCCTCGAACGGGCCCCCGACCTTGCCGTCGTTGGCGCGGAACTCCTCGATGATCTTCACATTCCAGTCGCTCACGCCATCCATCACACCACAGGCGCGGGTCAGACAGAACTCGTTGCCGGCCGAGTCCTGCAGCAGGGGCCCAGCCGTAACAGTGCCGCGCGGCGCCGGGGACGCCCTGCACAGCATGGCTGTCATGACCATCTATTGATTAACAAAGTTTCCATCTTCGATAATCGGGTCTCCCCAAGCCGTGGAGGTGCCCGTGTTCCGACGTCTCCTCACCATCGCCGCCGGTGCGACCCTGGCCGGCGCGGCCACCCTGGCCTTCGCCGCCCCCGCACACGCCGCCACCGTGGACGTGCCCTTCGGCCCGCTGTCCATCGGCGACTACTGCCACTCGAAGTACTCCGCCGCGTGGATCGGCTTCTACGAGGCCTCCGGCCTGCGCTGCTACAACGCGTCGGTGACCCCGATGCAGTACGTCGGCTCCGGCGACCCGTACCTGGCGTGCAAGTACCTCACCCCGGACGTGGTGATGAGCGCCTTCCGCGGCAGCGCCGACGCTTTGGTCTGCCGCGTGATCCGCTGACGCCTCCACTGCACAGCGGTGATCGGGGCGGCCGGGTCGATCGACCCGGCCGCCCCGATCATCCACTCAGGACACCGGCATGTCCCGGCGGCGCAGGCCGGCCAGGCCCGCGGCGCCCAGCGCCACGGCGACGAGCGTCAGCCACAGCACCGGGGCCACGGTGAACGCGGAGCCGGGCAGCTTCGGCACGTGCGCGAACGGGGTGACGTCGAGCACCCGCTGGTTGAGGCCGAACAGCGCGCCCAGCTCGACGAGCAGGACCGACCCGATCAGTGCGGCCCACGTCAGGGTGCTCAGCCGCGGGGCCAGGCCGACCAGCGCCATGCCGAGGCCGGCCAGCACCCACGCGGCGGGGAGCTGAACCATCGCGGCGGCGAGCAGCCGGCCGGTCTGGCCGCCGACGTCGTGGACCTGGGCGCCGTACGACAGCCCGCCCGCGACGCCGGCCACGGCCAGCAGCAGGGCGGTGCCCAGCAGGGCGATGGCGAGGTGACTCGCGGCCCAGCGCAGGCGCCCGACGCGGGTGGCGAGGATCGACTCGACGTGGCCGGTGCTCTCCTCCTGGCGCAGCCGCAGCGTCGCCTGGATCGTGTACACCGCGGCGACCATCCCGATGATGCCGTAGATGGCGCCGAGGAACGCGTCGGCGAGCCCGGCGGTGCCGCCCATCCGGGCCAGGATGTCGGTGAGCTGCTGGTTCGGCGAGTCGAGGTTGCCGATGCCGACGGCCGCGCCGCCCATCACCGCGCCGGTGAGCAGCATCGCGACCGCCCAGCCCACCAGCAGGCCGCGGTGCAGGCGCCAGGCCAGCGCGAGCGGGCTGCGCAGGGCGGGCGCCGCCGCGGCCGGTCCGGGGCGCTCCGGCAGCAGGCCGGCGCCGACGTCGCGGCGGCCCGCCAGCGCGTATCCGGCCACCGCGAACACGGCCGCGAAGACCACGAGCAGACCGGCGACCCACCAGCGCTCCCCCGCGAACGGTCGCACGTGCAAGGCCCAGCCGGTCGGCGACAGCCAACTCAGCCACGTGGGCCCGGTGTCGCCGAGGGCACGCAGGAGATAGCTGCCGCCGAGCACGGCGCCGGCGATGCCATTGGCGGCCCGGGCGCTCTGGGTGAGCTGGGCGGCAACGGCCGCGACGGCGGCGAACAGCAGGCCGAACAGGCCGATGGCGAGGCCGAACGCGACCGAGCCGGCCGGTGCCAGACCGGTGGCCATCAGCCCGAGCGCGGCCAGGACCGCGATCGCCAGGTTGGCCAGCGAGGTCACCAGCAGCGCGGCGGTCAGCGGCGCGTGCCGGCCGATGACCGTGGCGCGCAGCAGCTCCAGGCGCCCGGTCTCCTCCTCGGTGCGGGTGTGCCGCACGACCGTCAGCATGCTCATGAGGCCGACGAGGATGAACTCGCTGACGCCGACCTTCCACACGCTCAGGCCGCCGATCGTCACGCTGTACAGCGGGCCGCTGAGCGCCACCAGGGACGGGTTGGCGAGCACGCCGCTCACCGCACGCAGGTCGGCGTCGGTCGGGTACAACTTGAAGTAGTTGGCAGCGGTCGCCATCGGCATGACCGCGAGGCCGAGCACCCACACGGTGAGGCGGACGCGGTCGAGGCGCAGGGCGAGCCGGGTCAGGGCACGCGTGCCGGTGAGTGAGTTCATCGGGCCGCCCCCGTGCGCGGCTTGGCCTCGGCGGCGCGGCTACGGTCGTAGTGGCGCAGGAAGAGCTCCTCCAGCGTGGGCGGCTGGCTGGTGAGGCTGCGCACGCCGACGGCGGTGAGCTGGCGCAGCACCGCGTCCAGTTCGGCGTTGTCGACGTTGAAGCGCACGGTGCCGTTGTGGGTCTGCAGATCGTGTACGCCGGGCAGCGCGCCGAGCCCGTTCAGCGGACCGGCGAGGTCGGCCTGGATCGACGTGCGGGTCAGGTGGCGCAGCTCGTTGAGCGTGCCGGTCTCCACCGTGCGGCCGTCGCGGATGATGGTGACCCGGTCGCAGAGCGCCTCGACCTCGGCGAGGATGTGGCTGGAGAGCAGGACCGTGCGCCCGTCGCGCTGCTGCTCCTCGCGGACCACCTGGCGGAAGACCTCCTCCATGAGCGGGTCGAGGCCGGAGGTAGGCTCGTCGAGCACGATCAGCTCGACGTCGGAGGCGAGCGCGGCGACGAGCGCGACCTTCTGCCGGTTACCCTTCGAGTAGGTGCGGCCCTTCTTGGTCGGGTCGAGGTCGAAGCGCTCCAGCAGCTCGGCGCGGCGACTCTTGTCGATCCCGCCGCGCAGACGGCCAAGCAGGTCGATGACCTCCCCGCCGGAGAGGTTCGGCCAGAGCGTGACGTCACCGGGCACGTACGCCAGCCGCTTGTGCAGCGCCGCGGCGTCGCGCCACGGATCGCCGCCGAGCAGCCGGGCGGTGCCCGAGTCGGCGCGCAGCAGCCCGAGCAGGACCCGGATGGTGGTGGACTTCCCGGCGCCGTTGGGCCCGAGGAAGCCGTGCACCTCCCCGGTCTGCACGACGAGATCGAGCCCGTCGAGCGCGCGGGTATGCCCGTACGTCTTGACCAGTGCGCCTGTGTGGATCGCCTCGGTCATGGTCCTCATGCTCCTTCGTCCGCGGTGGGCGGATTCACGGCCCGCAGGGCGTCCACCGCCTGGTGGGCCTGGGCAAGGAATTCGGCGTCGATAAGCGGGTGCGAGTAGAAGTCGACCATCACACCGACCAGGCGGGTGTGCCCCGGGGCGGTGAAGATGTCGACGCCGAGGGCGCGGTTCATGTGCTCGAACATCGCGAGCATGCCGGTGTGCATGCCGACCATCAGCGCCGCATAGCCCCGGTAGTCGTCGGTGACGTCCGGCGCGTTCTTGCTGATCCACTCCTCGGTCAGCACCACGATGTCGTCGAACATGGCCGCCGCGCTGGACGAGCCGCCGAGCAGTGCCCGGGTGAGATACTTGTAGTACAGCACGATGGTCGGATGGACCGAGGGCAGGTAGCCCGGGGTGGCGACCCCGCCCTCGTAGACCAGCTTCTCCTTGATCTTCATGATGCGCTCGAGCACGTACGCGTCGCACGCCTCGCGCAGCTCGTCCTTGGACCCGAAGTGGTGCCGCAGCAGCCCCGGCGACACCCCGGCCGCCTGAGCGATGTCCCGCACCGTCGTGGACTCGGCGCCCCGCTCGGCGAACAGCCGAATCGCGGCGTCACGAATCCGGGCCCGGGCCGTGAGGTCCTCGAAAGCCGTCTCGCCCGCTGGATGCCTCATGCCCCCACCCCCTATCCGGCCGTATGGCCGACTACTCGCTCCGACAGCTGACTATACGCACGTATAGCCGCGGCGCAAGGTGGCCCGCGCCACCACTGAATCGGACTTATGCCCCGTCGGGGGATAAATACTGAAATGACAGACCGCCGGTAGGTCAAGAACGCGCGGCACCCCTTGACGCCGGCCGGGCCGTCGGCCGCCGCGTTTGCGCTGCTCACGGGTTTTTGTCGTACCCCTGTTCTAGGTTGAGTCCATGAGCGAGGTGCTGGCCGGGACCGCCGATTCGCAGTGGCGTAGCCGCTTTGACGCGATGCTGGCCGAGAACCGCCGCCGGGTGGCCCAACGCCGTGCGGTCCGCGCCGAGTTCGCCGAGGCCCGCCGCCGCGGCTTGGAGGCGCGCCACGCCGAGCGCCTGGCCCGCCTGGACGCCGAGGCCCGCACCGCCGAGATCACCGCCCACTGGGCCGAACAGGACGCCCGAGCCGCCCGCCGCCGCTCTCTGGCCACCCAACCCAACCCAGACCGTCCGTCGCCTCAACCCACCCCAGGCTGTCCGCCAACCCAGACCGACTCCCGCCGCCCGGCCAGCCAGCCCAACTCCCGCCGCCCGGCCAGCCAGCCCAACCCCCACGATCCAGCCACCCAGCCGCACTCCCGCCGCCCGGCCAGCCAGCCCAACCCCCGCCGCCCGACCAGCCAGCCCAACCCCCGAGGTCCAGCGAGTCAGCCCGGCTCCCGCGGTCCGGCCAGCCAGCCGAATCCCGCTCCGATCCGTCGGCGCCCGCCCCGTCCGGACCGCCTCGCCCTCGCGGCCTTGCCGCCCCACCGTCACAGCCCCTGCCGCCGACATCACGTACGCAGTCGCCGAGGCCAGCGTCGCCGATGTCCCGTGCACCATCGCCAAGGCCCTCGCCGTCGCCGTGTTCCCGGCCCGCACCGGCGTCATCGCGCACCCAGCCGGTCCAATCACCGCGCTCCAGGCCCGTCCAGTCGTGCTGTCGATCCGTAGCGTCACCACCGCCGCAGCAACGGCCAGGCCCTCGCCACGGCGACGCCGTGCAGCAGCAACGGTCGAGCCGTTCCGGCGACGCCGCGCCACCGCCCACCTCTCCGGCGCCCGCTACCCGCCGGCCCGCCGCCACACTCGCGCATCCCTTGCCACCACCGAGTCCCTCTCCGGCCAGGTCGCCCTCGACGGCCAGGTCGCCCTCGACGGCCAGGTCGCCCTCTCCGGCCAGGCGGCCATGTCCTGCTCGCGGGCCGCGTACATCTCGCCAGCCACGCCCCCGATCTCGCCGGTCGTCGCCTTCGACCACCAGACAGCCTGCAGGCAGCCGCCGGGCGCGCGGCTCGACAACATCGCTGCGGCCGGCGCCGGGTCTGTCGCTCCCTGTGTTCACCGCATCGCGTGGCCATGATCGGTCGGGAACGGGGGAACGGTCGCCGCCGGTGTGACCGTGGTGTCGTCACCACGCGGAGCTGAGACTCCGCGTCGCGCGCGTCGGCCACCCGGCGTCACCGACGGATGTGTGCCCAGACCGCGGCCGAGCAGCTTGCACTGCGGCGACTCGGGCGCACCGGCAGGCTGGCAAACGCGTGCACCACGGAACCGGTGGCACCCCAACGACGACGTGTCCGTATCGCTCGAAACGGGCCTATTGTCGGGGTTTCTCGTCGCGGCGCGGACCGGTCGGGCTTGTCGCTGATCGTGACGCTACAGACGCGGGGAGGTAAGGCCATAGGGTGAATCGCGACCGGCGGGGGCGTCGCTACCATTCCTCGGTGCTCATGGACGAGGGCCCGTACCGGGGCGCGGTGCTGTTCGATCTCGACGGGACGTTGATCGACAGCGAACCGGTCTGGGCCGCCGCGAACAGCCGGCTGCTGCGCTCCCGCCACGCCGAGATGACCGACGAGATTCTGCACAATCTCAGCGGTCTCGACTCGACGCTGGCGATGCGCTACCTGCACGACCGGTTCGGCTGGGTGGATCTTGACGTTACCGGCGACGTGGCGTGGGTCGAGAACCAGGTGCGGCAAGAGTACGCCGAAGGGGTGAACTGGCTGCCCGGCGCGCGTGAGCTGCTCGCCGCCGTGCGCCGCGAAGGGCTCGCGATCGGGCTGGTCACCTCAACGTATCGCACGCTGGTCAGCTACGTCCTGGCCGACGCGGGGCCGGACTGCTTCGACGTGGTCGTCTGCGGCGACGACGAGGGGCTGGCCCCGAAGCCGGCCCCGGCGCCGTACCGTCGCGCGATGCAGTTGCTGGACCTGCCCGCGTCGGCCTGCATCGCCGTGGAGGACTCGGCCCGCGGCGTGGCCAGCGCCCTGGCGGCCGGCTGCCGGGTGGTCCACGTGTCGCGGCACGGATTCTCGCCGCGGGCCCATCGCCACGCGCGGCGGCTGGCCGACATCACCGCCGCCGACCTGCTCCAACTGCTCGGTGTCCCCCGGGCGAGCTACTCCGCACTGCCCACTGGACGGTGACGCCCGGCGATGGGTCGCGGCCATAGCGTCGATGCGTGGCGCGGCGAGGACGACCGCGCATCGATGGGAGGAGATGGCGATGGTGGAGACTCAGGCCGTGCCGCGGCGGCGGATCGGGCTGCGGCTGCTGCTCATGCTCGTGACGTTCGGCGTGGTGCTCGTGGTGTCCGCGGCCGTCAACTCGGCCGCGGCCGGCAACGCGGTCACGGCGCTCGTCTTCGGGGCGCTGACGGCGTCGGCCGGGCTCATGGTGTACCGCATGATGGTCCGGCGCCTGGAGAAGCGCCCGGTCGACGAGGCGGCCGGCGCCACCCTGCTGCCGGGGGTGCTGCGCGGGGCAGCGGCGGGCGTGGGCCTGTTCGCGGTCACCATCGCGCTCATCGCCGTGTGCGGCGGGTACCGGATCACCGGCTGGGGCTCGGTCTGGGGCATGCTCGCCTCGCTCGGCACGATGACCGGGGCCGCGGTCGCCGAGGAGCTGCTGTTCCGCGGCGTGCTGTTCCGGCTGGTCGAGCAGTGGGCGGGCACGCTGGTCGCGCTCGTCGTCTCCGGCGTGCTCTTCGGCGCCCTGCACCTGCTCAACCCCGGCGCCACGCTCTGGGGCGCGATCGCGATCGCGGCCGAGGCCGGCGTGATGCTCGGCGCCGCGTACACGGCCACCCGCTCGCTGTGGGTGCCGATCGGCCTGCACCTGGGCTGGAACTTCGCCGAGTCGGGGCTGTTCGGCACGATCGTGTCCGGCACCGGCACGGCCCCGCACGGGCTGCTGCGCAGTGTCACCGAGGGCCCGGCGGCGATCAGCGGCGGTGGGTTCGGGCCGGAGGGCAGCGTCTTCGCGATCCTGGTCGGCGGGGTGACGGCGGCGGTCCTGCTGCGCCACGCCCACCGGCGCGGCCGGATCGTGCGGGCCGGTCGCCGGTGAGGCGCTCCCGGCCCGGCGGCTACGCTGCGGGCGTGTCGCGGTGGTGGCGATCGTGCAGCGTGCTGTTGCGCGACGGGACGGCCGGGGTCGCGCTGGCCCTGCTCGCCTTCCTGCCGCCGCTGGCCGCCAACGGCACCCGCCTCGGCGAGCTGCCCCACCGCCCGATCGACGCCCTCGCCGTCGCCGCGGCCCTCGCGCAGTCGCTGACGCTGGCCGGGCGGCGCCGGTGGCCGGCCGCGGGCCTGGCGATCGTGGCGGCGGGGTTCGCGGTGCAGGAGCTGCGCGGCTACCCGACGTTCGCCGGTGCCGGGCTGCTGCTCGCCCTGTACAGCGTCGCCGCCCACCAGGACCGCTTCCGCCGCCCGGTCGCCACGGCGGCGGTCGTGGCCTACATCGGCCTCGCGGTTGCCCTGCACGCGGCCGGATCGCCGACCCGGCCCCAGGACTACGTCATCTTCTTCTGCCTCATCTCCTCGTGCTGGCTCGCCGGGGCGTGGGTGCGGCGCGGGCGGCTGGCCGAGGCCGAGCGGCGGCGGGCGGCGGCCGCGGCGGCCCGGGCCGAGGAGCGTTCGCGGATCGCGCGGGAGCTGCACGACGTCATCACCCATCACGTGACGGCGATGGTCGTACAGGCGGACGCGGCGCCGTACCTCGCCACGGCGCCGGACAGGCTGGCGGCGAGCCTGACGGCGATCAGCGGCACCGGGCGGCGGGCCCTCGGCGAGCTGCGGGAGCTGCTCGGCGTCCTCGACCCGGACCGGGTGGCCCCGCGCGGCGACACGCCCTCGCTCGACGCCCTCGGCGACCTGCTGGCCCGCACGAGGGCCGCGGGGCAGCCGGTGGAGCTGGTCGAGGAGGGCGGCCGGCGCGACCTCGGCTCCGGCCGCGAGCTGGCCGCCTACCGGGTCGTGCAGGAGGCGCTGACCAACGCGCTGAAGTACGCGGCCGGCCGCGCGACGGTCGTACGCCTGGCGTATCGTGCGGACGGCCTGCACATCGACGTCACCAACGCACCGGCGGACACCTCGGCGCGCCCCGCCGGCAGCGCGGTCGGCGGATCCGGCCGCGGCCTGCAAGGGCTGCGCGACCGGGTCGAGGTCTTCGGCGGCGAGCTGTCCGCCGGCCCCAGCCCCGACGGCGGCTTCACCGTCGCCGCCCGCATCCCGGTTGGAGAGCCCGCATGATCCGGCTGCTCGTCTGCGACGACCAGGCGCTGGTGCGCACCGGCTTCGTCACCATCCTCGACGCCCAGCCGGACCTGGCGGTCGTCGGCGAGGCGAGCGACGGGCGGGCCGCCGTCGACCTGGCCCGGCGCCTGCGCCCGGACGTGGTGGTGATGGACATCCGCATGCCGGTGCTGGACGGCATCGAGGCGACCCGGCAGCTGGCCGGCCCCGGCGTCGCCGAGCCGATCAAGACGCTCGTGGTGACGACGTTCAACCTCGACGAGTACGTGTACCAGGCCCTGCGCGCGGGCGCGAGCGGCTTCCTGCTCAAGGACGCCACCCCGCCGCAGCTCATCGCGGCCGTGCGCACGGTCGCGAACGGCGACGCGCTGCTGGCACCGGAGGTCACCCGCCGCCTGATCGGCCGCTTCGGCACCCGCGTCCGCCCGGCCGACCCCGAGACGGCCGCCGAGAGCGTCCTGACGCCCCGGGAGCTGGAGGTGCTGCGCCTCATCGCGACCGGGCAGTCCAACGCGGAGATCGCGGCGACGCTCGTCATCAGCGCCGAGACCGTCAAGACGTACGTCTCGCGCATCCTGAGCAAGCTCGACCTGCGCGACCGGGTCCAGGCGGTGGTCTACGCCTTCCGCACCGGCATCGCGGACCCCGACGCCTGAGCGGCGGCGAAGCGCGCGGACGGGGCCCAGCCGGGACGGCCGCGCGGCGGTGTCCATAGTGGACATCCTGACCGTGGGCCCGGCCGTCCGGCCCCGCGCAAACCGGACCATTTCCGAACCGGTGTGCATTATCGCGAGAACCCGGAATCGGCGAACATCTCAACGGCGGCCAACCCTCGGCGGACCCCTTCCACAACCCTCGCTTACCCATGGGTCACCATAAATACTTTGGACATTCGCAGCAATTGACGCCATTCGAATCCTTACGTCGTTCCGAGCGGGTTCGGACGGGACTAGTGTCGGCGCATCGACCCACGTGGTGCGGAAGGAGGTCGGCACATGAAGGGCGTTCGTAACCTCAAGGGCGTTCGTAACCTCTAGGGGGCACGGGTTCACCTCGACGCCGCACCGGCGACGCGCGGGCTCGCCGCCGCCGGTGCAGGCCCCATTTGCCAGACCTCAGGCAAAGGACTCAGGAATGTCACTGACGCATTGCCTCACCGTGCCCTTCGAAGGCGACGGGGAGGGGATCGAGGAGCTGACCTGGGCCCAGTTCGCGGCCTGGCGGTCGATGCTGCTCGTCAAGGCCACCGAATGGACCGGCGGCACCATGCCGCTCGCCGAGGGCACCACCGTGGCGGGCATCGCGCAGCTGCTCGGCTTCATCATGAGCCGGCACCAGTCGCTGCGCACGCGGCTGCTGCCCGGCGACGGCGACGCCCCGCCGAAGCAGTGCCTCGCCCCGTCCGGCGAGATCACGCTCGAGGTGTACGCGGCCGCCGGCGACCCGGCGGCGCAGGCGGCGAAGATCCGGGCGCGGTACGAGGTCGCGCCGTGGGACCCGGCGACCGACTGGCCGGTGCGCATGGCGGTCATCGCCGACGGGGACCGGGCCGTGCACCTCGTCGCGCTCTACTGCCACATGGTCATCGACGGGTACGGCTTCGAGGCGCTCACCGCGGACCTCGCCAACCTCGACCCCGCCACCGGCCGGGCGCTCGCCCCCGTCGAGGGCATCCAGCCGCTCGAGCTCGCCCGCGCCCAGCGGGGCCGGGCCGCGCGGCGGCACCACGAGGCGTCGCTGCGGTACTGGGAGCGCAACCTGCGCGCCATCGAGCCCCGGCGCCTGCCCCGCGCGCTGGAGCCGGCGCCGCAGCGGTGGTGGGAGGCGACCCTCACCACGCCCGCGACCGCGCTCGGGCTCACCACCGTGGCCGACCGCACCCGGGTCCACTCCGGCACCGTGCTGCTCGCCGCGTACGCGGTCATGCTCGCGGAGCTGTCCGGCCAGCCCGTCGGCGCGTTCCGGATCGTGGTCAGCAACCGGTTCCGGCCCGGCTTCGCGGCGTCGGTGAGCAACCTCGCCATGGCCGGGCTCGCGGTCGTGGACACCGCCGGCGCCGGCTTCGACGAGGTCGTCGCCCGCGCCTGGCGCGGTCAGCTCGCGGCGGGCCTGCACGCGTACTACCAACCGCGCGACCTGTGGGCGCTCGTCGAGCGGGTCGGCGCCGAGCGCGGCACGCCGCTGGACACCCTGTGCTACTTCAACGACCGCCGCCGCTCGGCCGCCCAGGCCACCGAGGCGACGGCACCGCCGGGGCCGGGCCCGATCACCGAGGCGCTGAAGTTCACCCGCATCGCCTGGGGCCCGCGCTCCAACGAGTTCGACGCCACCAGCTACCTGCACGTCGACGCGGTGGCGGACAGCATCGAGCTGACCTGGCGGGTCGACACCGCGGCGGTCTCACCCGCGATGCTTGCGTCGGGCCTGCGCCGGATCGAGTCCCTCATCGTCGATGCCGCGCTGAGCGGGGCAAGCCTGGCCGGTACCACGGCGGCCTGAGTTCGCGCCTAAACTCGGCCGGTGACCGAGACGGAGACCGTTCCCGAGATCGTCCGGCGGCGGCTCGCGGGACCCGGGCGATTCCCGGCCGGGTTCTGGCTCGCCGCGATCATCGTCACCGGCGTGGCGCTGGTGCTGCGGCTGATCAACCTCGCCAAGCCCCGGGGCGTCATCTTCGACGAGCTGTACTACGCCAACGAGGCGCAGGACCTGCTCAACCACGGCGTCGAGTGGAACCCCGAGGACAACACGCCGCAGTATGTCGTGCACCCGCCCCTGGGCAAGTGGATGATCGGGCTCGGGGAGGAGCTCTTCGGGTACAACTCCTTCGGCTGGCGCATCATGGCCGTCGTGGCCGGGGTCGCCGCGATCCTGCTCATGATGCTGGCGACCTGGCGGCTGTTGCGCTCGACCGTCCTCGCCGCCGCGGCGGGCCTGCTCATGACGCTCGACGGCATGCACTTCGTGATGTCGCGGGTGGCGCTGCTCGACATCTACCTGACGTTCTGGATCGTGGTCGCGTTCCTGTTCCTGGTCCTGGACCGCGAGCAGCGCCGCGCCCGCTGGCTGCGCCTGCTGGAGGCCGGCGCCGATCCGGACCGCCTGCAGAAGCTCGGCATCCCGTGGTACCGCATCGCCTGCGCGGTCTCGCTCGGGCTGGCCTGCGGGGTCAAGTGGAGCGGCCTGTGGTATCTCGTGCTGTTCGCGGCCGCCGCCGTCGTGTGCGACCTCGCCGCCCGGCGCAGCGCCGGTGCCACGCACTGGATCCGCGACGGTCTCCCGGCCGCCCTCGCGTGGCCGGCGGCGTTCGCCGGCCTGGCCCTGGTCGCGTACCTGGTGACGTGGACCGGCTGGTTCGCCACCGGCGACGGCTATTTCCGGCACTGGTACGCCGAGAGCCACGGCCTGCCCCACGACCGGCTCATCGACCCGCTGGTGAACCTGCTGCACTACCACCAGGAGGCGTACGGCTTCCACACCACGCTGGACAAGTACCACCCGTACCAGTCGTGGCCGTGGCAGTGGCTGCTGCTGGGCCGCCCGGTGCTCTTCGACTTTACGGGCACCGGCCCGTGCGGGGCGGACAACTGCGCGTCGGTGATCGTGCTGCTCGGCACGCCGCTGCTGTGGTGGTCGTTCCTGCCCGCGCTGGCCGGGCTCGGCTGGCTGGCGACCGCCCGGCGCGACGGGCGGGCCTGGCTGATCATGGCGTGCGCACTGGCCGGCATCCTGCCGTGGTTCGCCTCCATGCCGGAGCACCGCACGATGTTCTACTTCTACGCCCTGCCGGCCGAGCCGTTCCTGGTCCTAGCGGTGGTCTACGTGCTCGGCGCGATCATCGGCCCGCCGCGCAGCGCCCGGCCGGACAGCGACCGGCGGCTGATCGGCGCGATCATCGCCGGGACGTACGTGCTGCTGGTCGCCGCCTGTTTCGCGTACTTCTACCCGATCTACAGCGACACCCCGATACCGTACGCGGACTGGCTGGCTCGCATGTGGCTCGGCCCGCGCTGGATCTGATAGCCTGACATTCATCGATCTGGAAAGCGCCCTTACAGTCGAGTCGCGGGAGGCTTTCGCATGAGGTTCAGGCTGGTCGCCGCCGCGCTCATCACCGCGGGCGCCTCCGTCTTCGCCGTCGCCACGCCGACCGCGGCGGCCGGCACCGCCTACACCGGCATCCTCCCCGCCCCCGTCTCCGTGCGGGTCGAGCGGGGCGCGTTCACCATCGACCGGCACACCACGATCTCGGCCGGGCCGGGCGCGGACGGCGTCGCCGGTTACCTCGCCGGGCTGCTGCGCCGCTCGACCGGCTACCCGCTGCCGATCGTGCGCGGGCCCGGCGACATCGCGCTCACGGTCACCGGCGGGAGCTCCGAGGGGTACCAGCTGGACGTGTCGTCCCGCGCGGTGACGATCAGCGCCGAGCGGGCCGCCGGGCTGTTCGCCGGCGTGCAGACGCTGCGGCAGCTCGTCCCGGTCACGCGCCCGTGGACCGTGCCCGCCGGGCACGTGAGCGACGCGCCGCGCTTCGGCCACCGCGGGGCGATGCTCGACGTGGCGCGGCACTTCTTCACGGTGGCGCAGGTCGAGCGGTACATCGACCAGCTCGCGCAGTACAAGATCAATGTTCTGCATCTGCACCTGGCCGATGACCAGGGCTGGCGCATCATGATCAACAGCTGGCCCCGGCTGGCGACCTACGGCGGCAGCACGGCCGTCGGCGGCGACCCGGGCGGCTACTACACCCAGGCGCAGTACCGCGAGATCGTCGCCTACGCCGCGAGCCGCTACATCACCGTCGTCCCCGAGATCGACATGCCCGGGCACGTCAACGCCGCGCTCGCCTCCTACCCGGAGCTCAACTGCGACGGGGTGGCGCCGCCGCTGTACACCGGCACCGACGTCGGCTTCAGCTCGCTGTGCGTCGGCAAGGAGGTGACGTACCGCTTCCTCGACGACGTCATCCGCGAGCTCGCCGCACTCACCCTCGGCCCATACCTGCACATCGGCGGCGACGAGGCCCACGCCACGAGCCAGGCCGACTACGTCGCGTTCATGAACCGGGTCCAGGGCATCGTGGCCGCGCACGGCAAGCGCGTCCTGGCCTGGCACCAGGTCGTCTCGGCCACGCCGCGGCCGACGACGCTCGCGCAGTACTGGGACACGACGAACGACAACCCGCAGGTCGCCGCGGCGGCCGCGAACGGCACCGGGGTGGTGCTGTCGCCGGCGAACCTCGCGTACCTCGACATGAAGTACGACCCCGCCACCCCGCTCGGCCAGGACTGGGCCGGCCTCGTCGAGGTGAGCGACGCGTACGGCTGGGACCCGGGGACCTACCTCGTGGGCGCACCGCCCGCGGCGATCCGGGGCGTCGAAGCTCCACTCTGGACGGAGACGATCCGGACGTCGGCGGACATCGAGTACATGGCGTTCCCGCGGTTGCCGGCGATCGCGGAGCTGGGCTGGTCCCCGGCCGCGACGCACGACTGGCCCGCGTTCCGCCGGCGACTCGCCGCGCAGGCTCCGCGCTGGCGCGCCCAGGGCATCAACTTCTACCCGTCCCCGCAGATCCCCTGGCCCGCGTAGCACGGCATCGCGTCGGCCTCCGGCGGGGTGATTCACCCGGCGCCGGTCAGGGTTTGGACTCCGGCTGCAGGTAGATGTGGCGGGCCGTCGGGACGAAGTCCTGGATGTGCGCGCGGGCGCGGTGCAGGGCCGCGGGGACGTCGGCGTCCGCGGGCAGGCCGACGCGGGCGGTCACCATGAGCTCGTCGTGGGCCAGGTGAACGACGTGCAGTTGGTCGACCGAGCGGATGTCGGCCGCCAGCAGGGCCAGCTCGATGCCTTCGGTGTCGGCGCGGACCGCCGGGGCGAGCACGGCCAGGCCGACGAGCCGGGCGGCGAGCAGGAGGTCCACGCCGGTGATGGCGGCCGCGACCGTGCCGGCGACGAGCGTGTCGATCAGCCGCGTCCGGCTCAGTGAGCAGGCGGTGGCGCCGGCCAGGGTCGCGGCGGTGGCGGCCGGGGCGGCGACGTGCAGCACGACCGCGAGGGAGTTTCGGATGCGGGGACTGTGCCGGAGGTACGCCCGCCACGAGGCGACGCCGCGGTCGCGGTCCGCGGCCCGGATGACGACGACCGCGGCGATCACCTGGGCCCCGAACGCGGCGAGGATCTCCAGCCGGGCGTGCGTCGACGGATCGACGCACGGGACCGGGCCCTCGGGGGTGACCGCCGCCCAGACGACGGTCAGCGCCGCGACGGTTGACGCGGCCACGCTCGCCAGCAGCGGAAACAGCAGCCGGTCGCGCCTGGGACGCCGGTGCGGCCCGAAGCCCGGCGGGCCGGCCGGGTGAGGCACCTGGGTGATCAGGCCGGCGACCACCAGCGCCGTCACGGCGATGATCATCGTTGCGGCCGTGGTCGCGTAGGCGGCGCTGAGCAGGCCGGCCGCGGCCATGCCGCACACCGTGCCGACGCGCCGAGCCGTCGATGTCGTGCCCACACCGCCATCTTGCCCGACCGGGGTCGTGCGCCGCTGCCGGCCCAAACGGGAGCGCGGCGAGGCTACAGTGATTCGGTGACGATCCCGGCCCGCTCCAAGGACCCGCTCTGGGCGCGGCTGCTGATCGCCGGGGGCATCGCGCTGGTGCTGCTCGCGGCCGGCGCGCTGGCCGGAAAGCAGGCCCTGTTCTCCTACGCCACCCGCAGCGTCGCCCAGGAGAAGCTGCTCGGCGGCAGCGGCAAGCAGGCCCAGCAGCGCGGTCATGTCGACATCACCGGGGCCAAGACCATCCTGCTCATCGGCGTCGACGCGCGGCCCGGACAGGACCCGGCCGAGCCGGTGCGGGCCGACTCGATCATCATGCTGCACATCCCGGCGAGCCACGACTCCGCGTTTCTCGTGTCCATTCCGCGCGACACGTGGGTGAAGATCCCGCCGTACGACAACGGCGCCCGGCAGTACGAGGGCGGCCATGACAAGATCAACGGGGCCTACGCGCGCGGGGGCGAGGGGCTGACCGGGGCCGAGCAGCGCGCCCACGCGGTCGAGCTGCTGGCGCTGACCATCAAGTCGCTGTGGGGCATCGCGTTCGACGGCGCCGCGATCGTCGACTTCTCCGGGTTCCAGCAGGTCGTCGAGGTGCTGGGCGGCGTGGACATGTACGTCGACGAGGAGACGACCTCGATCCACATCGGGCACGACGCCAAGGGTGAGACCAAGGTGCCCTTCCGGCAGTACACCCGCGCGGACGGCGGCCAGGGGCTCTCCGCGGTGCCGGGCGTGACGCCGGTCGTGTACCATGTCGGCCTCCAGCACCTGGAGCCGTGGCAGGCGCTGGACTTCGTCCGCCAGCGCGAGCTGCTGCCCAACAGCGACTACGACCGGCAGCGCCACCAGCAGCAGTTCCTCAAGGCGCTGTTCGGCAAGATGCTCAGCCGTGACGTGCTGAGCAGCCCCAAGCAGCTCAATCAGGTGCTGCAGGTCGCGGGCAAGGCGATGACGATCGACAGCGGCGGGATCGATCTGGCCGACTGGGCGTACGCGATGCGCGGCATCGGCGGCGACGACCTCATCACCGTGAAGACCAACAACGGCACCTTCAACAACTCGCCGGACAACCGCCAGGCCGAGGCGCTGGACGACACCACCCTGGACCTGTTCGACGCGGTGCGCACCGAGACGCTCCCGGCGTTCCTCACCGCCCACCCGGAGCTGATCGCGAAGAGTTGACGAATCCAGGTCAGCCGAGTCGGGCGGCGGCGGTCGGGCGGCTCGCCGGCGACTGCCTGAGCGCCCCGCTCAGGTCTGAACCACGACGTTGGCCGGGTCGAGACCGGCCGACAGCCGCTCGATCTGGGTGCGCACGACCCGGCGCACGCGCGGGCCCATCGCGGCGGTGTGCCCGCCCACGTGCGGGGTGATGACGACGTTCGGGGCCGTCCACAGTGGATGGCCGGTCGGCAGCGGCTCGGGGTCGGTGACGTCCAGGGCCACGTGCAGGCGGCCCGACGCGGTGTGGGCGAGCAGCGCGTCGGTGTCCGCGACCGGGCCGCGGGAGACGTTGACCAGCAGCGCGCCGTCGCGCATGGCGGCGAGGAAGGCGTCGCAGATCAGGCCGCGGGTGCCGGGGCCGAGGGGGACGGCCACCACGACCACGTCAGCGCTCGGCAGCAGCCGCGGCAGGTCGCCGGTGGCGTGCACCGGACCGTACGCGTCCACCCGCGCGGTCTGCCCGACGCGCACCAGCTCCACCTCGAACGGCTCGAGCTTGTGCCGCAGTTGCTCGCCGACCCCGCCGACGCCGACCAGCAGCACCCGCGAGCCGGCCAGCCCCGGCTGCGCGCGGTGCGCCCAGCGCCGCTCGCGCTGGGCGGCGCCGAACTCGGCGAAGCCGCGCCGGTCGGCGACGATGAGCCCGACCGCGAGCTCGGCGGTGGAGGCCTCGTGGACGCCGGGCGCGTTGCAGTACACGAATCCGGGCGGCAGCCGCCCGGCGACCCCGTCGAAGCCCAGCGTCTGGCTCTGCACCACCCGCGCGATACCGGCGGGCAGCCGGCGCAGCTCGTCGGCCGGGATCATGTAGGGCAGCACCAGCAGGTCGAACGGCTCGGCCGGCACCTCGTCGCCGATGTTCCACACCGACCAGTCGGTGCCCGTCAAAGCCTCGGCCAGCTCCGGCCCGGGCACGGCAACGCGCAGCACGCCCCACAGGTTAGCGCCCCGTTCACGCTGTTCAGCGGCGGGTGTGTCAATGGCTGTTCAAGGAGTTCCAGGCCGCCCAGGGCCGCCGGCACCCAAGGCGAAGGTCGCGCGGCAGATCCTCGGGAGCTGCTGCGAGGCCTGCTCGAAGTGCTTCGGGGACGGCGGCTCCCGGGACAGCTCGCCCGGCAGGCCGGAGCTGAGCCACCGGCGGTGTGCGGTGGCGACCGCCTCGATCTCGGTCTCGGCCCGGCCAGCCTTGAAGCCGCCCTCCACGCCGGCCTCGCGGATGCCCTTCACCAGGAGATAGCCGTCGGCGATGCGGCCGGCCGGCTCATCCCTCACCCGGCGGCCTCGCCTTGAACAGCGGCTGATCTCCAGCGCCGGACCGGCCTCGGCCGAGTCGACGAACCGGACCGCGGACACGTCCACGAGCAGCACCCAGCCGGGGCTCGTGGCGACGGCCTGGCGCAGCTCGCCGGCGACGCTGAGCGTCACGGTTCCGTCCCGTTCGGCCCACGCGATGGCGTTCATGCCCCACCTCTCGCGGTACGCCCGCGGGCATAGTTCACACCGGCGGGGGTAAGCAGTCCGGTATGGCTGCACGCAAACAACGCAATGAACTGGACGCCGCGGAGCGCAACGCCATGCCGGAGCGCGCCTTCGCGTTCCCCCGGCTGCGCAAGGAGCCGCTCAACGACGCCTCGCACGTCCGCAACGCGATCGCCCGCTTCGACCAGGTCCGCGACGCCTCCGACGACGAGCGCGCCGAGGCCTTCCGGCGCATCAAGCGGGCCGCGAAGCGCTTCGGCGTGGAGATGACCGAACGGAACTGGCGGGAGCTGGGCAAGCCGAGCCGGACGATGAAGTCCTCGGACAAGCCGCGGACCCCGACGAAGGCCGTGCGTAACATGCCCCGCGCCGAGCGCTCCCGCGACGATCTCTACGCGGAGGCCAAGCAGCGCAACATCAAGGGGCGCTCGGCGATGACGAAGGCCGATCTGCTGCACGCGCTCGAAGGCCGCTGATGGCCCGGCCGCGGATCGTCATCGTCGGGGCGGGGTTCGCGGGTTACGAGGCGGCCCGGTCGCTGCTGCGCCGCTCCCGCGGCGCCGCCGAGGTCGTGGTCGTCAACCCCACGGACTACTTCCTGTACGTCCCGCTGCTGCCCGAGGTCGCCGGCGGTGTCCTGGACCCGCGCACGATCAGCGTGCCGCTGCAGGACACGCTCCCGGGTGTGCGACTGGTCCTGGGCGAGGCCGGCGAGATCGACCCGCAGCGACGCACGGTGTTCTACACCGGGCCCGAGGGCGAGGGCGGCACCCTGGAGTACGACCGCCTCGTCCTCGCCGCCGGGAGCGTCACGAAGCTGCTGCCGATCCCGGGCGTCGCCGACCACGCGCACGGCTTCCGCAGCATCCCGGAGGCGCTGTACCTGCGCGACCACCTCATCCGCCAGATCGAGCTCGCCGACGCCGCCGAGGACCCGGCCGAGCGCGCGGCGCGGATGACGTTCGTGGTCGTCGGCGCCGGTTACACCGGCACTGAGGTGACCGCCCAGGGCCAGCTGCTGACCGCCGACATCGCCGCCCGCCACCCGCGCCTGCGCGACACCCCGCCGCGCTGGCTCCTGCTGGACACCGCCGAGCAGGTCCTGCCGGGCATGGACCGGCGGATGGCGGCCGGCGCGGCGCGGGTGCTGCGGGGCCGGGGCGTCGAGATCCGGCTCGGCACGTCGGTCAAGGAGGCCACCGCCGACGGCGTCCACCTCACCGACGAGCACTTCGTGCCCTCCCGGACGCTGGTGTGGTGCGTCGGCGTGCGCCCCGACCCGCTCGTCGAGCGCTCCGGGCTGCCGGTCGAGCAGGGCCGTGTCCGCGTCGACGCGCATCTGGCGGTCCCGGAGCACCCCGGCGTCTTCGCGTGCGGGGACGGGGCCGCGGTGGCGGACCTGTACAACCCGGGGAAGCTCACGGCGATGACGGCCCAGCACGCGGTGCGGCAGGGGCGGCTCGTGGCGCACAACGTCGGGGCGTCCTTCGGCATCGGCGAGGCGCGCCGGTACCGCCACCGCGACCTCGGCTTCGTGGTCGACCTCGGCGGCTGGCAGGCGACCGCCAACCCGCTGCACGTGCCGCTGTCGGGGCCGCCGGCCCGGGCCGTGACCCGCGGCTACCACCTCGCGGCGCTGCCCGCCCACCGGATGCGCACCGCGACCGGCTGGCTGTTCACCGCGATCGGCTCGCGCCCGAGCGTCCAGCTCGGCCTGGTCCGCGGCGGGGCCGTGCCGCTTTCCACCGAGGCTCCCGAGCTCGCCCGGCGCTGATACCCGGCGTCTACAGTGACGCGATGGGCATGAGCGGGGAGTGGTTGCGGGTCACGCCGGCGGAGCTGGAGCGGGCGAAGGGCGACCTCGGGTGGCTGCGGGAGTTCTCCGACGCGATGGCCGAGCGCGACCGGGTGCAGGCCCGGCCGGTCGGGCTGCGGCGGTTCCTCGGCACCGGCAAGACGTTCCACGCGCTGGACTTCCTGCTCACGCGGTACGGCTTCCCGGTCGGCCTCGTCTTCGGCGAGCACGACCTCGGCGACGAGGTCGACGGCCGCCGTTACCTGGCCCCGGACCAGGTCCGCACGGCCGCGGCGGCGCTGACGGACGTCACCCACGACGGGCTGGTGGACGGCGTCGACCAGGCCGAGCTCTCCGCGGCCGGGATCTACCCGGCGGTGTGGGACCGGCCGGACGAGCTGTGGTGGGCGGTCTCGTCCCTGGCCGACACGAAGGTGTACTTCGCCGCGGCGGCCCGCTCCGGCGACGCGGTGATCTGCTGGGCCGTCTGAACGCCGCCGCGCGTGAGCGGTCCCGACCGGCGGTCGGGGGCCGGCTGATGCCTCGCTGCTGGGCGCGGCCATGGTCGACCCGGCATCGAAGGCCTGGGACGAGATCCGGGGACGCGCCCACGCCGGCCTGCTGCCCTGGTTCGCCCGCACCTGCGCCCCGTTGCGGCCCGAGGACCGGGAGAAGGCGCTGATCCCGGCGACCGCGAGCACCACGCCGCCGACATCGCCGCGCGGGAAAACCCGCAACAACCGCAGCGGTGCGCCGATGGGTCGGGCATGCGGGGGCGAACGGGGCGGAGCTGGCTACTCGGTGCGCTGATCACGATCGTGCCGCTCGCGAGGTCGAACTGCGCCGCCTGGCCCTGCACGACCAGCTGACCGGGCTGGCGAACCGGATGCTGTTCTACGAGCGGGTCGCGCACGCGTACGACACCCACCAGTCGACGGGTTCGAGCAGGTCAACGACCGGCTCGGGCACGACGCCGGGGACGCGGTGCTGTGCCAGGTCGCCGCGCGGCTGCGGCGCAGGGTGCGGGCGGCCGACACGCTCGCCCGCCTCGGCGGTGACGAGTTCGCGGTCCTCGTCGAGCGGCTGGCCGACCCCGGCAGCGCCCAGGTGACGGCGCAGCGCGTCATCCGCGAGATCGACCGGCCGATCGTGGTGCCGGTCGTCGCCGACGACGAGGACCCGGTCCCGGACGCCGACGCCACCGCGACGGTGCGGGTGACGGCGAGCATCGGCATCGTGTTCAGCCGCGACGACCCCGACGCCGACGCGCCGCTGCGGCAGGCCGACGCTGCGTGTCACTGTGACGGGTCACGGGAGAGCTCGTGGCGATACCAGGCGTTGGCCTCGACGTAGACGGCGACGCCGCGCTGCGGGTCGCACAGCACCGGGGCCAGGCCGCCGGGCACGAGGACCGGGCCGGGCGCGTCGAAGGGCAGGCCGGTCCACTCCCGCCAGCGCGGCAGCGGCGCGGTGATGGTCATCGAGTGGGGCGCGACGGCCACGAACCGGCCGCCGGCCCGCTCGTGCACCCGCAGCCACGGGTCCGTGGACGTGCCGTCCGGGCGGCGCTCGGCGACGTAGGACTCCAGGGGCAGGTGGGGCCGCAGGTGCTTGTGGGTCGGGCGGACCGGGGCGACGAGCGCGTCGTGGCCGAGCCGGGCCGCGTTGCGCCGGGCGAGCGCGACCATGTGGTCGGAGATGCCGC
This sequence comes from Dactylosporangium sp. CA-233914, assembly GCF_050942935.1. Classification (NCBI taxonomy): domain Bacteria; kingdom Bacillati; phylum Actinomycetota; class Actinomycetes; order Micromonosporales; family Micromonosporaceae; genus Dactylosporangium; species Dactylosporangium sp. CA-233914. Next base: position 5,294,328 of record NZ_CP192030.1, on the reverse strand, counting down.
GGCCGCGCAGGTCGGGCCGGACGGTGGCGAAGAGCGCGGACACGTCCGGCCCGGTCCGGCCGGCGAGCGTGTCGGCGGCGGCGCTGAGCAGGACCGCGTCATAGCCCCCGGCCGGCAGCTCGCCGCCGGAGGTGAACGGCAGCGTGCAGAGCATCGCCGCGGGCCGCCCGCCGTCGCGCTCCACCGCGAGCAGCGTGTATTGCGGGTGGCTGGCCACCAACTCGGGGAACAGCGCCGCGGAGACCGGGTCCTGGTAGAGGAAGGGCGCCACCGATGGGTCGTCGAACGCGGCGGTGAGCGGCAGGCGGTCGGGCCGCTCCGCCAGATCGGTCACGTCAAGCCAGCTGAAGTCCATGCCGCACCTCGCCAAATCCCGTCGCATCCGGACAGAACCTTCATCTGCCGGACCTTCGCGCCGAATTTGAGATGGATCATAGGTTGCCCGCCTCCGGCCGGCACGACACAGTAGCTCTTGGCAGGCGGGAAGGAGCGGCCTTGACGAGGCGGATGGCCTGGGCATATGCGCTCGGTGCGCTCATGCTTGCCGTCTGTTACGTGCTGATGCCGGCGGCCGGTCTGGTGTGGTTCGCGGGCATCGTCGGCGGCACGATCGCGGCGATGGCGTACGGCATCCGGGTCCACCGCCCCCGCCGCCGCTCCCCCTGGTGGCTGTGGGCGGCCGGCACGTTCGCCCTGTCGGTGGGCACCTGCACCGGCGTCATGCAGACCGACGTGCTGCACTCGACCGCGTTCCCGTCCGTGACCGACGCGGTCGGGCTGGGGGCGACGTTCCCGCTGCTGCTGCTGGGCCTGCTGCGGCTGAGCCGCTCGGGCGCGGCGGCCCGGGACTGGGCGACGGTCATCGACTCGCTCATCTTCACCGCCGGCGCCGGGCTGCTCGCCTGGGTGTTCCTGATCGACCCGTCGCTGAGCGACCCGGACCTCAACACGGCCCAGAAGGCCGTCTCGGTCGCCTACCCGCTCTGCGACGTGCTGCTGCTGGCCATCATGGCCCACCTGGTGCTGGCGGCCCGCCGGTCCTGGAGCGTGGCGCTGCTGCTCACCTCCGCCGCGGCGCTGCTGTTCTCCGACGTCATGTACAGCCTGCACCGGCTCAACGGCGGCTGGGCCCTGGGCAGCTTCACCGACGTCGGCTGGATCATCTTCTACGCCGCCGGCGGCCTGGCGATGCTGCACCCGTCGATGGTGCTGCTCACCGAGCCGCGCGTGGTCGGCTCGACCGAACTCAAGCCCCGCCGCGCCGCGCTGGGCATCGCGTCGCTGGTCGCGCCGGGCCTGCTGTTCGCCGAGGCGCTGTCCGGGCCGGTCCGCAACGGCCTCGTCATCGCCGTCGGCTCGGCCACGCTGGTCGCGCTGTCGCTGAGCCGGGTGTGGCTCGCCGCCCGCAGCGTCGGAAGGACCCTGATCCGCGAGCGGGAACTACGCCGGGCGTGCGAGGCGCTGCTGTCGGTAGCCGAGGTGCCCGAGGTGGACGCGGTGGTGCGCGGCGCCGTCAGCGCACTGCTGCGGGCCGGGACCGCGCACCGCGCGGTCCTGCAGGTGCACGCCCGGCGGATGCCGGACCCCGGCGCCGGCCCCGCGATGGAGATGCGCTACGTCACGCAGCTGCCCGCCGGCCTCGCCGCCGAGCTGGTCGGCTTCGAGCTGGCGCTGCACTGCCCGCTGTCGATCGGCGGCGCCCGCATCGGCGAGCTGTGGGTCGCCGCGGAGGAGCGGGCCCTGGTCGAGCTGCAGGAGTCCGCGCGGGTGCTGGCCGGGCAGGCGACCAGCATGATCGACCACATCACGCTGAACCGCGAGATCACCAAGCGCAACAGCGAGGCGTACTTCCGCACGCTGGTCCTCAACGCCACCGACGTGATCCTCATCGTCGGCACCGACGGCGCCGTCACCTACGCCAGCCCGTCCGCGCGCCAGGTCTTCGGCGCCACCGGCATCGTCGGCCGCCCCGTCGCCGAGCTGATCGGGCCCGCAGGTGAGGGAAACAGCCTGCACCTGGCCACGCGCGCCGACGGCAGCATCGCGGAGCTGGAGGTCACGGTCCGCGACCTGACCGGCGAGCCGACCGTCGCCGGGCACGTGCTGACCCTGCACGACGTGACCGAGCGCCGCCGGCTGGAGCGGGAGCTGCTGGAGCGCGCGTACCTCGACCCGCTCACCGGCCTCGGCAACCGCCTGCGGTTCCAGGACAGCGTCCAGTCCGCCGCCGCCGGCGCGGGCACCGCCCCCGGCACGACCGCGGTGCTGCTCGTCGACATCGACGGGTTCCGGACCGTCAACGACACCATGGGTCAGGACGTCGGCGACGAGCTGCTGCGGGCCTTCGGGTCCCGCCTCGTCGAGGTGTGCCCGGCGGAGGCGACGGTGGCCCGGCTCGGCGCCGACGAGTTCGGCGTCCTCGTCGCCGCCGATGGCGTCGACGACGCCGAGAAGCTCGCCCGGCGCATCGTCGAGGAGTTCCGCTCCCCCTTCGTGGTCGGCGGTAGCGTCGTGACCGCCCAGCCGACGATCGGCATGGCCACCACCGCGGGCGACCCGGCCGACGGCCCGCAGCTGCTCGGCGAGGCCGACGTGGCCCTCGACAGCGCGAAGCGCGACGGGGAGCGCTGGCGGCGCTACGAGGCGGCGATGCACGCCGGCACCGTGCGCCGGATGCGGCTGCGCACCGACCTCGACCAGGCCCTCGCCGACGACGCGTTCGTGCTGCACTACCAGCCGATCGTAGACCTGGCCACGGGCCGCCCGCACGGCTTCGAGGCGCTGGTGCGCTGGCAGCACCCGCAGCTGGGGCTGGTGCCGCCGCTGGAGTTCATCGAGGTGGCCGAGGAGTGCGGCCTCATCGTCGAGCTCGGCGACTGGGTGATGCACCACGCGATCGCCGCCGCTGTGCGGTTCCGGCGGCTGTACCCGGGCGAGTCGCTCACCATGAGCGTCAACGTCTCCGTGCGCCAGTTCCGCTCCCCCGGCTTCGTGCAGCGCGTCCTGACCGAGCTCGCGCAGGTCGACCTGCCGGCCGACGCGCTCTACATCGAGATCACCGAGAGCCTGCTGCTCGGCGAGGACGAGCACATCCACTCTGACCTGGCCACCCTGCGCGGCGCCGGGGTCAGGGTGTCCATCGACGACTTCGGCACCGGCTACTCGTCGCTGAGCTACCTGCACCGCGTCGCCGTCGACACGCTCAAGCTCGACAAGTCGTTCGTGGACACCATCAGCACCTCGCAGCGCCAGCACGATCTGGTCAGCGGCATCGTGCAGCTGGCCGGCACCCTGGACCTGAAGGTGGTCGCCGAGGGCATCGAGACCGACGCGCACCGGCGGCTGCTGGTCGGCATCGGGTGCGAGTACGGCCAGGGGTACCTCTTCGCCCGCCCCCTGCCCGAGGCCGACATGCCCGCCTGGCTGGAGGCGGTGTACCCGCCGCTAGCGCAGATCTAGGACCCAGTGCTCGCACCGGATCGGCACGCCCTCGTAGTCCACGTCGCAGGGCCCGGCGGCCACGAACCCGGTCCGCCGCGCGACGACCCCGGCCGCGGCGTTGTCCAGCCCGATGAACGCGTGGATGTGCGGGACCGACCCGGCGGCGCGCACCTCCTCGACGATGAGCCGCACGGCCCCGGCGGCGAGCCCGTGCCGCTGCCGCACGCCGGGCAGCAGCATGATGCCCAGCTCCGCGATCTCCGCGCCGCCCCACTCGCTGCGAAACACCGCGACCACCCCCGCCGGGGCGTCGTCGGGGGCGCTCACAATGGTGCGGTACCACTCCCCGCCGCCGGGCGCGAGGCGGCGCTCGTGCACCTTCGGCACGCGCGCGAGCGGGGCGGCCCCGCCGAGATGCCGCATGACCTCAGGGTCGGTCTCGAGCGCCTCGGTCAGCCACCGGTCCGCGTCGGTGTAGGGCCGCAGCCTCATACCCGGAAAGGGTACCGCCCTCGATCAACTTTCGCGCGTCCGTGCGGCGCGTGTCACCGGCCGGGGAGGCGGTACTTCGCCCCGGTGGACCGGACGAATGCGCGACGCGTCACCAGACGAAGCTGAACTTTGTTCGGCTGCGGGCGGTCCCCAGCGGCGTCGTCACCGTGATGTAGCCGGTCTTCGCGTCGGGCTGCGCCACGAACGTGATGGTCGTGCTCGACACCACGGTGAAGTTCGTCATCTCCACGCCCCCCAGCGTGACCGAGGTGGCGCCCTGGAAGTCGGTGCCGGTGACCGTCACGACCTGCCCCTCGTAGCCGCCGTACGGCGTGAACTCGGTGATCGTCGGCGCGGTGGCGGCCACCGTCACCAGCGTGGATGCGACGATCGGGGTCGCGGTGTCGTCCTCCTTGTAGGAGGCGGTGACCGTGACCGCGCCGGCCCCGACGCCCTTGACCACGCCGAGCTCCGTCACGGTGGCCAGCGCCGGATCGTTCGTGGTCCAGGTGACCTTCGCGGCGGTGGCGGTCTTCGTCGTGCCGTCGGTGAGGCTCAGCACCGCGGTGAGCCGGACGGTCTTGCCGTTGAGGACCGTCGGCGCGGCGGGCGTGAGCGACAGGCCCGTCGCCGCGGCCGGATTCACCGTGACGGTGGCCGTCGCCTTCAGCGCCGGGTCGGACGTGAGCGTCACGGTCACGGTGGTACTGCCCCGGGCGGCGCCGGTGACCTTCAGCGTGGCCGGGTCGATCGTGGCGATCGCCGGGTTCTTCACCGACGCGGTGACGAGCCGCGTGGCGTCGCGGGTGGAGCCGTCGCTGTAGTTCGCGGTGACGTACAGCTGCCGCGTCTCGCCCTTCGCCAGCGTCACCGGCGCCGCGCTGAGGCCGGTGACGTGCGGGGCGGAGCCGCTGATGTTGCCCAGGATGGCGTCGGCGTACAGCTGCGCGCCGGCCACGTTCGGGTGACCCATCGACGCGATGGGGCAGTGGGGCCGCAAGCCGCCGGCGGCGACACAGGCGCCGAACCGCTCCAGCCGGACCTCGTCGTTGAGGCCGTTGAAGAGCTTGCTGTTCGGCTGGAACAGCCCGTCGCCGGGGCGGAATCCCGGGTCGGCGAAGTGCAGCCAGGTGTGCTGCGGGTCGAGGGTGGCCACGTGCTGCAGGGCCAGGTTGCGAAAGCCGGTGTCGAACACGGCGGACTGCTGGCCGAAGGTGGCGTTGGCCATGGCGACGAACGCCTGGCGGGGCAGGCCCAGCAGGTCGGCCAGGGTGAGGCGCTGATCGTGGTCCGGCTCGCGGTCGAAGATCGGGTAGTAGCCGGTGAGCACGATCGTGGCCGTGGGGTGGTCGTTGTGCAGGGTGCGCAGCAGGTTCTCGACCGGCTGGCCGCACTTCGCCTCGACCCGGGCGCGCAGGGCGTCGAGGTCGGCGAAGGGCTTGGCGATCTCCCTGATGTCGACGTCGTTGATGCAGCCGTCGACCAGGATCAGGTCGGCCTCCCGGTCGCGGACGGACTGCGCCTGGCAGGTCGCGATGTCGGGCTCGCCGTTGGGGACCTCGCCGCCCCAGTACCCGACCGTCTGGCGCAGGCCCGCGGAGCACGTCCCCCCGGTGACGGCCGCGCCGGAGTGGGCGGTGCTCATCTTCGCCTCGGTGTACTCCACCGGCCGGCCGCTCGAGCGCTGCAGGGCGTCCTTGACCAGCTCCGGGTACTTGTGCTTGGGCGCGAGGCCCTGGCCCCAGGCGATGGAGTCGCCGACGACGAGCATCCGGATCGGGTCGCAGCCGGAGCCGACGGTCGTCGAGAACTCGGGGCCGGTGCCGGGGGCGTCGTCGGTGGCGGTGATGCGCAGCCGGGAGCCGGCGGCGGTGAGGTCGACGACGGGGATCGTGAACGTCGCGTCGGCCGCGTGGCCGGTGAGCGGGCCCCCGCCGACCGGGGTCGGGACGCCGTCGAGCGTGGCCGTGTACGACGTGAGGTTGAAGAACTCGTCGGTGGCGTGGACGGTGACGGTGATGTCCTGGTTGCAGGAGGCGGTACTGGAAACCTTCGCCTCGACGACCGGCGCGGTCGGCAGCTCGCTGGTCTGCGCCTGCTGGATCGGGTGGAACATGACGCGCTTGCCGTCGACGATCGCGCTGATCGCGAACCAGCCGGAGCCGCCCTTGGCCAGCGGGACGAAGGCCTTGGTGGCGCCGGCGGGCAGCTCGGCGACCGGGACCGCAGGGAACTCGGTGGCCAGGTCCGGGGTCTGGTACACCTCGTAGCCCGTCGCCCCGGCGATGGCCGTCCACTTGAGACCGACGCCGGTGCCGAGGCCGAAGGTTTCCAGGTCCGGGCCGTGGTCGGGGTCGGACGCCGCCGGATGCTGCCGTATCACGCCGCGCGGGCCGTGGGCGCCGGCCGCGGAGCCGACGAAGGAGTCCTGCAGGCTCAGGTCGCCCTCGATGTCGGCGGCGAAGATGTAGTCGTCGGTCCAGAACGTCTCGCCGGGCTTGATCTCCGCCGTGTCGTACCCCATCACCTGCCCCGGCTGGCGCAGCAGGTGCGGGCTGTGCGCGTCGGACAGGGCCACGGCCGCGTTGTAGATCGGCACGTCCGCGACGTTCGTCAGGCCCACTTTGACCCGATAGGGATAGCGGTTGTACGCGTCCTGCTCGGCGTCGATCACGATGCTCACCGCGCCGGCGCCCCACACCTTGAGCGGTTTGGCGATGCGGGCATCGACGGTGACCGGCGCCCCGAACGGGCTCAGCGTCGCCGCGTAGGTGGCGGCGATGCTGTCGTAGTCGCCCGCCCGGTCGCCGCGCACGACCCACGCGGCGGTGGCGCTGTGCCCGCCGGAGACGTTCGGCACGGCGACGGTGGCCTGCTGCGGGATGAGCGTCGGGGCCAGGGACAGCCCGGCCGGCAGGGTGAGGGTGGCGACGCCGTCGTCGAGCGAGAAGTCCTCGCCGGCGAGGTTCGTCACCGCGAGTTGCACGGTGAAGAACTGCTTGAGCCAGCTCGCCGTGGCGGGTATGACGAGCCACACCAGCTGCGGCACGTCGTGCGTGTAGGACACGGCGGCGGTGACGTCGTTGTCGCCGACCCGGAACGTCGTCGAGCGGCGGTCGCAGGTGGCGCCGGCCCCGTCGACCTGCGGGCACAGCGGGAAGCCGCCGGGCGAGGCGAAGCCGTCGACCACCACCTCCTTGTCGTTGATGGCGAGGTTGATGCGGAACTCGTACACCTGCTGGTTGCCGGGGTCGTCGGGGTCGATGCCGGCCGCGACGATCTCGTCCTTGGTCAGCGGCTGCGAGGTCAGCGACGTCTCGGCGACCTGCCCGGCGTTCAGCTCCAGGGTCAGGGCGCCGCTGCCACCGGTGACCGTGCCGGTGCCGGTGCCCGGCAGGAAGCCGGCCTGGTAGCCGTAGACGGTGTAGGTGCCGTCGCCGAGGGCGTCGAGGTGGGCCTGACCGTCGGGGCCGGTGCTCGCGGTCACCGTGGTGCCGTCCGGCTCGACGACGACCAGGCGGGCCCCGGCCTGCGGGCCGCCGTTGCCGGTGACGGTGACGAGCAGGCCCGGCTCGGCGGGCTTCTCCTTCACCGTCACCGCGACGGTGTCGACGCTGGTCTGGATGCCGGCGCGGATGGTCAGGGTCGCGGTGTACGTGCCCTTGGTGGTGTAGGTGTGGTCCGCGGCGGCGCCGGTCGCACTGGCTCCGTCGCCGAAGTCCCAGCGGTACGACTCGATGCCGAGGCTCGGGCGGGACGCACCGGCGTCGAAGTGCACCGCGCCGTCGACGACCGCGGCCATGTCGTCGCCGGCCGCGGCGGCCAGGGGCTCGGCCGGGGCCACCACGATCGTGGCGGTCCGGTAGGTGCTGAGCCGGCCGTCGCTGACCTCGAGGCGCACGACGTACGTGCCGGCGCGGGCGTAGCCGTGCGCCAGCGCCGCGTGCGGCAGGCTGCCGTGGTCGTTCGTGCCGTCGCCGAAGTCGACGGCGTACGTCAGCGGGTCGTTCTCGCGGTCGGTGGCCGACGGCGCGATCTGGACGGTGAACGGGGCGACGCCGCGGGTGCGGTCGAGCGTGAGCGTCGCGGCGGGCGCGGTGTTGGCCGTGCCGGTCGCGACGACCTCCACGGTGCGGGACGCGGCCGCGCCCGACGGGCTGGTCACGGTGACGTAGGGGCGGAACACGCCGGCCTGCGTGTAGGTGTGCGGCAGGGCGACGGTGGTGTAGGGGGCGGTGATCTCGCCGCTGGCGGTGGCGCCGTCGCCGAACTGCACGGTGTACTGCAGGGTGCGCCCGCCGGGGTCGGAGGCGGTCAGCCGCAGCGTGGTGGCGAACGGGGCGGGGCCGGTCGCGGGGTCGGCGACGACGCTCAGCGGCACGGCGAGCGCGTCGACGACGACCGGGACGGGGCCCGGGTACCAGTAATGTCTGGCCCCGAACGCGTCCCGGTAGGTCACGGAGACGTCGAGCGTGGCCGGGCCGCTGGGCAGCCCGCCGGTGGCGATGCCGGTGCGCCAGACGCCGTCCGGTGAGGCGTTGAACGCCGTCCCGTGGCCGGCGCCGGCCAGCTGGAAGTCGACGCGCTCGACCGCGAGGCCGGCCGCCGGGGTGAACGCGAGCGTGGCGATCCCGGCCAGGACCGCCCCGGGCGCGGGGGCGGTGACGCCGCCGACCCGGCGGTTGTCGACGCCGACGTCGACGTGCTCCTCGGTGCTGCGGCCGCCGGCCGTGGTGGCCTTGACCGTCACCGTGTAGACGCCGTCGGGCACGACCGTGCCGGCGTCGTCCTTGCCGTCCCAGGTGATGAAGGTGGCGAAGGTGCTGTAGCAGACCGGGTAGCCGGTCTGGGTCGTCTCGATGGTGCGGCGCACGGTGCCGGCCGCGTCGGCGATGCTCGCGCGGACGGTGGCGTCGGTGGACAGGCAGTACGACACCGCGATCGTGTCGTCGACGGTGTCGCCGTTGGGGCTGAAGTACGCGTGCGAGGCCGAGTTGATGCTCAGGCGGGGCCCGTTGTCGACGGTGATCGGCAGCTCGGGGCTGTACCAGGCCTGGAACGCGCCGAACGGGTCGCGCCAGGTGGCAGTGGCGTAGAGCGTGTTGGGCCCGTCGAGGCACTTCGTGGTGTCGATGAAGCCGTGGAAGGCGCCGTCGTCGCCCGGCCGGTTCACCTCGACGTAGCTCGTGCCGTCGCAGCGGACCTGGACCTCGATGAGGGTGAAGCCGGGGTTGGGCGCGAACGCGAACTCCAGCACCCCCTCGGCGGTGGTGTTCGGGGCGGGCGCGGTGAGCGTGCCGGGCACGCGCGGGTCGAGCCCGACGCTCACGCTGTCCTCGGCGGTGCGCCCGGCGGCGTCGACGGCGCGCAGGTGCACGGTGTAGACGCCGGGGGCGGCCACGGCGCCGCCGTCGGTGCGGCCGTCCCACGAGAGCTGGCCGTTGGACGGGCCGGTGCACGCCGCACCGGAGAACGGCGGGCCGGCGATGGTGCGGATCGTCGTGCCCGCGCCGTCGGTGACGGTGGCGGTCACGGTCGCGGGCTTCGACAGGCAGTAGTAGACGATCGCGTCGTCGTCGCTGGTGTCGCCGTTCGGGCTGAAGTACCGGTGCGACACCTCCTGCCAGATCGCCAGTGACGGGGCGTTGTCGACGGTGACGCGGGTCGGCGGCGACGTCCAGTACTGCTGCGCGCCGAACGGGTCCGTCCACAGCACGTTGGCGGTCACCGTGTTCGGGCCGCCGACGCACTGGGTGGTGTCCAGGGTGCCGGTCAGGCCGCTGCCGGAGCCGGCGGCGCCGGTGCAGTACACCTCGACGGAGTCCACGCTGTGGCCCGGCGCGGGTGTGAAGGTCCAGTCGACGACGCCCGCGACGGTCGCTCCCTCGGCCGGGGCCGTGATGCGGCCGGGGCCGTGCCGGTCGAGGCCCACGGTCACGCTGTCCTCGGCGGAGCGGTCACGCTCGTCGGCGGTGCGCAGCCGGATCGTGTACTCGCCGTCGGCCGCCGGCGCCCCGCCGTCGTCGCGGCCGTCCCACTCCGCGGTGGTGTTCCAGCCGTAGCACTCGGGGCTACCCTCGCCGGTGAGCGTCTCGGTGCGGATGAGCGACCCGGCCGCGTTGGCGACGGTCATCGTGACGGGGCCGCTGCGCGAGAGGCAGTAGTACACGATCGCCGTGTCCTGCTGGCCGTCGCCGTCGGGGGTGAAGTATCGGTGCGAGTCCTCCTGGGAGATGGACAGCCGCGGCGGGTTGGCGACGGTGACCGGGACGGCGGGCGCGACCCAGAACTGCGGGTTGCCGAACGGGTCGGTCCAGCCGACGGAGGCGCCGACCGCGTTCGCGCCCGCGGCGCACCCGGTGGTGTCGAGGGTGCCGGTGAGGCCGGTGCCGGTGCCGGCGGCGCCCGTGCAGTACACCTCGATGGTCTGCACCTGGAATCCGCCGGTCGGCGTGAACGTCCACGGGATCGTTCCCTCCACGGCGGTGCCCGGGGCCGGGGCGGTGATCGCGCCGGGCGTGCGGGCGTCGACGCCGACCTCGACGGCGTCGTCACCGGTGCGGCCGGAGCCGTCGACGGCGTGGATTCTCACCGTGTACGCTCCGTCGCCGACGACGTTCCCGCCGTCGCCGCGGCCGTCCCAGATCGCGGCGGTGTTCCAGCCGTAGCAGGGCGCGCCGCCCGGGTGCGAGACGCCGCTCTCGAGCGTGCGCACGGTGCCGCCGCTCGCGTTCTCGACGGTGACGGTGACGTTGGCCGGGGAGGCGAGACAGTACAGCACCGCGACGTCGTCGGCCTGGGTGTCGCCGTTGGGGCTGAAGTAGCGGTGCGAGGCCCCCTGGTCGATGACCACCGCGGGCGGGGAGTCGGCGGCCGCCGCCGAGGCGACGACGATCCCGAACAGCCCGCCGAAGAACGCCGCCAGCAACCACCGTCTCATGCGCCGGACTCTAGAGACATCGGACCCGGCACCGAATCGCTTGTCGGGCCGCGGTGCTCGACCGATCGGCAGTCTTTTGCGCCGAACGAGCGCTGCATTCCGGATCGCCGCGCCGGTAGCGTGCCGCGAATGAGGACCCGCCGCGCCCTGGCCGCGCTCACCCTGGCGCCGCTGCTGACCGCCTGCGGCGGCGACCCGCCGAGGCCGGCGCCGAGCGCCCCGGCCCCGGACACGCAGATCGTCCGGCTCACCGCCGACGGCGCGCGCGCCTTCACACCGTCGGCGATCACGGTCCACCCGGGCAAGGTCCGCATCGTGCTCACCACATCCGGGGGCATGGCGCACGAGTTCGTGTCCCCGACCCTGGGCGTAAACTCGGGCCGGATCGCGGCGGGCGAGTCGGCGACACTCGACTTCAACGCCCCGAAACCGGGCGAATACCAGTTCTACTGCGCGTATCACCAGACCCCGGCGATGACGGGCACGATCACCGTCAAGGCGTAACGGGCGCGGGCCCTGGCCGTGCTCGCGGGGCGCTGGGCAGCGATGCGCTCGCCCGGGCGGCGGAGACGGCCACGCGGGAGGCCGCCGAGCCGCAGGAGCGGCCCGGGCGCGCGACGCGGTCGCGGGGGTGCTGGGCAGCGATGCGCCAGTCCGGGCGGGGAGACGGCCCCGCGGGCGGTCGCCGAACAGCGGCCCTGGCGCTCGCCGCGGTCGAACCGGGGGCCGCGCCGATCCTCGCCGACGCGCTGCGGCTCGGTGGCTGGGAGATCACGCTGGCCGCCCGGTGCCCGGCCGCCGCCGTCGCCGCCACCGCCGCCGTCGCCGCCGCTGCCACCACCGCCGCCACCGCCGCCGTCACCCCCGCCGTCGGCACCACCACCGCCGCCGTCGCCGAGGAGCGGCTGTGGGTCGTCGTGTGAGAGTGGCTCAGAAGTCGACGCGCATGACCGCGCGGCGCGGGGTCGGGCGGCTCACCTCGGTGAAGCCGGCGTCTGTGAAGGTGGTGTGCGTGCCGACGTAGAGCTCGGCGGCCCACGCCACGGCCTCGCCGGGCGGCTTGACTAGCGGGTAGCCCTCGATCGCACGGGCGCCGCGCTCGCGGGCGAAGTCCACCGCGGCGCGGGCGAGGGCGCGGCTGACGCCCCGGCGGCGGTAGCCTGTCCGGGTGACGAAGCAGACGACCGCCCACACGCCGGCGTCGGTCTTGTCCTCGTCGCGGCCGGCCCACGGCACGCGGGCCGAGCGCAGGCGCTCGTAGGCGGTGCGGGGCTCGACGGCGCACCAGCCGGCCGGCTCGCCGTCGAGGTAGGCGACCAGACCACTGGTCGGCTCGGCACCGGGGTTGTCGCAGCCGGTCTGCTCGCGCAGCCGCCCGGCGCGCGCGTCCACCGGGTCCCTGGCCCAGTTGCCGCCGGTCGTCTTGAAGTACTGGCATTGGCAGCGATACGCATCGCCGCGCGGCCCGAAGATCGCCCGCAGGTCGGCCCAGCTCGCCTCGTTGGCGGGCACCACCGAGATCATGCCGGCTCCCCGCGCGCCCAGGCCTCGGCGACCAGCACGACGCGGAAGCCGTCGGGGTCTTCGACCGTGACGCCGCAGCGGTCCCAGTACGGATTGGCGCTGGGCACGGGTTCGGTGCCGGAGCGGGCCAGGAGCGCGTCGACGGCCGGGCGGTCGCCGAGGTAGAGCACGATGAGGTCCTCGGGGTGGGGCCGCGGCGGGTCGAGGTGCGCGGTGGCGGTGAACTCCAGGTGCGTGCCGGTGCCGGGCAGGCCGAGCATCACCCCGTCGTAGCCGTCGTGGCCCGCGAAGCGGCCGATCTCGGGCAGCCCGAGGCGGTCGCGGTAAAACTCCACGACGGCGTCGAGCCGGGCGGTCTGGCGGGCGATGCGGACCTGCATGCCGCCCACGCTACCGCCGCCGCTCAGCCCGGCGGCAGGCCGGGCTTGCGGGCGACGGCGGCGTAGATGCCCAGGTCGCGGCTGACCGGGCGGGGCGCGGCGGGGTCGTCGGGGCGCCAGTCGGCGACGGGGACGATGCCGGGGGCGACGAGGTCGAGGCCGTCGAGGTAACCCTGCAGGGTCGCCCCGGACCGGGCGCGCACGTCGGTGCCGCCGGAGGCGAACATCTTCTCGTACGCCGCGACGCCGTCGGAGTCGGAGAAGTCCATCGTGCCGTGGCTGAGCATCACGTAGCTGCCCGGGGCCAGGGCGCCCGTCAACCGGCGAACGACGGCCGCGACCTGCTCGTCATCGTGGAGGAAGTGCAGCACGGCGACGAGCAGCAGGCCGACCGGCTCGCGCAGGTCGAGCGTATCCCGCAGCTCCCGGCGCCGCAGGAGGCCGCCGGCGTCGCGCACGTCGGCCTCGAGGTAGCTGGTGCGGCCACGCGGGTCGCCGACCAGCAGGGCCTGGGCGTGGGCCATCACGATAGGGTCGTTGTCGGCGTACACCACCCGCGAGCTCGGCTCGACGCGCTGGGCCACCTCGTGGGTGTTGTCCGGGGCCGGCAGGCCGGTGCCGATGTCGAGGAACTGGCGGATGCCGGACTCGGCGAGGAACCGCACGCCGCGGCGCAGGAACGCCCGGTTGGCCCGGGCCAGCTCGACGACGGCCGGGAACGCCCGGGCGATCGCGTCGCCGGACTCGCGGTCAGCCGCGAAGTGGTCCTTGCCGCCGAGCCAGTAGCTGTAGCGCCGGGCCGGGTGCGGCACGGACGTGTCGATGCGGACGTGTCCCCCGTCGAATCCCCCGTTGCCCATCCCCGACCCTCTCACCTTGATCCAGGGGTTGACCCTACATTAAGACATCTACATTCTTCGCTCACTTCGCGGACGCCTCGGCCGACTGGCCGCAGTCCTCTAGCCCGGCGACGGCTGCTACACCTGGAGCGGCATCCCGTCCCAGGGATCGTCCGGCGAGGCGGTGTGCCGGCTGCAGATCCGGGTCGCCGACTCCCCCGGCGCCGGCGGCGTGCCGGCGCTCGTCGGCGGCCTGGACCCGCTCGGCGACGACTCAGCGGATGGTGACGGCGCACCCGCTGGCCGCCGGGTCCGGGTGAGCCGGCGCAGGCCCGAGCGGTGCCACGATTGCGCCGTGCGGATCGACCCGGCCGGGAACACGGCGCTCGTCACCGGATCCACCCGCGGCATCGGCCGGGCCATCGCCGCCGGGCTCGCGACGGCCGGCGTCCGGGTCGGGGTCAACGGGCGGGTGCGTCGACGCCATCCCACCGTAGGCCAACGAGCCATCTGTCCGCATTTATCAGTACACAAGGCGGTTTTTGGGGCTATCCCGGTATTCGCGATAGGTTCGCCGCATGCGACGCCGACAGCTTCTCGCGTTTGCCGCGATCGGTGCGGTCGTGCCACGTCTCTCCGCGATGCTCCCTTCGGCGATGCATTCGTCGGAGACGCGGCAGGACGCGGCGCGGCTGACGTTCCCCGCCGGGTTCGGGTGGGGCGCGGCCACCTCCGCGTACCAGATCGAGGGGGCGGCCAAGGAGGATGGGCGCGGGCCGTCGGTCTGGGACGTTTTCAGCCACGAGCCGGGGCGGGTGCGCAACGGCGACACCGGCGACGTGGCCGCCGACCACTACCATCGCCTCGGCGAGGACCTCGACCTCATGCGGGATCTGGGGCTGACGTCGTACCGGTTCTCGATCGCCTGGCCACGGGTGCTGCCGACCGGGCGCGGCGCGGTCAACGCCAAGGGGCTCGACTTCTACCAGCGGCTCGTCGACGGGCTGCTCAAGCGCGGGATCGCGCCCGTCGCCACGCTGTTTCACTGGGACACGCCGCAGGCACTGCAGGACCTGGGCGGGTGGGAGAACCGCGACTGCGCGAACTGGTTCGCCGACTACGCGCACACGATGTTCACCGCGCTCGGCGACCGGGTGCCGACCTGGCTGACGCTCAACGAGCCGAAGACCGTCGTCGACGTCGGCTACACGGCCGGCACCCACGCGCCGGGCAAGCAGGATCGGCAACTGGCCAACGTCGTCGGGCACCACCTGCTGCTCGGGCACGGGCTGGCGGTGCAGGCACTGCGTGGTACCGCCGCCAAAGGCCGCATCGGCGCGGCCCTGAGCCTCTCGCCCACCTATCCCGCCGACGACACCGAGGCGGCCCGCCGCCAGGCGGAGATCGCCGACGGCGAGGAGAACCGCCGCTGGCTCGATCCGCTGTTCAAGGGCCGTTACCCGCAGGACTGGCTGGCCGCGCAGGCGCCCGACGCCCCGGTCCGCACGGCGATCCGCGACGGCGACCTGGCGATCATCAGCGCGCAGAACGACGTGCTCGGCGTCAACTACTACGGCACCACGCACGTCACCGGCACCGGCGCCCGGGTCATGCTCCACCCCACGTCGCAGGCGACCTGGCAGGAGATCTCCCCCGACGGGCTCCACGACCTGCTGACCCGCATCAAGCGCGACCACGGCGACATCCCGCTCACGATCACCGAGAACGGCTTGCCGACCACGAACCCGCTGAAGGACACCGACCGGATCACGTTCCTGCGCGACCACCTCACCGCCGCGCACCGGGCGATTCAGGACGGCGTGAAGCTCGAGAGCTACCACCTGTGGTCGCTGCTGGACAACTTCGAGTGGGCCGAGGGCTACACGCAGCGGTGGGGCATCGTGAACGTCGACTTCGCCACGCAGCAGCGCAAGCGCAAGGCGAGCGCGGACTGGTACCGCGGCGTGATCGCCGCCAACGGGCTCTGACGCCCCTCCCCCGCCTCGAACTCGTCGCCCGCCGCCAGTGAACCCCACGTGACCTGTACGTATACGGGCGTGTACGCTGGTTGCGTGGGGTTCGAGTGGATGCCGGGACTGCAGGCGTTCCTTCGTGACGTGGACCCCGACGAAGTGCGGGAGGCGCTGGACTACCCGCGGCGGTGGCCGCGGCCGGTGCGCGGCCCGCAAGGGCTCACCTACATCGCGATCCACTCGCGCACCCGGGCCGGCCGGGCCGTCACCGTCGTCGTGCGCCACCTCGGCGGACACGACGCGGTGATCGTCGGGGCGCGCACCATGAGCGCCGACGACGTCGCCCTCTTCAAGGAGTGGGAGCAGGACCATGAGTGACGCACTCGACCCGCGGCAACTCGCCGCCGACCAGGAGTTCGCGGCCGCGATCGCCGGCGGGGCGGCGCTGGACTACGACGACACCGCGGCCGTGCCCGAGCTGCCGCGGGCCGGGGCGCCGGTCATGGTGGTACGACCGGTGCGGCTACCCTACGACGTGGACGCCGCCGTCAAGCAGATGGCGGCCCGGCTCGGGGTGACGCCGTCGGCCCTGATCCGCAGCTGGGTCGAGGCCGCCGTCGACGACAGCGAGGCAGCCGACCCGGTCACGGAGCTACGCCGCAGCCTCGACACGGCCCAACGCGCCGCCGCCGCCCTGGCCGCCGACCGCCACCGAAGCCACGCCGCCTGAAGGCCACAGTCCCCGGCGGCGCCAAGGACGTGGCAGCGGCAACATCCTCATGCCGCCGAACGATCAGTACCTGTGCATCGTGCCGGCCCGGACCACGAAACCGGCGCCGTCCGGTGGTCCACCGGTCTGCGGCGGAATCGGGGACTCCAGCGCTGAGCCGCCCGGATGTGTCTGGTGGCGAGGTCTCGGTAGTTTGTCGCCAGCACAACGCCTGCCGTCATCATCAAGCTCGTAAAGCCGAGGAGTAACCACGGGGCGACCATGCCGGCCAAGGATCACCCCGGTGCTTCCGTGTCACTGTCTGAGCCTGTCGTGCCTGCGAGTTCCGTCAGCCGGCGTTCGAGGAAGCGTCGTTCGGCACCGTCGTCGGTGAGTTCCCTCGCACGTCGATAGGCGGCGCGCGCCTCATCGGTCCGCCCGAGCCGGCGCAGCAGTTCGGCCCTGGTTGAGTGCAGGTAGCGAAAGTCGTCCAGACCGAGTCCGTCGACGATACGCAGACCGGCCTGCGATCCTTCGGTCTCGGCGACGGCGATGGCACGGTTCAGCTCGACGACCGGCGAGGCGGTCAGGCGGGTGAGCTCACCATACAGGGCGGCGATCTGCGCCCAGTCGCACGGCGTCTCGGCGTGTAGCGAGGCGATCGCGGCCTGCAGGACGTAGGGCCCGCGGCCGCCCAGGGCGATCGCCCGGTCGAGCTCGGCGCGTCCACGGTCGATCTGCGTGGTGTTCCACCGTGCCGGGTCCTGATCTGCGAGCAGTACCACCTCGCCGTCGCTGAACCGTGTCTCGCGGCGGGAGTCGTGCAAGAGCATCATCGCCAGGAGCCCGCGAACCTCGGGGTCATCAGGAAGCAGCTCGCTCAGTGCACCTCCCAACCAGATCGCCTCGGCCGCGAGTTCGTCGCGACCACCGTAGCCCTCGTTGAAGATCAGGTACACGACGGCGAGAACGGCGTCGAGACGCTCGTGGAGCAGGTGATCCGGTGGGACTCGAAACGGGATCCCCGCCGCCTTGATCTTGCGCTTGGCCCGCACCAGTCGCTGCGCCATGGTGCGTTCCGGGACGAGAAAGGCGCGGGCGATCTCGTCGGTGGTCAAGCCGCCCAGGGCACGCAGCGTGAGCGCCACCTGCGCCTCAATCGCGAGCGCCGGGTGGCAGCAGGTGAAGATGAGTTCCAGGCGCTCGTCGGGAAACGTGGTGGTGTTCATGGGCACCTCGACACGATGGGTACCGGCGAGCAGACCCAACCTGGTGGCGAGGACCCGGTCGCGGCGGATACGGTCGGTGGCGCGGTTACGCGCCGTCCTCATCAGCCAGGCGCGCGGGTTGGCCGGCACCCCGTCGCGGGGCCAGTGATCGGCGGCGATGGCGAACGCTTCCTGCGCGGCCTCCTCGGCGAGGTCGAAGTCGCCGAGGACGCCGATCAGGGTGGCCAGGACGCGGCCCCACTCCGCACGGAAGATCTCGCCGACCGTTGTTACCAATACACTTCCGAGGGCCGGATCTCGACGGCTCCGCCATGGCGTGCCGCCGGGACGCGGGCGGCCACCTCGATGGCCGCGTCGATGTCGTCGGCCTCGAGGATGAACAAACCGCCGACGGCCTCCTTCATCCCGACGAACGGGCCATCGGTCGTCAGGACCTTGCCGCCTTCGACCCGCACGGTGGTCGCATTCTCGGGGAGACCCATCGGCGGCACGGGGGTGACGCCCGGTGTCTGGTTGATTCCTTGGTAGTCGGCGTAGACCTGCCTCTGCTCCTCCTCGGTGAGCGCGGCCTGTCGTTCGAGCGCCGTGCCTTGATAGACCAGCATGATGTATTTCATCGCTACCTCCTCGTCGGTACCGGATTCGTCGCGGTAAGACGAACGACACGCCGAGAAATCGACAGCCCGACACCGGAAAGTTTTGATCGGCCCCCGATCAGACAGCGGGGCCGTTCCGCGCGATCGAGCGCATGACCGCACCGTAACGCGCCGACGCGACCGGCAGCGTGGCGGGATCCGCTCGAGAGCCGCGTCGTCCGGCACGCCGGCTGTCCGATTGGAGGGAGGAGTGCCTGCGTGCGTGTTTAACGTCCTAGGAACCTAGGTATGACCGACCGACCGAAGCCGGCAAGGTCTCGTCGAGCCCGAGCCCGAGCCGCAGCCGCAGCCGCAGCCGCAGCCGCAGCCGGACGGTGACACGCAGGGCTGGTGCGTCGAGCCGGTCGCGATCGCGCGACGGCCGGGGCGGCACCATGACCGCTTCGACGACCAGCCCAGTAGCGCGTCCTATATCTGCATATCGAAATACTTGTAGACCGCCTGGTCGGCTTCGATCGCGCCGGCCGGCTTCTCGACCGTGACGGCCTTGCCCCAGTCGCTGAAGGTGTACGTGACCGGCGCCGGCGCGTCACCGTCGGTGCCGGGAATCTCGAAGGCCAGACCGGTCAACCGGCCGCTTCCGTCCAGCGTGGCCTGGAACGGCACCGTCTTGGCCTTGTCGCCGAGGGCCGTCACGTCGGTCGGGTCCAGGTACAGCACCTCGCCGCTGATCCGGCCGAGGTCGAGGGTGCCCTTGATCTTGCCGTCCGCGGTCTTCTCCGTGGCGGTCAGCGCTGGGGCCACCTGCTGGATTCTGGCGGGATCCTTCACGTCCTGGAAGCCCAGTCCGGTCGGGTCCTTCAGCTTGGCGGGGTCCAGGTGCAGCCACTTACCCTGGAACGCTTCCGGACCGGGGTCCACCTTGGCATACCAGTCCTTGCCGTCGATCCGGCCCTCGATCGTCATTTTCACGCCGACGAAGTCCAGAGAGCCGTCGAGCAGCACCTTGCCGTTCGCGGGGTCGGCCGATCCGCCGTAGGTGAACATGTCGTTCTTCACGGAGTAGGCATACGGCGTGGCGCTGAAGCCCTTCACCGATGCGGCCAGCGCATCGGTCGGCGACAGCGAGGGTGCCGTCGACGCCTTGCCGCTGGCGGCCGTCGACGCCTCGTCCTTGCTTGCGTCGCCGCATGCCCCCGTGAGCGCGAGCGTGGTGATCGCGACGACCACCGTCCCGAGCCTGGCGATGCTGTGCAAAACCGGTTCCTCCCGCGAATAGGTCTGTGGACACCGAGGTCCGGTCGGGAGCATAACCGTACAGCACGACGCGATGGTGCCCGGTTCTGCCAGGCGCCTGGACGAAAGGCCGCAAAGCGGAAGATTGGCCACCCGCCCGGTTTTCACCCTACGCATGGAGGTTTGCGAGGACCGGCCTGGGCAGGTGGCCGTTCGCCGCACGGAGGCGCTTCGCGTCGCCGAGCCGGCCCCCGGACGAGACCCGACCACTGGAAGAGACGTGGCCGTGCCCCAGCAGGAGCTTCGTAATGGCTGACAGCGACCCCACGCGGGCCGTGCGGCTCGACACCTCAGTACCCGCCCTCCTCGTCAAGATCGGCCGATATCCGGTACACGCCGGTGCGCTCGGTGTGGTTCGCTCACTGGGCCGGCTCGGAGTCCCGGTGTACGTGATCACCGAGGACCGCCTCACCCCGGTCGCGCTCTCGCGCTACGTCGCCGGCCGCTTCGTGTGGTCGGGCAGCGAGTGGCACGACACTGGCCGGCTGGTCGAGAACCTGTGCGCGATCGGCCGCTCACTGGGTCGGCCCGTCGTTGCGGTGGCCACCGACGACGAAGCCGCGGTACTGCTGGCCGAGCACGCCGCCACGCTCGGAGAGCACTTCCTGCTGCCGCGGGTGGCACCGAGCCTGCCGAGGCGGCTGGCGAGCAAGCGCGGTCTGTTCGAGCTGTGCACGGCCCACGATGTCCCGACACCGCACACCGTCTTTCCCACCGGCCGCGAGGACCTGCTGAGGCTCGCGGGCGAACTCACCTTCCCGGTGGTCGCCAAGAACGTGGCGCCGTGGACGCGTCTGCGAGCCCCGGCGGTGCCGACGACGACCATTCTGTCCAGCAGACGTGCGCTGCTGGACCGTTTCGCGGGACTCGACGACCTCTCGGGCCTGCTGCTGCAGGAGTACATCCCGCACGAGCAGGCCGAGGACTGGTTCGTGCACGCCTACTGCGACGAGGGATCGTCGCCGGCGCTGAGCTTCGTCGGCCGCAAGGCGTACGCATGGCCGCCGGGACGCGGGTGCACCGCCGATGCGCGCGCGGCCCGCAACCCGGCGCTGAGCGACCTGACCGAGCGGTTCTGCAAGGAGATCGGCTACCGGGGGATCAACGACCTCGACTGGCGCTACGACCGGCGCGACGGGCGCCTCAAACTGGTGGACTTCAACCCTCGCGTCGGCGCGCAGTTCAGGTTCGGCCAGACCGAGAACGGCATCGACGTGGTGCGCGCACTACACCTGGCGATGACCGGCCGCGCCGTCCCGGCGGGCGATCAGGACTACTCGCGCCGGCTGATCGTCGAGAACCTGTACGTGCCGGCCAGGGTGCTGCACCGGCTGGCCCGGCTGCCGACGGCTCCGCTGCCGCCGGACCTGCGCAGCCATGGCGCCTGGCTGGAGGCGAGCGGGACGGATCCGCTGCCGGTGCCCGCGATGGTGCTCCGCTTCGGCGGGCAGGCCGTCGCCTCGGCGCTGCGCGCGGCCTACCGCCGCGTGCGGCGGCGGCTGGCCGGATCCGCGCGGTCCCGCAGCCGCCTCCCCCAGCGTGGGAGTCGTCCCGGCGGTGGCCGGTGACCTCACCCCGGGCCCCACGGGTCTCCATCGGCATTCCCGCGTACAACGAGGCCGCCAACATCGGGCGCCTCCTGCGCGATCTCCTCGCGCAGGACGAGACCGGCTACGAGCTCGTCGAGATCGTCGTCGCCTCCGACGGCTCGTCCGACGACACGGCGGCCATCGTGCGAGCAGTTCCCGACCGGCGCGTCAAGCTTCGCGACTCGCGGGAGCGGCTGGGCAAGACGACCCGGATGAACGAGCTCCTGTCGAGCTTCGACGGTGACATCCTCATCCTCCTCGACGCCGACGTGGCGCTCGACGCGCCGGACTTCCTCTCGCGCGCCGCCCGTGACTTCCGGCCCGGGTACGGGGTGATGGCCGTCAACGCCGTGCCACTTCCCGGCCGCACTCTGGTGGAGAAGTGCGTGATCGCCGGCTCGTCGGCGGTCGAGTCCGCCGCCACGCGCTGGGACGGTGGCTCGAACTGTCTGGCGTTCCGGGGGGCGTGCCTGGTCCTGGGGCAGGAGTTCGCCCGCCGGCTCGAGCTGCCGGCATCGGTCGTCGCCAACGACGCCTACGTCTACTTCCGCGCCCGTCAGCTCGGTTACGAGCCGAAGTACGACCGCGAGGTCCGGGTGCGTTTCCGGGTTCCCGGCACCCTTCGCGACCACCTGCGCCAGTCGGAGCGCTTCCGGCATTCCGGCGCCGAGCTGGCTCGCGAGCTCGGCGACCTCAGCATCCCCGCGTCCTACCGCGCCCCCCGGGGCATCCTGGTCCGCGCCTTTCTGGCGCAGCTGCGCAGACGACCCCTCGCGCTGAGCGGATACGTCGCGCTGACCGTCTACACCCGCGCGCGCATCGGCCGGAAACCCGACGTCACCTGGGACATCGCCACGTCGACCAAGGAGCTTGGTATTCCGTCATGCACGAGCGAGTAGTGAACACGACCATCTTCTTCGATTACGAGAGCACCTGGGGCATGCCCGCCGCGATGCCCTACGACCTGGCCGCCGCCACCACCGCCCTGCTCGGCGTGCTCGGCCGCCACGACGCCCGAGCGGTGTTCAACACCACCGGCAAAATCGTGGAGGAGCAGCCGGAACTGATCACCCGCATCGCGGGTGCCGGGCACGAGATCGCCATCCACGGGTACGAGCACACCAACCCGGCACACATGAGCGCCGCCGACAACCAGCGGTTCGAGGCCGACCTGGCCGGCGTGGAGGAAAGGATCGTCGAGCTCACCGGCACCCGTCCGGTCGGGTTCCGCTCGCCGCACCTCGGCGCACCGAGATTCTTCGACGCCGCGACGTACGACATCTTCGAGCGCCGCGGCTACGCCTGGGCCTCCAACCGGGAGATCCGCTTCGTCGACGAGGCCACCTCGCCCCACGTCATCGGCCGCGGCGACGTCGTCGGCCTGGCCGGCAAGCTCATCGGCCGCCTCGGTCTGGACCGGGTCCGGCTGCTGCGCCGGACCGGGCTGGTCCTGCTCAACCTGGACCTCGTCTGGCGTGAGCAGACAAGGCGCCCCGCGAGCCGCGTCGCCAACCTCGTCTGGCTCACGCGGCCGGTCCCGTTCCAGCGCCGGCAGCTGACCGAGATTCCCGTGCTGTCGCCGCTGGACGTGGACTTCCTCAGCGCTCGCGTCGACCCCGCACAGCCGTCGTCGCAGCGACAGGTCGACCACATGGTGAACAGCCTCTGCCGCCTCTTCGACGAAGCCCGGGAGCACTTCAACCTCAACTTCCACGACTGGGTCATCGGCACGTCGAACCGCATCGAGGTGCTCGACCGGACGGTCGCGCACATCGCCGCCAGTGGCCGCGCCCGGTGGGTGCTGGCCCGCGAAGGAGCGACCCGGCGCCGTGCTTAGTCTCACCCGGCAACGCTCAGCCGCGGCCAGCGGCGTCATCCTCGTGCTCCGCTTCGGGGTCGGTGCCGTCCTCAACTACAGCCTCGGCGTCATCCTGGCCTGGATGCTGACGCCGGCGCAGTTCGGGTCCGTCAGCGTGCTGCAGAACGTGCAGTTCCTCTGCGCCGCGCTGCTGTCCGCCGGCTTCCCCTGGGCACTCACCGGCATCATCGCGCAGGCGGACGCCCGGCTCGGCGTCGACGCGGCGTATCGGGCCGCTCTGGTCGGCAACATCGCCTTCGGCGCCGTGCTCGCCCTCGCCTTCACGGGCGTGCAGATCACTCGCGGCGTGGTGCCCGGCATCTCCGTCATGACGGTCGCGGTGATAGCGGCGACGATCGCGATCACCTCGGTGAGCACGACCCTGCAGGGGGCGTTGCACGGAGAGCGGCGCTTCGACGGCCTGAGTTTCATGCAGACGACGAGCATCGGCGCGAAGGTCGCATTGACGCTGATGCTCGCCGTCGTCGTGCAGCTGCGGATCGGCGCGGCGGCGGTCGGATTCCTGGGTGGCGCGATCGCGGCGACGGTCGTCGGCGCCTGGGCACTGCGGGACCGGCTGCCCCGGCCCGGCCCGATGGCCTGGCGCGCCACCACGTCCCGGGCACTGTCGATGGCCGTGGCCACCTCCGCGGTCAGTCTCATCCTGACAACCGATGTCGTCGCGCTGAGCCTCATCGGCCAGCGGCACGGCGTGAGCGCGGAGGACATGGCGGTCTACCAGGCGGCGGCGGTCCTCGCCCGGGCGCCGTACTTCATGGCCGAGACCCTCAGCAGCGCCGTGTTCCCCTTCATCGCGAAAGCGGAGACCGCGGCCTCGGTGAGATCCTGGTTTCTCGCCGCCTACCGATGGGTGCCGCTCGCGCTGGTGCCGTTGCAGCTGGTCCTGCTGGTCGCCCCGGAGACCGCGCTGGCGCTGTTCTTTCCCGCGCCGTACGGAGGCGGCGCCGACCTGCTGCGCATCCTCGCCGTCGGCGCCCTGGGACTGCTGACCGCCGACATGCTGCTCAAGACGCTGTACGCGCGCGGCATGACGGCGCCGTTGGCGCGGCGCGTCCCCATCGCGCTGCTGGTCGAGGCGGTCGCCCTCGTCATCGCCGTGCCCCGGTGGGGAACGACGGGGGCCGCTGCCGCGTTCGCCCTGGGGAGCTGGACCGGGGCGATCGTGCTCGGCCATCTCTTCGTCAGCCGATACGGCGCGTACTGGCCGAGCCGGCGGGCCGTCATGCGATACCCGCTGGCCCTCGCGCCATTGGTGATCCTGCTGGCGACGGCCGACGTCGTGCCGGAGCTGCCCGCCCTGGCGGTGATCGCGGTCGGCCTCGCCCTCTATGCGGTCACCGCCGTTCGGGCCCGGCTCGTGCGGGACGAGGACGTGGCCCGCGTCTGGACGTTCCTGCGGCGGTTGCGACCGAAGCGACGGGCCGCCCAGGCATGAAGAGACGTGCAACGACGGTGCGATGGATTCCGTACACATTCGTCGCGACCGTGCTGCTGGGCTACACCCTGTTCGTACACGCCACGGGTACCGGTCGCACCGCCGTGGATCTCGAGGCGGAGTCGATGACGGTCACGTCCGGTTCGGCCGGCACCTACCGCGATCCCGCGGCCTCGGGCGGACGAGCCCTGCAGATGTGGACGGACGCGACCGCGAGCGCGGAACTGACCACGCCGGCGGGGGCCCGGCTCGTCGTACGCGCTCGCGGCGACCAGTGCGCCGGTGCCCCGGCCATGCAGGTGCAGGTGGACGGCCGGGTGGTCGAAACGGTCGGTGTCCACGCGTCCACCTGGGCCGACTACGTCATCGCGGGCACCTGGGCAGCAGGTGTACACAAGCTGTCCCTGAGCTTCACCAACGACTCCGTCTCCGAGTCGTGTGACCGCAACCTGCACCTCGACCGCGCGGTCTTCGACGCGGCGACGCCGGCCTCCTCGCCGGGACCGCAGGCCCGTGTGCTCTGGGGCCTCGGTCCCGGGATCGCGGACGCCGTTGATGCCCCGGTCTACCGCGATGCCGGCATGGGCATGGTCACGACGTGGTACAACGGCCCCGCCGATCTGGCGTGGATCAGCGGGTACGAAAGGCCGTCGACGATCTCCGATCTCTACGGCTCCGGCAAGGCGATCGAGCTGGTGGTGTGGCTCGCGGATCACCCGCAGTACGCGGTCAGTGAACAGTTTCAACACGACATCAAGGCGGTAATCTCGGCGTTGAAGGGCAGCGGGCCGCACTACGGGCCGCTCTACGTCGTCCTGTTCACCGAGTGGGAGACCTACTCGTCCGACCCCGGATACCCCGGGCTCCTGAAGGCGGCATACCTCAAGGCGGCGGCGGCCATCCACGCCGAATACGCCGAGGCGCGGGTCGCACTGGGCTTCGGCGGCTACCTGTGGGGCAGCTCGGGCAACCGCGACCTGTCGTTCTGGTCCGACACGATCGCCGCGAGCGACTTCACCGCGGTCCAGCAGATGCAAGCCTGCGACAACGAGCACGACGGGCAGAGCGCGCTGGTCGCCCAGATCCGCGATTCCGTGCGGCAGCTGGGCTCGTACGGCAAACCGGTCATGATCTCGCATTTCAAGCTGTGGGGTGGCCCCGAATGCCAGGTGCGCGCGTTCGACAAGTTCACCAAGGCGATGCTGAACGATTCCTCGATGGCGGAGCTGACAAACGACGGGCTGTTCGCGTGGAACTTCATGCTGGATCACTATATCGACGACCCGGGCCCGGTCCGCGATGCGTCGGCGGCCCTTATCGGCAGGTATTCGGCATCGCTTCCGCCGGCGCTGCACACTCCGACGGCCGGCCTTCCCGGCTAGCCGCCGACTCTTTCATTCTTCAGCCGGCCGACAAAGGGACTGATAGGCTCGGCGACAAAGCCACTGCACGGTGCGTCGACCCTGCCCGGATGCGGGCCGCGCCAGAAGCCGGCAGCGCGGGATTCAGCCCATTCTTCGGCTGGCGACAGCCGCACCGACCATCAATCAACTTCCGCTTAGGTGAGGTTGTGAAATTGCGTCTGCAACAACGGGGAAGTCAGGAAAATTCTGGACCTACTTTCAGGGCCGGTGGCGTCGGCGGACCGCTCATCTCCGACGTCGCACGACCCGCGGTGGACCTCGAGGTGATCATCCCGGCATACAACGAGGAGGCCCGCATCGCCGCGACGCTGCGGGAGCTGGCGAACAGCACGGCCCGGCTGCCGTGCAGCGTCGGCATCGTGGTCGTCGACAACGGCAGCACGGATCGGACCGCGGACGTCGCCGACCACGCCTGCGGCGATCGGCACGTCCACCTGATCGGCTGCTCCCGCCAGGGGAAGGGGGCGGCCGTGCGGCGTGGAATCCTGACCTCGCGGGCGCGGTGGGTCGGGTTCTTCGACGCCGACTCGTCGACACCGGCCGACCTGATCCCAGGCGTCGTCGAGCTCCTGTCCGCCGGTCACCGGATCGTCATCGGATCCCGGTACTGCAGCGGCAGCCGGCTCCTGGTCCGTCAGCCCCTGATCCGGCGCATCGGCAGCATCGGATTCCGCAGGCTGAGCCGGGGCATGGTCGGTGACCTGTCCGACACGCAGTGCGGCTTCAAGTTCTTCGAAGCGGCACTCGCCCGGCAACTCTTCATGCAATCGCGCCTCTCGGGCTTCGCGTTCGACCTCGAATTGCTCGCCCTGGCGCACCGGTCGAACATTCCGATCACCGAATTGCCGGTCGACTGGACGGAGCACGGCGGCTCGACGTTACGGCTGGTGAGGGACGGCGCCCGGGCCTATCTGGAATTGATCAGTCTCCGCATGCTGGGCACCGGTCCGGGCGACCCGCTGGCACTGCGACCGGCAATCATCACCCAGTCCCGGGAGCGGGAAAGAATGCTTCTCGAAACGTAATCTCGTCCACCGACAGAAAACCATTCATACGACCCTGGGGAGGAACCGCGGTGACAGTTCAGCACGTCGCGGTGCTCAATTGGCGGGACAGAAGTCACCCGCGCGCCGGCGGCGCCGAACTTTACTGCGAGCAGGTCGCGCAACACCTTGTGCGGCAGGGTGTCGCGGTCACATACCTGACGGCCCGAATAGCCGGTCGCCCGGCCGTCGAGCAGCGGCAAGGCTTTCGCGTCGTCCGCATGGGTGGAACGTTCACGGTCTACCTCGCGGTGCTGGTGTGGCTCTGGCGGCATCGCAAGCACATCGACGGCGTCGTCGATTCGCAGAACGGGATTCCCTTCTTCGCTCCGCTTGCCGTGGGGCGGCGGGTTTCCGTCGTTCTGCTGATCCACCACGTCCACCAGCGACAGTTCGCGGAGTACTTCGGCTGGCCGATGCGGTGGATCGGCCGCTGGCTGGAGAAGACCGCCACGAGACTGGTCTACGGTCACCGGCCGATCGTGACCGTCTCGCCCTCCTCCCGCAACGCGATCCGCCGGGAGCTGCGGCTCAAGGGAAGGGTCTTCGTCGTGCCGTGCGGGATGGACGGCCCCGACGTGCCGGACGTCGCACGCCGGGCGGCCCGGCCGCGCATCGTCTGCGTCACTCGCCTCGTGCCGCACAAGCGGATGGACCTCGTGCTCGAGGCCGTCGCCAAGGCCCGGACCGTGGCGGGCGACCTGGAACTGCACCTGGTCGGCGACGGCCCCGAGCTCGACGGCGTTCGCGCGCACGTCAAGCGGCTCGGGCTCGAAGCGTCCGTCGTCGTACACGGGCGTGTCACCGATGCCGAGCGGACGGCGGTTCTGCAGACGGCGTGGATCACCGTCAGCGCGTCCACCGGTGAAGGATGGGGACTGAGCATCCTGGAGGCGGCTGCCCTCGGCGTGCCGGCGGTGGCGTTGCGGGTGGCCGGAGTGCAGGACGCGGTCCTCGACGGCCGGACCGGCGTGCTGGTCGACGACGAGTCGCAGCTCGCCGACGCGATCGTCGAGCTCGTCGAACGCCTGCGCCACCCGGCGGAAGCGACGGCCTGGGCATCGCGGGCCTGGGCCTGGTCCGCGCGGTTCACCTGGGAGCGCACGGCGACGCGGATCCGGTTCGTGCTGGACGCCGAAGCGGCTCGGCTCGCGCTCCACCGGCCCGAGCACCGGGCGGCGGGTGACGTCGTGACGGTCGTCGAGCTGACCGGATCGGCACTGCCCGACGCCAAGGATCTGCGAATGCGGTGCCGGCATACCGACATCTGGTCGGCGCGCGGCGACCGGCTCGTCGGACTCATCCACGGCGCTGACGAGGTCGACGCGCTCACCGTCCTGCAGCGTGCCGGGGTGCAGCCCAGCGAACAGGTCTGCGTCCGCCTCCGGGTCGGCCGGCCGCACGACCTGCTGGAGTACGCGTGAGCAACGCCACGACGCAAGTACTACCGCTGATCCCCCATGAATCCTCCACCCAGCAGCTCGCGACGCCGGCGGCACCGGCGGACCGGCAGCGCGTGGACAAACCCCGATCGCTGCGTGTGCCGGCGGCCCTGGCCGTCATCGTCGCGGTCGGGGTGCTGCTGCGTGTGGTCCCGCTCAGAAGTGTCTGGCTCGACGAGGCGATCAGCATCGGACAGGCGCGCCTGCCGTACCTCAGAATGCTGCACGACCTGCGCTCCGCCGACGTCCATCCGCCGCTGTGGGGCAGCGTTCTGTGGCTGGACGTCCGCCTGCTCGGCGACGGTCCGCTCGCCGTCCGCGTCCCGTCCTTGATCATCGGCATCCTCTCCATTCCGCTGATGTACCTGGTCGCCCGGGAGCTCTACGACCGGCGCGCCGGCGTCGCGGCGGCACTGCTCATGGCGGTGTCGCCCATCGCCGTCTGGTACTCCGCGGAGGCGCGGATGTACCCGTTCTACATCTTCTGGTCGCTGCTGGCCGTGCTCGGACAGGCCCGGGCGCTGCGGCGCGGGGGATGGCTGGACTGGGGCCTGTTCGCGTTCGCCTCGGCCGGCCTCGTCTATACCCACTACTTCTCGATGCTGCAGTTGTGCGCACAGCACCTGCTGTTCGCCGCCATCCTGGTGCGGCGCCGGCTCAAACGGCAGCGGTCGGCCCGCCGCCTGCTCGCCGGGTGGTTGACGGCCATCGCGGTGACGCTCGCGCTGTTGCTGCCGCTGGTTCCGTACGCGGCGGAGCAGGTCGGGAACTTCATCGGGTCCAGCGCCGGCGCGTCCGGCGGCGGCGCCCCGGCCGGCGACGCCGGTCAGCGCTTCCTCTCCCTGTACGTGATCCTGGCCAACCTCGTCTGGGCGATGTGGGGCTACCACTCCGACGCCGCCATGGAGCAGCTGGTCGCGCTGTGGCCCGTCGGCATGCTCGCGATCCTGCTCCTGCTCGGCCGGGGTCGCTCCCGCTCCACGACCTTGCTGGTGTCGCTCGTCATCGTTCCCTTCGCACTCGCGTACCTGCTCGGCGCGAAGCAGCGGACCTTCTTCGAGCTGCGCTACTTCATCTCGGTGCTGCCACCGCTGCTCATCCTCACCGCCCGTGCGGCGACCAGCTGGCTGCGAACTACGTCCGCGAGGGCGACGGCGGTCGCCGCGATCGCGCTGAGCATGCTCCTCGGCCTCGGGGACCAGCAGCTGAACCCGGCCAATCCCCGCCTCTACGACTACAACGGAGCCTTTCGTCTCGTGAACCAGGAAGCCGCCACCGGCGACCTCATCCTGTTCGCCCCCGCGTACCTCGAAGTCGTGGTGAGCTACTACCACCCCGCCGTCACCGCCGCGCCGATCAGGGGCGGCGTCCCGGTGCCGCAGCAGCCCGGTGGCCGCACGTTTCTCATGGCCAGCTACCTCGACAACCCGGACAACGCGAGCCTGGTGGGTCAGGCACTGGCCCAGCTGGAGAACGCGGGCCGGACGGTACAGCGGATCGAGCACCGGGAGAACGTCACGATCTGGATCCTGCGATGACCACGACCGAGACGAGAGTCGAGCGGCCGGCCGACCCGAGAACCACCGAGCCGCGCTGGCAGCCCAGACACCCCAGCCGGCGGGAGGCGACGGCGTTCCGGCTGCTCGTCATCCTGAGCCTGACGGCATCCGTCTGGTACTTCGGATGGCTGCTGCAGCCCGGCCGGGTGGGCGACCCGATCCTGTACTGGGTGCTGGTACTGGCCGAGGCGTTCAACCTCGTGCAGGCGCTCGGGTTCTGGTGGACCTGCGCGCACAACCGGACGTCACCACAGCCCAGGCTGCGCCGAGCCGCGAACGTGAACGTGGACGTGCTGATCCCCGTCTACAACGAACCCGTCGAGATCATCGAACCCGTCGTGGAGGCCGCGGTCGGGCTCAAGGGGGCACGACCCCGGGTGGCGATCCTGGACGACGGCAACAACCCCGAGGTGCGGGATCTCGCGAAACGGCACGGGGCGCGATACCTGCGCCGCGGGTCGAACCGGGGCGCGAAGGCCGGCAACATCAACGACGCCCTGAAGCGCACGCAATCGCCGCTGGTGGCGGTCCTCGACTGCGACCACGTGCCCGGCCCGCAGTTCCTCGAGGCCACCGTCGGGCACTTCAGGAAACGGGACGTGGCGTTCGTGCAGTCGCCGCAGTACTACGCGAACGCGGCCGACAACGCGGTGGCGCGGGCCGCCTGGTCGCAGCAGGCGCTGTTCTTCGGCAGCATCGCCAACGGCAAGGCCGGGCTCAACTCGATGTTCTGCTGCGGCACCAACATCGTCTTCCGCCGCACCGCACTCGAGTCGGCGGGCGGCTTTCCCGAGGACACGGTGACGGAGGACTTCGAGCTGTCCGTGCGACTGCACGCGGACGGCTGGAAATCGGTGTACGTACCCACGGTGCTGGCCCAGGGGCTCGGACCCGAGGACATGTCGTCGTACGCGAGCCAGCAGCTGCGCTGGTCCCGCGGATGCATCTCGGCGATCCCGCTCGTGCTGCGCTCGCGGCTGCCGTTGCGACTGCGGCTGCAGTACCTGCTGTCCGCCTCGTACTTCCTCTACGGCTGGACCCTGCTCATCTACATGCTGATGCCGTTGGCGCGCATCGCGTTCGGCTGGCAGCCGTTGGCGTCCGCGAGCGCGGCCGACTTCCTGATCCACTTCGCGCCGTACTTCCTGCTCTCCATCGCCAGCGTCGCGGCCGCCGGGTTCGGTACCTACACCTACAACGCCTTCGCCCTGGCGGCGACGAGTTTCTGGATAGGCATCGTGTGCACGGTCCGCGCGCTGTTACGGCGTCCGGCGAGATTCGTGGTGACGCCCAAGCGCGGAAGCGGCGGGTGGCAGCCCGCCGCCGTCGCGCCCTCCCTCGTCACGACCGGCGTGCTCATCGCCGTGTCCGTCTGGGGACTGCTACGCGATCCCACGCCGGGAATCCTGAACGCCGTCGCCTTCGCGGTCGTACATTCGGCCATCCTGTTGCGGGGCGCCGCGCCGGCGCTGCGGTGGCCGCGGCGCAGCGTCGCCCCGGCCGCGACGGCTCCCGAACGCCCCGGCGTTCCCGCCCCGCAGCCGGTGTTCGCCGAGCCCCCGGCATCCTCCGAGCAGCCGGCGACGGGCCGCGCCGTCGAGGGGATCGCCAAACCCCGCGTGCCGCTGGACAGGCTGGTCCCGTCGGGCGACGCCGCGACGACGCCGAGCGAGACGAACGTCGGCGCATGATCCGCAGCATCCACGTCACCGTACGGCGCGGCGCTCGCGATGCGGTCGCCGCGCCGTGGGCCGGGCCACGAGTTCGGCCAGCAGGCCGGTCCAGCCGGTCTGGTGCGACGCGCCGAGACCGGCGCCGTTGTCGGCGTGGAAGTACTCGTAGAACAGCAGGTTGTCGCGCCAGTGCGGGTCCTGCTGCAGACGTTGGACCCATCCGTGGGCGGGTCTGCGTCCGTCGGGGCCGCGGCGGTACAGCGAGAGCATCCGCTGGCGCAGGTCCTCGGCGACCTCGCCGGCGGTGAGCTGCCGCCCGGATCCGGTCGGGTACTCGATCTTCATCGTCTCGCCCAGGTGCGAGTGGTAGTCCTCCAGTGTCCGCAGCACGAGGTAGTTCAGCGGCACCCACAGCGGCCCGCGCCAGTTCGAGTTGCCGCCGAACATGCCGGTGCTCGACTCCGCCGGCTCGTAGCCGACGCTCGCGGTGTAGCCGGGCAGGTCCACGCTGAACGGGTGCTGCTCGTGCCACCGTGACAGCGCGCGCAGGCCGTACGGTGAAAGGAAGTTGTCCTCGTCGAACAGGTGCGTGAGGATGCGGCGCACCCGGCCCTGCGCCGCCACGCCGACGCTGACGAACCGCTCGCCGCCGGCGGTGCTGAGCACCTGCCGTTCGGGTATGTCGGTGAAGCTCTTGCAACGGGCTCGCACCCGCAGGAAGTCCTCGTGGCGCAGGACCTTGGTGGAGAAGAGCGGGATGATACCCACCATCGACCGGACCCGCAGCGGCACGGCGGAGCCGTCGGCGCCGCGCAGGACGTCGTAGTAGAAGCCGTCGCCGTCGTCCCACAGATCCTTGTCGCGCATCGCCTCCGAGATCAGCGCGAAGTGCTCCATGAACTTGACGGCGAGGTCGTCCAGCGCCGGGTTGTGCCGGGCCAGCTCGTAGGCCATCTCCAGCAGGTTGATGCAGTAGAAGGCCATCCAGGCCGTCGCGTCGGACTGCTCGAGGGTGAAGCCGGCGGGCAGGTGGGAGCGGTCGATCGGGCCGATGTTGTCCAGGCCCAGGAACCCGCCCTCGAACAGGTTGTTGCCCTCGGCGTCCTCCCGGTTGACCCACCAGGTGAAGTTCAGCAGCAGCTTGGAGAAGACCCGGGTCAAAAAGGCGGTGTCGCGCCGCCCGTCGATCTCGTACACCTGCAGCGCCGCCCACGCCTGCACCGGCGGGTTGAGGTCCTCGAACGCCCACTCGTAGGCGGGGATCGCGCCGTTGGGGTGCTGGAACCACTCGCGGCAGAGCAGGATCAGCTGGTACTTCGCGAAGGCCGGGTCCAGGTGGGCGAGCGCGACGGCGTGGAAGGCCGAGTCCCACGCGGCGAACCACGGGTACTCCCACGGATCGGGCATGGACATGATGTCGAAGGCATCCAAGTGGCGCCAGCCGGCGTTGCGTCCGAGCCGGCGGCCGGGCGGCGGTGGCGGCTGGGCGGGGTCGCCGGTGAGCCAGCGGTCGACGTCGTAGTGGTAGAACTGCTTGCCCCAGATCATGCCGGCGAATCCCTGCCGCATGATCATCCCGTCCTCGGCGCTGGTGCCGGGCGGTGTCAGCGCCGCGTAGAACGCGTCGGCCTCCTCCCGCCGCCGGGTGAGTACCTCCTCGAAGGCGGGGTCGAACGCGTCCGGGTCGGCGTCCGGCGCCAGCCGCAGGGACAGCTGCACCGTCTCGCCGGGCGGCACGGTGAGCCGGTACCAGAACGCCGCCTTCGTGCCCTCCAGCGCCGGGTTGACGGTGGCGGCGCCGTGCACGACGTGGTCGTTGATGCCGTCCTTCGGGTACGGCGTGACCGGCGGGCTGCCGAACAGCCGTTGCGTGTTGGTCTCGTTCTCGCAGTACAACTGCGCGGGAGGCGTTCCGTCCGGCGCCGTCGCGGCCTGCAGCACCAGCGGGCCCAGGCCCTCGTGCTCGATGCCGATCGCGGACCCATCGGCGAAACCCGCGCGGGCCAGGCGCGGCTTCGGTGCGTCCGCCTCCCAGGACCACGTGTTGCGATACCACAGCGTCGGCAGCACGTGGATCGTCGCCGCCTCGGGTCCGGCGTTGGTCAGCCGGACCCGGACTCGCACGTCGGCCGGGTCCGCCTTCGCGTAGTCGGCCTCGACGATCCAGTATCGGTCGTCGTCGAAGACGCCGGTGTCGAGCAGCTCGAACTCCGGCTCCTGGCGGGACCGGCGGCGGTTCTCGGCGACGAGCCGATCGTACGGGAAGGCCCGCTGCGGGTAGTGGTAGCGCCAGCGCAGCCAGGCGTGGCTCGGGACCGCGTCGAGGTTCCACCAGTACTCCTTGGCGTCCTCGCCGTGGTTGCCCTCGTTGCCGGTCAGCCCGAAGATCCGTTCCTTGAGGATCGGGTCGTGGCCGTTCCACAGCGCGAAAGCGAAACACAGCCGCTGGTGCGCGTCGCAGATGCCGCCGAGGCCGTCCTCGCTCCAGCGGTACGCGCGGGAGCGCGCGTGGTCGTGCGGAAACGCCTCCCAGGCCGAACCGTCGCCGCTGTAGTCCTCACGGACGGTGCCCCACGCCCGCTCGCTCAGGTACGGGCCCCACAGGTACCAGGGGCTCGCCTCGAGCAGCCCGTCCTGCGGGCGCCCGAACGACGCCACCCGCTGCCGCTCCGGATCAGTCATGTCGCAAGGTGATCATCCCGGGCACGCGAACGCGTCACTCCGGCCGTGTGAGAGCGGGCCGCGGGAGTGCCTGATCCGTCCGGTGGCGGACCGTCGGCGCCCTGCCCGGCACCCATACCGGTGGCCTAGCGTCTGATGGTATGGAACGTGTGACGGTCGGCGGGCGGGTGGTCGTCCTGGTGCTGCCGGAGGTGAACCTGCTCGACCTGGGTGGTCCGGTGCAGGTCTTCGACGCCGCGGCGACGCTCGGGGCCGGCCTCGGGCTGCAGTTCGTGGCCGAGGCCGAGCGGGTGCGCTCGGCGCAGGGGCTGGCCCTGGCCGGGATCGCGCCGTTGCCGCCGGTCGGCCCGGGCGATCTCGTCCTGGTGCCCGGACCGCGGCTGCGCGAGCCGGACCCGGGGCAGGGCCTGGTGTCGGAGCCGGTGGTGGAGTGGCTGCGGGCGGCGTACGACTGCGGCGCCCGGATCGCGGCCGTGTGCACCGGCGCGGTCGCCCTGGGCGAGGCCGGGCTGCTGGATGGCCGGCGGTGCACCACGCACTGGGCGTTGACCGAGCACATGCGCCGCCGCTATCCGGCCGCGCGGGTCCAGGACGGCGTGCTGTACGTCCACGACGGGCCGATCAGCACGAGCGCCGGCATCTCCGCCGGTGTCGATCTGGCGCTGTCGCTGATCGAGCGGGACCACGGGCCGGCCCTGACCGCCGCCGTGGCCCGCGAGCTGGTGGTGTACCTGCGCCGGGACGGCTCCCACACCCAGATCAGCCCGTTCCTGCGCTTCCGCGACCACCTGCACCAGGGCGTGCATCGGGTGCAGGACCACATCGCCGCGCGCCTGGACACCCCGTACACCCTGGCGGAGCTGGCCGCCGTGGCGCACCTCTCCCCGCGCGGGCTCAGCCGCGCGTTCACCACGGCGACCGGTATCACCCCGCTGGCGTACCAGCAGCGGCTGCGCCTGGAGCACGCCGAGACCCTGCTGGCCGAGACCGACCTGACCATCGAGACCGTCGCCGCGCGCTGCGGCTTCCGCGACGCCCGGCAATTCCGCCGGCTGTACTCCGCCCGCCACGGCAAACCCCCGTCGGCGGCCCGCGCCGCGAGCAGCTGACCCGGTTCCAGTCCTCCCCCGGCCCTACGGAGAAAACCACATGCGACACGTGTTGCTTCGCCATGCCCGGATTCTGGCCCGCGTCCTGCTCGGCGTCGTGCTGTTCGCCCTCACGCTGGCCGGCATCGGGCTGGCCGGGGTCACCGCCACGATGCACGACAGCTACCCGTCGGCGGCGCCGGCCGCCCCGGCGGGAGGATGGCCGCAGCCGGCGCAGGCTCCGCCCGGACGTACCGTCGTCGCGGTCGTCATCGGCTCCACCGGATCGGTCGTCACCGACGTGCTGGCGCCGTACGAGGTCTTCGCCCGGTCCCAGCACTTCTTCGTCTACACCGTCTCCGCCCGCCGCGACGCCGTGGCACTCTCCGGCGGCCTGCAGGTCGTCCCCGACCACGCCGTCGCCGACATCGACAGCGGCGCCGTACCCGCACCCGACGTCGTCGTCGTGCCCGCCGTGGTGCAGCCGACCGGGCCGGCCGAGGCGACCCTGCGGACCTGGATCACCCGCCAGGCCGGCCGCGGGGCACGCATCCTGGGGGTGTGCGCCGGATCGCAGTTCCTCGCCACCACCGGCCTGCTGGACGGCCGCCAGGCCACGTCATTCTGGGCCAACCTCGACGACCTGCGCGGAAGCTATCCGCGCACCGACTGGATCGCCGGCCGGCGCTACGTCGAGGACGGCCCGATCACCACCACCGCCGGCGTCACCTCCGGGGTCGTCGGCGCGCTGCGGCTGGTCGAGGAGATCGCGGGCACCGACGAAGCCGCCCGCATCGGCCACGACATCGCGTACCCGGGCTGGAAGCTCGACGGCCCGACGAGCATCGCCACGCACCGGCTCGCCCCGTCGGACCTGCCCTACGGCCTCAACGCCGCCTTCCCGTGGCTGCGCCCGACGGTCGGCATCGGGCTGGTCGACGGCCTCGACGAGATCGACGTCGCCGCCGCGTTCGAGCTGTACTCCGGCACCTCCTTCGCCGCCCGCGCGCTCCCGCTCGCCGCGCGGCCCGTCGTCACCACCCGGCACGGTCTCGTCCTGCTCGCCAGCCCCACCGCCACCGCGACCGCCCACGTCGACCGGCTCGTCGTACCCGGCCTGCGCACCCTCGAGCAGGTCGACCCCGCCGTGCGGCAGTGGGCCGGCGAGCGGCACCTCGGCATCGACCTGCCCCACGCGACCCGCGCCGACGCGGAGTTCAGCTTCGACCCGGTCCTGCGTGACCTCGCCCGCCACACCGACCGGGCCACCGCGACGGCCACGGCCAAGTTCACCGAGTACCCCGCCGCCCGGCTGAAGCTCGCCGGCGCCGCCTGGCCCTGGCGATCCACCGTTCTCGCCGCGCTGGCCGTCGTCGTCGCGACCGCCGTGGCCCTGCTGCCGACGGCGGTCGCGCGACTCGTATCCCGGCTTCGGCGCGCTCAGGTCGCCGACATCGCCCGGCGATGACTCGGCGGCGTCGGTGGCGTCCACTCGAGCACGTCGCGCGGCCAGTGCTGCAGCCGGGCACCCGACTCGTACGTGCTCTGCGCGAAGTCGAGGATCGCCCCGCGCGGATCGTCCGCGCGCCGGACGTCGTCGTAGCTCAGCACGAACTCGCCGAGGCTGGCGTCGAAGCGCGCCGCCGCCGGGCTGACCGGCTGGTCGCGGACGCCCGACGGCTCCGGATAGGTGTAGGAGTAGAAGATCGGCTGCTCGACGCGCATGCCGTTGATCCAGGTGCCGCCGGGCCAGAAGCCGAGCGAGCTCTGCTCGGCGGTGTAGCTGAACCGGGTGATCGTGTCGGCGTCCGGCGGCGGATCGGTGGGCCGGCCCGAGTAGCGGGTGGTGGCGAGGTCGAACGAGCCCCAGTAGAACTGGACCGGGCTGGCCTTGCCGGTGAAGCGGGACCGGAACTCGTCCAGCACCCCCTCGACCTGGCACAGGACGTGCCAGCACCGCTCGGCCTGGGCCGGGTCGTACGTCGAGTGCACCGTGTCCTCGTCGAAGGGGATCGGGTCGACCACCTCCACCGGGTGGGTCCAGATCGCCACGGGCAGCCCCAGCTCGTCGAGCACCGTCATCGTGTCGGTGTAGAAGTCGCGAACCGGCCGGCCCAGCGCGACGGTGCGCCGCTCGCCGCGCTCGGTGTCGATGTGCAGCACGTGGTCGACGAGGTCGAGCTCCATCTCGAAGGTGCGATCACCGTGCGGAAGGGCCGCGGTCCGCAGTCCCCGGGCGGAAAGTTCCAGGGCGACCTGCCACCAGTGGTTCGTCATGGGTCGCAACGCCAGCGAGATCTTGCCCAGGATCTGGGTGTACATGTGCAGCGTGTCGTACGTGGGTTCCCAGTCGCTGACCGGAAGCGCCGGCCAGCGCTGCCGCTGATTGGTCATCGGTGCGTGCTGCCCGCAACGGTCCCGATCATGCCGCCGGCCGCGGATGGCGGCGCCGGGCCCTTCTACACTCGGCCGGTGCTGACGATGGACCGGCTCAAGGTCGGATACGGGGACCGGGTCGTCATCGAGGAGCTGACCCTCACGGTCGAGGCGGGCGAGGGTGTGGCCCTGCGCGGCCCCAACGGCATCGGCAAGTCGACGGTGCTGCGCTGTGTGGCGGGCCTGCTCGAGCCGACCGGCGGCACGGTCCGGGTCGGCGGCGAGCGGGTCGACGAGCGCGGCGCCGGGTTCCGCCGGGCCGTCGCGGCGCTGCTGGAACCGCCCGCCTGGTATCCCGGGCTGTCGGCGCGCGAGCACCTGAGCCTGGTACGGCTGGCCAACGCCCCGGTCGGCGACGACTGGTTCGCCGACGGCGAGCTCGCCGAGCGCCTCGGCGTGGACGGGTTCGCCGACGCCTCGCCGGGCAGCCTGTCGTCCGGGCAGCGCCAGCGTCTCGCGCTCGCCATGGTGTTGGACCGCCCGAGCCGCCTGCTGCTGCTCGACGAGCCCGAGCGCCACCTCGACCAGGAGGGCCGCGCGAGCGTCGCGGCGCTCCTCGACGAGTACCTCGGCCGGGGCGGTGCCGCCCTGCTGGCCTCGCACGACCCGACCGTCACCGGCGGCTGTGCGGTCGTCGAGCTCGGCCACGACTGGTACGACGAGGCGCAGGAGTGAAGGCCGGGCAGGTCCGGCGGTGGATCCGGCGCCGGCAGCGGGCCGCCGGTGACGCGTCCGACCGGTTCGAGACCGTCTACACGCTCGCGCTGCTGGCGGCGATGGTCGGGTACATGATCTGGGCCCAGGTGCGCTCGGTCCTCAGCGGAGCGACGTCGGCCCCGGCCGGGGTCCGCGAGGGCGTCGTGCTCGCCGCCGGGCTGGCCTGGGCCGCGGCGCTGCTGGCCGCGGCCGCCGCGCTCGGCCCGGTGTCGACCTCGGCGCCCGCCCTGCAATGGCTGTTCACCGCCCCGCTGGACCGCCGGCCGCTGCTGGCCCCGGCAGCCGCGCAGGTGCTCGGCCTGGGGCTGCTGGCCGGGCTGGCGCAGGGCCTGCTGACCCTGACGCTGTCCACGACCGGCGCCGGCGCGGTCCTCGTCGCCGCGGTGGCCGGCGGGGTGCTGCTCATCGGGGCCGCGGCCGTCGTGCAGTCCGCGAGCCGCCGCCCGGCCCGGCGGCTCTCCGGCGCCGCCACCGTCCTCGCGCTCGTGGCCGCCACGGTCGGGGTCCTCACGGCCGCCGGCACCCCGGTCGGCGCGCTCGCCGCGACCGGCCCGTGGGGCTGGCCGCTGCTGGCCGGCCGGCACGCCTGGGTGGCGGTGCTCGTCGCCGCCGCCGCGCTCGTGGTGCCGTTCCTGCTGTGGTACCGCCTGCGCTCGTACACGCTGGCCAACCTCGCCGACGCCGCGCAGAGCAGCGGCGCCGCCACCGCCGTGTTCGTCACCCTGGACCCGGGCCTGGCCTCGCGCGCGGCCGAGGAGCGGCGCTGGCGCGGCCGGCGGGTCGGCCCCGACCGCCTGCCGCGCCTGACCGGCCGGCTCGCCGCGACCGGCCAGGACGCGCTGCTGCTGGCCCGTTCGCCGGTGCGGGTACTGCTGGCGGGAGCCCTCACCACCGTGCCGGTGCTCGCGACCGGCCTGCCGGTGTCACGCTGGGTGATCGCCGCGGCGTGGCTGCTGTCCGGGGTGGTCGCGGCCGCCGCCGGCACCGCGAACGCCCGCCGCGACCGCGACGACCCGACCCTCGCGCGGCTGCTGGGCCTCACCGACGCGCAGCTGTTCACCGGCCGCGTCGCCGTGCCCGTCGCGCTGTGCACCGGGTGGTCCACGGTCGCGATGACGGCCGTCGGCGCCCAGGCGAGCGGCGGCGGGCTCGGCCCGTGGGCGCTGCTCGGGTTGTGCGCCGGCCCGGGCCTGGCCGCCGGGGCGCTGCGCTCGGCCCGCCGCCGCCAGGTCCGCCACGACATCGCCCCGCTGGTCTCGCCGGCCGGGACGATGCCGACGGGCCTGCTCGTGTGGCTCGCCGGCGGCTTCGACGTCGCGGTGCTGGCGCTGTGGCCGGCGCTGCTGGCGATCGTGACCCAGCACCCGCAGGCGGCGCTGGCCAACCAGGCGCTGTTCTCGGCCGGCGCGCTGACCGGCATGATCGTCGCCGCCCGGCGCGGCTGACGCTCGCCGGGCCCCTCGCACCGGCGCGGCGAAGAGCTCTTTCCGCGCCGCTTCAGCACTGTTTCAACGCGCCCGGTCACGCTCCTGGGCACGTACCCAACCACGGGACGTACCGATCAAGGGAGCGAGCACGATGAACAAGATGTGGCGAACGCTGGTCGTGGTGGCGGCGGCCGGGCTGATGCTGGCCGGCCTGTCCGGCACGGCGAGCGCGAGCAAGCCCGAGGCGCCGCGCGGCCTGGTCCTGCAGGCCCAGACGAGCCGGCTGGTGATCATCTCGCAGGGCGGCGGACCGCTGCTGCTCGACGCGCACGAGATCTCGTCGATGGACTTCCAGGTGGTGACCCGCCCGCCGCAGAACGACAACACGCAGAAGTGGTGGCTCACCAACGTCGGCGGCGGGCTGTACACGCTGGTGCAGGCCAGCAGCGGGCGGTACCTCGACGCCCACGAGATCGCCGAGCTCGACTACCGGGTCGTCACCCGGCCGCAGCAGAACAACGACACGCAGCTGTGGCGGTTGCAGGACTACGGCGGCGCGTTCTACACGATCCAGCAGGCCAGCAGCGGGCGGTACCTCGACGCCTACCAGTCCCCGGCGCAGGACTTCCGGGCCGTCACGCGGCCCTGGAGCGGGGCCAACTCGCAGGTCTGGCGGATCGTCGGCGCTTGATCACACCGTGGCCCGCGGGATGTCCGGTCCCCGACCGGACGCCCCGCGGGCCGCGGCGGCGCCGATAGCCTGTGGCGGTGCAGGTCAGGCTGCTGGGACCGATCGACGTCACGGTGGGCGGCGAGGTCCGGCCGGTTCCCGGCCTGCGCCGCAAGGCCGTGCTCGCCGCGCTCGCGGTGTCGCACGGCGAGGTGGTGAGCACCGACCGGCTCATCGACGTCGTCTGGGGCGACGACCCGCCGGCGACGGCGCTCAACACCCTGCAGCGGCACGTGTCGTACCTGCGCGAGGTGCTCGGCCGCGACGCGATCCGCGCCCGCCCGCCGGGCTACGCGCTGGAGCTGGACGGCGCCGATGCCACCGACGCGATTCACGCCGAACGGCTGATCCAGCAGGCGGACGGCGCGGACGGCCCCCGCGAGCGGGTCAGGCTCCTGCACGATGCCCTCGCACTGTGGCGGGGACGGCCGCTGGACGACGTCGTCGGCCGGGCCGGGCTGGACATCGAGGCCGAGCGGCTGGAGCACCTGCGGCTGCGCGCCCAGACGGCACTCGCGCAGGAGCGGCTGGCGCTCGGTGAGCACGCCGCGGTCGCACCCGACCTGGAGCGGATGGCCCGCGACCATCCCCTGGACGAGCGGATCCACGGGCAGCTCATGCTCGCGCAGTACCGCTGCGGGCGCCCGGCCGACGCCCTGGCCACCTACCAGCGGCTGCGCCGCACGTTCGGCGCCGACCTCGGCCTCGACCCCGGTCAGGCACTGCGCGACCTCGAGGCCGCCATCCTGCGTCAGGACCTGGGACTCGACCTCGCCGCGCCGCCGGCCGACGCCCGGCCCACGGCGGTCCCGGCCCAGCTGCCGCTGGCGGTGCGCGGCTTCACCGGGCGCCAGGACGAGATCGCCCGGTTCGGCACCCTGCTCGACGCGGCCGCGCTGGTCATCTGCGCGATCACCGGCCCGCCGGGCGTGGGCAAGACCAGCCTCGCCGTGCACTGGGCGCACGCGGTCGCGGCACGGTTCCCGGACGGGCAGCTGTACGCGAGCCTGCGCGGGTTCGACCCGGGCGGCCCGGCGACGGACCCGGCCGAGACCCAGCGCGGGTTCCTGGTCGCGCTCGGCGTGGCGGCCGAGCGGCTTCCGGGCGACCCGAACGAGCTGGCGACGCTCTTGCGCAGCACACTGGCCGGCAAGCGGGTCCTGATCATCCTGGACAACGCCCGCGACGCCGCGCAGGTCCGCCCGCTGCTGCCCGGCACACCCGGCTGCCTGGTCCTGGTGACCAGCCGCGACCGGCTCACGCCGCTGGTCGCGGCCGAGGGCGCGCACCCGTTCGCGCTGGACCTGCTCAGCGCCGGCGAGGCGCGCGAGTTGCTCGCCCGGCGCCTCGGCACCGACCGGGTCACCGCCGAGCCCGACGCGGTCGAGGAGATCATCGCCCGGTGCGCGCGGCTACCCCTGGCCCTGGCCGTCGCCGCCGCGCACGCCGCCACCCGGCCCGGCTCGCCGCTGGCCGTGCAGGCGGCGCAGCTGCGCGACACGGCCGGCGCGCTGGAGGCGCTGGACGGCGGCGATGCGGCCACCCAGGTCCGAGCCGTGTTCTCCTGGTCGTACCGCGCGTTGAGCCCGGCCGCCGCGCGGCTGTTCCGGCTGCTGGGGCTGCACCCGGGCCCCGACTGCACGGCGCCGGGCGCGGCCAGCCTCGCGGGCCTGCCGCTGCCGGAGGTCCGGGGCTGCTGCGCCGGCTGGTGGAGGGCAACCTGCTCGCCGAGCGCGTGCCGGGCCGCTACGGCCTGCACGACCTGCTGCGCGCGTACGCCGTCACCGAGGCCGCGGCGAGCGACCCGCCGGCCGAGCGGCGCGCCGCGGTGCACCGCGTCCTCGATCACCACCTGCAAACCGCTCACGCCGCCGCGATCCTCGTCGACCCGGGCCGCCGGGCGGACGGCCCCGGCGAGCCGCTGCCCGAGATCACCGTTGCGGGGCTGGGCGACGCCGGGCAGGCCCTGGACTGGTTCGCCGCCAACCACCAGGTGCTGACGGCGGCGGTACGGCTGGCCGCCGACGAGGGCTTCGACGCCCACGCGTGGCAGCTGGCCTGGACGCTGACCACCTACTTCGACTGGCTGGGCCACTGGGACGACCTGATCGCGACCCAGAGCGCCGCCCTGGACGCGCTGCTGCGCCTCGGGGAGCTGCCCGGCCGCGCGCACGTGCACCGCGACATGGGCCGGACGTTCGCGCGGCTCGGCCGGTACGAGGAGGCGGAGACCCACCTGCGCCAGGCGCTGGAGCTCTACGACCGGCTCGGCGACAAGGTCGGGCTGGGCCGCACCCACCACAGCGTCGGCTGGATGCTGCTGCAGCGGCGGCGCCTGCGCGAGGCCCTCGCCGAGAGCGAGCGGGCCGTGGCCCTGTTCCGGGAGGCCGGTGACCTGCTGTGGCAGGCCCGCACGCTCGGCGCGGCCGGCTGGGTGCACTCGCAGCTCGGCGACCACGCGCACAGCCTCGGGCTGTGCCTGGAGGCGCTGGCCCTGCAACAGAAGGTCGGCGACCGGCACGCCGAGGCGGGCAACTGGGACAGCATCGGCTTCGCCCAGCACCACCTCGGCGACCTCGACGAGGCCGACCGCAGCTATCTGCAGGCGGTCCGGCTGTTCGAGGAGCTCGGCGACCGTGCCTCCCTCGGCGAGGTGCTCATCCACCGGGGCGACACCCGCCACGCCGCCGGGGAGGGCGACGCCGCGCTCGAGGACTGGCGGCGCGCCCTCGCGATGCTCGACGAGCTCGGCCACCCGGCCGCCGCCGAGGCCCGCTCGCGCCTCGGCGGGGTCAGCCGGTGATCCGCTCCGGCTCGCCCCGGGCCGGCCGGTCCGCGCCCCGACGCGTTCGCGGCCCGGGTCAGCCGCCGGTGGACGGGGACGGCTCGGCTGTAGCGGACGGACTCGGGTCGGCGGACGTTCTGTCGTCGCTCGGCGACGGCGACGCCGACGGGGCC
The DNA here is from genome assembly GCF_050942935.1 of Dactylosporangium sp. CA-233914. Lineage (NCBI taxonomy): Bacteria > Bacillati > Actinomycetota > Actinomycetes > Micromonosporales > Micromonosporaceae > Dactylosporangium > Dactylosporangium sp. CA-233914. The sequence continues at coordinate 5,250,827 of NZ_CP192030.1, read as the reverse complement.
GGGATGGTGACGAGCGGGGCCGAGGTCACGGCCGGTGCGGGCGGGGTGACGACGGCTGCCGCCGTGGTCGAGCCGGGCCGTGGCGAGGCCGTGTGCGGCCGTGCCGGCGCCCCGGTGCGCTTCGGCGTGGCTGACGCGGGCGCTGGCACCGGTGCTGGCACGGGTTGCGTGTCGGGCAGCGCCGCCGGCGGCCGGCTCGGCTCGTCGCCCCCGCGCGCGGCGGCGCCGGAGGCGGAACCCTCTACCAGCGCCGTCCGGCCCGCGTGGCCGGCCGGCTCCGGTGCGGCCTGCGCGAGCGAGCCCGGCGAACCGGCGGGCGACTCGGACCCGTACAGCGTGCCGAGCACCGCGGCCGCCAGGACGGCGGCGGCGACGTACAGTCCGACGCCCCGGCGGCCCGACGCGTGCCGGCCGCGGCCGGCGGGCCGCCGGTGGCGTGCGGACCGCCCGCGGCCCGCGCGGTGCTGCTCGTGGTTCATCGCAAACGCCTATGCAACGACGGGGTCGGGCGGAGGACCCGCCCGAGTGGACCATAACGCGTGCGCGCGGCCGGGTGAAGCCGCCGGCGACGTCCGCCAGCAGGCATGCCGGCGCCAGGCGATCCGCTCGTGCTCCGTGGCGTTGTCCGATCCGGTACAGCTGCCTTGATCGCTGCGCCGCCCGCTCGGCAGAATGCGCCGCGTGGACGAGGCGGAGGCCGCGCCGAGGCGGCGATGGTGGCAGGGCTGGTCGAACTGTGACCTCAGCGGCTGCGACCTCGACTTCTGCAATGGCTGCGACGGGTGCGACGGCTGCGACTGCAACCCGTTCATGCTCTCGTCGCTGCTGACGCTGATGGCGATCGCGGCGCCGGCCCGGCCGCCGCGCGCCACCGCCAGCCGTCCGGGCCGTGCGGGCATGGCGGCCATCCGCGGCTACCAGCGCTGGCTGTCGCCGCACCTGCCCGTCCGCTGCCGGCAGACTCCCTCGTGCAGCAACTACGGGCTGGAGGCGGTGCGCCGCTACGGCCTCGTCGCCGGCTCCCGCCTGACCGCGGCCCGCATCAAGCGCTGCAACTCCTCGACCCCGCGCGGCACCCACGACCCCGTGCCGTAGACCGTTCACGTCATCGGTGTTCATGCAGCCGGACAACGCTTCGCCGTCTTCGGGTGTCGATGCCGGGGCATCCCGCCGGGCATGGAGATGCGCAGCGGATGGCGGGCGAGCTCGCTTCCGCGGGCGTACGCCGCCCTCGTCGTCGGGCTGCGCCGGCGGGTGGTGTCCGGCGCACCTCCGTCCGTAATAACCGATTTTTCGGACATATGCACTTAGGAGGTATATGTCCGGTACGGTCACGACGGCGGTGGGCTTCCACCGTCAGGGTCGTACAGACGGGGGATTTGTGTGATCAAGTTGTCCAGACGGCGCCAGCACCCCGGAAGACGCGGATCGTCGTGGCCGAACATTGCGCTGGGCGTGCTGGTGCTCGGAGCCTTCACCTTGGCCACGGCCGGCCCGGGCGGGCCGGCCGCCGAGCACGAGAGCGGGTCGCCGGCGCTCGCCGGCGCCGTGACCCAGCCGGTCGTGTCGGGCGTCAACCCGAGCTCCGGGTTCACCACCGGCGGCACGACGGTGACGATCACGGGCACCGGGTTCACCGGCGCGACGGCCGTGACCTTCAACGGCACCGACGCCACGTCGTTCACGGTGGTCAGCCCGACCGAGATCACCGCGGTGACGCCCGCGGGCGCGATGGGACCGGCGCTCGTGCAGGTCGCCATCGGCACGTGCATCTCATCGGTCAGCGGCGGAACGTTCACGTACCTTCCGCAGATCACGCCGCCGCTCGTATCGTCGATGTCGCCGACGAGCGGGCCGACCGTGGGCGGCACGACCGTCACCATCTCCGGCACCAACCTGTCGGGCGCGATGAGCGTGACCTTCGGCGGCGTCGCGGGCACGGTGAGCAACAGCACCGCGACCTCGATCACGGCAGTCACGCCCGCGCACGCCGCGGGCAACGTCGCGGTCGGCGTCACCACGCTGATGGGCGCGACGACCGTGCCGGGCGGCTACACGTACGTGGCCGGTCCGGGCGTGTCGTCGCTGTCGCCGACGTCGGGCCCGACGGCCGGCGGGACGTCGGTGGCGATCACCGGGGCGGGCTTCACCGGCGCTACGGCGGTGGACTTCGGCACCGACCCGGCCGCCTCGTTCACCGTGAACAGCGACACGTCGATCACCGCCGTGGCGCCGGCACACTCGGCCGGCGCGGTCGACGTCGCCGTCACCACACCAAGCGGCACGGCGAACGCGACGGGCGCCTACACCTACACGCCCCCGCCGTCCGTGACCTCGCTGTCGCCGACCTCGGGCGCAACGGCCGGCGGCACATCGGTCACGATCACTGGGGCGGGCTTCACCGGCACCACCGCGGTGGACTTCGGCACCGACCCGGCCGCCTCGTTCACCGTGAACAGCGACACGTCGATCACCGCCGTGGCGCCGGCACACTCGGCCGGCGCGGTCGACGTCGCCGTCACCACACCAAGCGGCACGGCGAACGCGACGGGCGCCTACACCTACATGCCCCCGCCGTCCGTGACCTCGCTGTCACCGACATCGGGCCTGACCGCCGGCGGCACGTCGGTCACGATCACGGGCACGGGCTTCACCGGCACCACCGCGGTGGACTTCGGCACCGACCCGGCCGCCTCGTTCACCGTCGACAGCGACACGTCGATCACCGCCATCACGCCGGCGGAGGCGGCCGGTGCGGTGGACGTCCAGGTCACCACGCCGGGCGGCACGGCCACCGCGGTGGGCGCGTACACGTACATGCCCGCGGCCACCGCGACGTCGATATTCCCGACGTCGGGCCCCGACCTGGGCGGCACCCTCGTCGCGATCACGGGCACCGGCTTCACCGGCACCACCGCGGTGACGTTCGACGGCATGAACGCCACTTCGTTCACCGTGAACAGCGACACGACGATCTCGGCCGTCACGCCGCCGGGCACGGGTCCGGTGTCGGTCACCGTCACCACGCCCACCGGCTCGCCGAGCGTGCCGGGCGGGTACGAGTACGTCGGGGTGCAGGCCGCGACCCTCGCCGCGCATTCGGTACACAAGGACGCCGCACAGGAGCCGGCCGGGACGGACGCCAAACAGGCGCACAAGGCCGGCGCCAATGCCAAGGCGAAGGTCAAGCACAAGGCGGACGCCACGGCCGCACCCCGGATGAAGAAGGTCTTCTTCCGGATGCCCACCCCGGCCTGCCCGGCCCCGCCGAGCGCGCCCAGCCCGGTCACGGCCACCGCGGGTACGTCGTCGGTCAACGTGAGCTGGACGGCGGCCACGCCGCACGACTCGCCGGTCACCGGCTACACCGCGACGGCCACCCCCGGCCCGGCGACCTGCACCACGCTGGTCACCGACCCGGACCCGCTCAGCTGCGTGCTGGGCGCGACGGCCGGCCAGCAGTACACGGTGTCGGTGGTGGCCAACTCGGCCGCCGGCGCCTCGGATCCGGCCACGAGCAACGCGGTCACACCGGCCGCGCCGGCCGTGCCGGCCACGCCGCCGGACACCCCGCTGAACCTGACCACGGACAAGGGCGCCATCAGCACGGCCGAGCCCGGTCAGGACATCGTGGTGATCGGCACCGGATTCGCCGCCTACTCGACGGCGACGATCACGCTGTACTCGGAACCGGTGACGCTCGGCACCGTGGTCACCGACGGCAGCGGTGACTTCAGCAAGCCGGTCACCGTGCCGCACTCCCTCGCCGCCGGCGTGCACACGCTGGTCGCGCAGGGCGTCGCACCGTCGGGCAACCCGCGCGCGATGAAGCTCACCGTCACGGTGGCGGCGAGCGCGGCGAGCCCGCCGAGCCCGGCGAGCCCGCCGACGGGCGGCCTCCCGGTCACCGGCGCGCCCACGGGCCCGCTGGCGCTGGCCGGCCTCGCCATGGTGCTGGCCGGCTTCGGCCTGCTCCGGCCGTGGCACCGTCGCATGATGCCCGGCCTGCGGTAGGGCACGGCGCTCCGGGGCTGAGCAACCCTCAGCCCCGGGGCGCCGCAGTCGCGCACCGCATCGCCCGCCGCCGCTACCCGTGGCTCTCCGCGCCCGGCGCCGCGGTCGCGCTGCAACCTCCCGCCCCGGCCGTGAACATCGCCGGCGTCCGGCACGTCATACGTGCAGCTGATTGGCGGCTGGGAGGGCGTGCTTTGACCGGTGAGGTGCCTCGCGCCTGGTTGTGGGCGGAGACGACGGCGGAAGACCTGATCGCGGCCGGCGAGGACGCCGCCCGGCGGGGCACCTTCGAGTTTCGGGCCACCCGGGATGTGCTCGCGTTGACGCTCTTCCTCGCCGATGCCGACCGGTCGCCCGCCGGCCTGCGCATGGAACTGCTCCACGACCATCTCGCCGTCGCGACGGCATGGCTGGCATGGTGCCGGTCCCGTCTTGACGGACAGCAGGCGGCCATGCGGACCCCGGACATGCGCCTGGCCGGAGACGCATGGCGATGGCTGCGGCGCAGCCGGCTGCTGGCCGGCCCAGGGCTCAACGACGTGGCGGGTGACGATGACGCCTGGTGGATCGCGGGGCCGGCCTGCCGTGTCGGTCTGAGCCGTGCACGCCGGGTCGTCGATGCATGCCTGAGCGGAGGGGTCTGACGGACCTGTGCCGGGTCACTGGCGAGCGTCAGTGACCGGACCGCTGCGCTTGTCGTGAGAATCGCCGGCGGCCGCGATGTGCGGCGGCATGATCGCCGATGCCAGCAGCGCGAGCTTGTCGGCGTCGGCGGTGCCGGCGTCGGGGTGGTAGATGACGAGCAGGATGCCGTCCGTGCCGCTGATGTGCAGCTTCTCCCGGTTCAGGCACAGGTCGCCGACCAGCGGGTGCAAAAACGGCACCACCGCAGCCGCCCGCGGGCGTACGTCATGGCGGGCCCACAGTTGCCGGAACAGCGGGCTGGCCAGGGACAGTTCGCCGACGAGCTCGATGAAGCGCGGGTCGTCGGTGTCGGTGCCGACAGCGCCGCGGAACGAGGCGACCAGCGCGGCGGCGGCCGCCTCCCAGTCGGGCCACAGGGCCTGCTCAGTGGGGTCGAGGAACACGTCGCGCAGCCGGTTGGCGCCGGCGACCAGCCGCGGCGACAGGGCGGTGGCCAGCGGGTTGGCCGCGAGCACGTCGAGGTAGCGCCCCTCGATGAAGGCCGGCAGCGGGAGCGTCGCCACGAGTTTGGCGGTGCTGGGCGGGACGGTCTCCTTGCGCGGACGCCGCGGCCGGCGGGGCTTGTCCATGGCGATCCCCAGCAGGTACTCCCGCGCGCTGTCGTCCAGTCGCAGGACGCGGGCGAGGGATTCCAGGACCTGGACCGACGGGCTGCGGTCGCGGCCCCGCTCGAGGCGCAGGTAGTAGTCGGCGCTGATACCGGCCAGCATCGCGACCTCCTCGCGGCGCAGACCCGGCACCCGCCGAACGCCCACCACGGGAACACCCGCCTGCTCGGGAGTCACAAGCTCACGACGGGCGCGCAGGAATGCGCCCAGTGGATTCGATTCCCCGGCCATACCGCCACCCTAGGCGCGACGCTTCGCCGGTGAGGGGGCCCCGCCAGGCCCCCGGCTGGCGAGGGCTCTACCTCTGCCGCAGCGCCGGCCGGATCGTTGTCCCCGGCGTCGCGAGAACGCGCGGCGCGCCGTACGGATTCCACTGATGGACGAGGCGGATCACATGACTCAGCGGCGTGTTCTTGTCACCGGCGGTTCCGGCTTCATCGCTGGTCACATCATGCTTCAGCTGCTCGAGCAGAGCTACCAGGTGCGCACCACCGTACGCTCGCCGCAGCGTGAATCCGCGGTCCGTGCGGTGCTGCGCGAGGCCGGGATGGTCAACGAGGACGCGCTGAGCTTCGCGGCCGCGGACCTGCTCAGCGACGCCGGCTGGGCCGAGGCTGTCGTCGGTTGCGAGTTCGTGCTGCACGTGGCCTCGCCGGTGCACATCGGCAACACCGGGGATGAGAACACGATCATCGCCCCGGCCCGCGAGGGCACCGTGCGGGTGCTGCGCGCCGCGCGGGACGCGGGCGTCAAGCGGGTCGTGCTCACCTCCGCCTTCCACGCCATCAGCTGGGGCCACCCGCACCGCGATCGCGCGTTCACCGAGGACGACTGGAGCGTCCTGGACGGACCGGGCGTCGACGCGTACGCCAAGAGCAAGACCCTCGCCGAGCGTGACGCCTGGAACTTCGTCGCCGAAGAGGGCAAGGGGATGGAACTGGCCGTCATGTGCCCCGTCGCCGTCGTCGGACCGGTGATGGGCAAGGACATCTCCGGGGCGAACCACCTCGTCCAGCGCAGCCTCGAAGGCAGCATGCCCGGCTACCCGAACATCTACATCCCGTTCATCGACGTGCGCGACGTCGCCGCCGCGCACGTGCTGGCCATGACCAAGCCCGGCGCCGCAGGCCAGCGTTTCCTGCTCGCAAGCGGCCCGGCGATCCCGATGCAGCAGGTCGGCGCCCTGCTGAGGGCCAATCTCGGGAACGCGGCCAAACGCGTGCCGAGCCGGACCATTCCCAACGCCGTGGTACGGCTGGCCGCGCTCTTCAACCGGGAGTTCCGGCCCATCGTCCCCGACCTCGGCTACGCCAAGAAGGTCTCCAACGACAAGGCCCGCCGCGTGCTGGACTGGACGCCCCGCCCGGCCGATGCGGCCATCATCGCCGCCGCCGAAACCATGATCAGCAAGGGCCTGGTCAAGAACTGATCGTCCCGAGCCGGTGTGCGGCTTCGTCGCCGGCCCCTTCGCGGACACCGGCGTAGTTACGCTGTCACAACCCTTGCCGAAAAGGTTTTCGTGCGTCAGAGTGGCCCCAACGCATCGGTACATGGCTATACCGTCGGCCCGCCGCCAAGGGCCGCCGGGGTCCCAAGCGCCACACCCATCGCCGCCGGTCGATGCTGGACTGGCCCGTCACTGGCGTTTCGAACGGATGGTGTTCGAGCCGTGAAACTCCTCCAATCGCGCTCACGCTGACCCTCGAACCGAGGCAGCCCGAACCCCGGCGTCCCCGACGCGCCCGGCACCCAGCTGCCGGGGCCGTCCGGCGAACCCGCGTACCGATGCGTGCGCCCGGGTCCCGTCGTGCCCCGGTTCGCACACCCGTCACCGAGCCCGGCCCGGCCCATCGGGGCGCGCTCGGGCCACATCCCTCGAAAGGGAATCGAGCCATGCGTCAACGTCCCTGCCTCGCGGCCCTGGCCGTCGCGACCACCCTGGCCACCGCGTTGATCCCGGCCGCACGGGCGTCGGCATCGCCGGGCGAATCATCCGCTCGACTGGCCCGGCCCGCCGCCGACGGTGGCGGCACGGCCCCCATCGGCGGCGCCGTGCCGGGCCTCACCGGCGCCGCCGCCCGGGCCGCCGCGGGCCCCGTCGCCGAACGCCACGGACGCTCGAAGCTGCAGGCCGCACAGGCACAGGCCGCGCAGGCACAGGCCGCACAGCTGCACACCGACTGGGGCGTCAACATGCCCAGCGCCACCACCCAGGGCCTGCACGCCACCCAGAGCGTCCTGGACACCGGCCCCACCACGACGACCGGCGGCGACTACGTGTACGCGCCGACCGCCCTCCCCGGCGGCGGCGCCTGCATCGAGCTCACCACCGCCTACACCCCGACCGGTCCGTACCTGTGGGCGTGGGACTGGTGCGGCGGCCGCGACGGCGTCGGCAAGCTCACCCCGATGGACGCGACCTTCCTTTCGACCTACACCACCGTGGTCAACGGCCGGCGCGCGTACAGCGTGGACGAGCACCGCACGTCCAGCACCGCCAACACCTGGACCGCGTACCTGTACAACTACGTCACCCATGCCTGGGACACCTACTTCACCAGCTCGGGCACGTACGACCTGCCGCAGTTCAACTTCGGCTGGAACATGTTCGAGATCTACACCTCGGTGGACCCGGCCACCGGCGCCGGCTACTACTGCCAGACCTTCGCCGGACGCGGCTTCGAGAGCAGCGGCCTGCAGGTCTACACCGGCGGCGCCTGGGTCGCGGCCACCGCGGCGAACACCACCACAACCCACCGCACGCCCCCGCCCGGCAGCGCCTACGACTGCCCGGCGCTCACGTTCACCATGGTCACCGCCAACGACCACTGGCTCGCCCAGATCGGCGGCGGCCAGCCGACCACCGGGACCTCGTACGAGGCCGAGGCGTCCGGGAACACGCTCGGCGGGCAGGCCGCCATCCGCTCGTCGTCCGGCGCCTCCGGCGGCGCGCTGGTCGGCTATGTGGGCAACGGCACCGCGAACTTCCTGCGGTTCAACAACGTGACCGCGGCGGCGGCCGGCAGCAAGACCGTGCGGATCTACTACGCATCGGGCGCGGCACGGTCGGTGACACTCACGGTCAACGGCGCGGCCGGAGCGACGGTGAGCACACCGTCAACGGGCGGCTGGGACACCGTCGGGTCGGTCACCGCCACCGTCACGCTCCAGGCCGGCAACAACACCATCCAGCTCGGCAACGCCACCGGCTGGGCCCCCGACATCGACCGCATCGTCGTCTCCTGAGGAAGGAAACATGCTCGCCGCGGCCGCCGCCGTGGGTGGCGGCCGGGCCGGCGCATCGCCGCCGGACAGTGCGTCGAGCAACGCTTGCCATCCTGTGTAGCCTCGACAGGTGACCGAGCAACAACCTTGGGCGATTCGGGTGACGCTCCTGGCCTCCGACGCAGAACTGAGGTCGATAGTCGACCGGATCGGCGCGGCGATCTGCGCGCCACTCGACCATCCCGGACCGTGTGCGAATCCATGGTCGATCATCTCGGCGCCGGTGAACGAAATCGATGAGCCGGAGCGCTCGACGTGGCTGTCGTCCGTCGACGAACTGCTCGAACAACGCCGCGCGGAACAACAGCAGTAACCCGCGGCCGGAGATGACGTCGACCGAGAGGTCGAGGCGGCCGGTCCGCTCGGCCGTTGGCATGGGGCCGTTCGACCAAGCGCCTACCGGAAGGTGAGGCGTGCGGTGTACATGCCCATGACGCAGGAGTAGCGCACCAGCCCCCGGGCACGCACGCCGAGGTCGATGCGGACGTCGCCGTCGGCTGGGAGCACCCACTCGCCGTCGCGCCCGGCGATCACCACGGTGCGGATGCAGCCGGTGGCGTTCCTGGCGCGCAACACCAGCGCCGTGGGCACGCCCGCGCGGACCGTGACGTCGGCCGGGTCGAAGCCGTTCGACCGTACCGTCACGACGACCGTCTGGTGGCCATCCGCGACCGACACCACCGCGCCGCCCACGCTGAGCGGACGGTCCACGGTCGCTCGCGGTACCACCACACCGGCCGCGGCCAGACCGCCGACCGCCGTCCACCCGCCGGCCGCGACGAGCGCCGCACCGGTGACCAGACGCAGCCGGCCCCGCCACGCCGTCACCGCGCGGCGCGCGAACAGCCCCAGCACCCCGAACAGCGGCCAGGTGCCGAGCACGAACACCGCCATGACCGCCGCACCGGCCGCCACGGAGCCGGACGCGGCCGCCAGCGCCTCCACCGCCACCGTCACGCCGCAGGGCACCAGTACGGTCGCGAACCCCGCGCCGGCCGCGGCGGGCACCCCGCTGAGCAGGCCGCGATCGCGCCGGTCATGGCCGCCGAGGCGCCAACCGGCCGGACGCCGTAGCCACGGCATGCCCAACTGCCCCAAGCCGAGCGCCAGTACCAGCGCGCCCACCGCCACCTGCACCGCGCCACGCGTCGACGCCCCGACCGGCAACACGGCCCCGGCCAGGCCCAGCGCCGCCCCCAACGCCGCGTGCGACGCCAGCTTCCCCGCCAGGAAGCCGGCCACCGGGGCCAGGTCCGAGCGCAGCGCCGCCGAATCGCCCGCGTCCTCCCCCGCCGCGCAACCAGCGTGGCGGGTGGCGACCCCGGCGAGCAGGCCACCCTGTACCACCGCGCACGACGTGCCACCCGCGGTCAGCCCGAGCAGCAGTACCGGGGCCAGATCCACGGCCGGCTCCGGGTGTGCGCGGGCTCAGCCGTGCAGTCCGTGCAGGACCTGCCGGCATGCCTCGGCGCACTTGAGTGACGCCTGGGAGCACATCCGGCAGTGCTCGTGATGGTGGGCGTGCTTGGCGCACAGCTCCGCGCTGTGCTCGCAAGCCATCACACACGCCTCCAGCTGCGCGCTGAGCAGCGCGGCGTCGCTGCCGCGGCTGAGCACCCGGCGGGTCGTCGCCACCGTGTCGACGCAGTTCAGGTCGCGGATGATCGCCTCTTGCAGCGCACCGACATCCTCCGCCGCGACCATCGCGGCCGCGCAGGCGGTGACGGCTTCCTCGCATTCCAGCATGGCGTCGATCGCCGCCCCCAGGCGCTCGCTGCTCACCTGGGGCCGGAAGCTGACGGTGAAGGTGTCAAGGAGTTCCCGAGTCTGCGGCATGGCGATCCTCCCGATGCCCGGTGCATGGACCGCACCCACCTACCACGCAACGTTCGCCTCAAACCAGCACCTGCTCCCGCAGCAGGGTCAGCACTCGACCACGATCAGGGCGAGCTCCTCCAGTGCGTCGCGCCGGCTGCGCAGCCGCGCGTCGGGCTCGTCGGATTCCAGCAGCCGCAGGATTCTTCTGCGGGTCTTGACCCATCGGCCGCGGCGCTTCGAGTCCAGGCAGCGGATCAGTTCCCGTTCGGCCTCGTCGAGGACCTTCTCGCCGCCGGCCAGGATGATGTCGACGACGGTCGTCAGCAGGGTGTCGACGTCGTCACCCGCCGGCTCGGCCCGGCGTGCCGCGGCGACCAGCTTCACCAGAAGCCCGGTCAGGCGCTCGGCCGAGGTGTCGGCGCGCAGGACCGTTTCCAGCACGACACGTGCCCGGGCAACGTCGTCCCGCTCCCGCAGGTAGCGAAACGCCGCGTTGGCATGGCCGGCGGCGGCGAGGTCCAGCAGGGCGGCGTACACGGCCGGTCTCGGTTCCTGCGACGCCGCGACGATCTCGTCCAGCCGTTGCCGCACGTCGATGTCGCGCAGCCGCCCGGCGTGGCTTTGCAACAGCGCCTCGGCCTTGCTCCAGTCCTCGGCGGCGAGCCATTCGGCCAGCTCGGCCGGCGGCGGCTCCGGCGCGGGCGTGGCGAGTCCGGCGGCGTGCCGCAGCGCCTCGCGCAGGGCCGGCTCGGCGAACGTGCGGACCGACCCGTCCGGACCGCGCACGATCCAGGCCTCCTGGAGCCCGGCCGGCCCGCGGTGGACGACCGCGAGGCCGTGCCGGTGCGTCGCATCCAGCGTCCACGGGTCCGGCCGGCTCCGGGCGAGCACGACCGGCGAAGAACCGCTCCACCGGTACCGCCGCAGCACAGTGTCGAGGAGCGCGAGCGTACCCGGCTCCGCGACGACCAGGGGCGCGTCGACGGCGCCCGCATGCTCGGCGACGGTCCGCCGGAACGGCCGGGCGGCGGCCGCGGCCGCGCCGAGCACCGTGATGCCACCGTCCAGGTAGGTCCCCGCGGGCAGTCGAAGCGGAAGGCCCCGTAGCGCGGCCCGGTCCGGCGGTACGGCCCGGTCCGGCGACGTGGCCCGGTCCGGCGACGCGGGCCCGCTCACGGGTGTGTCCGTGCCCGGATCGTCCACGCCGCCGAGGTGCACGCCCCCGCTGACCTGACCGGTGTCCACGGCGGCGATGCCGTCGAACGGCCGCACCAGCGATTCGTCGCCGGCCTCGATCACGTCGTTGACGACGTCCCACGGCTCGTCGTCGAACGCGGTGAGCAGGCGCCACGCCCGGCCGCCGAGGGTGACGACGTCGCCGCGCCGCCGCGCCGAATCGACGACGATGTCGCCCTCCGGCAGCAGGACGTCGTCGCCCCAGGCCGCGCGCATCGCCACCGCGAACTCGTCGGGGACCGCGCCCGGCTCGCACGAGGCGAGCACGAGCGGGCCGCCGGCGCCCAGGAGGGACTTGGCCACGGCGGTCACCTGCGTCACGTCGAGGAGCTTCTCGTACTCCCTCCCGGCCGGGTCTCGTACCCCCACCCGGGCATACCGGCCCTGGTGGCGCACCAGCAGGGCGGGGAGATGGCCGTCGGGCAGCAGGGTGCCGGAGGCCGCCGCGGCGAAGTCAGCCCTGGGCAACAGCGCCATCGTCATCCGGCGCTGGTATGACCAGTGGATCAGCAACTCGGCGCCGTCGACCCGCCACACCCCCTGAGCATCCCTGGTGACGGCGGCGGCCCGGGCCGGGTTGCCGGCGGCGGTCGTGCCGATGTGGTAGTGCTCGTCGAGCGCCGGCAGGGACGCGAAGCCGGGCGGCTGATCGAGGAGCCGGGTGGCGGTGACGTCGGTGATCGCGAGGATGGGCTGGTCCGGGTGGGTGAACCGACGCATTCGGACGCGGCCGGCCAGGGCGGCGATCGGGCCGCTGAGCACGCCGGTCGCGTCCGGGAACCCGTGCAGCCCCAGCCATTGGTCGAGGGGCATCGGCTGGCCGGGAACCGCGGGGTCGAGCACCACCCAGAAAGCCGACGGCCCGGAGGCGACCCACAACGCGAGCACGGATGGCACGGTCCGGCCGGTGCCGTTCGGGTCGACCAGCACCTTCGCGGCCGGGATCCCCCACTCGGCCAGCGTCAGAGCCTGCCGGTGGACCTCGGGCACGCCGCCCGTCCCGGCGACGGCCGTGCCGAGTTGCTGGTGCGCCCGCACGGCGATGTCCCACGGCACCGGCGGCACGGCCGGGTCGAACGGGTCCGGCGGGTGCTCGATCGCGGTGAGTATCCGCTCGACGCCGGCGACGTCGCTGTCGAGGCGTTCGACCGCGCCGGCGTAGATCGACCGGACCGCCTCGACCCGCGTCTGCTCCGGGATGTCCTGCCGATCGACGGTCTGCGCGGCGTGCACGACGCCGGCGTTGAACCGCTCGCGCGCGTCGTCCAGCAGGCCGGCGATCGTGGGCCGCAGCGTCGGTGGTGTCCGTTGCCACAGCGCCGGGACCCTTCCGAACGCGGCCGCGACCCGGGCGGTGTGCTCTTCGATGGCGTCGCCGAACGCCTGGTAGGCGGCGTCGCCGTTCTCCCGGTACCAGCGCGCGTCGGGGTAGTACGTCTGGATCCTCGCGTCGATCCAGTCGTCGATCAGGTCGACGTGGTCGAAGCGCTCGAAGATGTCCTCCGACGTCGTGATCCGGCGCAGCTCCACAACGGACAACGGCTCGCCGGCCAGCCGCCCGTGATGTTCGTCGAGCGCGGGCAGGGCGGTGTGGATGGAGAACATGTCCTTGTGCAGGACGAGCAACGAGGGTCCCGGCAGCAACGCGTCGAGCAGGTACTGCTCTGTCGTCCAGTGCTGCCTGGTGTTGGTGAAGTAGTGGCCGAGCAGCCCGCCCGGCCGGTGCGTGATCCAGTTCCCGTCAAGGTCCGGGTGGCTCGCCGAGAACAGGCGGTCGAAGGCGCCGATGATCTCGCGGTGGTACTGCTGCAGGTAGAGCTGAACCCGATACGGCAGCCCGTCGCGGACCACGCCCAGCGGCTGCCTGGACAGCACCGAGACGTACGACTTGACCACGCCAATGCTGCGGTTGTTGTGCATCAGCCACGACCGCAGCGGGTACCCGGCGGCGTGCAGGTACACCAGGGTGAGGTACCCGTCGAGCCCCACCGAGTGCTGTGGCTGCAGGCCGTGGCCGGCCGCCCTCGCCCGGACGGCGGCGCCGAACCGCAAGGCGTCGCCGAGGTGGCTGGTGATCTCGGGACGCTGCCGTGTCGTGGCCACGAAGGCGATGAAGTCGTGCAGCGCGCGCAGCGGGACGCCGCGGTTGAACTGGTTGTACGTGCGCACGTCGGCGAGGTGCCGACCGTGCGGTGGCGCGGCCACCGAGACGGTGCTGGCGTTGCCCTGCTCCGTGATCAAATACTCGCCGCCGCCGAACACATTGCCGAGCGGCACGCCGTCGGCCCGGTCGACCCGGCGTAGCCGGTCCATCGCAGCCCGGCGCGCGGCGAGCGTATCGCGTTTGGACGCAAACAGCCGCTCGGCCGTGAGCAGCCGAAACGGTTGGGTGACCAACTCGTTGATCCACCCCTCGCCGGAGGCGTCGACGACATCGCGGAGGAAGCGGTTGGACATCAGAAGATCGTTGTGCCGCAGATCAGGGCCCTCGACGCCGTATCCGGTCTCGGTCTCGTCGCCGCCGCCGAAGCGGGCCGTCGCGGTGACCTGTTCCAGCTCGTCGGACGGCACCGCGTCCCACGTCGCGGGCGCGCCGAGGAACTGGGGCTCGGCGTTGCGCACGAGGCGCACCCATTCGCCCGGCTCATTGTTCGGGCCGGGCAGCAGGCCGATGTTCGCGCTCCGGCCGTCGAGCACCACCATTCCCCACCGGCCGACCAGCAGCGGGATGTCGTCCAGCTGATCCGCGACGTGCTGGGCCAGCAGCCGTCCGTCCGGCCCGAGGTCGGACGCGGTGCACTGCGGGAGGATCATGGCGTCGCCGGCGCCGGCCCGCAGGTCCTGGACACTGGGCCGGCGGGCCAGCCGGTCGCCGAACGCCGGCCACGACAGCCGCTCCACCAGGAACTGCACCGTGTCACCGGTGGCGTGCCCGGCCGGCATGTACACGACACCCAGCGGGCTGCGCGGCATCGGCGCGATGTCGGCCACCGGATGCCAGGCCACCGAGCCGTCCGCATCGACCTGCCGGACGCGGGCGAACGTCGGCTTGGACAGGTCGATGCGGTCCAGGCGCAGCCGCGACCGCTCGGCCGGGTCCACGAGCGACCGGACGAGGCCGCCGGGCACCTCGATCCGGGAACTGCCGGCGTCCGCCGGTCCGGACGCTTCGGTGGCCGGGTCGGCTGACTCCGTCCGGCCCGGATCGACCGGGTTCGTGGTCGGCAGGGGCGGCTCCGCCGGGCCGGTGCCGAGATCCAGCTCGCGCAGCCCGCTCGGCAGGAACCCGCGCAGCCGGTCCACCCGCCGGCGGACGCGCTGCGGCATGGCGACTCCCGGCGCGCCGTACACCAGCACCGGCCGATCATCCACAGTGGACTCCGCGGTCAGCTCGGCGGGCGGTGCGCCGGCCATCGCCGCGGGCCGCACCCACAGCCCGCGCTCGAAGACCTCGACCACCCAGCCGCCGGCCAGCCGGTAGGTCCCCGGCCGGTCGCCGCGATGCAGACCGAACCGCTTCCTGGCCCGCCGGTCGCCGTCGACGCCGCTCGGCACCACCAGGGCCGACACCGCGAACGGACGCAGGGTCGGCGCACCGGCGCCGTCGCGGTACTCCAGCCGGCCGGCATCGACGACGTCCGTGGCGGCCGGCACCGGGCCGACCGCGACCCCGAGGCGGTCGGCGGCGGCGAGCACCTCGGCCGGCGAGGGCGGCGGGTGCACCGCGCCGGCGTCGATCTCCAGCCGCTCGCGCGGCACGCGGTCCAGGTGGGGCTCCAGGAACTGGTCCAGCTCGTCGGCGCTGAGCAGGTTCTGGTCGAGCACGACCCGGATCCGGCCGTCGTCCGGCAGCGTTGCGACATATGCGAGTACCGCGGGCGCTACCGGCTCGGTCTCGGTCCGGGGCCGGGCCACGATGCCGCGTGCGGTGGGCATGGACGTCAATGGCGGGCACAGGTTCAGCAGTGCATGATCTGCCGGCTCCATGGCTCCCGGACCCTCGTACGACGCGGCACCCCCGCCGCTTGCGAACCTACGGCCGGCGACCGGGTAGGTCGCCAGTCCCCCGTTCTCGCCGCCGCCGTCACCCGGAAGCGGTCGTTTCCCCCGCGGCGCGGGCGGGACGAAGCCTTCGTGCTGGACGTCACAGGTCCTACCGGACCCGGTCGGCGAACCGGCGGCACCGCCGCGTCCGCGAGCCCCCGCGGCGACCGTCGATGCCCTGGTCAAGGCCCGGACCGCCGGCGCCGCGCGGACGGAACGTCGTGGCGCTCGCACCGGTCGGGGGCGTCCCAGGGGCCCGGAAATTGGGACCCCCTGGGCGGGATGTTCGCCTCATCCCCCGGGGGTCCCGCCGACCGTACGGTTCACGCCGTCGGTACCCGCGGATGGGGAGGTCGGAGATGAAAGTACGCGAACCGTGACCGCGGCGCTGGCCGAACGCGCACCGGCCGATCTCGACGGCGCGCTGCGGGAGCTGTACGACGTGCACGCGCCGGTGCTGCTGGCGTACCTGCTGCGGCTGACCGGTGGCGACCGGCACCGGGCCGAGGACATCCTGCAGGACACGCTGATCCGGGCCTGGCGGCACCCGGAGGCCCGGCGGCCGGACGGTTCGTGGAGCCGGGCCTGGCTGTACACGGTGAGTCGCCGCATCGCGATCGACGGGATCCGGGCGGCGCGGACCCGCCCGGCCGAGCTCGGCGACCAACGGCTCGACGACCGGCCCGGCGACGTCGACGTCGAGGAGCGGGTCCTCGACACCAGCGGGGTCCGTGACGCGCTCGCCGCCCTGCCGGGGCGCTTCCAGGAGGTACTGGTCGCCACGTACGTCCACGACCACCCGATCACCGAGGCGGCGGCCCGGCTCGGGGTGCCGCCCGGGACGGTCAAGTCGCGGACGTTCTACGCGCTCAAGGCGCTGCGGGTCGAGCTGCTCGCCCGCGGGTTCGGGCATCCCGAGCAGCCGTGACCGGCGGCATGCGCACGCACCCGCCGCGCCGTCCCGAGGTACCGCGCGTGGCCGTGCACCGCCCGGCCGACGAGGTCCGGGACGTGTCGCCGGGGCCGGCCCGGCTCCCGCGGTCGTTGCCGGGACTGACCGACGTCGTCCTGGCGCCGTCCCGCGACGGCGGTCTGACCACCTCCGGCGGCTCCGGTCCGGGCCTCACCGCGGCCGGGCTCGCCGACCTGCTCCGCTCCCGCGGCTCGGGCGGCCACGACGTGCGGATCGTCGCCGCCGACGGCGCCCGGCACCGCACCTTGCTGGCCGCGGTCGCGCGGATCCTGGACCGGGACGTGTACGTCACCCCGCTCGGCGCCGACGTCCGGGTCCTCGCGGCGCGCGGCGCGACGCCCGGCACCGAGGAGTACGTCGCCGTCGACCGGGTCACCCGCCGGCGGGCCGCGTGGCAGGTCATCCCGCCCGGCCCGGCGGCGCGCCCGTCCTGGTTCGCGGTCGCCGACGGCGCGGTCCGGCCGCGGTGGGGGATGGTGTCCGTACCGCTGCCGGAGGGCCTGTGCCTGGCGACCCGGGCCGACTTCGCCGCCTGGCGGGCGCTCGCGGCCCGGCTGGCGCCCGGGCATCCGCGCCTGGTCACGATCGGGGTCGGGGTCGACGGCGGTGACCTGGTCGTCGGCGGCTACGACGGTTCCGCGGCGCGGCGCGGCGGCGAGCGGCTCGCCGCCGACCTGGCGAGCCTGTGGCTGTACGGCGGCGACGTCCGCATGTGGCTGACCTGGCCCGACGAGCCGGTGGAGCGGCGGCGGCTGCGGGACAACCTGTCCCAGCTGGCGCACAGCACCGGCGCGGTGGTGTGGGCCCCGGCCGCCGGCCGCCGGATCGAGGTCGCCGGCGACTGTGGCGATCTCGTCGTCACCGGCGGCGGCGACGGGGCCTGGCAGGCGTTCCGGCCCGGGCACGACGGCCCGGCCCGGTTCGAGGCGGATCGCGACGGCCGGCTCGTGCCCGCCGGCGGGTTCGTCGTGCGCCGATACCGGGGCGTCGCCGCCGTGTCGGTGCCCCAGTCGCGGTCCCCGCGGCTGTCCGGCGCGTACCCGAGGGTCCGCCCGCGGCGCGGGCTCGCGGTCGCCGACCTGGCGGTGCTCGACGACGGGCGGCTGGCCGGGCTGTGCACCGACGGCGTCGCTGTCGCGCTCGGCGGGGCGCGGCTGCGCCGCCTGCTCGGCGACCCGGCCGCCTCGGGTCCCGGCGCCGCGATCGCGCTGCTGGCCACGCCGTTGCCCGAGCAACTGGAGGGGCTGCGGCGGTACCTGCGCGGCGCGGCGCCCGGATGCGCGGTGTTCGTGCCCGAGCCCGGCAGCGGAATCGTGATCGCCGACGATGCTCCGCGAGTGGTACGCGCGGACGGCCCGGCCCGCTGGGAGCGGCTGGACGACGGCGATCCCCGCGGCGGCGATCCCGGCTGGGAGAGCCGCGACGGCTGGCTCGTGCCGCGGCGGCGCTCCGACGTGTCCAAGCCCGAGCCCGGCCCGGTCGATCCGCCCGCGGCCGAATGGCCGGAGGGCCCGTTCATCGGGCCGCGGCTGGAGGAGGCCGACCGGGACGGGCGCGGGCACGGCCTGCCGTGGCTGCGCGAGCGGCCGCAGATCAACGCGGCCCCGTTCGAGCTGTACCTGCCCAGCGTCCAGGACCCGCAGCGGGTGCTGGAGCGCGGGTTGGCCAACCCGTGGCTGTTCCTCGTCGGGCATCTCGACCCGGGGCTGCTCGCCCACGAGATCCGCCAGGGGTACCTGCTGCAGGTCTCGGTCGAGCGGCACGGCGCGGTCGACGTCCCGGCCAGCGACGCCATCGCCCCCGGCGACGCAGCGGCGCGGGCGGCGCGGCTGGGCGCGTACCTGCTCCCGGCGGCCTGGCTGGAGCGGACCCGGGTGGTGTCGGTGTTGCGGGTCGCCGGTGGTGAGCTCGTGGCCCGGGAGCCGGTGGCGGACGGCCGGCTGCGGACCCGGTGTTCCGGTGCCGGGCACGGCGTCGCCGGGCTGCCGGAGGAGGCGACGGCGTGGCCGCAGACCCGGCTGCGGCGGTACCGCACCGGCTACGCGCTGCTGCCCGTCGCCGGCCCGACCCCGGCCTGGCTCACGCTGCACCGCCGGCCGCCGGCGCCGCAGGACGGGTTCCGGCTGGCGACGCTGCGGGTTCGCGCCGGCACGGCGATCGACGTCGCCGCGACGGCCGAGCGTCTCGCTGCGCTGCCCGCGGTCCACGCCGCCGCCGATCGCCTCGTCGGCCGCGGCACCGCGCTGGTCCTGCCGTGGCGCTCGTACCGCGCGACGCCGCTCGTCGCCCTCGCCGAGGTCCGTGGCAGCCGCTGGCGGCGCGTGTCGCGGGGCGCGGCCCGGACGCTGACCGCGCACCTGCCGGCCGGCGGGACCGCGCCACCGTCACGGGCGTGACCGCCCTGCAACGAGACCCTACGAACCAGGAGCCACCGTCATGCCAGTGACCTCCGGGCCGTACGCCCAGATCGCGCTCGCCGCCTCCGCCCTGCTGCTGGTGGCCGTCGCGGTGCTGCAGGTCGCGCTCGTCGTGCAGAGCCGCCGCGCCAACCGGGAACCGTCGCACCGGCGGCGGCGCATTCCGCTGGCCGCCGCCGAGGCGTTCGTCGCGACCGCACGGGCCGCCCGGACGCCGCCGTCCGCCGAGCTCACGGCGCTGCTGCCGGCTACCCGCACCCCGGTCGCGCTCGCCGCGCGGCCGGCCGGCGACGGCCCGGACGACGTCGTCGACGACGGGCCGGAGCGCTTCGGCGAGGTCGGTGGTGCGATCGTGCGGGCCGTGGTCGCGGCCGGGCCGATGCTGCTCGACGTCAGCCTCGTGGGCGTCCGGCCGGGCCGGGGCGCGGCGCCGTTCCGCTGGGCCGGGCGGGCCGCGGACGGGCCGGGCGGGCCCGGCGTCGTCGTGCTCGGCGAGCACCCGCGGCTCGGCGCTCTGGTCGTCGACCTGGCCCGCGCGCCGGACGTCGTCACCGTCACCGGCTCCCCCGCCGAACGCCTCGCCTACGCCCGGCAGCTCGCCCGCCAGCTCGTCGCCGGCGGCGCGGCCGTGACGGCCGGCCAGGACGTCCTCGGACCGGGCGCCGGCCGCCCGGCCCACGCCCGGTCCGCGACGTCGGCCGTCGTGTTCCGCACCGGGCCGGGCGGCCCGCCCGAGCCACCGTCCCCGGACGCGACGATCCTCGTCGGTGACCTGCCCCGGGCCCGCTGGTCGATCGACGCCCGCTCGCGCTGAGCAGCGTCAGCGGACCTCGAACTCGTAGAGGGAGTGGCCGTAGCCGTTGGCCCGCACCGTGCCGTAGACGGTGACCGGCCCCTGCTGAGCCGGCGCGGCGCCGCGGCGACCGTTACGGCGGCGTTGCCGTTTGCGATCATGGGTTGCGCCGGGGTCGTACGACCCCGGACGATGACGGCGGCACCCGTCCACACGACCCGGGACGGCACCCGTTGACCTCGCTCTCCGACATCGGTCACCCGCGCGGCACACAGCCGGCCGGCCCGATCGACCCGGCCGTCGCGCCCGCCGCCGTATGCCGGTCGCTGCTGCTCGGGCGGGGCGCGGTCGTGCTCGTCGCGGCCGGGTCGGGGCTGCTCGTCGTCGACGAGGCGTGGCGGGTCGCCGCCGTGCTCGCCATCGCCGCCGCCGCGACCGTCGCCATGGTCAGTGTGCTGACCCGGTGGCCGCAGACGGTCCGGCATCCGAATCTCGTGCTGCTCGCCGACCTCGGGATCGCGGTGGCGGTCCTGGCGGCCGGGCGGGCCGGCATGGCGTACTTCTGCTGGCTCGCCGGCTCGGCCGCGATCGCGGGCGCGCTGCAGGGGATGCGGGGCGCCCCGGTGTGGTTCGCGCACTCCGCGCTCGGATACGTCACCGCCGGCGTCCTGCTGCGGACCAGCCCGACCTCGGCCGAGGTGACGGCGTTCCTCGCGGCGTTCCCGGTGATGTGCGTCCTGGCGGGGCTCGGCGCGGCGACGGCGACGAAGGCGCTCGTGCGGTTCATGGCCCTGAGCGTCGACGCGATCGGCCGGGCCCAGCAGTCGGCGGCGGCCTCCGAGCGGGCCCGGCTCGCCCGCGAGCTGCACGACTCCGTCGCCAAGACGCTGCGCGGGATCTCGTTCGCCGCTGTCGCCCTGCCGGCGTCGCTGCGCCGCCACCCCGACCTCGCCGAGCAGCTGGCGACAACCGTGTCGAAGGGCGCCGAGGCGGCCGCCCGCGAGGCCCGGGAGCTGCTGGAAGGCCTGCGGGTCGACGCCGCCGACCAGCCGTTCCCGCAGACGGTCCGGGCCGTGTGCCGGCAGTGGTCGCAGCGCTCGGGGATCGAGGCCGCCGTCAGCGTCGCCTCGGTCGAGCCGCCCGTCGACGTGCGGTACGAGCTCGGCCGCATCCTCGGCGAGGCCCTCGCCAACGTCGAGCGGCACGCCGAGGCGACCCGGGTCGCGGTCCGGCTCGCCGGCGGCGCCGGGCGGGTCGAGCTCACCGTCAGCGACGACGGGCGCGGGTTCCAGCCGCGGGACCCGACAAGCTGGCAGGCCGACGGGCACTTCGGGATCGTCGGCATGCACGAGCGGGCCCGGCGGGTCGGTGGCGAGCTGCGGCTCGTATCGGCACCGGGGACCGGGACGACGATGACGGTGGTCGTGTCGTACCGCCCCTGATGCCCTGCCGATCAGGCGGGCTTCTTCTCACAGTCCACCACGACCATCGCGAGTTCGTGCAAGGCTTCGTCGAGCAGGACCTTGGCCACCGGCCCGAACTCGTATTTCTCGTCTTCGATGACCTTCAGGGCATGCCGGCGCTCCTGCATCCAGTCGGCACGGCGGGCACCTTCCAAGCACAGGATCGCCTTCCGGTCGTCCTCGCTGAGCTCCACCTCGCCGGTCACCAGTACGGTCTCCGTCGCGATCTGCAGCACGACCTCGGTGTCGGTGCCGGCGTCCGCCCGCCGCGCGGACCTGATCAGCCGCTCCAGCGGCTCACTCGGCACCGCGTCCCGCCACGCCGCGAGCAGCAGGAGCCGGTGCCGCTCGGCCAGTCGCCGCTGGCCCAAGTAGTCGAACGCCACGTCGGCATGGCCGGCCCGGGCCAGCTCCAGCACCGCTTGAAAGACCTTCAGCCGGTGATCGTTCGGTGACCGGTCGGCGATCTCCTCCAGCCGGCGCGGCAGGTCGTCGGCGAGCAGGAGCGCGCGGTGTTCGGTGAACACGCCCCGCGCCGCGGCCCAGTCTCCGGCCGACAGCCAGTCGGCCAGCTTCGCCGGCGGCCGGTCCGGCTCCGGCATGGTCTGCGACAGCGCGTGGGCGTGTTCGACGGCCGATCGCAGCTCCGCCAGCTCGAAGCTGTCCGCCGGCCCGGCCGGACCCTCCACCTGCCACTCGTCGTCAAGGCGCGCCGACCGCTTGTACACCATCGCGACCTGCTGCTGCCGCATCGCCCGCACCACGGCGTCCACGGTCCGCGACAGGAACACGACCGGCTTGTGCCCGCGCCACCGCAGCTGCTCGACCGCGGCGATCAGGTCCGGCAGCGCGTCCGCGCTTTCCATGGCCAGCACCGGGAAAGGCACCGCCTCCGCCACCGTGCGCAGTGTCTCGCGGCCCCGACCGACCGGGGCCTTCCCCGCCCCGATCACGATCAGCCGGCCGTCCGTCGTCGCCGTCGACGGCACCTGCGATTCCTGGTCTTGCACCGCCTTTGCCCCGGACAACGGCGCCGGGCTGCCGGGATCGGAGCTGGTGTAGGAACCGGAATCGGTGCCGGAGTCGGCGCTTCTGGGGCGCTTGCCCGTGCCGACCATCTCGATCTGGCCGCCCGCACCGAATGTGCCGGTGCCGGGGACTCGCGTCAGATTGCCGGTCGCCTCGCCGAACCGCTGCTTGGCGAAGTGCTCCGGTTCGGCGTCAGGGGAGAACCACACCCACTCCCCCGGCTCGCCGTTCGGGCCCGGCAGCAGGCCGATGTTCGCGCTCTCGTCGCCCAGGAACATCATGCCGTAACGGCCGACCCACGCGCCGCGGCCCAGCTGGTCGACCGCGGCCTGGGCGCGGGACCGGCCGTCGGCCCCCAGATCCGCCGCTCCGCAGCCCGGCAGGATCACGAAGTCACTCGCCCGCAGGTTGCGCACACTCGGCCGGCGGCGCAGCCGGCTGCCCAGCGTCGCCCACGACTCGCGATCGTCCAGGAACCGCACCTGGTCACCGTCGCCGTGAAACGCCGCCACGTAGCCGGTCCCGAGACTGTCCCACGGCACCACCGCCTCGTCGGATTCCGGGTACCAGCTCACGGAACCATCCGCACCGACTTGCCGGATGCGCGCGAACCACCGGTTCGACAGGTCGATCCGGTCCAGGCCCAGCCGCGAACGCTCCGCCGGGTCTACGAACGCCCGGCCCAGGCCGCCCGCCGCCTCGATCCGCCAGCCCTCCGGATCGGCGGTCCCGGCGGTTTCGGCCGGGACCGTCAGATCGGCAAGGGTGTCGGCCCAGTCGACGGTCGAGTCGACCGGCTCGGTCAGGTGCGCATCGACGGTGCCCGCGGTCGGCAGGAACAGCACGTCGACGCGCCCGCCCACGGGCAGCTCCGCCGGCGCCGCCGACAACGGGTCGACGAAGACGACCTCGCCGTGGCGGCCGGTGAAGACGTTGAGCAGTCGCACGATCGGCATGCCGAGATCATCGATCTTGCGGTAGATGACGAAGCCCTGCCCGGGTGCGGTCGCGAGCTGGTGGATGACGCCGTCGAAGCCGGACACGGGGTCACCGGACGGGCTGAGGAACCGGACGAATCCGCCGCTGTCCGGGAAGTGCAGCGCGAGTTCGCCGGGCAGCGCCTCCCACGGTTCCGGCGCAAACGCTCCGGGATCGCCCGCCCCTGCTCGGTGCCGGTCCAGAGCGAACGCACGGGTGTACTCGTCGACATCGTCGACCGGCGGATGGGAAACCCCGGCGCGCGGGACGCCGGAGTGTTCCAGGAGCAGCAACCGCGCCGCGTTCGTCGCCGGGTCCGGGGTGCTCGCGGGTCCGGACGACGCGTGGACGACCGTCACGGTCAACCCGCCGGGCAGCGGCCACGCGGTGCCGGCCTCGTTCAGCAGCGCCGCGTGCAGTCCGGCCATCGCGCCCGGAACGCCGCTTTCGCCGGCCAGGTCGTATGGTTCGGCGGGCCGGCCGAGGATGTTCCACGCCTCGACGTAGTGGCGAACGATCGACGGCTTGAGCGCGCCGATCCACTGACCGCTTCGCGCGGCGAACAGCAGGAAGCGCCCGGCCGCCGTCTCGCCGAGGTCGCTCAGTGCCGGCGGAGGCCAGCTGAACAGCTCGTCAAGCGTGTCGCCGCCGACCGGCACGAAGCTTGCCGGGGTTTCGTCGGCGGTCGGGAGATACAGCACGTCGACCGTGTCGCCGGCGGGCAGTACGGCCAGCGCTGGGGCCAGCGGGTCGACGAAGACCACCTCGCCGTCCTTGCCGGCGAAGACGTTGAGAACGTTGCCGGCCGGGTCGCCATCGGCTCCCCTCGTGCGGTACACCACGATGCCGCGGGCTGCGGGTACGGATGCGATGTGGTTGATGACGCCGGCGAATCCCGGCACGACCCGTCCGGCGTCATCGAGGAACCGGCCGAACCCGTCGGCCGACGCGATCGCCCGCACGACTTCGTTGACGGTCTTCGGCCTCAGTTCGTCGAGCCGGTACCACTGCTGCGTGTCGAACGACAGGATCGCGTCGGCGTTCAGTGCGCGGTGGAACCGCACCGCCGCACCGGCCCCGGTGACACCGTCGGTGCCGGGCAACAACCTGTGGAGATGGAGGTACAGGTTCTCGTGCGCAGTCGGGGCGGTGGCGGACTCGGCCGCGTGAACGATTCGCACCGGCGTGGTTCCCGGCCGCTGCCGGGGGGTGCCGACGCTGCCGAGCAGGGTCTGCCGCAACGGGCCGGCGTCGGTCTTCCCGGACGTGACGTACGAGAAGTAGGCCCGGCGGACCTCGGGCGACAGGCCGCCGATGTCGATCCGGTTGAACGCGTCCTGGTAGATGTCGACCAGTTGCGTCACGCGGAGGTTCGGACCGAGGTACTCCAGCAGGCTCAGCGGGCCGCTGACCGTGTCCGGATCATCGAGCTGGTCGGCGTCAGCCAGCGCCTGCCGGAGGTCTGCGGTCGACGCGTTGCGCGGGGTAGCCTGGCCGAGCCGGAGGTATACGCCGAACAGCCACCGTGATGTCACCCCGAATTCGCGCGCTTGCCGCGCGATCGCCTCGGTCATGCTGGTTCGCTCGACGAGCACGTCGAGGATACGCACCGCCGTCCGCATCGAGAATTTCGGCTGTTGCCGCAGCGCCCGGAACGCGTTGCGACCCAGCCCGAGTTGCGTCGCCTGCCAGAGTTCCACGCGCACACGCAGTTCGTCGGCCATGTCTGACCAGCGCAATGTCAACCCGGAGTCATGCATGGCCTCCAGCAGCGTCGGCGAACCGACGCCGATGGCAGAAGCCCGCTCCGCCAGCCACTCGAACCACTTCGACAGCTGCTCGTCCAGGTCACGGCTGTGCTCGAGCAGCCTCAGGATCGGCGACACGTACGCCGAATCGACGCCGAACCTCGAAGCGACGCGGAAGAGGGTGTGGACATCGGTTCGCAACCTCTCGGCCCGCGCCGGCAGATGGTCGGGAATCCAGCCGAACACCCGGACGTACTGCCACACATTGTTGAAGGGCTCGCCCGGCATGGTTTCGGTGGTGAACGTGTGGAGCTGATGGTGGATCAGCCACGGGCGCTCGACCAGGTCGGCTTCGATCTCGGTGGCGTCGACGCCCAACGTCGCAGACCAGTGGTCGGCCCGCGTCCTGGCGACAGTCTTCGCCAGGGTTTCGGTCGGCACCCCCACGATCGACCGATGCTGGTCGGCCAACTCCCGCATGACCAGCTTCGCCTCGGCCGGACTCAGGTCGTAGCGTTGTACAGCCTCGGCCATCGCGATGAGCAGCGGGCCCAGGCTGCGCGGTGTCGACCGGTGCTCGCCGGTGGCGATGGTCGCGGCGACGTCGGCCACCGACATGGTGTTCAGCCGCTGCAGGTCGTCGGCGTCGTTGAACTCTTCCAGGTGCGTGCCCAGCTGTGACGCCAGTGCCAGCAGTTTGCCCGGTGCGTCGACCCCGAACCGCCGCGCCGCTCTCGCCACGTCGACAACCGGCCGGCGGGTCGCCAGGCTCAGGGCCGCCAACCGCGGCCATCCGACGCCGAGCAGGGCGGCCTCGCGTCGCAGATCGCGGATGTCCCATCCCTCACCGGCGACGAGTGCGCCGAGCAGGATGGTGTACCCGTCAGGTGCTGCCGCAAGGACCGATTGCAGCTCGGCCTCGGTGAGGTGCAGCACCTCCCGCAGCCAGGCGGCGAACCGCACCGGCATGGCTTCATCCGGCGTCTCGAGCTGCTCGACGTCCTCGACGCCGAGGCCCTCGTCGGCCATGAACGACAGCAGGAAGCCCGACGACGTGTGCAGGCGTCGGCGTTGGTCGCTGAGCCATTGGCCCCAGCGTGATGCCAGCTGCGACGGCGGGATCTGCCAGTCATGCTCGAGCAGTGGCCTCAGCAGCCGGGGATCCACCTGCTCTGACGGTTTCCGGTCGTAGGTGGTCAGGAACTTGAGGAGCACTTGCGGGGGCAGGCCCGCACGGCCGGACAGTTCGGTGATGTCGGCCGGCACACGGCCGATGTCGAGGCTGAGCTCGCGCAGATCGCTGAACGCCCCCAGGCCGCGCCGGGCCAAGGTCTCCAGATCGGCGGGCCGCAACCACGGCCGATCCAAGAGGTCGTCCTCGACATCGTCCTCAGTGCGGTGGAACATGCTTGCCAGCACTCCGGCGCGAAAGCGAGTAATCTCCGCTCCGGCCACCTCACTGCGCGTGAGCTGACCGATCGACATGCCCGCGTCCCGCAGGAACCTTGGCAGTTCCACCATCTCCACGGCGGCGATGCCGAGTCGTTCGACGATCGTGGCCGCCGGGAGCAGCCGAGAGGCGAATCGCGGACGCGGCGGGTGGGCGGCGGACCATTCGGCGTCGGCGCGGAACCCGGATAGGATCATGTCCAGTGCGGCGGGCCAAGCGCGGGCCGGCACGGCGGCAAGCCACTCGATGACGTCCGTCGAGATGTCTCCCGGCTCGGCGTCCAGCCGCGCGGCAACGGTCATCAGCCGCCGGTTCACGGCAGCCGACCAGCCGCTGAGCTGCGGATCCAAATCGTCGGGAACCATGCCGTTGCGCACGCTGAACGTGGCCAGCCAGGTGAAGCTCACGTCGAGGCGGGCGGCGAGGCCAGGGAGCCGCTCGACGCCGTCGGGGTGCACGACGCCCGCGGCCTGCGACCGGATGAGACCCATCATGATCTCGATGATCCGCAGCGGGACTGCGTCCTGCTCCGGCGCGAACCCGAACACCAGCGCTGCCCAGTCGCGCAGATGACGACGAAGCTCGTCCTCGTGCCCGGGCGAGGGCAGCGCAACACCGAGGTCGGCAAGTGCCTCACCGAGCCAGCCGGCGGTCCAGCCGACCGCCTCGGCGGCCTCGTGGAGCCGTCGCCACCACCGCGCCGACGCCGACCACACGGGTTGTGTCAGGTCAGCGGCGTCGGCGACAACGGCGATCACCCGGGGTGGCATTTCACTTTCCACCGCCAAGCTCAGCAGCGTCGCTGCCGGAATGCCGAGGGTGGCGGCGATGGCCGGCGCCGCGTAGGGCAGCTCCGCGAATATTTCGCGCGCGCGGTAAACGTCCTCCACCCGCAGGTCGTTGCCGCGAGCGAAGCGCAGCAGCTCCTGAGCTGTGACATTCCACTGTTGCAGGTTCCGCTCAACCCCGAGCGGGGCGACACCGGCGGCCTTCGCGAACCGCAGCGTCAGCCAGGTTTCGACCAGTTTTCTGCCGCTGGCGAGGGGGTCAACGACCTCCGCCTCGACGACCGGCCCGTCTTCCCCGTCGACGTCGAGTTCCGATCCGGCGTCCGAGACCTCCACCTCGACGGCCGGCCCATCTGACCCATCGACATCGAGTTCCGATCCAGGGAAACGGGCGCGGTTGGCGTGGTCCTCGTCCAGCCAGGAGAAGAACGACCAGATGTCGTCGCCGGCGAGCGCGTAGTCGCGGTCGAGGTCACGTGCCCAGTCCGGGTACTGCTCCACGATCGCGAGGTGCACGGCAGCGGCTTCGGTGGGCAGCGCCGGCGGGACGCTGCGACCCCTGACCGCGGCGAGGCCGGCCTGGTGCGTACGCCAGCGGATGAAGCGGGCCACCAGCCGCGGATCGACGTCGAGGTCCCGGGAGGCGCTCAGGAGCACCGCGACCGGCACTGCGCCGTCTGCGCTGTCCGCCAGCGCCAGGATGTCGTCCGGTGCCCGTTTCGTGGTAACCATCACGTGCAGCAGGTCGTGCACGACGTCGCGGGCGGGCGCCGGGTGCCGGGATTGGCGGATGCGTTCCCGGACGGCCCGGGCCAGCTCGGCGACTCCGGCCAGCCGGCCCGCCCCGGGCGCGGACGCGTTGAGCGAGCGCAGGCCGTCGGTGTCGTGCAGGTCGCGGACGTCGACGCCGGCCAGCGAGGCCACCGCCAGCAGCCGCACCGGATCGTCGACGCCGAACCACTGCGCCAGATCGGGCAGGTCGACCGGGACCCGGCCGATCCGGACGCTGTACGCCGCGAGGAGGTCGGAGCTGATCCTCAGTCGTGCCGCCAGCTCCTCCAGCAGGAGGACGTCCGGGGGTTCGACAGCGGCGAACTTCGTGATGGTCGTGAAGAGCTGCTCGTGCTGCTCATCTGTGAGCTCGACGGCGAACCGGGACGCCTCGGCCGGCGAGACACCCCAGAGGACGGCTCGCCACAGCAGCGGCGCACCGTCGTTGATGACCGGCGATTCCGTGTGCTCGGCGAAGACCAGGCCGGTGTCGGACATCAACGCCAACACGTGTTCCTTGCCGAGTTTCAGCGCTCGGCCCCACGTGTCGATGGCCCGCCCGCGCCGGTCCCGCTCCTCGGCGGTGGGTATGGCCAGCCGGCCTTGAACGGTGAAGGGGGCCAGCAGGTGCGGAGGTGTGCTCCCGGTCAGGGCCAGCTTCGCCAGCTCGGCGGGGGCCACCTGCCACGCGGCGGCGAGGTCCGGCAGTTCGAAGGGCACACGGCCGGTCATGGTGGCGATCCCGAGCATGTCCTGCCACGAGACGCCGGTCGCGGCGGCGAAGTCGGCCACGGCGTCGAGGTCGAGGTGGCGCTGCTGCTCGATGACCTGGCCGATACGGTACTCAGACGTGCCGAAGCGGCCTGCCCACCAGGGCAGGAGCAGTGCGTTGTAGGGGTCGTGGGAGGCGAAGGGATCCGTGGGCTCCCGGCCATTCCGGGGTGGCGGCGGCGGGCCGAGATCCTGGCTGGGGGACAGCCATGGGAGGGTGTGGTCGAGGAGGTCGTCGAGCGGGTTGAACAACGGCGAGCGGCGCAGGGCCAGCGCGGCCCACCGCAGCCGAGTCCGGAACAGCATCTCGTTGCGGCTGTCGATCTTGCTGTGGCTGACCAGGTAGAAGAAGTGCGCGATCCCGTCCTCGTCGGCGGGGTACGACGTGCCCCGCAATGCGATCGTCGCCACCTCCCGCAGCGTGGAGAGGATCTCGGCGGCGGGGATCCCGCCCGGGAACAGCGCTGACTTGGTCCGGCGGATGAGGCCGCGGAACGGCAACAGGTGCCGCGGGTCCGCGCGCAGCTCGGCCGCCAGCGCCAGCAGCACGGCCGGCGCGGTGCCGATCCGGTATGCCAGCGAGCCGAGATCCGTCGGCAGCCGGCCGATCCGCACGGTGAGCGTGACCAGCCGCGCGACCAGCTGCACCTCCTGGTCCGGGTCCACCCTCAGACCGAGCCGGTTGGCCAGGTCGGCGATGTGGTGCGGTCGCACGCCAAGGCCGGCCAGCGCGTCGTCCTCGTTGTAGGCCGGCGGGTCCTCGACCACCGCGTGGACGGGCAGCGGACCCTCGACCACCGGCTCCAGGAACAGCGGATCCTCGGCCGCCGCGTCGTAGGCCGGTAGCGATTGCTCCTGCCCGGCGCGCGGGAGCCGGGCGATCAGCGCCTCGGCCGCCCCGAACGGCTGCGAGCTGAAGGCCCGGGCGACCAGCCCGTTGCGGTGCCGGCCCGGCGGCAGCACCGTCAGCTCCGTCGGGACGAAGCCGAGTTCGCCGGTCAGCTTCAGGTACGGCTCGACCTGGGCCGCGTCGAGGTCGAGAACCACACCCAGTGCCCGGCGGACCGCTCCGGCGAGTCGTTTGACCCAGTGAGGCATCCGCTTGCGTCGCTCGTCCGAGGTGGCTGCGGAAAACTCCACGTCGGGATGCTCGTCCGCGAATCGCGACGCGGCCGCATCCAGGTGGTCACCGTACAGCTCGGCCAGATCCTCCGGCACGGTACGCAACTCGTCAGCGAGCGCATGAAGCCAATCCAGGGAGACGAGCCGCCACTGCCGGACCAGCCCGACCGGATCCGTGGGCTCGGCTATTCGTTGCCGTTGCCGGAGCAGCAGCCGTTCCACCGTCGCGGCCGGCAGGTCGTGCAGCAGTTCCAGCGACGTGCCCCGCCCGATCACGGCGGCGAGGACGGCCAGGTCGCTCGGGGTGAACTCGTGCCGGACGCCGAGCTCCAGCAGCCACACCAGGTCGGCGTCGACGTGCACGCCGAGCGTCGTCAGCCGCGTGCGGAGTTCGTCGAGCATCCGCCCGGTCCCGAGGCGTGCCGTGCCGGCCACCGCCCTGAGCTGGTTGCCGATCACGCGGAGACTGCGCGGGTCGACGCCGAGCTCCCGCACGAGCAGGTACAGGCTCCACGGATCGTCGAAGCCGAACTCGACGGCCAGCTCGGGCAGGTCGTCGGGCACCCGGTTCGTCACCTGGCTGAGCCGGATCAGCGCGTCGATGTGCTGCGATCGGGCCGTCTCGGTCGGGCTCCGGCCGGGGATGCCGAGTGCCTCGATCAGGCCGGGCAGCCGGGCTCGGTCGAGCCCCAGCGAGCCGTGCTCCTCGAGCCTTTCGAGGTGCTGCGGACTGTAGAGGCCCGGCGGCCCGGCGGCACTCGCGTCGTCGAGAATTCCCGGCGGGAGCGCGTCGACCGGCACCACCACGCCTTCGAGTTCGGCCGCCACCGGCTCCGGCGGCCGCGCGTAGGGAAAGTGCCGCACCGCCGTGCCCTCGGCCACCGCGAAGACCGGCGCCGGGGGTCCCGCGTCGTGCGGGCCCTCGGCCACCTCGAAGACCGGCACCAGGGCCGGCGGTCCGGCGTCGTCCACCGGGAGTCCGGGCTCCACGGTGCCGTCGGGCCGGCGCACCCCGAGGCGTTCGAAGACGATCAGCTCGGTCCGCGCCAGCTTGGTGATCCGGTCGGCGAACTCTGGTCCGGACCACCGGTCGCTGTCCATCGTGGTGATCAGTGCGACCGGCCCGGCCTCGAGCGGCCGTCCGAGCCCCTCCGCGACCGGACCGAGCGCGGCGACGAACGCTCCCGCGTTGTCCAAGCCGTACGAATGGCCGTCCCAGAGCAGCTTGTCGTCGCGCACGTGCACCACGATCCCGAACACCTCGCCGAGGTTCGGCAGCGTCTCGGCGAAGCTCAGATGCTGCTCGCCGGGCACGTCGATGGTGTCGCCGGGGGGCAGGTAGACGCCGGCGGCGATGCGTTCGGCGGCGGACGGCGGCCCGAGGTTGACCACGGGCGTGCCGGCCGGCAGCGCG
Source organism: Dactylosporangium sp. CA-233914 (assembly GCF_050942935.1). Classification (NCBI taxonomy): domain Bacteria; kingdom Bacillati; phylum Actinomycetota; class Actinomycetes; order Micromonosporales; family Micromonosporaceae; genus Dactylosporangium; species Dactylosporangium sp. CA-233914. Next base: position 5,219,400 of record NZ_CP192030.1, on the reverse strand, counting down.
TCGCGCAGCGCGGCCACCCGCCGCGCCACGGCCGCCGGGGTGACGACGCCGCGGACGCCGTGCATGAGTCGTGGCGGTGCATCCGCCGCTGCCGCCGGGCCCAGCGCCGCCGGGACGTCGCCGGGCGCACCGGCCGGGCGCACCCATAGCCCTCGGGGGAACACCTGGACGACCCAGCCACCGGTCAGGGCGTAGGTATCCGGCTCGGGGGTGCGGCGAAGCCGGAACCGTCGCAGGACACTCGCATCGTTCGGGGCCCCGCTCGGCAACACCCGCAACGTCGTGGCGAACGGCCGGAACGTCGGGAGGCCTTCGGCGTCACGGTACTCCAGCCGGGCGTCGCCGAAGCCGGCGATCGCGCTGAGCGGCAGTTCGATCGGCAACGTGAGGCGGTTGGCCGCGGTGAGCGCGTCGGTCGCCGACGGCAGCGGCTGCAGCGCACCGGTGTCGATCACGATGGCGGCGCGCAGCAGCGGCGAAATCCCGGTCACGAACGGTACGAGAAACTGCTCCAGCGCGGAGGGGTTCAGCAGGTCGCCGTCCAGCACGATCCGGGTCGCCTTCCCGGCCGGACGGGACTTGGCGTAGTTCAGCACGGCCGAACTCACCTCGCCGGGCGACGAGCGAAGGCGGATCACGGTTGCCCGTTGGGTCGGCCACGGTCGCAGTGCCGGGCAGGGATTCAACGGCTGAGCTTCCGTCGTCACCTCGGTCCACGCCCCTCGTCCGGCGCGGCGGGCCCGCGCAAGGATCAACGTAGGTCCGACCGCCGGGTCGGCCACCAGTCCCCGTTCCCGCCGCCGCCGTCACCCGGGCAGGGATCGTCCGGGTCAGGCGGGAACCGCAGCCGCGGCGGTGACGTCTTTGCAGTTGACGACGAGGTCCGTCAATTCCTGGAGGACAGCGGTGAGGCGGTCGGCATCGGCCCCGGCCAGCTCGGTGATGGCGGCGCCGATCGCGCGCCGCTCGCGCAGCCACGCCTGGCGGCGTTTCGGATGCAGGCAACGCAGCGCCTTTCGTTCGGCCGGTCCGAGATGATCCAGCCGACCCAGCGCGAGCGTCGTCTCCGTCGCGACCAGCAGCACCACGTCCTCCGGGTCGATGCCCCGTCCGTCCGCCCGCCGCGCGGCCCGGACCAGCGCGGCCAGCAGTGCCGGCAGGCCGGGGTCCCGGGGGGCGCCCAGCAACAGCCGCCGCCGGGCATCCGGGTCCTGCTCGCGGAGGTATTCGAACGCGAGCTCGGCGTGGCCGGCCCGGGCCAGGTCCAGGATCGCCCGGAAGGTCCGCAGGCGATCGTCGTACGGGTGCCGGGCGGCGATGGTGGCCAGCCGGTTGGACGCGTCGTCCTTGAGCAGGGCGGCCGGGAACTGCTTGTACACGTCCCAGGCCTCGGACCAGTCGTCGGACCGCAGCCACGCGGCGAGCGCCGCCGGCGGCCGGTCCGGTGCCGGCATCGCCTGCGACAGGGTGCCGGCTTGTTCGAGGGCACGGTCCAGTTCCGGCCTGGTGTGGCTGCCGGTCTCGCCACCCGGCCCCTCGACGTGCCATCGGTCGTTGAGCCCGTCCGACCGCGGGTACACCACCGCCACCCCGTGCCGCGCCAACTCCCGCTCGGCAGCGAGGTCGGCGCCGGCCGGCAGGAATACGACGGGTGCCTTGCCGCCCCAGCGCTGCCGCTCGACGGTTGCGAGCAGTTCTGGCAGCGCCGTGTGGTGTGCGAGCACCAGCACGGGTACGTCGGGCAGCCCTTCGGCGGCCAGGTGCAGCACATCCCGCACCGGACCGGCCGGGACTTCGCCGGCGCCGATCACGATGAGGCGGCCGTCGAGCGTCGCGAAGCGCGGCAGCCGCGGGGTGACGTGGTCGAGGGCCAGCAGCACGCCGCCGCGGATCGTGTTCAGCGCCGCCGTGAAGCGCCGGGAAGTGTCCGGATCCCCGGTGGACACCAGCAGGATCGGCTCGTCGCGGGGCACGATCGTGTCGGCGATCGAGGCCAGCGCTTTCGGGTCGATGAGGACGGTGCGCTCGTTCCCGGCGGCGTCCCGGACGCCGACGTGGGCGAACAGGCCCTCGTGGTGGACGACGAGCACGGCATCGGTGCCGTCCGGCAGGTGTGCGATGCCGTCGGCCAGTTTGGCGGCCGGCAGGATGGCCCGGCCGGGCCGGCCCCCGGGGACAGCATGGATGACCAACTCGTCCGCGTCGACCCGCCAGACCCCGTCGGCGCCCCGTTCGACGGTGGTCGCGACCCCGATCACCCGCCGTTCGCGCAGCGCGGCACGCAGTTCCGGGCCGAGCGGCCGGATCGCGCCGTCGGGGGCGATGGACCACCAGTCGCTCTGGTCGCCGTGCGCGTCCTCGGCGAAGGCGTTGACGGCGGTGCGGCGGACCGGGCGGTCGGGCACGACGACCTGCCCCGTGCCGGTGCGGGCGTAGGCCTCGGCGAACAGCCGGGCCCCGTCGACGCTGCCGGGCGCGTCGAGCGGAACGAGGATGAGGTCGGTGTCCGGTGACACGGCGTCGGCCGTGTGCCGCCCCCGCAGGGAGGCCGGGGTGAACACGGTGCCGTCGAGCGCGGTGACGACGCTGCCGTCGGCGGCGAACGTGCCGACCACGCCGAACACGTCGGACAGGCCCAGCATGTCCATGGATTCGTCCGTCGGCGGTGCCGCGGGCGGGTCGAGGACCGTGTGGTGGGCGCGGATGATGTCGGTCGCCGCGACCCACCGCCGGCGGGGCGCGCCGTGCTCGTGCCAGGTGTCGGAGTCCTTGCGCCGGCGCCGGGTGACGCCGGTGACCTCGAACAACACGTGGCGGTACATGATCCGGTGAGCGGACGGGGCCTGGGGGTCGGGGCCGATGCCGGAAGTGTCGCCGAGCGGGTCGGGGACCAGCCGGGGCGCGCGGCGGGCATGGCTGACCCCGGCGGCGGCGGTGGTGTGTTCGGCGCCGGACTGGGCGGCGAGGCGCCCCGGGGAGAACACGCCGGTGGCGCGGTTGCCGAGGGTCGCCCCGTGCTTCGGGTCCACGACGCCGGGCGTGTCCTTGACCCGCCAGCCGAGCTGCAGGGCGAGGCTCCACCGGCGGCTCGTGGTGGCGGTGAGCTCGGTCGACTCCGTGTGTTTGGTGAACCGCTCCAGGTTCACCTTGGTGGCCTCGCCGAGGGGGACGGGGGTGCCGGTGGGGGTGCCGTCGTCGAGCCGGTCGGTGACGGGTTGCCAGCCGGTGGCCCGCAGCGGCCGGATCGTGAGGACCTCCTCGTAGACGTGCACGGGGTCGCGGCTGTCCACCGGGAACGTCCGCCGGTCGCCGGTCGCGGTCGAGATCCGTTCGTGAAGGGTGGCGGAGCCGAGGCCGGAGAGGTACTCCTTGACGGCCCCTTTGGCGAGCCGGGTGTTGTCCGCCTTCTTGAGGACTTCGAGGGCGGCGATCGTGATCGGTCCAGCCGCGCCGGACACCATCGTGCGGTGCACGGCCGGCGGTTCGGTGTACAACCGCGGCCACGCCTGGATCCCGGCCGCCGTGAACGACCCCAGGGCGGGGTGCGGCGCGGAGCCGGCCAGCGGGTCGCTCGTGAACCGGCTCGCGGCGCGCAGCCAGTCGGGCGTCTGGCCGTTGACGTGCGGGGCGGTGGTGGCGTCGTGCTGCAGCAGGTCGAAGTCGACCGACATCTCCGTCCAGCCATCCGCCGGGGCGGCCGTTCGCCCGGACGGCCGGACGAACGACTGAACTGCCGACCAGGCGGCCGAGATGCCGCGCAGCATGACCGGTCCGATGCCGGTGACGAGGCTCTTGTCCGGCTGCGAGAGCTCGACCCGCACGGCGAGGCGCAGCGGCACGTCGCCGAACCCGGCGGTGCCGTCGGCCGTGCGTTGCATGTACCGCTGCGACGACTCGTGCTTGTTCTGCTGACCCCGGCCGCGGCCGCCGCGCCGCTCGAAGGTGATGCCGGGCAGGCCGGCTTCCTCGAGGGTCGACACGCCCCGCGGAACGCCGCTGACGACGACGCCGCCGTTCCATCGGGTGCCGGCGGTGAAGCCGTCGGAGCGGCCCTCGGCGATGAGGCCGTGGTTCTCCATGTCGACGTCGGCGGTGACCCGGCCGGACAGGGTGCGCAGTCGCGGGTCCGGGGTGGCGTCGGCGACGAGGAGCACCTCGGCCTGGACGAGTCCGAGCGCGGTTGTCGTGACGAACACGAAGGAGGCGAGCGGAATCTCCCCGGCGGGGTTTCCGGTCGTGCCGGATTTGAACCACTGCGCCACCGCCGGGGACACCACCGCGGTCGACACGAGGTTGGCCAGGTTCTGGTGGACGCCCGGCAGGTAGCTCACCGAGCCGGGATCCATCGCCCCCGGTACCGCGTCGTTGACCGCCTTCAGGCCGGCGTCGAGCAGCTCGCGGTGTCCGCCGCGGGGCCGCACGTCGGTGATGGTCGCGTCGCCGAGGCCGTGCCGGGCGGTGACCCACCGGGGCAGGAACCGCACGTCGGGCCCGGTCGCGAACCGGCCCGCCGCCCGCAGGGTCCGGTCGGCCAGCGTCTGGCGGTACAAGGCGTGAATCCGGTCCTGGACGTGCTGCGGGAGGCCGCCGACGAGCGTGTCGACGCTGGCGTGCGGGGCGAGCCGGTGCATCGCGGCGAGCATCTTGACCAGCGTGCCGAGGCTGGCATGGACGGTGAGCGCGTCGGGGACGGTGACGTACCCGATCGCGAGCGTCGACATGTCGGACAGCAGCGACGCGGGGGTGGCCAGGACGTTACGCGGCGCGCCGCGGACGATGGCGACGTAGGTGAGCGCGGCGTGCAGCGTGTACGTGTCGCCGGTGAACGTCCAGGTGCGGTCCTCGCTGCTCTCGCTCCCGTGCGACCGCTCCCGCCGCTTCGGCGCGCTCCGGCCGCCGCTGGCCTGAGGCGCGATGTTCCAGTGGTCACTGATCGGGACGACCGGGCCGATGCTGCCGCCGGCGCGAAGCGCGCGTTCCTGCCCTGTTTCCGCGGCCGAGCCGCCGCTGGCGACGGTGGTGTCCTCGATATACATGGCGTTGGTCTCGACGCCGGTGTGGTTCGGCCGGTACTGGAAGATGCCGGGGAACGCCCGCAGCTGCACCCAGCCCTCCCACTGCGACAGCATCCCGGGCTCGAACAGCTGGTCCGAGGCGTACACCCCCCGCATCGCCTGCTCGATCGCGCCGGGCAGCCGCGCCGGGGACGCGAAGACCCGCATGGCCTGCGCCGACAGGCCGGCCTGGTCCGCCGGGCCGGTCCCCGTTGCGAACACGGCCTCCAGCAAACGCGTGAGCAGCCGGTTCACGTCCACCGACCCGCCGACGAAGGCCATGCCGGGAAGTTTCGGCGGCGGCTCGGTCGCCGGCCGCAGCCCCGCCTCGATCTCGGCCAGCTTCGCCTTCGTGGGCTTCGCCACGACCGTGATCGGCGGCTCGGCGGGATTGGCGGCCCGGGAGGTCAGCATCCGGAAGTCCGGGACCAGCAGCGTCACGCTGCCCCGTTGCGGGTTCGCGGCGGTGAGGACCGGGCCGGCGGTGCCCTGCCGGCGGATCTCGGCGACGAGCTCGAACCGCACGACGGTCCGGTGCTGGGAGCCGCCGGTCGGGGAGGCCACCACGGACTCTTGCTCGTACGCCCCGCCGAGGTGCAGGGTCCGGTCGGCAGAGGCGGTGTACTGCAACGGGCCGGCCGCCGCGGAGAGGGGGATGTCGTCCGTCACGCCGATCATGACGTCGCCCTGGACGAGGCCGTGGGCGCTGTCGCCGGTCTGGTGGGCCAGGTCCATCGCGACCTGCCGGTCCCACAACCGCCAGACGGTGAGGTCCTCGACGACGCCGGTGCTCTGCGTCGTGCCGACCCGCCGGACGCGCCAGCGCACGACGACCCGCTGGACGCCGGTCAGCGTGGTGCGCGTGAACGGCTCCCAGATCCCGTGGCCGTCGAGCTCGTCCCAGGCCGTCTCGCGATGGTCGGCGGTGGTGACTTCGAGGTAGCGCCGGTGGTTGGCGAGCTGCTCGTCGGTCGCGGACGGTCCCGCCGCGATGAACCCCTGCTGCTTCAGCCAGTTCCCGATCTCGTCGTCGACGGGTTCGGCGACGGGCTCGCCGGGACCACGGTGCTGCGGCGGGTGGAGCGTGAATTCGGCGGCATTGGCGAGTCCGGAGCCGCCACCGTGCTCGACCCCGGCCGGCGGGAACAGCCCGGGGACCGGTGATGCGGCCGTGAGCGGCGCGTGCCGGACCCGGACGCCGGGCTCGCCCGTCTCGGCGCTGTCGATCCGCAGCGGCTGGGCGCCGGCGGGCGCGCCGACCAGGGTGATCAGCCAGACCAGGTTGGCGTCGGCGACGCGGATCGGCCGGGCCTGGCTCGCCGTGGCCGAAAGGCCGCTGCCGAGCCCGGCGCCGCCGTCGGCCATCAGGGTGTCGGCGGTGAACCCGCCGATGCCGCCGCCGACGTGCAGGCCGCCGGCCGAGCCGGGTACCCGGCCGATGGTCTCCTCGTAGGGGTGCCGGGTGCCGGTGATCCCGATGGTGCCGCTGACTTCGGTGGCGTTGCGGATGGTGGCGGAGCCGCCCTCGCGCACGTAGTGCCGCCGCCACATCTCCATCCACCCCTGCCGCTGGAGGGTGACGGTGCGGTACTCCTCGACCGTCGGCAGCTCCAGCCGCAGGAACCCGACCGGTTTGCCCTTCCGGTCGTACAGCGGCTCCGACAGCAGCCCGCCGGCCCGCGCCTTCGCGAACCCGGCCCGCAGGTTGCGGCCGCCGACGAAGCGCAGCAGCGCCCGCAGCGACGCGACGTTGAGCTCCTTGAGCCGCGGGTAGTGGCCGGCCAGCCGGGCGTGCAGGAACTCCGGATCGTGGAACCCTTCGGCGGCAACCAGCTGCTGGGGCAGCGGCGTCGGCCGGGCCGCGCTGGTGACCTGTCCCGGCGGGCGGGCGATGTGGTGCGGAAACCAGACCGTCAGCGGCTCGGGATCGGTCCGGGTGGCCGGCGCGGTCGCGGCGGGCGCGCCGAGGACGGCCTCGGCGGCGGTCACCGTCCACGTCACCACGTAGCGGTGGGCGTACTGCTGCTCGCGGAGCCGGTGAACCTGCAGCTGGGTCGTGCTCTGCTCGGTGACCTGCCGGCGATGGTACTGGTTGAACGTCCAGCGCAGGGTCACGGCCAGCAGGATGACCCGCAGGAACGTCAGCATGCCCATCCCCCAGGCATGGACGTACGACAGCGGCAGCTCGCGGTAGGTCGTGGCGAGCTGCTGGGCGAGCCCGATGATCTGCTGGAGGTAGCGCAGGTCGCTCTGCATGTCGCCGGGGCGCACCGGCAGCTCGGCATGAGCACCGTCGGGAAGGCGCCGCAATCCGGCGTTGAACCGCAGCTGGACGGCGTGGTCGTGGTCGCCGAGCAGCAGCGCCCTGCCGGTGGCGGTGCGCAGGCCCGGCAGTTCGACCTTCACGAACTCCAGCGTGATCCGCTTCCGCAGCTCGTCCAGGATTTTCGGCGGTACCCCCCTTCTCCGGCTGCCGAAGTAGTCGGCGAGGGCCTGCTCGGCGGTCTCGATGAGCCGTGCGACGTGACCGTTGGTGAGCTCGTCGACGGTGCCGGCGTCGAGCATGGCGAGGGAGCCGTCGCCGAAATCGGTGAGGTCGGCCTGCCGGCCGATGCGCCGCCGCCAGGCGGTGACCTCGCCGGCCAACCGGTCGGCGGCTTCCCGCAGGGTGCTCCGGTTCGCCTGGGCCGCGTCGCGGCGCCGCGCCGCGTTGTTGACCGCGTTGTGGGCCTCCAGCAGCGCCGAGCCGGCCGCGTCGCGCCGCCGGGTGTACTCGGCGACCAGGTCGTCGGCGGTGCGGTGGCCGGCGCTGGGCCCGGCCGGTCCGGCGAATCCGTCAAGCTCCAGCTCGGCGGCGGCGAGGTCCCGGGCGAGACCATCGGCGCGATCCTGGTACCGGGTGACCTCGCCGGTGACCTCGAACAGGCGCCGCCGGGCCAGCTCGACGGCGGGTTCGTCGGGCTGCTCGGCCAGTTGCCAGGCCTGGTCGAGCGTCTCTTGGGCGGCACGTTCGAGGGCTGTGGCCGCGCGCACGGCGTCCTCGGCCTCCTGGTGCTGCCGTCGCAGGCCGGCGGCCTTCGCGGCGAGCCGCTGGACCGCCTGGAGCTCCCTCGCCCGCCGCCGTAGCTCCTCGGTACGTTCGGTGAGGCTCGTCCTGGAGTCGTCGGAGGCGGTCTCGCGGTCGGCCACGGTCCGCTGCGCGACCTCGAGGACCGTGTCGGCCTCGTCGCGGGCGCGCAGCGCGGCGGTGTGCCGGTCGTGGGCCTGAGCGGCGGAGAGCGTCAGGTGCGGGTCGCGAACCGGGGTGGGCGGCAGCAGCCAGGCAACCTCCGCGTTCTGACGCGTGGCGGGGCGGCCGGCGGAGTCGCGGTACTCGATCCGGTTCTCGTCGGCGCCGGTCGCGGCCGGCGCTCGCAGCTGGACCGGCACCGCGAGCCGCTCGGCGGCGGCGAGGGCGATGGCGGCCGTCGGCGGCGGGTCGAGCACACCGGTGTCGATCGCGACTCGACGGCGCACGGCCGGTGCCAGGCCGGCGACGTACGGCACCAGAACCCGCTCCAGCATCGGATCGGTCAGCAGGTTCTCCTCCAGCACGAGCCAGATCGTGCTGCCGGCCGGGCGCTGCCTCGCGTATCGCAGCACCCGGTCGTCGATGTCGCCGGTCCGTGCGCGGCGCCGGATCACGGTGCTGCGCTCCGTCGGCACCGGCCAGATCGCCGGGCAGGGGTTCAGCGCCAGCGGTTCCACTGTCACGGGCTGACCGTACGACCGAGCACCGGGGAGGCAGCTAGTCACTACTTCACGTCGCGGCAGTCATCTAGACACGGACGGTTCACGTTTCGTTCGTGTTTCGTTAACCATCGCGGTAGGCGAGCGGGGTCAACGCCGGGGCAACACGAAGCCGCGCCGGGCGCGCCGCGTCAGCGGCAGCACCCGGCGCGGCGGCGTGGCCCGTCGGGGCGGGGGTCGTGTTCGGCTCGCCCGATGTCAGCAGTTCAGGGTGAGCTCCCCCAGTTCGTCGAACGCCGCCCGCTGGCCGGCGTTGAACTGCTCCATCTGGCTCAGTTCGTAGAGCCGGTCGGCCCACCGTATCTTGTCGTTCCCGTCGAGGTGCCTGATGCGGTTCAACGGGAACCATTCGGTCCTCGGACGCTCCTCGGTCTTGGTGAGGATCTCGTCCAGGGACTCCAGGACCGCGGCGTTGGCGTCGTCGACCAGTCCCTCGCCGACAGCCAGACCGAGGCGCCTCAGCACGTCCGCCACGCCCGGCAACTGCTCCGGCGTGACCGACAGCGTCACCTCGACCCGGGCCATCGCATCGGGGGCGGCGAGGAACTGGTACGCGAGGTCGGCCTGCTTGATCCGGTCCAGCCGGACGACCGCGTCGTGCACCCGCGCGTCCTCGACACCGTGCGGAGCCCGCTGGGCCATCTCGGCGAGCCAGTTCAGGACCGCATCGGACGTCAGCTGCGCGGAATGCTCCGCGAGCATGGTCCGCGACCCTTTCCGGTCGCCGCGCGCCCAGGCATCCAGCCACGCGGCGAGCATCGGCGGGGACGGCGGCGCCGAGACCGCCAGCGCCTCCGCACCCTGCAGGACCTGCCCGGTCAGCGTCTCCTCGTGATGTTCGGGCCGTCTGGAGCCCGGGCTGGTCACCGCCCACACGTTGCCGATCCGCAGGCCGGACTGCCCGCTGGGTGGCGGCGCCTGGTGGACGATCGGCACCTTGAACTGATGGCTCACGACTGTGAGCGCCGGCGTCAACCGGGACGCGAGGACGACCGGCACCTGGCCGAGCAGCCGCAGCCGCTCCAGCAGGACCTTCAGCTTCACCACGGCCGCGTCGTCGCCGGACTGCTCGACGAGCACGAGCCGCCGGCTCAGGGAGCCGGTGAGCGGCTCCGCGGTCCTCCACAGTGGACTGTTCGCGGCCGGATCGCCGACGAGCAGCGCGCCGCCGTCCAGCTCGCTCACCCCGTCCGGCAGGAGCAGGGGCGGCAGGAACAGCTCGGCCAGGGTGCCGGCCCAGTCGGCGTCGGCGTCGACCGATTCGGTCCGGCCCGCAGGCGTTGCGGGCCCGCCGGTGGGCAGGAACAGCACGTCGGCGCTCGCACCGTCGGGCAACTCGGCCAACTGCAGGCTGACGGGGTCGACCAGCACGACCGTGCCCTGCTCGTCGAACGCGTACAGCACCCGCTCGTCGGGCCGGCCGGCGGCGCCGAGGCTGCGGTGCAGCACGATGCCCGCGCCGCCGGTGCCCGCGAGTTGCCGCACGAGGCCGCCGAGGCCAGGCGCCCGCCGGCCGGTCCCGTCGAGGAACCGGACGAATCCGCCGCTGTCCGGATACTGCCGGAGCAGGTCCGCGATCTGCGGCCGGCCGAGCCGCGGAAGGGGATGATCGGGGTCCGGTCCGCGGCGCCACTCGTCGAGCGCCATCACCCGCTCCAGCGGGTCCGCGGCGGTGTCGGCACCCTGTGGGCGGGGCAGGCGCAGGCCGCTGCGGATGAGGTACAGCCGCCGCTCGATCGGCGTCGCGGTGCCGGAGCGCGCGTGCACGACCCTGACCGGATCCGCATCCAGCCTGGCGACGGCCTCGGCGACCTGCGGCAGCAGGAAGGCGAGCGCCTGGGCGTCGCCGAGCACGGCCGCGGCGTACGCCGCCCGCACCGGCTCCGGCAGAGCGCCGACGTCGATGCCGTCCTGGGCCAGCGTCGCGCGCAGCGCCTCGAGCTGCTCGGCGGTGGCGTCGCCGATGTACGGCAGCAGGCGCAGCACGCCGGCCCAGGCAGCCCGCCGCCGCGGCGGGGGGAATCCCTCGGCCAGCGCCTCGACGGCCTCGTGCCAGCCGTTCGGGCCGCGCTCGGCCAGCCGGCGCGCGTCGGAATCGGTCAGGCCCGAGCCTTCGCTCGGGTGGCTGCCGAGTCGCGCGAAGAGGGCGACGACCGCCGCCTTCTGCCACGCGGCGGGCCGCTCGCCGTCCGCGGTCCTCCGTCGAGGCGGCCCGGCGATGCCGTTCTGCGGTGGATTCCCCGCCGGCCGGTCGGCGAGGTCCAGAAACTCGGCCGGGCTGACCCCGGTGAGCAGGACCGCGGTGTGGAACCACGGCCGGGAGACGCCCAGCAGGCGGGTCATCATGGCGACGTCCTCGTCCGACCAGCCCGCGAGCCGGACGAGCCGGGCCGTCAGCAGCTGGATCCGCGCCGATTCCGAGGGCGGGACGCCGGTCGCGCCGAGGACCTGGGCTTGCCAGGCGTCAACGACCGCTCGGGCGGCCGCCAGGTCACCGGCCCAGGTCGCCGTCAGGCCCGCGTCGACGAACGCCTGCCCGACCTCGAGCCGGGGGATTCCGAGGGCGTCCGACCAATCCCGCAGCGGGTCCGGCCAGGAGCGGTCGGTGCGTGGATCGACGGGGGTGACGTCGCCGGTGGGGCGGGGACCGTGCGTCGGCAGGAACAACACCTCGACGTCGCCTTCAGCGGGCAGGACCGCCGGCAACAGGGTGAGCGGGTCGAGCAACAGGACCTCGCCGGCCGGGCCGCGCAGCGCGTTGAGCACCCCCGTCTCGGTCGCGGTTGCCGTGCTCGTGCGATAGAGCACGATGCCGCGGGTGTCCGGGGTCGTCGCGAGGTGCGCCACGACGCCGTCGAAGGCACGCGCGGGGTCGCTGTCGGGGGCGCCGAGCCGCAGAAAGCCGCCGTCGGGGTACGCCGCGAGCAGGGAATCGATGAAGATGCCGTGTGTGTCCTGCAGGTACGGCCCGAACGACCTGGCGTCGGCAGGAGCGTCATCAATTTTGTAGATGAAGTTTCTGATGCGCAGATCGCCGTCGGTGTCGAGCACCCCGACGGCGCGGTCGAAGCCGAGTGCGCGCGACAGCCGGGCCGGCTCGGGGGCAGGCGGGCGCCCCACCCAGTGCTCGATACGCGCGTCGTCGAAGAGGTCGATGACGAACTGCAGGTACGCCTTCACGCCGCTGGGCGTCGCCCGGCGCTCCACGCCGGCCGCGTGGACCACCAGCGCCGTCTGCGCGCCGGACAGGCCTGGGACCGGCCAAGGCTCGCCGAGCCACTCGGCGAGTCGGGCCATCAGCCGCACGCGAAGCTGGTCGTGGGTTGAACTGGACGCCAGCCTCCATGCAGCGAAGGCGGTTCGGACCTGCGGGCTCAGCGCTCCCAGGTCCGTCGCGCGATCGTTGCCGTTCTGCTGATGGCTCACCAACCGGCGGAAATCTTCGAACCAGACGCTGCGGGTCCGGCCCGGTGGCAGCGGGAGCAGCGGGTACGCCAGAAGCAGCGCCAGGTCGATCGCGACCAGCGGCCGATCGCCGGGCGGTTCGGACGAGGTGTCCGAGCCGGCGCTCGACCGGCTGTCCCGCTGAGTGCTCTGGTGATCCTGCGTGGCCCCCGGCGCCTCGGCGGCCGGTCGATGGCGCACGGCGGCCGTCATCTCCTGGACGGCCGCCCACCACCCGGCCGGCCCGCGGACGGCCAGCCGGTCGGCTTCCGCAACGGTCAGCTCCGGCCAATGCCCCAGGTCGGCCGCGAGCGCGAGCTGCGCGGCCGGCTGCGGTGGCGCGTTCCACCCGTCGAGGTCGGATGTACTGCTGCCGAAGCGGAGCATCGCGCCGCGCAGCCACACCGCCGACACGCCGAGCCGCTCGGAGAGCGTGGTGAGCGGTGTGCCCGGCGGCGGCGTAGTCACCGCCGCCATGAGTTCCCAGCCGGCGCGCAGGTCGAGCGAGCCGGCCCGCTCGAGCTCGCGGAATGCCTCGACGTTCTGACCGAGGGTCGTCGCGATCCAGCTGTCGACGATGTCGCGCAGCTCCTCGGGGGTGCCCGCCCACTCGACGGTCATGCCGGTGTCGTGCAGGGCGGCCATCAGCAGCCCGCGATCCGCCCGCACGTGCGTCCACCGGTCGAACCACGCCGTCCACTCGGCGATGCGCTCCGCCAAGGTTCGCTGGTCGTCCGGCCGGTACACCCCAAGGATCGGGCTCAGGTGGCGCGGGTCGGCGTCGAAGGTGACCGCGATCCGGAACAGCGCGCTGGGCCGGATGCCCCACCGTTCGGCGATCTGCTGGATGTCGTCGGGCAGGCGCCCGATGCGGACCGCGAACCGCCACGATTCGACGAGGTCGGTCTCGGCGCCGATCGCGGCGGCGACCGCCTCGACGGCCTCCGGCGACAGCCAGGCGAAGTGGTGGTTCAGGTCGGCGGCGACGTCCTCCACCGGCTGCCCCAGCAGCGGCGCCCACTGCCCGGCCCACTGCTGGATGAGCATCGACCGCGCGATGCGGCCGGCATCCATCGGCTCGTCGTCCTCGCGCGCCTCGCGCACCGCACGGCTGATCACGTCGCGCTCGTCGTCGGTGACGGCCGGCAGTTCGTCCAGGAGCCGGCGCAGACCGTTGCCGTGTACCTCGTGCCCTGGGCGCAGCCTCCCGGACTGGCGCAGTTCCTCGGCCAGGGCCCGCGCCGCGCCGTACCGGTTGCCGGCCGGCTGCGGATCGTTCAGTCGGTGGTGCAGCCCGTCCCAGCCGCGCAGCCTGTCCGGGTCGACGCGCAGGGCCGCGGCGACCGCGAGGAGCTGCGGCGCGTTGACCTCGAGCCGCCGGGCGACGCGGGCCAGGTTGGTGAGCGGCTTGCCGGTGCGGGCGCTGGCGGCGGCCAGCCAGTACGGGCTGACGCCGCTCGCGTGGGCCTCCCGGAGCAGATCGCCCGGCGTGTTCGTGAGCCCGTCGGCGGCCCACAGCACCGGGTCGAGGTACCGCCGGCCGAGCCGTTGGCGGTAGCCGCGGGCCTTCGCGGTGTCGATGCCGAGGATCATCGCCGCCCACGCGTCGAGGTCGTCCGGCGTCGCGCGGTCGAGGTCGGCGGCGGTCCGGCCGGTATCGCGCAGGAACGCCAGAGCGATGCGGTCGGAGACGCGCAGCCGCGCCGTCAAGCGGTCGAGGTCGGCGCGGATGTCGGCGACGGCGCGCCGCGTACGGCCGGCGAGGATCGGCTCCAGCGCCCACGGGTCGAGGCCGAGGTCGATCGCCAGGTTCCACAGCACGCCGGCGGTGATGCCGTGCCGCTCGGCGACGTCATCGAGGCCCGTCGGCTGGTCCTCGGCGGCGAGGGCGGCCCGGCGCACGACCTGCGGGGCGATCCGCAGCCGGCGGGCCAGGTGCAGCGCCGCCCCGTGTGCCAGCCACGGCCGCTGCGCCGCGTCGGCGTCGATGTCGTCGGGCCGGACCCGGAATTCGGCGGCCAGCCACTGCAGGCGCAGCTGCGACCGCGCCTCGGGCGGCTCGCCGGCGAGGCTGTCGAGGTCCCGCCCCTGCACGGCGAGCCAGCCGGCGAACGGTCCCAGTTCGTCGGTGGCGAGGTCCAGATCACGCGCCCGCCGTACCGTATCCCTCAGCTGGGCCCCGAGCGCCTGCTCCGGCGGATGCGCGGCCGTCCACGCCGGGTCCCCCAGCAGCCTGAGCGCGGTCACGCGGGCGGCATCGGCCGGCCCCGCGACCGAGTACGGCGCCGAGACCGGCGCTTCCAGCAGGTCGAGCAGAGCGCGCTCGGCGAGCAGTACGGCCGGGTCCAGCCCGAGCCGCGCGGCGAGCAGGGTCACTCGCCCGTCCCGGTCGGCGGTCGCGAGCTCGACCGGGACCCGCCCGATCCGCAGGCTCAACGCGGACACGACGGCCGCGCTGACGCCGGTCGCGCGGACCACGGCCTCGATGCCGGCCCGGTCGAATCCGGCCGCGTCGATCCGCTGTTCGATGAGGTCGAGCAGCAACGCGAGCGACTCGTCCGGGTAGGAACTGGCGTCGCCGCCGAGGAGGAGCGCGGCCCACTGCGCGACGAGATCCTTGACATTGCCGGACGTGATGTTGTCGAGGGCAACGCCGAGATCGGCGAGCATCCCCCGCAGCGAGCGGTACTCGAGGCCCGCGGGCCCGGCCAGGAGCCGGAGCCGTTCGCCGGCGCCGGCCGGGTCGTCGGGCCCGGTCAGCTCAGCGGGAGCGGCCTCGACCGGCACGACGGGCTCGGGCTGCCGTGTCACCGCGGCCGGTTCGGCGGTGTCGGGGAGTTCGGTGACCCGCGAAGCGGGCCGTTCGCCGAGCCACTCGACCCGCAGCCGGGCGACGGTGCGGATCGGCAGGCGGCGGCGCATTCCGTCGAGCCGGTTCAGCACGGCGTCCGGGACCGTGCCGCCACCCGGCACTCCGAGGAGCACCAGCGGACGGGGGTACGGCAGGGCTTCGGGGGTCGCCTCGGCGGCGATTCGCCGCTCGACCTCGGCCACCACCTGCGTCACGACGCCGGACGCGACACCGGCCGGCCGGACCCACAGGCCCCAGTCGTAGTCCTGCACGAGCCAGCCGTGGCCGAGGTCGTACGTCCCCGCCTCGGGCCCCGCCACCACCTCGAACCGCGCCGCGATCCGGCCGGCCGCCTCCTCGGCCGTGTTCACGCCTTCGTCCAGGGCATCGGCCGGCCAGACCCGCACCCGGTCCGCCATCGCCTGCGGCACCGCGCCGAGCCCGTCCCTGAACTCGAACTCCCCGTCCGCGAATTCGTGGGCGGTCTCCAGACGTACCTCGATCGGCCGGGTGAGCGTGTTGGCGGCCCGCGTCACGGCTCCCGCCGCCGGTGGTGGTTCGGCGATGGTGGCGTCGATGTACACGGTGTCGAGAATGGACAGTGGAAACGGCCTGAGGTATCGCCGCAGCGACAGCCCCTGCAGCTGCCGCGCCAGGGCGATGATGATGCGGACCTCGTTGGTCTGCGGAGCGCTCAGGGCATATCGCCGCGCCAGCGCGGCCTGCTCAAGGGGCACCACCGGCGGCAACAGCAGCGAACCCGACGGGTGCGGCTCGGATTCCTTGTCCGGACAGATGGAGGGGGTATGAGCACCCGGCACGCCAACCTCCGCAGCTGAAAAGCCTACTTCAACGCCCGACGGTACGGCCGGTCAGCGGAACCCGACGAGTCCCCCTTTCGGCCTCCCTGTCCCACGAAACAGGCATCCACCTGCGGAAACGTGTCCGAAATACGCCGTGCACCCGGCTGATATCCATGGCGTCAGTCGCACCCGACCAGGATGCCGAGCAGCACGTTCAGCTCCGCCGCGTGCTCGGGGTGCCGTCGCTTCTCGACTTTCATCTTCTTGATCCACTCTTGCCGGGCCAGCGGTGTGAAGTCGCACCGTACGTCGGTGGCGGCCGCCTGGGCGCCCGGCCAGTCCCCCGCGACGACCATGTCGATCAGCCGGTACACCTTCCGGTCCAGCTCGCTGCGCGGATCGGGGTCCGTCGCCGGCGCCGCCTCCGGCTCGGGCACCGCCGGTTCGCCGGTAACTGGATCGGCCGAGTGCGGATCGGCGGGCTCGCCGGTCGCGAACGCATTCGCGGCCGGATCGGTGACCGGGGATGTGACCGGCAAGGTGACGGGCGATGCCGGCACAACCGGCGACGGCATCGACGGCGGGACCAGCGGCGTCACCACGGGCGTCGACGGCTTCGGCTTCGTGTACCGCGGGATCACCTTGCCGTGCCGGTCCACCAGCAGGAACCGCATGCCGTCAGGCAAAGTGCCCGGGGTGGCGCCGGGCCGGTCAACCCGCGGCCGGTCGGTCGTGTCGACCCAGACCAGGCCCCGGTCGGCGGTGTAGTACAGGGCATTGGTGCGGCCGTCCCGCCCGACCACGAACGCCGTCGTACCCGGGCCGGATCCGCGCACGAGATTCTCGACGGCGGACCACGACGACGCCGGAATCCAGTACGGCACATCGGCGAACCGGTGCCGCGGCTCGGTCCGGGCGCCGGGCCCGCCGCGGGTGGGCCCGGCGTCGAACCGGTTGCTGCCGGCCGGCCGATCGCGGAAGATACGGTCGCGAAGCCGCGCCAGGCGCTGCAGGCCGTCCGCGGATGGGCCGTCCGCGGACGAACGGGCCACGGCCGACCTGAGGCCCCGGTACTCCAGGATCGGCGCGGCCGGATCCTGCGCGATACCGCCGACCAGTGGCGATCCGGTCTCGCCGGCGAGGGACACCGCCGCGGCCAGCACCCGCTGCGGAACCGCGACGCCGGCCACGCCACCGATCACGATCGCGGGCTTGCCCCCCGCCCCGGACGGGACAGCGACGGCCGGTCGCCGGGTGCCCCGGGGCAGCTCGCCGGGCCGGATCCACACCCGGTCGGGCCGGCGGATGTCGAGCACCCATCCCTCCGGCAGCCCGTACACCAGCGGGCCTGGTCCCGCGGTGAGCCCGTGCGGCGGCGGTACCCGGCCGATCGACGCGCCGTCGGGCACCGCGAGCAGGAAGTCGGCGAACGGCTCCAGCGTCGGGACGACGGATTGCAGATACGGCAGGAACTTCCCGCCGCGGTATCCGCGCCCCGGCGAGGCCAGCACCGGCACGTGCGTGTGCAACTCCTGGGCGAGCATCGTCGCCAGGGCGGAGGCGTCGCCGGTGCCGGCGTGCAGCACGACGCGGTCGCGCAACTCCTTGGGCAGGTTGCGCAGGTACGCCGCGGTTCGCTGGTTCGACACGGATCCGTCGACGACGATGAGGGTCCGCCCGGGCAGGTCCGGCAGCTTGGCGGGGATCTGGTCGGGGCCCGGCGGTTCGCCGCGCGCCGACAGGACGAACCGGCCGGGGGCGAGGAAGCGCAACGCCAGGTCCCGCGGCAGCGACTGCCGCCACACCAGCGTGGCCAGGTGCGACCACCAGTCGGCGGCCCGGCCCGGCGGCTTGCCGTCCACGTGCAGCTCCAGCACGCCGGACCCGGGCGTGGCGCGGAGCTCGTCGAGGATCTTCGCGATGGCGACCTGCACCGCGCGGGGGACCGCGACACCGCCGACCCCCACGTGCATCCGCGGCACCCCTGACGCCGCAGTGCTCAAGGGTTCGAAGTCGGACGCGGGCGGCACGACCGTGATCCCCGGGCCGCTCGCGTCGAGGACCCAGCCATCCGGCAGCGCGTACCGGCCCGGCCGGTCCAGGACGGACAGCCCGTGCGGGGTGCGGACGCCCGGCCGGGGCGCCTTACGGCCCAGCACGTGGTAATGCGACGCGACCGGACCGAACGTGACGACCGGCCCGTCGGGCCCGTCGACGACCGCGAGCATGCGATCCGTCGGCACCGGCCGAGTCCTGAACCGCTTCGCCGGGACCACGAGGGTGGCCGCGCCGAGGTACCGCTCGGCCCAGGCGACGATTTCTTTGGGCTCGTACCGCCGGCCGGCGCCGGTGGTGAACCAGCGCTTGAACTCGCCGAAGTCGTGCGGCTGCGCGGAGGTGCCGACGTGGACGTGCAGCTTGGCCTGGACCGGTGCGGGCAGGGCGGCGATGAGGTCGCCGGCGGCGCCGAGGAGATCCCGGCCGAGCGACGGGTCGAGATGCACACCCGGCCGGCGGGCGGAGGCGGTGCCGACGGGCGCCGTGCCGTCCCGGCCGATCACGACGGCGCCGTTGCCGAGGAAGTGCAGCCGCAGCGGGGAGCCGGATGGCAGGGCCCGCAGCAGCGCGCCGTGCAGGACGTTCTCGTCCGGGGTGGGGACGCGGCCGAGCTGTTCGGCGCGCACCCGTGGCCCGAGCCGGTTCACCAGGCGGTCCAGCACGCGCCGGACCGCGGCGGGGACGACCTGGCCCGGCTCGCCGACGGTGAGGGGGACGTCGGCACCGCGAGACACCGGGTCGGCCGGTGTGGCAGGCTCGCCGAGGGCCTCCTCGGGGACGGCGCGCAGCCGCCCGTCGCCGCGCGCGTCGAGCACCCAGCCCGCCGGCAGCTGGTACACCCCGGGGATCGTGTGTGGCCGCAGCCCGTGCGGCGGCGGCAGGTCGAGGGGCGCGGCGCCCGGCGGCTCGATCAGGTAGGCGGTGGCCAGCTGCGGCAGGGTCGGACGGCCGCCGGCGAGCGGCGTGACGCGCATCGTCGCGGGCGGCGTCCCGATGAGCCGCTTCGCCGGGATGATGACGGGCACGCCGGCGCCCGCGCCGAGTTCGTCGGCGCTCCACCGGCCGAGCTGGTCGGCCGGCACCGGCTGCTTCCCGAGGTCGTGGAGAACGATCTTGCGGCGGGTTTCCGGGTCGAGCGAACGCAGCAGGTCCGCGACGGCGCCGTCGCGGACGCCCGGCGACACGGAGAGCACGACCAGGCCCTCCAGCCCGCCCGCGAACCGGCTGGAGGGCTCGAACCCGCCGAATGCCGGCCGGCCCGGCTTCTCCAGCACATACCCGCCGGGCACACGCCGGGCGGTGACGCCGTCCGGCAGGGCGTCCAGCACCGCGTCCAGGACCGGCTGCCGCGGGTCCGGGGGCGGCGGTTTCGGGCGATAGTACGCGTACGCCTCGACGTCGGCGGGGTCCGGCAGGTCCGTCCCGGCCAGCAGCTGCCGCTTTCCCGACTTCAGCCACGCCCAGGTCTTCACGCCGTCCCCGCCGAGCGGGTCGCCGTCGAGCTGCGCGGGCCGCAGCGCGACCGGCGTCCCGATCGCGGTCGACATCTCGGCCGCGACGGCCGCGGACATCGAACCGGCGGGCCGCACCACCGGCGACGGGTGGCGCCGGCCGGGCTCCCGCCGGTACGCCGCCACGTAGTCGGCGACGTCCTTCGTGGCGATGCCCTCGGCGAGGTGCAGGGTACGCTTGCTGACGGCCGGCCCGGTCACCTCCGGGGCGGGGTGGCGCGAGTTGTGCAGGATCCCGCCGTCCGGCGTGGGCTTGAGCTCCAGCCGGCCACCGGTCCGTGGCAGCTGGGCGTGCTTCGGCGGCCGCCATGCCGGAATCTCGACCGGCGCGGGTGCGGGGTTCGTCTCGGGCACGCCGACCGGCTCGTCGGTGCCGTAGAACGTGTACTCGGCCGCGCGGTCCAGTGTGGACACCGAGAAGGGGCCGAACGCGCCGTGGAGAATCGCGGTCTCCCCGGCCGCGTTGCGGCCGATGACGGTGGCGCCGGCGCCGAGGCGGTCGGCGAAGCCGCCGATCAGCTTGTACATCGGGACGACCACCCCGACCTTGAGCTTCTTCGCCAGCGCCACCGCGTCGTACGCGCTCATCGAGTGCTGCGGGTCGACGAGAATCCGGGTGTCGTGGCCGAACGCGCTGCGCATCACGTCGACCAGGCGGGCCGTCTCCTCCGGCGTCGAGCGGTGCGGCAGCCGCATCGCCGGCAGGCCGGGCTTCGCCGGGGGCGGCTCGGGGGCCGGCTTCGGCGCGGGCTTCGGCGCCACGGTCACGAGGGGTCCGGCCGGCGGCCTCCCGTCACCGAACGACCAGTCGAGGACCCGCTGCCGCACCGGAGGCTCGGCCTCCAGCACGACGGTGGACCGGTGCCGGGACGGCGGCGACGGCAGCTCGGCGACGGACGGCGTGGTGCCCCGGGCACGCGACGGCGCGCCGAACAGCTCCTTGAACCGCTCCGGCACCGGCTGGGCCGCTTTCGCGGCACCGGCCGAGCGCCTCGCCGGGTCGGCTGCGGCCGCGGCGGGTACCTCCGGCGTGTCCATCGGCGCGTCGAAGTCCGCCCGGCGCAGGTAGACGTATCCGGACGCCTCGCCGTTGAGCTCCTCGAACGGCCCGCTGCGCCGGCTGGTCGGCCGCACGACGATCCCGTCCGGCAGGTCAGCACCCGGCGCCGTGGTCAGATGCGAGCGGGAGACGAAGATTCGGTGCCAGTACCCGTCGAGGACCATCTGCCCCGCCTCGCGCGCGGTGATGGGGCGGTTCGGATCAACCAGCGTCTTGCTGCCGGTCGGCGCGCCCATGACGCGGTGGTACCGGGCGGCGAAGGTCTTGACGTCGGTGGCGCCCAGATCGCCGGCCAGCCGCAGCCGCTCGAAGCCGGGCGGGTTCTGCCCGGTCAGGCCGGTGCCGGAGCGCTCGGGCCGCGGGCCGCCGGTGCGGTACAGGTCGCCGCCGCCGGTCGCGCGATAGATCGACACGTTCGCGGTGTTCAGCGTGTCCCAGTCCTTCGGGAAGGGACGGAAGGTGTACTCGATGGGCCCGCCGCCGCGGCCGCGTTGGCTGCTCGGCTCGAACGACGCGGTGTCCGGCACACCGTCGGCCGGGCCACCGAGCAGGTGCTGGCGGCGGACGACCACGGTGACGTGCTCGTCGAGGGCGAACTTCGCCGCGGCCGCGGCGGTGATCGGCCGGTCCAGGTCGAACACCGGCACCCAGGGGTCCCCGTCGGCGAGACGGTACTGCCTCAAGTAGGCCTTCGCGGCCGACGTCTCGACGCCCTCCGGGACGACAAGGCGGAACCTGCCCTTCCAGCCCGCGTCCGGCGGTCGCGGCGCCGGCGGCGGCTCACCCGTCCGATACAGCGTCGCCCCCGCACCAGGGCCCTCCGCGCGCACGACCGACAGCCCGGCCGCACTCTGCGGCAGCTTCGCCCGCCCCCCGATCGCCTCCGTGTACTCCGACGCCCGCAGATACACGTAGTCCGTCGCGCCACCGTCGACGAGCTTCTGGAACGGG
This sequence comes from Dactylosporangium sp. CA-233914, assembly GCF_050942935.1. Classification (NCBI taxonomy): domain Bacteria; kingdom Bacillati; phylum Actinomycetota; class Actinomycetes; order Micromonosporales; family Micromonosporaceae; genus Dactylosporangium; species Dactylosporangium sp. CA-233914. Next base: position 5,197,879 of record NZ_CP192030.1, on the reverse strand, counting down.
CTCGTCCCTCGATTCACCGGCCGGACCACGATCCCGTCGGGCAGATCGGCATCCGGTGCCGTGGTCAGATGCCGGCCCGAGACGATGATCCGATGCCAGTACCCGTCGAGCACCATCTGACCGGCCTCACGGGCACTGATCCGCCGGTTCGGGTCGACCAACTGCGCCGAATGGCCAGCCGGGCGGTCCCGGTGCGCGGCGTACCTGGAAACGAACGCCTCGACCTCGGCAGCCGTGAACTCCCCGGCCAACCGCAACCGCGCATGCCCTGGCGGAGCCGACCTGGCCATCCGCGCGGACGCGGACAGCTCAGGCGGCTCGGTGCCCGGCCGGTGCAGGTCACCGCCGTCGTGCGCCCGCCGGAACGACACCTCCGCGGTATCGAACGGATCGGCCCGACGCACTCCCTTCGCCGGGGCCGGGCCGGCGACTCGGGAGGGCGCATGCTCGAAGACGTAGTCGGTGGTGCGCTTCGCCTTGGCCTCGGCGAACCCGTTGCGGGCATCGACCGGCCGCACGGTGACCCCGTCGGGCAGCCCGTCGGCTGGAGCGCCACGCAGATCCTCACGGCGGACGATGACCCGCGACGCCGGCCCCTCCTGAACGAGGCGGGCGGCCTCACTCGCCGTCATGGGCCGGCCGAAGTCGACCGCGGGCGAACGGTAACCGCTCTTGCCCTCGTGATCGCCGACGTACCGGCCGAGGTAGTTTCGAAGCTCGACCGGATCGACGCCGTCGGCGACCTCCAGCCGCACGATACGACCGGCGGTGTCGCCCTGTGCCCTGGACTGGGGCGGGGTCGTCCCGGTTCGGTACAGCGTCCCGCCGCCACCAGGATCGCCGGAACGGGCCAGCGACAGCTCCCCCACCCGGTCCGGCAGGTCCCCGGGCTTGCGGACCGGGACTGGCAGGTCCCCGGGCTTGCGGACCGGGCCCGCGACCTTCGCGGGCGGTGTCACCGAGGTGCCCGCCTCCGACTCGGACGGCACGCCCCTCGCCGGGACCGAGCGGGCCCCCGCGTGCACCGGCTCGAAGACGTAGTCGGTGGCGTGCTCCGGCGTGGTCTCGGCGAACCCGTTGCGGGCGTTGACCGGCCGCACGGTGAACCCGTCCGGCAGCCCCTCGGTATGACCGCCTCGAAGATCCTCACGGCGGACGATGACCCGCGACGCCGGCCCCTCCTGAACGAGGCGGGCGGCCTCACCCGCCGTCATCGGCCGGCCGAAGTCAACCGCCGGCGAACGGTAACCAGGCTCGCCCACGTGATCACCGGCGTACCGGGCGAGGTATTTGCGAAGCCCGACCGGATCGACGCCGTCGCCAACCTCCAGCCGGACGATACTGCCTGGCGTGTCGCCTTGGACCCTGGACGGGGGCGGCGTCGTCCCGGTCCGGTACAGCGTCCCGCCACCACCAGGATTATCGGATCGGGCCAGCAACAGCTCATCAACCCCGTCAGCCAGCTCACCGGGCTTGCGCACCGGCTCCACGACCTTCTGACCGGACGGGGCGGCAGCGGGACGAGCCGCATCGCCGGTGCCCTCGGGCCGCTGGTGCGCCGGCGGCGTCACGGAGGTGCCCGCCTCCGACTCGGACGGGCGCTGGCGACTCGACGACTGCGGCCTCGCGACGGGACGCACCGACACCTCGGCGTCGCCCGACACCGGCCGGGTCCCGTCGCGTGCGGGCGTCTCCGGCGCCGGCGTGACCGTCCGGTCGAGGCGGGCCGGTGGAATGTCCGACTCGCGGGTGAGCGGGGGGCGCTCCGAAGCTCCACCCCGGCCGCCGCCCGACAGCGAGCGATCGGGGGTGGTGGCTTCCGGTGTGTTCGTGCGGGACGGTGGCGGGGTCGTCAGCCCGCCGCCGTTACCGTGCCCGCCGTGACCGTCGACGCGATCGGGCGGCGGGACATGCGCCCCCAACCGCGGCGAACCCGACGGACCCAACGGATCCACCACCGGCGCCTGCCGCGACGGAGACGGCGCCAACCCACCAGCGCCACCATGCGCGCCTGGAACGTCAACGCCTTCCCGTGGCGGAACGTGCGGACCCAACCGCGGCGAACCCGCCGGACCCAACGGATCCGACACCGGCGACAACCGCGGCGACGGCGGCAACCCACCAGCCCCACCATGCCCACCCGGAACATCAACACGATCCCGCGGCGGAACATGCGGACCCGACGGATCCGACACCGGCGACAACCGCGACGACGGCGGCAACCCACCAGCGCCACCATGCCCACCCGGAACGTCAACGCGATCCCGTGGCGGAACATGCGGACCCAACCGCGGCGAACCCGACGGACCCGGCGGATCCACCGGCGCCTGCCGCGGCGGAGACGGCGGCAATCCACCAGCCCCACCATGCGCACCCGGAACCTCAACACCTTCCCGCGGCGGAACATGCGGACCCGACGGCTCCGACACCGGCGAGTGCCGCGGCGGGGAAGGCGGCAGACCACCGGCGCTACCATGCCCACCCGGAACCTCAACACCATCCCGCGGCGGAACATACGCCCCCAACCGCGGCGAACCCGACGGACCCGGCGGATCCGACACCGGCGACAACCGCGGCGACGGCGGCAACCCACCAGCGCCACCATGCCCGCCGGGAACCTCAACACCATCCCGCGGCGGAACATGCGGACCCAGCCGCGGCGAGTTCAACGGAGTCCCTACCGGCGACAACCGCGGCGACGGCGGTGGCGTATTCGATGGGCTCGACCCCGGCGACCAGTCCGGCGCAGGCCGGTGCGACGGCAGTCGTGGTGGTGGCGCGCCGCCGGCGCCGATCGGCTCGGGCGAGGTTCCGGTGCTGCCCGAGCCCGGCGTCTCGTCGCGCCGATACAGCGGGAGCCGGCCCCCGTTCGGCAGTTCCACCGGCGTCTTGGTCGTCGCCTCGGGCGGGTTCGGGGAGCGCTCGGGAACGGGAACCACCGGAGTGTCGGTGACCTCGGCGGGTTTCGGGGTCCGCGCGCCGTTGTTCGGCGGGGCGTTGCCGGCGCGGCGTTCCGGCGGACGCCAGGGGATGACCTCGCCGCCGCCCGGCAGGTGGAGCTTTTCGGGATCGGGCATGCGGGCGGGGCCACGCATGCCGTTGACAGCCGAGCGCGGGCCCTCGCCCAGCATGACGCCCATCAGGCCGCCGCCCGTGAAGGCCGTGACAGCGTTCATGATGAACTGGTTCCAGTCCAGCAGCGACCCGAGCGGCACATCCATGATCGCGCTCACGGTGCCGTTGACGATGATCTCGAACGCGGTGGACAGTGCGGCGCCGACCGTGCCGTGGAAGAGGAAGGTGGCGATGAACTCGGCCGCCGCGACCGGCAGGATCCGGATGCCCTGCAGCAGCCGCGAGAGGCTGGTGATCGCGGAGGTGATGAGGTCGCTGAGGCCCGCGAACATGGTCGCGAATCGCGTCAGGAACCCCAGCGCGCCGACGAAGATCAGGATGAAGTTGACGAACGCCATGACGATGGAGACGATTTTCGCCGCTTCCCGCCGCTTGATCTCCTCGCGGATGTCCTTCGCGAAGCCCTCGATGTACCGGGCCATGTCGTCGCACCTGGCGGCGACCCGCTCCAGGTGGCCGAAGATCGCCAGGGCGGCCCGCAGCGCCTGGCCCTGCGCCTCGCCCGTCCAGGTGGTCCCCTGCACGGCCGGGCCGAGATGCCGCCCGAGCTCACGCAGCTGCTCGCCCTGCGCCCGCCAGTCCAGCGCCAGCTGATCCAGCGCGTCCGGGTTCGGGTGCAGGACGTCGTCGCTGCGCTGCTGATCGGCCACCACCCCTCCCCCGGGCGCGAACCGGGGCCGGTCCGGCCCACCGACCGTAGGCCGGGGCGGTACGACCGGGACAGCCCTCGTTCCGGCCCGTACGGGTCCTCGCAACGGGGACCTGGAAGCCTCGGCCGCCGTCGCCGACAGTGGCAGGGTCGGCCGTAGAAGGGAGGGCCCGTGCCCAAGGACGAGAGCCCGTCACACGACCTGCTCCAGACGGCACCGCCAGACCCCGGCCCGATGTTGGCCTATCCGGTCCCGCCGGTGCTCAACCTGATCTGGCCGACCCGCCCCGACCTCGCGCTGAGCGGCGGCACGGGCGAGTCCGGGCGGGCCGACCCGCCGGAGCGGGCGGCCTACCGGATCGGCCCGGGCAGCATCCTGGCCTCGGAGCAGGACCTGCTGAACCAGATCGGCGGGGTCGTGCAGCGCTACGAGGAGTTCCGGCTCAGCATGGCCGCCCGGCAGAAGTGGATCTGGGTGGTGACCGACCCGAGCGTCGATGCGTCGATCCCAACGCCGGAGACGGCCGAGGAGGCGCACGCCCGGGAGAACGGCAACTCGATGACGCCCGGCTCGAGCAACTTCCAGGGCAAGGGAGCCCAGCCGGAGGGCAACCGCTACTGGGGGCTGAGCCAGGAGCAGGTCGACGACATCAACCGCGGGATGGACAGCCTCCTGCTGCTGGTCGCCGACCGCATCCACCTCGTCGGCAACTTCATCGCGGCCCTGAACGAGGCCGCCCAGGCCTACGCCAACGCCGACCACAACGCGACGATGCCGTTACCTTTCAGTGAGTCAATGTGACTCACGATTGGCAGTCGTCCGTTGCCGGGCGACGTTGACCGGATGAACCGGTCTTGACGCTTCGCGGCCCGCTGCCCTGCCTGCGGGTGCAGGTCTTCCAGGTCTTCTGTGGGCTCCACGTCCTGTTTTTGCGTCGCCCGGCGACTCCAGGTCGACGTGCCGAACGAGGTCGGCAAGGTTGCGTGCGGCGTTGACGTCCCGGTCCAGGGACAGTCCGCACGTGGTGCAGTGGTAGGTGCGCTCGGCCAGCGACAGCTTGGGTTTCACCGTCTTGCAGGCGGAGCACGTCTTGGAGCTGGGGTACCACCGGTCGGCGATGTGCAGGGTGCTGCCGTACCAGCTGGTTTTGTAGCCGAGGTGCCGGCGCAGCGTGGCGGGGGCGGCGTCGGTCAGGGATCGGGCCAGCTTGCGGTTGCGGACCATCCCGGCCACGTGGAGGTCCTCGACCACGACCGAGGTGTACTGCTGGGCCAGGCGGGTGGTGAGGTGGTGCCACGAGTCGGCGCGGACGGCCGAGACGGTGGCGTGCAACCGGGCCACCGCGTCCTGTGCCCGCTGCCACCGGTTCGACGCAGTCCGTTTCCGCCTGGTGGCCGGATCGTAGGGACCGATCCGCCGGGCAGCCCGGCGCTGGGCCCTGCCAAGCTTGCGCAACATAGCCTTGAACGGCGCCGGGTTGGGCACCAACTCACCCGTGGACAGCACCGCCAGGTATGTGATCCCGGCGTCCACGCCGACGACCCGGCCAGCGTTCGGCGCGTGCGCCGACCGTGCGAGCGTGCGCTGGACCGCGACCTGGAACGCGCAGAACCACCGGCCGGCGGTCTCGGTGACCGTGGCGGACAGGACCTTCGCGGTGCCCGCCCGCACCCGCCGGGCCAGCTTGCGGGTGGACTCGTGGGTGCGGATACGGCCCAGCCGGGGCAGCACGACATGCCGGTAGCCGGGGCCGACCCGGATCGCGCCGGTGGTGAACCGGACCGACCTACGGCCGTGCTTCCTCTTGGCGCGGGGCCAGCCCACCCGGCGTCCCGTACGGGTGCCGGTGCGCGACGCGCGCCAGTTACCCAGTGCTACGGACAGGTTGGCCAGTCCAGTGTTGAACGCCTCCTTGGAACATTCCGCCCACCACGGCGCCACCCACGCCTTGATCGCGTTCCAGGTGCGACGCAAGTCCGGCAGGGACCAACCCTGCCACGGCGTCAGATCCGCCTCCGCCACCCCGTAACTGGCCTCAGCGGCACGCTGCGCCGCGACCGCGCCGACCCGCCGCAGCATGTGGTTGTACACGAACCGGGCCGCACCGGTGTTACGGCGCAGACCGACCACCTGGACATCACTCGGGTCCAGAGCGAACCGGTACGCCTGCACGGTCCAGCCCGCCGGCGGCTCGTACCGCTTCACGAACCGTCCCAGGCGGTGGCGGCAGCCACCGCACGGCTGAACCGCGCGAACCGATCCCGGTGCTCGACCACGATCGTCGTCACGTCCGGGTCGCGCAGCAGCCCGGGAACCTTTTTGCGCCTTCCGTTCAGCGCGGAGCCGACCTCAGTGACAACGCGCGAGACGGCCATGCCCTGCCCGGTGACCCATGCGGTTACCCGGGCGACCTGCCGGTCCGGGTCGGCTTGCTGGCCGGCCGATGACACCCGGGCGTGGACGACGACCTGACCCTGCTGCGCGTCGCCGGCCACCTCCACCATGATCGTGCCGGATGGAAGACGCCGAGCGGGCACCGGCATGGTCCCCTCACGGAACCAGCGGTACCCGGTCTGCGGGCGCACACCATGACGGCGCACCCCCTCGGCAAGCTTCACAGAAGAACACTAACACTCACAGATTCGCATATCTGCTCACAGGAGAGTGAGCAGTTGTCAACCCTCACCCGAGCACGGGTGAGGGCATCGGCCCGCCGTCAAGAAGACCCGCCGGCAAGAAGGCTGAGCGTCAGGAAACCATGCCGTGGCCCATCGCGAGCAGCTCGCCGTACACCCCGAAGACGCCCATCGCCAGGGGCGCCACCGCGAGGTGGCACAGCAGGCCGATCACCTCGGCGGCCGAGCGCCGCCCGGGCGCGGCGGCGCCGCCGAGCGACACGTCGGTCGTCCCGCCCTTGATCGGCATGCGGACGACGGTGACGAACAGGCCGGCGCCCAGGACGGCGCAGCCGCCGAGCAGCAGTACCGTCGCGAGGCCACCGGTGCCGGCCCAGCGGCCGGCGAGCTCGGTGACGACGGCGAACAGCCCGGTCATGGCGGCGGCGCCGAACCCGAGGATCTCCGCGAAGGTACCGGCCTGCTGGGTGCGCACCAGCAAGCCCGCGGCGGCCACGGCGGCGAGCAGCAGCGGGAACCAGCCCGGCGAGCGGGCCAGGACGAACAGGCCGGCGATCAGCGCCAGCAGCGGGCCGGCGATGAGCGTCGTGAGCAGCCAGTCGGCCCGTTCGAGCAGCCGGTTGACGGACCGGGCCGCGGGGCGGTCGGCCCAGGCGGTGATCGCCGCGGCGAGCCACTTCGACAGGCCGAGCAGCGCGACGGCGAGGACGACCGCGGCCGCGGCCACCTGCGCCGGGCCGACCGGCAGGGCGATCAGCAGCGGGCAGAGCAGCGCCGCGGCGATCGCGTGCAACTGCAGCGCGGCGAGGACGACATCGGGGACGGCGGCGAAGGCCATGAGCACGCCGAGGTTCGCCCCGGCGACGATGCCGATCCAGCGGTACTGCGGGCCGGCGAGCCCCGTCGCGAGCAGTCCGCAGGCGACGGCGACGCAGACGGCGGCCGTGAGCGCCATCCCGAGCGGCAGGGCCGCCGGGACCATGGTACGCCGCTGCCCGAGCAGCCATGCGGTGCCCAGCAGCGCCAGCCCGGTCACCGCGAGCACGGTGGCGGCGGCGAGGCCGCCCGGGCGCGCGGCGAGGACCGCGGCGGTGGCGGCGAGCCAGGCCAGGGCCAGGCCGGCGACGACCGTTCCCCGGCGCGGCTGCTTGGCCCGGGCCCGCTCCCGCGCCTCCGCGACGAGTTCGGCGATGTCCTCGACCGCGGGCTCGCGGGCCGGATCGCCGGCGAGGTCGGTGAGGTACAGCACGGCGCCGTCGGCGATCCCGGCCCCGGCGAGGGACTCGTGAGCGGCGATCGGCGCGGCGCCGGGTGTGGCGAGCGACCACGCCGGCGGGAACACGTCGTCGCGTTCCTGGCCGCACAGTTCGGCGAGCCGGCCGGCGTACTCGCCGACCGGTGCCGCCGACGGGAGGGTGACGTCGACGCGTTTGCGGGTGCCGACGACGGTGACCCGGCTGAGCTGGTCGATCATCAGTGCTTCCAGGCGTTGCCGTTGACCGTCTCGGTCTCGGCGTAGTTCTCGTAGTTGACGTTCACCGCGTGGGCGATGGCGGTGAGCACGCCCTGTTCGCCGAACAGGCCGTCGGCGGCGGCGTTCCACATCGCCTGGTACTCCTGGTAGGCCAGCTGCGTGTCGCCCTGCCACACGTCGCCGAGTGGTGCGAGCTTGCCCTGCAGCGTGGTCAGCTCGCCGACGAGAATCTCGCCGACGCCGGACAGGAACGGCCCGGCCTCGGCCAGGCTCGCCGGGACCCGCAGCTGGGACGACTCGATGTCCGCCATGACAACTCCCCTCTCGCTCTTGCCGCGCCGGCGCGGATCACAGCCGCGCGGGCTGCAGGTCGCCGTCGATGCTCAGCAGGTTGCTGTCGACGACGCCTTCGTTGTCGGTGTAGTTGTAGTGGTTGGTACGCAACGCCCCGCCGATGCCGACGAGCGCGCTGTGCAGCGTCTGCGCGTACGTGTCCCAGTTGGCCATCAGCTGCTCGAACGAGGTCGCGGCGACGCCCTCCCACTCCACGCGCAGGCCGGTCACGTACTTCTTCAGCGTGTCGAGCTGCTCGCTGACCTGCTGGGCCGTCTGCTCGCAGTCGACCGCCGCGGCGGCGAGGTACTGCGGGGTCACCACGAATGCCACGGCGACCTCCTTTCCGTCGGCTTTGCTTTCGCTGCAGCATCGCAGCGTGAGCGCGGACCCTGCCATCTCCCGTATGCGGTGTCCCGCCACGCCGGATCGGGTACGTCACGGGGTGTCCGTCAGCGCGACCTGGACCAGCCGGGTCGCGGCACCGCGGCGGACCAGCGTGCCGCGCCCCGGCACCCGCTGCGCGGCGCGTTCGCCCCCGAGCACGGCCCCTTCGCGCGGGTCGCCGGAGAGCACCAGCCCCGCCGCGCCGAGCTCCTTGACCCGGTTGAACAGCTGGTCGCCCAGCGCCCGGCCGGCCCCGCCGACCCGCCGGGCGAGCACGACGTGCAGGCCGATGTCCCGGGCGTGCGGCAGCAGCTCCACCAGCGGCGCCAGGGGCGACTGAGGGCCGCCGCCGATGAGGTCGTAGTCGTCGACGACGACGTAGATCTCCGGCCCGTCCCACCAGCGCCGTTCCCGCAGCTCCTGGGGCGTGATCGTGGCCGGCGGCAGCCGCTCCCGGAGCTTCTCGGCCACCTGCTGCGCGTAGGCGGTGGCGGCCCGGGCGTCGGCGGCGTACGCGCCGAGGTGCTCGTCGGGCACCGCGCCGAGCAGGGTCCGGCGGTAGTCCACGACGACGGCGCGGGCCTGCATCGACGACTGCCGGGCGGCGAGGCCGGCGAGCCACGTCCGCAGAAACGCGGTCTTCCCGGCGCCGGTGTCGCCGAAGACGATGAAGTGCGGGTCGGTGCCGGACAGGTCGACGACGGCCGGGGTGAAGTCCGGCTCGCCGATCCCGACGGGCACGGCCGTCTCCGGCAGGTCGGCCGGGACGGCGAGGTCCGCGACGGCGAGCCGTTCGGGCAGCATCCGCACCGCCGGGGCCGGCTCCCCCCGCCACGATTCGGCGAGCTTGGTCAGCACGTCCTGCTGGGCCTCGCGGACGGCCTCGTCGTCGTCGCGGCCGTCGGCCCGCGGCAGGACCACGTGTGCGTACGCCCCGGGCGGCACCAGCGCCCGGCCGGGTACGCCGGCCGGCATGCGCTGTGCCATCCGGCGGTTGACGTCGGACTCGGTGTGGTCGTTGAGCCGCAGTTCGAGCCGGGCACTGATGGAGTCGCGCAGCGCCGGCCGGATGTCCAGCCACCGGTTCGCGGTGAGGACCAGGTGCACGCCGACGCCGAGCCCGCGGGCGGCGATGTCGGTCAGGACCGCCTCGGCGCCGTCGTGCTCGGCACGCACCGCGCCCCAGTTGTCGACGAGCAGGAACACGTCGGCGCCGCGCACTCCGGCCGGCAGCCGCCCGGCGTTGCGGCGCATCCGGAAGTCCACGATGGACTCGATGCCGCGGTCGCGGAAGAACCGCTCCCGCTCGGTGACAACGGAGCGGACGTCGGCGAGGGTCCGCCCGACGCGCTCGGTGTCGAGCCGGCCGGTGACCCCGCTGACGTGCGGGGCGGTGGCGTACGGGTGCAGCGTCTCGCCGCCGAAGTCGACGCAGTAGAAGTGGACCTCGTCGGGGGTGTGGGTGAGCATCGCCGACAGCATCAGCGTGCGCAGCAGGGTGCTGCGGCCGGACCGGGGCGCGCCGACGATCGCGACGTGGCCGTGCTGGCCGGCGAAGTCCAGGACCATCGGCTCCTGGGCCTGCAGCGCCGGGAGGTCGATGACGCCGACCGGGATGGCGAGGGTGCCGGCCGACGGCCAGGTGCTGGCGGTGAGGCCCCGCTCGGGCTCGACGGCCAGGGACCCGAGCAGCGCGTCGAGGGGAATGGCCGGCGGTAGCGGCGGCAGCCACACCTGCCGGGCGGCTGGACCGAGCCCGCGCAGCTTGCGCACGATGACGGACAGCTCCGTCGGCGGCTGCTCGCCGGCGGGCCGGGGCGCCGGGTCCGCGGCCGGCTCCGGCGGGGCGGGCTCGTCCTCGGCGGCGCTGCGCAGCCCGAACGCCACGATCGGGATCCGGTCCGCCACCCGCTCGCCGGGCCGCTCGCTGGGCACCGGCGCGGTGACGTGCGCGACGCGGAAGCGCTGGTAGATCGACTCGTCGACCTTGAGGTAGGCGGAGCCGGGGATCGGGGGGAGCCGGTACGCGTCGGTGTTGCCGATGACCGCCCGGCTCTCCTGCGCGCTGAACGTGCGCAGGCAGATCCGGTACGACAGGTGCGAGTCGAGGCCGCGCAGCCGCCCCTCGTCGAGCTTCTGCGTGGAGAACAGCAGATGCATGCCGAGGCTGCGGCCGACCCGGCCGATCTGGACGAACAGCTCCACGAAGTCGGGGCGCTGGGACAGCAGCTCGGAGAACTCGTCGATGATGATGAGCAGGTACGGCATCGGCTCCAGCGGTTGGCCCGCGGCCCGCAGCCGCTGGTACTCCCGGATCGAGTCGACGTTGCCGGCGGAGCGCAGCAGCTGCTGACGGCGCTGCTGCTCGCCGGCGAGCGCGGCCTGGACCCGGTCGATCAGCGCCGCCTCCTCGGCCAGGTTGGTGATCATTCCGGCGACGTGCGGCAGGTCGGCGAGGGAGGCGAACGTGGCACCGCCCTTGAAGTCGACGGCGACGAAGTTCAGCACCTCCGGCGAGTGCGTGAGGGCCAGCCCGGCGACGAGGGTGCGCAGCAGCTCGCTCTTGCCGGACCCGGTCGCGCCGACGATCAGCCCGTGCGGGCCGGACCCGCCCTGCGCCGACTCCTTGAGGTCGAGGATGACGTGCTGCCCCTCGCCGTCGGTGCCGATCGGTACCTTGAGCAGGTTGTCCGCGGAGGCGGCGGCCCAGCCGGCGGCGATGTCGGCGTCGAGCCCGTGCGTGCCGAGCAGGGTCTCGGTCAGCGACACGGTCCGGGCGAGGACCTGGTCCTGCTCGTCGGTGAGGGTGAGCGGGGCGAGGGCCCGGGCGACGAGCTCGGCCGTGACCGGCTCGATCGCGTCGGCCTCGGCATTGTCCGGGGCGGCGCCGCCACGGCCGAGGACGCGCAGTGAGCCCTCGGCGTCGACGGTGACCCGGACGTCGACCCGGCCGGGCTCGTCGGTTTCGCGTTCCCCGACGAACAGCAGCGTCAGCCCGTACTGCGGCCCGGCCGCCTCCAGCAGCGTGCGCAACAACGGGCTGCGGCCGAACTCCGACACCGGGTTGAAGCCGGTGAACACGACGAGCAGGCGCTGCTGCTGCGGTGCGGCCGACCGGTCGTAGCCGACCGCCAGCCGCCGGGCGGCCTGCGCCTCCTGCCGGCGGGCGAGCTCGCGTTCGAAGAACCCGGCGAGGTCGGCGGGGCCGGCCGCGACCAGCGACGCCCGGGAGCCGGGCTCGCACGCGTGCGGCAGCCACTTCGCCCACTCCCACTGGGCCCCGGCGGTGGCGTCCACGGCGACGAGGACGTCGTCGGGTGCGTGCAGGACCGCGACCTGGCACAGCAGGGCCCGGGTGAGGGCCTCGGTGCGGTCGGGCAGGCCGAGGACGCTGATCACCCCGGCGGTACCGATGTCGAGCGGGACCGGCTGCCCGCTGACGGTCCCCATCCGGTCGACGAGCCGGCGGGCGGCGCTCATGCAGTCCCAGTCGTAGTCGGCGAGCGGGTCGAGCCGGCTGCCGATCTGCAGCGGGGTGGCCAGCGGGGCGTCGCCGCGACCGATGCGCACCTGCAGGAAGTCGGGGTCGCCCTGGCGGCGTTCCCAGACCCGCCGGGCCGCGGCGGCGACCGCGAGGAGCCGGTCCGGTTCGGGGTGCGCCCAGGCGGCGAGCATCCGCTGGGCGGCGGCGACCTCCCGGGCGCGGGCGCGCACGTCCATGAGCAGCGCGCGGTACCGGGCCCGCTGCCGGACCCTCGCGCGCTGTTCCGTGTGGCGGGTCTGGGTCCGCATGCCGATGGCGGCGCCGATCGACACCATCGCGAAGATGATGGCCAGGGCGATGAGCGTGGGGCGGCCGTACGAGATCATGTAGGCGGCGATGCCGAGGCTGCCCATCAGCGGCAGGATCATGGCGATGACGTTGACGGCGCTCTGCTTCACCTCCGGCGGTGCCGGGAGGACGACCTTGTCGTCGGGGGCGGGCGGCGGCATGAACCGGGCCGGGCGATGGAACGAGAGGCGGGCCATGGCATCCTACCGATCGAGTGCCGCGTCGGGCAGGTCCTGCGGATCCAGCTCGGTCAGCTGCTCCGTGGTCGGGTCGGCGAGGTCGGCGACGCGGGCGGCGTGCCGCTCCGTCATCCGCTGGAACACGCGCCGGGCGTAGCGGCCGTTGCCGAAGCCCGGCCCGCGGTCGGCGTCCTCGAAGAGCAGCCGCAACGCCTCCAGGGTCGCCGGGACGAGTGTGTACCGGTGCTCCGCCGCCTGGTACTCCACAATGGACACCAGCTCGCCGGCCGTGTAGTCGTCGAAGGTCAGGGTGCGGGTGAACCGCGACGACAGGCCCGGGTTGGTGGCGACGAACCGGTCCATCTCGTCGGGGTATCCGGCGACGATGACGACGACCTCCTCGCGGTGGTCCTCCATCAGCTTGACCAGGGTGGCGATCGCCTCCTGGCCGAAGTCGGCGCCGTGGCCGTCGGGCACCAGCGCGTAGGCCTCGTCGATGAACAGCACGCCGTGCATCGCCCGGCGGAACACCGCCTGGGTCTTCGGTGCGGTGTGCCCGACGTACTCGCCGATGAGCGCCGAGCGGTCCGCCTCGACGAGGTGTCCGCTGCTGAGCATGCCCAGCGCCTTGAGGATCTGGCCGTAGAGGCGGGCGACGGTCGTCTTGCCGGTGCCCGGGTTCCCGGCGAACACGAGGTGCCGCGACATCGGCGGGGGCGGCAGCCCGGCCTCGCGGCGCCGCTTCACCATCTGCACCAGCTTCACCAGCGCCCCGACGTCCTGCTTGACCCGGTCGAGGCCGACGAGCCGGTTCAGCTCGTCGAGCAGGGCGCCGAGTTCCGGCTCCGCGGTATTCCCGGCCGGTGCCTGCGCCGCCGGCGGTACCGCATCGGGAGCCGGCTGCGCGTCGAAGACCGGCGCCGCGGTGGCGTCGATGTTGAGGTCGGTGTCGCAGTCGTGGATGGTGAGGCCACGCAGGACCGGACGGGCTTGCGGCCCGACGTACAGCGCCGGGAAATCGGTGCCTGACACATCGGCGCCGGACACGCTGGCCCGGCAGCCCTGAGCGAGGTAGAGGCCGTTCTTGGCGCAGCGGGCGACGGTCAGGCCGCGGATCGTCGGCGCCGACCCGGTCCAGGCGACCAGACCGCTGCCGGCGGTCCGCTCGACCCGGCAGTCCTCGACGAGCGGCGCCGCGGCCGCCCCGACATAGATCCCGGCCGCGCCGCACGCCGTGAAGCTGCTCGACCGTACGATCGCCGAACCCCCCTCGCCGATCTCGAGCCCGGTCTGGGCGATCTCGCCGACCGTGCAGTCCTCGACGAGCGGCCGGTGCGGGGTGTCGAGCCGGATGCCCGTGCCGCAACCGTTCACCGTCACGGCGCGCAGCCGGGCGTCGCCCCCCTCCTCGACGCGGACCCCGGCCTGCCCGGCGGCGGCGATCCGGGCACCGTCGAGCGCGAGCAGCGCCCGGCCGGTGACCCGCACCCCGCACTCCGGGGTCGTGTCGACCTCGCCGTCGGTGACGGCGGCGACCGCCGTGCCGCCGATGTGCACGGCGGTGAACCCGGACCGGTGGGCGGCGACGCCACGCAGATCGGCGCGGCTGTCGTCGGCGAGGAAGAATCCGTTGGCGGCGCTGTCGGTGACCCGGCAGCCGCCGGCCCAGGCCCGGGCCGTGTCACGCAGCGCGAAGCCGGTGCTGCGGCTGCCGGCGACCGCACAGTCGCGGGCCAGCAGCCGGGCCGCACCGCCGGCCAGGACGCCGGCGGCGCCCGTGGTGTCGATCGCGCAGTCACGCAGTACCGCATGGGCGTCACCGGACAGGGCGACCGCGGTGCCGCCGGTCCGCTCCACCCGGCAGCCGACGACGGACACTCCACCGGGGTCGCCACCCGGCTCCGGGACGTCGGCGGCGCCGCGCATCGGGTCCGGGTCGCGCCACCAGTCCCCGAACGGGCCGCTGCCGGCCAGATGCAGGCCGTCGCCGTCGTTGTCGTGCAGGTGCGACCCGCGCATCCGCAGCCGTCCGGCGCCGGCGACGACCACCGCCGCGGTCGCGGTCCCGGAGATGACCGCGTCCGTGACGACCGCGGCGGCGTGCTCGGCGACCTGCAGCCCCGCCTTGCCCGTGCGGCGGATCGTGGTCTCGGCGAGGGTCACGCTCGCGCCCCCGCCGACCGCGACGCCGACCCCGTCGACGTCCTCGACCGTGCATCCGTCCAGCTCGGCCCGGGCCGCGTCGGCGGCGCGCAGGCCGGCACCCGGGCCCGCGAGCACGCAGTCGCGCAGGATCGCCACCGATCGGCCGGCGACCCGCACCGCTCCGGCGCCGATCCGGCACCCGGTCAGCCGCGCGTCGGCGTCGACGGCCACCGCGGTCCGGCCGTCACCGTCGATGGTCAGCCCGCTGACCTCGACCGGGCCGGATCGCAGGATCAGGGCCGGCCCGCCGGAGCAGGAGAGCCGGACGTCGCCGCCGGCCTCGGCGACGATTCGCAGCGGCTTGTCGACGACGACGCTCTCGGCGTAGAGGCCGGCGGCGACGACGACGGTCGCGCCGGGGGTGGCCGAGCGGACGGCGGCGCCGATCGTACGGTGCCGGCCCCAGCCGCGGGCGCTGACGCGCTCGACCCGGCCCGGGCTGACCGAGATCATCCTTCCCTCCCGCAGCCGACCCGCAGTTGGCTCACCACGACCCGCCCGTCCTTGGGCTCGGGCGCACCGCCCGAGGCGGCCAGGCGTACCGTCAACGTGCCCTGGTGCAACGGAAACGTCCCGGCGTCGGTCCAGCCGGCCGGGGCCTTGGCCATGTCCAGCTGGAACGTCGCCGCCACGGCACCGTCGCGCCCGGCCAGCACGTGGTAGGTCGTCGCCTGCGCCGGGGCGGTCTCGGGGCGGTACACCGCGAGCGTGCAGCGCCCGGACGCGAACCCGGGGCGGAACGTCCACAGCGCCCCCTCGCTCGGCGAACCCACCGGCACGGTGAGGTACGACCCGCCGCAGCCGTCGCCGGTCCACCCCCCGTCGGGGACGCTCATCCACCGGCTGGTCCGGCCGAACGCCTCGAACTGCCGATCGGTGCCGCCGCGGCAGTCCCAGCCGGCGACGGCGGTCCAGGCGGCGGGTGCGGCCGAGGCGGTGCGCTGCTTGCTGTCGTTGCGCAGCAGGCCGGTGATGATCCCGCCGACGACCACGCCGACAACGGTGACGACCGCGACGAGCAGCAGGCCTCTCGGGCCGGCGGTGAGCCGGTCGGCGCTCGGCCGGGCCCTGGTGTGCTCGACGAAGGCGTCGATGAACTCCCACCGCTCCGCGTGCGGCACCGCCTCCTGTGGCATCTCAGGCGGCCGGGTAGCGCCGCAGGTCGCCGGGCACGTGGCCGAGTTCGATCGCGAGGCGGGTCAACTCGGCCTTGTTGCCGGCGTTGAGCTTCGCCCGGATCCGCTTGGCGTACGTGTTGACGGTCGCCTCGGTCAGCCCCATCCGCCCGGCGATCTGAGCGTGGGTGAGGCCACGGGCGATCCAGCGCAACGTTTCGACCTCGCGCGGGGCGAGCCCGGTCGGGTCCTCGTTGACGTTTCGGACCAGCTCGCCGCGGAAGCGGTCGGCGAGGTCGGGCGAGACGTAGAACCCGCCGCAGCCGACCGCCTCGAGCGCGGCGACGATGATCGGCCCGTCGCAGTGGCTGGACACGAACCCGCAGGCGCCGGCCCGCAGCACCGCCCCGAACGTCAGCGGCCGCTCCCACGAGGAGCTCACGACGACCGGTGCCATGCCGCAGAGCCGCTCGATCGCGGCCAGAGCCGGGCCGCTCGCCCGCAGCGGCAGATCGAGGATGACCACACCGAACCGCGTCTCGGGGTCGAGAACGTCGGCGCCCCCCACCGACTGGGCGACCTCGAGGCCGGGCGTGTCGGCGATGAACTTCTCCAGCCCGGCCCGCCGGACCGGGTGGTCGTCCACGATGGCGACAGGGAGCATGGTGGTCCTCCTCGTTCAGGTTGGCGCCGGTGTAACGAGGAGTGGGACGTTCCGGTTCACACCGGGGTCAGATTGAGCCCATTGCGGACCTCCACCCGCACATAGCTGTCGTACGTCTGCTGCATCCGGTGGATCGCCTCGTCGAGCACCTCCAGCAGCTGACCGCCGGCGCGGCGGATCTCGGCCAGTTGCGTGGCGTAGGCGTCCGCGGCCGGCCCGTCCCACACCCACAGGGCCGACACGAGCTTGGTGTCGAGCTGCTGCATCAGCGACGCGATCTGGTTGCGGCGTCCTTGGACGTACCGCGTCCCCTCGGCCAGCAGCGGCAGGTCGACCGCGAAGTCGACCAGAATCTCGTCGCCCTTGCCCATCTTGGTCGGATGGTTGTGCTCATCGAAGATCGTCCACCGGCCGTCGCCGTAGGTGTACTTCACGTCGCCATTGCCGAGATAGGTGAGCGTGATGGTGTCGCCGCCCAGCCGCTCGGGCAGTCTCAGCTGCGTCGGCCGGTTCTTGGCGCCGAAGCGACTCCACGTGTATCCGTCGGCGGTGGTGATGCTGAGCAGCTTCCTGCCCTTGCTGTACTCGATCACCGCGGTCTTCTCGATCGTCATCCGCGACGACCCGTCCCGCCGGTGGAGGATGGTGACCGCCTTGTGGTCCTTGGTCCTCCCCCGGATCGGCCGCCGCTGCGAGTCGAACGCGTCGAACACCGTCTTGTCGGGAGTGACCATCAACGTAGGCTTCCCGTTGGGGTCCGCCTTGACGATAGTCTTGTCCTCGTAGGTCGTGGTCGAACTGCCGTCGGGCTCGTAGACGGTGTCGAATCTCAGGCCGTGGCGGGTCTTGCCGCTGGTCGGCAGATCGGTGAGCGGGTCGAACCCGCCATACTCGGTCCCGTCCGGCGTCCTCATCCACGTCGGGTGGCCGGCCTTGTCGGCTTTGACGATCGTCTTGTCCGCGTAGGTCGTGGTAGAACTACCGTCGGGCTCGTAGACAGTGTCGAATCTGACGTTCAGCCGGGTCTTGCCGCTGATCGGCAGATGGGTGACCGGGTCGAACGCGTCATACTCGGTCCCGTCCGACGTTTTCATCCAGGTCGGATGCCCGGCCTTGTCGGCCTTGACGATCGTCTTGTCCACATACGTCGTGACCGAACTGCCGTCAGCGCCGTACACGGTGTCAAACTCGACCTTGTCGCGCGTGACACCGCTGGTGGGCCGCCGCAACTTGTCAAAATGGTCGTAGACCGTCAAGTCCCGCGTGCGCATCCACACCGGCTCGCCGAAGCGGTCGGCCTCGACGATGGTGTCATCCTGGTACGTGGTGACGGAGCTGCCGTCGGCCCGGTAGGTCGTGTGAAACTCGACCTTGTCCGGGGTGATACCGCTGATCGGCTTGTTCGTGACGGAGTCGAACGCGTCGTAGACGGTATGGTCGGCGGTGCGCATCCAGGCAGGCTTACCGTCGGCGCCAGCCTTGACGACGGTATCATCCTCATAGAACGTCGTCGACCCATGCGCGTTGTAGACGATGTCAAAATCGAGATCGTCTTTCGTCGTGCCGTGCACCGGCTTGTGCGTGACCAAGTCAAACTTGTCATACAACGTCCGATCCGGCGTCCGCATCCACTCCGTCTCACCATCAACCCCAGCCGAGACGACCGTCCCGTCCTCATACCGCGTCGTCGAACCATGCGCGTCGTAGCCGATACTGAAATCAACGTCATCACCGGTCGTACCATGCACCGGCTTATGCGTGACCGGATCGAACTTGTCGAACAACGTGCGGTCGGGGGTCCGCATCCACTCGGTCTCACCATCAACCCCGGCGGAGACGACCGTCCCGTCCTCATACCTGGTCGTCGAACCGTGCCCGTCGTAGCCGATACTGAAATCAACGTCATCACCCGTCGTACCATGCACCGGCTTATGCGTAACCGGATCAAACTTGTCATACAACGTGCGATCCGGCGTCCGCATCCACTCCGTCTCACCATCAACCCCGGCCCCGACAACCGTCCCGTCCTCATAACGCGTCGTCGAACCATGCGCATTCTGGAAGATGTCAAAATCGACGTCATCACCCGTCGTGCCATGCACCGGCTTATGCGTAACCGGATCAAACTTGTCATACAACGTGCGGTCCGGCGTCCGCATCCACTCCGTCTCACCATCAACCCCGGCCCCGACGACCGTCCCGTCCTCATACCTGGTCGTCGAACCGTGCCCGTCGTAACCGATACTGAAATCGACGTCGTCACCGGTCGTGCCGTGCACCGGCTTATGCGTTACCGGATCGAACTTGTCGAACAACGTGCGGTCGGGGGTCCGCATCCACTCCGTCTCACCATCAAGACCAGCCCCGACAACCGTCCCGTCCTCATACCGCGTCGTCGAACGATGCGCATTCTGGAAGATGTCAAAATCGACGTCATCACCGGTAGTGCCGTGCACCGGCTTATGCGTGACGGGATCGAACTTGTCGAACAACGTGCGGTCGGGGGTCCGCATCCACTCCGTCTCACCATCAAGACCAGCCCCGACAACCGTCCCATCCTCATACCGCGTCGTCGAACCATGCGCATTCTGGAAGATGTCAAAATCGACGTCATCACCCGTCGTGCCGTGCACCGGCTTATGCGTAACCGGATCAAACTTGTCGAACAACGTCCGATCCGGAGTCCGCATCCACTCCGTCTCACCATCAACCCCAGCCCCGACAACCGTCCCGTCCTCATACCTGGTCGTCGAACCGTGCCCGTCGTAACCGATACTGAAATCGACGTCGTCACCGGTCGTGCCGTGCACCGGCTTATGCGTTACCGGATCGAACTTGTCGAACAACGTGCGGTCGGGGGTCCGCATCCACTCCGTCTCACCATTATGACCGGCCCCGACAACCGTCCCGTCCTCATACCTGGTCGTCGAACCGTGAACGTCGTAGCCAATACTGAAATCAACATCATCACCCGTCGTACCATGCACCGGCTTATGCGTAACCGGATCAAACTTGTCGAACAACGTCCGATCCGGCGTCCGCATCCACTCCGTCTCACCATCAACCCCAGCCCCGACAACCGTCCCATCCTCATACCGCGTCGTCGAACCATGCGCATTCTGGAAGATGTCAAAATCGACGTCATCACCCGTCGTGCCATGCACCGGCTTATGCGTTACCGGATCAAACTTGTCGAACAACGTCCGATCCGGCGTCCGCATCCACTCGGTCTCACCATCAACCCCAGCCGAGACGACCGTCCCGTCCTCATAAAACGTTGTCGAACCATGCGCATTGGACACAATACTGAAATCGACGTCATCACCCGTCGTACCATGCACCGGCTTATGCGTAACCGGATCAAACTTGTCGAACAACGTCCGATCCGGCGTCCGCATCCACTCCGTCTCACCATCAACCCCAGCCCCGACAACCGTCCCATCCTCATAACGCGTCGTCGAACCATGCGCATTCTGGAAGATGTCAAAATCGACGTCATCACCGGTCGTGCCGTGCACCGGCTTATGCGTTACCGGATCGAACTTGTCGAACAACGTGCGGTCGGGGGTCCGCATCCACTCGGTCTCACCATTATGACCGGCCCCGACAACCGTCCCGTCCTCATACCGCGTCGTCGAACCATGCGCATTCTGGAAGATGTCAAAATCGACGTCATCACCGGTAGTGCCGTGGACCGGCTTATGCGTTACCGGATCGAACTTGTCGAACAACGTGCGGTCGGGGGTCCGCATCCACTCCGTCTCACCATCAACCCCAGCCGAGACGACCGTCCCATCCTCATACCTGGTCGTCGAACCGTGCCCGTCGTAACCGATACTGAAATCAACATCATCACCCGTCGTACCATGCACCGGCTTATGCGTAACCGGATCAAACTTGTCGAACAACGTCCGATCCGGAGTCCGCATCCACTCCGTCTCACCATCAACCCCAGCCCCGACAACCGTCCCATCCTCATACCGCGTCGTCGAACCATGCGCATTGGACACAATACTGAAATCGACGTCATCACCCGTCGTACCATGCACCGGCTTATGCGTAACCGGATCAAACTTGTCGAACAACGTCCGATCCGGAGTCCGCATCCACTCCGTCTCACCATCAACCCCAGCCCCGACAACCGTCCCATCCTCATACCGCGTCGTCGAACCATGCGCATTCTGGAAGATGTCAAAATCGACGTCATCACCCGTCGTGCCATGCACCGGCTTATGCGTAACCGGATCAAACTTGTCGAACAACGTGCGGTCGGGGGTCCGCATCCACTCCGTCTCACCATCAACCCCAGCCGAGACGACCGTCCCATCCTCATACCTGGTCGTCGAACCGTGCCCGTCGTAACCGATACTGAAATCAACATCATCACCCGTCGTACCATGCACCGGCTTATGCGTAACCGGATCAAACTTGTCGAACAACGTCCGATCCGGAGTCCGCATCCACTCCGTCTCACCATCAACCCCAGCCCCGACAACCGTCCCATCCTCATACCGCGTCGTCGAACCATGCGCATTCTGGAAGATGTCAAAATCGACGTCATCACCCGTCGTGCCATGCACCGGCTTATGCGTTACCGGATCGAACTTGTCGAACAACGTGCGGTCGGGGGTCCGCATCCACTCCGTCTCACCATCAAGACCGGCCCCGACAACCGTGCCATCCTCATACCTGGTCGTCGAACCATGCGCATTCTGGAAGATGTCAAAATCGACGTCATCACCGGTCGTGCCGTGCACCGGCTTATGCGTTACCGGATCGAACTTGTCGAACAACGTGCGGTCGGGGGTCCGCATCCACTCCGTCTCACCATCAAGACCGGCCCCGACAACCGTCCCGTCCTCATACCTGGTCGTCGAACCATGCACGTCGTAGCCGATACCGAAATCAACGTCATCACCGGAAGTACCGTGCACCGGCTTGTGCGTGACCGGATCAAACTTGTCATACAACGTACGATCCGGCGTCCGCATCCACTCGGTCTCGCCGTCAAGACCGGCCGACACGACCGTGCCGTCCTCATAAAACGTCGTCGAACCATGCGCGTTGGACACGATATTGAAATCGACACCGTCGCCCGTCGTGCCGTGCACCGGCTTTCCGGTCGTCGGGTCGAACTTGTCGTACACCGTTTGGTCGGGCAGTGTCTGGCGAATCAGCTCACCCGCGTGGTTCGCCTCGACGATCGTCCGGTCCTCGTAGGTCGTGATCGACGAACCGTCAGGACGGTAGGCAATGCGAAAGTCCACGCCGTCCGGGGTTGTGCCCGCGGTCCACCGGCCGACGCTGTCCGGGTGCGAATACGTCCAGCGACCCGGAGTCACCTTGCAGATCGCGTTGCCCTCGGCGTCGAACGTTACAAGCGTGCCGTCGGCATAGCGTGCCACCCCGCCGACCGGTTGATACTCAGCCATTTTGCCACCGTCACTTGCCGCGGCGAGCAGCGGCAAGGCACCAATACCGGGACTTTGCCGATGTCCGCCTCCGGCCGGGAGCATGGCCCGCACAGGGTGGGAAAGGGCAACGGGAAAGGCTCAGCAGTGGGCGTCGACTACAACACGGGCGGCTCGTTCTCCGTCGACCAGGGCAAGCTGTACGAGATCGGCCGCGACGTGGCCCAGCTCGGCCGAGCCATCGGCGTCGAGTACGAGGCGATCGGCAAGCGGTGGCAGGAGCTGAAGATCGGCTGGGCCGGCAAGTCCCAGCAAGAGGCCGAGAGCTTCGTGGAGGTCCTCCGCGCCGTCACGGCCGACTACTTCGGTGAACCCGAGGAGTCGGCGACCGAGGCGCACCACTCGTCCGGCGGGAAGCCCGGGTCCGAGTCCGGCAAGGAGGGGGACGAACCCCAGCAGGGCGTCCTCAACCGGTTCGCCACCGCGATCCTGGGCGGTGCGATCGTCTACGACACGACAGAGCGGCAGCTGTACTCCATGTTCAAGACGATGACCGAAGAGGTCTTCACGATGACGGCGCAGCTCGTTTCCGGCGGGGGCGGCGCGGATCCCGGCGAGGCGCAGAACTACAACCGCAACTTCACCGAGGGGCCGGTCACCGAGATCACGCCCACGGTCGCGCCGTAACCACTGAGGAGCGTACGTAATGCAAACCGACAACGGCCGCGGCCTCGACGAGTTTCTCGCCCGCGCCGAGGCGTTCCAGCAGCAGCTCGCCGACGTGGAGCAGGCGCTGCGTGAAACGACCGTCACCGGCTCCGCCGGCAACGGTCTGGTGACCATGCACATGGGGATGGAGGGCCAGCTCATCGACCTGCGTATCGATCCGGAGATCGTCGACCCGAACGACGTGGCCACCCTGGAGGCGCTCGTCCGCGAGGCGTTCCATGACGTTACGGCGGCGCTGCGGCAGGCGTCGCAGGAGCGGCTGCGCCCGGTCACCGAGTACATGGGCGAGCTCGGCGGCTTGTTCCGCTGAGCCCTCGCGCGACCTTCGCTCAGCCGAAGTCCACTGACCACCGGGCCGACGTGACGTCC
The DNA here is from genome assembly GCF_050942935.1 of Dactylosporangium sp. CA-233914. Taxonomy (NCBI): domain Bacteria; kingdom Bacillati; phylum Actinomycetota; class Actinomycetes; order Micromonosporales; family Micromonosporaceae; genus Dactylosporangium; species Dactylosporangium sp. CA-233914. The sequence goes on along the minus strand of NZ_CP192030.1, from coordinate 5,174,760 downwards.
CCGATCAGCACGGGCACCGCCCGGGCCCCGGCGTCCTGCATCCACGTCCGCAGCGCCGCCAGGTCCTCGCCGGCTCCCACCAGGCACACGACGACCGAGGGTTGGGTGACCGGCCCACTGGGAACCGTGAGCGACCCGACGTCCGCGACGCGTGAGCATCCGTCCGACAGGTGCTCGTCGAGGCCCGCCCCGACGACCGTGACGTCGGCCCCGGCGGCGACCAGGCCCTCGACGGCCCGCCGGGCGAACCGCAGCCGCGCCGGCTCGTCGCCGATCACGGTCACCGCGTCCGGCGCCGCGGCCAGGTCGATCCACAGCCGGCGCGGTTCCTGGCTCCCGGCCGGTCCGGAGGACTCGGTGGATTCTCCGGCGACGATCACGGCTCGCCCCGGCGGTGCCGGCTCGCCGGCCCTGAGCCAGCCGTGCCCCTGGTCGGTTCGGGACCCGATGAGCCGTACCCGGGCCCGGTCCCCGGCACAGTCGATCACGCACTCGGCGGCGGAAGTCGACGGTGGAGCATCCGAGCCGGCCGAATCAAACCCCGAGGCGGTCGGAACGGGTACGGCGTCGATCGGCACGGGCGCGGGCAACAGCGCCTCGGGCTCACGGTCAGGTAGGGCGGACGGGACAGCCGGCGAAGAGTCAGGTGGGGCGGACGGGACAGCCGGCGAAGAGTCAGGTCGGGCGGACGGGACAGCCGGCGCGGAAACCGGCGAAACGGGCCCGTCCAAGACCCGGCGGCGACCGCCCCGCAGAACGCCGGCGGCGGCCACGAGCAGCACGACCGCGACCCCGCCCGCGCCGACGCTCAGGGCGATCGCTCCCCCGCCGCCGGAGGCTGCGCCGGTCGTACTGGACGGCGCCGCGCTGATCCCCGCCGGGGCGAACGTCGGCGGCGTGCCCATCCGGACACGCGGACCCTTCGCGTCGGCCGGAAGCAGCAGGATCCAGCCCGGGGCCACGACCGCGTCGGTCATCCGCCGGCCGTCGGGCTGGACGCGGTCGCGGTTGAGGTCGAGGATCTCCCGGTATCGGCGGCCGTCGCCGAGGGTCTCCGCCGCGATGCCGAACAGGTGCTCCGGCTGCCCGTTGACGCCCGGCCCGACCACGGTGTACCGGCCGGTGCCCGACGGCGCAACGGATGTGGACGGCCCCGGCGCAGCCGCGGACGGGGCCGCCACGCTGCCCAAGGCGACCGCCGTGCCGCACCCGGCGACGACGACCACGACGAACCGTACCGCTGCTCGGGAAGCCACAGCCGGATGACGGACAGCGGGCCGCTCCGGTTCACGGACGTCCCCGGCCGAGGGCGCTGTTACGCGGGTATTTCGCTCAGATGTATGTCTCTCTGCAAGGTTGCGTACGGGCGGGTCAGCCCGCACCATGGTCATCGGTTTGGGGGAAAGGGTTCGCATCGCGATGGACTCGACGACTCGCATCGCCAGCACCGCGGTCACCGACCGGCCCGGCCCGGGTCGGCGGCGCGCAAACCCGGCGCCGGGCACGGCCGCGCGGCTGCGGCGCTGGCGCAACGTCTGCCTGGCGACCGCGATCGGACTGATCACGGTGGCGGTGCCGCCCCTGCTCATTCCCGACCGTGACCCCGCCCCGGTCAAGGATGCCCAGCAGGATGCCCAGCCGCAGCCCGGGCCGTCCCAGGAGCCGTCCTCGACGGCCGCGAGCCCGGCGAGCAGCCCGGCGGCGTCGGCGGCCAGCAGCGCAGGACGGCCGTCGGCCAGCGCCGGGGCCACCGTGTCGCGGCCGCCGTCCGGCGCGGCCGGCGCGGCGCCCTGCGCCACCTCCGGCGGGGCCGCATCGCCGCCGGCCTGCACCGTGTACACCAACACCCTCGGGCCGGGCTGGCAGGCCGCCGGGGCCGGGGCCAATGTGTTCCCGGCCGAGCGCGTCCCCGGCTCCGACGTCGTCGCGATACGGGTCGAGCCGAAGCAGGACGGCGCGTCCGTCTGGCTGAGCGCCGGCACCGCCGCGACCGTGCCCGGCACGCTGCGGCTGCGGGTGTACGGCGGGCGCGTCAACGGCACCGTCGCGCGGGTGTCGCTGTCGTCGACGGCCACCGCCGACCGGAGCCGGACGGCCCTGATCAACGCGCCGGCGGATGTCTGGACCGAGTTCGAGTTCCCGGTCGCCAGCCTGCTGCCCGACGGCGGCCGCACCGTCCAGCGGATCGATTTCATGATCGTCGACGAGGCCGTGCCGGCTTCGTACCGGTTCTTCATCGATGACATCGCCTTCGTCCAGCGATGAAGCGGCCGGGATGGGCGGTCCACCTGATGGGACAGCACCTGTGAACGCCGTCACGGTCCTGGTCACGGACGACAACCCGATCGTCCGCGGGGCGTTGTGCGCGGTCCTCGCCGGCGAGGACGACATCGAGGTGGTCGGCGAGGCGGTCAACGGCGTGCAGGCACTCGACCTCGCCCGCGCGGCCCGCCCGCGCGTGACGCTGCTGGACTACCGCATGCCGGTCGCGGACGGGCTCGACGTCGTGGCCGAGCTCAGCCAGTACACCTCGATTCTCGCCCTGACCAGTGACGACAGCACGCAGGTCATCACCGCCATGCTGCGCGGCGGGGCGCGGGGATACCTCGTGCACGGGCAGTTCGACCCGCCGGACCTGGTGCGGGCGGTCCGAGCGGTCGCGGCGGGGCAGGGCTGGCTCTCCCCGGCGGCGGCGACTGCGGCGGCGGCGGCGCTGCGCGAGCACGACGACCGGGAGCAGGACGACCGCGACCGTCTCGAGGGCCGGCGCGCCGACTTCGCCCGCCGCACCGGGCTGACGGCCCGCGAGCGGGAGATCCTGACGCTGCTCGGCGAGGGACTGTCCAATGTGGCCATCGGGCAACGGTTGGGGCTCACCGAGAAGACCGTGAAGAACCACTTGAGCAGTGTTTTCTCCAAGATCCACGTGACCAGTCGCACGGAGGCCGCGGTGCGCTGGAGCACGCCGTCCTGACCGGGTCGCGACCGGCCGGGCGAGCGTGGGACGGTTCCGGCGTCTCCGTCCGGAGGATGCGACGCCGTCCCCGTGGGCGGTGACACCCGTGGTGAACATCGAGTGAACGGCAAGCCTCTCCCGCCGGAGGGGGCCGTAACAGCGGCGTGCGCCCGCGTTTGCGAGCGCCTCCGGAGTCCCCGAGAGGGGACGGCGCCGCGTTCCCGGATTCGGGGATCCGGCCGTGTACCCCGCCGTCCAGCCGGCGCGGATCGTCGGATCTGACGGCTCGTCCGCCCCGTTCGCCACTGGCTACCGTCGGACCCCGGACGACGGAACAAGGAGGCCGCGGTGACGGCACCGGTGAGCGCGCCTCGAGAACTGTGTGCCGATGGCCGGACCCAGCCGATACCGTCCGGGGTCTATCTTCACATCGGGCCGATGAGCCGGGAGTTGGACCCCGCGACGCGGGCTTACGCGCGCAGGGCGACGCCGCTCGCGGGGACCGCGCGGATCGTCGTGCCGCCCGGTGGGCTGGGGTCAGGGCTGCTCGGACGTTACGTGGGGCGGCTGGCACTGGACGACGAAATCCAGTTCCTGCTCGACGTCGGCGAACCCGCGCAGCCGCCGTCGCAGGCCGACGCCGAGGGCTACGCCGAGCAGTACGGCCTGCCGATCGAGCTGCCGGCCGGTCCGGTCGAGGACCCGGCCTCGCCGCGGCTGATGGCGGTCGACGAGGCGGGGCGGGCGACGTTCATCCCGCTGGCGAACCGCCTGCGAGCGCTGCCCCCCGCCAAGGCCGGCGACGCGCGGCCGAAGCCCTATGGGCTGGCGCCCGGCGCGCGGCCGCAGACGTACAACCTCGGCGACGGCTGGGAGCTCGCGGTCGGCGACACCTGGCTCTGGCTGCGCCCCGCCGGAGCGGCCACGGCGCCGCCGAGCACGAGTGACGGCCCGGCAACCGTCTACATCGGAGTCCCGGACGCCGCGGTTCCCGCCCGGATCGCGGCGTTCGCGGAGCTGCTTCCGGATACGGTACGGCCGCAGTGGCTGGGCGAGCAGCCACCGCCGGACGACGGAGGCTCGGCGACCGGACCCGCCACCGCAGCGGTGCGCAGCAGTCCCGGCCTGGCGCGGCTGGTCGAGGCGGCCCGCCGCGTACTCGCGGACGCCGGCGCGAGCCTGGAGATCGCCGTTGCCGGCGGCGACACGGTCCGGTTCACCCGCAACGGACGCGTCCGCACGGTCGAGGTCGACCTGACCCGCGGCGGGTGGGACGCCGGGTCCGACGAGGATGCGCTGCGGCTCATCGGGCTCGGCGCGCAGGCCCTCGCCGAACCGCGGGGGCGACTCAGCCGGTTCCGAACCATGTTGGGGGGTCGGCGACCCGACCGGCTCACGCCGACCGGGGCCACCCTCGTGCACCACGCGGCGACCCCCGCCGACCGGGGCCGGCTGTACCTCGCCGAGCTCGCGGTCGCGGCCTGGCAGCGGGCTCCGGCCGACCGCCGCGGGGAGGCCGAACTGCGGCTGACCGCGGCACTTCGACGCCTCGGCGCCCTGCGGGACACGACCGGCGGGATCCGGCGCGGCGAGAAGGTCCTGCGCGGGCTGTCGTTCGCGACACTCGCCGGGCCGGAGCGGGAGGTTCTGCAACGGATCATGTGGTCGGCCCGGACGGACCTCGGTGACACGCAGGTGCTCGACGCGGTCGACCGGGCCGCGACGTCGTTCGCGATGCGGCACCCGGACGTGATCGACTCCGTCGAGCTGGCGCGCCCGGCCGGCGGCACACCCACGCTGCGTCTGACGACACCGGGGGCACCGGACGGCGACGTCGTCACCCTGCCGGTCCGCCTGGTGCCGCCGCAGCGGTGGGGCGTGCCGGACCGGGCGGTCGTCCGGCGCTCCGGCGCCCTGGAGGTGCGCTCGGACGCCAGCGACGCGGCGATCGCCGTCTCCCTCGCCGGTGAACTGCACGCGGAGGCCGTGCGGCGTCGCGAGCCGGCGGCCGCCGAGCCGGTGCTGCAGGCCTGGCGACTGCTGGCGGAGCACCGCACGCTGCTGCATCTGGCGTTCCAGCGGGGCCGGTTCCGCCGCGGCGCGCACCGGGTCCGGACCGCGGTGACGCCGTACGCGGCCGACTCGGCCGAGGTCGCGCTGCGTGCCGTTGAGAGCCGTATCCGCCACCTGCTCGGCGGGCCCGACGCGAACCTGCCGACGGAGATCAAGAAGCAGCTCGGCGACGCGCTGCACGAGCGGCGGGCGGCGCGGGTCGAGGAGCCGCTGTCGGGCAACGCCGCGACGACCTTGCACATGACGCGGCGGCTCACGGCGGCCACGGCGCAGGCCGCGCTCACGGCCGGTGTCGCGGTGCTGGCCGGCCGCAGCCCCGGGCTCACCGCCACCAGCATCGCCACGTCGATGTCGCAGGCGGTCAGCCAGGCGCACGGCGACGGGCTCGCCGCCGCGTCCAGCGCCGCCGGCCCGGCCGCGCGGGTCCTGGCCAGGCCCGGGCCGCCCAAACCGACACGGCCGTTTCAGCCGCCGTCGATCGGGCTGCCGAAGGCGGCGCTGCAGAAGCGGGGCGAGTCGGCGGTCGTCAGCTCCCTGGTCAGCCTGGTCCTCGCCAGCGTGACGAAGGGCCCCGAGGTCGGCGCCATGGCCCTCGGCCTGAACGTCGCCCAGAGCCTCGTGACGGGGGCGGGTGGTGAGTGGGTTGCCGAATGGCGGGAGGGGGTCGCGAAGCGCCGGTTCGATCACCTGTACGGCGCCAGCCCCGACGGATTGCGCAACGGCTCCCTGGAGGCACTGTTCTACCACGTGTTCGAGGCCGCCGAACGGCTCACCGGCGCCGATCGGCCGCTGACCGCCCGCGAGCAGGCGACGGCCGAGCAGGCCGCCGAACGGCTGCGCGCCATGCGGGACGCGCTCGTGCGGGAGGTCGGCATCCGCCTCAAGGAGCTGCGCGCCCGCCGCCGGTTCGCCCTGGCCAAGGCCGGCAGTGCGGCCCGGCGGGCGCTGCGGCGCGGGGGCGAACCCGCCCGGGATTCCGCACCGGACCAGCCGGTGACGTACGACCTGTTCGCCCGGGGCTTCCCGCGCGCCGCGCCCCGCCACCGGGTCAACGTCCTACGGGTCGGTGTGCAGGACCCCGGGCTGCAGGTCCCGTCGCTCGTCCTGGCGCACCTGCTCAACAGCGTCCCGTGGCTGTCGGACTCGATGATGATCGCGGCGGCGCTGCGGGCGGTCGGCTACGGCTACGGCCGCAGCGAGGTGAGCCGCCTCGCTCGCGCCGACGACGCGGCACTGAAAGCGGCCGACGCGCTGTATTGGCTGACCAGCGCGCTCAACGCGCTGGAGGCGCTGCTCGCCGGCCAGCCGGTGGTCATGCCCCGGTCGGCCGACCCGGCGAACCGTCCATGGCTGCGTCTGATCTCCAAGCGCGCCGCGGTCGCGGCCGACCAGGCGGCGCTGTACAAGGAGCGGAAGCGGCCGAAGCAGGTGCCGCTACGGCGGGAGATCTACAAGCATCTGCCGTCCGGGGCCGGGCAGGCGGCCGGGCTCGGCATCGCCATCGGGGCCGGGTTGCTCGCCGGGCCGCCCGGCTGGGCCTTGCTCGGCGGCGGCATCGGGGTGTCGCTGCTGGCGTTCCTCGGCGAGACCGTGATGCGCAACCTGGAGCCGATGTCCACGCATGCGGCCCGCGACCGGACGGCCCGGCAGGAGGTCCGGTTGCTGCCGTGGACGGTCGAGGAACGGCTGACGGTCATCGACGCGCTCGCCACGCAGGCGGCGGCGTTGCAGGCCGAGGTGACGCCGGTACCGGTGCCGGTCCGGCAGTGGACCCACCGCCTCGGCGGCGGGCTGGGGCGCCGCCTGTACCAGAGGGGTGTCCGCGTCGCGATCCGGACCGCCGACCTGGCCCACCGCGACGGCGGCCGAATCCTCAGCCGCGCCCCGCTGCCCGCCGCCCGGGGGCTGCGGCTCACCCCGCAGGACCGGTCGGCCCTCGACCGCCTGCACCGCCTCCTCGACGACCTCGCCCTGGCCGAGAGCGGGACGGCCACGGCCCGTGCCGACCTCGACGCGGACCGGCTGCGGGCCGAGGTGGCGGTCCTCGTCGACGAGCTCGGCCTGCGCGATGAGCAGCCGGAGACGGAACGCCGCTGGACGCTGGTCCGGCCGTACATGTGGCGCCGGTACCGCCGTGACCTGGGCCCCGAGGTCGCCGTGGCCCGGGCCCGCCGGGTCGTGCTCGGCACGCCGCCGGCCGCCGGCGCGCGGGAGCGGGCGGCGTACGAGGCGATCCGGGACTCGCGGGCCGCACAGCACCGGATGGAGCGGCTGTGGGCGGCGGCGGAGCGGGTGTGGGCCGCCACCGGTGGCCCCCGGGTCCGCGTCGACGTCCGGTCGGCGACCACGCTGGAGGTCAGCACCGGTGCGGTGCCGTTCATGCTCACCGTCGCCGAGGGACGGCTGCCGTACGGCCGCCGGGGAGAGCTGCGGCTGGCCGACGACGACCTGCTGCACGCCGTGCCGGGCCGGGCACCGCGGGACCCGCACACGCTGACGGTGACCGCGCAGGCCCTGGCCGACCCGGCCCTCCTCGCGGACCTCATCGAGCAGGCGGCACACATCGTCCGGCTGGAGCGGCGCTCGTCCCGGCGCCGGCACCTGCTGTGGTCCGGCGACCCGTCGCCGACCCGCGCGCTGAGCGGGCTGCGGACCGTCAACTGGCCGCTGGTTCTGCCGCCCGGCGTGACGACCCGGGACCGGGCGCACTTCGTCGACGCCAGCCCGGCCGCGCCCCGCCCGTGGTGGGATCGGGTGAACGAGCTGGCCGCCGCCCGCGGCACCCCGGTCGTGGTGTTCGGCGCCGGCGGCCGCGCCACCATCCTCGCGGCGCTGCTGGAGCGCATGCGGTGGCGGCGCGAGCGGCCCGTCGTCGTCACGCAGGGCCCCGCGACCGACGAGCTCACCGCCCTCGCCCGCGCCCATGGCCTCGCCCTCGTCCATCAGAGCGCGCCGTCCGCCGGACCGCTCGCGGGCTGGCAACCCGTGCTGCGGATCGGCAACGTGTGGACCGTCAACGGCCCGGACGGCACGACCGCGACCTTCGGCGAGGCGTTCACCGACGCCCTGTTCGACCACGCCGCCGGTGCGGTCCAGCTCGTGGACACCGAACCGCCGGTGGCGCTGGCCGACTGGCTGGCCGCCCCCGACTGGTCGCAGTCGGAGCGCGTGCTCACCGAGCAACTGAACACGCTGCTCGATCCGGCGGCCCGGCAGTGGCTCGCCGAGGTCGCCGGCCGCGCCGCCCCCGGCGACCACTCCGTCGCCCTGCATGAGGCGATCCTCGACCTGGCCGCCCAGGGTGACGCCGGCCTCGCGTACACGTACCTGACGCAGGAGCGCGACACCCGGTACACCACGACGTTCCAGCAGGCCCTGCGGCAGCCGGCCCGGCTGGAGCCGCTGAGCCGGCTGGTGGTTGCCGCGGCCCGCGACGACGTCGAACGCGCCGACGCGGCGATCCTGCAGTCCCTGCACCGGCTGCTGAACGAGTCGGTGACCAGCACGGGCGGATTCGACGCCGAAGTCATGAAGTGCCTGCCCGCCGACAACCGGGCCCGCTGGACCAACCTGCTCCGCCCGTTGCGCGACCGGGCCCAACCGCACGCCGAGGCCGTGCGGCAGCTCAACATCCTGATCTTTTCGTGCTGACACCGAACCGCCCCGCCCCGTGCGGCGGGGCGGGGACGGCCGGGTGCTGTCGCAGTGTCAGGCGCGGTCGGGGTCGCCCGCCGCCGGCTCCCGGCTGAGCAGGCTGCGGTCCAGCAGGTCGGTATCGCCCGGATCCCGCGCGTACGGGTCGCGGCCGGCGGGTTCCGGTTGCTCGCCGGACTCCTGGGCCGGCTCGGTGCGGGCCCAGCGGCGGACGCGGATCATGAAGAGGGCGACGGCGGCCAGTACGACCACGACGATCACGACGACGGCCAGCACGACGCCGCCGGTCGAGCCGCCCTTGCCGGTCGAGCCGGACGCGTCCGCGTCGGGCACCTGTGTCCCGGACACGGCCGCGGCCGCGTCGATCATGCCCCAGCCGACCCGCGTGTCGGGAGCGGCGGCGCCCATCCGGTCGGCGGTGCGCGTCAGCCGGTCCTTCACCTGGACCGCGGTCAGCTTCGGCTCGGCCGAGCGCACCAGAGCCGCCGCCCCGGCGACCAGAGCCACCGCGTACTGGTCACCGGAGACACCGATCTCGCCGGTGCCGGCGATACCGAGGCTCCGCACGTCAACCCCCGGAGCGACCACCTCGACAAGCCCGTCGGGATGAGAACCCGCCGGCGCACCGGCCGGATCAACCGCCCCCACCAGCAGCAACGCACCGGTCGAACCGTCCCCGGGCGCCGCCGGCGGCGAACCCTTACCCGGCGCCGCCGCCACAACCAGCACATCATGCCGCAACGCCAGCGCGATCGCCTCCGCGACAGCCGGATCAGCGACATCGAACCCCGCACCCAACGCGACCACATTCGCGCCCGCCGTCACCGCGACCTCGATCGCCGACGCCTTCGCCGCACCACTCACCGCCGCACCCGAATCGCTGACCCGAACCGGCAGAATCTGCGCGGCCGGCGCCACCCCCAACGGCTGATCACCACCCCCGGCAATCAGACCCGCCATCGCAGTACCACTGCCAAGACAATCCTGATCACCACGCCCCTCACCGGTAACCAGATCAGCACCCGCCAGCACGCGGTCGCCGAACTGCGGCAACGTACCGTCAACCCCCGAGTCGACAACCGCGACGGTCACCCCCGCACCGCGGGCCCTGCCCCACGCGGGACCCGCCGAGACACGCTCGCGCGCCCAGTCCGACTTGGGGCCGCTCGCGCCGGCGGCGCACCCGCTCGTGGAGCCCCGGACCGGGGTCGGGGTCGGCGACTGCGGCGACGACGGACTCGGGGAGGCGGACGCGGCGGACGACGCGCCCGGCACCGCGGGAGTGCCCGGTGCCGCGCTGGTTCTCGGCACCGCGGGGCTGGCCGGTGCCGCCGGGGTGCCCGGAAGCTGGCCGTATCGCACACCGGTCCCGACCGCGTCCCACGGCAGGACCAGGTGCCAGCCGACGTGCAGCTGCGCCGGGTCACTGAGGGCAGCGCCGTCGGGCTGGACGCGGCCGGCATTGAGCCGGTACAGGTCGCCGGCGCGGTTCACGTCGCCGAGCAACCGCTCGGCGGTGCCGGCGAGCGTCTCACCGGGCGCGGCGACGGTGTAGTACAGGACGAACGGCGCCTCGGCGGGCGCGGCGGCCGAGCGGCCCGGCGGCGCCAGCAGCAGGGCCGTCAGCAGCACGGTGAGCAGCACGGACACGCGCTGCCAGCGGGTGGTTACCACTGGTTTCCTCCTCCGCCGGAGCTCCGGCGCAGCGGGCGAACAGGCGCCCGGTAGACGAGCGCGCCGCCGCCGCGGTTCACGACCGGATGGTGTCCTTGACCGCGATCGTCCAACCGGCCAGCAGCGGGCGACGGCCGGACACGCCGACCGAGGTGGCCTCGTCGACCGCTTCGGGCCGCAGCGGGATGCACGATCGTAGGTCGCCGTCGAGCTCGCCGATCCGGGCCAGGCTGTGCCGGACGCGCTCGACGGCCGTGCGGGGGTTGGTCACGATCCCTCCCCCGCCGCGCCGGAGCGGGCGCCGCCCGGCACGACCAGCAGCAGCTGGCCGCCGGGGCGGGTGGTCATCCGGACCGGCATCCGCAGGGTCCGGCCGGCGCGCACCAGCAAGGTCGCGGTGTCGAGGTCGGCGACGCGCAGGCCGGGCGCATTGGCCCGGGTGGGGCCGCAGACCAGCAGCATCGCGCGCCAGGCGGCCTCGGACAGCAGCCGGGCGTGCCGGGCCTGGCGCGGCCGATGCGGCAGACGCAGGCCGTGCGGCCGGCCGCAGATCTCGACGTACCCCTGCTGCCAGGTGCGCTCGAGCAGGCCGAGGGTGCCGAACTCGGTGAACACCTGGGAGATCTCGTAGCGGTGCCGGTTGCCGGCGGTGTAACGATGCACGCTCGCCAGCCGACCGATCGCCTGCAACAGCTCGGCCAGCCGGTCCGCCGCGCTGGACCGGCTGAACTCCGCGAGCGGCCCCGACGCGATGCGCGCGAGCCCCTTCCGCGAGCCGCGCTGTGCGTCCCGGTCCCAGGTCCCGGTGCACCGCACGAGCATGCACGCCTCGAACGCGGCGATCTCCAAGGCCTGGCGGCGGTGCGGATCCGAGGCCGTGTCGATACTCGCAATCGCTGTCGATTCCGCCAAGGACATGCCGAATGCCTCCCTGTGGTTCGGATGATGGTTGAGCGCCGTAGCGCACGGCAGCGCCGGCCCGAAAGCCCGATCGTCCACTATGGACACTTCATCGCGCGACGCGGCGGTCGCGCGTTCCGAGCGCGATGACGGGCCGGGAAACACCGCCAGGGATCGTCAATCGGCCGCGCACCGCGTCACCGGCGGCGGCGTCGCTCGCCGGTGCGGCGCCTGTATCGGATTGCCGGCCGGGTCAGCGCCGCCCGCGATCGGCTGACGCGAGCGCCGGCGCCGCCCCGGTGGGCCGTGCGCGTCCGCCGACCGGGACCTCATCGACGATGACGAAAGCCAGCATTGCCCCTCCAGTTGCCGTCACACCGCCTGGGAGCGCTTCCATAGCATCGCCCGGGCCCACGTAGAACGGCCGCCCCGCCGGTTCGGTTCAATGTCGCCGGAAAGTCACCTAAAATTTGTCCGGAGGCGCTTTCGTCGCCGGACCCGGCTTGCAGGTCAGGACGAGCAGGATGAGCTTGCCGAGCACCTCGACGCGGTCGAGGTCGTCGCCCAGCGTCGGGGTTAGCTGCTCGAGTCGCTCGACCCACTCCAGCCGATCTTCACCGGGCAGGCAGAAGATCGCGGACCGGTCGAACTTCCCGGGATCCGGCTCCTCAGCGTTGAGAACGATGTCGATGGCGGCGAGGACCGCCGCGTTGGCACGGTCGATCCGGTCCGCTGCGGTCGCCGAGGCCAGCCTGGCCAGCGGGTCCGCCACCGTCCGCAGCTGCGCCAGCTGCGCCGGGTCGGTGCCGAACGCCGCCGCCGCCCGCCGCTGCGGATTCGGCGCGGCCCGGTAGGCCAACCCCCGGTCGGCGTGTCCGAGCACGGCCAGGTCCAGCAGCGCGATGTGCGCCGGGCCGGTCCCGTCGCCGGCCGCGGCCCGGTCGGTCATCTCCTGCAGCCACCGCCGCACCTCGGCGTCGGTCAGCTCGGTCAGCTGCTCGATCAGCATGGCACCGGATCGCTGCGGATCGGCGGTCAGCCAGTCGACGAGGGCCGCCGGCGGCGGTCCGCCCGGCGACCGGGGCGACCGGGCGGCCGCCTCCTGGAACACTGCTGCGGTCAGTTCGGCGCCGTCGTACCGCACGCTCGCCCCGTCCGGGCCGGTGACCGCCCAGACGTTCGTCAGCTGCGGCGCCGCGCCGTTCGCCGCCGCGGGCGGCGCCTGGTGCACCAGCGCGACCCCGTGCCGGGCCAGCAGCTCCAGCAGGTCCGGGCCGGGCGGCGCGGTGCTGCCCAACACGACGATCGGGCCTTCGGCGTTCCAGCGCAGCCGCTCCAGCAGCTGCCCCAGGGCGACCAGCGTGGCCGGGTCCTCCGGCGACTCCACGATGACGGGCCGGCCCAGCCCGGCTGCCCGCTCGCCGACGATGCTCCACAATGGACGTACGCCCGGTGACGCACCGGCGACCAGTACCCCGGCGAGCTCCGTCACGCCCTGCGGAAGGACCAGCGGGCGCGGGTCGGGGCCCGCCGGCCCGGCCGAGGGCCGGAACGGGGCGGTTCCGGTGGGCAGGAACCGCAGCCCGGTCGCCCCCGATGTCGGCAGGTGCCCCGGCAACAGGGTCACCGGGTCGATGAAGACCACCTCGCCGCCAGGAGCACGGACCACGTTCAGCACGCCCTCGGTCTGGACGCCGCCGGCGCCGGCCGTGCGGTGGAACACGAGGCCGTGCCGGCCGGGCGACCCGGCAACGTACCTGATCACATCGTGCAGCCCGGAATCGGCCGGGAGATCTACCGGCCCGCGGCTGCCCGGGTAACGGCGCAGCAGTTCGTCGAGCTCGATCTCGGCCGGGGTGGGCGCCAGCGCCGCTGCCGGATTCACGGCGGCCAGCCGCCGGTCCACGGCGAAGGCGCGGTGCAGCCGGTGCGCGGCCTGCTGCGGATCCGTGACCGGGTGGGCCGCCTCGTGCAGCCCCAGCTGGTACAGGTAGAGCCGCCGCGCACCCGAACCCGCCGGTTCCGGCTCACCCGAGGCGGCATGTACCACGCGGTGGACCTCACCCGTCGGCACCGTCCAGTCGGCGCCCAGCCGGGCGGCCAGTGCGTCCCGGGAGAAGCCACCACTGTCCGGTTGCACGATCGCGCGGAGCTTCGGCCACGTGCGGGTCAGGTCGAAGGCGGGCTCCTGCTCCAGTTCGTGCAGCACCGGCCGGCTGATCCCGAGGACCTCGGCGACCCACCGGTCGACGATCGACCGGAGCGCGTCGAGGTCGCCGAGCGAGTTGATGTCCAGGCCGCTCGCGCCGATCGCCTGCAGCACGAGGGCGCGGTCGCGGCCGAGCGCCGACGAGAAGTGGTAGAGCTTCTCGCTCCACTGCTGGACCAGCTCGGTCAGGGACCCGCCGGCCGGCGGCGAGACGAGCATGGGGCTCAGCCAGCCGGGTTCGACGGCGATGCGCACGGCGATCTCGGCGATGACGTCGGCTCCGACCTTCCACTTCGCCGCCAGGTCGGGCAGCTCGTCCGGCATCCGGCCCAGGCTGCGCGCAAGCGACCAGATGCGACGGATCCGCTCCGGCTGTTGCTTGTCGGACGGCAGCAGGTTTCGCAGCCGGTCGTGATCCAGCCACGGCCGGTCGGTCCGGTCGGCGTCGACCTCGTCGGCCTCGACCTGCAGCAGGTGCGCCTGGTGCGTGGTGCGGACCTTGCGGACCGCCTCGTCCGCGTTCTGCGCGGTGTCGGCGAGCCCGCTGATGACCGGCCCGATCTCGTGCGGCCGCAGCGCGTGCCGCTGCACGAACTCGGCGAGGCGGACCAGGAAACGGCCGACCGTACCGGCGCTGTCGATGTCCATCGTGTCGGTGCCGGTGTCCGGCGTGGTACCGAGGTCCCGATGGATCATCGGATGCGCCCGCAGCCGCCGCACGGCCTCCTGCTGCCAGCTCGTCCCGGCGGCCTGGGCGGCTCGCGCGAGGTCGTCGGCACTACCCGCCACGGCAAGCGCGGCCCAGTGCAGCAGCGAGTGAACCGGGTACGGCGCGTGGAGCAGCTCGCTGCTCTGCTCAGGTGCCACGTCGAGCACGTCGCGAAGCCAGGCGTGGTATCGCTCGACCAGTATGTCGTCACCGAGGTCGTCGAGATCGCCGGCGGTGACGCCCGCGTCGGTCAGGACCGCCAGCAGCGTCGCGACAGTGTCGCCGACCCGCCGGCTGACCCGGGTGAGCCGGTCGTCCAGCCGCGTCACGGCGGGGCCGTCGGCGCCCTCGCCAAGCATCGACGCGACTTGCCAAGGGTCGGCGCGCAGCGTCGACGCCCACTCCCACAGCTGACCCGGTGTGGACCCGATCCGGCGGGCCAGGTCGGGCAGGTCGGCCGGGACCCGCCCGATCGTCATGCTCAGCTGACGGACGTGTGCCGGTGGCGCACCGGTCGCCCGGGCGAGCGCGACCATCTCGGAGTACCCCAGCCAGGGCCGCTCCTCGAGCTCCTTCGCGATGATCTCCGGCCTCAGCTGGAACAGCCTGCTCCACCGGCCGAACCGCCAGTGGCGCACGGCGGCCACCGCGTCCGGGCCGGTCGGCGCGGGCCCGGTGAGCCCGGCGATGAACGGCCCGACCTCGACGGGGTGCAGCCCGAGACCGGATACGTCCGGGGCCGGCCGGTCAGGCACCGCACCGGCGCTCGGGTCGGCCGGTTCGAACGGCGCGGTCACGCCGCCCTCGGTCGCCTGGAACAGCACGTCGAGCGGCGCGGTCCCGGAAAGGTCGGCCGGGCTGCCGGTCAGCGGATCGAGGAAGACGACCTCACCGGCATCGCCGCCGAAGACGTTCAGCACGCGCACACCGCTTCCTGCGGTGCCGCCGGGCGAACGCAGCATCACGATGCCCCGGCCCCGGACGGTGCCGGCGATGTGCTCGACGACCCCGTCGAGGCCGTGCGCCCGGGAACCGTCCGCGGACAGGAAACGCCCCCACCAGCCGTATTTGTCGCCGGCGCGGCGGGCCGGCTCGGGCGCGTCCCCGGCTGCCGGGGGCTCTTCCGCGTCCACGGCGGCCGGTTCGCCGGCCCGGAGACGGTCCAGTTCCCGGGCCAGCGTCCCGGCGCTGCCCTGGTCGGTGGCCGGCCAGTCCGCGGGCACCCCGAGCAGGTGCTCGTACAGCCGCTGCTCACCGGATGCGTCCGGCCCCGGCGCCCCGGACCCGCCGTGCACGACGGTCGCCGACCGCCCGCCGGGCAACTGCCACGGGTGGCCGAGGCGCCGCAGCAGCAGCTCGGCCACCGGCTTCGACCAACCTCCGCGCCGGTCGCGCCGCGCCTTCCAGTACGCCTGGTACGCCGCCGAGACCTCCGGCGTCAGGGTGTCCAGCGGATACCCGCCGGCGACCGATTGATCGTGCAGTTCGACGGCGTCCGCACCGCTCAGTCCCGGGTCGATCAGCGACAGCAGCTTGACCATCCGCTGGTACGGCCCGGGTTCAGCGGCGGGGGGCGTGCGGGAGAGCAGATCCGTGAGCGCGGAGGACTCCCAGGATTTCGGTATCTCCAACACGGGGCCGAGCCGGACGGTTGCCCCGTTCGCGTACAGCTGCGAGATGCCGAACAACGCGGCGAACGTGTCGATCGCCCGGCTGGGCTGCAGGCCGGCGAAGTGCTCGACCACCGCCCTGATCTGGTCCAGGTCGAACCCGGGTGTCTGGGCGAGTTGCTGGTATGCGGGCCCGTCGAGGCCCGCGGTGACGGCCAGCCAGGCTTCGACGATGGTGCGGGCGTGCTCGGCGCCGGTGACCTTCCTGATGGGTACCGACGAGTCGCTCATCGCCAGAACCAGCGTCGCAGCGTCGTATCCGGTCTCGGCCGACCAGGTGTCGAGGGCCGCACGCCGCTGCCGGATCAGGGCGGCCCGCGCTTCGCTGGTGCCGTGCAGGCCCTCCATCAGCGGCCGGAGGTATATCGGGTCGATCCCGATCGCGGTGACCACCTCGAACAGCCTGGCCGCCGGCACACCCCATTTCTTGGCGGCGTGGAGCACGCTCGTCGGCTGCCGGCCCACCCTGCGGGCCAGGATCAGCAGGTCCCGGTGCGCGACGTTGGCGGCGTTCGCGGCGGACACCAGATCGACATGCGACAGCCAGGGGCGCTTGGCGAGGTCTTCCGCGATCTCGTCCACCGGCACGCCGAAGTGGTCCGCCCAGTAGCCCGCTCGTTCGGCCGTGACCATGGCCGCGAACCCGGCATCCGTCACGGACAGCGCGTCCAGGCCCGCCTCAGCGAGTCTGCGCAGCACCGACACCACCTCGTGCGTGGCGAGCGCGTGCTTGCGTACGAGCCGCGCTGTCGCCGTGATCAGCGGTGCCACGGCCGGCGCTGAGGGCAGGCGCCGCTGATGGTCCGGCTCCTGCCGGAACCAGTCGGCTACCTCCTCGGCCGTCGACGTGTTGAGCCGCCGGATCCACTCCTGCTCCACGAGGACCTTCGGGTCGACGCCGAGCACCTGCCCCAGCTCCAGCAACCGCAGCGGGTCGTCGACCCCGGCCCGGCTCGCCAGCTCGGGGACGTCGCTCAGCGCCCGCCCGACCCGCAGGCTCAGCACAGCCAGCCGATGATCGGTGACGCCGAGCCGGCGCGCGGCGGGGAACAGCTGCGCGTGCCACTGCCGGGCGTGCACCAGCCAGGACAGGATCGTCCGCCAGCCGGTGCCGCCCTTGGTGGCGAGCTCGTCCAGCTCGCTCTGGTCGGCCCCGAGCAGGCGCTGGGCCCACTGCGCGAGCCGGTCCCGCTGATCGGTAATGGGATTGTCGAGGTCGGCGACGGTCCATCCGGAGTCGAGCATCGCACCGAGCAGCGTGGCGTCGTCGGTCCGCGCTCGTTCCGCCATGCCGTCCAGCCAGGCGCGCATCGCAGCCCCGAGCCCGGCCCGGTCGGTCGGCCACTCGTGGCTGAGCAGCGGCACAACCAGCGCGGGATCCACCCCAACGGCGCCGGCCAGGTCGAACAGCTCAGCGGGCGGCACGCCGACGCGAGCGGCGAGGCCGACGATGTCGTCGGGTACCCGGCCCCAGACGCGGCTCAGTTCCCAGATCAGCTCCGCGCCGCGGCCCAGCTCGCCGCTCAGCTCGCAGATCAGAGCGGGCTGCAGCCACGGGAAGGACGTGAGGTCGCCGGGGGCGCCACCCAGCGTCGTGGGAAATCGCTGCACCCGCCAGGCCCGCAGCTGCGGCAGGTCGGGTCCGTCTGCTTCGCTCAGCTGGAGCTCGTTGTCTTCCATCCAGTTCTGGAACCGCACCGATTCCGTACCGGTGAGCGCCAACTGCCGAGCCAGTACCAGCACTGATCGCAGCTTGGCGGCGAGGCGGGACGGGGCCGCAACCGCCGGGCCTCGTTCGGTGCGGATGTGCTCAGCAGCGGTCCGCACGGCCTGGGCCCGGGTCGTACCGGGTGCGTTGAGGATCTTCCGAACCTCGGCGTCGGCGAGGCCCGCGGGGTCCATCCCGAGGTGGGCGCCGAGCAGAACGAGCCGGCGGTTCTCCTCGGCACCCCATCGGTGTCGATTCCGCAACGTGAACTTCTTGTCCGTGTGCAGACTCAATGCCATGACCACGACCGGGCTCAGCCCGAGGCTGTCGGCAGCCTTGCGCGGCCCCGTGCGGTCCAGGCCGAACCGAAGCTCGTACAACAACCGCAACGCGACCCGCAGCAGGTCCGCGTCGCCGGGGGCGGGGACGTCGATGCCGAGGACCAGGCTCGTCCAGCTCAGCATGAGCCGGCCGAGGTCGTCGCCGGACCCGGCGTCGGCCAGCGGCACGCCCAGGTCGGTGAGCACGACTTGGACCAGGGCGGACGGCGCGCCGAGCGGCGTCGGTGCGCCGAGCGAGGCGGCAGCGTCGTACGCGTTGCGGTGCAGCGCCTTGGCGGCCTCCGCGAGGGGTGAATCGCGGTCGGCCGGGGTGGTGAGCACGCCGATCTCCGCCGGCGTGAACGTCGCGGCCTCGGCGAGCGCCAGCAGCCGTCGCGGCGGCAGGTTCAGCGCCGCCGCCGTGTCCGCGACGACGATCGGGTCCGGTATGAAGCCGAGCGTGTGCACCACACGCACGTAGTCCACCGACGACAGGCCGGCCCGTCCGGCGTTCGCTCGAAGCTCGCGCGAGGCGGCGCGCATCCGCTTCAGCTCGGCGTTGCCGAGGGAGAGCCGGGCGAGTTGCTGGTCGAACCATCTCGTCACCAACGCGGTCGCGTCACCCGGGTAGCTCGATGCCAGCGTCCGGTCGCCGGCGAGCCAGGTGAAGAACGACCAGATGTCGGGCTCCGGCAGACCGTGGCCGCGGTACAGCCCAGCGGCCCAGTCCCGATACCGGTCGAGGATCGCCTGCCGCAGCGGAACGCCCCGGGTTGTGCCATCCAGTGACGTGGCGGTCGCGTTGACAACGCCGGCCGCCCGGTCCCGGACCAGGGCGGCCACCGAGCGCGGGTCCACCCCGAGGTCGCGAGCGGTGGCGAGCAGCAGGGTCACGGGTAGCTCGCCATTGGCGCTGTCGGCTAGGACAACCAGGTCGGCCGGCACCCGTGCGGTGTGAGTGGTGAGCCACAGCAGGTCCTCGAGCACGTTGCGCTCCGGGCGGTCCCGCTCCGGCCAGTCGCCGCTGGCCTCGATCTCCCGGGCGAGCTTCTCGACACCGCTCAGCAGATGCCCGCCGGGCTGGTCCCGGTTGAGCCGCTGCACTCCGTCGGAGTCCCGCAGCACTCTGATGTCGACGTTGAGCCGGGCGGCGAGCGCGAGCAGCCGCGCGGGGCTGGCCACCCCCAGGCTCGCGGCGACCGTGCCGAGATCGGTCGGCACCCGGCCGATGCGCAGAATGTACGTCTCGAGCAGCATGCGGCTCATGCGGACCTGGCTGATGAGCCGAAGCGACGGCGACTGATCCGGGAGCGACTGATCCGGATACAACCTGGCGACCAGCTCCGACACCAGCCGGGCGAGCGCGGTGTGCTGGACCCGGTCGAGCCGGGTGCCGTAGCCGGCGGCGGCATCGGGTGGCATGCCCCACGCGATCGCACGCCACTCGGTCAGGTCAGCCGGCCGGGGCAGTCGGTCCGGGTCGAAGTCCCGTCCGAAGTCGGCCATGATGCTCAGGATCGTGGCCGGGTCCACCCCGAACTGCGGGACCAGCACCGTCTCCAGCATGCTCGCCCGATTGAACAGCGGCGACAGATCGCCCCGGCTGTCCCGCAGAACGACGGGCAACGTCAGGAGCGGGTCGACCTTCAACGTGGCCCCCGCCCACACGATGTCGTTGACGGCCACCTTCGAGTTGCCGGTGAACGCCCGCAGATCGATCGGGACACGGCCGATCGCCGTTGCGTACGCGAGCAGCGCCAGACCGCCGATCTTGTAGTCCGCAGCCATCGCGACAAGGGCATCGAGGTCGGCGTGGCGATGCTTCCCGGCAAACGTGGCGACCTGAGCGATGTGCGCCTGCAGCCGCTCCGCCCAGTACTGCACGAGCAGCATGCGGTAGGGCGCGGTGCCACCGAACAGGACCTTGCCCGGGTCCGGCGGCGTGATGCCGGGCCAGTCATTGCCCGCCCAACCGGTCTGGCTCAGGATCTCGTCGAGCGGCTTGCCCCGCAGTTCGGTTCGCAGTCGCTGCGAGAACGTGCTGAGGCGGTCGAGGAAGGTCAGTTCCCGGTCGGCTCCGAGCTGCGCGGCCGTAGCCAGCCAGAAGAAGATCGGAACCTGCTGCCAGGGATCCGTGACCGTCGGCGAGGCCGGGCCGAGCGCCTCCACCGCCAGCTCCCGCAGCCGCCTGACGATCTGGTCGACGCCGATCCCCTTCTGCTGCGTCCCCCGATCCGCGCGGTACAGCAACCTCCCGAACGGCAAGAGGTGCCGCGGATCGGTGTCCAGGGCCGCCGCGACCTCGAGAAGCAATCGCGCCGGGATGTCCATCCGGTACGCGAGCGCCGCGAGGTCGGCCGGGACCCGGCCGATCGTGTCGGTGAGCCGGGCCAGCCTCGCCAGGTCCTGCGGGCTCAGGCCGAGCCGCCGGCCCAGTCGGTCGACCTCCGACAGATCGCGTCCCGGATACGCGGGTAAGGCCGGCTCGCCGGGCGGTGCCATCATCGCCAGCAACCGCATGGTGTCGCGCGGGATCCCGTCCATCAGCGTCTGGGCCAGCAGGAGGTCGCGGTGCCGGGTCGAGGGGATGCCGGCCAGTTCGGTCACCGGGAAACCCAGGCGCCCCGAGGCTTCCATCGCCCATGGGAGGCCGTTCGCCGCGACTCCCCATTCCGCACGCAG
This sequence comes from Dactylosporangium sp. CA-233914, assembly GCF_050942935.1. Taxonomy (NCBI): domain Bacteria; kingdom Bacillati; phylum Actinomycetota; class Actinomycetes; order Micromonosporales; family Micromonosporaceae; genus Dactylosporangium; species Dactylosporangium sp. CA-233914. The sequence continues at coordinate 5,154,205 of NZ_CP192030.1, read as the reverse complement.
TGCCTTCTCGACCTCCGTCGCGAGGTTCGTCACCCAGCCGTTGACGGTCGAGGCGTACCGGGCGTGCAGCGACGTGACGTCCGGGCGCTTCGCCCAGAGCTGCTGTACCGCCGCGTCCAGTTGCCGGCCGTACAGTCCGGGAAGGTCCTCGACGCTCACCCGCAGCCGACGGGCGAGCTTGCGCAACGCCGGTTCATCGCGCAGTTCCCACTGCTCGACCAGCGCCTGCGCCGACGCCGGTTCGGTGATCCGCTGACGTTCCCGGGCCAGGATCCGGTTCGTGAGCTCGGCCGGCAGGTAGTGCAGCAGCTCCACCGGCAACCCGCGCCGCGCCAAGGACCGCAGCACCGGCAGGTCGGCGGCACCGAGCGAGTGCCGGTCAGCGAGCTCCAGCAGCAGGACCAGGTCCGTGCCGCTGTGCGCGCCGGCGTCGTGCAGCGCCTCCCGCAGCCGGGACCACGCCGCCACGGGCCCGTCCGCGAAGGCGGCCGGCAGCAACTCGGCGAACGGCCGGAGCAGGCGCGGGTCCACGGCCAGCCGGCGGGCCAGGTCGAACAGGTCTCTGGGCCGCACGCCGAACTCGGTGGCCAGCGCCGGCAGGTCGTCCGGGACCCGCCCGATCACCTCGATCCACCGGAGCAGCTTCTTCGCCAGCGGATCCCTCGGCTGGATTCGCAACGCCTGGCGCAGGCCCGGAATCGCCTGCCAGTGCAGCCGCTCCAGCGTCGGCGTGGCCAGCAGGAGCAGCTCTTCCGGCGTGTACTGCCGCGGCGGCCCGGCCGGTTCGCCCGGCCGGGCGGTCGTGTGCAGCAGCCGCAGGGTGTCGTGCAACGCCGGGGCGAGCGGTTGCGCAACGGTGTGGCCGGGGGTGAACAACCGCGCCGGTGACCCGTCCGCCGTTGTGAACCTCTCCGGCCCGGCGTTGATCTCGGACAGGGGAATCGGTGCCGGCCCGTCGACCAGGACGACCGCCGTGCCGAGCGACTCGCTGACCTGCCTGCCGAACGCCGCGTCGAGCTGGGCCACGTCCCGGGCGAGATTCACCACCATCAGCCTGCGGCCGTGCAGCGGCACGCCGAGTGCCTGCGCGATCCCGGGGATCGCGGCGGAGAACTTGTCCGCGTCGTACAGCTCGTGCTCCCACACGATCGCGGCGCCTTCGCCGTACACGAACACGACGAGCATGTCCGCGATCATCGGGTGCAGCTCGGCGAGGTGCAGGCTGTCGGCAGTCTGCAGGCCGGAGGCGTCTCCGGGCGGCAGGTGAACCCCCGCGAGGACATAGTTCGCCTCCGGCCACAGCCGTGGCCCGGAACGTCCGGGCGCCGGCTGCCGCGCCTGGACGCCGGGTGGCAGGGCATGGGCCGTGCGCGCGTAGGGCAACCCAGCCGGCACGCCGTCGGCGTCCAGCAGCTCCAGCCGGTCCCAGTCCACATCTTCCGGGGCGTCGCCGTCCCACGGCAGTTCCACCCGGACGCCCAGCTTCGTCGCCGCGGCCAGCGCGTCCAGGGCCGACAGCCGCGGCTCGACCGCGCCGGCATCGACCAGTACCCGCGCGCGGACCCGCGCCGGCATCGACTTCAGGTAATCGGCCAGCAGCTCGTCGGCGAGCAGATCGGCACCGAGGACGATCCGCACCATGCGGTTGGGGTTGGGTACGACCACCGACCCGTAGGCCACGAGCCGGCCGTCCGGGCGCACCGGCGCGCTGCGCGGCCGTAGCAGCAGACCCCGCGACATCGGCGTCGCCCGCCACGGCGGACACGGATCAAAGGTCGGCATCACAGCGCTCCGGTCCGGGTCAGCATTCGAGCGTCATCCTCTGCAGCACGGCCAGTGCCGCTTTCTGGGTCGAACCGTCGCTGAACGGTGTGCCGATCCGGTACAGCCGGTTCTCCCACTCGACACGTTCCGCCCTCGACAGGCGCTGGATGCGCTCCTCGTCGAACACCTGGGGCGTCGGGCTGTCGGTGGTGAGGATGTGCCACACGGCGTCCAGCACTGCCGCGTCGGCCTCGTCGACCGGACGGCCCTTCGCGGTGGCCCGGGCGAGGCGCACGAGCGGCTCGAGCCCACCGGTCGGTGCCTGCAGCGCGGCCTCCATCCGGGCGGCCGGGTCGGGCGCGGCCAGGAATCGGTAGCCGTGATCGGCCGCGCCGAGTCCGGCCAGGTCGAGCAGCGCGGCGTGGATCGCGGCCGTGTGGTCGCCGGGCACCGCCCGGGCCGCCATGCCGTCCAGCCACGCCCGCACGGCCGGCTGCGCCAGATCGCCCAGCTGTACCCCGAGCAGCCGCTGCGACTCGCTCCGGTCGCCCGCCGCCGCCGCGTTCAGCCACTCGGCGAGTGCCGTCGGCGCCCGCTGCGGCAATGGTGCACTCATCGTCGCGGCCGCCTCGAAGACCTGCCGCGTCGGCTGTTCGCCGTACAGCGCCGGGTCGCGGCCGGGGCCGGTCACCGCCCACACGTTGTCCAGCCGGGCGATCGTGAGCGAGCCCGCCGGGGGCGCCTTGTGCACCAGGACCACGCCGTGCGCGGCGCCGAGGTCGCGCAGCGGTGGCGTCAGGGTGGCCGGGTGTACCACGACCGGCCGCCGGCCCTGCAGCCGCAGACGCTCCAGCAGCGTTGCCAGCGTCGCCAGGTTCTCGCGCCCGGACCGGGCGTCGAGAATCACGACCGGCGACCGCAGACCCGTTGTGAGCTCGATGATCCTCTTGCGCTGCGGATCGTCCGTGGTGTGGTCGCCGACGAGCAGCGCGCCGTCGATCTCGGCCGCACCCGGCGGAAGGACCAGCGGCACCGGTGGGAAGAGGTCCGCGAACGTCGGCGCCCACGCCGCGTCCGCATCGACCGGTTCCGTTCCGCCCGCCGGCGCATCCGCCGAGGTGCGCAGCAGGAGCACGTCGACCGGCCGCCCGGTCGGCAGCACGGCGGGCGCCAGCGTCACCGGGTCCAGCAGGATCACGGCCCCGTCCACGGCGATCGCGTTGAGGACCGCCTGGACCCCTCGACCGGTGTCGTCGAGGCTGCGATGCAGGAGTATGCCCGAACCTCCGGTGGCGGCGAGGTGAGCGACGGCGGCGGTGAAGCCCGGCACCCGGCGGCGGTTCGGGCCCAGCAGGCGGACGAAGCCACCGGCGTCCGGATAGTGCTCGACGAGCTCGCCGAGCGAGCGCTCCTCGGTCTGGAAGTGCCGCCGGCCGGACGACGGGCTCCGGTACCAGGCGTCGACCGCCAGTGCGCGGGCGACGGGTACCCCCGCCGATCCCGGGCCGCCGGGTACCCCCCGGACGCCGTCGCTGCCCGGCCGGGGCAGGCCGAGCTTGTCGAGCAGCAGTGCCAGCGCGGGTCCGGCCGCCGAGCCGTGCACGACCCGGACGCTCCTGCCATCGGGCAGTGTCCAGCCGTCCGCGGCCTCGCGCAGCACGGCGCCGGCCAGTGCGTTGACGTCCTGTTGGGACACGTACTGCAGGTATGCCCGCAGAACGTCCTGCGACAGGGCGGCGAAGTCGACCGACTCGGCGTTGGCGTGGTCGCGCAGCTCCGCGAGCTCGTCCAGATAGTTCTGCGTCCGGTCGAAGGTTTCGTCCTCGAAGCGGTCCATCGTGTGCAGCGGCACGAGATGGAACACCTGGGTGTTCGCCTTCGCGACGGGTGCGGACCCGGCCGAGCGCAGCTGCCCGGCCGTTCGGGTCACCGCCGCGAACCAACCCGCGGGAGTGGACAACCGCTTGACCTGATCGTCGGTCAGCTCGAAGCTGGCCGGCGCCCGGCGCAGCTGCACCGCCAATGCCAGCTTCGCCCGCCGCAATCGGGGATCGTGCCGGTGCTGGTGATCGATCACGTCGGCCGGACGCGCGCCGGTGAGCAGGACGGCGCCGTGCAGCCACTCGGGAGAAACGCCGAGCGCCGTCGCGGTCTTGCTGACCTCGCCGCCGGTCCAGCCGTTCTCGCCCACCAGGTACTGCAGGCTCTGGCGCATGTGGTCCTGCTCAGCGGCCGGAAGCGCCCGCAGCTTCCGGTACAGCTGCGGGGTCAAGCCGAGCGCCGTAGCCTCCCAGCGTTCCTTGACGGCGGCGAAGTCACCGCTCCAGCCGTCCTGCACCCCGCTGTCGGTGGCGATCCGGTACGCGTCGGCGCGGTCGATGCCGAACGCGGCGGCCCACTCGCTGAGCTGGTCCTGCCAGTCCCATGCTTCTTCGCGCGGGTCGGCCGGATCGGCGCCGCGCGGGGTCTGCGCCTGCGGCGTCGTGTCGAGGAAGAGCGCGTCAACGGTGTCGGCGGCCGGTAGCCGAGCCGGGGCGAACGTGAGCGCGTCGAGAAATACGACCTCGTCGCTGGGTCCGCGGTACACGTTGAGCACACCGGTCGTGCTCCCGGCGACACCGGCCACCCGGTAGAGGACGATGCCTCGCCCGTGCCGCTTCCACCTGATGTGCCGCACGACGCCGTCGAAACCCTGCGCGGACCCGCCGCCCGGCAAACGGAACCGCACGAAGCCCCGGCCAGGGTACGCGGCGAGCAGATCCTCGAGAAACATGCCGCCCGTGTCGCCGAGGCGGATGCCGTTGCGAGGATCGTCGGCGGGCAGACTGCCGGCGGTGCCGAGGAACCGGTCGAAGCCGACGGCCCGGGAGAATCGAGTCCCGGGCGGCGCGGGCGTGACGACCTGCGGGCCGGGCAGTGTGAGCCAGAGGTAGAGCACCGTCTCAGCCGGGCCGGGCGGGCCCGCCGGGCCGCTCACACCGGCGTGCACGACCCGTGCGGGCGCCAGGACGAGGTTCTGCTCGTCCGGCCCCGGGAGCAGCCGCCAGTCGCCGGCAACCCTTGTGAGCAGCAGGGTCATCAGGTCGTCGCGTTGTTGGGAGGTGGTCGCGCCGGTAGTGTCCCGCCCGTTCCACAGCCGTACGTAGCCGGCCCGGATCTCGACGGGCAGGTCGAGCAGCGGGATCGCGTATCCGCGCAGATGCCCTACGAGCTGCTCAACTCGCTCCAGAGTGGCTGAGACACCCGCCCGCAGAAGCTCGATGAACGCCTCGGCCTCCGTGACCGGTTCGCCGGTGCGGGCCGTAGTGCCGGCCGGGAGTTCGGCCGCGACCAGCTTGACCGCCGGCCACCACCCGGCCGCCGGGTCCGTGACCAACCGGGCGGTCTGCTGGCTGGTCAGGCCGAGGTGCGCCGGCGGGCGGCCCAGCGCGGCGGCGAGGGCGAGCAGCGCGGCGACGTCGGCACCCCCGCCGGAGGCCGCGGCGGCGACATCGGCCGGGGAGATGCCGGTGCGGACCAGGACCCCGCGCAGCCAGACCACCGGGAGGTCGAGCCGCGCCGCCAGCCGGTCGAGGTCGCGCGGCCGGCCATTGTCCCCGCCGGTCCGCTCAGCGATCCGGCGCACCGTGTCCCATGCGGCGGGCAGGTCGAGCGGCGCCGCCCGCTCAAGATCGCGCAGCGTCGTGCGGTCCGTGCCGATGGTCGCGGCCAGCCAGTCGTCGACCATGTCACGCAGGTCGTCGACGCTGCCGGGCCAGTCCAGCGACAGGCCGAGGCCGTGCAGCGCGAGCACCAGCGTGCTCCTGTCCGCCCGGACCGCCGACCAGCCGCCGAGCCGGTCCGTCCACTCCTGGAGCTGGGTCGCGAGTGGCCGCTCCGGGTCGTACACCTTCAGCACGGGCGACAGATCATGCGTGTCGACCTCGAGCATGAATGCGATCCAGTAGAGGTTCACCGCGTCCAGCCCGCGAGCCGCGGCGAGGTCGTCCAGGCCGGTGGGGAGCCGCCGGAACCAGACCGCGAATGCCCAGATCTTCAGCGGGTCGGCACCGAGCCGGGCTGCGAGCGACTCGACCGCGGCCGGGGTCAGCCAGTCGTGCCGCCGCAGGTCCCGCGCGACGGCCTCTTCGGGGAGCGCGTGCTGGACGGCCCACTCCTGCGCCCAGATGTCGCTGAGCCGGCCGCGAACCAGCCCGTCGAGGTCATCGCCGGTGAGCTCGGCCGTCATGATCCGCTCGGCGAGGCGCACCGACGTATCGTGGCCGACCTCGTATTTCAGGACCAGGTCCAGGAACGGACGCAGGAGTGACGCGTACGGCGGCAGATCCCCGTCCGTGCGGTCGCGTGTGCGCAGGGTCCGGGCGAGTTCCCACGCTTCCTGGTACGGATAGCCGGTTTGCGGCAGGCGCCGGTACCGCGCCATCACGTTCGGCTTTTCCCGCTGGGAGGGCGGCAGGTCAGACCCGTGCGCCGAGATGAGCGCGAGGAGCTGCCTGGTGCTGGTCATGCCGTACTCTTCGGCCTTCTCGGGCAGACCCACGAGCGGCCTGCGAACGCGAATCGATGTCAGGACGAGCCAGAGCGGACTGATCGCGATCTGGCGGGCGGCCCGGGTGAGCTCGCCGTCGCGGTCGAACGCCTCCGCGAACCACGACAGCGGCTCCAGGTCGGCGGCCGTGACCGGCCGCCCGAGCGCGTGCGTGTCCGCTGTCCCGTGCCGGCCGAGCAGCATGCCCGCCCACGCGTCCAGGTCGTCGCGGGTCATACGGGCCGCACCCGAACTGGCGGACGGCCGCGTGTCGAGCACGAACGCGAGGACGACGCCGGCCGGAACGCCGAGGGCCGCGGCCCGGTCCTGCAGGTACGCCCGGACGGCGGCGGCGAGCGCGTCCCGGTCCACCCGCCGGCCGGGCCTCACCAGGCCGGCCAGCAGCGGTTCGAGGGCCCACGGGTCGATCCCCAGGTCGGTGACCAGGTGCCACAGCATCCGCTCGGGCAGCCGCAGCCGCTGCGCCCGCTCGTCCAGGTCCATCGGCACCTGCCGGAACCGCAGGCTCCACGTCCGCACCTCGGCCGGGGGTACGTCCAGGCGCTCGGCCAGCAGCAGCGCCTGGGTGTGGCGCAGCCACGGGTGCCGATCGAGATCGTCCTGAATGGAGGACTCGTCCGCATCGAACTCGGCGGCGAGCCACTCCAGCCGCATCGAGCCGACGAGCACGTCCTGCATCCCGGCGAGGTCGGCCGGCCCTCGGCCGTCGCGGGCGAGCCACGCGACGAACGGGACCACCTCGTCAGGTTGGAGCCTCAGCCTGTCCGCCAGCCGTATGACGTTCATCAGATCGGCGCCGAACGCCCGCTCGGGTGGATGCCGCCGCTGCCACTCGGGATCGTCGCGGCGCCGGGCCATGGCCGCCCGCGCGGCGGCCCCGGGTCCGCTCGGCGACCGCTCACCGGACGGGAGCTCGTCCAGCAGCTGCCGCAGCTCCTCCCGGGCCGGCCCGCCGGGATCGACGCCGAGCAGGACGGCGAGCAGGAGCAACCGCCCGTCGCCGGCGCTGCCCAGCCGGGTCCAGTCGGCCAGCTCCACCGGCACCCGGCCGATGCGCAGGCTGAACGCGGCGATGAGCGTGCTGCTGAGTCCGGACGACCGGGCCAGCCGCTCGATCCCGAGGCGGTCCAGGCCCGCCTCGTCGACCCGCCGCTCCACCAGGTCCCGCAGCGGTTGCAGCGAGTCGAACAGCTGCTGGTACTGCGCCCCGTGGGCGTCACCGAGCACCAGCGAGATCCAGTCCTGCCGCAGCGTCTTCAGCTCGTCGTCCGTGGCGGCCTCGTCCAGGCGCACGTCAAGGTCGGCGAGGATCTCGCGCAACTGCACCGCGGTGAGCCCGGCCTGCTCCCCCCGGGAGAGCAGCGCGCTGTGCCACTGCTGCCCGGCGTGGTCCGCGACCTCCAGCAGCCGTGCCGGTCTGCCCGAGTGACGCACGATGTGCTTGTCCGTCAGCAGGACCCGTACGGCGAGTGGATGCTGCTTCGTGACGTGCATGAGGTCGAGGAGCCAGCCGATCGCGCTTCCACGCATCGCGGCGAGGTCCGGCACCTCGATCGGCAACCGGCCGATGCTGACCGTGACCGCGTACAGCGCGCCCAGCCGGGCCTTCCACGCCGCCGCCGTGGTCCGCACCGTGAGCAGGTCGGTGCCGGCCTCACGCAGCCTGGCCCGCATCTGCTCGACGGTGTCGTCGAGCCCGCCTTCCGGCGCGGTGCCGAGTATCCACTCGTCGACGAGTGCTCCCAGCTCGTCGGGGAGCCGTCCGGCCCGCTCGGGCTCGTCGAGCCACGCGAGGAACGGCTTGAGCTCGTCCGGGGTGAGACCGCGCTCCGCCGCCCACTGGTGGTACCGCTCGACGATCGCCGCCGGGGAAGGTTCGACGGTGGTGCCGAGGTGCTTGAGGGTCTGCGCGACCACGTGCGGGTCGGCGTCGAGGTCGGCGGATACTCGCAGCAGGACGGCGGGCGAGATCCCGGAGTCGAGCTCGCCGGCGAGCCGGAAGAGGTCCGTCGGCACCCGGCCGTGTCTGGCGATCGTCGCCGCCAGATCGTCCATGAACTGGCTGCCCGGCCGCGGGAGGGTGCTGCCGTGTTCGCCGCCGAACTCGGCCGCGGTGGCCAGCACCGCGCGCTGCCGGCTGTCGTCGTTGCGGCGGGCCAGCGCGGCCAGCTGGTCCGGGCCGGCCAGCGACCGGATGTCGGTGCCGAGGAGGGAGGCGAGCGCGAGCAGCCGCCCCGGATGCACCCGGGCGGCGGCGGCGAGGTCGAACAGGTCGTCCGGCACCCGGCCGATGCTCAGGCTGTACATCGCCAGCAGGGTCGGGCTCACCCCGGCCCGGGCCGCCAGCCGGTGCAGCAGCTGCGGGTCGTTGGCCTGGGCGGCGAACGCGGCGGCGGCGAAGGCGCGCAGGCCCTGCGCGAGTGCGGTCCAGGGACCGACGCTGACCGTCTGCACCCGATCGGGGCCCCACAGCCACTCCCACCATCGCTCCGCCAGGTCCTCGGAGGTCCACGAGGACCAGGCGTCGGCGAACGTGAGGTCGAGGTCGGTCAGCAGGGCCAGGGCGCTGCCCCTGTCCCCACCGTGGAACCACTCCCGCCACAGGGAGTGCGTCTGGTCGATCGCCTCCGACGGGTGCCGCATCGGGGCGAGGGCGGCTGGGTCGACGTTCCACCTCACTGCCTCCCGCAGCAGCCGGTCCGCGTCGACCCCCCACCGCTGGACCAGGCCGGGCAGCTCGGCGGGGATCCGCCGGGTGTCGAGCACGAACCGCACGAGCGAACCCGGGCCGCCCGGGAGCGTGGCGGCCAGGGCGACGAGCGCGTCGAGGTCGACCCGCAGACCGGCCAGCTCCTCGACCGGCACGCCGAGCTGCGCCGAGAACCACCGTTGCCGCAGCCCGCCGGACAGGTCGGCGCCACCGAACGGGTCGCCGGGCGGCGGGGCGGCCGGATCCAGGGCGGCCAGTACCGCCGGTGTCGTTCCGGCGAGGTGCGCCAGCGCGGACAGGTCGGCCGGCTCCCGCCCGGTCCGCGCCGAAAGCGCCGCCAGGTCCGGGTCGAGCGTCTCCGCGATGGCGGGCGCCGGTCCCACCGGCGGTTCGGCGGGCCGGTGCGGGGTGAGGTCGGCCTCGATCAGCGCGTTGAGCAGATCGGGAAGCAACGGCTGCGGCCCGCCGCCGTCGGCGCGGTAGCGGGTCACCGTCGTGCCCTGCGGCACGGCGAGCGCAGGAGGCGGTCCATCGGCCGGCGGGGTCACGCTCACCGTGCCGCCGGGACCGCGGAATCCCAGGCCGGGGACCTCGATCACGTCGGCACCGCGCAGGACGGCGAACCGGGCGGCGTAGTCGGGGCTCAGCCGGGCGGTCCCGCTCAGGCTGCTGACGAGCAGGAGCGGGCCGTCGTCGTCCGTTCGGGGCACGATGCCGGCCAGCCCGGCCGCGTCGTACAGCCGGTCCTCGTACACCACCCGCCCGGCGAAGGCGTGAACGACGAGCGCCCGTGCGCCGACCGCCGACAGGTGCTGGGCCAGCTGCCGGCCGGCCGAGCCGTCGAGACCGGAGCGCGGTCCCGGGTCGAGGTGGACGGCGCCGGCCGGGGCGGTCGCCGCCGTCCGGGCCGGCCGCCGCGGGCGCTCACCCAGCCATCTCAGGCGCAGCCGGGCCAGGAGCTGGGGCGGCAGCTGGCTGCGCAGTTCGTCGATCCGGCGCAGCACCGAGTCCGCAACGGCGCCGCCGCGCACCCCGACCACGACCAGTGGCCGGCTGTCGGCCGGCCTGCCGTACCGCCGGCGAACCTCGTCGGCGACGCCGGCCGGGACGGCGGCCGGGCGGACCCACACTCCCCAGTCGAAGACCTGCACCACCCAGTCGTCGCCGAGGTCGTACGTCCCGGGTTCGGCGCCCGGCGCGACACCGAACCGATTCGCCACCTGGTCGGTGCCGTCCCGTTCCTCCAGCACGTCCGCGGGGAACACGAGGGCCGCGGTGGCGAACGGCAGCGGCATCGGGCCGAAGCCGTCGACGAACTCGAGCACGTCCGGGTCGAAGCCCGGCGCACCGCCGCGCGGCACCCGGATCGCCACCGCGTGCTGGTTCGCCGCCGCCACCACGTCGACCGGGTCCGGCTGCGGGTCCAGCATGACGATGTCGATGGACGCCTGCTGCTCGGGCGTCAACTCCATCAGCTGGCGAGCCAGCATGGGCGTGTCGAGCAGATCCTCGGCGAGGTAGACGCGTACCTCGCCGGTCTGCGGTTCGTCGAGCGCGTACTCTTGGGCCCGGTCGGACTGCTCCGCGTCGACCTGCGACGTCTGCAAGAGCGTCCCGGCCGGCATCGCCACCGACCACTTGCCGGGGCAGGCGAGCGGCGCGTGTCCACCAACCGGCACTTCGACCTCCCGATGACAGCGGTCCGACGTTACGGCCGGTCAGGGTTGGCCGGCGAGTCTCTGTTCCTTCGCGCCGGGTCATCGAAAAGCGGGCGTCATCGGCTCTGCGCCGCAGCCGCGCGTCGCGCTCGTCCTGCGCGCCGTCCCGGCCCGCCGCGGAAGCGGCGCACTGGCCCGGCGACGTCGCCGAGATGAAGGTTTCAGACCGTGTCGGTGACGAGCGGCGCATGGGCGCAGGACGAGGCCAAGCCGCCGGGAACTCGACACCGATCCTTTACCTCGCAAATATTGCGGGGAACACTGGACGGAGCATGATCCAGGCGCCGGGTCGAACCATTTTCACGTTCCACGCCTGCTGCGCCCGAGTCCCGGCGCGCCGCAAGCACGTCGTGCCGAGGAGAACACCGATGGTGAAGTCGAGACTCCGAAGACTCGCCGTACTCGTCCTGCCGTTGGCCGCCGCTTTCGCGATCGGCCCGACCGTTCAAGGTACTGCCGCCAGCGTCCAGGCCGACGGCCTGCCGCTCTGTGTTGCCAATCGCTGCCCCAAGTAACACACAACGAACGGCCGGGTGTCACGTCCCTGTGACGCCCGGCCGTTCGTGCCCGTATCGGCGTCACCCGCATCGCCACGTAACGTCCCATTCCGGGGACTTGGTGAGCCGGGACACGGTTGCATCCGCCGCACCGACCACGCACCATGGTGGCGGGCCGGGTCCGCGACGACTCCAGGGATCACACCGTTGGAAAGCAACGATCAGACACCTTCGGTCGAGGTCGTCGGGGCCGGCGACACCGCGCCCTCCGCGCGGGAGCGCAGGCCGGCGTCCGCCGTGCTCGCCCAGCGGTGGCGCACCCTCGGTCTCGTCGTTGCCATCGGCCTGATCACGGTGACGGTCCCGCCGGCCATCGTGCCGGACCGCAAGCCCGCCGGAGCGGCGGGCGACATGATGCCCACGGGGGCCAGCCCGGCTTCCGTCACGGCCTGGACGACCGCCGGCGCGTCGCCGTCGGCGACCACCGGCCCGTCGGCGACTTCGGTGCCGACCGGCAGTCCGAAGCCGTCCGCGCCGCCCACCGGCCCTCCCCGGACGTCGCCGGCGACGTCGGTCTCCGCGCGAAAGCCGCCGTCGAGCACGACCAGCTGCACCGCGTCCACCACGTTCGCCGACGTGGTTGTCCAGGTCTGCTGGGTCTGGGAATACCTGGGCACCGGCTCGACGTGGCGGCCGCGGCAGTTGCGGCTTTCGACGACGGATGTCGGCCGGCGCGTGAGCATCCACGTCATGACGAACGACACGGACAGCCCGGTCGACATCTACCTGGGCGTGCACGGCGGCGGCACGATCTGGGACGTGCCGAGCTCGTACAACTGGGACTTCACGGCCGCCCAGTCCACCACGACCCTGGTGGCCCGCCGCCTCGCCAACCACACGACCGAGTGCTTCGCGCGGTTCCGGCACCAGCCCAGCGGGGTGGCCCTGGTCAGCGTGACAGGTTCGTGCTGACGCTTCGCCCGGCGGCGTGTCCCTCAGCTCGGCTCCCTCACTCGACTGCGTCGAGGAAACCGACGAGCGACTCGCGGTACTGTTCGGGCTGGTTGCCCGCGATGGCGTGGCCCGCCCCCGGCACCGCGACGAGCTTCGCCCCGGGCAGCGTGCGGCGATACTCCTCGGCCGTCTCCGGCGGGACGAAGTCGCACTCGCCACGCAGGATCAAGGCGGGCACGTGGACCTTCCGCAGTGCCGGGCGCGGGTCGGGGATGTGGGCGAAGTCGGCGACGGTGAGCTGGTTGCTGTAGAAGCCTTGGTGGTTGTCGTGTACGCGGGCCGGCTGGCTGCCCGGGCAGCCGGTGGCGTCCTTGCCCAGCACGCCCACGCGGTGCAGGAGTTCGTCGGCCTCGTCGTCGCCCATGAACGCGTGGGCGGCGTTGGGGTTCACCTGCTGCAGCAGCGCCTCCACGATGATGCGGGGGCTCGAGAGCAGCTCATCGTGCTGCTCACGTTGCGACGGGGTCATGCGCGTCCACGGATCGCCGGCGTCGCCGCCCGGGTCGGCGCCCGGCCAGATGGGGCCCGGTCCGGTGAACGCGACCGCGCGCACGTTGGCCGGGTGCTGGGCCAGATACTGCGCGGCGAGCGAGGCGCCCCAGGACTGGCCGACGAGGACCATCCGGTCGACGCCGAGCAGGGCGCGGATCGCCTCGAGGTCGGCGACGTGCCGCGCGACGGTGTACCCGGTCACGTCCTGCAGCCGGGTGGAGCGACCCGCGCCCAGCTGGTCGTAGGCGTACACGTCGAACCCGGCCGCGGTCAGGGCCTCCGTCACCGCCGGAAGGCCTTCGCCCGGGGTACCGGGGCCGCCGTGCAGAAACACCACCGGCCCGCGATGCACGGTCGCGGTCGCGGGGGCGTGGACGTAGGCGATGCGTGAGCCGGTCGGCAGCGACCAGAACCGCACCCCCGCGGGCGTGGCGCCCGCCGCCGGGTGCGGGCCGGCCGGCAACACGATGACCGCCGCGAGGCCGAGCCAGGCGACGGCGGCAAGCGCAGCCACCCAGGTCCGGGACCGCGCGGGAAGCAGGAACCTGGTGGCGGCGCGCGACAGCCCGTAGGCGGACCCGGCGAGCGCGAGCGCGCCCGCTCCGAGAAACAGCGGCAACGAGTCGGTGACCGCCGCGGTGGCGAACACGACGGCCAGCGCGGCGACCGGTGGCAGCGCGATGACGAGAAGGGCGAGCAGGACGCCGGCGATCCGGCGGGCGAAGATCGGCATGCTATCCAGTTTGTGGGCCGGCCGGCCGCCGAGCGTCCTCAATCAGCACGGTCCTCACCGGCCGGGACCCCGCCGCACGGCGGGGGTCGGGCTCCCCAGGGCCGCCCTCAGGCCACCCCTGGGCGGACCAGGCCGGTCTCGTATGCGGCGATGGTCGCCTGGACCCGGTCGCGGACGGCGAGCTTGCCCAGGACCACGGCGACGTGGTCCTTCACGGTGGCGGGGCTGATGCCGAGGTCGGCGGCGATCTCCGCGTTGGACAGCCCCCGCGCCACGCGTGTGAGGACCTGCGTCTCGCGAGGCGTGAGTTGCTCCAGCCGCTGCGCGGCGCCCGGGCCCGGTCCGGTCGCGAAGTGCTGGATGAGCCGGCTGGTGATACCCGGGTCGAGCAGCGCTTCGCCGGCGGCGACGACCCGGACCGCGTCGACGACCCGCTCCGGCTCGGCATCCTTGAGCATGAAACCGGCGGCGCCGGCGCGCAGAGCGGCGAAGACGTACTCGTCCAGGCCGAAGGTGGTGAGCACGACGACGCGGGTGCGCGGATGCCGGACGCTGACCTCGGCGGCGACGGCCAGGCCGTCGACGCGTGGCATGCGGACGTCGAGCACGGCCACGTCGGGCGCGGTGGCGGCGATGAGGGCAAGCGCTTCGGCGCCGTCGGCGGCCTGCCCGACGACCGTCATGTCGGCCTCGGCGTCCAGGATGGCGGCGATTCCGGCTCGCACGACACTCTGGTCGTCGGCGACCAGCACCCGGATCAGCGCAGAGTCAACGGCAGCCACACTCGCACCGTACCGCCTTGCCCGTCCACCGACACCGCGCCTCCGCCCGCGTCGACCAGCCGCCTGGCCCGCGCGACGCCCCCGTCGGCGCCGGCGGCCCTCATCAGCACACTGCGGCGACCGCGGTCACCGGCCGGTGGCCGGCGCACCGTCACCTCGAGCGCGTCGGGCAGGTAGCTCATGGTCACGGCCGACCCGTCGGCCAGCAGGGCGGCGACCGCCTCCTGCGCCGTGAGGGCGACCGAGTCCGGAAGATGATGTGGTTCTCCGAGCACGCGGACGGTCGAGCGGCGCGCGGCGGCGACGGCGCGGATGCCGAGCAGGCCGGGCGGCGGCTCCGGCGGCTCCTCGACGGTGACCAGGTGCCGCAGCGCGTGCAGGCCGTCGCGGGCCTCGCGATGCACGGCCTCCAGGTCGCCGCGCCGCCGAGCCTCGAGCACCGCCACCACATGCCGCCGGACACGTACCTGCAGCCCCGAGACGATCCGCCGTCGTTCGTGGTGCGCCGCTGAGTCCGCGGCGACGGCTGTATCGCGCCGGCGCTCCTCGGCCCGCCGGTCCTGGCGGAGCCGGCGCACGCGGGCCAGCCGTCCGGCCGCCCACACCGGCCCGAGAAGCACCGCCAGAATCGCGGCGAGCACCGCGGCGGCGGCCGGGCGGGGCCCGGTGATGCCGTGGCCGGCGGCGAGTGCCGCGCCGCCGAGCGCCGCCACCGCCAGCGGCGCGGGCCAACCCCGCCCGGCGCGGTGCGCGCCGACCGCGTACACCAGCGCCACCTCGACCCACCAGGTCCACAGAAACGCCTCGGCCGGGTCGAGCGGGATCCACCCGGCGCTGGTGCATCCGGTCAGTGCGGCTGAAACCACGCAGGCCGCGGCCAGCGCCGCCGCCGGCGCGAGCCGCCGCCCCGCCAGCGGCAAGGCGTGCAGCACCAGCAGCACCAGCAGCGCGCCGGCCGGGCCGGGCCGGGCGAGCAGGTCCATGTCGTCGGGGCCCGGCAGCAGGACAAGGCCGGCAGACAGTCCGAACGCCAGCACCGCCATGGCGCGGTCCCGGGCGGCGGCACCGCCCCGGTGCGCCGGCCAGCCGCCCGCCGCGGCGTCCTTGGGCAGCGGCAGCTCCGCCCGGACCCGCCACCCGCCGCCGGCGCGCGGCCCGGCGTCGAAGCGGCCGCCCGCTGCCTCGACGAGCGCCCGCAGGCCGGTGAGGCCCTGGCCGGTGCCCACGTCACGACTCGCTGCGGCGCCGCCGTCGTCATCGACGACCACCCGCACATCGCCCACACCCTCGTCGATCTCGACCTCGAGCCGCGCTCCGGCGGCGTACCGCGCCGCGTTGGTCAGCGCCTCGCGGACCACCCGGTGGGCCAGCGCGGCCACCGGTGCCGGCACGTCGGCGACGGTGCAGCGCAGCACAGTGCCGGGACGCTCGGCACACAGCCGCCGGACGTCCTCCAGCGTCGGGTCGGCCACCTGCGCCGCCGCGATGTCGTCGAGTTCGGCGAGGGCCTGCCCGCCCGCCACCTCGGCGTGCGCCAGCGCCTCGGCCTGCAGCCTGCGATCGGCCAGTCGCCGCGCCGCGGCCACGGACACCACGACCCCGGTCAGCCGGTGTGCCACGACGTCGTGCAGGTCCGCCGCGAGCCGCCGGCGTTCCGCCGCCGCCGCGAACGCCGGCAGCGTCGCCGCCGCGGTGCGTGCCGCGGCCGCGGCCCGGCGATCGGCCAGGCCGCGGCGGCGGCGCCGCCCGACCGCCCACACCCCGGCCGCGACGGCCCCGACGACCAGGGCCACACCGGCCGCGTCGCGGACCGACCCACCGCGGGCGGCGGCCACCACGCCGGCCGCCACAGCCACGGCGAGCGCGCCGACCACCGCGACCCCCGCGGTGCGCCGCACGCTGAGCGAGTAGAGCGCGACCGCGACCGCCGCCGGTCCGGCCGGGGCATCGGCGGCGACGGACCAGCCCAGCGCTGTGACGACGACCGTCGCGGCCAGCACCGCCTCGGGTGCGCGCTGACGGTACGCCAGCGCACCGCCCACGACCGCGCAGACCACCGCGACCGGCAGCAGCCGCGCCTGCGGCACCTCCTGGCCGGACCACCACGGCACCAGTGGCCACCACAGCGCCTGCAGCACCAGCAGTCCGAGCGGCACCGCCACCGCTGACCGGGCCGGCCTGTCGAGCTCCACGGCATTGAGGCTACGCGGTACCCCAGTGCCGGAAGCCGATCCGGCGCTCATGCGGTATCGCGGGGAATCTTCCCTGGACACTGCATAAGGTCACTGACCGGCCGGTTTTTGCCGCCGCACGTGGTCGTCCGTCCGGCGGGGCGTCAGGAAGTGCTGCGGAGGTGGGGCGGGGGTCGGACGGTGGAACGGGAAGGCCAGGGTGGCGCGGATGGTGGTGCCGGTAAGCAGCATGACGAGCCGGTCGACGCCGATGCCGAGGCCGCCGGTCGGTGGCATGGCGTACTCGAGGGCGGTGAGGAATGCCTCGTCGAGCTGCATGGCCTCAGGGTCGCCGGCGGCGGCCTTCAGCGATTGGGCGGTGAGGCGGGCGCGTTGCTCGGTGGGGTCGATGAGCTCGGAGTAGGCGGTGGCCAGTTCCATGCCGTAGGCGACGAGGTCCCATCGTTCGGCGACGCGGGGGTCGTCGCGGTGCGCGCGGGTCAGCGGTGAGGTCTCGGTCGGGAAGTCGAGGTAGAAGGTGGGGTACGTGGTCTGCTTCTCGACGAGCGCCTCGTAGAGCTCCAGGACGAGCTCGCCGGCGGTGGCGTCGGCCGGCGCGTGGATGCCGTGGCCGGTGCAGATGGTCCGCAGGTCCCGGGCCGGGGTGTCGGGCGTCAGGTCGGTGCCGCAGGCCCGGCTGACCGCGGCGTGGACGGTCACGACCGGCCAGGGGTCCGTCAGGTCGACCAGATGCGTGGTGCCGGTGTCATCCGGGCGCAGGGCGCAGGGGGTGCCGTGGACCGCGGTGGCGACCTCGAGGATCAGGCTCCTGGTGAGTTCGCGCATGGTGTGGTAGTCGGCGTAGGCCTGGTAGGCCTCGACGGAAGTGAACTCCGGATTGTGGGTGGCATCGGCGCCCTCGTTACGGAAGTTCCGGTTGAGCTCGAACACCTTCTCCATGCCGGCCACGCAGAGGCGCTTGAGGTGCAGTTCGGGGGCGATGCGCAGATAGAGGTCCATGTCGTAGGCGTTGATGTGGGTGCGGAACGGCCGGGCGGTCGCGCCGCCGTGAACCGGTTGCAGCATGGGGGTCTCGACCTCGGTGAATCCGCGGGCCGCGAAGCCGTCGCGCAGGGCCTTGACCGCGGTGCTGCGCCTGCGCAGGACCAGCATCGCGTCGGTGTTGACGAGGAGGTCGAGGTGGCGCTGGCTGACGCGGGCCTCGGGGTCGGTGAATCCGGCGTGCTGGTCGGGCAGCGGCCGCAGGCACTTGGCGGCCATCGTCCACGCCCCGACCAGGATCGACAGCTCGCCCCGCCGGGAGGTGACCACCTCGCCGGTGACGCTGACGTGGTCGCCCAGGTCGACCGTGGTCTTCCACCACCGCCTGGCCTCGGCCGGGGTCGTGTCGGCGGTGAGCATGGCCTGCAGGATCGCGCCGGTTCCGTCCTGCAGCACGCCGAACGTGACCCCGCCAAGGTCGCGCAGCGCCCGCACCCGGCCGGTCACCGCGACGCGGACGCCGGTGCGGTGGTCGGGGCCGAGGCCGGCGTGCGCCTGCCGGACGTCGGCCAGCGTCGCGGTCCGGGGAACGGTCACGGGGTAGGGCTGGTGGCCGGCACGGGCGAGTCGTTCGGCCTTGGCCAGGCGGGCACGCTGCTGCTCGGCGACGCGGCGCTGCGGCCGGGCGGAAGACAGCAGCTCCTGCTCCTGCTGGCGTACGGCGACCGGGAACGCGACGGTCCCGCCGGTCTCCAGCGGGATCTGCTCGTGATCCTGGACGCGCACAGCGGGGTTGAAGGCCGGCAGGAATCCCTCGGCCATCCCGGCGGCGAGGGCGGCCCGGGTCAGCGTCAGGGAGGAGTCGTAGCACAGGAACCGCGGCAGCCAGGCGGGCAGGTACTTGGCGTTGGCCCGATAGAGCGACTCGAGCTGCCAGAACCGTGACGCCACCGAGAGAGCGGTGTCGGTGAGGCGGACGACCGGGCCGGCGCCGACGCGGTCGGCCGAGCTGAACACCGCCCGGAACATGGCGAAGTTCAGTGAGATCTGCCGCACGCGCAGTTCACGGCATACCTCGATCAGGCCGGCGATCATGAATTCGTTGATGCCGTTCTCGGCCGTGCGGTCGGCCCGCATGAGATCGAGCGAGAGGCCGTACGCACCCCACGGTACGAACGACAACAGCCCGCGGACGCGGCCGCCGGCGTCCCGGGCGATCACCATGACGCACCGCTCGTCGGCGGGGTCGCCGAGCCGCCCGAGGGCCATGGAGAAGCCGCGCTCGGGCGCGTCGCCGCGCCACGCCTCGGCCACGCGGACGATGTCGGCGAGCGTGCCGGCGTCGAGGGAGCCGTGCCGCTGGACCGCGACCGTGTAGCCCGCGCGGCGGACCCGGGTGACCGCCTGCCGGACCGGCCGCATTGTCCGGCCGTCCAGGCTGAAGTCGGCGACGGTGAGGATCGCCTCGTCGCCGAGGCTGAGCGCCTTCAACCCGGCCGCGACGTAGGCCCCGGCACCGGCCTCGCTGGCCGAGAGCACGGCTGGGAACCAGGCGTACCTGCGCGCCTCGGCCAGCCACGCCTCGATCGCGGCCGGCCAGGAGGCGACGTGACCGATCGGGTCGGCGCTGGCCAGGCTGACGGAGGCGACGACGCGGTAGGTGATCGCGGCCCGCCCGTCGGGCGAGAAGACGACGGACTTGTCGCGCCGGGTGCCGAAGTACCCCAGCGAGTCCCACTCGCCGTGCTCCAGCAGCAGCCGCCGGATTCGCAGTTCGTCGCCGGCGCCGAGAAACTGCTTGGCCCGCGCCGAGCGCAGGAACACTCCAACCGCCGCGAACAGGGCGGCCGCCGAGGCCGTGCCGGACAGCACCGCGATCCAATGGTGCCCGCGATGACCGTGCAGGCCGGCCTTGTCCTCGGGCGCGGTCAGCCCGAACGCCGATCGGGTGGCCCAGACCAGCGACTCGCCGAGGCCGCGCAGCGTATGCGGGAACAGCTCGGTCAACCCGAGTGCGAGCAGCCAGGACAACGCCAGCCCGGCGGCGAGGACGGCCAGCGCGGTTCGGCGGCTGCCGGGTGCCAGCCGGGCCGGGAAACGACCGCGGGCGCGCCACAGCAGCACGACCAGGACCACGCCGATCGGGAACGACGCCGCGATCAGCACGACCTCCCACTTGTGCGGGCGATCCGATGCCGTCAGGCCGTCCCAGTCGACCGACAGGAAGGCGATGGCCACCGCGTCGAGCAGCGTGACCAGCGCCTGGTACGCCACCAGCAGGATCAGCGCGACCCGTAGACGGCGGCGCAGCGCGCTGCCCAGCAACAGCAGCGCGGCCGCGATGAACACGTTCGGCGCGACCGGCAGATTGAGCAGACTGAAGGCGTCGTCGACCCGCCACACCCACGCGGAGTGTCGCAGGGGCAGGCTGACCACCACCCACAGACCCGCGACGGTCACAACCCGCCCGGCCCACGCCGCCACCTGATCCGGCCACTGGCCGGCAGGCCCGGCGGCCGATGCCACGGGCGGCGCGGTATCGCGTGTGAGCATCACGAGGGTATCTTCACACGCCCAGGCTCGCGGCAAGCTGGGTATCACCAGTGGTGCGCGCCGCGGCGGCTGCTGGATGTCGTACGTCATCCTCCACAAAGGACGCGATGGCGTCGATCAGTCGATCAGTGGGGCGGCCTTCTTCCACTCGAAGGCGAGGTCGACCGGCGTACCGACGGCAACCCCCTCGCCGGGCGCGACAACCACCTGGACGGTCGTACCGTCCGGAAGTCGCACGTCGTGCAGGACGCCGCCGGGCTGGTACTCAACGGCGCGGACGACGCCACGGTGGACGCCGTCGTCGATGCCCGCCCCCGGGCCGGTTTCCACCATCCGGATCGCGTCCGGCCGTATCGCGACCGCGACCACCGGCACCCCGGTGTCGGACCGGGTGTCCATCTCGATCACGTCGCCGAACCCGGTGCGCAGGTGGTGTCCGTCCGGTGCTACCGGGATGACGTTGGCCAACCCCAGGAACTCGGCCGTGTACCGGTGACGGGGCCGGTTGAACACGTCGATCGGGGTGCCGGTCTCGACCACCCGTCCGGAGTCCATCACCGCGATCCGGTCGCCGAGCGCGAGCGCCTCGGTGTGGTCGTGCGTGACGTACACACCGGTAAGGCCGAGTTCCCGCTGCAGCCGCTTGAGCTGCCCGCGCAACTGGACACGGATACGATGGTCCAGGCTGCTCAGCGGCTCGTCCAGCAGCATGACGGTGGGTCTGGTGACGAGCGCCCGGGCCAGCGCGACCCGCTGCTGCTGACCGCCGGAAAGCTGCTTGGGCTTGCGGCCGGCGAAGTCGGCGAGCCCGACCAGCGCGAGGGCGTCGTCGACCCGCTGCTGGCGCTCCACGCGCGGCACTCGCCGCATGCGCAGCCCGAACCCGACGTTGTCCCGCACCGACATGGTCGGGAACAATGCCCAGGTCTGGAACACCATGGGAATGTTGCGTCTGTGGGTCGGCACGGCTGTGAGGTCGCGGCCGTCCAGCCGGACGCTCCCGGCGTCCGGCTGGAGCAGGCCGGCCAGCACGCGCAGCAGGGTCGTCTTGCCGCATCCGCTGGGCCCGAGCAGTACGAGCATCTCGCCACGCGGCAGCGCCAGGTCGACGCCGGTCACGCCGCCGCCGGTGGGGTACTGCTTGCTGATACCCGAGATGGTCAGGTAGTCGGCTCCGGTCATTGGCGTCTCCGTTCGGCGCCGCCCGCGAGGTGACCGAGACCGCCCAGCCGCCCGAGGACCAGGGCGGCGGCGATGCCCACGACGACGAGGATCGTGGAAATGGCGGCCACGGTCGGATCGGCGTTGTTCTCCAGGTACTGGAAGAGGGTGATCGGCAGCGTCGTCTGACCCGGCGAAGACAGGAACAGCGAGATCGACACATTGTCGAACGAGAAGATGAAGAGAAAGACCGCCGCGCTGCCGATCGCGGGCAGCATGCTGGGCAGCGTGACGGTGAGGAACGCCCGCATCCGGGAGGCGCCGAGCGTGGCCGCTGCGGCCTCGAGGTTCGAATCGACCGCGGCAAGGCCCGCGACCAGCACCTGGAGTGCGATCGGCAGGCCGACCAGCACGTGCCCCAGCACGAGCCCGACCAGGCTGTTCGACAGCGACAACTGGCTGAGCATGATGAGCAGGCCGAGCGCCAGCAGGATGTCCGGCGTGACGAGCGGCATGGCCATGGCCAGCTGGACGGTCCGCTGAACTCGCCCGCTCCCCCGAGTGAGCGCGACCGCCGCGGGAACCGTGATGAGCAGGCCCACCACCACCACGATGAGCGCGATCTGGAGGCTGAGCGCGAGCGAGGTCCGGAAGCTCGGATACGCGAACGCCTCGCTGAACCAGCGCAGCGAGAATCCCTCCGGCGGGAACAGCAGGTACGGGTCCGGGTTCAGCGCCGCGAAGGCCACGACCACCAGGGGCAGGAGCAGCAGCACGGTGATCACCAGGGTGAACACCGAGACCTTCTGCCGCTCTTCGCGGGCGGCACGTCGCTGCGGGGTTTCCGCAGTGGTGGCCATCAGCGGGGCCCCGACGTGTCACGGCTGCCGAAGTGCGTGCCGAGCATGATGGGGATGACCAGGACGACGACCAGGACCACGGCGAACGCGGAGGCGGTCGCCCAGAGCTGGGACTGGCTCACCGACGTGTAGATCATCTGGGGCACGGTGTTCACCCGGCCGCCGCCCATCATCGCCGGCACGACGAACGTGCCCGCCGCCGCCGCGAAGGTCAGTACCCCGCCGGCGACCAGACCCGGCACGGCGATCGGGAGGAGCACCCGAACCAGCACCGACAACCTGCCCGCGCCGAGCGTCCGCGCCGCCTCCAGCTGTGAGGTGTCCAGCCTGGACAGGCTCGCGTACACGGCCATCGCCATGAACGGGAACTGGAACATGACCAGGGCGATGACGATGCCGGCGAACGAGTAGTCGAGGCCGAGCGGCGAGTCGATCAGGTCGGCTCGCAGCAGCAGGTGGTCCACCGAGATCAGCCCGAGTTGCAGACCGAAGATCCGTACCACGCCGTTGACGAGCAGCGGCGTGAGCAGCAGCGCGAGCTGGAGCCGGCGCAGCCCTGGCCGCACGGTGAGCTGGTACGCGTAGACCAGACCGATCGCGCCGGTGATGACCGTGGTCAGCACCGCGATGAGCAACGTGTTGGTCAGCGCCTTGACGTACAACTCGTCGGAGAAGAAGGAGATGTAGTGGCTGAACGTGAAGCCACCCGAGTCCACGTCGTTGCTCTTGGCCAGGCTGGTACGCAGCACGGTGATCGCCGGGTAGAGGAACATGAACGCGGTGAACAGCAGCAGCGGGGCGGCGAGCAGCCAGCCGCCCTGCGCGTTGCGGGCGCCGCTGTCCGCCGGCTCGGCGGCCCGACGGGTCGGCGGAGTGACCGTCACCTGCCGAAGATCCTCTGCCAGCGGGTCGTCCACTCGGTGATGTTGTCGCCGAACTCGTACCAGTCGATCGGCCACAGGCGGTCGGCGATCTGCGGGGTCTCGACCAGGTTGGTCGCGACGTCCGCGGGCAGCGTCACGGTCGTGGAGCCCGGTGCCGCCTTGCCCTCCCTCGCCCATTGGACCTGGGTCTCGTCCTTGAGCATGTAGTTGATGAAGTCGTACGCCTGGTCCTTGTGCTTGGCGGCGGCGGGGATCGTGAGGTTCTGCACGCTCCAGGTCGAACCTTCCGCCGGCACCACGGTCTCGACGCCCCGGCCTTTCAGCGCGATGCCCTGGTCGGCGATGGTGACGATCGCCGCGACGCTGCCGGCGGCCAGCTTGCTGACGCCGTCGGTGCTGGTGGTGAAGAGGAACTGGACGCTGTCTTTGAGCCGCTCCAGGGCCGCCCAGCCGGCCTCGTAGTCGGTCGGGCCGTTGCCGAACAGCCGGGCTCCGATGAAGACGAGGAAAAGGCCGCCGATGGACGGCGCGTTCTGCAGCGCGACCTGACCCTTGAGCTCGGAGCGCCAGAGGTCCTTCCAGGAGGTGATCTTGAACGGGACCTTGTCCGTCTTGTAGAGGATTCCGGACGCGGTGTAGCTGATCGGGACGGCGCTGACCTTGCCGTCCTTGGTCTGCCCTTCGGCAAGCCGCTTGACGATCGAGCCCCACTTCTCGATGCGGGACGTGTCGATGGGTTCGAGCACGCCGCTATTCAGGCCGCGGGCCGCCTCGCTGCCGATCAGCCACGCGAGGTCGTACTGCCCGGGCTTCTGCCGCAGCAGGGGCACGGTGTCGCTGCCGGGGTCGTTGAGCACCTCCACGCCGGTGGCGGCGGTGAACCCGGGAGCGACCTTCCGCAGGGCGGTTTCCCAGACGCCACCCCAGCATCGGGCCACGATGCGGGGGTTGCCGGCGGCCTTGGGGGATTCCCCGCCGCACGCGGCCAGCAGTGTGCCCGCGCCGAAGCCCAGGCCCAAGGAGAGCAGACCGCGCCGACTGCACGTTGTTCCCATGACTCCTCCTGCGGTTGGCAGTGCGCACCAACTCCCATTCACCAGGTTCGAACTGATACCACACTTGCGGAGTTTCAACCATCTTCTGGTATCGATTGCCGGACCCGCATCGTCTGGTAGTGCCGACACGTCCCGACGTTTGTCGGGGCTGCTTCTCGCCCTTACCGGCACCCGGTCACCAGCCCGTCAGGCCCCCGGGGACGTGCGATTACCCCTGCGCGCCGACGTTTCATTCCCGGACACGCTGAAGGCGGTTCAGGCAATCCCCTGAACCGCCTTCAGCGTGTCCGGCGAGGTCAGCAGCCGGAGCCGGCGCCTACACGCCGACGCTCAGGTGCGTGGCGAGTTCGGCGACGGAGGCTGACGGCGTGCCTCTGATGCGGCGCAGCACGTCGCTGAGTACCTCGTGGGCCAGCGGCCGGCAGCGGATCTCGGACGGGGCGTGCCGGTCGCCCTCCAGCAGCATCTCGCTGGCCACGTCGATGTCGCCGATCAGCACCCGGGCGCGGGCCTGGTTGAGGAAGTGCTGCGCCCGGCGCTCCGGCAGCAGTGCGTTGAACCCTTCGAGATCCAGCCGTTCATGTACCTCCACCGCCATTCGGGCCTCGCCGAGCTCGAAGGCCGCGGCGGCACGGTACAGCTGCACGTTCGTCGGCCCAAAGCTGGTCCGGTAGTGGTTGTGGTCGCCGCCCAAGGCCAGCGCCGCCTCCTGCGCGCTGCCCAGCAGGTCATGGACGGTGCTGCTGTCACCGATCCGCGCCGCGGTAAGGGCGGCCTGCAGCAGCAGGAGGCCGTAGACCGACAGGCGCTCGGGCGAGCAGTCGTTGCCGTTGGCACCGGGTGCGAGCCGGTTGGCGACATTGAGGTTGATCTCCAGCGCGGGCCGCGCCCGCCCGAGCGACAACAGCGCCATCGAGACCCGCGTGGTGGCCACACCGGCCAGCAGCTGGTCGCCGGCCCGCCGCGACACTGTGACCGAACGGTCCGCGGCGATCCAGGACAGCTCGTGGTCGCCGAGCTTGCGCAGCACCGCCGCGGAGATCTGGTAGACCTGCCCGAGCAGGTGGGCGGCCTCCCTCGCGTTCGGGCCGTCGCTGTAGGCGGTGTCGGCGGCCTGCGCCTCCCGCAGCAGGCGGGGCAGGGTCCGGGCGAGCGCGCCGTACTTCGCGTGCTGGAAGGACAGCCAGGCGTGGGTGACCGCCTTGCGCATCTCGCTCAGTGGCAGCGGCTCCGGCGGGGCGTAGAAGAAGGCGCTGACCTGGTCGTAGCGCTCCAGAGCCGCGCGGATCTCCTCGACCTCGACCTGGTCGACGCCGTTGGGGTTCTCGGGACGGCGCTCCGAGTCCTTGCCGAGCAGGATCTGCACGTCGAGCTGCAGCACATCGGCGATCTCGTGCACGACGGAGAACTTGTCGAGCCGGCGCACCCCGCGCTCCACCTTGTCGACCCAGCTCTTCGATTTACCGAGCCGATCGGCGAAGACCTGCTGTGACATCTTCCGCCGGTTCCGCCAGTACGCCACGCGCCGGCCGATGGGCAGCTCATCCACGTCGCTCACCTCCGGAGCTCACCCCGCCCAGCCGGCACCGCACGTGCTGCGCGAACACTGGATGTTCCTGACGCTGCCCAACAAGCACCATCCCTGCACGAACATCACGCACAGGCATCTTGAGGCACCTAACGTAGCCGCAACATTGCTCCACGTCGACCCCTGTCACACCCAAGGAGTACTCACAACTGGAACACCCACTGCACAGCCATCGCGTGCCAGTCACTTAATTGATCATGCCAACGTCATCCGGTTCAGTACCGGAAGCCGGCCACCAGCGTGTTGAGTTCGCTGGACATGCGGGCGAGCTCGCCGGTGGCCCGCCGCGTGTCCGCGACACCCTGACTGGTGTCGATCGCGCCCTGGGCCACGGCGGTGATGCTCCGGGCGATCTCATTGGTACCGCTGGCCGCCTCGCTGACGCTGCGGCTCATCTCCCCCGTGGTCGCGGTCTGCTCCTCGACCGCGGAGGCGATGGTCGTCTGGTAGTCGCTGATCCGGCCGATCACCTGGGAGATCCGCTCGATCGCGGCCACCGCGCCGGTCGTGTCGCCCTGGATGGCCTCGATCCGGCGAGAGATGTCCTCCGTCGCCCGGGCGGTCTCCTGGGCAAGGTCCTTGACCTCGGAGGCGACGACGGCGAACCCTTTGCCGGCGTCGCCGGCCCGAGCCGCCTCGATGGTGGCGTTGAGCGCGAGCAGGTTCGTCTGCTCGGCGATGGCCGTGATCACCTTGACCACGTTGCCGATCTCGGCGCTCGACTCACCGAGTTTGTTCATCGTCTCGGAGGTCTCGGTCGTGATGCTGACGGCCTCGACAGCGACCCGGGCGGCCTCCGCCGCGTTCTGCGAGATCTCGCGGATCGAGGCACCCATCTCCTCACTGCCGGCCGACACCGTGTCGACGCTGCGGGAGACCTGCTCGGCGGCGGCCGAGACCGTCTGCGCCTGGCTCGAGGCCGTCTCCGCGGAGTTGGCGATCTGCACCGCGGTGCTGCTCATCTCCTCCGCGGCAGTGGCCAGCGAGGAGGCTGAGCCGTCGATCGTGCGGACCGTCTGGCGGAGGTTTTCGATCGCGGTGTCCAGCGCACGCGCCATCTGGCCCGTCTCGTCGCGGGAGGTCACGCCACTGACCACGGTGAGGTTGTTGGCGACCAGCGCCTCGCAGACGGCCTTGACCCTGTTCAGGGACCGGACGATCCGGCGGGCGACGAGGATACCGAGAAACAGTGCCAGCACCGCACCGACGACCATGACGATGACCATCACGAGCCGGCCGTTCTTGTACCCGGCGGCGGCCGCCGCGGCGTTCTTCGCACCGTCGGCGGTCTCCGCGGCGTCCAGCTCCGCCAGCTCGCCGTCGATCCTCGTCAGGATGGGTGTGGTCTTCTCGTCGCGGATCTTGGCCCAGCCCGCGTAGTCGTTGCGGGAACCGGCGGGCAGCATCTCGTTCCGCACGATGGTCGCGTACTGTTCCCAGTCGCTCTGCAGCGTGTTGGTCGTGTTCCGGTCGCCGGCCGGAAGACTGGCCCGATACGCCGTCATCGCCTGGTCGAACGCTTGCGCCTGCGTGGCGAACAGGTCGGAGAACTTGGTGACGTCCGCGTCGTTCCTCGAGATCGCCTGGTTCGCGGCCGCCTGGCGAGCCTGGTAGACCGCCGACTTGATCTGTCCAAGGGCCTTGATGCTGGCCACGTTGCTGCTGGAGATGAGCTCCGCGGACTGACTGCTGTCCCGCAGCTTCAGCACACCGACGACCCCGACCACCACGGAGACCGCCACCGCGGTGAAGACGGCGATGACAATCTTCAGGTTGATGCTGAGGTCTTCGAACGAACGTCGCCGCGCCGAAGGCGGTGCACCGTGAGCTGCCATGTCCATGCCCATTTCCGTCGAGCTCACTCGGACTGGCGAGCTGCCCATCGCAACTATCACCCCCACAGGTGGGCAAATACCGGCGAATCGGAGAATCACTGGCAAACCGGTGCCCGCCGAGGTAGCGGGCCTCTGGCCGGTCAGCGGATCGGTACCCGCAGACTGACGATGCCCGCATCGGTGGCCACCGCGATCTGCGAACCACCGCAGAGCGCGACCGCCCGGATCTCGCTGGACACATCTATCGACATCACATCCGAGATCGACAATGTGAGCGGATCGTCCGGGCGCTCTGCGGCGTCTACCGTCGCCTGCCGTATGTGCAGCATGTGGTCGTCGCCGCCCGACACGATGACGGTTCGGCCGTCGAGCCGGCCCACCGCGACGGCCCGGACGGGCTTGATGTGGCCGTTGAACGGCTCGCCGACCGGGTCCCCGGTGGCCGCATCCCATATTCGGACCGTCTCGTTGTCGCCGCCGGAGACGACGACGGTGTGGCCGCCGACGTCGCCGACGGCTACCGACCACACGGTTCCATGGTGGCGGACGAGGAGTCGGCGCAGCGGGGCGCCAGTGGCCGCGTCCCAGAGCCGGACGGTGGCGTCGTCGCCGCCGGACGCGACGATCGTCCGGTCGCCGAGCGGTCCGATCGCCACGGTGCGCACCTGGTCGAGGCGGCCGGCCAGCGGTTTCCCGATGGGAGTGCCGGTGGCCGCATTCCAGAGCCGCACGGTCCGGTCGTCGCCGCCGGAGACGACGATGGTCCGGGAGCCGAGCCGCCCTACCGCCACCGCGCGCACCTGCCCGGCGTGGCCGGTGGCCCAGGAACCGACCTGGGTCCGCGTGGCCGCGTCCCAGATCTGGATCATGCCGAGCGTGGTGCAGGAGGCGATGACCGGGCGGCCTTCGATCTGCCCCGCCGCGACCTCGTGCACCGCGCCCGCATGCTTGGTCAGCGGGTCACCGATCGGGGTCCCCGTCGCGGCATCCCACAGCCGCACGGTGCGGTCGTAGCTGGCGGACGCGACGAAGGTGCGGCCGTCGACCTGTCCGGCGGTCAGCGACCACACCTGCTCGGTGTGGCCGGTGAACGGATTGCCCAGCGGCGCGCCGGTGGCGTGGTCCCAGACGCGCACGGTGCGGTCGATGCCGCCGGATGCCACGATCGTGCGGCCGTCCGCACGGCCGACGGCGACCGAGAGCACGGCCCCGGTGTGGCCGGTGAGGGGATCGCCGATCGCGGTGCGGGTGGTGGCGTCCCACCGCCGCGTCGTCTTGTCATCGCTGCCGGAGACGATGACGGTGCGGCCGTCGACGTGGGCGATGGCGATCGATCGCACCGATCCGGTGTGGCCCGTGAGTTGGCCGGCGATTGCGGTACGGGTGCGGACGTCCCAGAGCCGAATCGTGCGGTCGGCACCGCCCGCGACGACCACTGTGCGGTGGTCGATCCGGCCGATGGCGACCGCCAGCACCGATCCGGCGTGGCCCCCGATCACGGTTCCGATGCCGGTGTCGGCGTCCCAGAGCCATACGTTGTTGTCGTCGCCCCCGGAGACGATGATGTCCCGGCCGTCGATCTGCCCGAGCGCCACCGACCGCACCCAGCCGAGCCGGCCCGTCAAGGGGTCGCCGACCTGGGCACGGGTGGTGGCGTCCCAGAGCCGTATGGTTCGGTCGGCGCCGCCGGAGACGATCAACGTGCGGCCTCCGGCTCGCCCGATCGCGACCGCCGAAACGGGTTCGGTATGGCCGGTGAGCGGATCGCCGAGCGAGGCGCCGGTGGCGGCGTCCCAGATCCGCACGGTGTGGTCGGCGCCGCCCGAGACCAGGACAGTGCGGTCGCCGACCTGCCCGACCGCCACTGCCTGGACCCAGCTGGTGTGGCCGGCGAGTGGGGATCGGACCGCGGTGCCGACGAGGGCATCCCAGATCCGGACCGTGGCATCGTCACTGCCGGAGATGACGACCGCGCGCCCGCGTTCCTGGGCTATGGCCACCGCATTCACGGACGCGGTGTGGCCGGTGAACGGGTCGCCGACCGGGGCGCTGGTGGTGGCGTCCCAGATCCGGACCGTGCGGTCGGCGCTGCCCGACATGAGCACCGCCCGCCCGTCCACCTGCCCCATCGCCACGGACCACACCCGGGTGGTATGGCCGGTGAACGGGTCACCGATCTGGACTCCGGTGACCGCGTCCCAGACTCGTACCGTGGCATCGTCGCTGCCGGAGACGATGACGCTGTGCCCGTCGAGCTGCCCGACCGCCACCGCGAGCACCTCGTTGATGTGGCCGGTGAGCGGCCCACCGATCGGCGCCCCGGTCGTCGCGTCCCACCGCCGGACCGTGTCGTCGTCGCTGCCGGCGACGATGATGGCGCGCCCGCCGGCCTGGCCGAGGGCCACCGCGTTCACGCCCTTGGAGTGGCCGGCGAGCGGGTTGCCGATCGGGGTTCCCGTGCTCGCGTCCCAGACCCGCACCCGGGCGTCCTCGGCACCGGAGACGATGACGGCGCGTCCGCCGATCCGGCCGAGCACCACCGACCACACCGGGCCGGCGTGGCCGGTGAGCGGGCCACCGATCGGGGCGCCGGTGGCGGCGTCCCAGATCCGCACGGTGTGGTCGGCGCCGCCGGAGACGATGATGGTACGGCCGTCGAGCCGCCCCACCGCCACCGACGATACGGACTTGGTGTGGCCGGTGAGCGGGGCGCCGATCGGGGCGCCCGCACCAGCGTCCCAGATGCGCACAGTGCGGTCGGCGCCGCCGGAGACGATGATGGTACGGCCGTCGAGCCGCCCCACCGCCACCGACGTCACGGTGTCGGCGTGGCCCCGCAGCGGCTTGCCGATCGGGGCGCCGGAGGCGGCATCCCAGATGCGCACCACACGGTCGCTGCCGGCCGAGACGATCACGGTGCGCCCCTCCAGCTGCGCCACCGCGACCGCGTTGACACTCGCGGTGTGGCCGGTCGCGATGTGATGCGGGATCCGCAGGCGCCAGGACGCCCAGTCAGTGCTCCAGGCGAGGGGGAGGTCGCCGGCGGCGATGGCGTCGGCAAGACGCGGTGCCCGTGCGCAGCGGGCGGCGAGCTGGAGATACGCGGGCCGCAGGGGCGCATCGGCGTTGCGTAAGCGGGGCACGGCCCGGCGGTAGGCGTCGGCGGCGGCCCGCGAGTCCGGCCCGGTCGCGGCCGGCAGCGCGAGCAGCAGCGGGCCCGGGTCGGCGCTGAGCAGGAAGCGCGGGTCGGTGAGCAGGGCGTCCAGGGCCAGGGTGCCGATCGCGTGGGTGGCCAGGTGGGTACGGGTGTACGGGTGCGCGCGGGACCAGTCGGGATGCCCGTCGGCGCGGCGGGGGCAGTGGGCGGCCAACAGGCCCGTGATGCGGCTGGCGTCGTCGGCCGGGTCGGCACGGTCCGCACGGAGGTGCTCGGCGAGGGCCTCGTGGTACAGCCGGTAGGTGGAGCGGCGGCCGCCTTCGGTGGTGGCCTCGGTGATGTAGTAGCCGGCAGTGTCGATGAGCCAGTCGATGTCGGCGTCGGTGTAGCGGCGCCCGGACAGGGCGGAGGCCAGGGCGGGCCAGAGGTCTTCCCAGGGCAGGCCGCTGCCGCGCGAGTAGGCCAGCGGCAGCAGCAGGTCGCGGGCGCGCCCGGCGTCGGCGCCGAGGCGCTGGTCGAGGTCGTTGCGCATGGCGGCGTCGGCGGCAGTGGGCAGCGCGGCTCGCCAGGCCGGGTCGTGCGGGTCGGCGAACTCCCGGCGCAGGGCGAGGCTGCGGGCGGTGATGAGTGCGACGAGGAACGATCGGCCCGCCGCGCCGGCGATGGCATCGGCGACGGTGTCGAGCAGGGCGGTGGGCTGGTGCCGGTACGGCGAGTCGTCGGCGAGCTCGACCAGGCAGGCTCGCGCGTAGTGGCTGATGCTGGGCCGGTCGGCGTACTGCTCCAGGTCCAGGTCCAGGACCAGCGCCGCCCGGCCGAACGCCGGGAGCAGGTGCCGGCGGGTGCCCAGCAGCAGGCGCAGCGGGGTCCGCGCCGCCGCGGCGATCAGCGGCGCCAGGACCGTGTCCACGAGCGGGAAGAATCCCTGGCCGTCGTGGTCCTGCCCGCCGGCCGCCTCATCGACCGCGTCGATGATCACCGTGCGCGGGCGGCCCGCGGCGCGGACCGCGGCCAGCAGTGCGCCCGGGCTCGTGGTCGCCGGCACGTCGCACGCCTCGCAGAGGGCGGCCATCACCTCGTCGGGGGTGCGGCCGCGGGCGTGGATGAACCGGTCGATGCCGCCGGCTGGCGGCAGGGTGGACTCGGGCAGCGTGTGCAGGCCGGGCACCCGACCGCGCAGGCGGGCGTCGGCGAGCACGAACAGGCGGGCCAGCAGCGCGGACTTTCCCGAGCCTGGGTCACCGGTGACGATCAGCGCGGACGGCTCCCGGCTCCGCAGCCATCCGCACGCCTCGGCCAGGGCGGCGTGCCGGCCGGTGAACAGCCAGCGGTCCTCCGCCGGCTCCGCGCTGTCCAGGCCGCGAGCCCGCGGCAGGGCGTGGTCCCGCTCGTCTGCCCGGCGGTCCGCGCGCAGCCGGCGCAGCGCCTGGGTCCGCAGGTCCAGATCACGCAGCCACCGGTCCAGCCGCGGGTTGGGCAGGAACTCGGTCACGCCCTCGCCGGTCAGGAAGAGGCGGGCGTGCTGGTACTGCGGGGTGGCGGCGTTGACGATGCCGACGATGCCGTCCAGGGCGAGAAACTCCGGCTCGTGCCCGCCGCTGGCCCGGTGCCCGACGGCCTCGGCGAACGCCCGGCTGAACTCGCTCGCCCCGGCCCGCTCGTACGGCCGCGCGGCCACCACCACCGCGACCTGCGGCGCCGTGGCCAGCCCCTTGAGCCGGTTGACGAAGTCGATGCCGCCGCCGAGCAGCGCCGCGCCGGCCGCCGCGGCGTAGCACGCATCAAGGATGATCAGGAGGCGCTGGACCGCCGCCCCCGACAGCACGCGGCCGGTCAGGTCCGCCGCCCGCAGCGCAGTGAACGCGACGTCGGCCGTGGTGTCGGCCATCGGCAACAGCAGCTCCCCGTCGGCGAGCGTGCCGTGGCCCGTATGGTAGACGACCACTACGTCCTCGGCGGCCCGCTCGGCGCCGGTCAGGAACCCCCGAAACCGAGCCAGGAAGGCATCGGCGCCGAGGCCCGGGCCGAACCCGGGCACCTCCTCATACCCGAGCGAGGCGAACAGCGCCGCCATCCGGGTCGCTTCGCCGGCGAGCTCCGGCCGGTCCTCGAACCCGGACTCGACCCGGTAGTGGGTCGCGGCGGAGCCGATGAACCAGCGCCTCACCGACCCAGACCCGCCATGATGCCGGCGCCGGTCTCCTTGGCGGTCAGGTACCGGGTGACGTCATGGAACTTCCAGCCGTTGTTGATCTCGACGTCGGTGATGCCGCCGAAGCGTGGGGCGAGCCGCTTGACCAGGGCGACGAAGTCGAGCCGGTCGGCCACGTTGGTCCAGGACCGCACACCGCCCGGCCACGTCGCCCGCCAGGCGTCGCCGACTCGCGACGGGGCCGGGATCAGCCGGTCGAAGATCACATTGCGGATGCCCAGCGGCGAGCCGAGGGTCACCAGCCCGCGCACCGGCCAGGCCGGGTTGGCGCACAGGCCCTCGTAGGCCACTACCGAACCGAGCGAGTGCGCCACGACGACTTCGGTGTCGGTTCCGATCACCTCGGCGAGGCGCCGCCGCACCGCCGCGCGCACCTCGATGTCGGTGAAGTACGCCCGGACCTGGCGCAGCAGCCAGATCAGCAGCCGCTCGCTCGCCCCGGCCAGCAGCCGCGAGCCGGCCAGCGCCGCGAGCGCCGCCTGAACGCTCGCGGCGGCGCCGAGCGATCGGGTGTCGGGCGGGATGACCGCCGGATCGACCGCGGCGGCCGCCCGCCACCACTCCAGCAGCAGCTCGGTCTCGCCGTCGCCCGGCACGTCGGAGGCGTCCAGGGTCTCGACGTCGTCGTCGCCGAGGTACCGGCCGGGCGGGCGAAAGAGATCACCGTAGAAGACGGCCTCGATGTCATCCGCCGACAGCAGGCCGGCGCCGCCCGCCAGCCGGACTCCGGACAGCAGCGCGGGCACCCACTCGGCCGCCTCGACGTCCGCGCCTTTGTACGTCTGCAAGATGCCGTGCACGAGCACAACCCGGGCCACCGCGACTCCCGCCAGAGACTTTCCCCAACATCACCGAAGACGACTTCACCACGATCGACGCACGAACGGCAACACCGGGTCAGGGCTGGGAGACGATGCGGTGGCGAGCCATCCGGCGTCGAAGTGCTCGTAGCCGGATGCCCCATGCGCCGGGCGCTTGACCTTGACGTGGGCGTCAGTCTTTACGTTCGGGTCCCATGACGACAACCATGCAGTTCGACGGCAAGGCTGTGATCGTGACCGGCGCGGGTACCGGTATCGGGCGCGCGACCGCGCGAGCCTTCGCCGAACAGGGCGCCCAGGTGCTCATCGTGGGACGCACCGCGTCCCGGCTCGCCGAGACCGCGCAGGGGCTGCCGGGCATCCGCCCGCTCGCGGCCGACATCACCGGCTCCGGCAGTCCGGAGATGATCGTGCGGACCGCGGTGGAGGAATTCGGCCGAATCGACGTGTTGGTGAACAACGCCGCCATCGTCCGGCAAGCCGTGCACGGCGACATCAGCCGCGACGTCGCCGTCGAGATGACGGCCACCAACCTGCTCGCGCCGATCTATCTCACCCAGGCCGCCCTGCCCCAGCTGGCCGCGGCCGGCGGCGTAGTGGTCAACATCAGCACCTCCATCGGTCAGCGAGGCTGGCCGATGCCTGGCAGCGAGCTGTACGCGGCGTTGAAGACCGCGCTGGAGTCACTCACCCGCAGCTGGGCCGTGCAGTTCGCACCACGCGGAGTTCGCGTGGCAGCCGTGGCGCCGGGCCCGATCGCGACGCCCATCGCCCAGCACCAGGGACTGACCCGCGAGCAGATCGATGCGACACGCGAGGCTCTGATCGCGCACGTCCCGCTCGGACGGATCGGCCGGCCTGACGAGGTGGCCTTCTGGGTCACCCAGCTGGCCCGCCCGGAAGCCGCCTACACCACTGGCCTGGTGATCCCGGTGGACGGCGGAGCGGTCGTCGGCTGACCCTCGGCCGGGTAGCCTGCCCATGTGCGAATCGGCGAGTTGGCGCGGGCCACCGGTGTCTCCACGAGGGCGTTGCGGTTCTACGAGCAGCAAGGGCTGTTGCGGTCCCGCCGCACGTCCAACGGGTATCGCGCCTACGGTGAGGAAGCGGTGACGCGGGTCAGGAACATCCGCTACCTGCTGGCTGCCGGTCTCACCCTGGAGGACGTCGCGCATTTCTGGCCTTGCCTGGACGGCGACGTGCCCGGCACCACCACGCCCGATCCGGCGCTGGTCGCGATCGCCCGGCGCCGGCTCGCCGTGCTCGACGAACGCATCCAGGCACTCGTCCAAGTACGCGACCACCTGGCCACCGAACTGGAGGGCAAGGCCGTGCCGGTCGCCGTTCGCTGACAGCCGGGCCGCGACATCGTCGCACCAGGTCGCTACTCGAACGGCTTCAGCACCGGGACCGGAGGCCGGTACTCCTCGAGTGTCCCGCCGTTGTCCGTGGACTGCCGCACCAGCATCGTCAGGGTGCCGACAAGGTGATGCTGCACCGCCTCGCTCGCGCCGGGCGCGTTTCTCGCCATGACGTTGTCATAGATGTTCTCGTGAACGGCCAGAATGTCGGCGAGTGTCCGGGTCCTGGTGGTCGACAGGCCGAGCGCGTGCATCTGGGAACGCGTGTTCGCCACCACCTGAACGACACGCTCGTTGCCGGCCGCCCGCACGATCGTCTCGTGGAAGACGAGATCATGCTTCTGAAACAGTCGCTCGTCGCCGGTATCGCACGCTTTGCGCATGCCGTCGAAGGCTCTCGTCAGCGCGGCACGCTCACGGTCGCTCATGCGCGTTGCCGCGCGGTATGCCGACGGCGCCTCGAGCAGCAGCCGTAATGAGTAGATTTCCTCGATGTCCTTGACCGATAGCTCAAGAATGCGCACTCCACGGCTGCGCTCGAACCGGACCATGCCGTTCGCCGCGAACTGCAGGAGCGCCTCACGCACTGGCGTGCGTGACACGCCGAGTTGATTCGCGATCTCCACAACCGAATACAACGATCCGGGGACCAGTTCGCCGGACAGGATCGCGGTCCTGATCTGTTCGAAAACGCGCTCGGTCAGCGATGCCTGGTCAACGGACAGCGGCTTCACTCACGCTCACGCTTCCCATCGGCAAGGCACGGGAGGCCACTGCGGCCTCTCCTGTACGGCAAAGTTGCGGGCACCATCGTTCCCCAGGTTTCGGTCCTCGGCGTCACAGAAAGGATAGATCAGCGCCTTGACTGGCCGGCAGGACCGTCTCGGCGTAGAGCCGTCGCCAGCCGCGGCTGGGTAGCGGGGCCGGCGTGAAGTCACGCAGGCGCCGGGCGATCTCAGCCTCGTCCACCATGAGGTCGAGCCGGCGAGCGGGCACGTCGAGCCGGATCAGGTCACCGTTGCGGACGACGGCGAGCGGCCCGCCGGCGGCGGCCTCGGGATCGCAATGCAGCACGACGGTGCCGTACGAGGTGCCGCTCATCCTGGCGTCGCTGACCCTGACGATGTCCCGGATGCCCTGCCGCGCCAGCTTGCCCGGAATGGGCAACGCGCCGGCCTCGGGCATCCCCGCACCGACCGGCCCGGCCCCCCGCAGTACGAGAACATGATCGGGCGTGATGTCGAGGTCGGGGTCGTCGAGGATCCTGGCGATGTCCTGGCCGGCCTCGACCACGAAGGCCGGGCCGGTGTGCTGCAGCAGCTCGGCGCTGGCCGCCGAGGTCTTGATCACCGCACCGTTGGGAGCGAGCGATCCGGTCAGGACGGCCAGCGCGCCGGGAGGGCCGAGCGGGTCGCCCAGGGGTCGGATGACGTGCTGCCAGTCCTCGCGCGGGCGAGTCTGCTCGAGCAGTTCGGCGAGCGGACGCCCGCTGATGCCGACCGTCGAGGTTTCCAGGTGTGGTTCGAGCTCCTTGAGCAGCGCGGGGAGGCCGCCGGAGCGGTGGAAGTCCTCCATGTAGTTCGCGCCTGACGGCTTGCAGTCCACCAGCAGCGGCACCTTGGCGCCGATGGTGTCGAACTCGGTGAGCGACAGGTCGATGCCGGCGCGTCGGGCCACGGCGACCAGATGAACGAGGGCGTTGGTGGAGCCGCCGAGCGCGGCGAGCACCTTGATGGCGTTCTCGAACGCGTGCTTCGTCAGAATCTCCCGGGGAATGGGTGCCCCCTGCCGTGCGAGTTCCACGGCTCGCCGCCCGGTCGCGGCCCCGTGCCGAAGACGCTCGCCGGTCGCGGCGCCCGCGGTGGCTCCCCCGGGAAGCATCATGCCCAGCGTCTCGGTCATGCAGGCCATGGTGGATGCGGTACCCATGACGGCACAGGTGCCCGCGGTCGTCACCAGTTCGCCGCGGGCCTGCGTGATCTCGCCGGCGTCCAGCTCCCCGGCCCGGTGGCGAGCCCACAGCCGCCGGCAGTCGGTGCACGCGCCGAGTCGCTCACCTCGCCAGCTGCCGGTCATCATCGGCCCCACGACCTCCAGCAGGACCGGCTTGTCGGCCGAGGCCGCGGCCATCAGCTGGGCGGGAACGGTCTTGTCGCACCCGCCGAGCAGGATGGCGGCGTCCATCGGCAGTGCGTGGATCATCTCCTCGGTGTCCATCGCCATCAGGTTGCGGAACAACATGGAGGTGGGCGAGGTGAGGATCTCGCCGAGGGAGATGGTCGGAAACTCCATCGGCAGGCCACCGGCTTCCAGGACGCCCCGCCGGACGGCGTCCGCGAGCGCCGGCATCTCCCGGTGGCACGTGTTGTAGGCGGAGGTGGTGACCGCGATCCCGATCACAGGCCGATCGAGATCGACGTCGTCGTACCCCGCCGAGGCGAGAAACGCGCGGCGGAGATACCGGCTGAAGGCCTCGTCGCCGTAGGCGGTGCGGCTGTGGTCGATCGCGGAAACGGACTCTTGTGCAGACATGGCAGGGGTCGCCTTACGTGTACGAAGTATTGACGGTATGGGGCCGTGACCGGGAGCGCTCAGCCGGCCAGCGGCATCGCGAGCGGACGCATGGGCGCCCCGGTGGCGCCGCGGATCTTCAGGCAGGCGCCGACGAACGCGAACTCGTGGATGGATTCCGCGGCGAGCCGCTCGCAGTCGACGATTTCCATCATCGGCACACCGGCCTCGCCGAGCAGGTAGGTGTGGACGACCTGCCAGTTCTCTGGATCGTCGGCGGGCATCTGCTCCAGCGCCGAGTTGTCCCCACCGATCACTGATGCTCCGGCGCGGGCCAGATACTGCGCGCCCGCGAGGTTCAGTCCCGGGCTGTTGTCGATGTACCGTCGCGGGTCGGGCCACTGGGTCATGCGTCCGGTGCGGACGAGGGCGATGTCTCCCGGGAAGAACGACGTGCCCTGTCGTCGCAACGCATCGCGGAGATCGTCGGCGCCGATCCCGTAGTTGTCCGGCAGCATGTCGACGCCGTGCAGGCCCGCCACGTCGAAGAGCACACCGCGACCGATGATCGGCGGTATCTTGTCGGCGCCGCACTTGGTCCAGTGCCGCGAGCTGAGGTGCTGAGCCGCGGAGAATCCGTTCCAGATCTCGCCGTTGTAGCCGAAGTGGTTCAGCGTGTCGATGTGCGTCCCGGTATGGGTGTACATCGACACCGCGTCCCCGGAGTAGGAGACCAACTGGTTCTGCGTGAGACCGGCGCCGGTCAGGTCGTCCAGGATCGTGCCGCCGGGGGTGTGGGTCATCCACTGCTGGAAGGCCGGGTCGCCGGCCTTGATCCACGACGGCATGCCGACGAACAGGTCCACGGAGAGGTCGATCGCGGCGCCGCCATCGGCTCGACGCATCACCTCCCGTGCCCGTTCCGGCGACAGGAGGTTGAGCATGCCGATTTCGTCCTCGGCGCCGAAGGGGCTCGTCGTCACCTTCCGGAACTCGGCGGCGTACGCCGCGATTCTCCTGCGGGTCTCCGGCGTGATGAACTCAGGTCCGCACACGAGCGATCTCCTTTCTGCCTGCTTGTCCTGCCCGCTGACGGCGTCCCGGCTACGAGCCGGGCACGGAAGTCCGGGTTATTTCCCGGTACAGGTCGGGTTTGCGCTCGGCGAAGACCGCGACTTCGTACTCGTCCGGGATGATCACGAGCTTCTTGGTCCGTGCCTGAGCGAGGTCCACGCCGGCACCGAAGATCCCTTCGGCGTCGCCCGCGTCGACGAGCACCTCGCCGGCCGGTGACACCACCTGGCTGCGGCCGAGGAAGGCGACGCCGTTCTCCTCGTCCGCGCGATCGGCGACGGCAAGGTAGACGAGGTTCTCCAGCGCCCGTACGCGAGTGACGTGCTCGGCGAGGAAGGTGGCGCTGCGCGGCCATGCGGTCGGCATCGCGATGATGTCCGCCCCCTGCAGTGCGAGCACCCGCGCGGACTCGGGGAACCGCAGGTCGAAGCAGATCATCACACCGATGTTGCCGATCGGGGTCGGCACCACCCTCGGGTCCTTGCCGAGGCCCGGCGCCACGAAGCGGTCCAGACCCAGCAACGGCAGGTGCTGCTTGCGATAGATCCCGAGTATCCCGTCAGGCCCCAGTGTCACCGCGGCGTTGTAGAGCACGTCGCCGGCCGACTCAAGGAACCCGACCACGGCGATGACCGACGCCTGGCGGCAGGCTTCGACGAGGTGGGCGACTCGCCGGTCCCCGACAGCGATGGCCTGCCGCTCGGCCTCAGCCCGTGAATCGACCATATATCCGCTGAGCGCGCACTCGGGGAACACGAGGAGCTCGTGGCCGGCCGACCCGGCGCGTCCGATCGCGTCGATCGCCCGCTCGAGGTTGGCATCCAGATCTCCCTTGGCTGAGGGCAGCTGGGCGACCGCGACGCGTGTCGTCCTGTCCGTTTCATGCACCTCGGTTGACCCGCCTTCCTGTTCCAACGGGGTCGAAAAGTAGCATGCTGCATGCAGCACGTCAATCAACGAACGTTGCTCGCGCCCCCCTTGACATGCTGCATGCAGCATGTCAGCCTCGTTCGAGCTTGCAAGTCGTTGACGCAGGTCAGATCGTCGGACTACCCCCCGATCGACTTGCTCTGGTCGCCGCGAGCGCACGCTTGGCGGGACTGCGAGGTACCCCTCGACACCTGGCGCCAAGGCACTTCCCAGGCGCGACTGAGGACTCCTAAAAATCGAAGGATGTCGTTGTGAGGAACGTCGTCATGATTACCGGTGCGAGCGGTGGGATCGGCGCCGGCGCCGCCCGGGCCGTCGCCGATACGGGCAGCGCCGTGCTGCT
The DNA here is from genome assembly GCF_050942935.1 of Dactylosporangium sp. CA-233914. NCBI lineage: Bacteria > Bacillati > Actinomycetota > Actinomycetes > Micromonosporales > Micromonosporaceae > Dactylosporangium > Dactylosporangium sp. CA-233914. The sequence goes on along the minus strand of NZ_CP192030.1, from coordinate 5,114,428 downwards.
GGTCGATCACCGCGTCGACGGCATCGAGCGACTTGCCGCAGAGCTGCGCGCCGACGGGCGACAGGCCCTGGCCTGCGCCGCCGACGTCACGGACGAAGCCGCCGTCCAGGGCGCGGTCGCGGCGGCGGTGAACGCCTGGGGTGGCATTCACGGCCTGGTCAACTGCGCCGCCACGATGATCTCCCGGCCCCTCACCGAAACGACGCTCGAGGACTGGACGCGGGTGCTCAGCGTCAACGCCACCGGCACGTTCCTCACGTGCAAACACGTCGTCCGCGCGATGGTCGGACAGGCAACGGGCGGTGTCATCCTGAACCTCTCGTCGATCTCCGGTCGCGTCGGCCTGCCGAATCAGCCGGCGTACTGCGCGTCGAAGGGCGCGGTGCTGCAGTTGAGCCGGCAGATCGCCGCCGACTACGCCCGGCACAACATCCGCTGCAATGTCGTGAGCCCGGGATCGGTGCGGACGGATCAGCTGCGCTCGTACCTCGCCGCACAGCCGGACCCGGCCGCGGCCGAACGGGCGCTCGTGGACTCGCATCCGCTGCGCCGGACCGCGGACGTCACCGAGATCGCAGCGGTCGTCGTGTTTCTGCTGAGCGCTCAGGCGAGCTTCATCACCGGCGCCGACGTGCCGGTCGACGGCGGCTACACCGCCGTCTGACCAGCTGAATCCCGGCTCATAGAAGGTACCTGCCGATGTCTTTCGACATACGCGAACCGGAGCAAACCACCGTGTTGACGCGTCGACCCCGTCTGAGCCTGCCGCGGGGTCCATTCATGCCGGTGTGGGTGATGGCCGCCGGGCTCTTCGCGATCAGTCCGCTGATCGCACCCGGCAGCCTCTCGATCTCGGCACTGCAGTCGATGCTGCCCTTCGCCGCGATCCTTGCGATCGCCGCGCTCGGCCAGTCGTTCGTCATCAGTCAAGGCGGCATCGACCTGTCGGTGCCCGGGGCGATGGCACTGGCCGCCGTGTTCGCGACCAAGGTACCCCAGACGACCGGCATGCCGGTGCCGCTCGCGGCCGCCCTCGGCCTGCTGGCCGGTGCCGTCGGCGGGCTCGTCATCGGCGTCGCCGTAGTGCGGTTCGAGATCGCCACGTTCGTGGTCACCCTGGCCATGAACGCGGTGCTGATCGGCGTCGTGCTGCAACTGTCGAAGGGCTTTCCGGGATCGGCTCATCGTCGTTTCAGCGAGTTCGCGGCCGGTTCGCTGTGGATCTTCCCCAACCTGCTGATCATCGCCGCCGTCCTGGTCGCCGTCACGCAATGGCTGCGACGCCGTACGGTGGTGGGTCGCCGTTTCATGGCCGTCGGGGCCAACCCTGCGGCGGCGCGGCTGCTCGGCGTCCGGACGTCGGCGTACCAGATCTCCGCCTACGTCGTGGCCGGGCTCCTCTACGCGTTGGCGGGCCTGCTGCTCGCGGGATACCTCAGGACGCCGGACATCCTGCTCGGCAACACCTACCAACTGTCGTCGATCGCCGCCGTGGTACTCGGCGGAAGTCTGCTGACCGGTGGCATGAGCAGTGCGCTCGCCACCGGCGGGGCGGCCTTGTTCCTGACCCAGCTCAGTCAGGTCGTCCTGGCAGCGGGCGCCACAACCTCCGTCCAACTGCTCGTCCAGGCGGCTGTACTCGCACTGGCGGTCATCCTGCGCCGGGTGCCGTTCGGCGCGATCTCTCGCCTCTTCAAGGCAACCGGATTCCACCCCCGGTGACCGGGAACCGAAGGAGACGCTCCGTCCTGCCTTCGATCACCGGGAACCGGAACACACCCCAACTGGAGTGACGATGCTCTACAAGCGAAGCCGCATGCTGGCGGCCGGATCGCTGGTCACCGCCGCCTTCGTGGTCACCGGATGCGCCACGGCGAAGGGTGACTCGGCGGGCTCCACCAACGTCGACAAGGTCTACAGCGACAGCAGCCGGATCGGCGACGTCGGCCAGCTGAAGTCGATCACCGAGTTCTGCGGCACCAAACCGCTGAAGGTGGCGCTGGCCGACGGCACGGGCGACAACGCCTGGCGCAAGACGGCCCGCGCGGAGTTCGAGAACGAAGCACACAAGTGCTCCAACCTCACAGTGCTGCCGTACTCCGACGCCCAGAACAACCCGCAAAAGGCCATCAGCGACATCAAGGCGCTCGTGAGCCAGGGCGCCGACGCGATCGTCGTCTTCCCCGACGCCGGTGAGGCACTGCTACCCACCCTCCGGGAGGCACTGCAGGCCGGCGTGGCCGTCGTGCCCTGGACCGCCAACCCGGGTGGTACGCCGGGCAAGGACTACACCACGTTCGTCGGCCACAACACCATCAACGACGGACACACCTGGGCGCGGTGGACGTGCGAGCACCTGGGCGCCGCGGGAGGCAACGCCCTCTTCCTCGGCGGTACGCCCGGCAACACGCAGAGCACCACCGAGATCAAGGGCGTCGAGGAGGAGTTCGCCAGCAACGCGGCCTGCAAGAACGTGAAGCTGTTGAACGATGCCGGGAAGCCGATCGACACGAACTGGAACCCGGCCCAGACGCAACGTGTCGTCGCCGGGCTGCTGACGAAGTACCCGAAGATCGACGCCATCATCTCCGACTCGGGCGACGGCTCGCTGGGCGGCATCCGGGCCTTCCAGGCCGCCAACCGCAAGCTGCCGCTGTGGACGGCGAACGACCTCAACGGCTTCGCATGCGAGTGGCAGCAGCTCAGCACCCAGCAACCGGGTTTCAACATCGTCACGGTGTCCAGCCGTACGTGGATCGTCCGACTCGCCTTGCGCAAGGCCGTCGCCGCCAAGCAGGGCATCAAGAACGATGAGCCCGAGATCATCAACATTCCGATCTACGAGGACAGCTTCGACACCGCCAAGCGGCCCAAGTGCGACCCGGCGTTGCCCAGCAGCGCCATCCTGTCGGCCCAGATGCCCGCCGAGGAACTCAAGAACGTCTACAACTGACCGCCTCGACGCCTGGTCGCAGCCGGTTGATCCGGCTACGACCAGGCACCGAAAGGACACCCACCCATGGACGCATCGAACGCCCGCCTGGTCATGCGCGGTGTGACGAAACGCTTCCCCGGCGTCCTCGCACTCGACAGTGTCGACTTCGAAGTCCGTGCCGGTGAGATCCACGCGCTCGTCGGCGGCAACGGCGCCGGCAAGTCCACGCTCATGGCCGTCGCCTCCGGCGCGTTGAAGCCGGACAGCGGGCAGATCGAGATCGCCGGACGAGCGATCACCGCCAGCTCCCCTACCGCGGCGCGGTCGGAGGGGCTCGCCATCGCCTTCCAGCACCCGGCGCTGCTGCCCGACCTCACCGTGACCGAGAACCTCATGCTTTCCGTACCGGACCGGCAGCGGCCTCGGTTCTCCGCGGCGACACGGTGGGCGGCGGACCGGCTGCTCCCGATGGGGATGCCCATCGACCCTACCGCTGCGGCCCGGACCCTCACCCTGGCGGAGAAGCAGGCGGTCGAGATCTGCGGCGCACTCGCCTGTGATCCACAGATCGTCATCCTCGACGAGCCCACCGAACCCTTCATGGCCGCCGAGACCGCCCGGCTGTTCGAGTGCATCCGGCAACTGGCCGCCCGCGGCGTCGCGGTCGTCTACATCAGCCACCGTCTGCCCGACGTCTTCGCGCTGGCCGACCGCATCACGGTGCTGCGGGACGGGCAGACGCGCGGAACGTTCAACCGTTCCGAGGTCACCGAGCAGGAGATCATCACCCGCGTGGCCGGCCGCGAGGTCACGGCGCTGTTTCCCGATCGAGGCCGCGACCCGGGCGAACCCGTCCTGCGAGTCCAGCACCTCACGTCCGAACGCTTCACCGATGTCAGCGTGGAGCTCGCGCGGCACGAGATCCTCGGCCTGGCCGGAGTCGAAGGCAATGGCCAGCGTGAGTTCATCAGGGCCCTCGGCGGCGCCGCACCGGGTCACGGGCAGGTCCTGGTCGAGGACCGTCCCGTCAACGTGTCGAACCCGCGCCGGGCGCGCCGGGCGGGCATCGTCCTCATGCCACAAGAACGGCACGTCGAGGGTGTCGCCAACGTCCACTCCGTTCGCGAGAACCTCGCGGTCGCGGCCGTGGAACGCACGGCACGACACGGCATCATCGCGCTGGACCGCGAAGATCAACTCATCGGCCGCGAGATTGCCGACCTCGGCGTCAAGCTCGCCTCGCCCGACGTGGCGGTCGAGACGCTCTCCGGCGGCAACCAGCAGAAAGTGGTACTCGGCCGGTCACTGCTCTCCGATCCCAAGGTCCTGCTGTGTGACGAACCGACGCAGGGCATCGACGTCGGCGTACGCTCCGACATCTACCACCGGCTGCGGGCCACCGCCGACGACGGCGTTCCCGTCGTCGTCCTCAGCTCGGACAACGTGGAACTCGCCGGACTGTGCGACCGGGTCCTGGTCTTCTCCAGAGGCAGCGTGGTGGCCGAACTCGTCGGCGACGAGATCACGGACGAGGCGATCACCGCGGCGTCTCTGACCGGGTCGGCCGCCAACCAGGCCGACCGGGGCACCTCGTCCGCGGACGCCCCACGCCAGCGCTGGCGGAGCTTCCTCGCCGGCGAGCAGAGCCCGACCTTGTTCCTGGCCGCCGCCGTCCTCGCCCTGGGCGTCGTCGGCGCCGCGCAGAACGACCGGTTCCTGTCGAGCTTCAACATCACCAGCGTGCTGGAGCTGCTCGCTCCCGTGCTGTTCCTGGCCACCGGTCAGTTGATCGTGATGCTGACCGGCGGCATCGATCTCTCCGTGGGCCCGCTGAGCGGCACGCTCGTCGTCGTGGCGTCGTTCTACGTCGGCGCCGACTTCCCGGTCGGGTGGTGGATCCTGGGATTCGTCCTGATGGCGCTGCTGGCGGGAGCGGTCGGACTGTGCAACGGGGCACTCGTACGCTTCGCCGCCGTCACCCCGGTCGTGGCCACGCTGGTCGCGTTCATGGCGTTGCAGGGACTGTCGCTCGCCATGCGCGACACGCCCGGCGGGACGATCGCCCAGCCGGTGACCGATGTGTTGCAGGCGCGGCTGGGGCCGGTCCCCTGGTCGGTACTCGCCGGTGCGGCACTCGTCGTGGCACTCGAATTCGCCTCCCGGCGCAGGATGACCGGACTCTTCCTGCGGGGAACCGGGTCGGACGAGCAGGCGGCGCACAAGCGCGGCATCCCGGTCGGCCGAGTCAAGGTGCTGGCCTACGTCGCAAGCGCGTTGTGCACGCTGCTCGGCGGATTGTTGCTCGCGGCCCAGATCGGCGTGGGCGACCCGACCGCCGGGACCTCCTACACGCTGGCGAGCATCACCGCCGTCGTCCTCGGCGGGGCATCCATCTTCGGGGGCCGCGGCAGCTTCTTGGGAGTCTTCTTCGGAGTACTGCTGGTGCAGGTCACCCAGAACGTCGCGGTGTTCGCCGGGCTTTCCCAGGCATGGCAATACTGGCTACCCGGCCTGATGGCCCTCGCGGCGACCGGGCTCTTCGCCCAGGCACAACGCCGGACCCGTCTGCCATGAGCCCCGTTGCGCATCGGCGGCGACGGGCACAACCTCTCGAGTGACGACATCACGGCGTGGGGCGGCGAGGATTGCACCTCGCCGCCCCACGACTCCGTCCGCGATCGAAAGCCTCCGAGCTGTCGGGGGGGAACCGCCAGTCGTCACGACGCCGCGATGTGACGGCGCGGCGTCGGCTCCTCGGTGAAGGTGTGTTCGGCGAAGCCTGAGGCCAGCGCGATCAGCGCGGCGTCGAGGTACACGGTGAGGTTCGCGTCGGCGCGGGCGACCCATCGCTCGTAGGCGGCCCGGCACGCCGCCAGCGTCACTCGCCCGACCGCGAGCGGGTAGAGCGAGTCGGCCGGCTGACCGACCCGCTGCGCGACGTATTCGCTCACCACCCGCTCCCAGGCGTCGTAGTGCTTCGCCGCGCCGAGGTTGAGGCCAGGGATCGACCCGATCAGCTTCATCCGGGCACGCAGCTCGGGCACGTCGTCGGCCCGGTAGTGATTGACGGCCACCACCGCCTTGCGGATGGCCTCCATGACGGGAGTGCCGGGCGGCGCCGCGGCGAGCTCCTTGCGAAGCGCGTCGACCTCCGCGTCGAAGGCACCCCACAGCACGGCGGCCTTCGAGTCGAAGTATCGGAAGAACGAGCGCTTGTTGATCCCCGCCTCGGTGGCGATCTGGTCGACCGTCGTCTGCTCGAAGCCGTGCTCGGCGAAGAGCCGCAGCGCGATGCGTTCCAGCTGACGCCGGCTCGTGCCGGGGGGCCGCCCACGGCGCGGAACAGACTCGGTCATGGATGTAGTCTCCTGCACCGGCCTCGCCCGGTGCACCCCGGCACCGCCGACCTCTTGTGGAGGGCGCGTCGGCGGGTTACCGTCCATACATTCATCACCGAGTGACGAATATACGGCGCGGTACCCCCGATCACGGCAAGGAGCACCTGATGAATCCACCCCTGGAGTCGGCGATTATTGTCACCGACCCTCGAAATGCGCCGGTCGCGGTCGAGGGCCACACGGTGGTTGACGAGACCCTCGTCGAGGAGGACCTCCTCGTCGAGGAGGTCTCGATCGACGGCATGTGCGGTGTCTACTGAGTCCGGGCCGGACGGCTTCGATCCGCAGGCCGCATGGCGCCTGCACCCGCAGGTCTCCGTCCGGCCCGAGCGCTTCGGCGCGCTGCTCTACCACTTCGGCACCCGCCGTCTGTCGTTCCTGAAGAGCCCGACGCTGCTCACGGTGGTCAAGGGCCTGGCGGACGCCCGGACGGCCGACGACGCCTGCCGGTCGGCCGGCGTCCGCCCGCAGGAGCTGCCCACGTACCACCGGGCCCTGGCGACGCTCGCGGGGTCACACATGATCTGCGAGAGGGGCGAAGACGCGTGAGTGGTACCCCGCTGCCGTTGGTCGAGCAGTTCCAGCACGGGCTTGACGCGCCGATCTGCCTGACCTGGGAGCTGACCTACGCCTGCAACCTGTCGTGCGTGCACTGCCTGTCCAGCTCCGGGCGGCGCGATCCACGCGAGCTGAACACCGCCGAGTGCAAGGCCGTGATCGACGAGCTGGAGCGGATGCAGGTCTTCTACGTCAACATCGGCGGCGGCGAGCCGACCGTCCGTCCCGACTTCTGGGAGCTGGTCGACTACGCGAGCGCCCACCACGTCGGCGTGAAGTTCTCCACCAACGGTGTGAAGATCACGCCCGAGGTAGCCCGCCGCCTCGCCGCCAGCGACTACGTCGACGTGCAGATCTCCCTGGACGGGGCGACCGCCGAGGTCAACGACGCGGTCCGCGGCGCGGGTTCCTACGACACCGCGATGCGGGCCATGCGGCACCTCGCCGACGCCGGGTTCCGCGGCTTCAAGATCTCCGTGGTGGTGACCCGGCACAACGTCAGCCAGCTGGACGCGTTCAAGGCGATCGCCGATCGCTTCGACGCCCAGCTGCGCATCACCCGCCTGCGCCCATCCGGCCGCGGCGCCGACGTCTGGGACGAACTGCATCCGACCGCCGCACAGCAGCGGGTCCTCTACGACTGGCTGGTCGCCAACGGCGAAGGGGTGCTGACCGGCGACTCGTTCTTCCATCTTTCCGGGTACGGCGAGTCGCTGCCCGGGCTCAACCTGTGCGGCGCGGGCCGGGTCGTCTGCCTGATCGACCCGGTCGGCGACGTCTACGCCTGCCCGTTCGCCATCCACGAGAACTTCCTCGCCGGCAACGTCCGCGACGGCGGCGGCTTCGCCCGCGTCTGGCGCGAGTCGGCCCTCTTCGCCGACCTGCGCCGCCCGCAGACCGGCGGCGCGTGCCACTCGTGCTCGGCGTATGACGCTTGCCGGGGCGGCTGCATGGCCGCCAAGTTCTTCACCGGGCTGCCGCTCGACGGCCCGGACCCGGAGTGCGTCAAGGGACATGGCCAGGCCGCCCTGGCCGCCGCCGCGCTCCGCGAGGTACCCCGACCGTCGGCCGACCACTCGCACCGCGGCCGTCCCGTGCCGGTCACGCTGACCCGGCGGGGACCCGACCGCGCCTGCGACGAAAGCCCTCTGGCCGGACTCTCGCCGGCCTGACGCCGCCCGCGGCTCGGCCGCATCACCCACCCGCTTTGACGTCGCAGTGTCGACGCTGTCCGCACCGTGAGGGAGTCGATTGCCGTGTCCGCCTGGGTGGCCGACCTGCCGTGGCCCGTCGTCCGGCAACGCGCCGCGGCCGGCGCGATCCTCGCCGTCCCGCTCGGCTCGACCGAGCAGCACGGCCCGCACCTGCCGCTGTCCACCGACACCGACATCGCCGTCGCGCTGTGCCGCCGGCTCGCCGCGGCCCGCGACGACGTGCTGATCGCACCGCCATTGCCGTACGGCGCCAGCGACGAGCACGCCGGCTTCGCCGGAACGCTGTCGATCGGCCAGAACGTGCTGGAGCACCTGGTGACCCGGCTCGCGCGCTCCGCATGCGAGACGTTCGGCCGGGTCCTGCTCGTCTGCGCCCACGGCGGCAACGCGGAGGCGGTGACGCGCGCGGTCGCCCGGCTGCGCGCGGAGTCGCGCGACGTACGGGTACACATGCCGCATTGGGAAGGCGAGCCCCACGCCGGCCGCACCGAGACAGCCATGCAGCTGTCCATGACACCGCAGCGCGTGTCGATGGCCGACGCGGTCGCCGGGGACCCACGGCCGATCGGCGAGCTCATGCCGCTGCTGCGGGCCGGCGGCGTCCGGTCGGTCAGCGCGTCCGGTGTGCTCGGTGATCCGGCGGGGGCGACCGCCGCGGAGGGATCGCGGCTGCTCGACACGCTCGCGGTGCGGCTGATCGAGGAGGTGGAGGCATGGCCGGTCCGCAGCGAAGCGGAGGGGCCGGCCACCATCAGCTCAGCCCACAGGCCAGGCGGCCGGAGCGAAGCGGAGGCCGCATGGCCGGTCCGGAGCGAAGCGGAGGGGCCGGCCACCACCAGCTCAGCCCACAGGCCAGGCGGCCGCAGCGAAGCGGAGGCCGCATGGCCGGCCGAGTCGCGCTCGTGACCGGCGCAGCCCGTGGGATCGGGGCGGCCACGGTGCTGGCGCTGGTCGACGACGGGTGGTCGGTGCTCGCGGTGGACGTCGTGGAGGACAACCCCCACCTGCCGTACCCGATGGGGACGCGGGAGGAGCTGGACGCGGTGGTCGCGGAGGGCAACCGGCGCGCGGGTGACGCGGGCCGGGTCCGCGCGTTCGTCGCGGACGTGCGTGATCCGGTGGCGATGGACGCGGCGGTACTCGCGGCCGAACGCACCTGGGGCGGGCTGGACGCCGCGCTCGCGGTCGCCGGGGTGATCGCCGGCGGCGCGCCGCTGTGGGAGGTACCACCGGCCCAGCAGCAGGCGGTGCTGGACGTCAACCTCGGCGGAGTCGTGTCGCTGGCCCGCGCCGCCGTGCCGGCACTGCTGCGCCGGCCCGCGCCCCGGTCCGGCCGGTTCCTCGCGGTCGCCTCCGCCGCCGCGACCCGCGGGCTGCCGATGCTCGCCGTGTACTGCGCCGCGAAGGCCGGCGTCACCGGGCTGATCCGCGCACTCGCCGTCGAGCTGGGCGGCACCGGGGTGACGGCCAACGCGGTGAGCCCCGGCTCCACCGCGACGCCGATCCTCGACGAGAGCGCCCAGCTCTACGGGCTCGCCGACGCCAAGGCGTTCGCCGCGCAGCAGCCGATGCGCCGGCTGCTCGACCCGGGCGAGATCGCCGCCGTGCTGGCGTTCCTCGCCGGGCCGGGCGGCAGCGGCATGACCGGCGCGGTCGTCCCGGTCGACGGGGGGCTGGCGCTGTGACACCGCTGCCGATCGGGTTCGGGGTGGCCTTCGATCCCGGCGCACGGCTACTTGACGGTGCGACGCTGTCGGGCGGTGCGCCACCGCGGATCCTGCGGCTGGCGCCGGCCGGGCGCCGCGCGCTGAACGAGCTGCGGTGCGGCTCGGTCACCTCCGCCGCCGGCGGCGCCCTCGCCCGCAAGCTCACCGACGCCGGCCTGCTGCATCCGCGGCCGCCGAGGATGCGCGAGCGGCCCGACGCGACCGTGGTCATCCCGGTGCGCGACCGGGTGCCGCAGCTCGACCGTTGCCTCGCCGGGCTCGGCCGCGACTACCCGGTGATCGTCGTCGACGACGGCTCCCGGGACCCGCGCGGGGTCGCCGCGGTCGCTGCCCGGCACGGCGCCACGGTCGTGCGCCGGCCCCACAATGGCGGCGCAGGTGCCGCCCGCAACACCGGCCTGCGCCACGCCGGCACCGAGATCGTTGTCATGGTTGACAGCGACTGCGTCCCCGTGCCCGGCTGGATCGAGCGGCTCGCCGCGCACCTGGCCGACCCGCTGGTCGCGGTCGCCGCGCCAAGGATCGTCCCACTGGCCACCGCCGCGCCGGTGCGCAGCGTGGGCCGCTACAACCAGGCCTGCGGCAGCCTGGACCTCGGCGACCACGAGGCCCGGGTCGTGCCGCTGACCCGCGTGGCCTACGTCCCGACGGCTGCGCTGGTGGTGCGGCGGGCCGCGCTGCTCGACGTGGCCCGCGGCGAGGACGTGTTCGACCCGGCGATGACCGTCGGCGAGGACGTCGACCTGATCTGGCGGCTGCACCACGCGGGCTGGCGAATCCGGTACGACCCTGCGGTACAGGTGCAGCATGACGAGCCGAGGACCTGGCCGGCGCTGCTGTCGCGGCGATTCCGGTACGGCAGCTCCGCCCCGCAGCTGGCGCGGCGGCACCCGGCCGAGATGCGGCCGCTGGTCGTGTCGGCGCTGCCGACGGTGACCGTCGCCGCCCTGCTCGCCCGCCGGCCGCTGGCCGCGGGCGCCGGGTTCACCGCGGCGGTCGCCGCAGCCGCGCGGACGCTGCACCGGGCCGGCGTGCCCGGCGGTCCGGTCCGTGATGCCGTGCCCGCCATGCTCGGCGCCACCTACCGGACCTGGCTGAACCTCGGCCGCTACAGCGTGCAGTTCGCCTCGCCGCTCCTGCTCGCCGCGGTCCTCGCGCCCGCGGTCCGGCACGAGCGGCGCCCGTGGACCCGCCGGCTCGGCGCAGCCTCGCTGCTGATCGGCCCCGGCCTCGCCGGCTGGTGCCGGCACCGTCCCCGGCTGGACCCGCTCCGATTCACGGCGGCGGCGATCGCCGACGACATCGCCTACGGCAGTGGCGTGTGGTTCGGCTCCATTCGCCACCGCACTCTTTCCGCAGTCCGTCCGGTCATCGCGAGTGGCCGTCCTTTCGATCGGAGTAACACATGAGCAGCGGGTGGTTCGAGACGGTGGCCGTCGCTCAGCGCCAGGCCCGCAAGCGCCTGCCGAAGTCGGTCTACGGTGCCCTGGTCGCCGGCTCCGAGAAGGGGCTGACGCTGCAGGACAACCAGGCCGCGTTCGACGCGCTGGGCCTCGCACCCCACGTGGCCGGCCTGCCCGCCAAGCGCGACCTCGCCACCACCGTGATGGGCCAGTCGATCTCCCTCCCGGTGATCATCTCGCCCACCGGAGTCCAGGCCGTACACCCCGACGGCGAGGTCGCCGTGGCCCGCGCCGCCGCCGCCCGCGGCACGGCGATGGGCCTCAGCTCGTTCGCGAGCAAGCCGATCGAGGAGGTCGTCAAGGCCAACCCGCAGACGTTCTTCCAGATGTACTGGGTCGGCACTCGCGAGCAGATGGCCGCGCGCATGGACCGCGCCCGCCGGGCCGGCGCGGTCGGCGTCATCGCCACGCTGGACTGGTCGTTCTCCAACGGCCGCGACTGGGGCAGCCCGCACATCCCCGAGCGACTCACCCTCCGCGAGGCCCTGCGCTTCGCCCCCGAGGCGCTGACCCACCCGCGGTGGCTCGCCAAGTTCGTCAAGGCCGGGCACGTCCCGGACCTGCGCGCGCCGAACATGGCCGAGGAGGGCAAGCAGCCGCCGACCTTCTTCGGGGCGTACTTCGACTGGATGCAGTCCGCGCCGCCGAGCTGGGAGGACGTGGCGTGGCTGCGCGAGGAGTGGGGCGGACCCTTCATGCTCAAGGGCGTGACCCGCGTCGACGACGCCAAACGGGCGGTCGACGCCGGCGTCACCGCGATCTCGGTGTCCAACCACGGCGGCAACAACCTCGACGGCACCCCGGCGTCGATCCGCGTCCTGCCGTCGATCGCCGCCGCCGTCGGCGACCAGATCGAGATCCTGCTCGACGGCGGCGTCCGCCGCGGCAGCGACGTGGTCAAGGCCCTGGCCCTCGGCGCCCGCGCGGTGATGATCGGCCGGGCGTACCTGTGGGGCCTGGCCGCCAACGGCCAGAAGGGCGTGCAGAACGTCCTGGACATCCTGCGCGGCGGCCTGGACTCCGGCCTGATGGGCCTCGGCCGCGCCTCGATCGACGAGCTACGGCCCGACGACATCGTCATCCCGCCGGACTTCACGCGTACGCTCGGAGCTTAACCGGACCGCCACGGACCGAGGGGCTCGCCGCGCAGCATCGTCTCGATGTCGGCGGCCACGGCCGGCAGTTGGCCCCGGCGGCCCGACGCCGAGCAGTGGTTCCAGAAGTCGACGGCGTGCAGGACGCGGTAGATCGCGACGCGCCGGGCCCAGCCGGCCGGCAGCGGCCCGTAGCCGCGCAGCAGTGCGTCGCGACGGCTGTCGTCGTCGCGGATCGCGTAGTACTCGGTCTTGGCCAGATCGAGCAGCGGGTCCGCGGCGACCGCGTTCTCCACGTCGATGCAGCCGGTGAGCGTGCACCGATCGCCCTCTGCGGCCACGAGGACGTTGCCCTCGTGGAAGTCGTTGTGACACAGCACCGGCGAGCGGCACGCCGCCAGCTCGCCGGCGTGCCGCACTGCGTGCGCGGCGACCGCCTCGCGCAGCGCGGGATCGCCGCCGAGGTCGGCGAAACGCTGCAGCTTCTCGGCGAACTCGGCCTCCATGTAGGCGACATTCGTCGGCTTCGGATCGTAGATGCCGGTCACGATGTACCCCCAACGGCCGCACCGGACCCGGTGCAGGGCCGCCAGCAGCGTGCCCATCTGCTCGTAGACACGGCCGATGGCAGCCCCGGACAGCCGCCCGGCGACCGCGGACAGGGGCTCACCGTCGAGCCGGGTGAGTACGACGAACGGCAGCGGCAGCGCCGGGACGCCGGCCGGTTCCGCGTGCAGCACCCGGGGAACGCCGGTGATGCCGCGCCGGGCCAGCTGCCGGTAGACGTACACCTCCTTGGCGAGCTTCCACCGCCACCGCTGCGCGTAGACCTTGACGATGAGCGGGCGGAGCGGCCCGTCCAGCCGCACCTCGAAGACCCGGACCACCTCCCCGCCGGGCCGCGTCACCACCTCGGCGACGCGGCAGCCCGGCACGACCGGCCGCAGGATCGCCTCCGCGTCGGCAGCCTGCAACCACGGGACCTGCACACGCAGAACACTACTTCGGTTTCCCGCCACCGGGGGGAGGCGCACTTCGGGTGGATGAGCCGGTTCGTCGGACTGGACGTGCCGGCATCGGTTCACCGCCTCGGGGTCTCGCCGGCAGCCTGTTCCACCCGGCGTGCGGTGGCGTCGATCGAGGTGCGGATGTGCGCCGCCATCAGGCGCCGGGCCCGCGGGCCGTCCTGGGAGAGGATCGCGTCAGCGATGGCCTCATGTTCCTTGAGGTTGCGAGTGATCAGCCGTGAGTTTCCCGCGTAGGCGGCGAAGGACAGGTTGTGCGGCAGGCGGCGACGCAGTTCGTTGATGGTGAGCGAAAGGTAGGGGTTCCCGGCCGCCTCGAGAATGACGGAATGAAACTCCTCGTTCGAGATCGCCCACTGCTCGGCCTGTTCCGACGGTGACCTGCCGAGCGATTCGCGGAAGGTCTCCCACGAGCCGGTCATGCGCTTGATCTGGGCATCGTCCATCCGGTCCGCGGCCAGCTCCGAGGCGAACCCTTCCAACTCGGCGCGCACTTCGCCGATCTCACGGATGTCCTGCCCCGACTGCCCGTTCACCTGCGCACCCCGGTTCGGTGCGATCGTGACGATGCCCTGCGCGGCAAGGATCCGCAAGGCCTCGCGGACCGGCGTCCGGCTGATCCCGAGTTCTTCGGCGAGCGCGCCGTGCCGCAGCCACGTGCCGATCGGGATCTCACCGGAGAGGATGCGACGCTGCAGGACGGCGACGACGACGTCGCTGAGGGACTCCCCGCTACCCGAACCGCGGGTCAGGATCGCACCATCGGACACCAAGTCCCGCCTCATCTTTCAGAACCGGATCGTTGAGAACACGAACACAACCCATCTTAATGCGTTCAATTCATGCACGATTGAATGCACCGCCGATCTTGCGCGCCGGCTGCGAAGAACTTGACTCAGCCGCGCGCCGGCCAGGGATTGTACCCGGGCAGCGTGAGGTGGCCCGCGTCGACCGGAAGCTCGATCCCGGTCACGTAGCGGGCTTCGTCGGAACTGAGCCAGACTGCGGCGAGGGCGGGCGCGCTGGCTGGGATCACCCCGGTGTTGCGAAGCACGGTCCACACGTGGAGGGCCTCGAGGTAGTCCTCGCGGGTCGCGTCCGGCTTCCCGCTGGCCCTGCTCCAGCCCGTTTGGTGGTCATTGATCTTGGTGTCGGTCGTGCTCGGCAGGAGCGCATTCACCCTGATCCCGTATACGCCCAGTTCGAGCGCCGCGGTCCGCATCAAGCCGATGACACCGTGCTTCGCGGCCACGTAGGGAGCGCTGAACTGAGCTCCCTCCCTGCCCAGGTTGGAGGAGGTGAACACCATCGATCCACCCTCGCCCTGACGGATGAGGTGGGGGGCAACGGCCTTGGCGCTTCGCCACACACCCTCGAGGCACACCCCGATCTGGTCCGTCCAGGCCTGGTCCGAGGTCTCCCAGAGCGGGCTGGAGGACCAGTCGTAGATCCCGGCGTTCGCCACGAGGATGTCGACGCGGCCGAGTTCGGCCACGGTGGCGTCCACGGCCGAGTCCAGGGCCTGCTGGTCGCGCACGTCGGCGATGCGGGCGACGCAGCGTCGGCCCTGGGCCTCGACGAGCGACTTGGTTTCTTCCAGGTCATCCTGGGTGGCGAGCGGATAGGGGACGGACGCGATGTCGGTCCCGATGTCGACCACGGCGACGTCGGCGCCCCGCCGGGCGAATTCGACCGCGATTTCCCTGCCCTGCCCGCGGCCCCCGCCGGTGACGAACGCGACCTTGCCTTCGAAGTTGCTCATCGGATCTCCTTTTGCCGAGGCGGAATCAGTTGATGTCGAGTACGGCCTTGCCGGTGATGCGGCGGTTCAGCAGGGCTGTGTAAGCCTCCTCGGCCCGCGACCAGTCGCCCCTCCAGCCGATCTGCGGGTCGAGCTCGCCGGCGGCGACTCGGGCGGCCAGCCAGCGCAGGTCGGGACCCAGGCCGCGCAGGTCTCCCAGGAAGAAGGTGACGATGGCGCGATCGTGCCGGCCCTCGTCTCCGAACAGGTCTCCGAAGTCGAAGGTCTCGCCCTGCCCCGATGAATGTCCGATGGCAACGAGAGTTCCGTGTGGGGCGAGCCGGCGGAAGGCGTCGACCAACTGGCCGCCGCCGACCTGGTCGAGCACACCGTGAACGGGCCGGGTCACCTCGGCCGGGGTGGCGACGATCTCGCTGGCGCCGAGCCGGCGCAGAGTGTCGCCGTGGGCGTCGGGGTTGCTGGTCGATGCCACGACCTCGGCGCCCGCGAGGCGGGCCAACTGGAGGGCGAATGTGCCGACCCCGCCGCTGGCGCCGGTGACGAGAACGCGCTTGCCGAGGATGGGGCCCAGCCGGGCCAAGCCGTGCAGGGCGCTCAGTCCGGCGACGGGCAGTGTGCTCAGCACGCCGAAGTCCGTGCCCGCGGGCGCCTCGGCAAGGAAGTCGGTGCTGACGGCGCGGAGTTCGGCCCAGGCGCCGCCGATACCGAGGGTCACGACGGTCGCGCCCGCGGCCGGGCCGGACCCGTCGGCGGCTGCCTCGATGACCACGCCGGCGGCGTCGTTGCCCATGACGGTGCCGTCCGGGATCTGTCGCAGGTGGTTTCCCTGGGTGCCGAACGCGTGGGAGACCTCACCGAAGTTCAGCGCGGCCGCGTTGATCCGCACGAGAGCTTCGTGCGGCCCCGGCGTCGGGTCAGGAACGTCCCGCACCCGCAGGATGGGGCTGGCGGCTCGGTCCAGGATGATCGCGCGCATGCCGCTCCTTTCAGCGGGCCGCTGCAGCGGCGTCCGACTCCGGCAACGCCGGGGTGACAAGCCGCGCCGCCAGCCAGTCGGCCGCCTGGGGCAGCCACTCCCACCGGGCGTTGGCCACGTTGTGGTCGCCTGTGGGCACGAGCCGGTACTCGGCGTTCGGTGCGGTCGAGGCGATCCACCGGCCGGTGAAATCGCCCTGGACCAGGGCATCCTGGCCTCCGTCGACGAGCAGAAGAGACTGCGTGATCGCCGGGATCCTCGCGGTGATGTCGAGCGAGTCGGCGAATTCGCGGGCGACCTGCTCGCTTCCCGCCCGGAAGGTCATCAGACTCTGCACGTACGGGTGCACGGCGGCCCAGGAGGCGGTGGCGAAGCCGCTGACCACGACCGCCGCTCGGATCCGAGGCTCGGCGGCCAGGCTGCGCAGCGTGTAGTGGCCCCCCAGGCTGGTGCCGAGCGCGCCCACCGCGGCCGGGCTCCATCCCGGCACGGCCCCTGTGCAGGCGGCGTCCAGGGCCGCGCTGACCACCGCGGCGAAGTCCTGCGTCGGGGGGCGGCTGCCCGCCAGCTCGCCCTGGCCGGGCCCGTCCAGGGCGAGGGTGGCCAGTCCGCGTCGGATGAGCTCGTCCGAGACGGCGAGCGATTCCTCTTTCGCCCCGTCGACTCCGCCGAGAATGACGACCAGGGGCGTAGTGTCCCCCGACCCTGAAGGCAGCCGCAGCACGCCGACGAACTCTTGACCGACGACCCGGGCGCTGCGAGCGCCCTGCAGGTCGAGGGCCGCCTGTTGAGTATCTGCGGCGTCCCGGTAGCTCGCGAAATCTGGTGAGGGGAACGCACCGGCGAAGTAGAACCAGAGCGATGCGAGGCGATAGTTGTCCGCGGCGGTGATCGCCCGACCGTCGTCCCGTGCGTCGCGGGCGGCCGACCGGTGTCGTTCGGCGGTCTCCCGGAAAGCCGCGGGCCACTCGGTCAGGTCCTGCAGCGCTCCAGCGACCTGGTCGTACTCATAAACGTCAATTCCTGCCGCGACCGCTCGCGACCTGGTGGCCGCGGCGAGTTCGGCGGCTGCGTCGGCTGTCATTTCGCCCCTTGTCGGTTGGATTAGCTCGGACATCACCATTCGGGCAATCTGCTTGGGAGGCGGGCTAGCCTCGGCTGGCCGCGAGCCGCTGGCGGACGCGGTCGAAGTACACGGCCATCAGCAGGATCACGCCCGTGACGAGCATCTGCCAGCTGTTGTTGAAGCCCCGCAGAGCCAGTGCATTCGACAGCACCTGCAGGAATGCGGTGCCGATCAAGGCGCCGTACACCGATCCGGCACCGCCGGCGACCGCGACGCCGGACAGCAGCGTCGCCGCCACCACGTACAGCACGATCGAAGAGTTGCCGGCGGTGGGATCGGCGATGGTCTGCCTGCCGATCGTCATGACCCCGGCCATGGCGGCGCATGCGCCGCTGATCCCGTAGACGCACGGAACGATCCATTCCCGGCGCAGCCCGGACAGTTCCGCCGCCTCGGCGTTACCTCCGACCGCGTAGACGGAGCGCCCGAACACGGTGTAGCGCAGGGCCAGCCCCGCGACCAGGACCGCACCGAGAGCGATGACGGCGCCGTACGGAAGCACGGTTCCGATGACGCTGTTGCCGATCGCCGCGGCCAGGGCGTCCTGAGACATGTCGATCTGCTTGTCCTGCGCCCAGAGCAGGGCAATCCCGCCCAGGGCGGAGGCCGAAGCGAGCGTGACGACGAAAAAGGACATCCGCAGGCGACCGATCAGGATGCCGTTGATCCCGAAGCCGATGGCCGCGCCGAGCAGCACCGTGAGCAGCAGGGCGAGCAGGGCCGGAACGCCGGCCACTCGCAGCTTCGCGTAGGCGATACCGCTGATGCCGAGGATACCGCCCATGGACAGGTCGATACCACCGGTCAGGATCACCATCGTCATTCCCACTACGAGCAGAGCGGGGACGGCGCTGGTTCTGAGCAGATTCGTGATGTTGGACGAGGAGGCGAAGTTCGGCTCGGTCAGGATCTCTACAATGATCAGCAGGATCAGCAGGGCGCTGACGGCGATCATCGGGGCCGACGAGCCGGTGAGAGATCGCTGCAGCCACGTGGCTGACCGGCCGGTGACCGGTGGACGTGACGCGACTCGCGCACCAGCCTCGTCGCTCGCGGCGGAGTGTTGCCGCACGGCGCGGTTCATCGTGCTCCCTCCGGCACCGGCGCGGCAAACGCCATTGCGGTGATCGATTCTTCGCTCGCCTCGGCCCCGGGCTGCTCGCCGACGATGCGTCCATCCGCCATGACCACGATGCGGTCTGCCAGCCGCAGGACCTCCAGCAGCTCCGAGGAGACGACGATGACGGCACCGCCGTCAGCGGCGAGGGCCTCGATCAACGCGTAGATCTCAGCCTTGGCCCCTACGTCGACCCCGCGCGTCGGCTCGTCGAGGATGAGGATCGCCGGTCGGCGGGCCAGCCACTTCCCGATGGCGATCTTCTGCTGGTTGCCGCCGCTGAGCGTGCCCACCTCCACGTCCAGTCCGGCCGCCCGAAGCGCCAGCCGGTCGGCCATGCGCTTGGCGGCGTGACGCTCCCGCCCGGGACGGCGGACTCCACCGACGGCCATCCGGGACCACGTCGCCATGGTGAGGTTCTCCTGGACGGTCATCGACAGCACGAGCCCGGATCTCTTGCGGTCCTCCGGAACAAGCGCGACCCCGGCCGCCACGGCCGCGCGCGACGATCGCAGCTTGACCTGGCGACCATTGACCAGGACCCGGCCACGGTACGGCCAGCGCCCGAACAGCGTCTCGGCGAGGCTGGTCCGCCCCGACCCTGCCTGGCCCGCGATCCCGAGGATCTCTCCCGGCCGCACCGTCAGGTTGATGTTCTGCAGGTGATCGGTGTGCAGTGCGGCCACCTGCAGGGCGGCGGGGGGTCCCCCGTCGGTGGTCTGGTGCTCGGGTCGATGGTTGCGGGTAGCGGGCCGCTGGAACAGCCCGGTCTGCTGCCGCCCGACCATCAGCTGGACCAAACCGTGTTCATCGACGTCCCGGGTCTGCTCGGTGGCGACGTTCCTGCCGTCGCGCAGAACCGCCACTCTGTCGGTGACCTCGAAGTAGTCCTGGAGCCGGTGCGTGATGTAGACGGCGGCCGTCCCCATGGCCCGCAACTGCCGGATCATGGCGTGGACGGTGCTCGCCTCCTGCGCCGTCAGAGAGCTGGTCGGCTCGTCGAACAACGCCAGGCGGGGCCGGCGGCGCACCACCCGGGCGATGGCCAGCATCTGCTGCTGATGCAGGGGCAGTCGCCCGGTGACCACCGCCGGGTCGAGCGCGAGCCCGAGTGACTCCAGTTCCTCCTGCGCCAGCCGACGGGTCTCGCGCCACCGGACCAGACCGGCCCGCCGTGGCATCCGGCCGTCGAGGAGGTTCTCGGCAACCGTCAGCTCGGGCTGGATGAGCACCTCCTGGGCCACCAGCGCGATCCCGAGGCGCAGGGCATGAGCCGGGTTGGCGATGGAGACGCGTTGCCCGTCGACGTACACCTCACCGCTGTCGGGCGAGTACCGGCCGGCAAGGATCTTGAGCAGGGTGGACTTGCCGGACCCGTTCTCCCCTACCAGGCCGAGGACCTCGCCGGGCCTGACCGTCAACCGGACGTCCTCGAGGGCCTGGACCCCGGGGAATCGCATGCAGATCCCCTCGACGTGCAGCAGGTCGTTCGCCGTGCGCGACGTATCCATTTCGTCAGCTCTCCACCGGGCACGCCACGGACTCGCGAACGTTGTCGGGAACCTCCAGAACGGGCGTGTCGTCGCTTCGCAACATCGGCTGCAGCCCGGTCTTCGACATGTCCCGGCCCTCGGCGATTCCCGCGGTGCGGACCGCGACCGACGGCACCTGGGCCGCGGTCTTCTTGCTGACACACTTCGGGTAGAGCGTGATGTACTTCGGCGCCTTCTGCCCCGTCGCCAGGGCGATCATCACGTTGACGGTTTCCTGCACCTGCTCGGGCTGTCCCCAGAGGAAGGAATAGTCGATGGTGCCCTTCTGCAGCGCGTCGAGGCCGACCGCGTCGACGTTGTAGCCCACGATCGTGAGCTGGTTGCGGATGCCGAGGTTCGACGCGGCCCGCGAGGCGGCCACCGCATCGGTGTCGTTGTAGGCAACCACACCGATGACCTTGGGGTGTTGCTGCATGGCGGCCTGGGCGGTACTGAGGCCGCCGGCAATGTCGTCGGTCTGGTTTTGGTAGGTCGCCACGACCTTCAGCTTGTTCGCGCTGCACGACGCGAGTTCCTGGGTGAACCGCTTCTGCATGTCCAGCAGATCCTGCTGAGGCTGTCCGTAGGCGCCGTAGATGACTTCTCCGCCGTCCGGATGCTTTGCGCAGAACAGCTTGGCGGCGTTCACTGCTCCGGTGAGGCGGTCCTGGTGGAACGTCGTAGCGGCGCCGGTGAAGTTCGTCAGCTCCCCGGCGACGACCGGGATGCCGGCGGCAGCCGCCCGCCTGCTCGGGGCTGTCATCACATCAGCGGTGAGCGGGAAGAACGTCACCGCGTCGGCCTTCTTGGAGGTGATCAGGTCCATCGCGCTGATCATCGTGTTGAGCGGATCATCGGCCTTGGCCTCGACGACGAGCGGTGTCGCGCCGCAGGCCTTGGCGGCCGCGTCGAAGGCATCGTTGGAGGCCTTGCCGGCAGCGTTGGAACTCCACACGGCGGCAAAGCCGAGCGTCAGGTCCTTGCCGCTGGTGCACGCGGTGGGCGGGCCGGCGTGGATCTCGTCGAGGATCTTGTTCGCCTCCGACGGCGCCACCGTGCTGTTGACGGCGTCCTCGGTGCCCGGCTTCGACCCGCTGGAAGTGCAGGCAGACAGGATGGTCACGGTCGCGACGGCGATCGCTGGCAGAAGGCGGCCGGTGAAATGGTTCATGGTGCCCTCGGTTCTCTGCTCATGGGGTGCGGAGTGCTCTGTTCATGGGGTGTGGAGCGCTCATGGGGTGTGGCGTGGGCGTCACGTTTGCCGCCGGCTACTGACGCAGCGCGCGCTTGAGGATTTTGCCGGTCGGACCCTTGGGAAGGGCGGCGACGATGTGGATTTCGCGGGGGTACTTGTAACTTGCCAGGCGCTCACGGCAGTGAACGTGCAGTTCCTGGCTGTCGGCTCGCGCACCGGGCCGCAGCACGACGTGGGCGGTGACTTCCTCGCCCAGTCGTTCGTCAGGCCGACCGACGACAGCGGCCTCGGCCACCGCGGGGTGTTCGTACAGCGCCTCTTCGACCTCTCGCGGATACACGTTGTACCCGCCCCGGATGATCAGGTCCTTGAGCCGGTCCACGATGAAGAAGTAGCCCTCCTCGTCGCGGTAGCCGAGGTCGCCGGTGTGGAACCAGCCGTCGCGTATCGCGCGGGCCGTCTCCTCGGGCCGGTTGTGGTATCCCTTCATCACGTTGTGGCCGCGGATGACGATCTCACCGACCTGCCGGGGCCCAGGCGGCAGCTCGGCGCCATCGGGGCCCACGATGCGCACTTCCACGCCCCAGATGGCTCTGCCGATGGAGAGCACCTTGCGCTGTTCGGCACTGACGTTGAAGGTCGCCACGCTGGCCGTCTCGGACAGCCCGTACCCCTCCAGGACGACGACGCCGGAGAACTTGTCCTCGAACTGCCGGATGACCTCGCCGGGGATGGCGGCTCCGCCGGAGACGGCGGCGCGCAGGCTCGAGAGGTCGCGCCCTGCCGCGGCGGCGCGGAGCAGGGCCACGTACATCGTCGGCACGCCCCAGAACACGGTGCACCGCAGGCGTTCGATGATGTCCAGGACCTCGTCGGCTTCGAAGCGGGGCACCAGAGCGAGGCCAGCGCCGTAACGCACCGCGAGGTTGAGGACCGTGGACAGGCCGAAGACGTGGAACAGCGGCAGCACCGCCACGGACACGTCGTCGGGCCTGATACCGAACAGTTCGCCGGCGACCGTGCAGTTCATGAACAGCTGGAAATGTGTCAGCTCGGCACCCTTGGGTTTGCCCGTGGTCCCGCTGCTGTACAGCAGCACCGCGGTGTCCTGCGGCGCTGACGGGTGGAGGCCCGCCTCGTCGTCTCCCGTGAGCAGATCATCGAAGTGGGCGACGCCATCCGGCGCGGCATCGCCGGTGACGACGTGGACGGGCAGGTCGCCGATGCCGCGTGCCGCTTCGGATGCCTGCCCGACGGAAAGCTCGTGGGTGATGATGAGCCTGGCCTGGCTGTCGATGAGGTGATACCGCAGCTCGTGGGCGGTCAGCTGTGGATTCAACGGGACCATGATCAGACCGGCCCGCAGCGCCCCGAAGTACGCGATGACGAACTCGGGCACATTGGGCAGCTGCACGGCGATCCGATCCCCGGGGCGCAGCCCGAGCCGGCGCAGAGCTGCGGCGAGCCGCCCCGACGCGTCGTCGACGGCGCGATAATTCCATGACGCTGCGCCCGCATGGAGCAGAATCCGGTCGGGGTTTCTGGCGGCCTGCTCACGCAGTATCACTGCCAGATTGAACGACACTGCCCTCACGTCCCCTCGAAGCGTCGCAACTTGTAGGTATGTGCGGTCCGGTACCAGCCGGCCTTCAGGCGGGCAGGGACCCGAGGAACCCGGTCAGCGCGTGGTTGACCTCCGACGGTCGTTCCTGCTGGATCCAATGCCCGGCTCCATCCACCACGATGTTGGCCCGCAGGTCGGTGAGCATGTCGCTGATCCGCGTGGCCGGCATGAACGACCGCACCGGGTCCTGCGAGCCGGTCAGAAACAGCGACGGCTGGTCAATGGTGAGCCCGGCGAGCTCGCCGCTCTGCGCCCAGTTGCGGTCGATATTGCGGTAGTAGTTCAGACCGCCGGTGAATCCCGTGGTCTCGAAGGTCTTCACGAAGACGTCGAGTTCGCGGTCCGTGAGCCAGGGCGGACGCCTGGAAGCCATGCTCAGCCAGGCCTGTGGCCCGCCGGTGACCGGCCAGCCGTCGAGGCTGAGCGACGCCCGGACCGACCGCTCGAACACCGGCTCGGCCACTGCCGGGTCTTGGAACCAGCACATGTAGAAGTCCTCGCCGAAGCGTGACCGCAGCACCTGCATGGGCGGGTGGGGCGGCCGAGGCGCCGGAGGCACGCTCAGACCGGCGACGGCGCGAACGCGTTCGGGATGCTGCAGCGCGAGATGCCAGACGACGTTGGCGCCCCAGTCGTGGCCGACGAAGACGGCATCGTCCACGCCCGCCGCGTCGAGCAGCCCGACCAGGTCGGCGCCGATCGTTCGCAGGTCGTACGCAGTCGGCGCGTCGGGCCGGGAGCTGCCGCCGTAGCCGCGCAGGTCCGGCGTGAGGGTGCGGTACCCGGCGGCAGCCAACGCGAAAACCTGGTGGCGCCAGGAGAATCCGAGTTCGGGAAAGCCGTGGCAGAGCACGACCAGTTGGCCGGTGCCGTGCTCGACCACGCGCAGCTCGATCCCGTTGGTGGAAATCTGGCGTGCACCCAGCCCGGCCCATGCCGTGACGGCATCCACGGTGTCGTTCATGGTTGTCGGCACCTCCGACATCTGTCTCTTCGCCCTTCGACGCTTGGGTTCAAGCCTACGCAGACCTTAGTAACTTGAGATGCAGCTTGTCTATAATCGGATGCAATATTGTGCCGGAATCTGGCCTGGCGCAGCAGCCGGCAGGGGGCGGAGCGCGTCGCCGTGGATCGGGCCGCGGGCTGGGAATCACTGCGGCGCGACCCGACGGCACGGGGATGCCCTATCGCACGCGGGGTCTCCGGCCACCGAGCGCGGCCACCGCCGCCACGATCAGGCCGGCGACGAGCAGGCCCGCACTCGCGTTCCAGCGCAGCAACGCCGCTCCGACCGCCGCCCCGCCCAGGATCAGCACGACCGCTGTCACTCGCCGGATACCCAGGCCCTGGTCCGCGTGCGCGGCGGGTGGCAGCGCCAGTCCAGCCGCCCAGGCAGTGATCGTGGAGGTGACAACGACGGTGGTGACCTCTTTGACGGCGATATGCCGCGCCGTGGCCGCCTGGACACCCATCGCCGCGCCGAGCACCGTGGAGATCGTGACCTGAATACTCTTGGCCGGATCCGTTGCGCCAAGCAGTGCGGCACCACATGCCAGCAGGAGGCCGGCCGTCAGCGTCAATAACCCGGTGGTTCGCCACGACCAGCCGGGGCTGCGCCCGCGCAGGGTCCAGCCGGCCAGCGCTGCTCCGATGATGAAGCCGCCCAGTGCCAGCAGCGGGCCGAGTACCGAGAGTTCCTCCGCACCGGCAAGCGCCATCCCGAGGATGACGACGTTCCCGGTCATGTTCCCGGTGAAGACCCGGTCCAGTCCGAGGTAGCCCACCGCGTCAACCACACCGGTGGAGAACGTCAGGGCGAGCATCAGGGCCAGGTGGACGCGGCCTGATGTCACTGCCACGCCCGCACTGCCCGTCACGCGACCACCGAGGAGAGGGCGCCCGGCTTCATCCGGGCTACGAGCGCGTTGGACACCAGTTTCGGGGCGGCAGCGCCGGGAACCAGGACCGCACCAATGACGGGATCCGCGTCGAGACACTCCCGCTCGACGACATATTCACTTGCGGCGATGGCGATGGCGATGGTCATGGCTGGCTACAACTCACCTTCTGTCTGTCCGGTGGCATCACGGCGAAGCCGCGACGCAACTGTGCGCCGCGGCTGAGAATTCGACTCGCTGAAGCGTTCAGTCCTGCTCGGTCGTCACCGACAGCAACGGATTGGTCGTGTAACCCCGGTCGTTCGACTCCGTCGGGAGTGTGGACGGGCTGGGCGACGGCTCGCTGATCAGTTCGATGATGTAGTGCGTGACGGGGCGGTCCTCGAGATTCTGGATGCGGTGCGGGACCATCGGGCCACCGCTGCCGACCGTCTTGAACATCACGAAGCCCGGCTCGGCCACCTGCGAGACGGTCCAGTCCGCGTCGCCGTACTGCATGGCCCGGGCCCGGCCGGCGTCGGGCCAGATGATGACGTGGTCGTGCTCGTGCTGGTGAAAGTCGTAGATTCCGCCGTTCGCGGCCAGGGTCATCGTCCAGACGCGCACCCGCTCGTTTTCGAAGATCAGTGTGTCTCCGGGGGCGGTCGGGAACGTCTGTTCGCCGTGGTCGTGGGTCATGCCCGTCATCCTCCTCGTCGATCCTTCGCCGCCACACTGTAACCGATTGCATCCAACTTTCGCACTATCCGATGCAATACTTAGCCGCATGACCACTGAACCCCTCCCCCTCGCCCGACCGAACATCCACGGGACGTTCGGAGCGTGTGCCTCAACACACTGGATCGCCTCGGCCGTCGGTCTGGGGGTGCTGGAACGTGGCGGAAACGCCTTCGATGCCGCGACGGCAGCGGCGTTCGTTCTCCATGTCGTCGAGCCGCACCTGAACGGGCCCGGCGGTGACCTCGTCGCGATCGTGGCCCCGGCCGGGGGTGAGCCGATCGTGCTGTGCGGACAGGGTCCCGCGCCGGCCGGCGCCACGATCAGCCACTACGCACGGGAAGGCCTCGCGGCTGTGCCCGGCTCCGGGGCGCTGGCCGCAGCGGTGCCTGGTGCCGTGGACGGTTGGCTGCTGCTCCTGCGCGACTACGGCACCTGGGAGCTCGGCGACATCCTCGAGTACGCGATTCACTACGCCGAGAGCGGACATCCCGTACTCGGCCGAGTCGTGGACGTCATCGCTGCTGTCCGGGAGCTCTTCGTCGACCACTGGCGCACGTCGGCTGACCTATGGCTGCAGCACAGCGCGCCGCCCCGCACCGGGGAGTTGTTCACCAATCTCGCCTACGCCCGCACACTGCGCCGCCTACGCGACGAGGCAATCCTTGCCGCAGGCCGTCGTGCCGACCGGCGCGCGGTCATCGACGCGGCGCGCCGGACCTGGGCGACGGGATTCGTTGCGCAGTCCATCCATCGTTTCGTGGCCGACACCCCGCATCTGCACTCGACCGGCGGAGTGCATCGGGGTGTCCTCGATTCGGCGGACCTGGCCCGCTACCAGGCGCACTTCGAGGCTGCAGTCAGCGCCGAATTCCGAGGTCATCGGATCATGAAGGCCGGTGCCTGGAGTCAAGGTCCCGTGCTGTTGCAAACGCTGGCGATCCTGGATGCGTACAGCGACGCGGAACTGGACGTCGACACGGCCAACGGGGTACACCTCGCAGTCGAAGCGCTGAAACTCGCGTTCGCCGACCGCGACGCCTACTACGGCGACGGGCTCAAGCCGGATGTTCTGGACACCCTGCTCTCGCCCGCGTACTCGGCGACCCGCCGACAGCTGATCGGCGAGCACGCATCCGTCGCGGTGCGTCCAGGTCACGTCCCCGGACTGCGCGCACCGTTCACCGCGGTCCTCGAACGGGCGGACGGACCGACGTCCGAGGCCGCCGGCGAGCCGACCGTGCGGCCCACCGGAGAGGTTCGCGGGGACACCTGCCACGTGGACGTCATCGATCGCTGGGGCAACGCCATCTCGGCCACGCCGTCGGGCGGATGGCTGCAGTCCTCCCCCACCATCCCGGAGCTGGGTTTCTGCCTCGGCACCCGGCTGCAGATGACCCATCTCGATGCGGCGAGTCCGTCCGCGCTCAGGCCGGGCATGCGGCCGCGTACGACACTGTCCCCGACCATTGTCACGACCGCCGACACGATCACCGCGCTCGGGACGCCCGGCGGGGACCAGCAGGACCAGTGGCAGCTGCTCTACCTGCTGCGTACGCTCACCGCCGGCTTCGGGGCGCAGCAGGCGATCGAGGCACCCGCATTCCACACCACGAGCTTCCCGGGCAGTTTCTGGCCGCGGACCTGGGAGCCCGGCGGACTCGTGATCGAGAACCGCGTCATGCCGGAACTGCTGGCCGACCTGGACGGTCGCGGCCATCGCATCACCCGATCGGGAGCCTGGTCGCTGGGCCGGCTGTCGTCCGTACGGCTGGACAGGTCGACCGGGCTCATTACCGCGGCAGCCAATCCGCGCGGTGCCCAGGGATACGCGGTCGGCCGGTGAGCGCGACCGGCCACGACCGCCCGGGGGTGCCGCTGCGGGCGATGCTGGGACGCCGTTCGTCGGCTGGGACGCACGCGTCGACGAGGGCTCGACGCGGCGCAGGATCCCTTCGCAGATGATGGCGATCTTCCACAGCCCGAGCGCGTGCCAGTAACGGACGGCGTCTTCGTCCCGGCCAGTGGTCGACAGGTAGGCCTGGACGAGTTCGGCGCGGGTGGCGAAGCCGGGTAGTACAGACGCGGCGAACAGTCCGGTGGAGCTGTCGTCGGCCTGGGGCCAGTAGGCGAGCATGCTGCCAAGGTCGGCGAGCGGATCGCCGAGGGTCGCCAGTTCCCAGTCGAGCACCGCCCGGACGTGCCCGTCCTGCGACGACGAAATGACGTTGCGGAGATGGAAGTCCCCGTGCACGAGCACCGTCTCCTGTTGTTCGGGAACGGCGCCGGCCAGCGTGTCGGTCAATCGCTGCAGAGCCGGCAGGTCGCGCGTCTTCGACTGGCCCCACTGGGCAGTCCAGCGCCTGAGTTGTCTGGGCGCGTACGGTCGGTGACTGGCGAGCCCGGCCGTGCGGAGGTCGGCCGCGTGGATTGCCGCCAGCGCCGCGATCATGCTGTCCGAGAGACGGCGGCGCCGTTCCCGCTCCAATCGCTGCGCGACGTCCAGGCGGTCGACCACGACTCCCTCAACGTGTTCCATCAGCACCAGCGGCACGTCGGTGATCCGCGGGTCCTGACAGAGCCCGTAGACGGTCGGGACCGGCACTGCGGTGTCGACCAGACTCTGCATGATCCTGGCTTCGCGAGCCACGTCGTGCGCCGACGCCAGCAAGGCGCCGAGTGGGGGGCGGCGCAGTATCCATCGCCCGCCCGAGCTGTCGCGTACATCGACGGTGATGTTCGACTGGCCGACACCGATGCGTTTGTACGTCAGCTCCGTCCCCGCGCCGATCCCCAGACTGCCGATCCACCGGGTGACTGCCGCCGGGTCGATGCCGAGGTCAGCCCGGCGTGACACCGCGGCGGTTCCGATCAGGATTGACGCGGGTCAGTTCGGACCGGGCGATCGTGCGCTTGTGTACCTCTAACCGGCGGGGCGCCGGGCTCAGGACACGAGGTGGGTCAAGGTGTGTGCCGGCGGCGGCACCTCCTCGACGGATCTGGCGCCCATCGGCGTGCTCGTCGTTGCCGCGCCGCGGTGACGGCTCGGTCGCGACTCATGGCTGGTAGACCAGTCGTCCGACGGTGTGTCCGTCCGCGAGTCGCTGCACAGCGTGCGGCAGTTGCTCGTGGGAGAGCCGCTCGCTCACCAGCGGCCGGATGAGCCCACGTTCGACGAGGGCGCTGAGCTGGATGTGGCATTCGCCCAGTGCGGCTGGCTGCCTGTCGGCATACAGGCCCCAATGCAGGCCGAGGATGGAGTAGTTCTTGACCAGCGCGTGGTTCAGGGCGGCGGACTGGATTTGGCCACTGGCGAAGCCGACGACGAGGATCCGGCCTTCGAAGGCGATGCACCTGGTGGAGCGTGTGTAGGTCTCGCCTCCGACCGGGTCATAGACGACGTCGGCTCCATGACCGGCCGTCTCGTCCTTCACGGCCTGTACGAAGTCGTCCTGGCGCCGATCGATCACCACGTCGGCCCCCATCGCTGTGGCCACCTCGGCCTTGGCCCCTCCCCCGACTACCGCGATGACACGGGCGCCGGCCGCCTTGCCCAGTTGCACCGCCGCACTGCCGACACCGCCGGCCGCCGCGTGGACCAGCAGGGTCTCGCCCGCCTGCAGGCGAGCCCGACGGTGCAGCCCGAACCAGCCGGTCTGGTATCCGATGAACAGCGCCGCGGCCTGGGCATCATCCAGCTGGGGCGGTGCCGGGAACGTCGCGTCGGCTCTCATGACCGCGAACTCACCGAACCCTCCATCGGGCAGCAGCGTGGTTCCAACGACCCGATCGCCCACAGCCGGGCCCAAGGTGCCGGGGCCGCACCCTACGACGGTGCCGCACACCTCCAGTCCAGGAGTGAACGGCAGCTCAGGCCGCACCTGGTACGTGCCCCGGCAGAGCAGGACGTCCGGGAAGTTGACAGCACTGGCGAGCACCCGGACCACGATCTGCCCCGCCGCTGCCTCGGGGACCCCGCGCTCAACGGGCTCAAGCACCGCCGCCGGCTCGCCGGCCCGGCTGACCTGGTAGGCGATCACGATTGCCCCGCTGCCTGGTCCACGCGCTGCTGGACGCGGTTCATCGCCGCCAGCCACGCGTCCCCGTCCGCCACCTTGGCTTTCGCATAGTCGGCGACCTGCGGGTGCGGCAGGACGAGAAAGCGATCGTGTCCCAGGGCGTGCCAGACGGCGTCGGCCACCTGGTCGGGGCTCAGCACACCGTCGTGGTCGAGCAGGTCCCGCCGGGTGTCGGCCGCATCCAGCATGTGGGTCCACACCCCCTGCGGGCAGACCGCCTGCACGACGATGCCCCGGTGCCGGTAGGTGGCTGACAACCATTCCGCGAACGCGACCGCACCATGCTTGGTCACAGAGTAGGCGGGGGTGACCACCAGTCGCCGGGTCTCGCGGCTCCGGGTGCTCAACGCAGCCCCAGGTCCCGGCCGATGAGCTCCTTCACGATCTCGTTCTACCCGGCTCAGATGCACGTGACGCGGTCGTTCCGCCACGCGCTGACCACCTGCCGCCGCGCCTCCCGACGAAGCGACGCGATCTCCGCCTGGCGCTCCGGCGTCATGGCGTGGAACTCGCTGCGCAGTGGACGGGGGTTCGCGCACGCCCATGGACAAGTCGTCTCCTCAGTGCCAAGGTAAGCAGACGCATACCTATGCAGTCGCTTACCTATGCAATCGCTTACCTCGCGCAAAGTCAACCCAGGGAGCCACCATGCCGAAGGCAGTCATCGTTGCCGCCCGCACACCGATCGGACTTGCCACGAGGGTGCGCTCGAGGACTTCAGACCCGCCCCGGTCCGGGATCGACATCGAACGGCTCAGCATCAACGGACAAATCCATCGGACTGATCAGGATGTGCGTCGGCGGCGGCCGGGGCATGGCACTGATACCGAGCGAATCTGGGGAGCGAACATGGAAATCAGTGAGCTGTTCCGGCTCGACGGGAAGGTGGCGGTCGTGACCGGCGCATCCAGCGGCCTGGGCGTCGCCTTCGCACAGGCCATGGCCGAAGCGGGCGCCGACGTCGACCTCGGCGCACGCCGGAGCGACCGGCTGGAGGATACTCGGCAGCTGGTTGAGCGGACCGGACGGCAGGCGCTCGCCGTCGCAACCGACGTCAGCGACCCGGAGTCGTGCTCAGCCCTCGTCTCCGCCGCGATGACGCGCTTCGGCCGCGTCGACATTCTCGTCAACAACGCAGGCGTCGCCACGGCGGTGCCCGCGACGCGCGAGACACCCGACGAGTTCCGCCACGTGGTCGAGATCAACCTCAACGGCTGCTACTGGATGGCACAGGCATGCGGGCGAGTCATGTAACGCGGCTCAAGCATCATCAACATCTCCTCGATCCTCGGCATCACCACCGCGGGCCTGCCCCAGGCCGCGTACGCCGCGTCGAAGGCCGGCCTGATCGGCCTCACCCGGGACCTCGCGCAGCAGTGGACGGGCCGCAAGGGCATCCGGGTGAACGCGCTCGCGCCAGGTTTCTTCACCTCTGGGATGACCGGCCAGTACCCGGCTGGATACATCGAGACGCAACTCAACCGCGTGCCCGCGGGCCGCAAGGGCTACCCGCATGAAGTTGCCGCAACAGCCGTCTTTCTCGCCTCGCCCGCGGCCGGCTACATCACCGGCCAGACCCTGGCGGTCGACGGCGGCATGACCATCACCTGATCCGAGCTTCCCCACACAACCGAGCACTTGGTTGTCGTCATTCTGTCGAATAGATGATGAGGAAGGACGTGTTGTAGACGGCGTGGAGGACGACGCCGGGCCAGATCGACCCGGTGCGGCAGAGAAGCCAGCCGCAGCAGAGACCGACGAGGAAGGCGGACGGAAACACGAGGTTGATGCCGTGCCAGAGAGCGAAGATGAACGCACTCACGAGCACGGTGACCCAGGTGCCCCAGCGCTGGAGGAAGCGGGCGAACACGCCACGGAACAGCACCTCCTCACCCAACGGCGTCAGCAGTCCGCCCAGGGCGATCGTGCCGAGCAGGGTGGCGAGGCCGGCTTCGGACGCCGCGCGCAGATCGCCCTGCGCGTCGTCGACGTTCGGATAGAGCGACGCGACGATCTTGTCGAAGGTCAGGATCACCGCCAAGCAGGCGGCAGCGAAGCCGACCGCGACGAGCAGCCACTTCGCGTCGACGCGGCGTATGCCGAACGCTCCGAGGCCGCGGATGCGTACCAGGACCACGACGGCGAACACGCTGAGCGGCGCCAGCCCGGAGAACGCGAGTTGTGCGATGCCCTCGAGCGCTGGCGTGCTCGCCGGGAATGCCACGAGCAGAACGATGCCGCCGCTGTACAGCACGATCGCCGCGATGAGAGCGACCCCGACCTCGAGCCAACCGGGCCGGACAGGCGTGGCCGTCGTCTGCGGGTCCGGGCCACCTGGACCGCTCAGTGGGTAGGTTCCGGCTGCGCGGTTCGGGTTTCCACTCATAAGATCTAGTGCAAACCCTGCCCCTGGGGCACGGTCAAGCGGCTCGGCCCGCCGGCGCCACGCGGGGCGAAGCCGATCCGGAGTCCTGGGCATCGGGCTATCGGGAGGTGCCGCCGCTCGCAGCGGTGATGGGAAGTTCCACGCGCAGGCTGGTGCCCGCCCCGCGAGGGCTGTGCAGAGCGATTCGGCCGCCGAGTGTCTCGACGCGGTCCTTGAGCCCGACCAGGCCGGTGCCGCCGGTGAAGTCGGCGCCGCCGATGCCGTCGTCGCGGACCGCGACGCGCAGGACGGCGTCGGCGGTGTCGGCCTCGACGGTGACCGTGACGGCCGAGGCGCGCGCGTGTTTGGCCGTGTTGGTCAGCGCCTCGGCGACAACGTAGTACGCGCTGACCTCGATGTGCTCGGGCAGCCGCCCCTCGGCGCGTATGTCGAGCTCGACCGGGATCGGTGAGCGGCGGGCGAGCACGCGCAGCGCGGCGCCGAGGCCGCCCTCGGTCAGGATGGCCGGGTGGATGCCACGCGCGATCTCGCGCAGCTCGTCCAGCGCGCCGGTCGCCCCGGCGACGGCTCCGTCGAGCTGTGCGCCGAGCGTGTCGAGCGCGGGCGGCATGGCCTCCTGCGCCGCGCGCAGCTGCAGCACCAGCGCGACCAGCCGCTGCTGGGCGCCGTCGTGCAGGTCCCGCTCGATACGCCGGCGGGTCTGGTCGGCGGTGGTGACGATCCGCGTGCGCGAGGCGGTGAGCTCCGCCCGGCTTTCGGTGTTGGCGATGGCGGTGGCGATGAGCTCGGTGAAGTCAGCCAGCCGTTGCCCGGTGTCCTGGGGCAGCCGTTCACGCCGCGACCCGACGCGCATGGCGCCCCAGACCCGGCCCTCGACCACGATCGGGCTGGCGACTGCCGAGCGGAGCCCGGCGGTGATGTCCTCCGGCGGGCCCGCCGATGTCAGGTCGTCTGCCAGGTGGTCAGCGTCGCGGCGGGCCGCACGGCCGGTGGCCTGGACCAACCCCATGGCCGAATCGGGGTCGGGCCTGCCGCGCGAGCCCGGCTGGCAGCGGTCGAGGCCGTGGCGTCCCATCACGGTCGTGTCCCCGTCCGGCTCGAACCGTACGATCGCTGTGCTGTCGGCGCCGAAGAGCGCGCCGACCTCATCGGCGACCGCGGCGAAGACGAGGTCGGGCCTGACCCCGCGGGCGACGAGTGTCGCCACTCGCCGCAGGGCCGTCTGCTCATCGGCGATCTGACGGAACCCGGCGTAGAGGTGGGCGTTGTCGAGGGAGACGGCGAGCTGGCCGGCGATGAGCTTGACGCCGTCGAGCCGTTCGGTGGTGAAAGCGCCACGGATGAGGCGGTTCTCGAGCA
The DNA here is from genome assembly GCF_050942935.1 of Dactylosporangium sp. CA-233914. Lineage (NCBI taxonomy): Bacteria > Bacillati > Actinomycetota > Actinomycetes > Micromonosporales > Micromonosporaceae > Dactylosporangium > Dactylosporangium sp. CA-233914. The sequence goes on along the minus strand of NZ_CP192030.1, from coordinate 5,081,243 downwards.
GCAGCACCGCCTGCAGCGTGCCACGGCTGAGGATGGGCACGGCCAGCAGCGAGCAACGGGTGACGTCGGTGAAGTACGGGTCGCGGGCGAAGCGCTCGTCGCGGGTAGCGTCGCACACGACGAGCGGCGCACGCATCCGCCGGGCGTAGCGCAGCACGGACATCGGGACTGCGCGTTCGTGGCCGGTTTCGAGGCCCGGACTGACCGGGATGACGCCGCCCTCGCCGCCGGGCGCGGGCAGCAGCCAGGCCTGCCGGTCGTCGCTCCACAGCAGCAGGTGTACGTCGGTGGCGCCGGCCATCGCGCTGAGCACATGGGCGACCCGCGAATGGAGCCCTTCGACGCTGGTCTCCGAGCTCAGCGCCTGCGACGCGGACAGGATGCCGAGCAGGTCGATCGTTCCGGTCGTCACAGTGGAGCGACGACGGGAACGATCGCGGCTCTGGTCGGCGTGTGTTCGCAGGATGGGGTAGGCCCAGTCGAGTTGGTCGACCTTCGCGGTCGCGCCCCATTCGAGGTACTCCTGGCGGGCCTCGGCAAGCAGGTCGTAGCCTGCCTGCTCGAGGCCGTGGGCGAGGCAGAAGCGGGCCGCGCGTTCGGTGATCAGGGCCTGATGCCATGGACGCTGCCGCTGGGCGGCCTCGCGCCGCGCGGCGTCGAAGCCGAGCGCCGCGGCGCGGAAGTCGCCGACCGCCCAGGCCCGCTCCGCTTCGAGCAGCCGCACGAGGTGCTGAAAGTTCTCCGGTGCGTCCGCGGCGCGGGCAGCCAGCCACTGCGTCAGCTCGTCCAGCTCGGACAGCAGAGCATCGCGCTCGCCGCCGTGGCCGGCACGGGCCTGACCGGCGAGGGCCAGCCCGCGCAGCACGCGTGCCAGGGCGGTCGCGTAGAACCCCTGGTCAATGGCCGGTAGCAGCATCGTCGCCGCGCTGTGCCGCGCCAGGCCGGCCAGATCATCGAGGATGGCGGCGGCGATCGCGCTGGTGATCTGCACCTGGAGCAGCGCCTGCGGGTTGTCGGCGTACCGGTCGAAGGGGGCTGCCTCACCAGCCGCGGCGGAGTTCTCGCCGCGCAGCACTCCGACCAGCCACCGGTACGCTTCGAGCCACTGGACGGTCTGCTCGCTGCCGGTGCGGTGCACGAAGGCCAGGCCGGCCCCCAGTTGGGTGACGAAGTCGTCCAGCGACGGTGTGCATTCCAGCAGGCCCGTCGCGGTCGTGTAGTAGGTGTATCCGGCGTTGGCCAGGTCGCCGCCGGCGATCAACCCTTCGCGGGCCCGCTGAGCCTGTTGGACACTGCTTTCGACCGGTTCGAACCAGAAGTTCAGCAGCGCGAACAGGAAGCGCGTGTGCGAAGTGGTGGGCTCGTAGCCGCGGGCCTCGCCCAGCGCCAGGAAGCGCCGCAGCGTCCGGTACGCGGCGGCGTAGTCGCCGCGTACCGTCGTCGCGGCGAAGCTGATCTGGTTCACCGCGCCGAGCAGGATCGGGGCGGGGCCGTGCTCGATCCAGATCCGCAACGCTTCCAGGCTCAGCCAGCTGGCCGTGGTGTGATCGGCGGCGATGTAGGCCGACGGCAGGATCGCGTGGATCAGGCGGCTCGCGGCGAGCAGCGTCGGGTCGGTGACTTCCGGCCGGGTCAGTTCGTCGGCCTCGTCGGTCTGGTCCAGCCACCGGTACATGGCGTCGAACCGGCGGTCGAGCTCCATCGGGAGCCGGTCCGCGGGCGGCACGGCGAAGCCCAGCTCGCGCAGCGACTTCAGACTGAGCTCGATCGCCTCCGCGAAGCGGTTTCGGTGGGTGAGGCTGCGCGTCTGCACCGCCGTGGCATCCGCACGGTCCAAGGCGGTGGTGCACAGCCCCTCGATCGTGCGGTACTCCTCGTCCGCCTCGTCCAGGCGGCCCATGCTGTACAGCGCGGAGTGGCGGCCGATGTGGACCTCGACGAGCACGGTCGGCTCATCCGGGTCGATCAGCCGTAGCGCGGCGCTCAGCAGTGCGTTCACCAGTGCGTAGTTCCCGGTCAGCCGCGCCTGGTCGGCGGCGCGCCGGAGCAGCCCCACCACCACCTGCCGCTCCGCGGGGTCGTCGACCGCGTCGACCACCGGCAGGTACTGCTCCGCCGCGACCGCGAACAACTCCGGCGCGGCCGCCAGCCGCCGCGCCATCGCCAGCCGCAGGGTCCGCAGCCGCTGCGGGCCGAGCCCGCGCAGGGTCGCCTCGCGGATCCGGTCGTGGTGAAACCGCACCGCCTGACGCGCCCCCGGCTCCACCACGAGCACCCCGTCGTCGAGGGCGGGCGCCAGCCGCTGCTCCACCAGGTCCGCCGGCTCGGCGGTGGCGGTCTGCAGCACGCCCAGCTCGACCCGCCCGCCAAGACACGCCATCGCCTCCAGCAGCTGCCGGGACATCGGCGGTATGGCATCAATCCGCGCCGCCACCGGCCCGCCAACCTCGGACCGGCCCAGGTGAGCGCACACGGCCGCCGCTTCCCATCGCCACCCGGCGGCCGTGGCGGCCAGCACGCCGTCGTGTCGCAGCGCGTTGAGCAACTCCACGATCTCGTACGGGTTGCCGGACGTGTGCGGGTTGATCACGTCGACCAAGCCCTCCGCAGCGGCTCGGCCCACGCGGAGCATCTCGGCAACCATGGTCACAGAGCCTGATACCGGCAGGTTGACCAGCCGCACATGCCGAACGCCGGGCTGTTGACGCCACCGGGACAGCGGCCCCGCCAGCGACTGCGCCGCGTCCACGTCGTCCTCGCGGTACGCACCAACCAGCAACAGGCCGTCGATCTGCTCCTCACCGAGCACGAGGTCGACGAAGCCCAGCGGCGTGCGCCCAGCCCACTGCAGGTCATCGACGAACATCACCACCGGTCGTTCCCGCGAGACAACCGCGTGCAGCACGTCGGCAGCCGTTCGCTGTGCCCGAACCTGTGCGGTCAGCGGATCCCCCTCTTCGGGCGGCACCGCCAGCAGCGCCGCGAACTCCGGCAGCACCGCACTCACATGACCCGCGTTCGCGCCGAGCACCTCCAGGATCCGTTCGCGAACCTTGTCAAGGTCGCCCTCCGGCTCGGCCAGCAGCAGCCGGCCCAGCGCGCGAAACGCCTGGTAGACCCCGTCGAACTCCAGATCCCGCCGGTACTGGTCGAACTTGCCTGCCACGAACCAGCCGTCGCCGCCCGTCACCACCGGCCGCAGCTGGTCGACCAGCGCCGTCTTGCCCACCCCCGGCGCCCCGCTGACCAGCACCCCGCGGCACCGGCCCGCCAGTGCGTCCGCGAACGCCACACGCAGCGCCGCCACCTCGTCATCGCGGCCCACCAGCCGCGACGGCGGCAACAACCGCAGCGGGACATCATGCTCGCCGATCCGCAGCGCAGCCGCCGCACGCGGATCCGAGTCGCGCAACCGCTCCAGGTCGTAGACCACACCGCCGGCCGTCTGGTACCGGCTGTCCGGCTCCTTCTCCAGCAGATGCATGATGATCCCGGACAACGGGCCGGGCACGGCTGGATTCAGCTCGGCCGGTGGCGCCGCCACACGAGCCAGATGGTCATGCGTGAGCCGCAAGGGGTCCCCGGAACCGAACGGCGGCGCACCCGTCGCCAACTCGTACAGCAGCGCACCCAGCGCGTACAGGTCGGCCCGCTGATCCACCGACCGGCCGGTACGCCCGGTCTGCTCCGGCGCCAAGTACGCCAACGTGCCGACGATCTCGGTGTGATGCGTGAACTCGGGGCGGATCTCGGCGAACGACGACGCCAACGCGAAATCCACCAGGCAGGGTGCACCGTCGCGGGAGATCACGACGTTCGCCGGCGTGATGTCCCGGTGCAGCACACCCCGCCGGTGCATCTCAGCCACCGCCCGGGCCAGCCCCACCGCGAGCCCGATCAGGTCGTCGACGGCCAGGGGTTTGGCCAGCCCGGCCAGGCAGGTGCCACCGACATCCTCCACCACGACCGCCCGCGGCCACCGCGGCGCCTCCACCAGCTGCGCGACCCCCGCGGCGCCGCGCAGCCGCCCCAGGATCGCCTGCTCGTGCCGCACGCGCCGCTGCGCATCCGGTCCCAGCGGTTCCTTGCGGATGACGGTGCGCCCAGCCAGGACTACCCGAGCAACGCGCGTGCGTTCGCTCTCGTGCAGTATTTCGGTCCGAGCGGGTGCGACTCGGCCGGGCGGCATCTCGCCAACGCCCATCCGACACCTCCGCGGACGGTCGGATCTCATCTCATACCGTATCAAGACTTATTTGCGGGCGAAGGCAACAGTTCACGACGCCGCGCGCCAGTGCTCGTACGCGGCGCGCCGCCGTTTCCCGGCGCCAGGGCGGGCCGTGTCACGCTGTCGACGACACTGGACAGAAACGTGCTGAGCTGCGGGATAGCAGATGGCGGCGTTCACCCGCACGGCCCGTGGGTCAGTTGCCGTACGTGATGACCATCGGCTGAGGTTGCAGGGCCATCACTTCCTGCGGGGTCATCAGCCTGTGCTTCGACTCCAGCTGGTAGAAGATCTTGAATCCGCCGTACTTGAAGTTGCCGTACTGCTGCATGCTCTGGGCGACCCAGGCGGAGTACTGCTGTTCCTTGAGCTCGATGTCGCCGGGCCAGCCGCCGACGGAGTCGACGTGGATGATGACGTCGACCCGGTCGTCGTTGACGAGGTTGCGCTTGTCGGCGATCAGCGCGTTGCTGGGATCGTACGGATCGGCGAGGCCGTCGCCGTCGGGTCGGTACTGGTGGATGAGGAACATCTTGCGGGGCACCTTGTACTCCTCCGGCATCGCGGCGACCGCCTGAATGAGCGGGTTCAGGTCGGATGCGCGGACATTCGCCAGGTTCGTGCCGGGAACGCCGTTGTGCCGGGGGAACATCCACTCCGGGTCGACCGCGACGTGCACGAAGGGCAGCTTGAGGTACTCACGGAAGGCATTGAGCTCGGTGAGCGGATCGGTCCAGCCGAAGTTGAGGTCCAGAAACAGCACCAGCCCGTTGGTGCGGCAGAACTCGACGTAGCTGTCGATGGTCGCGTTGTCGACGTGGTGGCTGTAGGTGCCGGCCGGCCCGCGGTATCCGTCGGGCACGCTGACCACCAGGTCGATCCCGGCGACGACGGGGTGCTGGGGGTCGAGGGCTTGATACTGCGCGGCCTGGTCTTTGAGCCGGGTGAGCATCGCCGGGCTGAGCTGGTAGGCCGGCCCGGTCGCCGCCGCGCCCGGCACCGCGTAGAACGCCACAACCCGGTTCTTCGGCAGCGGCGCGCCGACGCTCGGATCGAACGTCGGCCTGGCCTGCTCCGGCGCCGCCGTGGGGGTTGCCCCGGTCTGCGGCCGGACGTGCGAGGTCGTCTGCGTGAGGTATCTGGCGACCGCCATCGTGAATACGATCCCGAGTGCGAGCGGCACGGCGATGAGCGCGGCGGATACCGGTCGTCGATTGCGGATTGGAAACCGAGCGGGCATGGGGACGGTGTCCTTTCGTGGAGTCGTGGTGGCCGCCTCGAGCACGGCCACACGTCCGCACAGTTCCTGGCTCACCCGGAGACGACCCCTGCCTCTCCACTTAGGACGGCACAAAACATCCAGATTCATCGGGCTTCACTCGTTCGGTCCACGCTCTGACTCCGGGCCGGCCTCCACCGTCGTAACAACGACAGTCACGGGCATACAGCCCCGGCGCTGAGCAGACTCGCCGGCTATGAGATTGACCCGAATCCTCGTCGTGGCGGCCACCGTTGCGGCGACAGTGGCGATCGCTCCGCAGGCCGCGTTCGCCATTCCACCCGGCACTGGGTGGTCCGGCTCCTGGAAGTACACCGGCGGCACCAGCGTCCAGGTCAAGCTGGACGTGCCGGGGGCGAAGCTGGTGGCGAACGGCTGGGACGCGCTCGGGACGCGCGCCTTCGTCCTGAGCATCACCGACACCGTGGCCGACGGCAAATGCGCCTACGTCAAATGGACCGCGGCCGCCACCACCGAGCACTGGGCCTGCGGCAACGGCACCACCGTACAGGTCACCGGCCTGCCGACCTCGACCACCGCCATCACCGCCGTCCTGTGCCGCGACTCCACCGTCCACAACAACAAGACCAACTGCAACGTCATCGACGTCCCCTCGTCCTACACCGACGAGTTCATCCGCACTGAGGGCAACGGTGCGCGCTGGAAGTACTACGACGCCAGCGAGCACTACGACGGCGGCGAGGACTGGGGCGCCTGGATCACCATCGGAGACGCCGACTTCGACTACTTCGGCTGGGACGACATGCCCGATGGGCAGCGCTGGATCCGGTCCTGGCTGACAGTCTTCGAGCCCGCCTGCGCATCGGGCACCCTGCTCAACGCCACCCCGGCGTCGACCCTGTCCTTCTGCTCCCAGTACGACCTCATCGACGCCCTGCCGGTCACGAACGTCACCGGTACGGCGTGGGGCCGGGGCTGCACCTGGGCCATCACCAGCCGAAGCCCCAATCCGCCCAAGCACTGCATCACGCTCCGCGTCCCCGAACCCAGCTAACCCTTATCCGCCTCCCTCCGGTATTTCGGGCTCAGGGCGCGAGTTGATCTCCATTCGCGTCGCGGGGTGCGGATCCACAGGATCCGCACCCCGGCGACCCGTTCAGGACCGGGTCGGCCACCGGGGACGGTGCCGGCCTGTTTGCCCGCCCCGGCGCCGCGAAGGCGTGGCACTCACACTACCGACGCAACCAGTGCGGTTGCGCCCGATCGGAACCGTCCTCACCCTGCTGTGTCCGGCCGCCGCTCAACCGGACGGCATCACCATGGAGTGAGTGTGATGGAACGGGGTAGGCCTTCCTCCCGGACGACGCAGGAGGTGTGCCGCGACATGGCCAGCTACCCCGCAGCAGAGCGCCCCGGTGGCGCCACCATCGCCGTCCGCTGGTCGGTCCTCGGTCCGGCACTCGTCGCCGCGCTCGGTGGCTTTCTGTTCGGGTACGACACTGGCGTCATCTCCGCCGCCCTGCTCTACCTCACGGCGGTGTTCGGCCTGTCGAGCACACTGCAGGAGGTGGTCGTCGCCGCGCTGTTGCTCGGCGCGATCTGCGGCGTGGTCGGCGGCGGGCCACTCGTCGACCGCTTCGGCCGGCGGCGACTGCTCATCGTCTCCGCCGCCGTGTTCTGCATCGGCGCGCTCGCGTCGGCGTTCACCCCGAACCCGGGGGTGCTCATCGCCGCCCGGTTCGTGCTCGGCCTGGCGATCGGCACGTCGTCGCTGGTGGTGCCCACGTACATCGCCGAGATGGCGCCCCGGCAGGTGCGCGGGCGCCTGGTGTCGTTACAACAGCTGATGATCACCGTCGGCATCTTCGTGTCGTACCTCGTCGGCTTCGCGTTCTCCGGAGTGGGCCAGGGCTGGCGCTGGATGCTGGGGCTTGCCGTCGTGCCGGCCGCGGTGATGTTGCTCGGCCTGCTCGGCCTGGCGGAGAGCCCGCGCTGGCTGCTCTCGCGGGGCCGCGACGACGAGGCACGGGCCGTCATGCTGCGCTCCCGCGGACCGCGCGAGGCCGACGAGGAACTGACCGAGATCCGGCAGATCAGCGCGGCGGAGCGCGGCATGTCGATCCGCGACGTGTTCAGCCGCCAGCTACGCCCGGCCGTGCTGCTCGGCGTCGCCGTCGCCGCGACCAACCAGCTCGTCGGGGTCAACGCGGTCATCTACTACACGCCGACCCTTCTCACCCGGGCCGGGTTCGGTGACGCCGCGGCGCTGCTGTCCACCGTCGGTATCGGGCTGGTCAACATGCTCGTCACGATCGTGGCGCTGCTCGCCATCGACCGGGTCGGCCGGCGCCCGCTGCTGCTCGGCGGTACCGCGATCGTCGTGGTCAGCCTCGTCGTGCTCGGCGTCCTCTACCTGCTTCCGAGCCAGACCGGCATGGCCGGGGCCGTCCTGGTGGCCGTGTTGTGCGTGTACATCGCCGCGTTCGCCGCGAGCCTCGGCCTCGGCATCTGGCTCATCAACAGCGAGATCTTCCCGACCGCGGTGCGCGGGAAGGCGGCCGGCGCCGGCACCGTCACCCACTGGACGCTCGACTTCCTCATCTCGCTGACCGTGCTCACGGCGATCGGTGCGCTGAGCGCCACCGGACTGTTCTGGCTCTACGCCTTCTTCGGTGTCCTGGGCTTCGTGTACCTGTTCCGCAATCTGCCGGAGACCAAGGGCCGCAGCCTGGAGGACATCGAACGGGCCCTGCGCCGCCGCACCGGGGCGGTCTGCTGACGCTTGCACGCGCTGGCGGCGGCCGCCCCGCAGTCGGCACAGGGCGGCCGCCATTGACGCCTAGACCTTGGCGCAGGCCGTCCCGTTGAGGGTGAACTGCGCCGGTACCGCGTTCGCGCCGCTGTACGCCGCTTGGAAGCCGAACTGCACGTTGCCCCCCGCCGTGACGGTGGCGTTGTAGGACGTGTTGACCGCGGTCACCGCTTGTCCCGACTGCGTGACCGTGGCGTTCCAGGCGTTGCTGATCGTCTGGTTGCCGCCGAACGTCCACTTGAGAGTCCAGCCGGTGATCGGGGCGGCACCGGTGTTGGTGACCGTCACGTTGACCGTGAAGCCGGTGCCCCAGTCGTTGCGGCTGTATCCGACCGTGCAGCCGGCACCGGTCGGCGGCGAGGCCGAGGCGGACGGCGAGGCGGACGGCGAACGGGAAGGGGACGCCGACGGGCTGGTCGAGGGGTTGCCCCCGCTCTTGGACACCATGTACGCGGAGTGTGCCTTGAACACCGACAGTTCCGGTGCACCGCGCTTGACGCTGTAGTTGTCGCCGCCTGCCTGCGCGTCCGGGTACCACCAGAACGCGCTGCCGTCCGCGTCCTGCGTCTGCAGGTCGTTGTACATGGAGGTCCACCAGGTGCTGCGGTCCACGCCCTGGGTGTTGAACTCACCCAGGAAGAACGGCTTGCCGACCACCGTGTGCGAGTCGGACACCCAGGCGTTGATGAGGGTGAGCGTCTGCGCCAGCGTGAGGTTGGCCCAGCCCTCGTTCGGGTACGGGTGCGCCGAGGTGAAGTCGATGTACGGTGACTGCTGGATGGCGACGAACGGGTTGCCTTCGTCGCCGCCGAAGCCGTACTTGGTGCCGTGCCCCTCCAGGCCGGCGTCGACCATGTGGTTGCCGTCGATGCCCTTGATGTAGGCGGCCATGGTGTCGACCCACTTGCGCAGCGTGGTCCCGTTGACGCTTTCCGCGGTGCCCTGGCCCTCGTACCGCGGCTCGTTCATCAGTTCCCACGCGAACACGGTCGGGTCGTCCTTGTACTTGACACCCGTGTAGTGGTTGGTGCGGTTGAGCGCGTACGACACGTAGTTCTGGTACTGCGTGAAGCAGCCCGGGCAGGCGGACTGGTTGAAGAACCGCCACCGGTTGGCCTGTCCGGTGGTCAGGCCCTCCCAGGACAGCCGGGTGTCGATCCCGCCGTACGCCTCCCAGTAGTTCTCCAGGACCGGGATCACCCGGATGTTGTGCTGCGCGGCCGAGTGCAGGACGTAGTCGAACTCGGCGAACTGCTGCTCGCTGTAGACGCCCTTGCTGGGTTCGAAGCCGTGCCACGCCTCGTGGTCGAACATCCACGTGCGCAGCACGGTGACCCCGTCGGCGGCCATCTCGGCCATGTGGTTGTCGATGCGGGCCTTGTCCATCCACTGGGTCTCGGTGTCCCCGTAGCTGCCGCCGTAGGTGAAGATGTCGTAGACGTTGGCTCCGGCGAAGTAGTACGTGTGGCCGCCCAGGCAGAAATGGATGCCGCAGCGGGTGACAAAGCCGGTGGTGGCGGCGGACGCTTGCCCGAGCGGCACCGCGACCGCGGCGGCGAGCAGTGCGGCACAGGACGCGACGGCGAGCGCGAGCCGGCGCCGGGCGCCTCGCCGGCCGACGGGTGCGGGATGGGACTGATGCATAGGAGTGCGCCTCCTGGCGTGGACCCCGAACGTGATCGGTGTGGACGGTGAACCCACGGTGGCGCCTGGCCACCGTGCAACTGAACCGCTTCAGTAGGCTCGCGCTCAACGACCGGTGTCAACGCGTGTGCGACCGCGGCAGCAGCGGCCTCGGACGAACGGCGCCGCGGCGCGCACAAACGGGATGTGCCGCCCGTCCGACGGCGCTGAAAGTTTCCCGGCCACCGGCCCGTACGGCCGGCTGAGCGGCGGCAGGTCCCACTTTCCTCAAAATCGTGTCGCTGCCGGTGTCCCTTGCGACATTGACTACGAGCAGGTGCGTGGGGACTGGCGGCGAGCCGTCACCAGCCCGCCTTCGCCAGCGCGGCCGACAGTTGCGGGGCGACCAGGTCCGTGTCAGCCAAGGCTGCGATGTGGTCGTGGCCGTCGAGTTCAATGAGCTCGAAGCCGGCTCGACGCAGCTCGTCGGCGTGGTTGCGGATGTTGCGGGCGATGGCGGCGCCGCCCACGAAGTCGTACATGCGGCAGTCCGGTTCGCAGTCGCGGCTGCCGAACCAGAGGATCTTGGGTCCGGTCATGGCGGTCAGGGCGACCGTGTCGTCGCGGCTGCCCCATGCCCGGTAGAGCAGGCGGCCGAGGTGGTGTCGTACCACCGGTGCTTAGTTGGCTGCACCACCAGGGCTGTGGCCTGTGCTCAGCCTCGTCATTGTCTGGTCTTGGTCTTGGCGGTGCGGGCGATCCATCGTCCGTCGCGGTGCTCGACTTCGATGGGGTGCTCGAAGGTGGTGGTCACGTTCTCGCTGGTGAGGATCTCGCCGGTCGGGCCTGCCTCGACGATCCGGCCGCCGGAGAGCAGGAGTGCGTGGGTGGTCGTCTCGGGCAACTCCTCGAGATGGTGGGTGACCAGGACCGAGGTGAGGTCGGGGTGGGTATGGGTGAGCAGGTCGATGGTGTCGAGCAGCTGTTCGCGGGCGGCGACGTCGAGGCCGGTGGAAGGCTCGTCGAGCAGCAGCAGTGCCGGGTCGGGGGCGAGGGCCCGGGCGATCAGCGTCCGGCCGCGTTCGCCCTGGGACAGGGTCGGCCAGATGTCGTCGGCCTTGCCGTCGAGGCCGAGCAGGCTGATCAGCTCATGAGCACGGGCGAGCTCGGCGGGACTGGCCTGCCAGCGCATCGGCGTCTCGATGGTGCCGGTGATGCCGGTCAGGACGACCTCGGTGACCGTCAGCGGGGAACGCAGCGGGTGGCGCGGGTTGACGTGGCCGATCCGCCGGCGCAGGGCCTGCAGTTCGACGCGGCCGAGCTGGTGGCCGAGCACGTGGACGCTCCCGGTGGTGGGGTGGGTGACCGCACCGCAGAAGCCGAGGATGGTGCTCTTGCCCGCGCCGTTCGGGCCGAGCATCACCCAGTGCTCGCCGCGGGCGACGGTGAAGGACACGCCGTGCAGGATCTGCTTGCCGTCCCGGCGGAAGGTCACGTCGGCCAGGTCAAGAATCATCGGTGGGAAGGTGCTGCTCTCCACGGGGAACCTCACAGGGGTCAGGGCGTTTCGGACGGTTCGGGTGCGGCGGATTTGACCGAGGCGCTCAGCGCGTACGCCGCGTCAGCGGCGGCCTGCGGGTCGCGGTGCTGGATCGCGCGCAGCAGCCGGGCATGAGTGGCGCCGACCTCGGGGTCCTCCGGCAGCACGGCGGTCTGCTCGATGGACGCTTCGATCAGCTCGGCGACCGCGGTGTGCAGCCGGATGAGCAGTGGGTTGCCGCTGGAGTGGATGACCGCTCGGTGGAAGTCGGCGTCGGCCGTGGAGTACGCGGTCAGGTCGCCGGCGTCGTGCGCGCGGCTCCTGGCGTCGAAGGCCGACACCAGGTCGGCGAGCACCGCCGGGGTGGCGTGCTGGGCCGCGAGCCGGGCGCTGGCGGCTTCGAGGCCGGCCCGGGCGTCGAGGACGTGCTCGAGTGACGACAGGTCGTCGCGGGCCAGCAGCCCGGTGATCTCGTTGGTGGCGCGCACGTAGGTGCCGTCGCCGATCCGGGGTTCCAGCAGGCCCGTGATGCTCAGTCCGCGCAGCGCCTCTCGCACGGTGGCGCGGCTGACGTCGAGCTCGGCGGCCAGCTCGTGCTCGCCGGGGATCTTCTGCCCGACCGGCCATCGCCCGGAGGCGATCAGGTGGCGAAACTCGTCGCTGACCTGCGTGACCAGCGGAACCTGCCGAACCGGGCCGCGCATCAGTGACTCTCCGTTGCCGAACAGGTCATGGTCGCCTCCGCCTCTCGCCGATCAGTCCCGTCAGGACACAACTGTAGTACAAATGCCTGACATCTGTACGGCAAGAAACGGGACGTCCCGATGATCCGGCGCCCGCTGCCGATCTCCAACGAAGCTCCAGTCGATTCCCAACCGCTGCGGCCATCGTGGAGCGGCACACGACGAAAGGGACTTCATGCGCAACGTTCTTGTCACAGGCTCGGTTGACGGCATCGGCCTGCGAACCGCGGCCCAACTCGTCGCCGGGGGGCATCGCGTGGTCCTGCACGCCCGCGACGAGGAACGGGCGGCGGTCGCCAAGGCGGCGCTCCCGGCAGCGGCTGGGATCGCGGTGGGCGATCTGCGCTCGCTCGAGGAAACCACGGCGCTCGCCGGGTCGCTGGCCGCCTTCGGACGCTTCGACACCATCGTGCACAACGCCGGGATCGCCCGGCTGGACAGCTCGGAGCGGGAGCTGACCGGCGACGGGCTGGAGTCGACCTTTCAGGTCAACGTTCTCGCGCCGTACCTGCTGACGGCACTGCTTGCCCAGCCGGAGCGCCTCGTGTTCGTGTCATCGGCAATGGCCGCGGACGGTGTCGTCGACCTCGCCGACCTGCAGTACGACAGTCGCCCGTGGAACGGGTCCGAGGTGTATTCCACCTCCAAGTTGTTGGACCTGATGCTCGCCGTCGCCGTCGCCCGTCGCTGGCCCGGGACACTGAGCAACGCGGTCGACCCCGGGTGGGTGCGGACCAAGATGGGCGGCGACGCCGCGCCGACGAGCCCCGACGACGCCGCGCGGGCCCAGGTGCGCCTCGCCGCCGGCACCGATCCCGACGTCCTGGTCAGCGGGCACTATTTCAGCGAACGCGACTGGCTGCCGTCCGAGGCCAGTCTGGACCCGGCGCTGCTGGACGACCTGCTCGCATACTGCGGTGAGCTCACTGGCGTCCAACTGCCCGAGGAGTCGTCCGCTCCGCGCTGACGTCCGGCACCGTGACCTTCGACGACCTCGCCGGCGAACAGCCGTTGATCCCCGAACGGTGGGGCTGACCGGAGCCAGGCCATCGTCTGCTCCACCGAACGGTCGCGTCCGTGCGCCTCAGCCGCCGCGAACCGGTCCGGCGGGCTGCCCGACGGTATCTGCGCGAGGTAGCCCGCCAGTTCGGCGTCCATCGCCTCGGCCTGGTAACCCACGCGATCGCCCAGCGACCGCACCGTGCCGAGCAGTTCCGCCGCCTCTTCGGCCCGGCCCGCGCGTGCCATGAGATGCGCGTACATCGCCACGCTCACCAGCCACCCGGTCGTGTCCGCGTGGCGGTGGGCCTCCTCGAGCATCCGCCGGACCAGCACCGCTGCCGGGCCGGGCCGGTCCAGCGACAGCTCGATCTTGCTCATCAACCACAACACGGACACCGTCGCCCAGCCGTGACCGCACCGGTCGGCCTCGCGCAGGGCGGCGGCGAGCGTCGCCTCCGCCTGCACCGCCAGGCCGGACCGGCGCTGTGCCTCGCCGAGACACATCAGTGCCTCCGCCGACGTGGCACGGTGACCCACCGACCGGGCCAGTGCCAGTGCCTCGGCCGCGTGCTGCACTGCCGCCTGCGCGGCGCCGTCGGCAGCCTCGAAGTACGCGATCGTCGCGAGGACCTGCGCCCGCACCCCCCGGTCCTCGGTGGCGGCACCGTGCCGCCCGGCCATCGCCAACGCCTCCGCGACCTGGCCACGCGCCCCGCTGACATATCGCAGAAGCGCGAGCCCCATGGCGGCGCGGGCGATCGACGCGGGCTCGTGAATCCGCGGGTCGGCCTGGCGCAGCGCGGGCTGTAGATAGTGCAGACCGTCATCGACGCGGCCCTGCCGGTACCAGAACCAGTACAGTCCACCGGCGATCTGCAGCACCGCGGCGGTGTCCCCGGCCGCGCTCGCCCTGCGCATCGCCGCACGCACGTTGTCGCTCTCGATGTGCAGCAACCGCATCCACGTGGCACTGTCGGGCCCGCGCAGCTCGTCGCCGGCGACGTCCGCCAACTCGCGGACCCAGGCGGTGTGCCGGCCGCCCAGCGCATCACGACGTTCGGCGGGTGTGCGGCGCAATGCGTACTGGCGGATGGTCTCCAGCATCACGTAACGGCGGTCGTCGCCATTCACCACGGTCACCACGCTCACCAACGACTTCTCCACCAGGCTGGTCAGGTCGATCAGGGTGTCGCTGCGCCCGGTCACCGCTTTGGCCGCGGACAACGCGAAACCACCTTCGAACACCGCCAACGCCTGCAGCGCCTCCCGTTCCGCATCGTTGAGCAGTTCGTACCACGAGTCCATCAGACCCAGCAGCGTTGTGTACCGCGAGCTGGTGCGCTCGCCGGCCAGCAGCGCGAACCGGTCGTCGAGATGCTCCAGGATCTGTCGCGGTGACAGGACGCGGCACTGCGCGGCGGCGAACTCGATGGCCAGTGGCATGCCGTCGAGGGCCGCGCAGAGGCGGGCGATCACACGCCGCTCGTCCGCGCCCGGTGACCATCCGCTCAGCACGGCGGCGGCCCGCGCGATGAACAGCGTGACCGCCTCGCCGTCGACGCCGCTCGACAACGGCGGGACCTCGAACAGATGCTCCCCGTCGACGCGCAATGATTGGCGGCTGGTGGTCAGGACGCGGACATTCGGGCAGGCACTGAGCAGCGCGGAGACGAGCGCGCCGACGGCACTGGCCAGGTGTTCACAGTTGTCCAGAACGATCAGCATGGCACGGGAGCGCAACGCCGCGATCAGGGTGTCGATGCCACCCGTGCCGGTGATCTGAAGCGCCGCGCAGAGCCGCCCGGCGAGCACAGCGGGCTCGTGCAGGCCGGCCAGCTCGACGAACCACGGGCCGTCGGCGTCCCGGCGCGCACCGGCCACCGCCAGCGCGAGCCGCGTCTTGCCCATGCCGCCCGCGCCGGTGAGGGTCACCAGGCGGTGCCGGCTCAACAGGTCGGACACCACCTGCCGTTCGCCGACCCGCCCCACCAGTGTCGAGATCGAATGCGGCAGGTTGCTCGAACTCCTGGCGGCACCGCCGCGGTCCGTGAACGGTGTCGGCACCAGCGTGAGCGCCTGGTCCAGGATGTCATGGTGCAACTCGGCCAGCTCTGGTCCGGGCTCGACGCCGAGCTCGTCCATCAGGCGGTTCCGCGCGTCTCGCAGCGCCGCCAGCGCGTCCCCCTGGCGACCCGCCCGGTACAGCGCCCGCGCCAACAACGCCCAGCCCCGCTCCCGCAGCGGGTGTTCGGCAAGGAACGCCCGCAGCGCAGCGGCGGCCGTTTCGTGTGCGCCCAACTCAATCAGTGCGGCCAGGCGATGCTCCACGGCACCGGTCCGCAGCTCCTGGAGCCGTTGCGACTCCGCGACCACGAACTCGTAGTCCGCGCAGTCCGCGTACGCCGGTCCCCGCCAGAGGGCCAGCGCCTCATCGAAGCAGACCAGCGCGGACCTGGCGTCGCCGCCGGCCAGCAGGTCCCGTCCCTGGGTCACCGCCGCGGCGAACCGGTCGGCGTCGAGCGTGATCAACCCCAACCGCAACGCGTACCCGGCGCCGTCTCGAATCAGCACCCGTCCGGGTTGCCGTGGCCGCCGGTCGGGCTCGAGTGCCCGGCGCAGGACCGACAGGTAGCCCTGCGCGGTGATCCGTGCACTCGGCGGCGGGTCGTGCGGCCACAGGCAGTCGACCAGCGCGTCGATCGACACGAACCGGCCGTTGGCGATGACCAGGCGGCACAGCAACGTACGCGGTGCCGGGCCGCCGACGGCGACGGCTCGACCGTCGTGCAGCACGACGGTCGGGCCGAGCACACCGAGCGCCAGGTCCGCCCGGGCCTCGGATTCAACGGCGATGTTCACGACACCTCACGTGCGGGTCTGGATCATTTCCATGCGGCCCAAAGGTTCCCAATGCACCATTCGACTGTCAGCCGCATGTATGACACCCACGAGCACGACGGTGACCGGCATCACCGGGGCGGCATGCCGTCATGCCCGACGGCGCGCAACCGTCCGGCGCAGGTGACGGCTCGGTTCGTCGCCTCGGTCCAGTGCCGCAAGGTTCGATTCATGTGAGCGTTGACGGGCCGTGGGATCCTTCTGTCGGCAGCGGGTCGATCGGTGCCGGGGGTTGCGCCGAGTGTGAGGTGTTGACGGGTGCGGGTTGAACGGCCGGGGTCGGTGCCGCCGGGTGCGAAGTACGACATCGGCAACGGACAGTGGCGTGCGTGGGTCACCGACGGCGAGCGGGCCACGGAGCGGGTCTGGCTCGGTGGTGGCGAACTGGCCGCTTCGACAACGCTGCACGGCGGGGCCAAGACGCTGGTGCAACACTTTCACCGCGACGGCCGGCTCGCCTACGAGTGGGTGTACCGCGACGGCGTCGAGGTCAGCCGGCGCGCCTGGTACGAGGACGGTACGCCGTACTACGAAACGGAGTTCGCGGCGGGCGAGATCACCCGGTCGATTCGGTATTCCCGCGCTGGGTCGGTCGAGTCCGAGACCGCCGAGGGGCGGACCCGGACGTTCTTCCCGTCGGGTGCCGTCGCGTCCGAGTGCTTCGATGATCACACTACGTGGTTCGCCGCCGGCGGCAGCGTTGTCGCCACCGAGGAGCCGCATCCGGAAATCCAGGACGCGTACCTGCGGCGGGAGTTCCACCCCGGCGGTCGGTTGCGCGCCGAAGGCCACGTCGACCGCCGCGCCTGGTCGGCTGATGGCGCGGTCGGCTTCTGGCGGTTGTTCGCCGCCGACGGCACCGTTCGGGGTGAGGTGGACTTCGAGCCGCTGCACCGCCCGCCCAAGGACACCGTCGCCGATGTGGCGGAGACGCTGCTGGCGTGGCAGTCGCTGCCCCGCGCGGGCTGGCTCGACGGGGCCGAGGCGGTGGCGTGGAACCGGCAGAAGGTCTTCGACGGCTGGCCGGAACACCTGTCGTTTCACCTCAACGGGCTCAGCTGCCCCCGCGAGGACGTGTTCGACCTGGCGTTGTCGAATCTCAGTGCCGCGCTGTACGCGCAGGGCACCGTCGCCGCCGCGGCGAAACGGGTGGCACCGATCCTGGTCGAGGCCGCGGCCACGCTGGATGGCGCACACCGTGACCGGGTCGTCGAACTGCTGGTGACGATGCTCAGCGGGGGCGGCTCGCTCGACACCGCCGAGCTGCGGCTGCGGGCCGGCGCCTCCACCGCGGCTGGCGCGTTGCGCGTGCAGGTCGCCGCCCGGATCGACCGGTGGCGGCAGCTGGCCGGCGATGGGGATGCCTGGGCCGCCCGGCTGCTGCCGTTGGCCGCCGGTCGCACCCGCGGTCATCTTGTACTGTCGGACGCTCGGTCGGTGACCGATCCGCTCGTGCGCGCCGAGCTCACCGTGGGCCTGTGCCTCGTCCGGCCGGCCGCCGGCGCCGTGCCGTGGCTGCGCGACCAGCTGGGCGAGCCCGACCCGCGGCAACGGTTCTGCGCGGGCGTGGCCCTGGCTCGCCTCGGCGACCCGGCCGGGGCCGATGTCCTCGTCGATGCCGTCACCGCCGCTCCACCGGGATACGCCGAGCTGTTCTGGACCGGCCGCAGCACCGAGGCCGCCGCCTGCGCCGCCCTCGGGCGAATCGGCGAGGGGCTGCCGGCACTGCTCGCGGCGTTCGAACGCGCCCCCGCGACCGTCGCGATCGACATCGCCCGCGCCCTGCTCGACGTCGCGTTCCGCCAGCGCCCGGACGCCCTCACCGCCGAACAACGGCAGGTCCTGCGGGCCATCGTCGAGCACCGCCGGGTGTGGGAGTACGTCAACCTCACCGACCTGCTCGGCACCTGGAACCTGCCCACCGACCGCGACGCGCTGAACGGCATGGCAGAAACCGATCCGGATTCCTCGCCAGAGCACACAGGCAGATAACCACCCTTAGAGGCCGCGCAAGTAGGTCAAGATCATGGGCGGCGGGCGGGGCGCTTGTCCCACCGGTACAGGGTCCACGCCTGCCGGATCGGGCTATGTGGCGTGGTGATGGTGTCGGCGAGGTCAAGGAACGCGTCGATGACGCGTGCTTTGCGTTGGTAGCAGCGTTGCAGGCGGTTGGAGGTGTTGTGCGAGGAGTTCGTCCACTCGACGTGCCACCTCCGGCTCGCCTGGATGGGCGCTTTGTCGCCCTTGCGGGTGACCGCCGAGTCGTAGCCGGTGTCCAGATGCGCCGTCACGTTCCCGGGCAGCGGACCGGACGCGTCCGGTGTGTCGGGGGTTGGCCCCAGCAGCAGTGGTGGATCGTGTCGGTTCGCGCCGGCCGGGACCCAGTCCTGAGGGATCCCTGTACCCTCGACCGTGCTGGAGCGTTCTTATCCCACGTTTACCCCGGTCGGCCGGGGGCCGGCCGGCGACCTCACCGCCGCCGGGGGGCTTTGGTGATGCATCCGTCCACGGCGATGTTCTCCAGGACCAGGCCGACAGTCCGGTCGTAAGCCCCAAAACGATCATGTTGAGTTGTTTGAACACACCCAAAGCGATCCATTCGTCACGCCGGTTCCGGATCGTCGTCGCCGAACAACTCCTGTCCGCGAACGACTCGTACGAACATCCGAACCGCAACACCTGCAACAACTTCTCGAACACCAACCGATCCGCCACCCGCGGACGGTGATAGCCCAGCGGATGCAAGGGATGCACCACCGGCCATAAAATTAAGACGAGCGGAGCCGCAACGCACTGCTGCACCTTCTTGCACCGGCGCAGCTTCACGCCACCCATTGTGAAGGACACGGTCGACGCACGTGCCTCGTGCGTCGTCGTCGTTCTTGAGGCGCTCGGAAATGCTGGTCGGTGGTCCGTTGGGATAGGGCTGGACGGATTTCGTGCGTGAGATTTCCCCGGGAACAGTTCTCATGTGCCGGCAGGCGCTGATACTCGCCGGTATTACTTCGCAGTGTCGTGTCAGCGGGCCGGCGCGGATTCTCCCGGGCGTGCCCGCGCCGCGCCGACGGGCCGGCGGGATGGCGCTGATGCGGTGGGTGCGGGTAGGCGCTGCAAGGCGGGGCCGGGTTGATCGGCGCCATGCGTCGGGTGCGGCACTGCGGTGTGGTCGTCCGGGCCGGTATCGATCGCGGGGTTGCCCGGGCCGCGCGGGCGCTTCGGCCGGCGGCGGTGTTTCGGCCGCTGGCGGTGTTTCGGCCGCTGGCGGTGTTTCGGCCGCTGGCGGTGTTTCGGCCGCTGGCGGTGTTTCCGCCGGTGGTGTGCCGAGGCCCTGTCCTTGGCCGGCGGTGCCGAGGTCCTGGTTGGGGCCTTGGTCGGCGGCCGCGCCGTAGCCGTGGCCATGGCCATGCGCGGTGCCGGGGTTGCGGCTGGGCCATGCCGGGGTCGTGCGCGGCGCCGAGGCCGGGGCGAGGGTCGTGGCCGTGCGTGGCGCCGAGGTCGGGGCCGTGGCGGGAGCCGGGGCCGTGGCGGGAGCCGGGGCCGTGGCGGGAGCCGGGGCCGTGGCGGGAGCCGGGGCCGTGGCGGGAGCCGGGGCCGTGGCGGGAGCCGGGGCCGTGGCGGGAGCCGGGGCCGTGGCGGGAGCCGGGGCCGTGGCGGGAGCCGGGGCCGTGGCGGGAGCCGGGGCCGTGGCGGGAGCCGGGGCCGTGGCGGGAGCCGGGGCCGTGGCGGGAGCCGGGGCCGTGGCGGGAGCCGGGGCCGTGGCTGGTTCGTTCACTGAGTTTTCCCGGCCGTCGGCAGCCACGCTTGCCGGCGGGGTGCTCGCGCGTATTCGGCGGAGTTTCTCGGCGTGTCGTTGGGCGAGGCCCCACGCGCGATGCCGAGCATGTTCCCGACGGAACTCCTCATTCGCCGCAGAATAACGACGCGACCTGGTCCGGTCACGCATGGCAGCCAATTCAGACTTGCAAAACAATTGCAGCTGCCCCATGCATTCATTCTCCCAGAATCCAGCCCGACCCACCGCCCCGCACGCCCGGCGGAAATGTCAAATGGTGCACGCACACGCCGCATCGAGGCCTGCTACCCAACGCGACAGAGGCCGGGTCGTCGGCCACGAACATGCCGAATACAGAGGCACCCGATCACGACGCCAGGTCACTGCGGCACTTCGCCCCAGCGTCGTGGTGCTTGACGCAGGAACGCCGGACCGAAGACAGACGACAAGACAGCTCGACAACACCGACGCCCCCGCCGTGGCGAGCCACATCGAACACTGCCCGTGCGAGATCAACAGATCGTCGGCTCGATCCGGGAGAACATCGCCGTGGACGGATGCATCACCAAAGCTCCCGGCAGCGGTGAGGTCCCCGACCGGCCCCCGGCCAACCGGGGCAAACATGGGATAAAACGCCCCAGCACGGTCGAGGGTACAGGGATCCCTCAGGATCAGGTCCCGGCCGGCGCGAACCGACACGATCCACCACTGCAGGGGCCAACCCCCGACACACCGGACGCGTCCGGTCCGCTGCCCGAGCAGGTGACGGCACACCTGGACACCGGCGACGACTCGGCGGCCACCCACGAGGTTCCGGCCGCCCGAACCCCGGCCGGCGAAACCACCCACAAAGGCGACAAAGCACCCACCCAGGCGAGCCCGGAGATGGCACGCCGAGCGGGCCAACTCCTCACACAACACCACCAACCGCCTGCAACGCTGCTACCAACGCACAGCACGCGTCATCGACGCGTTCCTTGACCTCGCCGACACCATCACCACGCCACATAGCCCGATCCGGCAGGCGTGGACCCTGTACCGGTGGGACAAGCGCCCCGCCCGCCACCCATGATCTTGACCTACTTGCGCGGCCTCTAAATCACACTCACCTGCCGTGCCGTAATTGGAGGCCGGCCATCGAGCACCACTAAAAGCGACTCGGGCCGCCATACCTAGCGAACTAGCTTGCTAGCATGCTAGCCTCGGCGTGTGAGTGATGACCAGGTCAAGCAGTTCAACGTGTACCTGCCGGTTGGATTGATCAAGCAGGTCAAGCACCACGCCATCGAGTCGGGGACGTCCCTGTCCGCGTTGGTGACCGACGCGTTGCGCGCCTACCTCGATGACGCTCGCCGGCAGCAACAGCCCTCTTCCGACAAGGAGTCATGATGAGTACTGAAGGCATCGAGGCGATATTCCTGGAGACCCACAATTGGGGCAGGGCCGCGAAGTTCTTCCAGGCGTTGGGATTCCAGCTCGACGTCTCCGCCGGCGATGGCTCCGGCGTGCTGCGCAACGGCGAAGGTCCCTATCTCGTTCTGGTCGAGGTACCGCAGGACCGGCCGCCACAGACGCAGATCGCGTTGAAGGTGCCCGACGCGGACGCGTTCGGCGAGGATCCCGCGGTTGAGGTGGTCACGCCGTTCGAGGACACCCACTACGGGACCCGGGAGATGACCGTTCGCGATCCTGACGGGCGGGTGTGGAGCCTTCAGGCCCCGCCGGCGAGATGAACACCCATGCGTAGCTGGCGCGGTAATCCCTGGGCGGTGCTGCTGACGCTCAGCCTGGGCTTCTTCATGACGCTGCTTGATTTGACGGTCGTCAACGTCGCGATTCCCGACATGATCGGCAAGCTCGACGCGTCGCTCGACGAGATGCTGTGGGTCATCAACGTCTACATCCTGGTACTGGCCGCGCTGCTGGTCGTGTCCGGTCGGCTCGGTGATGCGTTCGGCGCGCGCACCATGTTCGTCTGGGGCGTCGTGCTGTTCACCGCGGCGTCGGTCCTGTGCGGCGTGGCGCAGAGCCCGGCTCAACTGATCGCCACCCGGGTCGTGCAGGCTCTGGGCGGGGCCGCGCTGATGCCACAGACCATGACGATCATCATCGCGATGTTTCCACCGGCACGCCGAGGTGCGGCGCTCGGCGTGTGGGGGGCGGTCGCGGGTGTGGCCACGATCGCCGGGCCCACGCTCGGAGGGCTCCTGGTCAGAACCGTCGGCTGGCGATGGATCTTCTTCATCAACGTACCGATCGGCATCCTGGTGCTGGCGATGACGCTCACGCTGGTGCCGGCGGTGCGGCGCGACGTACGGCACAAGCTCGATCTGCCGGGTGTCGTCCTCGCTGCGGCGACGCTGTTCTGTCTGACCTTCGCACTCACCGAGGGTCAGCGATACGACTGGAACGCCGCGATCTGGGCGCTGATGGTCGGGGCCGTGGTGCTGCTGGTCGCCTTTCTGGCCTACCAGCGCACCCAGCAGCGCGGCGAACCCCTGCTGCCGTTTGCGCTCTTTCGCGACCGTAACTTCGCGGTGATGAGCATCGTGTCCGCCGCCGTCCAGGTCGGGATGCTGGGCCTGTTCCTGCCGACAATGATCTACTTGCAGTCGGTGCTGACCTTCAGCGCGTTGAAGGCCGGCTTGGTGATGGCACCGGCGATGGCGGTGTCGGCGTTGCTGTCACCGATCGCGGGCCGGATGGCGGACCGGATCGGCGGCAAGTACATCCTGATGGCCGGCCTGCTCGTGTTCGCGGCCGGCATGGCATGGCTGGCCGTGGTCGTTGATCCTGGCCGCACGTGGTACGCGCTGCAGCCCGCGCTGATCGTGGTCGGCGTCGGCATCGGCCTGGTGTTCGGCCCGATGGTCACGGTGGCGATGTTCGGCGTGGAGCCGAGGATGGCCGGCGCCGCCTCCGGGGTGCTGAACACCATACGGCAGATGGGCACGGTCATCGGCAGCGCCGCGGTCGGCGCGGTATTGCAGAGCCGTCTCGCCTCGTCGCTGCACGACGAGGCCGTCAGGCAGGCCGCCGACCTCCCGGCGAGCGTTCGCGGTCCATTCGTGGCCGGCTTCAGCAATGCCGGCGGCGGCGTGGAGATCGGTGCAAGGCAGACCGGTTCAGCGCTCACGCCGCCACCGGGCACGCCGCCGGACCTCGTCGACCGCGTTCACCACACGGCGGTGGCCACCTTCGGGCACGGCCTCGTCGACGCCATGCGGCCGACCCTCGTGCTCCCGATCGCTGTCATCGCGCTCGGCGCGCTCGCGTGCGCCCTGGTGCGGCACCGGCCCGCGGCCAACCCGGGCAACACCCCGGAAATGGTCGACAGCAGCACATCGTCCGAACCGCCCCGGCTGGCGCCGTAGGTATCACCGAGGCTCGTCCCGGCCGTTTCCCATGCCCTGGGGGACCCGGGGATTGCTTCAGATCTGGGCCGACCTGCTGCCAGTAGGCTGCAGCGGTGTTGGATGAAGTCGACTGGTCGGTGCTGACGCATGCCTACGGCCGCGCTGATGACATGGTGGATCTGCTGCGCAACGCCGTTGACGAGTTCGACGAGCTGGTGGACCGCATCTTCGCGCAGGGCACTGTCTTTCCCGCGACGGTGGCAGCTGTGCCGTTCATCGCCGAGCTTGCCCGCACGGCACCGGAACGGCGGGCCGAGTTCGCCTGGCTGTTGGGAATGGTCGCCGATCCGCGGCATGCCTCGGGTCACGTGTTTGAGGCGGTCCGCGCGGCAGTGACTGCCGAAAAGCCGCCGCCGCTCGACGATCCGGATCGCGAGGTACGGGCGGCGGCAGCCTACATCGTGGCCCAGGCCGGAGGTCCGGTCACGGCGCTACGCGAGCGTGCAGCGGTCGAGGACGAGCCGGGAGTCCGAGCATCGATCATGCTGGCGCTCGGCCACCTCGACCCGGATGGCGTGGACCGCTTCGCGCGCTGCGACTCCGGTGAGGAACGGTTCGCCGCGGCGCTCGCCGCGGTCCGGGCCGGCCGCCCGCTGCCGTCCGGCGCGGCAGCCGCGGTGACGGCCGCGCTCGATAAGGGCGTGGAGCTCGGCTTCGCGTGGATGGACGGCGAACCGGTGGACGCGCTCATCGTGCCCGCCACCGACCAGACGGCCGCCGAACTGGTCGCTGCCCTGGTCACCAGCCCGAACGCCGGCATCCGACAGGCCGCGGTCTTTGCCGTGGCGGAGCGGGCGCTCCACCAGCGGCGCCGGTCGACGCCCGCGTTGCTGGTGCCGCTGGTGGCCCCGCTACTAGCAGACCCGGAAGCCCGCGTGCGCGACGAAGTGATCAGTACCCTGCGCGGCTGCGGAGCGGCCGCGGGCCCGTACCGCGACCAGATCGCCGCCGTAGCCGCCCACTACCCGCAAACGGCAGGGTCCATTGCGATTACCGCGGAGTCGCAGGCGCTGGAGACGATGATGTGGCTGGGCGACCAGCGCTGGGTCGACCTGGCCCCGAACCGGTACGACGTTCGCCGGGTGACCTTCACACCCGAGGTGCTCGACGCCCTGCGCCGCCGCCTGGCCGACCACCCCCACCTCGCCGCCGTGCTCGGGTCCTGGGGACCACAGGCCGCGGCCGCCGTGCCGGAACTCGTCGCGGTGCTTCCCCGGGACGGCCGGACAGTGGCGCTGGCCCTGGCCCGCATCGGCCACCCGGTCGCCGAGGCCCTCCCGTACCTGCGGGAACTCGCGGACGAGGCGGACCTCGACGCGGCCGCCGCCGTACGGCTGCTCACCGGCGATGCTCAGCCACTCCTGGACGCGTTCAACGCGGTGTTCCGCAAACCCACCGGCGTCCGCTGGCCGGCCGGACTCGATGCCGACGCCGAACTGCTGCCGCTGGCGCCGGCCGCGCGCACGTACCTCACCGGTGAAGCCGGGCGAAACCACAACGAGCGGATGACGCAGATCCTGGCGGCCCGGCTGGTCGCCACCGCCACCGGCGACACCGCCGCGGTCCTGCCAACCCTTTGGGCCCTCGTGACAGACAACGGGCACAACGCGCTCGGCGATGCCGCGCAGCTACTCGCCGAGCTGGCCGGCGACGACAACCAGCTCGCCGAGCGGCTCCACCACCTCGCGACCCGCGACCGGCGCGTCATCGACGGCGGTATCGCGGCCGACATCGCGTGGCAGGACGAAGCGATGGCAGCCAGGCTGCGCACCATCGGACAGCACATAGGAGAATGTCCGCACTGACGGGCCGAGGGCGACCTTCAGCCGATCGGTAGGAGATCCGAACGGTTCTGTCTTGCGCCGCGCCGCTGGCAGGAGGTCGCTCAGAAGCGGAACTGCGACACGAGCTGCTGCAGGTGGGCCGCCGTTCGGGCCAGTTCCTGGCTGGCGGACTGGGTCTCGGTGATGCTGGCCGCGGCCGCCTGGGAGGCCTCGGCGACGCCGTTGATGTTGTCGGCGATCTCGTTGGTGCCGGTCGCGGCCTGGGTGACGTTCCGGCTCATCTCGCCCGTCGTGGCGGTCTGCTCCTCCACGGCGGCCGCGATGGTCGACTGGTACTGGTTGACCCGCTCGATGACCTCCGCGATGCCGGTGATGGACACCCTGGCGGCCTGCGCGTCCGTCTGGATCGCGGCGACGCGGGCCGAGATGTCCTCGGTCGCCTTCGCCGTCTCCTGGGCCAGGTCCTTGACCTCGCTGGCCACGACCGCGAAGCCCTTGCCGGCGTCGCCGGCCCGGGCCGCCTCGATGGTGGCGTTCAAGGCCAGCAGGTTGGTCTGCTCCGCGATCGAGGTGATCAGGTTCAGCACGTTGCCGATCTCCGTCGAGGAGGAGCCCAGCTTTCCCACGGTCTCGTTGGCGTTGCGGGCGTCGCGCACGGCCTGCCCGGCGACCGCGGCGGCCTCGGCGGCGCTCTGCGCGATCTCCTTGATGGAGGCGGCCATCTGCTCGGCGCCGGTCACCACGCTCTGCACGTTGCTGGACACGTGCGTCGCCGACGCGGCCACCACGCCCGCCTGGGCGCTGGTCTCCTCGGCCGTCGCGGCGATCTGGTCGCTGGTGACCGACAGCTCCTCCGAGGACGCGGCAACGCTGCCCGCCGTCTCGGCGACCGCCGCGATCGTCTGCCGGGTGCGGGCGGTCGCGGCGTCGAGGGCCTTCGCCATCTGCCCCACCTCGTCGCCCGAGTCCACCTCGGCCAGCCGGGTCAGGTCGCCCGCCGCCACCGCCGACAGCACCTCGTTCACCCGCCGCAGCGGCCTGGTGATCATGCGGGTGACCCACCAGGCCAGCAGCAGCGCGAGCATGATGCCGGCGCCCAGCACGACGTACAGGACCGTCCGGCCCTGCTGGTAGGTGGAGCGGGCGGCGGCGACGGTGCCCTCGGCCTGGCTCGCCTCCGCCTTGGTCGCGGCGTCGAGCTCGGCCTGGGCCTTCGTGGACAGCGGCGACGTCACCTCCGCGCTGGCCTTGACGAAGGCGGCGAAGTCGTTCGCCCGCGCCGCCGGCAGCAGCTGGTTGTTCAGGGCGTCGCGGTACTGTCGCCACAGGTCGATGAACCGCCGAACGGCCGCCTGGTCGGCCGCGTACGGCAAATACGCCTGGATGTTCGTGTCCACCGCGGCGTCGGCGGTGCGCATCCGCTGCTCGGCCGCGTCGACCGCCGCCCGGTCGGAGGTGAGCGCCACGTCGCGGACGGCGATGCGCACCGCGTTGGCCTGCACCCGGGCCTCGGCCAGGCGCATCGACGGGAGGAGGTTCTGCTCGTTGATCTCCTGCCCGCGCTGGTACGTGCGTGACAGCGCGATGGTGGCGACGACGCCGCCGGCCACCGCGGCGACGACGACGGCCGCGACGGCCGTGTAAACCTTCGTGCCGACCCTGCGGTCGGCGAACCACCGGACCGGCCCAGCGGAACTTGCCATGGACGTACCCTTCGCACGAGTGCCGGGGACGTCACGCTCGCCGCGGGGGCCGCCATAACGCCTGTGCACAAAGCGGTCCCCGCCGGTCGGCGCCGGCGATGAACCGCGACATCAGAGAACCCCTTGCCCCGGGGTCACTGATCATGACGATACGACGACGGGTGCCCCGGCGAGGTCGATTCACGCAAGCCCGATCCGTGACCCCGGGGCGTCGCTGCACGTGACAGGATCGATCACGATGACCCGGCCTTCAGCGAGCGGCCTGGCGGTACTGCGCCGGCCACAGGTCCTTCTCAAGCTCGCCGAGCTCGTGCTTCGCCCGAAGGGGCCAGTGCGGGTCGCGCATCAGCTCACGCCCCAGAAGGACCACGTCAGCAGACCCTTCAGCGACGATCTCCTCGGCCTGCTTCGGGTCGGTGATGACGCCTACCGCACCCGATGGAATGCCGGCCTCGGTGCGGACCCGGCGGGCGAACGGCGCTTGGTAGCCGGGGGCGGCCGGGATCGTGGTCAGCACATTGCCGCCGGAGGAAGTGTCGATGAGGTCGGCTCCCTCCGCGTGGAGGATGATGCTCAGAGCGACCGTATCGTCAACGGTCCAGCCGCCTTCGACCCAGTCAGTGGCAGACAGCCGGACGACGAGCGGCAGGCCGGCGTCGATGCGGCTACGTATCTCGCGAACGATCTCCAGCAGCAGTCGGATGCGGTTGTCGAAGGAGCCGCCGTACTCGTCGTCACGGTGGTTCGAAAGCGGCGAGAGGAACTCGTGGATCAGGTAGCCGTGCGCTGCGTGCACCTCGGGCACGGCGAACCCGGCGGCGACGGCACGTGCTGCGGCGTTCCCGAAGTCGGTCACGACCTTTCGGATGCCCGTGCGGTCGAGCGCCTGGACGTCCTCATGCAGGCCGGGGAACGACTCGCCCGACGCGCTGACCGGTCGCCACCCACCGTTGGATTCCGGGACGACGCCCTGCTCGGCGCCGAAAGGCGAGTACGTCGACGCCTTGCGTCCGGCGTGTGCGAGCTGGATGCCGGCCACAGCACCCTGGCTGTGGATGAAGTCGACGACCTTCGCCCAGGCGGCCTGCTGCTCGTCGTTCCACATGCCGGTGTCCTCGGGGGTGATTCGACCCTCGGGCGAGACGGCAGTTGCCTCGGCGATCACCACTCCGGCTCCGCCTCGCGCGAACGATCCGAGGTGGACGAGGTGCCAGTCGTTCGGGAGACCGTCGATGGCGGAGTACTGACACATCGGCGCCACCCAGACCCGGTTGCGGACGGTGACGTCTCGGAGCGTGATCGGCGTGAAGAGCTTGCTCACGGGCTGCATCTTTCTGGAGGGGACCCCGTCAGCAAGGACGGGTAGTTCAGGTGGCCAGTCCGTCGTTGAGCGAGACGAACTGGCCCTGGCGTCCGAGAAGCCACACCGTCGCGCCATGGTCAAAGACTTCATCGACTACCATGGACACCGGACCAGGGAACAACACCTGGACTACACGTCGAGCACGAGGCGTGGTGTGAGGGATCGACCGACGCAGATCATCATGGTGCGGCCGCCGGCCTTGTCGGCGTCGCTGAGGATCGTATCGCGATGGTCGGGGGTGCCATCCAGGACGTCGACCTCGCAGCTTCCGCAGTAGCCTTCCTCGCAGGAGTAGAGGACTCCGGGTGCGACCTCCTTGACGACTTCGAGCAAGGTGCGGTCGGCAGGAACCTCGACGGTGATCCGCGAACGGCGCAGTTCGACGGTGAACGGGCGTTCGTCGGCCACCGGCGTCGGTGCGGTCTTGGCGGCTTCTGCCGGGGGCGCGCCGAATCGTTCGATGTGGAGGGCATCGGAGCGCAGCGTTGCGCGGCATTCGCGTTCGACCGCGCGCAGCAGCCCCTCTGGCCCGCAGCAGTAGACCGCGGTGTCGCGGTCGGCGCTGGTGATGGTGGCGTGCAGGTCGGGCAGACCATCGGTGTCCTGGGGTACGACGACGACGCGGCGGCTGTCCAACCGCTCGGCTTCCTCCAGGAAGGCCATGCTGCTGCGACTGCGCCCCCCGTAGACCAGGGTCCACTCGGCGCCCTGGCGCTGTGCGTGCCGGACCATCGGCAGGATGGGCGTGATGCCGATGCCGCCGGCGATGAACAGGTAACTGCCGGACGGCATGAGGGCGAAGTGATTGCGTGGTCCAGCGACGGTCATGGTCGTGCCGGCGCGGGCGTGGTTGTGGATGTGAACCGATCCGCCGCGGCCGCGTGTCTCCTTCAGCACGGCGACCCGGTACCGGTACGGATCATCTGGATCGCCGAGCAGCGAATACTGGCGCACCACACCGGTAGGGAGTACCAGGTCAATGTGTGCGCCCGGTGTCCAGGCGGAGAGTTTCCCGCCGGCCGGATCGACGAACTCCAGGCTCAGGACGTCGTCTGCCTCCCAGGTGGTCTGCCGGATGAGTAGTTCGCGGGGTGCGGTGGTGGATCGTTGCGATCCGAGACTCGACATAGTGCTACTCCGGTGGGGCCCGATCCTCTCCGGTGCCGCCCGGGCGTCCCGGGCGGCGGAGGGCGGTTCGTTGTCTGCGGTAGCGAGTGATCCGGCACAGGTCCGAGTCAGCTGAACTGAAGGACGACCTTGCCGACCTTTCCGGATTGGGACAGGCGATCGAAGGCCGCGGTGACGTCCTCGGCGGCGAATACCTGGTCGATCGGAATGGTGAGTCGCCCGCTGGCGGCCAGTGGCAGGGCCGTCTTGGCGACCTCGGCGACGAGGAGTGCCTTCTCGGCGGCCGATCGGCCACGCAGGACGGTTCCGTGCAAGCCGGCACGCCGGGCCATGAGCAGACCGAGCGGCACGTTCGGGTCGGCCCCCGCGGCGGTGCTGACCACGACGATCTGGCCTCGGACCGCGAGCATGGCAAGATCTGCGGCGACGTAGGAGCCCCCGACAAGTTCGACGACCGCGTCCGCTCCCCCGTGCTGTGCGACCAGGTCGGCGGCCTCGGAGTCCGTCACGGCGGTGATACCCAGTTCGGTGACCTTGGCGAGTGCTTCGGCCGAGCGGCCGATTCCGATGACGGTGGCTCCTGACGCGGCGGCGAGTTGGGCCGCCGCCAGACCGACGCCGCCGTTGATGCCGCGGATGACGGTGACCCGTCCCGCGGCGCTGCCGACACGGTGAAGGGCATCGTACGCGGTGATGAGCGCCTCGGGCAGCGCCGCGAGTTCGGCATCCTTGAGCTGCTCGGGCGCCGGGAGCAGGTGGTCCTCGTGAGCGATCACCCGGTCGGCGAGGCCGCCACCGCTCACGATGCCGCAGACACGGTCGCCGACGCTCCAGCGGCGTACGCGGGAGCCGACGGCGATCACCTCGCCGGCGGTCTCCAGGCCCGGCACGTCCTGCGGCGCGTCCGGTGGCACGGGGTAGCCACCGTTGCGTTGCAAGACGTCAGCGGGGTTGACACCGGCGTAACTGGCCGAAACGAGTACCTCGTGGTCGCCGGGCACGGGGTCGGGACGGTTCTGAAGTTCGACGACTTCGTTACCGCCTGCTCCGCTGAAAACGACTGCCTTCATTGGTGTGCCTATCCGTTCTGTGAAGAGTCGATGACGTTGTCGGGCCGACTGTCAGCCGAGGGTTCAGGAGATCCAGACGTTGGTGAGGTCGGGATAGTCGCCCGGACCGGCGGGGGCGCCGTGCACCTTCGCGGCCGTCACGCGGACCTGGTTCTTGAAGTACGAGATGCCCAATGGGACGTCGTCGTTGAGGATTGTTGCGATCTTGGTGCCGATGCCGGCGCGTTTGTCCTGGTCGAGTTCGGCGTCGAAGGTCTTCACCAGTTCGTCGAGGGTGGGATTGGCGTAGTGCGCGGAGTTGGACGTGCTGCTGGTGAGCACGGTGGCCTCGATGATCTGGGATGCCGATCCGCGGGACCCCCAGTTGGTGATGGCCAGGGGGGAGTTCAACCAGGGTGAGTTGGATCCGGAGGCGAAGTAGGCATCCGGGGTCAGGATGTTCAGGGTGATGTCGAATCCAGCGTCCTTGGCCATTTGTTTGATCAAGGTGGCGTGGTCGACACACTCGAACAGTCTCGCGGTGGTCAGTTCGACGCTCAGCCCGTTGGGATGGCCGGCGGCGGCGAGGAGCGTCTTGGCCTGCTCGATGTCCCGCTTGCGCTGAACGATCGTCTTGGCGACAGGCTCCGAGACCGGGAAGATCGGCGCGAAGAGGTGGTCGTTCGCGACGGTTCCCTTCCCGTTCATCAACGTCGAGATGAGGGCGCCGCGGTCCAGGCTGAGCGCGAGGGCCTGCCGGATCCGTTTGTCGGCGAGCGGGCCGGAGTCGGTACGCATCTGCATGCTCTGGAAGGACGAGGATCCGGCTGGTAGCTGGACGATGCTGCTGTTGCCCTTGATCGCGCGCAGCGCCGAGGGCTCGACCGAGGGGATCAGGTCGATGGAGCCGCTTTGCAGGGCGAGGATCTGGGCGTTGGGATCAGCGAAGTAGCTGATGTTGAGGGCATCAACGTACGGCCGGCCCGGCTGCCAGTAGTTCGGGTTCTTCACCAGCGACGCTCGCACCTGCGGGGTGTAGCTCTTGAACATGTACGGCCCGGTCCCGACCGGTTTGCTGGTGAACTCCCCCGGGGTGTATCCCTTCGGCAGGATCACGGTGTTGTACCCGAACGCGGAGACCAGATACGGAAAGTCGGCGTACGGGCGGTCGAGGTGGAAGGTCACCGTATGGTCGTCGACCTTCTCGGTGTTGCCTTTGGACAGGACCCCGCCGAGGCTCTGCGAGGCTGCGGAGTTCGTGGCCGGATCGGTGATCAGGTCGAAGGTGGCGACGACGTCGGCAGCGGTCATGGGCTGTCCATTGTGGAACTTCACGCCCTCCCGCAGCGTGAACGTCCACGTCTTGGCGTCCTGCGCCTTCCAACTCGTCGCCAGCCGGGGACGAAGGGTCAGGTCAGCGTCGGGGAAGCACAGGTACTCCCCGACCATCATGACGGTGTCGACCGCGCCGACATCGATCATGAAGACCGGGTCCACCTGGGAGCTCGGCGTAACCAGTCCGACGTTGAGCGTTCCGCCGGCCTTCGGTGGGCCGCCGGCGGCAGTGCCGCCGTCGGACGGCGCCGATTCCGAGGAGTTCCCGCAGGCGGCGAGCACCGCGCCGATCGTGGGAATCGACAGACCCGCGACGCTGGCGCGAATCAGGAAGCTTCGGCGGCTGAGCCGGCCGGCCAGCATCTCGTCGCCGAGGTGCTTTTCGTAGTCGTTCAGTCTCATGGGGTTACTCCATTGACATTCAGCGATAAGGAGTCGGCTGCGACACCCGCGGTATCGCCCGGCGTGGCGAACGGTGCGGTGTCGGTGAGCTGTTCAGGGCTGAGGTGGCACTTGTACTGCTTGCCGCTGGGAGTGCCTTGCCAGGGCGGGACGGTCGACGAACAGCGCCCGTCAGGCAGTGCGACGGGGCATCGGGTGTGAAACACGCAGCCTGTCGGCTTGTTCGCCATGCTGGGGGTTGATCCCGCCAGCCGGATTCGCTGGTTGCGGACGGGGGCGCCGATGCTCGTGGCAGCGGACAGCAGGGCCGCGGTGTAGGGGTGGTGCGGGCCGTCGAACACGGCGGCGGTGTGGCCGATCTCGAGGATCTCGCCGAGATACATGACGGCGATCGTGTCGGCGAGGTATCGCACCACGCTGAGGTCATGCGAAATGAACAGATACGCGGCACCGGCGTCGCGTTGCTGCTCGGCCAGCAGATTCAGGATGGCAGCCTGGACGGACACATCCAAGGCGGACACCGGCTCGTCACAGACGATCAACGGTGGGCTGCCGGCGGAGGCCCGCCCGATCGCGAGTCGCTGCTGCAGCCCTCCGGACAGCATCCGGGTCTTGAGCGGCAGGTGCTGCGGCCGTAGCCGGACCTTCTCAGCCAGGGCGGCGGATCCGTCCGGATCGGCGCCGGCCATCTTCAGCGCCCGGCGCAGGACCGCCGAGACGGTCTTTGTCGGGTTGAGCGAGGTGGCCGGGTTCTGGAACACCAGCGTGATGCGCTTGCCTGCGAGGCGTCGCAGCCGGCGGCGTTTCTTGTGACTGCGCGGCAGCACCGTGCCGTCCAGGATCAGTTCGCCGCTGTCGACGGTCTCCAGACCGGCCAGACACTTGGCCAGCGTCGACTTGCCGCTACCGGATTCGCCGACGATCGCGAAGACTTCGCCGCGATGGATCGTGAAGGAGACGTCACTGACCGCCTGGACGTCACCGACCGGCGAACGGTAGGACTTGTGCACTGAACGTACCTGCAGCAGCGGCTCGCTGTCGATCGTGTCAGTGATCGTGATCTCGTCGAACTGGTCGTCCGCACTCGTGGCCGGCAGCGGCGCGACACAGCGGGCCAGGTGGCCCGGCCCGACGGGCCGCAGTGCGATCGTTGCGGTGGCGCACTCGGGCAGCGCGGCGTCGCAGCTGTCGCGGAATGCGCAGCCCGCCCCGCCGGGGGCAGGCGCAGCCCCGGCGATGGATTCCACCGGTCTGACAAGTTTGCGGTGGGCGAGGCTCGGCACGGCGCGCAGCAGGCCGGCAGCATACCGGTGAGCCGGCGTGGCGAGCACCGTGGCGGCGGGTCCTTGTTCCACGATGCGGCCGGCGTACATGACCGCAACGCTGTCGCACATGTGCTTGACGACGCTCAGGTTGTGACTGACCAGCAGCAGGGCGGTTCCCTGCCGGGAGCACAGATCGTCGATGAGTTCCAGCACCGACGCCTCGACCGTGGCGTCCAGCCCGGTCGTGGGCTCGTCGAGGATGAGCAGGGCGGGATCCGAGGCCAGGGCCATCGCGATCATCACGCGTTGCTGCTGTCCGCCGGACAGTTGGTGGGGATATCGGTGCGCCAGTTCGGCGGGGCTGGGGATCTCGACCCGCTCGAGTGCCTGGATCGCTTCGCGCTGGGCCTCGCCGCGAGTCTTGCCCATGTGCTGCCAGAAGACCTCGGCGACCTGCCGGCCGATGGTCATGGTCGGGTTGAGCGCGCTTCCCGGATCCTGATAGACCGCAGCCAGGTGGCGGCCGCGCAGTTCACGCAGCTCGCGTTTGTCGGCGGCAAGGACGTCGCGGCCGCCGACGCGCACTGACCCGGACAGGATCTCGGCGTTGCGCGGCAGGTATCGCAGGGTCGCCATGGCAACGGTTGTCTTGCCACTGCCTGACTCGCCCACCAGGCCGACCTTTTCGCCCGCGCCGATGCGCAGGCTGACATCCTCGAGTGCCAGGCGCAGACGGCCGCGGCTGCGGTAGCCCAGGGTCAGGCCCTCGATCTCCAGCGCGGCCGGCTGGTTGGCCGGCTCCGATGGGGTAATCGTGTCGGTCACCGGTCGATCATCTCCTTCAGGCCGTCAGCGAAAAGGTTGATCGCGACGACGAGGCTGGCCAGCGCGATCGCGGGGGCGAGGCTGACCCACGGGGCCACTTCGAGATAGGGCCGGCCGAGCGAGATGGACAGGCCCCAGTCGGGTGAGGGTTCCTGGACCCCAAGGGACAGGAATGACAGGCCGGCGCCGACGAAGATCGCGTAGCCGACGCGGACGGTCGCTTCGACGGCGATCGGGGCCAGGATGTTGCGAAGGATCTCCCGGACCATGATGTAGCCGTTCGAGGAACCCTGCAGCCATGCGGCGGCGACATACTCGCGGTGCCGCTCGATCAGTACGGCCGACCGGACGGTCCGAGCGACGTGCGGGGTGAACAACACCCCGATGGTGAGGAC
The DNA here is from genome assembly GCF_050942935.1 of Dactylosporangium sp. CA-233914. Taxonomy (NCBI): domain Bacteria; kingdom Bacillati; phylum Actinomycetota; class Actinomycetes; order Micromonosporales; family Micromonosporaceae; genus Dactylosporangium; species Dactylosporangium sp. CA-233914. The sequence continues at coordinate 5,046,720 of NZ_CP192030.1, read as the reverse complement.
CACGTTCAGGGTGGACGGGCCCAGCAACGACAGCAGGGACATCGCGATCAGGATCACCGGAAAGACGAGAACGGAGTCCAGGACACGCATCACCGCCTGGTCCCACCAGCCGCCGAAGTAGCCCGTGGACAGTCCGAGGATCGTGCCGAGGAACAGGCCGGTGATGGTGGCCAGAGGAGCGATGGTCAGGACGGTGACCGAGCCGGCGAGCATGCGGGTGAACACGTCACGGCCGAGGTTGTCCGTCCCGAGCCAGTGCTCGGCGGAGGGTGCCATCAGGATGGCATTGGTATCGGTGGTATCGGCGCCGTACGATGCGTACAGGTGCCACGTACAGGCAATGGCGATCCAGCCGAGCACAACCGCGCCACCGATCAGGAAGGCCGGTGAACGCCAACGGGCGTCCTGCCGCAACACGCCGAGCCCACGACGGAGGCGACTCGTCGGCGTCCCACCGGAGGCGGGAACGCCCATCGTCGAGGAGCTCATGAGGAACGCCCCAACGTGACGCGAGGGTTGAGCACCGCGATCAGGATGTCGCCGAGGAAGTTCGCGGCGAGTACTGCTGCGCCAACCATGAGCACGCTGGCCTCCAACACATTGACGTCGTGGAACTTTGCGGCCTGGTAGGCAAGGTTCCCGATACCGGGGTAGGAAAAGAGCGTCTCGACGATGACCAGGCCGCCGACGAGGTAGCCCACCTGGCCGGTGATGACCGTGATCACGGGAAGCAGCGAGTTACGCAAGACGTGACGGCGAATGACCGCGCTCAGCGGGAGGCCCTTCAAGACAGCCGTGCGTGTGTAGTGCTGATCGAGGACTTCGATCATGGACGCACGCATCATGCGGGCGATGTAGCCGAACAAGATGAGGCACAGCGGAATGACCGGCAGTGTGAACTGGCGCAGGATGTCGATCGGATCGCCCGACGGCACATGCGATTGCGTCGGGAACCAGCCCAGGTTGACGCCGAAGATCACCAGCAGGACGACCCCGCTGACGAACTCGGGGATAGCGAGCAGCGATACGCCGAGCAGCGAGATCACACGGTCGATCAGACGTTCACGATGCAGGGCGGCCAGTGTCCCAGCGGCCAGTGACAGCGGTACCACGACCACCAGGGCCGCCACTGCCAGCAGGAGTGAATTCGTGAGTCGCTCCAGGATCAGCGGACGGACCGCACCGCCGAGTTGCAGCGACTCTCCCCAGTCGCCCTGAAGGAAGTTTGTCAGCCAGGTCACGTATTGGCTCAGCGCGGGCCGGTCCGTGCCCAGTTGATGGTTGAGCTGCGCGACCTGCTCATCGGTGGCGTACTGCCCCAGGATGCTGCGCCCGACGTCGCCGGGCAGCAGTTGCAGCATGCTCAGCGTCGCCACGGAGATCGCGAACAACGTGATGATCGTGGTCAGGAGCCGCTTGACGGTGTACCGAACGAGCGGCCGGAAACGATGTGTGCGGCGCGTCGCCGACGCGTCGATCGAGTCGGTCGTCGTTCGCACGGGAAACGTGGCAGTCATGGTGTCCTCGGAGTGCCATCGTCAGAGTCGGGAAGGCGGGAATGGGAAGCGTCGGCGCGTCGCGCGCTCGCGAGTGGTCCGTAGGGGAAGTGGGTGCTGGCCAGCCAATCCGGGGCAGCGGCCGGCGTCGAGAAGATCTCCTCGAACTGCGCGCCGGACAGCCGCCACTCGCCCGCCTCGCGCCGGAACGAGTAGGTCATTCGTCCGGCGATGAACAGCGCCGTGAGACCCTCTGTGGTGCGGACTGTCGCGGTCTCCCAGCAGTACCATTTGCCTTCCGCGCGATCGCCGTCGACGCGGATCTGCTCGTTGGTCAGGAAGTGCAGCATCCTCGGCATGTAACGGCTGCGGGGGGTGCCGTCGTCCACTGCGGCACCGTTCTGGTCGCGGGGCCACATCGCGCTCAGACCCAGGCCGCTCCAACTCATGCCTTCCTGGGACCGGTAGCGCTCCAGCCCCGCGGGATCGGCCGGCGGCTGTTCCGGCCGATCCCAGGGTGGCGTGGTTCCGCTGTCCGAACCGGCATCGTTGCGCCACTGATAGTCGGCCACCAGCCGCCGAACCGCGGCCTCGGCCTCCAAGTGCTGGATGCGCGACTCGAGGGCCAACAGCCGTGCGCTCAGGCCGCCGGAATCAACTGTGGTGGGCAACGAGGCGGTCATCTGCGTTCAGCCTCGCGCCAGTTCCCGCATGGAGGTGTCGGGGTCACCGGTGAAGGCGGAGAACTTCAGGTCGCGGTAGAGCTTGCCGTCGTCCAGTCCTGGAGGCGTCCCCGTCCCACCGTCGTGGGCACGAACCAGGTCAAGCAGATAGCGGCGGACCTGAACCAGGACCGTGTCGCCGGACGTGAGGTGTTCCTTGGTGCGATCCACGACCGGGCCCATGCTGTGCTGGACGGCCAGGTCCTGCTGCAGGATGCCCTGGATGCCGGAGAAGCTGGAGCCGTCGGCCATGCGGGCGCGGTCCTGGGTGAAGCCGTTGCCGTTCCAGGAGTTCGCCCGATAGTTGTTGTCGGGGTTCACGTCTCCGTAGCCGCGGGTCGTGTCGATGTAGTCCCGGAATTCCTGACTGATCGGGCCGTCCTCGGACCAACTGACTGACCACACGAAGTGGTTGTTGTCGTTGCTGGGCACCCAGGCGTGCATCAGTCCGCCGGTGATGTCCATCAGGTTGCTCTCGAACAAGGTGAAGAACGGCGGGATGAACGGGTGGATCCAGAACGTCGCCTCGTCCCCGCTCTTGTGCAGATACCGGAACACCGACTGCACACCCCAGCCGGTGGTGACGGCTGCCGCCTTGGGGCGCTTGTCGAAGATGTACTCGTTGGCCCTGTTCTTGGCCTGCTGCTGAGCTTCCGCTTCGTCGGCCGTGTAGTGCAGGTAAGGGCCGTGGGCGGCGTCCAGGTCGCCCTCGAGACCCTGCAGCCAGTTGCACTCCTGGAAGGCGTGGGTGGGGTAGACGTTCTCGACCGGCACGACGTTGAAGGCCCACATCGGGAACGGAGGCTCACTGTCCGCGGGGCCCATGTAGGCCCACAGGATTCCGCCGGCTTCGCGCGTCGGGTAGGCGGTGTGCCTCACCTTGCTCGCAAGGCTGACTTCAGGCGGTTCCGGCGGGGTCTCCAGGATCGTCCCGTCCGGTCCGATCTTCCAGGCGTGGTAGATGCAGCGCAGGCCGCACTCCTCGTTGCGGGCCAGCGCCAGCGAGGCGAGCCGGTGCGGGCAGAACTCCCCCAGCAGGCCCGTGGCACCGGCCGGATCGCGGTAGGCGACGAGTCGCTCGCTGAGGATCTCGATCGGCACCGGCGCACCGCCGGCCTGCAGCCGCTCGGACAGCGTGATCGGGATCCAGTAGCGCCGCATCAGCTCACCCATCGGCGTGCCCGGTCCGGTTTGGGTCAACAGCGCATTGTCTTCTGCACTCAGCACGGGACTAGCTCCTTTCCTGCGTATCAGACGTTGTTGTCGAGAGCAGCGACGAGTACGCCGCCCAGGCATCGCTCGGGACCAGATGCCGGTCGAGGCCGCTGGCGAGCGACACCGCGATGCTCGTGTAGGGATTGACGATCTGGCAGAGTTTGATCTCGAGCAGCAGCGAGACGATCAGGAACGCGTTGGCCTTGTCGACGTCGCGCACCGCGGAGACCCGGGACAGCAGGGTCGGCAACACCCCGGCAAGCGCCGACTCCACGCTGTCGCCGATTCCGATCAGCCAGGCCCGGTCGCCGCTCATCACGACCGGATGCGTCAGCTCCCAGTCCTTGAGCGCGGTGGCCCGCAGATCGACACGCGCGGGCACTTCCACGCCGGTGCCGCAGATCTCCCCGTCGCCCATCGCGGCGTGCACGTCGCCGGCGAAGACTCCCGCGCCGTGCGTGCCGGCCCGCACCCAGAGCATCGCGCCGGACTGCAGCATCGGGACGTCCAGGTTGCCACCGTAGCTGCCGAGACTGCGGGCCGGTGCCGGCGACTCGGGCAGGACGCCCAGCGTGCCGGTGTGGACCTGTCGCGGCGCGCTGACCGCTGGGGATCCCAGGGAGGTGACGTGACGGTCGTCGACGGTGTAGCGCTGTACGGCGAATCGACCGTCGCTGCCGAAGCCCAGCCCCGGGCGGGACCACACGTGACCGTGCGCCTCGGGCCGGATGGCGTCGATGAACACCCCGACCGCGTCACCGGCCGCGACACCCTCCACCGCCACTGGACCGGTGACCGGGAACAGGCGCTCCGGCCGGATCTGCCCGGGATCGATCCCCGGGCGGATCTGGTTCCCGGAGGCGTCCAGTGTCACCAGGGTGAAGCGCTCGCCCGCGGCGACGACCTCCACCGGCTTCGCCCCGGGCGCCACCTCATAGAGTCGCGTGCGGGGAAGCTCGCCATCGACGACAGTTACTGGCTCACTCACGGTCATCAGGCGCCCCGTCGCTTGGTTCCATTGGTCAACACGGCAACGAGCTTGGTCGCCGCCGCCTGCATCGCCTCGGCACGAACACGATGATCACGCTCGGTCCAACTGCGCGTGGTGTTCGCTATCGAGGCCGCACCCAGCACCGAGCCCGTTGCATCGACAATGGGCACGGCCACCGCGGACACACCGATGTCGACCTCGTCGATGCTCAGTACGTAGCCGTCAGCCAGGGCCTTCCTCCGAAGCTTCCGAAGCGCCACAGCGGACACGTGAGACTTGGCCGTTCGCGGCCGCAAGTCCCCTGCGACGTAGGACTCGAACTGCTCGTCGCTCAACTGCGCGAGCACCGCCCTCGCCGACGCACCGATGTGCAGCGGCAGCCGGCGACCGACGTCGCAGTAGAACACCAGGCTCGCCCCCGCGGTGATCTTGTCCACGATGAAAATCTCGTGGCCGTCGGTCTGGGCGATCGTGACGGTCTCGCCGAACCGCATCGCCACCGGGCGAAAGACAGGGCGCGCGACCTCCGGCAGGTTGAGCATGCTCATCCGGCGGGTGCCGAGTTCGGCGATCTTCAGCGTCGCGACGAACCCGGTGCGGAATCCCGCGGGCCGCACAAACCCTGTCTCGATCAGCGTGCTCATGATCCGAAATGCGGTCGGCTTCGAGACCGACAGCTCGCTCGCCAGCCGCTCAAGCGAGACGACATCTTCAGAGGCGCACACGATCTCCAGCGCTCGCAGTACCTTGACTGCGGAGGAGACCACTGCGCGCGGGGGTTCCGTCATTCCGAGACCACAGCTTCCCGTTCCTGATTCAACGGTCGACTTTCACGTTATGAAACTCGATTTTCACGGATGTGCCGGAGAGTTCACCTCACCGACAAGGATGTGTCAAGACCCCGTGCTCGCTCGTGGCCGGCCGAAGAGCGTTGTGAACGCGGGCGCACACGAAACCGCCTGCCGAAAAAGGGATTCCCGTACGGGAAGGGCCGCGATCCGGGCGAGCGGCGAGGATTGATCGCCGCCGGTTATCAATCCTCGGACTTTCCGTCCTTGTCTTGCTCCGATTCGAACCTAGGGTGGCAACAGGGCCGACCGGGCGAGCGACATCACCGCTGGCCGGGCGCGGCACGGAGAGGATCGAACCTGTGGAGCTGCGGCAGTTACGCTACTTCGCGACCGTTGCCGAGACCTGCCACTTCGGCCGGGCGGCCGAGCGGCTGCACCTCGCGCAGCCCGCGTTGTCGCATGCGATCCGCCAACTTGAGTCCGACCTCGGCACGGCATTGTTCAACCGCACGACTCGCCACGTCGCACTGACCCCGGCCGGGGAGTTCCTGTACGAGCAGTCGCGCACGATTCTGGCTGCCGTCGACACAGCGGTGGCAGGCGTGCGGCGGGTAGCGACCGGGCTCGGCGGCCTCCTGCGGCTCGGGCTGGTCGGCACCGCCGCCACCTCGCACCTACCGCGGATGGTCCGCGTCATCAAGCGCGAACTGCCCGACGTGGCCGTGGAGATCCATGCGGACATGCTGACGCCGGCACAGTGCGACCGGCTACGCGAAGGCACATTGGATCTCGGCCTGCTTCGCCCGCCGGCCACCGGTGAGGGAATCGCCATCCGGACCATCGACACCGAGCCGCTGATCCTGGCCGTCCCGCGCGATCACCACCTGGCCGCGCAGCCACGTATCAAGCTGGTGGACCTACGCACCGAGCCGTTCGTGCTCTACGGCAACCGTGATTCGGCGGTCAACGACGCGGTCCTGCAGTCGTGCCGCGCCGCCGGATTCGTGCCGCACCGCGAACACGAGGCACCGAGCACATCGGTTCTGCTCGCCTTGGTCGCAGCGGGCCTGGGCATCGGGCTCGTCCCGGAGGCGGCGCGTTCGCTCGCCCTGGACGGCGTAGTGCACCGAGAAGTGATCGATGCCGGGCACATCGAACTCGCGCTGGCCTGGGCCGAGGACTCGGAGCCGCCGGTTGCCGCAGCGGTGCGCGACGTGCTGCTGAGCCAGCTGGACACCGACCAGCTCGCCGCATCTCTGCCCGCCGGCGGTGCGGCATGAAGATCACCGCAGTCGAAGCGATTCCCTTCGCGATCCCGTACGTCAAGCCGCTGCGCTTCGCCAGCGGCGAGGTGCACACCGCCGCGCACGTGCTCGTACGGATCCACACCGATGACGGCATTGTCGGGGTCGCGGAGGCACCGCCCCGGCCGTTCACCTACGGCGAGACGCAGGCGGGCATCATCGCGGTGATCGGGCAGATCTTCGCTCCGCAACTGGTCGGACTCACCTTGCTCGAGCGTGAGGTCGTCGCGGCCCGCCTGGCGCGCACGGTTGGCAACCCGACCGCCAAGGCCGCCGTCGACATGGCGATCTGGGACGCGCTGGGCCGCAGCCTGGATCTGCCGGTCGGCGACCTGCTCGGCGGCTACACCGACCGGATGCGGGTCAGCCATATGCTTGGCTTCGACGATCCCGCAGCGATGGTCGCCGAGGCCGAGCGCATCCGGGATGCCTACGGAATCACCACCTTCAAGGTGAAGGTCGGGCGGCGGCCGATCGGGCTGGACGTTGCCGTGGTCCGCGCGTTGCGCGAGGGACTGGGCGAGGGCATCGAGCTCTACATCGACGGCAACCGCGGTTGGACGCCCGCGGAAGCCGCCGATGCGATGCGGCAGATGGCCGACCTCGGGCTACTGTTCGCCGAGGAGCTCTGCCCGGCCGACGACGTGCTCGGCCGCCGCTGGCTCGTCCGGCAGCTGGACGTGCCGTTCATCGCAGACGAGTCGGCGGTCACGCCGGCGGACGTCACCCGCGAGATCCTCGGTGGTTCGGCCACCGCACTGAGCATCAAGACCGCCCGCACCGGCTTCACCGGCTCGCAGCGCGTGCACCACCTGGCCGAGGGCCTCGGCCTGGAAGTGGTGATCGGCAACCAGATCGACGGCCAGCTCGGCACCGCATGCTCGGTCGCCTTCGGTGCCGCGTATCCCCTCACCTCCCGCCGAGCGGGGGAACTGTCCAACTTTCTGGACATGCGCGACGACCTGCTCACCGAACCCCTGCAGATCGTCGGTGGCGAACTGCAGGTCCGTCCCGGCGCCGGGCTCGGCGTCGAGATCGACGCGGACAAGCTGGCGCACTACCGGCAAGACCGCTAGACCCAAACCCATCACCCCAGGGAGAACATCATGAGCATCACCGACGATGCACCCGCCGCGACCGCTGCCGCCTCCGGCGCCTCGGCCACAGCCCGCTTCCACGCCGACAAGTCACCCTACGACGCCGTCCGCGACACCCCGAAGGAGCGGGTCTCCCTGCTCGCACGGGAGGTGCTCGAGGCCATTCACGACACGATCCGCAAGCACCACGTCACCTACGACGAGTACAACGCCTTGAAGGCGTGGATGATTGACGTCGGCGAGACCGGCGAGTGGCCGCTGTTCCTGGACGTGTGGGTCGAACACGTCGTCGAGGAGGTCGCCAACGCGAGCCGGGTCGGCAGCAAGGGCACCATCGAGGGCCCGTACTACGTGCCGGACGCCCCGGAACAGGGCGCCGACGGCACCCTGCCCATGCGCGACGGCGAACCCGGCACACAGCTGTTGTGGTCCGGCACGGTCTCCTCCACCGACGGCACGCCACTGGCGGACGCGAAGGTCGAACTGTGGCAGGCGGACGCCGACGGCTTCTACTCCCAGTTCGCTCCCGGCCTGCCTGAGTGGAACCTGCGTGGGACATTCACGGCCGGTCAGGACGGTGCGTTCCGGATCCGCACGATCCAGCCCGCGCCCTACCAGATTCCCACCGACGGCGCCTGCGGCCGGCTCATCGCCGCGGCCGGCTGGCACGCCTGGCGGCCTGCCCACCTGCATGTGAAGGTGTCCGCGCCGGGGCACCAACTGCTCACCGCGCAGCTGTACTTCCCCGGCGACCCGCACAACGACGACGACATCGCCACCGCGGTCAAGCCCGAACTGATGCTCAACCCGCAGCCGCAGCCCGACGGCTCGGCCGCCGTGGAGTACGGCTTCGTGTTGGACCCCGCCTGATGTTGTATCTGGCACATATGGTGGTGCAGCTGCCGCACGATCTCGACCCGGACTTCCGGGCCGAGATCGTGCAGCGGGAGAAGGACTACTCACAGGACCTGCAGCGCCGCGGCGTCTGGCGGCACCTGTGGCGTGTGGTCGGCGAATACGCGAACTACTCCGTTCTGGACGTCGAATCCAACGACGAGCTGCACAAGGTCCTTTCCGGATTGCCGTTGCTTCCGTATCTGAAGATCACGGTGATCCCGCTGGCCACGCACCCGTCCGACATCGCAGCCGGAGCGTAGGGGCCGATGGCGGTGCCCACGATCTCCGGCGCCGAGCTCGGAGGCTCTTCCCGGCTGCCGGCACTCGTCGTCGGGCCATCGCTCGGCACCTCGACGGCCACGCTCTGGGGCGCGGTCGCGGACCGCCTGACCGACCGGTTCCACGTCGTCGGCTGGGACCTGCCCGGACACGGCAGCCCAGTCGGCGAGGCGTTCGACATGGCCGAACTCGCCGCCGGTGTGCTGACCTTCGTCGAGGACTCCCTCGGCGTCGGGAGGGAATTCGCCTATGCCGGCGACTCCGTCGGCGGGTGCGTAGGGCTGCAGCTGATGCTCGAGCACCCGGCACGGGTCCGTTCAGCGGTACTGCTGTGCACCGGCGCGAGGATCGGCGACGCCGACGGCTGGACCCAGCGCGCCGCGCTCGTCCGTCACGACGGAACCGCTGCCGTGGTGCGGGGATCGGCGGATCGGTGGTTCGCCCCCGGCTTCCGCGACCGCGAACCGGTTGTCGCCGACCGGCTGCTGCACGAGCTCGCAACCTTCGACGCCCGCGGATACGCGCAGGTCTGCCTGGCGCTGGCGGCCTTCGACGTGACCGAGCGCCTCCCGGAGATCAGCGTGCCCGTCCGCACCGTCGCCGGTGGACACGACGTAGCAACCCCGCCGGCGTCGCTGCGCCAGATCGCCGAGCGAGTCCAGCACGGCCACGCGGTCGTCCTCGACGACGTCGCGCACCTTGCCCCGGCCGAGGCACCCGACCGGGTCGCCGACCTGATCGCCCAGCACCTCAGCATCCGGCACCCACCCAGAGGAGAACCATGACCGCGGCATTCCTGTACGCGGCCGCCCGCACGCCCTTCGGCCGGTTCAACGGCGCGCTGTCCGGCGTACGCCCGGACGACCTTGCCGCACAGGCGCTCACCGGCCTGCTGGCCAAGGCACCCGCGCTCGACACCGACGAGATCGGGGAGGTTGTGTGGGGCTGCGCGAACCAGGCCGGCGAGGACAACCGCAACGTCGGCCGGATGGCGGTGCTGCTCGCGGGCCTGCCGGTCGGCCTGCCGGCGACCACGGTCAACCGGCTGTGCGGGTCCAGCCTGGACGCCGCGATGATCGCCTCCCGCACGATCGACACCGGTGATGCCGACGTGGTAGTCGCCGGCGGGGTCGAGTCCATGACCCGCGCCCCGTGGGTACTGCCCAAACCTGAGCTCCCCTACCCCGCGGGAAACGTCACCGCAGTGTCGACCACGCTCGGCTGGCGGCTGGTCAACCCGGGCATGCCCGCCGAATGGACCGTCTCGCTGGGCGAAGCCAACGACGCGATCGCGATCGGGCACCCACTGGGTGCCTCCGGCGGACGCGTCCTCGCCACCCTCGCCGCCGTCCTGCGGGAGAAGCGGGCCCGCTGGGGCGTCGCCGCGATCTGCATCGGCGTCGGCCAGGCCCTCGCCGTCGTCCTCGAGAACGTGAGCAGCTGATGGCCGCGACGATTTGCTCCACCGCTGACGACGCGGTGGCCGGCATCGCCGACGGCTCCACGGTGCTGGTCGGCGGATTCGGCCTGGCCGGCATGCCGTTCGACCTCATCGAGGCACTGATCCGGCAGGGTGCAACCGACCTCACCATCGTGTCGAACAACGCCGGCAACGGGGAGGTCGGACTCGCCGCGCTGCTCAAGGCCGGGCGGGTGCGCAAGGTGATCTGCTCGTTCCCCCGCCAGGCCGACTCGTACGTCTTCGACGCCCTCTACCGCAGTGGTGAGGTGGAACTCGAAGTCGTCCCGCAGGGCACACTCGCCGAACGCATCCGCGCCGCCGGCGCGGGCATCGGCGCCTTCTACTGCCCGACCGGCGTGGGAACGGCATTGGCCACCGGCAAGGAGGTCCGCGAGATCGACGGACGGACGTACCTGCTGGAGTACCCGATCAAGGGCGACGTCGCGCTGATCGCGGCTCATCACTGCGACGAGCTGGGCAACCTCGTCTACCGCAAGACCGCACGGAACTTCGGGCCGGTCATGGCCACCGCCGCGACGACGGTGATCGCCCAGGTCACCGCGATCGTCCCGACCGGTGCACTCGATCCGGAAGCTGTCGTCACACCCAGCATCTACATCGACCGTGTCGTCCGCGCCGACGCACGGCGGCTCATGGTCGAAGGGCACCGCTGATGAGTACGGCCACCACCGCCATCGAATACCTCAACCGTGGCCCGCTGAGCGCCGACGAACTCGCCGCACGCATCGCCCGCGACATTCCCAGGGGCGCATACGTGAACCTGGGCATCGGCCAGCCCACCCGCATCGCCGACTATCTCGACCCCGGCTCCGGCATCATCCTGCACACCGAGAACGGCATGCTCGGCATGGGCTCAGCCGCCGTCGGCGACCAGATCGACACCGACCTCACCAACGCCGGCAAGGTCCCCGTCACCGAACTCCCGGGCGCCGCGTACTTCCACCACGCCGACAGCTTCGCCATGATGCGCGGCGGCCACCTGGACGTGTGCGTCCTCGGCGCCTTCCAAGTCTCCGCGACCGGCGATCTCGCCAACTGGCACACCGGAGCCGCCGACAGCATCCCCGCGGTCGGTGGCGCGATGGACCTTGCCATCGGAGCCAAGCAGGTCTTCGTGATGATGTCCCTGTTCACCAAGGACGGGACGCCCAAGCTGGTCGCGTCCTGCAGTTATCCGCTCACCGGCGTCGAGTGCGTCAGCCGCGTGTACACCGACCACGGCGTCTTCGACCTCGACGCCCACGGCGCTCGAGTCCTGGAGACGTACGGCATCACGCTCGTCGACTTGCAGGAACGCCTGGACGTCACACTTCGCCAACCGTGAGCCCAGCGCGTTCCTCGCGAGTGTGACAGGCGGGATCGTCAGGCCGCCACGAGCGGGCGTCGGACCTCGGGGCGTGCCGCGGTGCTGCGGCGCACGACGAGGCTCGGCCGGATGGCCGCCTCCGACGCCGAATGGGCCAGGGTGTCCGGGAAGCCGGCTTCGATGCGCTGCAGCAGGGCGGCGAAACAGCGTTGGCCGACGGCGTCGAAGTCCTGGCGGACGGTGGTCAGCGGCGGGGTGAGGAACTCCGCTTCGGGGATGTCGTCGAAGCCGACGACGCTGACATCGTCGGGCACGCGGATGTTCCGCTCGGTGAAGGCGCGTATGAGGCCGAGCGCCATCTGGTCGTTGCCGGCGAAGACCGCGGTGACGTCGTCCCGATCGGCCAGCCGCAGTCCGGCTTGGTAGCCGGACTGCGCGCTCCAGTCCCCGGTGACCGGTGGCGGCGGGGCGATGCCGGCCTGCTGCAGCGTGCGGCGCCAGCCGTCGGCTCGGGCCCGGGCGTCCAGCGCCTCCTCCGGTCCGGCGACGTGCCAGACCGACGAGTGCCCGAGCCGGAGCAGATGCACGACCGCCAGCCGGGCGCCGCCGGCCTGATCCGTGCAGACGGCCGGCACCTGGCTGTCGCCGTCCGGCTCGACGGCGACGGCAGCCGTGCCGGAGGGCAGATGCTGCAGCGCCGCGGCGGCCGCCCGCTGCGCTGCGATGACGACCACGCCGGCGACGGACTGGCCGGCCAGCGCGCCCACGGCCGACAGCACGCCGTGGTAGTCCACGCGTTCCAGTGCTGTGGTGATCATGCCGTAGCCGGCCGCGCGGGCGGCGCGCTCGATGCCGAACAGGGTCGCGAGCGACCCGTATCGCGGCGTATCGGGGCTGATCACGCCGATCATGCGGGAGCGTCCGCCGGCCAGCGTACGAGCCAGCGCGTTGGGCCGGTAGTCGAGCTGGCGGATCGCGGTCAGAACCCGCGCCCGGGTGGCCGAACTGACGGCTGGGTGTCCGTTGAGCACCCGTGAGACCGTCTGGTGCGATACGCCGGCCAACCGGGCAACGTCGGTGATCGCGGCCGCGCGACGTCGGGTCGTGGCTGTCATGGCGCCGGCTCGACAGCTACGCCTGAGCGCGCGCGTCGCCGGACAGCGGCTGCGCCCCCGGGCCGGCCTCGGCAAGGTCACCGACGGCGAAGGTGATGGCGGCCGGCGGGCAGCCTTCGGCGTGGACCGTGACCGTCACCGCGCCTTCGGTCCCGTCGGGGCGGAGCACGGCCAGCGCATGCCCCTGATACGTGGTGCAGGCGGCGGCGAGGAAGGACTCCTCGGTGACCGGCCTGGCCGTGCCCAGTCCCTGTAGCAGCGCCGGGCCGCTGACCTCGACCGTCACTGCCCGGTCGAGGTGCGGGTTGACCGTGCCGTGCTCGTCGACGAGCGCGATGTCCAGGAAGGCCAGGTCCTGGTGGTCGGGGCGGATCTGCTCCCGGTCGGTGCTGAGCCGGACCCGGACCGGGCTGTCTGCGGTCACCAGCCGGCAGCGCCCGATCTGCGCGCCGGCGCGGTAGCCGACCGCCTCGAGGGTGCCCGGCTCGTAGGGCAGGTCGGCGGTGGCCACGTAGGCCTTACCAGTGCCGACCGGCACCCGGGCCGCAGGAGTGCCGTTGAGCACGAACTCGACCTCGTCAGCGTCGGCGTAGGCCTCGACGGTCACCGTCGTGCCGGGCGGCACGTCCCAGGTCCAGCTGGCCACGGTGTCGGTCCAGGTCCAGGCCTGCGGCCGGGCCGGGTGCTCACGGTGCTCGGGACGCTGGACGGCGAGGTACGGCTCGGTACGCAACCCGTAGACGATCTCGCGGTAGTACGACACGGGCCGGCGCCGGCCGGTGATGTCGATGTCACCCGCGGAGGCGGTCAGCCAGGGGAACGGCGCTCCGAAGGCCACCTCCTCGCCCGGATAGACGACGCGCCCGAGCCCGGCCTCCCCCAGATAGTCCCAACCGGTCCAGGTGAAGTCGCCGATGACGTGCGGGTGCTGCGTGACGAGCTGCCAGTACCGCTCGATCAGGCTCGGAAACGTTTCGGAGCCGACGACCACCCGGTTGGGGAACTGCTCCCGGTCGATCAGGTACCGGGATTCGCCGTAGTTGAGTCCCACGACGTCCAGCAGCGCGGCGGACTCCGCGATGCGCTCACCGACGACGGGCGATGCGATGACCGCGGGCATGACCTCGGTGAGCTGCCCCAGGATGGAGTTGAACCCGCCGTCGGCGGCGGCACCCGGGCCCGCGCCGTCCGTACCCGCGTCACCGCTTTGATCCTGGGTCAGGATCTGGGACAGGTCGCCGTCGAGGGCCATCATGCCGTTGATCGCGTTGGTCACGAGCCGGGTCGGGTCCTGGGCCCGCACCCGCTCGGCGAGCCGTCGTCCCCAGCGTGCCCCGTGCGGCGTACCGATCTCGAGGATCTCGTTGCCGATCGAGTACATGATCACGCTCGGGTGGTTGAAGTCCTTCGCGACCAGCGCGTCGACGTCCCGCTCCCACCACTCGGGGAAGTGGCGTGCGTAGTCGTCGTCGGTCTTCTTGCGAGTCCACATGTCGAACGTCTCGTCCATGACGAGCATGCCGAGCCGGTCGCAGGCCTCGAGCATGGCGGTGCTCAGCGGGTTGTGGGCCGACCGGATGGCGTTGAAACCGGCGGCCTTGAGCAGCTGGACCCGGCGCTCTTCGGCGCGGGCGATGCCGGCCGCACCGATCACGCCGTTGTCGTGGTGGACGCACGCCCCGCGCAGCTTGACCGGGCGGCCGTTGATGCGAAGGCCTCGGACGGGATCGGCCGACACGGTACGGATCCCGAAGGTGGTGCCCGCCTCGTCCACCTGCCCCTCGGCGCCGGTCAGCCGCACGGTGGCGGTGTAGAGGTTCGGGTTGTCCACGTCCCAGAGGAGGGGGTCGTGGATGTAGGCCCGCTGCCGCACGGTGACCTGCTCACCGGCCAGCACCGTGGCCCTGGCGTGGTCGGTGGCCACAATGTCACCGCGGCTGTCACGCACCTCGAGCACCACTGCGACCGTACGGGTGCCGATGCCCTCGTTGCGGATCTGGGTGCTCACCGCGGCTACAGCGAGCTCGGCGTCGACCTCGGGAGTCGTCACGCGCAGGCCGGTGGGCGTGATGTGCACCAGCTCACCGATCAGCAGGTGGACCGGGCGGTAGATGCCGGCACCGGTGTACCAGCGCGAGTCGCGGTGGGACCGGGCCTCGACCTTGATCGTGTTGGTCTGCCCGTACAACAGATACGGGTCGGCCTGGACGTGGAACGTCGAGTATCCGTTGGCCCATTGCCCGGCGAACGCGCCGTTGATGTAGACCATCGCATCGCGGTACACGCCCTCGAACTCGAAGGTCACCCGCTTGGTGGCCCACGCCTCGGGCACCTCGAAGTCCTTCTCGTACTGCCAGGACCCGGCCCGGTGGTAGCCCGTGTGCATGCCCTCGGACCCCTCCGCCGACCTGCCCCCGGTGAGCATGGCGTCGTGGGGCAAGGTCACCACCTCGGCGGCGTTTCCGGGGGCGAACGCCTCGAACGTGGACTTCCAGGGCGAGAACCGCCACGCGGCGCCGAACGATTGCCGGATCACTGATCGAACTCCTTGGCTCAGCCGCGCGTATTCGACGCGCGGGAGGAAGAGAGGGTTAACGGACGCCTTTGATGAAGCGCACCGAGACGGCGCCCAGGACAGTGGTGACGATGAGCATCACGAACAGGAACGAATAGTTGCCGGTGGCACCGACGACGGCACCGCCGAGGGCGGGCGCGATGATCTGTGGGCCCGCATTGGCGATGTTCATGATCCCCAGGTCCTGCCCAGCGTTGTCGACACTTGGCAGCACCCGGGTGATCAGCGCCTGATCGACGGCGAGGTAGATGCCGAACGCCACACCCGTGATCGCGGTGGCCACCCAGACGCCCGTAAGCGTGGGCACGACCAGGTACACCACCCCGGCCGGCACGAACATCAACGTCGACAGCCCGACGAACAGCCGCAGCCGCCCGAGCCGGTCCGAGATGAAGCCGCCGACCGCGGCGAACACCAGGCTCAGGGTCGTGCTCAGCCCCGAGAGCGCCACCAGCGTCGTGGCAGCCTTGTCGATGTCCCCGATGCCGACGTAGTCCTTCAGGATGTACAGCTGGAAACTGGACACCGAGAAGGAGCCGAAGATGAGCAGGAAACGGCCCGCGAATGCCCACCAGTAGTCCGGATGCTGCCGCAGGCTCGGGATCCCACCGGCCGCCTTCCGCTCGGCCTTCGTCCGGCTGCCGCGGTCCGGTGCGGGCTGATCCTTCGTCGTCCACGCGAAGACCTGCGTGATCAGCAGGAACAGCCCGGCGACGAGCAGGTAGCCCCGGAAGACCTCGTGCGACAGCCCCGCGAGTGCCACCCCGACGAAACCGCCGAGGATCGAAGCGGCACCGACCAGCCCGGACATCGACCCGCGCAACCGTTCCGGCACCCGCTCCGGAAGCACGGCCGAGAGGCCGGCCTGCACGCCGTTCAGCGGCCACATCAGCACCGCCCAGGCGACGGCCAGCGCGAGCGTCGAGGTCAGCTGCGACATGGCGGCCACGCCCAGCGCACCGACGATCCCCGCGCCGAAGATCCACACATTGCGCCGGCCGAGGAACCGGACCCGCGTCCGGTCCGACAGCCTCCCCACGATCGGCTGCGACACCACGCTGGAGACGGCGGCCACGGTCAGCACCGTGCCGAGCGCGGCCGCAGCGGCGGTAGCTCCAGGCGCGATCACCGCGAGTTGCTTGCCGAGCAGCACCTGCATCACGCCGCCCCAGACCGCGGACATCGCCATCAGCGACAGCGGGTAGATCACCCACAGCCAGCGGCTCACGTGCTGCGGGCCTTCCGTGTCCACCACGCGGGCCTCGGCGACAGATGCGGCCGCGAGCGGCGAACCAGGCTCCGGCGCGACGCCGGTCAGCGGTAATGCACGGGGGTGTTGCTCCGAGGGGTTCAGAGCCGTCATCGGGGTCTCCTGATCGTTGCTTCAGGCGGGTCAGCGCAAAGGAGCAGGGCGCGTGAAGGCTGCGGCCGGGCAGGGGGGGGTGTTCCCGGCACGCATCTGCGCCGTGCGGCGAAGGAGCCCTTCGCCCCGGTCAGCAACTGCGGCCAACAGCAGCAGGTATCACGTGTTACCGAGGAAATCACGGCTAGTATCACGTGTCAACAGGATGGGTACCACGTGTTAACAACGCTGTGCGACACTGGACCACGTGACTGCGAACCCGGCACCGCGCCCCGAAGTGACCAGCTTCGACGTCGCTCGAGTCGCGGGGGTCTCACGGGCGACTGTCAGCCACATCCTCAACGGCCGAGGCCGGCGGTTCTCCTCCGAGACCCAGGAACGCGTCCGGCGCGCCGCCGAGGAACTGCAGTACCGGCCGTCTCCGGCGGGCAGGGCACTGGTCCGAGGACGCAGCGACCTCGTCGTCGCCGTCGTTCCGAACACGACGTTCGGCACCAACTTGCAGGACACGATCGACTGGCTGGCCGCGGAATTCGCTCCCGCCGGCCTGCAGGTGGTCGTCCGGCTCGCCGGCCCCGATCCGTCCGCCACACTCGGGGCGCTGCAAGCCCTGCGGCCCGCCGCGGTCCTCGACCTCGGCACGCTCCCGCAGTCCGACCGTGACGTGCTGCTGAAGTCCGGCGTGGTGATGCTCGACTCCGCGCCCGACCTCAATGTCGAGGTCGGCCGCCTCCTGACCGAGGGTGCGCTGCGACGAGGACCTCGTCCGCTGGTGTACGCGGCACTACTGGACACCCGCTCCGACGTCTTCGGTCCGGGCCGCTTCGCGGGCATGGCAGCCGAAGCCGACAGCCGTGGGCTGAGCGCACCCACACAGGTCAACGTTCCCCTCGACCTGGCCGGCGCCACCGCCGCACTGCGGCCCCTGCTGCACACTGGTGTTCCGGTCGCGGTCGGCTGCTACAACGACGAAGTCGCCATCGCCGTACTCGCCGCAGCCCGCGAACTCGAGCTCGACGTGCCGACCGACCTGACCATCGTCGGCGTGGACCACACCCCGATCGGCCAACTCGTCAGCCCCCGGCTGACCACCATCCACGTCGAAACCGCCCACATGGTGAGCAAGGCCGCACGCACGATCCAGAAGGCACTCGGACTTTCCACGGCACGAACCACCACACCGCCGACCATTGCGGATGGTCCCGTCCTCCGGCTCGTTCCTGGTGACACCACCTGATACGGCCGTCGCAGACGTTGGCCGGTTACTCGGTCGCCGCGAAGGCGTCCGCGAGCACGTCCAGCCCTTCGCAGAGCAGCTGCTCGGCAATCACCAGCGGGGGCAGGAAGCGCAGGACGTTGCCGTTGGTGCCGCACGTCAGGGTGAGCACGCCTTGCGCGTGGCAGTACGCCGACACCGCAGCCGCCCGTCCCGGGTCGGGGGTGTGCCCGTCCGCGGTGACGAGTTCGACGGCGACCATCGCGCCCCGTCCACGGACGTCGCCGATCGCCGGGTGGCGCTCGGCCAGCCCTCGCAGCCTGCCGAACATCAGCTCGCCGATGCGCCGGGCCGCGGCGTTGAGGTCCTGGCCGCGCATGAGCTCGATGGCGCCGAGCGCGGCGGCACAGGCGACGGGGTTGCCGCCGTACGTCCCGCCGAGCCCGCCGGAGTGCACGGCGTCCATGATCTCGGCGCGGCCGGTCACCGCGGCGAGCGGCAGGCCGCCCGCGATGCCCTTCGCCGTGGTGATCAGATCGGGGACGACGCCCTCGTGGTCACAGGCGAACCAGTCGCCGGTACGGCAGAATCCGGTCTGGATCTCGTCGGCGACGAAGACCACGCCGTTGCTCCGCGCCCATTCGGCGAGCCGGGGCAGGAATCCCTTGGCCGGCACGACAAATCCGCCCTCGCCGAGGATCGGTTCGATCACGACGCACGCGACGTTGGCCGCACCGACCTGCTTGTCGATCACGTCGATGGCCCGCTCGGCCGCGTCGGTCCCGTCGACGGCGGCTCCCTCGCGGAACGGGTAGGACATCGGCGCCCGGTAGACCTCGCCGGCGAACGGTCCGAATCCCTGTTTGTACGGCATGTTCTTCGCGGTCATCGCCATGGTGAGGTTGGTACGGCCGTGGTAGGCGTGATCGAAGACGACAACGGCATGCCGGCCGGTGTACGCCCGGGCGATCTTGACGGCATTCTCGACCGCCTCCGCCCCGGAGCTGAGCAGGACGGACTTCTTCGCATGGTCTCCGGGGGTCAGCCGGGCAAGCTCCTCGCAGACATCGACGTAGCCGTCGTACGGGGTGACCATGAAACAGGTGTGCGTGAACGCCCGCACCTGCTCGGCGACCCGCGCGGCGACCGCCGGGGCCGCATTGCCGACACCGGTGACAGCGATGCCCGAGGCGAGGTCGATCAGCGAGTTGCCGTCCACGTCGCGCAGCACGCCACCGCCGGCCGCCTCGATGAACACCGGCAGCGTGGTGCCGACACCACCGGCGACGAACCGCTGACGGCGGGCGAAGCGCTCGCGCGACACCGGACCGGGGATCTCGGTGACGAGGCGACGGGACTGGGGCAGCTCCGGCCCCCCGGCGATCGACGTTGACATGACGCCACCGTAGGCCGGCCGCCGATCGCCTGCGTTGGCCGATCGGTACAAGATGGGCCCGGGCACCTGTACAGTACGGACAAGTACCCAGGATGGTGGAGGTGCCGGTGCCCGCGACCCTCGGCGCGTTGCTGGCGAATCGGCACCTCGGGCTGAGACTGCTGAGCGACCCCGGCCCTGACTCGGCCGCGCTCGCGGTGCCGATCCGGTGGGTGGCGACCAGCGAGCTCGACGACCCCACGCCATACCTGCAGGGCGGCGAGCTGCTGCTGATCACCGGCCTGCGCTTGCCCCGGGGCAGTGCACGGATCACCGCCTACATCGACCGGCTCCTCGACGCCGGCGTCGTCGGCCTCGGCTACGGCGTCGGACTCGTCACCGACGCGGTGCCGGCGACGCTCGTCCGGGTGGCCCGCGAGCGGGGCCTGCCGCTCCTCGAGGTCGACCAGCCGACGCCGTTCATCGCCGTCAGCAAGGCGGTCTCCGACCTGCTCGCCGCGGAGCTGTACGCCGACGTGACCCGGGGGTTCACCGGGCAACAGTCGCTGACCCGGGCGGCGGTCACCGGCCGGGCTCGCGGGGTCGTCAACCGCCTCGCCGCACTGCTGCGAGGGCGGGTGGCGCTCCTGGACCGCAACGGGCAGACCCGGCACTGCTCGCCGCCGTCCGCGCAGGCGCTGGCCGGCACGGTCGCCGGCGAGCTGAGCAGGCTGCGCGGACGCCGGCCCGCCGCCCTGGCGCTGGTCGAGGGTGATTCGCACGTGGTCGTGCATCCCCTGGCCCTCTCCTCGGGCGGTCGCGAGTTCCTCGTCGTGGGGCTCGAGCGGGCACCGGGCACCACGGACCGTTCCCTGGTCAACGTCGCGACCGCACTGCTGTCCTTCGATCTGGAGCAGGCGCGGGCCGAGCGGGCCGCGCTGCGGTCGGCGGCACTGCTGCGGTTGCTGCTCGACGGCGTCGACCTCACCGAGAACGTGCTCACCGGGCTCGGCGGAGCGATGCTGGCCCGCCGGCCGCTCTGGGTCACCGCCCTGACCGGCGAGCCGGCGGTCCTCGACGAGCTGCTGTTCGATCTGCTCGCCGGGCTCGGTGACCACGTGCTCGCGGCCGTCGTCGACGGTGATCTGATCGCCGTGACGGCCACCCGCGCCGACCAGGACCTGCTGATGCGAACCGTTCCCGGCGACCGGTCCGTCGCGGCCGGCACGAGCCGCGCACACACCAGGTCCGAGGTGGCACAGGCCGTCCGCCAGGCTCGTCAGGCCGCGGCCGGGGCCCGTCACCTGGTGCCGGCGGTCCTGGACTACGAGCAGATCCGCGCCACGAGCGTGGTCGAGCTGATGGACCTGTCCGTCCTGTCGGCCTACACCGACAGCCTGCTGGACCCGGTCGACGAGTACTGCCGGAGCACCGGGATCGACCTGGTGACATCCCTGGGCGTCTGGCTCGCGCATCACGGTCAGTACGACCCCGCGGCGGCCGCTCTCCACGTCCACCGGCACACCCTCCGATACCGGGTGCAGAAGGCGGAGGCGCTGCTCGGGCGCGATCTCGGCACCGCGGATGCCCGGATGGAGCTCTGGTTCGCCATCACTGTCCGGCAGGGGAGGTTGTCCACTGCGGCCAAACGGACGGACGGTCCCTTGCCACAGTGAACAGTGGTGGTCACGGCGGCGTTGCCTAGCTTGGCAGCCATGACCGACTTGATGCCGCTGTGGGTCGCCGGAGTTGCGGTTCACGGGGAGACGACGTTCGAGGTCCGCAGCCCGTACGACAACCACCTCGTCGCGACGACGAGCCACGCCACCGACGACCAGGTGGAGCGGGCGGTCGCCGCCGCCGTCGCCGTCCGCGACGAGGCCGCCGCGCTGCCGATCCACACCCGCGCCGACGCGCTGGCCGAGGTCGGCCGGGCCCTCGCCGAGCGGGCCGAGGAGTTCGCCCGGCTGATCACGGCGGAGAGCGGCAAGCCACTGTTCTGGGCCCGTGCCGAGGTCGGCCGCGCGATCTCGGTGTTCCGCACGGCCGCCGAAGCCACCCGCGTCTGGTCCGGCGAGGTGATGCGGCTCGACACGGACGCTGCCGCCGAGGGCCGGCTCGCCTACGTCCGCCGGATCCCCAAAGGCCCCGTGCTGGCCGTCTCCCCGTTCAACTTTCCACTGAACCTGGTCGCGCACAAGGTCGCCCCGGCGATCGCGGTGGGTGCCCCGGTGGTCGTCAAGCCGGCGCCCAGGACGCCGCTCTCCGCGCTGCTGCTCGGTGAGATCATCGCCGGGCTCCGGCTGCCCGCCGGCATGGTGAGCGTGCTCAACGTGCCCGACGCGAAGGCCCCGGCGTTGGTGGCCGACGACCGCCTGCCGATCGTCTCCTTCACCGGTTCCGGCCCGGTCGGCCGGGCCATCGCGGCGGCCGTCCCGCACAAGCACGTCGTCCTCGAACTCGGGGGCAACGCGGCGGCCTATGTCGGCGCCGACTTCTGCCGGCCGGGGGACCTGGACCGGGCCGCCGGGCGGATCGCGACCTTCGCCAACTACCAGGCCGGCCAGTCGTGCATCAGCGTCCAGCGCGTCTACGCCGACGCGGCGGTGTACGCAGAGGTGCAGCAGCGCCTCGTGGCCGCGGTCGAGGCGCTGCCCACCGGCGACCCGGCCGATGAGCGGACCAGGGTCGGCCCGCTGATCGACGCGGCGGCGGCCGAACGGGTGGAGCAATGGGTGGACGAGGCCGTCGCCGCCGGCGCGCGGGTGCTCACCGGCGGCGTCCGCAACGGCACCACCTACGCCCCGACCGTGCTCGAAGACGCGCCGGCCGGCGCCAAGGTGGTGTGCGAGGAGGTCTTCGGGCCGGTCCTCGTCCTGCAGCGGGTCGATGGCGCCGACGACGCCTTCCAGCGGATCAACGAGTCCAGGTTCGGCCTCCAGGCGGGGGTCTTCACCCACGACATCCACCTGGCGTTCCGCGCCCACCGCGAACTCGAGGTCGGCGGCGTCATCATCGGCGACGTGCCGTCCTACCGCGCGGACCAGATGCCCTACGGCGGTGTCAAGGACTCCGGCGTGGGACGCGAGGGCGTGCGCTACGCGATGACCGACTACACCTACGAGCGGGTCATGGTGCTGACCGGCGTCGACCTGTAGGACCGCGGGCTCAGCCGCGGCCGCGCGCCGACCCGCCCGGGGTCATCGCGGACAGCAGTTCGTACGCGACGTGGGCACCGGCGAACCCGGTCAGCTGAGCATGGTCGTACGCCGGTGCCACCTCGACGACGTCCGCCGAGACGATGTTGAGGTCCCGCAGCGACCGTAGGACGGCGAGAAGTTCACGGCTGGTCAGTCCGCCGGGCTCGGGCGTGCCGGTACCCGGCGCGTGTGCCGGATCCAGCACGTCGATGTCGACCGAGACGTACACCGGCCGGTCGCCGATGCGCGCGTGGATTCGCTCGATCGCACCGGCCACCCCGTCGGCGGCGATGTCCGGGCAGGTCACCGCGGCGAACCCGAGGCGCCGGTCGTCGGTGAGGTCGTCCGGTCCGTACAGCGGGCCCCGGACGCCGACGTGCACACTGGCCTCCCGGTCGATCAGGCCTTCCTCGGAGGCACGACGGAACGGGGTGCCGTGGGTGTACTCCGCGCCGAAGTAGGTGTCCCAGGTGTCCAGATGGGCGTCGAAGTGCACCACCGCGACCGGCCCGTACCGGCGGGCCACCGACCGCAGCAGCGGCAGCGCGATGGTGTGGTCACCGCCGATGGTCACCAGCCGGCTGGCCGTGTCGAGCAACGCGTCGGCGCCGCGTTCGATCTCCGTGATCGCCTCCTCGATCACGAACGGGCTGCACGCGATGTCCCCGGCGTCGACCACCTGCATGGCCGCGAACGGTTCGACGTCGAGCACCGGGTTGTACGGCCGGAGCAGTCGGGAGCTCTCGCGGACGTGTGCCGGGCCGAAGCGGGCGCCGGGCCGGTACGACACACCGGTGTCGAACGGCACGCCGACCACGGCGACGTCGTAGCGGGTGACCTGGTCCAGCCGGGGAAGGCGGGCGAAGGTGGCCGGCCCGGCGAACCTGGGCACCCGACTCGCGTCCACCGGGCCGATGGGCACGGCGGGATCGCCTTCGGTGGTGCCGGCCGGGCCGGCCTTCGAGGTGTGGGGCAACGAAGTCAACGCCTTTCAGTGGGCTGAGGAGTGGAAGGACACCGGCTCACACCAGTACCTTGGACAGGAACGCACGTGTACGGGGATGCTTCGGCGAGCCGAACAGCTCACCCGGCGGGCCGGACTCGACCACGGCACCGTCCGCCATGAAGACGACCCGGTCGGCGGACTCCCGGGCGAAGCCCATCTCGTGGGTGACCACGAGCATGGTCATGCCCTCCGCGGCCAGATCGCGCATCACGTCCAGCACCTCACCGACCAGTTCGGGGTCCAGGGCCGAGGTCGGTTCGTCGAAGAGCATCAGCGTGGGCCGCATGGCGAGTGCCCGCGCGATCGCGACCCGCTGCTGCTGCCCGCCGGAGAGGTGTGCCGGGTGGGCGTCCGCCTTGTCGGCCAGGCCCACCCGTCCGAGCAGGGTCCGGGCGCGGTCGACCGCCTGGGCCTTGGGTTCCCGGCGGACCTGCAGCGGGGCCTCGATCAGGTTGTCCAGGACGGTGAGATGGGGAAACAGGTTGAAGTTCTGGAAGACCATGCCGATGTCGGCGCGCCGGCGGCAGATCTCCTTCTCGCGAAGCTCGTAGAGCTTGCCTCTCGCCCGGCGGTAGCCGACCAGTTCGCCGTCCACGGTCAACCGGCCGGAGTCGACCTTCTCCAGGTGGTTCACGCAGCGCAGGAGCGTGCTCTTGCCCGAGCCCGAGGGCCCGATCAGGCACACCACCTCGCCGCGGAAAACCTCCAGGTCGACCCCGCGCAGCGCCTGCACCGAGCCGAAGCTCTTGGTGACTCCTTGGGCACTGACCAGCGGTTCTCCTGTCATGTTGTGGCTCCCTTGCCGAAGCGCCGTTCGAGGTAGAACTGGCCGAGGCTGAGCACGCCCGTCATCAGCAGGTACCAGATGCACGCCACGGTGAGCAGCGGGATCTGCAGGAAGTTGCGGGCGTAGATGATCTGTACCGAGGTCAGCAGGTCGGGCAGCGAGATCGCGATGACCAGCGAGGTCATCTTCAGCATGGAGATCGCCTGGTTGCCGGTCGGCGGGACGATGATCCGCATGGCCTGGGGCAGGATGATCCGGCGCAGTGCCTTGCCGCGGGACATGCCCAGGGCCGCGGCCGCCTCGGACTGTCCACGAGGGACGCTGAGGATGCCGGCGCGGATGATCTCCGACATGTACGCCGCCTCCGCCAGCCCGAGGCCGAGCAGGGCCGCCCCGAAGCGGGTGATCAGCGAGTTGGTCTCGGCCTCGGCGAAGACCGGGCCGAACGGGATGCCCACGCCGATGGTTGGCAGGATCGCCGACAGGAAGAACCAGAACAGCAACTGGACCAGGACGGGGATGCTGCGGAAGAGCGCCGAGTAGCCGATGCTCACCGCGACGAGCACCGGATTGGCCGACAGCCGCATGATGGCGAGGAAGGCACCGAGAACGATGCCGATCGCCATGGCGACGACGGTGATCTCCAACGTCGTGACCAGGCCTTCGAGCACCGGCTCCGAGAACAGGTAATCCCCGACCACGTCCCAGCGCATCGCCGGGTTGGTCACCAGACCCTCGCCGATCATCACGGCGAACAGCAGGAGGACGGCGGCCAGGATCCACCGCGACAGGTGCCGCTGGGGCACCACGACCTCATCCAGGCCGGCAGGTCTGGCGCGGCGGTACCGAAGGGTCTTCAGCACCACGGTCAGGCTGCCTTCCCGTTCACGGTGATCGTCTTCAGGCCGGCGTCCGAGACCCCCCACTCCTTGAGGATGCGCTCGTACGTGCCGTCCTCGATCATGGCGGCCAGCCCGGCCCGGATCGCCTCGGCCAGCACGGTGTCGCCCTTGGGCACGGCGATGCCCATCGGAGCGGCGCTCAGCCGCTCCCCCGTCACCGCCAGCTGCCCGCCGGTCTGCTTGGCGAAGTAGAGGTTGGCGACGTGGTTGGCGAAGGTCGCGTCGATCCGGCCGGTCACGATCGCCTGGGCGACCTCGGACCCGGTGGGCAACGTCTGGACCTGGATGGGTTGCTTGCCCTCGGACTTGCAGGTGGCGGAGAAGCCTTCGAGCTGCTCGATGTAGACACTGCCGACCGTCTCGCCGACGTTCATGCCGCACAGGTCGCCCGGTCCGTCGATGCCACGCGGGTTGCCCTTCTTCACCAGCACCGACAAGCCGCTTTCCAGGTAGTCGACGAAGTCGACCTCCTTCTGGCGTTCGGCGGTGTCGTTCATGCCGGAGGTGACGATGTCGAACCGGTCCGCTTTCAGGCCCGGCAGCAGACCGGCGAAGTTCGACTCCACGCGTTCGATCTTCAGACCGAGCTTCTGGCCGAGGGCGTCCATCAGCGCCGGCTCGATGCCGTCGTACCCGTTCTTGTCGTTCTTGAAGTTCATCGGGGGGAAGTTGAAGCTCGTGCCGACGCGCAACACACCCTTGGAGCGGATGTCGTCGGGCAGGGTCACCTGGATGGTCTTGGCGGGGGCAGCGCTCGGGGCACCGGAGTTACCGGAGGTGTCGGCGGAGTCGTCGCCGCAGGCCGAGACCGTCAGCACGGCGGTGGCGAGCAGCGCGGCGTAGGCGAGCGGCCGGGACCGGCGCACATGGTGACGTAACGACATGTCATGCCTCTTTCGGGTGTCCGTACTTCTCAGATGTGGGGGTGGTGACGACGTTGCTGAGGAAGACGTCTGCCGGATGTCCGGCCGGGTTGAGCGGGTGGTGATCGGCCCACCAGGCGGCCATCCGGTCGGCGCTGGGGAGCCACACGTCCCCGGAGCCGACGAGCGTGGACAGCACGTCCTCGACAAGCTGAATCCGCCCGGGGGTGCCACAGATCTCGGGATGCAGCTGCAGGACGAACAGGAGTCCTTCACGGCGGCAGCCCTCGAACTCCAGGAGCCAGTTGTCCAGGACCTCGCCGTAGGGCGCGATCCTCGACTGCCCGGCGGGGAACGGCGGGTTGACGTTCCAGAAGAACGCCGCCCGGTCGTCGAGCGCGTGGCTGATCGGCAGCTCGACCAGCGACCGGCCGTGACCGGCGGGCAACACGAACGGTGTGTCGTCGCCGAACCACGAGGACGACCAGTTGATGCCGGTGTCCATCAGCTCGGCGGCGAGCGGCAACGGCCACTCGCCCACCGGCAGGCGGAAACCGCGTACGGGCGTGCCGGTGATCGCCACCAGCGACTCGGCGGCGCGGTTGAGCATCCCGACCCGGGACTCGGCGTCCATCCGGTCGAAGCGCTCGAAGGCGTCGCCGCGCAGCCCGACCGAGTGGCCCGATCGTGCCACGTCCCGCACGACCGACGGATGAGCGGCGGCCGTCGCGGCCGGCACGAACCAGGCGGCCGGAGTGCCCGCACCGTCGAGCACGTCCAGGAGGCGCTGGGACCCGCGGGTCGCTCCGTACCGCATGACGGAGAGCGTCTTCTGCCGGTCGGCCATCGCCGGATCCTGCGCCAGCAGCAGGGTCTCGGCGTCGAAGTTCACCGTGACCAGCGCCGCGCACGACATCCCCGCGGGCCACCGCGGCCGGCCGTCCTCATGGACCACGGGCGCGGTGGCCGCCCGTTCGGCGCTCATGCCACGCCCCCGGCGACCGGTGGACGCCCGGTTTCGGGCCGGGCAAGCCACCACTGGGCCACCTCGCGGCAGCGCGCGAACCAGACGTCGCCGCCCGCCGTCATGTGCTCCAGCAGTCGCTCCAGGACGATCGCCCGCCCTGGAGTGGCGGACACCTTCGGATGCCAGATGGTCGTCAGACAGGCTCCGGCGCGGTGGTGCCCGTCGAACTCGCGCCGCCAGTTGTCGAGCGTCAGCCGATAACTGGCGATGCGGTCCTGGCCACGCGGGAAGTCGGGGTCGCGGTGGTAGGCGAAGTAGGCGTAGTCGTCGAGGTCGACCCGCGCCGGGATCTCGATCAGCTCCGAGACCTGGCCGTCGACGGTGTGCCGGTACGGGCGCTCGTCGTCGCGCATCGAGCTGGAGTAGAAGATGCCGTGCTCCAGCAGCAGCCGGGGCGTCTGCGGGTGCCAGTCACCCGACGGGGTCCGGAATCCCACGGCCGCCATACCGAAGTGCTTGCGGAACACCGCCTGCGAGCGGGTCAGCACCTCGTGCTGCTCGTCCGGTGTCAGGTCCCAGTAGCACTCGTGCTGGTAGCCGTGGTGGGCCACCTCGTGCCCCCGGTCGACGATGCCGCGACAGGCGTCCGGCCACAGCTCGACCACGGCCGCCGGGACGAAGAAGGTGGCCGGGATCCCGAAGCGGTCCAGCAGATCGAGCACCCGGGGCAGCGCCCGGTACGCGTCGTACCCGCCCAGGCTGAAGTGTCGCGGCGACCGCCAGATGCTCCCGTCGATCATCCCCACGCCGGTCGGGCCGTCGAGGTCGAAGGCGAGCGCGACACACGACGTGGCGCCGCCCGGCCATGTGTCCGCGGTCATGTCCGCGGACCGGTGTACGGCGTCGCCCAGCCGCGGGCGTCGGACACCTCCGCAGCGAG
Organism: Dactylosporangium sp. CA-233914; assembly: GCF_050942935.1. Taxonomy (NCBI): domain Bacteria; kingdom Bacillati; phylum Actinomycetota; class Actinomycetes; order Micromonosporales; family Micromonosporaceae; genus Dactylosporangium; species Dactylosporangium sp. CA-233914. The sequence goes on along the minus strand of NZ_CP192030.1, from coordinate 5,018,830 downwards.
GTCTTCGAGCTGTTCGGCGACCCGTTGCGGTGCGGTCGCGCCCGGTGCGGTGCGCCTGGCCACGGCCGACTCGAGGTCGAGGATGGCGAGAACGTCCGGCCCGAGCCGGGAGTCGACGCTTCGCAGGGCGGCCGCATCCAGGTCCGGGAGGTCACACCCCCGCTCCTCGCACAGCCGCACCAGCCGGCCCGTGATCTCGTGCGCCTCGCTGAACGGGACGCCGCGCAGCGCCAGCCAGTCCGCGACCTCGGTGGCGAGCGTGAAGCGGGCCGACGCGTCGCGGCGCATCCGGTCGGCGTCGAACTCGAGGGTGCGGATCAGCCCCGCCATCGCCGGCAGCGTCAGCAACAGGGTGTCCACGCTGTCCATCGCGGCGCGCTTGTCCTCCGCGAGGTCCCGGTTGTACGCCAGCGGAAGGCCCTTCAGCGCGCCCAGCAGGCCGGTGAGGTTGCCCATCAGCCGGCCGGCCTTGCCCCGGGTGAGTTCGGCGATGTCCGGGTTCTTCTTCTGCGGCATGATGGAGCTGCCGGTCGAGTACGAGTCGTGCAGCCGCGCCCACCGGAACTGGTCGGAGACCCACATGCAGATCTCGTCCGCCAGCCTGGACAGGTGGATACCGGTCATCGACGCCACGAACAGAAACTCGGCCACGTGGTCGCGGGCGGACACGGCGTCGATGGAGTTGGGGCACACGCCGGAGTAGCCGAGCTGTCGTGCCGCGTGCTGCGGGTGCGGGACGATCGGGGAACCGCCCAGGGCGGCCGCACCCAGCGGGGAGAACGCGACTCGCGCGTCCCAGTCCCGGATGCGGCCGGCGTCCCGGCACAGGCTCTGGGCGTGGGCAGCCAGCAGGTGCCCGAAGACGATCGGCTGGGCCGGTTGCAGATGGGTGAAGCCCGGGGCCAGGGTGTGCAGGTGCCGGCGCGCCTGGTCGACCAGCGCCGCCGCGACGTCCAGCAGCTGACCGTGCACCACCCGCACCTGGTCGCGGAGGTAGAGCCGCAGGTTGTTGGCCGCCTGGTCGTTTCGGGAGCGTCCGGCCCGGACCTTGCCCGCCAGCGCACCCAGCCGTTGCGCCAGGACCCGTTCGACGAATCCGTGGACGTCCTCGTCGGCCGGCGTCGGCGCGAGTGTGCCGGCGCGGTGGTCGGCGACGATGGCGTCGAGTTCCGCGACGATCCGCCCGGCCTCGTCGTCGGTGAGCAGTCCGAGCCGGCGGAGGCCTTCGACGTGCGCCTGGGATCCCGCGACGTCGTACGGCAGCAGGTCGAAGTAGCGCGGTTCGGAGCGGGACAAGGCGGTGAGCTCCGGCGCGGGGCCGTCGGCGAAACGGCCACCCCACAGCTTCCCGTCACTGGACATCCGGGACCTCCGAGGCGTGCGTCTGCGCGGTCAGTTCACCGGCCGCGGCCAGCAGCCTGTCCACCTGTGCCGTGGAGGCGGCCCGCACCAGTGGCACGTCCACACCGGCGGCGCGGTAGCGCTCCAGCCGCCGCCTGACCTCCGGGACGGGACCCGAAGCCGTCAGTGCGTCCACATAGGAGTCCGGGAGCGCCGCCAGCAGCGCGTCGTACCCCTGCTCATGGAAGATGGCGGACAGTTCGGCCGGCGCGTCGGCGCTGATGTTCGGCTCGCCGACGAGGACCTTCCCGCGTGCCGTGGACGGATACTTGAACTTGGACGCGATCTCCCAGCGCACCGCGTCCAGCGCCGCGGCCTTCGTCTCCTCGATCGAGGTGTTGATGAGCTGCGCGACAGTGAACCCGTCCATGCTCCGGCCGGCGGCTGCCCGTGCCTCCCGGACGATGGCCAGCGCGTTGGCGCTGTACTCCGGTGACGTCCCGGCGTCGAGCAGGACCCCGTCCCCGATCCCGCCCGAGATGCGCAGCCCCAGCGGGCTGGCCCCGGCGATCCAGATCGGGATGTCGCTGCGCGAGGGGGTCCAGTTCAGGCCGACGCCGTCAAGGCTGACGAACTGGCCGTGGAAGGTGACCGGCTTGCCCGTGAGCAGCTGCCTGACGCACTCCACGTACTCGCGCAGGACCACCGCCGGCTTCTGCGGCGGCAGGCCGTTGCGAGCGGCGTGCTTGTCCGTGCAGGCACCGACCACCAGGACGAACCGTCCGCCGGTGAGCTCGTCCAGGGTGGCGGCGGTCTGGGCCATCACCAGCGGGCTGCGCAGCCGCACCACCTGCGTGGTGCCGAGCGCCATCCGGCCGGTCGCCCCGGCGAACGACGCGATGGCCGAGACGGAGTCCCGGTTGGTGTAGAAGGTTTCGGAGAAGAAGCCCATGTCGAAGCCGTGTTGCTCGGCCCGCTGCATCAGCGTGGCCATGGCTGCCACCGACGCCGACGGGTCGTAGCCGACGGCAAAGCCCAGGCGTCGTTGCGCGGTCGCGGTCATGAGGAGTTCCTTGATTGGTTGGTGGGAAGTGCCGGGGTTACCACCCACAGCACCGTCGCCGGGTCGGGGCCGGGATTGTGGAAGGCATGCGGCACGCTGACGAACGTCAGCGAGTCACCGGCCGAGAGCTCGTAGACCTCGTCCTCCAGGGAGACCGTCAACAGACCCCTGATGACGTGAACGAACTCCACTTCGACCGGAAACGTGTAGTACTCCTGGCCGGAGCCCCCGCCGGGCCTGATCTCGCTGAGCAGGACCTGGAGCCGATGCTCGTCGGCCGGCGTGAGCTGGTACTCGGTCAGCCCTTCGCCACCGAGCGCCACCTGCGTAAGGGCACCGGCGCGGACCAGGCGTCCCTCCGGGCCGTTCATGATCTCGGCCAACTGGACGTCGAGCGCGGCGCAGATGCGCAGCAGGGCCCCCATCGAGACCGACGCGTGCCCGCGCTCGAGCTTGGACAGGAAGCTCTTGGTCAGACCGCAGCGCCCCGCCAGCGAGTCGAGCGTTTCGCGCCGCCGCAGCCGGACCTCCCGGAGGCGGGCGCCCAGTACCGCGACCGCCGCGTCGGGACCGTCAGCGTTCTCGCTGGGACGTTTGTTCGGCATTCGTACCTCACCGTCGTCGACGCGGGTTGTTCCCCTGCCAGGACACAGATGTTTCATGACAGGAAACCATGTGTCCTCGGTTATCGGAAGAGGGCTCCAGGACGAAACTTGAGCCGGGCGCCGGGTCCGTGGTCATCGCCGGTTCCGGGGCATCGACGCGCGGACACGGCGGCAGGGTCTGGGCAGCGGTGCGACAGGGCGGCGGGCCGCGACGGTTGGGCGTTGGGCGAGCTGCGGCCAGGCGCGCCGGGCGGCACCTCCGGCGTGGACCACACGACGCGGGCGTGGCCTCGGGCATCAACACCGGCCGGCGCTCGGCCGGCTACGCCACGGTGTTTCGATGGTGATCTTCGGTTCGCCGCTGCGCAGCGGCCCGCTCACCCGCCCGGGAGCCGCCCCAGCAGGCCAGGCCGCACGACAGCTACGGACGTCGCCAGGTCCTCGCAACGTCCGGTGCCGGGCGCCGGGGCCGTTCCCGCGTGGGCCCTTCAGCGCGACAAGCCGTCACGGGTTCCGGCGGCGCAGCGGTTCGCCCTGGCCCGGGTGTGTCGTGACCCGGTCGCCGGTGCAGATGGTGCGCCCCCGAAGGATCACCTCGGCCAGTTCACCGCGCACCCGCCGGCCCGCGAACGGGGTCCACCCGGCTTTGGTCTGCAGCGTTTCCTCAGTGATGCACCCGTTCGCGTCCGGGTCGACGAGGATCAGGTCCGCGTCGGCGCCCGGCCGGATGACTCCTTTGCGGCCGTACAGTCCGGCGATGCGTGCCGGGGCGGCGCAGGCCAGCTCGACCAGCCGCGCCAGGCTCAGCCGTCCGTCGATGACCTCGGTGAGCAGCATCCGCAGGGCGGTGTCGAGTTCCGGGTAGCCGGACGGGGAGTCGAGCAGGACCTGCTCGCCCCGGCTCTTCTCGGCGAGCGTGTGCGGCGCGTGGTCGGTGGCCAGCGAGTCGATCAGGCCGGTGCGCATGGCCTGCCACAGCGCGGACACCTCGTCGGGTCGGCGGTACCGGTCGAAGCCCAGGACGCCGGCCGAGGCGATCAGTTCGGTGGACATGAACGGCAGGAAGGATTCGGCGGTGACCCGTACCCCGTCCGCCTTGGCCCGGCGTACCAGCGGCAGGGCCGCCGCCGAGATGTGCACCAGGTGGACATGCGCACCGGTTTCCCGGGCCAGCAGCAGGACCCGTTGCGCGGACTCGACCTTGTCGAGGCGGGATTCGGCGGCGACGGCGTCGGCCAGTTCGGCGAAGGACCGGCCGTGCCAGGCCGCTCGCCACCGGTTCTCGATCGCGGGGTTGGCCAGGTGCACCGCCACCGGCAGGCCGACGCGGGCCGCGCCGGACAGCACGGCGAGCAGGTGACCGTCGTCGCGGACCATCAGGTCGTCGGAGTACTGCGCGCCCTGGGCCGGGCCGGCCAGGTACACCTTGAGGCCCAGCGCGCCCAGGTCGGCGAACGCCTCGAACTCGTCGGGGTCGACGCCGGCCGCCCACAGGCCGAAGTCGACGTGTGCCTTGCCGCGCACCGATTCCAGCTTCTGCCGGTACCGGGCGGCGGTGCTGGTCGGCGGCTGGTTGTTGGGCATGTCCCCGATGGTGGTGACGCCGCCGTGAGCGGCGGCCCGGGTACCCGTGGCGAAATCCTCCTTGTCGGGGTACCCCGGATCGCGTAGATGGACATGGATGTCAACCATGCCTGGCATCACCCAGCGGCCCGTGGCGTCGATCACCCGAGCGGCGTCCAGTTCGACGTCCGGTGCGCTCAGCGCGGCGATCCGGCCGTCGCGCACCGCGACCCCGCCCGGGTGGCAGCCGGCCGGGGAGACCACCAGGCCGCCGAGCACGGCCAGGTCGTACCGGGTCAACGCGCGTCCCGGGCGCCGCACAACCGCACCGCGGCCAGTGCGATGGTCTGCGCGCAGGTGCGCAGGTCGGCCGTTGCCACCCGGCCCCGGTTGGCCCGCCGGTATGCGTGCCCGGCCGGCCCGTAGCTGACCGCGGCGCAGCCCGCCGCCGCCATGATGAGCCCGTCGCACCCGAAGTAGGAGTTGGGCAGGATGGCGCCGATCTGCGGCGCGGTACCGGCGACCGTCTGATGGGCCTCGGCCAGGGCGGTCACCACCGCGCTGTCCGGGCTGATGTTCAGCGGCTCCCGGTACCCGGGTCGGGCGGTGACGGTGACGTCCAGCCCGGGGCGGGCGCGCCGCACCGCATCGAGGGCGGCGTCCAGGTCAGCGGTGATCTGCCGGGGCTCCTGCCCGGCGACGGTGGAGACGCCGAGGCGCAGCAGGGCGGAGTCGGGGGCGAAGGCCATCGGCAGCCGGGTCGGCCCGTACCCGGCGATGACCTGCCGTACCTGTACGTGTGGCATGTCGGGCATGGCGGGGTCGGGTCGGTGGGTGAGCCGCACCCGATCGATCGCGCGGAGCACGTCGGGCAGTGCGTCGATCACGTCGACCGGCAGGTCATCGAGCGTCGCGTACTGCCGGAACAGATCGGCGCCACCCGCCGGGCCGGTGCGCCCGCGCAGGTTCACATCGACCACCAGGCTGCCGATCTGGATGGTACGGATGCCCAGGTCGGTCGGTTCGGGGATGATCGCGTACTCGGTGCGCAGCCCGTCGGCGAGCATGGCCCGGGTGCCGACGCCGCCGTCATGGTGGCCCATGACGGCGGTGACCCACAGGTCGCCGGCCAGCGGCACGCCGAGCCGCTTGACCGCCACCGCGGCGTAGGTCAGCGCGGCCAGGCCGCCTTTCATGTTGCGCGCGCCGTGCCCCTCGATGACCCCGCCCACCTGGCGCACCGTGTGCCCGCTCGGCCAGTTGGCATCCATCGGCGTGGTGTCGAGGTGGCCGTTGAGCATCAGCGCCGGGCCGTCGCCCGTGCCGCGCAGCCGGGCGACCACGTTGGGCCGCCCAGGGGCGATCTCGGGCAGGTCGACCTCGATGCCCGCGGCGCGCAGGGTGTCGGCGACCAGTTCGGCGCAGGGGCCCTCATCGTCGATGCCGCATTGGCTCGGGGTTGCCACCAGCTTGGCGGTGAGGTCGGCGAGTTCGCGGTCGACGATGACGTCGGCCACCGTCTGGTTCGTCAGGCAGGTTGGGTCGGGGCTCACGAAGGTTCTCGGCTTTCGGGTCGGAAGGCTCGGTTACATCTGCTCGCGCAGCGGGTCCGGCGGTGCGGTCCGCTGCCGGCCACGCCCGGAACCCCGGGCGTTGACCGTGCCGCCGCCGGTGCGGCGTAGCCGCGCCTCCCAGGACAGCCGCCGTTCGACGACGGAGATGAGCAGGAAGGTGACCGAGCTGATCAGGACCAGCACGACCAGGGTGGCGAACAGCTCCCGGGTCTGCAGGGAGGCGTTGAACGCGATCAGCAGGTATCCGAGCCCGGCGTTGGCGGCCACCCACTCGCCGACGATGGCGCCGATGACGCTGACCGTCAGGGCGAGTTTCAGACCGGCGAACAGAAACGGTACCGCCGCCGGCAGACGCACGTGCAGGTACACCTGGCGGGCATTCGCGTTGACCGACCGCAGCAGTTCGAGCTGGCCGCGGTCGGCGCTTTCCAGCCCGGACACCGTGTTGATGAGCACCGGGAAGAAGGCGAGCAGCGCGATGACGAGCACCTTGGGCATCAGGCCCACGCCGAACCAGAGGATCAGCAGCGGGGCGATGGCGATCTTCGGGATGGTCTGGGAGGCCACGACCAGCGGATACACGGCCAGCCGGAACAGCGGCAGCACGGTCATGGCGACCGCGAGCACCAGCCCGACGGCCACCCCGAGCGCGTACCCGACGCCGAGTTCCAGCAGCGTGGTGAGCGCGTTCTCGGCGAGGGTCCCGGTGTTGTCGAGCAGCGCGGCGGCGATCGCCGACGGAGCGGGCAGCACGAACTCGTCGACGTCCATGACGGTGACGAGCACCTGCCACAGCACCAGGACGACGAGAATCGAGGCGACCGGCAACAGGCGCCGCAGCCAAGGTTTTCCGGTCACGCCTCACCCCTCCGCCGTGGTCATGCCGGCGAGCAGGTGCTCGTGCACGATCCGCACGTACTCGGTCATCTCGCTGCCGAACCGCAGGTCGGCGCGGCGCGGCCGGGGCAGGTCGACATCGATCTGCGCGATGACCCGGCCGGGCCGGGGCGCCATCACGAAGATGGTGTCGGACAGGTACACCGCCTCGCCGATGCTGTGGGTCACGAAGATCACCGTTTGGCGGCGCCGCTCCCAGATGCGCAGCAGTTCGGTGTTCATCCGCTCCCGGGTGATCTCGTCCAGCGCCCCGAACGGCTCGTCCATGAGCAGGATGCGTGGGTCCAGCGCGTACGCCCGGGCCAGGGCGGCCCGCTGACGCATGCCGCCGGAGAGCTCGTGCGGGTACCGGTCGAGAAACCCGCCCAGCCCCACCATCTCCGCCAGTTCCTCGACCCGCTCGCCGGTGATGGGCCGGCCCGCGACCGCGCTCAGCAACCGGATGTTGTTGCCGATCGTCTTCCAGGGCAACAGCGTGGCGTCCTGGAACATGTGCCCGATCTGCCGCTGCCGGCGCAGCTCGGCCGGCCGCGCACCGGCGATCGTCAGCTCCCCCGACGTCGGCTCCAGCAGGTCACCGAAGATCTTCAGGAGCGTGGTCTTGCCGCAGCCGGACGGCCCGACCAGCGAGATGAACCGGTCGGCGGGCACCGTGAACGAGACGTCGTGCAGGGCCTCGACCGTGGTGCCGTCCACGCCTTGGTACGTCACGCCGAGATGGCGCCCGCACAGCTGCGCCGCGGCCACCGCGGTCACGTCCATGAACGGTCGGCCGGCAGGTAGTCGTTGGCGTAGAGCCCCTTGAGGTCGGGCGCGGTCTTGAGCACGGCGCCGGACACCAGCTCGTCGACCAGGTTCTGCCACACCGCGTCGGTCATCGCACCCCAGCCGTTGTCGCGGGTACGGTCGCTGTGACTGAGCTGGAAGATGATCGGGACGGCCTTGGCGAGCTGATCCGCGGGATCGGTGGTGTCGAGCTTCTGGATGAGCGCGATCGAGCCGGCCTGGTCCTTCTCCGCCGCCTGGTACCCCTGGTAGGTCGCCTGCAGGAAGCGCTTGACGACGTCCGCGTGTTGCGCGAGGTAGTTGTTGTTGACCATGATGACCGCGCCGGGCAGCGGCCGATCGGGCGAGCTGAACGGGATGAACTGGACGTCCTCGCCCTTGAGCTGCATCTGGATGAACTGCGCGTAGCTGAACCCGGTGCAGCCGTCGGCCTTGCCACTGAGCATCAATGTGCACTTGGCCTGAGCATCGACATTGAGCACGGTCACCTTGTCGGTGAGCCCCCGCTGCTTGAGCTGGGCCGCGAACAGGCCCGCCTCGGCGGACGCCTGGGCGGTGGCGATGGTCTTCCCGCGTAGGGCATCGAGCCCGCTCACCGGCTCCTTGCTCTTGAGGATGACGCCGGTGGCGTCGTTCTGGATGTGATTGGCCACCACGGTGACGGGCAGGTTCTTGTCCTTGCCGGCCAGTACCGAGTCGGGTGCGGCCAGGCCGATCTGGCTCTGCCCGGAGCCGGTGGACTGCACGGCCAGGGTCGAGCCCTTGAGGTACTGCAGATCCAGCTGGATGCCCTGGGCGGTGTAGAAGCCCTTCTCCTGGGCCATGTAGATACCGATCCAGGACGGCTGGGGCACGTTGAAGTGCAGCGCGATCTTGATGGTCTCGGTGGCGCCGCCGCCGCCCGAGCCGGCCTTCTCCTTGGTACCGCAGGCCGCTAGGCCGGCCACCACGAGCAGCACGGCCGCACAACCGGCGAGCCGTCTCTTGATCACCATTTGGGGGTGCGCCTCTCTCGCCAGGAGTTCGCAGAAGCCGTCAACCACAGGTCATACGGTCATCTGATGACCGGATGCTATGGGTCGGCCCCGACCGAGTCAAGAGCGAGATCGCGGCCGGCAGCAAGCGCCGGACCAGGCGGAACGGTCAGTCCACCGGCGGCGCGGCACCCCAACCGGACTCGGTGGACAGCCACTCCCAATGCGGCCCCAGCTGGTCCAGATGGGCCAGCGCGTAGTCGTGAGCGCGCTGCGGATCACGGCTCTCGATCGCCTCGTAGATCTTGCGGTGGTCGGTGTCCACGGTCCACTCGGGCTTCATCGACGAATCCGGCCGCGCACTGCCGTCGGCCAGCTTCATGACCATCAACGCGCGCAGGGCACTGGTCAGGATGCCGTAGATCGGGTTGTGGGTCGCCTCGGCAATCGCCTCGTGAAACTCCAGGCTCCACAGCGCGACCTCGTGCTTGGTCTGCATCTGCGCCTGCCGGTCGAGGATGTCGCGCAGCCGGGCCAGGTCCGGCTCCTCCGCCCGGGACGCGGCCAGGCGGGCCATCTCGGGTTCCAGCAGCCGGCGCACCTCGACCAACTGCCCCGGATGCAGGTGGTAGCGCATCGCGCGGACCACGCCGGGGTCGTGCAGGTTCCACTGACCGCGCGGGTTCACCACGGTGCCGGTGCCTTGCTGCACGGTGACGAGGCCACGGATCGCGACCACCTTCATCGCTTCCCGGATGACCGACTTGCCGACACCGAAGTGGTTGGCGAGTTCCTGTTCGTTGGGCAACCGGACGCCCGGCGGAATGGCCCCGGTGGCGATGTCCTCGGTCAGCTTGCCCGCCACCGTGTCGGCCAGGCGCTCACGGGCGGGGCGGACCCAGGTGCCGAGGTCCGCGACCTGGCTGGAACGAATATCCATCGATCCCCTTCTCAGGCGGGCCGGCCACTGTCACCGGACGATTGATGTTAACGCGTCGCTGGCCTATCCTCTGACCACGGACATCAGAACATCAGATGACCTGTTGACTGGCGCCAAGGAGATCACATGAAGGTAGGCCTGCACTTCTCGTGCACCGCCGTGGACCAGTCCAGCTGGCCCGACCTCTACGATGCTGCCCTCACCCAGGCCGAGATCGCCGACGAACTCGGGTACGACAGTGCGGTCGTGTCGGAGCACCACTTCAAGGCCGAGGGCTGGATACCGTCGCCGTTCGTGCTCTGCGGCGCCATCGCCGCACGGACCCGCAACCTGCGCATCGGGACCGACATCGTGATCCTCCCGTTCCAGCACCCGATCAAGATCGCCGAAGACGTCCTCACCCTGGACAATCTCTCCCGCGGCCGGGCCGTGCTGGGGGCCGGCATGGGACACAGCGCCGCGGAGTTCGAGGCGCTGCAGATCCCGTACCGGCAGCGGGTCAGTCGCTCGGAAGAAGCGCTCGAGGTGATCCGGAAGGTCTTCACCACGCCGACCGTGAGCCACCAGGGCAAGTACTTCCAGTTCTCCGGCATCACCGTCACCCCGCGACCGGTGCAGCAGCCGGCGCCGCCGATCTGGTACGGCGCGATCAGTCCGGCCGGTGCCCGGCGGGCCGCCCGGTTCGCCGACGCGCTGGTCATCGGCCCGTCGCTGAGCTTCGCCGAGATGCTCGACGTGCGCGAGGCGTACCACGACGAGCTGCGCAGCCTCGGACGTGACCCCGAGGACGGCGAGATCATCGTCCGCCGCGAAGCATACGTGGCCGCCGACTCCCGCGACGCGTGGACCGATGGCCTGGCCGCCCTCAAGTACCAGGCCTCGCGCATCTACGCCGATTTCCCGGCCGACGGCACTGACGCCGACTTCCGCGAGTTCTCCGCCACCCGATACCTGGTCGGATCCCCGGACGAGGTATACGAGCAGTGCCTGCCCATCCGGGACAAGCTCGGCGCCGGCAACCTCCTGCTCCGCATCCAGCTCCCCGGGTTGGACGACGACCTGGCACTGGCCGCCACGCGGCTGTTCGGTGAGCAGGTACTCCCCCGCCTATGAACCCCGCCAGCGACCTGCGCGCCGCCGTCGACGCCGCCGCCGCCCATGTCCGGGCGCTGCGCCGCGACCTGCACCGGCACCCCGAACTGGGCTGGAGCGAGTACTACACCACCGCCCGCCTGCGCGACGAGCTGCACGCCGTCGGCATCACCGACATCATCGCCGGCACTGACCTGTACCGCGGCGCGACCCGCCTGGGTGTCCCCGACGCCACCGTCCTGGCCGCCGCGGCCGGCGCGGCGGGCGTGAGCGAAGCCGACCTCGCGACGATGCGCGCCGGCACCGGCCTCATCACCACGCTGGACAGCGGCCGGCCCGGCCCCGTCGTCACGCTGCGGGCCGACATCGACGCACTGCCCATCGACGAGTCCACGGACCCGGATCACACGCCCCATGCCGGGGGGTACCGGTCCAGCCGCGCCGGGATCATGCACGCCTGCGGTCATGACGCACATGCCGCCGTCGTCGCCGGCGTCGCCCGCGTGCTGCGTGACCTCGGCGCGCCCCGGCGCGGTGCCGTGCAGTTCATCTTCCAACCGGCCGAGGAGGGCACCCGCGGCGCCGACGCCATCGTCCAAGCCGGCTGGTTGGACCGAACCGACTACTTCCTCGGGCTGCACAACGCCGCCCGGCCCTGGTTCGGCACCGGACACCTCTGCCCGGGGGTGCACGGCCTGCTCGCGACCACGAAAATCGACATCCACATCCGCGGCCGCGAAGCCCACTTCGGCCTGGCGCCGCATCTCGGGCGCTCCGCCGTGGACGCCGCCTCCGCCATCGCCCTGCTCGCCCATGCCATCCCACGCCGCCCAGGCGGATCGGGACTCACCAACATCGGACGCATCGACTCCGGCCGGGCCCGCAACGTGGTGCCCGGCGAGGCCCTGCTCCTGGCCGAAGTACGGGCGGATCGCAACGAGGACGCCGACGCTCTGCTGGCCGGAATGCACAGGCTGGTGGAGGGCATCGCGCACGCCTTCGACGTGACCGCGACCGTCGAGGTGGTCGGCCGCAGCCCGGCCGCCGACAGCGACCGGGAACTCGCCACGCTCGTCGGCGAGGTGGCCGCCGAACAGCCGGGCATCACCGTCCACGACACGATGGCGTACGAAGCCAGTGACGACGCGGCGGCCATGATGCGCCGGGTGCAGGAGCGCGGCGGCCAGGCCACCTACCTGCACATCGGCTCACACCTGCCCGGCACCACCCACACCCCGCGGTTCGACGTCGACGAGGCGAGCCTGCCGCCGGCCGTCACCGTCCTGGCCGGCACCGTCCTGCGGCTCACAGCCGCACCGTAGCTGGCGGCCGTCTCTTCCGGAGAAACGCAGAGCGCACGGCACGGAAGCCATAAGATCGCCCGGAGTCGTCCACCGATGGGCAGGAGCAGCGGATGAGAGTCGGAATCTCCGGGACGCATGGAACCGGGAAGACGACCCTGGTCGAGGCGCTGTGTGCACACCTACCGGACCACGTGGCGGTGGACGAACCGTACTACCTGCTCGTCGAGGAGGGGTACGAGTTCCAGTTCCCGCCATCGCTGGAGGATTACCGGGCGCTGCTGGCACGCTCGGCACAGAGTCTGGGATCGCCGCCGTTGCTGCCGGGGGTCGTCTTTGACCGCACGCCGTTGGACTACCTCGCATACCTGGCCGCGACGGGTGCGGACCCCTCGGATGAGGCCGATGGCGCAACGCTCCGTTCGGCCTTCGCGAATCTCGATCTGCTGGTTGTCACGCCGACTACGCCCGAGACGGAGCGAGGTCTGCCGGCTGCGGAGCTGCCCGGGCTCCGTTCGCGAATGAATGACGCACTGCTGGAGTTGGTCTACGGCGATCCGCTGGACGCCTGGGAAGACGTACCAGTGCTGGAGTTGAACGGGCCGCTTGAGGGCCGGCTGGACGCGGTCGTCGCCGCTCTGGGCCGGTCCCGGTGACCGAACGATCATCCCTTACCGCCCGCGCCGCGACGTCACGGGGCGACCAGGAACGGGGTGATCACGTCGACCGGGGCGGTCGGCGGGGACTCGTCGCCGTTCGCGTCGAGCGCGGTCAGGCGGTACTGGTGGCGTTCGGCGCCACGGGTGCGCAGGGTCACGGCGTTGCCCGGGTACGTGCCGACCACCGTGGCGCCGTCGTACAGGCGGTAGGCCAGGCCGGGCGCCGGGGTCCAGGACAGCGGGACGTCGGCGTCGTAGGTGTTGACGATCGTCGGCTGGGCCGCGTGGAAGCCCAGCGGGGCCGCCGGACGGCCGGCGGGGCCCGGCAGCGTGGTCACGGTCAGCGGCGCCGAGGCGGGCGTGTCGGGGCAGCCGGGCAGCGAGCCGACCACGCGCAGGCTGTGTGGCGAGGCCGGCGCCAGGCCCGTGAGCACCGCGGCCGGGTCGGTGACGGTGGCGACGGCGCTGTCGCCGTCCAGCACCGTGTAGGAGCCGGCGGCCGACTCGAGGGTCCAGTCCAGGCGCAGGGTCGACGCGGTGACGGCGGTGGCGGTCACCCGGGACGGGGACGGCGGGTGAACCGGGCAGGGGGTGGTCGAGGGGGACAGGACGGGGCTGTGTTCCGACTCGTTGCCGGCCACGTCCAGCGCCGCCACGGTGAAGCGGTGCACGGTGTTGTGGAACAGGCCGGTGACCGTCGCCGACGGGGTCCACGTCGTGGCGACCCGGTAGGCACCGTCGTAGATCGCATACTGGTGGATGTAGGAGCCGTCGGACGGGGCCGACCAGGTCAGGCCGATCGAGCGGTCGGTCTGGGCGGTGGCGGAGAGGTTCCGCGGCGCGGCGGCCGCGTTGGTCGCGCCGGGCAGCGTGCGGGTGGCGGCGTAGCCGACTGCCGGGTTGCGCTGGTCGCAGTTGACGCGGCGCAGGGCGATCGCGTACGCGGTGTCGGGGGTGAGGCCGCCGACGCGCAGACTCGTGCCGGGCACGATGCCGTAGTCGCGGCCGTTGACCGTCAGGGCGAGCTGCGGCGACGCCCGGCCCACCGACCAGCGCACCGACAGGGCGGAGGACGTCACGTCGAAGACGGTGAGCGGCGCGGGCTCGTCGCACTGGGGCGCCATGCCGGGCGTCCAGGTGGTGCCCGTGAACGGCGCCGACGGGGGCGACTCCACGCCGTTGAAGGAGACCGCGGTCACCGTATAGGTGTGGGTGGTGTTGACACCGATGTACTGCATCGGGGCCGACGTCGTCGCTGTGCGCCGCACGACCGCGCCGCCCTCGTAGACGCGGAACGACGCGACCGCGGGTCCGCCCGCCGGCTGCCGCCAGGACAGGGAGATGCCGGTCACGGCGACCGAACCGGTCAGGTCGGCCGGCGCCAGCGGGGCCGGGCCGGGGGCGGCGGTCGCGGCGCCGGTGGTGACGGCGAGCACGGTCAGCAGGGCGGCCAGCGCGGCGGCTGGGGCGACGAGCGGACGCATCGGCGATCCTCTCTACGGAGACGCCGAGAAACAGTAAACAATGCTTTCTGTAGATGTCAACGTCAGGGGTTCGGCCGGACCTTCACGATTCTCGACTGGGGTCCGAGGTTGTACATGCCGAAGCCGCACGCCTCGGTGTAGGTGGTAGGGCCGACGAACACCCAGTTGGCGGGGTGCAGACCCCACTCACAGGCTTCGAAGTTGGTGTACATGGGATACCCGTCGCTCGACACCACGTTGGCGGCGTTGTTGCCGAATCCGGTACCGCAGCTGGGGTTAAAGGTGAAGGACACGGTGATGTAGTTGCCGGTCAGCCCCATGCCGCACACGCCGCCGGCGGCATGTGCCGCCTCCGGCACCAACAACAGCCCGGCCGCGATCAACAGCGTGGCCAGCACCCTGCGCACTTTGACCATGTACTCCTCCATCACGCGGACCGATTTAGATAGCTGCCCACGAATATAGACATCCAATGATTCACTCGCAAGTGGCCGCCATGCCGACGTCCAGGAGGGGATTCGACGCACAAACGTCGGATCACTTTCGTTGCGTCGGCCGCCGGATCGGACTGGCTACGAGCCGGCGGCCGCCTCGGCGAAGACCCATACCGAGCCGGCGCCGCGCACCCAGACGCGGCCGTGCGCGACGGCGATCGAGGCGCCGAGAATCCGGCGGTCACCGGGGTTCGGCCGGGGCACCAGCGGGCTGTCCGGCAACGGGAGCCGCCACACGACCGTCCGCGGCGTGGGGGTTGACACGCACACAAGCTCGGTCGAGCTCGCCAGCAGCAGATGGGTGGCGTCCACGTACGCGATCACCGGCGGGTCCCGACGCGCGACGTCGCCGACGGCATCGACGTCGATCTCAGCGGGTTCACTGCGGCGCGGCCGCGGCCCGTCCACAAGGATCCGCTCCAGCCGGTAGCGCCGCTGGCCGTCGACGACCACGGCACAGACCATCGCGGGGCCGTCGGCGATCGAGACGACCTCGCCGTGCACCGGATACCGCCACCGCTCACGCCCGCCGGCCAGGTCGTACCCGACCAGCTCCTCCCCCGGCGCAGGATGCCGCCGTTCCCAGGCTCGAGCCAGGTCGTCGAGGTCGGGTTCCACGTCGAGCTCCGCCGCGCGTGCGACGATCGCCTCCTCCCGGGCCGCGGCCGCGGCGAGCCTGCGCCCGCGGTCCACCAGCACCGCCGTGTCGCCCACCACCGCGCCGAACGAGCGGGCCCGCCGCGGGAAGATCTGGGCCGGCGGCAGCCGCCACCGTTCGCGGCCGTCGGCGATCGCCCGGCAAACGATCTCGCCCCCATGTTCCTGGCCCGGCGCGGTCTCGGTGACGGCGACGTCCCCGGCCGCGGCGAGAGCCCGCTCCGCCGCCTCCCAGCGCAGCGCCCCGGTCGCCAGGTCCCGGCACTGCAGATGCCAGGAGTAGGCGCGGTACACCCACGACGCGAGATAGGCGCCGGTCCCCACCGCGAGCGGCTCCTGCCACAGCTTGACGCTCACGTCGGCGCCGTACACGTCCAGTGCCGACTCCCGGCCGCCGGCGAGATCGTCCGCGCGCAGGATCCGCCCGTGCGCGTCGACCAGGTACACCGTGAACGACTCGTCCCACTGGTAGACCGGCAGCAGGATGCGGGCGTCCGGCAGCGGGCGGGGCACGCCCACCTGACACCCGTCCGCTCCCCGCCACCCGAGCGGCACCCGCACCCGGAACCGCTCCACCGCCGAGCGCGCGTCGAGCGCGATGAGCGCCGGCACGGTGCCGGTCACCGGGTCGCATGCGGACCCCGCGGCGACGAGCAGCCGCCCGTCGCCGACCGCCGGCGGCAGATACGACTCGTGCCAGGCGTCCGGCACCCGCACCGTGGACACCAGCTCCGGGCGGCGGACCGGACAGTGCCGGTCCCCGTCCGCTCCGCCGCGAGCCCGCATCGCCGCACGGTAGCAACGGGTGGCTACAGTCTCCCGCAGAGAGGGTGCGGACCGCATGAACGATGGGCATCGGGAGTTGGCCGACCAGCTGGGCCGGGCCGCGCAGACCCGGTCGGTGACGTTGCGCGACGTCGGGCTGGAGCCCGACTCGTACGATCTGCTGCGCACCGACACCCGCTTCGCCGACGTGGAACGGCTCACGCTGCACCACAACCGGCTCGGCGACGGCGGGACCGCGGCATTGGCGGCCAACCCCGCATTGACCGCCGTGACGCACCTGGAGCTGGTCGGCAACGCGGTCGGCCACGCCGGCATCCGCGCGCTCACCACCAGCCGTCTGCGCACCACCGTGACCCGGCTCGACCTCAGCGGCAACCCGGTGACGCCGGAAGGCTTCGAAGCACTGGCCGACGCGGCGATGCCCGCACTGCGGGAACTGCTGCTACGCAACGTACGCTGTGCGGGCCTGGGCGCGCTGTTACGCGCGGCGGCCCTCGACAAGCTCACCCTGCTCGACCTGTCCGAGAACGACCTCGCCGACCACGACCGCGAGTACTACGACTGGGCCGGCCCGCCGGTCTACACGATCCCGGCCGACGAGGTATGCGTGGAGCTACGCCTGCGGCTGGGGTACCGCCTGGATCTGTAGCGCCGACCTCTGCTTCGCGGCATTGTCCACAATCCGCGTCGCGGCTCACTCCCGGGCGGGGGTGGCGGTGGCCGCCGGCGTCGCCGGACGATCCGCTCGACAACGGCGACCGCGATGAAGAAGGCCGCGGTCAGAGTCGGCCAGACCAGGTGGCCGGCCGCGTTCCAGAAGCCGGTCTCGGCCCACAGGTAGACGAGCCCGGCGGCGGCCAGCACAAGCACCACGAGGAAGCTGGCATACCTCGCCTCTCCCGCGCCGTTCCGATCGCCGCCGGCCATCAGAACAGCCAGTCCGGGGTCAGGGGTGACATCCAGTCCGGCATCCAAGGTATCGGCATCTTTCGGCCTTCTCGACGATCCACTTACGCACCCCTGACGGCAGCTTCTGGAACGCCTTCCAGCCCAGGTTCGGGGACCCGATCCCAACGTACTGCGGCCCGGCGTCGATGAAACACTCGGCCCAACTCTGCCAGTCCTCCGGCCGGTTCTTGATGAGACAGGTGAAGAGGACGTGCCACGCAAGGTACGGCGATGCAGACCAGAGTGTCGATCGGGTTGAAGAAGCAAATGATGCCGATCTCCACGATCGCGGCGGCCAACAGAGCGTCGCAGATCAGCTTGCAGACGAACTGGAGCACATCGAGCACGTTGTCAGCCCACTCCACGATCCTGTCCACTGGCAGACTGCGTCGATGCCGGGCCGGCGGCAGAACCCGGCATTCGGGGAGCCGTCCCGATCGACCGGGCAGGTCACGCCGGGGCAATTACCGAACGGCCCGGCTGATCGTAGATCGCGGTTCGAGTGGTGGTACCCCCGCCCGGCGGTATGCGAGCAGGCCGTACGCCACAACCCGCCCGGGGCTCGTGGTGGATCAAGCGCTGGATCGGCCGGCGCTGGTCAGCCATTCGGTGAGGACGGCGGCCTGGCTGTGTTCGACATCGTGGGTGGCGGTCAGCAGCGTCAGCTTGTCGTGGCTCGCGATGTCGCGCAGATGGTCCAGGGCACTGCGCCGCGCGGGCTCGTGCAGTTCGGTGAGGTAGCGGCGGCGGAACTCGTCGAAGCGGCTGGGCTCGTGACCGTACCATTGGCGCAGTTCCGTGGACGGGGCGACGTCACGCAGCCACTCGTCGAGGTGTGCGTCCTGCTTGCGCATCCCCCGCGGCCAGACGCGGTCGACCAGCACCCGCTTGCCGTCCTCGGGCGAGGACTCCTCGTAGATCCTGCGGTATCTGATGTCCGTGCTCATGACACGACTCCCCCATTTTCTTCCCATCATCCGCCTGCGCGATCGGGTCGTCCTGGACGGCCGGGTTGAACATCGGTGGCGAGCCGAACGCCAGCGTGATGTCCAGACCGCCCTCCACCGGTGGGCCGCGGGCGGTGTGCTGGCCGCGCCGCGGGTCGCCTACGCCGGGCGCGGAGCGGACGAACGGGTGCCGGCGGGTAACAGACCGAACCGCTGTTCACCCCCGGCACCCGGTTCAGCTACAGCAACTCGGGGTTCTGGGTCCTCGGAGCCATCGTGGCGAAGGCCTCGGCAGAGCCGTACAGGGGACTACCGTTCGCAGGCGGGCTGAATTCGCTGTGCGAGGGGTTTGTGGGGCGGCACCGGGGAAGTGCTCCGCTGCGCCGACAGGAATCCGGTCCGAGGTGGGTCATGAGAATGCGCACCGCCGTCGCGGGCACGTCGCTCATCATCGTCGTCGTCTCGATCATCCTCGTGGGGCAGCTGCACCATTCGAATGGGACACCGCGACGGCCCGGGTCCCCTGCGTCGAACGGGGAACCCCAAAGGTCCGGTTTCCATGTTGCCAACGGGCGCCTTTACGATGCCGACAACAACGAGTTTGTCATGCGTGGCGTGGGCCAGAACCACGCCGTGTATCCGGAGAAGACGCCTCGGATGTTCAGCGACGTCAAGGCGATGGGCGCCAACACCGTACGGGTCGAGCTGTCCACGGGCGTGGTTGCCAGAAGAAGCGACGCGGCCGATGTCGCGCACGTGATCGCGCTGTGCCGGCAGAACCGTCTCGTCTGCGTCCTGGTCGTCAACGACACCACGGGGTGGGGTTACCGCCCGGAGGCCATTTCGCAGGCGCGGGCGGTGGACTACTGGATCAGTATTCGCAAGGCGCTCATCGGCCAGGAGAAGTACGCCGTCGTCGACGTGGCCAACGAGCCGTACGTCCTGGACAACTTCCGCTCCTGGCCCGGCGACACGATGGACTCGATCCACCGCCTGCGCCGGGCCGGCATCCATCAGACCCTCATGGTCGATGCGCCCGACTGGGGCCAGGACCTGTCGTTCACCATGCGCGACCACGCCGCCGACGTCTTCGCCGCCGACCCGGAGCGTAACACCGTCTTCTCCATCCACATCTACGGCGCGTTCGGCCGCGCCACGAACGTCCACGACTACCTCGGCCGGTACCTGCGGGCGAAGCTTCCCATCGCGGTGACCGAGTTCGCGTACACGCATCACGACGGCGACATCGACGAGGACGCGATCATGGCCGAGGCGCAGGCGCACCGCATCGGCTACCTCGCCTGGTCCTGGAGCGGCAACAGCGGAGACGTCAGCAACCTCGACATGGTGAACCAGTTCAACGCCAAGTCGCTCACCTGGTGGGGCCGGCGAGTGTTCGACGGCCCCAACGGTATCCGGCAAACCTCCCGCGAGGCGACCGTCTACACGCCGTAGTCAGAACGCGGCCGCGCGGTCAACTTCACCACACCGCCGGCGGCGTTCATCCTCCTCTCATCTTCGGCAGCCTACTGTCGGTGTGCACGAGGGTGAGGAGGCACGGCGGTGGGCGGTTTGACCGGCCTGGTCGAGCACTACGGATACCTGGGCCTGGCCGTCCTGGTCCTCGTGGAGGGGCTCGGGGTGCCCGCCCCGGGCGAGACCGCGATCATCCTCGCCGCCGGCCTGGCCGGGCACGGCCGGCTCAACGTGATCGCGATCGGCGTGGTGGCCTTCACGGCGGCGGTGACCGGCGACAGCATCGGCTACTGGATCGGCCGCCGCGGCGGGCGGCGCCTAGTGCTGCGCTTCGGTCACTACGTGCGGCTGACCGAGCCCCGCCTGGCCAAGATGGAGCGGTTCATGACCCGCCGCGGCCCGATCGTGGTCGCCGTGGCCCGGTTCGTCGAAGGGCTGCGCCAGCTCAACGGCGTCGTGGCCGGCGCCACCGGCATGCGGTGGCGGCGGTTCCTGGCCTTCAACGCGCTCGGCGCGGCGCTGTGGGTCGGCGCCTGGACGACCGGCGGCTACCTCGTCGGCGACCACATCCGGATGATCCGGGCGGCATTGGGCCGCTACGAATGGTACGCCGTGGCCGCTCTCGTCGTCGCCCTCGCCGGCTGGCTGCTGCTGCACCGCGTGCTTCGCCGCCGGTAGCCGGGCCGGATACTGCTGGCCGTCGCCGCCGGCCCGACAGCTGACCCACGCCGGCACGACGATCGTCACTCCTGCCGGGCGAGGCGCTTGGGCACCGGCGCGATGACCGTTGCAGCTAAGGCCTGTTTCATAGCTCGTGGTTAGTGCTGGAGCTATGGAACAGTCCGGGGTGTGCGCCTCGTCGTTCCGGTGCGGTCCGGTGCAGTGGCTGCGCCGGGCTCATCCCGGGGTTGTCGAGGGCACCGTTTCCGGTATTTCGCCGAGCACGCCGGCCCAGCCGGCGTGGCTGGTGCTGCGCTGCGGCCGCCGCGGATCGGCATCTGGATGATGCGGTACCCGGGGCGGTGGTGTCCGGTTGACTCGGCCGGGCCCCTTGCGGCCCTTGGTGGTGCGTCGAACACCTTCAGAATACAGCCATGTGGCCTCAAGTCAATCGGCCGTGGATCCGATGGCGCGCCGCTACATCGTCAGCCGAATTCGAACCACGGATTTGTGAACAGACCTTAGCTTAGCGTCGACCGACGATCTGGGAGGAAGCATCATGAGCGATCTGATTGTGATCGGATACCGCGACTTGACTACCGCGAACGCCGCCCGGGAAAAGATCATCGATCTGCAGCGGCAGGGGCTCATCACCGTGCGCGACGCCGCTGTCGTGGACGTCGGTCCCAACGGCAAGGTCCGGCTGCATCAGACGACGAACCCGGCCGCGGTCGGGGCGGCCGGTGGGGCCCTGTGGGGTGGCCTGATCGGGCTGCTGTTCTTCGCTCCGTTCATCGGCATGGCCGTCGGTGCGGCCAGCGGTGCGATCGCCGGAAAGGTCACCGACACCGGGGTGGACGACAAGTTCATCAAGGACGTCGGCGCGTCGCTGCAGCCCGGCTCGGCGGCGCTGTTCCTGCTCATCGACCAGGTCACCGTCGACAAGGTCGTGGCGGAGATGGCACCGTTCCAGTTCGGGGGTCAGCTGCTGCGCAGTTCGTTGAACATGGAGGCCGAACAGCGCCTGCGCGACGCCATCGAGGCCGCGCATCTGTCGCCCGCACGATGAGCGGCGCACGCCTGGCATAGGGCGTCGAGCAGCTGCCCCCACCCGTGGACCTCCCGGTGTGCGGCATCGACCGCGTACGCTGGGAAGGCGGCTGGCTACGGAGGGGCGGTGCCGGATGGCGAGACCGATCGAGGCGGCCCGGCGGCTGGTGGTGCTCACGGCGATCGACATCGAATACGCCGCGATGCGCCGCCACCTCAATGACCTCGTGCCCCGCCGGCACCCCGCCGGGACGATCTTCGAGGTCGGCGCGGTGCCCGGCGCGCCGTGGCAGGTGGCCCTCGCGGTCACCGGCCCGGGCAACATCGGCGCCGGGGTCCTCGCCGAGCGGGCGATCGCGCTGTTCGCCCCGCAGGCGCTGCTGTTCGTCGGCATCGCCGGGGCGCTGCGGGAGTGGGTGGCGCTCGGCGACGTCGTGGTCGGCACGCGGGTCTTCGCCTACCACGGCGGCCGCGACGACCGCTCCGGGTTCCAGCACCGGCCCCGCAGCTGGGACGCCGCGCACGGCCTGGAGCAGCTGGCCCGGCACGTGGCCCGCGACGACGTGCGGCCCGAGGGCGACGAGCGGCCCGGCCCGGCGGTGCACTTCCTGCCGATCGCGGCCGGGGAAGTACTGCTCAACTCGCCCTCGTCGCCGCTGGCCCGGCAGCTGCAGGGCCAATACGGCGACGCGGTGGCCATCGAGATGGAGAGCGCCGGCGCCTCCGCGGCCGCCCACCTCAACGGCGGCCTGCCGATGCTCACGGTGCGCGGCATCAGCGACTCCGTCCACCGCCCCAAGGAGGAGGCCGAGCAGGCCGGCTGGCCGCTGCTCGCCGCCCAGCGCGCCGCCGCCTTCGCCGCCGGCCTCATCCGCCGGCTCGAACCGGAGCACACCGGCGCCGCCCCCACGGCCGCGCCCGTCGTTGCGGACCGTCCCGCGGCTCCGGCCACCGTTGCGGACCGTCCCGCGGCTCCGGCCACCGTTGCGGACCGCCCCGCGGCTCCGGCCAACGTGCAGGTCAACTCGGCCTCGGGCGGCGCCGTCTTCGCGGTGCAGGGCGGCGACCAGATCGTCCACGGCGGCCCCCGCTAAGACCTCAGAACCGTTCGTCGTCCAGGGCGGCGCGCAGCTCGTCGAGCCGGGCCGCGACCGCCGGGGCCACCCGGGCCAGCCGCTCGTCGCGGGTGCGCAGCTGCAGCCGCTGCGACCACAGCACGGCCCGGCCGCCCTCCAGCAACTCCAGGGCGAGGCCGGGGCGCTCGCCCGCCACGGCGGCCGCGGCGCCCTCGCCCGACAGGCCCGCCCACCGCACCAGGTGCGTCTGCCGGGTGCGCCGGTCGCCGCCGCGCCAGGCGGCCTGGGGCAGCAGCGCGACCGCCTCGGCGTAGGCGGTGGCGGCGGCCGGGGACTCGCGGGCCGCCATGGACAGCTCCGCGTCGATCGTGCGGGCGCCGAGGCGGACCGCGACCGGCGCCGCGCGAATGTCGGCGGCCTCCCGCGCGGCCCGCTGGGCGCGGCGGCGGTCGCCGCGGTCGCGCAGCAGCACGGCGAGCCCGCTGAGCTGGGTCGCCCGCGCGGGCGAGCCCGGTGCCGCCGCGGCGGCCGCCTGCCGCGCGCCGACGATGGCGCGGCGCAGGTCGCCCGGGTCGCGGCCGACGAACCACCGCTGCGCCCAGGCCGCCGCGAGGTTGCCGATCCGGCCGGGCCGGCCGGGCGGGCCGCTCGCGGCCAGCGCACCGCGGTGGGCGCGGATCGCCGCCTCGATCGTCGCCGGGTCGTGGTCGCGGCCGTAGGCGACGGTCAGGACGTTGCCGAGGCTGCTGCGGATCGCCGCCCGGTCCGAGCGCGGCGCGGCGGACGCGTCGGCGGCGCGCGCGGCCGCGAGCGCCGCGCCGAGGTCGCCGTCGAGCCCGGCGTCCGGGCGCTCACCACGCCGGTCGAGGGCCCGGGCCGGCAGCAGCTCGGCGAGGTTGGGCAGCCGCGCGGCGGCCGTCACGTTGTCCTCGGCGGTGTCGGCCGCGGCGGCCGGGGCCAGCTCGATCGCGGCGTCGAGGTCGCCGTCCGGGCGCTCGCCTCGCCGGTCGAGGGCCCGGGCCAGGAGCAGCTCGGCGAGGTTGGCCAGCCGCGCGGCGGCCGTCACGTTGTCCTCGGCGGTGCCGGCCGCGGCGGCCCGGGCCAGCTCGATCGCGGCGTCGAGGTCGCCGGCCGTGCCGAGCCGGCTCCACCGGGCGTGCAGGATGTTGGCGAGGTGCGCGGCGAACATCGCCCGCTCGGAGTGCTCCGGCGGCACCTCGTCCAGCGCGGCCCGGGCCGCGGCGACGGCCGACTCCAGGTCGGCGAACCCGCCCCGGTCCAGCAACCGCAGCCGCAACGCCTCCGCGAGGTTGCTCAGCCGATACGCCCGCTGCAGGTCCTGCGGCGGGGTCGCGTCGGCGGCCGCCCGGTAGGCGTCGATCGCCGCGTCGAGCGCGCCGGGGTCATTGCCGTGCTCGTAGCGGCTGTGCAGCACGGTGGCCAGGGTCGCGAGGCGCTCCGGGCGGTCCGGGCCGCCGCCGGACAGGGCCCGCCGGGCGAGGGTCTCGGCCTCGTCGAGGTCCGCGGCCCGCCCGGCGTGCTCGAAGCGCATCCGCAGGGTGGTCGCCAGCTTCTCGGCGCTGCTGTAGTACTGCGCATCCGCCGCCCGCGTCGACTCGTGGGCCTCGCGGTGCAGGTCGACGGCCCGGTCCAGCGCCTGCGGCCGGCCGCGGTGCAGATAGGCCAGCGCCCACGCGTCCCCGGCCCGGGCCACCATCTCCGGCCGGATCGGATGCTCCGCCGGCACCTCGGCGCACAGCCGGTCGTACTGCTCGACGGCGTCGTCCAGGTCGCCGGGCCGGCCGCGCCGGCGGAACCGCACCAGCAGGACGTTGGCGAGGTTCGCCCGGTAGCCGGCGATCGCGTCGGCCGGCGCGTCGGGCGGGACGTCCTCGGCGGCCAGCCGGGCGCACTCGACCGCCTCGTCGAGGGTGTCCGCGCCGGCGACGGAGTACGCGAGCTCCAGGGCCGCGCCGAGGTTCGAGCGGTACGACGACAGGTACGGATCGCCGGGCGCCGCCGCCGCGACCGCGGCCCGCAGCTCGGCGATCGCGGCCTCGAGGTCCCGCCCGTGATAGTGCTCGGTGAACCGGGTGGCCAGCGCCGCCCCGAGGTTGGAGTGCACCAGCGCCGCGTCCTCGTCGCCGGGCGAAAGCAACCGGCGGGCGCGCCACCCGAGCCGGACGGCGGCCTCCAGGTCGGCAGGGTCGCCGGCCAGCTCGAACCGGCTGGCCAGCGCCGCCGCCAGCCCGGTCAGCCGGATCGGCCGGGACTCGTGGCCGGCCGGGGTTTGCGACAGCAGCGTGCGGTACAGCTCGATCGCCCGCTGCAGCAGCACGACGTCGCCGCCGGCCTGCGCGCGGGACAACGCCTCCTGAGCTTCCTCGGCGAGGGTCACGACGTCGACGGTACCGCCGCGAGCCTGTCGACCATGGCGGCGCGATGGTAGGCATGAGGCATGTCGGCGGAGTCCGTGCAGCGCAACGATGCCCGGCAGGACGGCCGGGTGTACGCGGCGCAGCACGGCGGGCAGGTCAACGTCGAGAACGTACACCTGACCGTGGCCGGGCAGCGCGCCGAGCAGGCGGTCTCGGTCGTGCCGCCGCTGGGCCGGCGCGACCCCGCGCGGCCGCTGCGCGGGCGCGAGACGCTCGTCACCACGCTGCACTCGGCGCTGCACACCCCCACCGGCGGGCCGGGGTGCGCGTGCTGTGCGGCCTGGCCGGCAGCGGCAAGTCGGCCGTGGCCCTGGAGGTGGCACACCGGGCCGCCGCCGCGGGCGCGGACGTGTGGTGGGTCGCCGGCGCCGCCGAGCACACCGTCGCCGCGGGCATGCTGGCCGTGGCCCGGCGCCTCGGTGTGCCCGCCGAGGCGCTGCACCACGGCGACGCCGCCGACCAGGTGTGGCGGGCCCTGGCCGCGCGCGGCGGGCCGTGGCTGCTGGTGTTCGACGGCGTCGACCGGCCCGAGGTCCTCGCCGGCTCCGGCGCGCTCGCCGACGGCACCGGCTGGCTGCGCCCCGTCGCCGGCGGCGGGCTGGTGCTCGTCACCTCCCGCGACGGCGACCCGCAGACCTGGGGCGCCTGGTGTGTGCTCGACCCGGTCGGCATGCTCGGGCCCGCGGACGCAACCCGGGTGCTCACCGACCTCGCCGGGGAGGCCGGCAGCCAGCGCGCGGCGAGGGCGCTCGCCGAACGGCTCGGCGGCCTGCCGCTGGCGCTGCGCATGTGCGGGGCGTATCTCGCCGACACCGCCGAGGTCCCCTGGCCCGAGCCGGGCGCGGTGACGACGTTCGAGGGCTATCTCGCCGCCCTCGACGCCGCCCCGCCGGGCGCTGCCGGTTCCCCGGCCGAGGCGCACCGGCAGATCATCGCCCGCGCCTGGGAGCTGTCGCTCGACCTGCTCGACGAGCGCGGGCTGGAGCCCGCCCGGCCGCTGCTGCGGGTGCTGTCGCACCTCGCCGACGCCCCGGTGCCGTACCAGCTGATGCTGAGCCCGTCCGTGCTGGCCACGGCGGCGGAGTTCGCCGGGCTCACCGCCTCGCGGCTGTGGCGGGTGCTGCGCGGGCTGGCCGCGCTGGGCCTGGTCGACCTGGCCGACGACGCGGTCGCGGTGCACCCGCTGGTGCGGCAGGCCAGCCGTGAGCCGTCGGCCGGCCTCGCCCCGCTCGCCGCCGAGCTGCTGGTCCGGGCGGTCGCCGGCGGCGCGATCGGCCCGCCGCACGACCCGGCGGCCTGGCCGCGCTGGCAGGCGGTGGCCGCGCACGCGCTCCACCTGGCCGCGACCCTGCCGGACGGACCGGCGGCCGACGCCGAGGGCGTGCTGGCGTGCGCCGTCGCCGCGGTCCGCCATCTGCGGGCCCGGGGCATGTTCGAGCCCGCCGGGCCGGAGTTGCGCCGGCTGCTCGGCGTCGCCGGGCGGGTCCTGCCCGCCGGCCACCCGCTGCTGGCCCAGCTGCGGCACGAGCTGGGCTACACGCTGTACTACACGGGCCGCCTCGCCGACGCCGAGCGCGAGTTCCAGGCGGCGCTGGCGGCCCGGCTGGAGGTGCTGGGCCCGGCCCACCCGGACACGCTGCAGAGCCAGCACGCCCTCGGCCGGGCCGCCCGCAGCCTGGGCCGCTACGCGGAGGCCGAGGCGCGGCTGCGGTCGGTGTACGAGGCCCAGCGCGGCCTGCTCGGCCCCGACCACCCGGACACCCTGACCTCGCAGCACCAGCTGGCCCGCGCGCTGATGAGCCTCGGCGCCCTGCAGCAGTCCCGGGCCGAGTTCCAGCGGGTGCTCTGGCGGCGGCGCCGGACCCTGGGCCCGCTGCACCCCGACACGCTGATGACCCGCCACCAGCTCGCCGCGGTCGCCTACCGGCAGGGTCGCTACGGCGCCGCCGAGCGGCAGGGCCGCAGCGTCGGCGAGCTGCGCCGGGCGATGCTCGGCGAGCACCACCCCGACACGCTGCACTCCCGCCAGTGGGTGGCCCTCGCGCTGGCCGCCCAGGGGCACGGCGCGGTGGCCGAGACCGAGCTGCGCGACCTGCTCGACATCCGCCGCCGCGTCTTCGGCCCCCGCCACCCGGACACGATGACGACGCACTTCCACGTCGCCGGCCTGCTCGCGGCGCTCGGCCACACCACACAGGCCGCCGAGGAGTACCGTCAGGTGCTCGCCGGCCGCCGCCAGCAGCTCGGCGACGACCACCCGGACACCCGCCTGGCCGGGACCCGGCTGCGGGAGATCGCCGGGGGCGGGGCACCATAGCGGCGTGACCGAGGTAGACGGTGCGCCGGATCCGTCCCGGAGCGTCGACCGGCGCATGGCGCTGGCCCGCGAGTGGGACGAGCTCGTCGAGCAGGTGCGGCAGCTGGACGGGTTCGAGGACTTCCTGCGCCCTCCGCCGCTGGACAAGCTGCTGCCGGCCGCGGCCGACGGGCCTGTCGCGGTCATCAACGTCAGCCGGTGGCGCTGCGACGCGCTGCTGGTGACCGAGGACGAGGTGCGGGTCCGGGACCTGCCCGGCCTTACCGCCGCCGACGTGCAGCGCCGGGTCGAGGGATACCTGCGGCAGCTGCAGCGGGTCGGCCAGTGTGAGGCCGCCTACGTGCGGGCCCGGCGCGACCCCGCCGCCACGGGCGAGGCCCGGGCCCGCGCCGCACATGAGCTGCGCGTCGCCAGGCTGCGCGCCGAGACGACGCTCCGGGTCGTCCTGCAATGGCTGTGGGACAGCGTGGCCGAGCCGGTGCTGACCGAGCTGGGGTTCGCCGAGACCCCGGCGGAGGGCGCCGTGTGGCCGCGGCTGTGGTGGTGCCCGACCGGGCTGCTGACGCTGCTGCCCCTGCACGCGGCCGGAGACCACCGCGCGCCGGGGCCGGACCGGCCGACGGTGCTCGACCGGGTGGTGTCGTCGTACACGCCGACGCTGCGGGCCCTGCTGGAGGCCCGCCGGCCGCTGCCCGCCGGCGCGGACCCGCCGGGGCTGCTCGCCGTCACCGTGCCCGACGCGCCCGGGGAGGTACCGCTGGACAACGTCGCCGCCGAGCGGGACATGCTCGTTGCGCGCTTCGCCGGCCGGTGCACGCTGCGCGACGGCCGGGACGCCGTCGTCGCCGACGTGCTCGAGCTGCTGCCCGCACACCGCTGGGTGCATTTCAGCTGCCACGGCGACCAGCTGCTCGACGACCCGTCGCAGGGCGGGCTGCGGCTCTACGACGGCGTGCTGACCATCGGGCAGATCAGCGAGCGGCAGTACTCCGGCGACTTCGCCTTCCTCTCCGCGTGCAAGACCGCGACCGGCGGCCTGGCGCTGGCCGACGAGGCGATCACCCTCGCCGCGGCGCTGCACTACACCGGCTACCGGCACGTCATCGGTACCTTGTGGACGGTCTACCAGTCCGAGGCGTACACGGTCGCCGACGCCGTCTACGCCGACGGTTTCGAACCGGCCAAGTCCGCGCACCGCCTGCACGGGGTCCTGCGCCAGATGCGCGAGACCGAGCGGCTCAGCGCCTGGACCCCGTTCACCCACACCGGCCCGTGACGTCCGGCAGCAGGCCGGTGCGCCGGCTCAGCTCGTCGAGGATGTCCTGCAGGGTGGTGCGGGCCCGCGGTGTGCGGGCGGTGGCCCGCGCGGCCGCGACGGCGTCCATCACCCGCTGCGCGTCCAGGGCCGGGTTGAGCGCGGCGTGGCTGGCCGCGGCGTGCAGGCGCGGCTCGGCGGTGTCCAAATTGGACAGTAGCGGCTCGGGATCGCCGAGGTAGCCCAGCGCGATCAGCCGGCCCGCGGCCACGCTCGGGTGCCGCCCGGCCGGGTCGAGCCCGGCGATGCGGCGCTCGACGGCGGCCGCCGCCCGGTCGCCGGGCGGGGCCAGGCTCGCGAGGAAGCCTCCGGCCGACAACAGCTCCGACGGCCAGGCGAGGGAGAGGATGCCGTACTCCCGGTAGGTCGCCTCCCGGACCATGGCGCCCGGCACCGCCAGATCGAGCAGCTCCCCCACGAGCGGCAGCGCCTCGGTCAGCCGCGCGGTCGCCGCGGCCCGGACGAAGTCGACCGCCGCCCAGGCCGGTGCCGCCGCCGGAGCCGCGGCCGCGAGCGCCCGCAACGCGTGCGGGCTGAGGTCGTACTCCTCGGGCCGGGCGCCGTCGAGATGGAAACCGGGCCCGCAGAGCGTGGCGACGCCGAGCGCGGGCTCCTCGACGAGCAGCCGGCTCCACAGCTCCCGCCGGGGCATGGCCCGGGCGATCGCGGTGCGCAGCGGCCACCGCAGCCGGGCCGGGTGCTCGGCCAGGGCGTCGGCGACACCGACGGCCAGCCGCCCGCCGCGGACGGGATCGCGGTGGGCGACGGCCACGAGCAGCGCGGCGAGCGCCTCGGCCGGCAGCGTCCGGGCGAGGATCTCGGGGTCCGGGTCGGCGTCGGGCACGTCGGGCACCGCATCGCCGAGGTCGAACGTGGACCGGTGGGCCAGCACGAGCTCACGGTCCCCGGCCAGGGGCCCGCGCAGCAGCTCCCGCTGCTCGTCCTGCGCGGCGTCGGCGGCCGCGGTGGTGCTCAGCATGGGCAGCAGCCGGTCCAGCTCGGCCAGCCGTCCGGCGGCGGCCGAGCGGTAGGCCGCGCGCTGGGTCGCGGGCAGCGGGACGCCGAGCCGGTCGAGGGCGGCGTGGGCGGCGCGCCGGTACGCCCACGGCGCGTCGGGGCCGCAGCCGTCGGCGATGAGCAGGGCCAGGTGGGTGGCCCGGCGGTCGGCCGCGAGCCGCGCGGCGTCGGCCCGCAGCCCGGCCGGGTGCCCCGGGTCGGCGAGCAGGTCGCGCAGCAGGTTCACGGGTGCGGCGGCGCCGAACGCGGCCAGGCCGGCCGTCCGCGCGCCCTCGGGCCGGGCCGGGTCGCCGATCGCGTCGCGCAGCGGCCGGGCGCCGTGCGGGCCGAGCGCGACGAGCGCCGCGGCGGCCCGCCGCCACGCCGCGTCGCCGGCGGCCTCGTCGCGCAGCGTCTCGTCCTGCTCGGCGACGAACGCCCGGACCGTCTCGTCGTGCGCCGGGAGCCCGGCCGCGGCGATGAGCCGGCCCGCGAACGCCGGGTCGGCGCGGCGGACGACCGGCAGCACGGCCGCGAGCAGGCCGGCGGGGCGCTCGTCGCGGGAGGCGGCCAGGCGCAGCGGCTCCTGCCAGTCCAGCCGCCGGGCGCGGGCCGCCACCTCGCCGGGGTGGCGGATCAGGTGTGTGGCGGCGAAGAAGTCGCGGTACGCCGGCCGGGCGAAGGCCGGGCCGGCGTCCGGCTCGGCGAGGATGCCGGCGGCCACGAGCAGCGCCCGGTCGGCCCCCGCGGGCGCAGCACCGCCGGCGGCGAACGCGGCCGCCGCCGTGCAGGCCGCGTCCCAGCCGGCCGCACTGGCCTGGGGGCGGCCCGCGAAGTGCCGCTCGAGCAGCGCGCCGAGCCCGGGCGGCCGGCCGTGCGGGGCGAGGTGCTCGGCGAGCATGCTCAGCCACAGCGGGCTGGCGAGCAGCTCCGCGGTCGCGGGCGCGCCGGCCAGCACGCGGCGGACGTTGCGCACCGGCAGGCTGCCCAGCGCCGCCGACTCGGTGAGGTACGCGACCGCCATCGCGGCCGTCGGCGGCAGCAGCCGGTAACGCCGCGGCCCGCCGGGTTCCGCGCCGGGCAGCGTGCGGCCGCACAGCAGCACGGCGGTGCGCGGGTACGCCCGGCGGACCTCCCGCGCCCACGCCAGGGCGCCGGGCCACTGCGTCGCCGTGGCGATCCCGTCGACGGTGACGTGCAGGCAGCCCGCGCGCAGCAGGTCCTCAACGTGCCCGGCGGCCGCCTCGGTGAGCGGCGCGTGCCGGGCGACGAGCTGCGCGACGCCGCCGCCGGGCAGGTCCGCCGCCGGGATGAGCACCGGCAGGCGGGACCGCGCGGCGAGCATGCGCTCGGCCATCGTGGTCGCGACCGTGGTCTTGCCGGAGTCGGGCGGCCCGGCGAGGACCGCGAACGGTTCGGCGGCCAGCGCGGTCACCGCGCCGAGAACCTCCCCGGCGGGGTCCGCGGTGCCGACCGGCTCGGCCGCGAGGTCGATGAACGGCCGCCGGGCCGGGCCCGGGGCGGGCGGGCGCAGCGCGGCCGCCGCGACCCGCACGGCGGCGGCCGTCAGGGCGCCGGCGACCTCGCCGGTAGCGCCCCGCCGGTCGGCCTCGGCCGCGACCGCCCCGAGCAGGGGCGCGCCGGCCACGCCGGCCCGGGCCAGCGCGTCGGGCAGCGCCGTGGCCAGGGCGGCCAGGTCGCCGTCGGGCCAGTTCGCGAACGCGGCCGCGAGGTCCTGCCACTCCGCGCCGACGGCGGCAACCGCGGCCGAGGCGGCCAGCCGGGTCGGGGCCTGCTGCGCGTCGGGCCACTTGAAGGTGCGGTGCGCGGCGACGATGAGGTGCCGGTTGTAGTCGGCGAACCAGCGCGCGCGG
This sequence comes from Dactylosporangium sp. CA-233914, assembly GCF_050942935.1. Taxonomy (NCBI): domain Bacteria; kingdom Bacillati; phylum Actinomycetota; class Actinomycetes; order Micromonosporales; family Micromonosporaceae; genus Dactylosporangium; species Dactylosporangium sp. CA-233914. The sequence goes on along the minus strand of NZ_CP192030.1, from coordinate 4,987,517 downwards.
TCCTGTCGCGGGTAGGAGCGCCAGGCCTCCCAGCGCAGGCGGGCGAGCGCCGGCCAGACCGCGGCCGGGCCGGGCGGCAGCAGACCGGTCATCGCCGCGTGGACGGTGCTCACCGGCGCGGCGGGCCCCCGGTCCTCGTCGGGGCCGAAGGCGAACAGCGTGGCCGCCGCGGCCAGGGTGCGCTGCAGTCGTACCAGGTCGGCGAAGCGCGGGTCGCCGGCGCAGGCGCGCATGAGGTTGACCTCCAGACAGACGAAGTCGGCCAGCAGATGGCCGTCCTGGGTGGCCGCGGCGTAGTCGATCAGGTACGGCCGGTCGTGCGGGGTCAGGCCGTGCGGGGAGTCGACGAGCAGCACGTTGCGCGCGTTGAGGTCGCCGTGGACCCGCGAGCGAACCGCCGGCAGCCGGTCCCCGAGCAGGGCGCGGCGCAGCCCGGCGTACGGGTCCGCGACGGCCACCTCGCGCAGCCCGTCGACGTGCTGCTCCAGCCGGCGCCTGACGGTCTCGGGCCGGACCGCCACGACCCGCCCGTCCAGGTCGAAGGCCTCCCCCGGGGCGACGCCGGGCGGAGTGCCGCCGCGGATCTCCGCCGTGGCCGAGTCGCGCAGGCCGACGGGCACGCCGGCGAGGTGTCCCAGCGTCAGCCCGGTGATCGTCACCCGGTCGCCGACCCCGACCCCGTGCGGGGCGGCGGTGCCCGCGGCGAGGATCTGCGACGGGTACACCGGCGAGCCGCCCGGCCCGGGCTCGACCGCGATGTCCGGGCCCAGCCGGCCGGCGAGCTCCTTCAGGGACGCCTCCGCCGCCACGACCGGCGCGCCGTGGAAGACGTCCCGGGCCCGCGACAGCGTCGAGGCCACCGCCGCGGTGGCGCGCCGGGCCGCGCCGGCGTCGCCGAGCGAGGCGCGCGCGAACACGTCCTCGAGGGTGGTCAGCGCCGCGGCCGGCTCGCCGACGAACGCCGCCACGTGCTGGTAGACGATCGCCTCCCGCTCCCGGGAGCCCGGTCCCAGCACGCCCGGCGTCGCCGCCACGATCGGCGGGCACAGCTCGCTGGCGGCGGGCCGGACGACCTCGTCGTAGGCCTGGTACTCGGTCCGCGTCCGCTCGGCGGTGTCGACCTTGACGACCACGACGAAGGTGCGCCGCTCGTGGTGCACGACGACGTCGAGGACGGTGGCGCCGCCGAGGCCGGAGAGCTTGCGCCGGACCTCGATCCGCACCGGCGGGGTCCCCCAGGGCTCGGGTCCGTGCGCCTCGGCGAGCTTGCTCAGCACCGACTCCAGCTCCGGCCGCTCGTCCTGCGGCACGTCGCTGCCGTCGAGGGTGATGTCGGTCATCGTCCGTCGTCCTCGTGATAGCGTCCGCGTGCCGCCTTTCGAACGATACTGTCACGTTCCCTGCCCGGCGATGGAGGTGACTCGATGTCCGACGTCACCGGTTGGGCGCACGTGTGCGAGGAGTTCGAGGACCTGCGCCGCGGGACCGTCAGATACGGGCTGAGCGAGCAGTTCGCCCGGCTCGACACCGACGAGGGCCGGGCGCCGGACCGGCTCGCCGAGTGGTCGGCGCTGCGCGCGACGATCGCGCGGGCCCGCGACGACGAGGCCAACTACGGCAAGCATCCGCTCGACGGCGACCTCGCGCGGGAGCTGGACTGGCAGGGCATCCCCGAGGAGCCCTCGGCGGCGTTCGCGTGCCCCGACGGGCGCTGTGCCCGGCGCGAGGAGGCGATCTATGACGAGCCGCCCCCGTGCGACCTGCAGCGCCGCCCGATGAAGCCGATGTGACCTCAGGCGTCCTCGGGGGCGTCGAGGGCGCGGCGGACCCGGCGCAGCGCGCGGGCCAGGTCGGGCCGGACCGCGGCCAGGTCGGTCAGGTCCGGGCGGTGGGCGAGCGACTGCGCCCACAGGATGCCGCGGCCCTGCTCCAGCCGCCGCAGCGCGTCGGCCGCCCGCCGCCGGTCGGCGACGGTGCTCGCCGCGGCATCGCAGGCCAGGCCGGACCAGCCACCGATCGCGTACTCCTGGTCCGCCCGGCGGGTGCCGTGCCAGGCGAGCGTCTCCAGGTGCTCCACCGCGGTGCCGTAGCCCGAAGCCGCGTCGTCCCAGGTGCCCAGGCGGGCGGCGGCGCGGCCCCACGCGGCGCCGGCGATCACCCGCACCGCGACCGGTGCGGCGGGCCCGGTCGCGGCCTCGGCCCACGCGTCGCGCGCGGCGCGCAGGTCGTCACCCGGCGGGCCGTGATCCGCGCCGCGCAGCGCCCGCATCTCGTGAGCACTGCCCAGGTTGACCAGCGACCGGCTGCGGGTCGGGCTGGCGGGCTCGGCGACGGCGACCGCCTCCGCGCTCAGCGCGAGGGCCGCGGCCAGGTCGGCGGGCACCCCGGTCCGCTCGAAGCGGCGCAGGCGGGCCAGCGCCAGGTTCGACAGCCGGCTGGGCCGCGTCGGGTGGCCGGCCGTCGTGCTCGCCGTCGCCCGCTCGCCGGCGTCGAGCGCGGCGTCGAGATCGGCGCGGCTCCCGTGCCGCAGGTAGCGTGTCTGGAGCACGACGCTCAGGTTGGACAACCGCCCGGGCCGGTCGGGGCTGCCGGGGCCGGTCGCGGCGACGGCGTCCCGGGCCGCCGCGACGGCGCCGTCGAGGTCCTCGTCCCGCTCGGCGCGCACGAACCGGGCCTGCAGGCAGATGCCGAGGTTGGTCAGGTATCGCGCCCGGTCCACGTGCCGCTCGCCCACGAGGGACACCGCCTCGTGCAGCGCGTCGACGGCATCGTCGAGGTCACCGGCGGAGTTGAGCAGCTCCGACCGGCCGAGCAGCGCACTGGCCAGGTTGGCCAGGCAGCGCGCCCGGTCGGCCGGCGACGCCGCGGCGGCCGCCACCGCCTCCCGGCCGTGGGCGATCGCCGCGTCGAGGTCCTCGACCACGCCGGTGCGGTCGTGCCGGGTGCTGTGGATGGCGCTGAGGTTGCTCAGGTAGCGGGCCCGGTGCGGGTCCTGCGGCGCCGCCGACGCCACGGCCCGCCGGTGCGCGTCGATCGCCGCGTCCAGGTCGGCGGGGTCGCCGAACTGGGTGTAGCGCAGCCGGAGCATCGCGCCGAGGTTGCTGCAGTACCGGCTCAGGCCCGGATGGCCCGGCGGCACCGTGCCGATCGCCGCGGCCGTGACCCGGATGGCCTCGTCGAGGTCGTCGCGGCGGCCGACGTGGTCGAAGCGGCTGCGCAGCGCGTTGCCGAGGTTGACGGCGATGCCGGGCGCCCGCGGGTGCCCGGGCGGGGCCGCGGCGGCGGCCCGGCGGTGGGCGTCGATCGCCGCCTCCAGGTCGGCGGCCTCACCCGTGGCGTCGTACGCCGCGCGCCGGGCGGTCCCCAGCCCGGACCAGCGCATCGGCAGCTCGGGATCGCCGGCGGGCGTGGCGTCGGCGGCCCGCCGGGCACACCGCACGGCCTCGTCCACGTCGGCCCGCTCGCCCAGCGCGTCGAACCGGGTCAGGAGGGCCTGGCCGAGGTTGGCCAGCTGCCGCGGCCCGTCGCCGGCCCGGCGCAGCGCGTCGACGGCTCCGTCGAGGTCGCCGCGGGCGCCCGCGAGCTCGAAGCGGGTCCGCAGCAGGTTGCCCAGGTTGTTCAGCGCGGCCGGATCCTCCGGCGCCGCGCCGAGCAGCGCGATCGCCTCGTCCAGGTCGGCGCGCGCCCCGGCGAGCTCGAACCGCTCGGCGAGGGCGGTGGTGAGGTTGGTTCTCCCCGCGGCGCGGGCCGTCCCGCTGCCCCAGTCCAGGGCGAGCCGGGCGGCGGCGACGGCGGCGTTGAGCGCGTCGAGGCCACCGTGCTCGATCAGGTGCGCGGACGCGCCGACCGCGGCGACGGCGGTCGCCGGCCGCAGCATCTCGGGGACGCCGCCGGGCTCGTCCAGCGCGAGGACCAGCGCCAGGTCGCCGGCGCGACGGACGGACTCGGCGCGCCGGGCCGGGTCGGTCGCGGCGAGGGCCCGGGCCTGGTGCAGCATGGCGGCGCTCAGCAGGAGGCCGGGCCGGGCCACGCGGCCGTCGTCGACGGCGGACTCGGCGAGCAGGTCGGCCAGCGGTACCGTATCCGGCTCCATGATCGGAGCCGGATCGCCCTGGGCGAAGGTCAGCAGGCGGCGACGCGCCTCGGCCAGCGCTTCCCCGCTCATCCGGTCCCCTCGTCGCCGCTGGTCAGGCCGGGCGTGGCGACCAGGGCCCGCCGGCAGGCGTCGAACTCCTCGGCGGTGCTGGCCAGCAGGTGGACCGCGCTGACGCCGGGCCGCCGCGGGGCGCCGAGGTGGTGCATGATCGCGCCGAGCATGGCGTCGACCGTCGGCCCCAGCGCACCGCCGGCGACGCCGACCCCGAGCAGCGGGAACAGGATGCTGCGCACCGGCCCGGCGGCGGCGAGCCGCTCGGCCTCCGCGAGGGCGTTGGTGACGCAGCGGCCGACGTCGGCGACCGGGCGGTATCCCTGCCCGGGCTCGCCGCGCACCGCCGCGACGTGGATGACGTGCCGCACGCCGTTGGTCGCGGTCAGCCGGCCGGCCCCGGTGGTGATCGCGGTGCCGGCCGGGACCGGGCGGCGGCCGGAGACCGCCCGCTCCAGCTCGTCGGCCACCAGGTCGTCGACGACGGCGCCGGACGCGTCGCGGACCGCGCCCTCGAAGCGGATGACCGCCGACACGGAGTACTCCTCGAAGCGCGACATCCGCATCTCGGTGTTCTCGGAGTTGACCCACGCGTCGATCCCGGTCACCCGCCGCAGGTCGCCGGCGACGACGCCGACCGTGCCGCCCCGCTGGGTTTCGTAGCGAAGCGTCCGGCTGTGCGGCAGGAGCCGGCGCCGCCCGTCCGGGCGCTCGCGGACGACCGGGGGGCCGCCGCCCTCGGCGACCCGCTCCCACGCGTCGAGCCACGGCCGCAGCCGCTCGACGCCGAGCGCCCGCAGGATGTCCTCGTACACGTCGGCTGGGCACAGTCGCTTACCGTTGAGGTACGGCTCCAGGGTGCTCGGCGCCCGGCGCACGCGCGCCGCGAGGTCCCGGATCGACAGCTGCACCTGCCCGGGTCGCGCGGCCTGCCGCCGTAGCCGGCGCAGCTCGCGCGCCAGGTCCTCGAGGGTATGGACCGTCTCCGGCCCCGACTCCGGCACCACCCCATTGTTCCGTCCCGCCCGCCACCGGGCCACCGCGGACATTCGCGGACACCGGCAATGCGCCGCCGGCCGCCCGCTCCGGCCGCACGCTGAGCGCAGAACACGGAGGTGTGCGGTGAACGTACGTCAATGGCTCGATGAACGGACCGACCCCGACGGCCCGAACTGGCCCGAGCGCCTGGCCCGCCTGGCCACGCTCCTGCTGCTCCACGTCCTCGAGGCGGTGCTGAACTCATGGACCAGCTGACCGAGCAGCAGCCGCTGATCATCCGGATCGTGCTGGTGCTGGCCGACACCGAGGCCGCGGCACCACCGCCGCAGCCGTGCCCGGGGTGGCACTGCCTGACGGAGCGGGAGCGCACGGTGGCGGGCCTGGCCGGGCGGGCGCTGACCAACCGCCAGATCGCCCGCCGGCTGGGCATCACCCAGCACACGGTGAACTACCACCTGCGCCAGATCTTCCGGAAGCTGGAGATCACGTCCCGGGTCAGCCTGGCCGGCTACGCCAAGCCCCCATGAACACGGCCGGGCCGAGCGCGCCACGGGTGTCACCCCGGCCGACCTCAACGGCGCGCTCGACCGCGCCACGGCGACGCTACCCGGCGGTTTGGTACGCGGGCACGCCGAGCAGTTCGTCCACTGTCACGAACCGGTAGCCGCGGGCCAGCAGGCCCTCGACCGTCGCGCGCACCGCGACGACCGTCTCGGCGCGGTCGCCGCCGCGGCCGTCGAAGCCGTCGTGGAAGATGAGGATCGAACCGGGGCGCGTCTTGGCGATGGCGCGGCGGGCCATCCGGTCGCCGGACGGCTGGAACACCTCCAGCGCGTGGCCGAACTCGCCGGCGACCGGGTGCAGGCCGCCCCGGCGCAGCATCCGCAGCAGCGCCGGTTGCCGCCACAGCCACGGTGTGCGGGCCAGCGCCGGGGTCCGGCCGGTGATGCGCGCCAGAATGCCCTGGGTCCGCGCGACCTCCCGCTCGAACGCCCTCGGCCGCAGATACGTGCTGAACCGGTGACTCAGCGAGTGGTTGCCGACGACATGGCCGGCGTCGATCACGCGCGCGGCGACCTCGGGGTGCCGCTCGGCACACTGGCCGACGTGGAAGAAGGTCGCCCGGATGTCGTGCGCCGCCAGGATGTCGAGGATCTGCGAGGTGTAGGGCTCGTTCGGGCCGTCGTCGAAGGTCAGCGCCACCACCCGCTCGGCGGCCGGGCCGCGGTGCGGGTAGTCACGCGACGACGGGGCGAACGGCGACATCAGCAGCCAGTACAACACCGTGCCGAGGACGGCCAGGAGCACCAGCACAGCCAGGACGATCAACGCTCCGCCTCCCGGCCGGCCGCCAGGGTCGCCTCGAACGACCCCGCGTCGTCGCGGAACGCCGGCGCCGATCCGAGCACGCGCCGCCCCGCGATCCGGTTCACGGCATACGTTAACAGATAGTGCACGGGCAGGGTCACGAACAGGTTGTACGTGAGCCCGCGGCTGAGCCGCCGGCCCGAGGTGTACGTAGGGTTGCCGTGGTCGTAGACGACCCGGCCCCGCCCGCGCAGCCGGCGCAACTGGTCGAGCTCGTCGCCGCCCTGCGTCAGGCTGGTGTCGTACCCCGTCCACGCCTCGCGCCGGAAGGCGATGTTCGTGGCGCTCGCGTACACAGCTCGCCCGGTCAGCCGATGCACGCCGTTGACGGCGCCGAAGAGCGCCCGGCCGTAGTGCCGGCCCCAGCGCGGGCCGTCGGCGTATCGGCACGGCCCGACGACGGCGACGATGTGCTCGTCGCTGCGGAACCGTGCGTCGATCCGGCTGAGCCAGTCGCGGCCGTGGACCGTGTCGGCGTCGGTCGACACGACGATCTCACCCCGCGCCTCCTGCGTGCCCCGCTGGCGGGCGTTGCACACCCCCGGCACCGGCTCGGCCACCACCCGCGCACCGAAGTCCCGGGCGATTCCCGCGGTGTCATCCGTGCAGTTGTTGTCGACCACGATGACCTCGAACGCTCCGTCGAAGTCCTGCTTACGCAGGGACAGAAGCGCGTCGGTGAGGTAGCCGGCCTCATTGAAGCACGGAATGACGATGCTGAACCTGGGCCTCTCTGTCATGCGAATGAGTCTTGGCCAGCGCATCCGCCAAAACGATCCGGATGACCCCCGAATTCAACCGGGGGCTTTCCCCCCACTGCGCGACGAGGATCCCCTAAGCTAAAGTGACGCCGGCGCTGGCGACCAGGGCCTCGCCGGCTGGCGTGCCCGCACCGGGAATAGGCCGCCGTTACAACCCTCGCACCAGAATACAACCTCGCCGCGCGGCTCCTTGTCGCCGACGACACACCACCTCGTGCGACCTCATACGCGTCCCTCTTGCATTCTTCGTAGAGTATTTCGGGTGACAGGACCGGTTCGCCCGCGCTGCAACCCGGCTGCCCTCGCCCCGCGTCTGGTAGGTATGCGTCTGGCGACGAAGGGGCCGGTGGCCGGCATCCTGATCACGGCGGTGCTGATCCTGCTGGGTACGACCGCCGGTGACAGCGACCGCGACCGCGTGCGCGGCGCCGCGAGCCCCGCACCACCGGTCCCGGCGCCGATCCCGGTCGCCGCGGCGGCGTCGCCCAGCCCGGCGCCGTCTTCGAGCCCGTCGGCGCCCCGCTCGGTGCGCACCGCGGACGGGCCGGCCGGCTCGTTCCTCACCACGGGCACCGCGGCCGTCGCCCTGACCTTCGACGACGGGCCGGACCCGATCAACACACCGAGGCTGCTCGCGATGCTGCGCGAGCGGCACATCCACGCGACGTTCTGCATGGTCGGCTTCCGCGTCCGCGACCGGCCGGACCTCGTCCGGCAGATCGCCGCCGACGGGCACACCCTGTGCAACCACTCGTGGCAGCACCTGACGGACCTCGCCAAGCGCGACGACGCCTACATCGACTGGGACCTGCGCCACACCAACGACATGATTCACGCCGCGGTGGGCGCGGACGTACCGGTACGTTACTTCCGGGCGCCCGGCGGAAACTTCACGCCCGCGCTCGTAGCGAAGGCGAAGTCGCTCGGCATGGACTCGATCTACTGGGACGTCGACCCGCGGGACTGGGACCACAAGCCCGACGCCAACGCCGCGGCCCACATCGCCCGCGTGGTCGGCGATGTGCAGCACCACGTCCGCCCGGGCTCGATCGTGCTGTCCCACGACAACGGCCAGCCCAACACCATCACCGCGTACCAGAGCCTCCTGCCCTGGCTCCAGGAGCGCTACGCGCTCGAGGGGCTCCCCCCGTCGGGCTGGTGAGCAGCCGGCGGCTCAGGCCGGGTCCAGCCATCGGGGAAGATTGCGCGTATGGATCGTTTCGAGGGCCGATGCTGGCTGGACTGGTGGGCGAACTCGTCCACCCTGCTCGGCAGCGCTGAGATCGCGCTCGTCATCACTGCGACCGCCGGCGGCTGGGACGCGCGTGGGCACCTGACCGGCGGCAGCGATGAGGAGCGCGAGTGCTTCGCGTTCCTCTGCGAGCTCGATCCCGTCGTCATGCTGAGATTCGAAGACCACAGCACGATCCCGGCGACCGTTCACGTCCTTGCCGACGACGGCCGGTTCGTCCTGGCCGAGTACACCGGGCCGGCCAGCCGGTCGATCGACCATCGGCTGGACTCGTAGGCGGCCAGGTCTTCGTCGAGCAGAGACTCGAACCAGCTCGTTCGGGCGCCGGCGGCGTCGCTCTGCCGAGGATGGCCACTCGATCAGGAGCTACCGCCGCTGGGGAAGCCGCTCCGCGAGGGTCTCGCGCAGATCGTCGGGCAGCCCGTCGATCCCGACCAGCTCGGGCAGCAGCTCCGGCTTGGTCATGTACGCCCGAAACGCCTGCCCGATCGTCACCCCGTGCGCCGGACGGTCTTCCACGGTCACCGGATCGCCGGCCCACACGTCGCCCGGCTCCAGCACGCGCAAGTACGCGCCCGGGCGGATTGCCCGGGTAAAGGTCTTCACCCAGCGCGGCTCGCCCATCTTACGCTGGAACGTGACGCACGGAATGCGGCCGAATGTCGGCTGGAGGACCAACCGTGGGCCGATGCGCCACCGCTTGCCGATGACCGCGCCGTTGACGTCGACCCCCTCGGTCGTCAGGTTCTCGCCGAAGAGCCCGTTGGCCAGCCGGCGGCTCAGCCGCGCCTGCCACCAGTCGTAGTCCTCCCGCGCGTACGCGTAAACGGCCTGGTCGTCGCCGCCGTGGTGCTCGATGTCGAAGATCTGGTCACCGACCAGGCCGGTGTGCAGCCCGGTCGTCTTGGGCCCCGGCGCGCGCACGGTGACCAGGTGATCAACCGGCCGCTTGTTGATGCCTGTGAGACCAGCGCCCTTGGCCGGGTTGGGCTCCGGCACCGCCAGGTTGACCGAGACAATCCTGCTCACGCCCGGCAACCTAACAGCCCTGGCCACCGCACGCCCCGCAATTTCCCGCCATCCGCCGCCGCCCCGTTGACCATTCTTAGAGATCCACGGGAGTCAGCACGGCCATGACGAAGAATCGATAGGTGGTCGCTGAAACGATCAGGCGTCGGAACTCGCTCCGGGTTTACAGACCGCGATGACGGCGTCGGACCGGCGTCACGGCGCCGTCGGGGTTAGCTAGCCGGCGCCGACCTCACCACGGCCGAGTTCCGAGGCGTCCGCATGCACAACGTCGATCTCAGCGCCGTACGCGGCCACGACGGCGTGTTCACCAACGTCGACTTCGCCAACGCGAACCTCGCCGATGCCGACTTCCGCCGCGCCGACCTGCGCGGCAGCATCCTGACCGCCTTCGACCCACGCGTCGTCAACCTGCGCGACGCGATCATCACCGCTGACCAAGCCGTCAACCTCGCCGAAAGCCTCGGACTGTCGATCCGGAACTGAACGGCGGCAACGGCTCGCCGCCCACCCCGGGCGCCGCAATCCGGCACCAACGGACGTAGCCCCACCCGCATCGGCCACCTGCCGGCCAGCACCGGCTTGATACTGCCCTGGTTCGTTGAAGACCTCGTCAACTACGTTCGTCACCGCCTGCATGCATAGCGATCATGCAATAGGTTGTCATGGCGGCCGTGTGATCCTCCGGACATGATTCGGGATAGGTCGCGGCTGGGCGTGCAAGTACCGCCAGCCGCGACCGCGTTCCTCCTGCCGGCCGTCTGCTGACGAACAACGGAGGCAGGCAGGACACCACCGGCATGACGCGGGCGGCGGAGGACCGTCGATATGAGCGAAACCGTGCCAGCACGGCCATCAGACCACCCGAACCGGGCCCGTTGTCCGGGTCGGCTATCCCAGCTACAGGGGTGCCAGCGATGATCGGCGACCCGGCGGGCGCTGCGTTCGTCTGAGCGTTCACCGACGGAGACCTGACACACCGAACTGCCTTCGCCGTAAGCGTGGCGGTAGACTCGCCGCAGTTCACGGATTGACGGAGAGTGAGGAACCATCCCATGCCGTCCATGGATCGCCACCGTTGCGCGCGGTGCCGAGCGCCACTCGCCGTGGACAACGGTGCTGACTACTGCGCGTCATGCGAACCACTCGTCGCCGCACTACGCCTACACCCCCGACGGTGCTGCCACCCGAGTTCTGGAACCACCCGCCAATCCAGACGGCAGCGCGCAAGCAGCACATGGGCAACCTCGTAGCCGCCTACCGCCGCAATCCGCATCACGGCTCCCCCATCGCGCAAGAGATCGTCGGCGAATGGGCCGGCATGTCACAGACCCAGGTCAGTCGCATGGAGACCGGACCGCCGGAACAACACATCGACCGATTGCGATTCTGGGCAGCACTCCTACGCATCCCGCACGACCTGCTGTGGTTCCTGCCGGCGCCCAGCTCGACACCAACCGAAGTCACCCAAGGAATGACGAAAGCAGCCGACCGCGATCAGCACATGCGTCGGGCCGCCGTCGGAGACGACCGAGGGGCTGCGGACAACCAGGACCACCAACCGTTTGACACAACCAGCGCCATCGACGATCGTCGCCGGCTCGCCACAGAGTCCAACGTCGATGAAGCGGTGCTTTCGTACCTCGACGCCGAGATCCGCGACATCATCGCCACCTACGAGCAGCGGCCACCACTCCAGCTTGCCCCTCAGGTACGGGGCCTCCGGGCACGCGTACAAGATCTTCTCGACGGCCGTCAGCCGCCTGAGCATCGTGAGCAGCTCTACGTCGTAGCGGCGAGACTCTCCGGCATACACGGGGTGCTCGCGCTGGATCTCGGAGAGTTCGCGTTGGCCGACCGATACGGCGTTGAAGCGTTCGCATTCGCCGACGCCGTACGCCAACCAGATCTACAAGCATGGGTCCGGGCCGGTCAAAGCCTGATTGCCTACTACTCGGGGCACTACCACGACGCGGTGGCCTACGCCCGGGACGGACACGCACGGAGTCCCCATGGCCCACAGGCCGTTCGCCTCGCGATCAACGGCCAGGCCCGCGCACTCGCACGGCTCGGCCACGCACACGCCGTCGACAAAGCAGTCGAACGTGGGCTGACGGCGCTCGACGACCAAGGCGAACATGGTGTGAGCCCGAGCCTCGCATTGGAACCGTATTGTCAGGCCCGTGCAGCCGCCAACGCAGCCACCGCCTACCTGATCCTCGGCCGCCACCACGAAGCCAGCACACACGCACGCCTGTCGCTCGAAGCGTTCGATCGCGCCGACCTGCACGGGCCGCGAGCGCTGAGCCGACTCGACCTTGCAACGGCCGAGCTTCACCGACCGCGCCGCGAACTGGACCTCGAGTTTGCTTGTGCGGTCGCCGCCGAGGCGCTGACACTCACGACCGAACATGCCTTCGAGTCCGTCACGCAACGTGCCAATGAGTTCCTCACCAACGCCAGCCAATGGTCCAACCACACCCAGGTCCGGCACGTAGCAGAGCTTCTCCAGCAACAGCGCCAGCGGACACTGCCCGCCCTACCATCTACGTCATGACATCACCCGAACGAGACAGCTTCGAGCAGCGGTGGCTCGCATACCAGACCCTGAGCTCCCTGCGCAATCACTGGTACTGGCGCCCGGGCTGGAACGCAAACCGCCAGTTCTACACCTGGCACATCACGTTCGCCGGCCAGGACGAAGTCATCCAACTCGTTCGCACCGTCCAGCAGCACCTCCGCCTCCCCAGCCTCGATCTTGTGCCGCTGGAAGGGCTACACCTCACGACACAGGGCGTCGGATTCACGGACGAGGTCTCAGACGGCGACCTCACGGCCATCATTGCCGCGGTCACCCGCCAATGCGCGCAACTCGCTCCATTCGACCTCAGCCTCGGCCCGGTCGATCCAGACGCCGAGGGCGTTGGATTGCTGATCGACCCGTGGGCGCCGGTCATCGCACTCCGCACAGCAATCCGAGCCGGCATCGCGACCGTGTGGCCAACGGTTCCCGAACCTGCAACCGGGTTCAGGCCCCACGTCACCGTCGCCTACAGCGGCGCGGACGCGCCAGCAACTGACGTAGTCACCGCGATCAAGCCGTTACGAAACGAACCACCTGCGAAGGCGCGGATCACCGCCGCACAGCTCATCGCGCTCCGCCGGCCCGGGCGCGCCTACCAATGGGAAAACATCCACACGGCGCCGCTCGGCACTCCGTAGCACCTACCTCGCGGCAATCAGCTCACGAAGCGCTCGCCGATATGTGCTGGTCAAGAAGATTCAACCGGACTGGGACACGCGCAACGCGGGGCGCATACTCGGCCTGGCCCAAGCCTCCCAGGACGGGCATGGCAACTACCGGCCAGGGTCATGGCCGAAGCAGCGCAGCAGCAGGCCAGAGGGCTCGCGATGCTCGACGCACCCCCGGAAGGAGACGTCGACGACGCTTGAGTGAGCCGGCGAACTCCTCAGCGCTGGCGCTGAGGAACAGACGCAGCTGGCCGCCCACTACGACGCCGCCTTGTTCCGGCTGCAGACGGCGATCTGCTACAGGGAGTCCGATGTCCAGATACCTCGATGGACCGGCTATACACACTGCGTCAACGACATTGACGGGTGGTAAGGTCGGCTCGTACCGAACGATCGGTGTCGTTGCGCGAGGTGCCGATCATTGCTGGCCAGCGACAACCAGGGCGCGTACTGCGCAGCATGTGATGCCGCCGTGAACCGCCTACGCCAGCGTCCCCCAGCCGTCCCCGCAGATCGCTTGAGGACCTGCCAGCGCGTTTGAAGGAATTCACGGGCGGCTGAGCCTCGAGCGCGAATCTACGAGGACCGCAGGTTCCCTACAAGGTACCCGTCTGTGCAGCTGCAGATCGCGGCGTCAGTTCGCGTGCAGGATGGCGTCGAAGATGTCGGCGTCGGTTTCGCGTTGCCATTCGGGGAGATCGGGCCAGTCGGCGGTGTAGGACGGCTTCGGGTCTGGGAAGTGCCGCAGGATTTGGGCGATCCCCAGCAGAGGGCGACGAAGCGGCCCTCCTGCTCGCGGCTGAGTCTGGCGGCGACGGCGCCGTCGGAGAGTTCGGCGAAGGCTTGGATCTGGTGTTCGACGGCTGCTGCGGCGGCGGCTCGTTCCCAGTCTGGGGTGTCCTGACAAGGTGTGATCTAGCCGGGCTTGGGTTCGCCGGGGAAGTGGGCGCGGACGCCGGTGATCCAGGCTTCATGGAAGCGTTGTCCGGGCTCGGCGGTGGTGGTCACAGGGTTCCTCCGGTCAGTGCGGTGATGTGTTCGTCGAGGCGCCGGACATGCCGGTCGGTGTAGAACGGCGCAAGGTGGTGCTGTAGGCCGTGCAGGCGGCTGTGGATGACGGCCGAGTGGGTGGTGCGGGCGGTTTCCACGGCGGCGCTGCCGTGGTGCACGACCTGAGTCGGGTCGCCGCGCAGGGCGCCGCCGGTGGCCAGGCTGGTCAGGGCGCAGCCCTACGGCGCGCGGGCAACGGGCCAGCGAGCATGCCGGTGAGGATCGCTCGGCACGGTCGGCTTCGCCAAGGCAGAGCAGTGCGCTGGCGTGGTCTTCCTTGAGGAGGCTGCCGTCGAAGCGCAGCCATCCGCCGTTGTGGACCGGTCCAGGCTGGTCGTGGACGGCTTTGGCGGCGTCGAGCGCGGCAACGGCGTCTTTGGTGGATCGGACGGCCGTGGTAGGGGTGGGAGCGGTAGGCGGCGATGAGCGCGCCCATATGGTCCCGGGCGGCGAGGGCGTCACGGATGCGGGCGGTCTACCAGAACTCGGCCGGCACCCGGGGCGGCCGTTGCGCGAGCGTGCGGCACTGACAGCACACGCGCCACACCGGCCGGTCAGGTTACCGGCGGCCAGCGCGGTCCCGCACGAGCCGTACCGCGACACCATCGCGCTCCCCTCCGCCGGTACGCATCGAATCGGTATCGGTCACTGTACGCGCGGGGGTGGATATGCATGGCGTGCATATCGAATATGCGCAAGACGACATGCCCCGTCGCGCTCGGCTGTCTCAGGCTGGAGGTCGTCAACGTGAGTGTCGGCCGTCGATGGCGGTACCGACCTGAGAGGAGTTGCACATGCAGGGCAGCGGAATGGGTCCGTCCCTGGTGGGCGGGTCGACGGAGCAGCAGGCGACGGGCGCGGGCCGGTTCGAGCTCGATGTGCGCCTGGTCGAATCGGGCGAGCTGGACCGGGTGCTGCTGGCCAGCACCGACGACGGCTGCGACACCCAGAAGAACGGCGACTGCTAGACCGGCGTAATCGGGTGGCTCGTCCGGCACCGCTCGACGGTCCCGGACGTGCCACCCGCACGACGCAGGGCGATGGTCGACGGGAGACGAAAGGGGGGACGTGGATGCGCCGGCGCCGATCGCCGTACCGGCCTGCGGACGGCGCGTTGCTGCGCGCCAGCGTCCATGCTCCGGATGCAGGCGCCGGATATCCGTGGCCGGGCCTGGATGAGCGCATGCCAGGGCCGTGGTGCGAGTGGCTGCGCCAGATGTGGAAGAACCCGCAGATCGCCGAAGCGGTGACGCTGGCCAGTCCGGTCCTGGCCGAGCAGGTGCGGGCCGCAGTCGACGATGGCGGGCTCGATGCGGTGCAGGCGCGCCGCGTCGCGTTGTCGCTGGCCCGCTATCTGGTGCGGATGCGGGGCCGGGCCACACCATTCGGGTTGTTTGCCGGCGTCGCTCGGATGCCCCTTGCTGAAGCTGGCGCGGTGGTGTGGAGCAACCGGCATCGGCTGCGGGTGCGGGCTGACGCCGCCTGGCTGGCCGAAGTCGTGACCTGGCTGGAGTCGTATCCGCGGCTCCTCGCACGGCTGAGGGTCGTCGCGAACGGCTTGGCGGTCGTCAGCGGCGGCCGGGTGACCGTGCCCGCCCGGTCTTCGGGGCGGCAGTCCAGTCCAGGAGGTGTGACGGCGTCGGTGGTCCACAGCGAGCCGGTCCAAGCCGTGCTGCAAGCCGCTCGCGCTCCCGTCGTTGTCGACGACCTGATCGGCAGTCTGTTCCCGGAGGATGCCTCGGCGGCATCGGCGATGCTGCGACAGTTGGTGGCCGTAGGGCTGCTGGTCACGAGCCTGCGTCCACCGTCGACGACCAGCGACGGCCTAGCCCACGTGCTGCACGAGCTCGACAGGGTCAACGCGACGGCCGTCGCCGACGTCACGCCGCTCGTGCGGACGTTGCGCCAGGCCCACGCCCGGCTGGGCGCGGCGCAGCGGGCCGACTGGCTGGACGGCGCGAGCCGGTCCGCGGCGGCAGAGCGGCTGCGACGCGTGGCCGACACCCCGCAGCCGCTGATGGTCGACGTCCGACTCGGATCGGCGGTGACCCTGCCACGGCGGGTCGCGGCCGAGGCCGCGGCGGCGGCCGGTGCACTGCTGCGGCTGGCCCCGAACCCGCACGGCGACCCCGACTGGCGCGTCTACCGACAGCGGTTCCTGGACCGCTACAGCCTCGGTGCTGTGGTGCCGCTCCTGGACCTGATCGACCCGGTCGCCGGGCTCGGCTTCCCCGACCACTTCACCCGACCCGCCGCATCCCCCACGCGCGCCGGGCTGTCAGCCCGTGGCGAGCTGCTCCTGCGGCTGGCGCAGCAGGCCACGCTCGACGGCGCCGCCGAAGTCGTCCTCGACGACACGACACTCGACGCCCTCGCCAGCGACGAGGCGATGCAGCCTCGACCCGTGCCGCACCTCGACCTGTGCTTCGACGTGCGGGCCGCGTCCATGGCGGCCATCGGCGCAGACACCTTTACGATCGCGGTCACCGGCATCGGGCAGACGGGCATGGCCACCAGCGGCCGATTCCTCGACATCATCCATGACGATCTCCGCGAGGCCGCAGCGCACACTGCGCGGCTACCAGTCGCGGTCCGCGACGCCGTACCGGTGCAGCTATTGTTCCCCGCGCTCGATGCGCGGACCGGCAACGTCCTCCGAGCCCCGCAGCTGCTGCCCGACCTGCTGCCGGTCGGCGAGCACCATCCCGGCCCCGGCCTCCTCGATGTGCATGACCTAGCCGTCACTGCCGACCTCGACCGGCTCTACCTGCTGTCGTTGACGCGGCGGCAGGTGATCGAGCCAGTCCTGGCCAACGCTGCCGCCCGGCGCGCCATGCCACCCCTGGTCCGGCTGCTGGCCGAACTGTCCCGAGCCGCGAGCACGCCCGTGTCGCTGATCAACTGGGGCGCGGCCGACGGCCTGCCGTTCCGGCCGCGGCTGCGCTACGGCCGGGCCATCCTGTCCCCGACCCGGTGGCGCATCGGCCCAGCCGGCCTGCCGGGCCCGGCCGCAACCAGCGCGGTCTGGAATGCCGGCCTGGACGTGCTCCGCGAGCGGCTGCGTCTGCCCTCCTGGATCATGGTCGGGACCGGCGACCAGCGGCTGCGGCTGCACCTGGACGACCCGATGAGCCGTGCGCTGCTCCGCGCCCATCTCGACCACGCCGCCGGGTCAATCGTGCTCGCCGAGGCAGCGGCGCCGCAGGAATACGGTTGGCTCGGCGGCCGTGCACACGAGGTCCTGGTCCCCCTCATCGCGGACACCCCGCCGGCGACGCCACCGGCGGTGCTGCGTGGTCGCGGCCCACTGCGCCCGCACGACCCGGCCGAAACCGTACTGCCGGGCGGACCGGTCCTCACCGCGAACCTCTACGGCCCGCCGGACCTGCTCGACACGATCCTGACCGACCAGCTGCCGCAGCTGCTCGCCGCCTGGGAGACACCACCGATGTGGTGGTTCATCCGCTACCACGACCCGGCACCGCACCTGCGGCTCCGCCTGCACGGCGACGACTACGGCCAGACCGCCAACCGCGTCGGCGCATGGGCAGCCGACCTGCACCGACAACGACTCATCAGCGGCCTCAGCCTCACCACCTACCGGCCGGAAACCGGCCGATACGGCCACGGCCCGGCCATGACCGCAGCGGAGGCATTCTTCGCCGCCGATTCCGCCGCGGCGGTTGCCCAACTCAACGCCGGCGCCGACCTCGATCCCCCGCAGCGCCAGGCGTTGACCGCTGCCAGCCTCGTCGACCTCGCCGCCGCCGTGCTCGGCGACCGTGACGAAGGGCTGCGCTGGCTGATCGAGCACCCAGAGCTCGCGGCCACGTCCCGTCCGCAGGATCGCGTCGCCCTGCGGCACACGCGCCACCTCACCGACCCGGAAGCTAGTGATTCGGCCATCGCCGCGCTGCCCGGCGGCGCCGCAATCCTGGCGGCCTGGAAATCCCGCCGCGAGGCCGCCACGGCGTACACCGCCTGCCTCGACGACACGACGCACCTTTCACCCGCATCGGTGCTCACGGCCCTGCTGCACCTGCACCACGTCCGCGTTCACGGCCTCGCCCCCGGCCCGGAAGCACACACCCACCGTCTGGCCCGCGCCGCCGCCCTCGGCATCACCGCCCGCACCAGGGAGCCGGCGTGAGCCCGCCGTTCATCGACGAGCCGACCAGGGCCACCGCGGCAGCGGCATGCACCCGCCTCACCGAAGCGCTCGCCGACCCAACAGCCGACAACGACCAAGACGCCGAGCTGGGCGGCCGGCGCTGGCACGGCCAATCGCTGTACCGCGGCGCCGCGGGCTGCGCCATCCTGCACGGCGTCCGCGCGCAGGCCGGTTACGACAGCACCAGCCGGGTGCAGGCATGGCTGACCGAGGCCACCCGCGAAGACGTCAGCGTCGCCTCCACCGCCGGGCTGTGGTTCGGCGCCCCCGCGATCGCCTTCGCCATCACCACCGCGGCACCGGGCCGGTGCCCGCAGACCCTGCAGCAGCTCGACACCGCCATCGCCCACCTGACCCGTACCCGGCTGGACGCCGCCGAGGCCCGCATCGCAGCCGCCGCCCGGCCGGTACTGGCCGAGTTCGATCTCGTCCGCGGGCTGACCGGGCTCGGCGCCTACCTGCTGCACCACGCCCCGCACGGCGACCTCACCCGTGCCGTCCTCGCCTACCTGGTGCGACTCACCGACCCGGTCCCGGCCGCAGACGGCCTCGGGGCCGCTGCGCCGGGCTGGTGGTGCGGCGCGGTCCCGTCCGGCGAAACCGCTGCCCGCTACCCGGGCGGGCACGTCGACCTCGGCATCGCCCACGGCATCAGCGGCCCCCTCGCCCTGCTCGCCCTGGCGATGCGCCGCGGCATCACCATCCCCGGCCACGCCGAGGCCATCGACCGGATCTGCCGCTTCATGGACTGCTGGCAGCAGGACGCCCCCGTCGGAGCGTGGTGGCCCGAACGCATCGGCATAGCCGAAGAGCACCGCGGCAGCCCCCGGGCGCATGGGCCGGCCCGGCCGTCCTGGTGCTACGGCACCCCGGGCATCGCCCGCGCGCAGCAGCTCGCCGCGATCGCGCTCGGCGACACCACCCGCCAGCGCGCCGCCGAACTGGCCCTCGCCCAATGCCTGTACGACCCCGCCCAGCTCGCGGCTGTCGTGGATGCCCGGCTGTGCCACGGCTGGGCCGGCCTCACCCTCACCGCCTGGTACGCCGCCACCGACGCCGCCACCGACGAGATCACCGCCAGCCTGCCACCGCTGCTGCGGCACCTGACCGCACTGGCCGAACACATGCCGACACCGGGCCGGGCCGGGCTCATCGACGGCGACGCCGGTGTCGCGCTCACCCTGCACACCCTCACCGCGGCAACGGCCACCGCCTGGCCCACCTGTCTGCTCATCACCTGACCCAACGACACGAAAGGCCGAACCTGTGCCCGATCCCTCCGCCGGCGGCTGGCGTCAACTCAACCTCACCTTCGACAGCTGGCAGGCCGCCGAACGCGCCGCCACCGAACACCTCGGCCCGCTGCTCATCAGCGCCGGCGACGACGGCACCCTGTCCAGCTGGTGGTTCACCCGCAAAGGCCCCACCTGGCGGTTCCGGCTGCAACCAGGCCACGACGCCGACCCCCACCAGCACATCGACCAATTGCTCAAGGAGCTCACCGCCGCCGCAGCCGGCGGCGGGCTGCGCGACTGGGCCGAACCGATCTATGAGCCCGAAACGCACCGGTTCGGCGGCGACCCCGCCATGACGATCGCGCACGCGCTGTTCCACGCCGACAGCCGCCACCTGCTGCAGCACCTCAGCACCGGGCCCGAGCGGCGCCGGGAGCTCGGGCTCATCCTCGCGGCCCGGCTCATGACCGGCGCCCGGCAGGACTGGTACGAACACGGCGACATCTGGCAGCGCGTCGCCGCCCACCGCACCACCACAGCCGCCCCGCCCGACCTCACCCCGGCGCAGCTGGCCGCGGTCCGGCGGCTGCTGCTGGCCACCGCCGACACCGACGCCAGCCCGCTGCACACGACACCCAGCTGGCCGGCTGCCTTCGAGCAGGCCGGCGCCGGCCTCGGCGACCTCGCCGCCCGCGGCCGGCTGACCCGCGGCCTGCGCGCCATCCTCGCCGACCACATCCTGTTCCTGTACAACCGGCACGGCATCGCCGCCGCCGACCAGCACACCCTCGCCGTCGCCGCCAGCCGCGTCGTCTTCCAGCATGAACCCGCCACCGACCAGCCCACCCCCGCGCGGCCCGGCACTACAGTCGCCCCGGTGACCACCGACACCGCCACCGACGACCAGCAGCTCCGCGACGCCCTCGCCGACCACATCCGCGACCGCGGCACCTTCCGCACCCCTGCCGTCGAGCGCGCGTTCCGCACCGTGCCACGCCACCTGTTCCTGCCCGGCGTGCCGCTGCCCACCGCGTACGGCACCCAGCCCGTCGTCACCAAACGCGACAGCGACGGCGCGTCGATCTCCTCGGCGTCCAAACCGAACCTCGTCGCCGCGATGCTCGAACAGCTCGAGGCCCAGCCCGGGCAACGCGTCCTGGAGATCGGCGCCGCGACCGGCATCAACGCCGCCCTGCTCGCCGACATCACCGGCCCGGCCGGCACCGTCGTGACCATCGAACTCGACGACGACCTCGCCGCCGGCGCCCGAGCCGCCCTCGACCGCGCCGGCTACCCACACGTCACCGTCATCTGCGGCGACGGCACCCTCGGCCACCCCGCCGGGGCCCCCTACGAGCGGATCATCGTCACCGCCGAAGCATTCGACATCACCGAAGCCTGGTGGGACCAGCTCGCACCCGGTGGCCGGCTCGTCGCCCCGGTCCGGCTGCACGGCAGCGGCCTCACCCGCTCCCTCGGCTTCGCCCTCGGCAGCGACGGCCACCTCACCAGTACCGAGGCGGAAGTCTGCGGGTTCGTCCCGATGCGCGGCGCCACCACCACGCAGAACCGCTACGTCCAGCTCACCGACGGCGTCGTCCTGCGCTACGACACTGCCGACCAGCCCAGCGACGCGGCCCTCGCCCGCACGCTCGAGCACCCCGCCCACCACAACCGCACTGGCATCTACGTCGACGACCACGACCCCGCCCAGCACCTCGACCTGTGGCTGCTCACCCACACCGACCAGCCGTTCGGCCGGCTCTCCGTCACCGCCGACGCCCGCCGTCTCGGCCTGGCCGACCCGGCCCGACGCTGGGCCGGCGCCAGCCTCTACCACGGCGGCACCATCGCCTACCTCACCGCCCACCCGATCACCGACACCCGCGACGAACTCGGCGTCACCGCCCACGGCCCCGACGCCAGCACCCTCACCGACGTCCTCACCGGCCTGCTCCACCAATGGGCCCAGGACCGGCCAGCCCAGCCAACCGTCACCGCCCGGCGCACCACCCCGACAACCCCAACCGACCGCAGGCCCGGCCGGTTCGCCCGCACGCACACGCAGTTCAGCATCACCTGGTGACCCACCGCTGATACGCCGGCCGCCAGCCCACCGGGACCTGACGGCCGGCGAGGAGGAGACATCGATGCCCACGCTCGTCCCGCCATTCGTGTCGCTCAGCACGATCGACGAACTCCTCAAGCTGCACTTCCCGCTGCTGCCGCGCACCCGGCCCACCTGCCGCCCCCTGCAGGCGCGCATCGCCCACGTCGAGAATGTTCTACGGCAGGCCCAGC
Organism: Dactylosporangium sp. CA-233914; assembly: GCF_050942935.1. Classification (NCBI taxonomy): domain Bacteria; kingdom Bacillati; phylum Actinomycetota; class Actinomycetes; order Micromonosporales; family Micromonosporaceae; genus Dactylosporangium; species Dactylosporangium sp. CA-233914. Next base: position 4,965,952 of record NZ_CP192030.1, on the reverse strand, counting down.
AGCCGGCCACGGACACCCTGCTGCGCGCCGCCGAAGCACACAACTTCGCCGCGCTGATCGCCAGCGACTGCGGCATGCCCGACCTCGCCCGCGACCTCTGTCTCCGCCAGCACGCCGCGATCCACACCGCCACACCGGTCGGCATCGCCCACGCCAAACTCACCCTCCAACCCTTGATCAACCTCGCGCGGCTCCGCATCCGCGCCGGCGACGGCACCGCCGCATACCAGCTGCTGCACGGCCTTTTCCAGGCCGTCCAGGCCCGCACCTCCACCGTCGTCGACGACGTCCGCTTCGACGGCGCTCACCTCGTCAACGACGCCGACCATGCCGAACTCAAGCAATGGCTCTGGACGATCCTGCTCGCCGACGGCACCCGCGCCCTGGCCCGCGCCGGCCGCTGGGACGAGGCAGCGCAACACGCCGAACAGCACCACGGTGTCGGGACCCGGCTTTTCGACGGCCGGCAGGTCGCGATCATCGCCGCCCACCCCCAGACGGCGCTCGCTATGCTGCACGCCACCGACACCCCCACCCCGTGGGAACGTGCGATCGCCGCCTGCCTCACCGCCGTCTGCAGCATCCGCCTCCAGCAGGACACCGACGCGGCTGTCTCGGCGATGATCGCCGCCTACCACGCTGTCGCACCCGACGCGGCCGACCCGGTGTTTCAGGCCCGCCTCGCGCTGACCGTCACCGCCTACGCCGCCGGCCACGCTGGCGCAGTACCGCTCGTCACGCAGGTGCAGCGCATCGCCCAGGACACCGCCGACGCCTACATCGCCCGCGACATCCTGGCGGCCGCTCACTTGATCCCGCTCACCGGCAGCAGCATCGACGGCCTCGCCGACATCGTGCGCCGGGCCGGGCTCGGCATCGGCACTGTCCTGCCTCTCCTCCTGGACCGGCTGCTCCACGCGACCGAACACGCGGAACGGCTCATCAGCACAGCTGCCGGGTCCGCCACGTGACGAACCGGATGCCGCAATGCGAACGACCGGAAGGGACTTCCGATGCGGCACGAATCCCCGCGATGACGGCGTCGGACCGGGGTCACGGCGCCGTCGGGGTTGGGGCGGGCGCCGGCTCGGGGTGGCGATCCAGTTCACGCCAGGCCGGAAAGACGTACGGGGCCAGCGTGGTGACGAGGTAGGCGCCGCCGAACACCCACAGCGCAGTGTGCAGACCCCACGCCTCCGTAAGGTATCCGCCGGCCAGCGCGCCGAACGGCAGACCGAGCCAGGCGGTCGAGCGGAGCACGCCGAGCACCCGAGCCCGGAGCTCGGGCGGGATCCGCTCGTAGGCGGCCGCGTGGATGACGGGGTTCAGCGTGCCACTGAACACCTCGGCGACGAACCAGGCCGCCAGGACCAGCGCCAACGAGTCGGACAGTGCGAGGACGGCGAACCGCGGAGCCCCGCTGAGCACGTACGACGCGGCGAACGTCGTCCGTCGTGGCAGCTTCGGTGTCAGCCAGGTGCCGAGCAGGCTGCCGAGAACGGCCCCGCCGCCGCCGACGGCGCCGATCAGCCCGAGCGCGGTAGCCGAGCCGACCTCGTCGCGCGCCCACACGGGTACCATTACCTCGGCGAGACCTTGGTCGAGCAGGTTCGTGACGGCGACCATGGTGATGATGCCCAGCAGCAGTCGGTCGCCGCGGGCGAACCGTAGTCCTTCGCCGAGGTCGCGGAGGTAACGGCGCACGTCCAGACCATCCACTGTGGAGGATTCGGGGACCCGCACCCAGATCGCCGCGATGATCGCGGCCACCGCGAAGGTGCCGGCGTTGACGGCCACGACCGCCGGTGGTCCGAGCAGCGTCACCAACACGCCCGCGAGCGGCGCGCCGAGCAGCAGCGCGGCGCGGTTGGCGCCGGAATTGAGGCCGGCGGCCCGTTCCATCGCGATCCCGCCGATCTCGGCGGTCGTCGGGACCAGCGGTCCGTTGGCGCAGTCCGCGGTGCCGCGGCACAGGCCGACGAGCACGGCCAGACCGATGAGGACCGGCGGTGTCAGGACGTGGAGGGCGTAACAGGCTGGGATCAGGGCGATCGCGACGGCCGCCGCCGCGTTGCCCCACACGAGCGAGCGGCGCAGCCCGAATCGATCGACGACCGGCGCGGCCAGCAATTGTGTGGCGACGTAGGGCAGCAGCTGGGCGAACACGACGACACCGGTCTGCGCTGCGCTGCCGGTGGTTGTGAGCACCAGCCAGGGGATGGCGATCGCCGACATTGAGGTGCCGGCCACTGACACCAAGTACGCGGCGATCAGCGCCGTGAAGGGCGCGCGCCGCCTCACGACACGTCCTCGCCGGGCACTCGCACATGGTAAACCGTAAATTGATTGGCCGATTCAGCAGCGCGTCGGGCGGTTTCCGCTGCCCCAGTAGAACGGTCCGGAGGTTGGCTGGATCTTGATGCGCCAACCGATCCGGTCGAGCTGCTGTTCGAGGTCCGCGGGCTGATGCGGGACCTTGACGATCCGGTAGGCCGTCCCGTCGGTGAGCCGGCGTTGAATGACCGGGGAGTGCTCGCCCTCGATGAGTTCCTCGTCCGTACGATAGCCGTCGTCAACGAAGAACACTCGCCCATCCGGCTGCAAACAGTCGGCTACCAGTGACCAGAACGACGCGAAGCGTTCGGTCGGAACGTGCGACAGCCAGAACCCGAAGAACACGACGTCATAGCGACGGTCCGGCCGCCAGCGGAACAAATCGGCCAAGATGAATCGCACCCGTTCCTGGCCCACCCGGGCCGAGGCGATGCCGAGCATCTCGGCAGAGGCGTCCACGGCCGTGACGTCCGTAGCGTGTCGCAGCAGCTGGGTCGTCCACGTACCCGGACCGCAGGCGAGTTCCAGCACACTGCCGGTCGGCCGGAAGGCATCCAGCGCCTGGGACAGCTCGGCGCCGCCGGAAAATGGCAGCGCATGGTCGTCGTACTCGGCCGCAACCGCTTGATAGAACGCGGCCTGTTCGTCAAGCAACGCCGCCAGCTGGTCACCGTCATCCATCCGTCGAATATCTCGGAACCTCGGCCGAGCCGCAACATCGACGCCTTGGAATCCCTCTTCGCCGCACGCTTTCGTTTCAGGCGTATCGTCCGGCCGCCGAGATGGCGGGGAGCACGAGCAGCAGGACCAGGTGCGCACTCGCGCGGTCAGAGGATGCGTCCGAGTTGTCGCCGAGATTCGACGCCGAGTTTGCGGAAGACCTTGCGCAGGTGGTAGTCGACGGTGCTCGTGCTGATGAAGAGGCGTTCGGCGATCTCCGGGTTGGTGAGGCCGTCGCGGGCCAGGGCGGCGATCGTGGCCTCCTGTGGTGTGAGGTCGCTGGTGGTGCCGACGCTGCGCTGGCGGGCGGTCTCGCCGGTGGCGAGCAGTTCCTGGCGGGCTCGCTCGGCGAAGGCCGGCGCGCCGATGTCCTCGAAGGTGCTCAGGGCGATCCGCAGTGCGTCGCGGGCGTCCTTGCGCCGCCGCTGCCTGCGCAGCCATTCGCCGTAGAGGAGGTGGGTGCGGGCGACGTCGCCGATGGCGGCGGTGCCCTGCAGGGTCGTGAGCGCTCGGCGGTACAGCGCCTCCGCGTCCTCCGCCGGCGCGAGCAGCGCCCGGGACCGGTCGAGCAGGCTCAGTGCCCACGGGGTACCGCTGGCCGTCGCCCGCTCGGTGAGCAGCGCGAGCGCGTGCCCGGCCAGCGGCAGGTCGTCCGCGTGGGCGGCGGCCTCGACGAGGTCGGGCAGCACCCGGGTGTAAGCGCCGGCATGGTCGTGCTCGGTCAGTTCGGCGGCCGCGACGGTGGCGGCGGCGTAGTTGCCCAGGCCGAGCTCGAGGGTGACGAGGCCGATGCGGGCGAGGTTGGCGCTGGCGCCCATGCCGAGCCGGGTCGAGGCGTGGTAGGCGCGGTCGAGACGCTCCCGGGCATCGTCCGGCGCCCGCCAGCCGACCTGTTCCGGGCTGCGGTACACCTCCCACATGTACGACGTGTTGGCGACAGCGCTGCGCAGCTCGTGGACCTCCAGCAGCAACTCGTCGGCCGCATCGAGCCGGCCGAGCGTGGTCTCGTGCAGTGCCGAGGCGAAGAGCACGGTTTCGAGCATGTGCAGGGCGCCGGTGCGCCGGGCCACGTCCGCGGCCCGCCGCAGGATGGCCTCGCGCAGCTGGTCGTCCCAGATCCGGGTGGCGGCGGTGACGCCGGTGACATAGTGGGTGAGCAGGTCCACGTCGCTCAGCACGCCGGTGGCGAGCAGGACCAGGCCGCGGCGCACCGTCGGCACGGCGGCGTCGAAGCCGTCGACGACGAGCGTGCCGACGCCGTCGAGCAGTACGTCGGCGAGTGTCTCCTCCTCACCGGGCCGGGCGCGGCGCAGGGCCGTCTCGGCGAGCCGGCGCAGGTCGGTGCCTTCGGTGAGGTGCTCCGACTGCAGCGCCGCGTCGACCGCGCGGAAGAGGGCGTCGCGGGCCAGGTCCGGGTCCTCGGCGCGGAAGGCCTCGTGCGCGGCGAGGCAGGTCGCGGCGACCTGCGTCATGCCGCGCTCGCCGCCGAGGGCGACGATGGTGCGGGCCCGCAGCATGAGCCGGTTGCCCTGGTCGGTGGCGTCGAGCAGACCCGGGTCGATGGCGTCGAGCAGCACGTGGGCCTGGGTCGGCGCGCCGGCGGTGAAGGCGGCGTCGGCGGCGGCCAGCAGCCGCGCGGCACGGGGGCGCTCGTCGGGGGTGAGCTCAGCGGCCCGGGTCAGAAATGTGGCCCGCGCGGCATAGCCGCCCCGGCTGGCGGCGCGGCCGGCCGCCAGTACCAGATCGGCCGCGACCTCCTCGTCGGGCTGCAGCGCCGCCGACGCGCGGTGCCAGGCCCGCCGGTCGGCGTCGGTGGAGCGGGTCGTCGCGCCGGCGAGCGCGCGGTGCGTCTGGCGCCGTTCGGAGCTGGTCGCGCCGCCGTAGACGGCCGAGCGGACCAGCGGGTGGCGGAACCGCACGTCGGGGCCGAGGGACACCAGGCGGGTCCGCTCGGCCGGGTCGGCGGCCTCGGGCCCGACGCCGAGCTCGGCGGCCGCGACGGTGACGTAGCCGATCTCGCCCTGCGGTTCGGCTGCGGCGACCAGCAGCCAGCGCTGGGTCGGCTGGGGCAGGCGGCGTACCTGCTGCAGGTAGTGTGCCTCGAGGCGGTTGCCGACCGGCAGCGGTTCGGGCAGCAACAGGGCCCCGGCGAGCTGGTTGCCGGTCAGCGATGAGGACAGGTCGGTGATGGCGAGCGGGTTGCCGCGGGTCGCGGCGACGATCTGGCCGGCCACCTTCGGGTCCAGGGAGCCGCTGACGACCGATCGCAGCAGCTCCAGCGCATCCTGCTCACGCAGCCCCGCCACCTTCAGCACCGGCAGCCCCTCCAGGACCGCCACGTCGTCGGTGCCCGTGCGGACGGTGAAGACCAGGCCGATGCCCTCGGCATGCACGCGGCGGGCCACGAACGCGAGCACATTGAGCGACTCGCGGTCCAGCCACTGCGTGTCGTCGACGCAGCACAGCACTGGGCCACGGTCAGCGACGCCGGCGAGGAGCGACAGCACCGCGAGGCTGACCAGGAACCGGTCCGGTGTCGCCCCGTCGGCCAGGCCGAACGCCACCGACAGCGCGTCGCGCTGGGTGGCCGGCAGCCCGCCGAGGTCCTTGAGGTGCGCGACGAGCAGCCGGTGCAGCGCGGCGAACGGGAACTCGGCCTCGGCCTCGACGCCGGCGACCCGCAGCACCTGCACGTCGGCCGCCGCCTCGACGGCGGCGTCCAGCAACGCCGTCTTGCCGATGCCGGCCTCGCCCCGCAGGACGATGACCTGGCTCATCCCGGCGCGAATGTGCCCGATCAACGCGTCCAGCGACGCCCGCTCCGTGTCCCGTCCCAGCAGCACGGCAGCAGACTACCGCCGCACTACGCAGTCGCACGGGGACGACTACGCACTCGGGGGTACGACTACGCAGTCCTGAGGACGCGATCGGCGACCCGGCGTTCTTACCGTGACCCGAAACTCACGGTACCGGCCGAGGGGAGGGTTACCGTCGATGATCGAGTTGGCTGACGGCCGGCACATCATGCACGGCCGGGACGCCGAGCTGGCCGCCGTCGAGCGCCTGCTGGCCGGCGCGCGCGCCGGCCAGGGCGCGGCGCTGGTGGTGCGCGGGCACGCCGGCATCGGCAAGACGATGCTGCTGGCGGCCGCCCGCCGGGCCGCGGTCGAGGCCGGGATGGTGGTGCTCACCACCAACGGCGCCGAGGCGGAGGCGGCGCTGCCGTTCGCCGGCCTGCACCAGCTCCTCGCGCCGCTGCTGGACAACCTGCGTGCGCTGACCCCGCGGCTGCAGCGCACGCTGCGCGGCGCGTTCGGGCAGGAGGACACCCGCCCGGACCTGTTCACCGTCGGGCTCGCGGTGCTGGAGCTGCTCGGCGACCGCGCGGCGAGCACGCCGCTGCTCATCCTGGCCGAGGACGCGCACTGGCTGGACCCGGAGACCTTGGACGTTCTGGTGTTCGTCGCCCGGCGGCTGACGGTGGAGCCGATCGCCGCGGTGATGGCGGTGCGGGCGCAGCACACCGGCGTTCTCGCCGGCACCGGCCTGGGTCAGCTGCACGTCGAGGAGCTCGACGACGACGCGGCCCGGCGGGTGCTGGCCGACCACGCGCCCGGGCTGGCGCCCGGCCTGCGCGAGCGGATCCTGGCCGAGGCGGCCGGCAACCCGCTCGCGCTCGTCGAGCTGCCCCGCCTCGTCACGTCCGGCGGCGCCGAGGACCTGCCAGAGCTGCTGCCCCTCAGCGAGCGGCTGGAGACGGCGTTCGCGGACCGGTTCGCCCAGCTGCCCGCGCCGACCCGGGCGGTCGTGGCCGCGTTCTCCGCCGACACCGGCTGCCCGTTGCCGGCGCTGCTGGCCGCCGCCCGCGCGCTGGCCGGAGAGCAGGTGGCCGCGGAGGCGATCCAGCCGGCGATCGACGCCGGCTTGCTGCAGATCCAGGCCCGCCGGCTGAGGTTCCGCCATCCGCTCGTCCGCTCGGCCGTGTACCGCACGGTGAGCGACTTCGCCCGGCTGACGATCCACTCGGTACTCGCCGACGCGCTCCCCGACGACCCGGACCGGCGCGCCTGGCACCGCAGCGCCGCGACGCTCGGGCCCGACGAGGAGGTCAGCGGCGAGTTGGAGGCGGCCGCCGATCGGGCGCTGGAGCGGGGTGCGCTCGGCGTCGCCGTCACCGGGCTCGACCGGGCCTCGGAGCTGACCGGCGACCCGGGCCGGTGTTCGTCGCTGCTGCTGCGGGCCGCGGAGCTGGCCTCGCAGCTGCACGACCGGCGGGTCGCCGTGCGGCTGCTCGCGAAGGCCGACCCGGCGCAGGGCGACGTCGCCGACCGGGCCCGGCTGGCGCTGGTCGGCGACATCGTCGAGCCCGGCGACGTGCGCGACGCCAGGCGCATCGACCTGCTGTGCGACCTGGCCCTGGAGGTCCACGCCGGCGGCGACACCGCGCTCGCGGCCATGCTGTGCTGGCGGGCGGCGTCGCGCTGCTGGTGGGCCAGCCTGCCCTCGGACGTGGGCGGGCGGGTCACGGCGGTGCTGGGCAAGCTCGGCTTCGCCGCCGACGAGCCGGCGGCGCTGGCCATCGCTGCCTACGCCCAGTCCGACGTGCTCGGCGCCGGCGTGCTGCGGCTGCTGCCCACGCTGGTACCAGACCGCAGCGACACCGACGGCATGCGGTTCCTCGGCGGCGCGGCGCTCATCCTCGGCGACTTCGTCACCGCGTCGTCGTTCATGGGTACCGCCGCGGCCGGCTACCGCGCCCAGGGCCGGGCCGCGCTGCTGGCCCGCACCCTGTCGTCCACCGGCTTCGTCCGGCTCTGGCTGGGACGGTGGCCTGCGGTGCGGGCCGACCTGGAGGAGGCCGAGGCTCTCGCCGAGGAGACCGGCGACCACTTCTGGGTCGTCGCGGCCCGGGCCAGCCAGGCGTTGCACGAGGCGATGTGCGGCCACCACGAGGCCGCGTTCCGCCTCGCCGCCGACGTTCTGGCCAGCCCGCTCGTCGTCGGGGTGCGCTTCGCAGCCGAGGCCGCGCAGCACGCCCGCGGGGTCGCCGCGAACGCCGCCGGCCGCCACGACGAGGCCCTCGACATCCTCGTCCGGGTCTTCGACCCCGCCGATGGGACCTACCACCTCGACATGTCCGGCTGGGCCCTGCCTGACCTCGCCGACGCCGCCGTGCGCTCGGGGCGGCAGCACGAGGTACAGGACATCATGGCCCGGGCCCGGGAGCGGGCGGCCCGGTTCCCGTCACCGGCGCTGCTGCACTGCCTCGCCTACGCCGCCGCGGTGCTCGCCCCGGAGCGGGAGGCCGGCGACGCGTTCCGCGACGCGCTGGCCATGGACCTCAGCGAATGGCCGGTCCACCGCGCCCGGCTGCAGTTGGCGTACGGGGCATGGCTGCGCCGGGGCAAGCGCATCCTGGAGTCCCGGGCGCCGCTGCGCGCGGCCCGGGACGGCTTCGACGCGCTCGGCGCCGCCGCCTGGGGCCGTCTCGCCCGAGAGGAGCTGCGCGCCGCCGGCGAGGAGAGCACCGGCCGCGCCGTACCGTCCGGGGAACAACTCACCGCCCAGGAACTGCAGACCGCGATGCTGGCCGCGGCGGGGCTGAGCAACCGGGAGATCGGCCAGCGGCTGTTCGTGTCGCACCGCACCGTCAGCTCGCACCTGTACCGCATCTTCCCGAAGCTCGGCATCACCGGCCGCGCGCAGCTACGTGGGGCGCTCGACGCGCTGCAGCACGGCACCGGCTGACACAGTCAACCTACGGATGCGCGCCACCTGGCCGGCGTGCAGTGTCGGGTGCAGCCGACCGCGCACCGCAGCGGGCCCGACACACAGGTGAGGACGACACCGTTGAAGGACGTACGAGTCACGCACATCGGGGGCCCGACGGCCCTCATCGAGGTCGCCGGCTGGCGCATCCTCACCGACCCCACGTTCGACCCGCCCGGGCGCCGCTACTCGTTCGGCTGGGGCACGAGCTCCCGCAAGCAGACCGGCCCCGCCCTCGACCCGAACGAGGTCGGGCCCATCGACGCCGTCCTGCTGTCCCACGAGCACCACGCCGACAACCTCGACGACCGCGGCCGGGCGCTGCTCGCCGGCGCGCCGGTCGTGGTCACCACCCGAGCCGGGGCCCGCCGCCTCGGCGGCACCGCCCGAGGCCTGCGGCCCTGGGACGACACCGTGCTCGACGGCCCCGAGCGGCGGCGGATCACCGTCACCGCGACGCCCTGCCGGCACGGCCCGCCGCTGAGCCGCCCGATCGCCGGCCCGGTCATCGGGTTCGCGCTGCAGTGGGGCGGCCAGGAGCACGGCGTCCTGTGGATCACCGGCGACACCGTGCTGTTCCCCGGGGTACGCGAGGTGCCGCGCCGCCTGACCGTCGACACCGTGCTGCTGCACCTCGGCGCCGTCCGGTTCCCGATCACGGGCCGGCTGCACTACAGCCTGACCGCCGCCGAGGCGGTCCAACTGTGCACGCTGGTCCAGCCGCGCACGATCATCCCCGTGCACTACGAGGGCTGGACGCACTTCAGCCAGGGCCGCGAGGCGGTCGAGCGGGCCTTCGCCGCCGCCCCGGACGGGCTCGGCGAACGCCTCCACTGGCTGCCGCTGCGCCCGGCGCAGTCGCCGTAATCAGCGACAGTAAACCTACCGATGCCCGGCCGGCCCGGGATCCCACAGCGTGGTGGCACACCGCTCCTCACTGATGAAAGGGAACCAGACATGCCGACCACCCGCCGAGCGCTGATCGCCGGCTCCGCCGCGGTCGCCGCGGGCACCCTCCTCGGGGCGCCTGCGGCGTCCGCGCAGGGCCGGCCCGGCCAGAACAAGCCCACCGTCGTGCTGGTGCACGGCGCGTTCGCCGACGCCTCCGGATGGAAGGACGTCGCCCGCATCCTGCAGTGCGACGGCTACCAGGTCCTCGCGCCGGCCAACCCGCTGCGCAGCGTCTCCGCCGACTCCGCCTACCTGGCCAGCATCCTGGCCACGCTCACCGGCCCGATCGTGCTGGCCGCGCACTCGTACGGCGGGATGGTCATCACCAACGCCGCGCTGGGCAACCCGAACGTCAAGGCCCTCGTCTACGTCGCCGCGTTCGCTCCCGACCAGGGCGACACGCTGCAGGGCCTGCAGCTACAGTTCCCCGGCAGCAGGCTCGGCCCGGAGGCGCTGGACTTCCGGCCGTACGGCGAGGGCGTCGACGGCTACGTCAAGCCGGCCGTGTTCCGCGACGTGTTCGCCGGCGACCTGCCGAAGGCGACCACCGACGTCATGGCGGTCACCCAGCGCCCCGGCGATGTGCGCACGCTGCAGGAGCCCTCCGGCGCGCCGGCCTGGAAGAGCATTCCCAGCTGGTACCTCGTGGCCCGCAACGACCACCTCATCCCGCCCGCTGCGCAGCGGTTCATGGCGCAGCGCGCCGGCGCCCGCACCACCGAGGTCAACGCCTCGCACGTCGCGATGATCTCGCAGCCGCGCGTCACCGCCGCCGTCATCACGTCCGCGGCTCGCTGAAAGGGGCCAGCATCATGTACGTCACCACCACCGACGGCGCCTCCATCTTCTACAAGGACTGGGGCGCCGGCCGCCCGGTCGTGCTCTCGCACGGCTGGCCGCTGAACTCCGACAGCTGGGAGGCGCAGGCGCTGTTCCTGGCGGCCAACGGCTACCGGGTCATCGCCCACGACCGGCGCGGCCACGGGCGATCCACGCAGACCTGGCACGGCAACGAGATGGACACCTACGCCGACGATCTGGCCGCGGTCGTCGAGGCCCTCGACCTGCGCGAGGCGACCCTGGTCGGGTTCTCCACCGGCGGCGGCGAGGTCGCCCGGTACATCGGCCGGCACGGCACCGGCCGCGTCGCCCAGGCCGCGCTGGTCTCCGCGGTCCCGCCGTTCATGCTGCAGACCCCGGACAACCCCGGCGGGGTGCCGATCGCGGCGTTCGACGCGATCCGGGCCGGGTCGGCGGCCGACCGGTCGCAGACGTACAAGGACCTCGCCGACGGCCCGTTCTTCGGCCACAACCGGACGGGCGCGCACGTCTCCCAGGGCATCCGCGACGCGTTCTGGCTGCAGTCGATGGCGGCCGGGCACCGCAACGCCTACGAGTGCATCGCGGCCTTCTCGGCCACCGACTTCCGGCCCGACCTGGCCAAGATCGACGTGCCGACGCTGGTCATCCACGGCGACGACGACCAGGTCGTGCCGTTCGAGGTCGGCGGCATGGCCTCCTCCGCGCTGATCAAGGACGCTCGGCTGATCGTCTACCCGGGCGCGCCGCACGGCATCACCGACACCCACAAGGAGCAGCTCGGCCACGACCTGCTCGCGTTCCTCGAGGAGTACGACGGATGAGCACCATCGTTCTGGTCCACGGCCTGTGGGTGACCCCGCGCAGCTGGGAGCACTGGGTGCCCTACTACGAGGCGAAGGGGCACACCGTCCTGACGCCCGCCTACCCCGGCTTCGAGGTCGAGGTGGAGGCGCTGCGCGCCGACCCCAGCCCGATCGCCACGGTCACCGTGCCCGAGACCGTCGCGTACCTGGAGAAGATCATCACGGCGCTGCCCGAGAAGCCGATCATCATGGGCCACTCGTTCGGCGGCACGCTCACCCAGCTGCTGCTCGACCGCGGCCACGGCGCCGCCGGCGTGGTCATCGACTCGGCACCGCCGGAGGGCATCCGGGTCACCCCGCCCTCGCAGATCAAGTCGCTGTTCCCGATCCTCAACAACCCGGCGAAGCGGCACCAGGCGGCCGGGTTCACCCCGGCCCAGTTCCACTACGCCTTCACCAACACGCTGTCCGAGCAGGACGCGATGGCCGCCTACGAGCGCTACGCGATCCCGGCCCCCGGTAGCTGGGTCTGGACCTACGGCCTGCTGGCCAACTTCACCCCCGGCAAGCAGGAGACGTGGGTGAACTTCCACAACGAGCAGCGGGCGCCGCTGCTGTTCATCGCCGGCGGCGCCGACCACATCATGCCGCCGTCGGTGAACAAGTCCAACGCCCACCACTACAAGGCGCCCGGCACGGTCACCGAGTACTACGAGTTCCCCGGCCGCTCCCATTGGACCTGCGCCGAGCCCGGCTGGGAACAGGTCGCCGACCACGCCCTCGACTGGGCAACGCGCCACACACGGTAGGCCAACCCGCAGGAGCCACGCATTCCCGACCATGCGCACGGCGGACTCAAATCCTCCGGCCAACACCAGCCATGACCGGGCGAACAGTCTCCGACCGCTCCGCGCATCGCCGCACTTCCGGCTCCCAGAACGTCTCACGCCTGCTCACCGGCACGTTGATCCGGACCGGTGAGCAGGCGTGTCGCGCAAAGACGACCAACAAGATCAACGCGATGTCATCGGCAAAATCGCGCGGCGGTCCCCGCTATGTGCCGGAGGCCATGTCGGCGGCGAGGATGTAGCCAGCATGGCGGTCGACGTTCTTGCGGGCGTGGTCGTAGCGCATGGTGGTGCGGGGGTCGGCGTGGCGGGCGGCGATCCGCACGTCGCGCAGGCTCACGCCGGCGTCGAGCACGGTCGTCACGAACGCGTGTCGCAGCACGTGGGGGTGCATCCGCGACATCCGGACGCCGGCGGCAGCCGTAGGCGAACACGTTGCGCGACCGGTGCCGGTGCTGCTCCGTGCCGCACAACGAGATGCCGGTCACGCCATCCGCCAGTGGGCGCGTGAAGGCGGCCTTGCCGGCCGAGTGTCTCCCGCTACGACCGCCGCGGTCCGCAACGCGTCCATGGCCGGGTTGTCGGGCGTGGAAACGGCCCAGGACAGGGGCGGGGGCGCCCCTTCATGGCGGGCGATCAAGGCCTTCGACAAGTCAGATCATCCAGATTGCGAAGGCACTCACTCATTCCTGATCATGGGTTGACGCACTCAGCGGCTCGGTCGCCGGCGCGGGTTGGGCCCGTGTGGACGTGCCGATGCGGTCGCCGGCCGTAGATTGGTGGGCATGACGTCGTTGCTGTCGTTGTCTGTTGAGCGCCTGAGGGTGATTGTGCGTATCGACGGCGACGACGTCAGCCGCGCCGACGGCAACGACGGCCCCGATCCGTGGCACGCACTGGTGCCGGTGAACCGCTTCGTGGCGACCGGCGAGCCCACGACCGCGACGATTGCGTGCTGCCCGAGCTGCGGCCCGGATTGCGACGCCGTCGAGGCGCGCATCCGCCGCGAGGGTGACGCCGTGCGCTGGGAGTGGGGCCGGCGAGGAGCGCGATAGGAGGATAGGCGGCACACGACGCTGTTCGACGCTGCGGCCTACGACGCCGAGGTGGCCCGCGTCGGGGCCGAGCACGGCTGGGAGACGGCGGAGCGCCGGGCCGGACGGCTCATCCTCACCGGCCTTGCCCTGCCGCCACGGATCGAGGGTGTCAGGGTCCACGCCGACCGCTCCGGCAAGCTCGAGGTGTGGCTCGAGGAGCCGGACGAGTACCAGATCTTCGTGAGCGCGCCCTGGGACGAGGAGCGGCCCGACGAGAGCGCCGCCGAGGTGCGGGCCGTGCTCACCGGGCCGGCCGCACGATGGCCCGCGAGATGGCACAGCATCAAGGCGTGCCGGGAGGGCCCGCCACCGTACGCCGGTCCGTCCTGGCAGCCCATGAAGTTCTGATCCCAGGGCGGAACCAGGCCCGACTGGCGGTGATGAGCGGACACGACGCTCGGGGGCACCGGTCCGGAGACTGATCAGTGTTGGGCGCACATCTCCGCCAGACACTGCTCCCGATACCAGCGGCGAGAGCGCGTACGCGACCCTGGGCCGGATCGTCGAGGAGGCGCCGGCCGGGGCGCTGCTCGAGTCCTGCAGCTCGTCGGTGACGTGGACCAGGCGATGGCCTGGCAAGCCGGGCGGCCGCGGGCACCTGGCCAACGTGTTCGGCCTCGACGACAAGACCGCCATCCGCTACGCCGACGCAGCCAAGCACATCCTGCAGACAACAACCGAGCAGCATGCCCGTATGGGCGTACAGGTCCACGTACACAGCCAGGTACACGCTGACTGCGGAGATCGGCGGCCCCCGCCGTAGCAAAGCCGGATCCACATGGGGCCGAGATCAACGCCTGCCGTCCGTGGCTGCCATCGCCGCAGGGATCACCGGCCCGTACCGACTACGGTCCGCTCACCGTACGTTCGATGGTTGCGCGCGGATCGCGGCGTGTGCGTGCACCATTTGACATTATGGCCAGCCGTGCGGGGCAGCGAGTCCGGCTGGATTCTGGGAAAATGAATACATGGGGCAGCTGCAATTGTTTAGCAAGTCTGAATTGGCTGCCATGCGTGACCGGACCAGGTCGCGTCGTTATTCCGCGGCGAATGAGGAGTTCCGTCAGGAGCATGCCCGGCATCGCGCGTGGGGGCTCGCCCAGCGACACGCCGAGAAGCTCCGCCGAATACGCGCGAGCACCCCGCCAGGAAGTGTGGCCGCCGACGGCCGGGAAGGCTCAGTGAACGAACCGGCCCTGGCCACGCCACCGGCCCAGGCCACCGCCACGGCCTCGGCGCTACGCACGGACACGGCCTCGGCACCGCGCACGACCCGGCATAGCCAAGCCGCAACCCCGGCACCGCGCACGGCCACGGCACGGCCGCCAGCCACGACCACGACCTCGGCACGGTTGCCAGCCACGGCCGCGACGCGACCGCCCGTGGCCCCAGCCACGACCTCGGCACCACCACCGGCCATGGCCACGGCCACGGCGCGGCCGACTGAAGCCCCAGCCAGGGCCTCCACACCACCACCGGCCATGACCACGGCCACAGCGCGGCCGACTGAAGCCCCAGCCAGGGCCTCCACACCACCACCGGCCATGACCACGGCCACAGCGCGGCCGACTGAAGCCCCAGCCACGGCCTCCGCACTGCCGGCCAAAGACAGGGCCTCGGCGCCGCCACCGGGCAAAGCACCGCCACCGGGCGAAGCGCCCGCGCGGCCCGGGCAACCCCGCGACCGATACCGGCCCGGACGACCACGCCCGCACCCGACGCATGGCACCGACCAACCCGGCGCCGCCACGCAGCACCGGCCCGCACCCACCGCTCAGCGCCATCCCACCGGCCCGTCGGCACAGCGCCGACACACCAGCGAGAATCCGCGCCGGCCCGCCGACACGGCACCACGAAGAAATACCGGCAAGCACTCCAGAGCTGTTCCCGGGGTGACTGATCAGGTGTTGGTCGGCGGGTTGACTTGACCTGCGTGGTTTGTGCTGGATCATGATCGGGTGTCCGGATCGCCGTCCATCGTGGAGCTGCTTGAGCGGCTTGCCCGGTTGGAGGCTCGGATCGGTGCGCTTGAGCGTGAGAACGGCGGGCTGCGGCAAGAGAACGCGGTGTTGCGGGCGGAGAACGCAGATCTGCGGGCCCGGCTCGGGCAGGACTCGTCGAACTCGTCGAAGCCGCCGTCGTCGGACGGCCTGGGGAAGCCGGTGCCGAGGTCGTTGCGGCAGCGGTCGGGTCGCCGCCCGGGCGGGCAGCCCGGCCATGAGGGCCGCACGCTGCGGCAGGTCACCGACCCGCACGAGCGCATCACGCATGAACCGGCCGGCTGCGGCCGGTGCGGTGATGACCTGAGTGGTGCCCCGCTGGCCGCGACGGTGGTGCGGCAGGTGTTCGAGCTGCCCGATATCGGGGTGCGGGTGAGCGAGCATCGGATCGTGTCGCGCCGGTGCGGGTGCGGGCAGGTCACCGCGGGCCGGGCGCCGGACGGGGTCGATGCCCCGGTGCAGTACGGGCCCCGGGCCCAGGCTGCCGCAGTGTATTTGCAGCAGGCGTTGTTCGGGGCGCAGGCGCGGACCGCGCAGGCGATGGCGGATCTGTTCGGGGTGGCGATGTCGGCCGGCGCGGTCGCTGCCGCGCACGCTCGTGCCAGCGACGTCCTGGCTGATTCGGAGTTTGTCGATCAGGTCCGTGACGCGCTCAGCAGCGCGAGCGTGGTCCATGTCGACGAGTCCGGGTTGCGGGTCGCGGGGCGGCTGCACTGGGTGCACGTGGCTACCACCGGCAAATACACCCTGGTATGGGTCCATCCGAAGCGTGGCCGGGCCGGGATCGACGCCGGGCAGATCATGGGCTGCATGACCGGGATCGCCGTGCACGACGCGTGGGCCCCGTACGACACCTACACCCCGGGTGGACACCAGTTGTGCTGTGCGCATCTGTTGCGCGAGCTTGCCGCCGCCGGCGAACTGGCACCCGAGGCGGTGTGGCCCGGACAAGCGACAGACGCGCTGCTGGCACTCAAGACCGCCGCTGACACCGCCCGCGCTGCGGGCCGGACCGGGATCGACGCGGACCTCCTCGCGGAGCAGACCGGCTTGTTCCGCCAGGCCGCCCTGGTCGCGGTCAAGGACCACCAGCACGAGACCTGCAAGACCGGCCGGAAACTGACTGCCCTGGCCCGGCGGATGCGCGACCGGATCGACGACTACCTGCGCTTCGCGACCGATCTGCGGTCCCCGTTCGACAACAACACCGCCGAGCGGCAGATCCGCATGGTCAAAATCCGGCAGAAAGTATCCGGCTGCTTACGCACCCTCGACGGAGCCCAGCAATTCACGCTGATCCGCTCCTACCTCGCCACCGCCGCCGCGCACGGCCGCAACATCATCAACGCCCTCACCGAACTCGCCACCGGCCATCCCTGGCTACCCACCGCCGCAGCCACCACCTGATCAGTCACTTCCCGGGAAATGCCACGCACGCAATCCGTAAAGCCCTATCCAAACGGGCCACCGACCAGAAATTCCGAGCGCCATAATCATGACGACGACGCACGAAACACGCGCGCTCATCGACAGGAGCGGATGGAAGGTGGCCGCTTCTCGAATCGCCGCCTACACGCGCGGTTACCGCGTTGTCCCGTGTCGATCTCCACATGCGCCATGCGGACGATGACGGCGGCTGGCCGGTCCCCACCTTCGGTGTGTAGGCCAAGCTGTACGTAACATTCCGGCCAGCGCGCCGACATCCCGACCGGTTCCATCGAACCCAAGGAACCGGTCGCGCCGCCAAAGGCCGATGGACCCTGGGGTTCCCGGTGAGGAACCGTCAGTTTCGCCGAACGCACGGGGGCCGAGGCCCTGCGCTTGTGTAGCTGACCCGCGCCGCCAAATCTTTGATCTTGCCGGGTGGTGATCGGGGTGAGGAGGACTCGCGCGAAGAAGGCGCGAGGGTGATCTTGGAACCTCGACGGTGACTCCGGGCGAGCGGCCGATGCCGCCGACCATCTCAGACACTGCTCCCGATACCAGCGGCGAGAGCGCGTACGCGACCTTCTCGGCCTCACCGTCACCACCCGGAAGCGGATCGCCTCTTCGCCGGCCACCTGGAGCACTACGAGGCCGGCAGGGAAGCCGGACCCACGCGCGTTCCGGCACACGGTCGAACGATTCGAGGAGCCTTTCCATCGCCAGGGCAGAGCATATACCGCGACATGGTATATGCTCCGGGCATGGAGTCATTGAGTGAGCAGTCGTTCCTGATCCTCGCGGCGCTCGCCGATCAGCCCCGGCATGGCTACGGGCTGGTTACGGAGGTCGCCGCGATGTCCGAGAACCGGATCCAGCTCCGGGCGAGCACGCTCTACGCGGCGCTGGAGCGCCTCGCCGGGCGCGGACTCGTCGAGTCTGAACGTGACGAGGTGGAGAACGGCCGGCTGCGCCGTTACTACCGCTTGACGGACGCGGGTGCGGCTGCGGTGGAGGCCGAGACGCAGCGGATGACCGCCCAGGCCCGCGCGGCGAAGCGCCGTCTCGCCCGGCGTGCCCAGCAGTCGGCGCCTCGGCTCGGGCTGACCGGATGAGCCCCTCGGACCCGATGGGGCCGCTGGAACGGCGCTACCGCCGGCTGCTGCGGCTGTTGCCCGCCGGACACCGGGCCGCCCGTGGTGAGGAGCTACTCGGGCTCCTGCTCGACCTCGATGACGGTCGCGACCGGCCCAGCCTCCGGCAGGCCGTCGGGGTGTTCGGCCTCGCGCTGCGGCTTCGGCTGGCCGGCGCGGCATCCCTGCTGCTCGCCGCGTTCCTCGTGGCTTACAGCACGGAAATACTCGAAATCGTGTACAGCATCAACACCGGCGGATCGATCAGCGTCGACAGCCGGTTCCCCATGCACAACACGGCCCTGGTACTGCTGATCCCCAGCCTGCTCCGGATCGGCCTCACCGTGTCCTGGATCGTAGGAGCCCGCCGCACGGCCCTGGCGGTCCTCGCTGTGCTGCTCGCCTACTCGCTGTCCGCCGGCGGCCCTTGGCTGCTCGACGTCGCGCTCCTGGTGCCGCTGGGAGCAGCCGTGGCGTGGCGGTGGCCGGCACCACGCCCGCGGGTCGTACTGCTGGCAACGATCCCGCTCGCGATGCTGCTGTGGACGCTCATGGCGGTGTGGAACGTCTACATGTTGCCCGACAGCAAGCTGCTGTCCGTTAGCGCCGTCGTCGCCCTGCTCGGCATGGTCGGCGGTCTGTTGCGCCACCGGCCCTCCCGCAACGGTAGCGATCCGCACGGACCACGAGACCGACCGACACCCGCAACAGGCTGACCTGGTTGCCGGCCCCGGGTTGTCTGTCGCTGATGGACAGACAACCAGCTGCACGAAGTCCGGGAAGGCGGTGAGGCGCCTTCCCGGACTTCGTGGGGTTTGCCGGACGGGGTCAGATGAGCCAGCGGTTGCGCTGGACGATCGGGAGCTTGGCCCAGCGGCGGCCGAGGCCCCAGGTGTGGCCGGCGTAGGCGGCGGCCAGGACGATGAGCACGACGGCGTAGACGACGTGGTAGTCGGTGAGCGGGTTGGTCGAGCCGGTGGGCGCGCCCTTGGCGGTGTGCTGGGCGAGGGGCCACTCGGCCAGCCACATGCCGGCCATGATGAGGGTGCCCGAGGCGGCGGCGACGCGCAGGCCGATCCCGGCGATCAGGGCCAGGCCGATACCGAGCATGCCGAACATGAACAGCCAGTTGGCGTACCAGGTGCCGGCGATGGTGTGGAAGAAGCCCTGCAGCGGTCCGGCGTCCACCGAGGCGAGGAAACCCTTGGTGGGGTTGCCGCCGTTGATCCACGCCTTGGCCTCAGGAGTGCTGTAGCCCAGGCCGAAGGTCTTGTCGAGGAACGCCCAGAGGAACACGAACCCGGTGGCGTAGCGCAGCACCGCGAGGGCCTTGGCGGCGGTCCGGGTGAGCATGCCGCCCGGGGCTTCGACGTGCTCGAGTTGGCTGGCCTGGTGGATGTGTGCGGTGCTCATTTCGGCCTCCCTGTGCCGTGCTCTCTCTGTGACACACACATCGTCGTCCGGGGCCCGCACCGGGCGCCCGTGCCGAACCTCCCCGAACCGGCGGGACGGAGGTCCCGAATCCGCGAGGACCTTCTCCTACCAGTAGTGGCGCCGCCCGCCGACCGGCCGGCCGAGCGAGCCGAGGATGAACAGCACCGCGCCGATGACGATGAGGATGATGCCGATCGTGGTGAGGACCGAGATGCCGAAGAACAAGCCGAGCAGCAGCAGGATGACGCCGAGGATGATCATGTCTGTCTCCCTCCGTCCGGTCGGGCGGCGTGGCACCTACCCTGCTTCGCGGCCGGCAATCCTCGCGGGGTGTTTCGGTACCGCCGGTGTGGGCAACCCAATGATCGACGGTGCCGGTGTGATCCGCATCGGCGTGATCGACCGACGACGGGAGGGCTCGATGAGCTTCCAGGACAAGGTCCAGCACAAGGCCGAAGAGGCCAAAGGCGCTGCCAAGGACAAGGTCGGCGACCTGACCGACGACGAGCGTCTGCAGGCCGAAGGCCGGTCCGAGCAGAGCTCCGCGAACGTCAAGCAGGCCGGGGACAAGGTGAAGGACGCGGCCGGCAAGGCCAAGGACGCCCTGAGCTGACCCGGCGGCAGACACGAGAGGAGTACCGATTCACGCCAGCGGTGGTTGGCATGAATGCGGCGCGGACGGGAAAATGGCGGCTCATGGCAGTACCGCAGAATGTGACCGCGACCCGGCAGGCCCTCGGCGCCGTCGGCGTGTGGACCACCTCCCTGCAGCGTGAGCCCGCCGCCGTGCAGCGTGAGGCGGTGGCGCGCATCGAGGCGCTGGGCTACGGGTCGGTGTGGCAGGGCGAGGTCGTCGGGGCCAACGACGTCTTCGCGCAGGAGGCGGTGTGGCTGGCGGCCACCTCCCGCATCGTGGCCGGCACCGGGATTGCGAACATCTGGGCCCGCCACGCCGGCACGGCCCGGGCCGCGGCGGCCACGCTCGCCGACGCGTGGCCGGGGCGGTTCGTGCTGGGGCTCGGCGTCAGCCACGCGCCGATCGTGGAGCGGTCCGGGCAGGCGTACAGCAAGCCCCTGCAGCGCATGCGCGAGTACCTCGACGGTATGGGCGACGTGCCCGCCGGCCTGCCGGTGGTCCTCGCCGCGCTGCGCCCGCGGATGCTGCAGCTGGCCGCCGACCGGGCCGGCGGTGCGCACACGTACTTCGTGCCGCTGGAGCACACCGCCCAGGCCCGCGCGGTGCTCGGGCCCGACCGGCTGCTCATCCCCGAGCAGGCCGTCGTCGTGGAGACGAGCCCGCAGGTGGCGCGGGAGGTCGCGCGCCGGCACACCGTTCGTTACCTGCAACTGCCCAACTACGTCAACAACCTCCGGCGCCTCGGCCTCACCGGCGAGGATCTCGACGGCGCCGGCAGCGACCGGCTCGTCGACGCGATCGTGGCCTGGGGCACGCCTGCGGACATCGCGGCGCGGGTCCGGGCCCACCTTGACGCGGGCGCCGACCACGTGCTCGTCCAGCCCCTCGGCGACGGCGCCGGCGACGCGCTGCGCCAACTGGAGGAGCTGGCCCCGGCGCTCATGCCCTGACGGGCGGCGACCCGGCCTCACGGCTCGCCGGGCGCGGGGCCCTCCTGGCGTACGACGCCGGCCCGGGCGGCGGCGACGATGATCCGCACGAACAGCCCGATGTACGCGAGATCGGCGAGCATCTGCACCATGACCAGCAGCCGGGCCGCCTCCGACACCGGGACGATGTCGCCGAAACCGACGGTGGCGAACACCGTCACGGAAAAATAGAGCGCGTCGAAACGGGTGACCCGTTCGGAGAAGGCGGCGGGGCGGGCACCGGACATCAGCACGTACGACGTGGCGAACAGCAGCATCAGCAGCGGAAACGACAGCCCCAGCGCCTCGGCGGCGCGCAGCCACGGGTGCGCCGAGCGCAGCACCGCGCGGACCTGCCAGGCGACCAGGGCCCCGATGAGCGCCAGCCCGCCCACGGCCTCCGCCCACACCGGCGCGCTCGACGCCCCCGCCAGCGGCGCGATGAGGTACCACACCACGGCGGCCGTGGTGACGAGGACAGTGCGCAGTACGGCTGCGAGGTACGTGCCGGCACGTGGAGTGCTCATGCGTTTCCTTGTCGAGGACACCGACCCCTCGGACTCCATCAGCCACGCCGCCGCCGCGCGGACAGATCCGTCGCCCGGCCACCGGATTTCCCCCGCGTCCGCCCCGGCACGGCCGCGCCATCACCCGGGCCGGGACGTCCTGACCGGCTCAGTCGAGGGCCCGCGCGCCGGATCGCGGCCGGTCCGGGCCCGGCCAGGACAGCGCGGCATGCGGGCCGGCGCCGTGGACGAATCGGTCCGGGCGCAGCACGGCCAGGCCGACGCCGTGCCGGTCGAACCAGTCGCCGAGCGCGCCGCCGGCGTCGACGACGTTGATCACGTCGTGGGCCGGGGCGGGCGGGGACCCGGCCGAGCCGGCGGGCAGGACCCGCACGAACGTCGCCGCGGGACCCGCCCAGTCGGCCACGGTACGCTCGTCCACGGCCGGGCCGATCACCGTGAAGGCCGGGCCGAGTACGTCGTCGAGCCGCCGCAGGATCGCCGAACCCGGGGTGGTGACCTTGGGCTGGGGGAACATGGTGCCGATCGGGCCCCGGGCGACGCCGCCGGCCAGCGCCGGGGCCGGCTTGAACTCGAAGTGGCGTACGAAACGGCGGACCCGGGGCAGGGTCTGCACGGCGCGCAGCACCGCGTCGCGCGCGGCGGCCGCGTAGCGGTTGCGGACCAGGAAGACCTTGCCCAGCCGGACGCTCGTGACCGCCATCTGCTCGGCGTGCGGGCGCCGTTCGGCCTCGTACGTGTCGAGCAGGTCCGGGTCCGCGGCGCCCTCGAGAACCAGTGCGAGCTTCCAGGCGAGGTTCGCGGCGTCACGCAGCCCGCTGCACAGGCCCTGGCCCAGGAACGGCGGCATCTGGTGGGCCGCGTCGCCGAGCAGGAACACCCGCCCGTGCCGCCACCGCTCGGCGAGCAGGTGGTGGAACGTGTAGACGACGGCGCGGGTGACGGTGAAGCGGTCCGGGTCGACGTACGGGGCCACGAGCCGGGCGATCGTCTCCGGGCGGGTCATCTCCGGCGGCGTTTCGCCGTCGCGGAGCATGAACTCCAGGCGGTACGTGCCGAACGCGCCCGGCGAGACGAACGCCGGACGGCGCCAGTCGCAGACGAACCGGGTCCGCGGCAGCCGGACGCCGCCGGCCGCGACGTCACCGGAGACCGCCAGCCACGGCTCCTCGTACGACGTGCCGGCCAGCCGGATGCCGGCGGCGGTCCGCGTCGCGCTGCGGGCGCCGTCGCAGCCGAGCACGTACCTGGCCCGTACCGGGCCGGACTCGCCGGTCGTGACGTCGCGCAGCGCGACCGTGACGCCGTCGCCGTCCTCGGTCAGGCCGGTGAGCTCCACCCCGGTGCGCAGGGTCACGTGCGGGAACCGGGCGAAACCCGCGCGCAGCGTCGCCTCGAGGCGCGGCTGGTCGAAGAAGTGCAGGGGTGCGGCGCCGAGCCCGAAGTCGATCTCGTCGAGGGCGATCGTGGCGAAGGGCCGGCCGTCGCCGCCGACGTAGTCGACGACCGGCGGCGCGTACATGTCCGCGGCCACCTCGTCGCGCAGCCCGGCCTGCTGGTACACCCGCAGCGCCTCGTCGTCGCAGGAGAACGCGCGCGGCTGCCGGTGCGGCTCGGTGCTGCGCTCGACGACCAGGGTGCGCACGCCGCGCGTGCCGAGCAGGTTCGCGGTGAGCGCGCCGACCGGCCCGCAGCCCACCACCACGACGTCGTAGTCCATACCCCCTAGACAAGACGAGGGCTGTTGGAATCCTGTTGAGGCCGGTCTCCACAGCGGGCCGCCAGCAGCCCGGCACCCTGCTCGGCGGCGATCGCGGCGCCGTGGCGCAGGTCCCGCTCGTCGCCGCGGGCCAGGCCCCGCAGGCGGCACAGCTCGGCGGTGAGCACCCGTTCGCCGACGGCCTCGGCCGCGGCGAGGCCCACGTCGGCCAGCTCCGCGGCGGTGCGCCGCTCGCCGGCGGTGAGGTACGCGTCGGCCATCGCGGCGATCGCGATCGTGCGGGTGGAGCGCAGCCCGTGGCGGTAGATGGCCTCGCCCGCGGCCCGCATCGCGGGCAGCCGCGCCGGCTCGCCGCCGTGCACCGCCGCCCAGTGCTCCAGGAAGTCGCCGATGCCGACGAAGTGCGGTATGTGCTGGCGCGCACCGATCTCGCGGCACCGCCCGGCGGCCTCCCGGCCGGCGCCGGCGTCGCGCTCCTGCAGGGCCGTCCAGGCCGCGAACAGCACGGCGTTGCCGCGGCCGTACGGGTTGTCGGCGCGCTCGGCGAGCTCCCGCGCGGCCGCCAGGTCGGCCTGCGCCGCCGGCCGGTCACCGCGCAGCGAGCGCACCAGCGCCCGGAAGTTGTACGGCGACAGCGTCGGGGTGCGGCCGATCTGCCCGCGCAGCCGGCGCGCCTCGACCGTGCGCAGCCGGTCGACGGCGGCGGTCAGGTGCGCGTCGGCCGCGGCGAGGCGGCCGGTGAAGTAGGCGACGACGCCGAGCAGGTACGGCCCGGCGGCGGCGAGCAGCGGATCGTCGTGCGGTGCGGCGCCGGTCAGCCGGTGGCCCAGGTCGGCGGCGATGGCGAACTCGGCGCGGTTGCAGGCGACCTCGCCGAGCGTCCACAGTGCGGTGCGCAGGTCGGCGGCGGGGCCGGCGAGCGGGAGCAGCCGCCGGGCGCGGGCCGCGGCCCGTTCGACCGCGTCGCTGCCCACGCCGACGGTGATCTGCAGCAGCGAGGTGCGGTGCAGCTGCACGGCGAGCTCGGCCTCGGCCGCCTCCGGCGAGGTGGCGGCGTCGGGTGCGAGCCGGTCGGCGGCGCGGTCGAGGTGGGCGAGGGCGTCCTCGTACGCCAGCCGCCACGTGGCGTCGTCGGCGGCCCGCAGCGTCCAGCGCAGGAAGTCCTCGCCGTGGCCGAGCCCGGTCGCCTGCCCGTAGTGGCGGGCCAGCTCGGCCGCGGTCAGCCCGCCGAGGCCCGGCATCGCCGCCGCGGCACCGGCGAGGCGGGCGTGCAGCACGGCCCGGCGCGGCGCGGCGAGCTCGGCGTAGGCGATCTCGGCGAACAGCGGGTGGCGGAAGCGCACCGCGCCCGGTCCGGCCCCGGCGATCAGGTGCGCGGCGGCCGGGGCGGCCAGCAGCGCGGCGGCGTCGGTGCCGCTCGCCGCGCCCAGCAGCCGCAGGTCGAGCTCGCGCCCGGCGACGCTGAGCAGGTCGAGGCACTCGCGGGTGGCCGGGCCGGGCGCGTGCAGCCGCAGCCGGACGGCGTCGCGCACGCTCGGCGGCAGCGCGTCCCGCTCGTCGGGCGGCCCGGCCGGCGCGAGCAGCTCGGTCAGGAAGAACGGGTTGCCGCCCGTGCGGTGCAGCAGCCGCTCGACGAGCCCGGCGGCCGGTGCCACTCCGGTCCGCCCGCGCACCAGGTCGGCCACGGCGTCGGTACCGAGGCCCTCCAGCCGCAGCTGAGCGCCGCCGGGGGCGCGGGCCAGGTCGGCGAGCGTGGCGACGAGCCCGGCGTCGTGGTCGTACGGCCGCGTCGTGACGACGAGCAGCACCCGGCTGCGGTGCACGGTGGTGGCCAGGTATCGCAGCAGCAGCCGCGAGTCGGGATCCGCGGCGTGCAGGTCATCGAGGACGACGACCAGCCCGGCCGGCCCGGCGACCGCGTGCACGAGCCCGGCGACGGCCTCGTAGGCCCGGAACCGGGCCGCCGGGCCGGGCTCGTCGGCGCCGTGGGCCGCGTCCGCCGTGAAGCCGGCCAGGGCCGCGTGCGCCGCGGGATCGCCGGCTCCGGGCAGTACCGTCAAATCGCGCAGGACCTGCGTCCACAGCCAGAACGGCGGCGCCTCGCCGAGGTCGGGGCAGCGGCCCCAGACGACCGGGACCGCCTCCCGCGCGGCCCGGTCCGCGATCGCGCAGGCCAGGCTGGTCTTGCCGATGCCGGGCTCGCCGACGATGATCGCGACGCGGCCGCCGTCGCGGGCGGCCTCCGCCAGCAGCCGGGCCAGCCGGGCCAGCTCGGCGTCCCGGCCGACGAGCGGGGACCGGTGCGCCGCGGCGGGGGCGGCGGGGTCCTCGACGGTGTGGGTGAGGATGCGCCGGTGCAGCTCGCGCAGCCGCGGGCCGGGCTCGACGCCGAAGTCGTCGGCCAGCAGCCGGCGGCCGGTGTCGAACACGGCGAGTGCCTCGGTCTGCCGGCCGGCGTGGTACAGGGCGAGCATCAGCTGCTCGCGCGCCGCCTCCCGCGCCGGGTGGCCGGCGACCAGGCGCCGCAGGTCCGGCAGCACCGCGTCGTGGCGCCCGGCGGCCACCGCGGCGGTGAGCCGGCCCTCCTGCGCGCTCAGCCGGGCCTCGGTGAGGCGGGCGACGTCGGGGCGTACGGCGGCGAGGTCGGCGACGGGCAGCTCGCCGCGCCACAGGGCCAGGGCCTCGGCGTAGCACCGCTCGGCCGCGCCGGGATCGCCGTCGGCGAGCGCCCGGGCACCCGCGCCGGCGAGCGCGGTGAACCGTTCGGCGTCGATCGCCTCGGGCGCGACGCACAGCTCGTGGCCCCCGTCGCGGGAGCGCACGATCCGGCCCGGCGAGCGCGGCCCGCGGCCGGGTTCGAGGGCACGGCGCAGGCCGGCGACGTAGGTGCGCAGCGTCACCGCCGCGCCCGGCGGCGGCGCGCCGTCCCAGAGGGCCTCGACGAGCCAGTCGGCCGTGACCGGCCGGTTGGGGCGCAGGAGCAGCAGCGACAGCAGCGTGCGCTGCTTGGGGCCGCCGATCGCGACCGGCTCGCCGTCGCGAGACACCAGTAACGGCCCCAGGACCCCGAACCGCACGGCGCTTTCCCTCGTCACTCCGGCACGAACCTGCTGAGTTTACCCCGGCGGGTCTACAGCGCCGGGGTCGTCCAGATCGGAAACCAGCGGCCGAGGTCGGACTCGACGGGCAGCTCGCCGCCGAGCTGGGCGCGGACCTGCAGCTCCAGGGCGTTGTCGCGGGTGTGCGCCCCGGTGGGTGCGAACGGGTAGAACGTGCCGCGCTTGAACAGGTACACCAGGCCGAGGCGGCGCTCGTCGGCGGCGCCGGTGAACCCGATGACCGTGCACAGCAGGCTGGGGCCGTAGCCGGCGTCGGCGAGGGTGCTGTTCACCGCGTGCAGGTCGGTGACGAGGCCGGCGAGGTCGTCGCGGTCGTGCCGGCCGGCGACCCAGGTGTAGCCGTACTCGTCCTGGCTGACCGCCACGCGCGCCGCCTGGTCGGCGGTGAGCAGCGCCACGGCGTCGGTCTGCGCCCGCGCGGCGGCCGGGCCCTCGGCCGTCTTGAAGCACACGGCGCCGACGCCGGTCGGGACGAGGTCGAGGGCCGCCTGCAGGGTGGTGGCCGCGGCCGGCACCGCGAAGAGTGCGTCGAGGTCCGGCTGGACGGGTTTCGTGCGCCCCAGCAGCGCGTCGAGGAATCTCATGCCTCCGGTGCCGCCTCCTCGAGTTCGGCCGAGATCTCGGCCAGCTGGTCCAGCCGCCGCTGCAGGCTCGGATGGGTGGAGAGCAGGCTCGCCAGGCTCGGCCGCGCCCCGAGCGCGGGGGTGAAGAAGAACGCGTTGAACGCCTGCGCGGTGCGCAGGTCCCGGTCCGGGATGCGGGCCATCTCGCCGGTCACCTTCGTCAGCGCGGAGGCGAGCACGGAGGGGCGGCCGGTCAGGGTCGCGCCGGCGCGGTCCGCGGCCAGCTCCCGGTAGCGCGACAGGGCCCGGATCAGCAGGAAGCTCAGCGTGTACACCACCGCGGAGACGGCCATGACCAGCATGAGCAGCAGGGCTGTCTGGTCGCCCCCGCGGCGGCGGCCGCCGAAGAGCTGCGAGTAGAACATGAAGCGGGTGACCATGCCGGCCACGACGCCGAGGAACGCGGCGAGCGTCATGACCGTCACGTCGCGGTGCGCGATGTGCGACAGCTCGTGGGCGAGCACCGCCTCCAGCTCGCCGGTGTCGAGCCGGCGCATGAGGCCGGTGGTCACGCACACCACCGCGCGCTCGGTGTTGCGGCCGGTGGCGAACGCGTTGGGCAGGTCGGTGGCGGCGACGGCGACGCGCGGCTTGGGCATGTCGGCGGCGGCGCACAGCCGGTCGACGACCCCGTGCAGGCGCGGTTGCTGCTGCGCGTCGACGATCCGGGCGCCCATCCCGGCCAGCGTGATGCGGTCGGAGAACCAGTACTGCACGGCCAGCGCGCCGCCCGCGATGACCGCGATCGCCACCCATGAACGCAGCAGGGTGACCAGCACGGCGACGAACGCCACGTACACCAGCCCGAGCAGGAACACGGTCAGCACCATGCGCGCCGTGAGCCGGCGGTCGGGGCGGAACCGGGTACGCATCGCCGGCTCCTCAGCCCGGGATGAGGCCCTCGTCGCCCAGCAGCGCGGCCACCTGCGCCAGATCGCTGTCGGGCGCCGGCAGGACCAGGTTGGAGGCGGTCAGCACGTCGTCGGGCACGCCGGTGCCACGCTCGCGGACGGCGGCGAGCAGGTCGCCCAGCCGCGCGCGGAACGCTTCCGGGTCGCCGATGTCGACCGCCGCCTGCACCTCGGTGTCGAGCGCGTTGAGGTCGTCCAGCGCGGCGTCCGGCACGTCGTACTGGCCCTCGCCGAGAATCCTGATGATCATCGCCGGGCCTCCTCGTCCGACGGCCCCCCGCCCACCGCGCGAGGCTCGGGGCGCCCGCCGACGGCCGGAGCCGGCCGGCCGGCCTTGAGTGCGGCGAGCTCGCGGTCGACCCCCGACTCGCCGCGCGCCGCGTCGAGAGCGGCCTGCAGGTCGTCGCGGCCGGCGGTCGTCGCGGTGGCGTCCTGCAGCGCGCCGGAGGTGAGCAGCTCGTCGATCGCGCCGGCGCGGGCCTGCATCTGCGCCGTGCGGTCCTCGGCGCGCTGCACGGCCAGCCCGACGTCGCCCATCTCCTCGGAGATGCCGGACACGGCCTCGCCGACGCGGGTCTGCGCCTCGGCCGCGGTGTAGGTGGCCTTGATGGTCTCCTTGCGCGTGCGAAACGCCTCCACCCGGGCCTGCAGCCTGGTGGCGGCGGTGGTGAGCTTGGCCTCCTCGCCGCTGAGCGCCTCGCGCTGGTCGGCGATCTCACCCATCTGGGTGGTGACGGCGACCCGGCGCGCGAGCGCCTCGCGGGCGAGGTCGTCGCGGCCGACGTCGACCGCCTGCCCGGCCTGTTCCTGCAGCTTGTCGGCGGCCTGCTGCAGCTGGGCGAGCTGCAGCTCGAGGCGTTTGCGGCTGGTGGCGACGTCGGCCACGCCCCGGCGGACCTTCGTCAGCATCTCCAGCTGGCGTTCGTAGGAGTAGTCGAGCACCTCGCGGGGGTCCTCGGCCCGGTCGAGGGCCTTGTTGGCCTTGATCCGGAACAGATTGGCCAGGCGGCGGGAAATGCTCACGACACCTGTCCTTCCTCTCGACGAAGGGACGCCGCTGCGGCGCCATCTCCAATCTTGCGCGCCGGTTCCGGCCCAGTTTCGGCGCCGCCGCCAGGGGTAGCGGCGCCGGTCATGGCGAGCGGCGCGCGGGGCCGTGCGCGCCGGCGCCGGAATCGCCCGAATATTCGTCCGGCAGGGGGAAACATCCGGCATGAGGAAACGGCTTCTGGCGATGGGCCTGTGCGCGGCCGCCGTGGCGCTGCACGCCGGCCCCGCGGTAACGGCGCTGCCGACGGTCCGCCGGCGGCTGCCGGCACTGTCCGGCGCCGGCCGCCCGGGCACCGTCGCGCTCACCCTCGACGACGGCCCGGATCCCCGCTCCACGCCGGCCTTCCTCAGGTCGCTGGCGCGGCTGGGCATCCCCGCCACGTTCTTCGTGCTCGGTGACCTGGCGGCGAAGGCACCCGGCCTGCTGCGCCGCATCCACGAGGACGGGCACGAGATCGGCGTGCACGGCTGGAGCCACCGCGACCACCTGCGGATGACGCCGGGCCGCGTCCACGACGACCTCGCCCGCACGGCCGAGCTGATCCTGGGCGTCTGCGGGGTTCCGCCGGTGTGGTTCCGCCCGCCGTACGGCGTGCTGTCCGCGGGGAGCCTCCTCGCGGCCGCCCGGCTCGGCCTGCGCCCGGTGCTCTGGAGCGCCTGGGGCCGCGACTGGGAGGCCGGCGCCACCACCGGCACGGTGCTGTCCCACCTGCGCTCCGGCGGCATCCGCGGCGGCGCCACGCTGCTGCTGCACGACAGCGATCACGCGGCGGCTCCCGGCTCCTGGCGATCGGCCCTCGGCGCGCTGACGGCGATCGCCGCCGACTGCCAGCGGCAGGGGCTGCGATTCGCCCGCATGAGCCACCACCTTCGGTGACGGCGGGCCGGGCGAGCCGGGTTCCGGACCGCCACCACGAGCGGTGGCGGAGGTTACGGCCGCGAATTGCGGGTAGCGCTCCGCCATGCGCGGCATGGATCTCTTCGCGGTGTCACCCGTCACCTCCGGCGCCCGGGCGGACGCCTGACATGGGCGACGGCGTGACGACGCAGGCGGCGGCACCGCCCGGCGGAGGCGTACCGCCGAAGTCACGGGCCGGTGCCGAGAACTTCCCGGTGGCGCTTCGCGTCCTGCCCGAGGCCACCCGCCGGCACCTGTATGCGCTGTACGGCTACGCCCGGTTCGTCGACGACCTGGGCGACGAACCGGTCCCGGGCATGAGCGCGGCCGACCGGATCGCGGCGCTCGACGCGTTCGAGGCGGAGGTCCGCCGGCTGTACGACGGGCGGCGGGTCCGGCATCCGGTGCTGCGCGGGCTCGCCCCCACGGTGGTCACGTGCCGGCTGCCCGCGGGGCCGCTGCTGCGCCTGATCGAGGCCAACCGCGTCGACCAGACCGTCACCCGCTACGGCACCATCGAGCAGCTCGTGGGGTACTGCTCGCTGTCGGCCGATCCCGTCGGCGAGCTCGTCCTGCACGTGTTCGGCCAGGCCGGACCGGCCCGGATCGCGCTGTCGGACCGCGTCTGCACCGCGCTGCAGGTTCTCGAGCATCTCCAGGACGTCGCCGAGGACTACCGGCGCGGCCGGATCTACCTGCCCCGGGCCGACCTCGACCGGTTCGGTGTGCGCGAGGCCGACCTGGCTGAGGCCGCCGCCGGCGACGCGCTGCGCGAGGTCGTGCGGTTCGAGGCGGCCCGGGCGAGGGCGTGGCTGCACGCCGGAGCGCCGCTGGTCGCGTCGCTGCACGGCTGGGCGCGGGTGGCGGTCGGCGGATACCTCGCCGGCGGCCACGCGACGCTCAGGGCCCTGGAGCGCAGCGGCTACGACCCGCTGCCCGCAGCGCCCCGGCCCCGCCGGCGCGACATCGCGACGTCCTGGCTGGGCGCGATGGTCAGGAGCATCGGGTGAGCGCGGCCGGCGACGTCGAGGCGGCGTACCGGCGGTGCGAGGAGATCACCCGGCGTGAGGCGCGCAACTTCTCCTACGGCATCCGGCTGCTGCCGCCGGACCGCCGGCGCGCCCTGTCCGCGGTGTACGCCACCGCCCGCCGCATCGACGACATCGGCGACGGCGACCTGCCGCCGGACGAGCGGCTGGCCCGGCTCGACGCGATCCGCGGCGCGCTGCACCGGCTGCCGGACGCGGCCGCGGACGACCCGGTGCTGCTGGCCCTGCACGACGCCGCGCGGCGGCTGCCCATCCCGCTTCCGGCCTTCGACGAGCTGATCGACGGCTGCGCCGCCGACGTGCGCGGCACCACCTACGCCACGATCGACGACCTGCTGTGGTACTGCCGCTGTGTGGCCGGCTCCATCGGCCGCCTGTCGCTGGGCGTGTTCGGCACCGGCACGCCGGGGCGGGCCGCCGAGCTGGCCGACGCGCTGGGCGTCGCGCTGCAGCTGACCAACATCCTGCGCGACCTGCGGGAGGATCGCCTGGCCGGCCGGGTGTACCTGCCCAAGGACGACCTCGACCGGTTCGGCTGCAACCTGGAGCTCGACGGCGACGGCTTCGCCGATCCGCCCAGCCGCTTCGCCGAGCTCGTACGCTTCGAGGCCGAGCGGGCCGAGCAGTGGTACGAGACCGGCCTGCGGCTGCTGCCGATGCTCGACGCGCGCAGCGCAGCCTGCACCGCCGCCATGGCCGGCATCTACCACCGGCTGCTGGCCCGCATCGCCGACGATCCGATGGCCGTCACCCGCACGCGGCTGTCGCTGTCGCCCCGGGCGAAGGCCATGGTCGCCGTCCGGGCCCTCGTGAGGCGGACGGCGTGACGCACAGTCCGCCGGCGTCGATCGCCGGCCATGACGTGTGCGTCGTCGGCGGCGGGCTCGCGGGCATCACCGCCGCCGTCCTGCTCGCCGACGCCGGCGCCCGGGTGACGCTGCTCGAGCGGCGCGGCGAGCTCGGCGGGGCGACGTACTCCTTCGACCACGGCGGTCTCGTCGTGGACACCGGGCAGCACGTGTTCCTGCGCTGCTACGAGCGGTACCGGGCCCTGCTGGACCGGCTCGGCAGCGCGGGCCTGACCGGGATGCAGCCGCGCTTCCGTGTCCCGGTCCTCGCGCCCGGGCAGGCGCCGCACGTGCTGGCCCGCACGCGGGGACTGCCCGCCCCGGCCCACCTGCTGCCGGCTCTGGCCGGCTACCGCCTGCTCAACGCCCGCGAGCGGTTCGGGGCGATCAGGGCGGCCGGCGCGCTGCGCGCGGTGGACCCGGACGACCCGGCCAACGACCGGCTCACCTTCGGCGGATGGCTGGCCGAGCACGGCCAGGGTCCCCGGGCGGTGCGGCGGCTGTGGGACCTGATCACCGTCGCCGCGCTCAACGCGCCCGCGCAGCAGGCGTCGCTGGCCCTCGCCGCGCGGGTGTTCCGCACCGGGCTGCTGGAGCGGGCCGACGCCGGCGACATCGGGCGCCCGCTCGTGCCGCTGTGCGACCTGCACGGCCGTCCCGCACAGCGGCTGCTGGCCCGGCTCGGCGTGCGGGTGGTCACCGGGAGCCGGGTCGAACGGGTCCAGCCGGACGGCACCGGGTTCCGCGTCGTGACCGGCGGCGCCAGCGGCCGGGCGGCCCGGGACGAGCTCGTCGCCGGCGCGGTCGTCGTGGCCGTTCCGCCGCTCGCCGCCGCACGGCTGGTGCCCGCCGCGGCGGACGCCGGCCGGGACGACTGGCACCGGCTGGGCAGCAGCCCGATCGTGAACGTCCACCTGCGCTACGACTCGGCCGTCACCCGCCTGCCGTTCGCCGCGGCGGTCGAGTCCCCGGCCCAGTGGATCTTCGACCGCACGCCGGCGTCGATGACCGACGGGCAGTACCTGGTGGTCTCGATCTCCGCCGCGGACGACACCATCGCGGTTCCGGCCGGGCGGCTGGCCGCCACCTACGCCGACGCCGTCGCCGGGCTCCTGCCCGCGGCGCGCTCGGCGCGGCTGGTGGACGTGTTCGTCACCCGCGAGCCGCGGGCCACGTTCCGGCAGGCTCCCGGGACCCGCGCGCTGCGGCCCGGCCCGGCGACCCGCCTGCCCGGCCTCGTCCTGGCCGGCGCGTGGACCGACACCGGATGGCCGGACACGATGGAGGGCGCGGTCGCGAGCGGTCACCACGCCGCCGACGTCGTGCTCGCCCACCTCGCATCAGCCGAGAGAAACCTGGAGGGCACACGTTGACCATCGCACCCGTCAGCTGCCTCGAGCAGGTGCCTGCCCTGGTCGAGCCGTGGATCCGAGGGCTGCTGGGCCGCCTCGATCCCCGCACCCAGCGGGTCACCGCCTACCACCTGGGCTACTGCGACGCCGACGGCGCGCCGACCGCCGCCGGCGGCAAGGGCATCCGCCCGGCCCTGGCCCTGCTGTCGGCCCGGGCCGCGGGTCATCCACCCGACCGGGGTGCCGCCGCCGCGGCCGCCGTCGAGCTCGCCCACAACTTCTCGCTGCTGCACGACGACGTCATGGACCGCGACACGGTTCGCCGGCACCGCCCCACCGCCTGGGCGGTCTTCGGCACCGCCGCCGCGATCCTCGCCGGGGACGCCCTGATGATCCTCGCCCGCGACGCGCTCACCGCGGACAGCCGGCCGGGCGCGGTCCGGGCGGCCCGGCGGCTGGACGCCGACGTGCACCGGTTGATCGCCGGACAGGTCGCCGACCTGGAGTTCGAGCGGCGCGACGACGTCAGCCTCGACGAGTGCCTCGCGATGAGCGCCGACAAGACCGCGGCGCTGATGTCCTGCGCCTGCGCGCTGGGGGCGGTGCTGTGCGGCGGGCCCGCGGCGCTGATCGAGGGCCTGTCGCGCTTCGGTACGCACCTGGGGATGAGCTTCCAGCTCGTCGACGACCAGCTCGGCATCTGGGGCGCGCCTGCGCGCACCGGCAAGCCGGTGGGGTCCGACCTGCGGGCCCGCAAGAAGTCGGTGCCGGTCGTGCACGCGCTCGCCTCCGGCACCGCCGCGGGCGAGGCGCTGCGGGCGCTGTACGCGTCCCCGGGCGAGCTGAGCGACGCCGACCTCGCCACCGCCACCCGGCTGCTGGAGGAGGCCGGGTCGCGGGACTGGCTGCAGCAGGAGGCCGATCGCCGTCTCCGGCAGGCGCTCGGCGAGCTCGCCGCGCTCGGCCTGGCCCCGGACGTGCACGACGACCTGGCGGGCCTCGCCCGCCTCGTGACGGGGCGGGACCACTGATGACCCAGGTTCCGGCGCGGGCGCCCGCGCGCGACGAGCTCATCGACCGGGTCCGCGACGGCCTGGACCGGGCCACCGCCCACCTGCTCGCCCGGCAGGACGCCGAGGGCTGGTGGAAGGGCGAGCTGGAGACCAACGTGACGATGGAGGCCGAGGACCTGCTGCTGCGCCGGTTCCTCGGGATCAGCGACGAGCGGCTGACGGCGCAGACGGCCCGCTGGATCCGCTCCCGGCAGCTCGACGACGGCGCCTGGGCGAAGTACCACGGCGGGCCGGGTGACCTGTCCACGACCGTCGAGGCGTACACGGCGCTGCGCCTGGCCGGCGACACACCCGACGCGCCGCACATGGCCGCGGCCGCCGCGTTCGTCCGCGACCGCGGCGGCATCGAACGCAGCCGGGTCTTCACCCGCATCTGGCTGGCGCTGTTCGGCGAGTGGCCGTGGCGGCAGGTGCCCGCCATCCCGCCCGAGCTCGTCCTGTTGCCCGCCTGGATGCCGTTCAACGTGTACGACTTCGCGTGCTGGGCCCGGCAGACCATCGTGCCGCTGGCGATCGTGCGGTCGCTGCGACCCGTACGGTCGCTGGGCTTCTCGCTGCCCGAGCTGCGCACGGGGCGGCGCCCGCCGCCACCGCCGCCGCTGTCGCGCCGGGCCGGCTGGCTGCACCGTCTCGACCTGGCCGCGCGCGGCTACGAGCGCGTCGCCGCCCGGCCACTGCGCCGCCACGCGCTGCGCCGCGCCGCCGAGTGGATCGTGGCCCGGCAGGAGGCCGACGGCTCCTGGGGCGGTATCCAGCCGCCGTGGGTGTACTCGCTCATCGCCCTGCACCTGCTCGGCTACCCGCTCACGCATCCGGTACTGCGGGCGGGCCTTTCCGGGCTGGAGCGCTTCACCGTCCGCGAGCCCACGCCCGACGGCACGATCCGCCGCCTGGAGGCGTGCCAGTCACCGGTGTGGGACACCGCGCTCGCGGTCACGGCGCTGGCCGACGCCGGGCTGCCGGCCGACGACCCCGCGCTCGCGCGGGCCGGGGACTGGCTGGCCGGGCAGGAGATCACCGTCCGGGGCGACTGGGCCGTCCGCCGCGCGCACGTCCCGCCGAGCGGGTGGGCGTTCGAGTTCGACAACGACGGCTACCCCGACACCGACGACACCGCCGAGGTGATCCTCGCGCTGCGGCGGACCCCGCTGCGGGAGCATCCCGTGCTGCAGCGGGCCACCCGCTGGCTGATCGGCATGCAGTCCCGCGACGGCGGCTGGGGCGCCTTCGACGCCGACAACGACCGCGCGCTCGTCGCCGAGCTGCCGTTCTGCGACTTCGGCGAGGTCATCGACCCGCCCAGCGCCGACGTCACCGCCCATATCGTGGAGGCGCTGTGTGCCCAGGGCCTGGCGAGCTCGGCCGCCACCCGCCGGGGCGTGCGGTGGCTGCTGCGGGCGCAGGAGCCGGACGGGTCCTGGTTCGGCCGGTGGGGCGCCAATCACGTGTACGGCATCGGCGGCGTCGTGCCCGCCCTGGTCGCCGCCGGCCTCCGCCCGCAGCACCCGGCGATCCGCCGCGCCGTGGAGTGGCTGCTGGGCCACCAGAACGGCGACGGCGGCTGGGGCGAGGACATGCGCTCCTACGACGACGCGGCCATGCGCGGGCGCGGGGTGTCGACCGCGTCGCAGACGGCCTGGGCGCTGCTGGCGCTGCACGCCGCCGGTCAGCACCGGACGCCCGCGGCGCGCCGGGCCCTGGCGTGGCTGCTGGACACTCAGCGCCCCGACGGCACCTGGGACGAGCCGTACTACACCGGCACCGGCTTCCCGGGTGACTTCTTCATCAACTACCACCTGTACCGGCTGGTGTTCCCGATCAGCGCCCTCGGCCGCATCCTGCGCGACACTCCACCGGAGGAACCATGAGCACACCGACACGGCCCGAGACCGACGCCGGCTGGGTGCTCTGCGCGCCGATGCGCACGGAGGCGGCGGCGCTGCGCCGTGGCCGGCCCGGCCCGGCCGGCACCGTCCTGCACACCGGCACCGGGCGCCACCGCTCGGAACGGGCCGCCCGCGAGGTCACCGTGACGGACGCCGGGGCACTCGCCGTGGCCGGTGTCGGCGGCGGGCTGGACGCGGCGCTCAAGCCCGGCGACGTCGTCGTGGCCACCGAGGTCCGCGCCGCCCCGTGGGTCGACGGCCCGCGCCCGGCCACGACCGTGCTGCCCGCGGCCGGCATGCTCGAGCGTGCGCTGCGCCGCCAGGGGCTCACCGTGCGGACCGGGCCGGTGGTCAGCACCGATCGGCTGGCCCGGGGAGCGACGCGCGAGCGCCTCGCCGCCACCGGTGCGCTGGCCGTGGACCTGGAGTCGGCCTGGCTGCTGGCCGGGTCCGCGGACCGGCCCGCCGCGTGCGTGCGGGTCGTCGCCGACACCGGTGCGCTGCTGCGGCCGGGCACCCTGGGGCAGCTGCGCACGGCGCTGGCGGCTCTGCCGGCCGTCGCCGCCGGGCTGCAGGAGTGGGCGGCCGCCACCACGCTGCGCCGCGTCCTGCTCGCCGCGCCCCGCTCGTTCTGCGCCGGGGTGGAGCGCGCCATCCTCGTCGTGGAGCGCGCCCTCGAGCTGCACGGGCCGCCGGTGTACGTCCGCAAGCAGATCGTGCACAACACGCACGTGGTCGCCGACCTGTCCCGCCGGGGCGCGGTCTTCGTCGACGACGTCGAGGACGTCCCGGAGGGCGCGGTGACTGTGTTCTCCGCGCACGGCGTCTCCCCCGCGGTCCGCTCGGCCGCCGCCGAACGGCGGCTGCCGGCCATCGACGCCACCTGCCCGCTCGTCACGAAGGTCCACACCGAGGCCCGGCGCTTCGCCGAGCACGGCGACACCGTCCTGCTCATCGGGCACGCCGGGCACGAGGAGACCGACGGCGTCCTCGGCGAGGCGCCCGAGCGGATCCGCCTCATCCAGGACGTCGGCGACGCCGAGCGGGTGCGGGTCGACGACCCGACGCGGGTGTCCTACCTGGTCCAGACGACGCTGGCCGTCGACGACGTCGCCGACATCGTCGCGGTGCTGCGCGAGCGGTTCCCCGACCTGGCCGCGCCGCCGTCCGACGACATCTGCTACGCCACGACGAACCGGCAGCGCGCGGTGTCCGAGGTCGCGGCCGCCTGCGACGCGGTGCTCGTCGTCGGCTCCGCCAACTCGTCGAACTCCCGCCGCCTGGTCGAGGTCGCCGAACGCACCGGAACGCCCGCGTACCTCATCGACGGCGCCGCCGGCATCGACCTGCGGTGGCTCGCCGGGGTCCGCACCGTCGGCGTGTCCGCGGGTGCCTCGGCGCCGCCGGCCGTCGTCGACGAGGTGGTCGGCGCGCTGTCGGGGCTCGGCGCGCGGACAGCCCAGGAGCACACCGCCGTCCGCGAGGACGTTCGGTTCATGCTGCCAAAGGAGGTACGGCAATGAGCATCCCCATGCGGCAACGACTGCGGATCGGCCGGTACCTGGTCGAGCAGAAGCTGCGCCGCCGCGAGAAGTTCCCCCTGCTGGTCGAGCTGGAGCCGCTGTTCGCCTGCAACCTCAAGTGCGCCGGCTGCGGCAAGATCGAGCACCCGGCCGACGTGCTCAAGCGCCGCATGCCGGTCGAGCAGGCGCTCGCCGCGATCGACGAGTGCGGCGCGCCGATGGTCTCCATCGCCGGCGGTGAGCCGCTCATGCACCCGCAGATCGACGTCATCGCCGCCGAGCTCGTGCGGCGCAAGAAGTACGTGTTCCTGTGCACCAACGCCCTGCTGCTGCCGAAGAAGCTCGACAAGTTCCGGCCGTCGCCGTACTTCGCCTTCACCGTGCACATCGACGGCCTGCGGGAGCGCCACGACGCCTCGGTGTGCAAGGACGGCGTGTTCGACGAGGCCGTGGCCGCCGTGCGGGAGGCGCAGCGGCGCGGGTTCCGGGTCACGACCAACACCACGTTCTTCAACACCGACACCCCGCAGACCGTCATCGAGGTCCTCGATCACCTCAACGACGAGCTGCGGGTCGACGAGATGATGATCTCCCCGGCGTACGCCTACGAGAAAGCGCCGGACCAGGAGCACTTCCTCGGTGTGGAGCAGACCCGCGAGCTGTTCGCCAAGGCCTTCGCCGGCGGGCGGCGCCGGCGCTGGCGCCTGAGCCACTCCCCGCTGTTCCTGGACTTCCTCGAGGGCCGCATCGACTTCGCGTGCACGGCCTGGGCGGTGCCGTCGTACTCGCTGTTCGGCTGGCAGCGGCCCTGCTACCTGATGGCCGACGGACACGTCGGCACCTACCGGGAGCTGGTGGAGACCACCGACTGGGAGCGCTACGGCCGGGGCCGCGACCCGCGGTGCGCCAACTGCATGGCCCACTGCGGCTACGAGCCCACGGCCGTGCTGGCGACGATGTCGTCGCTGAAGCAGTCGCTGCGCGCGCTGCGGGCCGGGTAGCGTCAGCCGAACCGGGCGGCGAGCCACCGGTACAGGCCGGGGGCCGCCCCGCGCACCGCGACCGGCAGCCGCAGCCAGCCGGGGGCGTAGCGCTCGGCACCACCCGTCGCGATCGCCCCGACCAGCAGGTCCGCGACCCGGTCCACGGGCAGCGGCCGGGGGCTGCGCCGTTCGTACGGCCGCCCCCGGCGCTGGAAGAACTCGGTCTGCACGACCCCCGGCACGAACACGCCGATCCCGACGCCGGTGCCGCGCGTCTCCAGCCGCAGGCTCTCGGCGAAGGTGTCCAGACCGGCCTTGGTCGCCGCGTAGACCGCCTCGCCGGCCACCCCCGTCCGGCCGGCGATCGACGTCACGAACATCACGTGCCCGTCCCCGCGCTCGCACATCGCCGGCAGCAGCGCCCGGGTGAGCCGCAGCGGCGCGACCAGGTTGACCGCGACCAGCCGCTCGATGTCGCCCGCCGCCATCACCCGGAACGCTCCGGCCCAGCCCACGCCGGCGTTGCTGACGAGGATGTCCACACCGCCGGCGAGCCGGTCCGCCTCGGCCGCCAGCCGGTCCGCCTCCCCCGGCTCGGCGAGGTCGCCCGCCACCGCGAACCCGCCGGTGCGCTCGGCCAGCGCCGACAGCCGCCGCCGGTCCCGCCCGTGCAGGACCAGCCGCGCACCCGCGCCGGCCAGCCGCAGCGCCGTGGCCTCGCCGATGCCCGAGGAGGCGCCGGTGACGAGCACGACCCGGTCCGCGATCCGCATCGCACTGCCCTTCCTTCCCGGTTCCGGTGACCACCGGAGCGTTAGAACCACGCGCTGTGCGGTAGATCGCGTGGCGTGAGCACTACCGAGTCTGGTCCGGTCCGCACCGATGCGCGCCGCCGTGTCGTGGTGATCTCGGCCAGCGTCGGCGCCGGGCACGACGGCACGACCCGCGAGCTGGCCGCCCGGCTGCGCGAGCGGGGCCTGCGGGTCGACTGCCTGGACGTCACCGACGTCTTCCCGTGGCGGCTCGGGCGGCTGCTGCGCGGCACGTACCACGGCCTGCTGCTGCGGCTGCCGTGGATCTACGACGCCCTGTTCACGCTCGCCTGCCGGTTCCGCGGCGCCGGGCCGGTCACGCGCGCCCTGCTGCGCCCGGTGCGGTCCCGGATGCGCCGGGCGCTGCCCGCCGACGCCCACGCGGTCGTGTCGACCTACCCGATCGCCAGCCAGCTGCTCGGCCCGCTGCGCCGCGACGGGCACATCGCCGTGCCGGTGGTGACGTACCTGACCGACTTCGCCCCGCACCCGATCTGGCTCTCCCCCGGCATCGACGCGCACTACGTGGCGCACGAGACCGGCCGCGCCCCGGCGCTCGCCCACGCGGCGGCCGGCGTACGCGTGGGCGGCCGGC
This sequence comes from Dactylosporangium sp. CA-233914, assembly GCF_050942935.1. Taxonomy (NCBI): domain Bacteria; kingdom Bacillati; phylum Actinomycetota; class Actinomycetes; order Micromonosporales; family Micromonosporaceae; genus Dactylosporangium; species Dactylosporangium sp. CA-233914. The sequence goes on along the minus strand of NZ_CP192030.1, from coordinate 4,926,045 downwards.
TGGTGTCCGCCCGGTGCGGCCCGGCTTCCCCGGCGGCGAAGCGGCAGGCCCGGCTGCGGTTCGGCCTGCCGCTCGACACCCCGCTCGCGCTGGTGGTCGCGGGCGCGTGGGGGGTCGGCGAGGTCGCCGCGACGGCCGCCGACATCGCGGCCACGGGTGCCGCAGTCCCGGTCACGGTCTGCGGGCGCAACGCGGCGCTGCGGAGCCGGATGCTGCGGGCCGGGACCGGGCCCGTCCTCGGCTGGGTCGACGACATGCCGGAGCTGCTGCACGCCGCCGACGTGCTGGTGGAGAACGGCGGCGGGCTCACCGCCCTCGAGGCCATGGCGTGCGGGCTGCCCGTGCTCACGTACCGGCCGCTGCCCGGCCACGGCCGGGCGAGCGCGGCCGCCATGGCCGAGGCCGGGGTGACCACCCTGGTCCGCGGGCCCGGCGAGCTCGGGCGGGCGCTCACCGAGCTCATCGCCGGCGAGCGGGGCCGCCGGGCCCGCGAGGCCGGGCTGGCGCTGTTCGCCGCCGACCCCGCCGCCGCCATCGCCGACCTCGCCACCGGCGCGCAGCCGTCGCTCGCCCGTGGCGATGCCGGCCACCGGTGACGTCGACGCCGCCGGGCGGATGTCATGAACGCGAACGCGATCGCGGTCGTCGCGGCGCTGGGTTCGGCGGCCGCGTTCGCCGTCGGCGCCGCGCTCGAGCAGAGCGAGGCCAAGCAGGAGGAGCGGGCGCCGCCGCTCGATCCGCGGCTGCTGCTGCGCCTGCTGCACCGGCCGAGGTGGCTGCTGGCCTGGGTGCCCGAGGGCGTCGGTACCGCGTTGCAGGCCGTGGCGCTGAGCTTCGGCCCGCTCATCCTCGTCGAGCCGCTACTGATCACCGGCCTGTTCCTGGCCATACCGCTGGCGGCCGCCCTCAACCGGCGCCGCGTCCACCCGCGCGACTACGGCGTGGTGGCGCTCGGCGGTGCCGGCCTGGCCGCGTTCCTGCTCGCCGCCCAGCCCCGCCCCGGCATCGCCGAGCCGTCGGTGGCGGGCTGGCTGGGCGTCGCGCTGTGGGCCGGGCCGCTGCTCGCGGTGTGCCTGATCAGCGCGTGGTGTGCCGGCAACTCGGCCCGGGCCGTGCTGCTGGGCATCGCCAGCGGCCTGCTCTACGGCGTGGCGGCCTCACTGCTCAAGGCGTTGACCGCGGAGCTGTCCACGCACCCGCTCGGGATCTTCACCCGCGGGCAGACCTACGCGCTGGTCGTCGTCGGGCTCGCCGCGGTGATCCTCAACCAGAACGCGTTCCAGAGTTCGCGGATCGCCGTGCCGCTCATGGCGATCACCATCGTCGACCCCGCCGTCGGTGTCGCGATCGGGGTCACCGCGTTCCACGAGCAGATCGACACCGACGGACCGCGGCTGGCGATCCAGGTGATCGCCGTGCTCGCCATGGTCTCCGCCATCTGGCTGGCCAGCACCACCCGATCGGACATCCGCCAGGGCCGGCCCGCGGGCGCGAACGGCCCCGGGCCATGATGCCGCAGGGGCCCCGGCGCGCGAAGTGGCACCCGCCACCGCGGCGGGGGGCCCTCGCCCCCGCAAGGTGATCCCGCGACCGCTCGCCCGGTCACCGCGCGTCAGGGGGCCGGGTCGGACAGGGTCACGGCGGTCTCGAGCAGGAGGGCGTGGACGAACGCCTGGGGCAGGTTGCCCCGCAGCTGCCGCTGCCGCACGTCGTACTCCTCCGCGTACAGGCCGGGCGGGCCGCAGGCGGCGCGGTTGCGTTCGAACCACCGGGCGGCCGCGACGGCGTTGCCGGCCTGGTGCTCGGCCAGGGCCATGCCGTAGCCGCACAGCAGGAACGCGCCCTCCGCGTCGCCGAGCGGGCGATCGCCGGCCCGGAACCGGTACACGTAACCGTCCTCGGCGAGGTCGGCGCGCACGGCGGCGAGGGTGGCGGCGGTGCGCGGGTCGCCGGGCGGCACGGCGCCGCGGATGCCGGGGAAGAGCAGGGCGGCGTCGGGGCGCGGGTCGCCGGGTGATCGCTGCCACCGGCCGGTCGGGTGCAGGCCGGTGGCGGTGGCCTCGGTGAGGATGTGCCCGGCCAGGTCCCGCCAGCGGGCGGCGGTGGGCCCGGTCCGCACCTGCGCCGCGGCCCGCAGCCCGGCGACGCAGGTGAGCCGGGAGTGGGTCCAGGACCGGGGCCGCAGCTCCCAGATGCCGGCGTCGGGCTCGTGCCACCGCTCGGCGATGGCGTCCGCGGCGACGTGCAGTGCGCGTCGCCCGTCGGTGTCGAGCCGGTCGCGGCGGGCGGCCGCGGACAGCAGCAGCAGCGCCTCGCCGAACGCGTCGAGCTGGAACTGGCCGTTGGCCCGGTTACCGGTCCGCACGGGCGCGCCCGGGTAGCCGGGCAGGAACCCGAGCTCCCGCTCGCCCGGGACGGGCTCGCCCGAGCCGGCGACGTAGGCCGGAGCCAGGCGCGACCCGTCGGCCAGCAGCCGCCCGGACACGAACCGCACGGCCGGGTCCAGCAGCGCGTCCACGCCCGCGGTGGCGGCCGCGTGGCCGGCGAAGGACTGGTCGCGGATCCAGGCGTAGCGGTAGTCGTAGTTGCGGCCGGCCTCGGCCCGCTCCGGCAGCGAGGTGGTGGCCGCGGCGACCATCCCGCCCTCCGGCGTGGTCAGCCCGTGCAGCACCGCGCAGGCGTGCCGGGCGTCGCGGCCGGCGAAGCCCGGCAGCGCGGCGGGCACGACCGCCTGCCACGCCGACTGCGTCGCGGGCCAGGCCGCGTCCGGGTCGGGGGCCGCCGCGGTGAACGGCCGGGTCGACAGCTGCAGCACGAGGTCGTGGTGCGCGCCGGCCGGCAGCCGCAGCTGCCCGCGCAGGACGCCGGCCGGGTCCGGGTGGGCGTGCGCGGCGCCGGTCCAGCGCACGTGCAGGCCGCCGGTCCGGCCGGTCCAGCCGTGCTCGTCGCGGGTGAGTTCGCGCAGCCGGTGACGGCCGAACCCGGCCCGCACGTCGAGGATCAGGTCCACCGCCGCGGTGTCGCGGATCGCCTCCACACGCCGCAGCAGGCTCACCGTGTCCGGCTCGCCCGGGAAGGTGAGGGCCTCGCGGCTGTGGATGATCGCGTCGGTGGTGATCCAGCGGCTCGTCCACAGCAGGGTGCCCGGCTCGTAGAAGCCGCCCCACACGAACCGGTCATCGGACGGCGTCACCGTGTAGACGCCGCCACCGCCGAGCAGGCCGGCGAACACGGCGTCGGACTCCCACGCCGGCGCGCACAGCCAGGCGACGTCGCCGCGCGGCCCGACGAGCGCCCCGCGCCGGCCGTCGGCCAGCAGCGAGTACTGCCGCAGCACCTGTGGCGCGCACGCGGCGGGCGCGCCGGATTCGGGCATATCGCCTCCTTCCGACGAGCCGGGTCGAACCCCGCCGACTTCCCGTACCCCGCCGGCCCGGCCGTAACCGTCCGCACGGCGGGCCGGCTGTCCCGCCAGCAGGCGCGCCTTCGCCGTGTCGAACTCGGCCTGGGTGAGCGCGCCGGACCGGCGCAGCTCGTCGAGCTGAGGTTCGCGAGCGCCAGCACGCCATCAGCGAGAAGCGACAATTGATCAGCACATAGAATAATCTTGATTTCATGAATTTTCGAAACAAGGCCTTGACGTAAATTCCCCGAGACGTCGAAGTAACGCGTAAACCGCACTGATCGTCATTCACAAACCGGCAACAACCGCTTTACAAGCAGGGCATATGTTCGCTCACCGACCCGCGAAAGGGATATCCGGAATCGCTTTTCGGATTGCCGCCCGACGCGGCGCGCACCTAGCGTGATGCGCGTTGTGGCACCACCTCGGAGCAATCTTGAGCGAGAGGAATCATCGGTGACGCAAACCAACGATGCGGCGCGGTGGACCATTCCCGATCAGCTGAGGCTGCGCGCGGCGCAGCGGCCCGGCGCGGTGGCGCACGAGGTGGCGGACGGGCCCGGTCTCACCTTCGGCCGGTGGGACGCCGCCTCCGACGCCGCCGCGCACGGGCTGCGAGCGCGGGGCGTGACGCCCGGCTCCCGGGTCCTGCTCAACGTCTCGTCGCGGCACTGGACCGACTACGCCGTGGCCTGGGCCGGCGTGCTCAAGGCGGGCGCCGTCGCGGTGCCGGTCTCCCCGTCGGCCGGGCGGGAGCAGGCCATGGCGGCCTTCCGCGCGTCCCGCTCGGTGCTCGTCGTCGCCGACAGCGATCTCGTCGACGCCGAGCGGTGCACCGTGGCCGACCTGCTCGCCGGTCGGCCGGAGACGCCGTTTCCCGGGCCGGTCTCCCCCACCGACGATGCCGAGATCATCTACACCTCGGGCACTACCGGGCTGCCCAAGGGCGTCGTCGCGACGCACGAGAACCTGCTGTACCCCCTGATGCGGTCCCGGGCGCGCACGCCGCGCACCGCGCTGCACGCGCTGCCGCCGGGCACAACCGTCGGCCAGGGCCTGCTCGTGCAGCCGCTCGGCCCCGGCCCGCACCGCACGCTCACGCTGGCGCAGTTCGTCCCCGCGGACGTGCTCGAGGCCATCGACCGGTTCCGGCCGACGGACCTGGTGCTGGTGCCCGCGATGGCGATCGCGCTGATCACCGCCGGCACGCGGGCACGGTACGACCTCAGCAGCGTGGAGCAGGTCCGCACCACCAGTGCCCCGATCCACCCGGCGACGCTGCAGGCCCTCGCCGAGCTCTTCCCGGCGGCCCGCATCCGCAACGTCTACTCGACCACCGAGTGCTGGCCGCGGCGGATGGCCACCGACTACGACCGCGCCCGGCCCCGGTCCCTCGGCCGCCCGTCCGCCGGATCGCAGGTGCGCATCGTCCTGCCGGGCGGCGCCGTGGCCCCGGCGGGTGTGGCCGGCGACGTCCAGCTGCGCAGCGACGCCCCGCAGCGGCGCTACGACGGCGAGACCGCGGAGTCGGCGGTGTTCCTCGACGGCGGGTGGACCCGCACCGGCGACATCGGCCTCGTCGACGCCGACGGCTACTTCTACCTGGTCGACCGCAATCCCGACCTCGTCAACACCGGCGGGCTCAACGTGTCCACATTGGACGTCGAGGCGTCGCTGATGGACTTCCCGGGCGTGGTGGAGGCCGCGGTGTGCGGCGTGCCGCACCCGGTGCTGACCGAGTGCGTGATGGCCGCGGTGCGGGCCCGGCCCGGCCTCGACGTCGCCGCCCTGCAGGAGTTCGCGCGCGAGCGGCAGGGGGCGGCCGCGCCGCTGCGGATCGTGGTGGTCGAGGACATGCCCCGCAACATGATCGGCAAGGTCGACAAGCGGCAGCTGCGCAAGGACCTGGAGCAGTACGTGGCCGCGCGCCCGTACGAGCCGCCGCGCACGCCGACGGAGATCCGCGCCGCCGAGCTGTGGTCGGTGGCGCTCGACGTCGGGCAGGTCTCCGCGGGCGACGACTTCCTGCAGCTCGGCGGGGCATCCCTCGCGGCCATGGAGGTGGTCAGCGAGCTGTCTGAGGAGCTCGGGCGCCGGGTCACGGTCCGGGACCTGCTCGACAGCACGAGCCTGCGGGAGTTCGCCGCGCGCGTCGACGCCGCTCCCCCGGCGGACGGCGACGAGCTGCTCGGCGCCGGCCCCTCGCCGAACGGGGTGCCCGCGTGAGCGCGGCGACGACCGGCAGCACGGTCGCCGGCTCGTCCGCGCCGGTCACGGCGACCGCGCCGCTGTCGTACTGCCAGGAGTCGTTCCTGGTCGCCGCCGAGTCGGCGGTGAACGTGCCCGCCGTCGTGGCGCTGCCCGGGCCGGCCCCGCTCGAACGCGTGCGGTGGCTGCTCAACGAGCTGGCGGCGCGGCACGGTGCCCTGCGCACCGAACTGACCCGCGCAGCCGGCCCCGGCGCGCCGCCCGAGCAGCGGGTGGCGGACGCGGCCCGGCTGGAGCTGGTGTACGAGCAGCACGACGGCAGCGTGCGCGAGCGGCTGCCCGGGTGGCTGCTGGCCGGCTCGCAGCGGCCGTTCCGGCTCCTGGACGCCCCGCTCGCCCGCGCCGAGCTGCACGCGGCGGACGACCGGCACGTCCTGGTGCTCTGGCTGCACCACGCCATCTCCGACCTGGGCACCAGCCAGGTGCTCGCCGACGAGGCGGCCCGGCTGTGGCGGGGCGAGCGGCTGCCCCGGCCCGTGACCCACATGGCCGACCACGCCCGGCAGGAGCGCGGCGTGCGGCCGACGGCGGCGCAGTGGCGGTACTGGGAGCGGGCCCTGTCCGGGGCGGACGACACGTTCGGCCTGCCGTACCCGGCCGGCCCGCACGCCGGCCACCTCATCGACCGCCCGGCCCTGCCCGTGCTGCCCGCCGACGTGGTCGCCGCCCTGCAGCGCCTCGCCTCGAGCGCGCGGACGACGATGACCGCGGTGCTTGCGGCGGCGGCCGTCGCCGCGCACCACGAGACGGCGCGGGCCGAACGGGTCGTGCTCGGGCTGACCGTCGGCAACCGCGACCAGCCGCACCTGCGCTCGGTGGTCGGCTGCCTCGCCGACCAGCTGCCGCTGGTGGTCGGGCTCGCGGACGCGACGACCTTCCGCGGCCTGGTCGGACGGGTCCGCGAGGCCCTGCTCGACGCCTACGAGCACCGGCTGCCGCTGGGCCGCCTGGTCCCGCTGCTGGAGCGCCGGCAGGCGCCCCACTTCGCGGTGAACCTCAACTTCCTGCCGCCGGCGACGAGGCCGGCGCCGGGCGGGGCCGCACCCGCGGTGCCCGACGACCTGGCCCTGCCGTACGGCATGGTCAAGACCCGCCCCGACGCGTGGTGGCTCGGCGACGCCACCCTCGCCTACCGGCCCCGCATCGACGGCGGCCGGCTCACCGGCGAGCTGGAGGGCGACGCCGACCTGCACGGGCCGGCGCGGGTACGCCGCTTCGCCGAGCGGTTCAGCGGCGTGCTGGAGCGGGCCGCCCGGGAGCCGGACCTCGCCCTGGCCGCGCTCGTGGCTGGCCTCTGAGCCGCCGTCCGTCCGTTCACGGGAAAGGAGATCCCGGTCATGACCCGGACACTGGCCGAACCGGCGCGGCTGCCCACCAGCTACTACCAGCGGGACTGGGTGCGCGCGTGCGCCGAGGGCCGTTCGTACTACAGCCTGCCGATCGCCTGGGACGTCGACGGTCCGCTCGACGCCGAGGCGGTGCGCGTCACCCTCGCCAACCTCACCGACCGGCACGCGGCGCTGCGCACCGGATTCCGGATCCGGCCCGGCGGCACCGACCCGGACGTGGACCAGATCGTCGAGCCGTCGCTCGAGGCCGGCCTCGAGGTGATCGACCTCGCCACCGCGGCCGATCCGGGGGCGAGCGCGGACGCGTACATCGTCGCGGAGTCGCAGCGGCCCCGGGTGCTGGACCGCCCGCCGCTGTGGCACGCCGCGCTGCTGCGCCTCGGCCCGGACCGCTTCGTGCTGGCGCTGTTCATGCACCACCTCATCTTCGACGGCTGGTCGCACGGCGTCCTGCACGACGAGCTGGTCCGCTGCTACCGGGCGGTGCTCGAGGGCCGGGCGGCGCGCCTGCCCCGCCTGGCGCTGCACCTCGGCGACCACACCGCGGCCGAGCGCGCCCGGCGCGACGCCGGCCGCGAGTGGTGGTGGCGCGAGCGCCTGCGCGGCCTGCCGCCGCTGGCCCCGCTGCCGCCCGTCGGCGGCCGGTTCATCTGCGCACCGGTCGCGCCGCTGCCCGCCCGGGCCGCCGACGCGCTGCGCCGCGTCGCCGCCGAGCACGGCGGTGGCCTCAACACCGCGCTGCTGGCCACGCTGCTGCTGGCCCGCCGCGAGCACGCCGGCGACGACCAGATCGTCGGCGTCACCCGTGCGGGCCGCGACCGGCCGGGCGCGCAGCGGGTCGTCGGCCCGCTGCTCGACCACCTGCCGGTGCGGGTCGACGTGTCGCGCTCGAAGCACTTTCCGGGGCTCGTCGCCGACGTGGCCGGCGCGTACCGGGAGGCGCTCACCCACCAGCTGCCGCTGGGCCGGATCCGTCAGGTGGTCCCCGACGACCTGACCGCGCGCCGGCAGCGCCTCTTCGACACCCGGTACAACTACCTGCCGGCGACCGCGCCGCTGGCCGTGACGCTGAGCGCGCCGGACGGCCGGACGGTGCGCATCGCGGCCCGCCCGATCGACCCGCTGCGGCTGTCCCCGCGGCACACCGAGGACCACCCGGAGGTGCTGCCGCTGTCGTACAACCTGCGCCGCGATCCCGACGGCGCGCTCAGCGGCGAGGTCTGCGGGCACGACGGGCTGCACCCGCCCGACCGGCTGGCGGCGGTCGCCGACGAGTTCGCCGCCGTCCTCGCCGAGGTCGCGGCGGCGCCGCGGGCGAGCCGATGGTGACGGCGCCGGCCCGGACCGCCACGGCGGTGCGGGCGGCGCCACCCGCCGGCCGGCGGCGGGCCATCGTGCTCATGGCGTGCGTGGCGAACTTCGTCGTGCTCGCCGACGCGACGATCGTCAACGTCGCGCTGCCGGCCATGCGCCACGATCTGCGGATCGACCCGGCGCGGCTGCCGTGGGTGGTCGACAGCTACACGCTGGTGTTCGGCGCCTGCCTGGTTCTGGGCGGGCTCGCCGCGGACCGGGCCGGGTCCCGCGTGCCGTTCGTCGCCGGCATGGCGGTCTTCACCGCGGGCTGTGTGCTGTGCGCTCTGGCGGACGACGCCGGCGCGCTGTTCGCCGGCCGGGCGGTGCAGGGCGCCGGCGGGGCGCTGTTCAGCCCGGCCGCGCTCGCCGTGGCGACGGCGGCGGCGCGGACCGCGGCCGGACGCGCCCGGGTGCTGGCGCTGTGGGGCGCGGTCGGCGCCGCGGCCGTGGCCGCCGGTCCGGTGCTCGGCGGGCTCGGCACCGCGTCGCTCGGCTGGGCCGCGCTGTTCTGGCTGCCCGCCCTGCTGTGCGCGGCGACCGCCCTGGCCGCGCTGCGGCTGCTGGCGGCCGGCCGGGTGCCCCGCGCGGGGAAGGGTCCCGGCGCCGAAGCACCGGATCCCGCGCCGTTCCCGGCCCGCCGGGTGGCGACCGCCTGGGCCGCGACGGCGCTGTCCTGCGGGGCGCTGGTGGGGGTGAGCTACGCGGGCACCCTGTGGCTGCAGGAGGTGCTCGGATTCGGCGCGGTCACCGCCGGCCTGCTGCTGCTGCCGCTGAGCCTGGGCATCGTGGCCGGCTCGGCCGCGGCACCCCCGCTGCTGCGCCGGTACGCGCCGTGGCAGCTCGCGGTGGCCGGGTCGGTGGTCACGGCCGCGGGCATCGCGGCCCTGATCCCGATGTCGGCGCGGTCGCCGGCGGTGTGGCCGGCCGCGGCGCTCGGGCTGCTGGCGTTCGGCTTCGGCGCGCAGTCCGTGCCGGTGACGATGGCGGCCACGGCGGTACCGCGCCGGGCCGGGCTCGCCACGGCCGGCTACCAGACGGCGGGCCAGCTCGGCGGCGGCGTGGGCCTCGCCGCGCTGGCCGCGCTCGCGGTCGCGGTGGCCGGGGCCGCACCCGCCGGAGCCGGCACGATCCCGGGCTACCGGGCGTTCTTCGCCGGGGCCGCGCTGACGGCCCTCGCCGCGGCACTGCTCGCCGCCGGGATGCGGGACCCGGCGGCCCCGGGCCGGGGCTCGCGCTCAGAAGTCCCAGCGACGCCGCAGCAGCTCGGCCCCGTCGACGCTGACCCGCGCCGTGGCGCTGCCGGCCTCGCGGGTCAGCCGCAGCCGCACCACCGTGCGGACCCGTTCGCCGGTGGGCAGCACGACCGTCGTGTCGGCCACGCCCTCGACCCGGGTCGCCGCTGACGCCTCCCGGTCGGTGCCGGCCGAGACGCGGTTGGCCGCGTCCACCCGCACGTCCCCGCGCGGCAGCAGCGCGCTGGTCTCGTCGCCCACCACCACCGTGACCCGGTCCTGGGCCGGTTCCCGGACGATCTCCCACCGCGGGCGGTGCGACAGCCACGGCGACGCGCCGCCGGGGCGCGCCGGGGCCGGTACCGTCGCCGGCTTGCCGGCACCGGCGGGCGCCACGGGGATCGTGAGGCCGACCCGGCCGACCCGCAGCGTCCCGCCGCCGGCCACCGGCCACAGCCGCGGGAAGGCGCTCTCGCTCACCGCCACGCGCAGCGCGTGGCCGGCCGGCAGCTCGTGGCAGGCGGGGTCGAGCGTGATCCGCACCGCCGACCGGTCGGCCGGGACATCGGCCAGGATCCCGCCGGTGATCAGCACCGACCGGCCGGCCGGGTCCACGTCGGTCAGCTTGACCACGACCCGCCGCGCCGCCGACCAGGTCAGGTCGAGCGTCACGACCGGCCGGCCGAGCAGCCGCAGCGGCGCCCGGACCGCCTCGCCGGTGACGGTGGCGGCGCGGGTGTCGTCGTCGTGCTGGTCGAGGTCGCGCTCGGCGCCCCCGGCGGGGATGCCCCACACGCCGCTGAGCACGCCCACGGTGGCGTCGGGCGTGGCGCTCACCCCGGCCCCGGTCGCGACCGGGACCGCCTCGGGCGACACGGCCGGCGGCGGCCAGGCGTCGAAGTCGTACCAGCCGGCGTCGGCGCCGGGCAGGTGCAGCGTCACCGGCGGCTCCGTGTCGACACCGTTCTCCTCGCCGGCCAGCCACCGCCGCCACCAGCGCAGCGCCAGCGCGCACGTGTCGGCGGCGTGCTGCGGCGCGTCGTCGGGGATGGTGTGCGACCACGGCCCGACCAGCAGCTTCCGCGGGCCGCCGAGCCGCTCGAAGGTGCGCAGCGAGCCGTCGCGGAACATGTCCCGCCACCCCGCCACGCACAGCACCGGAGCGGTGACCGCGGCGGCGTCGACCACCCGTTCGCGCCACCGCGGGTCGCCGGCCGGATGACGGTACAGGTCGGCGAGGTAGGGCTCCGCGGCCTCGGCGCGCCGCCGCCAGCGCCGCTGCTCGTCCGCCGCGTGGAAGTCGCCGACGGGCGGCAGCACCTGGTTGTGCAGGGTGGTCAGGCCCCACATCGCCAGGGCGGTGAAGCAGCCGGGCGCGCCGCCGGGGTGCACGAAGTCGCGCTCGGGGTCGAGCAGGCCCAGGACGGACACCACCGCCCCCAGCCCGGGCGGCCGGCGCTCGGCCGTGCGCAGCGCGAGCAGGGCGCCGTAGGAGAACCCCCACATGCCGACCGCGCCGGTGGACCAGGGCTGCCCGGCGGCCCAGCGCACGAGGTCCTCGCCGTCGTCGGCCTCGGCCGGGTCGAACGGCGGCCGGGCGATGCCGTCGGAGGAGCCGAGCCCGAGCGGGTCGGCGAGCACACCGGCGACGCCGCCCGCGGCGAACTCGTGCATCACCGCGCGGACCCCGAGGCCGCCGAGCGCGTCCTTGCGGTACGGCAGCAGGCAGACCACCACCGGCGCGGGCCCGGCGGCGCGGGGCAGGAACAGGTCCGCGGACAACGTGACCCCGGGCGTCGCCGTGGGCACCCGGACGTCGTGGCGCACCACGACCTCGTACCGCTCGCCGCCTGCCGGGTCCATGATCCCCCTAGCTCGAATCGCGTACGACGAGACGCAGGCCGAGCGTGATGTGCTGCACCGGCGCCGACGGGTCCGCGATCACCTCGGCGAGCAGCCGCGCGCCGATGCGGCCCGACTCCTCGAACGGCTGGCTCACGGTCGTCAGGCCGGCCGCCTCGGCGACGCTGCCGTCGTCGAAGCCCGCCACGGCGAGGTCCTCGGGCACCCGCAGGCCCTGCCGGCGCGCCTCCAGCACCAGGCCGGCGGCGAGCAGGTCGTGATGGGCGAAGACGGCGGTCGGCGCCGGGCGCAGGGCGAGCACCTCGCCCAGGGCCCGGCGGCTGCTCACGATGTCGTTGCCGGTCAGTACCGTCGGCACCGCGGCGGCGTCGATGCCGGCACCGCCCAGCACCCGCAGGAAGCCGCGGTCGCGCCGCTGGCCCTGGGAGAGGAACGCCTGGGACTCCTGCGGCTCGCGCAGGAAGGCGAACGACGTGTGGCCCCGCTGCAGCAGGTGCCGGGCCAGCATGGCACCGCCCTCCTCGTCGTCGATGTTGACGGTGCTGAACTCCGGCCGGGAGCTGTCCACCAGTACCGTCGGCAGCCGCCGGGTGCTCAGGTGCTCGGCGAGCTCGTCGTCGAGCGGCAGGCCCATGATGAGCAGGCCGTCGAGGCGCCCCGTCACCGGCAGCGTGCGCAGCAGCGGCGACACGCTGGCCGCGGCCGACTCGTGGTCGTAGACCACCACGTCGCGGTTCGTGCCGTCGGACTCGGCCAGCACGCCCATGAGCCGGCGGCGGAACGAGTCGTAGGAGGTGAACGGGGCGAGCACGCCGACCCGCCCGACGCCGCGCCGGGCCTGGGACACCGCGACGCCCTTCGGCACGTACTGCAGCTCCTCGATCGCGCGCAGGACCCGCTCGCGGGTCTTGGCGTTCACCCGGTTGGGCCGGTTGATCGTCTGCGAGACGGTGGAGATGCTCACCTGGGCGTGGGCGGCCACGTCGTAGATGGTGACGGCGTCAGACACGGCTGTGCTCACCCTGCGCGCGGCGCCGCCGCTGCTCGACCGGGTCGGGCACGGGCGCCGCGGCGAGCAACGCCTGCGTGTACGGATGCTGGGGCTGCTCGGTCACGTGAGCCGCCGGGCCGGTTTCCATCACCCGGCCACGGTAGAGCACGACCACCCGGTCGGCGGCGTGCCGGATGAGCGCCAGGTCGTGGGTGATGAACAGGTAGCCGATGCCGGACTCGCGCTGCAGGCGTCGCAGCAGGTTGAGCACCTGCGCCTGGATGGAGAGGTCCAGGGCGCTGGTGGGCTCGTCGCACACGATCAGCCGCGGCCCGGCGACGAGTGCCCGCGCGATCGCGATGCGCTGGCGCTGGCCGCCGGAGAACTCGTCCGGATAGCGGTCGGCGGCGTCCGCCGGTAGCCCGACCCGGTCCAGGACCTCGGCGATCCGCTCGCCGGCCGCCGCGCTGGCGCGCCCGTGCGCCAGCAGCGGCTCGACCAGCGTCTGGCGGATGGTTCGGGACGGGTTGAGCGAGCCGTACGGGTCCTGGAAGATCGGCTGGATGTGCCGGGTGAGCTCGCGCCGGCGGCGCCGACCGGCCGCCGTGATGTCCTCGCCGTCGAAGTGGACGCTGCCCGCGCTCGCCGGGACGAGGCCCAGCACCACGTTGCCGATCGTGGACTTGCCCGAGCCGCTCTCCCCGACCAGGGCGACCGTCTCGCCGGGCGCGACCGTCAGGCTCACGTCGCGGACCGCGTCCGGCGGCCGGTGCCGGCCCCGGCCGTAGTTCACGCTCAGCCCCCGCAGCTCCAGCAGCGCGTCGCCGTTCACAGCGCCGCCACCTCGTCCGCGCGGATGCACCGGGTCACCCGGTCGCCGGACCCGCCCGCCAGCGGGATGCGCCCGGTGGCGCACTCGTCCACCGCGAAGCGGCACCGCGGGCGGAACCGGCAGCCGGGCGACCAGCGCCCGGGCGGCGGGACGGTCCCGGCGATGGTCGGCAGGTCCCGCCCGGCCACCGCGAGGTGCGGGTTGGCCTCGAGCAGGCTGCGCGTGTACGGGTGGCGGGGATCGGCGTACAGGTCCTCGACGCCGGCCTGCTCGACGACCTCGCCCGCGTAGACCACGACCGCGCGGTCGCAGATGTCGGCCAGCACGCCCCAGTCGTGCGTGACCAGGATGACCGCCATGCCGAGGCGCCGGCGCAGGTCGCGCAGCAGGTCGAGGATCTCGGCCTGGACGGTGACGTCCAGCGCCGTGGTGGGCTCGTCGGCGACCAGCAGGTCCGGCTTACCGGCGAGCGCGAGCGCGATGACGACCCGCTGCGCCATCCCGCCGGACAGCTCGTGCGGATACCGGCGCGCGACCCGCTCGGGGTCGGTGAGTCGTACGGTGCGCAGCAGCTCGACCGCCTCCCGGGCGGCGCGCCGCCGGCTCATCGGAGTGTGCCGGCGGATCACCTCGGCGACCTGGCTGCCGACGCGGAACGCCGGGTCGAGGCCGCTGGCCGGCTCCTGCGACACCAGCGCGATCCGGCGGCCCCGGACGCGGCCGAACCCGCGCTCGTCGAGCCGGGCCAGGTCGAGCGCCGGCCCGGACCCGGTGCGGAACATGGCGGCGCCCGCGGTCACCGCGCCGCCGGCCGGCAGCAGGCCGAGTAGGCTGCGCGCGATCATCGTCTTGCCCGAGCCGGACTCGCCGATGACCCCGACGCACTCCCCCGCCGCGATGGAGAAGCTCACGTCACGCACGACGGTGACGGGGCCGCCGGGTCCGGGGAACTCGATGGTGAGCCCGTCCACCGACAGCAGCGGCGCCGGCCCCGCCGCCGGCGGCTCCTCGACGGCCGGCTCGGCGGCGCGCACCGGGCGCAGCCGGGCCACCGGCCCGCGGTGATCGGCGGTGACGTCGCGGACCGCGTCGCCGAACAGGCCGAGCGCCAGGACCGTCAGCGTGAGCACCGCGCCGGTGGGGACGGCCAGCCACAGGTCCGCGCTGGTGACCTGGGCCGCCTGCGCGATCATGTTGCCCCAGCTCGGGCCCTCGGTCTCGGGCGCGCTGAGGCCGAGGAAGGACAGTGCCCCCTGGACCAGCACGGCGGTGGCGGCGAACAGGGAGACCTGCACGAGGATCGGGCCGGCGAGCCGGGGCAGGACGTGGCGGAGCATGATGCGCGCCTCGCCCAGGCCGGACAGGCGCGCGGCCCGCACGTACAACTCCTGCTTGACGCTCATGGTGACCCCGCGGGTGACGCGCAGCAGCATCGGCGCGGAGATCACGCCCAGCACGACCATGGTGGCGGCCGTGTTGCCCGGGAAGACCGCGAGCACCATCAGCAGCATGACGATGCCCGGCAGCGCGAGCAGCAGGTCGGCCAGCCACGAGATCGCGCGATCGGCCCAGCCGCCCAGATGCCCGGCCGTGACGCCGAGAACCACGCCGAGCACGACGAACACCGCGACCGCCTCGACCACGCTGACGAGCGTGACCTGGGCGCCGTACAGCAGCCGGCTCAGCACGTCGCGGCCCAGCCGGTCGGTGCCGAGCCAGTGCGCCGCGCTCGGCCCGGCCAGCGCCGCGGCCAGGTCCTGCCGCTCCGGGTCCGTCGGGGCTACCCACCGCACGCCCACGGTCACGGCGGTCAGGCCGAGCAGATAGGCACCGGCGAGCAGGCCGGGGCCGGGTCGCAGCAGCCGCCGCCAGCGCGAGCGCCGGGCCGCCCGCCCGTCCGGGGGTGCGTCGGTCGCGATCAGGGACATGCTCATGCGGCACGCACCTTCGGGTCGAGCCAGCGGTACGCCAGGTCCACCAGCAGGTTCACGGTGATCACCACGACGGTGAAGCAGAAGGCCACGCCGGTGATGACCGGCAGGTTGTGGCTGCCGGTCGCGGTGACGGCCTGCTGGCCGAGGCCCGGCACGGAGAAGATGCCCTCGATGAGGACCGCGCCGCTGAGGAGGTTGACGAACAGCAGCCCCAGCATCGTGACCACCGGGATGGCGGCGTTGCGCAGCGCGTGCTTGTAGAGGATGGAGCGCAGCGGCAGGCCCCGGGCCCGCAGCATCGTGACGAACTCCTGGCCCAGCACCGCGGCCATCGAGTCGCGGGTCTGCTTGGCGACGAACGCGATCGCCCCCGCCGAGAGCGTGAGCACCGGCAGGGCGATGGCGCGCAGCCAGCCCACCGGGTCACGCCCCGGGTCGACGTAGCCGCCGGAGGGCAGCCAGGAAAGGCGTACGGCGAACAGCTCGACGACGAGCAGCGCCAGCCAGAAGCTCGGCACCGCGAGGCCGGCCAGCGAGGCCGCGTCCAGCAGCCGGCCGGCCGGGCCGCTGCGCCGGGCACCCGCGACGCCGAGCCAGGTGCCGACGACGGCCGAGACGATCACCGTGCCGACGATCACGGACAGGCTCGGCAGCAGCCGGGCGCCGACGATCTCGACGACCGGCTGCCCGCTGAACAGGTCCCGGCCCAGGCTGCCGTGGAACAGATCGCTCAGCCAGTGCCAGTACCGCACGTGCAGCGGCTCGTCGATGCCGAGCAGTTCGCGGGTGCGGGCGTACTGCTCGGGGGTGTAGCTGCCCGACTGGCTGCTGAGGACGGACGTCGCCGCGTCCCCCGGCGCGAGGGACACGAGCACGAAGGACAGCGCGGTGACCACGAAGAGCAGCGCCACCGACGAGGCGAGCCAGCGCAGCGCGGCGCGGAGCATGGCGGCCGACCTTTCTGCGCCGGCTAGGCCGCCGGCACGATCTCGTAGAGGGACAGCAGCGGCTCCTTCGGGGAGGTCACGATGCCGCCGACCGTGTTCCTGGCGTAGTACGGCAGCCCGGTCATGACGACCGGCACGAACCAGGCCTGGGTGGTCAGGTACGCCACGACGCTCTTGTCGGCCGCGGTCTTGTCCTCGCCGGTGGTCCGCGCCGCCTCGTCGTAGCGCGACTGCAGGGCCGGGTCGGCGTACTTCAGCGGGTTGAACGCCGCGGACGGCAGGAACAGCGACGGCCCCTCCATCCAGATGGGTATCTGGCCGAAGGCGGTCATGAACGCCGGGAACTTCCCGCCGAACGCGTCCGCCGAGTACTGGTTGGCGTTGGCGTAGTCGGTGATGCGCAGGTCCACGCCGATCTGTTTCCACTGCTGTGCCAGCGCCTGGGCCATCAGGTGCAGCTGCTGGTACTCGGGCGTGACGACGGCCAGCGTGAATCCGCCGCCGTAGCCGGCCTCGGCGAGCAGGGCCTTGGCCTTGTCGACCTGGTACGGATAGGCGGCGGCGAGGCTCTCGTCGTATCCGTAGCCGCCGGGGACGGTGACCTGGTGCGCCGGCTCGCCGGCGCCGGTGAACAGCGCCTTGGCGATCGCGGCCCGGTCGGTGGCGAAGTTCAGCGCCTGCCGCACGCGCGGGTCGCCGAGCGGCTTGGCGAGCGTCCCGCCGCGGTCGGCCAGCACCACGCCGTTCCACAGAAACAGCGAGGAGGCGACGGTGAGCCCGGCCTGCTTGGCGGCGGTGACGGTGGACGGGTCGCCGACGGCGACGTCGGCCTGGCCGGTCTTGAGCGCGTTGAGCACGGCCTGCGGGGTCGTGATGACCCGGATCACCACCTTGCGCCAGCGCACCGCCGCCGCGTTGTAGTAGTGCGGGTTCGGCACGTACGTGTAGTGGTCGCCGGCGACGCTCTGCGGCGCGTCGAGCATGTAGGGGCCCGCGCCGACGGTCGTGGTGCCGAGCGTGGCCGGGTTGGCCAGCCCGCCGCTGCCGATGACGCCGCCGATGATGTAGTCCTGCGTGAGCATGACCGGGAAGTCGGGGTTGGGCGCCGGCGAGGTGATGGTGACCGTCGCGGCGTCGGTCGCGGTGAAGGTGCAGCCGGCCAGCAGCGGCGCCATCTGCCCGGCCGAGCTGACCACGTACTTGAGGTGGTCGACGACGTTCTGGGCGGTCAGCGGCGAGCCGTCGGAGAACGTCACGCCGGGGCGGAGCTTGAGCACGAAGGTCTTGTTGCCCGCCCCCTGGTACGACCACGACTCGGCGAGGCCGGGCGTGAGCGTGCCGTCGGACTTGCGCACGATGAGCGGCTCGTAGGCCAGGTTCTCCAGCCAGCTGTTGTTCTGCGCGGTCTTCGCCGGGTCGAGGGTCTGCGGCGGCGAGGCGGTGACCACGGTGAGGGTGTTACCGACAGTGGAGTTCGCCTCCGGCGTGGAGCCACAGCCGGAGACCGATAACGCGGCGATGAGCGACAGGGCGGGCACGGCCCTGCCGATGACTCTGCGGCACGTCCGCACGACTCCTCCTTCGGGCATCTGCGGGTTCGCGGGGCCTGTGAGTGGGGTGTTACACCGACGCAATGCCTAGGTAACAACGGCCTTCGATCAAGTGTCAAGACCTTTCTGCGAAGCACTTCGCAACGCTATGGTGAAGCCCCGGTCCCGCGAGCCTTGGAGGACGACGTGTTCCTGGATCGCGACGGCGCCACCTTCCGCACGCGGGTCTCTCGCGACATCCGCATCCCCACCGCCGACCCCGGCGTGACGCTCTCGGCGGACCTCTACCGCCCGGTGACCGGCGAGGCGGTCCCCGGCCTGGTCACCGTGCAGCCCTACCGCAAGGACTTCCTCGCCGGCGGAAGCTACGCCGGGCCGGCGCAGTGGTTCGCCGAGCGGGGTTACGCGAGCCTCGTCGTCGACCACCGCGGGACGGGCGCCTCCGACGGGCAGCGCCGAGCCGAGTTCGACCGCGGCGAGGGCGACGACGCTGTCGCGGCCATCGACTGGATCGCGGCCCAGCCCTGGTGCACGGGCGCGGTCGGCGCCTGGGGAATCTCGTACGCGGCGAACACGACCCTGCGCGCGGCCAGCCTGCGCCCGGCGAACCTGCGGGCGGCCGTCGCCGTCGCGCACGGCCTCGACGCCGGGCGCGACAGCATCCACCCCGACGGCGCCCGCGGCGACCTGCACGCCCTGGCCAACCGCGGCAGCGCCATGCTGCTGCAGCAACTGCTGCCGCCGCTGTCCGGCTACGCCGATCCCGACGCGCAGCGGCGCTGGCGGACCCGGCTGCGCACGCAGCGGCCGATGGTCCTGGACTACGCCCGGTCCCCCGCCGACGACCCGGTCTGGGCCGAGCGGGCGATCGACGGCGACCGCATCGTGATCCCCGTGCTGTGCGCCGGCGGCTGGCGCGACAGCTTCACCCACGCGGTCATCGACGCCTACGAGCGCATCCGCGGCCCGAAGCGGCTGGTGATGGGGCCGTGGGGCCACGTCATGCCGCAGGACTCGGCCCACCACCCGGTCGACTTCCTCGAGCTCATGGCGCAGTGGTGGGACCACTGGCTGCGCGGCGTGCCCAACGACGCCATGGCGGCCCCGCCGGTCGTGCTGCACCTGGACGGCCCGCGGCCCCAGTGGCGCGGCTACGCCCAGTGGCCCCCGCCCGGACGCGGCACCGTGCTCGCCGCCGACGGCGACACCCTCGTGCCGGCGGCGCCGGACACCCCGGGCCGGCCGCCCGGCCCGCACCTGCCGGACCCGAGCGTCGGCACGCTGCGGGGCCTCGCCGGCCTGGGGCTGGGCGAGGCGTGCCCGCCGCGGGACCAGCACGACGACGACCTGCGCTCGCTCTGCGCGACCGGCGCCCCGATCGGCGCCGATCTGCTGCTGGCCGGACGCCCGCAGATCCTCGTCCGGCTCGCCCCGGACGAGGACGGCCGCATCGCGCCGCCGCCCCGGCTCGTCGCCCGCCTGTGTGGCGTCGACCCGAGCGGCCGCTCGACGCTGATCACCGCCGGCACCCTGCGGCCCGGCACCGCCGAGGAGGAGCAGACGATCACGCTGCGCCCGGTCCACCACCGGGTGCCGGCCGGCACCCGCCTGCGCATCGCGCTCGGCACCGCCGACTTCCCGCGGCTCACGCCGCTGTGCGGCGACGGCGCCGTCCGCATCGCCGGGATGCGGCTGGTCCTGCCGGTCACCGACGAGCACGCCGGCACGGAGGCGGACCTGCCCGTGCCGGCGGCGGGCGTGCCCCGGCGGCCCGGGGCCGCGGCGCCGAGCTGGCGGGTCGAGCGGGACCACACCCGCGGGGCCACGACGGTGACCGTCGCGAGCGAGGTGCCGCACACGGTCAGCGCGGACGGGCACGTCTACCGCCTCACCAGCCGCCTGCGGGCACACCTGCCGGGCGGCGCGCCGCAGGCCGTGGTGACCAGCGGCACCCACACGGCGGAGGTGTGGCTGCACAGCGGCGAGCGGGTCTGGGCGAGCGCGTCCGTGCGATGCACGCAGGACGCGCTGCGGGCCCACGGCGTCGTACGCATCGGCGAGTTCACGCTCTTCGAGGCGGAGTGGACGGCCGAGCTGACCCGCGAGCAGCACCGGCCATGTTCGTCAGCCGTAACCGCCAGGTAACCACGGGTATCGATCGGCGTGGCAGCCTCGGAGCCGATGTCCGAGTTGCCACTGGACCGGCACGTCGTCGCCCGCTCCACCGACAGCGACGACGTGAACGGCCAGTTCGCCCGCGAGCTGCCGGACCACCGGCTCGAAGGCAACACCGAGGACCTGCGGCTCGACGCCCGGCTGCACGCCGTGCGGCTGCCGCACATCGTCGCGCTGTATCTGTCGTACGGCTGCGAGGTCCGCTGCTCCTACGACAGCACCGCGACGTCGGTGTGGATCCAGCTGCCGGTCTCCGGCAACCTGCGGGTGCGGGTCAGCGGCGCCGAGTTCGTGTGCACCACCGGCCAGGCGTCGGTCACTTCCGGGTCCGGACGGGTGGCGATGACCTGGAGCCGCGACTGCGCGGCGCTGGCCTTCCACATCGAACGGCGGGCGCTGGAGGACGAGCTCGAGTCGCTCATCGACGGCCCGGTCGAGCAGCCGCTGCGCTTCGAGCCGGTGATGGACCTGGCCGGCGAGCGCGTGCGGTCCTGGTTCGCGATCGCCACGGCGTTCACCCGGGAGCTCAACGCCGGCGGCGGCCTGCTCGAGCACCCCCGGCTGGCGGCGCAGACCGAGCGGCTCCTGCTGCGCGGGCTGCTGCTGTCGCAGCCGCACAGCTACTCGGCGCTGCTGCGCGACGAACTGCCGGAGTCCACGCCCTGGCACGTACGCAGCGCCGTACGGTTGCTGGAGGACCGGCCCGAGCGTGACTACAGCGCCCTCTCACTGGCCCGGGACGTCGGGGTCAGCCCGCGCGCCCTGCAGGACGGCTTCCGGCAGCACCTCAACGCCTCCCCGATGCAGTACCTGCGCACCGCCCGGCTTCACCGGGTGCGGGCCGACCTGCTCGCCACCACGCCGGCGACGGCGACCGTCGCCAACGTCGCGCACCGCTGGGGGTTCACCCACCTCGGCCGGTTCGCCCAGTACTACCGGGCCCGCTACGGCGAGTCACCCTCGGACACGCTACGCGCTTCCGGCTGACGCCTCGCCCAGCGCGGCGTTGTGGGCGCCGGGCCGGTCCAGCGTGCCCGGGCCATGAGCAGGTCGGTGATCGCCTCGGCCGGCTGGGGCCGGCCGAGGTGGAAGCCCTGCCCGGTGTCGCAGCCGAGCTCCAGCAGCCGCCGCACCTGGGTCTGGGTCTCGATGCCCTCGGCGGTGACGGTGAGGCCCAGGTCCTGGGAGAGCTTGATCATGGCGGTGAGCACCGTGTGGTCGGGACCGGCGGCGGTGTCCCGGTCGCGCAGGAATCCGATGAAGCAGGCGGCGAGCTTCACGGTGTGCACGGGCAGTTTGCTGATCTCGGCCAGCCGGCAGTTGCCCGTCCCGAAGTCGTCCAGGGCGATCCGCACGCCCGTGCGGGCGAGCTCGTCGAGGGTGCCGAGCGCCGCCCGGTCGAGCAGCACGTTCTCGGTGACCTCCAGCTGCAGCAGCCGCGCGGGCAGCCGGGTCTCGTCGAGGATCGCGCTGATCATGGCGGGCAGGCCGGGCCGGCTCAGCTGAGCGGCGGCGATGTTGACGCTGACGTACACCGGATGGTCCGCGTCGACGGCGCGCCACGCGACGGCCTGGGCGCAGGCGCGGCGCAGGACGTCCTCGCCGAGCGGCACGATGAGGCCGGTCTTCTCGGCCAGGTCGATGAACCGGCCGGGGTAGAGCAGACCGTCGACCGGGTGCTCCCACCGCACCAGCGCCTCGACGCCGGCGATCCGTCCGGTGGCCAGGTCGACCAGCGGCTGGTAGTGCACGGCGAACTCGCCGCGGGTGAGCGCGTCGGGCATCTGGGCGCTGAGGGCGTGGCGGGCGGCCTCCGCGGCGGCGCGGTCGGGGTCGAAGCGCGCCCAGTGCCCGCGGCATTCGGCCTTGGCCCAGGCCAGGGCCCGCTCGGCGGCGCCGAGCAGCGCCGCGGGGCCGGTGTCCGCGACCGATTGCTCGACCACCCCGACGCTGGCCCTGATCGGCAAGTTGTACCCGTTGTTGATCGGGAACGTGTGCGCGATGGCGGCGAGCGCCTCCTCGGCGGCCTTGCTCACCTCGTCGGGCCCGAAGGTGTCCTCGATGAGCAGGGCGAAGGCGTCGGTGCCGACGTGGGCCAGGAAGTGCCCGGAGGCGGCGGCGAGGCGCTCGAGCCGGTGCGCGACGGTGCACAGCACCTGGTCGCCGCTGCGATAGCCCAGGCTGTCGTTGATGGTCCGGAACCCGTCGAGATCGATCAGGTACAGCCCCAGCCGGGCCTGCGGCGCATGACCGGTCCGGAGCGGAGCGGAGGGGCCGGTCATCATCGGCTCAGCCAGGAGGTCGTGCGGCCGGAGCGAAGCGGAGGCCGCATGACCGACGAGCGCTTCGCTCAGCCGCCGCAGCAGCGAGTCGCGGTTGGGCAGGCCCGTGAGGCGGTGGCGGAGGAGGGCGTCGCTGACCCGCTGCTCGCTGCGGGCGAGGGCGTCCTCGATCCACTGCCGGTCGACGAGTTCGGCCCGCCGCAGCGCTTCCTGCGCCGCCACGGTCTGCTCGGTCAGGGCACCGGTGTAGCCGGTCACGACGGCGCCCAGCAGCTCGCCCAGGCGGGCCCGGGCGTCCGGGTGATCCAGGCGGACGTCGTCGAGGAACCGCTGGGCGATGAGCGTGATCGTGCGGCCGAGCAGTTCCGGCGTGGCGATGCCCGCCGCCACGAGGTCCGCGCCGATGCGCTGCCCCGGGGCGGCGGCGAACGGTTCGGCGAGCAGCGCGTCGGCCACCCGCCGGACGAACCGCTCCAGCAGGGAGTACACCTCGCTGCGGCTGTGGCGCAGCACCGTGTGGCTGGTGACGACACGGGTCCAGGCCCGGGTGAACGCCTGGACGCCGGCCACCCCGCTCACCGCGCGGGGGCCGGGCAAGCGCGGTGCACCAGCGTGGGTTCTGGACTCATTGCCGTCCTTCCCGCCGAAGGGGTCACGCCACCGTGGCCCGCCTCCAGCCGGAGATTATGAGGCAACGATACATCTGAATGCCGGCGCCACGCCGGGCGGTCACCGGCCGGACGGTTTGCGGCCGACTGCGGCGAGGACCTCGGGCCGGGGCTCGGTGCCGGCGTCCTCGGGCTCGGGATGCCAGTCGGTGACCGGCACGACGCCCGGCTCGACGATGTCCAGGCCGTCGAGCAGCCCGCGGATCTCCTCCGTGCTGCGCAGGTGCAGCGGCGTCGAGGTGCGCTGGTAGACGCTGGTGACGGCCGCGGCGTCCTGCTCGCGCTGCGGCGGCGGCGAGCCGTGCGAGATGGCGATGTAGCTGCCCGGCTTGACGGCCTCCCGGAACCGGCGCACGATTCCCGCCGGGTCGTCGGCGTCCGGCACGAAGTGCAGCACCGCGATGAGCAGCACCGCGACCGGCTCGGTGAAGTCGAGCAGCCCGCTCACCTCGGGATGGCGCACGATGTCGTCGGGGCGGCGCACGTCGCCGAGCATGGCGTCCGCGTTCGGGTTGCCGGCCAGGATCGCGCGGCCGTGGGCCACCGCGACGGGGTCGATGTCGACGTACATGACCCGGGCCCGCGGGTCCGCCTGCTGCGCCACCTCGTGCACGTTGGCCAGCGTCGGAATCCCGGAGCCGACGTCGAGGAACTGGCGCACCCCGCCGGCGACCAGCCGGCGCACCACCCGGCCGAGAAACGCCCGGTTGGCCAGCCCGATCTGCCGGGCGTTCGGCGCCAGCGACACGACCCGCTCGACCATCTCCCGGTCGACCGCGAAGTTGTGGAACCCGCCGAGCGAATAGTCGTACATCCGGGCCGCGTTCGGCACGCTGATGTCAACGTCCTCCGGTGCCCACTCCGGTCGCGTCACGCCGCACCTCACCCCTGTCGTCATCCCGTGTCGTCACGCCGACGAGCCCCGATCATATTAGGGCCACATGGCCCCAATTTGGAAGCGGGGCGAGCGCCGCTGAGTCTAGCCGGTTGACGCCGCATCGATCAGCGGTGATACGCGCAGCGCCGAGGCCCGCCGGTCGCCCGGATCGTGGGCCGGCGGTGGCACGCCTCACGTATTGTCCGTGTCGCCGAGCGAAGCCAGACGACCGAACCCGGGAGCGAACCCATGTCGACGGACCCGATCGACCACGCGGTGTCCCGCGTGCGTGCCGCCTTACGCGCGTGCGAGGATCTCGAGCTTCGTCCGCCGGCGACGGAGGCGGCGGTGGCCGCGTTCGAGCAGCGGATCGGTGTCCCGCTGCCCGCGTCGTACCGCCGGTTCGTGCTCGAGGTGGCCGACGGGATCTGGACGGACGACGAGCCCTGGCTGTACGGGCTCGACGACGTGGCGCTCGAGGTCGAGAACGGTCACGGCGATCCCGCCCAGCCGTTCTGGTACGGCGCCGCCGAGACGTCCGCGATGCTCGCGGCCATCGCCGAGCTCCCCGAGGGCGAGGGCGTCCTGGACGACGAGCGCCTGGCCGCACTGCAGAAGAGCGGCGACCCGGACGGCTGCCTGACCATCGCCAACCACGGCGGCAACGACTTCTCGGTCCTCGTGGTCACCGGCGAGCAGGCCGGGTGGGTGTGGCGCACCGGTGAGATCGACGTGCCGGAGACGCGGGAGCTCTACTCGGCGGCCCGGGGCGCGACCCCGCTGGACTTCCTGTCGTGGCTGGAGGTGTGGGCGGAGGAGTTCGGCTGATCCGCGCCGCCGGCGGCTACTCGTCGGCCAGGAGCGTGCGGTGGCGCTCGCGGGTCTCGTAGCGGCACCAGACCGGGATCTCCTCCGCCGGCGCCGGGACCACCACCTCGCGGCCGCCGTCGACGGCCTCGCCGGTGCGCAGGTCCACCCACCGGCCGGGCGGCAGATACGCGGCCCGGGTCCGCTCCCCCGGCTCGACGACCGGCGCGACGAGCAGGTCGTCGCCGAGCTGGTACTCGAACGGATGGCTCCAGGCCAGCGGGTCCGACGGGTTGGTGAGGCAGACCGAGCGCAGCAGCGGCCAGCCGGTCTCGATGGTGCGGGCGGCCTGCTCGGCGAGGTAGGGCACCAGCCGCTCGCGCAGCCGGGCGTATCGCCGGAACACCGGGAGCACCCGCGGGTCGCCGGTCTGCTCCGCGATGTTCCACGGCGTGCGGTCCCGCGAGGGCGTGCGGTGGTGGTTGTACTCCGAGTGGTACTGCATGATCGGCAGGAACGCCGACACCGCCGTGGCGCGCAGGTACAGCTCCGCGTCCGGGACCGGGCCCGAGAAGCCGGCCAGGTCCCAGCCCCAGTAGACGATCCCGCAGGCGGCCGCCGTGAACCCGGCGCGCAGCGAGCAGCGCATCGCCTCCCACGTCGAGTCCTCGTCGCCGGCCCAGAACACGCCGTGCGCCTGCGAGCCGGTGAACCCGGCCCGGCTGAACGTGACCGGCGCCTTGCCGCACGAGCGCAGCAGCTCGCCGTAGGCCGCCGCGTAGTGCACCGGGAAACGGTTGTTGCCGCCCACGCCGAGCGAGCCGTCGGCGTAGCGCAGGTCGTGGCCCCAGGCGTGCTCGCCGCCGTCGGTCTTGAACCCGTCGATGCCGACCTCCTCGACGAGGTAGCGGCGCTTGGCGAGCCACCAGTCGCGGGCCTTCGGGTTGGTGAGGTCGGGCATGAGCGCCTGCGGGAACCACCAGCCCCGGTTGCGGTACGGCCGGTCATCGCCCTGGCGGATCCCGAAGCCCTCGCGCACCATCGTCTGCGCGTCGGCCCTCGCCTGCCCGGACGGCGGCGGGCGCATCTTCGCGAGGGGGATCTGCCAGAGCACCACGCGGATGCCCGCCCGGTGGAGCTCCTCGACCATGCCCTTCGGGTCGGGCCAGGCGCCGTCCGGCGGGAACGTGAAGTCGGCGAGGCGGTGCGGGCGGCCGTCGGCGTGGACCTCGTACCGCGCGTCGCGGAACGCCACGAACGTCGACTCGTCGCTCCACGCCTCGATGACGACGACTCCGACGGGTATGTCGTGCTCGCGGTGCAGCGCGGCCTCGGCGGCGACGCGCTCAGCCGTGTTCCACTCGTTGCCGCTGGCCCACAGCCGGAAGACCCAGTCGGGCAGCGGCTGCGGGCGCCCGACGCGCTCCAGCCACGCGCGCAGGACCTCGCCGGGCGGGCCGTCGAAGAACCGCACGTCGAGCCGGCCGTCCTCGACGTCGGCCTCGACCCAGAGCCGCTCGCCGATGTCGAACCAGGTGCGCTGGGCGGTGTCGACGTGGAACGCCCACCCGTCGCCGCCCAGGACGTGCGCGAACGGCATCGGCAGGTAGGTGCGCCCGGCGGCGCCCTGGCCCTTGTACTGCTCGAAGACGGTCGCGTCGATGGCGTGGCCGCGCTGGTCGAGCCGGTCGAAGCGCTCGCCGAACCCGACGACCCGCTCGGCGTCGGCGAGCCGCATCGCGAACCGCACCCGGCGTACCCCGCCGGGGCCGGTGAGCCAGGACTCGCTGCCGGCGACGATCCGGCTCGTGCCGTGTATCGTGAGCGTGCCGCCGGTCGGCGACCAGGCCGCCCCGCTCACCTCGAACCACCGCGTGCGCCTGGTTCTGGTGCCGTCGGTGGCGACGAGGCGGTACCGCACCGCCCGGTCCGCGGGCAGCGGCGGGCTGTCGGCGGCCCAGCGCACGCCGCGGCCCCGCTTTCCGGCGGCCGCCGCGAGGTGGCCCTCGGCGCCGGCCGTCGGGCCGGTGGCGGCCCCCTCGCGGGCGAGGTCGAAGGTGCCGCCGTCCCACTCGCAGCGCACGGCGGTCACCGACTCGGCGGCCGCGACGCCGACGTTCACGGGTTCGCCGGCCAGCGGCACGACCGGCAGCAGCTGGTCGATGGAGGGCTGGTACGGGTGGCCGGACCCCAGCGGGCGGTGCCGGATCACGCGGTCACCCCCAGGCCCGCGGCGAGGGACAGGTAGGCCCCGTGCGACCACAGCAGCGGTGTCGCCACCGGCCCCCAGCGCTCCAGCCACTCCTGGCGGTGCTGCGGGGCGAGCAGCCGATCGCTGACCTGTTCGGGCAGGTCCCCGCCCTCCTCGGCGGTCCCGGCGATCCAGGCCAGCTCGCGCCGGGCGTCCTCGCGCCGGTCCAGCCGCAGGTACGCGAGGCCGAGCAGCGCGGCGAGGACCGGCCAGCGGCCGCCGCCGTAGAAGACGTCGGCGCGGAAGCGGTGCACGCCGCCGTCGTCGAGCAGATCGCGCTCGACGGCGGCGACCGTGCGGGCGCCGGTGCCGGCGTCGACGACCTCGAACGGGGCGACCGCGGCGAGCAGGCTGCCGTCGACGGCGTCGGAGCCGAGCCACTTGCGCAGCCGCCCGTCGACGCGCCCGTCGCCCGCGATCACCGCGGCGACGGCGGCGGCGGTCGCGCCCGCCGCCGCGGCGTCGTCCGCGCCGAGCAGGCCGGTGCGCAGCGCCGCCCGCAGCCCGGCCTCGACGGAGGCGAGCGTCGCGACGTGGACCTGCTCGGCGTGCTCCTCCCACCAGTCGTAGCAGGGCAGCCGCCAGGCCGCGCACAGGTACCGCACGGTGCGGGCGACGGCGGGCGCGAACCCGGCGTCGACCCCGGCGGTGGCGAAGAAGCGCTCGAGCGTCCACAGCCAGGTGCCGTACCCGTCGAGCTGGAAGTCCCACCAGCTCTCCGCGCCGTCGGCGCCGTCGAGCGTGTAGCGGGTGGGCAGGAACCGCGCCTGGTCGACCTCCTCACCGGCGGCGAGCGCCGCGACCACCGCCTCGATCCGCTCCGCGCGGTCGCCGATCACCCGCGCCGTCCACTCGTGGAAGGCCCGGGGCCCGTCGACGACGCCGTGGGCGCGCAGGCCCTCGGCGACGAAGGCACCGTCGCGCAGCCACGCGTAGCGGTACACCGGAAAATTGGCGCAGGCGGGGTAGGCGCCGCTGGGCGCCTGCTCGCGGGTGATCACCGTGATGCTGTGCTCGACCAGGTCGCGCATGTGTCGTTCCTTTGCCTCGCGCTGTCGAAAGGGACGTTCGCTTCTCAGGCGAGCAGGGCGGTGACCTGCCCGGCTGCGTCGTCGAGGGTCTTCTGCAGGTCGGCGCCGCCGCCCGCCTTGGTCAGGGCGTTGTTGACGATGTCCTGCATCTGCTGCTCCTTGGCGATGACCGGCAGCAGCGACTGCTTGCCCAGCGCGTCCACGACCGCCTTGCGGTTCGCCGGCGGCGTCTTGGCGAGGTACCCCGACAGCTTGGCCGCGTCGGCGACCGGCGGCAGCTCCCAGGACGAGTCGACGCGGGCCTTGACGCTGGCGTCGGAGGTGGCGAGGAAGGAAAGCCAGCGGAACGCGGCATCCTTGTGGGCGCTGGCGGCCGAGACCGCGACGCCGTTCTGGAACACGGCGCTGGCCTTCTGGGCGTCGCCCGGCTCGACGACGACGTCCCAGCCGAACGGCACGTCCTTGAGCGTGTCGAACTGCCAGTTGCCGTTGTGCCACATCGCGAGCTTGCCGGACTTGAACAGGTTGGTGTCGAAGTCCGGGGTGCCGCCGATCTCGGTCAGGGTCGGCATCGTCGTACCGGCCTTGCCCAGCAGCCACTTCGCGGCGGCGACGCCCTGCGGGCTGTTGAACGTCGCGGTCTTGCCGTCGGCGCTGAGGAACGTGCCACCGGCCTGGTTGACGGCCTTGTAGTACTCGTAGAAGCTGAGCGGCTGGAAGTCGCCGTACTGGCCCTTGGCCTTGTCGGTGAGCTTCTGCGCCGCCGCGGTCTCGTCCGACCACTTCCAGTCCGCCGTCGGGTAGGCCACGCCGGCCGCGTCGAACAGCGCCTTGTTGTAGATGAGCACCACGGTCGAGAACGACTCGGGCAGCGCGTACTGCTTGCCGGCGTGCTTGAACGCGTCCAGGGCGCTCGACGAGAGCAGTGAGGGCTGCCACGACTTGTCGCCGGCGGCCGGCCCGGCGAGGTCGGCCAGCGAGCCGGCCTGGGCGTACGTCACGAAGTTCTGGTAGTCCAGCTCGAAGGCGTCGGGCGCGGTCCCGCCGGCGATCGACGTCTGCAGCTGGGTGAAGTAGTCCTTGTACGGCGCGGTCTGCACGGAGATCTTGACGTCCGGGTTCGCCTTCTCGAACGCGGCGACGATGGCGTTGAGGTCGTCGAGGTGGTCGGGGGCCGCGGAGAACGTCAGATAGCGCACGGTGGTGACGCCGTCCGCGGAGGTGTCCTTCGTGGCGGAGCCCTTCGAGCAGCCGGCCAGGGCGACGGCGGCGAGGGCGAGCAGAGCGACGGCCCGGTGTAACCGGAGCCGGGGGCGAGCGGACATGTTCGGCCTCACAATCGGGGTGTGGGTGTGCGGGTGCGGGTTACTTGAGGCCGGCCTGGGCGACGCTCTGCACGATGTGCTTCTGCGCCACGGCGTAGAGGGCGAGCACGGGAAGGATGCTCACCACCGAGCCGGCCATGATGGCGTTCCACTGGATGGTGTATTCGCCGCTGAGGCTGGCCAGGCCCAGCGGGAGGGTCATGAACTCGCGCGAGCGGATGACGACCAGCGGCCACAGGAACGCGTTCCAGCTCGACATGAACGCGAACAGGCCGTAGGTGACCAGGGCGGGGCGGATCAGCGGCAGCGTGATGCGCAGGAAGATGCGGATGTGCCCGGCGCCGTCGACGAACGCCGCTTCGTCCAGCTCCTTCGGCAGCACCGCGACGGACTGCCGCAGCAGGAACACGCCGAACGCCGAGGCGATGGTGGGCACGACGAGCGAGGCGTAGGTGTCGACCAGATCGAACGCGCGGACCTCGATGAACAGCGGCACGACGAGGACCTGCATGGGGATCATCAGCGTCGCGAGGTACGCGACGAAGACGGCGTTCTTGCCCGGAAACTCCAGCCGCGCGAACGCGTAGGCCGCGGTGGAGCTGGTGATGAGCAGCAGCGCGGTGGAGACCACGGCCAGCACGAGGCTGTTGAGCGCGATCCGCCAGAACGGCAGGGCCTCGAAGAGCTTGCGGTACCCGTCGAGGCCGGGCTTGTCGGGGATCAGGCGGGGCGTGGTGAGCACGTCGCCGCCGGCGGTGATCGAGGTGACGACGGTCCACACGAACGGGAAGATCATGAGCAGCGCGCCGACGGCGAGCACCGCGATCAGCAGGCGCCTAGACATAGTTCACCCACCGCCGCTGCAGGCGCTGCTGGATGACGGTGACCACCAGGATCAGCGCGAACAGCAGCATGCTCAGGGCGGACGCGCCGCCGGCGTCGCCGTAACGGAACGTCAGGTCGTAGATCTCCTCGACCAGCGGCCGGGACGCGCCGGCCGGCCCGCCCCCGGTCATCACGTAGATCTGGTCGAACACCTGGAACCCGCTGATCAGCGAGATCACCACGACGAAGTAGCTCGACGGCGTCAGCAGCGGGAACGTGACCCGCCAGAAGCTCTGCCAGGCCGACGCCCCGTCGAGGCGGGCGGCCTCGAGATACTCCTCCGGGATCGACTGCAGCCCGGCGAGGAGGATCACCATGACGAACCCGGCGTCCTTCCACACCGAGGCGACGACCGCCGACGGGATCGCCCACGTCGGCGACGCCCACCACCCCGGCCCCGGTATCCCGACCGCCTCCAGCACGTGGTTGACCAGGCCGTTGGCCGGGTTCAGCAGCCACTTCCAGGTCAGCGCGACGACCACCCAGCTGGTGACGACCGGCAGGAAGTACATCGAGCGCAGCAGGTTGCGGCCCGGGAAGCGGCGGTTGAGCCCGACGGCGAGCGCGAGGCCCAGCACGTAGACCAGCGGCAGGTACAGCGCCAGGAACAGCAGCGTGTGCAGCAGCGCGTCGCGGGTGTCGGCGTCGCCGAGCAGGCGGGTGTAGTTGTCCAGCCCGATCCACCGCATCGGCGACTGCAGGTTCCAGTTGTGCAGGCTGATCCAGGCCGCGCCGAACATCGGCGTGATGGTGAACAGCAGCAGCGGTACGGCGCTGGGCAGCAGGAACAGCCCGACGATGCCGGCCTTGCGCAGGCCCCGGGGCCCGGCCATCAGCCCACCACCCCGTCGGCGGTGTCGAACCGGCCGTGCAGCCGGGCGACGACGAGGTCGGCCTGCTCGCCGCCGAACCCGTCGAGGTCGAACGGGGCGGCGAGGACCAGCGCCGCCGCGCCCTGCGCCCAGCTGCTGTCGTCCCAGGTGTGCACCATCACGCTGATGCCGTCGCCGCCGCGGACCTGGCGGCGGGCGAACTCGGCGCGAAACGCGGCCTCCCAGTGAATCCAGTGCGCGACGCCCTCGCCGGCGATCACGATCCGGTCCGGGTCGAGCATGTTCGCGGCGCCCGCGACGGCCCGGCCGAGCAGGCGTCCGGCGTCGGCCAGGACCTCGCGGGCGGCGGTGTCACCGCGGTCGGCCTTGCCGACGAGCGCGGCGAAGCCCTGCCGGGGCCCGATCACGCCGCGCTCCCGCGCGGTGCGCTCCAGCGCGGGCTCGCCGAGCCAGGCCTCCAGGCAGCCGTGCCGGCCGCACTGGCACAGCGGCCCCTCGTCGTCCATCGGCACGTGACCGAACTCCCCGGCACCGCCGCGCCCGCCGCGGTACACCGAACGGTCGGTGACGATGCTCATGCCGATCCCGCGGCCGATGGTCAGCACGAGGAGGTCGTCGACCTCGCGGCCGTGGCCGTAAAGCACCTCGGCGACGGCGAGCGCGTTCACGTCGTTCTCCACGACGACCGGGAGCCCGAGCACGCCGCGCAGGTGCCGGCCGACCGGCAGCTGCCGCCACTGCAGCACGTCCGCGTCGACCGTGCCCTTGTCCGGGCGGTGCACGACCCCCGGCACGGCGACGCCGACGCCGAGCAGCGGCGGGAGGTCCGGGTCCGGCCCGGTGTGCGGCGCGAGGTGCGCCGCGAGCCGCGAGAGTGCGTCCGGGACCATCGCGTCGAACGGCGTGGTCCAGCTGGACAGCATCTGCCCGTCGAGCCGCACGCTGACCACGACGAGGTGGTCAGCCGCGACCTTGACGCCCAGGGCCCGCCCGGCCGAGCCGACCAGGCCGATGAGCGATCCCGGTCGCCCGCCGCTGGAGGGCGCCTGCGCGACCTCCTCGACCATTCGCTGCTCCAGCAGCCGGCGCATGATCTGCGACACGGCGGCTGGGCTGAGACCCAGCTCACGGGCGATGTCCGCCCGCGAGGTGGGTCCCCGGCTGCCCAGCAGCGCGAGCACTGCTGATCGCGACAGGTCCCGCCCTGACCCATGCTTTGCCATCGCCACTTCGTCCACCTACTTCATTAAGTCGCAATACAAAGTCCCACGCGGCGCCGCCAAGGTCAAGAGGCGATTTCCGATAACGCACGGGTGCGACCTGAGCCGCGACCCGGCCTCCCTCCGCGACGATCGCGGGCGTGGCACACACCGGCGCCCGCAGGCCACGCGGCGCGCGGGCGCGCGGAGTAGATGGAGTATTCGTCGAGATAGCGGGCCGTGGCGGTGATCGCGATGAGGGCGATCCCGCCGTGGGTGGGCTCGGCCATCAGGGCCGGCGGGGCTCGCATCGCGGCGCTGATCTCCTGGCGGACGCGCCGAGCGGGGTTCCCGGCCAGATCAGGGACCACACGGCGCCGGGCTCAGGGTCGCGTGAACAACCCGCGGCGCAGCAGGCCGCCCTCGCGGCGCAGCCGGAACCGCGAGGGTGGCCTGCTGGGCATCGCCGTGATCCGGCCCGCGCGATGCGGTCTTCGCCGCTCAACCCTGCCGGCCGGGGCCGGCCTCACACCGCCGTCGACGGCGGCGTGGGCCTGCGGGCATGCCGCGTCACATGCCCGTGCCGGGAGACGGGGACGTCTGGCCCGGGGACGGTGTCGCCGGGGCCGGCGACTGCATGCCGGCGTGCTCGTGCACCCGTACGATCCGCGCGGTGTACGTCTCGCCGCCGGCGCTGTTGGTGCTCGTCGTGCCGGCGACCAGGATCTTCATGCCGGCCGTCAGGGCGCTGGGCTGCAGGGTGTGCCGCTGCTCGTAGACCCGCAGGTTGTTACCCAGGTTCCACGTCCTGGCCCATCCGTCGGCCGACTTCACGGTGACGGACGTGTCCGTGACGGCGGTGAGCGTGCCGACCTGCATGGCCACGTGCACCTGGCCCTTGTCGGTCTGCACGACGCCCTCGCCGTGCTCGACACCCTTGAGCATGTCCCCGTGGTCGTGGTCTTGCGCGCCGGCCGTCGAGCCCGGGCTCGGCGGGGACGGGCTCGGCTGAGCGCTCGCCACGGCCGGAATACCCAGCGCACCGGCGCCGGCGAGCACCGCGGCGCCGACCGCGAGGCCGATTCGATTGCGTGACATGTCCGGTCCCTCCTCACACGTGGACCTTCAGCGCCCCTACCACACCCGAACCGGCGGCAAACCACCCCGGCGGGCCGAAATGCCACGCATCACTGGGCGGGGGACGGCCCGCCCGGCGCGCTGGCCCGTCAGCGGCGGGCGGCTGGCCTCGCGCGGCGCCTCGGCCACCCCGCTCGGCGGCAGCGCCGATGGACAGCAGGATGTCGGCTATCTGACGGCCCCACGCCTCGCTCTCCTGATGAAGGCGTACACGACCGGCACTGGCAGCTCGGCGGCGATCGGCGAGCCGGCTGTCAACGGCGGCTCGGCCAGCAGCCGCAACCGCGCGTTCGTGGACTTCATCGTCAACGTCCCGCAGGGCGCACCGAACTCCTCCGGCGTGACCGCTGGCGGCCCGGGTTTGCCGTTCCGGCAAAGATGTTTGGCGGTTTCCGGTCCGCGACCCAACGCTGGTCGCCATGGACTGGGACGCAAGGTACCGCGCACAGGACCGCCTCTTCAGCGGCAACCCGAACGGCGTACTCGTCACGGAGGCCGCCGCCCTGCCGCCGGGCCGGGCCCTGGACGCCGGGTGCGGCGAGGGCGCGGACGCGCTGTGGCTGGCCGCGCGGGGCTGGACGGTGACGGCCATGGACATCGCCCCGACGGCCCTGGCCCGCGCGGCCGAGGCGGACGTCGAGGGCCGGGTGACCTGGACGGAGTCGGACCTGAGCACGACCAGCCCGCCGCCGGGCATCTTCGACCTGGTCTCGATCCAGTACTTCCCCCTGGCCCCGGAGCCGGACCACAAGGCCCTGCGCGGCCTGCTGGACGCGGTGGCCCCGGGCGGCACCCTGCTCTTCGTCACCCACGACCTGTCCGACCTGCCCGACCCGGCGGAGTTCGACAAGGCCGGCTACTACTGGCCGCAGGACGTAGCCGACCTGCTGGACGACACCTGGACGATCGTGACCAACGGGCAACGGCCCCGGACGACCCCGCCCCCGCCCGGTACCCACCACCGTCACGACCTCGTCCTGCGAGCCCGCCGCGCGTGACGGCACCAGCGCCGGGCGTCGTTGTGCCAGACTTCGCGCATGCAGCCGGTCTCCGTCACCTACCAACGCCGGTTCGGCAACGCCTGGAACGTCTTTCTCTCCACCGGCGAGCGGCTGACGGTCGACGGCGAGCTGGCCGAGGCGCGGGCGGTGGTTCGGCAACACATCGGCGGGGCTGAGGTCGGTGTCGAGCGGGTCGACACGCTCGCCGGCCACCTGGCCGACGCGGGCACCGTCGTGACCGGGCCGCAGGTGCGGGGACTCGACCACGCGCGGGAGCAGTTCCGCCGTGCCTGTGCGCTGCCGGTGCCGGACGGGTTCGTCCGGGTCGTGCGGGAGCTGACCGGGTTCGAGGAGGAGGGTTCGATCGGCGCCATCCACCTCGTGCTCAAGGAGCGCTGGGACGCCGACCGGCCGTCGTAGATCTGGACGGGGCCGGAGCGGCCGCTTGCACTTCGCCGGCACGCTCAACCACACCGTGGACGTCATCGCCCCCGGCTCCCCGGCCACCCTCGGGTCACCGGGGCGAGCGCGGCCCCTGCTGATGCGCGGGCGAGCCGTGCGCTGCGGCCGCGCCCGGATCGCGGGTTCAGGTCCGGTCGTCGGGCTGGCCCTTGGCGATGCGGCGCAGGTAGTGGTCGACCTCCTGGCGGTTGTACCCCCGCAGGACCACGTGGAAGCTGACCGCCTGGGCGTCGGCCCGGGCCCTGGCCTGCCGGGCCGGGTCGCCGGACGCGACGGCGTCGCTGGTCTTCTGCACGAACGTGTTGACCTCGGCCCGGTCGTAGCCATGGAACTCGATCGTGAACTGCCTCATACCACGAGTGTGCGCCTCTTGCGGCCGGAGCACACCCGCCCACTGCGGAGGGTCAGCCGACCCACGCAAGGACACCCCACCGCCACGCCCGGACCAAGGCCGCGGGCGGCGATCAGGCCGGCTCGGGTAAGGACGACGCCCGGCCGGCGGCTGGTCAGGCGTTGAGGTAGGTCAGGACCGCGCGGACGCGGCGGTTGTCGTCGTCGGACGGGGGCAGGTCCAGTTTGGTCAGGATGTTGTTGATGTGCTTGCTCACGGCCTTCTCGGTGATGCGAAGCTTGACCGCGATCGCCGAGTTGGAGCGGCCCTCGGCCATCTCGCCGAGCACCTCGCGCTCGCGGGTGGTGAGCGCTGCCAGCGGCTCGCGGCGGGCGAGCATCTGCGAGATTACCTCCGGGTCCATGGCGGTGCCGCCGCCGGCGACGCGCCGGACGGCGTCGATGAACTCGCCGATGTTCGAGACACGGTCCTTGAGCAGGTAGCCGACGCCGCCGTACGGGGTGGCGAGCAGCTCGCGTGCGTAGAGCGGCTCGACGTGCTGGGACAGCATCAGCATCGGCAGGCCGGGGACGCGGGCGCGGGCGGCGATCGCGGCCTGCAGGCCCTCGTCGGTGAACGTCGGCGGCAGGCGCACGTCGATGACCGCGACATCCGCCCGGTGCTCGAGCAGCGTCGGCAGCAGGGCCGGCCCGTTGTCGACGACCGCGACGACGTCGAATTCGAAGGCTTGCAGCAGCCTGGTCAGTCCATCACGGAGGAGGGCGTGGTCCTCGGCGATAACAACACGCACGGCAGCTCCATGGTGATCACGGTGGGTCCCGAAGGCGGGCTCGACAGCGTCATGGTGCCGTCGAACGCGGCCAGGCGGCGCTCGATGCCGCGCAGACCGGAGCCGGACGCGGGGTCGGCCCCGCCGGCCCCGTCGTCGGTGACCACGATCTTCAGGATCCCGTGCGCGTGGCGCAGAATCACGGAGCCGCGCCGGGCACGGCTGTGGCGGATCAGGTTGGTCAGCGTCTCGGCGACGGCGAAGTAGGCCGCGGACTCCACCGGCGTGTCGGGCCGGCCCGGCAGGTCGACCTCGACCGCGATCTCCACGGGCAGGCCGATCGCCAGCGCGCGGACCGCCCCGCCGAGCCCGCGTTCGGCCAGCACGGGCGGGTGGATGCCGCGGACGAGATGCCGAAGCTCCACCAGCGCCGCCCCGCTGGACTCCCGCGCCTCGGCGAGCAGCCGGCGGGCACCGGCGGGGTTGCGATCGAGCAGCTCGTCGACGAGCCCGATCACCATGCTCAGCGAGACCAGGCGGGCCTGGACGCCGTCGTGCAGGTCGCGCTCGATACGGCGCAGCTCCGCCGCCTGGGCGTCCACCGTGTCGGCCCGGGTCACCGTCAGCTGCGTGACGCGCAGGCGCAGCTCGGCCGTCCGGGTCGGCGCGAGGAACAGCCGGGCGAAGTGCGCGTCGACGCGGCGCAGCCACGGCGCGACCGACAGGCCGCCGGCCAGGATGACCGCGCCCTGGGGCACGCAGAGCAGGCCGACGACGATCGAGTCGACGGACCAGATGGAGCCGTAGCCGTACCACCCGGTGCCGAGCCAGATCCACACCGGCGCCAGCGTCAGGCCGGCGAGCCCGTAGAGCGGCACCAGGACGCCGATCAGCCCCAACCCGCACCCCACGAGCGCGCCCGGCGCGAGCCACGCGAGGTCGCGCCAGGTGGCCGGATCCGTCACCGTCCACCGGAAGCGCTGCCAGCCGCCGGGCACGGCCCGCTCCGGCGCCGGGTGATACGGGCAGGTCACCAGCACGCCGGTCCGCGACGCACGGCGCCGCTCCAGGTTGGCGCGCATCCGGACCAGGCTCATCGTCCACGGCACCAGCGCCAGGCCGAGGAACGGCACCGGCGCCAGGGCGAGCACCACGATGGAGACGACCAGCAGCGGCAGGTTGGTGACCGCGAGGCCGACCGACGCCAGGCCGTCGAGGACCGAGCGGCCGCCCCGGCCCGCCCGGCGACCCGCCCGCGCGACGGCTCCGGTCATGCTCACGGACCCATTGTGCCAGCGGCCGGCCCGGCCCCACGGCGGGGCCAGCAGCCATCCGGCTTCCCGGCGGGGCCGGCGGTACCAGCGTCGATCCAGCCCAGCGGCGGTGCCGGCGGCCCTGCGGACAACCGACGGTGGTGCTAGCACCCCCACGGCGGAGGAGCTGGCGCTCCTGACGGCCCGCGCGCGGGAGGGTGGAATACCGACATGACGACCACCACGACACCGCCGCGAGCGCCGGCGGGCAGTGACTTCGCCGTGCTGGCCCGCCGAATTACGAACGAAGGGCTGATGCGGCGGCGACCCGCCTACTATCTCGCCCGGCTGAGCCTGGTCACGCTGTTGTTCCTCGGCGGCTGGACGGTGTTCGTCCTTGTCGGCCCGTCCTGGTGGCAGCTGCTGACCGCGGTCCTGCTCGCCGTCGCCTTCGCCCAGCTCGCGCTCGTCGCCCACGACCTGGCCCATCGCCAGGTGTTCCGCACCAAGCGGCCCAGCGCGTTCGCTGGGCTACTGGCCGGTAACCTCGGCATCGGCATGAGCTACGGCTGGTGGATGGACAAGCACACCCGCCACCACAACAACCCCAACCACGACGACCTCGACCCGGACGTCGCCCCCGAGGTGCTCATCTGGGCCACGGAGTCGGCCGTGGGCCGGCGGGGGCTGGCCGCCTTCATCACCCGGCACCAGGCTGGGCTGTTCTTCCCGCTGCTCACGCTGCTGGCCATCGATCTGAAGGTGTCCAGCGTCAAGGCGCTGCGCAACGGCACGGTGAAGCGCCCCGGGATCGAGATCGCGCTGCTCCTGCTGCACGCCGCCGCGTACCTCTCGGCGCTGCTGCTCGTGCTGACGCCGGCGCAGGCCGTCGCCTTCCTGCTGGTGCACCAGGCGCTGTTCGGGGTCTACCTGGGCATGACGTTCGCCCCCAACCACAAGGGCATGCCCCACCCGGTGGGCGACGAGGACTTCCTGCGCCGCCAGGTGCTCACGTCGCGCAACGTCCGCGGCGGCCGGCTGACCGACCTGGCGCTGGGCGGCCTGAACTACCAGATCGAGCATCACCTCTTCCCGGGCATGCCGTCGGCGAACCTGCGCCGGGCCCAGCCCATCGTGCAGGAGTACTGCGCGAGCATTGGCGTCACCTACGAGCAGACCGGCCTGATCGAGTCGTACCGGCAGGCCCTGCGGTATCTGCACGAGGTCGGGGAGCCGGCCCGGGCGGCGCACGCGGCGCGCTGATCCGCGCGCGGCGCCGCCGGTGCGGGGTCTGGACCGTTACTGTCCGCGGACGGTGAGGCCACGGGAGTCACGGTCCGGACCACGGCGGGCGTCGCGGATGGCGTGGAAAACCGGGGAGGCGTGCGGCTTGACCGAGACCCGGTCGTTCGGGCCGAGATGGCGAAGTACAGCGTCGTGAGCACGGTGACGAGGGAGGCCGACGAGGCCTGGTGACCGCCGGCCTTCACCCCGTCGCCGGTGGCGCGCTCGCGGTTGGCGGCGTCGACCATGCGCACGGCCAGCCACAGCAGGCGCCGCTCGACCTCCCGCAGCAGGGCGTCGTCGTCCATCACCGCTCCCCCGCCGGCAGGACCGCAAGCGCTCCGGGAACGAGCGCCTCGACGCCGCGGCGCAGGGTCCCGCGCCCGCCCGGCCCGGGTCCGGAAGCTGCTCGACCTCGTCGGCCTGCGGGAGGACCTCGCGCAGCGGTACCCCCACCAGCTCTCCGGCGGCCAGCGCCAGCGGGTCGCGATCGCCCGCGCCCTGGCCGTGAACCCGTCGTTCCTGGTACTCGACGAGCCGGTGTCGGCGCTGGACGTGTCGATTCAGGCGCAGTGCTCAACCTGCTCGCCCGGCTCGGCCTGACGTACCTGTTCGTCGGCCACGACCTGGCGGTGGTGCGGGACGTCAGCGACCGGATCGCGGTGATGTACCTGGGCCGGATCGTCGAGGAGCCGCCGGCCGGGGCGCTGCTCGAGTCGTGCGCGCACCCGTACACCCGCGGCCTGGTCTCGGCCCTGCCGGTCGTCGACCCGGACACCGAGCGGGTGCGGGAGCGCATCATGCTCACCGGCGACCTCCCGTCGCCGATCACGCCCTCGACCGGCTGCACGTTCCACCCGCGCTGCTGGCTCTACACCCGGCTCGGGCAGCCGCAGCGGTGCCGGGCCGAGCGGCCGCCGCTGCGCCCGGCCGGCCCGGACCAGTCCGCCGCCTGCCACTTCAGCGAGGAGCTGGCGAACAGCCCGCTCGGCCGGGCCCCGTCGCCGCCACGTCCCCCAGCCCGTCGAAGGAGCCGAAGCATGGTCCGGTGTTGCTCAAGTACCTGCACGAGGACGAGGCGAGCGTGCGCTGGGCCCGGATCAACGCCGACAACGACCGGGTCGTCATCCGCGTCACGCCGAAGAAGGTCATCTGGCGCAACGCGGTACGGTGAGCCTGGCCCGGGTCGCTGAGCCTCCTGGACGATCGCTGTGTAGGCTCGCGCCCCGTGGACAGCACGCCGACTCAGGTCGACCGGCTGGCGGCCGCGTGCCGCACGCTGGTCGCCGCCTCGTGGTTCAACGCCGCCTCGTTCGCCGTGATCATGCTCAATGCCCTGACCCTGGGCCTGGAGACGTACCACGGGTTCGTCGCGTCCGCGGGGCCGGTCTTCCACCTTCTGGAGTACGCCTTCCTGGCCTGCTTCTCCCTCGAACTGCTCGTGCGCTTCGGCGCGTACCTGCCCCGCCCCGGCGGGTTCGTCCGCGACGGGTGGAACCTCTTCGACCTCGCCATCATCCTCGCGCCGCTGATCCCGGGCGTGCGCGAGAACGTCACCCTGCTGCGGCTGCTGCGCCTGGCCCGGATCGTGCGGGCGTTCCGGCTGTTCCCGAGCCTGCGGGTGATCCTGCTCGGCCTGCGCCGCAGCCTGCCCGGGCTCGGCAGTTTCCTGCTCATCACGGTGCTGGTGCTGTACGGCTACGCGATGCTCGGCTGGATGGTCTTCGGCAAGGCGTACCCGGAGCAGTACGGCACCGTCGGCCAGGCGATGCTGACGCTGTTCCTGCTGCTGTCGCTGGACGGCATCACGGACACGCTGCAGGCCGGGCGCGAGGTCACGCAGTGGGGGATCCTGTACTACCTGTCGTACATGATCGCCGCGTCGTACCTGCTCACCAACCTCCTGGTCGGTGTCGTGCTCAACGCGCTGCAGGAGGCGCACCAGGTCGAGAAGGCGCCGCCCCCGCCGGCCCGGGCCGGGATGGAGGAGCGCCTCGCGGTGCTGCGGGCGGCCCTGGACGATCTGGAGCGGGAGTACGCCCTCTCGCAGACCGCCCCCGAACCGACAACACCCGCCGCCGCCCCTGTCCGCGTTTCCGTCGACGCTTAGCCCCGCTTCAGGGCTGCTGTTCGCAGGGCGTCGCCGACGGTTGCGGTTGCCGCGACGGCGGCGGCGCGCTCGCCGGCGCCGCGGGCCGGCAGGCGCTCGACGGGGTGTCGCCGCCCGCCGCCCACACCGCGACGCCGATCGCCACCGCGGTCAGGATGCCGGCCGTGACGGCCACCCACCGCTGACGCCTGCGCCGTCGCGCCTTCGACCGCTTTCCGCGCCTGCCGTGCGGACGGGCCGGACCGCCCGGACGAGTCTTGGCCCTGGGCCTCGGCGGGGACGCGACAGGATTCGCGGGTGCCGGGAACCCAGCGGAATCGGAATCGTTCCTGGGAACCGGGACCGCAACGGACGCGGGAACCGTGACCGGAACAGTCACGGACTCAGCCGGGGCGGACACGGGCTCGGACCGGGCCGACGCCAGCTCGGCCGGGACGGACGCGGGCTCAGCCGGGGCGGACACAGGCTCGGGCTCGGACTGGGCCGACGCGGCAGGTGTGGGCTGGGCGGGCAGGATCGGAGGCGGTGCGGCCGCGATCGGGGCGGGCTCGGCCTGGGCGCGGGCGGACTTGGCCTGGATGCGGGACTCGGCCTGGGCTCGGGCGGACTCGGCCTGGGCGCGGGCGATGAGCGTCGCGATCCTGGTGCTGGCCGCGCGCAGGCGGGTGGCCTCCTTCGCGGTCAGCTTGCGGCCCGAGATGATGGCGCAGGCGCGGGCGACGGCGACGACGAGGACCGGGTCGCTGATCAGCTCGCGGTGGCCGGTGAACAGCGCGGCGACCATGTTGCGGTCGACCCGCCGGCCCGGGGCGAGCCGGTACGAGCGGATGACCTCGGCCAGGTGCCGCCGCGTGCTCTTGGCGCGGCCCTTGGGCCGGGCGCGGCCCCGCGGTCGCTTGCGGCTGCGGTCCGCGGCCCGGGCAGCCGCCGACGCCAGGACCGCGACCAGCGACTCGACCGCCTCGTCGACCTGCTGCCACCGCGGCGTCACTGCATCCGCCAAGCGGGTGTCCTCCAAGGGGCGTCGCGATCGGGGTGTCGGCCCCATCGTTGCGTGTGCCGCCGCCCACCGCCCGGGCACGCGCCGCCCCCGTGAGAAATGCAACACGATCGGTACCGCAGCCGCCGCAACGCTTGCCCCTGCCCCGGCGGCAGGGTTCGACGATGCCGGCATGACCGAGATGGCACGGCGCATCGCCGAGTTCTGCGACACGGGCCCGCACGGCCCGGCCCACCGCTGCTCCGGCAGCCGCATGACCCGGCGGTCGCCGGTGTGGCGACCGCCGGGCCGGCGGGCGGGGTGTGCGGGTTACGCGTACGTCTCGAACTCCGCGACCCTCGGGGTCGCCGTCGCGCTGGTGATCTCGAACGTCACCTTCTTCATCGACGTCTTCGTGAAGGTGACGACGCCCGCGCCGGTGCCCGTGGCCAGGACCGCGCCGGTGTCGCCGTTCAGCACGCGCCAGTTGCGGATGTTGCCCGTCGCGCCCGAGGCCTCGCGGATGTTGATCCGCGAGATCGAGGTCGCCGAGCCCCACTTGATGGAGATCGAGCCGGTCGTGCCGTTCGGGGACCAGTAGGTGTTCATGTCGCCGTCGCGCACGTCGCCGTAGCTGGTGCCGCTGGCCTTGCTGGAGCCGTCCGAGCCGGCGCCGATGCTCAGGTTGGTGCCGCCCGTGGTCGGCGTGGGCGTGGGCGAGCCCGGGGCCGTCGGGCCGGCGCTGGTCGGCTTCGGCGTGGTCGGGCCGACGGTCGGGCTCGTCGGGGTGCAGCTGCCGTTGGAGACCTGCAGGCCCTTGTTCGCGCCCGCCGTGCGGTTCACCACGTCGGGGACGCAGCTGGCCGGGTCGAGCGAGTACGAGTACGGGATGCTGACGCTCGTGTTGGAGGTCGGGTTCGGGCCCGCGGGGTTGTTGTCGCTCGCCTTCGCCGACCAGGTCACGTTGTCGAAGATGTTGCCGTTGACCTGCCAGTAGCCGGCCGCGTCGGTGTAGAACGTGCCGAGGACGTCCGCGGAGTCCTTGAAGTAGTTGTTGTCGACCCGCGCCTTGCCGCCCGCCCGGGAGTTGATGCCGGACTTGGTCAGGCCCACGTAGTAGTTGTTGTAGATGTGGGCGGTGCCGCCGCGCAGCAGGGGCGTGCGGGAGTCGATGTTGCTGTACAGGTTGTGGTGGAACGTGATGAAACTGTTGGACAGGTCGCTCTCGCTGGAGCCGATGAGCCCGCCACGGCCGGAGTTGCGCAGCGTGCTGTAGGACAGCGTCACGTACTGCACGTTGTCCTTCACGTCGAACAGCCCGTCGAAGCCCGCGTCCTCGCCGCCGGACGCCTCCAGGTTGACGTGGTCGACCCAGACGTTGCGCACGGTGCTCTCCATGCCGATGGCGTCGCCGCCGTTGGACGTCGGCGAGCCCGACTTCTTGACGTTACGGACCGTCACGTTCTGGATGATGATGTTGCTCGAGTCCCGGATGTGGATGCCGAGCTGGTCGAAGACCGCGCCGTTGCCCACCCCGAGGATCGTGACGTTGCTGATCTCCTTGAGCTCGATCTTGTCGGCGGCGGTGTTGCAGCTGTTGCCGGACACCTTGGTCGTGTTGCCGTGGTTGATCGTGCCCTCGACCTGGATGATGATCGGGGTGCTGCTGCTGGCCCGGTTACACAGGGCCTGGTGAATGGCCGTGCCGGTGGTGGCCCGCACGGTCTGCCCGCCCGCCCCGCCGGTGGTCCCGCCGTTCTGGGTCGCGTAGCCCGTCACGCCGCCGGTCGCGGCCGACGCCTGCGGCATCGACTGCACGACCACGACCCCGGCACCGACGGCCATCGCGGCCGCGGCCGGCAGGAGTCGCCATACGACTGCTCGCCTCATCCTCGCCTCACCTTCGTCATAGCGCTTGGGGGTGTGTGTTCCCGGGCCGTCGTCGGCGGCGACGGCGCATCAGGAAAGCGCTTTCCAGCCCGCGACAATAGAGCTACGTCTATCGACAAGGCAAGCCGGTGTCCGGATATGCGGCATTTTCGCCGTGAAACTTTCCTGCAACCAGTTGCAGGAAAGGCCTTACCTAAAGGGTTTCGGCGTCAAGACCCGGCAAGCCAGGGCTCCCCGGTCGTCGCGTCGAAGCGGCCGATGGAATTCCCGGCGGCGACGAACAGGGCGGTACGGCCGTCCACCGGACCGAGTCCAGATCACCGGCTCCGCGACCGGCGCCAAGGTGGCGGCGTCGTAGCACCACAGGTTTGCCGACCCGCGACGGTGTAGGCCGCGACCCGGTGGACGCCGACCTCGTCCTGCACCAACGGCGTGGCAGCCTCGGCGTCGAAACGGCGGACCGAGCCGTCGGACCCCCGAGCACCAAGACCACCCGGCCGCCGGCGGCGTGGGACGTCACCGCACAGGCCAGGGGGTACGCGGCCAGGCGCAGGTCGGGGCGTCAGGGCTCGCGTCCAGTCCGTCGCCGCGTCGAAGGCCGACCCGGCTCCCCCCGCACCGGCAACGACACCGGCGAGCGCGCCCTCCATCGTGCCCAGTGACCGTCCCGGACGGCGAACGGCGGTCCCGGCGGTTGAGAATGGCATAGTCGCGTAATCCAACTGTCGGGTATCCGCGCTCGTCGTCGGGCCGCCAGTCACGTTGAGTATCGCCGGGTCGGAGTTGCTGGCGGTTAGGGTCGCCGACTTCTGGGCGTGGTCGAGCTGCGAGGGGCGCTGGGCAGCGCGTGGGCAGGCGCCCCTGCGACTGGCCCGGAACGTAAACGCGGCTACTGGTTCCAGTCGTTGACGCTGTGCCGCCCGGACCGTGAATAGGGTTCCGGCGACAGCGACCCGGTGTCATGGTGCGTTGCGGGCTGGGCTGTAGCGGTTCCAGGTGCCGCGGGTGCGCCGCGAGTTAGTAGACGAACGGCCATCCGGCGCTGTCGTAGCCGACGAGGTTGATGCCGAGGTAGGACGCGCCCGAGTTGCTGTAGTAGTGGTAGAACAGCACCTCGGCGTCGGTGTCGGCGAGCACCGCCTGGTGGCCGGGGCCGTGGATCGAGCCGTGCGTGGCGAGCATCTGCGTGCCGCCGCCGGAGGTCATCGCGGTGCCGTTGCGGTCGGCGTACGGGCCGGTGATGCTCGTGGAGCGGCCGACCATGATGCGGTAGGTGCTCGACGCACCCCGGCAGCACAGGTCGAACGACACCCACAGGTAATAGTAGTTGCCGTGCCGGAAGATGTACGGCGCCTCGATCGCCGTCGACGA
Source organism: Dactylosporangium sp. CA-233914 (assembly GCF_050942935.1). Taxonomy (NCBI): domain Bacteria; kingdom Bacillati; phylum Actinomycetota; class Actinomycetes; order Micromonosporales; family Micromonosporaceae; genus Dactylosporangium; species Dactylosporangium sp. CA-233914. Next base: position 4,881,379 of record NZ_CP192030.1, on the reverse strand, counting down.
GCCGGTGCGCTGCGCGATCGACGTGACCGTGCTGTCGGCCCGCAGCCCGCTCGACGGGTTGAGCCGGATCAGCTTGATGCCGGTCCAGAACGAGCCGAACGACAGCCACCAGCCCCCGGACGCGTCCACGACCAGGTTCGGGTCGATCGCGTTGTAGCTGCTCGACGTCGTGGTCTCGATCACCAGGCCGCGGTTGATCCAGCTGCCCGCGGCGCCGGACGGGCTCGTGGCCAGGAAGATCGCCGAGTGGTTCGAGCCGAACGTCGAGGCCGCGTAGTACATGTAGTACTGGCCGTTGCGGTACGAGATGTCGGGCGCCCACAGCTGGTTGCTGCCGCCGGTGTACGGCAGCGTCCAGGACGCCCCGCTCGGGAACGCGGCCCCGGCGTTGCGCCAGGCGGTCCGGTCCGACGAGGTCTTGAGCTGGATGTTGGCGCCGGTGTACGCCACGATGTAGCCGCCCGAGGGCGTCTTCACCGCGGACGGGTCGTGCGCGGCGGTGTTGCCGGTCACGACGCCCGGGTTCGGGTAGGAAGCCGGCGGGCTCGTCGGCGCGGCGAGCGGGGCCGGCGCCGTGGCGGCCGTCGCGTTCACGCCGGCGACCGTGCCCGTGACCAGGACGGCCGCGGTGGCCGCGGCGAGCCACAGGCGCCGGGATCTCAGCAGGGACATGGCGGTATCTCCTCGAATGTGAGCGCTCACACATTCTCGGCGAACCGCATCGATGATTGTCAAGGTTTGGGCTTCCCGGGACGCCGGGCGGGCCTGAAAGTTACCGGCGCCCGGGAAGGGGCCGAGCTCAGCCGGCGGCCTGGTCCTCGCGCGCGTCCTCGTCGTGGTGGGCGCCGCGCTGGGCCGGCAGCAGCTCGCCCGCGGCCTGCGGTGCGTCCTCGAACTCCGCGGCGACCTGCGGCTGGCCCACCCACAGGGCGCGCATCTGCTGCTGCATGAACGTGGTCAGGCGGGCGCGGTACTCCTGGTCGAAGCGCTCCAGCGACTCGATCTGCTGCTGCAGCGCCTGCCGCTTGGAGGTGAGGCCGCCCACGACGTCCTCGTAGATCTGCTCGGCCCGCTGCTTGATCTCGTAGGCGTTCTCCTGGGACTCGCGGACGATGTCCTCCGCCCGCCCCTGCGCCTCGGCGAGCACCTCGCCGGCGTTGTGCTCGGTCTCCGCGGCGTAGGCCTCGGCCTCCCGGGCGATCTTCTCGGCCGACATGCGCGCCCGGCTGAGGATCTTCTCGGCCTCATCGCGCAGCGCGCCCGCCTGGGCCTGTGCCTCGGAGACGATCTGGCCCGCGGTCGCGTGCGCCTCGGAGATGATCGCGTCGTGCTCGCGCCGCGCGGTCTCGATGTGCTCCTCGGCGGTGCGCTGCGCCATGGTCAGCACGGCGAGCGCCTTCGCCTGGTCGTTGAGCGCCTGTCCGCCGCCCTCCGGGGCGTTGAGGAGGCCGGGACCGCCGGCATGCCGGTCGTCGTACGGTCGCATCCCGTTCTGTGTCATGGCCCCTGTCCCTCTCACCTGCCCGCCGAATGCCCCGCGCACGATACCCGACATGCGCAAGGGTGCGGTATCGCCGAAGGGGTCTTAAGCTGCGCCAAAGCCATCCCTAAGCTCTGGCGGAATGTCGCTTTTTCGAAATCCGGACCGCCCGGGTGGCCGATGGCGGGCGCCGGACTCAGCCAGGATGATCGATGCGTGCTGACTCCGGCCGATCCGGTCCCGGTGCCCTTCCGCGGCGAGCGCTCCGCCCGCGGCCCGCTGACCCTCGGTCAGCTCAACACGGCGAAGTGGCTCGAGGACGCGCCCTACACCCCGGCCGCCCGGCTCGACCAGCGCCTCCCGGTCCCGCCCGGCACGCCCCTTCCCGACGTCGTCGCCGCCCTGAGCGCGCTCCTCGCTCGTCACGAGGCGTTACGCAGCCGATACATCCTCGGCGACCCCGGAGAACAGCACGTCCTCGCGGCCGGCGAGGTCCCCCTGGCCATTTTTCGTGTGACAAACGACTCGTCGCCGGATGAGGTCGCCGCGGAGCTCGCCGCCCTCGGCCGCGAGAAGCCGATCGACCCGGCGGTGGACTCACCGGTACGGTTCTGCGCCGCCGTCCGCGACGACGCCGTGGCCGTCCTGGTCGCCGTCTACTCGCACCTGGCCGTGGACTTCCAGGCCCTGATGGTCCTGGCCCGCGACTTCGCGGACCCGCCGGCCGGCGCGCCCGCGGTGCAGCCCCTGGACCGCGCCGCGGCCGAGGCGAGCCCGTCGCGCCGGCGCCGCCAGGACCAGGCGCTGCGCCACTGGGTCCGGCACCTGTCCGCGGCCCCGGCACACCTCTACGCCCGCCCCCGAGACTCGGCCGGGCGCGGCTCCGGCGCCTGCGGGATGTCGTCGGCGGCCGCGGCCCACGCCCTGGACCACATCGCCGCCCGCACCCGGGTGAGCCGCCCGACGATCGTGATGGCGGCGCTGTGCGCCCTGCTCGCGCACCGCACCGGCTACGGCACGCTGCGCTTCGTGATGCTGTCGGCCAACCGCTTCGAGTCGGACCTGCGCGACTACGTCGGAACCCTGGCCCAGTCCACCTACGTCGCGCTCGACACCGCGGGCGCGGGCTTCGACGAACTGGTCCGCCGCTGCTTCGGCGCCGTGCTGCAGGCCGGGGTCAACGGCGCCTACCACGTGTACCGCCAGCACGAGCGCTCCGCGGAGATCAACGCGGAGCGCGGCATCGCCCCGAGCTTCGAGCCGCTGTTCAACAGCGTCGTGGTGGACACCCGCGGCTTCGACCCGCCACCCCCGCGCCCGGCCCCGGCCCCGACCCGGCTGGCCTGGATGGACCTGCCCCCGACGGACATCCTGCTCCGCTTCGACCTGGGCCGGGTCGACGACGAGTTGGTCGCCCGCGTCTGGACCGGCGACACCGGCCGAGTCACCCGCGGCGAGGCGACGGACCTGCTGCTGGCCCTGGAACGCCTGCTCGTGACCGCGGCCCGCGGCGACCTGGACCCGCCGGCGGTGGCGCGGGCCGTGGCGCTGCCGCCGCTGCCCCGCCCGGACGGCTGGCACCTCATCGACGGTTGCTGGATCGACCTGGCCGAGGTGCAACGGCTGCTGGACGACGCCTTGTCCCCCTCCGCGGCCCGCGCCCGCGTCGAGGACGGCCGGCTGACCGCTTACCTGGCCGATCACCTGTCCGCTGACGCGGAGGGCGCGCGGGCGCGGTGCCGGGCGCTGCTCGCCGGCCGACATGCGGCGATGGTCCCGCATCGCTTCGTTTCCGCCCCGCCCTTGCATTGAGAATCTTGAGCGGAAAGGGTTCCGCCCCCGCGAGCATCTCTTGTCTGATATCCACGTCCCCTCGACCAGGGAGGTTATGTGGGATTCAACAAGAGGCTCGCCGGCACCGTGGTCGCGACCGCGGCCCTCTCGGTGACGGCGGCCGGCCTGATGTCCGCCCCGGCGGTTGCCGAAGCGACGGCGACGACGCAATACACGGTCATCGCCGCGGACAACGCCTCGGTCGCCGAAGCCACCGCCGCCATCGGCAAGGCCGGCGGCAAGGTGGTCGGCAGCAACGACGCGGTGGGCATGTACACGGTGCTCGCGCCGCAGAACGGGTTCATCGAGAAGGCCGGCTCGCAGGCCAGGCTCGTGGGCGCGACGCACAAGGTCGCCATCGGCAAGGCTCCCCGGAAGGAGCGGCCCGGCAACGCCGAGCGCGAGGCCCAGCAGGCGGCCAAGGCCGCCAAGAAGGGCGGCGGCACCAAGCCGGCCACGGCCGGCATGGACCCGCTGGACGACAAGCTCTGGGGCCTCACGACGGTCAGGTCCGACAAGGCGCGGAAGGTCAACGCCGGGGACAAGCGCGTGACCGTCGGCATCCTCGACACCGGCGTGGACGCGTCGAACCCCGACATCGCCCCGAACTTCAACTGGGCGCTGTCGAAGAACTTCGCGCCGGACGTCGTCGACATCGACGGGCCGTGCGAGGTCGCGAGCTGCCTCGACCCGGTGGGCACCGACGACGGCGGCCACGGCACGCACGTCGCCGGCACGATCGGCGCGGCGGCCAACGGCTTCGGCGTCTCCGGCGTCGCGCCGAACGTGTCGCTGGTCGAGCTCAAGGGCGGCCAGGACTCCGGGTACTTCTTCCTGGAGCCCACCGTCAACGCGCTCGTGCACGCGGCCGACCACGGCATCGACGTGGTGAACATGTCCTTCTATGTCGACCCGTGGCTGTACAACTGCGTCGCCAACCCGGCCGACTCCCCGGCCCAGCAGGCGGAGCAGCGCACCACCATCAAGGCGATGTTCCGGGCGCTGACCTACGCCCACCTCAAGGGCGTGACCCTGGTGAGCGCCATGGGCAACAACCACGAGGACAAGGGCAAGCCGCGCACGGACATCTCTAGCCCGGACTACCCGGCCGACACGGCGTACGACCGGCCGGTCGACAACAGCACGTGCTGGGACCTGCCGGCGGAGGGCCCCTTCGTCATCGGTGTGTCCGCGCTCGGCCCGTCGTTGAACAAGGCCGACTACTCCGACTACGGTCTGGAGCGCATCGGCGTCTCCGCACCCGGTGGGTACTTCCGGGACGGCCTGGGCACCGACACCTATCGGAGCGTGGGCAACGAGATCCTCTCCACGTATCCGAAGAAGGTGCTGCAGGAGGAGGGCTCGGTCGACGCGGCGGGCAACGTCCTGCCCGAGTTCGCCGACTCGGTCTTCAAGCAGTGCAACGCGGTCGGGCAGTGCGGGTACTACACCTACCTGCAGGGCACCTCGATGGCCTCGCCGCACGCCGCCGGCGTCGCGGCGCTGATCGTCAGCGCACACGGCAGCAAGCAGGGCCGCAACGGCTTCGGCCTGGAGCCCTGGAAGGTCGAGTACCTGCTCTACTCCACGGCGGCCGAGCACGCGTGCCCGAACCCGCCGCTGGTGTCGTACGTCAACGTGGGGCGCTCCACCGAGTTCGACGCGCTCTGCGAGGGCGGCCCGCACTTCAACGGTTTCTACGGCCACGGCATCGTCGACGCCTACGCCGCGGTCACCGCGCACGCCTGGTGGGAGCACCACTGAGCACGGTCCCTGAGGCGGGGTCCCCGGGTCGGCCGGGGACCCCGTCGCCGTTCTGGTTTGTTCCGGAAGAGCGCTCACGGATGGTGCGCCGCCGCCTTATCCGCAGGGCTACACGATTGATCAACTAAGGCCTGTTTCATGGCTCGTGGTTAGTGCTGGAGCTATGGAACAGCGAGAGTCCTACTTTCCCTATATATTAAGTAGTGTTATGCCTCACATTCACTGACATCCAGCTATCGGCGCGGCCTAGCCTGTTTACGTGAAGGAAGAAAGTAGGCGCCTCGTCAGCTTCGATGCCCAGCAGCGTCGCGGTGGCCCCGTGGTCCGCGCGGCTTGCGGTCCGAGGTGCTGTCGGCAGGTCCAGGCGGCGACGGTCGTTCCAGAATGTGGGATCGGTGGGGTTAAGTAAAGCTGGAGCGTCCATCGAGATATGGGAGTTAGTCGTGATCGATGGAGCCACGACTTCTGGAGCGGTGGGGCCAAGAAGGTCCCGGAGAAAACACCCGTTTGTCAACCGCATCGCGCCGCCTTGCCGCCTTGCCGAACGGTCGCGCTGTCTGGCTGCAATCCGATGACCAAACCCCGAGCTCACGCTCAACTGAGTCCGCCGACGTGCTCGTGGCCGGCAGTGGCCCAGCGGTCACCCGGGCGGTGCCTACCGCGCCACCGCTGGTAGCGGGACCGCTCGCGACGCCAACGGCCCAAGAGGTCGAAAGCGTGAGCCGGGAATGGGTAGGGGGACCAGCGGTTGAGCTCGCCACAGGACCAGATCAGTCCGCAGACTCAGGCAACGACCACGGCTGGCTCGAGTGCACCACCGGAGGGCAGGTCAGTCGATGTTCTGACGCACGAGGCCCGGGAGGTGGAGTCGCAACTGGCCGCTGCCCGGCTGAGGGTCCTCGAATCCAACGAACGACAACGCGCGGTCACCGCCGACCTGTCTGACCCGGCCAACGAACTTGGAGTGACGCGGGAGCGCGTGGCCGAGGCGACCAGGCACGAAGTTGAACCACAGCCGGTCGCCGGGCAGGTCGACGAATCCGGGGAGCAGCCAGCGCCCGATCCCACGCGCGGGGGCGTGACCGAGGCGGTACGGCAGTACGGGTCGCAGCTGGATGGGGTGCAGGGACTCGAGTACGTCACGCCCGTGCCCGAGAGCGTTGTCCAGTGGCTGCGTGAGCAGGTAAGGGCGGCGGTGGGCACGCGGGGAACGCAAGCCTCCTTTGGCGCGGATCTTGATCGGCGGCTCACCGCGGAATACCTGCTCGCGGAGTGGCCACGGGTGCGCAGCGAATCCGGGTTGCCGCTGTCGATTCCCGCCGATGGCGGGCAGACCACGTGGCTGCGGGTGGTGTTGCGCGACGTGGTGGCAGCGGACCCCGGGATCGAGCAATTGCCCGACGGCCCACCCGTCGCATTCCAGCGCTGGGCGTTCGGCGGATGGGAGGTGGCTGAGACCGGCAGCGCCGGCGATCTGCGGTCCATGCGTCTCCCGTTCGCGTATTCGCACAAATGGCCGGTCGACAACGGCAGCGAACTGCGGCGGGTAGTGCTGACGGTGCAGCCGACCGTGACATACAACCAGACGTCGACCTCGGTGACGGTCGCTGGCGGGGTGCAGGTGCTGACGCTGTTGCGCAGCCGCGAGCGCTCTTGGCCGTACAGCTATGAGATGCGTTGGCAGATGCGTGTGGGCGGCGATGTGAACCGCCCGTGGACCGACCTCATCGCCTCGCCGGCCGAGCGGCTGACGGTGTGGTTCCCGAAGCATCTCGTGGAGGATCCGCGCGCGGATGCGGAGCAGCCCCAGCCGGCGCCGCTGGACACGTTGCGCAACGACGTGCCCTTGTTCGGGGTGCAGTCGGTGCCGAACGCGGACCGAATTTTCAGTGATGTCATGGCGTCGTTCCGGCCGCACCTCGCGGCGCTGTCGAAGGCATCGAGACGGGACCTGCGGGAGTTCTTCGGCGAATACAGCCTGCGCGCAAATATTCCGTTGATGTGGGCGGGAAGCCACCCATCGCCGCTGTTGTTCGAGGAAAACGGTTCCGTCATCGGATACCTGCGGGTGCGTACGCGGTTGGTCGCGCGGGAGGTCACCGGTCCGGCGACGCAGGATGCCGTGCTGGAGTCGCACGTGCTGCGGACCCTGCGTATCGAGGGTTCCGCCAAGGTAACCAACGCGGTCGGCGTCGACGGCTTCCTGAGCTTCGGCATGTCAAAGGCGCCGGCCGATGCCGACACCGGCGTCGAGCCGACCGGCGGATCCGTCCGGGGGCAAGCCGGTGTGCGGCATCAGGTGTCGCACGCACTGGGATCAGGCGGTGGGGCGCGCACCTCGCACTCGCTGCGGACAAGGAAGCCGCTGATCCCGCAGGCTGTCGACGTGAGTTTCGAGGTGGAACTCGTCCGCGCGGCTGATGCCGCGGCCCGCCCCGGGCCGGTGACGCCTTTGGGGTCTGGCGTGTCGCACCGGGCGATCCTGCGGGTACCGGCTGCGGACCTTGTTACTCAGAGGCCGACCGCGCCGCGTTACCTGCCACCCGAGATCGCGCAGCTTCGTTCGCTCGGCGTTTCCACCACGCCGTTGCGGGTCACTGGCACCGAGTCGTTATTCGCATCGGCCGAGACTTGGCTGGTGGAGCGGGGCTTCCTGCCGCCCGACAACGACCCGATGCTGGAAAAGCTGACTGACGAGGCGACCAGGGTTCAGCGCCTGGAGAACGTTCGCAAGCTTGATGTGGCCCGCTCCGGTACGGGGCTGCGCGGCGCTGTGGACGAGATGGTCGAGGGCGGTTATTCGATCGTGTTCGAACTGCCTGTCCGCGGTGAGGTTCAGCGTGTCGAAGTTCGCGTGTCCGCCGAGCGCCGCTTCACCGACGAGCCTGAGGGAGGAGTCGTCCACAACCTGGTCCTGCCCGACATCCAGACGTTGAATTGGACTGGTTCGACGCTCCCCGCCAGCGAAGGGCGCACTCGTTCTCCGTTCGGCTGGAACGTTGGCTTTGCTGGTTCGTACTCCAACCCACTTGATCTGGCCGACTATGGAAGGCCGCTGCAGAGCGTTTCCGGCGGAGTCAACCGCTTCTCTCGCCCTGCCAAGATCACCGAAACCAACATCGGCTTCGGGCAGGAATTGTACGCGCTCAGCCCGAGCGGCGAGGGCTCGCACGCCTTCGAGGTGCCGGTGCGGCTACGGATGGAGATTTCGTGGAGCCACGGCGGCGCGCCCGGGCCGAACAGCGTTGACGGGACGTTCGCGTTGGCGGTACCCACCTACCGCACGCTCGCGCAGCCGGTGGAGATTCGCCCGTACCAGATTCCGGTACCTCGGGAGGTCACTGATCAGGATCGCGCCAGCCTGAACCGACCGGACGGTGATGTGATCTACCGGGACGGAGTGCTGCGGCTGCCGGAGCTGGCGTATGTGGACCGGGTGGAGGGCAGCCGGTCGATCCGTGCGGTAGTCAGAGACCTCGTCGGTACCGTGCGCCGCGCCGCCACGGCCGCGGAACAATCCGCTGCTTCAGGCCCTGATATGCCCGGCGCATTCCCCGTCGATGATGCGGCTTTGCCGTCACCGGTCGAGGGCGACATGGAGATGCAGTCTCCGAGGCACGCGCGCATGTTGCATGGCCAGGCGGAGGATGATCGAACGTTCGCCATGCCCGGCGCTTTCCCTTCTGGCGAGGCGAATGCGCCGGTGGAGGTGAGGGGCGACGAGCCGGCCGCCGGCGACCAGACGGTCGGGCTATGGGGTGCTCGTGCGGCGCGATGGTTCGGCGGGATGGTGGTGGGTGGGTGGGCGTGGGCGAAGCGGCGGGCGATCGGCGAGCCGTTGACCCGACCTGAGAGCATGGGGCAGGAGGTGGTGCACGCCGCGGTGTCGCCCCACCATCTGGCGGCCAACGCCCTGCAGGTCTTCAACAACCAGTACGTGTCCGAGAACATCGGCGAGCACGGCATGGTGTGGGGTACCGATGTGTCGGTGACTGTTGAGGGCTACCTCACCGACGTAGAGACCCTGCCCCCGCCTGGAACCATGGACATGGAATGCTGGCTGCAGTCCCTTGACGGGTCGTCGCACACGGCAGAGAGCAGCGTTTCGTACGAGGTGCCGGCGACGGTCACGGGCACCTACGGCAGCGACACGCAATTCGTACCGTCCGGGACGTACACCCACGGCAGACGTAGGGACGCCCGCACGACGTTCAGCGACAACACGATGGCGTTCAGGGTCACGACTGAGAACGACGTCTCGACGTTTCGCTTCAGGGCGAAGGCGATCTACGTCATCACGGTCACAAAAGGCGGCCGCAACGTGGTGGCCGGGACCCTCTGGGGCAGGCCGTGTTTCGAGGAGCAGATCGCGGTCGAACTGCCCGAGGCCGTGGAGTTCCTTCTCGTCGAGAACGACCTGTTCAACCACCCGGAGTTGCGGCAAGTCCCCGGGGTCCCGCCGGCTGACCCGCAGAAGGCTGTCGGGACCGCCGACCGCAGGCTGCCCCCCTGGTTCGTTCGCAGCCGCGGGGAGCTTGGCTTCGGCGTGGCCACCGCAGTGGCACCCCTGGGCTCGCGTCCGCAGTTCCGCGAAGGCATCCGCGCCCTGGTCGAGACCCAGGCGCCGGGGGTGACCCGTCCCGGCCATGCTGCGTACCTGCCTGGTGTTCGATCGCGGATTGCCGACCACAGCTCCCCCCTTGGGCTGCGGACACTGATCAACGCTGGTCCCGAGGGCCGCGCCTCGTTCCACTTCGTGCACCGGTCGTGGCTCGGGCCGCGACTGGTGGAGGTCGAGTTCAGCGCGCAGCCCTCGCAGAACGCCGCCCAGCTCGCGGAACGGCGAGGCCGGAAAACCTCGACCAGCGCGGGCCTGGACACCATCCTGGCCCATTCGTCCGGCGAAGGCGGATCACTACAGATCCCGGGCGCGAGCAAACAGAGCGTTACCCGTGTCATCGCCAACAACGTCGCCTTCTCGCCGCTGGTCAAGCGGAACGATCACCAGGGGCAACCGTCCCTCGCAATGGCGACCCAGCACAGCCGGACGAACGCCGCGTCATCGCTACGGGAATCCCGCACCTGGCAGCGGACCGTCGCTACCACCCAGTTCGACCGCGTCCCCTACACGCTCGGCGTGACCGTACGATCGATGCCGCTGAGCGACGCACTCATCGTCGGCGTGGGTAGGGCCGCGATCAACGGGCTCGTCGCCGTGGGCTGGCTCGTTCGGCCGGCCTGGCGGAGCCTGCCGAGGGTGAGCGCGGTCAGCGAGTCGTCCCAGACCTTCCCGGCCCTGGCCACGTTGCGTTTCAGCGAGGCGGAGACGCCCCACGACCCGATTGCCGAACAGCGGCGGGTCCAGCCGGTGATGCTCAGTTCTGCCCCGACACCGGTCGTACCCCCGCCCACCGGCGCGGTCGTCATCGACATGGAGGTCCCGCCAGAAGTTCGTGCACTGGCGACCGGCACATCCTGGCTGCCGAGCCGAGCGTTCTCCGTGTACGACTTCGACGCCGTTGCGCAACTTGCCGAAGCGATCCGGACCGTCGACCCGTCCCTCGCACGCGATGATCGGCTGCACAACTCCACTTCTGCGGAGGGGATCTTCGTCCGCCTGGCCCACCTTGCCCGCTCGGGCAAGGTCACCATGATGGAACCAGCTGCGGTGGGCCGGTTACTGGGTCGCACTGGCACGCCGGGTACGTCGCTGCAGTTCGCGCTGTATTCACCAAAGCCCGCGAGCTCAAGTCGCAACGTGGCCATCGATAGCATCAACGCCAACACCGATAGCTTCACCACGACCGTCAACGCGTCAGTGACCCCGACGTCAACCGTTGGCGGTACCCACCCATTCACTCATGACGTCAACAACTACGGCGGCCCGGCGGTACCGATCGTCGGGGTTGAAGCGGCTCAGGGCCAGAGCGCCGGCGGCTCGGCGCAGCGGCGCGAGATCCTCCGGTTCGGCACCTCCATGGAATCGGCTGACGGGCACGGCACACCGGGATACCAGGTCACCGCGGTCGCCGTGATCCGGGTCGAGGGTCCCAACGGAACCCGTTGGGTCGTCGGCAACCTCGAGATGCGCACCACGGAAGCCCCGCCTGTCGAGGTAGCGGCCGAGGCCATTGCGCTTGGTGCGCCCGACACAGACGCTCCCGCCCTGGACGTGCTCGCCAGTAGTTCGTCGAGTTTGCGGGCGCCCTCTGCACAGAGCACGCTGACGACCACTGCCCCGCTGATCTTCGACTTGGAGCGGACGGCGCTGACCGCACACGACGACGCGGCGCCACCTCGCACCATGGCCACCACACAGCAGGCGCCGGCCGATGCGCCCTCCGCCACCTTCGAGGTCGGCACGGGCGATCCAGCGAACGCCGTATCCGACCCTGTCGACGACGACCCAGTACTGCCCGATGAAGTCAGATCAATGGATGGGGTTTGGTTCGCCGGCGCCCTGCCTGGGAGCCGCGACGAGCTGGCGCTGACCAGGCTGACGCAAGCGGTACTGGCGGCCGGAGCGCAGCGGCATGTGGTGATCGTCAACACGCCCCGGCTGCAGCCACAGAACGCCTCCATCGTTGCGGCAGTGCGACAGGCAGCGGACCGGCTCGCGTGGTGGGATGGGCGTGGCGTGATCGTCGTGGTGCTGGACGCCGACCCGACGCTACAGGCATGGCTTGAACATGCGCCGGTGGTGACCACGCGACGAGTGCCGGCACCGGCCGACAAGGACCAGACAGTCCTCGACACCGTATGGGAGCTACGCGCTGCGGGAGGCCGGCGCGAGCTGTTCCAGGAACGACCGACCGCCGACATGTTCACTGCGGCGGTCGAGATGAGCCGGGCATCGGCACGCCCGCCGCTGCCGCGGGACCTGGCTCGATGGGTCTGCACCAACACGTGGACGCAGCGACAGGACATCTTCGACGAATTCAGGGACCGGCTCGTACGCCCCGAGCTGCTCGACGCGCTCGAGCGGCTCGCGTCCGTGAACGCCCAGGCCGGGCCGGAAAGCGTCATGACCTGGCTCGACCACGTTGGTCTGCGGCAAGTGGCCGAGCGGATTGGACACGACTCGCAACGCGTTCGCCGGGGGCTTGAGGGGGCCGATTCCAGCAGCATGCGGCGCGGAATCGCCAACCGGGTGCTTGGGGAGATATGGGCGGAAAGCCGCGCAGCTCGTGAACTTGCCGCGATGTCAGTAATCCTGCGCCGCGAGCTGGCCACCCATCATGACAAAGCACACGCAACGACGCCCGGCTCGGTCAGTGCGCCAGTCGCCGTTGGCCCATTCAGCCAGCATCCCCCCGTCGCTGCCCTGTCAACCCAGCAGATGTTCGCCTACCTCTCGCGCAGCGCGCCCGAATGGAAGGATCCTCACGCCGGCCGCTTCATGCTTCGCGCCGTATTCGATCGCCAGCTGTCGCATGAGGACTATGCCTCGTTGGTGATGGCGGGCGGCACCACCACGAGCCAACGGATGGAAGGCATCTTTTCCGCGGCAGTCGCAGTCGTCCTGGAGTTGACCCGGCGAGTCCCCGACCAACACCGCGACCGGCAGCTGCTCCGTGGCCTCGACGACTTGATCACGAGCGTGCGGTGTCTGATAGACGGGACACTACGATTTGAGTGGGTGTCGCGTATCAACCCCGCCTGGTGGAACGACACGCCACTGGCCAACAGTATGCATAGCCACGACCAGCTTCCGTCCGCGATAGCCCGACTCAACCATCTCGCCGAGCTAATCGTGACGTGCGGTTACTAACCCCCCTTCAGGAGCCGATCCAGTTCGCGCCGGACACCTTCGGCGCCGTCCTCTTCGGCGAGGCGGGCGGCGAGGGCCTCGGCGCGGTGGCGGTAGGCCGGGTCGGCGACCGCCGCCGTCAAGGCTCCGGCCAGCCGGTCGGCGGTCAGCCGCCGGATCGGGACCGGGCCGGGCGAGACGCCGAGCCGGGTCAGGCGCCGCGCCCAGAACGGCTGGTCCACCATGAACGGCACCGGCACGGCCGGGAGCCCGGCCCGCAGCCCGGCCGCGGTCGTGCCCGCCCCCGCGTGGTGCACGACCGCCGCCATCCGCGGGAACAGCCACTCGTGCGGCACCTCCCCGACGGCGAGGACGTCGTCGCCGGTCGCCGTCAGGCCCGCCCAGCCGGCGCCGACGACGGCCCGCAGCTTCGCCTTGCGCACCGCGGTCACGACGAGGGCCGACAGGGCGGCGCGGTCCCGGGCCGGCATGCTGCCGAAGCCGACGTACACCGGAGGCGGGCCCGCGGCCAGGAAGTCCGACAGCCGCGGGTCGGGCTCGAAGCCGGGCTCGGGCGCCGGCCACCAGTAGCCGACCGGGCGGTGCCAGGCCGGCCAGTCCGGCGGCGGCGGGACGACCAGCGGGCTGAAGCCGTAGCAGATCGGCCAGCGCGCCTCCTGGGCCGCCAGCCAGGCCGAGGGCGTCGCCGGGGGCAGGCCCAGATCGGAGCGCAGCTCGTCGACCGCGGCGCGGAAGGGGCGCTGGCCCACGTCGAGCAGGAGGGACGCGGCGCGGTGGTTGGCCCAGCCGCCCAGGGACCGGGTGGTGAGGACCGGGGGCGGGAACTGCCGCGTCGGGGTCAGCGGCTGCAGGTACACGCCCAGGCTGGGCCGGCCCAGACCCTCCGCGATGTGGATGCCGAACCAGCTGGTCGGGGTCACCAGCAGGACGTCGGCCGCGCGGGCGGCCGCCAGCATCGCCGCGGCCAGCGGGCGGGCGTGCTCGGCGACGACCCGGTTCACGGCCAGGCTCATGCGGACCAGGCCGCGGTCGGCGAAGTGGGTCGCCAGCTGCTCCCGGGTGTCCATCGGCAGCGGCTGGAAGTCCAGGCCGTGCCGGCGGACCAGGGGTTCGAACAGGGCATGGGTGGCGAGGGTGACCCGGTGACCCGCCTCCTGCAGCCGTACGCCGAGCCCGGTGTACGGCGCGACGTCCCCCCGGCTGCCGATGGCCATGATCGCGACTCGCGCCATGGTTCGATTCTCGCCGACGCGCCTGTCAGCCGGCCGGGTCCGGGCCGCTACCGAGGGCGCGCTTGTCCGGCTTCCCGCTCGGCCCAGTGGCACCTGGTCGATGACCCGATGTCGGCGGGCCGCCCGGCGCACCAGACGCCGGCCTCGCGGGCTAGGGGTGTGGCGAGATCGGGAAGCGGCCGCGGCGCCAGTGCCAGTGGCGGCCGGCCCGCAGGTGATCGACGATCGCGCGCTGGAGCAGGGTGCGGCGCGGCAGCTGCTCGAGCGGCGTGGTCAGGCTGCGGAACGCGAACCGCAGCACCTCGACGTCGGCGTCCAGCCCTTCCGGCTCCTCGTAGGGCTCCAGCTCGAACCGCTGCTGGAACCGGACGATGTTGGAGTCCCCGGGCAGGTACTCCAGCAGCTGCGGGTCGAGCAGCCACGAGCCGCAGGCGAAGGCCGTGTAGTGTTCGTCGGGGAAGTGGCGCGGGAAGAACGCGCGGGCCTCGTCGAGCGACGCCGCGACCGCCTCCGGGGTCATCGGCCCCGACTCGGGGATGTGCAGGTCGATGGCGGTGCCACCGCGCTGGTGCTGCAGCCGGCCCAGCTCGTAGATGCCGCCGCGCGCGTGCAGCGTCAGCCAGCTCTGCATGACCGGCCAGCCCTCGCGGTGCATCCGCCGGTCGATCGCGAGGTTGCGGCCCAGGTCGGCGAGGGTCACCCGCGACACGTCATCGGCGATGCCATGGTCGCGGTGGTACCCCGTGACGACGTCGACCAGGGCCAGGTACGCGTACACGTAGAGATGCCGCCAGGCGGGGCCCCGTTCGCGCGGCAGCTCCGGACCGGGCGGCAGCCAGTCGTGGCCCCCGAGATCGGCGCGGACCAGGGCGATCGAGCGGTCGAGCAGCCAGCGCAGCTCCGGAGTCCACAGTGGAGAGCCGGGGTCGGGCCAGCCCGCCATGATCTCGGCGGCGTCGTCCGGCCGCACCGCGAGCCGGTCCAGGAGCGCGGGCGCGTCGGCCTTGGCGGGCAGCGGAGCCGACGGCCGGTCGCCGGCGAGCCGGTGCACGCGGTCGACGTCCTCGACGGGTACCCCGAGAAGGGCGGCGGTGTCGTCCAGATCCACGCGGACGACTCTATCGATCGATAACCATGATCCGCGAGACGGACCGAATTCCGCCTCGTCGTAGCGGTCGCATGTTCCATCCCGTTCCATTCCGCCGCCGCGGCAGTGGTGGATTGACGACAACCCATGGCCGCGGCGGCGCAACTAGCGTTGCGATCCATGAGGGTGAAGGTCTCCATGGGCGGGGCGCTATACAAGGACGAGGGCCGCCTGTACTGGGCGGGCCCGGCGGGGGCGCGCTGCGCGATCACGCCCCGCGGCGAGGCGGTCCCGCACTGGTTCGCCACCTGGCGCGACCTCGACAGCGTCCTGGACCTCGGCGAGCCGGCCTTCGAAGTCGCCCGCCACCTGAACCCATGATCGGGCGGCCGGTAGTTAGTTAACTTTCCTGACTGTGCCAAACGGGCAGGCTGGCAAATCTTTACAAAACCTATCTATTGAACTCGGTCCATGTGATCGTTAGGTTCCCTGACAGCGGCCGCCGCCTACCCCTTGTTCGTGGTCAGGAGGCGTATCTTCGTGCGTCGAAATCCCCTCAGGCGTGTCCTGGTTGCCGCGGCGGCCCTCGCCGTCGCCACCGGATCCGCCCAGCTGTTCGCCGTCCCCGGCGCGTCCGCCGCGGTGGCCGACCCCGCCGCCGCGGTCAACACCCTCATCGGCTCCGCCAACAGCGGGGAGACGTTCCCGGGCGCCGACACCCCGTTCGGCATGCTCCAGTGGAGCCCGGAGAACACCCGCGGCGACCAGACCCGCACGCCGCAGCCCGGCGGCTACGACTACAACGTGACCCGCGTCCGCGGCTTCAGCCTGACCCACATGTCCGGCACGGGCTGCGCCGGCGGCTCGGGTGACGTGCCGTTCCTGCCGTACCCGGGCAACGTCACCTCCTCGCCGTCGTCGGACAGCACGGACGCGACCTACGCGAGCAACTTCAGCCACGCCAACGAGACGGGCGCGGCCGGATACTACCGCGTCGGGCTGGACTCGGGCGTCAACGTGGAGCTGTCGGCCACCACGCACACCGGCGCCGGCCGCTTCACCTACCCGGCCGGCAAGACCGCCTCGCTGCTGGTGCGGACCTCGAACTCGGAGGTCGGCAGCAGCGCCGCCCAGACCACTGTGGACACCGCCAACCGGGTCATCAGCGGGTCGGTGACGAGCGGCAACTTCTGCGGCTACATCAACACCGAGGACCGGCGCAGCTACTACACGCTGTACTTCTACGCCGCCTTCGACAAGCCGTTCAGCAGTACCGGCACGTGGCAGGACGGCACCCTGAGCGCGGGCTCCACCGGCTCCAGCGGCGGCACCACCTACGGCACCGCGGGATGGCCGCCGCCCGGCAAGGGCTCCGGGGCGTACGTCACCTTCGACACCAGCTCCGGCCCGGCCGTCGGGGTCCGGGTCGGCATCTCGTACGTCAGCGCCGCCAACGCCAAGGCGAACCTCGACGCCGAGAACCCGGCCGGGACGTCGTTCGACACCGTACGGACCCGTGCCCACGACGCCTGGAGCGCCGAACTCGGCCGGGTCGCCGTCACCGGTGGCACGAGCGCGCAGCAGACCACGTTCTACACGGCGCTGTACCACTCCCTGCTGCACCCGAACGTCTTCAGCGACGTCAACGGGCAGTACCGCGGCATGGACCAGCAGGTGCACACGGTCGCGGGCGCCCAGCACGCGCAGTACGCGAACTTCTCCGGCTGGGACGTGTACCGCGACCAGATCCAGCTGGTGACCCTGCTGCGCCCGGACATCGGCGCGGACATCGCCCAGTCGCTGCTGAACCAGGCCAACCAGAACAACGGCGTGTGGGACCGCTGGACGCACAACCAGGGCGGCACGCACGTCATGACCGGCGACCCGGGCCACGCCGCGGTGGCGAGCATCTACGCCTTCGGCGGCACCACGTTCGACGCCGCGGGCGCGCTCAACTCGATGGTGTCGGCGGCCACGACGGTCACCGCGGCCGACCTGAGCCGCACGGGCTGGAACGTCATGGTGGTCGGCGAGCGGCCGTCCCTGGACAAGTACCTGTCCATCGGCTACGTCCCCTCCGACGGCAACGCGTGGGGCGGCGCGGGGGAGACCCTCGAGGACGTCTCCGCCGACTTCGGCATCAGCCAGCTCGCCTCCCGGCTGGGCAGCGCGAGCACCGCGTCGCAGTTCCTCGGCCGGGCCCAGAACTGGAAGAACGTGTTCAACCCGGCCACCGGCTACATCCAGCAGCGCAACTCCGCGGGCGCGTGGCAGTCCTTCGACCCGGCGAGCTCGGACGGCTTCGCCGAGGGCAGCGCCGCGCAGTACACCTGGATGGTCCCCTTCAACGTCAACGGCCTGTTCGCCAAGATGGGCGGCGCCGCCGCGGCCGTGTCCCGCCTCGACGGCTTCTTCCACAACGCCGACGGCAGCTGGGCGCTGTCCAGGGCCGGCGGCACCAAGTCCGACCTGAGCAACGAGCCGTCGATCGGCACGCCGTGGCTCTACGACTTCGCCGGCCAGCCGTACAAGACCCAGCAAACGGTCCGCCAGGTCGTCAACACGCTGTGGTCCGACGGCCCCGGCGGGATCCCCGGCCAGGACGACCTCGGCGCGATGTCGGCGTGGTACGTCTTCGCCGCGATGGGCCTCTACCCGCTCGCCCCGGGCCGCGCCGAGCTGCTGCTGGCCAGCCCCCTGTTCACCCAGGTCGCCATCCACCGCGGCAACGGCGCCACCATCACCGTCAACGGTACGGGCGCGGCCACGAACGCGCCGTACATCTCCAGCGCCAAGCTCAACGGGGCCACCACCACGAAGCCGTGGCTGCCGGAGAGCGTCGTCAGCGGCGGCGGCACCGTCGAGCTGACCCTCGGCACGACCGCCAACACGTCGTGGGGCAGCGCCGCCGCCGACGCCCCGCCGTCGTTCGACACCGCCACCACGCCGGCGAACCTGGCCCTGAACAAGCCCGCCACCGCCGACTCGTCCTGCAACGCCAACGAGGGCCCCGCCAAGGCCGTCAACGGCAGTGTCTCGGGCGGCACCAGCGACAAGTGGTGCTCGACGGGCAGCGGCAAATGGTGGCGGGTCGACCTCGGCGCCACCACGGCGGTGCGGACCGTCACCATCCGCCACGCCGGCGCGGGCGGGGAGACCACGGCCTGGAACACCAAGGACTACGACGTGCAGGCGTCCACCGACGGCACGACGTGGACGACGATCGTGCAGGCGCGCGGCAGCACCGCGAGCGTCACCACGCACGCGGTGAGTGTCTCGGCCCGGTACCTGCGGCTCAACGTGCTCACCGCCGAGCAGAGCGGCACCGGCGGCGCGGCGCGCATCTACGAGTTCGAGGTGTACGGCTGATTCCGCAACAGGGGCCCGCCGAGTCCGGCGGGTCCCTTCGGCTTCACCCTGACTGGTGGAAGATCACCCAGATCGCCTGATCCACCCCGAAAGGGGGCCGGGCCGCACACGGGCCCCTTGACGGGTGGCGGAGGCCGACTAACGTGCCGGACCATGGGTTCAGTTGCGTTAGCCGAGGAATTGCTCCTGCTCGCCTACGATGACGAGTCGGGCCGGGCCACCGGGTCGACCATCGGGCTCGACCTGGGCATGGCCGCCGCCGTGCTCGTCGATCTGGCGCTGGCGGGCCGGGTCGCGTACGTCGGGGGCATGATCGTCGCCACCAACGCCGACCCGGTCGGGGAGCCGATCGCCGACGCGGTGCTCACCCGCGTCGCCGGCGACACGCCGCACACGCCCGACTCCTGGATTCAGCGCCTGCGCCACGGGCTGCGCGACCGCGTCCTGGCCGACCTGTGCGCCCGTGGCGTGGTCTGCGACGTCGACGAGACGATGGCCGACGGGTTCAACCACCTGCACCGGTATCCGACCATCGACCCCAGCGTCGAGGCGGACGTGCGGGCCCGGCTCAGCCGCGCGCTGATCGGCGACGAGCAGCCCGACGAGCGCACCGCCGCCCTGGCGACCCTGGTCGCCGCGGTGCGCATGGAGCCGGCCCTGGGCCTGACCGGCGCCGACGTCGCCGCCGCGCACCGCCGGCTGGAGGAGATCAGCGACCATGCCGGGTTCACCGGCTCGGTGAGCATGGAGGAGTCCTCGATCCGCCCGTCGGTCGCCCTGGTGGTCGCGGTCCTGGTCAAGGCCATCCAGACGGCCCTGGGCACGGCCCGCGCCTGAGCCGGCCGGGGTTGCGGGCGCATCGACGGCTGTGCCGTCCCGGGCGCGCCGGCGGTAGGGTGACCCACCATGACCCGGCGGACGACGGCCTCGGCGCTGCGCAAGCATCAGAAGTCGCATGAGCTGGTGCGCGTCGGCCGCGTCTGGTCGGAGGAGACCTTCGAGGGATACGTCGGCGCGGTGTCCGGGCAGTGGGCCGCGCTGACCCCCCTCGCCGGCAACATCTTCCTGGACGGCTATGCGGTCGTGCGGCTCGACGACATCACGTCGCTGGAACCCCGCGGCGGCCCCGAGTCGTTCCCGGCCCGCTCCCTGACCCTCGACGGCGCCTGGCCGCCGCCCCCGCTGCCCGAGGACGTCGAACTGGCGTCGGCGCGCGGCATCCTGGCCTCCGCGGCCCGCCGCTACCGGCTGGTGAGCATCTACATCGAGCGCGACGACCCCGGCGTGGTGTTCCGCGGCCGGGTGGCGGGCTTCGACCAGAAGTCGCTGCGCCTGCTGGAGCTGAGCTCGGCGGCGCAGTGGTCGCGCGAGCCCACGGCCTGGCGCCTGGACGAGATCACGCGGGTCGACTTCGGCGGCGAGTACGAACGCAAGCTCCTGCGCGTCGCCGACGAGCCCCGGTAGGCGGAGGGGCCGGGGGCCCGGCGGGAAGACGCCGCTCAGCGTGAGGCAACGCCCCCCGAGTCCTGTCGAGCACGGGATACCGGGAGAATTTCGGGTAGACGTGCGCCGGCCGACTGTGGAACCTTTCGTGGGGGACCGAATGAGCACGCCGCCGACGACCGGCTCGCCCGCCAGTATCACCCCGAACCTCTTCGGCATCGCGTACGGTGTGGCCGGCCTCGCGGTCGGCTGGCGGTACGCCGCGCAGGTGGGGCTGGCTCCGGCGCTCGTGTCCGACATCATATTCGCCGTCGCCGCCGTGGTCTGGCTGGCGCTGCTGGCCGGCTATGTCGCGCAGGTGCCGCGCCGGCCCGGGCGGTGGCGCGCCGAACTGGCTCACCCGGTGTTCGGGCCGTTCGTCGCGCTGATTCCGATCGTCGGCATGCTCCTGGGGATCGGCCTGCTGCCGAGCAGCCCGGCCGCCGGACGCTGGCTGCTCGGGGTGTTCATCACCGTCACGATCGCCCTGGCCGGCTGGGTGACCGGCCAGTGGATCACCGAGGGTGTCGAGCCGGAGCAGTTGCACCCCGGATACGTTCTGCCCGCCGTCGCGGGCGGGCTCATCGCGGCCATCGGTGCCGCCCTGGCCGGCTGGACCGGCCTGGCCCGGACCTTCTTCGGCCTCGGTCTGGTGTCGTGGCTGGTCCTCGAGGCGATCATCGTGTCCCGGCTGTACCTGCGGGGACCGCTGCCAGCGCCGTTACGTCCGACCCTGGCGATCGAGGCGGCACCGCCCGCCCTCGCCGGCCTGGCGTACCTGGCCATCACGCACGGCCGGGCCGACGCCGTCACCTTCGCGCTCGGCGGCTACACGCTGCTCGCCGTCATGGTCCAGGTGCGGCTCATCGGGTTGTACCGGAAGCTGTCCTTCACACTCGGCTTCTGGGCATTCGCCTTCCCGTACGCCGCCGTCGCCACCTTCACGCTGCACTGGATCGACTACGCGCGCCCGCCCGGGTACCGAATCTGGTCCTGGATCGTGATCCTGGCGATCAGCGCGTTCATCGCCGTCCTCGCCGTTCAGACGGCCATCGTCGTCGCCCGCCGCCGGCTCCCGCGACAACGCCTGCGCCTGACCCATTGACGCCGTGCCGCCGCTCCCGCGCTACGGACCGTCGAAGCCGACCCGGCGCACGTGCGCACCACAACGTCGCGTGGGCGCTGCGCGACCCGGACGCCGGTGAGGATGAGTGAGCCTGGCCGTGGCAAGAGCGGAGCTATGAACCGTCGTCGCCGTCGCGCAGGGAATGGATCATGCTCTTCAGGATCCGGAACGCGTCTGACTGCTCGGTCCCGGTCATGCCGGCCAGCATTCTGACCTCGACGGACCGGACCGCTACGCTCGCCTTCTCCAGGCTCTGTTGGCCGCGTGGCGTGAGCCGCGTGGGAAGAACCTTCCCGACGGGCGCCTCCGCCGGCCTGGTCACGTAGCCCTCTCGTTCCAGGGCCTGGAGCAGCACGTTCATCGACTGCCGAGTCACGAAGGCGCCCCGCGCGAGCTCGGAGTTCGACAAGCCTGGCCGTTGAGCCAGCAGTTCGAGGCAGGCGTAGCGCGTCACGCTCATCCCGAGCGGCCGCAGCACCTCCTCCATGGCCGCGCGGAGGGCGCTCGACGCCTCTTTCAGCAGGTAGCCCAGTGATTTTTCCAGATCGACGCCGGCACCGTCTTGACTCATGTCAGCATTCTGACATACCTTGGTCCGTGTCAGGAAGCTGACATGAAGAGAAGGAGCACCATCTTGCCCGCCACCGGCCCCGACTTCATCTCGCTGCAAGTGCGCGACCTCGACGCTTCGCAGGCGTTCTACGAGCAGTACCTCGGCCTCGTCCGCTCGCAGGCCGGCCCTCCGCACGCCGTTGTCTTCGACACGAAGCCGATCGCGTTCGCGGTCCGCGACGTCATTCCCGGCACCGATCTCACATCCGTTGCTCAGCCCGGCATCGGTGCCGCGATCTGGCTCCACGCCACAGACGTTCAGGCCATTCACGATGCCCTCGTGGCCGACGGTCACACCATCGTCTCCGCGCCGATCGACGGCCCCTTCGGTCGAACATTCACCTTCGCCGACCCCGACGGCTACCAGATCACTCTCCATGACCGTGCCTGAGTCGAGCACCCTGGTTTTTGGGGCTACCGGGGCACTCGGTCGCCACGTCCTGGACGCGCTGGCCGCCCGGGGAAGCAGTCCCAAAACGATCACCGCGGTCGGTCGGAATCAATTGCGCCTCGGGGAACTTGCCTCCGCCGGTTTCGGCACCGCTGCCGTCGATCTGTCGGATTCAGTCGGCGTCGCAGAACTGGTTGCCGGGCACACTGACATTGTGTTGATCTCGGGCCGCGACCCGAATCGCCTCGCTCAGCACGAGTCGGTCATCAAGGCTGCGACGAACGCGAATGTCCGACACGTCTACTACACCAGCGGAGTTCGAGCCGACGATGACCGGTTCGAGATCAATGCGGACCACAGGGCGACCGAGGATGCTCTTACCGCTTCCGGTGTGACGTACACGATCCTGCGGAACACCTGGTACATCGAGAACTACCTTCAGGCGCTGGCCGGCCCCCGCTTCACCGGCGTTCTCGCCGCGGCGACCGGTGACGCCGTCGTTGCGGCAGCCAGCCGGAAGGACCTGGCTGAGGCATTGGCCATCGTTGTCACCACAGATGGGCACGACAATGTCACGTACAGCCTCTCAGGCGACACGAACTTCACCTACGCCGACATTGCCGAAGCGATGTCGGTCGTGCTGGAGCGAGACGTCACTTACCAGCCTGTCACTCCCGAAGCGTTGCAGGTAGCGCTCATCAATTCGGGGATGGACGGCGAGCTGGCCAGCTTCTTGGTAAGTCTCGACGAAACCATCGCTGCCGGGGTTTTTGCTCGGGTCGGTGACGATCTTTCCCGGCTCCTCGGCAGGCCAACGACCGGCCTTGTCGAGGGACTGACGGCAGAGTGAACAGTTGGGCCGCCGCGCCGAGCCGGCAACCTCGGCTCGCGCCGTCCCTTCTCCCGATCAGCGATTCTGGATCAACACCGCCAGTCTGGATCACGTTGAAGCGGCCATCCAGGAGGAACCGTCCACTGGGGAGCGTAAGGCGGCCAGGACCGTGGGTGCCTCGCGGGGCAGGCCGACCAGGATCGCGCCGGTCAGGGTGTCGCCGGCGTAGAGGAGGCGGCGGTACGTCGTGCCGTCGCCTTCGGCCACCACCCGATCGGTCGCGGCGGCGACCAGGCGCCCGGCCGCCAGCACGTCCAGGCCGATGTCCTTGACCAGGATCGGGGTCCGGTCGACGCCGGCGGTCCGGTCGCCGCCGAGGATGTTCGCCGCGACGACCTCGCCGTGGCGCACGGCCGCCGGCCACAGCCCACTGACGGCGCCGCGCACCTCGGCGGCGTCGCCCGCGGCGTAGACGCCCGGCGCGGCCCGCAGCCGGTCGTCGACGACGATCCCCCGCCGGACCGGCAGGCCCGCGGCCCGGGCCAGGTCCGCTTCGGGGGCGGCGCCGGCACAGAGCAGTACGATATCCGCGCTCATCCTCCGGCCGTCGGCCAGCGCCACGGTGCGGACCCGCCCGGTGCCCTCCAGCGCCGCGACGGCGGCGGGCGCCACCACGGCGATCCCGCGGGCGGTGAGATAGGCGCTCAGCAGCGCCGCGGCGCGCGCATCGAGGTGGCGGGCCAGCAGGTGCGGGCCGCGGACGGCGATCGACACGGCCAGGCCCAGCCGGTGCAGGGCGTAGGCGCCCTCGACGGCGAGCGGCCCGGCGCCGACCACGACCGCACGGGACGCCTGTCCTTCGCCATCCAAGATGGTCCGGCTTCAGGGCCGCTGCCTGCGTCGACACAATTGGATGGCACGGATGCATGCTGGATCGTCTGGCGACGTTGGCGGAGTTGGCCGTCGGACTGGACAGGTGTGCCATCGAAGTTTGCCCGATTGGTGCGCGGTGCTCATCGAAGGCCGGTTGCTGTGCTGCCGCGAGTGGCTGCATAACTTCGCCAAGGCGTATCTCGGCGTTGCCAGAAGGCAGTTTGCCGCGCGTACTGGCTCGTCGAGGTTTCTACGCACGGCGTCATCGATCCGCGGATCACTGCCAGCTCAGTCCCTGGTGGAGTCAACGATTGCTGAACGCGTCCCGCACAGCGGCGAGCGCTTCGTCAGCGTCGACGCCGAGCCGACGTACGCTGTCCACGTACTCGCGGGCGCGCTGCTGGACGATCACCGCTCTGCGTCGGCTGACGGCGCCCGGCTGAGGTGCGACGCGGGTGCCGCCGCCCCGGCGCGTGGCCACGTAGCCGCTGACCTCCAGCTCCTGGTATGCCCGGGCAACGGTGCGGGTCGCCAGCCCGAGGTCGGCGGCAAGCTGTCGCACCGGCGGCAGCCGTGCGCCTTCCTTCAACTCGCCAGCGCTTACGAGGTCGGCGATCTGGTCCCGGATCTGCACGTACGGCGGCGCCGGTTGGCTCGGATCAATCGTGATCAGCGGTTCGGCGTTCATCGGACGGCCGTGACCGTCGGGCGTGGCTCAGCCGGGGTGGCGGCCGGAAACACCAGCCGTGCCGCGTAGTAGGCGGCGGCGGCCGACGCGATGATCAGCACGGCGATGAGCCAGGGCCGCGTTTGCGACGCCACCGGCTCTTGGCAGACAAGCGGCTGGCCGAGCACCGAGTAGGCGAAGTAGGCGGCACCGGCCAGCGGCACGGCGACGACGAGGCCGACGGCGGCAACGATCGCAGACGCGGTCCGACGACGGTAGGTGTCGCCCGAACAGGCGGCGGATTCGGCAAAGGGGCGCGCGACGACCCCCCGCAGAGCGACGACTGCCACCGCGATCGTGGCGAGGACTGGAATCGCGTAGTACCAACCCGGCCACGGCCCTGACTGGGTCATGCCTCCAGAGAGGCACCCGATGTGTCGTCCATCGTCCGGGTTTGCCGGTGTGATCTCGGAGAAGTTGTGCGGCGTTGACGCGGCACTGGTGACGGCGAGCAGGCCGCTCAGGCCGACCGTGAGCACGAATACGCCGGCGGCTGGCCCTATCGGCACGATGTCGAGCACGCGACGCCGCACCAGACGGGCTGTCCGCACGCCGGCGCTTTCCGGCCGGGCCACCGTTCGGTCCGCCGCCAGCAGACCCGCGGCGAGCAGCGCGGCCATCACGGGCATCGCGACGGCCGGGCCGATATCAGCCTCCGGCCCCGCCGCCAGCAGAATCGCCGCCAGGAGACCGGCAGACATGCCGGCAAGCCGTAGGAGTCGCCCGCGAGCCATCTGTTCTCCTTGCTTGTATCACTCGATTGCAACAAGTTAGCAGTGGCGCGCACTTGTATCAAGGCCTTGATGCAATCACCGCCGGCGCCGCGGCGGCGAACCGGCAGACGCGCTTTCCCGCTGCCGTGGGCTGCCCGGATCTCGGCGGTCGCTCACGGCTTGCTCCGCCGTTGTCTGACGACGAGGGTGACGTTGCCGTAGGAGACCTCGATGTCGGTGGTGTCGAGGATGCGTTCCCAGATGTGCAGGGCCGAGACGTTGGGGGTGGGCGTCGAGCAGTTCGTCGATGAGGGCGGGGAGTGCGAGCAGGGACGTCTTGTTGGGTGGCTTCCAGGGTGGAGGCTCGGGGGAAGCAACCGCGAGGGCCACGGTTCGGGCGCCGACGCGGAAGCGTTTGCAGAGGCCGTGGACGCTGATGTCGGGTTCGGCGGCGAGGGTCGCGCGGATGGCGCGATAGAGGGCGGGTTTCTCCGAGTGGCGCCGGCGGAGCCGGTCAGTGCGTTGCGGCCGGTGTTTCTCGACGTGGAAATCGGTGAGTGCTCTGGTGAGCGTGTCCGCGGTGCGTCCGGACAGCGCGACGAGGCGTTCTGGGCGGACCGCTGAGAGCCAGGTCGGCCGGCCGGCGAGATAGCGGCGTAGGTAGCTGGGGCGCAGGTGGTTGGCGTGGGCGAGCCGGCGGATGTAGGACTCGACGGTTTCGCCGTGACGTGGCCGGACCGCGATCGGCAGGGTACGCAGCTGCTCCTGCTCGGCGACCGGACGGTGGTCGCTCACGTGGTGGGTTGGGCGCGGGTGCGGTAGTGGTCGGCGGCGTGGTCGAGATCTTCTCGGTGCCGTCGAGGATGGCCTCGATCGCGGCGCCGCGGATCAGGTGGGACAGGCTGCCGATCATTCCGCCGGTGCGTTGGTGCAGGTACTGGTCGAGCCGGCTGAGCGTTCCGGTGCGGTGATGGTGCAGGCGCAGCGCTTGCTCCAGGGAGGCGACCAGGCCCTGCCATTCCGTGGTGTAGGGAAACGGCACGGTCTCGACCAGGGTGAAGCGTCCAGCGATCTGCCTGCCGCGGGTGCCGGAGAACAGGCCCTCGCGCTCGACATCAATGCCGGCGTAGACGAACGTGGCGGGAATGCGTTCGTTATCTGGAGCCAGTACAGGCATGTCCGTGACGTAGTCGACGGGGGTTGAGGTTCCCGGGGATGTCGTCGTGGATGGGATTACCTTCCGCTTTCCATCACGGAAACGGGAGGTGCGATGCGCGTGCAGCGCGTGATCATGCCGGAGACCGGGCGCGAGTCCTGGACACTGCTGGGCGACGAATTGGTTCCGGTCGAGCCGGTCGAGCGGTTCCTGGCCTTTTTGGCGTCGGTCGAGAAGTCTCCGAACACGGTCAAGGCCTACGCCCACGACCTGAAGGACTGGTGGGCCTACCTGTCCCGGCACGGGCTCGGCTGGCAGTCGGTGACGTTGGAGGATGCGGCGGGGTTCGTCGCCTGGTTGCGGCTGCCGCCGGAGGCCCGCGACGGCCGGGTTGCTGTGCTGCCAACGGTGGAGCACCACTGCTCGGCAGCCAGCGTGAACCGGAAGCTGGCGGCGTTGACCTCGTTCTGCGAGTTCCATGCCCGCCACGGCGTCGACCTCGCCGGGCTTCTGGTCAGGATGCAGCCTGCCGGCCACCGCAGATCGGCGACGTCATATAAGCCGTTCCTCCAGCACGTCACCAAGAACAAGCCCGAGCGCCGGCGCGAGATCAAACTGAAGACCTCGCCTCCCCGGCCGAGAGTCCTTACAGTCAAACAGGTTCAGGCGGTCCTGGATGCCTGCGAGCATCTGCGGGACCGCCTGCTGTTCGCGATCTTGCTGGACACTGGCGTTCGCATTGGCGAGGCCCTGGGCCTGCGGCACGAAGACATGGGGATCGCCGAGTGCGAGGTCACCGTGATGCCGCGGGACAACGACAACCTCGCCCGCGCCAAAGCCGGCCGGTCCCGCGTGATTCCGGCCAGCCCGGAGTTGATGCGCCTGTATGCCGACTACCTCAACCGCGAGTACGGGGCGCTGGACTCCGACTACGTGTTCGTCAACATCTGGGCGGAGCCACGCGGCCGAGCGTGGGCCTACCCGGCCGTCTACGACCTGGTTCTGGGACTTCGCGAGCGCACCGGCATCGACTTCGAGCCCCACCAATACCGCCACACCTACGCGACCTGGCTGCTTCGCCGCGGCGCGGGCATGGAGGCGGTGAAGGAGCTCCTCGGCCACGCCTCGATCGCCACCACGATCGACACCTACGGGCACCTCACGGTCGAGGACGCGCGCAAGACCCTCGAGGCCGCCGGCTGGTTCACCGGGCAGGAGGTTCGCTGGTGAGGGCCGCAGCGAAGCCTACTGCGGGATCGGTGCTGGCGAAGCTGATGGCCGTCGTCCGGACGGAATTTCGTGCCGACGTCTACGTTCCCGCGCCGAACGACCCCGTGTTCGTCTCCGACCAGTGCATCGTCACCGACTGCGACCGGACCGCGGAGGCGCTTGCGCAACGGCTGTGCTGCGCCCACTCGCAGCGCTTCCGCAAGCGGGGCTACTCGTCGATGGAGGAATTCCTGGCCGATCCCGGACCGCCGACACGGGGCCGTAGAGCCCTCGCAGCCTGCGTCATGACAGGATGCCGGCACGGTCGCTGGGACCGAAACGGGTTGTGCCGCAAGCACAACGGCTATTGGAAGCGTTCCGGACGGCCGGACCTGGCCGTCTGGGAAGCCCCCGACTTGGTCCCCACCGGCTCTGCGTCGGCCGAGTGCCGACTGCCGTTCTGCGATCTGTGGGTCGACAGTCCCGCGAAGGTGTTCTGCCCTGGTCATGACGACCGCTGGGTTCGGCACGGTCGGCCCGATCTCGAACGGTTCGTCACCGACTGCGAGTTGGTCGGCACCGCCCACATCGATCTGCGAGCCCTGGCCCCGCAGCCGCGACTGGAGATCCAGTACGCGCTGCAATGCCGCTACGACGCCCGCTCTCGTGTCGCGCCTCCTCGCATGGTCACACCCGCCGTCCGGCTCGTCATGACGCTGGGCATCGCCTCGCTGCTGGAGCTGAGCGAACAACAGTGGCGCGTCGCGGCCGCATCCCGGCCCAACCAATCGCTGATCTTCCTGCTCGATGCCCGCTACGCGATCGAGGCCCTGCGCGACGGGATCGGCTGGGCGAGCGAATATGACAGGGATGTCTGGCGGTTGGACAGGCTGCCCGGCATCGCCGGGCCCGGCGGGCGCCCATGTCCCCGGGTCCGGTTGCGGTTCGACCGGATCGCCCATCCTCAGCTGCGTGATCTGGGTAAACGGTGGACCAGGCTGCGGCTGACGTCCGGGCTGAGCATCGGCGCGGCCCGCGCCGGAGTCGATGCCCTGATCCGGTTCAGCGATTTCCTTGCCCTGGTCGGTGTCCACTCGCTCGCCGACATCGACCGGCCACTGCTGGAGCGCTACCTGGCCCATGCGCTGTCCCAACCCGGCGGCAACGACGTGAAGAGACACCGGATCAGCGCGCTCAACGTCTTCTTCCAGGCCGTTCGCCAGCACGGCTGGGACGACAGCCTGCCGGGCAGGGCCACGTTCTATGCCGGTGACACGCCCCCGATCCGCGCTCAGGTGGACCGCCGGCTGGCGGAGTTCGTCATGGCCCAGGTCGAATCGCCGGCCAATCTGGGCCGTTGGTCGGACCTGTCCGCCAAGCTGGTCACCCTGATCCTCACCCGGTGTGGTCTGCGGGTCTCGAGCGCCTTGTCGCTCGCGTTCGACTGCGTGGTCCACGACGGGCAAGGCGCTCCCTACCTTCGCTACTTCAACACCAAGATGAAACGCGAAGCCGCCGTTCCCATCGACGAAGAGCTCGAAGCCGGGATCGGTGAGCAGCAACGCGCGGTGCTGCAGCGGTGGCCAGACGGAACACGGCTGTTGTTCCCGCGTGAGCGTTCCAACGTCTCCGGCAACGTCCCGCTCGATCCCGGCACCTACCGCCGGAAGCTGAACTGTTGGCTGCAAGCCTGCGATATCCGCGACGAACACGGTCGCCCGGTGCACCTGACACCCCACCAATGGCGGCACACCTTCGCCTGCCGTCTCATCAACCGCGACGTCCCGCAAGAGGTGGTACGGGTACTGTTCGACCACGAGTCACACCAAATGACCAGCCACTACGCCAAACTGACCGATCAGACCGTGCGCCGCCACTGGCAGGAGGCCACGAAGGTCAACATCAAGGGTGAGAGGGTCTCGATCGACCCGGACGGGCCGCTGGCCCAGGCGCAGTGGGCCAAGACCCGCTACGGCATGGCCACCCAGACCCTGCCGAACGGCTACTGCGGCCTGCCGCTACAGAAAAGCTGCCCGCACGCCAACGCCTGTTTGACCTGCCCGGTGTTCCTGACCGGGCCGGAGTTCCTGCCCGAACTGCATGAGCAGCGCCACCGCACGCTCACCCTCATCGACGTCTCCAAGGCCAAAGGACACGACCGCATGATCGAGATGAACCACCAAGTCCTGGCCAACCTGGACCGCATGATCGGTGAGGTCGAGAAGGACCAGCCAGAGGACACCGCCGATGCAGGCTGACAACTCCCACCACGTCATCGCCGCCGCCCACCGTAGGGCGGCAGCCACCCGCAAGCGTGCCGTCGCCGCCCTGCGCCGCATGGACAAATCCGGGCTGCTGATCACCTTCGACGCTGTCGCCAAGCACGCCCATGTCTCCCGATCCTGGCTCTACACCCAACCCGACCTGCGCGCCGAGATCGAACGCCTCCGCGCCCGGAGAAATCCGGCTCCATCGGGCCAGCCAGTTCCAGTTCGGCAGCGCGCATCCGACGCATCGCTGTTGCGCCGGCTGGAGGTCGCAGCCGATCGCATCCGACGGCTGGAAGCGGAAAACCAGCAGCTTCGCGAAGCGCTCGCCCTGGCCCTCGGCGACCGCCGAGCGGGCAATTGGCTTCGTCGGTGAGAGCTTGGGCACCATGATCCGCATCAGTTCATGGTCAATGGTCGCGAGTAGTGACCGCAGTTATTGATCGTGGGGCCCGCTCGCCCCAGCGCCGGAACCGCTGGTAGGCGGTCTTCCACAGCCCGTGCCGTTCGGGCAGGTCACGTCACGGCGAACCGGTGCGCTTGATCCAGTAGATCGCGTTGACGACCTGCCGGTAGTCGCGCCACTGACCACCACAAGTGGGCTGCGCCGGAAACAGAACCTGGCCGCTCGCGGCCGGGCCGTGTCGGATCTCCCGTCACGGCCCGGCACGCGAAACGCGCCCGGACTCTCTTGCACAGATAAGTCTGCAATGCAAAGCTTAAGTCATGGCACACGAATCCGTCCCCCAGGGGAACAGTCCTCACGAGCTGCTGGCGGCCTTGCGTGACCTGACGCGCCAGGTCCGTGTCGCCCAGCGCGGCACCTGGTTCCCGCTGCTGGTCTTCGCGACGATCACCCTGGTCGCGATACCCGTCTACCGCTACGCCCCCTACCTCGACCTGTTCGGCACCTGCCGATCAAGCCCGGGGCACAGGGTCTGCGCTGCGCCCAACCCGGCGGATCTCGGATACTGGACGGTCGCGCTGGTGCTCGCCTACGCGGCGATCGCAGGCTTCTACGTCAGGAAGTCTCGACGGCGCGGCGTGGGCACCCTCATCCGTCCCTACGTCGTCGTCGGTGTCGCGTTGGCCGTCCTGATGACGGCCGTGTCGATCTGGTTGACGTTCCACCCGCTCCTTCCTGTCCCCGCCGACCCCTTCTCCACCGACCCGGTGCAGATCGAGGTCGGGCCAGCCGCGTGGCTCATTAACGGGCTGGCCAGTCCCCTGGCGGTGATCGGGCTGGCGCTGCTGGTGCTCGCCTGGGTCGAACGCCACTGGGCGCTGCTGGCGTACACCCTCGTCTACCTGGCGATCGGGATGGTGCAGGGCAACCAGGTCATTCACTCGTCGTCGCCGTGGTTCTTCCTGCCGTATCTACTCGTCCCGGCGGCGGTGCTGCTACTGGGCGCCGCCGTCTTCGCCCTGTTCCGTCCGACCGCCAAGGTTCGCGCGTGATGACCGATCACCCCGCCAACGGCCTCGACGACGTCGTCCACCAGCGCGTCCGGCTCGGCATCATGGCCATCACCCACCAGGCCCGCCAAGCCGAGTTCGGCTTCCTCCGTACCACCCTGCAGCTGACCGCCGGTAACCTCGGGCAGCACCTGACCGTCCTGGAGAAGGCCGAGCTGATCCAGATCGAGAAGGGCTACGAGGGCAAGCGCCCGCGCACCTGGGTCACCCTCACCGCCGCCGGGCAGACCGCCCTGCACGCCGAAATCGCCCACCTCAAGCAACTCATCCAGCAGGTCGAACAAGCGGAGATGCCGCCGACCGCCGACCGGTGACCGGCGGCCAGCCGACGTGCGCGGACCGGATCCGGTCCGCCCGCGGCTTAGCAAGGGTTCATTCCGGCAGCAGCTCGCTCGAGCGGGCCGAAACTACCGGCCCCGCGCGCGTCCCGACGGATCGCCGCGTAGAGATCGACCTTCGACATGGGCGGCGTCGGCAAGCCCCTCACCCGGACCCGCTGATGCCCACCGCCGAGGTGGTGTCGGAACTCGCGACCACAGACTTCACCCGTCCGTGGATGCGGTCGTCGCCAACGACCAAGTGGTGTCGCTTCTCACCAACGAGGCCAGGCAATGTCCTCGGCCGCGCCCCCGACACGCCGAGGAAGAAATCTCAAGCGATCATCGGCCCCTGCTGACGACCGCGTTATCGACACTGTCCTCAGCACATTCCCGCAGGTCAAGTCGATGATCCTTTTTTCAGCTCAAGATAACGAACGGAGAAGTACTTCAGAGTGTCGGACACCTCAGCGCCGCTGCGGGTCGACAGCTGCAAATCGTGGCTCTCGTCGACACAGACCAGGCCGACGTGAGCGTCGACGGCGACACCGCAGACGGCCTCGATCACGTCGGTCATGTTGGCCCGGTAGGTCATGGGCAGGCCGAGGAACCGGGCAAACTCCACCGTCAGCATCCTTGGCGTGGCCGCCGGGGGGGACGGTCACGTAGACCACCGGGATCCGCGCCAGCCCAGGGTAGCGCAGCCGGTCGGTGGCCTCATGGGTCTTGCCGAGTTGGGTGATGGCGGTGGTCTTGCCGGTGCCGGCCGCGCCGGACAAGATCAGACCCCGCCGGGCGCTTCCCGCATGCCGGTTGAGCAACGCCAGCCGTCGTCCGGCGTTGACAACCTGGCGCAGGGTGCTGGTCGCGACGACCGCCATGTGGGTGTGGTAGTCCAGCCGGTGTTCGTCGTATCCGGCCCGGTCGACGTCGGTCAGCGCCTTCCACTTGGCGGCCGGTAGCAGCGCGGGCGCGGCGACCTCGGCGGCGGTGAACTGCCGCCAGCCTTCCAAGGTGGTCAGATGCCGGTGATACTCCACCTGCCCGCCGGCCCATGTCTGCTCGGCAGGCTCGTCGGGTCGCGGGCCGCCTTCGGTCGTGTCGGTGTTGGCCGTCGTGGTCATCGGCGTCTCGCCTCGGCGAACGGGTCGAACAGCGGCAACGGGATCACGGGCGCCATCGGGGTGTCGTCCTCCTCGTCTTCGAGCACCGGGTCATGCGGGACGAGATCTGGCGGTGCCGGCGCGGCCGTGCCTGGCTGCGCCGCAGCGCGGCTGGTTGCGCGGGTCCGTGCTGCAACCCGCAGCGCCCGCCGGGTGCGACGGGCATCCCGTTCCGGGCCTTCATGAGCGCGGGACAACAGCGCGGCCACCGCGTCAGCGAGCTGTTCCTCACTGCCGTCGGGCCGCTCGTGACGCACGTGGTCCCAGGCCAGTTCACCGAACGGTGTCGGCACCCGGTGCAGGTGCTTCCAGAATGCGGTGATCCAGCCATGGCTTCGTCGGTGAGAACCGGGCCCAGATGTGCGTGACTTCGGGGCCCAGGTTGATCGCTTTCTCTTGATCGTTGTTGGCGAGTTCGGGACCCACCTGGTCAGAGTGGACTGATCAGACAGGCGGTTCGGAGCCTGCTGTCCATTGCCAGCGCAGTTGATCCGCTTGCCACTGAACGTGCTCCGCTGCCGCTTCTTGTCACGGAAGTTGCACCGCCGCTGGTAGAGCCCCCGCCGTCGGCAGCTCGGCCGCTGCCGGACATCGTGCGGGCAGGGTCGGCCCGGCCCTTCCGCGTTGCCATCCAATCTGATCCGCCCTGGTCACGGCGTTGGCGTTTGGGCCAGGTCCGGTGTCAACAGACACCTGCGGCGAGGTCTGGGTAGGTGGGTTGCGGCAGTGTCGGGATGTCCCGGCTGGTCGGGTGGGTCCAGGTTCTGATCGGGCGGCGCTCGGTGCGCGTGGAGCGTTCGATGGTGTCGGTGAGACCGGGATCTCGATGTCGCTGACCACGAAGGTGGTGCCGTTGTTGTCCTGTTTGACGACGAGTTAGGGGTGCGTGTCGGGGGTGCGATGAGGGCGCCGACGGAGGGCAGGTGGCGCATGTCGCCGTCCCAGCGGACGTGGTGGGCGGTGTCGGCGAGGGCGAGGATGGCTTGCAGCGCCCCGACCCGGACACCGACTTCGACCACGGCCTGCTGCTGACCGGCATCCAGGCGCGCCTGGCTACGGCCACCGCTCAGTAACCTCGCCCACGACGTCGAGCAGCCGCCCCGCCGCGCCCGGCCCGCCCACCTCGACGACCGCGGGCACCAGCGGCGCGAGCGCGGCGAGCACCTCGCCCCGCCCGCCGGCGTCCAACGCGGCCCGGATACGCGCCACCGGCGGCCGCGCGTCCCCGGCCGGCGGGTCGATGAACTGCCGGGCGAGGGCCACCTCCTCCGCGCCGATCCGGGCCGCGTCGGCGAGCGTCCCGGCGGCGATCCCCGCGCCCTCCGCGGCCGGCAGGTGCGGCCGGACGGCGGCCAGCGCATACGCGCGGCTGTACGGCCGCCCGATCGTCGCGATGAGCTCGACCGCCGTCGCGAGCGCGGCAGCGCGCCCGGTCGGCGACAGGTGCGGGGCGAGGTCGCCGAGGAGCCGCGCCCGGCTGATCGGATTGGTCTCGGCGTCGACGGCGGCCATGAGCCGCCCCAGCGCCGCGTCACGCGTCCCGGCCGGCAGATGCGGCAGCAGGGCGATCACGCCCGCGACCCGGTCCGGCAGGAACCCGACGCCCTCGGCGTGCGCGAGCGCCGCGACGAGCTGCTCGCCGCTCAGCAGCGGCGCCAGCCGGGCGACCAGGTCGGTACGGGCCGGATACGCGGTCGCGCGGGCGAGCGCGCTGGCCACGACCACGTCCCGCGCGGACGGGTCCAGGTGCGGGGCGACGAGGGGCAGCGCGTAGGAGCCGACCGACGGGACGAGTGCGGCCGAGGCCGCGCGCCCGCGCCGCCGCGCTTCGCCCGTCAGGTGCGGCATCAGCGCGGCGACCACGGCGGCCCGCTCGTCGTGGTCGTCGATACCCGGCGCGTCGGCGAGCGCGCGGGTCAGGGCGGCCTGCCGGTCGTCCGGCGGGAGGTACGGCGCCAGGCCGATCGTCGTTGCCATGCGCTCGGGCCGGCCGGGGAACCCGGCGGCGGCCGAGACCATCCGCCGGACACGCTCCGGCGGCAGGTAGGGGGCCAGCACCACGTACCCGCGGCCGCGGAACTCGTCGACCACGAACCGGTCCAGCTCGTCGGCCGCCCGCTCGAGCTGCGCGGGCGACAGGCGGGGCGCCAGCCGGCGCAGCGCGGTGAGCAGATGCGGCAGCCAGAGGTCCAGGACCGCGGCCAAGGCAGCCTCGACGAGGTCGTCCGGCAGCAGCGGGGCCAGCGCGACGAGCCGCCCGGTTCCGCGCACATCGTCGGGCATTTGCGCCGCCGCGGCGAACGCGGCCCTGACGACCCCGGCGCGGTCGGGCGCGGGCACATAGGGTGCGAGGCCAGCCAGGGCCTCGGCCCGGCCGGCCGGCTCCGGCAGGGCCTCGGCCGCGCGCCGCGCAGCGGCGAGTTCGGCCGGGGTCAGGTGCGGGGCCAGCCGAGCCAGCGCTGCGGCGCGGGTCTCGGCGAGGCGCAGCGCCTCGGCCCGCGCCGCGCCGGACAAGTGCGCGGCCAGGCCGGTGAGCGCCAGGCAGCGGTGCCCGTCGTCGGGCAGGGCGCGGGCCGCGGCGACGACCACAGCCCGGTCGCCGGGGGCGAGGTGGTCACCGAGCGCGGCGTACAGGCCGGCGGCGGTGTGCCCGTCCAGGCCCCGCGCGGCGTCGAGCACCTCGGCGGCGAGCGCGGGGCGGCAGTCCTCGGGCAGACGCGGCAGCAGCCGGGTGAGCAGGTCCACGCGGGCATACACGCCGGGATACAGCGCTGCGTGCGCGACGGCCCCCTCGATCGGCCACAGGCCGGCGTCGACCAGCCGCTCGGCGAGCCGGGGCGAGACGGCGTTGATGACAGTGCGCACGCTCGCGGCCAGCAGCCCGTGGCGGATCTCCTCGACGACGGTCAACGCCGGTCCGCCAGCGTCAAGTGCCTCGTCGGTGCGGGCGGCGGCCGCGGCCCGGGCGGCCGCGAGGTCGCGTAGTTCCGCGCCGGGGTCGTCGGGCAGTGCCGCCGGGGTCATGCCCGACAGCCTAAAGAGGCAGCCCTACGGCCGTCGCGGTACCGGGCGGCATTTCATTCCAGCTGGCGGGTCGACACGGACGGAGCTACGGCCGGGCACACGACGGACAGTTGGCCGAGGCGGTGGCCGCCGCGGCTGGCGGGCAGAGCCGCCTGGTGGTGCTGGTCGGCGGGTCGTCTACCGCAAGACGCGGGCGTGCTGGGAGACGGTGCAGGGCGGAAACCAGCGATCACGATGAGCCTGCGACATCTCGGCGACGTCCGGTCCCAATGAGCCCACCGCTGCAGGCTACTGCTGCCGCTGCTGACCGTTACGAGAACCGCCATCGTGGTGGGTCCCGAACTGACGAACACACGATTGAACCGTCGGACGGTGGACCCGAGCTGACTGACAAAAGGGTCCCAGACTCACCGACGAAGCCACAGCCACCATCGCGGTGGTTGCGCACCCACACCCGCGACACGTCGTACGGATCGTGGTGGATCTCCCATAGCCCCTTCTTCTCCTTGACTCCGGAACGCTGCCGACGGATCGGGTTGAGCCCCTCGTCGTCGTAGGTGCGGCGGTTGATCCGGATGCCGTAAGCGTTGATCGCCTGCCAACGGGGCGGGAGCAACTCGACGTAGTCGTCGGCGGATAACGCCACCGGCACGTACCCTGCCGCCTCGACCAGCGCGGCGTACTTCTCGTTCGGGTGAACGCGCGGCCCGGCGCGGCCGGATCACGTAACTCGTCGTGCGGACGGTTCTGCCACGCCGCGACGAGCCACTCGTCCAGCAACTCCTGCAGTTCCAGCATCGACCACAGGGGACCGTCTTCGACCTTGACGCCGCGCCGTTCGACGTTCGAACCGGTGTAGCCGGTGACGAACTGCGCGAACAGCGTCGCCACCGAACCCAGCATCCGCTCGACATGCGGCTTGTCGGTCGGCGTCCCCTTGTGCGCCGGTTGGAAGTTGATCCCCAGAAACCGGCACGACGATCGGAAAGCACGGGAGATGAACACCTTGCCGTGATCACACACGATCGTCTCCGGCACGATCACCAGCCGTGCCGCCGCGTGCGCCAACCGCTCGTCGATGCTCAGCAACCGCGTGAACGGCAGCACCGAGTGCGACATCCGCAACGCATCGACCCAGCCCGGCCGCATCGGCTCCGGGGTCACCGTACGGGCCAACAGCACCGACGCGTCCAACGCCTTCGTGGTCGGGCGCAGCACCGCGGCGGTCACCGTCCGGGTCGCTACGTCGATCATCCCGGTCATCTCCACCCGTCCCACCACGGCGTCGTCGAGCCGGACCAGCACGTCCAACGGCGTCGAGTCGATCTGCACCAACTCGCCGGGCGCGCAGGGGTGTCACCTGCCCGAACGGTGGCGCCGGGCGGTTCGCCTCCGACCGGCGGGTGCGCACCGACCCCGTCGTATGCCGGCCCTGCGCCAGCTTGCCGAACAACCGATACAACGTCCGCCGCGACGGCATCACCAGCGTCGCCGCGTCCGGCGACTGCTGCACCATCTGCACCGTCCGCCACAGCACGAACCCGGCCGTGCGGGTCGAGGACTGGGTCGTCTCCTCGATCGCGGCGCGCATCGCCTCGACCACCTGGGCGTCGACCCGCCCGAACTCGGCGGTGCGCTTGTCGGCACGGTGGTCAACCAGACCGACCACGCCCCGTGCCTCGTAGCGTTGCCGCAGGTACTTGACCGTTCTGGCGGTCACCGCCTGCCCGTCAGCGGACAACTCGGCCGCCTTCGCTCGCTCCCGGCTGGTCAGCGAGTGCAACGACGGGTCGTACAACGATTGAGGTACGGTGCCCGGTGCCGCG
Source organism: Dactylosporangium sp. CA-233914 (assembly GCF_050942935.1). Classification (NCBI taxonomy): domain Bacteria; kingdom Bacillati; phylum Actinomycetota; class Actinomycetes; order Micromonosporales; family Micromonosporaceae; genus Dactylosporangium; species Dactylosporangium sp. CA-233914. The sequence continues at coordinate 4,843,649 of NZ_CP192030.1, read as the reverse complement.
TCAGGCCGGACGCCATGCAGCACCTCGAGAATATGCGGCTCCCACCACAACGCCCGCGCGACAACCTCGTCGGGCAGTCGTTCCAGCAACCCCATCGCTGGCAGTGCCCGGGGTGCCGGACGGTCCAGCACCGCGAAGTCCGGTCTGGACTGAAGCGACGTCAGCGGCATCTCGGTCATGCCACCGCACGCGTCGACCAACCGCACCAACACGCCTGAGAACCCGACTACGGTGTGCACCGCCGCGTCAGCGCGCACGCGGTCCCCAATTGTCAGCACGGCCGGTCCGCTCATGGCTGCCGACCCACCCGGACCAGGCTCCCCGGCCGTAACGGCTCGGTAGTCAGGTCAACCCGAAGCACCTGCCGCCACAGCAGGTGATACGCCACCGGCAGCACCGCAAGCCGATCCCCGACTTCCGCCACGCCAGCGAATAAGCCGGTCGGCTCGGCGAACACCGCCAGGAGCGCCTCGACGACGTCGCGCCGGCCCCGGCAACGAGGATGTCGATACCGCGCCAACCACCGCACGTTCGCCACGAGCACCGGATCCGGCGTACCGACCCGGCGGTAGGACCACCCAACCTCGGCACACGCCCTCGCCGTCGCATCGAATGCCTCCGCGTCAGCCTGTTCGATGCGATCCTCGGGACGCACGTCGATCACCACAGCAGTCCTGTCAGCGCGCCGAGCGAAGAAATCCGGCGCGTGCCGACGCATCCGGCCGTGCTGCGTCCACAGCAACCAGAACGGCTGCGACGCAAACGCCACCACATCCCGGTCCTGGTCCAGGTCCATCGCGTGGTCGCGTTCGAGCCAGGATTCGAAACCCCACGTGCTGCGCCATCGTCTCCGACCACCACCAGCCGGCGAAACTGCCCATCCCCTTGGCCCATCGAAATTGCCGTACCGGCAGCACCTGCTCGAACTACACCTGCCAGTAGGACCCGAGGCGCCCGCGTTGGACCCCACCGTCTCCGTCCACGAACTTGACCGCGAACGTCGATCGACCCTCTACCGCCGTCGAGACCACAAGCTCATCCACGAGCGTCACTCAGACAGCATCGCGTCCGGTGGACAAACTTCGATGGCGCCACGCCGCCAGTCGGACAAGCTTCGATGGCACCGGACAAGTTTCGATGGCACCGGACAACGCCCGATGCTCCTGGGCGTAGGCGCGGATGCGGATGGCGTCGTCGGCGTCGCGCAGGACGAAGCAGCCGGGCAGGGCGGCGCCCGGCAGATCGGGGACGGTGGCGCGGGCGCCGGTGGCCAGGACGAGGACGTCGTAGCGCAGCGTCGCCCCGGTCCCCAGCGTCACCGTCCGGTCTACTGTGGACAATTCGGTGGCCCGGGTGTTGAGCCAGCTGGTGATGCCGCGCCGCTCGTACCAGTCCTCGGCCTGCAGGAACAGCCCGGTCATCGCCGAGCGCCCGTAGACCATCCGGCCGATGCCCATGCGGTTGTACAGCGGGTGCGGCTCCCGCCCCACGAGCTGGATGTCGCACGCGGGGTCGGCCCGGCGCACCTCCTGCGCCACGGTCACGCCCGCGATGCCGTTGCCGATGATGACGAGCCGGCGGCCGGACTGCTTCACCAGGGCGGGCGCGGCCGGCGGCCCGGGCGGCGGCTCGGGCGCGGCGGCCAGGTCGACGACGGCGGGGCCGCGGACCCGGGCGCAGCAGGCCAGCCGGGCCGACGGGCCGAGGTCGAGGCGGCGCAGGGTCGCGGCCTCCTCCTCGGTCGGCGGGGACAGCTCGCCGGAGATGACGCGGACCGGGTCGGCGCCGCAGACGCCCATCCGGCAGCCGGCCTCGATCGGCAGGCCGTCGCGCTCGGCGAGCTCCAGCAGGCTGGCGCCGGGCTCGGCGACGACCCGGCGGCCGTGCGGCTGGAAGGTCACCTCCGGCCCGGCCGGGCCGGGCGCGGCGAGCGGCAGCGCGGTGGCGATCGCGGGCGCGGCGGCGGCGTGGCGGAAGTAGCGCAGCCGTACCCCGTGCGTGCGCCACAGCCACACCACGGCGACGACCGGCACGGCGAGCCTCAGCGCCAGGAACGGGGCGGCGAACCAGTAGTACAGCGAGATCGCCACGGCGCCGTAGCCCGCGGCGAGCAGGCTCGGGCGGACCCGCGGGAGGCGCTCGAGGACGAAGTACGTGCCCGCGGCGGCGAGCACGGCGAGTGGGAAGAACGCGGCCGGGAACGCGAAGTAGCCGAGCACCACGCCGGGCATCGCGCCCGCGAACGCCTTGCGCGGCACGGTCCAGGCCGGGTCGCGGTCGTGCAGGTCGGCCTGGTACGCCACCTTCGGGTTGAAGTCGTAGCAGTGCTTGGCGCAGCCCACGCACGGGCGGCAGTGGCTGTTGGGCACCACCGCGAACGGGGTTTGCCCATAGAGGCGCTGGATCGGCAGCAGCGGGCAGATCGAGGAGCACCAGCCGCTCTTGCCCTTTAGCAGCAGCCCGCCGGTGAGCGCGCCGAGCAGGGCGGCGGCCAGCAGCGCGGCGCTCGCGGGTCCGCTGTGGTCGAACAGCGGGCGGCGCAGGCCGACCGCGAGCACGAACAGCCCGGCGCCGATCGCGAAACCGTGCTGTTTCAGCCAGCGTGGCGGTTCCCGGCCCAGGGTGATCGCGCCCAGTTTGGCTCGGCGTGGCTTCGCGCCGGCCGGCCCGGACCAGGCGCCCAGGAGTCTCGGCAGCTGGTTGGTGGCGGCGAGCGGGCAGCTGTTGCGCCACACGCCGGGGGCGAGCAGCCACAGCAGCGGCAGTGCCGGCACGACGCCGCGCCACAACAGCGCCAGTCCGACACCGGGCCGTACCACCAGGAAACCGATCAGTGTCAGCACAGCGGCCACGGCGACGATCTGGGCGGCGTACCAGACCCCGGCCGGGACGCGGCGGCGCAGTTTCAGGTAGTTCGGAAACGGATCGGTTTCCGGACGTGGACGTCGCTGCGGCGGCGCGGTGCCGGCGACGGTGATCCGGGCGCCGGCCACGCCGATCACGCCACCGGGCGCGACGACCGTCGGGGCGGTGATGCGCCGGCCGTCGACGTGGGTGCCGTTGCGGCTGCCCAGATCGGTGACGACGAGCCGGTCGCCGAGCACCTCCAGCCGCGCGTGGCGCCGGGACACCCCGGGATGCTCCAGGCCGATCAGGGCGTCGCCGCGGCCGATCTCGGCCGGGCCCGTGACGGGTACCTGCCGATCGGGCCGGCCGGGCTCGGCGACGGTCACGGTGATCCGGCGGGCGCGCAGGTCGATCGTCGCCGTCAGCGACCCGTGCCCGTCCACGTCAGACCAGCCGGCGCAAGTCGCGCAGGCGCAGCGCCAGCCCGCGGGCGAGGTCGAACAGCAGGTGCCGGGCCAGCGCCGGGTCCTGGCCGGCGAGGACCTCGAAGCGCTCCAGGGTCAGGCGCAGGACCGTGGCGCCGGTCAACGCGCGGACGGTCGCGGGCGCCGGCTCCCCGTCGAGGAACCCCAGCTCGCCGAAGACCCCGCCGGGCCCCACCGCGCCGGTGCCGGTGGCGACGCGCCCCTCGGCGACGATCCACAGGCAGCGCTCGGCGGCGCCGGCGGCGAGCACCGTCTCGCCGGCCCGGAACCGGCGCGCCGGCGCGTGCTCGCGCACCAGCGCCCACGCGCGGTCGCCGGCGTCGCGCAGGAGCGCGGCTTCGCCGGAAACGGGCGGTGCGCCCGGATACGCGAACAGGGAGTCGTCCATCGATCGCAGACAGTATCTCGTACACGCAAGCCCCGTTTTGGGCGTTGACGGCGGTGGATGACGCGCCTACGGTCGCCGCATGTCGCTCCTGACCGATCTGATGGACGCCGTCACCGCCGGTTCGATCGAGGTCGTCGATCTGACGGCGCCGTTGAGCGGTGACACGCCGATCCTGCAACTGCCCGAGCCGTTCGGCAACACGTGGCGCTTCCAGTTCGAGGAGATCAGCAAGTACGACGAGCGCGGCCCGGCGTGGTACTGGAACAATTTCCGCGCGGGCGAGCACACCGGCACCCACTTCGACGCTCCGATCCACTGGGTGACCGGCCGCGACGGCGAGGACGTCGCCCAGGTGCCGGCCCGCAAGCTGCTGGCGCCCGCCGTCGTCATCGACCGCTGCGAGCAGGCCGCCGCCGACCCCGGCTACCTGCTGCGGATCGAGGACGTCCAGGCGTGGGAGGCCGAGCACGGGCCGCTGCCCGCGGGCGGATGGCTGCTGTACCGCACCGGCTGGGACGCCCGCGGCGACGACGACGCCGCCTACCTCAACGCCGGCAACACCCCCGGTGTCTCCCCCGCCTGCGCGGAGTGGCTCGCCGAGCAGACCCCGATCGCCGGGATGGGCGTGGAGACCGTCGGCACCGACGCGGGCGCCGCGCACTCGTTCGACCCGCCGTTCCCGTGCCACTCGTTCCTGCTGGGCGCGGGGAAGTACGGGCTGACCCAGCTGCGCAACCTCGACCGCCTCCCGCCGACCGGCGCCGTGGTGCTCGCCGCCCCGCTGCCGATCGTGCGCGGCTCCGGCAGCCCGGCCCGCGTCCTCGCCCTCGTCGAGCGCTGAGGCCGCCGCCGTGCTGGTCGCCGAGGCCGCCGCCCGGGCCCTGGTCGCCTCCGCCGGCGTCGAGTGCGCGTTCGGCCTGGTGGGCAGCGGCAACTTCCACCTGACCAACGCGCTCGTCGCCGCCGGCGCCCGCTTCGTCGCGGCCCGCCACGAGGCCGGCGCCGCCGTGATGGCCGACGCCTACGCCCGCACGTCCGGCCGCCTCGGCGTGCTGACCCTGCACCAGGGCCCGGGCGTGACCAACGCGCTGACCGGCATCGCCGAGGCGGCCAAGAGCCGCACGCCGCTGCTGGTGCTCGCCGCCGACACCGGCGCGGCCGGGGCCCGCTCGAACTTCCGCCTCGACCAGGCCGCGCTGGCCGCCGCGGTCGGCGCGACCCACGAGCGGGCCGCCACCGCGGCGTCCGCGGTCTGCGACGTCCTGCGCGCGGCCCAGCGGGCGGTCGTGGAGCGGCGAACCGTGCTGGTCAGCCTGCCATTGGACGTTCAGGCGGGCGAGGCGGTCGTCCCCGCGGCGCGCCGGTGGCCGCGGCCCGCGGTACCGCTGCCGGATCCGGCCTCCGTGACCGCCCTGGCGGACCTGCTCGCGGCGGCGCGGCGCCCGGTCCTCATCGCCGGCCGCGGCGCCCGCGACCCCGGCGCCGCCGCGGCGATCGCCGCCCTGGCCGAGCGCTGCGGCGCCCTGCTGTCCACCTCGGCGGTGGCGAAGGGGCTGTTCGGGGCCGGCCCCTGGCACCTCGACGTCGCCGGCGGCTTCGCCTCTCCCCCGGCCGCCGAGCTGATCGCCGGCGCCGACGCCGTGGTCGCCTTCGGCTGCACGCTGAACATGTGGACGACCCGCCACGGCCGCCTCCTGGGCCCCGGCGCGGCGGTCGCCCAGGTCGACGTCGAGCCCGAGGCGCTGCACGCCAACCCGCGCGTCGGCCTGGGCGTCCTCGGCGACGCCGCGGCGACCGCGACCGCGGTCCTGGCCGAGCTGGCCGCGCGGGGTCACGCGTCCACGGGCTACCGCGCGGCGCCGCTACCGTCCGTCCGCTGGCGCGACGTGCCCTACGACGACGAGACCGGCGACGGCCGCATCGACCCGCGCACCCTGTCGGCGCGCCTGGACGACCTGCTGCCGGCCGCCCGCACGGTGAGCGTGGACTCGGGCAACTTCATGAGATACCCGTCGATGTATCTCGCCGTGCCCGACACCGCCGGTTTCTGCTTCACCCAGGCGTTCCAGTCGGTCGGCCTGGGCCTGGCGACGGCGATCGGCGCGGCGGTGGCCCGCCCCGACCGCCTGCCGGTGGCGGCCCTGGGCGACGGTGGCTTCCTGATGGGCGTCAGCGAGCTGGAAACCGTGGTGCGGCTGGGCCTGCCGATGCTCGTCGTGGTGTACGACGACGCGGCCTACGGCGCGGAGGTCCACCACTTCGGCCCCGGCGGTGACCCCCTCGACACCGTGACGTTCCCGGACACCGACCTGGCGGCGATCGCGCGGGGCTACGGCTGCGCGGCCGCGACCGTCCGCTCGCCGGCCGACCTGGCCGTGGTCGGCGAGTGGCTCGCCGGGCCGCGCGAGCGTCCGCTGCTGCTGGATGCGAAGGTCACCGCGTCGCACGGCTCGTGGTGGCTGGAGGAGGCCTTCCGCGGCCACTGACGGCCGGGCCCGCGGGCGCGGGCGGGCCGTCAGGAGGCGGTGGAGGCCGGCACCTCGGCCGCGGCCCCGGCCGCCTCCGGGGCCGGGCGGTCGCGGAAGACCCACCAGCGCGACAGCGTGTAGGTGAACACGGCGACCACCCCGGCCGCGAGCAGGCGGGCCAGGCGCACGTCCAGGCCGAGCGCGTAGAGGCCCGAGGAGACCCCGACGGTGATGAGGTAGTCACCCAGCGCCACCAGGGCGTAGCGCAGCACCTGGCGGCCCACCGGGGCGTGGGAGCGGAAGTTCACCGTCCGGTTCAGCAGGAAGTTCAGGCCGAAGGCGGTGAGGTAGGCGATGGAGACCGCGACCGGCATCGGCAGGCGCGTCGTGTGGCGCAGCAGGAGCAGCAGGGTCAGGTCCACGCTGAACGTGAACGCGCCCAGCATCGCGAAGCCGACCAGCTCGCGGGGCAGCAGACGACGCAGCCGCGGCGGCAGGCGATCGACCCATCCGGTCAGCCGGTCACCCGCGCGATCGGCCCACCGCTGCCCCGTTGCGTCCATGCCACGGATCCTGCCCTACCCCGCTTACGCCGTGGCGCCGCCCCTGCCACCCCGCAGCGGTCGGAAAGGCGAACAACTGCCGAACGACGGGTGAGCCGTCGGCGGATCGGGCGCCGCGGTGAGGTGAGCCGCTAGGCTCGGGGCATGTCCGTCACCGAGGAGTTCGAGCAGGCGCAGGCCGACGTCCAGGGGCTCGCCGCGCGGCCGGGCAACGACGTGCTGCTACGGCTCTACGCGCTGTACAAGCAGGGAACGCTGGGCGACGCGGGCGGCAGCCGGCCCGGGATCTTCGACGTCACCGGCCGCGCGAAGTACGACGCCTGGAAGGCCCTGGCCGGCACCGAGCCCCAGCAGGCCCAGCGCCAATACGTCGACCTGGTCCGGCAACTGCGCAGCGGCTGATCGCGGCCGCTGGCGCGGCGGGGATTTCACAGCTACCATGATCGATGAGTCCGGCATCTCCCCCCGTGGATGCCGGACTCCTTCGCTCTGGCGTCTCGGCTTTACTGCGGCGCCTCCTCGAGCAGATACTCGTCCAGCCGGGCGGCCGCGGTGAGCATCGCGCGGGCCTGCGCCGCGTGCCGCTGCCGCCAGGTGCGTAGCGACTCCGCCAGCGCGTCCGGGCCGCCGGCCGCGCGCACCTGGCGCAGCACGCCCGCGATGTGGTCGAGCCGGTAGCCGCCGCGGCGCAGCAGATGGGCGAGCTCGGCGTCGCGGACGTCGGCGGCGTGGTACACCCGCTGCCGCGTGGCCCGGTCCCGCTCCGGCTCGACAATCCCGGCCCGCTCCCACTTGCGCAGCGTCGCCGGCCGCACGCCCAGGCGGTGGGCCACCGCCCCGATCGGCACCGCGCGGGCCGGCGGCTCCGGCGCCGGGATCCCGACCAGTCCCTGGACCGCCTCCTCGACCCCGTCGAGGATCTCCCGGTCGCGCAGCAGCCGGGCGTGGCCGCGGTCGACCGCCCGCAGCGCCGCGTCGCTCTGCCCGGCGACCACCGCCCGCATCACCTCGCCGGCGACCGCGTAGCCGTAGGCGGGCACCAGCGCCAGGTAGGCGCGTAGCGCGGCGGCGTGCCGGGCGGTGTAGCGCCGGTAGCCGCTGGCGGAGCGCTGCGCGGGCGGGATCACGCCGTCGCTCTCGTAGTTGCGCACGCTCTGCGCCGAGATGCCGTGCTCCCGCGCCAGGTCCACCGGCCGCTGTCCCGCACTTTGAGCCTTCACACCGTCTCTCCTGGGCCGTGGCGACCAAACCTTCACAGGGTGGTTCAACGATACGGTAGAGGTCATGACCAAAACCCTGGAAGTCGTACTGCATGACGGTGCCACCATCGCCGCGGAGGTGACCGGCACCGGGCCGGTGCTGCTCATGCCGGTCGATCCCCGCCCGGTCGAGGGCGAGCGGGCCGAGGAGCTGCGGCGCTGGGGCACCGATCCGGCGCTGGGCCGCAGCCTCGTCGACGGCCTCGCGGACGCGTTCACGGTGGTCGCGTTCGACTACGAGGGGCACGTGCTCGCGGTGCCGAAGCCGGACACGCTGACCCCGGCCAACGTCGCCGCGGACCTGCTGGCCGTGGCCGACGCCGCCGGGGCGGCCCGGTTCGCGTACTACGGGTACAGCTGGACGGCCCTCGGCGGCCTGCAGCTGGCGGCCCGCACCGACCGGCTCACAGCCCTGGCGATGGGCGGCTGGCCCCCGCTCGGCGCGCCTTACGCGGCGATGCTGCGGGTCACCGCCGCGACCCACGCCATGGCCGTGGCCAACGCCGCCAGGCCGCCGGCCCCGCCCGCCGCGAGCACCGGCGAGGCGGACTGGTCGACGGCCGAGGTGACGCTGTCGCCCGGGCAGACCCGGCAGTTCGTCACGCTGTACGAGGCCCTGCAGACCTTCGACGAGCGCGCCACCCTCGCCAGGCTGGCCTGCCCCGGCCTGTGCCTGATCGGCGCCGCGGACGCGATCGCCTACGACGAGCGCTGGGGCGGCGTCCGCGTCGACCTCGCCGCGCCGGTGCTCGAGCACCGCGCGGAGCTTGCGTCGCTGGGCTGGCGAGTGCACGTCCCGGCGGGCCTGGACCACATGGGCGCGATGCAGGCGGCGACGGTCCTGCCGATCCTGCGCCCGTGGCTGGCCGAGTCCATGCGGTGACGCCGCGCTACCGCCGGGGCGGCAGCCGGCGCCGAAGGCGACCGCCCCGGCCCGCGCGGAGCGCCGCTGCGCCCCTGAAGCACCGCCGGGGATGCCGCCCTCGTCACCGGTCTCGGGTGAAGCGCAGCTTCCACGGCATCATGGCCGACTCCAGCTGGACCCGCAGGCTCATCTTCGAGGCGCCTTCCGTCCGTTCGGCGAAGTGGATCGGAACCTCGACGATGCGCAGGCCTTGCCGGGCCACTCGATAGTTCATCTCGACCTGGAACGAATAGCCGTTGCTGCGGATCGAGGAGATGTCGATACCGCGCAGTGCCTCGGCCCGCCACGCCTTGAAGCCGGCGGTGGCGTCTCGAACGCCCAGGCGCAGGATGGTGTCGACGTAGAAGTTCGCCCACGCCGACAGCGCCTTGCGATGCCACGCCCAATCGCCGGCCACGCGACCGCCCGGCACGTAACGGGAGCCGAGCACGACGGCCACTGTCTCGTCGGCGAGCGCGTCGACCATCGCCGGGATGGCCGAGCTCGGATGGGACAGGTCCGCGTCCATCTGGATGACGACGTCGGCTCCGTCCTCGAGGGCGCGCGACATGCCGGCGACGTATGCCCGCCCGAGCCCGTCCTTCGCGGTCCGATGCAGCACGGCGACCGTCTGCGGCGATTCGATGGCCAGCTTGTCGGCGACCTCACCCGTGCCGTCAGGGGAGTTGTCGTCCACGACCAGCACGTGCAGGTTCGGCAGCGGCAAGGCGGTCAGCTGAGCGACCAACTCGGGCAGGTTGTCCCGTTCGTTGTAGGTCGGTACGACGACCGTGACCTTCTGAAACCCGTCTGGCACAGATCATTCCCCCTGCAACGGCCCGCATGAACAGCGTTGGCCTACGTTGAGCCGGCAAAGTCACACGATAGCGGACCGCCGCGCGATCACGGTCCGGTGTCCATCTCGACGCGTCCGCCAGCGGCCTGCGCGCAGCCGGCCGGTGGTCCAGATTCGCCGGCACGGCTGTGGAGTCCATGCGTTACGGTGCGCTGCGTGCAGAACTCGATCGACGCCGCCATCGTCGCGGTCACCGTGTACCCCACGCAGGCGCGGGTCACGCGCCGCGGCCGGACCATGCTGGCAGCCGGCGAGCAGACCGTCGAGGTGGGGCCGCTGCCCCTGGGCCTGGACGGCGACTCCATCCGGGTCAGCGGGCGCGGGGCCGCGACCGTCCTGGGCGTCGATCTTGTGCTGCGCCGCCGCGACCGGCCCTCCGACACCACCGTCGCCGCGGTCGACGAGCAGCGGCGCGCCCTGGTCGCGGAGGCCGGCGAGATCGACGACGCGGAGACCGTACTGCGGCAGCGCCAGGCCTTCCTGGTGGCCCTCGGCGAGCGGGCGAGCGGTGCCTACGCCCGCGCGCTGGCCGGCGGCGAGGCCGCGGCCGAGTCGGTGACCGCGTTCTCGGCGACCATGGGCGGCGAGCTGACCTCGGTGCTGGCCGGGATCCGTGAGCTGCAGCGCCGCCGCGCCGAGGTGACGGACCGCATCGCGGCGCTCGACCGGCAGTTGCGGGACCTCTCCGGCAAGCGGGAGCCGGACGCCCGCTTCGCCGTCGTCGCGCTGGCGGTGTCCGAGGCCGGCCCGGTCGAGCTGGACGTGTCCTACCAGGTGCCCGCGGCGGGGTGGCGCTCGACGTACGACGTGCGGCTCACCGGCGACACGCTGCAGCTGAGCTGGTTCGGCCTGGTCGAGCAGCGCACCGGCGAGGACTGGCCCGAGTGCGAGCTGTCGCTGTCCACCGCCCGCACGTCCGGCGTGGCCACGATTCCCGAGCTCTCGCCGTGGTACCTCGACCCGATCGTCCAGCCCCCGGCGGTCTACGCGTCGCGTTCGTTCGGCGGGGCGCCCGGCGGCCCGCCGCCCGCGCCGATGATGGCGGCCGCGCCGGCCGAGGGGGCGCCGATGCTGCAGGAGGCGGCGTTCGACGCGGCCCCGCCGGTGCGGCTCGGGCAGGCCACGGTCGAGGACGGCCCGGTGGCGGCGACGTACCGCCCGGCGCGCGCGGTCGCCGTCCCCGCCGACGGCACCACGGCCCGGGCCACGATCTCGGTGCTGGACCTGTCCGCGCGCCTCGACCACGTCACGGCCCCGGCCCGGTCGGCCGACGTACACCTGCGGGCGCTGGTGACGAACACGTCCCCGCACACGTTCCCGCCGGGCCCGGCCGCGGTCTTTCACGAGGCGGACTTCGTGAGCCGCACGAACCTGTCGACGTGGGCGCCGGGCGAGGAGCTGGAGCTGGCGCTGGGCCTCGACGACCGGGTGCGGGTCGAGCGCGAGCTGGTGCGCCGCACCGCGACGAAGGCGACGCTGGGTTCGAGCCGGCGGCGCGAGGTGGAGTACCGCACGACGCTGGCCAACTACACCGGCGGCGAGATCCGCCTGACGGTGCTCGACCAGCTGCCGGTCAGCCGCCACGACGGCATCACCGTGCGCGAGACCGTCCTGGAGCCGGCCCCGGCCGAGCGCACCGAGCTGGGCGTGCTCACGTGGCGGTTCACGCTCGCGGAGGGCCAGTCGCACACCCTGAGGCTCGGCTACCGCGTCGAGACCGCCAAGGGCGTGGAGCTGTCCGGCTGGCGCGAGTGACGGTCTGAGCCGCGCCGCAGCACGTCAGCCGGCCGGACGCACGCGGTACGTCGCACCGGCGCGGGCCGCCCAGCGCCGGCGGTGGCGGCCGCTCGGGGCTTCCTCGACCGGGGTCGCCGCCACCGGGATGCCCTCCGCCGTGGTGATCCGGGCCGGGGCCGAGCACTCGACGACCAGCGGGCCGCTCGTGGCCGCCGTGATGCTCGCCTCCGTCAGGGTGCCGGCCGACCACGTCACCGTGGCCGTGTGGCCGCCCCGGCAGCGGATGCCCGCCACGCGGCCCTCCGTCCACGCCGGGGGCAGGGCGCGCAGCAGGGAGATCGCACCGTCGTGGCTCTGGACCAGCAGTTCGGTGATGCCCGCGACCACGCCCAGGTTGCCGTCGATCTGGAAGATCCAGCCGCTCGGGCGGCCCGTGTCGGGGTGCAGGGTCAGCAGCGACGCCGAGCACAGCTCGTCGAGCAGGGCCGTGATCGTGTGGGCGGCCAGCGCGCGGTCGCGCAGGCGGGCGGCCAGGCACAGGATCCACGCCCGGCTCCAGCCCGTGTGACCCGAGCCGAAGACCAGGCGCGTGTGCAGGGCCAGGCGGGCGGCGGCGAAGTCGTCCGGCGTCGCGGTCTCGGTGATGCGGGTGCCGGGGTACAGACCGTACAGGTGCGACAGGTGGCGGTGGCCGGGCTCGCGGGGCGGGCGCTCGTCGTACCACTCCAGCAGGGAGCCGTCCGGGCCGCGCTGGACCGGGCGCAGCGCGCTCAGCGCGGCCGCCGCCTCGCGGGTCAGGGCCGCGTCGGCGGGGGCCGGCCAGCGCGCCGACAACGCGGTGAACCGCGTGAGGACCTCGCGGGCCAGCTCCTGGTCCATCGCGCAGCCCCGGCTCGTGGCGGCGTGGGCGGCGGTACCGACGAGAAAATGGTGCTCCGGAGACGTCGACGGGCTGAAGACCAGCGCGCCCGCGCCGTCGTCGACCAGCATGTCCAGGGTGAAGCGGGCGGCGGCCCGCAGGATCGGCAGGGCCGTCGAGCGGCCGAACTCGGCCGGGGCGCCGTGGTCGAGATGGTCCCAGGCGTGGGCGCTGAGCCACAGCAGGGCCGACGGCCAGTTCGCCCACTGCGGGTCGCCCGGCACGGGCGCGGTGAAGCGCCACAGGTCGGTGTTGTGGTGCGCCGCGGCGCCGCGGACCGCGTAGTGGCGGCGGGCGGTCCGCTCGCCGGCGACCGACAGGTCGCGGGCCAGGGCCAGCAGCGGCTCGTGCAGCTCGGGCCGGCCGGTGGACTCCGCGGCCCAGTAGTTCATCTGGGCGTTGATGTTGAGGGTCCAGTTGCTGCTCCAGCCGGGGCGCACGTCGGCGTTCCAGATGCCCTGCAGGTTGGCGGGCTGGGTGCCGGGGCGGGAGCCGGCGACGAGCAGGTATCGGCCGAGGTGGAACAGCCGCTCGGCGCGGTGGGCGTCGCCGGGCGGGCACCGGGACAGGTCCAGGTCGGCGGCGGCGAAGAGGCGGCGGTGGTCGGCCACGTGGCGGGCGCGCAGCTCGTCCGGGGCGACGGCCAGGGCCCTCGTGAGACGGGCGACGGCCGCGGCGGCCAGGGCGTTCAGGTCGGCGCTCGGGCGCTGGCCGGGGCCGCGGAAGCCGGTGACCGCGGTGATGAGCAGGCGGGCGCCGGGGCCGTAGCGCCGCACGGCGGCGGCGACTGCGAAGCCCATGCCGGCGGCGACGGTGCCGGCGGCGTCCACGGCGATGTCGTAGAGCACCGCCGGGTCGCGGTCGACGACGTAGTTCGGCAGGACGTGGGCGGGGGCGCGGCCGGTCCAGACCAGGCAGTCGGCGAGCCTGGTCGCGGCGACGTCCGGGTGCGGGGAGTGCAAGCGCGGGGTGATCGCCGCCGGGACGGCGCCGGGGCCGGTCGCGGTCAGGACGACGACGCCGTCGGGGTTGGAGGCGAGGGCGGTGAGCCGCACCGGGCCGGAGGCGCTGGCATACTCGGTCACCGCCTCCGCCTCGGCAAGATCCAGGCTGCGGCGGTACCCGCTGACGGCCCGCTGGTCGCCGTAGCGCCACTCGATGCGGCCCAGCGGCTGGTAGGACTGCGTCCAGGCGGCGCCCTGCAGCCGGCGGGCCAACTCCTCGGCGAGCAGGTGCTCACCGTCGGCGATCGCCTGGCGCAGCCGCGGCAGCAGCCGGGCCGGCGGCGGGCCGGGCTCCGGGGTGAGCGGGCCGCCGGACCACAGCGTGTCGGCGTTGAGGTCGAGCAGCTCCACGCCGGGGCGGCCGCGCAGCATCGCGCCGAGCCAGCCGTTGCCGATGGGGAACCCGTCCTCGAACTCGGCGGCGGGCTCGCCCACCTCAATCCGGTACCGCATGCCGGATCTCCGCGGTGTCGTCGTTGTGGTCGAGCAGGAACACCCAGTCGCCGCGGCGCACGGCCTCCACGCCCGGCGGCAGACCGGGCACGACGGGCTCGACGCCGGTGTCGGCGCACACCCGCGCGAGCAGGCGCGCCAGGGCCTCCGCAGCGGGCAGGGTGGCGATGTACCAGGCGGTGCCGGCCCCGTACCGATTGCGCAGCACGACCGGGCGGCCGTCCAGCGGGCCGCCGCGGACCTGCGCCACCACGTCGGCGCCGCGAGCCTGCGCCCACTCGGCCCACGTCGACGCGGTGAAGTCGCCGAGCTCGGCGCTGTCCACGTCCAGCACGACGCCTTCGGGCAGCGGCCAGTGCTCCTCGACCCGGACCCCGAACACGTCCTGCCACGGGCCCGGCCAGCCACCGGTGAAGATGCGCTCGTCCGGGTCGGCGACGCCGCTGAACGGGCCGAGGACGACGGTCCCGCCGACCTCGACGTAAGCGGCCAGGTTCGCGGCCGCCGCCGGGGTCACCTGGTACAGGTTGGGCACCAGCACCAGCCGGTAGTCGCGGAAACGACCGCCGGCCCGGGCGAAGTCGCAGGTGATGTTGGCGCGCCAGAGCGGTTCGTAGTATTCGGTGAGCCGGTCGACGTAGCGGAACCCGTCGTGCGGCTGGTGCGGCAGCTCGGCCGCCCGCCACGCGTCCCAGTCCAGCACGATCGCCACGTCCGCGGGAACGCGCTCGCCGAGCAGCCCGTCCACTTCGGACAGTCGCGCCAGCTCGGCGCCGAGCGAGCAGATCTCGCGGAAGACGCGGGAGTCCGGCCCGGCGTGCGGGACCATCGCCCCGTGGGCGCGCTCGGCGCCCTGGCGGGAGGCGCGCCACTGGAAGTGCAGCACGCCGTCGGCGCCGCGGGCCACCGCCTGCAGCGACCACAGGCGGTTGAGGCCGGGGCGCTTCGGGGTGGCGACAGGGCGCCAGCTGGCCGCGCCCGGGGACTGCTCCATGAGCAGCCACGGGCGGCCGCCGCCGAGGGAGCGCATGATGTCCTTGGACATGGCGCCGCGCATCCCCGCGCCGGGATCGTTCGGGTCCGGATAGGTGTCCAGCGACACGACATCGGTTTCCACCGCCCAGGCCCAGCCGTCGGTGTGGCGGTAGAAGTCCATGAAGTTGGTCGTCACCGGCACGGCGGGGTTGTGCCCGCGCACCGCGTCGCGCTCGGCGGTGTAGCACTCCAGCAGGATGTCGGAACCGAAGCGCTGGTAGTCCAGGTCCTGCAGCGGGTTGACGACGTACGGCACCCGCAGCGGCGGCAGCACCTCGGCCCAGGCGGAGTACCGCTGCGACCACACGGCGGTGCCCCAGGCGGCGTTGAGGGAATCGAGGTCGCCGTAGCGCTCTTTGAGCCAGCCCCGGAACCGCTCGGCGCATTGTCCACAGTGGCAGGACGGGCCGTACTCGTTGCCGATGTGCCACAGCCGCAGGGCCGGATGGTGGGCGTACCGCGCGGCGAGCGCCCCGGCGATCGCCAGCGCGGCGGCGCGGAAGACCGGGGAGCTGGGGCAGTACTGGTTGCGGGAGCCGTAGTGGCGCCGGATGCCGTCCGGGCCCTGCGGCAGGGTGTCCGGGTGGCGGTGGCCGAGCCAGGGCGGCGGGGAGGCGGTCGGGGTCGACAGCGCCACCCCGATCCCGTTGTCGTGCAGCAGATCGAGGACGGTGTCGAGCCAGCCGAAGTCGTACCGCCCCGGCTCCGGCTCCAGCGCGGCCCACGAGAACACGCCGACGGTCACGAGGTTGACCCCGGCCTCGCGCATGAGCCGGACGTCCTGCGCCCAGACGTCCGGCGGCCACTGCTCGGGGTTGTAGTCCCCGCCGAACAACAACGGCACGGGATCAGCCCTTGATCGCGCCGACCAGCATGCCCTTGGTGAAGTGCCGCTGGACGAACGGGTAGGCGACGAGGATCGGGATGAGGGTCAGCGTGACGACCGCCATCTGCAGCGACAGGGTGGCGATCTGCTGGTGCCCGGCGTACTGCCCGGTGCCGGTCACACCGGAGCCGGGCATGCTGGCGCCCTGCAGCGTGTACAGGTACAGGATCACCTGCAGCGGCCACTTGCCGTTGTCCGGCAGGTAGAGCAGCGCGTTGAAGAACGAGTTCCAGTAGCCCACCGCGTAGAACAGGGTGATGACGGCGAGCACGGGCCGGGAGGTCGGCAGCACGATGGAGCGCAGGATGCGCCACTCCCCCGCGCCGTCCATGCGGGCCGCGTCGAGCAGCTCCGGCGCGGTGCTGCTGAAGAACCCCCGCATCACGAGGATGTTGAACACCGAGACCGCGCTCGGCAGGATCATCGTCCAGTACTGCCCGTAGCCGCCCAGCGCCGTCACCACGAGGAAGCTCGGGATGAGCCCGCCGCTGAAGAACATCGTGACGACCAGGAAGATCAGGATGCCCCGGTGGCCGAACGAGCCGTGCCGGGACAGCCCGTAGGCGCACAGGGTCGACACGAGCATCGACAGCGTCGTGCCGATGACGGTGATGGCCAGGCTCACCAGCAGCGAGTGGGTCACCAGCTGGTTGGTGAAGATCTGGCGGTACGCCTCGATGGTGAGCTCCCCGGGCACCGTCACCAGCCCGCCGGCCTCGTTGATCGCCGCCTGCGTGGAGAAGCTGGTCAGGATGATCGAGTAGAGCGGCACCAGGATCAGGGCGCAGACCACGACGAGCGTGAGCCCCTTGAGGCCCTGGCCGACCGGGCCGGTGCGCTCCTGCCAGGCGGGCGCGTCGTGGCGGCGCCGGGGCGGCCTGGCCACGGGTACGGTGTCAGCGGTCATCTCTGCGGTACAACCCGTCCTCGCCGAAGGCGTGCGCGAGCTTGTTCGCGGCCAGCACCAGTATCAGTGACAGGATCCCCTTGAACAGGCCGGCGGCGGCGCCGTAACTGAAGTTGTTGTTGACCACGCCGTAGTAGTACGCGAACGTGTCGAGCACCTCGGAGGCGTCGCGCCCCACGGCCTGGCGCTGGATGAGCATCTGCTCGAAGCCGACGGTCAGCGCGTTGCCCAGCCGCAGGACCAGCATCAGCACGATGACGCTGCGCATGCCGGGCAGCGTGATGTGCCACAGCCGCCGCCACTTCCCGGCACCGTCGGCGGCCGCCGCCTCGTAGAGGCTCTGGTCGATGGCGGCCAGCGCGGCGAGGAACACGATGATGCCCCAGCCCGCCTCCTTCCACACCGCCTGGGCGGTGACCAGATACTTGAAGGCGTCGGCGTTGGTCATGATGTCCCAGGTCTCGTAGCCGTGCCGGCGCAGCGCGGTGTTGAGCGCGCCGGCCCCGCCGAGCATCTCCTGGAACACGGTGACGACCAGGACCCAGGAGAAGAAGTGCGGCAGGTAGACCACGGACTGCACGAACGAGCGGATCCGCGGGTTCATGACCTCGTTGAACAGCAGCGCGAGGGCGATCGGGACCGGGAAGTACAGCACCAGCTGCACGGCGCTGAGGACCAGGGTGTTGCTCAGGGCGTGCCAGAAGATGTCGTCGGTGAGCAGCCGCTGGAAGTTGTACATGCCGACGAACGGGCTGTACCAGAACCCGCTGTAGATGTCGTAGCTCTGAAACGCCGTGATCAGGCCGAACATGGGCGCGTAGGCGAACACCGCCAGCAGCACGACCGCCGGCAGCGTCATGAGCAGCAGCGAGCGGTCGCGGCGCAGCCGGATTCGCCAGCGCTTGGGGCGGGGCGCGGCGGCGCCGCCGGCCTCCTCGGCCGGCGGCGCCGTCGATGGTTCGGACGAGATGGCAGTCACTTGCCGGTGCCGTACTTCTCGCGGATGCCGTCGTAGAACTTGCGCAGCTCGTCGCCGCCCTGCTTGCGCCAGTTGTTCACCGCGTCGGTCCACGCCGAGATCGGCTTGCGGCCCAGCTTGACGTCGGTGATGGTGTCGATCATCGGCTGGCCCAGCGAGGAGTACTGCGCGGGCTCGCTCACGTTCATGCCGTAGAACAGCGGCTTCACGGCATGCTTGACCATGTCGGCCTGCCAGGCGGCGTAGTCCTTGACGACCTGGGCCGCGCCCGACTGCACGACGACGGCCGAGGCCGGGCACGACAGGAACTGGAAGGTCGTGGCCACCTCCTTGTTGCCCTGCTCGGTCAGCAGCGGGTTGCCGTCGGTCAGGTTGTAGTCGGTGCCGGGAGCGCCGAAGTTGACCGTGAGCCACTCGGCCGAGCCGTAGGGCGCGGCCAGGTAGTTCGCGATCTGCAGCAGTTCCTTGATCTGGGCGTCGCTGAGCTTCTTGTTGAAGTAGCTGTACATCCCCGCGCCGTTGCCGAGCTCGACCTTCGCGTCGCCGCCCTTGGCGCTGAAAAGCTTGAAGGCCTGCCGGTTGTAGTCGGGGTTGGCCGCGGTGCCGGACTTGTGGTCGTCGCCGTTCCAGGCGCCGGTGCCGTCCGCGCAGATCGCGACCTTGCCGCTCCAGAACCGCTGCTTGCCGTTCTGGCTGTTGTTGGCCACGGCGTCGGGGTGCATGTATCCGGCCTTGACCATCTTGGCGTGCCAGTTGAGCGCCTCGACGATGTTGTCGGTCTCGTAGCGGTGCAGCAGCTTGCCGGCCGGGTCCGTGGTCCACGGGTAGCCGCCGCTGGGGAACTCGAAGATCTGGTCGATGTAGGCCGCGTCGTTGCCGAAGAGGTCGTCGAAGGCCCACACGCCGGCGCTGGCGTTGGTCAGCGTCTTGCCGAGCGCCTCCAGGTCCGCGATGCTCTTGACGTCGGCCGAGGCGCCGGCCTTGTCGAAGAGGTCCTTGCGGTAGTAGTAGGCGCCGGCGACGACCGCGTTGGAGGAGTAGATCGGGAAGCCGTAGAGCTTGCCGTTCCACACCCCGGCGATCCAGGCGTTGGGCGAGAGCGCGGCGAGGTTCGGGTACTGCTTGATCTTGTCCCCGGCCAGGTACGGGGTCAGGTCGGCGAACTTGGCCGCGACCGCGTCACCGAAGTTGAGCTTCTGGGTGTTCCAGCTCGGGATGTTGATCCAGTCCGGCAGCTTGTCGGAGGCGAACAGCGCCGGAAGGGTGTCGCCGTAGGTGACGCCGTCGGCCGGCTGCATCTTCAGGGTGGCGCCGATGGCCTTGTTGACGGTGTCGTAGTAGACGTTGCCGCTCGAGGGCGGGATGGAGCCCCACAGCGGGGTCATCGTGGTGTACGAGCCGCCCGAGCCGATCGCGCCGGTCACCGACTTCGGCGGGCTCGCGGGGTAACGCAGGAACGCCGGGTCGGTCGCGGCGCCGTTGGCCCCGGCGACCGAGGGGATGTCGGCCTTGACCGCGTTGTTCGGCACGTACGACGGCAGGGCCTTGGACAGCTCGCTCTCGCTGGTGGTGCCCTCGTTCTTCGCCTTTGGGCTGCCGCAGGCGTCCAGTAACGGGGTTGCGGCGATGATGGCGACGGAGGCGAGCAGGCCGCGCCGGCTCAGGCTTGCCATGGGTGGACCACCCTT
Organism: Dactylosporangium sp. CA-233914; assembly: GCF_050942935.1. Classification (NCBI taxonomy): domain Bacteria; kingdom Bacillati; phylum Actinomycetota; class Actinomycetes; order Micromonosporales; family Micromonosporaceae; genus Dactylosporangium; species Dactylosporangium sp. CA-233914. The sequence goes on along the minus strand of NZ_CP192030.1, from coordinate 4,824,271 downwards.
CGGGGGATGGGAATTGTGCGCGGACGGTAGGCGCTCCGGGGTGCTCGAGGGGTGTCGAAGCGCTTCGAAGCACAGACAGTAGGACATCGATGGGGACACGACAAGGACATCGAGGGCGATCGCCACTGCGCTGGGCAATCCGGCGCCGATCGCATGAAAGTTGCGCCGGATTGACATCCGGGGGTGCGCCGACCATCATCGAAGCGCTTCGACCAGCGAAGGTAGGAAAATGCCGTCGATCGATGAAATGCTCGCCCGGCTCACCCTCGCGGAGAAGGTGGCGATGCTGCACCAGAGCCAGCCGGCGGTCCCCCGGCTGGGGCTGGCCGCGTTCCACACCGGCTGCGAGGCGCTGCACGGCGCCGCCTGGCTCGGCCGGGCGACCGTGTTCCCGCAGGCCGTCGGGCTCGGCGCGAGCTGGGACCGGGCGCTGGTGCGCGCCGTCGGCGAGGCGGCCGCGACCGAGGTGCGGGCGTTTCGCCACGACCCGCCGGAGGGCACCCCGGCCGCCTCGCTCAACGTCTGGTCGCCGGTGGTGAACCCGCTGCGCGACCCGCGCTGGGGCCGCAACGAGGAGGGCTACAGCGAGGACCCGCTCGCCACCGCGGAGCTCGCCATCGCGTACTGCGCGGGCCTGCGCGGCGAGCACCCCGCGGTGTGGCGGACCGCGCCGCTGCTCAAGCACTTCCTCGCCTACAACGTGGAGACCGAGCGCGACACCGTGGACGTTTCAGTGCCGCCGCGGGTGCTGCACGAGTACGAGCTGCCGGTCTTCCTCGAGCCCCTGCGGGCCGGCGTCGTGGCCGGCGTGATGCCCGCCTACAACCTGGTCAACGGCGTGCCGAACCACGTGCACCCGCTGCTGCGCGAGGCGCTGCGGGCCGTGGCGCCGGACGTGGTGATCTGCTCCGACGCGCAGGCCCCGTCGAACCTCGTCGTCAGCGAGCGGTACTTCCCCACCCACGCCGAGTCCCACGCCGCCGCCCTGCGGGCCGGAGTGGACAGCTACACCGACAACGGCCCCGACCCCGCGCCGACGATCGAGCGTTTCACCGAGGCCCTGGAGCGCGGCCTGATCAGCGAGGCCGACGTCGACGCGGCGGTGGGGCGAATCCTCGCGATGCGCGCCCGGACCGGGGAGTTCGACCCGGACCAGGACCCGTACGCGGGCATCCGCCGCGACGTCATCGCCGGCGACGCGCACGCGCGGCTGGCCGCCCGCGCCGCCCGGGCCGGGATGGTGCTGCTGCGCAACGAAGGCGGCGCCCTGCCGCTGCGGCAGCCGGCCAACGTCGCCGTGATCGGGCACCTCGGCGGGCGGGTGCTGCGGGACTGGTACAGCGGCACCCTGCCCTACGCCGTCACCGTCGAGGCCGCCCTGCGCGACCGGCTCGGCCCGGACCGGGTCACCGCGGCCGAGGGCCTGGACCTGATCCGGCTCGTGGCGCCGGACGGCCGCCAGGTCCACGCCGGGCCGGACGGCGCGCTCATCCTCGCCGACGGACCCGGGGCCGTCTTCGCCCACCAGGACTGGGGCACCAGCGTGCAGTGCCCGGAGCCGGTGCACACGCTGCGGGAGACGGCCACCGACCGATACGTCACCGTCGACGACAACGGCGTGCTCGCCGCGACCGCCGAGACGCCCGACGGCTGGGTGGTGCGCGAGCTGTGGGAGCTGCACCCCGGCGGCTTGCGCAGCAACGCCTCGGGCCGCTTCGTCACCGAGTCCGGCGGCCGGCTGGTGGCCGGCGCCGAGGGCGAGGGCCTCGCGTTGCGGGTGGAGCGGGTCGCCTCCGGGGTGGCCGAGTCGGTCGCCGCCGCCCGGTCCGCCGAGCGGGCGATCGTGGTGCTCGGCAACGACCCGCACATCAACGGCCGCGAGACCGTCGACCGCGACGACCTGGCCCTGCCGCCGCGCCAGGAGGAGCTGCTGCGCGCGGTCGTGGCGGCCAACCCGAACACGGTGCTCGTGCTGGTCTGCGCCTACCCGTACGCGATCGACTGGGCCGCCGCCAACGTGCCGGCGATCCTGTGGACCTCGCACGCCGGCCAGGAGCAGGGCAACGCGGTGGCCGACACGCTCCTGGGCGCGAACAACCCGGCCGGGCGCCTGCCGCAGACCTGGTACCCGGGCGACGCGAAGCTGCCCGCGCCCGGCGACTACGACGTCATCGGCTCGGGGTGGACGTATCAGTACCATCGCGGCGAGCCGCTGTTCGCGTTCGGCCACGGCCTGTCGTACACCACCTTCGCCTACGGCCCCCTGACCGTCACCGCCGCCGCGGACGGCACCGTCACGGCGAGCGTCGCGGTCACCAACACCGGCGAGCGCGCCGGCGACGAGGTCGTGCAGCTCTACGCGACCCCGCGCGACTGGCCGGTCGAGGCGCCACGGCGCCGGCTGGCCGGTTTCGAGCGCACCCCCCTGACCCCGGGCGAGACGCGAACCGTGGAGCTGACCGTCCCGCGCTGGGTGTTGTCGTACTGGCACGACGGCCGCCTCCACGCCCCCACCGGCACCTACGAGTTCCGAGCCGGCGACTCATCGACCGTGGTGGAGCTGACACCGAACAGCTGACCCAACCGAGGCAGACGGCCGGGCGGCACCGACTCGTCCGCCGCCCCAGCCTTGACAACGCCTGACGGATCCGCCCCGGCCGCCAGCAACACTCGGACGTTGTCCGCCATGTCCTGCACGCCGGCCCGGCACAGCGGCGTACCCCCGCCGCGGCCGGGCATGTTCGGATCGGCGCCAGCCCGCAACAGCGCAGCCAACTGCTTGGCATCGGCCCAACCCGCGCCGGGCGCAGCTTCACGCCACCCATGGTGAAGGAAACGGTCGACGCGCGTGCCTCGTCCGTCGTCGTCGTTATTGAGGCGCTCGGAATTCTGGTCGGTGGTCCATTAGGATAGGGATTGACGAATTTCGTGCGTGATATTTCCCGGGAACAGTTCTCATGTGCTGGCCGGCGCTGATTTCTTCGCGGTGCCGTGTCAGCGGGCCGGCGCGGATTCTCGCGGGCGTGCCCGCCCCGCGCCGACGGGCCGGCGGGATGACGCTGCTGCAGTGGGTGCGGGCCGGTGCTGCGAGGCGGAGCCGGGTTAATCGGCGCCATGCGTGCCGCACTGCGGTGTGGTCGTCCGGGCCGGCATCGATCGCGGGGCTGCCCGGGCTGCGCGGACGCTTCGGCCACCGGCGGTACTTCGGCCGGTGGCGTGCCGAAGCCCTGTCCTTGGCCGGCTGTGCCGAGGTCCTGGCTGGGGCCTTGGCCGGCGGCCGCGCCGTGGTCGTGGCTGGCGGCCGCGCCGTGGTCGTGGCTGGCGGCCGCGCCGTGGTCGTGGCTGGCGGCCGCGCCGTGGTCGTGGCTGGCGGCCGCGCCGTGGTCGTGGCTGGCGGCCGCGCCGTGGTCGTGGCTGGCGGCCGCGCCGTGGTCGTGGCTGGCGGCCGCGCCGTGGTCGTGGCTGGCGGCCGCGCCGTGGTCGTGGCTGGCGGCCGCGCCGTGGTCGTGGCTGGCGGCCGCGCCGTGGTCGTGGTCGTGGTCGTGCGCGGTGCCGGGGTTGTGGCTGGGCCATACCGGGGCCGTGTGTGACACCGAGGCCGGGGCCGTGCCTGGCGCCGGGGCCGGGGCCGGGGCCGGGGCCGGGGCTGGTTCGTTCACTGAGCCTTTCCGGCCGTCGGCAGCCACGCTTGCCAGCGGGGTGCTCGCGCGTATTCGGCGGAGTTTCTCGGCGTGTCGTTGGGCGAGGCCCCACGCGCGATGCCGAGCATGTTCCCGGCGGAATTCCTCATTCGCCGGGGAATAACGACGCGACCTGGTCCGGTCACGCATGGCAGCCAATTCAGACTTGCTAAACAATTGTAGCTGCCCCATGGATTCATTTTCCCATAATCCAGCCGGACCCGCCGCCCCGCACAGCCGGCGGTAATGTCAAATGGTGCACGCACATGCCGCGTCGAGGCTTGCTACCCAACGCGACGGAGGCTGGGTCGTCGGCCACAAACATGCCGAATACCGTGCACCCGATCATGGCGCCAGGTCACTCCGGTACTTCGCCCCGCCGTCTTGGTCCTTGATGCAATGCCGTTCAGATAAGGCTTCTGCCGAGGTCAGCGTGGTGAGCTGACGTCGATTGTGGAGGCCGGTACGGTGGCTGGCCGTGACGTCATCGATGGCGGAGGAACGGCTGTGGGGTCGGTTGACCGACCATGTCGGGTTGGGTGTGGTGTCGGCCCGGTTCAGTCGCGACCTCCTCGAGGAGGTCCTCAACCGCACGCAGCGGCGGGAGCAGCGGTCCCGGCGGCTGCCGGCGCACGTGATGGTCCGGTATGTGATCGCGATGGGGTTGTTCTTCGCCGAGTCGTACGACGAGGTGATGCGCAGGCTGGTGGGTAACCTGCGCAAACTCGGTTCTTGGGACGACGATTGGCAGGTCCCGACCAAGTCGGCGATCACCCAGGCCCGGCAACGCCTCGGTGTCGAGCCAATGCAGGCGTTGTTCGAGCGGGCCGCGGTGCCCCTGGCCACGCCGGGCACGAAAGGCGCCTGGCTCGGCCGGCGCCGGTTGATGGCGATCGACGCGACCAGCTTCGACGTGGCCGACACCCCGGACAATGCGGAACGGTTCGGCCGGATGGGGTCCGGGCCGAAAGCGTCGGCGTACCCGAAAGTGCACGTCGCCGCCCTCGCGGAGTGCGGCAGCCACGCCATCATCGGCGCGGTGCTAGGCGGCTGCCGGACCGGGGAACGCACTCTGGCCGCTGGCCTTGCCGGCGCGGTCGGCCCGAACATGCTGGTCATGGCCGACGCCGGCCTGTATTCCTACGAACTGTTCCAGGCGTTCGCCGCCACCGGCGCTGACCTGGCCTGGCGGATCGGCGCGTCGGTATCGGTCGGGCACCTGCGCTGGCTGCCCGACGGCTCCTACCAGGCGCTGATCTACGCTCCCGGCCTGAGTGCTCAGCGGCGGGCTCGGCTGGTCGAGCAGGCCAGAGCCGGCCACGATGTTCCCGCGGACCTGGCCCGTCTGGTCCGAGTGGTCGAGTACACCGTCCCCGACCGCAACCCTGACGGCGACCTGATCGTCGTGGTCACCACCATCACCGACCCACACGAGGCCCCGGCCAGGGACCTGGCCGAGGCCTATCACCAGCGCTGGGAGGAAGAATCCGCGCTGGACGAACTGAAAACCGACCTGCGTGGCCGCGGTGAGGTCCTCCGCTCCAAGACCCCGGACCTGGTCGAACAACAAATGTGGGGCCTGCTGCTGGCGCACTACGCCATCCGCGCGCTGCTGCTCGACGCCGCCGACCCAGCCGGTTACGACCCGGACCGGATGTCGTTCATCAAAGGCCTTCGCGTCGTGCGCCGCCAGGTCACCGACCAGGCGGCCATCACCCCCTGAACACCTTTCCGACGCCCTGACCGACGCGCTCACCGAAATCCGCAGCCAGCCCAACCCACCCCGCCGCGACCGGACCTGCCCCCGCGTCATCAAACGCGCCCGACACAACTCCTACCGCGTCAAACGCCCCACCGACCGGATCACCTGCCATCCCGGCCCACCCACACCGTTACTGGCCTGCCCAGACGGCCTTATCTGAACGGCATTGGTCCTTGATGCAGGCAAGATGGACCGATAGCGACGACAAGACGGCCCGACAACGCCGACGCCCCCGCCGTGGCGGGCCTCATCGAACACTGCCTGCGCGAGGGGCAACAGTCGCGACTATCCGAGCGAGGTCATCGAGCGGATGTACGACCACTGCAGACGGGTGAAGCGATCGCGACTTCCGCGACGACACCGGCGAAGTCATAACCCATCGAACATGGAAAACCGCGCCCGGTAACGAACTTTATCGGGTTCGCCGAGGCCGCACGTACACGGACAAGCACCTCGTGGGCACCGAGCGGCGCGGGCTGGAAGTCTTCGAGCCGCATGACCTCCGGTCCGCCGTACTGGTGGTATTGCGTGGTTATTCCCTTTCGTTGTCTCTGCCTGAGGTCGTTCGGTGCGGTCACCGCGTGCCCACGGCTGTCCCGTGGACGTGGCCTCTACCGCGTCGCGGATCCGCTCGATCGGAAAGCGACCAGCGATGGGGGCCAGCGCTGGAGTCAGACGACCACCGCCGATGACTACGGCGAGATCGCGCAACGGGCACTTGCCGACGTGCAAGCAGCCCAAGCCCTCGTGCTGGCACGGGCGACTCCGAACTCGGGGTGACGAACGCGTCGAAACTGGCGTATCCGGTCCGGGCCGGCCCGGCAAACGTCTCCAGACATCCGGTCGCGTCGGCGCGTTAGGGACTTCGTTTGCTCCGCCGTGCGCGTTCTCGCGCGCAGCGGGACCATGCTTCGACCGGCCGCGGCTACGACAGTCGCGTCTGGGAACGCCTCGACCAGCTCATCACGAGGCGACTCACCGACGATGTCCACATCGGACAGCGAACGGTCGCGCCGACTGAACGATGCTCGCCGCGGCCTGGTTGCCGCCGATGACGTGGACCTCGCCGCCGGAGCCGGGCTGCAGGACTGCGGCGTCTGTATCTTTCACCGGCGCCGGGAACCGCCACGCACGTCAGCGGAGATCTCGAAGCGCTTCGATTGAGTTTCGAAAAGGCCGGGCGTACTGAAGTACGGCATGAGAAGACGACTCACGATCTTCGGCGTCGCGCTCGTCGCGGTCGCCGCGTCGTTCGTGGTGTACGCCCAGCAGGCGTCCGCCGCTGTCGGTCTCCACGTGAGCGGCCGCAACATCGTGGAGGCCAACGGCCAGCAGTTCATCATGCGCGGGGTCAACCACCCGCACGTGTGGTACACGGGCCAGACGCGCGCGTTCGCCGACGTCAAGGCCCTCGGCGCCAACACGGTCCGGGTGGTGCTCGGCTCCGGCAAGCGGTGGGGCCCGTCCAGCGACGTCGCGAACGTCATCTCGCTGTGCAAGGCTAACAAGCTCATCTGCGTGCTGGAGGTGCACGACACCACCGGCTACGGCGAGGAGGGCGCGGCCGCCACGCTGGACGAGGCCGTGAACTACTGGATCAGCCAGAAGGCCAACCTGGTCGGCCAGGAGAGCTACATCTCGATCAACATCGGCAACGAGCCGATCGGCAACAACAACCCGCAGCAGTGGACCGCCGCCACGGTCGCCGCGATCCAGAAGATGCGCAGCAACGGCTTCCAGCACCTGCTCATGGTCGACGCGCCGAACTGGGGCCAGGACTGGCAGAACGTGATGCGCGACAACGCGCAGACCGTGCTCGACGCCGACACCCAGAAGAACACGGTGCTGTCGATCCACATGTACGCCGTGTACAGCAACGGCCAGACCATCATCGACTACCTCGACCGGTTCCAGAACGCGGGCTGGCCGCTGGTCATCGGCGAGTTCGGCTGGCAGTTCCAGTCCGGCGAGGTCGACCACGAGACACTGCTGGCCCAGGCCGACGCGCGCGGGCTGGGGTACATCGGCTGGTCGTGGAGCGGTAACACCGACCCGATCCTGGACATGGCGACGAGCTTCGACCCGAACCAGCTGACCACCTGGGGCCAGCGCATCTTCAACGGCGCCCACGGGATCAAGGCCACCGCCAAGGAGGCCTCGATCTACGGCGGCGTCACGAGCCCGTCGCCGAGCCGCTCCTCGGTGAGCCCTTCGCCGAGCCGCAGCGCCTCCACCAGCCCGTCGCCGAGCCGCAGCGCGTCGAGCAGCCCGTCGCAGGGCGGCGGCAAGACCTGCACCGCGGCGTACTCCATCGTCGGGCAGTGGCCGGGCGGCTTCCAGGGCCAGGTGCTCGTCACCGCCGGCAGCTCGGCGATCGCGGGCTGGACGGTCAAGTGGACGTACGCCAACGGCCAGACGGTCAACACCGGCTGGAGCGCGAACTTCAGCAGCAGCGGCGCGAACGTGACCGCGACGAACGTCGACTACAACGGCACCGTCGGGGCCGGGCAGAGCACGACGTTCGGCTTCCTCGGCTCGTCCAGCGGCACCAACTCGGTGCCGGCCCTCACCTGCACCGCTCGATAGCAAGCCCGATCGGGGAGCCGAAAGGTTTTCGGCTCCCCGATTTCCTGGAACATTCTGTCACAACATTGACCAGCTTGAGTCTAGCTGGGCACCATCTCCGAAAGGGTTTTCGGAATTCAACCGAGGACGTGAGAGATGACCAGACAAGCCCGTCCGCCACGGGCCGCTGCGGCACTGCTCGCCGCCGCACTGCTGCCCCTGGTGGCCCTGCAGGCCTCGCCGGCCGCCGCCGCGCCGGTGACGTTCACCAGCACCGTCGCCCTGCAGGCCGGCTCGACCTGCATGGACGTTCCCGGCGGCGCCTCCACCGCCGCACTGCAGCTCGTCGACTCCACTTGCGGCAGCACCGCGAGCCAGACGTACACGTTCACCCCGGTGTCCGGCGTCGCGAACACGTACACCGTCGGCACCCTGACCGCCGGCTCCTGCGTCGACATCACGGGACAGTCCACTGCGGACAATGCGGCCGTCATCCAGTACCCCTGCAACGGCCAGAACAACCAGCGCTTCCGGCTGCAGGCGGTGACGGTCTCCGGCGCCACCAACACGTTCAACCTCGTCGGCGTGCAGTCCGGCAAGTGCGTCGCCCCGACCGGGGACAGCACCGCCGCGAACGTCAAGCTGGTGCAGTTGCCGTGCACGACCGCCACGACGCGCGTGTGGCGCCTGGCCGGCTACAACCCCGGCACCGGCGGCGGGACGGGCAAGACGTTCACCAACCCGCTCGACCCGCAGGGCCCGGACCCGTGGCTGCAGTACTACAACGGCTACTACTACCTCGCCGCGACCACCTGGAACCGCACCGTCACCATGCGCAAGTCGGCGACGCTCGGGGGCCTGGCGACCGCGCCGGAGACCGTCATCTTCAACCTGACGCGCTCAAACGGCGCGGGCACGATGTGGGCGCCCGAGTTCCATCTGCTCAACGGCCCCAACGGGCAGCGGTGGTACATGTACTACGTGGCCGGCGTCGAGCCGTACAACCTCGGCACGCAGCGCATCCACGTGCTGGAGAGCGCCGGGCTGGACCCGATGGGCCCGTACACGTTCAAGGCCGACATGCTCGACCCGACCCAGGACAACACCTGGGAGCTGGACCCGACCATCCTGCAGCTCAACGGGCAGCTGTACCTGCTGGGCACGTACTACAACGGCTCGCAGCCGATGTTCATCCGCCCGCTGTCCAACCCCTGGACCGCCAGCGGCACCCGGCGGCTGCTGTCGACGCCGACGTACAGCTGGGAGACGGTCGGCGGCGCGGTCAACGAGGCCCCGGAGGTCATCCAGCACGGCGGCAAGACGTTCATCGTCTTCTCCGCGAGCCACTGCTCCACCCCCGACTACAAGCTGGGGATGCTCACCTGGAACGGCGGTGACCCGCTGAACTCCTCGTCGTGGGTGAAGACCTCGACGCCGGTGTTCCAGCGCTCCAACGCCAACGGGGTGTACGGCCCGGGCCACAACGGCTTCTTCAAGTCGCCCGACGGCACCGAGGACTGGATGGTGTACCACGCCAACACCTCCGCCGGCGGCGGCTGCGACATGAACCGCAGCGCCCGCGCCCAGAAGATCACCTGGAACGCCGACGGCACCCCGAACCTGGGTGTACCGGCCGCCCTGAGCACCCCGCTGGCAGTGCCGTCCGGCGAGCCGTCATAACTCGATCCTGAACGGCCGGTACGGCTCGTTCGTCTCCTGGTCCTTCCACCCACCCCCAAGTGCCGGTCCCGGCCGCCGCCTCCCTTCCCTGACGGCGACCGGGACCGGCCGCGTCCTGCCATCGCCAGGCCGCGACCCGGACCCGGTAGCCCACGGAGACGACGACGCTGTGCCCTTGAGCCCGGCCAGGCCTGAACCGCCGTCTCGATCATCCGCCGCGTGTTCGCGGAAACATATTCTTCGCCGGCTCAGGACTGCAGTGCCTGGCGGACGGCCGCGGCGACGTATTCAGGGTCCCGCGTGTCACGCAGGACGATCACCATCGATCCATCCGTGGTGTGCGGGTCGGCGGTGAACAGCTGTACCACCCGGGCCATCGCGGCATCCAGCTCCGCGGCGGGCTCGGCGGCCTCGCGGCGCAGCCACCGCCGCAGGACGTGGTTGTGCGCGGAGACGACGGCGGCGGCCATGAGCTCGGCGCGCAGCGCGTCGGCCGGCGCGGACCCCATCCAGTCGGCGATGAACTCGCGGAACAGCCGCTGATAGCGCGCCACGCTCGCGATCTCCCGGTCGCGCAGGGCGGCCACCCGGCTGGTGATCCGGTAACGGCGCCGGGCCCGGGCCCCCTCCTCGACGTAGCTGAGCAGCACCAGCCGGACCGCGTCGGTCACCGCCGCGATCGCCGTGCCGGCGCTGGAGGTGGCCAGTCGCTCCCGGACGGCGGCGATGAGCCGGTCGTGGTCCGGGAAGATCACGTCCTCCTTGGACCGGTAATGGCGGAACAGCGTGGTCCGCCCGACGCCGGCACGGTCGGCGATGTCGTCGGCGGTCGTCTGCTCGTAGCCACGCTCGTCGAACAGGTCGAGGGCCGCATCCACCAGGCGCTCGCGCACGGGGGTGACAGCTGGGGTTCCGGTCACGTTGTCATCCTCGCGCACGGTCTGAGCAGGTATTGCCCCGCCCTCATGGAATCTAGTACCGTCTGAATGGTACTCGGTACCGCCAATCCGGGGAGGGGTCATGAGCCTGACGTACACGACCGTCGAGGCGCGCGACGCCGTGCTGGGCGCCGCCCTGTTCGACCATCTCGACGACGCCTCCGCCGAGGCGCTCGCTCTGGAGTTCGACACCGTGGAGGCGGCGCGCCGCACGGTCCTGTTCACCGAGGGTGACACCGGCGACTGGCTGTACGTGCTGCTCGAGGGCAAGGTGAAGCTCAGCCGCCGCTCCGGCGACGGGCGCGAGGGGCTGCTCGCCCTGCTCGGGCCGGGCGACGCGTTCGGCGAGGTGGAGCTGCTCGACGGCGGGCCGCGGACCACGACGGCGACGGTCGTGGCGGACGCGCGGCTCGCGCGGCTGCACAGGACGGCGCTGTACCGCTGGATCGCGCAGCGTCCCGACGTGGCCGAGCAGCTGCTGCGGGTCGTCGCACGGCGGATCCGTGGCAACCGGGCCACCGTGCACGACCGGCTGTTCAGCGACGTGCCGGGGCGCGTGGCCGGGCAGCTCATCCAGCTGGCGAACCAGTTCGGCATCCGCGAGGACGGGGCGACCCGCGTCGTGCACGACCTCACGCAGACGGAGCTGGCACAGTTCGTGGGTGCGTCGCGGGAGTCGGTGAACAAGGTGCTGGCGCACTATGCCAGCCGCGGCTGGGTGCGGCTGGAGAACAAGTGCATCGTCATCCTCGACGACGCCCCGCTCGCCCTGCGCGCCCAGCACAAGCGCCGCCGCTGAACGCACCGGCTTTCATCAACCGCTCTCCCGAGCCGACCGGCGTTTCCTGCGGGGTGGTCTTCACCGCCCAGCTGCGGGCCGGGTTCTCGCGGCGGTCCGGCACCCTTGCCCGCGCCGGGCTCAGACCCGGGCGCAGCAGGCCCAGACGCGGGCGCAGCAGGCTCAGACCCGGGCTCGGCGGGCCAGGCGCTCCGGGTCGGCGATGACGACGCTCTTGCCCTCCAGGCGGATCCAGCCGCGGGAGCTGAAGTCGGCCAGCGCCTTGTTGACCGTCTCGCGGGAGGCGCCGACGAGCTGGGCGAGCTCCTCCTGGGTCAGATCGTGCGTGACGCGCAGGACGCCGCCGTCGCGGATGCCGAACGGGCCCGCGAGCTGCAGCAGCTTCTTGGCCACCCGGCCTGGGACGTCGGTGAAGATCAGGTCCGCGAGGGCGTCGTTGGTCCGGCGCAGGCGGCGGGCGAGCACGCGCAGCAGCTGCTCGGCGATCTCGGGCCGGCGGACCAGCCACGAGCGCAGCGACGCCTTGGTCAGGCGCGCGGCCCGCGAGTCGACCACGGCCGTCGCGGTCGCGGTGCGCGGGCCCGGGTCGAACAGGGCCAGCTCGCCGACCATGTCGCCGGGGCCCATGATCGCCAGCAGGTTCTGCCGGCCGTCGTGGGCGCGCCGGCCCAGCTTGATCTTGCCCTGCAGCACGATGTAGAGGCTGTCGCCCGGCTCGCCCTCGTTGAACAGCACGTCACCGCGGCGGACGTCGACTTGGTCGAGGCCGCGTGCGAGCTCCTCCGCCGCCTCGGCGTCGATGCCCTGCATGATCCCGCTGCGGGCGAGCACCTCATCCATCGACCGTCCTCCCCCACCGCCAACCATGACCATTCTGGCATGCTTCCCCATGCCGCAGCAGGACCAACATTCTCACTCGCTCACGGCGTCCAGCCGGCCACCGCGACGACGTCGGCCTGGCGGGGGAAGATCTTCCTGGTCAGCATGCGGTGGACCTCCTCGTCGTTGTCGAGGCAGCCGTCGGCCAGCACCGTCAGGCCGTAGTCGAGGTCGGCGGCCTGGCGCAGCGTGGACAGCACCACGCCGCTGGTCGCGATGCCGGTCAGCACCAGGTGCTCGACACCCCTGGAGCGCGGCAGCAGGTCGAGGTCGCTGCCGGCGAAGGCGGAGACGCGGCGCTGGACGTCCATCACCAGCAGCACGGTCGAGCCCATGCGGTCCTCTCTGCCTAGCCATCGCCCAGGTCGCCAGATTCCCAAGTGGAATTCGCCGGGTCGAAGGTTACCCGTGGCGCGGGCAAGGAATCCTGGGTGGGAACGCGAAGCCGTCCCGCACGGAGGTGCACAAGATGATCTTCATCACCGTCAAGTTCCGCACCCTGCCGGAGCACGCCGAGGCCTGGCCGTCGATCACCGCCGGCTTCACCGCCGCGACCCGCGCGGAGCCGGGCTGCCTGTGGTTCGACTGGTCCCGGAGCCTGGACGACCCGAACGAGTACGTCCTGGTCGAGGCCTTCCGCGACGGCGAGGCGGGCAGCGCGCACGTGAACTCGGAGCACTTCAAGGAGGCGCAGCGGACGCTGCCGCAGTACCTGCTCGAGACCCCGCGCATCGTCAACACCACGGTCGAGCAGGACGGCTGGTCCGAGCTGGGCGAGCTGGCCGTCAACCGCTGAATCCCCCGCCGCCGGCCCGGGCGGCCGGGCACCGCCCCCGCCCGGGTCAGCTCACGTGGACGATGGCCTCGTCGATCAGGGTGATCAGGTCCCGCCAGTCCTCCAGCAGCTGGGCGCGGTCGAGGCGGGCCAGCTTGCGGCGGGCGGCGGCGGCCGTGGGCTCGAGGCGGTGACGGCGCAGGATGTCGTCGGCGCTGTCGATGGTCGAGTGCTCGCCGACGAGGTCGTCGGCTCCCTCGAGGTCGAGGAAGATGGCCAGCTGGGCGCCGAGGTCGCGGCAGCGGCAGACGTACGCGGGCAGCCACCGCTCCGGCGGCTCCCCCAGGTGCGCCGGCAGCAGGTCGAGGTCGAAGTGCAGGTCGTCGGAGCCGTCGTTGCGCACCCGCCACGGGGGCACGGCCATGAGCGGTTCGGTCGCGGCGTGCAGAGCCGCGTGCCGGCCCAGGGCGCCGGCGTCGGCGAAGAGCAGCAGGCGCCCGTCGGGGTCGGTCGGGAAGACATGCTCGACGACGCCGAAGCCGGCGTGCAGCTGGCCACGGAGGGTGATGCCGTCGTACCGCGGGGTGCTCACGCTGATCAGCTCCACCACGGTGATGACCGCCCCGGACCCGCCCACCGGCATCCCCGGACCGGGCGGGGCGGCCGGATAGCCGGGCGGCGGCATGACAGCTGGCATAGCCGGCGGCTGAGGCGGAACCATGCCGGCCGGCATAGCCGGATATGCGCCGGGCGGCGTGACCGGTGGCGGCGCGGCCGGGGCCTGAGTCAGCGGCGAGACCTGCTGCCAGACCGGGACGGCGCCGGGCGGCGTGACCGGTGGCGTAGCCGGCGACGGCGCGGCCGGGGCCTGAGTCGACGGCGAGACCTGCTGCCAGACCGGGACGGCGCCGGGCGGCGGAATCGGCGAGGCAGGCGACGCCGGATAGGCCGGCGGCGGGGCCGACGACGGCCCGAACGGCGCAACCCAATGCGGCGGGACCGGGTGCGGGGTCGGCGGAGCCTGCGGGGCCGGGTGCGTTGGGAACAGGTGCGGAGCCGATGGGTCCTGCGGGACCGGGTGCGTTGGCGAAGGATGCGGAGCCGACAGGGCCGACGGGACCGGGTGCGTTGGGAACAGGTGCGGAGCCGATGGGGCCTGCGGGACCGGGTCCGTTGGCGAAGGATGCGGAGCCGACGGGGGCGGCGAGGAGAGGTGCGGGGAGGCCTGCGGAGCCTGCGGAGACAGGTGCGGGGAGGCCTGCGGAGCCTGCGGAGACAGGTGCGGGGAGGCCTGCGGAGCCTGCGGAGACAGGTGCGGGGAGGCCTGCGGAGCCTGCGGAGACAGGTGCGGGGAGGCCTGCGGAGCCTGCGGAGACAGGTGCGGGGAGGCCTGCGGAGCCTGCGGAGACAGGTGCGGGGAGGCCTGCGGAGCCTGCGGAGACAGGTGCGGGGAGGCCTGCGGAGCCTGCGGAGACAGGTGCGGGGAGGCCTGCGGAGCCTGCGGAGACAGGTGCGGTGGGGACGGTGGGGTCTGAGGGGCCGGGGCGGGGGGCGGGAGCGGACGGCCGGTCAGCAAGGGGTCGACGCTGCCCGCGGCCACGACGAGCTCCGGCTGGTCGATGATGGTCGGGGCGAGGTTCAAGGCCCGGTGCAGCATGGTCGCGACCAGTGGCATCCGGCTCGCGCCGCCGACCAGGATCGCCCCGGACAGCGGGGCCAGCGGGGCCGGGCACGCGGACAGGGTGGCCATGATCGCGTTCAGCGTGCGCTGGATGAGCGGCTCCGCCGTGCGCTCCACCTCGGCGCGGGTGAGGAGGTGGTCGGTCTCCAGCAGCGGGAGGTACACGTTCGTCGAGCTCGAACGGGACAGCATCTCCTTGGCGCCGCGTACGTCGTCCCACAGCTGGCGGCGGGCCGCGCGGTCGGCGACCGTGGCCGGGTTGTCCAGGCGCGCCCACAGCTCGGGCGGCCCGCCGCGGGCGCGCAGCAGGGACACGATCGCGGCGTCGACGTCCTGGCCGCCGGTGTCGTCCAGGCCGCCGCTGCACAGCACCGACATGGGCGCCGCGGTGCCGGGGGCGTAGCGGACGACCGCGACGTCGAAGGTGCCCGCGCCCAGATCGTAGATGAGCAGGTCGGCCGGGCCGGTGCCGTGGCGGCGCAGGTGGAAGGCGGCCGCGGCGACCGGCTCGGGGACCAGGCGGGTCTGGGTGAAGCCGGCGGCGGTCGCGGCGCGCTGCAGGGTGGCGCGGCGGCCGGGGCCCCACGCGGCGGGGTGGCAGACGGTGACGGCGGTGACCGGGGCGCCGGCGATGCGGGCGGCCTCGGCGAAGACCCGGTGCAGCAGGGCCGCGAGGAGGTTCTCGACCGACACCTCGACGCCGAGGAACACGGCCCCGTCGTCGATGCGGCGCTTCGGGTTGCCCTCGAAGCGCTCCGGGCGGGCGCGGGCGGAGTGGATCGCGTCGCGGCCGACCAGCAGGCGGCCGGCCTCGTCGGCGTGGACCGCCGAGGGCAGCAGCGGGGCGCCGTCGAAGAGGACCGGCTCCGCGGTGCCGTCGTCGCGCCGCAGGAACGCGACCGTGCTGGACGTCCCCAGGTCGACACCGAGCTCCACCGCGCCCCCGTTCTCCTGCGACATGCGTGCCCGCTCATCGAAGTCACGCCGGGGAGCCCGTGTCAAGAAACCGGCCGGGCCCGCAATCGCGGACCCGGCCGGCCTTTCACTACTTGATCAGCTTCCAGGGGCCGTTGGGGTCGCCGGGCGCCTGGTTGCGGCTGTACCACCGGGCTTCGTACACGTGGTTCGCGTACGTCACCCGGTCTCCGGTGTTGTACACCGTCGTCGGGGTCCACGCCGCCGGTCCGCCGCCCGGTGCCGGTGGGGCGATCTCCTCCCACGGGCCTTTCGGGTCGCCGGGGGCCTGGTTGCGGGTCCACCAGCGGGCGCGGAACTTCTTGTCCTTGTACAGCACCGTGTCCCCGGCGTTGAAGATCCGCGACGCGGTCCACAGGGCGGTGCCGTCCTCGGCCATGGCCAGCTCCTGCCACGCCCCGTTCGGGTCACCCGGCTTCTGGTTGCTGGTCCACCAGGCGGCGGTGTAGATGCGGCCGTCGTAGGTGACCCGATCGCCGGTCTGGTACGCCTTCGTCGCGCTCCACGCCGCCGGCCCGTTCACGGTCACGGTGACCGTAGCCTGGGCGGGTTCGAAGGTCTCGCTGCCGCCGTAGGTCGCCAGCAGCGTGTGAGCCCCGGGCGTGAGGCCCGGCGGGAGCTTGAACGTCGCCGCGAGCTCGACCAGCCCGACGGTGCCGCGAACCTTGTCGCCCTCCCGCAGCTCGACCGTACCGCTGACGGGCAGCCCGCCGGCGTCCGCCTTGACCGTGACGGTCGCCGCGGTTCCCCAGTCGACCGGGTTGGTGGCGGCGCTCAGGGTGGGCCGGCCCTTCGGGGTGCGGAACACGGCCGGGTGGGCGATCGCCACGCCGCCGTCGGCGCTGCTGGCCGTGACCAGCCAGCCGTACGACGTGGCCGGGGCGAGGCCGTTCCAGGCGGCGGTCGCGGTGCCGCCCGCGGTGACCCGGTCGGTGCCGATCGTCCCCGCCGGGACGTAGGCGGCCAGCGAGTCGGTGCTGAACGACGTCTTGCGGCTGGTCAGGTCGACCGGCAGCGTGAGGTTGTCCTCGGCGCCGTTGTACCGCGGTTTGGTCTGGCTGCCGTCCTGGCGGATGTCGTACTCGGTCGCCCCGTAGTTGTTGAGGAACGGCGAGTACGTGTCGATGTGCATCACCGACCGGTCGACGTCGAACTGCAGCAGGCGCAGGAAGCTCGCGCCGAACTGCAGCCGGTCGCTGGCCTTGTGATCGACGGTGCCGTCGCCGTTGACGTCGATGTTGCCGCTCGCGTCGACCAGCGTCGGCCACAGCTCACCGGCCGGGACCGTGTAGAACTGGTAGTCGGCGAGCAGCTCGACGACGTCGTGGGTGACGGTGACGCCGACCTTGGTCTTGAGGTTGGTGCCGACGCCGTGCTCGTGGCCCGCGAGGACCAGGAAGACGTTCGGGTTGGCCTCGACGACCTGCTTGTACAGCGGCGACCCGTCCGGCGCCGAGAAGTCCGCGCCGCGCCCGTCGGGGTTCGTCGACGGCTTGAGGTAGTCGTGCGAGAGCAGGATGCCGTTGCGGTCCTTGTACTTCTTGAAGATCGAGTCCGCCCACTTCGCCTCCTGCGCGGTGACCCCGTAGGAGAGGCCGACCGCGACGAAGTCGAGGCCGCCGGCGGAGAACAGCACGTAGTTGTTCTGGTTGTCCTTCCCCGGCTTCCCGTTCGCCTCGTCCCACGCGTGGTACTCGGTCCCGGCGGGCCAGGACTTCGCCACGTTGTAGTACCGGTCCGCGCTGAACGTCTTGCTGAACCGCGAGTCGGGGCCGGTCTCGGCGCCGAGCTGGTCGTCGTGGTTGCCGGCGATGACCTGGTTGACCACGCCGTGGTCGTCGAGGGTCTTCTGGAAGCCCGACGCGGCCGCGAGTTCCTTGTCGACCTGCTCGTTGAGGCCGGGCCGCTTCAGCGAGCCGTCCGGGTTCTTGGCGAGCGGGTCGTAGTAGTCGTTCTCGATGATGTCGCCGGTGTGCGCGGTGTAGGCGATCTTCCGGCTGCCGGCGTTGTCGGCGATCCACTGGGTGGTGTCGCTGTACGCGGCCGCCCAGATCGCCTGTTCCTCCGCCGTCTCGACGTCGGAGGCCTCCGCCTTGCCGTTCCAGTTGTCGTAGGTGCCGCCGGCGGCGCCCTCGGTGAGGTACTGGGTGTCGGTGAAATGCGCCAGGGCAAAGTCGTACGAAGCCGGGTCCTCGAAGTGGTCCTTGTCCTGCTGCGCGGTGGCGTCGCGGGGCGAGAGGTCGTCGGCGAACGGGTCCTCGCCGGTGACCAGGACGTGGACGGTGCCGTTGTCGCGGTAGGCCTCGGCGACCTGGGTGGCGAGGACCGTGCTGTGCTCGGCCTGGCCCCGCGAGCTGGTCAGCGCGTCCCAGCGCTTCGCGGCCGGGTTCCACGCCCGCAGCGCCACGACCCGCTCGGGGTCGATGGTGCCCTCCCAGCGCAGCGTCGGGTCCGCGGCGGTGCCGACATTGATGTCGTACCGCTGGAAGACCACGTCCCGGCCCGACGGCGTGGCGATCGCCTTGCCGTCCAGCGGGCGCAGCGAGTTCACGTCGACGCTGCCGTCGTGGGCCACGTCGAGCGCGGTCGGCACGGCGGCCGCCGTCCCCTGGTATCCGCCGGTGGGCAGGACCACGTCGGCCTTCGTGAACGTGGCGGTCAGCGCGACGCCGGCCGCGCCGGGGATCTTCGCCGAGAGGTTCGCCGACGGGGCGTTGACGCCGCCGGTGAGGGTCGCGGTGAGGTCGGCCGGCACGTCGGGGATGTCGGCGCTGGTGAAGTGGATCTGCCGGGTGGCGGTGTTGCCGAGCGTGTCGGTCGCGGTGACCGCGATCGTGTGCGCGCCGGCGGGCAGGCCGTGGCCGATCTGGTCGCCCTGGTTGACCGCCTTGCCGTCGAGCGTGATCGCCGGCTTGCCGGCCACGCCGGAGGCGTCCTTGACGTCGACGACGAGCGCGACGGTGGAGGTGAGCCGCTGCCCCTCGGCCGGAACACTGCCGGCGACCTGGGGTGCGGTGTTGTCGACGGTGAACGTGCGGGTCGAGGTCTTGTCACCGACGACGGCCTTGATGGTGTGGGTGCCGTCGGCGAGCGTCGTGCTGTCCACGTCGGCGCGCTTGCCCGCGGCCGGGGCGCCGGCGACGTCGAACATGATGGTCTTGTTCAGCGTCGCGTTGAACGAGCTGCCGCAGGTGCCGTCGCCGATGTACACCGTCACCGGCTGGCCCGCGGGGTAGCTCGCGGAGCCGATGGTCACGGTGTTCTCGGCGATCATCCTGGTCAACTGGGTCGCGGTGCCGCCCGCCGGGGCGAGCTGGAAGTCGCGCAGGGTGAAGTCGTCGTAGTTGTCGCAGCCGCCCTTGGCGCTGCCGTGGTCGCTGCCGGCCAGGAACTCGACCGTGTTCACGCCGGGCACGAGCCACTCGTTCGGGAAGCTGAGGTCAGCGACCTCCTTCTCCCAGATGCCGAGGTCCAGCGGGATGCCGTTGATGCGCACCATGTTGTCGAAGCCGTTGTCGGCGCCGTTGCCGCCGACGAAGAACTTCAGGTGCGCGTCGCCCGCCGCGGCCAGGGTGTCGACGGTGCGGGTGGTCGGGGCACCGGCGATGTCGAAGTGGAACTCGGCCTCCTTGTTGGGGCCGCAGGTGCCGTCGCCCAGGGCGAGCGAGGCGTCCGTCGTCGCCGTCTTCGTCACGGTGGTACCGCTGGTGGTCACCAGGTAGGTGGTGCCGTTGGTGACCGTGCCGGCGGTGCCGGGCGCCAGCTGCGCCGAGACGCGCGTGATGCGGAAGTCGTCGTGGTTGGCGCAGGTGGCACCGTTCAGGGTGCCGTTGTAGTCGCCGGTCTTGACCTGGATGACGTTGTCGCCGTTGTGCAGGAACCGGTTCGGGAACTTCAGCGCGACGGTCTCCTGCCCGGCCACGCCGTAGTCGCCGCCGAGGTCGACCCGGTTGCCGTTGACGAGCAGGTAGTTGTGGTACTTCGCCTCGGCCGAGTTGCCGGCCTCGATGGTGAGCCCGAGGGTGGCGGTGCCGGCCGCGAGCGCCTCGGCGTTCTCGGCGGGCCGGTCGTCGATGGCCAGCGACTCGACCGGGCCGGCCACGCCCGCCGGCAGCGCGGCGATCACGGGCCGGGTGCCGCGCACGAGGGCGCCGTCGGCCGGGGTGATGCTGGGCGCGCCCGCGGGGGCGTTGTTGACGTTCACCGCGGCCTTGGTGGTGACGCCGGACTTCGTGGTCGCGGCGATGGTGTGCGGGCCGTTGGCGAGGGTGCGGGTGTCGAGGTCCGTACCCAGACCGGCGGTGCCGCCGTCACCGGAAACGACGAAGGTCAGGTCCTGGGTGAGCAGGTGCGGGCTGCTGCCGCAGGTACCGTCGCCGAAGCTGTAGCTGAAGGAGTTCTGCTCGCCGTCGGCGACGACACCCAGCAGGCTGAGGCTGATGCTCGACAGCGGGAAGTCGTCGTAGTTCGGGCAGCGCAGGCCCTCGCCGAACGGCAGCTGGTTGACCCCGACGGCGCCCGCGTTGGTGGTGTCGACCCAGTTCCAGCCGGCGTGCACGGTGATCGTGTTGACGCCGGGGTGCAGCCACTCGCCGGGGAAGCCCAGCGAGCCGGCGCGGCCGCCGGGGATGTCCGGGAAGTACACCCGGTCGGCCTCGGCCGTGTGATCGTTGACGGTCATGTAGTTGTGGTAGCGGGCCTCGGTGCCGTTGCCGCCCATGTCGAAACCGAAGTGCGCGGTGCCGGCCGTCGGCTTGGCGTCGATCGCCCGGCCGTCCACGGTGAGCGCGGTGACCGGGTCGTTCTCGATCGTCGGCTCGGCCTCGATGCGGGTCGTGCCCTCCAGCGTGCGGCCGTCGCCGACGTTGAGGACCGGCGCGCCGGTCGCGGACGGCGCGTCCTCGGCGCCGGCGCCTTGCGGCCCGATCGCGGCGCTGGTCCCCGCGACCAGCGCAACGGTGAGCGCGGAGGCCATCAGCCGCCGCGTGCGTTGCCTCATGGCTTCGCTATCTCCTTTGCTTTGCGTTTCTTGACGAACAGGAGCGCAGCCGCTCCCGCGAGCAGGAGGCCGCCGACGACCGCCCCGAGCTGCAGGGCGGCGCTGCGGCCGAGACCCGCGCCGGGGGCTGCGGCGCCGAGGGGCCAGTCGTGGGAGTCCTCGCCCTGGCGGTACACCGCGCGCTCGCCCTTCGGGCCCGTCGCCAGGGTCTGGTACGCGGGATTGAGGTCGGTGAGCATGTGCACCGCGACCGTGGCGGTGCCGACCGGCCCGGGGCACGTGTAGTCGACGGTCACGCCGCTCTTGGCCAGGTCGGAGGGCGGCTCGACGGTGCCGGTGCAGGCCTTCCCGCCGCCGGCGACGGTGATCTGCTTGAGCAGGTAGGCGGCGAAGCGGTCGGAGGGGCCGATGGCGGCGGCGTCGGAGTCGCGGTAGAACACGGCGCCGTCGAGCATCACGCGGTCCTTGGGCAGCAGCCCGAGCGAGACGCCGAGCAGTACCAGGTCGTCGAGGCCGCCGGCCTTCCAGCGCACGCGCACGACCTCGGGCCGGGCGCCGTCCAGCGCGATCGAGACGGTCTGCGGGTCGCCGAAGGGGTGCGCGGCGGCCGGCCCGGGCGTGCTGCCCAGGGCCGCGGCGATCCCGGCGGCGACGGCCGCGGCCAGGCGGCGTCGGTGGTGCTTCACGAGCGCGGACTCCGGTTGTGCAGTTGGTCGGCCGCCGACTATTCCGGCCCCGCGCGAGCATCAGGCAACGCGAACGTGAACGTTGATGATCAAAAATGCCGCGTGATCATGGCGCTCGCCGGTCACCCGGCCCCGGCGCAGCGGCGTACGGCGGCGATGCCCTCCCCGGCATGTTGGAGAATCGACGGCATGATCTTCGGCAACGGACAGCGGGTCCTGTTCATCGGCGACAGCATCACCGACTGCGGCCGCACCGGCCCCCTGGCGCCGCACGGCGACGGCTACTTCAACCTGCTCCGCTCCCTGGTCACCGCCCGCCACCCCGAGGTCGCCCTCACGTGGCTCAACCGCGGCGTCTCCGGCGACACAGTCCGCAACCTGCGCCAGCGCTGGTCCCGCGACGTGCTCGACGAGCGCCCGGACTGGCTGTCGGTGATGATCGGCATCAACGACGTGTGGCGCGCGTTCGGCGACCGCCCGCACGAGGCCGTGCCCATCGACGAATACGAGTCCACGCTGCGCGCCCTGCTGACCGAGGCGGTGGAGGCGACCGGCTGCCGGCTCATCGTCGGCACACCGTACTTCATCGAGCCGGACCTGACCGACCCGCAGCGCGCCCAGAGCGACCGGTACGCCGCGGTGGCGCGCCGCATCGCCGCCGAGCACGGCGCACTGCTGGTCGACACGCAGGCCATGTTCGACGATCTGCTGACCCACCGCCCGCCGTCGGCCTGGGCCCCGGACCGCGTCCACCCGGGCATCGAGGGCCACGCCGCCCTGGCGCTGACGTTCCTGAGCACCATACAGTGACGTAACTTCGACGCAGAGCAACGGGATCCGCGAGGATTTGTTGGCGGGCTGTAGGATTAGGTTGATTGATCTGCGCGGGACCGGCCGAAACCGTGCCGTTCACTCGACCGCCCGACGACCGCACTCCGACCGCACCACTTCGCCGCCCGGCAGCCCCTGTCACCCGCTCCGACCACCCACGCTCCGTGCCGACCGGCGGGCCCGGCGCGCTCGCCACGAACCGGGCCGCGCGGGTTCCGGAAGCCAGGCCGCGGGTTTCGGACGGGCCGCACGGGTTTCGGACGGGCCGCACGGGTTTCGGACGGGCCGCACGGGTTTCGGACGGGGCGCGTGGGTTCCGGAAACCAGGCCACGGGTTTCGGGAACCGGGGCGCGCGGGTTTCGGGAACCGGGGCGCGCGGGTTTCGGGAACCGGGGCGCGCGGGTTTCGGGAACCGGGGCGCGCGGGTTTCGGGAACCGGGGCGCGCGGGTTTCGGACGGGGCGCGGTGGACGGGCTGGTCAGCGGTGCGGGTCGACGAGGAGCTTGGGGCCCTGGCCGGCCGCCGCCGGGCGGTGGCCGGCCAGGGCCGCGGCCACCTCGTCCAGCCCGATGGTCGCGCCGACCAGGGGGCGCGGGTCGACCGAGCCGTCCGCGTAGGCGGCGATCGCGCCCGCCAGGCCGGCCGACGCGCCGAGGATGCCGACCGCGGTGACGTCCTTGAGCACGGCCTCGCGGGTGTCGACGGGGCTCGGGACGCCGGACAGCCCGATGTACACGATCCGGCGGCCCGGCTCGACCAACTGCAGGGCCAGGGCCGGGGAGGTGGGGTCGTTGGTGGCGTCGACGACCGCGTCCCAGGGCAGGCCGGGCAGGTCGGGACGGGTCCAGACGCCCGCGAAGCCCAGGTCGCGGGCCAGGTTCAGCTGCGGCTCGTCGCGGCCCAGCAGGTGGACCTCGGCGCCGCGGACCCGGGCGAAGAGGGCCGTCAGCAGGCCGATCGTGCCGGTGCCCAGGACCAGCAGGCGCTCGCCCGGCGCAACGGCGGTGGCGTCCGCGCAGCGCAGGGCGTTGCCGCCGGGCTCGACCAGGGCGCCGGCGGCCGGGTCCAGGGGCGGGGGCAGCGGGTGCAGGGTACGGGCGGGGACGGCCAGGCGCTCGGCCAGGGCGCCCGGGATCGCGCCGCGGATGCCGACCTCGTCGCGGGCGGCGCAGACGTGGTGGCGGGACGTGCGGCAGCGGTGGCACCGGCCGCAGCCGATCATCGTGTCGCCGGTGACCCGCCGGCCCAGCCAGGCCGCGTCGACGCCCGGGCCGAGCGCGCTCACCGTGCCGCACCACTCGTGACCGGGGCGGATCGGGTACGTCGTGATGCCCGTCTGCACGTAGCTCAGCTCGCCGGTGAACAGTTCCACGTCGGTGCCGCAGACGCCGGCTCGCTCCACGTCGACGACCACCTCGCCGGGGGCGGGCACCGGATCGGCGACCTCGCGGACCCCGGCCTCGCCCGGCGCGGTCAGGACCAGCGCCCGCATCGTCACGGCGTCCAGTAGACCGGGGGCTGGCCGGTGGCGTCGACCCTGGCGGTGAACAGGCGGCCCGAGGCGGGGTTGGCCGCGCGCAACGGCGACGGGACGCCCCGCGCGGCCGTCGTGATGACCAGGACGTCCAGGTCGGGGCCGGCGAAGGTCACGCTCGAGGTGTTGGGGGCCGCCACCTCGACCACGGCCCGCAGCGAGCCGTCGGGGCCACGGCACTCGACGCGGCCGCCGCCCCAGATGGCGATCCACAGGTTGCCGGCCGCGTCCACGCACAGGCCGTCCGGGTGGCCGTCGGCGATCGTGAGCAGGTCGCGGCGCTCGCCGACGCGGCCCGTGGCCGGGTCGTAGCCGCGGGCGTGGACCACGCCCGGCAGCGTGTCGACGCTGTAGAACTCGGTGCCGGACGGGCTCCAGGCCAGGCCGTTGGACAGGTCCAGGTCGGCGTCGAGCACGGTGACCTCCCCGCCGTCCAGCCGCACGAGCACCTCCTCGCCCCGGCGGTCGTCCTGCGCCAGGCTGCCG